>JASGHM010000003.1:0-467382 GCA_047602365.1 Piscinibacter sp. | reverse complement strand
CCGCTGGGCATCACGATGGTCTCGACCTTGGGCATCTCGTCGATCTTCATCACCGGGTAGGTGTCGAAGTTCGACTGCTCGATGCGGCCGTTCTTCACCGTGCACTCGCCGTACAGCGCGGCCGACAGGCCATAGACGAACGAGCCTTCGACCTGCGCCTCGATCTGCTGCGGGTTGACGGCGTGGCCGCAGTCGGTAGCGGCGACGATGCGGTGCACCTTGAGCCGGCCGTCGGCATCCACCGACACCTCGGCGCACGCGGCAACGTAGCTGCCGAAGCCCATGGTCTGCGCAAGGCCGCGGAACACGCCCGGCGCCGCCGGCCTGCCCCAGCCGACACGCTCGGCCACCGCGTTGAGCACCGCCAGGTGCTTCGGGTGGCTGGCCATCAGCTTGCGGCGCAACGCCAGCGGGTCCTGCTTCGTCGCATGCGCCACCTCGTCGATGAAGCACTCGAGGTAGATCGCGTTCTGGTTCAGGTTGACGCCGCGCCAGAAGCCCGGTGGCACATGCGGGTTGCGCATCGCGTGGTCGATCAGCAGGTTCGGCACCGTGTAGCCGATCGAGGCCTCGGGGCCGGGCGGGTTGAGGCCCTGGAAGACCACCGGGTCCTTGCCGTCCTTGATGTTCTGCGGAAAGATTCCCGCGACGATGGACTGGCCCGAGATGCGCATGTGCAGCGCGTTCAGGTTGCCCTGTGCGTCGAGCCCGGCGGTCAGCTTGCACATCGTCACCGGGTGGTAGCGGCCGTGCAGCATGTCCTCCTCGCGCGACCAGATCAGCTTGATGGGCGTGCCGGGCATCTCCCTGGCGATCGCCACCGCCTGGCGCACCCAGTCGTGCACCGCGCCGCGCCGGCCGAAGCCGCCGCCCAGGTGCAGCTTGTAGACCTCGCACTGCGCCGGCTTGAGCCCGGCCGCTTCGGAGGCGGCGGCCAGCGCCGCCTCGCCGTTCTGCGTCGGCGTCCAGACCTCGCAGCGTTCGGGCGTCCAGCGTGCGGTGGCGTTCATCGTCTCCATCGTCGCGTGGTTCTGGTGCGGATAGGCATAGACCGCCTCGATGCGCCGCGCCGCCGAGGCCAGTGCCGCTTTCACGTCGCCGACGCTGTTGCCGACCGCCGCGTCGCTCGCGTCCAGACCGGCCTTCATCACGGCGGCGAAGTCGGCGCTGCTCAGCTTCGCGTTCGGACCTTCGTCCCACTCGATGGTCAGCGCCTCCAGCGCGGTCTTGGCGTGCCACCAGGTGTCGGCGACCACCGCGACCGCACTGTCGCCGACGCGCAGCACCTTCTTCACGCCGGGCCGTCTTGCGACGGCGGCAGCGTCGAAGGCCTTCACCTTGCCGCCGAACACCGGGCAGTCCCTGATCGCGGCGTTGAGCATCCCGGGCAGCTTCAGGTCCATGCCGTAGACCTGCGCACCGGTGAGCTTCTCGAGCGTGTCCAGCCGCTTGACCGGCTTGCCGATCAGCTTCCAGTCCTTCGGGTCCTTCAGCGTCACGTCGGCCGGCGGCGTGAGCCTGGCCGCTGCCGTGGCCACCTTGCCGTAGCTGGTCTTGCGCCCCGACGGCTTGTGGGTGATGACGCTGGCGGCGGCGCTGCATTCGGAGGCTGGCACCTTCCAGTCGTCGGCGGCCGCCTGCACGAGCATCGTGCGTGCGATCGCGCCGCCCTTGCGCACGTAGTCGTGCGACTCGCGGATGCCGCGGCTGCCGCCAGTGGAGAAGTTGCCCCAGACGCGGTTGCGCGCCAGATTCTGGCCCGGCGTCGGGTACTCGGTGCGGACCTTGGCCCAGTCGCACTCCAGTTCCTCGGCGACCAGTTGTGCCAAGCCGGTCAGCGAGCCCTGGCCCATCTCCGAGCGCGCCACGCGGATCACCACCGTGTCGTCGGGCTGGATCACCACCCAGGCGTTGACCTCGGGCGAGGCGGCGAGCGGTGCCTGCGCATGGCTCTGGCCCGGGATCAGCGGCACATGGAAGCCGACCACCAGTGCGCCGGCGGTGGCAGCCGAGCTGCCGAGGAAGTCGCGACGGGAGACCTGGATCGTCGTCATGCTCGTCTCCTCAGCCCTGCGCGGCGGCGATCTTGATCGCGGCGCGAACGCGGTTGTAGGTGCCGCAGCGGCAGATGTTGGTCATCGCGGCGTCGATGTCGGCGTCGCTGGGCTTCGGCTTCTCCTTCAGCAGCGCGGCCGCGGCCATCACCATGCCGCACTGGCAGAAGCCGCACTGCGGCACGTCGAGCTGCGCCCAGGCCTTCTGCACCGGATGCGAACCGTCGGGCGAGAGCCCTTCGATGGTGACGATCTTCTCGCCGGCGCCGATGGTGGAGATCGGTCGCACGCAGGAGCGTGTCGCGACGCCGTCGAGGTGCACCGTGCAGGCGCCGCACTGCGCGATGCCGCAACCGTACTTGGTGCCGGTCAGTCCGAGCTGTTCGCGCAGCACCCACAGCAAGGGCGTGTCGGGTTCGGCATCGACCTCGTGCAGCTTGCCGTTGACGTTCAGCTTGGCCATCGGGTCCTCCAGTCGGTGTGCGCCGCGGAAGCTATCACCGCCAGCGCGCGGAGGCCACGCCGGCGGCGAAGCCGCAGTGGCGAGTCGGGCTATCGCGGTGCAGCTTGACAAGCGGCTGGCGTTGCGCAGCCGGCGTTTCGCGCCGCGCCGGCCCGTTTCGTCGCAGGGCGCTCGCGGCGCGCGGCGCCGGCCGGCACGATGGACCCATCGCAACCTTCCACACCGCGGAGCCGATCATGGTCCACGACGCCAGCCTCGCCAGTCTCTCGCCCATCGTTCTGGTTCACCTGACCCTGGCCAGTGCCGCCGTGCTGCTCGGCCCGGCCGCGCTGTGGGCGCGCAAGGGCTCGCGGGGCCACCGCGGGCTCGGCTATGCCTGGGTCACGGTGATGGTCGGCACGGCGCTGTCGGCCTTCTTCATGCGCAGCACCGGCCGCTTCCAGCTGTACGGCTTCTCGCCGATTCACCTGCTCGGCGTGGTGACGCTGGTCGGCGTGACCGTCGCGATCGTCGCGATCGCGTACCGCAAGGTGGAGATCCACCGCAAGACGATGCAGCGCATCTACCTCGGCGCCTGCGTCGGCGCCGGCGTGTTCACGCTGCTGCCGGGCCGCTACCTCGGCGACCTGCTGTGGCACCACGCGCTCGGGCTGGTCTGAGCGCGGGTCGCGCAGGCTTCAGCTGCCGATCATGAACACGCGCACCGACTGGGCCGGCACGCTCACCCGGGCAGCGCCGGCGCCGTCGGCGACAGCGTTCGCGCCGCTGGCCGGGAAGGCGTTGACCAGCGTCGCGCCGGCCGGCAGGCCACTGGCGCCGATCGTTGCAGCGCCGCTGCCATAGTTGATCATCACCACCGCACGCTGGTTGCCCTGCACGCGCTGGAAGCTCAGCGTGCTGCCGCTGGCGACGGCACCGGCATGGGTGCCGAGCGTCAGCGCCGGATGGGCGCGGCGCAGCGCGATGATCGCCTTGTACCAGTTGAGCAGCGAGTTGGCGTCGGCCAGCTGCGCCTCGACGTTGTTCGTGCTCACGTTGGCCGAGAGCGCGCGAAACGGCGTGCCGGTGGTGAAACCGGCGCGCACGGCGTTGCCGGTCCAGCTCATCGGCGTGCGCAGCTTCGGGTCGCCGCTCAGGCCGGCGCCGCCGGCCATGCCGATCTCCTCGCCGTAGTAGATGAAGGGCGTGCCCGGCTGCAGCAGGTAGGTGGCGGCGGCCAGCCGGTACTGCGCGGCGTTGCCGCCGAGCTGGTCCCACAGGCGCTGGCCGGCAAAGCTGTCGTGATTCGACAGCATGGTCGACATGCCGGCCGGCGCCGAGCCGAAGTAGTCGGCCACGGCGGCGATGGCGCTGGTATCGCCCTTGGCTGCGTTGACGAGGTCGTACTGGTGGCCGAACGCGAAGGCGCTGCCGCAGGCGGTGGCGAACTGCAGCGGGCGCGACGGCCCTTCGCAGACCAGGAAGCGCTGCTGGTAGCTGCCGACCAGCTGCCGGATGCCGTTCATCAGTGTGAAGTTCTCCGGCTGGTTCTCCCAGGCCGAGGGGCCGTTCTCGACCAGGTTGCCGACGGCGTCGAAGCGGAAGCCGTCGACGCCACGATTCAGCCAGAAGCGCAGGTTGTCGTGGTGCCACTCGACCACCTCGGCGTTGCGCAGGTTGAAGTCGGGCATCTGGTCCCAGAACGGCGCGTAGTACCAGCCGCTGCCGCCGTTGCGCCAGGGGTTGCCGCCATACACGTTCCAGCCGCCGGGCTGGCTGGACTCGAACAGGTACCAGTCGCGGAAGGGATTGGTGGCGCCGCTGGCGGCGTTGACGAAGGCCGGATGGCGGGCCGCGCTGTGGTTCATCACGTAGTCGATGACCACGCCGATGCCGCGTGCGTGGGCCTCGCGCAGCAGCGTGTCCATGTCGGCCACGCTGCCGTAGTCGCTCTCGATGCGGCGGTAGTCGGTGACCGCGTAGCCGTGGTCGCGGTCCTGGCTGCGCGTGACCGGCATCAGCCACAGGCCGGTGACGCCCAGGTCGCGTAGGTAGTCGAGCCGGTCGGTCAGGCCGGCCAGGTCACCGATGCCGTCGCCGTCGCTGTCCTGGTAGCCGCGGACGAAGATCTCGGCGAACACGCCCTGGCGCCAGTCGGCGGGCAGGGAACTGCCGGGGTCGTTGGCGGCGACCGGCGTGGTGACCACCTCGGGCAGCGGGCCCGACGATCCGCCGCCACCTCCTCCGCCGCCGCAGGCGGCGAGCAGGGCGGTGAGCAGTGCGGCGAGGATTCGTGGATGCATCGCCGCAGGCTAGCAGGCCCCTCGCTGCGCCGGGTGAACTACAACGAACTACAGGGAAAGCACCGAGCTTGACCGGCCCGGCTTGAAAGCCTGCGGGCTGCCCCCATACTCCGTCGCGGCGCCGGGACGTCCCGGCCATTGTTCCGACCCCAGACCATGAGCAAGCAGACCCTTTCCTTCCAGGCCGAGGTCAAGCAGATCCTGCACCTCGTCACCCATTCGCTGTACTCCAACAAGGAGATCTTCCTGCGCGAGCTGGTCTCCAATGCCTCCGACGCCTGCGACAAGCTGCGCTTCGAGGCGCTGGACCGGCCCGAGCTGTTCGAGGACGCGCCCAACCTCGAGGTGCGCGTCGCCTTCGACGCCGAGGCGAAGACGATCACCATCACCGACAACGGCATCGGCCTGTCGGAGTCGGAGGCGGTGGCCAACCTCGGCACCATCGCCAAGAGCGGCACGCGCGAGTTCATGGCCGCGCTGGAGGGCGACAAGAAGAAGGACGCGCAGCTGATCGGCCAGTTCGGCGTCGGCTTCTACAGCGGCTTCATCGTCGCCGACCGCATCACCGTCGAGTCGCGCCGGGCCGGGCTCAAGCCCGAAGAGGGCGTGCGCTGGAGCAGCGAAGGCAGCGGCGACTTCGAGGTCGAGGCCATCACCCGGCCCGAGCGTGGCACCAGCGTGATCCTGCACCTGCGCGAGGGCGAGGAGGAGTTCCTGTCCGGCTGGAAGCTGCGCTCGATCATCAGCCGCTATTCCGACCACATCTCGCTGCCCATCCTGATGCGCAAGGAGGAATGGGACGCCGAGGCCGGCCAGCAGAAGCTCGGCGACGAATGGGCGCCGGTCAACAAGGCCGCGGCACTGTGGACGCGCAACAAGAACGAGCTCACGCCCGAGCAGTACACCGAGTTCTACAAGCAGATCAGCTACGACAGCGAGGCGCCGCTGGCCTACACGCACAACCGCGTCGAGGGGCGCAGCGAGTACACCCAGCTGCTCTACATCCCGGCGAAGGCGCCGTTCGACCTGTGGAACCGCGACAAGCGTGGCGGCGTGAAGCTGTACGTCAAGCGTGTCTTCATCATGGACGACGCCGAGGCGCTGATGCCGGTCTACCTGCGCTTCGTCAAGGGCGTGATCGACTCGGCCGACCTGCCGCTGAACGTCAGCCGCGAGCTGCTGCAGGAGAGCCGCGACGTGAAGGCGATCCGCGAGGGTTCGACCAAGCGTGTGCTGTCCATGCTCGAAGGCCTGGCCGACAGCGAAGATGCCGCCGAGCGCGACAAGTACGCGAAGTTCTGGAAGGACTTCGGCGTCGTGCTGAAGGAAGGCGTCGGGGAGGACCACGCCAACCAGGAGCGGGTCGCCAAGCTGCTGCGCTTCGCGTCTACGCAAGGTGACGATGGCGTGTCGCTGAAGGACTACGTCGCGCGCATGAGGGAAGGCCAGGAGGCGATCTACTACGTCACCGCCGATTCGCTGGCGGCAGCGAAGAGCAGCCCGCAGCTGGAGATCTTCCGCAAGAAGGGCATCGAGGTGCTGCTGCTGACCGACCGCGTCGACGAATGGATGCTCGCGCACCTGTTCGAGTTCGACGGCAAGCCGCTGCAGAGTGTTGCCAAGGGCGCGGTCGACCTCGGCACGCTGCAGGACGAAGCCGAGAAGAAGCAGGCCGAAGAGGCCGCCGAAGCCTTCAAGCCGGTGCTCGAGCGCCTGAAGGAGACGCTGAAGGATCGTGCCAAGGACGTGCGCGTGACCTCGCGCCTGGTCGACTCGCCGGCCTGCCTGGTGGTCGACGAGGGCGACATCAGCGGCCACCTGGCGCGCATGCTCAGGCAGGCCGGACAGGAGGCGCCGAAGGGGCTGCCGATCCTGGAGGTCAACGCCGAGCATGCGCTGGTCAAGCGCCTCGACTCGAGCGCGCACTTCGACGACCTGGCGCACATCCTGTTCGACCAGGCGCTGCTCGCCGAGGGTGGCACGCTGGAGGATCCGGGTGCCTACGTGAGGCGCATCAACACGCTGCTCGTGGGTTGATCGGTCAGGCGACCAGCGGGGCTTCGTCCATCGCCTCGAGCTGGTCGCGCAGGCGCGTGGCCTGCTCGGTCCAGTAGGCCGGGCTCTCGAACCACGGGAAGGCGACCGGGAAGGCCGGGTCCTTCCAGCGCCGTGCGATCCAGGCGCTGTGGTGGACCATGCGCAGCGTGCGCAGCGGCTCGATCAGCGCCAGTTCGCGGCGGTCGAAGTCCATGAACTGCTCGTAGCCGTCGAGCACCGCGCCGAGCTGCTTCTGGCGCTCGGCACGGCTGCCGGACAGCAGCATCCACAGGTCCTGCACGGCCGGGCCGGTGAGTGCGTCGTCGAGGTCGACGAAGTGCGGCCCGGCGCCGGTCCACAGGATGTTGCCGAGGTGGCAGTCGCCGTGCAGGCGCAGGGTTCGCAGCGGCGCCGCGGCGGCGAAGGCGGACTGCACCCGCTCCAGCGCCGCATCGACCATGCTGCGCCAGGCGGGCAGGGCGTCGGGTGGCGGAACCTCGTGGGCCAGCAGCCAGTCGCGCGGCTCGGTGCCCAGGCTCGCCGGGCTCAGCGTGAGCCTCTGTTCGAAGCGGCCGCGTACCCCGACCGCGTGCAGCCGGCCGATGAAGCGGCCGATCCACTCCAGCACTGCCGGGTCCTCGACCTCTGGCGCCCGCCCGGCCTTGCGCTCGGTGACAGCGAACCGGTAGGGGCCATCGACGCTGTCGAACGAGGCCAGTGTGGGTGCGAGGAGTTTCAGTCGCTCGGCATGCAGCGAACGATCGTCGTGCGTCAACGGCCAGGGCGCGGCCAGCGGTACCTCGTGGGCGGCGAGTTCGGCGGCGAAGTCGTGCTCCTCGAGGATCTGCGCATCGCTCCAGCGGCCGGGCCGGTAGAACTTGGCCACCACGACGCGGCCGTCTTCCAGGAACACCTGGAAGACACGGTTCTCGTAGGAGTTCAGCTGGATCAGCCGGCCGTCACCACGCAGGCCGACGGCGTCGAGCGCGTCGAGAACGACCTCCGGGGCGAGCCCGGCGTAGGGAGTGTCCTGGAGGTCGCGAGGCGGGTTCATGCCCGCATCGTACGCGGCGCCTTCAGCGGTTCGGGTTGGGCGAGTAGCGCGACGAGTCGATCACCACGCCACCGATGTCGTCGCGCGAGCCGTCGCCCAGGCCGCCATGGCCGCTGTCGAGCGAGCCAGGGCGCGTGCGCGGGGAGCCGGAAATGCCGAGGCTGCCGAACTCGCTGTGGCCGGAACCTTCAGTGCGGGTGTCCGGCGCGAAGAACGAATCCTGGAATAGCGACGAGTCCTGCCACAGCGCGGTGCGCTCGGCGCGCCGGTTGGCCACCGTGCTGGCCAGCGTGTCGCGCGCCTGGTGCAGCGTGTGCGGCGGCGTCACCGCCGCCTGCGGGCCGCGCGCGTTGGCACCGGCCTGCGGCACCAGCAACTGCAGTTCGGCCACCGAGGGCAGGTTCTCCACCGGGCAGCGCAGGTAGCGGACGCGGCAGGCGCCGAGCACGGCCTGCTTGATCTGCAGCACGCGGCGGGAGTTGCCGCGGTCGTTGTCGAGGTCGATGGCGGCGAGCACGCGGCCGTTGGCGCTGCAGACGGCGAAAGTCACGTGCACGCCACCGAGCAGGTCGTACCAGAAGCGCACGCGCGACGGATCGACCGGCTGGCTGAAGCGCACCAGCGGCAGCTTGGACAGCACGATGTGGTGGGGCAGCGCCTCGCGCAGCAGGCGGTAGACGCGCCGCTCGTCGGTGGAGAACACCGGCCGCGCCGTGAGCGACCAGTCGGTCGGCAGCGGCGCCGGCTTGGCCGGTCGGCGTGCCCACCAGAGCCACAGCATGGATGCGATCACCGCACCCGCAAGGGCGGCCAGCGCAACGATGAGAGGCGAGGTCGGCATGTCCACAGGTCCGGTTCGACGGTTCACGGACCTGACGCTGCAGGTCGGTCGCGAGCGCCCAATGTACCGGATGTTACGGTTGCGGCACGCCCCGCCTTGATCCCCGACCTCAGGGCCGGGCTCCACCGCAACGCGGGGAGCGGCGACTATTCGCCGGCGATGTGATGCGACTTGGAGATGTGAGCCTTGACTTCCGAGATGGCCTCGAGAATCTGCTGGACGTGGCTCGCGTGTCGCTTGATCTGGTAGTCGAATTCCGCCGCCTGCTCGCCCATCATCTCCTCGACGTGGGAGGCAAAGGTGTCCGGCGGCAGGCGCAGCCAGGCGTCCGACTCGGGGCCGTCGCGTTCCACCGTCGCACCGGCGTTGCGTGCGATCTTCAGCATCGCGGTGTTTTCGCTCAGCGCGTGGATGAACAACATCTGCACGCCGCGGTTGCGCGCATGCAACACCGCATGCTCGAACAGCCGAGCGCCGAAGCCGCGACCGCGGGCTTTGCGCAGCACCGACACGCCGAACTCGGCCATCGTGCCGCGGGCGGGATCGGCCGAGGTCGACGGATGGGCCAGGTGCGCCATCGCGATCAACTCGAGCCGGCGGTTGAAGATGCCGAACACCTCGTCCTGGTCGAAGTCGAGCATGTCGACGTAGCGCGAGATCTGCGCGTCGGTTGCCGGGTAGCCGAATCGCAGGTAGCGGTCGCTCTCGTCCAGCGCGATGAGATGGGCGGCGATGCGGTCGCGGTGCCGCGGCCCGAGGGAACGGATCGGCACCCAGGCCCAACGAGCCGAAGGGTCATCGGCTGCGGGTGCACCGGCAGGTCGCCGGGGGTCGTCGGCAAGGGCCATGTGGGGCCTCCTTGATCTAGGGTTAACCCTAGTCTAGCTGAATCGCTTAGAGACTGCAGTCCAAGGAAAGGGGCAAGGCCGGACAGACATTGCAGTGCGCTTCGCTGTCTGCTGCTAGAATCGCAGGCTTTTCCGCAATCGACCCTGTGGAAAGGGCCTGCTGCATGGCAGGCAGTGTCGACGAGAGTCCGCCATCGACAGAAGCGGAGCCTTGCCGGACATCGCCCTTCGGGGCGCCGGGTCTTGACCAAGAAACCTCCACTGATCATGAAAACCTTCAGCGCCAAGCCGGCCGAGGTGACGCATGAGTGGTTTGTGATTGACGCGACCGACAAGGTCCTCGGACGGGTGGCCAGTGAAGTCGCCCTCCGCCTGCGCGGCAAGCACAAGGCCATTTACACGCCTCACGTCGATACCGGTGACTTCATCGTCGTCGTCAATGCCGACAAGATCCGGGTGACCGGCAACAAGGCCAACGACAAGGTGTACTACCGCCATTCGGGCTTCCCGGGCGGCATCTACGGCACCAAGTTCAAGGACATGCAGGCGAAGCATCCCGGGCGCGCGCTCGAGAAGGCGGTCAAGGGCATGCTTCCCAAGGGCCCCCTCGGCTACGCGATGGTCAAGAAGCTGAAGGTGTATGCCGGTGCCACGCATCCGCACACCGCCCAGCAGCCCAAGGCGCTGGAAATCTAAGGAGCGGTGATGATCGGTAATTGGAACTACGGCACCGGCCGCCGCAAGTCGTCGGTCGCTCGTGTCTTCATGAAGAAGGGCACCGGCCAGATCACGGTCAACGGTCGTCCGGTCGAGCAGTACTTCGGCCGCCAGACCTCGATCATGGTCGTCAAGCAGCCGCTGGTGCTGACCGCGAACGACGCCGCCTTCGACGTCAAGGTGAACGTGCACGGCGGCGGCGAGTCCGGCCAGGCCGGCGCAGTGCGCCACGGCATTACCCGCGCGCTGATCGACTACGACGCGGCGCTGAAGTCCGAACTGAGCCGTGCCGGCTTCGTGACGCGCGATGCGCGCGAGGTCGAGCGCAAGAAGGTCGGTCTGCACGGCGCCCGCCGCCGGAAGCAGTTCAGCAAGCGCTGAGGCAGCGTCACGCGCCACCCCTCGAACGAGGCCGCCACTGTGCGGCCTCTTTCGTTTCCGGTGCCGACTTACCAACCGATACGAGCAGACGCGATGCGTTGGAAACTGTTCCGCCGCCGGCTCTCGGTCAGCGCCCCGCGCATGATCGTGCGCAGCCACCTGCCCTGGCCGCTGCGCTGGGCGGTGGCCGCGCTGGCGCTCGGCTTCTCCGCGGCGCTGGCGATGTGGGCCTACGAGACCGGCAAGGGCCTCGCCGGGGTCGACAGCTCGGCCAGGGAAGAACTGGTGCGGCTGCGTGTCGAGGTGCTGCAGTTGCGCGAGGAGCGCGAGAAGGCGCTGTCGATCGCCAACACCGCCGACAGCCTGCTGAAGACCGAGCGCACGGCGCAGGAGCGGCTGGCGCAGCAGCTCAAGCAGACCGAGGCCGAGAACCTGGCGCTGAAGAACGACCTCGGCTTCTTCGAGCGTCTGCTGCCTTCTGCCGGCGGTGAGGCCGCGCTGAGCATCCGCGGCCTGCAGGCCGAGGCGGTCTCTCCGGGGCAGTTGCGCTACCAGTTGCTGCTGATGCAGCCCGGCAAGGCCCGCCCGGAGTTCTCCGGTCGCTACGAGGTGACGCTGGCCGGCACGCTGGACGGCAAGGCCTGGACTCAGGCGCAGCCCGGTGGCGCACAGGCGCTGCAGGTGCGACAGTACCGGCGCATCGAGGGATTGATCGACCATCCGCCACAGGCGCTGGTCAAGACGGTGACAGTAAAGGTCACAGACGGTCGCGGCGCGGTTCTTGCGACGCATTCGGTCCAGATGTGAGCACTTGTGGCGCATCGCATCGTGAGCCCGGAGGAATCCACATGTTCGGAAAGCAGAAGCAGCCGCCGATCCGCACGCTGATCGGCGAGGGCACGGTCATCACCGGTGAACTCCGGTTCGCCGATGGCCTGCGCATCGACGGCGAGGTCGTCGGCGACGTCATCTCCGACGGCGAGGGCTACAGCATCCTGGTGATCAGCGAGAAGGCCCGTGTCACCGGCAAGGTCATCGCCGGGCACGTGATCATCAACGGCACCGTGGTCGGCCCGATTCACTCGAGCAGCCTGCTCGAACTGCAGCCGAAGGCGCAGATCACCGGCGACGTGCGCTACGAGGTGCTGGAAATGCACCAGGGCGCCACGATCGACGGTGAACTCCGCCCGCTGAAGGCCGACGAGAAACCATCCTTGAAGCTGGCCGCTGCCAATCTGTGACAATACGGCTCGTGGCGAGGTGCCGCAGGAGCAAGCGATGAGCGCAGTGGCCGACAACATCCAGACCCAGAGCGCGGGCGACGAGCCGCCGGCGCCGATCATCTTCACCGACAGCGCCGCCGGCAAGGTCAAGGAACTGGTCGACGAGGAAGGCAACCCCGACCTGAAGCTGCGTGTCTTCGTGCAAGGCGGCGGCTGCTCCGGCTTCCAGTACGGCTTCACCTTCGACGAAGTGGTCAACGAAGACGACACGCAGATGACGAAGAACGGCGTCACGCTGCTGATCGACGCGATGAGCCTGCAGTACCTGGTCGGTGCCGAGATCGACTACAAGGACGACCTGCAAGGCGCCCAGTTCGTGATCAAGAACCCGAACGCGACGACCACCTGCGGCTGCGGCTCGAGCTTCTCGGCCTGACGGCTTCCGTCTCCGCGCCAAGGCCGCCTTCGGGCGGCCTTCGTCGTTTCAGGCCGGGAAGAAGGCGCCGAGCACGCGCAGTCCGCGCGCACCGGTGACCGAGGGCAGGTTGCCCGGCTCGCGGCGCAGGAAGGCACGTGCCAGCCAGGCGAAGGCGCAGGCCTCGACCTGGTCGGGCGGCAGGCCGCACTCGGCGGTCGAGCACACACGCACGCCAGGCAGCAGCAGCGCCAGGCGTTCCATCAGGTGCTTGTTGAAGGCACCGCCGCCGCACACCAGCAACTCGCGCGTCTGCGGCGCATGACGCTGCAGATCACGTGCCGCCGCCCAGGCGCTCAGTTCGGCCAGGCTGGCCTGCACATCGGCCGAGGCAACGCCGGGCAGGGCGGCAAGATGCTGGTCCAGCCACTCAGCGTGGAACAGATCGCGGCCGGTGCTCTTCGGGGGCGGCAGCGCGAAGTACGGATCCGACTGCAGCGCTGCCAGCAGGGCCGCATGCACTCGCCCGCTCGCCGCCCAGCGGCCGTCGGCGTCGAAGGCCTGGCCACGATGGCGGCGCACCCACAGGTCGAGCAGGGCGTTCCCGGGGCCGCAGTCGAAGCCGAGCACGGCGTCGTCGGCGCCGAGCAGCGTCAGGTTGCCGATGCCACCCAGGTTGAGCACGGCGAGTGCCTCGCCGGCGCGCCCGAAGGCGGCACGGTGAAACGCCGGTACCAGCGGCGCGCCCTGGCCGCCGGCCGCCACGTCGCGGCTGCGCAGGTCGGCGACCACGGCGATGCCGCTCAGCTCGGCCAGCAGCGCAGGGTTGTTCAGCTGCAGCGTGTAGCCGGTGCCGTCGAACTGCCCCGGCCGATGGCGCACCGTCTGGCCATGGGCGCCGATGGCCGACACCTCGGCGGCCGCGCGTCCGCTTCGGGCCAGGAGTTGCGCGACCACGTCGGCGTAGCGTCGGGCCACGGCGTTGCCGGCCAGCGCGGCGCGGTGCAGTTCGTCGCTGCCGCTGCGGTTCAGGGCCAGCAGTTCGTCGGCGAGTGCGGCATCGAAGCCGAGATGGCAATGCGCCAGCACACTGAAGCGATGGCAGTCGCCCGGAAGCCACTCGACCAGCACACCATCGACGCCGTCCAGCGAGGTGCCGGACATCAGGCCGATGCAGAGGTCCGACATGGTCAGGGGCTGCGCCGAGCCTGCGGCGCGGCCGTCACTCGGCCAGGTTGGCAGCGACCGTCAGGGCCGCATCGAGCTGGCTGCGCATCTGCGGCGCGACGCCGGCGAAGCGCTGCTTGCCCGCGGCGCTGAGCTCGATCGCCTCGGACGACTTGGCCATCGCCACCGGGTTCTGCTGCGCGCCGTTGAGCTTGAACTCGAAGTGCAGGTGCGGGCCGGTGGCCCAGCCGGTCGAGCCGACGGCGCCGACTCGGTCACCCTGCTCGATGCGCTGGCCCTTGCGCACGTCGATGCGGCTCAGGTGGGCATAGACCGTCGAGCGGCCGTTGCCGTGCTCGATCTCGACCACGTTGCCGTAGCCGTTCTGCACACCGGCAAAGGTCACCGCGCCGCGTGCCACCGAGCGCACCGGCGTGCCGGTGGGCGCGCCGTAGTCGACGCCCTTGTGGGCACGCCACTGGTTGAGGATCGGGTGCATGCGCATCGCGAAGCCCGACGTGACCCGCGAGAACTCCATCGGGCTGGCCAGGAAGGCGCGGCGCTTGCTCCTGCCGTCGAGGTCGTAGAAGCCGGCGTGACCGTCGTCGTCCTTGAACCAGACGGCCGAATGCGCCTGGCCCTTGTTGACGAACTCCGCTGCCACCATGCGGCCGGCGGCGTTGTTCCAGGTGATGGGCTCGCCGTCGGCGGTCAGGGTCTCGTAGACCACCGAGAAGGTGTCGCCCTTGCGCAGCTCGCGGTGGAAGTCGATGTCCACCGAGAAGGCCTCGGCCATCTGCACGGCGACGGCGTCGGGAATGGCCGACTCGTCAGTCGCCGCGAACAGCGAGCTGCGGATCGTGCCGCTGCCCAGCCGCACGCTGGTGGCCAGTGGCGCCGTCTCGATCAGTGCGTTCAGGCGGCCGTCGGCGCGCGTGACGGACAGACGGTCGAAGTGCGTGGCGGCGAGGCTGCTGTCGGCTGGCGCGTAGCGGGCGGTCAGCTCGACCAGGGCGCCGCCGGGCGTCGCGGCGGCGCGCACCAGCTTGCCGGCTCGGCCTTCGAACAGCTTGCGGGCGCGCGGATCGCGGCGCAGGAAGGCGGCCGCTTCGAGGTCGTTCACGCCCAGGCGTGCCAGCAGTGATTCGGCGCTGTCGCCGGCGCGGGTGGTCTCGGCGCGATACAGGCTCAGCGTGTGACCGGCCAGGGCTTCCAGCTGCGACGGAACGTCATCCGGGCTGACGATTTCCGTCACCACGCGACGCGGCAGGTCCGAGGCATCGGGCGCGCTCTGCGCGATGCCGTAGGCGGCGGCGCCGAATCCGGCAAGCGCCAGTGCCACGACCGTGGCCAGCGTGCGCGGGTGAGTATGAACGAAGCGGTTGCCTCGCGCCAGCGTCGCCTCGGTGGCGCGTTCCAGTTGTCCCAACGATTTCAATTCAGTTCTTGCCGAACGCGAGCGCTCGAATCCATCCAGGTTGCAGGTGGGGCGTCCACTAGAATCCGTGGCGCCCGCCGGAGCTCAGCCGGCCGTTCGGGGTGTGAAGAAAGTCACGGCGCAGTATACCGAGCGCTCCCCCGAGCCGACCTTCGTAAAACCCCATACCGCCCTCAGCCCGCGCCCCATGTCCCAGCCCTCCGCGAGCCCTTCCTACCCGGTGACCGACCGTGTTCTGCACGCGATGCAGGTCTCGAAGCGGGGTTGCGACGAACTGTTACCCGAAGCCGACTGGCTCACCAAGCTCGCCCGTTCAGAAGCAACCGGTGTGCCACTGCGCATCAAGCTGGGCCTGGACCCGACCGCGCCCGACATCCACGTCGGCCACACGGTGGTGCTCAACAAGATGCGCCAGCTGCAGGACCTCGGCCACCAGGTCATCTTCCTGATCGGCGACTTCACCTCGATGATCGGCGACCCGTCCGGCCGCAACACCACGCGCCCGCCGCTGACGCGCGAGCAGATCGAGGCCAACGCGCAGACCTACTACCGCCAGGCCAGCCTGGTACTCGACCCGGACAAGACCGAGATCCGCTACAACTCCGAATGGAGCGACCCGCTCGGAGCGCGCGGCATGATCCAGCTTGCTGCGAAGTACACCGTGGCGCGCATGATGGAGCGCAACGATTTCGCCGAGCGCTTCAAGGCCGGCACGCCGATCAGCGTGCACGAGTTCCTCTACCCGCTGATGCAGGGCTATGACTCGGTGGCGCTGAAGAGCGATCTCGAGCTCGGCGGCACCGACCAGAAGTTCAACCTGCTGGTCGGCCGCGCGCTGCAGGGCGAGTACGGTCAGGAGCCGCAGTGCATCCTGACCATGCCGCTGCTCGAGGGCCTGGACGGCGTCGAGAAGATGTCCAAGAGCAAGGGCAACTACATCGGCATCGCCGAACCGGCGAACGACATGTTCGCCAAGCTGCTGTCGATCAGCGACACGCTGATGTGGAAGTACTTCACCCTGCTGAGCTTCCGCAGCGAGGCCGAGATCGCGGCGCTGAAGGCCGAGGTCGAGGGCGGGCGCAACCCGAAGGACGCCAAGGTGATGCTCGCCAAGGAGATCACCACACGATTCCACAGCGCGGCGGCGGCCGACGCGGCCGAGGCCGACTTCGCCAATCGCGCGCGCGGCGGCATTCCGGACCAGATTCCCGAGGTGTCGCTCGGCGGCGCGCCGCTGGGCATCGGTGCGCTGCTCAGGCAGGCCAACCTGGCGCCGTCGAGCAGCGAGGCGCTGCGCCTGGTCGACGGCGGTGGCGTGCGCATCGACGGCGCGGTGGTCAGCGACAAGGCTCTGAAGCTCGAGCGCGGCAGCTACGTCGTGCAGGTCGGCAAGCGCAAGTTCGCGCGCGTGACGCTGGCCTGAGCGGCCGTGCAGGCGAAGACGCTGCTCAAGCTCTCGGTGGTGGCCGCGCTGGCCACCATCGCGATGAAGACCGGCGCGTGGTGGGTCACCGGCTCGGTGGGCCTGCTGTCCGATGCGATGGAGTCCTTCGTCAACCTCGCATCGGCGCTGTTCGCCGTGCTGATGGTGACGATCGCCGAACGGCCGGCCGACGACGACCATCCCTTCGGCCACACCAAGGCCGAGTACTTCTCCAGCGGCTTCGAAGGCCTGCTGATCGTCGGTGCCGCCGTGGCCATCATCTGGGCCGCTGCCGGCCGCTTCGCGAACCCGCAGCCGCTCGAGCAGCTCGGCTGGGGCATCGCGCTGTCGGTGGCGAGCTCGGCGCTCAACGGGTTGCTCGCCTGGCGCATGCTGGTTGCCTCGCGCGAGCAGCGTTCGATCGCGCTGGAGGCCGATGCGCGCCACCTGTTCACCGACGTCTACACCTCGGCCGGCGTGGTGATCGGCCTGCTGCTGGTGCCGGTGACCGGCTGGCTGTGGCTCGACCCGGTGCTCGCCATCGGCGTGGCGCTGAACATCCTGCGCGAAGGCGCGCACCTGGCCTGGCGTTCGGTCGACGGGCTGATGGACAAGGCCGTCGAGCCCGACGTGCGCACGCAGATCGACGCGACGCTGGCGCAGTTCTCGCACCACACGATCCGCTTCGACCACATCGTCACGCGCCGCGCCGGCCAGCGGCGATTCGTCGACGTGCACATGCACATGCCGGCCGGCTGGACGCTGGGCCGCGCCGCCGCACTGCGCACGAGCGTGGAGCAGGCGCTGATGAGCGCGGTGCCGGGCCTGCGCGCGTCGATCCAGTTGCTGCCGATGGACGTCGAGGCGCACTTCGACGATCCCAAGGACCTGGTGTGATCGCCGTCCTGCAGCGTGTCGCCGCGGCGCGCGTCGAGGTGGCGGGGCATGTCACCGGTGCCATCGGCCCGGGCCTGCTGATGCTGGTCTGCGCCGAGCCGGCCGACAGCGAGGCGATCGCCGACAAGCTGGTCGCCAAGGTGCTCAAGCTGCGCATCTTCGCCGACGAGGCCGGCAAGATGAACCGCAGCGTCGCCGACGTCGGCGGCGGCCTGCTGGTGGTCAGCCAGTTCACGCTCGCGGCCGATGTCAGCGGCGGCAACCGGCCGAGCTTCACCGGGGCTGCTGCGCCCGAACTGGGCCGGCGTCTCTACGAACATGTGCTGGCCACCGCGCGGGCCTCGCACCCGCAGGTCGCGTGCGGCGAGTTCGGCGCCGACATGCAGGTGCATCTGGTCAACGACGGGCCGGTGACCATCCCGATCACGCTGCGCGGCTGAACGAAGAAGGGCCGCACGAGGCGGCCCTGTCGAATCGCTGCGCGATGCTCAGTCGGCGTACTGCCCCGCCGCCTTGATGACCGGGCCCCACTTGTTGATCTCGGCGGTGACGAACTTCTTGTGCTCGGCCGGGGTCAGGCGCGCGTCGGTGATCACCACCGCGCCCAGCGCTTCCTGCTTCTTGATGAAGTCGGCGTCCTTCAGCGAGGCCTGCAGCGCCTTGTTGACCTTCTCCAGCGCCGCGGCCGGCGTGCCCTTCGGCGCGTACATCGCGTGCCAGATGGTCACGTTGAAGCCCTTCAGGCCCTGGCTGTCCAGCGTCGGCAGCTTGGCCAGCGCCGGCGTGTGCAGCGGCGCGGTCGTCGTCACCGCATAGGCCTTGACCTTGCCGCCCTCGATCTGGCTCGAGGTGTTGGTGGTCTGGTCGCACATGATGTCGACCTGGCCGCCGAGCAGGTCGGTCATCGCCGGGCCGGTGCCCTTGTAGGGCACGGTGGTCATGTCGATCTTCAGGCTCTGCTGGAACAGCAGGCCGCACAGGTGCGAGGCGGCGCCCAGGCCGGCGTTGGCGAGGTTGATCTTGCCCTTGTTGGCCTCCAGCCACTTGACCAGTTCGGCGTAGTTGGCGGCCGGCAGCGTCGGGCGGCCGATCAGCGTCATCGGCACTTCGTTGACCATGCCGAGGTACTCGAAGTCGGTCAGCGTCTCGTAGGGCATCTTGCGGTACAGCGCCGGCGAGGTCGCCATGCCGATGTGGTGCAGCAGCAGCGTGTAGCCGTCCGGCGCCGCCTTGGCGACCTTGCCTGCGCCCAGCGTGCCACCCGCGCCGCCGACGTTCTCGATGATCACCGTCTGCTTGAGCTGCGCGCCCAGCGCCACGCCGAGGTCGCGCGCCACCTTGTCGGTCGGGCCACCGGCCGCGAAGGGCACGACGATGGTGATCGGCTTGTCCGGGTACTCGGCCAGGGCCACGGTGGCGGACAGGGTGGCCAGCAGGGCCGTCAGCAGGCGCTTCATGGGATCGTCCTTTCGAGAGGGCGGTGTGAGATGGCGCGATTGTGGGCAGGCCCCGCCGGCAGGGCATGGCGGAAACTACGTAAACCCCAGGTGATCAGGGGTCGTGGTGATCCCTGTCAACCCAGATGGGCGGCCAGGACACGCGCCACGTGCATCGCCTCGCGCTGCGCGCCGTCGGCGATCTGGTGCCGGCAACTGGCGCCGTCGGCGACGATCCAGGCCTCGCCCGCCGCGCGCACGGCCGGCAGCAGCGACAGCTCGGCCATCTGCAGCGACGCGGCATGGTGCTCGGCCTCGTAGCCGAAGCTGCCGGCCATGCCGCAGCACGACGACTCGATCAGCTCCGGCTTCGCACCGGGAATCAGCTTCAGCACCTCGAGCACCGGCTGCACCACGCCGAAGGCCTTCTGGTGGCAGTGCCCATGGACCTTGATCGGCCTGGTCACCGGCAACAGCGCCGGCGCGAAGCGGCCGGCCTGCGCCTCGCGGGCGAGGAACTCCTCGAAGGTCAGCGCCTGGGCGGCCACCGTCTTCGCGGCGTCGCCCAGCCCCATGCCCAGCACCTCGTCGCGCAGCGACAGCAGGCACGACGGTTCCAGCCCGACGATGGCGATGCCACGTTGTGCGAATGGCGCCAGCGCTGCCAGCAGCGCGCCGGCACTGGCCTTGGCACGCTCGGCCATGCCGGTGGCCAGGTAGGTGCGGCCGCAGCACAGCGGCTCGCCCGCCAGGCCCGGCACGTGCACCGTGTAGCCGGCGGCCTGCAGCACGCGCACCGCGTCGCGGGCGTTCTCGGTCTCGAAGTGGCCGTTGAAGGTGTCGACCCACAGCACCACCGCCTTCGTCGAGGCGAGCGCCTGCGCGGCGTCGGCCAGGCCGAGTTGCGGTGCCACCTGTCGGACGGTGTCGCGCCGCCAGCGCGGCAGGCTGCGCGCGGCCGCGAAGCCGATCGCAGCCTCGCTCCAGCGCGCCAGCAGCGGCACGCGGTCGCGCAGGTTGAACAGCCAGGGCAGCATGCTGGCCCAGCGGGCATAACGCGGCAGGTGGGCGATCAGGCGGTCGCGCAGCGTGTGGCCGTGACGGGCCTTGTAGGCGGCAGTGGCCTCGACCTTGAAACGCGCCATGTCGACGCCGGTCGGGCAGTCGCGCTTGCAGCCCTTGCACGAGACGCACAGGTCCAGCGCCGCCTTCACGGCTTCGCCGTCGAGCGATTCGCTGCCGAGCTGGCCCGACAGCGCCAGCCGCAGCGTGTTGGCGCGGCCGCGCGTCAGGTGCTGCTCGTCGCGCGTGATGCGGTAGCTCGGGCACATCGTGCCGGCGTCGAACTTGCGGCAGTGGCCGTTGTTGTTGCACATCTCGACGGCCTTGGCCAGGCCACCGGTGTTGTCGCCGCCGCTGCCGGGCGCGGTGGTCGCTTCGGTGACGGGATCGTTCTGCACGTCCCACGCCGACCAGTCGAGCACCGGCGTCAGCGGGATGGTCCCGTACGTCGGCGGAAAGCGGAACAGCCGAGTTTCGTCCATCTTCGGCGGGTCGACGATCTTGCCCGGGTTGAACAGGTTGCCGGGGTCGAGCTCTTGCTTGATGGCGCGGAAGGCGTCGTCGATCTTCGCGCCGAACTGCCAGCGGATCCACTCGCCGCGGCACAGGCCGTCGCCATGCTCGCCGCTGTAGGCGCCCTTGTACTTTCGCACCAGCGCGGCGGCCTCCTCGGCGATGGCGCGCATCTTGGCCGCGCCGTCGCGGCGCATGTCCAGGATGGGCCGCACGTGCAGCGTGCCCACCGACGCGTGGGCGTACCAGGTGCCACGCGAGCCGTGCTTCGCGAACACCTCGGTCAGCGCGTCGGTGTACTCGGCCAGGTGCACCAGCGGCACCGCGCAGTCCTCGATGAAGCTGACCGGCTTGCCGTCGCCCTTCAGGCTCATCATGATGTTCAGCCCGGCCTTGCGCACCTCCCACAGCGCCTTCTGCGGCGCCTCGTCGGGCATCTCGACCACGCTGCCGGGCAGGCCCAGGTCGGCCATCAGCTCGACCAGCGACTGCAGCTGCTTCAGCAGCGGCGCACGCTGCTCGCCGCTGAACTCGACCAGCAGGATCGCGTCCGGCGCGCCGATCAGCGCCGTCTCGATCACCGGCCGGAACGCCGGGTTGGCACGTGCCAGCTCGATCATCGTGCGGTCGACCAGCTCGACCGCGCTCGGACCCAGCTTGACGATGTGCTGTGCCGAGTCCATCGCGGTGTGGAAGCTGGCGAAGTTGATCACGCCCAGCACCTTGGCCCGCGGCAGCGGCGCGAGCTGCAGCGTCAGCGTCTTCGTCATCGCCAGCGTGCCCTCGGCGCCGACCAGCAGGTGCGCCAGGTTGACGCTGCCGTCGGCGGTGTAGGGCCGCTCGCTGCGCGGCCGGAAGATGTCGAGGTTGTAGCCCGCGACGCGCCGCATCACCGTCGGCCAGTGTTCGTCGATCTCGGGCGCCAGCCGCAGGGCAAGGCCGTGCACGAGCTCGGCGATCTCGCGCTCCTTCGTGCCCAGCGTGGCCAGCGGGCCGAAGTCGAGCTCGCTGCCGTCGGCCATCCAGGCGGCGATGCGCTCGACGTTGTGCACCATGTTGCCGTAGGCGATGCTGCGGCTGCCGCAGGAGTTGTTGCCGGCCATGCCGCCCAACGTGGCCTGCGCACTGGTCGAGACGTCCACCGGGTACCACAGGCCGTGCGGCTTCAGCTGTGCGTTCAGGTGGTCGAGCACCAGGCCGGGTTCGACCTCGGCGTGGCGCCCATCCGCATCGACGGAGAGCACCCGGCGCAGGTGCTTGCTGAAGTCGATCACCAGCGCCGCGCCGGTGGTCTGGCCGCACTGCGAGGTGCCGCCACCGCGGGGCAGCACCGGCGCGCCCATCTCGCGGGCGATCTGCAGCGCGATGCCGACATCGCGCGGCGTCTTCGGCACGAACACGCCGATCGGCATCTGCTGGTAGATCGATGCGTCGGTGGCATAGCGCCCGCGCGAGGCGACGTCGAAATGCACCTCGCCCTCGGTCTGCTTCGCGAGGCGACGCGCGAGTTCGGCGCTGTCGGCCCGCGCGGCGCGGGCGGTGGCGGCGGCAGGCAGCGGGGCGTTCATGCGCTGGCCTTTCCGCCGGCATGCAGCTGGCCCTTCTTCATCAGCTCGAGCACGGCATCACGCTTGTGCATCAGGTGTTCGATCAGCAAGGCGCGCAGCCCCGCGGCGTCACGCGTGGCGAGCAGCTCCACCATGCGCTCGTGTTCCTTCACGGCGCGCTTCCACTTTGCCTCGTCGAAGTTGCTGCGGAAGCGCAGCGCCTGCAGCCGCGCGTTGACGTTGCGCCAGGTCTGCGTCAGCACCGGGTTGCGCGCCGCGGCGTTGATCAGCGTGTGGATCTGCGCGTTGAGGCGGTAGTAGGTCGGCAGGTCGCGGCGTGTCCAGGCGGCCATCATCTCGTAGTGCAGCGCGCGGATCTCGGCCAGCTCGGCCGCGACTATGCGCTGCGCGGCCAGTTCGCCCGACTGCCCCTCCAGCCCGGCGATCACCTCGAAGGTGTCGATCACGTCCTGCTCGGACATCTGCGCCACCGCCGCGCCGCGGTTCGGCAGCAGCTCCACCAGCCCCTCGGCGGCGAGCATCTTGATGGCCTCGCGCAGCGGCGTGCGCGAGACGTTCAGCAACTCGGCCAGCTCACGTTCGTTGAGCTTGGCGCCGGGGCTCAGCTGGCCTTCGACGATGCGCTGGCGCAGCCGCACCGCGACCTCCTGGTGGAGCACCTGGCGGGGAATGGAGATGATCTCGGCCATGGTTTGGTATGCAGATTTCTGCGAGTCGGCAAACGAAGTATAGGGCAAGATCGCTTGACAAATGAATTTTGTATGCAAAACTTGAGGCATTCAGGAGCCACGCATGATCCCTCTCGACCAGCATCCCAGCGGCCGCCATTTCCTGCAGATCCCCGGGCCCAGCCCGGTGCCCGACCGCATCCTGCGGGCCATGAGCCTGCCCACCATCGACCACCGCGGCCCCGAATTCGGTCGCCTCGGCCTGAAGGTGCTGGCCGGCATCCAGCAGATCTTCCGGACCAAGCACCCGGTGGTGATCTACCCGGCCTCGGGCACCGGCGCCTGGGAGGCGGCACTGGCCAACACGCTGAGCCCCGGCGATGCCGTGCTGATGTACGAGACCGGCCATTTCGCCTCGCTGTGGAAGAAGCTCGCCGAGCGCCTCGGCCTGAAGCCGGAGTTCCTCGCGCTGCCCGGCACCGACGCGGCCACCGGCCTGCCGTGGAGCTGGCGCAAGGGCGTGCAGGCCGACATGATCGAAGCGCGGCTGCGCGCCGACACCGGCCACACGATCAAGGCGGTGTGCGTGGTGCACAACGAGACCTCGACCGGCGTGACCAGCGACATCGCCGCGGTGCGCCGCGCCATCGATGCCGCCGGCCACCCGGCGCTGCTGCTGGTCGACACCATCTCCGGCCTGGCCAGCGCCGACTACCGCCACGACGAGTGGGGCGTCGACGTCACCATCAGCGGCTCGCAGAAGGGCCTGATGCTGCCGCCGGGCATCAGCTTCAACGCCGTCTCGCCGAAGGCGCTGGAGGCGAACAAGACCGCGAAGCTGCCGCGCAGCTTCTGGGCCTGGGACGAGATCGTCGAGATGAACAAGCCTAGGGCTACTGGCCCTACACGCCCAACACCAACCTGCTCTACGGCCTGTCGGAAGCGCTGGACATGATCCTCGAGCAGGGCCTGGACGCGGTGTTCGCGCGCCACCAGCGCTGGGCCGAGGGCGTGCGCGGCGCGGTGCGTGCCTGGGGGCTGCCGATCCAGTGTGCCGACGCCAGCGTGTTCTCGCCAGTGCTGACCGGCGTGATCACCCCGGTCGGCATCGACGCCGACGCGATCCGCAAGCTGATCCACGAACGTTTCGACCTCTCGCTGGGCACCGGGCTGGGCCGGGTCAAGGGCCGCATGTTCCGCATCGGCCACCTCGGCGACTGCAACGACCTGACGCTGATGGCCGCGCTGGCCGGCGTCGAGATGGGCTTCAAGCTGGCGGGCGTGCCGATCGCCGGCAGCGGTGTGCTGGCGGCAATGGAGTACTTCGCCGCGCATCCGCAGCAGCCGCCGCTGCGCGCCGCCGCCTGATCCCCTCGAACCACGACCCCGGAGACAAGACCATGCAACGCCGTTCGATCCTGAAAGCCACGGCCGGTGCGGCCACCACGCTGGCCGTGCCGCGCGTGTTCGCGCAGATGTGGCCCAGCGGCCCGATCCGCATCGTCGTCGGATTCCCGCCCGGCGGCGGCACCGATGCGCTGGCGCGCGTGGTGGCGACCAAGCTGACCGAGATGTGGAAGCAGCAGGTCATCGTCGAGACCAAGGCCGGCGTCGCCGGCGTGCTGGCCGCCGACTACGTCGCCCAGCAGCCCAGCGACGGCACCACGCTGCTGATGGCGCACATCAACAGCCATGCGCTGGCGCCCAGCCTGCAGCCGAAGATGAACTACAGCGTCGAGCGCGACTTCGTGCCCATCGTGCTGGTCGGCGTCACGCCCAACCTGCTGATCGCCCACCCGGCCGAGGCGAAGACGGTGAAGGACATCGTCGCGCAGTGCAAGGCCAGGCCGGGCCAGGTCAGCTTCGGCTCGGCCGGCCAGGGATCGGCGCAGCACCTTGCGCTGGAGATGTTCAAGCTGCGCGCCAAGGTCGACGCGATCCACGTGCCCTACAAGGGCAGCGGCCCGGCGCTGACCGACCTGATCGGCGGCCAGATCCAGTACTGCTTCGAGACCATGACCTCGGCCACGCCGCACGTGAAGAACGGCAAGGTGGTGGCGATCGCGCAGACGCGCACCAAGCGTGCCAAGGGCCACCCGAACGTGCCGACGATGGAGGAGCAGGGCTACCCCGGCTTCGAGGCGACCACCTGGTACGGCCTGGTCGGCCCCGGCAAGCTGCCGACGCCGATCGCGCAGAAGATGAACGAGGACGTCAACAAGGTGCTCGCGATGGCCGATGTGCAGGAGAAGCTCGACACCTACGGCGCCGAGGACGGCGGCGGCACGCGCGAGAAGTTCGCCTCCTTCATCCGCGCCGAGACCGCCAAGTGGGCCAAGGTGGTCAAGGACGGCAACATCAAGGTGGAGAGCTGAGGCAAGAGCGTCGCCGGGGCGCTCAATCCTGCGCCGCCGACCCGGCTCGCCGCGCTGCGTCTTGCGGCCACCACGGATCGGTCGTGCCGTCGCCGAAGTGCGCCGCCAGCGCGTCGAGCAAGACACGCACCTTCGGCGACACGAAGCGCCGGTGCGGGTAGACGGCGAACACGCCGAAGGCCGGCAGCGTCCAGTCGTGCAGCAGCGGCTCGACGCCGCCCTCGACGAGATCCGGTGCGACGACGAAGCTCGGCATCACCGCGAGCCCCAGGCCGCGGCGCAGTGCGATGCGGATCGCGTCGCCGTCGTTGCACAGCATCGCCGGTGTGAAGCGCACGCGGCATTCGTCGCCGGCGCAGCGGAAGGGCAGCTCGAGCATCGGCCGCGGCTCGGTGAAGACGAGAAAGCGGTGCGCCGCGAGCTCGTTCGGATGGGCTGGCCGGCCGTGCGTGCGCAGGTACGCCGGCGCGCCGAACACCGCCAGCCGCGTGCACGCGATCTGGCGCGCGACGTAGCGTCCGTCCAGCGCATGTGCCGCTCGAATGGCCAGGTCCACACCCTCCTCGACGAGGTCGACGACGCGGTTCGAAAGGCGCAGGTCGATGCCCATCGCCGGATGTTCCGCCATGACATCGGCGACCACCGGCATCAGGCTCGCGCGGAAATCGAGCGGCGCGGTCAGGCGCAGCGTGCCAGCGGGCTGGCGGGAGAGCTCGGCGAGCGACGCGTCGGCATCCTCCAGCGCCTGCAGGGCCTC
The DNA here is from genome assembly GCA_047602365.1 of Piscinibacter sp. Classification (GTDB taxonomy): domain Bacteria; phylum Pseudomonadota; class Gammaproteobacteria; order Burkholderiales; family Burkholderiaceae_C; genus Piscinibacter. Next base: position 441,763 of record JASGHM010000003.1, on the reverse strand, counting down.
GATGCACCGTTCGAGATAGACACGCCCGGCCTCGGTCAGCGCGACGCGTCGGGTCGTGCGGTCGAGCAGCCGTGTGCCGACCGCTGCCTCCAGTGCGTTGACCGCCTTCGTGACAGCGGCGGCAGACAACTGCAGCTCGCGCGCCGCCGCCGCGAAACCCAGGTGCTGGGCCACCCGGACGAACACCTGCATCGCCTGCAGCCGATCCATCGGTGCATCGTGCCACTCTTTCCATGCCGGAAACAGGCCATTTCGCGGGCAGCGCATTCCCTCCGGCGCCCCGCGTGACTAGCCTAGGGGCATCGATTGCCGAGGAGCCACACGATGAACTGGGACGCCATCGTCGTCGGCGCGCGCTGCGCCGGCGCCCCCACAGCGATGCTGCTCGCGCGCCGCGGCTGGCGCGTGCTGCTGGTCGACCGCGCGACCTTCCCGAGCGACACCGTGTCGACGCACATCGTGCACCCGCGCGGCGTCACGGCGCTGGCGCGCTGGGGCCTGCGCGACGCGCTCGCGGCGACCGGGTGCCCATCCATCGATACCTACGCCTTCGACTTCGGCCCGGTGACGATCGAAGGCACACCGGGCACCGACGCGTCGCCGGTGGCCTTCTGCCCGCGTCGCACCGTGCTCGACAAGCTGCTCGTCGATGCCGCGGTGGCGGCCGGCGTGACGCTGCGTGAAGGCTTCGCCGTCGACGGGCTGGTGCTGGACGACGGGCGTGTCGTCGGCGTGCGCGGCCACGAACTGCAAGGCCAGGCGGTCACCGAGACGGCGCGGGTCGTCGTCGGGGCCGACGGCCGCAATTCAGCCGTCGCGGCGGCCGTGCAACCGCCGCGCTATCACGAGCGGCCGCCGCTGCTGTGCGGCTACTACGCCTACTGGAGCGGCCTGCCGATGCACGGCCGGTTCGAGACCACGGTCCGGCCGCAGCGTGGCTTCGCCGCCGCGCCGACGCACGACGGCCAGACCACTGATCATTGCCGGCTGGCCGCGCGCCGAGTTCGAGGCCAACAAGGACGATCTGGAGCGCCACTACCTCGCGACGCTGGCGCTGTCACCGGCCTTTGCGGCACGGCTTGCCGGCGCGCGGCGCGAGAGCCGGATCGCCGGTGCGTCGGTCGAGAACTTCTTCCGCCGGCCGTGGGGGCCCGGCTGGGTCCTGGTCGGCGACGCCGGCTACACCAAGGACCCGATCACCGCGCAGGGCATCAGCGATGCCTTCGCCGATGCCGAACGGGTCGCTGCCGTGCTCGACGACGCATTCGCCAACCGGCGCAGCCTGGACGACGCGATGGCGGCAGCGACGCGTGAGCGTGACGAGACGTCGCTGGCCATGTACGAGATGACCTGTCAGCTGGCGACGCTTGCGCCGCCGCCGCCCGAGATGCAGCAGTTGCTCGGCGCCATCGCCGGCCAGCGCGAGGCGATGGATGGCTTCGTGCGCATGAACGCCGGCACGGTCACGCCGGCGGAGTTCTTTGCCGCGGTGACCGCGTCGCCACGGGCCTGAGCGGCCGACATCGTCGCCGCGCGCTCGCCCCTCGCGCCGCCGTTTCGGCTCCTCCGCGACCGTTGCACATCACCTCGCGACCGGCAGCTCGAGCACGAACTCCGCACCGCCCTGCGCATGGTTGCCGGCGCTCAGCCGGCCGCCGTGCTGCTCGACGATGCCGTAGCTGATCGACAACCCGAGGCCGGTGCCCTTGCCGACCGGCTTGGTGGTGAAGAACGGGTCGAAGATGCGCGACAGGTGCTCGGCGGCGATGCCCGGGCCGTTGTCGCGCAGCCGCAGCCGCGCATTGTCGCCGTCGCGCTCCAGCGTGATCCACAGCGCCGGCTCGCTGCGCTCGCGCGTCGCCGCGGCGTCGTAGGCGTTCTGCACCAGGTTCATCACCACCTGCAGCAACTGCCCGGCGTTGCCGTGGATCGTGCAGGGCGGGCCGGCCGTCCAGTGCACCGCGAACGACGGCGCCGTGCCCTTGCGCACCCAGTGGATCGCACGTTCGATCACGCCGTTGAGGTCGACCTCGCTGCGCTCGCCGCGGTCCATCGCCGAGAAGCGCTTGAGGCCCTGCACGATGTCGGCGGTGCGGCGCGCGCCTTCCAGCGTGCCTTCCATCAGCGAGGGCAGGTCGGACAGCAGGTGGTCGATGCGCAGCTTCGCGCGCAGTGCCGCCTGCTCGTCGGCGCCGGCCTTCGCATGGATCGCACCCAGGTACTCGCGCAGCCGTTCGGTGTAGCGCTGCAGCGCGTGCACGTTGCCGAGCACGAAGCTGATCGGGTTGTTCAGCTCGTGCGCGACGCCGGCGACCAGCCGGCCGAGCGAAGCCATCTTCTCCGAGTGCAGCAACTGCTGCTGGGTGCGCTTGAGCGCCTCGTGGGCCTCGCGCAGCTGGTGGTAGGCGCGCTTGAGCTCGCCCAGCGGCCGGCCGACGAAGACATGGCCGACACGCTGCCCGGCGGCGTTGAAGCGCGGCGTGATGTTCAGGTCCACCGGCACCGGCTGGCCCTGCGCGTCGCGCAGATCGATCTCGATCGTGCTGCCGCCGCGCGGCGTGGTGGCCAGCGCCTGGGCGATGCGCTGCACGCTGGCCGCATCGGCCAGCAGGCCCTGCAGCGGCGTGCCGCGCAGCTCGGCCTCGCTGCGCCCGACCAGTTCGCGCAGCGCGGCGTTGGTCTCCTCGATGCGGCCGGCGCCGTCGCAGGCCACCAGCACGTCGCTCATCGCCGACAGCAGGCTGAAGATGAACTGCTGCGACTGCTCGAGCTGAGCGTTCTTCTCCTCCAGCGCGATCTCGTCCTGCACCAGCTGCGAGTAGACCTCGTCCATCTTGGCGATGACGTCGACCCAGGCGGCATCGTCCATGCCCTCGATCGGGCCGGAACCGTGCAGCGGCGGACGAGGGCTGCTCATGGTGTCGATCAGTGCACCGTGCAGACCATGCACGGGTCGAACGAGCGCACGATGTGCTGCACCGCCACCGGCGTGTCCTCGCCGTCGCGCACCGGCGCGCCTTCGAGGGCGGCCTCCAGCGCGCCGGGCGTGCCGGCGGCGTCGCGCGGCGAGAAGTTCCAGCTGGTCGGCGCGACGATCTGATAGTTCGCGATGCGGCCGTGGCGCACGCTGACCCAGTGCCCGAGCGCGCCGCGCGCGGCCTCGGTCAGGCCGACGCCGTCGGCATCGGCGGGCAGCCGCTCGGCGTGGAAGAAGGGCTCGCGCGGCGACAGCGCGGCGAGCCAGCGTTCGGCCATCGGCAGCACTCGCGCCAGCTCGATCAGCCGGGCCAGCACACGCGTCGCGACGTTCGCGCCGCATCGCGCTACCGCGGCGCGGATCAGCGGCTGGCCGCTGGCCAGCTGGCGGGCGATCGCACCGGTCTCCACCACCTCGCCAGCCAGCCGCGGCGCCTTGTTCCAGCTGTAGCCGCCGGGCTTGTCGAGCATCGGCTCGGTGAGGCCGTCGCGCGGGTGCAGCGGTGTCGTCGCCGGCCAGCCAGGCGATGGGTCGCGTCCTCGCGGATCGCGTCGAGGTCGACGCTGTCCAGGCTGCCCTGCGCCTCGCGCCACAGCCCGGCGGCGAACTCGAAGCCGCCGTCGGGCTGGCGGTAGGCGCCGTAGCTCAGCGTGCGGCCGGGGCCGCGGCCGAGCGACTCGAGCCCGAGGTCGGCGGCGATGCTCAGGAACAGGCGCAGGTCGCCGCGCTGCGGATCGGCGGCATGCCAGCGCTGCAGCGCGGCCTCGCTGTCCAGCGCGGCCACTTCCTCCAGCGGCGCGCCGAAGGTCGTGCTCTCGAGGAAGGCACGGAACTCGCGCACCTTGGCCAGCAGGCGGATGCGCTCGGAGGCTTCCACCGCACGTGCGCTGCCGCCGGGCTGGATGCTCAGCGTGTGCGGCCACTTGCCGCCCAGCGTGCCCATGATCTCGAACCAGCGCTGCCGTGCCGCCACCGCCGCGCGGCCGTGTTCGCCGGCCAGCGCGGCGAAGCGGCGTGTCGCCTCGCCGAACCACGGCCGCCCGGCATAGACCGGTCGGGTGAAGTCGGGCATGAAGAACAGGTAGAAGTGCGACAGGTGGTCGGCGAGGTTCTCGCAGGCCAGCATCAGGTTGATCACGTGCACGCCGTTGGGCGGCAGCTCGACGCCGGCGGCATCGGCGATCGCCCGCGCCGCGGCGACCGACTGCGACACCGAGCAGATGCCGCAGATGCGCGGCACGATCACCAGCGCGTCGTGCGGCTCGCGGCCGACCAGCATGGTCTCGAAACCGCGGTACATCGGCGCGTTGACACGCGCCGAACTCACCCGGCCGTCGGCGACCTCGAGCTGGACCTCGAGGTCACCCTCGACCCGGTTGAAGGGCCCGACGATCAGGCGTGAGGTAGGTGTGGGGTCCATCGACTGCGAGCATAGCGCCCGGCGCGGGGGCGAGACGGAAGGCGGCCACGGTGGTCACCAGCTGCGTCGAGCGCTGCGCCAGCGCCTGCGCCGCAGCGCCGCTGCGTGCGGTGCCGGCGGCGCCTTCGCGGGTCTGAGCGTCGAGTGCGTCCATCGTGGTGGCCAGCGATCGCAGCGCCTGGCCGCGCGACTGGCTCTCGCCGGCCAGCGCGTCGAGCCGATCGGCCACCACGCCGGCCGCGCCGACGATGCTGTCCATCGCCGCGCCGGCCTGCTCGACCTGGCCGCGGCCGGCGCGGATCTGCGCCAGTGCGGCGTCGATGCGCGACTGCACGCCGCCGGCCGCTTCGGTGCAGGCGACCGCGAGGGCGCGCACCTCGCGGGCGACGACGGCGAACTCGGCGCCGGCCGTGCCCGCACGGCTGGCGGCCGCGGCCGCATTCAGCGCCAGCACGCCGGTCTGGCTGGCCAGGCGGTCGATGTGCCGCGCGGCCTCGTGGATCAGCACCGCGTCCTGGTCGACCTGCTGCATGCGCTCGATCGCCGCGCGCGATGACCTGGCGCGCCTGCTGGGCCGAGCGGCGCGCGTCGACCGCCTGCACCGCCGCCTGCGCCGTCGCGTCGGCACCGCGCTGCACGCCGGCCGCATCGCGCTGCAGCGCCGCCGCCGCTTCCGACAAGGCCCGCGACTGCGCGGCGGCCTGCGCCTGTTGCTGGCGCTGCTGTTCGGCGATGACGCGGCCCTGCGCGTGCACTTCGTCGGCCTCGCTGCGCACCGCGCCGACCAGTTGCACCAGCTGCCGCTGCATGCGTGCCAGGTCGCCCATCACGCCGCGGCCGCTGCCGGGCAGCGGGCCGCCGAGGTCGCCGTCGGCGACACGCCTGGCGCATTCGCCCAGCGCCCGCGGCTCGGCGCCGAGCGCGGCGGACAGCCCGCGCACGATCCACACGCTGACGATCACGCCGCCGGCCGAGGCGGCGAAGGCCAGACCGCCGAGCAGCAGCGTCGAGCGGCGTGCCGCGGCCAGCGCGTCGGCGGTGCCGAGCGCGGCGGCCAGGTCGTGCATCTGGATCATCGCCAGTGCCGCGATCGCGGCGCACATCAGCGTGGCGCTGCCGAAGGCGAACAGCAGGCGTTGGGAGACGGTGAGTGAACTGAGCATGTCGACCCACGTCACAAGAACCGTGCCGCGCCGCGCCGCGCGACTTGCTGCACGGAAGCCCGCTGCGGCGCGCCGATGTTGCGGTGCGGCACTGTCCGCTTTGCGCGCCGCGCCGACAGCGGCGCTGTCAGCTCAGGCGGGTCTTCTTCACCGCCGGCGCGACCACCACGTGGTCGGCCGTCGCGTTGCGCTTCACGCGCTTGGGCGTCGCGCTCTTCGACAGCGAGGCGAGCGCGACGAACCAGGCCTTGGGCATGTCGGTCGGCAGGCCGATCGGGATGCCGGCCAGCTTGGGCGTCTGGTGGTAGGGGTGGCCGGGGTCCTGGAAGCCGGGTTCGGTGCAGCTGATGCAGGCATAGCCGCCGCGGGTGCACGAACCCTCGCCATTCCACAGCCGCGTGTTGCAGTCGGCATGCGCCTGTGTGCCCTTGCAGCCCATGTGCTCCATCATGCAGCCGAGGTCCGACGGCTTCTCGGCGCTGGCCTTGAACTCGTAGTACTCGTTGCGCGTGCAGCCGTGGTGGACCAGCTGGTCGGCATAGAAGCGCGGCCGGCGCAGCGGGTCGAGGTCGTCGGCATCGAACATCTTCGCGGCCAGCGCCATCAGCGTATCGACCACCCAGCCGGGGTGCGTCGGGCAGCCGGCGACGTTGATCACCGGCAGCCCGCCGCGGGCGACGAAGTCCGCGCCGAGCAGACCGCCCGGGCGGTCGCCGTCGTACTGCAGGCCGCAGGCCTCGGTGAGGTTGGCCCCGGTCGCGCTGATGCCGCCCCAGGCGGCGCAGGAGCCGACCGCGACCACGTGCGTGGCCACCGCGGCGAGCGAGCGCACCCAGTCGATCATCGGCACGCCGGTGCCGGCGAGCAGGTGGAAACGCCCCGTGCCGTTCGGCCCGCGCAGCAGCGAGCCTTCGACGCACAGCACGTCGAGCCGGGTGCGGCCGTCGCGGCAGTCCTCCAGCAGCGTGATCACCTCGCGGCCACTCTGCAGCGACAGCGACGGATGCCACAGCAGTTCGACACCGCCGGCCTTCAGCATCGCCGGGAAATCGGCGGTGTCGGCGCACAGCAGCGACATGCTGCAGCCGCCGCAGCCACCGCTTTGAAGCCAGAGCACGTTCATGGTGCCTTGTCCTTGCCGGAGTCCTTGGCGTCTTCCAGACCAAACCGTTGCAGCTTGGCGCGCAGCCCGACGCGCGACAGGCCCAGCTCCTGCGCCGCGCGGGTCTTGTTCCAGCGATGCCGCAGCAGCGCCTCGCGCAGCACCATCGCCTCGATCGCGTCGAGCCGCTCGGCCAGCGTGCCCGAGCCGAACGACACCGGCAGCGCGTGGCCGTTGGCCGTCTCCACATGGGCACCGGCCTGGCCGCGCAGCAGCTTGGGCGAGAACAGCGAGGCATGCAGCAACTCGCCGTCGCGCAGCGCCAGCGCGCGCGCGATCTCGTTGCGCAGCTCGCGGATGTTGCCCGGCCAGGGGTAGCTCATCAGCACCGCGCGGGCGTCGTCGTCGAAGCGTGCCGGCGGCAGGCCGAGCTCGGTGGCCACGTCGGCGAGCAGGCGCTCGGCGATCGGCACGATGTCGCCGGGCCGCTCGCGCAGCGGCGGCATCGCCAGCGTGACGCCGGCGATGCGGTAGTACAGGTCTTCGCGAAAACGGCCGGCGCGCACGTCGGCCTCGAGGTCGCGGTGCGTCGCCGCGATCACCCGCACGTCGACCGGCACCGCGCGTGTCGAGCCGACCGGACGCAGCTCGCCTTCCTGCAGCACGCGCAGCAGCTTGACCTGGAAGGCCGGCGAGGTCTCGCCGATCTCGTCGAGGAACACCGTGCCGCCGTTGGCGCGCTGGAACAGGCCGACATGGTCCTCCACTGCGCCGGTGAAGGCGCCGCGCTTGTGGCCGAACAGCTCGCTCTCGAGCAGCGTGTCCGGGATCGCGGCGCAGTTCTCGACCACGAAGGGGCCGGACAGCCGCGGGCTGGCGTAGTGCATTGCCCGCGCCATCAGTTCCTTGCCGGTGCCCGACTCGCCGAGCACCAGCACCGACAGGTCGTGGCGCGCGAAACGTTCGGCGGTGGCGCACAGCGCGTCCAGCGGGCTGCCCGGTGCCCGCACGATGCGCTCGAAGTCGAAGCTGCGCCGCGCCTGCGCCAGCCGCGCCTGGCTCTTGGCACGCAGCGCCGGGCCGCCGCTGCGCAGTTCGATGTCCAGCCGCGCCAGGCCGTGTTGCAGCGTGCGCGCCTCGGCGGCGGCACGCACCGTCTGCAGCAGGTGCTCGGGCACCCAGGGCTTGAGGATGTACTGCCAGATGCCGGCGTCGTTGATGCCGGCGATGATGTCCTCGCTGTCGGTGTAGCCGGAGATCACGATGCGCACCGCGTCCGGCCAGCGCTCGCGCGCCTCGCGCAGGAACTCGACGCCGGTGGTGCCGGGCATGCGCTGGTCGCACAGCACGACGTCGACGTCGCGCCGCGCCATCTGCTCGCGCGCGGCGTCGGCGTCGGTGGCAGTGAGGATGTCGAAGTCCTCCTCCAGCGTGCGCCGCATCGCGTCGAGCGAGCGCACCTCGTCGTCCACGAGGAGGACAGTGGGGTTCATGGACGATGCGTCGCCAGGTGCCGCGGCGTCCAGGCGTGCGGCTTGCGCGTCACGAAGTGGTGGCGCGCCACGTGGTAGCTGGGGTCGAAGCCGTAGAAGTTGCGGTGCATCTGCTGCAGTTCCTCGTCGCGGTACGCGGCCAGCGGCTTGCGCGCCTCGTCGTCGGCGCGCGCGCGCTGCTTGGCGGCGATGCGCTCGGCGTGATTGTGCGCGCTGGCGAGGGCCTCGGCCTGCGCCAGCGCGGCGGACTGCAGCCCGTCGTGGCCGGGGCTGAGCACCGCGTCGACCAGGCCCAGCGTCGCGGCTTCGGCCGCCGACATCGGCAGCCGGCCCTGCATGACCCGCTGCGCGACCTCGGCAGCGCGGTCGGCGCCGACACGCCGCTGCAGCGTGTGGGTCCAGTACTCCGAGCCGTACAGGTTGCCCATGTTCTTGTAGTGCGGGTTGAGCACCACGCCGCCATGCGCCCAGACGAGGTCGGCGGCGAAGCCCAGCCAGCAGCCGCCGGCACCGGCGTTGCCGCGCATCAGCGCGACGGTGGTCCGGTCGGTCATGTTCAGCAGTTCCAGCACTGCGTCGTCGATCGCGTTGATGTTGCGCCAGGAGGCATCGGCGGCGCTGTCACCGGCGTCCTGCGCCGCGGCCTCGATGTCGTGCAGGTGGATGCCGTTGCTGAAGAAGTCATCGCCGCCGGCGAGCACCAGCACCTGCGTGTCGCGGCCGCGGGCGAGGCGCAGCGCGTCGCGCAGGCGTTCGCACTGGCGCGTGCTCATCGCGCCGTTGTGGAAGTCGAAGGCCAGCCAGCCGACACGCTGGCCCGGCGCGCCGGTTTCGGCGTAGTGCAGTTCATCCCACTCGGCCTTGTCCTCGTCGGTGGGGCGTTGCAGCGGCACGTCGAGCTCGGGCAGCGCGGCCGCCTCGGCAGCGAAGGCGCGAGTTGCGGCGAGTTTCAGGGCTGGCTGGCCGGGCGGCGGCTCGCAGCGCACATGGCCGATCCACACGCCGCCGTCGACGGTGCGGCGCAGCAGCGCCGGGCCGCGCCGCGCGACCACCGCGCCGGGCGCGCCGGCGGGCGCGCGCTGCAGCGTGGCCACACTGGCCGGGTGCACATCGTGCAGCCGGCAGGCCCTGCCGAACAGCATGTCGGCGACGCCGGGGTGGCCGTCGGCGCTGCGGATCTTGCGCAGCACGCTGTCGCTGTCGTCGCGTACCCAGGCTATGCTGCGCTGCGCCGCCGGCACCGGCCCTTGCCAGCCGCCACCCCAGGCCGGCGGCGCGGGCAGGGCCGGCAGCGCCGCCGGCAGGCCGAGGCCGGCGTGATGGCGGCCCACCGCCTCCAGCACGGCTTCGACCGCGGCCTGCGTGACCTCGTGGCGGTACAGGCTCGCCTTGCTGGCGTCGCCGCGCAGCAGGAAGCTTCGCCACGCCCACACCGGGCCGGCGTCGAACTCGCCGGTGGCCTGCAGCACGGTGACGCCGCCTCGTGCATCGCCGCGCAGCACCGCCCAGTCCAGCGCCGCCGGGCCGCGGTCGCCCGGCGGACCGGGATGCACCACCAGGCAGGGCCGCACCGACCACACCGACTCGGGGATGCGGCCGCTTGAGGAACGGTGCGATCACCAGGTCGGGGTCGGCGAGCGCGACCGCTTCTTCGGTCACCGCGTCGGCGATGTCCAGTTCCACCGTCACCGCATGGCCGGCCTCGCGCAGCGCGCCGTGCAGGCGTTGTGTCAGGCCGTTGAAGGCATGGCAGAGCAGCAGCAGCTTCATCGGCGAGCGGCCCTAGCGGCCCTGCGCAATGCGCTGGGCCATCTGCTCGGCACCCTTGCGGCCGAGGAACACCGACAGCTTGTCGCGCAGTTCGGCCAGCGCCACCGCGAACTGCTCGGGCGTCGCCGCGCTGCGCAACGGTTCGGTCACCACTTCGGCATCGGGGCCGTAGTGCGGCGCGAGTTCGATCACCGCGCGGCGCCAGGCGGCCGCGACATCGGCCGGCACGAACTCCGCGCGCACGACGGCTGTGGCCGGCACCGGTGGCTGCGCGGGTTGTGCCGCCACCGGTGCCGGCGCCGGGCGCAGCTTCGGCGCCGCGTTGGCCACCTTCTCCACCAGCCCGGCACCGACGAAGCGCATCAGCAGTTCGACCGGATCGAAGCCGACCCGCGTCGCCAGTTCACCGACCGTCAGCTCGCCGTTGACCAGGATCAGCAGCCCGCGCGTGCGGGCATCGAAACCGAGGGCGCGGGCGCGGATCTCCGCATGCCCGGCGGTCGTCTTGCGGAAGATGTCGCGCTGCATGCGGGCGCCGGGCTCCTTCAGCAGATGCGTGGCAGCGGCTCGCCGGACAGCCAGTCGACCACACGCTTGCCGCCGAAGGCGGTGGCCATCTGCACGAAACGCTGCGGGTCGTCGGTGACCGTGCCGATGCGCGCCGCGTCGCGGCCGAGCGGGTGCGAGCGCAGCGCTTCCAGCGCGCCGTCGGCCACCGCCGGGTCGCAGATCACGATGCACTTGCCCTCGTTAGCGATGTACAGCGGGTCCAGGCCGAGCAGCTCGCAGGCGGCCTCGACCTGCGGCTTGATCGGGATGCCGGCTTCCTGCAGCAGCATGCCGACGCCCGACTGCTTGGCGATCTCGTTGAGCGTGGTGGCCAGGCCGCCGCGCGTCGGGTCGCGCAGCGTGCGCACGCTGCCTTCGGGCACCGCCGCGAGCAGCCGCGCCACCAGCCCGTGCAGCGCCGCGGTGTCGGACGCTATGGTGGTCTCGAACTCCAGCGATTCACGCTTGGACAGCACCGCGACGCCGTGGTCGCCGATCGTGCCGGAGACCAGGATCGCATCGCCCGGCCTGGCCAGGCGGCCGCCGATCTGGCGGCCGGCCGGCACCGCGCCGATGCCGGTCGTGCTGATGAACACGCCGTCGCCCTTGCCCTGCTCGACCACCTTGGTGTCGCCGGTGACCACCGGCACGCCGGCCTCGCGCGCGGCCGCCGCCATCGACTCGACGATGCGCTTCAGCTCGGCGAGCGGAAAGCCTTCCTCGAGGATGAAGCTGGCGCTCAGGTACAGCGGCGTGGCGCCGAGCATGGCCACGTCGTTGACCGTGCCGTGCACCGCCAGACAGCCGATGTCGCCGCCGGGGAAGAACAGCGGCGAGATCACGTGGCCGTCGGTGGCCATCACCAGCCGGTGGCCGGCGGGCACCGGCAGCAGCGCGCCGTCGTCGCCCTGGCGCAGGTACTCGTTGTCGAAGGCGCGCGCGAACAGCTCGGTGATCAGCTGCGCCGAGGCACGGCCGCCGGCGCCGTGGTTCATGTCGACGCGGCCGTGCTTGAAATCGATCGGGCGGATGTAGTCGGCCTTGGCCATGGGATGCTGGGATTCAGGCGGCCACGACGGGGATGTCGCGGAACCGTCCGTAGGTGTAGTGCGCCGCGCAGGCGCCTTCGGACGACACCATGCACGAGCCCATCGGGCTCTCCGGCGTGCACACGGTGCCGAACAGCTTGCAGTCGGTCGGCTTCTTGACGCCGCGCAGGATCGCGCCGCACTCGCACTGCTTGTGGTCGGGCACGCTCTGGTAGACCAGGCCGAAACGCTTCTCGGCGTCGAAGCGCTCGAAGGCCGGGCGGATCTTCAGCGCCGAGTAGGGCACCTCGCCGAGGCCGCGCCACTCGAAGCTGGAGCGCAGCTCGAACACCTGCGAGACCACGCCTTGAGCGGCCAGGTTGCCGTCGCGCGAGACCGCGCGGCTGAACTGGTTCTCGACCTCGGCGCGCTTGGCGTTGACCTGGCGCACCAGCATCAGGATGGCCTGCATCACGTCCAGCGGCTCGAAGCCGGCGATCACCACCGGCTTGCGGTACTCCTGCGCGAAGTGCTCGTAGGGCCGCGCGCCGATGACGATGCTGACGTGCGCCGGGCCGACGAAACCGTCGATCGGCACGGTGCCGTACTGACGCACCTCGGGCGACTCGAGGATATGGGTGATCGCGCTGGGCGTCAGCACGTGGTTGCACAGCACGCTGAAGTTGCCCAGGCTCTCCGCCTGCGCCTGGCGGATCACCAGCGCGGTCGGCGGCGTGGTTGTCTCGAAGCCGATGGCCAGGAACACCACCTCGCGCCCGGGGTTCTCGCGGGCCAGCTTCAGTGCGTCGGCGGCCGAATAGACCATGCGGATGTCGGCGCCACGCGCCTTGGCGCGCATCAGGCTGAGCGATTCCGACGCGGGAACCCGCATCACGTCGCCATAGGTGCACAGCATCACGCCGCGTTCCAGCGCCAGCGCGATCGCCTGGTCGATGCGGCCGATCGGCAGCACGCAGACCGGGCAGCCAGGGCCGTGGATCATGCGCAGGTGGGCCGGCAGCAGCTCGGCGATGCCGTAGCGCGAGATCGCATGGGTGTGGCCGCCGCAGAACTCCATGAAGTGGTAGCGGCGGCCCGGGTCGGCCTCGGCGGCAATCTGCTGGGCGAAAGCCTTCGCGACCTCGCCGTCGCGGAACTCGTCGACGTACTTCATGACCGCTGCTCCGACGCGGCCATCTCGGCGGACATCTCGGCGAACAGCGCCAGCGTCTTCTCGGCCTCCTCGGCGTCGAGCAGGCCGATCGCGTGGCCGACATGCACGATCACGTAGTCGCCGACCTTCGCCTCCGGCGTCAGTGCGACCGACACGCTCTTGCGCACGCCGCCGAGTTCGACGACAGCGTTGTCGCCGTCTTGCAGCGCCACGATGCGGGCGGGGAGGGCGAGGCACATGATCAGACTTCCAGGGCCAGGGATTCTTGCGATGCAGGGGAGTGCGCGACCGCGCAGGCCGCCACCCAGGCCTGGCCGAGCGCCAGCCCGGCGTCGCCGCAGGGCGTGCAGCGCGGCGCGTGCACAGCGAGACCGCGCCGCTGCAGGTCGGCGCCGAGCCGTTCGGTCAGGATGCGGTTCATGAAGCAGCCGCCACCGAACACGACGTCGCGGCAGCCACGCTCGCGGGCGACTCGCGCGGCGGCATCGGCCAGGCCGTCGGCCAGCGCCTGGTGAAAATGCAGCGCGGCGCGGGCACGCGCCAGTTCGTCGCGCGGCAGGTCGAACAGGTGGGCCACCACGGCACCGGGGTCCAGCGAGGGTGCGACCGGCGAGGCCGGTGCAACCACCTCGTCGTGCGCCAGCGCCTGCGCGGCCAGGCGTTCGAGCGCGATTGCCGCTTCGGCTTCCATCGCCTGGCGCACGCTGAGGCCCAGCGCGCCGGCTGCGGCGTCGAACCAGCGGCCGGCGCTGGTGGTGCTCGGGCAGTTGAGGCGGCGGTCGAGCATCTGGCGCAGCAGCCGCGCGGCCTGCGCGCCGACCACCGGCGCGAAGCGGGCCTCGATCTGCTCACCGCGGCCGAGCGCATGCAGCGCCGCGGCGGCCATGCGCCAGGGTTCGCGCGCCGCCACGTCGCCGCCGGGCAGCGCGATGGGCTGCAGGTGGGCGACACGCTCCCACTGCTGCGCGCCAGTGCCACCCTCGACCCACAGCAGTTCGCCGCCCCAGGCCTGGCCGTCGGTACCCAGGCCGACACCGTCGAGCGCGATGCCGATCACCGGCTCGGCGAGACCATGTTCGGCGATCACCGCGGCGATGTGTGCATGGTGGTGCTGCACGGCCGATCGCCGGTACGCCGAGCCGTTCGGCCAGCGCCAGCGCCAGCCGCGTGCTGTGGAAGTCGGGATGCAGGTCGTGGGCCACGGCGTCGACGGGGCCGTCGGCCAGCAGCGCCTCGACCGAGGCGTCGAGCGCCGCGCAGGCCTCGGGTTCGCCGAGGTCGCCATGCTGTGCCGACCAACGTGAAGGACGAGCCGTCCAGCCGCAACGCGCGGTTCTTCAGGAAGGCGCCGCAGGCCAGCACACGCGCGGGCGCGGCGGTGGGCAGCATGGCGGCGTTCCTGTCCATCACTCGGCCTTCACACCGGCGGATGCAGCAGCCACTCGACCCAGGCATCCAGCCCGGCGCCGCTCTTCGCCGACACCAGCAGCACCTCGATGCCCGGGTTGACACGCCGCGCGTACTCGATGCACTTCGGCACGTCGAAATCCAGGTGCGGCAGCAGGTCGGTCTTGTTCAGCACCATCAGCCTCGCGGCGGCGAACATGTCGGGGTACTTCAGCGGCTTGTCCTCACCCTCGGTGACCGAGAGGATGGCGATCTTCGCCGCTTCGCCGAGGTCCCACATCGCCGGGCAGACGAGGTTGCCGACGTTCTCGATGAAGAGCAGCGATTCGGCGTGGTGATGACCGTGGTGGTCATGCACATGATCGTGCCCGTGCTCGTCATGGCCGTGCGCATGCCCATGCAGGTGGAGCCGCGAGAAGGCCTCCGCCACCATCGGTGCATCGAGGTGGCAGCCCTTGCCGGTGTTGACCTGGATCGCGCTGGCGCCGGTGGCGCGGATGCGGTCGGCGTCGTTGCTGGTCTGCTGGTCGCCCTCGATCACCGCCAGCGGCAGCGCCGGGGCGTGGCGCTTCAGGTACTCGATCGTCGCGCACAGCAGCGTGGTCTTGCCCGAGCCCGGGCTGGACACCAGGTTGTAGGCGGTCACGCCGTGCGAGGCGAAGTGCGCACGGTTGGCGGCGGCGATGCGGTTGTTCTCGCCGAGCACGTCGGCTTCCAGCTTGATCGCGCGGGCCTGGCTCATGCCGGGTACCGAGACGCGCGCGCTGCCGGCGCCGTAGTGCAGGTCGCCGGTGCGCGCGTCGACCGCGACATGGGCCGCGGCCGGATCGGCGACGGTGGTGTTGGCGCAGCCGCAGACGACACACATCGCTCGTTCTCCTTCAGTCGTCGTGGACCAGCAGGTCGAGCACACGCAGCTCGGTCCCGCCGGTGGGTTGGATCTGGTGGCCGCCGCAATGCGGGCAGGCGTCGGTGCGCGAAGCGATCGCCACGGTGGCCGCGCAGCGCAGGCACCAGGCGCTGCCGGGCGGCTCGTCGATGGCGATGGTCGCGCCTTCCAGGCAGGTGCCGGGGATCATCGAGTCGAGCGCGAAGCGCAGCGCGCGCACCTCGACGCCGGACAGCGCGCCGGCCTCCAGCCGCAGCTGCGAGACACGCCTGAAATGGTCGCGCGCCGCCGCGTCCTCGACCAGCTTGACGATGCCACCGGCCAGGCTCAGCTCATGCATGGGCCGGCTCCCGGGCCGTTTCGACCGTGAACTCGACGCAGGGGTCGAAGGCGACCGCCGCGCGCGCCGCCTGGGCAGAGGCATCGCCGCCGCGCAGCGCGGCCAGTGCCTGCGCCAGCACGCCCTGCGGATGGAAGTTCCACTCGGTCGGCGCGAGCACGCGGCAGTCGGCCACGCGCGGGCCTGGCGGCGAGTCTTCCAGGCGCACCCAGTGCACCAGCAGGCCGCGTGCCATCTCGGTCCAGGCGATGGCCTCGCCGTGGCCCAGCGGCAGCGCGCCTTCGGCGAGCCAGTCGCGCCCCTGCGGCGAGGCCAGGCGCAGCACGTCGACGAGGCGGGCGGTCAGTCGCATCCACGCATTGTGGAGCGGCTGCGGCAGCGGGTCGATCGTGCGTGTCCAGGGCCCGGTCTCGGCGACGGCGCCGTTCCAGTCGGGGCGGGCGCAGAAGCCCGGTTCCTCGGCCATGCGCCGTGCCAGCCGGGGCATCTGCGCGAGCGGCTGGTCGAGCAGGCGCAGCGGCCGCGACGGCGTCGCCAGGGCCTGCAGCGCGCGAGCTTGCGAACGCAGCAGGCGCGCCGGCGGCGTGTCGACGTTCTCGCACCAGCGCTGCACATGGCCGAGCGGGTCGGCTTCCAGCCCGCCCAGCCACGACTCGACCGGCTCCTTCAGCCAGCAGTGGGCCAGCCAGCCGCGCAGCGCACCGATGCGTTCTTCCGCCGTGAAGCCCTCGCGCCACAGCGGGCAGCTGCGCAGCAGCAGGGTCGGCTCGGCCGGCGGTGCACCCGGCAGCAGCCGAGGCCAGTCGTGTGCGATGCGCAGGACCTGGTCGCGTGCGGTGGCGGCCTGCAGCGTGCCGCGCTCGGCCGGTGTCGACAGCGCAGCCTCGCCGAGCGCTGCGCTCACGGCCCGGCGCGCGGTGCTCAGGTGGGCGTGCGAGCACAGTGTGAACAGCGCGCCGAGCAGGGCGGGCAGCTCGGCGGCGCTGCGGCCGCGGGCGATCCGCGCCGCCAGCAGCGGCCGTGCGCCGCTGATCGCTTCGCCCGGCCTGCCCGGGTGCAGGCGCACCGCGCCGGTCAGCGCCGCCGCGTTCATCACGCCGCCGCCCCGCTGCGCCCGAACAGGAAGCCGCGCCGCGCCGGCTGCGCCGGCGGCCGCACGGCGTTGGCACCGCGCAGTTCCTTCAAGGCTTCCTGCGCAGTGGCCAGCGCGGCGGCCCGGTTGGCGAACTCGAACATCGGCGAGAACAGCGAACTGGCCTCGAACGGGCCGAGCCCGGGCTCGTGTGCACCGATGAAGTCGAAGCGGCGCTCGCCGATGTCGCGTGTGCCGGTGATGCCCACGCCCAGCACGTCCTGGTCGTCGCGCAGCGGCAGGCGGAGCAGGTTCATGCACCAGGGCGTGACCAGCACGCCGAGCGCGAAGTTGCCGTCCTCGTCGGCGCGGAAGTCCACCGTCGCCACCTCGAGACGCGGGTTGTTCAGCGGCAGCCCGGCCATGCGCGTGCGCGCGATGTGGTCGAAGGCCTGCTGCAGCGCCTGCACGCGTGCCGCGACTGCGTTCATGCGGCGTCCCGGAGCACCATGAACTGCTCGGCCGCACCGTCGCATTGCGGGCAGCGCCAGTGGGCCGGCAGCGCGGCGAACGCGGTGCCGGGCTCGATCTGCCAGACCGGATCGCCCAATGTCGGGTCGTAGACCCACCAGCAGATCTTGCACTCGAGCCGGGCCTGGGCAGGCAGGCGCGCCGCGTCGCCCAGGTAGCTGCCCTCGAAGCCGGGCACGAAGCTCATGCCTGTGCCACCCATTGCAGAACCTCGCGCAGCCGCTCCTGCGTGTCGGCCAGGTCCTCGGCGGCGGCGCAGGCCACCTCGGGGATGCGGCTGACCTCGATGGCGTTCAGGATCACCTTGTCCTGCGAGTTGTAGTAGACGACACGCCAGGTGTCGGCCGCCAGCGTGTTGGTGATGCGGCAGTTGCCGTAGCCGCGCGACAGGATCACCACGCGGCCGGTGCCGAGCTGGTGGTCGATGTGGGCGATGTCGTCGGGCGACAGCGGCAGCAGCGTCAGGTTGACGACATGCGCTTCGTCGCCCGGCTGGCGGCGCGCGCGTGCGTCGGCCAGCTCGACCAGCAGCGTCGGCACGTTGATCAGGTTCTCCGGCAGCGGCTGCGGCGGCGTGCGCGGCGCGGCCGCGTCCTCGCGCGCGGCCTCGACCAGGCAGGCCGGGATCGCGCCGACCTCGATCTGGTCGCGCACCGCGCCGTCGTCGTCGGTCGCGATCACCCGCCAGACGCCGGCGAACACCGATTCCTGAACGCGCAGGCGCACCGCGTCGTCGCCGAACTCGCGGATTTCCGGCCGCGCCAGCACCTGCGCGCCGACCTCGCCTTCGCCGAGCACCTGGTTGACCAGCGCCAGCTCGTCGGCGGGCAGGTCAGTCAGCGTGATCGGCGCCGGCACGTCGCCGCGCAGGCGGGCCTCGACTGCCGCGAGGATCGCGTCGAGCACGTCGCGCGCCAGCGTGTGGCCGGCCAGGTCTTCCGGCTCGGGCAGCACCGGCGGGCGGTAGGTGTCCATGCCCGAGGGCATGGTCATGTAGTCCAGCGTCTCGTCCTCGACCTGGCTGCCGGGGCCGATCGCGGCGACGACGGGGATCGGGAAGGGGCGGTGCGTCGTGTTCATCTCGGGGCTCCCGGGTTCAGTGGCAGGTCGGCGCGCTGTTCGCGCTGACCAGCGGGATGCCGATGCCCGGCGGCCGCGACACCGGCAACGCCAGCGCATGCTCGACCTGCCGCACGTAGTCGATCCAGTCGTGCATGCCGGCCAGCGTGGTGACGTACTGGCCGCCGCGCAGGAAGATCAGCGCCGGCCAGCGCTGCGAGCCGTAGCGGCGGGCGATCGCCTCCTGGTGGTCCAGCGGCACCACGCCGATCTCGAAGTTGTTGCCGACCGCGCTGCGCAGCTCGGGCAGCACGACGGCGACGTCCAGCCCTTCCGGGAACTGCACCGGCTCGCCGCTGAGCAGCAGCACGCGGTCGCCGGGGCGGGCCAGGAAGGCGTCGAGCGAGTCGGCGTCGACACGCACCGCGCCGAACTGGTCGACGAGGCGCTGCATCACGGGTGGCAGGGTGGTGGCGGTCATGGGTTGTTCACTTTCGGGGTTTGGCCGGCGAGGGCGGCCAGGGCGCTCGGGTCCATGCGCGAGGGCAGTGCAAAACCTGGGTCATCGGCCGGGTCGTCGACCGAGGTGGCCTCGCCGCTCATCGCGCCCTGCACCAGGTCGAGCACGGCGTTGACCTCGGCGGCGCGTGAAGCGTCGATGCGCTCTCGCGCCGCGTCGAGGAAGACCAGCAGCCAGTCGTTCTCGTCGCAGCCGCCGACCAGTGCGGTGTCGACCCGCTTGACCTCGCCGCGGCCGGCCACCCAGGCATGGCCGGGTTCGATGCGGAAGACCTTCATCGGGATGCCGATGCACATGATGGTCGTCTCGGGCTCAGCGCGGCAGGAAACGTTCGTCGCCGACGCGGCAGGCCTGCTCGGCCGGTGGCCGACCCTGCTCGTAGGCGCCCAGCGCCAGCGTCGGCACGGTGACCGATTCGTCGGACGAGGGCGCCGCGTCGCGCGCCAGCGGCTTCGCGCCCCAGGCGCGCAGGCGATCGAGACCGAGCGCGAGCGCGTCTTCCAGCGCGGTCTTGACCACCGGGCGCAGGCTGCCGCCGTAGTCCTCCAGTTCCTGCGGCTGGCAGCCGACCAGCAGCACCTGCTCGGGGTACTGCTCGGTCAACTGGGCGAGCATCAGCACTTCCTGGAAGCCGGTCTGGTGCAGGCTCATCTTCTTGGCGCCCATGAAGCGCGGCACCTCGTCGTTCTCGATCAGTTTCAGCGTGCCGGGTTCGAGGCCGTAGTCGATGGCGTCGAAGATCAGCAGCTTCGAGGCTGTCTGCACATGCTGGATCAGGTACAGGCCCTGGGTGCCGCCGTCGACCAGCTGCACCTCTTCGCCGCCGCGCGTCGAAGGCCCAGCGCTGCTGCAGCGCCTCGACGCAGCGCACGCCGAAGCCTTCGTCGGCCCACAGCACGTTGCCGATGCCGAGCACGGTGATCATGCTCAGTCCTTGAACGTGCGGTGGCCGGAGATCATGGTCGACACGATGCTCTGCCGCCCCATGATGTCCTCGCGGATCGCGGCGTAGACGTGCAGCGTCACGAAGATGATCATGCCCCACAGGCCCAGGTGGTGCCAGGTGTGCACGTCCTGCGACTGGCCGAACAGCGGGATCACCCAGCTGGTGAACGTGGTGTGCGCCCACGAGCCCGGCTGCGTGCCTTCGCCATACAGCGCGAAGCCGGTGACGATCATGAACAGCGTCAGGAAGAAGAAGCCGAAGAACATCGCCGCGCGCGCCAGCGGGTTGTGGCCGACGTAGCGGCTCGGCCGCGGGATCAGGAAGGCGTACCACTTCAGCATCGTCAGCACCTCGTGCCAGTAGGCACGGCTGAACACCGGCAGTGTGAACAGCTCGCGGGCATGGTGGTTGCCGACGAAGGCCCAGTACAGGCGGCCGAGCAGCCCGACCGCGAACACGTAGCCGGCGGCGAAGTGCACGAAGCGGATGTAGCCCATCAGGTAGTTCGCGCTGGCCTCGCCGGGCATCGTCGGCAGCGGCGAGCCGATGAAGTAGCCGGTGATGCCGAGCACGACGATGGACAGCGCGTTGATCCAGTGCCACAGGCGCACCGGGGCTTCGTAGACGTAGACCGACTTGATCGACGTCGCCTTGGCGACGGCGCGCTCGTCGGTGCCGGTGGCGTCGGAGAAGGCTTGCGAGGGCGTGTTGGACATGGTGGCCTCCGGTCGCGTGGTGCGTCAGACGCGGGCCAGCAGCAGCAGCCCGGCCATGCCGAGCAGTGCCCCACCGGCTTGCCAGAGCCGCTGGCCGCGCTCGCGCAGCGCCAGCCCCAGGCCGACGCCGCCGGCGTGCAGCGCGGCGGTGCTGGTCAGGAAGCCGAGCGCGTAGCCGGCGACGCTGGCACCGGCCGGCAGCTCGGCGCCGTGCGCCAGGCCGTGCAGCGCGGCGGCCATGGCCACCAGCGCCAGCCCGGGCGCTGCCGGCACGCGCCTGGCGAAGGCCAGCATCGCGCCGAACAGCAGCACCGACAGCGCGATGCCCTGTTCGACGAAGGGCAGCGCGAGGCCGGCCAGGGCCAACAGTGCGGCGGCCGTCATCGCAGCGAGGAAGGTCAGCGGCGCCAGCCAGCGGCGCGCGCCGTCGAAGGCGACGGCCGACCAGACGCCGACCGCGACCATCGCGAGCAGATGGTCCAGGCCCAGCGGGTGCGCCAGCCCTTCGAACAGCGACTCGGTGCCGTGGCCGGTGTGGGCCGAGGCGGTGCCGGCAGCCAGCACCAGGCCCAGGGCGGCGGTGCCGCGCAGAACGTTCAATGGCTTCATCGTGGTGTCTCCGTCGTTCTTCTTCAGCGCACCTTGACGCGGGTGAGCTCGGCGCCGTCCTCGCTCATCACGTGGGTGGAGCAGGCCAGGCAGGGGTCGAAGGAATGCAGCGTGCGCAGGATCTCGACAGGCTGCTCCGGGTTGACCATCGGCGTGTTCATCAGGCTGGCCTCGAAGGCGCCGATCTGACCCTTGTGATCACGCGGGCTGAACCGTTCCAGGTGGTCGGCACCACGCACTGGTAGTTCTCGATGCGGCCGTCCTTGATGCGCACCCAGTGGCCCAGCATGCCGCGCGGTGCGGCCACCGTGCCGACGCCCTTGGCCTCCTTCGGCCAGGTGCTCGGGTCCCACTTCTCGACGTTGGCGGTGGCGGTGTCGCCGGCCTTGATGTTGGCGACCAGCTCGTTCCAGTCGTCCAGCATCATCTCGCCGCAGTACTGGCCCTCGAGCGCACGCGCCAGCGTGCGGCCGATGGTGGTGGGCAGCAGCTGCTTGGCGGTGTACTGCGTCTCCGGCAGGCCCAGCGCCTTCGGGATGCCGGAATTGATCATCATCGCCGAGTACTCGATCTGCTCCTTCGGCCGCTGCGCGTACTTGTTGCCCTTCTTGGCATGCGCGTAGGCGAGGATGTAGCGCGACAGCGGGCCGACCTCCATCGCGTGGCCGCGCCAGCGCGGCGCCTTGATCCACGAGTACTTGGCCGCCTCGTCGAGCTGCTCGATGTTCGTGCGCGTGCCCTTGGTGTTGGCACCCAGCGTGTAGTTCGGCTCGGTGACGCCGTCCCAGGGGTGCAGGCCCTTGGTCTCGTCGGCGTACTTGTACCAGCTGTGCGTCACGAACTCCTGCACCTGCTCGGGGTCGCGCGGGTCGATCGGGAAGATCTCGTCCCAGTTGCCGTTGAGGATCACGCCGCCGGGCAGCTGGTCGGTGCTCTTGTCGTAGTTGGTCTTCGGGTACTCGCCGTAGTCGCTGACGTTGGTGGCCGACAGGCCGCCGCCGTGCAGCCAGCCGGCCTGCTTGTAGATCGTGCCGATGGCCAGCACGTCGGGGACGTAGACGTTCTTGTTGAACTCGATGATCTCGTCGATGCGCGCCTTGACGAAGTTCAGGCGCTCCATGTTGATCGGCGCGCCGGCCGAGCCGTCCTTGTCGATGTTGATCGCGCAGGGCACGCCGCCGACCAGATAGTTCGGGTGCGGGTTCTTGCCGCCGAAGATGGTGTGGATCTTGACCCACTCCTTCTGCAGGTCCAGCGCCTCGAGGTAGTGCGTCACCGCCATCAGGTTGGCCTCGGGCGGCAGCACGTAGGCCTTGTTGCCCCAGTAGCCGTTCATGAAGGGGCCGAGCTGGCCGCTCTCGACGAACTTCTTCAGCCGGTTCTGGATGTCGCGGAAGTAGCCCGGCGACGACAGCGGGTGCGAGGGCGACACCAGGTGCTGCAGGTCCGAGGTCTTCTTCGGGTCGGCCTTCAGCGCCGACACCACGTCGACCCAGTCGAGCGCGTGCAGGTGGTAGAAGTGCACCGCGTGGTCGTGCACCTGCAGCGTCTTGGCCATCATCTCGCGGATCAGGTGCGCGTTCTTCGGGATCTTGATCCCGAGAGCGTCCTCCACCGCGCGCACCGAGGTCAGCGCGTGGCAGCCGGTGCAGACGCCGCAGATGCGCTCGACGAAGGCCCACGCGTCGCGTGGGTCGCGGCCCTTGAGGATCACCTCGAGGCCACGCCACATCGTGCCGGTCGAGACGGCGTTGCGGATCACGTTGTTCTTGTCGAGGTTGACCTCGCAGCGCATGTGACCCTCGATGCGGGTCACCGGGTCGACGACGACGCGTCTGCCGCTGTCGTCGAGCTTGAAGCCTTGCGTTTCGTACGCGCCCATGGTGTGTGGTTCTCCTCGTCCTTACTTTTGGTTCGCCGGGGTGCTGACGCGCTTGATCGCGGACACCGCTGCGTGCGCCGCCACCGCCGCGCCGACCACGCCGGCTGCCGTGCCGCCGACCTTGTCGGCGTTGGCCTCGATGCCGAACTGGTGGATATCGGTCAGGCGGCTGTAGAACGAGCCCTTGTCCCAGAAGCCGTCCTCCGAGCAGCCGATGCAGCCGTGGCCGGCCTTGATCGGGAAGCTCGTGCCCTCGTTCCACTGCACGGTGGAGCAGGCGTTGTAGGTCGTCGGGCCCTTGCAGCCGACCTTGTAGAGGCAGTAGCCGCGGCGTGCGCTCTCGTCGTCGAAGGCCTCGACGAACTGGCCGGCGTCGAAGTGCGGCCGGCGGTAGCACTTGTCGTGGATGCGCTGGCTGTAGAACATCTTCGGCCGGCCCTGGCGGTCCAGCTCGGGGATGCGGTCGAAGGTCAGCATGTAGGTGATGACGCCGGTCATCACCTCGGCGATCGGCGGGCAGCCGGGCACCTTGATGATCGGCTTGTCGGTGATCACCTTGTGCACCGGCACCGCCTGCGTCGGGTTCGGCTTGGCCGCCTGCACACAGCCCCACGAGGCGCACGAGCCCCAGCTGATGATCGCCTTGGCGTCCTTGGCGACGTGCTTCAACTGGTCGAGGAAGGGCTTGCCGCCGATGATGCAGCTCATGCCGTCCTGGTTCAGCGGCGGGTTGCCTTCGACGGCGAGGATGTAGTTGCCCTTGTACTTGGTCATCACCTCGTCGAGGATGGCCTCGGCCTGGTGGCCGGCGGCGGCCATCAGCGTGTCGTCGTAGTCGAGGCTGATCATCGACAGCACGACGTCCTTGGCCAGCGGATGCGCGCTGCGGATGAAGCTCTCCGAGCAGCAGGTGCACTCGAGCCCGTGCAGCCACAGCACCGGGGTGCGCGGCTTGGTCTCCATCGCATGGGCGATCTGCGGCACGAACGAGGGCGCGAGGCCCAGCGAAGTGGCAGTCAGCGAGCAGTACTTGAGGAAGCTGCGGCGCGAAATGCCCTGCCGCCGCATCACCTCGTAGAAGGTCTCCATCGTCCCCGTCTCCTGGTGTGGCTGTGGCGGTCACAGTCACAAGAGCCGTGCCGCTTCAGGGGGCTCTCCGGGTAAACACCGCAGGCGCCTTGCAAGTGCTTGAAGGCGTTGATGTTTTTTGCGCAGGGTCAAGGACGCGCTGGAAGCTGTCCAGCGGTGCTGGTCAGCGGCTTTCCGTTGCGCCATCCCAAGCGGAAAGTCCTCTGGCAGATCGCGGCCCTGAGCAGTCCTTCGACCATGCGGCGGTTGGAGCGGCCGCGGCGCACTGGGGCTTGTGTTCCGCTCATGTCCTCCGGACTCGCTTCGCGGCTCCTCCCCCTTTACTTCGCTCCACACAAGCCCCAGCGCGCCGCTGCGGCACCACTGGAGGTCTTCGCCCTGCGCTAACGGTGCTGGCCTGGGGCGGTGGGTGAAGGCTGGAGCGAAGTAAAGGAGGAGGGCTCGCGCAGCGAGCCCGGGGGACATGAGCGCAAGCCTTCACCCATGGCCCGGCTCGCGCAAGACTCCGAGCAGATCCTCAACGACTGCTCAGGGCCGCGAGCGGTCGCCCTCGATCAGCGTTTCCAGGCACTGCTCGCGCAAGCCGTAGAAGCGCTTGATCTCGGCGATCTGGGCCAGCACCTCCGGCTTGCGCTTCTCGGCAGCGGCCAGCGCGTCGCCGCTCTTCTTCACCGCCAGGATCATCTTGTTCTTGCTGGTGTGCTCGAGCGCGACGAACTCGAACACCTGGGTCTCGTAGCCTTGCGACTCGAGCAGCAGCGCACGCAGCGAGTCGGTCACCATCTCGGCCTCCTGGCCGAGGTGGATGCCGTGCTGCAGCATCGGACGCAGCAGCGGCGGCGTCTGCATCTGCGGGCGGATCTGCTTGTGGCAGCAGGGCGAGCACATGATCACCGAGGCGCCGGCACGCAGCCCGAGGTGGATGGCGTGGTCGGTGGCGATGTCGCAGGCGTGCAGCGCGATCATCACGTCCAGCCGCGCCGGCGCGTAGCTGCGCACGTCGCCCTGGTCGAAGTGCAGGCCGGTCAGGCCGTGGCGCGCGGCCGCCGCGTTGCACAGGCGGACCATGTCCTCGCGCAGCTCGACGCCGGTGACATGAGCCCGCCGGTCCTGGCCGACCAGCCACTCGTGCATCGCGAAGGTCAGGTAGCCCTTGCCCGAGCCGAAGTCGACCACGTGCACCTCGGGGCTCGCCGCCAGCGGGCTGCTCTTCAGCGCCGCGCTCATCACCTCGATGAACTTGTTGATCTGCTTCCACTTGCGCGACAGCGCCGGCACCAGCTGGCGCTCGCCCTTGACCTCGTGGGTGACACCCAGGTCGGTCCAGAACGGCGCCTCCAGCGACAGCAGGCGCTGCTTGGCCTTGTCGTGCGCGGCCGCCGCGTCGCCGGCCGGTGGCGCATCGGCGGCCAGCGCGCCGACCCGCAGGCTGGCCTTGCCCTTGCGGCTGAAGGCCAGCTGGATCTCCTGCGTGGCGGTCTGCAGCTGCGCGTTGTGGAAGTCGCGGCCCAGCAGTCCGGCGACCTGCGCGAGGGCCTCGTCCAGCGGATGGTTCTTGGTGATGTC
Organism: Piscinibacter sp.; assembly: GCA_047602365.1. Lineage (GTDB taxonomy): Bacteria > Pseudomonadota > Gammaproteobacteria > Burkholderiales > Burkholderiaceae_C > Piscinibacter. Next base: position 416,461 of record JASGHM010000003.1, on the reverse strand, counting down.
CCGCGTCTTGTAGCGCCACAGGAAGGACAGCTGCCGCTCGCCGCGCAACTGCACCTCGCGCAGCGTCAGGCGCTCCAGTTGCGCCTCGGCGCCGACGTAGCGGCTCAGCAGCAGCCTGACGAAGCTGCCGTCGGCCAGCGCCGTGCGGGCCAGGCGCATGAAGCGCTCGCCGGCATCGGCCTGGGCGGCGGGCGGGGGGTTGATCAGTTCGCTGAACATCGTGGTCGACGAGGTGGGGGGATTCTCCACCCTGCATGCTCGGGGGGTGCCCTAGGGGGGTGGTCGCATTGTCCCGGCCCGGCGGGCCACCTAGATTCTGCGGACCGCCACCACCGCCCCGGGGAGCTCCGCATGCGATTCAACCTGTTCTCCCGCCACGGCTGGCGCCTCGCCGCCGCCTGCATGCTCTCGTGGGGCTGCCTGGCCCAGGCGGCGACGCCGCTGGCCGACATGGACGCTTCCACCGACGCCATCGCGGTCGAGCGGCCGCCGATCGGCACGCTGGCGCTGGACACCGGCTCGGCGACCACCGACCTGTCGACCAACGTGCCCACCGCCTGGTGGTTCTACACCGGCGTCAGCGCCGCGCAGGTCACCAGCTATCTGAACGCCAACGGCGCGCGGCTGACCGACATCGAGGTGCAGTCGGTCTCGGCCGGCGTGCCGACCTTCACCGTGCGCATGGTGAAGAACAGCGGCAACTACGCGGCCACCGGCGGCTGGTGGTGGTACTACGGCCTGACCGCCGCGCAGCTGAACACCTACATCAACGCCAACAACGCGCGGCTGATCGACCTGGAGCCCTACGACATCGGCGGCGGCAACATCCGCTTCGCGGCGGTGATGGTGTCCAACACCGGCACGGCGCAGCGCGCGTGGTGGTGGTACTACGGCGTCACCTCGGCGCAGATCACCTCGCTGCTGCCGGGCCGCCGGCTGATCGACATCGACAGCTACGGCAGCGGCAGCGCCAAGCGCTACACCGTGCTGATGATCGCCAACAGCGGCGGCGACGCCGAGGGCTGGGAATGGTGGCTGAACCAGACACCGGCCAGCATCTCGGCCAAGGTCTCGGCCTTCAACGGCCGCGTGGTCAAGCTCGACCGCCAGGCCGACGGCACCTACAACTTCATCCAGGTGCGCAACACCGGCACCGAGGCGACGGCGTGGTGGTACTGGTTCGGCTTCACTTCGGCGACCGCGCTGCTGAACTACGCCAACCAGCTCGCTGTGCGGCCGGTGGACATCGTCACCTACCTGAACTCGGCCGGCCAGCGCCGCTGGGACGCAGCCTTCATCGACAACGCCAATGCCAGCACGCGGCGCATGCGCGGCGAGTTCGGCAAGACCTTCCTCGACGCGAATGGCAACCCGACGCGCGGCATCTTCGAGGCCTGGCTGAAGCAGGTCGGCGGCAGCGTGAAGGTCAACCTCAACGCCAGCCGCCGTGCCGAGACCGCGAGCTCGCTGAAGTCGCTGCACCTGCTGCATTCGATGCGCCGCGTCGCCGCCGGCACCGACACGCTGGCCTCGGCCTTCACCTACTACGAATACGACCCGGTCAAGGGCAAGGACGCCTGCCCCGATCCGGCGCTGGAGACGCTGGCCAACCGGCGCACGAACTACAACTTCGAGACCGGCCTGGACCAGATGATGAGCATCTCGGACAACCGCACCACGCGCGGCACGGTGATCCGCTACGGCGGCTTCGCACCCTTCAACGCCACCGCGACCGCGGCCGGCCTGACCGGCACGACGCTGCGCCACAACATCGGCTGCTCGTACCGCAACCTGGCCACCGGCCTGTACGAAACCGGCCGGCGCAACGACACCACCGCTGCCGACCTCGCGAGCATCTACGAGGGGGTGTGGGACTCTTCGCTGCTGACCAACGCCAACTCGGCGCGCACCGAGTTCCTCGAGTCGGCGAACCCGGGCAGCGGCGTGAGCGCGGCGCTGCAGGCGATCATCACCGCCGAGGCCAACAAGCTGGGCAAGGGCGCGATCGCGGCGCAGTTCGGTGCGCTGGTGCGTACCTGGGGCAAAGGCGGCAGCTACAACACCTGCCTGCCGAGCGCAGCGGGCGCCAGCTGCACGCAGAAGGTGATCGTGCGCTCGGGCACCGGCCTGATCCGGTTGCCGATCAAGGTGGCCGGCGTCACGCAGTACCGCACCTACGCGTTCGCACGCCTGATCTCCGACGTGCCGGTGTCGGACTGGACCGCCACGATCGCGACCACCTACGCGAACGCCTACGCCACCGCCTCCAACGAGCTGTACCGCGACGAGATCCGCGCGGCGCTGCTGACATGGTGAGGTTTGCTCACGGTTTCGCGGCAGGCGCCGTGGCGCTGGCCGTGGCCGGCGCCTGGTTGATGGCCGCGGACGACGAGCCGGTGGCCGCCGAGGCGCCGCTGGCGGCGGGTGTGTCGTCGCTGCCGATGCAGGCGGTCGATCGCCAGTCGCCGGCGGTGGTGGAGCCGCCGCCGTCGGCACTGGCCGTCGCCGCCGCGCAGCTCTGTGCCGGCGGTTGCGACGCGCAGCCGGCACCGGGCAGCGAGCCGAGCCCGGTGAGGATCGGCGAGGCCGTGCTGCAACCGGTGGACCTCGATGCCTGGTCGCTGTCGCCCGAGCCGCTGCTGGTGGCGACCGCGCCGGTGGCCGACGCGCGACTGTTCAACACGCCGCCGGCACCCGACGAGCACGACACCACGCCGGCCGACGAGACCGACCCCTACGCGCCGCCGAGCGAGCAGCCGACGGCGGAGTGAGCGGCGCGTTCGCGCGGCTCAGGCCAGCAGCGCGCGGTGCCCGCGCAATGCGTCCAGCACCAGCGGGGCCAGGCCGTGCCCTTGGGCGGCGTCGACATGCGCGAGCAGGTCGCGGCGCATGCGCGGCTCCCAGTAGCGGCGCAGGTGCTGCGCGACGCCCTGGGCGGCCTCATCGTGGTCCGGCATCGCCTGGAAGAACTCGCCGATGCGGTTGGCCATGTGGACGAGGTTGTCAATGTCCATGGTCTGAAGTGCTCGTGTTCGGGGCCAGCCCGAATCGCTCGGGGAAGGTGTAGGCGACGCCGTCGTCGCCACGCACGAAGCCGGCCAGCGCGAGGCCGCACTCGCGGGCCGTGCGCACCGCCAGCGCGGTCGGCGCCGAGACGGCCGCCAGCGCGCCGACGCCGGCAGCGACGGTCTTCTGGACCATCTCGAAGCTGGCGCGGCTGGTGATCGCGATGAAGCCCTGGTGCGGCACCACTGCGGCACGCACCATCGCGCCGACCAGCTTGTCCAGCGCGTTGTGGCGGCCGATGTCCTCGCGCACCAGTTGCACGGCGCCATCCGGGGTGCACCAGGCCGCCGCGTGCGCCGCGCCGGTCAGCTGCTGAAGCGCCTGCCCTTGACGCAACTCGCGCTGCGCACGCGCCAGCGCGCCGGCCCGCAGGCGGGTCGGCGGTGCGGCAGGCAGCTCGCGCCGCACCTGGGCCAGGCTGTCGGTGCCGCACAGCCCGCAGCCGGTGCGGCCGGCGAGCGTGCGCCGCCGTTCCTTGAGGCGCCAGGCGCAGGCCGAGGCGACCTCGAGCCGCAGTTCGATGCCCTGCGCGACCTCGCACACCTCCACGCCATACAGCTCGGCAGGGCTGGCCAGCAGGCCCTCGGTCAGGCCGAAGCCGAGCGCGAAGTCTTCCAGGCCCGTCGGGCTGGCCAGCATCACGGCGTGCGAGATGCCGTTGAAGACCAGCGCCACCGGCACCTCGTCGGCCAGCCAGTCCGGCTGCTCGTCGACTCGCCCGTCGCGCCAGGCGGTGACACGCGCCGGGCCGACGCCCTCGGGCACCAGCATCGCGTGGTCGGCCTTCACTTGCCCACCACCGTCGCGTCGCCGCGTGCCTGCGCCAGCAGTTCGAGCTGCCGGCGGTTGAAGTCGGCGTACTCGCGCTGCCAGTCCGACGGCTGCATCACCTTGGTCACCTGCACCGCGGTGACCTTGTACTCGGGGCAGTTGGTCGCCCAGTCGGAGCTGTCGGTGGTGATGACGTTGGCGCCGGACTCCGGGAAGTGGAAGGTGGTGTAGACCACGCCCGGCTGCATGCGCTCGCTGACCACGGCGCGCAGCACCGTCTGGCCGGCGCGGCTGGCGATGCCGACCCAGTCGCCGTCGCGCACGCCGCGCTCCTGCGCGTCGTGCGGATGCAGCTCGAGGCGGTCCTCGTCGTGCCACTGGTTGTTCGGCGTGCGCCGGGTCTGCGCGCCGACGTTGTACTGCGACAGCACGCGCCCGGTGGTCAGCAGCAGCGGGTACAAACGCGTGACCTTCTCCTGCGAGGCCACGTACTGCGTGTTGAAGAAGCGCCCCCTGCCGCGCACGAAACGGTCGACGTGCATGATCGCCGTGCCGGCTTCGTCGGTGTCCTCGTTGCAGGGCCACTGCACGCTGCCCAGCCGTTCGATCTTCCTGTAGCTGACGCCGCGGAAGCTGGGCGTCAGGTCGGCGATCTCCTGCATGATCTGCTCCGGGTGCGTGTAGTGCATCGGGTAGCCGAGCGCGTTGGACAGCTTCATCGTCACTTCCCAGTCGCCCAGGCCGGCCAGCGGCGGCATCACCTGGCGAACCCGCGAGATGCGCCGCTCGGCGTTGGTGAAGGTGCCGTCCTTCTCGAGGAAGCTGCTGCCCGGCAGCAGCACGTGGGCATACTTGGCGGTCTCGTTGAGGAAGATGTCCTGCACGACGATGCACTCCATCGCCTCCAGCGCCGAGGCCACGTGTTGCGTGTCGGGGTCGGACTGCACGATGTCCTCGCCCTGGCAGTACAGGCCCTTGAAGCTGCCCGACAGCGCGGCATCGAACATGTTCGGGATGCGCAGGCCCGGCTCGGGGCTGATCTCCACGCCCCAGGCGGCCTCGAACTGCGCACGCACGGTGGTGTCGGAGACATGGCGGTAGCCGGGCAGTTCGTGCGGGAAGCTGCCCATGTCGCAGCTGCCCTGCACGTTGTTCTGGCCGCGCAGCGGGTTCACGCCGACGCCCTCGCGGCCGACCATGCCGCAGGCCATCGCCAGGTTCGCGATGCCGATCACCATCGTCGAGCCCTGCGCATGCTCGGTGACGCCCAGGCCGTAGTAGATTGCCGAGTTCGGCCCGGCGGCGTACAGCCGCGCCGCGGCGCGCAGATCGGCGGCCGGCACGCCGGTCACCGCCTCGAAGGCCTCGGGCGAGTTCTCCGGACGGGCGACGAACTCGCGCCACTCGCCGAAGCTCTTCGCGTCGCAGCGTTCGGCGACGTAGGCCTCGTTGACCAGCCCCTCGGTGACGACGACGTGCGCCATCGCGGTGATCACCGCGACGTTGGTGCCGGGGCGCAGCGCCAGGTGGTGCTCGGCGCGCACGTGCGGCGAGTCGACCAGCTCGATGCGGCGCGGGTCGATCACCACCAGTCGGGCGCCCTCGCGGATGCGCTTCTTCATGCGCGAGGCGAACACCGGGTGCGCGTCGGTCGGGTTGGCGCCGATGACGACGATCACGTCGGCCTGCTCTACGCTCTTGAAGGTCTGCGTGCCGGCCGAGGTGCCGAAGGTCTGGCCCATGCCGTAGCCGGTCGGCGAGTGGCACACCCGCGCGCAGGTGTCGACGTTGTTGGTGCCGAAGGCGGCGCGGATCAGCTTCTGGACGAGGTAGACCTCCTCGTTGGTGCAACGGCTGGAGGTGATGCCGCCGACCGAGTCCTTGCCATGCTGGGCCTGGATGCGCTTGAACTCGCTGGCGGCGTGGTTGATCGCCTCGTCCCAGCTGACCTCGCGCCACGGGTCGCTGATCTTCGCGCGGATCATCGGCTTGGTGATGCGGTCCTTGTGCGTCGCGTAGCCCCAGGCGAAGCGGCCCTTCACGCACGAGTGCCCGTCGTTGGCCTTGCCGTCCTTCCACGGCACCATGCGCACGACGGTGTTGCCCTTCATCTCGGCCTTGAAGCCGCAACCGACGCCGCAATAGGCGCAGGTGGTGATCACGCTGTGCTCGGGCTGGCCGAGCTCGATGATCGACTTCTCCTGCAGCGTCGCCGTCGGGCAGGCCTCGACACAGGCGCCGCAGCTGACGCAGTCGCTCTGCATGAACGGCTGGTCCTGGCCCGGCGAGACACGGCTTCCGAAGCCGCGGCCGCTGATCGTCAGCGCGAAGGTGCCTTGGGTCTCCTCGCAGGCGCGCACGCAGCGGTTGCAGACGATGCACTTGCTGGCGTCGTACGTGAAGTAGGGGTTGGACTCGTCCTTCTTCGTGTTCGTGTGGTGCGCGCCGCACACGCCGTCGACCTCGGCACCGGCGACGCCGTAGCGCACGTTGCGCAGCCCGGTGACGCCGGCCATGTCCTGCAGCTCGCAGTTGCCGTTGGCGCTGCAGGTCAGGCAGTCGAGCGGGTGGTCGCTGATGTACAGCTCCATCACGCCCTTGCGCAGGTCCTGCAGCTTCGGCGTCTGCGTTCGCACCACCATGCCGTTCTCGGCCGGCGTGGTGCAGGAGGCCGGAAAGCCCTTGCGCCCCTCGATCTCGACCAGGCACAGCCGGCACGAGCCGAAGGGCTCCAGGCTGTCGGTGGCGCACAGCTTGGGCACGCGGACGCCGGCGTCGACCGCCGCGTGCATCAGCGAGGTGCCCTGCGGCACGCTGACGGCGACACCGTCGATGTTCAGCGTCACGGTCTGCGCCGATTCGCGCGCCGGCGTGCCGTGGTCGATCTCGAGCTTCAGGTGTTGCAGCATGGCGAGGGTCCTCACGCGGCCTTCGTGTCGGGCACCGAGAGACCGAAGTCTTCGGGGTAGTGGTTCAGGGCGGACAGCACCGGGTAGGGCGTCATGCCGCCCATCGCGCACAGGCTGCCGTGCAGCATGGTGTCGCAGAGGTCGCGCAGCAGATGCACCTGCTGCGGCCGGTTGCGGCCGGCGGCGATGCGGTCGATCACCTCGACGCCGCGGGTCGAGCCGATGCGGCAGGGCGTGCACTTGCCGCAGCTCTCCAGCGCGCAGAACTCCATCGCGTAGCGCGCCAGCTTCGCCATGTCGGCGCTGTCGTCGTGCACGACGATGCCACCGTGGCCGAGCACCGCACCGACGGCCGCGTAGGCCTCGTAGTCCAGCGGCAGGTCCCATTGCGACTCGGGCACGTAGGCGCCCAGCGGCCCGCCGACCTGGATCGCCTTCATCGGCCGGCCGCTGCGCGTGCCGCCGCCGAAGTCGAACACCAGCTCGCGCAGGCTCAGTCCGAAGGCCTTCTCGACCAGGCCGCCGTGCTTCACGTTGCCGGCCAGCTGGAACGGCAGCGTGCCGCGCGAACGGCCCATGCCGTAGTCGCGGTAGAAGGCTGCGCCGCGCGCCAGGATGATCGGCACGCTGGCCAGGCTGATGACGTTGTTGATCACCGTCGGCCGGCCGAACAGGCCTTCGATCGCCGGCAGCGGCGGCTTGGCGCGCACGATGCCGCGCTTGCCCTCGATGCTCTCCAGCATCGCCGTCTCTTCGCCGCAGACGTAGGCGCCGGCCGCCTTGCGCACGTGCAGGTGGAAGGCGCGGCCGCTGCCGCAGACGTCGTCGCCGAGGAAGCCGGCCGCGGTGGCGCGGGCGATCGCCTCGCTCATCGTCGCGACAGCGTGCGGGTACTCCGAGCGGATGTAGACGTAGCCCTGCGTCGCGCCGACCGCCAGGCCGGCGATCACCATGCCCTCGATCAGCATGTAGGGGTCGCCCTCCATCGTCATGCGGTCGGAGAAGGTGCCGGAGTCGCCCTCGTCGGCATTGCAGACCACGTACTTCTGCGCCGCCTGCGCCTGCAGCACGGTGCGCCACTTGATGCCGGCCGGGAAGGCGGCGCCGCCACGGCCGCGCAGGCCGGAGTCGAGCACCTGCTGCACGATGGCCGCGCCGTCGAGCTGCAGCGCGCGGGTCAGGCCGACCCAGCCCTCGTGAGCCTCGTAGTCGGCCAGCGACAGCGGGTCGGTCAGCCCCATGCGTGCGAAGGTCAGGCGTTCCTGCTTCGCCAGGTAGGGGATGGTTTCGGTGAGGCCTTGGCCGAGCGGATGCACGCCGCCGTGCAGCGCGCCGGCATCGAGCAGCGCGGGCACGTCGTCCGGCTGCACCGGGCCGTAGGCGACCCGTCCGGCCGGCGTGGCCACCTCGACCAGCGGCTCGAGCCAGAACAGACCGCGCGAGCCGTTGCGCACGATGTCCACCTCGAGGCCGCGGCGCGTGCATTCGGCGGCGAGGGCAGTGGCGACCTCGTCGGCACCGACCGCCAGGGCCGCCGAGTCGCGCGGCACGTAGATGGTGACCGCGCTCATTGTCCGGCTCCGAGCGGCGCCAGCAGGCTGTCCAGCCGCTGCGGCGTGACACGCCCGTGCAGCCGCTGGTCGATCTGGATCGCCGGCGACGAGGCACACAGCCCGAGGCAGTACACCGGCTCCAGCGTCACTGCGCCGTCGGCGCGCGTGTGGTGGCTCTCGCAGCCGAGCAGGCGTTGCGCCTGCGCGAGCAGTTCCTCGCCGCCGCAGGCCTGGCAGGCCTCGGCACGGCAGACCTGGACCACGTGGCGGCCGGCCGGTTCGCGGCGGAAGTGGTGGTAGTAGGTGAGCACGCCATGCACCTCGGCGCGCGACAGGTTGAAGGTCTCGGCCAGCAGAGGCACCGCCTCGTCGGGCACGTGGCCCAGCGCGTCCTGCACCGCGTGCAGTGCGGGCATCAGGCCGCCGGGGGTGCTCTGGTGGCGCGCGGCGATGGTCTGCACGGTTCGAATGTCGATGGCCACTCCAGTCTCCGTTCATATGCGCCAAGCAACATAAGATGGCGTTGCGGCGTTCGGCACAATGTAGGTGGGCATCCTGCGAGCCGCAATATGATCGAGCTGGTTCAACGCATAGGCTGCCCAGAGCCTATTTGACGGGCACACACCATGTTCCAGGTCTCCATCTCGCCGGTCTGGACCATCCGTCAGGCCGACGGCGACACGCTCGGCCCGCGGGTGGTCGAGTTGTTGGTCAAGGTCGACGAGCAGGGCAGCCTGGCCGCGGCCTGCGGCGTTATCGGCGCTTCCTACCGGCACGCCTGGCAACTGCTGCGTGAGGGTGAGGCACTGTTCGGCCAGCCGCTGCTGGTGATGTCGCGCGGCAAGGGCTCGCAGCTGACGCCGCTGGGCGAACGGCTGGTCTGGGCGCAGCGGCGCATCCAGGCGCGCCTGTCGCCGGTGCTCGATTCGCTGGCCTCGGAGCTGGGCGCCGAGATCGAGAAGGCGCTGTCGGCCACGCCGGCGCGGCTGCGCATCCATGCCAGTCACGGCTTTGCCGTGCAGGCGCTGCACGACCACCTGGACCGCGCCGGCGTTGCCCACGAACTCAGGTACTGCGGCAGCGCCGAGGCGCTGGCCGCGCTGCGCAGCGGCCACTGCGACATCGCCGGCTTCCACGTGCCGCTGGGCGAGTTCGAGGCGCTCGCCGTCGAGCATTACCGGCAGTGGTTCGACCTGCGCGCCGACCGTGTCATCCGCCTGGCGACGCGGCGCCAGGGCCTGATGGTGGCGCCGGGCAATCCGAAGAAGATCTACGACATCGCCGACCTCGCCCGGCCGGACGTGCGCTTCATCAATCGCCAGCCCGGTTCCGGCACACGCTACCTGCTCGACCTGATGCTGCAGCGGCGCGGCATCGATGCGGCGGCGATCCGCGGCTATGAGCAGTGCGAGTTCACCCACGCCGCAGTGGCCGCCTTCGTCGCCAGCGGCATGGCCGATGCGGCCTTCGGCGTCGAGGTGCCGGCACGCGCGTTCAAGCTGGAGTTCCTGCCCAGCCAGCAGGAGCGCTACTTCCTGCTCTGCGAGGAACGCAACGTCGAGTCGGCCGACCTGCGCCGCATGCTGGACGTGCTGCGCGGCGAGGCCTATCGCGCGGAGGTCGACCGCCTGCCCGGCTACGAGTGCGACGAGACCGGTGCGGTGATCACGCTGGGGGAAGCGTTCCCGGACCTCGCGCGGCCGGCGCGGCGCGCGCGCTGAGCTGCCGCCACGGCGGGGCTACTTGTAGCTGCGCGCGTCCTCGATCACCTTGCCGTCGTTGGGCAGCGCGCCCGGCGCGACGACCTCCACGTCGGCGCGCAGCTTGGTGACGTCGCGCACGCTGTCGGCCAGCCGCGCAGCCAGGCCCTCGGGCGCGCCGGCGACCTCGACCCGCAGCGTCATCGTGTCGTTGGCCATCTCGCCGGCCACCACCAGGCGGGCACGCTGCACCTCGGGGTGGCGGCGCGCCACCTCGGCCACCTGGCTGGGGTGCACGAACATGCCGCGCACCTTGGCGGTCTGGTCGGCGCGGCCGAGCCAGCCCTTGATGCGGGTGTTGGTGCGGCCCGTCGGGCAGCGGCCCGGCAGCACGGCAGAGAGATCACCGGTGCCGAAGCGCACCAGCGGGTAGTCCGGATTCAGCACCGTGACGACGACCTCGCCAACCTCGCCGTCGGGCACCGGGTCGCCGGTGCCGGGACGCACGATCTCGACGATCACGCCTTCGTCGAGCACCAGGCCCTCGCGGGCCTCGGTCTCGTAGGCCACCAGGCCGACGTCGGCAGTTCCATAACTCTGGTAGCCCTGCACGCCGCGCGCCGCCAGCCAGTCGCGCAGGCTGGGCGGGAAGGCTTCGCCGCCCAGCGATGCGCGCTTCAGCGAAGCCAGTGTGATGCCGAGTTCGTCGGCCTTCTCCAGTGCGATGCGCAGGAAGCTCGGCGTGCCGGCATAGGCATCGGGCTTCAGGTCGGCCATCGCCTGCAGTTGCAGTTCGGTGTTGCCGACGCCGCCGGGGAACACGGTGCAGCCGATCGCGTGGGCGCCGCATTCCATCATCGAGCCGGCCGGCGTCAGGTGGTAGCTGAAGCTGTTGTGCACCAGGTCGCCGCCGCGGAAGCCGGCGGCGAACAGCGCGCGGCCGAAGCGCCAGTAGTCCGGTGCCGCGCCCTCGGGTTCGTAGATCGGGCCGGGCGACTGGAACACGCGGCGCGCCGGCCGCAGGCCCAGCGAGCGCCAGCCGATCGCCGCGAAGCCGCCGAACGGGCGCTCCGCCTTCTGCCGTTCGAGCAGTTCGCTCTTGCGCGTGACCGGCAGCCGCGCGAGCGCCGCCCGCGAGGCGACGGCCGCGGCGTCGACGCCGGCCAGCAGGGCACCGAGCGCCGCCGTGCCCTGTGCCGCGCTCACCTGGGCCGGCAGCGCGGCGGCCAGCGCGGCTTCGCGCTCGGCCGGGTCGCGGGTCTCGAGTGCGTCGTAGTGTTGTGATTCACTCATCACGGTCGCTCCAGCCGCCGAGCTTCTTCTTCAGCTCGGCGGTCCAGTCGCGCAGCATGGCGCTGTTCGACAGGGTCTTGTGGGTCCACTCGGGGCTGCTGCGGCTCGGCCGCCTGACCACCGAGGCCTTCAGCGTGGCCCCGTCGACGACCAGCTTCGCGATGGCGAGCCCGGCGCGTTCGAACTGGCCGGAGCGCTCCGCCAGCCCGAGATCGCGCAGCTCGCGCCTCGCGCGCGCCAGCGCCTCCTCGGGCTTGAACGCGGGAACCGCGAAGCCGAAGTGATCGTCGCTCATCGTGCGCTCCTCAGGCCAGCCAGCGCTTGCGGCGCTTGTAGCTCTTGACGTCGCGGAAGCTCTTGCGGTCGCCGCCGCCCATGCCGAGGTAGAACTCCTTGACGTCCTCGTTCTCGCGCAGCGCCTTGGCCTCGCCGTCCATCACGATGCGGCCGTTCTCGAGGATGTAGCCGTAGTCGGAGTAGCGCAGCGCGATGTTGGTGTTCTGCTCGGCGAGCAGGAAGGTGACACGCTCCTTGGTGTTGAGGTCCTTCACGATCTCGAACACCTCTTCGACGATCTGCGGCGCCAGGCCCATCGAAGGCTCATCGAGCAGCACCATCTTCGGGTTGGCCATCAGCGCGCGGCCGATCGCGCACATCTGCTGCTCGCCGCCCGAGGTGTAGGCAGCCTGCGAGCCGCGCCGCGTCTTCAGCCGCGGAAAGTAGTTGTAGACCTTCTCCAGCGTCTGGGCCACCGCGGCCTTGCCGTCGCGGCGCGTGTAGGCGCCGGTCATCAGGTTCTCCTCGATGGTCAGGTGGGCGAAGCAATGCCGCCCCTCCATCACCTGGATGACGCCACGCTCGACCATGTCGGCGGTGCTGAGCTTCTCGATGCGCTCGCCGCGCAGTTCGATCGAACCCTTGGTCACCTCGCCGCGCTCGCCGGCCAGCAGGTTGCTGACCGCGCGCAGCGTGGTCGTCTTGCCGGCGCCGTTGCCACCGAGCAGCGCGACCACGCTGCCTTCGGCCACCTGCAGCGAGACACCCTTGAGCACGAGGATCACGTGGTTGTAGATCACCTCGATGCCGTTGACGTTGAGGAACACGTTGCTCATGGGCGCTCGCTCCGGGGTGCTCAGGACTGGCAGTCTTCCGGGCTGCGCCGCGTCAGCTTCTTCTCGCCGGCGTACTTCTCGGCGGCCGCCTTGACCATCGGCTTGATGATCTGCTCGTCGGCCTGGTACCAGTCGGAGCTGAAGCCCCACTTGGCGCCGTCCCAGGTGTGCACGCGCACCCAGGTCGACCCCATGTGGTCCTGGCAGGAGGTGCTGATCGGGCGCAGCACGCCGGAGAAGCCGAGGGCATCGAGCTTCTTCTGGTCCAGCGCCAGGTTCTCGAGGCCCCAGCGCACCTGCTCGGCCGTCATCACCTTGCCCTTGCCGAAGCGTTCCTGCGCACGCCGCACTGCCTCGATGCCGAGCATCTGGATGATCAGGCCGCGGGTGTAGAGCACGCTGCCGACCTCGTCCTTCGGCCCGGTGCCCTGGCCCTTGTCGTGCACGAACTTCAGGATGTCCTGGATCACCTTCGGCTGCTGGCCCGAGGTGTTCAGGTTCAGTGCGTTGTAGCCCTTGGCGCCGTCGCCGACGTCCTTCACGTCCGGCTCGGCGCCGGCCCACCAGACGCCGTACATCTTGTCGCGCGGATAGCCGGTGGCCTGCGCCTCCTTCAGCGCGGTCGAGTTCATCACGCCCCAGCCCCACAGCAGCACGTAGTCGGGCCGGCTCTGGCGCACCTGCAGCCAGGCGGCCTTCTGCTCGACACCCGGCGCGGTGACCGGGATCAGCTGCAGCTCGAAGCCGTGCATCTTGCTGCGTTCCTGCAGCAGCGGAATCGGCTCCTTGCCGAACGGGCTGTCGTGGTAGACGAGGCCGAGCTTCTTGCCCTTGAGCTTGTCGAAGCCGCCTTCCTTCTTGGCGATGTGCTGGATCAGCGCGTCGGCGGCCGTCCAGTAGCTGCCCATCAGCGGGAAGTTCCACTTGAACACGCCGCCGTCCTGGCTGGCCGACAGGCCGTAGCCCAGCGTGATCAGCGGGATCTTGTCGCCCGGCGCCTTGTCGGTCAACGCGAAGGTGATGCCGGTGGACTGCGGGTCGACCAGCGTGTTGGTCTTGCCCTTCAGGCGCTCGTAGCACTCGACGCCCTTGTCGGTCGCGTAGCCGGTCTCGCACTCCTCGAAGCTCAGCTTGACGCCGTTGATGCCGCCGTCGCGGGCGTTGATCATCTTGATGTAGTCCTGCTTGCCGTTGGCCCAGGGCGTGCCGTTCGGCGCGTACGGGCCGGTGCGGTACACCAGCAGCGGGAAGAACTGCTCCTTGGCCTGGGCGAAGGCCGGTGCGCTGCCGAGCAGGCTGCCGGCAGCCGCCACGGCGGCGAGGGCGAGCGAGAGGTGCTTGAGCTTCATCGTTTGTCTCCAGTCGGGGTCAGTGAGGGAAGGGCCACAGGCGCAGTTTTTCCTTGCCGATCGACCACAGGCGCGCCAGCCCGTGCGGTTCGACGATCAGGAAGAAGACGATCAGCGCACCGAAGATCATGAAGGTCAGGTGCGAGGCGAGTGCGGTGTCGATCGGGATGCCGAACCAGTAGGGCAGGCTGTCGAGAACGATCGGCAGCACGACGATGAAGGCGGCACCGAAGAAGCTGCCCATGATCGAGCCGAGCCCGCCGATGATCACCATGAACAGCAGTTGGAACGAGCGGTCGATGTTGAACGCCGCCGGTTCCCACGAGCCGAGGTGGACGAAGCCCCACAACGCGCCGGCCACGCCGACGATGAACGAACTGACCGCGAAGGCGCTGAGCTTGGCGTAGACCGGGCGGATGCCGATCACCGCGGCGGCCACGTCCATGTCGCGGATCGCCATCCACTCGCGGCCGATGTGGCCGCGCACCAGGTTCTTCGCCAGCATCGCGAAGACGATCAGGAAGCCCAGGCAGAACAGGTACTTGGTCACCGGCGACTCGATCGGGATGCCGAACACGTTCAGACCGGCGACGCTGACCGAGCCCGACGAAGAATCGTTGGTCACCCACTTCAGCCGCAGGCAGGCCCAGTCGACGAAGAACTGCGCCGCCAGCGTCGCCACCGCCAGGTACAGACCCTTGATGCGCAGCGACGGGATGCCGAACAGCACGCCGACCAGCGTCGACGTGGCGCCGCCGAGCAGCAGCGACAGGATCAGCGGCATGCCCTCGATGCGCGCCTGGAAGTTGTAGGCCGCATAGGCGCCCACCGCCATGAACGCACCGGTGCCCAGCGAGATCTGCCCGCAGTAGCCGACCAGGATGTTCAGCCCCAGCGCGGCCAGCGACAGGATCAGGAACGGGATCAGGATGGCGCGGAACAGGTACTCCGGCGCCAGCAGCGGCACCACGACGATCGCGACGGCGAGCAGCAGCGCAATGCCGATGCGGTCCTGCGCGATCGGGAAGACCGCCTGGTCGGCGCGGTAGGTCGCCTTGAACTGGCCGTTCTCTCTGTACAGCATGGTCAGACCCGATCGATGATCTTCTCGCCGAACAGCCCTTGCGGCCGCACGAGAAGGAAGAACAGCGCCAGCACGTAGGCGAACCAGATCTCGATGCCGCCGCCGAGCATCGGCCCGATGTAGACCTCGGAGAGCTTCTCGCCGACGCCGATGATCAGGCCGCCGATGATCGCGCCCGGCACCGAGGTGAGGCCGCCGAGGATCACCACCGGCAGCGCCTTCAGCGCCACCAGCGACAGCGAGAACTGCACGCCCAGCTTGCTGCCCCAGATGATGCCGGCGACCAGCGCGACGAAGCCGGCCACGCTCCAGACGATCACCCAGATGCGCTTGAGCGGGATGCCGATCGACTGCGCGGCCTGATGGTCATCGGCGACCGCGCGCAGCGCGCGGCCGGTCGATGTCTTCTGGAAGAACAGGCTCAGCAACGCGACCAGCGCGGCGGCGATCAGCGCCGCGTAGACGTCTTCCTTGTTGACCAGCACACCGCCCTGGAACAGGTTCTCGAACAGGAAGATCGGGTCCTTGGGCATGCCGACGTCGATCTTGTAGATGTCGCTGCCGAACAGCGTCTGGCCGAAGCCGTCGAGGAAGTAGGTGATGCCCAGCGTGGCCATCAGCAGTGTGATGCCCTCCTGATTGACCAGCCTGCCCAGCACCAGGCGCTCGATCAGCCAGGCGACGATCACCATCACCGCCATCGCGGCGACGAACGCGAGCAGGTTGCCGACGATGCGGCTGTCGATGCCCAGCGCCTTCGGAATCCACTCCGAGAAGCGCGCCATCGCCAGCGCGGCGAACAGCACCATGGCGCCCTGCGCGAAGTTGAACACGCCGCTGGCCTTGAAGATCAGCACGAAGCCGAGCGCGATCAGCGAATACAGCATGCCGGCCATCAGGCCGCCGAACAAGGTTTCGAGGAAGAAGCCCATGGTGCTGTGCTCTCAGTGGCTCGTGCCGAGGTAGGCGCTGATGACGTCGGGGTTGGCTCGCACCTCGTCGGGCGTGCCGTCACCGATCTTCTTGCCGTAGTCGAGCACGACGACGCGGTCGGAGATGTCCATCACCACGCCCATGTCGTGCTCGATCAGCACGATGGTGGTGCCGTACTCGTCGTTGACGTCGAGGATGAAGCGGCTCATGTCCTGCTTCTCCTCGACGTTCATGCCGGCCATCGGCTCGTCGAGCAGCAGCAGGCTGGGCTCCATCGCCAGCGCGCGGCCGAGGTCGACGCGCTTCTGCAGCCCATAGGGCAGGCGGCCGACCGGCGTCTTGCGATAGGCCTGGATCTCGAGGAAATCGATGATTCGCTCGACGAACTCGCGGTGGGCGATCTCCTCGCGCTCGGCCGCGCCCCAGCGGATCGCCTGCTGGAACAGGTTGCTCTTCATGCGCAGGTTGCGGCCGGTCATGATGTTGTCCAGCACGCTCATGCCCTTGAACAGCGCCAGGTTCTGGAAGGTGCGCGCGATGCCCGACTCGGCGACCTGGCGCGAGTTCATGTTGCGGAAGGTCTGGCCGCGCAGCGTGATCGAGCCTTCCTGCGGCGTGTAGACGCCGTTGATGCAGTTCAGCATCGAGCTCTTGCCGGCGCCGTTCGGGCCGATGATGGCGCGCACCTCGTGCTCGCGCACGTCGAAGCTGATGTCGGTCAGCGCCTTGACGCCGCCGAAGCGCAGGCTGATGTTGCGGACGTCGAGGATGACGTCGCCGATCTTTCTCTCGGCCATGTCAGGCGGCTTTCTTCATGGTCGGGAAGGTTTCGGCGTCGGCGATCTTCAGCGTCGCCGAGACCATGCCGGTGCGGCCGTCCTCGAACTTCACCTGCGTCTCGATGTACTGCTCGACCTTGCCGCCGTACAGCGCGTCGACCAGCACCTGGTAGCGCTCGCCGATGAAGCCGCGGCGCACCTTGCGCGTGCGGGTCAGCTCGCCGTCGTCGGCGTCGAGCTCCTTGTGCAGGATCAGGAAGCGGTGGATCTGGCTGCCGGCGAGCATCTCGTCGGCGGCCAGGTCGGCGTTGACCCGCTCGACGCATTCGCGCACCAGCGCATAGACCTCGTCCTTCTGCGCCAGGTCGGTGTAGCCCGCGTAAGGCAGGTTGCGCTTCTCGGCCCAGTTGCCGACCGCTTCGACGTCGATGTTGATGAAGGCGCAGACACGTTCGCGCTTGTCGCCGAAGGCCACCGCCTCCTTGATGTGCGGGAAGAACTTCAGCTTGTTCTCGACGTACTTGGGCGCGAACATCGCGCCGTCGCTGGCGCCGCCCTGGATGCGGCCGACGTCCTTGGCGCGGTCGATGATCTTCAGGTGGCCGCCGGCGTCGAGGAAGCCGGCGTCGCCGGTGTGGTACCAGCCTTCGGCGGTCAGCACCTCGGCGGTGGCGGCCGGGTTCTTGTAGTACTCCTTCAGCAGGCCGGGCGACTTGATCAGGATCTCGCCGCTGTCGGTCAGCCGGACCTCGACGCCGGCGATCGGCACGCCAACGGTGTCGGCGCGCGCCTCGTGGTCGGGCTGCAGGCAGACGAACACCGCGGTCTCGGTCGAGCCGTAGAGCTGCTTCAGGTTGATGCCGATCGAGCGGTAGAAGCGGAACAGGTCGGGCCCGATCGCCTCGCCCGCGGTGTAGGCCACGCGCACGCGGCTGAAGCCCAGCGTGTTGCGCAGCGGGCCGTAGATGAGCAGGTTGCCCAATGCGTAGGCGACGCGGTCGACCATGCTGACCGGCTTGCCGTCCATCAGCGCCGGGCCGACGCTCTTGGCCACGCTCATGAAGAAGTGGAACAGGCCACGCTTGAGGCGCCCGGCATCCTCCATGCGGATCATCACGCTGGTCAGCAGGCCCTCGAACACACGCGGCGGCGCGAAGTAGTAGGTCGGGCCGATCTCCTTCAGGTCGATCGTCACCGTCGCTGCCGACTCGGGGCAGTTGACCACGTAGCCGCAGGCCAGCCACTGCGCGTAGCTGAAGATGTTCTGGCCGATCCAGGCCGGCGGCAGATAGGCCAGCACCTCCTCGCGCTCGGTCAGCTTGTCGAAGTCGGCGCCGGCCCGGGCGCGGTCGAGCAGCGTGAAGTGCGTGTGCACCACGCCCTTCGGGTTGCCGGTGGTGCCCGAGGTGAAGAACATCGCCGCGACGTCACCGGGTGTACCCTGGCCGAGCGCGGCGTCGAAATGGCCGGGGTTCGCTGCCGCGAAGGCGCGGCCGGATTCGATCAGGCCGTCCATCGAGGCCAGGCCGGGCTCGCTGTAGTTGCGCAGGCCGCGCGGGTCGTCGTACCAGATGTGGCCGAGCCGCGGGCACTGCTCGCGGATCTCGAGCAGCTTGTCGACCTGCTCCTGGTCCTCGACGATCGCGAAGGCGACGTCGGCGTTGACGATCGGGAAGACGAACTCGGCGGCGGCGGCGTCCTGGTACAGCGGGATCGGCACCGCGCCGAGCGCCTGCGCCGCCAGCATCGACGCGTACAGGCGCGGCCGGTTGTCGCCGACCACGACGACATGGTCGCCGCGTTGCAGCCCGGCCGCGGCCAGGCCGCCGGCGAGCTCGCGCGCCAGGGTTGCGAGTTCGGCCCAGGTCAGCGTCTGCCAGATGCCGTAGACCTTCTCGCGCAGCGCGGGCGCGTCGGGGCGCCTGGCCGCGTGGTCGAGCATCAGTCGGGGGAAGGTCGTCTGCACCGCGGGTCTCCTCTCGGTGCCGAGACTGTAGGAACAAGTTTGACGCCCGGCTGTCGTTGTGACGACAATCTCCGGGACAGCCCCGAGGGGACTTTCCCCAGGGTCCCTCCGCCATCGCCGTCAGCACGGCGTCACGCTGCGGGCGCATGAATCCTCCTTCGACCGACGCCGACATCCTCCGCCCCGCCTCGCTGCGCCAGCGTGCACGCTCGCCGTCGCCGGCCGAGCTGGGGATGATTCCGTGGCTGGGCCTGCTCGATGCCGACGAGCGCCAGCGCGTGGTCGCCGCGCTGCGTGTGGTCGAGGCCGACCCGGGCGACTTCGTCTGCAAGATCGGCCGCCAGGCCAACTACTGGTTCGGCGTGCTCGACGGGCTGCTGAAGATGAGCAACGACGCCACGCTCGGCTTCGCGATCACCTTCACCGGTGTGCCGCCGGGCGCCTGGTTCGGCGAGGGCACGGTGCTCAAGCGCGAGGTCTACCGCTACAACATCGAGCCGCTGCGCAAGAGCGTGGTCGCCGGCATCGACATCGAGACCTTCTTCTGGCTGCTCGAACGCAGTATCCCGTTCAACCGCTACGTGATGAACCAGCTCAACGAGCGGCTCGGGCAGTTCATCGCCGCGCGCGAGATCGACCGCCTCGACGACCCCGACACGCGGGTCGCACGCAACCTCGCGGCGCTGTTCCACCCGGTGCTGTACCCCGGCGTCGGCTCGCTGCTACGCATCACGCAGCAGGAGCTGGCCTACCTGGTCGGGCTGTCGCGCCAGCGGGTCAACGAGGCGCTGCGTTCGCTGCAGGCGCAGGGGCTGATCGCCATCGAGTACGGCGGCGTGCGTGTGCTCGACCTGCCGGCGCTGCGCCGCCACGTGCACGACCGGCGCCCGGCGTGACCTTTGCCACGCCGGCGGCGCGCGGCGCGCGATTGGCCGGCGAAGCCGCGCCTTTTTGCGCTGTGCCGGGCCGCGGCCGTGCCGAAGATGAGGCCATGGCCCAGCAGCACCCCATCATCGCCAACCGCGGAGAGTTCGTCGACGCCCTGCGCGCGCTGCAGCGCGGCCACGTGCTGGTGCATGCCAGCGAGAGCTGGGGCGGCTGCTCGATCGACGGCGGCCCGGTCGGCCTGTCGTTCCGCACGCTGGAAGACTACGAGCTGATCGACGAGTACGACAACCCCGACGGCTTCGAGAACATCCGCTACTTCCGCATCAGCGAGCGTGGCCGCCAGTTCGCCGAACGCGCCCTGCAGGACTGGGAACGCCGGCCGCTTGTCGCGCGCCTGGCGGCGCGGCTGCTCGGCTGATCAGCCGTTGACGACGCCGGCCGCGACGTGCCCGGCCGGCACGTGCGGCGAGGCGTTCTCGATGTGGCCGGTCTGGTCGTCGAAGAAGAAGTCCGGCTCGAACTCGCGCAGGAACTCGCCCTTGGCCAAGCCGCCGAGGAACATCGCCTCGTCGACGTCGATGTGCCAGTCCATCAGCGTGCGGATGGCGCGCTCGTGCGCCGGCGCGCTGCGCGCGGTGACCAGCGCGGTGCGGATGCGCATCGTCTTCGCCGGCTCGTCCTGCAGTGCCTGCAATGCTTCCAGCAGCGGCTTGAACGGCCCCGGCGCCAGCGGCGTGGCGGCGCGCTGGTGTTCGTGGTTCTGGAAGGCGTCCAGCCCCTGGGCCTGGAAGACCCGCTCGGCCTCGTCGGAGAACAGCACGGCGTCACCGTCGAAGGCGATGCGCACCTCGTCCGGGTGGGCGTCGGAGGCGCGTGCCGACTGCGGGTAGACGCGCGCCGCCGGCACGCCGGCGGCCAGCGCCGAGCGCACGTCGGCCTCGTTGGTCGACAGGAACAGATTCGCCGCCAGCGGCCGCAGGTAGCGCCACGGCGACTCGCCGCGGGTGAACACGCCGCGCTGGATCGGCAGCCCGTAGTGGCGCGCCGAACGGAACACACGCATGCCCGAGACCGGGTCGTTGCGCGACAGGATCACCACCTCCACGCGCGGGCGCTCGGGCGTGTTGAAGGCCAGCAGCTTGTTGACCAGCGAGAAGGCCACGCCGGGCGTGGCGGCGCGCTCCAGCCGCTCGAGCTGCAGCTGCATGTAGGCGCGGTCGTCGGCGGCCTCGAAGACGCGGTTCTCCTCCTCGAAGTCGAAGAGGGCGCGCGAGGAGATGGCCACCACCAGCTGGCCGGCGAGGGAGACGGGCATGCGACCCATGATAGCGAGCGCACAACAAATGAAACACGGGCGCGCTTGCGCCGAAGCCGGGCTGAAACGCGGCGCCGCGAGCATCTCCGGCATGGCGTCACCCACGGCGCCCGACCGGAGACCGACACCATGAACCCCTGGCTGACCATGATTCGCCCCAACACCGCCGCCTGGGTGCGCCCCGCCGCGCCGCGCGCCGGCTCGCACACGCTGCCCGACATCGTCCTGGACGAGACCCTGCTGTACCGCAGCGAGTGCTTCGCCGAGGACCTGCAGGTGGCCTCCGACGCGGCGCTGGCCGAGCTGTTCCCGATGCTGCGCGCACGCGCCGCGGCGCCGGCGCGCTGAGCCATGCAGGCCTCGGGCTTCGCGCTGCAGCCGCCGGCCGGTTTCGGCCGATATGATCCGCGCTCGTCTGCCTTCGCTGCCGGAGTCCGCGACGTGAGCACCCCCGACAAGCCCCCCGTGGTGATGGTCGTCGACGACGAGCCGGAGCTGCGCGCACTGCTGGCCGAGTACTTCGGCCGCCACGGCTACGAGGTGCGCCAGGCCGAGGACGCCGCGGCGGCGCGCCGGCTGGTCGCCGCGCAGGTGCCCGACCTGGCCATCCTCGACGTCAACATGCCCGGCGAGAACGGCCTGTCGCTGGCGCGCTTCCTGCGCGAGTCGCACCCGGCGCTGGGCCTGGTGATGCTGACCACCGCCGGCGAGTCGGTCGACCGCATCGTCGGCCTCGAGCTGGGCGCCGACGACTACCTGCCCAAGCCCTTCGAGATGCGCGAGCTGCTGGCGCGCTCGCGTGCCGTGCTGCGCCGCCTGGCGACGGCGCAGGCCGCGCCGAAGGCCGCCGCCGCCGAGCCGGCGACGCGCCGTGTGCGCTTCGGCCACTGCGAGCTCGATCTCGACCAGCGCCGCCTGTTCGGCCCCGAGGGCGCCGAGGTCGAGATCAGCGCCGCCGAGTACGACCTGCTGGCGCTGTTCGCGCGCCACCCGAACCGGCCGCTGAACCGCGACCAGATCATGGAACAGGCGCACAACCGCGGCTGGGACGTGTTCGACCGTTCGATCGACCTGCGCATCATGCGGTTGCGCCGCAAGATCGAGCGCAACCCCGACAAGCCCGAGGTCCTGAAGACCGTGCGCAACGTCGGCTACGTGTTCGTGACCGGGGCCGAGGCCGCCACGTGACCCTCCCGCAGCCGGTGCCGGATGCGGCGCTGCACCGCCTGCGCCGCAGCTACGCGCTGCTGATGCTGCTGCTCGCGCTGCCGGTTCTGGCGGCCGTGGGCTACGTGCTCGTTCTCCAGTTCCAGATCGTCTCGGTCGGCACGCAGCGCCAGATCGCGATGAGCACCGACCGCCGTGTGACGCGGCTGGACGCGGTGCTCGCGCCGCTGCGCGACAACCTGCTGCGCCTGCGCGACGCGGTGCAGGCGCCGGCCATCGCGCCGGCGGTGGTTGTCGACCGCGACTCGCTGGCCGCCACCGCCGACGCGCGCGGCTACACGCTCGATGCCTTGCCGGCCGTGCTGCGCGAGAGCGCGCCGCAGGTGCTGCTGGCCGGGCCGCAGCGCGGCGACGTGCGCTGGCGCGATGCCGCGGTCGAGCAGGCAGCGCTGTTCGCGCAGCAGGCCCGCCTGGTCACCGGCGGGCGTGGTGCATTCCGCCGTGTCTACTACGTCGACGACGAGGCCACGCAGCTGTGGGTCTACCCGTGGGTGGGCAGCGCGCAGCTGCTGTCCGAGCTCGGCGCGCCCGACCTGCCCGGTGCGCTGCGCGCGCTGGTGGCGCGCCATGCCGGTGGCGGCGACACGCTGGTGTTCCGCGACGCGGTGGCCTGGCGCACCCGCGCCGACGGCTCGATCAGCGCCACCGCTGCGCTCAGCCTGCAGGAACGCGGCGGCACGGTCACCGCCGAGCTGCCGCCGGGTGCCTTCGATGCGGCGCGCGTCGACGCCGGCATCGGCCGTTTCTGGGTGCTCGACGCCGACGGCGCGGTGGTGTGGGACTACAAGGCACGCAACGAGCCCGCCGGCTCGCGGCTCGACGCCGCGCTGCCGGCGTTGTCGGCGCCGGTGATCGCACAGGCGCTCGATGCGCCGCTGGCGGTGCGCAGCGCCGGGCTGCTGCTGTCGGCGCGGGCGTCCTCGGTGGCCCCCTGGCGCGCGGTCTACGCCAGCGACGATGCCCATGTGCAGAGCCTGGTGCTGCGCGACGTCGGCCCCTACGCTGCCGGCGGCGTCGCCTTGCTGCTGCTGTTCATCGCCACCGCGACGCTGCTGTGGCGCCGCTATGCGCGGCCGTCGCTGCATCTGGTCGACTACCTGCACCGCAAGGCCTTCGACCCGGGCGCCGTCGAGCCGACGCTGCCGCGCGGCTGGGCGCCATGGGTGAAGCTGACGCGCGACACCTTCGCCGCCGCGCGCGAGGCGCAGGCGCGCGAGGCGCAGGCGCAGGCGCTGAAGTCGGCCATCGTCGATCATGCGCTGGCGGCGATCATTTCCTGCGACGAGCAGGGCCGCATCACCGAGTTCAACCCCGCCGCCGAGGCGATGATCGGCCGACGCCGCGAGGACGTGCTCGGCCGCCCGGTGTTCGAGGTGACGGTGCCGCCGCGCCACCGTGCGGCCCACGAGGCGGCGCTGCGACGCATCCAGGCCGGCGGCGACCCGCACATGATCGGGCGCCGCGTCGAGATGACCGCGGCGCGCGCCGACGGCCGCGAAATCCCGGTCGAGGTGGTGCTGTGGCGCACCGCGGTCGGCACCGAATCGCACTTCACCGCCTCGCTGACCGACCTGTCGGAACGCCGTGCCGCCGCCGAGCAGATCGAGCGCCAGCGCGAGGCCCTGCGCCAGAGCGAGAAGCTCAGCGCGATGGGCAGCCTGCTGGCCGGCGTCGCCCACGAGCTGAACAACCCGCTGGCCATCGTGATGGGCCGCGCCGGGTTGCTGGAGGAGAAGTGCGACGGTGCGCCCGAACTGCAGGACGACGCACGGCGCATCCGCGAGGCCGCCGAGCGCTGCGGTCGCATCGTGCGCACCTTCCTGAACATGGCACGCGGCAAGCCGGCGCAGCGCCGCAACGTGCAGCTCAACGACCTGGCGCGTGCCGCGGCGGACATGCTCGCCTACACCTTCCGCAGCCACGGCATCGAGCTGCAGCTCGACCTCGCGCCCGAGCTGCCCGAGGTCAGCGCCGACGCCGACCAGATCGGCCAGGTGGTGCTGAACCTGCTCGTCAACGCCCAGCAGGCGGTGGCCGGCATGCCGGCCGGCGCGGCGCGCCGTGTGCGCCTGTCCAGCGGCGTCGAGGCGCGGCGCAGCAACCGCGAGCCGCGT
This sequence comes from Piscinibacter sp., assembly GCA_047602365.1. Lineage (GTDB taxonomy): Bacteria > Pseudomonadota > Gammaproteobacteria > Burkholderiales > Burkholderiaceae_C > Piscinibacter. The sequence goes on along the minus strand of JASGHM010000003.1, from coordinate 392,402 downwards.
GTCTGGCTGCGTGTCGCCGACACCGGCCCCGGCGTCGCGCCGGCGCTGCACGAGAAGATCTTCGAGCCCTTCTTCACCACCAAGCCGGAAGGCATAGGCACCGGCCTCGGCCTCGCGGTATCGCGCTCGCTGGTGCGCGACCATGGCGGCCAGCTCGGGCTGGAGATCAGCGCGACCGGCGCGGTGTTCCGCATGAGCCTGCCGATCAGCGGCCAGGCCCAGGCAGCCACCGAACCCGGCTCGCTGTCGGGTGCCGACGGCAGCACGCCGGCGCGCGTGCTGGTGGTCGACGACGAACCCGAGATCGCCGAGGTGATGCGCGACATGCTGGAGAGCGCCGGCTTCGACGTCGCCACCGCCGAGTCCGGCGCGGTCGCGCTGGAACTGCTCGACGAGGCGCGCTTCGACGCCATCGTCTCCGACCTGCGCATGCCCGACATGGACGGCGCGGCGCTGTGGCGCGAGGTGCGCCAGCGCCACCCGGCGCTGGCCGCGCGAATGCTGTTCGTCACCGGCGACACGCTGTCGGCCGGCGCCGAAGGCTTCCTCGCCGAGACCGGCTGCGCCAGCCTCGACAAGCCGTTCGCGCGCGGCGATCTGGTCGACCGCGTGGCCACGCTGCTGATGCAGTGATCAGGCCGCGCGCCGGTTCTGGCCGGCAGCCTCGATCATCGTCGTGCTGACCAGCGCGTACATCGTCAGCCAGGCCTCGCGCGTGTCGATATCGAAGTCGGCGCCCAGGCCTTCTTCCAGCGTGGTGATCAGCGCGCGGCCGACCGTGCGGTAGTCGCCCGCCTGCACGCCGTAGCCGGCGTGGCGCGCACCGAGCTGAGCCAGCACCGGCAGCAGCGAGGTCGGCTGGTCGAGCAGGCGCACCGCGGCGCCGATCATCTGCATCAGGCGCTGGCCCTGGCTGCGCAGGTCACCGATGAACAACGGCTTCAGCGCCGGGGCCTGCTCGAACAGGCGGCGGTAGAACAGCGCGGCGGTGGCGTCGGGTTGCACGGCGATCAGCGCAAAGCTGCGTCGGACGAGTTCGATCTGTTGCGGACTCATGGTCTATCCAGAAGAAAGGCGGCCCGTCGGGCTCGGGATGCACAGCTTCGCAGCGCCGCGTCGCACGCGCGTTTCCTGGTCGTGGTGCAACGGTTTCTCTTGTTGCGAACTCAAGTCCTGCACATGGCGGCCGAAGAACGATGGGTGAAATCACTTGTCGTCATCCGGCGTGCGTGGCTGCTCGGCCTGGCCCTGCTGCTGGCGGGCGCCGCGGCGGCGGCCCCCGTGCAGCTGGACGCCGCCAGCCGCAGCGTCGAGCTGTGGCCGGCGCTGCGCATGCTGTCGGACAGCACGCACGAGCTGACGGCACGGCAGGCCTACGTGCGCGAGGCGGACTTCGTCGCGCCGGGCGGCCGGCACGCCAACCTCGGGCCGCGCACCGACACCGTCTGGCTGCGCGTGCGGCTGCAGGTCGATGCCCAGGCGCCGCGCCGCTGGGTGCTGGCGGTCGAATACGCGTCGATCGACCGCATCGAGATCTACCGGCCGAACGCCGACAGCATCGGCGAGCCCATCGTGCTGGGCCGCTCGCTGCCGTTCTCGCAGCACCCGCTGCCCAGCCTCGCGCACGCGACGCCGCTCGAGCTGGAGCCGGGTGCGCACGAACTGCTGCTGCGCGTTCGCACGCGCAGCTCGATGGTGCTGCCGGTCGTGCTGTCCACGCCCGAGGCCTTCCTCGCCACCGAAGCGCGAACGCAGCTCTTGCAGGGCCTGATGGCCGGCGCGATGCTGTGCCTGCTGTTCTACAGCCTGGCGCAATGGGTCGGCCTGCGCGAGAGCATGTTCCTGCACTACGGCATCAGCATCGCCGGCACCGGCCTGTTCTTCGTCGCCTATTCCGGCCTGGGGCCGCAGCACCTGTGGGGTGACCACGACTGGCCCAACGTGCACCTCGCGCCGCTGGCGGTGCTGGTGGCCATCGTCGGCGGCTGTCGCTTCATCGAGCAGGTGCTGGAGATCCGCAGCCTCCAGCCGTGGATCGCGCGGGCGCTGAACCTGATGGCGGCGCTGGCCGCGCTGGTCGCGCTGGCCTTTGCGTTCGACCTGATCGACTACCGCCTGGCGCAGCGCATGGCGACGCTGCTCGGCCCGCTGCCGATGCTGGTGGCGATCCCCGCCGCCTGGCTGCGCGCCCGCCGCGGCGAGCGGGTCGGCATCTACATGATGATCGGCTGGGGCGCCTACGGTGTCTCGACGCTGACGATGGCGGCGCTGCTGCGTGGCTGGATCGACTCGAACTTCTGGACCCAGCATGTCTTCCAATTCGGCGCGATGGTCGAGATGGCGATGTGGATGCGCGTGCTCGGCCTGCGCAGCGAGGACCTGCGGGCCTCGGCGCAGCGAGCCCACCTGGAGCGCGACGCGCTGCGCTCGATGGCCCACACCGATGCGCTGACCGGGTTGCCGAACCGGCGCGGCCTGTCCGATGCACTGCAGCGCGTGCTGCCGGGCAGCAGCGCCGAGCGCATGACGGCGGTGTTCCTGCTCGACCTCGACGGCTTCAAGCCGATCAACGACCGTCTCGGTCACGAGGCCGGCGACGAGGTGCTGGTCGGCGTCGCACGACGCCTGCAGGCGCTGCTGCGCGGCAGCGACACCGTCGCGCGCCTCGGCGGCGACGAGTTCGTCGTCGTGGCCAGTCACTTGCTCAGCGATGCCGATGCGCAGGCGCTCGGCCGCAAGCTGCTCGACGGCTTCCGCCAGCCCTTCGTGGCCGCCGGGCAGCCGTGCTCCGTGGGACTGACGATCGGCTACGCGCTGGCGCCGCTGGACGGCAGCGACGCGCTGAGCCTGCTCAAGCGCGCCGATGCGGCGATGTATGCGGGCAAGCAGGCCGGCCGCAACCGCTTGACGCGCGGCCAGGCCTCGGTCGGGCTGGCGGGGGCCTGAACCGCTACTGCACGAAGCCGATCGCGCCGCGCTTGTGCCCGGGCTCGGGCAGGTCGCGCGGCAGCAGGTGATCGCGGTGGTCGAGCTTGGCGTTGCCGAAGGCGGTCATCCAGGCGCGGCGCATCTCGCGCGGCGCCATCTCGGCAAGGCGGTCCAGCACCTCGGCGCGCGGCTCGGGCTCGAAGCGCGAGCCCCAGTCGTGCTCGGCGCGGATGCCGGCGTAGAGCTTGAACGCGATGCGCCGGGCGGCCTCGAAGTCGGGCGCCTGCACCTCGTAGACGTTCATGCGGTTGAGGATCGGGTCGGGGATGCCGCGTGCATCGTTCGCGGTCGCCACCCAGATCAGCTGGCTGGCGTCGATCGGCACTTCGGCGAACTCGTCGGTGAAGGTCTGCGCGGTGTCGTGCTCGAGCAGGCTGTACAGCGCGCCGAGCGGGTCGTAGGCATGCTCGCCGCCGGCCTTGTCGATCTCGTCGACCACCATCACCGGGTTGGCGTACTGGCCGTCGACCAGCGTCTCGAACACCTTGCCCGGCCGGGCACCCTTCCATTGGCTGGACGCGCCTGACAGCACCCAGCCGGCGGTCATCGAGCTCATCGAGATGAAGCCCATGCCGGTGCCCAGCAGCTGCGACAGCGCGCGAGCGAAGTGCGTCTTGCCGACACCCGGCGGGCCGAGCAGCAGCAGCGGGGTGATCTCGAGTGCATCGCGGCTGTCCTCGCACAGCGCGAGCTGGCGGCGCACGTCGTCGAGCACCTCGGCGAAGTTGGGCAGGTCGTCGTAGAGGTGGTCCATCACCGGCAGGCCGGAGGGCTTGACCTGGAAGCGCTCGGGGCCCTTTTCGATCATGCGCTCGTAGGTGGAGCGCAGGCTCTCGTGTTCCTTCGGCGGCAGCTTGTCGAGCCGGCGCTCGACGTCGCCCATGCGGTAGACGCTGCGCATGTGCGCGATCGGCAGGCCGCTGCGAGGGATGCCGTTGCGCGGCAGCGTGACCAGATCATTCGATGAACTCATCGACCGATACCTCCGGATCCACGACGACTCGATGTCATTGAAGCAAGCGACGGCAATCTTCAACCATCGAACAAGACCCCAATCACCGGGCAGTTGCTTGCATGACCCGTGCCAGCAGGGCCGCGAGCTGGGGCTGCTCGACCGGCTTGGTGAGGAAATCGTCCATACCGGCCTCGCGGCACAGCGCCCGGACATCGTCGTCGCTGGTGGCGGTCATCGCCACCACCGGAATGCGTGGCAATTGCCGCTGGGCCTCGATCGTGCGCCAGCGGCGCGTGCACGACGGACCGTCGAGCACCGGCATCTGGCAGTCCATCAGCACCAGGTCGAAGGTGGATTCGGCCAGGCGCTGCAGCGCCTGCTCGCCGTCGCCGGCCAGCACGACCTGTGCGCCCAGCCGCTCGAGCAGTGCCTGCGCAACCAGCTGATTGACGAGGTTGTCCTCGACCAGCAGCACGCGCGCACTGCGAGTGCCATCGGCCGCCAGCGGCGGATCGAGGTCCATGCTCGCGCTTTCCGGTGGCACCGGGGCGAGGGCACGCTGCAGGGCCTCGATCACCCGTGCCGGCTGCGCCGGCCGGTACAGCGGTACCAGCGCGCGCGGCAGCCGGCGTGCATCGGTGCTCAGCGACACCAGCAGCACGCCGCGCGCGCCGCCGGCGGCCAGCCGGTCGGCCCAGTCGGCGCGCGACAGCCCGGCGGCGGCCAGCGCCTGGTCGTCGCTCAGCACGATGCGGCGCCGGCCCGCGGGCGACGGCTCCACGAGGAGCGATTCGGCACGTTCGCACTCGCCGCCGTGGCGGCGCACCAGATCGGCGAGATCCTCGCAGCGGCTGCGGCCCGCATGCACCACCTGCACCGTCACGCCGGCCAGCAGCGGCGGTGGCGCCGGCGCGTCGACGGCGTCGTGCAGCGGCAGGGTCAGCATGAAGGTCGAGCCCTGGCCGGCCAGGCTCTGCACCTCGATGCGGCCGCCGAGCAGGTCGGCCAGTTCGCGCGCGATCGCCAGGCCCAGCCCGCTGCCGCCGAAGCGTCGCGTGGTCGACAGGTCGGCCTGCGAGAAAGCCTCGAACAGCCCGGCCACCTGCGCCTCGGTCATGCCGATGCCGCTGTCGCGCACCGACACGCGCACCCAGCGCGAGCCGTCGCTGCCGCGTTCGGGCGCGGCGAACACGCGCACCTCGCCGGCGGTGGTGAACTTCACCGCGTTGCCGACCAGGTTGTGCAGGATCTGGCGCAGCCGCGCGGCGTCGCCGGTGGTGGTCTGCGGCAGGTCGGCGGTGCAGTGCGACAGCAGCTCGATGCCCTTGGCCTCGGCCTGCGCGGAGAACACCTCGGCGGCGTCGTGCACGGCATCGTGCAGGTCGAAGGGCGCGTGCTCGGCGCGCATGCGACCGGCCTCCAGCTTGGAGAAGTCGAGCACGTCGTTGACCAGCGCGAGCAGCGCCGACGAACTGCGCCGCAGCACGCCCAGCACCTGGCGCTGGCCCTCGTCGAGCCGCGATCCGCGCAGCAGCTCGGCGGCGCCGACGATGCCGTGCAGCGGCGTGCGGATCTCGTGGCTCATGTTGGCGAGGAAGCGGCTCTTGACCTCGCTGGCCAGGCGGGCCGCCGCCAGCGCCGACTGCAGTTCGCGCAGCAGATGGCGGCGCCAGTGCAGGCCGAGCCCGACGACCAGGACCATGCAGGCGCTGGAGATGGCGACGGCGACGAAACGCTGCGTGTCGCCGAGCGGTGCCACCGGCGGGGTCGGCATCCAGCCGCGGCTGCGCAGCACGTGCAGCACGCTCAGCTCGACGATCATCACGGCGGCCATCACCGCGCCGCTGCGCACCGCGCCGCCCTGCAGGGTCAGCAAGGGGCCGAGCGGCAACCACCAGACCGCCGTACCGGTCACGCCGCCCTGGGCCGTCACCAGCACCGACATGGCGAGGAAGACGAGCCAGCACAGGCCCGCCGTCGCCGTCGCGTAGCGGCGCGTGCGGCGTGCCCATGCCGAGGCGGCGAGCGACACCAGCAGGCCGAAGCCGGCCATGCTGGCCACCGCCAGCGTGCTCGCGACCGGCTGACGCGTCAGCAGCCAGCCGAGGTAGAACAGGCAAGGGCCGGCGATCAGCCCGACGGCCAGCAGGTGGACCCGCCGTTCCAGCGCCAGTTCGAGCTCGGCGGCGGCATCGGCGGCCCTGGCCTCGGCCTGCTGCGCTGCCAGCGGCCGGGCAGCGTCGTTCATTTGACCCAGGTGTTGAGCTGGATGATCGGCAGCAGCACGGCCAGCACGATCAGCATCACCACGCCGCCCATCGCGACGATCAGCAGCGGCTCGAGGATGGTGGCCATCTGCATCGCGCGGCGCTGCACCTCGGCGCCGAGCTGGCGCGCCGCGCGGTCGAGCATCAGCGGCAGCTGGCCGGTCTGCTCGCCCAGGCGCGAGAACATCGCCAGCAGGCCGGGGAAACGTTTCTTGGCGGCCAGCGCCGAGGCCAGCGGCGCGCCTTCGCGCACCTGCACCAGCGCGTCCATCGCGTCGGCGCGCATCGCGCGGTTGGACAGCGTCTCGGCGGCGGCCTGCAGCGCCTTCAGGATCGGCACGCCGGCGCCGGCCAGCATCGCCAGCGTGCCGGCGAAGCGCGCCGCGTTGTAGCCGCGCGAGAGCCGGCCGATCAGCGGCAGCGTCAGCCAGGCGGCGTCGAAACGCTCGCGGAAGGCTTCGTTGCGCAGCATGAAGATCAACGTGCCGATGCCGCCGGCGATGGCCAGGATCAGCAGCCAGCCCCAGCTGCGCAGGAAGCCGCTGATCGCCAGCATCGCGACCGTCAGCGCCGGCAGCGCGCGCTTGGAGGTGGTGAACACCGAGGCGACCTGCGGCACCACGTAGGTGACCAGGAACACCACGATGACCACCGCGATCAGCGAGACGATCGCCGGGTACAGCGTCGCGCCGATCAGCTTGGCGCGCAGCGCCTGGCGTTCCTCGAGGTCGTCGGCCAGGCGCTCGAGCACCGGCCCGAGCGCGCCGCTGGCCTCGCCGGCGGCGACCACGCCGCGGTAGACGTCGTCGAACTCGCGCGGCAGCGTGGCCAGCGCACGCGCGAACGCCGAGCCGGAATTGACCTCGCTGCGCAGGTGCGCGACCAGCTCGCGCTGGCGGTTGTCCTCGGCCTCGTCGGCCAGCGCGGTCAGCGCACGCTCCAGCGGCAGCCCGGAGCCGACCAGACCGGCGAGCTGGCGCGTCCACACCGTCAGGCCGGTGCTGCTGAAGACCTTGCGCTTCAGGCTCAGCCCGCCGGCCGAGCCGGTGTCGGCCGCGACCTGCTTGACCTCCAGCGGCACCAGCGCCTGCGCGCGCAGCTGCGCGCGCGCGGCCTTGGCGTTGTCGGCCTCGAGCAGGCCCGACGTGGCCTTGCCGGCGGCGTCGAGGGCTTCGAACTTGTAGGCGGGCATGGGCGGCGGTCAGCGCTTCATTCGCGCGTCACGCGCATGACCTCTTCGGCCGAGGTGATGCCCTGGTTGACCAGCCGCTCGCCGTCCTCGCGCATCGAGCGCAGGCCGGCTTCCTCGGCGGCGACGAACAGCTGGCTCTCGGCGGCGCGGCTGTGGATCAGCGCGCGCACGCGGTCGTCGGCGACCATCAGCTCGTAGACGCCGGTGCGGCCCTTGTAGCCGCTCATGCCGCATTCCTTGCAGCCCACCGGGTGGTAGCGGCCACGCTCGTCGGCGCGCTTGCAGTGCGGGCACAGCTTGCGCACCAGACGCTGCGCCAGCACGCCGAGCAGCGAGCTCGACAGCAGGAAGGGCTCGACACCCATGTCGGTCAGCCGCGTGACCGCCGAGGGCGCGTCGTTGGTGTGCAGCGTGGCCAGCACCAGGTGGCCGGTCAGCGAAGCCTGGATGGCGATCTGCGCGGTCTCGAAGTCGCGGATCTCACCGATCATGATGACGTCCGGGTCCTGGCGCAGGATGGCGCGCAGCGCCTTCGCGAACGTCAGGTCGATCTTCGGGTTGACCTGCGTCTGGCCGATGCCGGCGAGCTCGTACTCGACCGGGTCCTCCACCGTCAGCACGTTGGTGGTGCTGGTGTCGACGCGACCCAGCGAGGCGTACAGCGTCGTCGTCTTGCCCGAGCCGGTCGGGCCGGTGACCAGCACGATGCCGTGCGGCTGCTGGATCAGGCGGTCGAACTTGTTCAGCACGTCGCCGTCCATGCCCAGCGACTCGAGCGAGAACTTGGCCTCGCCCTTGTCGAGCAGGCGCAGCACCGCACGTTCGCCATGCGCCGAGGGCAGCGTCGAGACGCGCACGTCGACCGCACGGCCGCCGATGCGCAGCGAGATGCGGCCGTCCTGCGGCAGGCGCTTCTCGGCGATGTCGAGCTCGGCCATGATCTTCAGGCGCGAGATCAGCGCCGCGTGCAGCGCCTTGTTCGGCTGCACGACCTCGCGCAGCGTGCCGTCGACGCGGAAGCGCACCGCCGAACTGCGCTCGTAGGGCTCGATGTGGATGTCGCTGGCGCCGTCCTTGGCGGCCTGCGTCAGCAGCGCGTTGAGCATGCGGATGATCGGCGCGTCGTTGGCCGCTTCCAGCAGGTCTTCGACAGCCGGCAGGTCCTGCATCATGCGCGACAGGTCGACCTCGCTCTCGACCTCGCCGATCACCGCCGCCGCGCTCGACTCGCCGCCGGCGTAGGCCGCCGCGATGCGGCTGGCCAGCGAGGGCGCGGCCTCGCGCTCCAGCGCGTCGACGTCGTAGACGCGCAGCACTTCCGACAGCGCCGTCATCGGCACCGACTCCGGCGCCCACAGCACCAGCCGCTCGCCGTCGTCCTCGAGCAGCAGCGTGTTCGCCTTCGCGAAGGCGTAGGGCAGGGGGTGGCGGGCGCCCATCGCGGCGCTCCTAGCGCGACGCCGCCGAGGCCGGCGCGGCGGCCGGCGCCGCGGGCGGCGTCACCGCCGGCAGCACCGGTGCGTCCTTCAGCGGCAGCAGCAGGTTGGGCACCGGCTGCTGGCCCTCCTGGCGCGCGCGGATCAGGTCGTAGCGGTCCAGCGACAGCCGCGACGCGGCCTCGCCGTCGCGCATGATGGTCGGCTTCAGGAACACCATCAGGTTGCTGCGGTTCTTCTCGCGCTTCTCGCTGCGGAACAGCGCGCCGATGAACGGGATGTCGCCGAGCAGCGGCACCTGCGCCTTGGTGTCGGTGTAGTTCTCGCTGATCAGGCCGCCGAGCACCAGGATCGCGCCGTCGTCGACCACCACGGTCGACTCGATCGAACGCTTGGTCGTCGACGGGCCGGCATTGCTGGTGCCGGCGGCGGTGGTCGCCTTCACGGCCGACTGCTCCTGGTAGATCGTCATGCGCACCGTGCCGCCTTCGCCGATCTGCGGCTTGATGCGAAGCGTGATGCCGACGTCCTTGCGCTCGATGGTCTGGAACGGGCTGGTCGTCGCGGTGCCGGTGTTGGTGAACTGGCCGGTGATGAAGGGCACGTTCTCGCCGACGACGATCTTCGCTTCCTCGTTGTCCAGCGTGATCAGGTTCGGCGTCGAGACGATGTTGGTGTTGGCCTGCGTCTGCAGCGCGCGCGCCAGCGCGGCCAGCGCATAGGTGCCGCCGTAGTTCTTGATCAGCGCGATGTTGATGCCCTCGCCGGGCAGCGTGGTGCCCGAACCGGCGGCGCTCTGCGACAGCGCCAGGATGCTCGGCCCGCCGACGGCCATGTTGGTGCCGGCGGCCAGGCCGTACTTGTCGCCGCTGTTGCCCAGCAAGCCCTGCCACTGCAGGCCGAAGTCGGCGGCGTTGTCGCCCGACACCTCGACGATCATCGTCTCGATGTAGACCTGCGCGCGGCGCGAGTCGAGCTGCTCGATCATCGCGCGCACCTGGCGGTACAGCGGCTCGGCGGCGGTGATGATCAGCGAATTGGTCGACGGGTCGGCCTGGATGAAGCCGCCGGTCGACGGGCCTGCGCCGGCTGCCACCGGTGTCGTGCTCTGCGCCGAGGCGCCGCCGGCGGTGATCGCCGGCTGCGTGGCCGGCGTCGCGGTCAGCGGCGTGCTGGGGCTGCTCGAGCCGCTGCTGCCACCACCGCCCGCACCCCCCGCGAAGGCGGCGCGCAGCACCTGGGCGAGCTTGGTCGCGTCGGCATTGCGCAGGTGCACGACCCAGATGTTGCCGGCCGCCGCCGAGCCTTGCGGCGGCTGGTCGAGCCGTTCGACCAGCGAGCGGATGCTGGCCATGCGCGCCGGGCTGCCGGCCTTCACCAGCAGGCTGTTGTTGCGCGAGTCGGCAATGATCGAACTGCCGGCACCGCCGGACACCGGCGCGCCGGGCACCACGGCCGCGCCGGCCGAGTCGGCCAGGCGCTGCACGATCGGCGCCAGGTCGGCCGCCACCGCATGGCGCAGCGGGAGCACCTCGACCTCGCCAGCCGCCGGCGTGTCCATCGCCGCGATGATCTTGGCGATGCGCTGCAGGTTGTCGGCGTAGTCGGTGATGACCAGCGAGTTGTTGCCGGGGTTGGCGTTGATGGTGTTGTTCGGGCTGATCAGCGGCCGCAGCACCGGCACCAGGTTGTTGGCGTTCTCGTGGTTGAGCTTGAACACCTGGGTGAGGATCTGATCGCCGCGCCGATTCGCCTCGCCGACCACCACCGTGCCGGTCTGCAGCTTGGCGTCGGCCTCGGGCACGACCTTGAACAGCCCGCCGACCTCGACCACCGTGAAGCCCAGCCCGCGCAGCGCCGCGAGGTAGTTCAGGTAGGCCTCGCGCGGCGTGATCGGCTGCTCGCTGAACAGCGTGATCTGGCCCTTGACGCGCGGATCGACGACGAACTGCTGCTTCAGGATCGCGCCCATCGCGCGCGAGACGGCCTCGATGTCGGCATTGACGAAGTTCAGCGTCACCGGCTCGCCGCCGGCGAAGCGGCCCTTGGCCTGGGGCTGCGGCTTGGCCGCCGGCGCGGTCTGCGCGAACGCCCCGGGCGGCGGCACGAGGGCGGCGGCGAGCATCGCCACGGCCAGCGCGGCCGGCCGGCGGCGCGAAGAAGGGCCCGAGGGCAGGAAAGGCTTCATGGTCATCCGATCGAAATGACGGACCGGGCGCCGTCGCGCCGCCCGATGATGTTCAGCAGGTTGGTCAGCGGCGCCTCCTGGCCGGGCGCCGCCTGCGCTTCGCCGCGGAAGCGCACGCCGGTCGGCCCGAGCGTGCCGTTGCCCGACAGCTGCAGCGCGCCGCTCTGCGTCGACAGCATCAGCTGCGAGGCGCCGGTGCCGGCCGGGTCGGCGGCCACGGTGAAGCGGTAGCTGCCCAGCGTGTCCAGCGTCGACAGGCGCGAGGAGACGTCGAGCAGGTCGACGTCGGCACGGCCGGTCAGCCGCCAGCGGCCCTGCACCGACTCGACGCTGAGGCCCGGCGAGGACAGGCGCAGGCTGCCGCCCATCTGCATGGTGTTCCAGGGCGTGCCCAGACCCCCCAGCCAGGCGGACGGCCACTGGCCGATCCAGCCGGCATTGGCGCCGAGCGCGATCGACACGCGCCCGAAGCCGGGCCGCACGACGATCGCTGCCGGCCCGTTCAGGCAGCAGGCGTGGCGGGCCTGCAGCTCCAGGCCCAGCCCCTTCAGGCCGACGGTCCAGTCGAGCCGGCCGGGCAGAGCGCTGGCGTCGCGGCTGCCGGGGCCGCCGGTCAGCACCACCACCGCGCTGCCGGACCACACCGTGCCGCGCGCGTCGGCGAGCAGCAGGTGTTCGTCGGTGGCCGCGGCGATTCCGCGTGCCAGCCAGGCGGCGGGCGCGAAGGCGACCAGGCCGACCAGCACGCCGACGACGATGCCGGCAATGGCCCAGCGCAGGCTGGCGCCGCGCGACTTGTCCCAGGCGATCTCGGCGAAGGTCGATTCGCCCCAGCCGGTCGCCGAAGCGGTGTTGGCCCAGCGCGGGCCCTTGCGGCGGCGGATCATGGCGCGGCTCCACTGCTCAGCGCGACGGCCAGCGTGCCGCTGAAGCCCTGCGGGCCGCGGCTGAGCTGCGCTTCGGTCGGCCGCACGCGCGCCGCGCTGCGTGCCTCGAGCAGCCAGCCTCGCAGCGCTTCCGGCGACACGCCGTTGAGCGTCAACGTGGCACGGTCGCCCTGCAGCGACAGACGGGCCTTGTCGCCGAGGCGGTCGGTGGCCGACTTCAGCGCCGCAGCGGCCTGCACCTGCGTGACCGCGGCGACGCCTCGCAGGCTCTGGCTCTCGGCCGCCAGCCGCTGCATCTGCTGCAACTGGGCATCGAGCGCGTCGAGCTGCGCCGGCGTGTCGCGCAGCGTGCGCCAGGCCGGCTGCACGAAAAGCAGCCAGACGATGAACAGGCCGAGCACTGCCGCCGCGGCGGCGAGTGCGAGGCGCTCGCGCGGCGCGCGGCTGCGCCAGTAGGCCTGTGCCTGCTGGCGCGCTTGGCGCCAGATTGGCCGGCATGGCCAGTCGCCTTGTCGTTCATGACCTGGCTCCGGCGCGCGCTCGCGACAGCACGATCTGCGTGCCATTGGCGTCGACCTGCCAGCCGGCCGGTTGCAGCAGGCTCTTGAACTGCGCGATCTGGGGCTCGCTCCAGCCAGCCGCGGCCAGCGTCAGCTTGCCGGGTTCATAGCGCAGGGTTTCGACCGGCGGCCGATCGGGCGGCCAGGCCGACGCGGCGGCCATCAGCATCGGCTCGAGGTCGGCGTCACCAGCCTTGCCCGCGACGCTGCGCAAGCGTCTGCACCTCGCGCTGCATCACGGCAGCGGCATCGCGTTGGAGGTCGAGGTCGCTGACCCGCGGGAAGGCCGCGCGCACCGCGCCGCGGATCGCCTGCTGCCGCGCCTCGACCGTGCTGCGCTGATGCCAGGCCCACAGGTTGAGGCCGGCGATCTGCGCCGCCACCAGCGCAGCCAGGCCCCAGCGCACCGGCCGCCACTGCGGGCTGGTGAACTTGCGCAAGCCGTCGCGCAAGGCGCGTGCACCGCGGGTGCGCTGCGCGAGGTCGAACTGACGCAGGTCCCACAGGCTGCGCGCGGCTTGCAGCGCCCGCTCGGCCTGCGACATCACATTGACCGGCATGCCCAGCCACTGTTCGGCCGAGGCGGCGGCGCCCGGCGTCGCGCTCCAGCGTGTGCCGGCCGGTGCCGGGCGCGGAATCAGCGCGCGCGACAAGCCCGCCCTGCAGCCGGATGCTGGCCACGCCATCGGCATGGGCCCAGTGCAGCAGCACACCCTGCTCGGGACCGAGCGGCGTGACCCGCGTCTCGGCGAAATGGCCGCTGGGCGGGTCGTCGGGCCACGACGAGGGCACGATGCGGTCGACGAACACGTCGGCCTTTTCCAGCGCGGCGAGCTCGGCCTTCAGCCAGCGGCGATCGACGGCGGCGACCCAGGTCGGCTGGCCGGCAGTGGCGCCGGGGGCAACGGCCAGGTGCACGTCGTCGGCGTCGGCAAGCAGCGACTCCTCGAGGACGCCAACGAGCGCCGCGCGCAAACGTGCCGCCGGCGCCTTGGGCAGCGTGATGCGATGCCAGCTGACGTCGGTGTCGGCGAGCATCGCGATGACGGTGACCGCCTTGGGCAGCAGCGCCGCGGCGGCCTCGCCCTGACCGGTCATCGCCAGTGCATCGGGGCTGCTGACGATAGGTGTACTCGCTCGCCGGCCCGGACGAGGCACCCTCGGGCGCAACGCCGCCGCGCGCGCTCAGGCGCTGGCGTTCGGGGATCTGGACGACGAGGATGGACATGGCGTGCGGGTCACGAGGCTGTGGTCATTGTAGGGTCGTGCCCCCTACAAACCTTCACAAATCAACGACTTAGGACATTGCGTTGTAGCGTGCCGGAGACCCGGCGCGCCATCGGGCCGGACCCGCGTCACGAACGCGAAGCCTCCAGCGAAGAAACCAGTTCACGGTACACGACCAGCATGTCGAGCCCGCGCCGCTCGACCAGCGAGCGCTGCTCGAGCACGCGGTCCTCCAGGCGAAGCTTGCCGCGCACCTCGAAGTAGCTCGACGTCACCGCCAGCTGTTGCGGGTTCAACGGCGCCAGCGTGGGCACCTGCGCCTCCACGGTGCCGAGCGTCTTGAACGGCTCGCGCTGGCGCTGCTGCAGCAGCCGCTCGGCGGTGGCCAGGTCCATGCCCTTGACCACCGCGGCCAGCACCTCGCGCGAGGTGGTGTTGACGTTCACCGGGGTGCGCACCGGCAGCAGCGTCACGTAGGGTTCGAGCAGCGCGATGGTGTTCGGGTCGATGCCCAGCCAGCTGAGCTGCGCCAGCGTGCGCGGGCGCAGCGGCGCGCTGCTGCTGCCGCCGCTGTCGCTGCCCTGCGCGCCGGCCGCCTGCGCGTCGCGCAGCCCGGTGGCGATGCGCGTCGCGACGTCGGTGGACACGCCGACCGTCTGGCACAGGCGTTCGAGCGCCTCGACCTCGGTGGCCACGAGCTTGCCGCTGCCGTCGAGCAGGCTGGTCAGGTTGTAGCGTGCCTGCGCGTCGGTGATCTGGCCGGACAGGAAGGCGTCGGGCGCGTCGTCGGCGTTGTTCTTGTCGACGGCGAGGAAGGTCGACAGCCTTGCTTCGGCCAGCGGCGTGGCCCAGGGTTCGGTCAGCGCGGTCGGGCGGCCCGAGCGGGCGTCCTCGCGCAGGATCAGCCGCGCCCAGTCGAGCGCGCCGTTGAGGATCCAGGCCGACTGCATGCGCGCACGCTCGGCCGCCTCGACCTGCACGGCGCGCCACTGCTGCCAGACCATCGCTGCCGCCAGCGTGACCACCAGCGTGACGATGATCAGCGCGGTGAGCAGCGCCGCGCCGCGCTGGCGATGCATCGGTGTGCCGGGCATGGTCATGGCCCGAGCAGCGCGTCGCGCGTCAGCGTGCCGTTCATGCCGCTGCCCTCGGCGAAGCTGAGCACCACGCGCACGCCCGACGGCAGCGCCTGGCGCGGCGCGGCGCCGCTGGCCGCGCCGGCCGGCGGTGCGGCCACGTTGCCGGTCGACTGCGCGTTGCTCCACGAGTTGCCCTGGAAGAAGTAGACCTGCCACTGCGACACGCCGTCCAGCGTGCGCAGCTGGCCGGGCTCACTGCCCTGCAGCTGCTGGCTGGCGAACCAGCTGTCCTGCAGCGCCGCGCTGCCGGTGACCGGCGGGCCGGCCCAGCGCTGCCAGGCGTTGCTGCCGGCTTCGGGCCGCAGCGACCAGGCCACCACCTGCACGCCGTCGGTCACGCTGCGTGTCAAACGCAGCGTCGCGCCGTCGAACACCAGCGGCGGCACGGCGCCGGTGTCCTGTACCGCGGCGAGGTCGGTCTGCCATTGCGCCAGCACGGTGTTCAGGCGCAGCGTCTGCTCGAGCAGGCGCTGGCTGGCGTCGCGCGTGCGCACGATGCCGTCGACACCCTGCCAGGCCATCGCCGCCATGATGGACAGGATCAGCAGCGCGACCAGCACCTCGACGAGGGTGAAGCCGCGGTATCGATGCAGCGCCATGTCAGTAGCGGCCCAGGATGGTCGACAGCGACAGCACCGGCTCGCCGGCGTCGTTGGCGATCTGCGCGTCGACGCGGCGGAAGTTCGGGTTCGGTGTCGGCCGCACGACCAGCTTGCCGCGGTAGCTGCGGCCCATCTGCTCGCAGCTGAAGTCGCCATCGCCGACGCTGGGGAACTGCTTGGCCAGGCGCAGGCCGGTGAGCTGGTTGTCGGCGCACCACTGTGCGGCGGTGACGTCTGACAGGCGCTGCGCATTGTTGGTCAGCGAGCCGGCCGCCTTGATGCCGGCGCCCAGCGTGACCGCGACGATGGCGACGCCGACCAGCACCTCGATCAGCGTGAATCCATGCGAGCCGGTGCGGCGGTTCACTGCACGACCTCGGTGCCCGGGCTGATCACGAACGGGCCCAGGCCGTCGGTGTCGAGCACCAGGCGCTGCGCGTCCAGCCGCAGCACGATGCGCTGGCGGCCGATCAGCGGCTCCGGACCGAGCACCACCGCCCGCGCGCCGATCACTTCGGCGCTGACGCCCTCGCTCAGCCAGCGCGACGGCCGCTCGGCGCTGTCGGGCAGGCCGATGAAGCGAAAGCCCGGCGTGTCGGCCTGCTCGGCGCGGGGTTCCCAGCGTGCTGCCAGCCCCGAGGCCCGTGCTTCGGCACGCGCCGATTCGAGCAGCGCCGCGAGCCGGGCGGCCTCCTGCTCCAGCCGCGTCGCCGCCGGGTCGCGCAGCGCCAGCGAGATGACGCTGCTGGCGATCGCGATCAGCGTGATGACGACCAGCAGCTCGATCAGCGTGAAGCCGGCCTGTCGGGAAGTTGTCGCGCGTGATCGCACGAAGGCTCCGGGTTCACTGCCAGGAGCCGACCTCGGCGTCCTTGCCTTCGCCGCCGAGCGCACCGTCGGCGCCGAAGCTGAAGACATCGATCTCGCCCTTCAGCCCCGGGTTGGCGTACTGGTAGGGCCGGCCCCAGGGATCGTTGGGCAGCTTCTCCAGGTAGGGCTTCCAGTTCGGCGGGATGGCGCCGGCGGTCGGCTTGACGACCAGCGCCTGCAGGCCTTGCTCGCCACTCGGGTAGCGCTGGTTGTCCAGCCGGTAGAGCTTGAGTGCCTGCATCAGGTTGTTGACGTCGGTGCGGGCGGCGGTCACCCGCGCGTCGTCGGCGCGGTCGAGCACGTTGGGCACGATCAGCGCGGCCAGCACGCCGATGATCACCAGCACCACCATCAGCTCGATCAGCGTGAAGCCGCGTGCGCGATGGGTGCGATGGGGGCGGAGCGAGGATGACATCGTGAAACGACCCGCCGGGGCAGGGCCGTGGTGTTGCAGACCCGGTCGATGATAATCCGCGCATGTTGGCAAGACTCACGGCCTTCGTCGTCTGGGCACTGGTGGCCGCCACTGCGGTGTTCTGGGGCCTGCGCATGCTGGTACGGCCGCAACCTGCACCGGCCTACACCGTGGCCGTCGGCGACGCCGCGGCGATGCGCGGCGACCTGTCGCGCCTGCTCGGCGCGACGCCGGTGGCGGCCGCCGGGCCGGCGGCGCCTGCACCAGAACTTGCGTCCCGTTTCAAACTGATCGGCGTGATGGCCAACAAGCAGCGCGACGGCAACGGCTACGCGCTGATCGCCGTCGACGCCAAGCCGGCGCGGGCCTACCCGGTCGGTGCGCGTCTGGACGGCGACATCGTGCTGCAGTCGGTCAGCCTGCGCACTGCCTCGATCGGCCCGGCGCAGGGCAATGCCGCCGCCACCCTCGAAGTGCCGGCGCTGCCGGCGCCGACGACCGGCACGCTGCCGGGGCCGGGTGATGGCGTGAAGTTCGGCGCCGCGGCGGCGCCCGCGATGCAACCTCCGCCCCTGGTGGCGCCGCCGGCGCCGCTGCCGCTGCCGGGCGCGGTCCCGCAAGGTGTGCCGTCGAGTACCGTGACACCGCCCGATCCGCAGCAGGGCGTGCCGCCCCCGCCGCGCACGCGCGCGCCGGGCGTGGCCAACCGCTAAGGCGGCTTCAGCTCAGCGAGCCGGCACCGGTCGGCGTGCCCTGCGCGCCGATGGGCGCCGGTTGTGACGGCCCCGGGTCTTCGCCTTCCGCCACCTCGGTCAGCAGCGCCGCGGCGCTGCGCACCAGCGGCCAGGCCAGCGTGGCGCCGGTGCCGTCGGTGCTTTCCATGCCGAGCTCGAGCAGCGCGGTGGCCTGGAACAGCGACAGCGCGCGGTCCAGGCCGTGGTGGTTGTGGCTGCGGCAGTAGACGCAGTAGTCGGTCACCGCCGGCGCGATGCGCGACGCCACCATCAGCGCGGCGCAGGCGGTCATGCCATCGGCGATCACCAGGTGCCGCTTGCTGCCGGCGACCAGCATCACGCCGACCATCATCGCCATCTCGAAGCCGCCGAACGAGGCCAGCACCTCGACCGGGTCGTTGGCATCCTTGTGGCGCGTCTGCGCGCCCTGCAGCACGCCGACCAGGTGGTTGAGGTCCTCGGCCGGCATGTTCGGGCCGGACAGCAGCAGGTCGCGCAGCGGTGTGTCGGCCAGCCGCGACAGCACCAGCGCCGCGCTCTCGTGCGCGCCGACGCCGATGCCGGCGCAGGCGATCACGTTGCCCGGCAGCGAGTCGGCGATCTCCATGCCGGCGCGGATCGCCGCATGGGCCTGGTCGAGCGACATCGCCATCGTCGCGCGCGAGCTGCGTGTGCCGTGGGCGATCTTGCGCGCCAGCAGCCGGGCGTGCGGCGCCACCGGCTCGGCGACGCCGCAGTCGACGACCGACAGCTCCAGCCCCTGGATGCGCGCGAACACCGACACCGGCAGCTGCGAGCCGAGCAGGCGCGCGACCAGCTTGGCCGTCGAGGCCCGGCCAGGAATGCCGATGCCGTCCACCGCCAGGCCGTGGTCCGACGCGAACAGCACGATCTGCGGCGATCGGAAGCGCGGCTTCAGCGTGTTCTGCACCAGCCCGAGGCGGACCGCCAGCGGCTCCAGCTCGCCCAGGCTGCCCGTGGTCTCGCTGCGGCGCTGCAGCTTCTCGCGCAGCGCCTGCTCGAGCAGCGGGTTCGCGGTGGGCGTGATCAGTGAGCGGTTGACCGACATGGGCGTGACGCGTTCCGAGTGGCGCCGATCATTGTGCGTCAGCGCAGGAACATCCGGTACACCGGGTTCTCGGTCTCGTCGGTGCAGGGGTAGGCCAGCGAGGCGAGAAAGTCGCGGAAGGCCTTCTTGTCGGCCTTGGGCACCTGGATGCCGACCAGGATGCGGCCGTAGTCGGCGCCCTGGTTGCGGTAGTGGAACAGGCTGATGTTCCATCCCGGGTGCATGCTCGACAGGAAGCGCATCAGCGCCCCGGGCCGCTCGGGGAAGATGAAGCGGTACAGCCGCTCGTCGTGCGCCAGTTCGCTGCGCCCGCCGACCATGTGCCGCACGTGCTGCTTGGCCAGCTCGTCGTCGCTCAGGTCGAGCGCCTCGAAACCATGGCGGCGGAAGTTGCGGCCGAGCTTGGCGGCCTCGTCGCGGTTGGCGATCGCCACACCGACGAACACATGGGCCTTCTGCGCGTCCGAGATGCGGTAGTTGAACTCGGTCACGGCGCGCGGGCCGATCAGCTCGCAGAAGCGCTTGAAGCTGCCACGCTCCTCGGGGATGGTCACCGCAAAGACCGCCTCGCGCTGCTCGCCCACCTCGGCGCGCTCGGCGACGAAGCGCAGGCGGTCGAAGTTCATGTTCGCGCCGCAGGTGATCGAGACGAAGGTCTTGCCCTTCAGCTTGTGCTGCTCGACGTACTGCTTGACCGCGGCCACGCCCATCGCACCCGCGGGCTCGAGGATGCTGCGGGTGTCCTGGAACACGTCCTTGATCGCGGCACAGACGGCGTCGGTGTCGACCACCACGAAGTCGTCGACCAGCTCGCGGGCGAGCCGGAAAGTCTCTTCGCCGACCAGCTTGACCGCGGTGCCGTCGGAGAACAGGCCGACGTCGTTGAGCGTGACCCGCTTGCCGGCGCGCACCGAGCGCAGCATCGCGTCGGAGTCGTTCATCTGCACGCCGATCACCTTGATCTCCGGGCGCACCGCTTTGATGTAAGCGGCTACTCCCGAGATGAGGCCTCCGCCGCCAATGGCGACGAACACCGCATCGATCGGGCCCTGGTGCTGGCGCAGGATCTCCATCGCGATCGTGCCCTGCCCGGCGATGACGTCCGGGTCATCGAACGGGTGCACGAAGGTCAGGCCCTTCTGCTGTTCGATCTCCTTGGCGTGCAGGTAGGCGTCGGAGTAGCTGTCGCCGTGCAGCACGACCTCGCCGCCGAGTGCTCGCACCGCGTCGATCTTCAGCTGCGGCGTGGTCACCGGCATCACAACCAGCGCGCGGCAGCCGAGCTGGCGGGCGCCCAGCGCCACGCCCTGCGCATGGTTGCCGGCCGACGCGCAGATGACGCCGCGTGCCAGCTGGGCCGCGCTCAGGTGGGCCATCTTGTTGTAGGCGCCACGAAGCTTGAAGCTGAACACCGGCTGGTCGTCCTCGCGCTTGAGGAACACCTGGTTGCCCAGCCGCCGCGACAGGCTGCGCGCCAGGTCCAGCGGCGTTTCCAGGGCGACGTCGTAGACGCGGGCGGTGAGGATCTTCTGCAGGTAGTCGGCGAGCGTCGGCGCGGCGCTCTTCTTCTTGCTGTCGGGGCTGCGGCGCGGGCCGGCCATGCACGTCTCCAGAGGGGCTCTTGCGGCGCCGCATCATAACGGCCGCTCGCGTGGCGGACCGCCAAGAAAAAAGCCCAAGGCATTGCTGCCTTGGGCTGAATCCACCAATGGAGGAGGTGGAGGAGACAAACGGAACGGCGGCCGAAACGCGCGAAAACGAAACAAAACGACCGCTGTATGCGAAGCAGTGTAGGCGCTTTCATGTTGCGCTGCAATATGTCGATCGGCATGTCCTTAGGGAGCCGACTCCAGGGCGATCGTGACGCGTTGCACAATGCGCGCCGGCGCACCTTCGGCGTGCGTTTCCTCGAGGACAAAGCATGGAGTGCACGATCAACTGGCAGGCCGCGACCGGCATGGCCTTCATCGCCGAGACCGGCAGCGGCCACATCCTGGCGATGGACGGCGCCCCCGACGGTGGCGGCCGCAACCTCGCGCCGCGGCCGATGGAGACGGTGCTGGCCGGTACCGGCGCCTGCACTGCCTACGACGTGGTGCTGATCCTCAAGCGCGGCCGGCACGACGTGCGCGGATGCCAGTTGAAGGTGCAGGCGCAGCGCGCCGAGACCGATCCGAAGGTGTTCACCGCGATCAACATGCATTTCGTCGTCACCGGCGCGAACCTGCCGGAGGCAGTGGTCGAGCGGGCCATCAAGCTGTCGCACGAGAAGTACTGCTCGGCCAGCGCGATGCTGGCGAAGACGGCCGAGATCACGACCAGCTTCGAGATCGTTGCGGCCTGAAGCGCCGAAACGACGCGCCCGCCCGTCAGAGCCGGTGCGCGGTGGTCGTCATGACCTTCGCCGCCAGGCGCATCGCCCAGCGCGCCGGGCGCGGCAGTTCTGCGGCGCCGGCGTGCTGTGCGTCGTCGGCGTGGCGCGCCTCGTCGGCGCGCATCTGGTCGACGATCGCACGCGAGGCGGTGTCGTGCACCGGCAGGCGGTCGAGATGGCCCTCGAGGTGCCGCTCCACCTGCCGCTCGGTCTCGACCAGGAAGCCCAGGCTGGCCGCGTCGCCGCTGCGGCCGGCCAGCAGTCCGATGGCGAACGCGCCGCCGTACCACAGCGGGTTGAGCAGGCTGGTGCGGGCGCCGAGTTGCTGCAGGCGCTCCTGGGTCCAGGCCAGGTGGTCGGTCTCCTCGCGGGCGGCCTGTTCGAATTGCGCTTTCAGTGCCGGGTCCCGTGTGGTCAGCGCCTGGGCGCTGTACAGCGCCTGGGCGCACACCTCGCCGACATGGTTCACGCGCATCAGCGCGCCCGACAACTCACGTTCCTCGTCGTTCAGCACCGAGGCTTCGCCGGCAGGGCGCGGGCAAGGCCGCGCGGCGTGGCTGCCGCCGGAGATCGTGCGCAAGGCGGTGTCGAGGGCGATCAGCAGGGCATCCATGGGCAAAGGCAGGCCGGGTGGCGGTGCACGGCAGGATAAGCGTTCGTCGATTCGAACCGATTGCACGTTGTCGGCGTGGGCTCGGGTTTTCCCGGGGTGAACCAAGGGGTCGACGGCTCTGGTCACACCTCGTTGTGCCTAGACAACAACCGTTCACGTCCCACCCCCTAAATCTTTGCAAGGGCGGAGGGGGTCTGGTGGAATACGGGCCAACTTCCGCTGAGGGGGTTTGGCCTGATCTGCCCGCGAGGGCGCAGTCGATCGGGACCTCTTGTCCAACCTAGGAGATAGTCGCAATGAAAAAATCTCTGCTCGCTCTCGCCGTTCTGGGTGCGTTCGCTGGTACCGCCGCCGCCCAGTCGTCGGTGACGATCTACGGCGTGCTCGACATGAGCATCGCCAAGACCAACTGCGTGACCGACACCGTGGGCGGGAACGCCAAGTTCTGCGCCGTGAACCCGGGCCAGCCCGGTAGCGAAGCGTGGACGATGCAGCAGTCGACCACCTCGCGCCTCGGCTTCCGCGGCAACGAGGACCTCGGCGGCGGCCTGTCGGCCCAGTTCCAGATCGAACACCGTTTCAACCCGGACACCGGCGCGCAGAACCAGACCCCGTTCTGGAACGGCCGCAGCTACGTCCAACTGACCAGCGCCTCGGCCGGTTCGGTCTACCTCGGTCGCGAGTACACCCCGGCGTTCTGGGTTCAGCTGAAGTCTGATCCGTTCGGCAACGACGGCGTCGGCCAGACCGGCACCGCCATCACCTGGGCCGGCTACTTCACCCCGGACAGCGCTTCCGGCGTGACGACCACCCCGCAAGCCGGCTGGCCGGGCGGCGGCAGCGCCCGTTCGTCGAACACCATCGGCTACAAGACGCCGAGCCTGGGCGGCTTCACCGCCAACGTCGCGATCAGCCTGGCCGAGACGACCGGCCAAGGCCGTGGCACCGGCTTCAACGCCGAGTACGCCGCCGGCCCGCTGTACGCTGGCTTCGGCTACGAGAAGATCAACGACGGCGCTTCCGATGGCCGTGGCGTGATGAACTTCGCGGTCCACTACAACCTCGGCTTCGTCAAGCCGGTGATCTACTTCGCCAAGTCGAAGGTCGGCCCGAACGGCGACTTCAGCAACAAGGTCGTCCTGCTGGCTGCCTCGGCTCCGCTGGGCAACGGTCTGGTGAAGTTCGGCTTCTCGCGCATCAGCCTCGATCTGCCGTCGACCGCTCCGGAAGACAAGCACACCAAGATCGGCCTGGGCTACAACTACAACCTGAGCAAGCGCACCAACCTGTACGTCGACTTCGGTTCGTCGACCGGTGTTGCCAACGGTGCTGGCGTCAAGGGCGAGCGCGCCACCGCCTACGCCCTGGGCGTGCGTCACACGTTCTGATTCAGCGCTCGCCTCGCGCGAGCTTGAATCGAATGGCTTTGAAAGGCCGCCTTCGGGCGGCCTTTTTCATGGGGGCGTCCGGTGGACGCCTCGTTCCCGATGTCCCCATGAAGCGCCTTTCGTTCCTCCTCTTCTGCGTGCTCGGCCTGATGGCCTGCACGACCCTCGAGCCTTCTTCGTCGAACGTGCCAGCGCCAGCCGGCCCCTGGCAGGCATGGCAGACCTTCGAACTGCCGGGCAAGCGCCACACGGACTACCAGACGCGCGACGAGGGTGGGCGCAGCGTGGTTCACGCGCAGGCCGATCGGTCGGCCAGCATGTTCCGTCGGCAAGTGCGCATCGAGCCCGCACAGCTGTCGCGCGTGCAGTTCTCCTGGCGTGTCGCCAACCTCATCGCCGATGCCGACCTCAGCGATGCGGACGTGTCCGACTCGCCGGTGCGCCTCGTCTTCGCGTTCGACGGTGACCACGCCAAGCTGTCCGCACGCAACCGCATGCTGTTCGATCTCGCGCAGGTGCTGACCGGCGAGCCGCCGCCGTACGCGACGCTGATGTACGTGTGGGACAACCGGGCGGGCACCGAGTCGGTCATCCTGGGGCCACGCACCGATCGCATCCGCAAGATCGTGCTCGAGTCCGGTGCTGCCCATCTCGGCCAATGGCTGCACTACGAGCGCGACCTGCGTGCCGATTTCAAGCGTGCCTTCGGCGAGGATCCCGGGCCGCTGATCGGCGTGGCGCTGATGACCGATGCCGACAACACCGGCAGCCGCGCGAGCGGACAGTACGGCGAGGTGCGGCTGCTCGCGCGCGACGGCACGCCCTTGTGACGCGGCGCTTCATCGGGGCATTCCCGCTTGGCGCGGGGCACGCATTTTGCTGAACTTCGCTGCCGGCCTCCTGCCGGCATGCCGCCCAACGACCCTCGCGCATGATTGCCTTCATCCTGCGTCGCCTGCTGCAGGCGATCGTCGTCATGCTGACGGTGGCGTTCATCGCCTTCATGCTGTTCCAGTACGTCGGCGACCCGGTGACCAACCTGCTGGGCCAGGACGCCACGCCCGAGCAGCGCCAGCAACTGCGCGCCGACCTCGGCCTCGACAAGCCGTTCCCGGTGCAGTTCGCGGCCTTCGTCGGCAACGCGCTGAACGGTGAGTTCGGGCTCAGCCTGCGGCAGGGCCGCAAGGTCTCGTCGCTGATCGCCGAGCGGCTGCCGGCCACGCTGGAACTGGCACTGACGGCGGCGGTCATCGCGCTGCTCGTCGGCATCCCGATGGGCGTGTATGCCGCCTTGCGTCGCGGCAGCGTGCTGTCGCAGCTGATGATGACGCTGTCGCTGGTCGGCGTGTCGCTGCCGACCTTCCTGATCGGCATCCTGCTGATCCTGGTCTTCGCGGTGATGCTGAAGCTGCTGCCCAGCTTCGGTCGCGGCGAGGTGATCGCGCTCGGCCCCTGGACCACCGGGCTGCTGACGCTCGACGGGCTCAAGCACCTGATCCTGCCGGCGCTCACCTTGTCGGTGTTCCAGCTCGCGCTGATCATGCGCCTGGTGCGTGCCGAGATGCTCGAGGTGCTGCGCACCGACTACATCAAGTTCGCCCGCGCCCGCGGCCTGCCGGACCGTGTCGTCTACTTCGGCCACGCGCTGAAGAACACGCTGGTGCCGGTGATCACCATCACCGGGCTGCAGCTCGGCTCGCTGATCGCCTTCGCGATCATCACCGAGACGGTGTTCCAGTGGCCGGGCATGGGGCTGCTGTTCATCCAGGCCGTGCAGTTCGCCGACATCCCGGTGATGGCCGCCTACCTGTGCCTGATCGCGCTGATCTTCGTGCTGATCAACCTCGTCGTCGATCTGCTGTACTTCGCCGTCGACCCGCGCCTGCGCCTGTCGACGGGCACGGGAGGGCATTGATGATGGCCACGAACGCCGCAACCGCCGCACACGGCGCCTACCAGCGGCTGGCCGGCTGGCATGGCGAGTTGACCGCCTTCCGGCGCGACCTGCACGCGCACCCCGAGCTCGGCTTCGAGGAGAAGCGCACCGCGGCACGGGTGGCCGAGGCGCTGCGCGTGGCCGGTGTCGACGAAGTCCATGACGGCATCGGTCGCACCGGCGTGGTCGGCGTGGTGCACGGCCAGCGCAAGGGTTCGGGCCGCATGGTCGGCCTGCGCGCCGACATGGATGCGCTGCCGCTGGTCGAGGAGAACGACTTCGCCTGGCGCTCGGCCAAGCGCGGCCTGATGCACGGCTGCGGCCACGACGGCCACACGACCATGCTGGTCGGTGCGGCGCGCTACCTCGCGGCGACGCGCGACTTCGATGGCAGCGCGGTGCTGATCTTCCAGCCCGGCGAGGAGGGCTTTGCCGGCGCCAAGGCGATGATCGACGACGGCCTGTTCGAGCGTTTCCCGGTCGAGTCGGTCTACGCGATGCACAACTGGCCGGCGCTGCCGGCCGGCACGATAGGCATCAACCCGGGGCCGATGATGGCGGCGTCCGACCGCATCGAGATCACCGTGCAGGGCCGCGGTGGCCACGGTGCGCATCCCTACCTGGCGATCGACCCGGTGCTGGTCGCGGCGCACATCATCACCGCGGCGCAGAGCCTGGTGTCGCGCAACGTCAGCCCGATCGACAACGCGGTCGTCAGCCTCTGCTCGGTGCATGCCGGCGAGCCGACGGCGTTCGCGGTGATCCCGCGAGAGGCGCGCATCGTCGGCACGGTGCGCACCTTCCGCCGCGAGGTGCAGGACATGATCGAGGAGCGCCTCGGCCGCCTGGTCGAGTCGGTCGCGCTCGGCTTCGGCGCCACGGCGCGGCTGAAGTACATGCGCAGCTACCCGGCGACGATCAACTCCGAGCGCGAGGCGATGTTCGCCGCCGACGTCGCCGCCGGCATCGTCGGCGAGCAGAACGTTGTGCGCGCGCTGTCGCCGAGCATGGGCGCGGAAGACTTCTCCTTCATGCTGCAGGTCAAGCCCGGCGCCTACCTGCGCCTCGGCCAGGGCGGCGAGGGCAGCTGCTTCCTGCACAACAGCCGCTACGATTTCAACGACGAGGTGCTGCCGCTGGGCGCCGCCTTGTTCTCCTCGCTGGTCGAACGTTCGCTGCGACCGCCCACTGCCTGAGAGTTCCCACCGGAGACGCCATGACATTGCGCCAGACCCTCCTCGCCGCTGCCCTTGCCACCTCGCTGGGATTGGCCTGCGGCGCCTCGTCCGCCGTCACGCTGCGCGTGGCCAACCAGGGCGACTCGAACTCGATGGACCCGCACTCGCTGAACGAGTCGCTGCAGCTGAGCTTCACCGGCAACGTCTACGAGCCGCTGGTCGGGCGCGACAAGAAGCTCGCGCTGACGCCGGCGCTGGCGACCAGCTGGAAGCAGACCTCGCCGACGGTCTGGCGCTTCGAGCTGCGCAAGGGCGTCACCTTCCACGGCGGCGAGAAGTTCAGCGCCGACGACGTGGTGTTCAGCTTCAAGCGCGCGGCCGGTGACGGCTCCGACATGAAGGGCTACACCTCGGCGATCAAGGAGGTGCGCAAGGTCGACGACTTCACGGTCGAGATCGAGACCAGCTCGCCGTTCCCCATCCTGCCCGACGTGATCTCGCTGGTCTACATCATGAACAAGGCCTGGTGCGAGACGAACAAGGCCGAGAAGCCCGTCGACCGCCGCAAGGGCATCGAGAACGCGGCCTCGTTCCGCAGCAACGGCACCGGCCCGTTCCGCACCAAGGAGCGCCAGCCGGCGACGCGCACGGTGCTCGTGCGCAACTTCAACTACTGGGGCAAGGTCGACAGCAACGTCGAAGAGGTGATCTTCACGCCGATCGGCAACGACGCGACACGCGTCGCCGCGATGCTCTCCGGCGAGATCGACGTGATGGAGCCGGTGCCGCTGCAGGACGCCGAACGTCTGAAGGCCAGCCCGAACCTGAAGGTGATGCAGGGCCCCGAGCTGCGCACCATCTTCCTCGGCATGGACCAGAAGCGCGACGAGCTGCTGTTCTCGAACATCAAGGGCAAGAACCCGTTCAAGGACATCCGCGTGCGCCGCGCCTTCTACCAGGCGATCGACATCGAGACCATCAAGACCCGCGTGATGCGCGGCGCCTCGACGCCGACCGGCCTGATGGTGGCGCCGGGCATCAAGGGCTTCGTTGCCGAGCTGAACAAACGTCCGCCGCACGACGCCGAGGCGGCGAAGAAGCTGCTCGCCGAGGCCGGCTATCCGAACGGCTTCGAGGTCGGCATGAACTGCCCGAACGACCGCTACGTCAACGACGGCGAGATCTGCCAGGCGGTGGCCGCCAACCTGGCGCGCATCGGCGTGAAGGTGAACCTGCAGGCCGAGACCAAGGCGACCTACTTCCCGAAGATCCTCAGCCGCAACACCAGCTTCTACATGCTGGGCTGGACGCCGGGCACCTATGACTCGCACAACGCGCTGTCCAACCTGATCGCGACGCCGACCGAGAAGGGCCAGGGCCTGTTCAACCTGGGCAGCTACAGCAACCCGAAGATCGACGAGCTGACGCTGAAGGTGCAGAGCGAGACCGACGAGGCCAAGCGCAACGCGATGATCGCCGAGGCCTTCAAGCTGCACGCCGACGACTTCGGCCACATCCCGCTGCACCAGCAGGCGCTGGCCTGGGCGATGAAGAAGAACGTCGAGCTGGTCCAGCTGCCCGACAACTTCATGCCCTTCAAGTGGATCGTGGTGAAGTAACGACCGCGATCCATGCAAGAGGCTCTGGGTCGGTTCTTCGACGGCGACGTCTGGCACAGCTTCCGCAGCTCGCCGGTGGCGATGGTGGCCGCGGCGGTGGCGCTGGTGTGCGTGTTCTGTTCGGCGTTCGCCCCCTGGGTGGCGCCGCACAACCCCTTCGACCTGGCGTCGCTGGAACTGGCCGATGCGCGGCTGCCGCCAGCCTGGGATGACGAAGGGCGGGCCAAGTACCTGCTCGGCACCGACGACCAGGGCCGCGACATCCTCTCCGCGCTGATGTACGGCGCGCGCATCTCGCTGCTGGTCGGCCTGGCCTCGGTGCTGCTGTCGGTGGTGGTCGGCGTCGGTCTCGGCCTGCTGGCCGGCTTCGTCGGCGGCCGCATCGACGCCTTCATCATGCGGGTCTGCGACGTGATGCTGTCGTTCCCGCCGATCCTGATCGCGCTACTGATCGACGGCGTCGGCCGCGCGCTGTTCCCGAACGCACACGACACGCTGGCCTTCGCGGTGCTGATCCTGGCCATCGCGCTGTCGGGCTGGGTCAAGTACGCACGCACGGTGCGCGGCTCGACGCTGGTCGAGCGCAACAAGGAGTACGTGCAGGCCGCGCGCGTGATCGGCGTGCCGCGCTGGCGCATCATGGCGCGCCACGTGCTGCCCAACGTCACCGGGCCGGTGCTGGTGCTGGCGACGATCGACATCGGCCAGGCCATCCTGATCGAGGCGACGCTGTCCTTCCTCGGCGTCGGCGTGCCGCCGACGCAGCCTTCGCTGGGCACGCTGATCCGCGTCGGCAACGACTTCCTGTTTTCCGGCGAATGGTGGATCACCATCTTCCCCGGCGTCGTGCTGGTGATGATCGCGCTGTCGGTCAACCTGCTCGGCGACTGGCTGCGCGACGCCCTGAACCCGAGGCTTCGCTGACGATGGCGCCGCTGCTGGAGGTGAAGGAGCTGAGCGTCGAGTTCCCGTCGCGCCGCGGCACGCTGCTCGCGCTCGACAAGATCTCCTTCGACATCGCGCCCGGCGAGATCCTCGGCGTCGTCGGCGAGTCGGGCGCCGGCAAGTCGCTGACCGGCGCGGCGATCATCGGCCTGCTCGAGCCGCCAGGGCGCATTGCCGGCGGCGAGATCCACCTCGAGGGCCGGCGCATCGATCGACCTGCCGCACGAGCAGATGCGCGCGCTGCGCGGCCGCCGCATCGGCGCGATCTTCCAGGACCCGCTGACCTCGCTGAACCCGCTGTACACCGTCGGCCGGCAACTGGTCGAGACGATCCGCACGCACCTGCCGCTGTCGGAGAAGCAGGCGCGCGAGCGGGCGATCGCGCTGCTCGCCGACACCGGCATCCCGGCGCCCGAGGCGCGCTTCGAGCAGTACCCGCATCAGTTCTCCGGCGGCATGCGCCAGCGGGTGGTGATCGCGCTCGCGCTGGCCGCCGAGCCGAAGCTGATCGTCGCCGACGAGCCGACCACCGCGCTGGACGTGTCGATCCAGGCGCAGATCATCTCGCTGCTCAAGCGTGTCTGCCGCGAGCATGGCGCGGCGGTGATGCTGGTCACGCACGACATGGGCGTGATCGCCGAGACCTGCGACCGCGTCGCAGTGATGTACGCCGGCCGCATCGCCGAGATCGGTCCGGTGGGCGACGTGATCCACCGCCCGGCGCACCCCTACACGGCGGGTCTGATGGGCTCGATCCCGGCGATGGACGAAGACCGCGAGCGCCTGCTGCAGATCGACGGCGCGATGCCGCGGCTGAACGCGATTCCGGCCGGCTGCGCCTTCAACCCGCGCTGCCCGCAGGTGTTCGAGCGCTGCCGCGCCGAGCGGCCGGAACTGATGGCTGCCGGCACGACACGTGCGGCCTGCTGGCGCATCGAGGCGGGGACGCGATGAAGGGCAGCCTCGTCGAGGTGCAGGACCTGGCCAAGACCTTCGAGGTCTCGGCACCGTGGCTGAACCGCGTGGTCGAAGGCCGGCCGCGGCAGTTCGTGCACGCGGTCGATGGCGTGAGCTTCGAGATCGCCAAGGGCAGGACGCTGGCGCTGGTCGGCGAGTCGGGCTGCGGCAAGAGCACGGTGGCGCGCCTGCTGGTCGGCCTGTACGGCGCGACACGCGGCACCGTGCGCTTCGACGGCCAGGACACCCGAGCGGTGTTCGCCTCGGCTGGCGCGCGCGCGCTGCACCGGCGCATGCAGATGATCTTCCAGGACCCGTTCGCCAGCCTGAACCCGCGCTGGAAGGTGCTGGACATCGTCGCCGAGCCGCTGCGCGAGCATGGCCTGGTGCAAGGCAAGGCGGCGGTCGAGGCGAAGGTCGGCGAACTGCTGCAATCGGTCGGCCTGGCGCCGGCCGACGCGGGCAAGTTCCCGCACCAGTTCTCCGGCGGCCAGCGGCAACGCATCTCGATCGCCCGCGCGCTGGCCACGCAGCCCGAGTTCCTGGTCTGCGACGAACCGACCTCGGCGCTCGACGTTTCGGTGCAGGCCCAGGTGCTGAACATCATGAAGGACCTGCAGCGCGAGCGTGGGCTCACCTACCTGTTCATCTCGCACAACCTGGCGGTGGTGCGGCATGTGGCCGACGAGGTCGGCGTGATGTACCTCGGCCGCCTGGTCGAGGTGGCGCCCAAGGCCGAACTGTTCAGCCGGCCGCGTCACCCTTACACGCGCATGCTGCTCGACGCGATCCCGGACATCCGCATGAGCGGGCGCGCCCGCACGCCGGTGCAGGGCGAGGTGCCGAACCCATTGAACCCGCCCAGCGGCTGCTCGTTCCACCCGCGCTGCCCGCATGCCAACGAGCGCTGCCGCAGCGAGCGGCCGCAGCAGCTGGCGCTGCACGGCATCCGCATCGCCTGCCACGCGGTCGAGGAAGGCCGGATCGAGTCCTGACCCGTCAACCCGGGAGCAGATGCTCGCCGCGGAACAACTCGGCCGGCGTCTCGCGGTCGCGGATCAGCCAGGCCTGGTCGCCCGACACCATCACCTCGGCGGCGCGGCCGCGGGTGTTGTAGTTGCTCGCCATGCTCATGCCGTAGGCGCCGGCGGAGAGCACGGCAATCGTGTCGCCGGGCTGCACGGCCAGCGAGCGGTCGCGGCCCAGCCAGTCGCCCGACTCGCACACCGGGCCGACCACATCGACCACCGCCGGCACCTCGTCGCGCAGCGTGCAGGCCACCATCGCCATCCAGGCCTCGTACATCGCCGGGCGCATCAGGTCGTTCATCGCCGCGTCGACGATGCAGAAGTTCTTCTCGCCGCCGGGCTTCAGGTAGAGCACGCCGGCCAGCAGCACGCCGGCGTTGCCGACCAGCGAGCGGCCGGGCTCCAGCAGCAGCTTGCGGTGGCCATGGCCGCGGGCGTCGATGCGCGCCAGCAGCGCCTTGACCAGCACCTCCGCGGCCGGCGGCTGCTCGTCGGTGTAGGTGATGCCCAGGCCGCCGCCAAGATCGAGGTGGTGCAGCGGCACGCCCGCGGCCTCCACCGCCTCGACCAGGTCGAGCACACGATCGAGCGCATCGAGGTAGGGGCCGGTCTCGGTGATCTGCGAGCCGATGTGGCAGTCGATGCCGACCACTTCGATGGCGGGCAACGCCGCGGCGCGGCGGTAGGTGGCCACGGCGCGTTCGTGCGCGACGCCGAACTTGTTGCCCTTCAGGCCGGTCGAGATGTAGGGGTGCGTCTTCGGGTCGACGTCCGGGTTCACGCGCAGGCTGATGCGCGCCGTGCGGCCCGTCTGCTGCGCGACCTGCGACAGCAGTTCCAGTTCGCTCTCGCTCTCGACGTTGAAGCAGGCCACGCCGGCCTGCAGTGCCTGCGCCATCTCGGCGGCTGTCTTGCCGACGCCGGAGAAGACCACCTGGGCCGGGTCGCCGCCAGCGGCGATCACACGCGCCAGCTCGCCGCCGGAGACGATGTCGAAGCCGCAGCCGGCCTGCGCGAAAGTCTGCAGCACCGCCAGGTTGCTGTTCGCCTTCATCGCATAGCAGACGAGGTGGTCGCGGCCGGCCAGCGCCCGCTGGTAGCCGGCCAAGGCTTCCAGCATCGCGGTGCGCGAGTAGGCGTACAGCGGCGTGCCGAAACGGCGTGCGAGGTCGGCGAGGGCGCAGTCCTCGAGGTACAGGTCGCGACCGCGGTAGGCGACGTGGGGCGAGCCGGGCAGCCTCATTTCGCTGCCGGCGCCGACGCGGCCGCCGCGCTGTGGGGGGCGGTCAACGGGCCTTTCTGGCCGCAGGCGGCGAGGGCGGCGAGCGCCAGCCCGGCCGCGATGACCCCGGCGGCACGATGGCGGCGCGGCGGGCGGGGCGTCGATACACTAGTCTTGCACTGCAGCATGCGCGGATTATCGATCATGACCACCCCCTTCGAACCCACGCCTCTGGGCGACGCCGAGTACCACTCGATCACTGCCGCGCTGCTCGCGCGCATCGAGGCCACCATCGACCAATGGCTGCAGGACGACGTGGTCGACATCGACACGCACCGCACCGGCGGCCTGCTCGAACTGGGTTTCCCGAACGGCAGCAAGATCGTCATCAACACGCAGCCGCCGTTGCACGAGCTGTGGATGGCCGCGCGCAGCGGCGGCTTCCACTACAAGTACGCACAAGGGGCATGGCGCGACACGCGCGACGGGCGCGACTTCGTCGAGGCCCTGTCGGCCTGCGCCAGCGAGCAGGCCGGCCGGGCGCTGAGCTTCCAGCCGCTCAGCGCTTGAACAGGTCGAGGATGCCCTTGCGCTCTTCCTCGACTGCCGCGGGTTCGGCGGGAGGATGCGGCGGCTCCTCGAGGCCCAGGCTGGCCACGCCGCTGCCGTCGGCATACTCGCTGTAGTACCACTCGCCGCCGACGTTGCTGACCCCCGGCGGCGCGACCGCCTCGGCGACCGGCACGCCCTTCAGCGCCACGCTCATGTAGTCGATCCAGATCGGCAGCGACAGGCCGCCGCCGGTCTCGCGGTCGCCCAGCTTGCGCGGCGTGTCGTAGCCCATCCAGACCACGCCGACCACTTCCTTCTGCCAGCCGGCGAACCAGGCGTCGTTGGAGTCGTTGGTGGTGCCGGTCTTGCCGTAGATGTCGGGGCGCTTCAGCGTCGCCTGCGCCCGCGCCGCCGTGCCCGAGCGCGTGACCTCCTGCAACAGGCTGGACATCACGAAGGCATTGCGCGCGTCGAGCACACGCGCCGACTCGTCCATCGGCGCCGGCTTCGGCTCGTTGAGCACACGCCCCTTGCTGTCGGTGATGCGCGAGATCAGGAACGGGCTGACCCGGTAGCCGCCGTTGGCGAACACCGCGTAGGCGGTCGCCATCTGCAGCGGTGTCACCGAGCCGGCGCCCAGCGCCATCGTCAGGTAGGCCGGGTGCTTCTCGGCCTCGAAGCCGAAGCGTGTGGCCCACTCCTGCGCGAACTGCGGCGTGATCGCCTGCAGGATGCGGATCGAGATCATGTTCTTCGACTTGGCCAGGCCGCGGCGCATCGACATCGGCCCGTCGAACTGGCCGTCGTAGTTCTTCGGCTCCCAGGGCTGGCTGCCGGTCACGTCGGCGTCGAAGAACAGCGCTGCGTCGTTGATCACCGTGGCCGGAGTGAAGCCCTTCTCCAGCGCCGCCGAGTAGATGAACGGCTTGAAGCTCGAACCCGGCTGCCGCCAGGCCTGCGTGACGTGGTTGAAGCTGCTCTTGGAGAAGTCGAAGCCGCCGACCAGCGCACGCACGGCGCCGCTGCGCGGGTCGAGCGCGACGAAGGCACCTTCGACCTCGGGCTGCTGGGTGATGCTCCAGTCACCCTTGGCGCCCTTGATCGCGCGGATCACCGCGCCGCGGCGGATCGCCGTCTTCGGGTTGCCCTTCTCGGCCAGGCCCGAGGTGGCCGGCTTGAGGCCCTCGCCGGTGATCGTCACCGCGTCGCCGCTCTGCAGCACCGCGACCACCTTCTTCGGACCCGCCTCCAGCACCACGGCGGCCTTGAGCTCGTCGTTGTCCGGGTGGTCCTGCAGCGCCTCGGCGATGCGCGCATCGAGTTCCTTCGGGCTGGCCGGCAGGTCGACGTAGGCCTCGGGGCCGCGGTACACCTGCCGCCGCTCGAAGTCCATGATGCCCTTGCGCAGCGCCCGGTAGGCCACCGTCTGCTCGGCCGAGTTCAGCGTCAGGTAGACGTTCAGGCCGCGTGTGTAGGCCTCGGCGCCGTACTGGCTGAAGATCTGCTGGCGGGCGACCTCGGCGACGTGCTCGGCGTGCACCGACACCTCGCTGGGCGTGCGGTAGCGCAGCGTCTCGGCCTTGGCGGCGTCATGCTGCTGCACGGTGATGAAGCCGTTCTCCAGCATGCGGTCGATGATGTACTGCTGGCGCTCGGTGGCCCGCTTCGGGTTGACGATCGGGTTGTAGGCCGACGGCGCCTTCGGCAGGCCGGCCAGCATCGCGGCCTCGGCGATCGAGATGTCCTTCAGCGGCTTGCCGAAGTAGATCTCGCTGGCCGCCGAGAAGCCGTAGGCGCGCTGGCCGAGGAAGATCTGGTTCATGTAGACCTCGAGGATCTGCTCCTTCGTGAGCAGGCTCTCGATCTTCAGCGCCAGCAGCACC
The DNA here is from genome assembly GCA_047602365.1 of Piscinibacter sp. Classification (GTDB taxonomy): domain Bacteria; phylum Pseudomonadota; class Gammaproteobacteria; order Burkholderiales; family Burkholderiaceae_C; genus Piscinibacter. The sequence continues at coordinate 358,178 of JASGHM010000003.1, read as the reverse complement.
TCGTAGATCTTGCGGGTGAAGGTCTTCTCGGTCGACAGGTAGAAGTTGCGCGCCACCTGCATCGTGATGGTCGAGGCGCCCTGGCTGCGTGCCTCGCTCAGGTGCGCCAGGCCGGCGCGCAGCACGCCCTTGTAGTCGACGCCGCTGTGTTCGTAGAAGCGCGCGTCCTCGATCGCCAGCACGGCGTGCTGCATGACCTTCGGGATCTCGGCGATCGGCGCGAAGTTGCGCCGCTCCTCGCCGAACTCGCCGAGCAGCACCTCGTCGGCCGAGTAGATGCGCATCGGCAGCTTGGGCCGGTAGTCGGTCAGCCCGCTGATCTCGGGCAGGTTGGGGTAGGCGACCGCCAGCGCGATCGCGACCAGCATCAGCACCGACAGGGCCGCCGCTGCCGCCAGACCGGCCAGCACCGTCAGGGCACGCACCGGCCAGGCCGCCCAGGCTGGCAGCTTCGATGCACCTGCGCCTCGGGACGAGGCGGCGCTCTCAGCGGGGCGCTCTGATTCGCTCATGGGTCTCCAACGAAGCCGAAACGCATTATAGGAAGGGGGGAATGCATCAATTTGTCACGGTGCGAAGGTCCGGACGAACGGTGCCGATAAGGCGAACGAGTCAACTTGAGAAGTGCTTACAAGGGCACTGCGTCTCGTGTGAGTTTTGCAACGAGCGGAGGGCTTGCCAGGGGCGTTTTTCTTTGTTGCTCAAAGGCTTTACTGCTAGCATTGAAGTAACTTATTAACAGTCCGGCGCGTCGGTTTCAGCGCTGGGGGGAAAGGCGTCGTGAGCTTCCTTGACACCTTGCTGGGCCGAAAGCATGCGCCGATGATTGGGCTGGATATCAGCTCGTCGAGCGTGAAATTGGTCGAACTCGGCCAGACAGCGAACGGCGAGTACGTGCTCGAGCGCTTCGCCGCCGAGAGCTTCGAAAAGGGCTGGATCACCGACGGCCAGATCGAGAAGTTCGACGAAGTGGCCGAGGCCGTCAAGCGGGTCGTCGCCAAGAGCGGCACCAAGACGCGCCAGGTCGTGATGGCGATGCCGCAGTCGGCCGTCATCACCAAGAAGATCATGCTGCCGGCCGGCCTGCGCGAGGAAGAGCTCGAACTGCAGGTCGAGTCCGAAGCCAACCAGTACATCCCGTTCTCGCTCGATGAAGTGAGCCTGGACTTCTGCGTGATCGGCCCGAGCCCGACCTCGGTCGGCGACGTCGAGGTGCTGATCGCCGCGTCGCGCAAGGACCGCGTGCAGGACCGCCAGGGCCTGGCCGAGGCCGCCGGCCTCAAGCCGGCCGTGCTCGACATCGAGTCGCACGCCTCGCGCCTGGCCATGAGCCGCGTCGTCGCCGGCCTGCCCAGCGAGGGCAAGGACGCGCTGGTGGCGCTGTTCGAGATCGGCGCCGACACCACCAGCCTGAAAGTGCTGCGCGACGACGAGATGCTGTACGACCGCGACCAGGCCTTCGGCGGCTCGCAGCTGACGCAGCTGATCTCGCGCCAGTACGGCTTCTCGTTCGAGGAAGCCGAGCAGAAGAAGCTCGCTGCCGACCTGCCGGAGGACTACGAGAGCACGCTGCTGGCGCCCTTCGTCGACAGCCTGTCGCAGGAAATCGGCCGCGCGCTGCAGTACTTCTTCACCAGCACGCCGCACCACAAGGTCCACTACGTGATGCTCGCCGGCGGCACCGCCACGCTGCCCGGCCTGAAGGACCGCGTGACCGAGCTGACCGGTTTCGCCTCGATGGTGGTGAACCCGTTCGAGAACATGAAGCTCGGCTCGGCGGTGCGCGAAAGCAAGCTGCGCCGCGAGGCGCCGTCCTACCTGACCGCCTGCGGCCTGGCGATGCGGAGGTTCCTGCAGTGATCCTGATCAACCTTCTTCCCCACCGGGAAGAAAAGCGCCAGCGCAGGAAGGTCGCGTTCTTCGCCGGCCTGGGCGTGGCCGCTGCCGCCGGCCTGGCTGTCGTCGGCCTCTGGTTCCTGGTGGTGCAGCAGCTGACGTCTGCCCAGCAGTCCCGCAACGACTTCCTGACCGCCGAGATCAAGAAGCTCGAGGTGCAGATCAAGGACATCGCGACGCTGCGAGCCGAGATCGACTCGCTGAAGGCGCGGCAGAAGGCCGTCGAGGACCTGCAGCTCGATCGCAACGTGCCGGTGCATCTGCTCAACGAACTCGTCAAGCAGACGCCCGAAGGCATCTACTTCAAGACCATCAAGCAGGACGGGCAGTCGCTGACCGTCGCCGGCATCGCGCAGACGCAGGAGCGCATCTCCGAGCTGCTGCGCAACACCGCTTACAGCTCCGAGTGGCTGGTCAAGCCGGAACTGGTCGAGAGCAAGTCGACGACCGCGCAGGGCACGAACAAGGAACAGCGCCAGCTGTTCGACTTCTCGATGCGGCTGTCGGTCAAGCGGCCTCAGGAAGCGGCATCCGCGCCCGCTGGCGGCGCTTCGGCTCCGGCGGCTGCGGCGTCGATGCCGGCTGCGGCACCCAAGAAGGCGTGAGGACGTCATGGCAACCAAGCGAGGCATGAACGTCGACCTGAACTCGGTCTTCGAGGGCGCGGCATCGCAGTTCCGCGGCCTGAACCCGAACGAGCCCGGCCAGTGGCCGATGCTCCCGAAGCTGATGACCTGGGGCGGCGTCGCCCTGGTGATGGTGGTACTCGGCTGGTTCTTCCTGCTATCCGACGCGCACACCACGCTGGACACCGAGCGGGCCAAGGAAGAGACGCTGAAGGCGGACTACCGCAACAAGCTGGCGCAGGCCGTCAACCTTGGCGAGCTGCGCAAGCAGAAGCTGCAGGTCGAGGAATACGTGACGCAGCTCGAGAAGCAGCTGCCGGGCAAGGCGGAAATGGACGCGCTGCTGTCCGACATCAACCAGGCCGGCATCGGCCGCGGCCTGCAGTTCGAGCTGTTCCGCCCCGGCAACGTGCTGGTGAAGGACTACTACGCGGAGCTGCCGATCTCGATCAAGGTGTCCGGCCGCTACCACGACATCGGCGCATTCGCCGCCGACATCGCGAACCTGTCGCGCATCGTGACGCTGCACAACATGAACATCGCCGCGCCCAAGGGTGATGGTGCGCTGGGCATGGAGGCCACCGCGCGGACCTACCGCTACCTCGACCCGTCCGAGGTCGAGACGATGAAGGCCGAGAAGGCCAAGGCGGCGAAGGCCAAGTCGGGCGCAGCCGGTGCGGGGGCGAAGCCATGAAGGACCTGACGATGCGAGGCATCCGCCCGTTGCTCGTGCTGTGCGCCGCGGCCACGCTGGCCGCCTGCGGTGCCGAACAGGAAGAACTGAGCGCGTGGATGGAACAGCAGCGGCGCGAGGTCAAGCCGAACGTGACGCCGCTGACACCGCCGAAGAAGTTCACGCCGCAGGGCTACACCGCGCTCAACGGCGTCGAGCCGTTCAGCCCGCAGAAGCTGACCGTGGCGCTGAAGCAGGAAGCGCGGCAGCCCAACTCGCTGCTGGCCGCCGAGATCAACCGGCGCAAGGAGCCGCTCGAGGCCTACCCGCTGGACAGCATGCGCATGGTCGGCAGCGTCACCAAGAGCGGCCGCCCCTACGCGCTGCTGCGTGTGGACAACCTGCTGTACCAGGTCAAGCAGGGTGACTACATCGGCCAGAACTACGGAAAGATCACCAAGATCTCGGAGACCGACGTGAGCCTCCGGGAAATCGTGCAGGACGCGGCAGGCGAGTGGATCGAGCGCGCCAGCGCCCTCCAACTCCAGGAGAAGGCGCGATGAAGAGCAACCAGGAGAATCGGATCATGAGCATGTGGCGCGTTCGCGCACTGGCACTCGTGTTGGGCATCGGCGCGCCGCTGGCGGGCTGGGCACAGAACGCCATCCAGTCGATCAACAGCACGCAGCAGGGCACGGCCGAAGTGGTCCGCATCGAGCTGAGCGAGCCGCTGGCCGCGGTGCCGGCCGGCTTCACGATCCAGACGCCGCCGCGCATCGCGATCGACCTGCCCGGCGTGACGAACGCGCTGGGCCGCAACTCGGTCGAGATCAACCAGGGCAACCTGCGCAGCGTCAACGTCGCGCAGGCCGGCGAACGCACGCGCCTGGTGCTGAACCTGAAGCAGGCGACCAACTACAAGGCGCAGATCCAGGGCAAGGCGCTGGTGCTGGTGCTCGACACCGCCGCGGCGCAGGCCGCGCCCGCGACGGCGACGACCAGCAGCGAGCCGGTGCGCTTCGCCGAAAGCCTGAACCGCGAACAGCTGGCGCTGAAGGACATCGACTTCCGCCGCGGCAACGACGGCGCGGGCCGCGTCGTCGTCGAGCTGCCGAACAACCAGGTCGGCGTCGACATCCGCCAGCAGGGCCAGGCCCTGGTGGTCGAGTTCCTGCGCTCGACGCTGCCGGAGAACCTGCGCAAGCGCTTCGACGTGACCGACTTCGGCACGCCGGTGCAGAGCATCGTGACCGCGCAGCAGGGTGACCGCGTGCGCATGACGGTGACGCCGCGTGGCAATTGGGAACACAGCGCCTACCAGAGCGACAACCAGTTCGTGCTCGAGGTGCGCCCGCAGAAGGTCGACCCGAACAAGCTGACGCAGGGCCCGGGTTATGCCGGCGAGAAGCTGTCGCTGAACTTCCAGAACATCGAAGTGCGCGCGCTGCTGCAGGTCATCGCCGACTTCACCAACTTCAACGTCGTGACCAGCGACACCGTGACCGGCAACGTCACGCTGCGCCTGAAGGACGTGCCCTGGGATCAGGCCCTGGACATCATCCTGCAGGCCAAGGGCCTGGGGCTGCGCAAGTCCGGCAACGTGATCTGGATCGCGCCGAAGGACGAGCTGGCCGCCAAGGAGAAGGTCGAGCTCGAGTCGAAGGCGCAGGTCGCCCAGCTCGAGCCGCTGCGCACGCAGTCGTTCCAGCTTAACTACGCCAAGGCCGAAGAGATCGCCAAGGGCCTGAGCGGCACGGGTGGCGGCGCCGGCACCGGCATGAAGATCCTGTCGCCGCGCGGCAGCGTGATCTTCGAGACCCGCACCAACCAGCTGTTCGTCAGCGACATCCCCTCGAAGCTCGAGGAGATCCAGATGCTGATCGGCAAGATCGACGTGCCGGTCCGCCAGGTGCTGATCGAGGCCCGCATCGTCGTCGCCGACGACAGCTTCGGCAGCTCGCTGGGCGCCAAGCTCGGCGCCACCGACCTGCGCGGCCTGCGTGGCGGCGTGCCGGGCTGGAGCGTCGGCGGCAACAACCGCGTCAGCATCGGCGGCAACATCAATGCGGTTGGAGCGCAGACGCGCCAGGTCGACACCGACACGGTCGACTTCGGCGACACCAACTTCATCAACCTGCCGGCGATCGGCCAGGGTGGCTACAACCCGGCCACCTTCGCGCTGTCGCTGTTCGGCGCCAACTCGAACCGCTTCCTGAACCTGGAGATCTCCGCGCTGGAGGCCGACGGCAAGGGCAAGGTGGTGTCGAGCCCGCGTGTCGTGACCGCCGACCAGCAGAAGGCGCTGATCGAGCAGGGCACCGAGCTGCCCTACCAGGTGGCGACCGCCAGCGGCGCGACCTCGCTGCAGTTCCGCAAGGCCAACCTGAAGCTGGAAGTCACGCCGCAGATCACGCCGGAAGGCAGCGTGATCCTCGACGTGGACGTCAACAAGGACAGCGTCGGCCAGAACACGGCCGCCGGCTTCGCGATCGACACCAAGCACGTGAAGACGCAGGTGCTGGTCGAGAACGGCGGCACCGTCGTCATCGGCGGCATCTTCGAGCAGAGCGAGCGCACCGACGTGACCAAGGTCCCGCTGCTTGGCGATGTGCCGGTGATCGGGCACCTGTTCAAGACGACGACCAAGCAGTCCGAGCGCACCGAACTGCTGATCTTCCTGACACCCAAGGTCGTGACCGACCGCGCTGGCGCCCTCTGAGCCCCGGCATCAACTTCCTGCACGAGAGCGAGTCCACGAGATGAAGCTTGTCAAAGCGATCTGGATCCTGATGGCGGCCATGCTGCTGGCGTCCTGTGGCGGCAGCAGCGGTGCCGGCGATTCGCCGTTCAACCCAGGCGGTGGCGAAACAGATGTCGCCGACCTGGTGATCACGCTGAGTCAGTCGCAGATCACCAACACCGGATCGGACGACGTCACGGTGACCGTGACCGCCATCGACGCGCAGCGCAATGCGCTCGCGACCGTACCGGTGAAGGTGTCGGCTGATTCGGATGCCATCGTGGTCTCCGATGGAACGGACACTGATGAAACGGGCAAGTTGGTCAGCACGCTGTCGATCGGTGCGAACAAGTCGAATCGAGTGATCACGGTGACCGCCGTGTCTGGCACCGTGACGAAGTCAGTGACCATCCAGGTGACGGGTACCGCCGTCAGCATGGTGCTCAACCCGGCTGTCATCGCGCCCAGCGCAAGTGCCAACGTGCAGATTCGCGTGGTCGACGCCGCCGGCAACGCGATGGCCGGTGAAACCGTCACCGTGACGGCGGCAGGCTTGACGCCGGCCGAGGCGACCGGCACCACCGACGGCAATGGCGCGTATGTCTTCGCCTACACCTCACCGGCTACCACCGGTGACTACACCGTGACCGTGAACGCTGCCGGTGGCTCGGATTCGCAGGTCTTGCAGGTGCAGACCGTGGGAACGCGTCCCGTGGTCACGGCGGCCATTACGTCGGCATCGGTCGCGGCCGACCCCAGCGTGGTCGCAGTCAATCTGCCCGACAGTTCCTCCAATCGTTCGGAGATCCGTGCGCTCTTCGTAGGCGCGGACAACAAGCCGATCCCGAACGTGCGTGTCCGCTTCGACCTCGGCGGTGACCCGAACAATGTCGGAGGCACGTTCACCGCTGGCGGCGGCACTCAGCCGCTGTACAGCAACGAGAACGGCGTGGTCACCACGGCGTATGTTCCGGGTACGCGCTCCAGCCCGACCGATGGCGTGGTCATTCGCGCATGCTACGGGGTCAGCGACAACGATCCGGACCTGGCCACCTGCGCGAACAGCGCGACCAAGACGCTGACGGTGACCTCCGAGGCGCTCAACGTGACGATCGGGACGAACGCTGTCATCATCGTGGGCGAACTCACCTACACGAAGCAGCTCAACGTGTCGGTCGTCGACGCCTCGGGCGCCGCCAAGGCGGACGTCAATCTGGTGGCTTCGGTCGATCTGCCGTACTTCCGCAAGGGCAGTTACGCCCTGGGGCTGAACGGCTGGGGCAAGGTCTCGCAGATCATCTGTCCGAACGAGGACGTCAATCGCAACGGTGTCCTGGAATCCGGCGAGGACGCGAACGGCAACGGTACGCTTGAACCGCGCAAGGCGGACGTGCGCATCCGTTTGCTCTCGAGCAAGACCGACTCCACTGGCAGTGCCATCCTGGAAGTGACCTACGACCAGGATCACGGCAGTTGGCTCGACGCCGTGGTCACCGTGTCTGCGTCCGGCATCTCGGGCACGGAAGGGCGTGCGACCTACGCGCTGACGCCGGTGCCGGTCGACGCGGCACAGATCCGCAACACCAGCAGCAGCCCGGCCTTCCTCGACAGCCCGTATGGTGTGGCGCTGGACTGCGCCAACCCGAACTGAGGTGTGCCCGCCCCGATCGCGCTGATCGGCATGCCTGGCGGTGGCAAGTCCACCGTCGGGCGCCAGTTGGCGCGCCGGCTGGGCTGGGCCTTCGTCGACTCGGATGCGCTGATCGAGCAGCGCCTCGGTGAGACCATCCGCAGTTACTTCGAGCGCGAAGGCGAGGAACGCTTTCGTGATGTCGAGCAGGCGACGATCGACGAACTGACAGGCCAGCCCGGCCTGCGTGTCATCGCCACCGGTGGCGGCGTCTGCCTGCGCGAGGCCAACCGCCAGGCGCTGCACGAACGCTGCTCGGTGGTCTATCTGCGCTCCACGCCCGAGGAACTGCACCGCCGCCTGCGCCACGACACGCAGCGCCCGCTGCTTCAGGTGGCCGACCCGCTGGCGCGCCTGCGTGAGCTGTTCGCCAAGCGCGACCCGCTGTACCGCGCCTGCAGCCACTTCGTGATCGAGACCGGCCGCCCTTCGGTGCCGACGCTGGTCAACATGATCCTGATGCAGCTCGAGCTCGCCGGCGTCGTCGAGGCCAGCCTGGTCGATTCGCCGGTCGACCCGCCGACGCGACGCTAGCGTCGACTGGCGCTCTCGCCGTGCGGCCGTAAACTCGGCGCATGACCCTGTCCGCCCCCCAGCGTGTCGGCATCGACCTCGCCGAGCGCAGCTACGACATCCTCATCGGCCCCGGCCTGATCGGCGAAGCCTGCCAGCTACGACGAGCTTCCGCGCGCCAGCGACGCGATGATCGTCACCAACACGACGGTGGCGCCGCTCTACGTCGAGGCGCTGCGCCGCGGGCTGGACGGCCGCTTCCGCCGCGTGCACGTGGTCGAGCTGCCCGATGGCGAGGTGCACAAGGACTGGGCCACGCTGAACCTGATCTTCGACGCGCTGCTCGGCCATGGCTGCGACCGCAAGACGCTGCTGTTCGCGCTCGGTGGCGGCGTGGTCGGTGACATGACCGGCTTTGCCGCGGCCAGCTACATGCGCGGCGTGCCCTTCGTGCAGGTGCCGACGACGCTGCTGGCGCAGGTCGACTCGTCGGTGGGCGGCAAGACGGCCATCAACCACCCGCTGGGCAAGAACATGATCGGCGCGTTCTACCAGCCGGTGCGGGTGATCGCCGACCTCGATTCGCTGCGCAGCCTGCCGAAGCGCGAGATCGCCGCCGGCATCGCCGAGATCATCAAGTACGGGCCGATCGCCGACGACAACTTCTTCGCCTGGATCGAGGCGCACGCCGACGAGCTGCTGTCGCTCGAGCCGGCGGCGCTCGCCCACGCGGTTCGCCGATCCTGCGAGATCAAGGCACACGTGGTCGGGCAGGACGAACGCGAAGCCGGCCTGCGTGCGATCCTGAACTTCGGCCACACCTTCGGCCACGCGATCGAGGCCGGGCTCGGCTACGGCGAGTGGCTGCACGGCGAGGCGGTCGGCTGCGGGATGGTGATGGCGGCGGAACTGTCGCACCGGCTCGGGCTGATCGACGCCGGCTACGCGGCGCGCATCCGCAGCCTGGTCGAGCGCTGCGGGCTGCCGGTGCGCGGGCCGACACTGGGGGCACAGCGCTACCTCGAGCTGATGCGGCTGGACAAGAAGTCCGAGGGCGGCGAGATCCGCTTCGTCGTCATCGAGGCGCCCGGCCGCGCCGGCATGCGGCCCGCGCCGGACGCGCTGGTGAGCGAGGTCCTCGCCGCCACCACCGCCTGAGGCCGCCGTGCGCGCGGCCTGGGCCAGCCACCCGGAGGCGACGCGCGGGCGCCGTCATGCCGAGCCGTCGGCGCCATCGCGAGACGACTTCCAGCGCGACCGCGACCGCATCGTGCACAGCACGGCGTTCCGGCGCCTGGTCTACAAGACCCAGGTGTTCCTGAACCACGAGGGCGACCTGTTCCGCACGCGGCTGACGCACTCGCTCGAGGTGGCGCAGCTGGCCCGCTCGATCGGCCGCGCGCTGGGCCTCAACGAAGACCTGATCGAGGCGATCGCGCTCGCCCATGACCTCGGCCACACGCCGTTCGGCCACGCCGGGCAGGATGCGCTGCACGGGCGCATGGCGCAGGTCGATGCGCAAGGCGGTGGCTTCGAGCACAACTTCCAGAGCCTGCGCGTGGTCGATCGGCTGGAGGAACGTTATGCCGGCTTCGATGGGCTGAACCTGAGCTTCGAGACGCGCGAAGGCATCCTCAAGCATTGCAGCCGGCGCAACGCCGAATGGCTGGTCGCCCGCGACCCGACCGGCATCGGCCGCCGCTTCATCGAGCGCAGCCAGCCGAGCCTGGAGGCGCAGCTGTGCAACCTGGCCGACGAGATCGCCTACAACGCGCACGACATCGACGACGGCGTGCGCTCCGGCCTGCTGAGCCTCGAGCAGATCGAGACGCTGCCGCTGGTGCAGCGTTTTCTCGGCGAGGTCCGCGCCGAGCACCCGGCGCTGACCGGCCGGCGGGTGCTGTTCGAGACGCTGAGGCGCATGCTGTCGCAACAGGTCTACGACGTCACCGATGCCACCAGGGCGGCGCTGGCGGAGCAGGGCGTGACGACCGCCGACGAGGCGAGGCAGTGTCCGCCGCTGGTTCGCTTCAGCGCGCCGATGCGCCAGTTGACCGATGAAGTGCAGCGCTTCCTGCGCGCCAACCTGTATCGCCATCCGCAGGTGGCGGCGACCACCGGGCTGGCCCGCACGGTGCTGCAGGAACTGTTCGACGCCTACCAGGCCGATCCGGCGCAGATGCACGCCCAGTCGCTCGGCGGGCGCACGGTGGCGCGTGCCGTAGCCGACTACATCGCCGGCATGACCGACCGCTTCGCGCTGCAGGAACATGCCCGCCTGACCGGCCGCCCGCTGCAGTGGCCGGTGCGCCCGCGCGCGGCCGACTGAGCCGTTGCGGACGCGCGCCGCCGCGCCAAAGAAAAAGCCCCGGACTGGCCGGGGCTTGGAGATCACGAGGCGCTGAGCGTCAGTTGGTCAGCTCGCGCCACGAGACGCGCCGCGTTCCGCCCGAACCCGGGCCGACCGGCAGGTTGCTGATGCGCGTGCTCGCGTCGGACAGCCGCGTGATGCCGACCACCTTGCCGCTGGGCAGCCGGATGATCGTCGTGCGCGTGGCCACGGCACTGCCGAGCAGCGCGGAGGTCACGCCGCTCGACGAGGTCACCGGGCCGCCGGTGCGGTAGTCGAAGAAGTTGATGTAGCTGGTACCGCCCACCGTGCAGGCACCCGGGTTGATGATGTTGGTGGTGAACACCAGCGTGCCCAGGGCCAGCTGCGGGTCGGTGTTGGCGCGTTCGCTGGGCGCCGGCAGGTCGATGTACCAGCCGCCGCCGGTGTTGAAGTCCACCGGGTTGGCGGTGCCGAAGCGCACCGTCTGCGACGGCAGGCAGACCGTGGCGCCGGCCGGGCAGGTGCCGTCGGTCAGCGTCTGCTGCACGAAGTTGCCGCTGCTGCGCGGGTTGCCCCAGCCGGTCGAGCTCAGTGCGTCCTTGATCGCGTAGATGCTCTGCTGGCGCGTGTCGCTCAGGTCGGTCACACCCAGGTAGCGGCCCGTGCCGACGTAGACCACGGCCTTGCCCGAGACCAGGCCGAGCTCGGGGCGTGCCGTCAGCGGCTGGGCGTTGCCGAACGAATCGCGCAGCGTGGCCAGCAGCTGGGCGTCGTAGCCGCCCGCGCCGACGTCGCCGTTGACGTCGAAACGCCAGACGTTGCCGAGGTTGTCGCCGCCGTAGACACGCAGCGTCGTATTGTTGACGTCGGTACGGTCGGCCCAGGCACGAATCTGCGCCATGCCGCTGGGCGTGGTCGTGCTGCCTGCCGTGGTGGTGATCGTGCGCAGCAGCTGGCCGTCGCTGGCGCGCACGACGAACAGGCGGCCGATGCCGTCGCCCGGCGTCACGTTGTTGTAGCCCGAGGCGAAGATCACCACCCAGGTGCCGTCCTTCAGCTTGGTGATTTCGGGCTTGCCGACCGTCAGGCCGAGGTTGTTGTCGGTGAACTCCCACAGCGCGCGCGGGTTGTTCGGGTCGGTGACGTCCATCGCGTAGTAGCCGCGTCCACCCGCGCCCAGCCCGCCGACCAGCAGGGTCTTCCAGGTGCCGCTGACCGAGATGTCGCCGGTCACCGGGCTGCTGTCGACGTAGTACTGGTGGTCGTTGCCGTAGTTCTTGTCGGCCAGGCGATAGAGCTTGGGAATCAACATCGTCGGGATGTAGGCCCAGACCTCGTCGCCGTTGGTGGCGTCGAAGGCGTGCAGCATGCCGTCGTTGGCGCCGACGTAGACCATCGCGCGGCGGCCGGCCGTGCCGGCCTTGTAGCTGGTGTAGCCGGCGTCGGCGTAGTTGAACAGCGCCTTCTTCACGTAGACGGCTTCCGAGTTCACGATGTCGCCGAGCAGGTGGCTGCGCGCACGGTAGTACTTCGTGATGTCGGTCAGCGCGCCTTCGTTGCTGCGGTCGCCGCGGATGAAGTTGACCATCGGCGCACCGACCGCGGCGGACTGGCTGGCCGCCGTCAGGCAGGTCGTGCCGAAGCTGCAGAACTGGCTCAGCGCGCGCCCGGCCGTGGTCACGTGGGCGGTCTGGAAGTAGGACTGCTCGGTGGAGGTCAGGTTGCCCCACTCGAAACTCTTCAGCTTGTTCGCCGCGCCGTTGTCGAAGGTGTAGATGGTGCGCGCGGTGTTGGCGTCCAGGCGCGTCTGCGCCGACCAGTCGGTGCTCGAGGTCAGCACCTCGCCGGTCTCGGTGTTGATCTGCTGGCCCATCAGCTCGCCGGTCCACTCGTCCTTGCCGGCGGTGAACAGCGAGATGAAGACGTAGTTGTCGGCTGCCGAGATGTTCGGGTTGCTGGTGGTCGCGGCCGCAGCGGCGCCACGGCGCGTCTCGATCGCCGCCAGCGCGGAGGCCAGGCCGGAGTACAGGCCTGCCGGGTCCTTGGCGCTGAAGTACGTGCCGCGGCCGTTGACGGCGGCGTGCCACAGGTCGTCGATGTTCGGCGGCGAGTTGTTGACCGGGATCGGCCAGTTGCACGAGCCGCTGGTCTGCCAGGTGCAGATGCCGTTGGTCGCATTGGCCGTCGTGCCGTTGGCGACGTCGAAGTAGTCGCCGCTGGTGGCCGTGCGGTAGGCCTCGTCGAACACCATGTAGCCCGACACGCCCAGGCCCAGCGTGAAGGTGGTCATGTGCTGGTGGCGAGCCACGTCGACGCCGCCGACCGGAACGTTGTTCTCGCACAGGTCGCCGCCGGTGCTCGAGGCGCACAGGCCCACGCCGGTGGTGCCGGTGCGCAGGTCGGTCTCGTAGAAGTAGGCGGCCACGTCGGCCAGCGTGTTGCTGGTCGAGGTGCCATCGAGCAGCGGGCGCGGCAGCGCGTTGTCGTTGTCGCCGATGGCGGTCGTGCCGTCCAGGCGCACCGGCGTGCCGGTCTCGTTCCAGTAGCCGTCGGTCGACAGCAGGGTGAAGTTCTGCTGGCAGGAGTACTGCATCGGGTCGACCACCGTCGAGCCGTTCAGCGAGGTGCCGTTGAGGCGGCCGCCGAACAGCCGGCCGACCCGCGACAGCGTGCCGCGCAGCGGCGTCGAGCTGCTCGGGCGCGCGGCGGTCAGCTTGGTGAACCAGTTCTGGCGATGCGTCAGCTCGAACTGGCCGAGATTGAGGAAGTCGCTGCCGGTGTTGTTGTTGATGCTGATGTAGCCGAGGCGGTACTGGTTCGACAGGTTGCCGAACGCGAAGCTGGCCGAGGTCTTCATGGCCTGCATGCGCGTGCGGTAGTAGGTGAACCAGTTCGCGAAGTTGGTCATCTCCTCGGTGTAGGTGCAGCTGGTCGCGCCGGCGCAGTCAGAGCGCGAGCTGGCCCGCGAGTAGCTGGTGATCGTCGGCAGGATCTCGACGCGCGTGAACGAGCCGGGGTAGCCGGCGGCCACGGCCGGGACGGCCGGCGTGCCCGCCACCCAGCCGTTGAAGGCCGTGGTGGTGAAGGTCGCCGTGCAGCTGTTCGCGGCATTGGCGCGCTGGACCGTCAGCGTCTGGCCGTTGATGTTGCCGGCCGTGGCCGAGGCGGTCACGGTCACCACTGCGCCGGAGCGCGTGGCGGTGTAGCCCGAGCCGCCCGCGCCGATCGCGGTGACGATCGCCGCCGCGATGTTGTTGGCCGAGTTCGCCGTGCCCGAGGTCGCGCCGCCGTAGAGGTCGAGCGTGCCGTTCACCCGCGCGAGGCGGGTGCTGACCTGGTTGGCGCCGTTGCAGGTGCCGCTGATCGAGACGGTGATGGTGGCGCGTGCAGCCGTGTCGGGCGTGGCCGCCACGGCCGCGGTGGCCGGCGTGAAGAACTTCGTCGGGTAGCGCAGGTTGTTGTAGGTCGGCGTCTGCAGCGCCTGGCACGAGCCCGCCGCCGGCGTGGCCGCGCGAGCGTTGGTGTTGCTGCTGCACCAGCGCACCGGCGCCGGGTACTTGTAGACGGTCGTCTGCGTGCCCTGGCAGTTGCGCAGGTTGGGCGCGTCGCAGTACTCGGCCGGCGTCATCACGTAGTAGTGCGGGCCGAAGCTGCGCGCCTCGGTGGTCGGCGCGTCGGGCGCACCGGTGGCGATGAAGCCGCTGCCGGTGGCGGTGGTGGCGCGGCGGTAGATGTAGCTCTTGCTGTTGACGGTGCCCGGCAGCACGTAGTTGCCGTTGCGCAGGCAGTCGGTGTAGAGCGCGTCGGCGCAGTACTCGACGTCGGCATAGCCGGTGATCAGGTTCGTGCTCGTGCTCGACTGCACCCCGTAGGCGTCGTTGCGCACGCTGGTCCAGTTGGTCGTGTTCGCCGCGCTCTGCGCCGCCCATGCGGTGCCGTTGGCGTACAGCGGCGGCCGGTAGGTGATCGCCGGGTTGTAGTAGGAACCGTTGAAGCTCGGGCTGCGGAACAGCGGCTCGTTGACGCAGTTCTGCGCGAAGCTGCCGCTGTTCGTGCCAGTGGCGCCGGCCGAGCGGCAGATGGCGTCGTTGGCGTAGTCGGGCAGGTAGTCCGAGTCCATCGAGCCCGAGTCGTCGAGCACGAACATCAGGTTCGGCAGCACCGCGTTGGGCGCCGAGGTCACCAGCGGCACGTTGGCGATGTCGGTGGTCGCCGCATGCGACACCGAGGCGAGCGCCGCCGCCAGCAGGCAGGGCAGCAGCGGCCAGAACTTGGAGGAGGTTTTCATCGTCGTTTCCCTGAGCATGGGTTGCCGGGCGTCGCGGTCACAGCGCCACGATGGATTGCACGAAGCTCACCGTGTTGCGCGGTCCGTCGACACGCACGGTGATGCGGTAGTAGCGCTGGCTGGGCACGTTGATCGGCGGCACGCCGGCACCGCGGCTGCTGCCCTCGTCGCCGACGCGGCTGGGCGAGACGTTGCAGAAGATGCCCGACTCGGGCGCGCCAATGCCGTTGCACAGCCGGTGTATGACGTAGCGCACGCGGTTGCCGGTGTTGCCGTCGCGGCCCATGTCGTTGATCCGCCCGGTGCCCTCCCAGGCGGTCCAGGACTGCTCCCAGCTGCCGCCGGCGGCGGTCGGGTCGGTGTTCGGCTGCCACGAGGCGAAGTAGCCCAGGTTGATGCCGGGCAGTATGTCGTTGTACAGCGTCGCCGGGCTGATCGCGTTGGTGTTCTCGAGCCAGAAGACCGCTGCCTCGATGCCGCGGTCGGCCTCGTGGGTGGCGGATTGCTGGAACGCGAGGTTGCCGGCCACCTTGTTTCCGGTCAGCACCGAGCGCATCAGGCCGATGCCGGCCAGCGTCATCGCCGCGAGCACGATCAGGGCCATCACCAGCACGACACCGCGCTGGGCCGAGGGTTGGCGGCGCATCGCCGCAGCGGATGAGAGTCTCGACTTCAGCATGGCACGGCTGCCTTCACAGCTGCGGTCCCCTGCCACGCGCTGTTGCGAACGGGGATCGTGGTTTCGAAAACCTTGTAGCGATACTTCTGCCAGTCGGCGTTGGCGCTCAGGTCGAAGGCCGCCGCGTCGCTGGCGCGCCACTCGGGCGCCTTGATGACAGGCACGTCCTGCCCCAGCGTGCGGTCGAACTCGCCGCTGCGCGACACCAGGCCGATGCGCACCGCCGAGAAGCGCGCCCAGGCGCACTGCGTGGCCGGCGTCGGGCGCACGAAGGTGTCGACCACCGAGTCCATGGTCACGCTGGTGTCGATGCCGTAGACCGCACGCAGACTGACGACGCCCGGGCTGATCGGCGTCCACACCGCCGGATCGCCGACGCCCTGCCGGCAGTCGTTGGCGAGGTAGTCGCACACCGTCAGGTTGCCACCGCGCACCGCATAGGCGAGAAAGCGCGGCGTGTTGCCGAGGTTGTAGAGAAAGCCGTTGGTCATGCCCGCCACGCCCATGCCAACCGTGACGGTCGGCGGGCTCGGCGCGTTGGTGGCCGTCACTGCTTCCAGCGTCAGCGCGCAGGCCGGCAACGCCGGGCGCGTGGCGCTGCTGACCACCCACTCGGGCGCCGCCACGACGAACTGGCCGCGCACGAACGAGGTGGGCGTGCTGACCGAGTAGACGTTCTGCGCGGTCTGCGCGGCGATCAGGTCGCCTTCGGGCGAACTGCCCGAGTCGCCGTACATCAGCAGCAGCGTGTCGGTGTTCGGATCGCCGTCGGGGATCACCGCGGCACCCGGGTTGATCATCACCGGCACCATCGCCGGGATGGTCCAGCCGCCGGGCATGGTCAGGCTGCAGCCGAGGATCGGCAGGGCGCTGGTGCCGTAACCGGCCTGACGCAGCTCGCGCTGCAGCGAGGCGATGGTCAGCGTGCCGGCCATCTGTGCGTCGTCGCCGCCCACCGTGTTGCGGCGGGCACCTTCGGACAGCTGGAAGACCTGCATGACGACCAGGATCGCGACCATGCCGATCACCAGGCCGACCATGACCTCGACCAGACCCAGGCCGTGCTGGAGCCGCTTCATTGCGTGGCGCTGTGCTGCCAAGGTGTGCTCCTACTTGATCTGGGCGACGACGGTGATGAAGTGCGCCGGGTCGGCCACGGGCTCGTTCGGCGCCTTCCAGTTGACGCGCACCGTGATCAGCGTGCTCGGATCGGCCGGGTTGCCCACGGCCACCGGCAGCGGCACGTCGGGCGGGTTCGCCGCGACGCCGGGCAGGGTCTGCTGCACCCGCACGGCCCAGGCATTGAAGGCCGGGCCGCCGGTGGTGTACTGCGCAGAGATGTTGGCGAAGGTGCGGTCGCCGACCCACATGTCGGCGATCAGCTCGTTGGCCAGCATCACCGCGTCGGCGCGGTACTTCGATTCGCTGGACTGCTTGATCGAGACGCTCTGCAGCCCGACGAGCGCGAGCACGCCCAGCGAGAAGATCAGGATCGCGATCAGCGCTTCGAGCAGCATGACGCCGGACTGGCCGGCACGTGCGGGGGTGTGGCGTGTCTTCATGGTCAGCAGCGTCGCGGGTCGCTGGCCGGGAGGCCGGGATCGGGGTTGCACATGCGCGCCTGGCCGATGGGCGAGACGACGATGCGCAGGCAGACCACCTCGCCGCCGAACTCGGCGCAGGTGCCGCCCGCGGGATTGCTCAGGTTGATGACCACGTTGCCCGGCGGCACGTCGGCGAGTCGGCCCAGGCCGTTGTAGACCAGGCTGGGCTGCGTCGCGGCGACCTGCGTCGCGCCGGAGCCGGTCGCGGCGGAGCGCTTCTGAATGATGAACGGCGCCACCGCGTCGTTCGGCGCCCGGTCGCACAGGCCTTCGACCTCGGTCGCGTTGGCGGCAGCATCGACGTTGACCACCCAGTTGGCGCCGGTGGCCGACAGCGTGCAGGCGCCGTCGAGCGAACTGGTGAGCTGGAAGCGCACGCGGGCGTTGCGCGCGACCGCTTCCGACTTCGCCATCTGCAGCCCGTTCAACACGGCCTCGCCGGTCGAGCGGATGCGCGAGTTGACGATCGCGCCGTTGAACGACGGAACCGAGGCGAGCACCAGCAGCGCCACGATGGCCAGCGTGACCAGCAGCTCGACCAGCGTCAGGCCGTGCGAGGCGAGACGCTTCATGAGCACTTCCCGCCCTTGCGCGAGACCCAGCAGGTGTTCGGTACCGGCAGTGCCCAGCCGGTCGGCACGGCCACCGTGACGCGGGTGTTGGCCTCGTTGACGGTGAAGCTGAAGCCGTTGAGCGTGCCCTTGCCGACGGCGGTCAGCGTGAACGTGCCGGCGGCCTCGGTGCCGTTGCAGGAGAAGTCGAAGTTCGCGTTGCGGGTGTCGTTCGCGCAGGCACCGGCACCGACATAGGTGCGGCGGTCCTGGAACCACATCTCGAGCTGCACCTGCTTGGACGACATGCCGGTCAGCCCTTCCTGCAGGCGGCCGCGCATCACGTACTCCTGGTAGCCAGGAATCGCGACCGCGCTGATGATGGCGATGATCGCCACGACGATCATCACTTCGATCAAGGTGAACCCGCTGCTGATGTGCTTCTTCACTGTCGTTTCCCGTGCGCCGCGTCCGGCAAGAGGGTGATCGGTCCGCCGGCACCGCGTGCACGCGGTTTCCGACGTCTGTGGGAGGCGAATGTAGTCAAGCCATCGGCATGCCGGGGAGGGCGCCCGACGGACGGCCGGGGCAGCGCGACGAGTGGCGCGGGCTTGCAGCGGATCGCCAACTATTCACGGCGATGCTCGGCGGCAGAATCGCGCCCATGCATGCACCGACCCGCCGTCGCGGCGCCGCCTGATGGCCCGCCTGCCTCGCCTTGCCGTGGCTGGCCAGCCGCACCTCGTCGAGCAGTGCGGGCACAACGGCCAGGCCGTCTTCGTGGATGCCGCCGACCGCGCGGCCTACCGCGCGGCGCTGGCCGAAGCGGCCGCCGCCTGCGGCGTCGCGCTGCACGCCTACTGTCTCGACACCGGGCGCGTGCTGCTGCTGGCCACGCCGCGCGAGGCCGACGGCCTGAGCCGCACCATGCAGCGCCTGGGCCGGCGCTACACCGCTGAGTTCAACCGCCGGCATGGCCGCAGCGGCACGCTGTGGGCGGGGCGCTTCCGCGCCACCGTGGTCGAGGCCGAGCGGCATCTGGTCGAGGCGCTGTGCCATGTCGAGTCGGACGCCGCGCTGGCCGGCGACGCGGAGGCGCCGGCGGCCGAGCGGCGCAGCAGTGCCGCGCATCACCTCGGGCTGGCCGTCGACCCGCTGGTCAGCGACCATGCACGCTTCTGGGCGCTGGGCAACACGCCGTTCGAGCGGCACGCGGCATATCGTTTGCTAGTGCTCCAGCCCCTGTCGCCGGCACAGCGGCAGCGCTTCGACGATGCGGTGCGAAAGGGCTGGGCGATCGGTTCGCCGGCCTTTCTGGCGGCGCTGGCCGCACAGACGCCGCGCCGCTTGCAGCCGCTGGCGCCGGGGCGGCCGCGGCGCGGGCGCGCTGGTTCGAGCGTCGCCGGCGAATAATCATGTCCCCAATTATTTGAAGGCGCACGCTCTGGTCGGCGTTAATAGGGGTCAGACACTTATTAATCTGCTTGTGAGCGTTGCTGCGCTGCAGTATCCTGCGCGACGACCCAGCTACTCCCGGAGCGCGCCATGTCCCAGGCCGACCTCACCCCGCCCTCGTCGCAAGAACTGGCGCAAGCCGCCGACCAGGGGCTGTACAGCGCCTCCAACGAGCACGACGCCTGCGGCGTCGGCTTCGTGGCGCACATCAAGGGCCAGAAGGCGCATGCCATCGTCGAGCAGGGCCTGAAGATCCTCGAGAACCTCGACCATCGCGGCGCCGTCGGAGCCGACAAGCTGATGGGCGACGGCGCGGGCATCCTGATCCAGATTCCCGACGAGTTCTACCGTGCCGAGATGGCCGCGCAGGGCATCGAACTGCCGCCGCCCGGCGAATACGGCGTCGGCATGATCTTCCTGCCCAAGGAGCACGCCTCCCGGCTGGCCTGCGTGCAGGAGCTCGAGCGCGCCGTGAAGGCCGAAGGCCAGGTGCTGCTGGGCTGGCGCGACGTGCCGGTCGACACCGAGATGCCGATGTCGCCGATGGTGCGCGCCAAGGAGCCGGTGCTCAGGCAGATCTTCATCGGCCGCGGCCCCGACGTGATCGTGCCCGACGCGCTGGAGCGCAAGCTGTACGTGATCCGCAAGACCGCCTCGGCCTCGATCCAGGCGCTCAAGCTGACGCACAGCCGCGAGTACTACGTGCCCAGCATGAGCTGCCGCACCATCATCTACAAGGGCCTGCTGCTGGCCGACCAGGTCGGCACCTACTACAAGGATCTGCAGGACCCGAGGACCACGTCCGCGCTCGCCCTCGTGCACCAGCGCTTCTCGACCAACACCTTCCCCGAGTGGCCGCTGGCGCACCCGTACCGCATGGTCGCCCACAACGGCGAGATCAACACGGTCAAGGGCAACTTCAACTGGATGCGCGCCCGCGAAGGCGTGATGAAGTCGCCGGTGCTCGGTGACGACCTGAAGAAGCTCTACCCGATCAGCTTCGAAGGCCAGTCCGACACCGCGACCTTCGACAACGCGCTCGAGCTGCTGACGATGAGCGGCTACTCGCTGGCCCACGCCGCGATGATGATGATCCCCGAGGCCTGGGAGCAGCACGAAGGCATGGACGCGCGCCGCCGTGCCTTCTACGAGTACCACGCCGCGATGATCGAGCCCTGGGACGGCCCGGCCGCGATGGTGTTCACCGATGGCCGCCAGATCGGCGCCACGCTGGACCGCAACGGCCTGCGCCCGGCGCGCTACATCGTCACCGACGACGACCTGGTGGTGATGGCCTCCGAGTCCGGTGTGCTGCCGATCCCGGAGAACCGCATCGTGCGCAAGTGGCGCCTGCAGCCGGGCAAGATGTTCCTGATCGACTTCGAGCAGGGCCGCATCGTCGACGACGAGGAACTGAAGAACCAGTTCGCCTCGGCCAAGCCCTATCGCCAGTGGATCGAGAGCGTGCGCGTCAAGCTGGAAGAGACGCCGCTCGAGCCCGAGACGCTGGGCTTCGAGGAGTCGCTGCTCGACCGCCAGCAGGCCTTCGGCTACACGCAGGAGGACATCAAGTTCCTGCTCAGCCCGATGGCGGTGGCCGGCGAGGAAGGCATCGGCTCGATGGGCAACGACTCGCCGCTGGCGGTGCTGTCGGACAAGAACAAGCCGCTGTACAACTACTTCAAGCAGCTGTTCGCGCAGGTCACCAACCCGCCGATCGACCCGATCCGCGAGGCGATCGTGATGTCGCTGGTGTCCTTCATCGGCCCGAAGCCGAACCTGCTGGACATCAACGCGGTCAACCCGCCGATGCGCCTGGAGGTGCCGCAGCCCATCCTCGACTTCGACGACATGGCGCGGCTGCGCCAGATCGAGAAGCACACCGGCGCGAAGTTCAAGAGCTACGTGCTCGACATCACCTACCCGTTCGCCTGGGGTGACGAGGGTGTCGAGGCCAAGCTCGCCTCGCTGTGCGCCGAGACGGTCGACGCGATCAAGGGCGGCCACAACATCCTGATCATCAGCGACCGCAAGATGAATCGCGACAACGTCGCGATCCCTGCGCTGCTGGCGCTGTCGGCGATCCACCAGCACCTGGTGCGCGAAGGCCTGCGCACCACCGCCGGCCTGGTCGTCGAGACCGGTTCGGCGCGCGAGGTGCATCACTTCGCGGTGCTCGCCGGCTACGGCGCCGAGGCGGTCCACCCGTACCTGGCGATGGAGACGCTGGCCTCGCTGCACCAGGAACTGCCGGGCGACCTGTCGGCCGAGAAGGCGATCTACAACTACGTCAAGGCGATCGGCAAGGGCCTGTCGAAGATCATGTCCAAGATGGGCGTGTCGACGTACATGAGCTACTGCGGCGCGCAGCTGTTCGAGGCCATCGGCCTGGACAAGCCGCTGGTCGAGAAGTACTTCCGCGGCACGGCCAGTCAGGTCGGCGGCATCGGCGTGTTCCAGGTTGCCGAGGAATCGATCCGCATGCACAAGGCGGCCTTCGGTGACGACCCGGTGCTGGCCGGCATGCTCGACGCCGGCGGCGAATACGCCTGGCGCGTGCGTGGCGAAGAGCACATGTGGACGCCCGACGCGATCGCCAAGCTGCAGCACAGCGTGCGTGGCAACAAGTTCGAGACCTACAAGGAATACGCGCAGATCATCAACGACCAGTCGCAGCGCCACATGACGCTGCGCGGCCTGTTCGAGTTCAAGGTCGACCCGAGCAAAGCGATCGCGCTCGACGAGGTTGAACCGGCGGCGGAGATCGTCAAGCGCTTCGCCACCGGTGCGATGTCGCTGGGTTCGATCTCCACCGAGGCGCACTCGACGCTGGCGCTGGCGATGAACCGCATCGGCGGCAAGAGCAACACCGGCGAAGGCGGCGAAGACCCGGCGCGCTACCGCAACGAGATGAAGGGCATCCCGATCGTCGACGGCACCAAGGTCAGCGAAATCATCGGCAGCAAGGTCATCGCCGCCGACTACGTGATGAAGGCCGGCGACAGCCTGCGCTCGAAGATCAAGCAGGTCGCGTCGGGCCGCTTCGGCGTGACGACCGAGTACCTGGTCTCGGCCGACCAGATCCAGATCAAGATGGCCCAGGGCGCCAAGCCGGGCGAGGGCGGCCAGTTGCCGGGTGGCAAGGTCAGCGAGTACATCGGCTTCCTGCGCTACAGCGTGCCGGGGGTCGGCCTGATCTCGCCGCCGCCGCACCACGACATCTATTCGATCGAGGACCTGGCGCAGCTGATCCACGACCTGAAGAACGCCAACTCGCGCGCCAGCATCAGCGTCAAGCTGGTGTCGGAAGTCGGTGTCGGCACCATCGCCGCCGGTGTCGCCAAGGCGAAGGCCGACCACGTGGTGATCGCCGGCCACGACGGCGGCACCGGCGCCTCGCCGTGGAGCTCGATCAAGCACGCCGGCACGCCCTGGGAACTGGGCCTCGCGGAGACGCAGCAGACGCTGGTGCTGAACCGCCTGCGCAGCCGCATCCGCGTGCAGGCCGACGGCCAGATGAAGACCGGCCGCGACGTCGTGATCGGTGCGCTGCTCGGCGCCGACGAGTTCGGCTTCGCGACCGCGCCGCTGGTCGCCGAGGGCTGCATCATGATGCGCAAGTGCCACCTGAACACCTGCCCGGTCGGCGTGGCCACGCAGGACCCGGTGCTGCGCGCCAAGTTCTCCGGCAAGCCGGAGCATGTCGTCAACTACTTCTTCTTCGTCGCCGAGGAGGCGCGCCAGATCATGGCGCAGCTGGGCGTGCGCAAGTTCGACGAGCTGATCGGCCGCGCCGACCTGCTCGACACGAAGAAGGGCGTGGCGCACTGGAAGGCGCGCGGGCTGGACTTCAGCCGCGTGTTCCACCTGCCGGCCGCGCCGGCCGAGGTGCCGCGCCGCCAGGTCGAGGAGCAGGACCATGGCCTGGCGCGCGCGCTCGACGTGCGCCTGATCGAGAAGGCCAAGGCGGCGCTGGAGCGCGGCGAGAAGGTGCAGTTCCTCGAGGACGCGCGCAACGTCAACCGCACCGTCGGCGCGATGCTGTCGGGCGAGCTGATCCGCCGCCATCCGGAAGGCCTGCCCGACCAGACCATCTTCATCCAGATGGAAGGCACCGGTGGTCAGAGCTTCGGCGCCTTCCTCGCCAAGGGCATCACCATCTACCTGATCGGCGACGCCAACGACTACACCGGCAAGGGCATGTCGGGCGGCCGCATCGCGATCCGTCCGTCGATCGAGTTCCGTGGTGACGCGACCAACAACATCATCGTCGGCAACACGGTGCTGTACGGCGCGACCAGCGGCGAGGCCTTCTTCCGCGGCGTGGCCGGCGAGCGCTTCGCCGTGCGCCTGTCCGGTGCGACCGCGGTGGTCGAAGGCACCGGCGACCACGGCTGCGAGTACATGACCGGCGGCACGGTGGTGGTGCTGGGCAAGACCGGGCGCAACTTCGCCGCCGGCATGAGCGGCGGCATCGCCTACGTCTACGACGAGGACGGCACCTTCGCCAAGCGCTGCAACACCGCGATGGTCGCGCTCGACAAGGTGCTGACCAAGACCGAGCAGGAAGCCGCGCTCGACCGTTCGATCTGGCACCGCGGAGAGAGCGACGAGCTGCAGCTGAAGAAGCTGATCGAGGACCACCACAAGTGGACGGGCTCGCTGCGCGCCCGCCACATCCTCGACCACTGGGCCGAGTCGCGCGCCAAGTTCGTCAAGGTGTTCCCGAACGAGTACAAGCGCGCGCTGGGCGAGCTGAACGCGGCGAAGGAAGCCGGCGACACCATCGCCAAGGCGAAGTCGCCCGACAAGAAGTCCAAGGCCGTCCCGGCGAAGTAAGAAGAGAGAAGCACGATCATGGGAAAAGTCACCGGCTTCATGGAGTACGAGCGCCTGGAAGAGGGCTATGAGCCCGTCGCCGCTCGGCTGAAGAACTACAAGGAATTCGTCATCGGCCTGAAGGCCGACGAGGCGAAGGTGCAGGGCGCACGCTGCATGGACTGCGGCACGCCGTTCTGCAACAACGGCTGCCCGGTCAACAACATCATCCCGGACTTCAACGACCTGGTGTACCGCGGTGACTGGCAGAACGCCTTCGCGGTGCTGTCCTCGACCAACAACTTCCCCGAGTTCACCGGCCGCATCTGCCCGGCGCCCTGCGAGGCCGCCTGCACGCTGAACGTCAACGACGACGCGGTCGGCATCAAGTCGATCGAGCACGCGATCGTCGACCGTGCCTGGGCCGAAGGCTGGGTGCTGCCGCAGCCACCGAAGGCGAAGACCGGCAAGAAGGTCGCCGTGGTCGGCTCCGGCCCCGCCGGCCTGGCGGCCGCGCAGCAGCTCGCGCGCGCCGGCCACGACGTGACCGTGTTCGAGAAGAACGATGCGCCCGGCGGCCTGCTGCGCTACGGCATCCCCGACTTCAAGATGGAGAAGTCGCACATCGACCGCCGTGTCGAGCAGATGAAGGCCGAAGGTGTCGTGTTCCGCAACAACACGATGGTCGGCCACCTGCCCGAAGGCAGCAAGGTGACCAACTGGGCCAAGGAGATCGTCAGCCCCGACCAGCTGAAGGCCGAGTTCGACGCGGTGCTGCTGACCGGCGGTGCCGAGCAGTCGCGCGACCTGCCGGTGCCCGGCCGCGACCTCGACGGCGTGCACTTCGCGATGGAGTTCCTGCCGCAGCAGAACAAGCTCAACGCCAGCGGCAAGATCAAGGGGCAGATCCGCGCCGACGGCAAGCACGTGGTCGTGATCGGCGGCGGCGACACCGGCTCCGACTGCGTCGGCACCAGCAACCGCCATGGCGCGAAGAGCGTGACGCAGTTCGAGCTGCTGCCGATGCCGCCCGAGCAGGAGAACAAGCCGCTGGTCTGGCCCTACTGGCCGATCAAGCTGCGCACCTCGTCGAGCCACGAGGAGGGCTGCGAGCGCGAGTTCGCCATCGCCACCAAGGAGTTCATCGGCGAGAAGGGCAAGGTCACCGCGCTGAAGTCGGTGCGTGTCGAGTGGGCCAACGGCAAGATGAGCGAAGTGCCGGGCAGCGAGAAGGTCATCCCGGCCGACCTGGTGCTGCTGGCGATGGGCTTCGTCAGCCCGGTGGCCAGCGTGCTCGAGGCCTTCGGCGTCGACAAGGACGCTCGCGGCAACGCCAAGGCCGGCACCGACGCCGGCGCCGGCTACAGGACCAACGTCGCCAATGTGTTCGCCGCCGGCGACATGCGGCGTGGCCAGTCGCTGGTGGTGTGGGCGATCCGCGAGGGCCGCCAGGCCGCGCGGGCGGTCGACCTGCATCTGATGGGCGCCAGCGAACTGCCGCGCTGAGCGAACCCCGCGCCGCGGCGTGACCAATCCGTCACGCCGCCGGCCGCGCTGGTGAGCAGATGTTTCGCCGCCTCGTGGCGGCGGAACGTTTGCGGAGGCCTTGGGCTACCATCCCCCGAATCAGGGGATGCCACGCGCCCACCACTCATGACGCATTCGTTCGCCAGCAGTCTCGACGCCCTCAGCGGGTGGCGCCGCGCGCTCACGAGCCGGCTGGACGACGTGGGCCGTTTCCTCTCCGACCATGACCTGAGCGACTCGTCGCTGCAGGGCCAGCTCGACGGCCTGCGCGAACGCCTGGGCCAGGAACGGCTGGTGGTCGCCTTCGTCGCCGAGTTCTCGCGCGGCAAGTCGGAGCTGATCAACGCGATCTTCTTCGCCGATGCCGGCCGCCGCATCCTGCCGGCGACGCCGGGCCGCACGACGATGTGCCCGGTCGAACTGGCCTGGGACGGCGACGAGGAGCCGGCGCTGTCGCTGCTGCCGATCGACACCCGCCTGACCGGCCAGTCGCTCGGCGAACTGCGCACGCTGCCGCGCGCCTGGAAGCAGTTCAAGCTCGACGTCGGCAACCCCGAGAAACTGGCCGAGTCGCTGCGCGAGGTGATGCGCACCTCCTGGGTCACCAAGGACCAGGCCCGCGAGCTGGGTTTCTGGAGCGACGAGGCGCTGGACGACAACCCGCCGCTGGACGACATGGGCCGCGTCGAGGTGCCGGCCTGGCGCCATGCGCTGATCAACTACCCGCATCCGCTGCTCAAGCAGGGCCTGGTGGTGCTCGACACGCCGGGCCTCAACGCGATCGGCGCCGAGCCCGAGCTGACGCTGAGCCTGCTGCCGACCGCGCACGCGACGGTGTTCATCCTCGGCGCCGACACCGGCGTCACCAAGTCCGACCTGGCGATCTGGCGCGACCACCTCAGCGGCGACGCGCTGTCGCGCTTCGTCGTGCTGAACAAGATCGACGCGATGGTCGACCCGCTGGCCACCGCCGAGCAGGTGCGCGAGCAGATCCAGCGCCAGTGCACCGAGACCGCACGCACGCTGGCCGTGCCGGCCGACCGGGTCTATCCGCTGTCGGCGCGCCAGGCGCTGGCCGCGCGTGTCGAAGGCGATGTGCAGGCGCTGGAACGCAGCCGCCTGCCCGCGCTGGAGATCGCGCTCGGCGAGCAGCTGATGCCGCAGCGCCGCGCGCTGCTCGAGCGCGTGGTGCTCGACGCGGCGCAGCACATCGAGTCGCATGTCGCCCGCCGACTCAACGACAACCGCCGCCAGCTCGCCGAACAGACGCTGGAGCTGCGCGGTCTGCGCGGCAAGAGCGGCACCAAGCTGAAGCTGATGCTGCAGCGCATCGACGCCGAGACCAGCGAGTTCGAGGCCTGCACGACCAAGCTGCAGGCGATGCGCGTGGTGCACAGCCGCATGCTGAAGGACGCGATGGTCGGCCTGTCGTCCGACCGGCTGCGCGAGGAAGTGAGCCAGATGCAGCAGCAGATGGCGGCCTCGCTGCTGAACCTGGGCGCGAAGAAGGCCTTCGTCGCACTGTGCCAGCGCCTGCGTGTGCTGCTCGGTGCGGCGCAGAAGAACTCGGTCGAGATCCGGCAGATGCTGGAGGCCTCGTTCACCAAGCTCAACGCCGAGTTCGGTTTCGGCCTGGCGCTGAACCCCGGCCCCGACCTCGACCGCTTCGCTGGCGAGCTCGACCTGATCGAGAAGAGCTACGTGCAGTACCTCGGCCTGACCCAGGCGCTGCGGCTGTCGCAGCCGAAGTTCATGGAGCAGTTCCGCCGCATGCTGATGTCCAAGCTGCGGGTGGTGTTCGAGAACGCCAGCGCCGAGTTCGAGATGTGGAACAAGTCGGCCTCGGCGCAGGTCGACGCGCAGCTGCGTGAACGCCGCCGCGGCTTCCGCCGGCGGCGCGAGTCGCTCGAGCGCATCCAGGCTGCGGCCAGCGAGCTCGAGACCCGTCTCTCCGAACTTGACGCGCAGGACCAGCGGCTGCAGGGCTTCCAGGCGCGTTGCGCGGAACTGCTCGACGCGATGCGCCAGCAGGCCCGTACCGGGACGCGCGGCGAGCTGGCGACGCTGATCAGCATCGACCTTCCGCTGGACGACCTGCAGGCGCCGCCGCCGACGCTGCGGCTCGTCAAGGCCTGAACCGCCGGTGCCGGCGGCCCCACCGCGCGCTTTCGCGCAGCGCCTGATCGCCTGGCAGCGCAGCCACGGCCGCCACACGCTGCCCTGGCAGCAGACACGCGACCCGTACCGCGTCTGGCTGTCCGAGATCATGCTGCAGCAGACGCAGGTGGCCACGGTGCTGGGCTACTACGAGCGTTTCCTGCAGCGCTTCCCCGACGTGCGCGCGCTCGCCTCGGCCACGCAGGACGAGGTGCTGGCGCTGTGGAGCGGCCTGGGCTACTACAGCCGTGCGCGCAATCTGCACCGCTGCGCGCAGGCGGTGGTCGCGGCCTTTGGCGGCGAGTTCCCGCGCAGCAGCGTGCAGCTCGCCACGCTGCCCGGCATCGGCCGCTCGACGGCAGCGGCAATCGCCGCGTTCTGCTTCGGCGAGCGGGTGGCCATCCTCGACGGCAACGTCAAGCGTGTACTGACACGCACGCTGGCCTTCGACGGCGATCTCGCCGAGGCGGCGCAGGAGCGGCGCCTGTGGGAGCACGCCACCGCGCTGCTGCCCGACGAGGGCATCGAGGCCTACACGCAGGGCCTGATGGACCTGGGCGCGACGCTGTGCCTGGCACGCGCGCCGCAGTGCCTGATCTGCCCGGTCAATCGAGGTCTGCGCCGCCGCGCGCGAAGGCAGGCCGGAGCGCTACCCGGTGAAGACGCGCAAGCTCAAGCGCGGCACGCGTGAGCATGTGTGGCTGTGGCTGCGCTGGGGCGAGCGGGTGTGGCTGGTGCAGCGGCCCGACAGCGGCGTCTGGGCCGGCCTGTGGAGCCTGCCCGAGTTCGACGGCACCAAGGCGCTGGGCCAGGCTTCCGCCGGCTGGCCCGGTCAGGGCGAAGCGTTGCCCAGCTTCACCCATGTGCTGACCCACCTGGACTGGACGCTGCACCCGCGCCGCTGGACGCTGCCGGCCAACACGCCGGCGTCGCAGGTGCAGCGTTTCGTCGACGCTTGGCCGAGCGGCCGCTGGTTCACGATGGACGAGGCGCTGTCCGCCGGCCTGCCGGCGCCGCTGCGCAAGCTGCTCGTGCAGCAGCGCTGAACGCCCGCCGGATGCGCGCCGGGCGCGCGCTACTTGACCACGCCCTTGCCGCGCAGGAACTCGTCGACCAGGCCCAGCCGCACGTTGCCGTCGGGCAGCTCCATCAGCTTCTGCTTGGCCGCCAGCGGGATCGGCAGGATCTCGCACCAGCGATTCGCCACCCAGCTGGCGTTGTCGAAGCGGTAAGGCGCCTCGAAAGGCTCGACCCCCTTGCCCTTCAGCGAGGCGATCGCGTTGGCCAGGCCACGCACCGTCTCGTGCATCGCCTCGGCCGGCGCCACCGCCTCGTCGTCGGGCAGCAGCTCGGCCTGTGCCACCCACAGGCCGTCGGCCTGTTGCCTGGCACTGCCGACGCGGAAGCGCTGCGCGCCGCGGCAGCGCAGCTGCAGGATGCCCGGCTGCGTGCTGTCGACCTCGACCAGGTCGGCCAGCACGCCGATGTCCTCGAACACGACGGTGTCGTCGCCACGGCGCACTTCGTGGCCCTGGCGGAGCGCGACCACGCCGAAGGGCTTGCGCTCGCGCAGGCAGGTGGCGGCCAGGTCGAGATAACGCGCCTCGAACACTTTCAGGCTGAGCAGGCCGCCGGGGAACAGCACGGTCTGCAGCGGGAACAGCGGCAGCTCAGTCACGGGCGTCGAGTTCGCGATGGCGCACCAGCGTGCCCGAGCGCTGGCCGAAGCGGCTGGCCAGCGTCTCGGCGAAGTAGACCGAACGATGCTGGCCGCCGGTGCAGCCGATGGCCACGGTGAGGTAGCTGCGCTGGTCGGCCTCGAAGGCCGGCAGCCAGCGGACCAGGAAACTCTCGATCTGCGACAGCATCTCGGTGGCCTCCGGCTGCGCCTGCAGGTAGGCGACCACGGCAGCGTCGCGGCCGGTCTGCGGGCGCAGCTCGCGGATGTAGTACGGGTTGGGCAGCACGCGCACGTCGAACACGTAGTCGGCGTCCAGCGGCACGCCGTGCTTGAAGGCGAAGCTCTCGAACACCAGCGTCAGGCGGTGTGCGTCGGCCTTCACCAGGTTGCGTATCCACGCGCGCAGCTGCGCCGGACGCAGCTGGCTGGTGTCGATCACCGTCGAGGCCTCGCGCAGCTCGGCGAGCAGTTCGCGCTCCAGCTCGATCGCGTCGACCAGCGCGCGGCGGCCGTCGATCGTGCTGTCGCTGCGCCGCCGCGCCGGGCCGGGCTTGGGGTTGTCGTCGGACAGCGGGTGCGGGCGGCGCGTCTCGGAGAAGCGGCGCACCAGCGCGTCGGTGGTGGCGTCGAGGAACACCGAGATGATCGACACGCCCTCGCCGCGCAACTGCTCGAGCAGCGGCAGCAGGTGCGGCAGCGAGCCGGCGCTGCGCACGTCGACGGCGATCGCGACGCGGCGCTCCGAACGTTCCTGCTCCAGGCGCAGGAACTCGCGCAGCAGCTCGGGCGGCAGGTTGTCGACGCAGAAGAAGCCGGCGTCTTCCAGCGCATGCAGCGCCACCGACTTGCCCGAGCCCGAGATGCCGGTGACCAGCACCACCTCGCGCGGCGCATGCACCTCGCCCGCGGCGGGCTGCAGGCGTTCGAGGTGGTCGAGCACCTCGCGCGTGTTGTCGGCTCCGCTGGCGCTCATGCCTTGCGCCCCTTGCGCGCGTCGCGCGCCGATGCCGAACCGACCGAGAGCATCTCCTGCGCATGCGCGAGGCTGGTGCCCGACAGGCGCTCGCCGCCGAGCATGCGGGCGATCTCCGCGACGCGTGCCTCGCCGGCGACCGGCTGGACCTCGCTGCGCGTGCGCCCGCCCTGCGCCTGCTTGCTGACGACGAAGTGGTGGTCGGCGCAGGCGGCGACCTGCGGAAGATGGGTGACGGCGAGCACCTGGCGGTCGCGGCCGAGCTGCTTCATCAGCCGGCCGACCGTCTCGGCCACGGCGCCGCCGACGCCGGCGTCGACCTCGTCGAACATCAGCGTGCCCGTCTCGCCCAGCTGGCTGGTCGTCACGGCGATGGCCAGCGCGATGCGCGACAGCTCACCGCCGGAAGCGACCTTGGCCAGCGGCCGTGGCGTGCTGCCGGTGTGGCCGGCGACGAGGAACTCGGCCGACTCCAGACCGAAGGACTGTGGTGCCTCCTGCGCGAGCAGCGAGACCTCGAAGCGCCCGCCGGCCATGCCGAGCTGCTGCATCGCCTGCGTCACCGTGGTCGCCAGCTTCGGCGCCGCGGCGCGGCGCTGCCGCGACACCTGCGCGGCCTCCTTGTCGAACGCCGCCTTGGCGGCATCGGCGGCGCGCTGCAGGCCGTCGAGATCGGTGGCGGCGTCGAGTGCCTTCAGTTCGCCGCGCCACTGCGCCAGCAGCGCCGGCAGTTCCTGCGCCGGCCGGCGGTAGCGCCGCGCGAGGCTCATCCAGGCCGACAGCCGCTCGTCGAGCGCCTGCAGCCGATCGGGGTCGAGGTCGGCGCGGTTCAGGTAGCTGGCCAGCGTGTGCGCCGCGTCCTGCAGCTGCGCCTGCGCGCCTTGCAGTACCTCGATCACCACGGCGAGCGAGGCGTCGTAGTCTGCGATGCCCTGCAGCTTGTCGATCGCCTGGCCGGTGAACTGCTCGGCGTTCTCGTCCGCGTCGGACAGCGCGTCGAGCGCGGCGCGTGCGCCGGCCAGCAGTGCTTGCGCGTTCGACAGCCGGCGGTGCTCGGCGTCGAGTTCGTCCCACTCGCCGTCGCCGGGTGCGAGCTTGTCGAGCTCGCCGATCTGCCAGGCCAGGCGCTCACGTTCGCGTTCCAGATCGGCCTGTGCGCCGCGTGCCTTGTCGAGCGACTCCTGCGCGGCGCGCCACTGCTGCCAGGCGCTGCCCAGCGCCGCTGTCGCTATGCCGCCGTAGGCGTCGAGCAGCGCCCGCACCGCCGGCGGCCGCGTCAGGCCCTGCCAGGCATGCTGGCCGTGGATGTCGACCAGGTGATCGGCGACCTCGCGCAGCTGCGCGACCGTCGCGGCGCCGCCATTGATCCACGCGCGGCTCTTGCCCTGCGCGTCGATGGCCCGGCGCAGCAGCAGCGTCTCGGCGGCCTCGAAGCCGGCCTCGTCGAGCCAGGCCGAGAGGCTGTCGGGCCGATCGAACTCGGCGACGATCTCGGTGCGTGCGGCGCCTTCGCGCACCACGCCGGCATCGCCGCGGCTGCCCAGCGCCAGCTGCAAGGCGTCGATCAGGATCGACTTGCCGGCGCCGGTCTCGCCGGTCAGCACCGTGAAGCCGCCGTCGAACTCGACCTCGAGCTCGGCGACGATGACGAAGTCCCGCAGCGACAGGCGCCTGAGCATCACGCCACCCCAGCGTTCCAGTGAAGTTTGCGACGCAGCGTCGCGTAGTAGCTCCAGCCGCGCGGATGCAGGAAACGCACCTGGTCGCGCGAGCGGCGCACCGCGATGCGGTCGCCGTGCAGCAGGCTGGCCAGCGCATGCATGTCGAAGGACACGCTGCAGTCGCGGCCGGCGACGATCTCGACGACGATCTCGCCGGTGTCGGGCAGCACGATCGGGCGGTTCGACAGGTCGTGCGGCGCGATCGGTACCAGCACGAAGCCGGCGATTCCCGGGTGCAGGATCGGCCCGCCGGCCGACAGCGCATAGGCCGTCGAGCCGGTGGGTGCGGCGAGGATCAGGCCGTCGGCGCGGAAGTTGGCGACGAACTCCGCGCCGATCTCCACCTTCAGCTCGACCATGCTGCTGGCCGCGCCCCGGCTGACCACCACGTCGTTGACCGCGAAGCCCTCGAAGATGCGCTCGTCGTCGCGCCACACGCCGCCGGTCAGCATGGTGCGGCGCTCCTCCTCGTAGTCGCCGGCGATCATCGGCGCCAGCGCGCGGGCGAACTCGTCGATCGGCACGTCGGTGATGAAGCCGAGCCGGCCCTGGTTGATGCCCACCAGCGGCGTGCCGTGGCGGGCCAGCTCGCGGGCGACGCCGAGCATCGTGCCGTCGCCGCCGACGACGATGGCGAGGTCGCAGTTGCGGCCGAGTTCGTCGGCCGTGAAGGCGCCGTAGTCGGCGATTCCGGTGTTCTGCGCGGTCTGCTTCTCGAGCGAGACCTCGAGGCCCTGCCGCACCAGGAAATGCGCGATCTCCTCCAGCACCGGGCGGATGCCCCGCGCCTGGTACTTGCCCACGAGCGCGGCGTGTCGGAAGCGGCTGGCCATGCGCGGAATTACACCACAGGGCTCCTGTGCGACACGGGGCCCGCCGCGTGTCGCGCCTACAATGAAAACCATGCTGGACGAGCGCGCCAAGACGCTGTTGAAGACCCTGGTCGAACGCTACATCGCTGACGGCCAGCCGGTGGGTTCGCGCACGCTTTCCAGGGCCAGCGGGCTGGAGCTGTCGCCGGCGACCATCCGCAACGTGATGGCCGACCTGGAAGAACTCGGCCTGATCGCCAGCCCGCACACCAGCGCCGGCCGCATCCCGACGGCACGCGGCTACCGCCTGTTCGTCGACACCATGCTGACCGCGCAGCCGCTGAGCCTGGATGCCGCGCCCGACCAGGCCACGCTGCCGCCGGACCAGCCGCAGCGCGTGATCGCCAACGCGGCGCAGCTGCTGTCCAGCCTGTCGAGCTTCGTCGGCGTGGTCACTGCACCCCGCAAGCCCAGCGTGTTCCACCACATCGAGTTCATGCGCCTGTCGGAGAAGCGCGTGCTGGTGATCATCGTCGCACCCGACGGCGACGTGCAGAACCGCGTCATCTTCACCGCGCAGGACTACACGCAGGCGCAGCTGATCGAGGCGAGCAACTACCTGACTGCGCACTACGCCGGGCTGACCATCGAGCAGGTGCGCGAGAAGCTGAAGACCGAGGTCGACGCGCTGCGCGGCGAGATCGCGGCGCTGATGCAGGCGGCGGTGCAGGCCGGTAGCGAAGCCATCGCCGACAGCCAGGAGCGGCTGGTCATCTCCGGCGAGCGCAACCTGCTGACCGTGCAGGACTTCTCCAGCGACATGGGCTCGCTGCGCAAGCTGTTCGACCTGTTCGAGCAGAAGACACAGCTGATGCGGCTGCTCGAGGTCAGCAGCCGCGCCGAAGGCGTGCGCATCTACATCGGCGGCGAGAGCATGGTGGTGCCCTACGAGGAGTTGTCGGTGGTCTCGGCGCCCTACGTCGTCGACGGCCAGGTGGTCGGCACGCTGGGCGTGATCGGCCCGACGCGCATGGCCTACGACCGCATGATCCAGATCGTCGACATCACCTCGCGGCTGGTCAGCAACGCGCTGAGCCAGAAGTAGCGCCGGCTGCGCGGGGGTGCTCTGCCTACAATCGCCGGTCCCCGGGCCGTTAGCTCAGTTGGTCAGAGCAGAGGACTCATAATCCTTTGGTCGCTGGTTCGAGCCCAGCACGGCCTACCAAATGCGGGGATGCGAAGCACACGAGTAGACGCTCGCACCACGTGCCTCGCTCGGCGTTCTAGTGCGCCGCGGTTGCCGGTGCGCTGCCACGGGCTTAGGCATTGGGGTGGTCAACGCGGGCTGTGTGGACCATGGAATCGCGCGACCGAGGCGATGTGCGACTGATCTCGACTGTGCGGCCTTCGCGGATTCGAACCGAACGTTCCCTCCGATGTCTCGCTGACTTGGCTCCGGCCTGGATCGGCCTCGATGCCGAAACTCAACTCTGTGATTTCGGGCTGGCGCGCGCATTCCAGTCACGGTCGGGGTGGAAGCCCGAAATGCGAAGAGCAACAGCGCCGTTCAATGGCGAGACGTGGATGTCCACAATGTGGCCAATGCGACCAGGGTCAAGGATCGGATCGACTGACTGCTTCCGCTGCCGAACCGACTGTCGCGTGCCTGGCGGCCACACGTGGGTGAGGTCCGCGCCGGGTACGGTGCTGAAGGAAGCCGCGAGAGACGCTGCGCAACGGAACGACCTCTGTTCTACAGCGGCGGCTAGCGCCTGAACACCAGGCAACTGATGCGCGGACGGCCCGGGTCACGCCGGAGCACAGGTGGGCTCGACGCAGGCCCCAGCAAGCGGGGCCTAAGCGAGGGCACGGCGAAGCCGCTCAAGGCTCCGGCTGGGCCGTCGGACGCAGGCACCTGGCAATGCGATCAGTGCGATCGGTACAGGGTGACGACACAAGCGCCGCCGAGGCCGAGGTTGTGCTGCAACGCGATGCGGGCACCGTCTACCTGCCGCTGTTCCGCGCTGCCGCGCAACTGGTGCGTGAGTTCGAAGCACTGCGCCAGGCCCGTCGCCCCGAGTGGGTGCCCCTTCGACAGCAAGCCGCCGGAGGGGTTGGTGACTGTGGCGCCGCCGTACGTGTTGTCGCCGGCATCGATGAAGGCGGCGGCTTCGCCTTCGCGGCACAAGCCGAGCGCTTCGTAGGTGATCAGTTCGTTCTGCGCGAAGCAGTCGTGCAACTCGACCACGTCGAGCTCGTCCGGCCCGATGCCGGCCAGGTTGTAGACGCGCTGTGCCGCCTCTCGGCTCATGCCGTAGCCGACGAGGTTCATCATGTCGTGGCTCTCGAACGAATCCGGCCGGTCCGTCGTCATCGCCTGCGCGGCGATGAACACATCGGTGCGCAGGCCTCGCGACGTCGCGAACTTCTCCGAGACGAGGATCGCTGCCGCTGCGCCGCAGGTCGGAGGGCAGGCCATCAGGCGTGTCAGCACACCGGGCCACAGCGCCGGCGCGTTCATCACGTCGTCGACGGAGAGTTCCTTGCGCAGCAGCGCCAGCGGGTTGCGTGCCGCGTGCCGGCTGGCCTTCGCGCGCACCTGGGCGAAGGCCGAGAGCGGGGTGCCGAACTTGTTCATGTGGCTCAGGCCCGCACCACCGAAGTAGCGCAGGGCCAGAGGCAGATCCGGCATGCCGACCAGTGCCTCGGCCTCGCGGTCGAAATCCTCGAACGGGCTCGGTCGGTCGCTGAAGACGGTGCCGAGCGCGCCCGGGTTCATCTGCTCGAAGCCGAGGGCCAGCACGCATTCGGCGGCCTCGCTCTCGATCGCCTGGCGAGCCAGGAAAAGGGCGGTCGAGCCGGTGGAGCAGTTGTTGTTGACGTTGATCACCGGGATGCCCGTCATGCCCAGTCGATAGACCGCCTTCTGACCGCTCGTCGAGTCGCCGTAGACGTAGCCGACGTAGGCTTGCTGCAGGGCTTCGAACGCCATGCCGGCATCGGCCAGTGCGAGACGGCCTGCCGCCGCGGCCATCACGTCGTAGGGTTCGCTCGACCCCGGCTTCGCGAACGGGACCATCCCCACACCCGCGACGAATGCCTTGCTCATCGCGTTGTCTCGGCGGCACGCTTCAGCATCTCGGCACGGATGTCCTTCTTCAACACCTTGCCGACCTTGGACCGTGGCAGGTCGGGCCAGATGTCGACGAGTTTGGGCGCCTTGACGCTGCCGATGCGTGCCTTCACGAATGCGACGAGGTCGCCGGGAGACAGGTTGCGCCCGTCGTGCAGCTGCACGACCGCGACGACCTTCTCGCCCCACTTGTCGTCGGGCAGGCCGATCACCGCGCTGTCCCGCACGTCGGGGTGCTGCATCAGCGCCTGCTCGACCTCGACCGAGTAGACGTTGAAGCCGCCGCTGATGATCATGTCCTTGGCGCGGTCGACGATGTAGAGGAAGCCGTCGTCGTCGATGCGGCCGATGTCCCCGGTGTGATGCCAGCCGAAGCGCCCGGCCTCGGTGGTCGCTGCCGCATCCTTGTAGTAGCCCATCATCACCAGCGATCCGCGAATCACGATCTCGCCCGTCTCGCCACGGGGCAGCAGGGTGCCGTCGCTGTTCATCGTCGCGACCTGCACCAGCGGACCGGGGCGGCCGGCCGAACTGAGTCGATTGCGCGCGATCGAACCGTCGGCGGCGAAGTGCTCGCGCGGCGCCATCATCGAGATCATCATCGGTGCCTCGGTCTGACCGAAGAGTTGCGCCATCACCGGCCCGATCTTCGTCAGCGCGTCTTCGAGCCGTGCGGCCGAGATCGGCGCCGCCCCGTACCAGAAGCACTGCAGCGAGTCGCGCTTCGTCGTCGGGAGCTGCGGGTGCTCGAGCAGCATGTAGATCAGCGTCGGCGGCAGGAAGGTGTGGGTGATGCGATGCCGCTCGATCAACGCGAGGAACTCCCCGAGGTCGGGCTTGGGCATGATCACGATGCGCCCGCCGAGCGCCATCACCGGCAGGCACAGCACGCCGGCGGCATGCGTCAGCGGCGCCAGCGCCAGGTACGACGGGCGCCCTTCGAACGGGTAGCCCATGAGCGTCAACGCGCTCATGGTCTCGAGGTTGCGGCCCGACAGCATCACGCCCTTGGGTTGCCCGGTCGTGCCGCCGGTGCCGGCGATCATCGCGAGGTCGTCGACGACCGGGACGTCGATCGCTGCATCGCTTACGCCCTCGAGCCATTGCGAGAGCGAGGGCGCGAAGTCGCACGGTCGATCGATGCAGACGAGCACGCGCAGCTTCGGCAGGCCGCTGCGCATCTGCTCGACCATGGGTGCGTAGGCGCTGTGGAAGATCAGCGCCGCGCAATCGAAGGCATCGAGCACGAAGCGGTTCTCGGCTGCCTCGTTGCGCGGGTTCACCGGGCACCACACTGCCGCCGCGCGCGAGATGCCGAAGACGCAGGCGAAGGCGGTCGCGTCGTTGCTCGACAGCACGGCGACCTTCTCGCCGGCGGCGACATTCGAACGTTGCAGGCCGCGCGCGACGCGGTGGCTGATGCGCTGCACCTCGCCATAGGACAGATCCGCCGTGCCCA
Organism: Piscinibacter sp.; assembly: GCA_047602365.1. Classification (GTDB taxonomy): domain Bacteria; phylum Pseudomonadota; class Gammaproteobacteria; order Burkholderiales; family Burkholderiaceae_C; genus Piscinibacter. The sequence continues at coordinate 320,850 of JASGHM010000003.1, read as the reverse complement.
TGGTCAGGCACGGCGAGTCCTCACCCAGCATCGCCCCCTTGTCGAGGTAGTCGATCAGGCGCATCGCGGCGTCACTGGTGCACGGTCAGGACCGGCGGCTGAACCAGCCCGAAGCTGCGCAGCACGCCGAGCAGCTCGTGGTGGCCGAACGCCTGGCAGCCGGATGCAAAGCCGACACGCTTCGGCGCCTGCTGCAGCAGCGAGGCTGCGGCGAAGGCCTGCAGCAGGCCGGTCTGCTTGTAGTTGCAGTTGCCATAGATCACGCAGTGCGCGCGCGCCAGCGGTCCTTGCGCGTGCACCGAGTCGACCGACTTGTTGATGCGCGGGTTCTCGCGCGGCGGCATCGTGTTCATCACGCTGGCGGCGGTCTTCGCGAGAGCAGCGTACCGCTCCTTCGCGTTCATGCCCTCGGTCGCCTTGACCGCCGCGGCCACGATCTGCGGCACGCCCAGCATCAGCGGCTTGTTGAACACGCCACCGAGCACCTTGACGTTGGCGACACGCGGGTCGCGCTTGAACCACACCGGGTGCGAGGTGCCGCCCCAGGGCAGGGCCAGCGCCGCCTCGTGCTGGCCGGGGATGCTCAGGTGGTAGAGGCCTGCGTCGGCCTGGTGCTCGACGTACTCGTTCTGCTGCAGGTAGTAGGCCCTCGACATCGCGGCGTTGACGAGGATGGTCTGCGTCGACGCGATCGTCGGGCTGCCGCCCCAGAAGACCGCGATGTCCAGCGTGTCGATGCCCGGCGTCTCCAGGCACAGCTGTGCGGCGATCTCGCCGGTGGTGTACATCTGCGCGATGCCCGGCGACAGCAGCAAGCCGGCGGCGGCGAACTTCGCGCTGTAGCCTTCGTCCAGCGTGATCAGCCAATCCTGTTCGCCCGTGGTGTCGGTGTAGTGGCACTTCGCGGCCAGGCAGGCTTCGACGACCTCCTTGCCGAAGGTGGCGAACGGTCCGACGGTATTGAGCACCACCGACGCGCCGCGGAAGAGCTCGGTCAGCGCCTCGGTGGTGTGGATCACCTCGACGACTTCGTAGTTCGCCGTCTCGATGCCGGCGACGTTGGACTTCATCGCAGCGTGGATCTTCTCGGCGCTGCGGCCGGCCGCGATGAACGGGATGTTGTACTCCCGCAGGTACTCACACACCAGCCGCCCGGTGTAGCCGGACGCGCCGTAGACGACGACGGGTTTCTTGCCACTCATGTTTGTCTCCGTTGTGGTTTCGTGGGTCTCACATGCCCATGCCGCCGTCCACGGGCAAGCCGGCGCCAGTGATGAAGCGCGACGCATCCGAACACAGGAACACGACTGCGTCGGCCATGTCGGCGACCTCGCCGAGACGGCCTGCGGGTGTCTGTTCGATGATCGCGCCCACCGCCGCTTCGGGCGAGGCGAACAGGCCGGCGGCGACCACGTCGCCGGCCAGCTTCATGCCCATCTCGGTCGGTACCAGCCCGGGGTAGATGCAGTTCACGCGCACGCCGTAGCCGAGCTTGCCGGACTCCATCGCAGCCACGCGCGTCAGCCGGTCGACGGCCGATTTGGTGGCCGAGTAGCCGGCGATCGCCGGGAAGGCGATCGTCGCGGCGACCGATGCGATGTTGACCACCGCGCCGCCTTTGCCGGCCGCGCCGCCCGGCCGCATTGCGCGGAACGCATGCTTCAGGCCGAGCGCGGTGCCGACGATGTTCACGTCGAGCATGCGGCGCAGGTCCGTGGCGTCGATCTCGGACACCAGCGCGGTGATCTCGATGCCGGCGTTGTTGACGAGGATGTCGAAGCCGCCGAGCGTGTCGACGGTGGCCTTGACCGCGGCGACCCAATCGTCTTCCTTCGTCACGTCGAGTGGCACGAAGCCGACCTTTGCACCGCCGGCCGACAGTTTGCCCGCGGTGTCGCGGCCGAGCGAGGTGAGCACGTCGCCGATCATCACCGAGGCGCCGGCGGCCGCGAGCGCCTGCGCCATGCCTTCGCCGAGCCCGCGTGCACCGCCGGTGACCAGGGCCTTGCGGCCGCTCAGGTCGAACTTCTTCATGGGTTGTCTCCTGTTGTGATTTGGACAGTCGTCAAGGACTGAAATTCGATCCTAGGAGTCGTTTGGACGACTGTCAAGACTGGTTTGGCCGAGTGTCAAGAAACGGGCCGTCGTGCCGGCCGGCGCGCCCTACAATCGATGCATGGCCACCGCCCCCCGCCCCCGAGACCACAAGTTCGACGAGCGACGCGCCGAGCTCGGCGAAGCCGCGCTGCAGACACTTGCCACGCTCGGCTACGCCCGCACCAGCCTGCGCGAGATCGCCCAGAACTCGGAGTTCTCGCACGGCGTGCTGCACTACTACTTCACCGACAAGCTGGACCTGATCCTGTGCAGCGTGCGCCAGTACAAGGCGCGCTGCGTGAAGCGCTACGACGAGGTCACTGCCACGTCCACGAGTTACGACGAGCTGCTCGACGGTTTTGTCGCCGCGCTGGGCGAGACGCTGCGCAAGGAGGCGCCGTTGCACCGGCTCTGGTACGACCTGCGGGCGCAGTCGCTGTTCGAAGAAGCGTTCCGGGCCGATGTGGCCGAGATCGACAAGAGCCTGGAGAAGATGATCTGGCGGGTGATGTCACGGTTTGCCGAGATCACCGGCGAATCGCTGCACGTGCCGAGCAGCGTGGCCTATGCGATGTTCGACGGACTGTTTCAGCAGGGACTGTTGAAGCACCTGTCCGGAGACAAGAAGGCTGTTGCGACGATGCAGTCCCATGTTCGGCTGGTCGTGTCGCAACTGGTCGGCAAACCTGTTCCGGCCAAGAGACGCGGTTCGGCACTCACTGTGTAGCAGCGAGAGTGCGCGAAGGGTCGGCATCGGCGATGCTTTGATTCGTTGGCGCATGAAGCTTGAACAGGAATAGCTCGCCGGGTACCAACGCGCCGAACGCCGCACCCGACGGTGCCCAGAAGGTCACGTCATGACCTTGGCGGAGTGTTCGTCGTCAAGGTTGACCTGCGCGTGCTCATCGACCGATCGACGCTGCGCCTCAGCGCTCGGGTGCCTTCCCCACGGTCTTCGTCGCTCGCAGGAAGTCGAAGTCGACGCCCTTGTCGGCCTGGGTCACGCTCTGCAGGAACAGCTTGCGATAGCCGCGATCGGCGGTCGGCTCCGTCACCGGCTTCTCAGCCGTGCGGCGCGCAAGTTCTTCGTCCGACACCAGCAGCGTGATCTCGCGGTTCTTCACACTCAGCCGAATGCGGTCGCCGCTGCGCACGTGCAGCAGCGGTCCGCCAATGGCCGATTCCGGCGTCACGTGCAGGACGATCGTGCCGAATGCCGTGCCGCTCATGCGCCCGTCGGAAACTCGCACGATGTCCTTCACACCGGCCCGGGCGAGCTTCTTCGGGATCGGGATGTAGCCCGCCTCCGGCATGCCCGGCGCGCCTTTCGGCCCGATGTTCTTCAGCACGAGAATGTCGTCGGCCCGCACGTCGAGGTCGTCGCCGTCGATGCGTTCGGCCATGTCCTGGGCAGTCTCGAAGACCACGGCACGCCCCTCGTGCTCCATCAACGACGGGTTGGCTGCCGACTGCTTGATGATCGCGCCGCCTGGTGCCAGGTTGCCCCTCAGCACCGCGATGCCACCTTGCGGATAGATCGGGTTGGCGGCGGATCGGACCACGTCCTGCGCGAAGCCCGGCCCCGAGCGCTCGACCTCTTCGCCGAGCGTCCGCCCGGTGACCGTCATCGCCTCCAGGCGCAACAGCGGCTTGAGTTCGCGCAACAGCGTGGCCATGCCGCCAGCGGCATGAAAGTCCTCCATGTAGTGCTGGCCCGAGGGCTTGAGGTCCAGCAGCACCGGCGTCTCGCGGCCCATGCGATCGAGCGCCGCGAGATCGATGTCGATTCCCATGCGTCCTGCAATGGCGGTCAGGTGCACGATGCCGTTGGTCGAGCCGCCGATGGCCAGCAGCACACGAAGCGCATTCTCGAACGCCGCCGGCGTGAGGATCTTGTCGATCGTGAGGCCGGCGCGTGCCACCGCGACCGCCTGCGCGCCCGTCTGCTCGGCGATGCGGATGCGGTCTGCGGTCACGGCAGGCGGCGAGGCGCCTCCGGGCATCGTCATGCCGAGGGCCTCGGCGACGCAGGCCATCGTGCTGGCCGTGCCCATGACCGAACAGGTGCCGACGCTGGCCACCAGCTGGTTGTTGACGCTGGCGATCTCGTGCGCATCGATCTCCTCGGCGCGGAACCTGCCCCAGTAGCGGCGGCAGTCGGTGCAGGCACCGACGCGCTCGCCGCGGTGGCTTCCGGTGAGCATCGAGCCGGTGATGAGCTGGATGGCCGGGATGCCGGCCGACGCGGCACCCATCAGCTGGGCCGGCACGGTCTTGTCGCAACCGCCGATCAGCACCACCGCATCCATGGGCTGGGCGCGCACCAGTTCCTCGGTGTCCATCGACATCAGGTTGCGCAGGTACATGCTCGTCGGCGCCGAGAAGCTCTCGTGCACCGAGACGGTCGGGAAGTCCATCGGCAGGCCGCCCGCCAGCATGACGCCGCGCTTCACCGCCTCGATGAGCTGTGGCATGTTGCCGTGGCAGGGGTTGTAGCTGCTGCCGGTGTTGGTGATGCCCACCACCGGGCGGTCCAGCGCGTCGTCCGTGTAGCCGGCGCCCTTGATGAAGGCCTTGCGCAGGAACAGCGAGAAGCCCTGGTCGCCGTAGTTGGTGAGGCCCTTCTTCAGGCCTTGCTTGTCGTTGCTCATGATGATTTCACTCGTCGGCTTTGATGTTGGCGTCGGCGATGACCCTGGCCCACTTGGCGACCTCGGCCTTCAACAGATCCTGCGCGGCGTCGGTGGAGATCGGTGCCTGCACGACCACGCCTTGCTGCGCCAGCAGCGCCTGCACCTCGGGCTTCTGCAAGCTCTTGTAGGACTCGGCGTTGAGGCGCTGAATCACGTCCTTGGGAACACCGGCGGGAGCCAGCAGCCCGAAGGTGGAGCTGACTTCGAGATCGGCGATGCCGGACTCCGCCGTGGTGGGCACGTCGGGCAGGCTGGGGTCGCGCTTGCCACTGGCCACCGCCAGGGCGCGCAGCTTGCCGGCGCGGACATGCTGAAGCACGGCGGGAATCGTCTCGGCCATGAAGTGGATCTGGCCGGCGATCAGGTCGGAGATCGCCGGGCCGCTGCCGCGGTAGGGGATGTTCTCGGTCTGCAGCTTGTTCTGCAGCTTGAGCATCTCCGCCGCCATTCGCTGCGGTGCGCCGGCGCCGGACGATCCGAACGAGACCTTGCCGGGGTTGCTGCGGATGTAGGCCACCAGTTCCTTCATCGATTTGACCGGCAGCGACGGGTGGACGACGAACACCAGCGGCACGCGTCCGACCACCGCCACGGCGGTGAAGTCCTTGAGCAGGTCGTAGCGCACCTTGCCCTTCTCCAGCGTCGCGATGGTCGAATGCGAGGTCATGGCGCCCATCAGCAGGGTGTAGCCGTCGGCCGGGCTCTTGGCAACCGCTTCAGCGCCGAGGTTGCCACCAGCGCCGCCCTTGTTCTCGACGATGAACTGCTGGCCCAGGGCCGTGCCGAGTTGCTGCGCCAGGATGCGGCCGATGATGTCGGTCGCGCCGCCCGCAGCGAAAGGCACGACCAGCTTCACGACCCGATCGGGGTAGGACGCCCAGGCCAGCCCGGGCAGGGCGCAGGCGGCGGTGGCCGCGGCCAGGCCCAGCACGTCACGGCGGTTCACGGTCTTCATCTGCATGCATGTCTCCAGGTTCGATGAGGTATGGCCGTGATGGTCGGCAAACCGGCAGCCAAATACAATCTTGGTTCGTCTTGTTCAGAGCAAAGCAAAGGTTTTGTATGGATCTGCGATACGTGCACAGCTTCGTGACGACGGTGGATTGCGGCTCGGTGGCCGAAGCGGCTCGGCGCCTCGATCTGACCGCTCCCGCCGTGACGGCACGACTCAAGGCGCTCGAGGACGATCTGGGCTGTGTCCTCGTCCGCCGATCCGGCCGGGCAGTCAAGCCGACCGCAGCGGGCTTGAACATGCTGGACAGCGCGCGTGCCATGCTGCGTGAGGAGCGGGACATGCGGGCGCTGGCCAACGAGAACGTGCAACTGGGCCAGTTGCGATTGGGGACCTTCGTGTCGGCTCTCACCACGGTGCTGCCGCCGGTGCTGCGACGCATGTACGCGCAGCGGCCGAATCTCTCGGTGTCGGTGGTCTCCAACTCATCGGCCGAACTGTGTCGCCTGGTGGCTTCGGGAGATCTGGACGCCGCGGTGGTGATCGAGCCGCAGTTCGCGATTCCGAAGACCTGCGAGTGGCGCGCGCTGATGGAGGAGCCTCTGGTGGTGGTGGCGCGCAAGGGGCTGCCCAGGGGACGAGGCGCGCATGCCCTGCTGGAGAGCGAGCCCTACATCCAGTACGACCGCTCCGTGCTCGGGGGCCAGCTGGCGGCCAAGTACCTTCGCCAGCAGGGCATCACTCCCCGCACGAGGCTGGAGATCAATGGTCTGATGTCGATCGCCTCGATGGTGGATCAGGGCCTCGGCATCTCGCTGCTTCCGGACTGGTCTGCGATGTGGGGCCGTGGCTTGGCGATCGAGCAGGTGCGCTTGCCCGGTGAAGCGCCGGTGCGGCGCAGCGGCGTCATCTGGGGCCTGCAGAGCCCGCACGCGCCGATCGCCAGGATGTTCCTGGAGCACGCCGAGGCGCTGTTCAACACGGATGACCCGCCATCCCGGCGCAGTCCGGCGGGGCGACCGTCCCTCGGCGTCAGGCCACGCGGCTAAGCCATGGGTTGCTTGCATGTCCGCTCGCTGAGCGGTTCGTCGCCGGCGCGTGACCTGGAAGCTCGATCGTCCTGTGCCGGCGCTCGATGCCAGCATCGGCCTGGCCGATCACCATCGATCGAGACGTTCGTTCCGCGGAAACGATCGGGAACGGTCAGGCGCAAACAATTCATGCAGGGCAGTGACCGTGCGCGCGGCCGGTGGCCAGCGAGCGTTGTCGGAGGCGACGAGCGATGACACGTCGATCGCCTGCCGCTGCGACGATTGGCGAGACGAAGCGGATCACAGCGTCCCGACCCCTGATCTGCGCGCCGGGCGCGGACTCCAAAGCCTCGAGTTGCGGGCTGATAATCCTTTGGCCGTTGGTTCAAGTCCGGGACGGCCTGCCAATGGAGCGTGCGTGATCCACGAGAGTGATCACGCATCACTCGGGGCCGCGCCGCCCGCGAGGTGTCTCCGGCCACGGCCCGCCACGTTCCCACATCCGCGACAGGCGCTGCCCATGACTCCCATCCGATGCCTGCTGGCCGTTGTCCCCTTGCTGGCCTGCGCGCCCTGGCTCCAGGCCGCACCGCCGGCCGACATGGCTCCCCTGGCACAGCGCCTGAACGACGTGGATCCGAAGGTCCGCGAGCAGGCCGTCGCGCAACTGGGGCGTTTGGGGCCGACGGCCGTGCAGCCGCTGATGGCAGCGCTGCGCCACGAGGATCCCTACCTGCGCGGCGCGGCAGCGGTGGCGCTGGGCCGGCTCGGCGAAGCCGCGGTGCCGGCGCTGGCGCAGGCCCTGGGCAGTGACGATGCCGAGTTGCGCTGGTCTGCCGCGATTGCCCTCGGCCGTGTCGGTGCCTCGGCAAGCGGCGCGCTGCCCGAGCTGACCCGCCTGCTGTCCGATCCCAGCGAACACGTGCGGCAAGTGGCTGCGGTGACACTCGGCGACCTCGGCAAGGCGGCCGAGGCGGCAGTGCCTGCGCTGACACGCTGCCTGAGCGACCGCGACGAAGCCGTGCGCCGCAGCGCGGTGCTGGCCCTGGCCCGCGTGGCCCCCGCAGACCGGGCCAGGCAACTGCGCCAAGAGGCCTTGATCGCCACGCTCGACGATCTCGTCCCCACCCTGCTGGCGGAGCACCATGTGCCGGGCCTGGCCATCGCGCTGATCCGTGAGCGCAAGCTCGTGTGGTCCAAGGGTTACGGCCTGCGTGCGGCCGGGTCGGCCGAAGCGGTCGGGTCGGACACCGTGTTCGAGGCGGCCTCGATGAGCAAGCCCGTCCTGGCCCTGCTGGTCATGCAACTGGTGGACGCCAAGCGCCTGGACCTGGACCGGCCGGTGGTGGCCTACGGCCCGGACGTCCTGGTGCCCGACCTGCCCGAGAAGCGGCTGGTGACGGCGCGCATGCTGCTCTCGCACACCTCCGGCTACCCGAACTGGCGCCCCGGCGGCGAGGAGACCGAAGGGCCGCTGCCGCTGCTGTTCAAGCCCGGCTCGCGCTTCGGCTATTCGGGCGAAGGGACCTTCTATCTGCAGCGGCGGGTCGAGCTGATCAGCGGCCTGCCGCTGGACCGTCTGGCGCAACGCAGCCTGTTCGAGCCTCTGGCGCTGCGGCACAGCGACTTCGGCTGGACGCCGTCGATCGGCGCGCGGCAGGCCACCGGGCACACCGAAAACGGTGCGACGCTGCCGGCATCGAGGTATCTGCATCCCAACGCGGCCTACACGCTCTACACCAGCGTGGACGACTATGCGCGGCTGCTGGTGGAGGTGATGAAAGCCGAGCGCGGGGAATCATCCCTGCTGTCCCGGCCCGCAGCGCAGGAGATGCTCAGGCACCAGGTCGTGGTCGGGTCGCGCGGGCCCATCGAGCGCCCCGGCGCCGCCCAGGGCCAGGCGGTCTACTGGGGGCTGGGGTGGTCGCTCAACACCACCGAGCAGGGCGACATCGCCCACCACAGCGGGGCCAACCGCACCGGCTTCCGCAGCTTCTCGCAGTTCTCGCCGACACGCGGCAGCGGCCTGGTCATCCTCACCAACGGTGCCCAGGGCGACGAACTCTGGACGCGGCTGGTCGCGGCCATCGGCGATCTTTGATCTGCGCGCCGCGGCGGGGCCGCCTGCCGGCGCATTTCGTTCACGGCGGCGTGTCGAGCATCGCGACGGCGGCATGGCAGCGCCGCAGTTCGGACCAGTGCGTGGCCTCGAAGCCCATCGTCGCGATGGCGCAGGTCGGCAGGAAGTCGATGTCTCGCGCGAGGTGGTGCGCCAGTTCGGTGATCTCGGGGTTGTGGCCGACGACGGCCACGCAATCGAGCGTGTCGTCGAACTCGCCGAGGCTGTCCAGCATGGCGCGCGCCGAGCCGCAGTACAGGCGCTCGTCGACGTGCACCGCGTCGGCGTCGAGCCCGAAGGTCGTGGCCAGGGCGCGTGCCGTGCTCAGCGCGCGCAGCGCCGGGCTGGAGACGATCAGCTGCGGCCGGACGCCCTTCGCGGCATAACGGCGCGTCAGGCGCGACAGCTCATGTTCGCCCTTCTCGTCGAGCGGGCGGGCACGATCGGCCAGCGACAGTTCGTCCCAGCCGGAACTGGCGTGGCGCATCAGCAGAAGCGTCTTCATCGTGCGGCGTGGTCGACACCGACACTATGGACGGTCCGGGCTGGAGCCGCGAGACCGGAAGGCGGTCGTTACCGCCGGGCTTGATCTGTCGCAACCGGCCGGGCTGCCGCGGGCAGACCGGGAAGGCGATCAGCCCTTGCTCGCCGCCGGCACCGGGGTGCCCGCCGGGGCCACGGCCGGCGCGCGCGTCACGCGCGTCTTGCCGCCGGTGGTGACGAGGATCACCGCGTCGCCGGGGTTGAGGGTCTCGTTGCCCTTGGCCTGCACGATGGCCTTGCGTTCGCCGTTGCGCAGCTGCAGCAGGATCTCGACGGCGTCTTCACGCGTGCCGGCACGTTCGACCGCGTTGCCGACCACCGCGCCGGCGACAGCGCCGAGCACGCCGACCACGACGGCTTCGCGGCGGCCGCCCACCGAGGAGCCGGCCACGGCGCCGGCCACGCCGCCGGCGGTGGCGCCGACGCCGCTCTGGTTGCCTTCCACGGTGACCGAGCGCACCGACAGCACGGTGGCGTCCTGCACCTGCGACATGCGCTGCGCGTCACCGCGCTGGATCACGTCGGGGCTGGTGGTCGAGCAGGCGGCCAGGGAAACGACGGCCAGGGCGAGCAGGGTCTTCTTCATGGGAACTCCGCGGAGGATTCGGGCCCAACGCCCGACGGGGCGCTGGCGTTGACCGGTGGATGTGACTGTACGCCCGGGGTTCCGCGCGCAGATGTAAAGAACTCTGTCAGGCGTGCATTTCAGCCGTGAAGGCGGCTGGTGCGCGGCACGCTGGCGAGCAGGAACTCCATCTGGTCGACCAGGATGCGCCGTCCGCGCAGGATCATGTCCTCGTGCAGGCTGGGCACGTAGGGCAGGTACAGCAGGCTCATGCGCGCCTCTTCGGGCATGCGGTTGCCCTTGCGGCCGTTGCAGGGCCGGCAGGCGGTGATGCAGTTCATCCAGCTGTCCTGGCCGCCGCGCGAGGTCGGCACGATGTGCTCGCGGGTCAGGTCGTCGACGTGGAAATGCGCGCCGCAGTACGCACAGACGCCGCGGTCGCGGGCGAACAGCTTGGGGTTGGACAGCGCCGGCGTCTGCCGCCAGGCCTTGCTGGGCACGGCGCCGCGCACGGCGACGATGGGGTGCACCTCGATGCGGCTCTGCAGCCCGGTGCGCCGCTGGGTGCCGCCGCGCAGCACGTAGAAGGTCTCGCCCAGCGTCCAGGCCACGCCGTCGCTGGCGTAGAGGATCGCAGCCTCCTTGGCCGAAATCCACGCCTGCGGGCGCCCGGAAACGTCGAGTTGCAACACTTCCATGATCGTTCGAGCGTATCGCATTCGCGCTGTTCCGCTCAAGTCAAGGGCATGACCGGCCCATGACGGCCGCGAACTAGGGGCGAATGCCTAGAAATTCCGCAGGGCTGTTTGGCGCGGGTCGGTGCTTTTCTGCAAAATAGAACGATCGTTCGTTTCTGGGTCCGCCCCGATGGCCGACAGTCCGACCACCGTCCGCACGCTGCACAAGGGGCAGCAGACCCGGGCCACCATCCTGGAGGCAGCGCTGACGCTGGCCTCGCACATGGGGCTGGAGGGCCTGTCGATCGGCGCGCTGGCCGAAGTCACCGGCATGAGCAAGTCGGGCGTGTTCGCCCATTTCGGCTCGCGCGACGAACTGCAGATCGCCGTGGTGCGCGAATACCACAACAAGTTCGAGGAAGAGGTCTTCTACCCGGCGCTGCGCGAGCCGCGCGGCCTGCCGCGCCTGCGCGCGCTGTTCGACAACTGGGTGCGCCGCGTCGCGGTCGAGATCGACTCGGGCTGCATCTACATCAGCGGCGCGGTCGAGTTCGACGACCGGCCGGGCCCGGTGCGCGACGCGCTGGTCGACATGGTCCAGACCTGGCAGGACGCGCTGGAACGGGCCATCCGCATCGGCGTCGAGGAAGGCCACCTGAAGGCCGAGACCGACCCGCCGCAGATGCTGTTCGAGGTGCACGGCCTGATCCTGGCGCTGCACCACGACGCACGCTTCCTGCGCCACCCCGGCGCGGTCGATCGCGCCAAGGTGGCGTTCCGCCGCGTGCTGGAGAACTACGCGGCGCCCGGCGCGCTCGAAGAGAAATCCACCGCCCGCAAGCGCGCCGTGAGCGCGCGCGCGGCGCGTTCCTGAATCACGTCCCTGGAGAGCTGAGCGATGCCCAACTACACCCCGCCCCTGCGCGACATGCAGTTCGTCATGCACGAGGTGCTCAACGTCGTCGAGGAGCTGAAGATGATGCCGGCGCACGCCGACATCGACGCCGACACGATCAACGCGGTGCTGGAAGAAGGCGGCAAGTTCGCCGCCGCGGTGATCGCCCCGCTGAACCAGAGCGGCGACGCCGAGGGCTGCGTGCTCGACAAGGCGACCCACGAGGTCAAGGCGCCCAAGGGCTTCAAGGAGGCCTACGCGAAGTACGTCGAGGGTGGCTGGCCGGCGCTCAGCTGCGACCCGGCCTACGGCGGCCAGGGCCTGCCGCACGTGGTCAACCAGAGCTTCTACGAGATGCTCAACTCGTCGAACCAGGCCTGGACCATGTACCCCGGCCTGTCGCACGGCGCCTACGAGGCGCTGCACGCGCACGGCTCCGACGCGCAGAAGGCGCTCTACCTGCCCAAGCTGACCAGCGGCCAGTGGACCGGCACGATGTGCCTGACCGAGCCGCACTGCGGCACCGACCTCGGCATGCTGCGCACCAAGGCCGAGCCGCAGGCCGACGGCAGCTACAAGATCACCGGCCAGAAGATCTTCATCTCCGCCGGCGAACACGACCTGGCCGAGAACATCGTGCACCTGGTGCTGGCCCGCCTGCCCGACGCGCCGCAGGGCAGCAAGGGCATCTCGCTGTTCGTGGTGCCGAAGTTCCTGGCCAACGCCGACGGCTCGCTGGGCGCGCGCAACGGCGTGTTCTGCGCCGCGCTCGAGCACAAGATGGGCATCCACGGCAACGCCACCGCGCAGATCGTGCTCGAAGGCGCGGTCGGCACGCTGGTCGGCGAGCCGAACAAGGGCCTGGCCGCGATGTTCGTGATGATGAACGCCGCGCGCCTGGGCGTGGGCATGCAGTCGCTGGGGCTCACCGAAGTGGCCTACCAGAACGCCGTCGCCTACGCGAAGGACCGCATCCAGATGCGCGCGCTGTCGGGCCCGAAGAACCCCGACCAGCCGGCCGACACCATCATCGTGCACCCCGACGTGCGCAAGATGCTGCTGACCGCGCGTGCCTACGCCGAGGGCGCCCGCGCGCTGGCGATGTGGACCACGCTGCAGCTCGACAAGGAACTGGCCAGCGACGACGAGGACGAGCGCAAGGAATGCGCCGACCTGGTCGCGCTGGTCACGCCCATCGTCAAGGCCTTCTTCACCGACAACGCCTGGATCGCCACCTCGCACTGCATGCAGGTGTTCGGCGGCCACGGCTACATCCGCGAGTGGGGCATGGAGCAGTTCGTGCGCGATGCGCGCATCAACATGATCTACGAGGGCACCAACACCATCCAGTCGCTCGACCTGCTGGGCCGCAAGGTGCTGGGCGACAACGGCAAGAAGCTGAAGAAGTTCGGCAAGCTGGTGCAGGAGTTCGTCGAGGACGAAGGCACCAACGAGGCGATGCAGGAATTCGTCAACCCGCTGGCCGACCTGGGCGACAAGCTCACCAAGCTGACCACCGAGATCGGCATGAAGGCGATGGGCAATGCCGACGAGGTGGGCGCCGCGGCGGTCGACTACCTGCGTGTCTGCGGCCACCTGGTGTTCGCCTACTTCTGGGCGCGCATGGCCAAGGTGGCGCTGGCGAAGAAGGACGGCGGCGACCCGTTCTATACCGCCAAGCTGGCGACGGCGCGCTTCTACTACGCCAAGCTGCTGCCGGAGACAGCAGGCCTGATCCGCAGCTGCCGCGCCGGCCTGACGCCGCTGATGGAAATGGAAGAGGCGCTGTTCTGACATGAAGCGCCTTGCCCTTCTGATCGCCGCCTTCGCGGTCCACGCCGTCGCGCTGGCCCAGGCCACGCCGGTGGGCCTGTGGAAGTCGATCGACGACGAAACGAAGAAGGAGAAGTCGCTGGTGCGCATCGTCGAGAGCGGCGGTGTGCTGAGCGGGAAGATCGAGAAGCTGCTCGACCCGGATGCCAAGCCGGGCGACGTCTGCGACAAGTGCACGGACGAGCGCAAGGGCAAGCCCATCCTCGGTCTGACCATCATCCGCAACGCCAAGGTCGACGAGGCCGACAAGGCGCTGTGGACCGGCGGCGACATCACCGACCCCAACAACGGCAAGACCTACCGCTTGCGGCTCAAGCCGCTGGACGGCGGCAAGCAGCTGGAGGTGCGTGGCTACATCGGCCCGTTCTTCCGCAACCAGACCTGGATCCGCGTGGAGTGAACAACATGAATCGATTCAACGTTCGCAAGGTGGCCGTGCTCGGCGCCGGGGTGATGGGGGCGCAGATCGCCGCCCATCTGGTCAACGTCAAGGTGCCGGTCGTGCTGTTTGACCTGCCGGCCAAGGAAGGGCCGAAGAACGGCATCGTGACCAAGGCGATCGACGGGCTGAAGAAGCTCAAGCCTTCGCCGCTGGGCATCCCGGAGGACGCCGCTTTCATCGAGCAGGCGAACTACGAGGAGCACCTCGACAAGCTGAAAGAGTGCGACCTGATCATCGAGGCCATCGCCGAGCGCATGGACTGGAAGCTCGACCTGTACAAGCGCATCGCCCCGGCGGTGGCGCCGCATGCGATCGTCGCCTCCAACACCTCGGGTCTGTCGATCACCAAGCTCAGCGAGGCGCTGCCGGAAGAGATCAAGCCGCGCTTCTGCGGCATCCACTTCTTCAACCCGCCGCGCTACATGTACCTGGTGGAGCTGATCCCCACCCCGACGACGAAGCCGGAGATCCTCGACCAGCTCGAGAGCTTCGTGACGAGCGCGGTCGGCAAGGGCGTGGTGCGCGCAAAGGACACGCCGAACTTCATCGCCAACCGCGTCGGCATCGCCGGCATGCTGGCCACCATCAAGGAAGCCGAGACTTTCGGCCTCGCCTACGACGTCGTCGACGACCTGACCGGCAAGAAGCTGGGCCGCGCCAGCAGCGGCACCTTCCGCACCGCCGACGTGGTGGGCCTGGACACGATGGCGCACGTCATCAAGACGCTGCAGGACAACCTGGCCGACGACCCGTTCTTCCCCAGCTACGGCACGCCGCCGGTGCTGGCCAGGCTGATCGAGCAGGGCGCGCTGGGCCAGAAGAGCGGCGCCGGCTTCTACAAGAAGGTCGGCAAGGACATCCTGCGCCTCGACCCGGCCAAGGCCGACTACGTGCCGGCCGGCGGCAAGGCCGAGCCCATCGTCGAGCGCATGCTGAAGAAGGCGCCGGCCGAGCGGCTCAAGCTGCTGCGTGAATCGACCAACCCGCAGGCGCAGTTCCTGTGGGCGATCCTGCGCGACGGCTTCCACTACGCCGCGGTGCACCTGGCCGACATCGCCGACTGCGCACGCGACGTCGACTTCGCGATGCGCTGGGGCTTCGGCGTGCAGCAAGGCCCGTTCGAGCTGTGGCAGCAGGCCGGCTGGAAGCAGGTGGCCGAGTGGGTGAAGGCCGACATCGACGCCGGCAAGGCGCTGTCCAAGGCGCCGCTGCCGGCCTGGGTGTTCGATGGTCGCGACGGTGTGCACACGCCGGAAGGCTCGTGGAGCGCGTCGCAGGGCAAGTACATTCCGCGCCCGGCGCTGGCCGTGTACCAGCGTCAGCATTTCCCCGAGAACGTCGCCGGTTCCGGTGCGGTGGCGCCGCTGCAAGCCGGCACCGAGGTGTTCAAGAACGAGGAAGTGCGTGTCTGGACGCTGGACGGCGAGGTGCTGATCGCCAGCATCACCGCCAAGCTGCACCTGATCAGCCCGACGGTGGCCGAAGGCCTGCAGACCGCGCTGGAGAAGGCCGAGGCCGGCTACAAGGGCCTGGTGATCTGGTCGCCGGACGACGTGTTCTCGGCCGGCGCCAACCTCGAGGCGCTGATGCCGGTGTTCATGAAGAGCGGCGCCAAGGGCATCGCGCCGGAACTGAAGAAGTTCCAGGACTTCATGCTGCGCGTTCGTTATGCCCAAGTCCCTGTCGTCAGCGCCATCCGCGGCATCGCGCTGGGTGGCGGCTGTGAACTGGCCGTCTACTCGAGCAAGCGGGTCGCGGCGATGGAGTCGTACATGGGTCTGGTCGAGGTCGGCGTGGGCCTGGTTCCCGGCGCCGGCGGCCTGACCTACATCGCGCGCCGCGCCGCCGAGATGGCGGCCGCGGGCAACGCCAACGCCGACATCTTCAAGTTCGTCACCGACGGCTTCACCAACGCCGCGATGGCCAAGGTGGGCACCAGCGCGATCGAGTCGCGCAAGCTCGGCTACCTGCTGTGGAGCGACGTGATCGTGCCGAACAAGGACGAGCTGCTCTACGTCGCGATCCAGCAGGCCAAGGCGATGTTCGACAGCGGCTACCGCGCGCCGGCGAAGTCGCTGTTCCCGGTGGCCGGCCGCAGCGGCATCGCCACGGTCAAGGGCCAGCTCGCCAACATGCGCGACGGCGGCTTCATCAGCGCGCACGACTTCCACATCAGCGCGCTGATCGCCGACGTGGTCTGCGGTGGCGAGGTGGAGGCCGGCTCGCTGGTGAGCGAGGAGTACCTGATGTCGCTCGAGCGCAAGCACTTCTGCAGCCTGCTCGAGAACCCGAAGTCGCAGGAACGGATCATGGGCATGCTGCAGACCGGCAAGCCCGTTCGCAACTGATCACGGCAACGAGCACGGAGATCCACATGACCAAGCAAGTGCAAGACGCCTACATCGTTGCCGCCACCCGCACGCCGATCGGCAAGTCGGGCCGGGGCTACTTCAAGAACACGCGGCCCGACGACCTGCTGGTCGCCGCGGTGCAGAGCGCGCTGAAGCAGGTGCCGACGCTGGACCCGAAGGCGATCGAGGACGCCATCATCGGCTGCTCGTTCCCCGAGGCCGAGCAGGGCATCAACATGGCGCGTGTGGCCATGGTGCTGGCCGGCCTGCCGAACACGGTCGGCGGCGTGACCGTCAACCGCTTCTGCGCCTCGGGCCTGACCGCGCTGCAGATGGCGGCTGACCGCATCCGCGTCGGCGAGGCCGACGTGATGATCGCCGGCGGCGCGGAGTCGATGAGCATGGTGCCGATGGGCGGCAACAAGCCCTCGTTCAACCCGGCGATCTTCGCCAAGGACGAGAACGTCGGCATCGCCTACGGCATGGGCCTGACCGCCGAGAAGGTGGCCTCGCAGTGGAAGGTGACGCGCGAGGCGCAGGACGCCTTCGCGCTGGCCTCGCACCAGAAGGCCTTGAAGGCGATGGCCGCCGGCGAGTTCACCGACGAGATGACGCCGGTGGAGATCGTCGAACGCTTCCCGAACCTTGCCACCGGCGAAGTGAACGTGAAGACGCGCACCGTCAACCTCGACGAAGGCGCACGCCCCGACACCTCGCTCGAAGGCCTGGCCAAGCTGAAGCCGGTGTTCGCCGCCAAGGGCAGCGTCACCGCCGGCAACAGCTCGCAGACCAGCGACGGCGCCGGCGCGCTGATCCTCGCCTCCGAGAAGGCCGTCAAGCAGTTCGACCTCAAGCCGCTGGCACGTTTCGTCAGCTTCGCGGCGCGCGGTGTGCCGCCGGAGATCATGGGCATCGGCCCGATCGAGGCGATTCCGGCGGCGCTGCGCGGCGCCGGGCTGAAGCTCGACGACCTCGGCTGGATCGAGCTCAACGAAGCCTTCGCCGCGCAGGCTTTGGCGGTGATCAACACGGTCGGCCTCGACCCCGCCCGTGTCAACCCGATGGGCGGCGCGATCGCGCTCGGCCACCCGCTGGGCGCCACCGGTGCGATCCGCGCCGCGACCGTCGTGCACGCGCTGCGCCGCCACAACCTGAAGTACGGCATGGTCACCATGTGCGTGGGCATGGGCCAGGGCGCAGCCGGCATCATCGAGCGCGTCTGAGCGGTTCGACCACGAGGCCACCTGCGGGTGGCTTCGGTCATTCTGGAGGGCAGGCCATGAATGCACATATCCTCGCCGCCGACGACGGCACCCCGCTGGCGGTTCGTTTCTTCGAGCCGGACACATCCACCGCGCGCCGCGGCGCCGTGCTGATCGGCGGCGCGATGGGCGTGCGCCAGGACTACTACCGCGCCTTCGCCACCTGGCTGGCGCAGCAGGGCTTCGTGGTCGCCACCTTCGACTACCGCGGCTCGGGCGACTCGCTGCCGGCCAGCGGCACGCTGCGCGGTTTCCGTGCCGACCTGTTCGACTGGGCGCGCGACACCGACACGGTGATCGCGGCGCTGGCCTCGCGCAGCGACGGCCTGCCGATCTACCTGATCGGCCACAGCCTGGGCGCGCAGCTGCCCGGCCTGCTGCAGCATCGTGACCGCCTCGCCGGCCTGCTCTCGGTGGCCGCCGGCAGCGGCTACTGGCGCGACAACGCGCCGCAGCTCAAGCGCATCGTGCTGTACTTCTGGCATGTGCTGGTGCCGGTCGGCACGGCGCTGTTCGGCTACTTCCCGGGCCGGCGCTTCGGCAAGGTCGGCGACCTGCCCAAGGGTGTGGTGCTGCAATGGCGCAAGTGGTGCATGCACCCGCGCTACCACGTCGGCGCCGAGGGCGCGGCGGTGCGCGAGCGCTTCGAGGCGGCGCGTTTCCCGGTGGTGGCGCTGTCGATCACCGACGACGAGCTGATGACCGAGCGTGGCACGCGCGTGCTGATCGACTGTTACGCGAACGCGCCGCGGCGCATCGAACGCATCGCGCCGGCCGACGTGCAGGCGCGGCGCATCGGCCACTTCGGCTTCTTCCGCGAGCAGTTCCAGGCGACGCTGTGGCAGCGCGCCGAGCGGCTGCTGCACGGCCTGCAGGCGTCGACATGAGCGCGCCGGGCCGTTCCTGCGACCCCGGGCGCCGGCGCGTGCTGCGCAGCGGCAGCGCGGCGATGCTCGGCGCTTCGCCGCTGCTGCTGTCGGCCTGCGCCCCGGCGTCGGTGGACGGTGCCGGCTTCGGCTCGCTGCCGGCGGCGCTGGCCACGCTGCAGGCGCTGAAAGGCAAGCCGCCGCGCGCCACCGGCGCCTGGGACCTGCCCAAGGTGCTGATCCATGCCGCGCAGAGCGTCGAGTACTCGCTCGCCGGCTTCCCGCAACCCAAGCCAGCGTGGTTCCGTGCCACGGTCGGCCCGGCGGCCTTCGCGCTGTTCTCGGCGCGCGGGCGCATGAGCCATTCGCTCAGCGAGCCGATTCCCGGTGCGCCGGACATCGCCGCCGGCCAGGCGCTGGATGCCGCGGTCGACCGGCTGGTGGCGGCGCTGCGGGCCTTCGAAGCCCACACCGGCGCGCTGGCACCGCACTTCGCCTATGGTGCGCTGGACAAGCCCGCCTATGCGCGCGCCCACCTGATGCACCTGGCCAACCACTGGCAGGAGATGGCGGCCTGAGCCGCCCTCGCCACGACGAACCCCCAAGGAGACCCACGCATGAGCATCAAGACCGCCACGCTGAACGGCGTTGCCACGATCGAGATCGCCCGCCCCGAGAAGAAGAACGCGCTGACGGTGGCGATGTACCAGGCGATGGCTGACGCGCTGAACGCCGCGCAGGCCGACCAGGCCGTGCGCGCCGTGCTGATCACCGGCCAGCCCGGCATCTTCACCAGCGGCAACGACATCGAGGACTTCATGAGCCGGCCGCCCGGCCAGGGCAGCAACGCCGCCGACTCGCCGGTGTTCCAGTTCATGCGCGCGCTGGTCGGCATCGACAAGCCGGTGGTCGCCGCCGTCACCGGCGCGGCGATCGGTATCGGCACGACGATGCTGCTGCACTGCGACCTGGTCTACGTGTCCGACGAAGCCCGTCTGGCGATGCCCTTCGTCAGCCTGGGGCTGGTGCCGGAGTTCGCCTCCAGCCTGGTCGTGCCGCGCCTGCTCGGCAACGTCAAGGCCGCCGAGAAGCTGCTGCTCGGCGATCCGTTCTCGCCCGAGGAAGCCGTCGACGCGCGCATCGCCAACGCGGTGCTGCCGGCCGGCGAGGTGGCCAACCATGCACGGCGTGTCGCCGAGCGCTTCAACAGCCTGCCGCCCGGTGCGGTGCGCGAGACCAAGAAGCTGCTGCGCCGCAACGCCGCCGACGAGGTGCTGAAGACCATCGCCGTCGAAGGCGAGCTGTTCAGCGCACGGCTGCGCAGCCCCGAGGCGATGGAGGCCTTCCAGGCCTTCTTCCAGAAGCGCAAGCCGGACTTCTCGAAGTTCTCCTGACGCTCGCACAGGCCCGCCATGTCGCTCGCGCTCAAGCTGGCCCTGGCGCCGCTGCTGGTGGCGCAGGCGGTGGCGACCAAGCGGCGCGCACCGCGCCTGCCCGAGGCCGACGGCCCGCGCGAGGGGCGGGTGGGCGAGGGCGAGCGGCTGTCGCTGCTGATCGTCGGCGACTCGTCGGCCGCCGGCGTCGGCGTTCGCACGCAGGACGATGCGCTGGCCGGCTACCTGACCCGCACGCTGGCGCGCGAGGCACGCCGCCGGGTGCACTGGCAACTGGTGGCGCAAAGCGGCATCACCACCGCGCAGGCGCTCGAACTGGCACGCCGGGTGCGGCCGATGCCGGCCGAGATCGCGGTGGCCGTGCTCGGCGTCAACGACGTGATCGATCAGGTGCCCTCGCAGCGCGCCGTGTTGCAGCGTGCGGCGCTGGCCGACTGGCTGCGCCAGGACCGCCGGTGTGCGCCACGTGGTGTTCGCGCCGCTGCCGCCGGTGCACCGCTTCCCGCTGCTGCCGCAGCCCTTGCGCCGCGTGATGGGCGACGATGCACGACGCCACGACGACGCGATGGCACGCTGGGCGGCGACACGCGACGACGTCTCGCATGTGGCGATCCCGCTCGCGCTCGGCCCCGAGAACATGGCCGAGGACGGATTCCATCCCGGCGAGCCGGTCTACCGCGCCTGCGGCGAAGCGCTGGCACGCCACATCGCCGGCCGACTGATGAACGAATGATCACCGTGGAGACAAGACCATGAACCTCGAGGGCAAGACCCTCTTCATCACCGGTGCCTCGCGCGGCATCGGGCTGGCGATCGCGCTGCGCGCGGCGCGTGACGGCGCCAACGTCGTCATCGCCGCGAAGACCACCGAGACCAATCCCAAGCTGCCCGGCACCATCCACTCGGCTGCGGCCGAGATCGAGGCCGCCGGCGGCCATGCGCTGGCGCTGCAGACCGACATCCGCGACGAGGCCAACGTGCTCGCCGCGGTGGAACAGGCGGTGGCGCGCTTCGGCGGCATCGACATCCTGGTCAACAACGCCAGCGCGATCAGCCTGACGCCGACCGACGCGACGCCGATGAAGCGCTTCGACCTGATGTTCGGCGTCAACGTGCGTGGCACCTACCTGTGCACGCAGGCCTGCCTGCCGCACCTGATGAAGGCCGCGCAGGCCGGGCGCAACCCGCATGTGCTGAACATGTCGCCGCCGCTGTCCATGCGCGAACACTGGTTCAGCCCGCACGTGGCCTACACGATGGCCAAGTACGGCATGAGCGAGTGCACGCTCGGTCATGCGGGCGAGTTCCGCAAGCACGGCATCGCGGTCAACAGCCTGTGGCCGCGCACGGCGATCGCCACGGCCGCGCTGCAGATGATTCCCGGTGTCGACGTGAGCAAGTGCCGCACGCCGGAGATCCTCGCCGACGCCGCCTGGTTCATCCTGACCAGCGAGGCGAAGAGCACCACCGGCAACTTCTTCATCGACGACGCGCTGCTGGTGCAGCACGGCGTGACCGACTTCGACCGCTACAGCGTCACGCCGGGCAACCGCGACTTCATCCCCGACTTCTTCGTCGACTGAGGAACGGCGGATCAGCCGCCCGGCTTGCGCGCCTGCACGGTCTCGCCGGCGACGAAGAAGGCGCCGCCGGCCTGGTGGTGCAGCGTGCGCAGTTCGGCCGGCGCATCGGCGAGCCAGCGGCCGTTGGCGAACACCCGTTGATCGGCCTGTGCCGCCAGCACCTCGGCCACGAACAGGTCGTAGGCCTGCTGGTGGTGCTGCTCCTGCGGCCCGCCGATGACGCGGCATTCGAGCCAGGCAACGCAGCCCTCGACCAGCGGCGCGTCGATGCGCTGCGCCGCGAAGTGCGCCAGGCCGCAGTCGGCGAACTTGTCGGCACGCGCGGCGCCCTCCAGGCTGCCGGCCGCGTAGGTGGCATCGGCCAGCGCGCGGCAGGGCACGCTCAATGCGAACTGGCCGCTGGCCTCGATCAGCGTGCGGGTGAAGGTGTTCTTGTCGATCACCACCGTGACCTTGGGCGGCTCGAAGTCCAGCGGCATCGCCCAGGCGGCCGCCATCACGTTGCTGCGGCCCCCATGCGCGGCGCTGACCAGCACGGTCGGCCCGTGGTTGAGCAGGCGGTAGGCCTGCGGCAGCGGGACCTCGTGGCGGTGCTCGGAACTGCGCTCTTGGTTTGGCGGGCTCATGCCCCCGATGGTAGGCGCCGCGCGAGGCCGTCGAAGAAGGTGGCGATCGCTTCGGCAGCCGCGTCGGGCGCTTCCAGGTGCACGAAGTGGCCGGCATCGGGCTGCAGGTCCAGCTGCAGGTCGCTGAAGAACTCCGGCAGCCGATCGGTCCACACCGGCTTCAGGACCGGGTCGTGCGCGCCCCACAGCACGCGCGTCGGCGTGGCGATCGGTGGTGGCGGTGGGCTGCGGCCTTCGATCACCGCCATGCGCGCCGCATGGATGCTGCGGTACCAGTTGAAGCCGCCCTGCAGGTTGCCCGGCTGCATGAAGTTGTCGACCCAGGCCTCGAGCTGATCGTCGATCCAGTCCTGCCGGTGCGACCAGTGGGCGAGGAAGTTGTGCAGGTAGATGCGGCAGGCCTCGCGCGAGGAACCCACCAGTTCCGCCGCCCAGGGCTGCTGGTGGAAGAACTGGTACCAGGTCTCGAGCAGGTGGCCGGGCTCGACCCAGCGTGCGGCTATGCCGGGGTAGGCGCAGTTGAAGAAGAACAGGCCGCTGATGCGCTCGGGTGCCCGGCGGGCGATGGTCTGCGCGACGAAGGAGCCGACGTCGTGCGCGACCAGGCCGAAACGTTGCAGGCCCAGCGCATCGGCCAGCGCCAGCGTGTCGTCGGCGAGCTGCTCGGGCGTGGCGTCGCGCGAGGGCGCCAGCGAGGTCTTGGCCGAGTCGCCGAAGCCGCGGAAGTCCGGCGCCGTCATCGTGTAGCGGTCGGTCAGCCGCGCCATCACCGGCCGCCAGGCATGAGACCACTCGGGCCAGCCGTGCAGCAGCAGCAGCAAGGGCGTGCCGCGGCCGGCCTGCAGGGCATGCAGGCGCAGGCCGTTGGCGTCGACGAAGCGAGAGGTGATGTCGCTCATGGGCGGCTCCGGTTCACAGCCCGCGTGCGCCGGAGGCGAGGAAGCCACCGTCCACCGCCAGCACCGCGCCCGAGATGTAGGAGGCGTCGTCGGAGGCGAGGTAGATCACCGCCGAGGCGATCTCGCCGGTGCTGCCGTAGCGGTTCATCGGGATGGCGCGCGAGTACTCCTGGCGGAACTGCTCGGTGTGCAAGGTGCGTGTCATCGGCGTGTCCACCGGCCCCGGTGCCACCGCATTGGCGGTGATGCCGTGTTCGGCCAGCTCGACGGCCATCTGCCGCGTCAGCGCGATCACTGCGCCCTTCGAGGTGCCGTAGGCGGTGCGGCCGCTGCCCACCGCGCGCATCCCGGCCACCGAGGCGATGTTGACGATGCGCCCCCAGCGCCGGCGCAGCATCAGCCGCGCCGCGTGCTGCGAGCACAGCAGCGTGCCGGTGACGTTGACGGCCATCGTCGCGACGAAGTTGTCGAGCGGGAAGTCGAGGAAAGGGAAGACCTTGGCGATGCCGGCGCAGTTGACCAGCACGTCGCAGCGGCCGTGGACCTCGTCGACCTGTGCGAAGGCCTGCGCCACCGAGGCGGCGTCGGCCACGTCCAGCGGCAGCGCGCGCACGTCGGCGCCGCTGTCGCGCAGGGCCTGGGCGGTGGCCTCGGCGGCGGCAAGGTCGCGGTCGGCCACCCACACGGCGTGGCCGGCGGCGGCGAGGCGGGTGCAGACCTCGGCGCCTATGCCCATCGCGCCGCCGGTGACCACGGTGACACGCGTGTCGGAAGAAGTCGTCATGACAGGGAGTCTCCGGAAGGCCCGCGCCAGGCGCGGACGAAGTAGTCGGGGGTGCCCATCTGGCCGCCCTTCAGGCCAAGCTGCAGGCCGTCGACATGGGCCGGACCGCCGACGCAGCGGCACAGCGGTGCGCCTGGCGCGAGCCGCGCCTCGATGCGCAGCGCCTGCGGTGCGAGCGCCTGCGTGATGTGGCTGGAGGTGTCGCCGCCGGACAGCAGCAGGCGCCGCAGCGGCACGCGGCGAAGCACCGCGTCGACGACTTCGCCGAGGCGTTGGCCGAGCCGCCGGCCGCCTTCGTGGCGGGCAGCGTCGCGTGAACCGCCCGCGGCCTGCAAGGCATCCAGCAGGGCGGCGATGCGTTGATCCTGCGGGCCGCGGGCGCTGTGCAGCATCACGCTGCGGCCGGCGGCGAGCGCGGCACAGGCCGATTCGACCAGCGTGTCGCGGATGGCGGGCCAGGCTTCGTCGGCCACCAGGGCGCGTGCGTCCACCGGCAGGTCGACGAAGCCGGCAGCCAGTGCCGCCTCGATCTGCAGCGCACTCAGCGGCGAGGCGCTGCCGGAGACGGCGAGCACCTGATCGACCGGTTCGATCTGGCCCGGGCGCAGCGGCGGCCGGCAACTGGCCGCTGTCGCGCCACCACTGCGTCAGCGCGTACTCCAGGCCCGAGGAGCCGAGCGCGAAACGCGCCGGCCCGCCGTTCGCCGCCAGCCGCTCGAGCTGGCGGCCGATCTCGGTCAGGTGGGTCGGCTCGCTGCCGTCGAACAGCAGCGCGGCCGGCCGCTCGGCCAGCTTGCGGTCGACCTCCGCGTCGAGCGCATCGCGCCCGGCGGCGAAGTGCGGCAACGTCAGCTTGACGATGGGCAGCGCGGTCTGCGCGCCGAGGTGGCGCACCAGGTCGGCCTCGCCCATCGGCGTGACCGGGTGTCGCGCCATGATCGGGTGGCGATCGAGGCGGTGCACCTGGCCGTCGGTGCCCGAGCGTGCGAACAGCTGGCCGAACACGCAGTAGCGGCCCAGCGCCGGCGTCGCCGCGACGATGGGCATGGGCGCGTCGCCGAAAGCCTCGCGCGCCAGTTCCATCACCGTGCCGATGCTGCCGATCTGCGGCGCGCTGTCGAAGGTCGAGCAGACCTTGTAGTGCACCCAGGGCAGCGGCAGCGCGGCCAGCGTGCGCAGCAGCGGCGGCAGTTGCGCGCGCATCTCGGCCGGTGTCATCGCGCGGCTGTCGATCGCGACGCCGAGCGCATCGAAGGGCCCGAGCCGCGCGAGCGTCGCCGCGTCCGGCACGTCCAGGAACAGCGCGCAGCGCAGGCCGGCGAAATGCAGCACCTCCAGCGCATCGGTGGCGCCGGTGAAGTCGTCGGCGAGGAAGGCCAGGCGCATCGTGCTCAGGCCTTGCCGAAGTGCGCCAGCGCAGCCTGCAGCGCGGGGTGCGTGGCCGCGTACTCGGCCAGCGGCACGCCGGCCCGCGCCGCCTCCCAGCCTTCGCGCAGGCTGGCCACGCCGGCGGCGATGCCGTCGGGGTGGGCGATGATGCCGCCGCCGGCCAGGTGCATCAGGTCGGTCGAGCCCAGCGCAGCCCACAGGTCGGGCGCCTGCTCGGCCCATTGCCCCGACGAGAACACCGGCATCAGCGGCCTCACGCCGGCCCAGGGCGCGAGGCAGGCACGTGCCGAGCGGATCACCGAGTCGTCGCTCTCCCAGAACTTGCTGCGGATGCCGTTGACGTGCAGGTGGTCGACGCCGGCCAGCCGCCACAGCTTCTGCCAGGCCGTGAACTCGATGCCCAGCGCCGGATGCCGCGTCAGCGCGCCCCAGCCGTTGCGGTGGCCGTGGATCGGCAGCTGCGTGTGGCGGCGCAGGTGCTCGACGCCGGCGAAGCCGACCGCCTGCACGCTGACCATCACGCAGCTGCCGCCGGCGGCCAGCACCGCGTCGTGGCGGCGCAGCATCTCATCGACGGAGCCGGAGATGTTGATCGCGTACATCGGCAGGCGGCCGAGCCGCTCGGCATGGCGGCGCAGCACCGGCATCACCGCGGCCAGGCGCTGTTCGAAAGGTGCGTAGGGCGGGTCGGCCATCAGTTCGTCGTCCTTGACGAAGTCGATGCCGCCGGCACACAGCGCGTCGACCAGCTCGGCGGTCTGCGCCGGCGTGAGGCCGATGCTCGGTTTGACGATGGTGCCGATCAGCGGCCGGCCCTGCACGCCGGCAAGGGCGCGCGTGCCGGCGATGCCGAACTGCGGGCCGGCGAACTGCGCCGCGTAGTCGTCCGGCAGGTCCAGGTCGAGCAGGCGCAGCCCGGTGATCTCACCGAGCTCGAACAGGTTGCCGGCCACGGTGGCCAGCAGCGACGACAGGTTGGCGCCGACGTTGGCGACCGGGAAGGCGATCTCGATCTCGGCGCGGTGGAACACGCCGTCGTGCGGCCGGCGTTCGACGAAGGCGCTGGCCAGCGACGGCGTCGCCACCGCTTCGAGCCGATCGACGCGCAGCACGCGGGCGCGCGAGCGCTGCTTCAGCTCGTCGGTCTCACCGGGCACGGCGAGGAAGGTGCCGCTGGACTGCTCGCCGGCGATGACCTCGGCCGCCGCGTCGGAAGGAACCGCGCTCTCGACGAGGTAACGGGCGCGGAACTCGGCCCGAGCCGGCGTGGAGCCGCTCATCGCCTCAGTGGCCCTGCGGCGCGCGCACGCCCTTGAGGATGTGCTTGGCCAGGCTCCAGCGGTGCACCTCGGACGGACCGTCGTAGATGCGGAAACCGCGCATGTCGGCGAAGATCTTCGCGACGATGGTCTCGCCGGTCACACCCTGGCCGCCGAGGATCTGCACGCAGCGGTCGGCGACGCGCCACACCGCTTCCGACACCATCACCTTGGCGCGGCTCGATTCGTGCAGCGCCAAGTGGCCCTGGTCGAGCACCCAGGCGCAGTGCCAGATCGTCAGCCGCGCCAGGTGCATGTCCATCTCGCTGTCGGCGAGCATGAAGCCCACGCCCTCGTGCTGGCCCAGCGGCTTGCCGAAGGCCTCGCGGCGCCGCGCGTAGTCGGTGGCGATGTCGTGCGCGCGCCGTGCCGCACCGAGCCAGCGCATGCAGTGCGTCAGCCGCGCCGGCGACAGGCGCACCTGCGCATAGCGGAAGCCCTGGCCGACTTCGCCGAGCACGTCGTCGGCATGCACGCGCAGGCCGCTGAAGCGCACGACGCCGTGGCCGCCGGGGAAGCAGGTGTCCAGCGTGTCCATGTTGCGCTCCAGCGTGATGCCGGGCGCGTCCATCGGCGTGAGGAACATGGTCGCGCCGGCATCGGGCACGCGCGCCATCACGATCGCGAAGGCCGCGCCGTCGGCACCGGTGATGAACCATTTCAGGCCGTCGATCACGTAGTGCTCGCCGTCGCGTACCGCGGTGGTGGCGAGCATCGACGGGTCGGAGCCGGCGCCCGGCGCCGGCTCGGTCATGCAGAAGCAGGAGCGCGCATGGCCTTCGGCCAGCGGGCGCAGGAAGCGCTCCTTCTGTGTCGGCGTCGCCACCACTTCGAGCAGATGCATGTTGCCCTCGTCGGGCGCGAACACGTTGAGCGCGATCGGGCCCAGCGGCGAGTAGCCGGCCTCCTCGAAGGCGATCGCACGGCCGACATGGCCCAGGCCGAGGCCGCCGTACTCGGGCGCCACGTGCGGCGACAGCAGGCCGGCGGCGCGGGCGCGGGCGATCAGGTCCTCGCGCAGCGCCTCGTGCGGGCCGTGCGCGCCCTGGCGCGAATCGGCCTCGAGCGGGATCACCTCGTCGGCGACGAAGCGGCGGATGCGGGCCTGCAGTTCGGCCTGCTCGGGCGTCAGGGCGAAGTCGATCATGCGCGCGGTGCTCCCTCGCGCCAGGCCCGCTCGGCATCGTCCCAGGCGCCGAGCGCCTGCAGGTCGGGTACCCAGGCGAGGCCGGACTTGGCGTCCGACGACGCCGCCTCGGGTGTCACCAGCACGTCGAGCAGGGCGGGGCGGCCCGAGGCCAGCACGGCCAGCGCGCGGGTGATCGCAGCGGGCAGGTCTTCGACCCGCTCGACCCGCTCGGCGTGCAGCCCGAATGCGCGCGCCATCGCCGCATGGTCGGCGAACTGCAACCGCGTTCCGACCACCTTGCCGTGCGTCTCCTGCTGGTCGCGCACCTCGATCGCCCACGAGCCGTTGTTGGCCACGACGATCAGCACCGGTGCGCTGTGGCGCGCTGCGGTGTCGATCTCCATCGCGTTGAAGCCGAACGAGCCGTCGCCGGTGGCGACGACCACGGCGCGGTCCGGGCAGGCCAGCGCCGCCGCGATGCCGAAGGGCGTGCCGACGCCGATGCAGCCCAGCGAGCCGGGGTCGAGGTAGGTCGAGGCCGGTAGGCCGACACGCGCAAAGCTGAGGAAGTCGCCGCCGTCGGCGACCACCACCGCGTCCTTCGGCAAGGCCTCGCGCAATGCGGCGAGCAGGCGATTGGGGTGCATCAGGCCGTCGCTGCCGGGTGCGGCGCTCGCCATCGAGGTGATCAGCTTGTCGGCACGGGCGAGGTGCTTGCTGCGCGCGCCCTGCGCCCAGGCGCGGTCGGTGG
The DNA here is from genome assembly GCA_047602365.1 of Piscinibacter sp. Classification (GTDB taxonomy): domain Bacteria; phylum Pseudomonadota; class Gammaproteobacteria; order Burkholderiales; family Burkholderiaceae_C; genus Piscinibacter. Next base: position 292,650 of record JASGHM010000003.1, on the reverse strand, counting down.
CCGGCGCGCGGTTGCCGGCAGCGGCGACGATGGCCTCGAGCGCCGCCGCAGGCGTGGCGAGGATCTCGGCGGCGCCGCGGCGGTTGTCGCGCAGCTCGGCGGCGGTGTCGGCGATGCGAACGAAGCGCGCGTTGCCGAACACCGACGGCGAACCGTAGGCGAGCTGGAAGTCGAGCTTGCGGCCCAGCGTGAGGATCACGTCGGCCTCGCCCATCACCGAGCCGCGCATCGCGGCGACCACCGACGGATGGTCCTCGCCGATCAGGCCGCGGCTCTCGCCGGTGTCGAGGTACAGCGCGCCCAGGCGGTCGAGCAGCTGCAGCAGCGGCCCGTGTGAACCGCGTGCACCGCGGCCGGAGATCACCAGCGGACGCTTCGCCGTCCACAGCAGCTCGACGGCCTGTGCGACCGCGTCGGGGTCGGGCAGCAGCCGGCGCTTCGCACGCGGCGCGAACAGCTCGGGCAGCAGCACGGCCGGCGACGGCTCGGCGCGCAGCGTGTCGACCGGGAAATCGAGGTAGACCGGGCCGGGCTCGCCACCCTGGCCGAAGGCGCGCGCGACGGCTTCGTCGAGCTCCTGCAGCGCGAGCTCCGGCTCGCGCACGGTGCGCGCGTAGCGGGTCAGCGGGCGCACGAACTCGGTGTGCACCATGTCCTGCAGCGCACCGCGGTTCTCCTGCGCGCGTGGCGGCGTGCCGGAGAGGATCAGCACCGGCGCCCGTGCCACGTGGGCGTTGGCGATGCCGGTCATCGCGTTGGTGACGCCGGGGCCGGCGGTGACCATCGCGACGCCCAGGCCGCCTGTCAGTTCGGCGTGGGCATGCGCCATGTAGACGGCGGCACGCTCGTCGCGCACGTCGACGATGCGGATGCCCTCGGCATCCAGCCGCATCCACATCGGCATGATGTGGCCGCCGCACAGCGCGAACACACGGTCGACGCCGCGGGCCTTCAGGAAGCGGGCGACGAGCGCGGCGGTGCTGCGCTCGGTGACGGTCGGGGTGCTCATGGCGTTCTCCTCGGTGCGGGCGGTCTGCCGGACGGCGAGCCGCAATTAGAACTCTGAATTCAGAGTTCTGAAATTCGGGGTATTCCCTTATCGAACTCTGAATTCAGAGTTCTAAGATAGCGCATCTGCCGTTGCTGGAGACTCGCTTGAACCATCTGCTCACCGTGGCCGACGCCGTCGCGACGCATGCCCGCCTGACCCCGCACAAGCTCGGCGCGCGCGACTCGAAGCGCGAACTGAGCTTCGCGCTGTGGCACGAACGTGCGACGAAGCTGGCCAACGGGCTGCTGAGCCTGGGTCTGTCCAAGGGCGACCGCGTCGCGCTGCTGGCCTACAACTGCGTCGAGTGGATGGAGATCTATGTCGCGCTCGCCCGTGCCGGGCTGGTGGCGGTGCCGATCAACTTCCGCCTGACCGCGCCGGAGATCGCCTACATCGCCACGCACAGCGAGGCGCGCGCCTTCATCGTGCAGGACGAACTGGTCGAGCGCGTCGCGCCGATCCACGACACGCTGGCGATGGCGCCGCGCGGCTGGGTCCACTTCGGCGTGGCGCAGACGCCTTCCGGGTGGACGGGCTACGAGGATCTGATCGCGGCGTCCGCGACGCGCGAGCCGCCGGTGCGCGTGCGCCCCGCCGACCCCTGCGCGCTGATGTACACCTCGGGCACCACCGGGCGGCCCAAGGGCGCGATCCGCAGCCACGAGGGCAACACGCTGATCGCGCTGGCCACCGCGCTGGAGATGGGCTTCGGCCGCAACGACAGCGCGCTGCTGGTGATGCCGATGTGCCATGCCAACTCGCTGTACTTCAGCCACACCTTCGTGCACCTGGGCGCCACCTGCGTGATCGACGACCGCCGCAGCTTCGACCCGGAGGCCCTGCTGGCCACGCTGTCCAGCCAGAAGATCACCTTCACCTCGCTGGTACCGACCCACTACATCATGATGCTCGGCCTGCCCGAGGCGACCAAGGCGCGCTACGACGTCAGCGCGGTGGACAAGCTGATGGTCTCGTCGGCGCCGGTGCGCCGCGACACCAAGCTGGCGATCCTCGAGCACTTCCGCAACGCGAAGCTGCACGAGCTCTACGGCTCCACCGAGGCCGGCTGGGTGACCCTGCTGCGCCCCGACGAGCAGATCGACCGGCTCGGCTCGGTCGGCCGCGAGTGGCTCGGCTCGGGCCCGATCCGCATCCTCGACCCGGACGGCAACGAGGTGGCCGACGGCGAGGTCGGCGAGCTGTACTCGCGCACGCCCTATGTCTTCGACGGCTACTGGAAGAACCCGGAGAAGACCGCCGAGGCGTTCCGCGGCGACTGGTGCTCGGTGGGCGACATGGCGCGCCGCGACGAGCACGGCTACATCCACCTGGTCGACCGCAAGAGCAACATGATCATCAGCGGCGGCGAGAACATCTACCCGTCCGAGGTGGAGAGCGTGATCGGCGCGCACCCGAAGGTGAAGGACGTCGCCGTGGTCGGCGTGCCGCACGACAAGTGGGGCGAAGCGGTGCAGGCGGTGGTCGTGCTGCATGGGCAGGTGCAGTCCAGCGAGATGGAGATCCTCGACTGGTGCCGCAGCCGCATGGCCGGCTACAAGCGGCCGCAGTCGGTGCTGTTCGTCGCCGACGCGGACATGCCGCGCACGGCCACCGGCAAGATCCTGCACCGCGTGCTGCGCGAGCGCATCACGGCGCGCTGAACGCTGCGCCGAGCCACGCGCCGAAGCCCTAGACTCGCTGCATCATGAAGGCCCTGTCCACCGCGCCCAACCTCGTCGAGCAGGTGCGCGACGCGTTGCTCGACGAGATCGCTTCCGGCCAGCTGGCGCCGGGCGATCGCATCATCCAGGAGCAGATCGCGCAGGCGCTGGGCGTCTCGCGCCAGCCGGTGCAGCAGGCGCTGGCGCTGCTGCGCAACCAGGGCGTGCTGCACGACGCGCCGGGGCGCGGCCTGATCGTCGCGCCGCTGGACCCGGCGCATGTCCAGCACATGTACGACATGCGCGCGGTGATCGAGGGCCTGGCCTGCCGGCGTGCCGCCGAGACCAATGCCGAGAAGGCCGCGAAGCTCGGCCCGGCGCTGATCGAGGCGGGCCGCAAGGCGGTGGCCAGCGGCGCGGTGGCAAAGATGATCGCCGCCGACATGCGCTTCCACGAGTTCGTCTACGGCCTGTCCGGCAACCCGCTGGTGGCGCCCGCCCTGGCCACGCACCTGACCTACACGCAGCGCGTGATGGGCGAAGTGCTGATCCGCGACGAGAAGCCGCGCGACATCTGGAACCAGCACGCCGAGATCCTCGACGCCATCGCGCGCGGCGACGGCGAACGTGCCGAGACGCTGGCCCGCGCGCACATCACGCAGGCTGCCGGCTTCATGGTCGCGCGCCTGCGCAGCCAGGTCGCCGAGCGCGAGCCGGGCTAGCCCGCGCAACGCGCTGCACCGCCGTGTCACCCTGGTGACACGTGTCGGCTGCATTCGTGCGGGGAAACGCCGTTTGACGTTGCTCAGGCGCAGCGCATGCTGCGCATCGCGCCGGCGCCTCTCGTCCACAACACCAACCGCGCCGCGCTCCAAGGAGACAACGATGATCCGTTTCCCGCTGCGCCGGCTGGCGCTGGCTTCCCTCGTGCTCGCCCCGCTCGCCGCCGCCGCTGCCGGCGTCGGCGTGCGCAACCAGCCCGGCGACCCGGCCGCCGGCATCTTCCCGAGCGACCGCTACACGGTGCGTGACTGGTCGAACACGACCTTCCGCCGTGTCGCGCTGCCCAAGCCCGACTGCGCGCTGCGGCCGAGCGACTGCGCCGACGTCGAGGTGATCAACACGCTCGACGGCTTCTCGACGCAGCCCCGCATCACCGTTCCCTTCACCGGCGACATCGACCCGGCCACCGTCAGCAGCAGCACGGTCTACCTGCTGAACCTCGGCGACACGCTGAGTCTGCGCGGTTTCGGCCGCAAGGTCGGCATCAACCAGGTGCTGTGGGACCCGGCGACGAAGACGCTGGCCTTCGAGTCCGACGAACTGCTGCAGGAGCATTCGCGCTACGTGCTGATCGTCACCGACGGCGTGCGCGACACCCGTGGCAAGCGCATCCAGGCCACGCGCGACGACGATGACGACGACGTGCACGGCCGCGGCCACGACCGGGTGGCGACGAATACCGCCGCGACCTGCGCGACGCGAAGCGCCACGGCGAGCGCGGTCGCGACCGCGTGGTCGCCGCATCGCTGTTCACCACCCAGAGCAGCACCGCCGACCTGGCGAAGATCTCGCGGGCGATCAAGGCCTCGACGCCGGCTCCGGTGAACTTCCTCGCCGGCAACGACGGCACGGGCGCGGTGCGTTCGGTGTTCCCGCTGGCGCAGGTGGCCGGCATCCAGTTCCAGCGCCAGACCGGCGCGGCACCGGTGTTCAGCGCGTCGTTCCTGCCGACGCCGGCGCTGGGCCTCGTCCCCGGTGCCGTGGCCCAGGTGGCCTACGGCACGTTCCGCTCGCCGGACTACCAGACGGCGCAGAAGGTCATTCCGGCCACCGGCACGCTGCACGGGCGGCCGAAGCCGCAGGGCGAGAACCTGCTGACGCTGCAACTGTTCGTGCCCGCCGGCACGAAACCGGCCGGTGGCTGGCCGGTGGCGATCTTCGGCCACGGCTTCACCGACAGCATGTACGGCGCGCCGTGGACGGTGGCTTCGGTGTTCGCCGCGCACGGCATCGCGACGCTGTCGATCAACGTCGTCGGCCACGGCGGCGGCGCGCTGGGCACGCTCAACGTGCTGCGCAACACCGGCGCCGCACCGGTGGTGGTGAACGCCGGCGGCCGCGGCTTCGACCAGGACGGCAACGGCAGCATCGACAGCACCGAAGGCAGCAGCGCCGTCGGCGCGCAGGCCATCGTCGGCAACCGCGACGGACTGCGCCAGACGGTGGTCGACCTGATGCAGCTGGTGCGCCAGGTCGAGGTGGGCATGGACGTCGACGGCGACGGCACGGCCGATCTCGACCCGCAGCGCATCTACTACGCCGGCCAGTCCTTCGGCGGCATCTACGGCACGATCTTCCTCGGCGTCGAGCCGTCGCTGAAGGCCGGCGTGCCCAACGTGCCGGGCGGCTCGATCACCGAGGTGGCGCGGCTCGGCGTGTTCCGGCCGCTGACCGGCATCGCGCTGGCCACGCGGCTGCCGTCGCTGATCAACGTCAGCCCGAACCCGACCGGCATCGTCTTCGACGAGAACATGCCGCTGCGTGGCGAGCCGACGCGCATCAACACCGTGGCCGGCGCGATGGCGATCCAGCAACTGCTCGACCGCAACGAGTGGGTGCAGCAGTCGGGCAACCCGGTGTCGTATGCCGAGCGCATCCGCAGGAACCCGCTGCCCGGCCATGCGGCCAAGCCGGTGCTGGTGCAGTTCGCCAAGGGCGACGCGACCGTGCCCAACCCGACCAGCACGGCGATCCTCCGCGCCGGCGACCTGGCCGACCGCGCGGTCTACTTCCGCAACGACCTGGCGGTGGCCGCCAACCCGGCGGTGCCGAAGAACCCGCACACCTTCCTGACCAACATCGCCGCGGCGGCGACGCTGCCCTACGCGGTGGCGGCACAGCAGCAGATCGCGGTGTTCTTCGCCAGCCAAGGCACGCAGGTGATCGACCCGGACGGCGCGGCCCCGTTCTTCGAGGTGCCGATCGTCGCACCGCTGCCCGAAGGGCTGAACTTCCTGCCATGACGGTGGCAGCAGAGTTGCGTTAACCTCGCGCTCCGCGACATGCGGCGGGCCGCCTCACCGGGCGGCCCGCCGCTTCTGTTTTCGTTTGTCCACGCCGCCATCCGCGGCGCCGGACCGGCGCCATCCCGACCCCGGAGAGCCCGCGTGTTCCGCTTCTTCGAGCAGTACGTTCACCCCTATCCCGACGCCGAGCCGGCGCACCCGCCGCGCGGCCTGCTGGCCTTCGTCTGGCACTGCACGCGCGGCATGCGGCCCTACATCGCGGTGATGACGCTGGCCACCGCGCTGATCGGCGCCTTCGAGGCGCTGCTGTTCGCCTTCCTCGGCCGCGTGGTCGACTGGCTGGCCAAGGTCGAGCCGGCGCGGCTGTGGGCCGAACACGGCAGCACGCTGTCGCTGCTGGCGGCGGTGCTGGTCGCCAGCATCGTGCTGGTGGCCTTGCAGTCGCTGCTCAAGCAGCAGTCGCTGGCCGGCAACTTCCCGATGCGGCTGCGCTGGACCTTCCACCGCCTGATGCTCGGCCAGAGCATGGCCTTCTACCAGGACGAGTTCGCCGGCCGCATCGCCACCAAGGTGATGCAGACGGCGCTGGCGGTGCGCGACACGGTGATGGTGATCACCGACATCCTGGTCTTCGTGGTCATCTACTTCGTCACGATGGTGGCGGTGGTCGGCAGCTTCGACGCCTGGATGCTGCTGCCCTTCGGCGGCTGGGTCGCGCTGTACGTGATCGCGCTGATCTACTTCGTGCCCCGGCTCGGCAAGGTGGCGCAGGCCCAGGCCGACGCACGCTCGCTGATGACCGGGCGCATCACCGACGCCTACACCAACATCGCCACCGTCAAGCTGTTCTCGCACTCGAAGCGCGAGGCGGGTTATGCCCGCTCGGCGATGCAGGAGTTCCTGGCCACGGTGTACCGGCAGATGCGCCTGGTGACCGGCTTCGAGATCGTCAACCACACGCTGTCGATGCTGCTGGTGGGCAGCACCGCGGGCATGGCGCTGTGGCTGTGGACGAAGGGCCAGGTCGGCGTCGGCGCGATCGCCGCGGCCAGCGCGATGGCGCTGCGCCTGAACGGCATCTCGCACTGGATCATGTGGGAGATGGCCTCGCTGTTCGAGCACATCGGCACGGTGCAGGACGGCATCAACACGCTGGCCCGGCCGCGGCTGGTGGTCGACCGGCCGGATGCGAAGCCGCTGGTGGTGCCGCGCGGCGAGATCCGCTTCGAGAAGGTCGACTTCCACTACGGCCGCGACGCTGCCGGCGCGCCGCGCGTGATCGAGCAGCTGTCGCTGCACATCCGGCCGGGCGAGAAGATCGGCCTGGTCGGCCGCTCCGGCGCCGGCAAGTCGACCATCGTCAACCTGCTGCTGCGCTTCTACGACCTGGAGCGCGGCCGCATCCTGATCGACGGCCAGGACATCGCGATGGCAACGCAGGACTCGCTGCGCGAGCGTGTCGGCATGGTGACGCAGGACACCTCGCTGCTGCACCGTTCGGTGCGCGACAACATCCTCTACGGCCGCCCCGACGCGAGCGACGCACAGATGATCGCCGCCGCGCAGCGTGCCGAGGCCCACGAGTTCATCCAGGGCCTCACCGACCCGAAGGACCGGCAGGGCTACGACGCGCATGTCGGCGAGCGTGGCGTCAAGCTCTCCGGCGGCCAGCGCCAGCGCATCGCGATCGCCCGCGTGATGTTGAAGGATGCGCCCATCCTGCTGCTCGACGAGGCCACCAGCGCGCTGGACAGCGAGGTCGAGGCCGCCATCCAGGCCAGTCTTTACCGGCTGATGGAGGGCAAGACGGTGGTGGCGATCGCGCACCGGCTGTCGACCATCGCCGCGATGGACCGGCTGATCGTGCTCGACAAGGGGCGCATCGTCGAGGAAGGCGACCACCGCAGCCTGCTTGCGCGCGACGGCATCTACGCGCGCCTGTGGGCGCACCAGAGCGGCGGCTTCCTCGGCGAGGAGGTCGACGACGAGCCGGACGCCGGCGACGCGGCGAGGCGCACCGAGTCGGCAGCCGCCTGACGAGGTAGGGATTCGCCGCCCCGGCGGGCTTGGGCACAGTGGCGCGCTTCGCCACCCCAGCTTGCCCCTCTGCGCCGATGGCCACGATGAGCTACCGCTTCGCGGCGCCGACGCCGCCACCGCCGCCGCCGGACCCGCGGCCGCGCATCGCGGTGTTCGGCGCGTCGGGTGCCACCGGGCAACTCGCGGTGCGGCATGCACTCGCCGCCGGCCACCGCGTGACGGCGTTTCTTGCCGAGCCGGCGTCGTGGGCGCTGTCGCACGAGGCGCTGACGCTGGTGCATGCCGATCCGCTGGTGCCGCAAAGCCTGCACGGCGTGCTGGCCGGCCACGACGCCGTGCTGTGCCTGGTCGGCCACCGGCCGGAGACGCCGCAGCAACGCGACGAGGCCGGGCGGCGCGCGCCGCTGGCGGCGCTGGCCACGCGCCATCTCGTCGCGGCGATGGGCGAGGAGGGCGTGTCGCGCATGGTGCTGATGGGCGCGGCGGGGGTGGGCAACTCGGTGGCTGCCGGCGTGCTCGGCATCGGGCGCTGGTTGCAGTGGCTGCTGCCCGAGGTGATGGCCGACAAGGAGCGCCAGGAGGCGCTGGTGCGCGGCAGCGCGCTGCGCTGGACGGTGGTGCGCCCGGCGCGCCTGTCGCACGCGCCGGCCAGCGACCGCATCCACGTCGGCGAGAACCTGCGCTGGGGCTGGCGCGGCATTCCGCGCGAGGACGTCGCCGCGCTGATGGTGCGCCTGGTCGACGATCCGTCGGCGATCGGCAAGGTGTTCACCGTCGCCTGAGCATCCCCAGTTCCCCACGCGAATTGGGGAGATCTCCCTCCCGCGTCGTCGGGATGCGCTGTCAGTGCGTTTCCTACACAGTGAATCGACGCTGGCAGACAGCAGCGCGCGGCTCTCGCCCATGGCGACCGCATCGCGCGCTGCCTACGCTGGTGTCATGTGAACCGCATCGTTGCAGGAGATCGCAACATGAACACCGCCACCATGCCTCTGTCGAGTGCCATCGACTACGAACTGCGATTCCAGTCGCTGTTCAACGAGGGCCGCGCGCTGGCCTTCCCCTGCGACGAGCAGGGCCACGTCGACATGGACGCTCTCAGCGAACGCGCGCGCGGCAACTACCTCTACGCGCGTGCCGTGGTCGGCCGCGAGTTCGCCACCCCCGCCGTGCAGCGCTGCCACTGAGGCCGCCGGCCGCTCAGGCCGCCGGCTTGCCGCCCGACAGGCGCTCGTCGAGCCGGCGCAGCAGGTCCACCACCTGCGGGCCCAGCGTGGCCTGGCCGGACGCCAGCCGGCCCTGGATGCGCGTCACCGCCGCCTTCGCCTCGCTGCGCTGGTCCGGCGTCCACACCGCCGGATCGCTGTCCATCAGATAGGTCAGCACGTTCACCCGGCCTTCCTTGCCCAAGCGCTGGAACGAAGCCTCGGCCAGCTGATCGACCGCCAGTTCGACCGCCACCGCCGATGCGCGGTACTCACCGATCAGCCGTGCGGTGGCGGCGCGCCGCTGGGCGATGTCGTCGTCGTTCATCTGCGCGACCAGGCCGGCGATGCGGGCGCGTTCGCCGGCATCGACGGGTTTCGCCGGGGCAGGCGGGGTCGGGCCCGGGCGGTTCAGGAACACCGCCGCGCCGGCACCGGCCGCGACCACGGCCGCGACGCTGACGATCAGCGCGGTGCGCCGCGAGCCGCCTCCGCGGGCCGGCACGCTGCCGTCGCCGCCGCCATCGACATGCTTCGCCAGCGACTTCGCCAGCACCTCGACGTCCGACGCCCAGCGCGCATGGCTCAGCTCGACGGCGTTGCGCCAGGCGAGGTCGGCCAGGTCGGACGGCAACTGGCCGGCGGCCGGCATCTTCGCGCCCTGCACCAGCACCGGCACGACCGGGATGCTGCGCTTCAGCGCCGAGGCGATCTCCAGCCGCACGAAGTCCGACGGGTCGTCGATGCGGCGGCTGGCCGCGCCACCGGCGTCCAGCCAGCGGCTGCCGATCACCGCCAGCAGCACGCCGCAGCGCGCCACGTTGGCGTCGATCGCGCGGCGGAAGTCCTGGCCCGGCTCGATCGCGCTGACGTCGAAGAACACCGCTTCCTTGCCGAAGCGTTCGGCCAGGTCTTCGTAGAGGCGGCCGGCGTGGCCCTCGCTGTCCTCGCGGCGGTAGCTGATGAAGATGGCGCCCATGTCTGCCGTGCTCCGCTCAGGCGCCGGACTTCTTCAGCTGCGCCAGCAACTGCACGCTGGCACGGCTGAGCCGGCTGTCTTCCTTGGCCGCCGCGAACTGCTTGACCAGCGGTTCGAGCGCGCTGCGCGCCTCGTCCTGCCGGCCGGCGCGGGCCCGCAGCAGCGCCTGCGCGTAGCGCTGCAGCGGTTGCCGTTCGGCGACCGTCTGCCCGGCCGGGTACAGCCACTCGAAGGTGGCCAGCGCGTCGGCGGGGCTGAGGAATCCGAGCACGTTGTCGCGCTCGGGTTGTGGCGCGGTCAGCGTCCAGTCGATCAGGCGGCGCCAGACCAGGTCGCGCTGCGAGGCGTCGGGCTGTTCGCCGCCGAGGCGCATCTGGTTCAGCACCTCGAGCGCGTAGCCGTTGTGCTCGCCACGGTTGAAGGCCACCGAGAACTGCAGGCGGCGCAGCCAGGGCCGCTCGCGCGAGCTCTTCGCCGCGGCCTCGAAATGGCCGCGCATCTCGTCGTCCAGACGGCCGCTGGTCCAGGCGATGTAGTGCGCCCACAGGCCATGCGCGTAGACGTTGCCGGCGTCGTCGGCCAGCGCGGCCTTGTACATCGGCAGCGGATCGGTCGGCACGCCGTCGCGGCCGCGCAGGAAGTCGGCCAGGCCGAGGTGGGCGGCGAGGTCGGCGCGGCGTTCGCCGCGCGACAGGCCGAGGCCCTGGGCGAGCACCGGCTGGATCGGCTCGACCAGCGAGGAGAAGGTCTCCTTGTCGCCGGAGATGCGTGCCTCGCGCAGCCAGCGCATGCCGCAGTCCTCGCGGGCCACACGCAGCGGCTCGTCGCCGGCGCGGGCGGCGGCGAGGGCGGCGAACTGCTTCCAGGCCACCGCGTGGCTGCCGGCCTCGCACAACTGCACGGCCGCGGCCAGCTCGGCGGCCTCGCGCGCCAGCCGGACCTGCTCGCGCGCGCGCTGCTCCTGGGTGTGCTGGTAGGCCAGCAGCGCGGCTGCCGCCGCCAGCATCAACACCGCGAAGGCACCGACCCACACCTTGGTCGACACGCCGCGGCGCATGCGGTCGACCGCGGCCACCGTCTCGGCGACGAGGTCGCCCTTGGCCTGCAGCAGCGTGACCGAGCGCAGGTAGGGTGGAATGGTCTCCAGCGGCGTCGCCGCGACCATCACCGGCAGCACGCGCCCGCCGGGCCGGCGCCAGCGCCGCTGGGCGATGTCGAGTTCGGTCAGCGCATAGCTGCCGGGCGAGACGGCGCGTGGCGTGATGAAGAACACCATCGCATCGCTGTCCTCGATGGCCTCGCGCAGGGCCTCGTGGTAAGGCTCGCCTTCCTTCAGCTCGGAGCGGTCGGTGAACACCGCGTGGCCTTCGGCCTCGAGGGCGAGCCGCAGTCGTTCGGCAAGGTCCTTCTGGTCCGACGGGTAGGAGATGAACAGTTTCAAGGGGCGGGTTCCGTGGCGCGGCCGATTGTTGTGCCGAACCGGCAGCCGTGCAATGCGCTGCGGCTACGATGCGCGCAGCCGGCAGTGCCGCCCATCCCTACCTCCGCCCGCCCGCATCGGCCGGGCCCGCCCATGGCCAGCAGCCTCCTCGCCCTGATCGACGACATCGCCACCGTTCTCGACGACGTGGCCATCCTCTCCAAGGTCGCCGCGAAGAAGACCGCCGGCGTGCTCGGTGACGACCTCGCGCTCAATGCGCAGCAGGTGGCCGGCGTGCGTGCCGAGCGCGAGCTGCCGGTGGTCTGGGCGGTGGCCAAGGGATCGCTGATGAACAAGGCGATCCTGGTGCCGGCCGCGCTGGCCATCAGCGCCTTCGCACCGATGCTGGTGACGCCGCTGCTGATGATCGGCGGCGCCTTCCTGTGTTTCGAGGGCTTCGAGAAGCTGGCCCACAAGTTCCTGCACAGTGCCGGCGAGGACGCGGCGCACCAGGCCGAGCTGTCGCGCGCGCTGGCCGACCCGGCAGTCGACCTGGTCGCGCTCGAGCGCGACAAGATCAAGGGTGCGGTGCGCACCGACTTCATCCTCTCCGCCGAGATCATCGCGATCACGCTGGGCACGGTGACGACGGCGCCGTTCGCGACGCAGGCCAGCGTGGTGGCCGGCATCGCGGTGGTGATGACGGTGGGCGTCTACGGTGTGGTCGCCGGCATCGTCAAGCTCGACGACGCCGGCCTGTGGCTGAGCCGGCGCGACAGCGCCGCCGCGCAGGCGCTGGGCCGCGGCATCCTGCGCGCCGCGCCGTGGCTGATGAAGCTGCTGTCGATCGCCGGCACCGCGGCGATGTTCCTGGTCGGCGGCGGCATCCTCGTGCACGGCATCGCGCCGCTGCACCACGCGGTGCAGGCCTGGACCGAAGGCCTCGGCGGCGTCGCCGCCGCCGTGCTGCCGACGCTGGCCGACGCCGTCACCGGCATCGTCGCCGGGGCGCTGGTGCTCGCCGGTGTGACGCTGCTCCAACGACTGCGCGGTCGCGCGGCGTGACTTCCGCCACGCGCAGCCGGGCCACCGATGTCACGGCGGTGACACGACGGAATAATGTCGTGACCGGCGTCCGCCGTGCAGAACAAGACAGGAGGAGATTGCCATGACTTGCATCCGTTCACGTGCATCGTCCCGGCTGGCCGGCGTGCTGCTGGCCTTCGGCCTGACCGCCGGCGCGGCACTGGCCGCACCCACCGCGACGAAGTTCGATCCCACGCTGGAGGTGCAGGGCACCAAGCTGCAGCTCAACGGCGCGGGCACACGCTACCGGGCGATCTTCAAGGTCTACGACATGGGCCTGTACACCACCAAGAAGGTGTCCAACCCGGCCGAGTTGCTGGCGCTGCCCGGCCCGAAGCGGCTGCAGTTCACCGCCTTGCGCGAACTGCCCGGCACCGACCTCGGCCGCCTGTTCCTCAAGGGCATGGGCGAGAACTCGTCGAAGGAGGCGGTGCAGCGCCATGCACTGTCGAGCGCCCGGCTGATCGAGGTGTTCTCCGGCCGCTCGAAGATGCTGCCCGGCGAGTCGTTCGCGATGGAGTTCGTGCCGGGCAAGGGCACCACCTTCTACATCCTCGGCAAACCGCAAGGTGCGCCGGTCGGCGACGACGAGTTCTTCGGCATGGTCATGAAGATCTGGGTCGGCGAGTCGCCGGCCGACCTGCAGTTGCGTGACGCATTGCTCGGTCTCGACAAGGAATAACGCGGCCGCGGGCTCAAGTCCGCGCTGCGGGTGCCGAAGACGGCGTCGAAGGAGCCCGCCATGAGCACGATCTCGACCGCCCTCTCGGGCATGAACGCCGCGTGGATGCAGATCGGCGTCTCGGGGCACAACATCGCCAACACGATGACGCCGGGCTTCCATCGCCAGCAGGTGCAGCAGAGTGCGCTGCCCGAAGGCGGCGTGCAGGCCGAGGTCAGCACGGCGGCCGAGGCCGGCGACGCGCTCGCCGAGGACATCGTCAACCAGATGGCCGCCAGCGTGATCTACCGCGCCAACGCGCAGACGCTGCGCACGCAGAGCCAACTCAGCGGCAGCCTGATCGACGTGCTGGCCTGATCGCTTGCGGCGCGATGCGGGCGCTCAGCGCCCCGGCGTGCTGTACAGCCACAGCGCCAGCAGCAGCCAGTGCAGCCCGACGGTGACCCAGTAGATCTGGCGGAACGATTCCTTCGCCGACTTGTGGCGCAGCAGGCGCTGCGCCAGCCACGCACCCGGCCAGCCGCCGAGCAGTGACGCGGCGTGCAAGGTGTTCTCCGGCGTGCGCCAGGCATTGCGCTGCGCGGCGAACTTGTCGCGCCAGTAGAGGTAGAAGGTCAGCACGCTGAGCAGCGGCGCGGCCAGCGTGACCGGCACCGCCAGGCGCTGCGTCCAGGCGGCCCAGACCAGCGCCGCGACATAGGCCGGCACCAGCAGCAGCATCGCGCGCATCTCGACGGCGACATGCGGCGGCGGCGGCGGCCGCTTGGCGCCCGGTGCACGGCGCTGCCGTTCGACCGGCGGCGGCGGCCGGCGCGGATCGACATAGTCCAGCGGCATCACCGCCATCGCGCGCGGCCCCTTGCCCCCGACGTGGATCTCCTCGTAGCGCACCTGCAGGCCCTCGACCGGCGCGGTGCTGCCGCCGCGGAAGTCGCGGATGTGGAAGAACACGTCGGCCGAAGTGCTGGGGCTGCGGACGAAGCCGAAGCCGCGGTCGGCCTCCCAGCGCACGATGGTGCCTTCGCGGTTCATTCAGCGCCCACCGATGCCGAGCAGTTCGACCTCGAACAGCAGCGTCGCGTTCGGAGGGATCACGCCGCCTGCACCGCGCTCGCCGTAGGCCAGCTTGCTCGGGCAGGTCAGCTGCGCCTTGCCGCCGACCTTCATGCGCTGCACGCCTTCGGTCCAGCAGACGATCACGCGGTCGAGCGGAAAGTTCGCCGGCTGGCCGCGCTGGTAGGAGCTGTCGAACTCGCGCCCGTCGGTGAAGGTGCCGCGGTAGTGGACTCTGACGACATCGCTGGCCTTGGGGCTCTCGCCGCTGCCTTCGCGCAGCGAGCGGTAGGTCATGCCGCTGGCGGTGACCACGGCATCGGAGGCCGGCGTTGGCCGCGAAGGCTCGGACAGCGCGCAGGCCGACAACGCGGCGGCGGCGAACAGGGCGGCGAAGGAGGCGTGGGACACGAGCTTCGGTGCGGGCGACGTCATGGGCGTCGATGCTAGCCAGCCGATCGTGCGGCCGCTGTAGCCGGTTGTTGCCGGATCAGGCGCGGCCGGCGGCGGTCGGCGCGATCGCGTCGAGGTCGTCGAAGTAGTCCGACGACACCGGGTCGAACTGCGGGCCGGCCAGCGCGGCCTCGTCGCCTTCGGCCAGCACCTCGACCATCTCGGGCACCGGCAGCATGCGCCGGCCTCCCGGGCCGATGACCTCTTCCTCCTCGGGCTGTGCACCCTGGTCGCGGAAGAGGGCGCGCACTTCGGAGGCGCTGGGCAGGGCCTCCGCGTTCCAGTGGATCACACGGATGCCGGCGGCTTCGAGCACCTGCGTCATGCGCTCGTGGCGGCGCACGCTGCGCGTGGACTGGCCGGCGGTGCGCACGTCGACGACGGCAACCACGCGAGAGCTCTTGTCACAGACGATCAGGTCGACCGTCAGGCGGCCGACGCGCGTCAGCCAGTCGCTGTAGGAATGCCGTGTCGGAACGCTGATGAAGCGCGCCAGCGGCACCTGTGCCAGCACCAGCTTGCCGGGCAAGGCCTTGCGCACCAGTTCGTAGGCCTGGCGCTCGGGCAGCGTGAGCACGCGCACGGCCTGCGGCGTCCACGACTGCACGGTGTCCAGCGACTCGGCCGGCGGCTTGCGGGCCGCGCTGCCGCGGCCGCTGCGGCGGCGCTGCCAGAGCCAGACGAGCAGCAGCGCCGAGATCGTCAGCGCGGCGATGAAGTTGATCAGGTCGTTGGTGGCCACGGCGGTCGACGGCAGAGCGGAAATGGGCAAAGCGTACCGGTGGCCACGCGGTGGTGGTCGGTCGAACAGCGGGAAGATTTCACGCCTTCCCGCCGCCTTGCGGCATCAACGGGCCGCTGCGGGCGCGTGCGCGATGCGCGCCGCGAACCACTGGTCGAGAAGTGTCTTTTCGTGACGAAGCGGGTCGCCTCCGTCGCTGTCACGTGCGGCGCCCAGGCGCGGCAGCCCGGCATCCGACAGCGTCTCGCGGCCGCTGGCCAGCACCTGCGAGGCATCGCTCAGCGTGTAGCGGAGCTCGATGTGCGGCCCGTCCGCGCGGCCGTTGACGATGCGCAGGTCGCCGGCCGCGTGGCGCGACGGGCGCAGCGTGCCGGTCAGGTCGAGGTCGACCAGTTCGACGCTCAGGCGCTGTCCTTCCGGCAACTGGCGCTCGCCCAGCGTCTTCAGGTAGGCGGCCAGCGCGCCGAGGTGCCGTTCGCGCTCGAACTGCGTGGTCCCCGCGTCGGTGAAGGTGGCTCGGGCGTCGTAGTTGACGTCGACGACCCCGGCGTGGGCCAGCGGCGCGAGCGTGGCGGCGATGGCGAGCAGCAGGGTGCAGGGTACGGTGTTCATGGCAGTCCTCGCATTCGGGAGTATTTCGTGGAAGCGACCCGGTCGTTGCGCGGCAACGGCCCGAAAGCATGGCAACCTCTCACCACGCTATCGTCCTCCTGCCCATGTCGTCCCGCAAGCCCGCCAAAGAAGCCAGCGATTCCCGCGCGGGATCGTGGGTCCGCGATCTGCTGAAGCGGCCGCTCAAGCTCGAGCGCCGCGACGGCCAGATCCACGTGGTGCTCGGCGACAAGCCGCCGGCGCCGCCTGCGCCGCCTTCATCGGGCGAGGCCTTGCGGCTCGGCCATGCCGAACTGCGCGAACTGCTGCGCCGCCACCCCGAGGCGCGCCACCTGATGCGCCACCTCGGCTACGTCGAGCAGATGATCGGCCGCTTCGGCTCGCGTGCACTGAAGCGCGAGATCCCGGTGCCGGTGCTGGCCAAGGCACTTCAGCAGCTCGACGTGCTGGCGCGTGACGAGCCGTCGGCGGCGCTGGCCGACCTGCGCGCGCGCATCGCCGCCGCGGTGGACGCGCGTCCGCCGGTGGAGGCGCCGGACGCCGAGACCGAGACGCGCCCGGGCAGCCTGGAGGTCACCGAGGCCTCGCACTCGCTGTTCGACGAGATGGAACGCAGCTGGACCGGCCAGATTCCCTTGCCCGACGGCAAGCCCGTCGGCCGCGGCTGAGTGGAGTAAGGTTGGGGTCGGCGCGCCCTGCGCGTGGGAGCCCCCGATGAAGCGCTTCTCCCGTCTGATACTGGCCTGGTCGGCAGCGGCCTTGCTGGCCGGCTGCGCGTCCGCGCCGAATGCGCCGCAGCCGCCGATCCTGTTCGACGACGCGCTGTTCGCGTCGCCCACGCTGCCGGTCGATGCCGCGCAGGTGCTGGCGCTGTCCGAGCCGATGCGCCGCTATGCCGAGGTCGAACTGGCCACGGCGGTGCGCGACAAGGGCGCGCGCACGGCCCTGGCCAACGCGCTGCTGCGCCGCGGCGCCTTGCGGCTGGAGTACGACACCGCCGTCACGCGCACCGCGTCGCAGGCCTTCGAGGCGCGCAGCGGCAACTGCCTGTCGCTGGTGCTGATGACCACTGCGCTGGCCCGGCACCTGAAGCTGCCGGTGCAGTTCAACCATGTCTTCGTCGAGGAGACCTGGGGCCGTTCGGGCGACCTGCTGGTCTCCAGCGGCCACATCAACGTGACGGTCGGCAACCGGCTCGGCGAACGCAACCAGCGCATCGACCTGGTCGATGCGGTGACGATCGACTTCGACCCGCCCGACCCGGGCCGGCGGCAGCTCGCGCGCACGCTGAACGAGGCGACCGTGATCGCGATGTTCATGAACAACCGTGCCGCCGAGAGCCTGGCGGCCGGCCGGGTCGACGACGCCTACTGGTGGGCACGCGCAGCGATCGAGGCCGATCCGAGCTTCCTGACCGGGCACAACACGCTGGCGGTGGTCTACCTGCGGCGCGGCGCGCCGGCGCAGGCCGAGCGGGTACTGGCGCAGTTGGTGGCGCTGGAGCCGGACAACACCGCGGCACTGTCCAACCTCGCCAAGGCGCACGAGCGGCAGGGGCATGCCGAGGCGGCACGTGCCGTGCGCGAGCGGCTGGCGCGCATCGAGCCGGCGCCGCCGTTCCACTTCTATCTCGCCGGCGTCGAGGCGCTGAAGCGGCGCGACTACGCGGTCGCGCGCACGCTGTTCGAGAAGGAGGTGGCGCGCGCCGCCTACTACCACGAGTTCCACTTCGGCCTGGCGCTGGCGCTGCTCGGGCTCGGCGAGGTGGAGCCGGCGCGCCGCCAGCTCGCCATCGCGTTCGACCACAGCACGCGCGTGCAGGACCGGCAGCTCTACGCCGGCAAGCTCGAGCGCATCAAGGCGCTGCGGCTGCAGTGAGCGGCCGGGCTGCGCTCAGGCCAGCCCCCACTGCGCGAGCATGAAGGCCAGCACCTCGGCACGCTCCTTCAGCGCGTCGTAGCGGCCCGAGGCGCCGCCGTGGCCGGCGTCCATGTTGACCGACAGCAGCACCGGCCGTGCATCGGTCTTCAGCGTGCGCAGCCGGGCGGCGTACTTGGCCGCTTCCCAGTACGGCACCTGGCTGTCGTGCAGGCCGGCGCGCAGGTAGAAGGCCGGGTAGTCGGTCGCACGCAGGTTGTCGTAGGGCGAGTAGCGGCGGATCGTCTCGTAGTCCTCGCGCCGCTTCGGGTTGCCCCACTCGAGGAACTCGCCGACGGTCAGCGGCAGGCTCTCGTCGAGCATGGTGTTGATGACGTCGACGAAGGGCACCTCGGCGACCACCGCGCAGAACAGCTCCGGCCGCAGGTTCGCCGAGGCCGCCACCAGCAGGCCGCCGGCGCTGCCGCCCTCGACGATCAGCTGCCGCGGCGTGGTCCAGCCGCCGTCGACCAGCGCCTGCGCGCAGGCGACGAAGTCGGCGAAGCTGTTGGCCTTCTTGGCCAGCTTGCCCTCGTCGTACCAGAGCCGGCCGCGGTCGCCGCCGCCGCGCACGTGGGCGATTCCGAAGACCACGCCGCGGTCGAGCAACGACAGCCGCGCCGACGAGAAGTACGGGTCGATGGCGATGCCGTAGGCGCCGTAGCCGTACATCAGCAGCGGCTGCGGCGCGCCGCGGCGCAGCTCGCGCCGCCACACCAGCGACACCGGCACCTCGGTGCCGTCGTCGGCGCGCGCCATGATCTGCGTGCTGTCGTAAAGCGCCGGGTCGTAGCCGCCGAGCACCGGCTGGCGCTTGCGCAGCACACGCTCGCCGCTGCGCATGTCCACGTCGTAGACCGAGTGCGGCGTCACCATCGAGGTGTAGCCGACACGGTAGCTGTCGCTGTCGAACTCCTCGTTGATCTCGCCGCCGGCCGAATACACCGTCTCGTCGAAGTCGATGTGGCGGTCGCGCCCGGTCGCCAGCTCGAACACGCGCAGCTTCTGCGTGCCGCGGTCGCGCTCCTGCACCACCATCCAGCGCTCGAACAGGTCGACGTCCTCCAGCATCACGTCGTCGCGGTGGGCGATCCACTCGCGCGCCCCGACCAGCGACGGCGTCTCGGCCGAGGTCTCGACGAGGCGGAAGTTGCGCCCGCTGTCGTTGACCAGCAGGAAGAAGCGGCCGTGGCGGTGGTCCAGCGACATCTCGATGCCATCGCGGCGCGGCAGCACCCGGCGCGGCATCGCGGCGGGATCGTCGGCGTCGATCACGTGCAGCTCGGTGGTGTCCTTGCTCGCCGACGATACGACGACGTAACGTTCGTCGCGTGTCTTGCCGAGGTCGAGCCAGAACAGTTCGTCGTTCTCCTCGAGCAGCAGTTCGTCGGGCCCGCCGGCGCCGAGCCGGTGGCGCCAGAGCCTGTGCGTGCGCCGCGCCTCGTCCTTGGTGAGGTAGTACAGCGTGCGGCTGTCGTTGCCCCAGGCGGCGCCCTCGGTCTTCGCTATCGCCGGCGGCAGGTCCTGGCCGCTGGCGAGGTCACGCACGCGCAGCGTGTAGTCGAGCGAGCCGTCCTCGTCGAGCGCGTAGGCGAGCAGGCGCGCGTCCGGGCTGACGTCGAAGGCGCCGAGCTGCAGGAAGGGCTTGCCCTGGGCGAGCAGGTTCAGGTCGAGCATCACCTCCTCGGGCGCGCCCGGCTCGTCGCGCCGGCGCAGCCAGGTCTCGTACTGGCGGCCCTTGAACGTGCGGCTCCAGTGCCACCAGCCGTTCTTGCGCCAGGGCACGTCGTCGTCGTCCTCCTGGATGCGCGCCAGCATCTCGTCGTAGAGCTGCTGCTTCAGGTCTTCCAGCGGCGCGAACCAGGCGGCGGTGTGGGCGTTCTCGGCCTGCAGGTGGGCGAGGACCTCGGGGTCGTCGCGCTCGCGCAGCCAGTGCCAGTCGTCGACGCGCGTCTCGCCGTGGAGGGAGACGTCGCGGGGCTTTCGCGCGGGGATCGGGGGCGTCATATATGGCGAGCATACGCGCCGTCGTATGCTCGCCGCCCATGTCCGACCGTTCGACAGGCCCGCAGCGCATCGTCTGCCTCACCGAAGAGACCACCGAGTGGCTCTACCTGCTCGGCGAGGAAGCGGCGCATCGTCGGCATCTCCGGCTACACCGTGCGGCCGCGCCGCGCGCGCCAGGAGAAGCCGCGTGTCTCGGCCTTCCTCGACGGCAAGATCGAGCGCATCGTCGAGCTGCAGCCCGACCTGGTGATCGGTTTCTCCGACATGCAGGCGGCGCTGGCCGACAAGCTGATCCGCGCCGGCCTGAACGTGCTGGTCACCAACCAGCGCAGCGTGGCGGAGATCTTCGCGACGCTGCGCCTGGTTGCCGGCCTGGTCGGCCGCCAGGCCGATGCCGAGGCCTGGATCGCGGCGACGCAGCAGCGCCACGCCGAGATCGCCGCCGCTGCACGGGCCTGGCCGCGCCGGCCGCGGGTCTACTTCGAGGAATGGGACGAGCCGATGATCAGTGCGATCCGCTGGGTCAGCGAGCTGCTCGCCATCGCCGGCGGCGACGACGTGTTCCCGGAACTGGCCGCGCAGTCGCTGGGCCGCGACCGGGTGATCGCCGATCCACTGGCGCCGGCGCGGCGCGCGCCGGATCTGATCGTCGGCAGCTGGTGCGGCAAGAAGTTCCGACCCGAGCGTGTCGCGGCCCGGCCGGGCTGGCAGGACGTGCCGGCGGTGCGCGCCGGTGCGCTGCACGAGATCAAGAGCTGCGACATCCTGCAGCCCGGCCCGGCGGCGCTGACCGACGGGCTGGAGCAACTGCACCGCCTGTGCGGTGCCGCGGCGCTCAGCGGCGCCGCCCCGCCTTCAGCATCTCCGCCACCATGAAGGCCAGTTCCAGGCTCTGCGAGCCGTTGAGCCGAGGGTCGCAGGCGCTGCGGTAGCGCTGCGCCAGGCTCTCGTCGGTCAGCCCCTGCGCCCCGCCGCGGCATTCGGTGACGTCCTGCCCGGTCATCTCGAAGTGCAGGCCGCCGGCATGGCTGCCCTCGGCGGCATGCACCGCGAAGAAGTCGCGCACCTCGGTGGCGATGTTGGCGAAGTCGCGTGTCTTGTAGCCGTTCGCGCTGGTCACCGTGTTGCCGTGCATCGGATCGCAGCACCACACCGGATGCCGGCCGGCGGCCTGCACCGCGCGCACCAGCGCCGGCAGCCGTGCCGGCAGCTGGCCCGCGCCCATGCGCGTGATCAGCACCAGCCGGCCCGGCTCGTTGGCGGGGTCGAGCCGATCGAGCAGCGGCAGCAGCTCGCCCGCCGTCACCTTCGGCCCCAGCTTGACGCCGATCGGGTTGGCCAGCCCGCGCAGGAACTCGACGTGCGCACCGTCGGTCTCGCGCGTGCGCTCGCCGATCCACAGCAGGTGCGCCGAGCCGCCGTAGTGGCGGCCGCTGGCCTCGTCGAAGCGCGTCAGCGCCTGTTCGTAATGCAGGTGCAAGGCCTCGTGCGAGGTCCAGAACTCCACCGCGTGCAGCTGCGGCGTGCGCGCCGCATCGAAGCCGCAGGCGTCCATGAAGGCGAGGCAGTCGTCGATGCGCGCGGCCAGCGCCTCGAAACGTTCGCCCTGCGGGCTCTGGCGCACGAAGTCGGCCGTCCAGCGGTGCACCTGGCGCAAGTCGGCGAAGCCGCCCTGGGCCAGCGCACGCAGCAGGTTCAGCACCGTCGCCGAATGGCTGTAGGCACGCAGCAGGCGCTGCGGGTCGGGGGTGCGCGCCGCGGCCGTGAACTCGCTGCCGTTGACGATGTCGCCACGGTAGGAGGGCAGCGTGGCGCCGTCGATCGTCTCCACGTCCGACGAACGCGGCTTGGCGAACTGCCCGGCGATGCGGCCGAGCTTGACCACCGGGCAGGCGGCGCCGTAGGTCAGCACCACCGCCATCTGCAGGATGACGCGGAAGGTGTCTCGCACCGTCGCACCGCCCAGCTCGTCGAAGCTCTCGGCGCAGTCGCCGCCCTGCAGCAGGAAGGCCTCGCCGCGCGCGACGCGGGCGAGACGCTCGCGCAGCGCATCGGCCTCGCCGGGGAAGATCAGCGGCGGCCAGGCGGCCAGCTGCGCTTCGCTGCCGGCCAGTGCAGCGGCGTCGGGGTAGCTGGGCAGCTGGCGCGCGGTGCGCTGTCGCCAGCTGGCGGGGGTCCAGGTGTGATTCATGGCTCGGTACGGGCAGGGCAAACCCCGGCCCACGACTGTAGCCGCCGGGCCGGCCGCGGCGCTATGGTGCGCGCAGGAGGTTCGCCATGTCCCAGCATTTCATCGGCGGCGACTGGGTCGCGCCCGCCAGCGGCGAAACGCTGCCCGTGATCGACCCGAGCAACGGCGAGGCCTTCGGCGAGATCGCCCGCGGCAATGCGGCCGACGTCGACCGTGCGGTGCGCGCCGCGCGTGCCGCGCTGGCCGGGCCCTGGGGCCGGCTCACGGCTGCCGAGCGTGGCCGGCTGCTGATGCGCATGGGCGAGCGCATCGCCGCCGACGCCGAGGCGCTCGCGCAGCTGGAGTCACGCGACACCGGCAAGCCGATCGGCCAGGCGCGCAACGACATCGCCGCGGCGGCACGCTACTTCGAGTTCTACGCCGGCGCGGCCGACAAGCTGCACGGCCTGCAGATTCCCTACCTCGACGAATTCCAGGTCACCGTGCTGCGCGAGCCCTATGGCGTGACCGCGCACATCCTGCCGTGGAACTACCCGGCGCAGATGTTCGGCCGTTCGGTCGTCGCGGCGCTGGCGGTCGGCAATGCGGCGGTGCTCAAGCCCTCGGAGGACGCCTGCCAGAGCGCGCTGGCCTTCTGCCGCATCGCGCAGCAGGTCGGCCTGCCGGCCGGTGCGCTGAACGTGGTCAGCGGCCTCGGCGAGGAGGCCGGCGACGCGCTGACCCGCCACCGCGACATCGACTACATCAGCTTCACCGGCAGCCCCGAGGTCGGCACGCTGGTGCAGAAGGCAGCGGCCGAACGCACGCTGAAGTGCGTGCTCGAACTCGGCGGCAAGAGCCCGCAGATCGTCTTCGACGACGCCGATCTCGACCGTGCCGCGCCCTTCATCCTGAAGGCGGTGACGCAGAACGGCGGCCAGACCTGCTCGGCCGGCAGCCGCCTGCTGGTGCAGCGATCCATCCACGATCGTTTCGTCGCGATGGTCGCCGAACGTTTCGCCGCCAGCCGTGCCGGCGCGCCGGCGGCCGACCGCGACTGCGGCCCGCTGATCAACGCGGCGCAGAAGGCGCGCGTCGAAGGCTTCGTGCGCCGCGCCCGCGAGGCCGGCGTGCCGGTGATCGCGCAGGGCCGCGTCGACGAGGGCGTGCACACCGGCGGCTACTACGTCGCGCCGATCCTGTTCGGCCCGGTGCCGCGCGACCACGAGCTGGCCTGCGACGAGGTGTTCGGCCCGGTGCTGTCGGTGCTGCCCTTCGACGACGAGGACGACGCGGTCGCGCTGGCCAACGCCACCGACTACGGCCTGGTGGCCGGCGTCTGGACACGCGACGGCGGCCGCCAGACGCGGATCGCCAAGCGCCTGAAATGCGGCCAGGTGTTCATCAACACCTACGGCGCCGGCGGCGGCATCGAGCTGCCCTTCGGCGGCGTCAAGAAGAGCGGCCATGGCCGCGAGAAGGGTTTCATGGCGCTGGAGGAGTTCACCACCGTGAAGACGGTGGTGCAGTACCACGGCCGCTGAACCTCATCACACCAGGAGGCGACGGATGAGACTGAAGGACAAGGTGACGATCGTCACCGGCGCGGCCAGCGGCTTCGGCGAAGGCATCGCGCGGCTGTATGCGGCCGAGGGCGCCAAGGTGGCGGTGGCCGACATCAACGCGGCCGGCGCGCGCGCCGTCGCCGCATCGATCGGCGCGAACGCGATCGCCGTGCCTTGCGACGTCACGCAGCGCGCCGACATAGCCGGCCTCGTCGCGGCCACCCGCGAGGCCTTCGGCGGGCGCATCGACGTGGTCGTCAACAACGCCGGCTGGACGCATCGCAACGGCCCGCTGCTCGACGTCGACGAGGCGACCTTCGACAAGGTCTACGCGATCAACGTGAAGAGCATCTTCCACATGGTGCACGTGGTGGTGCCGCTGATGCGCGCGCAGAAGGGCGGCGTGATCCTCAACATCGGCTCGACCGCGGGCATGCGGCCGCGGCCGGGCCTCACCTGGTACAACAGCTCGAAGGGCGCGGTGAACCTGATGAGCAAGTCGCTGGCCGTCGAGCTGGGGCCGGACAACATCCGCGTCAACGCGATCTGCCCGGTGATGGGCGTGACCGGCCTGCTCGAACAGTTCATGGGCATGCCCGACACGCCGGAGAACCGCAAGAAGTTCCTCGCCACCATCCCGATGGGCCGGCTGTCGACGCCGCTGGACATCGCGCGCGCGGCGCTCTACCTGGCCAGCGACGAGGCCGACTTCATCACCGGGGTCGAGTTTCCGGTCGACGGCGGGCGCACGGTGTAGCGGTGGCCGACCCGTGCGTCAGCGCGACGGCAGCGCGAAAGGCAGCCGATCGCGCCCACGGAAGCCGTGCGCCACGGGCCGCGCGGCCAAGGCTGGCACGGCGTCGGGCGGAAGCTGCCGTAGCCAATGGCCGTCGATCACGATGTCAAGGCGGCCGTCGTTGTTGACGTCGCCGACGGCCCAGCCGTCTGGCGTGCTGACCGAGTAGGGTGCCGCAAAGCGCTGCTCGGCCGACAGGGCGCCGGCGCCGTCCTGCAGGTAGACGCCCACCGTGAGCCAGCCCTGGTGCACCACGAGCAGGTCGGCTCGACCGTTGCCGTCGACGTCGGCCACGCGCACCGCGCCGGGAATGTCGTAGGTGGCGAGCCTCGTCAACGTGCTCAAAGTGCCGTCTGCACGCTGCAGAAACACGGCGATCTGCGCGTTGCTGTTGCCGCCGCTGCTGACCGCAATGTCCAGGCGTCCGTCGCCGTTGAGATCGCCGAGTGTGACCGACGAGGCGCGCGAACTGGATCCGATCGACAGAGTCGTGGGGCTGGCGAAGCTGCCGTCGAGCAGTTGCGTGATGACGGCGACGTCGGCGCCGGGCGCGCCTCCTGTGGTTGCGACGATGTCGGCCCGGCCGTCGCCGTTGATGTCACCGACCGCGAAGTCGCCAGGCGGATCGACGGTCGCCACGGTGCGCGGCGCTTCCAGCGAACCGTTGGTGTCCTGCCGCCAGTACAGCACGCCAGGCTGGCCACCGCCAGAGGACAGCAGGTCGAGGCGGCCATCGCCATCGATGTCGGCAATCCGCAGGTACCCGGTCGCCGCCATGGACAGCAGCGGGCCCGGCTGCAGGCTGCCGTCGGCGCCCTGGTAGAGGATTTGCGCCCCGCAGTAGGACGCGCCAGCCACGATGTCGTTGCGACCGTCGCCGTTGAGGTCGCCAATGGCTACCGATTGCGGCATGCAGGTCAGCTGGGCGTCGAGCGCGACCGCGACCGGGTCGGCCAGCGAGCCATCGGCCCGGCCGCGGCGCAGGTAAAGCCGCGATTCGCCGCTGGCTGCCTGCGCTGCCAGAAGCAGGTCGTTGATGCTGTCGCCGTTGACGTCGCCGATCGCCGTTCCGCCCGCGAAGCTGTTCTCGATCAGCGGTTGCGGGTAGGCGAACAGGCCTTGCACGGTGCGGAAGTACCACTGGTAGGCCGTGCCCGTGTTGTTGCCGAGGGCGTCCGCCACGCCCAGCAGCGTCACCGCGTAGGTGATGCCGCGCTGCAGCGGGGCTGCTGGTCGCAGTGTCACCGTAGTGCCGGAGACCGACAGCGTGACTGGCAAGCGCATGGCGTCCGTCAGCCTGCTGAGAACGATGGTCTCCGCGGTGATCGTGGTCGGGTCGGGCGGCTCGGTGAAGTGCATCACGATGCTGCTGTCCAGCGGCACGTCGACGGCATCCGACGCCGGCGTGCTCGAGGCTAGGCCGGGAGCGTCGGCATCGACGGTGAATTGCCATCGCCGGGCCGCGCCCAGCGCATTGCCGAGCAGGTCACTCACCGTCGCGGAAAGCTCGGCCTGATAGGAGCCGCTCGCCCAGTCCTGGGTCGGAACGAAGCGGACCGTATTGCCCTGCACTTGCACGCTGCCGCCAACCACGTTGCCCTGGGCATCGCGGATGCGCAGGTCCTTGCCCAGAACGGTGGCCGGATCCACCGCTTCGTCGAAGACTGCGCTGACCGTGGTGATCGATCCGCGCGACGGCGAGGTTGCGGGCGTGACCTGGCGGACCGCGGGTGCCTGCGCGTCGCTCGTGCGCGTGCCGACGCGGTAGCCAGTCAGCGTCTGGGTCTCTCGAGTCGACTGCGTCCCACCCTGGATGGCGACGGTGCTGCGCACCAGGCCCACGCCCGGTGCGAACCAGGAGTCGATCGTGGCGCGGATGGTGACCGCCGCCTGCCCAGAACTCGGCAGCAGTGTCTGCTGCAGCGTCTGCTGCTGGTGCGCACAGTTCTCGAACCGACCCGCTGGCGTCGTCAGCGTCTCCGATCCGATGATGCTCAGGTCGACGCGCAGGGCGATTCGGTCGGGTCGGTTGTCGCCGTCGTAGTCGACCCCGGAATTGATCGTCTGATCGAGCAGTGAGAAGGAGTCACCCGCGGCGGCGGGCCAGCGGATGACGTGCACGCCGCTGAGGGCGGCGCTGACCGGATCGTTGGCGTTTGGCAGGTATTCGCGCACGCCATCGGCGTCGGTTAGGTAGACCGAGCTGGTGCGGCTGCCGTCTAGCAGGCTCACGCCCTGCACGACCTTGGCCGTGCCACCGTCGACCGCCTGCGTTCCGACGACTGTCTGTGTCGTGATCTCGCCGTTCTCGCCGTTCGAGTAGACCCATCGGGCGTCGGCATCGGAGGGAAAGAACTTGCCCGCGGCGCTGAAGACCAGCCCGTCGGGCAGGCCGGTGCCGCCGCCACCTCCACCTCCACCGCCCCCACAGCCCGCCAGCAACGACGCCAGCGTCCAGACAATCCACCACTGGCCCCAGCCGTTCGCCATGCGCATGTTCGATTGCTCCCTGTCAGGCGCGCATGCTGCCATGGGCGGCGCGATGGTCCGCTGGCCACCCACCTGGCTGAGGGTGTTCAGGCGGCGGCGCGGCCGGCGCGCCATGCGCCGAGCAGCGCCAGGGCCAGCGCGAGCCCCAGCACCGCCGCGTAGCGCCAGGTTCCTCCGCCGAGGCCGAACAGCGCGCCGGCCAGCGCCAGTGCGGCGCTGCTGCACAGCGCGTCGGCGAGCTGCAGCGCCGAGGCATTGCGGCCTTGTTCGGCCGGCGCCGACAGCTTCAGCACCAGCACCGACAGCATCGGGAAGGCCAGGCCGATGCCCAGGCCGGCCAGCATCCAGCCGGCCACGACCAGCCAGGCCGGCGCGGCCAGCAGCACCTGCAGCGCGACGACGGTGATGCCGCCGGCCAGCAGCACGAAGCCTCCGCGCAGCCCGCGCTGTCGCTGCGCATCGTCGTGCAGCCGGGCCTGCCAGGCGCTGCCGGCGCTCCAGGTCAGCGCGGCGGCGCTCAGCGCCATTGCCGCAGCGGCCAGGCTCCAGCCCTGTTCGCGGGTCAGGTACAGCGGGATGAAGACCTCGCCAGTGGCGAACGCCGCGGCGACCAGGCCACGCAGCGCGACCACCGCCGGCAGGCCGGGGGCGGCACGCAGGCTGCCACTCGGCAGCAGGCGTTGCGCGGGCGCCCCCGCCAGCAGCGCACCGGCGCCGAGCAGCGCCAGCGCGATGGCGGGCGCGTCGCTCTGGCTGGCGCTGTGCAGCAGCAGCGCGCCTGCCGCGGCCAGCGCGGCCCAGCCGATGCGCTGCGCCACGGGGCCTCGGTCGTCGCTGCTGTGGTGGGGTGCGGCCAGCCGTGCGAAGGCCGGCAACAACGCCAGCGCCGTCAGCGGCACCAGCGCCGCGACGGCCAGGAAGACCGCACGCCAGCCCCACCACTCGACCAGCAGTGCGGCAAGCGCCGGGCCGAGCAGCGCCGGCAGCACCCAGGCCCCGGCGAACAGCGCGAACAGGCGCGGGTGCAGCGCCGGCGGCACCGCCTGCCCCATGCCGACGTACAGCGCCACGCCGAGCATGCCGCCGCCCAGCCCTTGCACGACGCGCCCGACCACCACCCAGCCCATTGCCGGCGCGAGGCCGGCGATCAACAGCCCGGCGCTGAACACCGCCAGGCCGGTCGCAGTGGCACGCCAGGCGCCGTGGCGGTCGCAGGAGCGCCCGGCCAGCACCATGCCGAGCACCGAGGTGGCCAGCGTGCCGCCGAAGGCAAGCGCGTACAGGCCGACGCCGTCCAGCGCCGCGGCGATGGCCGGCATCGCCGCGGCGACCGCGATGGCCTCGAAGGCGAGCAGCGAGACCAGCAGCACGGCACCGCCGACGGCGGCGGCGCGGCCCGGTGCGAACAGCGCGGCGGTGGACGGAAGGAGCAGGGCGGTGGCGGTCATGGGCTTGTACGGGGTATCGTTGCGCGCACAATAAGACCTCAAGTGAACTCGAGGTCAAGCCCGAGTTCAAGCGGAGGTCGACGGATGGCTGAGAAGAACACCATGCTCGCGGTCGGCGAGCTGGCCGCGCGCAGCGGCGTCGCCGTCTCGGCGCTGCACTACTACGAGTCGCGCGGGCTGATCCACGCGGCGCGCAGCGCCGGCAACCAGCGCCGCTACCCGCGCGCGGCGCTGCGCCGCGTCGCCTTCATCCGCGCCGCGCAGCAGCTCGGCGTCGGCCTGGCCGAGATCGGCGAGGCGCTGGCGCAACTGCCCGAGCAGCGCACGCCGACCAAGGCCGACTGGGCGCGGCTGTCGTCGCACTGGCGCGCGCAGCTCGACGCGCGCATCGCCGCGCTGCAGGCGCTGCGCGACCGGCTCGACGGCTGCATCGGCTGCGGCTGCCTGTCGCTGCGTGCCTGCGCGCTGTCCAACCCGCAGGACGAATGCGGGCTGAAGGGCAGCGGCGCGATGCGCCTGCCCCAGGTGTGAACCCGCCTCAGGCGCCGGCCACGCGCCAGACCACGTCGCCGACGTCGTCGGCGACCAGCAGCGAGCGACCGGTCCGGGCCGATCGCCACGCCGACCGGGCGGCCGTAGGACACCGACTCGTCCGGTGCCAGGAAGCCCCACAGGATGTCGCGCGGCGCGCCGGCGGGCCGGCCGTTGGCGAAGGGCACGAAGACCACGCGGTAGCCGCTGAGGATGCTGCGGTTCCACGAACCGTGCTGGCCGATCACCATGCCGTCGACGTCGAAGCCGGGCAGCGTGCCGGCCGGCATCCAGCACAGACCGAGCGAGGCGGTGTGTCCGCCGAGCGCGTAGTCGGGCGTCAGTGCGGTCGCCACACGCGCGCTGTCCTGCGGCACGCGGTCGTCGACCGTCTGGCCCCAGTAGCAGTACGGCCAGCCGTAGAAGCCGCCGTCGCTGACCGAGGTCAGGTAGTCGGGCGGCGTCTCGTCGCCCAGGCCGTCGCGCTCGTTGACGACGGTCCACAGCCGGCCGGTGACCGGCTCCCAAGCCAGGCCGACCGGGTTGCGCAGGCCGGCGGCGAAGATGCGGCAGTGCTTGGTCGCCAGGTCCAGCTCGTAGATGCAGGCGCGGCCTTCCTCGGCCTCGAAACCATGCTCGGCGATGTTGCTCAGCGAGCCGACGCCGACGTACAGCCGCCGCCCGTCAGCGCTCGGCAGCAGGCTGCGTGTCCAGTGGCCGCCGGGCTTGAAGCTGGCCAGGCGGCGTGGTGCCGCATCGATCTTCGTCGCGCCCGGCGTGTACGGGAAGGCGACCACACCGTCGGTATTGCCGACGTAGAAGCTGTCGCCGAGCAGCGCCATGCCGAAGGGCTGGTTGAGGTTCTCCAGCAGCGCGTGGCGCTGTTCGGCCACGCCGTCGCCATCGGCATCGCGCAGCAGCGTGATGCGGTTCGGGCTGTCGCCGAGCGCGGCGGCGCGGCGCATCGTCGCCTGCATCGCGTGATCGAACAGCGTGCGCGGCGAACCGCTGGCCTGCTGCAGCGCCTCGGCGACGGTGACGTCGCCGTTGGGCAGCACCTGGATCCAGCGCGGGTGCTTCAGCCCGGCGGCAAAGGCGTTGACCGCCAGGCCGCTCGCCGCCGTCGGCCGCTGGCCCTGGGCCCAGCCCTGGGCGGTGGGCATCTTCAGCGTCGGGATGCGGCCCTGCGGCTGGGCCGCGGGGATCTGCGGCGCTGCGCCGGTCGCCGCGCCGGGCGGCGTGCCGCCGCGTTGACGGCGCCACAGGATGGCTCCGGCGCCGACCAGGGCGACCGCGCGGGCCAGGACATGATGGAACGCCATCGGACCTCTCCTCTTGTTGTCGGTGAGCGGGCGCGCATTGTCGTGCCGGCGGCCGCGGCCTGCACGGGCCGGAGGCCCCGGCCGCGGAGGGTAAACTCCGCCCCCTTTCCCGTTTCGTCTTTCCCGTCTTACCGGAATCTTCGACTGGCCACCATGCAGCACGGGTCCACCCACCCGGGCGTTGCCGGTTCGGAGCTCGACCGCCTTCTCGCCCGCCTGGCAGACACACCGCCTGCCGACGGCCGCCCGGCCTTCGCCGAGCGCCTGGGCCACTGGCTCGGCTGGACCGGCGCCATCTCGCTGTCCGCAGCGCTGAATGCCGCCGCGGCCGCGCCGGCCGCGCGCCGCCCCGGCAGCCGTGGCAGCGAGGAAGCGGACTTCCAGCGCGTGCACGCGGCGCTGGCGGCCTCGATCGCCGCCGGCCCCCGTGACCGCGACTCGAGCCCGACCGACTTTGCTCTCTACCGCCGTCATTGCCTGGACCTGCAGCAGGCGATGCAGGACACGATCGGCGCCTTGCGCCAGCGCCTGCGCGACACGCTGGCGCAGCGTTCGGCCGCCGGCGCGCGGCTGGCCGCCATCGACGCGGTGATGGACCGCGCGCTGGCCGCGCAGGAGCGTGGCCTGCTCGGCCTGGTGCCGCTGCGCCTGCAGGCCCGCTTCGAGCGCCTGCGCCGCGATGCCGGCGACGACGGCCGCTGGACGGAGATCTTCCGCGACGACATGGACCAGGTCCTGCACGCCGAGCTGGCGCACCGGCTGTTGCCGGCGCAGGGGCTGCTGGACACCCTGAACACCGAGCGAACGACATGATCCGAAGCTTCCAAGTTGCCGCCTTCGCCGCCGGCCTGACCAGCATCGCCTGGGTGGGCGCGGGCTACGTGCCGGGCAACCCGCTGGCGCTGGCGCTGGTGCTGCTGATCGCCGCCTTCTACATTGCCGGTGCGCTGGAGCTGCGCCGCTTCCAGCAGGCCACCGCCAGCCTGGAGCGGCAACTGCAGGCCACCAACGAGGCGCCCTCCGCGCTCGGGCCGTGGCTGGACACGTTGCACCCCGGCCTGCGGCATGCGGTGCGGCTGCGCATCGAGGGTGAACGTGTCGCGCTGCCCGCCCCAGCACTGACGCCTTACCTGGCCGGCCTGCTGGTGCTGCTGGGCATGCTGGGCACCTTCCTCGGCATGGTGGTCACGCTCAAGGGCACCGGCCTGGCGCTGGAGAACGCCACCGACCTCGACGCCATCCGCGCGACGCTGGCCGCGCCGGTCAAGGGCCTGGGCCTGGCCTTCGGCACCTCGGTGGCTGGCGTCGCGGCCTCGGCGATGCTCGGGTTGATGTCGGCACTGGCGCGGCGCGAACGCCAGCGTGCGGTGCAGTTGCTGGACATGCACATCGTCACCACGCTGCGCGCCTTCTCGCGTGCGCACGAGCAGGAGGCGCAGGCCCGCCAGCGCGAGGAGTCGTTGCAGCTGCTGCGTGTGCAAGCCGAGGCGATGCCGGCGCTGGTCGGGCAACTGCAAGGCCTGGTCGCGCAGCTGAACATGCAGCAGCAGGACCTGCAGGACCGCCTGGTGGCGAACCAGGCGCAGTTCCACGGCGAAGCACAGCGTGCCTATGCGGGCCTGGCCGAATCGGTCGACCGTTCCTTGCAGTCCAGCCTGGCCGAGAGCGCCCGCCTGGCCGGCGCGGCGATCGAACCGGCGGTGCAGGCGACGATGGCCGGGCTGGCGCGCGAGACCGCGGCGCTGCGCGAGGTGCTGGCCGGCGCCGTGCAAGCACAGCTCGACGGTGTCAGCTCGCGCCTGGAGCACACGACGAGCAAGGTGCTCGACGGCGTGGCCACACGCGTCGACCGCCATGCCGGCCTGTGGACCGAGGCCTGGCGCGAGGCGCTGGGCCAGCAGCGGCAGGACCACGCGGCGCTGCTGCGCAGCGTCGGCGAGGCGCATGCGGCCTGGGAGGCCACCTCCAGCACGGCGCTGGCCGAGCGCCAGCAGCAGATCTGCTCGACGCTGCAAGCCACCGCGCAGACCATCACCGCGCAGGCCGAGGCGCATGCGCAAGCCACCATCGCCGAGATCGGCCGGCTGGTGCAGGCCGCCTCCGAGGCGCCACGCGCCGCCGCCGAGGTCATGGTCGAGCTGCGCGGCGCGCTCAGCGACAGTCTGGTGCGCGACAACGCCGCGCTCGACGAGCGCAACCGCCTGCTCGCGACGCTGGGCAGCCTGCTCGACGCGGTGAACCACGCCGGCAGCGAGCAGCGCGCCGCGATCGACGCGCTGGTGCAGGCCACCAGCGAAGTGCTGGACCGTGTCGGCACACGCTTCGCGGCGACGGTGGAGGCCGAGTCGCAAACGCTGCAGAGCGTTGCCGCGCAGGTGACCGGCAGTGCGGCCGAAGTGGCCAGCCTGGGCGAAGGCTTCGGCGTCGCGGTGAACCTGTTCGGCCAGGCCAGCGAACGCCTGGCGGCACAGCTGCAGGCCATCGAGGTGGCACTCGGCCAGTCGATGGTGCGCAGCGACGAGCAGCTCGCCTACTACGTCGCGCAGGCCCGCGAGATCATCGACCTGACGCTGGGCTCGCAGAAGCAGATCGTCGACGACCTGCAGCGCATCGGCCGCACGCCGGCGGAGGCCGACGCGGCATGAGCGCGTACCAGGAACTCGACGACGCGGTCGAACCCGGTGCGCCGGTCTGGGCGGTCTTCGGCGACCTGATGGCGGGGCTGCTGGGTGCCTTCGTGCTGATCCTGGTCTGCGCGCTGGGCATGCAGTTCGACCTGGCCGAAAAGCTGAAAGCCGAGGTGCGCCAGCGCGAGGCCGAGACGCAGCGCCGCGAGGCGCTGGAGCGTGCGCTGGCGATCCCGCTGGCGGCCGGGCGTGTCACGCTGGCCGACGGCCGCATCGGCATCAGCGGCAGCGTGCTGTTCGCCTTCAACTCCGCCGAACTGCAGCCCGAGGGCCGGCAGCTGCTGAAGAGCCTGGCCGGGCCGCTGGCCGCCTACCTGGCCACGCGCAACGAGGCGCTGATGGTCAGCGGCTTCACCGACGACCGCCAGGTGCGCGACGGCGGCCGCGCAAAGTTCGCCGACAACTGGGAGCTCTCGGCGCAGCGTGCGCTGGCCGCGACCCGTGCGCTGATCGAGGAGGGCGTGCCCTCTTCGGCGGTGTTCGCCGCGGCCTTCGGCTCGGAACAGCCGGTGGCCTCGAACGACGATGCCGCCGGGCGCGCGCGCAACCGGCGTGTCGAACTGGCGCCGACGCCGCGGCCGGCGGCGCGCAAGCCGGCATGAGCGCCTTCGGCCTTGCCGATACCCTGCGCGCCGCGGTCGTCGAGGCGCTGCAACGTCGCGCGGCGGCGCAGCAGGGGCAGGCACGGCAGCTGATCGAACAGCGCATCGAGCAACTGCGCTTCGAGCGCGATACCGCCACGCCGGACCTTGCTCAGCGCGAGCCCGTGCCACGTGGCGCCGCGCTGGCCGGGCTGTCCGGACTGGTCGACCGGCTCGGCCGCGCGCCGACGTCCGGCGTGCGAAGCGCAGCCCCGGCCCGGCCGTCGGGCACGCCAGCCCCAGCGGCCGCGCCGGCACCCCTGAAGGCCGTGGCCGCGTTCAAGGGAACCTGGTCGCGGCTGCGTGCCGAGCAGCGCCTGCGCCAGGCGCTGGCCCAGGTGCCGGCCCAGGCCGGGCCGCTGAATTCCTCGCACCTGGTGCACCAGGTGCTTCGCGAAATGCACCAGCTCTCGCCGGCCTATCTCGACGCCTTCATGGTCCATGTCGACACGCTGCTGCGGCTGGAGCAGGCCAGCGGCGGCGGCGCCAGGCCGGGCCGCAAGAGCTGATCTCCCGCTGGCGGGAAATCAGACTTCGCGTGCCGCCGCTTCGCGCAGCTTGTCCTTGCGGCTCTTGCGCCGGCCCTTGATGCCGCCTTCGGGCGGCGATGCCGGCGGCGCGGTCTCGAGCGGCTCGAAGCCTTCGATGCGTTCACGCGGCACCCGCTGCCCCTGGCGCTTCTCGATCAGCCGGAAATGGGCCTCGGTCGCCGCGCTGACGAAGCTCAGCGCGAGGCCGGAGGCCCCGGCGCGTGCGGTGCGGCCGATGCGGTGCGTGTAGTCGACCGCCGAGCGCGGCAGGTCGTAGTTCACCACCACCGGCAGCTCGGGGATGTGCAGGCCGCGTGCGGCCATGTCGGTGGCCAGCAGCACGCGCAGCTTGCCGCCGTTCAGCTCGGCCAGCACGCGCTGGCGGGCGCCCTGGCTGAGGTCGCCGTGGAAGGCGGCCGCGGCCAGGCCGGCGCGGCGCAGCTTCTCGGCCACGTGCTCGCTGGCGTAGCGCGTCGCCACGAACACCAGCACACGCGGCCAGCCCTCCTGCGCGATCAGCTGGCGCAGCAGCGCCGTGCGCCGCGCGGGGTCCACCTCCATCGCACGCTGCGTGATCTCCGGTGCAGCGACCTGCGGTGCAGTCGCGACGTCCAGATGCACCGGCTCGTGCAGCAGCGCCGCTGCCAGCGCCTGCACGGGAGCAGGAAAGGTGGCGGAGAAGAACAGGCTCTGCCGGGCCGCCGGCAGCAGCGCCGTGAGGCGGGCCAGCTCGTCGGCGAAGCCTTCGTCGAGCAGCCGGTCGGCTTCGTCGAGCACCAGCAGTTCCAGCCCGTCGAGCTGCACTGCGTTGTGGCCGACCAGGTCGAGCAGCCGCCCCGGCGTGGCGACGAGCACGTCGGCACCACCGCGCAAGGCGAGCATCTGCGGGTTGATCGACACGCCGCCGAAGACGGCGGCGATCTTCAGCGCCGGGGTCAGCGGGTGGCCGAGCGTGCGCAGCGTATCGCCGACCTGCGCGGCGAGCTCGCGTGTGGGCACCAGCACGAGCGCGCGCGTGGGGCGCCGGCCGGCGCGCGCGCCGGCAGCCGCAGCGGGCGCGGCGAGCCGCTGCAGCAGCGCCAGCCCAAAGGCTGCTGTCTTGCCGGAGCCGGTATGGGCGCAGGCGATCAGGTCGCGGCCCTGCAGCGCCGGCGGGATGGCCGCGGCCTGGATCGGTGTCGGCGCGTCGTAGCCCTGCGCGGCCGCAGATCGCGCCAGCGCGGCGCTCAGGCCCAGCGCCGCAAAGGGCGAGGCCGCAGGCGGCGATGTCACAGCCGCCTCACCTTCACCGAACGCCCCTTCACCTTGCCGGCGTTGAGCCCGCGCAGCGCGGCATCGGCCTGCTCGCGCTGCACCGCGACGTAGGTAGAGAAGTCGTTGACGTCGATCTTGCCGATGGCGCTGCCGGGCAGGCCGATGTCCTTGGTCAACGCGCCCAGCACGTCGCCGGCGCGGATCTTCTCCTTGCGGCCGCCGAGGATCTGCAGCGTCACCATGGCCGGGCGCAGCGGCTCTCGCGCACCGGCCTGGGCGATGGCCTCGCGCAGTTCGGCCAGCGGATGCCAGACGCTGGCGCTGCCCTGCATCTCGTCGATGCGGCCGACGCGGCCCATCTCGTCCAGGCTGGCGAGGCTGAACACCTGGCCCGACTCGCCGGCGCGGCCGGTGCGGCCGATGCGGTGCACGTGCACCTCGGGGTCGGGCGTGATGTCGACGTTGATCACCGCTTCGAGCTTCGCGATGTCCAGCCCGCGCGCCGCCACGTCGGTGGCCACCAGCACGCTGCAGCTGCGGTTGGCGAAGCGCACCAGCACCTGGTCGCGCTCGCGCTGCTCGAGGTCGCCATGCAGCTCCAGCGCGACGATGCCCTGCGCCTGCAGCACCGCCACCAGGTCGCGGCACTGCTGCTTGGTGTTGCAGAAGGCCAGTGCGCTCTCGGGGCGGAAATGCTCGAGCAGCAGGCCGACCGCGTGCAGCCGTTCGCTCTCGGTCACTTCGTAGAAGCGCTGCACGATCTGGCCGGCGGCATGGCGCTCGGCCAGCTTCACCTGCTGCGGCTCGCGCAGGTAGCGCTCGGCGAGCTTCGCCACGTCATCGGGGTAGGTGGCCGAGAACAGCAGCGTCTGGCGCTTCGAGCTCGGCGGGCAGCGCTGCACGATCGCGGCGATGTCCTCGGCGAAGCCCATGTCCAGCATGCGGTCGGCCTCGTCGAGCACCAGTGTGGCCAGCGCGTCCAGCCGCAGCGAGTCGCGACCCAGGTGGTCGAGGATGCGCCCCGGCGTGCCGACCACGACGTGCGCGCCATGCGCCAGGCTGGCCAGCTGCGGGCGCAGCGTGGCGCCGCCGCACAGCGTCAGCACCTTGACGTTGTCCTCGGCGCGGGCGAGGCGGCGGATCTCCTGCGCGACCTGATCGGCCAGCTCGCGCGTCGGGCACAGCACCAGCGCCTGCACGGCGAACTGCTTCGCATCGAGGCGCGCCAGCAGTGGCAGCGCGAAGGCCGCGGTCTTGCCGCTGCCGGTCCTGGCCTGCGCGATCAGGTCGCGGCCGGCCAGCGCCAGCGGCAGGCTGGCGGCCTGGATCGGCGTCATCTGTTCGTAGCCGAGGCGCTGCAGGTTGGCCAGCACGGCCTCGGGCAGGGGAAGGGTGGAGAAGGCGGGGCCGGTCATGGGCCGATTGTCGGTGCCCGCCGCGCGGCTCAGTCGGGTGTCTCGCCGAAGCGCGCCAGGAACTCGGCCACGAAGGCCGGCGAGCCGGTCAGCGACAGCGTGACGCTGCACCAGCCGCCGTCTTCATCGACCACCTGCAGGTCGTGATCCCAGTCGTGGCCCTCGTCGGCCGGGCCGTGGCTGTGCGGGAAACGCCGCCAGGCCCAGTCCAGCACCTGCTGCACCTCGGCCATCACCGCGCCATGCAATCCGGCCGACGTGGAGGCCATCGCCTCCAGCGTGGTGATGCCCTCGCCGGCCTCGCCGAGATCGAAGCTCAGGTAGCGCATCAGCGCGCCGACGGTGGTTCGTCGCCGAGGTCGATCAGCGCCGCGAGGCGGACGCCGGCCAGCAGCGGCGGCAGCTCGTAGTCGGCCAGCACCCAGGCGCGGCGTTCGCCGTCGGCGGGCTCTGCGGCTTCGGCGAGCAGTTCGCCGAGCACGCGGCGGGAGGCGTTGTCCAGCGCGGCGAAGGGCGTCTCGAGCAGCGTCAGTTCGGCACCGCTGGCCGCGGCCGCGACCAGGCCGACCTTGCGCCGGCTGCCGGTGGACAGCATGTACATCGGCTTGTCGATGTGCTCGTCCAGACCGAAGGCGTCGATCAACGCCGCGGCCAGCACGGCGTTCCAGTCGGCGAAGCCGGCCTGCCGTGCGGCCAGCCAGTCGCGCGCGACAACCTGGTCGTGCGCG
Source organism: Piscinibacter sp. (assembly GCA_047602365.1). Lineage (GTDB taxonomy): Bacteria > Pseudomonadota > Gammaproteobacteria > Burkholderiales > Burkholderiaceae_C > Piscinibacter. The sequence goes on along the minus strand of JASGHM010000003.1, from coordinate 255,136 downwards.
GTATCGGCCGGCTGTTCGTGGAAGCAGCTGTGAGCCCAGCGCTTCAGGCGCCCGGCGTCGACGGCCTGCGTGCCGGCGATCACGCGCAGCAGCGTGCTCTTGCCGCAGCCCTCGCCGCCGCGCACGAACGTGAGCCCCGGGCGCAGCTGGAACGACAGCCCGTCGAACAGCGGCCGGCCGGCGGGTGCGAAGCACAGGTCTTCGGCGTCGAGAAGGTTCATCGTCGGGGATTGTGCGGGGTGCCCGATGCGCCAACGCCCGACGCCGCAGAATTGCGCCATGACCGACGATCCGCGCCGCTGCAGCCCCCCCGCCGAACGCAATCGTGCGCCCATCCTGGCCGAGTTGCAGCGCCTGCTGCCGGCGCAGGGCGTGCTGCTCGAGATCGCCAGCGGCACCGGCCAGCACGCCGCGTTCTGCAGCGCCGGCCTGCCCGGCTGGCGCTGGCTGCCCAGCGACTTCGAGGCCGCGGCGCTGGATTCCATCGCCGCCTGGTGCGCCGGCCTGGAGCGGGTCGCCGCGCCGCTGCAGCTCGACGTGCTGCAGCCGCACTGGCCCGGCGTGCCGTCGGCGCTCGACGCGATCTTCTGCGCCAACATGATCCACATCGCGCCCTGGGAGTGCTGTGCCGGGCTGATGGGCGGTGCGGCGCGCCACCTGTCGGCGCCGGGACTGCTGATCACCTACGGGCCGCACCTCGAGGACGATGTGCCGACCGCGGCCGGCAACCTCGCCTTCGACGCCGACCTGCGCACGCGCAACCCCGCCTGGGGCCTGCGCCGGCTGGAGGACGTCGCGCAGGAGGCGGCGCGCGCCGGGCTGGAGCTGCGCGAGCGGGTGGCGATGCCGGCCAACAACCTGCTGCTGGCCTGGGGCCGCAGGCCGTGAACGCGGCGCTGCGCTACCTGCAGGGCTACCCGCCGGAGCTGCTGGAGCGCGTGCAGGGGCTGATCGAGGCCGGACGCCTCGCCGCGGTGGTCGCGCAACGCCATCCGCAGGGTCACGCGGTGCGCAGCGAACGGGCCCTGTACGACTACGTGCTCGAGATGAAGGCCCGCCACATGCGCAGCGCGCCGCCGCTGGCCAAGGTGGTCTTCGACCCGACGCTGCAGCTGCTGAAGAACGCGCTGGGCACGCACAGCGCCGTCTCGCGCGTGCAGGGCGGCCAGCTCAAGGCCAAGCGCGAGATCCGCATCGCGACGCTGTTCAAGGAGGCGCCAGCCGACTTCCTGCGTTTGATCGTCGTGCACGAGCTGGCGCACCTGAAGCAGCGCGACCACGACAAGGCCTTCTATGCGCTGTGCACGCACATGGAGCCCGACTACCACGCGCTCGAGTTCGACCTGCGCCTGTGGCTCACCGCGCGCGAGCTGCCGGCCGCGGCGTCGGGCTGAGCGCTGCCGCGCGTTCGAGGACAATCGGCGGCGCCCGTCGCGGGCGATCCCTTCTCCAATCGCAGACCCGGCCATGGACCTGAAGCTCCCCATCACCATCATCGACGAACTGAGCGAGGACGAAGTGCGCTCGCAGGGCGAGCTCGACCTGGCCAGCGGCGAGATCCGCAACGTGCGCTACGAGGACCACGACGTCGCCACGCTGGGCGTGCCGGCGACGCAGCCCGACTACGAGTTCACCGTCGGCATCCTGCGCAACGGCGCGCGCGAGGTGGAGTTCCGCATCGAGGTCGACGCGCTGGGTGGGCGTTACTCGGTGACGCCGAGCGAACTGCTCGAGCTGAAGGGCCGCGCCGCCAAGCTGTTCAGCCAGGCGCCGGGCAAGCTGCACTGAGGTGCGGCTGGCGCCGCACAGGAGTCGGCCGCGCCAGCGCACAGCGGCAGTGCGGGGCCCGGTCGGGAGGGTTCCCCCTCGCCGTTTCTCAGGTCGCGATCGCCGGGCTCGGGGCCGTCGCGTCGCCTTCGTGGTGCGGTGGTGGAGGGGCGCGGAAGAGGCACGCCAGCACCACACGGCCGCCACGCAGGTGGGACAGGCTGGATGCAGTTCGTCGCGCGTGGCCGTGCCGCTCAGCACCGTCTGCCTCAGCAAGTGGCGCAGGCGCACCTGCATGCCGAGCACCAGGACGGCGGCAATGCCGGCTGCTTCGAGCATCGCGAGCGCCTTTGCCGCCGTGGCATTCAGCACGAGTGCCGCGTCCTCGTGGAAGTGGAGCACGAACTGCCAGGCGTCGAGCCACGATCCTTCGACCCAGGCGATGGACCGCCGACGAGGTACGGCAACAGCAGCAGCAGCAACCAGAAGGCAACTGCTTGCGGAACGGCGGCAGCGCGGACCAGAAGGCGGCCTCGTCCTGGGTGCCGGAACGATGCTCGGTGTCCGAGTGGCGACCCAATGCCAGGTCCACCAGGGTCACGACGGGTCGAAAGCCCCGCCGTGCCACGCGGACCAGCCTGAAGCACGGGTAGCCGTAGAACGCGGTGTTCGGGCGCCGGGCCGCCTGTTCATCGAGGATGAACAGGATCATCTTGCGCAGCGTCGACGCGGCGAGCACCTCGTGTTCGACGAACGAAGCCTCCTTGCCCGGGATGCAGATCATCACGTGGCAGGCGCGGATTTCCGATTGCACCGTGGCCAGCAGCTCGTCGTGGGTGACGTCCGCCCGGAACGGAATGCGCCGGGCGTCGTAGCCGCTGGCCCGCAGTGCGGCCTGGACTTGCACCGCGACCGGTTCGTTGCCGTGGTGGAAGGAGATGAAGACCCGCCGGCGCCAGGGTGTAGGCGGAGCAGCAGGCTGTGCAGCAGGATCAGGCCGAACAAGACCGTGGGACCGGCGAGCAGGGCCACTTGGCTGGCCCGGCTCAGGTGCGCAGCGTCGCGCCACCAGTCGCGTAGCGCCGACAGCGCGAGTTCCGAACGGCGACCGCGCCAAACACGATGGCCGCGATCGCCGCGGCACGCTTCGCCGTGGCCTGCGCGGACCGGTCCGTGCGCTGCGCTGCCGTCGAACGAACTCGAGGATGGCGAGGGCCAGGCAGGTTGGCGTCAGCCACAGGTAGTGGCGGGCCCACACAGGCCAGACGGACTCGCGCACGAACAGCATGGCCACGATGAGCAAGCTGATCCCGAGCGCGGCCACGAAGGCGACCACCATCGTGACGACCCAGGCGATGGCGGCCTCGCTGCCGTGCGCGAAATCGTCCTTGTTGTTCTTGCCGTTCCGTCTGTCATGCCAGACGTAGGCCCTTGCACCCACCAGGACCGCCAGGAACAAGATCCAACTCGCTCCGTCGAGACCGGCTTCGCGATCGAACGCTTCGGCGTCGCTGCCAAGCAGGCCGTAGGCCGCCGCCGTCGCCACGCCCAAGCCGATCAGTTCGTAGCAGCCCCGTCGCACGAAGCCGGTCCAGGTCGCGGAGTGCATGTTCCCCCAGCACGGCGAGGTCAGGAACCTGCAGTGTCCGGCACGCGTGCCCTCCTGTCATCACGCAAGACGTGATGCGGCACGTAGCGTGTGGCGGAAGCGGTGAGATTCGAACTCACGAACGGTTGCCCGTTGCCGGTTTTCAAGACCGGTGCAATCGACCACTCTGCCACGCTTCCACGCGAGGAGCGCGGATTGTAGGACCTGGGCTCAGGCGGCCTGCCCCACGGCTCAGCCCGGCACCTGCGCCTGCTCGCAGCGCACCTGCAGCACCTCGCGCCGTCCGCCGTCCACGCGCACCGCGGTCAGCGCACCGCCCCACACGCAGCCGGTGTCCAGCGCCAGCAGGTCGGGCCGGTTGACCAGGCCGAGCGTCGACCAGTGGCCGAAAGCGATCGGCACGCCGTCGGTGCGCCGCCCAGGCACCTCGAACCAGGGGAAGAAGCCCGGCGGCGCGCCGCCGGCGCCTTCCTTGCTCTTCAGGTCGAGCCGGCCCTGCGCATCGACGAAACGGATGCGCGTCAGCACGTTGATGATGAAGCGCAGGCGTTCGTTGCCGTCGAGTCCGGGTGTCCAGCGCACCGGCTCGTCGGCATACATCACGTGCAGGAAGTCGCTCAGCGCGTCGCTCTTCAGCATCGCCTCGACCTCGGCGGCGCGCGCCAGCGTGTCCTCGAGTGTCCACTGCGGCACCACGCCGGCATGCACGCACAGCCAGCCGCTTTCGAGCACCGCCATGCGGCGCTGGCGCAGCCATTCGAGCCAGGCGTCGCGGTCGGGCGCCTCCAGCACGTCGGCCAGGGTGTCGCTGCGGTGCGCCTTGCGGCCGCCGCAGGCCACCGCCAGCAGGTGCAGGTCGTGGTTGCCGAGCAGGCAGGTGGCGGCATCGCCGAAGCCGCGCAAGCGGCGCAGCGTGGCGAGCGAGGCCGGGCCGCGGTTGACCAGGTCGCCGAGCACGGTGAGGCGGTCGCGCGAGGGCGAGTAGTCGATCAGCTCGAGCAGCCGATCGAACGCATCGCAGCAGCCCTGCAGGTCTCCGACGAGGTAGTGCATCGGGCGATTCTGCTACGCTGGCGCGCTTCTCCACAGCCGCGCCCGCGCATGGACGTTGCCCTACTCGTCTTCCTGATCCTCCTCAACGGTCTGTTCGCCATGTCCGAGATGGCGCTGACCGCCAGCCGCAAGGCGCGGCTGCAGGTGATGGTCGAAGCCGGTGACGACGGCGCGCGCTGCGCGATGGACCTGCACGACGACCCGACCAAGTTCCTCTCGGTGGTGCAGATCGGCATCACCTCGATCGGCGTGCTCAACGGCATCGTCGGTGACGCGGCCTTCTCGGCGCCGTTCGCGCAGTGGCTGCACGAGACCTTCGCGATCCACGACCGCGCGGCCGAGATCACCGCCACCGCGATGGTGGTGGTGGTGATCACCTTCCTGACCATCATCTTCGGCGAGCTGGTGCCCAAGCGGCTCGGCCAGATGTTCCCGGAGACGGTGGCGCGCCTGGTCGCGCGGCCGATGGAGTGGCTGTCCATCGTCACCCGGCCCTTCGTCAAGCTGCTGTCCTTCTGCACCGAGAGCACGCTGCGCCTGCTCGGCATCCGCGGTGGGCCCGACCGCAGCGTGACCGAGGAGGAGATCGCCGCCAGCCTGGTCGAAGGCGTCGACGCCGGCGTGATCGAGGCGCAGGAGCACCAGATGGTGCGCAACGTGTTCCGCCTCGACGACCGCCAGGTCGGCTCGATGATGATCCCGCGCGCCGAGATCGTCTGGATCGACGTGGCGGCCTCGCGCGAGCAGCTGCTCGGCGTGATCGTCGACGACAGCCACACGCGCTACCCGGTGTGCCGCGGCGGGCTGGACGACGTGCTCGGCGTGATCAGCGCGCAGAAGCTGCTGCAGCAGGCGATGGCCGGCCGCGAGCTGTCCTTCACCGAAGGCCTGGAGCCGCCGGTGTTCGTGCCCGAGACGCTGTCGGGCATGGAACTGCTCGACCACTTCAAGGCGTCGGCCACGCAGCTGGTCTTCGTCGTCGACGAGTACGGCGAGGTGCAGGGCATGATCACCGTGATCGACGTGCTGGAGGCGATCACCGGCGAGTTCACGACGCCGACCGCCGACGATGCCTGGGCGGTCAAGCGCGAGGACGACAGCTGGCTGTTCGACGGCCTGATCCCGGTGCCCGAGCTGAAGGACCGGCTCGAGCTGAAGGAGCTGCCCGAGGAAGACCGCGGCCGCTACAACACGCTGGCCGGCATGGTGATGCTGCTGCTCGGCCGCCTGCCGCACACCACCGACTCGGTCGAGTGGGAAGGCTGGCGCTTCGAGGTGATCGACATGGACGGCAAGCGTGTCGACAAGGTGCTGGCCACGGCGCTGGCGCCCCGGCCCGTCGAGGGCGAAGGACCCGGCGCGTGAGCCCGCTGTCGGCGCTGTACCGGGCGCCGCAACCGCTGGACCCGGTGCGCCACGGCGCGTTGCGCATCGGCACCTTGAACGACTGGTCGATCGCCGCGCGCATGCACGCGGTGTTCGTCGCGGTCGACGAGTGGCCCGAGGCGGCGCTGGAGTTCCCCATCCTGTTCGTGCATTCGGGCGAGCTCGACGGCGACGGCTTGCCGGTGATCACACCGGTGGCGCTGCTCGGGCTCGCGCAGGGCGAGAACCTGAGCGTAGCGGGCACACGCTGGCGTGCACGCTGGCTGCCGGCGTTCATCCGCCGCTACCCGTTCGTCGGTGGCCGCGACGGCGTGCTGATCGACGAAGCCTGGGCCGGACTGTCCACGGTCGAGGGCGAGCCGCTGTTCGATGCACGAGGCGGTGCGGCGCCGGTGCTGCAGCGCGCACTGGAGCAGCTCGAACGCTTCGACGCCGCAGCGCGGCGGACGCGTGGCTTCTGCGCCCGCCTGGCGGCGCTGGACCTGTTCAAGCCGATGCAGGCCGACGCGACGCTGCCCGACGGCCGCACGCTGAGTGTCGAGGGCTTCCGGGTGGTCGACGAAGAGCGCCTGCAGGCCCTGCCCGACGGCGAGGTGCTGGCGCTGCACCGCGAGGGGCTGCTGCGTGCGATCCACCTGCACCTCGCCTCGCTGGCGACGATGCCGGCGCTGATCGAGCGCAAGGCTCGGCGTGAACGATGTCAATCAACCGGAGCGCACGATGGACCGCCATGACGATTTCGAGCGCGGCGTGAAGAACCGTCGCGCGGTGCTCGGCGACGAATGGGTCGACCAGTCGCTCGGCGGCACCACGCAGTTCAATGCCGACTTCCAGGATCTGGTGACGCGCCACGCCTGGCTGGACATCTGGGGCCGGCCGGGCCTGGACGTGGTGACACGCCGGCTGCTGGTGCTGGGCATGACGATGGCGGCGGCGCGCTGGGAGGAGTTCGAGCTGCACTGCAAGGCGACGGTGCGTGCCGGCGTGCCGCTGGAGAAGATCCGCGAGACGCTGATGCAGGGCGCCATCTACTGCGGCGTGCCGGCGGCCAACACCGCCTTCAAGATCACGACGAAGATCCTGCGCGACGAAGGACTGCTGCCGCCGCCCGCGCCGCTGACCGCCGGCGTGCGCGCGGCCATCCACCACACCTTCAGTGCGCCGCAGCTGCGCGTGACGCTGCAGGGCCAGGGCCCGCCGGTGGTGCTGAGCCACGCGCTCGGTGCCGACCTGCATCTGTGGGACGAACTCGCCGCGACGCTGGCACCGCAGCACGAGGTGCTGCGCTACGACCACCGCGGCCACGGCGGCTCGGCCGTGCCGGCCGGGCCCTACACGCAGGACCAGCTGGTCGACGACGCGGCGCGGGTGATCCGCGAATGGGGCCGCGGCCCGGTGGTGTTCGTCGGCCTGTCGATGGGCGGCATGGTCGCGCAGGGCCTGGCGGTGCGCCACCCGGAACTGCTGCGTGGTGTGGTGATCGCCAACAGCAGCGCGCGCTACCCGGAGGAAGCTCGTGCCGCCTGGACGCAGCGTTTCGCGGCGATCGCGCAGGGCGGGCTGGCGGCGATCGCCGACGCGACCATGGAGCGCTGGTTCACGCCGGGCTTCCGCGTCGCGCAGCCGCAGCTCGTCGAGCGCATCCGCCAGACCGTGCTGCGCAGCGATGCCGCCGGCTACGTCGCCAGCGGCCACGCCGTGGCCACGGTCGACTGGCTGGACCAGCTCGCGGCGGTGACGCTGCCGGCGCTGGTCATCGCCGGCACGCACGACGCCGGCGCGCCGCCGGCGATGTCGGAGGCGATCGCCGCGCGCATCGCCGGCGCGCAGCTAACGATTCTGGACGCCGCCCACATCAGCGTGCTCGAGCAGCCGCAGGCCTTTGCGCAGGCGCTGCGCGGGTTCATCGCCGGCCGCTGCGGTGGCTGACAATCCTCCTGCCATGACAGCCACCAGCCGCCGCCTGCTCAACATCTTCGTCACCGGCCTGCTGGCGGCACTGCCGCTGGCGGCCACGCTGCTGATCTTCGTCTGGGGCGCCCGGCTGGTGGTCGAGTACATCGGCCCGCAGAGCATCGTCGGCGGCGCGCTACTGCGCATCGGCCTGGGCATCACCGGCTCGGAAGTGGTCGGCTACGCGATCGGCGTGCTGGCGGTGATGGTCGCCATCTTCGCGCTCGGCCTGCTGGTGCAGACGCGCCTGCACACCATGCTGGAGGCGCTGACCGAGAACATCGTGCAGCGCATTCCGGTGGTGCGCAGCGTCTACGACATGGTCAAGAAGTTCGTCGACCTGTTCGCGCAGCGCGACGAGTCGCAGGTCAAGTCGATGAGCCCGGTGTGGCTGCACTTCGGCGGCGTCGGCGGGGCGGCGGTGCTCGGCCTGCTGTCGACGCCCGAGCCGGTGCGCATGGGCGAGGTCGAGTACCTGGCCGTGCTGGTGCCGACCGCGCCGGTGCCGGTCGGCGGCGGCCTGCTCTACGTGCCGGCGGACTGGGTCACGCCGGCCGACGTGGGCGTCGACGGCCTGACCAGCATCTACGTGTCGATGGGCATCACCTCGGCGCAGCACATCGGCGCGAAGAAGTGATCGACGCCAGCTAAAGTCTGATCCGGTATCACCCGATACCGCTTCATGGACTTCCTCGTGCGCCGGCTCGGCGCCGCCTTCGCTTCCATCAAGCTGCGCGTGATGCTGTCCGCCATCGCTGCGATGGCGGCGGGTGTGTTGCTGACCGCCGTGCTGCTGGTGCAGCGCGCCGAGCGCGACACGCTGGCTCATCACCGCGACCGCGAACTGGCCGAGGTCGTGCACACCGCCGGCCTGCTCTCCGACCGGGTGGTCGAGCGCCAGCGCGCGCTGCGCGCCAGCGGTGACCAGGTCGACGCGGCGATGCTGAAGGACGCCGCACGGCTGAAGTCCTTCCTCGACAACAAGCCGCTGCTGCGCGCCTTGTTCTCCAACATCTTCGTCGCCGCGGCCGACGGCCGCATGGCCGCCTATGCCGACGATGCCGGCGTGCGCGTGCCCGACATCAATCTTGCCGACCGCGACTATTTCCAGCGTGTCGTCCGCGAGGCGCGGCCGGTCGTCTCCGAGCCGGTGCCCGGGCGGGTGTCGGGCGAGCCGGTCATCGTGTTCGTGCATCCGCTGGCCCGCGACGGCGTGGTCTACGGTGTGCTCGGTGGCGCGCTGCGGCTGGCCAGCCGAGACCTGCTCGGCGATGTGGCGGGTGTCTCGGACGGCATCGAGACCTCGTTGACGGTGGTGACCGACGCACAGGGCCGGCTGCTCGCGCACCCGTTGCGGCGCAACCTGCTGCAGCCGGTGGTCAGCGAAGCACGCCTGGGCGAGGCCCATGCGGAATGGGTGGGCAGCGGCAGCCCGGTGGAACCGTCCGGCCTGCTGCTGCGCCAGACGGGCGAGGTGGTCAGCGTGGCCGGAGTCGCCGGGCCAGACTGGCTGGTGTGGCGCGCGATGCCGGAACGCGAACTGCTCGAGCCGCTGCACGCCGCACGCCGCGAGGCGCTGCTTGCCGCGGCCGGCCTGGTCGCGCTGCTGTCGCTGGTCATCCTGGCCATCGTGTCGTGGCTGCTGCGGCCGCTGGACCGGCTGGCCGAACGTGCACAGCATCTGTTCGACGGCTCGCTGGGTGTGCACGAAGGCTGGCCGCGCGCCGGCGGCGAGATCGAGCGCCTGTCGCGCGTGCTGCGCCATGTTGGCGCCGAACGCGCCCAACTCGAGTCGTTCAACGCCGAGGTGCTGCGCAAGCTCGGCTCGGTGATGGCGGCGGCGCCGGTGGGCATCTGCTTCACGCGCGACAAGCGCTTCGAACTGGTCAGCGAGGAGTTCTGCCGGCTGTTCGGCCGCGCGGAGGCCGAACTGCTCGGCCAGCCGGCCAGCAGCATCTACGCGTCCAACGAGGACTACCAGTCGCTCGGGGCCCAGGTCCGCGCGGCGTTCGGCGAGGGCCGTTCCTACATCGGTGAATGGCAGATGCTGCGCGCCGACGGCTCGCGCTTCTGGGGCCAGTTGCGCGGTCGCCCGGTGGCCGACGGCGACCTGGCGGCCGGCACCATCTGGTCGCTCGCCGACATCAGCGAACAGGTCGCCGCGCGCGAGCAGCTCGAATGGTCGGCCACGCACGACACGCTGACCGGCCTGGCCAACCGCAAGCTGTTCGGCCAGCGGCTGGAGCGTGTGATCGACGCACGACCACGCTCGATGCCGGCCGAGGTGGTGATGATCGACCTCGACCACTTCAAGCCCATCAACGACCGCGCCGGCCATGCCGCCGGCGACGCGATGCTCAAGGCCGTGGCCGCGGCGATCACGTCGCGGCTGCGCGCCACCGACCTGGTGGCCCGGCTGGGTGGCGACGAGTTTGCGCTGCTGCTCGAGCGCTGCCCGCACGAGACGGCGCTGCGCATCGCCGAGAACGTGCGCGAGGCGATCAGTGCCATCGTGCTGCACTGGGAAGGGCACGAACTGCGTGTCGGCGCCTGCCTGGGCGTGGCCTCGCTGAGCGAGGACGTGGCCGGCGCGGCCGACTGGCTGGCCCAGGCCGATGCCGCCTGCTACGCCGCCAAGGCCGCCGGCCGCGGCAGCGTGCAGGCCGCGCAGCGGCCCCTGCTGCGCGTGGTCTGATCAGGCGCGGCCGCGGCCACCGGCGTCGGCCACCGCCAGCGCCGTCATGTTGACGACGCGGCGCACCGTCGCCGCCGGCGTCAGGATGTGCACCGGCGACTTCACGCCGAGCAGGATCGGCCCCACCGTCACGCCCTTGCCGCCGGTCATCTTCAGCACGTTGAAGAGGATGTTGGCGGCGTCGAGGTTCGGCAGGATCAGCACGTTGGCGGCACCGCTGAGCGACGAGTCGGGCACGATCGCGCTGCGCAGCTCCTCGCTGAACACCGCGTCGCCCTGCAGCTCGCCGTCGGCCGGAACGCCGGGCATACGCTGCACGAACAGCTCGCGCGCGGCGCGCATCTTGACGGCCGAGGCGCGCCGGCTGCTGCCGTACATCGAGTGCGAGACGAAGGCCAGCTTGGGCGGTACGCCAAAGCGGCGCACCTCCTCGGCGGCCATCACCGCGATCTCGGCCAGCTGCTCGGCGCTGGGGTCGTCGTTGACGAAGGTGTCGGCGATGAAGAGGGTGTGCTTGTCCAGCATCAGCGCGTTCATCGTCGCGTAGCAGCGTGCGCCCTCGGCCGCGCCGATGACCTCCTTGACGTGGTCGAAGTGGCCGTCGAAACGGCCGACCAGGCCGCACAGCAGCGCGTCGGCGTCGCCGAGGTGGATCATCAGCGCGCCGATGGTGGTGTTGGAGCGCCGCACCGTCGCCTTGGCCATGTCCGGCGTCACGCCGTTGCGCGCGTTGAGTCGGTGATAGGCCTCCCAGTACTGGCGGAAGCGCGCATCGTCTTCCGGGTTGACCACCTCGTAGTCGCGACCGGCGGCCAGGCGCAGCCCGGCGCGTTCGATGCGCGCCGCGATCACCGCCGGCCGGCCGATCAGGATCGGCTTGACCAGCTTCTCGTCGAGCGCGATCTGCACCGCGCGCAGCACCCGTTCGTCCTCGCCCTCGGCGTAGGCGACACGCTTCGGTTCGGCGCGCGCCGCCGCGAACACCGGCCGCATGAACATGCCGGTGTGGGTGACGAAGCGGGTCAGGCTCTGGCGGTAGGCCTCCAGGTCGGCGATCGGCCGCGTCGCGACACCCGACTCGGCCGCCGCTTTGGCCACCGCCGGCGCGATGCGCAGGATCAGCCGCGAGTCGAACGGCGTCGGGATGATGTAGTCGGCGCCGAAGCGCAACTCGCGGCCCGAGTAGGCCGAGGCCACCTCGGCGCTGATCTCGGCCTTGGCCAGCTCGGCGATCTCGCGCACGCAGGCCACCTTCATCGCCTCGGTGATGCGTGTCGCGCCGCAGTCCAGCGCACCACGGAAGATGTACGGGAAGCAGAGCACGTTGTTGACCTGGTTCGGGTAGTCCGAACGGCCGGTGGCGATGATGCAGTCGGGCCGGGCTTCGCGCGCCAGCTCGGGGCGGATCTCCGGCTCGGGGTTGGCCAGCGCCAGGATGATCGGCCGCGGCGCCATCGCCTTGACCATCTCCGCCGTGATCGCACCGGCCGCCGAGCAGCCCAGCACCACATCGGCGTTGACCATCACGTCGGCCAGCGTGCGCGCCGGCGTCTTCTGCTGGTAGCGCTTCTTCGATTCGTCGAGCTTGTCTTCGCGGCGGTCGTGGATCACGCCCTTGGAATCGCAGACGTAGATGTTCTCGCGCTTCACGCCCAGCTCGACCAGCAGGTCCAGGCAGGCGATCGCCGCCGCGCCGGCGCCCGACACCGCGAGCTTGACCGCGCCGATCTTCTTGCCGACCAGCTCCAGCCCGTTGATCACCGCCGCCGCCGAGATGATCGCCGTGCCGTGCTGGTCGTCGTGGAAGACCGGGATCTTCATGCGCTCGCGCAGCTTCCTCTCGATCTGGAAGCATTCCGGCGCCTTGATGTCTTCGAGGTTGACGCCGCCCAGCGTCGGCTCCAGCGCGGCGATGATCTCGACCAGCTTGTCCGGGTCCTTCTCGGCGAGTTCGATGTCGAACACGTCGATGCCGGCGAACTTCTGGAACAGGCAGCCCTTGCCCTCCATCACCGGCTTGCCGGCCAGCGGGCCGATGTCGCCCAGGCCCAGCACCGCGGTGCCGTTGGTGACCACGCCGACCAGGTTGCCGCGCGAGGTGTACTCGGCGGCCAGCGACGGGTCCTGCTCGATCGCCAGGCAGGCGTAGGCCACGCCGGGCGAGTAGGCGAGCGACAGGTCGCGCTGGTTGGACAGCGGCTTGGTCGGCGTCACCGCGATCTTGCCGCGCACCGGCGTGCGGTGGTACTCGAGCGCGGCGTCGCGCAGCGCCTGTTCGGCGGGCGACAGCGGCTTGGTGTTCTTCTCCATGGCGGGCCTCCTTGAGCACACGGGACATCGACGCGCCGATGGTGCGCCTTCACCGGGGGCGTGGCATCCGCGTTTCCCACGAGGCGCGCAGGGCCTACCATGGCGGCATGAAGACCGCTGCCACCATCGCCCTGGCCACCCTGCTCGCCGCCGGGCCCGTCGCCGCCCAGGACGCCTGGCCGGTGGCCGGCCAGCAAGGGCTGGTGCGCTACGTCATCGTGCCGGCTGCGCAGGCCAGGCAGGCCGACGCCTACCTGAGCCAGGTCAAGCTGCTGTGCGAGCCGGAGCGCACCTGCTTCCTGAACTTCTACACCAACAGCAGCGGTGCCGAGGCGAGCGTGCCGCTGCCCGATGCGATCGCCCACGAGGCGACCGCCACCTTCCGCCGCTCGATGAAGAACGGCGCCGAGCGCTTCCAGTGGAGCTGCCGCATGAAGATGCCGCAGCAGGAGTGCTTCTAGGCGCTAGTCGACGAAGGCAGCGCGCACGATGCGCCACTCCTGCTTGCCGGCGTCGCTGCGCGAGCAGCCCAGCGGCTCGGGCGCGGCGCCCGGCGTCAGCTCGGAGCGCGAGCGGTCGCCGGTGCCCACGCCCATGTGGTAGCGGTCCAGCCAGACCTTGATGCGCCGCGACGGGTGCGTGCTGCGCACCTGGATCTGCACGCCGTTGCGCTGCACGCAGCTGGCCGCGTTGTCCTCGACGAACTGCACGTACTTCGCCGGGTCGTCATCGGCCCGCGCCACCGTCGCGGCGACCAGGGCGACGAGCAACACGAAACGCTTCATGCCAGCCACTCCTTCAGTCGGGCGTAGACCTCGGCGCTGGACAGCAGGTCGAGGTGGTTCATGCCGTAGCCGACCCATTGTCGTTCGGGTGCGAAGGCCAGCGTGCGCGACGGGTCGGCGTGGCGGCCGAGGGCACTGTCCAGCGGCACCAGGCCGTCGCCGAGCAGCTTCTCGCTGATCGTTCCGCCCTGCGCGCCGAGGCTGGCCGCCACCGCGCAGCAGCGCACGCCCTCGGGCAGCGGTACCGGCTGGCGGCGGTCGCCGCCGCGTGCGAAGCGGTCGCGGCCGACCCAGTCCTCGTCGAGCAGCAGGCCGTGGCGCAGGTCGGTGATGCCGGCGCTGCGCACCCGGCCCAGCCGCGCGAACGGCGCAGCGTAGGGCGTGGCGCCGAGCACCAGGTCGACCCAGTGGCCGGCACGCTCCAGCGGCGCGCCGTGGTGCGGCGTGCCGAGGAAGACCAGGTCGCCGAGCTGTTCTGCCCAGGGCCTCTGCGACTGCACCGCATGGTGCAGCGCGCTGCGCGCCACCAGCCCGCCCATGCTGTGGCCGACGATCGCCAGCCGCTGCAAGGGCTGCGGCCAGGCTGCGACCAGCGACTGCATCAGCTGTGCGAAGGCCTGGCCGTTGATCGAGATGTGCAGGCCGCTGTTGTAGCGCAGGTAGACCGGCGTCCAGCCGAGCTCGCGGGCCAGCGCCGCACCGTGGTCGTGGCCGTCGCGTTGCCATTGCTGGTCGTTCATGCACAGGCCGTGCACCAGCACCAGCAGCCGGCCGCCGGCCGCGGGCAGTGCAGCGGCCAGCGCCTCGCGTTCGAGCGGCAGGGCCGCGCCGCCGTGGCGCAGTTCCATCGTCGTGGCCAGCGGGTTGCCGCTGGCCACCAGGTAGTCGCCGAGCACGCCGTTGAGCGCGGCGACGATGGCATCGCGTTCGCGCCCGTCGTCGTACCGCCCCAGGGCCGGGCCGAGCCAGCCGAGCAGCGCCTCGAGGCTGCCGCCGGCGACGCGCGTGACGCCGCGGATGGTCTGGTAGACCAGCCCGCTGATGCCGCCGGTGCGGCCGTCGAGCGTGGCGCTGGAGCCCGGCAGGCGGGCGATGCGCTCGTGCATCGCCTCGACCAGGCTGGTCAGGCCGGCGGTGGCATCGGTGGCCAGGCGGGCGGCGCCGCGCAGGTCGGCGGCCTTGGTCGGCGGGGTGGGCGGCATCAGGCGGCGGGCAGGGGGCTGGCCGCAGTATCGGCGACGAACAGCGCACGCAGCAGCTCGCGCCGCTTGCCGGCATCGATGCGCGACCCGTCGACCCAGACGAAGCGGCCCGCCGGTGCCGCCGCCGCATCGCCGCGCGCCTCGGCCAGCGCCGTGTCGCCGTCGGTCAGCACGACGACGCGCGCCAGCCGCGGCGCGCGTGCCAGCACGCCCAGCTCGTGGCGGCAGCCGCGGTTGTGCGCCTTGAAGCTGCGCAGGTCCATCAGCACCACGTCGCTGGCCGCCACCAGCGCATCGAGCGCCTGCTGCCAGGTGCTGTCGTGGCAGTAGACCTCGTTGATGCGGTAGCGGCCCTCGGCATCGGGCGCGAGGTCGAAAGCGGCGATGCGCGCTGCCAGCTGCGACGGCTGCAGCACGAAACGTTCGGCGAGGCGGCCGTCGAGGAAGCCGAAGATGTCGCCGGCGTCGAGCGTGCGCTCGACCAGGTCGGTGCCGGCGATCAGCAGCGTGTTGCCGGTCGCGCGCCAGCGTTCGACCACGTCGTCGAACAACGCCTGCACCTGCGCGTCGCGCTGGAACACGCGCAGCACCAGCAAGGTCGGCGGCCGGCCTGCAGGCTGCGCCAGCCGCGCGGCGAAGGCCATCACCAGCGGGATCCAGGCCAGCGGTGCGAGCAGCACCAGCGCGGCGGCGCCCATGTCGCCCCAGGCGCCGAGCACGCGCAGCAACTGCACGATGCCCCACACCGCGGTGAACAGCACCATCAGCTCCGACAGCCAGTGGCGCGCATAGGCGCGGGCCAGTGCGCGGCCCAGCCACTTCGCCGGCCACCAGGCGAGCAACCAGGGAAGCAGCACGAAGGTGGCCATCACCAGTTCGGCCGGCAACTCGGCCGGCAGCCGCTGCAGCCATTGCGGCCGCTGCTCGACCATCCAGGCCAGCGTGTCGGTGCCGGCGATGGAGGCACCGACCAGCAGCATCAGCAGCGGCAGCAGCCAGGGTGCCACCGCGCGTGTCGCGCCGCCCAGGCACAGCGAGCCGATCAGCAGCATCGGCACGCCGATCTCGCTGGCCACGTAGAACAGCAGCGTGGGCAGCGGCTGCGGCGTGATCGACCGCCAGGCGACCAGCGCGACGCTGGCGGCGAACCACAGCAGCAGGGCGCCCGCCACGCGCCAGCGCGACCAGCGCCACAGCAGGCCCAGCGCCGGGATCACCGGCCACAGGTTGAGCGCAGCCAGCGTCAGCAGGCGCATCGGCGTCAGCAGGCCTTCGTCGGGCATCGCCACGCCGAGGAACAGCGCGGCGCCGCTCACCGACAGCAGCACCGACAGCAGCACCAGCCACAGCGCGATGTGCAGCCCGGCGCGGCGGTTGTCGCGCCAGCCCAGCGGAAGCGGCGGCGCGGACACGGTCGGCGGCCGCGGTGCGATCGTGCTCGCGGCAGAGGGTGGCGCAGCGGCGCTCATCAGCCGCCGCATCGCGCTGCGATAGCGCCAGGCGATCGCCAGCGCGCCGGCGGCCGCGAGCAGCGTAGCCACCAGGAGGATGAAGAGGAGCTTGCCGTTCGTGACGTCCATGCCGCGCTGCCTGTGCGCAGCTTGTACCGAGGCCGCCGGGCGGTCAACCGCGCCGTGGCGCGCCGCTGTGGTGCTTCCGGTCCTTGGGATGTGCGCCGATTGCGTGCCCCGCTAGATTGCCGCGTTCCCAGCACCACACGACCGGAGACACACCGCATGGCGCTCATTCTCGGCACCAACGGCAGCGACCTGCTCAACACGGGTACCGCCGGCGACGACACCTACTTCGCCGGCCTGGGCGCCGACAGCATCGTCGCCACACGCGGCAACGACCTGATCCAGGCCGGCCTGACCAGCAGCGCCGCCTACTGGCGCTCCGGGTTCACCGCCTTCGACTTCGACAACGTGGCCTACGACAGCCTGGCGGCGCAGAACGGCTATGCCGCCGGCGACGTGCGCATCGTCGTCGACCTGGCCTCAGGCAGGGTCACCAAGACCGGCCCTGCCGGACTCGCGCTCGGAGTCGACACGCTGGTCGGTGCGGACGGCGTCATCGGCACCGACGGCAACGACACGTTCAGCGGTCGCCAGACCTGGGACTTCGACCAGTTCCGCGGCAATGCCGGCAACGACACGATCAACGGCCGCGGCGGCTACGACGGCGCGCTGTACGAGAACGCCACGGCGGCGATCAGCGTCGACCTGGCCGCCGGCACGGTCAGCGGCAACGCCTCGGTCGGTACCGACACCTTGCGCGAGATCGAGTTCGTCTACGGCACCGGCTTCGCCGACACCTACGTGGCCACCGGCTTCGGCGGCGGGTCGACCAACCGCAGTTCCTTCGGCGAGGACTTCAACGTCTTCGCGCCCGGCGCCGGCGACGACACCGTCGTCGGCAACGGCGGCACGGTGCTGAACTACGGCAGCAGCACCGTCGCGCTGTCGGTGAACCTCGGCCTGCAGGGTGGTGCGTCGGGCGCGGCGCGGGTGATCGTCAATGCCGGAGCCTACGCGCCGGGCACCGGCCCGGGCAACGACCTGGTCTCGGGCGTGGAGGGCATCCGCGCGGGCTCGGGCAACGACACGCTGGTCGGCGGCAGCCGGGTGAACAGCCTGACGAGTTCGGTCACCGGCTCGCTCAGCACGCTGTCCACCGACGAAGGCTTCGAGATGTTCCGCGGCGGCGGCGGCAACGACTCGATCAACGGCGGCACCGGTGTCGACCGCGCCGAATACAACCTGTCGGGGCAGAGCATCGGCGTCAACGTGAACCTGGCCAGCGGCCTGGTCACCGGCGACCTGCTGCTGACCGGCAGCGACACGCTGCGCGGCATCGAGTCGATCACCGGCACCTATGTCGACGACGTCTACGACGCGCGCGGCTTCACGCTGACGAACGCGGCGGCGGCCTCGGCCAACGCCGGCGATGCGGTGATCTACCGGCCGCTCGGCGAGACCACCGCGTCGCTCGCCTTCAACGAGTACCGCCCGACCGCCGGCGACGACGTGGTGCTCGGCAACGGCGCGACGCGGGTCTCGTTCCAGCAAATCCTGATCGAGACGCTGAGCGGCCCGTCGCCGTCGATCGTCGCCAGCTTCAGCTCGGCCGCGGCAGGCGGAGCCGACTACGGCCTGACCGACGGCGGTTATGGCCACGTCACGTTCAGCGGCACCTTCTCGCTGCGCGGCGGCGCCGGCAACGACCTGATCACCGGCACCACCGGCTACCAGAACCTGCAGGGCTACTACGGCAACGACACGCTCTCCGGCGGCACCGGTGCGGACCTGCTGTTCGGCTTCAACGGCGGCGACAGCACGGCGCAGGTCAACACCGTCAACCGCAGCAGCGGCTTCACCGACAACGACAGCCTGCTCGGCGGCGCCGGCAACGACCTGCTGCGTGGCGAGTTCGGCAACGACGTGCTCGACGGCGGCACCGGCGCCGACACGATGGAAGGTGGTACCGGCAGCGACGTCTACCGCGTCGACGTGTCCACCGACGTGACCAGCGAGTCGGTGGCCGGCGCCGCCGGTGGCACCGACACCGTGATCTCGCTGGTCAGCCGCGGCCTGGGCAACAGCATCGAACGCCTGACGCTGTCGGGCAGCGCGGCGATCAACGGCTCCGGCAACTCGCTGGCCAACGTGATCGTCGGCAATGGCGCGGCGAACATCATCAACGGCCTCGCCGGCAACGACACGCTGACCGGTGGCCTGGGCGCCGACGACTTCCGCTTCAGCACGGCACTGAGCGCGAGCGGCAACGTCGACCGCATCACCGACTTCTCGGTGGTGTCCGACCGCATCTCGCTGGACGACGCGATCTTCGGCGCCGCCGGGCCGCTCGGGGTGCTGAACGCCGCGGCCTTCCACAGTGGCGCGGCGGCGGCCGATGCCAGCGACCGCATCGTCTACAACTCGGCGAAGGGCCAGCTCTACTACGACGCCGACGGCAACGGCACCGGTGCGGCGATCCTGTTCGCGACGGTGGGCACGGGGCTGGCGCTGACGGCGGCCGACTTCGTCATCGTCTGAGCCGGCGCCGGGGCGCCGCTAGACGCTGGTGGCGGCGAACTCCGGCTGTTCCAGCGCGTCCAGCCACTGCGGTACCGCCTCGGCCGGCATCGGCCGCGAGATCATGTAACCCTGCAGGATGTCGCAGCCGAGCCGCACCAGCGTCGAACGCTGTTCGTCGGTCTCGACGCCTTCGGCGACGACTTCCATGCGCAGCGCATGCGCCAGGCGCACGACGGCATCGAGCACGGCCTGCGCACCGTCGTTGGCGGTCAGGTCGGTCACGAAGCTGCGATCGATCTTGATCTGCCGCGCCGGGATGTTGCGCAGGTGCGCCAGGCTGGAGTAGCCGGTGCCGAAGTCGTCGATCGACAGGCGCACGCCGAGCGCGGCGATGTGGTCGAGCACGCTGCGCTCGCCATGCAGGTTTTCCATCATCGCGGTCTCGGTGATCTCGCAGACGAGTTGCGACGGGTGCAGGTTGTTGCGCTCGAGCGCATCGCGGATGCGCACCGGCAGGTCGGCGTTGCGCAGCTGGTAGGGCGACAGGTTGATCGCGACGCGGCAGCGCAGCCCCTGGTCGTGCCAGCGCGCCAGCTGGGCGCAGGCCTCGTCGATCACCCAGTTGCCGATCGCGCTGATGAAGCCGAAGCGTTCGGCCAGCGGCACGAACACCGCCGGGCTGACGATGCCGCGTTCCGGGTGGCGCCAGCGCAGCAACGCCTCCAGCCCGTGCACGCGGCCGCTGCGGGCGTCGATCTTGGGCTGGTAGTACAGCATCAGCTCGTCGCGCTCGACGGCCTGGCGCAGCGCCTGCTGCAGCATCACCTGCTCGGCAGCATCGCCGGCCATGCTCGCTTCGTAGACCACGCAGGTGCCGCCACCGGAGCGCTTGGCCGCGTACATGGCGGCGTCGGCACAGGCCAGCAGCCGGTGGCCGGCGTCGCTGTGGTCGGGATAGACGGCCACGCCGATCGAGCAGGACAGCGAGACCTCGTTGCTGCCGAGCCTGAACGGCCTGCGCATCGCCTCGAGGATGCGTTGTGCCAGCGAGATCGCCGCGGCCTCGGCGTCGCGGGCCTCGATCATCGCGACGAATTCGTCGCCGCCCAGGCGCGCCAGCGTGTCGCTGTCGCGCACGGTCACCAGCAGGCGGCTGCCGACCTCGCGCAGCACCGCGTCGCCATGCTCGTGGCCGAACGAATCGTTGACGGGCTTGAAGCCATCGAGGTCGATGAACAGCACCGCCAGGTGCTCGGTGGCGCCGCCGTTGCCGCTGCCGTTGCCGCCATGGCGGGCGATGCGTGCCGCGGCGTGGTGCAGTCGGTCGTTGAACAAGGCCCGGTTGGGCAGGCCGGTCAGCGCGTCCTCGAAGGCGCGTCGCTGCAAGGCCTCGTTGGCCTCGCGCAGATCGACGTTGGCGCGGCGCAGCGAGTCGGCCAGCTGCGCCTCGCGGGCGCGCGCCATCGCATCGTTGATCGAGAGCACCAGCGCGCCGCCGAGCATCAGCAGCGTCGCGGTGACGACGATCACGGCCAGTGGCTGGCCAGCGAGCGCATCGGCGCTGCGGCAGACCGTGCCGACCGGCAACTGCGCAGCGGCCATCGCGGTGTAGTGCATGCCGCCGATGGCACAGCCCATCACGACGGCGGCCAGCAGCTGCAGGCGCAGCCGGACGCTGCCCTGCTGGTCATGAAGGCGGAAGAAGATGGCCAGTGCCGCAGCGGAGGCGAGCCAGGCAATGGCCACCGAAGCGGCCACCGTCGGCATGTGCCAGACGATGCCCGGCGCCAGGTCCAGCGCCGCCATGCCCAGGTAGTGCATCGTGCAGATGCCGACGGCCATGCTGGTGCTGCCGCCGAGCAGCACGCCGGTGCTCAGGCGCTCACGGCGGGCGATGCCCAGCGCTACGGCGGCGGCGCCGATCGCGGCAAGCCAGCTCAGCAGCGTCGGGCCCCAGTGGTAGCCCAGCGCCATGCCGGCGTCGAAACCGAGCATGCCGACGAAGTGCATCGCCCAGACGCCCGTGCCCATGGTGACCGAGCCGCCGCTCCACCACCAGCGGCGCTGGCCGTCGGCGCAATCGCGGACGCGGCGGGCCAGGTCCAGGGTCACGAACGACGCGAACATCGCGACCAGCAGCGACGCGGCGACCAGCACCGGGTCGTGGCGCGTGGCGAGGTACAAACTTTCGCTCATCCACGCCATATCGGCCGGTCGCGCACCGGCTTGAGGCGGGACGCCCCGGCGAGTGAACGTCCCGCGCTGCTTGCGCCGCGCGAAGACAACGGCGCCTAGAGGCTCTTCACCTGCATCGTCTTCAGCGACTCACCGAACAGCTGGTCGATCTGCGCCACCTTCAGCGCCTGGCTGGTGATGAAGGTCGACGGCAGCACGCGCAGGCCCTGCTCCGAGGCGAGGTCGAAGCGGCCCTGGTAGCGCACGCCGCGGCGCACCACTTCGAGCGTGGCGCGCGTGCTGATCTTGCCGGCACCGACCAGGTCCACGCCGCCCAGGCCGGGGCGGATGTTCAGGCTGAGCGCCTGGCCGGCGCTCAGCGCCAGGCCGTCGAGCTGCAGGCGCAACTGGTCGCGGCCGACGCCGAGGCGGCTGTGCACCACCAGGCTGACCGACTTGTCGCGGCTGGACTGCAGCTTGACCGTGCTGGTGTGCGTGCCGAGGTCGCGCACCTCCAGCGTGTGCAGGTCGCCGGCCTGCGACTCGCCGCCGATCATCACTTCGGTCAGGCCCTGCTTGAAGGCGTAGCGCAACTCGCCGCGGCGCAGGCCGCGCAGCGTGTGCACGAAGTTGCCCGACGCGCGCGGCAGCGGCGCCAGGCCCTGCAGGCCCGGCGCGACGGCCGCCGCGGCGGCACCGGCCAGGCCGGCCTGCTGTGCCCGCGTGCCTTGCATCAGGTGGATCATCAGCCGCCCTTCGTTGGCGGCAACAAAGGACTCGTTCGCCTCGATCGCACGGCGGATGCGCGCCGGCGCCCACTGGCACAGGTACTCGCGCAGCGTCAGCCGCGTCCAGTCGGTGCCGCCGCGGCGGTCCGGCGGCGTGTAGCGCGACACCGGCTTCGGGTTCGAGCGCAGGTACAGCTCGGCGCCGACGATGCCCTGCGGCCGGCGTGGCCGGTCGATCACCTGCACCTCGGGCCTGTCGCCATGGCGTTCGACCGCGCAGTTCTCGGTGTGCGCGTCGAAGCCCTTCACCGAGACGAACTTGTGCGCCACCGACTGCCCGGCCTTCAGCCTCGCCACCGCGTCGGCGCCGAAGGCGTCGAGGTCGACGCCGTTCTCGTCGGTGAGGCTCAGCGTTTCTCCGTCGTCGCCGACGATCAGGATGACGCCGCTGAGCAGCAGCATCAGTGCCTCGAAGATCGGCGTGCGCGGCTGCTCGCAGACCACCGAGTAGGGCATGTAGTGCATGCGCCCGCCCGACCAGGCGCCGCCGGAGTAGGTGTTGCCGCCGTCGTAGCTGAAGGTGTTGGCATCGGGGTCGACCAGCACGGCACGCAGCGCCGGTGTCTGCGGCGCCGGGTAGTTGGGGTCGTGCACCCACAGGCGCCAGGGCTTGCTGCTGTCGTCCCAGCCCACCGGCAGGATGCAGTGCGGCTTGCCGCTGAAGTCGTAGTTCTGCGCAATGCACAGCACCGGGTCCATGCCGCGCGCATGGGCGTCGCGGGTGCTGCGGAAGACCTCGACCGGGTCGTGCGTCTGGCCGGACAGGAACTGGCCGACGAACCACCAGATGGCCGGCGCGCCGACCTGGTACTGGTGCTTGATGTTGAACTCGCCGCGCACCGACTCCCACAGGTTGGCGGCGTCGGAGAAACGATCGAGTGGCAGGCGCAGGATGCTGCGGTGCTTGTAGCTGTAGATCGCCTCCAGCGACATGCCGAAGCAGTTGCCGTTCTTGGCCAGGCCCTTGACCGCGGCTTCGTAGAACAGCGCGGCCAGCCAGTCGGTCGGGTCCCACCACTCGGTGTCGCTGTCGACGTCGCTGAAGGCGGCGGCGTACTGGGCCCAGCTCAGCGGGTCGGTGCCGCGGTTCTTGACGCCCCACCACCGCTGGTTGTCGTCGAGCAGCGCCTCGTTGATGCGCGGCGACACCGACCAGGTGATGCTGTTGATGTTGTCGAAGCCGCCGCTGTTGAACAGGCCGGCGCGGTTGCCGCGCAGGCCCCAGGCGTTGGCCATCTCCAGCACATGCTCGTAGAAGCCGAGATGGTCGTCGTCGTCCGGCCAGTCGCTGTCCCAGATGTCCATGCGCAGCTTGATGATGCAGTTCGTCCGGTTGGGCACGATGCCCTGCGGCCCGAGGTTCAGCGGCCGGTTGATGTTGAAGACGTTGTGGCCGTCGGAGTCGCCGCCGCCGGGGATGCGCTCGGCGTGGATCACGTGGCCGTTGTCCTCGACGCCCAGGTGGACGTAGACGTCGTTCTGGCCGCGGCCCCAGCCCTCCGACTCCTTGCTGTCGATGCGGCCGATGTTGATGTCGAAGGCCTGGCAGACATAGGTCTCTCCCATGCTGCCGAACCAGACGATGCTGCCGTGCTGGAAGGTGTTGAAGCGCGCGCCGCCGGCGCCGGGCACGTCGCCCTCGTCGCTGGTCGGGAAGCCGAGGCTGCCCGAAGGTCCGCCGCGGCCGCGGTAGGTGGCGCGGATGTCGCCGTGCACCTCGAAGGCGCCGCTGCCGGCGCTCCAGTAGATCGTGCAGCCCTCGAACTCGCTGACGCGGCCGATGGCCTTGGTGCCGTCGCGCAGGTCGCCCTCGTCACTGACCGGGAAGCCCCAGGTACCGACCTCGCCGGTGCCCAGGTATTTCGCGAGGATCGCCCCGTGCACCTCGAAGGCCCGCGGCTGGCCGCGGCGGTGGTACATGTGGCCGCCCTGGAAGCGCTGGCGCAGGCCGCCGGCGACCGGCTCGGCCGCAGCCAGCGGCAGGCCCAGCCGGGCGGACTCGCCGCCGCCTTCGTAGTCCACCCACAGCTGGTCGCTCACCGGCTGCGCGCCGGTGGCCGGCGACCAGTACAGGCCGCCGCGGCTGAACAGGTTCTTGCGGCCGCCGTTGCGCGCGGTGTCGATCTCGTCGCTGATCGGGTGGCCGAGTTCGGCACGGTTGGGCAGCGCCCAGTAGGCCTGGCGGATCGCTCCGTGCAGTTCGAAGGCGTGGCCGATCGCATCGGCATACATCAGCGTGCCGGCCGCGAACGGCTGCACCCAGGCGCCGCTCGGCAGGTCGTACTGGTAGACGGCGGTCGGCGGGCCGAAGTCCAGCGTCGGCCGGATCTCTTCTTCCTTGTAGGTCAGGAACCATTGCGGGTGCGAGCGGCGCTCGTCGATCTGCGCCTCCAGTTCGATCGGGATGTCGGCGTGCAACTGCAAGGCCGCCAGGCTGCCGACGAAGTGTTCGCCGAGCCCGTCGGCCGCGACGCCGGCCCGCAGCAGGTCGCCGTTGGCGGCCTTCAGCGTGCCGGCCGGGTAGGCGCGCACCGAGCGGATCACGCCGTCGACGAACAGGCCCAGTGTGTCGGTGTCGTAGACCAGGTCAGCGGCGTACCACTGGCCCAGCTTCAGGTCGAGCAGGAACTGCGTCGAGGCCGACCCGGCCTTGGCCGCGGCCAGCGTCACGCCCGCCACGAGATGGAAGTCGCTGCTGCCGCTGCCGGGTTCGACCGCCAGGCTCAGCGGCAGTGCACTCGAGGCCACCAGCGCCTGCCGCGCCAGCGGCTTCGTGTCGACCTTGAACACCGTGCGCACGGCGAACTTGACGCGGTTCAGCGCGGCCAGCGGCAGCGGGGTCGTCAGCGAGGCGCCGGCGCCGAAGGCCAGCGCCTGCGGGTAGTTGCCCAGCGTGGTGGCGCCGGGGCCGGCGCCCACCGTGCAGCCGGTGACCGTGGCTGGCTGCGTGCCGTCGGGATTGTTCGGCGTGAGCGAGGCGAGGGTGTAGTCGATGACGAGCAGGCTCATGGCGAGGCCTCCGAAGCCGGGAAGGAGCGCCGAACTTACGAGCCTGAACGCCACGACCCCATCCCGCGATCTGGCCCCGCGAATGCCCAGTCCTCCCTAAGTCCTCACTTGAAAAGACGAGAGTCGTCGTGCCGGCCTGGGACGCGCCTCCTCGCCCGCCACCGAAGGGGTCATCTCGTGGTGTGCAGGCCCCCTAAATCGGGCATGGCGAAGCCCAACACTAGGGGGCCCGCAGGCGACCGTGTCAGGTCGACACTTCGCTCCTCTGCACATCGAGAAGCACGCCGGGCGGCGTGCTGACGCAACCGGGAGAAGTCTCATGGCCATCATCAACGGGGACGGCAACGCGAACAACCTCACCGGCACGGCCGATGCGGACGTGATCAACGGGCTGGGCGGCAACGACACGCTGAACGGCGCTGGCGGAAACGACTCGATCAACGGCGGCACGGGCAACGACCTGCTCCAGGGTGGCGACGGCAACGACACGCTGAACGGCGGCGGTGGTTCCGACACCGCGTTCGGCGGCGCGGGCAACGACCTGATCTTCGCGGTGCTCGGCACGCCCGAGACCATCGTCGGCGGTACCGGCATCGACACGCTGGACACGACGGCTTTCAGCGGCGACTACGTCGTCAATCTCGCCACCGGGCTGACCAACTTCGCCGGCGAGAGCTTCACCGAGATGGAGAACCTGATCTCCGGCGTCGGCAACGACAGCCTGACGGGAACCAGCGGCGCCAACTCGATCTCCGGCGGCGACGGCAACGACACGATCAACGGTGCGGGTGGGTCGGACACCGCACTCGGCGGCGCAGGCAACGACCTGATCTTCGCGGTGCTCGGTACACCCGAGACCATCGTCGGCGGCACGGGCAACGACACGCTGAACACCGCTGCCTTCTCGGGCGACTATGTCGTCAACCTGGCCACCGGCTTGACCAACTTCGCCGGCGAGACCTTCACCGAGATGGAGAACCTGATCTCTGGCGCGGGCAACGACAGCCTGACGGGAACCAGTGGCGCCAACTCGATTGCCGGCGGTGACGGCAACGACACGATCAACGGCGCGGGTGGGTCGGACACCGCACTCGGCGGCGCAGGCAACGACCTGATCTTCGCGGTGCTCGGCACGCCGGAGACCATCGTCGGTGGCACGGGCAACGACACGCTGGACACGACCGCGTTCACTGGCAACTACGTCGTCAACCTGACCACCGGCTTGACCAACTTTGCCGGCGAGAGCTTCACCGAGATGGAGAACCTGATCTCCGGCGTCGGCAACGACAGCCTGACGGGAACCAGCGGCGCCAACTCGATCTCTGGCGGTGACGGCAACGACACGATCAATGGTGCCGGTGGTTCGGATACCGCGCTCGGCGGCGCAGGCAACGACCTGATCTTCGCGGTGCTCGGCACGCCCGAGACCATCGTCGGCGGTACCGGCATCGACACGCTGGACACGACGGCCTTCACGGGTGACTACGTCGTCAATCTCGCCACCGGCTTGACCAACTTCGTCGGCGAGAGCTTCACCGAGATGGAGAACCTGATCTCCGGCGTGGGCAACGACAGCCTGATCGGCACGGCTGGCGCCAACTCGATCTCTGGCGGCGCCGGCAACGACACGATCAACGGCGCCGGCGGCGCCGACACCGCGCTCGGTGGCGCCGGCAACGACCTGATCTTCGCCGTGCTCGGCACACCCGAGACCATCGTCGGTGGCACGGGCGTGGACACGCTGAACACGACGGCGTTCAGCGGCGACTACGTCGTCAACCTGACCACCGGGCTGACCAACTTCGCCGGCGAGAGCTTCACCCAGATGGAGAACCTGATCTCCGGCGCTGGCAACGACAGCCTGACCGGCACCGCGGGCGCCAACTCGATCTCCGGGGGCAGCGGCAACGACACGATCAAGGGTGGATCCGGCAACGACACGCTGACCGGCAGCACGGGCAACGACTCGCTGGTCGGCGGTCTGGGCAACGACACCTATGTCGTCAACAGCGCCAGCGACGTCGTCAGCGAGACGACCATCACCGCCAGCGAAATCGACACGGTGCGCAGCACGGTGACCTGGACGCTCGGTGCCAACCTGGAGCGTCTGGCGCTGGGCGGCTCGAGTGCCATCAATGGTGTCGGCAATGCACTGGCCAACGCCATCACCGGCAACGCCGCGGCGAACTCGCTGAACGGGGGCGCCGGCAACGACACCCTGGGTGGTGGCGCGGGCAACGACATCCTCAACGGCAACGTCGGCAACGACTCGCTGGTGGGTGGGGCGGGCGCGGACACCTTCTACTTCCGCAACGCGCTCAGCGCGTCGAGCAACGTCGACCGCATCGGCGACTTCAACTCGGTCGACGACCGTTTCCTGCTCGAGAACGCGGTGTTCACGCAGTTCGCCGCCACCGGCGCGATCAGCGCGGCCAACTTCCGTGCCAGCACCAGCGGCACGGCCGTCGATGCCAACGACTACCTGCTGTACGACACCGACAGCGGCCAGATCTTCTACGACGCCGACGGCAGCGGGGCCGGCGCCCGGGTGCTGTTCGCCACCGTCACCGTCGGTACGACCGTCACGGCCGCGGACTTCTGGATCGGGTGAGCGGGGAAGCACGGAGCACTGCCCGCGTCGGGCCTTCGAACGGAAGGCCCAAAGCGAGAAGGGCAACCCCCTGGGTTGCCCTTCCTGCTTCAAGTGGTGCCGGTGAAGAGAGTCGAACTCCCGACCTTCGCATTACGAATGCGCTGCTCTACCAACTGAGCTACACCGGCGTGAACTCGCCATTATAGCCAGGCTCAGCTGTAGGTGATCCAGCCCGCCCGTTCCGGCCCCATCAGGTGGGGCAGGGTGTTGAAGCTGAGCAGCGAGTGGCGCTTCGGGCTGAAGACGAACTCGGTGACCGCGCTGTTGCGGATGCGCAGGTTCAGCTCGATGGCGGTCGGACTCGGTGCGCCGAGCACGTCGGCCACCGCGGTGGCGATCGGCCCGCCGCTGGAGACGATCAGCACCGCGCCCTCGTGGCTGGCGCGCACATGGTCGAGCGCCTCGCGGATGCCGGCGACGAAGTCGGCATGGCGCGGCATGCCCACGGGCTGCGTGCGGCCGTCCATCCAGGCCTGCAGCCCCTCGCGCAGCAGGCGGAAGTGCGCGCGGGCGCCGTCGGGCGAACTCAGCGGTGGCAGCGGGCCAGGGTTCAGCGCCGCCACCAGCGCGTCGCTGTCGTACTCGTTCAGACCCGGCCAGGCCTGCGCCTCGGGGGCCATCTGCATGCCCTGCGCGATGCCGGCCAGCGAGTCGACCTGGCGCTTCAGCGTGCCGGTCAACGCGGCCTCGAAGACGATGCCGTTCTCGTGGAAGTACTCGCCCAGGCGCACGCACTGGCGCCGGCCGAGCTCGCTCAGGCGGTCGTAGTCGTCGCTGCCGAACGAGGCCTGGCCGTGCCGTACCAGGTAGAGCTGGCCCATCAGGCCTGCTCGGCGTGGTAGGTGGTGATGCGCTCGACCTCGTTCTTCGAGCCGAGCATCACGCTGACACGTTCGTGCAGCTTGCCCGGCACGATGTCGAGGATGCGCTGCGAGCCGTTGGTGGCCATGCCGCCGGCCTGCTCGATCAGGAAGCTCATCGGGTTGGCCTCGTAGAGGAGGCGCAGCTTGCCGGGCTTGTCGGGCTCGCGCTTGTCCCAGGGGTACATGAACACGCCGCCGCGGGTCAGGATGCGGTGCACGTCGGCCACCATGCTGGCCACCCAGCGCATGTTGAAGTCCTTGCCGCGCGGGCCTTCCTTGCCGGCCAGGCACTCGTCGATGTAGCGCGTCACCGGCGGGGCCCAGTGGCGCATGTTGCTCATGTTGACCGCGAACTCCCTGGTGTCGGCCGGGATCTGCACCTGGTCGGTGGTCAGCACCCAGGAGCCCATCTCGCGATCCAGCGTGAACATCGCGACGCCTTCGCCGACCGTCAGCACCAGCATGGTCTGCGGGCCGTAGACGCAGTAGCCGGCGGCGGCCTGCGCACGCCCGGCCTGCAGGAAATCCTGCTCGCTGACGCCGCGGTGGTGCCCGACCTTGCGCAGCACCGAGAAGATGGTGCCGATGCTGACGTTGACGTCGATGTTGCTCGAGCCGTCCAGCGGGTCGAACAGCAGCAGGTACTCACCCTGCGGGTAGCGGTTGGGCACGACGTGGATGGAGTCCATCTCCTCGCTGGCCATCGCTGCGAGGTGGCCACCCCATTCGTTGGCCTCGATCAGCACCTCGTTGGAGATGATGTCGAGCTTCTTCTGGATCTCGCCCTGCACGTTCTCGGTCTGCGCCGAGCCGAGCACCTCGCCGAGCGCACCCTTGTTGACCGAGATCGCGATGGTCTTGCAGGCACGCGCGACCACCTCGATGAGCAGGCGCAGCTCGGCCGGGATGTGGCCATGCTCGCGCTGCTGCTCGACCAGGTACTGCGTCAGGCTGATTCGTTTCGCCATCTCAGTGCCCGCCCGGCCGCCCGAAGGGCACTGAGCGCCCCCTCGGGGGGCAGTGAACGGAGTGAGCTTGGGGGTTCAACATGTCAGGACTCCAGGGCTCGCGTGACCACCTCACGCACGTCGTTCGACAGGTCGGGGCGCGCCGCCACGCGGGCGACCGCTTCGCGCGCCGCGCTGCGGTAGGGCTCGGCCAGCTTGGCCCAGCGGTCCAGCGCACGGGCCACGCGCGAGGCCAGTTGCGGGTTGAAGGCGTCGAGCTCGAGCACACGTTCGGCCCAGAACACGTAGCCGGCCGCGTCGGCGCGGTGGAAGGCCGAAGGGTTGTCGCCGCACAGCGTGCGCACCAGGCTGCGCGCGCGGTTCGGGTTGTGCAACGTGAAGTCCGGGTGCTTGAGCAGGGCCTTGCAGCGCGCGAACACGCGGCCGTCGCGTTCGGGCGTGCTGGCCTGCGCGGCAAACCACTTGTCGATGACCAGCGGGTCGTCGCGGAACAGGTCGTGGAAGCGCTGCAGCGCCAGGTCGGCCATCTCCGAATGCGAGGCCAGCAGCGCCCACAGCGCGCCCTGGCGGTCGGTCATGTTGGCAGCATCTTTGAAGCGCTGGTAGGCCTTGCCCTGCCAGAGCACGTCGCCGCGCGCGGTGGCGTCGACGCACAGCATCGCCAGCGCCAGGTTGGCCAGCGCGCGCCGGCCGGCGGGCACGGGCTGCGGCTGGTAGGGCCCGCCGACCTGGTGGGCCTCCCAGGCCCATTCCCAGTCGCTGCGCAGCGACTGCGCGAGCTGCAGCACCATCGCCTCGCGGGCGGCGTGGATGGCCGCCGGATCGACGACCTCGAGCTGCTCGGCGATGTAGATCTCCGAGGGCGGTGTCAACACCAGCTCCTTGAACGCGGCGTCGAGTTCGGCGTGGCGCAGCACGCCGCGCATCGCGTCGACGAAGGCGGCATCGAGCTGCAGCGGCGTGCCGTCGCGCACCGCGGCGAGCAGGCGGTTCAGCGCCAGGCGCTGACCGGCCTCCCAGCGGTTGAACGGGTCGGGGTCGTGCGCCAGCAGCACCAGCAGGTCGGCATCGGACAGGCCGTCGACCAGGTGCACCGGCGCCGAGAAGTGGCGCAGCAGCGAAGGCACCGGCTCGGCGTCGAGGTCGACGAAGGTGTAGAAGCTCTTCGCTTCCTCGAGCACCAGCACGCGCTCGGTGGCCGCGCGCTCGACCGGTTCGTCCTCCAGGCGCAGCGCCAGCGGCTGGCCCTCGCGCGACAGCAGGCCCATCGCCACCGGGATCACGAAGGGTTGCTTGTCGGCCTGGCCATGCGTTGCCGCGCAGTGCTGCTCCAGCGCCAGCGTGTAGCTGCGCGTCGGCGCGTCCCAGCGGCCGCGCGCGCTGATGCGCGGCGTGCCGGCCTGCGCGTACCAGCGCTTGAACTGCGCCAGCGTGCGGGCCAGTTCGCTGCCCGGGTTGGCATCAGCGATGGCCTGCGCGAAGTCGTCGCAGGTCACTGCCTGGCCGTCATGGCGCTCGAAGTACAGCGACATGCCCTTGGCGAAACCCTCGCGGCCGACCAGCGTCTGCATCATGCGCACCACCTCGGCGCCCTTCTCGTAGACGGTGGCGGTGTAGAAGTTGTTGATCTCGACGTACTCGTCGGGGCGCACCGGGTGCGCCATCGTGCCGGCGTCCTCCGGGTACTGCCACTCGCGCAGCTGTCGCACGTCGGCGATGCGCTTGACCGCACGGGCCGTGGCCGAGCCCGACATGTCCATGCTGAATTCCTGATCGCGGAAGACCGTCAGGCCTTCCTTCAGGCTGAGCTGGAACCAGTCGCGGCAGGTGATGCGGTTGCCGGTCCAGTTGTGGAAGTACTCGTGGCCGACCACGCTCTCGATGCCGGCGTAGTCGTTGTCGGTCGCGGTCGCCGGCTGGGCCAGAACGTACTTCGTGTTGAAGATGTTCAGGCCCTTGTTCTCCATCGCGCCCATGTTGAAGTCGCCGACGGCGACGATCATGAAGCGGTCCAGGTCCAGCGGCAGCCGGAAACGCGCCTCGTCCCACACCACCGAGGCGATCAGCGAGTTCATCGCATGTTCGGTCTTGTCGAGGTCGCCGCGGCGCACCCAGACCTGCAGCAGATGGTCCTTGCCCGAACGGGTGCGGATGTGCTGCTCGCGCGCCACCAGGTCGGCAGCGACCAGCGCGAACAGGTAGCTCGGCTTCGGGAACGGGTCGTGCCACTTGGCGAAGTGGCGGCCGTTGTCCAGCTCGCCCTGTTCGACCAGGTTGCCGTTGGACAGCAGCACCGGATAGCGCGCCTTGTTGGCACGCAGCGTCACCGTGTAGACCGCCATCACGTCGGGGCGGTCGAGGAAGTAGGTGATGCGACGGAAACCCTCGGCCTCGCACTGCGTGAAGAAGCCGCCACCCGAGGTGTACAGGCCCGACAGCTGGGTGTTCTTCTCCGGCGCGCAGGTGTTGCGGATCTCGAGCGTGAAGTCGCCCTCGGGCGGGTTGTCGATCACCAGCTCGCCGCCCTCGACGCGGAACGACACGCTCTGGCCGTTGGCCAGCACGCGCAGCGGCTCCAGGTCCTCGCCGTGCAGGCGCAGCGGCCCGCCGGTGCCGGCGGCGTTGCGCTGCACCGCCATGCGGCTGGCGACGATGGTGCGGGCGGGGTCGAGGTCGAACGTCAGCTCGACGCTGCGGATCCAGTAGGCCGGGGCGGTGTAGTCCGCGCGCCGCACGGCCTGGGCGATGCCTTCACGCATGGTGGTCTTCTTTCGTCAGGGCAAGGGGATCGAGCGCACGGAAGTCCGCCGCGCTCGCCAGCAGGTTGGGGAAGCCGGCGAAGGACTCGGCCGGCAGCGTGGTGGTCAGCGCGACGGCGCCCATGCCGGCGCGGCGCGCGCCTTCGACGCCCAGCGGCGCGTCCTCGAAGACGATGCAGCGTGCGGGTTCGAGGCCGAGCCGGCGCGCGGCCTCGAGGAAGATATCGGGGTGCGGCTTGCCGCGCAGCCCGTCGGCGGGGGAGGCCACGGTCTCGACCCAGCGATCGACAGGGAAGCGCGCGAAAGCCAGCGCCATGTTCTCCGGCGTCGAGGCGGTGCACACCGCGAGCCGGATGCCGGCGGCCCGCGAGCGCTCGATGAAGGCCTGTGCGCCGGCGATCAGTGCCAGCTTCGGCGCGGCGATCTCGCGGTACAGCGTCTCCTTCTCGTGCGCCATCGCCAGCCGCTCCTCGGCCGACGCGGCCGGGAACATCTCGGCCAGGATCTCGTCGTTCGAGCGGCCCGCAGTGGCCTTGAAGAACGCGTCGGCGTCGATCGCCAGCCCGCGACGCGCATGCCACGCCACCCAGGCGTCGTGGTGGTGCGGCATGCTGTCGATCAGCGTGCCGTCGAGGTCGAACAGGAAGCCTTGGACCTTGGACACGGTGTCAGACACCTTGCTTCAGGCTCGCTTCGATGAAGGCGTCGAGGTCGCCGTCGAGCACCTTCTGCGTGTTGCTGATCTCGACGTTGGTGCGCAGGTCCTTGATGCGGCTCTGGTCGAGCACGTAGCTGCGGATCTGGTGGCCCCAGCCGACGTCGGTCTTGCTGTCCTCGAGCTTCTGCTGCGCTTCCATCTGCTTGCGCATCTCGTGCTCGTACAGGCGCGAGCGCAGCATCTGCCAGGCCTCGTCGCGGTTGCGGTGCTGGCTGCGGTCGTTCTGGCACTGCACGACGATGCCGGTCGGGATGTGCGTCAGGCGCACCGCCGAGTCGGTCTTGTTGATGTGCTGGCCGCCGGCGCCGCTGGCGCGGAAGGTGTCGGTGCGCACGTCGGCCGGGTTGATCTCGATCTCGATCGAGTCGTCGACCTCCGGGTAGACGAACAACGACGCGAACGAGGTGTGGCGCCCGCCGGAGGAGTCGAACGGGCTCTTGCGCACCAGCCGGTGCACGCCGGTCTCGGTGCGCAGCAGGCCGAAGGCGTACTCGCCCTCGACCTTGACGGTGGCGCTGCGGATGCCGGCCACGTCGCCCTCGGTCTCTTCCATCACCTCGGTCTTGAAGCCCTTGCGCTCGCAGTACTTGAGGTACTGGCGCAGCAGCATCTGCGCCCAGTCGCAGGCCTCGGTGCCGCCGGCGCCGGCCTGGATGTCGATGAAGCAGTTGCTCGGGTCGGCCGGGTTGTTGAACATGCGGCGGAACTCGAGCTGCTCGACGATCTCGCGCAGCTTGCCGGCCTCGTCCTCGATCGCGGCCAGGCCGTCGACGTCGCCGTCGGCCTTCGACATGTCGTACAGCTCGGTGTTGTCGGCGAGGTTGCTCGCCAGGTGGTCGATCGTGCCGACCACGGTCTCCAGCGACTTCTTCTCGCGCCCCAGTTCCTGCGCGCGCTTCGGCTCGTTCCAGACGTTCGGGTTCTCGAGCGCCGCGTTGACCTCGTTCAGCCGCAGTGCTTTGCGGTCGTAGTCAAAGATACCTCCGCAGCGCTTCGGTGCGAGAGCTCAGGTCGGCCAGGGAGTTGCCGATCTGGTTGATGCGTTCGATGTCCATGGCGTGGTTCCGGTGTCTGGGGGCTGGATGTCAGCGAGCGGGCGATTTTCGCACGCGCGCACCGCCGGCCGGGCCGTGGCGAAACTGGGCAACAATGGCGTCGCGCTGCCGACGCCGTGGCGCAGGGGATTCGATGAGCCCAGGCCCATCCGCACAGACCGCCGCCGACACGCGCCATTGGCGGCGCAGCCGTCGCCTGGCGCTGACGCTGGCCGCGGTCTGGCTGGCCATCGTCCTGGTGCCGCTGTGGTTCGCCGCCGAACTGGACTTCGAGATCTTCGGCATCCCCTTCGTGTTCTGGGTGTGTTCGCAAGGCGCGCTGATCGCCTTCGTGCTGCTGGCCTGGCTGTACCAGCGCGGCGCCGAGCGCCTGGACCGCGAGCACCGTGCGGGCGTCGTCGACTGACATGCCCGACCGCCAGGCCCCCGACTCCGGCATTTCCGGGCGCAGGCTGAACCGCCGCTACCTGATCGGGCTGTTCGCCTTCGCGCTGTTCCTCGCCGCGATGTACCTGGCCGAGCGGATGGGCGTCGGGCGCCGCTGGATCGCCGCGACGCTGCTGCTCGGCCCGGTGGTCGTCTACGCCGGCATCGGGCTGGTCTGCCGCACCATGAAGCCCGACGACTACTTCGTCGCCGGACGCCGCGTGCCGGCCGCCTACAACGGCATGGCGATCGGCGCCGACTGGATGAGCGTGGCCTCCTTCATGGGGCTGACCGGCATCCTCTACATGACCGGCTTCGGTGGCCTGGCCTACGTGATGGGCTGGACCGGCGGCTTCTGCCTGATCGCGTTCTTCCTGGCGCCCTACCTGCGCCGCTTCGGCCAGTACACCATCCCCGACTTCCTCGGCGAGCGCTTCGGCAGCCCGTGGCCACGGCTGGTCGGCGTGCTGATCTGCGCGCTGATCTGCTTCGTCTACGTGGTCGCGCAGGTCTACGGCGTCGGGCTGATCACCGCGCGGCTGACCGGTTTCGCGTTCGAGATCGGCGTGCTGGTCGGCCTCGGCGGCATCCTGGTGTGCTCGTTCCTCGGCGGCATGCGCGCCGTCACCTGGACCCAGGTGGCGCAGTACGTGGTGCTGCTGGTCGCCTTCCTGCTGCCGGTGGTCTGGCTGTCGGTCAAGCAGACCGGCGTGCCGCTGCCGCAGGCGGTGGCCGGCGCGCAGCTGCACAAGATCGCCGAGCGCGAGCGCGAGCTCGTCGCCGACCCGGGCGAGCAAGAGGTGATCGAGTTCCACCGCGCCGAGGTGCGCCGCTACGACGCGCTGCTGCGCGACGTCGAGCGTGGCATCGTGGCCGAGCGCGAGGCGGCGCAGCGCCGCCGCGACGAGGCCATCGCCGCCAACGCGCCGGTGCGCCAGATCCATGCCGCCGAACGTGCGCTGCAGGCGGTGCCGCGCGACGCCGCCAGCGCGCGTGAGCTGTGGACGCGCGCCCGCGACGCCGCCGAAGAGCGCGCCCGCCCGCTGGCCGGGCTGCCGCCGCATGCGCGGCCCTTCGCCGGCGATCCGGACGGCACGCCGGCCCAGCGCAGCGAGTACGCCGATTCGCGGGCCAACTTCATCGCGCTGGTGCTGTGTCTGATGGCCGGCACGGCCGGCATGCCGCACGTGCTGGGCCGCTTCTACACCACGCCGACGGTGCGCGACGCCCGCCGCTCGGTCAGCTGGGCGCTGCTGCTGATCGTGCTGTTCTACATCAGCGCGCCGGCGCTGGCGGTGCTGCTCAAGCTGGAGGTGCTGCAGTCGGTCGTCGGGCTGCGCTTCGACCGGCTGCCGGCCTGGATCCTCGAATGGAGCCGCGTCGATTCGTCGCTGCTGTCGGTGAGCGACGTCAACCGCGACGGCATCCTGCAACTCGGCGAACTGCGCATCAACGCCGATATCCTGGTGCTCGCGGCGCCGGAGATCGGCGGCATGCCCTTCGCCGTCTCCTGCCTGGTGGCCGCCGGCGCGCTGGCGGCGGCGTTGTCCACCGCCGACGGGCTGCTGCTGACCACCTCCAACGCACTGGTGCACGACTTCTACTTCAAGCTCGTCGACCGCGACGCGTCGCCGACCCGTCGTGTGGCCATCTCCAAGGTGATGCTGCTGGTGGTCGCGCTGCTCGCCGCCTACACGGCGACGCGCAGGCCGGCGGCCATCCTGCACCTGGTCACGCCGGTGTTCTCGATCGCCGCCGCGACGGTCTTCCCGGCGCTGATCCTCGGCGTGTTCTGGAAGCGCGCCAACCTCTGGGGCGTCTGCACCGGCATGCTCGCCGGCCTGGTGGTGACGCTGTACTACCTGCTCACCCGCGACCCGCTGCTGATCGACTGGACCGGCGCCGCCGCGCCGGCGCCGCTGTGGTGGGGCATCCAGCCACGCTCGGCCGGCGTGTTCGGCATCCCGGTCGCGTTCGCCGCGATGATCGTGGTCAGCCTGCTGACACCGGCGTCGTCGCGCTCCGGCGCCTGGGTCGACGGCATCCGCCGGCCGGAGGCGAACTGAGTCCGGCGCTCTGGCGAGGGCCGGATGGACGGCGGGCGGCGCGCAGTTGTTGACAGAAATTCCCGCAAGGATCTGCGGATCTTGTTACCGCGGCGGGCTTTGTTGCGCGATAGTCCGGGCTGCAACAAAGGGGCCCGTCCAGTTGGGTTGACGCGACACAGGAGCCCCGGTCAGGAGAACCAGTGGCAAGCATTTTCACGAAGACCGATGCCGGACAGAACGAGATCCGCGAGCGTGCGCATGCCCTGCAGCGCCATTCACGCACCCTGCTCGTGCTGGTCGATGGCAGCAAGACGGCCGAACAACTGCTGGGCATGGTGCAGGGGGCCACGCCCGCCGACCTGGCGGTGCTGATCGATGCCGGTCTGATTGCCGAAGTCAGCGGTTCGCGCTCGGGCCGCTCGGCGCCGGCCGCCGCCCCGGCGGCAGCGCCTGCCGCGCCGGCGGCTGGCACCGCGGCCGAACCGGCCGGCAGCGTCGACGAGAGCCTCGGCTACCGCGACCTGTACGACAGCCTGAACGCGCTCAGCAAGGAGCAGCTCGGCCTGTTCAAGGGCTACAAGTTCGCCCTCGAGATCGAGAAGGCCGACGGCGTCGAAGGCCTGCGCGAGGTCGCGCTGCGGCTGGTCGACGAGGTGCAGAAGGCCAAGGGCGACTCGGCTGCGCAGATGGTGCGGCGGGCCCTGGGCATCAAACGCTGAGCGCCCGAAGCCGGGCGCTCGTCCACGCGATTCGCTGAGCGGCGCCGCCCCGGGCGGGGCGGCGCGCTGTCGCGCCGGCAGGGTTCAGTCCTTGGCGTAGATGTCGACGTCCTTGGTCTCGCGCACGAACAGCATGCCGATGACGAAGGTCATGGCGGCGATGATGATCGGGTACCACAGGCCGTTGTACATGTTGCCGGTCTGCGCCACGATGGCGAAGGCGGTGGTCGGCAGCAGGCCGCCGAACCAGCCGTTGCCGATGTGGTACGGCAGGCTCATCGAGGTGTAGCGGATGCGCGTCGGGAACAGCTCGACCAGCATCGCGGCGATCGGGCCGTAGACCATCGTCACCAGCACGACCAGGATGAACAGGATGCCGACGATCAGCGGCTTGTTCATCTTCGCCGGGTCGGCCTTGGCCGGGTAGCCGGCGGCCTTCAGCGTGTCGGCCACCGACTTCTTGAACTCGGCGTCGGCCTTCTTGGCGTCGTCGGCCGACAGGCCCTTGGACGTGTAGCCCTTGATCACCGTATCGCCGACCGTGATGGTGGCCGGCGTGCCGGCGGCCGCCGCGACGTTCTCGTAGCTCACCGAGCCGGCGGCCAGCACCTGCTTGGCGATATCGCACGAGCTGGTGAACTTCACCGTGCCGGTCGGGTTGAACTGGAACGAGCACTCGGCCGGGTCGGCGGTGACGACGACCTTGTTCTTCGCCTGGGCGGCGGCGAGGTCGGGGTTGGCCGCCTCGGTCAGCGCCTTGAACAGCGGGAAGTAGGTCAGCGCGGCGATCAGGCAGCCGGCCATGATGATGGGCTTGCGGCCGATCTTGTCCGACAGCGTGCCGAACACGATGAAGAACGGCGTGCCGATCAGCAGCGAGATCGCGATCAGGATGTTGGCCGTCGCGCCGTCGACCTTCAGCGCCTGCGTCAGGAAGAACAGCGCGTAGAACTGGCCGGTGTACCAGACCACGGCCTGGCCGGCGGTCAGGCCGATCAGCGCCAGGATCACGATCTTCAGGTTCTTCCACTGGCCGAACGACTCGGTCAGCGGCGCCTTCGAGGTCTTGCCCTCTTCCTTCATCTTCTTGAAGGCCGGCGACTCGTTCATGCTGAGCCGGATCCACACGCTGATGGCCAGCAGGAAGATGGACACCAGGAAGGGAATGCGCCAGCCCCAGTCGGCGAAGGCGGCCTCGCCCATCGCCGTGCGGGTGCCGAGGATGACCATCAGCGACAGGAACAGGCCCAGCGTCGCGGTGGTCTGGATCCACGAGGTGTAGGCACCGCGCTTGCCGTGCGGCGCGTGCTCGGCGACGTAGGTCGCGGCACCGCCGTACTCGCCGCCGAGCGCCAGGCCCTGCAGCAGACGCAGGCCGATCAGGATCACCGGCGCGGCGACGCCGATCGAGGCGTAGGTGGGCAGGATGCCGACGATGAAGGTCGACAGGCCCATGATCAGGATGGTCACCAGGAAGGTGTACTTGCGGCCGATCATGTCGCCCAGGCGGCCGAACACCAGCGCGCCGAACGGCCGCACGATGAAGCCGGCGGCGAAGGCCAGCAGCGCGAAGATGAAGGCCGAGCCGGCGTCGAGGCCGGAGAAGAACTGCTTGGCGATGATCGCCGCGAGCGAGCCGTACAGGTAGAAGTCGTACCACTCGAAGACGGTGCCGAGCGACGAGGCGAAGATGACCTTCTTCTCCTCCGCTGTCATCGGCGCCGACGCGGCGCTTGCGCGCGCGGTGTTCGCAGTTGCCATCGCAGACCCTCTCTTTGGTTGTCGCCGCCTCGCTGGCGGCGAGGCGCAATCTCGATTCCCTGTCTGACTCGAATCTGACGCGAGTCGGCATCAGGGTCGAGGCTTGCGGGTGAACCCTGAGGGTTTGTCCCTCGATGTGAAAACCTAGGGGAAAGCGATGGTTCCCGTGCCGCGGCGGGATCAGCCGAGGAAGGCCTCCAGCCGTTGCGCCAGCGCCTCCGGCTGGTCGTGGTGCAGCATGTGCCCGGCCGGCGACAGGCGATGGCGCTGCACGTTCGCCACCGTGGCCAGGCGGGCGTCGAACTCGCTGCGCGGGTAGCGGTGGCCCCACCACTTCTCGAGCTCGGTGCGGTCGCCGTCGACCCACAGCAGCGGCGCGCTGATCAGCTTCCAGCAGGCCAGCACCTCGTCGACGCGGTACAGCAGCGGGTTGACACGCTTGTGCGCCGGGTCGCCGAGGATCTGCCAGCGGCCGTCGGCGTCCTGCCGCGACCAGTGCGGTGCCAGCCAGGCGGCCTTGTCCTCGGGCAGCAGCGGGTTGGTCTTGCGGAGGCGCTGCGCGACCTCGGCGACGCTGTCGTAGGGGCGCAGCTGGGCCGGCTCCTTCAGTTCGTCCAGCCACTGCCGGTAGCGCTTCGGTGCCTGCTCGGGCACGGTGGCCGGCATGCCGAAGCCCTCGAGGTTGACCAGCCGGCGGATGCGCTCGGGGCGGATGCCGGCGTACAGCATCACCACGTTGCCGCCCATGCTGTGGCCGAGCAGGTCGACCGGTGCGCCGGCCAGGCCGAGCTCGGGATGGTCGAGCAGGGCATCGAGGTCGGCCAGGTAGTCGGCGAACCAGTAGCTGTCGCTGCCGCCGTCGTCGCTGAGGCCGAAGCCACGCCAGTCGGCGGCGAGCACGAAACGATCCTGCGCCAGCGCGTCGACCATGAACTGGAACGAGGCGGCCACGTCCATCCAGCCATGCAGCAGCACGAGCGGTGGGCGCTCGGGGCCGACCATCGAGGCATCGCCCCAGGCGAGCAGGTGGTAGCGCAGACCGCGCACGCTGACGAACAGGCTGCGCGCCGGGCGGCGTGCGACGTAGACGGGAGGGCTCATGCGGCGGACTCTAGTGCCTCCGGCGCGGCGCTGCTGTCGACGGCGGGACAGCCACCGCTGACACAATGGGCGCCATGAGTGCCCTTCCCCCGTTCACCGTGCGCGCCGCCGAGCTGCGCGATGTCGACGCCATCGTCGGCCTGATCCGCGAGCTGGCCGAGTTCGAGCAGCTGACGCACCTGCTGCAGGTGACGCCGCAGACGCTGCGCCCGCACCTGTTCGGCGACAAGCCGGTGGCCGAGGCGCTGGTCGCCGAGGCCGACGGCCGCGTCGTCGCCTTCGCGCTGTACTTCACCAATTTCTCGACCTTCCTGGCCAAGCCCGGCCTGTACCTGGAAGACCTCTACGTGCAGCCGGCGCAGCGTGGCAGCGGCATCGGCCGTGCGCTGCTGTCGCGGCTGGGCGCCATCGCCGTGGCGCGTGGCTACGGCCGCTTCGAGTGGAGCGTGCTCGACTGGAACCAGAACGCGATCGACTTCTACGAGAAGATGGGCGCGACGGTGATGCCCGACTGGCGCATCTGCCGCGTCACCGACGAGGCGCTGGCGCGCTTCGGTGCTTGACCCGATGCGGCGCCGGCGGCCACGCCCCTAAGCTCGGTCGCATGGATTCGACCGATCACTACGCTGCGCTGCATGCCGGCTTCCGCTGGAACGTTCCCGAGTTCTTCAACATCGCCGAGGTCTGCAGCGCGCGCTGGGCGCGCGACACGCCGGCCGCGGTGGCGATCCGCTACGAACACGAGGACGGCCGCGCCGCGCAGTTCACCTATGCCGACCTGCAGGCCAACGCCAACCGCCTGTCGAACGCGCTGAAGCGGCTGGGCGTGCAGCGTGGCGACCGTGTCGCCATCGTGATGCCGCAGCGTTTCGAGACCGCGGTCGCCAACGTCGCCGTGCATCAGCTCGGTGCGGTGGCGATGCCGCTGTCGATGCTGTTCGGGCCGGATGCGCTGGAGTACCGGCTGCAGCAACAGCGAGGCCGTGCTGGCGATCGTCGACGAAAGTGCGATCGCCAACCTGCGCGCCGCGCGGCCCGCGTGCCCGACGCTGCGAAACGTCGTCGCCGTCGGCGACGCAGCGGGGCAGGGCGATGTCGACTGGGACGCCGCACTGGCTGCCGAGCGCGCCGAATTCACGGCGGTGCGGACGAAGGCCGACGAGGCCGCGGTGCTCATCTACACCAGCGGCACCACGGGCCCGCCCAAGGGCGCGCTGATCCCGCACCGCGCGCTGATCGGCAATCTGACCGGCTTCGTCTGCAGCCAGAACTGGTTCTCCACGTTACGGGACCAGGACGCGGCGTGTTCTGGTCCCCGGCGGACTGGGCATGGACCGGCGGGCTGATGGACGCGCTGCTGCCGACGCTGTACTTCGGCCGCGAGATCGTCGCCTACCAGGGGCGCTTCGGGCCTGAGCGTGCGCTCGAACTGATGGCGCGCCACGGCGTCACGCACACCTTCCTGTTCCCCACCGCGCTGAAGGCGATGATGAAGGCGGTGCCGGCGCCGCGCGAGCGCTACGCGCTGAAGCTGCGCGCGATCATGAGCGCCGGCGAGGCGGTCGGCGACGCGGTGTTCGCCTGGTGCCGCGACGCGCTTGGCGTGACGGTCAACGAGATGTTCGGCCAGACCGAGATCAACTACATCGTCGGCAACTGCGGTCGCTACGTCGATGCGCAGGGGCCGCAAGCAGCCCGGCTGGCCCGCGCGCCCCGGCAGCATGGGCCGCGGCTACCCCGGCCACCGCATCGCGGTGATCGACGACGAAGGCCGCGAGTGCCCGCGCGGCACGCCCGGCGACGTGGCGCTGCACCGGCTCGACGTGCACGGCCATCCCGACCCGGTGTTCTTCCTCGGCTACTGGAAGAACGAGGGTGCCACGCGTGCCAAGTTCACCGGCGACCCGGCGGACTCGTGGTGCCGCACCGGCGACACCGCGGTGATGGATGCCGACGGCTACCTCTGGTACCAGGGGCGCAGCGACGACGTCTTCAAGGCAGCCGGCTACCGGATCGGGCCGAGCGAGGTGGAGAACTGCCTGGTCAAGCACCCCGCGGTGGCCAACGCGGCGGTGGTGCCCAAGCCCGACCGCGAGCGCGGCGCGGTGGTCAAGGCCTATGTGGTGCTCGCCGCCGGCTTCGCGCCCGGCGACTGCCTTGGTGGACGAACTGCAGCGCCACGTGCGCGGCAAGCTGGCGCCGTACGAGTACCCGAAGGAGATCGAATTCATCGCTGCCTTGCCGATGACGACCACCGGCAAGGTGCAGCGCAAGCAGTTGCGGCTGCAGGAAGAAGAGCGCTTCAGGGCTTCCTGACCGGCGCTTCGCCGGCATAGGGGCTGGGCGGCGCGCTGCCCGGCTCGCGCTCGCCGATCGCCTCGCCGGTGTCGAAGTACAGCAGCAGCTGGTGGCGGTCGTTCGGGTGGATGGTGGTCGTGCCGCGCTGCACCTCGATGCGGCCCAGCGCCAGGTCCTGCAGCGTCGCCTCGATCTCGTAGCGGCCCAGCGGCAGCCTGGCGAACAGCCACGGGCCCTCCATGCGCGTGTCCAGCACGAGCAGGCCGGACTCGGCCTCGCGGATGCGCACCAGCACGCCGGAAAGATGCGCGCCGCTGCGCCGCACCGCGGTGGTCAGCCAGAAGCTGTAGTCGCGCCGCTCGGCCAGCAAGGCCTGTTGCTCGTCGTGGCCGACGCCGCCGGAGGCATAGGCCACGCCGGTGGCGCTCTGGCCGCGCTGGGCACCCTGGGCCGTGCCGGCCAGCGTGGCGGCGAGCAGCCATGCAAGAACGGTCTTCATGGCCGACAGGCTAGCGGCTGCGCCGGCCGCCGGCCTGATGCCGGTCAAGCCAGCCGCGCAACCTGTGCGACAGCAGGGGCGGCACGATCCCGGCACACTCGGGCCATGGACCCTCTGCCGCCCGACGCCGCTTCGCTCGCCCCCACCGCGCTGATCGACAGCGATCACCCCGCCGTCATCGCCTTCGCACAGCGTCATGCCGTCGGCGCCGACGACCGCGAGCGTGCGGTCGCTCTGACCTACGCGGTGCGCGACGGCTTCCGCTACGACCCGTACCGCATCACCCTGACGGTCGAGGGCATGCGCGCCAGCAGCGTGATCGAACAGGGCCATGGCTGGTGCGTGCCCAAGGCGGCGCTGCTGGCCGCTGCCGCGCGCGCCGCCGGCATCCCGGCGCGGGTAGGTTATGCCGACGTGCGCAACCACCTCAGCACCGAGCGCCTGCGCCGCACGCTGCAGACCGACCTGTTCGTCTGGCACGGCTACACCGACCTGTGGGTCGACGGCCGCTGGGTCAAGGCGACGCCGGCCTTCAACATCGAACTGTGCGAGCGTTTCGGCCTGCTGCCGCTGGACTTCGACGGCCGCGCCGACTCGATCTACCACCCCTTCGACAAGAGCGGCCAGCGCCACATGGAGTACGTCAACCAGCACGGCGCCTTCGACGACATGCCGCTGGCGCGCATCGTCGCCGCCTTCGAGGCCACCTACCCCGGCTGGCGGCGCGATGAGGTCGGGATGGCCGGCATGGCTTCGGCCAGCTTCGACGCCGACGTCGCGAAGGAGGTGCAGCGATGACCGCTGCGTCCGTGCCCGAGGGCTTCACGCGCCTGCCGATCGGCGGCGAGTTCATCGTCGCCAACGGGCCGATCTACGAGCGCATGCACGAAGGCGTCTGCCAGCTCGGCTTCCGCGTCGAGGCGCGGCACACCAACACGATGGGCATCTGCCACGGTGGCATGATGGCCACGTTCTGCGACATGCTGCTGCCGGTCACCGCGCTGCGCACGCACGCCGATCTGCAGGCGCGCTTCCTGCCGACGGTCAGCCTGGACATCGACTACCTCGCGCCGGCGCCGCGTGGCGCCTGGGTGCAGGGCGAGGCGCAGGTGCTGCGCGTGACACGCTCGCTGGTGTTCGCGCAAGGGCTGGTCAGCGCCGACGGCGAACCGGTCGCGCGGGTCAGCGGCGTGTTCAAGATCGCCGGCGGGCAGCGCGGGCCGCAGGCTGGTTGATCCGATCCATATGCGGCGCTGATGCCGCAGCGGCTATCGTCGCGGCGTGAACACCGAACCCAAAGGCCCCGCGCGCGGTGGCTGGCGTGATGCCGGGCCGGCGCTGGCGGTCTGGCTGGCCGGCGCCGTGCTGGTGGCGGCGATCGACTGGCACCTTGTGCCGCCCTATGGCAGCTTCAGCGTCGGCGACGGCCGGCATGTGCTGCTGCTCGCCGCGCTGCTGCTGCTCGACACGATCGTCGCCGTGCTGCTGTTCGCGCTGCGCCGCGAAGCCGGCCGCGCGCGCGGCCACGCCGAGCGCGCCGAGC
The DNA here is from genome assembly GCA_047602365.1 of Piscinibacter sp. Lineage (GTDB taxonomy): Bacteria > Pseudomonadota > Gammaproteobacteria > Burkholderiales > Burkholderiaceae_C > Piscinibacter. The sequence goes on along the minus strand of JASGHM010000003.1, from coordinate 210,956 downwards.
GACTGCTGCACTGGGGCGAGACACTGCGCGATGCCGAAGATCCGCTGGCTCATGCCGGCACGCTGCAAGGCCACCTCACAGCCGCCTCCGGCGACGCGGTGGCGCTGCTGCTGTTGCGCGACGCGCTGCCACCGACCGACGACGACGCGGCGGTGCTGCGCATCGGCACACCGGCCGACGACGAGTGGACCGGCCTGTGGCTGTGCCTGCGCCGCGGCGAGCCGCTCGGCCCGGGCACCTCGCACCATGCCGGCCAGCCCGACTGGTACCTGCCGCTGCGTGGCCGTGGCCAGTGCCTCGGCGCCGCGGTGCTGCGTGGTCGCGGTCTGCGAGCGGACGAGCCGCTGCGCCAGCACCTACAGGCGCTGTGCGACCCGATGGGCCTGGCGCTGCAGCGTGCGCGCAGCCTGCGCGACGAGCAGCGCGCGCGCGACGCGGCGCAGACGCAGGCGGTGCGCAACGCGCTGCTGGCGGCAATCTCGCACGACTACCGCACGCCGCTGGCGACCATCATGGGGGCCGCGTCGTCGCTGGAGTCGCAGGGGGCGCGGCTGGATGCGGCACAACGCGAGCGGCTCGCCCGCAGCATCGTCGACGAGGCGACGCGGCTGGCGCGGCTGACCGACAACACGCTGCAGCTGGCCCGCCTCGACGCGCCCGAGGTGGCGCTGCGCTGCGACTGGGAGTCGGCCGAGGAGATCGTCGGTTCGGTGCTCGCCCATGTACGGCGCCACGACGTGGCGCGGCGGGTGCGCGCGCGGCTCGAGCCGGGTCTGCCGCTGCTGTGGTGCGATGCGCTGCTGCTCGCCCAGCTGCTCGACAACCTGGTCGACAACGCGCTGAAGTACAGCCCGGCGGAAGCGCCGGTCGAGCTGCTGGTGCAGCGCCAGGGCGAGCAGCTCGTGCTCGCGGTGCGCGACCGCGGTCCCGGCGTCGCGCCGGCCTGGCGCGAACGCATCTTCGAGGTCTTCCAGCGTGGCGAGCATCGGCCCGCCGCAGCGGAGCCGGGATCGGCACCCGCGGGCGCCGGCGTCGGCCTGGCGGTGTGCCGGGCCATCGCCCGTGCCCACGGCGGCGAGCTGCGCCTGCGCCCGCGCGGCCGTGGCGGCGCGAGCTTCGAATGTGTGCTGCCGCTGCGCACGCCGCCGGCGCCGCCGGGCGAGGAGGGCGCCGCGCCATGAGGGTGCTGCTGCTCGAGGACGACCGCGAGCTGCGCCGCACGCTGCGCGATGCGCTGGCGGTCGAAGGCTACGAGGTGCTGCCGGCCGCCAGCCTGGCCGATGCGCAGGCGCTGCTGGCCCATGCGCACGAGCCGGTCGACCTGGTCGTGCTCGACCTCGGCCTGCCCGACGGCGATGGCGAGCAACTGCTGGCCACGCTGCGCCGCCACGACGCCCTGCCGGTGCTGGTGATCTCGGCGCGCCAGGCCGAGGGCCAGAAGATCCGCCTGCTCGATGCCGGCGCCGACGACTACCTGGTCAAGCCCTTCGGCGTGGCCGAGCTGCTGGCGCGCATGCGCGTGGCGCTGCGCCACCGTGGCACGCGGGTCGGCCCGGCGCTGACCGACTACCGCCACGGCGCGGTGCACGTCGACCTCGCCGCGCAGCGTGTGCGTCGCGGCGGCGAGGCCGTGCACCTCACGCCCACCGAGTTCAAGCTGCTCGCCCGCCTGGTGCGCCAGGCCGGCCAGGTGGTGACGCACCGGCAGCTGCTGCGCGACGTCTGGGGCGCCGAGTTCACAGCGCACACGCACTACCTGCGCCTGTACATGGGCCAGCTGCGCGCCAAGCTGGAGGACGAGCCGGCCGAGCCGCGCCTGCTGCTCACCGAGACCGGCGTCGGCTACCGCCTGGCCGAGCCCGACGAGGACGGCGGCGCGCCGCTTATGCCTTCCTGATGCGTCGCCGGGCACGCTGGAGCCCTGTTCCACTCGTGCCTCGCGTCATGACGCAGCAGTCCCACTCTCTGGCCGCGCTCACGCTCGGCGCCATCGGCGTCGTCTACGGCGACATCGGCACCAGCCCGCTGTACACCGTCAAGGAGATCTTCGCGCCGGCCACCGGCGTGCCGCTCGATGCGCCGCACCTGGTCGGCGCGGTGTCGTGCATCGTCTGGGCGCTGATGCTGGTCGTCACGCTGAAGTACGTGACGCTGATCCTGCGTGCCGACAACCGCGGTGAAGGCGGTGGCCTGGCGCTCACCGCGCTGGCCGCGCAGGCTGTCGCCGCGAAGCCGCGGCGGCGCGCTGCGCTGCTGCTGCTCGGTGTGTTCGGCGCCACGCTGTTCTACGGCGACAGCGTGATCACGCCGTCGATCTCGGTGCTCGGCGCAATGGAGGGGCTGACCGTGGCCACGCCGGCGCTGGCCTCGTGGGTGCTGCCGCTGTCGCTGCTGGTGCTGGTCGGCCTGTTCGCGCTGCAGCGTTTCGGCACCGCGGTGGTCGGCCGCCTGTTCGGCCCGGTCATCACGCTGTGGTTCGTCGTGCTGGCCATCACCGGCGTGCAGCAGATCGTGCAGCAGCCCGCCATCCTGGCCGCGCTGGACCCGCGCGAAGCCTTCGGCTTCCTGGCCGGACGCGGCTGGCACGTCTGGGCGGCGATCGGCGCGATCGTGCTGGCGCTGACCGGCGCCGAGGCGTTGTACGCCGACCTCGGCCACTTCGGCCGGCGGCCGATCCAGCTCGCCTGGACCGGCCTGGTGCTGCCGTCGCTGGCGCTGAACTACCTCGGCCAGGGCGCGCTGCTGATGCGCGATGCGTCGGCGATCGAGAACCCCTTCTACCGCCTGTTCCCCGAGCCGCTGGTGCTGCCGGCGGTGGGGCTGGCGACGCTGGCGGCGATCATCGCCTCGCAGGCGGTGATCTCCGGCGCCTATTCGCTGACGCGCCAGGCCATGCAACTCGGCTTCCTGCCGCGTTTGACGGTGCGCCACACCTCGGCGCACGAGATCGGCCAGATCTACATGCCGGCGGTGAACTGGGCGCTGCTGGCCGGCGTGCTCGGCGCGGTGCTGTTCTTCGGCAGCTCGTCGGCGCTGGCCGGGGCCTACGGCATCGCCGTCACCGGCGCGATGCTGATCACCACGCTGCTGACCTACGTGGTGGTGCGCCACGCCTGGCGGCTGCCGGCGCCGCTGGCCATCGGCGCGACGCTGTTCTTCGTCGCCATCGACCTGGTGCTGGTGATCGGCTGCGCGGTCAAGTTCCTCGACGGCGGCTGGTTCCCGCTGGCGCTGGGCGGGCTGCTGTTCGTGCTGATGAGCACCTGGCAGCGTGGCCGCGCGCTGGCGCTGCAGAGCATCCGCCGCGACGGGCTGGAACTGCGCCCCTTCATCGCCTCGCTGGCCGGGCAGGCGCTGCCGGTGGTGCCGCGCACCGCGGTGTACGCCGTGGCCGACGCCAGCACGGTGCCGCAGGCGCTGCTGCACAACCTCAAGCACAACCAGGTGCTGCACGAGCGCAACCTGCTCGTGACCGTGCGCTTCGCCGAGGCGCCGGCGGTCGAGCCGGCCCAGCGTGCGCAGGTCGAATCGCTGGGCCAGGGCTTCTGGCGCGTGACGCTGGACTTCGGCTTCATGGAGACACCCGACGTGCCAGCCGCGCTGGCCGGCTGCGCCGCGTCGGGACTGCCGATCGAGCCGATGGCGACCAGCTACTACCTGAGCCGCGAGACCATCGTGCCGAGGCCGGGCGCCGGCATGGCTGGCTGGCGCGAGCGCCTGTTCGCGGCGATGAGCCGCAACGCCGGCGGCGTGGCCGCGTTCTTCCGGCTGCCCGACAACGCGGTCATCGAACTGGGGGCGCGGGTGCGCATCTGAGCGCCGCCGCAACCAATGCAACACGGCGCGGGCCGCGGCGACATCGGCGCGATACCCGCGGCGACGAGCATGGACGCCGATCCACCCGGAGACCGCCATGCCCCGCCTTCCGATGCCTTCGATGAACCACGGCCCCGTGATGATCGCGCTGCACAGCAGCGGCGCCGGCGGCCGCCAGTGGGACGCCTGGCGTCGCCAGGCGCCGCACGACGCCACCTGGCACACGCCCGATCTGCTCGGCTACGCCGCCCAGCCCTGGCCGCTGGCCGCGCCGGTCACTCTCGCCGAGGAAGCCGACGCGCTGGCCGCGCTGCTGCGCTCGCAGCCGCATGGCGCGCACCTGATCGGCCATTCCTATGGTGGTGCGGTGGCGCTGGAACTCACGCTGCGCTGGCCGCAGCATGTGCGCAGCCTGACGCTCTACGAACCGATGCGGCCGGCGCTGCTGCGCAGCGCCCGTGCCGACGATCGCCGCGCCTTCGACGAGTTCGTCGCGCTGGGCCGCGAGGTCGGCGTGGGCGTGCTGCGCGGCCACGGCCGCGATGCAGCGCAGTGTTTCGTCGATTACTGGACCGGTGCCGGCGCCTGGGCGGCCTTGCCGCCGCACCGCCAGGAGGCGATCGCCCTGCGCATGCCCAAGGTGGCCGCCGAATTCGGCGCGCTGTGCGCCGACGTGCTGCCGCTGCACGCGCTGCGCCGGCTCGACGTACCGGTCACGCTGCTGTGCGGCACGCACTCGCCGGCGCCGGCGCTGCGCGTGGTCGAGCGGCTGCACCAGACGCTGCCCTGGGTCACGCTGGAGCGCCTGGACGGGCTGGGCCACCTCGGCCCGATCGAGGCGCCAGCGCGGGTCGCGGCGGCGATGGCGCTGCAGCGCGGCTGGCATGCGGCAGCGCTGGCGGCCTGAACGCCGGCCGCGGGGCTTCAGCGCGCGGCGAGCCGGGCCAGCAACCCGGCCTCTCGTTCGGCAGTCATCGCGTGCGGGCTGCGCGTGGCAGCGCCTTCCAGCGTGCGTGCCCAGGCGAGCGTGTCGCCCACGGTCTCGGCCAGCGGGCGAAAGCGCAGGCCCGCGGCGCGGGCGCGCGTGTTCGCGCCGAGCAGCATGCCGCCGAAGGCCGGGTCGTCCTCGGGGATCCACAGCGGCAGCTCGCTCCACGGCTCGACCTTCGCGTCGACCAGCGCCTGGTCGGCGATCCAGCTGAATCGCGCGTCGCTGCCGGCAGCGTCGCGACAGGCGAGCAACAGCGCTTCCATGGGCATCGCATCGCCGATCGTGTTGAACGTGCCGGCCGTGCCTGCCGAGACCAGCTGCAGGCACCAGGCCGCCAGGTCGCGTGCATCGATGAACTGCACCGGCCGTCCGGGCCGCCCCGGCGCCAGCACCTCGCCGCCTTGCGCCACGCGCAGTGGCCAGTGGGTGAAACGTCCGGTCGGGTCGTGCGGGCCGACGATCAGGCCGGGGCGCACGATGGTTGCGCGCCCGCCCCGTGCGGCGAGCAGGGCGTCTTCGGCGCGTGCCTTGCCTTGACCATAGCCCTCGTCACTGTCGAGGCGCGGCAGGTCCTCGTCGTAGACCCGGCCCGGCGGGAAGGCCGCGCCCACCGAGATGCTCGACACGAACAGGTACTGCGGCACCGCCGCCAGCAGCGCCGTGCTGCGCTCGATCTGCGCGGCGCTGTAGCCGCTGCAGTCGATCACCGCATCGAAGTCCTGTCCCGCCAATGCGGAGAGATCACCGTCGCGGTCGCCGATCAAGCGGCGCGCGGCGGGGAACAGGTCGGTGCCGCGCCGGCCCCGGTGCAGCAGCGTGACCTCGTCGCCGCGCGCCAGCGCCTGCGCCACCACGTGGCGGCCGAGGAACACCGTGCCACCCAGCACCAGCAGCTTCACGCCGCCACCGCCATGCGCCGTCGCGCCCCCCACAGGAGCAGCAGCACGACGCCGAGGTTCAGCAGGTTCCAGGCGATGCCGTTGACGAAGGCGGCGTGGTACGAGCCGGTCAGGTCGAACACCTTGCCCGACATCCAGCCGCCCAGCGCCATGCCGAACAGCGTGCACATCAGTACCGTGCCGACACGCGCGCCGGCCTCGGCCGGCGGGAAGTACTCGCGCACGATGATCGCGTAGCTGGGCACGATGCCGCCCTGGAACAGACCGAACAGCGCCGACACCACGTACAGCGACACCAACCCGTCGAAGGGCAGGAACAGCAGCAGCGCGGTGCCCTGCAGCACCGAGCCGAGCAGCAGCGTGCGCAGGCCGCCGATGCGGTCGCAGATCATCCCCGAGACCAGCCGGCTGACGATGCCGGCGGCGAGCATCAGCGACAGCATGCGTGCGCCCTGCGCGGCGCCGAAGCCGAGGTCGGTGCAGTAGGCGACGATGTGCACCTGCGGCATCGACATCGCGACGCAGCAGGCCACGCCGGCGATGCACAGCAGCCCCTGCGCCTGGTTCATCGAGAAGCCGAACGGGCGTGTCGACGGCTGCGCCGCCGCGCCTCCGCGTGTCACACCGGCCACCGCCGCCGGCGGCCGCGGCTTCAGCGCCAGCGCGAGCAGCGGCATCGCCACCGCGCTGACGATCGCCAGCGTGTTGTAGGCGCCACGCCAGCCGATGGTCTCGACCAGGTGCTGCACGATCGGCGGCCAGATCGCGCCGGCCAGGTAGTTGCCGCTGGCGCAGATCGCCACCGCGATGCCGCGCCGGCGCACGAACCACAGCGAGGTGTCGGCGACCAGCGGCGCGAAGGTGGCCGAGCTGCCGAGCAGACCGAGCAGCAGCCCGGAGACGATCGCGAAGCCGAGGATGCTGCTGCTCGCCGCGGCCAGCGCGAAGCCGCCGGCCAGGCCGGCGGCGCCGATCAGCACCGGCACCATCACGCCGAAACGGTCGGCCAGCTTGCCCATCAGCACGCCGCCGAGGCCGAAGCCGACCATCAGCAGCGTGTAGGGCAGCGAGGCGTCGGCGCGCGCGACGCCGAACTCGGCCTGCACCGCCGGCAGCACGACGGCGACGACGTACATCGCCGCCGAGCCGATGGTCATCAGCCCCAGCGTCGCGGCCAGGCGCAGCCAGGCGTAGCGCGAGTCGGCGCCGTGGGCGGTGCCGGTCTCAGGCATGGAGCGAAGGCTGCATGTCGCGCGTGGGTTCCGGCGGCGGCGAACGTTCGGCCAGGCGCTTGACGATGTGCCCCAGCCGCTTCATCGCCGCCTCGGTGGCCGCGGTGAACGGCTCGCCGTACTGCAGGCGGATGAAATGGTCGAAGCGCCGCGTGGTCGAGAAGGCCGCGCCGGGGCCGACGCCGATGTGCTCCAGCCGTGCCAGCGCGAACACCTCGCGCGAGTCGACATGCCGGGGCAGTTCGATCCACAGCATCATGCCGCCCTGCGGCAGGCTCATGCGGCAGCCCATCGGGAAGTGGCGCGCCACCGCGTCGACCATCTGGTGCATCTGTGTCTTCAGCGCGGCGCGCAGGCGGCGCAGGTGGTGGTCGTAGCCGCCGTCGCGGATGAACTGCGCCAGCACCTCCTGCGTCACCATCGGGCAGGCCACCGAGGTGCGGAACTTCAGCGCCTGCGTCTTCAGGAAGTGACGGCCCGGTGCCACCCAGCCGATGCGGTAGCCGGGCGCGACCGTCTTGGTGAACGCCGAGCAGAGGATCACGTCCGCCTCGGCGTCGAAGCTCTTCAGCACCGGCGGCCGCTGTTCGCCGAAGTGCAGCTCGCCGTAGATGTCGCTCTCGATCAGCGTGATGCCGCGCTCGGCGGCCAGTTGCACCAGCGCACGCTTGCGCTCCACCGGCATCAGGCTGCCCATCGGGTTGGGGAAATTGGGCAGCAGCACGCAGGCCTTCACCGCGCCGCGCTCGCGGGTGGCGAACTCCAGCGCCTCCAGCGAGATGCCGTCGCGCGGATGGGTGGGGATCTCCAGCGCACGCATGCCCAGGCTCTCGATGACCTGCAGCAGGTGGAAGTAGGTCGGCGACTCCAGCACGATGGTGTCGCCGGCGCCGGCCACCGAGCGCAGCGCCAGGTAGACCGCCTCCAGCCCGCCGTTGGTGATGACGATCTCGTCGGGGCGCAGCGGCACGCCCGAGGCCACCGCACGGCGCGCGATCTCCTGGCGCAGCGCCGGGCTGCCTTCCATCTGGCAGCGCGAGGCGTACTCGGGGTGGCGGCGGTTCACGCCGGCCATCAGCGCCTGCAGCTTGGCCTCGGGCAGCAGCGAGCGTGCCGGCTGCGCGTGGAACGAGGGCACGGCCAGCGGGTCGTTGACGATCCACAGGAACTCCTGCAGCACCTGGTCCATGTTGACCAGCGACGGCGCTTCCATGCGCAGGTCGAGCATCGGCTCGGGCAGCACCGGCGCACGCGGTGTCACGAAGTAGCCCGACTTCGGCCGTGCCTCGACCACGCCGCGGTTCTCCAGGCAGCGGTAGACCTGCAGCGCGGTGCTCATGCTGACCTCGTGCTGCTGGCTGAGCTGGCGCACCGACGGCAGCCGGGCGCCGGCGCGCATCGCGCCGCTGGCGATCGCCGCCTCGATGCGGGCGGCGATGCGCTGGTACAGGGGGACGGAGGAATCGTCGGCAGCGTCCATGCGATCCATTGTGAACCTCGGCCCGCCCACCGTACCGGTACAGAGGTGGCCATCTGTCGCCAGTACAGAGCGCGGCTGCGCCGTCTGTACCGGTGCAGATTGGGCAGCGCTGCGTCTGTCGCCGAACGCCGCTCCTGCCGACACTGGCATGCCCTTGTTCACCAGGAGATCGCCGTGCTCAAGCTCAAGACCCCTCTCATGCTGCAACTCGCCGACGGCCAGCTGCTGTGCTGGAACCAGGCCGTCGCGGTGACGCTGCGCGTGACCGCCGGGCGTGTCTGGGTCACCTGCCCCGGCGACCCGGACGACCACTTCGTCGACGCCGGCGGCGCGCTGCCGCTGGCACCGCGCAGCGCGGTGCTGATCGGTGCCGAAGGAGCCGCTCAGATCGCGATCGAGGCCGAACGCGCGGCCTGGCGGGTGGCCTGGCGGCGCTGGTTCCAGCGCGCCAGCTCGGCGCGGGCCTGGCCCGCGTCCATCGCCGCCGCGCCAGCCACCGGCGCCGTCAGCTCGATGACGTAGCCGTTCGGGTCGCGCAGGTAGATCGAGCGGATGAAGCCGTGGTCGGCGATGCCGCGCACCTCGATGCCGGCGTCCTGCGCGAGCAGGGTCATCGCGCCGAGCGCGGCTTTCCTCGACCTCGAGCGCGATGTGCAGGTCGAAGTCGTGCTGCGCACGGAACTCGAACGGCATGTCCGGCGCCTCGAAGAAGGCCAGGAAGGAACCGTCGCCGAGGCGGAAGAAGGTGTGCAGCACGTCGGTGCTGCGCCCGGTCTGCGTGCTCGTGATGCGCAGCGCGCCGGCCAGCGGCAGGCCGAGGAAGTCTTCGTAGAAGGCGCGCGTGCGTTCGGAGTCGCGGCAGCGATAGGCGTTGTGGTGCAGGCCGTGGATCATGCCGCCACCTCGTCGCGCAACACCATTGCGGCGGCCGCGCGCACGATGGCCTCGGGCTGCGGCACGCCGGCCTGCTCGAGCACCCACGAGGCCGGCGCCGGCGCGTCCGGGCCGGTGAGGCGGCGCACCGGCGCCTTCAGCGACTCGAAGGCCTGCTCCGAGACGATGGCCGCCACCTCGGCGCCGACGCCGCAGGGCGCCGCCGCCTCGTGCACCACCACCAGCCGGCCGGTCTTGCGCACCGAGCGCAGGATCGTCGCCTCGTCCAGCGGCTTCAGCGTGCGCAGGTCGATCACCTCGGCGTCGACACCGAGCTGGGCCAGGCCCTTGGCCGCCTCCAGGCAGGCGCCGACGGTCTTCGCGTAGCTGACCAGCGTGACGTCGCGGCCCGCTGCGCAGCACCGCGGCCTGGCCGATCGGCACCAGCTGCTCGCCCTCGGCCACCGCGCCGGGATTGAAGCCGAGCGCCAGATCCATGAAGAAGACCACCGGGTTGGCGTCGCGGATCGCGCTCTTCAGCAGGCCCTTGAAGTCGGCTGCGCTGGACGGCATCACCACCTTCAGCCCCGGCGCGTGCACGAACATCGCCTCCAGGTTGTGGTTGTGCTGCCCGCCGACGCCCCAGCCGGCGCCGGTCTGTGCCAGCACCACCATCGGGAACTCGAACTGACCGCCCGACAGATAGCGAAGCTTGCCGGCGCTGTTGATGATCGCGTCCATCGACAGCGTCATGAAGGGCGCGAACAGCAGGTCGATGACCGGCCGCAGGCCCATGGCCGCAGCGCCGGCGGCGGTGCCGGCGATGATGGCCTCGGCCAGCGGCGTGTTGCGCACGCGTGCAGGTCCGAACTCGGCGAGCAGCTCGTGGCGCTTGGTGGCCACGCCTTCGCCGAACATCAGCACACGCGGGTCGCGGCGCATTTCTTCCGCGAGGGCTTGCGAGACGGCGTCGTTGACGGTGAGGTTCTGCATGGTGTCGCTCTCTTTCGTGTCGGTCGTGTCGGGTCAGGCGTAGACGTCGGTGCTCAGCTCGCGCAGATCGGGCCAGGGCGAGGCCGACGCAAAGGCATGGGCGGCGGCGATGGTGTCGGCCACACGCTGCTCGAGGTGGGCGAGCTCGCCGCGGGCCAGCTCGCCGTCGGCGAAGCATCCGGTCGCGCAGCATCACGATCGGGTCGCGCGTCTTCCAGCGTTGCAGCTCATCCTTGTCGACGTAGGCCTGGTCGTCGGGCTCGTAGTGGCCACGCTGGCGATAGGTCACCAGCTCGAGGAAGTACGGCGTGCCGGTGGTGCGCACGTGCTCGGCGGCGGCCAACGCGGCCAGTCGCACGGCTTCCACGTCGTTGCCGTCCGCCGCCTGCGTCGGCAGGCCGTGGCCTTTCACCCAGTCGCGCACCTCGGCGTTGGGCATGGTCTCGTCGCGGCGCACGAAGGCCTGCCACTGGTTGTTCTCGCACACGTACAGCAGCGGCAGCTTCCAGGTCACCGCGAGGTTGACCGACTCGTGCAGGATGCCCTCGCAGGCCGCGCCGTCGCCGAAGAACACGGTGGTGATGCCGCCGGGCTCGGTGCCCGCGCCGCCCATCTTCTGGGCCAGCGCCACGCCGGGAGCGAGCGACAGCTCGCCGCCGACGATGGTGGAAGTCAACACCACGCCCAGTTCCTTGGCCGAGACGTGCAGCGAGCCGCTCTTGCCGCGGCAGTAGCCGTCGGCGCGGCCCATGATCTCGGCCATCAGGCGGCCGGGGTCGGCACCGCGCGCCAGCAGGTGACCGGCGCTGCGGTGGTTGGTGAGGATGCGGTCGCGCGGCTGCAGCGCGGCCATCACGCCCACGGCGGCGGCCTCCTGGCCGACGGCGGTGCAGGTGCCGGGTGTCTTGCCGGCGTCCTGGGCGAGCCGCTCCTCGTGGGCGCGGATCAGCATCATGGTTTCGAGCATCGAGAGGCGGCTGGGCTGGGACATGGTTCCCTCGCAAGTGGATCGGGTGAAGGGAATTCTCGGAACCGAGGCCGCCGCGGGCATCGCCCGAAGGAGCCAATGGCCCGGCCCCGGCGGGCCATCGCCAGTTCAGCGCTTCGTCAGTGCCGGCACTGGTCGCGCAGCGCCGCAGCAGCTAGGAAGGGCAGGCTCAGCAGGCCTGCACCGCCGCCGAAATACTCGCCCTTCAGGCAATCGCCCCGGGCGCCTTCGGCGATGCCGCTGCCCAGGCGCTGTTCCGGCGTCGCGACGGCCGGGCCGGTGCGGCCCGCCTGCGCGGCTAGGCCCGGGTCGCGCGCGCTGGCACGGATGGCGCGGCGTGTCGCTTCGCCGTCGAGCAGCGTGGAAGCGGGCGGCGTGGCGGACGCCGGAGCCGCGGGCGGCTCGGCGCGTGCAGCGGTGATCGACTCAGGCGCGGGATCGGGCCGCGCCAGCGGCTCGGTGACCGGGCGTGGCGCGAGTGCGGGCGAGCGGAGCGGTGGCGCCTGTCGTGTCACCGTCGCGCGGGCCGGCGGCGCTGCCGCTTCAGCCACCGGTGGCTGCGTGGTGGATCGTGCCGGCGGTGGCAGCAGGCGCAGCGTCACCCGCGCGGCCGGCGCCGCCGGTGGCGGGCGGTGCCGGGCCGTCCACCAGGCCAGCAGCGTCAGGTGCGCCAGCACGACCCCCAGCAGCACCACAGCGCGCACACGAGCGTGCCGCCGCTTCAAGGCTGCTCCGGCTCCTCGGGGCCGGGCCGGTACTCGAGCAGGTCGGCCGGCTGGCAGTCGAGCGCGGCGCAGATCCGCGACAGCGTGTCGAAGCGAACCCCGCGCACCTTGCCCGACTTCAGCAGCGACAGGTTCTGCTCGGTGATGCCGATGCGTTCGGCCAGTTCGCGCGAGCGCATCTTGCGCCGCGCCAGCATCACGTCGAGGTTGACGACGATGGGCATGTCAGACGAAGCCGGCGTTCTCTTCGGCGACGCGCGCCGCCTCGGCCATCACCGTCGCGATGGCGATCAGCACCGCAGCCAGCAGCACCGCCAGGTAGTCGTTCCACGAGAAGCCGATCACCAGCATGCGCTGCCCCGGCGGGTTGCCGACGGTGAGCACCACCGACATGACCGCGCGCACCAATGGCGCGAGCAGCGCCGCGCCGAGCAGTGCCCAGGCGAAGCGGCGCAGGCGCTGCACCGCCGCGAGGCCGAACACACGCCCTGCGGCGTACTCGCCGAACAGCTGCCAGAGCTGCCACAGCGCGTACAGGCCGACGGCCACCGGCAGCACCGAGACGGCCGCGCCGATGCGTTGGGTGCCTGCGTCCACCACCACGTCGCTCACGCCGGCCAGCGCCGGGCCAAGCGTGCGCACGTTGTCGGCCGACAGCCAGAACCAGGGCGGCACCGCCAGCAGCGTGAGCACGCCCAGCACGCACAGCGCGCGCACGACCCAGACCACGCGGGCCAACGAGCCGGGCAGGGGGCGGGATGGGGACGGGTCGGGCATGGCAGGCTCCGCACTTGCTGTGAAGTGCGAAAAGTTTACTGTAAAACAATAAACTTTGGCGCGAAGCGACGGCTCAGATCCGCAGCAGCGCGCGGAAGCCCCGTGCCGCGTAGTAGGACTGCGCGCCGTTGTGATAGGTGAACACGCGGCCGTAGCGCCGGTCGCAGAAGAGCGCTCCGCCGAGCGCGCGCAGCTCGCCGGGCGTGGCGATCCAGCTCGAGGTCTTGAGGTCGAACTCGCCGAGCCGCTGCAGCGCGCGGTACTGCGCCTCGTCCAGCAGTTCGACGCCCATCGCGCTTGCCATCGCCACGGCGCTGCCCTGCGGCTTGTTCTCCTTGCGGGCATCCAGCGCCTCGTCGTCGAAGCACAGGCTGCGCCGTCCCGTCGGTGTTTCGGCGGCGCAGTCGCAGAACAGCAGCTCGCTGCGGTCCATGCCGATCACGTCCGGCTCGCCGCCCGAGTCCTCCATCGCGGCGAGCGACTTCAGCGCGGCGGGCGATGCCGATTCGAGCCGGGAGCGCACCTGCGTCCAGGCCAGGCCGGCGTGGCGCTGCGGGTTCTTCTCGAAGCGCGCCTGCAGCGTGCGCAGCAGGGTGTCGTGGTCCGGATTCTTCATGCTGTCGTCCTTCTCGTGAACCAGCCGTGGATCAGTCCGGCCTGGAAGAAGCGCACCGGCACCTCGAAGCCACCGGCACGGACGATCGCTTCCACCTCGGCCGGCGGCAGCACGGCGACATCGCGCTGGTAGGCCTCGCGCATGCGCTGCAATGCCTCGGCCGACAGGTCGGCGGTGGCCATGGTGCGAAACCAGAGCTCGAGCAGTTCGGACGCTTGCGCCGCGTCCAGGTCGGCGGCGAGGTCGGAGCTGGCCAGCAGCCCGCCGGGCTGCAAGCGATCGGCGATGCCCCGGAAGAACGCCGAGCGCTCGGGCCGGTCGAGGATGAACTGCGAGACCAGGAAGCTGGTGGCCGCGTCGAAGGCTTCGCCGGCCGGCAGCGAATCGAGGTAGCCCTCGTGGAACACGCAGCGTGCCGCGTAGCCCCGGGCTTCGGCGCGCTGGCGGCAGGCGTCGAGCATGGCCGGCGAGGGTTCGACCGCGGTGAAGCGCCAGCCAGGGTGGAGGCCGGCGAGGTGCTCGATCTCGGCACCGGTGCCGGCGCCGACGCAGAGGATGTGCGCACTGTCGGGCAGCGTCGCGAACACCGAACCGAGCAGCAGGTGCAGGCAGTCGCGGATCGCCGACAGCCGGGCCCACTGCTGGTCGTAGCTCGGCGCCTGGCGGTCGAAGGTGGACTTGATCTGGTCGCGGTCCATCACAGGCTCGTTTCGGCGTGGGCGAGCGAGTAGCCCTGGACGTAGACCGCAGTTTGCAGGTCTCTCGCGCCGTGGCCCGGAAGGTGGTCGGCTGCGCACAGGCGCTCGGCGAACGCAGCCACCGCGGCGCCGTCGTAGCCGCTGACGATCAGCGCCGAGTCGACGCCGCGATCGGCGCCGCGGATGCGCTGCTCGTTCGTCATCGCCGCAGCTTGTGCACCCTGCAGCAGGTGCGCGCTGCCGAGCCCGGCCGTGCCCGGCACGGCGGGCAGCACCTCGTCGAGCAGCCAGCGTTGCAGGCGCTCGCTGCCGGCGTCTTCGGCGCCGAAGCGGATCAGCGCCGCAGTGCCGCCTTGGCCGAAGCCGGCGCTGCCGAGCACCGTGCACAGGCCGCGGCGCATGCCTCGGTAGAAAGGCATCATCCGCTGCGTCCACGGGCTCGGGTTGTTCAGCCGGGCCAGGTAGGCCTCGGAGGCCAGCGTCTGCAGGTCGCGGACTTCGTACAGCACCATGTAGCGCGGCTCGCCTGCGGTCGCGACCCAGCGTGTGCCGCGCAGAAAGCCGGGAATGCCCAGGCGCTCGGGAAGGTGTTCGTGCGTGTGCCAGCGATCGTGTTCTTCGATGGCCTCGGGCGCGATGTCGAACGACAGCAGCATGGCTGCGGAGCCGAGCAGGGGCATGGTGGTCCTTGGGCGGTGTGCGTGCAGACGTCTGCGCGGCGGCAAGCTTAGCGGTGAAGGCTCGCGGCGTCCCGCGGGGGCTCGTCAATCCGGCGCGCCGTAGACTCTGCGCATGACCTCATCCTTCTCCCCTCCGCTCCCTCGGCCGCAGCGAGCTCGCGGTCACCCCCATCTGCCTGGGCACCATGACCTTCGGCGAGCAGGTCGCCGAACCCGAGGCCCATGCGATCCTCGACCACGCCGTCGAGCGTGGCATCAACGTCATCGACACCGCCGAGATGTACTCGGTGCCGGCGCGGCGCGAGACCTTCGGCGCCACCGAGACCATCATCGGCAACTGGTTCGCGGCGCGTCCCGGCGTGCGGCAGAAGATCGTGCTGGCCACCAAGGTGGCCGGCCCGGCGCGCGGCATGGACTGGATCCGCAACGGCAGCGCCGACCTCACGAAGGCCGACATCGTCGGCGCCTGCGACGACAGCCTGAAGCGGCTGCGCACCGACGTGATCGACCTCTACCAGATCCACTGGCCGGCGCGCAACGTGCCGAGCTTCGGCGCGATCTACTTCGACCCTTCGAAAGACCGTGCGATCAGCCCGATCCACGAGCAGCTCGAGGCGATGGCCACGCTGGTGAAGGCCGGCAAGGTGCGCCACATCGGCCTGTCCAACGAGTCGCCCTGGGGCGTGATGGAGTTCGTGCGCGTGGCCGAACAGCACGGCCTGCCGCGCGTGGCCACCGTGCAGAACCCCTACGCGCTGACCAGCCGCGCGCTCGACAACGGCCTCGACGAGGTGATGCACCGCCTGCAGGTCTCGCTGCTGGCCTATTCGCCGCTGGCCTTCGGCGCGCTGACCGGCAAGTACGACGGCATCGGCCTGAACGGCGCCGCGCAGCCCGGCCGGCTGGCGATGTTCGAGACGATGAAGAAGCAGCGCTGGGGCCGGCCCGAGGCGCTGGAGGCGGCGCAGCGCTACAACGCGCTGGCGAAGAAGCACGGCATGACGCCGGCGCAACTTGCGCTGGCCTTCTGCTACACCAACTGGCGCGTGGCCAGCACCATCATCGGCGTGACCTCGAAGTTGCAGCTCGACCAGAACCTCGCCGCCTGGGGCACCACGCTGTCGCCCGAACTGCTGGCCGAGATCGACACGATCCGCTGGACGCTTCGCGACCCGGCGCAGTGATTCACGCCTTGGCGAGCCACTCGACCCACTCGCCATGCGGGTGGCTGCGGGCCAGCGTGCGTTCGACGCCCTCCGGCCACAGCGTCAGCCGCAGCTCGGCCGGCGCATCCTTGGCGAAGAACTCCAAACGCAGCCAGGCCAGCGGTGCGTCACGGTGGGCGCGTGCAGCGGCCGCGGCCAGCGTGGCCTCGATGCGCTCGCGCGTGGCCGGCGGCAGGTACTGCCAGACGATCGAATGCACCAGCACCGTGGCCACGCCCGCGCGCGGCGCGGCGAGTTGCCTCTCCACCCAGTCGGCCGCGTCACCGGCATCGACCACCGGCCGCTCGCGCTGCGCGAGCGCGATGGCGCCGCGCAGCCGCTCGGCGCGGGCGAGTTGATCGGGCCACACGTAGCTGCGCAGGCGCAGCACGGCGGCGGGGTCGTGCAGGCCGATCGGCAGCAGGTCGTTGCCACGACGGTCGGCAACGGCGATGTGCGCGGGCAGTGCCGGCGCTGAGCCGCGCCAGTCGGCGACGATCTGCACCGGGCTCGCTGCATCGCCCCAAG
This sequence comes from Piscinibacter sp., assembly GCA_047602365.1. Taxonomy (GTDB): domain Bacteria; phylum Pseudomonadota; class Gammaproteobacteria; order Burkholderiales; family Burkholderiaceae_C; genus Piscinibacter. Next base: position 194,455 of record JASGHM010000003.1, on the reverse strand, counting down.
ACTGCGCGCCCAGCGTGTAGTGGAAGCGGTCCCACAGCAGGTTGAGGCCGGCGCTGGCGCCGATCTCGCGCAGCGCCAGTGGCAAGCCGGTGGCTCGCGCGATCGCCGCATGACCGCCGATCAGCACCGCGCTGCGCATCACCTCGTTGGTCTGCGGCGCGCTGGCGAGGAAGCTGCGCAGGTGCCCGGCTTCGTCGACCAGCAGGCGCCGCAGCAACGGCGGCAGCGTGCCGGCATCGAAGCCACTCGCCGCCGGCGGGTAGAGCGCGCTCAGTTCGGCATGCCGCCCCGACAGCGCCAGCGCATGCAGCCCACCGGCCAGGCGCAGCGGCACCAGGTCCTGCCCGGGCGGGCCGGCGGTCCAGGCCGGGATCAGCGCACGCACCGGCCCGCCGGCGAGCCAGTCGTCGGCCAGCCAGGCCAGCAGTTGTGCGTTGAACGGCGAGCCGAGCCGCTCGCACCAGCGCACCTGGTCGCGGAAGGCGTCGATCAGCGCGTTGTCGTCGTGGTCCACGCGGTGCCTTTCACCGAGTCGCTAGAGTGCCGGCCATGATGCATGAACCCCTGGGCTTTCTGTCCGGCGCGCCGGCGGCCACGCTGCTGCTGGCCACCATCGTGGTGGTCAGCCTGCTCGGCCTCAACGGCCGGCCGCAGCTGATCGAGCGCAATCTGTTGCGCCCGCACGGCCTGGTCGAACGGCGCGAGTGGTTCACGCTGGTCACCAGCGGCTTCGTGCATGCCGACCTGGCGCACCTGCTGTTCAACGGCTTCAGCTTCTGGGCCTTCGGCTTCGGTCTCGAGCGTGCACTGGGCTCGCCGGCCTTCGTCGCGCTGTACGCCTTCGGGCTGCTGGCCAGCAGCCTCGCCACCTGGGCGCTGCACCGCCACCAGCCGGGCTATGCGAGCCTGGGCGCCTCGGGCGCGATTCTCGCGGTGGTGTTCGCGGCGATCGTCGTCGACCCGGGTTCGTCGCTGTACATCCTGCCGATCCCGTACCCGATCCCGGCGCCGCTGTTCGCGATCGGCTACCTGGCCTACAGCGTGCTCGCCGGCCGTGCCGGCGGCGGGCGCATCAACCACGACGCCCATGCCGCCGGCGCGCTGGCCGGGCTGGTCTTCATGGCGCTGGCCGTGCCCGGATCGATAGTCCGCGCGCTGTCCGTCTGGCTCGGCTGACGCCGCGCCCGACCTCGCCGGCTCAGGTCTTCCTGCTCTTGCTCTTGCCCTTGCCCGACCGGGTGCGCGACTTCCTTCCGTTCGGAGCCTCGCACTGCGCCCACAGCCTGAGCGCCGAGGACGCCTGGCTGAGTGCCGCGGCGTGGTGCTCCACCGCCGCGTGGGCACTCGCGACGAGGCGCTCGACGCCGGCTTCCCTCTCGAACGCATCCTTCACCAGCCGGCGCTGCATGTCGATCACGCTCTGTCCGACCAGCAGGTTGGCCGGAATCGTCGGCCGCTCCGGGGCGGCGTCTCCGGCGACTCCTGCAGTTCCGCTTGAACCGCCGCGAACGGCAGCTCGGCCAGGTCCGCCAGCATGCCTTCACCGATCGCAGCGCGCAGCAGGCCGATGGCCGTGTCGCCGGCGACCGGCGCCGCTGCGCCATGCACCTCGCGCATCATCGGGTGGCGTGCGGTCCAGGCGATCAGCGACGACCACGTGCGCCAGCGGATCGCCCACGGGCTCAGCCACAGGGCCAGGTTGGCGAAGTACTCGCCGAGCCGGCGCAGCACCTTGCCGGGCGTGCCATCGGGATTGCGGAAGCCCACCAGGTTGACGTTGACGAAGTGGTGCCATGTCGAGTGGGCGACGATGCGGCCGACACCGACCGCGTCGCCGTCGTAGGCGGCCACGGCGCCCACCTCGCGCCACAGGACGAAGCGTTCACCCAGACCGCCGCCGCCGAGAAAGCGGAACGGTGCCTTGTTGGTGCCCCAGGCCACCACCTCCGGCCTGGGCTGGAAGTTGCCGCGCCGCGGCCAGACCGACGGGTCGAAGCTGCGCGGGATGGCCACCGCGCCCTCGTGTACATGGTCGGGCAGGATGTCGATGCGCGTCGACGGATAGTCGGGCGTCGACCGGCCGCGGAACAGCGGGTGGTCTTCCTGCCACCAGTAGCCGCTGATGCCCAGCGGGCCGGGTCCGCCGAGCGAGACCTTGCGCCAGACCTGCTCGACGCGGATCGTCTGCGGGATGGCGTCTTCCTGCTTGGGCATCATGCCCATGTTCGGGTCGGCGGCGGTGTCGACGTAGTAGCTCGGCGGGCCGGAGTCCGGTGCGCCGACCCAGACGCGCATCTCGCCGGCGCGCGGCACGCGCCAGCCGATCGCGCGGCCGAGGTTGAGCGTCTTGCCGCGCAGGCTGGAATCGACCAGCTGCTGCTCGACGGAGCTGACGTCGTTGGAGTGGTCGCCGGTGATCAGCACGCCACCACCGGCATCCATCCATGCCCTCAGCGCCGCGACTTCGGCATCGGTCAGCTCGCTCTCGGGGCCGCCGTAGTCGTCGAACCACTGGCGCAGGTTGGCGTACTGCTGGCCGAAGAACCAGACCTGGTCGTACTTCTTCAGCAGCGCGGGCGTGAGCTTGTTCAGGCCCGGCGTCGCGGTCGTCTCGGGGAAGCCGTCGGACTTCAGCTTGTGATGGCGCAGCAGCATGTCGACCGAGAAGCGCGTCAGCAGCGTGCCCTGCGCCTCCAGCGTGTCCTTCAGGATGCGCAGGCCGAACTCGGTCGACGTGTAGCGCAACTGGCTGCCGGGTGCCGGCTGGGGCACCTCGGCGATGTTGGTGTCGCGCACGTCGCCATAGAACAGGATGTTGATCGTGGTGCCGATCGAGATGATTTCCTTGGCGCTGAATGCAGTCATGACGAGCTCCCTGGGAATGGCCCGGCGCCGAGGGTGCGCCGCGCACGGGCACGCAGCCATCCCTACGTCGATGCGGCAGATCGGGAGTGACAGCGCGGCGTGCCAGGGCCGCGAGCGCCTTCACATCACCGTCGCATGCGGGTGCAGCGGGTGCTCGATGGTCTCGGCGATCAGCGCCAGCGCACGGTCGCAATCCTCGTGCGACAACGGCCCGCCGACGCAGATGCGCACCGCGTCCGGCGGGTTGCCATCGGTGCTGAAGGCGGCGCTGGCGACCACCGCGACGCCCTGCATGCGCAGGTAGGAGGCGAACTCGACGACGCTCCAGCCCGAGGTCAGCGGCAGCCACAGGTGAAAGGCCTCGGGCTGGGCGACCACGCCGTGGCGGCCGAGGTGGTGCTGGGCCAGTTCGTGGCGCGCCAGGCAGGCGGCGCGCAAGGCCTCCAGCACCGCGTCGGCGGTGCCGTCGCCGACCCAGCGGGTGGCCAGCGCGTTGGTGACCGGCGAGGCCATCACCGCGGTCGCACGCATCGCGCCGGCCAGCTGCTGCGCCAGCCGCTCGCCGGGCGCGCAGACGTAGGCGCAGCGCAGCCCCGCGCCCAGGCACTTGGAGAAGCCGGTGACGTGGTAGGTCAGCTCGGGCGCGAAGGTGGCCACCGGCGGCAGGCGGCGGCGCGGCAGCCAGCCGTAGGCGTCGTCCTCGATGATGGGCACGCTGTAGCGCAGCGCCACGTCGGCCAGCGCCTCGCGGCGTGCCAGCGTCATCGTCGTGGTGGTCGGGTTCAGGAAGGTCGGGTTGCAGTAGATCGCCTTCGGCGCCAGCGTCTTGCAGGCGTGCTGCAGCGCGGCGATGTCCGGGCCTTCGTCGTCGAGCGGGATCGGGTGCAGCGTGACGCCCAGCTGTGCGGCGATCGCCTTCAGGCCCGGGTAGGCGAGTGCGTCGACGCAGACCAGTTCGCCCGGCCGCGCCAGCTGCGACAGCAGCCCGAGCAGCACGCTGTGGATGCCCGGGCAGACCAGCACCTGCGCGGCCGAGATGCCCGACAGCCGGCGGCGCAGCCAGTGCACCGCCGCATCGCGGTCGGCCGCGCTGCCGCCGAAGTCCTGGTAGCGCAGCAGGGTGTGCAGGTCGTGCTCGCGCATCACCGCGGCGGCGCTGTCGCGCAGGCGCGCCAGCAGCGCCGGGTCGTCGGGCTCCGGCGGCAGGTTCATCGTCATCTCGGCATTGGTGCCGTTGCGCAGCGGCAGCGCCGGCCCGCGGCCGCGCACGAAGCTGCCCTGGCCGGCACGCGAGTCGATCAGCCCGCGCTTGCGTGCCTCGGCGTAACCGCGCGCCACCGTCGTGTAGTTCAGGCCCAGCGACTCGGCCAGCTCGCGCAGCGTCGGCAGGCGTTCGCGCGGGCCCAGGCGCTGGCCGCGCACGTCCTCGGCGATCAGCTCGGGGATCAGCAGGTAGGCGGGCTGGTCGCTCTGCTGGATGCGGCGGCGCCAGCGTTCGGCAAGGGTGGACATCGGCTTGATCGGATCGTGTCCGCCGCCTGATTGCATGCGCCGTGCCCGGGCAACGCCGCCGGGCTGCGCGTTGCTGGTGCGACGGCGGCCAATGATCGGGTGCATTGATCGCATCGGTGCCGCGCGCTGTTGGTGCCGATGTCCATGCGCCGCTCGGGGTCTCTGTGGCCCGCCCGGCGCCGGCGGTTGCGGCCGGCTCCCAGCACGAACGCGCTTGATCGCAGATTGATCGCATGGCGCGCGGCGGCAATGGCATGGCGCATGCGGAGGGGCTGGCACCTGCTTTCCCAACCACCGCAAGGAGTTCGTCATGCCGAAAGTCACCAAGCCCGCCAACCAGAAAGGCGACTTCCTCGTCGACTACGAAGAGAAGGTCTTCCCCGACGTGAAGGCCGAGGCCGGCGAGAAGGCGCTCGTGACCTTCCACACCGTCGCCTTCGAAGGCTCGATCGGCTTCGTCAACCTGCTGCAGGCGACGCGGCTGCAACGCAAGGGCTTCGACACCTCGGTGCTGCTCTACGGCCCGGGCGTCACGCTGGGCGTGCAGCGCGGCTTCCCCAAGCTCGGCGACGAAGCCTTCCCCGGCCACCAGAACTTCAACAACCAGATCACCAAGTTCATCGGCGAGGGCGGCAAGGTCTACGCGTGCCGCTTCGCGCTGCAGGCGCTGTACGGCCACGGCGAAGGCGCGCTGATCGAAGGCATCAAGCCGATCAACCCGCTGGACGTGCTGGACCTGATCCTGCTGCACCGCAAGGAGAACGCGTTCATCCTCGACACCTGGACGCTGTGAGCGCACGAGGCGCCGCCATGACCAGTTCTCGCATCGTGCGCGCCGCCGCCGTCCAGATCTCGCCCGATCTGGCACGGCCGGAGAACACCGTCGACCGCGTCTGCAGCGCGATCGACGAAGCGGCCGGCCGCGGCGCGCGCCTCGTCGTCTTTCCCGAGACCTTCGTTCCCTACTACCCGTACTTCTCGTTCGTGCAGCCGCCGTGCCGGCAGGGCGCCGACCACCTGCGGCTGTACGAACACGCGGTGGTGGTGCCCGGGCCGGTCACCGACGCGGTGGCCGAGCGCTGCCGCGCGAAGGAGGTGGTCGTGCTGCTCGGTGTCAACGAGCGCGACCACGGCTCGCTCTACAACGCCCAGCTGCTGTTCGACGCCGATGGCCGGCTCGTTCTCAAGCGCCGCAAGATCACGCCGACCTACCACGAACGCATGGTCTGGGGGCAGGGCGACGCGGCCGGGCTGAAGGTGGTCGACACCGCCGCCGGCCGCATCGGCGCGCTGGCCTGCTGGGAGCACTACAACCCGCTGGCGCGTTATGCGCTGATGGCGCAGCACGAGGAGATCCACTGCGCCCAGTTCCCCGGCTCGCTGGTCGGCCAGGTCTTCGCCGACCAGATGGGCGTGACGATCCGCCACCACGCGCTGGAGTCGGGCTGCTTCGTCATCAACGCCACCGCCTGGCTGGACGACGCGCAGGTGCGCTCCATCACACCGGACGAGTCGCTGCACGGCGCGCTGCGCGGCGGCTGCCACACCGCCATCGTCACGCCCGAGGGGCGCTACCTCGGCGAACCGCTGACCGAGGGCGAGGGCATGGTGGTCGCCGACCTCGACCTGGCCCTGGTCACCAAGCGCAAACGCATGATGGATTCGGTCGGCCACTACGCCCGCCCCGAACTGCTGGCGCTGGCGATCAACGACCGCCCGGCCACGCCGGTGGTGAGCATGAACGCCACACCTTCTGCCGCCATTTCCCTTTCTTCGTCATCCACTTCCACCGAGGCACACCATGAGCACGACCCCGTCGAGCGCCGCGCGGGCGCTGATGACCGACTTGCAGTCGTACGGGCTGCGGCTGCTTGACCCGGGCGCCGGCGCGCCCAGCCGCCGCGGCGGCGCCGGCCCGTCGGACCACAAGGCCATCACGGTCGACGGCCACACGATCATGGTGCCGGTGCACACCAGCAGCGCCTGGGCCTCGCCCTTCGTCGCCGAGGCGCCGGACGGCAACGGCCGGGTGACGCTCAAGCGCGGCAGCATCCCGATCGCGCAGATCGAGTTCCCGAAGCAGCCGCGCTTCTACGGCCTGGCGACGACCGACGGCGTGCCGTACTCGCACATCGCCACGCTGCACGGCGCCGACGTGCTGGCCACCACGGTGCTGCAGACCTGCATCCGCTACGAGAGCCGGCGCAAGGCGTGCAAGTTCTGCGCGATCGGCCAGTCGCTCGCCGCCGGCCGCACGATCGCGCACAAGACGCCGCAGCAGCTCGCCGAGGTGGCGAAAGCGGCGGTCGAGCTCGACGGCGTCAAGCACATGGTGATGACCACCGGCACGCCGGCCGGCGACGACCGCGGTGCGCAGGTGCTGTGCGACAGCGCCCGCGCGATCAAGGCGGCGGTGGACCTGCCGCTGCAAGGCCAGTGCGAGCCACCGGAAGACGACACCTGGTTCCAGCGCATGAAGGATGCCGGCATCGACACGCTGGGCATGCACCTCGAGGTGGTCAGCCCCGCCGTGCGCGAGCAGGTCATGCCGGGCAAGGCGCAGGTGCCGGTCAGCAAGTACATGGCCTCGTTCGCGGCGGCGGTCGCGGTGTTCGGCCGCGGCCAGGTCAGCACCTACATCCTGGCCGGCCTGGGCGACACGCGCGAGCAGATCCTCGCGGTCTGCGAGCAGCTGGTCGCGCTCGGTGTCTACCCCTTCGTCGTACCCTTCGTGCCGATCGCCGGCACGCCGCTGGAAGACCACCCGGCACCCGATCCGGCATGGATGAAGTCCATCCTCGAGCCGCTGGGCGCGATGGTCTCCGCCGCCGGGCTGCTGTCGAAGGACATCAAGGCCGGCTGCGGCAAGTGCGGCGCCTGCTCGTCGCTGTCGCAGTACGAGAAGGACGAGCGGACGGCGGAGGTGGCGGCATGACCACCTGCCTGGAAGCACCACTGGCCGAGCTGGTCGACGACGAAGCCGTCGACTTCCGCCCCTGCGAGTTCCGCATCAGCTGGGCGGCCACCGCCTGGCAGCGCGAGCAGGCCCATGCGCTGCGCCGCGCGGTGTTCTGCGTCGAGCAGGGCATCTTCCTCGGCGACGACCGCGATGAGATCGACGACCACGCGCAGCTGCTGGTCGCTCAGGCCTGCGTCGGCGGCATGCCCGACGAGGTCGTCGGCACGGTGCGCATTCACGAAGCCGAACGGGGACTGTGGTGGGGCTCGCGGCTGGCCGTGCACGCGGCGTTCCGCCACCACGGCCGCATCGGCGCGACGCTGATCCGCCTGGCGGTGAGCAGTGCCCATGCGCGGGGCGCGACACGTTTCCTCGCCCACGTGCAGGCGCAGAACGTGCCGCTGTTCGAGAAGCTGCACTGGCGCGCGCTCGGCGCCGAGACGCTGCATGGCCGCGCGCACGAGCGCATGCAGGCGAGCCTGGCCATGTACCCGCCCTGCCGCGACCCCTGGGCCGGTTTCGTCACCACCTCGTCCGCGACGGCAGGCGCATGAAGCTCGAGGCCCTCGCCGCCGCCTTGCGCGCCAGCCGCGGATTTGCCCACAAGGGCGACATCGCCGAGGTGATGCAGCGGCTCGCGCCGGTGCTGCCCGAGGGCATCGCGGTGGGCGACGACTGCGCGGCGATCGCCGACGGCGACGGCCATCTGCTGTTCGCGATCGAAGGCTTCGTCGACGACTTCGTCGAGAAGATGCCCTGGTTCGCCGGCTGGTGCGGCGTGATGGTCAATGTCAGCGACATCTATGCGATGGGCGGGCGGCCGATCGCGGTGGTCGACGCGCTGTGGAGCGAGGGCGCGGCGCAGGGCGCGCCGGTGCTCGACGGGCTGGCCGAAGCCTCGCGGCGCTACGGCATTCCGATCGTCGGCGGGCACAGCAACCACCGCAGCGCGCGTGGGCAGCTGGCGGTGGCCATCGTCGGCCGCGCGAAGAAGCTGCTGACCAGCTTCGACGCGAAGCCGGGTGACACACTGGTGATGGCGATCGACCTGCGTGGCGCCTGGCAGGAGCCGTATCCCTACTGGAACGCTGCCACCGGCGCGCCGGCCGAGCGGCTGCGCGGCGACCTGGAACTGCTGCCGGCGATCGCCGAGGACGGCCTGGCCTGCGCAGCCAAGGACATCAGCATGGCCGGGGCGGTGGGCACGACGATGATGCTGCTGGAGTGCTCCGGCTGCGGCGGCGTGATCGACGTGGCCGCCATCCCGCGGCCGGCGTCGGTGTCGCTGGACGACGAGGCCGAGCTGCGCCGCTGGCTGACCGCCTTCCCGAGTTTCGGCTTCGTGCTCAGCGTGGCGCCCGAGAAGGCCGCGGCCGTGCAGGCGCGGTTCGCGGCGCGCGGCCTCGCCGCCGCGGTGGTCGGCGAGGTGACCGAGGGCTCGACGGTCACGTTGCGCGATGGCGCCGATCGGGCCGTGCTGTGGGACTTCGCTTCGCGGCCCTTCATCACCGCCGGCGCGACGCGCCACGAAGCCCTCTAGCGCGACTTCATCGAATCACAGGACACACCCCATGCCCGAGATGCACTACCGGCTGCGCTGGCCGGACGACAGCGTATCGACCTGCTACTCGCCGTCGCGGGTGATCAAGGATCACTTCGAGGAGGGCGGCAGCTACCCGATGGCCGACTTCCTCGCGCGGGCGCGCACGGCGACGCAGCTCGCCTCCGAGCGTGTCGCCGCCAAGTACGGCTTCGCCTGTTCGCGCGCGGCCGACCAGCTCGGCGCGATCGAGGCCGTCGCCGAACGTTTCGCACAGTGGCCGCAGGCCCGCGTGCAGATGATCGAATTCCTGGAGTGAAGCCATGAGCACAGCACAACCCGACCACGAGGTGGTCATCGTCGGCGGCGGCCAGGCCGGCCTGTCACTGTCCTACTACCTGCAGCAGCGTGGCATCGGCCACCTGGTGTTCGAGAAGCAGCGTGCGATGCACGCCTGGCAGGACGCCCGCTGGGACAACTTCTGCCTGGTCACGCCCAACTGGCAGTGCCAGCTGCCGGGCCACCCGTACCGCGGCGACGACCCGCACGGTTTCATGCGCAAGCATCAGATCGCCGAATACCTCGAAGGCTTCCGCCGGTTGGTCGATCCGCCGATCCGCGAAGGTGTCGCGGTGACCCGCGTCGCGCCGCGCGACGACGGGCTGTGGACGGTCACCAGCAGCGACGGCGAATGCACCGCGGGCCAGGTCGTCGTGGCCAGCGGCGGCTACCACCTGCCGATCGTGCCGGCGATGGCGCAGCGGCTGCCCGCGTCCATCGTGCAGATGCACTCCGAGCAGTACCGCAACGCCGAGTCCCTGCCGCCGGGGGCGGTGCTGGTGGTGGGCGCCGGGCAGTCGGGTGCGCAGATCGCCGAAGACCTGCACCTGGCCGGCCGGCGGGTGATCCTGGCCGCCGGCGACTCGCCGCGCTGCGCGCGCTTCTACCGCGGCCGCGACGTGGTCGACTGGCTGGCCGACATGGGCTACTACGACATGCCGGTCACCGAGCACCCGCTGCGCGAAGGCGTGCGCGACAACACCAACCACTACGTGACCGGTCGCGATGGCGGGCGCGACATCGACCTGCGCCGCTTCGCGCTCGAAGGCATGCAGCTGTACGGGCCGCTGACCGACGTCGACGACGCACACGGCGGCACGCTGCACTTCGCGCCGCGGCTGGCCGAGGTGCTGGCCGCCGCCGACGCGGTCTACAACCGCATCAACGCCTCGATCGACAAGCACATCGCGGCGCGTGGCATCGAAGCCCCGCCGGCCAGCGTCTACCAGCCGCTGTGGGAACCGGAGGCCGAGCGCAGCGAGCTGTCGCTGGCCGAGGCCGGCATCGGCTGCGTGATCTGGTGCATCGGCTTCCGGCCCGACTTCGGCTGGCTAGCCCTGAACGACCGCGCGGCGGTGTTCGACGGCCGCGGCCACCCGCAGCACCGCCGCGGCGTCAGCGCGGTGGCGGGCCTGTACTTCCTCGGCCTGCCGTGGCTGCACACCTGGGGCTCGGGGCGCTTCTCCGGCGTGGCGCGCGACGCGCAGTACCTGGCCGAGCAGATCGAGTCGAGCGCTCAGGCGGCCGCCGCCGCGCGTGCCAGTGCGCGCTCGCGCTGCGTGACGCCGCTGTAGCCCCAGTCGCCGGCCGGCAGCTCGTGCACGATCACGTAGCTGGCCGGCTCCAGCGTCGTGTTGGCGGCGAGCTGGCGGCGCAGCTCCTCGTGCGCGGCGGCGATGAACTCGGCCTTCTGCTCGGCGCTGTTGGTGCCGGCGGTGATGTCGATGGCCAGCCAGGCCGAGGGCTTGCTCAGCACGTGGCCGCCGATGCGCCAGCGCTGCGGCGCGACGTCGTCGATGATCACCGCGGTGACTTCGGCGCGCTTGCCCAGCGTCTCGGCGGTGATGCGCGTCAGCGCTGCCGCCAGCGCGTGGTGTCGATCGGCCGGTTGCGGCGGCGAGACTTTCAGCGTCAGGGTCGGCATGGTCAGACCGCTCCGCGCGAACGCGCTGCACCGGCCAGCCAATGGCGGCGCAGCGACAGGCGGGCACGGGCGAGGGCACGCGCCAGATCGTTCCAGAACTGGTCGATCGCCTCGCGGCGGGCCTCGACGGCACGGCGACGCGCGGCGTCCATCAACGCGGCCTGCTCTTGCGACGACAGGCGGCGGATCTCGAAGCTGGTGTTCATGCGGGGCTCCTGAGGGGACATGCAGCCACTCTAGGCAGCTGGCCCGGCCTCGGAAACGGCGCGCCGCTCAAATCGGTCTTGCAGCAGATGCAAGGCCGGCGGCCCTACCATCGCGGCCATGCACGAACTGTCCTTCGACGACATGAGGCTGTTCGCCCGCGTGGCGGCGCTGGGCACGCTGTCGGCCGTCGCGCGCGAGCGCGACGTGCCGGTCAGCCAGGTGTCGCGCTCGCTGTCGCGCATCGAGACCGCCTGCGGCGCGCGGTTGATCCATCGCTCGACCCACGGCCTGGCGCTGACCGCCGAGGGCGAGACCTTCCTCGACTACTGCCAGCGCCTGGGCCACACGCTCGACGAGCTGGAAGGCGAGTTCGCCAGCCAGGCGCGCGAGCCCAGCGGCCGCGTGCGCGTGGCCGCCAGCACGGTGATGGCGCAGTACCTGCTGCTGCCCAGCCTGGCGGCACTGGGCGAGCGCCACCCGCGGCTGCGTGTCGAGCTGGAGGTCAGCGACCTGCTGGTCGACATGGCGCGCGAGGGCATCGACATCGCGATCCGCACCGGCACCGAGATGCCCGACAGCGTGGTCGCGCGGCAGATCGGCACGCTCGGCCGCGGCCTCTACGCGTCGACGGCCTACGCGCAGCGTGCCGGCCTGCCGGAGCATCCCGACCAGCTCGCCGCGCACCGGCTGATCGCCAACAGCGCGGCGACGCGGCTGAACCACTGGCCCTTCGTGGTCGACGGCCGTGAGTTCACGCTGAACGTCGAAGGCACCTGGCGCACCAACGACACCGGCATGGCCGCGAACATGGTGCTGCAGGGCCTGGGCATCGGCCGGCTGGCGACCATCGCCGCGCAGCCGCTGGTGCGCGAGGGGCGGCTGGTGCCGGTGCTGCCGGCCTTCGTCGACCCGCGGCCGGTGCCGATCTACGCGGTGGTGGCCGGCACGCGGCAGCGCCTGCCGAAGATCCGCGCCTGCATCGAGCACTGGGCGGCGTGGATCGGGCAGCTGTCGGTGCAGGTGCAGCGCGGGCCGGACTGAGCCCGCGCGGCACAATTCCGGCCATGGCCAAGAAGGACAAGCACGTCAGCGAAACCCCTGCCACCGCCTGGCTGCGCGAGCACGGCGTGGCCTTCAGCGAGCATGTCTACGAGTACGTCGAACACGGCGGCACCGCCGAGTCGGCGAAGCAGCTCGGTGTCGACGAGCACGCGGTGGTGAAGACGCTGGTGATGCAGGACGAGAAGCGCGAGCCGCTGATCGTGCTGATGCATGGCGACCGCCAGGTCAGCACCAAGAACCTGGCGCGCGCGATCGGCGCCAAGTCGGTCGAGCCCTGCACGCCCGAGGTGGCGCAGCGCCACAGCGGCTACCAGGTCGGCGGCACCTCGCCGTTCGGCACCCGCAAGGCGATGCCGGTGTATGTCGAGGAGACCGTGCTGGCGCTGCCGCGCATCTGCATCAACGGCGGGCGGCGCGGCTACCTGGTCGGGATCGAACCGGCAGTGCTCACGTCGCTGCTGGGTGCAAAGCCTGTCTCCTGCGCCCTCTGATCATCCAACCCAGGAACGCGCACATCCCCGTTGCAGCCACCACCAGCCCGCTGGTCGCCGCGAACCACATGCCGACCGCGCCCTGCAGCGCCGGTGGTGTCAGGCCCGTGACGTTGAAACCGACGGCATAACCGCCGGCCAGGCCCACGCCCCAGATCGCCAGCGCGTAGATGACCAGCGGCACCACCGCGATGCGGTAGGCGCGCAGCACGAAGCCGGCCACCGCCTGCGCGGCATCGGCGATGTGGAACACCGCGACCCAGGCGAGCAGCGGCATCGCCGCGGCGACGATGACCGCGTCGCGCGTGTACAGGCCGACGATACCTTCGCGGAAGACGTAGACGAAGCAGCCCATCGCGGCAGCGATGGCCACGCCGATCTCGACGCCGTGCCAGCCGATGCGGTGCGCGTCGGCCGCGTCGCCGGCGCCGATGCGCTGCGCCACCAGCGTGCTCGACGCGTTGGCGATCGCCAGCGGCATCATGAACATCAGCGAGACCAGGTTGACCGCGATCTGGTGGCCGGCCACCGGTGTGGCGCCGAGCCGCGAGATGAAGAAGGCCATGAAGGTGAAGCCGGTCACCTCGATCATGATCGAGCCGCCCATCGGCACGCCCAGCCGCAGCAGCGCGAGCAGGCTGGCGCGGTGCGGCGGCGACAGGCGGTCGCCGATGTGGAAGCGCTGGTAGAACGGGTCGCGCCTGAGCAGCGTCCACACCGCGCCCAGCTGCGCCAGCATGCACACGGCGGTGGCCATGCCGCAGCCCGGCGCGCCGAAGCCCGGCAGCGGGCCGGCGCCGAACACGAACAGTGCCGTCAGCGGCACCTTCAGCACCAGCGCGCCGAGCTGCAGCAGCATGACGATCTTCGGCCGCGAGACCGCGGTGTTGAAGCCGCGGAAGGCGGCGAACAGCAGCGCCGGCGGCAGCGCGACGGCCAGCGCCATCAGGTGGCCGCGCACCTTGGCCGCCACCTCCGGCGAGGCACGAGCGAGCTCGAGGAAGGGTTGCGGGAACAGCAGCACCACGCAGCCCGGCACCGACAGCACGAGCGCCAGCCACATCGCCTGGTGCAACTGCGCGCCGCAGGCCTCGTAGTGCTTCGCGCCGTAGAGCTGCCCGGCGATCGGGCTGATCGCCAGCACGATGCCCATCAGCCCGATGAACACCGTGACGTAGGTGGCCCCGCCGATCGCCAGCGCGGCCAGGTCAGTGGGGCTGGCGCGCGCGGCCATCATCGTGTCGACGGTGGAGAAGGCCAGCACCGCGACCTGGCCGATGAACACCGGCCAGGCCAGCGGGGCGATGCGCTTTGCGCTGGCGACGACCCGCGCGATGCGCGTCACGAAGCCGCCTCGCGCGAGGCGGCCGGCGCGGCGTCCGTCGCGCGCTCGCCGGCCCGCTCCGCGTAGCGGTTGAAGCGCCAGGCCGTGCCCTCCATCGTGATGCGCCGCCAGGTGGCGCGCTTCTCGCCGGGCGTCATCACGGTCCAGTTCTGCACCTCGTCGAAGCTGCGGCCGCAGCCCTTGCAGATGTCGTCGCCCTGGCTGGTCGAGCAGATCGCGATGCACGGCGCGTCGGGCGTGCTCGCGTACCAGGCCAGCCAGGCGCCGCGCGCCGGCTCGGGCAGCAGGTCCTCGTCGAGGTGCAGCTCGTGGTGCCAGACCATCAGCGCATAGACCTCGGCGAGCGCACGCACCTCGGTGCAGGCACTGATGCCGTCGGGCGAGGGCGAGCGCGCGCGCCACCAGTTGATGGCGGACTCGATGTCGGTGATGTGGATGCCGGCCATGGGGGGCGGCAAGAATAGCAGCGCCGCGTGAACCCCGGCGGCGGCGCGGGTGGTGTCAGAATGGCCGTGCAGCGAGGTTCGCCGTGCTCGACATCGAAGCCCCCTCCATCGACTCCGCGCGCATGCGCCGCGCGGGCCGCGAGTTGCTGTCGCTCGCGCTGATGGATTCGCGCAACCACACGCTGCGCTGGATCGCCGCCTGCGAGCGAGCATTGGCTTCCACCGAGCTGGCGGTGCCGCAGCAGGCCGACCTCAGCCCGCCGCTGTGGGAACTGGGCCACCTCGGCTGGTTCCAGGAGCGCTGGATCGCGCGCAACGTGCAGCGCCAGCGCGGCGCACGCTGCGACCCGACGCAGTCGCGGCTGCCCTCGGTGCTGGCCGATGCCGACCGGCTCTACGACCCCGCCGACGTGTCGCACGCCGGCCGCTGGAAGCTGGCCCTGCCCGACCTGCAGGCGACGCGGCAATACCTGGTCGACACGCTGGAGACCACGCTGGAGCTGCTCGAGTCCGCGCCCGAGGACGACGACGACGCGCTGTACTTCTACCGCCTCGCGCTGTTCCACGAAGACCTGCGCGGCGAGCTGTTCGCGCAGATGGCGCAGACGCTGGGCTTCGACGCCGGCCTGTCGGCTTCGCCGGCGGCGGTGAACCCGCGCGATGCGCTGCTGTTCCCGGCGACACGCTGGCCGCTGGGCTGCGAGCCGGGTGGCTTCGTGTTCGACAACGAGAAGTGGGTGCACGAGGTCGAGGTGCCCGAGTTCGAGATCGATGCGCAGGCCGTCAGCTGGCAGCAGTACGCCGAGTTCGTCGAGGACGGTGGCTACGACGGCGAGCAGTTCTGGAACCCGCAGGGCTGGAGCTGGCTGCAGCGTGAGGGCCGGCGCTCGCCGCGCCACGTCGACCAGTTGCGCCACGGCGTGCTGGCGCAGCGCTTCGGCAAGCTGATGCGCGTGCCGATGGCGCAACCGGCGCTGCATGTCAGCTGGTACGAGGCCGATGCCTGGTGCCGCTGGGCCGGCCGCCGCCTGCCCAGCGAGGTCGAATGGGAGGCCGCCGCACACCAGGGCGCCAGCCGAGGTTTCCGCTGGGGCGACGTGTGGGAATGGACCGCCACCACCTTCCGCCCCTATCCCGGTTTTGCGCCGGGACCGTTGCGCGAGTACTCGCAAAGCGCCTTCGGTTCGCACAAGGTGCTGCGTGGCGCCTCGTTCGCGACCCGTTCGCGCGTGCGCAGCGCCAAGTTCCGCCACTTCGCCGCGGCCGAACGCGACGACCTGTTCTGCGGCTTCCGCAGCTGCGCGCTGTAGCCGAACGCTCGAGCTGGTCGAACGCCATGGGCCTGCTGTCCGCCGTCTACACCGCGACCGATGGCAGCGGCCATGTCGTCCGCTGGCGCGACGGCAAGCGCCTGGCCTGGCTGCTGTCGGTGGCCTACCCGCTGGTGCCGCTGCTCGGCGTGGCGCTGCATGCGCGCACCGGCCAGCCGATCATGCTGGCCGTGCCGCTGCTGATCGGCTACGGGCTGATGCCGCTGCTCGACGCGCTGATCGGCGAGGACCGCAACAATCCGCCGGAAGCGGTGGTCCGTCAGCTCGAGGCCGACCACTACTACCGCTGGCTGACCTGGATCACCGTGCCGCTGTACTTCACCGCGCTGCTCGTCTGCGCCTGGTGGGCCGGCACCCAGGCGCTGCCCTGGTGGGCCTTGCTGATCCTGGCCTACGTGGCGGGCGTCAACGCCGGCATGGGGCTGACCACCGGCCACGAGCTCGGCCACAAGCACAACCGCTTCGAGCAGTGGCTGGCGCGGCTGATCCTCGCCGTGCCGGCCTACGGCCACTTCACCGTCGAGCATGGCCGCGGCCACCACCGCTGGGTGTCGACGCCGGAGGACCATGCCAGCGCGCGCATGGGCGAGAGCATCTACCGCTTCGCGCTTCGCGAACTGCCCGGTGGCATCCGCCGCGCCTGGCAGCTCGAGTCGCAGCGGCTGGCGCTGCACGGCTTCCCGGCCTGGAGCTGGCGCAACACCATGCTGCAGTCGTATGCGGTCAGCGCCGTGCTGCAGATCGGCCTGGTCGTGGCGTTCGGGCCGGTGATGGTCGTCTTCCTCGCCATCCACAACCTCGTCGCCTGGTGGCAGCTGACCTCGGCCAACTATGTCGAGCATTACGGGCTGCTGCGCACGAAGCTGCCCAACGGCGAGTACGAGGCGCCGCAGCCGCACCACTCGTGGAACACCAACCACCTGGTGACCAACCTCGCGCTGTTCCACCTGCAGCGCCATTCCGACCACCACGCCAATCCGTCGCGGCGCTACCAGAGCCTGCGTCACTTCGAGGACCTGCCGCAGCTGCCCAGCGGCTACTTCGGCATGTTCACGATGGCCTACTTCCCGCGCTGGTGGTTCCGCGTGATGGACCCGCGGCTGCTCGCGCTGCCGCACGTGCGTGGCGACCTGTCGAAGGTGAACGTCGACCCCGCCGCGCGCGAACGCCTCGAGCGTGAATTCGCCGCTCAGCGCTTCGGCTTGCGGTAGCTCCACCAGGGCAGCACGCGGCGCAGCGACAGCACCTCGCCGCTGCCCTCGGCCGCGTAGCCGGGAATGGCGTTGAGCTGGGCCCGCCAGGCCTCGCTCTTCAGCAGCGACAGCAGCGCCTGCACCTGCGGCTGGTCGAGCGCGTGCTGCAGCGTGACGAGGAAATACAGCTCGCGTGCGATCGGCACGAAGTCCAGCCCGCGGGCTCGCGCCGCGGCCTCGATGCCGAAGGCCACGTCGGCGCCGCCGCTGGCCACCGCCTCGGCGGCGGCGCGGTGCGAGGGCTCGGTGCGTTCCATCTCGGCGAGCGCCGAGGCCGGGATCTTCTGTGCCGACAGCAGTTCTTCCAGCACCACCCGCGTGCCGGTGCCGCGGGCGCGGTTGGCGAAACGCAGGCCGCGGCGGCACAGGTCGGCCAGCGTGTGGATGCCCAGCGGGTTGCCCGGCGCGACGATCAGCCCCTGCGTGCGCCGCGCGAAGCTGACCAGCTTGTGGTGGCCGGGCTTCAGCATCGGCCGGTAGACCCGGGCCGTCGGCGAGCGCAGCGGCGAGTCGGTCAGCGCATGGAAGCCGGCCATCAGGCAGCGGCCGTCGTTCAGCGCGGCCAGCGCGTCGACGCTGGCGGTGAACTGGATGTCCAGGTGCAGCTTGTGCTGCGCCTGCGCCAGCGTGCGCAGCAGCGGCAGCGCGTCGTCGTGGCTGGCCATCATCGGGATCACCCCGGCGCTGGCGTCGAAGGCAATCGCGAAGGCCTGCTCCAGCTCGGCGCGCAAGACCTCGACCTGCGGCGCCAGCCGCGCCTGCGCGCGCCGCTCGGCCCACAGCAGCTTCTCGCCGAAGGGCGACAGCAGCGCCGGCTGACCCTTGACCCAGATCACCAGCTCCTGGCCGAGCTCGACTTCCCAGCGCTTCAGCTCGCCCCACACATGGCGGTACGACAGTTCCAGCCGGCGCGCCGCCGCGCTGATCGAACCGGTGTCGTGCACGGCGGACAGCAACGCCATCAACGGATGGTGAAGGTCGCGCTGCAGCGCCGCTTCGCGGCCGCCCAGCGTGTAGGTCAGGTGCACCCTATGCATGAGTGTTCATATGGTCGGTTCTGCCTAGCGGCATGGAGAATCGTCGCCAGTATGAGAGAAGTTGGATGAGTGCCTTTGCCGAGAGTGTCCGAACCGCCGTCGACCTGATCCTCCATGCAGATTCCGTCCTCGCCCGCACTGTCTGGCTGTCGCTGCAGGTCAGCGGCACCGCCTGCCTGCTCGCGGCAGGCGTCGGGCTGGCGTTCGGGGCCTGGCTCGCGGTCGCGCACTTTCCCGGCCATCGGCTGCTCGTCTGGTTGCTGAACACGCTGCTGGCGCTGCCCTCGGTGGTGGTCGGGCTGGTCGTCTACCTGCTGCTGTCGCGCAGCGGCCCGCTCGGTTCCTGGGGCATCCTGTTCACGCCGACGGCGATGGTGATCGCGCAGACCATCCTCGTCTTCCCGGTGATCGCCGCGCTGACGCGCCAGCTGGTCGGCGATTCGCTGCGCGACGGCGGCGACCAGCTGCGCTCGATGGGCGCCAGCCCGCTGGCCTGCGCGCTGCTGATGCTGGTGCACGACCGCTGGGCGGTGCTGACCATCCTGATCGCCGCCTTCGGCCGCGCGATCGCCGAGGTCGGCGCGGTGATGGTGGTCGGCGGCAACATCGATGGCGTGACCCGCGTGATGACCACCACGATCGCGCTCGAGACCAGCAAGGGCGACCTGCCGCTGGCGATGGCGCTGGGCCTGGTGCTGCTCGCGGTGGTGGGCATGGTCAACCTGGTCATCGGCTTCGCGCAGCGCGGCCATGGCTCGGCGCTGGCGGGGGTGCGATGATTTCGATGAACGATGTGCGCGTGCGCTTCGGCGAGGTCGAGGCGCTGAAGGGCGTGTCGATCAGCGTCGCGCGCGGCGAGTTCGTCGCGCTGGTCGGCCCCAACGGTTCGGGCAAGACCACGCTGCTGCGCGCGATGCATGGCCTGCTGCGCCTGCGCGGCAGCCGCTTGCTCGATGCATCCGCCGGCCGCCAGGCGATGGTCTTCCAGCGGCCCTTCGTGATGCGCCTGTCGGTGCGCAACAACCTGCGCCTGGCGCTGTGGCTGGCCGGTGTGCCGCGCGCGCGATGGGACGAGCGCATCGCCGCAGCCCTGCAGCGCGTGGCGTTGCAGGGCCTGGAAGAGCGCCCGGCGCGTGCGCTGTCCGGCGGCCAGCAGCAGCGCCTGGCGATCGCACGCGCTTGGGGCGTGCAGCCGGCATTGCTGTTCCTCGACGAGCCGACCGCGAGCCTCGATCCTGCGGCCAAGAAGGATGTCGAGACGCTGCTCGCCGGCTTCGCCGCCGACGGCATGACGCTGGTGATGAGCACCCACAACCTCGGCCAGGCCAAGCGCCTGGCCAGCCGCGTGGTCTACCTGGAGGACGGCGAGATCCACGCCGACCTGCCGACCGCGCGTTTCTTCGACGGCGGCCTGCAAGGCCGCGCCCAGCAGTTCCTCAAAGGAGAAATGGCATGACCCATTGCCCCACCCCTCGCAAAGCCCGCTTCCTCGCCCTGGCCGCTGCCGCGCTGGTGACCTTCGCCGCGCAGGCCCAGGACAAGTTCATCGTGATGTCCTCGACCACCAGCACCGAGCAGTCGGGCCTGTTCGCCCACCTGCTGCCGGCGTTCAAGAAGGCGAGCGGCATCGAGATCCGCGTCGTCGCGCAGGGCACCGGCCAGGCGCTGGACATGGGCCGCCGCGGCGATGCCGACGTGCTGTTCGTGCACGACCAGGTGGCCGAGGAGAAGTTCGTCGCCGAAGGCTTCGGCATCGAACGCCGCCCGGTCATGTACAACGACTTCATCGTCGTCGGCCCCAAAGGCGATCCGGCCGGCGTGAAGGGCAACGACGTCGTCGAGGCGCTGAAGAAGCTCGGCGCGTCGAAGGAGTCCTTCGTCTCGCGCGGCGACAAGAGCGGCACGCACGCCGCCGAGCTGCGCTACTGGAAGGCCGCCGGCAGCGAGAAGCCCACGATGGCCGGCTACAAGGAGTGTGGCTGCGGCATGGGCCCGGCGCTGAACATGGCCTCGTCGACCAACGCCTACGTGCTGGCCGACCGCGGCACCTGGCTGTCGTTCAAGAACCGCGGCGAGCTGGCCATCCTGGTCGAGGGCGACAAGCGCCTGTTCAACCAGTACGGCGTGATCGTCGTCAACCCGGCCAAGCACCCGCATGTCAAGAAGGACCTGGCGCAGGCCTTCGCCGACTGGGTGGTCTCGCCGGCCGGCCAGGCCACGATCGCCGAGTACAAGATCGGCGGCGAGCAGCTGTTCTTCCCGAACGCCGGCACGAAGTGATGAAGCGGGCGGTGGTGCTGGCCACGGCGCTGACGGTGGGCATGGGTGCTGCAGCAGCCCAGGAGACGCCACTGAAGGTGCTCGCCGCCGGCAGCCTGCGCGCTGCGCTGACCGAGGCCGCGAAGGCCTTCGAGGCGGCGTCGCCGGGGCGCCGGGTCGAACTCGGCTTCGGCGCCTCGGGCTTGTTGAAGGACCGCTTGCTCGGCGGTGAACGTGCCGACGTGTTCGCGTCGGCGAACATGGAGCATCCGCAGGCGCTGGCCGCGGCCGGAAAGGCGGCCGCGCCGCAAGCCTTCGCGCGCAACAAGCTCTGTGCGTTGGGCGCTGCGGGCTTCGACGCCACGCCGCAGACCCTGGTCGATCGCCTGCTCGACCCGGCGGTGCGGATCGGCACCTCGACGCCCAAGGCCGATCCGGCTGGCGACTACGCCTTCGCGATGTTCGAGCGCATCGAGAAGAGCGGGCGCGCCGGGGCGAACCGTGTGCTGAGCGACAAGGCGCTGCAACTGACCGGCGGCCCGAATTCGCCGCCGCCGCCGAAGGACCGCAACGTCTACGCGGCGCTGCTCGCCGCCGGCGCGGCCGACGTGTTCCTCACCTACTGCACCAACATCGTCGTCGCGCAGCGCGAGGAGCCGGCGCTGCGCCGCATCGAGATTCCGGACTCGGTCAACGTCAGCGCCGACTACGGCGTGACGGTCCTCGGCGGGGCTGCCGAGGCCGCCCAGCCGTTCGTGCAGTTCCTGCTGTCGCCCGCCGGGCAGGCCGTGCTGGCCCGGCACGGCTTCGCGGCGCCTTGACCCTGAGACCGACACTGTTCCAGAAGCGAACACCGTCCCTGGGTGAAACGCCACCTATGCACGAAATATCATAAGGGAACGCCTGCGCTTTGCAGGGCTGGACACGGCTCGAAGAATGGCCTCAACACCGCCACGGGCGCGGTGGTGGCACATCCGAGGAGACAATCGTGAGCGTTCCCATCAGCCTGACCGTCAACGGCAAAGCCGTGACGGCGAACGTCGATCAGCGCACGCTGCTCGTGCAACTGATCCGCGAGCATCTGCAACTCACCGGCACGCACATCGGCTGCGACACCGCGCAGTGCGGCGCCTGTACCGTGCACCTGAACGGTCGCGCGGTGAAGTCGTGCTCGATGCTGGCCGTGCAGGCGCAGGGCGCCGAGGTCACGACCATCGAGGGACTGTCGAAGAACGGCGAGCTGCACCCGATGCAGGCCGCGTTCCGCGAGTGCCACGGCCTGCAGTGCGGCTTCTGCACGCCGGGCATGGTGATGTCGGCGGTCAACCTGCTGAAGGACAAGCCGAACGCCAGCGAGCAGGAAATCCGCGAAGGCCTGGAAGGCAACATCTGCCGCTGTACCGGCTACCAGAACATCGTCAAGTCGATCCAGCTTTGCCAGAGCGGCAAGGTCGGCGCGGCAGCCTGAAGGAGAAGCACATGACCGACATGTCCAACTCTCCCATCGGCAAGCCGATCCAGCGCCGCGAGGACTACCGCTTCCTGACCGGCGCCGGCCAGTACACCGACGACGTGGTGCTGCCCGGGCAGACCTACGGCTACTTCCTGCGCTCGCCGCATGCGCACGCGCGCATCAAGGCCATCGA
Organism: Piscinibacter sp.; assembly: GCA_047602365.1. Taxonomy (GTDB): domain Bacteria; phylum Pseudomonadota; class Gammaproteobacteria; order Burkholderiales; family Burkholderiaceae_C; genus Piscinibacter. Next base: position 172,518 of record JASGHM010000003.1, on the reverse strand, counting down.
CACCTCCAAGGCCGCGAAGGCGCAGGGCGTGGTGGCGGTCTTCACCGGCGCCGACCTGGCCGAGGCCAAGGTCGGCGGGCTGCCCTGCGGCTGGCTGATCCACAGCAAGGACGGCTCGCCGATGAAGGAGCCGCCGCACCCGGTGCTGGCGCAGGGCAAGGTCCGCCACGTCGGCGACCAGGTCGCGCTGGTGGTCGCCGAGACGGCGCTGCAGGCCAAGGACGCCGCCGAGCTGATCGAGGTCGACTACGACGTGCTGCCCGCGGTGATCGACATCACCACGGCCGACAAGGGCGGCGCCGCGGTGCACGACGACGTGGCCAACAACGTCTGCTACGACTGGGGCCACGGCAACAAGGACGCGGTCGACGCCGCGTTCAAGCAGGCCGCGCAGGTCAGCACGCTGGAGTTCAACAACAACCGGCTGATCCCCAACGCGATGGAGCCGCGCGCCGCCAACGCGCATTACACCCGGCACGACGACAGCTACACGCTGTACGTGGCCAACCAGAACCCGCACGTCGAGCGGCTGCTGATGAGCGCCTTCGTGCTCGGGCTGCCGGAGTCGAAGGTGCGGGTGATCGCACCGGACGTCGGCGGCGGCTTCGGCTCGAAGATCTTCCTCTATGCCGAGGAGACCGCGCTGGTGTGGGCGAGCAAGCGTGTCAACCGGCCGATCAAGTGGACCGCCGAGCGCAGCGAGTCGTTCCTGACCGACGCGCATGGCCGCGACCACCACACCAAGGTCGAGCTGGCGATGGACGCCAAGGGCAACTTCCTGGCGATGCGCGTGGACACCATCGCCAACCTGGGCGCCTACCTGTCGACCTTCGCGTCCAGCGTGCCGACCATCCTGTACGCGACGCTGCTGGCCGGCCAGTACAAGACGCCGGCGATCTACTGCAACGTCAAGGCGGTGTTCACCACCACCGCGCCGGTGGATGCCTACCGCGGCGCCGGCCGGCCGGAGGCGACCTACGTGGTCGAGCGCATCGTCGAGCAGGCCGCGCGCGACCTGAAGCGCGACCCGGCCGACCTGCGCCGGCAGAACTTCATCACCGAGTTCCCGTATGCCACGCCGGTCGGCCTGACCTACGACACCGGCAACTACGCGGCCCACCTCGACAAGGCGATGAAGCTGGCCGACGTGGCCGGCTTCGCGGCGCGCAAGGCAGCCTCGGCGGCCAAGGGCAAGCTGCGCGGCCTGGGCTACAGCTGCTACATCGAGGCCTGCGGCCTGGCGCCGAGCAACATCGCCGGCGCGCTGGGCGCCCGCGCCGGCCTGTTCGAGGCTGGCGAGGTGCGTGTGCACCCGACCGGCACGGTGACGGTGTTCACCGGCTCGCACAGCCACGGCCAGGGCCACGAGACCACCTTCGCGCAGGTGGTCGCCGCCAAGCTGGGCATTCCGGTGGAGAACGTCGAGATCGTGCACGGCGACACCGGCCGCGTGCCTTTCGGCATGGGCACCTACGGCAGCCGGTCCCTCTCGGTCGGCGGCACGGCGATCGTCAAGGCGGTCGACAAGATCATCGCCAAGGGCAAGAAGATCGCCGCCCACCTGCTGGAGGCCTCGGACACCGACATCGAGTTCGACAACGGCGAGTTCAAGGTCAAGGGCACCGACAAGAAGGTGCCGTTCGGCTCGGTGGCGCTGACCGCCTACGTGCCGCACAACTACCCGCTGGACAAGCTGGAGCCGGGCCTGAACGAGAACGCGTTCTACGACCCGACCAACTTCACCTACCCGTCGGGCACCTACGTCTGCGAGGTCGAGGTCGACCCCGACACCGGCAAGAGCCGCGTCGAACGCTTCACCGCCGTCGACGACTTCGGCAACATCGTCAACCCGATGATCGTCTCCGGCCAGGTGCACGGCGGCCTGGCCCAGGGCCTGGGCCAGGCGATGCTGGAGGGTTGTGTGTACGATCCCGAATCCGGTCAGCTGCTGACCGGCACGTACATGGACTACACGATGCCGCGCGCCGACGACCTGCCGAGCTTCACCGTCGACCACACGGTCACCCCCTGCACCCACAACCCGCTGGGCGTGAAGGGCTGCGGCGAGGCCGGCGCGATCGGCTCGCCGCCGGCGTTCATCAACGCGCTGACCGACGCGCTGGGCGTCAAGGACGTGGCCATGCCGGCCACCGCCGAGCGTGTCTGGCGTGCTGCCAACAAGATGGCCTGAGGAGACGAACCACATGTACACCTTCGACTACCAGCGTCCCACCAGCGCCTCGGCTGCCGCCTCGGCCTTCCAGGGCGATACACGCTACCTCGCCGGCGGCCAGAGCCTGGTGCAGGCGATGAAGCTGCGGCTGTCGTCCAGCGAGCGCCTGGTCGACCTCGGCGGTGCCGCCGAGCTCAAGGGCATCAAGCTCGACGGCGGCAACGTCGTCATTGGCGCGATGACCACGCATGCCAGCGTTGCCGCCTCGGCGGATGTGAAGAAGGCCTGCCCGGCGCTGGCCGAGCTGGCCGGCGGCATCGGCGACCAGATGGTGCGCAACATGGGCACCATCGGCGGTTCGATCGCCAACGCCGACCCGGCGGCCTGCTATCCGTCGGCCGTGCTGGGCCTCAACGCGACGGTGAAGACCAACCAGCGCACGATCGCCGGCGACGCCTTCTTCACCGGCCTGTACGAGACGGCGCTGAAGCCGGGCGAACTGATCGTCTCGGTCAGCTTCCCGAGCGTCGCGAAGGCGGCCTACGTGAAGTACAAGCAGCCGGCCTCGCGCTTCGCGCTGGTCGGCGTGTTCGTCGCGCAGACCTCGGCCGGTGTACGTGTCGCCGTCACCGGTGCGGCCGGCAGCGTGTTCCGCTGCAAGCCGATCGAGGACGCGCTGAACAAGAGCTTCACGCCGGAAGCCGCCAAGGCGGTGAAGGTCAGTGCCGATGGCCTGAACAGCGACCTGCACGGCTCGGCGGCCTACCGCGCCGCGATGATCAGCGTGATGGCCTCGCGGGCGGTGGCCGCGGCGCTGGCGCGCTGACGGTCCGGCCAGGGTCTGCGCCGTGTGGCGTCGCCGGCCCTGGCTGCTGCTTTGCGTGTGGCTGCTGGCGGCGCCGTTGGCGCACGCCCAGCCGGCGGAAGCCCCACTGCTCACCGTGGTGCTGGCCGATGGCCGCAGCCAGGGTTTCAGCCGCGCGCAGCTCGAAGCCTTGCCGCAGGAGAAGGCGCCGGCGCGGCTGCGTGACGGTGCACCGTTCACCGTCAGCGGCGTGTCGGTGACGGCGCTGCTCAAGGCCAGCGGGCTGGATCTGTCGCAGAGTGTCGGGGCCGGCAACGTCGTTGGCCATGCGCTGGTGGCGCGTGCGGCCGACGGCTACCGCGCGGTGTTCGGCCTGGCCGAGGTCGACCCGCATTTCGGGCATGCTGCGCTGATGGTGAGCTGGATGACTGCCGACGGCTCGCCCTTGCCGGCGCGATCCGGCCCGCTGCAACTGGTGGCCACCGGCGAGAGCCGGCCGGGCCGCTGGGTGCGCCAACTGCAGTCCCTCGAAGTGAAGAATCTGCCATGACGGCCCCCGAATTGAAGCTGCCCGACTCGGTCGACGCGCTGATCGCGCTGCTGGCCAGCGAGAACTACATCTGCGACCGCCGACTCGGCACCGCGCTGTTCCTGGCGCTGAAGCTGCGCCGGCCGCTGTTCCTGGAAGGCGAGCCGGGCGTCGGCAAGACCGAACTGGCGAAGACCCTGGCGCAGACCTTGTCGACGCTGCTGCTGCGCGTGCAGTGCTACGAAGGCCTGGACGTGGCGCAGACCGCCTACGAGTGGAACGTGGCGCGGCAGATGGTCGAGATCCGTCTCGCCGAAGCGGCGCACGCCATCCACGACAGCGCCGACCGCGATCGCCTGGCCCACAGCCTGTACTCGCGGGCCATGCTGATCGAACGCCCGCTGCTGCAGGCACTGACGCAACCCCGTTCGCCCGTTCTGCTGATCGACGAACTCGACCGCGCGGACGAGCCCTTCGACGCCTTCCTGCTCGAGGTGCTGGCCGAGAACCAGATCACCATTCCCGAGCTGGGCGCGGTGAAGGCGAGTGCAGCGCCGATCACCATCATCACCAGCAACCGCACGCGCGAGATCCACGATGCGCTGAAGCGGCGCTGCCTGTACCACTGGGTCGAGTTCCCCGACGTCGAGCGTGAACTCGACATCGTTCGCCGCAAGGCGCCGGGCGCATCCGAGCGCCTGTACCGCCAGGTGGTCGAGTTCGTGCAGCGCATGCGCGGGCTGGACCTGTTCAAGGCGCCGGGCGTGGCCGAGACCATCGACTGGACCAACGCGCTCGTTGCTCTGAACGCGATGCGCCTCGACCCGGCGACGGTGCACGACACGCTGGGCGTGCTGCTCAAGTACCAGGACGACATCGCGCGCATGGGCGGCGGCGACACGGCGAAGATCCTCGACGAGCTGAAGGCGCGGGCCCTGCTCGACTGAGGCACCATGCTCGCCGACAACATCGTGCACTTCTCGCGCATCCTGCGCGACACCGGCATGGCCGTCGGGCCGGACCGGGTGCTGGCGGCCATCGCGGCCGTCGAAGCGGTGGGGCTGGAGCGACGCGAAGACGTGCGGGCCGCGTTGAGTGCCGTGATGCTCGAACGCCACGAGCAGCAGACGGTGTTCGACGCCGCCTTCGATGCCTTCTTCCGCGATCCCAAGCTGCTCGAGCAGATGATGTACCTGCTGCTGCCCAAGATCCAGGGCCGTGGCGAGAAGCAGCCGCCGCCGCGGGCCAACCGCCTGGCCGAAGCGCTGGCGCCGCCGGCACCGCCTCGCCCGCCCAACCCGGCGAACGAGACGGCCAAGGAAGAGATCCAGTTCGAGACCGAGTTCAGCTTCTCCGAGCGCGAGCGCCTCGCGCAGGCCGACTTCGAGAGCATGACCACGGCCGAGTACGAGCTGGCCAAGAAGCTCGCCGAGCGCGCGCCGCTGCCGGTGCTGCCGGTCAAGCGGCGTCGCCACGAGGCCGGCCCGCGCGGCACGCTGGACCTGCGCCGCACGCTGCAAGGCATGGCACGCCAGCCGCACACGCTGACGCCGGCCTTCACGCATGCACGCCGCGAACTGCCGCCTATCGTCGTGCTGCTTGACATCTCCGGCTCGATGGACCGCTACTCGCGGCTGTTCCTGCACTACGTGCACGGCCTGACGCGCCGGCATCTGAAGGTGCACACGTTCACGTTCGGCACGAGGCTGTCCAACATCACGCGCTGCCTGCGCCACCGCGACCCCGACGTCGCGCTGCAGATGGCCGACGCGCAGGTGCACGACTGGAAGGGCGGCACGCGCATCGCCAGCAGCCTCGACGACTTCAACCGCCATTGGGCGCGGCGTGTGCTCGGCGGCAATGCCGCGGTGCTGCTGGTCAGCGACGGGCTGGAACGCGACGACGACGGCCAACTCGCCCGCGCCGCCGGCCAGCTGCACCGCATGGCGCACCAGCTCGTCTGGCTGAACCCGCTGCTGCGCTTCGAAGGCTTCCAGCCGCGTGCCGCCGGCATCCGCACGCTGCTCGCCCATGTCGACCGTTTCCTGCCGGTGCACAACCTGGCCAGCTTGGCCGACCTGGCAGGCGCCTTGCAGAAGCCGGCACTGAACCCCTCCACATTGCTCCACTGAGCCACAACACCATGGAACTCAAAGGCGAACGCCTCATTCCGGCCCCGGTCGACACCACCTGGGCCGCGCTCAACAACCCGGAGATCCTCAAGGCCTGCATCGCCGGCTGCGAGTCGCTCGAACGCACCGGCGACGACGCCTTCCAGGCGCTGGTGGCGGTGCGTGTCGGCCCGGTGTCGGCCAAGTTCAAGGGCAACCTGAAGATGACCGACGTGAAGCCGCCGACCAGCTACACGATCAACTTCGACGGCCAGGGCGGCGTGGCCGGCTTCGGCAAGGGCTCGGCCGAGGTGGTTCTCGCGCCGGAAGCAGGGGGAACCAAGCTCAGCTACATTGCGCGGGCCCAGGTGGGCGGCAAGATGGCGCAGGTGGGCTCGCGGCTGATCGACGCCGCCGCCGGCAAGATCGCCGAGGACTTCTTCACCGCCTTCGAGGCGGCGCTGAAGCCGGCCGAAGGCGCGGTGGCCGAGGCGCCGGCGCCTGCGCCGGCCGCCGGCGGCAACAAGATGGTCTGGTGGATCGTCGGTGCGGTGGTGGTCATCGCGGCGATCTGGCTACTGAAGCGATAACGGAGCCGATCTCATGGACAGTCTCGATCTCCAGGTGCTGCAGCAGGCGCGCGAGTGGCATGCCCAGGGCCAGCCGGTCTGGCTGGTCACGGTCATCGAGACCTGGGGCTCGGCGCCGCGCCCGCCCGGCGCGCTGCTGGCGATGCGCGGCGACGGCCTGGTGGTCGGCTCGGTCTCCGGCGGCTGCGTCGAAGACGACCTGATCGACCGCGTGCGCCAAGGCGAACGGGTCGGCAAGCCTTCGCTGATCACCTACGGCGTCAGCAAGGAAGAGGCGGCGCGCTTCGGCCTGCCCTGCGGCGGCAACCTGCGCCTGGTACAGGAGCCGCTGACCGATACCGCCTGGGTCGACGACATCCTCACGCGCACGGCGCGCCACGAACTGGTCGCCCGCACGCTGGACCTGGAGACGGGCCGGGTCAGCATCGAACCCGCCTCCCGCGGCGAGCTGTTCCAGTTCGACGGCCAGCGGCTGCGCGCGCTGTTCGGCCCGCGCTGGCGGCTGCTGATCATCGGCGCCGGGCAGCTCTCGCGTGCCGTTGCGCAGATGGCGCTGGCACTGGATTTCGAGGTGGTCTGCTGCGACCCTCGCGAGGAGTACCACCTGACCTGGGACATCCCGAACACCACCTTCAGCAAGGCGATGCCCGACGACCTGGTGCTCGAGCTGCAACTCGACCCGCACAGCGCGGTGATCGCGGTCACCCACGATCCCAAGCTCGACGACATGGTGCTGCTCGAGGCGCTGAAGTCGCCGGCCTTCTACGTCGGTGCGCTCGGCTCGCGCGGCAACACCGCGGCGCGCAAGCAGCGGCTGGCGATGTTCGACCTCAGCCCGGCCGAGATCGACCGCCTGCACGGCCCGGTCGGTCTGGACCTGGGCAGCAAGACGCCGGCCGAGATTGCCGTCTCCATCGTCGCCGAGATCGTCGCGGTGAAGAACGGTGTCGCGCTGGTGCAGAAGAAGGAAGGCTCGGCGCTGCCGGAGTCGTCGGGGGTGTGCGCGCGGCCCTGAGCGGGTGGCTTGCCGTCCGTGCTAGAGGTCGAGCACGAGGCAGGCGCTCTTCGCGCGCGACACGCACACCGTCAGGCAGTGGCTCTTCTCGTCGTCGGACAGGATGAAGTCCTGGTGGTCGACCTCGCCCTCGAGGTAGGGCGTCTTGCAGGCGCCGCACAGCCCTGACAGGCACGAGGTCGGCACGCGGTGGCCGGCCAGCTCGATCGCGCGCACGATGGTCTGCTCGGGCTGCACCTGGACGCTGATGCCGCTGCGTGCCAGCTTGACCTCGAACGCGCCGTCGGCCGCCGCCGGCTTGGGCTCCGGAGCCTTGAAGTGCTCGCTGTGCACGCTGCCGGCCGGCCAGTGCGCGGCCGCTTCGGCGCAGGCCTTCATGAAGCCGCCGGGGCCGCAGTAGTACACATGGCGCCCTGGCGCCGGCTCGGCGAGCAGGGCCTTGAGGTCGAGCCCGCGTGCCGGGTCGCCGCCGTCGAAGTGCCAGTGCAGGCGATCGGCTGGCACCAGTGCACGCAGTTCGTCCTGGAAGGCCGCGTTCTTCGCACTGCGTGCGCAGTAGTGCAGTTCGAACGAACGACCCTCGGCGGCCAGCGTGTGCGCCATCGCCTTCAGCGGCGTGATGCCGATGCCGCCGGCGATCAGGATCGCGTGATCGGTCTGCTTCGCCAGCGCGAACGCGTTGCGCGGCGTGCCGATGCTCAGCAGCTCGCCGACGCGCACGCTCTCGTGCATCGCCTTCGAGCCGCCGCGGCCCTTGTCCTCGCGCAGCACGCCCAGCGTCCAGTGCGAGCGCTCGCGCGCATCACCGGCCAGCGAGTACGAGCGCACGCGGCCGCCGGGCAGGTGCACGTCGACGTGCGCGCCGGCCTCCCAGGCCGGCAGCGCCGCGCCGTCCGGATGCACCAGCTCGAAGGAATGGATGCCTTCGGCCTGCCAGCGGATCGCGCGCAGCCGCAGCTGCAGCAGCGCGCCGTCGGCGGGGTCGGCCAGCGCGCCGGCGGGCAGCGGCGCGTTCACGCGTTCCTCCGCGCCAGCACGTCCTGCTGCAGGGTTTCCAGCTTGTCCTTCACGAAGGCGGTGCGTGCGGCGCCCTTCAGTGCATCGGCCTGGGTGAGGATGGTCACGACCTGCCGGGCCAGGTGGCGGCGCAGCGTCACCTCCTCCTGCGTCGTGCGGCCCAGCGGCAGCTGGAAGACGTTGCCCGAGCAGTAGCTGTTGGGCTCGCCGCCGCAGTCGCGCAGCCACTGGGCGAACTCCTCCGGCCCGGCCTTCACGTTGCTGCCGCGCACGGCGTCGCGCAGCAGCTTGCGGAACATGTACAGGCCGGCGTCGAACTTGGTCGGGTTCTCCAGCGCGTGCACCGCGATCGGCCGCTGGCTGATGATCGCCTCGTAGTCGCCCGGCGCGTGCTGGCAGTCCTTGTAGTTGGGGCGGGCGCGATGGTCGGCCGGGATCGGCGGCAGGTCCTCCAGCCGGTAGTCGCCGAAGCGCTCGGGGCGGCGCATCGCGACCTGGCCTTCGAGGAAGTCGATGGTCTCGTAGCCGACCATGCTCTTGTCGCCGACGCCGCGCGTGTCGATGCCCGGGCCCATCACGCGCCAGCCGACCATCTTGGCGTTGTTGTCGTCGACCGGCACCGTCCAGCGGATCATGTGGAAGCGGCCGAACAGCTTCTTCGCATGGCCGTCCTCCGAGGTGTAGGCGTGCAGGCTCAGGTTGGGCAGCACCTGGTGCTGCACGCGGATGTACATGTGCTCGTCGTCCGAGCGGCGCGCACCGGCGCAGGCGAGGCCGCGGCCGCCGTGGATGGGCACGAACTGCATGTCCGGCGGCACTTCCATCGACGCGGCGCCGACCTCGTCGAAGGTGGTGCCTTGGTAGTTCTCGCCGGTCACCTGGCGCTTCGCGTGCAGCGCCATCGTGTGGTAGTTGTCCGCCGCGTTGTCCTGCACCTGCAGCCAGTTGCAGTGCTGGAAGTTGCTGTAGGGCACCAGCTCGTCGCCCTCGGCGACGGTGAAGTTGCCCTCCCACTCGGGGAAGGGCGGCTCGGCGTCGGGCGGGCCCATGTACGCGAACACCAGGCCGTGCTTCTCGAACGCCTTGTACGCGCCCTGGCGGATCGAGCAGCGGTAGCGTTCGCCTTCCTCCTCCTCGCCTTCCGGGAAGGGCACGCGCAGGCAGGTGCCGTCGACGTCGAACTGCATGCCGTGGTAGCAGCACGAGATGCCGTGCTGCTCGATCTTGCCGTACTCGAGCGAGGCGCCGCGGTGCACGCAGTGGGCGTGCAGCAGGCCGATGCGGCCGCTGCCGTCGCGGAAGCAGACCAGTTCCTCGCCGAGGATCTTCAGGAAGCGCGGCGTGTCGCTCAGTTCCATCGTCATGCACACCGGGTGCCAGAAGCGGCGCAGGTACTCGCCGGTCGGCGTGCCCGGGCCGACCTCGGTCAGCTCGGGGTCGTGTCCGGGGACCTTGTTGGTGTAGTAACCGCCGAAGGGGATCAGCTTCTTGGCGGTCGGGGCGGGCGTGGCGTGGGCGGCGGGCTTCTCTTGCTCGATCGTGCTCATGGAGGTCTCTCGCTGGGTGATGGTGGATTCGAATACTGTAGACTGAACTCTGTATACAGAGATTAGGCGAAAGTCTTGCCTTCGATCAAGGGGTTAACCCGTACGCGCTGAGTCTGTTACGTGTTGCCGGTCCGTCGAAGCAGCATCAATCACCGTTCGGCTGAACTCTGTATCCAACGTACACTGAGTCGATGCGCCTCAACGTCGCCAGCCTTCCTGCCCGCAGCGACCTGGTCGAGATCGTCTACGGCGTGCTGGCCGACGCGATCACCGACGGCTCGCTGGCCCCCGGCGAGCGGCTGACGCAGGAGGACATCGCCGCGCAGCTGCAGGTCTCGCGCTCGCCGGTGCTGCAGGCGCTGCGGCTGCTGAAGAAGGACGGCCTGATCGAGGACGCGCCCGGCCGCGGTGTGCAGGTGGCGGCGCTGGACCCGCAGTGGGTCGGCCGGCTGTACGAGGTGCGCGGCGCGCTCGATGCGCTGGCGGCACGGCTGGCGGCCGAGGCCCGCTTCACCATCGACCCGGCGCTGATCGAACGCGGCCGCCGGGCCGCCGACAGCGGCGACCTGAAGGCCATCGTCGACGCCGACATGGCCTTCCACAACGCCATCTATCAGGGCTCGGGCAACCCGCTGATCGCCGACAGCGCGAACCGCCACTGGGTCCACCTACGCCGGGTGATGGGCGCGGTGCACCGCAGCTCGACGCACCGCTCGACGATCTGGGACGAGCACCAGGCGATCGCCGACGCGATCGCCCAGGGTGACGCCGAACGTGCCGTGCTGATGACCGAACTGCACGTGCGCCGCGCGCGCGTCAACGTCGTGCAGCGGCTCGGCGAGCTGCTGCAGCAGGACGCCGCCTGACTCAGTCGAACATGTCGGGCTGGGTCGCCGCCAGGTGCTCCCAGATCGGCTGGAAGTGCAGCCAGCCGATGTACTCCGAACCGACGTGCTCGCGGCTGTAGCGCGAGCGCTCCGGCGACACCAGCACCGGCTTGTGCCCGGTCGCCTCGACCATCAGCTGCTGGCGGCAGCAGCGCTCGAGCGCGATGAACCAGAAGGCCGCCGCCTCGATGCTGTGGCGGCTGGCGGTCAGCAGGCCGTGGTTCTGGTGGATCGCGGCCTTCACGTCCTTGAACCAGTCGCAGACGGCCATGCCGGCCTTCTCCTCGACCGCGACCTGGCCGGCTTCGTCCTTGATCACCACATGGTCCTCGAAGAAGGCGGCCGCGTCCTGCGAGATCGGCTCCAGCGGCCGGCCCAGCGCGGCGAACGCCGTGCCGTAGACGGTGTGCGCGTGGCACATCGAGACGATGTCGGGATGGGCCTCGTGGACCGCCGCGTGCAGCACGAAGCCGGCGCGGTTGATCGCGTGGCGCCCCTCGACGACGCGGCCCTTGTGGTCGGCCAGGATGAGGTTCGAGACCTTGACCTGACTGAAGTGCACGCACATCGGGTTGGTCCAGTAGAGGTCGGGATGCTCCGGATCGCGGATCGTCAGATGGCCGGCGAAGCCGTAGTCGAAGCCCTCGGTCGCGAAAGCGCGGCAGGCGGCGACCAGCCGCTCCTTCAGGTGCTGGCGATGCGCGGCGTGGTTGTCGAAGCTCGGCAGTTCCGGATAGATCAGGCCCTTCTGCTCAGGCTGGTAGATCGAGACGCGGCCGTCGCGCAGCAGCGGCGCAGCGGGCTTCTTGTCGGTCGGGCGGTCGAGTACGGCGGGCATGGCAGCTCCTTCGTGTGCGGTGGGCGGATCTTCGGCGACCCCCGGCGCGCTGACAAACGATGCTTGTTCAGCCTTCAGGTGAACGGCATTCACCTGAAGAGGCGTTTGAGCGACACTGCGCCGATGCGCAAGATCCCCAACTTCGTCCTGCTGCGCGCCTTCGAGGCTGCGGCGCGCCTGCGCAGCTTCGCGCTGGCCGCCCACGAGCTGCACCTGACGCCGTCGGCCATCAGCCACCAGGTCCGCGAGCTCGAGGAGAGTTTCGGGCGCTCGCTGTTCGTGCGTGGCCATCGGCGCGTCGACCTGACGGCCGAGGGCAGCCGGCTGCTCGACAGCCTGAGCCGCATCCTCGACGCGCTGGAAGCCAGCTGCGCCGAAGTCAGCCTGGCCCCGGTCGGCCAGGTGCTGTCGGTGTACTGTGCGCCGAGCTTCGCGGTGAAGTGGCTGGGCCCCCGCCTGCCGTCGTTCACGCAGGCCAACCCGGGCATCACGATCCGCCTGACCTCGGGTGCCGAACTGCTGGACCTCACGCGTGCGCGCGAAGTCGACATCGCGATCACCTACGGGCAGGCGGTGCAGCGCCCGGGTGTCGAGGTGGTGTCGCTGGGCATGGAGCGCATCGTCCCGCTGTGCTCGCCAACCCTGAAGAAGCCGCGCCGCCCCTGGAAGGAGGCGCTGCTGGCGCTGCCGCTGATCGACTCGCAGCTGAGCGAGGTGACCTGGCCCGACTGGTTCGCGCTCAACGGCCTGGTTCTGCCGCAGCGGCCGCGCGCCTCGTTCGACCGCGGTGCGCTGTCGATCTCGGCGGCGGTCGACGGCATGGGCATCGCGCTCGAGACGACCCGTCTCGCGGAACGCGAACTGGCACGCGGCGACCTGGTCGAGGCCGGTGGCAGCAGCTTCAAGCCCATCCACCGCGAGATGCACTTCCTGTCGCAGCGCATCAACGAGACGCAGGTCGACCGCATCCGCCGCTTCCGCGGCTGGCTGCTCGCGGCGATCCGCTGACGCGGCTGGCGGCCGTGGCCGTCACGCGGCCGACAGCCGCGCACGCAGCGCGTCGACGCGCTTGCGATGCGGGCCGGCGGCCGAAGCCAGCGCAGTCTGCAGCGCGTGCAGCTCGAGTTCGGCCCCGGGCGCATCGCTGTCGTCGAGCAGGCACTCGGCTAGGCGCAGCCGCGCCTCGACCTCGCCGACCGGCGAGCCCACTTCGTGCCACTCGCGGATGGCGCGGCGCAGCTTCAGGGCCGCCAGCCGCCGGTCGCCGTCGGCCAGCGCGAGTTCGGCCTCGGCGGCGCTGTGCATCGCGGTCAGCGATTCGTTGTCGAGGCGGCTCGCCTCGCCGCCGAGCAGGTCCATCGCCTCGCGGGCGCGCGTGATGTCGCCCGCGGCCACCGCGGCATGCACCAGCAGGCACAGCAGCTGCGCGCGCCGTTCGCGCAGCGTGAAGTCGGGCGTGTCGAGGGCACGTTCGAGGCCGCGCTGCGCTTCCGCGGCACGGCCGCTCAGCAGGTGCAGGCGGGCCAGGCCCGGCTGCGGGTTCCAGCCCAGCGCATGCGCCTGGCGGTAGGACGCCTCGGCGTCCTCCAGGTCGCCGACGCTGAGCTGGATGTCGCCCAGCACGCAGTAGGCGTCGCCCTCGGCCCAGGGCGCGGCCTGCGCGAGCAGCGCCGCCGCGGCGCGCACCTCGGCCGCGGCCTGGTCGAGCTCGCCCTGCACGTTGAGCACGGCGGCGCGGTGCAGCTGGCAGGTGCCGGGGAAGGCCGGCATGCTGCTCGCCCGGCTCCACTCCTCGTAGGCCTGCGCGAACTGGGCGGCGCGCAGCCAGTCGTTGCGGTAGCGCGCCGCGTAGAGGATCGAGCACAGCGACCAGCCGGCTGCCCAGGGGCAGACACCGCCGAGGCGGATCATCGCCGCCGCCTCGTCGTGCTGCGCCAGGCCCTCGGCGACGTCGCCTCGCGACATCAGGCCATGCCCGCGGTAGGTCAGTCCCAGGCATTCGAGATCGCCGTCGTGCTGGGCGCGGCCGATGCGGCAGGCTTCGTCGGCGTGGGCCAGCGCGGCCTCGGCATCTCCGCCCATCAAGGCCATGCGCGCCGACATCCAGGCGTAGTGGCCACGCTCGACGCTGTCGGCCTGGCCCTCCAGCCAGCGCGAGGCACGCTGCAGCAGGCCGCGCGCGATCGCACCCTGGCGCTGGTCGGTGCGGATCTGCACCAGCAGCAGCGTGGCCCGCGCGGCGGTCAGCGCGTCGCCGGCGCTGCTGCGCTCGGCCACCAGGCGCTCGAGCGCACCGACGGCGCCCGGCCCCTGCCCGCCGCAGATGGCGGCGCGGCCCCAGGTCTCGATGTCCTCGCTGGCCAGCGGCGCCTGCGCGTCGGCCGCGGCGAAGGCCTCGCAGGCGGCGGTCCAGTCGCTGCGATCGCAGGCGGCGTGGGCGGCCGCCAGCCGGTCGTCGACCGGCGCCACCGCGGCCGCGGTGGCCGGCTCGTCGAGGCAGAAGCGGTAGCCATGGCGTGGGTAAGTGCGCACGGCGTCGCCCAGCCCGGCCTCGGCCAGCGCGCTGCGCGCCAGGCTCACCACCCGCTGCAGCGCGTTGTCGACCACGATCGTGCGCGGCCACAGCGTGTCGAGCAGTTCCTCCTTGGTCACCACCCGTTCGCGGTGGCGCACCAGGTGGCACAGCAGGTCGAACACCAGCGGCTGCAGCTTCAGCTCGCGCCCGTGCACCGTCAGCGAGCGACGTGCCTCGTCGAGCTCGCAGGCACCGAAACGGAAGGTCGTGGCCGCCGCTGTCACGGCCGTATTGTGCCAAGACGACCGGGCGGCAGCGGCTCCCACAGGCCGAGCACGGCGCCGACGGCGTCCTCGATCAGCGCGATGCGTGCGACGCCGTCCACCTCGAAGGGCGACACCAGGATGCGCCCGCCCAGCGCCGCGATGCGCGGGGTGTTCGCATCGAGGTCGTCGACGCGCAGGTACGGCGTCCAGTGCGAAGGCACGCCGTGCGCGAGTTGCGCGGCACGCAGCTCGTAGAGCGAGCCGACCTCGCGGCCACCGACGCTGCAGCGCGTGAAGTGGCCGCCGTTGGCGCGCCGGGGCTCGAACTGCCAGCCGAACGCCTGGGCGTAGAAGGACATCGCCCGCCCGGCGTCGCCGGCGGCGAGGTCGACCCAGCAGAACGTGCCCGGCGAGGCCGTTGCGGGCGAGTCCATTTCACACCTCGGCACGGCCACCGCGCTGGCGCCCGAAGCGCGGCAGCAGCATGCCCACCTGCTCGCGGTAGCTGCGGTAGCGCTGGCCGAATTGCGCCACCAGGTCGCGCTCCTCGAACCAGATGCCGACCAGGATGTAGGCCGAGGTCACGGCGGCGAACAGCAGGTGGCCCGTGCTCATCACCGGCGTGCCCCAGAAGCCGAGCAGGAAGCCCAGGTAGATCGGGTGCCGCACGTGGCGGTAGAACAGCGGAGTGCGGAAGGTCGGCGCCGGCGCGGAACGGCCGCTCAGGTTCTGCCACACCTGCTTGAGCCCGAACAGCTCGAAGTGGTCGATCTGGAAGGTGGATGCCAGCACCAGTCCCCAGCCGAGCGCGTAGACGCCGTGCATCAGGGTGCCGGCGGCGCTGCCGGACAGGTCCCACACGATGCCGGGCAGCGGGCGCCACTCGAGCACCATGAACAGCAACGCCAGACTGGCCAGCAGCACGAAGGTGCTGCGCTCGGCCGCGGGCGGCACGATGCGCGTCCACCAGCGCTTGAAGGCGGGCCGCGCCATCACGCTGTGCTGGACCGCGAACAGGCCGAGCAGCAGCACGTTGATGGTGATGGCCAGCGCCAGCGGCTCGCCGGCGGCACCGGGCGGGCTGCCGACGTCGATGCTCTTGGGAACGAGGTGGTTGCCGACGAAGCCGGCGGCGTAGCAGAAGGTGGCGAAGAAGATCGCGTAGGCGACCGTGCCGTAGAGGGCGACGAGGATTCCCATGATGGTGTCTCCTGTAGGAGGGGGCAGGGATGGCGACCGCCCCGCGAGCGCGGGGCGGCCGTCGACAGGCGTCAGATGGCGGTCATCGGCTCGATGACGCTGCGCACCTCGCTGACCTTGCTGGCGGGGAAGCCGCTCAGCGCGGCGTGCTGCTGCACCTGGGCCTCGTCGTCGGCCAGGTAGATGCAGAAGGTCTTGTCGTCGACGACGTAGGACTGCACCCACTGCACCTTGCCGCCCAGCTGCGCCAGCGCGGCGTTGGAGGTGGCCGAGGCGTCCTTGAGTTGCGTGCGGTCGAGGCCGCCGACGCCGGGAATGTTGCGTTCGATCACGTAGCGTTTCATGGTGAATGACTTTCTGGGAATGGAAGAACCGCAGCGGCCAAAGGAGGTCTGGCGGTCGCGCTGCGGAAGCGACCGTTCGACGCGAGAAAGAGGAGGGCCGGTCTGGCCCCGGTGCGCTAGATCCCGACGCGCCAGCGCGTGGCCTCGATCAGCCCGGCGACTTCGAGCGAGACCGAGGAGGCCTCGCTGCGGTCCAGCCCGATGTCGTGCAGCGTGCGGGCGTCGAGCTGGTGCAGCGCCTGCAGCGTGTGGCGGGCATCGCGCTCGCCGGCCCGGCGTTCGGTGTGGTGGCGCAGGGCCAGCAGCAGCGCCGACAGCCACGACGGCTGCAGCGCGAGACGGAGTTCAGTGGCAGTTGACACGGCGATTCCAATCGTTGAAGAGTCCATCGGCGTTGTGCTCCCACGCCCAGACGTGCAGCGTGTAGAGCGGCGTGGTCAGGCCGTAGCGGTTCGGCACGCGCAGCAGGTGGAAGGGGTGGCCGAACAGCGAGGGCGGCTGCGGGTGCAGCGCGTCCCACACCGGCTGGGGCACCACGTACTCGAGCGCGGCAAGTTCCAGCCTGCCGCTGGCGCCCTGCTGGTAGACCAGCAGTTCCGGGCGCAGCGGGTCGAGCTCGGCATCGACCAGTGCGCCGTTCAGGTAGTGGATGCCCATGCCGCCCTGGCCGGGCTGCGCGACGCAGTCGCCGGCGAGGTCGGGGAACTTGACGTAGTTCGCGGCGATCGCGGCGTTGACGTCGTTGAAGGGCGCGGTCGCCTTGCGCACCTCGGCCAGCGCCTTGTGCAGGTTGAAGTCGCCGGCAGGCGCATCGCCGTGGGCGCGTGGCGAGGTGACGCCGGCACAGGCGGCCAGTGCGACGGCCAGCGACAGGGTGGAACGGAGAAAGCGGTTCATGGGCAGGTCCTTGGTTGGGGTGGTGGTGAAGCTCAGGCCGGCAGGGCCTGGTCGGGGGCGGGGTGCGAGGGGTCGTGTTCTTCGCGGAAGACGACACGGCCGAACACGGGAGTGATCTCGTCGGCGGGCAGCCCGGCGCGCAGCGCGTGCTCGCGCAGCGCGCCCGGGTCAACGGCCTGGTAGAGGCAGGCGGTGCCGAGCGCGCCGTCGTCCTCGTGCAGCACGTAGCTGTGCAGCCAGCTCAGCTGCCGCGGCATGTCCTCGTCGGCGATGCGCCGCGCGGTGGCCAGGCGTCGTTCGAACTGCGCCGCGTCGGCGGCGATGCCGTGCCGCCGCACCAGGTACACCTTGGTCGGCGCGAAGCGGCGCAGCAGCTGCGTCGAATGCACCTGCACGATCTCGCGTGCCGGCAAGTCGGCCAGCATGGCGTGGCGGCGCAGCGTGGCGACCGTGTCGGCGCGGAAGACGCAGGCCAGGCCGAAGCGGCCATCGGCCTCGCGCAGCGCGTAGGAGTGCAGCCAGCGTGCGTCGAGGTCGGCGATTGCCTGCTCTTCGAGCGAGCGCAGGCGCGTCAGCGCGGCGTCGAGTTCGCTGGCGCTGGCGGCCACGCTGTCGCGGCGAACGAGGTAGGTGTGTGTCATCGAAGAAGCCTCGGGAGTGCGTCGAACCGGTGAGGTGAAGCGTAGGCAGCGGGGTCTGTGGAGTCCTTGCGCCGGCCTGATCAATTGCTGATGCTTCGTTGCGACCTCGGGCCGGCCGGATGGCTGGCGGCGCGGCACGCGGGCGAGGTGGCGCCCGCGCCGCGCTGCCAGACGCGGGCGCTGGCTGGTTGCTGCACGCTGCCGTGCAGCAGTGCGTGCTGGTGGGTCAGCTGCAGCAACTGGCGCTGTGCCTGGCTGCCGCCGATGCGGTGCGCCAGCGGCGGCAGGCCGGCGAGCAGCTGCGCGACCAGCGCGTGGTCGCCACGGCCATGGGCGGCGAGCGCACGGATGACCGGCAGACCCACCGAACGTGTCGTCGCGCCGTGGCGCTGCTGCGGCCGCGCGGCCTGCTGCCGCAGGCGGGTCTCGAGAGCGCGCGCGAGACGATGGCGCCCGGCCCCGACGAAGGCCAGCATCGCGTGGATGTCGCTGAAGCTGCAGTAGGCGTCGGCGGCGTGGGGCTCCCATGCGCCGGCCAGCTCGGCGAAACGATGCCCGGTGGTTGCGCCCTTGAGCCGCAGGCGCCACAGCAGCGAGGCCGCATCGATCAGGTCGCCGACCGCGCCGGGCTGGCCGGCGCGGATGTGCTCGTCGTAGATCACGATCGCGCCGTCGATGTTGTCGCACGCGAGCTCGTACAGCGCGACGTGCCACCAGGCATGCCGGCTGACCGCGCTGCCCGATGCCCAGGCGGCGGCGTGCTCGTGCATCCAGCGGATGCCGGCCTGCGGGCGCAGGGTCATCTCGAAGACGTGGGCCATCGCGTGGTGTGCACGCGCTTCGAGCGGATCGAAGGCCAGTGCCTCCAGCGCGACCCGCTCGGCCCGTGCATGCAGGCCGTTCTCGCCGAGCGCGAAGGCATGCATGGCCAGCACGGCCGAGTACCCGGGCAATTCCTGCGACCACGCCGGCAGCACCGCCTCGACACGACCGAGCAGCGCGGCCTCGTCGCCGAGCAGGTGGTCGAACGAGTGCGCCATCTGCAGCGCGAGCGCGTCGTGCGGGGCGATGCGCAGCAGTTCGGCCAGGCGTGCCTGCGTTCGCACGAAGTCGTCGCCGACGATCGCCTGCAGCGCAGCGATGTGCAGCTGCTCGCGCGGGTTCGCCGGCAAGGAGGCGGCACGCGCCAGGTGCGGGCGCGCGGCGCGCACCTGCGCCGGGTCGCGGCCGCTCACACGCTTCCAGGCGAGCAGCACATGCGCCATCGTGAAGTCCGGGGCCAGCGCCAGCGCTGCGCCGGCCTCTGTCTCACCGCCTTCGCGCCAGTGCAGGAAGGCAGCGGCCGCGCGCTCGTAGTGCGGCAAGGCGGCCGGCGTCGCGCCGCTGAGGGTGTCGCCGCGGCAGTCGGCCAGGGTCGACGAAGCAGTGGAGGTGTTCATGGCGGGCTCGGCGTAGGACGGGTGCGATGAAGCGTAGGCAGCAGGTGCCTCGCCGTCCTTCCGCCGGCCTGATCAATCGCTGATCAGTGCCTACCGCCCATTCGGCGCGAGCCTGGGCCGATGGGTGAAGGCTTGCGCTCATGTTCCCCGGACTCGCGCAGCGGGTCCGGAGGACATGAGCGGAACACAAGCCCCAGTGCGCCGCGGCCGCTCCAACCGCCGCATGATCGAAGGGCCGCTCAGGGCCGCAGGCGGCCCAACGGCATCTGTGCGATTGAACGCAACGCCGTATCAGGGGATGCCGAGCGCCTTCAGCGCCAGCGCCAGGAAGGCCTCGCGCTCCTTGCGCGTCAGCGGCGCCAGGATGTCGGCCTGCAGCCCCTCCACCACGGGACGAACAGCCGCCAGCAGCCGCTCGCCGGCGGGCGTCAGCTGCAGGCTGCGTGCGCGGCGGTCCAGCACGCTGACCTCGCGCTGCAGCAGCCCTTTCTGCTCCAGGCGGTCGATCACGCCGCCGATGGTGGCGCGGTCGAAGCCGATGGTCGCGGCCAGGCTGGCCTGGTCGATGCCGGGCTGCCCGGCGACGGCGTCGAGCGCGGCGAACTGCACCGAGGTCAGGTCGAAGCCGGCGGCCTGCGTCTGCGCCTGGAAGACCTGCGTCGACTGCTGGTGCAGCCGCCGGATCAGGTGGCCGGCCATCGCGATCCTGTCCATCGGTGTCTCCGTCCGTCCTGCTGGTTGAGATGGTGCTTGACCATTGTAGATCGCATGCATATCATATGCATACATACTAAATGGGCCGACGAGGCTGGAAGGAGACAGCGTGCAATACCACCGTGACGGCTTCAAGCCCGGCGACCCCGATGTCCTGCCGGCCGCGCCCGGCCACCGCCGCGCAGGCGACCCGCTGCCCGGGACGGTCGACGTGCTGATCGCCGGCTCGGGCCCCGCCGGCCTGTGCCTGGCCGCGCAGCTCGCCCGGGTGCCGCAGATCCGCACCATGCTGGTCGAGCCCAAGCTGCAGCCGATGGAGAAGGGCCAGGCCGACGGCATCAGCGTGCGCTCGATGGAGATGTTCCAGGCCTTCGGCTTCGGCGAGAAGGTGGCGCGCGAATCGGTGTGGATCAACGAGACGACCTTCTGGGCGCACGGTGCCGCCGAACTGCTGGCCCGCGTCGCGCGTGTGCAGGACGTGCCCGACGGCATCTCCGAGATGCCCCATGTGCTGATCAACCAGGCGCGCGTGCACGACATGTTCCTCGACGTGATGCGCCACTCGCCGACCCGGCTGGAGCCCGACTACGGGCTCAAGGTGGCCGACCTGTCCGTCGACCCGTCGGCCCCCGAGTACCCCGTCACCGTGACGCTGGAGCACACCGCCCCCGGCCGCGAGGGCCAGACGGCGACCGTGCGGGCCAACTACGTGATCGGCTGCGACGGTGCGCGCTCCAACGTGCGCCGTGCCATCGGCGGTGCGCTGCACGGCGACGCCGCCCACCAGGCCTGGGGCGTGATCGACCTGCTGGCCGTCACCGACTTCCCCGACTGGCGCATGAAGTCCTTCGTGCGCTCGAAGGACGAGGGCATCCTGATGGTGCTGCCGCGCGAAGGTGGCCACCTGGTGCGCCTGTACGTCGAGCTCGACGCGCTGGGCGAGCACGAGCGCGCCGCCGACCGCGGCATGGATGCCGGCGACATCATCGCCAAGGCACAACGCATCCTGAGCCCGTTCTCGCTCGACGTGAAGGAGGTCGTCTGGTGGTCGATCTACGAGATCGGCCACCGCCTGACCGACAAGTTCGACGACGTGCCCGAGGCCGAGGTCGCCATGCGTGCGCCGCGCGTGATGCTGGCCGGCGACGCCTGCCACACCCACAGCCCGAAGGCCGGGCAGGGCATGAACGTGTCGATGGGCGATACCTTCAATCTCGGCTGGAAGCTGATCTCGGTGCTGACCGGCCGCGCCGATCCATCGCTGCTGCACAGCTACTCCGGCGAACGGCGTGCCGCCGCCAAGGGTCTGGTCGAGTTCGACCACCAGTGGGCGCGTGTGGTCGGCGGCCAGGCCGGTGGCGACCTGCAGTTCGACCCGGCCACCGCCGGCCTGCCGGTGGTGGCCCGTGCCTTCATCAACAACCTGCCGTTCACCTGCGGGCTGACGATCCAGTACGAACCGAGCGCGCTGACCGGCGCGGCCACGCACCAGGCGCTGGCCACCGGCTTCGACCTCGGCAAACGTTTCCATTCCGCACCGGTGGTCCGGCTCGCCGATGCCAAGCCGATGCAACTGGGGCATTGTGTCGAGGCCGACGCCCGCTTCCGGCTGTTCCTGTTCGCGCCGGCGGGCGATGCGGGCGGCCGCGGCGGCGTGGTCGCCACGCTGTGCGACTGGCTCGAGCACGACCCGGCCTCGCCGCTGCGCCGCCACGGCACGCCAGGCGAGGACCTGGACGCGGTGATCGACGTGCGTGCGGTCTTCCAGCGGGGCTTCCGCGAACTGGACCACGGCGACATGCCGGCGCTGCTGCGTCCGGCGGTGGGCCGCTACGGGCTGACCGACTACGAGAAAGTCTTCTGCGCCGACCCGGAGCACGGCGAGGACGTCTTCGCACTGCGCGGCATCGACCGCAACCGCGGCTGCATGGTCGTCGTGCGCCCGGACCAGTACGTCGGCCACGTGCTGCCGCTGCAGGCCCGCGACGAGCTGGCGCGCTACTTCGCCGCCATCCTGCGCAGGCGAGGCTGATCCATCGCGGCCTATCGGTCGCGGTTGATCCGTTCTGGCGCAGTCGCGAGGGCTTCCCCTGACTGGCTGCGCGGCAGCCGCATGGCGACCATCTCGTCCATGCTCCGCCGCCATGCCGTCCTGACCCTGCTCGCCGCCGGCCTGCCGGCCACGGCTGCCCAGGCCGACCCGACTGGCGGCGACCCGTTCCGCTCGCTGCAGTGGCCCGACCTGAAGCGCGAGTTCTTCGGCAGCGCGCCGGTGGTCTTCGACGAGCGCGTCAAGGTGCGCGGCCCGGCGTTCGCCGAGGATGCGATGAACGTGCCGATCAGCGTCGCAGCGATCGGGCTGCCCGACATCGAGACGCTGGTCGTCTTCGTCGATCGCAACCCGATCCGCAAGGTGCTCGAATACCAGCCGCTGGCGGCGCTGGCCAGCGTCGGCTTCCGCTTCAAGCTGGAGCAGGCCAGCCCGGTGCGTGCGGCCGCGCGGACGAAGGACGGCGTCTGGCACGTCGGCGGCACGCTGGTCGATTCGGCCGGCGGCGGCTGCACCGTGGCCGGCGCGACACGCAACGACGGCAGCTGGGCGAAGACGCTCGGCCAGGCCAGCGGCAAGCTGTTCGCCAGCAGCCCGCTGCCGGAGGCGAGCGCGTTGCCGGGCGCCTCGCGCCTGCGCGTGATGGTCATGCACCCGATGGACACCGGCCTGGTCGGCGGCATCCCGGCCTTCTACGTGAACCGGCTCAGCGTACGCGACGCGCAGGACCGCGAGTTGCTGCGTCTGGCCACCTTCGAGCCGGTCAGCGAGAACCCGGTGTTCAGCTTCGACTTCCCCGGCCGGGTCGCCGGTGGCCTGCGCCTGGTCGGCAGCGACAACAACGGCAACCGCATCGACACCCGCATCGAATGAAGGCGCTCGTGCTGTCGCTGCTGCTCGCCGCCGGCGCCACCACGCTGGCGCAGGGCACGCCACGGGTCGACCCGGTGGCGTTCGACTACGGCCTCGCGGCGCGCGCGCTGGCGCCCGGCGTGTGGGTGGTCGAGGGGGCGAACGCCGATTTCAGCCCGGCCAACGGCTGCAACATCATCAACACCGGCTTCATCGCCACCGGCGCCGGCGTGCTCGTCATCAACACCGGGCCGTCGAAGCGCTACGGCGAGCAGCTGCGCGCGCTGATCGCGAAGACCACGCGCGAGCCGGTGCTGCGCGTGATCCACCTGAACCTGCACCCCGACTACTTCCTAGGCAACCAGGCCTTCGCCGACGTGCCGCGGCTGGCCACCGACGCGACGCGTGCCGGCATGGCACGCGAGGCCAAGGCCTACGAGGACAACCTCTACCGGCTGTGCGGCGACTGGATGAAGGGCACCGAGGCCCAGCTGCCCAGCGGCACGCTGATGCTCGGGCCGCTGCGCATCGGCAGCCGCGAGATGGAACTGCGCGAGTACCGCGGCCACACCGACAGCGACCTGGTGCTGGTCGACAAGGCCAGCGGCGTGGTCTTCGCCGGTGGGCTGGTGTTCGCGCAGCGTGTGCCGACCACGCCGCATGCGCAGGTCGGCGCGTGGCTGCAGAGCCTGCAGGCCTTCGCCGCCTTGCCGGTGAAGACGCTGGTGCCCAGCCATGGCCCGGTGCGCGCCGACACCAGCGCGGTGGGCGAGACGCAGCGCTACCTGCAATGGCTGGACCGCAGCTTCAGGTCGCTCGCCGAGCAGGGCGCCGAGGTCAACGAGGTGCTGCGCGCCGAGGTGCCGGCCGAGTTCCGCGGCTGGGCGGCGTTCGGCAGCGAGTACATCCGCAATGTCGCCCACCTCTACCCGCGCTACGAGCAGGCGGTGCTGAAGGGCGCGAAGCCCTAGGGCCTGTTCACACGTCAGGCTGGTCGATCTCGACGCCGTCGAAGCCGATCGCCAGCGATTCCATCACCAGCGCGCTGTCCATCGCGTTCAGCGGCGTGTAGTGCAGCGTCAGCGGGCGTGCGTTGCGGAAGCGCCAGCGCTTGACGACGCGCTGCTGGTCGGGTGCGAGCAGCATCACGCGCACCGTGCGGCGCTGTGGCGCGCGGCCGCGGCAGGCCTTCTGCCACCAGTCTTGCAGTGCGCTGTCGGCACTGGTCGCGCGGCGCAGCACCAGGTGCTCGTCGGCCTGCGCCTCGCCGGTGTCGGGCCGGGCCGAAAGCGCGGGGAACAGCACCTCCGAGCAGGCGATCTCCACCGAGCGGCCATTGCCATCGGCCAGCTCGACGCGGAAGCAGCAGCCTGCGACGGGCCGCGCATCGACCTCGCGCTTCACTCCATCTCCAGCCGTTCGCAGGCCAGCACGATCTCTTCCATCGCCACGTCGTTGCCGCGGGCGTTGAACGGCCCGCTGGTGTGCTTGATGATGCGTGCACGCAGCAGCTTCCAGGTCTGCACGACCGCCGTGTGGTCCTCGTTCTGCAGCTGGATGGTGACGGTGCGCATCGCGTTCACGTCGCCGTTGCGGATCTGGTCGATCCACTGGTAGAGGTTCAGCGAGCCGATCAGGCCGCGCTTCAGCGTCACGTCGTGGGTCTTCGCCAGGCCGGTGATCTTCATCACCTGGTTCTCCTTGGCGTTGCCGGTGCGGTACTCGATCACCTGCACCTCCATGCCAAGGCCACTGACTTCGGAGAAGCCGGCCTGCGGCCCTTCGCTGACGCCGTCGCCGAGATCGACGAGGAAGTTGAACTGGACGTAGGGGCGGTCGCGCAGCGTGGCCATGGCGGTTCTCGCAGGAGATCGGGACGCGGCGAGTGTGGCACCGACGGGCTGGAACGCTGCTCCCTAGGCTGTCACAGCGCGACGCGTGGAATCTGCTCCGCGCTGTGACAGTTCGCAGGGGAAACCCTGTGCTCGGTGCGACAACGAGACGCCGAATGCGGCGTTTCGCCGCTGCGGAAGCGTGCCGGGCGCATGGCACGCATGTTGCCCTTTCGTGGCCTGGAGAAGCAGCCGGCCAGGCTGCCCCCAACCCTCTCAAACCCTCGAGGAGACACGATGCGAATCAACCAACTGACCGTGTGGGTCGCGCTGGCGCTGGGCACGATGAGCGCCCAGTCGGCGGTGACCGACAAGATGATCGAAGACGATGCCAAGACGCCGGGCGACATCGTCTCCTGGGGCATTGGCCAGCAGGGCCAGCGCTACTCGCCGCTCAAGCAGATCAATGCGCAGACGATCGGCAAGCTGGCGCCGGCCTGGTCGTTCTCGTTCGGTGGCGAGAAGCAGCGCGGCCAGGAGTCGCAGCCGCTGATCCACAACGGCGTGATGTTCGTCACCGCCTCGTACTCGCGCATCTTCGCGCTCGACGCGAAGACCGGCCAGAAGCTGTGGAAGTACGAGCACCGTCTGCCCGACGGCATCATGCCCTGCTGCGACGTGATCAACCGCGGCGCCGCGCTGTACGACAACCTGGTCATCTTCGCGACGCTGGACGCGCAGCTGGTCGCGCTCGACCAGAAGACCGGCGACGTGGTCTGGAAGGAGAAGATCGACGACTACGCGGCCGGCTACTCGGCCTCGGCGGCGCCGCTGATCGCCGGCGGCCTGCTGCTGACCGGCGTGTCCGGCGGCGAGTTCGGCATCGTCGGCCGCGTCGAGGCGCGTAATCCGAAGACCGGCGCGCTGGTCTGGGTGCGCCCGACGGTCGAAGGCCACATGGGCTACAAGTACGACAAGGACGGCAAGGCCAGCGAGAACGGCATCTCCGGCACCACCGGCAAGAGCTGGCCGGGCGACCTGTGGAAGACCGGCGGCGCGGCCACCTGGCTGGGCGGCACCTACAACGCCAAGACCGGCCTGGCCTACTTCGGCACCGGCAACCCGGCGCCGTGGAACAGCCACCTGCGCAAGGGCGACAACCTGTTCTCCTGCTCGACCATCGCGATCGACGTGAAGACAGGCCAGATCGTCTGGCACTACCAGAACACGCCGAACGACGGCTGGGACTTCGACGGCGTCAACGAGTTCGTCACCTACGACGACGGCGCGCAGATCCTCGGCGGCAAGGCCGATCGCAACGGCTTCTTCTACGTCAACGACGCGAAGACCGGCAAGCTGGTCAACGCCTTCCCGTTCGTCAAGAAGGTGACCTGGGCGACCGGCATCGACCTGAAGACCGGCCGGCCGAACTACGTGCCGGAGAACCGCCCGGGCGACCCGACCGCGGGTGCCGACGGCAAGAAGGGCAACGTCGTCTATGCGGCGCCGTCCTTCCTCGGCGGCAAGAACCAGATGCCGATGGCCTACTCGCCCGACACCAAGCTGTTCTACGTGCCGGCCAACGAATGGGGCATGGAGATCTGGAACGAGCCCATCACCTACAAGAAGGGCGCGGCCTACCTGGGCGCCGGCTTCACGATCAAGACCAACAGCGACGGCCCGATCGGCGCGCTGCGCGCGATCGACCCGAAGAGCGGCAAGATCGTCTGGGAAGCGAGCAACAACGCGCCGCTGTGGGGTGGTGTGCTGACCACCGGCGGCAACCTGGTCTGGTGGGGCACGCCGGAAGGCTACCTGCAGGCCGCCGACGCCAAGACCGGCAAGATCGTCTGGAAGTTCCAGACCGGCTCCGGCGTCGTCGCGCCCCCGATCACCTGGGAAGACAAGGGCGAGCAGTACGTCGCCGTGGTCTCGGGCTGGGGCGGCGCGGTGCCGCTGTGGGGCGGCGATGTCGCCAAGAAGGTCAACTACCTCGAGCAGGGCGGCTCGGTGTGGGTGTTCAAGCTGATGAAGTGAGGCCCTGAGCGAAGCGCCGCCACGTCGGGAAGCGTTCCCGAGACAGGCGGCGCGCGCGGCGCCACACTGGCGCCGTCACGAATTCGCATCCGTCGACATTCGCCACGCTCCTGCAACCGCAGGGCGTGGCTTTTTCTTGTTCATGGCAGGATGCCGCGCATGCACAGGACCTTGCTCGCCCTCTGTCTCTCGCTGGCCGCCGTTGCCGCGCAGGCCGCCGACCGCCCCTACCTGTTCGCCAACAGCGCCGCCGCCGAGGAGGACGAGGAGCAGGTCTGGTCGGTCGAGAACTGGTACCGGCAGGCCGGTCGGCAGAAGTCGCTGACCGTCGCGCCCGAGTACGCCTTCGACCCGGACACCTCGCTGCAGCTGGAGATGCGCCGCGTGCTCGACCGCGACGCTGGCAACGGCCACGAGATCGAGATCGAGGCCAAGCGCCTGTTCAACCGCATCTCGCGCGACGGCTGGGGCTGGGGCGTGGTCGCGGCGATCGACATGGAGCGTCCGAAGGGCGGGCCGTGGGAACGGGCCGCGGTGTCGCTGTCGGTGCCGCTGACGGTGCAGCTCGGCGAAGGCGGCAGCGAGGGCACGCTGCACTTCAACGCCGGCATCGCCAAGCCGCGCGAGGCGCGGCGTGTGTTCACCGGCGTGATCGCCGCCGAGCGTGAGGTGTGGAAGCGCACCTCGCTGTTCGCCGAACTCGCGCGCGAGGCCGAAGGGCGGCTGCTGCACGGCGGCGTGCGCCACTGGATCAAGCGCGAACGCCTGGCGGTGGACCTGGCCTGGCAGCGTGTGCGCAGCGACGAGCTGCGCGGCAGCGGCATCGTGCTGGGCATCGCCTGGTACGACCTGTGACGCTGCGGTGAGCGACACGCGCGTTCCTCTCGACCTGCCACGCCGCGTGATGCGGCGCGCGCTGGCGGTGGCGCTGCTGACGCTGATCGCCGCGCTCGGCTTCGGCCTGGCGCGCACCGATGCCGACATCGACGGCGAGGTGCGCGCGGCGATGTCGCTGGCCGCCGCGATGGCGCGGCTGTCGCAGTCGGCGCAGCTGAGCGATGCGGAGCTGATCGCGGTGCTGGTCGCGCGCGACGACGAGACGCCGCTGCGCCACCTGTCGCTGGCGCTGCGCGACGCCACCGGGCGGCTGCTGGTCGGGCGGCTGCAGGAGGCTTCGTCCTCGCCGCTGGTCGATGCGCTGACCGCGCTGCACCGCCGGCTGCGGCCGGGCGCGCAGATCGAGCCCGTCACCTGGACGCTGCCGCGCCCCGGCAAGCCGGCCTGGACGCTGACCCTCGCGGCGCAGCCCGACAGCGAGCGCCGCGAGGCGGTGGTCTACCTCGGCAGCCTGCTCGGCGTGCTGGTCGCTGGCCTCGCGGTGATGCTGGTGGTGCTGCGCTGGAACGTGCGTTCGGCGTTCCGCCCGCTCGAGGGCATGCTCGCTGCGATAGCCCGCATCCAGGCCGGCGACACCGCCGCCGCGCGGGCGATGCCGACCATGCCGATCGGCGAACTGGAGCAGATCGCCGCGGCGCTGCGTTCGCTCGGCGAGGCGCTCGATGCGGCACAGGCCGAGCGCCGCCTGCTCGGCCACAAGGTGCAGTCGCTGCAGGAGGAGGAGCGCATGCGCCTGTCGCGCGAGCTGCACGACGAGTTCGGCCAGCGCCTGACGGCGATCCGCGTCGACGCGGCCTGGCTGGCGCAGCGCCTGCAGGATCTGCCCGACGTGCAGCCGGTGCTGCGTGGCATGGCCGAACAATGCGCGGCGATCCAGAACGACGTGCGCGGCCTGCTGGCGCGGCTGCAACCGCTGGCCGGCATGGAGGAGGGCGACGGCGCGGTCAGTGTCGCCACGCTGTCCGAGCTGCTGCATGGCCTGGCCGAAGGCTGGCGCAAGAGCGGCAGCGGCGCGCTGCGTGTGGCGCTGGCGATCGACGCCGAAGCGCAGCGTTGCCTGCCGCGCGACCTCGCGCTGGCGCTGTACCGCATCAGCCAGGAGGCCTTGACCAACGTCGCGCGCCATGCCCGGGCAGGCGAGGCGGTGGTGACGCTGCGCTGGCCGCAAGGCAGCAACGTCATCGACTGGTCGGTGAGTGACGACGGCATCGGCCTGCCCGATGCCGGCGCCGCGCTGCGCCGCGGCAACGGCCTGGCCGGCATCAAGGAGCGCGTCTGGGCCTTCGGCGGCGACCTGACGCTGCGCGCCGCTCAGCCCGGTGGGGCACGGCCGGGCTTGGTACTGGAAGCGAGCCTGCGCGCGACGACGGCGTGAGGGCTGGATCGAACGGGCTGATAAGCTCCGCGCGCCGCCGAACGCGCTCCGTCGATGACACCGCCTGCACCGCCGCCGCCCGCCTCCCGCCTGATCGCGATCCTGGCCGCCGACGCCGCCGGCTACACGCGCCTGATGTCCATCGACGACCGGCTCACGGTGGAGTTGCTGGACGCCGCCCGCGCCGTCTTCCGCAGCACCTGCCAGGAGCACCAGGGCCGCGTCGTCGACATGGCGGGCGACTCGGTGCTGCTCGCCTTCGACAGCGCCAACGCGGCGCTGCGCTGCGCGCTGGCGGCGCAGCAGCGGCTGGCCGCACCGCCGAGCATCGACGGCGGCACGCTGCGCCTGCCGTTCCGCATCGGCGTGCACCTGGGCGACGTGATCCAGAAGGACGACGGCAGCGTCTACGGCGACGGCGTGAACCTCGCTGCTCGGCTGCAGACGCTGGCCGAGCCCGACGAGGTGATGGTCTCGCAGGCCATCCGCGACCTCATCGGCGCCCGGCCCATCGCCCGCTTCGAGGACGCCGGCGAACACCGGCTGAAGAACGTCGCCGAGCCGGTGCGCGCCTGGCGGGCGCTGCCGCCCGGCGCCGCGCCGGCGCCGGCTTCGGCCACCACGGCAGGCGACGGCCTGCACTTCGCCGGCCGCTTCGAGCTGCAGCCGCACGAGCGGCGCCTGCTCGTCGACGGCGAGCCCGCGGCGATCGGCGCCCGCGCCTTCGACCTGCTGGTCGAGCTGGCCCGGCAGCCCGGCCTGCTGCGCACGAAGAACGACCTGCTGCAGACCGTCTGGCCCGGCGTGGTGGTGGAGGAAGGCAACCTCGCCACGCAGATCAGCACGCTGCGCAAGGTCCTCGGCGGAGACGTCATCGCCACGATCCCGGGACGCGGCTATCGGTTCACCCTGCGGATGGACGGCGGCAGCGCGGCATCCGGCACGGCCGCGACCGAAGGCTTGGCGGCAGCGCCGCCGCAAGCGGCGACGACCGCCCCAGCGCCCGAAGCCCCCAAGCTGCAGACCAACCTGCCGGCCACGCTGCCGCACCTGGTCGGGCGAAGCGAAGACCTCGCCGCGCTCAACGAACTCGTCGCACGGCATCGCCTCGTCAGCATCATCGGCGCCGGCGGCATGGGCAAGACCACCGTCGCGCTGCACCTGACCGCCGGCCGGCAGCACGCCCACCGCCACGGCGTGTGCTGGGTGGAACTGGCGACCGTCGCCGACCCCGAGGCGCTGCCCTCGGCCATCGCCGCGGCGATCGGCGTCCGCACCGGCACCGGCGACCCGCTGGACGGGCTCAGCAGCGCGCTGATGCCGCTGGAGATGTTCGTCGTGCTCGACAACGCCGAGCAGGTGGTCGACGGCGTGGCCCGCGTGGTGCAGGCCGTGCTCGACAAGGCGCCCGACCTGCGCTTCGTCGTCACCACGCAGGTGCCGCTCAAGCTGCCCGCCGAGCGGGCCTACCGCATCGGCGCCCTGGCGGTGCCGCAGGGGCCGCTGCCCGCCACGCAGGCGCTCGAGTTCAGCGCCGTCGCGCTGTTCGCCGAGCGGGCGCAGGCGGCCGACACACGCTTCACGCTCACCGATGCGAATGCGCCGGCGGTGATCGAACTGTGCCGGCAGCTCGACGGCCTGGCGCTGGCGATCGAGCTGGCGGCCGCGCGCGCGCCGATGCTCGGCGTGCAACGGCTGGCCGACTCGATGGCCGACCGGCTGAAGATGCTCACCGGCAGCCGCAACCGCCTGGCGCCCGCGCGGCAGCAGACGCTGCGCGCGGCGCTCGAATGGAGCCATGGCTTTCTGGAGCCGGCCGAGCAGGCCGTGTTCCGGCGCCTCTCGGTGTTCGCGGGCAGCATGTCGCTGTCGATGGCGCAGCAGGTGGTGGTGGACCCACCGGACACGGGCGGACTCGACGAGTGGGCCGTGCTCGATGGGCTGGCGCTGCTGGTCGACCGATCGCTGGTGGTGGCGATGACGAACGACGACACGGCCGAGCCGCGCTACCGTCTGCTGGAGACGCCGCGGCTGTTCGCGCAGGAGAAGCTGCAGCAGGCGGGGGAGGAAGAGTCGCTGCGGCGACGGCACGCGCATGCGGTGGCGGCGCGGTTCGAGGCCGCATACGACGAGTACTACGCCGGCGCCGTCGGTGTCGAGGCCTGGCGACTGGCGATGGACGCCGATCTCGACAACGGCCGCGAGGCGCTGGCGTGGACGTTGGCGCATGGTGACGCCGTGCGGGCCCTGCAGACCGGGGCGACGCTCTTGCGGCTGCTGGCAGGAGGCGCCTCCCGCGAGCGCTTCGACGTGGCCGATGCCATCGAACCGTTCATCGACGACGTCGTGGACGCTTCGCTGCTGAGCCGCACCATGGCGGTGTTTTCACACACCTACGGCTATCGGGACCGCGAGCGCGGCCTGGCGCTGGTCCGCCGCCTGGCTGCGCGTCTGCCACCGGCGGGCGTGGCGCGGTCCGCGCCCGACCGCTGGGCGCTCCATCAGGCACTGGCCGCGGTCGCCAGGGTCGAGGCTCGCGCTGGCCATGTGCCGGAGGCCGAAGCCGCGCTCGGCCAGGCCCGCGAGCTCGTCGATCCGGCGTGGCCACCGGCACGGAAGCTGGTCCTGGTCCAGACGGAGGGGTTTTGTGCGCTGGCACGAGGCGACGTGGCCGGAAATCTCGAAGCGACACGCAAAGAGGTCGCGCTCGGCGCGCTCGACGCGGCTGGCCTGACCAATCTCGTCGACGCCGAGCTGGCCGCGGGCGACGCCGTGCAGGCCGTGGCAACCGGGACTGCGCTCGTGGCATCGCTGGTCGGCGGGCGCAACGAAGCGACGCTCCTCTTCGCGCGCACCAACCTCTCGGCCGCGCTGCTGAGCCTCGACCGGCAGGCGCTGGCCGCGCAACATCTGCGGGCAGGCTGGGCGCAGGCGCCGCTGTTCGACATGCTGCCCTATCTCGCCGACTATCTGGCTCTGCTGGCTGCGCTCGAGGAGCGCTTCGAACCCGCTGCCCGGATCGCCGGCTACGCCGACGCCGCCAACGCCCGCGCCGGCGAGCGGGAGCCCAACGAGGCCAACGCCATCGCACGCGCCACCGCCCTTGCGCGCGCCGCCCTCGGCGACGCCACCTTCGACCGCCTGCATGCCGAAGGTACGCTGCTGCGCGATGCCGACATCGCCGCACTCGCCTTCCCCGACCCGCCGCCCGCCTGAGCGCGCGACGCTCACAGCAGCTTCAACGACACCATCCACTCCGACCCGGCCCGCCGCCCGCCGTCGAACCCCGCGGCCCAGCCGAACGACAGCGTCGTGTCGTACCAGTGCAGCACCGCGAAGCGCAGGTCGGCCTGCGCGCCGACGCTCGCGTAGCGCCGCCGCGCGCCGCCGAACGGCTCGGTCCACAGGCCGGTGGCGAACACCGACGAGCGCAGCGACTGCAGGTGCAGCTCCGGCACGCCGACCGCGCCGAACACCACACGCGGCAGGTTCAGCTCCAGCGTCTGCCGCACGAAGCTGCGCGCCGACACCGCGTCGATCTCGAAACCCGGCAGCGAACCCGGCTCGCGGTAGCGCTGAACGGGTCCGTCGTCGACGCGGTTGTTGCCGAACGCGCCGAAGTAGTGGCGCGAGATCGCCAGGTCGCGCGTGCCTGCCGTGCCGCCCGCCGCGCTGCGCGACCACACCGATGCATGCGGCCATCCGGCCAGCGGCAAGCCGGCGTCCAGGCGCAGCAGCGGCTGGGTCACGACCCGCCCGGCGCTGCGGCCGAGAGCGACGGCCGCGGACGCGACGACGCCCTTCTCGTCCTCCACCGCGCCGAGCGAGCGGCGCAGGTCCTGCCAGTAGATGCCGGTCTCGGCGGTGACGAGCCGGTCGTCGCCCGTCGCCACGTTCTGCGCACCCGGCAGGGTGGTCAGGCCCGCGTACCCCGCGAGCCTGCTGCGCGACTCCAGCCGGCGCGTGCCGGTGCGCAGCAGCACATCGTCGTAGCCGACCGACGCGGCGACGCCGCGCTGCCCGCGCAGCGTCGGGCCGAACAGGTCGTAGAAGCTCGCCCGGTTCCAGGCCAGGCTCGCGTTCCAGCCGAGGTAGCGGCCGCTGATCTGCAGGTGGCTGCGTTCGTCGCGCGAAAGATCCTGCCCGGGCGTCACCGCGGCGGTGATGCTCGCGCTCGCCAGGCCGAGCGGGTCGCCCCAGGCGACGTGCCAGCCCAGGCCACGCGCCTCGCGGTAGCCGGTCAGCACCGGGTAGGCGTGCAGCAGTTCCATCTGCGCGAGCGGCTCGTAGGGGCCGCGCTCGCGCACCAGGCGGTCGGCCTCGATCGTGCGCGCCGCCGGCACCTGCCAGCCGGTGACGATGGGGTGCCGCTTCGCCACCTCGGTGCCGAGGAAGCGGATCGTGCCGAGCGCGCCGGCCGGCCGCGGCTCGACCTGCACCGGCAGGAAGCCCTCGCCGGTGTATTCCAGCGCGACCAGCGTGCCGTCGGGCCGCGGGATCGGCCGGAAGAAGCCGGTCTCGGCGTTCGTCACCATCTCCGCGCGGCGCGTGGTGAGGTCGAGCCGGAAGATGTTGGACACGCCGGTGACGTAGGCACTGCCGTAGAGCGATTGCCCGTCGGGTGCGAACACGAGGCCCTCCGGCGCCGCCGCACCGAAGCGGAACTCGGCGAGCGGCTCGGCGCGGCCTTCGCGAAGCGCGGCCAGCGACCACACGCGCACGAACTGGTCGCCGCGTGTGTCGGTCACCGCGGCGGCGAGGCGGCTGCCGTCGGGCGAGACGTCGAGGTCGCGCAGCACGACCCCGAACGGGAAGCTGTGCAGCGGCTGCCAGTCCCGGTACGGGAACGGCACCTGCACCAGCGTCGCGATGCCCGCCTCGTGGCGCACGCCGAGCAGCGCGCGGCTGGCCGGGTCGACCGCGATCGCGCCGATGCGGGCTTCGGGCAGCAGCTCGGTGCGCCGGCCGGTATCCGCCTCCACCGCGTGCAGGCTGCGCAGGCCGAGGTTCTCGGTGGTGAACAGCACCGTCTGGCCGGCGGCGTCCCAGGCGAGCGAGGACACGTCGTAGAGCAAGGCGCCGGTCACCTCGGCGAGCGGGCGGGTCGCGCCGCTGCGCAGGTCGATCGCGACCACCTGGTCGACGACGCCGGGCGTGCGCACCGCGGCGATCAGCTCGCCGCGTGCCTCGTCGACGAAGGCGCGCGAGACCGAGCCGAGCGCCTGCGCCGCGAGCGGGCGGCGCGGCGTCGACGGGTGTTCGCGCAAGGCCGCGAGGTTGGCCTGCTGGAAGCGGCGTTCGTCGGCGATCCAGCGCTGCCAGGCAGCGTCCAGCGGTTCGCCGAAGACCTGCTCGAACTGGTCAGCGTAGTGGGCTCGGCTGTCGTCGTCGCGGCGCAGCCAGCGCAGCACCGCGTCGGGCGAGTGCGCGCCAGCCAGCCAGGTGAAGAAGCGGGTGCCGTAGAGGTAGGCGTTGGCGCCGCCCTGGAAATCGCTGCGCGTGCCGCGCGCGGCGAGCGCGAGCGGGTCGAGGAAGGGCGCGTCGTCGCGCACCATCGCGCGGAACACCATCTCGTCGTACCCGCCCTGGGCACGGCCTAGGCCGCCACCCATCCAGGTTTCGAGGAACACCGCGCTGCCTTCGAGGTACCAGCGCGGCACGGCCCAGCGCGGTGTGGTCAGCAGGGTGTAGAGCAGCGACTCGGGGTGCTCGGCCGCCGGCGCCACCTTGCCGAGGAAGACGCGACGCCAGAAGCGGTCACGCGTGTTCGCCTGGTCGGTCGTCGCCAGATGGACCAACTCGTGGTTCATCGTCGAGTAGATGCGCTCGGCGCTGGGCGCCGTCTCGAACGGGTTGCCCAGCGGCGAGACCTCCAGCCGCATGAAGTTGCGCGGGATCGGCGAGACACCGGCATTGCCGAGGTCGGCGAAGTCGCGCAGCCACAGCGTGGTGCGGTCGGCGGGCGTCCAGCCGAACACGCGGCGCTGCCAGGCCAGCGCGTTGTGGAAGGTGGCCAGCACGTGGGGGAGGTGTGGGGCGAGCGTGGGGTCGGCGTGCACGACCTGCACGTCGTCCGTCAGCGCGTACGACAGGCCCAGCGGCGAAGCGGCCGCCGGGGCCAGCAGAAGCGCCAGCAGCGGGGCCAGCAACCGGCCGAGCGCCGCTTGGCGCATGCATCGTCTCCCTGGTCTTCGCGGAAGGCACAGCATAGCGAGAGCGCGCAGGACGCAAGGACGCCGGCCAGCGGCCGGCGTCTGCGGGAACACGGGAGATCGGGCTTATTCGGCGATGCGACCGATCGGGGCACGCAACTCGGCGGCCATGCCGATCGGGGCGCGCAGTTCGGCAGCCATGCCGATCGGGGCACGCAGTTCGGCGGCGCGGCCGATCGGGGCGCGCAGCTCGGCAGCCATGCCGATCGGAGCGCGCAGTTCGGCGGCCCGACCGATGGGGCGCGCAGCTCGGCAGCCATGCCGATCGGAGCGCGTAGCTCGGCGGCCCGACCGATGGGGGCGCGCAGCTCGGCGGCCATGCCGATCGGGGCGCGCAGGTCGGCGGTGCGGGCATCGGTCGCGCCGAGCGTGGCGTTCGCCGCGGCGCCGCCGGCGGGCGCGGCCACCTTCACGTCGGCGCTGCCGTTGTCCACCGCGCGGAAGCGCTCGGCCGCGGCGATGCCGGCGCCGAATTCGACGTCGGCAGCCGCCGCCGCCAGGGGCAGGCCGAGCGCGACGACCACGGCGGTGGCAACGGTGCGGGCGGTGCGGTGCAGGGTGCGGAGGGTCTTGGCGTTCATGGTCGGGGTCCTTTGCGGTTGAGGTGCCGTTCGGCGGGGTCGCAGCGCATTCGTTGCTGCGGTGACGTGACTGTCGGCGAGCCACCCCCCGGCCGTCCTCCAGGACTCTTGAAGCGTTCTCAAGCCTTCTCAAGCGTTCTCAAACGCCCATCGATCCACTGCCGGCGGCGGGGGCGCCGCCCGAGCCGGCGTCAGCGCAGCCCACCTTCGGCAAACGCGAGGGACTCTATGTCCGCATCGCGCAGCGCCGCGCCCTCGACGTGCAGGCGGTCGAAGGCGGCGTCGCCCAGGGCGGCGCGAGCGAGTTGCACTGCGCGGGCGTAGGCGGCCGCTTCGTTCGGTTCGCGCTCGCCGACGCGGGCGTTGCCGACATCGGCGTAGCCCGCCAGCCGTGCAGCCGCATCCGGGCGACCTTCGAGCGCGGCCAGCAGCGCCAGGTAGTCGGCGAAGAACGGCTGCATGTCGAACACCGGCGCCTGCGCCCAGCCGGCGCGCAGGTGCGGGCGGGCCTGTCCGGGTTCGTCCAGCGCCAGCAGTGCCGCCGACAGGTTCACACGGGTATAGGACAGATCGACCTCGTCTCGCCCGCCGGTCAGCTGCGCGACCAGCGCCGCCCCGGTCTGCGCCGCCTGGGCCGGGTTGCCGGTGGCCAGTTCCGCGTCGACGAGGTTGGTCATCGCAACTCGTTCCGACTCACCGGCCAAGACGGTCATCGCGACCTGCCGCTGCATCCAGTCCAGACGCGCCGCCATGTCGCCCTGGGCCTGGGCCACGAAACTCTCGGACTCCAGCAGCCAATGCAGCCGGGCAGGCGGCCATGCCGGGTCCGCAAGTGCCCGCGCCTGCACCAGCGCCGCCTCGGCGGCCGGCGCGTCGCGCAGGCGTGCTGCGGCACCGGCGAGACCACATAGCGCCAGGTGCCACGCCCAGCGGGCGGGTGCCGCATCGGTCGGCGACGCTGGTGGCATGCGTGCCAGGCAGCGGCGCACCTGCAGCGCGGCGCGCTCCCTCTGGTGCGTGCCGTACGCGCCGAGCAGCAGGTTGCACATCCGGGCCAGCAGATCGGCGCCGACGATGCGGTCGACCAGCGGCTCGATGGCCTCCGCCAGTTCGACCCGCTCGCGGTAGCCAGAACCGCCCACGATCCGACCGATCGTCGCGGCGATCCGCGCTGCCGCATCGGCGTCGTCGGTCGCCCTGGCCCAGGCGAGCGCCTCGCGGGCGTTGTCGAGTTCGACAGTCATCTCCTGCCGCCAGGCGTCGATGCGAACCGTCCCCGACAGGTGCAACTCCCAGGCCGCATCGCACAGCGCCGCCACGGCGCGCGCATGCCGTTGTCGCAGCGTCGCCTCCTCGCCCGCCTGCTGCAGCCGCTCGCGCGCGAAGAGCCGGGGAGTGTCCAGCAGCCGGTAGCGCGGCTCGGCGGCGCCGTCGGGCGTCAGCGCCAGCACCAGCGAACGATCCACCAGCAAGGCCAGCGCGTCCAGCACCGCCCATTCGTCGAGATCGCCTGCGCCCGGCGCATCGGGTACCACCTGCAGCACCAGCGACAGCGACGCGCTGCCCGCGAACACCGCGAGGCGCCGGAACACGGCGCGCTCGGGTTCCTCGAGGAAGCCGTGGCTCCATTCGAGCGCCGCGCGCAGCGTCTGCTGGCGCGCCGGCGCCATGCGGTTGCGGCTGCTGGTCAGCACCTTGAGCCGGTCGCCCATCGAGGCGGCCAGCCGCTGCACGCCGAGCATCGGCGCGCGCGCGGCCGCTAGTTCGATGGCGAGCGCCAGGCCGTCGAGCTGGCGGCACAGCTCGATGACCGCCGGGGCGTTGGCGTCGGTCAGCACGAAGCGGGCATCGGCCATCCGGGCCCGGTCGGCGAACAGCGCCACCGCGCTGAAGCCCAGCGCCTGCGCGGCCGGCAAGGGCCCTTGCGGCACGGTAAGCGGGCCGATGCGGTAGACCATCTCGCTGGCCAGCTTCAGCGGCGCCTGCGAGGTGACCACCAGGCGCACGCCGGGTGCCTTGTCGAGCACCGCCTGGGCGAGGCGGGCGACGCCGTCGACCACCTGCTCGGCGTTGTCCAGCGTCAGCAGCATGGTCAGCGGTGCCAGCGCGCCGCACAGGCCCTTCAGCGGGTCGCCGCTGCCGATGCCCACGCCGATGGCCGCCGCGATGGCGGCTGGCAGCGCCTCGGCGTCGGTGACGGTGGCCAGTTCCACCCAGCACACGCCGTGGGCGTAGGCGGCCTGCCGGTTGGCGGTGAGGTGCAGCGCGAGGGTCGTCTTGCCCATGCCGCCGGCGCCGACGATGCTGACCAGCCGGTGCTGGGCGATCAGTTCGCCGAGCGCCGCCATGTCCTCGCTGCGGCCGACCAGGTGCGGCAGCGCGGCCGGCAGGTTGGTCTGCAGCTGCGCCGCGGGGGCCGGCGCCTGCGCGGGCGGCGGGCCGGGCGGGGCTGGCGAGGTGGCCGCTGCAGGCGGCGCCGTGCCCGCCTCGATTCGCGCGGTGAACCGATAGCCGCGTCCCGGGATCGTGGCGATGACGTCTCCGCCGAGCACCTTGCGCAGCGTGCTGATCTGCGTGGCGAGGTTGCCTTCCTCCACCACCACGCCGGGCCAGACGGTCTGCAGCAGGTCGTTCTTCGTGCGCAGCAGGCCGGGCTGCCGGGCCAGCTCGACCAGCAGGTCGAAGGCGCGGGCGCCGATCGCCGCGGGCTCGCCGTCGACGAGCAGGCGCCGCTCGTGCGGCTGCAGTTCGTAGCGGCCCGCGAAGCGCAGGCTGTCCGACGAGGGCGCTGCACGCCCGTCGTTGCCGCTCGGTGCCGCATCGGCGGGAGGCAGGGCGCGCCAGGCCCGCACCGGGTTCGGCACGTTCTTGAGCTGGTGCTCGCCGGCGTCCTCGAAGCGCGCGACCGGCCCGGCGCCCAGCGTGTCGCGCACGGCCTGCGACACGAACACCTCGTCCGGCTCGGCCAGCGCCTGCAGGCGGGCGGCGATGTTCACGCCGTCGCCGTACACGCTGCCGTCGGCCTTCTCGATCACGTCGCCCAGGTGCACGCCGATGCGGAATGGCAGCCGCAGCGTGCCGGTCTGCGGGTTGGCCTGCGCCAGCAGGCGCTGCTGTGCCAGCAGCG
Source organism: Piscinibacter sp. (assembly GCA_047602365.1). Classification (GTDB taxonomy): domain Bacteria; phylum Pseudomonadota; class Gammaproteobacteria; order Burkholderiales; family Burkholderiaceae_C; genus Piscinibacter. Next base: position 134,027 of record JASGHM010000003.1, on the reverse strand, counting down.
CACAGCGCAGCGCCGCGGCCGCGCTGTCGAAGGCGAGCAGCACCGAGTCCCCGGCCATGTCGACGACCCGGCCCTGCTGGGCTTCACAGGCTTCGCGGAACACCGCGCGGGCGGCGTCCAGCAGTTCCACCGTGAGCCGGTCATCGATGACCATCAGCCGGGAATAGCCCGCCGCGTCCGCTGCCAGGATGGCGATCAGGCGGGCGGCAGGGAGCGAGGTCGACGAGGTCGACGCGGGCTGGTTCATGAGGCACGGAAGATCGTGACGGCAGGCGAGGGTAGCAGGCAGTCGATGCGCCTCGTCACTGCGCAGACTTCAGTCCGCGTCCTTGCTCGCGAAGGCGATCGCCTCGATCTCCGCGTCCTGCAGCCCGGCTCCGGCGGCGCGCAGCCGCTCGAACTCGGCATCGCCCAGCGCGGCACGGGCGAGGCGCTCGGCACGCTCGACGGCGGCAGCTTCGTTCGACTCGCGCGGGCCGACGGGCGCATTGCGTGCGTCCGAATACCCGGCCAGAAGCGCCGCGGCGCGCATGTGCGCCTCCAGTGCGCAGAGCAGGAACAGATAGTCCGCGTAGGACGGATGCAGTTCGAACTGCACCGCCTGGGCCCAACCGGCACGCAGGACCGCGCGCGCGCCTGCGGTGTCGTCCAGCGCCAGCCGCGCGGCGCCGAGGTTGAGTCGGGCGAAGGCCAGCGTCCGCGGATCACGACCACCTTCGAGGGCCTCGACCAGCGCTGCGCCGGTGCGCGCCGCCCCCGCCGCATCGCCGGCACCGAGCTCCACATCGATGAGATTGGCCTGCGGCAGGATCGTCGCATTGCCGGTGGACTGCATCATGCCGATGAACCGGCGCAGCTGCGGCAGCCACTCGGCCGGGCCCTCGTTGAACCGGGCCCACAGGTACTCCGCCTCGGCCAGGTGCACGCGACGCTGTGGCGGCCAGGCCGGGTTCTCGAGTCGCCGTGCCTGGGCGAGCGCCGCGTACCGGCTGTCCCGGTGCAGCCCGAGCGATGCGCAGGCCACCATGCGCGCATAGGCGAAGTAGCGCAGCCACTGCCCTGCGTCATCGTCGGGCAGGGTCTGCGCGTCGTCGATGGCACGGCGGCCGGCCGACAGGGCATGATTCCGATCGGTATCGGCGTAATGCGCCGCGACGGCGGCGCCCATGCGCACACGCAGTTCGGCACGCGGCTCCTGCGCCAGCAGCGGCTCGCAGCGCTCGCAGATCTGCCGGCGCTCGGCCCAGTGCGACGGCGGCAGGGCGCGCAGCAGCGTCGGCGCGAGCTGCAGCGCCAAGCCCGCGTCGCCCGCGGCCAGCGCCCAGGCCAGCGCCTCGCGGGCGTTGTCGAAGTCGGCCGACAGCCGCGCCGACCACGCCGCGTAGCCGATGCTGCCGTCATGCTGCTCGTCCCAGGCGGCGGCGAAGCGCTGCGCCACGGCCTGGGCATGCCGGCTGCGCAGCCGGTCCTCCTCGCCGGCCTCGCGCAGCCGCTCCAACGCGTACACGCGCGGGGTGTCCAGCAAGCGGTAGCGCGGCTCGGCGCCATCGTCGGTCGTGAGCACGCTCACCAGCGAGCGCTCGACCAGCAGGACCAGCACATCGAGTGCCGCCCACTCGTCGAGCGTGTCGTCCGCGACCACCCGCTGCACCATCGTCAGCGATGCGCTGCCGGCGAACACCGCCAGGCGCCGGAACACGGTGCGCTCGGTGTCGTCGAGGAAGCCGTGGCTCCATTCGAGCGTGGCGCGCAGGGTCTGCTGACGTGCCGGCGCGGTGCGGTTGCGACTGGCGGTCAGCAGCTTCAGGCGATCCTGCATCGAGGCGACGAGTCGCGACACGCCGAACGCCGGCACGCGCGCGGCGGCCAGTTCGATGGCGAGCGGCAGGCCGTCGAGCTGCCGGCACAGCTCGATCACCTCGGGAAGCTTCGCCGGCGTCAGCACGAAGCGGTGGTCGACCGCCTGCGCACGGTCGGCGAACAAGGCCAGCGCGCCGTAGCCCAGTGCCTCCGGCAGCGGCAGCGGGCCGGGCGGGACGGCCAGCGCTTCGAGACGGTAGACGATCTCGGCCGGCACCTTCAGCGGCGCCTGGCTGGTGACGACGAGCCGCAGGCCGGGCGCCGCGTCGAGCAGAACCTGCGCCGCGCGCGCCGTGGCCTCGAGCAGGTGCTCGGCGTTGTCGAGGGCGACGAGCAGCGTCAGCGGCGCCAGCGCCTGGCCCAGGCGCTTCAGCGCATCGCCGTTTCCGAGTTGCACGCCGAGGGCGTCCGCGATGGCCGTGGGCAGGGCCTCGGCCTGCGTCAGCGGCGCCAGCTCGACCCAGCACACGCCGTGGCGGTAGGCGTTGCGGCAACCCTGCAGGAAGGTCTGCGCCAGGCGGGTCTTGCCGATTCCGCCTGCGCCGACGATGCCGACGAGGCGGTGCTGCGCGACGAGCTTGTCCAGGGCGGCCAGGTCGTCGACCCGTCCGATCAGCGGCGGCAGCTCGGCCGGCAGGTTGGTGCGCAGCGGCGGCGCCGCCCCGGCCGCCGGCGCCGCAGGGTCTGCTGCGGCGGGCGCGCTTTCGAGCGGCGCGGGCGTCGTGTCCGTTGCGCCGCCGTCGATGCGCGCGGTGAATCGGTAGCCGCGTCCGGGAATGGTGGCGATGATCTCGCCGCCGAGCACCTTGCGCAGCGCGCTGATCTGCGTCGCGAGGTTGCCCTCCTCGATCACCACGCCGGGCCAGACGGCCTCGATCAGTTCGTTCTTGCTGCGCAGTTCCCCAGGACGCGCGGCGAGCGCGAGCAGCAGATCGAAGGCGCGGGCGCCCAGAGCGGCTGGCGCGCCATCGACGAGCAGGCGCCGTTCCAGGGGCTGAATCTGGATACGACCGCCAGGGCCGAAGAAAAGAGGTGCACTCTCGCCGTCCAACGGATTTCCTCTCCCCATCAGGGTGCCCTTCTCGTGGCGCTGGGATCAGAACGCTGCCGGCGGGCAGCGTATCAGGCCGCCTCGGACGGCATCGCGGGTATCCGCCCAGGGCCGGATGCGCATTGCTGCGATGTGCGGTTCCACTCTCCTGGCCGTCACCTCGAGCCGCGCTCCTGCCGCGCCTGGTCCAGAAGCGCATCCAGGGCCGCCTCGCCCAGCCCCTTCAAGGCCCCGAAGTTCGCCTTCGACAAGGGGCTCTGCTCGAAGCTGCGCAGCAGCACTGCGCGCTGCTGGCGAGCCTCGGCCTCGGCAGCCTGCTCGGGCGTCAGCGGCGGGGCCGGCGCCTTCGCCGGCTCCTGTTCAGCTGCACGGGCAGGTCTCCGCTCGGGCGGGGGTTTGTGCGGGCGTCGTGGCGCGTTCGAGCCCGTATCGCCGGGCCGCGACGGCCGCGCAGAGCGGTCGGGGCGATCGGACGTACCAGGCTGCCCCGAGCGCGCGCCCCGCTTGGCAGGCCGCTCACCGCTCGCGTGCGAGGCGGACTCCGATACTTCCGCTGGTTCGGAGGGGCGTGGCGGTCGGGGCGGCCGCGGCGGGCGGGCATCCTGACGCGCAGCCCGGGCCGCCTCGCGCCCCGCCAGTTTCTTTGCTTCGACGATGGCACGGCGCCGCTCGAGTTCCACGCCTGCGGCATCGCGGTGTTCGGCGGCGATTTCGCCGGCCGGCTGGCCGTCGAGGTCGATGCGTGTCGCACCCTCGGCCACCAGGGCCCGCAGATAGGCGGTCCCGGTGGTGTGGCGCTGCAGGAAGACCGAAAGTGCCTTCTTGGTGAAGACTCCTGGCGCCCGTTGATGAATGTCGGCATGGATGCGAAGCTTGATCGGCTTGATCACACCCGCGCCGAACAGCGCCGGGAAGTTCTCGGCCAGCAGGCGAGCCGTGTCGGCCACGCCGGGTTCGGGCTGCGACGCCGGTGCGACAGTCGCCGCGACGGCAACGGGCGCCGCCTCGGTCGGCGTGCCGGGGGTGGCATCGGGCGTCGCACCCGGAGCAGTCTCGGGAATCTCAGGGATGTCAGGCATCGGAACGAAGCAGGTCGGTCATTGGGGCTGTGCAGCCGGACCACGTATTCTCGGCCCATGACCCCGATCCCTGCACGCGCACCCACCCGCACGACGGTTGGATGGTGTCGAATCGGCTGGCTTTCGCTCGTCGAGAACGTACGACGCGCCCTCAGGCGGGTGCGGCGATCGGTCAACCCAACAGGAGTTCAGGCATGTCCTACATCGACGGCTTCGTGATCGCGGTTCCCACCGCCAACAGGCAAGCGTTCATCGAGCACGCGCAGCATTTCGATGCGTTGTTCATCGAGCTGGGCGCGATCCGCGTGATCGAGAGCTGGGGTGACGACGTCCCCGACGGCAAGCTCACCGACTTCCGCCGTGCGGTTCAGGCGACAGCCGATGAGACGGTGGCTTTCTCGTGGGTCGAGTGGCCGGACAAGGCCACGCGCGATGCCGGCATGAAGAAGATGATCGAGGACCCTCGCATGGACCCATCCACGCCCGGCAACCCTCCCATGCCCTTCGACGGCAAGCGCATGATCTTCGGCGGCTTCGAACAGGTGGTCGAAGTGAAGGCTTGAGCGGCCGCGCTGCGCCGCACCCGCGCCTTACCCTAAGGCGGCGTGCGCGCCGGCAGGGCCGGCTCGATCGGCGCGAGTCGGCTGAGCTCTTCGTCGGTCCACAGCCGCAGGTGGGCGACGAAGTGCCGGCCCGAGCCGTCCTCCAGCCCGAAGCTGCCGGTGTCGCCCGGCGCGACGTCCAGCGTCATCGCCAGGCCGGCCAGGTACTCGCACTGCGAGTCGCTGGCATACACCGGCACGCCGTTGGCCGCCCCGTCGAGGCGGCCGAGCAGGCGGTCGTTGGCGGCCAGCGGCAACTCCTCGACGGCGAAGCACATCGGCGCGCTGCCGGCGCAGCAGCCGTGCGACTGGTAGAACAGGATCGCACCGTGTCGCGCGCGCAGTTCCGCGATCAGCGCACGCGCTGCTGCGGTGGTCTGCACGCGCGGCAGCGCTTCCATGCTCAGGCTCAGAAGAAGCCCAAGGCGTTCGGGCTGTAGCTCACCAGCAGGTTCTTGGTCTGCTGGTAGTGGTCGAGCATGGCCTTGTGCGTCTCGCGGCCGATGCCCGATTCCTTGTAGCCGCCGAAGGCCGCGTGCGCCGGGTAGGCGTGGTAGCAGTTGGTCCACACGCGACCGGCCTGGATGGCGCGGCCCATGCGGAAGGCACGGCTGCCGTCACGGCTCCACACGCCGGCGCCCAGGCCGTACGGGGTGTCGTTGGCGATCTGCAGGGCCTCGGCCTCGTCCTTGAAGGTGGTCACCGCCAGCACCGGCCCGAAGATCTCCTCGCGGAAGATGCGCATCGAGTTGTCGCCCTTGAACAGCGTCGGCTGCACGTAGTAGCCGCCGGCCAGGTCGCCACCGAGCTGCGCCCGCTCGCCGCCGATCAGCAGTTGCGCGCCTTCCTGCTTGCCGACCTCGAGGTAGGACAGGATCTTGTCCATCTGCATCGCCGAGGCCTGCGCGCCCATCATCGTCGCGGTGTCCAGCGGGCTGCCCTGCTTGATGGCCTTGACGCGGTCGAGCGCGCGGGCCATGAACTTGTCGTAGATCGATTCCTGGATCAGCGCGCGGCTCGGGCAGGTGCAGACCTCGCCCTGGTTGAACGCGAACAGCACCAGGCCCTCGATGGCCTTGTCGAACAGCGCGTCGTCGGCCGAGGCGATGTCCTCGAAGAAGATGTTCGGGCTCTTGCCGCCCAGCTCCAGCGTCGCCGGGATCAGATTGGTCGCGGCGGCCTGCGCGATCACGCGGCCGGTGGCGGTGGAGCCGGTGAAGGCGATCTTGGCGATGCGCTTGCTCTGCGCCAGCGGCATGCCGGCTTCACGGCCGTAGCCGTTGACGACGTTCAGCACGCCCGGCGGCAGCAGGTCGGCGATCAGTTCGGTCAGCACCAGGATGCTGATCGGGGTCGACTCGGCCGGCTTCAGCACGACGCAGTTGCCCGCGCCGAGCGCCGGTGCCAGCTTCCAGGCTGCCATCAGGATCGGGAAGTTCCACGGGATGATCTGGCCGACCACGCCCAGCGGCTCGTGGAAGTGGTAGGCGATGGTGCTGCCGTCGATCTCGCTGATCGCGCCTTCCTGCGCACGCAGGCAGCCGGCGAAGTAGCGGAAGTGGTCGACGGCCAGCGGGATGTCGGCGTTCAGCGTCTCGCGGATCGGCTTGCCGTTGTCCACCGTCTCGGCGTAGGCCAGGCGCTCGAGGTTCTGCTCGATGCGGTCGGCGATCTTCAGCAGGATGTTGGCGCGCTCCGCGGGCGCGGTCGCGGCCCACTTGGCGGTGGCGGCGTGGGCGGCGTCGAGCGCCAGCTCGATGTCCTCGGCGCCGGAGCGGGCGGCCTTGGTGTAGACCTTGCCGCTGATCGGCGTGATGACGTCGAAGTACTGGCCCTTCAGCGGCTTGACGAAATTGCCGCCGATGAAGTTGTCGTAGGCGGCCTTGAACTCGAGCGGCGCGCCGGGCTGGTTCGGGTGTGCGTAGATCATGGTCTGTCTCCTTCCGGGGAGGGTGGGTAGGGATGGCCGCGCAATCCGGGTGCCGCGCGGAACCGGGCGGGCCGCATCGCATGTGGCGTGCCAGCGCGGTTCGGTGGCGGACGGGCTGATCCGGCGCAAGAAGCGGGTCAGGCGGGGCCGGCAGACTGTGCTGGCGCTGTGCCGTGGCACAGCACTGTCACGAAGCGGGACAGTCCGGCCGCGGATTTCAGCCGAAACGCTTGCGCAGGCGCCGCCGCCGGCTAGGCTCGAAGCTTGCGTAGTGGCCGGGGCCCATCCCGGGCACACCAGGGCTCGCCAGAAGCCCGCACAGGAGACAAACGATGCAGCACGCCATCGCCCACCGCATCCCCGCCGCGCGCCTGCGCGAGGCACGCCGCCAGTTGCTCGACGAGGGCGAGGTCGCCCACGGGCTGATCGCCCCCGAGCTGCAGCGCAGCTGGCAGCGCAGCGCGCGCTTCGGCCTCGCGCCCAGCGGCCGCATGCCCGGCGCGCCGCATGCCTCGGCGGCACAGCTGGCGCGGGCGCTGGAACACCAGCGCGAACTGGTCGCCCATGCCCGCCCGGTGATGGAGTACCTGTTCGACCAGACACGCGACACCGACAGCATGGTCATCCTGGCCGACACGCAGGGCATGCTGCTGCAGGCGCTGGGCGACGCCAGCTTCGTCGACCGCGCCCAGCGGGTCGCGCTGCGCCCCGGCGCCAGCTGGCACGAGCAGTGGCGCGGCACCAATGCGATCGGCACGGCACTGGTCGACGCCGCGCCGGTGGTGGTGCATGCCGGCGAGCATTACCTCGAGCGCAACGGCTTCCTGACCTGCACCGCGGCGCCCATCGTCGACCCCGGCGGGCGTGTGCTCGGCGTGCTGGACATCTCCGGCGACCACCGCGGCTACCACCGCCACACGCTGGCGCTGGTGCGTTCGGCGGCGCGCATGATCGAGCACCGCCTGTTCGACACCCGCCACGCCGCCGGCCTGCGCGTGCGCCTGCATGCGCAACCCGAAGGCATCGGCACCGTCGCCGAAGGTCTGCTCGCGCTCAGCGACGAAGGCTGGATCACCGGCGCCGATGCCGCGGCGCGCGCGATGCTCGGCCTGCTGCCGGGTGATGGCCTGTCGCGCGGCATCGACCAGCTGCTGCAGCTGGGCATGGATGCACTGTGGACCTGGGCGCGCCAGGGTGGCAGCGCGCCGCACAGCGTGCGCCGCCATGACGGCAGCGTGCTGTGGCTGCGCGTCGAGGCCGGGCGCGCGGCGCTGGCGCTGCAGCCGGCACGCGCGGTGCCGCGCAGCAGCGGCCTGAACGATGCACTGGCCGCACTCGACAGCGGCGACGCCGCGATGCACGCCGCGGTCGACCGTGCGCGGCGTGTGCTCGACAAGCCGATCGCGCTGTTGCTGCACGGTGAGTCGGGCGTCGGCAAGGAGGTCTTCGCGCGCGCCGTGCATGCCAGCAGCGCACGCCGCGGCGGACCGTTCGTCGCGGTCAACTGCGCGGCGCTGCCCGAGTCGCTGATCGAGGCCGAGCTGTTCGGCTACCGCGCCGGTGCCTTCACCGGCGCCAGCCGCGAAGGCGCGCCGGGGCGCTTCCGCGAGGCCCATGGCGGCACGCTGTTCCTCGACGAGATCGGTGACATGCCGCTGGCCATGCAGGCACGGCTGCTGCGTGTGCTGCAGGACCGGCAGGTGATGCCGCTGGGTGGCGGCAAGCCGGTGCCGGTGGATTTCCGGCTGGTCTGCGCGACGCACCGCCACCTGCGCAGCGAACTGGACGCCGGGCGCTTCCGCGAAGACCTGTACTACCGCCTCAACGGCCTGACGCTGACGCTGCCACCGCTGCGCGAGCGTCAGGACCAGCTGGCGCTGATCGAGCGGCTGCTGCGCGAGATCGCGCCGGGCCGCGAGCTGCAGCTGGCGCCCGAGCTGGCGCAGGCGGTGTCGCGCTACCGCTGGCCGGGCAACCTGCGCCAGCTGTACAACGCGCTGCAGACGGCCTGCGCGCTGCTCGACGAGGGCGAGGCCGAGATCGGCTGGGCGCAGCTGCCCGACGACCTGGCCGCCGAGCTGCGCAGCGCCACCGTGCCGCGCCTGGTGGCCGACGACGTGGCCGACCTGCGCCTGCAGTCCGAGCGGACCGTGCGGCAGACGGTGCAGGCCTGCGCCGGCAACCTGTCCGAGGCGGCACGCCGGCTGGGCATCAGCCGCAACACGCTGTACCGCAAGCTCGACGAACTGGGCCTGCGCTGAGCGGGCGAGGCGACCGCGGGCCGGGCTTGCAGCTGGCGGCTCAGTCCGCAGGTGCCTGCGCCTGAGGCTGGTACTTCGCGACCCACTCGGCCGTGAAGTCGAAGCGGTCGGCCGCGAACACCGCGGCGAAGCAGGGGCTGCCTCGGCCGTCTTTCCACAACGTCACGTACTGCCATTGCCCCCCGCGGCGCAGCAGCAGCACCTGCCAGGGCGTGGCGCCGCTGCGCTGGTAGAGCGGGTAGCGCGCCTGCGCGGCGGCCTCGAAGCGCTGGCGGTCTCTGGCGTCGAGCGTGGCGCGTTCGGTCGCCACCGGCACGCGCAAGCCCGGGCTGCCGGCTACGCAGCTGGGCAGGCTCATCTCGGCGAGCGGCTGGGCCATCACCGACACTGCCGCGGCGACGCCCATCCATCCGACCACACAGGCTCGAAGTGTCGGCATCGTCGTGCTCTCCGCGGCCGTCGCGCTGTGCGGCTCAGTTCATCCAGCGTGCCGCTGCCGCCGGCACGCCCTTGGCGGCCGCACGCATGCGCGCCAGCACCGCCAGGCTGGCCTCGTCGGTCGGCGCGATCGCATCGATCAGCTTGCCGAAGCCGTCGAGCCGGCAGGTGCGGATCCAGCTGCGCAGCGCAGCGTCGTGATTCCAGCGGCCCTGGTTCATCAGGTTGACCACGGTGGCGCGCGGCACGTCGCGCACGCCGTCGGGCAGCGGGACCGGAATGCTCACCGCATTGCGCGCGCTGTCGTCGCCGCCATGGGCCTCCAGCCAGGCCGCCAGTGCCGCGCTGAAGGCCGGCTGCGGCACGCGCACCATCTGCAGCACGATGCGGTCGGCCTGGAAGATCGGCACCGCCGGCCGGCGCGCGACGGCGCGCGCGGTGCAGTCGATGAACAGGCTGCCGGCCGGCAGGTCGACGCGCCGGTCCTCGAACACCAGTGCCGCCGGCTCGATGACCTGCACATGGCCATGACGCAGCACCTGCGTGATGTTGCGCAGCAGCGCGAGCTCGCCCTCCGACACGGTCGCGTAGTGGAACATCGTCGGCCGCACCGCCGGGTCGATGCGCAGCATCTGGCCGCCGGCCTCGAGGCGCTCGAACCAGTCGTCGGCATCGTGTGCCTGCGCCAGCGCCTCCATCTGCAGCGCCTGGCCGCCGATGGCGGCTTCGAAGCAGCTCATCAGCGGCTGCGTGGCGCGGCGGTTGATCATCCAGCTGTCGCGCGGCCGCACCCAGCGGATCTGCGCCGGCGTGGCGCCGCACTGCTGCAGGTAGACGGCCACGTCCATCGCCGTCTTGCCGCCGCCCAGGATGACGAACTGCGCCGGCAGACGCTCGGGCCGCTTCCACAGCTGCGGCAGTTCGTTCGGCGTGGCCAGCCAGGCCCCTTCGGCGACGCGGAACGGCGGGCGGTGCGTCGACGGCACGCTGGTGCCGTAGTAAGTGCCGTCGACCCAGCGCTTGCGCACCGTCACCGTGGTCGTCGTGCCCGACAGCAGCGAGCGGAAACGCGGCCCGCCCGCGGCGCCCGGCTCCCATTCGCTGAGCGGGAAGTAGCGCACCCGGCCGCTGGCCAGCAGGCGCTCGTGCATCACGCGCTGGAAGTACGCGCTGACCTCGGCGCCCGACGCGAGCTCCAGGAAGCCGTCGTTGAGGCCGCCGCTATCAATGCGTTCCGAGCCCAGCGGCACGTTGGCGACGCCGTAGAAGACCGAAGGCTGGTGCAGGCCGACGAAAGGATAGGCGTCGTTCCAGTGGCCGCCGGGCAGGCCGTGGCGGTCGACGATGACGATGTCGGCGTCGGTTTCGGCCAGCAGGGTGTCGGCGAAGGCCAGGCCCACGGCGCCGGCGCCGGCGATCAGGTAGTCGGTCTGCAACTCGGGCATGGGCTCCTCCGAGGCCCAGCATGCTCCGCGCGGGCGCGTCTGCCAAGCGGGACGACCGCAGGGCGCCCGTGGGCTGGGGCCCTAGAAGACCAGGCTGCGCCAGCGCCGGTCGGCGGCACGCAGCATGAACTGCACGGCACCGCCGCGGCCGTGGCATTCGGGGATCAGCGTCGTGCCCTCGAGGCCGTGAGCGGCCAGTGCGTCGCTGCAGGCGTAGAACGTCGCACCATGCGCCACCGCCTCGCGCATGGCATCGAGCACCGTCTTGCCATGGCCCTCGCTGGCACGCAGTGCGGCCGCAACGCCGGGCGCCAGCAGCTTCACGCTGGCGGCGCTGAAGTAGATCTCCACCGGGATGTCCATCGCCGCCGCCGCGGCGGCGTGGAAGAAGGGCGTGGCCAGGCGCTGCGGCGCCTCGGGGTCGGCTGCCCAGAGCAGGATGGCGATGCCGTCGACCGGCTCGTCCACGAAGCTCATGAGGGCTTGCCGTCGCTCGACGCGGAACAGCCAGGCCTGGTGTTCCATCGCCGCGACCACCGGCTTCGCCGTGCAGCAGCGCGGCGCGGTCGGCAGTCGAAATCGGCGAGCGCCACGCGCGCCAGCCAACCCTCGCCATAGGGATCGCGGTGCACCAGCTCCGGCGTGTCGGCCAGCAGCGCATTGACCGCCACCACCATGCCGTGCACCGGCGACTTCACCGAGACGATGGACTTGGCGAGTTCGACCACCGCGATCGAACGCCCCTGTTCGACCGCACTGCCCACCACCTTCGGCCGCGCCATGTAGATCTCGCCGGCCTGCACGATGCCCAGCGCGGTGATGCCCACCGTCGCGCTGCCGTCCGCCGTCGAGCCGTGCCCACACCTGGTGGTCGACCAGGTAGTGCAGCTCATCGGGGAACTCGAGCCCGGCGGCCTTCACGACGGCCTTCCCACGGCAATGCGCTGGCCGTACAGCCGGCGTCGCGAGCGCGCCGAGGTCGTGCCGAGCAGCGCAGCCGTACTTGGGTACGGCGAGCCGCGCAGGCGCGAGATCGGCGCGCGCAGCAGCCGGATGGATCGCCAGCGGCGGAGGGGAACGGGAGTCGAACCCGCCCGGCAGCGCATGGCGCCACCCACCGGGTTTGAAGCCCGGCCGATCCACCAGGATCGTTTCCCCTCCGTTGAACTCATCATCACGTCGCCTCCTCGACGAACAGCGTCGAATCGGCACGTAGCTTGTGGATGTCGCCGACGCGGCGCAGCAGGCCGACGCGGTCGAAGTACTCGAGGATCTGGATCGCCCGCTTGCGGCCCAGGCCGGTGGCATCGCGGAACTGCGCCGCGCTGACCTCCTGCGATCCCTGTGCCGCGCCGACCTGACGGGCCAGCGCCGCCAGCTTCGCCATCGTCGCCAGCGGGTAGTACAGGTCCTTGACCACCTGGTGCAGCTCGCCGCGCTGCGCCAGGCGGGCGAGCGTGGTGCGCATCAGCGCCTCCGACTCGGCGCTGTCGCGTGCCAGGTCGCGCGCCCAGGCGCCTTCGTAGCCGGCGCGCTCCAGCGCCGGCGCCACCTTCTGCGCGATGCGCTCCTCGCTGGCCGACAGCCGCACACCATGCGCCGGCAGGTGCACGAAGGCGCCGCGCAAGCGCCAGCGCGCCGTCGGCGCGCAGCCGCTCGAGCAGCGCCCGCCACAAGCGGCTCGGGCAGGCGCGGCAGCGCGAGGCGGCGCAGCCGCGCCGCATCGGGCCCGATCTCGTCGGGCGAACGCTCGTGGTACGCCGCCAGCGTGGCCAGCACCGTGCTGCGCGCAGCGGCGGCATGTGCGGCGGCGAGCGCCCAGTCGCCCGCGGCATCGGCATGGCGCAGAGCGCCGCTGCCGTCGAACCCGATCGTGCGCGCCTGCGCCGCCGCGAAGCGACGCAGATCGACGCCATTGGGCGCCGCGGCGAGCACCGCGGCCAGCCGCGCCGCCGGGTCGGCCAGTGCCAGCGCGTCGAGCTCGGCCAGGCGCTGCGGCGTGCGCCGATAACGTTGCGGCGCAAACGGGTCGAGCACCGTGCCGCCGGCCAGCGCGCGGCTGGCCGAGGCATCGCGCAGCACGACCCGGTCGCCATGCCAGGCGCCCACCGGCGTGCGCAGCACCAGCTGCACGCGCCCCCGCTCGCCCGGCGCCAGCGCATCGCCATCGAGCACGGCCAGCGTGGCGGGCACCGCGGCAGCGCCGAGGTGCACGTGCACAGGCGCGCCGCTGCGCAGCGGCTTCGTTTCCTCGTGCCACAGCCTCAGCTCGGCATCCAGCCGCTCGGTGGCCAGCGCGGCCGCGGGCGACACCAGCCACTGGCCGCGCGCCACCTCGTCCTTGGCCAGGCCGGCCAGCGCCACCGCGCAGCGCTGCCCGGCGCCGGCCTGCGACACCGCCTGGTTCTGCGCATGCAGGCTGCGCACGCGTGCCTCACGATCGCCGGGCACCAGGCGCAGCGTGTCGCCGACGCTCACCGTGCCGGCGTGCACCGTGCCGGTCACCACCGTGCCGACGCCGCCGAGCGTGAAGGCGCGGTCGATCGCCAGCCGGAACGCCGCGCCGGCCTCGTCGCGCGGCGGCAGTGTGCGCGCCGCATCGAACAGCAGCGTGCGCAGTGCCTCCAGGCCCTCGCCGCCGTGGGCCGAGACCGGCAGCACCGGCGCACCTTCCAGCGAACTGCCGTGCAGCAGTGCGGCTGCCTCGGCGCACACCGCGGCCACGCGCGCCGCGTCGACACGGTCGGTCTTGGTGACCACCACCGCGCCGCGGCTCAGGCCGAGCAGCGACAGCACCGCCAGGTGCTCGCGCGTCTGCGGCATCGGCCCGTCGTCGGCGGCCACCAGCAGCAGCGCGAAGTCCATGCCGGTGGCGCCGGAGATCATCGTGTGCACCAGCCGCTCGTGGCCGGGCACGTCGACGAAGCCGATCCGCTCCGTCGGCCCTGGTGCGTCGAGAAACGCATAGCCCAGCTCGATGCTGATGCCACGCTGTTTCTCCTCGGGCAGGCGATCGGTGTCCACGCCGGTGAGTGCCCTCACCAGCGTGGACTTGCCGTGGTCGATGTGGCCTGCCGTGCCGACGATCATGACGCGTTCGCAGCCCTCGTCAGGCCGTCAGTTCCTTCGCGCTGATCGTGTAGCGGAAGCTGTCGGGCGACAGCTCGTCGAAGCGGCCGTCGGCGTTCTCGCCGTTCGGGTACATCAGGAAGGGCAGCGTGGCCTTGCCCGACTGGCCCGGCAGCACGATGTCGTGCGCGGTGTTCCAGCCCACCCAGTTGCCTTCCCAGCTGCCGAACAGTCCCTTGGCCACCGGCGCGACGATCGGGTGCTTCGCATCCTTGATCCACTCCGGCGTCTCCTGGCGCATCACCTTCAGCACGTCGGCGGGGTCCATCGCCACCCAGCCGTGGCCGGCCAGGTAGGCCTCGGCGCGGCAGTGCTGCGCGCCCTTCAGGCCGGCCGAGTTGGCGCCCAGCTCCTTGTAGCCGAAGGCCGAGGGTGCGAGGCGCAGGCCGTAGACGTCGCGCGCCGGAATGCCCGAGGCACGGCACATGCCGACGAAGATCGCATTCAGGTCGGCGCATTTGCCGCCCAGGTTGCCGGTCTCGAGCATGGCCTTGATGTCGCCGGTGCCGCAGCCGCGTGTCTTCGGCTCGCGGTGCGCGTTGGCGATCACCCACTCATAGATGCCGCGCACCTTGTCGAGATCGGTCTTCGCGCCCTTGGTGGCCTCGGCGGCGGTCTTGCGGACGATGCCGTCGGTGGGCAGCAGTTCGGTCGGCGCGAGGTTGGCGCGCAGCAGCGCCGGATCCTCGGCAGGCGCCTTGGCGCCGTTCCAGTCGACCGCGCGGCTGCGCGTCTGCAGCCGGCTGGTCAGCGTCAGCGTCGGCGCCGCGCCGCCGGCGGCGAACTCGGCGTGCAGCATGCGCACGCCGCGCTGCGCATCGGCGACGACACGCGCGCTGCTGGCGTTGCCGGTCCAGGCGTTGTCCAGCGGGCGCTGCCAGTCCGACGCGACGTCGGGCACCGGCAGCCACAGCTGCGTCGCGCCCTTGGCCTCGGGCACCGACACCGTGGTGGTCAGCTCGAACGTGCGCCAGGCCCCCGGCTGCGGCTCGAAGCGGCGCTCCTGCGCGAACACGGCCTGCGGCAGCGCGGCGGCGGGCAGCAGGGCGGCGGCTTTCAGCAGCCGGCGGCGGTGGAGCGGGTGGGTCATGGTGCTTCCTTCGGTGAGAGACATTGAGACATTCGCAGGGCGCGGACCTTACAGCAGGGCACGCACCCAGGCGCGCGCCGGTTCGGCCGTCCAGTCGGCCGCGCCGACGACGGTGAACGCCGCCGCGCCATCACGGCCGACGAACACCGTGCTGGGAAAGATGCGCACGCCGAAGGCCCGGGCGACGAGGCCGTCGGCATCGCGCAGCACGGGCAGGCTCAGCGGCGTGCTGTCGAGGAAGCGGCGGATCGTGCCGCCACCTTCCTTGAAGTTCAGCGCCACCACCTCCAGGCCATCGGCCTCGTGGCGCTGTGCCATCAGCTCGAGCGAGGGCATTTCCTCGCGGCAGGGCTGGCACCAGCTGGCCCAGAAGTTCAGCGCCACCACGCGGCCGCGCCGCTCGGCCAGGCGCCAGGCGCGGCCGTCGAGGTCGGGCAGTTCGAGTGGTGGCGTCGGCGTGCCGCGCGGCCAGGGCCGGCGCTGGGCCTGCGGCTCGGCGTGCAGTCCCGGCGCGGCCAGCAGGGCCGGGGTGGCGGCGAGCGCGGCGATCAGCGCGCGGCGGGGCACAGAGGGGCGTGGCATCGGGGTGGTGTCGTCGTGCGGTCGCAGGCATCGTTGGCCCGGCGCTGGTCGACCGCGCGCGGGGCGCGACCATTGTCGGGCAGCTCGAGGCGGGTTCATGGGCAGGCCGTTGCTACATGAAGTTGCGGGTGTGCAGCTCGGCCAGGCGCGAGGCCGTCGCGGCATCGAAGCCCAGCCGCGCCAGGCGTGCCTTGCGACCGGCTGCCATCTCGCGCTTCAGCCCCTGCACCGCCTCGTGCCCGCGCGCCACCGCACCGACGCTCGCCTCGCCGGCGGCCAGCAGCACCAGCGCGTCGAACACCTCCTCGTTGAGGCCGGCGGTGCCGGCCAGCTCGTCGTGGCGCTGCTCGACGGCGTTGCGCAGGCTGGCCTGGTAGTCGGGCTGCACCGCCAGCCGGTGCTCCAGGTGGGCCATGCCGAACGCCACGTGGCGCGCCTCGTCGCGCGCGGCCAGCCGGGCGATCTGCCGCGTCACCGGGTCGGGCGCATGTTCGTGCAGGAAGTTCAGCAGGTTGACGAAGGTGCCTTCGCCGAGCACCGAGAGCAGGAAGGTGGCCTGCGAGAAGTCCTTGGCGTCGAACAGCGTGCGCAGCGAGGCCTGCCCGCCGGCCGTCGACAGTGCCGGCTCGTGCCCGCGCAGCGTGGCGCGGCGGGTGAACACCTCGACATGCCGTGCCTCGTCGGCACACTGCAGCGCCAGCAGCTGCATGACCTCGCGGAAATAGGGGTGCACCTGGCCGAGATGGCGGGCTGGTACCAGCAACGCGGCGTTCTCGTTCTCGATCAGGTAGGTCATCAGCTGCACCACCGCCGCTTCGATCTCGGGCGCCAGCTCGAAGGGGTGCTGCCAGTCGATCGCGCTGCCCGGGTCCCATTGCGCAGCGGCGGCCTGGCGGTAGAGCTCGCCGGCGGTGGCGGCCCACAGCTCGTCGCGGCGGCTCAGCGCGAAGCCGAACGACGGGCTGCCCGCTTCCACGCACGCGCCGCGCGCCGCCAGGCCCCAGGGCGGCCGGGCCTGGTCCAGCGGCAGCTCGCCTGGGCGCAGCAGCGCGTGGCCGGCACGTTCGGCACCTTGCCAGCGGCCCAGCGCCTGGACGTTGCGGCGGACCCAGGCCTGCGCGCCGCCGTCGGGCCGCTCCTCCCAGCGCAGGCCGTGGCCCTGCTGCCGGCACCAGGCTGCCAGGTGCACGGTCCAGCCCGGCGAACCGCCCTGCACCAGCAGCTCGGTGCCCGGGGCGCAGGCCTGCAGCGCGCGCCTGACGAGCAACAGCGCACCCTGGTCGAGGCCGAGCGCCTCAATAGCGATAGTCGGCGGCGAGGAGCTGGCCATCGGGGCTGTAGAAACGTTCGTCGTCGACGGCTCGCGCGAGCAGCGCGTAGCCGCTGGTGCGCCCGCGGCGCCACTCGCGCAGGCCCTCCAGTTCGAGCAGCGGGCGCACCTGCGGGTCGTCCCAGCGCATCGCCAGCAGCAGCTCGGTGAAGCGTGCGATCGCGGCGGCCGGCGCGCCGGGGCTGGTGGTGAAGTTGCAGTGGTCGTAGGCGCCGGTGCTGGCCAGCACGCGGGTGCTGCCCGGCGGCAGCGTGCCGTCGAGCCCGAAGGCGAGGTGGTTGCCGTCGATCATGCAGCAGGCCTCGACCTCGCCGGCGAGCAGCGCGCGCGCGGCGTCGCGTTCGCCGCCGATGTGGTCGCCATGCTTGCCGCCGAGCACGTCGAAGCGGCGCACCGCGAAGTCGCGCCCGCCAACCAGGCCCTGCTGGCGCAGGTGGTCCAGCGGGATCAGCGTCGCCTGCGGCGAGTCGATCGCACCGACGGCCAGCGTCTTGCCGCGCAGGTCGGCCAGCGTGCGCGCCGGGCTGTCGGCGCGCACGACGATCAGCGAACGCAGGTCGCAGTCGGTGTCGCGCATCGCCACCGCCTGCACGTCCAGGCCACGCGCGGCGGCGATGCGGCGCGCGCGCTCCCAGGCCAGCGGCGAGTTCCAGGCGAGCTGGATCTGGCCGTCGAACTGCGCCTCGACCTGGCGTTCGTAGTTGCTGTAGAGCACGAAGTCGAAGGCCAGGTCGTGCTGCGCGAAGAAGGCCTTGAAGCCCTCCCAGATCGTGACGACCTTCGGTGCGTAGGCGACCGCACCCATCACCAGCGGGGAAGAAGCCATGCGGCCGTCCTTCAGAACAGCGGCAGGCCGGTGACGGCCTTGCCGATGAAGTCGTACAGCACGTCGGTGGTCGGCGCCATCACGTTGGCGGCCCGGGCATCACGGAACAGCCGCTCGATGCCGGCCTCCTTGCGGAAGGCGGCGCCACCGCAGACGCGCATCGCCAGGTCGGTGACCTCCAGTGCCGACTCCGCCGCAGCGGCCTTCACCTCGAGCACGCGCAGCATCGTGTCGGCGCGCCCGGCGCCGATCGCGGCGAGCGTGTCCTGCAGCAGCGCGGCCGCCATGTCGGTCCGGATGCGGCCGCGCGCGAGGTAGGCGCGGATGGTCGGCAGGTCGGCCAGCGAGCTGCCGAGGTGCTGGTGCCGGGTGGCGCCCACGTGGCCGGCGGCGCGGCTCAGCGCGCCCTCCATCAGCCCGACCGAGCAGGCTGCGTTCAGGGTGGCGAACCAGGGCAGCACCACGCCCATCATCGTGTCGAAGCCCTTGCCGTCCTCGCCGAGGCGGTTGGCGGCGGGGATGCGCACGCCGCGCGCGGTGATCGGCGTGGAGGCGTTGCCGCGCAGTCCGAGCGCGTCGAACGCGACCGGCTGGCCCAGGCCATCGCTCTTCGCATCGACCAGCCACAGCGAGGACGCCCCTTCGGCGGCCAGCGGCTTGCTGCTCCAGACGTAGCTGTCGGCCTCGAAGGCCGAGGTGACCCAGCTCTTGCGCGCGTCGAGCAGCACCTGGTCGCCGTCGGCGCGGGCCGTGCTGGCGGGCGCCCAGAAGTGGCTGCGCGACTCGGCCTCGGAGAAGGCCAGCGTCGACAGATGCCGGCCGGCCGCGACCTCGCGCCGCACGGTCTCGGCCCCGAAGGACTCGATCACCGCGACCGCGCAGTAGTGCATGCACACCACCATCGCGGTCGACGGGCAGCTCTGCGCGATCCGGCCGACCACCTGGGCGGCCTCCTTCAGGCCGCCGCCGGCACCGCCGACGCTGGGGGCGGACACGAGCCCGAGCAGCCCGGCCTGGCCCAGCGCGGTGATCACTTCGCGCGGGAAACGCGCCTCCTGGTCGGTGCGCAGGGCCAGCGGCTCCAGCGTCTCGGTGACGATGCGATCCAGGGCATCCAACGGATGACTCATGGCAACTCCTTGCAGTGGGGGTGGGTGGGTTCAGGCCAGCGCGGCCTCCAGGTGCTGCAGCTGGTCGAGCAGCCCGGCCGGCTCCTCGAGGCAGCGCAGGTCGAGCAGCAGGCGGTCGTCGGCGACGCGGCCGATCACCGGCAGCGGCAGCGCGCGCAGCGCCGCGGCGAGTTCGTCGAGCGCGCGGCCGCTGGCCTTCTTCTGCAGCGGGGCGATGGCGAGTCCGGCCGAAGGCAGGCGTTCGACCGGCAGCGAGCCGGAGCCGATCTGGCCCTGCATCGCCACCACCTCGACGCCGAAGCGCGGCGCGACGGCCGCGGCGACGCGCGGCGCCAGCGCCTGCGCGAGCGCACGGATCTCGGCCTCCGGCCGCGTCAGCAGGCGCAGCGTCGGCAGGTCCCGCGCCAGGCGCTCGGGGCGCAGGTAGAGCCTCAGCGTGGCTTCCAGCGCGGCCAGCGGCAGCTTGCTCATGCGCAGCGCACGTTTCATTGGGAACTTGCGGATGCGGCCGACCGCTTCCCTGGTGCCGACGATCAGCCCGGCCTGCGGGCCGCCGAGCAGCTTGTCGCCGCTGAAGGTGACCACGTCGCAGCCGGCGGCCAGCTTCTCCTGCGGCAGCGGCTCCTTCGGCAGACCGTAGGCCGCCAGGTCGACCAGCGCGCCGCTGCCCAGGTCGGTGGCCATCGGCAGTCCCTTGGCGTGGGCGATGCGCGCGATGTCGGCCTCGTCGACCGCGGCGGTGAAACCCTGCACCGCGTAGTTGCTGGTGTGCACCTTCATCAGGAGCGCGGTGCGCTCGGTGATGGCCCGTTCGTAGTCGGCCGGGTGGGTGCGGTTGGTGGTGCCCACTTCCACCAGCGTGGCACCGGCCGAGGCCATCACGTCGGGCATGCGGAAGGCGCCGCCGATCTCGACCAGCTCGCCGCGCGAGACGATCACCTCCTTGCCGCCCTTGTGAGCGGACGCGAGCGCCGCGATGCTCAGCAGCACCGCCGCCGCGTTGTTGTTGACCACCGTGGCCGCCTCGGCGCCGGTGATCGTGCACAGCAGTTCCTCGACGATGCTGTCGCGGTCGCCGCGGCCACCGCTCTCGAGGTCGTACTCGAGGTTGTTCGGCCCGGCCATCATCGCCAGCAGGTGCTGCAGTGCGGGCTCGGCGAGCAGCGCGCGGCCGAGGTTGGTGTGGATCACCGTGCCGGTGAGGTTGAGCACGCGGCGCAAACGCGGCGCCAGGCGCGCCGCGATGCGTTCCGCCAGAGCGCCCTCCAGCGCCGACGGGCGCACGGCGTCCGCATCGAGCGCGCCGGCCAGCGCCTGCACGCGCAGGCCATCGAGCAGTGCGCGTGCTTCGCTGGTCACCAGCGTGTGGCCGTGCTCGGCCAGCAGCGCAGCCGCGGCGGGCGAACGGATCAGGCGGTCGACGGAGGGCAGGTCCTTCGCGCTGGCCTTGGAACCGTGCACCACGGATTCGTCGGGCCGGGCGGTCATGGACTGGGGTCCGGTGGCGCGTCGGGCGCGCCGAACAGCAGCATCAGGTTGACGCCGTGGCGCTGGTAGCCGGCCTCGGAGACCAGCAGGTCCAGCGTGACGCTGGCCAGGTCGTCGGCGACCGGCTCGGCGAAGGGGTCGCGGTCGCTGTGCAGGATCTTCAGGTAGCTGTGGCAGTCGTCGCAGGTCTCGGCCTGCAGCGCCGCGTTGGCAGCCCGGCTCGCGCCGTCGTCGCCGCCGTCGGCCGCGTCCAGCGACTGGTAGGCCAGGCTGCGGGTGGACAGGCAGCTCGGGCACTTGATGCGCACCATGTGCCACTGCAGGCTGCACAGCGAGCAGTGCAGGTAGCGCTGGCCGAGCGACTCGCCGCTGCTGCGCGTGATGCTCGCCGTCGGCCGGCTGCCGCAGCAGGGGCAGACGGTCTCGTCGTCGATGCGCCCGAACGGCGCGCCGCGTGCGCCGGCCTGCGCCAGCAGCGTGGTGGCCATGTGCGTCCAGTAGACCTGCAGCGCGGCGGCCACCAGCGGCGCGGTGGCGAGGTCCAGGCCCTCCATCACGCCGGTCAGCAGGCAGTCGGCCTGGCGTTCGAACCAGTCGTCGTCGGCCCCGGCCACCTGCGCCAGTGCCGGCACGCGCACCGGGCGGCGCGCTGACGCGCAGCTCGGCCGCGATCACCTTGGCCACACCGTGCCAGACCGGGTCGCGCGGCCAGTCGGCGGCGGGCAGCGGCGGCAGGCCCAGCGCGGCGGCGCGGTCGAGTGCCTGCGCATCGGGCAGCGGAACGCCGGGCAGGTCCTCGAGCCGGTTCTGCTGCGACTGCGCCAGGCTGGCCACGAACAGCAGGTAGTCGCCCATCGCATGGCCGCGCGCCAGCTGGCGCAGCCGCATGGCCCGCTCGGCGAACACGCTGCCGCGCTGCGGTGGGTGCAGGAACGCCGTCTCGCCGCCGGCGCGCGCGGCGATCTCCTCGGGCGTCATCACCCGCACGGTGGCGGCAGCGGTCATCGTTTCACTTTCCCTCGGTCATCTGCTTGTGCCACAGCGCGTGGTGCTGCTTCGCCCACGACTCGGTGACCGTGCCGCGTGTCATCGCCCGCACCGTGCCCTGCACCCAGATCGCCGCGTAGACGTGCACGATGGTGGCCAGGATCAGCACCACCGCCGCAATCGAGTGCAGCAGCACCGCGACGCGCAGCACGGCGATCGGGAAGTAGGGCGCGAACCAGGGGCGCCAGAACATCACGCCGGTGACGATCAGCACCGCGAGGCTGAGTGCCATCGCCCAGAACACGCTCTTCTGGCCGGCGTTGTACTTGCCCACCGGCGGCATCTTCGACTTGTCGCCGCGCAGCATGTCGCCGGTGTGGGCGCGCCATTCCTTGTCGGCCGGCGTCATCACGTTCTCGCGCCACAGCCGGAAGAACAGGCCGAGGAACGAGACGAACATGATCACGCCGAAGAACGGGTGCAGGATGCGCGCCCACGGCCCGCCGCCGAACAGGTGGGTGAGGAAGAAGAACGCCGGGTGGAAGAAGGCCAGGCCGGTGAGGCCGGCGAAGACGAAGAACATCGCGATGACCCAGTGGTTCATGCGCTCGCTCTCGCTGTAGCGCATCAGCAGGCTTTGTGTCCTCATCACGCGTTCTCCTTCTCGTCGGACTTCTCCTCGATCGGGCCCACCTTCATGTAGTGCAGGAAGCCGACCAGCACCGCGCCGATCATCCCGGCCACCGCGAGCGGCTTGGCGATGCCCTTCCACAGCGACACCATCGGGCTGATGGTCGGGTCCTTCGGCAGGTCTTCCAGCTCGGGCTTGTCGGCATGCTTGAGCACGTACATGACGTGCGTGCCGCCGACGCCCTGCGGGTTGTACAGCCCCGCGTTCTGGAAGCCGCGCTCCTTCAGCTCGCCGGCCCGCTTCTCGCCGTAGGCGACCATGTCTTCCTTGGTGCCGAAGCCGATCGCGCCGGTCGGACAGGTCTTCACGCAGGCCGGCTCCAGGCCCACGCCCACCCGGTCGGAACACAAGGTGCACTTGTAGGCCTTGTTGTCCTTCTGGCTGATGCGCGGCACGTCGAAGGGGCAGCCCTTGACGCAGTAGCCGCAACCGATGCAGTGCTCGGAGATGAAGTCGACGATGCCGTTGGCGTACTTGACGATCGCGCCCGGCGAGGGGCAGGCCTTCAGGCAGCCCGGGTCCTCGCAGTGCATGCAGCCGTCCTTGCGGATCAGCCACTCGAGGCTGCCTTCCTTCGGCTCGACCTCGAAGAACTTCATCACCGTCCAGGAGGACGGCGTGAGGTCGCTCGGGTTGTCGTAGACGCCGATGTTGGTGCCGACCTCGTCACGCAGGTCGTTCCAGTTCATGCACGCGACCTGGCAGGCCTTGCAGCCGATGCACTTGGACTCGTCGATGAGCTTGGCGACCTGCGGCACGGCGGAGCGCACCTGCGGGGTGGGGGTGGTCGTGGCGGAACGCGCCACGACGTCTTGCGATTGCAGACTGGCCATGGTCAGGACTCCCGCCGGGCCGCCCCAAGGGAGGCCTGCGCCCCCTTGGGGGGCAGTGAACGAAGTGAGCTTGGGGGCTTCATGGTCACACCTTCTCGATGTTGACGAGGAACGCCTTGAACTCCGGCGTCTGCGAGTTCGCGTCGCCGACGAAGGGTGTCAATGCGTTGGCCAGGTAGCCGTTCTGCGTCACGCCCTTGAAGCCCCAGTGGATCGGGATGCCGACGTGGTGCACCTTCTTGCCGTTCACGTCGAGCGCCTTCATGCGCTTGGTGACCACGCAGGCCGCGACCACTTCGCCGCGGTTGCTGCGCACCTTCACCTTGTCGCCCTGCTTGATGCCCTTCTCCTTCGCCAGCTCCTCGCCGATCTCGACGAAGGGCGCGGGCTGCACGATCGCGTTGCTGCGCGAGTGCTTGGTCCAGTAGTGCAGGTGCTCGGTCAGGCGGTAGGTGGTGGCTGCGTAGGGGAACTCCTCCTTCTTGCCGAAGGCCTCCAGGTCGCCCTTGTAGACACGCGCGGCGGGGTTGCTGACGGCCTTCGGGTTGCTCGGGCACATCAGGTTCACGCCCACCGGCGTCTCGAAGGGCTCGTAGTGCTCGGGGAACGGGCCTTCGTTCATGCCGATGGCGTGCAGGCGCGCCACACCCTCCGGGTTCATGATGAAGGCGCCGACGTTCTGCTCCGGCGCGGCGTCGGGCCGCATGTCGGGCACGTCGGCCCCACCGGCCCAGCTCGTGCCGTTCCAGGCCAGGTACTTGCGGCTGGCGTCCCAGGGCTTGCCGTCCTTGTCCGCGCTGGCGCGGTTGTAGAGGATGCGGCGGTTGGCCGGCCACGAGAAACCCCAGTTCGGGAACACACCGAGACCCGTCGGGTCGGCGGTGTCGCGCCGCGCGGTCAGGTTGCCTGCCTGGCTCCAGCAGCCGGCGTAGATCCAGTTGCCGCAGGCGGTCGTGCCGTCGTCGCGCAGCACCGCGAAGCCCGGCACCTGCTCGCCGGCCTTCAGGATCGGCGCCGGCGGCGGCGTGCCCGGCAGCGGCGGCGGCACGGGAATCGGCTTGCCCTTGTCGTCCAGCTTGGGCGCGGGCGGCGGCGGCATCAGATCGGCCAGCGCCTTGCCGGAGATCTCGCGCAGCACCTCGGCCGCGCTCGGCACATTGGCGTTGATGTAGGGCCAGGCCAGGCCGGCGATCGGCTCGGGCAGCGTGCCGCCGTCCTTCGCGTACATGCCGCGCAGCTTGACGAACAGGCGCGCCATGATCTCCGAGTCGGTCTTCGCTTCGCCCGGCGGATCGACGGCCTTCTCCTTCCAGCTGATCACGCGGCTGGAGTTGGTGAAGCTGCCGGTCTCCTCGGCGAAGCAGCTGGTCGGGAAGCGGAACACCTCGGTCTTGATGTCCTCCGCCTTGACGTCGTTGAGCGGGCCGAAGTTCTTCCAGAACTCGCTCGTCTCCGTCTCCAGCGGATCCATCACCACCAGGTACTTCAGCTTGGCCAGCGCGGCGCTGAGCTTCTTCTTGTTGGGCACGGCCGCGAGCGGGTTGAAGCCCTGCACGACGAAGCCGTTGATCTTGCCCTGGTGCATGCGCTCGAAGATCGCCAGGATGTCGTAGGCACCGTCACGCTTGGGCACCCAGTCGTAGGCGAAGTTGTTGTCCTTCGTCGCCGCGTTGCCGTAGTAGGCCTTCATCAGGCTGACGTGCCACTTCGGGAAGTTCTGCGTGAAGGCCATCTGCCCCGGGCGCAAGGGCTTGCCGGTGCGCACCTTCAGGTAGCTCTCGAAGTCGACATCGGCCTCGGCCGGCGAGCTCAGGTAGCCCGACAGCACTTCCGAGTAGGCGCACATGTCGGTGATGCCCTGCACGTTGGCGTGGCCGCGCAGCGCGTTGATGCCGCCACCCGGCCGGCCCATGTTGCCCAGCAGCAGCTGGATCATGGCCATCGTGCGGATGTTCTGCGAGCCGACGCTGTGCTGGGTCCAGCCGAGCGCGTAGCAGATGGTCATCACCTTGTCCGGCGCCGAGGTGGCGGCCAGCATCTCGGCGATCTTCAGGAACTGGTCCTTCGGCGTGCCGGTGATCTGGCTCACCAGCTCCGGCGTGTACCGGGCGTAGTGCTTCTTCATCTGCTGGAACACGCACAGCGGGTCCTGCATCGTCTCGTCGACCTTGACGTAGCCGTCCTCGCCGAGCTGGTAGCCCCAGCTCGCCTTGCTGTAGGACCGCTTGGCCTCGTCGTAGCCGCTGAAGGTGCCGTTGTCGAACTTGTAGTCCGGCTTGGTCAGGAACGTGGCGTCCGTATTCAGCTTGACGTAGTCGAGGTGGATCTTGTTGTTCGACAGCAGGTAGTTGATGACGCCGCCGAGGAAGGCGATGTCGGTTCCGACGCGGATCGGCGCGTAGGTGTCGGCCACCGCGGCGCTGCGCGTGAAGCGCGGGTCGACCACGATCAGCTTGGCCTTGCGCGTCTGCATGGCCTCCGTCACCCACTTGAAGCCGCAGGGGTGGGCTTCGGCGGCATTGCCGCCCATGATCAGCACGAGATCCGTGTTCTTGATATCAGTCCACGAGTTGGTCATCGCTCCGCGACCGAAAGTCGGGCCCAGACTGGACACCGTCGGCGCGTGTCAGATACGTGCTTGCGTATCGAGTGCGACCATCCCCAGGCCGCGCGCGACCTTGACGGACAGATAACCGGATTCGTTGGAGGAGGCCGAGCTGATCAGGAAGCCGGTGCTGTTCCAGCGGTTCACCGTGATCTGCTTGCCGTCCTTCTCGATGGTCTTGACGAGGTTGGCGTCGCGGTCGGCCTTCAGGTGCTTGGCCACGCGCGTCAGCGCCTCGTCCCACGAGATGTTCTTCCACTCGTTCGTGCCCGCCTCGCGCACCTGCGGGTGCTTGACGCGGTTGGGCGACTGGATCATGTCCATCACGCCGGCACCCTTCGGGCACAGCGTGCCGCGGTTGACCGGGTGGTCGGGGTCGCCCTCGACGTGGATGATGGTCGACTTGACGTTCTTCGCCTTGTCGCCGAGGGTGTACATCACCAGGCCGCAGCTGACCGAGCAGTACGGGCAGGTGCTGCGGGTTTCGGTGGTGCGGGCCAGCTTGAAGTTGCGCGTCTCGGCGAGTGCCGCCGTGGGCGAGAAGCCCAACGCGACGAGGCTGGAACCCACCAGCCCCGCTCCGCTGACCCGGAAGAATTGCCTCCGGTTCATGTCCATCGTCACGATCTCCTGCGAGCCTGCGGCTCGTCGAAATGAGGCCTGCGTCACGGCAGAGCTGGAATCATTTGAACCGAGGCCCCGGCACACCCCGATGCCCGCGAACCCTTATGAAGCACGTTGCACAGGCCGCACGGGCGCTGCGTGCGACAAGTTGTCGCGCCCGCATCGCAGGTGATGCGACAAGCTGACGCGGCAAGGCCGCCGCGGCTGCGGGTATCGACTCAGGGTTCGAGCGTTGCGGGCATGCCGCCGCCACGCTTCACTGCGGCTCGAACTGGTCCGGATTGCGGCCCTTCACGCCGGCGTAGAAGCGCTTGATCTCGTCCATGTCGCGCTCGACCTCGCTGGTCGGCACGAACAGCGGGCCGAGCCCGACGGCCTTGCGCTGGTAGTCCATGTAGGCCAGCACGATCGGCACCTTCGCCTCCAGCGCGATGAAGTAGAAGCCGGTCTTCCACTGCCGCGTGCGGCCGCGTGTGCCCTCGGGCGGCACGACCAGTTGCACCGGGCCGTCGGCCTCGACCAGCGCCTGCGCCGAGGCGGCCACCAGGTTGTTGCTCTTCGAGCGGTCGACTGCGATGCCACCCAGCCAGCGCATCAGCGGCCCGAACGGCGGCGCGAACAGGCTGGCCTTGCCCATCCAGTACAGGTTCAGGTTCAGCGCGAAGCCGGCCATCAGCGTGTAGGGCAGGTCCCAGTTGCTGGTGTGCGGCGCGGCGATCAGCACCGACTTCGCGGCAGCAGAGGGCAGGCTGCCCTCGACGGTCCAGCCGTTGAGCTTGAGGAAGGCCAGCGACGCTGCGCGCAGCACGCGGTTGACCACGGGCGTGCTGAAGAGGGTGAGGTGCATGGGCGGTGGCGTGCGGCAGGCCGCGCATTGTCGGCCCGGCGCCTGATTCGCTGGCAGCGGCGGGACGCCGGGCTTGATCAGCCGCAAGAACCGGCGATGACGCCGGCAGCGTGCAGCGCAGCGATCTCGGCGTCGCCGTAGCCCAGTTCGCGCAGCACGGCGGCGCTGTGCTCGCCGACCGCGGGCGGGTTCTCGCGCAAGGGCAGGCGCTGCCCGGCCATCGTGACCGGCAGCAGCGGCGCACGCGTGTCAATGATCCGGCCGGCGGCGCTGGCATCGGCCGGCACCTGCATCGCGGCAAGGCCACCGGTGGCCTCCAGGTGCGGGTCGTCGAACAGTTCCTGCGGCCGGGTGATCGGCGCGTAGGGCAGGGACTGGGCCTCGAAGCGTGCCGCCAGTTCGGCCGCACCGAAGGCGGCGAAGCGCTCGCGCAGCAGCGGCAGCATCCAGTCGCGCGCACGGACACGATCGTTGTTGGAGGCCAGGCGCAGGTCGACGAGCAGGTCGTCGAAGCCGAAGGCGCGGCACATCGCCGCCCACTGCGTGTCGCTGACCGCGGCGAGGAAGATCTGCTCGCCGTCTTTCACGGTGAACACGTCGTAGACCGCCCAGGCGCTGATGCGGCCGGGCATCGGCGCGGCGGCCTGGCCGGTCACCGCGAACTGCATCATGTGCTGCGCGACCAGGAACACGTTGTTCTCGAACAGCGCGCTGTTCACCGCCTGGCCGCGCCCGGTCTGCTGCCGCTGCCACAGCGCCGCCAGCGCGCCGATCGCGCCGAACAGGCCGCCCATGATGTCGTTGACGCTGGCCCCGGCGCGCAGCGGCCGGCCTTCCGGGCCGGTCATGTAGGCCAGGCCGCCCATCATCTGCACCACCTCGTCGAGCGCAGTGCGGTGTTCGTAAGGCCCGGGCAGGAAGCCCTTGTGCGAGACGTGCACCAGGCGCGGGTTGAGGCGCTGCAGCGTCTGCGCGCCGAGGCCCAGTGCCTCCATCGTGCCGGCCTTGAAGTTCTCGCTGAACACGTCGGCGCCGGCGATCAGCCTCAGCACGATCTCGCGGCCACGTGGGTCCTTGGCATCGAGCGCGATGCTGCGCTTGTTGCGGTTGAACATCGCGAAGAAGCCGGCGCCCGAGCCGAGCAGGCGGCGCGTGGCATCGCCGGCCAGCGGCTCGACCTTGATGACCTCGGCGCCGAGATCGGCCAGCACCATGCCGCAGGTCGGGCCCATCACCATGTGGGTGAACTCGACGACGCGGATGCCGTGCAGCGGAAGTTCGGAAGGGTTCAAGCGCAAGCGATCAATGCCAGTCGACCAGCTCCATTGTCAGCGTTCCGCCGGTCAGGAAGGTCGACTGCGCCGGCTCCTCGCGCACCAGCTTGACCAGGCCGGCGCCGGCGCAGTACCACTCGGTGGTGGTCAGCGCCATGTCCTTCCAGCCGACCACCGGGTCGGCGAACAGGCGCAGTGCGGCGACGCCCCTGACGCGCAGGCAGTCGCTGAACTCGCCGGCGCGGGTGGCGAGCTTTTCGCCGACCGCCTCGATCGTGTAGTTCATCGGCACCGCCGGGTGGCTGTGGCGGATCTCGCGCGGGAACTCCTGGCGCCGCTGCAGCAGGTAGGCGGTGGTGCTGGCGCGCCACGTGGTGCCGACCGTGAACGGCGCCTTCAGCACGAAGCGCGGTTCCTTGTCGGCCTCGGGCTCTTCCTGCAGCTCGCTCTTGCTGGCGACGCGGTAGATGCCGCTGGCGTCGCTCTTCAGCCAGTAGTCGACGCCGCTGTCGCTGCGCCGCCGCCAGGCCTCGCCGGACTCGAGCGTCTGGCGGCCCAGCGTCTCGATGATGCGCGGCTCGTGCTCGACGAGGTTGTTCTCCCACTCGGTGGTCAGCTCGTAGGTCCAGCGATGGCCCTTGGCGAGCGGGAAGAAGGAGTCGTCCTTCGGTGCGCTGCAGGCACCGGCGAGCAGGGCCAGCGCGACGATGGCGAGGCGCTTCATTTCTCGGGCCTCACTTTTCCGGCAACTGCGGCACCGGCAGGTCGCGGATCTTGACGTTCTGCTCGTCGCTGCCCGGGCGCAGCCACGAGAAGCCCTTGGGCCCGGTCTTCGGCTCGGCCGTGCCCATCTGGCTGATGCCCTGGCGCACCTTCTTCATGCCCTCGTTGAGCAGCGCGTGCAGGTCCTTCGCGTAGGGCAGCTGGTAGGCGCGCGGCTGCGCCGAGGGCTTGCCGTCCTTCAGCTCGTTGACCCACACGTACAGCGCGCCCTTGCCCTTCGCGCTCGGTTCCTCGATCACCGCGGCGAGCAGCACGAAACGTTCGGGCAGTGCATCGCGGCTCGGCCAGCCGGCCAGGCCGTGCACCTGGCCGTCGGCATAGAAGTAGAAACCGGTCACGCCGAGCACCAGCAGCAGCTTCAACCAGGCCGGCCAGCGCGACCACAGCAGCGCCAGCGTGCACAGCAGCACGAGGGCGGCGAAACTCAGCACGACGGCAGTCGTCATAGGCGTTGAACCAGGGTCTTGGGCAGGGTGTTGACGTTGGTCACCGAGCCGTCGGGCAGCACGGTGAAGCGGGCGGCGGTGGCCTCGTCGCCCTTGCGGGCCAGCGTGACGCTGCCGTAGAAGACCACCTCGGCGCGCGGGTTCACCTTGATGACCGAGACGGTCACCTCGACCGGCCGCCCGTCCTTCGATTCGTAGTAGTGAACGTTGACGGTGTACTCGCCCGGCGCGATGCCGCGGATCGTCACCACCTCGGTGTTCAGCGGGTTGGCGACCTGCTTGCCGTTGACGACGATGATGTCGTTGGTCATGCCGCGGTCGTCGCGGTCCAGGTGCATCAGCCCGGCCTCGCGGGCGCGGAACCAGACCAGGTTGGCGGCCGGGTCCTGCACCCAGGTGTCGATGTCGTTCGGGTTCATGTCCGGCCACGACACGTTGACGATGTACTCGGCCTTGGACGGGATGTCGCCGGCCTTCAGCGCCTTCGGGTTCATCGCCAGCAGAGCGATGATGAAGCAGAAGACGAAGGCGATCAGCATGTTGAACAACATGTCGTAGAACGGGTCGACCTCCGCTTCGCGGGCGAAGCGCCGTCTGCGCATGTCTCAGTGCTCCGCGGCGATGGCCAGGCCGTGCGCTTGCGCGTCGGCCACCAGCGCGTCGGCATAGCGGTCCAGCCGCGTCAGCTGCAGGCCGAGCAGGATGTTGCCGACCAGGCCGACCATCGTCGTCAGCAGCGCCACGCCCAGGCCCGTGGTCAGGCTGCGCAGCAGCTCCTGCGACTGCGAGGCGTCGAAGTTCTGGATCTGGCCGATCTCGATGGCCAGGATCGAGAAGCCGATCACCTTGCCGAGCAGTCCGAGCTTGAGCTGGATGCCGTTGACCCACCAGGCGGTGTGATGCGGGCCGTGCGTGTGCTCGAGCAGCAGGTCCAGCGGCGCGCCGGCATCACGCGGCGCGGCGCGCAGCGCGGCCCAGTAGTCGGCCGCCCAGCCGCCGCGGGCCGTGCCGCCGTGCGCGCCCCGTGCGTCTTCCAGCCAGCGCCGCTGCTGCGCCAGC
Source organism: Piscinibacter sp. (assembly GCA_047602365.1). Taxonomy (GTDB): domain Bacteria; phylum Pseudomonadota; class Gammaproteobacteria; order Burkholderiales; family Burkholderiaceae_C; genus Piscinibacter. Next base: position 103,637 of record JASGHM010000003.1, on the reverse strand, counting down.
TCGCGGGCGCGCGAGCCGCACCAGATCGTCGCGGCGGTGAAGACGACGATGATCACCAGCGTCAAACCGGTCGGGTCGGAGTGCAGCAGCAGTGCCCACACGCCGCGGCCACCGAGCAGCCAGGTCGCGAAGGCGAGCATGCCGGCCAGCGCGGCCCACTCCAGCCAGATCGGCTCGATCGCCGGCGTCGCGGCGCGCGGTGCGGCGGCGGCGCGATTCACAGCTCGATCTCCATGCCGTCGAACGCGACCTCGATGCCGGCCGCATCGATGGCGCGGCGCGCCTCGCTGCCCTCGTGCAGGCGCGGATCGCAGTCGTCGAGGTGGACCAGCACCGTGCGCCGCGCCCCGGTGTCGGCCAGACCGATCGTGGGGGACGTCGGCACGGGCAGGTCGCGGCAGCCCGCTGCGGCGACGAGCAGGCAGTCGGCGCCTTCCATCCACGGCCGCGCGCCGCCGCCGGCCGCCGGCGAGTAGACCAGGCGCTGGCCGGCACGGCGGTCCTCGATCAGCAGCGAGACGCTGTCGCCGACCACGGCCTCGGCGCCGTAGGGCGAGTAGGGCGCGGCCCAGCCGCCATCGTCGACGGCGACGAAGCGCAACGACTCCAGGCCCTCGACACGGAACTCGGCGCTGCGCACATCGCCCGCCACCGGCAGCAGGTGCCAGCGCACCGCGCCGCCGCCTTCGGGCAGGCCGAGCATCGGCAAGCGGCAGGTCAGCTCCTCGAACACCGCCGGCGTGGCGTAGAGGTTCAGCGGCCCGCCGCGGCTCAGCTCGGCCAGGCTGGCGGCGTGTTCGAGCTGCGCGTCGAGCAGCACGACACCAGCGATGCGGCCCTGCTGCGCAGCACTCTCGATCTGCGCGTGGCGGGCGATCTCCGGTGCTGCGTTGATCAGCAGCCAGCGCTGCTCGACGCCGGTCACCGCGATGGCGCCGGGCAGTCGCGACGACGGCGGCCGGGAGTCGGCGGTGCTGGCGGCGCACTGCCGGCAATCTGCGCGGCCCCCTGAGCCGAGCACGAGGATCTTCATGTTGTTCGAGTCAGTTCGGAGCATGCGTGCCCTGCGCGAGGCTGCAAGAGCCATGCCGCTGCGTCTGGGCAGGTGGCCGCCCGGTGCAGGTGCTGTTGCATCGGCCGGTTTGCTCCACGCCGGAGCAGCCAGGTCAGGTGCTGGCACAGGGATATCCCGGAGCCCGCTGGCGTGCGGCACGCCGCACTCAGCCGCCCTTGTTCCAGCGAAGCTTGCGGTAGATGGTGTTGCGGCTGATGCCCAGGCGCTTGGACGCCTCGGAGATGTTGCCGCCGGCGGCCTCGAGGGCAGCGCGGATCATGTCGATCTCGACCTCCTCGAGCGTGCGGTTCGGCGCTGGCGCCACGGGGGCGGACGGCAGCGCAGCCGCCGGCACCGACGGGCGGCACGAACACCGACTGCGGCGGCACCGGTGGCGCGGCCTGCATCACCGGCGCCACCACCTGTACCGCGGCAGGTGCACGCTGCGGCAGCCGGCGCGCGTCCTCGAGGAAGTCGTCCGACAGGTGCGCCTCGGTGATCTGCGCCTCGCCGCAGGCCATCACCGCGGCCGTGCGCAGCACGTTGGCGAGCTGGCGGATGTTGCCCGGCCAGTGGTAGCGGCCGAGCAGGTCCATCACCGCCGGGCTGATCTCGGGCGCGCCCTGCGGGCATTCGCTCTGCAGGATGCGCCGCGCCACCACGCCGAGGTCGCTGCGCTCGCGCAGCGAGGGCAGGCGCAGCACCAGGCCGTTGAGGCGGTAGTACAGGTCCTCGCGGAACTGCTGCTTCTCGATCATCTCGCGCAGGTTGCGGTGGGTCGCGCCGATCACCGCGATGTCCACCGCGATGGTCTTGTGGCTGCCCAGCGGCGTCACGCAGCGCTCCTGCAGCACGCGCAGCAGCCGCGCCTGCAGCGCCAGCGGCATGTCGCCGATCTCGTCGAGGAACAGCGTGCCGCCATTGGCCTGCACGATGCGGCCGACCGCGCCCTTGCGGCGTGCGCCGGTGAAGGCGCCTTCGTCGTAGCCGAACAGCTCGGCCTCGATCAGCGACTCGGGGATCGACGCGCAGTTGACCGCGACGAAGGGCTGCTTGGCGCGGTTCGACTCCTGGTGCACCGCGCGGGCCAGCAGTTCCTTGCCGGTGCCTGTTTCGCCGAGGATCAGCAGCGGGATGTCGCGGTTGATGATGCGGCGCACCTTCTGCACCACGCTCTCGACCTGCGCGTCGCCGGTCTGCAGGAACTGCAGCCCGGCCGGCGGCGGCGCGGCCGGCTCGCCGCCCGTGCTCTGGGCCGGCACCGCGGCGCGCGGCACGCCGCTGCTGCTGGTGTCGTCGAAGCCTTCCGGCAGGCCGCCGAAGACGCGCCGCGACGACCAGTCGATGCGTGCGCTGACCTGGAAGCGCAGGCCGGTGGGCACCGTCAGCGTCATCGGCACCGGCAGCGGCGCGCGGAAGTGGTCGTGGATCGCCGCGACGGTGGTGCCGAACAGCGTCGTCAGCGTGTGGCCACGCAGCGAGATGCCGGTCATCGCCAGCTGGTCGAGCGCGCTGCGGTTGGCACCGAGGATCTTGCCGTCGGCACCGACGACGATGATGCCCTCGAGCAGCGTGCCGATGAACTCCGCGCGGGTGTGGAAGTGCAGGCGCAGGCGGTTGCTGTAGTCGTCCGAGAGCCAGTGGTTCTCGATCATGCGCGCCGACATTCGCACCAGCCCCATCGTGTGCTGGTGGTAGCTGCGCTGGTCGCCCGACACGTCGAGCACGCCCAGCATGTTGCCGCGCGGGTCGAAGATCGGCGCCGCCGAGCAGGTCAGGAAATGGTTGGCGTGCATGAAGTGCTCGTCGGCGTGGACGAGCGTCGGCCGCTCCTCGAACAGCGCGGTGCCGATCGCGTTCGTGCCCTTGCTCTGCTCGGCCCAGTTGACGCCGGGTGCGAGCGCCACCTTGCCGGCCTTCTCGAGGAAGTCGCTGTCGCCGATCGAGTGCAGCACCGTGCCCTGCGCGTCCGTCAGCACGATCATGCTCTCGGTGTTGACGATCTGCTCGAACAGCATCTCCATCACCGGCGCGGCGTGCGCGAACAGGCGCTGGTTGCGCTCACGCGCGACGTTCAGGTCGCTGCGCAGCAGCGGCGCGTAGTCGGGTCGCTCGATGCGCGTCAGCCCGAGCGCGGCGCAGCGTTCGTGCGACTGCTGGATCAGGTCGACGCGACCGGCCTGGCCCGCGGGCGGCGCGGCCGCGGTCTCGGCGGCGCCCCAGGCGCGCGGACTCGAATTGCGGCTCGTGGACATGACATCTGTTCCCTTGCCTGCGCTCGAGCAGGTCGTCTCCAACGGTTCATCGTCGTGCGGTTCACCGCACGCTGGGCGCGACTGTCGGGCACTTGGAAGGGGTTGTCCACTGCGGGACAGCACGGACTCCGTGGGTCCGATTGTTCAGCTTTGGGACACCTGCTCGTGGCATGGCGTTTGCAGACACGGAGCTTATTCCAAACCGACTGTCCAGGAGACAACAGCATGATCAGCCACTCTTCCCGTCATCGATTCGTTCTCGTCGGCGCGCTGCTGGCAGGCGCTGCGTTCCAGTCCGCCTGGGCGCATGGCGATGTCACGCCGCAGGCCGTCGACACCAGCAGCCTGCCCAAGCTGGGCGAGGCCTGGCGCGGCGAGAACCCGTACCGCAAGAACGACGCGGCGGTGAAGGTCGGCACCTCGGCCTACAACCAGAACTGCGCGCGCTGCCACGGCCTGGAGGCGATCTCCGGTGGCATCGCGCCCGACCTGCGCAAGCTCGACAACGAATGCGCGACGCAGAAGGACGACAAGAAGAAGGCTGCCTGCGTGAAGGAGATCGACGAGTACTTCGCGAACACCGTGCGCAAGGGCCGCACGCGCAACGGCGCTGTCTACATGCCGCCGTTCGAGGGCATGATGAACCAGGAGGCCGTCTGGTCCATCAAGGCCTACCTGGAAACGCGCCGCGAGAAGCCGTTGTGAGCACGAGGCGAGGCATCCTGCGCGCGCTCGGCGCCGCGCCGCTGGCGCTGTCGCTGCCCGAACTGCAGGCCACGCCACTGTCCAAGGTGAAGAGCCGCGGCAGCCTGGTCGTCGGCCTGTACAAGGACATGCCGCCGTTTCACGACGGCGGCGCCGGCATCGACGTCGAGCTCGGCCGCGCGCTGGCCGAGTCGCTGGGCGTGGCCTTCTCGCCGCTGCCGTTCCCGGCCGACGAGAACATGAACGACGACCTGCGCAACATGGTCTGGAAGGGCCACTACCTCGGCTACGGGCCTGCCGACGTGCTGCTGCACGTTCCGGTCGACCGCCCGCTGATGGATGCCAACCCGCAGGTCAGCGTGTTCGCGCCGTACTGGCGCGAGCGCGTCGCGGTGGCGCGCAACCTCGAGCAGTTGCCGAAGCTGGAGTCGCTCGCCGATCTGGCCGGCAAGCCGGTGGCGGTGCCCGGCCAGTCGCTGGCCGGCTGGCTGCTGATCGGGGCGGAGAGCGGCGCGCTGCGCAACACGCTGCGCACGCAGGCACGCGACGGCGTCGAGGCGGCGCAGGCGCTCAAGCGCGGCGAGGTGCCGGTGGCCGCCGGGTTGCTGTCGGAGCTGCAGGCGGTGCTGCGCGGCGATGCGCGCTTCGCCATCGAGCCGCTGCCTTCGCCGCGTGCGCCGCGCGACGGCTGGGCGGTCGGCATGGCGGTCAAGAAGGACGCCACCGAGCTGGCGCAGGCGCTGCAGGCCGGTGTCAACCAGCTCGCCGCGAACGGCCGCCTGGCCGAAATCTTCGCCCGCGCCAACCTGGCCTGGCGCCCCGTCTGAGCGAGAAGGCTCCAGCCCTGTGACGGGCTGGAGCAAATCCTAGGGTTTCTCCCGGGTGGTGGCTCGCGCTTGCCCTCAGCAAGCTATGAACTGACGTGCATAGCACGCCTCCGACGCCTCACACCAAGGAAGCCTCATGCAGAAGACGCTCCACATCAACCCGGACAAGTGCACCGGGTGCCTGCAGTGCGAGATGGCCTGTTCGTTCGAGAACTACGGCACCTATGCCACGGCCAAGTCGCGCATCAAGGTGTTCGACTTCCATCACACCGGCCGCAAGGTGCCCTACACCTGCACGCAGTGCGACGAGGCCTGGTGCCTGCATGCCTGCCCGGTGGAGGCGATCACGCTGGACAAGCTGACCGGTGCCAAGGTGGTCAACGAGACCACCTGCGTGGGCTGCAAGGTCTGCACGATCAGCTGCCCGTTCGGCACGATCAACTACGTGCAGGAGACCGGCAAGGTGCAGAAGTGCGACCTGTGCGGCGGCGACCCGGCCTGCGCGACGGCCTGCCCGACCGGCGCCATCACCTACGTCGATGCCAACTGGACCGGCCTGGACAAGATGCAGGCCTGGGCCGACAAGCTCGGCAACCAACCCTCCGCTGCGTGAGAGGAGAACCAACATGTCCTGGGCTGGAAAGATCCTCCGCGTCAACCTGACCGCCGGCACTGTCAAGTCGGAACCCCTCAACATGGACTGGGCGCGCGCCTACCTCGGCTCGCGCGGCCTGGCCACCAAGTACATCGTCGAGGAGGTCGACCCGAAGGTCGACCCGCTGTCGCCGGCCAACAAGCTGATCTGGGCCACCGGCCCGCTGACCGGCACGATGGCGTCCACCGGCGGCCGCTACACCGTCGTCACCAAGGGCCCGCTGACCGGCGCGATCGCCTGCTCGAACTCGGGCGGCTACTGGGGCGCCGAGCTGAAGATGGCCGGCTGGGACATGGTGGTCTTCGAAGGCCGCTCGGCCAAGCCGGTGTTCCTCTACATCGAGGACGACGTCGCCGAGCTGCGCGACGCCAGCCACCTGTGGGGCAAGAGCGTCTGGGAGACCGAGGAGACGCTGAAGAAGCAGCTGCAGCAGCCGCTGGCGCGTGTGTCGAGCATCGGCCTGGCCGGCGAGAACCAGGTGCTCTACGCCGCGGTCGTCAACGACCTGCACCGTGCCGCCGGCCGCTCCGGCGTCGGCGCGGTGATGGGCAGCAAGAACCTGAAAGCGGTCGTCGTTCGGGGAACCAAGGGTGTCGGCAACGTGGCCGACCCCAAGGAGTTCATGAAGGTCACGTTCGAGAAGAAGAAGATCCTGGCCGACAACGCGGTGACGGGCCAGGGCCTGCCGACCTACGGCACCCAGGTGCTGATGAACGTCATCAACGAGATCGGTGCGCTGCCGACGCGCAACCACAAGGACATCCAGTTCGAGGGCGCCAAGGACATCTCGGCGGAAGCGATGGCGACGCCGCGCAAGACCGACGGCAAGAAGCACCTGGTGACCAACCAGGCCTGCTTCGGCTGCACGATCGCCTGCGGCCGCATCAGCAAGATGGACCAGGGGCACTTCACGGTCGAGAACAAGCCGCAGTACTGGGGCGCCTCCGGCGGCCTGGAGTACGAGGCGGCCTGGGCGCTGGGCGCCGCCAACGGCGTCAACGATCTCGAGGCATTGCAGTACGCCAACCTGCTGTGCAACGAGCAAGGCATGGATCCGATCTCCTTCGGCGCCACCATCGGCGCGGTGATGGAGCTCTACGAGATGGGCGTGCTGACCCAGGAGCAACTCGGCATCGACGCCAAGTTCGGCAGCGCGCAGGCGCTGGCCCACTTCGCCGAGATCACCGCGAAGGGCGAAGGCTTCGGCAAGGAGATCGGCCAGGGCTCGGCGCGCCTGTGCAAGAAGTACGGTCACCCCGAGCTCAGCATGAGCGTGAAGGGCCAGGAGTTCCCGGCCTACGACTCGCGCGGCATCCAGGGCATGGGCCTGACCTACGCGACCAGCAACCGCGGCGCCTGCCACCTGCGCAGCTACACCGTGGCCTCGGAAGTGCTGGGCATCCCGGTCAAGACCGACCCGCTCAGCGCCGAGGGCAAGCCGGAACTCGTGATCGCCTTCCAGGACGCCACTGCCGCATTCGACTCGGCCGGCATCTGCATCTTCACCAGCTTCGCCTGGGGTCTGGCCGACGTGGCGCCGCAGGTCGCTGCCGCCTGCGGCCCCGAGTTCACGCTGGAGAACATGGCCAAGATCGGCGAGCGCATCTGGAACATGGAGCGCGACTTCAACAACCGCGCCGGCTTCAGCGCCAAGGACGACACGCTGCCGCCGCGGCTGCTCAACGAGCCGGCCAAGACCGGCCCGGCAAAGGGCCTGGTCAACAAGCTGCCCGAGATGCTGCCGAAGTACTACGCTGCGCGCGGCTGGGACAGCGACGGCCAGTTGAAGCCGGAGACACGCACGCGGCTGGGCCTCTGAGATGCGGCATGTGATCCTGGGCGCCGGCCCGGCCGGCGTGATCGCCGCGGAGACGATCCGCAAGCACGCGCCCGACGACCGCATCGTGCTGGTCGGCGACGAGCCGGAGGCGCCGTACTCGCGCATGGCGATTCCCTACCTGCTGATCGGCAACATCGGCGAGGAGGGCACGCACCTGCGCCACGGCGCCGGCCACTTCGACACGCTGCGCATCGAGCGCCAGCAGGGCCGGGCCAAGGGCATCGACAGCGGCCGCAAGCAGGTGCACCTGGAAGACGGCAGCTCGCTGCCCTACGACCGGCTGCTGATCGCCACCGGCTCCAGCCCGGTGCGGCCGCCGATCCCGGGCATGGACCTGCCCAACGTGCACAGCTGCTGGACGCTGGGCGACGCGCGGGCCATCGCGCAGCGCGCCGGCAAGGGCGCGCGCGTGCTGCAGATGGGCGCAGGTTTCATCGGCTGCATCATCATGGAGGCGCTGGCCGCGCGCGGCGTCGAACTCACCGTCGTCGAGATGGGCGACCGCATGGTGCCGCGCATGATGGGCCCGACCGCCGGCGGCATGATCAAGAACTGGTGCGAGAGCAAGGGCGTGCGTGTCTTCACCGGCGCGCGGGTCGAGGCGATCGAGGCCATCGGCGCGGCGGCCTCCGGCGGCCTGCTCGGCAAGCTGGCGTCGGCGGTCGGGCTCGGCAGCGGTGCGGCGCACGGCGACAACGGTGCGATGAAGGTGAAGCTCTCCAATGGCCAGACCATCGTCGCCGACCTGGTCATCAGCGCCACCGGCGTCAAGCCGAACATCGGCTTCCTGAAGGACTCGCCGATCAAGTGCCTGGTCGGCGTGCTGACCGACGAGCACCTGCAGACCACCGTGCCCGACGTCTACGCTGCCGGTGACTGCGCCGAGGCCTTCGACATCGTCAGCGGCAAGACCATCGTCAGCGCGATCCAGCCCAACGCCGCCGACCAGGCCTACGTGGCGGCGATGAACATGGTCGGCCGCAAGGCGGTGCTGAAGGGCGTCACGCAGATCAACGTGCTCGACACGCTGGGCCTGATCTCGGCCAGCTTCGGCAACTGGCAGGGCGTGGCGGGCGGCGAGCAGGTCGAGCTGACCGACCGTGCCGCCGGCAAGCACCTGAGCCTGCAGTTCAAGGACGACGTGATGGTCGGCTGCAACAGCATCGGCTGGACCCAGCATGTCGGCGTGATGCGCGGCCTGGTCGAAGGCCAGGTGAAACTCGGCGCGTGGAAGGAGCGTCTGAAGGAGGACCCGACCCTGCTGATGGAGGCCTACCTGGCCAGCGCGCAGGGCCAGAGCGCACGCGCGCTCGTGCCGCCGAGATGAAGATCACGTTCAAGCTCTACGCCAGCCTCACGCAGTACCTGCCCGCCGAGAACCGCTACGACAACCGCGTGGCGCTGGATCTGCCCGAGGGCAGCGCCGTCGCCCGGGTGATCGAGCCCTTCGGGCTGCCGGAGAAGCTGGTGCACCTGGTGCTGGTCAACGGCGTCTACGTGCCGCCGGCGCAGCGCCTCAGCCATGTGCTGAACGACGGCGACGTGCTGGCGATCTGGCCCCCCATCGCTGGCGGGTGAGCCATGCAGGCCTGGTACCCCGCCGACTTCAAGCGGGAGATGGGCTGCACCGAAGCCGAACTGCTGATGTGGCTGCCCGGCGCGGTCGACCGCCACGTCCGTGACGCTGCTGCCCCGTTCGGCCGAGGTCGCCATCGGTGCCGGCCGGCTCGAGCTGGCCTGGCGCGAGCTGCCGCCGCGCCGGATCGCGCTGATGCGCATGCCGCGGCTGGCCATCGCCTTCCACTTCGAGGGTGTCGGCGAGACCGAGCGCCAGCGCTTCATGCGCTATTTCGACCTCTACACGCAGCGGGGTGGCGGCTGAGCACGCGCCAAGTCCGTGTATCGTCGCGGCGTGGCGGCCGATGAAGTGATGTACAGGGCATGACCGACGAGCAGGACGAGATCGAACGGCGCAGGCTCGATCGCCTGCGGGCGCTGCAGGTGCTGGACACCGAGCCGGAGCCGCTGTTCGATTCGCTGGCGTTGCTCGCCTCGCAGCTGTGCGGCACGCCGATCGCGCTGCTCAGCCTGATCGACGCCGAGCGCCAGTGGTTCAAGGCCAAGGTTGGCCTCCGCCGACGTGCACGCAGACCGGCGCGCGGGATCGCGTTCTGCCACCACACGATCACGCACCGATCAGCTGATGGAAGTCGGCGATGCGCAGCCACGATGAACGCTTCGCAGGCAATCCGCTGGTCGACCGGCGAGCCGCGCATCCGCTTCTACGCCGGTGCACCGCTGGTGATGAATTCCGGCGAGCGGCTCGGTACCCTGTGCGTGATCGACCGCCAGCCTCGCCAGCTCAGCGTGGAGCAGTCGCGCATGCTGGCGCAACTGGCCGATGCCGCCGTGCAGGCGCTCGAGATGCGCCAGCGCCTGGCGGAACGCTCGATGGAGCTGCGGGGTGTGCATGCACGCTCGGTGGTGGCCGAGAGCGAGGCGCGCATGCGCGCCATCCTCGATGCGCAGAGCGAACTGGTGGCCCAGTCGAGCGCCGACGGCCGGCTGATCTACGTGAACCCGGCCTATGCGCGCCAGTTCGGCCGGCGCGTCGACGACGTGGTCGGCAGCAACCTGTTCGACTACGTGCACGGGCCCGACCAGGCGATCGTGCGTGAACGCATCGAGCACTGTGCTGGCCACCGGTCGCACGCTCAACTCCGAGAACCGCATGCAGCTGCCCGACGGGCAGGAGTGCTGGATCTCCTGGACCAACACCCGACAGTGGGACGCTGCCGGCACGCCTCTGCTGCACTCCACCGGGCGCGACGTGACTGCGCGGGTGCTGGCCGAACGTGCGCTGCGCCACAGCCAGGAACTGCTCGAACGCACCGGGCGCGTGGCCGGCGTTGGCGGCTGGGAGATGGAGCTGGCCAGCGGCGAGGTGCGCTGGACCGAGGAGACGCGGCGCCTGCACGAGGTGCTGCCCGACTTCCAGCCGACACCGGACAGCGGCGCTGGCGTTCTACGAGCCGGAGGCGCGCGCGGTGCTGTCGGCTGCCGTCGAGGTGGGGTTGAGCGAGGGGCGCGCATGGGACCTGGAGCTGCCGATGCTCACGGCGCGGGGCCGGCGCATCTGGGCACGTGCAGTCGGCGAGGTGGAGTTCGACGCAGGGGCGGCCGGTGCGCCTGTTCGGTACCTTCCAGGACATCACCGAGCGGCGACAACTGCAGCAGCAGATCGAGGAGCGCGAAGCCTTCCTGCGCCAGCTGACCGACAGCCTGCCGCTGCGCATCGCCTACCTGGACCGCGAGCGCCGCTACCGCTTCGTCAACGCCCAGTGGTGCGCCGATCTGGGTATCGAGGCCGCCGACGCGCTGGGGCGCACACGGGCCGAGCTGTTCCCCGACCTGCCCGACGAACCGATCCGCGAACGCGCGCTGGCCGTGCTGCGCGGCGAGCCGCAGCGCTTCGAGCTCGACGAGATGGTGGACGGGCGGCTGCGTCACCTCGAACAACGCCTGACGCCCGATCGCCCCGGCGACGACGGTCGGGCCCGCGGCTTCTTCGTGGCCGGCATCGACATCACCGAACGCAGCGCCGCCGAGCGCAGGCTGCGCGAGGTGGCGGCCATCCTCGAGCACACGACCGACTTCGTGATCCAGGCCAACCGCGAGCGCCGGGTGCGCTACATGAACCCGGCCGCGGCGAGCGCGATGCTCGGCCGGCCCTGGCGTTCCGACGAGGCACCGAGGGTCAGCGAACTGCTGCCCGAGTCGACCGTGCGCCTGTTCGCCGAGCAGATCCAGCCGGCGCTGCAGCGCGGCGAAGTCTGGGTCGGGCAGTCGAGGGCGCGGCTGGCCGATGGGCGCGAGGTCCCGGTCAGCCACATGGTGATCGCCCATCGCGACGACAGCGGCGAGATCGAGCGCTACTCGATCCTGATGCGCGACATCTCGGCGCTGGAGGCCGTGCAGGCCGAGAAGGACCGGCAGGCCGCCACCGTGCGCTCGGTCGCCAACGCGATCCCGTCGACGGTCGCCGTCATCGACACGCAGGGGCGCTACCTGTTCGTCAACAGCGCCTTCGAGGCGATGGCAGGCCAGCCGGCAGGGCGGGTGCTGGGCCGCAGCGCACGCGAGGTGCTCGGCGATGCCGAGTTCGAGCGGCGCTGGCCGTGGATACAGCGGGCGCTGGCCGGCGAGCAGGTGCGCTTCGACCTGGAGGATGCGGGCGGCGACGGGCGGCGCTACACGGCGATGGACTACATCCCGCTGCGCACGCCGGCCGGCGAGCTCGACGGCTTCGTCGTCGTCGGCCAGGACGTCACCGCCCAGCGCACCGAGGCCGCGCGGCTGCAATGGCTGTCGCAGACCGACCCTTTGACGCGCCTGCTCAACCGCGAGGGCTTCGAGCAGCGCCTGCGCAACCTGCTCGACGAACAGGTCGGCGAGCCGCTGGCCGTGCTCTACGTCGATCTCGATCGGTTCAAGCCGGTCAACGACACGCATGGTCACGCGGCCGGCGACGAACTGCTCAAGCTGGTCGCGCTGCGTCTGGTTCGGCTGGTGCGGCCGTCGGATGCCGTGGCGCGCCTGGGCGGCGACGAGTTCGCCATCGTTCTGCCAGGCATGCGCGACCCCGCGCAGGTGCAGCGGGTGGCGCAGGCCATCGTCGATGCGATGCGCCAGCCTTTCGGGCTGACCGGCGGCGTCGAGGTCACGATCGGCGCCAGCGTCGGTGGCGTGCTCGGCCTGGCGACGCAGGCGACCTGGGCCGCGCTGCTGCGCCGTGCCGACGAGATGCTCTACGAGGCCAAGGGCGCCGGCCGCGACCGCGCCATCGTCGCGGCCTGAGCGGCGCCGCCGTCTTCAGGTGATGAAGATGTCGGCGCTGGTGATGGCCGGGGCGCCGGTGAGCAGGGCGATCTGGACGGCGGCGCCGGAGCCGGAGCCGTCGGCGTCGTAGAAGAGCTTGCCGGTGGTGGAGTCGTAGATCACGTAGTCGTTGCTGTCCAGCGCATGGGCACCGGCGCCGGCGCGGAAGTAGCTGGCCGACAGGGTGCCGGTGGTGGTGAGCTTGGCGAAGACGGCGTTCTCGAGCTGGATGGTGTCGTCGGCGGCGGAGAAGTCGGCGATGCGGTCGATGTTGGTGGAGGCGTTGGGGGCGACGGTGAAGCGGAAGACGTCGTTGCCGGTGCCGCCGGTGAGGATGTCGTTGCCCGCGCCGCCGACCAGCGTGTCGTTGCCGGTGCCGCCGTTGAGCGTGTTGGCGCCGGTGTTGCCGGTCAGCAGGTTGGCCAGTGCATTGCCGGTGCCGTTGATCGCCGACGAGCCGCTCAGCGTCAGTCGCTCGAGGTTCGCGCCCAGCGTCCAGGTGACGCCGCTGACCACGCTGTCGATCTCGGTGGCCAGCGTGCTGGTCTCGCTGATCACGTCGGTCAGCGCGTCGACGTGGTAGGTGTCGTTGCCCAGCCCGCCGGTCAGCGTGTCGGCGCCCGCGCCGCCGTCGAGCACGTTGGCCGCGGCGTTGCCGGTCAGGGTGTTGGCCAGCGCATTGCCGGTGCCGTTGATCGCGGCGCTGCCGCTGAGCGTCAGCCGCTCGAGGTTCGCGCCCAGCGTCCAGGAGACGCCGCTGATCACGCTGTCGATCTCGGTGGCCAGCGTGCTGGTCTCGCTGATCACGTCGGTCAGCGTGTCGACGTAGTAGCTGTCGTTGCCCAGCCCGCCGGTCAGCGTGTCGGCACCCGCGCCGCCGTCGAGCACGTTGGCCGCGGCGTTGCCGGTGATCGTGTTGGCCAGCGCATTGCCGGTACCGCGCAGCGTGGCCGAGCCCTGCAGCACCAGGTTCTCGACGTAGGCGCCCAGCACGTAGGTGGCGCCAGCGGTGGCCAGCGTCACGTTGACGGTGTCGATGCCGCCGGCGTCGGCACTGGCGTTGGGACCGTAGCCGACATGTTCGTCGACGACGTCACCGGCATCGTCGACGATGTACACGTCGTTGCCGGCCTGGCCGAGCATGTCGTCGGCACCAATGCCGCCGTTGAGCGTGTCCGCTCCGGCGCCGCCGCGCAGCGCGTCGGCCCCGCTGCCGCCGTCGAGGCTGTCGTTGCCGATGTGGCCCCACAGCACGTCGTCGCCGGCCAGCCCGGTCAGCGTGTCGTTGCTGGTCGTGCCGGCGACCAGGTCGTCGGCGGCCGATCCGGTGGCCGCGGCGGCCAGCGCCAGGGTGGTGGTCGCGCCGCTGCCGGCGTCGGTCGACACCAGCCACTCGATGTGCCCGGTCGTCGCATGGTTCTGGATCACCGTGCGCGACAGCAGCGCGCCGGTGCTCAGCTCGTCGTAGTTCTCGATGACCAGGCTGCTGCCGGAGCGATAGAACTCGCTGTAGACACCGAAGCCGTTGTCGCGCGAGGCCAGCGTGTCGGCCGTGCCGCCGCTGTCCGACACCGTGTCGGTGCCCGTGTCGGCGTCGCCCAGCACATAGGTGTCGTCGCCGGCGCCGCCGCGAAGCTGGTCGTTGCCCGCGCCGCCGAGCAGGCGGTCGTCGCCCTCGTCGCCGACCAGCGTGTCGTTGCCGCCGGCGCCGCTGAGCGAGTCGTTGCCGCCGCGTCCCTCGATCACGTTGGCACCGGCGTCGCCACCGAGCTGGTCGTCGTAGAGGTCGGTGCCGCGCAGGTTCTCGAAGCCCACCAGCGTGTCGTTGCCGTCACCGCCGAAGGCGAAGCCGCCATCGAGGTCGACCACGACGGCAGCGCCGGCGGTGCGATAGTCGACCCGGTCGACGCCGGCGCCGCCGTCGAGCAGGTCGTCGCCGGCATTGCCGCGGATGGCGTTGTCGCCGGCGTCGCCGGTCAGCGTGTCGTCGTAGGCACCGCCGATCGCGACCTCGATGCTGCTGAAGCTGTCGTTGCCCGCCGCGCCGCTGGCCGTGCCGGTGGCCAGGTTCACGTTCACGCTGCCGCTGGCGTTGCCGTACTCGACCACGTCGATGCCGGCGCCGCCCGCGATGCTGTCGTCGCCGCCGTTGCCGCGGAACAGGTTGTCGCCGGCGTCGCCGGCCAGCGTGTCGTTGCCCGCCGAACCACGCACGGCCTCGATGCCGATCAGCACGTCGCTGCCTTCACCGGTCGCGGTGCCGGCCGCCAGGTCGACATTGACGGCGCCGGTGCTGCCGCTGTAGTCCGCCCAGTCGAAGAACTGGCGGCCAGCGCGGCCGCTGGCATCGGGTTCGTTGGCAGGCTGGGTGCCACCGGACAGCGTGTCGTTGCCGATGCCGCCGAGCAGGACGTCCTCGCCGTCGCCGCCTTGCAGGCTGTCGTTGCCGGACTCGCCGACCAGCGTGTCGTTGCCGGCACCGCCGTCGACGCTGTCGTTGCCTTCGCGTGCCTCGACGTGGTTGGCGCCCGTGTCGCCGATCAGCGTGTCGCCGTAGGCCGAGCCGCGCAGGTTCTCGATGCCGACCAGCGTGTCGTTGCCGTCGGCGCCGGTGGCGGTGCCGAGCGCCAGGTTCACCGTGACGGCGCCGGTCGCCTGGTTGTAGACGGCACGGTCGGCGCCGGCGCCGCCGTCGATCAGGTCGTTGCCGCGTTGGCCGCGCAGGTAGTTGTCCCCGGCGTCGCCGGTCAGCGTGTCGTCGTAGTGGCTGGCCGACAGGCCTTCGATGCCCAGCAGCGTGTCGGTGCCGGCCGGCACGGTGACGCCGCTGACGACGTTCGAGGCGTAGCCGGCGCGCCCGGTGGCCAGGTTGGCCGTGGTCGAGCCGCTGTCGCGGTAGTCGGCGATGTCGAAGCCGGCGCCGCCGTCGATGCTGTCGCTGCCGCCGCGCCCGCGCAGGTAGTTGTCGCCGTCCGAGCCGATCAGCGTGTCGGCGTACGACGAGCCGATTGCGCCGTCGATCGCGATCAGCGTGTCGGTTCCCGCACCGCCCTTGAGCACGACGCCGCTGGCCAGGTTGACGGCTACCGCGACGCCGCTGTCGCGGTAGCTGGCGAAGTCGTACTCGCCCGCCGCGTGGCCGCCGCCGACGAAGGTGTCGTTGCCGACGCCGCCGTACAGGTTGTCGGCGGAGGCGCCACCGTCCAGCGAGTCGTCGCCGCCGTCGCCGTAGAGGTCGTCGACGCCGGTGCCGCCGAGCAGCGTGTCGTCACCGGCACCGCCGCGCAGGGTGTCGTTGCTGTCGCCGCCGTCGACCAGGTCCTGGCCGTCGCCGCCGAGCAGGCTGTCCAGGCCGGCGCCGCCGGTGACGGTGTCATCGCCACCGGCGCCGTCGATGCTGTCGTTGCCCAGGCCGCCGGTGATCGTGTCGGTGGTGCCGGTGGAGACGAAGCTGTCGTTGCGTGCCGTCAGCGTGACGGACAGGCGCTCGATGCCGCCGAGCGACTGCACGCCGAAGTCGCCACCCAGGTCGATGGCCACCGGCGTGCCGAGCAGGTCGGTTGCCTGTGCTGTTCAGCTGCACGACGAGCGGGTTCGGATTCATCGGGTCGCCCGGATAGGCGGAGTAGTCCAGCACCAGCGTGTCGTCGCCGCTGCCGCCGTCGATGAAGTCGCTGAAGCCGTCGCCACTGACGCTGGCGATGATCAGGTCGTCGCCGGCGCCACCGAGCACGGTGTCGTTGCCACCGTCCGCCGAATCGGCGCCGCCGACGAACATGATCGGTGGCACGTAGGCGCCACCGGCGCCGCCGCCGACCGGCGGGCTGCCACCGGCCGCCGTATCCTGGTTGGCGCCGCCGCCGCCCAGCGTGTCGTTGCCGGCGCCACCGTCGATCAGGTCGTCGCCACCGCCGGTGCCGCCGAACATCACGTCGCCGTTGACGCTGCCGATCAGCGTGTCGTTCAGCGTGCTGCTGCCGAAGACGCGCACGTACTCGATGTCGATCAATTGGTCGACACCTCCGCTGCCATCGGCCAGCGAGACCGAGGCGGAGGTGCCCACGGCCGAGGCATCGAAGGCGATGCCCGAGGCATAGACGACGCTGCCGAACGAGAACACCGCGGCGTCGTTGCCGGCACCGCCGTCGAGGGTGTCGTCGCCCAGGTCGCCGCTGATCGCGTCGTCACCGGCCTGGCCGGCGATCGAGTCGTTGCCGGCCGCGCCATCGACCGAGTCGTTGCCATCGCCGGCGACGATGCTGTCGTCGGTGGCCGACGATCGCAACGCGTCGTCGTAGGCCGTCAGCACGATGGACAGCCGTTCGATGCCCGTCACCGTCTGCATGCCGAAGTCGCCGCCCAGCGAGAGTGCCGTCGGCTCCGTGAACAAGCCCGGGGCCGCTGAGCGCCTCGGCGAGCTGCACCGGTCCCGCATGTCCCGAGTAGTCGACCACCAGCGTGTCGGTCCCGCTGCCGCCATCGAGCCAGTCCCAGCCCGGGCCGGCATGAAGAATGTCGTCGCCGTCACCGCCGTTGACGGTGTCGGCGCCGCCGCCGCCGGCCAGCGTGTCGTTGCCCTCGAGGCCATCGATCGAGTCGTCGTCCGGCGGTGCCCACGATCGAGTCGTCGCCGGATGTGCCTGCGAGCAGGTCCAGCGTGTGGCCGTAGCCGGGCGCCTGCAGCACCGTGCTCTCGATGCGGCCCGTGGACGCCTCCAGCGTCCAGTCGCCGCCGAGCCGCGCTGGTGCCGGTGGCGTCGGTGGACGCGGCCACGTCGGCGCCGCTGAGTTCGGCCAGCCTGGCGATGAACTGCTGTCCGGCCTCGCCGGCGGCGACGTTGCAGCCGTACAGCAGCAGGTCGCCGTCATCGCCGAGCGCGGCGCCGATGCGTTGCAGGGTGCCGGCCTGCGCCTCCAGTGCCGCGCTGTCGACGATGCCGTCACCGAGCAGCAGCTGCCCGGCCTGGCCGTGCGCGACGATGTGGATCGCGTCCACGCCACTGCGCCCGTCCAGGGCCTCGGCGATCTGCGCCAGGCCGTCGCGCGCCGGGTCGAGCAGCAGGACTTCCGCCGTGCCGGCGGCCGCGCCGACGAGTTGTTGCCAGTCCGGGACCCGGGTGTCGACGACGATCAGGACGCTCATGCAGGAGGCTCGCGCAGGTTGACGGCGTCTCGGAGAAAGACGCCCGTCTCATGCTATCGGCCGGTCGGCAGCAGACCTGAGCAGGAATGCCGCCCTGCAGCGGCCGCGCCGGCGAACCAGCGCAGCCGGCGGCGCGAAACGCGAAATAGTTGCGTCCCGCGCCGCGTGCTCCTCAGGTGATGAAGATGTCGGCGTTGGTGATCGCCGGGGTGCCGGTGAGCAGGGCGATCTGGACGGCGGCGCCGGCGCCGGAGCCGTCGGCGTCATAGAAGAGCTTGCCGGTGGTGGAGTCGTAGATGACGTAGTCGTTGCTGTCCAGCGCATGGGCGCCGGCGCCGGCGCGGAAGTAGCTGGCCGACAGGGTGCCGGTGGTGGTGAGCTTGGCGAAGACGGCGTTCTCGAGCTGGATGGTGTCGTCGGCGGCGGAGAAGTCGGCGATGCGGTCGATGTTGGTGGAGGCGTTGGGGGCGACGGTGAAGCGGAAGACGTCGTTGCCGGTGCCGCCGGTAAGGATGTCGTTGCCCGCGCCGCCGACCAGCGTGTCGTTGCCGGCGCCGCCGTTCAGGCCGTTGTTCCCGGTGCCGCCGGTCAGCACGTTGGCCAGGCTGTTGCCGATCACGCTGGCGGTCGTGGTCAGCGCGATGACGGCGTTCTCGACGTTGGCCGTCAGCGCGTAGCTGCTGATGTAGCTGCGCACCGTGTCGGTCCCGCCGGCACTGGCCTCGGTGACCAGATCGCCGGTCTGGCGCACGTAGTAGACGTCGTTGCCGGCGCCGCCGATCATCGTGTCGACGCCGGCGCCGCCGTCCAGCGTGTTGGCGCCGGTGCCGCCGGTGAGCCGGTTGGCCAGCGTGTTGCCGGTCAGGCTGGCGGTGCCGGTGCTGCGCACGACGCCGTACTCGACGTTGGCGGCCAGCGTGTGGCTCGTCAGGTAGCTGTAGACGGTGTCGGTGCCGCCGCCGGAGGACTCGACCACACGGTCGCCGGACTGCTGCACGTAGTACAGGTCGTTGCCGGCGCCACCGTCCATCGTGTCGTTGCCGGCGCCGCCGTTGATCGTGTCGTTGCCGGCCATGCCCATCAGCCAGTCGCTGCTGCTCGAGCCCGCCAGCGAATCGGCGCCGCGCAGCACGTAGGCCTTCAGGCCGTCGCTGTCGCCGGCCACCAGGTAGTTGTAGACCGTCGCCGCGCTGGCGTTGGCCGAACTGATGCGGTAGTCGAGCCCGACGCCCAGCCCTTCGTAGGCCTCGAACTGGGTCACCGTGCCGCCGGTCACCGCGTCGCCGCTGAAGGTGAAGCCGGTACCGATGTAGCGGTCGTAGTAGTCGCCGGCGATGCCGACGTGGATCTCGGTGGAGGTGGCCGAGAGGATCGAGTCCGCCTCGGTGTAGCCGAGGAAGACCCGCATGTCGGCTTGCGTGTAGAAGGTGACGGTGGCCATGGTCGGAGTGCTGTTGGCGACGGAGTCGGGAAGACTCCGAGCATGGCACGACCTGCCGCCCCGCGGCCAGTGCACTCCCGCGTTTGCGTGGACAGCGTCACACGTTGCTGATCGCCCGCACCTCGTCGATGGTCGTCACCCCCTGCCAGACCTTCTCGATGCCGTCCTGGCGCAGCGTGCGCATGCCTTCACGCAGCGCCGTTTCCTGCAGCGCCTCGGCGCGGGCGCCGGTCTGGATCAGCCGGCGCATTGCGCGCGAGACGACCATCAGCTCGTGCACGCCGGCGCGGCCGCGGTAGCCGGTGTGGTCGCAGTTCGGGCAGCCCGGCGCGTGGTGCACGTGCAGCCGGCCGTCGCGGCCGTGGCGGTCGACCCAGGCCTGCCGCGTGCTGTCCCTGGCCAGCGGCGAATCGGCCTCGCCGAAGGCGTGCATGTAGTCCGACAGCAGTTCCTCGACTTCCTCGTCGGTGGCCGGCCGGCTGGTGCGGCATTCGCCGCACAGCCGCCGCACCAGCCGCTGCGCCAGCACGGCCAGCAGCGAGTCGGCGAAGTTGAACGGGTCCATGCCCATGTCGAGCAGGCGTGTCACCGTCTCCGGCGCGCTGTTGGTGTGCAGCGTCGACAGCACCAGGTGACCGGTCAGCGAGGCCTCGACGGCGGTCTGCGCGGTCTCGGCGTCGCGGATCTCGCCGACCATGATCACGTCCGGGTCGGCACGCAGGAAGGCGCGCAGCGCGCGCGCGAAGGTCCAGTCGATCTTCGGGTTGACCTGCACCTGGCGCAGCCCCGGCTGGGTGATTTCCACCGGGTCCTCGGCGGTCCAGATCTTGCGCTCGGGCACGTTGATGTGCGAGAGCGCCGAGTGCAGCGTGGTCGTCTTGCCCGAGCCGGTCGGGCCGACGCACAGCACCATGCCGTAGGGCCGCTCGACGACACGCTGCAGCTCGGCCAGGTTGCGCTCCGACAGCCCGATGCGCGGCAGCGGGATCGGCTTGGCCGAGGCCAGGATGCGCATCACCACGTCTTCCAGCCCGCCGTTGGTCGGGATGGTGGCCACGCGCAGCTCGATGCGGTGCTGGGCGACGAACTTGGCGAAGTTGATCTTGCCGTCCTGCGGCTTGCGCTTCTCGCTGATGTCGAGGTCGCACATGATCTTGATGCGCGCGATCATCGCGTTGCGGTAGTTCGCCGGCAGCTCGAGGTAGGTGCGCAGAAGGCCGTCCTTGCGGAAGCGGATGCGGATCTTCTCGCGGCCCGGGTAGCTCTCGATGTGGATGTCGGAGACGCCGTCCTTGTGCGCCTCGACGATCATGTTGTTGATCAGCCGCACCAGCGAGTTGTCGCTCTGCTCGATCTGCTGCAGGTCGTCCTCGCCGGCCGGGCGCTGGCCCTCGCGCTCCAGCGTCTCGATCAGCTTGTCGGTGTCGGTCAGCTGGAAGTCGATCGCCTGCAGGTCGGTGTCGGCAGCGCTGCGCGGACCGGCCGCGCCGATCTTCTCGTAGGCCGATTGCAGCGCGTCCTCGATGTCGCGGCATTGCGCGAGCACCGGCACCACCTTCATCTGCGCGCTGAACTCGGCCTCGTCGACCGCCGCACGGCGCCGCGCCGGGTCGTCCAGCGCCACCACCAGGCGGCCGTCGCGGATCAGCAGCGGCATCAGGCGCAGGCGCAGCGCCGTCTGGAACGGCATCTTGCGCAGCGCGTCGGCCTCGATCGGGAAGGCGTCGAGGTCGACCAGCGGGTAGCCCATCTTGCGCGACAGCGCCACCTGCAGGTCGGCGCGCGACACCACGCCCATGCGCACCAGCAGCTCGCCGAGCGGCACGCCGCGGTCGCTGGCCTGCTGCTGCAGCGCCTCCTGCAACTGCGCGTCGTTGATCATGCCCAGCGAGATCAGCGCCTCGCCGACCCGCACCATCGGCATCTTCGCCTGCCGGTCGATGGCCTCGAACAGCTGTTCGGGCGAGACGACCTGGCGCAGCAGCAGGATGTCGCCGAGCTTCTGGCTGCGCAGCGAGTTCTGCGCGTCGACCGCCTGCTCGACCTGCTGCGGCGTCACGCGGCGCTGCTCGATCAGCACCTCGCCGATGCGCGGGCCGATCTCGTGGCCCTCGTAGGCGGCGCGCGGCACGAACAGGCGCCTGACGCGGCCATGCTCGTCCAGCGGCGGGAACAGGAACAGACCATGTTCGGTCTCGACATGGCCGATGGTCTGGCCGCGCGCCTCGCCGCCGCCGCGCCAGCGCAGCAGGTAGTCGCTGCGCGCGCGGTGGCCGAGGATGGCGGCATGCGGGTCGGCGCTTTCCATCGCCATCGGCTGCAGCGGCGTGACCAACGTCAGCGCGCGGAACTGGTCGAAGCGCAGCGGCAAGGTGGTGCGCGCCGGCGGGATCTGCACATGGGCGACCGCCTCCTCCGGCACGAAGAAGGTCAGCCGGCCGTTCATCTGCTTGTCGTTGAGGCCGAGGATCTCGCAGGGCAGCGGGTCGGTCTGCGGTGTCGCCGCCGGATAGCTGGCGAACGGCGGTGTCGGCCAGGCGAAGGCGTCGCGGCTGACCTTGTCGGGCTCGGCACGCGATGCGGGAGCCCCACCGGCGGCGCCGGGCAGCTTCCATTCCAGGGGGGCGGACAGGTCGGTCATCGCAATCCTCGAGTCTGCGCCGCGCACGCAGGCGGTCGCAGTCTCGATGGTGCGCGCCGGGGGCGGCCGGCGAAGGGCGGAAATGGAGGGTCCGGGGGGCCCAGTTCCGCGGCTACTTCGCGACGCCCATCACGACATCGGGCAGCCAGGTGACGATGGCCGGGAACAGCGTGATCAGCCCGATGCACAGCACCAGGCAGCCGAAGAAGGGCAGCGCGGCGCGGGCGATGGTGTTGCTGTCCTTGCCGGTCATGTTCTGCAGCACGAACAGGTTGAAACCCACCGGCGGCGTGACCTCGGCGATCTCGACCAGCAGCACGATGAAGATGCCGAACCAGACCAGGTCGAAGCCGGCCTTCTGGATCATCGGCAGCACCACTGCGCTGGTCAGCACGATCATCGAGATGCCGTCCAGCGCGGTGCCGAGCACCAGGTACACCACCACCAGCACGCTGATCAGCCCGTAGGGGCTGAGGTTCATGGCCGCCACCCACTCGGCCAGCTCGCGCGGGATGCCGGTGAAGGCCATGGTCTTGGCCAGGAAGGCGGCGCCGGCGAGGATGAACATGATCATGCAGCTGACCCGCGTCGCGCTGGCCAGGCCGTCCCAGAAGTTGCGCCAGGTCAGCGAGCGACTGGCCGCCGCGATGGCCAGCGAGCCGAGCACGCCGTAGGCGGCACATTCGGTGGCGGTGGCCCAGCCGGCCACCAGCACCCAGACGATGAACAGGATCAGCAGCGCGCAGGGGATCAGGCTGGCCGAGCGGCGCAGCTTCTCGGCGAAGCTGGTCGGCGGCTCGGCCGGCGGCACGCGGTCCGGGTGGGCCAGGCTCCACCAGCCGATGTAGCCGGAGAACAGCGCCATCAGCAGGAAGCCGGGCAGGAAGCCGGCCAGGAAGATGCGGATCACGCTGGCGTCGGCCGCCACCGCGTAGACCACCATCGTGATCGACGGCGGGATCAGGATGCCCAGCGTGCCGGCGGTGGCCAGCGAACCGAGCGCGAGGCGCTCGTCGTAGCCGCGGCGCTGCAGCTCGGGCAGCGCGACCTTGGCGATCGTCGCGCAGGTCGCCGCCGAGGAGCCCGACACCGACCCGAAGATGCCGCAGCCGAGGATGGTGGTGTGCATCAGCCGGCCGGGAATGCGGCTCAGCCAGGGCGCGAGGCCCTCGAACATCTGCTCCGACAGCCGCGTGCGGAACAGGATCTCGCCCATCCAGATGAACAGCGGCAGCGCTGCCAGCTCCCAGCTCGCCGAGCTTTCCCAGAAGGCGCTGAACAGGTTCTTGCCGGGCAGCGTGGTGGTGAAGAAGAACTGCCCGACCCAGCCGACGATGGCCAGCGACATCGCGATCCAGACGCCGCCGGAGAGCAGCAGCAGCAGGATCAATAGCAGCAGGCCGCCGACGGCGATCAGACTCACATGTCCTCCGAGTAGTCGCCGCGCGCGTGGCGCTCTTCGACGACACGCTGGTAGGTCGGCTTCTCGCCGCGCAGCACGATGATCAGCTCGTCGACCACCGCGACGAGGAACAGCAGCGCGCCGAGCACGAAGCTCATCTGCGGGATCCACATCGGTGCCGCCACCATGTTGGTGGCGATGTCGTTGAACTTCCAGCTTTCCCAGGTGAAGCGTGCGGCCCACCAGGCGAGGTAGCCGATCGCGACCGCCGCGATGGCCAGCGAGACCACCTCGAGCGTGCGCCGGGCCGCGTCGGGCAGCCGCTCGAGCAGCAGCGTCACGCGCACGAAGTCGCCATGCTTGAAGGCATCGGCCATCGCGAGGAAGGCCGCGGCCGCGCACAGCCAGGCGACGATGTCGTTGATCCAGCCAACCGGCCACTCGACCATGCGCCCGACCGAGGCGGCGATCATCAGCACGAAGATCGCCAGCACGGCCAGCGCGGCCAGCTGCCCGGCCAGGCCGTAGAGGGCATCGAGCGCGCGGCGCACGGGCGCTCCTTACTTGTGGAACGCGTCGACCAGCGACTGGCCTTCGGCGCCGGACTTCTCCAGCCACTCCTTGATCATCGTGTCGCCGACCTTCTTCATGTCGGTCTTCAGCTGCGCCGTCGGCACGACGATGGCCATGCCGTTCTTCTTCAGCAGGTCCTGGTACTCGAGGTTCTTCGCCTTGCTGGTCGACCAGCCGCGGGCCTCGGCGTCGGCGCCGGCCTTCAGCAGCGCAGCCTGGGTCGGCTTGTCGAGCGCGTCGAAAGCGGCCTTGTTGACGATCACCGCGTTCTTCGGCAGCCAGGCCTGCGTGTCCATGTAGAACTTCAGGTGCTCGTAGGTCTTGGTGTCGTAGCCGGTCGAGCCGCTGGACATGTAGCTCTCGATCACGCCGGTGGCCATCGCCTGGCTCAGCTCGGCCTGCTGGATGGTCACCGGCTGTGCGCCGACCAGCTCGGCGATGCGCGCCGTGCTCGGGCTGTAGGCGCGCCACTTGATGCCCTTCAGGTCGGCCGCGCTGTTGATCTGCTTCTTCGCGAAGATGCCCTGCGGCGGCCAGGCCACCGAGTACAGCAGCATCAGGCCCTGCTCGCCGAGCTTCTTGTCGAGCAGCGGCCGCTGCGCCTTGTAGAGCTTGGCGGCCTCGTCGTAGCTGTCGGCCAGGAAGGGCAGGCCGTCGGCGCCGAAGATCGGCCACTCGTTCTGGTAGTTCACCAGCAGGATCTCGCCGGCCTGCGCCTGGCCGCCCTGCACCGCACGCTTGATCTCCGGCGCCTTGAACAGCGACGCGTTGGAGTGCACCGTGATCTTCAGCTTGCCGCCGGTGGCCTTGTCGACGTCGGCCGCGAACTGGTTCAGGTTCTCGGTGTGGAAGTTCGCCGGCGGGTAGGCGGAGGGCAGGTCCCACTTGGTCTGCGCGAAGGCGGTGGGGGCGAGGGCGGCCAGCACGGTCAGTGCGGCCGCGTTCAGGCTGCGGCGGGTCAGCGGCATGCGAACTCCTGCGAGGGTGTCGTGAGGGTGGACGGCGATTGCAGTCTAGAGAACGTTCCGATAAATTGTCAATAAATCTTCAACGTTTCGGGGAAACCACGGATGTCTGCCAAGGCTTCGGCCAAAACCCCAGCAAGGAACGCGCCGCCCAGGCGCAGTACGCCGCGCGGCATCGTCTCGTCGTCGCACCTGGTGTCGCCGCGCAGCGTCGAGCTGTCGGAGTTCGAGTTCGGCCTGATCGTCGCGTGGAACGCCTTCGCGCGCTGGGCGATGCGCTGCATGGCCGCGGCCGGCTGCCCCGACCTGACGATCACCGACGTGCTGGTGCTGCACCACATCAACCACCGCGCACGCAACAAGAAGCTGGCCGACATCTGCTTCGTGCTGAACTACGAGGACACCCACGTCGTCGGCTACTCGCTGAAGAAGCTGGTCGCGGCCGGTCTGGCGCAGGGCGACAAGCAGGGCAAGGAAGTCTTCTACAGCCCCACCCCGGCCGGCGAGGCCGCGGTGGCCCGCTACCGCGAGGTGCGCGAGAGCTGCCTGGTCGACAACCTCGACACCGAGCGCAACGCCGACATCGGCGAGATGGCCAAGCTGCTGCGCACCATGTCGGGCCTCTATGACCAGGCGGCGCGCGCCGCCACATCGTTATGAACCAACACCCGCGCTGGCAGTTCTGGATCGACCGCGGCGGCACCTTCACCGACGTCGTCGGCAAGCGCCCCGATGGAACACTGGTCACCCACAAGCTGCTGTCGGAGAACCCCGAGCAGTACCGCGACGCGGCGGTGGCCGGCATCCGCCACCTGCTCGGGCTGAAGGCGTCCGAGCCGATCACGCCCGCCCAGGTCGAGTGCGTGAAGATGGGCACCACGGTGGCCACCAACGCGCTGCTCGAACGCAAGGGCGAACCGACGCTGCTGGTCACCACGCGCGGCTTCCGCGACGCGCTGCGCATCGCCTACCAGGACCGGCCGCGCCTGTTCGACCGCCACATCGTGCTGCCCGAACTGCTGTACACGCGGGTGATCGAGGCGCAGGAGCGTTTCGGCGCCGACGGCACGATCGTCGAGGCATTGGACGAGGCGCACCTGCGCGAGCGTCTGTGGGCCGCCTTCGACGCCGGGTTGCGCAGCGTCGCCATCGTCTTCATGCACGGCTACCGCTACCCGGCGCACGAGCAGGCGGCGGCGCGCCTCGCGCGCGAGATCGGCTTCACGCAGCTCAGCGTGTCCAGCGAGGTCAGCCCGCTGATGAAGCTGGTCGGCCGCGGCGACACCACGGTGGTCGACGCCTACCTGTCGCCGATCCTGCGCCGCTACGTCGACCAGGTGGCCTCCGAGATGCCCGGCGTGAAGCTGTTCTTCATGCAGAGCAGCGGCGGCCTGACCGACGCGCACGCGTTCCAGGGCAAGGACGCGATCCTCTCCGGCCCGGCCGGCGGCATCGTCGGCATGGTCAGAACCGCACAGCTGGCCCACTTCGACCGTGTCATCGGCTTCGACATGGGCGGCACCTCCACCGACGTCAGCCACTTCGCCGGCGAGTTCGAACGCGCCTTCGAGACCCGCGTCGCCGGCGTGCGCATGCGCGCGCCGATGATGAGCATCCACACGGTCGCCGCCGGCGGCGGTTCCATCCTGTCGTTCGACGGCGCGCGCTTCCGCGCCGGGCCGGAGAGTGCCGGCGCCAACCCCGGGCCGGCCTGCTACCGGCGTGGCGGGCCGCTGGCGGTGACCGACGCCAACGTGATGGTCGGCAAGATCCAGCCGGCCTGGTTCCCGAAGGTGTTCGGCCCGCATGCCGACCAGGCGCTGGACCGTGAGGTGGTCGTGTCCCGCTTCACCGAACTGGCCGGCGAGATCGAGCGCAGCACCGGCACGAAGCGGTCGCCGGAGGAAGTCGCCGAAGGCTTCATCGACATCGCCGTCGGCGCGATGGCCAACGCGATCAAGAAGATCTCGGTGGCGCGCGGCTACGACGTGACGCGCTACACCTTGCAGTGTTTCGGCGGCGCCGGCGGCCAGCATGCCTGCCGCGTCGCCGATGCGCTGGGCATGGACCGGGTGTTCGCGCATCCGCTGGCCGGCGTGCTGTCGGCCTACGGCATGGGCCTGGCCGACCAGAGCGTGATGCGCGAGGCGGCGGTCGAACTGAGGCTCGCCGACGCGCTGCCGGCGGTGGCGCAGCGCCTCGATGCGCTGGCCACCGAGGCGGAAGTTGAATTGCGCCGGCAGGGTGTCAGCGGCGGCGAGATCCGCACGCATCGGCGCATGCATGTGCGCTACGAAGGCACCGATTCGGCCCTGGTCGTTCCCTTCGGGTCGGCGGTCGAGGTGCAGGCGGCCTTCGAGGCCGCCTACAGGCAGCGCTTCGCCTTCCTGATGACGGAGCGCGCGCTGGTGGTGGAGGCGGTGTCGGTGGAAGCCGTCGGTGCCGGCGACGCACCCGCCGAGAATCCGCAGGCGATGCTCGCGCCGGCGGCGATGCCGGCGGCCGAGACGGTGAAGCTGTTCAGCGGCGGCCGCTGGTGGGATGCGGCACTGGTCGTGCGCGACGCCGCGAAGCCGGGGCTGTTCATCGACGGTCCGGCGATCATCGCCGAGAAGAACGCCACCACCGTCGTCGAGCCGGGCTGGCGCGCGCGGGTGACTGCGCTCGACCACCTGGTGCTCGAGCGCGTGCAGCCGCGCGAGCAGCGCCGCGCCATCGGTACCACGGTCGACCCGGTGATGCTGGAGGTGTTCAACAACCTGTTCATGAACATCGCCGAGCAGATGGGCCTGCAGCTGCAGAACACCGCCTACTCGGTGAACATCAAGGAGCGGCTGGACTTCTCCTGCGCGCTGTTCGACGCGCAGGGCAGCCTGATCGCCAACGCGCCGCACATGCCGGTGCACCTGGGCTCGATGAGCGAATCGATCAAGACGGTGATCGCGCGCAACGCGGGGCGCATGCAGCCGGGCGACGTCTACGCGCTCAACGACCCGTACCACGGCGGCACGCACCTGCCCGACGTGACCGTGGTCACGCCGGTGTTCGACGAGGCGGGGCGCGAGATCCTGTTCTACGTCGGCAGCCGTGGCCACCACGCCGACATCGGCGGCACCACGCCGGGCTCGATGCCGCCGTTCTCGACGCGCATCGAGGAAGAGGGCGTGCAGCTCGACAACGTCCAGCTGGTCGAGGCCGGCCGCCTGCGCGAGGCCGAGATGCTGGCGTTGCTGTCCGGCGGCGAACACCCGTCGCGCAACCCGCAGCAGAACCTGGCCGACCTGAAGGCGCAGATCGCCGCCAACCAGAAGGGCGTGCAGGAGTTGCGCAAGATGGTGTCGCAGTTCGGCCTCGACGTCGTGCAGGCCTACATGCGCCACGTGCAGGACAACGCCGAGGAGTCGGTGCGCCGTGTGATCACGAGGCTGAAGGATGGGTCGTTCTCGCTGCCGCTGGACAACGGTGCGCAGATCGCGGTGGCGATCCGTGTGAACGTCGCCGAACGCAGCGCCGTCATCGACTTCAGCGGCACCAGCGCGCAACTGGAGAACAACTTCAACGCGCCCACCGCGGTGTGCATGGCGGCGGTGCTGTATGTCTTCCGCACGCTGGTCGGCGACGACATCCCGCTCAATGCCGGCTGCCTGAAGCCCTTGAAGGTGATCATTCCCGAAGGCTCGATGCTCAACCCGCGGCCGCCGGCCAGCGTGGTGGCGGGCAACGTCGAGACCTCGACCTGCATCACCAACGCGCTGTACGGCGCGCTCGGTGCGATGGCCGCCGGCCAGTGCACGATGAACAACTTCACCTTCGGCAACGCGCGCCACCAGTACTACGAGACGATCTCCGGCGGCAGCGGCGCCGGGCCCGGCTTTCACGGCACGAGCGTGGTGCAGACGCACATGACCAACTCGCGCCTCACCGACCCCGAGGTGCTGGAGTTCCGCTTCCCGGTGCGGCTGGAGAGCTACGCGATCCGCGCCGGTTCGGGCGGCGTGGGGAAGTGGACCGGTGGCAACGGTGGCACCCGCCGCGTGCGCTTCCTCGAGACGATGACGGCGTCCATCCTGTCCAATGGCCGCCGGCACGGTGCCTTCGGCATGGCCGGCGGCGCACCGGGCCAGCCCGGCGCCAACCGCGTGGAACGCAGCGACGGCCGGGTCGAGACACTCGGCCACATCGGCTCGGTGCAGATGAACCCGGGCGACGTGTTCGTGATCGAGACGCCCGGCGGCGGGGGCTACGGCGCGCCGGAGGGAAAGGAGGCGCAGGCGTGAAGCAGAAGGGGAAGTTCCGCGCCTGGCTGGAGCAGCGGCGGACGATGTGGGCCCGGGCCGCCGACACGGTGATGCGCTCGACCTTCGAGCTGATCGTCTTCCCCGGCCAGCTGACCCGGCTTCGCGCCGTGCTGATCGGCTACGCGCTGCTGCTGGCACTGTCGGTGTGGCTGACGGCCGGCCTGCCGGGCTTCGCCGCGCCGCCCCCGCCTCCGGCCTCGGCCGCCGCTACCTCGGCTCCACCGGCCTCGGCCCCCGCCGCTCCCGAGGCGATCTCGATCCCCGACATCCTGCAGAAGGTGGCCTCGGCCTACACGCCGATCCTGATCGACATCGGCATCGTCGTGCTGCTCGCGCTGCTGTTCGTCTACCGCTATGCGGTGACCTTCCGCGCGTCGGTCAAGCAGTTGCAGGCCAAGGCCTTCGAGAGGCTGGACATCCACGTCAGCCATCCGCCGATCGTCGTGCCGCTGCGCGACGGCGAAGCCATCATGGTCGAGACGGGAAGCCCGCACTTCGCGTTCGATCCGGCACTCGCCTGCACGCTGCAGGTCTCGGCGATCACCTCCGACCGGCTGTTCCAGGCCGTGCAGGGCTCGCTCGACTTCGCCAAGCTGACGCTGGCCGGTGTCTCCCGCGAGGCGAACGGGCTCGTGCTCCAGCTCGGCAGCTGTGCCTACCGCGACCACAACGTGGCGCACAACTGGGCCTTCGTGCCGCTGTCGCTGGAGAGCACGAACGAGACCGACAGGAAGCCGCATTGCATGTTCGACCTGCTCGGCCAGTCGCAGCGGCGCTGGATCGAGGCGATCGCGGAGGTGGTCGCGGGCCGCGCAGGCGCGCTGCCGGACGGAACGCCGCCTTCGTTCGCGCCCAACACGCTCGGCATCACGGCCATGGTGCGTGTCAATGTGCGCGGCAGCGTCCGCTGGCTGATGCGGCGCCGTGGCGATGCGGTCGCTGCGGACGAGGCGCAGTACTGTGCGGCGGTGGCGGGCCTCATCGACGTCTACCCCGACTTCCCCGGGCGTGCACGGCTCGACGCGCGGGCGCTGCTGCGCCAGGAGTACAAGGACGAGGTCCTGGATGTGCTGGCCGAAGGCATGGAAGCGGTGTTCGCCTTCGAGCGGGTCGACTTCAGGCCGCTCGGCCTGGTCTTTCCGGCCGATGCGAACTACCAGCCCGAGCTGTACTTCCTGGCCGACGTGCGGCTCGGCGAGCCCGGCGCCGGCGTGCCCTTGGGTGATGGCGAAGCGGCGGGGATGGTGGCGGCCAAGTACGCCGGCGAGGTGCACGAGGTCCCCGACCTCGACGCCATCCGCGACCGCATCCGCAGCCGCGACCTCATCGCGATCAAGGCCTTCGGTCTGCTGAGCTGATGCTGCTGAAGCTGCTGCTGGTGGCCGCCTCGGCGCTGCTGTCGTCGCTGGTGGCCAAGCGTTTCGGCCACGCGGTGGGCGGCACGCTGGCCGGCCTGCCGATGATCGCCGGGCCGATCATGGGCTTCGTGCTGTGGTCCACGCCGACCGAGGGCGTGCGCGACATCGCGCTGGCCACGCTGATCTGCCTGCCGGCCACGGTGGCGCACCTGGCCACCTACGCCTGGAGTGCCACACGCAGGGCGTGGTGGTGGTCGCTGGCGCTGGCCAACGTCGTGTTCTTCGGGCTCGGCGCGCTGCTGCCGCTGCTGCAACTGCCGCCCTGGCTGGCCTGCGCGCTGGCGCTGGCCGCCTTCGCGGTTGGCGGACGGCTGATGCCGCGCCTGCCGGTGGTGCCTGGCGCAGTGGCCATCCCGCGTGCGGAACTGGCCTGCCGTGTGGCGGCGGCGGTGGCGGTGGCCTGGCTGATCGTGCGCAGCGCCGGTGTGGCGCCGGCGGCATTCAGCGGGCTGCTGCTGGCCGTGCCGATCACCGGCAACGTGCTGCCCTGCTTCACGCTGCCGCGCTACGGCGCCGCCGCGACGGTCGCGCTGCTGCGGGGTTTCGTGCGCGGGCTGTCGGGTTTCGGTGCCTTCTTCGTCACGCTGTACCTCGGGCTCGGCGCCTGGCCGCAGCCGCTGGCCTATGCCGCGGCCTGGGCGGCGGCGATCACCGTCGCGCTGAGCCTGTACGGGCTGTCGCAGCGGCGGCTGGCGAGGGCGGCATGACGGCGTCGCTGAGCATCGTGGTGCCGGTGCTGAACGAGGCGGCCGGCATCGAGGCGTCGCTGCGCGCGCTGGCGCCGCTGCGCGAACGCGGCGCCGAGCTGATCGTCGTCGACGGCGGCAGCGCCGACGACAGCGCGGCGCGCGCGCGGCCGCTGGCGGATCGTGTCGTCGACGGCCCGCGCGGCCGGGCGCGCCAGATGAACGCCGGCGCGGCGTCGGCGAGCGGGGCGCAGCTGCTGTTCCTGCACGCCGACACGCGGCTGCCCGAGCGCGCCGATCAGCTCATCGCCGACGCGCTGGCCCGGCATCCGCAGGCCTGGGGGCGCTTCGACGTCCACATCGAAGGCCGTTCGCGCTGGCTGCCGATGATCGCCACGCTGATGAACCTGCGCTCGCGCTGGAGCGGCATCGCCACCGGCGACCAGGCGATGTTCATGACCCGCGCGGCCTTCGACGCGGTGGGCGGCTTCCCCGACCAGCCGTTGATGGAGGACATCGAGCTGTCGATCCGCCTCAGGCGGCTGCACGCACCGGCCTGCCTGCGCGAACGCGTCAGCACCTCCGGCCGCCGCTGGGAGCAGCGCGGCGTGTGGCGCACCATCGTGCTGATGTGGCGGCTGCGGCTGCTCTACGCGCTCGGCGTGAGCGCCGATAGACTGGCCCTGTGGTACCGCTGAACACCGAAGCCCGCTGCGCCGTGATCGTGATGGCCAAGGCGCCGGTGCCCGGCCTGGCGAAGACACGCCTGATCCCGGCGCTGGGCGCCGACGGCGCCGCGGCGCTGGCGTCGCGCATGCTGGCTCATGCCGTCGGCGAGGCGCTGGCTGCCGGCATCGGGCCGGTGACGCTGTGCGGCGCGCCGGATGCTGCTCACCCGGCCTTCGCTGCACTGGCCGGCGACCCGCGCCTGAGGCTGCAGGCGCAAGGCGAGGGGGACCTCGGCGCCCGCATGCGGCGTGCCTTCGAACGCGCATTGGCGGTCCACCCGCACGCCGTGCTGATCGGCACCGATGCGCCGGCACTCGATGCCGCCGTGCTGCGTGCGGCCGCCGCGGCGCTGACGACGCACGACGCGGTGTTCGCGCCGGCGCACGACGGCGGCTACGCGCTGATCGGCCTGCGCCACGCCGAACCGCGGCTGTTCGAGGCGATGCCGTGGAGCACGGCGCAGGTGATGGCGCTCACCCGTGAGCGCCTGCGCGACGACGGGCTGCGCTGGCACGAGCTGGCGGCGCTGCACGACATCGACGAGCCGGCCGATCTGGTTCATCTGGCCGGGCGAGGCTGGCTGTGAGTCTCGTCGACGCGCTTCGCGCGGCGCTGGCCGAGGCGTGCTCGCCCTGGGCCGAGGCGCCCTTCGAAGCCTTGCCCGACCGCGGCCTGGCCCATCTGCACCTGCGGCTGGTGGGCAGCGGCGTGCTGGCACGCGTTCCGAAGCAGAGTCAGATGGACCTGCCGGCCGCCGCCAACCTGGCCTACCAGGCCGCCTGCTTCGAACGCGCCTCGGCCAGCGGCCACGCGCCACGGCTGCACGGCGTGCTGCAACCGTCGCCAGCCTTGCCGCGCGGCGCGCTGCTGGTCGAGGAGATCATCGGCATGCCGGCGCGCCTGCCGCACGACCTGGCGGCGATCGCCGACGCGCTGGCGGCCCTTCATTCGCTGCCACTGCCGGCGGCGCAGGCGCGCGCGCCGCTGCTCGACGCGGCCGACCCGCTGGCCGAACTGAGCGGGCAGATCGACGCACAGGCGGTGCACCTCGACGCGGCACGACTCGACCCGGCCAGCCGGCAGGCCATCGAGGCGCGCCGGGCGGCGCTGGCGACGCACTGTGCCCGAGCGGGTCGGTCGCCGAAGCGGCTGATCGCCTTCGACGCCCATCCGGGCAACTTCATCGTGCGCGGCGACGGCCGCGCGGTGCTGGTCGACCTGGAGAAGGCGCGCTACGGCCTGCCGCCGCTGGACCTGGCGCATGCGACGCTCTACACCTCGACGACCTGGGATGCCGCCAGCTCGGCGCTGCTGTCGGTCGCCGAGGTGCGCGACTTCCAGTCCCGCTGGCTGGCCCGTTGCGACGGCGCGAGCGCGTGGCAGGACGAACTGCTGCCGCTGCGCAGTGCGATGTGGCTGTGGTCGATCACCTGGTGCGCCAAATGGCGTGTGCTGTCCTCGCATGAGGCCCGGGGCGGCGGCGACGGCGAGGACTGGTCGGACGGCAACAGCGAGGCCGCGCTGGTCGCCCATGTGCGCGGGCGCGTCGACCACTACCTGTCGCCGCAAGGCGTGGCCAGGGTCATGGCCGAACTGGACGCACTCGGCGGATAGACTCGCGCGCTCGCATTCGAGGAGACTGCCGCGTGAAGTTCCAGATGGCCCCGAACTCGCTGTTCGCGATCCTGCTGCGCTCGCCGTGGTGGATCAGCCTCGCCATCGCCGCGGCGATCGGCGTGGTGATGGCGGCCTTGCTGCCCGAAGGCTGGCGGGTGGCCGGCGCGGTGTCGGGCTTCCCGTTCCTGGTGATCGGCGTGATGGCCTTCGTCAGGCAGTGGGACAAGCCCAGCGCGGCGCAGGTGGAGCGCACGCAGGCGGCGCTGTCGGCGATGGCCTGGGCGCCGTTCGCCACGCTGCTCGAACAGGCCTTCCAGCGTGACGGCTACAGCGTGCAGCGCCGCCAGCACGATGCCTGCGACTTCGAGCTGGAGCGGCAGGGCCGGCGCATGCTGGTCAGCGCCAGGCGCTGGAAGTCGGCGCGCACCGGCCTCGAGTCGCTGCGCGCGTTGCAGGCGGCTCGCGAGGCCGCCGGGGCGGCCGATGCGCTCTACATCGGCCTGGGCGAGCTGAGCGAGAACGCCGTGCCCTATGCGGCGCAGCAGCGCATCACGGTGTGGCAGGCCGGGGAACTGGCGCAGCGCCTGCGCGGCTTGCTGCCGCGCTGAACGCCCGGGCGCAGCGCGTTACGTGGCTGCGCCGAGATGGCGCTCGAAGAACGCCGCGATGCGGGCATGAAGGGCCGGCAGTGCGGCCGGTCGATCGAACGACGGTGGATCGGCGAGAAGCCGCTGGGCGACGCTGCCCGGCTCGAACGGCGGCAAGGGCGACAGCATGGCGCCGTGGCCGGCCTCGGGCAGACGCATCAGCAGCTCGCAGCGCGGCTCGCAGGCCGCACGAACGGCTTCGACGTGAAAGCGCGGCACCTGGTTGATGTCCTGGTCGGCGATCACGAGGCCCAGCGGCACCCGCGGCTGGCGCAGCGAGCCGGGATCGAAGTCGGCAGCGAACGGAACCATCGCGACGACGGCTCCGATGCGAGGGTCGGTGTGCTGCTGCACGGTGTCGTCGGAGAAGCGCAGCCGGATCACCAGCCTGGCAAGCCAGGCCTTGATGCCGTCGAGCCCGTCGCCCCGCTGCAGGGTCAGGAAGCCGACGCAGGACGAGAAGTCCTGCTCGATGTGGCGCAGGCAGTGATCGCGGAAGCGGCTCGCCGACCACGCGCCGCCGGCCAGCGACAGCGCGGTGTGGCCGCCGGCGGACCCGCCGAAGATGCCCACCGCGTCGAGCTCCAGCAGCGGCGCCAGCCGGCGATGCGATGCCACGCCGTCGATGGCCTGGCTGACCTCGATCGGGCGCCGGGCCCAGCTCGACGGGCCCGGTGTCGAGGGGTCGCGATGGTTGTCGCCCGCGTGCTGCGGCAGGGCGACCGTGAAGCCTCGTTCCACCAGCACGCGCGCCAGGTCGACGTGGACCCAGGGTGACCCGCCCGAGCCGTGCGAGATCACCACGAGCCGGCCGTTGCCCCGGCGCGGTTCCGCGTCCTCGGCCCAGCGGTGTTCGAAGGGGCCCTGCCGAACCGGGCTTTCCGTCGCAGCGGTGGGATAGAACAACGTCGTCGTGCCGCCATCGCGTTGCGGCAGCTCGGTGTGGCCCAGGTGATGCGCCGCGCCGGAAGTCGCCGGTGCCGTCGGCGCCGGCGAGGCGGGCCGCTCGTTGTTCAGCGTGCCGAGAAAGCTCACCAGGTCGGCCGCTTCGCCGTCGTTCAGCTCGATCGGCGCACGCTCGTCGTGCCGGGGCGCGTTGCCGCCGGCGTGCCGGTGCGTCAGCTCCGAATGTCCCACGGCGGCATGCGGCGCGGCCACGTAGTGCCTGACCACCTGGTCCAGCGTCGCCAGCTGCCCGGCATGCATGTAGGGCGCCCGTTGCGCAACACCGCGCAGGCCCGGCGTCTTGAAGGCGCCGACCAGCGCCGCATCGTCGTCGACCATGAAGCGCAGTTCCTGGCATTGCGTCGGCTGCGCATCGCTGAACGGCCCCAGGCAGTTGAACTCGTCGCTGCGCACCTTCGCTGTCGCGTCGGCGCGGCCGCGATCGGGCCGGGCAGGGTCCCGCGGCGGCACACCGGTGTTGTGGAACTGCTGGTCGCTGAGCAGCGGGCCGTTGTGGCAGGTGACGCACTGGCCCTTGCCGATGAAGAGCCGCAGGCCGCGGACCTCGTCGGGCCGCAGGATGCCTGCGCCGGCAGCTCGACCGGCGACGACCGCATCGACATATCGATCCAGGCGCGAGGGTTCGTGCTGCAAGGACTTCTCGTACGCCGCGATGGCCTTGCCCATGTTCGCGAAGATGCGCGACACGTCGTTGCGCTGGCGGGCGTCCATCGTCGCCCACGCCGCCCGTTCGGGCGCGCTGCCGTTCGGCCCGGCATCCGCGGGCAGGCCGTCGAGCGCGGGCATCGCACCGAAGACGGCTTCGTAGTCCTGGCGATGGTTCGAGGCGAGCAGGCGGGCGTAGCGTGTGCGATTGCCGCCGTGCTCCACCCCGTCCTCGAGCGGCCCCAGCGCCTGCGACCAGAGGCTGTCCTTGCGGCCGTCCCAGAACAGCCAGCTGCTGTACCCGGCGCCGACGATGGGCATGGCGCGGCGCGAGCCCGTGCCCACGCCGCGGCTGAGCGGCAGGCCGTCCTGGAACTGCTTGCGCGGGTCGTGGCAGCTCGCGCAGGACACGGCGCCGTTGCTGCTCAGGCGTGCATCGGCGAACAGGCGCTGGCCGAACGAGATCGCGGCGGGAAGCCGTTCGTAGGCGTTGGACGCGTCGGCCGGCATCGGCGGCAGGCGCCTCAGGCTGAGCGAGGCCAGCACGGCCAGCTCGTCCTTGCTCCAGCCATCGGCGAGCGATGCCGCCGGGCCGGGCGCCGCATGGGCCAGCGTCACCACCAGCGCCGCGCTCGCGGCCAGCAGGCTGCCGAGCAGCCAGGTCGAGGTCATGAGTCTGCGCATCGTCGTCTCCTCATGTCTTGCGGCCGGGCGAGTCAGCGGCCGGCGACCGACTCGTTGACGACGGTGTTGAAGGTCACCTTGTCGGCGCCTTCCGCGCTCTCGATGGCGAGCTTGATCTCCCACCAGCCGGTCATGCTGAACTTCATGCCCTCGATCAGGTAGGTGCCGTCGGCCAGCTCCTGCGTCACCTGCGGACGTGTCGGCAGGCCATGGCCGTGCTGCGGCATGCCGCCATCGACCTTGATGCGCGCATGCGCGACCGGCTGGCCCGCCGGGGTGGCCAGCTTCAGCTGCCAGCTGTGCAGCTGGTTGATGGCCGCCGGCCTGGCGGGCGGCTGCAGCGTGACGATGAAGCGCTTGTCCGCCGTCGGGCGGGTCAGCGACAGGTCGAGGTCGGGCGGCGCCGACATGCAGCCGGCCGTGGCGGCAAGAACGGTGAGCGCGACGAGGGCGGAAGCGAAGCGGTTCATGGTGCGGTCCTGTGAAGAGTCCGAGTGGGTGGGGCCTGGTCCGCTGCACCCTGCAGCGAAGCAGTGCACGCACTCTCGTCGTCCATCGCCAGTCGCGACAGCGCTGCGGGACGGGTGGTATGCGCCAGTCCGTCAGCGGTCGCTGCGGTCGACCGAACGGTGGCGGTGCAGGCGCTGGCCGGCCTGGCCGGGGCTACATCGGGCGGAACAGGTGCCCGAAAGCGCGGCTCACCTTCAGCGGCCGCTGCAAGCCGCGCACGGCCAGGCTGTAGTGCCCGTTCTCGTCGCGCGTCGCGCTCAGGATGGCGCTGGCGTTGACCATCACGCTGCGATGCACCTGGATGAAGTCGGTCGAGGCGATGCGTGCCATCAGCTCACGCAGGCTCATGCGCACCAGCGCCTCGCCGGTCGGCGTGACGACGTTG
Source organism: Piscinibacter sp. (assembly GCA_047602365.1). Lineage (GTDB taxonomy): Bacteria > Pseudomonadota > Gammaproteobacteria > Burkholderiales > Burkholderiaceae_C > Piscinibacter. Next base: position 66,673 of record JASGHM010000003.1, on the reverse strand, counting down.
ACGTACTTCTCGGTCGCCTCGAAGCAGACCACGTCGGACACCGGGATCATGCGCACGGTGTTGCCGACGCCGGCCCGGATGACCTTGATGCGTTCGCCCGCCTCCGCGGCAGCGGCCTGGCCCTCCTGCGACGCCGCGGCAGGCCCGGCCAGCGACTGCATGCGCTGCATCAGGGCGGCCATGTCGCCGGCCCCGGGCAGCGCCGCCCGCTCCGCCAGCCTCGTCTTCAGGCGCGCCACGCTCTGCTGCAGGCGTTCGGCCGTGGCCGGCTTGAGCAGGTAGTCGACCGCCGCGCGCTCGAAGGCGGGAACGGCGAAGTTGTCGAAGGCGGTGATGAACACGAACAGCGGCTCGGCCTGGTCGTCGGGCCAGTCGTCGGCGACCACCTCGGCCACCTCGATACCGGTGCGGCCGGGCATCTTGATGTCGAGGAACATCACGTCCGGCAGCGACTGCAGCGCCAGCTCGGTGGCGCGCAGGCCGTCGTCGGCCACGCCGACGATGCGCAGCTCGGGCCACACCTGCTCCAGCAGGCGGGTCAGCGTGCGGGCGAGGACCGGTTCGTCCTCGGCGATGACGGCGGTCGGCGGTTGAAGCTGGCTCATGGGCCTCTCCTGGGCGCGCGAGGGATCAGGTCGGGATGAACACCACGGCGCAGACACCGTTGGGCTCGCGGCGCTCGAGGCTGAGCTGCCCCGCCGCGCCGTAGAGCACGCGCAGGCGGTCGCGCACGTGCTGCAGGCCGTAGCTGGCGCTGGCGTGGCCGGCGGGCGGCTCGCCATCCTCGTCGGCAGGCAGCCCGAGGCCGTTGTCGGCGACGCGGATCTCGATGCCGGCGGGCAGCGCGCGCGCCACCACCTCGACGCTGCCGGGGCCGACCTTGGGCTCCAGACCATGCTTGATCGCGTTCTCCACCAGCGGCTGCAGCAGCATCGGCGGCACCTGCGCACGCTCCAGCGCGGCGGGCAGGTCCAGCCGATAGCTCAGGCGCGGGCCCATGCGCAGCGACATGATCTCCAGGTAGGCGCGCAGCTGCGCGAACTCGCGGCTGAGCGTCACCGACTCGGTCTGCGAGGCGGCCAGCGCACTGCGCAGGTAGACGATCAGGCGATCGATCATCGACTCGGCACTGTCCACGTCCTCGCGCACCAGCGAGCGCACGTTGGCCAGGGTGTTGAAGAGCATGTGCGGTTCGAGCTGCGCGCGCAGCAGCCGCAACTGCGACTCGACCGCGAGGCGCTGCGCCTCGGAGCGCGCGGCGGCCTCACGGGCGATCGTCTCGCGGGTCGCGAAGTAGTGCAGCACGACGCCGCCCACCAGCACGGTGAAGAGGATGGGGATCAGGCTGATCTGCTGGTGCCCGACCATGCGCATCGGCTCGCCCAGCAGCAGGAACGCGAACTGGTGTCCGACGAAGTAGCCCACGGGAATTGCGATCAGCCCGATGAGCAGCCAGCGGACGGCCGGGCCGAAGCGCGCGAACCGGTGCGTGCGGCGCAGCCAGAGCACGCAGGCGACCATCGTGAGGCCGACGCACTCATGGAACACGAGCAGGCGCGGAAAGGTGTCGAGCCCGGGGACCAGGAAGTACAGCATCGTCGACGCCAGGGCCCAGAAGGCCGCGGAGGCGGCGAGGATCGGAAGCGTTCCCCTCAGCCTGGCCGGCAAGGGGCTGGCGATGGAAGTGCTTGGTGAAGACATGGCGGGCAACGGGGCTGCGAGAGGGAACAGGGTCGATCCGACTCTAGGGCCGGCGTGGCCCGGCGCCAAGCGGAGGTGGCGGCACAGGGCCGGGTTTGTCCACGAGCCGTCGAATCCGACGACCGAACGGTCGGCTTCACCGGAGCACGGTGCCCAGCGCGAAGACGGCACCGACGCCGAGGCCATAGGGAATGTGCGAGAGCGTGCTGGCGAGCAAGGCGTTGCTGCCGCGCGGGCCACGCCGGCCGAACCAGCCCCAGCCGAACGCCGGCAGCAGCAGCAACCAGGGCAGCAGCGAGGTGAGCAGGCCGAACAGCAGGCCGCCCAGGACAGTGTGGGCCGGCTGATCCACGCCCAGAACCTGCAGGGCCGCCGGGAAGGCCAGCGCCACGGCGCCGCCGCCGACCAGGAAGTGGAACGCCCAGCCCATCCGCACCTCGCCCGGCTGAGCCGGGGAGCGGGCGATGTCGGCATGCGCCCATTGCCCTCGCAGCAGGCCGAGGCTCCATCGGCCGACCAGGGCCACGCTGACGCCGCTGGTCAGGCCGGCCCGGGCGGCCAGCGTCTCGGTGACGTCCATCAGCACGGCGCCGACGATGCCGCCGACATAGGCGAGCAGCAAGCTGTCCATGGGTGGGTTCCTCAGGACCGGGCGCAGCCGGCGGCGGCGCCGCACTGGCACTGCGGGCCGCAGTGACATTGCGCACCGCAGGGGCACTGCGGGCCGCAGGTGCAGGTGGCCTGTGCGGAGGATTGCGAAGCGGCCTGCTGGCAGCCGCAGGTGCAGCTCGCGCCGGGACAGGGGTTGCAGTTGCAGGAGGGTTGCAGGTGGGTGGCGTTCATGGTCGGTTTCTCCGGGTTGCATCGACGACGGGATGTCTTCGATGGCTGCACTTTCGGCGCCGGCACGGCGCGCAGCCAGCCGCGCGAGACGAACGGTGGGCGCATGTGCGGGAGTGGTCTTGCCGCTCGACCGAACGGTCGTGCGCCCGGACCCTTGCCGGACGGGTTTCGACCGTTGGGCGCTTGCCGCTGTCGCTGCCTGACGGCTCGACCGACACTGCCGGACAGCGAACGCATCCCGCGGTCGCGCACACCAGGAGACCCACGTGGACGAAGCCTATGAACGGGAAGTGGCCCAGGCCAGCCAGGCGCTGCGACGCAAGGACTTCGAGACCGCCTTCAGCCATCTCGAGCGGGCGCATGTGCTGGCCCAGCGGCAGACGGGCCGGCACACCTTCATCCACTGGCAGATGCTGGTGGCCGGCCTGCAGCGCGGCGACCTGCGCGAGGCCGCCGGGCAGCTGCCTCGCATCGTGGCCTCGCTGCTGTTCTCGCCGCTGTGGGTGCCACGCGGCAACAGCGGCCGCGCACGCGTCAGTGCCTTCAAGCCGATGCCGGTGCCCGACGACCTGCGCCACCTCGTGCCGTGAGGCGGGGCGGCCGAGCCAAGGAACACAGCGTCGGCACCGGCCTGGCGCTGCTCTTCTGCAGCGCCGCCGCGCCGGTCAGGGGCCGCGACGACCCAGGTGCCGATGCAGCACCCTGGCCAGCGCTTCCCCAGTGACCGGCTTCGGGAGGTAGTCGTTCATGCCCGCGGCGTCGCAGCGCAGACGGTCCTCCGCAAGCGCATGCGCGGTCAGGGCGATGATCGGCAGCTGGGCACGCGGATGGCCCGACGAGCGGATCCGCCGCGTCGCCTCGTAGCCGTCCATCACCGGCATCTGGCAATCCATCAGCACCACGTCGATATCCTGGGCCTGAACGGCCGCCACCGCCTGCACGCCGTCGTTGGCCAGCGTCACCGTCATGCCCAGCCGTTCGAGCATGGCCTGCACCACCAGGCAGTTGACGGCGTTGTCCTCGACCACCAGCACATGCGCCGGGCGTGGCGCGTCCTGGGCCGATGCAGCCTGGGTGGACGCGGCGGCGGCCACGGTGGGCTGCGCGGCGTCGAGTGCCGGGTCCAGCGGCAGCTCGCACCAGAAGGTGCTGCCACGGTCCGGTGTGCTGTCGGCGTGGATCGAACCGCCCATCAGTTCCACCAGGTGCTTGCAGATCACCAGGCCGAGCCCGCTGCCGCCGAAGCGGCGGGTGGTGGAACTGTCGGCCTGCGAGAAGCGCTGGAACAGCTGGCCCATCTGTTCGGGCGTCATGCCGATCCCGGTGTCCTGCACCGACACGTGGAGCCAGGGCCGGTCGTCGTGCTCGCGCCGCGCCGCGGGCCTGGCGTGCAGGGTCACGGTCCCGGCGCTGGTGAACTTGAGCGCATTGCCCAGCAGGTTGGTCACCACCTGCCGCAAGCGCGTGGGGTCGCCGCTGACCCGCGGCAGGTCCTGCAGTTCGATCCTGGTCCGGACCACCACGCCGCGCGCGAGGCCGAGCTCGCGGTAGATCGTCGCCACGCCGGCGAGCAGCTGCGCCGGGTCGAAGTCCACTCGTTCGAGCTGGACCTTGCCCTCCTCGATCTTCGACAGGTCGAGGATGTCGCCCAGCAGGTCGTGCAGGGCATGAGCCGCTGTCGAGATGGCCTGCACGTAGCGCGCCTGATCGGCATCGAGCCGGGTGTCGTGCAGCAGTTCGGCCATGCCGAGGATGCCGTTCATCGGCGTGCGGATCTCGTGGCTCATGTTGGCGAGGAAGCGGCTCTTGGCCTGGCTCGCCTCGACGGCCACCTGGCGCGCCTGCTCGCGTGCGGCCGCCACCGAGGCGGCCTCGAGTCGCAGGCGCGTCATCTCGGTCCAGTCGCGGCAGCTGCGCCAGCTCTCCTGCGTCAGCACCACGCCGTAGACGAGCAGGCTGGCGACCACGATCCACGCGTCCGGGTGCCCCGACCACAGCGCGTGCGCCATCACCGGCAGCAGGATGGTCAGGAAGTTCAACAGCGCCGTGCGCATGCTGCTGACCAGGATGAACACGCCGATCGCCGTGATGCACAGCACGCTGGCGAACAGCAGGGAACCGAGCAGGGTGTCGCGCACCGCCGGCACGAAGACCAGCGGGATCACGCCCCAGCACAGGTTGTCGAGCGCGATCAGCACATCGAACCGGGCGTGCCAGTGGCCCAGGCGCTGCGCCCGCGCGGGATCGCGCTCGAAGCGGCCGGTTTCGCTGGCGCGCAAGGCGCCGATGGTGATCCGCGCCAGCAGCCAGCCCAGCACCCAGGCCGAGCCGATGCGCCCCCACATGGCGTAGGCCACCACCAGCGCGAACACGACGGCACCGATCTGCGGCTGCGGCGCCAGGCGATAGATCGTGCTGACGCGGGCCAGTGCGATCTGCTCGTCGATGCTGTTCGGCGAGGTCAACGGCTGCGCGGCGGGTATCGAAGTCATGCGGGTCGGCACGGCAGCCCTGAGAGCCCGTCGGTGCGGGCATGCCACGAGGCCATGGTCGCAGCGTATATCGGCCGACGCGGCCTGCACATGATGGATACCGGGGGGAGGATGCGGAATCGTCCACGCTGCGCGGGCGAATCTGCTCGGCGACCCTCGCCTCAGCCCTCGCTCGGCGCCCGGCTCAGTTCGTTGTTCGCTTCCACCAGCGTGCGCAGCATGCGCATGAACTCGGCGCGCTCGGCCTTGGGCAGCGGCGCGAGGATGCGCTGCTGCGCCTTCTGCATGTCGGGTTGCACCGCGGCGAGCAGGGTCTGGCCTTCGTCGGTCAGCGTCAGCAGGCGCACGCGGCGGTCGGTCGGCGAGCTGCCGCGCTGCAGCAGCCCGCGCGATTCCAGTCGGTCGACCACGCCGGCCACCGTCGAGGTGTCCAGGCCGATGCTGCCGGCCAGCGTGCGCTGGTCGATGCCCGGCTGGTTGCCGACCGTCTGCAACGCCGCGTACTGCACCGGCGTGATGCCGTGCGCCTCGGTCTCCTGCAGGAAGATCGCCACCGCGATCTGTTGCAGGCGGCGGATGTGGTGGCCGGGCAGGACGTCGATGTCCAAGGACGGCGGGTTGGCTTTCTTGACGGCAGGCACGGCGCTGCGGGTATTCCCTGAGAACGGAACTGCATGCTATCACTACACTGATGCTTAGTACACTAACAATCAGTATGCTGTCTTTGATCTGGCGCAGACCAAACCGCAGGAGGCACCCGTGAACGAACTCGGAAGACTGGAAGACCTGCCGGCCGACTATGTCGAGTCGCTGCGCCAGCTGAACCTGGTGCCGCTGTGGCCCAGCCTGCGCGCGGTGCTCCCGGCAGGCCAGCCGCGGCCGAACACGCGGGCCACTGCCTGGTCCTACGAGTCGCTGCGCCCGCTGCTGCTGAAAGCCGGCGAGCTGACGCCGATCGAGAAGGCCGAGCGCCGCGTGCTGGTGCTGGCCAACCCCGGCCACGGCCTGGAGAAGATGCAGGCCAGCGCGGCGATGTACCTCGGCATGCAACTGCTGCTGCCGGGCGAGTGGGCGCCGTCGCACCGCCACACGCCGAACGCGGTGCGCATGATCATCGAGGGCGAGGGCGCCTACACGACGGTCGACGGGCAGAAGTGCCCGATGTCGCGCGGCGACCTGATCCTGACGCCGACCGGCCTGTGGCACGAACACGGTCACGACGGCGACCGGCCGGTGGTCTGGCTCGACGTGCTGGACCTGCCGCTGGTCTACTACATGGAGGCCAGCTACCACGTCGATGGCCCGCGCCAGACGGTGAAGCCGGGCGGCGGCGCGGCCGGCTACGCCCGTGGCGGCGTGCTGCCGACGCCGGTGTTCACACGCTCGGCCAGTGCCTACCCGTTGCTGCGCTATCCCTGGGCCGACACCCGCGCCGCGCTGCAGGTGCTCGCCGCGCAGCAGAGCGCGCCCGAGGCGTTGCAGGTGACCTACGTCAACCCCGAGACCGGCGCGCACGCCCAGAACATCCTCGGCTACTACGCGCTGATGCTGCGCCCGGGCCAGGCGCTGACGCTGCCGGTGCGTTCGCCGGCGATGGTGTTCCACGTCGTCGAGGGCGGCGCCGAGGTGCGTGTCGCCGACCAGGCCTTCACGCTGGCCGAGGCCGACACCTGCTGCGCGCCAGGCTACACCGCGGTGACGCTGCGCAACCGCCGCACCGACGCGGCGAGCTTCCTGTTCATCGCCGACGAGACGCCGCTGCACCAGAAGCTCGGCGTGTTCGAGACCCGTTCCTGATCCTTCACCACGAGGCCTTCATGACCACCACCCTCTGGGCCGCGCCCGCGACTCCCTCGCTGCCGGTGCGCGGCCTCGCCGAGCGCGCGCCGGTCAACCGCCTGTTCTTCGTCGGCCGCAACTACCACGCGCATGCCGTCGAGATGGGCAAGCCGGTCGACAAGAGCGTCGAGCGGCCGTTCTACTTCACCAAGTCGCCGCAGACGCTGGTCGAGAGCGGCGCGACCGTACCCTACCCGAGCGAGACGAACAACTTCCACCACGAGATGGAGCTGGTGCTGGTGATCGGCAAGCCGGGCTTCCGCGTCGCGCCGGAACAGGCCCACGAGCTGGTCTACGGTTATGCCTGCGGCCTGGACATGACACGCCGTGACCTGCAGCTGGCTGCCCGCGACAAGGGCCGCCCCTGGGACCTGGGCAAGGACGTCGAAGGCTCGTCGGTGGTCTCCGAGATCGTCGCCATGCCCGGCGTGGTGCTCGATCGCGGCGAGCTGGCGCTGAGCGTCAACGGCCAGCCGCGCCAGAAGAGCGATCTCGACAAGCTGATCTGGAACATCCGCGAACTGATCACCGACCTGTCCTTGTTCTATCACCTGCAGCCTGGCGACCTGATCTTCACCGGCACGCCCGAGGGCGTCGGCGCGGTGGTTTCGGGCGACCGCATCGACGGCCACATCGCCGGCGTCGGCGAGATCCGCCTGATCGTCGGGCCGGCGGCCTGACCCTGCCTCTTCCATTCACCCGGAGACAACCCATGAAGTTCAGCCCTCGGCTGCTGGCCGCAGCCGGCCTCGTCGTGTCCCTCGCCGCGCAGGCGCAGGACGGTTTCCCCACCAAGCCGGTCACCTTGTTCACCGCCTTCGCGCCCGGCAGCGGCCCCGACGCGGTGCTGCGCATCGTCGCGGAGAAGCTCGGCAAAGCCTGGAACCAGCGTGTGCTGGTCGAGAACCGCCCGGGCGGCGGCGGCTTCATCGCCATCGACGCGGTCAAGCGTGCGCCGGCCGACGGCTACACGCTGCTGCAGCTCGACAGCGAGCACCTCGCTGCGCTGCCGCACCTGTACAAGGCACGCGGCTTCGACACGCTGAAGACCTTCGAGCCGGTGGCCACGCTGTTCCGCACCAACTTCTTCGTCGCGGTGCCGACCGATTCGAAGTGGAAGTCGATGGGCGATCTGATTGCTGCCGCCAAGGCCGCGCCGGGCAAGCAGTCGTTCGGCTCCTGGGGCATCGGCAGCCCGGGGCACCTGGGCGCCGAACAGCTCGAGCTGCTCAGCGGTGCCGAGATGCAGCACGTGCCGTTCCGCGAGGTCTCGCAGCTGTACACCGCGGTGGCCTCCGGCGAGCCGGCGTGGAGCTTCGCGACGCTGCCATCCAGCCAGGGCCCGTTCAAGGCCGGCAAGATCCGCTACCTGGCGGTGGCCGCGGCCAAGCGCCAACCGCAGATGCCCGACGTTCCCACCGTCGCCGAGGCCGGCGGGCCGGCAGGGCTGGAAGTCAACTCCTTCGTCGTGCTGGTGGCGCCGCGCGGCCTGCCGGCGGCGCTGCGCGAACGCATCAACGAGGACGTGCGCAAGGCGCTGGCCGAGCCCGACGTGAAGGCGCGCTTCGAGACCTTCGCATTCGAGAACCCCGGCTGGACGCCGGCGGAGATCGAGCGCCAGGCGGCGCTGAAGTCGCGCAGCTACGGCGAGCTGGTGCAGCGCAAGAACATCAGCCTGGAGTGAGCGGGGCCGCGCTGCCCAGTGCCTCGCCCACCACACCGGCCAGGCGCTCGAGGCTGTGCTCCTTGAGCATCACGCCGCGCACGCCCAGCGCCTGGGCACGCGCCAGCAGGTCCTCGGTCACGTAGCCGGAGGTGATCAGCACCGGCAGGCGTGGCGCGATCGTCGCGAGCTGCTCGGCCACCGCGAGGCCGGACAGGTCGGGCATGTTGTAGTCGGTGATGACCAGCGCGTGCGCCTGCGGGTCGTGCCGCACCGCCTCGACGGCGGCCAAGCCGTTGTCGACCCGCGTGACGCGATAGCCGGCGCGCTGCAGCAGCGCCTCGGTGGTCAGGCCGACGACCTCGTCGTCGTCGATCAGCAGGATCGACTCGCCACGGCCACGGGCCGGTTCGCGCACCGCTGCAGCACGTGCCGCCGGGCCGCCGGCGGGCTCGCGCAGCGGCAGCAGGATGTCGATGCGCGTGCCCTGGCCGGGCAGGCTGTCGACCTCGATGCGGCCACCGCTGGCGGTCACGATGCCGTGCACCACCGCCAGGCCGAGGCCGGTGCCCTGGCCGACCGGCTTGGTGGTGAAGAAGGGTTCGAAGATGCGCGCGCGCGTGCCCTCGTCCATGCCGCAGCCGTCGTCGCTGACGCGCAGCCGCGCGAGGCCGTCCGGCGCGCCGGACGCGGCCTCGGCGCGCGACAGCTCGACGCCGATGGTGCCGCTCTGGCCCGGCAGCGCCTGCCAGGCGTTGGTGCACAGGTTGAGCAGCACCTGCTGGATCTGCGCGGCGTCGACCTCGGCACACAGCGGCTCGTCGGCGATGCGCGGCGCCAGCCGCACCGAGGCCGGCAGCGTGGCGCGCAGCAGCGCCAGCGACTCCTCGACCAGCGGCGCCAGCGGCTGCACCTCGCGCGCCTGCGGCAAGCGGCGGCTGAAGGCGAGGATCTGCTGCACCAGCGAACGCGCCCGCAGCGCCGCCTGGTTGACCAGCGCCAGCGGCCGCTGCACCGGGTGGGCCGGGGCGAGGTCCTCGCGCGCGATGCTCAGGTTGCCGAGGATGGCCGTCAGCACGTTGTTGAAGTCGTGCGCCACGCCACCGGCCAGCGTGCCGATCGACTCCATCTTCTGCGCCTCCAGCAGCCGCCCCTCCAGCTCGCGCTGCTGGGCCTGCGCCGCATGCAGCGCGCTGAGGTCGCGGGCCACCGTCGACAGGCGCGCAATGGCGCCGCGCGCGTCGCGCAGGCAGATGATCACCTGCGAGACCGGCACCTCGCGGCCGTCAGCGCAGGCGATCGCCAGCTGCCCGGCCCAGACGCCGTGGCGGCAGGCTTCCGGGACGCCGATCTCGAGGATGGTGCGCGCCGCCCACGGCGGATGGCAGTGCTCGAAGCGCAGGCCGGCCAGTTCGGCATCGGGGGCCAGACCGAGCATGCGGCGCCCGGCCCGGTTGAGGAAGCTGAGCTGGCCGTCCGGCGTGGCCGAGGCGACGAAGTCGGGCGTCGCATCGAGGATGGAGATCAGTTCGGCCTGCTGCGCGGCGGCACGTTCGCGCTCCGTGACATCGCGCACGATCAGGCTGCTGGTCGGTACGCCGTCGTCGTCGAGGTAGGTCGTCGACGCCAGCTCGGCCTCGAACCGGCTGCCGTCGGCGCGCTTCATGCGCAGCTGTCCCGAGGCGCTGCCGCTGCGCTCGCGCTGCGCGAGCAGGGCGGCCAGGCGCGGGTCGCTGGTGTCGAACAACCCGTCGCCGCCGAGCGCCTGCAACTGCGCCTCGCTGGCGCCGAACAGCGCGCAGGCCGCCGGGTTGGCCACCAGCACGCTGCCGTCGGGCCGCGAGCGCAGCACGGCGTCCATGCTGTTCTCGAACAGCATGCGGTAGCGCCGCTCGCTCTGTTCCAGGCTGCGCTTCTCCGCCTGCAGCTGGGCGGTTGCCGCATCGACCTCGCGCGTCTTGCCGGCATTGGCGCGCACCAGGGTGTGTGTCATCGCGGCGAGCGAGCCCGACAGCAGCACCCCCAGCAGCAGCACCAGCAGGTTGGCGCGGTCGAGCCGGCCGAGCGGCACGCCGGCGTGCACGCCGACGTCGATCTCCCAGCGGCGGCCGGCGACGTCGATCGCCAGCTGCTGCGTCGGCCCGTCGGCCGAACGTGAGCCGGGCGCTGCCCAGTCGCTGTCGAACACCTGGGCCGGCTCGCCGGCGGCGCGGGCCTGCGGATCGCTGATGCGCACGTGGAGAAAGTCCTGCAGCTCCGACGGGATGCTGCTGCGCACCAGCTCGCTGGTGCGCATCGCGATGCCGACCACGCCCTTGGCCAGGCGCAGCCGTTCTTCCTCGGTGGCCGGCGGCAGCACGGTCTCGTAGGTGCCGGCGCGGACCACCACGCTGGTCAGCGCCGGGTCACGCGGGCCGCTGCGGTTGCGCGCCAGCATGATCGGCCCGGTGGCCACGTAGCCGCCGCTGCGCAGCGCCGCGTCGACCGCGATGCGGTAGGACTGCGCGGGATCGTAGAGGTCGTAGCCGGCGGTCTGCGGGTCGGGCGGGTGCACGTGGCGGATCACCATGTGCTCCGGCCGCTCGCCGCCCGGACGGATGTCGAAGTCGGGGTGGCCGCCGGTCCAGCGGGTGCGGTCCTCGCGCACCGAGGCGACGAAGCGCTCGCGCTGGTCCGCGTACACACGTTCGGCGACGAAGGTCAGCGCCAGCCCGGGAAAACGCCGCGGCAGCGAACTGGCCTCGACGTACTGCGCGAACTCGGCATCGTTGAGCACCGCGTCGGAGGCGTCGAGCACGCGCAGGCCGGGCAGGCTGTCGATGTAGGCCTGCACCCGCCCGCTGAGCGCCTGGGTGAAGCGGTCGACGCGTCGCTCGAACTGGGCGCGCTGCTCGCCCACTTCGCGCTGCCACGACCACAGGCCGAACGCCGCGGTCAGCAGCAGGCCCGACAGCAGGACGACCGGTGCCAGCCAGCGACCAGGCGATGGCGGCGGTTCGGCAGCGGACGCGTCGACGGGCATGCGGTGAGGTCGGTGCGGCTCAGGCAACGCGCATGGTGCCCTGGAATCGCCCTGCACTCGCGTCGGAAATGCACGAGATCGGCCCCCGCAGTGCACCGAGCCGGCTCATCCCCCAAGAACTTGGCCCGATAACGCGGCGCGAAATGATCGGATTGGCTTGTTCGTGACGCCGGTTGATCACTTCACTGCCGTGGGCGGCGGCAATGTCTCGAAGAAGGCGCGGAAGATCGCATCGCGCTGCACGGCATGGGCTTCCCGCATCGGGTGGCGCGTGGCATCGGCGATCCAGCGCCGGTCCACGCCCAGGCGCGGCGTGCGCACGATGCTGCTGGGCACCCAGGCCGGCTCGACCAGCCAGGCGATGTTGATGATGTCCCAGATGACCCAGGAATGCGCCTCGAAGCTGTCGATGCCCAGCAGCGGCCACAGCGGGTTGTGGGTGTAGAGATCGAACAGGTGCGCGCCGATCGCGCCGCGGCCCTGCACCCAGCGCTCCATCTCGGGCAGCGACAGGCGCAGCTGCGCGCCGACCTGGAAGCCCGGCAGGTAGACATGCGGCACGCCGCTGTCGAGCAGCCACTGCGAGGCCAGCAGGTCCTGTTCGAGGTTGAACGAGTCGTTGACCTGCGGCGCGTGCGAAGGGTAGCCGCTGGTCCAGACCACGACGATGCGCTCGGCGATCGCCGGCTCGATCAGCAGCGCGTTGGCGATGTTGGTGGCGCAGCCGATCGCGACCACGTACAGCGGTTCGTCCGCCGGCATCGCCATCGCGGTGGCGATCAGGTGCGCGCTGGCCTCGCTGGGCTCCGGCGCATCGAGTGAGCGCAGGTAGCGCGTCGAGCCGCGCCGCACGCGCCCGCCCTCGGCCATGCCCAGCGCGGTGAACACCGCGTGAATCTCCTCCAGGCTGCGCTCCATGCCGATGCCGGGCGGGTCGAACTGGCGGTGCTGCTGCAGCTTCATCTCGGCGCGCCGGTGCGCGAACGACCAGGGTGCGGCATACACACCTTCGACCCGCAGCCGCTGCGGCACACGCAGCGCCCAGGCCAGCGCGAACGCATCGTCGATCTCGTTGGCGGCATCGGTGTCGATGACGACGCGCACCGGCCCGCGCGGCGGCGCCAGGCGGGCGTGGTACCAGGCGTCGTCGCGGCGCAGCGCAGGAGGCATGCGGCATTCTGGCCGATACACTGCGTCGCGCCCGCCGCGTGAACAGACCCTGCCGATGAGCCTGCCGCCACTGTCCCGCCGCCCCCTGATCGCCGCCGCCTTGCTGGCGCCGTGGCTTCCCGCCGCGCGTGCCGCCGACCCGGCCGACTGGGAGCGCACCGTGCGTGCCGCGCGCGGCCAGACGGTCTACTTCAACGCCTGGGCCGGCAGCGAACGGGTCAACGCCTACCTGCAGTGGGTGGCCGGCGAGGTGGCCACGCGCCATGGCATCAGGCTGGAACATGTCAAGCTCGGCGACACCGCCGAACTGGTCAAGCGTGTGCGCGCCGAGAAGGCCGCCGGCCGCAGCAGCGATGGCAGTGCCGACATGGGCTGGATCAACGGCGAGAACTTCCTGGCGATGAAGCGCGAGGGCCTGCTCTACGGTCCGTTCGCCGAGGCACTGCCGAACTTCAGGTGGATCGACGTTGCCGGCAAGCCGACCACGCGCATCGACTTCTCCGAGCCGGTCGAGGGGTTCGAGGCCGCCTGGGGCATGGCGCAGTTCACTTTCTACGGCGACGGCAAGCGCGTCGTGCAGCCGCCGAAGAGCCTGGCCGAGCTGATCGAGTTCGCGAAGCAGAACCCCGGTCGCTTCAGCTACCCGAAGCCACCCAACTTCCACGGCACCACCTTCCTGAAGCAGGTGCTGCTGGAGGTGGCGAGCGATCGCCAGCCGTTCTACAGGCCGGTGCCGTCCGATGCCGCGGTGCTGCTGACACCGCTGTGGCGTACGCTCGATGCCTTGCACCCGCTGCTGTGGCGTGCGGGCAGGCAGTTCCCGGCCAGCAACGCGGTGATGCGGCAGATGCTGGCCGACGGCGAACTCTTCATCACGCTGACCTTCAACCCCAACGAGGCGGCCAACGAGATCGCTGCGAAGCGGCTACCCGACACGGTCGTGAGTTGGCAGCATGCCGGCGGCACGATCGGCAACACGCATTTCCTCGCCATCCCGTTCAACGCGCGCGCCAAGAAGGGTGCGCAGGTGGTGATCGACTTCCTGCAGTCGCCGCTGGCGCAGGCGCGCAAGGCCGACATCCGTCACTGGGGCGACCCGACGGTGCTCGCGCTCGACCGGCTGTCGGCTGCCGACAAGGCCTTGTTCGCGCAAGGCAGCGCAGCCGGCGCGATGCAGCAGGGCGCGCCGGTGCTGCCCGAGCCGCATGCGAGCTGGGTCGAGGTGATCGAGCGCGAATGGGCGCGCCGCCACGGCCAGTGAGCGCGGCGGCCGGCCGCGCCTGGTGGGGGCCGGCCGCGCTGTTCGCGCTGCCGCTGCTCGGCGCGCTGGCGCTGGCCCTGCAGGGTGCAGCCGACAGCGCGGCGTGGTCGCGGCTGTTCGCCGACCCGGCGCTGGTCCCGGCGCTGGCCTTGTCGGTCTGGGTCGGTGCGGCGGCGACGGCGCTGTCGCTGGCCCTCGCGCTGCTGATCGTCACGCATCGCTACGGCACGACCGCGTGGGCGCGCCTCGAGCGAGTGCTCGGCGCGCTGCTGGCCGTGCCGCACGCGGCCTTTGCGGTCGGCTTCGCGCTGCTGGTCATGCCCAGCGGGCTGCTGTTGCGCCTGGCCGCGCCGCTGGCCGGCTGGGACGCGCCGCCGGACTGGTCGACCGTGCACGACCCGCTGGGCCTGGCCCTGATCGCCGGCCTGGTCTGCAAGGAGCTGCCCTTCCTGCTGTGGAGCATCGCTGCGCTGCTGCGCCCGCCGGCGCAGGCGGCGCAACTGCGGCTGCAACTGCAGGCCGCCCAGGCCATGGGTTACGCGTCGGCCAGCGTCTGGTGGCGTGTGCTGTGGCCGCAGCTGCTGCCGCGCCTGGCGCTGCCGCTGCTGGCGGTCTGGGCCTACGGCGCCAGCGTGGTCGACATGGCCCTGGTGCTCGGCCCGACGCGGCCGCCGACGCTGGCGCAGCTGGCCTGGGCCTGGCTGCTCGATGCCGATGCGCAGAGCAACGCGCAGGGTGCGGCGGCGGCGCTGCTGGTCGCCCTGGTGGTCGCTGCCGGCGCGCTGCTCGTGATGGCCGCGCTGCGCCTGCTGCGTCCCCTGCTGCGCGCGCGCCAGCTGCGCGGCGACCGCACTCGATCACACGGCGCCTCGTGGGTCGTGACGCCGCTGCTCGCCGCGCTCGGCGGTGTCTACGGCGGCGTACTGGCGCTGCTGGCCTTCGTGTCGCTGGCCAGCGTGTGGAGCTTCCCGTCGCTGTGGCCGCAGGCGGTCTCGGCCGAGGCATGGCAGGCGGTGGCGGGCAGCCTGCCGGTGCTGCTGAACACCACCGGCCTGGCCCTGGCCGCGGCGCTGACCGGCGTGCTGCTCGCGGTGGCCTGGATGGAGAGCACGCCGGCCGACTGGGACCGCCGCGCCGCGCCGCTGGTCTTCGCCACCATGCTGGTACCCGGCGTGCTGCTGGTCGCCGGCCTGTACCAGCTGATGCTGCATCTGCGCCTGGACGGCAGCCTCGCCGGCCTGTGGCTGGCGCACAGCCTGTTCACCGCGCCCTATGCGCTGGTCGCGCTGGCGCCGGCCTACCGTGGCTTCGATGCACGCTACGAGCAGACCGCACGGGCGCTGGGGCGCTCGCGGGCCGCCTTCCTGCTGCGCATCAAGTGGCCGATGCTGATCGCGCCGATCGCCGCGGCGCTGGCCGTCGGCGTCGCCGTCAGCGTCGCGCAGTACCTGAGCACGCAGTTCGTCGGCGCCGGGCGCCACGCCACCGTCACCACCGAGGCGCTGACGCTGGCCTCGGGCGGCCAGCGCACGCTGCTGGCCGCCTATGCGCTGCTGCAGGCGCTGCTGCCCGGCCTGGCCTTCGCCGCGGCGTGGTGGCTGGGGCGCCGGCCATCGCACCGGCTGGGCCTGGAGAGCGCCTGATGCTGGAGCTCGACGGCATCACTCATCGCCACGCCGCAGCGCACGCTGATCGACGGCCTGTCGGCATGCATCGCCGCGGGCGAAGTGCTGGTGGTGATGGGCGAGAGCGGCTCGGGCAAGTCCTCGCTGCTGGCCTGCCTGTGCGGCACGCTGGCGCCCGGGCTGAGCGCGGGCGGCCGCGTGCGCCTGGCCGGCCGCGACGTCACCGAGCTGCCCACCGCGCAGCGCCGCATCGGCATCCTGTTCCAGGACGACCTGCTGTTCCCGCACCTGACGGTGCTGGAGAACCTGCTGTTCGCGCTGCCGACCGGTGCGGCGGGGCAGCGCCGTGCCGAGGCCGAAGCGGCGCTGGCCAGCGCCGGCCTGGCCGGCTACGGCGAGCGCTGGCCGCACACGCTGTCGGGCGGCCAGCGCGCAAGGGTGTCGGTGCTGCGCGCGCTGCTGGCGCGGCCGCAGGCGCTGCTGCTCGACGAACCGTTCTCGCGCCTGGACATGGCCTTGCGCCAGCGCTTCCGCGCCTTCGTGTTCGAGCGCCTGCGCGCGCAGCAGGTGCCCGCGCTGCTGGTGACGCACGACGCGCACGACGTGCCACCCGGGGCGGCGATGATCCGGCTCGAGGAACCGACCGATTAACCCGACCGAGGAACGACCGATGAACCGCCGCCAAGTGATGCTCGTGCTCGGCGTGATCGTGCTGATCGCGGCTGTTCTTCGCACTCGACCTCGGGCGCTTCTTCAGCCTCGAGTACCTGCAGCACGCCGGCCGGAGTTCGCCGAGTTGTATGCGCAGCGGCCGGCGCTCGGTCATCGCCGCCTCTACGCGCTGGTACGTATGCGATTGTCTTTGCCCTGGCTCTGCCCGTCGGGGCGATGATCTCGCTGGCGGGCGGCGCGCTTGTTCGGGCGCTGGTCACGGGACCATCGTGGTCTCCTTTGCGTCCGCCGATCGGCGCTACTGCTCGCGTTCCTGGGCCTCGCGCCACCTGCTGCGCCGACGGCGTCAGGCGCGATTCGGCGCATGCTTGTCGGATGTCGACAGGGCATCACCAGCGACGGGGCTTCTACCTCTTCACCTTGCGCCTGATTCCGCTGATTCCCCTGCTGCCTTAATCTGCTCATCGGCCTGACGAAGATGAAGGCCTGGACCTTCTACTGGGTCAGCCAGCTCGGCATGCTGGCCGGCACGATCGTCTACGTGAACGCCGGCACGCAGCTGGCGAAGATCGACTCGCTGCAGGGCATCCTGTCGCCGGGGCTGCTCGGCGCCTTCGTGCTGCTCGGCCTGTTCCCACTGGTCGCCAAGAAGCTGGTCGATGCGGTCAGGGCGCGCCAGGTCTACGCCCGCTGGGCGCACCTGAAGCCGAAGCGCTTCGACCGCAACCTGGTCGTCATCGGCGCCGGCGCGGCCGGGCTGGTGACCAGCTACATCGCGGCGGTGGTGAAGGCGAAGGTGACCCTGGTCGAGCGCCACAAGATGGGTGGCGACTGCCTGAACTACGGCTGCGTGCCGAGCAAGGCGCTGATCCGCAGCGCGACGCTGCTGCAGCAGATGCGCGAGTCGGCGAAGTACGGCATCGCCGGCGCCAGCGCGACGGTCGACTTCGCCCAGGTGATGGAACGTGTCGCGCAGGTGGTGCGCGAGATCGAGCCGCACGATTCGGTCGAGCGCTACACCGGTCTGGGCGTCGACGTGGTGCTCGGCAGCGCGAAGATCACCAGCCCGTGGACGGTCGAGATCACGCGTGACGACGGCACGACGCAGACGCTGGCCACACGCAGCATCGTGATCGCCACCGGTGCCGAGCCCTTCGTGCCGCCGCTGCCCGGGCTGCAGGAGATCGGCTGCCTGACCAGCGACACGCTGTGGGGCCTGCGCGAGCTGCCGCGGCGGCTGCTGGTGCTCGGCGGCGGCCCGATCGGCTGCGAGCTCGCGCAGGCCTTCGCACGGCTGGGTTCGCAGGTCACGCAGGTCGAGATGGCACCACGCCTGATGCTGCGCGAGGACGAGGAGGTCTCGCAGGGCGTGCGCGAGTCGCTGGAACGCGACGGCGTGCGTGTGCTGACCGCGCAGAAGGCACTGCGTTGTGAACGTGAGGGGGAGCGCCGCTTCATCGTCGTCGAGCATGCCGGCGCCGAGCAGCGCCTCGAGTTCGACCAGCTGCTGTGCGCCGTCGGGCGGGTGGCGCGGCTGAAGGGCTTCGGCCTGGAGGAACTGGGCATTCCTGCCGATCGCACGATCGCGACCAACGAGTACCTGGAGACGGTCTACCCGAACATCCTCGCCGCCGGCGACGTGGCCGGGCCCTACCAGTTCACCCATGTCGGCGCGCACCAGGCCTGGTATGCCTCGGTCAATGCGCTGTTCGGGACCTTGCGCAGGTTCAAGGCCGACTACGCGGTGATCCCCTGGGCGACCTTCGTCGACCCGGAGGTGGCACGGGTCGGCCTCAACGAGCAGGAGGCGAAGGAGAAGGGCATCGCCTTCGAGGTGACACGCTACGACATCGGCGAACTCGACCGTGCCATTGCCGACAGTGCCGCTCGCGGCTTCGTCAAGGTGCTGACCGTGCCAGGCAAGGACCGCATCCTCGGCGTCACCATCGTCGGCGCACATGCCGGCGACCTGCTCGCCGAGTACGTGCTGGCGATGCGTCACGGCCTGGGCCTGAACAAGATCCTCGGCACCATCCACACCTACCCGACGATGGCCGAAGCGAACAAGTACGCCGCCGGCGAATGGAAGCGCAACCACCAGCCGGCGGCGCTGCTGGCCTGGGTGGCGAAGTACCACGCCTGGCGCCGCGGCTGATCCGGCGCGACTGAACTACGATTGGCCCATGCGAGCGACGATCGTGCGAGCGATGCTGCTGCTGTGCTGCGCAGCGGCCGCCGCGGCACGCGCCGAGGTGCAGCTGCTGCAGCCCTGGAGCACCAGCGGCGGCACGCTGGCGCCGCCCTGGCACCTGGCCGGACTGCCGAACCAGAAGAAGCCGTTCACGCGCTTCGTGCTGGTCGAGCACGACGGCCGGCGCGCGATGCGCATCGAGGCCGATTCGTCCTACGGCAACCTGGTGCATCCGCTGCGCATCGACGGCACCGCGCTGACGCTGTCGTGGTCGTGGCGCGTCGACGAGTTCGTCGCCGAGTCCGACCTGCGCATCAAGAACGGCGACGACACCGCGGTCAAGGTCTGCGTGTTCTTCGACCTGGCGCTCGAGCAGATCGGCATCGTCGAGCGGCAGATCATGCGCATCGCGCGGGCCGCCAGCCACGAGCCGCTGCCGGCGGCGACGGTCTGCTACGTCTGGGACCGCCTGCTGCCCGCCGGCACGATGCTCGACAACGCCTTCACGCACCGCGTGCGCTACCTGGTGCTGCAGACGGGCGAGGCGAAGGCCAGGCGCTGGGTCGACGAGCGGCGCGACGTCGGCGCCGACTTCCTGCGCCTGTTCGGCCAGGAGAGCACGCAAGTCCCGGCCATCGTCGGCGTCGCCATCGGCGCCGATGCCGACAACACTCACGGCCACAGCATCGCCCACGTGGCCGACCTGGTCCTCGCACCTTGAAGCGCCTGCTGCTGCTCGGCGGGGGGCACGCGCACCTGCAGGTGCTGCGTGCGTTCGTCACCGAGGCGCTGCCCGGCGCCGAGGCGACGCTGGTCACGCCCTGGCCGACGCTGACCTACTCGGGCATGGTGCCGGGGGTCGTCGCCGGCCACTACACACGCTCGCAGTGCAGCGTGCCGCTGCTGCCGCTGGCCGAGCGTGCCGGCGTGCGGCTGCTGCAGTCCCACGCGATCGCGCTCGACGCGGCGGCGCGCAGCGTCACGCTGGCCGATGGCCGCACGCTGGCCTACGACGCCCTCAGCCTCGACGTCGGCGCGACGCAGGACCGCGACGTGATCGCGGGCGCGCGCGAGCATGGCCTGTTCGTGCGGCCGATCGAGGGCTTCGTGCAGTTGTGGGAGCGCATGCTGGAGCTCGCCGAGGCGAAGCCGCTGTGTGTCGTGGTGGTCGGCGGCGGGGCGGCCGGCGTCGAACTGGCGCTGGCCATGCACCACCGGCTCGGCGACCGTTCGCGCGTCAGCCTGGTGACCGGCGGCACGCCGCCGCTGCCCGACTACCCGGCCACCGTCCAGCAGCGGGCGACCGCGGCGCTGAAGCAGCGCAAGGTCACGGTGCTGGAGGACCGCTGCGTCGAGATCAGCGCCACCCAGGTGCTGCTCGGCCGCGGCACGCGCGTGGCCTGCGACGCCGCGGTTCTCGCCTTGCCGGCACTGGCGCCGGCGTGGCTGCAGTACAGCGGCCTGGCGCTGGACGGCCAGGGCTTCGTCGCCACCACGCCGACGCTGCAGAGCCGCTCGCACGCCGAGGTCTTCGCCGCCGGCGACGTGGCCTCGCGGCCGGATGCGCCACGGCCGCGCAGCGGCGTCTACGCGCTGCGCGCCGGCGCGGCGCTGGCGCTGAACCTGCGGCGTTTCCTCGCCGGCGGCCAGCTCGAGGCCTGGACGCCGCAGCCGCGCGCGCTGAACCTGCTGGCCTGCGGCGAGCGTTATGCGATCGCCAGCTGGGGCGGCCTGTCGGCGCAGGGGCGCTGGGTGTGGCACTGGAAGGACCGCATCGACCGCCGCTTCGTCAACGAGCATGGCGGCAAGGCCTGATCACCCCTGCCGCCGGCCGGTGCGCCGGCTGGGCCAGAATCACCCCATCCCGAACCCTTGCCTGCCCAGGAGAACACCATGAATCACCGTCTCGCCGCCGACGACGACACCAAGAAGCCCGAAGCCGCTGCCGCCGGCCGCCTGGAGGAGCAGCTCGCCTTCAAGTCGCGCTACGTGCTGGTGTTCGGCGAGATCGACGACAAGCTCGCGCTGGCCACCTGCCGGCGCCTGCTGGCGCTGTCGGAGGAGTCCGACGCACCGATCACGATGCTGATCTCCTCGCCCGGCGGCCACGTCGAGTCGGGCGACGCGATCCACGACATGATCCGCTTCGTGCGCGCGCCCGTCACCACCGTCGGCAGCGGCTGGGTGGCCAGCGCCGGCGCGCACATCTTCCTCGCGCCGCCGAAGGAGCGCCGCGTCTGCCTGCCCAACACGCGCTTCATGATCCACCAGCCTGCCGGCGGCGCCGGCGGCCAGGCCACCGACATCGCGATCCAGGCCAAGGAGATCCTGCGCACGCGCGAACGCATCGCCCGCGTGATCGCCGCGCAGACCGGCCGGCCCTACGACAAGGTGGTGTCCGACATGGAACGCGACTTCTGGATGAGCGCGCCCGAGGCGGTCGACTACGGCATCGTCTCGCGCATCGTCGAGAAGCAGAAGGACCTGGGCTGAGCCGGGACGTGCAAGCGCGCCTGCGCGCGCTTGCTCGCCTGGCGAAGGCCACTGCACATGCAGGCGCAGTGGCTGGGGGGAGCCTCGGCCCGGGCGTGCCCCGGCGGCTCAGGCGGTCGCGTGCAGCAGCGCGGCCAGGCGGTCGAGGTTCTGCTCGTTGGCCGGCGCCGCCAGCGGCGCGATGCGGCGGCAGTCCTCGGCCGTCGCGAAGCGCTGGCGCCAGCCCAGCGCCGTGCGCTCGCCGTGGTCGGTGAAGGTCAGCGTCATCTCGAAGCGCGGCGTCGACAGGTGGTCGAAGACGATGCGCTGCTGATCGAGCACCTCGGTGAACTGGCACTGGTTCGGATGGTCCGTGCCGTCCGGCCCGTGCATGACGAAGCGCCAGGCGCCACCGACGCGCAGATCGAAGGACTCGAAGCTGTTGCTGAACCCGGCCGGGCCCCACCAGCGCGCCAGCAGCGCCGGGTCGGCGAAGGCACGCCACACACGCGCCCGCGGCGCCGCGATCACCCGCGAGGTGACCAGCTCACGATCGGCCATGCGCTCATGGCCGGGGTTAGGTGGCGGGTTCATGCGCGCGATGGTACTGCGGCAGGCGCCGTCGTCCTCTGTTCCGGCTCAGCCGGGCTGCGGCCCGCCGTAGCCCTCGACGATCACCATGTCGACCGTCGAGACCGGCTGGCGCAGCTTGATCGCGGCCTGGTAGTCCGGCGAGTTCCAGCAGTCCAGCGCCGCCTGGTGCGAAGGGAACTCGACCACCACGTTGCGGCTGCGCGAGTTGCCCTCGGGGTTCTCGAAGGCGCCGCCGCGCACCAGGAAACGGCCGCCGTGGGCCGCCAGCGGCTTGGCATTGGCGGCCACGTAGGCCTTGTACTGTTCGGGATCGGCGACGTCCACGCGTGCGATCCAGTAGCCTTTGGGCATGGGTTCCTCCGGTGAGTGCGGACGGTTCAGCCGTCCAGGGCCTGGGTGGGGGCGAAGGCGGTGGCCTGCGTGGCCGGCCAATCGTCGTACTGCGCGGCATCGATGCCGATGACGTGCAGCTCGAGCGCATCGGCGCCGAGCTCGGCCGAGTAGTCGATCAGCTGCACGCTGCCGTCGCCGGCGAGCAGGCGGCCGTCGGGGCGCAGCACGCGCAGGCCCAGCCCCACCTGCGAGCCATGCTGCGTGGCGACCACCTCGGCCTGGACCGCCGCATAGGCCGGCACGGGCACGAAGCGCCCGGCCGCGACGCCGACGGCGCGGTCACCGAGCTCCAGCGCGCTCGAGCCGATCGGCGTCGCTGCCGGCGAGAACGATGAAGGCGGGCATCGTGTGGTGCCGCTGCTCAGGGGCAGCGCCGCTGCTCGCGGTCGCGGCGGTACAGCGTGAACTCCGCGCCGCTGTCGATGTCGCGGTAGCGGTGGCGAGCCTCGTCGATGGCGACGATGTCGGTGCAGTAGCGCTGGCCGGGCTGCAGCCAGAAGCTGCCGCTGGCCGTCTCGACGACGTAGCACATGCGCTGGCCGGTGACGCTGACGCGGCCGCTGCCGGCGAACGGCCGCGGGTCGTCGTCGGTGCGGCCGCAGGCGCTGAAGCGGCCCTGGTCGTCGAACTCGTCCCAGGCCCAGCAGCTGCGGCCGCCGTCGTTCGAGTTGCACCAGGTGCCCTGCAGCGCGCGGTGCAGCGCGGCGTCGCGGACCGGCGCCGCGGCACAGCCGCCGAGCAGGCCGACGCTCAGCACGGCCGCCGCCGCGCGGACGCCGGCGCCGGGGCACGGCTCGGGCGCAGAGGGGCTCGGCATGCGGGCGGGGCTCAGCGCCGCCGCGGCGCGAACTGCAGCACGCGCCGCTGGTCTTCGCTGACCCAGCAGGAGTAGGGCTGCGGCCCGGAGAACACGCCGAAGGGCGTCTTCGCGTCGACGCTCAGGTCGTAGCGGTGCGCGGCCACCGGCTTGTCGGCGTACTGGATCACCTCGGCCTTGCGCAGCCCGACCTGCTGCACGCGTGCGCTCTGCGGCTCGGGCGTCTCGATCGCCGTCGGCGCATGGCTGGCGCACAGCTCGTAGCCCTGCGGGCCGCCGGACTTGTCGGCCGGTGTGTCGGCGCGGCCCTGCTTCGGTACGGCATCGGGTGCACAGGGGATCTGGCTGTAGGTGTTGCCGCAACGGTACAGCGTCTGCGCCTGCACGGCGCCGGCGGCGACCGCGAACAGCAGCGCGAAGAGCGAGGCCCGGCGCACTACTGCTGCGCCTGGCCCGCGACGCAGGACAGCACGAGTGTCTTGCCGTTGGCCTCGCCGATGATCTGGCCGAGCCGCACGCCGGGCTGGTTGGTGCAGGCGATACACCACCACCATGTTCTTCGGGCAGCCCGGGGCCGGGTCGCCCAGCGTGCCGGCATCGACGCCGTACTGGCAGGTCGGCCGGCCGTCGCAGCGCGACTTGACGTGCGCGGTGACGTTGCCGTGCGCCGCACCGCAGGACTGGCCGTACCAGGCCGTCAGCACGTTGACGTCGGCGGACTGTGCGGCGGCCGACGCGGCGGCGAACATCAGTGGCAGCAGCCTGGTGAGCGCTTTCATCGGGTCTCCTCGGTGATGTCGTGGGTGGTTGTGGGGCCGAGCTTCGCCCAGCTTGACGGCCTTGGCAAGCACCGCGCGTTCGCCGCGTTCAGCCGCGGCGCTCCAGCGCCAGCCGCAGGCCGAGGCCGATCAGCACCACGCCGCTGGCGCGGTACAGCCAGGCCAGTGCCGCGGGGCGTGCGCGCAGCCAGGCCGACAGCAGGCCGGCGCCCAGCCCGACCGGGCCCTTGACGAGGAAGGTCAGCGCCGCGAACAGCAGACCGAGCACCAGCACCGCCAGCGTCGGGTGCGCCGAACCGGGCGGCACGAACTGCGGCAGGAAGGCGAAGTAGAAGACGGCGATCTTCGGGTTGGCCAGGTTGGACAGCGCGCCGTCGAGGAACAGCCGCAGCAGCGGGCGCGGTGCGTTGGCCGCCACGTCCAGCCTGTGCGAGCGTGTGCGCAGCAGTTGCACGCCGAGCCAGACCAGGTAGGCCGCGCCGGCCAGCTTCAGCGCCATGAACAGCCAGTCGGAGGCGCGCAGGATCGCCCCCAGGCCCAGCGTGGCCAGCAGCGTGTGGCCGACCAGGCCGACGCTGACGCCGGCCGCGGTGGCCACGCCGGCCGCAGCACCCTGGGCGATCGAGCGCGACATGACCAGGATCATGTCCTGGCCGGGCGTGACGATGATCACCAGCGAGGCGACGATGAACAGGAGCCAGGAGATGTCGTGCATGGTGTGCGGCCTCGGCGGATGCGGGACAGGCCCGATTCTCGCCGCACGGCAGCTGGCACCGTCAGCGCGACGCCGCGGCCTGCGCGCTCGCCTGCACGCGTTGCCGCCAGCGCGGCAGGTCGACGCCACGCAGCAGCAGCCACAGGCACAGCGCCAGCTCGCCGACGAAGGCGGGCAGCAGCACGGCGGGGAACAGGGCCTCGGCCAGCGAAGGCGCCAGCAGCAGCGCGAAGCTGTTGACGAGGTAGGCCAGGCCGGCCAGTTGCAGCAGCAGGCCGAGCCACTTCGGCAGGAAGCCCGAGTCGCCGATCAACTGGCCGCGCAGCAGGCAGGCCACGCCGAAGAAGACCAGGCCGATCGCGAAGCCGTGGCCATGGGCCCGGATGGACAGGCGCACCAGGCTGTCCAGCTGGGCCGCGGGCAGCCCGCTGCCGGGGCCGTCGGGGGCGATCAGCAGCAGCGGCACGACCAGCGTCAGCTTGTTGGTCGCGAGCACCGCGGTCTGCACGAGGTTGGCCAGCGTCGCCAGCAGCGCGAGGCCACGGTTCACTGGCCGCAGCAGCGCGTAGAGGACCAGCATCACCGGCAGGTCGAGCAGGTGCATCAGCAGGTCGCCGGCGAGGCCCAGCCGCCACAGCCCCGGCGACTGGCGCAGGTTCTCGACAGTGGCGTGGGCGTCGCCCGGCACCAGCAGCGTGCCGCGCACGGCGGCCTCGCCGAACAGGCCGAGCACGATGATCGCGAGATAGAGCACCGCGGCCAGGCGCAGCACGCGCTGCGGCGCTTGCTCGAAGGCCTCGGTCATCGCCGGTCAGTTCGGGCTGCGATGCACGATCTGCAGCTGGTTGCCGTCCGGGTCGCTGAAGGTGGCGAGCACGCCGCCCCAGAACTGGCGCTCCGGCGGGCCGGTGAAGCGCACGCCCTTGCCGACCAGGTCCTGGTGCGCGACATGCACGCTGGGCACCAGGAACGACAGCCCGGTGAAACGGCCGACCCGCGCCTGCTCGTCTGCCGGTGCATCCGTCGGCGACCGCCTCGATCACCAGCTCGCAGTTGCCGGCGTCGAACACGCAGTGGCTGCTGCCGCCACCGGGGCGCAGGCGCAGCCCGAGCGTGACGCCGTAGAACTCGCGCGCACGGGCGATGTCGCGCACGAAGACCCGTGCAGTGTTCAGGTTCACCGCCGGCTCAGCCGAACACCGTGTCGCTCTCGGCGTGGCTGCTGCTGAGCAGCAGGCGCAGCGTCGGCTGCAGGCCGTCGTGCTCCCAGATGCGGCCCTGCACGATGAACTGCCGGCCGCCGATGCGCAGCGCGTCGCCGCTGGCCGGCGCGACGGCGTGGCTGTCGAAGAAGCGGGGCACCTGAATCGACGACAGGCGGAGCCAGGTCTGGTCTTCGTGGGAAAACGACAGGACGATGCGAAGTTCTTGCTGGGCCATGGGGCGCTCCGGTCAGCCGCGGTGGCGCGAGCTTAGCGCGGTCGGCGCGCCCGTCAGTGCGGCGCGGCCGGCGCCAGCTCGCGGACCATGAAGAACTCATCCTTCTCGATGTCCGCCTGCGCGAGCAGCGCGCCGCTGCCCGGCGTCGAAGCCCAGCCGCTGCAGCAGCCGCAGCGAACGCTGGTTGACCTGCTTGAGCACCGCCGTCACACGCTGCACGTCGTGGTGCAGCGCCAGCTCGCCGATCATCGCCTCGACGGCCTGGCGGGCCAGCCCGCGCCCCCAGTAGGCGCTGTTCAGCTCGTAGGCGATGCTGGCGCGGCGGTCGGGGTGCACGGTAGCCTGCACGTAGCCGGCCAGGCGGCCGTCGGGCAGGCGGATCACCCAGTTGAGCCACTGCTCGCGGCCGTTCGGCGAGCGCCGCGACTCCAGTTCGGCGAAACGTTCGCGCAGGCCGGCGAGCGACTGCGGCGGTTCGTTCTCGTACTCGTAGATCGCCGGATCGGAGAGCACGACGAACATCTCGTCCGCATGGGCGGCGGTCTGCGGCTCGAGCCGGAGCGTACCGGCGGTGACGATGTTCATGCCTGTGCTCGTGGGAGGGGCCGCAGTGTGCACGAGCCCGCCGCGGCGCTGCAAGACACCCATCGGGCGACCCCTACAATCGCGGCCTTCCCGACCTCGTCGCGCCTCACCTTGGACCTGAACTTGCCGATCGCCACGCCCACCCCGCCGATCACCCCGCTCGCCGCCAACAAGCCGGCGCCGTCGCAGGCCGATGCACCGGCGAAGGCCACCAAGAACAGGATCCGCACGGTGCTGGTCGCGTCGTTCGGCTGGCCCACCGAGGCGGCGCAGCCGGCCAAGAAGCGCGCCGCGAAGCGCTGAGGCGTGCGCCCCGCGGAGCTCAGCCGGCGTCCTTGCACATGAAGACGCTGTTCGGGTCTTCGGCATAGTCGCCGAACGGCCCGCAGTGCCGGTAGCCGCAGCGTGCGTAGAGCGCGATCGCCTCGGGCTGCAGGTAGCCGGTCTCGAGCGCGAAGCGGGTGCAGCCGCGCGAGCGCGCCTGCACCTCGAGGAAGCCCAGCAGCCGGCGCGCGATGCCCTGGCCGCGGTGCGAGGGCAGGGTGTACATGCGCTTGAGCTCGCCGTAGCCCGGCTCCAGCACCACGGCGCCGCAGCCCACCGCGTGGCCGTCGCCGTCGCGCGCGACGGCGAACAGCACCTGCGGCCGCAGCAGCGCGGCGAGGTCGATGCCGTGGTGGCTCTCGGCCGGGTACAGCGGCTTCTGGTAGGCGTCGAGCTCGTCGATCAGGCGCAGCACGTCCGGCTGGTCGGGCGACTCCAGGCCGATGGCCGGCCGGCCGCGGTGGTAGCCCTTGGCGCCGATGGCGCGGGCCAGTTCGCTGCGCGGGTCTTCGCCGCGTTCGAGCTGGCGCAGCAGCCGGCCGAAGTCGTGCACCGGCTCCCAGCCGAGCACGCGGCGCGCCCGTTCGTTGACGTAGACGCGGTCGATCGAGGCCGGCGCCGACCAGCCGCGGGCCACGTAGACCGCTTCGAAACCGGGCGCATGGCGCGCGATGACCGCCGCGGCATCGTCGCGCAGGGCGCCGAGGTCAGCCGGCGTGAACGGCGTGGTGGCGCTGACGATGAACTTGTCGAAGCGCAGCTGCGGTGCCATCTCCAGCGCACGCAGGTGGGCCGAGACCACGTCGGCCACGTCGACGCGCCGGTGCAGGAACTCGTTGGCCTTGATGTTGGCGTCGGCCAGCGCGGCCAGCGCCCGCGGGTCGTCGTCGTCCTCGGGGAAGAAGCGCGAGGTGCGCAGCACCACGCAGGCCAGGCCGTGGTTGCGCGCGAACAGCTGGCAGAGGTCCTCCGCCGCGGTCTTGGTCGCGCCGTAGATGTTCTTCGGCTGCGCCGCCACGGCTTCGGTGATCCAGGCCGCCGGCGCGCCGGCCGGAGGTGTCAGCGCGTCGCCGAAGGCGCTGGTCGTGCTGGTGAAGACGAAGGAACCAACCCGTGCGGCGCTGGCCTCCTCGAGCAGGTTCAGGGTGCCGGTGATGTTGGTGTCGACGAAGGCCTGCCGGCTGTGTGTGGCCACGTGCGGCTTGTGCAGCGTGGCCGCGTGCAGCACCGCGTCGACGCCCTGCATGCTGGCGCGCACGAACTCGCGGTCGACGATCGAGCCGACCCGCGTCGTGAACGCCGACGGCAGCACGTCGACGCCGACCACGTCGTGCGCCGTCCCGCGCAGGTGACGCACCAGCGCCTCGCCGAGGTGGCCGGCGCTGCCGGTGACCAGGATCCTCATCGCCGGCCGCGTCACTTGTCGGAGGACGGCTGGCGCACGTAGACCAGTCCCAGCGCACCGACCGAGACCACCCGATCGTCGACGGTGGTGTAGGAGGCGATGCCCAGCGGGTGGTAGGTCGAGGTGAAGGCGGTCAGCGCGCCGATGCCCAGTGCCCCGGCGATCGGGCTGCGCTCGGCGATGGCTTCCTTGATCCTGCTGCGATGCTGTTCGGGCGACGGGTTCAGCACGAACGCCGCGGCGGTGACGGCCGCGGCGACGACGGCGGAGACGATTGCGGTTCTGGCCATGCCCGACTGTACTCAGTCGATCAGCGCGAGTGCGGCGCAGGTGGCCGACACGACGGCGGCTGCCGTGCGCACGTGGTTCCAGAACAGCCATTCGCGCAGGTACTGGGGCCAGAACTCGTGTGCCTGCGCGCCTGCCGCGTCCAGCCGCGCGAGGCGTTCGTTGCGCGGCACGTTGAAGGCCGCCGTCACGCCGAAGCAGCCGATCAGGTAGCTGAGGCCGGCGCCGAGCAGCAGCGCCGAACGTGCCGTTCCCCAGGGGAAGAAGCCGGCCACGATGCAGACCAGCGCCAGCACCGCAGTGCCGACGAAGACGCCGAGGAACAGCGGGTTCAGCACGACGACGTTGATGCGCTGCATCGCCGCCACGCCCTGCTCGGCCGGCAGCCCGCCCAGCGCCTTCATCACGAAGCTGGAGAACGCGAAGAACACGCCGCCGACCAGGCCGGCGCCGAGACAGACCAGCAGCGGAAGTGATGTGAGCATGGTGGCGGAAGCGGTTGCGTCGGGCTCAAGCGGCCCGCACGATGCGCTGCCACAGGTGCAGCTTGGTGACACAGCGATCGCCCAGCTTCACCGCGCAGGGCTCGCTGCCGAAGGGCACGAAGCCGCAGCGTGCGTACAGCTGCACCGCCGCGGCATTCGACTCGGTGACGGTGAGCTGCACGAGCTCGGTGAGCGGCGACGAGCGCGCCTGCGCAAGCACCGCTTCGACCAGGCGTCGCGCCACGCCCTGGCCGCGTGCCGCGGGGCGCACGTACATGCCGAACAGCGTGGCCTTGTGCCGCGTGCGCTCGCGCTGCTCGAAGGCCAGCCCGGCGGCACCGACCAGCGTCTCGCCGGCGAAGGCGCCGCAGACCAGCTCGGCCGCACCGGGGCCGTCGGCCATGCGCGCTGCCCACCACGACAGCGGCAGGCCTTCGCGTTCGGCGACCGAGGAGGTGAACGCGTCGGGCGCCAGCGCGTAGGCTTCGAGCATCAGCGCCCGATGCGCGGCGGCGTCGGCGGGCGTCAGGCGGCGGACCAGTGCGGCAGTCATGCGCGGACGAGTTCAAGGGCGGGCCGACGATAACCCAGCCGACGCAGGCCGGGACGAGGCATGATGTCGCGCTCGACGGCGGCCTTCGCCGAGACAGGAGACAAGCATGATCAAGGTGAGCGTGATGTACCCGGCAACACCCGGCGCGCGGTTCGACCACGACTACTACCGCGACAAGCACATGCCGCTGGTCAAGGCGCGCATGGGGGCGGCCTGCACCTCGTACACCGTCGACAAGGGGCTGGCCGGCGGCGCGCCGGGCACGGCGCCGACCTACGTCGCGATGTGCCACATCTTCAGCGAGTCCGTCGAGTCGTTCCAGGCCGGCTTCGGGCCGCACGCGAAGGAGATCCTCGGCGACATCCCCAACTACACCGACCTGCAGCCGATGCTGCAGATCAGCGAAGTCGTGGTCGGCTGAACTCAGGGCACCGGCCCGACGTCCATGCCGTCGTAGGAGTCGAGGCTGAACTTCTCGGCGAACGCGTAGAGCTCCTGGTTCCTCGCGTGCAGCGAGGCCGGCGTGTGCGCCTCGACGCGCGTCACGTGCAGCCGGTACAGCAACGAACCGGGCGGCTGCTCGACGCCGACCAGCGTGTAGCCCGCGGCCACCAGCGCGGCACCGGCCTTGTCGAGCTTATCGGTGCTGGCGTCGTAGAAGAAGTAGCCCCACAGCAGCGGCCCGTCGACGTTCCAGGCAGTGCGCGTGCGCAGGTTGGCGAACAGCCGTTCCATCTCGGCGAGCTGGATGCGCGGCATGGCCTGCGCATGCACCAGCGGCACGGCAGCGGCCACTGCGACGGCGCCCAGGCGGGCCAGCACGGCGCGGCGGCGGATCGGGGAGGCGGCATTCACGGCAGGTCCTTTCAGGGCGAGCGGGTGGCGGTGTCGAGCTCGGCGATCATCAGGTGGAAGCCGCTCCTGATCTCGCGCTTGCGGAAGCCGCAACGTTCGTACAGGTGCTGCGCGGGATTCTGCGGGTGCACCGTCAGCGCGACCCGCGCGTGGCCGGCCGCCCGCGCCGCCTGCAGGGCCGCGAGCAGCAGGGCGCGCCCGTGGCCACGGTGCTGGAACGGCGGCTCCAGCGCGATGCCCAGCTGCGGCGTGGTCGCGTCCACCGAGGCCAGACCCACGCCTGCCGGCAGCACGCGCATCCAGCAGGCACCGGCATCCACACCATCGAGCTGCGCGACCACGCCGACGTCGGTCGGCCGGCCCCACTGCTCGGCGTAGATGCGCACCGGCGGCGACTGCAGCACCTCGATCGGCCGCAGCCCCGCCGGGGGCGGATCCCAGAGCGCGACGTGCAGCCAGTGCCAGAGCCTGTCCTGATCCTGCGCGAGCAGCGGGCGGAAGCGGATCATCTCGGATCGATGCGGGCCTAGAGCTTCTCGCTCCAGTGGAAGTGATGGATCACGCGGTGCAGGATGGGCGTGAAGACCAGCGCCGCGCTGACGATGAAGACCAGGCCGGCATACAGCGCGTAGAGGCCGGCGAACAGCTTGCCGGCGTCGGTGCACGGCGGATCGACCGGCCCCATGCCGCCGAGCAGCATCGCCGAGTTCAGGAAGGCGTCCATCCACGACAGCTGCTCGAGCTGCACGTAGCCGATCATGCCGGCCGCCAGCGAGACCAGCAGCAGGCCTGCCGCGATGGCCAGGTGCAGCAGCAGGCGGCGGGCGAACACTGCGCGCGGCAGCGGCTTCTGGCTTCGTGTCTCGTACATGCGTCAACACCCCGGGTAGACGTGGAAGCCGTCGTACGCGGCCTTGCCCAGCGCACAGCCCTGCTGCCGCGAGATCGCGTAGGCCATGCCGAGATGGAAGAAGAAGTTGGGCAGCGCGTACTCGGCCAGGAAGCGCGCGGCCGGCAGTTCGACGAGGGCCTCGCCGGCATGCTCGGACAGCACGCGCGTGCCGGCATCGGCGAACTCGCTGGCGGCCAGCGAGCGCAGCAGCGTGCGGGCGGCCTCGACCCGTTCGCGCAGGCCGGCGAGCGTGGGCGCGGCGGCGACGAACGGCGGCACGGCGCGCCCGGCCAGCGGGCAGGCCGTGCGCAGCGTGAAGTAGGCGGCCGTCTCGACCTGCCGCGCGAACGGCAGCATGTCGGGCGCCAGGCGGGCGTGCAGCACCTGGGCCGCCCGCGCGGGCGGCAGCGCGTCGACCGCGTCGAGGACACGATCCAGGCTGTCGAGGTAGCGCAGCAGCACCGGAACGCTGGCCTCGTAGAGCCACGGCGGCTTCATCGACGGTCTCGCGAGTGCATCGGTCGCGCCGCTCGCTGGCCTCAGTACGACGACGTGCCGCCGTACTGCTGCTCGAGAAGCGCGCGCCAGTCGACCAGCATCTCGGCGACACGCCGCGCCTGGCTCGGCCGCGGGCCGACGCCGAGGAACTCGGACTCGAGCAGCAACAGCAACTCCATGACACGGTGCTCGTCGGCATCGTCGAGCAGCGCGGCGAAGACCTCCGGAACGAAGGCCGCGTACTCCTGCCGCGAGACCGGCTCGCGGGCCACGCCCAGCGGGTCCCAGTGGTAGTACAGCACCTCGTCGACCCGCTGCAGCAGCTCGGGCTCGAACTGATCGGCGGTGTTGCTCATCGTGGGCGTCTCAGCGGGCGACGCCGCGGGCCGGCGGCCGGTTGGCGGCGATCGCGGCACGCACCAGCGCCGCCAGCGCCGCTTCGTCGAGGACGGCACCTTCGCTGAAGTCGATCGCACGCCGCACGTTGCCCTCCAGGCTCGCGTTGAAGAGCCTGGACGGGTCGGCCAGCGCGGCGCCTTTCGGGAAGGTCAGCTTGACCGCCTTCTTGTAGGTCTCGCCGGTGCAGAGGATTCCGTCGCACGACCAGACCGGCGTGTTCCACTTCCATTCCTCGGTGATCGTGGCATCGACGCCGACGATCAGCCGGCGCAGGCGCGCGAGCAGATCGCCGCGCCAGTCGGCCAGCTCGGCGATGCGTGCGTCGATCAGCGCCGCGGCAGGCCGGCCCGCATCGGCGGCGGGGGTCTTCTTGGGGAACGGCGGGCTGGTACGCGCTGGTGTCTTGCTCGCGGGCATCGGAGGCGTTCTCCAGGAGGGGCTGCGGTTCACCGCTCGTGCGCAACGGATGATAGACAGCGGGCGCGTCGTGGGCCAGATCCCGAGTTCCTGACAGGCCGACCGTTCGCTGTCTATCATGCGCCCCGCGGGGCAAGCGCCATGACGGTGCTCCCGCCCGATCCCCACCCCCGACTGTTCAAGAATCACATTCCATGGAGTCTTCAGTGAAGCGTTCCCCCGAGTTCCGCACCCTGAATCGAACGCTGGGTCTTGTGGCGCTGCTGGCGCTCGTGTCGGCCTGCAGCAGCACCCCTCCCGGCGAGGGACAGACGGCGAACGCCCAGATGAACTGCACCCGCGAGACGCCGACCGGCACCAGCATCCCGGTGACCCGCTGCCGCACCGCGCAGCAGGCGGAGCGCGACCGCGACGCGGCGCAGGACTTCGGCACGATGATTCGCGCGGCGCCGGGCAGCACCGGGCAGTCCGGCCGCTGACGGTTTGCGCCCGCGGCGCGGGCGATGCCGATCCCCCACCGCGAAGCGGGATTGGCGGTGACGACAGAATCGGCGGCATGACCCCGACCACCCGCCGCGTTGTCCAGGCCGTCCTCTACGAGGCCATTGCCGTGGCGGCCGTCGGGCCGGCCATGGCGCTGGTGTTCACCCAGCCGGTCGGCTCGACGCTGCTGCTGGCCGCCTTGATGTCGGCCGTGGCGCTGGGCTGGAACTACCTGTTCAACCTGCTGTTCGAGCGCTGGGAGGCACGCCAGGCCACCAAGGGGCGCTCGATCTGGCGCCGGCTCGCGCACGGCGCGCTGTTCGAAGGCGGACTGGTGCTGATGCTGGTCCCGGTGATGGCGTACTGGCTGGAGACGACGCTCGTCAAGGCGTTCGTCGCCGATCTCGGCATCCTGGCCTTCTTCTTCGTCTACGCCGTCGCCTTCACCTGGGCCTTCGATCGGGTCTTCGGCCTGCCGCAGTCGGCCGGCGCGCCCTGCGAGGCCTGAACACGACGCCGCCGCTCAGCCGGAGCGCGCGCCGAAGCGCGCCTGCGATCGTTCGCGTGCCTTCGCCGCCTCGACCTCGCGGTTGCGTGGCTGCGACGTGGTGACCAGCGACACGACCAGCGTGCGTGCCGAGGAGGCGATCTCTTCGACGGCGCGCTCGAACGCGGCCTGGTTGGCCTGCGACGGGACGTTGAACCCGCTGAGCTTGCGCACGAACTGCAGCGACGCGTCGCGGATCTCGAGTTCGGTCGCCGGCGGCTCGAAGTTGAACAGGGTCTTGATGTTGCGGCACATGAAGGACTCGCTGAAGTTGGCGGTGCGCCGGCATCGTGCCGGCACCCTCGCCGCAGGGGCTCAGCCGGGGATCTCGGGCTCGACCAGCCGCGCCAGCTGCGCGAGCGATTCCTGCCAGCCGAGGTAGCACATCTCGACCGGGATGGCCTCCGGCACGCCTTCCTGCACGATGTCGAGCTCGGTGCCGCAGACGACCTGGCGCAGCGACACGGTCACCTGCATCTGGCCGGGCAGATTCGGGTCGTCGAAACGATCGGTGTAGCGCAGCTTCTCGGACGGGACCAGTTCCAGGTACTCACCGCCGAACGAGTGGCTGTGGCCGCTGCCGAAGTTGCGGAACGACATGCGGTGTGTGCCGCCGACCCGCGCCTCCAGGTGGTGGACCTGGCAGGTGAAGCCATAGGGCGGCAGCCAGCGCACCAGCGCGTCGGCCTCGAGGAAGGCGCGGTAGACCCGTTCGGGCGGCGCGCTCAGCACGCGGTGGAGTCGGACGGTGCCAGTTGCCATGGTGGTCGGCCTTTCGCTGAAGACGGAGTGGATGAACCTGCACGACGATCGGTGGCTGCCCGGATCGACAGCATGAGCTGTTGCGCTGCAGGTGCGCACGAAGGAATGCAGCCTATCCTGCCCGGCCCCTGCGCCGCATGATGACAGCGAGTGCGCGGCCGGCCAAGCGCGTGGCCGATCGGCAGCTCAGGCGGTGCGGGCGACGGCGCCGGCGGCGCTGACGCAGCGGTGGACGGCGACCGCGCGGGCACCGAAACCGCCGCTCAGCGCACCGAGCACGATGCTCATGGCGGCGATGAAGCCGATGCTGTGAAGCAGCGGCGAGTGCACGCCGGTCAGGAAGCCGAGCACGAACTTGGCCGCGAAGATGGCCAGGAACAGCAGCAGCGGCACCCAGCTGCCCGGCACGTGCACCGCGGAGCCCACGAGCGTCATGCCGCGTGCCGCGAAGTACCTGGCGCCGGCGGCCACGGCCAGTGCATAGCCCGTGGCCCACAGCAGCAGCGCGAGCGGCTCCGCGCCGAAGCTGCCGATCACCCCGTAGAGCGAGAGGCCGAACATCGCCAGCGCGAGCGCCACCAGCGTGCCCGGCTTGACGGTGCGCGGCAGCGACTGCCGGTAGCCGAGGAAGACCAGCACGAGGAACAGCACGGGAACCCAGGGAGGAATGAAGCTCGACATGACAGTCTCCGGTGTGTGTTGCGATGGGGAGACTGTGGCGCCCGGCGCGCCGGGACGACAGCGGCGTGCGACGAAGTGCCTGCCGGTGGCGCGAGTCGCCGGCGCCGTGGCGGGAAAGGCCTGCCGCCTAGGGCTTGTCGCCGGGGTCGGGAGGGCTGCCCTTGTCGAAGATGACCCGCCAGACCGCCGGTGCCTCCTGGCGCCAGATCGAGTTGAAGCGGGCGACCACCTTGCCGTCCGGGTCACGGACCAGGCCGGTGCTGAGCGCCAGGTCGCCGGACTGCAGCACTTCGACCCGGTCCGGCTCCCACGAGAACGGCGCCGTGGCGCCGTCGAAGAAACGCGACCAGCCCGTCACGACCGCCGCCTTGCCACGCAGCGGCGCGGCACCGGTGAAGAAGATCGCTTCTTCGGACAGATGGCCGGAGAAGGCCGGCAGGTTGCGCTCGGCCATGGCCTTGGCGAACGCACGCTCGGCCGCGAAGACCTGCTGCTGTGCGGACTCGGGCGCGGCGATGGCGACGTGACAGGCAAGCAGCATGGCCAGCAGCATCAGGAGGCGAGCGCCGACGCGGGGCGACGGCAACGGAGGGCGACGTGCGGCGTGGGTCATCGTGAGGCCAGGACGGATCAACCACCCGCTGCGACCACGTCGGCGCCGGCGGCGGCGAGCAGTTCGCGCAGCACCGAGCGGTGGCAGTGCGACTCTTCCGCGCAATAGCAGCCGACGGCGAAGTCGGCGCGCTGAGACAGCGCGGCGAGCAGCGCGATGGTGTGCGTGTTCTCGGTCGTGGCCATCTCGGCACGGTAGCGCCTGACGAACCCGGCCCATTGCGCCGCCGTCTGCGCCTGCTGGCCGAGCTTCATCGTCTCGACGCTGGGCGCGAGGTTCGGGAACCAGACGTCGTACCAGTCCTGCCGGGCGAACTCGCTGCGCGGAACGCCGCGCGGCGGGCGCCGCACGGTGCCGATGCGCAGGCCTTCGCCGTCTGCGCGGGGCGTTCCGAGCCTGACGATCCGAACGGCCATGCGTGGCTCTCCTGTGCAGCTGGCGTTGGGGTGGAGGGCCGCGGCCGGTGGCGGCCCGGCGCGCGTGCACGGCATGATAGACAGCCGGCGCCCGCCCGGCCAGATCGAGCGGGCGGCCCGCTCAGGCGTCGGCATCCGCGCCGACGACCAGCAGCAGCGTCTCGCCCGTGGCGACCAGTTTCTCGCTGCCGCCGGACTGCGCGAACAGCTCGCAGGCCGTGAAGACCTGGTTCTTGCCGGGCTTGACCACGCGGGCGCGGGCCACGAAGCGTTCCCCGACTGCCGGCCGCAGGCAGTTGACCGCGTAGTGAGAGGCCAGCACGCGGCCGACCAGCGTGGCGGCGGCGAAGCCGCAGGCGGTGTCGATGAGCGCACCGACCAGCCCGGCGTGCAGGAAGCCGGCGTACTGCCCGGCCTCCGGGCGCCAGGGCATCGTGATGGTGGCGCTGCCCGGTTCGGCAGCCACCACCTCGATGCCACACCAGCGGTTGAACGCCGCCGTGGCGTTGATGGCCCGCAGTTGGGCCAGTGCGTCGGTCGATGCCTCCATGAGTGCGCTCCCGCGGTGGACGGTGAGCGGCAATCTAGGCGCATGCCGCGGCGATGGCTGTCAGCCCCGCGACACGCTGTCGCCCTGGCGACGCCGCCGCCGTCAAGCCCAGGCGCACTTGCGCACCGTGTCCAGCGTGCGGGTGGTGATGCCCTTGCCGAAGGTTCGCTCCAGCAGGCTCATGAAGACCGGGCCCTTGGGGCTCGGGACGTAGGCGCAGAACACCTCGGAGCCGGTGAGCGCGAGGATGCTCGCGCCGTCCTGGTGGATCGGCAGCGCGGGCTTCGATGCAGGCGGGCTGCGCAGGAAGGTGACCACGCGCTTGGCCGACGGCGCGAGCTCGAACGCTGCGAAGGGGTCGGCCTCGA
This sequence comes from Piscinibacter sp., assembly GCA_047602365.1. Classification (GTDB taxonomy): domain Bacteria; phylum Pseudomonadota; class Gammaproteobacteria; order Burkholderiales; family Burkholderiaceae_C; genus Piscinibacter. The sequence goes on along the minus strand of JASGHM010000003.1, from coordinate 29,863 downwards.
CGAGCGCCTGAAGATCTTCGGCGGACCGCACGATGGTGTCGAAGCAGTGGCCGAGCGTCGACTGCATGGCCTTCTCGGCGCGGCGCTCCAGCGCCGCCGGCGACGACGAACGTGCGTCGAAGACGACGTTGCCGCTGGACAGCAGCGTGCGAACGTTCGAGAAGCCGGCCGCCTCGAAGCAGGCCTTGAGCGCCGGCATGCTGGCATTCACCGGGCTGACGCCTCGCAGGAACGCGACGTAGCGGGGCATGCGCGTTGTGTCAGGGCACCGAGCCGGCCGGCTGCAGGCCGGCGCGCAGCGCGGCACGCATGTCCTCGGGCAGGCTGGCCACACCCTTGACCACCCCGGGGCCGCCATGGCGCCAATGGACCGTGAACTCGCGCGCCGGACTCGCCGACGGCGGTGCCCAGGTGCTGACCTGAAGCACGGCTTCCGTGCCGCCCTCGACCAGTGCGGCCGAGGACAGCAGCTTGACCACCGGGCCGAGCTCGCGCACCCCGATCGCCACCACGGTGTCGAAGCGGGCGCCGGAGGCCGCCGTCTCCGCGGCCACGGCGGCGGGGCCGAGGCTGCTCGCACGGCGCAGCTCGGCCGCCGCGAAGCAGCCCGAGCCGGTGAGGAAACCGCCGAGGCCGGACGCGGCGGCTTCCTCGCGGGCCGCGACATCCTTCTGGTCGGCACGCCACTGCGGTGCCCACAGCACCAGGGCGCGGGCGTTGCGATCACAGACGGGCGCCTGCGGCGCAGGCGTCAGCGTGGCGGTCGTGCTCGCGCATGCCGCGAGCAAGCCGCCACAGAGACTCACGATGGCAATCCGCAAATGCACTCCCTGGATGATCGATGTTTGAACGCTGCGACGAGGGCCGCTACAGCGCACGGATCTCGACCTTGCGGAACTTGATCGTGCCACGCCCCCACTGCAGCGCGATCGGGCCGCTGGCCAGCTTGCTGTCGTCGACCTCGACCGTCTTGACGCCGTTCAGTACCAGCACGAGCCGGGAGCCCTTGGCCGAGATCTCGTAGGTGTTCCACTTCCCGCCGGCCTTGGGCATCGGGTCGGGTGCCTTGGCGACCTTGACGATGGCGCCGGTGCCGTAGCTCGGGTCGGGGCGCTGGTCGAAGATGTTGGCCTCGTAGCAGTTCTCGTCGGTGATCTTGGCCGGGTCCTGGCAGCGCAGGAACACGCCGCTGTTGGCGTCGTCGCTGGACCAGAACTCGACCTTGAGCGCGAAGTCCTTGTAGCTCGCCTTGGAGACGAGGTAGGCCGGGTCCTTGCCGCCCTGCGTCGCCTGGATCGCACCCTCGGTGGCGGCCCAGTTCGCCTCGCCGACCCGCGAGAAGTTCTCCAGGCCGGCCGTCCCGTCGATCAGCGTCACCCAGCCGCCGGCGCCCTGCGTCGCGCAGCCGCCGAGTGCCAGCAGCGCCGCCAGGCTCAGGGAAGTGGTGCAGATTCGTGCATTGCCATGCTTCATGTCGTCTCCTCCAGTTGGTCTTCTATGTCTGTGCCGGGAGGCCTCAGGCCTCGTCGCCCCTGAGGGGCTTGATCATGTTGAAGCCGGTGATCCCGTAGCCGAGCGAGCGGTACAGGGCTTGCGCGGCGGCGTTGTGGCTGAACACGTGCAGCGAGATGTTGATCAGGCCGCGTGCCAGGCCTTGCGCCTCGATCAGGTCGATCGCCGCCTTGGCGTGGCCGCGGCCGCGATGCTCCGGCTCGATGTGGATGCTGTAGACGTGGCCGGTGCGGGCACCCCGGGCCTCGAACTCCGCGAACCACAGGAACCCGACGGTCTGCCCTTGCTCCGGGTCGTGGATGCTGTAGATGAAGTGGTTGGGGGAGTTCAGGCCATCGGGCAGCAGGCGACGGAACTCCTCCCTGGCACGCGCCAGCCCGGACGACTGCGGCCAGCGACCGGCACGAATGTTGTCGTGGGCGTAGGCGGCGGTGCACTCCGCCTCGAAGGAGGGGAACTCGCCTTCCGGCATCGGCAGCAGGGTGATCATTGCGGACGTCCCTTCTCGCGCCCGGCGTCCGAGCCGCGCGATGCAGCATACGCCGCCATGGCCTCGCGGCCCAGGGACGCTGTGCGAGCCACTAGGGAAGCTTGGCCGAGACGCACTGGATGCTGGAGACGCCGGAACCCTGCTGGACGGTCTGGCAGGCCAGCGCCTGGCGCGACGATGGCTCGTGGAACCAGACCGTGCTGGAGTTTCCGCTGGCGGAGACGCCGATCGGCACGTAGCTCGGAATCGCGACGACCTGCGACTTCGCGGCGGGCACGAACGCCACGGCCAGTGCAAAGGATGCGAACGAGCTGGCGGCGACGAGGCCGAGCGTGCGGATGTTCATGACGGGCTCCCGGGACGTTGGACGAGCCGGACCGCGTCGAGACGGTGTCGACGACACCTCTGAAACGCAGCCAGCGGAATCGGCAGCTTACTCCGCGGGCGTGATGCGCAGCCTCAGCTTGCCCGGCGCGGCCGCGACACGACGACGATGGTCTCGGCGATGCGGTCGTGCACCGTCTGCTGGTTCGGATGGGTGAAGAACTGGAAGAAGCCGAACCCGGCCTCCAGCGACGAGGCCGCATAGCCCAGCGCACGTTCGATGCAGTGCCACAGCGACATGTGGCTGTGGACCAGCGACACGACACGGATGCCGAACACGTACTTGCCGATCGTGCGGCCCTTGCCCAGGTAGGTGCTCAGGCCGAAGTAGGACACCGCCAGCACCACGCTGACCAGGCCGCCGAACTCGAAGGACAGGGTCAACGGCCCCGTGCGCCACTCCTGCGTCATCGCCCAGGCGCTCGGCAGGGCGAGCAGCAGCACGACGAGCGCCGCATCGAGCAGGAAGGCCAGCGCGCGGGAGCGGAACGAAGCCAGCTGCACACCCTGCAGCTTCGCCTGCCATTCGATGTTCTGCGTCTGGAATGTCTTGTGGGATGGCATGGAGAAGTGTCTCGTCGGGGGCTGGGTTGTCTCGTCTGAGCCTGGGGTCAGCTCGCGCCGTGCGCGAGCAGCGATCTGCGCACGAACACATCGCCGTCCGGCGACTCCCGCACGATCTCGAACCCGGCCGCCAGGTACATCGGACAGCGGCCCCAGGTGATTCGCGGCGGCGCCTTGCGCACTGCGCATCGGCTTGGCCTGTACGGCCGTCAGGCCGCGGGCACGCAGCTCGCGGCAGGCCGCGTCGAGCAGAGCGCTGGCGACCCCGTTGCCGCGATGCTCGGGCGCGACCACGAAGCAGAAGATCACGCCGAGACTTGCCGTGTCGGCCTCCGGGAGATCGCGCAGCATCGGGTACATGGACCAGGGCCCGGCGTGGCACCAGCCGATCACCTGGCCGTCGAAGTAGGCGAGAACACCGGAGGTCGAGCCGGCCTGAACGCAGGCGGAGACGCTCTGCCGGTTTTCCTCCGCCGTGCGGTTCTGCCACGTGACCGCGGCCGGATCGTGAACGGGAAAGTAGCAGTAGCAGCCCGACCACTTCGGGTTGTCGGTGAACGCACGCGAGTCGAAGAAGCGCAGGTAGTCCGGCCCGCGATCGGCGGTCAGCGGAACGAAGCGGTAGTCGGACATCGTTGCCCCTTTCGTCGGGCCGGGCCGTTGATCGGAAGGGTTCACGGGGCTCAGGCCGGCGGGCGGAACCAGACGATCGCCCCACCCAGAACGACCAGCCACAGCGGCAGAAGGTAGTTGTTCAGGTCTGCCACGGCCTGGACCTGCGGCGCCGCGTTGCGCAGCGCGCCGATGAAGAACAGGACGGCGAACAGGATGCCTGCCACACCCAGCCAGGCCGGGAAGTGAGGCTCGCCGCGCAACGCCAACGCCGACGCCAGGAAGAAGATGCCGAGGCAGACCTCGCCGAGGAACTCGCCGATGTAGTTGCCGAGGTACAGGTTCAGGCCCGAGAAGACGGCCGCGATGCTCTGCCTGGCCTCGGCGCCGCCCGATTCGTAGGCCTCTGCCAGCACCCAGTGGACGCTCGGCCAGCGCATCAGCCCGAGGCACATCGCCAGCGAGCCGACCGTTGCGAAGACCACGCCCAGGGTGGCGAGACCGCGGCTGGACGGAAAGGCGAAACCCGCCCCGATGGCACCGAGGATCAGCAGCAGTGGCAGCACCGAATAGACGGCCCACACCGCGCGCATGCGGGCGCCGCCGGCACGCAGGCGAGGCAGCACATCGGCCGCCGCGCCGTCCAGGACCCGCGGGTAGTCGAAGTTCGCGGCCAGGTAGCTGAACACCGCGACGAACGCGACCGCGCCGGCGATCAGGCTGGCACCACCAACGAGCACGAGGTCGCGGGATTGCATGTGATGGCTTTCAGTTCTTGTCGACCGACCCGGGGTTGGAGCACGGGCCGGAATCGGGATGGCGCATTGCGCGCGAGGCCGATGATGACAGCGAGCGTGTTGCCGGCCAAGCGCACGCCCGCTGCGCTGCCCGGCCTGGAGGCTCTGCTCCCGCACGACGAACCGGTGCACCGGAGTTCGACGTCGCGTGATCGTGCGTGCAGGCCCGGGGGGTGTCGCGACACGCTAGCCCGGCGTGGACAGCTTGAGGCCGACGATGCCGGCCACGATGAGCGCCAGGCTTGCCAGCCGGCCGAGGTTGGCGGGTTCGCCGAACAGCACGATGCCGAGAATGGCCGTGCCGACGGCTCCGACGCCCACCCAGATGGCGTACGACGTGCCGACGGGAAGCGACTTCATCGCGACGCCCAGCAGCACGACGCTGGCGACCATGGCCGCCAGGGTCAGCACGCTCGGCCCGAGTCGGGTGAAGCCTTCCGTGTACTTCAGGCCGATGGCCCAGCCGACTTCGAGCAGACCTGCAACGACCAACATGATCCAAGCCACGCGCATGCTCCCGGAGATTCAGTCCGGGAATTCTCGCTGCCTGGGCCTGGGACGAACGCTGTTGCGCCGCAACCACCCAGGCGCAGAGCAGGCTTGCGAGGCCCGACTACTCGCCACTCAGGAACCAGACACGCCGGATGCCGCCCGGGGTGACCTCGTAGATGGCGGCGACCTCCATCGGGCGCTCGGACACGCCGTGCACACGTTCCTGGTCGATGACCTTGTTGCCGAACACCATGCGCTTGACCAGCTCGGCATGCAGGCCCGGCAGCGTGAAGCGGTTGCGCCGGTAGTGCTCGCCGAAGGCGGTCTTGCCCGCGGCGACGACCTCGCCCCCCGGGAGCCTGCAGGCGACGACATCGTCGGTGTACTCGGCCAGGAAGCGCTCCAGGTTGCGATCGTTGTACGCATCCAGCTGGCGTTGCGCGAAGCCTTCGGGGTCGAATCGGTCGGACATGCTGTTCCCGTCGAGGAAGACGATTGCGGCGGCGGCGCGGGCCTCAGCCGCAGCGGCGCCGGTGGCCACGCGATGAACTCACCCGCCAGCGTGTGCCTTGCAGCCTGATCGTGGCAAGGCAGACGGCATGAGGCTGGCTGCAACCCTGAAGGCGTTCGGCGGGCGTCGTGCAGGAACACGCCGGGCGCACGGGCAGGAACTCGAATGCCACCGTCTCCTCGATGTGCGTCGGCTCGGTGCTGCCGTCGGGCAACGGCACCGAACCCACGGGCTTCTCGGCGTAGCGGATCGCGACGACATGACGCCCTGCCGTGGCGCCCAGTGGCTGGCGATGCTCGGCCGCGAGAACCAGCTCGTTGCCCTGGCAGTCGAAGGCCAGGCCCGGCGAGACCACCAGTTCCTGCCCGTCGACGGACACACGCAGCCCGGCCACGACCCCCGTGCCGAACTGCAGGCGATTGCGCAGGCGGCCCTTCTCGAGGTGGTACTCCTGCTCGCGCTGGAAGTCCTCCACGCTCAGTTGCTTGCCGAAGAAGTAGTTCGGGCGGAGAAAGGTTCGCAGTGGCATGACGCAGGACTCGCTTCGTGGTGTCTGGGCCGCGAAGCGCAGCGTACTAGAGGCCTGCGGCCGCGCGAAGCACCGTGCAACCCGCGGCGGCCGCCAACCATGCGCCGATGCGCTTGAGCAGGGCCGTGTCCAGCGAGCGCGCCGAGTCCGCTTGCGGGCGTGCGAAGCCGACCACGAACGCGTGGGCGGGCAGGGCGATGACCAGCAGCGTGGCGACGATCAGTTCGAACCCGCCCGCGTCACCCGGGCCGCCCCATCGGGCCCACAGGAACGGCCAGGCGACCGCGGCGACGACGCCGGCGATGGCCGCGGTCAAGGGTGTTGGACGGATGTTCACGATGAGGGCCGGGAGAGCTGCGTGGCGCGCATGATGCCATCCACGCTGCAGCGGCCCGGGTTGCTCTCGCGGCCAGGTCCATGCGAGCCACACGGCGGTCGACGTGAGCGCGATCTCCACGGCGGCGAAGTACTTGCAGTACAGCCAGACACCGGGGGTGACCAGGAACGCGAGCATGACGAGCGTGAACAGCACGCCGCCAGGCCGCCTGAGTGGATGGGCCCAGGGGGACGATCCGGCGCGCCGGCATCGACTGCAGCTTTCCGGGCTGGTACAGCTCGAAGTAGTCGCAGTAGAGGTAGCACAGGGTCACCGAGGCCCACAGCGCCGACATCCTGAGCCGGGTGTCGATGACCGCGTCGTGCAGCCGCGCGCTAGCCCATGCGCCGCAGGAGGAGCATGCCTCCGACGGCGATGAGGATCAGCGGCCACCAGCGGGCGAACAGCGGGCCCAGGTGCGGCAGCATGCCGAGGTTCGACAGCAGGAAGACGACGCCGAGCAGGATGAGAACCAGGGGCGCGAAGAGGGACCGCTTGAACATGTGTGCCTCGCCGTTCGTTCGGGGTGCTTCAGGTCGCCGCTTGCGCGAGCGGCCCGTCGATCTTCCCCTTCAGCCAACGCAGCTGAAGCGCGAGACCGACGAGAAACAGCAGGAAGAGCACCGCGAAGATCGGGCGCAGGCCCGGCGCTTCGGCGTTGGGGAAGGACGCCTGGGTCGCCGGAAGGCGCGTCAGGGTTTCCGTGAAGCCGGGGATCATGTGGAACAGCACGGTGGCCGAGAAGCAGACCGCCTGCAGGTAGCGCGAACGACGGCCGAGCACGCCGGTGACGGCCGCCGCAAAGCCGACGCCGAGCGCGAGGATCGTGAGAATGGCCAGAACGTGCGGCGGCCCGAAGCCGCCGTGCTGAAAGATGCCCAGCCCGGTGAGGGCCGTCAGCAGCGTCGTGACGAGATAGGTGCGCCCCAGCGACGACGTCGTCGTGATCTCCTTGTCGCGCGCGAGTGCCCAGAAGCCGCAGACGACCGCCACCAGACTGATGGCGGTGTGGATGACTCCGAGTGTTGTCAGACCAAGCATCCGAATCTCCTTGGAAGGGAAAGGACCGTTTCAGTGCATCTGCCGGCGAGCGCAGGTCGGATGCTCGCAGCGCGTAGCAGGAACCGAGCCGGACGGCCTGCCGGCGACGGCCACGCTCGCGCGAGGAGCCCGGGGCTCACTGCGGGACGTACCGGATGATCTCGCCGTCGAGTCTGCGAAGGTGAAGAGTGTCTTCGAAGAGTCTGGCCTCGTTGCAGCTTTCGTCGCCACCCTGCATCCTGCTGCACAGCTTGCCGTTCTCGGTTCGCCACTTGCCGTTGTTGCGGAAGCCCGTGCTGGTGTCGACGTAGACGTAGCCCGAGCTCTTGAAGTCGAGCCGCCAGGTCGTTCCGTTGGCCAGCTTGACGCGGAAGACACGATCGGACAGCCGCTTGCTGATCTCGTCCGCGCTGGGAGCGGTGGACCCATCCGGGAACGCGAGCGCGTGGCCTGTCGCGAGCAGAAGAACGCACGAAGCCAGCAGGCAGCGGCGAGAGCGCATGAAGATCCCCTCCGGGGCGCAGCGAGGCAGCCACTATGAGCCCAGCGCGCCGGGCAGTCCAGCGAGAGCATGAACCTAGGGGCTCACCGGCGGCGGCTCGCAGCAGCGAAGGGTCAGCGCTTCATGCCGACCAGCCACTGCCGCACGGCCACCTGCAGCAGGCCAGACGCCACCGCGGGATCGGCGGTGGCGAACGCCGTGATCTCGGCCTCCGAGAGGCCCGCGACCGGAATCATCATCCCGCCGGCATGCTCGTCCAGGAACGGACCGCCGAGTTCGAGCTTGCCTTCTTCGAGCCACTGGCGATAGTGGCCGATGTGGGCGTGAATACCTTCCTGCTCGAAGATCGGCGCGCCGGGTCGCCACGTTGGTCCGGGCGCGTGGAGGACCACGAAGCGAATGTCTTTCATGATGGATTGGGCACGAGGTGGGGTTCTCCGAACCTGGGCTCAGGCGCCGTTCTTGGGGTACAGGACCATCTGGGTGCAGCGGAACAGGGCCAGGGTCTTGCCGGTTTCCTTGTGCGTGACCACGGCATCCCAGACCTGCGTCGTCTTGCCGAGATGCACCGCCGTGGCGACACACTCGATGGTGCCTTCCCGGGCGGTGCCCAGGTGATTGGACTTGAGCTCGACCGTGGTGAAGCCGCTGGCCCCGGCTGGCAGGTTCGCGACGCAGCCATAGCCGGCCGAGGTGTCGGCCAGCGTCACGATGCTTCCGGCATGGAGGAAGCCGTTCGGCGCCATCAGCTCTTGCCGCACCGCCAGTTCCGACCTGACTGCGTTCCCCTCGACCTGCGTGATCACGATGCCGAGGTGGCCCGGCAAGTGGCGCGAACCGAAGGCGTTGAAGTGGTCGGCGGTGTGCATCACGAAGCTACTCCGAGGCCAGCTTGCCCTTCACGTGGCGAGCGAAGTTGTCCAGGATCGCCTGCCAGCCCGTGCGTTGTTGCTCTTCGGAGTGGGTTGTCTCGCCGTCGAAGCTGACCGTCACGGTGACGCCCTGGGCTCCCTCCCTGAACTCGACGACGGCCATTCGGTCGCCGAAGGCGTATTCGATCAGTTCATGCGGCACCACCTTCGTGTACTCGCCCTCGAAGTCGAATCCGAACGAGCCGTCCTTCGCCTCCATCCTCGACGAGAACCTGCCCCCTGGCCTCAGGTCGACCGAAGCGGCGGTGGTATGCCAATCCGGCGAGGCTGCGTTCCAGAGCTTGATGTCCTCCGGCGTCGTGTAGCAGCGCCACACCTCCGGCATCGGGGCAGCCACGACCGTTGAAACGATGATCTTCATGCGGACTCCGAGGATCTGGCGACATGTTCCGGAGGCGGAGCATAGACCGGCAGCGCATGACGGGCCAGCGGCCGGCCCGGTGAGAAGCCTCTGCTGGAGCGAAGGCCTAGCCCGTCGGGCTCGGCAGTGAAGCGCTGCACCGTGCCCTGCCACCAGCCCTCGGTGACTTCGACTTCGGTGAAGTCGCCCTCGGTGACGAGGCCGACGACGCGCCGCCAGAACTGGCGCGCAGCCGCATTGCCCGGCATCTGGCCCACCTCCCAGGCGCCCGGGTGGCAGCTGAAGACATGCCTCGCGAGCGCCAGGCCGCATCCCGCCTGGCGATAGCGCTTGAGGACGAAGAACTGTTCCATCCAGAAGCCCTCCTGCCGGGTGACCATGGCCGGGGCGACCAGCGCAAAGCCTGCGTAGTGCTGGTCGACCAGCAGGATATGGGCGAAGCAGTGCTGCGCCTGCCGATGTTTCGAGGTGTCGTAGCCGAACTCGCCGTGCGGGTCGAGTTCCTGGTCCCAGATGTCGGAGAGCTCGTACTGGTACAACTCCAGCATCCGTCCAAGGGCGTGGAAGTCTTCGGGCCGGGCCAGACGGCATTCGAGCGACATGACGGCGGCTTGACGTTCGAGCGAAGGCTCAGGGCGCGGTGTCGTCGGATTCGGAACGGCCGAGCCTTGCGGCAGCGGACTGCTTGCCGCCATGCGCCGGCTCGAGCCGGCCCGCCTTGCCCAGGCCGAACGGCGGCATGTTGCCGTAGAACACCTCGTAGGTGCCGGGCGCCACGGCGTAGGTCTCGTGCCAGATGCCGACCGACCCGTTGTTCCCGACCGCCTTGTTGAAGGCGCGCCAGGCCGGCAGGTGCTGGGCTTCCTTGTTCTTCGCGTATGCCAGCAACTGCTCCATCGAACGCCAGTACTGGACCATCATCGACGTTCGACCACTCCACATCTCGGCGTGCAGGAAACCCATCTCCGGGTGGGCACGAAGCTCGGCCAGCATGCGGGTCATCGCCGACGCGACCGGGAACCACTTGTGCACGAGAAGTGGCCGGTTGACGCGCATGCCGATCAGAAAGACGACGAATTCGCCGTCGAGCGATGCCGTGAGGCGCTGGTTGTGGAGCATGGCGTGTGCGCTGAAGAATCTAGAGCGACATGCAGGCCGCCGAACGAACACGAAGCACGGCCTCCTGCTGGAAGCGCGCCTTGTAGGACTGGATCAGCTCGAGCACCGCGAGCTCCGAAGCCTGGTTGCCCGAGTGCACCAGGCTGAGCACGTAGGACGGCTCCCTGATGACGGCGCCCGCGCTCGAGCGCCATTGGCCGGACGCCGGCCAGACGCTGAGGCCGTCCGGGAACCGCGGCGTGACGGTCTCCGACAGAAACTCGGCCCAGGCCTGGGCAGAGACGGCCCCCGCGGGCGTGTCGGTGCCGAAGTAGATGAGGTCCTGCACGGCAGCCGATTGACCGCTCCCGCACAGCGGCGCGCCGGCGCAGCCGGCCAGCGTCGCGCCGAGGGCGACGAGGAGGGCAGGCCTGAACATGGCTGGGGGCATCGGAGCAAGCGGCGAGGTTCAGCGTTCGAGCCGCGGGTCAGCCGTCACCACGGGGGAGGGCGTAGACGTACTCGACACACGCCTCGCCACGAAACTCGACCGTGCGCTCGTCCACCTTCTGCATGCCGACCCGCTCGAGCAGAGCGATCGACGCGTCGTTGCGGGCATCGGTGATGCCGACGACCCGGCCCACGGCCGTGGACTCGAAGACCAGCTGGATGACTTCGCGAACCGCCGCCGTCGCAAGCCCGCGACGCTGCGCATGGCGCGCCAGCGTGAAGCCGATCTCCGCATGACCCGAGTCGTCGGCCAGGTGCAGCCCGATGTCGCCGACGAGCGCCAGCGTTCGTGGCTCCGCGATGGCGATCTGTGCCCATTCACCGGGGCGGAACAGCGGCGCCTGGTTCATCTCGTCCAGGAACGCGCGAGCCTCGGAATCCGGCATCGCCGACCAGCCCTGGTAGCGCCCGAGTTCGGCATCGCTGCGGTAGGCCTGGAACGCCGCCAGATCGGCGACGGCGAGGCGTCGCAGCACAACGCCCGGGCCCGAGCGTGGCAGGAGATCCGGGGTGCTAGTCACTGGCGGCTGCTGTTTGAACTGAGGGGCCGGAGCCGGAAGCATGCTCGGCACGCGAGGCCGATGATAAGAAGCGCAAGCCCGCGGGCCAAGTGCCCTGCTGGCGGCTGGCGCCTCGGCTCCGACGGGCATATGCTGAGTGGCCGGCCCGAGGGTTTGGTAGGTGCCCGGCGGCCTCGCAAGTGCCGGTTCGAGCGAAAGGACTTCCCATGTTGTCCGATGCCACCGTGACCACGATGCTGCCAGTCAAGGATGTCGACCGCGCCCGCAGGTTCTACAAGGGTTGCCTCGGCCTGAAACCTGGAGGCTTCAAACCCGACGGCAAGTTCGTCTACACGGTGGGCGGCACAACGCTCGCGCTGTTTCCGAAGCCCGAGGGCACCAAGGCGGATCACACGGCGATCAGCTTTCGGGTCGCCGACATCACCGCGAGCATCGAACAACTGAAGCGTTTGGGTGTCGTGTTCGAGGACTACGACGTCCCGGGGCTGAAGACCGTCGACCACGTGTGCGTGCTCGGTGCGGAGAAGGCTGCGTGGTTCAAGGACACCGAGGGCAACTACCTCTGCATCCACGAGGATCTGCCCGAAGCCTAGTGCTCTCGTTGGCGAATGACCTGCCGGATGCAGACCATGATGCCGAGCAGCGCCGCAGGCAGAAGTCCGACGAGCAGCGGATGCTGCCAGGCGTCGGGGCCGGGTCCGCAGGGAAGAAACGGGCCTGCCATGGTGGCGCATCGGTGGGCTGTGGCGACGAGCTTGAAGGCGAGGTAGGCCCCATGGGCCAGCCACCCGAGCATGAACTGGCACGCCAGTCGACGAGACCAGCTCAGGAGGTGCCAACGACCGATCGGCTGCGTCCGGGTTGCAAGCAGGAGGTTCATGCGTGGTTCCAGTGCGAGTGCGGCGCGCCAGCGACTGCGTGACACCCGGCGGGGGCCGAGGGGCTAGGCCTGCGCTTCCGGTCGGATGCTGCCGTGGCGCAGGTAGTGATTGAGTCGTGCCTCCCAGTCCTGCATGAACTTGAGGTAATGCGCTTCCGTGAACGCAGCGACGAACTCGTCGCCTTCGACGCCAAGGCTCGTGTGGGAGTAGGTCACGTCGGCCTCCGACCCGCCAGCGGCAGCGCGAAGCTGGATGGTCAGTCGGCAGGCCGTGACACCGGGGGTGAGCTTGATCATCTCGACGAAGCCGTTGCCCGGCTCGTGGCGGGTGACGTACCAGATCGCGTTCGACGGCAGCGACGCCGTGATGAAGGCGCAGTCGGGCTCCGCGACACCGGACGCGGAGACGACCAGGAGCGGGTCCCAGCCCTGGATCCAGTCCGCCTCGCGCACCGGGCACAGCAGTGGAAAGACCTGCTCGGGTGAACCCAGCAGCTTCTGCGTGTAGCTGCGACGCACACGCTTGGCAGGAATGACCTTCATGGCGGCCTCCGGCTCCCTGTCAGAACGCCGCTTCCGCGACCGGCACCGCCGCGTTGGAGCGGCCCGGGTACGACAGCCAACGCATGGCGACATTGAGATCGTCGACGACGCTGCGCGCCTCGACCACCCGCCCGGGCTCGAGCTCCATGTCCTGGGTCGTGTGCGCGTCACTGAGCAGTGTGAGGTCGAAGCCGCGGTCCAACGCACCATAGGCAGTGGCCCGGATGCACCAGTTGCTGGCTGCGCCCGCCAGGAAGAGTCTGGCCACGCCAAGCCGGTCGAGCTGGGACAGCAACTCGGTGCTCTCGAACGCCGAGTTGTGGTGCTTGTGGATGCGCAGTTCACCGGGCAGCGGCTCGAGCTCCGGCACCCACTGCCACGCCGGTGACTCCGGCACCAGCTCTTCGTCCTGGTGCTGCACCCAGACGACCGGCACCCCGGCCGCTCGCGCCTTGCGAACCGCGAGCGCCACGTTGCCGACGATTCGATCGCGTTCCCAGGCCCGGGCGACCACCCCGACCTGCACATCGACGACCAGCAATGCAGAACCGGACCCTGAGCGACTGGCCATACCGACAAGACTCCGAAGGGGGTGTGTGAGGCCCGTCGTTCGAGACGGGCTCGCTGGATGATGACACTGGCCGGTGCGCAGGCCAAGTGGCTTGCCGGCGGGGGGGCCTCGAGCGGCGAGTCGGGGCGCCTGCCGTCTACACGCCGAGGTACCGGCCCGGCCTGTGGTTCAGGGTCAGTATCGCGCCGATGGCGAGCGCACCCACCACGGATTGCAGAACGCGTACCGGCGGCACGACGAACAACGCCGCGAGGACGACCAGGATGTCGACGGACATCTGGATCTTGCCTGCACTCAGGCCCCTGGACTGCTGCAGCCATTGCGCGAGGATGTTGATCCCGCCGACGCTTGCACGATGTCGAAGCAGGGCGAGCAGCCCGAAGCCGATCAGGAATCCGCCGAGCACCGAGGCCACCCAGGGATCCAGCAATTCGAAGCGCACGACCTTGGGTGCCAGCGCAGTGCAGCCGGAGACCAGTGCGACGGCGAGGAAGCTCTTCGCGGTGAACTCCCTGCCGAGGTATCGCCAGGAGAGCCAGAAGAACGGCAGACTGAAGCCGAAGAAGCAGAGTCCCAGGCTGAGGCCGCTCGCGTAGCTGGCCAGGAAGGCCAGCCCTGCAACACCGCCGGTGAGCAGGCCGGCGTGGGAGAACATGGTGAGGCCCAAGGCGACGAACAGCGAGCCCGCAATCAGTGCGTGGCCATCATCGAGCCATGTGTGTGCGAGCAACTGTGGTGCGGGGTGGTTCACGACGGCTGCAGAAGCATGCCGCGTGCCGCGGGGTCGGCATGCCGGCCCGCCGCCGGCGTTCGATGCTCAACGCGCGTGTTCGTGGAACAGGCACCAGAGCCGGCCTTCACCGAGTGGGCCCGAGCCGCGCTCGACGAAGCCATGGTGGGCGTAGAAGCCGAGATTCTCCGGATTGGCGGTTTCCAGGTAGACGCCGGCGGATGCAGGGTCGCTGAACGACCGCTCGCAGAACGCTCGCACGAGAGCGCCGCCCGTGCCGGTGCCGCGCGCGCCGGGATGGACACCGACGACCCCGAGGTAGTAGTGCGGTCCTTCGGGCTCCGACGCGGCGGCGATGCTCTCGTAGGCGGCGAAACGATCCGCCACGGCCGGGGAGGCCGCCTCCAGCGCAGCCCACTCGTGCTGAAGCTGCACCGGCCATTCGGGTCGAACGGTGGAGTAGCCCATGGCCCCGCCGACGATGCCCTGCGCATGGCGTGCAAGCACGATCGGCATGGCCATGGCCAGGCGCGCACGCAGCAGCAGCGAGAAGAACCGTTCGGCGGATTCGGCACGGCCGGCCGGGCTGTCGCCGAAGAAGTAGCCGATGAGCGGGTCGGTGGCGAAGGCGTCTGCGAAGCACCTCGCGGCAGGCCCGGCATCGGAGGGGGAGGCGGGGACGAGCTGCACCGTGATTCCCTGGGGCGAGGCCTCGACGCGCAGCGCCTACAGCCTGCCGCTCGCGCGCATGCCCTCCAGCCGCAGGGCAATCGCCTGCTCCAGTTCACTGAGCTTTCGGCTCAGCACCTGGCGCTCCTGGTCGGACGTGGCCGTGCCGAGTCGTTCACGAAGCTGGGCGCGCTGGTGGAACAACTCGATCTCGGGCGGAGAAACGCCGGCGTTCTTGAGGATCTTGAACGGGAGGCGGAACTCGGCGGGTGTTTCCGACCAGCCTTCCGACTCGGGCATGGGCTTGCCGAAGCTGGGCGCGCTCTGCAGTTCGCCGGACTGGTAGGCACGGGCGAGATGCTCGGCGATGGCGTCGTCCTGCGAACGGATCGCAGCGTCGCGCCGCTTGCGGGCTTCCGAGTCGGTCGGGCGGTTCACTGGAGCTTCCAGGTTGGAGCCGAGGGAGGGCCGGCGCCGCCATGGCGATCGGCCCGGGAAGCGGATGATGACAGCGCGCGCCGTGCGGGCCAAGTGCCAGCCGTCACAGCGCGGCGCGAACAATCTCGACCAGTTGCTCCTGGGTGGGCTTGGTGTCGCTGCTGGGAAGAAGGGCGTTGGCGCACGCCGCCGTCGTCGCGGTCCTGGCACAGACCCGCTTGAGGTTCGGCTCGGCAAATGCGTCTGCGCCCAGGCCGGAGAGCGCCACCGACTTCTTTGCCGCCGTCTTCCACGCGTCGTAGATGGAAGGCTCTGACACGCGCAAGGTGAACATGCGCCGCCCGGCCTGATCCTTGTACTCCAGGTCAAGAGCCAGCATCTTGGACGGCGCATGCGTCACGCCGGGAACGCCAAGAATCCTGGCCACCGATGCATCGGCCACCTCGCCAGCCAGCGCGCCACCGGTGGCGAGGAGTGCGACCGCAGCAAAGAGGCGAAGGCGATGTGAGCTCATGTCCGACCTTGAGTGTGGATTGTGATGGCTGACGTTCGGGCTGAACGCAGGGTGCAACCGGCCGCCGGCGCGCCCCGGCCCGAGCGAAGGGTCAGGCCGACCTGCGCTCCGGCTCGCTCTGGTGCAGGAACTTGGTGTACAGGTCGCGAGGCGGTGCGATCGAGAGCGACTTGAGCACCTGTCCCACATTGCCTCGGTGGTAGCCGCCGTGGGTCAGCACGTGAAGCAGGATCTCCTCCCTCGACATGCGACCAGGCGTCGCCATCGGTGAACGTGAAGTCGAGAACCGATGACAGTTCATCGAGAGAGACGCCTGCGACATAGTGCTGATACCAGGCATCCGTGGCTTCGACGTCGCGCCGCAACTGGTCGAGCGACGGCGTGGCCTTCGTGTTGGTTGCCTCGAACGGGCTCGGCTCTCCGCCGAGGCGCGCCTGGAACAGGCGGTCGACCACGTAGATGTGGTTGAGCGTCCGGATGCACACCTGCAGTTGCTCGGCATGCTGCTCCGGCAGCGTGGACAGCAGGCCGAACAACTCGCTGTTGGCCCAGGCCTTGTAGCCGAACAGTGACTTCAGGGTGGCGGTGGACATGACGGGTACTCGGGTTGGGGTGGCCTGACATCCGGGCCGCGCCGCCGGAATCGGGATGGCGCTGACCCACGAGGCGGATGATAGACAGTGAGCTTGTTGTGGGCCATGCGACGGACCGGGACTCAAGACGGATCGTCGTTCGCTGTCGATCCGGGCGATGCCGGATCGTCGTGAGAACGAGCCAGAGACCTCGGGCTCCGGACCACCAACGGGAGAACCTTCATGACCAAGACGATCTTCGTCAGCTTGCCGGTCGCAGACCTCAAGGCTTCGGTTGCCTTCTACACCGCCCTCGGATTCGGGCAGAACCCGCAGCTCAGCGACCCTACCGGAGCCTGCATGGTGTGGAGCGAGGCGATCCAAGTGATGCTGATCTCCCACGCCAGGTGGCGCACGTTCACGCAGCGACCGTTTCCGGCCGCCGGGACGAGCGCGCACATGCTCTCGCTCACCATGGACAGCCGGGAGGCGGTGGACGCGGCGAACAGTGCTGCGGCGGCGCATGGTGGGCAGGCCGATGTGAACCCGGCCGAGGATCTCGGCTTCATGTACACCCGCGACCTGGCCGATCCCGATGGCCACATGTGGGCCGCGCTTTGGATGGATCCGGGGGGCGCCTCGCCTGCCGACAAGGGCTGAGAGCCCCCGCCGCCGGCGGTGCGAGGGTCACCTCGCGGGTGTTTGGCCGTCCAGGCGCTGGCGGGAACTTCGACCCAGACCGCCCGTGCTGCGGCAATGAGTTCACCGGTGTCGGAGTGAATCGCCGACGCAGCGAACCGCTTGCGCCCCTGCGTGCCGAGTGGCCAGGCCGTGGCAATGCACTGCTGTCCCGGCTCGATGCTTGCGTTGATCGATGCCGACAACGCTCCGAGCACGATGGCGATTCCATCGGGCAACGGCAGGACGGCAAACCCGCTCGGGCAGTCCAATGTATCCACCATTGCCGGAGTTCGGCGGGCCGCGGAACCGCGATGCAATCACAAAGGTCTCGATGGGCAAGATGACCACCGCGCGGAACGAGCTTGAGACGGCTGACGTCTGGGCCGAGCAGACCTCGCCGGGAAGGCGCGCGGCCCGCCCGCCCGCTACTTGAGCGTGATCTCCTGGAGCATCTTGTCTCCGAGGATCTCCCGCGTCTCGGTGCGCTTGACCATCATCTGCACCTGCTTCTCCTCGGTGCCGACGAGCTTGAGTGCCAACGCATCGAACTTGTCGGAGAGGCCGTCGAGCGCAGCCCAGTTCTTGTACTCGACCATGAACATGACGTCCCAGTCGTCACGGTTGGATGCCGAGCCGATGAACATCTTCTCGGAGACGATGAGCCCCTGCTTCTTCGCCTCCTCCATCAGCTTCTTGCGCGCAGAACCGAGATCACGAAGGTAGACGTCGAGCATCCCGGGCTTGACCTTGATCAGCGACACGCTCCAGACCGTGCCTTCCTTGTAAGGCTTGTCCTGCCCGAAGGCCGGACTCGTCCAGAGCAGGAATGAGGCAAGCAGTCCCAGGAAAGTGAACTTCCCGATCTTCATGATGACCCTCCAACAGAAGTGCTGTCTTCTTGCTGGACGCTGCCGGCTGCCGACAGCGAGCAGCCGGAGTCATGACGATGGGACGATTCTGCTCCGTTCTTCCCGCTTGGCGTGCTGAAGCTCGAGCCGAGCGGCCGGGTCGGGCCCTGGCCTACCCGGACGCGGAGTGACACGCGACACAGAGCTTGTTGCCCTCGGTGTCGCGGAAGTAGGCCCCGTAGTAGTTGGCGTGGTACTCGGGCCGCAAGCCGGGCGCGCCCTCCGATGTGCCCCCGCTGGCCAGGGCCACGGCATGGGCGCGATCGACAACCTGGCGACTGCGCGCCAGAAAGGCCGTCATCTGACCGTTGCCCACCGCGTGCGGCTGATCGTCGAATGGCATGCCGATGAGGAAGAGCGGGCGCGGCTCGGGATGCGACTGCCACCCGGCCCACGGTCGTTCCGGCTCGCAGAAGCGCTCCTGGATGCCGAGCACCGGCATGAGGGCCCTGTAGAAGGCGAGGGCGCGCTCGAAATTGCTGACGCCGACGAATACGTGAGAGAACATGCTGGTGCCTCGTGCAGGTTGCCCCCGCCCTGCTGAACGTCTGAACTGGGGGCGCGAGCGAAGGGTCAGGCCGCGCTGCTCGCGGCGGGCGAGGGTTGAGGTGCGTGCTGGCGGTTCAATTGCTGGCGGACGCGGCCGAGAATTGCGTCGCCGATACGTCGCACTCGCGATGTGGAGTCCTTGGCGTCGCTGACGATTCTGACCACCGTGCCTGGCCCGGAAGAGTCTTCCTGCACGGGCTCGCAGCTGACGGTGAGCACTCCGCCCCAATTGTTGTGCAACCAGGAGAACGGGTAGGCGACACGAAGCGTGAGCGTGCCGTCATCGCGCGAGACGAGCGTTCTTCCGTCGTGTTCGACCGTGCTCGTCAGGGCGGACCAGACCTCCGCCGAAGCGTAGCCAAGCGCCTCGCGATTCGTCTCGTCTTCCTTGATCGCTGCGTGCGTCAGGGTCCGGGCCAGGATGACCGAATTGGTCGCCAGCATCAACTCGGCGCATCCCGCCAGCGAGAGGCTTGCGGCGAGCAGCAGGACCGCGTGTGCGACGGGCCGCCACGGAGGTCCCGCGGTCTTCGGCAGACTGAGGTGCACGCTGCGCAGCCTGAGGGTTGAGCGGAGGGGGCCGGCGCCTGGCCGATCGTTGTTCCTGGCTCGAGCGAAGGGTCAGCCGTCGCTGCGGCAGGTGCCGTCGCCATGGGGCGCAGCCTTGAACTCAGGAAGTGACTCCGCAGCGAGCGAGTACGCAAGCAGGCGGGGAAACTGCTCTGCCGGCACCTCGTCGGGAATCATCTGTTGCGTGAAGTGCCAGGCGACGGCGACCGTGATGCCTGCTTGATTGATCGCAGCGCTGCCCAGCGGCAACGGCCGCGCAGCCAGTTCTTTCTCCAGTTCACCGTAGGCGGCGAGCGTCTGGCCCGTGACCCTGCTCAGCCAGGGTGCATGCACCTTTTCCGGCGGGCGGACCCCGTGTTCGTAGACGATCTGAACACTCTTCTCCGTTGCAGCCAGGGCCAGACCGATCAGGTGCAGATCGTGCTGAAGTTCGTTCAGGCCGATCGGCATGAGGGACCGTGGGCGCGCCAGTGCTTCCGCGTACTCCAGGATGAGTGTCGAGTCCATCAACACCTCTCCGTCGTCGCACACGAGTGTGGGCGCCTTGACGACAGGGTTGATCCGGCTGAATTCGTTGAACGTGCGAAAGACGGACAAGGATTGATGCTGGAACTTCAACCCCAGGAGCTGAAGCGAGATGGCTACCCGACGAACGTAGGGCGAATCGAGCATGCCGATGAGCTTCACGGCGTCTCCTGTGACGGCTGACGTTTGAGCGGAGGGGCCCGGGCCCCGAGTGACCCTTGGCCCGCTGGCCGGATGATGGACCAGACCGGCCGGTGGGCCAAGCCTTGACCTAGGCGCTGCGAATGAGCTTCAGCTGACGAAGCTGGCTCTCCAGTTCGCCGACGCTGCCCCAGGGAAGAATGGGCGAGTTGCTGCGCTCGTCGGGCGGATTCGATGGCAGCGACTCGGACCACCCGCCGCAGCCCACCAGCGGCAGAAGGGGGCGCTTGTGCAACCACGCGAGACAGACCTCGGAAATGGTGCCTGCCCGACCGCCGATGACGAGACAGGCGTCGCCCGACAACGCCATGAGAAGGTTGCGCGCATCGCCCATGCCGCAAGGCACGACCACGGTGGCAGGCCAATCTGCCGGGGGCATCTGGTCGGGCGGCACGATGCTGAGAACCAGGCCGCCCGCAGCGACGGCACGCTCTGCGGCCACTCGTGTGGCCGGACTACCGCAGCCGCTGACCACGGTGATGCCATGTTTCGCCAGCAGGGCACCGGCCTGGCCGGCGAGTTCGTATGCGGTGGAACCTGGCTCGGCGCTGCCGAGCACACAGACCTGTGGCTTGCGGATGGGTGAGTCTGACACTGTGCTTGCCTTCGCGGCCTGACCTGACGGATGGGGATCTCCGGCTCGAGCGAAGGGTCAGGCCTTGTCTGCGCCGAGCGGCAGTTCCAAGACGACCTCGCCATCGTGGACCCTGCCCGTTGGCTCGAAGCCGAGACCGAGATAGAACTGCTCAGGGCTGCGTGGTCCCGGCACGTACGACAGCTCCAAGGTCGCAAAGCCTGCCTTTGACCGAACGTGCTCGATGACCTGCAACAGTGCGCTCCTGCCAATGCCCTTGCCTTGGAACCTTGCGTCGATCATGAACCGCCAGACGCCGACCCGAGGTTCCTCGGGCGGCGGTGAACGCAGCGATTCGTCGTAGAGCATGACGAACCCCGCCAACTCGTCATCGGCGTAGATGGCCCGATACCAGGCTTCTGGGGCGAAGAGCGCCTCCGCCAATGACTCGGCATTCGTGGCGACGAGATGCCGCTGATCATCGTGCACCGACAGACTCGTCACCCGGCGCACCGTGTCGGCGGTGATCTCTCGCAGTTGTGTCGATGCCACGGCGTGGTTTCTGTGAAGCCTAACGTCAGGGTTGAGCGGCTGCCGCCGGGAAGGCGGCTTGGCCGCGAGGCGATGATAGACAGTGAGCGCCTTGCGGCCAAGCCGGCTTGTGCATGGAGCGGCCGCACTCGACGGCACATGACTACGCCTTCTTGCCGAAGCGCCCGGCGAGGATCAACGCGATCGACAGGCCACCGACGACTCCCGATACCGTTCCGACAACGCGCATCAACTCGACTGGATCGGTCGACCTGGATGCAATCGAGAGCATGAACAGGAAGAACACCATGGCCATGGCGAGAAGCATGGAGCCGACGACGACGAGTCTCTGGTTGCGTTGCATGGAACGACCTCTGGATGGATGGGGAGTCCTCAGTCTCGCGCTTCCATGTCGCACGCCTGCGTCGAGCCCAGCGCGCACTTGTTTCGATTGTTTCCCGTCCACCGAGGCACTCGCTGCGGCTGGGCATGGCGCCGAACGTTTGATCTTGGGGCCCGAAGCCGCGATGGTGCTTGGCCGCCGGAGACCCCTGGCCCGAGCGAAGGCTCAGGCCTCGCCGTCCTCGTCTCGACCGAGGACAAGGCTGGTGGGCGTCACATACATGTGGCGAGGCACCTGGATGTTCTCGCGTGCTGGCTTGTCCTTGAAGACACGTCCCGCCAGATCGAACGTGGCGAAGTGGCATTGGCAGGCAAAGCCGCCCGGCCAGTTGTCGGGCCGCTCAGGGTTCGGACCAGGTTCCAGGCGTGGCAGCGGCTGGCATCCAGCGTGAGGGCAGATGGCCAGGCCGACAAAGACCTGCGGGTCAACGGAGCGATGGTTGTTTCTCGCGTACCTCGGCGTGTGGGTCAAGTCGGAGGCCTCCGAGGCTGGATCGGCCAAGCGGGCGATCAGGTCGATCCTGCTCAACCCGGCGAGCATTGGCGGCGACCGGCGCAGCACCCAGACGGGCTTGTCTCGCCAGGCGACGATCTTCAGCTGTCCTTCGTGAAGTTGAGAGAGGTCGACTGCGACGAGACTACTTCCTTGCACGGGCTGCGCGCGTGCAGTGCGCGTGAGGCAAGTCGCCGTCGCGAACAGCCCGCTCGCGGAGGCAGCCTTGATCACGCTTCGGCGAGAGCAGCTCACGGGTTCTCGAGGCCTGAGGTTCGAGCTGAGGGGCAGGAGCCGGGCCGGTGGACGTTTCTGGCTCGAGCGCAGGATCGGGCCGCTGTCTCCGGCCTCAGAGCCTGGGCCGATAGAAGTGTGCGATGGCCAGCACCCAGGGCAACAGCAACTCGGGCGTGAGGTAACCCAGCCAGAGTGCCCGCGGTTCGGGCAGTCCGACCTTGCTCATTGACAGCAGCCGCCCACAACCTGCGACGAAGACTCCGGCTGCGATCAGATAGACCAAGGTTCCTTGCTGCCTGACCGTCACTGCCGCCCAGCCGCAGATGACACCCATGAACAGGTAGATGCCGGCCATGAAGCGGTGAACGTTGTCCAGCCGGGGCGACGTGTCGGGTTGCCCCAGGTACATCTGCAACGAGCCACCGAAGATGGCAATCGCGGCAAAGGCAAAGAGACAGACCCGAACGACGATCTGACTGGCGGAAAGAGGAGTGTCCATCGCGAGGCGCCTCCGAACCGGGGTGAATGGCCCGACCCTTTCGTCGAGGGGCCGGCGCCGGGATGGCGCCTGGCCCGCGAGGCGGACGATAGACCAGAGCGCCTCGCGGGCCAAGCGCCATGCCGGTGCAGATCCTGGGCCCGAGCGAAGGCTTGGGCGTCACGGGCTCCGCGCCGCACGAATGAGGCTGAAGAGCCGACTGTTCCACTCGGCGTGGAGGCGCGGGTGGAGATGATTGGGCGCTCGGGGCGGGATCTCGATGCCGAGGGCCGCGGCGGCGGCGTTGAGATCGTGCAGATCATCGGGCCAGGCGCCGGGCCAAGGATCGACGAGCGCACGAAGCATCTGAAGGTCGATGTCCCGGTACCGCGCAAGCACCTCGGCTGCCTGCGCCCCCAAACCGGACCATTCGGTGAAGCTCTGGAGCGTTGGAACCCACGCCCAGAACTCGTCGACCTCGTTGCCGCAGAAACTGACAATGGCTTCAGCGAGCTGTGCTCTGGACAGCCGCGGCTCGTTCGGGCTGATCAGGCGAAAGGCACCGGCAATGAAGCTGTTTGTCGTCGGGTCGATCTCCACTTCAGACGAGATGCCATACCAGCTGCGACCCGCCTCATCGGCAACTCCGATCCACATCAACTCCGACGGACCCGCCCACGGCGCGGCCGTCCACTCGGTGTCGACAAAGATGCGGCGCGACATGACGGGATGCAGTGACGCCTAAGGTCTGAGCCGACGGAGCCGGCGGAGCTCCCGCTCGAGTGAAGGGTCAGGCGTCACTTCGACCCCGCCCGCTCAGCTTTCGTTGTGAGCAACTGCTATACGGCGGCGAGTGCGTGCCGCCACGTCGTAGATGTTGAAGTCGCTCATCGTCTTGCCATAGAGGTGCAGACTGACAGCGCGAGGGCGCTCCGCCGGTACTCCCGTCACGTGGATGTGGTCGGGGTTTGGAACGAAGCTGGTCACCGCGCCGTGTCGCAACAGAATCGTGCCCCCGCGTGCCAGATCGATGTCCGTGTCGGCTCCTCGATCCGGCGAGAGCCGCACATAGCTGCGCTCTTCGAGCACACCCTCGACAACGCCGACGACTCCCCAACTGCCGTGATCGTGCACCGGTGTCCACTGGCCGGGAAGCCAGACGATCGCGTAAAGAGAAAGGCTGGCATCCGGCGCGTTGAAGATGAGGTTGCGCGAGTAGGTTGCCGTGCTGCTCCGGTAGTGCTGGGGCTCCAGGAAAGTGCCCGCCTGGTCGATCAGCTCGAGCATCAACGGCGCAAGCGCGAGCACACAGTCCGCTGCATCGGCTTGCAGCCGACTGCGAACGGTGGCCTGGGCGATGAACGTTTCGAGAGCGGGAGCAGTCATGTGGCGATTGTGCCGTTGGCGAGTCCACGCGCGGCTTGTGACGCCCTGCGATCGAGCTGAGGGGTCAGGTACCAGGCCGGTGGAGGTCCCTGGCCCGGGCGACAGGCTAGGGCGCCTACTCCGCCTGGGCCGCAGCCTGAACCAGCATGAGCGCACTGGCTTTGGCGAGACCGAGATCCCTTGCGCAGGTCGCCAAGTCCTGCTCGAACCTGGCAGCCAACTGGCGATACAACTGCATGAGCCGCTGCACGGATGCCGACTCGACGGCGGACAGCTTCGCCTCCATGCGTTGCACCGTTGCCGCGAGTTCTTCTTCGGTGGCCGAAGCGCCGGCCGTGACCAAGCTGAAGCGCGGTTGACTCCTTCCGTCGTGCTCCACGGGTTCGAGGAACATGGCGAACGGGCGCACCCAGCTGCCCGAGTCGTTGTACAGCGGCCGATAGAGAACCAAAGGTTCAAGCGACTCGCTGTGGCGGACCACACCGAGCACCTCGTACTCGCCCCCCTTGTAGTGGCGATAGCGCCCCAGCTGGATGGAGGGCAGGGCCTGGAGATCGTTTGTCATTGGGCTGAAGGTGAAACGGTCGCGACCTGAGCGCCATGACGTTTGAGCCGAGGGGTCGAAGCCGGCGAGTGCGGCGCCAACACCGGCGAGGCGACATGGCCCTAGCGACCTTGCGAGGGAGTCTCGTTCGTCACGCGATACGCGCTGCCTCGCTCGTACTCGATGGGGCGCACCTCATAGCTCAGGCCGCAGCCGAGGCAAGGGTTCTCGCTGGCAAGCGCGGCGGCTTCCTGCAGGCTGCTCGCCACGATGAACCAGTAGCCGCCAATGATCTCCTTGGCTTCCGTGAAGGGGCCGTCCGTGATGCCCGAGCGGGAGACCAGCTTCGTTCCGGTGGTCAGCCTGTGGCCGCGCTTGAACCGTCCTTCCGCGACGAGACGTTCGTACCAGTCATAGAAGCTGTCGATCGCAGCCTGTATCTCTTCCTTGGATTTCCGAGGGTCCCATTGACCGCGAGAGAGAAGAAGGTAGTCGCCAGGTGGCGTTGACTCAGGCATTGAAGACTCCCAGGGTGGGCAACGGCGATGCGGCTGGACGGCAGGAGCGCCCTGACTGCTCGTTCGTTCAGTCAAACAAGCACGTCGCGAATGGCCGGATCCTTGTTGAACTGTGCCTTGGCGAACGGGCACAGCGGGACGACCTTGGTCCCTGTAGCTCGCGCCCATTGAACAAGCGCCGCGAGCAACTGCCGGCCAACCCCCTGCCCGCTCAGGGAGACATCAACTTCTGTGTGGTCGACGATGATCATCGTCGCGTTGGTGCGGCTGTAGGTCATCTCGGCAAGGCGTCGACCATCCGCTTCGACAAAAAAAGCGCCCTTGGCGTCGACTTCCTCGTGTTCGATCGGGTGTTCCATGGCTTCGAAGTGGGCAGAGCAGGGTTGTGCGGTCCAAGGTTTGAACTCGGCGCGGACCGGAACCGGGAAGGTGCCTGGCCCGTGCAACGGATGATGACATTGGCCGGCGCGCGGGCCAAGTGGCTTGCCGGCGGAGGTCGGCTCGAGCGAAGGGTCAGGCTGCACCGGGCTCTGGAAGCACATGCAGGACCTCGAAGGTGCTGCAGATCACAAGCATTTCCTCGCTCGGCGTCCTGCCGATCTGGGCGCAGACACGCGAGAAGTACGCCCAATGTGCCTCTCGCCAGTAGGTCAGAGAGCCGTCGCCTTCGCCCTCGATGGCTGCGTACTGGGCTGTGACTTGCCCGTAGGGAACGACTTCGACACGAGTGATGCGGGTGACGACCGAGGGGCGGTGGTCGTGAGTGAGCACGATCTCGATGTCCCCGACTGCGCCATACGGCTCGTTCTCGTGCTCGTGCAGCCAGAGCAAGCCCGTTCCAGCGCGCTTCTGGCCGCTGCGGATCATGTCGAGAAGACTGCGAGACAGTTCAGGCGAGTCGCCGTAGTGGTCGAGTCGAACCTGCCCGGGAGGCAATGTGATGCCATGGTCGGCGAGGTCTGCGACGACTTGGTCGACTCTTGGCACCAGAGACACTTGTGCTGCCTGACGTTTGCGTTGAGGCGCGAGCGCCAGGCCGGAGGAGGCCCCTGGGCTCGAGCGAAGGGTCAGGCATCGCCGATGGGCGGGCTGGTGGACTCGCGGTCGTAGTAGTCGACCCCCGCTTCAGCCCGGAACATCTTCCGTACACCCGACGTCGACGACGTGCTGGCGAAGACGCCAAGCTTCTGGGAATCAGGATACTCACACACCTCGGTGTCGGAGACATTGGAGAGCGACAGGTAGCGCATCGTGGTCTTGCCTGTATTGATGATCTGGTGGGCGACCTCAGCTCCACCGGTCGGGCAGGCGACCACGTCAAGCCGCCGCAGCTTGAATCGCTGCTCACCGAAGCGCAGTTCTCCCTCACCGTCGAGGATGAGGAACATCTCCTCCTCCTCGCGGTGAGAGTGAAACGGACACTGCGCCTTGCCAGGAGGGAGTTCGGTCAAGTTGTAGCCGAGCTTGCGGGCACCGATGCCGGCGCTGAACAAGGCTCGCCTGGATGTGTAGAACCCGTTGCTTTCGATGTCATCGAACGGAACGTCGTCGAGGTTCACAAGGGGCTTTGTCATGAAGACTCCATATCGTGTACTCGCATCGACGCGCGAACGCGCACCGGCGCCGCGACGCCTGACGTTCGGGCTGAGGCGCGAGCGCCATGCCTGTGGAGCGCCTGGCTCGAGCGAAGGGTTGGGCCGCACGTGACTAGTTGGCAGAGCGCTCCGCCTTGATACGTTGTGCCAAGTGATCGAGGTTGGGGTAGATCAGTTCGCGGCGGAAACCAAGTTGGTCGAGATCCTCGCGCATCTCCGGCGTTGCTTGCGGGGCGACGTCAATACGACGAAAGTGCGAGGCGAGCGATCGATACGACTGCAGCGAAGCCGCAGATGACCCGTGGACAGTGAAGCAGCCGGACTGTGCAACCAGTCTTGGATTGCTGAACGTCGGCTCGATAGCGATCGGGCGAGTGGGCAGGCGACGACTTCCGAAAGACTCGGTAGGGCGCAGACTCTGAGGCAGATACGCTCCGACGAGTTTGGCCTCATCAGGGGGGCCGAATCCAGTTCGCGGGATGAAGACTCGCTCTGAACCATGGAGTGCACTGTTCATGTGGAAAGGGTTCATGATCCAGATCGCAGGTGATTGATCTGCATCCGCCTTGCTCTCCTCAAAGTCAAGCGCGAAGAACAGGGCCGCCAGGGGTGACTTGCTCCAGTCGAGAAGCCGGGTCGGCAGAGCATGGTGCTGCATGAGCCCATACAACTCCCAGGGATCGCTTGATTGATGTTGGTAGTGAAGCGGGAGACTCACCAGGAAGTCTTCCACCATGGATTCCTCGTCGATCGGAGAGGCCCCCCGGAGCGCGCTTGGAAGCAGTGCGTACCTGCCGTCCGAAATTCCTCGATACCAAATGCATCCGTGCGGAAGCCTCATCTCGTTTGAGATAGAGGCAATTGCTGCGACAAACTCCGAGACAGACGCGACTGTGGCTCTTCGTAGCATGGCAGGAAAGCTTCGGTTGCGGCTCGACGGTTGAGCTGAGGGGCCGGAGGCGAATGGCGCGTGGCCCGCAAGGTGGATGATGACAGTGAGCGCTTCGCGGGCCAAGTGCCACTCCGGCGTGGGCCTGGCTCGAGCGAAGGGTCAGGCCTCGCCAGCGACGCAGGGCTCAGGGATCACGCGAGTAGACGATGAAGCCATGGTTCTTGGCCACCTTGTCGTACAGCAGCCGCCCCGCCACGTTGGTTTCGTGTGTCTGCCAGTAGACCCGCAGCGCGCCTGCTGCCTTGGCCTGGGCGCAGACACCCTCGATGAGCGCACGCCCGATGCCCTTGCCTCGAAGGGAGTTCAAGGTGAACAAGTCGCTCAGGTAGCAGACGGGCTCGACCTTGGTCATGCTGCGATGGAACAGATAGTGGGCAAGACCCACCAAGGTGCCCTGGTCTTCTGCCACGAGGGCAAAGACCGGCTCACTGGGATCGAAGAATCGCTGCCAGGTGACTTGCGTGACGTGTTCGGGAAGTGCTGTGGCGCCGTGCCGGCCATAGAACTCGTTGTAGCCATCCCAGAGTGGACGCCACGCGGCGTAGTCCTTTTGCGCAGGGTGGCGGACAACTAGAGATGACATGGTCTTCTGCGGTGGCACGAGATGTAGATCCAGGGGGCACGAAGCACAACGTTTGAGCTGAGGGGCCGGAGCCGGAATGGCGCCTGGCCCGCGAGGCGGACGATAGACCAGAGCGCCTCGCGGGCCAAGTGCCGGGCCGGTGGGGGTTCCCGGCTCGAGCGAAGGGCCTGGCGGCCCCGCACCGTCTGGCGGGACACGCTCGCGGCCTACGCGTGGACTGGACGTTGTCCTACACGTTGCGTTGCGAAGCCTGGCTTCAATTGAGCGGGTGGCCGCTCGGCGAGCGGTGACACTCGGGACAACCCTTCTTCGGAGGACGCAAACATGAGTGCGATTCGACTTGTTGCTGTGGTCGCCATCGTGGCCGGCGCGCTCGGGCTGTTGTACGGCGGGTTCTCGTACACCAAGGAGAACACCGCGGCGAAGCTCGGCCCGATTGAACTGAAGGTGGAAGAGACGAAGAACATCAACGTCCCTGTGTGGGCTGGCATCGGCGCGATCGTTGCCGGCGGGCTCGTGCTTCTCGGTACTCGCGGGAAGTAGGCCTGCGGCGCTGGGGCGATCTGAGGCGGCCGCTACAAGTCAGCCGATCGACCCGCGCTCAGCTCAAACGTTGGGCCGTGGTGCCGTGTTTGGGTGACTTTGCCACGCTGGGAAGCCAAGGACCGGAGACGAACATGGCTTCCGACTCGCCAGGCCAGGGCGGCATGGTGATGGCCACAGCGGAGACAGCCTCCGACTCCGCGGCACGAAACTGGAAGTGCGTGCCCACGGGAATGGTGAGGCAAACGCCTGGCTCGAGGGTGACGACCTCCTCGCGCTGGCCTTGCCTGCGCCACATCTGGCCGTGGCCAGCAAGCACGAACCAGACTTCTTCGACGCTGCGATGGACTACGGCTTGGGCGACGGTGCCCGCCGGGAGCTCGAAGTGAGCCATGCTGCCCGCGGACAGCGCGAGCAGGACGCGCACATCCGATCCGTCTGGCGCCACCACGGTGGGGCATGTTGGCAAGCGCATGGTTGCGAACTCAGTCACCGAGCTACCTGCAATGGTTGTTCTTGCGGCCTAACGTTTGAGCTGGGGGCCGGAGCCGGAATGGTGCTTGGCCCGCGAGGCGGATGCATAGACCGGCAGCGCCTCGCGGGCCAAGCGCCATGCCGGTGGAGGTCCCTGGCTCGATCGACGGGTTGGGCCGCACTCGTGCAGCGCAGCCTTTGCACAAGCCTAGCAAGCCAGCGACTCGTGGAAGTTTGGCTCGCCTTCGAAAGACGCACTGAACGCGGAGGCCCAGACGAGCAATGAGGCACCGTTGGCGAACACAAGCTCTAGCTCAACCGGTGTGTCGTACTCGACGGGCAGAGCGCAGGACCGCAAGGACTGCCCCTGAATGCGGAGCGCTCCGACACGGATGCGGCCAAAGGCTGGCTCGCTCTTCTCGCGAACCTGAAAGCCTGGTAGTTGGAGGAGAACGCCAAGGGCGTACCCAGCTACTGGCACGCTTGGGGCCGGCGGCGCGGCCGACTCGACGCTTGCTGCCGAAAGCCGGACCGTGAGGCTGCTTCCACTTGCTGCGACCGACGAGACTTCTGACTCGGCAAACGAGAGTTCAAGGCGCATCGGTTGGGGGCTGTGCGGCCTAACGTTTGAGCTGAGGGGCCGGAGCCGGGATGGCGCTTGGCCCGCGAGGCGGATGATGACAGTGAGCGCATTGCGGGCCAAGTGCCATGCCGGTGGAGGCCCCTGGCTCGAGCGAAGGGTTAGGGCGCTGCGCGGACCGCGAACTCACGCGCGCTCAAGGGCGCGATGAGGTTTGGCGGGAAGTTTGACTCGCACGTCGTCACCTGGACGCACTTGCCCGCCGGCTCGAACGGTGCTCATGACTCCGGCTTTGCGGACAAGCCTCCCGTCTGGTGCACGATGCACCAGAGCAGCCATGAGCCCAGGCTGGAACTGATTGAGCTGTTCACATGGATTGCGCAGGCCGGT
>JASGHM010000002.1:0-2571707 GCA_047602365.1 Piscinibacter sp. | reverse complement strand
GCGGCTGCGCGTGAAGCTGCGCGAGTACTGAACCGGACCCGGAGGTCAGCGATGTTGAGTCTGCTTCGCCGGCGCGATGGCGCCGAGGAGCCGGCGGCGGTACCGCCGGCGACGGAAGGTGCCGACGCGGCGACCCTGCTCGCCGCAGTGCGCGCGATCTCCGAAGGCGCCAGCTCGATGGGCCGCGAGGCCGCCGAGGTGCGCGGCGTGATCGACGACACCACCAAGGCCGCCCAGCGCAGTGCGCAGGCGGTCTCGGCGCTGGCGCGGCGCGTCCAGGAGGTCACGCAGGCGCAGCAGGCGATCGGCCAGACCACGCAGGCCAGCCTGGGTGCGGTGGAACGCGCCCGCGAGGCGGTCGAGGGCGTGGGCCAGGAAGTCGCGGCGATCGTCGCGACGCTGCGCCAGGTGGCCGATGCCGCCGGCGGCATCACGCAGATCGCGCTGCAGACCCGGCTGGTGGCGTTCAACGCCTCGGTCGAGGCCAAACGCGCCGGCGAGGCCGGCCGCGGCTTCGGCGTCGTCGCCGACGCGGTCAAGGACCTGGCGGCGAAGGTCGACGCCAGCGCCAAGCAGATCATGAGCACGGTGGCCGAGCTGAACACACGCATCGAGGCGCTGGCCACCGAGATCCGCAGCGAGCCCGGTGCCGCGCAGCAGGGTGCCTTCCACCGCGCGCTGGCCGACGTGCAGGCCGGCGTGGGCCGCATCGACGCGGCTGCCGACGGCAGCCGCACGATCTGCGCCGACCTGGGCGAGCGCATGGGTGGGATCGAAGGCGAGATGCATGCCACCGGCAAGGCGCTCGACTCGGCGATGGCGCGCAGCGAGTCCTTCCTGCGTGTCTCCGAGCAGATGATCGAGACGGTCGCACGCTGCGGCATCGAGACCGAGGACACACCCTTCATCGCGGCGGCGCAAAACGCCGCGGCGCAGATCTCGCAGCTGCTCGAGGGTGCGCTGCGCACCGGCAGCACCACGATGGCCGACCTGTTCGACGAGGCCTACCAGCCCATGGCTGGCAGCGACCCGCAGCAGCACACGACCCGCTTCATCGCGATGGCCGACCGCCTGTTCCCGCAGGTGCAGGAGCCCCTGCTGGCGCTCAGCCCGAAGGTCGTCTACTGCATCGCGGTGGACCGCAACGGTTACGTCGCGACGCACAACCAGAAGTACTGCCAGCCGCAGCGCGCCGGCGATCCGGTGTGGAACACCGCCAACAGCCGCTGGCGGCGCATCTTCAACGACCGCACCGGCCTGGCCTCGGCGCGCAACCAGCGGCCGTTCCTGCTGCAGACCTACCGCCGCGACATGGGCGGCGGCCGCTTCGTCGTGATGAAGGAAGTGGCGGCGCCGATCGTGGTCGGCGGTCGCCACTGGGGCGGCCTGCGCCTGGCCTTCCAGTTCTGAGCGAGCCCGCCGCGCCGTGGTCTGGCCGTTGCCCGCCCTGGCCGCCTGGGCGGCTTCCTGGGGGCTGTTCGTCGGCTTGAGCTCGGCTGGGCGCGGCGCTGCCGGTGGCGCTGTCGCTCGGCGTTGCGCTCGGCGGCGTGCTGGCGCTGCCGGCCACGACACGCTGGCGGCGCTCCCTCGTCGCCGCCGGCTTTCCGCTCTCGCTCGCTGCCCCCCGCCGGCGGCCTGCCGGCCTGGGCCTGGCTGCTGCCGCTGGGCCTGCTGCTGCTGCTCTACCCGATCAACGCCTGGCGCGACGCGCCGATGTTTCCGACGCCCGGCGGCGCGCTGCGCGGCATGGCGCGGCTGGCGCCGTTGCACGACGGCGCCGCGCTGCTCGACGCCGGCTGCGGCCTCGGCGATGGGCTGCGCGAGCTTCACCGCGAGTACCCGGCCGCGCGCCTGACCGGCATCGAGTGGAGCTGGCCGCTGCGGATGGCCTGTGCCTGGCGTTGTCGCTTCGCCCGTGTCCGGCGCGGCGACATCTGGGCCGCGGACTGGTCGGGCCAGGACCTCATCTACCTCTTCCAGCGCCCCGAGAGCATGGACCGCGCCGTGGCCAAGGCGCGTGCAGAACTGCGCCCCGGTGCGTGGCTGGCCAGCCTGGAGTTCGAGGCCGCCGGGCTGCGTCCCACCGCCGTGCTGCGCGCGGAGGAGGGCAAGCCGGTGTGGCTGTACCAGGCCCCTTTCAGCGGAAGAAACAAGCAGTCACAAATATGAATTGGGAAAACTAGCCCAAATCATTGACTGGGAAATTTGTCCCAAGTAGTCTTGCGTCCATGGTGTGAAGCGCGGGGGCGTGCTGCACCACTTCCCAAGGAGCAAGACATGGACAGCAAGCAGATCACCTGGACCCGCCGCCAATTCGGCTGGAAGACGACCGTGGCCGCGCTGATGGCGGTCGGCCTGATCACCGCTTGCGGCGGTGGCGGGGGCGGCAGCAGCCCCGGCGGTGGCACGGCCAGCGCGTTCACGGCCGGCCCGGTGCGCGGCTTCGGATCGATCATCGTCAACGGCGTGCGCTTCGACGACAGCGGCGCCGAGATCGAAAACGAAGACGGCGTGCGCGGCAGCCAGGACGACATCAGGCTCGGCTCGATGGTCGAGGTGGAGAGCGGCCGCATCGACGACAGCAGCCACCGCGCGACCGCCACCCGCATCCGCTTCGGCAGCGAGATCAAGGGCCCGGTGGCCAGCTTCGACATCGCGACGAACAGCTTCGTCGTGCTCGGTCAGGTCATCGAGGTCAAGCCCGAGACGGTGTTCGACGATTCGCTGGGTGCCATCGACGTCGCCGGCCTCGCCGGCATGGTGGTCGAGGTGCATGCGCAGCGCGATGCGGCCACCGGCCACTACGTCGCCACCCGCATCGAGGCCGAGGTCGGTGCGACCAGCTTCAAGCTGCGTGGTGCGATCAGCGCGCTGGACACGGTCGCGAAGACCTTCCAGATCGGCGATGCGCTGATCTCGTACGCCTCGCTCAACGCCGCCGACATCCCGGCCGGCCTGGCCAACGGCATGAAGCTGCGGGTGAAGGTCGCCACCACGCAGGTCGACGGCAAGTGGGTGGCCACCAGCATCCGCAGCGGCGAGCGCAAGGTCGAAGACCATGGCGACGCGCGCTTGCAGGGCAACGTGACCGCCTTCACCTCGGCCACCGCCTTCGAGGTCAACGGCATCCCGGTCGACGCCAGCAGTGCGCGCATCGACAAGGGCCCGGTCACGGCCGACTCCGTCGTCGAGGTGCGCGGCTCGGCCAAAGACGGCACGATCGTCGCCGAGCGTGTCACGGTGCTCAACGGCAGCGACGACTCGGTCAGCGGTGTCGAACTGCACGGCAGCATCAGTGGCGTCGACGCCACCGCCAGGACTTTCGTGCTGCGCGGCGTGAAGGTCTCGTTCGCCGGCAGCGTCAGCTACCAGCGTGGCAGCGAGGCGCAACTGGTCGACGGCGCGAAGGTGGAGGTCAAGGGCATCCTCTCGGCCGACCGCAGCACGCTGAGCGCGACGCTGATCAAGTTCGAGGACTGACCCACGCGGATGCGGGGTGCGCATCTGCGCACTGCGCCACGGATACCGGCGGGGCGGTACGGTTTTGATACCGTCCCGCCCCGTTCGCGCTGGTCACGCCGGATAACATCACAGGCGATCGTGACCGAACCCCAGCATCCCACCGACGAAACCCTGGCCCCCGGCGAACAGCCCGCGCTGATCGACGCACTGCGTCGCCTGCTGATGCCGCTGGCACGGCTGGCCGTCTCGCGCGGCGTGACCCACGCCACCGTCGACGAGATGCTGCGTGCCGCGTTCGTGGACGTGGCCCACGCCGCCTACCCGCAACTGCTCGAGCACCGGCGCGTCAGCCGCATCAGCGCGGCCACCGGCATCAACCGGCGCGAAGTGACGCGCCTGACCGACGCGCGCAAGCGCCGCGCCGAGCCCGAGCGCTCGTACCCGAGCGAGGCCTTCGCGCGCTGGTCGACCCACTCCGAATACCTCGACACCGAAGGCCGGCCGCGTGCGCTGTCGCGCCTGGGCGCCGCGCCGAGCTTCGAGACGCTGGCGCAGTCGGTGACGCGCGACATGCACCCGCGCAGCCTGCTCGAGGAGCTGATGCGGCTCGGCCTGGCCGAGCACGATGCGCTGTCCGACACCGTGTCGCTGCGCCGCGAAGCCTTCGTGCCGCGTGGTGACGAGGCGCGCATGGTCGGTTTCATGGGCGACAACCTCGGTGACCATTTCAGCGCG
Organism: Piscinibacter sp.; assembly: GCA_047602365.1. Lineage (GTDB taxonomy): Bacteria > Pseudomonadota > Gammaproteobacteria > Burkholderiales > Burkholderiaceae_C > Piscinibacter. Next base: position 2,567,510 of record JASGHM010000002.1, on the reverse strand, counting down.
GCGGTCGACAACGTGCTGGCCACCGGCCGCGAGCATTTCGAGCAGGCGATCTATGCCGACGGGCTGTCGGACGAGTCGCTGGCCGAGCTGCGCCAGCTCGTCACCCAGCACTGGCGCTCGATGACCGGCGAGCTGGTGCCGCGCATCGAGAAGATGATTGCCGACGACGACACGCGCGGCATCGGCAGCACGCTGGGCCCCGGCAACCGCATGCGCATCGGCCTGTTCAGCTACCAGGTGCCGGTGGATGCGCCGGGCGAGGCTCCGCCCGCCGCAATCGAACGAAAGCCAGCCCGGCGCACCCGCCGGCGCGACGAAGGAGAACCGACATGAGGCCCAACCCGGTTGCAGCCCTGTCCCGCTGGTGGCGGGCATCCGCTGCCGTCGTGATGTTCGCGGCCGCGCTGATCGCCGGCTGCGGCGGCAGTGTCGGCGTGGGCGGCACGGGTTCGTACTCGTCCGGCCCGATCGACGGCTTCGGCTCCATCTTCGTCAGTGGCGTCGAGTTCGACGACAGCCGGGCCGCGGTGGTCGACGAGGACGGCGCCGAGCGCACGCGCGCTGCGCTGCGCCTGGGCATGAGCACCGAGGTCGACAGCGAAGCCATCGGTGGCACCGACGCGGCGCCGACCGCCGTGGCCACGCGCATCCGGATGATCTCCGAGCTGATCGGGCTGGCCAGCGACATCGACGTCGCGAACGGCACGCTGGTCGTGTTCGACCAGACCGTGCAGGTGGTCGATGGTGCGACCGCCTTCGACCCGGCCTTCACCAACGGCCTGGCCAGCGTGGCAGACGGCGCCGCACTGGCCATCTCGGCGTCCTTCGACGCCGCCGCGAACGCCTACGTCGCCACGCTGGTCGCGCCGCTCGATGGCGTGCCGGCCTTCTACCAGGCGCGCGGCACGGTGCAGGACCTCGACATCACCGCACGCACCTTCCGCCTCGGTGCGGCGCTGTTCGTCTACGAGGGCAGCCCGCCGCTGCTCGAGAACGGCGCCTACCTGCGCGTTCGCGTTGCCACCACGCCGGTGGCGGGCCGCTGGATGGTGACCAGCGTCGCCGCAGGCGCGCGCGAGCTGCCCGATCTCGACCGCGTCAAGCTGCGCGGCGCGATCACCCGCTTCGTGTCGGCCACCGACTTCAGCCTCAACGGCCAGCCGGTCGATGCCCGCACGGCGCAGCGCATCGGGCCGCCCGGCAACCTGGCGCTGGGCGAGCCGGTGGTGGTCGATGGCAGCGTGGTCGGCGGTGTGATCGTCGCGAAGACGGTGCGGCTGGACCGGCGCGGCGGCGCCAACGATCAGGGTTCGGTCGAGCTCAACGGAGCCATCCAGTCGGTCGACCTGGTGCAGCAGACCATCGTGGTGCGCGACACTACGGTCTACTTCGGCGGCAACGGCGTGCAGTTCTCCGGCGGCACGCAGGCGGAGCTGGCGACGGGCCGCGCCGTCAAGGTGCGTGGCGTCATCGCCGGGCAGAGTTCGCGCGTCAAGGCGCGCCGCATCAGCTTCAGCTGATCAGGCCAGCCGCGCGCGGTGGCGCGCCACCTGGGCGCGCACCTGCGCCGGCGCGGTGCCGCCGAGCAGGTTGCGCGCGTTCAGCGAGCCGCGCAGCGTCAGCACCGCGAACACGTCCTCGCCGATCGCCGGGTGCAGGCCCTGCAGCGTGGCCAGCGGCAGCTCGGCAAGGTCGACGCCCTGCTGGATCGCGACCTTCACCGCATGGGCGACCGCCTCGTGGGCGTCGCGGAAGGGCAGGCCCTTCTTGACCAGGTAGTCGGCAAGATCGGTCGCGGTGGCGTAGCCCTTCAGCGCCGCACGTTCCATCGCCTCCGGCTTGACGACGATGCCGCCGACCAGCTCGCAGAAGATGCGCAGCGTGTCGCGCAGCGTGTCCACCGTGTCGAACAGCGGTTCCTTGTCTTCCTGGTTGTCCTTGTTGTAGGCCAGCGGCTGGCCCTTCATCAGGGTCAGCAGGCCCATCAGGTGGCCGACGACGCGCCCGGTCTTGCCGCGCGCCAGCTCGGGCACGTCGGGATTCTTCTTCTGCGGCATGATCGAACTGCCGGTGCAGAAGCGGTCGGCCAGGTCGATGAAGCCGAAGTTCTGGCTCATCCACAGCACCAGTTCTTCGCTGAAGCGCGAGACGTGGATCATCGCCAGGCTCGCCGCGGCCGTGAACTCGATCGCGAAGTCGCGGTCGCTCACCGCGTCCAGGCTGTTCTGGCAAACGCCTTCCATGCCCAGCGTCTTCGCGACGCGCTCGCGGTCCAGCGGGTAGCTGGTGCCGGCCAGCGCCGCGCTGCCCAGCGGCAGGCGGTTGGTGCGCCGGCGCACGTCGGCGAAACGTTCGGCATCGCGCGAGAACATCTCGACGTAGGCCAGCAGGTGGTGGCCGAAGCTGACCGGCTGCGCCACCTGCAGGTGCGTGAAGCCGGGCAGGATCACCTCGGCGTTCTTCTCGGCCACGTCGACCAGCGCACGCTGCAGTTCGACCAGCAGCGCCGCGATGCCGTCGATCTCGTCGCGCAGCCACAGGCGCACGTCGGTGGCCACCTGGTCGTTGCGCGAGCGGCCGGTGTGCAGCCGCTTGCCGGCGTCGCCGACCAGCTGGGTCAGCCGCGCCTCGATGTTCAGGTGCACGTCCTCCAGCGCGAGCTTCCACTCGAAGGCGCCGGACTCGATCTCGGCGCGGATCTGCGTCATGCCGCGCTGGATGTCGGCCAGGTCCTGCGCACCGATCACACCCTGCGCGGCCAGCATGTCGGCGTGCGCCAGGCTGCCGGCGATGTCGGCGCGCCACAAGCGCTTGTCGAACTCGATGCTGGCGGTGTAGCGCTGCACCAGTTCGCTCATCGGCTCCGAGAACAGCGCGGACCACGCCTGGGACTTCTTGTCGAGTTGGTTGGAGGACATGGCGGGAGCGCCGGGTTTGGCGACAATGCAGGAGGCGTCGAATTCTATCGGCGCCCTCTTGCAGCCCCCCGATGAGCGCCGAGCCCAGCGTCCTTCCTGCCAGTCCCTCCGCGGCCGAAACGCGCAGCACCGGCTTCGGCTCGACCGTGCTGGACACGCTGATGCCCGGCGAGGGCGCGGCGCGCCGCGCCGCCTCGGTGTTCGACGTCTGTCATGCCGGCGTCGTGCTGCGCACGCTGCTCGCCGTCGAGGCAGGCGTCGGCCTCGGCGTGCTGTTCGTCTCGGCCGGCTTCCAGGACTGGTTGTCGCGGCTGGCCGCCGGCTCGTCGGTGGCGGTGCCGGCGGTGCTGCTGTGGCTGAGCACGGCCTGCCTGCTCAAGCGCCCGCTGGGCGGCTTGTCGCCGGCCGCGCGCTGGGTGGTGGCGATCACGCTCGGCGCGCTCAGCGCGGCGATCCCGTCGCTGCTGTTGCTGCCGCTGGGGCTGGACATGCTGGGCACGCAGCCGCTGCTGGCGCCGGTGCTGGCCGGCGCCGGCGCCGCGGCCGCCGTCTACGGCTGGCTGCGCTGGCGCGCCCGCGCGCTGCTGCCTGCCGACACCACCGCGCGGCTGGCCGAACTGCAGTCGCGCATCCGGCCGCACTTCCTCTTCAACACGCTGAACACCGCGCTGGCGCTGGTGCGCGTCGACCCGGCGCGGGCCGAGGGCGTGCTGGAAGACCTGGCCGAGCTGTTCCGCGTCGCGCTGACCGACATCGGCGAGTCGGTCTCGCTGGCCGAGGAGGTCGAGCTGGCGCGGCGCTACCTCGACATCGAGCAGGTACGCTTCGGCGCGCGGCTGAGCATCGTCTGGGAGCTCGACGACGAGGCCGGCGGCGCCCGCGTGCCGCCGCTGATCCTGCAGCCGCTGGTCGAAAACGCGGTGCGCCATGGCGTCGAGCCGTCGCCCGAGGGCGGCACGGTGCGCATCCGCACGCGCGTCAAGGCCGGGCGTGCGCAGGTGGTGATCGCCAACACCGTGCCGGGCCAGGCCTCGCGGCCAGGCAACGGCATGGCGCTGAACAACGTGCGCGAGCGTCTGCAGCTGATGCACGACATGTCGGCGCAGTTCGAGGCGCGGCGTGTCGACGGCGCGTTCCGCGTGCAGCTGGTCGTTCCGCTATGAGTTCGCCATTGCGCGTGCTGCTGGTCGACGACGAGGAGCTCGCGCGGCTGCGCCTGCGCACGCTGGTCGGCGACTGCCGCGAGGTGCCGGCGCTGGTGGTCGGCGAGGCGGCCAATGCGGCGCAGGCGGTCGACTTCCTCGCAGCACACGCCTGCGACCTGCTGCTGCTGGACATCCACATGCCGGGCCTCGACGGCATGCAGTTCGCCGCGCGGCTGCGCGGCCGGCCCGACACGCCGGCGGTGGTGTTCGTCACCGCGCACGCCGAGCACGCGTTGCAGGCTTTCGAGCTGGAGGCGGTCGACTACCTGACCAAGCCGGTCAAGCGCGAGCGCCTGCAGGCGGCGTTGCAGCGGGTCGCGAAAGCCCTGGCGCTGCGTTCGGGCCAGCCCGCGGCGGCGCCCGAGCCCGACGGCATGCTGGTGGTCAGCGACCGCGGCCGCGTGCTGCGTGTGCCGCTGGCCGAAGTGCTGTACCTGAAGGCCGAGCTGAAGTACGTGACGCTGCGCACCGCGCAGCACAGCTACGTGCTCGACGACTCGCTGTCCGAACTCGAGGCGCGCCTCGGCGAGCGCTTCCTGCGTGTGCACCGCAACGCCCTGGTGGCGCGCGCCGCGGTGCGTGCGCTGGAGCGCCGCACGCTCGCCGGAGAGGGCGACGACGAGGGGGGCGAGGCCTGGGCGGTGCGGGTCGCGCCGGTCGACGAATGGCTGGCGGTGTCGCGCCGCCAGCTGGCCGCGGTGCGCGAAGCGCTGTCCGCGGCGGGCCACTGAGCAACGCCCGCCCATGCGACCCGTGCGCATCTGGTTCGACCGCCCCGGCGTGCGCTGGGCCCGTGCGCTGCTGCTGGCCGCGCTGGGCACGGCGCTGGTCGCGACCTGGCTGGCGGGCAGCCGCGACGATCCCGACCCGGCGGCCGCACCGGCAGCGGTGGCGGCGGCCGGGCCGCTGCCAGGGGCGCGGCCGACCAGCGCACCCGCGGCGGGCCTGGCGGCCGTCGCGATGCCCGCGGTGGCGGCGTCCGCACCGATGGCAGGCACCGCAACGGAGGGCGAGGTGCGCGTCTGCGGCCTGGGCAGCATCGCGGTCGGCAACGGCGGCCCCGACCTCAGCGCGCGGCGGCTGCGTGCCGAGCGCACGCGGCCGGTGATGCAGCGCTGGCTGGAGGCCTTGCAGGCGGCGCCCGAGCCGCGCGGCAAGGCGGTGGCGCTGGTGCTGGCCCCGGTGCTGGCGGCGCCGCCGGTCGCTCCGGTGCGGCCGGCCTGCACCGACGATGCCGACTGCGCGACGCTGTCGACCGCCGTGGCCACCTCGGCCTGGGTGTCGCAGCGCGAGCGTGTCGCCGAGATCGCCGAGGTCTCGCGCGACCCGGGCCTGCTGTCGCTGGCACTGCAGGCCTGCGCGACCGGCGCCAGGCCGGCCGAGGCCAGCGCCTGCGCCCGCCTGGCCGCGGAGGACAGCGTCGCGGCCAACCCCGGGCAGGCCGAACCCTGGCTGCTGCTCGCCGCAGCCGAGCAGGCGCGTGGCGAGGGCGAAGGGGCCGAGGACGCACTGCGCCGTGCGCTGGCCGTGCCCTTCGGCCGGCTGGCCGAGCAGACGCTGTTCAGCGCGGTGCAGGCCGCGCAACCGGCGGACGCCGGCGTGCAGGAGCGGCTGCAGATGGGCGAGGCCCTGCAGGCCCTGCGCGCCAGCTGGCGCGAACCCGGTGGCGTGGCGGTGGCCGGCTGGTGCAGCGCAGCGGCGCTGAACACGGCTGGCCGGCGCGAGTTGTGCCAGCAACTCGCCGAACACCTGGTGCTGCGTGCCGCCTCGCTGCAGGACGTGGTCAGCGGGCGAACGGTCGGCCGGCGGCTCGGCTGGTTCCCCGAGCGCATGGCCGCCGCGGCACGCGACCTCGACGCAGCGAACCGCCTCGCCGACAGCTTCCGCGGCGTCGACGCACACGACTGCCCGGCCGCGCAGCGCCAGCTCGACTACCTGGCCGCCGTCGCGACCCAGGGCGAGGTCGCCGCGGTGCGGCGTTTCGCCACGCCGCGTCCCTGAGCGCGCCCGCCGTTCAGCCGGTGTTGCGCAGGCCGGCGGCGACGCCGTTGATCGAGATGTGGATGCCGCGCTTGACGCGGTCCATGCCCGGGTCGTCGCTGCGTCCCGAGCGATAGCGCCGCATCAGCTCGACCTGCAGGTGGTTCAGCGGGTCGAGGTAGGGGAAGCGGTGCTCGATCGAGCGCGCCAGCGAGGGGTTGGAGGCCAGGCGCTTCTTGTCGCCGGTGATCAGCGCCAGCGCGTCGTCGGTGCGCTGCCACTCGGCCTGCACCAGGCCGAAGATGCGCTTGCCCAGCTTCTTGTCCTCGACCAGCTCGACATAGCGTGCGGCGATGCCGAGATCGCTCTTGGCCAGCACCATGTCGAGGTTGGACAGCAGCGTGCGGAAGAACGGCCACTGCTTGTGCATCTTCTGCAGCAGCGCCAGGCGTTCCTTGCGCAGCTTGGCATCCTTGCCGAGGAAGCCCTCGATCGCCGAGCCGAAGCCGCACCAGCCGGGCAGCGCGACGCGGCACTGGCCCCAGGAGAACGACCAGGGGATCGCACGCAGGTCCTCGATCGCCCGCGTGGCCTTGCGCGAGGCCGGGCGCGAGCCGATGTTCAGCTCGGCGATCTCGCGGATCGGCGTGGCGCTGAAGAAATAGTCGGTGAAGCCCGGGGTTTCGTAGACCAGCTTGCGGTAGGCCGCGAAGCTGGCCGCGCTGATCGTGTCCGCTGCCTCCAGGAAGACCTTGGGTGCACTCTTGGTCGGGTGCAGCAGCGTCGCCTCCAGCGTCGCGGCGACCAGTGTCTCCAGGTTGCGCCGGCCAATCTCCGGGTGGGCGTACTTCGAGGCGATCACCTCGCCCTGCTCGGTCAGGCGGATCTGCCCGTTCACCGTGCCGGGCGGCTGCGCCAAGATGGCCTGGTAGCTGGGGCCGCCGCCGCGGCCGACCGTGCCGCCGCGGCCGTGGAACAGGCGCAGCGTCAGGCCGTGCTCGCGGCCGAGCTCGGCGAACAGCTCGACCAGCGCGATCTCGGCGCGGTACAGCTCCCAGTTGCTGGTGAAGCTGCCGCCGTCCTTGTTGCTGTCGCTGTAGCCGAGCATCACGTCCTGCTCGGAGCCGGAGGCCTTCATCATCGCGGCGATGCCGGGCAGCGCGTAGTAGGCACGCATGATCGGCGCGGCGTTGCGCAGGTCGCCGATGGTCTCGAACAGCGGCACGACGATCAGGTCACTGACCGCCGACTCGTGCAGCTCGCCGCGCATCAGCCCGGTTTCCTTGAACAGCAGCAGCACCTCGAGCAGGTCGCTGACGTCCTCGGTGTGCGAGATGATGTAGTGGCGCAGCGACTCGCGGCCGAAGCGCTGCAGCATGCGGCCGGCGGTCTCGAAGATCGCCAGTTCGCCGACCGCGTGTTCGCTGTAGCTGGCGGCGCGCACGCGCAGCGGCCGGGCGTCGTCGAGCAGCCGCAGCAGCAGCTCGCGCTTGGCCGGCTCGGCCAGCGCGCTGTAGTCGGCCTCGATGCGCGCCGCCTTCAGCAGCTCGGCGACCACCGCCTCGTGCTTGTCGGAGCTCTGCCGCAGGTCGACGGTGGCGAGGTGGAAGCCGAACACCTGCACCGCGCGCATCAGCGGCGCGAGGCGCGGGCCGACCAGCGCGCCGGCATGGTGGGAACGCAGCGAGGCCTCGATCACCTTCAGGTCGGCGAGGAACTCGTGCGCGTGCAGGTAGGGGCTCTCCGGCGCCACCGCGTGGCGCAGCGCCTCGGTGCCGGTCAGCTCGTGCAGCGTGGCGGCCAGGCGCGAGTACATGCCGATCAGCGCGCGCCGGTAGGGCTCGTCCTCGCGGTGCGCGTTGTGGTCGGGCGAACGTTCGGCGAGCGCCTGCATCTGCGGGGTGACCGGCGCCAGCATCGCCGACATCGACAGCTCGCTGCCCAGCAGGTGCACCTCGGTCAGGAAGTGGCGCAGCACCGTTTCGCTCTGGCGGCGCAGCGCCATCTGCAGCGTCGCCTCGGTGACGAAGGGGTTGCCGTCGCGATCGCCGCCGATCCAGTTGCCCATGCGGAAGAACGGCGCGATCTCGTGGCCGGGCAGCGCCTCCTCGACCTCGCGGTACATGCGCGGGATCTGGCGCAGGAAGGTGGCGTGGTAGTAGGAGAGCGCGTTCTCGATCTCGTCGGCCACCGTCAGCTTGGCGGTGCGCAGCATGCGCGTCTGCCACAGCTGCGTCACCCGTGCGCGGATCAGCGCCTCGTTGTCGGCGCGGTCGCGGTCGGTGCGCAGCTCGTCGCGTTCGCCGATCAACTCCGAGATGGCGCGTTCGGCGCCGAGGATGCTCTGCCGCTGCACCTCGGTCGGGTGGGCCGTCAGCACCGGGCTGATGTAGGCGTGGCGCAGCGCCTTGACGATCTCGCTGGCGCGGATGTCGGCGTTGGCCAGGCGCTCGAAGGCGGTCGCCAGCGAACCTTCCTGCAGATGGCCCTGGCCTTCGTGGTGCTCGCGCCGGCGCACGTGGTGACGGTCCTCGGCGATGTTGGCCAGGTGCGAGAAGTAGCTGAAGGCGCGGATCACGCTGACCGTCTGGTCGCCCGACAGGTTCTTCAGCAGCCGGTCGAGCGCACGGCCGGCCTGCGCGTCGCTCTTCAGCCGGTAGGCGACCGAGAGCTTGCGCACCCGTTCGATCAGCTCGAAGGCCTCCTTGCCTTCCTGCTCGCGGATCACGTCGCCGAGGATGCGGCCGAGCAGGCGGATGTCCTCCACCAGCGGGCGGTTCTTCTCGGCGGCGTCGCTCGCGCTGCGGCGTGTCGCGGTGTTCATGGGCCTCCTCCGGCGCTGTAACTTGGTTACGTCGCCCGGATGCTAACAGCCCGGGCGTACCGGCCCGGCTGACGCAAGACGCGCGCCTGCTAGCATCCCCACCATGGCCGAAACCATCGTCATCGCCACCCGTGAGAGCCGGCTCGCCCTGTGGCAGGCCGAACATGTGCGCGATCTGCTGGGCCAGCGCTTCGGCGCGACGGTCGAGCTGCTGGGCATGACGACGCGGGGCGACCAGATCCTCGACCGCACCCTGTCCAAGGTCGGCGGAAAGGGACTGTTCGTCAAGGAGCTCGAAACGGCACTGGAAGAAGGGCGCGCACAGCTGGCGGTGCATTCGCTCAAGGACGTGCCGATGGACCTGCCCGCCGGCTTCGCGCTGGCCTGCGTGCTCGAGCGCGAGGACCCGCGCGATGCCTTCGTCTCGTCGCGCTACGAACGCCTGGCCGACCTGCCGCAGGGCGCCAGGGTGGGCACCTCGTCGCTGCGCCGCTGGGTGCAACTCGGTGCGCTGCGCCCCGACCTGGTGGTCGAGCCGCTGCGCGGCAACCTCGACACCCGGCTGCGCAAGCTCGACGAAGGCGGCTACGACGCGATCGTGCTGGCCGCCGCCGGCCTCAAGCGGCTGGGCTTGAGCCAGCGCATCCGCAGCGTCTTCGAACCCGGCGAGATGCTGCCCTGCGCCGGGCAGGGCGCGCTGGGCATCGAGGTGCGTGCCGACAACGCGGCGCTGCTCGAGCGCCTGGCCACGTTGACCCACCGGCCGACCTGGCTGGCGGTGCAGGCCGAGCGTGCCGTGTCGCGCGCGATGGGGGGCAGCTGCAGCATGCCGCTGGCGGTGCATGCGCTGTGGCGGGGCGAGCGGCTGTGGCTGCGCGCCGCGCTGGGCCACCCGACGCAACCGCTGTCCGGGCTGCTGCGCGCCGAGGTCGACGATGCCGTGACCAGCGACGTCCAGGCCCGAGCGCTCGGCGAGCGGGCGGCGCAGGTGCTGCAGGCGCAGGGCTCGGGCGCCTATCTCGCCGAAACCTGACGGCGGCTCCATGAGGCTGATCGTCACCCGTCCCGCCGCGCAGGCGGCCGAGTGGGTGGCCGAATTGCGCCGGCATGGCGTCGAGGCCGTGGCGCTGCCGCTGATCGGCATTGCTCCGGCGCGCGATGCGGCGGCGGTGGGCACAGCCTGGGCGGCGCTGCCGCTGCAGCGGCTGGCAATGTTCGTCAGCCCCAACGCGGCCGAGCAGTTCTTCGCGCTGCGCCCGGCCGCGGCGGCCTGGCCGGCAGGCCACGCTGGCCGGCTCGCCCGGCCCGGGCACCAGCCGCACGCTGCGTGCGCTGGGTGTGCCCGCGGCGTGCATCGTCGAACCGCCGGCCGATGCGGCGCAGTTCGATTCCGAATCGCTCTGGGCGCAACTGCGCGAGCGCGACTGGCGTGGCGCCGAGGTGCTGATCGTGCGCGGCGAGAGCGGCCGTGACTGGCTGGCCGAGCGGCTGCGCGAGGCCGGCGCGCAGGTCGGCTTCGTCACTGCCTACGCGCGTGCGGCGCCGCTGCTGTCGGCCGCCGAGCGAGATACCCTGCGGGCCGCGCTGGCCGCGCCGGCTGTGCACACCTGGATGTTCAGCAGCTCCGAGTCGATCGACCAGCTGCAGGCCTTGGCGCCCGAGGCCGAGTGGCGCGGCGCGTGTGCGCTGGCCACCCACCCGCGCATCGCTGCGCGCGCCCGCGCCGCGGGCTTCGGCACGGTGCACGAATGCCGCCCGGCGCTCGATGCGGTGGTGGCCTGCCTACAATCGTTCGAGACCTCTCGACCCCAGTTCCCGTGAGCGACATCGCACCCCCACCTGCCAGCACCGAGTCCCTGCCCGACGCAGGCCCCGCGCCCGCGCCGGTCGCTGCCGTGCGCGCGCCGGCCACGCCGGGGCGCTGGTGGGTGGTCATCGTCGCGCTGCTGCTGGTGCTGGGCGTGCTGGCGATCGCGATGGCCTGGCGTGCCGACCAGCGTGTGGCCACGCTCGAACAGGAGCTGGTGCGCCGCCAGCAGGACAGTGCCAAGCAGGCCGTCGAGGCGCAGATGCTGGCCAAGCAGGCCCAGGAGAGCGTCGGCGCCGCGGCGGCCAAGGTGGCGCTGCTGGAAGCGCGTGTCGCCGAGGTGGCGCTGCAGCGCACGCAGCTCGAGGACCTGATCCAGTCGCTGTCGCGCTCGCGCGACGAGAACCTGCTGGTCGACATCGAGGCCGCGCTGCGCATGGCGCTGCAGCAGGGGGCGATCACCGGCAGCACCGAGCCGCTGGTGCTGGTGCTGCGGCAGAGCGACGAGCGCCTGGCGCGCTACAGCCAGCCGCGCCTGGAGGGCGTGCGCCGTGCCATCGCGCGCGACCTCGACCGTGTGCGCTCCGCCGGGGCGCTGGACATCGCCTCGCTGACGATCAAGCTCGACGAGGCCATGCGCATGGTCGACGAACTGCCGCTGCTGGCAGTGGCCGAGCCGCGCCGCGACCTGCCGCGCGCGCCGGCCGCCCCGGCCAGCGCAGCGCGTGCCGGTGCCGCCGCCTCGGCGCCCGCGATAGCCTGGCTGCCGGCGGCCTGGGACGCCGCCTGGCAGCGTTTCGGCGGCAGCGTCTGGGACGAGGTGCGCTCGCTGGTGCGCGTGACGCGCATCGACCACCCCGACGCCGCACTGCTTGCGCCCGAGCAGGCCTTCTTCGTGCGCGAGAACCTCAAGCTCAAGCTGCTCAATGCGCGGCTGGCGCTGCTCAGCCGCCAGTTCCCGACCGCGCAGGCCGACCTGATCGCGGCGCAGGCGACGATCGATCGCTACTTCGACCGCAGCACGCGGCGCACGACCGTGGCCAGCGAGCTGCTGCGCCAGGTGACCGCGCAGGCGCGCCAGACGACGCTGCCGCGGCCCGACGACACGCTGGCCGCGCTGGCGACGGCGGCCGCCGGGCGTTGAGCATCGACGGGCCGCGCGCATGAGAGCCGTCATCTGGTTCGTGCTGCTGTTCGTCGTCGCCGTCGTCGCCGCGACGACGCTGGGCGCCAACGACGGCCTGGTCAGCTTCTACTGGTCGGGCCAGCGCATCGACCTGTCGCTCAACCTGTTCCTGATCCTGCTGCTGCTCACCTGCGGCGTGCTGGTCGCGGTGTTCAACACCCTCAACGCGCTGATCGGCCTGCCGCGGCGCGCCCGCGAGTGGCGTGTCTCGCGCCGCGACCGCACCGCCCAGGCCTCGCTGCGCGAAGCCCTGTCGCAGTACTTCGGCGGCCGCTACAGCCGCGCGCAGAAGGCCGCGCAGCGGGCGCTGACGATCCAGGCCGACACGCCCGAGCTGGTGCAGGACAACGAGTTCACCGTGCTCGGCCACCTGCTCGCCGCCGGCAGCGCGCACCGCCTGCAGGACCGCGCCGGGCGCGACCGCTCGATCGAGCGTGCACTCGAGCTGGCGCGGCAGAGCTCGGCCGCGCGCTCGGCGGAAGAGGGGGCCCGCCTGCTGGCGGCCGAATGGGCGCTGGACGATCGTGACGCCGCCCGCGCGCTCGAACTGCTCGGCGAACTGCCCACCGGCGTGGCTCGGCGCACCCACGCGCTGCGCCTGCGCCTGCAGGCCACCCGGCTGGGCCGCCAGCCGCAGGAGGCACTGAAGACCGCGCGGCTGCTGGCCAAGCACCAGGGCTTCTCGCGCGAAGCCGCACAGGGGCTGCTGCGCTCGCTGGCCTTCGAGTCGCTGGACACCGCGCGCGATGCCGAGCAGTTGCGCCGCGTCTGGATGCAACTCGACCCGCTGGACCGGCGCGATGCCTTCGTCGCCGCGCGTGCCGCCGGCCGCGCGGCGAGCTATGGCGCGAGCGACGAGGCGCGCGGCTGGCTGCGGCCGTTCTGGGACCGCCTCGCCGAGCTGTCCGTCGAGGAGCGCGCCACGCTGGCGCTCGCCTTCGCCCAGGCCACCGCCGGATTGGGCGTCGAGTGGCTGCCCCGCCTCGAAGCCGCCGCGCAGGCCTATGGCCGCGAGCCGGCGATCAGCCATGCCGTCGGCATCGCGCTGGCCGAGCGCCAGCTGTGGGGCAAGGCGCGCCGGCTGCTGGAGGAATCGGTTGGCGATGCAGGGCTGCCGACGCGGGCGCGCCGCACGGCCTGGCTGACGCTGGCGCGCATCGCCGCGCAGGAGGGTGAAGACGAACGAGCGGCGCGTGCCTACGAGTCGGCAGCGCGGCTGGACTGAGCCCCGTTCGAACCCTGCTATACTGTGCGGCTCGCGCGGCTGTAGCTCAGTTGGATAGAGTACTTGGCTACGAACCAAGGGGTCGTGGGTTCGAATCCTGCCAGCCGCGCCACCTCTTCAGCACGAACAACGGCTCAGACGTCCAGGCGTCTGGGCCGTTCTTCTTTGCGTCGCGACCCGGGAAGATCGGCTAGAGTGCAGGCCATGCGAGTGTGGCTTCGCCTGCTGACGGTCTGGTTCATCGCCATCGCGCTGCCGGTGCAGGGCATCGCGGGCGTGACCATGGCGCATTGCGGCGCCAGCCACGAGCGCATGGCCACCGCTGTCGACGCGGCCGGTCCTCTGCACGACGAGCACCATGACACGGCGGCGCATCATCACGATGCCGACCTGGGCCACGACGCCGGCATGCACGACCACGCCGAGGCCACGCCGGCCAAGGCGAAGTCCGCCGGATCGAGCGACCTCGGCCAGTACAAGTGCAGTTCCTGCGCCGCCTGCTGTGCCGGTGCGGCGCTGCCCGCTGCGACACCACGCCTTCCCCAGGCGCCTGGCGCAGCCACGTTGTTCGCCGACGCCGTGGTCACGGTCGACGCCTTCACGTCCGACGGGCCCGAGCGCCCACCCCGAATCCACCTCGTGTAGTCGGCGTTCGGCCGGCGTGACGTTCACGCCATCGGCCGACGCCCGGTCACTCCCTGCCGGACGGCGGGGACTCCCGACTTCGACACGAGGACACGATGTCTGCATTCCTGCAACGCTGGCTGACGCATCCGCTCGGCTTCGCAACGCTGTGCACGGTCGCTGCCATGGCGAGTGCACAGACCCCGGCCGCGCGCAAGGCCGACCCGCTCGATGCGGGCGCTACCGTCCCCGCCGTGGCCCATGAGTCGGTGTTCGGCCGTGCGCGGCGCGCCGCCGACAGCGCAACGCCGTCCTGGCGCGAAGCCAACGACAACGCGGCGCGCATCGGTGGCTGGCGTGCCTATGCCCGCGAGGCGCAGCAGCCCGAGCCCACGGCGTCCGTGCCGGCAGCCGCGCCTGCCCGAACCGACGAACCCCGGGCCATGCCCATGCCGCACCGGCATGGTGGCCCCAAGACACCATGAAGACCACCGCACTCATGCGATCGACACGGCGCGCGCCGGCGATCCTGCTCGCCGCGGTCACGACGCTCGGCGGTTGCGCGTCGCTCAGCCCGGACGGCGGGTTCGCCCCTGTCGAGCAGGCCGCCAAGGAGCGGCTCGACAAGCAGGTCCGATGGGCCCGCTCCGAGGCCGACCAGAACCTGATCGACCAGCGTGTCGGCGAACTGCTGGCCGCTGCGCTGTCGGCCGATGCCGCGGTGCAGGTCGCCTTGCTGAACAACCCCGGCTTGCAGGCCAGCTTCCAGGAACTCGGCATCGCCGAGGCCGAACTCGTGCAGGCCGGTCGCCTGCCCAACCCCGGCTTCAGTTTCGGCCGTCTGCGGCGCGGCGACGAGATCGAACTCGAGCGCGGCATCCACCTCAACCTCGCGCGGCTGATCGTGATGCCGATGGTCGGTGCGGTGGAGTCACGACGCTTCGAGGCCACGCGCAGCCTGGTGACGATGAACATGCTGTCGCTGGCCGCCGAGACGCGCAAGGCCTGGGTCGGCGCGGTGACGGCCGAGGAGACGCTGCGCTACATGCGGCAGGTGGCGCAGGCCGCCGAGGCCGGTGCCGAGCTGGCCCGCCGCATGGAGCAGGTCGGCAACTTCAGCAAGCTGCAACGTGCCCGCGAGCAGGGCTTCCGCGCCGACGCGATGCTGAACCTGGCCCGCGCCGAGCAGGCACGGCGCGCCACGCGCGAGCGTCTGACGCGTCTGCTGGGTCTGTGGGGCAGCCAGACGCAGTTCACGCTGCCCGATCGCCTGCCGGACTTGCCGCGGGAGCTCGCCGACCGCCCCGACATCGAGCGTGTGGCGCTGGCACAGCGGCTGGACGTGCAGGCCGCCCGCCTCGCGGCCGAGCAGACTGCGCGCAACCTCGGCCTGACGCGGACGACTCGCTTCGTCAACGTGCTCGAACTCGGCCTCGTGCACAACGGCTCCAACGAGGCGCCCACGCAGCGCGGCTGGGAGGTCGGCGTCGAACTGCCGCTGTTCGACTGGGGCGGCGCTCGCGTGGCCCGCGCCGAGGCCCTCTACATGCAGGCCGTGCACCGCGCGGCACAGACCGCGATCGACGCACGTTCGGAAGTGCGCGAGGCCTACGGCGCCTGGCGCTCGGCCTACGACATCGCGCGCCACCATCAGGACGAGATCGTGCCGCTGCGCCAGCAGATCGCCGAGGAGAACCTGCTGCGCTACAACGGCATGCTGATCGGCGTCTTCGAACTGCTGGCCGACGCGCGAGCGCAGATCGCCAGCGTCAACGCCGCGATCGAGGCCCGGCGCGACTTCTGGCTCGCGCAGGCCGACCTCGACATGGCGCTCATCGGCAAGCCCAGCCTCGCGCCGGCCGCCGGTCCCGCGGCCGCGGCCGGCACCGGCGGCGACGCCGGCCACTGACCCCAGGAACACGACACATGGTTTCCCGACGCAACTTCATCGGCGGCGCCGGCGCCGTCACGGCCGCCGTCAGCGCGGCCTCGGTCGGCAAGGTCGCGATGGCGGCACTGCCCGAGCCGGTCATCCAGACCCGCGCCGACACCATGCCGCCGCTGCAGCCCGGCAGCGGCCGGCCCTACAACCCGGTGGTCACGCTCAACGGCTGGACCCTGCCCTGGCGCATGAACAACGGCGTCAAGGAGTTCCACCTCGTCGCCGAGCCGGTCGTGCGCGAGATGGCGCCGGGCTTCAAGGCCCACCTGTGGGGCTACAACGGCCAGAGCCCGGGCCCGACCATCGAGGTGGTGGAAGGCGACCGCGTGCGCGTCTTCGTCACCAACCGGCTGCCCGAGGTCACCAGCGTGCACTGGCACGGCCAGCGCCTGCCCAACGGCATGGACGGCGTCTCCGGCCTGACGCAGAAGGCCATCGAACCCGGCAAGACCTTCGTCTACGAGTTCGTCGCGCGACGCCCGGGCACCTTCATGTACCACCCGCATGCCGACGAGATGGTGCAGATGGCGATGGGCATGATGGGCTTCTGGGTCACGCACCCGAAGCAGAAGCACCCGCTGATCGACGAGGTCGACCGCGACTTCGTATTCCTGCTCAACGCCTACGACATCGAGCCGGGCAGTGCGACGCCGAAGATCATGACCATGCTCGACTTCAACCTGTGGAGCTGGAACAGCCGCATCTTCCCCGGCATCGACCCGCTGGTGGTGCGCAAGGGCGACAAGGTGCGCCTGCGCATCGGCAACCTGACGATGACCAACCACCCGATCCACCTGCACGGCCACGAGTTCACGGTGACCGGCACCGACGGCGGCCCGACGCCGAAAGCCTCGCGCTGGCCCGAGGTGACGACCGACATCGCGGTCGGGCAGATGCGCCAGATCGAGTTCCTCGCCGACGAGGAAGGCGACTGGGCGCTGCACTGCCACAAGAGCCACCACACGATGAACGCGATGGGGCACAACGTGCCGACCATGATCGGCGTCGACCACCGCAGCGTGGTGCGGCAGATCACGCGACTGGTGCCCGACTACATGGTGATGGGCGAGCGCGGCATGCACGACATGACCGAGATGGAGATGCCGCTGCCCGACAACACCGCCGCGATGATGACCGGCACCGGCCCGTTCGGTGCCGTCGGCATGGGCGGCATGTTCAGCGTCCTCAAGGTGCGCCAGAACCAGAAGCGCGGCGACTATGCCGACCCCGGCTGGTTCGCACATCCGCCCGGCACGGTGGCCGGGGAGTGGAGCGGCGCGCTTGCCGAACCGCCGCGCGACGACGCGGCGGCGGGACGCGGTGCGATGCAAGCGGTGGCGCGGCCGAAGGCCGACGTCGAAGTCAAGGTGCGCAAGCCGGCCGGCGGTCATGCCGGCCACTGAGAGGAAGCTCATGAAGCCAATGAAGACCCTTGTCGTCGCCATGGTCCTGGCACTGCATGCGGGTGCCTGGGCGCATGGCGACCAGGCCCACGGCCAGGCGACCGATCCGCCACGCAAGGAACAGAAGGACTGGGGCATCGCCGGGGACGCCCAGTCCGTGCGGCGGACCATCCACGTGGGCATGAGCGATGCGATGCGCTTCACGCCCGAGTCCATCACGGTTCGGCGCGGCGAGACAGTGAGGTTCGTGTTCCGCAACGACGGCCGTCTGCTGCACGAGTTCGTGATCGGCACGAAGCCGGAACTCGAGGCGCATGCGGCGCTGATGGCGAAGTTCCCGGACATGGAGCACGACGAGCCCTACATGGCCCACGTGCCTGCGGGCAAGACGGGCGAGATCGTCTGGACCTTCAACCGCCCGGGCCGCTTCGAGTTCGCCTGCCTGATCGCGGGCCACTTCCAGGCGGGCATGGTCGGCCGGATCACCGTGTCGGCGAAGTGAAGAATCGTTGTTTGAAAGGAGTCGTTCCATGAAGACAGTCGCCATCGCGACGCTGCTCGCGGCGCTGGCCGCGCCTGCCGTGTTCGCCACCGACATGACCGACGGCGAGATCCGCAAGGTCGACAAGGAGGCGAAGAAGCTGACCATCAAGCACGGCGAGATCCGCAACCTCGACATGCCGCCGATGACCATGGTGTTCCAGGTCAAGGATGCGAGCCTGCTCGAGCGGCTCAAGGTCGGCGACAGGATCCGCTTCGTCGCGGCGAAGTCCGACGCCGGCTTCGAGGCGACCGAGATCGAGGTCGCGAAATGAACCGTGTTGCTGCCAGCGCGCTGGCGGGCGCGGCGCTGTGCCTCGGCGCGACCTTTGCGCACGCCGAGGTCGTCGACCTGCAGTGGCAGGAGGGCGGACGCTTCGAACGCAGCCTGACGGTCGCACCCGGCAAGTTCGCCGAGATCTGCGGGCCGCTGGCGCCGGGCCAGACCGTGCAGTGGTCGTTCACGGCCGAGCAGGCGCTGAACTTCAACATCCACTACCACGTCGACAAGGACGTGCACTACCCGGCGAAGCAGGACGGCGTCGAGCGGGCGAAGGGAGATCTCGTGGTGACGTCCCGGCAGGACTACTGCTGGATGTGGGTCAACAAGGCCGCGTCGCCGAGCCGGCTCACGGTCGCGATGACCCGCAAATGAACGTGCAGCGTCAGGCCGGACCGAAGCCGCTATGCAATTCGGCAGAGCAGGCCAGAGGATGAGCCGCCTGCGCTGCGCGATTTCATAGGCGCTTCGCTTCGGCGGCTCAGCCGTCGACCGCTTCGCCGGCCAGCGCCCGCTGCACGACCTCGCGCGTCAGCGTCGGTGCGAAGGACTCGACGAAGGCATAGGCATAACCGCGCAGCCAGGTGCCGCGGCGCACCGCCAGCCGCGTCAGGTTGACCTCGAACAGATGGCGAGCGTCGATCGCGCGCAGGTTGCGGTCGCGCTCGCCGTCGAAGGCGATCGAGGCGACGATGCCCACGCCCATGCCGAGCTCGACGTAGGTCTTGATGACGTCCGCGTCCATCGCGCTGAGCACGATGTCGGGCTGCAGCCCGACGCTGGCGAAGGCCTCGTCGATGTGGGTGCGGCCGGTGTAGCCCAACTCGTAGGTGATGATCGGGAAGGCCGCCAGCTGCGCCAGCGAGACCGGCCCGGCGACGTTCAGCAGCGGGTGCCCCGGTGGCACCACGATGCTGTGGGTCCACCGGTAGCAGGGCATCGCGACGAGCTGCGGGTAGCTGGCCAGCGCCTCGGTGGCGATGCCCACGTCGGCCTCGCCCGACAGCAGCATCGCGGCGATCTGCTTCGGCGAACCCTGGTGCAGCGTCAGCGTCACCTGCGGGTAGAGCGCGCGGAAATCCTTCACCACCGCCGGCAGCGCGTAGCGTGCCTGCGAGTGGGTCGCGGCGATCGACAGCGGCCCGGCGTTCTGGGCGGTGAAGTCCTCGCCGACACGCTTCAGGTTCTGCGCGTCGAGCAGCAGCCGCTCGACGATGGGCAGCACCGATTCGCCCGGCGGCGTCAGCCCGGTCAGGCGCTTGCCGGCGCGCAGGAAGATCTCGATGCCGAGTTCGTCTTCGAGCTCGCGGATCTGGCGGCTGATGCCGGGCTGCGAGGTGTTCAGCACATTGGCCACCTCGGTCAGGTTGAAGCCGGTGCGGGCGGTCTCGCGCACGGCGCGCAGTTGCTGGAAATTCATCGGGTTCGGCAGGGAAACCGTTGGATTCTGGGCAGCCGAGCGTATGCGCTCAACAACTTATATCGAGTTTGCTTAGTCGACAAACGAATATTAGTTCAGGGGCGGCGGGCGACCAGGCCGATCAGGGCCGACATGCCGGTGTGCTGCCTGCCCTCGCTCAGTTCGGCCTCGTAGCCCTGCAGCTCGACGATCTGCAGCGCCGCGAAGGCGTCGCGCAGCAGGGCCTCGGTGTACAGGTGATCGACGTTCTGCGGCCCGCCGGTGCGGTAGTGCAGCTGCCGCGGCGTGTAACCCTGCAGCACCAGCAGGCCGCCCGGCCGCAGCGCGCGGACCATGTTCGTGAACAGACGGCCGCGCATCGCCGGGTCGGCGAACTGCACGAAGATCGCGACGACCACGTCGTAGACCGCCGCGGGCCAGGCCAATGCATCGCAGTCGGCCACGGCGTAGGCGATGTCGACACCATGCCGGGCGGCGAGCCGGCGCGCCTTGGCGACGCCGGCCTCGGCGATGTCGAAGGCGTCGACCTGCAGGCCTCGTTCGGCCAGCCAGACGCTGTTGCGCCCCTCGCCGTCGGCCACGCACAGCGCGCGGCCGCTGCGCGGCAGGTGGGCCCGCTGCGATCGAAGGTACTCGTTGGGTGCTTCGCCGAACAGCAGCTCCTCGCCCTGGTAGCGCTGGTTCCACATCGCGGCGGCATCGGGGAAGGTCTGGTTGCTCATGGCGCCGAGCTTAGCGCCGCGCGGCCCGCTGTCAGCGAGACGCGGGGCCTGCGGGTTTATCCTCGACGCATTCGCGCCGCTTCCTGGAACACCCGACCATGTCCACCCGCATTCCCGCCACCCTGATCGCCGGCGACGGCATCGGCCCCGAGATCGTCGACGCCACGCTGGCCGCGCTCGACGCGCTCGGCGCCCCGTTCGACTGGGACGCGCAGGCCGCCGGCCTGGCCGGCATCAAGGCCGCGGGCGACCCGCTGCCGCAGGCCACGCTGGACAGCATCCGCAAGACGCGCCTGGCGCTGAAGGGCCCGCTGGAGACGCCCTCGGGCGGCGGCTACCGCTCGAGCAACGTGCGCCTGCGCGAGGAGTTCAAGCTCTACGCCAACCTGCGGCCGGCGCGCACCATCGTGCCCGGCGGGCGCTTCGACAAGATCGACCTGGTGGTGGTGCGCGAGAACCTCGAGGGCCTGTACATCGGCCACGAACACTACGTGCAGATCGACGACGACCCGCACGCCGTCGCGATGGCCACCGGCATCAACACCCGCGCCGGCTGCCGCCACATCCTCGAGTACGCCTTCGAGTACGCCATCGCCAACGGGCGCAAGAAGGTCACCATCGTGCACAAGGCGAACATCATGAAGGCGCTGACCGGCATCTTCAAGGAGACCGCCGAGCAGATGTACGAGGAGAAGTACAAGGGCCGAATCGCGATCGAATCGGTGATCGTCGACGCCTGCGCGATGAAGCTGGTGCTCAATCCCTGGCAGTTCGACGTGCTGGTGACGACCAACCTGTTCGGCGACATCCTGTCCGACCTGGTCGCCGGCCTGGTCGGCGGGCTGGGCATGGCACCGGGCGCCAACATCGGCCGTGACGCCGCGATCTTCGAGGCCGTGCACGGCTCGGCGCCGGACATCGCCGGCCAGCAGAAGGCCAACCCGACCGCGCTGCTGCTGGCCGCCGCGATGATGCTCGACCACGTCAAGCGCCAGGACCTGGGCGACCGGCTGCGCGGCGCGATCGACGCCACGCTGAACGTCGACCAGGTGCGCACCGGCGACCTCGGCGGCAAGGCCAGCACCGGCGCGTTCACGCAGGCGCTGGTGTCGCGCATCAAGAACGGCTGACCTTGAAGCCGCCCGGCGCGGCCGCATGTAGTCCTGGCATCGTCACTGACGGCGGTGCGAGGAACGCACGATGTCCGCCCCGATTCTTGGCACGCAACGCACCAACCTCGAGATCCTGGCCATGCTGGCCGGCTTGTTCGAGCGTGTCGAACGCCGCACCGAGCGTGTCGACGCCGACCAGTACCTGGCGCTGGTCGAACGGCTGAAGGGCGCGCTTGGCGCCGATCTTCCCGCCGAGGGGCTGGAGGCGGTGCTGACGCTGCACCCGGCGGTGGCCGAGTTGTACGAGAACGAGCACTACGCCCATGCCGGGCTGTGCCGCTCGCCGCTGGGCATGGCCGTCTCGGCCGAGACGGCGGCGCGCGAAGCGCTGGCCCGCGCCGGTTCGCGCCTCAGCTGACGGCCGCGACCAGCATCGCCTGCAGCGTCGCCTCGCGGTAGCCGTTGCGCTCGGCTGCCGCGATGGTGCTGCCAGCGAACGGCCAGGGCGGGGCGGCCGCGCCGTCGACGGTGACATCACTGTCCTGGCCGGCCTCGACCACGCTCTCGCAGAGCCGCAGCCGTTCACCACGCGCCACGGCGCCGGCCTTCAGGCGCTGCCACAGGTCCGGCGGCGGCCAGCGGTCGCGCGGCGACGCCACGCGCAGCTCGAAGCCGGTGGCCGCGGCCACGCGCAGCAGCGCGTCGCCGCAGGGGCTGCACGGGTCGCCGACGAAACACACGCTCAGCCGGTCCAGCGCCTTGCCGCAGTGGTCCTGCAGCGCCAGCAACTCGGCGAGCACGCGCGTCGGGTGCTGCCGGCCGCCCAGGCCGTTGAACACCGGTACGCCGGACTCTCGCGCGACCTCGGCCACCCGTTCTGGCGGCATGGCTTGGCAGTCGATGGCGTCGTACAGGCGGCCGAGCATGCGCGCGGTGGCGGGGTCGATCGCCTGCGCCGAGATGCGTGCGTCGCCGGGCCGCAGGTGCGACACCTGCGCACCCAGGCCGAGCGCGGCGCTGCGCAGGTTGCCGACTGCGTCGGACGGTGGCGTGTCGTCGAGCAACGCGAGGTTGCGGCCCCTCAGCGGCGTGCCGGCGAGGCCGTCCGGGCCGGCCGATTTCAGGCGCCGCGCCGTATCGAGCACGTCCAGCACGTCGGTGCGGGACAGGCTTTCGACCGACCACAGGTTGCGGTGAGGAATGGTGCGGCGGGCGTACATCTCAGCTTCGCACGGTACGCAGACATCTTCGCCGGATCTTGATCGCAGTCAAATATGAGACGGGTGGTGGGTGGTGATACCCGGCTGCGACAGAGCATTCACACAGCGTTACCGAGCGTGCCGCGACGTTCGCGGTTTGTTTTCGCTCAACTCCGAGACTGGCGGCATTGACACGGAGCAAGTCCATGAACGCCACCACCACCGCCCAGACCGCCCCGCAGCAGCAGAACGCCAACCTGAGCAACAGCCAGCGCATCGCGGCCTGCCTCGAACTGCTGCGCGACGCGCTGCCGATCCAGCGCCGCGTGCTGCACGCCGGCGACACGATCTACCAGGCCGGTGAACGCTTCACCTGCCTGCACGTGCTGAACTCCGGCATGGTCAAGGTGGTCAACCTGTCGCCCGACGGTCGCGAGCAGGTGGTCGGCCTGCACTTCCGCGGCGACTGGCTGGGCTTCGACGGCATCGCGACCGGCCACTACGGCTGCGACGTGGTGGCGATGGACACCGGCGAGGTCTGGTCGTTCCGCTACGACGCGCTGCTCGAGGCCTGTGCCGCCAAGCCGGCGCTGCTGCAGGTGCTGCACGAGGCGATGAGCCGCGAGATCGGACGCGACCGCGACTCGATGATGTCGCTGTGCACGCTGCCGGCCGACGCGCGTGTCGCCGACTTCCTGCGCAACTGGGCCGAGGCACTGGCCGACCGCGGCCTGCGCACCGACCAGATCACGCTGCGCATGACGCGTGCCGAGATCGGCAACTACCTGGGCATGACGCTGGAGACGGTCAGTCGCGCGCTGTCGCGCCTGGCGCGCACCGACGTGATCCGCTTCGCCGAGAAGGGCCGCCGCGAGATCCAGATTCCGCAGGTCGCCGCGCTCGACGCCTTCATCCAGCGCTGCGTCGCGCCGGCCGCCGCGAGCGCGGCCGCGGTGATGCACTGAGCCTTGGATCAGCCGCGACCGGCCAGCACCCTGGCCATCGCCCGGCCGAGTTCGGCGCGGGTGTAGGGCTTGCGCAGCAGCTCCCAGCCGGGCGGTGCCTCCAGCAGCGCGCTGGCATAGCCGCTCATCAGCAGCACCGGCAAGCCGGGCAGGCGCTCGTGCGCCAGTTCGGCGAGTTCGGTGCCGCGCATGCCGGGGCCGAGCGCGATGTCGGTGATCAGCATGTGGATGCCGGCGCCGGGCTGCAGTTCGTGGCGGGCCTGCTCGCCGCTGGCGCAGGCCACCACGGTGCAGCCGAGCGCGGCCAGGAAACGCTGCGCCACGCTGCGCACCTCGGCATCGTCTTCGACCAGCAGCACATGCAGGCCGGGGGGCAGTTCGGCCGCCATGTCGGCGTCGGCCTCGGGACCGATGGCGTCGGGCTCGCTGGGCAGGAACAACGTGATCGTGGTGCCGGCACCGAGCGTGCTGTCCAGGCTCAGCGCGCCCTTCGACTGCTTGGCGAAGCCATAGACGGTGGACAGGCCGAGGCCGGTGCCGCGGCCGGCGTCCTTGGTGGTGAAGAAGGGCTCGAAGGCACGTTCCTTGACGTCCTCGGTCATGCCGGTGCCGGTGTCGCCGACGGCGATCGCGACGTAGGCGGTGTCCTCGATCTCGGCCAGTTCGGCGGGCAGGTCGGGCGAACGTGCCGGCACCTCGCGGCAGGCGAACCACAGCAGGCCGCCGTCGGGCATCGCATCGCGCGCGTTGATCGCGATGTTCAGCAGCGCCGACTCGAGCTGGCCGGCATCGGCGATCACCGGCGGGCAGTCCTCCGGCGTGTCGACCTCGATGCGGATGCGCTGGTCCAGCGTGCGCCGCAGCATGTCGGCCAGCGACTTCAGCAGCAGCCCGGCGTCCAGCGCGGTCGGCTTCAGCACCTGGCGGCGCGAGAAGGCGAGCAGCTTGCTCGTCAGCTCGGCGCCACGCCGGCTGGCCCGCGAGGCAGCGCCGACCAGCTGCTGCGCGAACGGGTCGCCGGCCACCGGCGACAGCTCCTCCAGCACCTGCAGGTTGCCTGAGATCACCGTCAGCAGGTTGTTGAAGTCGTGCGCGATGCCGCCGGTCAGCTGGCCGACGCTCTCCAGCCGCTGTGCGTGGTTCAGTGCCTCCTCGGTCTGCGCGCGCTGCAGGCTGGTGGCCAGCAGGCTGGCCATCGAATCAAGGAAGCGCAGCTCGTCGTCGCCGAAACGGCGCTCGCTGCGCGCGCGCGCGACGATCGCGCCGATCACGCGGCCACGATCGACCAGCGGCACCGCCAGCGCGCTGGCCGCGCCGGCACGGCGCCAGTGCTCGGGCACGACGAAGCGGGTCTCTGCGGCGCAGTCGTCGCAGCGCACCGGCCGGCCCTGCGCCAGCACCTGGCCGGGCAGCGTGTCGGGCCGGTTCGGCACATGGTCGCCGACCGCCTCGCCGGGCAGCGCGCCGACGCTGCTGGCGACGCGGAAGTCGAGCCGGTTGGCCTCGAGCAGGAACACCGCCGCCGCCTCGACCTGCAGCGCGTCAGCGGCGACGCGCGGCAGCTGTTCGAGCAGCTGCTGCGGGTCGCGCGCGTCGACCGCCAGGCGGCCGAACTGCGCGACCTGCTCGGCGTAGTGGGCGCGCTGCAGCGCCTGGCGCACGCGCGGGTAGGCGCCGATGCCGCGGATCGCCGCCACCACGTAGGGCAGCCCGTGCTCCTGCAGCGGGCTCAGCGCGATCTCGACCATCACCTCGCTGCCGTCGCGACGGCGTGCCACCAGTTCCATCTGCGTGCCCATCGGCCGCGCGCGCGGCGACTTCAGGTAGGCGTCGCGGTAGCTGGCGTGGCGCGGCCGGATCGCATCGGGCACCAGCGCCTCGACGGTCAGGCCGACCAGGTCCTGCGGCGGGTAGTCGAGCAGCTCCGCGGCGGCCGGGTTGGCCAGCACGATGCGGCCCTCGCCGTCGGCGACGATCAGCCCGTCCGGGTAGGCGGCGAACAGCGAGCGGAACACGCCGTGCGCGTCCAGCCCCGGCGGCAGCGCCTGGCCGATCGGCGGCGGCGCGGGTGCGTTCACTCCGCAGCCACCGGCGAGACGAGGATGTAGCCGGCGCCACGCACCGACTTGATGATCTGCGGGTCTTCCGGGTCGACCTCGAGCTTGCGCCGCAGCCGGCCGACCTGCACGTCGATCGTGCGATCGAACGGGCCGGCACTGCGGCCGCGCGTCTGCTCGAGCAGCTGGTCGCGCGACAGCACGCGGCCCGGCGCGCGCGCGAAGGCGCACAGCAGGTCGAACTCGCCGCTGGTCAGCGGCATGTCGCGGCCCTGCGCGTCGCTGAGCCGGCGCGCTGCGGTGTCGAGCACCCATTGGGCGAAGCGCATGCGCGTCTTCTCGCCGGCCGGGGCCGGCACGGCGGCGGGCAGCGGCGCCGGTCGCGTGCCCGCCGGCTCGAGGCGGCGCAGCACGGCCTTGATGCGTGCCACCAGCTCGCGCAGGTCGAAGGGCTTGGTGACGTAGTCGTCGGCGCCGACCTCCAGGCCGACGACCTTGTCGATCGCGTCGCCGCGGCCGGTGACGATCACCAGCCCGCAGTGCCAATGCTCGCGCAGCTGGCGGGCGATCGCGAAGCCATCCTCGCCCGGCAGGCCGAGGTCGAGCAGCACCAGCGAGGGGGTGTCGCGGCCCATCAGCTCGATCAGCGCGCTGCCGGTGTGCAGCTGGGTGACCCGGAAGCCCTGCGTCTCCAGGTAATGGCCCAGCAGGCGCGTGATGTCGACTTCGTCGTCGAGCACGGCAAGATGGATCGGAAGGGACACGGGTTCGTCGCGGGCAAGCTGAGTTCCCGCGATTAGACACCGGCTTGGCATCGGTCAAGCCGGACCGGCGATCCGGCATTCACCGCTTGACGCTGGAACCTGCTTGGGCATGCTGCCAGCGCGACACGTGATCGCCGGACGGGATGGGCCGGACCGGGCGCTTGATCTGTGTCAGGCTGGCGGTCCGCTTCACCGGCATGATGCCGCTCGCCCCGATGAACCGTCGCCTCGCCCTGCTGATCCTCGCGCCGCTGCTGGCGCTGCTTGCCGCCTGCGGCACGACCCCGCCCGCGGCCGTGCCCGGCGCCGGCTTCGCCACCGCGCTGGCGCGGGCGGCACCATTCGCCGTCGGCGTCTACGGCATCGCGCGCAACCCGGCGCCGACGGTGGCCGCCAACGCACCGGCCGACAGCGAACGCGGCGAGACCGTGCTGCCCTACGCACGCATCGGCGCCGGCTTCTTCATCGACAACCAGGGCTTCGTGGTCACCGCGGCGCATGTCGTCGCCGACTGCGACGAGGTCATCGTCAAGCTGGCCGACCAGCGCGTGATCCCGGCGACGCTGGTCGGCCTGGACGCCGACACCGACGTCGCCGTGCTGCGCATCGCCAGCCCCGGCCCGGTGGCGCCGCCGCTGGGGCGCAGCACCGCGCTGAGGCCCGGCCACTGGGTGCTGTCGGTGGGCGAGCCCTACGGCCTGAACGGCTCGGTGGCGGCCGGCATCGTCGGCGGCACCGACCGGCACTTCAGCGACGACCCCGAACTGCTGTTCCTGCAGAGCGACCTGGCGCTCAACCCGGGCAACTCCGGCGGGCCGCTGCTGGACACCGCTGGCGACATCGTCGGCATGAACATGCGCACCGTGGTCAGTGCCTACGGCACGCCGGGGGTCAGCCTGTCGATCCCGATCGAGATCGTGCTCGGCGTGGTGGCCGAGCTGCGCTCGGGCGGCCGCATCGTGCGGCCCCGCCTGGGCGCAGAGTTCGACGACCTCAGCGCCCACCTGGCGCTGGCGCGCGGCCGCACGACCACGCAGGGCGCGCTGATCACCATCGTGCGCCGCGGCAGCCTGGCCGAGCGCCTGGGGCTGAAGGTCGACGACATCGTCGTGTCGATGAACGACCGCCCGGTGGCCCGCAGCGCCGACCTGGCGCGCAGCCTGCTCGGCTGGCGGCAGACGCGCGGCACGCGCGTGGTCGTGCTGCGCGGCGACGAAGTGGTGAGCCTGACGCTGAACGATTGAGGCCGGCTCAGCGCGCGCCGGCCAGCTCGAAGCGGCCCTGGCAGCCGGTGCAACGCACCGCGAACGGTTCGGCCGCGAGGCGGCGCGGGTCGATCGCCTCGTCGCAGTCCTTGCACAGGCCGTAGCGGCCGGCGTCGAGGCGGCTCAGTGCCTCGGCGATCGCGCTCAGCTCGGCCTGGTCGCGGGCCACCTCGGCGTCGTCGAGGCCCGCTTCCACCTGCGCCACGGCCTCCTCGGAACGGTCGGTCGCTTCACGCGACACCCGGCCGGGCGCGCCGGCGTTGCGCGAGCGGGTCGCGTCGACCTCGCCGCGCAGGCTCTGCTGGCGGGCCTGCAGGCTGCTGCGCAATTGCGCCGCGGCGGCGCTGTTCGGGTCGAGCGGGTAGCGGCTGGACATCGTGGGGGCTCCTGGAATGTTGCCCCGATTCTTCGCCGCCACGGTCCGGCGCTGCTTGACGGTGGACAAGCGCCGGCAGCGTCTCAGAACAGCGTGCGGGCGAACAGCTCCAGCGTGCGCGCGTGGGCCAGCGCGGCCGACGGCGCGTGGTAGCTGGCGCGCTCCCAGCAGTTGAAGCCGTGCTCGGCGTCGTAGACATGCACGTCGGCCGCGCGACCGGCGAAGGCGGCCTTCACGCGTTCCACCGCCGGCAGCGGGATGTGCGCATCGCGCGCGCCGTAGTGGAACTGGATCGGGCAGGCGATGCGTGTTGCGTGCTCGAGCTGATCGTGGATGCCGCCGCCGTAGAAGCAGCTCGCCGCATCGACGCCCGTGGTCGCCGCTGCCAGGTAGGCGAGCCGCCCGCCCATGCAGTAGCCGAAGGCGCCGATCCGGCCGCTGCACTCGGGCCGCGCACGCAGCGCCGCGACGCTGGTGGCCAGGTCGCCGGCGAGCTTCGCGCGGTCGGCGCCGGCCAGCAATTGCATTGCACGTTCACGGTCGGCACCTGCGTAGCCGAGTTCGATGCGCGGCGCGTCGCGCCAGAACACGTCCGGCGCGAGCACGACGAAGCCGTCGAGCGCGTACTGGTCGGCCACCGCGCGGATGTGGCGGTTGACGCCGAAGATCTCCTGCAGCAGCAGCAAGCCCGGGCCGCGGCCCGACGGTGGCAGCGACAGGTAGGCGTCGTAACGACCGCCGCCGGTCGCGTCGATCGAGATCCATGGCTGCTGCATCGTGAGTCTCCCGGGTGTCGAAGCGGCAGCACTATAGATCCGCTCCTGCGATGATTCGCCCCATGAACGACCATCCACCCCCCTGGCACGCCGACACCCGCGTGCTGCACGACGACGCCGCGCTCGCCGACGACGCGGCCGTGGTCGCACCGATCCACTACAGCGCGACCTTCCGTGCCCGCGACGCCGCCGAGTTCGCCGACATGGCCAACCGCGCGCGCCATCCGGCCTACTACACGCGCTACGGCAACCCGGTGCACCAGCGTGTCGCCGCCATCGTCGCCGGCCTGGAGGGCACCGAGACCGCGTTGCTGACCGGCTCGGGCATGGGCGCGATCAGCACGACGGTGCTGGCGCTGGTCAAGGCCGGCGACCACGTGATCGCGCAGACGCGCCACTACATGAGCACCGCCAAGCTGTTCGACGAGGTGCTGCCGCGCTTCGGCGTCGAAGCCACGCTGGTCGAGCAGAGCGACGTGGCGGCGATGCGTGCGGCGATCCGCCCGAACACCCGGCTGATGATGCTGGAGACCCCGGCCAACCCGACGCTGGTGCTGACCGACCTCGCGGCGATGGCTGCGCTGGCGCGCGAACACGGCATCACGACGGTCTGCGACAACACCTTCGCCTCGCCGCTGAACCAGCAGCCGCACCGGCTCGGCATCGACGTGGTGGTGCACAGCGCGACCAAGATCCTCGGTGGCCACCACGACCTGACCGCCGGCGTCGTCTGCTGCTCCGAGGCGCTGGCCGAGACGATCTGGCGCATGCACATCACGCTGGGCTCCGTGCTGAGCCCGATGGACGCCTGGCTGCTGCTGCGCGGCCTGCGCACGCTGGCCGTGCGCGTCGAACGCATCAACGCCGATGCGCTGCAGGTCGCCCGCTGGCTGGAGGTGCAGCCGCAGGTCGAACGGGTGCACTACCCGGGGCTGGAAAGCCACCCGCAGCACAGGCTCGCGAAGCAGCAGATGAACGGCGGCGGGCCGGTGATCGCCTTCGCGGTCAAAGGGGGCTACGAGGCGACCAGCCGCTTCGTCGCCGCCTTGCAGCTGCCCACCCATGCGGTCAGCCTGGGCGGCGTCGAGTCGCTGATCGTGCACACCGCGGCAATGTGGTCCGGCACGATGAACGAGGCGCAGATGGCTGCCGCCGGCATCCCGCCGAACTTCGTGCGCTTCTCGGTCGGCCTCGAACACCCCGATGACCTGCAACGCGACCTGGCCCAGGCGCTCGCCCAGACGGAGAACCCACGATGAGTTCCACGACCCCGGTTGTCCTGATCACCGGCGCTGCCGGCGCGCTCGGCCGCGCGGTGGCGCAGCGCTTCGCCGCCGACGGGGCGCGCCTGGCCCTGCTCGACCGCGACGCGGCCGTGCTGAAGCAGCTGTTCCCGCAGGCCGGTTTCGCCGACGCGGTCGACATCACCGACGAGGCCGCGGTCGCTGCCACGGTGCAGCGTGCGGTCGCGGCGCTGGGCCGCGTCGACGCGCTGGTGCACGTGGCCGGCGGCTTCGAGATGGGCGAGGGCGTCGCGGCGATGACACGCGCCTCGTGGGATCGCATGCTGTCGCTGAACGCCTGGTCCTTCGTCGCGCTGGCCACGCCGGTGGTGGCGCAGATGAAGCTGCAAGGCAGTGGCCGCATCGTTGCCGTCAGCGCGGCCGCGGCCGGCGGCGGCCAGGCGCTGAAGGGCGCCTACATCGCCTCGAAGAGCGCGCTGCAGCGGTTGGTCGAAACCCTGGCCGCCGAACTCGCCGGCAGCGGCATCGCCGTCAACAGCGTCGCACCGACCACGCTGGACACGCCGGCCAACCGTGCCGCGATGCCCGATGCCGATCGCTCGGGCTGGGTCAGCCTGGCCTCGGCCGCCGACGCGATCGCCTTCCTCGCGACGGAGGCCGGTGCGGCCGTGCATGGTCAGCACCTGAAGCTGGGGGCCTGAGGCACGCGCCCGGGCTCAGGCGTCGAGAGCGATCACGCGGGTGTGCTGGAAAGCCTCGCGTTCACCGCTGTCACGGTACTTGGCCCAGGAGACCAGCATCAGCATGCCGAAGAATCCGGCGAGGATCAGCAACGGGTAGGCGAACATCAGCTCGGCCAGCGAGTACTTCCAGGACAGCGGGCGTCCGACGCCGAGCATCGCGGCATAGAACCACGACACGCCTGACACCGCGCCGGTCAAGGTGGCCAGCAGCGACTGGCCATACGACAGTCTGAGCAGCGACCCGGCCTTGCGGATCCATGGCAGCACGCGGTGGTGCAGCACGATTCCGTTGATGGTGAGCAGCACGACGATGGCGATCTTGGCCTGCAGCTTCGGGTTGGCAAAGTACTGCCAGCCCTTGGCGGCACTGTCGAGCAGAACCACCGCCAGGCCGCTCAGCCACAGCACGCCGAGCGCCACGGCGACCGTGTTCTTCAGCGTGGTGAGATGGGCGTCGTCGAGCTTGTCGTCTAGATCACCGTTGAACAGTTGCCTGACCATCGCGAGATCGCTGGTCAGCACGAGACCGATGGCGACGCAGCAGGCGATGAGGTGAACGTAGACGATGCCCAATCGGGCGAACTCGAGCACGAGGTCTTGAGTGGATTGCATGGGAGAGGTCCTTCACAACGACGTGGAATCTTGGGTCTTGCTCCCCGTGGCGTGATCTGGGCCATCGCTCGGCGGGGAGTCGACAGCCTAGATGTGAAGGAAGCCCAACTCGTCACTGCGCGTAAGGGCCGCGCGATCGTCCACCGAGCGCCATCGCGGCGCGAATCCGCTGCTGCTGTGCAGCATGATCCTTGGGCTCGCTGCCGAGCCGTCAAGGGGTCGGCGACCCCTCCACGCTTGATACAAGTTAAGCGGAATATGAATCCGCGGTCGGGGCCGTGGCCTCACGGCACCGAGGACTCAGTCCTTCATGCCAGCAGCGCCGCCAGCGCCTCGCCCACTTCGCGCGTGCCGGCACTGCCGCCGATGTCGCGCGTCTTCGGCGCCTGCGGGTCGGCGAGCAGCTTCTCGATTGCGGCCAGCACCTCGGCGCCGGCCTCGGCGTGGCCCAGATGCTCGAGCATCAGTGCGCCCGACCAGACCATGCCGATCGGGTTGGCGACGCCCTTGCCGGCGATGTCCGGCGCCGAACCGTGCACCGGCTCGAACAGCGACGGGAAACGCCGGTCCGGGTTGATGTTGGCACTCGGCGCGATGCCGATGGTGCCGGTGCAGGCTGGGCCGAGGTCGGACAGGATGTCGCCGAACAGGTTGCTGGCCACCACCACGTCGAACCAGTCGGGGTGCAGCACGAAGTTCGCAGTGAGGATGTCGATGTGGTACTTGTCGACCTTCACCTCGGGGTAGGCCTTGGCCATCGCCGCGACCCGCTCGTCCCAGTAGGGCATGGTGATCGCGATGCCGTTGCTCTTGGTCGCCGAGGTCAGGTGCTTCTTCGGCCGCCGGTTGGCCAGCTCGAAGGCGTAGCGCAGCACGCGGTCGACACCGGTGCGTGTCATCACCGTCTCCTGGATGACGACCTCGCGCTCCGTGCCTTCGAACATGCGGCCGCCGACGCTGGAGTATTCGCCCTCGGTGTTCTCGCGCACCACGTAGAAGTCGATCTCACCGGGCTGCCGCGGCCGGCCCTGGCGGTCGACCAGCGGCGACGGGATGCCGGGCATCAGCCGGCAGGGGCGCAGGTTGACGTACTGGTCGAACTCGCGACGGAACTTCAGCAGCGAGCCCCACAGCGAGATGTGGTCGGGCACGGTGGCCGGCCAGCCGACGGCACCGAAGTAGATCGCGTCCAGCGGCGCGAGCTGGGCGAACCAGTCGTCCGGCATCATCTGGCCGTGCTGCGCGTACCAGTCGCAGCTGGCCCACTCGATGTGCTTCCAGTCGAAGCGGATGCCGTGCCGCGCGCCGACGGCCTCGAGCGCGCGCAGGCCTTCGGGCATGACTTCGCGGCCGATGCCGTCGCCGGGAATCACAGCGATGCGATGGGTCTTGCTCATGGGGCTTCTCCGTTCGGTACGACGTGTCAGAGCGCCGATTCTGGGCGCAGCCGGCGCACGTGCAGGTACGCAGCATCCACACCCTGGCCGGCGATGCGGGCCGGCGTCGGCTCGCCGCGGATCCAGGCCGCGCACAGCTCACCCATGGCCGGTGCAGTCTGGATGCCGTAGCCGCCCTGTGCGGCGCACCAGAAGAAGCCGCCGGCCAGCGGGTCGAAGCCGGCCGCCAGGTCGCCGTCGGGCACGAAGCTGCGCAGCCCGGCCCAGGTGTGGCTGGGCCGGCGGATGGCCAGCGTGGTCATCTCCTCGATGCGGGCGATGCCGAGCGCGATGTCGAGTTCCTCCGGCCGCACGTCGTGTGCTTCCACCGGGTCGGCATTGGCCGGCGAGCCGAGCAGCACGCCGGCATCGGGCTTGAAGTACCAGCCCTCGTCTTCGTCGACGCTGCAAACACAGGGCCAGGCGCTGCTGTCCAGCCCGGCCGGCGGCGCGAACAGGAAGGCGGCGCGGCGCTTGGGCTGCAGGCCGATGGGCGGCAGGCCGGCGAGCGCGCCCAGCTGGTCGGCCCAGGCGCCGGCGGCGTTGACGACGATCGGTGCGCGCCACTCGCCGGCGGCGCTGCGCAGGCGCCAGCGGCCCGCCTCGCGCCCGATGAACTCGATGCGCGCATCGCCGACCAGCTGCGCGCCATGGCCCTTGGCACGGCGCAGGAAGCCCTGGTGCAGCGCGTTGACGTCGAGGTCGGTGGCGGCGGGGTCGAGCACGGCACCGTCGACCCTCTCGCGCCGCAGCACCGGCACGCGCTCGATGGCCTCGGCCGCCGAGAGCCGGCGCAGCGTCGGCGCGTGCGGCGCGAGTTCGGCGGCGAGCGTGTCGAGCATCGTGCGCTGCGTGGGCGTGCCGACGTACATCGCCCCACGCGGCGCCAGCAGCGGTGCCGCGGCGAAGCCCTGCGGCGGTGCCTCGAAGAAGGCCCGGCTGGCGCGCGTCAGCGCGCGGATCGTCGCCGTGCCGTAGCTCTCCATGAACATCGCCGCCGAGCGGCCGGTGCTGTGGTAGCCGGGCTGCGATTCGGCCTCCAGGATCGTCACGCGGTGCGTGGGCGACAGGAAGGCGGCGACCGACGCACCGGCGATGCCGGCGCCGACGATGATCACTTCGGTGTCGTGGGTCATGCGGCGATGCTAGCCGCGGCTGGCAGAATTCCGGCGCGATGAGCAAGGCATTCACCAAGGAAAGCGACGCAGGCGACGACGAGGACGAGGTCGCACTGCCGGCGCTGCCGCAGGGCACGAAGAACTACGTGACCCCGCAGGGCTACGCGCGCCTGCGCGCCGAGCTGATGGGCTTGCTCGACGAGGAGCGGCCCAAGGTGGTCGAGGTGGTCTCGTGGGCGGCGAAGAACGGCGATCGCTCGGAGAACGGCGACTACCTGTACGGCAAGAAGCGCCTGCGCGAGATCGACCGCCGCATCCGCTTCCTGACCAAGCGGCTGGACATCGCCGAGGTCGTCGACCCTTCGGCCCACCATGGCCACGACCAGGTGTTCTTCGGCGCGACCGTCACCTATGCGAACCAGAAGGGCGACGAGCGCACCATCACCATCAAGGGCATCGACGAGGCCGACAACCAGCGCGGCGAGGTCAGCTGGATCGCGCCGATCGCCCGTGCGCTGCTGAAGGCGCGCGTGGGCGACGAAGTGACGTTGCAGACGCCGGGCGGCGTCGAGCGCATCGAGGTGATCGAGGTGAACTACCCCGAGCCTACGGCTTGACCCGGGCGACGCGCAGCACCGACGGCGTGCGCTTGAGCGTGCGCATCACCTCGGCCAGGTGCAGGCGATCACGCACCGACAGCAGCAGCTTCAGCTCGCTGGTCTGCGCTGCACGTTCGTCGCCCATGTCGATGTGGGTGATGTCGGCTTCGGCGGAGGCGACGGCGCTGGCCACGTCGGCCAGCACGCCCTTGCCGTTCTTCAGCAGCACGCTGACCGCCGTCTCGAACGGACCGCACCGGCTGCTCGGCCCACTCGACCGTCATCCAGCGCTCGCTGTCGCGTTCGAACAGGCGCTTGCCGACGCTGCAGTCGCCGGTGTGCACCGTCAGGCCCTCGCCGCGGCCAAGGTAGCCGACGATCGCGTCGCCGGGGATCGGCCGGCAGCACGGCGCCAGCTGCACCGAGGCGCCTTCGCTGCCGTCGATCAGAACCATGCCCTGCAGCGGCGCGTTGTCGTCGCTGGCGTAGCGGCCCATGGTCAGCGTCAGCGCGTCGGGGCGCTGGCCGTCCTCGGCAAGCAGCCGGGCGATGCGCTTGGCGACGATGCTGGCGATCTTGCGGCCCAGGCCGATGTCGGTCAGCAGCTCGGCGCGGTTGCGGTTGCCGCTCCAGCGCGTGACCTGCTGCCACAGCGCGGCGTTCTCGTCACGCTCCTCGGGCAGCGGCATGCCCTCGGCACGCAGCGCCTGCGCGAGCATCTTCTCGCCCAGGTCCTGCGACTCCTCCTGCTCCATCGTCTTCAGGTAGTGGCGGATCTTCGAGCGCGCCCGGCCGGTGCGCACGAAGTTCAGCCAGGCCGGGTTCGGCCGCGCATTCGGCGCGCTGACGATCTCGACCACGTCGCCGCTGCGCAGCTCGGTGCGCAGCGCCACCGGCTCGCCATTGACCTTGGCGGCGACGCAGTGGTCGCCGACGTCGGAGTGGATCGCGTAGGCGAAGTCCACCGGCGTCGCGCCCTTGGGCAGCGCGAGGATCTTCGACTTCGGCGTGAAGACGTAGATCGAGTCGGGGAACAGGTCGATCTTGACGTGCTCGAGGAACTCGCTCGCGTCGCGCGTCTCGTCCTGGATGTCGAGCAGGCTCTGCAGCCACATCGCGCCGAGGCGCTGCGCGTCCTGCGGGTTCGCGCCGGCGCCCTTGGCCTTGTACATCCAGTGCGCCGCGATGCCCTTCTCGGCGACCGCGTGCATCTGCTCGGTGCGGATCTGGAACTCCACCGCCGTGCCCAGCGGACTGACCAGCGTGGTGTGCAGCGACTGATAGCCGTTGCCCTTGGGGATCGCGATGTAGTCCTTGAAGCGCCCCGGCTGGGGCTTGAACAACTGGTGCAGCACGCCCATCGCCATGTAGCACTCCATCAGCGTGCCGACGACGATGCGGAAACCGAAGATGTCGCTCACCTGCGCGAAGCTCAGGTGCTTGTCGTTCATCTTCTTGTAGATCGAGAACAGCGTCTTCTCGCGTCCGAACACCTGCACCGGCAGCTTGGCCTGCGCAAAGGCCTTCTCGACGTCGTGCTGGATGCGCTCGACCACGTCGCGCCGGTAGCCGCGCGCCTTCTGAACGGCCTTGGACAGCGCCGCGTGGCGCCACGGCCGCAGGTGCTGGAACGACAGCTCCTGCAGCTCGCGGTAGGTCTGGTTCAGGCCCAGGCGGTGGGCGATCGGCGCGTAGATGTCCAGCGTCTCGCCGGCGATGCGCACGCGCTTGTTGGGCGCCATCGCCTCCATCGTGCGCATGTTGTGCAGCCGGTCGGCCAGCTTGATCAGGATGACGCGCACGTCGCGCGCCATTGCCAGCAGCATCTTGCGGAAGGATTCGGCCTGCGACTCCTCGCGCGTCGAGAAGCGCAGCTTGTCGAGCTTGGTGAGGCCGTCGACCAGGTCGGCGGTCGGCGCGCCGAAACGCTCGATCAGCTCGCTCTTGGCGATGCCGCAGTCCTCCATCGCGTCGTGCATCAGCGCGGCCATGATGGCCTGCGCATCGAGCTTCCACTCGGCGCACAGGCCGGCCACCGCGATCGGGTGGGTGATGTAGGGCTCGCCGCTGGCGCGGAACTGGCCGAGGTGGGCCTCGTCGGCGAAGCGGTAGGCCTCGCGCACACGCTTGATCTCGGCGGCGTCGAGGTAGTCGAGCTTGGAGGTCAGCGCCGCGAACGAGGCCGCGGCGGCGTCGGCCGTTACCAGCTTGGGCGCGGCAGCGCTGCGCCGCGACGGCGAAGCCGTCGAATCACGCAGAGCATCGGGGGAGCGGGCGCCCATTCCCGGAATTTAGCAGGCCGACTCGCGGCCTGCCGGGCGGATCGTGGCCCGGGGTGGGCCACGCAGGGTCAATACGAGGTCAGACCGGGACCTTGCGCAGCATCTCGAGGCCGATCTCGCCGGCGGCGATCTCGCGCAGCGCGGTCACGCCGGGCTTGTTCTTGGTCTCGATCTTCGGCGCGTGGCCCTGGCTGAGCATGCGGGCGCGGTAGGTCGCGGCCAGCACCAGCTGGAAGCGGTTCGGCACCTTCTGCAGGCAATCTTCGACGGTGATGCGGGCCATGGATGCTCCGGAAGGATCAGATCAGGTTCAGCGCGGCGAACACCTGGGACTTGTTGCGGCGCTGGGCGGCGTACTTGAGCCGCTGCGAGTGGACGACGGTCTTCAGGTCGAAAAGCGCCGTCTCGAACAGGGCATTGATTATAACGAAGTCGAAGTGCCGGGCCTGGGCCACCTCCAGGCGGGCATTGGCCATGCGCGTCTCGATGACCTCGGCGCCGTCCTCGCCGCGACGCATCAGGCGCTGGCGCAGTTCGTCCCAGCTCGGCGGCAGGATGAAGATCAGCACCGCGTGGCGGAACAGCTTCTTGATCTGCACCGCACCCTGCCAGTCGATCTCCAGCACCACGTCCTGGCCGCCGGCGATGCGCGACTCGATCGCCTCGCGCGAGGTGCCGTACAGGTTGCCGTGCACCTCGGCCCATTCGAAGAAGTCGCCGGCGGCGATCTTGGCGCGGAACTCCGGCTCGGCGATGAAGTGGTATTCGCGGCCGTGCTGCTCCTGGCCGCGCGGCGCCCGCGTGGTGTGCGAGATCGACACCGCCAGATGCGAATCGAGTTCGAGCAGCGACTTGACCAGGCTGGACTTGCCGGCGCCGCTGGGCGCGGCGACGACGAACAGATTGCCGGGGTAGTCCATGCTCATTCGATGTTCTGCACCTGCTCGCGCAGCTGCTCGATGGCGACCTTCATCTCCACCGACACGTTGGTCAGCTCCAGCGAGGCCGCCTTGGAGGCCAGCGTGTTGGCCTCGCGCAGCAGCTCCTGGATCAGGAAGTCGAGCCGCTTGCCGACCTCGCCGCCGGCCTTCAGCAGGCGTTCGATCTCGTCGAGATGGGCGCGCAGGCGGGCCAGCTCCTCGGCGACGTCGATGCGGATCGCGTAGGCCGCGGCCTCGTTGATGGCACGCTCCTGCAGCGCCTCGCGCGGAACGCTCTGGCCGGCGTTGGCGGTTTCCAGCGCCTCCTGCCAGCGCTCGAGAAAGCGCTGCTGCTGGCGCTGCACGACGGCGGGCACCAGCGGTTCGGCCTGTGCCGCCAGCTCGCGCAGGCGCTTCACCCGCTCCATCAGGATCGCGACCAGCTTGTCGCCCTCGCGGGCACGCGCCTCGCGCAGGCCGGCGATGCAGCGCTTCGCGGACTCCAGCGCCGCATCGTCGAGCCGCACCGTCGCGCTGCCGTGCTTGCACCACTGCAGCACCTCGTGCACCGACAGGCTCTGCGCCTTCGGCAGCCAGCCCTGAACGGTGCTTTCCAGCCGCGACAGGCGGTTGAGCTGCTCCGGCTGCGGCTGCGGCCAGGCGCTCTCGCTTTCGGTGTGGGCGTTCAGGCGCAGTTCGATCTTGCCGCGGCGGAAGGCGGCGCCGACCAGCTCGCGCAGCGCCGGCTCGAGGGCGCGGAAATCGTCGGGCAGGCGCAGCACCAGGTCGAGGAAACGACTGTTGACACTTCGCAGCTCGACAGTCACGGAGCCGGTGGCCGATGGGGCGCGGTGCGTGCCAGTTTCCGCATTTCCGGCCTCCTCGCCCGGGGCGGGCGACCCCGCCGTGGCACTGGCATAGCCGGTCATGCTGTAGACTGACATTCGCCTTTTTCCCTCGAAAAACTCGATTATGTCAAAGCCCAAACCAGCACCTTTGCCTTCCGGCACGGTGGTGGGCGGCTATCAGGTCATCAAGAAGCTGGCGGCCGGTGGTTTCGGCGTCGTCTACCTGGCCGAAGACACCGATCGACACCTGGTGGCGCTCAAGGAGTACCTGCCGTCGTCGCTGGCGGAGCGTTCGCCCGGCGAGCTGACGCCGCGCGTCAAACCCGAGAAGCAGCCGCTGTACCGCCTGGGCCTGAAGAGCTTCTTCGAGGAAGGCCGTTCGCTCGCGCAGATCAGCCACCCGAGCGTCGTCTCGGTGCTGAACTTCTTCCGCGAGAACGAGACCGTCTACATGGTGATGAACTACCTGCAGGGCGACACCCTGCAGGACTTCATCGTCACCGCGCGCGACCTGAAGCGCGACAAGGTGTTCCGCGAGTCGACCATCCGCTCGCTGTTCGACGAGATCCTGCGTGGCTTGCGCATCGTGCACCAGCACAAGATGCTGCACCTGGACATCAAGCCGGCGAACATCTTCATCACCAACGACAACAAGGCGGTGCTGCTCGACTTCGGCGCGGCGCGCGAAGTGCTGAGCAAGGAAGGCAACTTCATCCGCCCGATGTACACGCCCGGCTTCGCGGCGCCCGAGATGTACCGCCGCGACGGCACGCTGGGGCCGTGGACCGACATCTACGCGATCGGCGCCTGCATCTACGCCTGCATGCAGGGCTACCCTCCCAACGACGCGCCGCAGCGCATCGAGAAGGACCGCCTGGCGCTGAGCCTCTCGCGGCTGCGCAACGTCTACTCCGACAACCTGATCGAAGTGACCGAGTGGTGCATGTCGCTCGATCCGCTATCGCGCCCGCAGAGCGTGTTCGCGCTGCAGAAGGAACTGGCGCGCGAGACCGAGCGCCGCTACACCAAGCTCAGCTTCAGCGAGCGGCTGAAGCTGCAGATCGAGAACCTGACCACCGGCGCCAAGGCCTGAGCGCCGGCAGGGACGCATCACGATGAGATTCTCGGTCTACCAGGTCAGCCGCAAGGGCGGTCGCGAGAAGAACGAAGACCGCATGGGCTATTGCTACACGCGCGATTCGGGCCTGTTCGCGCTGGCCGACGGCATGGGCGGCCATCCGGAAGGCGAGGTCGCCTCGCAGCTGGCGCTGCAGACGCTGGCGGCGATGTTCCAGCGCGACTCCAAGCCGACGCTGCCCGAGCCGATGCGCTTCCTCAACGAAGCGATCATCGCCGGCCACCACCAGCTGCTGCGCTACGCGACGCAGAAGGCGCTGATCGACACGCCGCGCACCACCATCGTGGCCTGCCTGCTGCAGGGCAACACCGCCTACTGGGCGCATTGCGGCGACTCGCGGCTGTACATGGTGCGCGGCGACAAGCTGATCGCGCGCACGCGCGACCACTCCTACTCCGAGCTGCAGGAGACCATGAGCCAGGTCGTGCCGATGGGTGAACGGTTCAACCGCAACGTGCTGTTCACCTGCCTGGGCAGCCCGGGCAAGCCGGTGGTCGACACCGTCGGCCCGCTGCTGCTGCAGGCCGGCGACCGCCTGCTGTTGTGCAGTGACGGCCTGTGGAGCAGCGTCTCCGACGCCGAGATCACCGACCAGCTGTCGCGCAACGCGATCTCCGACGCAGTGCCCGAACTGGTCGAGCAGGCGCTGCGCAACGGCGGCCCGAAGAGCGACAACGTCTCGGTGCTGGCCGTCGAGTGGGAAGCCGCCGAGGACAGCGACAGCGGCATGGGCATCTCCACCCAGTCGCTCGGCGAGGAAGTCTTCGCCTCGACCATCCAGGCCAGCGTGCTCGGCACCGACTCGCCCGACGAGCTCGACGACGCCGAGATCGAGCGCTCGATCCGCGAGATCAACGAGGCGATCCGCCGCTCCTCGCAGAAGAAGAGCTGACGCGGCGCGCCGCGCGCTGCTCAAGATCGGGCCGCCGCGGCCGAAGACACGCCGAACTGATCGGCGTGTTCCCATGTTCAAGAGTTTCCGTGCCCGCATGGCGGCCACGTTCGGCCTGCTGTTCCTGCTGGTGACAGCCGGGCTGTCCTATGGTGTCGGCGAACTGGTGTCGGCGCGGCTGGAGCGCGAGCAGGGCGATGCGCTCGAGATGGTCGCGCGCAGCACGGCGGCGATGCTGGCCGAGGGCCTGCACGAACGTGCCCGCGAGGTCACGTTGATCGCCAATTCGGACGAGGCGATCCGGCTCGGCCGCGGCGAGCCCGCCGCCTGGCGGCCGGTGATCGAGCGCTTGCGCCAGACACGCACCCACTACGCCTGGATCGGCGTGACGGACGCCGACGGCAAGGTGGTCGCGGCGACGCGCGACATGCTGCTCGGCCAGGCGGTCGCTGCCCGGCCCTGGTGGCAGGCCGGGCGCCATGGGCCGCACGTGGGCGACGTCCATGCCGCCAAGCTGCTGGCCAGCCTGCTGCCGACGGACTCGACCGGCGAGCCGATGCGCTTCATCGACTTCGCGGCGCCGCTGCACGACAGCGCCGGCCAGTTGCGCGGCGTGCTCGGCGTCCACGTCGGCTGGGACTGGGTGCGCGACGTCATCGCGATGGTGCGCAGCGACCACGACCGCGAGCGCGGCCTGCTGGTCTTCATCCTCGACCGGAAGGGGCAGCTGATCCACCGGCCGCGCGAGGCGGCGACCGCCGCGCTGGCCGACGGCGACCACCTCGGCAGCGTGCCGGGCCTGCTGCGCTGGCAGGACGGCCAGCAGTACCTGACCGCCAGCGTGCCGCTGAAGGCGCAGTCTCCGCTGACCGACCTGGGCTGGACCATCGTCGTGCGCCAGCCCGCCGCCGAGGCCTTGCACACGGCGACGGCGGCACGCCGCACCGTGCTGGCCGGCGGCGCGGCGGCGACGCTGGTGCTGGTGCTGCTGGCCTGCGTGATGGCCGATCGCCTGGGCCGGCCGCTGGCGCGCATCGCCACGGCAGCGCAGCGCATCCAGCAGGGCGAGCGTGGTGTCGGCATCCCGCTGAACCACTCGAGCACGGAGCTGGAGCGGCTCAGTGCCTCGCTGCACAGCATGACCAGCACGCTGGTCGAGCGTGAGCAGGCGCTGGCCGGGGCGCGCGACGAACTGGAGCGGCGCGTGGTCGAGCGCACCGCGGAACTGGCGGAAGCCAACTCCCGCCTCGAGGCGCTGGCCAGTCGCGACGGGCTGACCGGCCTGTTCAATCGTCGCGCCGCCGACGACCGCCTGGCCAACGAGATCGCACGGCATCGCCGCAGCGGCCGTGCGCTGGGCGTGGTGCTGCTCGACGTCGACCATTTCAAGCGGGTCAACGACACCCATGGCCATGCTGCCGGCGACGAGGTGCTGCACGAGGTCGCATGCCGCCTGGTCGGCGCGAGCCGCAGCACCGACTTCGTCGCGCGCTTCGGCGGCGAGGAGTTCCTCGTGCTGCTGCCCGAGACCGATGCCGACGGCGCCGCCGTCGCGGCCGAGAAGCTGCGTGCGGCGATCGAGGCCGGGCCGATCGGCGCGGTCGGCCGGGTCACCGCGAGCCTGGGCCTGTGCGTCGACGCGCAGGCGCACGGCGGTGCCACGGCGGCGTTGAAGGCAGCCGACGAGGCGCTCTACGACGCCAAGACTGCCGGCCGCAATCGTGTCGTGCGCGCCGGCATCCGGGTAGCCGCGGCGGCGGCGCTGGTCGACGCCTGAGCGCCGGCCGGCCGGGCGGCCGTGGACAATACGGCCATGAGCTTCCATCGCACCCATGAGCGCGCCGCCGATGCGCTGCGCCCGGTCACCCTGACCCGCCACTACACCCGCCACGCCGAGGGCGCGGTGCTGGTCGCCTTCGGCGACACGAAAGTGCTTTGCACCGCCTCGGTCGAGGAGAAGGTGCCGCCGCACAAGCGCGGCTCCGGCGAGGGCTGGGTGACCGCCGAGTACGGCATGCTGCCGCGCGCCACCCACACGCGCAGCGACCGCGAGGCGGCCAAGGGCAAGCAGAGCGGCCGCACGCAGGAGATCCAGCGCCTGATCGGCCGCTCGATGCGCAGCGTGTTCGACCTGAAGGCACTGGGCGAGCGCACCATCTCGCTGGACTGCGACGTACTGCAGGCCGATGGCGGCACGCGCACCGCGGCGATCACCGGCGCCTTCGTCGCCGCGCACGATGCGGTGAGCTGGCTGCTGTCCCAGGGCAGGATCCCCGCCTCGCCGATCCGCAGCTTCGTCGCCGCGGTGTCGGTGGGCATCGTCGAGGGCACGCCGCTGCTCGACCTCGAATACGTCGAGGACTCGGCCTGCGACACCGACATGAACGTGGTGATGACCTCCGAGGGCGGCTACGTCGAGGTGCAGGGCACCGCCGAGGGCGTGCCGTTCACGCACGCCGAAATGGCGAAGCTGCTGGCGCTGGCCGACAAGGGCATCCGCGAGCTGGTGCTGGCGCAGAAGGCGGCGCTGGGCGCCTGAGGTCGGAACGATGCCCCCACGCTCACTTCGTTCGCTGCCCCCCGAGGGGGTGTTCAGCGGCTTCGGAACGGCCGGGCGCCGCTGATGCGCCTGGTGCTTGCCTCCAACAACGCCAAGAAGCTCGGCGAGCTGAAGGCGCTGTTCGCCGTGCTGCCGCTGGACATCGTCGCGCAAGGCACGCTCGGCGTTGCCGAGGCCGAAGAGCCGCACCACACCTTCATCGAGAACGCGCTGGCCAAGGCGCGCCATGCGGCGCGTGCCACCGGCGGCGCGGCGATCGCCGACGACTCGGGCCTGTGCGTCGATGCGCTGGGCGGCGCGCCGGGTGTCGCCTCGGCGCACTTCGCGCCCGTCGTGCTGGCGCCGGGGGAACGCGAGGCGCAGCGGCAGGTCCAGGACCAGGCCAACAACACGCTGCTGCTGCAGCGTCTCGCCGGCGTGGCCGATCGACGTGCGAAGTTCGTCAGCACGCTGGTCGCACTGCGTTCGGCCGACGACCCGGAGCCGCTGGTCGCGGTCGGTCGCTGGCACGGCGAGATCCTCACGGCGCCGCGCGGTGCCGGCGGCTTCGGCTACGACCCGCTGATGTTCATCCCGGCACTGGCGACGAGCGTCGCCGAACTGGACGCGGCGACGAAGAACACGCACAGCCACCGTGCGCTGGCCGCGGCGCAGATGCTCACGCTGATGCGCGAGGCCTGGCACCTTGGCTGAGATTCCGATCCGGCCCGCGCTGGCCGAGGGGGAGTCGGCGGCCGACCGCCTCGCGCGCTACACCCGGCTGGGCACGCTGTCGCTGGCTGCGCTGCCGCCGCTGTCGCTGTACGTGCACCTGCCCTGGTGCCTGAAGAAGTGCCCCTACTGCGACTTCAACTCGCATGAGTGGCGGGGGACTGGAGACGAGGACGGCGCGCCGCCCGAACAGCGCTACCTGGTCGCGCTGCGCGCCGACCTCGAGGCCGCGCTGCCCTTCGTTTGGGGGCGGCGCGTGATCAGCGTGTTCATCGGCGGCGGCACGCCCAGCCTGTTCTCGCCCGATGCTGTCGCGACGCTGATCGCCGATATCCGCGCCCGCCTGCCGCTGGAACCCGGCGCCGAGATCACGCTGGAGGCCAACCCCGGCACCTTCGAGCGCGACCGCTTCCGCGCCTACCGCGAGGCCGGCGTGACGCGCCTGTCGGTCGGCGTGCAGAGCTTCGACGACCAGCGCCTGCGCACGCTCGGCCGTGTGCACGATGCGGCGCAGGCGAGAGCCGCGCTGGAGGAGGCGGCACGCTGCTTCGACAGCTTCAACCTCGACCTGATGTATGCGCTGCCGGGTCAGACGCTGGCGGACTTGCGGCAGGAACTCGAAACCGCGCTGGCCTTCGCGCCGCCGCACCTGTCGATCTACCACCTGACGATCGAACCGAACACGTTGTTCGCGAAGACACCCCCGCCGGGCTTGCCCGACGACGACCTGTCCTCCGACATGCTGGACCTGATCGGCGAACGCACCGCTGCGCAGGGACTGGAACGCTACGAGGTGTCGGCCTTCGCGAAGCCGGGCTCGCGCTGCGTGCACAACCTGAACTACTGGCAGTTCGGCGACTACCTCGGCATCGGTGCCGGCGCACACGGCAAGCTGAGCTTCCCGCACCGCGTGGTGCGCCAGGTGCGCTGGCGCGACCCGGCCACCTACATGGCCCAGGCGCTGGCCGGGCAGGCGATCTCCAACGACGAGGAGGTGGCGCGCCGCGCGCTGCCCTTCGAGTTCATGCTCAACGCGCTGCGCCTGCGCGAAGGTGTCGAGATCACGCGTTTCGGCGAGCGCACCGGCCTGCCGCTGTCGGCCATCGCGGCGCCGCTGGCCGAGGCCGAACGACGCGGCCTCATCGAGCGCGACGCTTCCTGGCTGCGCCCGACGCCGCGCGGTTTCGACTTCCTGTCGGACCTGCAGTCGCTGTTCCTGCCGGCGCCGTGAGCTGCTCGCGCAGCCAGTGGCGGAAGGCCAGC
Organism: Piscinibacter sp.; assembly: GCA_047602365.1. Classification (GTDB taxonomy): domain Bacteria; phylum Pseudomonadota; class Gammaproteobacteria; order Burkholderiales; family Burkholderiaceae_C; genus Piscinibacter. Next base: position 2,522,554 of record JASGHM010000002.1, on the reverse strand, counting down.
AGCGGCGGCCACTGCGCCAGCGCCGGCGGGTAGACCAGCCAGTACGGGTGCGTGTCCGGATCGTCCAGCGCGATCGCCGACAGGCGGACGAGCCGCCCGTCGAGCAGCGCGTCGGCGGCCAGCACCTCGCGGATCAGCGCCAGGCCGAGGTCCTGCTCGGCCGCCTGCAGCATCAGCCCGCCGTCGTTGAACTCGGCCACCGGCTTGACGCGCGTGCGGTGTCCGGCCTGTTCGAACCAGCGCTGCCACAGCGTGCCGTCGCCGAGCAGCGGCTCGCCGGCCAGCGCGGCCGCCGGCGCATCGCGCAGCCGGCGCGCCCGCGCCGGCGAGGCGACGACGATCCAGTTCGAATCGAGCAGCTGCTCGGCCTCCAGCCCGCGCCACGGCCCGGCGCCGGTGCGCAGCGCGGCATGGAAGCCGTCGCGCGCCAGGTCGACCAGTTGCTGCGAGGTGTGCAGGTCCAGTGCGATCTGCGGGTGCCGCTCGCGCCAGGCCGCCATGCGCGGCAGCAGCCAGCGCTGCGCGAACGAGGGCAGGGTACTGACGCGCAGCGTGTCGTCACCGCTGCCTGCGCTGGCGGCACGCGCGGCGCGCAGGCCCTCGTCGACCTGATCGAGCGCCGCTTCGACCCCGCGCAGCAGCGCGGCCCCGGCGGCGTTGAGCGCCACGCGCCGGCCGCTGCGGTCGAACAGCTGGAAGCCGATCTGCTCCTCGAGCAGGCGGATCTGCTGGCTCACCGCGCTGTGCGTCAGGTGCAGTTCCTCGGCTGCGGCACGCAGGTTGGCGAGCTTCGCGACAGTGCGGAAGGTGGGCAGGGTGTGCAGCGGCAGGCGGGCCATTTTGGTAAGCATAGCTGACCAAAATGGCCGGAACAAATCAATTCCATCGTGGCCGTTGGTGTCATACGCTTACCAGCACCCAAGCCAAGGAGCCCACCATGAACTGCACGACGATCCCGCTGCAACGCCCCTGGACGACCCGCGCGCTGGACGCGCTGGGCGATGCCTGGCGCACGCTGCGCCGGCGCTGGAACGAACGCCGCGAGCTGCAGGACGCGCTGGACCTCGACGAGGCGACGCTGCGCGACATGGGCATGCCGCTGTGGATGCAGGAAGAGGCGCGTGCCCGTCGCGAGCAGCGCGAGCGCGGCACGTCGCCGGACCGGCTGGATGCGCGCGGCGGCCTGGGCCGCTTCTACTGAAAGCCGGCCGGCGACCGGGTCAGACCCGGTTGATCGACATGCCCGAGGTGCTGCGCAGCCGTTCGATCAGCTTGCCGGCGATCTGCGTCAGCGGCAGCACCTCGTTCGCTGCGCCGTGGCCGATGGCCTCGCGTGGCATGCCGAAGACGACGCAGCTCGCCTCGTCCTGCACGAAGTTGTAGCTGCCGGCGTCGCGCATCTCGCGCATCGCCTTGGCGCCGTCGGCGCCCATGCCGGTGAGCATGATGCCCAGCGCGTTCGGGCCCACCACGCGCGCGGCCGACTTGAACAGCACCTCGACCGAGGGCATGTGGCGGTTGACCGGCTCGCCGACCTGCACGCGGGCGATGTAGTTGGCGCCGCTGCGCTCGACGCTGAGGTGGTGGCCACCCGGCGCGATGTAGGCATGGCCGGGCAGCACCCGCTCGCCGTCGCGTGCCTCGGCGACGCGGATGCGGCACAGGCCGTCCAGCCGCGCCGCGTAGCTCTTCGTGAAGCCCGGCGGCATGTGCTGCGTGATCATCACCGCCGGCGAGTCCGGCGGCAGCTGCATCAGCACTTCCTTGGTCGCCTCGGTGCCGCCGGTGGAGGCGCCGATGAAGACGATCTTCTCGGTCGACAGCCGCCCGAGGCTGGCCACCGGTGCCGGCTTGTGCGGCGTGGCTTCGCCGCCGGCGGCCGGGCCGGCCACCGGCGTGGCCAGCCGGCGCAGGTGCGCCTTCGAGGCGATGCGCACCTTGTCGGTGATCTCCTCGGCGAGTTGCTTCAGCCCGTCGGAGACACCGATCTTCGGCTTGGCGACGAAGTCCACCGCGCCGAGCTCCAGCGCGCGCAGCGTCACGTCGGCACCCCGTTCGGTCAGCGTCGACACCATCACCACCGGCGTCGGCCGCAGACGCATCAGCTTGCCGAGGAAGTCGATGCCGTCCATGCGCGGCATCTCGACGTCCAGCGTGATCACGTCCGGGTTGGTGTTGCGGATCATCTCGCGTGCGATCAGCGGGTCGGCGGCGGCGCCGACGCACTCCATGTCCGGCTGCCGGTTGATGATCTCCGACAGCAGGCTGCGCACCAGGGCCGAGTCGTCGACCACCACCACGCGTGTCTTGGCCATGAGTTCTGTCTCCTTGTTGTCGTCGCGCGCGTCAGAACAGGTCGACCGAGCCGGCGCCGCTGGACGGCGGCACCACCTTCTGCGCGGCGGCGCGGTCCTGCGCCACCAGCGCCTCGGGGTTGGCCGGCGACAGGCGCTTGACCATCGCCTTGCCGCTGTGCGGCAGGAAGCAGACCTTGCGCGGGTAGATCTCCATCACGTCCTTGGAGACCACCGGGATGCGCTCGGTGCGCAGGTAGTCCATCACGAAGCTGGTGTTGCGCTCGCCGACGTTCATCGTGCTCATGCCGCTGATCACCTGGCCGCCGCCGAACACCTTGGCCTCCAGCGTCGAGCGGGTCGCGCCGCGCTTGAGCAGCTCGTTGATCAGCAGTTCCATCGCGTAGGAGCCGTAGCGGCCGCTGTCCAGCGAGCCGCTGCCGCCGTCGGGCAGCATGAAGTGGTTCATGCCGCCGATGTGGGCGTTGCGATCCCACAGGCAGGCGGCGATGCACGAGCCCAGCGTGGTCATCACCAGGATGTCCTCGTCGTGCACGAAGTACTCGCCGGGCAGGATCTTGACGGCGTCGTTCTTGAAGTGCGCGTCGTAGAAGAAGAACGAGGCCTCGCCGGGCTTGCGCGGCTCGGCCTTGAGCTTGGCCAGGCGCGAGGCGGGCGGGGTGGTGATGCTGGAGGCGAGGGCCATGGTGCAGGGGCGTTCAGACGCGCTCGTAGATGGTCTTGCCGCGCAGCCGGAACAGCTCGCGCGAGTCGGAGAAGTTCTCCGAGTGGCCGACGTAGAGCAGGCCCTTGGGCTTCATCACCGCATGGATGCGCTCGAGCACGCGGCGCTGTGTCGGCGCGTCGAAGTAGATCATCACGTTGCGGCAGAACACGAAGTCGAACGGTTCGCCCAGCGACCATTGCGCCGCCATCAGGTTGTGGGTGCGGAACTCGATCAACTTGGCCAGCTCCGGGCGGATGCGCATGAAGCCCGAGTTCGCGCCGGTGCCGCGCAGGCAGTGGCGGCGCAGCCGCTCGGGCGACAGCCCGCGCGAGTCGGACGGGTAGACGCCGCGCGCCGCGGTGGCCAGCACCTTGGTGTCGATGTCGCTGGCCACGATCTTCGCGCCGCTGCTGGCGCCCAGTGTCTCGGCCACGGTCATCGCGATCGAGTAGGGTTCCTCGCCGGTCGATGCGGCGTTGCACCAGATGCGCGGGCTGTTCGTGCCACGTGCCTTCAGGTCGTCGGCCAGCGCGTGGAAGTGATGTTCTTCACGGAAGAAGGCCGTCAGGTTGGTGGTCAGGCAGTTGATGAACTCCTGCCACTCCGATTCGCCGCTGGCACCGATGTTGGTCTCCAGCCACTGCAGGTAGCTGCCGAAGCTGCGATGCCCCATCTCGCGCAGGCGGCGCGACAGGCGGCTGTAGACCATCGCCTGCTTGCCGGCGTGCAGGCTGATGCCGGCACGCTGGTAGATCAGCGCCCGGACGCGCTCGAAGTCGGCCTGGCCGAAGCTGAACTCCTGGTCCGGAGCGCTGGCAGAGGCGCCGGCCGGGGCGGGCCGGGGCGAGGCGGCAGCGAGGGCGGTCATCGGGTCTCCCGTGGTGCAACTCACCCGGGCCGATGGGCACGGGTGGCATGGTTCCCCGGGTTATCGACGCGCCGCTGCGTGCCTTGAGCCTGTGCGCGTCAGACACGATGAGACACGTCAAACGCGGTCATTTCGCGGCATCGGCCCGGGGGGCGGCTGCTAGACTGGACCGAAAGCCGCCCGCCACGACTTGGACGCTCCCACTCCCCCCGCCAGCCCCAAGGGCGCCTCGCTGCGCCTGGACGTGGCCATGCAACTGCTGGAGCAGTCGGGCGTGGTGCTGCCCGACACCCGGCTGACCGACCCGGCCGGCTGGCTGCAGGCGGTGCTCGACGGGCTGTGCGACCTGTCCAGCCGCGACGCGCTGACCGGGCTGGCGAACCGCCGCCAGTTCGAGCTGGCGATGGCGCGCGAGATCGACCGTGTCGCCCGCGCCGGTGAACCGGCGCTGGTGCTGATGATCGACATCGATCACTTCAAGAAGGTCAACGACACCCACGGCCACCCGGCAGGCGACGAGGTGCTGCGCGCCGTCGGCCGGGCGCTGCACGACTGCATCCGGCCGATGGACACGGTGGCGCGCTTCGGCGGCGAGGAGTTCGCGATGATCCTGCCCAACTGCCCGCCTGCCTTCGGCCAGACCGTGGCCGAGCGGGTGCGCAACAAGGTGCAGGCCCGCTCGGTCACCATCGCGCCGGGGGTCGACATCAGCGTCACCGTCAGCATCGGCGGTGCCTTCGCGCCGCAGTGGGTGCGCTCGTCGGCGCCGCTGTGGGTCGAGCGTGCCGACCAGCAGCTCTACCGCGCCAAGAGCGAGGGCCGCAACCGGGCCTGCCTGGAGATGCCGCCGGTGTCCCACGTCAGCGCCGAGGAGAAGGGCCTGCTCTTCGGTCACTCCCAATTTCAGGATCTCGAATGAGCACCCCGGAGCGAACGACGCCGCCGCGCGCACGCATCCTCGCCGTCACCAGCGGCAAGGGCGGCGTGGGCAAGACCTTCGTCTCGGCCAACCTGGCGGCGGCACTGGCGCAGCGTGGCGAGCGTGTGCTGGTGCTCGACGCCGACCTGGGGCTGGCCAACCTCGACGTGGTGCTCAACCTGTTCCCGAAGATCACGCTGCACGACGTCTTCACCGGCAAGGCGACGCTCGAGCAGGCGGTGCTGCCGGCACCCGGCGGCTTCTCGGTGCTGCTGGCCGGCTCCGGGCTGGTCGAGTACTCGCGGCTGACGCCCGAGGTCAGCGAGAAGCTGCTCGAGGTGATCGAGACCGTGGCGCCGCGCTTCGACCGCATCATCCTCGACACCGGCGCCGGCATCTCCGACGTTGTGCTGTACGCGGTGTCGCTGGCCAGCGAGGTGCTGGTGGTGGCCACGCCCGAGCCGACCTCGCTGACCGACGCCTACGCGACGATCAAGGTGCTGGCCACGCAGCAGAACCGCCAGGCGGTGCGGCTGCTGGTCAACCAGGTCGGCCGGCTCGGCGAGGGCCGCGTGATTCGCGGCCAGCTGCAGCAGGTGGTCGACCGCTACGTGACGCCGCTGATGCAGGAGCCGGCGCAACCCTTCAAGCTCGACTTGGTGGGCGAGATCCCGATCGATTCCGCGGTGCGCGAGGCGGTGCAGAAACGCCGCCTGCTGCTCGAACTGCAACCCGGCTCGCCGGCAGCGCGCGGCATCTCGTCGGCGGCCGACAAGCTGCACGAATGAGCGAGCCCACCACCGAGGCGAATGCCTTCGCGCTGATCGGCGGCGAGCCGGCGGTGCGCAGCCTGGTCGACCGCTTCTACGACCTGATGGACCTGGAGCCGGACTACGCCGCGCTGCGCGCGGTGCACGGCGCCACGCTGGACAGCGCCCGCGACAAGCTGTTCTGGTTCCTGTGCGGCTGGCTGGGCGGGCCGCAGCACTACGTCGAACGTTTCGGCCACCCGCGGCTGCGTGCGCGCCACCTGCCGTTTGCCATCGGCATCCGCGAACGCGACCAGTGGCTGGCCTGCATGGCGCAGGCGATGCGCGAGCGCGCGGTCGACCCGGTGCTGGCCGAGCGGCTCGCTCAGGCCTTCTTCGGCACCGCAGACTGGATGCGCAACAAGGGTGGTTAGGCCATTGCGGCCGTCGACGGCCGCAACAGGACGATCAAGGCCCCATGCCCGCCGTCCTGCGCACGTGCCTGCGTGAAGGCGATCACCTCGTTCTTCTGCACCAGCCAGCTGCGCACCTTGCCCTTGAGCACCGGTTCGCGGCCAGGCGAACCGTTGCCCTTGCCGTGCACCACGCGCACACAGCGCAGCCCGCCACGCACCGCTTCCCTCAGGAACGCGGCCAGCCGCTCGCGGGCCTCGTCGCGGCGCAGGCCGTGCAGGTCGAGCTGGGCCTGGATCGCCCAGACGCCGCGGCGCAGCTTGCGCACCACCTCGGGCCCGACGCCGCGGCGCCGGAACGACAGCGCCTCGTCGGTGTCGAGCAGCGACTCGACGTCGAACTCGTCGGAGATCGATTCGGCCAGCACGGCGGCCTCGTCGCGCTGCCGCTGGCGCGGCTCCGGGCTGGGCCGGGCCGCCGATTTCGCCGCACGTGCGACCGGCCGCAGCGGCACCACCGGCCCGACACTGAGCGCGAACAGGTCGCGCTCGCGCTGCGCGCGGACCCGCTCCGCCTGCGAACGCGCCGCCGCGGCGGCCGCTTCGCGCTCGGCGTCGCGCATCGCCTTGCGCAGGGCACCGAGATCGGCCAGCGAGTGCACCTTGGGATCGCTCACAACAAGCCCCGCTCGGCGAACGACACCACCTGCGCACGCCCGACCACCATGTGATCGAGCACCCGCACGTCGACCAGCGCCAGCGCGCTCTTCAGCGACTGGGTGAGGAACTCGTCGGCGCGGGACGGCTCGGCGACGCCGGACGGATGGTTGTGCGCCAGGATCACGGCCGCGGCGTTCAGCGCCAGTGCGCGCCGCACCACTTCGCGTGGGTAGACACTGGTCTGCGTCAGCGTGCCGCGGAACATCTCGTCGAACTGCAGCAGCCGGTGCTGGGCGTCGAGGAACAGCACCGCGAAGACCTCGTGCTCGCGCACCGCGAGCTGCAATTGCAGGTACTCGCGCACCCGCTCGGGCGACTCGAAGGTCGGCCGGTCGGCCAGCCGTTGCTGCAGCGAGCGCCGCGCCAGCTCGATCACGGCAGCCAGCTCGGCGCGCTTGGCCGGGCCCAGGCCCTTGATGCGCCGGAGCTCGTCGGTCTTCGCATGGAGCAGACCGGCAGGCCCACCGAAGGCATCGAGCACCTGCTGTGCCAGCTGCAGCACCGAAACGCCCTTCAGCCCGGTGCGCAGCAGCAGCGCCACCAGCTCGGCGTCGGCCAGCGCGGCCGGGCCCCTGGGCCAGCAGCTTCTCTCGCGGTCGCGCGTCGGGGGGAAGGTCCTTGATCACGGTCGGAAGGGCCGCCGGGCCATGCCTCGTAAAATCGAGGCCAGTCTACTGGAGCAGGTTTGGCCGTGAATCTCGTGCAGCCGGGGTCGTTTCTGACCCTGCACTACCGCCTCGCCGGGCCCGACGGCGCGGACATCGTCAACACCTTCGCCGACAAGCCGGCCACGCTGTCGCTGGGCACCGGCGAACTCGCCGCGGCGCTGGAGCAGCGTCTGCTCGGCCTGGCCGAGGGCACGCGCAGCGTCTTCGACGTGCCGGCCGGCGAGGCTTTCGGCGAGCGCAACCCCGAGCTGCTGCAGCGCGTCAAGCGCGCGCTGCTGGCCGAGCTGGGCGACCCGGACGCGAGCTACCACGTCGGCGACGTGGTGCAGTTCCCGACGCCCGATGGCCAGGCCAGCTACGCCGGCGTGGTGCGCGAGGAGGGTGGCGACTGGCTGCTGTTCGACTTCAACCACCCGCTGGCCGGCCGGCCGGTGACCTTCGAAGTGCAACTGATCGGGGTGCTGTGATGGGCCGTGACGTCATCGAGGACGGCCTGCACGAGGTGCTGCTGGCCGAGCCGCGCGGCTTCTGCGCCGGCGTGGACCGGGCGATCGAGATCGTCGAGCGTGCGTTGAAGAAGTTCGGCGCGCCGATCTACGTGCGCCACGAGATCGTGCACAACACCTACGTGGTCAACGACCTGAAGGCCAAGGGCGCGATCTTCATCGAGGACCTGGCCGACGTGCCGCCGGGCGCGACGCTGGTGTTCAGCGCGCACGGCGTCTCGCAGGCGGTGCGTCAGGAGGCCGCGCAGCGTGGCTTCAGCGTGTTCGACGCCACCTGCCCGCTGGTCACCAAGGTGCATGTCGAGGTCGCCAAGCTGCACAAGGAAGGCTACGACTTCGTGATGATCGGCCACAAGGGGCACCCCGAGGTCGAGGGCACGATGGGCCAGCTCAGCGAGGGCATCTACCTCGTCGAGGACGTCGCCGACGTCGAGAAGCTGGCGCTGCCGCAGACCGAGCGGCTGGCGGTGGTCACGCAGACCACGCTGTCGGTCGACGACGCGGCCGAGATCCTCGCCGCGGTGAAGCGCCGCTTCCCGAGCGTGCGCGAACCGAAGAAGCAGGACATCTGCTACGCGACGCAGAACCGCCAGGACGCCGTCAAGGTGCTGGCGCCCTCGGTCGACGTGGTGATCGTCGTCGGCAGCCCGACCAGCTCGAACAGCAACCGCCTGCAGGAGCTGGCGCAGCGCCTGGGCACGCCGGCCTACATGGTCGACCAGCCCGAGGACCTGAAGCGCCGAATGGCTGGACGGCAAGCGTCGCGTCGGGCTCACGGCCGGCGCGTCGGCGCCCGACATCCTGGTGCAGCAGGTGATCGAACGGCTGCGTTCGCTGGGTGCGGTGTCAGTGCGATCACTGCCCGGCGTGGCGGAGTCGGTCCAGTTTCCGCTGCCGCTGGGCCTGGGCGACAAGTCGATGGCGAACCTGGGCTGACGGCGCCGCCGCAGCCGCTGCAGCCGCCCGGCTCCTTGCGCCACCAGCGGCGCAGCGGGCGCAGCAGCAGGGTCCAGACCGACCAGGCTGCGCAGGCGGCGACGATCAGCGCGGCGACGACGGATTGAGCGCTCACGATCTCAGCCTCCGAACCAGAGCGCGACCCGGTAGGTCACGAACGCGGCCAGGTAGGCCAGCGCGAACAGGTAGGCCAGCATCAGCAACGGGTAGCGCCACGAGTTGGTCTCGCGCCTGACCACCGCCAGTGTCGACAGGCACTGCGGCGCGAACACGTACCAGGCCAGCAGTGCATAGGCGGTGGCGAGCGACCACTGCTGCGCGATCACCGGCGCCAGCGAGTCGGCCACCGCATCGCCGGCGGCCGACAGCGCGTAGACCGTGCCCAGCGCGCCCACCGCCACCTCCCGTGCGGCCAGGCCCGGTACCAGCGCGATCGAGATCTGCCAGTTGAAGCCGACCGGCGCGAACAGCAGCTCGAGTGCGCGGCCGAGCATGCCGGCCAGGCTGTACTGGATCGCCGGACCGGTGGCGCCCTCGGGCGGCGCCGGGAAGGTGGCGAGGAACCACAGCACCACCATCAGCGAGAAGATGATGGTGCCGACGCGGCGCAGGAAGATCACCGTGCGTTCCCACAGGCCCAGCGCCAGGCTGCGCAGGCGAGGCCGGCGGTAGGGCGGCAGTTCGAGCATCAGCGGCTGGTAGCTGCGCCGCGTCCAGAAGCGCTTGATGCACCAGGCCACCGCGCAGGCCGACAGCACGCCGGTCGCGTACAGGCCGAACAGCGTCAGCCCGCGCAGGTTGAAGGGGCCGACGTCGCGCTCCGGCACGAAGGCGCCGATCAGCAGCGCGTAGACCGGCAATCGCGCCGAACAGGTCATCAGCGGGGCGATCATGATGGTCGCCAGCCGGTCGCGCGGGTTGGCGATGGTGCGTGCCGCCATCACGCCGGGCACCGCGCAGGCGAAGCTCGACAGCAGCGGAATGAAGGCGCGCCCGGACAGGCCGACCTTGCCCATCAGCGTGTCGAGCAGGAAGGCGGCGCGCGGCAGGTAGCCGGAGTCCTCGAGCAGCAGGATGAAGAAGAACAGGATCAGGATCTGCGGCAGGAACACCAGCACGCCGCCGGCGCCGGCGATCACGCCGTCGACCAGCAGGCTGCGCAGCGGGCCGTCGGCCATCGAGCTGTTCACCGCGTCGCCGAGCGCGGCCATGCCGGCCTTGATGGCGTCCATCGGCACGTTGGCCCAGGAGAACACGGCCTGGAAGATCAGGAACAGCAGCGTGGTCAGGATCAGCAGCCCGGCCACCGGATGCAGCAGCACGGCGTCGACGCGGTGGCCCAACCGCTGCACGCGCGGCGCGTCGGGCGAGGCGATGGCGAGCAGGCGGCGCACCTCGTGCTGCAGTTCCGCCGCCGAACGTGCACCGTCCGCATCGGCCGTCGCCGGCGTCGCGGCGCCGGCCAGCGCCTCGATCTGCGCCAGCAGCGCCGCGTGGCCGTTGCGCTGCACCGCCACCGTCTCGACCACCGGGCAACCGAGCTCGCGCGACAGCGCTGCGGCGTCGATGACCAGGCCCTGCGCTCGTGCGGCGTCGGCCATGTTCAGCGCGACGATCATCGGCCGGCCGAGGCGGCGCAGTTCCAGCACCAGGCGCAGGTTCATGCGCAGGTTGGTGGCATCGACCACAGCGACCAGCGCGTCGGGCACGTCCTCGCCGGCACGGCGCCCTTCGATCACCTCGACCGTCACCTGCTCGTCGGGCGTAGCCGGGGTGAGGCCGTAGGTTCCGGGCAGGTCGACCACCGACACCGTGCGGCCGTCGCGCAGCGTCGCCGTGCCGGTCTTGCGCTCGACGGTGACGCCGGCGTAGTTGGCGACCTTCTGCCGCGCGCCCGTCAGCCGGTTGAACAAGGCGGTCTTGCCGCAGTTCGGGTTGCCCACCAGGGCGATGCACCAGCTGGCCATGCCGTCAGACCGGTTCGACCTCGATGCAGCTGGCTTCCAGCCAGCGCAGCGCGAACAGCGTGTCGCCGACCTGCACCGCCAGCGGCTCGCGGCCGCCCGGCCCGCGCCTCAGCAGGTGCACCGGCTCGCCGGGGATGAAGCCGAGTTCGCCGAGGCGGCGCAGGTCACCGGGGTCGAGTTCGGGTGCCGACGCCGTGACGGAAACGACGCGGGCACGTGCCCCGGTGGGCAGGTCCTTGAGCTGCATGAACTATGGTTCTTAATGAGAACGATTATCAACCATAGTACGCTCATCCTTGCGTCGCAGAGCGACTTTACGGAGAGCGGGCACCTGGCCGCGCACAATGTTTGCCGTGCATCAAACCAGGAGGACCTCATGAAGAGCGACCCGCAAGTCATCGCCCATCTCAACGCACAACTGAAGAACGAACTGACCGCCACCAACCAGTACTTCCTGCACTACCGCATGCTGAAGCACTGGGGCTTGGACAAGCTGGCGAAGAAGGAATACGAAGAGTCGATCGGCGAGATGAAGCACGCCGACAAGCTGATGGAACGCATCTTCATGCTCGACGGCCTGCCCAACCTGCAGGATCTGGGCAAGCTGCTGATCGGTGAGAACGTGCCCGAGATGCTCGAGTGCGATCTGAAGCTCGAGAGCGGGGCGCAGGGCACCATCAAGGACGGCATCGCCTACTGCGAATCGGTGCGCGACTACGTTTCGCGCGACATCCTGCAGGACATCCTCGACGACACCGAGGAGCACATCGACTTCCTCGAGACGCAGATCGAACTGCTCGGCAAGGTCGGCCTGCAGAACTACCTGCAGTCGATGATGGGCGAACCGTCCTGAGCGCGGCGGGCGCGTCGGCGCCCGCTGCCTACAATCCCAGGTCCCAGATTTCCGGAAGGCGCCCGTCGGCGCCCGGCTCCCATGCTCGACATCAACCTGCTGCGCAAGGACCTGGCGCACGTGGTCGCCCGCCTCGAGGCGCGCAAGACGCCGCAAGCCTTTCTCGACGTGCCGCGCTTCCAGTCGCTGGAGGCCGAGCGCAAGGCCCTCCAGACCCGCACCGAAGAGCTGCAGGCGCAGCGCAACAGCCTGTCCAAGCAGATCGGACAGCTGAAGTCCAAGGGGCAGGACACCGGCGAGCTGATGGCGCAGGTCGGCGGCATCGCCGACGGCCTGAAGGCCTCCGCCGAGCGGCTCGAGGCGATCCAGGCCGACTTGTCGGACATGCTGATGGCGGTGCCCAATCTGCCGCACGAGAGCGTGCCGCTGGGTGCCGACGAGACCGGCAACGTCGAGGTGCGGCGCTGGGGCACGCCGCGGGCCTTCGACTTCGCGCCGAAGGACCATGTCGACCTCGGCGGACCGCTGGGGCTGGACTTCGACACCGGCGCGAAGCTCAGCGGCTCGCGCTTCACCTTCCTGCGCGGCCCGGTGGCGCGGCTGCACCGTGCGCTCGCGCAGTTCATGCTCGACACGCAGACGCAGGCGCATGGCTACACCGAGTGCTACACGCCCTACATCGTCAACCGCGAGATCCTCGAGGGCACCGGGCAGCTGCCCAAGTTCAAGGAGGACATGTTCTGGGTCAGCCGTGGCGGTGACGACGAGCAGCGCGAGCAGTACCTGATCTCCACCAGCGAGATCTCGCTGACCAACACCGTGCGCGAGCAGGTACTGGCCGAGAGCGCGCTGCCGATCCGCCTGACGGCGCACAGCCCCTGCTTCCGCTCCGAGGCCGGCAGCGCCGGACGCGACACGCGCGGCATGATCCGCCAGCACCAGTTCGACAAGGTCGAGATGGTGCAGATCACCCACCCCGAGCGCAGCTACGAGGCGCTGGAGCAGATGGTCGGCCATGCCGAGGCGATCCTGCAGAAGCTGGAGCTGCCCTACCGGGTGGTGGTGCTGTGCACCGGCGACATGGGCTTCGGCTCGACCAAGACCTACGACCTCGAGGTCTGGCTGCCGGCGCAGAACACCTACCGCGAGATCAGCTCCTGCTCGAACTGCGAAGCCTTCCAGGCGCGACGCATGCAGGCGCGCTTCAAGAACGCGCAGGGCAAGAACGAGCTGGTGCACACGCTCAACGGCTCCGGCCTGGCGGTCGGCCGCGCGCTGGTGGCGGTGCTGGAGAACCACCAGCAAGCCGACGGTTCGATCCGCGTGCCGGCGGCGCTGCGGCCCTACCTCGGCGGCCTCGAGCGGATCGGTGCCTGAGCCCGTGGATGGCGCCGCACTCGCCGACAGGCTGCTGGCCGCCTACGACGCGGCGCAGCTGACCTCGCTGCCCAGCGAACAGCCGCAAGGCCTGGCGATGGCCGACGCGTTCGGCGTCGCCGAGCGGCTGCGCACGATGCGCATCGCCCGCGGCGAGCGGCCGCTGGGCTACAAGATCGGCTTCACCAACCGCACGATCTGGCCGCGCTACGGCGTCTTCGAGCCGATCTGGGCGCCGGTGTGGAGCAGCACGCTGCAACTGCTGGACAGCGATGCGGCCTCGGTCTCGCTGGCCGGCCTGGTGCAGCCGCGGCTGGAGCCGGAGGTCGTGTTCGGCTTTTCGTCCGCGCCGAGTGCCGGCATGGACGAGGCAGCACTCGCCGGCTGCCTGGCCTGGGTGGCGCATGGCTTCGAGATCGTTCACACGCATTTCGACGGCTGGCGCTTCAGCGCGCCCGACACCGTCGCCGACTTCGCTCTGCACGGCCGCCTGCTGGTCGGCCCGCGCGTTCCGGTCACCGCGTTCGAGCGCCTGGGCGAGCAACTCGCCGCGCTGTCGCTGACGCTGAGCTGCGATGGCCGCGAGGTCGAGCGTGGCAGCGGGCGCAACGTGCTCGACGGCCCGTTGACCGCACTGCGCCTCTGGGTCGACGCGATGGCGCAGCGCACGCCGCACTGGGCCATCCGGCCCGGCGACGTGGTGACCACCGGCACGCTGACCGATGCCTGGCCGCTCTCGCCGGGCCAGCTGTGGCAGACGGCCGTGAGCGATGCACGCCTGGTCGGACTGCGCCTGAGCGTGACCGGCTGAGCGGCCCGCCCGGCTGCATTACAATCGCAGGCTCGGCGGACAAGCGCCGAACGACGATCGGCACCGGAGAGGTGGCAGAGTGGTCGAATGCGCCGGACTCGAAATCCGGTATACGGTTTCACCGTATCGAGGGTTCGAATCCCTCCTTCTCCGCCAGTGACGATCCGTCCCACGGCCGCGCCTGCGGCCGGCAGGCGAGTGTGCCAAGGTTGACGATCTAGGCGTTGACGCCCGCTTCGAGCGGCACGGATACTGAGTCGAACTCCCCGTTCGCGCCGGTACACCGATGGCCTCTCCCACTTCCGAAACACCCTGGACCTTCTCCGACCTCACCGGGGTGCGGAACATCGATGCGCTGCTCGGCGGTACGCAGTGGGTGTCGAAGGCATTGACCTTCAGCTCCCCCGGCGCCTCGGCGTCCTGGTCGACCGCGGTCAACGGCGGCTACGGCCCGAGCAACGGCAGCGGCGAGCCCTGGTCGGCGGAGTACCACCCGCTGACGGAAAGCGACATTCTGGCCACGCGCGACGCGCTGGCGGCGTGGCAGGCGGTGTCCGGCCTGACCTTCACCGAAACGGCGGACAACGAGACCACCGTCGGTGACCTGCGCTTCGCCTACACCTGGGGCGCCGAGATGGACGGCGCGCAGGCCTATGCCTACTTCCCCGGCACGGGCCCGATCGCTGGCGACGTGTGGTTCAACACGCGTAGCTCGTCGGCCACCGACCCATGGAGCAAGGGCACCTTCGAGTACGTGACCGTGGTGCACGAGATCGGCCATGCGCTCGGCCTCAAGCATCCGTTCGACCCCAGCGGCCTGTCGTCCACCCTGTTGCCGTCGTCGCTCGACTCGCGCTCGTTCACGGTGATGAGCTACTCGGCCGACCCGGGCAACATCAACTCGGCGTTCAGCTACGAGCCGACCACGCCGATGGTGCTGGACATCCAGGCGCTGCAGACGCTGTACGGCAAGAACACCAGCACCAACGCCGGCAACACCAACTACCTGTTCAAGTCCGGCACCGACTACCACCAGACGATCTGGGATGCCGGCGGCACCGACACCATCACCTACCAGTCGAACTCCGGCGGCGAGATCGACCTCAATGCCGGCGTGAGCGGCGGCTCGCGACTGGGCAATGCGCTGTACGTGTTCGGGGGCGGCGGGCAGATCCTGTACGAGCAGTACAACGTGTGGATCGCCTACGGCTCGATCATCGAGAACGCGGTCGGCGGCAACGGCAACGACACGATCATCGGCAGCTCGTATGCGAACAACCTGTACGGCGGCCAGGGCAACGACTCGATCGTCGGCGGCGGCGGGGCCGACACGCTCAACGGCAGCACCGGCAACGACACGATGCAGGGCGGCGCCGGCAGCGACACCTTCTATGTGAACAGCAGCGGCGACCGCATCAGCGACACCAGCACCGCCGCCGCCGACCTCGACACCGTGGTGTCGGCCGTGAACTGGTCGCTGGCAACGGGTTTCGAGCGCCTGACCCTGTCCGGCAGCGCGGCGACCACCGGCACCGGCAACTCGGCCGCGAACCTGCTGACCGGCAACAGCGGCGCGAACAGGCTGACCGGCGGTGGCGGCAACGACACGCTGAACGGCGGCGCCGGCAACGACACGCTCGACGGTGGCGCCGGCAGCGACCGCTACGACGTCGACGCGGCCGGCGACGTGGTCGCCGACAGCGGCACGGCAGCCGGCGATCGCGACAGCGTGTTCGCGTCGATCACCTGGACGCTGGGCAGCACGCTGGAGAACCTGACGCTCACCGGCGCCAGCTCGATCCGCGGCACCGGCAATACGCTCGGCAATGCGCTGACGGGCAACGGCGCAGCCAACCTGCTCAGCGGCGCCGCCGGCAACGACACGCTGGTCGGCGGGGCGGGCAACGACACGCTGTACGGTGGCGCCGGCATCGACCGCGTCACCGGCGGCTCCGGGGCCGACGTGGTGGTACTCGACAACCGCAGCAACAGCGACATCGTGCTCGACTTCGTCTCCGGCACCGACGACCTGCGCCTGCGCATGGGCACGCTCAGCATCGGCGACGGCGACCTGATCGTCGAAGGCGCCGCGACGCGCACCGCGGCTGGCGGCTTCTCGAGCAGCGCCGAACTGGTGATCTTCAGCACCGATGTCGCCGCGCTGAGCACGGCGAACGCCGCGGCCGCCATCGGCTCGGCCAGCAGCGCCTATGCCGTCGGGCGCACGGCTCTGTTCGTGGTCGACACCGGCGCCAGCAGTGGCGTGTACCTGTTCACGGCGGCCGACGCCAACAGCACGGTCAGCGCCAGCGAACTGACGCTGCTGGCCACCCTCAGCGGCACCAGCGCCACCGGGGTCGGCGACTACGTCTTCTCGAGCTGACGCGGGCCGGCGCGGCGCCGCGCATTCACAGATCTTTACCGCCAAGCCATCGCGACTTCACCGCCGGCCGCGAGCATCTCCCTCCATGGGCCAGCCAGGCCCGCTGCAAGGAGTCAGAGATGCAAGAGAACCAGGTTCTCGTCGCCGCGCGGCCTGTCGGTGGTCGCGGCATGAAGTGGATGCTGTCGGGCATGGTGATCGCGGTGGCGGCCACCTTCGCGCTGTCGGCCTGGGCGCAACCGGCCGGCCCCGGCCCGCGCGGCATGGGCGGCCCGGGCATGATGATGGACGGCCGCGGTGTCGACCACATGCTCGACGGGCTGAACGTCAGCGAAGCCCAGCGCAGCCAGATCAAGCAGATCTTCAAGGCAGCGGCCGACGACCTGAAGGGCCAGCGCGAGCAGCGCCGTGCGCTGCACGAGCGCAGCCTGCAGATCTTCGCGGCGCCGACGGTCGACGCCGCCGCCGCCGAACAGGTGCGCCAGCAGATGCTGCAGCAGCACGACCAGTCCAGCCGCCGCATGCTGCAGGCCATGCTCGACGCCAGCAAGGTGCTGACGCCCGAGCAGCGCGCCAAGCTGGCCGAGCGCCTGAAGCAGCGCGGCGAGATGATGCGCGAGCGCATGCAGCGCATGGAACGCGAGCAGCCGCGCAAGTGACGGGCGGAGGCCGGCCATGACGCTATCCTTGCTCGATCGCCACGCCGAGAGCGAAACACGCACCATGACGTCCCGCCTGCTGCTGATCGACGACGACGCCCGGCTGTCCGCGATGGTCGGCGACTACCTGCGCCACGCGGGCTTCGAGGTCACGACCGCCGGCTCGCTCGGCGCCGGCCGCGATCGGCTGGCCGCCGAGAGCTTCGACGCGCTGGTGCTCGACCTGATGCTGCCCGACGGCGACGGCCTGGACCTGTGCCGCGAGTTGCGCGGCAGCCCACGCACGCGCTCGCTGCCGCTGCTGATGCTGACCGCGCGCGGCGAGCCGCTGGACCGCATCGTCGGCCTCGAGCTCGGCGCCGACGACTACCTCGGCAAGCCCTTCGAGCCGCGCGAACTGCTGGCGCGCATCAAGGCGCTGCTGCGCCGCGCGCAGCCGCAGCCGGCCGAGGACGAGGTGCTGCGCTTCGGCCGCCTGGAGATCGACCTCGGCGCGCGGCTGGCGCGGCTGGACGGCAAGGCCTGCGACCTGACCAGCCATCAGTTCGACCTGCTGGTCGTGCTGGCGCAGAGCCCGGGCCGGGTGTTGTCGCGCGACCAGATCATGGACTCGCTGAAGGGCCACCCGCTGGAGGCTTTCGACCGCTCGATCGACGTGCACATCTCGCGCATCCGCGCGGTCATCGAGGACGACCCGAAGGCGCCGCGGCGCGTGCTGACGGTGCGTGGCGCCGGCTACGTGTTCGCCAAGAAGCAGGACGCGGACGACGAGTCGTGACCGGCGCCGACCGCGGATGAAGTCGCTCTACCTGCGCATCTACCTGACGGTGGTGGCCGTGCTGCTGCTGTTCGCGGCGGTGTCGGGCTGGGTGTTCCAGCGCCACCTCGACCAGGAGCGGGTACGCGTCGAGGGCCTGGTCGGCGATCGCATGGTCGCCTGGGCCGAACTGCTGCAGCGCTCGCTGCCCGGCCCCGGTGCGCCGGCGGACGAGCAGGCGGACGCGGTGCGCGAGTGGTCGCAGCGGCTGCGCCTGCCGATCGCGCTCGACGACGGCCAGGGTGTGCGCATCGTCGCCACCGAGTCCTTCGTGCGCCGGCAGGAGGAAGACGGCGCGCGGGTGTCCTCGATCCGGCTGGACGACGGCCGCACGCTGTGGCTGGTGCGGCCGCGGCTGCGCCTGCCGCCGCGGCCGGGTGACGGCCCGGGCCCGGGACCGGAGGGCCGCGGCGGCCCGCCCGGGCCGCAACCCGGCGACATCCTGCTGCCCTTCCTGCCGCCGACGCTGTCGCGCGGTGTCGGCCTGGCGCTGTTCCTGTCGGTGCTGTTCCTCGCCGTCGCTGCCGGTGCCTACCCGGTGGTGCGGCGGCTGACGCGGCGGCTGGAAACATTGAAGAAGGGCGTCGAGCGCTTCGGCTCCGGCCGGCTCGACCACCGCGTCGACGTGAGCGGGCGCGACGAGGTCGCGGCCGTCGCGGCCAGCTTCAACCACGCCGCCTCGCGCGTCGAGGCGCTGGTGCAGTCGAACAAGTCGCTGCTGGCCAACGCCAGCCACGAACTGCGCTCGCCGCTGGCGCGCATGAAGATGGCCGTCTCGATGCTCGACGAGGTCTCGCCGGCGCAGCGCGTCGAGCTCAAGCGCGAGATCGAGACCAACGTCGGCGAGCTCGATGCGCTGGTCGAGGAGGTGCTGCTGGCCAGCCGCTTGGACGCCGCCGAGACGCTGGACCGGCGCGATCCGGTCGACCTGCTCGGCCTGGCCGCGGAGGAAGCCTCGCGTGTCGACGCCGAGGTCGACGGCCCGGCCCTGCAGGTGCACGGCGACGAGCGCCTGCTGCGCCGCGCGCTGCGCAACCTGCTGGAGAACGCACGGCGCTACGGCGGCGCGGAGGTCAGCGTCGAGCTGCTGCGCAGTTCGTCCGGCGCCGAGGTGCGCGTCTGCGACCGCGGCCCCGGTGTGCCGGAAGCCTTGCGCGAGCGCATCTTCGAGCCGTTCTACCGCCTGCCCGGCCATGCCGAGCAGGCCGGCGGCGTCGGCCTCGGCCTCAGCCTGGTGCGGCAGATCGCGCAGCGCCACGGCGGCAGCGTGCGCTGCGAGGCGCGGCCCGGCGGCGGCAGCGTCTTCGTGCTCGCACTGCCCTTGATCTGACCCCGGGGCAAACGCGGGTGCGCGCCGGGGCGGCGCGTGCAGAATGGCGACAGTCCACTTCCGCGCTCCAGGCTGCATGCAGAGTCTGCTTCCCCTTCTCGCCGCGCTGGCGGCCTACCTGATCGGTTCGCTGTCCTTCGCGGTCATCATCAGCCGCCTGATGGGGCTGAACGACCCGCGCACCTACGGTTCGGGCAACCCCGGCGCGACCAACGTGCTGCGCTCGGGCAACAAGACGGCGGCCATCCTGACGCTGGTCTTCGACGCGTTGAAGGGCTACGTGCCGGTGCTGCTCGTCGTGCTGTTCGGCCCGGCATACGGCCTGGGTGAGGGCACGGCGGCGCTGGTCGGGCTGGCGGCGTTTCTCGGTCACCTGTGGCCGGTGTTCTTCCGCTTCCAGGGCGGCAAGGGCGTGGCCACCGCGGCCGGCGTGCTGCTCGGCCTCAACCCCTGGCTGGGCGCGGCGACGCTGCTGACCTGGGTGATCATCGCCGCCTTCTTCCGCTACTCGTCGCTGGCGGCCATCGTCTCGGCGGCCTTCGCGCCGTTCTACCAGCTGCTCATCTGGGGCGCCGGCCCGGTCGCCGGTGCGGTGGCGGTGATGGGTCTGCTGCTGATCTGGCGCCACAGCGCGAACATCCAGAAGCTGCTCAAGGGCACCGAGAGCAAGCTCGGCCAGAAGGCGGCACCGCCAGCCGCCGCCGCGCACCGGCACGACAAGCCGCATGGAGCGAAGCGATGAACCTCGAGCATGGCCTGCACCGCTTCCACGTCGGCGACCGCTTGTCGGAGATGGCGGTGCACAACGGCACCGTCTACCTGGCGGGCCAGGTGCCCGACGATGCCACCCAGGACATCGGCGGCCAGACCACCCAGGTGCTGGCAATGGTCGACAAGCTGCTCGCCGAGGTCGGCACCGATCGCGCGCGCATCCTGATGGCGCAAATCTTCCTCGCCGACATGGCCGACTTCGACGGCATGAACGCGGTCTGGGACGACTGGGTGCCGCCCGGCGACGCGCCGCCGCGCGCGACGGTGCAGGCGCGCCTGGCCCGGCCGGAGTGGAAGATCGAGATCGTCGTCACCGCGGCGATCTGAACGCTGCGCCCGGCCTGGCGCCGGCAGCGACGACAATACGCGGCTGCGCGCCCCGGCGCCGCCCCGTCCTCCTGCATCACACGCCATGACCACCCGTGTTCTGACCGGCATCACCACCACCGGCACGCCGCACCTGGGCAACTACGTCGGTGCGATCCGCCCGGCCATCGCCGCCAGCCGCCAGAGCGGTGTCGAGAGCTTCTTCTTCCTCGCCGACTACCACGCGCTGATCAAGTGCGACGACCCGGCGCGCATCGAGCGTTCGCGGCTGGAGATCGCCGCCACCTGGCTGGCCGCAGGCCTCGATCCGGCGCGCGTCTTCTTCTACCGCCAGAGCGACATCCCCGAGATCCCCGAGCTGACCTGGCTGCTGACCTGCGTCACGCCCAAGGGCCTGATGAACCGGGCCCACGCCTACAAGGCCTCGGCCGACGCCAACCTGGAAGCCGGCGAAGACGTCGACGCCGGCGTCACGATGGGCCTGTTCAGCTACCCGATCCTGATGGCCGCGGACATCCTGATGTTCAACGCCCACCAGGTGCCGGTCGGGCGCGACCAGGTGCAGCACCTGGAGATGGCGCGCGACATCGCGCAGCGCTTCAACCACCTGTTCGGCGCCGGCCGCGAGCACTTCGTGCTGCCCGAGGTGGTGATCGACGAGCAGGTGGCGACGCTGCCCGGGCTGGACGGCCGCAAGATGTCGAAGAGCTACGACAACACGATCCCGCTGTTCGAGGGCGGCGCCAAGGGCTTGCAGGCCGCGGTCGCGCGGGTGGTGACCGACTCGAAGCTGCCCGGCGAGCCGAAGGACCCGGACACCGCGCACCTGGTGACGATCTACGAGGCCTTCGCCGATGCCGGCGAGCGCGCCAGCTTCCGCGCCGACCTGAAGGCCGGCCTCGCCTGGGGCGAAGCCAAGCAGCGCGTGGCGCAGCGCCTCGAGCGCGACATCGCGCCGATGCGCGAGCACTACGAGTCGCTGATCGCGCATCCGGCGCGCATCGAGGAGACGCTGATGGAAGGGGCGCGCAAGGCGCGCACGATCGCCGCGCCCTTCCTTGCCCAGCTGCGCGAAGCCGTCGGGTTGCGGCGCATGGTCGGTGTCTCGACGGTGCAGACCGAGGCGGTCGGCAAGACCAAGGTCGCGCTGCCGGTGTTCAAGCAGTACCGCGAGGCCGACGGGCGCTTCTTCTTCAAGCTGCTCGCCGGCGACGGCCGCCTGCTGCTGCAAAGCAATGGTTTTGCCAGTGGCAAGGAAGCCGGTCAGTGGGTCGCCCGGCTGAAGCGCGAGGGCGGTGCCGCGCTGGGTCACGTTGCCGGCATCGCGAGGCGAAGGCGTGACCGAGCACGACGTGGCGCAGGCGCTGGTGCAGCTGATGGCCGAGGAATGAAGAACATCGTCGTGCTGATCTCCGGGCCGCGGCTCGAACATGGAGGCGGTCGTGCAGGCCTGCGCGAGCGAAGGCTGGAACGCACGCATCGCGGCGGTGGTGAGCAACCAGCCCGAGGCCGCCGGCCTGGCCTTCGCCCGTGCGCGCGGCATCCCGACCGCGGTGGTCGACCACCGCGAACATGCCTCGCGCGAGAGTTTCGACGCGGCGCTGCAGCAGGTCATCGACCGCTACGCGCCGCAACTGCTGGTGCTGGCCGGCTTCATGCGCATCCTCACGCCGGGCTTCGTGAACCACTACGCCGGGCGCATGGTCAACGTGCACCCGTCGCTGCTGCCGGCCTTCACCGGACTGTGGACGCACCGCCGGGCGATCGAGTCCGGCTGCAAGGCGGCCGGTGCGACGGTGCACTTCGTCACCGCCGAGCTCGACCACGGGCCGATCATCGCGCAGGCCGTGGTGCCCGTGCTGCCGGGCGACACGGAGGCGACGCTGTCCGCCCGCGTGCTCGCCCGCGAGCACGTGCTCTATCCGCGCGTGGTGCGCTGGCTGGTCGAGGACCTGCTGCGTGTCGAAGGCAACAGCGTCCGCCACCTGCGCGGCGAGCCCCAGTTGATCGTCTGATGCACCCCAACGCCCTGCTCGAACTGGCCACCGAACTGCTGCACCGCGTGCTGCAGTTCAAGCAACCGGCCGACAACGTCGTCTCCGACTTCTTCCGCCAGCAGCGTGCGCTGGGCAGCCGCGAGCGCCACACGCTGGCCGAGACCACCTACACCGTGCTGCGCCAGCGCTTGCTGTTCCAGCACCTCGCGCAGTCGGGCAAGGGCGAGATGGAGCGGCGCCTGGCCATCCTCGGCTGGCAGGGCAACGAAGGTTTCCTGCGCGCCGCGCTGTCCGAGGCCGAGCAGCAGTGGCTGGCCCAGGTGCAGGCCGTCGATCGTGGCGCGCTGCCCGACAAGCTGCGCCACAACCTGCCCGAGTGGCTGGCCGAGCGGCTGCAGAAGGAACTGGGCGAAGACTTCTGGCCCTTCGTCGAGAGCATGTCGGCCAGCGCGCCGCTGGACCTGCGGGTCAACACCTTCAAGGCCAAGCGCGAGGAGGCAAAGGCGGCGCTGGCTGCAGCCGGCTTCGAGGCAGAGGAGACGCCGTACTCGCCGATCGGCCTGCGCATCCACGGCAAGCCGGCGCTGCAGAAGCTCGATGTCTTCACCCGCGGCGACGTCGAGGTGCAGGACGAAGGCAGCCAGCTGCTCGCGCTGCTGCTCGACGCCAAGCGCGGCGAGATGGTGGTGGACTTCTGCGCCGGTGCCGGCGGCAAGACGCTCGCGCTCGGCGCGGCGATGCGCAACACCGGGCGCCTCTATGCCTTCGACACCTCCGGCCACCGCCTCGCGGCGCTGAAGCCGCGGCTGGCGCGCAGCGGACTGTCCAACGTCTACCCGGTGCAGATCGCCCACGAGCGCGACGATCGCATCAAGCGGCTGGCCGGCAAGATCGACCGGGTGCTGGTCGACGCACCTTGCTCGGGCCTGGGAACGCTGCGCCGCAACCCCGATCTGAAGTGGCGGCAGACGCCGCAGGCCGTGGAGGAACTGAACGCCAAGCAGACCGCCATCCTGGCCAGCGCAGCACGACTGCTGAAGCCCGGCGGCCGGCTGGTCTACGCGACCTGCAGCCTGCTCGACGCCGAGAACGAGGCGGTGGCTCGGGCCTTCAGCGATGCCAACAAGGCGAGCTTCCGACCGCTGGCGGCCGACGAACTGCTGGCGTCCGCGCATGTCCAGCGGGCGCCCGAACTGGTGCGTGAAGGCTTCCTGCGCCTGTGGCCACAGCGGCACGCCACCGACGGTTTTTTTGCAGCCATGTGGCAACGGGCTTGATCGGCAGCAAATTGACGCCAACTGCTGGTAACTGGCGCGGGCAATCCACGTAGTTTCCGCGACCGTTCTGGTGCCCAGGCACTTACAATCCTCGGGCCGTCGCTCTTGACGGCAGTTCAGGCGGGTTCATGGACATTCTTTCGTCGGTTTGGGGCAGCCTCGTGTCGTGGCTGGCCAATGGTTTGATCGAGACCACCTGGTGGCAGGTGCTGGCCTTCACGCTGGTGGCCACGCACATCACCATCGCGGCGGTGACGATCTTCCTGCACCGTTCGCAGGCACACCGTGCGCTCGACCTCGGTCCGATCCCGTCGCACTTCTTCCGCTTCTGGCTGTGGCTGACCACCGGCATGGTCACCAAGGAGTGGGTCGCCATCCACCGCAAGCACCACGCCAAGTGCGAGACGGTCGACGACCCGCACAGCCCGGTGACCCGTGGCATCAACAAGGTGCTGCTCGAGGGCAGCGAGCTCTACCGCGCCGAGGCCAAGGTGCAGGAGACGCTGGACAAGTACGGCCACGGCACGCCCGACGACTGGATCGAGCGCAACCTGTACACGCGCTACTCCTGGCAGGGCGTGGGTGTGATGCTGATCGTCGACCTGATGCTGTTCGGCGCCATCGGCGCCACGGTGTGGGCGGTGCAGATGCTGTGGATCCCGATCACCGCGGCCGGCATCATCAACGGCCTCGGCCACTGGTGGGGCTACCGCAACTTCGAGGCGCAGGACGCCTCGACCAACATCTCGCCCTGGGGCATCGTGATCGGCGGCGAGGAACTGCACAACAACCACCACACCTACCCGACCTCGGCCAAGCTGTCGGTCAAGCCCTACGAGTTCGACATCGGCTGGGGCTACATCCGCGCGATGGAGATGATCGGCTGGGCGAAGGTGCGCAAGACGCCGCCGCTGCTCAAGCTCGGCAACGTGAAGCCGGTGGCCGACGGCAAGACGCTGGAGGCGATCATCGCCAATCGCTACGAGGTGATGGCCAAGTACGCCAACGAGCTGCGCACGGCCTGTGGCGCCGAACTGGAGCGCCTGAAGGCGCAGGGTGGCGAGAACACCGCGCGCGTCAAGGAGATGCTGCTGGCCCAGCGCTGGCTGCATCGCGACGAGGAGAAGATCCCGTCCGAGCTGCGTGCCAGCGTGGCCCAGGCGGCGGCCAGTTCGGCCTCGCTGACCAAACTGGTGGCGATGCGAGAGGAACTGCGCCAGCTGTGGACGCGCACCAACGTGTCGGCCGAGCAACTGGTCGCCGACCTGCAGGCCTGGTGCCGCAAGGCCGAGGACAGCGGCATCGCCGCGCTGCAGGAGTTCTCGCTGAAGCTGCGCGCCGCGCACGCGTAACGCCTGCCGGCGACGGCGGGCGGGGGTGCTGCGCGCAGCCCCTTCCAGCCGGAAAAGCAAAAGGGCCGCGAAAGCGGCCCTCTTTGCTGGTACGGCTGAAGTGATTACTTCAGCTTCGTTTCCTTGTACTTCACGTGCTTGCGCGCCTTCGGATCGAACTTCATGATTTCGATCTTCTCGGGCGTGGTCTTCTTGTTCTTGTCGGTCGTGTAGAAGTGACCGGTGCCGGCCGACGATTCCAGCTTGATCTTCTCGCGTCCACCTTTGGCCATGTCGTTCTCCTAGATCAGAGTTCGCCCTTGGCGCGCAGGTCAGCGACGACCTGCTCGATGCCGACCTTGTCGATCAGGCGCAGCGCGGCGTTGCTGACGCGCAGACGCACCCAGCGGTTTTCGGTTTCCAGCCAGAAGCGGCGGTACTGCAGGTTGGGCAGGAAGCGACGCTTCGTTTTGTTGTTGGCGTGGGAGACGTTGTTCCCCACCATCGGGCGCTTGCCCGTGACTTGACAGACGCGTGCCATAGCTCGCTCCAGGACTAACCAGTGGTATTCGTGCCGACGGATTTCGGCAAAGACCGCGAGTATAGCCTATTTCCAGCGCCCGGCGCGGCTCACTGCTCCAGGAAGCGCTGGGCGTCGAGCGCCGCCATGCAGCCGGTGCCGGCGCTGGTGATCGCCTGGCGGTAGACATGGTCCTGCACGTCGCCCGCCGCAAACACGCCGGGCACGCTGGTCATCGTCGCCATGCCGTTCAGCCCACCCTTGGTGATGATGTAGCCGTCCTTCATCTCCAGCTGGCCCTTGAAGATGTCGGTGTTCGGCTGGTGGCCGATGGCGATGAAGCAGCCCTTCAGCGTCAGGTCCGTCGTCGCACCGCTCTCGGTGCTCCTGATCCGCACGCCGGTGACGCCGCTCGGGTCGCCGAGCACCTCGTCGAGGGTGTGCCACAGGTGCAGCTGCATGCTGCCGGCCTTGACCTTGTCCATCAGCTTGTCGACCAGGATCGGCTCGGCGCGGAACTTGTCGCGGCGGTGGATCAGGTGCACCTTGCTGGCGATGTTCGACAGGTACAGCGCTTCTTCGACGGCGGTGTTGCCGCCGCCGACCACGCAGACCTCCTGGCCACGGTAGAAGAAGCCGTCGCAGGTGGCGCAGCCGCTGACACCGCGGCCCATGAACGATTCCTCCGACGGCAGGCCCAGGTACTTGGCGCTGGCGCCGGTGGCGATGATCAGCGCGTCGCAGGTGTAGGTGCCGGAGTCGCCCTTCAGCGTGAACGGGCGCTTGCTGAAGTCGACCGTGTTGATGTGGTCGAACACGATCTGCGTGTTGAAGCGCTCGGCGTGCTTCTGGAAGCGCGCCATCAGCTCGGGACCCATCACGCCGTCGACGTCGGCCGGCCAGTTGTCGACGTCGGTGGTCGTCATCAGCTGTCCGCCCTGGGCGATGCCGGTGATCAGCATCGGCTTCAGGTTGGCGCGTGCGGCATAGACGGCGGCGGTGTAGCCGGCCGGGCCCGAGCCAAGGATCAGGACTTGGGCGTGAAGGGGGGTGGAACTCATGGGAAACGCCTTGAAAACGGGGGGATGTGTCGGCAATGACACCACAACTCAGGGTCGCAAGTCTGACATGGGGCCGGAATCCACTGGCGTCATCTCTCGTAATGGCGACAATAGCCGGCGGCTACAGGATGTGGCATTTTCACGGTGGGCGGCCGCAACCCGGCGTCGCCGCCATCACCGCTGCGCGGGCCGAAACAACACGAAGGGAAGAACGTATGGCGATGCTCTCCAATCTGGACCTGATCCGGCGTGTGCCGCTGTTTTCGATGCTCACGAACGATCAGGCGCAGAGCATCGCCGACAGCGTGGTGAAGCGCCGCTTCCGCCGCGGCGAGATCATCGTCGAGCACAACAAGAAGTCCAACGCGCTGTTCATCCTGCTGACCGGCCGGGCCCGGGTGCTGACCTCCGACTCGCGCGGCCGCGAGGTGATCCTCGCCGTGCTGCAGCCGGGCGACTACGTCGGCGAGATGAGCCTGATCGACAACGAGCCGCACTCGGCCACCGTTCGTGCCGAGGTGCAGACCGACATGCTGATCCTCGGCCGCGCCGAGTTCGCGCGCTGCCTGCCGGAGAACTCCAGCCTGTCCTACGCGATCATGCGCGGCCTGGTGCAGCGGCTGCGCAGCGCCGACCGGCAGATCGAGTCGCTTGCGCTGCTCGATGTCTACGGCCGCGTGGCGCGCGCGCTGCTCGACATGGCCGAGATGGAGGGCGACCAGAAGATCATCCGCAACAAGGTGTCGCGCCAGGACCTGGCCAAGATCGTCGGCGCCTCGCGCGAGATGGTCAGCCGCGTGATGAAGGATCTGGAAGAGCGCGGCATGGTGCACACGCAGGAGAACGGCTCGGTGATCATCAAGGAGCAGCTCACCGGCTGAGCTTGCGTACCGCCTTGTCACCGGGCTGTGACGGCGGGTAAGTTCCTCGCAGCGGGCGCCTTCGGGCGCCCGTTTTGCGTTCCGCGTCCGCACAATCCCACGCTGATTGCCTGCCGACAGAGGAGCTTGCCCTGAACCCGATCGATCGCCGTGCCACCCTGGTCGCCTTGTCTGCGCTGTTCCTGGCTGCCTGTGGTGGCGGTGGAGGATCCGACAACGCCAGCGGCAACACGCCCAGCCCGTCACCGAGCCCTTCGCCCAGCCCCTCGCCGAGTCCGAGCCCGAGCCCGAGCCCGAGCCCGAGCCCGAGCGAGCGAGCCGAGCCCGTCACCGTCACCGTCACCGTCACCTCACCGTCACCGTCACCGGGCACGGTGGTCTACGGCGATTTCGGCGGCGCAGCCCTTGGCGCGGGTGCGGCGCTGAATGGTGCGCTGGCCTTCCCGTCCAGCAACGACTGGAACCTCGACATCTCCGGTGAACCGGTCGATCCGAACTCCGACGCGCTGATCGCCAGCATCGGCACCGGCACCGGCCTGCACCCGGACTTCGGCGCTGGCGAGTACGACGGCGGGCCGATCGGCATCCCCTACGTGGTGGTGGCAGGTTCGCAGGCCAAGGTGGCGATCAACTGGACGGCCTATGGCGACGAGAGCGACCCCGGGCCGTACCCGGTGCCCGCCAACGCGCCGGTCGAAGGTGGCTCGGGCTCCAGCGGCGACCGCCACGTGCTGGTCATCGACCGCGACAACAATCGGCTGTACGAACTCGCCGGCGCCTACCCGCAGTCCAACGGCAGCTGGAATGCCGTCTGCGGCGCGATCTTCCACCTCGACAGCAACGACGTGCGCCCCGGCGGCCAGCCGGGCTGGACCAGCGCCGACGCCGCCGGCCTGCCGATCTTCCCCGGCCTGGCGCGCTACGAAGAGGCGGCACTCGGCCCCGGCGGCATCCGCCATGCGCTGCGCTTCACGGTGTCGCGCAGCCGGGCGGCCTACGTGCCGCCGGCCACCCACTCGGCATCGAGCAGCAGCAGCGCCGACCTGCCGCCGATGGGCATGCGCGTGCGCCTGAAGGCGAGCTATGTCATTCCGTCGGGCTTCAGCACCGAGACCAGGGCGATCCTCACCGCGCTGAAGACCTACGGGATGATCGTCGCCGACAACGGCAGCAACTGGTACCTCACCGGCGCGCCCGACGACCGCTGGGACAACGATGCGCTCAATTCGGAACTGGCCCAGGTGCGCGGCAGCGACTTCGAGGTCGTGCGCATGCAGGGGCTGGTGACCGGCTGAGGCCGGGCGCGCTGCCCCCGCCCTGCGCCGGCCTCACTGCCGGAACGCCGACCACGGCGTGCCGATGATCGCCGCGTCTGGCGTGGCGCTGCTGTTGCCGGCGAGGAAGAACTCGCGGTCGACCAGCGTGCCGCGCGCGGTGATCAGCAGCCGGTCGCCCTGGGCGTCGGTGATGCGCAGCTGGCCCGCCGACGGGTCGCCGTTGCTGGTGTCGAAGGCCTCGACCTGCGTCACCGCGTAGACCTGGCTGCCCAGGCGCAGGTTGCCGTTGATCCGGCTGGTCGAGCGGGTGGTGGTGACGGTTTCGTCGACGTCGAAGTCGACCACCGAGGTCACGCCGGCAGTCACCGAGGTCATCTGCTGGTAGCGCACGAAGCTGCGCTCGCCGCCGGTCACCGGCACCACCCACAGGCGCGCCGAGCCGTCCAGGCTGCCCAGCCCCTCCACCGTCAGCGCGTCCATCGTCACCGTGGCGTCGAAGGCGGTCGGCTCCTGCTGCGAGTTGAGCACCAGCGCGTTGAAGAGCAGCGCGAAGCTGCCGTTGATCGCCGGTGTGCCGGTCTGCGCGACGCAGTTGCTGAAGCTGAAGCTGGCCGAATCGCCGGCGGTCGGCACGTTGTTGTTGTCGGCGTCGTTGACCGTCACGTCGATCCAGCCACTGGCGGCACAGAAGATGCGCTCGCTGCCGACGGCCATCGCATGCGCACGCTGCGGCGAGCGCAGGTTCGCGGCGCCGGCGCGTGCCGCCCAGCGGCCCAGCGAAGCGGCGTTGGCCCGGCCCGCCGACAGCGGCTGCGACAGCGCCATGTCGCCGCCGACGGTGGCCAGCAGCGAATCGACCGACTGCGTCGACAGCGCCGGGAAGTTGGCGGCGGTCATGTCGGCACCCGACGAGGCGGCGCCGGTACGTGTGGTCGGGACGTCGACCGTCGGTGTCGATCCGCCGCCACCCCCACCGCCGCAGGCGCTCAGGGCCGCGGCGGCGAGCAGGGCGATCAGCGGCAGGCGAGGGGTCCTTGTCATGGCGTACTCCAGGGAATGGATCGGTGGCGCCGAGTGTCGCCCAGACGATTGCGCCTGCCTTGCGGGAAGTCATGGATGCGCTCGGGTTTCCCTGCGCCGCGCCAGGGCAGGGGCGAGCAACGACAATAGGGGGTGTCCACCGCTCTTGCCTCCCCACGCGCCACGCCGGCCGCCCGTGCCCTGACCGGCTACAAGCCGTACTGGGCCAAACGTTTCGGCCCGGCGCCGTTCCTGCCGATGAGCCGCGCCGAGATGGACGCGCTCGGCTGGGACTCGTGCGACGTCATCGTGGTCAGCGGCGACGCCTACGTCGACCACCCCAGCTTCGGTATGGCGGTGATCGGCCGGGTGCTCGAGGCGCAGGGCTTCCGCGTCGGCATCATCGCCCAGCCCGACTGGCAGTCGGCCGAGCCCTTCAAGGCACTGGGCAAGCCCAACCTGTTCTTCGGCGTGACCGCCGGGAACATGGATTCGATGATCAACCGCTACACGGCGGACCGCAAGATTCGCAGCGACGACGCCTACACGCCCGGCGGCGTCGGCGGCAAGCGGCCGGACCGCAGCGCGCTGGTCTATGCGCAGCGCTGCCGCGAGGCCTGGAACGACGTGCCCATCGTGATGGGCGGCATCGAGGGCAGCCTGCGCCGCATCGCGCACTACGACTACTGGCAGGACAAGGTGCGCCGCTCGATCCTGGTCGATGCCAAGTGCGACCTGCTGCTGTACGGCAACGCCGAACGGGCGATCGTCGAGATCGCGCACCGGCTGGCCCGCAAGGAGCCGGTCGAGCGCATCACCGACGTGCGCGGCACCGCCTTCATGCGCCGCAGCGACGACCCGACCGCCGAGGGCTGGTTCGAGATCGACTCCACCGAGGTCGATCGGCCAGGCCGCATCGACGCCCATATCAACCCCTACCAGACGACCAGCGAGCAGGCGGCGCAGCAGGGCGGCAGCTGCGCGAAGGAAGACGGCGCGCAGCCGGCCGACCCGGCGCTGCAGCCGATCCGCTTCGTGCCTTCGCCGAGTGGCAAGGTGAAGCTGCCGCCGCGCGAGCGCACGGTGATCCGCCTGCCCAGCTACGAGCAGGTCAAGAGCGATCCGGTGCTGTACGCGCATGCCAACCGGGTGCTGCACCTGGAGACCAACCCCGGCAACGCGCGGGCGCTGGTGCAGCGGCACGGTGACGACCGGACCGCACGCGACGTCTGGCTCAACCCGCCGCCCATCCCGCTGACGACGGCGGAGATGGACCATGTCTTCGACCTGCCCTACGCGCGCAGCCCGCACCCGAGCTACGCCGACGAGACCGGTGGCCACGACGGGCCGACCAAGATCCCGGCCTGGGAGATGATCCGCTTCAGCGTGAACATCATGCGCGGCTGCTTCGGCGGCTGCACCTTCTGCTCGATCACCGAGCACGAGGGGCGCATCATCCAGAGCCGCAGCGAGGACTCGGTGATCCGCGAGATCGAGGAGATCCGCGACAAGGTCAAGGGCTTCACCGGCGTGATCAGCGACCTCGGCGGGCCGACCGCGAACATGTACCGCATCGGCTGCAAGTAGCCCGGAAATCGAGGCCGCCTGCCGCAAGCCGAGCTGCGTCTACCCCGGCATCTGCGCCAACCTGAACACCGACCACGGGCCGTTGATCCACATGTACCGGCGCGCACGTGCGCTGCGCGGCGTGAAGAAGATCCTGATCGGCTCCGGGCTGCGCTACGACCTGGCGGTGAAGTCGCCCGAGTACATCAAGGAACTGGTCACGCACCACGTCGGCGGCTACCTGAAGATCGCGCCCGAGCACACCGAGGACGGCCCGCTGTCGAAGATGATGAAGCCCGGCATCGGCAGCTACGACCGCTTCAAGCAGCTGTTCGAGAAGTTCAGCGCCGAGGCCGGCAAGAAGCAATTCCTGATCCCGTACTTCATCGCCGCGCACCCGGGCACGCGCGACGAGGACATGATGAACCTCGCGGTGTGGCTGAAGAAGAACGGCTTCCGTGCCGACCAGGTGCAGACCTTCTACCCCAGCCCGATGGCGACGGCGACGGCGATGTACCACTCCGGGCTGAACCCGCTGAAGGGCATCAGCCGCGACGAGACGCGCGCCGAGCGCGTCGACATCGTGCGCGGCGAGCGCCGCCGCCGCCTGCACAAGGCCTTCCTGCGCTACCACGACCCGAACAACTGGCCGCTGCTGCGCGAGGCGTTGAAGGCCATGGGCCGGGCCGACCTGATCGGCAACGGCAAGCACCACCTGGTGCCGACCTTCCAGCCGAGCACCGACGGCAGCTACCAGAGCGCGCGGCGCAAGAACTCGACGCCCAGCGGCGCGCGCACTTCCACCGTCACCAAGGGCCGCGTGCTGACGCAGCACACCGGGCTGCCGCCGCGCAAGACCAAGTAGTTCAGTCCTTCGGGACCTTGCGCGGCTGGCCTTGCATGTCGATCGCCACGTAGGTCAGGTTCGCCTCCGTCACCTTGACCACCTGCAGGTTGGCCGGGTTGCGCTCGGCATAGACCTCGACATGCACGGTGATAGAGGTGGTGCCGATGCGCTCGACCTTGGCGTAGAAGCTCAGCAGGTCGCCCACCGACACCGGCTGCTTGAAGATGAACTGGTTGACCGCCACGGTGGCGATGCGCCCCTTGGCGATGCGCGCCGGCAGCACCGCGCCGGCCAGGTCGACCTGCGCCATGATCCAGCCGCCGAAGATGTCGCCGTTGCCGTTGGCGTCGGCCGGCATCGGCATTACGCGCAGCACCAGCTGGCGGTCCTGCGGCAGCGTCGCCGGCGGCAGGTGCTGGGTGTCGTCACGCGGGGGGGTGGGGCTTGAAGTCTCGGGCATGATCCTGCACCTGCGGTGGTTGCTGCCGCATTCTTCCACGCCGAGTCTTCATGCGCCGCCATAGCCTGTCTGCAATTCCCGCCCAGGCGGCTCCGTCGGCGGCGCCGCGTTCCGAGTGGGGTGCGCTGAAGAAGCTGGCGCCCTACGTGTGGCAATGGCGCTGGCGCGTGCTGCTGGCGCTGTCCTTCCTGGTCGCGGCCAAGGTGTCCAACGTCGGCGTGCCGCTGGTGCTCAAGCAACTGGTCGACGCGCTCGACCTGAAGCCCGGCGACCCGCGCAACGCACTGGTCGTGCCGGTCGCCCTGCTGTTCGCCTATGGCGCGCTGCGCGTTTCGGTGACGCTCTTCACCGAACTGCGCGAGTTCCTGTTCTACCCGGTGGCAGCGCGCATCGCGCGGCGCGTGTCGCTGGAGACCTTCGACCACCTGCTGTCCTTGAGCCTGCGCTTCCATCTCGAGCGCCAGACCGGCGGCGTGTCGCGCGACATCGAGCGTGGCTCGAAGGCGATCCACTCGCTGCTCAACTACACGATCTACACCATCCTGCCGACGCTGGTCGAGATGGCGCTGGTGATCTCGCTGCTGTCGGCCAAGTTCGACGGCTGGTTCGCGGCCATCACGCTGTCCGCGCTGGTGATCTACATCAGCTTCACCGTCACGGTGACCGAGTGGCGCACCCACTTCCGCCGCGCGATGAACGAGCAGGACAGCAAGGCCAACACCAAGGCGGTCGACGCGCTGATCAACTACGAGACCGTCAAGTACTTCAGCAACGAGGGCTTCGAGCAGGCCCGCTACGACGACAACCTGCAACGCCTCGAGAAGGCCTCGGTGAAGTCGCAGACGTCCCTCTCGCTGCTCAACCTCGGCCAGAGCCTGATCATCTCGGCGGCGGTGGTGCTGCTGGTCTGGCGCGCCACGGTCGGCGTGGTCGACGGCTCGATGACGCTGGGCGACCTGGTGCTGGTCAACGCGCTGATGATCCAGCTCTACATCCCGCTGAACTTCCTCGGCGTGATCTACCGCGAGATCAAGCAGTCGACCATCGACATGGAGAAGATGTTCGCGCTGCTCGGCCAGAACCGCGAGGTGGCCGATGCGCCGGGTGCCCTGCCGCTGCGGACGCATGGCGGCACGGTGCGCTTCGAGGACGTGCGCTTCGGCTACGACGGCGACCGCGAGATCCTGCACGGCATCAGCTTCGAGATCCCGGCCGGCAGGACCGTCGCGGTGGTCGGGCCCTCGGGCTCGGGCAAGAGCACGCTGGCGCGGCTGATGTTCCGCTTCTACGACGTCGGCGAAGGGCCGCATCAGCATCGACGGCCAGGACATCCGCGCGGTGACGCAGAAGAGCCTGCGCCAGGCGATCGGCATCGTGCCGCAGGACACCGTGCTGTTCAACGACACGGTGGAATACAACATCGCCTACGGCCGCCCGGGCGCGTCGCGCGCCGAGGTGGAAGGGGCCGCCCGTGCGGCGCACATCCACGCCTTCATCACGTCGACGCCCAAGGGCTACGACACCATGGTCGGCGAGCGCGGGCTCAAGCTCTCCGGCGGCGAGAAGCAGCGCGTGGCGATCGCCCGCACGCTGCTGAAGAACCCGCCGGTGCTGATCTTCGACGAGGCCACTTCGGCGCTGGACTCGGCCAACGAACGCGCCATCCAGGAGGAGCTGAAGAGCGCGGCGCGCAACAAGACCGCGCTGGTCATCGCGCACCGTCTGTCGACCGTCGCCGACGCGCACCAGATCCTGGTGATGGAGCAAGGCCGCATCGTCGAGCGCGGCAACCATGCCGAACTGCTGGCGATGGACGGCCGCTACGCGCAGATGTGGCGGCTGCAGCAAAGCAGTGCCGAGGAGCGTGAAATCGTGGCGTGAACTCGGTGACGCTCGGGCGTGGCATGGTCGGCGGGCGTGTGCACCGTGCGCCGTCGGACATCACCATTGACGTCACTTTTCATCATCGGAGTGCACGCCATGAAGAGCTTCAACAGCACCGCCCGCCGGGTATCCACCCTGGTTCTGGCCGCCGCGTCGGCGGCCGCCACCGCGCAGTCGACGACCGCCGCGGCGTGGGTCGACAACGACAGCTTCGGTTTCGAATCCTGCGCCGCGCTGGCGGCCGTGCCGGCCAGCGAGGACGCCCAAGGCACGCTGGCCTCGCTGCGTGCCAGCGCCGAGGCCGATCTGCGCCTCGCGGCGCAGCTGGCCGGCGTGTCGCCCGCCGACGGCCAGCACCTGAGCCTCACGCCGGTGGCCGGCCGTTTCGCCTGCGGCGCCCAGCCCAGCGAGGTGACCTTCCGCGTCGCCGTGCTCGACCGCTCCGGCAGCTACCGCTCGACCGACCTGGTCGTCGCCAGCGACGAGTCGGCCACCTCGCAGACGGCGATCATCGCGCTGGCGAATCAGCTGTCGCGCACGCTGCGCGGCGCCGTCGCGCAGGCTACGATCCGCTGATCGAGCCCTGGCCGGGCGCGCAGGCCAAAGCGAAGGCCCTGCGCAGCTGGCCAGCGTCGGCCTGAGCATGAGCCGCCTGCGCTGCGCAATTGCATAGGCGCTTCGCTTCGGCAGCTCAGCCCGCCGCGCCGCGCAGGCGGCGCGACAAGGTCCAGGCGAGCAGCAGGCCCAGCAGCGAGGCTGCGCCGGTGGCCAACCAGGTGGCGTGCCAGCCGCCGGCCCGCGCGGCCAGCCAGGCGACCACCGGCGGGCCGCTGAACTGGCCGAAGGCCGACCACTGCTGCATCCAGCCGACGGTGGTCGAGACCGTCTGCTCGCCCGGCGAGACGCGGATCGCCAGCGCGAACAGCGTCGCCGGGATCATGCCGCCGAGCATCGAGAACAGCAGCACCGCGGCATAGCGCCACGCCGGCGGCAGGCCGGCGTCGCCGTCGCCCGCGAAAGCAGCGGCTGCGGCCAGCGCCATCACCACGAAGCCCGTGGCCAGCAGCCGCGCCGGCGCCACGCCGCGCTGCAGCAGCCGGCCCGCGCCCAGGTTGCCGAGCATGTTCACCGCCGCGGCCAGCGCCGTCAGCAGCCCGGTGAGGCCCAGGCCGACGCCCGCCGCGGCATAGATCGTCGGCAGGAAGCCGATCACCGCCAGCCACTGGCTCGAGTACAGCGCGAAGCTGATCGCCACCAGCCACGGCCCCGCGTGCCCGAGCGTCAGGCGGATGCGCTGCACCACGCCCTGGCCCTGCGCGGCCGCAGCAGCGGCGGGGGCATCGGCCACGCCGCGCCACAGCAGCAGCGCCATCGCCGCCGACAGCGCTCCGAGCCCCGCCCACCACGAACGCCAGCCGAGCAGCGCGATGCACCACGGGCCGGCGAGCAGGCCGAGCGCGGCGCCCAGCGGCATGTAGGTGCCCCACAGCCCCAGCATCACCGGCAAGCGCGCCGGCACCACCAGTCGACGGATCAGCCCGGGCGCCGGCAGAACGACCATCAGGAAGCCGAAACCCTCGGCGGCGCGCAGCGCGAGCAGCCACGGCACGCCCGGCACCGTGGCGCCGAGCGCGCTGGCGGCGGCCAGCACGGCCAGGCCGACGATCATGCTGCGGCGCAGGCCCAGGCTGTCGGCGAGCACGCCGAAGGCGATGCCGGCGCCCATGCCGGCGGCCTGCACCAGCGACAGCAGAAAGCCGGCTTCGAGCAACGACATGCCGAGCTCGCGCTGCAGCGTGGCGATCGCCGGCGGCAGCTTGCCGACGTGCAGCGCAGCGCAGACGCCGGCGGCGAACACGAGCCAGGCGGCGGAGGCGGGGGCTGGAGAGGGGGCGGGGGGCGGTGTCATCGGCCCGGCAGTGTGCCTGCATCCGCGCAGGCCGGCCGACACGGCCTCGCTCGCTACACTCCCCAGCCGTGGAAACCAAGTGGCTCGAGGACTTCGTCAGCCTGGCCGAGACGCGCAGCTTCTCGCGCTCGGCGCAGCTGCGCCACGTCACCCAGCCGGCGTTCTCGCGGCGCATCCAGGCGCTCGAGGCCTGGGCCGGCATCGACCTGGTCGACCGCTCCTCCTACCCGACGCGGCTGACGCCGGCCGGCGAGACCTTCCATGGCCAGGCGCTGGAGATCCTCGGCGCACTGCAGGCGACGCGCAACATGATGCGCGGCCACCAGACCGGCGCGCAGGACATGATCGAGTTCGCGGTGCCGCACTCGCTGGCCTTCACCTTCTTCCCGCACTGGGTGATGGACCTGCGCAGCCGCTTCGGCGCGCTGAAGAGCCGGCTGATCACTCTGAACGTGCACGACGCGGTGATGCAGCTCACCGAGGGCAGCTGCGACCTGCTGATCGCCTACCACCACCCCAGCCAGCCGCTGCAGCTGGCGCCGGAGCGCTACGAGATGCTCAGCCTCGGCCACGAGACGCTGGCGCCCTACGCGCGTGGCGACGACGCCGGCGCGCCGCTGTTCCGCCTGCCCGGCTCGGCGGCGCGCAAGGTGCCCTACCTCGGCTACGGCGAGGGTGCCTACCTCGGCCGGCTGGTCGAGGTGATCGTCAAGCAGGCGGCGGTGCCGCCGCAGCTCGAGCCGATCTACGAGACCGACATGGCCGAGGGCCTGAAGGCGATGGCGCTCGAAGGCCATGGCCTGGCCTTCCTGCCGGCCAGCTCGGTGAAGAAGGAGCTGAAGAGCAGGCGCCTGGTACGTGCCGCCGACCCCGGCCAGTACGAGATCACGATGGAAGTGCGCATCTACCGCGAGCGCCCCGAGCTGGCCCGGCACAACAAGGCCGGCGCGTTGGCGCTGTGGGAATTCCTGCGCAGCGATGCGAGACTGGCTTCTACGGGTTGACCCTGATCGATCATGCGCGACGCGCATGACCGGGCCCTGAAACGGCATTGGCCTCGGCACAGGCACTGCGGACCTACAGTCCGCCCCCATGTCGAAACCCACCCCGCAGGCGCCCAGTCGCCACCCGCACCGAGCAGGACTTCCTCGGCACCCAGCAGATCCCCGCCGAAGCCTACTGGGGCGTGCACAGCGCCCGGGCGGTGGAGAACTTCCCGATCAGCGGCCAGACGGTCGCGCAGTGGCCGGAGCTGATCCGCGCGCTGGCCTTCGTGAAGAAGGCGGCGGCGCGCGCCAACCTCGAGCTCGGCGTGCTCGACACGACACGCGCCGGGGCGATCGAGCGTGCCTGCGACGACCTGATCGGCGGCGCGCTGCACGAGCAGTTCGTCGTCGACGTGATCCAGGGCGGCGCCGGCACCTCGACCAACATGAACGCCAACGAGGTGATCGCCAACCGTGCGCTGGAGCATCTCGGCCACGCCCGCGGTGAGTACCGCCACCTGCACCCGAACGACCACGTCAACGCCTCGCAGAGCACCAACGACGTCTACCCGACCGCGCTGCGCCTGGCGGCCTGGGCCGGCATCGACACGCTGATCGCCGCAATGGGCGAGCTGCGCGGCGCTTTCGAAGCCAAGGCGGCCGAGTTCCGCAGCGTGCTGAAGATCGGCCGCACCCAGTTGCAGGACGCGGTGCCGATGACGCTGGGCCAGGAATTCCTCGCCTTCGCGGTGATGATCGGCGAGGACGAACAGCGCCTGCGCGAGGCGCGCGCGCTGATCGGCGAGGTCAATCTCGGCGCCACCGCGATCGGCACCGGCATCAACGCGCCGGCCGGCTACACCGAGACCGTGGTGCCGCTGCTCGCGCACGTCAGTGGCGTGCCGGTGGTGATGGCGGCGAACCTGGTCGAGGCGACGCAGGACACCGGCGCCTTCGTGCAGCTGTCCGGCGTGCTCAAGCGCGTCGCCTGCAAGCTGAGCAAGACCTGCAACGACCTGCGCCTGCTGAGCTCGGGGCCGCAGGCCGGCTTCGGCGACATCCACCTGCCGGCGCGGCAGGCCGGCTCGTCGATCATGCCGGGCAAGGTCAACCCGGTGATCCCGGAGGTGATGAACCAGGTCGCCTTCGAGGTGATCGGCAACGACGTCACCATCACGATGGCCTCCGAGGCCGGCCAGCTGCAGCTCAACGCCTTCGAGCCGATCATGGGCTGGTCGCTGCACAAGAGCATCTCGCACCTCACCCGCGCCTGCCGCACGCTGCAGATCAACTGCGTCGAAGGCATCGCCCCCAACCACGAGCTGCTGCGCCGGCGCGTGGCCGAGTCGGTGACGCTGGTGACCGCGCTGAACCCGATCATCGGCTACGAGAAGGCCGCGCTGATCGCCAAGACCGCGCTGGCCGAGGGCGGCACCATCGCCGAGACCGCCGAGCGGCTGGGCATCATGGGCCGCGCCGAGATGGAGGCGCTGCTGGTGCCCGAACGCCTGACCCAGCCGGTGCGGCTGGTCGCCTGAGGTCTGGTGGCACGAAGGTTGCACCCGCCCCCGATTCCGAGGGCAAGCACGGGCAAACCCGTGCATCCCCGCTCCCTAGAATCCCGTTTCTCTACCTCTCAACCCTCACTGCAGGAGTCCGCATGAAGAAGACGATGCTCATCAAGGCGATCGCCCTGGCCGCGACCATGGCTGCGGTCGGCGCCCACGCCGACACGCTCAAGAAGATCAAGGAGAGCGGCAGCGTGACGATGGGCGTGCGCGAGTCCTCCGGCGCGCTGAGCTACACGCTGGGCGATGGCAAGTACGCCGGCTTCCACTACGAGGTCTGCACCCGCGTGCTGGCCGACATCCAGAAGTCGCTGGGCCTGGCCAAGCTCGAGACCAAGTACCAGCCGGTGACCTCGCAGAACCGCATCCCGCTGGTGCAGAACGGCACCGTCGACATCGAGTGCGGCTCGACCACCAACAACGCGACGCGCCAGAAGGACGTCTCGTTCGCCGTCACCACCTACGTCGAGGAAGTGCGCATCGCGGTCAAGGGCTCTTCGGGCATCACCTCGATCGCCCAGCTGAAGGACAAGAGCGTCGCCACCACCACCGGCACGACCTCGGTGCAACTGCTGCGCAAGCACGAGCGCGCCAACGGCGTCGACTTCAAGGAAGTGTTCGGCAAGGACCACGCCGACAGCTTCCTGCTGCTCGAATCGGGCCGCGCCGACGCCTTCGTGATGGACGGCCAGATCCTCGCCGGCAACATCGCCAAGGCGAAGAACCCGGCCGACTTCAAGATCGTCGGCGAAGTGCTGTCGGTCGAGCCGATCGCGATCATGATCCGCAAGGACGACCCGGCGTTCAAGAAGGCGGTCGACGACAGCATCATCGCGATGATGAAGTCGGGCGAGATCGGCAAGCTGTACGACAAGTGGTTCATGCAGCCGATTCCGCCGAGCAACACCAAGGTCGGCCTGCCGGTCAGCGACGCGACCAAGGCGGCCTGGGCGAGCCCGAACGACAAGCCGGTCGAGGAGTACGCGAAGAAGTAAAGGCAACGAAGCCCCCTGGCAAGCCCTGAGGCCGCGGGCGCGGGGCTTGCTTATGCTGGGGGAGCGCGGCGTCGGGCCATCCGCGTCGCGCTTTTCTTTTGCGCGGGCCGGCGAAGAACAACAGGAGGGGTCGCGATGAAGTGGGACTGGCAGGTATTCCTGCAGGACACCGGGGGAGGGCAGACCTACCTCGACTGGATGCTGTCCGCCTGGGGCTGGACGCTGTCGGTGGCGCTGTGCTCGCTGGTGGTGGCACTGGTGGTCGGCTCGATCATGGGCATCCTGCGCACCACGCCGAGCAAGGCGCTGGTGTTCATCGGCAACGCCTGGACCGAGTTGTTCCGCAACATCCCGCTGCTGGTGCAGATCTTCCTCTGGTATCACGTGATCCCGTCGATCTTCACCAGCCTGCGCAGCGTGCCGAGCTTCGTGCTGGTGGTCTTCGCGCTGGGCTTCTTCACCTCGGCGCGCATTGCCGAGCAGGTCAAGGCCGGCATCCAGACGCTGCCCAAGGGCCAGCGCTACGCCGGCCTGGCGGTCGGCTTCACGCTGCCGCAGACCTACCGCTACGTGCTGCTGCCGATGGCCTTCCGCATCGTCATCCCGCCGCTGACCAGCGAGTCGATGAACATCATCAAGAACTCGTCGGTGGCCTTCGCGGTCAGCATCGCCGAACTGACGATGTTCGCGATGCAGGCGCAGGAAGAGACCTCGCGCGGCATCGAGATCTACCTGGCGGTGACGGCGCTGTATTTCGTCTCCGCGTTCGCGATCAACCGCATCGCGCTGGTGATCGAGAACAAGGTGCAGGTGCCCGGCATGATCGGGGGTGGCAAATGACCTCGCTCGACTTCGGCTTCCTGAACTGGGGCGTCATCTCCGGCTTCGTCCTCAAGGGCTTCTTCTTCTCGATCCAGCTGACCATCATCGCGATGATCGGCGGCATCGCGCTCGGCACGGTGCTGGCGCTGATGCGGCTGTCGG
The DNA here is from genome assembly GCA_047602365.1 of Piscinibacter sp. Taxonomy (GTDB): domain Bacteria; phylum Pseudomonadota; class Gammaproteobacteria; order Burkholderiales; family Burkholderiaceae_C; genus Piscinibacter. The sequence goes on along the minus strand of JASGHM010000002.1, from coordinate 2,481,875 downwards.
GCAAGAAGTGGCTGGTGCTGCCGGCGGCGGCCTACGTCAACACGCTGCGCTCCATCCCGCTGGTGATGGTGATCCTGTGGTTCTTCCTGCTGATCCCGCTGCTGATCGGCCGTCCGATGGGCGCCGAGCTGTCGGCCATCATCACCTTCACGGTGTTCGAGGCCGCCTACTACTCGGAGATCATGCGCGCCGGCATCCAGAGCGTGCCCAAGGGCCAGGTCCATGCCGGCTACGCGGTCGGCATGAGCTACGCGCAGTGCATGAAGCTGGTGGTGCTGCCGCAGGCCTTCCGCAACATGCTGCCGGTGCTGCTGACGCAGACCATCATCCTGTTCCAGGACACCTCGCTGGTGTACGCCATCGGCGCCTACGACCTGCTGAAGGGCTTCGAGGTGGCCGGCAAGAACTTCAACCGCCCGGTCGAGACCTACCTGGTCGCCGCGGTCGTCTACTTCATCATCTGCTTCTCGCTGTCGATGCTGGTGCGCCGGCTGCAGCAGAAGATCCAGATCATTCGCTAGGAGGCATTGCCGTGATCGACATCAAGAACGTGAGCAAGTGGTACGGCAGCTTCCAGGTGCTGACCGACTGCACCACCAGCATCCAGAAGGGCGAGGTGGTGGTGGTCTGCGGCCCTTCGGGCTCGGGCAAGTCCACGCTGATCAAGACGGTCAATGCGCTGGAGCCGTTCCAGAAGGGCGACATCGTCGTCGACGGCGTCAGCATCAGCGACCCGAAGACCAACCTGCCCAAGCTGCGCAGCCGCGTCGGCATGGTGTTCCAGCACTTCGAGCTGTTCCCGCACCTGTCGGTGACCGAGAACCTGACGATCGCGCAGATCAAGGTGCTCGGCCGCTCGGTCGACGAGGCCAAGACGCGCGGCCTGAAGATGCTCGACCGTGTCGGCCTGTCGGCGCACAAGGACAAGTTCCCCGGCCAGCTCTCCGGCGGCCAGCAGCAGCGTGTGGCGATCGCCCGTGCGCTGAGCATGGACCCGATCGTGATGCTGTTCGACGAGCCGACCTCGGCGCTCGACCCCGAGATGGTCGGCGAGGTGCTCGACGTGATGGTGCAGCTCGCCAACGAGGGCATGACCATGATGTGCGTGACCCACGAGATGGGCTTCGCGAAGAAGGTCAGCCACCGCGTGATCTTCATGGACGCCGGCAAGATCGTCGAGGACTGCAAGAAGGAAGACTTCTTCGGCAAGCCCGAGTCGCGCTCGCCGCGCGCCAAGGAGTTCCTCTCGAAGATCCTGCAGCACTGAAGCGCGAACGGTGGTTGAATCACGGCTCTGCCCGCCGGGAGAGCCCGTGGACCCACGTTCCGCCAGCCCGCTGTACCTGCTCGAACGCTTCGACGTCGGCGTCGTGCAGCTCGACCGCGACCTCCGTGTCGTGGCGATGAACAGCTTCGCGCGGCGGGCGCTACCGGTCGAGGACAAGCAGCCCTTCGAGCAGATGGTGCTGGCCTTCCACCCGGAACGTTCGCAGCCCAAGGTCAAGTTCCTGATCGACCAGGCCGAGTGCCCGGTCAGCAACCCGCCGCCGATGACGATGATCATCAACATCCCCGAGCGGGTGCTGCTGATCAAGGTGAGCAAGCTGTCCGACCTGCGCGGTGACACCGCCGGCTACACGCTGATCTTCTACGACATCACCGAGGTGGTCAGCCGCGACGAACCGGCCGCGGCCAAGCCGCAGGCCAAGCGCCAGTTGCAGAAGATCCCGACCGTCTCGCAGAACCGCATCGTGCTGGTCGACGCCGACGAAGTCAGCTACATCCGCGCCGAGGGCCACTACACCTGGGTCAGCACCGCGCGGGGCTCGAGCTTCTGCAACCTGAACATCTCCGACCTGGCCGAGCGGCTGGACGGCGCGGCCTTCCTGCGCATCCACCGCAGCTACCTCGCCAACCTCGAGTTCGCCGAGCAGATCGTGCGCGACGAAGGCAAGGTCAGCCTGCGCCTGCGCGGCGAAAGCAGCGCGCTGCCGGTGGCGCGCACCAGCGTGCCGACGCTGCTGGCCCGCCTGGGCATCGCCGAGGCCGACGGCGCGCGCTGAGCGCCGTTCCGGCGGCCGCAACCGGCCTCCGGGTTAACCCGATTCGTCTCTGACGCGACCGCGGTTCGTGCGTCGCGCGCTGCATTTCGTGCGCGCGCGGCGCGGCTTCGTGCGGGCGTGCCGCGGGCTGGCGGCGGCGGCCTTAACTTGGCGGCCGTCAAGCCGGCGCCATCGACCGGCGCACCACGCACAGGAGACCGACACGATGATCCCACCCGGATTCGACTACCACGCGCCGCGCAGCGTTGCCGACGCGATCCGGCTGCTCGGCAGCCTGCCCGACGCCAAGCTGCTGGCCGGCGGCCACAGCCTGCTGCCGATGATGAAGCTGCGCTTCGCGCAGCCGGCCCACCTGATCGACCTGAACCGCATCGATGCGCTGCGCGGCATCCGCGAGGAGGGCGGCCAGATCGTCATCGGCGCGATGACGGTGGAGAACGACCTGATCGCCTCGCCGCTGCTGCAGGCCAAGCTGCCGCTGCTGCCCGAAGCGGCGAAGCTGATCGCCGACCCGCAGGTGCGCAACCGCGGCACCATCGGGGGCGACATCGCCCACGGCGACCCGGGCAACGACCACCCGGCGATCGCCATCGCGCTGGACGCCACGTTCACGCTCGAGGGCGCCAAGGGCCGGCGCCAGGTGAAGGCGGAGAACTTCTTCCAGGGCACCTACATGACGGACATGGCCGAGGACGAGATCCTCACCGAGATCCGCATCACCCCCTTCGCGGCCAAGACCGGCTACGCCTACCAGAAGCTCAAGCGCAAGACCGGCGACTGGGCGACTGCCGCTGCCGCGGTGGTGCTGCGACTGGACGGCGGCAAGGTCAGCCATGCACGCATCGCGCTGACCAACGTCGCGCCGATGGCGCTGCGCGCCGCGGACGCCGAGGCGGCGCTGCTCGGCCAGCCGCTGTCCGACGCGACCATCGCCGCGGCTGCCGCCAAGGCGATGGCGATCTGCGACCCCGCCGAAGACCTGCGCGGCGACCGCGACTACAAGACCGCGATGGCGGGGCAGATGGTGAAGCGCGCCATCGCACGCGCCGCCGCCCGCTGCCAGTGAACCAGAACACGGAGACATCACCCATGGGCAAGACACTCGTCACCGTCAAGGTGAACGGCAAGACGGTGGAGAAAGCCGTCGAGGCACGCCAGCTGCTGGTGCACTTCCTGCGCGAGGAATGCCAGCTCACCGGCGCGCACATCGGCTGCGAGACCAGCCACTGCGGCGCCTGCACCGTCGACCTCGACGGCCGCTCGGTCAAGAGCTGCACCCACCTGGCGGTGCAGTGCGAGGGTTCGGAGGTGCTGACCGTCGAGGGCCTCGCCAAGGGCGGCGTGCTGCACGCCGTGCAGGAAGGCTTCTACACCCAGCATGGCCTGCAATGCGGCTTCTGCACCCCGGGCATGCTGATGCGCGCCTACCGCTTCCTGCAGGAGAACCCGAACCCGACCGAGGAGCAGGTGCGCACCGGCATGAGCGGCAACCTGTGCCGCTGTACGGGCTACCAGAACATCGTCAAGGCGGTGATGTACGCGGCGGCGAAGCTGCAGGCCACGGCCAAGGAGGCGGCATGAGCACGCTGAACCGCTTCAAGTGCGAATTCCCCCTCGGGGGGACGGCGCGTAGCGCCAAGGGGGTCCAATGAACGCGCCCACCGACCCGAAGCTGCTCGAACGCAGCGCCGCGCTGCAAGGCCTGGGCGACAGCCGCCTGCGCAAGGAGGACGCCCGCTTCATCCAGGGCAAGGGCCACTACGTCGACGACATCAAGCTGCCCGGCATGCTGCACATGGACATCGTGCGCAGCCCGCTGGCCCATGCGCGCATCAAGTCCATCGACAAGAGCGAAGCGCTGAAGGTGCCGGGCGTGATCGCCGTGCTGACCGCCGAGGACCTGAAGCCGCTCAAGCTGCACTGGATGCCGACGCTGGCCGGTGACGTGGCCGCAGTGCTGGCCGACGCCAAGGTGCACTTCCAGATGCAGGAGGTCGCCGTCGTCATCGCCGAGGACCGCTATGCCGCGGCCGACGGCGTCGAGGCGGTGTTGGTCGAGTACGAGGAACTGCCGGTCGTCATCGACCCCTTCGCCGCGCTGGAGCCGGGCGCGCCGGTGCTGCGCGAGGACCTGGCCGGCAAGACCGAAGGCGCACACGGCAAGCGCGACCACCACAACCACATCTTCACCTGGGAGGCCGGCGACAAGGCGGCCGCCGACGCCGCCTTCGCGAAGGCGCCGGTGACGGTGAAGGAGCGCATCTTCTATCCGCGCGTGCATCCGTGCCCGCTGGAGACCTGCGGCTGCGTCGCCAGCTTCGACCCGGTGCGCGGCGAGCTGACGACCTGGATGACCTCGCAGGCGCCGCACGTGGTGCGCACGGTGGTGTCGCTGCTGTCGGGCATCCCGGAGTCGAAGGTGCGCATCGTCAGCCCCGACATCGGCGGCGGCTTCGGCAACAAGGTCGGCGTCTACCCGGGCTACGTCTGCGCGATCGTCGCCTCCATCGTGCTGGGCAAGCCGGTCAAGTGGGTCGAGGACCGCGTCGAGAACATCTCGACCACCGCCTTCGCCCGCGACTACCACATGGACGGCGAACTGGCGGCGACGCCGGACGGCCGCATCCTCGGCCTGCGCGTCGACGTGATCGCCGACCACGGCGCCTTCGACGCCTGTGCCGACCCGACCAAGTACCCGGCCGGCATGTTCCACATCTGCAGCGGCAGCTACGACATCCCGGCTGCCTGGTGCCGCGTCAAGGGCGTCTACACCAACAAGGCGCCGGGCGGCGTGGCCTACCGCTGCTCGTTCCGCGTCACCGAGGCGGTCTACATCATCGAGCGCATGGTCGACGTGCTGGCGCAGAAGCTGGGCATGGACAAGGCCGAGATCCGCGCCAAGAACTTCATCCGCAAGGAGCAGTTCCCCTACACCAGCGCGTTCGGCTTCGAGTACGACTCGGGCGACTACCAGACCGCGCTCGACAAGGTGCTGGCGGCGGTGGACTACAAGGCACTGCGCGCCGAGCAGGCGAAGAAGCGCGCCGACCCGGACTCGCCGACGCTGATGGGCATCGGCCTGGTCACCTTCACCGAGGTGGTCGGCGCGGGGCCGAGCAAGATGTGCGACATCCTCGGCGTCGGCATGTTCGACAGCTGCGAGATCCGCATCCACCCGACCGGCAGCGCGATCGCGCGCATGGGCACGATCACGCAGGGCCAGGGCCACCAGACCACCTACGCGCAGATCATCGCCACCGAACTGGGCATTCCGAGCGAGGTGATCCAGGTGGAAGAAGGCGACACCTCGACCGCGCCCTACGGCCTGGGCACCTACGGCTCGCGCTCGACGCCGGTGGCCGGTGCGGCGATCGCGCTGGCAGCGCGCAAGATCCACGCGAAGGCGCGCAAGATCGCCGCGCACCTGCTCGAGGTCGGCGAGAACGACCTCGACTGGGAGATCGACCGCTTCAAGCTCAAGGGCGACGACTCGAAGTTCAAGACCATGAAGGACATCGCCTGGGCTTCGTACAACAGCCCGCCGCCCGGGCTGGAGCCGGGGCTGGAGGCCGTGCACTACTACGACCCGCCCAACTTCACCTACCCGTTCGGCATCTACCTGTGCGTGGTCGACATCGACCGCGGCACCGGCGAGACGGCGGTGAGGCGCTTCTACGCGCTCGACGACTGCGGCACGCGCATCAACCCGATGATCATCGAGGGCCAGATCCACGGTGGCCTGACCGAAGGCTTCGCGGTGGCGATGGGCCAGCAGATGCCGTTCGACGCGCAGGGCAACCTGCTCGGCAACACGCTGATGGACTACTTCCTCCCGACCGCCGTCGAGACGCCGAAGTGGGAGACCGACCACACGGTGACGCCCAGCCCGCACCACCCGATCGGTGCCAAGGGCGTGGCCGAGTCGCCGCACGTCGGCTCGATCCCGACCTTCACCGCTGCGGTGGTCGATGCCTTCGCGCACCTCGGGGTCAAGCACATGACCATGCCGCACACGGCGTATCGTGTCTGGCAGCAGTTGAAGGCCAGCGGGGTGAACCTGTAATGGAAGTCAAGCTGGAGAAGCGTTACCCGCTCGACGTGGATGCGGTACGCGCCTGGCAGGTGCTGCGCGACGTGAAGACCACCGCCGGCTGCATGCCCGGTGCCGAGATCACCGAGCAGATCGACGCCACGCACTACAAGGGCTCGGTGAAGGTCAAGGTCGGGCCGGCCAACGCGGCCTTCGGCGGCGACATCGAGGTCAAGGCGCTGGACGAGGCGACACGCACGCTGCAACTGCTCGGCAAGGGCTCGGAGCGTGGCGGCTCCACCGCCTCGATGGACCTCACGGCCACCGTCGAAGCGGGCGAGACGCCGACGAGTTCGGTGCTGGTCGGCAACGCCGCGGTGATCGTCAACGGCAAGTTCGCGCAGTTCGGCGGCCGCATGATGGTGCAGGTGTCGGACATGCTGCTGGCGCAGTTCGCCGACAACTTCCGCGCCGCGGCCGCCGCGCTGCCGGCCCCCGAGGGTGCACCGGCCGCCGCCGCGACGGCGGCTGCCGCACCGGCCGCGCCACGCAAGAACGAGATCAACGCGCTGGCCATCCTCTGGGGCCTGATCAAGGGCTGGCTCGCAGGCCTGTTCGGCAAGCGCGCCTGAGGCCACCATGGACGAGCCCGCATTGCGCGAGGCGCTGTTTCGCGCCGGGTATGTCGCCGACGACGGCCTGGCGACCACGCTGTGGCTGGCCGGCGAACTGCAGCGCCCGCTGCTGGTGGAAGGCGACGCCGGCGTCGGCAAGACGGCGCTGGCCAGCGCGCTGGCGAAGGCTCAGGGCCGTCGGCTCGTGCGCCTGCAGTGCCACGAGGGGCTGGATCTCGCCCAGGCCGCTTACGAATGGAACTACGGCCGCCAGCTGCTTGCCATCCGGCTCCATGAGACCGGCCGCGAGACGCTGCGCGAGGCCGACCTGTTCGCGCGCGAGTACCTGCTCGAGCGGCCGCTGCTGCAGGCCATCGCCAGCGATGCGCCCTGCGTGCTGCTGATCGACGAGATCGACCGCGCGGACGAGGCCTTCGAGGCCTTCCTGCTCGAGGTGCTGGCCGAGGACCAGATCACCGTGCCCGAGCTCGGCACCATCCGCGCGGTGCATGTGCCGCAGGTGGTGCTGACCAGCAACGGCACGCGTGAACTGTCCGACGCGCTGCGCCGGCGTTGCCTGTACCACTGGCTGGACTACCCGACGCCGGCACGCGAGATCGCCATCGTGCGCGCGACGCTGCCGCAGGCGGAAGGCGCGCTGGTCGAGCAGGCGGTCGGCTTCGTGCAGCGCCTGCGCCGCGAGGACCTGGGCAAGACACCGGGCATCGCCGAGACGCTGGACTGGGTGCGTGCGCTGCACCGCCTCGGCTTCCCGGCGCTGCCCGACGACCCGGCGGCGCTGCAGGGCACGCTGGCCTGCCTGCTGAAGACGCGCGAAGACCGCTTCCAGGTCGACGGCGTGCGCGTGCGCCAGCTGATCGAAGGCCGGCGCAGCGTCGGCGTGGCCGAGAAGTCGGCGCCAGCGACATGAACCCCGAACGCGCGCGCCCGCTGGAGAGCATCGCCGGCTTCGCCGCGCTGCTGCGCGAGCATGGGCTGACGGTGGGCATCGCGGAGCAGCAGGCGATGGTGCAGGCAGCGCTGCATGTGCCGGTGGAACGCTGCGCGCTGCTCGACCCGGCCTGGCGCGCGATCGCCTGCCACGACGCGCGCGACTGGCGGCGCTGGCCGGATCTGTTCGCGCGCTACTGGCATCCGCAGCGCACGAAAGGCTCGACGCGGGTCTCGGGCCGGACGCGGCCGAGCCGCAACCTGCAGCAGATCGTGCAGAGCCTGCACGACAGCCTGGGCAGCGGCGCGCCGCGGCCGAGTCCTGGCCGACACGGCGCTGCAGCCGCCGGTGGGCGAGGGAGAGGACATCGGCACGCCGCGCGCCCAGGGCGGCGCCAGCCGCACCGAGGCGCTGCACGAGCGTGAGCTGTCGATGTGGCTGCCGCAGGACCTGGCCCTGCTCGAACGCCTGGCCGAGCGCATCGCGCAGCGGCTGCGCCGGCGGCTGACGCGGCGCTGGCACGACGACCCGCGTGGCCGCCGCCTCGACGTTCGCCGCACGCTGCGCGCCAGCCTGCGCACCGGCGGCCTGCCGCTGCAACCAGCCTGGCGCGCGCCGCGGCGCAAGCGGCCGAAGCTGTTCATGCTGGTCGACGTCAGCCGCTCGATGGAGACCCATGCGCAGCTGTTCCTGCGCATCGCACGCGCCTTCGTGACGGCGATGGGTGCGCGTGTGTTCGTCTTCCATACCCGGCTCGCCGAGGTCACGCCGCTCTTGAAGAGCGACTCGGCGGCGGTGCAGGAAAAAGTCAACGCGGTGACCGCCGGCTTCGGCGGCGGCACGCGAATCGCCACCAGCGTGGCCGACTTCCACGCCGTGCACGCGCGTGCGCAGCTGACGCGCAGCGCGCGTGTGTGGATCCTGTCCGACGGCTTCGACGCCGATGCGCCCGAGTGCCTGGCCGAGCAACTGCAACGGGTGCGCGGCCGCGGCGCGCGCATCACCTGGTTCCACCCGTCGGAGCGCCCGCCGGCCTCGCAAGCGATCGGCGCCGTTCGCGAGCTGCCGGGTCTGGTCGACGCCTTCCACCGACTCAACCGTCTCGACGACCTGTCCGCGCTGGCCGATCGTCTTCGCTGAAGGACGCGCCGAAGGAGCTCATGATGAACAGCAACGAACTTGTCCTCGCCACCGCGCAGCGCCTGCAGCAGGCGGGCACGCCCTATGCCCTGGTCAGCGTGGTGCGCGCGCAGGCGCCGGCGTCGGCGCACCCGGGCGACAAGGCGGTGGTCACCGACGACGGCCAGCTGCACGGCTGGGTCGGCGGTGGCTGTGCGCAGCCGGCGGTGCTGAAGACGGTGCGCCAGGTGCTGGACGACGGTCGCGCACGGCTGATCCGCATCGCCCCCTCCGCCGAAGGCGAACTGCGCGACCTCGGCGACGTGCTCGAGTTCGGCATGGCCTGCCACTCCGGCGGCACGCTCGAGCTGTTCGTCGACCCGGTGCTGCCGAAGGCGCAGCTGGTGGTGATCGGCGCCTCGCCGGTGGCGACCAGCCTGACGCAGCTGGCGCCGCGGGTCGGCTTCGGAGTCACGCTGGTCGCGCACGAGGCCGATCCGGGCGCCTGGCCCGACGCGCAGCGTGTCATCGCCAGCGACGATGCCGGCGCGGTGCTGCCGCAGGTCGCGCCGGGCGCCTGGGTGGTGGTGGCCACGCAGGGCCGCCGCGACGTGCAGGCGCTGCGGCTCGCGCTGGCCTTGCAGGCTCGGCAGGTGTCCTTCGTGGCCAGCGCGAAGAAGGCGCAGGTGCTGAAGGATTCGCTGGTCGGCGCCGGTGCCGATGCGGCTGCGGTGGCCGCCATCGTCGCGCCGGCCGGCTACCCGATGGCGGCGAGCACGCCGGAGGAGATCGCGCTGTCGGTGCTGGCGGCGGTGGTGTCCGCGCGGCGCGGGGCGGTGGCGCCGGCGGTAGAGCCCGTCGCACTGCCAGTGCGTGCGGTGCCCGAGTTGCCGCCCGCTGCCCCGGTCAAGTCCTGCTGCGGAGGCTGACATGGGCTGTCTTCTCAAGGGTGGCGGCGGCCTCTACTCACGCCTGGTCGTCGGTGCCGTGCTGCTGGCCGCCGGTTCGGGCAGCCGGCTCGGCCATCGCCCGAAGAGCCTGCTCGAACTCGGCGGCGTGCCGCTGATCCGCCGCCAGCTGATCGCGCTGTCGGGCGCGGGTGTCGACGAGGTCGTCGTCGTGCTCGGCCACCATGCCGAGGCGATCGAGGCGGCGGTGCGCGACTTCCCGGTGACGCTGGCGCACAACCCGGTACCCGATGCCGGCCAGGCCTCGTCGGTGCGTGTCGGCCTGCAGGCGCTGGCCGGCAAGCTCGATGCGGTGATCGTCGCGCTGGCCGACCAGCCGCTGGTCAACGCGCAGGACATCACGGCGCTTGATCGGCGCCTTCAAGAAGCGCGGCGACGCTTCGATGGTCGTGCCGCGCGTGGCCGGTGAGCCGGGCAACCCGGTGATCTTCGAGGCCGCGCTGCGCGACGAATGGCTGGCCGGCGAAGCCGATGCGGCGTGCCGCCGATGGCGCGAGTCGAACCCGCAGCGTGTGCACTGGTTCGACTGCGACACGCAGCGCTACCGCATCGACATCGACACGCCGGACGACCTCGAACGTTTCCGCGAACGCACCGGCCACGAGCTGCGCTGGCCGGCAGCAGCGGCCGAGGTCTGACCGCCATGCGCCGCCTGGCCCTCGCACGCACGCTCGCCTGGGCGTTGCTGATGAGCGGCTGGATCGTGCTGACGCACCTGGCCGATCGCTACGCGGCAGGGCCGGTGGCGGCCTTCGCGCTGGTCGCCGCCTGGCTGCTCGCGCTGGGACTGGCCGCCACGCTGGCGGCGCGGCTGAGCGCGAACGCCTGGCTGCTGCGTGCGCTGCTGCTCGGCTGCGCGCTGGTCGCCGCGCGTGGCCTGTTGAACAGCACCCACGGCGGTGGCCTGGCCGCGTTGTGGCCGGTCGCGATCGCCTGGGCGCTGCTGGTGGCACTGGCCTCGGCCACCGTGCGCGGGCTGCGCCAGCAGTTGCCGCGACGGGCCTCGGCGCCGGTGCTGCCGGCGGCCTCGGGCGCCCTGCTGGCCGCGCTGCTGGCCGGCGATGCCGCCGACAGCGCCAGCCTGGCGCTGCGGATGGCCGGCGCGCTCCTGCTCGTCGCGCTGGGCCTGGTCGTGCTGCAGCCGGCGGCCGGTGTGCACACGGCCCGCGCCGGCTGTCGCGCCGGCCTGTTCGACTGCGCGCTGCCGGCCTGGCCGGCCGGTGGCTGGCGCGAGCCGGCACGCTGGCCGCTGCTGATCGCGATGCTGGTGATGCTGCCGATGATGGCCGGCCTGTCGCAGATGCTGGCGCTGTGCCGGGCCGGTGGGGCCTCCGCGCAGGCGCTGCTCGGCGCGCATCTCGCGGCGATGTTCCTGCCGGCGCTGCTGTGGCCGGCCGGCCGGGCGCCGGCATGGCGCCGAGCGGCCTGTGCCGGCTTGCTGGTGCTCGGCGGCCTGCTGCTGTGGATGGCCGGGACGCCGGGCGTGCTGTGGGCCATGCTGGCGCATGGCGCGGCCTGGAGCCTGGCCTGGAGTGCGCAGCTCGACGACCCGTCGCTGCGCGCCAGCGCGCACAGCGCAGCGTGGCGCGCCGCGCTGCTTCAGGCGCTGTTCGCGCTCGCCCTCGGGGTGGCGCTGGGCTGGGCCGGCCCGCCGGCGCTGCAGGCGGTGCACGGTGCGCTGGCCGCTGCGGCCGCGCTGGCCGTCGGCATGAGCCTGCTGCGGCCGCTGCCGTCGCTCAGGGTTCGATCGCGCTGCCGGTGATGGCTTCGCCGCCGCCGACGGTGCCGACGAAGGTCGCCTTGCCGCTGGCCAGTTCGATGCGGTACCAGCGTGTGAGGCCCGCTTCGGTGATGCCGGCGTAGGCGGTGTTCGAGACGTCGGAGATGTCGAAGCTGGCCTGCGCGAACGGCCCGGTGCCGAGCGCGCCGACGCTGTACAGCCGGCCGCTGTTGGGCGACACCGCCGGCGTCACGCCTTCCTTCGTGCCCTGGTGCACCAGCATGCCGCTGGCGCCGTCGAGCGCGTAGTTGGTGGTGATCTTCTCGTTGTCCTTGTTGTAGGTGTAGGCGGCGGCGACGATGCGCGGCGTCTGCCCGGCCATGCGGTCGGCCGCGTCGTAGGCGAGCTTGCCGTCGAACTGCACGCCGCTCTGGTTCGGATCGCCGTCGACCACTGCACCGGTGTCGGGGTGCAGGCGCAGGTTGAAGCCCTGGTCGTTGACGACGCGGATGCGGTCGACGGTCGGGTTGAAGTCGAAGCCGAACTCGCTACCGGCCGGCAGCGCGACCGGCGTGCCCACCGGCGTGGCGGCGCCGCTCGCGGCGTCGATGCGGTAGAGCTGGCCGCTGCGGCCCAGCCCGAACAGCTGGCCCTTGGCGACGCGGTAGTCGATGCCGAGCAGCTGGTCACCGTCGCGCAGGCCGCTCAGCTTGCGCTGGGACAGGATCTTCTGCGGCTGGCCGGCGTTGAAGGCGAGCAGCTGGTTGGAGGCGGTGACCGCGTGGATGGTCTCGCGCGCCGGGGCACCCGGCGGTTCGCTGACCAGGGTCGTGCAGGCGGCCGCCAAGGCGGCGGCGACGGGCGCGGCGATGCGGAGGGCACTCGGGATCATGCTCGGCGTCTGAAAGTCGTGGGTGCCGGGATGATCGCCAGGGCGGGCAGGCGCGAAGCGCGGATCAGAGCGGCAAGTCCGGCCCATCTCGGCGGCACGGGGCCGATGCGAGAATCCCTGCGATGAACGACACCCTGACGATCACCCGGCCGGACGACTGGCACCTGCACGTGCGCGACGGCGCGGCGATGGCCGCCGTCGTGCCGGCCACGGCGCGGCAGTTCGGCCGCGCGATCATCATGCCCAACCTGAAGCCGCCGGTGACCACCGCGGCGCAGGCGCTGGCCTACCGCGAGCGCATCCTCGCCGCCGTGCCCGCCGGCACGGCCTTCGAGCCGCTGATGACGCTGTACCTCACCGACAAGCTGCCGCCCGACGAGATCCGCCGCGCCAAGGAGGCCGGCGTGGTGGCGGTCAAGCTCTATCCGGCCGGCGCGACGACCAACAGCGATGCCGGCGTGACCGACCTGCGCCATTGCCACGAGACGCTCGAGACCATGCAGCGCGAAGGCCTGCCGCTGCTCGTGCACGGCGAGGTGACCGACCCGGAGATCGACCTGTTCGACCGCGAGAAGGCCTTCATCGACCAGAAGCTGATCCCGCTGCGCGAGGACTTCCCCGAACTGAAGATCGTCTTCGAGCACATCACCACGCGCGACGCGGTGCAGTACGTCGGCGAGGCCGGCGCGAAGACCGCGGCGACCATCACCGCGCACCACCTGCTCTACAACCGCAACGCGATCTTCCTCGGCGGGGTGCGGCCGCACTACTACTGCCTGCCGGTGCTCAAGCGCGAGGAGCACCGCAAGGCGCTGGTCAACGCCGCCACCTCGGGCAGCCGCAAGTTCTTCCTCGGCACGGACAGCGCACCGCACCCGGCGCACCTGAAGGAGCACGCCAGCGGTTGCGCCGGCTGCTACACCGCGCTGTCGGCGCTCGAGCTGTATGCCGAGGCCTTCGACGCGGCCGGTGCGATCGACAAGCTCGAAGGTTTCGCCAGCTTCCACGGCCCGGCCTTCTACGGCCTGCCGCGCAATACCGGGACGGTGACGCTGAAGCGCCAGCCGTGGACGCTGCCCGAGAGCGTGCCCTTCGGCGACGCCGAGCTGAAGCCGCTGCGCGGCGGCGAACAACTGTCGTGGAGGCAGGCATGAACGGCAAGGTGATGCTGCTGGTCGACGCCGACAACGTCTCGTCCGACGTCGTCGAACAGGCCGTTGGCAAGGTGCTGGCCGAGCACGGCGCGATCCATGTTCGGCGCGCGTACTGCACCGTCGAATCGGCGCAGAAGAACCTCGCGTTGTTCAAGCGGCTGTCGATCCGGCCGATGGTCAACCTGTCGGCGGGCAAGAACTCGACCGACATCGCGATGGCTGTCGACGCGCTCGACCTGGTGCTGGCCGAGCGGCCGGCGCTGGTGGTGGTGGTCTCGTCGGACTCCGACTTCGCGCCGCTGGTGATCCGCCTGCGCGAGAAGGGCTGCCGCGTCGAGGGCATCGGCCAGCAGGGCAAGACCGGTGACGAGACGCAGGCTGTCTACGATGCCTACACGGTGATGGCACATGGCAAGGCCAGGGCGGCGAAGGCTCCGGCCGCAGTGCGGCCCGCGAAGGAGGCCAAGCCGGCCAAACCAGCCAAGGCGCCGAAGGCATCCAAGCCGGCACCGGTCCGGCCCGCGCCGGCGGCGCAGGCTACCCTGCCGGCCGATGTCCAGCGCATCCTGGATGCCGTGCCGGCGCTGCGCAGCGGGAAGACACTCGACCTGCGCGGCGCTGCCGAGCCGCTGCGTGTGGCCGGGCTGCTGGCCAAGAGCGCGCCCTCGACCAAGCTGTTCAAGAAGCACCCGCAGCACTTCGTGCTCTCGCCCGAAAAACAACCCAACAAAGTGCAGTTCGTCGCCAGCGCAGGATAATCACCGCCGTGAAGCGGGCCAGACCGCCGCCGGTGCGAGAACCGAAAGGTTGCACGGGAGGAAGGTCCGGACTGCACAGGGCGGCGTAGCAGCTAACGGCTGTCCGGCGCGAGCCGAGGATCAGAGCAACAGAGACGAGTCGGGGTGGCCTTCGCAAGAGGGTTGCTTCGGGTGAAACGGGCAATCTCTACGCGCAGCAACACCGAATAGGCCGGCATTGATGTGGCCCCGCGGAGCCGGCGGGTAGGTGGCACCGAGCCGTGCAGTGATGCACGGCCCAGAGGAATGGCGGTCACGGCGGCAACTTCGTCAGAAGAAGCCGCCGCACAGAATCCGGCCTATCGGCCCGCTTCACACTTTCACGAGCCGATCATGAACCCCGACGCACACACCCTCTGGCGCGCGCCACGCTGGGCGCTGGCTCTGCTGCTGGCCTGCCTGGGCATGCTCGGGCCGTTCTCGATCGACACCTACCTGCCGGCCTTCTCCGGCATCGCCACCTCGATCGGCGCGACGCCGACCGAGATGCAGCAGACCCTGTCGGCCTACCTGTTCGGCTTCGCGGTGATGAACCTGTTCCACGGCGCGCTGTCGGACAGCTTCGGCCGCCGGCCCGTCGTGCTGTGGGGCATTGCTGCCTTCACCATCGCCTCGGCCGGCTGCGCGCTGGCCCAGCACATCGGCACGCTGGTGTTCTGGCGCGCGGTGCAGGGCATGTCGGCCGGCGCCGGCATCGTCGTCTCGCGCGCGGTGATCCGCGACATGTTCCCGCCGGCCGATGCGCAGCGCGTGATGTCGCAGGTGACGATCTACTTCGGCGTCGCGCCGGCGGTCGCGCCGATGGTCGGCGGCTTCCTGTTCATCCACGCCAACTGGCACGCGATCTTCTGGTTCCTCACCGCCGTCGGCGTGATCCTCTGGCTGGCCAACTGGAAGCTGCTGCCCGAGACGCTGCACGCCACGCAGCAGCAGCCCTTCAACGTGCCGCACCTGCTGCGCGGCTACTGGCAGCTGATGTCCAACCCGCGCTTCTTCCTGCTCGCACTGGCCAGCGGCATCCCGTTCAACGGCATGTTCCTCTACGTGCTGTCGGCGCCGGTGTTCCTCGGTGAACTGCTGCACCTCGGGCCGGGGCAGTTCTTCTGGTTCTTCACGCTGACCATCGCCGGCATCATGGGCGGCTCGTTCCTGTCGGGGCGGCTGGCCGGGCGCATCAAGCCCAAGCACCAGATCCGCCACGGCTTCGTGATCATGCTGGCGATCTCGCTGACCAACCTGGCGCTGAACCTGCTGTTCGAGCCGCAGGCCTGGTGGGCGCTGTGGCCGATCGCGATCTTCGCGTTCGGCTGGGCGCTGATGGTGCCGGTGGTCACGCTGATGGTGCTGGACCTCGCGCCCGACCGCCGCGGCATGGCCAGTTCGCTGCAGGCCTGCGTGGGCAGCGTTGCCAACGGCCTGGTCGCCGGCCTGATCGCGCCGCTGGTGATGCACTCCACGGTGGCCCTGGCGACCGCGTCGCTGCTGATGATGAGCATCGGCATCGTCGCCTGGATCTGGGTCAAGCCGCGCCTGAGCTGATCGGCCGCGGCGCTCAAGACGCGGCCGCCATGGCCGATATCGCGTCGAGTCCCCGCGTCTTCGCGGGGTCACGGAGTTCGACGCCATGCCCGCTGCCCCCGCCCTACGCCTCGCGCGCCTTGCCGCTGCCCTGATCCTCGCCGGGCTGGCCTGGCCCGCTGCGGCATCCGACAGCCACGATGCCAAACCCGCCGCCGCGAAGAAGCCGGCGGCCGAGGCCCCGGCCGCGCCGGCACCGGCACCGGCAACGGAAGCCAAACCGGCCAAGCCGGTGGAGCGGGCTGCGCCGCCGCAGGACCCGATGGACAAGCTGCGCGAGCGCCTGGCCGAGAAGCTCGGCGCCACCAAGGCCGCGCCTGCCAACCCGAACGTGGTGCGCGTGGCCGCCCGCCCGCAGGCCGAGGCCGAACATGCGCCGGTGGCCACGACCGCACGCGCCGCGGCAGCGGCCGCACCGGCACGCCCCAAGCCGGCGGCGCCGGCCCACGACGCCGGCCATGCGGCGCACTGGAGCTACGACGGCGAGGGAGGCCCGGCCAGCTGGGGCGCGATGAAGCCCGAGTTCGCCACCTGTTCCAGCGGCAAGCGGCAGAGCCCGATCGACATCCGCGGCGGCATCAAGGTGCAGCTCGAGCCGGTGCAGTTCGACTACAAGCCCAGCGGCTTCCGCGTGGTCGACAACGGCCACACCATCCAGGTCAACGTCGGCGCGGGCAACTCGATCGAGGTCATGGGCCGCCGCTTCGAACTGCTGCAGTTCCACTTCCACCGGCCGTCGGAGGAGCGCATCGACGGCCGCCAGTTCGACATGGTCGCGCACCTGGTCCACAAGGACCTGGAAGGCCGGCTGGCCGTGGTCGCGGTGCTGCTCGACCGCGGCAGTGCGCAGCCGCTGGTGCAGACGATCTGGAACAACCTGCCGCTGGAGAAGGGCGACGAGGTCGCGGCCAGGGGCGCCATCGACATGAACGCGCTGCTGCCGCCGGACCGCAGCTACTTCACCTACATGGGTTCGCTGACGACGCCGCCGTGCAGCGAGGGCGTGCTGTGGATGGTGATGAAGCAGCCGGTGCCGATCTCGCCCGACCAGATCGCGGTGTTCTCGCGCCTGTACCCGATGAACGCACGGCCGATCCAGTCGGCCTCGGGCCGCCTGATCAAGGAATCCAACTGACGTGAGCCCCCGGCCCGCGCTGCGCTCGAGCGCCGAAGCCCTAGACTCGCGCGCATCCCGACTGCCGGATGCGTGCCATGACCCTGCTGATCCTCGGCCTGCTGATCTTCCTCGGTGTGCACTCGGTGTCCATCGTCGCGCCGCAGTGGCGCGATGCGCAGGCGGCGCGCCTCGGCGAGAAGCCGTGGAAGGGCCTCTACACGCTGCTGTCGATCGCCGGCTTCGTGCTGCTGGTGATCGGCTATGGCCAGGCGCGCCAGGCGCCGATCGTGCTGTACACGCCGCCGCTGGCGCTGCGCCACGTCGCGCTGCTGCTGATGCTGCCGGTGTTCGTTCTGCTGCTGGCTGCCTACCTGCCCGGGCGCATCAAGACGATGGCCAGGCACCCGATGCTGCTGGCCACCAAGCTGTGGGCCACCGCGCACCTGCTGGCCAACGGCAACCTCGCCGACGTGCTGCTGTTCGGCGGCTTCCTCGCCTGGGCGGTGGCCGACCGCATCTCGATGAAGCGGCGTGTGCAGCGCCCGTTGCCCGGCGCACCGGCCGGGCGCTTCAACGATGTGATCGCCGTCGTCGGCGGGCTGCTGGTCTACGCGCTGTTCGTGAAGCTCGGCCATGCCTGGCTGATCGGCGTGCCTTTGATCTAGCGCAAATCCATGTGACGCGACTGGATTTGCGGCCCATTCGTGGGCCCGTTCAGGTCTTCAGTCGACGCAGGGCATGCCGAGAATTTCCTGGCGCGGCGATCGCCGTCGCAGGAGCGGTACATGCGAAACACAGGCCCGGTCACCCGGCGTGAACACCTCATCGAGGATGGCGCCACGCTGGTCTCGACGACCGATCTGAAGAGCCGGATCACTTACTGCAACCCGGGCTTCATCGCTGCCAGCGGCTACAGCCGCGAGGAACTGATCGGCCAGCCGCACAACCTGATCCGCCACCCGGACATGCCGGCCGAGGCCTTTCGGGACATGTGGGCGACGCTGGAGAGCGGCCAGCCCTGGACCGCGGTGGTGAAGAACCGGCGCAAGAACGGCGACCACTACTGGGTGCGCGCCAATGTCACGCCGGTCAAGGAAGACGGGCGCATCACCGGCTACATGTCGGTGCGGACCAGACCGGCGCGCGCCGAGGTCGACGCCGCCGAGGCCCTGTACGCCGGCATGCGCGCCGAAGCACAGGCCGGCCGCATCGTGACCGTGCTGCACCGGGGCGAACTGCGCAGGAACACGCTCGCCGGCTGGCTGGCCGCGCGTCTGCGCCCGGGCTTCGGCGCCCGCATCGGCCTGGCCGCCGCGGCAGGGCCGCTGGCGGTGGCCGCGGCCGCGGTGCTGAGCGGCGCGCCGCTGTGGACAGAACTCGCCGTCGGCGCGCTGGCCGCCGTGCTCACCGGCCTGGGGTTGCGTGCAATGGCCGTCGCGCCCTTTGCCCAGGCCAGCGACACCGCGAACCGGCTCGCTGCCGGCGACCTGACGCAGAGCGCCGGCGCGGTCGCACGGCTCGACGAGGTCGGCGAACTGATGCGCGGGTTGGCGCAGATGAACGTCAACCTGCAGGCCATCGTCGGCGACGTGCGCCGCGAGGTCGACGGCATCCACACTGCCTCGCGCGAGATCGCCGGCGGCAACCTCGACCTCAGCTCGCGCACCGAGTCGCAGGCCAGCAACCTGCAGCAGACGGCGGCGGCGCTGGAGCAGATCACCGCGACCATCCGCCAGAACGCCGACGCATCGCGCAGCGCGGCCGCGCTGGCACAGCAGGCCAGCGAGGTGGCACGGCGCGGCGGCAGTGCCGCCGACGATGCGACACGGCGCATGGCCGAGATCCGCCAGTCCTCCGGCCGCATCGCCGAGATCATCGGCGTGATCGACGGCATCTCGTTCCAGACCAACATCCTCGCGCTGAATGCGGCCGTCGAGGCGGCGCGGGCCGGCGAGGCGGGGCGCGGTTTCGCGGTGGTCGCTGCCGAGGTGCGCCACCTCGCCCAGCGCACCAGTGCGGCGGCACGCGAGATCAAGGCATTGATCGAGGATTCGGCGAACAAGGTCGAGTCGGGCACCAGGCTGGTCGCCGACACCGGCGCGACCGTGCAGCAGACGCTCGAGGCGGTGCGGCGCGTGACGCAGCTGGTCAGCGACATCAGCATGGCCTCGGAGCAGCAGTCCAGCGGTGTCGTGCAGGTCAACGCGGCCGTCGCCAACCTCGACACGCTGACGCAGCAGAACGCGGCGATGGTCGAGGAACTGGCGGCGACGTCCAGCTCGCTGAGCGGGCAGGCCGAGGTGGTGACCGAAGCGGTGCGCATCTTCCGCACCAAGGTGGTGGCTGCGGCCTGATCGCCGGCGGCATCTGCCTGAGGCGCGGGCGTTCCACGGGCATAGTTCACGCTGCCTCGTGGCGTTGCCGTGGCTCGCCGCTTGCATGCGCGCAGCACGGACATGATCGCCGCGATGCGCCACCTCCCGTCCCGACTGCTTGCCCGGCTCAGCGTCAGCCGCAAGCTGATGCTGATCTACCTGCTCGACCTGTCGGCGGTGATCTACGTCAGCAGCATCCTGATCAACGAGAAGTACATCGCGATCGACTTCGCGCGCAAGGAACTGCAGGGCAACGCCTACATCGTCGAGGTGCGCGACGTCTTCGTCGAGGCGGCCCGCCTGGGCGCGCGGCCGGCGGCGTCGGCCGCGGATGCACAGCGCTGGCAGACCACCGTGGCGCAGGCCGAGCAGGCCCATGGCGCCGGCATGCGCAGCGCCGAGGTCAGCACCACGCTGGCGGGCTCGCTGCAGCGTGTCGGGGTGGCCGCCGACGCACCGCAGCGCGCCGAGGCGATCGGCGAGGCCCTCGGCCACGGCCGTGACGTGCTGGTGCGCGTCGGCAACCAGTCCAACCTGATCCTCGACCCCGACCTCGACAGCTACTACACGATGTCGCTGGTGGTGACGCGCTACATCGAGCTGCTCGACATCGTGCAGGCGATGGGCCAGCGCGCCGCCGAGGCCGGCGCGGTCGGCGCCGCGGTCAGCAACGAGAAGACCCGCTACCTGATCCTCGAAGGCCGGCTCGACGCGATCGCGCAAGCGATCCGCCAGGACCAGTCCGAGGCGCTGGCGGCCGGCGGCGCGGCGCTGGCGGCGCGGCTGCATGCGCCGCTGGACGAGCTGGCGCGTGCCATCGAGGCGTTCCGCAGCGCCTCGCGCAGCATCGTCGACACCGGCATCGGCGCGGCTGCGCCGACGCCGCTGCAGGCCGCGCAGTTGGCCCTGATCGATCAGGCACAACGCAGCTGGCTGGCCAGCGGCGAGGCGCTGGATGCCCTGCTGGAGCAGCGCATCGACAGCCTGTTCAAGCGCATGTGGCTGCACCTGGGCACGGCGCTGATGCTGCTCGGCGTGATCCTGACCATCGTCACGATGGTCGCGCGGGCGATCTCGCGGCCGCTGTCGCACCTGGCCGGCGTCGCCGACACGGTGCGCCGCACCGGCGACCATTCGGCGCGCGCGCACTGGCGCAGCGGCGACGAGATCGGCCGCCTGGTGGTGGCCTTCAACGAGATGCTCGACCAGCTCGACGTCGAGCGCGAGCGGCAGAAGGAACTCGCCGCCTCGGCGCGTGCGGCCGAGGCACAGCGTGCGCTGGTCGAGTCGACGCCGATCGCGCTGGTCGTCACCGCGATCCCCGGCCACCAGGTGCTGCACGCCAACCCGCCGGCCGAAGCCTGGCTGGCCGGCCACCGCACCGACCCCTGGCGCGCCGGGCTCGATTCGCCGGTGCGTGCACGCTTCTTCCAGCAGCTCGCCGACCGCGACCGCGTCGACGAGTTCGAGGTGCGCTGGCGTGCCGGCGCCGAGCCGGCCTGGGCGGTGCTGTCGGCGCGGCGGGTGCGCTTCGAAGGCCAGGACGCGGTGCTGACCGCGTTCACGCCGATCAACCACCTGAAGGTGATGGAGCGCCGCCTGGAGCTGTGGGCCAAGGTCTTCCAGGCGTCCAGCGAGGGCATCCTGATCATCGACGGTGCCGGCCGCATCCTGACCATCAATCAGGCCTTCACGCGCGCCACCGGCCACGACCTGGCCGACGCGATCGGCGAGACCCCGGACATGTTCCTCGACGGCAGCCGCTCCGCCGGCGCGGTCGAGGCGATGCGCCAGTCGGTGCAGCTGCGCGGCAGCTGGAGCGGTGAACTCGCGGTGCGACGTCGCGATGGCAGCAGCTACCCGGCCTGGGTGATGGCCAGTGCGGTGCGCGAGGCCGACGGTGCGCCGTCGCACACCATCATCATCTCGGTCGACATCACCGACCGCAAGGCGACCGAGGCGCGCATCCGCTACCTCGCGGAGCACGACGTGCTGACCGAACTGCCGAACCGGGCCTCGTGCACCGAGCGGCTGCGCCTGGCGCTGCAGCAGGCGCGGCGCAACGGCACGATGGTGGCGGTGATGTTCATCGACCTCGACCGCTTCAAGGACATCAACGACTCGCTCGGCCACCATGTCGGCGACGCCCTGCTGCGCTCGGTGTCGCGCCGGCTGCTCGACGCGGTGCGCGAGGGCGACACCGTCAGCCGCCTCGGCGGCGACGAGTTCGTCGTCGTGCTCGGCAACATCCACCACCACGACGAGATCGTGCAGATCGTCCAGGGCCGGCTGATCCCCTGCGTGCGCACGCCGCACTTCGTCGACGGCGTCGAGCTGAGCGTGTCGTGCAGCCTCGGCGTGGCCGTGTTCCCCGACGATGCCACCGACCTGGACACGCTGATGCGCCACGCCGACACGGCGATGTACCAGGCCAAGGCGGCCGGCCGCGACGGCGCGCAGTTCTTCACTGCCGAGATGACCGAGCGGGCGCAGGCCCGCCTGCAGCTCGAGAGCGATCTGCGTCGCGCCGTCGACCTGCAGCAGTTCGTGCTGCACTGGCAGCCGCGCCTGGACGCCACCCGCGGCACGCTGTGCGGCGTCGAGGGCCTGCTGCGCTGGGCGCACCCGACCCGCGGCCTGGTCGCGCCGGGCGAGTTCATCGCCGTGCTCGAGGAGACCGGGCTGATCGTGCGGCTCGGCCAATGGGTCATCGAAGAAGCCTGCCGGCAGGCGGCGCGCTGGCGCGAGCAGCAGCTGCCCTTCTTCGGCGTGTCGATCAACCTGTCGGCGCTGCAGTTGCGCGAGGCCGGGCTGCCCGATCTTGTCTCCGGCTGCCTGCACCGCCACCGGTTGCCGACCGGTCAGCTCGAGCTCGAGCTGACCGAATCGATGGTGATGAGCGACGCCGAGGGCCACCTGCGCCAGATGCACGCGCTGCGTGCGCTGGGCGTCAAGCTGTCGATCGACGACTTCGGCACCGGCTACTCGAGCCTGGCCTACCTGAACCGGCTGCCGATCGACAAGCTGAAGATCGACCGTGGCTTCGTGCACCGCATGCTGGCCGACCCAACCGACCGCGCCATCACGATGGCGATCATCGGCCTCGGCCACACGCTGGGCCTGAAGGTGGTCGCCGAGGGGGTCGAGCGCGAGGCCGAGGCGGCACTGCTGCGCGACAGCCTGTGCGACGAGTTGCAGGGCTTCCTGTTCGCCCGCCCGATGCCGGCCGATGCACTGGCCGACTGGCTGCGCCAGCGCCTCGCCGCCGGCCCGTCGGCCGCCGAGGACCTGTTCCCGGCCACGCTCGATCCGAGACGCTGAGCCGCGGCGCTCGCGTTCCGGCCGAGGACCGGGTCAGCACGCGCGGCCTCGCCAGCGGGCACAATCGCGCCAGGCAAACGCAGACATTGCGCTTGAACATGAGCACCCCAGCGCCGCCTTCGAGGTTCGCCATCCGCAACGTGGCCAAGTGGCTGGCCATCGGCAACGTGGTCCTGACCCTCGTGCTGACCTTCCTGGTCGTCAAGTGGCGCAGCGAGAGCAACCAGGCCGAGCAAACGCGCGCCCGGGAAGCCGTCTCCACCGTGGCGCTGGCGCTGGCGCAGGGGGTGCACAGCGATCTGGTGCGCGTCGACGGCGTCCTGAAGTCCTCGGTCGCGGCCTTCGAGCGCGCCCCGCAGCGGGGCCTCGTGGACGGCAGCGCGCTGGCGGTCGAACTGCCCGATCTGCGCGCCGGCCTGCTGGACGCCGACGCCCTGCTGGTCTGCGACGCCGACGGCAACGTGCGCATGGGGATTGCGAAGGATGCGCCGCCGGTCAATCTGGCCGATCGCGACTTCTTCATCGCGGCTCGGAGCTCCGGCCCGTCGGACCTGCCGGTCGTCTCCGGGCCGTGGGTCGGCCGGGTCAGCGGCAAGTGGGGTGTCTCGATCGCGCGGCCGCTGCGCTCGCCGAACGGCCAGTTCGCGGGCACGGTGCACGCCACCCTGGGCAGCGAGTACTTCGCGCGACGCCTCGCCAGTGTCCCGCTCGGCCAGGACGGCATCGTCGCGCTGCGCAGCGCCGACCTGTCGTTGATCGCCCGTGTCACGACGGAAGGTCTGTCGAACGAGGGGCTGGGAAGCGCCAACGTCTCGGCGGCCCTGAAGGCCGCGGTCGCGGCCCGGCCGATGGGCGGTGATCTCGTCTCGCGTTCGCCCCGCGACGGCGTCGAACGCGCCGTGGCCTACCAGCGGGTCCCGGGCTTCCCGTTGTACGTCATCGTCGGGCAAGGCACTGCCGATCTGATCGCCGATGGCGCGGACACGCCGCGTGCCTCGCGTGCCGGGGCAGTGTCGCGGCTGGCGGCGGCGGAAACGCCGACGAGCACCCCGATTCAGCCCTGACGCGGGCTGCGATCGCGAACCCTCGCGATCGACTTGACCTGCAGCGTGGGGCTCGGACCGCCGCGTCGAGCCTCACGCGCCGCGTGACGCCCAATTCGCCCGAACCTCAGTGTTCACTTTCAGTGCAACGCGCAGGTCTTTGTTTTTGAACGAGATATTGCGCGACACTGCCTCAAAAGATGGCGCTAAGTGATTGATTTCACTGATTTTTCTTTACAACTTCGTTGACGCGCCCATGACCCAGCCGCTAAAGTGGCGCAAAGTGCACTTTAGTGGGTTTTTGTGGCGAATCTCGGCTTTCAGGGCCCGGCGGATCTGACCTTGGACGTGAAAGGGCGTGTGGCCATGCCCGCACGCCATCGCGAGGTCCTGTCCACGCTGGGCGCGACGAAGCTGACGATCACCAAGCACCCCGACGGCTGCCTGCTGGTGTTCCCGCCGGCGGCATGGGACGACTTCGCTGCGCGCGTGATGGCGCTGCCGATGGAGTCGATCGGCTGGCGGCGGCTGTTCCTCGGCAACGCCACCGAGGTCGAGCTCGACGGCTCGTCGCGCATGCTGATCGCGCCCGCGCTGAAGGAGTACGCAGACCTCTCGCGCGACGTGTACATGCTGGGCATGGGCAGTTGCCTGGAGATGTGGGACAAGCGGCGTTACCTCGAGCAGGAATCGACGGTGCGCTCCACGCCGATGCCCGAGTCGGTCCGCAACTTTATCCTCTGATGGACAGCGGCAGCGAATGGCAACACACCACTGTCCTGCTGGCCGAAGCGATCGATTCGCTCCTGACCACGCCGGACGGTGTGTACGTCGACGGCACCTTCGGCCGTGGCGGGCACTCGCGCGCGCTGCTGGCACGGCTGTCGCCGCGTGGCCGGCTGATCGCCTTCGACCGCGATCCGGAGGCCGTGGCGGCGGCGCGCTCGGGCATCGCCGATCCGCGCTTCAGCATCCACCACAGCCGCTTCGGCGCGATGAAGGACATCCTCGCCACGCTGGGCGTGACGGGCATTCACGGACTGCTGCTCGACCTGGGCGTCAGCTCGCCGCAGATCGACAACCCGGTGCGCGGCTTCAGCTTCCGCTTCGATGCGCCGCTGGACATGCGCATGGACCCGACGCGAGGGGAGAGCGCGGCGGATTTCCTGGCCCGCGCCGATGAGCGCCTTATCGCAGAGGTGATCCGTGATCATGGGGAAGAACGGTTTGCTGTACCGATTGCAAAGGCGCTTGTTGCTCGGCGCGAAGGCGGGCACCCTGTTCGAACCACAGGGGAGCTTTCCGAAGTCGTGGCTCGTGCGGTCAAGACCCGCGAACCGGGCCAGGACCCTGCAACGCGCACATTTCAAGGCCTTCGGATTCACGTCAACGCCGAGCTTGAGGAGCTCGAACAGGGGCTGAGCGCCGGCGTCGAACTGCTGCAGCCCTCGGGACGCCTGGTCGTGATCAGCTTTCACTCGCTGGAAGACCGCATCGTGAAGACCTTCATCGCGCGCGAGAGCCGCAGCGAGGTCGATCGCCGCGCGCCCTTCGCGCCGGAGAAGCCGCACCGGCTGAAGTCGCTGGGCCGGGTCAAGCCGTCCGACGCCGAGGTGCGCGCCAACCCGCGCTCGCGCTCGGCGGTGATGCGCGTGGCCGAGCGCACCGAGGTGGCGGCATCGAGCCCGCCGCCGGGCCGTCCCAAGGCGGGCGAGGCCCCCTCGGGGGGCCGTGCGTCGTACCCGACGCGCGGGGGGCAGACATGAACCGCTTGAACGTGCTGCTGTTCCTGGTGCTGCTGGCCAGCAGCGTCTACCTGGTGCGGGTGTCCTACGACGCCCGCCGCCTCTACGCCGAGCTCGACGCCGCGCGCAACGAGGAGAAGGCGCTGGACACCGAGCACGAGCGCCTGCAGGCCGAGCGCCAGGCGCAGGCCACGCCGCTGAAGGTCGAGCGCCTCGCCCGCGAACGCCTGGCGATGCGCAACGCGACGCCGGCGGTGACGCAGTACGTGACCTACGCGGCCGCGGCTTCGGCGCCGGCCGCCGGAGGCGCACGATGAAGCTCGGCCGCCTGTTCCGCCGCGACGGCAGCAACCCGGTGCGCTCGCGCAGCGGCGCGCTGCCGGCGCGCAGCGTCGCCTACTCGACCAGCCCGCTGCTGGCCTCGAAGACGCCGCCGTGGCGTTCGAAGTTCGTCGTCGGCATGGTCGCCGCGAGCTTCCTCGTGCTGATCGGCCGCGCGCTGTACATCCAGGTGCTGGGCAACGACTTCTTCCAGAAGCAGGGCGAGATCCGCTTCGCGCGCCAGCTCGACCTGCCGGCCAGCCGCGGCCGCATCCTCGACCGCAACGGCCAGATCCTCGCCGTCAGCGTGCCGGCGCCGTCGATCTGGGTGATTCCCAAGGACTTCGAGGCCGACCGGGCGCAGAAGCGTTCGCTCGCCAAGGTGCTGGGCATGACGGCCGCCGAGCTCGACGACAAGCTGGAGAAGAACCCGAACTTCGTCTGGCTGCGCCGCCAGGCCGAGGAACAGGTCGGCAAGGACGTCGCGGCGCTGGGCCTGAAGGGCGTGCACCAGGTGCGCGAGTACAAGCGCAAGTACCCCGAGGGCGAGTCGGCCGCGCACGTGGTCGGTTCGACCAACGCCGACGAACGCGGCCAGGAGGGTGTCGAATTCGCCCACGAGCGCGAGCTGGCCGGCACCGACGGCACACGTCGTGTCATCAAGGACCGGCTCGGCCGTGTCGTCGAGGACATCGGCGACAGCGTCGCGCCGGTCGACGGCCGCGACCTGCGCCTGACCATCGACTCGAAGATCCAGTTCTACGCCTACCAGCGTGTGCGCGACGCGGTCGCCGAGCACCGCGCCGCCAGCGGCAGCGTGGTGGTGCTGGACGCGCAGACCGGCGGTGTGCTGGCGATGGCCAACTACCCGAGTTTCGTACCGGGCCAGCGTGGCGGCAGCCCGGCCAGCGCGCGACGCAACCTCGCGCTGGTCGACACCGCCGAGCCGGGCTCGACGATGAAGCCCTTCATCGCCGCGCTGGCCGTCGAGTCGGGGCGCTTCCGGCCCAGCGACGTGCTGGTGACGCCGCGCCAGCTCTTCATCACCGGGCTGCCGATCACCGACGAGCACTCGCAGCCGATGATGACCGTCGAGCAGATCGTGCAGAAGTCGAGCAACGTCGGCACCGCGAAGATGGCGATGACCATGCCGGCGCGCGAGATCTGGGACATGTACACCCGCGTCGGCTTCGGCCAGAAGCCGCAGATCGACTTCCCCGGTCGCGTCACCGGCAAGCTGCGCTCGCACACCGCCTGGCGGCCGATCGACCAGGCGACGGTCGGGTTCGGCTACGGCGTGTCGGTGTCGCTGATGCAGCTGGCGCAGTCCTACACCGTGTTCGCGCGCGACGGCGACATGGTGCCGCTGTCGCTGGTGCTGCCGCCCGACGGTGACCCGGTCGAACCGCAGGTGCGCCAGCAGGTGGTGTCGCCGCAGACAGCGAAGGCGGTGCGCAAGATGCTGGCGATGGTCACCCAGCCGGGCGGCACCGCGCTGAAGGCGCAGGTGCCCGGCTACTCGGTGGCCGGCAAGACCGGCACCTCGCGCAAGTGGCTGGACAAGGAGAAGCGCTACGCGCAGGACCGTCACCGCGGCTGGTTCGTCGGCATGGCGCCGGCCGACAAGCCGCGCATCGTCGTCGCGGTGATGATCGACGAGCCGCGCGCCGGCAAGTTCTTCGGTGGCGACGTCGCCGCGCCGGTGTTCAGCCAGGTGGTGCAGCAGACGCTGCGCTCGATGGCGGTGCAGCCCGACCTGGACGTCAAGTCGCAGATCGTCGCGCGCGACGTGCCCGTCGTGGCGGAGAGCTACTGATGGCGCTGCAGCACCTGCCCGACATCCGCGCCGCCGGCGACTGGCTGGCGCGGCGCGGCGTGCGCGCGCTGACCACCGACAGCCGTCGTGTGCAGCCGGGCGACGCCTTCATCGCCTGGCCCGGCCACGCGCTGGACGGCCGCCAGTACGTCAAGGCCGCGCTGGCCGCGGGCGCCGTGGCCTGCCTGGTCGAGGCCGACGGTCTCGAGGCCTTCGACTTCGCCACCGGTGCGCCGGTGGCTGTGCTGGCCGGGTTGAAGGCGCACACCGGAGAGATCGCCGCGGCGTTCTGGCAGCAGCCGAGCGAAGCACTGCAGGTGGTCGCGACCACCGGCACCAACGGCAAGACCTCGACCGCCTGGTGGACTGCGCAGGCGCTGCGCCACCTGGGGCGGCGCTGCGGCGTGGTCGGCACCCTGGGGATTGGTGAACCGCCGCGCCAGGGCGCGTCGGGGGGCGAACCGCCGGAAGGTCTGCAAGCCACCGGCCTGACCACCCCCGACCCGGTGACGCTGCAGCTGGCGCTGCGGCGCTTCGTCGACGACGGCTTCGCCGCCTGCGCGATCGAAGCCTCGTCGATCGGTCTGGTCGAGCAACGCCTGGCCGGCACGCGCATCACCGTCGCGCTGTTCACCAACTTCACGCAGGACCACCTCGACTTCCACGGCAGCATGGCCGCCTACTGGGAGGCCAAGCGTGCGCTGTTCGACTGGCCGGGTCTGCGCGCCGCCGTGATCAACCTCGACGACCCGAAGGGCGAGGAGATCGTCGCGCAACTGCGCGGCCCCGAGGCCTGGACCTACTCGCTGCGCCAGAGCGCGCGCCTGCGCGCCGAGGCGATCGCCTACCGCGACGGCGGCCTGGCCTTCGACGTGGTCGAGGGCGCGGCGAAGGCCGCAGTGCGCAGCACGCTGATCGGCGAGTACAACGTCTCCAACCTGCTGGCGGTGATCGGTGGCCTGCGTGCGCTGGGTGTGCCGCTGGCCGACGCCGCCGCCGCCTGCGCGGTGCTGACGCCGGTGCCCGGCCGCATGCAGCGGGTCGAGGCCGCGCGGCCCGGGCCCGAGGTGGTGGTCGACTACGCCCATTCGCCCGACGCGCTGGACAAGGCGCTGCAGGCGCTGCGGCCGTTCGCTCAGCAGCGTGGCGGCCGGCTGTGGGTCGTGTTCGGCTGCGGCGGCAACCGCGACAGCGCCAAGCGCCCACTGATGGGCGCGATCGCCCAGCGCCTGGCCGACCAGGTCGTGCTGACCAGCGACAACCCGCGCCACGAATCGCCGGCCTTCATCCTGCTGCAGATCGTCGCCGGCCTGGCCGGCAGCCAGGAGCGCGTCAAGGTGATCGAGGACCGCCGCAAGGCGATCGTCACGGCCGTGCGGGAAGCCGCGGCCAACGACGTGATCCTGCTGGCGGGCAAGGGCCACGAGGACTACCAGGAGATCGCCGGCGTCAAGCAGCCGTTCTCCGACATCGCCGAGGCGCACTTCGCGCTGGAGGCACGCTCATGAGCATGACGACGCTGGCGAGGCTGTACTCGCTGCTGCCCGAAGCGACGCTGGTCGGCGACCCGTCGCTGACCATAGCGCGTGTGCACACCGACACGCGCAGCCTGCGCGCCGGCGACCTGTTCGTCGCGCTGCGTGGCGAGCGCTTCGATGCCAACGACTTCCTCGCCCAGGCCAAGGCCGCTGGCGCGGCGGCGGCACTGGTCGAACGCGGCCTGGTGGCTGCTGGCCTGCCCGGGCTGGAAGTGGCCGACAGCGGCGCTGCGCTGCTGCAGCTCGCCGGCGGCTGGCGTGCGCGCCACACGCTGCCGCTGATCGCGGTGACCGGCAGCAACGGCAAGACCACGGTCACGCAGATGACCGCCAGCATCCTGCGCGCCTGGGTCGGCGACGCCGCGCTGGCCACCGAAGGCAACTTCAACAACCACATCGGTGTGCCGCTGACGCTGCTGCGCCTGCGCCAGAACGACGATCAGTGGCACCGTGCCGCGGTGGTCGAGCTGGGCATGAACCACCCGGGCGAGATCGCCCAGCTGGCGGCGACCACTGCGCCCACCGTCGCGCTGGTCAACAACGCGCAGCGCGAGCACCAGGAGTTCATGGCCAGCGTCGAGGCGGTGGCGCGCGAGAACGGCAGCGTATTCGCTGCGCTGCCGGTCAACGGCACGGCGGTGTTCCCGGCCCGCGACGAACATGCGCCGCTGTGGCGCGAGCTGGCCGGCAGCCGCCGCCTGATGCGCTTCGGCGCCGACGGCGAGGCGGAAGTCAGCGGCCGGGCCACGTGGCAGGGCGACCACTGGTCGCTGCTGCTGAAGACGCCGGCCGGCGCGACCACGCTGGCGCTGCGGGTCGCCGGCGAGCACAACGTGCGCAACGCGCTGGCGGCCACCGCCTGCGCGCTGGCTGCCGGCTGCCCGCTCGATGCGGTGGTGCGCGGTCTGCAAGCCTTCGAGCCGGTCAAGGGCCGGTCGCAGCTGAAGGCCATCGTGCGCGGCGGACGCCGGGTCACCCTGGTCGACGACAGCTACAACGCCAACCCGGACTCGGTGCGCGCCGCCATCGACGTGCTCGCCGGTCTGCCCGGCCCGCGCTGGCTGCTGCTCGGCGACATGGGCGAGGTCGGCGACCAGGGCCCGGCCTTCCACGCCGAGGTCGGCGCCTACGCGAAGCAACGCGGCATCGAGCAGGTCTGGGTCGCCGGCGAGCTGATGCGGCATGCCGCCACGGCCTGCCCCGGCGCGCGCCACTTCGCCGACGCGCCGGCGCTGATCGCGGCGCTGGGCGAGGCGCCGGCGGCCGCATCCATCGTCGTCAAGGGTTCGCGCTTCATGAAGATGGAGCGGGTCGTCGCCGCGCTCGCGGAAGGAGGCGGCCATGCTGCTTAGCCTCGCTCAATGGCTGCAGACGCTGTCGCCGGAGTTCGGCTTCTTCCGCGTCTTCCAGTACCTGACCTTCCGCGCGGTGATGGCAGCGATGACCGCGCTGCTGATCGGCCTGGCCTTCGGCCCCTGGGTGATCCGCCGCCTGACCGAGCTGAAGATCGGCCAGCCGATCCGCGAGTACGGCATTCAGCAGCACCTGGCCAAGAGCGGCACGCCGACCATGGGCGGCGTGCTGATCCTGATCGGCATCGCGGTGTCGACGCTGCTGTGGTTCGACTGGAGCAACCGCTTCGTCTGGATCGTGCTGCTGGTGACGCTGGGCTTCGGCGCGATCGGCTGGGTCGACGACTGGCGCAAGGTGGTGCAGAAGAACCCCGAGGGCATGCGCTCGGGCGAGAAGTACTTCTGGCAGTCGGTGATCGGGTTGATCGCAGCGCTCTACCTCGCCTTCAGCGTCTCGGAGACCTCCAACCTGCGCGTGCTGGAGCTGTTCCTGCGCTGGGTGCAGAGCGGCTTCAGCAACGACCTGCCGCCCAAGGCCGACCTGATCGTGCCCTTCTTCAAGACCATCAGCTACCCGCTGGGTGTGTTCGGCTTCATCGCGCTGACCTACTTCGTGATCGTCGGCGCGAGCAACGCGGTCAACCTGACCGACGGCCTCGACGGCCTGGCCATCATGCCGGTGGTGATGGTCGGCTCGGCGCTCGGCGTGTTCGCCTACGTGACCGGCAACGCGGTGTGGAGCAAGTACCTGCTGTTCCCCTACATCCCCGGTGCCGGCGAGTTGCTGATCTTCTGCGCCGCGATGGCCGGCGCCGGCCTGGCGTTCCTGTGGTTCAACACCCACCCGGCGCAGGTCTTCATGGGCGACGTCGGTGCGCTGTCGCTGGGCGGCGCGCTGGGCACCATCGCCGTCATCACCCGGCAGGAGATCGTGCTCGGGATCATGGGCGGCGTGTTCGTGCTGGAGGCGCTGTCGGTGATGGCGCAGGTCAGCTGGTTCAAGTACACGAAGAAGAAGTACGGCGAGGGCCGGCGCATCCTGAAGATGGCGCCGCTGCACCACCACTTCGAGAAGTCGGGCTGGAAGGAGACGCAGGTCGTCGTGCGCTTCTGGATCATCACCATGCTGCTGTGCCTGGTCGGGCTGGCGAGCTTGAAGCTGCGTTGATGAACTACCTGAACGACATCGACGTGCTCGTGCTCGGCCTCGGCGAATCGGGGCTGGCGATGGCACGCTGGTGCGCGCGCCACGGTGCGCGCGTGCGCGTCTGGGACTCGCGCGACAACGCGCCGCAGGATGCGGCGCTGGCCGATGCGCTGCCGCAGGCGCAGCGCCTGCGCGGCGCGCTGACGGACGAAGCCTTCGCCGGCATCAAGCTGATCCTGAAGAGCCCCGGCCTCGCACCGAACGACCCGCGCATTGCCGGCCCGCTGGCACGCGCAGCCGAAACCGGCGTGCTGGTGCAGGGCGAACTCGAACTGTTCGCGCGTGCGCTTGCCGACCTGAAGGAAGCGCAGGCTTATGCACCGAGGCTTGCTGGCCATCACCGGCACCAACGGCAAGACCACGACGACGGCGATGACGGCGCTGCTGGTCGAACGTGCCGGCAAGCGCGTCGCCATGGCCGGCAACATCGGCCCGACCATGCTGCAGACGCTGGCCGAGGCGCTGGACGCTGCGGCGCGCGAGGACGAGCCGCAGCCGCTGCCCGAGGTCTGGGTGCTGGAACTGTCCAGCTTCCAGCTCGACGAGGCCAAGGGCTTCGAACCCGACGCGGCGACGGTGCTCAACATCACCGAAGACCACCTCGACTGGCACGGCTCGATGGCGGCCTATGTCGCCGCCAAGGCGCGTGTGTTCGGCAAGACCGCCGTCATGGTCATCAACCGCGACGATCCGGCGGTCGAGAAGCTGGTGCCCGAGCCCATCCCGCAGAAAGGGCGCGGCGCGAAGCCGATCGAGCGCAACGTGATCCGCTTCGGCCTCGGCGAGCCGACCCGCCCCGGCGACTTCGGCCTGTGCAGCGAGAACGGCATGGCCTGGCTGGTGCGCGCGATGGAGGCCGACGAGACGATCAAGCGCGGCAAGGGCGAGGTCGAAGAGGAACTGCACATCCAGCGCCTGATGCCGGCCGACGCGCTGCGCGTGCGCGGCCGCCACAACGCCGCCAACGCGCTGGCCGCGCTGGCGCTGGCCACCGCGATCGGCTGCCCGCTGGCGCCGATGCTGCACGGCCTGCGCGAGTACGGCGGCGAGCCGCACCGGGTCGAATTCGTGCTCACTGTCGACGGTGTCGACGCCTTCGACGACAGCAAGGGCACCAACGTCGGCGCGACGGTCGCAGCGCTCGACGGCCTGGGGGCCGACAAGGCGCCGGCGAAGCTGGTGGTCATCCTCGGCGGCGACGGCAAGGGCCAGGACTTCGCGCCGCTGCGCGCGCCGGTCGAGCGCCATGGGCGCGCGGTCGCCACCATCGGCCGCGACGCCGAGCGCATCGAGCAGGCGCTGGCCGGCCTGGCGCTGCCGCTGCAGCGCCACGACACGCTGGAAGCTGCCGTGCGCTGGAGCTTCGAGCGGGCCCACGCCGGCGACGCGGTGCTGCTCAGCCCGGCCTGCGCCAGCCTGGACATGTTCCGCAACTATGCACACCGTGCCGAGGTGTTCGTCGCCACGGTGCAAGCGATCGCCGCCGACCGCGGGGAGGTCTCGGCATGAGCAGCGTGCTCGCCCGTTCGCCCTGGCAGGGCTGGCGCGAACGCATCGCCGCCTGGCTGGCCGGGCGCAAGAAGAAGGACGACGGCCGGCCGGTGCCGGTGCGCGACTGGATCAACGTCGGCAGCGGCCAGCCGCCGCGCCTGCTCGGCTTCGACCAGGCACTGGTCTGGGTCGTCGTCGGCCTGCTCGCGCTCGGCCTGGTGATGGTCTACAGCGCCTCGGTGGCGCTGCCCGACAGCCCGAAGTTCGCGCGCTACGCCAACACGCATTTCCTGACCCGACACGCGATGCAGATCGGCATCGCGGTGCTGGCCGCGCTCGTCGTGGTGCAGATCCCGGTGGCGGTGTGGGAGAAGGTGGCGCCGTGGCTGTTCGTCGCCGCGCTGGTGCTGCTGGTGCTGGTGCTGGTGCCCTTCATCGGCAAGGTGGTCAACAACTCGCGGCGCTGGATCCCGCTCGGCTTCATCAACTTCCAGCCCAGCGAACTGGCCAAGGTGGCGATGGCGATGTACGCCGCCAGCTACATGACGCGCAAGATGGACGTGAAGGAGAACTTCGTTCGCGCTGTCTGGCCGATGGCGGTGGCGCTGGGCTTCACCGGCTTCCTGCTGCTGCGCGAGCCCGACATGGGCGCCTTCATGGTGGTGGCCATCATCTCGATGGGCATCCTGTTCCTCGGCGGTGTCAACGGCCGCATGTTCCTGCTCAGCGGCGCGGTGCTGGTCGGCTCCTTCGTGCTGGTGATCGCGTCGAGCCCCGAGAAGCGCGAGCGCATCTTCGCCTACCTGCGCCCCTGGGACCCGGAGTACGCGCTCGGCAAGGCCTACCAGCTGACGCACTCGCTGATCGCCTTCGGCCGCGGCGAGTTCTTCGGCCAGGGCCTGGGCTCGAGCGTCGAGAAGCTGCACTACCTGCCCGAGGCGCACACCGACTTCCTGCTCGCCGTGATCGGCGAGGAACTCGGCTTCATCGGCGTGGCCGGCGTGATCGTCGCGTTCTTCTGGCTGACGCGGCGCATCTTCCACATCGGCCGCCAGTCGATCGCGCTGGACCGCGTGTTCGCCGGCCTGTATGCGCAGGGCGTCGGCATCTGGTTCGGCGGCCAGGCCTTCATCAACATGGGCGTCAACCTCGGCGTGCTGCCGACCAAGGGCCTGACGCTGCCGCTGATGAGCTACGGCGGCTCGGCGATCGTGATGAACCTGGTCGCGCTGGCGGTCGTGCTGCGCATCGACGTCGAGAACCGCCAGATGATGAGAGGGGGGCGATCGTGACGCGCCACCTCGTTGTCATGGCCGCCGGCACCGGCGGGCACGTGATCCCCGGCCTCGCGGTGGCGCGCGAGATGCTGTCGCGCGGCTGGACGGTCAGCTGGCTGGGCACCACGCACGGCATGGAGAACAAGCTGGTGCCGCCCTCGGGCATCCCGATGGACACCATCACCTTCAGCGGCCTGCGCGGCAAGGGGCTGCTGCACACGATGACCGGCGGACTGCGCCTGCTGGCGGCATTCGGGTCCTGCCTGCGCATCCTGCGTGCGCGTCGCGCCAGTGCGGTGCTCGGCATGGGTGGTTATGTCTGCTTCCCCGGCGGGCTGATGGCCTCGCTGCTGGGCAAGCCGCTGGTGCTGGTCAACGCCGACGCGGCATTGCTGATGAGCAACAAGGCGCTGCTGCCGGTGGCCGACCGCATCGCCTTCGGCTTCGACGGCGCGACGCTCGCCAAGGTGAAGAACGCGGTGGTCACCGGCAACCCGGTGCGTGCCGAGATCGAGGCGCTGCCCGAGCCGGCGCAACGCTTCGTCGGCCGCACGGGGCGCCTGCGTGTGCTGGTGGTCGGCGGCAGCCTGGGCGCGCGAGCGCTCAACGACGCGCTGCCGCAGGCGCTGGCGCTGATCGACATCGGCCAGCGTCCGCAGGTCACGCACCAGACCGGCAACGCGAACCTGGACGACGTGCGCGCCGGCTACGAGCGCGCCGGTGTCGAGGCCGAACTGCTGCCCTTCATCGACGACATGGCACAGCGCCTGGCCGATTGCGACCTCATCGTCTGCCGTGCCGGTGCGGTGACGGTCAGCGAACTGTGCGCCGCCGGCGTCGCGTCGGTGCTGGTGCCGCTGGTGGTCAGAACCACCTCGCACCAGCGCGACAACGCGCAGTGGCTGGCCGCTCAGGGCGCCGGCCTGCACCTGCCGCAGAGCGAACTGTCGCCCAAGCGCCTGGCCGAGATCCTCTCCGGCCTGACGCGCGAGGCGCTGCTGGCGATGGCGACCAAGGCGCGTTCCCTGGCCAAACCGAAGGCGGCCGCGCGTGTCGCCGATGAGATCGAAAGACTGGTGGCCGCATGAAGCACGCCGTCAAGCACATCCACTTCGTCGGCATCGGCGGTGCCGGCATGAGCGGCATCGCCGAGATCCTGCACAACCTCGGCTACGCGGTGTCGGGTTCCGACCAGAGCGACAGCGCCACCTCGCGCCGCCTCGCCTCGCTGGGCATCCGCGTGCAGATCGGCCACGACGCCGCGCACATCGCCGGCGCCGAGGCGGTGGTCACCTCGACCGCGGTGAAGGGCGACAACCCCGAGGTCATCGCCGCGCGTGCGAAACGCATTCCGGTGGTGCCGCGTGCGGTGATGCTGGCCGAGCTGATGCGGCTGAAGCAGGGCATCGCGATCGCCGGCACGCATGGCAAGACGACGACCACCTCGCTGGTCACCAGCGTGCTCGCCGAAGCCGGCGTCGACCCGACCTTCGTGATCGGCGGCAAGCTCAACGCCGCCGGCGCGAACTCGCGGCTGGGCTCGGGCGAGTACATCGTCGTCGAGGCCGACGAGAGCGACGCCTCGTTCCTGAACCTGATGCCGGTGATGGCGGTGGTCACGAACATCGACGCCGACCACATGGACACCTACGGCCACGACTTCGCGAAGCTGAAGCAGGCCTTCGTCGACTTCCTGCACCGCATGCCCTTCTACGGCGCCGCCATCCTGTGCGTCGACGATGCCGGCGTGCGTTCGATCATGCCGATGATCTCGCGCCCGCTGGTCAGCTACGGCTTCGGCGAGGACGCCATGGTGCGCGCGGTCGACGTGCAGGCGCAGGAGGGCGGCACGATGCGCTTCACGGTGCAGCGCCGCAACGGTGTGCGCATGCCCGACCTCGAGGTGACGCTGAACCTGCCCGGCGAGCACAACGTGCTCAACGCGCTGGCCACCATCGCGGTGGCCACCGAACTGGAGCTGCCCGACGCGCCGGTGGTCAAGGGCCTGGCCGAGTTCCGCGGCGTCGGCCGGCGCTTCCAGCGCTACGGCGAGGTCAATGCGAAGGAGGGCGGGCGTTTCACGCTGATCGACGACTACGGCCATCACCCGGTCGAGATGGCGGCCGTTCTGGCCGCTGCGCGCGGCGCCTTCCCGGGCCGACGCATCGTGCTGGCCTTCCAGCCGCACCGCTACACGCGCACGCGCGACTGCTTCGAGGACTTCGTCAAGGTGATGGGCAGCGCCGACGCGGTGCTGCTCGCCGAGGTCTACGCCGCCGGCGAGGCGCCGATCGTCGCCGCCGACGGCCGTGCGCTGGCACGCGCGGTACGCGTCGCCGGGCGCACCGACCCGGTGTTCGTCGACGACATCGTCGCCATGCCGCAAGCCATCGCCGCGCAGGCCCGCGACGGCGACGTGATCATCACCATGGGCGCCGGCTCGATCGGCAGCACGGCGCAGCACGTGGTGGAACTGCTGGGAGCCGCATCATGAGCATCGACCCCAAGAGCCTGGGAAAGGTCGCCGTGCTCATGGGTGGCAGTTCGGCCGAGCGCGAGATCTCGCTGATGTCCGGCGGCGGCGTGCTGGCGGCCCTGCAGTCGCAGGGCGTCGATGCCCATGCCTTCGACCCGGCCGAACGTGAGCTGGCCGAGCTGAAGCACGAGGGCTTTGCGCGCGCCTTCATCGCGCTGCACGGCCGCCACGGCGAGGACGGCACGGTGCAGGGCGCGCTGGAGCTGCTGCACATCCCCTACACCGGTTCGGGCGTGATGGCCTCGGCGATCGCCATCGACAAGGTGATGACCAAGCGGCTGTGGCAGGCGGTCGGCCTGCCGACACCGAAGTACGTGACGCTGGCGCGCGCCGCGCAGACGCGCGAGCGTGTCGTGCAGGTGCCCGACGAACTGGGCCTGCCACTGATCGTCAAGCCGCCGCACGAGGGTTCGTCGATCGGTGTGACGAAGGTGAAGGGCTACTCGCAGATGCAGGACGCCGTCGCGCTCGCCGCGCAAGCACGACGACGTGGTGCTGTGCGAGGAGTTCATCGACGGCGACGAACTGACCTGCCCGGTGCTCGGCGAGGGCGACAGCGCGCGCGCGCTGCCGGTGATCCGCATCGTCGCGCCCGAGGGCGCCTACGACTACCAGAACAAGTACTTCACCGACGTCACCCAGTACCTGGTGCCCAGTGGCCTGCCGGCCGACGAGGAGCGCGAGATCCAGCGCATCGTCGTCGAGGCCTACCGGGCGCTCGGCTGCCGCGGCTGGGGCCGCGCCGACCTGATGGTGCGTGCGAAGGACCGCAAGCCCTACCTGCTGGAGATGAACACCAGCCCGGGCATGACCTCGCATTCGCTGGTGCCGATGTCGGCCAAGGCGGCGGGCATGAGCTACGAGCAGCTGTGCCTGCACATCGCGGCGAGCGCCGCGCTGGATGGTTGAACGAACGATGGCCCGCAACCGCGCCACCACCGCCTCCCGCGCCGCCGGCCTGCCCGGCGACGTGCGGCTGATGAACGTCACCGCGGCGCTGCTGGCGCTGCTGGGCGTTCTGGCGATCGCCGCGGTGACCGCACTGTGGGCGGCGCGCCAGCCGGTGTTCCTGCTGCGCGGGATCCGCATCGACGGCGACGTGACGCGCAACAGCGTGGCGACCATCCGCGCCAACGCGATGCCGCACCTGGCCGGCAACTTCTTCTCGCTGGACCTGCGCCGCGCACGCGAGGCCTTCGAGGCGGTGCCCTGGGTGCGTCACGCGGTGGTGCAGCGCATCTGGCCGAACCGCCTGTCGGTGCGGCTGGAGGAACACCGTGTCGCCGCGCTGTGGGCGACCGACAGCGGTGACGACAAGCTGGTCAACACCTTCGGCGAGGTGTTCGAGGCCAACCCGGGCGACGTCGAGGACGACACGCTGCCCACGCTGGCCGGGCCGGAGGGCAGCTCGGCGCGCCTGCTGGCGCTGTACACCCGGCTGCAGCCGGTGGTCGCGCCGCTGGAACTGCGCATCGAGATGCTGGCCATGTCCGGGCGCGGCTCGCTGAGTGCCGAGCTGGACAGCGGCGCCGAGATCGAGATCGGACGCGGCAGCGACGACGAGATCGTCGCCCGATTGCAGCGCTTCGTGGCCACGCTGCCGCAGGTGATCGCGCAGCACCAGCGGCCGCTGGTGCACGCCGACCTGCGCCACAACGACGGATATGCGGTGCGCTTGAAGGGCGTCTCGACGTCCGGCGCCGGGAGGAACTGAAGGATGGCCAAGGAATACAAGGATCTGATCGTCGGGCTGGACATCGGCACCGCCAAGGTGATGGCGGTGGTGGCGGAGGTGCAGCCCGACGGCGAACTGCGTGTCGCCGGCCTCGGCGTCGCGCCGACGCATGGCCTCAAGCGCGGCGTGGTGGTCAACATCGACGCGACGGTGCAGTCGATCCAGCAGGCGCTGAAAGAGGCCGAGATGATGGCCGACTGCAAGATCACCCGCGTCTACACCGGCATCACCGGCAGCCACATCCGCGGGCAGAACTCGACCGGCATGGTGATCGTGCGCGACAAGGAGGTCACGCCGGTCGACGTGGCGCGCGTGGTCGAGACCGCCAAGGCGATCAACATCCCCAACGACCAGCGGCTGTTGCTGGTGCAGGCGCAGGAGTTCGTGATCGACGGCCACGAGGTCAAGGAGCCGATCGGCATGAGCGGCGGCCGCCTCGAGGTCAAGGTCCACATCGTCACCGGCGCGCAGAGCGCGGCCGAGAACATCGTCAAGTGCGTGCGCCGCTGCGGGCTGGAGGTCGAGCAGCTGGTGCTCAACCCGAGCGCGTCCAGCCACGCGGTGCTGACCGAGGACGAGAAGGACCTCGGCGTGGCGATCGTCGACATCGGCGCCGGCACCACCGACGTGGCGATCTTCACCGACGGCGCGATCCGCCACACCGCGGTGATCCCGATCGCCGGCGACCTGATCACCAGCGACATCGCGATGGCGCTGCGCACGCCGACCAAGGACGCCGAGGAGATCAAGGTCGAGTACGGCGTCGCCAAGCAGCTGCTGGCCGACCCGAGCGACAACCTCGAGGTGCCCGGCCTCGGCGACCGCGCGCCGCGCATGCTCAGCCGCCAGGCGCTGGCCGGCGTGATCGAGCCGCGCATCGAGGAGATCTACTCGCTGGTGCACCAGGTCATCCGCGAGAGCGGCTACGAGGAGCTGCTGTCCAGCGGCATCGTTATCACCGGCGGCGCGGCGGTGATGCCCGGCATGGTCGAGCTCGGCGAGGACATCTTCCTGAAGCCGGTGCGCAAGGGCATCCCGACCTACCACGGGCCGCTGTCCGACATGGTCGCCAACCCGCGCTCGGCGACCGTGATGGGCCTGCTCGAGGAGGCCCGTCTGTCACGCACCCGCGGCCAGCGCGCCGCGCAGCAGGCGGGGTCGGTGCAGACCCTGTTCGGCCGCGCGAAGGACTGGTTCCTCGGCAACTTCTGAAGGGGCGAGCGATGAACAACCACGACCCGCCCCTCGTCCCCATTCAAGCGATCCGGCGAAGACCGGAACAACAAAAGCGAGACGCGTTGGATCACAACGGCAATTCATCTTCAGGCAACTGCGACACAGGAACGGAGTAACACCATGCCCATCGAAATGATCGAAGAGTTCGACCTCGGCACGCGGATCAAGGTCATCGGCGTCGGCGGCGGCGGCGGCAATGCGGTCGAGCACATGATCGCCAACGGCGTGCAAGGCGTGGAGTTCATCTGCGCCAACACCGACGCCCAGGCGCTCAACCGCTCGGCGGCCAGCGCGCTGATCCAGCTCGGCAGCACCGGGCTCGGCGCCGGCGCCAAGCCGGAAGCCGGCCGCGCCGCGGCGGAAGAAGCGGTCGATCGCATCCGCGAGCAGATCGGCGGCGCCAACATGCTGTTCATCACCGCCGGCATGGGCGGCGGCACCGGCACCGGCGCGGCGCCGGTGATCGCCCGCGTCGCCAAGGAGATGGGCATCCTGACCGTCGGCGTGGTCACCAAGCCCTTCGAGTTCGAGGGCAACCGCCGCATGAAGGCGGCCGACGCCGGCCTGGCCGAGCTGGAGGCCAACGTCGACTCGCTGATCGTCATCCTCAACGACAAGCTGCTCGAGGTGCTGGGCGACGACGTCACCCAGGATCAGGCCTTCGCGCACGCCAACGACGTGCTGCGCAATGCCGTCGGCGGCATCAGCGACATCATCCACATCCCGGGGATGGTCAACGTCGACTTCGAGGACGTGAAGACGGTGATGGGTGAGCCGGGCAAGGCGATGATGGGCACCGCGATGGCACAAGGCCCGGACCGCGCTAACAAGGCGGCCGAGGCCGCCGTGGCCTGCCCGCTGCTGGAAGGCATCGACCTGTCCGGCGCGCGCGGCGTGCTGGTGCTGATCGCGGCCAACCGTGCCAACTTCAAGCTGGCCGAGAGCCGCAACGCGATGAACACCATCCGCCGCTATGCCGCGGACGATGCGCACGTGATCTACGGCACCGCCTACGACGAGAGCCTGGGCGACCAGCTGCGCGTGACGGTCATCGCCACCGGCCTGAGCCCGGTCAAGCGCCAGCAGGCGGCGCCGATCCAGATGGTGCACAGCGCGCCTGCGCAGCGCACCGGCACCGACAACATCCCGGTGCTGACGACCCCGGTGCAGACCACGCCGCCGGCGCACGACTACAGCGCGCTGACCACGCCCAGCGTGTGGCGCAACGGCCGCACCGCGGCGGCGAAGGTCGACGCGCTGGCCAGCAACGGCATGGACGAGATCGAGATCCCGGCCTTCCTGCGCAAGCAAGCCGACTGAGCCAGTTGCCCCGGGCCTGGCAGGGCCTGGGGCAGCTTCGCTATGGAGGTGATTGATCGCTTCGCAGCGCGCTGGCGCGCGGGATCGGGGACAATCGAGCCCATGCTGCAGCAACGCACCCTGAAGTCCATGACGCGCGCCGTCGGCGTGGGCGTGCACGGCGGCCAGCGTGTCGAGCTGACGCTGCGCCCGGCACCGGCCGACCAGGGCATCGTGTTCCGCCGGGTCGACCTGCCTCAGCCGGTGGCGATCCCGCTGTCGGCCGAGGTGGTCAGCGACACCCGCATGGCGACCACGCTGTCGCCCGGCGGCGACCCCGGCGCGCCGAAGGTGAAGACGGTCGAGCACCTGCTGTCGGCCTGCGCCGGCCTTGGCCTGGACAACCTCACGATCGACCTGACCGCCGAGGAGGTGCCCATCCTCGACGGCTCGGCCGCGTCCTTCGTCTATCTGCTGCAGAGCGCCGGCATCGAGCTGCAGGACGCGCCCAAGCGCTTCATCCGCGTGATGAAACCGGTCGAGGTGCGCGAGGGCGAGGGCGAACGCCTGATGTGGGCGCGGCTGGAGCCTTTCGAGGGCTACAAGCTGACCTTCGAGATCGAGTTCCACCACCCGGCGGTCGACCAGACCGGCCAGCGCGTCACCTTCGACATGGGCTCGGGCAACTACAAGCGCGAGATCGCACGCGCGCGCACCTTCGGCTTCAGCAAGGACGTCGACATGATGCGCGCCCGCGGCCTGGGCCTGGGCGGCAGCATGGACAACGTGATCGTCGTCGACGAATCGAAGGTGCTGAATGCCGAGGGGTTGCGCTACGACGACGAGTTCGTCAAGCACAAGATCCTCGACGCGATCGGCGACATGGCGATGGCCGGCCGGCCCATCCTGGCCGCCTACAGCGCCTTCAAGTCGGGCCATGCGCTGAACAACAAGCTGCTGCGGCTGCTGATGTCCGACCCGGCGAACTACCAGATCGTCACCATCGACGATCCGTCGCGGCTGCCCAAGGGGCTGGCCGAGCTCGCGCCCGCCTGGTAAGCCTGCTCCGATACGATGCTGATCTTCCGCTGGATCGTCCTGCTGCTGCTGGTGGCCGGGCTGCTCTGCTTCGCGATGTACATCGGCACGGGCCAGTCGAAGT
The DNA here is from genome assembly GCA_047602365.1 of Piscinibacter sp. GTDB lineage: Bacteria > Pseudomonadota > Gammaproteobacteria > Burkholderiales > Burkholderiaceae_C > Piscinibacter. Next base: position 2,439,417 of record JASGHM010000002.1, on the reverse strand, counting down.
GGCGGCAGCTGGGCATCCGCATCGTCAAGTGGACGGTGATCGCGGCGCTCGGCTTCTTCGCCGTGCTGCTGCTCGAGCGCATGGCGATGGTCTTGTGAAGGTCAGCGAATGACGATCTTTCGTTGGGTGATGGGCGTGATCGGCGGGCTGTTCGCAGCCGGCTGGTTCTTCACCTTCCTGATGTACGTGCTGCGCGACGACGACCGCTTCGCCGAGCTGGGCAAGCGGCTGCGCCACTTCACGACCATCATCGTGCTGTTCTGGTTCAACCTCGAGGTCTGGGGCCGCGTGGCCTGGACCATCTTCACCTGGAACTCGCCGCGCACCTGATCAGCGCGGCGGGCTCGCCAGCCCGAGGAAGTCGACGATCTCCGCCAGGTGCGCGTCGAAGTCCGACAGTGCGTGGTCGCCACCTTCGAGCAGCTTGATGCGGGCGCCGGCGCAGCGTTCCGCCATCTCGCGCCAGTCGAGCACCTCGTCGCCTTTGGCGATCACCGCGAAGTAGCGCTCGGGCCGCGTCAGCGCCGCCGGCGCCAGCGCGCGCAGTTCGTCGACGAACTCGGCGCGGAAGAAGAAATGCTGCTCCGGGTCGTGCCAGCTCGTCTGCTCGCCGATGTATTTCGCCAGGTCGCGCGCCGGATGCACCGCCGGGTTGAGCAGCACGGCCGGGCAGCCGAGGCGCTCGGCCACCACGCTGGCGTAGAAGCCGCCGAGCGAGCTGCCGATCACCGCCGTCTGCGCGGCCGGCCACGCGTCGACTGCCTCGAAGACCAGCGTCATCGCCTCGCGCGGTGACGGCGGCAGCTGCGGGCACCACCAGTGCAGGTCGGGCCGCTGCGTGCGCACCCACTCGGCCATGCGCCGCGCCTTGGCCGACTGCGGCGACGAGCGGAAGCCGTGCAGGTAGAGCAGATGGGTGATCGGTTCGTGGGTGTGCGGCTTGCGCATGATCAAGGTCGCCCGTGCCGCAGTCTAGCCGCCGCTCCTACACTGCCAACGCGCGGCAACACGGAGACAAGCATGCGTGTGGGCATCCTCACCGGCGGCGGCGACTGCCCGGGACTGAATGCGGTGATCCGCGCGGTCGCGAAGTCGCTGATCCACCTGGCCGGGGCCGAGGTGGTCGGCATCGAGCAGGGCTTCCTCGGCCTGATCGAGCGCCGCGTGCGGCCGCTGGACCAACGCTCGGTGGCCGGCATCATGGCCACCGGCGGCACCATCCTCGGCACACACAACAAGGCCGACCCGTTCCACTACTTCGGCGCCGGCGGGGCCGACATGTCCGCGCGCGTGCTCGACTACGTGCGCGAGCTCGGCCTCGACGCGATCGTCGTCATCGGCGGCGACGGCAGCATGGCGATCGCGCAGCAGCTCGCGTCGAAGGGCGTGCCCATCGTCGGCTGCCCGAAGACGATCGACAACGACCTCGCGCACACCGACCGCAGCTTCGGCTTCGACACTGCAGTGGCCATCGTCACCGACGCGCTCGACCGGCTGCAGACCACCGGCCAGAGCCACGGCCGCGTGATGATCCTCGAGACCATGGGCCGCTACGCCGGCTGGATCGCGCTGCATGCGGGGCTGGCGGGTGGCGCCGACGTGATCCTGCTGCCCGAACTGCCCTACCGGCTCGAGGCCGTTGCGCAGGTCTGCCGCGAGCGCGAGGCGCGCCAGCGCTACACCGTGATCTGCATCGCCGAAGGCGCGAAGCCCGAGGGCGGCGGCCTGACCGTGAAGGAGCGCATCGAGGACTCGCCCGAGCCGCTGCGCCTGGGCGGCGTGGGCAATGTGCTGCGCGCGCAGCTCGAGCCGCTGCTCGGCTGCGAGGTGCGCACGACCATCCTCGGCCATGTGCAGCGCGGCGGCGCGCCGACACCGTTCGACCGCGTGCTGGCCACACGCTACGGCCACGCGGCGGCGCAGCTGGTCGCAGCGAAGCAGTTCAACCGCGTGGTGGTGCTGCAGGGTGACACCATCACCAGCGTGCCGCTGGATCAGGTGGCTGGCCGCAGCCGCAACGTGCCGCTCGACCACCCGCTGCTGCGCACCGCCTGGGACACCGGCGTCTGTACCGGCACCTCGCCGCGCTGAGCGGCTCGCGCCGTCAGGCGCGGGCGGCCAGCGCCGCCAGCAGCTTGGCGTGGATGCCGCCGAAGCCGCCGTTGCTCATGCACAGGATGTGGTCGCCCGGCCGCGCCGCGGCGATCACCCGTTCGACCAGCTTGTCGACGTTGTCGCAGACCACTGCCAGCTTGCCCATCGGCGCCAGCGCCTCCTCGGCGTTCCAGCCCAGTCCGCCGCTGTGGCAGAAGGCGAGGTCGGCTTCTTCGAGCGACCAGGGCAGCTGCGCCTTCATCGTGCCCAGCTTCATGGTGTTCGAGCGCGGTTCGAACACGGCCAGGATGCGCTCGGTGCCGACCTTGCGGCGCAGCCCGTTGACGGTGGTGCGCATCGCGGTCGGGTGGTGGGCGAAGTCGTCGTAGACCCTGATGCCGGCGACTTCGCCGCGCAGTTCGAGCCGGCGGCGCACGTTCTCGAAGCTGGCCAGCGCCCTGGCCGCCACCTCGGGCGCGACGCCGACATGCTCGGCCGCGGCGATCGCGGCCAACGCGTTGAGCTGGTTGTGCTCGCCGAGCAGCGACCATTCGACGCGGGCGATCTTCAGGCTGCCGCGCAGCACGTCGAAGGCATGCGGCTCGCCGCGTGCGCGCAAGGCACCCGGCTCCTCCTTGCGCGCGCCGAAGCGCAGCACCTCGCTCCAGCAGCCCATGCCCAGCACCCGCTGCAGCGCCTCCTCGCGGGCATTGACGACCAGCCGGCCGCGGCCCGGCACGGTGCGTACCAGGTGGTGGAACTGGCGCTCGATCGCCGCCAGGTTCTCGAAGATGTCGGCGTGGTCGAGCTCGAGGTTGTTGAGGATCGCGGTGCGCGGCCGGTAGTGCACGAACTTGCTGCGCTTGTCGAAGAACGCGGTGTCGTACTCGTCGGCCTCGATGACGAAGGGCTGGCCCGAGCCGAGCCGGGCCCCTGGGGTCGCGGAGCCCAGTCGTGCAGAAACGCCGAAGTTCAAGCGGCACGCCGCCGACCAGGAAGCCGGGTTCGAGGCCGGCGCGGTCGAGGATCCAGGCCAGCATCGAGGTGGTCGTCGTCTTGCCGTGCGTGCCGGCCACCGCCAGCACGTGGCGGCCCTGCAGCACGTGGTCGGCCAGCCACTGTGGCCCGCTGGTGTAGGGCGCGCCCGCGTCGAGGATGGCTTCCATCAGCGCATTGCCGCGCGAGACCACGTTGCCGACCACGAACAGGTCGGGCTTCAGCGCCAGCTGCTCGGCGCCGAAGCCCTCGATCAGCTCGATGCCCAGCGAGCGCAGCTGGTCGCTCATCGGCGGGTAGACGTTGGCGTCGCAGCCGGTGACCTTGTGGCCGGCCTCGCGCGCGAGTGCCGCGAGGCCGCCCATGAAGGTGCCGCAGATGCCGAGGATGTGGATGTGCATGCGTCGATTCTATGGAGCGATGGTGACGGCGGAACTGCTAAGGTGCGGGGCCATGCCCGAGCCCAAAGCCGTCACCGCGTTCGCGTGGATCGCCAGCCATCCGTGGCTGTACCCCTTGCTGGAGGCCTTGCACGTGGTCGGCATCGGGCTGCTGCTCGGCAGCCTGGTGCTGTTCGAGCTGCGAGTGTGGGGCCTGGGCGCTAGCCTGCCGGTCGTGCCGCTGGCGCGCCTGGCGCTGCCGTTGACGCTGGCCGGCTTCGCGCTCGCCGCGACGACCGGGCTGACGATGTTCATCAGCCAGCCGGGCGAGCTGCTGGCCAACCGCATGTTCGTGCTGAAGATGGGGCTGCTGATGCTGGCCGGGCTGAACGCCGCCTCGTTCCATGCGCGCGGCGGCCTGCAGTCGCTCGACCGTCTGGCGCGTGCACAGACCTTGGTCTCGCTGGGGCTTTGGCTGGCGGTCATCATCTGCGGCCGCTGGATCGCCTACTACTGAACGGAGCCCCCATGCAGCGCAGAACCCTTCTGATCGCCGCGGCCGCCGTGCCGCTGTCACCGGCCTTCGCCCATCATGGCTGGAGCAGTTTCGACCAGGGCCGGCCGATCTTTCTGTCCGGCAAGGCGCGCAAGGTCGCCTGGCGCAACCCGCATGCCGAGTTCGACCTCGAGCTCGATGCCGAGCTGAAGCTGCCGGCCGACCTGGGCAAGCGCCCGGTGCCGGCGCAGTCGGCCAGCGTCGACGGCGCCGGGCTGTTCGCACGTGCGCTGCTGCCGACCCGCAAGGACAAGGTCTGGCACATCGAGCTCGCGCCGCTGACCCGCATGGAGGCCTGGAAGGTTGCGCCCGTGCGCGATGGCGACGCGGTCGCCATGGTCGGCTTCAGCTTCCCGGAAGAGAAGGGCGAAGCGGTGCTGCGCGTCGAGTACTTGTTCGTCGGCGTGCAGACCTACGGCCTGCGCTCTTCGCCCGCGTGATCCGCCCGGCCTGAGCGCAACGTTCAGCGCTTCAGCGCTTTCGCCGCCGCCGCCACGGTGGCGGCGATGTCTTCAGCCGAGTGCGCCGCGCTGACGAAGCCGGCTTCGTACAGGGCCGGCGCGAAGTACACGCCCGATTCCAGCATCGCGTGGAAGAAGGCGTTGAAACGTTCCTTGTCGGTGGCCAGCACGGCCGGGTAGTTCTGCGGCAGTGCGTCGGAGAAGAAGAAGCCGAACATGCCGCCTTCGCAGTCGCCGACCATCGGCACGCCGGCCTCGCGCGCCGCGCCGAGCAGGCCGTCGACCAGCGTCTTCGTCTTCGCGCCCAGCGCCTCGTAGAAGCCGGGTCGGCGGATCTCGCGCAGCGTCGCCAGGCCGCAGGCGGTGGCCACCGGGTTGCCCGACAGCGTGCCGGCCTGGTAGACCGGGCCGAGCGGCGCCAGTTGCTCCATCACCGCGCGGCGCCCGCCGAAGGCGGCCAGCGGCATGCCGCCGCCGATCACCTTGCCGAACACGCTAAGGTCGGGCACGAAGCCGGGGATCAGGTTCGCGTACAGGCCCTGGGCGCTGGCCAGGCCGACACGGAAGCCGGTCATCACCTCGTCGAACACCAGCAGCGCGCCATGCTTGGTGCACAGCTCGCGCAGGCGGGTGACGAAGGGCACGCTGGCGCGCACGAAGTTCATGTTGCCGGCGATCGGCTCGATCATCACGCAGGCGATGTCCTTGCCGTGCAGCGCGAAGGCCTCGTCGATCTGCGCCAGGTTGTTGTACTCGAGCACCAGCGTGTGCTGCACGACCTCGGCGGGCACGCCGGCGCTGGTCGGGTGGCCGAAGGTGGCCAGGCCCGAGCCGGCCTTGACCAGCAGCGCGTCGGCATGGCCGTGGTAGCAGCCCTCGAACTTGACGATCTTGCTGCGCCCGGTGGCGCCGCGCGCCAGCCGCAGCGCGCTCATCGCCGCCTCGGTGCCCGAACTGACCAGGCGCACCTGGTCCATGCTCGGCACCAGCGCGAGGATCTCCTCGGCCAGCTCGATCTCGCGTTCGGTCGGCGCACCGAACGAGAAACCCTCGGTCGCCGCCTTCTGCACTGCCTCCAGCACCGCCGGATGGCCGTGGCCGAGGATCATCGGGCCCCAGGAGCCGATGTAGTCGATGTAGCGCTGGCCTTCGGCGTCGACCATGTAGGCGCCATGCGCGCTGGCGATGAAACGCGGCGTGCCGCCGACCGCGCGGAAGGCGCGCACCGGCGAGTTGACGCCGCCGGGGATGACCTTCTGGGCGCGTTCAAACAGTCCAGCGTTGCTCTTCTTCTCAGTGGACATGGCGCGGGCCCTTCGGCGGGATGTCGTTGTCGGTGGTGTCGTCGGCGGCGGGTTCGCCGCCTTCGCCTTCTTCGTCCGGCGGCAGCGCCCAGAAGAAGCGGTCGGGCACGACGTTGCCCATGCCGGGGCGGAAACCGGCGTCGAGCGACTGGTCGAGGAAGGTCAGCGCCTCGCCGACCGCGGCGTGCAGCTCCGCGCCGGAGGCGAGCAGCGCCGCCAGCGCAGCGGCCAGCGTGTCGCCGGCGCCGACGAAGGCGACGTCGAAGCGCTCGAACTTCTCGCCGGTGATCGCGCCCTGCGCCGAGGCCAGCACGTTGTCCAGGTACTGGTCCGGGCCCTTGGTGGTGGGCAGCACCACGCTGGTCACCAGCACGAAGGCGGCACCATGCTCGGCGGCGGCCACCGCCAGCTCGCGCGGCGAGGCCGGGCGCTGGTTGTCCCAGTCGGGCAGCAGGAAGTCGGTCAGCGTCTGGTGGCTGCCGACCAGCACCTCGGTTTGCGGCAGCACCAGCTCGCGGAACGCGTCCAGGTAGGCCTGCTGGGCGTCTTCCTCGACCCAGCTCAGGTTGGGCAGGTAGGCGACCAGCGGCACGTCGGGGTAGTCGGAGAGGACCTCCGCCACCGCGCTGACGCCCTCGGCCGAACCGAGGAAGCCGACCTTCCAGGCGGCAATGGTGACGTCTTCCAGGATGCTGCGCGCCTGCTCGGCGACCACGTCGGCGTCGATGACGTGCTGGTCGAACACCTCGGCGGTGTCGCGCATCACGATGCTGGTGACCACCGGCAGCGCGTGGGCGCCCATCGCGGCGATGGTCGCGACGTCGCCGGCCAGGCCACCGGCGCCACTCGGGTCGCTGGCGTTGAAGCTCATCACGCAGGCCGGCGCGGGCTGCTCCTGCAGCGTGTCGCCGCCGGTGGCGTCGGGGGTGGTTTCTGGGGTCATGGCAGCGGGCCGAAGCGGTCGGAAAGGGCTGTCGGAGACCTTCCCTGCACTTACAGCCGAACGTGAAGAAAGTTGCGTATGTGCCTACACGGCCTTGATTTTTTGAGAAATCGCGTGGCTACAATCCGGATCCATTGCATTGTAGTGAAGGCAACGACGCGCCGTGAGCGAACCCCGAACCTGGATGTGCCTCATCTGTGGATGGATCTACGACGAGGCGGCGGGGGACCCCGAGCACGGTATCGCGCCCGGCACGCCCTGGGAGCAGGTTCCGATGAACTGGACCTGCCCGGAGTGCGGCGCGCGCAAGGAAGACTTCGAGATGGTCCAGATCTGACTCCGCTGGCGAACCCGCCCGTGGAGCCCGTCCGTCGAGTCGATGAGGAGAATGCTCGGTGAGCAATGAGATCCCCGCCGGTGCCGCTGGCATCAAGGTGCTGGTCATCGACGACAGCAACACCATCCGGCGCAGTGCCGAGATCTTCCTGAAGCAGGGCGGCCACGAGGTGCTGCTCGCCGAGGACGGCTTCGATGCGCTATCCAAGGTCAACGACCACGACCCCGACCTGATCTTCTGCGACATCCTGATGCCGCGGCTGGACGGCTACCAGACCTGCGCGATCATCAAGCGCAACCTGCGCTTCGCCAAGGTGCCGGTGATCATGCTGTCGTCCAAGGACGGCCTGTTCGACAAGGCGCGCGGCCGGATGGTCGGTTCGGAAGACTATCTCACCAAACCGTTCACGAAAGATCAGCTCCTGCAGGCTGTGGCGCAGCACCGGCGTGCCGCATGATCGCCACTTGTTCCGAGCCCAGCGGGCGCACATCCACCGATAGAGACAGCGTCGACCGCGAAGCCGGCGCTTACTGAGGACCCATCATGCCGATCCAGAAGATCCTGCTGGTCGACGACTCCAAGACCGAACTGCACCACCTGTCCGAACTGCTGGGCAAGCGCGGCTTCGCCGTGCGCACCGCCGAGAACGGCGAGGACGCGATGCGCCGCCTCGGCGAGGAAAAGCCCGACCTGATCCTGATGGACGTGGTCATGCCGGGCCAGAACGGCTTCCAGCTGACCCGCGCGATCACGCGCGACCCGCGCTTCACCGACGTGCCGGTGATCATGTGCACCAGCAAGAACCAGGAAACCGACAAGGTCTGGGGCATGCGCCAGGGTGCGCGCGACTACATCGTCAAGCCGGTCGACGCCGACGAACTGGTCGCCAAGATCCGCGCCTTCGATTAATCACGGATCCGCATGGCCAAGAAGGAAGCACTGCGCGAACTCCAGAGCCGGCTGGCCGAGCGGCTGCAGGCGGCGCGGACTCAGCAGCGCGGCAGTTCCTGGCTGGCGGTCGAGGTCAGCGGGCGCGGCATCCTCTTTCCGCTGCGCGAGGCCGGCGAGATCTTCGCGATGGCGCCGATGGTGCCGGTGCCGCACACGCACCGCTGGTTCATGGGCGTGGCCAACCTGCGCGGCCACCTGCACGGCGTGGTCGACCTGGCCGGCTTTCTCGGCGTGAAGACCCCCGAAGCAGCATCGCAGCAGGCTCAGCTGGTCGGTTTCAACCAGTCGCTCGAGCTGAACTGCGTGCTGCTGGTCGACCGCCTTGCCGGGCTGCGGGGTGAAGAGCAACTGCAACGCGAACCCGACGATGGCGTGCCCCGGCCAGCCTTCGTGGGCGCGCGCTACCGCGACGGCGCAGGGCGCACGTGGCAGGAACTGAGTCTCGCCGCGCTCGCCGGCGACGAGGCCTTCCTGAAGATCGTCGGCTGATCGGGCCGAACACGACAGAAGAGGAACACATGAGCTTCCTGAACAAGATCAAGGGACTGGGGCGCAAGGACAGCGCCGATCTGGATACGCTCGAGCAGGACCGCTTCGACGAGCCCGCGGGCCGCGACGCCGACCTGCCGCTGCCCGGCGCGGGTGGCACCGTGGCGCTGGACGTGGGAAGCCTTCAGCAGACGGCGCAGATGGACTCGTCGATCATCACCGAGGCGGCGCCCTCCGAGATGGCCGAGTTCACCGAGGCGCGCAACGCCGGCCCCGAGACGCTGTCGGCCGGCACCGGCGGCCTGCCGGTGATCGGTGCGCGTCCGGTGGGCGAGCAGCAGCGCATCCTCGGTGGCCTGGTGCTGCTGGGCATCGTCGGCGTGGTCGCCACGACCATCCTGTCGCTGAACGCCGCGACGCGCGGTTCGGCCCAGGTGGGTGCCACCGGCCAGGCGCTGATGCAGTCGCAGCGGCTGGCGAAGTCGGTCTCGCAGGCGCTGATCGGCAGCCCGCAGGCCTTCCCGGAGGTGCGCGAGAGCACCGACGTGCTGGCCAAGACCGTGCGTGAACTGAAGACCGGCGAAGGCGCGCTGGCCGCCGCGCCGGCGGGCGTGCAGGAACTGATCGATCCGCTGCTGCCGCTGGTCGAGCGTGCCGAGAAGAACGCCAACACGGTGATCTCGCAGCAGAAGATCCTGACCCAGGTGGGCCAGGCGCTGCGCACCATCAACCGCCAGTCGTCCGACCTGCTGGAGATCGCCGAGACGGTGTCGTCGCTGAAGCTGCAGCAGGAGGCCTCGCCGGCCGAACTGTCCGCGGTCGGCCAGCTGGTCATGCTGACCCAGCGCATCGGCAAGTCGGCCAACGAGTTCCTGACCATGGAAGGCGTGTCGCCCGAGGCGGTGTTCCTGCTCGGCAAGGACCTGAACTCGTTCCGCGAGATCGCGCAAGGCCTGGCCGACGGCAACCAGGAACTGCGCCTGCCCGGCACCAAGGACGCACAGACCAAGGAACGCCTCGGCGCGCTGCTCAAGCAGTACGAGGAGACCCGCACGCAGGCCAGCGCCATTCTGGGCAACCTGCAGGGCCTGGTGTCGGCGCGCGAGGCGCAGGCCTCGATCGTTGCGGACAGCGAACCGCTGCGCAAGGGCCTGGAGTCGGTGCAGGAAGGCCTGGCCAAGCAGACCGGCTTCGGTTTCGGCAGCTTCCTCGCGCTGGTCGGCTTCGCGGCCATGATCATCGTCGGCGGCGTCGGTTTCCTGCGCCTGTACGTGCGTGACCAGGCCCAGCGTGCGCAGCTCGCGGAGGCCCAGCGCCAGGAAGCGGAACGCCAGGAGCAGGAAGCCAAGCGTGTCAACGACGCCAACCAGGCGGCCATTCTGCGGCTGATGAACGAACTGCAGACGGTTGCGGAAGGCGACCTGACGCAGCAGGCCACGGTGACGGAAGACATCACCGGCGCCATCGCCGACTCGGTGAACTACACCGTGGAGGAACTGCGCTCGCTGGTGTCGCAGGTGCAAGGCACGGTGGGTCGCGTGACCGAGACCACGCAGCAGGTGGAAGCCACCTCGACCGAACTGCTGGCTGCGTCGACCGAGCAGCTGCGCGAGATCCGCGACACCGGCGAATCGGTGCTGCAGATGGCCGGCCGAATCAACGACGTGTCGGGCCGCGCCCAGGAAACGGCCCAGGTGGCGCGCCAGTCGCTGGACGCCGCCGAGTCGGGCCTGCGCGCGGTGCAGAACACCATCGGCGGCATGAACCTGCTGCGCGACCAGATCCAGGAAACCTCGAAGCGGATCAAGCGGCTCGGCGAGTCGTCGCAGGAGATCGGCGAAATCACCGAACTGATCTCGGACATTACCGAACAGACCAACGTGCTGGCGCTGAACGCCGCCATCCAGGCCGCGTCGGCCGGTGAAGCGGGCCGGGGCTTCTCGGTGGTTGCGGAAGAAGTGCAGCGGCTGGCCGAACGTTCGGCCGACGCGACGCGCCAGATCGCGGCGCTGGTGAAGACCATTCAGACCGATACCCAGGACGCGGTGGGCGCCATGGAGCGCAGCACCCAGGGTGTGGTCGAGAACGCACGACTGTCCGACGCGGCCGGTACCGCGCTGGGCGAGATCGACCGCGTGTCGCGCCAGCTGGCCGACCTGATCGCGCAGATCTCCAACCAGGCGCAGCAGGAAGCCCAGTCCGCCAACGTGGTGGCGGCCAACATCCAGCACATCTTCGCGGTGACCGAGCAGACCGGAGAAGGTACGCGCTCGACTGCAGCGATGGTGCGCGAGCTGTCGCGGACTGCGGAGGAACTGAAGCAGTCGGTGGCGCGATTCAAGATCGAGTGACCCTCTTCGCCTGAGAGCCCTGCATGGACACGCGAACCGCCCCGAATGCCACGTCGCGGGGCGAACCCGCCGATGACCTCAGCGCCCTGGCGTGGGTGCAGGACGAACTGCGTCGCACGCTGGAGGCGGCGCACAAGTCGCTGCGCCGCTGCCTGAAGGAGGCCGAAGCGCTCGGCGGTTCCGACGTCGACACCGTCGACCCGGCCGTGCTGCGCAGCGCGCGCAGTTCCATCCACCAGGGCGTCGGTGCGCTCGAGCTGGTCGGCATGCCCGAGGCGGCGCTGGTGCTGCGCGCCAGCGAGACGCTGGTGCAGAAGTACGTCGCCAAGCCGCACAAGCTGACGCCGCTGGTCGTCGACGACATCGAGAAGTCCTCGTTCGCGCTGCTCGACTACCTGGCCCGCCGGCTGGCCGGCAAGCCGGTCTCGGCGCTGTCGCTGTTCCCGCAGTACCGCGCCGTGCAGGAAGCGGCCGGTGCCGAACGCATCCACCCGGCCGACCTGTGGAGTGTCGACTGGCGCTGGCGCGAGCTGCCCACCGACAGCGGCGTGCCGCCGCGTGCGCTCGACGCCGCCACGCGCACCGCGATGGAAGGCCACCTGCTGGGAATCATGCGCACGCCGCAGCCGACGCTGGCCGCCGCGCGCATGAGCGAAGGCTGCGCCGGACTCGGCGCGACCGCGACCGAGCTGCAGGTGGCGACGCTGTGGAAGCTCGCCTCCGCCGTGTTCGAGGCGCAGGCCCAGGGCCTGCTCGGCTTCGACGTGTTCAGCAAGCGTGTGGCCTCGCGGCTGCTCGCCCAGTACCGCGTGCTCGAACGCGGCGACAACGAAGTCTCCGAGCGCCTCGCGCAGGACCTGCTGTTCTTCTGCGCGCAGGCCAGCTCGCCCGGCGACGGCAAGCGTGCGCCGCGCCTGGCCGTGGTCCGCCAGGCCTACGGACTGGCCCATCACGCGCCGGTCGACTACAGCGCCAGCACGCTGGGCCGTTTCGACCCGGCGATGGTCGTGCAGGCCCGCAAGCGCGTCGCCGCGGCCAAGGAGTCGTGGCAGGCGGTCGCAGGCGGCGAGCTACACCGCCTGACCGGCCTCAACGAGCAGTTCTCGCTGGTCGGCGACTCGCTCAAGCGCCTGTTCCCGCTCGGCGAGGCCTTCGCGGCCGAGCTGCAGATGGCGATCGCGCAGACCCTCAACAACGCGGCCGCTCCCGAGGCGCCACTGGCGATGGAAGTCGCCACCAGCCTGCTGTACGTCGAAGCGGCGCTGGAAGACTCCGACTTCGACAACCCGGAGCAGGCCGAGCGTGTGCGCCGGCTGGCCGACCGGCTCGGCGCGGTGCGCGAGGGCAAGGCGCCGGAGCCGCTCGAGCCGTGGATGGAGGAGCTGTACCGCCGCGTCTCCGACCGCCAGACCATGGGCAGCGTCGTGCAGGAACTGCGCACCTCGCTGTCCGAGGCCGAGAAGCTGATCGACCAGTTCTTCCGCAACCCGGCCGACCGCCAGGTGCTGATCCCGGTGCCCGGCCAGCTGTCGGCGATGCGCGGCGTGCTGTCGGTGCTCGGCATCGACCAGGCGACTGCGGCGCTGCTGCGCATGCGCGACGAGGTCGACGGCCTGGTGCAGACCGAGGTCGACCCGCAGCGCGTGGCGCAGACCGGCCTGTTCGACCGCCTGGCCGGCAACCTCGGCGCACTGGGCTTCCTGATCGACATGCTCAGCGTGCAGCCGCAGATGGCCAAGTCGCTGTTCGTGTTCGACCCGCGCACCGGCACGCTGGACCCGGTGATGGGCCGCGGCAGCCAGAAGCACGCCAACGTGTCGCTGGTCGAACCGCGCCTGATCGAACAGGCGCAGCAGCTGGCGATGCACGCCGCGCAACCCGACGTTCCGGTGGCCGAGGTGGCCCGCGAACTCGAGATGCTGTCGCACGAGGCGCACCTGGCCGACCAGGACTCGCTGGCCGAGACCGTCGACCGCACGCGCGAGGCGCTGGCCCGTGCCGAAGAGGCCGACGACCGCGAAGGCGTGGCCTCGGTGCGCGGCGAACTGACCGACGTGCTGGTCGACTTCGTCGCCAGCACCTCCGAGCCGATGGGCCTGGAGCCGGAGATCGCTGCCGTGCGCGCCGCGCCGGTCAGCGCGCCGATGCCGCTGCCCACGGCCGAGCCCGAGCTCGCCGAAGACGACGAGATGCGCGAGGTCTTCCTCGAGGAAGCCCGCGAGGTGTTGCACGACGCCGGTGTCGCCACTGGCGACCTGGTGCAGGCGCCTTCCGACCTGGGCCTGCTGACCACGGTGCGCCGCGCTTTCCACACGCTCAAGGGCAGCTCGCGCATGGTCGGGCTGAAGGAGTTCGGCGAAGCCGCCTGGGCCTGCGAGCAGATCTACAACACGCAGCTGGCCGACCACCGCGCTGCAGCACCGGAACTGGTCGAGTTCACCCAGTGGGTGCTCGAGCAGCTCGGCGGCTGGGTCGAGGACGTGGCCGCGCGCCGCGACGCCGGCCGCTCTGCGGCGGCCGTGAAGGCCGCGGCGCAGCGCCTGAGCGGCGGCGAGCCGCCGGTGTCGTCGCCGATGCCGCTGGCGCCCGCTCCGGTGTCGGCGCCGGTGCTGCCTGCTGCGCCGCTGGGCCTGCCGCCCGACCTGCCCAGCGCCGAGGCGCTGGACCTGACGCCGTCGGCGGCTGCCGCCCCGGCGCTGCCCGAGGTGTCGTTCGAGCTCGACCTGTCGGCGCTCGACGGTCTCGCCGCGACGCCGGTCGCCGCGCCGGACGTGCCTGCGGTGCCCGAGGTGATCACCGACAGCGACGCGCTGAACCAGTTCTTCGAGCCGCAGGCCACGCAGCCGCTGCCGCTGGCCGAACTGCCGGTGCCGGAGGCTTCGACGGTCGACCTGTCGCTGGACCTGATCGACCTGGACCTGGGTGGCGAGCCTGCTGCGCAGCCGGTCGCTGCCGAACCGGCGCCCGTGCTGGAGGCTGCCGCGCCCAGCGAGGACGAGAACGTCAAGATCGTCGGCCCGCTGCGCATCGGCATCCCGCTGTTCAACATCTACCTCAACGAGGCCGACGAGCTGTCGCGCCGCCTGACCACCGAGGTGGCCGAGTGGGCGATGGAACTGCACCGCCCGATCGGCGAGACGCCGATCGCGCTGGCGCATTCGCTGGCCGGCAGCTCGGCGACGGTGGGCTTCAACGACCTGTCGCAGCTCGCCCGTGCGCTCGAGCATGCGCAGATGCGCTCGCAGGCCATCGGCTACGGCACGCCCGAGGAGGCCAAGCTGTTCGTCGACGGCGCGGAGGAGATCCGCCGCCTGCTGCACCAGTTCGCCGCGGGTTTCCTGAAGGAGCCGGCGCCGGAACTGCTGGCGCGCCTGGCCGAGCACGAGCTCGAGTCGGCACGCCGCCTCGAGGCCGCCACGGCGGCCGCCGACCTGCCGCCGGTCACCGGCGTCGGCGAGCTGGCACCGGAGCCGTTCATCGAGCGCATCGATCTCGGTACCGCGCCGGTGACCGAGCCCGTACCCGAAGCGCAGCTCGCCGCGGCGGCGCTGTCGCGCCCCGCGCCGTTCTTCGAGACCAGCGGGCTGGGTGCGGCCAGCGCCTTCGGTGCGCTGGACACCCGCGTCGACGCACTGGGCGTGGCAGAACTGAAGCCGCTGGGCGACCTGCCCGCCGCGCCGGTCCTGCACGTCGAGCGCGAGCTGGTGATCGAAGGCGCGGAGGACATCGATGCGGTCGACGCGGTCGATGCCGAGCTGTTCCCGATCTTCGAGGAAGAGGGCCAGGACCTGCTGCCCGAACTCGCCGCCAAGCTGCGCGACTGGGCACGCCGCCCGGGCGAGACCGCCCATGCGGCGGCCTGCATGCGCACGCTGCACACGCTCAAGGGTGGTGCCCGCCTGGCCGGTGCGATGCGGCTGGGCGAAATGGCCCACCGCCTCGAGACGCGCATCGAGCAGATCCTCGCCAACACGCCGGTCGCGGCTGCCGATGTCGAGCAGCTGCAGGCGCGCGCCGACGGCCTGTCGCAGGTCTTCGAGGCGCTGCGCTCGCGTGATGCGCAGGCTTATGCCGAAGCCGGTGCGTCGCTGGAGGTGCTGCCGCCGGCCGAGCCGGTGGTGTCGGTGGTCGCGATGCCGCCGGCCGAGCTGCCGCCGGCGCCGCTGCTGACCGACGTGGTCGAGCCCGAGCTGCTGCAGCCCGCGCCAGCTGCTGAACCCGAGCCGGTACAGCCTGTCGCTGCAGCGCCGGCACTGCCCGCCGCTGCTGCCGAACTGCCGCCGATCGACTGGTCGCGCTTCGCGCTGGGTGGCGTCAGCGCGCGGGTCGTCGTCGACAAGTCGCAGAGCGCGTCGCAGTCGGCGGTGCGCGTGCGCGCGCCGCTGCTCGACCGCCTGGTCAACCAGGCCGGCGAGGTGTCGATCACCCGTTCGCGCATCGAGTCCGAGGTCGGCCAGATCAAGGGCTCGCTCGGCGACCTGACGGAAAACCTCGAGCGCCTGCGCCAGCAGCTGCGCGACATCGAACTGCAAGCCGAGACGCAGATGAGCTCGCGGCTGGAGGCGGCGAAGGCGATGTCGCAGTCCTTCGACCCGCTCGAGTTCGACCGCTTCACGCGCTTCCAGGAACTGACGCGCATGATGGCCGAGTCGGTCAACGACGTGGCCACCGTGCAGCGCACGCTGCAGCGTTCGCTGGACAGCACCGAGGACGAGCTGGCCACGCAGGCGCGGCTGACGCGCGACCTGCAGGACGACCTGCTGCGCACGCGCATGGTCGAGTTCGAAGGCCAGTCCGACCGCCTCTACCGCGTGGTGCGCCAGGCGGCCAAGGAAACCGGCAAGCAGGTGCGCCTGGACATCGTCGGCGGCTCGATCGAAGTCGACCGCGGCGTGCTCGACCGCATGACCGGTTCGTTCGAGCACCTGCTGCGCAACAGCGTGACGCACGGCATCGAGAGCCCCGACTCGCGCACCGCGGCGGGCAAGGATGCTGCCGGCGCGATCGTGGTGTCGCTGACGCACGAAGGCAACGAAGTCGGCATCGAGTTCCGCGACGACGGCAAGGGCCTGGACCTGCAGCGCATCCGCGCCAAGGGCGTGGCGATGGGCCTGATCGCTGCGGATCACTCCGTCAGCGACGCCGAACTGGCCAACCTGATCTTCACGCCGGGCTTCACGACCGCCGACGCGGTGACCGAACTGGCCGGCCGCGGCGTCGGCATGGACGTGGTGCGCTCCGAGGTCAACGCGATGGGCGGCCGCATCGAGACCGCCACTGCGCCGGGGCAGGGCACCTCGTTCAAGCTGGTGCTGCCGCTGACCACGGCGGTCACGCAGGTGGTGATGCTGCGTTGTGGCGATGCGACCGTCGCCGTGCCGTCGACGCTGATCGAGATCGTGCGCCGCGCCACGCCGGCCGAGATCGACGCTTCCTACGCCAGCGGCAGTTATGCCGTCGGCGAACGCGTGGTGCCGTTCTTCTGGCTGGGCGCGCTGCTGCAGCTGAGCGCGGCGCCGGGCGAAAGCGTCGGCCGCACCCGCCCGGTGGTGGTGGTGCGCAGCGCGCAGCAGCGTGTCGCGCTGCACGTCGACGAAGTGCTGGGCAACCAGGAAGTGGTGGTCAAGAACCTCGGCCCGCAGCTGTCGCGCCTGCCCGGCCTGGCCGGCATGACGCTGCTCGCGTCGGGCGCCGTGGCGCTGATCTACAACCCGGTGGCGTTGGCCACGCTGTACGGCGACGCCGCCCGTGCCGCGACCTACGCCGCGCTGCAGGGCGGCCAGGCCGGCCAGCCGGTCGTGCCGGCGCTGCTGGCCGAGCCGCAGGTGGCGGCGGTGCCGCTGGTGCTGGTGGTCGACGACTCGCTCACCGTCCGCCGTGTCACCCAGCGCCTGCTGGTGCGCGAGGGCTACCGCGTGGTGCTCGCCAAGGACGGCATGGAAGCGCTGGAGAAGCTCGCCGAGGAGCGGCCGCAGGTGGTGCTGTCGGACATCGAGATGCCGCGCATGGATGGCTTCGACCTGGTGCGCAACATCCGCGGCGACGCGCGCCTGCGCGACCTGCCGGTGATCATGATCACCTCGCGCATCGCGCAGAAGCACCGCGACTACGCGGCCGAACTGGGCGTCGACCACTACCTCGGCAAGCCTTACTCGGAAGAAGACCTGCTGGCGCTGATCGGCCGCTACACCGCGACTGCCGTGGTCTGATGGTGGTGCCGCGATGGCCGAGCTGGTCGACCACCTCGCCGAGCTGACCGGCTTTCGCGACCGCGAACTGCTCGACGTCACGCTGGTCGGGGCGCTGCGCGATCTGCTGCGGCCGCGTCCGCAGGTGGTCGCGATCTACCGCAGCGTCGGCGAGCCCGGCAACGAACGCTGGCTGATGCGCGCCCGGCTGGCTTCGGGCGATCTGGCGGCCAGCGCCGACCCGAGCTGGACCGACATCGAGGGACTGCCGCGCCACGACCAGCACCCGGAGCGCTGCGAGGCGTTCCGCCGCCAGGCGATCGTGCTGCGTGCCGGCTCGCCGAGCCGCGCCTGGTTCCCGGTCGCGACGGACCGCGAGACGCTGGGCGTGATGGAGGTCGAAACCGAGGCGCCGCTGGACGAGCGTGACCAGCGCATGGTGATGAGCATCCTGCGCATCTACCGCAACTTCCAGGGCCTGCTCGACTACAGCGAGCGCGACACGCTGACCGGCCTGCTGAACCGCAAGACCTTCGACGAGAGCTTCATGAAGACGATCACCCAGCCCGATGCGGCGGGGATCGACGCGGCGCGCGACGGACGCCGCCAGCCGGCACCGGGTTGCAGGCACTGGCTGGGCGTGATCGACATCGACCACTTCAAGCGCGTCAACGACAACCACGGCCACCTGATCGGCGACGAGGTGCTGCTGCTGATGGCGCGGCTGATGCGCGGCAGCTTCCGCCTCGACGACCGCCTGTACCGCTTCGGCGGCGAGGAGTTCGTCGTGCTGATGCGCTGCGCCGACGCCGCGGCGGCCACGCTGGCCTTCGAGCGGCTGCGCGGCAACGTCGAGAACCACCTGTTCCCGCAGGTCGGGCGCATCACGGTGAGCGTCGGCTTCACCGAGCTGCATGCCGGCGACACGCCCAGCGGTGCCTTCGAGCGCGCCGACAAGGCGGTCTACTTCGCCAAGGGCCAGGGGCGCAACCAGGTGCGCTACCACGCCGACCTGGTGGCCGCCGGTCACCTGGCCGACGATGCCAAGGTGGGCGACGTCGAGCTGTTCTGAGCCGCCGCGGGGGCGGGCTTGAGGGCGAACGGGCCGCTGGCCAGCTGCTCCTGCAGGAAGCGCACGCAGGCACGCACCTTGGCCGAGTGACTCAGCCGCACGGTGCTGGCCGCCCAGATGTCGGCGCTCTGCGAGTGCGCCGGCAGCACCGGCACCAGCCGGCCCTGCTCCAGATCGGCATGCACGTCCCAGTCGGCGGCCAGCAGGATGCCGTGGCCGTCGCGCGCCCAGCCGCGCACGATCTCCGAGTTGTTGGACGCCAGCCGCCCGGTGACCTTGACCTTCTCCGTGCCCTGCGGGCCGTCGAGGCGCCAGACGCCGAAGGCCTGGTTGCGGTCGCGCAGCACCAGGCAGTCGTGCCGGCTCAGCTCGGCCGGCGTGGCCGGGCTGCCGTGGTGCTCGAGGTAGGCCGGCGCAGCGCACAACACGCGATGGCTGGCCGCGATGCGGTGCGCCACCAGATGCGGCTCGTCGACCTCGCCGATGCGCACGTCCAGGTCCACGTCTTCGCGGATCAGGTCGACGCGGCGGTCGACCACGTCCAGCGTGATCGCCAGCGCCGGGTAACGCTGCGCCAGCAGTGACAGGGCCGGGCCGACGTGGCGGCGCCCGAGCCGGAAGCTGGTGGTGACGCGCAACTGCCCGCGCGGGTCGAGGCGCCCGACGGCGACGGTTTCGCCCAGGTGGTCGACACCTTGCAGGATCTGGTGTGCCGAGGCGTACACGCGCTCGCCGTCGTCGCTCACGGTGACACGCCGCGCGGCGCGGTGGAACAGCGTGACGCCGAGCGTCTTCTCGAGGATCGCGATGCGCTTGCTGACGTAGGCCGGCGACATGCCGAGCTCGGTCGCCGCGGCGGCGAAGCTGGCCTTGCGGGCGGCGACACAGAACACCTGGAGGTCGCCGAGCTGAACGTCGAGCTTCACGATTCGTGAACTACAAAGCCACAACCCACGCATTGTCGGTCGAAATCATCACGCATAGAGTGGCCCATCCGCAGCCGCCGCCCGCCATGCCACGCATCCTCTCGCTCGCCGCCCTCACGGTGCTCGAACTGTCTCCGCCCGAGCGCGTCGTCTGCGCCGCCGAGGCCGGCTTCAGCCATGTCGGCCTGCGCCTGCTGCCGGCCACGCCCACCGAGCCGCCCTTCGACCTGATCAACGACACGCCGCTGCGGCGCGAACTGGAACGCCGTCTCGCGGGCTGTGGCGTGAAGGTGCTCGACGCGGAGATCTTCCGGCTTCGGTCCGACACGCAGGTGGCCGACTACGAAGCTGCCATCGCCGCGGCGGCGCAGCTCGGCGCGAGCGAGCTGCTGGTGGCAGGCAACGACCCCGACGAAGCACGCCTGAACGACCGCTTCGGCGCCTTCTGCGACCTCGCCGCCCGCTATGGCCTGGGCGCCGGCCTGGAGTTCATGCCCTGGACCGATGCGAAGGACCTGTCGCAGGCCGCACGCATCGCCGAGCGCAGCGGCCGTGCCAACGCCGGCGTGCTGATCGACCCCTTCCATCTGAGCCGCTCGCGCAGCCGCATCGAGGACATCGCCTCGATTCCGCCATCGCGCCTGCGCTACCTGCAGTTCTGCGACGTGCCGGCGGCGGTGCCGCAGACGATGGACGAGATCCTCGCCGAGGCGCGCGCGGAACGGCTCTTCCCCGGCGAGGGCGGCATCGACCTGGTCGCGCTGCTGCGTGCGGTGCCGCCGGGCATTCCGCTCAGCATCGAGGCGCCCACCCACACGCTGGCGCGCACGGTCGGCGCCCCCGAGCGTGCGCGCCGCGCGCTGGCCGCGACGCGGCGCGTGCTCGCGCAGGTCGACTCATGACGCCGGCCACTTGCGACCTGCTGGTCATCGGCTCGGGCGCTTCGGGCCTGGCCGCGGCCGTCACCGCCGCGCACCACGGCCTGAAGGTCATCGTCGTCGAGAAGGAAGCTGTGCTCGGCGGCGCGACGGCCTGGTCGGGCGGCTGGATGTGGGTGCCCGGCAATCCGCTCGCCCGGCGCGACGGCATCCACGAGGACCCGCAGCAGCCGCGCACCTACCTGAAGAACGAACTCGGCGAACGCTACGACGCCGCTCGCATCGACGCCTTCCTGGATCACTGCGGTCCCATGGTCGAATTCTTCGAGAAGCACACCGCGCTGCAGTTCGTGGCAGGCAACGCCATCCCCGACATCCACGGTCACGTGCCGGGTGCCGCAACGCAGGGGCACCAGGTGGCGGCCGCGCCGCTGGACGGGCGCGAGCTGGGCGCACTGGTTCATCGCTTGCGCCGCACCATGCGCGAGACCTCGTTCATCGGCATGCCCATCATGGCCGGTGCCGACCTCGGTGCATTTCTCTCGATGACACGCTCGTGGCGATCGCTGCTGCATGTCTGCCGGCGCGTCGCCCGGCACTTGTGGGACCTGGCCGTGCATGGCCGCGCGATGCAGTTGGTCAACGGTGTCGCGCTGGTCGCTCGACTCGCGAAGTCGGCCGAGGCGCTGGGCGTGCAGCTGATCGAGTCGGCCCCGGCGCGGCGCCTGCTGCTCGAAGACGGGAAGGTGTGCGGTGCCGTCGTCGCTCATGTCGACGGCGAGGTCGAGGTCCGCGCGACCAAGGGCGTGGTGCTGGCGGCGGGCGGCTTCCCGAACGACCTACGGCGCCGCAAGGACCTGTTCCCGCGCACCCCGACCGGCCGTGAGCACCTGGCCTTGCCGCCCGACAGTTGCAGCGGCGACGGCATCACGCTGGGCGAGGCGGCCGGTGGTTCGTTGGTGACCGACCTCGCCTCGCCGGCCGCGTGGGCGCCGGTGTCGAAGGTGCCGCACGCCGACGGCAGCGTCGGCCACTTCCCGCACATCATCGACCGCGGCAAGCCGGGAGTCATCGGTGTGCTGGCCGACGGCCGGCGCTTCGTCAACGAAGCGGACGGTTACTACGACTACACCGCCGCGATGCTGGCCGCTGTGCCGCCGGGTCAGGAGGTGGCCTCGTGGCTGGTCTGTGACCACCGCTTCCAGCGGCGCTACGGGCTCGGCTTCGCGAAGCCCTTTCCGCTGCCGCTCGCGCCGCACCTGCGCAGCGGCTACCTGAAGCGCGGCGCGACCATCGAAGCGCTGGCCGAAGCCTGCGGCATCGAGCCGCAAGGCCTGGCGCAGACCGCTGCGCGACTACAACGAACACGCGCGGCGCGGCGAGGACCCTGCCTTCGGCCGCGGCAGCACGCCCTACAACCGCAAGCAGGGTGATGCGCTGCACGGCCCCAACCCCTGTGTCGCACCCATCGAGCAAGGCCCCTTCTACGCGGTGAAGGTCGTGCCCGGCAGCTTCGGCACCTTCGCCGGGCTGCGCACCGACGCCCACGCCCGGGTGCTGGCGCACGACGGCCGGCCGATCACGGGCCTCTACGCGGTCGGCACCGACATGGCCAGCATCATGGGCGGCTTCTATCCGTCGGGCGGCATCAACCTCGGGCCGGCGATGACCTTCGGCTACATCGCCGGACGGCACGCGGCCGGTGTGCACCGCTGAGGCAAGCGCGGCGCCGGCCAGCGCCCGGCCGCTCCGAAGCGGCCGGCGGATCCCCTCGGGGGGTGGGCCGCGGTACTCCGCGGCCCGGGGGCTCCATCAGAGCATCGGCCGCAGCGCCGTCGCGGCGTCCTGCAGCAGCGGCAGCATGCGCGCGACCATCTTCTCGCGCGAGTCCGGCTGGATCGGCATGGTCATGCCGATCGCGCCCTTGCACTCGCCCTTGCGGTCGCGCAGCGCCACCGCGATGCCGCGCAGGCCGGGGTCGAGCAACTGCTCGGTGACCCAGTAGCCCTGCGCGCGCGTCGTCAGCACCGCCTCGCGGAAGCGTTCGCCCTCGCGGGCGTCGTCGCCGCCGAAGGAGACGAAGTGGTGCTCGGCGATCCAGCGCTCCAGCGCCTCGTCGCTGAAGGTCGCGAGGATGGCGTAGCCCGGCGTCACCACATGGGCGGGCACGCGCGCGCCGGCGTAGAAGCCGATGCTGACCAGGCGCGGGCTGTTGCTGCGTGCGATGTAGACGATCTCGTGGCCGTCGAGCACGCTGACGTTGACGGTCTCGCCGCTGGCCATCGAGACACGCTGGATGAAGGGCTGCACCAGCCGCGGCAGGCGAGCCGCGCCGAGGTAGCTGTTGCCCAGCCGCAGCACGCGCGGCATCAGCCAGAACAGCTTGCCGTCGGTGGCGGCATAGCCGAAGTGACACAGGCTCAGCAGGTAGCGGCGCGCCGCCGTGCGTGTCAGGCCGGTGCGGGCGGCGGCCTCGCTGGGTGTCATGCGCGGGTGGTCGTCGTCGAAGGCCTCGATGATGCGCAGGCCCTTGCCCAGGCCTTCGATCAAGTCCTTGCGATCGATCGCGAACGGTGTGTCTTCCATCTTCGGGATAACCCGGCAAGCGATCGATGAGCGCCGCCGACGCGCGATGATCGCGCAAACGGCCTGCTGCCGCCTTGTGGTCAACCCGATGGATTCCTATTGTTCGGGCCGTCCACACAGCAATCAGCAAGCGGTTCATGAACATCTCCGGCACCACACGCGTCTTCCTGATCCTCGGCGACCCGGTCGCCCAGGTGCGCGCCCCCGAGGTGTTCAACCACCTGTTCCGCAAGCACGGCGCCGACGCCGTGCTGGTGCCCGCGCAGGTGCCGACGGCAGAGTTCGCCAACTTCGCGCGCACCGCGCTGAAGGCGCGCAACATCGACGGCCTGTGGCTGGCCATCCCGCACAAGACCGGCATGGTCGCGCTGCTCGACCGCTGCGATGCGCTGGGTCGCATCGCCGGCGCCGTGAACGCGGCGCGCCGCAACGCCGATGGTTCGATCGAAGGCGGCCTGTTCGACGGCGTCGGCTTCGTCAAGGCGCTCGACCAGTGGAACATTCCCGTGGCCGGGCAGCGCGTGCTGGTGGTCGGCGTCGGCGGTGGCGGCGTCGCCATCGCCGCCTCGCTGGCGCAGCGCGGCGTCGGCGAACTCGCGCTGTTCGACGCCGCCGCGGGCCGCGCCGCCGAGGTGGCTGCGCGCATCCGCGCCGAGTTCCCGATCACGCTGCGCACGCCGGCCAGCGCCGACCCGGCCGGCTACGACCTGGTCGTCAACGCTTCGCCGCTGGGCCTGAAGGCGGGCGACCCGCTGCCCTTCGACGTGGCGCGGCTGGACGCCGGCGCCGCCGTGGTCGACATCCTGATGAAGAACCAGCCCACGCCGCTGCTGCGCGCCTGCCACGCACGCGGCATCACCGCGCACCCCGGCTTCGAGATGCTGGTGCAGCAGATGCCCGAGTACCTGTCCTTCTTCGGCTTCGACGCCATCGCCCGTGCGGTGCAGGCCGACGCTTCCGACGTGCGCTCGCTGGTGCAGCCCGAGTGACCGTTCCCCGAAAGACGACCCCGATACGACCCTGATACGAAAGACCGAGGAGACAAACGATGAACCTGATCCGCCGAACCCTGATCGCCGCCGCCGTGCTGGCCTGCACCAGCAGCCTTGCCTGGGCCCAGAACACCATCAAGATCGCCAGCATCCAGGAGCTCTCCGGTGGCGGCGCCACCGTGGGCAACAACTTCAAGAACGGCATGGATCTCGCGATCAAGGAGATCAACGCCGCCGGCGGCATCCTCGGCAAGAAGATCGAGGTGTCGCACGCCGACACGCAGAGCAACCCGGGCGTGGCCAAGGGCCTGGCGCAGAAGGCCGTGGACGACAACGTGCTGGCCGTGTTCGGGCCGGGTTTCTCGGGCTCGATGATCGTCAGCATGGTCGAGACCAAGCGTGCCGAGGTGCCCAACTTCACCGGCGCCGAGGCCGCCTCGATCACGGCCCAGGGCAACCCCTACGTGTTCCGCACCAGCTTCGGCCAGGCCACCTCGATGCCCAAGGTCGGCCGCTACATCGCCAACGAGCTGAAGGCCAAGACGGTGGCGGTGGTGTTCGTCAACAACGACTTCGGCAAGGGCGGCCGCGACATGGTCACCAAGGCCTTGACCGACCTGGGCGTCAAGGTAGTGGCCGACATCTCGACCGAACCCGGACAGGTCGACTTCTCCGCTCCGGTGCTGAAGGCCAAGCAGAGCAACGCCGACGCGCTGTTCGTCTACACCAACGAGGAAGAGTCGGCACGCGCGCTGCGCGAGCTGCGCAAGCAGGGCTGGGCCAAGCCGATCGTCGGCGAGACCACGCTGACCGGCCAGAAGGTGATCGAGCTCGCCGGCGAGGCCGCCAACGGCGCGGTGGCGCATGTGGGCCTGACGGTGGACGCGCCGAACCCGCTGATGCTGAAGTTCAAGGCCAACTTCTACCGCGAGTACAAGTACGTGCCCGACCACAACGGCATCAAGGGCTACGTCAGCGTCTACATGATGAAGGCGGGCCTGGAGAAGGCCGGCAAGCTCGATCGCGCCGCGCTGACCAAGGCGCTGCACGGCCTGAAGATCAGCGCCGCCAAGGAACCCGGCGTGCTGCTCGACGTGAGCATCGACGACAAGGGCGACCTCGACCGCGAGAGCTTCCTGGTGGAAGTGAAGAACGGCAAGCAGGAGGTCAAGCAAGTCCTGCCGCCGCTGGGCAAGCTCTGACCCATTCCGCTTGTCCCGCCAGGAGCGCGCGATGACCGACTTTCTTCAATTGCTGTTGTCCGGCATGGCCACCGGCGCGATCTACGGGCTCGCGGCGCTCGGCTTCACGCTGCTGTGGCAGGCCTCGGGCACGATCAACTTCGCGCAGGGCGAGTTCGTCATGCTGCCGGCCTTCATGATGCTGGGCTTCGCGAGCTTCGGCGCGCCGATGCTGCTGAGCTTCCTGCTCACCTGTGCCGTCGCGGTGCTCGTGCTCGGCTGGGCCTTCAAGCGCGGCATCGCCGACCCGCTGCTGCGCCACGGCATGATGCCCATCGTCGTGGCCACCATCGGCCTGGCGATCGCGATGCGCAACGGCGTGCGCGCCGGCTACAGCGCCGAGGCGCACCCGTTCCCCAGTCTGTTCGCCGACAAACTGTTCAACGTCGCCGGCGTGACGGTCACGCTGGCCGACGTGGGCACGCTGGCACTGTCGCTGCTGCTGGTGTTCACGACGCAGGCCTTCCTGCAGAAGACGGTGACAGGCCGCGCGATGCAGGCGGTGGCGCAGAACACCGACAGCGCCACCGTGCTGGGCATCAACGTGCCGCGCATGATCTTCTACACCTTCGCGCTCAACGCGCTGCTGGCGTGCGCCGCGGCGCTGCTGGTCACGCCGACCTACCTCGCCAAGTTCGACATGGGCGAGCCGTTGGGCACCAAGGCGTTCTTCGCCGCGATCATCGGCGGCTTCAACAACTCGCGCGGCGCCATCCTCGGCGGCCTGATCGTGGGCATCAGCGAGAACCTCGCCGGCGCCTACATCTCGTCGAGCTACAAGGATGCGTTCGCGCTGGTGGTCTTCATGCTGGTGATCCTGTTCAAGCCGCAGGGTCTGCTGGGCAAGAAAGTGGAACGGAAGGTCTGAGCATCATGAAGCCCTCCTATCTCATCGGCGCCTTGCTGGCCCTCGTGCTGCTGGCCGTGCCGCCCTTCCTGAAGAGCTACGGCATCTATCTGTTCAGCTACTGGCTGGTGTTCGTGATCGCCACCATGGGGCTGAACCTGACCGTCGGCTACGCCGGCCAGAAGAGCCTCGGCCACGCCGCCTTCTTCGGCATCGGCGCCTACACGGTGGCGATCCTGATGAAGGCCGGGCTGAGCTTCTGGATCGGCCTGCCGATCGCGATGCTCGGTTGCTTCGTCATCGGCCTGGGCCTGGGCTTTCCGGCGCTGCGTGTGCAGACCATCTACCTCGCCTTCGCCACGCTGGGCTTCAACACCGCCGTCTGGCTGGTGATGCGCAACGAAGAGTGGCTCACCGGCGGCACCTTCGGCATCAACAACATCGCGCGGCCCGGCCTGTTCGGCCTCAGCCTCGACGGCAACCTGGCCTACTACTACTTCGTGCTCGGCACGACGGTGCTGCTCGGCGCGCTGCTGTGGGGCCTGCTGCGCTCGCCCTGGGGCAAGGCCTTCACGGCGCTGCGCGACAACCCGATCCGTGCCGAGTCGCTGGGCATCCACATCCAGGCCTACACGCTGCTGAGCTTCGCGATCGGTGCGGTCTACGCGGGCATCGCCGGCGCGCTGTTCGCCTCGCTGGTGCAGTTCATCGAGCCGGCGCCGTTCACCGTCAGCGCGTCGATCATGATGTACCTGATGGTGGTGCTGGGCGGGCCGGGTTACTTCTTCGGCCCGCTGCTCGGCGCCGCCGTCGGCGTGCTGCTGCCCGAGTGGCTGCGCTTCGCGCAGGCCTGGTACCTGTTCGTGTTCGGCGTCGCGGTGGTGGTGCTGATGCTGTGGCTGCCCGACGGGCTTGCTCAGCCTCCCCGACCGGCTGCGCGCCAAGCGCGTGGCACGCGAGGCCGCCGCCGCGCGCGCCGCGGCCGCCGCCAAGCTGGGAGCGCAGTCATGATCGGCCCCGTGCTCCAGGTCCGCGACCTGAAGAAGTCCTACGGCGCGATCCAGGCCGTCGGCGGCGTCTCCTTCGAGGTCATGCCCGGCGAGATCTTCGGCGTGATCGGGCCCAACGGCTCGGGCAAGACGACGATGTTCAACAGCGTGCTCGGCCAGATCACGCCCGACGCCGGGCGCATCGAGCTCAACGGCCACGACATCACCGGCAGGTCGCCGATGCAGCTGAACCGGCTCGGCGTCGGACGCACCTTCCAGACCCTGCAGGTGTTCGGCAAGATGAGCGTGCGCGACAACCTGATCGTCGCGGCGCAGGAGCACCGCGGCTCGATGTGGAGCCGCATGTTCGCCACCGGCGACTCCGGCCTGGGCGCCAAGGCCGACGCGCTGATCGACCAGTTCCGCATCCGCCACGTCGCCGACAAGAAGGCCGGCGAGCTGAGCTACGGCCAGCAGAAGCTGGTCGACATCGCGATGGCCTTCATGAGCGAGCCCGACCTGGTGCTGCTCGACGAGCCCTGCGCCGGCGTCAACCCGAGCCTGGTCGGCGGCATCAGCACGCTGCTCAAGGAGCTCAACAAGACGCGCAAGGGCTCGTTCATCGTGATCGAGCACAACATGGACTTCGTGATGGACCTGTGCCACCGCATCATGGTGATGGTCGAGGGCACGGTGATGGCCATCGGCACGCCGGCCGAGATCCGCGCCAACAAGCAGGTCCTTGATGCGTATCTGGGGAACTAGGCTATGACCGATACCTGCATCGAATTCGACGACGTCGTCGCCGGCTACGGCGAGTTCATGATCCTCAACAACCTGAGCCTGAAGGCCAGGCGCGGCAAGATCACGCTGCTGCTGGGCCCCAACGGCGCCGGCAAGTCGACGGTGCTGAAGACGCTGTTCGGCCTGCTCAAGGTGCGCCAGGGTCGCATCCGCCTCGACGGCCAGGACATCACCGGTGCCAGTGCGAAGGACCTGCTCGTCAAGCATGGCATCGCCTTCGTGCCGCAGGGCCGCAACCTGTTCGGCCAGCTGAGTGCCTACGAGAACCTCGAGCTCGGCGGCATCACGCTGGGCATGAAGACGACGCGCGAGCGCATCCCCGAAGTGCTGGAGCTGTTCCCGCGCGTCAAGGAGCGCCTGAACAGCGCCGCGTCCTCGCTGTCCGGCGGCGAGCAGAAGCAGCTCGAGGTCGGCCGCGCGCTGTTGCTGCGGCCGAAGGTGATCCTGATCGACGAGCCGTCGATCGGACTGTCACCGCTCGTCGTGCAGGACGTGTTCCGGCTGCTGCGCCGCCTTGCCGACGAGCAGGGCGTGACCGTGCTGATGGTCGAACAGAACGTGAAGAGCGCGCTGAAGATGGCCGACGAAGCCATCGCGCTGGAGTCGGGCCGGCAGGTGCTGCACCGCACGGCCGACGAACTGCTCAACGACCCGCACATCGAGCGGCTCTTCCTCGGCGGCGCCCACGCCGCCGCTCCGCCGGCCGTGCCCGGCTGACCCTTCCCCACCTTCTGCCCGGCAAGGGTCGGCTTGCCGGGGCCGGCGTGCGCGTTCGGGCACACGCCCGGTCGAGTGCCGCCCGAAAACGACAACCACGACTGGAGCAACATGAAACCTCAGCACCTGATCCCCCTGTCCCTGGCCGCGATGGCCGGCGCGGCGCACGCCCAATCGAGCGTCACGCTGTACACGCTGCTCGACGTCAACGTGTCGCACTACAGCGCCGGCAGCCAGTCGGGCGCGGGCAGCGTCTGGAAGATGCAGGACGGCACCGTCAACGGCCTGAACGGCTCGCGCTGGGGCATCCGCACCAGCGAAGACCTGGGCGGCGGATTGCGCGCCAACGTGCTGGCCGAGGCCGGCCTGCTGGCCGACACCGGCTCGGCCGCGCAGGGCGGCCGCGCCTTCGGGCGCCAGGTCTATGTCGCGCTGTCGCAGGCCGGCGTCGGCGAAGTGCGCCTGGGCCGCCAGTACATCCTGGAAGACTCGGTGATGGCGCTGACCAACCCGTTCGCCAACGCGCTGGTCAGCAACCCCAGCACCTCCGTGAACAACGCCGGCCGCAACCTGCCGCTGTGGCTGAACGCGCCGCGCGCCGACAACGTGGTGCAGCTGCAGACGGCCAGCCTCGGCGGCTTCATGCTCGCCGCGCAGGTGGCGCCGGGCGAGGGCACGGCCGACCGCTTCCAGGGCGTGCGCCTGGCCTACGCCGGCGGCCCGCTGAACGCGGCGCTGTCGTACGAGATGAACAAGTCGCGCAGCACCGGTGACACCACCAACAAGTCGCTGACCATCGGTGCCAACTACGACTTCGGCGTGCTGAAGCTGATGGGCGGCCTGCAGCGCAACAGCGATCTCGCCACCGGCAGCGGCAACGGGGCGGCAGTCGGTGTGAGCAACCTGGTCGTCACCGGCGCCAGCTCGCTGACGATGACCGACCTGAACGGCTACACGATCGGCGCGGAGATCCCGGTCGGCACGGCGACGGTGCTGGGCGTGAACTACACCGGCGTGAAGTACGAGTCGGCCACCGGCCAGAGTCTGACGCTGGGCAAGGCCGCGCTGACGGCGCGCTACGGGCTGTCGAAGAACACCTTCCTGTACACCGGCGTCTCGATGGCCACCGGCGACCTGAAGAACTACATCGCCGAGAAGACGGTGGTGCAGGCCGGCATGCGCGCGGCGTTCTGATGGCTGCGGAGCACGCCGTGAGACCGCTTCGCATCGCGATCGCCGGCGCCGGCCTGATCGGCCGCGCGCACCAGCAGCGCATCGCGCAGCGCGACGACTGCGTGCTCGCCGCCTTCGTCGACCCGGCGCCCGCCGCGGCGGCGCTGGCGGCGCAGGCCGGCGTGCCGCTGCACGCCGAGCTGGCGACGATGCTGCGGCAGGAGCGGCCCGACGGCGTGATCCTCGCCACCCCCAATGCGCTGCACGTGAGCGGCGCCTTGGCCTGTCTCGAAGCCGGCGTACCGGTGCTGGTCGAAAAGCCGGTGGCCGACTCGCTGGCCGACGCACAGGCGCTGGCCGCTGCGGCCGAGGCCAGCGGCGTGCCGGTGCTGGTGGGCCACCATCGCCGACACAGCGCCATCCTCGAGCGCGCGCGCTCGCTGATCGCCGCGGGTGCGCTCGGCCGGCTGGTGGCCGTCACCGCCAGCGCCACCTTCTACAAGCCCGACGACTACTTCGAGGCCGCCCCCTGGCGCCGCCAGGCCGGCGGCGGCCCGATCCTGATCAACCTGGTCCACGAGATCGACAACCTGCGTTGCCTGGTCGGCGAGATCGTCGAGGTGCAGGCGCTGGCCTCGAATGCCACGCGCGGCTTCGAGGTGGAAGACACCGTGGCCATCGGCCTGCGCTTCGCGAGTGGCGCCTTGGGCAGCTTCATGCTCTCCGACGCCGCTGCCAGCCCGCGCAGCTGGGAGCAGACCTCGGGCGAGAACAAGGCCTACGACCACCATGCCGACCAGGACTGCTACGTCATCGCCGGCACGCGCGGCTCGCTGCAGGTGCCCACGCTGCGGCACTACCGCTACGACGGCCCGGCCTCGTGGTGGTCGCCGCTGCAGCGCGGCATGACGCCGCTGCCCGACGTCGACCCGCTGGCGCGCCAGCTCGACCACTTCTGCGCCGTGCTGCGGCGTGAAGCGGCGCCGCGGGTGACAGTGCGCGACGCCGCCCGCACCCTGGCCGTCACGCTGGCCGTCGCCGAGGCGGCCCGCAGCGGTCAGCGCATCGCCCTCGATTGACCTTCCCTTCCGAGCACACCACCATGGCGACCCTGCTGATCCTCAATGGCCCCAACCTGAACCTCCTGGGCACCCGGGAACCCGCCGTGTACGGATCCACCACGCTGGCCGACGTCGAGGCGCTGTGCCGCGCCGCGGGGGAGCGGCTCGGCCACCCGATCGACTTCCGCCAGTCCAACCACGAAGGTGCGCTGATCGACGCCATCCACGAAGCCGGCCGCGGCTTCCAGGACGGCCGGATCGCCGGCGTGGTGTTCAATGCCGGCGCCTTCACGCACAGCTCGGTGGCGCTGCACGACGCCATCAAGGGCGTGGCGGTGCCGGTGATCGAGGTGCACATCTCGAACGTGCATGCCCGCGAACCGTTCCGCCACCACTCCTGGCTGTCGCCGGTGGCGGCCGGCATCGTCGTCGGCTTCGGCGTCGACGGCTACGTGATGGCGATCGAGGCGCTGGCGCGCCGCCATGCCCAACGCAAGCAGTGAGGAGACCACGATGAACCCGCCCGTCCCGCGCGAAGCGATCACCGACGCCGCCAACCCGCTCGGGCTGGACGGCATCGAGTTCATCGAGTACGCGACCAGCCGCCCGCAGGCGCTCGGCCAGGTGCTCGAGATGATGGGCTTCCGCCCGGTGGCGCGGCACCGCTCGCGCGAGGTGCTGCTGTACCGGCAGGGTGGCATGAACATCGTCGTCAACGCGCATGTGAGCCACCATCCGCGCGCCGTGCAGCCGACCGAGACGCCGGTGATCGCCGCCATCGCGCTGCGTGTGCGCGACGCCGCGGCCGCCTACCGGCGCGCGCTCGAACGCGGCGCCTGGGCCGTGCCGACCAACGTCGAGGTGATGGAGCTCAACATCCCCGCGGTGCATGGCGTGGGGGCGAGCCGCATCTACTTCGTCGACCGGCATCGCGAGTTCTCGATCTACGACGTCGACTTCACGCGCATCCCGACCGTCGACCCGCAGCCGCCGGCGCTGGCCGGCATGCACTGGTTCGGCGTGGTGCAGTACATCGGCACCGACCGCATGGAAGACTGGACCGAGTTCTACGCCGAGCTGTTCGGCTTCCACGACCTGCCCGACGAGCAGCGCTTCGGCATCCTGCCCAAGGGCCGCGTGCTGGCCAGCCCCTGCGGCAGCTTCTTCCTGCAGCTGATCGAGCCCGAGCCGGGCATCGTCGACGTCGAGGGCGACGAATCGCTGCAACGCATCGGCCTCGGCGCGCCCGACGTGCTGGCGGCGGTGGCCGAGCTGCGCGCGCGCGGCATGAGCTTCGTCGAGTCGGGCAGCGTGCACAGCGGCAGCCGCGGCGCGCTCACCAAGACACAGCTGGGTTCGGTGATGTTCGAGCTCGTGCAGCACACACCGGCCTGAGGAGTTCGCCATGAGTCAGCTGCAGGGCAACTTCGACGACTTCGGCATGGACACCATCACGCTGGCCGGCCCGCTGCCGGGCAAGCTGGCGGCGATCCGCGCGGCCGGCTTCTCGCAGGTGATGCTGTCGGCGCGCGACCTGGTCGGCCACGACGGCGGCTGGCGCGCCGCGGTCGAGGTGGTGCGCGCCAGCGGGCTGCGTGTCACCGGCTTCCAGGTGCTGCGCGACTTCGAGGGGCTCTCGGGCCATCTGCACGACTACAAGGTCCACATCGCCAAGCAGATGCTGGAGATGTGCGCCGCGCTCGACTGCCGCGTGCTGCTGGTGTGCTCGTCGACCTCCACCCACGCGAGCAGCGACCTCGACGCGATGGCCCGCGACCTGCGCAAGCTGGCGATGCTGGCCGTGCCGCTGAACATCCGGGTGGCCTTCGAGGGCCTGTCCTGGGGGCGCTCGGTCAACGAGTTCACCACCGCCTGGGACGTGGTCTGCCGCGCCGACGCGCCCAACCTGGGCCTGGGCATCGACTCGTTCCACGCGGTGGCCAGCCAGACGCCGCTGGACGACCTGAACCTGCTCGACCCGCAGAAGATCTTCCTCGTGCAGCTGGCCGACTTCATGTGGACCGAGGCACGCTCGTTCGAGGAGCGCATGACGACGGCACGGCACTTCCGCGTCTTCCCGGGCGAAGGTGTGCACAGCGACGCGCTGGCCGAGCTGGTGCTGCGGCTGGACAAGCTCGGCTACCGCGGTGACTACAGCTTCGAGGTCTTCAACGACGACTACCAGCAGATCCCGCCCGAGACGGTGGCCGACCACGCGCGGCGCGCCGCCGTGTGGCTGGGCGAGGAGGTGCTGCGCCGCTCGGTGCCGTTGCCCAACCGCATGCGGCTGCGTGGCCGCGAGGATCTGCGCGGCTAGCTCTTCTTCACGACCGCGAAGCGCTCCAGCGTGCGCTGCCGCGCCTCGTCGTGCTGCACCACCGGGCGCGGATAGTTGACGCCCAGCTCGACGCCGGCAGCGGCCAGGTCGACCGGCCGCGCCTCCCACGGCGCATGCATCACGTCGTCGGGCAGGGCGGCGAGCTGCGGCAGGTAGCGGCGGATGAAGCGGCCCTGCGGGTCGAACTTGCGGCTCTGCGACAGCGGATTGAAGATGCGGAACCAGGGCTGCGCGTCGCAGCCGGTCGACGCCGCCCATTGCCAGCCGCCGTTGTTGGCGGCGAGGTCGAAGTCGTTCAGGTGGTCGGCGAAGTACTGCTCGCCGCGGCGCCAGTCGATGCCGAGGTCCTTGGTCAGGAAACTCGCCACCACCATGCGCAGCCGGTTGTGCATGTAGCCGGTCTGGTTGATCTGCGCCATCGCCGCGTCGACCAGCGGGTAGCCGGTGCGGCCTTCGCACCAGGCGGCGAACAGCGCGTCGGCATGCTTGCCGTGCTCCCAGCGGATCGCGTCGTACTCGGGCTTGAAGCAATGGCCGACGACACGCGGGTGGTGATGCAGGATCTGGTGGTAGAAGTCGCGCCAGACCAGTTCGGACAGCCACACCTGCGCGCCCTCGCTGCCGGCCTGCGCGCGCGCCCAGGCTTCGCGCGCCAGCGTGCGCACCGAGCAGGTGCCGAAGCGCAGGTGCACCGACAGGTAGCTGGGCCCCTTCACCGCGGGGAAGTCGCGTGTGCGCTGGTAGTCGTCGATGCGCGGCAGGAAGTCGGCCAGCAGCGCCTGCGCGCCGGCCTCGCCGGTGGGGATCTTCAGGGCATGCAGGTTGGTCGACGTGAAGCCCAGCGCCTGGAGCGACGGGCAGCGCGACGCCCACGTCCTCGGACACCGTGGCCAGCGCATGGGCATGCGGCGCAATCGGGTAGGCCTTCACGAAGAACGGTTCGAGCTTGCGCAGCCAAGCGTTCTTGTACGGCGTGAACACGCTGTACGGCGCGCCGGCGCCGGTCAGCACCTCGCTGCGCTCGAACACCACGTGGTCCTTCGAGGTGTGCAGCGCGATGCCGGCGCCGGCGAGCACGCCGCGCGCATGGGCGTCGCGCTGCAGCGCCGCCGGCTCGTCGTCGTGGTTGGCGTAGACGGCCTGCACGTGCAGCGCGCTCGCCAGCGAGGCGATCTCCTCGACCGCGTGGCCGTGGCGCAGCAGCAGGCGCACGCCGTCGTGACCGTGCTGGCGCCCGAGCCCCGCCAGCGCCTCGTCGAGCTGTTGCACGCTGTCATGGATGAACTCGACGCGGCGGTCGGCCACCCGCCCGCGTTCGACCAGCGGGTCGAGGATGTCGCGGTCGAACACGAAGGCGCACCACACCCGCCGTGCCGAGCGCAGCGCGTGGTACAGCGCGGCGTGGTCGTGCGCTCGCAGGTCGCGGCGGAACCAGACCAGCGCGGAATCCAGGGCCGGGGCGCCCTTGTCGTGGGTCATGGGGCGAGTCTATAAAATGCCCGCATGGCCGGTGAACCGATCAACCTGACGAACCAGTTCCTCATCGCCATGCCCGGCATGGGCGACGGCACGTTCGCGGGCACCGTGGTCTACCTGTGCGAGCACACCGAGAAGGGCGCGCTCGGCCTGGTGATCAACAAGCCGATCGACATCAAGCTGAAGAACCTGTTCGAGAAGGTCGAGCTGACGCTGGACCGCGAGGACCTGGCCGAGGAGCCGGTCTACTTCGGCGGCCCGGTGCAGACCGAGCGTGGCTTCGTGCTGCACGAGCGCCTGGGCGGCGAGGGCGACGACGGCGCTCACTACAACTCGACGCTGCAGATCCCCGGCGGCCTGGAGATGACCACCAGCAAGGACGTGCTGGAGGCGCTGGCCAACGGCGCCGGGCCGAAGCGGGTGCTGGTGACGCTGGGCTACAGCGGCTGGGGCGCCGGCCAGCTGGAGGACGAGATCGGCCGCAACGGCTGGATCACCGTCCATGCCGAGCCGGGCATCATCTTCGACACGCCGGTCGAGCAGCGCTACGACAAGGCACTGTCGCTGCTGGGCATCGACCCGCGCATGCTCAGCCAGGAGGCGGGGCACGCGTGAGCGCCGCACGGCCGCTCCGAAGGCGTTCGCGCCCCCTTGGGGGGCCGGCCCGGAGGGCCTGGGGGCTCGCATGACTGCCACGGTGAGCGCCACGCCCACCGCTCCGCGCAGCTTTCTCGCTTTCGATTTCGGGCTCAAGCGTGTCGGCGTCGCCAGCGGCAACAGCCTGACCCGCCAGGCGACGCCGCTGCGCACCATCGCGGCCGAGGGCGACGAGCGCTTCGCTGCGATCGGCCGGCTGATCGACGAGTGGCGGCCCGATGCGCTGATCGTGGGGGTGCCGGTGCACCCCGACGGCGCGCCGCACGACAATACCCGCCGCGCGCAGCGTTTCGCCCGCCAGCTGCACGGCCGCTTCCGGCTGCCGGTGCACGAGGTCGACGAGCGCTACAGCACCACCGAGGCGGCTGCCGGCGGCGCGCGCGACCTCGACGCGGCCTCGGCCGCAGTCATCCTGGAACAGTTCCTGAGAACCCTGCCATGAGTACGCTCCACCTCGACGCCGAAGCGCTCTACGCCGACCTGCTGGCCGGGGCGCGCAGGCTGCTCAAGCCGGGCAGCGCGCTGGTCGGCATCTGGTCGGGCGGCGCCTGGCTGGCCGAACGCCTGCAGCGCGACCTGGCGCTGGCCGGCGAGCATGGCGTGATCTCCAGCGCACTGCACCGCGACGACTTCGGCTCGCGCGGCATGGCCGCCGGCGCCGACCACACCCGGCTGCCCTTCGACGTCGAAGATCGCCACATCGTGCTGATCGACGACGTTCTGTTCACCGGCCGCACCACGCGCGCAGTGATCAACGAGCTGTTCGACTTCGGCCGGCCGGCCAGCGTCACGCTGGCGGTGCTGGTCGACCGCGGAGGCCGCGAGCTGCCGATCGAGCCGGCGTTCTCGGCGGCACGGGTCGCGCTGCCGAAGCGACCAGCGGCTCTCGCTCGCTCGCGACGAACAAGGCCGCTTCACCTTCGACATCAAGGAATCCTCCTGAGATGCTCTCGAAACGAAATCCTCAGCTCAACGCCC
This sequence comes from Piscinibacter sp., assembly GCA_047602365.1. Taxonomy (GTDB): domain Bacteria; phylum Pseudomonadota; class Gammaproteobacteria; order Burkholderiales; family Burkholderiaceae_C; genus Piscinibacter. Next base: position 2,403,632 of record JASGHM010000002.1, on the reverse strand, counting down.
ACGGCGAGCTGATCCACCTGCTGTCGATCGAGGGCCTGCCCAAGGCGGTGCTGACGCAGATCCTCGACACCGCCGGCACCTTCCTGTCGGTCAACGACCGCGAGGTCAAGAAGGTGCCGTTGCTGCGCGGCAAGAGCGTGTTCAACCTGTTCTTCGAGAACAGCACACGCACGCGCACCACCTTCGAGATCGCCGCCAAGCGGCTGAGCGCCGACGTCATCAACCTCGACATCGCACGCAGCTCCACCGCCAAGGGCGAAAGCCTGCTCGACACCATCGCCAACCTCAGCGCGATGCACGCCGACATGTTCGTCGTGCGCCACAGCGAGAGCGGCGCGCCCTACCTGATCGCGCAGCACTGCGCGCCGCACGTGCACGTGGTCAACGCCGGCGACGGCCGCCATGCGCACCCGACGCAGGGCCTGCTCGACATGTACACGATCCGCCACTACAAGCGCGACTTCACGAACCTGACGGTGGCGATCGTCGGCGACATCGTGCACTCGCGCGTGGCGCGCTCCGACATCCATGCGCTGACCACGCTGGGCGTGCCGGAGATCCGCGCCGTCGGCCCGAAGACGCTGGTGCCGGGCGACCTGCGCGAGATGGGCGTGCGCGTCTGCCACGACATGGCCGAGGGCATCCGCGGCGCCGACGTGATCATCATGCTGCGCCTGCAGAACGAGCGCATGAGCGGCGCGATGCTGCCCTCGGCCGGCGAGTTCTTCAAGAACTACGGCTTGACGCCGGAGAAGCTGGCGCTGGCCAAGCCCGATGCCATCGTGATGCACCCTGGCCCGATCAACCGCGGCGTCGAGATCGACTCGTCGGTGGCCGACGGCGCGCACAGCGTGATCCTGCCGCAGGTGACCTTCGGCATCGCGGTGCGCATGGCGGTCATGTCCATCATCGCGGGCAACAACGCATGAAGATCCTGATTCACAACGGCCGCATCGTCGACCCGGCCTCGGGCCGCGACGAACAGGGCGACATCGCCATCGCCGCCGGCCGCATCGTCGCCATCGGCCGCGTCAGCGCCGACTTCACGCCCAACCGCACGATCGACGCCAGTGGCCTGGTGGTCGCGCCGGGCCTGGTCGATCTTGCGGCGCGGCTGCGCGAGCCCGGCCACGAGCACGAGGGCATGCTGGAGAGCGAGATGGCGGCGGCGATGGCCGGCGGCGTCACCAGCCTGGTCTGCCCGCCCGACACCGACCCACCGCTGGACGAACCCGGCCTGGTCGAGATGCTCAAGTTCCGCGCCCGCAACCTCAACCAGGCGCGGCTCTATCCGCTGGGCGCGCTGACGCGCGGCCTGAAGGGCGAAGCGCTGACCGAGATGGCCGAGTTGACCGAGGCCGGCTGCGTCGGCTTCTCGCAGGCCGAAGCGCCGGTGCGCGACACGCTGGTGCTGCACCGCGCGCTGCAGTACGCCTCGACCTTCGGCTACGCGGTGTGGCTGCGGCCGAACGACCCCTGGCTGGGCAACGGCGTCGCCGCCAAGGGGCCGCTGGCGACGCGCATGGGCCTGTCCGGCGTGCCGGCGATCGCCGAGACCATCGCGCTGGCGCCTGATCTTCGAACTGGTGCGCGACACCCGCGCACGTGTGCACCTGTGCCGCATCAGCAGCGCCGCCGGCGTGGCGATGGTGCGCGCCGCCAAGGCCGAGGGCCTGCCGGTGAGCTGCGACGTCAGCGTCAACAACCTGCACCTGACCGACGTCGACATCGGCTACTTCAACGCCGCGATGCGGGTCACGCCGCCGCTGCGCCAGCAGCGCGACCGCGACGCGATCCGCGCCGCGCTGGCCGACGGCACCATCGACGCCCTGGTCAGCGACCACACGCCGGTCGACGAGGACGCCAAGAACCTGCCCTTCGCCGAGGCCGAGCCCGGCGCCACCGGCCTCGAGCTGCTGCTCGGCCTGGCGCTGAAGTGGGGCGCCGACAGCGGCCTGTCGCTGGCGCAGACGCTGGCCACGGTGACGCAGCGCCCGGTGGCCGTGCTCGGCGAGGCGCTGGGCTCGCTGGGCTCCAGCGCCGGCCGCATCGTCGAGGGCGGTGTTGCCGACCTCTGCCTGTTCGACCCGGCCGCCCACTGGCAGGTCGAGCCGGGCGCGCTGAAGAGCCAGGGCAAGCACACACCGTTTGCCGGTTACGAGCTGCCGGGCCCGGTGATGGCCACGCTGGTCGGCGGCCATGTCGCCCACGAGGCCGTGCGCGGGTGAGAGTGCTGCGCGCGCTCTGGCGGCTGGCCGCGGCGACCGGCCAGGCGCTGGGCGGTGCGCTGATCTGCGCCTTCGTCTTCCCGTTCATCACGCCGGCGCAGCGCATGGCCCATGTCGGCCGCTGGTCGGCGCGCATGCTGCGGGCGCTGGGCATCCGGCTGGCGGTGCGCGGCAGCGTGCACCCGGGGCCGGTGCTGCTGGTCGCCAACCACATCTCCTGGGTCGACATCCTGGCCATCGATGCGGTGCACCCGGCGCGCTTCGTCTCCAAGGCCGACGTCAGGCGCTGGCCGCTGATCGGCTACCTGGTCGCCAGCGGCGGCACCCTGTTCATCGAGCGCGAACGCAAGCGCGACGCACTGCGCGTCGTGCACCAGATCGCCGAGGCGCTGAAGGCGCGCGACATCGTCGCCGTGTTCCCCGAGGGCACGACCAGTGACGGCCACGACGTGCTGCCCTTCCACGCCAACCTGCTGCAGGCGGCGATCGCCACCGAGGCGCCGGTGCAGCCCATCGTGCTGCGCTACCGCGACGCGCGCTCGGCGGTGAGCCAGGCGGCGTCCTATGTCGGCGACACCAGCCTGCTGGCGTCGATGTGGGCCACGGTGATGGCCGAGGGACTGGTCGCCGAGGTCTTCATCGACGTGGCACAAGGCTCGCGCCACGCCGACCGGCGCGCGCTTGCCGAGCACCTGCGCGATGGCATCGTGGCGCGGCTGCGGCAGGAGGGCGCATGAACATGCTGAACATCCGCCGCGTCGCGATCGACACCTTCCGCGAGCATGTCGCCTACCTGCACCGCGACTGCACCGCGGTGCGCGCCGAGGGCTTCCAGGCGCTGTCCAAGGTCGAGGTCAGCGCGAACGGCAACGGGCAGGGCGCGACCATCCAGGCCGTGCTCAACGTCGTCGACGACGCGGCCATCGTCGGGCCGACCGAGCTGGGCCTCAGCGAGCAGGCCTTCGACCGCCTCGGCCTGCCGGCCGGCCACGGCGCCAGCCTGCAGCATGCCGAGACACCGGCGTCGATCGCCGCGCTGCACCGCAAGATCGCCGGCGAGCGGCTGTCGCGCGAGGACCTGCACGGCATCATCCGCGACATCGCGCAGATGCGCTACACGAAGATCGAGCTGGCCGCCTTCGTCGTCGCAGCCAACCAGTTCGAGATGGACCGCGACGAGGTGCTGCACCTGACCGAGGCGATGATCGCCGCCGGCCGCCGGCTCGACTGGCGCCACCAGGTGCGCGGCGGCCCGGTGGTCGACAAGCACTGCATCGGCGGCATCCCGGGCAACCGGACCTCGATGCTGGTGGTGCCCATCGTCGCCGCGCACGGCATGCTGTGCCCCAAGACCTCGTCGCGTGCGATCACCTCGCCGGCCGGCACCGCCGACACGATGGAGGTGCTGGCGCAGGTCGAGCTGCCCTTCGACCGGCTGGCGCAGATCGTGCGCGAGACCGGCGCCTGCCTGGCCTGGGGCGGCACCGCCGACCTGTCGCCGGCCGACGACGTGCTGATCGCCGTCGAGCGGCCGCTGGGCATCGACTCGCCCGGGCAGATGGTCGCCTCCATCCTGTCGAAGAAGATCGCCGCCGGCTCGACGCACCTGGTGCTCGACATCCCGGTCGGGCCCAGCGCCAAGGTGCGCGGCATGCCCGAGGCGCAGCGGCTGAAGAAGCTGTTCGAAGTCGTCGCGGCGCGCCTGCAGCTGCAGATCGACGTGGTGATCACCGACGGGCGCCAGCCGATCGGCCGCGGCATCGGCCCGGTGCTGGAGGCGCGCGACGTGATGCAGGTGCTGGAGAACGACCCCGCCGCGCCGATGGACCTGCGCCAGAAGGCGCTGCGCCTGGCCGGCCGCGTGATCGAGTTCGACCCCGACGTGCGCGGCGGCGAGGGCTTCGCCATCGCGCGCGACATCCTCGACTCGGGCCGCGCGCTGGCGAAGATGAACCAGATCATCGATGCGCAGGGGCGCCGGCCGTTCGACTGGAAGTCGCCGCCGGTGGCACCGTTGAGCGTCGAGGTGGCGGCGCCGCGCGACGGCGTGGTCACCGGCATCGACAACCTGGCGATCGCACGCATCGCGCAGCTGGCCGGGGCGCCCAAGGTGCCCGGTGCCGGCATCGAGCTGCTGCACCGCCTGGGCGACACGGTGCGCGCCGGGCAGCCGCTGTACCGTGTCCACGCGCGCTTCGACGCCGACCTCGACTACGCACGCCGCAAGGCGGCCGCCGATCCGGGTTACCGCGTCGGCGAAGCGCAGGAACTGCCGCGCGACGTGCTGCCGTCCGACCCCGGCGCCGCCTTCTGAACCGGAGCGACACGATGCTGCTGGCCTTTGCCGAGGAACGAGCGCTGGCGACCGCGCTCGCGCACGAACTGCGCTGCGAACTCGCCTTCGTGGCCGAGCACCGTTTCCCCGACGGCGAGATCAAGCTGACGCTGCCGCCCGCGCTGCCCGAGCGCGTGCTGGTGCTGCGCGGCCTGCAGCAGCCCAACGACCGGCTGGTGCAGCTGCTGCTGACCGCGAAGACCGCCCGCACGCTCGGCGCGAAGCACCTGACGCTGGCCTCGCCCTACCTGGCCTACATGCGCCAGGACATCGCCTTCCAGCCGGGCGAGGCGATCAGCCAGCGCATCGTGGTCGGCTTTCTCGGCGACCTGTTCGAGCGTGTGGTGACCATCGATCCGCACCTGCACCGCATTGCCTCGCTCGACGAGGTGATGCATGGCGCCAAGGGCGTGGCGCTGAGTGCCGCGCCGCTGCTCGGCCGCTGGATCGCCGCGCAGTGGCCGGCCGAGCGGCCGCCGCTGCTCGTCGCGCCCGACGAGGAGGCCGAACAATGGGTGCGCGCCGCCGGCGAGGCGACCGGGCTGAAGGGCGTGGTCTGCCGCAAGACCCGCCGCGGCGACCGCGACGTGGCCGTCGAACTGCCGGCCGGGGACCTCGCCGGGCGCGAGGTCGTCATCATCGATGACGTGTCCAGCACCGGCCACACGCTGGTCCAGGCGGCCCATGCGCTGAACGCCCGCGGCGTGGCATCGATCGACGCGGCGGTGGTGCACGCGCTGTTCGGCGGCGATGCGATAGCGCGCCTGAACGCCGCCGGCGTGCGCCACGTGTGGAGCACCGACGCCATTCCGCATCCGAGCAACGTGACATCCGTCGCGCCGCTGCTCGCCGCCGCGCTCGCCGGTTGCGTTTGACTGTGCAGCGCGCCCATACTGGTCACGGTACCGGTATGGGGAGTCTCGATGCATCTGCTTCGTCTCGTGCAAGGGCAGGTCCGGCTCGGTGAGCCGCTGCCCTGGGGCGTGCGCGACGAACACGGCAAGCTGCTGCTGGCGCGCGGGCAGGTGATCGCAAGTGATGCCCAGCTCGCCGCGTTGCTGGAGCGGGGCGCCAGCGTCGACATCGAGGAGGTGCGTGCCGCTGCGTCGGGCCAGTCGAATGCCGCACGGCGTCCGGCGAGCCTGTTCGGGCAGTGGGAGCAGCTGCTGTGGCAGCTCGACCGCCTGCTGCGCGGCATCGCCGAGCCCGGCTTCGTCGAGCGTGTCGACGAACTGGTGCAGCAGGTCGAAGCGCTGACCCTGCGCGACCCCGACATCGCGATCTACCTGACCGTGCGGCAGGACCCGAAGCGCCTGAGCATCTACGCGCTGGCCCACTCGGTGCACTGCTCGCTGGTGGCCTTGCTGATGGCGCGCCGGCTCGGCTGGGAGGCCGGGCGCACCCGCACGCTGATGCGCGCCGCGCTGACCATGAACGTGGCCATCCTCGAACTCCAGGGCCGCATGGCGGCGCAGGGCTCGGCGCCGACGCCGCCGCAGATGGACCTGATCCGCGCCCATCCGGCGCAGGGCGCGGCGATGCTCGCAGGCCGCCGGCGTCAGCGACGTCGACTGGCTGCAGGCGGTCGCCCAGCACCACGAGCGTCTCGACGGCAGCGGCTACCCCGGCGGCCTGCGCGAGGTCGGCGAACTGCCCACCGTGCTGCGCTACATCGACGTGTTCATGGCCAAGATGGCGCCGCGCGCGCTGCGTGCGCCGCTGAGCCCGCAGCTGGCGGCGCGCCAGCTCTTCCAGGAAAGCGGCGGTGCGCCGGCCTCGGCGGCGATCATCAAGGAGTTCGGCATCTACCCGCCGGGCGAGTTCGTGCAGCTCAAGTCGGGCGAGCTGGCGGTGGTCGTGCGGCGCAGCGGCGACGCGCGCACGCCCATCGCGGCGGCCATCACCGACCGCCAGGGCCTGCCGAACGTCAACACCGTGGTGCGCGACACCGCCAAGCCGGACTACGCCATCGTGGCACTCGCGCCGCAGAGCAAGCTCGTGCTGCGCATGCCTCCGGAGCGCCTGTTCGGCCTGCCGGAGTGAGCCGGCGCGCCCGCCGGCCCGGTTGCGATCAGGCCTTGCCCTGGTTGGCCACCGCCGCCGCCGCCTTCGCCGCCGCCTCGGCGTCGCCCAGGTAGTAGCTGCGCAGCGGCTTGAGCGAATCGTCCAGCTCATAGACCAGCGGGATGCCGTTGGGGATGTTCAGGCCGACGATGTCGTCGTCGGAGATGCCGTCGAGGTACTTGACCAGCGCGCGGATGCTGTTGCCGTGCGCCGAGATCAGCAGCCGCTGGCCGGCGCGGATGGCCGGGGCCAGCGTGTCGTTCCAGTAGGGCAGCACGCGCGCGACGGTGTCCTTCAGGCATTCGGTCAGCGGCACGTCGGCGGCGGCCAGGCCGGCGTAGCGCGGGTCGCTGCGCTCGCAGCGCGCATCGTCGGCCGTCAGCGCCGGCGGCGGGGTGTCGTAGCTGCGCCGCCAGACCAGCACCTGCTCGTCGCCGAACTTCTTCGCCGTCTCGGCCTTGTTGAGGCCCTGCAGCGCACCGTAGTGGCGCTCGTTCAGGCGCCAGGTCTTGACCAGCGGCAGCCAGGTGCGGTCCATCTGGTCGAGCGCGTGCCAGGTGGTCCAGATCGCGCGCTTGAGCACCGAGGTGTGCACCACGTCGAACTCGTAGCCTTCGGCCTTCAGCAGGCGGCCGGCCTCCTGGGCCTGGGCCACGCCGGTGGGCGTCAGCTCGACGTCGGTCCAGCCGGTGAAACGGTTCTCCAGGTTCCAGGTCGATTCGCCGTGGCGGATGAGGACGAGCTTGTGCATGGGGCGGGCCTGTCGGTAGCTGCGGGCTGTCTGTGGGGCGATGCCGGGCGGACCCGGCGAGGCAGAGGCGGAATTCTATAATTCGCACTTTGCCTCGTCGCGGCGGAAGGCCCACGTGAAGTTCTTTCTCGACAACTGGTTTCTGTTCTTCACCGCCGTCGTCTCGGGCGGCCTGCTGCTGTGGCCGATGCTGACGCGGGGCGCCAGCGGCGGCCGGGTGACGCCGGCGCAGGCCGTGCAGCTGATCAACCGCGAGAAGGCCGTGCTGATCGACGTCAGCGAACCGGCCGAATACGCCGGCGCCCATGCGTCCGGCTCGAAGAACGTGCCGCTGGCCAGCCTGGAAGGCTCGGCCGAGCTGCCGAAGAACAAGGCGGTGCCGGTCGTCGTGGTCTGCCCCTCGGGCGCGCGCGCGCTGCGCGCCACGGCCACGCTGAAGAAGCTCGGCTTCGAGAACGCCCATGTGCTGGCCGGTGGCCTGGCCGCCTGGCGCGAAGCCAACCTGCCGGTCGAGAAGACGGCCTGAGGGAGCGCGACATGCCGGCCGTGAAGATGTACACCACGCAGGTCTGCCCCTACTGCCTGCGTGCCAAGGCGCTGCTGAAGCAGCGCGGCGTCGAGCAGATCGAGGAGATCCGCGTCGACCTGAACCCGGCCGAGCGCCACACGATGGTCCAGATCACCGGCCGGCGCACCGTGCCGCAGATCTTCATCGGCGAGACCCACGTCGGCGGCTGCGACGACCTGGTCGCGCTCGACCAGCGCGGCGGCCTCGCGCCGCTGCTGGCCGGCGGCGCCGCCTGACCCGACGCTGCTGCAGGCACGACACAGGCGCCGGCCATAATCACCGGCTCGCCGCCATTCCGGCGGCAACCCCATACCCAGAGACTCCCATGGCCGACGACAACCAGACCCCGGTGTTCCAGATCCAGCGCATGTACCTGAAGGACCTGTCGCTGGAGCAGCCCAACTCGCCGCAGATCCTGCTCGAGCAGTCGCAGCCGGCGGTCGACATCCAGCTCGGCCTGGGTGCCGAGGCGATCGCCGACGGCGTCTACGAAGTCGCCGTCACCGCCACCGTCACCACCAAGGTCAACGACAAGGTGCTGTTCCTGGTCGAGGCCAAGCAGGCCGGCATCTTCGAGATCCGCAACATCCCGGCCGAGCAGCTCGACCAGATCATCGGCATCGCCTGCCCCGGCATCGTCTACCCCTACCTGCGCGCGATCGTCTCCGACGTCTGCACGCGCGCCGGCTTCCCGCCGGTGATGCTGGCCGAGGTGAACTTCCAGGCCATGTACGAGGCGCAGCGCGCCCAGGCCGCGGGCCAGAACGGCTCGGGCATCATCACCAGCGTCAACTGAAGCGCACGCCGGCCCGCCCATGAACCTGACGGTGCTGGGCGCCGGCGCGTGGGGCACGGCGCTCGCCGCCAGCGCCTGCGTGCGCCAGCCGACGCGCCTGTGGGCGCGCGACGCGGCGCAGGCGAGCGCGATGCGCGAGCAGCGCTGCAACCGCCGCTACCTGCCGGATGCGGCACTGCCCGATGCGCTGCGCATCGACGATGACTTCGATGCCGCAATCGCCCATGCCCGCGACGGGCTGATCGTCGTGGCCACGCCGATGGCCGGCCTCGAGGGCATGCTGCGCCGCCTGCCGGCCGACGCGCCCGGCGTGCTGTGGCTGTGCAAGGGCTTCCAGGAAGGCAGTGGCCGGCTCGGCCACGAGATCGCCCGCGACGTGGCGCCGGCGCTGCGCTGCGGCGTGCTCTCCGGCCCCAGCTTCGCGATCGAGGTGGCGCGCGGCCAGCCGACCGCGCTGGTGGCCGCGACCAGCGACGCCGAACTCGCCGAGCGCGCCGTCGAGGCCTTCCACAGCGAGAGCCTGCGGGTCTACACCTCCGCCGATCCGGTCGGCGTGGAGGTCGGCGGCGCAGTGAAGAACGTGATGGCGATCGCCACCGGTATCGCCGACGGCATGGCGCTCGGCCTCAACGCACGCGCCGCGCTGATCACCCGCGGCCTGGCCGAGATCACCCGCCTGGGCCTGGCGCTGGGCGCACGCGCCGAGACCTTCATGGGCCTGTCGGGCCTCGGCGACCTGGTGCTGACCACCACCGGCGACCTGTCGCGCAACCGCCAGGTCGGCCTGCGCCTCGCGCAGGGTCTGGCGCTGCCGCAGATCCTTGCCGAGCTCGGCCATGTCGCCGAAGGCGTGCTCAGCGCCGCCACCGTGCTGCAGCGCGCGCAGGCGCTACAGGTGGCGATGCCGATCACCGAGGCGGTGGTCGGCGTGCTGGAGCGGCGCATCACGCCGGCCCAGGCGCTGGGTGCGTTGATGGGCCGCGAGGCGCGGTCCGAACACTGAACAACGAGGAGACCTCGATGCAACGCCGCCTGCTGCTGCGCAGTGCCGCTGCTTCCGCCGCCGCGCTGGCGCTGCCGACCTTCGCGCAGGTCTGGCCGTCGCGGCCGATCAAGCTGGTGGTGCCGTTCCCGCCCGGCAGCTCTCCGGACCTGATCGGCCGCCTGGTCGCCGAACCGCTCGCCGCCGCGCTGGGCCAGCCGGTGGTCATCGACAACAAGCCGGGCGCCGGCGGCAACCTCGGTACCGGCATCGTCGCCAAGGCCGAGCCCGACGGTCACACGCTGCTGTTCACGATCCAGGGGCCGCTGGTCACCGCGCCGCTGCTGAGCAAGGCGCTGCCCTACGACCCGGTGAAGGAACTGGCGCCGGTCACGCTGGTGGCCACCTCGCCGAACCTGCTGGTGGTCGACCCCAGGCTGGGCGCCGAGACGCTGGCCGACTTCGTGCGCATCGCCAAGGACAAGCAGGGCGCGCTGAACTACGGCAGCGTCGGCAACGGCAGCGCCGCGCACCTGGCGATGGAACTGTTCAAGAGCCGCGCCGGCGTCGACCTGGTGCACGTGCCCTACCAGGGCTTCCCGCAGGTGGTCAACGCGATCCTCGCCGGCCAGGTGCAGGCCGGTTTCATGGTGCCCGGCATCGCGATGGGCCAGGTGCGCGCCGGCAAGCTGCGCGGCCTGGGCGTGACCACGCTGGGCCGCTCGGCAGCGCTGCCGGAGTTTCCGACCCTGGCCGAGCAGGGTTTCGCCGGCTTCGAGGCGATCTCCTGGCAGGCGGTGCTGGCCCCGGCGAAGACCCCGGCGGCGATCGTCGAGCGACTCGCCCGCGAGCTGGTGCGCATCGTCAAGAGCGACGAGGTGCGCACGAAGATGCTGGGCCAGTACTTCAGCGCCGCCGGCACCGCGCCGGCCGCGCTGGCCACGCTGATGGCCAGCGAGCGCGAGCGCTGGGCGAAGGTGATCCGCGCCGCCGGCGTCAAGCCGGAGTAGCTGGCGGCATCGGCATGCTGCCGGCGTAGCCGCATTGCCGCCAGGCCTCGAACACCGCCACCGCGACGGCATTGCTGAGGTTCAGGCTGCGCTGGCCCTCGCGCATCGGCAGGCGCAGCCGCTGCGCCGGCGCGAAGCCGTCGCGCACCGCCACAGGGAGCCCGGCGCTCTCGGAGCCGAACACCAGCCAGTCGCCGGCACGCCAGTCGACCTCGGCGAAGTGGCGCGTGCCGCGCGTGGTGAACGCGAAGCAGCGCGCGGGGTCCGGCGAGCAGTCGCGCTGCCAGTCGGCCCACGAGGCATGGCGACGCACGCTGGCGTACTCGTGGTAGTCCAGCCCGGCACGCTGCAGCAGCTTGTCTTCCATCGAGAAGCCCAGCGGTTCGATCAGGTGCAGCGCGCAGCCGGTGTTGGCGGCGAGCCGGATCACGTTGCCGGTGTTCGGCGGGATCTCCGGATGGACGAGCACGATGTTGAACATGACGGGCCGATTGTCGGCGAGGCGGCTCAGGCGCCGCCGGGTGCAGGCGTGCGCGCGAGCACCCACAGCTGCACGCGCGCGGCACCGGCGGCGAGCAGCGTTCGCGCCATCTCCGCCGCGGTCGCGCCGGTGGTCAACACGTCGTCGACCACGGTGATCTCGCGTCCTTCGACCTCGCGCCGGCGCAAGGGCTCGACCGCGAAGGCTCCGCGCACGTTGGCCGCGCGCTGCGCCGGCGGCAGGTCGACCTGGTGCGCGGTGTCGCGCACGCGCAGCAGCAGGCCGGCGTCGGCCGTGGGTCCGAGCCGGCGTGCCAGTTCCCAGGACTGGTTGTAGCCGCGCTCGCGCAGGCGTGAAGCAGACAGCGGCGCGGGCAGCAGCAAGCCGGCCCGTTCCATGCCAGCGCCCGCCTCCTGCATCAGGCCGGCGAACACTGGCGCCAGCTCGACGCGCTCGTGGAACTTGAACTGGCGGATCAGCGCGCCCCAGGGCTCGACGTAGTCGAGCGCGGCGCTGCAGCGGGCGAACGGAGGCGGCTCGATCAGGCAGGCGCCACAGACCGCGGTGCCGGCCGGCACGGCGATCGCGCAGCGCTCGCAGCGTGGCACCGGGCGGATCAGCGCCTCGCGGCAGGCATTGCACAGCGCGCCGCGCGTCCAGCCGCGGCACAGGCTGCACTGACCTGGCAGGGAGCCGAGAAGCGAGGCCGGCGACACCGGCTCAATATACTGCCCGGCCATGAGCACCGCGCCCACCCTCGATCACGCCGCACGAGGGCTGGATCCGGTCGCCGTCGATGCCGTGCTGCGTCGCCTCGCGCGGGCCGCCGAGCCGCCGTGGCTGCACCGCGAGGTTGCGCGCCGCATGGCCGAACGGCTGCAGATCATCCGCCTGCAACCGCGCCAGCTGATCGACTGGTGGGGTTGGCTCGGCGCCGGCGCGCCGCTGCTGGAGCAGGCATACCCGGAGGCGCGCCGCATCGTCGTCGAGCCGAACGATGCCCTGCGCGCGCGCAGCGAAGCGGCGGCGAAGCGGCCCTGGTGGTCGGCGCGGCGCTGGCAGGCCGGCGGCTCGACGGTGCTGGCCGATGGCGAAGCCTGTCCGACAGGGTCGCAGCTGGTGTGGGCGAACATGATGCTGCACGCGGTGGCCGATCCGCCGGCGCTGTTCGCGCAATGGCAGCGTGCGCTCGACGTCGACGGCTTCGTGATGTTCTCCTGCCTCGGCCCCGGCACGCTGCGCGAACTGCACGCCTTGTACGCCCGCCTCGGCTGGGCCGCGCCGACGGCGCACTTCGTCGACATGCACGACCTCGGCGACATGCTCGTGCAGGCCGGCTTTGCCGACCCGGTGATGGACCAGGAGGTGATCACGCTGCAGTGGGCAAGTGCGGGCGCGCTGCTCGACGAACTGCGCGACCTCGGCGGCAATGCCTCGCCGTCGCGCGGGCCCGGCCTGCGCACGCCGCGCTGGCGCGAGCGCCTGCTGCACGAGCTCGGCACGCTGGCCGACGCGCAGGGGCGCGTCTCGCTTCGCTTCGAGGTGGCCTACGGTCACGCGTTTCGCGCTGCGCCGCGGGCGCGTGTCGGCGAGCAGACGATGGTGCCGCTGGACGACATGCGCGCCATGATCCGTGGCGGAAAGGCAAGGCCGGTGCGCTAAACTCTTGCAGTTGATCAAAGCATGGCCCACTCGGCCGTGCTCCGACGAGCGGCCGGTAAGCAGTACGTAAGCATGTCGATCGACGCAATCTCTGTTCCGCAGACGGACGATCCCGTGGGTCTGCGCTTCGGGCGCACGACGCTGGCGGGGACGGAGGGGCATTCGGTGCAGTGGGACCTTCGGCGCAACTGCTCGTTGACGCCGAAGCAGATGTTGGGGTTTTACCTGGGTTTGAGCAGTGTCTCGCTCGGCATCGCCGGAATATTCTGGTGGCTGGGCGCGAGTCTGGTCATGCCTTTCGCCTGGCTGGAGGTGGTGGCCGTCGGGGCAGCGCTGCTGGTGCATGCGCGGCACGTGACGGACCACGAATCGATCCGGCTGCAGGGCGGCGTGTTGACGGTGGAGCGAGCCTGCGGCGCGCGCACCGAGCGGTGCGAGTTCCGCACCGAGTGGGTAAGGGTGGAGTCCGCGCGGAGTCCCGGCTCGTTGATCGAGCTGTCCGAGCGGGGCCAGAGGGTGGTGGTGGGACGCTTCGTGCGGCCCGAGCTGCGCGGGCAGCTCGCCGAGGAGATGCGGTGGGCGCTGAAGCGGCGTGGGGCGGTGCCGGGGCTGTTGCCCAGCGTCGCTTGAGCGAGATCAAAACTGACGTGACAACGATGAAGACGATCAAATCACTCCGGGCGACACTGGCGCGAGCCGCCGTGACCGTGGGCGCGACGCTCGCCACGCAGGCCGCACTGGCCGTCAACAGCCTGCCGGGCGGCCCCGCAGTCAACCAGCTCGACCTGCACCCGCCGGTCACCAAGATCGCCGCAGAGCAGCAATGGCTGCACTACTTCCTGCTGGTGATCTGCTCGGTGATCTTCGTGCTCGTGTTCGGCGTGATGTTCTATTCGATCATCAAGCACCGCAAGAGCCGCGGCGCCAAGGCCGCCAACTTCCACGAGAGCACCACGGTCGAGATCGTCTGGACCATCGTGCCGCTGCTGATCGTCATCGGCATGGCGCTGCCGGCCACCAAGGTGGTGGTCGCGATGAAGGACACCAGCGCCGCCGACCTGACGATCAAGGCCACCGGCTACCAGTGGAAATGGGGCTACGACTACCTGAAGGGCGAGGGCGAGGGCATCGGCTTCCTGTCGACGCTGGACGTGACGCACCGCGAGATGTCCAACAGCGGCAAGCCGCCGGCCACCGACGACTACCTGCTGAAGGTCGACAACCCGCTGGTCGTGCCGGTCGACAAGAAGGTGCGCATCATCACCACCGCCAATGACGTGATCCACGCCTTCATGGTGCCGGCCTTCGGCATCAAGCAGGACGCGATCCCCGGCTTCGTGCGCGACACCTGGTTCCGCGCCGAGAAGACCGGCGACTTCTACGGCCAGTGCGCCGAGCTGTGCGGCAAGGAGCACGCCTACATGCCGATCCACGTGAAGGTGCTGTCGCAGGCCGACTACGCCAAGTGGGTCGAGGGCAAGAAGAAGGAGATGGCCGCTGCCGCCGACGATCCGGCCAAGGTCTGGAAGCTCGAGGACCTGGTCGCCCGCGGCGAGAAGGTCTACGCCGCCAACTGCGCGGCCTGCCACCAGGCCAACGGCAAGGGCGCCGGCCCGATCAAGCCGGTCGACGGCTCGCCGGTCGTGCTCGACGCCGACAAGACCAAGCAGATCGCCGTGCTGCTCAACGGCCAGAACAACGGCGCGATGCCGTCGTGGAAGCAGCTGTCCGACACCGAGATCGCCGCCGTGATCACCTTCACGAAGAACAACTGGTCGAACAAGACCGGCCAGCTGGTGCAGCCGGCCGACGTGGTCGCCGCCCGCAAGTAATCGTCGCATTCCAAGGAAACGTCATGAGCGCAGTCATTGACCAGCACGGCGACCACCACGGCGATCACGCCCACGGTCACGACCACGACCACGACCACGATCACCATGCGCCGCACGGCTGGCGCCGCTGGCTGTTCGCGACGAACCACAAGGACATCGGCACGATGTACCTGCTGTTCTCGTTCGCGATGCTGATGGTCGGCGGCGTGCTCGCGCTGCTGATCCGCGCCGAGCTGTTCCAGCCCGGCCTGCAGATCGTCAACCCGCAGCTGTTCAACCAGCTGACCACCATGCACGGCCTGATCATGGTGTTCGGCGCGATCATGCCGGCCTTCGTCGGCTTCGCGAACTGGATGATCCCGCTGCAGATCGGCGCGGCGGACATGGCCTTCGCGCGCATGAACAACCTGAGCTTCTGGCTGCTGATCCCGGCTGGCCTGATGCTCGTCGGCTCGTTCTTCATGCCCGGCGGTGCGCCGGCCGCCGGCTGGACGCTCTACGCGCCGCTGACGCTGCAGATGGGCCCGAGCATGGACGCCGGCATCTTCGCGATGCACATCATGGGCGCCAGCTCGATCATGGGCTCGATCAACATCATCGTCACGATCCTGAACATGCGCGCGCCGCGCATGACGCTGATGAAGATGCCGCTGTTCTGCTGGACCTGGCTGATCACCGCCTACCTGCTGATCGCCGTGATGCCGGTGCTGGCCGGTGCGATCACGATGACGCTGACCGACCGCCACTTCGGCACGCACTTCTTCAACCCGGCCGGCGGCGGTGACCCGGTGATGTACCAGCACATCTTCTGGTTCTTCGGTCACCCCGAGGTCTACATCATGATCCTGCCGGCCTTCGGCATCGTCAGCGCGATCATCCCGGCCTTCGCCCGCAAGACCCTGTTCGGCTACACCTCGATGGTCTACGCCACCGCGTCGATCGCGATCCTGTCGTTCATCGTCTGGGCGCACCACATGTTCACCACCGGCATGCCGGTGACGGGCCAGCTGTTCTTCATGTACGCGACCATGCTGATCGCGGTGCCGACCGGCGTGAAGGTGTTCAACTGGATCGCGACGATGTGGCGCGGCTCGATGACCTTCGAGACGCCGATGCTGTGGGCCGTCGGCTTCATCTTCGTGTTCACGATGGGCGGCTTCACCGGCCTGATCCTGGCGATGGCGCCGATCGACATCCAGCTGCAGGACACCTACTACGTGGTGGCGCACTTCCACTACGTGCTGGTGGCCGGCTCGCTGTACGCGCTGTTCGCCGGCGTGTACTACTGGGGCCCGAAGTGGACCGGCGTGATGTACTCCGAGACGCGCGGCAAGATCCACTTCTGGGGCTCGCTGATCTTCTTCAACGTCACCTTCTTCCCGATGCACTTCCTCGGGCTGGCCGGCATGCCGCGTCGTTATGCCGACTACCCGATGCAGTTCGCCGACTTCAACATGATCGCGTCGATCGGCGCGTTCGGCTTCGGTCTGATGCAGGTGTACTTCTTCCTGTTCGTCGTCGTGCCGATGATGCGCGGCAAGGGCGAGAAGGCGCCGCAGAAGCCCTGGGAGGCCGCCGAAGGCCTGGAGTGGGAAGTGCCGTCGCCGGCGCCGTTCCACACCTTCGAGACGCCGCCGCTGCTGAACCCGTCGGCCACCAAGGTGCTGGGCTGAGGTGCACGGCATGACGCCCGAAGAGCAGAAGAAGGCCAATGTGCGCCTGGGGCTGATCCTGGCCTCGGTCGCGCTGGTGCTGTTCGTCGGCTTCCTGGCCAAGAGCGCGATGTTCGGCATCTGACGAGCACGGCATGAGCCCCGCCCCGCAGCACGAGCCCGATCCGACCCTGCGCAGCGACAACCTGCGCATGGTCGGCAAGCTCGTCGTCGTCGCCGCGCTGATGTTCGGCTTCGGCTACGCGCTGGTGCCGATGTACAAGGCGATCTGCACGGCGCTGGGCATCAACGTGCTGTCGGTGGCCGAGCGCAAGGTGCCCGGCAACGCGCCGACCGGCGTCAACACGCAGGTCGACAGCAGCCGCGTGATCACCGTGGAGTTCGACGCCAACGTGCGCGGGCCGTGGGAGTTCAAACCGGCGCAGCGCTCGGTCGACGTGCACCCCGGCGAGATGACCACGGTGATGTACGAGTTCCGCAACGTGCAGAACCGCACCATGGCCGCACAGGCCATCCCGAGCTACGCACCGCGCCAGGCGATGGCGCACTTCAACAAGCTCGAGTGCTTCTGCTTCAGCGAATACACGCTGAAGCCCGGCGAGAGCAAGCAGTGGCCGGTCGTCTTCGTGATCGACCCGAAGCTGCCGAAGGACGTGCGCACCATCACGCTGTCGTACACCTTCTTCGAGGTCGGCGGCAAGACACCGCAGGAGCCGAACTCGTGAGCGACGGACTGAAGGACGCCGTGCAGCGCAAGGGCTCGTTCCTGCAGACCATGGGCGCGGTCGCCTGGTCGTTCTTCGGCGTGCGCAAGTCGCGCGACTACGAGCAGGACGTGGCCAAGCTCAACCCGGTGCACGTGGTCATCGCCGGCGTGATCGGCGCGCTGCTGTTCATCGGCGCGCTGGCCTTGCTGGTCAACTGGATCATCGCCAGCGGTGTGGCGAAGTAGAGAAACGAATCGAGGACCCTGAGGAGAAACCATGTCGGCAGCGACACCACACGGGCAGACGCCCTACTACTTTGTTCCGGCGCCCTCGCACTTTCCGGTGCTCACCGCGACGGGCCTGTTCTTCGTCATCTTCGGCGCCGGCCAGTGGGTCAATGGCCACGGCTGGGGCGCCTGGGTCACGCTGTTCGGCCTGCTGATGTGGGCCTTCATCCTGCAGGGGTGGTTCCGCCAGGCGATCGGCGAGAGCGAAGGCGGCCTGTACAGCGACCGCATCGACGTGTCGTTCCGCTGGAGCATGAGCTGGTTCATCTTCTCCGAGGTGATGTTCTTCGGCGCCTTCTTCGGCGCGCTGTACTGGACCCGCCTGCATGCGCTGCCCAACCTGGGCAGCCTGGAGAACGCGCTGCTGTGGCCCGACTTCAAGGCCGTGTGGCCGAGCGCCGGCCCCGGCGCGACCGGTTCGCCGGCCGGCATCGTCGACCCGTTCACGACCATGGGTCCGTGGCCGCTGCCGACCATCAACACGCTGCTGCTGCTGACCTCGGGCGTCACGCTGACCATCGCGCACCATGCGCTGATCGCCGGTAACCGCAGCAAGACGATCGCCTGGATGTGGATCACCGTGCTGCTGGGCGCTACCTTCCTCGGCGTGCAAGGCTACGAG
This sequence comes from Piscinibacter sp., assembly GCA_047602365.1. Classification (GTDB taxonomy): domain Bacteria; phylum Pseudomonadota; class Gammaproteobacteria; order Burkholderiales; family Burkholderiaceae_C; genus Piscinibacter. The sequence goes on along the minus strand of JASGHM010000002.1, from coordinate 2,385,634 downwards.
TACATGCACGCCTACCGTGACCTGAACCTCAAGCTCAGCTCCGGCGCCTACGGCTCGACCTTCTTCATGCTGACCGGCTTCCACGGCTTCCACGTGTTCGTCGGCATGCTGATGCTGCTGTTCATCACGCTGCGCCTGATGAACGGCCACTTCACGCCGCAGCGCCACTTCGGCTTCGAAGGCGCCGCCTGGTACTGGCACTTCGTCGACGTCGTCTGGCTCGGCCTGTACGTGGTGGTGTACTGGGCCTAGTCGCGCAGCCTCCCGCCACGAAGAACGCCGCGCAAGCGGCGTTTTTCATTGCGGCGGCACGCGACGGAACTCAGCGCGACACGGGCAGTCCCTTGGGTTCGATCCAGCCCATCCACCACGCGAACATGATGAGCGCGAACAGCAGCACCGAGATCGCGACGCGGGTCGCCAGTGCGCGCATCATGTTGCCGCTCTTGGGCTTGCCGTCACGGCCATCGCGCATCATGAACACGCCGGCCGAGGCAAGCGCGCCGAGGATGGCGATGAAGGCGACGAGCATCAGGATCTTCATGGCGACCGATTATCCGCGTCCGTTCCCGGCGCGCGTCGGCGCATGAGCCCGCGCGCGCGCCGCGCGGCGGTACTGGTCGCCGCCGTGCTCGGGGTGCTGCTGACCGCCCGGCTCGGCCTCTGGCAGCTCTCGCGGGCCGCCGAGAAGCAGCGCCTGCAGGCGGCGCTCGACGCCCGCACGGCGGCCGCGCCGGTCGGCGCGGCGGAACTCGCCGGCGACGTGCAGCTTGCCGCCGAACAGCAGTTCCGCCGCATCACGCTGCACGGCCGCTGGGTCGGCGGCCGCACGGTGTTCCTCGACAACCGGCCGATGGGCGGGCGCGCCGGCTTCTACGTGGTCACGCCGCTGCTGCTCGGTGATGGCGCCGACGCCGTGCTGGTGCAGCGCGGCTGGGTGCCGCGCGACGCCGCGGAGCGCAGCCATGTCCCCGCCATCGTGTCGCCGGAGGGCGAGGTCAGCGTCGAAGGGCGCATCGCCCCGCCTCCGTCGCGGCTGTATTCGCTCGGTGCCGAGAGCGGCGGGGCCGATCCGGCAGAATCTCGATCTCGACGGTTTTGCACGCGAAACCGGCCTGCAGCCTGCGGCCCCTGTCGGTGCAGATGACCGACGTCGCAGGCGCGCCGCCGGACGGCCTGTTGCGCGACTGGCCTGCGCCGGCGTTCGGCGTGCACAAGCACTATGGCTATGCCTTCCAGTGGTTCGCGCTCGCGAGCCTGATCACGGGTCTCTATGTCTGGTTCCAACTCGTCCGCCCCCGGCTCCGACGCCCCGCTTGACGGCGCCTCGCCGCTGAGCTTCACCGTGCACTCGATGCCGACGCCGGACGTCGACGCCGTCGGCCGCCGCACGGCCATGGGGCGGCTGAAGATGCTGTTCGTGCTGCTGGTCTGCGCGGCGCCGGTGATCCTGTCCTACTTCACCTACTTCGTCGTCCGGCCGGAAGGCCGCACCAACTACAGCGAGCTGATCGATCCGCAGCGCGCGCTGCCCGAGTCGCTGCCGCTGGCCGATGTGCAGGGCCGGGCCGTCGCGGCGAGCACGCTGCGCGGGCAGTGGCTGCTGGTCGTGGTGTCCGGTGGCAGCTGCGATGCGGCCTGCGAGAAGCGCCTGTGGCTGCAGCGCCAGCTGCGCGAGGCACTCGGCCGCGAGAAGGAGCGGCTCGACAAGGTCTGGCTGGTGATCGACGACGCGCCGTTGCGTGACGAGACGCTGAAGGCCGTGCAGGCTGCCGGTGCGACCACCGTGCTGCGCGTCCCGCGCGACGCGCTGTCGGGCTGGCTGCAGCCGGCGGCGGGCCAGTCGCTCGAGCAGCACTTCTACATCGTCGACCCGATGGGGCACTGGATGATGCGTGCCCCCGGCGAACCCGATGCGGCGCGGCTCAAGCGCGACCTCGAGAAGCTGATGCGCGGTTCGGCCGGCTGGGACACGCCCGGGCGCCCCTGAACCGCCACCGAGGCCGACTGCGATGGACGCGCAACCCCTCTACGACCTGACGCCGGTGCTGCGCCTCGCGCTGCTGGGCGGCGTGGTGGCGCTCGGGCCGCTGGCCTGGGTGTGGCTGCGCAACCGCCGGGCCTCGCCGTCAGCACGACTGCGTGCGCTGACGCTGCTGACGCTGTTCCTGACCTTCGACCTGGTCGTGTTCGGCGCCTTCACCCGGCTGTCCGACTCCGGGCTCGGCTGCCCCGACTGGCCCGGCTGCTACGGCAGCGCCAGCCCGCTGGGTGCTCGCGAGGAGATCCACGCGGCGCAGAGCGTCCGCCCGACCGGGCCGGTGACGCACGGCAAAGCCTGGGTGGAGATGGTGCACCGCTACCTGGCGATGGCGGTCGGCCTGCTGATCGTGGTGATGACCGTCTCCAGCTGGCTGGAGACGCGCCGCGGCCGTGCAGTGATCTCGCCCTGGTGGGCGACGGCCACGCTGCTCTGGGTCTGCGCGCAGGGCGCCTTCGGCGCCTTGACCGTCACGCTCAAGCTCTACCCGGCGATCGTCACGCTGCACCTGCTCGGCGGCATCGGCCTGCTCGCGCTGCTCGCGCTGCAGGCCGAGCAGGCGCAGCCGCGAGCGATGGCACTGAGCGCGGGCGCACGGCGTGGCCTGTACCTGCTGGCCGCGCTGGTGCTGGCGCAGGTGGCGCTCGGTGGCTGGGTCAGCACCAACTATGCGGTGCTGGCCTGCCAGCAGTTCCCGACCTGCCAGGGCTCGTGGTGGCCGGCGATGGACTTCCGCCATGGCTTCACGCTGCTGCGCGAACTGGGTGAGACGACCCACGGCGACTACCTGCCCTTCGCGGCGCTGACCGCGATCCACTACACGCACCGGCTGATGGCCTACGCCGTGCTGGCGACGATGCTGCTGCTGGCCTGGCGGCTGCATCGCAGCGGCGTCGGCGGTGTGGCGCGCTGGCTGCTCGCGCTGGCGGCGTGGCAGTTCCTGTCCGGCCTGAGCAACGTCGTGCTCGGCTGGCCGCTGGTCGCCGCGCTGGCCCACACCGCCGGCGCGGCCGTGCTGGTCGCGCTGCTGGCCGTCTGGGTGCAACGCGCGGCGCGCAGCGCTGCCCCCGAGAAAGCACGGTCCGCCGGCGCGCTGCCGGCCCGTGCGATGCTGTAGGCTCCGTCGCCCCGAGATCATGTCCGAGTCCGTCGCCACCCATCCCGCCGCTCCGACGTCGTTGCCGTCCAAGCTGCGCCAGTACTACGTGCTGACCAAGCCGCGTGTGGTGCAGCTGATCGTCTTCTGCGCAGTGATCGGCATGCTGCTGGCCTCGCCGGGCTGGCCGCAGTGGCGGCCGGCACTCGCCGGCACCGCCGGCATCTGGCTGGTCGCGGCCGCCGCGGCGGCGTTCAACTGCCTGATCGAGCAGCAGATCGACGCGCGCATGGCGCGCACCAGCTGGCGGCCGACGGCGCGCGGAGAGCTGACGCGTACGCAGACGCTGCTGTTCTCCGGCCTGCTGTGCGCGGCCGGCTGCGCGCTGCTGTGGTTCGGGGCCAACCCGCTGACCATGTGGCTGACGCTGGCCACCTTCGTCGGCTATGCGGTGATCTACACCGTCGTGCTGAAGCCGCTGACGCCGCAGAACATCGTCATCGGCGGCGCGTCCGGTGCGATGCCGCCGGTGCTGGGCTGGGCGGCGATGCGCGGCGAGGTCGGCCCGGAGGCGCTGATCCTGTGCCTGATCATCTTCCTGTGGACGCCGCCGCACTTCTGGGCGCTGGCGCTTTACCGCGCCGAGGACTACCGCCGCGCCGGCCTGCCGATGCTGCCGGTCACGCATGGCGCCGAGTTCACCCGGCTGCACGTGTTCCTCTACACGCTGGTGCTGTTTGCCGGCACGCTGCTGCCTTTCGTCTCAGGCATGAGCGGCTGGTTCTACCTGGTCTGCGCCATCGTGCTCGGTGCGATGTTCATCGGCTACGCGTGGAAGCTCTGGCACGCCTACTCCGACCAGCTGGCGCGCAAGACCTTCCGTTTCTCCATCCTCCACCTGTCGCTGCTGTTCGCGGCGCTGCTGGTCGACCACTACCTGGGACTGCTGACGTGACCATCGCCCGCCGCTGCGCTCTCTTCGCCCTCGCCGCGCTGCTGGCCGGCTGCGACAACAAGCCCGGTGCCGGCAGCGCCGGCCCGACCGCGTCGTTCAAGGCCGTCGACATCACCGGCGCCGAGTACGCACGCTCGCTGTCGCTGCAGGATCCGGACGGCAAGACCCGCACGCTGGCCGACTTCAAGGGCAAGGTGACGGTCGTCTTCTTCGGCTACACGCAGTGCCCGGACGTCTGCCCGACGACCATGGCCGAGCTGGCCCAGGTGAAGAAGTCGCTCGGCAAGGACGGCGAGCGGGTGCAGGGCGTGTTCGTCACCGTCGACCCCGCGCGCGACACGCCCGAACTGCTGAAGGCCTACATGGCCAGCTTCGACCCCGGCTTCGTGGCGCTGCGCGGCAGCGCCGACGAGACCGCGGCCACGGCCAAGGAGTTCAAGGTCTTCTACGCCAAGGTGCCGGGCAAGACCGAAGGCAGCTACACGATAGACCACACCGCCGGGTCCTACGTGTTCGACGGCGACGGCAAGATCCGCCTGTTCGTGCGCTACGGCAGCGGCGCGGATGCGCTCGCTGCCGATCTCAAGCTGCTGCTCGGCGCAGGCTGAAGGTTCAGGCGGCCGGTGACAGCGCGGCGCGCATCTTCTTCATCGCCGCGACCTCGATCTGGCGGATGCGCTCGGCGCTGACGCCGTACTCCGCCGCCAGCTCGTGCAGCGTCATGCCGCCGCTGCTGTCGTCGTTGACCTTCAGCCAGCGCTCCTCGACGATGCGGCGGCTGCGTGCGTCCAGCGCATCGAGCGCGCGGGCGATGCCGTCGCCGGCCAGCCAGTCGCGGCCGCGCGCTTCCAGCACGCGCGTCGGTTCCTGCGACTCATCGGCCAGGTAGGCGATCGGAGCGAAGCTTTCCTCGCCGTCGTCGCCCGACTGCGGTTCCAGCGCGACGTCGCCGCCGGACAGGCGCGTCTCCATCTCCAGCACCTCTTCGCGCTTGACGTTCAGTGTGCGGGCGACGGTGTCGGCCTCGCTGGCGGTCAGCGTGCTGCGGTGGGTGTCGACGTCGGCCGCCTCGTCCTTCAGGCTCTGCTTCATCGAGCGCAGGTTGAAGAACAGCTTGCGCTGCGCCTTGGTCGTCGCGACCTTGACCATGCGCCAGTTCTTCAGGATGTACTCGTGGATCTCGGCCTTGATCCAGTGCATCGCGTAGCTGACCAGGCGCACGCCCTGTTCCGGGTCGAAGCGCTTGACGGCCTTCATCAGGCCGACGTTGCCTTCCTGAATCAGGTCGCCGTGCGGCAGGCCGTAGCCGAGGTACTGGCGCGAGATCGAGACGACCAGGCGCAGGTGCGACAGCACCAGCTGCCCGGCGGCCTGCAGGTCGCCTTCGGCGCGCAGCCGGCGGGCCAGGCTGACTTCCTCTTCCTGCGTCAGCAGCGGCAGCCGGTTGGCCGCGCTGATGTACGCATCGAGGTTGCCCAGCGAGGGCACCATCGCCCAGGGGTCGCGGACAGCAAGTGCAGAGGTCGGGGTCATGTTCATGGAAGCATCAGACACGCTGAGTCTCCTTTCGTTCCGCTCATATTAGCACTCGACGATAGAGAGTGCTGACGGGGTGGTCGATCGGAATGTGTGCGAATGCTCACATGCGACAGGCATCCCGAATCAGGTGATGACCTCGACGTTCGACGCCCGGGCGACGGCCCGCCACGACTCGATCTGCCCGCGCACCAGCTGCACGAACTCCTCGCCGACCGGGCTGGGCTGGCGCGGCAGGGTCTGCAGCTCCTCGAGCCGGGCGGCGACGTCCGGGCGGCTCAGCAGGTCCGGGATCAGCCCGGCCAGGCGCTGGGCGATGGCCGGCGGCAGCCCCTTGGGCGCCGACAGGCCCAGCCACTGCGAGCCGGTCAGCTTCGGGAAGCCCAGCTCGGCGAAAGTCGGGATGCTGGGCAGGGCCGGCAGGCGGCGCGGCGTGGAGACGGCCAGCGCACGCAGCGAGCCGGCCTTCAGCGTGGCCACGTTGGTGGTGATCGGGTCGAACACGCCGTCGATCTGGCCGCCCAGCAGGTCCTGCATGGCCGGGGCGCTGCCCTGGTAGGGCACGTGGTCGTGCTGCGGCGCCTTGCCTTCGATCTTCAGCAGCTCGCCGAACAGGTGGTTGGCCGAGCCGATGCCCGAGGTGCCGTAGCGCACCGGCTTGCTGCGCGCGGCGGCGACGTACTGGTCCAGGGTCTGGAACGGCGACTGGGCACGCACGATCAGCACCATCGGCGCCTCGACCAGCATGCCCATGTGGGTGAAGTCGTTCAGCGCGTCGAAGGGCATGCTGCGCCGCGTGGCGGCGGCATACACGTGCACCGCCGCGTGGCTGACCAGCAGCGTGTAGCCGTCGGCCGGCTGCTTGGCGACGTGGTCGGTGCCGATCAGCCCGCCGGCGCCGGGGCGGTTCTCGACCACCACCGACTGGCCCAGCGCCTGCGACAGGTGAGGCGCGATCAGCCGCGAGACCACGTCGACCAGGCCGCCGGGCGGGAACTGCGCGACCAGGCGGATCGGCCCGCGGGCCGGCCAGGCCGCACCCTGCGCCAGACCGATGCGGGGGCCGGCGAGCAACGAGGCACCCGCGGCAAGAACGACACGACGCTTCATGGTGGACTCCTTGGGCACGCCCGCGGTGCGAAGGCGGTGCGTGGCGGTGGCTGGGGGAGGGCTCGCCCGCCGGCCAGCAACTTGGGTGCCAGTCGCCGCTGCGGCCGGGCGACGACGGTCGTGCTGTGCCAGACTCCGCGCGCAGGAGGAGACACATGAAGCTGGGTTGCATCGCCGACGACTTCACCGGCGCCACCGATCTCGCGAACAACCTGGTGCGTGCCGGCATGCGCACGGTGCAGACCATCGGCGTGCCCGAGGGCAGTGCGCCGGAAGGCGCCGATGCGGTGGTCGTCGCGCTGAAGTCGCGCACCATCGAGCCCGACGACGCGGTGGCGCAGTCGCTGCAGGCACTGCGCTGGCTGCGTGCCCACGGCGCGCAGCAGATCTACTTCAAGGTCTGCTCGACCTTCGACTCCACCGACCGCGGCAACATCGGCCCGGTCACCGAGGCGCTGATGGATGCGCTGGGCTGCGACTTCGGAATCGCCTGCCCGGCCTTCCCGGCCAACGGCCGTACCGTCTACAAGGGCTACCTGTTCACCGGCGACCAGCTGCTCAGCGAAGGCAGCATGCGCGACCACCCGCTGACGCCGATGACCGACCCCAGCCTGGTGCGCGTGATGCAGCGCCAGTGCCGGCGCCGTGTCGGCCTGATCGAGCATGCCGTGGTGCGCCGCGGCAGCGAGGCGATCACCCAGCGCATTGCGCAGCTGCGTGCCGAGGGCGTCGGCATCGCGATCGTCGATGCGCTGGACGACGGCGACCTGCACACGATGGGTCGCGCCTTCGCGTTGCTGCCGGTGCTGACGGCGGGGTCGGGCGTGGCGATCGGCCTGCCCACGAACTTCGGCATCGCGCCGGCGGCCGGCGCCGCCGAGCTGCCCTCCGCGCGCGGCGCCGCGGCGGTCGTCTCGGGCAGCTGCTCGACGGCGTCGAACGCGCAGGTGGCTGCCTTCCTGGCACGCCACCCCGGCCGCGGCTTTGCCATCGATCCGCTGCGCCTGGCTCGCGGCGACGACCTGGCCGCCGCCGCGCTCGACTGGGCGAAGCCGCTGCTCGGCGACGAGCCGCTGCTGATCTATGCCACCGCCGCCCCGGAGGCCGTGAAGGCGGCGCAGGCGGCACTCGGTGTGGCGCGGGCCGGCGCGCTGGTCGAGCAGACGCTGGCCGAGGTCGCCCGTGGCCTGGTGCAGCACGGCGTCGGCCGGCTGATCGTCGCCGGTGGCGAGACCTCCGGCGCCTGTGTGCAGGCCCTGGGCGTGCGGCAGCTGCGCATCGGCGCGCAGATCGACCCTGGCGTGCCCTGGTGCCATGCCGGAACCGCCGACGGCCAGTTGGTGCACCTGGCGCTCAAGTCGGGCAACTTCGGCACGGTCGATTTCTTCGACAAGGCCTTCGAGGTGCTGCGGTGAGTGGCACCGGCGACGAGAACAGCTTGCGCGAGGAGATCTGCCGCGTCGGCGCAAGCCTGTTCGCACGGGGTTATGCGCATGCGACCGCCGGCAACATCAGCGTGCGTCTGCCCGACGGTTTCCTGATCACGCCGACCGACGCCTGCCTCGGCACGCTGGACCCGGCGCGGCTGGCGCGGCTGGACGCCGGTGGCCAGCAGCTCGGCGGCGACCGTGCCAGCAAGACGCTGGCACTGCACCGGCGCATCTACGACAGCGACGACGGCGCACGCTGCGTGATCCACACCCACTCGACCCACCTCGTCGCGCTGACGCTGCAAGGTGTCTGGAGCGCCGACGACATCGTGCCGCCGATCACGCCCTACTACGTGATGAAGGTCGGCCACGTGCCGCTGATCCCGTATCACCGTCCCGGCGCACCGGAGGCTGCCGAGCAGGTCGCGCGTCGCATCGTTGCGGCCCGTGCCACCGGCTCGCCGCTGCGCGCGGTGATGATGGAGCGGCTGGGCCCGAACGTCTGGCACGAGTCGCCTGCGGCCGCGATGGCCGTGCTCGAGGAGCTGGAGGAGACCGCGAAGCTGTGGCTGCTCGGCGGCCGCAGCGCGACGCCGTTGTCGGAGTCGCAGATCGACGAGCTGCGGGCCAGCTTCGGCGCACGCTGGTGAGCGCCGGCCCGGAGGCCGTCAGCCGAACCGCGTCTCGGTGCGCTCCAGCACCTCGTCGACCACCGACAGCAGCTCCGACACGCTGACCGGCTTGGTCAGGTACAGCGATGCGCCGGCACGCAGCGCGGCGTCGATCTGCTGGGCCGTCGCGTCGGCCGACACGGCCACCACCGGGATGTCGCCGGTGTCCGGGTCGGCCTTCAGGCGCTGCAGCAGCTCGAGGCCGGAGAGGTCGGGCAGGTGCATGTCCAGCAGCACCAGGTCGGGCCGGCGCTCGCGGATCGCGGCGAGGCCATCGAGGCCGTTGACCGACACCTCCAGCTGCACCTGCGGCCGTTGCGCCAGGATGCCGCGCATCACCTCGATGTTGGTCTCGTTGTCCTCGACGTAGTGGACGATGCGGCGGTGGTACTCGGCGCTGGAGGTCTGCAGCGGGTCGAGGCTGGACGGCACGGTGTCGGCCTCCACCGCACGCGGCAGCGCGAGGATGAAGGACGAGCCTTCGCCGGCGATGCTGCGCGCGCGCAGCGAGCCGCCCATCAGCTCGGCCAGCCGCTGGCTGATCACCAGGCCGATGCCGGTGCCTTCCTGCGACGAACGTTCGCGGCCGAGCCGGTTGAAGGGCTGGAACAGCTCGGCGAGCTGCTCGGCGGTCATGCCCAGGCCGGTGTCGGTGACGGCGATCTCGACCATGTCGTGCGGGCGCAACCGGCTGGCCACGTGCACGCGGCCGCCGTCGGCGTTGTACTTGACCGCGTTGCTCAGCAGATTCACGAGGATCTGCTTGAGGCGGGTGGAGTCACCCATCAGCACCGCGGTGCCTTCGGCCAGGTCGGTGGTCATCGTCAGTCCGCGGCGTCTGGCCTCGGTGTCGACCATCGCGAGGCTGCCGGTCAGCAGCTCCTGCAACTGCACCGGCTCGATCTGCAGCTTCAGGTTGCCCGATTCGATGCGCGACAGGTCGAGCACGTCGTTGATCATCTCCAGCAGGTGCCAGCCTGCCTGCTGGATCTGCGCGACCCACGGCCGCTGGTCGGTGGCCAGCGGGTGGCGGCGGTCGAGTTCGAGCAGCTGCGCGAAGCCGAGCATCGCGTTCAGCGGCGTGCGCAGCTCGTGGCTCATGCGCGAGAGGAACTCGCTCTTCGCCAGGTTGGCGGCCTCGGCGCGCTCGCGCGCCGTCTCGGCCTCCTGCAGGCGCAGGTGCTCGGTGATGTCCTCGACCACGCCGACGATGCGCCGCGCCTGGCCGAGCTCGTCGCGCAGCAGCGTCACCGTCGCCTGCACCCACAGCGTGCGGCCGTCCTTGGTGATGTAGCGCTTGTGGCGGCGGTACATCGGCAGGTCGCCGCGCACCAGCTTGGCGGACAGCTCCACGTCCTGCGGCGTGTCTTCCGGATGCGTGTACTGCGCGGTGGTCATCGTCTGCAGCTCGTCCTCGGAATAGCCGGTGAGCTCGCAGAAGCGTGGATTGGCCTGCTTCACGTAGCCGCGCAGGTCGGTGTAGAGGATGCCGATCGGCGCGGTGTTCAGGATGTTGCGGAAGCGCTGCTCGCTGTCGCGCAGCGCCGCCTGGGCGCGCTCGCGCTCGTGCACCTCGGCCTGCAGCGCCGAGGTGCGCTCGCGCACCGCCGCCTCGATGCGTCGCGCCCGGCCGGTGATGACCAGCAGCAGCGCGCCGAGCATCGCCGCGCCGAGCAGCCCGACCAGCGAGAACAGCCAGGCGTTGGCGCCGCGGCCCTCGGGCACGGCGTCGGGCGTGGCGGTGGTGCGCAGCTCCCAGCGCCGGCCGGCGTAGAGCAGCGGGCGCACATGGGCCAGGCCCCTGCCGACCTCCTGGTTCTCGCAGCCCGGCGCCCCGGCCAGGCGGCGCATGCGCGCCGTGGTGTCGGTGTCGACCAGGCACAGCTGAAGATACTGGGGCAGATCGCCGGCCATCGTCGTCAGCAACGGCGCCGGACGCAGCGTCACGAACAGCACGCCGCGCAGCGGCCCGCTCGCGGCCTCCACGCCGCCACGCTCGTCGCTGTGCAGCGCCCGGTAGACGACCACGCCGGTGCGGTCCTGCCCTTCGGGCACCTGCGTCAGCGCGAACGCGGCGCTGGCGGTCGGGGTGCCGGTCTTCTCGCTGAGCGCCACGGCGGCGCGTGCCGCCGGGATCGACAGCAGGTTCAGCCCGAGCGCGCTGGCGTTGATCGCCGCCGGCTCTATGTAGCGCATCGCGATCACCGGCTCGCGAGGCATGTCCTCGCCGCCGTCCGGGCGGTCGAACACGCGGAACTGCGGCAGACCCTCCGCGCGCACCTGGGCTTCGAAGGCCGGCACCGCAGCACGCGGCATCGCTTCGTACCAGCCCAGTGCGGTGATGGCGCCGCCCTGGGTCCACGACCGGGCGGCGCGGCGCATCTCGTCGCGGCTGACCTCCTCGGAGGCGATGAAGACGCCGCGCATCGCCTCCAGCGCCATCAGCGGCTCGCGCAGGCGCGTGTCGAGCACGGTCGCGGCATGGTTGGCATCGCGCGCGAAGGCGTTGCGCAGGCGCTCCTCGTCCCAGCGCGCCACCTGCGAGATGCCCAGCGCCATCATCAGCGTGACCATCGTCAGCGTCAGGCCGAGGATCATGCGCCGCGCTGCCCAGTCGGCCCGCGGCCGGCCGATCAGCGTCAGCACCACCGGCGTGGCGATCATCGCGCCGAAGGAATCGCCGGCCCACCAGGTCAGCCAGGTCACCAGCGCGTGTTCGGGCGCCACGGCGCCGCTGGCCGTCAGCACGGCGGTGGCGGCGCTGGCGTTGAGCAGGCAGGCGGTCAGGCCACCGAGCCCGAACAGCGCGGCGACGTCGCGCGGCTCGTCGATCGCCTGCGGATGCCGCGCGAAGCGCTGCACCAGCGCGGCGCCGAGCCAGGCCTGGGCGGCCGCGCCGCAGCCGATCAGCAGCGGCACGCCCAGCGCGGAGAGGTCGAGGTTGCCGCGCAGCGCGCTCAGCGTCACGTTGACGCCGAAGGCGCCGAGCGCGACGCCGGCCACCGCCGTGCGGCCGTAGACCAGCACGGCAGCCAGCGCGATGCCGGCCGACGGGTACAGCGGCGAGGCGTAGCTCGGCGGAATGGCCAGGTGCAGTGCGGCCAGCCCGGCCAGCAGGTAGGCCAGCGCCGTGCCGCCCAGGACCGCGAGCCAGAACAGGCGCGTGCGCCCGGTCGTGTCGGGCTCCAGCGTCGCCGCATTCATGCGCTCAGGCCACCTCATGGCCGCTGGCCGCCTGCCAGATGTCGGTCCAGTCCTGCGCGTCGAGGCCGATCTGCAGCGCCTGCACCGCCTCGCGCAGCGCCTCGATGCGCCGCGAGCCGGCCACCGGCAGCGGCCGGCTCGGCAGGCGCAGCAGCCAGGCGAAGGCGATCGTCGCCGCGCTGGCGCCGTGGCGTTCGCCGATACGCGCCAGCACCGCCTGCACGCGCCGCTCGGCTTCGCCGCCACCACCGAGCAGCCGGCCGCCGGCCAGCGGCGACCAGATCATCGGCCGCACGCGCAGACGCTGCAGCTGGTCCAGCGTGCCGTCGGTCAGCGGCTCGCGGTGCAGCGGGTGCAGCTCGATCTGGTTGGTGGCCAGCGGCGTGCGGCTGGCCAGCAGCTCGAACTGCGCCGGCGTGAAGTTGGAGACGCCGAAATGCGCGACCTTGCCCGATGCACGCAGCGCCTCGAACGCGCCGGCGACCTCGTCGGCGTCCATCAGCGCATCGGGGCGGTGGATCAGCAGCAGGTCGAGCCGCTCGGCGCGCAGTGCGCGCAGCGAGGCCTCGGCGCTGGCGACGATATGCGCCGCCGAGGTGTCGTAGTGCTTCAGGCGGTGCGCCGGGCGCGCATCCGACACCAGCTTGATGCCGCACTTGCCGACCAGCTGGATGCGCTCGCGCAGCCCCGGGGCGAGCGCCAGCGCCTCGCCGAACAGCGCCTCGACCTGGTAGCCGCCGTAGATGTCGGCATGGTCGAAGCTGCTGACGCCGAGCTCGACACATTGTTCGATCCAGCGCAGCCGCTGCTGGGCGTTCCACTGCCAGTCGGCCATTCGCCAGGCGCCGGCGACGATGGGCGACAGGTGCGGGCCGTCGGTGGTCAGGGCGGTCAGGGGCAGCGGCATGGAGCGCGCATTATCCGGCGCCACCCGCCGCGCTCAGTCGGGATAACACTTCAACACGTATTCGCCCGGCGCCGGACCGAGTGATTTCCCACGCTGCAGCGCCAGCGGTGCACGCCGCCGCGACGAGTGGTGTGCCAGCCAGCCCTGCCAGGCCGGCCACCACGAGCCCTGGTGCTCGGCCGCGGCCTGCTCCCAGTCGTCGGGCGCGATCCAGGCGCCGTGTGCCGGGCGGGTGCCGATGCGGTAGCTGCGGTGAGGGTGCCCCGGCTCGCTGACGATGCCGGCGTTGTGGCCGCCGCTGGCCAGCGCGAAGGTGATCTCGGCTTCGCACAGGTGATGCAGCTTGTAGACCGAGCGCCACGGCGAGACATGGTCGCGCGCCGTGCCGACCAGGAACAGCGGCAGCCGGATGTCGGCCAGCGAGACCGCCTTGCCCTCGTGCCCGCCGACCCGGTAGGTGCCCCTCGCCAGCGCGTTGTGCAGGTAGAGCGCGCTCAGGTACTCGTGGTGCATGCGCGCGGGCAGGTGCGTGGTGTCGCTGTTCCAGGCCATCAGGTCGCTGGCCTGCTCGCGTTCGCCCATCAGGTACTCGCGCATGCGCCGCGTCCACACCAGGTCGCGCGAGTGCAGGAACTGGAACGAGCCGGCCATCGCTTCGCCGCTCAGGTAGCCGCGGTCGCGGTTCTGCTCCTGCAGGTAGGCGAGCTGGCTCTCGTCGATGAACAGGCCCAGTTCTCCGGGCTCGGAGAAATCGGTCTGCGCGGCCAGCAGGCTCAGCGTCTTCAGCGGCGCCAGGCGGCGCCGGTCGGCCACCAGCCCGTCGCGCGCCAGCGCCGCCGCGGCGATCGCCATCAGCGTGCCGCCCAGGCAGTAGCCCATCGCATGCACCGGCAGGCGCGGCGTCAGCGCGGCGATCGCCTTCAGCGCGTCGAAGGGACCGAGGCGCAGGTAGTCGTCCATCGTCAGGTCGTGGTCGGCGGCGTCGGGGTTCTTCCACGACAGCATGTAGACCACGTGGCCCTGCGACACCAGCCAGCGCACCAGCGAGTCGTGCGGCGACAGGTCGAGGATGTAGTACTTCATGATCCACGACGGCACGATCAGCACCGGCTCGGGATGCACCGTCTTCGTCTGCGGCGTGTAGCGGATCAGCTCGACCAGGCGGTTGCGCATCACCACCTCACCCGGCGTGATCGCGACGTCGCGGCCGACCTTGAAGTGCGCCTCGCGCTCGGCCGCGGCACGTTCGGCCGCTGGCGTGGCCAGGTCTTCCAGCCAGTGGGCCAGGCCGTGGCGCAACGGGCCGCCGAAGCCGGCGAGGTTGGCATCCAGCACCACCGGGTTGGTCGGCAGCCAGTTGGCCGGCGTCAGCAGGCCCAGCCATTGCCGCGCCATGAAGTCGGTCAGCTCGGCGTGATGCTGCGTCATGCCCGGCAGCCGCGCGGCGGCCTTCCACCAGGCCTCGGTCTGGCGGAAGCCCGAGCGCATCACGTTGAAGGGCCAGCTTCGCCCAGTCGGGGTGGCGGAAGCGCGGGTCCTCGTCGGCGGCGCCGACGGGCGCGTCGTCGCCGCGCAGCGTCGCCAGCACGCCCTGCGCGGCCAGCGAGCCCAGCTCCATCTGCCGGCCCGGCGACACACCCAGGTGCCAGGCCCAGTCGGCCCAGGCCAGGCCCAGCGACACCGGCGACAGGCCGCCGGTCAGCGGCGCCGCCGCGGTGTGCAGCAGGCGGTCGAGTCGTTCGGTCGGTGTTTCGTCGTGCGCTTCGTTCATCCGGTCATGATGAACCGCGGCGACCGGCCCGGGCTTGATCAATCACAGGCGGGCGCCCGCCGGCGGGCTCACTGCGGCTGGAAGCCGCTGTCCTTGATGATCTTCGCCCAGGTCTGGTGATAGGCACGCTCGCGCGCCGCCAGCTGCTCGCCGCTGCTGTGCGCCACCGTCAGTCCCAGCGCCACGAGGCGGTCGCGCACCTCGGGCAGCACGATCACCTGCGCGATCGCCGCCGACAGCTGGTCCAACGTCGCCTTGGGCGTGCCGGCCGGCGCGAACACGCCGTAGTAGGGCACGTCCTCGAAGCCCTTCAGGCCCAGCTCGCTGAAGCTCGGCACGTCGGGCAGGGCGCTCTGGCGGGTGCCGCCGAGCACGCCCACCACACGCAGCTTGCCGGCCTTGTGCTGGTCGATGAAGTCGGGCACCGAGCCGACGCCGGCGGCGATCTGGTTGCCCAGCATGTCGCCGATCATCGGCGCGCTGCCGCGGTAGGGAGCGGCCACCAGGTCGAGCTGGTAGCGCTGCGCGAACACCTTGACCAGGAACTCCGGCACCGAGGCCGGCGCCGGGATGCCGACCGCGCCCTTGCCGCCCTGTTGTGTCTTCACCCAGGCGACGTACTCGTCGACAGTCTTCGCCGGCGTGCCGCCGGAGACCGCCAGCGCGTTGACGAAGGTCGCGAAGCCGGCCACCGGCACGAAGTCCTTGGCCGGGTCGTAGCCGGGGTTCTTCACCACCAGCGGCAGGATGCTGATCGTGTGGTCGTGGCTGAGGAACAGCGTGCTGCCGTCGGCCGGCGCCGCCTTCAGCGCCTGCGCTGCCAGCTGGCCGCCGGCGCCGGGCTTGTTCTCGACGATCACGTTGGCGTTCAGCGGGCCGCGCAGCTTCTCGGCCAGCGTGCGTGCGATCGCGTCGGTGCCGCCGCCGGCCGGGAAGCCGACCAGGATGCGGATGGTCTTGTCGCCCTGCGCCGCCGCCGGGCCGGCGAGCAGCGTGCCGCAGCCGGCGAGCAGGCCGAGGACGAGGGAGAGGGCGTGGCGGCGGGTGCGCTCAGACATGGTTCCTCCGGGGCTGGGGCGGCACGTTGTGTCGGCCAAGGATAGCCGCTCAGCCCTCGCCGCTGCCTGCCTTGTCGCGGTACATCGCCAGGTCCGCGGCGCGCAGCAGGTCGTCGGGCTGCCGGCCGTCGACACCATGAACGGCCACGCCGACGCTGATGCCGACACGCAGCGAGCAGCCGTCGAACACCATCGGTGCGGCCACCGCCTCGCGCAGCCGCTGCGCCACCGCCGCTGCCGTGGCCGGGTCGCCGACACCGTCGAGCAGCACCACGAACTCGTCGCCGGACAGGCGCGCCACCAGGTCCTTGCGGTTGACCGAATGGCGCAGCCGGCCGGCCAGCGTGACCAGCACCGCGTCGCCGATGGCGTGGCCGTGGCGGTCGTTGATGTCCTTGAAGCGGTCGACGTCGACGAACAGCAGCGCGAAGCCGTGGCCGGGCGAGCCGGCGCGTGCGGCGGCGTCGTCCAGCGCGCCGACCAGGTGGATGCGGTTCGGCAGCCCGGTCAACGCATCGTGCAGCGCCATGTGCGCGTAGCGCTCGCGTTCGTGTTCGGGCGACAGGTCGCGCACCAGGCCGATGAAGGTGTCGGCGCGCGCTCCCTTGACGGCGCTGACCGCCAGGCTGACCGGAAAGGTCTCGCCGTTGCGGCGCTGCGCCACCACCTGGCGGCCGACGCCGATGACATGCGGCTGGCGCGTGTCCAGGTAGCTGGCGATGTAGCGGTCGTGCTGCTCGCGGTACGGCGAGGGCATCAGCATGCTGACGTTGCGGCCGATCACCTCGGCCGCCGCATAGCCGAACACCGCCTCGGCGGCGGCGTTGAAGGCGCGCACGACGCCGCCGCCGTCGATGACGATGATGGCCTCGAGCACGTTGTCGAAGATGCCCAGCAGGCCGCTGTGCACGGCGGCGAAACGCTGCAGCGCCTGCACCCGCTGCGCCAGCACGGCCAGGTCCAGCGGCCGTGGCAGGCAGTCGTCCGCGCCGGCCTCGATCGCACGCCCGATGCTGTCGTGCGTCGTCGGCGCCGCCGGCCGTCACCAGCACCGGCAGCCAGGCGTCGTGCGGCGACGAGCGCAGCCGGCGCAGCACCTGCAGCCCGGTGCCGCCGTCCAGCGCCTCGTCGACGATGACCAGCTGCGGCGGCGTGGCGTCGAACAGCGCCAGCGCGGCGCTGCCGCTGGCAGCGTGCAGCACGTGGTGGCCCTGCGCCTGCAGGCAGTCGCGCACCCGCGCGGCGTCGTCGGCGCAGGGTTCGGCGTGGAGGATGGTCAGGCAGGTGTCGGTCATCGCGCAGGCCCGTTGCAGCGGGCGCCCGGTCAGAAGCGGGTGGACAGCGGTTCGTCCTCGATCAGCCGGTCGAGCGCGGCGAGGAAGTCGGCGGCGGCGATCGGCTTGCACAGGTACTCGCGGAAGCCGGCGCGGATGGCCGCCTCGATGGCCGCGTCATCGTTGCCGGCCGAGAAGGCGATGCAGGGCGTGCGATACAGCAGCGGGTCGGCCAGCACGGCGCGCACCACCTCCTCGCCGCCCATGTCGGGCAGGTGCATGTCGACCAGGATCAGCGTCGGCCGCAGCTGCCGCGCGGCGGCCAGGCCCTCGCTGCCGGTGGTGCGGCAGACCAGCTCGATGCCCGGCCGCGCCGCCAGGTAGCTCTCGATCAGCAGGCAGTTGACCTCGTTGTCCTCGATGTACAGCACGCGGCCCTGGGTGCCGCCGTCGGCATGCGGGCCGGGCAGCTCGAGCGCGATGTCGGACTGCACCAGGCCGCGCGGCGCCGACGGCAGGCCGACGACGAAGCTCGAGCCCTCGCCGAGCCGGCTGTCCACCTCCAGGCTGCCGCCCATGCCCTGCACCAGCGTGTGCGCGATCGCCAGGCCGAGGCCGCTGCTGTTCACGCGGGCTCGGGCATCGTCGCCGGCAACGCGGTAGAACGGATCGAAGATGCGCGTCAGGTCCTCGGCCGCGATGCCGATGCCCGAGTCGCGCACGGCGATCGACACCCGGCCGGCCGGCCCCGCGCCGAGGCGGATCTCGACGCTGCCGCCACGCCGGTTGTACTTGACGCCGTTGGCGGCCAGGTTGATCAGCACCTGCAGCAGGCGGCGGCGGTCGGCCACCGCCCAGGGCTGCGGGTGGCAGACGTGGATCGTCGTCGTCACGCCGTGCTCGCGGGCCAGCGGGTCGATCATCGCCAGCACCTGCTCGGTCAGCTCGAGCAGGTCGACCGGCTCGCTGTCGAAGGCCACCTTGCCGCTGTGCAACTGCGTCAGGTCGAGGATGTCGTTGACGATCAGCAGCAGGTGGCGGGCCGACTCGCGGATGTGGCGCAGGTGCGCGTGCGAGGGCTCGGACAGGCGCCCGCTCTCGACGCGCTCGACCATCTCGGTGAAGCCCAGCACCGCGTGCAGCGGCGTGCGCAGCTCGTGGCTGACGCGCGACAGCACCTCCATCTGCGTCTGCACCGCGTGCTCCAGCAGCTCCTTGTCGCGGCGCAGCTGCTCGTTGCGCTTGGCCTCGGTGATGTCCTGCACCGCGAGGCGGAACAGCGCGTCGCGGCCGTCGTCCCAGCCCTCGACGACACCGCGCGCCAGCACCCAGCGGACCTCGTCGCCACGGCCGACGAGGCGGAATTCCTGCTCGTAGGGCGAAGCGCCGTTGATCGCCTCCTCGTACTGGGCGCGCACCGCATCGCGGTCGTCCGCGTGGACGCGGTCGAGCAGGTCCTCGTAGCAGATCTCGTCGTGCCCGGCCGGCAGCTCGAGGATGCGGCAGACCTCCTGCGAGCAGTGCAGGCGCCCGGCGGCGAGGTGGTGCTCGATGGTGCCCAGCCGGGCGATGCGCTGCGCGTGGGCGAGCCGGCGAAACGCCTGCGCCGCTTCCAGCTCGGAGCGCTTGCGCTGCGTGATGTCGGTCTCGATCGCCACGTACTCGGCGACCTGGCCGCGCGCGTCGACGATCGGCTGGATGTTCATCGACACCCAGTAGGTCTCGCCGGACTTCTTGTAGTTCAGCATCTCGAAGCCCTGCACCGGCTCGCCGCGGCGCAGCAGCGCGCCCAGCCGCGACGAGGCGGTCAGACTGGTGCGCGGCCCGTGCAGGAAGCTGCGCGGGTTGCGGCCGCGCACCTCGTCGAGCGTCCAGCCGGTGATGCGCGTGTAGGCCGGGTTGACCCATTCGATCTCCCGCTCGCGGTTGGTCACCACGACCATGTTGGTCGTGTGCTGCATGACCAGCTCGAGGCGGCGAAGGTGTTCGGCGCTGTTGGCGGGCATAGGCTCGGCGCTGCCTTCGTCAGGCCGCCGCCGGCGCGGTGGCGCCGCCGAGGCGGAAGACAGCGGCCGCTTCGGCCAGCCTTGCCGCCTGCTCGGCCAGGCTGAGCGTCGCCGCGCCGGCCTGCTCGACCAGCGCGGCGTTCTGCTGCGTCATCTGGTCGAGCTGGCCGACCGCGGTGTTGACCTGTTCGACGCCGGTCGCCTGCTCGCGGCTGGCCGTGGCGATCTCGCCGGCCAGCGTCGCCAGCGCGCCGATCGAGCCGAGCACGTCCTGCATGCGCTGGCCGGCCTGCAGCGCGGTGTCGCTGCCACTGTCGACATGCACGCCGGCCGCGTCGATCAGCGACTTGATCTCGCGCGCCGCGGTCGCGCTGCGCTGCGCCAGCGCGCGGACCTCCTCGGCGACGACCGCGAAGCCGCGGCCGTGTTCGCCGGCGCGCGCGGCCTCGACCGAGGCATTCAGCGCCAGGATGTTGGTCTGGAAGGCGATGCCGTCGATCAGCGCGGTGATCTCGGCGACGCGCTGGCTCGAGGCGGCGATGTCGGCCATCGCCTGCGACAGGCGCTTGACCATCTCGTCGCCGCGTGTCGCGTCGTCGCGCGTACGCTCCGCCAGCTCGGCGGCGGCCTGCGCGCTGTCGCGGTTGGAGCGGATCGTCGCGGCCAGTTCCTCCATCGCCGCGGCCGTCTGCTGCAGGCTGGACGCGGCCTGCTCGGTGCGGCTGGACAGGTCGGCGTTGCCCCGGCTCAGTTCGTCGGAGGCGCCGCGCACCTGGGCCGACTTGTCCTGGATGTCGGCGACCAGCGAGATCATGTTGAGCCCGGCCTGCTCGATGCTGCGCATCAGCGCGCCGAGTTCGTCGCCGCGCTCGAGCAGCAGCGGCTGCGCCTTCTGGCCGCTGGCCACCCGACGCGCCTGCTGCAGCACCTGCTGCAGGGGCACGGCCACGCCGTACTGCAGCCAGGCCGCGGCCGCGACGCCGATGGCGAGCGCCGACGCGGCACCGGCCAGCGCGGCAGGCGCCGTGCCGGCGGCCAGCAGCGCCGCCGCTGCGCCGGCCAGCGCCGGCAGCAGGGCGGCCAGCCACAGCCGCGGCGCGATGCCGACCAGGCGCAGGCGGCTCGGCCAGCCGGCGACGCCGCTGCGCACGACGAAGCCGCGGCAGATCGCCAGCCCGGCCGCGCCACCCTGCACGAAACGCTGGTAGAGCGCCGCATGGGCGGCCACCTCGGCAGCGGCGGGCTGGGTGCGCACCGACAGGTAGCCGACCGCCTCGCCGCCGTCGCGGATCGCCGTCGCATTGGCGCGCACCCAGTAGTGGTCGCCGTCCTTGCGGCGGTTCTTCACCAGCGCCGTCCAGGTCTGGCCCGACTGGATCGTGCGCCACATGTCGGCGAAAGCCTCCTCCGGCATGTCCGGATGGCGCACCAGGTTGTGGGCCTGGCCGTACAGCTCGTCGCGCGTGAAGCCGCTGACGCGCACGAAGGCGTCGTTGGCGTAGGTGATGCGACCCTTCAGGTCGGTGGTCGACAGCAGCGTCTCGCCCGCATCGAAGCGGTACTCGCGCTGGCTGACCGGCAGGTTCTTTCGCATGCAGTCTCTCGGTGAGGCGCCGTTGCCATGACCGCGCCGCCATCGGTGCGGATCGGGAGTGAGAAAACAAATACGCAAGAAGATGTTAGTTTTTAGCGTACATCAACGCAATAGGTGATCGATTGCGGCAGTCGGGATCCGTTGTCGCCATGCACCAGGGGGAGGCGCAGGCGCACCGCGCTGCGCTACGCTTGCGCCCATGCCCGCTCCGAGTCCCAGCCGCAGCCCTCGTGCCGTCCCTGCGCCGCGCGCACCGCGCCGGACGCGCGCCGAGCAGGGCGAGTTCTACGAGCGGGTGGTGCAGACCTCGCTGCAGCTGTTCGCCGACGGCGGCTACGCGGCGGTGTCGATGCGCAAGCTGGCCGCCGAGGTCGGCGTGCCGCCGATGTCGCTGTACCGCTACTTCCCGACCAAGGCCCACCTGATCCGCCACATCTGGGACGACGTGCTCGACAAGGCGTACGCACGGGCCACCGCCGATCTGGCGCGCGCTCGCTCGCCGCTGGCGCGGCTGCGCTCCTATCTGGACGGCTTCCTGCAGTACTGGCTCGAGCACCCGTCGCACTACTGGGTGGTGTTCGCGATCCGCGACGACATCGGCGAGCTGATGACGGAGGAGGGCGCCTACACGCTGCACCCCAACCCGCAGCGCTTCATCCAGACGCTGGACGAACTCTTCGACGCGGTGGTGCCGCCGGCCAGCCTGTCGCGCGGCGCCCGGCAGACGGCGATCGACCTGGTGTTCGTCAAGACGCTGGGTTTCCTGCTCGGCACCATCGGGCTGGCCTCGCTGCAGTGGCTGAACGTGAGCGAGCTGAAGCGGCAGCTGATCGACGACATCGTCGCCACCCTGCCGGTTGCCGCCGAGGCGCCGGCCCACGGCGCTCGCCGCCGGTGACGGCGCTGCGCCGGCCGCGGCGAAGCCGTGCCGAGCTGGCGCGCTTGCAGCCGCTGGCCCTGGCGGCGGCGGTCGAGCTGTTCGCCGCCGAAGGTGCCGACGCGGTGACGCTGCGCCGCATCGCCGACACGCTGGAGGTCGGTCTCGCGGCCCTGTACCGCCACTTCCCGAGCAAGACCCACCTGCTGCGCGCGGTGTGGGACGAACTGCTGGCGGCCTCGCTGCGCGCGGCGTTGCAGGGCTCGGCGGCCGAGCCCGATCGATGGCGGCGGCCGGCCGCCTTCGTCGACGGCTTCATCGGCCACTGGCTGGCCCACCCGGAGCGTTACCTGCTGGTCTTCACCGCCGGCAACGAGCAGCTCGCGGTGCGCCTGGGCTTCCCGCCCTACGGGCTGCAGCAGGCGGTGCAGCAGCATTTCCGCGCCGCCGCGCTGCTGATCGAGGGCTGCAGCACGCGGCGCATCGACGACGAGGTGATGGCCGCGCTGCTGGAGATGCTGTTCTGCCGCAGCTTCGGCCTGCTGCACCCGGTGCTGTACTTCCCGTCCTACCCGTGGCGCGACGTCGGCGCGCTGCGTCGCGCGCTGGCCGACGAGATCACGCGCGAGCTGCGTCGCGCGTTGCGCCGGTGACTCAGACGTTGAACAGGAAGTTCAGCACGTCGCCGTCCTTGACGACGTATTCCTTGCCTTCGGCGCGCATCTTGCCGGCGTCCTTCGCGCCCTGCTCGCCCTTGTAGGCGATGTAGTCGTCGAAGGCGATGGTCTGCGCGCGGATGAAGCCGCGCTCGAAGTCGGTGTGGATCACGCCCGCCGCCTGCGGCGCGGTGTCGCCGACGTGGATGGTCCAGGCGCGCACTTCCTTCACGCCGGCGGTGAAGTAGGTCTGCAGGCCGAGCAGCTTGAAGGCGGCGCGGATCAGCCGGTTCAGGCCGGGCTCGCTCTGCCCCATCTCCTGCAGGAACATCAGCCGGTCGTCGTCTTCCATGTCGGCCAGTTCGGCCTCGGTCTTGGCGCAGATCGCCACCACCGGCGCCTTCTGCGCCTCCGCATAGGCGCGCAGCTTGTCGAGCAGCGGGTTGTTCTCGAAGCCGTGCTCGTCGACGTTGCCGACGAACATCGCCGGCTTGGCGGTGATCAGGCACAGCGGCTTGAGCACCACCAGCTCCTCCTTGCTGAAGGCGATGCCGCGCACCGGCTTCGCCTCGTTCAGCGCCGCCTGGCACTTCAGCAGCACGTCGACCAGGCGCTGCGCTTCCTTGTCGTTGCCGGCCTTGGCCACCTTGGTGTAGCGGGCCAGCGACTTCTCGACGGTGGTCAGGTCGGCCAGGCACAGCTCGGTCTGGATGACCTCGATGTCGGCGATCGGGTCGACCTTGCCGGCGACGTGGATGACGTTCTCGTCCTCGAAGCAGCGCACCACGTTGACGATCGCGTCGGTCTCGCGGATGTGGGCGAGGAACTGGTTGCCCAGGCCTTCGCCCTTGCTCGCGCCGGCCACCAGGCCGGCGATGTCGACGAACTCGACGATCGCCGGCACGATGCGCTCGGGCTTGACGATGGCCGACAGCTGCGCGAGCCGCGGGTCGGGCAGCTCGACCACGCCGACGTTGGGCTCGATGGTGCAGAACGGGTAGTTCTCGGCGGCGATGCCGGCTTTGGTCAGGGCGTTGAAGAGGGTGGACTTGCCGACGTTGGGCAGGCCCACGATGCCGCACTTGAGGCTCATGGGGGACTTTCGGGAAACGCTCGAAAGCCTCGATTCTAGGTGGCGCCCCCGGCGCGGCTCGGGCTCAGGGCGTGGCCGCCGCCCGCTCGCGCTCCAGGCGCTCGAGCTGGGGCCGGATCGACGCGCCGACGTGGATCAGCGGGTTGGAATAACCATCGTCCTTGCCGGCGTCCTTCTCGCGCTGCTCGATCACCGTGCGGGCCTGGGCGTGGGCCTTCTCGAACGACCAGGTATGGCGCAGTTCCTCGTCGAACATCGCACGGCCGAAGAAGGTGAGCTCCGAGCGGCTGCCGCAGCCGTAGGAGGTGTGCTCGGCGTCGGCGGCGGTCATCACCAGCGTGTGCTCGTCGCGCAGCGGCGCGATCCAGCTGCCCGAGTAGCAAGCCGACACCGAGACGATGCGGTGGCGCACGCCGGCCTCCTCGAGCCAGGCGTGCAGCAGCTCGGGCGTCACCGGCGCCACGCTCAGCGGCCAGAAGCCGGCGGCCAGCGCGCCGGAGCGTGCGCCGTGCGAGGTCAGGTGGATGAACAGCAGGTCCTCGTCCGGGTCCATGCGCTCGGCGACGCCGGCGATGGCGCGCTGCAGGTTCGCCGGCGTGGCCCACGGCAGGGCCTGCGCGGTGTCGCGGTGGTTGACCAGCTGCAGCGAGCGCCCGGCGGCGCCGAAGCGCGTTTCCATCACGCCGCTGACCAGCCGGCTCTCGCGCAGGAACACGTCCTCCTCGGCATAGGGCGCGAAGGTGATCGAGAAGACGTCGACCTGACCGCGTCGCGGCGCGGCGAGCTGGCGCAGCTGGGCGTCGAGCAGCGGTGCCTGACGCTCGAACAGCTCCTGCGTCAGCTGGAAGGGTTCGCGGCCGGCGCTGCGATCCGCGCTCTCGTCGGGGTACCAGAAGCGCAGCGGCTGCAGCCACTGGGACAGCAGCAGCACGCCGACCAGCAGGCCGGCCGCTCCCGCGCGTGCCCTTCCGGATGCGCTGCCGCCGCGCCACGCCAGGCGCAGCTGCGCCGCAGCCACCCACAGCAGCGGCAGTGCCCAGGCGATCCAGCTGCCCCATTGACCGAGCACCTGCGGCGACCACCAGCCGGCACGCACCAGCGCCACGCTGGCCAGCGCGATGACGATCCACAGCGTGAGCGATTGTGCGAGCAGCATCGCGAACAGGGCGCTCGCACTGGGCGCGCGCGGAGCGGCACGCGCCGGGTCCGCCTGCGGCACGAGCAGCCAGCAGGCCAGCGCGCCGATCACCGTCGACAGCCAGCCCGACTGCAGCGCCGGTGCGTAGAAGCGGGCTTCGCCGTCGATGTACAGGCGCTGCGCCACCAGGTCGATCAGCAGCGAGGTCAGCAGCAGGCTGATGACAACCGCCGGTGTCGTGTGCAGGCCCTCCCAGCGCGGGTCGCGCAGCAAGGCCGAGCGTACACCCTCGCGCCACCAGGCGCCCAGGCTGCCCGGCGGAATCGCCGCGGGCGGATGTTGCTGTTCCATTCGATCTCTCCCTGGGATCGACTCTAGCGCGGGCCTACACTGCGTGCGTGACTGCCACGCCCACCGCGCCATGACGACCTTGTCGTTGATCACCCCGCACGTGAAGGACCTCGGCGGCGGCTTCCTGGTGCGCCGCTGCCTGCCCTCGTCGCAGCGCCAGGCCGTCGGCCCCTTCCTGTTCTTTGACCACTTCGGGCCGATCACCGCGCAGCCCTCGGACAACCACGACGTGCGGCCGCACCCGCACATCGGCCTGGCGACGGTGACCTACCTGTTCGAGGGCGCGATGCAACACCGCGACTCGACCGGCGTGGTGCAGCGCATCGAGCCGGGCGCGATCAACTGGATGACCGCCGGCCGCGGCATCGTGCATTCCGAGCGCACGCCCGACGATCTGCGTGGTGTGCCGCGGCGCAGCCACGGCCTGCAGCTGTGGTGTGCACTGCCGGCCGAACACGAGGAGGACGCGCCCTCGTTCGTGCACACGCCGGCCGCGGCGATCCCGTCCATCGAGCGGCCCGGCGCCGCCGTGCGGGTGCTGATCGGCGAGGCCTTCGGCGAGCGCTCGCCGGTGGCCACGCTGTCGCCGACGCTGTACCTCGACATCGCGCTGTCCGCCGGCGCGGCACTGGTGCTGCCTGCCGCGGCGGCCGAGCGGGCGGTCTATGCGGTCGATGGCGACATCGAACTCGACGGCGAAGCGGTGCCCGCCGGCACGATGGCCGTGCTCGCCACCGGCAGCGAGCCGACGCTGTGTGCCGCCGCCGGTGCGCGCCTCGCGCTGATCGGCGGCGCGCCGCTGGGCCACCGTCACATCGTGTGGAACTTCGTCTCCAGCCGCCGCGAACGCATCGTTCAGGCGCAGGACGACTGGGAAGCGCAGCGTTTTCCCAAGGTGCCGGGCGAGACCGAGTTCATCCCGCTGCCGCCGCGGCGGGCCTGACCGGCGCGGCCGGGCGCAGCATCGCCACGTTGCCGGCCACCGCCAGCGCGGCGCCGGCCAGCGTCAACCACTCGGGCCGGTAGCCTTCGAAGACCAGCGACACGACCAGCGCCAGCAGCGGCGTCATCACGCCGACCGTGCCGGCCGGTCCTGCGCCGAGCCGGTCGAGCAGCGTCAGGTAACAGGCGAAGGTCAGCACCGAGCCGGCCAGCGCCAGGTAGAGCAGGGCCGCCCACCAGGCCGGGCCGCTGGGCAACGCAAAGCCGCGGCCGAGCACCAGCGCCACCAGCAACGCCGACAGCGCGCCGTAGAGCATGCCGTAGCCGAGCGCCGGCCACAGCGGCAGGCCATGCTGGCGGTTGCGGCTGGCCGACAGGTTGCCGGCGGCGGCCAGCAGCACCGCAGCGATCGTGAAGCCGACGCCGAGCTGCGTCTGCGCACCCGGCACGGCCCTGGACAGTTCGGGCCAGAACACCAGCGTCACGCCGAGCAGGCCGACCAGCCCGCCGGCAACGAAGCGTTTGCTCAGCGGCGTGCCGTACAGCCAGCGCGCGCCGAGTGCGCCGAACAGCGGCGAGGCCGAATAGCCGACCGCGACCAGCCCCGACACCACGTGCATCTCGGCGTGGTAGACGCAGACATAGGACACGCCGTACATGAACGCGCCCTGCATTGCCAGCCGGGCATGTTCGCGCGGCGCGAAGCGCAACGGCGTGCCACGCAGCGCCGCGAAGGCCAGCACCACCGCGCCGGCCAGCGCGAAGCGCAGCGCGACGCCGAACTCGGGCGCGACCGTGTCGACCTGCCAGGTGATCGCGTACCAGGTCGTGCTCCAGACGAGCACGCAGATCGCGAACAGCTGCCAGTTGCGCAGGCGGCTCACTCGAACTTGTAGGTCGCCGAACCAGCCAGGCCGACCTTCAGCGTCGCCTCGATGCCCTCGAGCACGACGGCGTTCATGCCGAAGGTCAGCGCGCCGTCCAGCCGTGCATCGGCGCGGTAGCTGGCCAGCGTGTCGCCGACCGCGTGACCGGTGGCGGCCGTCATCGGGTCGACATCGGGGACGCTGCAGCGGCTGCAGGGTTTGACCATCTTCAGGCGCACCGGGCCTTCCGTCGTCTCGAAGACGACTTCATCGAGATGGTCCTCGCCATGCGCGTCGAGGCCATCGAGCACCAGGTTGGGCCGGAAGCGCTGCATCGTCACCGCCGCATGGCCGGCCTTCGCGAGCCGCTGGTTCAGTTCGTCCAGCCCGGCCGTCGAGGTCACCAGCAACGGGAAGGCATCGGCGAAGGCGGTTTCGGCCTCGATCGGCCCGGTCCAGCGGCGGTCGGCGAGACGGCGTTGTTCCGGGTCGAAGCGCGCCAGCCGGACCTTGCCGCCACGATAGGGGCCGAGGAAGTCGCTGAACCATTGCGCCGCCAGATCGCCCATGTCGTAGGCCTTCACGGTGTCGTTCCACACCGTCACCTCGACCGGCGCCTCGACCGTGTCCAGCGCCACGTGCAGCGCCAGCATGCCGGGCGCGCGCAGCACCATGTCGAGCTGCTTCAGCGTCGGCTGGATCAGCGCCATGCGCGGCAGCTCGCGCTGCGTGACCAGCAGGCCGCGTTCGTCGACCACCATCCAGGCGCGGTCGAACTCCAGGCCGGTCTCGATGACCAGCGCCTCGTCCACCGCGATGCCGCCGCAGGACTTGACCGGATGCACGTGCAGTGCGGCGATGCGAACCTCGACGTCGCTCACTTGAACAACCCCTTCAGCAGTTTGTCCTTCAATTGTTGCTTGGGCGCCGGCGCCGAGGCCGCGCCCGCCGGCGCCGTCAGGCCCAGCTTGCCCTTGAGCTTGTCTTCCAGCTTGTTCTGCAGCGCACCGGCGGCCACGGCCGACCACTGGATCTTCCAGTCGATCGCCTCGAACGGCCCCGTCAGGCGCACCGGCACGGTCAGGCCTTTCAGCGCGGCGAGTTCGGCGCCACCCTGGCCGGTGGCGGCAGAGGTCACCGTCGCACGAGCGGTGTAGTCGATGCGCCCCTTGCCGATGTCGATCGCGCCGTCGCCGCCGAGACGGACGAACGGGCTCTTCATGTCGAGATCGTTGCTGCGTGCCACGCCGTCGGCGATCTGGAAGCTCGCGCTCAGCTCGGAGAAGTCGGTCTTCTCGGTCTGCCGCGCCTTCTCGCTGGCGTCGGCGCGCAGCGACAGCGCCGCCTTCGCCTGGCGCAGGCTCTTGGCCAGGTTGATGCCCTTGATCGCGCCATCGTGCACGTTCAGCGCCGCCGTGCCGCGCAGCTGCGAGCGCAGTTCGCCGACGCTGCGGCCGGTGGTGTCGACGTCGACATTGACGCGGCCGCGGCCTTCGAGGATGTCCTTGCCGGCCACGTCCTTCAGCAGCGCGTTGACGTCGACGCCACTGGCCACCGCCTTCACCGCGATGCGGTTGGCGCGGGCGTCGGCCAACGCGTTGGCGTCGAGCGCACCGCCCCAGGCCTTGGCCTGCAGCACCGGCACCTTGAGCATGCCGTTGTCGAGCTGGGCCTCGACGCGCGCGTCGGCGAGGCGGTACTGGCGGAAGGCCAGCGCGCCGGCACGCAGCGCGACGTTGGCGTTCAGCGCACGCAGGCCGGACAGGTCGACCGGCGCATTGGCCGGCGCCGGTGCCGGTGCCGACGCGCCGGCCGTCGGCGTGGTGCCGGCCGAGGCGCCCTCGGGCAGCAGCGTGTTCAGGTCCAGGCTGTCGAAGCGTGCGTTGGCCTTCACGAACAGCGGGCTGGCCGACAGGTTGGCGTTGCCGTCGATCGCGAAGCTGTTGGCGTTGAGCTGGCCGGACACTGCCCATTGCGCCGCCTGCGGCGACGCACTGGCCTGGCCCTTCAGTGCCAGCGCGAGCGGCTTCAGTTCCTTGTCGGAGACGGTCGCCTTCAGGTCCAGCGCCGTCAGGCTCAGCGCCGACTTGGCCGGCTGCAGGCCGAGGTCGGCGCGCAGCGTGCCGTCGATCTTGCGCGCCGCGCCGCTGCTGCCGATCTTCGCCTCGAAGCCGGGCAGGGCGACGGCACTGAAGGTGCCGGTCGGCGCGCCGCTGCGGAAGCTGGCGGCGATCGGCAGCTCGCCGCCGAGCGCGAGCTTGCCTTCGAGCGCGCTGCCCTTGAGCTTCTCGCCCTCGACGTCGAGCCGCGGCCAGTCGAGGTCCAGCGACAGCGGGTCCTTGCCGCGGCTGCCCTTCAGGCGCAGCTGCAACTGCTCGACGTGCAGCGCCTGCCGGGTCGGATCGAAGCCGAAGGCGGCCACCGACAGTGTGCTGCCGGCGAGCTGCAAGGCACCGGCGCGGGCGCTGATCTGCAGCTCGAGCTTCTTCGCGTCGACCGCGCCGCGGGCGCCGTCCAACGCCAGCGCGCCGCGCACGCTGGCGTCGACGCCGCCGGCGCCGGGCAGGTCGCCCTTCCACGCCAGGTTCATGTCGGCCAGCGTGAACGAACCGGTGGCGAGCGCCGGCGTCAGCGTGGTCTTGCCCGCCAGCGTGCCCTTGGCGGCCGGCTGGCGGAAGTCGAGCCGCGCGGCCAGTTCGACCGGCGAGGCGACGCCGTCGGCGATGCGGCCGGTGACCAGGCGTTCGAGGACCAGCTCGCCATCGAGCTTGGCCTGCTCGTCCTTCACGCGGGCGCGCAGGTCGGTCAGCGTGACGCGGTCGATGTCCAGTTCGACCGGCTTACCGCCGGCCGCCGCGGGTTCTGCCGTCTTGCCGCCGTCCTTCTCGGCGCTGGCCGGCGCGCCGGCCAGGTCGTCGGTGTTGCGCTTTCCCTTCGCATCACGCAGCAGCTGCACGCGCACGCCGCTGGCCTCGACCCGCCCGACCACCACGCGGCCGCGCAGCAGCGGCAGCAGGTCGACCGACAGCGCGGCGTGCTCGATCGCGGCGAAGTTCTCGCTGCGGCCAGCCTCGCTGAGGCGGACCTGGTCGACCTGGATCGCGATGCGCGGGAACACCGACAGCGACACCGGGCCGTCGATGGCCAGCGTTCGGTTGCGGTTGGCCTTCATCCAGTCGACCGCGATGCCCTTGTAGCGATTGGGGTCGAAGCTGGCGACCAGCCAGGCGCCGGCGGCGACGGCCAGCAGGACCAGCACCACGAGGGCGATGAGGATGCGTCGGATCCAGACGGACATGGGGCGCGGGGCGATGCAGGGAGCGCGGATTGTGCACCCCGATGCCGCAGCGCAGCAGCGACGCGCTGCCTACAATGAAAGACGATGAAACACGTGGATGTGCTGGTGCGTGGCGCAGGCATCGTCGGGCACAGCCTGGCGCTGTCGCTGGCGCGGCTGGGGCTGCAGGTCGGCCTGCGCGGCGACCCTGCGCGCGCCGATGCGCCGGTCGACGTGCGCGCCTATGCGCTCAACGCCACCTCGGTCAACCTGCTCAAGGGCCTGAAGGTGTGGGACGCGCTGCCGGCCAGCGCGGCCACGCCGGTCTACGACATGCACGTGCAGGGCGACGCGCCCGGCGCGGCGATCGACTTCTCGGCCTGGGAGCAGCGCCGCGGCGAGCTGGCCTGGATCGTCGACGCGCCGGTGCTCGAGCGCGAGCTGGCCGCCGCGCTGCGTTTCTCGCCGCACGTGCACGCGCTCAGCGAGGAGCAGGCCGAGCGTGCGAAGCCGGCGCTGACCGCCTTGTGCGAAGGCAAGGCCTCGGCGACGCGTGCCGCGCTGGGCGTGCGCTTCGAGCGCCATGAGTACGGCCACAGCGCGATCGCCGCGCGGCTGGTGGCGTCCACGCCGCACCAGGGCACGGCACGGCAGTGGTTCCGCTCGCCCGACGTGCTGGCGTTGCTGCCCTTCGATTCGCCCGAGCCGGAGCGTTCGTATGCGCTGGTCTGGTCGCTGCCGAACGAAGCTGCGCAGGAGTTGCTGGCCTTGTCGGACGCCGACTTCTGCGCCGCGCTGATGGCCGCCACACGCGGCGAGGCGGGCGACCTGACGCTGGCCTCGCCGCGCGCCGCCTGGCCGCTGGCGATCGCCGAGGCCAGTGCCTGGTGCGGCCCCGGCTGGGTGCTGCTGGGCGACGCTGCGCACCTGGTGCATCCGCTGGCCGGCCAGGGCCTGAACCTCGGCCTCGCCGACGTGGCGGCGCTGACCCAGGCCATCGCCGGGCGCGAGCCGTGGCGCCCGCTCGGCGACGAACGCCTGCTGCGCCGCTACGTGCGCGAACGACGGGCGCCGACCTGGGCGATGGAGCAGGTCACCGACGGCCTGTTGCGACTGTTCGCACAGCCGGCCCCGGCGGCGCGGGAACTTCGCAACCGCGGGCTGACTCTGGTCAACCGTTTCACCCCGCTCAAGCGCTGGCTGACCGCCCGTGCGCTCGACTCCTGAAAGCTCCCGTCATGCATCGTTTCGCCGTCCTCGCCCTTGCCGCCGCCATCGCGGCGCCGGTCCTCGCCCAGGAGGCGGTGATCCGCAAGAACCTGGCGGAGCGCCTGCCCGACTTCCCGAAGATCGACGAGGTCAACAAGTCGCCGATCCCGGGCCTGTACGAGGTGCGCGTCGGCACCGAGATCTTCTACACCGACGAGCAGGGCAACCACATCATCGACGGCAGCCTGATCGAGACGCGCACGCGCACCAACCTCACGCAGGCGCGCATCGACAAGCTGACGCAGATCGACTTCGCGAAGCTGCCGCTGAAGGACGCGATCGTCTGGAAGTCGGGTACCGGCGAACGCAAGATGGCGGTGTTCGCGGATCCGAACTGTGGCTACTGCAAGCGCTTCGAGCGCGATCTGAACGCGGTCAAGGACGTCACCGTCTACACCTTCCTGTACCCCATCCTCGGCGCCGACTCGGCCGAGAAGTCGAAGAACATCTGGTGCGCGAAGGACAAGACCGCGGCGTGGCGCGACTGGATGCTCGAAGGCGCGGCGCCGGCCAAGGTGATGGGCCAATGCGACGTCGCGGCGCTGCAGCGCAACAGCGACTTCGGCCGCAAGTACCGCATCAACGGCACGCCCGGCATCATCTTCGAGGACGGCAAGCGCTCGCCCGGTGCGATGAACACGGCGCAGATCGAGCAGCAGCTGGTCGCCAGCCGCGCCGCGAAACCCGCGGCGCAGTAGACGCTGCGCTTCGGGCAGTTCGCGGCCGCTCCAACCGCCGCATCACGCGTAGCGCAGCTCGCCGGTCTTGCCGCCGAACACGCGGTACGAGAAGGCGGTGTAGGCGACGATCGCCGGCACCGAGATGCACACGCCGAACAGGATCACCTTCAGTGCCGCCGGGCTGCTGGCCGCCTGCCAGATCGTCAGCCGGTCGATCACCACCCAGGGGTAGAGGCTGTAGGCCAGGCCGAGGAAGCCGAGCACGAACACCGCGATCAGCAGCACGAACGGTGCCCAGCTGGCCGAACCGCGCACGATGCGCGAGTTCAGCAGCGTGCGCACCGCCAGCAGCAGCACCGCGGTCATCAGCGGAATGGCCGACAGCGCGATCAGTTCGGGCAGCACGAACCAGCGCACGCGCACCGTGTGGCTGATCCACGGCGTGGCCATCGAGATCAGCACCAGGCCACCGACCATAGGCGCCCAGGCGATCTTCGCCCAGCGCACCGCGCGCTGCTGCAGTTCGCCCTCGGTCTTCATGATCAGCCAGGCGGCGCCGAGCAGCACGTAGGCCATCGGCAGCGCGACGGCGATCGCGGCGGCGAACAGCGGGTAGTTCCAGCCGCTGCCGAAGCCGCTGACGTAGCGGCCCAGCATCCAGCCCTGGCAGATCGAGGCCAGCAGCGAGCCGGCGAAGAACAGACGGTCCCACATCGGCTTGCGCGCCGCCTTCGCCTTGACGCGGAAGTCGAAGGCGACGCCGCGCAGGATCAGGCCGACCAGCATCAGCGTCACCGGCAGGTAGAGCTCGGTCAGCACCAGCCCGTGCGCCTTCGGGAAGGCGACCAGCAGGATGCCGACGCCGAGCACCAGCCAGGTCTCGTTGGCGTCCCAGAACGGGCCGATCGAGGCGATCATCACGTCCTTCTCGGCCTCGGTCGCGCGGTGCATCAGCATGCCGACGCCGAGGTCGTAGCCGTCGCTGATCACGTAGACCAGCATGGCCAGGCCCATCAGCGCCATGAAGACCACCGGCAGCGCCTCGTCGAAGCTCATCGGATTCATGCGGGTCTCCCGGCCGGCAGGGCCACCGGCGACGGGCCGTCGTCGGGTGCGCTCGCCTCCGGCTTCTCGGCCATGTACTTCAGCACGCCGACGTAGGCGACGATCAGTGCCAGGTAGAGCGCCACGTACAGCGCCAGCGTCAGCGCGATCATCGGCCCGGGCACGCTGGAGGCGACGTCGGCGGTGCGCAGCAGGCCGAAGACGATGAAGGGCTGGCGGCCGATCTCGGTGACGTACCAGCCGGCCAGCGTGGCGAGCCAGCCGGAGAAGGTCATGCCGGCCAGCACCCACAGCAAGGGCCGCGGCAGCCGCTCGGCCTGCCAGCCGCTGCGCCGGTACAGCCACCAGCCCAGCCAGCCGACGGCCAGCATCAGCACGCCGACGCCGACCATGACACGGAAGGCGAAGAACAGCGGCGCCACTGGTGGATGGGCGCCCTTGAACTCGTCGAGGCCGCGGATCTCGCCCTGCGCGTCGTGCCTGAGGATCAGGCTGGCGAGCTTCGGGATGCCGACCTCGGCATGGTTGGTCCGCGCCTGCTCGTCAGGGATCGCGAACAGCAGCAGCGGCGCGCCGCGCTCGGTCTGCCACACGCCTTCCATCGCGGCGATCTTCTGCGGCTGGTGCTCCAGCGTGTTCAGGCCGTGCAGGTCGCCGACGAAGATCTGCAGCGGCACCAGCAGCGCGGCCAGTGTCAGGCCGACACGCAGCACCTTCGGCGCGGCGGCATGGCCGCTGCGCTTGATGATCTGCCAGGCCGACAGGCCGGTCAGCAGGAAGGCGCAGGTCAGCGCCGAGGCGAGCAGCATGTGCACGAGGCGGTAGGGGAAGGACGGGTTGAAGATCACCTGCGCCCAGCTGAGCACGTGGAACTCGCCGTCGACGATCTGGTGGCCGGCCGGCGTCTGCATCCACGAGTTCAGCGCCAGGATCCAGAACGCCGACAGCGTGGTGCCGAAGGCGACGAAGAAGCTCGCCATCAGGTGCACACGCTCGCTGACACGGCCATGGCCGAACAGCATGATTCCGAGGAAGCCGGCCTCGAGGAAGAACGCGGTCAGCACCTCGTAGCCGAGCAGCGGCCCGGCGACGTTGCCGACACGCTCCATGAAGCCCGGCCAGTTGGTGCCGAACTGGAAGCTCATCGTGATGCCGCTGACCACGCCCAGCGCGAAGCTCAGCGCGAACACCTTGGTCCAGAAGCGGTAGGCCGACAGCCAGGCCTGCTTCGTGTCGCCGTCGGCGGCGCGCAGGTAGCGCCAGCGGAAGAACAGCAGCAACCAGCCCAGCGCGATGCTGATGGTCGGGAACAGGATGTGGAAGCTGATGTTGGCGGCGAACTGCAAACGCGCCAGGAGCAGGGGGTCCATCACGCTCTCCTACTTGCGGCCGCCGGCGACGACCTTGACCTTGTCGCTGAACTCGAGCAGGCGCTGCACCTTGGCGCCCATCTTCATCAGCTTGGCCAGCGTTGCCTGGTCCATGCGCTGCACGTCGTCGAACCAGCGGGTCATCAGCTCGATCAGGTCGTGCATGCCGCGCATGCGCTCGATCGCGACGCGGTCGGCCTCGGTGGCCGGCTCCTCGAGCAGCGCGTTGCGCAGCATCGACAGCGTCGGCTCGATCTCGCGGCGGCGACGCTCCTCGGCCAGCGTGCGGAAGATCTCCCAGGCGTCGGCCGGCGCCTCGAAATACTCGCGCCGGTCGCCGGGCAGGTGGCGCAGCATCACCAGCCGCCAGGCCTGCAACTCCTTCAGCCCCATGCTGACGTTGGAGCGCGAGAACTCCAGCTTCTCGGCGATCTCGTCGGCGTTCAGCGGCGCCGGCGAGACGAAGATCAGCGCGTAGATCTGGCCGACCGTGCGGTTGATGCCCCAGCGGCTGCCCATCTCGCCGAAGTGGGCGACGAAGCTGCGCACGAGGGGGGAGAGGTTGTTCATGGCGGAGCCGGTGCTTTGACGACGGTCAAGAGCATACATGAATTTTCAGTACTTCTTGAAAACTCAGGATATTCGACAAGAGGAGGCGGGATTTTCCGGCGGCGACAATGGCTGGCGTTGCCGTCCGGAGCCCCGAGTGAACGCTTCTCCCGCCCTAACCACGCTTCCCCTGCCCACGCCGGCCGCGCTGCGCCTGGGCCATGCCGGGCTGCTGCCCTTCGTGCTCGGCGCCGCGCTGACCTGGCTGGTGCGGCCCGACGCGCTGCCCTTCGTGACCGCCGCGCTGTCGGCCTACGCGGCGCTGATCCTGTCCTTCCTCGGCGGCATCCACTGGGGCTTCGCGATGCGCCAGAGCAGCCCGCCGGCATCGCTGCCGGCCTGGGGCGTGGTGCCGTCGCTGGTCGCCTGGGTGGCGGTGCTGATGCCGGCCTATGCGGGGCTGGTGGTGCACGGCGCGATGCTGGTGGTCTGCTACCTGGTCGACCGCCGTGTCTACCCGGCGCAGGGCGCCTCGGCCTGGCTGACGCTGCGCTTCCGCCTCACCGCGGTGGCCTCGCTGAGCTGCTTCATCGGCGCGGCCGGCAGCTGAACCCACTTCCTTGTCCATGATCACCTACCGCATCGACGTCGAGGACGTCCACGCCCACCTGTTCCGCGTCACGCTGCGCGTGCCGCAACCCGCCGCGCGGCAGCGCCTGAGCCTGCCGGTGTGGATCCCGGGCAGCTACCTGGTGCGCGAGTTCGCGCGCCACCTGTCGGACCTGCACGCCGAACAGGGCGGCAAGCCGGTGCCGCTGACGCAGCTCGACAAGGCGAGCTGGCAGGCCGAGTGCAGCGGCCGTGGCGAGCTGGTGGTCAGCGCGCGGGTGTATGCCTTCGACACCTCGGTGCGCTGTGCCTTCCTCGATGCGCAGCGTGGCTTCTTCAACGGCACCGGCCTGTGCCTGCGTGTCGAGGGCCGCGAGGCCGAGCCGCAGCGGCTGCAGATCGGCACGCTGCCGCGCGGCTGGCAGGTGGCCACCGCGATGCGCGCGCTCAAGGTCGACGCCAACGGCCGCGGTGTCTACGAGGCGGCCGACTACGACGAGCTGGTCGACCACCCGGTCGAGCTGGGCCGCTTCTGGCGCGGCTCCTTCGACGCCGCCGGCGTGCCGCACGAGTTCGTGGTCGCCGGTGCGCTGCCCGATTTCGACGGCGAACGGCTGCTGGCCGACACGCGCCGCATCTGCGAGGCGCAGATCAACTTCTGGCACGGCAGCGGCAAGCGCGCCAAGGCGCCGTTCGAACGCTACGTGTTCCTGCTCAACACTGCCGAGGACGGCCATGGCGGCCTGGAGCACCGCGCCAGCACCGCGCTGCTGTCGGCGCGGCGCAACCTGCCGCAGCGCGGGCGCGGCGAGTCCAGCGATGCCTATGTCGAGCTGCTCGGCCTGATCAGCCACGAGTACTTCCACACCTGGAACGTCAAGCGGCTGCGCCCCGCCGAGTTCGCCCGCTACGACTACACGCAGGAGAACTACACGCAGCTGCTGTGGTTCTTCGAGGGCTTCACCTCCTACTACGACGACCTGTTCCTGCGCCGCTGCGCTCTGATCGACACGCCGCGCTACCTGAAGCTGCTGGCGCGCACGCTGACCGGCGTCGCGGCGACGCCGGGGCGGCGCGTGCAGAGCGTCGCCGAGGCCAGCTTCGACGCCTGGGTCAAGTACTACCGCAGCGACGAGAACACGCCGAACGCGACGATCAGCTACTACGCCAAGGGCTCGCTGGTCGCGCTGGCGCTGGACCTGACGCTGCGCCGCGACGGCAGTTCGCTCGACGAGGTGATGCGCCGGCTGTGGACCGCCAGCGACGGCGGGCCGATCGCCGAGGCCGACATCGCCGCTGCGTTGCAGCACTGCGGCGGCCGCTCCTATGCGAAGGAACTGGCCGAATGGGTGCACGGCACTGGCGAGCTGCCGCTGAAGGGCCTGCTCTACGGCAGCGGCGTCGACTGGCAGCTGCAACCGGCCACGATGGCGCAGCGCCTCGGCCTGCGCGTTGCCGAGAGTGCGCTGACCGGCGTCAAGGCGACGCATGTGCTGCGTGGCGGCGCTGCCGAGGCGGCGGGCATCGCGGCGGGCGACGAGATCCTCGGCGCCGCCGGCTGGCGGCTGCGCCGGCTCGACGACGCGCTGCGCCTGGTGCTGCCCGGCGAGCCGGCCGAGTGGCTGGTGGCACGCGACCAGCGCCTGCTGACGTTGTCGCTGCGTGCTGCCGGTCGACGCCAGCGCGGCGGCGCCGGTGCAACTGGTTGCCGATGCCAAGCCGGGCAAGTCGGCGCAGGCCTTGCGCGAGGCATGGCTGGGCCGCTGAGCCCGAACGCCCCGGCGCGACGACGGATCGCCTTCGCCGCGCTGGTGGCCGGCGTGCTGCTGCTGCACGGCGGGCTGGCCGAATGGCTGGGCGATCACCTCGGCGACATCCGCGCGGCGAGCGCGATGCCGCCGCGCATCGTGGTGGCCTACGTGCGCGAACTGGAGCTGGCCGCGCCGCCCGTGGTGGCGCCGGCGCCCGCACCGCCCCCGCCGGCGCCGCGGCGCCGCGCGCCGCGACCGGCCGCGGCGGCATCGGCCGTCGCGCCGGCGCCTGCCGAGGCACCGCCCGAACCGCAACCCGAACCGCCGCCGCGCGTGGCCGAGACGGCACCGCCGCCGGCACCGGCGGAACCGGCGGCGTCTGCCCCCGAGGCGACGCTGGCAGCGGCCTCGGCGCCGGCGGCATCGGCCTCCGCCGCCACGGCCTTCGAGTGGCCGGCGTCGACAAGGCTGAGCTACAAGCTGGTCGGCAACGTGCGTGGCGAGGTGCAGGGCGACGCCCAGGTCGAGTGGGTGCGCCAGGGCAGCCGCTACCAGGTGCACCTGGACATCACGGTCGGTATTCCGATCGCGCCGATGATGAGCCGGCGCATGAGCAGCGACGGCGAGCTGACCGCGTCGGGACTGGCGCCGCAGCGATACGACGAGGACACCAAGGTGCTGTTCCGTGACCCGCGCCGCCTGACCATGCGCTTCGAACCCGATGCCATCGTGATGCCCGGTGGCCAGCGCCGGCCGCGGCTCGATGGCGTGCAGGACACCGCCAGCCAGTTCGTGCAGCTGAGCTGGCTGTTCTCGACCCGCCCGGAGCTGCTGCGCACCGGCGCCACGGTCGACTTCGCGCTGGCGCTGCCGAAGAGCGTCGACCGCTGGGTCTACGACGTGCTGGGCGAAGAGGCGGTGCAGACGCCGTTCGGCGCGGTCGATGGCATGCACCTGAAGCCGCGGCGGGTGTCGCGGCCGGGTGGCGAGCTGGTCGCCGAGATCTGGTTCGCCCCGCGACTGCGCTACCTGCCGGTGCGCATCCGCATCGAACAGGACGCCGAGACCTTCATCGATCTCGTTCTCTCCCGCAAACCGGAGATCGCCGGGGAGTGACCGCCGCCCGGCACCGTATAGTTTCGCGACACAGGAGACCCCATGACCTACGAAACCATCCTCGTCGAGACCCGCGGCACGGGCGAGCGCCGCACCGGCTGGATCACGCTGAACCGCCCGAAGCAGCTCAACGCGCTGAACGACACGCTGATGAACGAACTCGGCGCCGCGCTGCAGGCCTTCGACGCCGACGAAGGCATCGGCTGCATCGTGATCACCGGCAGCGAGAAGGCCTTTGCCGCCGGCGCCGA
Source organism: Piscinibacter sp. (assembly GCA_047602365.1). GTDB lineage: Bacteria > Pseudomonadota > Gammaproteobacteria > Burkholderiales > Burkholderiaceae_C > Piscinibacter. Next base: position 2,347,121 of record JASGHM010000002.1, on the reverse strand, counting down.
CATCGGCGCGATGGCGACCTGGTCGTACATGGACGTCTACAAGAGCGACTACATCACGCGCAACTGGGAGACCATCCGCTCGGTGCGCAAGCCGGTGATCGCTGCGGTGGCCGGCTTCGCGCTCGGTGGCGGCTGCGAGCTGGCGATGATGTGCGACTTCATCATCGCCGCCGACTCGGCGAAGTTCGGCCAGCCGGAGATCAAGCTGGGCATCATCCCCGGCGCTGGCGGCACGCAGCGCCTGCCGCGTGCGATCTCCAAGGCGAAGGCGATGGACCTGGTGCTGACCAGCCGCATGATGGATGCCGCCGAGGCCGAGCGTGCCGGCCTGGTCTCGCGTGTGGTGCCGGCCGCCGAACTGCTCGAGGTGGCGCTGGCCGCCGCGCAGACGATCTGCGAGTTCAGCGGGCCGGCGGTGATGATGGCCAAGGAATGCGTCAACCGCGCCTACGAGGGCGCGCTGTCCGACGGCATGATGTTCGAGCGGCGCTTGTTCCACTCGCTGTTCGCCACCGAGGACCAGAAGGAAGGCATGGCTGCCTTCGTCGAGAAGCGCAAGCCGGCGTTCAAGCAGCGCTGAGGCGGTCATGGCGGTCATTCACGAGGTGTTCGCGTATCTGCGAGTGCGCGACACCGATGCGGCGATCCGCTTCTACACGCAGGCCCTCGGCGCGAGCGAGCGCTTCCGCCTGGTCGAGCCGTCGGGACGCATCGGCCATGCCGAACTGCACACTCGGCCCGGCGGTGCTGATGCTGTCCGACGCCTTTCCCGAGTGGGGCTTGGTCGCACCGCCGGGCGACAGCGACATCGGCGCCTCGGTGCACCTGCACGTCGACGACTGCGACGCGGTCACCGCGGCAGCGGTCGCCGCAGGTGCCACGCTGCTGATGCCGCCGACCGACCAGTTCTACGGCGAGCGCAGCGCCCGGCTGCGCGACCCGTTCGGCCACACCTGGCTGATCGGCCATTCGATCGAAACGCTGACGCCCGAAGAGATGCAACGCCGCTACACGGCGCTGTTCAGCGAGGGTGCCTGAACCTCAGGGCTGCACCCAGCGGGCGCCACGGTCGTCGAAGATCGCGCGGCGGTGGCCGTCGCGGTGCAGTTCCAGCCAGTCGATCGACTCGATCGTCGCGTCGATCACCGCGAAGTAGTCGCGCGCCACCGGCAGATGCGCCGGGTTGGCGGGCAGCGCGGCCCCCGGCGGCAGCGGCGACAGGTAGTCCTGCGCCGCCGGCGACAGGCGGATGCGCGCCCAGCGCGACGAGGCTGCGAGGCCGGACATCTCCAGCGACAGACGCACGTGGCAACGCAGCTGCCAGGACAGCACCGGGCTCCACATCACCAGCGTGCCATGCGGGTGGCTGAGGAGTTGCCGCACCTTGCCGGCGCGCTCGTCGGTGTAGATCAGCACCTGCTTCTGGCGCGCGTCTATTTCGCGCAGCACGACGGTGCGCGCGTCGGCGCGCTCGCCGTCGATCGTGGCCAGCACCGGCGTGCGCCAGGCATGCGACTTGTCGGCGATGCAGGCGGACAGCTGGCGCCAGACCGCCTCTTCGATCGCGGCCAGCGAGTCGAGGCGGTCGTCCATCTCAGGCTTCCTTGCGCAGCGACGGGAACAGGATCACGTCGCGGATGCTGGGGCTGTCGGTCAGCAGCATGATCAGGCGGTCGATGCCGATGCCGCAGCCGCCGGTGGGCGGCATGCCGTACTCGAGCGCGCGGATGAAGTCGGCGTCGTAGTACATCGCCTCTTCGTCGCCGGCCTCCTTGTTGGCCACCTGCGACTGGAAGCGCGCCGCCTGGTCCTCGGCGTCGTTCAGCTCGGAGAAGCCGTTGGCGTACTCGCGCCCGGTGATGAACAGCTCGAAACGTTCGGTGATCGCCGGGTTGCTGTCCGACGCCCGCGCCAGCGGCGACACCTCGACCGGGTAGTCGATGATGAAGGTCGGGTCCCAGAGCTTCTCCTCGACCGCCGCCTCGAACAGGCCGAACTGCAGCTCGGCCAGCGTCCAGTGCGCCGGCGGTTCCTCGCCGAGCGACTTCAGCTTCTCGTGCAGCACCCTGGCGTCGCCCGCTTCGTCCTGCGTCAGCCCGGCGTGCACGACCAGCGCGTCCTTCACGGTCAGGCGCGCGAAGGGCTGGTCCAGCGCCACCGGCTTGCCGGCGTAGCTCAGGCTGGCCGAGCCGGTGGCCTGGCGCGCGGCGTGGCGCAGCACCTGCTCGGTGAAGTCCATCAGGTCGTGATGGTTCCAGTAGGCCGCATAGAACTCCATCATCGTGAACTCCGGGTTGTGCCGGACGCTGATGCCTTCGTTGCGGAAGTTGCGGTTGATCTCGAACACACGCTCGAAACCGCCGACGATCAGCCGCTTCAGGTAGAGCTCGGGCGCGATACGCAGGAACATGTCCTGGTCCAGCGCGTTGTGGTGGGTCACGAAGGGCTTGGCGTTGGCGCCGCCGGGGATCGGGTGCAGCATCGGCGTCTCGACCTCGAGGAAGCCGTGCTCGACCATGAAGCCGCGGATCGACGACACCGCCTTGCTGCGCGCCACGAAGCGCAGCCGCGCCTCCTCGTCGGTCATCAGGTCGACGTAGCGCTGGCGGTACTTCTGTTCCTGGTCGGTCATGCCGTGGAACTTGTCCGGCAGCGGGCGCAGGCTCTTGGTCAGCAGGCGCAGCGTGGTCACGCGCACCGACAGCTCGCCGGTCTTGGTCTTGAACAGCGTGCCCTCGGCGCCGAGGATGTCGCCCAGGTCCCAGTGCTTGAAGGCGGCGTAGACCTCCTCGCCCAGCGCGTCGCGGGTGACGAACAGCTGGATGCGGCCGGAGGCGTCCTGCAGCGTCGCGAAGCTGGCCTTGCCCATGATGCGCTTGAGCATCATGCGGCCGGCCAGCGTCACCTTGACGCCCTGCGGCTCCAGCACCTCGTTGGCCAGGTCGCCGTACTGGCGGGCCAGCGCCAGCGCATGCTGCTTGGGCTTGAAGTCGTTCGGGAAGGCGGCGCCGCCGCTGGCCTGGGCCTGGGCGCGGATCGTGGCGAGCTTCTCTCGGCGTTCGGCGATCAGCTGGTTCTCGTCGGTGGCGGGGGCGCTGGGTCGTTCTTCGGTCATGTCGGGCTTTCGGTCAACCAGCGATTTTAGGCGGTGCGCCATCCCGTAAAATCCCGCCTCCTCCCCACCGGCGGCCCGCCGCGCCTTCCTGGCGCCCATCGCGCGGGCCGCGCAGTTCGCGATGCACGTCCGCCGCCCCGCCATCACCGATCGAAAGATCCGCTTCGCCCTCGTCGGCTGCGGCCGCATCGCGGCCAACCACTTCGAGGCGGTCAAGGTCCATGGCGAGCGCTGCGAGCTGGTCGACGTCTGCGACCCCGACCCGCAGGCGCTGGCGGCCGCGGTGCAGCGCACGGGCGCCCGCGGCCACCGCGACCTCGACGCCATGCTCGCCGCCACCACGGCCGACTGCGTGGTGCTGACCACGCCCAGCGGCCTGCACCCGGCGCAGGCGATCGAGGTGGCCCGTTCCGGCCGCGACGTGATGACCGAGAAGCCGATGGCGACACGCTGGAGCGACGGCCTGGCGATGGTGCGCGCCTGCGACGAGGCCGGCGTGCGCCTGTTCGTCGTCAAGCAGAACCGCCGCAACCGCACGCTGCAACTGCTCAAGCAGGCGATGGAGATGGGCCGTTTCGGCCGTGTCTACATGGTCAACGTCAACGTCTTCTGGACCCGGCCGCAGAGTTACTACGACAGCGCCGCCTGGCGCGGCACCTGGGAGTTCGACGGCGGCGCGTTCATGAACCAGGCCAGCCACTACGTCGACCTGCTCGACTGGATCTGCGGCCCGGTGGAGAGCGTGATGGCCTACACCGGCACGCTGGCGCGCAACATCGAGGTCGAGGACACCGGCGTGGCGGCGCTGAAGTGGCGCAACGGCGCGATGGGCACGATCAACGTGACCATGCTGACCTACCCGAAGAACCTGGAAGGCTCGATCACCATCCTCGGCGAGAAGGGATCGGTGCGCATCGGCGGCGTGGCGGTCAACGAGATCAAGCACTGGGAGTTCGACGCGCCGCACGAGATGGACACCCACATCGACGACGCCAGCTACCAGACCACCTCGGTCTACGGCTTCGGCCACCCGCTGTACTACGACAACGTGATCAACACGCTGCGCGGCGAGGCCCAGCCCGAAACCGATGGCCGCGAGGGCCTGAAGTCGCTGGAACTGCTGATCGCGCTGTACATGTCCTCGCGCGACGGCAAGCGGGTCAACCTGCCGCTGGCGTATTGAGTTAAGCCTGGATGGGAACGACGATCCACCCCAGCGCCATCGTCGATGACGGCGCGCAGCTCGGCGAAGACTGCCGCGTCTGGCATTTCGTGCACATCAGCGGCGGTGCGCGCATCGGCGCGCGCTGTGCCTTCGGGCAGAACGTCTTCGTCGGCAACGACGTGATCATCGGCGACAACGTGCGCATCCAGAACAACGTCTCGGTCTACGACGCGGTGACGCTGGAGGACGACGTGTTCTGCGGCCCGAGCATGGTGTTCACCAACGTCTACAACCCACGCGCCGCGGTGCCGCGCAAGGCCGAGTACCGCCGCACGCTGGTGAAGCGGGGCGCGACGCTGGGCGCCAACAGCACCATCGTCTGCGGCACGACCATCGGCCGCTACGCCTTCGTCGGCGCCGGAGCGGTGATCAACCGCGATGTGCCCGACTTCGCGCTGATGGTCGGCGTGCCGGCGCGGCAGATCGGCTGGATGAGCCGGCACGGCGAACGCCTGGCGCTGCCGCTGACTGGCGATGGCGAGGCCGCCTGCCCGGCGACCGGCGAGCGCTACCAGTTGCGGGCGGGCGTCTGCTCGCTCGCCGGGGAATGAGATGAGCAACAAGATCGACTTCATCGACCTGAAGACGCAGTACGCGGCGCTGAAGGACCGCATCGCCGCGCGCATGCAGGCGGTGCTGGACCATGGCCAGTACATCATGGGCCCGGAGGTCAAGGAGCTGGAGACGGCGCTGGCCGCCTTCGCCGGCGCGAAGCACTGCATCACCGTGGCCAGCGGCACCGAGGCGCTGCTGATCGCGCTGATGGCGCTGGACCTGCAGCCGGGTGACGAGGTCATCACCACGCCCTTCACCTTCGCCGCCACCGCCGAGACCATCGTGCTGCTCGGCGGCGTGCCGGTGTTCGTCGACATCGAAGCCGACACCTGCAACATCGATGCGCGCGGCATCGAGGCGGCGATCACGCCGCGCACCCGCGCGATCATGCCGGTCAGCCTGTACGGCCAGGTGGCCGACATGGCCGAGATCAATGCGATCGCCGCCCGGCACGGCAACATCGCGGTGATCGAGGACGCCGCGCAGAGTTTCGGCGCCAGCTACCAGGGCCGTCGCAGCGGTGCGCTGTCGACCTTCGGCTGCACCAGCTTCTTCCCGAGCAAGCCACTGGGCTGCTATGGCGACGGCGGCGCGATCTTCACCGACGACGACACGCTGGCCCAGGCCTGCCGCGAGATCCGCGTGCACGGCCAGAGCGCCCGCTACACCCACACCCGCGTCGGCGTCGGTGGCCGCATGGACACGCTGCAATGTGCCGTCGTGCTGGCCAAGCTCGAACGTTTCGAGTGGGAGCTGCAGCGCCGCCGCGAGCTCGGCGCGCGTTATGGCGAACTGCTGAAGGACAGCGGCATCGAACTGCTGGCGGTGCGCGCGGACCGCGACTGCGTCTGGGCCCAGTACACCGTGTTCGTCAACGACCGCGCCGCGGTGCAGGCCGCGCTGCAGGCGCAGGGCATCCCGACCGCCGTGCACTACCCGAAGCCGCTGAACCGGCAGCCGGCCTACGCGCAGCGCTGCCGCGGCGGCGACTGCCCGCGCAGCGAGCACGCCGCGGCACGCGTGATGAGCCTGCCGATGAGCGCCGACCTGAGCGAGGCGCAGCAGGACGCCGTGGTCGCTGCATTGAAGGCCGCCGTGCATCAGCCCGTCACCGCCTGAGCACCGCCAGAACCGATTCGAGGACCCCATGATCCAGGGCAAGACCATCTTCATCACCGGCGGTGCCGGCTTCATCGCCAGCACGCTGATCGCACGCCTGGCCGACCACAACAAGATCGTGGTGTTCGACAACGACACCCGCGACACGCTGTCCGGCACACCCTGGGCGACGCACAAGAACCTGACGCGCATCCGCGGCGACGTGCTCGACTTCGAGCACCTGAAGGCGAGCATGAAGGGCGCGCAGATCGTCGTGCACGCGGCGGCCATCGCCGGAATCGACAGCACGGTGCGCAACCCGGTGACGACGATGCGCGTCAACATGATCGGCACGGCCAACGCGCTCGAAGCGGCGCAGCAGCAGGGCGGCATCGAACGTTTCCTCGAGTTCAGCACCTCCGAGGTGTTCGGCTCGCAGGCCTTCAAGGTCGGCGAGGACGCTTCCACCGTCACCGGCGCAGTCGGCGAAGCGCGCTGGACCTACGCGGTCAGCAAGCTGGCCGGCGAGCACCTGGCCCACGCGTACCACAAGCAGTACGGCCTGCCGACGGTGACGGTGCGGCCCTTCAACGTCTACGGCCCCGGCCAGACCGGCGAAGGCGCGCTGTCGATCTTCATCCGCAAGGCACTGAAGAACGAGGACCTGCTGGTCTTCGGCGACGGCACGCAGATCCGCGCCTGGTGCTTCGTCGACGACATGGTCGAGGGCGTGATGTGCGCGCTCGAACATCCGAAGGCGGTCGGCGAGTCGTTCAACATCGGCAACGCGCGCGCGGTGGTCACCGTCTACGGCCTCGCCGAGGCGATCTGCCGCGTCGTCGGCGCGAACTCGCGCATCCAGTTCCGCCCGGCACTGTCGGCCGACATCGAACTGCGCATTCCCAATGTCGACAAGGCGCGCGAGCTGATCGGCTTCGCGGCCAAGGTCGACCTCGACGAGGGCCTGCGCCGCACGGTCGAGTGGATCGCGGCGAACGAGTCCAAGCTGCCGCCGCTGGCGCCGATCTTCAAGAGCTGACCTCACCTCGGATGATCCGCCTCTCGCTGCCCCACCTCGACGAGACCGCGATCGCCGCGGCGGCCGACGTGCTGCGCAGCGGCATGCTGGTGCACGGCGCGCAGGGCCAGGCCTTCGAGGCCGAGCTGCAGCAATGGCTGGGCGTCGGGCATGCGGTGCTGGTGTCCTCGGGAACGGCCGCACTGCATCTGGCGCTTGCTGGCGCTGGACATTGGTCCCGGCGACGCGGTGCTGGTGCCCGACTTCACCTTCCCGGCCACCGCCAACGTGGTGCTGCTGGCCGGTGCGACGCCGGTGCTGGTCGACGTCGATCCGCGCACGTACTGCGCGACGCCCACGGCGCTGGAGGCGGCGATCCGGGCCTGGCGCGGCCCGCAGCGGCTGCGCGCGATCATGCCGGTGCACGAGTTCGGCCACCCGGTCGACATGGCGGCGCTGCGTGCGCTCGCCCAGCGCCACGACCTGAAGATCATCGAGGATGCCGCCTGCGCGATCGGCGCGCGCGAAGGCTGGGGCCTTCACCGGCACGCGCGGCGACATCGGCTGCTTCTCGCTGCACCCGCGCAAGACGCTGACCACCGGCGAGGGCGGCATCCTGACGACCAACGACGACGCGCTGGCAGCGCGGCTGCGCCGTCTGCGCAACCACGGCATGGAGCGCAGCGCGGCCGGCATGAACTTCGTCGAGGCCGGCTTCAACTACCGGCTGACCGACCTGCAGTCGGCGATCGGCCGCACACAGTTGCCGCAACTGGCCGGCTGGATCGAAGCGCGCCGCGTGCTGGCCGCGCGTTATCGCGAGGCGCTGGCGCCGCTCGAAGCGGCCGGCCATCTGAGCCTGCCGGCTGACCATGTCGGCCACAGCTGGCAGACCTTCATGGTCGTGCTGGCCGACGGCGATCGACCGCGCTGCGATCATCCGTGCGCTGGCCGAGCGCGGCATCGAGGCCAACCTCGGCGCGCAATGCGTGTCGGCACAACCTTCGTTCTTCGCACATGTGCCGGCCGGCGGCTCGCCGAACGCGAACCGGCTGTTCCGCCAGGGCCTGGCGCTGCCCTTCTGCGAGCAGTACGGCGCGGCCGAGGTCGCGACGGTGAGCCAGGCGCTGACCGAGCTGCTGGAGGCCGCGCATGATCGATGACTTCCTCAAAGGCATCGAGCCGCGCATCGAAGCGCTGATGCAGGAAGTGCTGGGCGTGCGCATAGACAGCGAGCGCAACCGCGGCCTGCGCCGTGACATCGCGCTGCGCTTCCTGTCGCAGCTGCTCGCCGACGACGAACGGGCGCAGCTCTACGGCCTGCCGGCGAGCTGCCGCGTGCGCGAGAACACCAAGCTGCTGATGCCGGAGAAGCTGGTCTGCGGTGAGAACGTCTGGATCGGCGAGAACGCCTACCTCGATGCCTCCGGCGGCCTGAGCATCGGCGACCACGCCACCATCGGCGTCGGTGTCTACGTCTGGACGCACACCAGCATCCTGGCCAACCTGCTGCGCGAGAACAGCCCCGGCGGCGCGCAGGTGATCCGCCGACCGACGGTGATCGGTAAGCGGCTGCTACATCGTCGGCCATGCCGTCATCAACCCCGGTGTGACGATCGGCGACGGCGCGGTGGTGCTGCCGATGTCGGTGGTCACGCGCGACGTGGCGCCCGGCGCGGTGGTGGCCGGTGCGCCGGCCGAGCCGGTGGCGCAGGTCGACGAGGCCTTCATCGCCGGGCTGCAGGCGGAACTGCAGGCGCAGCGGGCTTCCTCCACCCCCGCCGCGTCCCCATGAGGGTCTTCGTCGGCCCGCTGGAGGTGGCGGGCATCGGCGCCGGGTTCGTCCAGGGGCTGCGTGCCAACGGCGCCAGCGCCGACCTGGTCTGCGCCTATACCCACCGTTTCGCCTACGGGATGCAGGCCGTGCCCTCGCGCCTCGTGCGCTGGTGGACACACTGGGGCACACGCCGCGCGGCGCTGCCGGCTTCGCGGCCGCTGGCCAAGGGCTTCGCCTTCGCGATGCAGCAGGCGCTGGGCTGGGCGGTGCTGGCCTGGGCGCTGCCGCGCTACGACGCCTTCGTCTTCCTCTACGGCGAGACCATCACCAACACCGGCCTCGAGCTGCTGCTGCTGCGCTGGTGGGGCAAGCGCACGCTGGTGGTGTTCGTCGGTTCCGACGCCCGGCCGCCCTACATCGACGGTGGCTGGTTCCCGGCTGACCGGCCGTTCGACCCGCAGGCCGTGCGCCGCGCAGCCGCACGCCAGCAGCGCAAGGTGACGCGGCTGGAGCGCCAGGTCAGCCTGTGCGTCAACGCGCTGGCCACGGCGCATTTCCACCGCCGGCGTTTTGTCGACTGGTTCGCGCTCGGCATCCCGCGGGCCGCGCAGCCGGCGGTGCCGGCGCCGAACGGCAGCACGCTGCGGGTGCTGCACAGCCCCTCGCACCCGGTGCTGAAGGGCACGGCGCAGATCCGCGCGGCGGTCGAGGCGCTGCGCAACCAGGGCGTCGGCGATCGAGCTGGTGACCATCGAGGGCCGTCCCAACGCCGAGGTGATGGAGGCGCTGCGCGACTGCGACCTGGCGATCGACCAGCTCTACAGCGACACGCCGATGGCCGCCTTCGCGACCGAAGCAGCCAGTGTCGGCCGGCCGGTGCTGGTCGGCGGCTACAACGCCGGCCGCGTGGCGGCCGATGCGAGCGGGCTGCCGATGCCGCCGACCTGCTTCGTGCCGCCCGAGCAGCTGGAGGCGGCGCTGGCGGCCCTGGCCGGCGACCGCACCGAACGTGAACGGCTCGGTGCGGCGGCCCAGGCCTTCGTCGCCGGCCATTGGTCGCCGGCGGCGGTCGGTGCACGCCTGCTGCGCCTGCTGCGCGGCGACATCCCCGCGGCCTGGTGGCGCGAGCCGGCGCAGGTCGACCATCTGCAAGGCTGCGGCTTGGCCGAGAGCGCAGCGCGCGATCGCGTGCGCACGCTGGTCGAACGCTTCGGTGCCGGTGCATTGCAGCTCGACGACAAGCCCGTGCTGCGCGACGCCTTCATCGCCTTCGCGAACGGAGCGCACCCATGATCGGCGCGCTGTGGCGCGACGGCGTGGTCTACGCGCTCGGCTCCATCCTGGCGCGCGGCATCGCGCTGCTGATGCTGCCGCTGTACACCCGCGTGCTGGCGCCGGCCGACTACGGCGCGCTCGACCTGATCGTCACCTGCGGCGTGCTGGTCAACCTGGTCGTGCCGCTGGAGACGGCGCAGGCACTGGCCCGCTTCTGGAACGAACGCGAGCCGGGCGAGCCGCGCCGCCGCCTCGCCGGCACGGCCTGGAGCTTCGCGCTGGCGGGTTATGCGCTGTTCGCGCTCATCACGCTGCCGCTGGCCGGGACCGATCGCGCAGGCGCTGCTCGGTGACCTGCGCTTCGCCGATGCGCTGCGCGCCGGCCTGGCCTTCATTGCCGTCAACGGCCTGTTCCTGCTGCTGCAGAACCAGTTCCGCTGGGAGCTGCGGCCACGCGCCTACGCGGTGGTCAGCGTGCTCTACGCGCTGCTGACGCCGGCCTTCGTCGCGCTGTTCGCGCTCGGCCTGGGCGCCGGGCTGCAAGGTGTGCTGTGGGCGCAGTTCGTCGCTGCCGGCCTCTGTTCGCTGCTCAGCCTGTGGTGGCTGCGCGGCACGCTGTCGCTGGGCCTGCACCGCACCGACCTCGCCGAGATGCTGCGTTTCTCGCTGCCGCTGGTGCCGGCCGGCATCGCGGTGTTCGCCAGCTTCTACATCAACCGCCTGATGCTCAACGCGCTGGCGACGCTGGACGACGTCGGCCAGTTCGGCATCGCCAGCCGGCTGGCCGGCATGGTCACGCTGGTGCTGGTCGGCATCCAGGGCGCGCTGACGCCGCTGGTCTACGCCCATCACCACGAGCCGGAGACGCCGGCGCGGCTGGCCCGGCTGTTCGAGGGCTTCGTCGCGGTGGCGCTGGTGGCCTGCGCGGCCATCGGCCTGTTCGGCCGCGAGCTGGTCGCCACCTTCGCGACGGCCGACTACGCGCGTGCCGCGCCGCTGCTGGTCTGGCTGGCGCCGGCAGCTCTGCTGGCGCAGATGTACATCTTCGCGCCCGGCATCGCGATCGCGAAGAAGACCGGCTGGCAGCTGGCGATCACGCTGGCCAGCGCGGTGCTCGGCGCGGCGTTGAACGGGGTGCTGATCCCGAGCGCCGGGCCGGCCGGTGCGGCGCTGGCCACACTGGCCGCGGCCGCGCTGTTCTTCGGCGCCTGGCTGCTGGCCAGCCAGAAGCTCTACCCGCTGCCGCTGCGCGGTGGCGCGCTGCTGGCGGCCACGGCGCTGTTCGTGCTGCTGGCGCTGGCGGTGCCGCGGCTCGATGCGGCGCTCGGCATCGGCCCGCTGGCCTGGGCGGCGAAGCTGGCGCTGCTGGCACTGCTCGCACTGGCGATGTTCCCGCTCGGGCTGCTGCGCATTCAGTCCTTGAAGCAACTCCTGGCAAGGGCCGCCTGACGTGAAACCCCCAAGCTCGCTTTCGCTCGCGGCCCCCCGAGGGGGCGCTCAGTGGCTTCGGGCGGCCGGGCGCCACTGACATGTGCGGCATCGTGCTCGCCTTCACGCCCGGTGCACCGATCCGTGCGTCCATCGTCGCCGCGATGGCGCGCACGCTGCGCCACCGCGGCCCCGACGACGAAGGCTTCCTCGCCTGGGACGGCAGCCGCGCTGCCGTGCTCGGCGGTGCCGACACGCCGCGGCCGGTAATGGAGACCGTCGACCGCCTGGCAGCCGGAGGGCCGCATCGAGGAGCAGGCCGGGCGCGAGGCCACGCTGTGGCTGGCGCACCGCCGCCTGGCCATCGTCGACCTGTCGCCGGGTGGCCACCAGCCGATGCAGCGCGGCACACGCTGGACGGTCTACAACGGCGAGGTCTACAACCACCTCGAACTGCGCGCCGAGCTTGAGGCGCTGGGCCATCGTTTCGTGACCCACAGCGACACCGAGGTGCTGCTCGCCGCGCTCGAACAATGGGGGCCCGACGCACTGGCGCGCTGCAACGGCATGTGGGCGCTGGTGGTGCTCGACACCGAACGGCGCACGCTGTTCATCGCGCGCGACCGCTTCGGTGTCAAGCCGCTGTACCTCTGGCGCGGCGACGACGGTGCGCTGCTGATGGCCTCCGAGATCAAGGCGCTGCTGGCGCATCCGCGTGTGCGGGCTGTCGCCGACGAGGCGGCCTGCGCCGGGTTCCTGCAGCGGGGCCCGCAGGCCTGGCGCGAGGGCACCGAGTTCGCCGGCATCACCCGCTTCCCGGCCGGCCACTGGGCCGAGCTGTCGCTGGACGCGCCGCGGCGCTTCGAGCCCCGGCCGTTCTGGCGCTGGCCGGAGACCGTGCCCGACGCCGAGCGTTTGCCGTTCGATGCCAGCGAGGCGCAGCGCCTGCAGCAGCGCTACACCGAGCTGCTCGCCGACGCGGTGCGCCTGCGCCTGCGTGCCGACGTGCGCCTGGGCACGGCGCTGTCCGGTGGGCTGGACAGCTCGAGCATCGCCGCGCTGGTCAACGCCGAGCTGCGCGCGCGCGGCACCCACGAGAAGCAGGAGGTGTTCTCCAGCGTCTACGCCGACCCGGCGCTGAAGGCGCACGACGAGAGTGCCTTCATCGCACGCGTGGCGACGCAGCTCGACGTGCGCTCGAATCGCATCGAGCCACAGGCCACCGACATTCCACTCGCGCACGAACGCATGGTGTGGGCGCTGGACACGCCGCCGGCCAACACGCTGATGGCGAGCTGGCACACCTTTCGCCTGGTCGCGCAGCGCGGCGTGGTGGTGACGCTGGACGGGCAGGGTGCCGACGAGCAGCTCGGCGGTTACGGCCGCTACCTGCGCAACCGCCTGGTGCACGCACCGCTCGGCGCCGCGGTGGGCGAAGCGCGTGCGATGCTTGCCGGCATGCAGGGCTTCGGATCGCATGTCGGCATCGGCCTGGGCGGCAGCCTGCTGCGCCGCCTTGCCGGCCCCGGCGCGCTCGCCGCGCTGGTGAAGCGCCTGGGCATGGGCTCCGACCCCTCGCGGACGCTGGCCGAGGCGCTGCAGGCCGACTTCCTCGGCAACCTGCGCAATCTGCTGCTCTATGCCGACAAGACCGCGATGGCCTGGTCGGTCGAGTCGCGCATGCCCTTCATGGACTGGCGGCTGGTCGAGTTCCTGGCCAGCGTGCCGCCGGCCTACAAGCTGCACGGCGGCTGGACCAAGTGGCTGGCGCGCGAGGCGATGGCGAGCACGCTGCCGGCCCAGATCGTCTGGCGGCGCGACAAGCAGGGCTGGCCGATTCCCGAGCAGGAATGGTTCGGCGGGCCGCTGGCCGGCTGGCTGGCGCAACAGCTCGACGGCAGCAGCTTCGTGCACGACCTCGCTGCGCGTCACGGCATCACGCTCGCCGGTGCGCCGCTCGCGCTTCGCCTGCGCGCGCTCAACCTGGCCGTGTGGCATCGGCTCTACTTCGAGGAAGCGGACCGGCCTGGTCGCGTGCTCGGCCACGGCATGCTGCGGGAGGGCGCGGCATGAAGCGAATCGTTCATGTCACCACCGTGCATCCGCGCGACGACATCCGTATCTTCCACAAGGAATGTGTGTCGCTCGCCCGCGCCGGTTACGAGGTGGTGCAGGTGGTCGGCGACGGCCTGGGCGCGGCGGTGGTCGACGGCGTGCGCATCGTCGACATCGGCGCGCGTCCCGCCGGCCGGCTGGCGCGCATGCGGGTGCAGCCGGCGCGAGCGCTCGCCGCGGTGCGCGAACTGAAGCCGGCGCTGGTCCATGTGCACGACCCCGAACTGCTGCCGCTGGCTGCGGCACTGCAGCGTGACGGCGTGCCGGCCGTCTACGACGCGCACGAGGACGTGCCGCGGCAGATCCTCACCAAGCAGTGGATCCGGCCGTGGATGCGCGCCGGCGTGTCGCGCGGCTTCGAGGTCTACGAGAACGCGCGCGTGCGCCGGCTGGCCGCGGTGGTGGCGGCGACGCCGCACATCGCGCAGCGTTTCGCGGCGGTCGCGCGGCGCAGCGTGGTGGTGGCCAACTATCCCTTTCCCGAGGAACTCGCGCCACCGGCCGCGCCGCTGCCGCGCGAGCGGGCGGTCTGCTACGTCGGCGGCATCACGCGCACGCGCGGCGCGCTGGAGATGGTGCGCGCGGTGGCGCGGGTGCCCGGTGTGCGGCTGCTGCTGGCCGGCCGCATCGAGGACGCGGTGCTGGAGGCCGCACTCGGCGCCGAGCCCGGCTGGGCGCAGGTCGACTACGTCGGCCATGTCGGTCGCGACGAAGTGCGGCGCATCCTCGCGCGCGCCAGCGCCGGCCTGGTCACGCTGCTGCCGATGCCGAGCTACCTCGACGCGCTCCCGATCAAGATGTTCGAGTACATGTCGGCCGGCCTGCCGGTGATCGCCTCGGACTTCCCGCTGTGGCGGAACATCGTCGAGCGCCACGGCTGCGGCCGCTGCGTGGACCCGACCGATGTGGCCGCGATCGCCGCGGCCATCCGCGAGATCGTCGACGCACCAGACGCTGGTGCGCACGATTGGTGAGGCCGGGCAGGCGGCTGTGCTGGCGAACTACCGCTGGAGCAGCGCCGAGGCCGTGCTGCTGTCGCTGTACCGGGAACTGTTGCAGTGAACATCCTGCTGATCAACCACTACGCCGGCTCGCCGCGCCACGGCATGGAGTACCGCCCGTACTACCTGGCACGCGAGTGGGTGAAGCTCGGCCACCGGGTGCAGATCGTCGCTGCGACCTGGTCGCATGTGCGCAGCCATCAGCCGGACGCTGCCGGCGATCAGGACATCGATGGCATCGCCTACCGCTGGATCGAGACGCCGCCCTATGCCGGCAACGGCCTCGGCCGTGTGCTCAACATCTGGGCCTTCCTGAAGCAGGTGTGGAAGGACTGCAGCTCGGTGGGTGACGCAGTTCCAGCCCGACGTGGTGATCGCCTCCAGCACCTACCCGATGGATATCTGGGTGGCGCGGCGCATCGCCCGCCGTACCCATGCGCGCCTGGTCCACGAGATCCACGACCTGTGGCCGGCCTCGCCGATCGAACTCTCGGGCATGTCGCCGCACCACCCGTTCGCGCTGCTGTGCCAGAAGGCCGAGAACGACGCCTGCCGCGATGCCGATCAGGGTGGTGTCGATGCTGCCCAAGGTCGCCGAGCACCTGGCGGCGCATGGCCTGGACCTGCACAAGCTGCACATCGTTCCCAATGGCATTGACCCGGGCGAGTGGTCGATGCCGGGCGAACCGCTGGACGAGGCGCTCGCTGCGCACATCGCGGCGCAGCAACGCGCCGGCCGGCCCGTGGTGGTGTACGCCGGCTCGCATGGCGAACCGAACGCGCTGGACGTGCTGCTCGACGCGGCGGCGCGTCTGCAAGACGAGCCCTTCGCCTTCGTGCTGGTCGGCGACGGCCACGAGAAGACCCGCCTCGCCGCACGTGTCGCCGCCGAGGGCCTGGTCAACGTGACGATGTTCCCGCCGATCCCGAAGGCGCAGATCCCGACGCTGCTCGCCCAGGCCGACATCGCCTACATCGGCTGGAAGCGCCAGCCGCTGTACCGCTTCGGCATCGCGCCGAACAAGCTGATGGACTACATGATGGCCGGTGTGCCGGTGCTGCATTCGGTCGAGGCCGGCAACGACCCGGTGGCCGAGGCCGGCTGCGGGCTGACCGTCGCGCCGGAGTCGCCGGAGGCGGTGGTGCAGGGCCTGCGCCAGCTCGCCACGCTGTCGCCCGGCGCACGCCGCGGCATGGGCGAACGTGGCCGCCAATTCGTGCTGGCCCACCACAGCTACCCGGTGCTGGCGCGCAGCTTCCTGGAGGCGATCGCGTGAGCGTGGACGAGACCAAGGCCGTCGCTGCGCGCTATGCGAAGCGCGACGCCACCGATGCGCGCTACAGCCTGCTGCGCGCCGATGTGCTGGCCACGGTGCAGGAGCGCCAGCGGGCGCTGCGCCGCCTGCTGATCCGCCATGGCGTCGACGACCTGGCCGCGCTGCGCCTGGTCGAGGTCGGTTGCGGCAGCGGCGGCAACCTGCTCGAGCTGCTGCGCCTGGGCCTGAAGCCCGAGCACCTGCAAGGGGTCGAGCTGCTGCCCGAACGCCTGGCGCAGGCGCGTGTAGTGCTGCCGACGTCGCTGGCGCTGCATGGCGGCGATGCCTGTGCGCTGGCGTTGCCCGACGGCTCGCAGGATGTCGTGTTCGTCTCCACCGTGTTCAGCTCGCTGCTCGACGATGCCTTCCAGCAGCGCCTGGCCGACACGATGTGGCGCTGGCTGCGCCCCGGCGGCGCGGTGCTCTGGTACGACTTCACCGTCGACAACCCGGCCAACCGCGACGTGCGCGGCGTACCGCTGGCGCGGGTGCAGCAACTCTTTCCGCAAGGCCAGGTCGACGCGCTGCGCGTGACGCTGGCGCCGCCGATCGCGCGCCGTGTCGTGCGCCTGCATCCGGCCCTCTACACTGTCTTCAACACCCTTCCGGTGCTGCGCACGCATGTGCTGGCCTGGATCGCCAAGCCATGAGCAACCCTTCCGGCAAGCCCGACTTCCTGCCCTTCGCGCTGCCCGAGATCGGCGAGGCCGAGATCGCCGAGGTCGTCGACACGCTGCGTTCCGGCTGGGTCACCACCGGCCCGAAGACACGCCGCTTCGAGAACGACTTCGGCGCCTTCCTCGGCGAGCCGGGCCTGCATGCGATGGCGGTCAACTCGGCGACGGCCGGGTTGCACCTGGCGCTGGAAGCGCTGGGCATCGGCCCCGGCGACGAGGTCATCACCACCACCCACACCTTCACCGCCACCGCCGAGGTGGTGCGCTACCTCGGCGCCGACGTGGTGCTGGTCGACATCGACCCGGCGACGCTGTGCATCGACGTGGACGCCGTCGAACGTGCGATCACACTACGCACGAAGGCGGTGATCCCGGTGCACTACGCCGGGCTGGCGGCCGACATGGCGCGCCTCGTGCCGCTGGCGAGAGAGCACGGCCTCGCGATCGTCGAGGATGCGGCGCATGCACTGCCCAGCACCGTCGACGGCCGCCTGGTCGGCACGCTGGACAGCGACGCGACGGTGTTCAGCTTCTACGCCAACAAGACCATCACCACCGGCGAGGGCGGCATGGTGGTGACGCGCGACGAGGCGCTCGCCAAGCGCATCCAGGTGATGCGCCTGCACGGCATTAGCCGCGACGCCTTCGACCGCTTCACCGCCACCGTGCCGAGCTGGTACTACGAGATCGTCGCCCCCGGCTTCAAGTACAACCTGACCGACATCGCCTCGGCGCTGGGCATCCACCAGCTGAAGCGGGCGCGCGAGTTCCAGGCCAGGCGCGAGGCGATCGCGAAGGCCTACGCCGAGGCGCTGGCCGGCCTGCCGCTGATCCTGCCGCCGCAGCCTCCGGCCGGCGAGCTGCATTCCTGGCACCTCTTTGTGGTGCGGCTGGCCGATGCGGCGGCGGTCGCGCGCGACGCCTTCATCGAGGGCCTGTTCGCCGCCGGCATCGGCTGTAGCGTGCACTACATCCCGCTGCACCTGCAGCCCTACTGGCGCGATCGTTATGCGCTGCAGGCGAACGACTTCCCGCACAGCCAGCATGCCTACGAGCGCATGCTCAGCCTGCCGATGTACTCGCGCATGGACGAGGCCGACGTGGCCCGGGTGGCGGCGGCCGCCCGGCGCCTGCTCGGCGCCTAGAATCGCGGGTTCTTTCCCTCTCCGCAGCCCGCATGTCCGACCGTCTCGATTCCGCGCGCATCCTCGAACTCGCGCGCCAGACCTTCGACATCGAAGCGGCCGCGCTGCTCGGCCTCAAGCAGCGCCAGGGCGACAGCTTCGTCGCCGCGGTGCGCGCGGTGCTGGCCTGCCGCGGCCGCGTGGTGGTGATGGGCATGGGCAAGAGCGGCCACGTCGGCCGCAAGATCGCCGCGACGCTGGCCTCGACCGGCACGCCGGCGATGTTCGTTCACCCGGCCGAAGCCAGCCATGGCGACCTGGGCATGGTCACGCCGGGCGACGTGGTGCTGGCGATCTCCAACTCCGGCGAGAGCGACGAGCTGGCCGCCATCCTGCCGGCGATCAAGCGCCTGTCGGTGACCACCATCGCGATGACCGGCAAGCCGGAGAGCACGCTGGCCCGCCATGCCGACGTCGTGCTGTCCAGCGCGGTCGACCAGGAGGCCTGCCCGCTGAACCTGGCGCCGACCGCCAGCACCACCGCGCAGATGGCGCTGGGTGATGCGTTGGCCGTGGCGCTGCTCGACGCGCGTGGCTTCCGCGAGGAAGATTTCGCCCGCTCGCACCCCGGCGGCTCGCTCGGCCGCCGCCTCCTGACCCATGTGCACGACGTGATGCGCAGCGGCGAGGACGTACCGCGCGTCGCCGCCGACACCGGCCTGGTCGACACGATGCGCGAGATGACGCGCAAGGGCCTGGGCGCGACCGCGGTGGTCGATGCGCAGGGCCGCATCGCCGGCATCTTCACCGACGGCGACCTGCGCCGACTGATCGAGGTCGGCCGCGACCTGCGCGACCTGCGTGCCGGCGACGTGATGCACCGCTCGCCGCGCACCGTGCGCGCCGACGCGCTGGCCGTCGATGCCGCCGACCTGATGGAGCAGCACCGCATCACCAGCGTGCTGGTGGTCGACGCCGACGGACTGCTGGTCGGCGCGCTGAACTCCAACGACCTGATGCGCGCCAAGGTCATCTGACCTTCCGCCAGTGGGTTGCCGATGGCCAAGCGGATGTTCGACCTCGCCGTCGCCAGCCTCGGTCTGTTGCTGCTCTCGCCGCTGTTCCTGCTGATTGCGCTGGCCATCAGGCTCGACTCGCCCGGCCCGGTGTTCTACCGGCAGGAGCGTGTCGGCCGCGGCGGCCGGCCGTTCCGCATCCACAAGTTCCGCACGATGCGCGACGGCGCCGGCGGCGCGCAGATCACCGTCGGCGCGGATGCCCGCATCACCCGCGTGGGCGCGTTCCTGCGCCGCAGCAAGCTCGACGAGCTGGCGCAGCTGATCGACGTGCTCGAAGGCACGATGAGCCTGGTCGGCCCGCGCCCCGAGGTGCCGCGCTACGTCGCGATGTACCCGGCGGCCCTGCGCGACAAGGTGCTGTCGGTGCGCCCGGGCATCACCGACATCGCGTCGATCGAGTACCGCCAGGAAAGCGAGTTGCTGGCCCGTGCCGCCGACCCGGAGCGCGAGTACGTCGAGGTGGTGATGCCGGCCAAGCTGCGCCTGGCCGCCGCCTATGTCGACCAGGCCTCGCTGGCCACCGACATCCGCCTGATCCTGCGCACGCTGGGCGTGCTGCTGAATCGAGGCGCTGCATGAAGGCCTTCTGGATCGCGCTCGAGCGGTTGCTGGCGCGCATGCGCCCGCACCGGCAGGTGTTCGCGCTGGCGGTCGACGCCGCCGTCATCGCGCTGGCCTGGAATGCGACCTACCTGTTCCGCCTCGGCTTCGAGCGCTGGACCTCGGCACGGCCAGACTACGACGGCTGGGTGCTGCTGGCGCTGGTCGGCCTCTACCTGGTGGTCTTCGTCGCCTTCGGCATCCCGCGCTGCATCTGGCGCTTCTCCGGCTTCGGCGACATCCAGCGCCTGCTGCTGGCCTGCGTGGTGGCCGGCGTGCTCGGCGCGGCGGCAGTGATGGGCCTGGGCCTGAGCAAGGTGCCGCGCGCGGTGCTGGCGCTGCATCCCTTCATCAGCCTGATGGGGCTGACGCTGGTGCGCATCGGCTACCGCATGCTCTACGAGCACCTGCGCAGCCGCATCGTCGGCGACGGCGGCGAGATCCGCCGCGCGCTGGTGCTCGGCGCCGGCGGCGCGGCGCGGCGGCTGATCGCCGGCATCCAGCACGACGGCTGGCTGGTCGTCGGCCTGCTCGACGACGACCCCGGCAAGCAGGGTGCGCGCATCGCCGGCGTGCCGGTGCTGGGGCCGATGTCGGCGGTGGCCGCCCAGGCTGGGCGGCTGGGCGTCACGCACCTGGTGATCGCGATGCCGGCGGCCACGCCGACGCAGCGGCGCCGCGCCGTCGACCTGGTGCTGCCGACCAAGCTGCCGGTCCTGACCGTGCCCAGCGCGCGCGAGCTGCAGGAGGGCATGCGCCAGCAGCTGCGCGACATGCAGCCGGAAGACCTGCTCGGCCGCGCGCCGGTGCAGCTCGACGAGGCCGGCATCGGCGAGGTGCTGGCCGGGTGCACGGTGCTGGTCACCGGCGCCGGCGGCAGCATCGGCAGCGAGCTGTGCCGGCAGATCGCGCGCTACCAGCCGGCGCGGCTGGTGCTCTACGAACTCGGCGAATACAACCTCTACCGCATCGAGCAGGAGCTCGGCGAGTCCTTCCCCGATCTCGAACTGGTGCGCCTGATCGGCGACGTGCGCGACGAGGCGCAGCTGCGCGCCAGCTTCATGCAGTGGCGCCCCGAGGTCGTGTTCCACGCCGCCGCCTACAAGCACGTGCCGCTGATGGAGCAGGACAACGCCTGGGCGGCGCTGCGCAACAACACGCTGGGCACCTGGCTGGCGGCGCGCGCCGCCGCCGAATGCGGCGCCAAGCGCTTCGTGCTGATCAGCACCGACAAGGCGGTCAACCCGACCAACGTGATGGGCGCCACCAAGCGCGCCGCCGAGATGGCCATCGTCGTGCTGGCCGGCCGCCACCCCGGCACGCGCTTCATCGCCGTGCGCTTCGGCAACGTGCTCGGCTCCAGCGGCAGCGTGATCCCGAAGTTCAAGGAGCAGATCGAACGCGGTGGGCCGGTGACCGTGACCCACCCGGACATCATCCGCTACTTCATGACCATCACCGAGGCCTCGCGCCTGGTGCTGCAGGCCGCGGCGATCGGCGAAAGCGGCCAGGTGCTGGTGCTGGACATGGGCGAGCCGGTGCGCATCGTCGACCTGGCGCGCGAGATGATCCGCCTGGCCGGCCACGGTCCGGACGAGATCGCGATCGACTTCACCGGGCTGCGCCCCGGCGAGAAGCTCTACGAGGAACTGCTGGCCGACGCCGACGCGACGCTGCCGACCACCGTGCCGAGCATCCACCTGGCGCGGCTGGGCGGCGGCAACGAACCGGTGCTGGCGCTGCTCGACTGGGCGGCGGCCACGGCGCTGGCCGGCGACGCCGAGGTGCAGTGTCGCCTCGCCGCCACCATCCCCGAGTACCGCGACCCGGCCGGCATGACGCCCGGTAGCACGGTGTCACAATCGACGGCTCGATGAACATCGCCTACCTCGATCCGGCCTACAGCGGGCATTTCCGCGCGCTGGCCGACACGCTCGCGCGCCGCACCGGCGGCGACGTGGTGGCGTTGCTGTCGTCGCCCGCCTACCGGCTGTACACCGGTGAGGACCGGACCATCGTCTGGAAGCCGGGCCTCTCCGAGCACCTGCGCGAACTGCCGCACGAGTTCGACCACGCGACCTGGGCGCCGATGAAGGATGCCCGCTCGATGTCGGTGTTCGCGCACGCGGTCGACTGGTTCCGCCAGCGCTTCGCCGAAGAACGCATCGAGCTGTGCCTGGTGTTCTCGGACGCGCGGCCGTTCTCGGTGGCGGCCCGGCTGGCCGCGGCCGAGCTCGGTGTGGTGGTGCTGTACTTCGAGCGCGGCGCATTCCGCTACAGCAGTTCCAGCCTGAGCACGCTGGGGCTGAACTCGCGCTTCAGCCTGCAGCGCGCCGAGGCGCTGCCCGGGCTCAGCGGCGTGCCCGCCGACGAACCGCTGGCGCGCCGCGAGGTCGAGCCCTGGCTGCGCACCCGCTTCGCGCGCTTCATCCTGCACAACGCGCTGGCCTGCCTGGTCGACCGCGACCGCGGCCGCATCCAGCACAAGCGCTACGCGATCGGCCCTTACCTGCGCCTGGCCTGGGCGCAGTGGCGCACCGAACATCACCTGGCCGACGGCGAGAACGTGCCGGTGCCCAAGGGGCCGGGCATGCCGCTGGTCGTCGTGCCGCTGCAGCTGACCACCGATTCGCAGCTGGTGCTGCATTCGCCGTTCGCCGGCAACCAGCAGTTCATCGACTTCGTGGCGGCCGAGGCGCAGCGTGTGCTGCCCGGTGCGCCGGTGCTGTTCAAGCGCCACCCGATGGACGCGACGCACTACCGCATGCCGGCCGGCGCGCACCTCATCGGCGGCAACCTGGCGCGCTTCCATCGCGCCGAGCCGATCGTGGTCTGCATCAACTCCACCGTCGGCTTCGAGGCGCTGGTGCGCGGCGAGCGGGTGATCTGCTTCGCGCCGAGCTTCTACTCCGACGCACGCTCGCTGGTGAACGCCACGCCGGCCAACTTCGGCGAGCGCTTGCGCGAGGCGGCGCTGTCGCGGGGCGACGCCGGTGCCGGCGAGGCGCTGCGCGCCAGCGTGCTGCGCTGCTACCAGGCGCCGGGCGATGCCTGGGCCTACACCGCCGCCGACATCGAGGCCACGGCCGCCATCGTGATGAAGCACTTCCGCGCGGCCCGGCTGTCGCTGGTGCCGCGTTCCGTCGACGCGCCGCTCAGGGCCGCCGGAGCCGGGCACGCCATCGCTTGAGGCGGCGCAGCGCGCGCAGCCAGGGGCCGTCGTCCGGCGGCGCCGTCGTGTCCCAGTTCGACAGTTCGTGCAGCACACGCTCGGGCGTCGTGAAGGCGCCGGTGGTGCGGCTGACGTAGCTCGGGTAGGCGATCAGCGCGCCGGCGACCAGTTCGTCCAGCGTCAGCCGTCGGCTGCGGCGTGTGCAGGGCAGGTGGTCCTCCGTCAGGCCCCAGCCGGCGTAGAAGGGCAGGCCGTGGCAGACCACCGGCACGCCGCGCAGCAGCGCCTCGAAGCCGGCCAGCGAGGTCAGCACCTGCAGTTCGTCGACCTGCGCGAAGAGAAGATGAATGGGCACGTCGGTGACGATCTGATCGCACCATCGTTTCGCCTCTTCGACACCCGCTTCGCCCGGGCGCTTGCCGGCCAGCACGTCGGGGTGCGGCTTGTAGACGATCCAGGCATCGGGCCGCGCGCGGCGCACGGCTTCGAGCAGGCCGAGGTTGGTGCGCACGGCCGGCGCACCGAAGGCGATCGACGCGTCGTTCTCCACCTGGCCCGGCACCAGCACCACCTGGCGTGCGCCGGGCGGGCGCTGCCAGGCGCCGCCGCCGACGTTGTACTTGGTGATGCCGCGCGCGACGATGGCCTCGCGCAGCGCGCGGGCGCGGGCCAGCAGCGTGGCATCGAACGCGCAACTCTCGAGCAGCGCCTCGAGGTCGGACGGCGCACCGGCGTCGTAGTACATGCCGCGCCGGTCGATCACCCACGACAGCGGCTGCACGAGGTTTGCGCCCAGACCCACCGAGCGCAGGAAACCGTCCTCGATGCGCAGCAGGCCGGCCGGTGCATCCGCTGCGAGCGCGGCCGAGCCGCGGCCCCACACCGCACGCTGTTCGCCTGCGCCCAGCGGCTGGGCCGACTCGGTGAAGCGCACGTCGCTGCCACCGAGGAAGGCGCGCACGCTGGGCTGCTTCCACAGCGAGAAGCCGACCGCCTGCACCTGCGCTGCGAAGCGCTGGCGCTGCTGGCGCTGCAGTGCCATCCAATCGATCACGCGCTCGGCCTCGCAGGGCGCGAAGGTCTCCGGATCGACGTAGCGTGGGTAGTCGACCAGCGCCGCATGCACGAGATCGGTCAGCGCCACCGTGTGGCCGGTGCGGCGCGAAGGCGCGGGCAGCTCGTCGCCGCTCAAGCCCCAGCCGGCGTAGAAGGGCATGCCGAAGCAGCGCACCGGCTTGCCCCACATCAGCGCCTCGAAGCCCATCTGCGAGGTGACCACGTAGACCGCCGCCGCGGCCTCGAGCAGTGCCGGCGGGTGCGCACTGCTGGCCAGCAGCGTGACGCGCGCCGCCTGGCCCGGGGTCAGCGCGGCGAAGTGGGCCCGCTTGCGGCCCTCGACCACGTCCGGGTGCACCTTCAGCACCACCGGCAGCGTGGGGTGCTCGTCGAGCGCCGCCTCGAGCATGCGCATGAAGCTGGCCTCGCTGGCCATGCCGTAGGCGATCGACGCGTCGCCGGCGGTCTGGTCGACCACCAGCACGAACGGCCCCTGCACCGGCGGCGGCAGCTCGCGGGCATGGTTGTACTTGGACAGCCGGCCGTCGCGCCACGCAGCGATCAGCCGTTCGGCGCGTGCATGCTGTGCCGGCGTGCGCGGCAGCACGATGTCCTGCTCGAGCTTGGACGGCCGGTGCGCGTCGTAGTACACGCCGACCGGATCGACCGACACGCTCAGCGCCGCGTCGCCGTTGGCCGGTTTCACCGAGCGCAGGAAGCCGTCCTCCAGCGCGAGGTAGGGCAGGCCGGCGCGTTGCGCCCAGGCGGCGTCGCGCGCGAACACGCCCTTCAGGCCCCAGCCGACGATGGCGCGCACGTCGTCGCGCGGCCAGACGAGCGGCCGGAAACGCAACGGCGCGCCCAGCAGCGTGGCCAGGTGCGGCGTCAGGCAGGGGCCGATGCGGCGCGAGACGTAGACGCCGGCGGCAGCGGGGCCCGTCACACGTTCACCCCGACACGCTCGCACACCTGCGCCAGCCGCTGCGCCCAGGTGTGGTGACGGGCCACATGCTCGGCGGCGGCCGCCATCATCGTGCGGTCCTGCGCCGACAGGCCATCGCGCTGCAGGCGGCCGAACAGCGCGTCGGCCTGAGCTTCGTCGTGCACGACATGGCAGAGGCCGTCGAACAGCGCGTCGACCGAGGCCGCCGGCGTCGTCACCGCCAGGCCGCCGCAGGCGAGGATCTCGACCAGCCGGCGCGAGAACATGGTCGGCGAGTCGACCACGGTGTTGACGTTCAGCGACACCAGGTAGTCGCGGTAGAGCCGCGCGGTGGCACGGTGCGGCACCGCCGGTTTCACCTCCAGCCCGGGCAGTGCCGGATAGCGGTAGTGCTCCGAGCGGCGATCGGAGTTGCGGTCGAACACCGTGAGCCCGAGCGAGCGGCCGGCGGCGGCGAGCAGCATGTCCTGCAGGCCGCGCCGCTGGTCGTGGATGTGCCGGCTGTAGCTGCCGACGAAGTTGGCGCGCGCCCAGCGCGGCGCGATGTCCGAGAAGTGGTGCACCGAAGGTTGCACCGCGAACAGCAGCGGCGCTATGGTCTGCGCTTGCGGCATCGACTGCACGGTAGCGCGGCACGCAGGTCGAGTCGACCGTGAAGACGTGGTCGAACAGCGACGCGCTGGCGATGAAGCGATCGAAGTGCACGCCGTCCTCCTTGTTCCAGAAGACGGCCGGGATGCCCAGCTCACGCGCCGTGGCGACCAGCTTCGGGCCAGGTCGGCGTTGTTGCGCTCCGGGTGGTCCGGGTACGCGGCGATGCGGTACTTCCAGGCGTTGCGGTGGCCGGACCATGCCGATTCGACGAAGACGAGCTGCGGCCGGTGCCGGCGCAGCGCAGCCGCGGCGTTCGCCGGCGTCAGGTGCAGCACGGCACATTCGTGTTCCAGGCAGGCACTGGTCAGCTCGTCGGCGACGAGGGCGACCAGCAGACCCCGGTGCGCACCGCGTGCCCCCGGCGCGCGCCGGACGCGGCCGGGTGCGCTGGCGAGCAGGCGGTCGAGGAGTTTCAACGGGCCGGGAAGCGGATGAGGTTCGCCGGGGCAGCGGCGGGCCGCGCGGCGGCCCGGCCCGAACCCGGCGGACTGACGCGTGTCAGCGGTCGCCGCTGCGGGTGTTGGATTCCTGCAGGCGCCGGCTGCTGCGGCTCGGCGGCGGCGGGCAGCCGGCCGCGCTGTCGGGGCCGGCCACCTGCACCGGCATCTTGCGCGCCTTCGGCCCGAGCTTGGCCGTCGTGTTGTCCTTGAACTCGTTGCCCCAGGACGGGCACTCGCTGGTTTCCTTGGTGCAGTCGTCGCGCGAGTCCTTGTTGCAGAAGCTGTCGAGGAACACCGGCTCGGTCTGGTCGATGAAGCGGTTGTCCTTGACCATGTTGCCGCCGGAGCCGTCGCGCGTCTTGACGGCCGCGCCGCAGCCGCCGTCGAAGGTGTTGCCCTCGATCAGGTTGCCGCTCGAGTAGTGGGCGATGTAGATCGCGTGCAGGGCGCCGCAGCCGGTGTTGTTGCGGATGTTCACGAAGCGGTTGTCGGTGATCCGGTTGTTGCGCGAGTTGACCAGGCGCACCGCCGCCGTCGACGGCTTGCCCGACGGGAAGGCGATCTGGCCGATGTCGCGGAACAGGTTCTTGTGGATCACGTTCTCGGCGTTGAAGTTGCCTTGCGCCTCGCGGTTGCCGTTCAGCGAGATCGCCGTCACGTAGCTCGCCACCTCGATGCCCTCGATGGTCAGGCGGGTGGTCCTGCCGGTGGCGCTGTCCAGCTGCAGCCAGGCGCGGCCCTTGCCGTTGCCGTCGAACACCGGGCGCTGGCCGGCGCCGGTCGAGCCGGTGATGACCAGCGGCTTGTCGTCGGGCAGGTCGGCCACGACGGCCGTCTGGGCCAGGTAGGTGCCCGGCAGGACCATCACCTTGCGCGAGCCGCCGCTGTCGACCGGCAGCGCGAGCACGCGCTTGACCGCCATCTGCAGCGTGGCGACGGCGTCGGCCTCGCTCTTGCCGCTGGCCTGGTCGTTGCCGCCAGGCTTCATGTAGACCATGGTGTCGGCGGCGTGCGCCGTGGCCAGTGCGAGCAGCAGCGAAGCCGCTCCAAGCAGTCGTGCGATCGTGTGGTTCATGGTGGGTCCGATGGGTGGAGGGCGCGTCGGCGATGCAGGCCGGGAAGGATCATAGCGAGGCCGGGAGCCTCAGCCTCCAACGGCCGCCGGGGGTTCGGGTTGACAGCTCACCCGGCAGGATTGCTCGAGCAGCTCGACGCGCAGCCGCTGAATGCCGGCGCCGGACCGGATGCTGGCCTCGACGACATCGCCGCCGCGCCAGCCCAGCGCCGAGCCCGCGTCGTCGAGCGACAGCAGCGTAGCGAACACCAGCTCCTGCCCACGCTGCGCCAGGCCCAGCGCATGACAGGGCGTCAACTGGCCGTAGGCCTGGCTGATCCAGCCCTGGCGCTGCGGTTCGAGCTGGCCCTTGACGCAGTTCGCCTCGAGCACGCCGGGCGCGGCCGCGCGCACGTCCAGCGTGCGGCCCGAGCGCAGGCGGGCGCGGTAGTGCAGCCGGCCTTCGGCCGCGAGGTCGAGCTGCGGCGAGAAGTGGAACCATTGCACGCAGTCGTGCGCCTTCTGCCCGGACACCCGGTCGATCACCAGCACCCAGCGCTTGTCGGCGTGCACTAGGTGGCGGGTGTGGACCACGTCGATGGTGCGGTGGTGGATCTGGCCGGTGATCACGCAGCCCCAATCCGTCGCCTCGGCCTGCCGCACCGCCGAGCCGTAGGCCAGGTCGGGGCGGCGGCTGAGGTTGTCGGCGACGTTGCCGCCGTCGAACTCGATGCTGTTGTGGGCGCGGGCCGACTGCACGTACTGCTGCATCTCGCCGGACTTGTAGGCGAACTTGCCGGCATCGCAGAGGATGTCCTCGCCCTCGAACCAGGTGAACGAGAGGTCGTCGTTCTGCTTGTGGAAGCGCGAGTTGAACGCCGCCATCAGGAACAGGTACGAGGCCTGATCGCAGCGGCCACCGCCGTCGTCGCGGTAGATCGCGTAGCCGCAGGCATTGATCAGCTCGCGCCGCGCGCTGAAGGCCGTGACCGTTTCGCCGGTCATCGCGGCGCCGTCGGTGTCGCCGATCGGCACGCAGCGCCCGTCGGGCAGGCGGAACCATTCGTCGACCTGGCGGGCGCGACGCAGCAGCTCGCTGACGCCGTAGGCCTCGAACCAGCCGGTCGCGGCCAGGCGCTTCAGGCAGCCGATGCCGAAGGCCTGGTAGCCGGTCGAGTTCTCCAGGTGCACGCCGCTGGGGTCGAACTGGCTGGACAGCAGCTTCGGCATCACCTGCTGCAGGAACTCGCGGATGCGCGTGCGGCGCGGCCCGCGCGACACCGCGCCGAGCGCAGCCAGCCCGTGCATGTCGATGAAGGTGTGGTTGCTGTAGGCGACGTTGGCGATGTCGAGCAGGAACTTCAGGTGCAGCTCGACCATCTCGTCGTAGGCGGCCAGCCGCTCGCTGCCGAGCCGGATCGCCCCCGCCGCGTGGGCCGACAACAGGTAGGCGAGCTTCATCGCCCGCATGCCGACCATCATGTCCATCCAGGCGAAACGCGACGTGCGCCGCCGCTTCACGTGGTAGTCGTACCAGTCGTCGATGATTGCCAGCGGCAGGCTCAGCCACTCGGCATCCGCGCTGCGGTCGAACTCCAGGAAGTGGTTGTCCATCAACCGCCACATGTGCAGCTGGGCGCACCAGTTGCGGTCGGTGAACGGGTCGGTGTTCCAGTCCAGCGGCAGGCGGATCGGGAAGCCGCGCAGGTCCTCGCGCGGGATGAACTCGATCGACTGCTTGTCCTTGGTCTGGCGCCGGTTGTTGATCAGGTAGAGCTGCGCGGCGCCGATGCGATCCGGCGCGGCCGGGGCGGCGGCCGGCGGCTGCGGCCCGCGCTGCTGCGTGAGGCGAACCGCCGCCGCGATCATGCCGGCGACCAGGTGGCCCGGCTCGCGGCGGTTGCCCGCCGGCTGCTCGTAGACCAGGCTGCTGCGCAGGCCGGAGGCATCGGCGCCGCCATTGGCCGGGATGCCCAGGGCCTCGCAGAACGGCCGGAAATGCGCGTCGGCAAGGGCGCTGTCGCCGAGGTTCTGAACGACCAGACAGCGCGCCGCCGGCGCTCGCCGGAACGCCGTGATCGCCGACAGGCGCACCCGTTCCTCGGGCTCGAGCAAGCTCGCGGCGCGGCCGCCGAAGGCCACCTGCAGCAGTTCGTCGAGCAGCGGCCGCGCGCACTTGAGCAGCTGCGTGTGCGGGTTGATCGCCAGCGCCGTCGCGTCCTTCAGATGGGCGGCCAGCATCAGTGCGGCGAATCCGCCCGACGTCGACCCGCAGCAGATCACCTGGTGGGTGGCGATGCCGAGCTTGTCGGCGATGCTGCGCACCAGCCCGGCCAGACGCATCTGCCAGTGCCGCGCCGCGGTGCCGACGTACCAGCCGACACGCAGGCGGCCCTCGTCGAGCGCCAGCAGCGGGTCGGCGACGCACAGCAGGCTGCCCGGCAGGCGTGCGGCCCAGTTCCAGCGCTCGAAGTGCGGCGCCGTGCCGGCCTCCGCGGGGCGCGGGCCGGACAGCATCACGAACAGGTACGGGCCGGGCCGGCGCTGCAGGAAGCACTCGAAGTGGCCGTCGTCGAGGCGGGCGCTGAAGCGGCCGTCCTGCAGCGGCGCGGCGACCAGCGCGCGCGCGCCGGGAAAGTGCGCCCAGGCGGGCTGCCGGGCCGGCGAGTCGGCGAGCGCGTCGGAAGGATCCGCTGTCATGGGTGGGAATGCCGTCACGGGGCAGCGCGAACGCTCGCGCGCTGCCTAGCCCAGCAGGTGGGGCAGGCCTTCGGCGACGAAGAACTTGACGACGTCCGGCGGCTCGGCACCGTGGCCCTCCGGCGAGCTGTACACGTGCGTGCGCATGCGGCCGTCGCTGCTCAGTCCGCCGGCCTGCGGCGAGCCGGTGGCGGTGCAGAACGGGGTGAAGTGGCGCGCGTGGTGCACCGGATCCTCGAGGTTCTGCGCGTAGACGATGCGCAGGTCGTGCTGGCGCCGGCGGGCCTCGGCGATCGCCTCCAGCGCGCTCCAGCGCAGCGGGTACTCGTCGCGGCAGCGCTGCGCAGTCCAGCCGGCGGCGAACACCTTGGCGATGCGCTCGACCGCCTTCGGGTAGTAGTTGGTGATGTCGGTCTGCGGGTTGACGACGATGGCGCGACCGACCGGGCGCGACGCCGCCGCGACCATCGAGGCGAAGCCGCCGCCCGAGCTGCCGTAGAACACCACCCGCGCGTCGGCGATGCCCAGCTGCACGCGCACGCGCTCCACCGTGCGCAGCAGCGCCTGCATCGGATCGATGCTGCGGTTGCCGACGAACCAGCCCAGGCGCAGCTGGTCGTCGAGGTAGAGCGTCGGGTCGCAGACGGCCAACACATGCCCGCCCAGCACCTTGCCCCAGTTCCAGCGTGCGAACACCGGCAGCGGCTTGGCGCGGTCGACGGCGCCGTTGAGCATCACGAACAGCGTGCTCGAGCCGGGCAGCAGCTTGAGCCGGCAGGGCAGGTCGACCTCGGGGTCGGCGACCAGGAAGTTCTTCGCGTCCAGGCCGCCCAGCGTCGCGGCATCGAGCGCCTCGGGCTCGAAACGCGGCAGCGCAGCGCTCATGAATGCGACAGGCCGGCGATCACGTCGACCAGCTGGCCGACGTTGGCGAAGCCCTGGGTGTCGGCCGGCAGCGTGACGCCGAACTCGTCTTCCAGCGCCAGCATCAGGATGGTGTGCGACAGCGAGTCCCAGCCGGGCACGTCCTCGGCGATGGTTTCGCGGGTCACGGCCAGGGAGTCGTCGCCGAAGGTCTCGCCGATGACGCGGCCGACGCGGGAGAGGATGGAGTCGCTCATGATCGTTCTCGGAGGTTCAGTGGCGCCGCGCCGCGGCCAGGTCCTGCAGGTACTTGTCGCGGTTCAGCGAGCGGCTGATCTTGCCGCTGGTGGTTTTGGCCAGCCAGCCGGCCTCGACGATGCGGACGTCGCGCAGTTCGAGGCCCATGCTCTCGGCCACCGCGTGCTTGACGGCGCGCTTCAGTTCCAGGCCCTTGTCGGCCGGCGCGGCCGCGCCCGGCGCCAGCTCGGCGATCACCACCACGTCCTGGCTGCCCAGCATCTCGTTGAACACCGCCACCGCGACGTTGCGGCCGGCTTTCAGGCCGGCGACGTCGTTGACGACCGCCTCGACCTCGTGGGCGAAGTAGTTGCGGCCGTGCACGATCAGCAGGTCGTCGGCGCGGCCGAGCACGAACACCTGCCCGCCCTGGACGAAGCCCATGTCGTTGGTCCGGTAGCGGCCGGCGCGCAGCTTCTGCGCGGTGATCTCGGGCCGGTTCAGGTAGCCGTCGAACAGGAACTCGCTGGACAGCTCGATCTCGCCGACATGTCCTTCCGCCAGCGCCTGGCCGTCGGCATCGACGATGGTCACGCGCATGCCGTCGATCGCCGGGCCGGCCGACAGCAGTTCGAGCGCCGTGCCGGCATCGCGCGGCGCGGCGACCCGCTTGTCTTCGGACAGGCGCTGTGCGTCAACGCTCAGCCGCGGCACCGGCTGGCCGAGCCCTGTCTGGCTGACGGCGAACACCGTCTCGGCCATCGCGTAGCAGACCTGCAGCGCTTCGGCGCGCACGCCGGCCGGCGCGAACTTGGCGAGGAAGCGGTCGAAGGTCGCCGCCTTGCACGGCTCCGAGCAGTTGATGAAGGCGCGCATGCTCGACAGGTCGAGGCTGCCCGGCTCGAAGCGCACGGTCTTGGCGAGCAGCTCGAAGGCGAAGTTGGGCAGCCAGGTCAGCGTGCCGCGGTGGCGATGGATGGCCTGCAGCAGCGAGACCGGCTCGGAGACCCACTTGAACGGGTCGAGCAGCACCACCGTCTGGCCGAGCAGCAGCGGCGTGACGGTGCAGGCGATCAGCCCCATGTCGTGGTACATCGGCAGCCAGGAGACGACGACGTCGTCGGCGCTGGCCTGCAGCGCATCGGCATAGGACGCCACCTGGCGGGCGATGGCGCCGTGCGACAGCTGCACGCCCTTCTTCAGCGCGGTGGTGCCCGAGCTGTGCTGCAGCAGCGCGATGTCGTCGGCGGCGCCGGGCGACGGGCCGCTCCACGGCGCCAGCTCGTCCCAGCTGCCGTCGGCCGCGAGCAGCAGCGGCACGATGTCGGCGAAGCCGGCGGCCCGCATCGCCGCCAGCGGCGCCTCCAGCGTCACCAACGCGGCCGGGCGGATCAGGCGCAGCAGGTTCTCGTGCGAGTGCCAGTAGTAGCCGGGGTCCTGCTTGGGCGAGGGCAGCGGCATGAACGAGGGCACGGCGCCGCAGCGCATGACACCGAAGTACGCGGCGATCGCGTCACCGGTCTGCGGCAGGAACAGCAGCACGGTCTCGCCGGCGCGCAGCCCGCGCTGGCGGAAGCGGGCGGCCCAGCGGTCGATCTCGCCGGCCAGCCGCTGGTAGGTCCAGACCGTGCCGTAGTCGTCGATCGCCACCTTGCCGGGGCTCGTCGTGCCCCAGGCGCAGATGCGTTCGGCCAGATGTTGCGGTGCCTGCGCGAGCGTCATGCCACCTCCGCGGCGTTCCGCTCGCGGTGCGACTGCAGCACCTGGTCGAAGCGCCGGGTCGCGCGGATGCCGATCTGCTTCCAGGTGCGTTCGGCGCCGACCCAGGTCCGCCCGCGGCGGCCGAGCTCGGCGCGCTGCTGCGGCGCCGCGATCAGCTCCTGCAGGCGGTCGGCCAGCGAGGCCACGCTGCCCTTGTCGAAGACACGCCCGGTCTGGCCGTCGGCGATCATCTCGGTGAGCGCACGAACGCTGGACACCAGCACCGCCTTCTCCATTGCCAGCGCCTCCAGCGGCTTCATCGGCGAGACCATCTCGCACACCGGCCAGGGCTTGCGCGGGAACGGCGCGATGTCGATCAGCGAGTAGTAGCTCTCGACCTCTTCGTGCGGCACGCGCCCCGGCATGATCAGCCAGTCGGTCATGCCCTCGGCCTCGGCGATGCGCAGGATCTGCTCGGTGATCGGGCCGCGGTCGGTGCCCGAGGCGTTCTCGTTGCCGACCAGCATCAGCCGGAAGTCCACGCCGCGCTGCTTCAGCAGCGTGCAGGCCAGGGCCAGGTCTTCCAGGCCTTCGTAGTCGACGAAGGTGCCGACATAACCGACCACCGGCACGCCCTCGGGGATGCCCAGCCGGGCGGCGAGTTCCTGGTCGCGCGGCCGCGGCAGGAAGCGATCCGGGTCGCAGGAGTTCGGCAGCAGTTCGATGCGCTCGTCGCGCACGCCGCGCGACGACAGTTCCTCGCGCATCGGCTCGGTGAGCGTGAAGACATGGTCGGCCAGCTGTGCGACCTTGGCTTCCAGCAGGCTCTGCACGGCGAACGCCGGCGTGTCCTCGAACTCCTGCTCGCGCGAGATGCGGGTGATCTCCCACAGCCCGCGCACCTCGTAGATGAAGGGCAAGCCGAGCCGGCGCGCGGCGATCAGCGCCGGCAGCGCGGTGACGTGGTTGGACGCCGACATCACCATCTCCGGGCGCAGCGAACGCATCTGGCGCTCCAGCGCGTCGGCCGCCTTGGTGACGTACTGCAGCATCGACATGCCCTTGCGCTTGGGCTCCGGCGTGCGCACGTAGCGGATGCCGTCGATGACGTCCTCGGCCGGCACGTCGGCATCGTTCAGCTCGGTCTTGATGTCGACCGGGAAGCCCGGGCGCGTCAGCACGACCACCTCGCGCCCGGCCGCCTTCAGGCCGCCGGCGACGCCGTGCGAGCGCGTGCCGTAGCCGCCCGAGGAGTACGGCAGGCTGTTGTGCAGCACGTAGCAGACCCGGCCGGGGACACCGGCGAGCCGCTCGCGCGGCTGCCGGTCGACCAGGTCCAGCACGCTGAGCTGGAACGCCGGCGACACACGCAGCTTGTCGAGGATGGCCTTCTGTTCCGGGCTGGGTGTGGCGCCGTACAGGCGCTCGAGCTGGCGGATCGTCTGGCAGGCCTGCTCGAAGTGGCGCGAGCGCTGCGCTGCCCAGAAGAAACCGCGCAGCGTCTGGTCGGAGGCGTCGACGCCGACGGCGGCTTCGGCGAGTTCGTACTCGTCGTCGCGCCGTCCGGCATCGGACAGCGACTTGCCGACCTGCAGCATGCGGAAGGCGAGCGCCTTCGCGTCGACGCGAGACTTGGCGGCCAGCAGCTGGGCCTTGACCGGTGCCAGACCTTCGGCCTCGACACGCGCCTTCAGGGTCTCGACTTCGAGGCCGGCGAGGCCGGTCGCGGCTGCCGCGGGTGTCGCTGCCGCTGCCGCCGGCTTGTTCGCGGCCGGGCGCGGCGTGGCGGGTGCGCTTGCAGCGGGCCGCGGCGGCACCGGCCGCACCGGCGTCACTGCGTCCGACTGCAACGTCGCCACCGGGTCCAGGTGGGTCATCAGGCGTTCGCGCGACTGGCGGCGCTCGCGCACGTCACGCCACAGCGACCACAGCTGGCCGGGCAGGCCGAGCAGGGCGCCGGGTGACTTCACGCCACGCACCAGCACCTTGCCGAGCCGGTGCGAGGTCGTGGACTTGGTCGCCAGCAGCGTCGACTTGGCCTCGGCCAGGCGCTGCTTGAGGCGCTCGTTGTAGTCGCGCAGGCGCGCCCGCTCGTGGGTGAAGGCAAGCTCGCTCGCGCGCGCCTCGGCACGGGCCGCCTCGAGCTGCGTGTGCAGTTCGCGAACGCGCCGCTCGTGGGCGGCCTTGGCCTGCTCGAGGTCCTTGCCGCTGGCTGCCTTGGCCGCCGCGTCGACGCGCGTCTGCAGTTCGGCCAGCTCGCGGCGATGCTGGGCCTGGGCTGCCGCGAGTGCTGCATCGGCCTGCTGCCGTGCTGCCTCGGCCTGTTGCCGCGCTGTGTCGGCCTGCAGACGCGCTGCGTCGGCCTGCACGCGCGCCGCCTTCGCGCCGGCCTCGCGCGCCGCCTGGCGCTCCTTCTCCAGTGCCGCCTGCTGTTCGGCGCGCAGCGCGTCGACCGCCTGCTGGTGCCGGATGCGCAGGGCCTTCAGCTCGACGCCATGCTCGTGCACGTTTGACTCCAGCGACGCGGTCGCCTCGGCCAGCTTGCGCTGGGTGATGCGCACGGCGTCGGTCTTCTTCTTCAGCTGCTCGGAGCGCTCGTCGAGGCGCGAGAACAGCCGCTGCTGCGAGTCGAGCGTCGCCGCCTCGGTCACGCGCAGCATCTCGGCCGCGTCGGGCTGCGCGCCGGCGTCGCCGGGCGCCACCATCACGCAGCGCATGTAGTCGCCATCGACCTGCAGCTTGGTCACCGCCAGGCCGATGCCGCGCGCGAACTCGATCAGGTCGCGAGGGAACAGGCTGACCTTGTGGTCGGGGTGCGGGTGCAGCGCGAACGGCGTGGTCACGATCAGGCGGCCTCCCGGATTGAGCCTTGCCTTGGCCGCGCGCAGCAGGCGGTCGGGGCGCACCTGGTGCTCGATCACCTCGCCGAGCACGATGGTGTCGAAGCCGGGTTGTTCGGGCAGGCTGGCCAGGTCGATCTCGATCAGCGTCAGGCGCTGCTGCACCAGCGGCGCCTCGGCCGCGATCTCGCGGCGTGCGAAGGCGATCGAGTCGGGGTGCGTGTCGATCGCGGTGACCTCGAAGCCGTCGCGTGCCAGCAGGATCGCGGCGATGCCCTGGCTGCAGCCGACGTCGAGCACGCGGTCGCCGTCGCACTGCGCGCACATCCAGTGGATGCGGTCGCGCGCGACGCGGGCTGTCTCCTCGGTGAAGATCTCGCCGCGGTACAGCTCGCTGATGCGGTCGGCCGGGATCGGCGAGGCGGACGCCGCTGCGGGCTCCAAGGGGGTCTCGGTGGCGGGAACGGCTGTGTCCATGGCAGGCGTCGGCTGAGGTGCGGCGGGCGGCGGGAGGTTCAGGCCTTGAGCAGGCCGACCGCGTCGATCACCGGCTTGCCCTTGGGCATCTCGCGGGCGATCACGCCGAACTGCTTGTGGGCGACGAGGAAGACGATGATGTCGGCCTGTGCGGCCGCCTGCACCGCGTCGACCAGCGAATGGGCGCGCAGCGAGGCCGGCGGCTCGGCGATGTTCGGCTCGACGATCAGGAAGCGCGCCTTCAGCGTCTGGGTCAGCGCCTCGGCGATGTGCAGGGCGGGGCTCTCGCGCAGGTCGTCGATGTTCGGCTTGAAGGCCAGGCCCATCAGCGCGATGGTCAGGTCGCCGGCCGCGCGGCCCGAGCGCGCCACGGCCTCGTGGACCTTGTTCATCACCCATTCGGGCTTGCCGTCGTTGACCTCGCGCGCGGTGCGGATCAGGCGCGCTTCGGCCGGTGTCTTGTCGACGATGAACCACGGGTCGACCGCGATGCAGTGGCCGCCGACGCCGGCGCCCGGCTGCAGGATGTTGACGCGCGGATGGCGGTTGGCCAGGCGGATCAGCTCCCAGACGTCGATGCCCAGCTTGTCGCAGATGATCGACAGCTCGTTGGCGAAGGCGATGTTGACGTCGCGGAAGGAGTTCTCCGTCAGCTTGCACATCTCGGCGGTGCGCGCGTTGGAGACCAGCAGCTCGCCCTTCACGAAGGTGCGGTACAGCGCCACGGCCCGCTCCGAGCAGCGCGGCGTCAGCCCGCCGACGATGCGATCGTTCTCGACCAGCTCTCGAACGACGTGGCCCGGCAGCACCCGCTCGGGGCAGTAGGCGACGTTGATGTCGATCTCGCCCGCGCCGTCGACCGGGAAGCGCAGGTCGGGGCGGGCTGCGGCCAGCCACTGCACCATCTGCTCGGTGGTGCCGACCGGCGAGGTCGACTCGAGCACCACCAGGTTGCCGCGGCGCAGCACCGGCGCGATCGATTCGGCAGCCGACTTGACGTAGCTGACGTCGGGCTCGTGGTCACCCTGGAACGGCGTCGGCACGGCGATCAGGAACGCGTCGGCCGGCTCCGGCTTCGTGGTCGCGCGCAGGAAGCCCTCGGTCACCGCGCTGTGCACGATCATGTCCAGCTCGGGCTCGACGATGTGGATGCGGCCCTGGTTGATGGTCTCGACCGCGTGGGCGTTGATGTCGACACCGATCACCTTGGTGCGGCGCGCGGCGAACATCGCGGCCGTCGGCAGGCCGATGTAGCCCAGGCCGATCATCGACACGGTGGAGAAGGTTTCCAGTTGGCTCATGGGAATCACGGCGAAAGAAGGGGTTCAGGAGTGCAGCGCCAGCAGGCTGCCGGCGATGCGTTCGCAGGCGTGGCCGTCGCCATAGGGGTTGTGCGCGAAGGCCATGCGGCGGTACTCGGCGTCGTCGTCGAGCAGCAGCGTGACGCCGTCGGCGATCGAGGCCTCGTCGGTGCCGACCAGGCGTGCGGTGCCGGCGGCGATGGCTTCCGGCCGCTCGGTGGTGTCGCGCATCACCAGCACCGGCTTGCCCAGCGCCGGAGCCTCTTCCTGGATGCCGCCGGAGTCGGTGAGGATCACCGTCGCGCGTGTCATCAGGTAGACGAAGGGCAGGTAGTCCTGCGGCTCGATCAGGTGCACGTTGGCGATGCCCGACAGCAGGCGGTTGACCGGCTCGCGCACGTTCGGGTTCAGGTGCACCGGGTAGACCAGGTCCATGTCGGGGTAGCGCCGCGCCAGCGTGGCGATGGCCCGGCAGATGCGCTCGAAGCCGTCGCCGAAGTTCTCGCGTCGGTGGCCGGTGATCAGCAGCAGCCGCGCGCCCGTGCGCAGGAACGGGAAGCGCGCCGCCAGCGAGGTGCTCAGTCCGCTCGAAGCTTCCAGCTTGGCACGCACGCTGAGCAGCGCGTCGATGACGGTGTTGCCGGTCACCACGATGTTCGCCTCGGGCACGTTCTCGCGCAGCAGGTTGTCGCGCGACACCGCGGTCGGCGCGAAATGCAGCCGCGCCAGCGCGCCGGTCAGCTTGCGGTTGGCCTCCTCGGGCCACGGCGAGTAGAGGTTGCCGGTGCGCAGGCCGGCCTCGACGTGGCCGACCGCGATGCGCTGGTAGAACGCCGACAGCGTGGCCGCGAAGGTGGTGGTGGTGTCGCCGTGCACCAGCACGATGTCCGGGCGTTCCTGCTCCAGCACCGGCTTGAGCGACTGCAGGATCTCGGTGGTGATCGAGACCAGGTCCTGGCCCGGGCGCATCAGGTTCAGGTCGTGATCGGGCCGGATCTCGAACAGTTCCAGCACCTGGTCGAGCATCTGCCGGTGCTGCGCGGTCACGCACACCCGGCTCGTGATGCCCTCCACCGTCTGCAGGTGCTTCACCAGCGGCGCCATCTTGATGGCTTCCGGCCGGGTGCCGAACACCGTCAGTACCTTCATCGTCGTCCTACTCGCACAGCGCAAACATCGGATTATCGCCGATGCGCCTGGCGCCCCGCTCCCGCGTCAAAGGTCGAACAGCACCTTCGCCGCCACCGCGATCTGGTAGATGATCTGTGTGATGCCGCGTGTCAGCTCGACGCTCTTGGTCTCGATCTTGGGCAGCACCATGATCTCGTCGCCCGGCTGCAGCGCGACGTTGCGGGCCTCGCCGACGGTGCCGTCCTGGCGCACCACCAGCACCTTGGCGCGGTCGGCACCCTGGGTGTAGCCGCCGGAGCGGGCCACGTAGTCCTCGGCGCCGGCCTTGCTGTCGAAGGCCAGCGCGTTCGGGAAGATCACTTCGCCGCTGACCAGCACCAGGTGGCTGCGCTCGGGCAGGCGGAGCACGTCGCCGTCCTCGAGCAGCAGCTCGCCGGACTCGGTGCCCTGGGCCAGGATCACCTGTCCGCGCGGCTGCACGCCGCGCGCGCGGTCGATGAACTCGAGGATCTGCTGCGACTCGCGGTTGCGCAGCGCGGCCTCCTCGCTGGTCGCCGAGCGGGCAGTCAGCGCATAGGTCTCGAGGCTGCGCAGCGAGGCATCGATCAGTTCCTTCTGTCGTTGCGCGACCGAGCGGCGGAACAGCTGCAGCGCCTCCAGCCGGGCCTGCGGCGCCGGCTTCAGCCGCGCCAGCGCGTCCTTCAGCTGCGAGCCGTAGGGCAGGACCAGCGTGCGCTCGCCGAGGTGCGCGCCTTCGACGCGCACGAGGATCGTGCCCGGGTACTTGTCGGAGGTGATGCTGACCTCGTCGCCGTCCTGGATGCTGACGCTGGCCGCTTCGGCCAGCGCGTGGTACTCGCTGCGCCGCTGCGTGCCGACGCTGCGGATGATGCTGAGGTGCGTCGCACCGGGGCGCGGCCGCGCCACCGCGAGCAGCTCGCTGCCGCTGACACTGGGCCGGTCGAACTCGAACACGTAGGGGTTCAGCACGTCGCCGCCGACCTGCACGACATGCTTGCGCGGCAGCGCGACCAGCGTATCGCCGTCCTGCAGTTGCAGCGGCTCGATCTGGCCGTCGAGCAGGAACTTGTAGAGGTTGAAGGTCGCGCGCTTCTTGCCGGCGCGCAGCACGTCGACCTGCAGGTAGCTGCCGCGGTCGGGGTCGATGCCGCCGGCGCGGTCGAGGTAGTACAGCACCGAGTTCGACGACAGCCCGCCGTACAGGCCCGGCGCGCGCACGAAGCCGGTCACGTAGACCTTGACCGGCTGCGCCGCCTCGAGCGTGGCGTAGACGCCGACGTTGCTGCGGAAGGTACGCTTGACCTGCGCCTCGAGCTGCTTGCTCAGCTCGGCGTTGCGCACGCCGGCCACCGCCACCGGCCCGACGTTGGGCACGAAGATGTTGCCTTGCGCGTCGACGACGAGTGCAGCGTCGAAGGTGAAGGCGCCCCACATGCGCACGGTGAGGCGGTCGCCGATGGCCACCTGGTAGTCCGGGTTGAAGCCGGCGAAGGGCTCGGTGCCGAAGCGGCCGGTGAACATCTGCGAGCCGAACACGATCGGGCGCAGCGCGGTAGCCGGATCGGGCGGCAGCGCGGGCTGGATCAGCGTCGGCGCCGTCACCGAACCCGGGCCGCCGGTGCCAGGCAGCGGCACGCCCGGGGGCAGCACCCCCTGCAGCAGCACGCCCTGCGGCTGCGAGGCGGCCGCGCCGATCGGCGCCGGCCGGCTGGCCGCCGGAATCTCGGTCAGGCCGCGCGGGCTGGTATTGAGCGGGTCGCCGAGACCCAGCTGCGCCAGCGCGGGCAGGGCCAACAGGGCGCCGAGCGCGAGTGCGGCGGCAGCGCGGACACGGCCGAAGATCATGGTGCGCATGGGACTCAGTCCTGATGTTCTCGAATGGTGGCGATCACGAGGCGTGCGATGCCGTACAGCAGCAGGCACACCACCAGCAGCGTGGCGAGGCTGTAGAGCCGCCGCGGGTACTCGGCAGTCTGCGGCAGCGTGGCCGGTTCGATGACCACCAGGTTCTTCAGCTTGCGGGTGGCGTCGATGCGCGCGTTCTCGACCGCGCCGAGTGCCAGCTTGTAGGCGTCGAGCGCGAACTCCGCCTTGGTCTTCAGGCCCTCGAACTCGATCGCCAGGACGTTGAGCCGGTCGGCGCCCCGCCCGCTGCCGGTGCTGCGCGCACGCTCGACCTCGAGCTGCGCGCGGGTGGCGTCGATCTGGCTGCGCAGCGCCTTGACCTGGTAGGCGTCGTCGTTCAGGAAGCCGCGCAGCACGCGCAGCTCGGCCTCGGACTTGGTGACCGAGGCCTGCAGCTCGGCGACCATCGCGCCGCTGGCCTGAGCCTGGACGGTCGGGTCGAGCAGGCGGTTCTTGCCCTGGAAGGCGAGCAGCTCGCTCTTGGCCTGCTGCAGCTTGTCGCCGGCACGCGCCATCTCGGTTTCGGCGAAGCCGAGCTTCTCGCGCGCGAGCTTGTGCGACATCTCGTTCACGAAGCGCTCGCTCTCCTCGAGGATCGCCTGGTTCAGCTGGTTGCGCGAACTTCGGCTCGAAGCCCTGCACACGAACCGTCAGCGTGGACGACAGCTCGTCCATGCTGACGTCGACGCGGTTGCGGTAGTAGTCGAGGAAGCTCTCCTGGCTGGCGCCGCCCCACAGCCGGGCCAGCAGGTCGAGCTTCTGGCCCTCGTAGTGACTGCGCAGCCTCAACCTGGCGTCGAGCTGCTGCAGCAGGCCGAGCGAATGGATGTACTGCTTCAGGTACAGCGTCTCCTCGCGCGAAGGCGGGTTGATGCCGGCCAGCAGCAGCGCGGCACCGGGCAGCGCGGAGACATCGTTGCCCGACTGCTGCAGCGCCACGGTGGACTCGCTGACGTAACGATCGGATGCGAACAGGCCGAAGTACAGCGCGGCCAGCAGCAACGGGAGTGCGACGACGGCGAGCAGCAGTCGGCGCGGGGTGAACGAGTTCAGCTCGATCATTTGGTGGCAGGTTGGACTTGTTTCTGGTACGCGGCGATGCCGGCTTTCACGCTGGGGTACAGCACGGTGTTGCCGCGGTCGACCAGCACCACCTGGTTGCAGTTCTTGGCGATGTCGCTCATGCTGTGCGAGACGAGGATCAGGTTGGCAGTCTTCATGCGCTCCCTCAGCAACTGCCGGCTCTTGGCGCGGAACTGGGCGTCGCCCACCGCCATGATCTCGTCGATCAGGTAGTAGTCGAAGTCGAACGCCATGCTCAGGCCGAAGGCGACGCGCGAACGCATGCCCGACGAGTACGAGCGCAGCGGCAAGTCGAAGTAGTCGCCGATCTCGGCGAAGTCCTCGACGAAGTCGATGATGCGCTTCATCGCCCGGCCTGTCGCTCCGTGGATACGACAGACGAACTGCGCATTCTCGCGCGCCGTCAGGGTGCCCTGGAAGCCGCCCGCCAGGCCGACCGGCCAGGAGATGCGCGCGTCGGTCGCCACCGAACCGCCATTGGGCGTGTCGATGCCGGCGATCAGCCGCATCAGCGTCGACTTGCCGGCACCGTTGCGGCCGATCAGCCCGATGTTGGCGCCGCTGGGGAACACGAAGCTGAGGTCGCGGAACACGTAGCGCCGGCCGTGCGGCGTCGGATACCACTTGGTGAGGTTGCGGAGTTCCAGCATCGGCTCGCTCAGTCGGCGCTCATCAGTTCGTGGCGCTTCAGCCGGTACAGGCTGAGCGCCAGCGCCGTGCTGGCGACCGCGAACACGGTCGGGTAGGTCCAGCTCACGCCGTCCAGCGGGCGGAAGTTCGGGATGAAGTACAGCCGTGACAGCTCGATCAGGTGCAGCACCGGGTTCCACAGCAGCCAGTCGCGCACGTTCACCGGCAGCGTGTGCAGCGGGAAGATCACGCCGGACATCAGGTACAGCGGCATGAACAGCAGCCCGACGAGCGTCTCGACCTTCGGCCGGTTGTGCGTCAGCACGCTGAACAGCAGCCCCAGCGAGATGCCCAGCGTGAGCAGGATGGCGCTGATGCCCATCAGCTGCAGCGGCGAGACCGGCAGCCAGTGGAAGTCCAGCCAGCCGAGCAGCGCCAGCGCCAGCAGGTAGACCGCGCTGTACAGGCCGATCTCGACCACCGAGCGGGCCACCAGCGCGTCGATCGGCTTGACCTGGCGGTAGGCGTACAGGCCACGGTTGGCGACGATCGCGTTGGGCAGCCGCCGCGCCAGGTTGCGGAAGATGAAGAAGGGCAGCATGCCGGTGACGAGGAACACCGGGAACTCGATGTTGGCCGACACCACGTGGCGCCGGAAGCCGAACAGCGCGAGGATCACCAGCACGTGCGCCAGCGGCTCGAAGACCATCCACATCAGGCTGAGCCAGCGGCCCTGCACGCGGGCGCGCATCTCGCGGATGACCAGCGCCAGCACCACCGAGCGCTGGATGCGCATCGGCGAGCGCTTGCGCGGCAGGGTCGGCAGGCTGGCGAGTTCCATGGCGATCAGTCGAACAGGCGCGCGTCGCGCAGCGCCGGTGCGGCGGCATCCTTGGCCGACACCTTCGGCTCCACGCCGAGCTGCGGCCAGGCGACGGCGAGTGCCGGGTCGTCCCAGCGCACCGCCGCCTCGGCCTGCGGCGCGTAGTAGTCGGTCGTCTTGTAGAGGAAGTCGGCCTCGTCGGAGACGACCAGGAACCCATGGGCGAAGCCCGGCGGGATCCACAGCTGGCGGTGATTGTCGGCGCTCAGCTCGACGCCGGTCCAGCGGCCGAAACGCGGGCTGTGACGGCGCATGTCGACCGCGACGTCGAACACCGCGCCGCGGGTCACGCGCACCAGCTTGCCCTGCGCGTGCGGCGGCAGCTGGTAGTGCAGCCCGCGCAGCACGCCGCGCGCCGAACGCGAGTGGTTGTCCTGCACGAAGGCCACGTGCGAGCCGACCGCGGCGTCGAAGGCGCGCTGGTTGAAGCTCTCCATGAAGAAGCCGCGCGCGTCGCCATGCACGGCGGGCTCGATCACCAGCACCTCGGGCAGCTCGGTCGGCATGACCTTCATCAGAACGCCTTGTCCTTCAGCAGCCGCGTGAGGTACTGGCCATAGCTGCTCTTGGCCAGCGGCGCGGCCAGCGCCTGCAGCTGCGCGGCGTCGATCCAGCCGGAGCGGAACGCGATCTCCTCCGGACAGGCCACCTTGAGCCCCTGGCGGCGCTCGATGGTGGCGATGAACTGGCCGGCCTCGAGCAGGCTGTCGTGCGTGCCGGTGTCCAGCCAGGCGTAGCCGCGGCCCATGATCTCGACGTTGAGCTGGCCCTGCGACAGGTAGCGTGCGTTGACGTCGGTGATCTCGAGCTCGCCGCGCGCGCTCGGCCGGATGGCGGCGGCGATGTCGCAGACCTGCGGGTCGTAGAAATACAGCCCGGTCACGGCGTAGGCGCTGCGCGGCTGCTTCGGCTTCTCCTCGATGCTGATGGCGCGCTGCGCGGCGTCGAACTCGACCACGCCGTAGCGCTCGGGGTCGTGCACGTGGTAGGCGAACACGCTGGCGCCGCTGCGCTGCGCCGCCGCCTTCAGCAGCAGCGGCTGCAGATCGTGGCCGTAGAAGATGTTGTCGCCCAGCACCAGCGTGCTGCACTCGCCGCCGATGAAGTCGCGGCCGAGGACGAAGGCCTGCGCCAGGCCGTCGGGGCTGGGCTGCACGCAGTAGTGCAGGTCCAGGCCCCAGCGTGCGCCGTCGCCGAGCAGCGCCTCGTAGCGCGGCAGGTCCTGCGGCGTGCTGATGACCAGGATCTCGCGGATGCCGGCGAGCATCAGCGTCGACAGCGGGTAATAGACCATCGGCTTGTCGTAGACCGGCATCAGCTGCTTGCTGACCACCTGCGTGGCCGGGTGCAGCCGCGTGCCGGAGCCGCCGGCGAGGATGATGCCCTTGCGTGCCATCGTGCCTCCGTCGTGTCAGTCGTCCAGCACTTCGGCGAGCAGACGGTCGACACCCTGCTGCCACGGCGGCAGGTGCAGGCCGAAGGCACGGCGGAAGCGGGACGTGTCGAGCCGCGAGTTCAGCGGCCGCGCCGCGGGGGTCGGGTACTCGCGCGTCGTGATCGCCTGGATGTCGTGCGGCGCGACCTTCAGCGGCCGACCGCGCGCGGCCGCGGCCTCGATCACGCGGCAGGCATAGGCAAACCAGCTGGTCTGGCCCGCCGGCACCACGTGGTAGGTGCCCGACAGTGCCGGGTCGCGCTGCAGATCGCGCAGCGCATGGGCGCTGAGGTCGGCGAGCAGGTCGGCGCCGGTCGGCACGCCGATCTGGTCGTCGATCACGCGCAGGCTGTCGCGCTCGGCGGCCAGCTTCAGCATGGTTCGCGCGAAGTTGCCGCCGCGTGCCGCGTAGACCCAGCTGGTGCGCAGGATCAGGTGGCGGCAGCCGCTGGCCCGCACCGCCTGCTCGCCGGCCAGCTTGCTGCGGCCGTAGGTGTTGATCGGCGCGGTCGGCGCGTCTTCGCCGCGCGCCGTGTCGCCGCTGCCGTCGAACACGTAGTCGGTGCTGTAGTGCAGCAGCGTGGCGCCGAGCGCCGCCGCCTCGCGTGCCAGCACGCCGGTCGCGGTGGCGTTGATCGTGTGCGCCAGCTCGGCTTCGCTCTCGGCGCGGTCGACCGCGGTGTACGCCGCCGCGTTGACCACCACGTCGGGGCGCAGCGCGCGCAGCGTGGTCGCCAACGACTCCGGCTGGCGGAAGTCGGCCGGCCAGTCGCGGCTGTCGGTGCTCAGTGCGGTCAGCTCGCCCAGCGGTGCCAGCGCGCGCTGCAGCTCCCAGCCCAGTTGCCCGCGGCTGCCGAACAGCACGATCCTCATGCGCGTGTGCCGTACTGCTGCGCGACCCACTCGCGGTAGGCACCGCTCTGCACCTCGCGCACCCAGTCGGCGTGGTCGAGGTACCAGCGCACCGTGCG
This sequence comes from Piscinibacter sp., assembly GCA_047602365.1. Classification (GTDB taxonomy): domain Bacteria; phylum Pseudomonadota; class Gammaproteobacteria; order Burkholderiales; family Burkholderiaceae_C; genus Piscinibacter. The sequence goes on along the minus strand of JASGHM010000002.1, from coordinate 2,302,220 downwards.
GCGCAGGCCGCTGGCGAAGGTCTCCTGCGGTCGCCAGCCGAGTTCGCGCTCGATGCGGCGGGCGTCGATCGCATAGCGGCGGTCGTGGCCGGGGCGGTCGGCGACGTGGGTGATCAGGCGCGCGCGCGGGCCGGCGGGGTCGGGCTGCATCTCGTCGAGCAGCGCGCAGACCTGCTTGACGATGTCGATGTTGGCCTGCTCGTTCCAGCCGCCGATGTTGTAGTGCTCGCCGGGCACGCCGCGTTCGAGCACGGTGCGGATGGCGCGGCAATGGTCGCCGACGTAGAGCCAGTCGCGCACCTGCATGCCGTCGCCGTAGACCGGCAGCGGCTTGCCGGCCAGTGCGTTGACGATCATCAGCGGGATCAGCTTCTCGGGGAAATGGAACGGCCCGTAATTGTTGGAGCAGTTCGTCGTCAGCACCGGCAGCTTGTAGGTGTGGTGCCAGGCGCGCACCAGGTGGTCGGCGCTGGCCTTGCTGGCCGCGTAAGGGCTGTTCGGCTCGTAGCGGTGCTGCTCGGTGAACGCCGGCGCGGCGGGCGCCAGCGAGCCGTAGACCTCGTCGGTGCTGACCTGCAGGAAGCGGAACGCCGCGCGCTCGGCCTCGGGCAGCCCGGCCCAGTGCTGACGCACCGACTCGAGCAGGTTCAGCGTGCCCATCACGTTGGTGCGCAGGAAGGCCTCGGGGCCGGAGATCGAGCGGTCGACATGGCTCTCCGCCGCGAAGTTCAGCACCGCGCGTGGGCGGTGTGTCGCGAGCAGTTCGCCGACCAGCGCGCGGTCGCCGATGTCGCCGTGCACGAACAGGTGGCGCGGGTTGCCGTCGAGCGAGGCCAGATTGCGCAGGTTGCCGGCGTAGGTCAGCGCATCCAGGTTCAGCACCGGCTCGTCGCCGGAGGCGATCCAGTCGAGCACGAAGTTGCTGCCGATGAAGCCGGCGCCGCCGGTGACCAGGATCATGGAATGCGGGGAGGGTCGGGAAACGATGACGGGGGATTATCTGCCAAGGCCGGGCGGTGACCGCTGGCAACGTGCCCCTGCGACGCCTCACTACACTTGCGCCCATGCTTCCGTTCCTCGCCGCGTTCATGCTGTCCGCGGCATTGACCCTGCTTGTCGTCAGGATCCTGCGCCACCGCGGCGCCGCAACCAAGGACCATGACCTCTCCGGACCGCAGAAGGTCCACAGTCAGCCCGTGGCCCGGGTCGGCGGGCTCAGCGTGTTCGCGGCGCTGGCGCTGTTCGCCCTCGGCGCGGGCGCCCTCGGCTGGCAGCGCCCGCTGGCGCTGCATCTCGGGCTGCTGGCGATCTGCGGGCTGCCCGCCTTCGCCGCTGGTCTGGCCGAGGACCTGACCAAGCGCGTGCCGCCGTTCCCGCGCCTGGTGGCGGCGGCGCTGTCGGCGCTGCTCGCCGTGTGGCTGCTCAACACCGCGATCCGCCGTACCGACCTGTGGGGGCTGGACTGGATCGCCGCCTTCGAGGGCGGCGCCACGCTGCTGGCGATGATCGCCGTGGCCGGCATGGCCAACGCGGTCAACATCATCGACGGCTTCAACGGGCTGGCCTCGATGTGCGTGGTGATGATCCTGCTGGCGGTGGCCTACGTCGCCGGGCAGACCGGCGATCCGCTGGTGCTGACGCTGGCGCTGATCGGCGCCGGCGCGACGCTGGGCTTCTTCATCTGGAACTACCCGCACGGGCTGATCTTCCTCGGCGACGGCGGCGCCTATTTCCTCGGCTTCTACACTGCCGAGGTGGCGCTGCTGCTGGTGGTGCGCAACGACGACGTCTCGCCGCTGTTCCCGCTGCTGGCGGCGGTCTATCCGGTGTTCGAGACGGTGTTCTCGATGTACCGGCGGCGCATCGTGCGCGGGCGGGCGATCGCCATGCCCGACGGCGTGCACCTGCACAGCCTGGTCTACCGGCGCCTGCTGCGCTGGGCGGTCGGCAACCGCGATGCCGCGGCGATGACCAAGCGCAACGCGATGACGGCGCCCTACCTGTGGATGCTGTGCATGACCGCCGTGGTGCCCAGCGTGCTGTTCTGGAACGACTCGCGCATCCTCGGTCTGTTCATCCTCGCCTTCGGGCTGATCTATGTGTCGCTGTACTCGCTGATCATCCGTTTCAAGTCGCCGCGCTGGCTGCTGATGAAGGGCAGGCAGCCGCCTCGCCGATAATGACGGGATGATGGACCCCACCTCCGGCGCCGCCACCAGCGACGCCAGCCCCGAGGCCGCCGCTGCCACACCCGCGCCGCCGGCCCGTTTCGACACCCTGCCGCTGGACGAGAAGCTGCTGCGCGCGGTGGCCGATTCCGGCTACCAGACGATGACGCCGATCCAGGCCAAGGCGATCCCGATCGTGCTGGCCGGCCGCGACGTGATGGGTGCTGCCCAGACCGGCACCGGAAAGACTGCCGCGTTCTCGATCCCGCTGCTGCAGAAGATGCTCAAGCACGAGAACCCGAGCATGTCGCCGGCACGCCACCCGGTGCGTGCGCTGGTGCTGGCGCCGACGCGCGAGCTGGCCGACCAGGTCGCCAACAACGTCAAGCAGTACTCCAAGTTCACCAAGCTGCGCGCCGCGGTCGTGTTCGGCGGCATCGACATGAAGCCGCAGACGCTGGAGCTGAAGGCCGGCGTCGAGGTGCTGATCGCCACGCCGGGCCGCCTGCTCGACCACATCGAGGCGAAGAACTGCGTGCTGAACCAGGTCGAGTACGTCGTGCTCGACGAAGCCGACCGCATGCTCGACATCGGTTTCCTGCCCGACCTGCAGCGCATCCTCAGCTACCTGCCGAAGCAGCGCCAGACGCTGCTGTTCTCGGCGACGTTCTCGCCCGAGATCAAGCGCCTGGCCGAGAGCTACCTGCAGGACCCGGTGCTGGTCGAGGTGGCGCGGCCGAACGCGACGGCCTCCACCGTCGAGCAGCGCTTCTTCAGCGTCGCGCCGGACGACAAGCGCCGCGCGGTGCTCAAGCTGCTGAAGGAGCGCTCGATCACGCAGGCGATCGTGTTCGTCAATTCCAAGCTCGGCTGTGCCCGGCTGGCCCGTTCCTTCGAGCGCGACGGCCTGCGCACCAACGCGCTGCACGGCGACAAGAGCCAGGACGAGCGGCTGAAGGCGCTGGACGCATTCAAGCGCGGCGAGGTCGACGTGCTGGTCGCCACCGACGTGGCGGCGCGCGGCCTGGACATCGCCGACCTGCCGGCGGTGTTCAACTTCGACGTGCCGTTCAACGCCGAAGACTACGTCCACCGCATCGGCCGCACCGGCCGTGCCGGCGCCTCGGGCCTGGCGTTCACGCTGGTCTCGCGCGACGACTCGCGCATGGTCAGCGACATCGAGAAGCTGATCAAGAAGAAGATCGAACTGGAACCGCTGGAGCTCGACGACGCGGCGCCGCAGCGACGCGACTACGTGCGAGACCGCAGCCGCCGCGACGACGACGAGCGGCCGGCGCGCGCCTCGGCGCCGCGCGGCCCGGCGCCGGTGGCCAAATCATCGGACCCGCTGTTCGACCAGCCTTACGAGCCGAGCAGCCCCGACGTGGAGGCGGCCTGGGAGAAGAAGGCCGCGTCGCCCGCGCCGCGCGGCGGCTTGTCGGCCTACATCAAGCCGAAGAAGAAGGTGGCGGCGCTGTTCGGTGCGAAGAAGCCCGCTGCCGACGAGGTGCCCTCGTCGTAAGCGGCCGGGCCGGCACTCAGCCGGCCAGGAAGGCGAACACCACCGGCCGGTCCGCCGGCAGTGCCGTCGGCGAGGTGCGCCACACGGCAACGCTGTCGCTGCGCGTGAACCCGCCGGGCGCCGTCAGTCCGCAACTGGCCGACAAGCGCGTCGCCGGTTGCAGATGGGCGAGCAGCGCGTCGAGCATGGCCGGGTTGCGGTAGGGCGTCTCGATCAGCAACTGCGTCTGCTGCGTGCGGCGCGACAGCGCTTCCAGTTCGCGCAGGCGGGCCGCGCGAGCGCCCGGCTCCACCGGCAGGTAGCCGACGAAGGCGAAGCTCTGCCCGTTCAGTCCACTGGCCGCCAGCGCCAGCAGCAGCGAGCTCGGACCGGGCAGTGCGACCACGCTGAACTGCTCGGCATGGGCCGCCTGCACCAGCGCCGCGCCCGGGTCGGCGACCGCGGGCAGGCCGGCCTCGGAGATCAGGCCGAGGTCGGCGCCGGCGCGCAGCGGCGCCAGCAGCGGCTTCAGGTCGGGCAGGGCAGCGGGCTTGCCGCCCTTGGCCGGCCGCGGCAGTTCGACGATGGCAATTTGCTGCAGCGGCTGGGCCAGCGGCACGATGGCGTCGACACGCTTGAGGAAGGCCCGCGTGCTGCGGGCGTTCTCGGCCACCCAGTGGCCGAGCCGGGCGGCCATGCGCAGCACGCCCAGCGGCAGCACCTCGTCGATCGGCGTCACGCCCTCGGCACCGCCGATGCCGAAGTCCAGCGTGTTCGGCACCAGGTAGAGCGTGCCGCGTGCTTCGCTCATGGCTGCAGCGGGTCGATGCCGGCCGCGCGCAGCAATGCGCTGGTGCGGATCAGCGGCAGGCCGACCAGCGCCGTCGGGTCATCGGACTCGATCGCCTCGAGCAGCGCGATACCCAGCGTCTCGCACTTCGCGCTGCCGGCGCAGTCGTAGGGCTGCTCGGTGCGCAGGTAATGCTCGATCTCGGCATCGGAGAGCGGGCGGAAGCGCACCGTCACCGGAGCCAGCGCAGCGCCGGCGTAGCCCGAGGCGGCGTGGCGCACCGCGACGGCGGTCTGGAACACCACGCTGCGCCCGCGCATCGCGCGCAACTGCTGCACGGCGCGTTCGTGTGTGCCGGGCTTGCCGATCGGCTCGCCGTCGAGGTCGGCGACCTGATCCGAACCGATCACCACCGCCTGCGGGTGCAGCGCCGCCACGGCGGCGGCCTTCGCGTCCGCCAGCCGCGTTGCCAGCCGTTGTGGGGATTCGCCTGCCAGCGGCGTTTCGTCGACCTGCGGCGACACGACGTCGAATGGCAGGTGCAGGCGCTCGAGAAGTTCGCGGCGGTAGCGCGAGGTCGACGCGAGGATCAGCGGGGGGCGCGGGGTCATGGCCGGATTGTCCCATCGCGCCCCCGTACACTCGCCGGCATGAAAGCGCGCAACCGCGATCCCCAGCGGCTGGACGTCGAGGCGTTCGCGAAGGACGGCGACGAACTGGCCGGGCAATGGCCCCTGTCGGCGCTCGATCGGCTGTGCGAGTCGGCACATCCCGAGGCGCGGCCGGGCGACGCCGACGCCGTGGACTGGCAGGCCCGTGGCGAGCTGCGACCGGTGCGTGGCGGCCCCGCACAGGTGTGGCTGCACGTCGGTGCGCAGGCGCGGATCCAACTCGAGTGCCAGCGCTGTCTGCAGCCTGTCGGGGCCGAGTTGCAGGCGCAGCGCAGCTTCCAGTTCGCACCGGACGAGGCCACCGCTGCCGAGATCGATGCCGACAGCGAGGACGACGTGTTGGTGCTCACTCGCGCGCTCGATCTCAAGGAGCTTGTAGAGGACGAGCTGATCCTGGCGCTGCCTTTGGTGCCGCGCCACGACGACTGTCCGCAGCCGCTGGTGGCGCCGGAGGCCGTGGATGAGCCGCTGGAAGAGCGCCCGAACCCGTTCGCGGCGCTGGCGGTGCTCAAGGGCAAGCCCTCTCACTGAGACCGCAGCCCGGTTGACCCGGCCGCGCATGCTAGAATCGCGGGCTTTTCATCGAATGCCTTCCAGAATCGCCAGCCGGCGATCGACAGGCATCGCGGGTATCGTGCGGGAAGTGCTCCCGCCGGGGCCGGCTTGACCAGTCCCGCCACACAGGAGAATTCCATGGCCGTTCAGCAGAACAAGAAGTCGCCGTCGAAGCGCGGCATGCACCGCTCGCACAATGCCGTGGCGGCGCCCGGCACCGCGATCGAGCCGACCACCGGCGAGACGCACCTGCGTCACCACATCAGCCCGACCGGCTTCTACCGCGGCCGCAAGGTCCTGAAGACCAAGGCCGACGCCTGACGCGTCGTGGCTGCGGCGCGGGTTGCCCGCTCCCCGGTCTGACATGAACACCGCTGTACTGGAGCGGGTGACGCTCGCCGTCGATTGCATGGGCGGCGACCATGGGCCATCGGTCACGCTGCCGGCGTGCCGGGCCTTCCTGGATGCGCACCCCGAAGCCCACCTGATCCTCGTCGGCAAGGCCGACGCGCTGGCGCCTGCCGTCGGCTGGCCGCGCTGCACCATCGTTGCGGCCAGCGAGGTCGTCGAGATGGACGACCCGGTCGAGGTCGCGCTGCGCCGCAAGAAGGACTCTTCGCTGCGTGTGGCCGTCTCCCAGGTCAAGGCCGGCGACGACGGCCAGGCCGCCGCGCAGGCCTGCGTCTCCGCCGGCAACACCGGCGCGCTGATGGCCGTCTCGCGCTACGTGCTGAAGACGCTGGAGGGCATCGACCGCCCGGCGATCGCCTCGGTGATGCCCAACGAGCGCGACGGTTACACCACCGTGCTCGATCTCGGCGCCAACGTCGACTGCAGCGCCGACCACCTGCTGCAGTTCGCGGTGATGGGCAGTGCGCTGGTCGCCGCCGTCGAGGGCAAGGACGAGCCCAGCGTCGGGCTGCTCAACATCGGCGAAGAGGCGATCAAGGGCAGCGAGACGATCAAGCAGGCCGGTGAACTGCTGCGCGCCGCCGCCGCCAGCGGCCACCTGAACTTCCACGGCAACGTGGAAGGCAACGACATCTTCAAGGGCACCACCGACATCGTCGTTTGCGACGGCTTCGTCGGCAACGTCGCGCTGAAGACGGCCGAGGGCCTGGCCTCGATGCTGTCGAACTTCATCAAGCAGGAGTTCACGCGCAACGCCTTCACCAAGCTCGCCGCGCTGGTGGCGCTGCCGGTGCTGAACCATTTCAAGGCGCGAGTCGACCACCGCCGCTACAACGGCGCGGCGCTGCTGGGCCTGCGCGGCCTGGTGTTCAAGAGCCACGGCTCGGCCGATGCCTTCGCCTTCCAGACCGCGCTGAACCGGGCTTATGATGCGGCGCGCAACCGCCTGCTCGACCGCGTGCACGACCGCATCCTCGAGACGCTGGCCGCAATGCCGGCGCCGAGCGCGGAGCCTCAGACCGAACCGCCGGCGCTGGCCGCTTCACGATGAGCAACCCGACCCCGCGTTTCTCCCGCATCACCGGCACCGGCAGCTACCTGCCGCCGGACCGGCTGACGAACGAGGCGCTGGCCGCGCGCCTGGCCCGTGACGGCATCGAGACCTCCGACGAGTGGATCGTCGAACGCACCGGCATCCGCGCGCGCCATTTCGCCGCCCCCGAGGTGGCTTGCAGCGACCTCGCCGTGCACGCCGCGCGCCATGCGCTCGAGGCCGCCGGCCGCAAGGCCGAAGACATCGACCTGATCATCGTCGCGACCTCGACGCCGGACATGGTGTTCCCGTCGACGGCGTGCATCGTGCAACGCAAGCTCGGTGCCTTCGGCGGCGCCGCCTTCGACGTGCAGGCGGTGTGCTCCGGCTTCGTCTACGGCCTCACGGTGGCCGACTCGATGATCCGCAGCGGCGCGGCGACGCGAGCGCTGGTGATCGGCTCGGAAGTGTTCTCGCGCATCCTCGACTTCAAGGACCGCACCACCTGCGTACTGTTCGGCGACGGCGCCGGCGCGGTGGTGCTGGAAGCCAGCGACACGCCGGGCATCCTGGCCAGCGAACTGCACGCCGATGGGCGCCACGTCGAGATCCTTTGTGTGCCGGGCACGGTGTCGGGCGGCCAGGTGACCGGCGATCCGCTGCTGAAGATGGACGGCCAGGCGGTCTTCAAGCTCGCCGTCGGCGTGCTGGAGAGCGCCGCGCGCGCGGTGCTGGCCAAGGCCGGCCGCAGCGATGCCGACATCGACTGGCTGATTCCGCACCAGGCCAACATCCGCATCATGCAGGGCACGGCGCGCAAGCTGAAGCTGCCGATGGACAAGCTGGTCGTCACCGTCGACGAGCACGGCAACACCTCGGCCGCCTCGATCCCGCTGGCGCTAGACGTGGCGGTGCGCCAGGGCCAGGTCAAGCGGGGCGACACCGTGATGCTCGAAGGCGTGGGCGGCGGCTTCACCTGGGGCGCGGTGCTGCTCGACTTCTGACAGTCGGCTCGCTGCGGCCGAAGACGACAACACACAGAGAGACAAGCGCGATGACCAGCTTCGCATTCGTGTTCCCGGGCCAGGGCTCGCAGACCGTCGGCATGCTCGACGCGTGGGGTGACCACCCCGCCGTGCGCGACACGCTGGCCGAGGCTTCCGCGGCGCTCGGCGAAGACGTCGGTGCGCTGATCCACACCGGCCCGAAGGAGCAGCTCGACCTGACCACCAACACGCAGCCGGTGATGCTGGCCGCGGCGGTGGCCTGCTACCGCGCCTGGATCGCCGAGACCGGCCGCGTTCCGGCGGTCGTCGCTGGCCATTCGCTGGGCGAGTACAGCGCGTTGGTGGCAGCCGGCGCGTTGACGCTGGCCGAGGCGCTGCCGCTGGTGCGCTTCCGTGCGCAGGCCATGCAGGACGCGGTGCCGGTGGGTGTCGGCGCGATGGCGGCGATCCTCGGCCTCGATGCCGAGGTGGTGCGCAGCACCTGCGCCGAAGTGGCGGCTGCGGTCGGCGAGCCGGTTTCGGCGGCCAACTACAACGATCCGAAGCAGACGGTGATCGCCGGCACCAAGGGCGCGGTCGACCAGGCCTGCGAGGCGCTGAAGGGGCGCGGTGCCAAGCGCGCCTTGCCGCTGCCGGTGTCGGCGCCTTTCCATTGCGCGCTGATGAAGCCGGCCGCCGAGCGGCTGAAGGAGCGCCTGGTGTCGGTAGCGCTGCGCGCGCCGCAGATTCCCGTCGTCAACAACATCGACGTGGCCGTGCAGAGCGAGCCCGACGCGATCCGCGAGGCGCTGTACCGCCAGGCCTTCGGCCCGGTGCGCTGGGTCGAGGTCGTGCAGGCGATCCGCGCGCGCGGCGCCACCCACCTGTTCGAATGCGGGCCCGGCAAGGTGCTGGCCGGCCTGGCCAAGCGCATCGACGCCGAACTGGTCGTCGGCAACGTGCTCGACCCGGCCACGCTGGCCGAGGCCAAGGGGATGCTGGCATGAGCGAGGTGACGACGAACGGCCAGGTCGCGCTGGTCACCGGTGCCTCGCGCGGCATCGGCCGCGCCATCGCGATGGCGCTCGCCGCCCAGGGCATGAAGGTCATCGGCACGGCGACCACCGACAGCGGTGCCGCGGCGATCGGCGAGGCGCTCGCGCCGCACGGCGGCAGCGGCCTGAAGCTCGACGTCACCGACGCCGCTGCGCTCGACGCCGCGATCGACGCCATCGTCAAGCAGCACGGCGGCCTGCAGGTGCTGGTCAACAACGCCGGCATCACGCGCGACACGCTGTCGATGCGAATGAAGGACGAGGACTGGGATGCGGTGGTCGACACCAACCTCAAGGCCGTCTTCCGTGCCAGCCGTGCGGCGATCAAGCCGATGATGAAGCAGCGCTACGGCCGCATCGTCAACATCACCTCGGTGGTCGGTGCCAGCGGCAACCCCGGCCAGGCCAACTACGCGGCGGCCAAGGCCGGCGTGGCCGGCATGACACGCTCTCTGGCGCGCGAACTCGGCAGCCGCGGCATCACCGTCAACTGCGTCGCGCCGGGCTTCATCGCCACCGACATGACGCACTCGCTGCCCGAGGCGCAGAAGGCCGCGCTGCTGGCGCAGATCCCGGTCGGCCGGCTCGGCCAGGCCGACGAGATCGCGCACGCGGTGGCCTTCCTCGCCTCGCCCGGCGCCGGCTACGTGACCGGCACCGAGCTGCACGTCAATGGCGGCATGTACATGGCCTGAAAAGGCCGCCGCGGGGCGTCCGCGGCGCCGCCCGGCCAAGCCTTAGAATCCCGCCCTGTTTTCCGTAAACACTCCCGGAGGAGTCATGAGCGACATCGAAGCACGAGTCAAGAAGATCATCGCCGAGCAGTTGGGTGTGCCCGAAGCCGATGTGTCCAACGAAAAAGCATTCGTGGCCGATCTCGGCGCCGATTCGCTGGACACGGTGGAACTGGTGATGGCCCTCGAGGACGAGTTCGGCATCGAGATCCCGGACGAAGAAGCCGAGAAGATCACGACCGTGCAGCTGGCGATCGACTACGCCGTCAAGCACCAGAAGGCCGCCTGAGGGCGAGCCTGTTTCCGCGTTCCATGCATCCGCACCGCGCATGAGCCGCCGCCGCGTCGTCGTCACCGGGCTCGGCCTGATCAGCCCCGTGGGCAACACGGTGGCCGAAGGCTGGGCGAACCTGATCGCCGGGCGCACCGGCATCGCGAACATCACGCGTTTCGATGCCTCGGCCTTCGCCTGCAAGTTCGCTGGCGAGGTCAAGGGCTTCAATGTCGAGGACTACATCCCCGGCAAGGAAGCGCGCCACATGGACACCTTCATCCACTACGGGATGGCGGCGTCGATCCAGGCGGTGCGTGACGCGGGCTTGCCGACCAACGACGCGCTCAGCGAAGAAGCGGCCGAACGCATCGGCTGCCTCGTCGGCTCGGGGATCGGCGGCCTGCCGATGATCGAGCAGACCAACGGCGAATACACCGCCCGCGGGCCGCGCCGCATCTCGCCGTTCTTCGTGCCGGCCTCGATCATCAACATGATCTCCGGGCATGTGTCGATCCACTTCGGCTTCCAGGGGCCGAACCTCGCCATCGTGACGGCCTGCACCACCGGCCTGCACTGCATCGGCGAAGCGGGCCGGCTGATCGAATACGGCGACGCCGACGTGATGATCGCCGGCGGCGCGGAGTCCACCGTCTCGCCGCTGGGCATCGGCGGCTTCGCGGCGGCGCGGGCGCTGTCCACTCGCAACGACGATCCGGCGACGGCGTCGCGTCCGTGGGACAAGGACCGCGACGGTTTCGTGCTCGGCGAGGGTGGCGGCGTGCTGGTGCTCGAGGAGTACGAACACGCCAAGCGCCGCGGCGCGAAGATCTACGCCGAACTGTCCGGCTTCGGCATGGGCGCCGATGCGTTCCACATGACCGCACCGAACGTCGACGGCCCGAAGCGGTCGATGCGCGCCGCGCTGCGCAACGCCGGCGTCAACGCCGACCAGGTGCAGTACCTGAACGCGCACGGCACCTCGACGCCGCTGGGCGACGTCAACGAGACCAACGCGATCAAGCTGGCCTTCGGCGACCACGCGAAGAAGCTGGTGGTCAACTCGACCAAGTCGATGACCGGCCACCTGCTGGGCGGCGCCGGCGGCATCGAGTCGGTGTTCACCGTGCTGGCGCTGCACCACCAGGTGTCGCCGCCGACCATCAACATCTTCAACCAGGATCCCGAGTGCGACCTGGACTACTGCGCCAACGAGGCGCGGACGATGAAGATGGACTACGCCGTCAAGAACAACTTCGGCTTCGGCGGCACCAACGGGACGCTGGTGTTCCGTCGCGCCTGATCTCGCCTCGCGCTGCGGGGCCCGGCGCGTGACCGCTTCGACGAACTTCCCGGTCAGCCTGCCGACGGGGTGGCGGCCGGCGTGGCTGCTGCTGCACCTCATGGTGGGGCTGACGCTGGCGGTCTGGGTGCTGACCCTCTGGACGCGCGAAGCGGGGACGCTGCTCGGCTGTGTGCCGGTGGCGATGGCCGGATGGCTGCTCACGATCGGCTGGCGCCCGCTGTCCGCCGGCGAGTTGCGCTGGGACGGGCAGGCCTGGTTCCTGAAGGAACCGGCATCGAATGGCGTCCAGGAGTGCGAAGGCTCACTGTCGCTGGCCATCGATGCAGGTGGTTGGCTGCTGCTGCGGTTCCGCCGCGGCGTCGCGCGGCGGCCCGGGGCGAGTAGCGCCTGGCTGCTGCTCGGCCGTGGCCGGTCGCCACACGACTGGTCCGCGCTGCGCCGTGCGGTATATTCGCCGCGCTCCGACCCGGCTGGCCCCTCGGCGCAGGCCACCGCCCACCCGCCCGCATGAATCCCAACGACGCCGACGCACCGCTGATCGAACGAGTCAAGCAGGGCGACGTGCGAGCGTTCGAGATGCTGGTGGTGAAGTACCAGCGCCGCATCGAGCGCCTGATTGGCCGCATGGTGCGCGACGTCGACCTGGTGCCCGACATCGCCCAGGAGACCTTCATCCGCGCCTACCGCGCGATCGGGCAGTTCCGCGGCGAGAGCGCTTTCTACACCTGGCTGTACCGGATCGCCGTGAACACGGCCAAGAAGGCGTTGGTCGACCTCAAGCGCGATCCGATCGTGACGGAATCCGCGCTCGCCTCCCGTGACGACGACGACGAAACTTCGCGCGTCGAAAATGAACTAAGCGACGGCGAAACCCCCGACGCCGTCCTGGCCAGCAAGGAGATCGCCACGGTGGTGAACTCCGCGATCGAGGCGTTGTCCGAGGATCTCCGGCAGGCGATCACCCTGCGCGAGATCGAAGGGCTGAGCTACGAGGAGATCGCCGAATTGATGAACTGCCCGATCGGAACGGTGCGCTCGCGCATCTTCCGGGCGCGCGAGGCGATAGCGCTGCGGCTTCGGCCGCTGCTCGACACGCGCGAAGGCGAGCGGTGGTGAGGGGCGGGGAGTGGTTTGGAGTCGATGATGTCCAGTGAACAGTCCATGGTTTCCGGCGGCGATGAGCACTTGTCGGCGCTGGTCGACGGCGAGTTGGCCTCCGAAGACGTCCGTCGTGCCTGCGCAGCCTGGCGCGGCGATGCGGTTTCCCGCCAGACCTGGCATGCCTACCAGCTGATCGGCGACGTGATGCGTTCCGACGATCTGGCCTCGCCGCCGGCGCGCGACGAGGCCTTCCTGCAGCGCTTGCGCGAGCGCTTGTCCGACGAGCCGGTGGTGCTGGCGCCGCAGGCCGCCCCGGCCGCCGCCGGGCTGATGGTGGCGAACGGCCGCCGCCTGCGCCGCTGGCATGCCGGTGCGGCCGTCGCCGCCGGCTTCGTCGCCGTCGCCGGCGTGCTGGTCGTCACCCGCGAGCCGGCGCCGCAACCGGTGCCGGCCCTGGCCAGCGCACCGCCGGCGGTCGTTCCGGTCGTGGCGAGCGCCGATGGCGGTGTCGAGCAGGCCACCTTCGTGACCGACGGCAAGGTGATCCGCGATGCCCGCCTGGACCGCTACCTCGCCGCCCACAAGAACTTCGCAGGGGCTTCGGCGCTCGGGGTGCCGTCCGCGTTCCTGCGCAGCGCCACCACCGACGCCTCCAAGCGCTGATCTGGCTCGAACGGTACCGCCCCCACCCCATGCTGCTTCGACCGATCATTGCGCTGACCCTCCTCGGCGCGTTCTGCGGTTTTGTCTCCGCCGCGGGGGCGCCGGCATCGTCTGCCGCCGAGCCGCGTGACGTCCGTGCCTGGCTGACGCGCATCCACGAAGCAGCGGCGCGGCAGAACTTCCAGGGCACCTTCGTCGTCAGTGGCGGTGGCGCCGTCTCGAGCGCGCGCATCGCCCACTACTGCGAAGGCAACAACCAGTACGAACGCATCGAGTCGCTCGACGGCCAGGCGCGCCACGTGTTCCGCCACAACGACCTGGTGCAGACGCTGTGGCCGACCACCCGCGTCGCGTTGATCGAGCAGGCGCAGACCATGACCAGCTTCCCGGCACTGCTGCAGGGAGGCGTGGACCGGCTGGCCGAGTTCTACGATGTCAACCCGCAGGGCGGCGAACGCATCGCCGGGCGCGAGGCCAACGTGCTGCTGGTCCAGCCACGCGACGCGCACCGCTTCGGCTACCGGCTGTGGTCGGACAAGACCTCGGGCCTGCTGCTGCGCTCCGATGTGCTCAACGACCGCAGCGAGGTGATCGAGACCTCGGCGTTCTCCGAGGTCACGATCGGCGTCAAGCCGCAGTTCGACAGCGTCACCGGGCCGATGCGCAAGCTCGAGGGCTACCGCGTCATCCGCGCGTCGCTGACGCCCACGCGCATGGAAGCCGAGGGCTGGGCCATGCGCCAGCTCGTGCCGGGCTTCCGCGAAGTCAGCTGCGTGCGGCGACCGATGGAGTCGCCGACGTCCAACCCGCAGGAGGGCTCTGCCGAACAGGTGCTGCAGGCCATCTACTCCGACGGCCTGACCTACGTGTCGGTGTTCATCGAGCGCTTCGATGCGAGCCGTCACCAGCGTTCGATCCGCACCGCCGTCGGCGCGACGCAGACCCTGATGCGTCGCCACGGCGACTGGTGGATCACGGTCGTTGGCGATGTCCCGCCGCCGACTCTGCTGATGTTCGCCAACGCGCTCGAACGCAAGAAGTGAAGTGGCCTGCCGGCCGCGTTTCGTACTGAGGCTCTCGAACCATGACCACCCAATCGCCTGATTCCGTCACGATGGCGGCGCGCCGCAGCTTCGTCGTCGCCTTCGCCAGTCTCGTCGTCGCCGTCGCCGGGGTGGCCGTCGTGCGCCCCGTGCAGGCGCAGGCCCTGCCCGAGTTCGCCGATCTGGCCGAGCGCGTCGGCCCGGCGGTGGTCAATATCCGCACCACCGAGCGTCGCTCGGCGCGCAGCGGCGTCTCGCCCGAGATGGACGAGGACATGCTGGAGTTCTTCCGGCGCTTCGGCCTGCCGATCCCCAACCAGCCGTCGCCGCGCGGCCAGCGCCCGCAGCAGCCAGACGGCGAACCGCAGCAGCGCGGCGTCGGCTCCGGCTTCGTGCTCAGCGCCGACGGCTACGTGATGACCAATGCGCACGTCATCGACGGCGCCGACGAGGTGTTCGTCACGCTGACCGACAAGCGCGAGTTCAAGGCCCGCGTCATCGGCGCCGATCGCCGTTCCGACGTGGCGCTGGTGAAGATCGAGGCCACCGGCCTGCCGACCGTGCGCATCGGCGATGTGGGCCGCCTGCGCGTCGGCGAATGGGTCATCGCGATCGGCTCGCCGTTCGGGCTGGAGAACACCGTCACCGCCGGCATCGTCAGCGCGAAGGCGCGCGACACCGGCGAGTTCCTGCCGCTGATCCAGACCGACGTCGCGATCAACCCCGGCAATTCCGGCGGGCCGCTGATCAACATGCGCGGCGAGGTGGTCGGCATCAACTCGCAGATCTACAGCCGTTCCGGCGGCTACATGGGCATCTCGTTCGCGATCCCGATCGACGAAGCCACCCGTGTGGCCGAACAGCTCAAGACGACCGGGCGTGTCAGCCGCGGCCGCATCGGCGTCAGCATCGACCAGGTCACCAAGGAAGTCGCCGAGTCCATCGGCCTGGGCAAGCCCACCGGCGCGCTGGTGCGCAGCGTCGAGGCCGGCGGGCCGGCCGAGAAGGCGGGCGTCGAAGCGGGCGACATCATCACCCGCTTCGACGGCAAGACCGTCGAGCGCTCCGGCGACCTGCCGCGCATCGTCGGCGGCGTGAAGCCGGGCAGCAAGGCGACGCTGCAGGTGTTCCGCCGTGGTGCCTACAAGGACCTGGGCGTCGTCGTGGCCGAGGTCGAGCCTGACCGTGCGCCGCGCACCGCGCAGGCCGAGACCAAGCCGCAGGCCACCGCCACCACGCTGGGCATCGGCGTGTCCGACCTGAGCGAGGCGCAGAAGCGCGAACTGAAGCTGAAGAACGGCGTGCGTGTCGAGGTCGCGGATGGCGCTGCGGCGCGTGCCGGCCTGCGCGAAGGCGACGTGATCCTGTCGCTGGATAACACCGAGATCACCAGCGCGCGCCAGTTCGAGTCGGTGGTGGCCAAGCTCGACAAGTCGCGCGCGGTGACGGCACTGGTGCGACGCGGCGACACGGTCAACTTCCTGATCATCCGTCCGACCCGCTGAGCGGTCGGCGACGATCGCCGTGGGCGACCCGCGGACCGGCCTGTCAACCGACTGTGGACGGGGGTCTTTCCACAATGTGGCAAGTGATCTGCAGTGATCTCCGGCCGCGAGAGCTCATGTTCAGGGGCTTCTCGGATCGTGGTAAGTCAGTGGACGCCAACAACGCCAGACAGGCTTGATTGCTGGCGCCAAGCGTTAGAATCGAGCCTGGAGCGGGCCCTCTTTCGCTGATCCAATCAACAAAGTAGGAGCGTTCCAGCTATCCCCAGGAGATCCACAAGGCATTGTGGATAACCTGTTGACGAAATCTGCTGTTGGGACGTCGCAACGGGCAGAAATCGAGGATTGGCGCGGTCTTGCGCTGGGTGCTTTTGGCTACAATGAAGGCCCAACAAGCAGTTGCCATACGTTTTGTTGGAAGGCGCGTCACTCTTTCGACGTGCCTTTTTTTTGGCTTCGACACGCCGCTTCGCGGCTTCACATCGCTTCGCGATATGAGTCTCCTCCGCAACGGCATTGCCGTTGTGTGTTTTGCCTGAGGCTCGCGCTCCGCAGTTCATGGACCACATCCGCAACTTCTCCATCATTGCCCACATCGACCACGGCAAGAGCACGCTGGCCGATCGGCTGATCCAGCGTTGCGGCGGGTTGTCCGACCGCGAGATGGAGGCGCAGGTGCTCGACTCGATGGACATCGAGCGCGAGCGCGGCATCACGATCAAGGCGCAGACCGCGGCGCTGCAGTACACCGCGCGCGATGGCCGCACCTACAACCTGAACCTGATCGACACGCCGGGGCACGTCGACTTCAGC
This sequence comes from Piscinibacter sp., assembly GCA_047602365.1. GTDB lineage: Bacteria > Pseudomonadota > Gammaproteobacteria > Burkholderiales > Burkholderiaceae_C > Piscinibacter. The sequence goes on along the minus strand of JASGHM010000002.1, from coordinate 2,285,614 downwards.
TACGAGGTCAGCCGCTCGCTGTCGGCTTGCGAGGGCGCGCTGCTGGTCGTCGACGCCAGCCAGGGTGTCGAGGCGCAGACGGTGGCCAACTGCTACACCGCCATCGAGCTCGGCGTCGAGGTGGTGCCGGTGCTCAACAAGATGGACCTGCCCCAGGCCGACCCGGAGCGCGCCAAGGAGGAGATCGAGGATGTGATCGGCATCGACGCCGACCACGCGATCCCGTGCAGCGCCAAGACCGGCGAGGGCATCGACGACATCCTCGAGGCGGTGATCGCGCGCATGCCGGCGCCGCGCGGCAAGCCCGACGCGCCGCTGCGCGCGATGATCATCGACAGCTGGTTCGACAACTACGTCGGCGTCGTGATGCTGGTGCGGGTGGTCGACGGCTCGCTGAGCAAGGGCGAGCGCATCCGCCTGATGGCCAGCGACGCGGTCTACGGCGTCGAGCAGCTCGGCGTGTTCACGCCGAAGTCGCTGTCGCGCGAGTCGCTGAACGCCGGCGAGGTCGGCTTCGTGATCGCCGGCATCAAGGAACTGCAGGCCGCCAAGGTCGGCGACACGATCACGCTGGAAAAGAAGCTGCCCAACAACCTGGGCGTCGCCAGCGAGCCGCTGCCGGGCTTCAAGGAGATCAAGCCGCAGGTCTTCGCCGGCCTGTACCCGACCGAAGCCAGCGAGTACGACCAGCTGCGCGACGCGCTGGAGAAGCTCAAGCTGAACGACTCGTCGCTGCAGTACGAGCCGGAAGTCAGCCAGGCGCTGGGCTTCGGCTTCCGCTGCGGCTTCCTCGGCCTGCTGCACATGGAGATCGTGCAGGAACGGCTGGAGCGCGAGTTCGACCAGGATCTGATCACCACCGCGCCCAGCGTCGTCTACGAGGTCGAGCTCAACGACGGCACGGTGCTGCAGGTCGAGAACCCGTCCAAGATGCCGGACCAGGGCCGCATCAAGGAGATCCGCGAGCCCATCGTCACCGTGCACCTGTATATGCCGCAGGACTACGTCGGCCCGGTGATGACCCTGGCCAACCAGAAGCGCGGCAACCAGATCAACATGGCCTACCACGGCCGCCAGGTCATGCTGACCTACGAGATGCCGCTGGCCGAGATCGTGCTGGACTTCTTCGACAAGCTGAAGAGCGTGTCGCGCGGCTACGCCTCGATGGACTACGAGTTCAAGGAGTACCGGGCGTCGGACGTCGTCAAGGTCGACATCCTGCTCAACGGCGACAAGGTCGACGCGCTGTCGATCATCGTGCACCGCGCGCAGAGCGTGTACCGCAGCCGCGCCGTGGTGACCAAGATGCGCGAGCTGATCAGCCGTCAGATGTACGACGTGGCGGTGCAGGCCGCCATCGGCGCCAACATCATCGCGCGTGAGACAATCAAGGCGCTGCGCAAGAACGTGCTCGCCAAGTGCTACGGCGGCGACATCACCCGCAAGCGCAAGCTGCTCGAAAAACAGAAGGCGGGCAAGAAACGCATGAAGCAGATCGGTTCCGTCGAGGTGCCGCAGGAGGCGTTTCTGGCCATCCTGCAGGTGGACGACTGATGGGTTATCTGACCGGTGTGCTGTACGGCGCGCTCGCGCTGTACCTGGGGGGCTGGTATCTCGGCAAGTGGACGGGAAACTTCTCGCTGCTGCTGTTCATCCTCAGCGTGGTGACGCTGGCCTACTGGCTGGCCGAGCGTTTCCATTTCGCGCCGCGCCGCGCTGCCGCCGCGAAGACGCTGGAGGAGCAGGACGCCGCACGGCGCGCGCAACTGGCCGCCCAGGGCATCACCAAGGTCGACACCGACCTGGCCCCGGCGCGCGAGAAGCTGCTGATGCAGCCCTGGTGGCTGGACTGGACGGCCGGCCTGTTCCCGGTGATCCTGGCGGTGTTCCTGCTGCGCTCCTTCCTGTTCGAGCCGTTCAAGATCCCGTCCGGCTCGATGATCCCGACGCTGCTGGTCGGCGACCTGATCCTGGTGAACAAGTACCACTACGGCGTGCGCCTGCCGGTGATCAACAAGAAGATCATCGCCAACAACGACCCGAAGCGCGGCGACGTGATGGTGTTCCGCTTCCCGCGCGATACCAGCGTCGACTACATCAAGCGTGTCGTCGGCCTGCCCGGCGACGAGATCACGTTCCGCAACCAGAAGCTGTCGGTCAACGGCAAGGAAGTGCCGCTGGAGGCGCTGCCGCCGCCGGGCTTCTACGACGAGGATTCGCTGCGCTACTTCCCCGAGTTCAAGGAGAAGCTCGGCGACGTCGAGCACCGCATCCTGGTCAACCTGCAGGCGCAACGCCCCTTCGGCGCGGACGGCGCCTATGCCTTCCCATTCCGCGACAACTGCCGCTACAGTGCCGAGGGCGTGACTTGCAAGGTGCCCGAGGGTCACTATTTCATGATGGGCGACAACCGCGACAACTCGGAAGATTCGCGCTACTGGGGCTTCGTGCCCGACGAGAACATCGTCGGCAAGGCATTTTTCGTGTGGATGAACTTCGGCAACCCGAAGCGCATCGGCTCGTTCCACTGACGCGCCGGGGCACGGGGTTCACGACGGGAGCATGAACGCATGACCGGAAAGTTTGCATCGAGACAGCGCCAGCGTGGCGTCACCCTGTTCGGGCTGATGTTCTGGGCCATCCTGATCGGCATGACCGCGCTGGTGGTGATGCGCGTGCTGCCGACGGTCAACGAGTTCTACACGATCCAGCGCGCGGTCGACAAGATCGCCAAGGAAGGCGGCGGCACGGTGCCGGAGATCCGCAACGCGTTCGAGAAGCAGAAGCAGATCGAGTACTCGATCAGCTCGATCGGCGGCAAGGACCTGCAGATCACCAAGGAGAACGAGCAGGTCGTGGTGAGCTTCGCCTACGACAAGGAGATCGAGCTCGTCGCGCCGGTCTACCTGCTCATCAAGTACGAGGGGCGCTCGAAGAAGTAGCGCAGCGGGGGCCATCCCGGGCTTCGCGGCCCGACACAAGCTACCGATGGACCAATCAATCGACGACCTCCAGGCCCGCATCGGCCACCGCTTCCGGCAGCCGGCCCTGCTGGGCCGCGCGCTGACGCATCGCAGTTTCGGTGCCGACCACAACGAGCGCCTCGAATTCCTCGGTGACGCCGTGCTCAGCCTGGCCGTGTCCAGCCTGCTGTTCGAGCGTTTCGCCGGCTCCGACGAGGGTGACCTGACGCGTGTGCGCGCCCACCTGGTGCGTGAGGACAGCCTGCACCGCATGGCGCTGCAGCTCGGCCTGCCCGACGTGGTCCGCCTGTCCGAGGGCGAGGCGCGCGGTGGCGGTGCGCAGCGTGCCTCCATCCTGGCCGACGCGCTCGAAGCGGTGATCGGCGCGGTGTTCCTCGACGCCGGCTTCGATGCGGCGCGCGCACTGGTGCAGCGCCTGTTCGGCGAGGTGATCGCCAGTACCGAGATCGGCGGCTGGGCCAAGGACGCGAAGACCGAACTGCAGGAATGGCTGCAGGCGCGCCGCCTGCCGGTGCCGACCTACCGCATCGCCGCGACGCGCGGCCAGGCCCATGCGCAAACCTTCGAGGTCGAATGCGTGGTGCCGGCGCTCGGGCTCACGCAGGCCGGCGAGGGCCGTTCGCGCCGCCAGGCCGAGCAGGAAGCCGCACGCCGGATGCTCGACGTGCTGAAGGCCAGCGACCGCCCCGGCGGCCCCCTGCGTTCATGAGCGATACCACCCCTGACGACGAGCCTTCCGCGGCGCAGCGCTGCGGACTGATCGCCATCGTCGGCCGGCCCAACGTCGGCAAGTCGACACTGCTCAACGCGCTGGTCGGCCAGAAGATCAGCATCACCTCGGCCAAGGCGCAGACCACGCGGCACCGCATCACCGGCATCCGCACGGTCGGCGGCACGCAGTTCGTCTTCGTCGACACGCCTGGCTTCCAGACGCGCCATGGCGCAGCGCTGAACCGCACGCTGAACCGCACGGTACAGGGCGTGCTGGCCGACGTCGACGTGGTGCTGTTCGTCGTCGAGGCCGGCCGCTTCGGGCTGGACGATGCCAAGGTGCTGTCGCTGATCCAGGGCGACGGCCTGGTCAGCAAGCCGGTGTTCCTGATCGCCAACAAGCTCGACGCCGTGCACCGCCGCGCCGAGCTGGCGCCGTGGCTGAAGGGCATGCAGGACCGCCATGCCTTCGCCGAGTTCGTGCCGCTGTCGGCGAAGAAGCCAGCCGACGTCGAGCGCCTGCTGCAGATCGTCGAACCCTACCTGCCCGAGCAGGGCTGGTTCTACGAGGAGGACGCGCTGACCGACCGCAGCGAGCGCTTCCTGGCCAGCGAGATCATCCGCGAGAAGCTGTTCCGCCTGACCGGCGACGAACTGCCCTACACCTCGACCGTCGTGATCGACAAGTTCGAGGAAGAGGGCAACCTGCGCCGCATCGCTGCGTCGATCGTCGTCGAGCGCGACGCCCACAAGGGCATGATCATCGGCGCCGGCGGCGAGCGCCTGAAGCGCATCGGCTCCGAGGCCCGCCAGGAGCTCGAGACGCTGATGGACGCCAAGGTCTTCCTCGAGCTGTTCGTCAAGGTGCGTTCGGGCTGGGCGGCCGACGAGGACCATCTGCGCAGCTACGGCTACGAGTGACCCGATGGCGACGGCGCGCGGCGCGGCGCCGCTGGCGGCCTATGTGCTGCACCGCTACGACTGGAGCGAGTCCAGCCTGATCCTCGACCTGTTCACGCGCAGCCAGGGCCGTGTCGCCGCGGTCGCCAAGGGCGCGAAGAAGCCGCATTCCAACCTGCGCGCGGTGCTGCTGCCGTTCCAGCGCATCAACGTCTCGCTCGGCCGGCTGCCTGAAGGCGAGGGGGCCAGCGACATCCAGACGCTGCGCCAGGCCGAATGGGCCGGCGGCCCGGCGATGCTCGCCGGCGCGGCGCTGTTCAGCGGCTTCTACCTCAACGAACTGCTGATGAAGCTGCTGGCCCGCCACGACCCGCACCCGGCGCTGTTCGATGCCTATGCGCAGACGCTGCCCGGCCTCGGCGCCGGCGAGGACGAGCGCACGCAGGCCGCGCTGCGTGCCTTCGAGCTGACGCTCTTGAAGGAGATCGGCCTGCTGCCGGACCTCGGCATCGCCACGCTGACGCAGCAGCCGCTGGCCGCGCAGGCTCTCTACGCGCTGCGGCCCGAGGCCGGCGTCACCGAGGCGCGTGCCGACGAAGCCGGCCTGCCCGGCGCGCTGCTGGTCGGCGCACAGGCGGCGCTGGCGCACGGCAGCCTCGAGGCCTTGCAGCAGACCTGCGCACTGGCGCTGCCGGCGATGAAGCTGCAACTGCGCGCGCTGCTTCACTATCATCTCGGCTCCACGGCACTGCGCACCCGCGAGGTGATGCGCGACGTCCAGGGCCTCTGATGAACCCACTGCTCACCACCGGACTCGATCCGCACCGCGGCCTGACCGCGCTGTCGGTCAACCTCAACAAGGTCGCGCTGCTGCGCAACACGCGCGCGCTCGACATCCCAAGCGTGACCCGCGCGGCGACGCTGGCGCTGGAAGCCGGCTGCCAGGGCATCACCGTGCACCCGCGGCCCGACCAGCGGCACATCCGTCCGCACGACGTCAGCGACCTCGGCGAACTGCTGAAGGCCTGGCCGCAGGCCGAGTACAACATCGAGGGCAACCCGTTCCACAACCTGATGGACGAGGTGCGCGGCCTCGTCGAGCGCGGCCTGCCGGTGCACCAGGTGACCTTCGTGCCCGACAGCGTCGACCAGCCGACCTCGGACCATGGCTGGCGCTTCCCCGACGACCACGCGCGCCTTGCGCCGCTGGTCGCCGAATGCAAGGCGCTGGGCCTGCGCGTCAGCCTGTTCATGGACCCGGAGCCGGCACAGATGCGCGGCGCGCGCGAGGCCGGCGCCGACCGGGTCGAGCTCTACACCGAAAGCTACGCACGCGCCCACGGCACGCCGCAGCAGGCGGCCGTGCTGGCCGGCTTCACCGCGGCGGCACAGGCAGCGCTGGCCGAAGGCCTGGGCCTGAACGCCGGCCACGACCTGAACCGCGACAACCTGAGCGACTTCCTGCGCGCCGTGCCTGGCGTGCAGGAGGTGTCGATCGGCCATGCGCTGATCGCCGACGCGCTGGAACTCGGCCTGGCCGAGACGGTGCGCGACTATCAACGCTGCATCCACCGCGCGTACGCCTGAGGCTCGCATGATCTTCGGGGTTGGTACGGACATCTGCGACATCCGCCGCCTGCGCGAGACCTACGCGCGCCGCGGCGAGCGCTTCGCGCAGAAGGTGCTGGGGCCGCACGAGATCGAAGTGTTCCGCTTCCGCCTCGCCAAGGTCGAGTCGCGTGGCATCAGCTACCTGGCGACACGCTTCTCGGCCAAGGAGGCGTTCTCCAAGGCGATCGGCATGGGCATGCGCATGCCGATGACCTGGCGCCACTGCGAGATCGTCAAGGCGGCCAGCGGCAAACCCGAGATCCGCCTGCACGGTGCACTGGCCGAGTGGTTCGCGTCGCGCCGCCTGCGTGCGCATGTCAGCGTCACCGACGAAACCGACTACGCGGCGAGCTTCGTCGTGGTCGAAACCCTGGACAGCCCATGAGCCACGCTCCCGTCATCCTCGACATCGCCGGCACCACGCTGAACGCCGACGACCGCCGCCGCCTTGCGCACCCGCTGGTCGGCGGCTTGATCCTGTTCGCACGCAACTGGGTCGACCGGCGCCAGCTGGTCGAACTGACCGCCGAGATCAAGGCGATCCGGCACGACCTGCTGATCTGCGTCGACCACGAAGGCGGTCGTGTGCAGCGTTTCCGCACCGATGGCTTCACCCACCTGCCGGCGATGCGCGTGCTCGGCGAGCTGTGGATGAACGACCCGCTGACGGCTACCGATGCCGCCACCGCGGCCGGCCACGTGCTCGGCGCCGAACTGCGCGCCTGCGGCGTGGACCTCAGCTTCACCCCGGTGCTCGACCTCGACCACGGCGGCAGCGGCGTGATCGGCGACCGTGCCTTCCACCGCGATGCGCGTGTCGCCACGCTGCTGGCCAAGAGCGTGATGCATGGACTGCTGCTCGCCGGCATGTCCAACTGCGGCAAGCACTTCCCCGGCCATGGCTTCGTGAAGGCCGACAGCCACACCGAGGTGCCGATCGACAAGCGCAGCCTGAAGGCCATCCTCGCCGACGACGCCAGGCCGTACGAGTGGCTGTCGACCAGCCTGGTCAGCGTGATGCCGGCGCACGTGATCTATCCGAAGGTCGATGCGCACCCCGCCGGCTTTTCGCCACGCTGGCTGAAGGAGATCCTGCGCCAGCAGCTCGGCTTCACCGGCGCGATCTTCAGCGACGACCTCAGCATGGAAGGTGCACGGCGCGTCGGCGGCGTCGAGGTCAGCTATGCCGAGGCGGCGGCGATCGCGCTGTCGGCCGGCTGCGACCTGGTGCTGCTGTGCAACCAGTCGATCGACGGTGGCAAGGCGGTCGATGCGCTGCTCGACGGCATGGCGCAGGGGCTGGCCGACGGCCGCTGGCAGCTCGACCCGGACAGCGAGGCGCGGCGCCTGAAGCTGCTGCCGCAGAGCCACCCGTTGTCGTGGGAGGAGCTGATGCACGACGCGGGCTACCAGCGCTCGCTCGAACGCCTGCCCTGAAAGCACGAACGCCGCCGGGCGTGAGCCGCGGCGGCGTTGTTCGGAGGAGCGCCGGATTCAGCGTGCGCTGTCGAACGGCAGCGTGATCTGCGACAGGTCCTTGCGCGTCTCGACCAGCACCAGCGGGCCTTCGTCGATGCGCACCAGCGGCTTGCGCTCGCGCGGAACGTGCACCGGCTTCGGCTCGCGCGCCATCGCCTCCTGCACGGCACGGATCTTCTCGGCGTCGGAGTTCACCCACTGCAGCCCGGCCTGCTCGGCCACTGCATTGAGTTGATCTGCGGGCAGCACGAAGGGTTCGACCTTCGCGGCGACCGGCGCGGGCACGACGATCGGTGCCACCACCGGCGCAGCGGCCACGGCCACCGGCTCGGCGACCACGACAGGCGCGGCCTCGGCCATCGGCGCGACCAGTGCTTCGGGTTCGGCCGCCGGCTCGGACACGGCCTGCGCCGCTTCCTCGCCATTGACGCCTTCGGCGCTCACCGGCGCGCCGTCTTCACGGCGCTCGCGGCGCTGGCGATCACGCCCGCGGCCACGGCGGCGGCCGCCTTCGCGCTCCTCGCCTTCGGCGCCAGCCGCCGCAGCCTCGGCACCTTCGCTCACCGCAGCGGTGTCGACGGTCGCTTCGCCTTCGGCCGCCACGGGCGTTTCGCCGTTCAGCAGTTCGTTGCCCACCTCGCCAGCACGCGACTCGTCGCGGTCGCGGCCACCACGGCCGCGACGGCGGCGGCGGCTGCGCTCGCCCTGGGCCTCGCCGCCTTCGCCCGCGCCGTCGGCGACGGGCACGGTGTCGACGAAGGCCTGGACCGGCACCGCCTCGGCGCTGGCAGCCTCGGGCGCCGGACGGCGTTCCTGGCGCTCGCCACGTTCGGCCCGGTCACCACGCTCCTGGCGCTCACCACGTTCGGCGCGATCACCACGTTCACTGCGCTCGCCGCGGCCACCGCGACGGCCTTCGCCGCGCGCTTCCTGCGGCGCGCCTTCGGCACGCGGCTGCTGCTGCGCCTCTTCGCCCTCGGGGCGTTCGGCGCGCTCGTTGCGGCGGCCACGGCCATCGCGACCTTCGCGGCCCTCACGACCGCCACGACCATCGGCGCGAGCTTCACCACGCTCGCCGCGCTCACCACGTTCTCCGCGACGGCCATCACGGCCGCCCCGGCCACCACGTTCACCGCGGCCTTCCTTGCGCGGCTCGGCAGCCGGTGCAGGCGCCGCCACGGCCGGTGCCGGCGCGGGGGCTGCAGCTTCGCCGCCACCGAAGAAACGCTTGACCCAGCCGAAGAAGCCGCTGCCGGCCACCGCCGGGGCAGCAGCCGCCACCGGCGCGGGTGCCGGCGCAGCCACCGGTGCGGCGGCCACGGGTTCCGGCTTCGGCTCGGGCTGCGGTGCCGGCGCGTCGGGCAGGATGCCCTTGATCACCGGCTCCTGCTTGGCCTTGACCTTCTCGCGACGCGTGATTCCGACCTCTTCCTCGACGTCGTCGATCATCGTGTAGCTGGCCTGCAGGTTCTCCAGGCGCGGATCGTCGTGGCGCAGGCGCTCGAGGCGGTAGTTCGGCGTCTCGAGGTTCTTGTTCGGCACCAGCAGCACGGTGACACGCTGCTTCAGCTCGATCTTGGTGATCTCGGTGCGCTTCTCGTTGAGCAGGAAGGAGGTGACCTCCACCGGCACCTGCACGTGCACGGCGGCGGTGTTCTCCTTCATCGACTCCTCCTGCACCATGCGCAGGATCTGCAGCGCGGAGGATTCGGTGTCGCGGATGTGGCCGGTGCCGTTGCAGCGCGGGCAGGTGATGTGGCTGCCTTCGCTGAGCGCCGGGCGCAGACGCTGGCGGCTCAGTTCGAGCAGGCCGAACTTGGAGATCGAGCTGAACTGGACGCGGGCACGGTCCTGGCGCAGCGCGTCGCGCAGCCGGGTTTCCACTTCGCGGCGGTTCTTCGACTCCTCCATGTCGATGAAGTCGACGACGATCAGGCCACCGAGGTCGCGCAGGCGCATCTGGCGCGCGATTTCATCGGCGGCTTCCAGGTTGGTGCGGGTGGCGGTTTCCTCGATGTCGCTGCCGCGCGTGGCACGTGCCGAGTTGACGTCCACCGAGACCAGCGCCTCGGTGTGGTCGATCACGATCGCGCCGCCCGAAGGCAGGTTGACCGTGCGGCTGAAGGCCGTCTCGATCTGGTGCTCGATCTGGAAGCGGCTGAACAGCGGCGCGTCGTCGCGGTAGCGCTTGACCTTGTGCGCCGTCTCCGGCATCACGTGATTCATGAACTGCTGTGCCTGATCGAAGATGTCGTCGGTGTCGATCAGGATCTCGCCGATGTCGGCGGTGAAGTAGTCGCGGATCGCGCGGATCACCAGGCTCGATTCCTGGTAGATCAGGAAGGCGCCCTTGCCGCCCTTGGACGCGCCGTCGATCGCGTCCCACAGCTTGAGCATGTAGTTCAGATCCCACTGCAGCTCGGCGGCGGAACGGCCGATGCCGGCGGTGCGGGCGATCAGGCTCATGCCCTTGGGGTAGTCGAGCGACTCGAGGTTCTCCTTCAGCTCCTCGCGGTCCTCGCCCTCGATGCGCCGGCTGACGCCGCCGCCGCGCGGGTTGTTGGGCATCAGCACCAGGTAGCGGCCAGCCAGCGAGACGAAGGTGGTCAGCGCCGCGCCCTTGTTGCCGCGCTCTTCCTTCTCCACCTGCACCAGCAGTTCCTGGCCATTGGAGATGACGTCCTGGATCTTCGCGTCGCGGACGCTGACGCCCTGCTTGAAGTACTCCTTGGCGATTTCCTTGAAGGGCAGGAAACCGTGACGGTCTTCGCCGTAGTCGACGAAGCAGGCCTCCAGCGACGGCTCGACGCGCGTCACCACCGCCTTGTAGATGTTGCCCTTGCGCTGCTCGCGCCCTTCGATCTCGGTCTCGAAGTCGAGCAGCTTCTGGCCGTCGACGATCGCGAGGCGACGCTCTTCCTGCTGCGTCGCATTGATCAGCATGCGTTTCATGTGCACTCCTCCGGCGCCGCCTTTTCGTGGCGGCGCACTGTCGTCAGTCACCGCCCGCGGGTGCGGGAGGCGACGCTTCGATGCACGAGAAAACGGATGGGAACCGGAAGGAATCGCCCTGGACTGCTCTTGACGACGCCGATCAGCGGATCGGCGGCCGCAGGGGCAGCGTTGGCGCGTGCGTGGCAGTGGGGAAGGCGGTGCACCGGGTGCGCGCAGGCCTCATGGGCCGGCGCAGTGCCGCATGCGCGTGACCGGTCGCTCGCCGCGGGGCGCTGTCAGGGCGCGAATCGGGGAACAACGGGATCAACATCCGCCTGGGATCACTGGACGCGGACAGAGAGCGCAGTCGCTGCGGCGGGGCCGAGGGACATGTCTCCTGTCCGAAAACCTTGGATTGGGTTCGTTCTTCGTTTGCTCTGCCGCGACGCCCCTGCCGCCGCACCGTCGCTTCGGGACGGCACCTGCGGTGGACTGCGTTGCGTTGCATCACCGTATGACCGCTCTCCTGAGCGGCCTGCCACTTGGGGCTGGAAGGCTAAACTCCAAAGAATCAAGCACTTAGAGCATCACGTGGACCGGCCGATTATAGGGGCCAAACCCAAGCCCGCCGCGGCCGGGAACAACACGCCGAGCGTGCTGCGCCTCACGGTCGACGAGGGGTCGCAGGGCCAGCGGCTGGATAACTTCCTGATCCGCCTGCTCAAGGGCGTGCCCAAGACCCATATCTACCGGGTGATCCGCTCGGGCGAGGTGCGTGTCAACAAGGGCCGCGCATCGGCCGACACGCGGCTGGAAATCGGCGACGTGGTGCGTGTGCCGCCGGTGCGGGTGGCCGAGCGCAGCGCCGAGGCGCCCGCACCGGCGCGCGAGTTCCCGGTGGTCTACGAGGACGAGCACCTGATCGCTGTCGACAAGCCGGCCGGCGTGGCGGTGCATGGCGGCAGCGGGGTCAGCTTCGGCGTCATCGAGCAGTTGCGCCGGGCGCGGCCGCAGGCCAAGTTCCTCGAACTGGTGCACCGGCTCGACAAGGAGACCTCGGGGCTGCTGCTGATCGCCAAGAAGCGCTCGGCGCTGACCGCGCTGCAGGACCAGTTGCGCGAACGTGAGACCGGCAAGACCTACGCCGCGCTGGTGATCGGCGCCTGGCCGGCGAGCCGGAAGGTCATCGACGTGCCGCTGCACAAGTTCCTCACCGGCGAGGGCGAGCGCCGCGTGCGGGCGGTCGAGCCGGGGCACGACGAGGCCAAACGCTCGATCACGCTGGTCAAGCTGGCCAGACGCTTCGCCGACTTCACGCTGCTCGACGTGACCATCAAGACCGGTCGCACCCACCAGATCCGCGTGCACCTGACGCACGAGGGCCACCCGATCGTCGGCGATGCCAAGTACGGCGACTTCGCGCTGAACAAGTCACTGGCCCGTGGCGCGGCGCATTTCGAGCGCATGTTCCTGCACGCGCGGCGGCTGCGCTTCCAGCACCCCGCCAGCGGCGAGGTGATCGAGCTCGAAGCGCCGTTGCCGCCAGAATGCGAGGCTTTCCTCGCGACATTGCCCTCATGACCCGACCCCGCCAGTTCGACCTCATCGTCTTCGACTGGGACGGCACGCTGTTCGACTCGACCGCGCTGATCGCCCGCTGCATCCAGGCCGCCTGCGGCGACGTCGGCGTGCCGGTGCCCAGCGACCGCGATGCCAGCTACGTGATCGGCATGGGCCTGGTCGAGGCGCTGACCCATGCCGCGCCCGACCTGCCGCGCGAGCGCTACAAGGAGCTCGCCGACCGCTACCGCCACCACTACTTCGCCAAGCAGCATCAGATCGTGATGTTCGACGGTGCGCTGGCCATGCTGCGCGCGCTGAAGGAACGCCACCACTGGCTGGGCGTGGCCACCGGCAAGTCGCGCCGCGGGCTCGACGAGGCGCTGCGCACGGTCGAGTTGCAGGGCATGTTCGACGCCACCCGCACCGCCGACGAGACCGCCTCCAAGCCGAACCCGCAGATGCTGCTCGAGCTGATGCGCGAGTTCGGCGTCGTGCCCGAGCGCACGCTGATGATCGGCGACACCACGCACGACCTGCAGCTGGCGGCGAACGCCGGCACGGCATCGATCGGCGTCAGCTACGGCGCCCATGCGCACGAGGCCTTCGAGGAGTTCGACACCCGCTTCGTCGCGCACTCGACGGCCGAGTTGCACGACTGGCTGGTCCGCCATGCCTGAGACCGATCCGGCCGGTGAGCGTGGCCCGGCCCAGGCCTTGTGCACCTCCGCCGAGCTCGCCGAGCGCGGCGATGCGGTGGTCTTCGACGTGCTGCAGTACGGCCAGCCGGCACGCGCCTTCGCGCTGCGCATCGAGGGGCGGGTGGTGGCCTACCTGAACCGCTGTGCCCACGTGCCGGCCGAGATGGACTGGATGCCGGGCCAGTTCCTCGACGGCGACCGCCAGTTCATCCTGTGCTCGATCCACGGGGCGGCCTACGAGCCGTCCAGCGGCCGCTGTGTCGCCGGGCCCTGCGGGCGTGGCCGGCTGGTCAGCATCGACGCCGAGGAACGGGACGGCCAGGTGTATTGGTATCCTTCCCGCGACACCCAACCCGCCTTCGCCGACTGACACTGTCGTGCGGGGCCGAAAGACTCCCCATGAGCACATCCGACGAATCCCGCGTGGAGCCCGCGTTCGGCGGCGCCAGCGCCGCTTCCGCCGCACCGGCCGCACCCGCCACTGCCAGGCCGGCCGGCTGGGAGAGCGGCCTCGAACAGCTGGCGAAGGACCTGCTGCGCGAGCGCCGCAGCGACCGCCGCTGGCGCATCTTCTTCCGCCTCGTCTGGCTGCTGCTGATCGTGGCCGTGCTGGTGCTGGTGTTCGCTGCGCGTGTCGGTCCGACGGCGCCGAGCACGCCGCACACCGCGCTGGTCGAGGTGCGCGGCGAGATCGCGGCGGACACCGAGGCCAGCGCCGAGAACCTGGTCGCGGCGCTGAAGTCGGCCTTCGAGGACGTCGGCGCGCAGGCGGTGGTGCTGCGCATCAACTCGCCCGGCGGCAGCCCGGTGCAGGCCGGCATCATCAACGACGAGATCCGCCGCCTGAAGGCCTTGCACAAGAAGCCGGTGTACGCGGTGGTCGAGGAGATGTGCGCCTCGGGGGCCTACTACATCGCGGTGGCCGCCGACGAGATCTATGTCGACAAGGCCAGCCTGGTCGGCAGCATCGGTGTGCTGATGGACGGCTTCGGCTTCACCGGCGCGATGGAGAAGCTCGGTGTCGAGCGCCGCCTGCTGACCGCCGGCGAGAACAAGGGCATGCTCGATCCGTTCTCGCCGCAGAACGAGCAGCACCGCGCCTTCGCGAAGTCGATGATCGACCAGATCCACCAGCAGTTCATCGCCGTGGTCAAGCAGGGCCGTGGCAAGCGCCTGAAGGAGACGCCGGAAACCTTCTCCGGCCTGTTCTGGAACGGCGAGGAGGCGATCAAGCTTGGCCTGGCCGACAAGACCGGCAACCTCGACTTCGTCGCCCGCGAGGTGGTCAAGGCCGAGGACGTGATCGACTACACGCCGCGCGAGAACGTCGCCGAGCGGCTGGCCAAGCGCTTCGGCGCAGGCGTCGGCGCAGGTGCGGTGCGTGCGCTGCGCGAGTTCGCGCCGCAGATGCGCTGAGGCCTTGCCGCGCTACGGTTCGCCGGCCCAGTAGTCCAGCGAATCGGCCGGGCGCTGGATGATGCGCAGGCCGCGGATGTAGCCGGCCACCTTGCCCGAGTCCGGGTACTCGCAGAGTTCCGGCCGTTCCTGCGTGCTGATGCTGAGGTAGCGCATCGGCGCGTCGGAGGTGTTGATGAACTGGTGCGGGTACTCGGGCCCGGGCGGGATGAACACCACGTCGCCGGCGCGCACCGGCACCATCTCGCCGGCCACGCGCAGCGTGCCGCGGCCCTCGAGGATCACGAACATCTCTTCCTGCGCATGGTGCAGGTGGTAGGGGCAGCTGCGCTTGCCCGGCGCCAGCACGTCGTAGCCGGCGCCGAGCTTGGTGGCGGCCGTACCGTCGGAGACGCCGCCGCACAGCGTGTCGTACAGCGGCTCGCGCTGCTGGCGCTCCAGCGCCACCTCGTCGACGTTGCGCACCAGCCTGCGGCGAAGTTCGTCGGCGCGCTCGCTCATCGTGGTGCTCCTCAGGGTGCGATCGCTGGCAAGCGCCTCACGGCGCCTTGGGCTGGTAGCCGTCGACGCCCATCTGCCAGAGGAAGAAGGCGTAGATGTCGGCGCGTTCCTGCATCTGCTGCTGGCGCGTGTTGCCGATGCCGTGGCCGGCGTCGTAGTCCAGCCGCAGCAGGATGGGCTTGCCGCTGGTCGAGGCCGCGGCCAGCCGCGCGGCCGTCTTGGTGCTGTGCCAGACCTCGACACGCGGGTCGTTGACCCCATGGGTCAGCATCACCGCCGGGTACTTCGTGCCGTCGGCGATCTGGTGGTAGGTGCTCATGGCCAGCAGCGCGCGGAAGCCGGCTTCCGTCGTGCGCGTGCCGAACTCCGGAATGTTGGGCACACCGTTCGGCGTGACCTCGGCGCGCACCATGTCCAGCGCGCCGACGGCGGGCACGACCGCGGCGAACAGATCGGGCCGCTCGGTCATCGCACGGCCGACCAGGATGCCGCCGGCACTGCCGCCGAGGATGCCCAGGCGCTGCGGCGAGGTCCACTGCTGCGCGATCAGCCACTCGGCGCAGGCGATGAAGTCCTTCCAGGTGTTGGGCTTGCTCGCCTGCCAGCCGGCCTTGTACCAGTCCTGCCCGTAAACCGCACTGCCGCGCGGGTTGGCCACCGCGAGCACGCCGCCGGCATCCAGCCAGGCCAGGCGACCGGGGTTGAACACCGGCTCCTCGGTGATGCCGTAGCTGGCGTAGCCGTACAGCATGGTCGGGTTGCGGCCGTCGAGCGCCACGCCCTTGCGGTGGATGATCGACAGCGGCACCAGCGCGCCGTCGTGGCTCTTCACCTTGACCTCGGTGCTGACGATGTCCTCCGGCGCGTCGTAGGGTCCCTGCGGCTGCAGGCCGGAGTTGCGCACCGTGCCGTCGGCCGCGACGATCCAGATCTGCCGTGCGCGGTTCCAGCTCTGCAGCTCGATCACCAGGCCGGGCAGGCGCGGGTCGCCCGCGCTGGCCAGCGTCTCGCCGTCGTTGAGCCGGAACGAACCGGCCACCGGCAGCGTCACCTCCTGCAGTGCAGCACCCGTCGCGTGGGCGCGCTTGAACAGCCGCTTGATGTTGCCGTCGCGCCGCTCGACGTACAGCGCATCCGATGCGCTGGTGATGCCGGTCACCACCTGATCGCCCTGGGCGACGATCAGTTCGGCGCGGGCGACGTCGGGCGACTTCAGCGACAGGCGCAGCACCTGCGAGCGCGGCGCGCCCTTGTGAGTCACGAGATACAGCCCGTCATCGAAGTACGACACGCCGGTCACCTCGTCGGCGGCACCGACAAGCCGCGTCCATTGCGGCGCATTGCCGGCCAGCACCGGCCGGGCCGGCGCGGCGTACAGCGAGATCTCGCGCTGGGTGCCGTTGAAGACGTAGCCGATGATCCAGCGACCGTCGGGCGTGAAGGCGGCAACCGGGATCTCCACGGGCGTGATATCCACGCCGGGGACGCCCAGGCCGAAGATCATCCGCGCCTTCGCGGCATCGGCACCCGGGCGGGTCAGGAAGACCTGCGCACGCTGGTATTTCTCGGTGGCCGGCATGCCCGGCTTGAGCTCCTGCAGCCGCGTGAACAGCATCTGCCGGCCGGCGGCCGAGAACGACGGGCTGCCGAAGTCGGCGCGCGAGATGGGCTGCCCCAGCGTGCGGCCGCTCCTCGTGTCGACCAGGTGCAGCTGCGCGGCTTCGGAGCCCTGCGCCGACAGACCGTAGGCCACCAGCGTGCCGCCGGGCGAGGCCGCGTAGTAGTTGATCGCATGCGGCTTGCCGGTCTTCTTCGCGATCTCCTCGGGATCGACCAGCACCCGCTCGCGACCGGCCAGTCCGTCGCGCATCAGCAGCTTGTACTGGTTCTCGGCGGCGCCGCGGCGTTCGAAGAACCAGCGGTTGCCGGGTTCGCGCGAGACGCTGACGACACGCGCCGACACCGAGCTGTCGACCTTCTCCATCGAAGCCAGCAGCTGCTGCCGCCCGGGAATCGCGGCCAGTGCCGCCCGGCTGCGGTCGCTGCTGGACTTCATCCAGGCCGCAGCGTCGGGTGACTTGACGTCCTCCAGCCATCGGTAGGGGTCGTGCACCGTGGTGCCGAAGAAGGTCTCGGGCACGTCCTTCACGGGCGGGGCCACGGTCGGCGAAGCCGGCTGCGCGAGCGCGCCGCACAGTGCCGCAGCCAGCGGCAGGGCCGCGGCGAGGTGCTGGAGTTTCATGGCTTGAGCATCCCCCTGGTTTCGATGAACTCGATCACCTGCGGCAGCCCGGCCTGCGTCTTCAGGTTGGTCATCACGTACGGGCGCGTCGGCCGCATGCGCTTCGTGTCGGCCTCCATCACTGCCAGGTCGGCGCCGACGTAGGGCGCGAGGTCGGTCTTGTTGATCACGAACAGGTCGCTCTTGGTGATGCCCGGGCCGCCCTTGCGCGGGATCTTCTCGCCCGCGGCGACGTCGATCACGTAGATCGTCAGGTCGGAGAGCTCGGGGCTGAAGGTCGCGGCCAGGTTGTCGCCGCCCGACTCGATGAAGACGATGTCGGCGTTCGGGAACTTCTCCAGCATGCGGTCGACCGCCTCGAGGTTGATCGAGGCGTCCTCGCGGATCGCGGTGTGCGGGCAGCCGCCGGTCTCGACGCCGACGATGCGTTCGGGCTCCAGTGCGCCGGCGACGGTCAGCAGTCGCTGGTCTTCCTTGGTGTAGATGTCGTTGGTGACGACGACGAGGTCCCAGCGCTCGCGCATCGTCTTGCACAGCATCTCGACCAGCGTGGTCTTGCCCGAGCCGACCGGGCCGCCGACGCCGACACGCAGCGGCGGGAGTTTCTTGGTGCGGCCGGGGATGTGGTGCAGGGTGCTCATGGCCCCGATGATAGGCGCCACGTTCCCCTGGTGCGGCCCTAGCGCGGGACGGGCGGGCCCGGTGGTCGACCGAGAGCGCAACCAGGGTCAGGCGGTGGATCGCTGGCCACGGCTGCGGCATGGGCCGCCTGCACCAGCGACGCCACGCCGATGGCGGCCAACGCGTGCAGCAGCGCCTGGTACAAGAGCTCGAGCTTCCGGTTCATGGGCTCTTCTCCTTCGGGCCGGGGCAAGAGGGTCAGGCGAGGGTCACCGTGAGGCTCGCGTCGTAGCCGAGGCTGGTGTCGCCGCTGATGCTGACCAGCTGGTAGGCCGTGCCGTCGCTGAACACGTTGTCCGACGCGAAACCGGTCACCGAACTGTTCTGGCCCTTGGTGTACAGCGCGGAGTCGTAGACCGCGCTCGTCACCGCGGGCGGAAAGGCCAGCTGCGAGGTCGCGGTGGCCGTCACCGCCAGGTTGTCGTTCAGGTAGACCTGGAAGTGCACGTGGGTGATGCGTCCGGCGTACCAGCCCGGGTAGATGGTGGTGAAGTGCACCTGCCCGTTGGCGTCGCTGACCTGGATGCCGCGCAGGTAGGTCAGACCGGCCTGGCCGGCGTTCTGTGCATTGCTGTAGCCGGAGTACAGGCCGTCCTTGTCGCAGTGCCAGATGTAGACCGCGGCGCCGGCCACCGGCGTGCAGCCGTCACCGAGGTCCTGCAGTGTCAGCGTCAGGCGCAGCGGCACGCCGGTCTTGCCCTCGGTGATGTCGCTGCGCACCATCGCCGAGTTCGACAGGATCGCCAGCAACGGGTAGGGGCCCTGGGTCTCCTGAGGCGTGATCGTGCAGCTGCCGATGCTGGCGCGGCCGACGGTGATCGTGTAGGTCCGCGTGGTGACACCGTCTTCGGCGCTCACCACCACAGAAACCGTCGTCGTGCCCACGGCCAGCGCGATCGCCGCCGAGGCGCTGCCGCTGGCCACGCTGGCTCCGTTGATTCGCACCGTTGCCGTGCTGGCCGTCGTGCCGGGGGTGACCGTGATCGCGGTGACGGTGTTCGCCACCGACACGCTGTAGGCCGTGGTCGACGCAGCGAAGGCCGGCGACAGGCCGCCCTGCGACAGCACCAGCGAAGCCAGGCTGGCGTCGCTGGACACGCCGGCCGAGGCGCGCGTCGCCACGAGGGTGGTGGTCAGGGTCGTGCTGCCGTCCTGCGCCGTCACCACGATGGTGATCGTGTTGGTGCCGATCGCCGAGTGCGATGGCTCCGGAGCTGCTGCCATTGGCGACGGCGGTGCCGTTGACAGTGAGCGTCGCGCTGGCCGAACTGGCCGTCGCGGTGACACTCAGCGCGGCCACGGCATTGGCGACGGTCGCGGTGTAGGTGGTCGTGCCCGAGGCGAAGACCGGGCTCAGCGTGCCGCTGGACAGCACCAGGCCGGTCAGCGTGGCGTCGGCCGAGACACTGGCTGCTGCACGCGTCACCACGACAGCGTAGCTGGCCGTGCTGACGCCATCCTCGGCCGTCACCACCACGCTGATCGTGCTGCTGCCCACCGGCAGCGCGATGGCCGACGAGGCGCTGCCGCGGGCCACCACGCTGCCGTTCACGCGCACCGAGGCGGCCGTGCTCGCAGCCAGCGGGGTCAGCGTCACGCTCTCCGTCGCATGGGTCACTGCCGCGCTGTAGCCGAGCGTGCCCGGGGCGAACGAAGGGTTCAGCGTGCCGGCCGAGAGGGCCAGTGCCTCCAGCGTGGCATCCGACGAGGCGGTGGCGGCGGCGCGCGTCACCACCACGGTGTAGGTGCGCGTGCTGCCGCCATCGGAGGAGGTGACGACGATCGACAGCGTGTTGCTGCCCACCGCGAGCGCAATCGCCGCACTGCTGGCGCCGCTGGTCACGGCGCTGCCGTTGACCTGGATCGAGGCGCCGTCGGCAGCGGCGGTGGGCGTGACGGTCAGCGACGCGCTCGCGTAGGGCACCGCCAGCGTGTAGCTCGTGGTGGCGGCGGAGAACTCCGGGCTCAGGCCCGAGGCCGACAGACTGAGCCCGGCCAGCGTGCGTGGCATTGCCCGATGCCGAACTGTCGCTGCTGCCGCTGCCGCCACAGGCGGCCAGGGTCAGCGCGGTAAGGGCGCCCAGCGCGTGGCGGCGGGCGGTGGGCAGGCGCAGCGTGTCGCTCATGTTCGCACCGGCTCAGGCCGAGATGCCGACGGTCAGCGTGGCCGCGAAGCCGCTGGCGACGTCGCCGCTCACCGTCGCGAGCTGGGTGGCCGCGCTGTCGTCGCTGAACACGTTGTCGCTGGACAGCGAGATCGCCGCGAAGTTGGACACGCTCGTCGAGTAGCCGCTGGCCGTGCCGTAGACCTGGTTGCAGGCGGTCGCCGGCAACGCCAGCTGCGAGGTCTTGACGTCGTTGCTGCCGCTGGTCGCGCTGGCCAGGCTGGGGTAGATCTCGAAATGCATGTGCGGCCAGCGGCCGCTGTAGCAGCCGGGGAAGACCGTCGTGAACGTCACCTCGCCGTCGGCATCGGTGACCTGCACGCCGCGCAGGAAGTTCTCGTCGGTCACACCGCTCGAATACAGCGAGTAGCCGCCCTCGCGGGTGCAGTGCCACAGGTAGATCGCGTAACCCTCGAGGCTGGCGCAGGACGCACCGGTGTTCACCAGCTTCAGCGTCACGGTCAGCGGCACGCCTTCGGCGGTGCCACTGGCGCCGGCCACGCTGGTGCGGATGTCGCTGCGCACGATGCCCGACAGCGTCAGCGCGTTGACGATGCTGCTGCTGTTGGTGTTCGTGCCGTCGCCAGGGTAGGGGCCTGCAGTTTCGCTGGGGATCACGGAACAGCTGCTGGTCGACGAGCCCGAGCTCGACGATCCGCTGGAACTGCCCGAACTGCTGCCCGAACTGCTGCTCGTGGTGCTGCCTGCCTCGTCACCGCCTCCGCCGCAGCCGATCAACGCCACCGGCAGCGTGCCGGCCACCGTCAGCCAGCGCAGTGCACGACGACGGTCGGCGGCGCGCCGCATCAGCAGGTCGAGGTCGTGGGCCAGGCCGGCGTCGTGGGGGTGGGGGTGCATCGTGTCGCTCCTTGTCTCGATGCACCGGATCGTGACGCCGCGCTGTTGCGCGAGCACGTGCCCCAGGTGTCGGCGCCGACACAATCGTTTCCGGTCCCGCCGCCCGGCGGGATTCGCTCAGGCGGCGGGCAACCGCAGCGTGGCGCGCAGCCCACCCTCGGGTCGGTTGGCCAGCGAGAGCGTGCCGCCGTCGCGTTCGGCGAGGTCGCGCGCGATGGCCAGCCCGAGGCCGTGGCCGTGGTCGCTGCGGCCCGCATCGCCAGCCAGGCGCACCCAGGGCGCGAAGGCCTGCTCGATGCGCTCCGGTGGCAGGCCGGGGCCGTCGTCGTCGACGTGGATCTCGACCTGCCCATCACGCACCGTCAGCCCGATGCGTGCACATCGACCGTAGCGCAGCGCGTTGCCGATCAGGTTGCCCAGCACGCGGCGCATGGCGGCCGGGTGGGCGTGCACACGCGCCGGCGTCAGCCCGTCGTCGAGGGAGACCTCGTGACCCAACTCGGCATGGTCGTCGGCCAGCGCCTGCAGCAGGGCCACGGCATCGATCACACGCCGCGGTGCATCGTCACGCTGCTCGCGCATCACTTCCAGCGTGGCGTCGATCATGTCGTCCATCTCGCGCACGTCGGCCACGGCGGCGCCGGCCAGATCCTCCGGCAGGCGCTCCAGGCGCAGGCGCAGCCGGGTCAGTGGCGTGCGCAGGTCGTGCGACAGCGCAGCCATCTCCAGGCTGCGCGCATCGAACTGCTGCTGCAGGCGCGCGGCCATGGTGTTGAACACGCGCGCCGTCGCGCGCACCTCGTTCGTGCCGTGGTCGACGTCGAGCTCGTCCGGCTTGCGACCCCGCGCCAGGGCGTCGGAAAGCCCGGCCGACGCCTTCGACAGCCGCCGCATCGGCGCGGCGAGCCAGCGCGCGCCGAGCGCGGCACCGAGCGCGATCACCGCCATGCGCAGCAGGTAGTCGGTCCATTGCGTACCCGCGGGCAGGTCGGCCGGCGGCAGCGTCGCCAGGGGGGGCAGCGGTCGCTCTCGCGGCGGCCCGGGGGGCGGGCCCTGACCGGGGCCCTGCGGCCCGCTCCACGGCGGCGGATCGTCCGGCACGACCTGCGCCGGGTGGCCCATCCCGGGCGAGGGCGCGGCAACGGACCAGGCGATCAGGTGGCTGCCCACCAGCGTCACCCACATCAGCAGGAACAGGCGCACGAAGAGGGTGTCGAAGCGGCGCCAGTTCATGTGTCCACCCTTGCGTCGAACAGATAGCCTTCACCGCGCAGCGTGCGCACCAGCGGCTGGCCGTTACGCGCGTCGCCGAGCTTGGCGCGCAGCCGCGACACCGCCAGGTCGATGCTGCGTGCGCTGACCTCGGCACCGCGAACGCTGGTCAGCTCGACCAGCCGCGCTCGCGACAGCACCATGCCGGCATGGTCGACGAAGGCCGAGAGCAGCCTGAACTCGGCGGCCGACAGGGCCAGCACCGTGCCGTCGGCAGACATCAGCTCGCGGCGCAGGCGGTCGAAGTGCCAGCCCTCGAAGCGCAGGCGCGCGCCGGGCGGGGCGCCGGCAGCGGGCCCGCCGCGGCGCAGCACCGCCTTGATGCGCGCCACCAGCTCGCGCGGCTCGAAGGGCTTGGGCAGGTAGTCGTCGGCGCCCAGTTCGAGACCGAGCACGCGTGACATCGGGTCACCCTGCGCTGTCAGCATGATCACCGGCAGGGTGGGGTGCTGGCGCTTCAGCCACTGGCACAGCGACAGGCCGTCCTCGCCGGGCAGCATCAGGTCGAGCAGCACGATCTCGGGCTGCGAAGCCGCCAGTTCGCGGCGCAGGGCACGTCCATCCTCGACGGCGCTGACGCTGAAGCCGAAGCCGTCGAGATAGCCTGGCAGCAGCGCCCGGATCTCGGCGTCGTCGTCGACCAGCAGGCAGCGTGTCATCGCGCTGTGCGCAGCCTGCGCTTCAGGAGCGGAACAGGCGCGAGTACTGCGTCTCGTGCTGCGCCGACAGGATGGCCAGCATCGGCGCGAAGGCCTGGCGATCGTCGTCGCCCAGCACGATGGCGCGGTCCAGCGCCGGCGGGATCGCCTCGACCAGCGCGGCGAGGATGCGCTGCCCGGCACTCTGGCCCAGCGGCACGGCCTTCAACGCCGCCTGCACCATGTTCTCCGCCCAGCCGAAGGCGAAGCTCAGCAGGGACTCGCGCAGCGGCGCGCCGGTCTGCGCTGCGGCGAGCGCGAAGGCCACCGGCCAGCTCGGCGCCGGCGGCAGCGCGGCCAGCTGCGCCACACGCGCATCGACCGCGCCGCGGTTCTTCAGCCACTCGACCAGCGAGCGGCCCATCTGCTCGGTCTGCGCGCGCAGCTCGCGCGATTCGCGCGTGACCAGTACCCAGTCGTTGAGCACCTGCGCGCGCCCGGCATCGCCACGCTGCCACGCTGCGAAGGCCTGGGCGACGACGGCCAGGTCGCTGCGGCCCAGCGCGAGCTGCAACTGGTCGCTCAGCCAGCGCGCGGCATCGGCCTCGCCGGTGACACGGCCCGAGTCGACGGCCGACTCCAGCACTTCCGAGTAGCTGAAGCCGCCGACCGGCAGGGCCGGCGAGGCCAGCCACATCAGCTGCAACAGCGCCGACGGCGCCACCGCTTCAGTGGTCATGCCCGTGGTGGTGTCCGCCATGGCCGTGGTCGTGTCCGCAGCCGGGGCCGTGCACATGGCCATGGTCATGCACCTTGATCACGGCGGGCGCCGGCGAGTGCGAATGGTCATGGCCGTGATCGTGGCCGTGGCCGTGCGTGGCCGCCGCATAGGCCCCGGACTCCGGCTCGAAGGCCTCGTTCGACTCGCCGACGATCAGGTGCATCTGGCGCAGCAGGTCGGCCAGCACGTGGTCGGGCTCGAGCTTCAGGTGGTCGGGCTGCAGCTCGAGCTGCACATGGCGGTTGCCCAGGTGGTAGGCGGCGCGCAGCAGGTCGAACGGGGTGCCGTGCTGCGCGCAGTGGGTGACCCGCAGCACCGGTTGCGCGGCGGCGAGCGCTCGCACCAGCGAGCCGTCTTCGGCGACCAGCACGTCGCCGCCGCGCACCACCGTGCCCCGCGGCAGAAACACGCCGATCGCGCGGCCGCTCGAGTCGGTGGCATCGAAGCGGCTCTTCTGGCGCACGTCCCAGTCGAGTTCGACCGTGGGGGCGCGCTTGAGCAGGACGGCGGCCAGGCCACGGCCGCCGGGAATGAGCTTGTTGATCGTCAGCATGATGATGTTGGCAATAAATGATCAATTGTTGGCAATCTGGCGGCCTAAAGTGATTCAAATGATCGTCGATAACAAGTTTGCCGAATCCGCTGAATGCAGCTTGCCGGCTGCCTCAACTCGTCGACGCCATGACCCACATTTTGCGCTGCCTCCGGTCCTTCCTGATCTCGGTCCTGGTGCCGTTGACAGCCTTGCCGGCCTGGGCCGCGCTCGCGCAACCCTCGGACAACAACCTGCACATCGACCGCGGCGTGTCGTACACGAACACGGTCTTCCTGAGCACCTCGGGTGGCACGGCGCCGTACAGCTTCAGCTTCGCCGGCGCACTGCCCAGCGGCATCAGCGTCAGCAGCAGCGGCCTGCTGACGGGGGTCACCTGCGGCTCGAACGGCACCTACCCGTTGGGAACGGTGACCGTCACCGATGCCGTCGGCGCCACCGCCAGCAAGACCGGCCTGACGCTGATCGTCAACGCGGCGCCGGCCGGCGGCTGTTCGCTCACCGTCAGTAGCACGATGAGCAGCGGCAGCGTCGGCGTGGCCTACAGCGGCAGCATCACCGCCACGGGCGGCAGCGTGCCGTACACGTACTCGGTGTCGTCGGGCGGGCTGCCACCAGGGGTGACGCTGTCATCGAGCGGCGCCCTCAGCGGCACGCCGACCACCGCGGGCAGCTACAGCTTCTCGGTGCTCGCCGTCGACAGCGGTGGCGCCACCGGGACGCAGACCTTTTCGGTGACCATCAACAGCGGTGTCACGGTGACGGTTTCGCCGAGCAGCCTGAGCGGTGGTGTGGCGGGCGTGGCCTACAGCCAAGCGCTCAGCGCCAGCGGCGGCACGGCGCCGTACAGCTACGCGGTGAGCAGCGGCAGCCTGCCGGCAGGCATGAGCCTGGGCGCGGGTGGGAGCCTGACGGGCACGCCCAGCGCAGCGGGCAGCAGCAGCTTCACCGTGACGGCGACCGACGCCAACAGTGCGACCGGTTCGCGCAGCTACACGCTGAGCATCGGCGCGGCGCTGTCGACCACGCAGGCGGTGGCGAGCCGGACCCTGACCGCAGGGGTGGCCGCGACGGCCTTCACGCCGGTGACGGCGGCGGGCGGATCGACGCCGTACAGCTTCGCGGTGTCACCGGCGCTGCCGGCGGGCCTGAGCTTCAATACCTCGACTGGCCAAGTCACCGGCACGCCCAGTGCCGCCAGCGCGAGCGCGAGCTACACGGTGACGGTGACCGACGCCAACAGCAGCACCTCGAGCAAGACCTTCAGCCTGACGGTGGGCGCGGCGCTGTCGACCACGCAGGCGGTGGCCAGCACGACGCTGACGGCGGGTGCGGCGGCGACGGCCTTCACGCCGGTGACGGCGGCCGGTGGTTCGACGCCGTACAGCTTCGCGGTCTCGCCGGCGCTGCCGGCGGGCCTGAGCTTCAACACGGCAACTGGCCAGATCACCGGCACGCCCAGCACAGCCAGTGCGAGCGCGAGCTACACGGTGACCGTGACCGACGCCAACAGCAGCACCTCGAGCAAGACCTTCAGCCTGACGGTGGGCGCGGCGCTGTCGACCACGCAGGCGGTGGCCAGCACGACGCTGACGGCGGGTGCGACCGCGACGGCCTTCACCCCGGTGACGGCGGCAGGCGGTTCGACGCCGTACAGCTTCGCGGTCTCACCGGCACTGCCGGCGGGCCTGAGCTTCAACACGGCAACCGGACAGATCACCGGCACGCCGAGCGCGGCCAGTGCGAGCGCCAGCTACACGGTGACGGTGACCGATGCCAACAGCAGCACCTCGAGCAAGACCTTCACGCTGCAAATCAACGCTGCGGCCGTCATCACCGTCGCGCCGAGCAGCCTGAGCGGTGGCGTGGCGGGCGTGGCCTACAGCCAGGCGTTCAGCGCCAGTGGCGGGACAGCGCCGTACAGCTACGCGGTGAGCAGCGGCAGCCTGCCGGCAGGCATGAGCCTGGGTGCGGGTGGGAGCCTGACGGGCACGCCCAGCGCAGCGGGCAGCAGCAGCTTCACGGTGACGGCGACCGACGCCAACAGTGCGACCGGTTCGCGCAGCTACACGCTGAGCATCGGCGCAGCGCTGTCGACCACGCAGGCGGTGGCGAGCACGACGCTGACGGCGGGTGCGGCCGCAACGGCCTTCACGCCGGTGACGGCGGCGGGCGGATCGACGCCGTACAGCTTCGCGGTGTCACCTGCGCTGCCGGCGGGCCTGAGCTTCAACACCTCGACCGGACAGATCACTGGCACGCCGAGCGCGGCCAGTGCGAGCGCGAGCTACACGGTGACGGTGACCGACGCCAACAGCAGCACGTCGAGCAAGACCTTCACGCTGCAGGTCAACGCTGCGGCCGTCATCACCGTCTCGCCGAGCAGCCTGAGCGGTGGCGTGGCGGGCGTGGCCTACAGCCAGGCGCTCAGCGCCAGCGGCGGCACGGCGCCGTACAGCTACGCGGTGAGCAGCGGCAGCCTGCCGGCAGGCATGAGCCTGGGCGCGGGTGGGAGCCTGTCGGGCACGCCCAGCGCCGCCGGCAGCAGCAGCTTCACGGTGACGGCTACCGACGCCAACAGTGCGACCGGTTCGCGCAGCTACACGCTGAGCATCGGCGCAGCGCTGTCGAGCACGCAGGCGGTGGCGAGCACGACGCTGACCGCAGGCACTGCAGCCACCGCTTTCACGCCGGTGACGGCGGCCGGTGGTTCGACACCTCACGCTTTCGCGATCTCGCCCGCATTGCCGGCGGGCCTGAGCTTCAACACTTCAACGGGCCAGATCACCGGCACGCCCAGCGCCGCCAGCGCGAGCACCAGCTACACGGTGACGGTGACCGACGGCAACGGCAGCAGCTCGAGCAAGACCTTCACGCTCCTGGTCAACGCCGCAGCGGTCATCACCGTCTCGCCGGGCAGCCTCAATGCCGGTGTCGCCGGCGTGGCCTACAGCAGGACGCTGAGCGCCTCGGGTGGTACCGCGCCCTATGTGTTCAGTGTGAGTGCGGGCAGCCTGCCCGCAGGCCTGGCGATCGGCGCCGGCGGGAGCCTGTCGGGCACGCCGACGGGTGCGGGCAGCAGCAGCTTCACCGTCACCGTCACCGATGCGAACGGTGCAAGCGCCGCGCGCAGCTACACACTCGCCATCGGGCCGGCCCTGTCGACCACGCAGGCGGTGGCGACCCGGTCGCTGACCGCGGGGACCGCGGTGACGGCCTTCACGCCGGTGACGGCGGCGGGCGGCAGCGCGCCTTATGTCTTCGCGGTCGCACCGGCGCTGCCGGCCGGGCTGAGCCTGGCCGCCGGCAGCGGCCAGATCAGCGGCACGCCCACCGCGGGTCTGGCGACGACCAGCTTCACGGTCACGGTCACCGATGCCAACGGCAGCACTTCGGCAAAGACCTTCACGATGAGCGTCGGCGCCGCGCTGGCGACGGTGCAGGCGGTGTCGACGCAGACCGCCGTCGCGGGCGAAGCGCTCGCGAGCTTCACGCCGGTCACGGCCGCGGGCGGCACGCTGCCGCATCTGTTCGCGATCTCGCCGGCGCTGCCGGCCGGGCTGAGCTTCTCGACCACCAACGGCACGATCAGCGGCACGCCGCGCGCCACCGTGTCGGCAACCACCTTCACCGTCACCGTCACCGACGCGCAGGGCGCGGTGTCGACCAAGACCTTCCGCCTCGAGGTGCGCCCCGGCCTGAGCGCGCAGACGCAGGTGGACAACACCGTCGCGAAGATCGATTCGCCGGTGGGCGCGTTCACGCCGGTGGTGGCCAGCGGCGGCATCTCGCCCTACGCCTTCAGTGTCGAACCCGCGCTGCCGGCCGGGCTCTCGATGAACGCCGCGACCGGTGAAGTCAGCGGCACGCCGACGCAGACCACCACGATGACCGACTACGCGGTGACCATCGCCGACGCCAGCGGCGGCCGCGTGAAGCGCCGCTTCCGGCTCGCCACCACCGCGGTGGCCGTGCTCGACGTGCAGCCGCGAACCATCGACCTCGGCCCGGCCGCGCTGCCGGTCCGCGTCACGCTGGTCGCCAGTGGCGGCACGGCGCCCTACGGCTTCACGCTCGCGTCGGGCACCTGGCCCGCCGGCCTGGCGATGGACGCTCAGGGCCACATCAGCGGCCGCGCGCGGCGCGCCGGCACCGCCAGCGTCACCGTCAGGGTGACCGACGCCAACGGTGCCACGGTCACCGCCGTGCTCGCGCTGTCGGTCGGCGCACGCCCCGATCCGACCACGGATGCGACCGTCAACGGTCTGCAGGTCGCCGAGGCAGAGGCGCTGAAACGATTCGGCAGCGCGCAACTGCGCAACATGCTCGAGCGCCTGGACGACGAGCGCGACTGCCTGCCCGAGATGGACGTGCGTGCCCGGCTCGGTGCCGACTGGCGCAAGGCCGCCACCGAGGCGAAGCCGGCGACGCCGAATGCACCGGTCGCGCCGGTCGCGAAGGACTGCGCACAGGGCCTGGCCGGCTGGGTCGCCGGCACCGTGCAGCATGGCCGCATCAACGGCTCGACGACGGCCGGCGACACGCGCTTCAGCACGCCGGGCCTGACGCTGGGCTGGGACAGCGCGATCACACCCGAACTGCGCGCCGGCTTCGCGGTCGGCCACGCGTCCGACCGCAGCCGCATCGGCGACGCTGCCGGCCAGCTCGACGCCAGCGCCGAGAGCGTCGCCGCCTACGCGACCTGGCGCACGCCGCTGGGCCTGCGTGTCAGTGCTGCGCTGGGCCATGCGAACACGACCCTGTCGACGAGCCGCGCGATCAGCGGCGACACGCCGTCGGCCGATGGCCAGCGCACCGTGAAGCAGAGCTTCGCCGCGCTGTCCGGCTCGGCACGCTTCGACCTCGGCGCCTGGCATCTGCGCCCGCAACTCGTGCTGGAGCACCAGGACGCGCGGCTGGGCGCCTACGCCGAGGGTGGCGACGCACTGCTGGCGCTGGCCTACGACGAGGCACGCCTGCGCAGCAACGAGATCCGCGGCGGCATGAGGCTGTCCTTCGACTGGCCGCTGGGCGCCTGGGCGCTCGAGCCGGCCGTGCAGATCGAATGGCGCCGGCGCAGCCAGGGCGACCTGACGCAGACCCTGCGTTATGCCGACGACCTGGCCGGCACCAGCTACACGCTGAGCACGCGCGACCCGGCGGTCGAGCAGGGCCAGATCGGTCTCGGCCTGCGCGCGCGCAGCGCAGACGGCTGGGCGGCCGGCGTGGAACTGCGCAGCAGCCTGGGCGGTGGTGCCGCTCGCACGAGCAGCTTCTCCGCCAGCGTGCAGCGCAGCTTCTGAACCCGGGTCAGAACAGGAAGTAGCGCTGCGCCATCGGCAGCACGGTGGCTGGCTCGCAGGTCAGCAGCTGGCCGTCGGCGCGCACCTCGTAGGTCTGCGCGTCGACCTCCATCTTCGGCGCATAGCCGTTGTGGACCAGGTGCTGCTTGCGCACGCCGCGGCAGCCCTTGACCGCGGCCACCCGCTTGTGCAGGCCGAGCTGCTCGGCGATGCCGCCGTCCAGCGCCGCCTGGCTGAGGAAGGTCAGCGAGCCGGCGTGCAGCGCGCCGCCGAAGGCACCGAACATCGGCCGGTAGTGCACCGGCTGCGGCGTCGGGATCGAGGCGTTCGGGTCGCCCATCGCGGCGGCGGCGATGAAGCCACCCTTCAGGATCAGCGCCGGCTTGACGCCGAAGAAGGCCGGCTTCCACAGCACCAGGTCGGCCCACTTGCCGACCTCGATGCTGCCGATCTCGTGCGCCATGCCGTGGGCCAGCGCCGGGTTGATCGTCAGCTTGGCGATGTAGCGCTTGACCCGCGTGTTGTCGTTGCGCGCCGAATCGCCGGGCAGCGCGCCGCGCTGCAGCTTCATCTTGTGCGCCGTCTGCCAAGTGCGGATCACCACCTCGCCGACGCGGCCCATCGCCTGGCTGTCGCTGCTCATCATGCTGATCGCACCCAGGTCGTGCAGCACGTCCTCCGCGGCGATGGTCTCGCGGCGGATGCGGCTCTCGGCGAAGGCCAGGTCCTCGGCGATGCCGGCGTCGAGGTGGTGGCAGACCATCAGCATGTCGACGTGTTCGTCGAGCGTGTTGACGGTGTAGGGCATGGTCGGGTTGGTCGAGGAGGGCAGGAAGTTCTCCTCGCCGACCACGCGCAGGATGTCGGGCGCATGACCGCCGCCCGCGCCCTCGGTGTGGAAGGCGCACAGCGTGCGGCCCTTCGTCGCCGCGATGGTGTTCTCGACGAAACCCGATTCGTTCAGCGTGTCGCTGTGGATCGCGACCTGGGTGTCGGTCTCCTCGGCCACGTCGAGGCAGCAGGAGATCGCGGCCGGCGTGGTTCCCCAGTCCTCGTGCAGCTTCAGGCCGATCACGCCGGCCTCGACCTGCTGGCGCAGCGCCTCGGGCTGGCTGGCGTTGCCCTTGCCGAGGAAGCCCAGGTTCATCGGGAAGGCGTCGGCCGCCTGCAGCATGCGCGCGATGTTCGCCGGCCCCGGCGTGCAGGTGGTTGCGAAGGTACCGGTGGCCGGGCCGGTGCCGCCGCCGAGCATGGTGGTCACGCCGGAGGCCAGCGCCTCGTCGATCTGCTGCGGGCAGATGAAGTGGATGTGCGAGTCGATCGCGCCGGCGGTGACGATCATGCCCTCGCCGGCGATGATCTCGGTGCCCGGGCCGATGACGATGTCCACGCCCGGCTGCACGTCGGGGTTGCCGGCCTTGCCGATGGCCGCGATGCGCGTGCCGCGGATGCCGATGTCGGCCTTGACGATGCCCCAGTGGTCGATGATCAGCGCGTTGGTGATCACGCAGTCCACCGCTTCGTGGGCGCCGGGGCCGTTGGCACGCTGACCCTGGCCCATGCCGTCGCGGATCACCTTGCCGCCGCCGAACTTGACCTCTTCGCCGTAGCCGCCGGCGGCCAGCGTGTAGTCCCTTTCGACCTCGACGATCAGCTCGGTGTCGGCCAGCCGGACGCGGTCGCCGACGGTGGGGCCGAACATCTCGGCGTAGGCGCGCTTGCCGATCTGTGCCATCTCAAAGCTTTCCCTGAACGAGACCGCGGAAGCCGTAGACCATGCGGTCGCCGGCGAAGTCGACCAGCTCGACGGTGCGCTGCTGGCCGGGCTCGAAGCGCACCGCGGTGCCCGAGGCGATGTTCAGCCGCATGCCGCGGGCGGCACCGCGGTCGAACTTCAGCGCACCGTTGGTCTCGGCGAAGTGGTAGTGCGAGCCGACCTGGATCGGCCGGTCGGCGCCGTTCTCGACGACCAGCGTCAGCGTGCGGCGGCCGGGGTTGAGGGCCAGGTCGCCGGCGTCGACGATCAACTCGCCGGGGGTGAGGGCCATTACTTGCGACCCCGCCACCACATCAGCCCGGCACCGGCGGCGGCGACGGCCAGCAGCAGGCCGAACATGTCGCTGGCGTGCCAGTGCGGGTTGGCCAGGCCATGGCCTTCGTGGGCAGCGGCCCAGCCGCTGGCGAACAGGGTGGCCAGCGTGGCCAGGGTGCGGGTCATGCGGGTCGTCCTCGGTGCCTTGTGATTGTTCATGGGCCAGCTCATGCAATGGGTTGGTGCACGGTCACCAGTTTGGTGCCATCGGGGAACGAGGCTTCCACCTGGATGTCCGGAATCATCTCCGCCACGCCGTCCATCACGTCGGCACGGGTGAGCACCGTCTTGCCCTCGCTCATCAGCGCGGCGACGCTCTTGCCGTCGCGTGCCCCTTCCATGATCGCGGCGCTGATCAGCGCCACGGCCTCGGGGTAGTTGAGCTTCAGCCCTCGCGCCTTGCGCCGCTCGGCCAGCAAGGCGGCGGTGAAGATCAGCAGCTTGTCCTTCTCGCGCGGCGTGAGTTCCATGGGGGCGACGTTCAGCAGGAGACGTGCCAGATGCTACGCGGCCCGCCGGCCTTGGCACAGGCCTTGCCCCAACTCGGCGCATGAGTGCGAACCCTGCCGAGCCCCTCGCGAATCCGCCGCTCGGCGCGGGCATCGCGACGCCGCAAGGCACCAAGGCGGTGCAGCGGGTGGTCAAGGTCCGGCGCGACTACAACAACTGGGTCGCCAAGGAGACCATGGAGGACTACGCGCTGCGCTTCACGCCGCGCGCGTTCCGCAAGTGGTCGTCGCTGCGCGTGGCCAACACGGCGTTCGGCGCGGCCTCGTTCCTGGTGCTCGAGGCGGTGGGCGGCACGCTGCTGGTCGACTACGGCTTCGTCAATGCGTTCTGGGCCATCCTGGCCACCGGGCTGATCATCTTCCTGGCCGGCTGGCCGATCAGCGTCTACGCCGCGCGCCACGGCGTCGACATGGACCTGCTGACCCGCGGCGCCGGCTTCGGCTACATCGGCTCGACGGTCACCTCGCTGATCTACGCCAGCTTCACCTTCATCTTCTTCGCGCTCGAGGCGGCCATCATGGCCTACGCGATCGAGCTGGCCTTCGACATCCCGCCGGCCTGGGGTTACCTGCTCTGCGCGCTGGTGGTGATCCCGCTGGTCACCCACGGCGTGACGACGATCAGCCAGCTGCAGGTGTGGACGCAGCCGCTCTGGCTGGCGATGCTGATCGTGCCCTTCGTCTACGTGCTGCAGCAGCACCCGACAGTGCTGGCCGACATCTGGCACTTCGGCGGCATCGGCGCGGACGGCACGGCCGAATCGGTGCAGCCCGGCGGCTTCGACCTGATGAAGTTCGGCGCCGCGATGACGGTGGGCATCGCGCTGATCACGCAGATGGGCGAGCAGGCCGACTACCTGCGTTTCATGCCGGAGAAGAAGGCCGGCAACCGCCTCGCCTGGTGGGCCGGCGTGGTCATCGGCGGGCCGGGCTGGGTGATCCCCGGCGTGCTGAAGATGCTCGCCGGCTGCGTGCTCGCCTACCTGGCGATCGGCTATGCGGTGCCGGTGGCGCGCGCGGTCGACCCGACGCAGATGTACCTGGTCGCCTACGGCACGATGACCTCCAAGGTCGGCCTCGCGGTGGCTGCCACCGCGGTGTTCGTGATCGTCTCGCAGCTGAAGATCAACGTCACCAACGCCTATGCCGGTTCGCTGGCCTGGTCCAACTTCTTCGCGCGGCTGACGCACAGCCACCCGGGGCGCGTCGTCTGGATGGTGTTCAACATCCTGATCGCGCTGATGCTGATGGAGCTGAACGTCTTCCAGGCGATCGGCAAGGTGCTCGGCCTGTACTCGAACATCGCGATCAGCTGGATGATGGCGGTGGTGGCCGACCTGGTGGTCAACAAGCCGATGGGCTGGTCGCCGCGCGGCATCGAGTTCAAGCGCGCCCACCTGTACGACGTCAACCCGGTCGGCGTCGGTGCGATGGGCATCGCATCGCTGTTGTCCATCGTCGCCTACCTCGGCTTCCTCGGGCCGATGGCGCAGGCCTTCTCGGCGGTGATCGCGATGGTCACCGCCTTCGTTGCCGCCCCGCTGATCGCCTGGTGGACGAAGGGCCGCTACTACATCGCGCGCCAGCCTGAAACGGTCGCGCCGGAGCAGGGCAGCTACAAGCGCCTGACCCGCTGCACGATCTGCGAGCGCGACTACGAGCACGACGACATGGCGCATTGCCCGGCCTATGGCGGCGCGATCTGTTCGCTGTGCTGCTCGCTGGACGCACGCTGCCACGACCTGTGCAAGCCCGAGGCACGCCTGTCGGTGCAGTGGCGCGACGCGATGGGCGGCCTGCTGCCGCGCGGCCTCTGGGCGAAGCTGGACACCGAGCTCGGCCACTACCTGATGCTGATGGCGGTGGCGATGACCGCGCTCGGCGCGCTGATGGCCGCGGTGTTCCGCCACGAGCGCCGGCTGCTCGGCAACCTGTCGCCCGATGCCGAGGCTGCGCTGCAGATGGGCTTCGTCAAG
Organism: Piscinibacter sp.; assembly: GCA_047602365.1. GTDB lineage: Bacteria > Pseudomonadota > Gammaproteobacteria > Burkholderiales > Burkholderiaceae_C > Piscinibacter. The sequence continues at coordinate 2,251,747 of JASGHM010000002.1, read as the reverse complement.
GTCTATGCGGCGCTGCTGGTGGTCAGCGCGGTGGTCGCATGGTGGCTGGTGCTCAAGCACAAGAGTGCCAAGGTGGCGCAGGAGGAATCGAACCGGCAGACGCTGCTGCTGGTGCAGGAGATCGAGTCGCACCGCCGCACCGACGAGGCGCTGCAGCTCGCCAAGCAGGCCGCCGACGCCGCCAACCAGGCGAAGAGCCGCTACATCTCGGCGATCAGCCACGAGCTGCGCACGCCGCTGAACAGCATCCTCGGCTACGCGCAGCTGCTCGACGACGACCCGGCCATCCCCGACGCGCGCCGCCAGGCGGTGCGGGTCATCAAGCGGGGCGGCGACCACCTGCTGTCGCTGATCGAAGGCACGCTGGACATGGCGCGCATCGAGGGCGGCAAGCTGACGCTGGAGCCGGCGCCGATGCGCCTGCGCGAGAGCCTGCAGCAGATCGCGCGGCTGTTCGAGCTGCAGGCGCAGTCCAAGGGCATCCACTTCGTCGCCGAGATCGACGCGCAGGCGCCCGAGCTGGTGCGCGCCGACGAGAAGCGGCTGCGCCAGATCCTCATCAACCTGCTCGGCAACGCGGTGAAGTTCACCCGCGAAGGGCGGGTCGTGTTCCGGCTGCGCTATGCGCGCGAGATCGCACACTTCGAGATCGAGGACACCGGGCCGGGCATGCCGCCCGACGAGGTGGCCCGCGTGTTCGAGCCCTTCGCGCGCGGCTCGGCGGCGGGCCAAGTCTCCGGTGGCACCGGCCTGGGCCTGACCATCGCGAAGATGCTGGCCGAGCTGATGGGTGGCGAGATGACGGTGGAGAGCCGGCCCGGCCGCGGCTCCTGCTTCCGCGTGCGGCTGTTCCTGCCCGAACTGCGCTCCGACGCGCTGCCGGCGCCGCAGGCGGCGCAGCGCACCGGCTATGCCGGCGTGCGCCGGCGCATCCTCGTCGTCGACAACGAGGAGGCCGACCGCGGCCTGCTGGTCAGCGTGCTCGCGCCGCTGGGCTTCGAGCTGCGTACCGCCGCCGCGGGCGAAGAGGCGCTGGCGCTGCTGCGCAACGGCCGCCGTGGTGGTGTTGACGGCGGCTGGTTCCCCGACGCGGTGTTCATGGACCTGGCGATGCCGGGCATCGACGGCTGGGAGACGGTGCGCCGCATCCGCCACGAGGCGCTCGGCCCGGCGGCGATCGCGATCGTCTCGGCCAACGCCTTCGACAAGGGGCTGGACAACGACGTCGGCATCCGTTCGACCGACTTCATCACCAAGCCCGTGCGCGTCAACGAACTGCTCGACTGGCTGGGGCATGCGCTGGCGCTGCAGTGGACCACCGCGGTGGTGCCCGCCGCGGAGCCGGCGGCGGCGCTGGCTTCCGACGAGCCGCTCGCACTGCCGGCCGAGCCGCACCTGCGCGCGCTGCAGGAGCTGGTCGACATCGGCTACGTGCGCGGCATCGTCAAGCGGCTCGACCAGATCGAGACCGAGTCGCCGGCCTGCGCCGCCTTCGTCGAGCGCATGCGGGCGATGGCGCGCGGCTTCCGGCTCGACGAGATGAACGGCGTGCTCAAGCGCGCCCTGGCGGACGGCTGAGTGACGACGGTGAGATGAACCTCGACCGCCACAACTCCGACGTCGTGCTGATCGTCGACGACATCCCCGACAACCTGTCGATGCTGCACGACGCGCTCGACGAGTTCGGCTACACGGTACTGGTCGCCACCAACGGCGAGCAGGCGCTCCAGCGTGCCACGCAGGCGAAGCCCGACGTGATCCTGCTCGACGCGGTGATGCCCGGCTTGGACGGCTTCGAGGTGGCGAAGCGCCTGAAGGCCGATGCCGCGACCGCCGCGATCCCGGTGATCTTCATGACCGGCCTGACCGAGACCGAGCATGTGCTGAAGGCCTTCCAGAGCGGCGGCGTCGACTACGTCGCCAAGCCGATCAAGCCGATGGAGGTGCTTGCGCGCATCGCCGCCCATGTGCAGGGCGCGCGCGAGCGCCGCCAGGCGCGCAACGCGCTCGACGCCTTCGGCCACGCGACGCTGTCGGTGCGCGCCGCCGACGGCCGCATCCTCTGGCAGACGCCGCTGGCGCGGCAACTGCTCGTCAGCCACGACGCCGGCGATTCGCAGCAGCTCGGCGAGGCGGTGCTCGACTGGCTGCAGGCGCAGGCGGTGGTGCACGCCACCGGCGGCACGCCGCAGCCGCTGACGCTGGCGCGCCACGGCAAGCGCCTGGTGTTCGCGCTGCACGAGGCCAGCGCGGCAAGCGGCGGTGAAAGCGGCGGCGAGGACGAATGGCTGCTGGTGATGAGCGAGTCGTCCGACGAGTCGACCATCGAGGCGCTGGGCCTGGCCTTCAAGCTGACCGCCCGCGAGGCCGAGGTGCTGTACTGGGTGGTGCAGGGCAAGACCAACCGCGACATCGGCGACATCCTCGGCACCAGTCCGCGCACGGTGCACAAGCACCTGGAGCATGTGTTCGAGAAGCTCGGCGTCGAGACACGCACGGCGGCGGCGGGCATGGCGATGGCGCGGGTGCGCCAGCTCGCCGCGACACGCTGACCCCTGTGCCACGGGAGAACGGCATGGACCTCCTCGTCCGACCCGCACGGCCTGGCGACGCCGCCGCGCTGGCCGAGATCTACGCGCCCAGCGTGCTGGACAAGCCGACCTCGTTCGAGCTGACAGCGCCCGACGCTGCCGAGATGGCAGCCCGCCTCGCACGCATCACCACCGCCTGGCCCTGGCTGGTGGCCGAGGCGGCGGGCACCGTGGTCGGCTACTGCTACGCCGGCCCCTACGCGGAGCGCGAGGCCTACCGCTGGTCGGTGACCACGACCACCTATGTGCGCGAGGGCTGGCAGCGGCGCGGAATCGGCCGGGCCATGTACGCGCAGCTGTTCGACATCCTTCGCCAGCAGGGCGCGGTGATGGCCTTCGCCGGCATCACGCTGCCCAACGACGGCAGTGTCGGGCTGCACCGGGCGATGGGCTTCGAGCCGGTGGGTGTCTACCCGAACGCCGGCTTCAAGCTCGGCCGTTGGTGGGACGTGGCCTGGTACGGCCTGGCGCTGCGCACCGTGGCGCGCGACGAAGCGCCGGCCGAGTTGCTGCCCTGGCCGGCGCTCGCCGCCATCACGCCCCGCTGAAGGCGAAGTCCACTTCGGGCTTCAGGCCGCTGACGATGCGCGCGATGCTCTTGCCCGAGCCGCAGGCGTGCGTCCAGCCGAGCGTGCCATGGCCGGTGTTGAGGAACAGCCTGTTCAGCTTCGAGCGGCCGATGATCGGCACGTTGCTCGGCGTGGCCGGTCGCAGGCCGGTCCAGAACTGCGCCTGCGCACTGTCGCCCGCGCCGGGGAAGAGCTGCTCGACACGGCGCACGATCGCCTCGCAGCGCACGCGGTTGAGGTCGCGGTCGTAGCCGTTCAGCTCGGCGGTGCCGGCGATGCGCAGCCGGTCACCGAGCCGCGAGAAGACCAGCTTGAACTCGTCGTCGGTCAGCGACACCTGATGCGCCATCGAGGCGTCCTTCACCGGCATCGTCACCGAGTAGCCCTTGGCCGGGTAGATCGGCAGCGAGATGCCCAGCGCCTTCGCATACAGCGGCGACAGGCTGCCCATCGCCAGCACATAGGCGTCGGCGCGGATCTGCCGGAAGCGGCCTTCGCCGTCGGTGGCCTCGACGTGGTCGATCTCGCCGCCCGCCTCGCGCAGCGCGGTCACCGTGTGGCTCATCAGGAAACGCACGCCATCGGCTTCGCAGCGCTTGACCAGCTCGCGCGCGAAACGGTTGGCGTCGCCCGATTCGTCCTCGGCGGTGTAGGTGGCGCCGGCCAGCTGTGCGCGGATGTGACGCAGCGCCGGCTCCAGTTTCACCGCCTCGTCGGCCGAGATCACGCGGCGGTCGCAGCCCAGCTCGCGCATCTGCGCGGCCGGCGCCTCGGCGGCGTCGAACTCCTTCTGGCTCGTATAGAAGTGCAGGATGCCCTGCGTGCGTTCGTCGTAGGCGATGCCGCGCTCGCGGCGCAGCTGCTGCAGCGTGTCGCGGCTGTAGGTGCCCAGGCGCACGATCTGGCGGATGTTGTGCCGCGTGCGCGCCGGCGTGCACTCGCGGAGGAACTGCAGGCCCCACAGCCACTGGCGCAGGTCGGCACGCAGCCGGAACAGCAGCGGCGCGTCTTCCTGGCCCAGCCACTTCAGCAGCTTCAGCGGTGCGCCGGGGTTGGCCCAGGGTTCGGCGTGGCTGACCGAGATCTGCCCGCCGTTGGCGAAGCTGGTTTCCGCCGCCGGCGTGGCCTGGCGGTCGATCACGGTCACGTCGTGACCCTGCTGGCGAAGGAAATAGGCCGAGGTGACGCCGAGCAGGCCGGCGCCGAGAACCACCACGTTCATGGCAAGACTCCAGATGGACAGGTTGCGCGCACGATGTCTCGTGCGCTTGCCGCTCCCCCTGTCCTTGGTACCTGAGAGATTCGGCCTGCGCCATCGGTGCGGGCCTTGCTCCTTCGGTGCGTCACGCGGGTGACGTCTCTCCAGACGGCATGGATGTCTTGCAGTACGGGCCCTGAGCGTTCATGGGAGTTTGCGCCTTCGGGGGCCGGGCGATGCCGGCACTCTCCTGCTGGGTCGGGATTCTAGTTGCTCGCTCCCATGCCCTCCGGGCTGAGGAAACGTTCGGTCAGGCGCACCCAGTAGGCGCTGCCGACCGCGATGTTGTCGTCGTTGAAGTCGTAGCCGGGGTGGTGGACCATGCAGGTGCCGGGTGCGTCGCCGTTGCCGATGAACAAGTACGAGCCCGGCACGCGCTCGAGCATGAAGGCGAAGTCCTCGCTACCGGTCAGCGGCAGGCCCTGCAGCGTCACTCGCTCGTGGCCGACCAGCTCCAGTGCCACGTCGCGAGCGAACGCTGTTTCTGCCGGCGTGTTGACCAGCACCGCATAACCACGCCGCCACTCGACCTTGGCCTCGACGCCGAAGCTTTGCGCCTGCGCCTCAGCCAGCGCCTTGATGCGCTGTTCGAGCAGTGTGCGCACCTCGCGGTCGAGCGCACGCACGCTGAGCTCCAGCGTGGCGGTGGCCGGAATGACGTTGTTGGCGCGTCCGGCATTCAGTGCACCGACGGTCACCACCGCCGCCTGCAGCGGATCGACGTTGCGCGACACCACCGTCTGCAGCGCCATCACCAGGCTGGCCGCGGCGACCACCGGGTCGGCGGTGTGCTGCGGCAGCGCGCCATGGCCGCCGATGCCGGTCAGCGTGATCGTCGCGTAGTCCGACGAGGCCATCGCCGCGCCCTCGCGCAGGACCAGCCGGCCCTGCGGAATGCCAGGCATGTTGTGCATCGCGAACACGGCGTCGCAGGGATGCCTGTCGAACAGCCCGTCGTCCATCATGCGCAGCGCGCCGCCACCGCCTTCCTCTGCCGGCTGGAAGATCAGGGTCAGCGTGCCGTCGAAGCGGCCTTGCTCGGCGAGATGTCGGGCGGCAGCGAGCAGCATCGCGGTGTGGCCGTCGTGACCGCAGGCGTGCATCAGGCCGGGGCGCTGGCTGCTCCACTCGACGCCGCTGGCCTCGGCGACCGGCAGCGCGTCCATGTCGGCGCGCAGGCCGAGGCGGCGCGTGCCGGTGCCACGTTTCAGCGTGCCGACCACACCGGTGCCGCCCAGCCCACGCGCCACCGTGTAGCCCCAGGTGGCGAGCTTGTCGGCCACCAGCGCCGCGGTGCGGTGCTCGTCGAACGCCAGCTCGGGGTGGCGGTGGATGTCGCGGCGCAGGCTGACGAACTCGCCCACACGTGCCTGCAGGGCGTCCAGCAAGTAGGTCATCGCGGGCTCTCGCTCACTGCGGCTGCAGGTTGATCTGCTTGGCGATGGCGCGGTAGCGCGCCGTCTCGGCCTCGAAGAACTTCGCCGACTCGGCCAGCGTCATCGGCGCCGCCGGGTGCTGGGTCTGCGCCGCGAGCTGCGTGCGCACCGCCGGATCCTGCAGCGACTTGCCGATCGCGGCGTGCAGCTTCACCACCACGTCTTCGGGCGTGGACTTCGGCACCATGAAGCCGGTCCAGATCTTGTACGAGAAGTTCTTCAGCGCCTGGCTCTCGCCGGCGGTGGGCACGTTCTTCAGCAGGTCGGAGCGCTGCGCACCGAGCTGGCCGATGACCTTCAGGCGGCCCTGCTCGGCCAGCGCGCCCATCGCCGCGCTGTAGACCAGCACCGCGAAATCGACCTGGCCGCCGCCGATGTCCTGCAGCAGCGGCGCGTTGCCCTTGTACGGCACATGGGCCAGCTTGACGCCGGTCTGCGCCTGCACGCTCTCCAGGATCAGGTGGTAGAGCGAGCCGATGCCCACGCTGCCGTAGGTCAGCGGCTTGTCGGCCGACTTGCGCGCCAGCGCGATCAGTTCGTCGACGCTGTTGACCGGCAGGTCCTTGCGCGTGACGAACACCATCACCGCGTCGGCCACCGGGTGCACGAGGCGGAAGTCTTCGGTCTTCAGCTTCACCGCCGCGTTGGCCAGCGGCGAGAGGATCACCTCGTTGGGCGAACCCTGGAAGACGAAATAGCCGTCGGCCGGCGCGCCGAGCACCTTCTGCGCCGCCAGCGCGCCGCTGACGCCGCCGAGGTTCTCCACCAGCACCTGCTGGCCGAGTTCCTTGCCCATCGGCGTGTTGAAGATGCGCGCGATCGCGTCCGACGGGCCGCCGGCCGGGTAGGGGACCATCAGGTTGACCGGCTTGGCCGGCCAGGCCTGCGCGAGGGCCGTGCCGGCGGCGAGCAGCCATCCGGCGGCGAGGGTGGCGGTCACGGCGAGGCGGCGGGCGGGGGTCGGCATCGGGCACTCCGGCAGGTGATGGGGCGTGGCGCCAATGTAGGAACGCCGCGATGCCAAGTCCAATGCATTCTGATCTGGATTAGCATGAGTCGGATGCATTCGATACGGAGCGCAGGCCCATGACCCTCGTGCAGCTGCGGCACCTGATCGCGCTGGCGCAGACCGGCTCGTTCAGCAAGGCGGCGCAGGCGCAGTTCCTCACCCAGCCGGCGTTGAGCCGCAGCATCCGCGCGCTGGAGGACGAACTGGGCATGGCGTTGTTCGACCGTGTCGGCCGGCGCATCGAGCTGACGGCCTTCGGCCGCGCGACGCTGGAGCGCGCCCGGCTGCTGGTGTCCGATGCCGACGAGCTGCAGGGCAGCGGGCAGCGCTCGCGCGAGGGTGAGCGTGGCGTGCTGCGCATCGGCATGGGCTCCGGCCCCGGCGCGATGCTGATGACGCCGTTGCTGATGAGCATCGCGCTCGACCATCCGCAGGTGCATGTCGAGATCGCCCGCGGTGGCACCGAGCTGCTGGTGCAGTCGCTGCGCGCGCGCACGCTCGACGCGCTGGTGGTCGATGCGCGTTCGATGAAGCCGGCGCCCGACCTGCGTGTCGGCCTGCAGCTGGAGATGCGCGGCGCCTTCATGGTGCGCCGCGGCCACCCGCTGACGCGCGTGCGCGGTGGCGTGGGCTTCGAGGCGCTGGGCCGCTACCCGATCGCGTCGACGCCGCTGTCCGACGAGGTGGCGCGTGTGCTGATCGCACGGTACGGCCCGCAGGCCCACCCCGAGCACTGCGTGACGCTGCGCTGCGAGGAGGTGGCCAGTCTGGTCGAGGTGGCCGAGCACAGCGACGCCGTGCTGCTGGCCATCCGCGCCGCCGCGCCGACGCTGGTCGAGCTGGCGATGCGGCCGGCGCTCGACTCCACCGCCCGGCTCGGGCTGGTGACGCTGGCGCGGCGCACCGAGGCGCCGTTGCTGCGCCTGGTGCGCGAACTGATGGCGGAGCGGCTTCGCGACGACTGAGCGTGGCCGCGGTGCCCGTGCGCCCGCCCGGACCTACGCCACCTTGCGTATTGGGCGTTTGCTGCGCCGCACCTAACCTGTGCGTCACCCGGGGAACACCCCGGATCAACCCGCCAGGAGTCACCCACCCATGAACATCACCCGTCGCTTCGCCACGAAGTCGCTCACCGCGCTGGCCGCTGCCGCCTGCACGATGGGCTTTGCCACCATTGCCCAGGCCCAGGCCACCATCAAGGTCGGCGTGCTGCACTCGCTGTCGGGCACGATGGCCATCTCCGAGACCGTGCTGAAGGACGTCGCGCTGATGGCGATCGACGAAATCAACGCCAAGGGCGGCGTGATGGGCAAGAAGCTCGAGCCCGTCGTCGTCGACCCGGCCTCGAACTGGCCGCTGTTCGCCGAGAAGGCCAAGCAGCTGATCGACCAGGACAAGGTCGCCGTCACCTTCGGCTGCTGGACCTCGGTCAGCCGCAAGTCGGTGCTGCCGGTCTACGAAGAGAAGAACTCGCTGCTGTTCTACCCGGTGCAGTACGAAGGCGAAGAGCTGTCGAAGAACGTCTTCTACACCGGCGCCGCGCCGAACCAGCAGGCCATTCCGGCCGTCGAGTACCTGATGAGCAAGGACGGCGGCTCGGCCAAGCGCTGGGTGCTGCTGGGCACCGACTACGTCTACCCGCGCACCACCAACAAGATCCTGCGCGCCTTCCTGAAGAGCAAGGGTGTCGCCGAGGCCGACATCATGGAGGAGTACACCCCCTTCGGCCACAGCGACTACCAGAGCATCATCGCCAAGATCAAGAAGTTCTCGAGCGAAGGCAAGAAGACCGCCGTGGTCTCGACCATCAACGGCGACTCCAACGTGCCGTTCTACAAGGAACTGGGCAACCAGGGCCTGAAGGCGACCGACGTGCCGGTGGTGGCCTTCTCGGTCGGTGAAGAAGAGCTGCGCGGCGTCGACACCAAGCCGCTGGTCGGCCACCTGGCCGCCTGGAACTACTTCATGTCGATCAAGAGCCCGGCCAACACCGAGTTCGTCAAGAAGTGGAGCGACTACGCCAAGGCCAAGGACGATCCCGGGCCACAAGGACAAGCCGCTGACCAACGACCCGATGGAAGCCACCTACATCGGCATCATGATGTGGAAGCAGGCGGTCGAGAAGGCCAAGTCGACCGACACCGACAAGGTGATCGCCGCGATGGCCGGCCAGACCTTCCCGGCGCCGGGCGGCTTCATGTCGACGATGGACAAGGAGAACCACCACCTGCACAAGCCGGTGTTCATCGGCGAGATCAAGGCCGACGGCCAGTTCAACGTGGTGTGGAAGACCAAGGGCCCGGTCGTGGCCGACCCGTGGAGCGACTACATCGCCGAGAACAAGGGCAAGAAGAACGTGCCCGAGAAGAAGTGACCCACCCCCCGGAGCGGCTCACGCCGCTCCCCCCTCGAGGGGGGCGACGCCAGCGGACCGGCGAAGCCGGATCCGCGGCGTCCGCTTGAAGGGGCGGGCGGTCTTCGACCGGCCCGCCACTTGCTTGCAAGAACATCCACATGATTCGACGACTCGTTCTCTGCTGTGTGCTGCTGTGCGCTCCGCTCGCAGCCTTCGCGCTGACGCCCAAGCAGGCGCTGGCCATCGCGTCCGGTGACAGCGACGAGCGCATCGCCGCGCTGAACGAGGCCGCGGCCAGCGGGGTCGAAGGGCTGGGGCCCTTCGTGCAGGCGCTGCTCGACGACTCGGTCAAGGTGGCCGGCGAGAAGGTCTTCATCGTCCAGGGCGACAAGGCGGTCGATGCGGCCACCGGCGCTGCGGCCACCGTGCCGGCCGACGCCGAGGATGTCGTCAACAACAACCGCGTGCGCGGTGCACTGCAGGCCGCGATGGGCGCGCTGCAGTTGCTGTCGCCCGACATCACCGCACGCCGCGCCGGCGTCGCCGAACTGCTCAAGCAGTCGCTCGACGAAGCGCAGCTGCCGCTGCTCGACAAGGCGGTCGCCGCCGAGACCGACGCCTCGCTGAAGGCCTCGCTCGAGCGCATGCGCGCCACCATCCTGGTGTCCTCGTCCGACAAGGCCAAGCGCCTGGCCGCCATCACGGCGCTGGCCGGCAGCGGCCAGAGCGCGGTCGCCAGCCTGCTGCAGGAACGCCTGGCGCCCGACGCCGAGACCGACCCCGAGGTGCGCGCCGCACTGGGCACCGCGCTCGACAGCGTGCGCGGCCGCCTGGCCTGGGGCGAGCGTGCCGGCGTCGTGTTCACCGGCATCAGCCTCGGCTCCATCCTGCTGCTGGCGGCGCTGGGCCTGGCCATCACCTACGGCCTGATGGGCGTCATCAACATGGCGCACGGCGAGCTGCTGATGATCGGTGCCTACGCCACCTATGTGGTGCAGAACATCTTCCGCCAGCACCTGCCGGGGCTGTTCGACTACTACATCTTCGCGGCGATTCCGATCGCCTTCCTGGCCTCGGCGCTGGTCGGCGCGGCGATGGAGCGCAGCGTGATCCGCTGGCTCTACGGCCGGCCGCTGGAGACGCTGCTGGCCACCTGGGGCATCAGCCTGGTGCTGATGCAGGCGGTGCGTTCGCTGTTCGGTGCGCAGAACGTGCCGGTCGAGAACCCGGCCTTCCTGTCCGGCGGTGTCTCGCTGCTGAGCAACCTGACGCTGCCCTACAACCGCATCGCGATCATCGGCTTCGCCGCCGTCGTGCTGGCCGGGGTCGCACTGCTGATCGCCCGCACCCGCGTCGGCCTGTTCGTGCGCGGCGTGACGCAGAACCGCCGCATGGCGGCCTGCGTCGGCGTCAACACCGCGCGGGTCGATACCTACGCCTTCGCGCTCGGCTCGGGCATCGCCGGGCTGGGCGGCTGCGCGCTGTCGCAGGTCGGCAACGTCGGGCCCGACCTCGGCCAGGGCTACATCGTCGACTCGTTCCTCGTCGTCGTGCTCGGCGGCGTCGGCCAGCTCGCCGGCACGGTCTATGCAGCGCTCGGCCTGGGCGTGCTGAACAAGCTGCTCGAAGGCTGGGCCGGCGCGGTGCTGGCCAAGATCATGGTGCTGGTCTTCATCGTGGTCTTCATCCAGAAACGACCGCAGGGGATCTTCGCGATGAAGGGCCGGAGCGCCGAAGCATGAGTGCCGTCCTGCCGATCCCTGCCGCGCCGGCACCGGCCACGAAGTTCCTGTCGCTGACCAGCTGGTTCGGCGTGTTTGCCGCGCTGCTGGTGGTGCTGGTGGTCGCGCCGGTGCTGAACCTGGTCGTGCCCGAGGGCAGCGCGCTGCACATGAGCGACTTCGCCGTCGCGCTGGTCGGCAAGATCATGTGCTACGCGATCTGCGCGCTGGCGATGGACCTGATCTGGGGCTACACCGGCATCCTCTCGCTCGGCCACGGCCTGTTCTTCGCGCTCGGCGGCTACGCGATGGGCATGTACCTGATGCGCCAGATCGGCCGCGACGGCCAGTACCAGTCCGACATGCCGGACTTCATGGTGTTCCTGAACTGGAAGGAATTTCCCTGGCACTGGGCGGCGAGCGACAGCTTCGTGTTCCAGATGCTCATGGTGGTGCTGGCGCCGGGGCTGCTGGCCTTCGTGTTCGGCTTCTTCGCCTTCCGCTCGCGCATCAAGGGCGTTTACTTTTCCATCATCACGCAGGCGATGACCTTCGCGGCGATGCTGCTGTTCTTCCGCAACGAGACCGGCTTCGGCGGCAACAACGGCTTCACCGACTTCAAGCGCATCCTCGGCATCACGATCGCGACGCCGAGCATGCGCATGGTGCTGTTCGTGATCACCGGGCTCACCTTGATCGGCTTCTTCGTCTTCGCGCGCTGGCTGGTGGCCAGCAAGTTCGGCCGCGTGCTGCAGGCCATCCGCGACGCCGAAAGCCGGGTGATGTTCACCGGCTACGACCCGATCCGCTACAAGCTGACGATCTGGGTCATCTCGGCGGTGATGTGCGGCATCGCCGGTGCGCTCTACGTGCCGCAGGTCGGCATCATCAACCCGGGCGAGATGAGCCCGGCGGCGTCGATCGAGATGGCGATCTGGGCGGCGGTCGGCGGCCGCGGCACGCTGATCGGGCCGATCGTCGGCGCCTTCTTCGTCAACGGTGCGAAGAGCTGGTTCACCCAGGCCTTCCCGGAGTTCTGGCTGTACTTCCTCGGCGCGCTGTTCATCGCGGTGACGCTGCTCCTGCCGCAGGGGATCATCGGCCTGGTGCGCAAGGTGAAGAAGGAGACACGCGCATGACGCCGGACCTGATGAAGGCGGGCGCACAGATCCGTGCCGATCACGAGAAGGTCGTCGCCACCAAGGCGGTGTCCGGCGGTGCCAGCTACGGGCGCGTGGTCACCGGCGAACTGGACCTGGCGCACGGCGCCATCCTCTACCTCGACGACATCACCGTCAGCTTCGACGGCTTCAAGGCGCTCAACGCGCTGAGCCTGTCGATCAGCGCCGGCGAGCTGCGCTGCATCATCGGCCCGAACGGCGCCGGCAAGACGACGATGATGGACGTCATCACCGGCAAGACGCGACCCGACGCCGGCAAGGCCTTCTTCGGCTCGACCATCGACCTGCTGCGCCTGCGCGAGAACGACATCGCGACCATCGGCATCGGCCGCAAGTTCCAGAAGCCGACGGTGTTCGAGCACCTGTCGGTGTTCGAGAACCTCGAGCTGGCGCTGAAGACCGACCACGGCGTGCGCGCCTCGATGTTCTTCCGCCTGACCGGCCCGCAGCTCGACCGCATCGGCGAGATCCTGACGCTGATCCACCTGAAGGACAGCGCCCAGCGCACCGCCGGGCTGCTCAGCCACGGCCAGAAGCAGTGGCTGGAGATCGGCATGCTGCTGATGCAGGACCCCAAGCTGCTGCTGCTCGACGAGCCGGTGGCCGGCATGACCGACGAGGAGACCGAGCGCACCGCCGAGCTGTTCCTGTCGCTCGAAGGCAGCCACTCGCTGGTGGTCGTCGAACACGACATGAAGTTCATCGGCGAGCTGACGCAGGGCAAGGCGAGCAAGAAGGTCACCGTGCTGCACGAGGGCAGCGTGCTGGCCGAAGGTTCGCTGAAGGACGTGCAGGCCAACGACAAGGTCGTCGAGGTCTATCTGGGTCGCTGACATGCTCAAAGTCGAAGGCATCAACCAGTACTACGGTGGCTCGCACATCCTGCGCAACCTCGGCTTCGAGTCGAAGATCGGCGAAGTCACCGTCGTGCTCGGCCGCAACGGCGTCGGCAAGACCACGCTGCTGAAGTCGCTGATGGGCGTGGTGCCGGTGAAGACCGGCAGCATCCAGCTCGACGGCCAGGACATCACCCGCGACACCTCGTTCGAGCGTGTGCGCAAGGGTGTCGGCTACGTGCCGCAGGGCCGCGAGATCTTCGGCCGCCTGACGGTGGAAGAGAACCTGCGCATGGGCATGGCCACCAAGAAGGGCAGCATGCCGATCCCGGCCGAGCTGTTCGACCTGTTTCCCATCCTCAAGCAGTTCCTCAACCGCCGCGGCGGCGACCTCTCCGGCGGCCAGCAGCAGCAGCTCGCCATCGCCCGCGCGCTGGCGGCCGGGCCGAAGCTGCTGATCCTCGACGAGCCGACCGAAGGCATCCAGCCCAGCATCATCAAGGACATCGGCCGCGTCATCCGCATGCTGGCCGACCGCAAGACCATGGCCATCGTGCTGGTCGAGCAGTACTACGACTTCGCTGCCGAACTGGCCGACCAGTACCTGCTGATGGAACGCGGCGAGATCGTGCAGCGTGGCCGCGGCGCCGACATGGAGCGCGAGGGCGTGCGCGAGCGCATGTCGATCTGACGACGCCGGCGAGTCGCTGCACTCCCGACCCGTGGCGGGCAGAATCGCCGCCCATGATCACCGTCCACCACCTCAACGATTCACGCTCGCAGCGTGTGCTCTGGCTGCTCGAGGAACTGGGGCTGCCCTACGAGATCCGCCACTACCAGCGCGACCGCAAGACGATGCTCGCGCCGCCCGAACTGCGCGCCGTGCACCCGCTGGGCAAGTCGCCGGTGATCGGCGACGGCGACAACACGGTGGCCGAGTCGGGCGCGATCATCGAGTACCTGGTCGAGCGCGAGGGCGGCCGCCTGCGCCCCGCGCCCGGCGCGCCGGAGCTGCTGCGCTACCGCTACTGGCTGCACTTCGCCGAAGGCTCGGCGATGCCGCCGCTGCTGCTGAAGCTGGTGTTCGACAAGGTGGCCAGCGCGCCGATGCCCTTCTTCGCCAGGCCGATCGCACGTGGCATATCCGCGCAGGTGCTGAAGAGCTTCGTGACGCCGAACCTCGAGCGCCAGCTCGACTTCATGGAAGCCGAACTGGGCCAGCGGCCCTGGTTCGCCGGCAACGAGTTCAGCGCGGCCGACATCCAGATGAGCTTCCCGGTCGAGGCTGCCGCCCAGCGCGCCGGGCTGGACGAACGGCGGCCGAAGCTGATGGACTGGCTGCAGCGCATCCACGCGCGGCCGGCGTACCGCCGCGCGCTGGAGCGCGGCGGGCCGTACAGCTTCGCCGCGGAGTGAGCGACGCGGCCGAAGCGCCGCCGCAGCCCACGCCGCGACCGCTGCGCCTGGCGCTGCTCCGGCGCACTTCGTCGCAGCGCCTTGGCCGGCGACGGCCCGAGTTCCTACAGTCCCGGCATCGCGCTGACACAGCGACTGCCGGAGACACACCATGACCCCGTTTCGCACCCTTCTGAACCGCGCCGCACTGACCGCCGTGGCCTTGCTGTCGCTGTCCGGCCATGCCAGCGCGCAGCACGCGGGCTACCGCACGCTCGGCGTCGCGGGAGACGCACCGATGACGGTCGCGCTGTTCTACCCCACGGCAACGCCTGCGCGCATCGTGCCGATGGGACCCTGGCGGCCGCTGGTGGCGCCGGGGGCACCGGCCGCCGAGGCGCCGCTCAAGGGCTTGATCCTGTTGTCGCACGGCACGGGCGGCACGGAGCTGAACCACCACAACCTCGCCACGCGGCTGGCCAGCGACGGCTACCTGGTGGCCGCGGTCCGTCACCCGGGCGACAACTGGGAAGACAGGTCGCTGATCAGCTCGGGCCGCTATTTCAGCGAGCGCCCGCGCCAGCTCAGTCGGGTGCTGGATGCACTGCTGGCGAGCCCGGAATGGGGCGCACGCATCCCGGCCGGCCGCATCGGCGCCGTGGGCCATTCCGCCGGCGGCTACAGCGTGCTGGCGCTGGCGGGTGCGCAGGCCGAGCCGCAGCGCGCCGCGCAGCATTGCCGCACGGTGCAGGACGACCCGGGCTTCTGCTCGCTGGCCAAGGGGCCGGGCGGCACCCCGGCCGCCGACCCGCAGGCTGCGCCCGCCGCCGATGCCGCTGCGCCGCAGGCGGCGCGGGTGTCGGTGCCCGACCCCCGCATCCGCGCAGTGGTGGCGCTGGCGCCGATGGCCGTGGTGCTCACGCCCGAGAGCCTGGCCGCCATCACCGTGCCGGTGCGTGTCATCGTGGCCGAGCGGGACGTGGTGCTCAACGGCAAGTACCACGGCGGGCATGTCGTCGCCAGCCTGCCGGCAGCCCAGGCCAGCACCGCGGCCGGCGCAGGGCACTTCGCCTTCATGGCGCAGTCGGTGGTGCCGCTGCCCTCGGCGGCGGGCGATGCTGCCGCCAACCCGCCCGGCTTCGATCGCCTGGCCTACCTGCCCGAGTTGGAGAACCAGGTCGCCGCATTCTTCGCGGACCTGTGGCGCTGAACGGTGCCCGCGGCGGCCGGCGGTCGCATCCGCCGTGGCCGCTCAGGTGCGCCAGATCCGCGGCAGCAGCGGTTCGAGCCCCCAGGCCTGCGCGCGCCAGCGGTTGCGCACCGCCTTGAACAGTTCCATCAGCGGTTCGACCCGGGGCGCCAACGCACGCAGCAGTACCACGGCATCGTTCGGCGCGGTGGCGCCGGCCGTGCCTGCGAGTTCGTGGCCCTCGCAGGCCGCGCGTGCCGCATCGAGCAGCGCGTCGCGGCGTGCGGCCCTCAGCGGCGTACCGGCGGCGAACCACAGCGTGCCCATCACACGCCGGCCGGCCAGGCCGAGCGGCGAGTCGAGCAGCAGCGCATCGTCGGCGGCGATCACGCCGCGTTCCAGCCAGCGGCCGGGCACTTCGATGTTCTGCCGGTAGCGGCCGCGCTCGAACGGCTGCTCGGCGGCCGGCAGGCCCAGCGCCAGCACGTCCCAGCCGATCAGTTCGGCACCGGCAGCCGGTTCGAAACGCATCTGGTTCTCGCCCAGGCAGCCTCTGTAGGCGATCGTCTCCAGCGGCAGCCATTCCAGCCGCGCCCCCGGCCGCAGCTGCGCCGCCAGGCGCTGCACCGCCGTGTCGCCGCCGCTGCGGTAGAAGCGCGCCGCGCCCGGCGTGGTGATCACCGCATGGCTGCCCTCGGCCAGTGTCAGCGTGATGTCCAGCGTGTCGCCGCCGACCATGCCACCCGGCGGGTGCACCAGCACATGGTGGCAGATGCCCGGGCCTTCCGGATAGAGCCGCTGCAGCACGCGCAGCGGGCCGTCGTGGCGGTCGTGGGCAGTGGTGGTGTCGCCGTCGCGGCGGTAGTCGAGTTCGAGTCGGCCGTGCCAGCCCATGCGTGCGAGGAAGAGTGAGCCGGCAGTGTAGCCAGCGGCTCGAGATCGGGCGTCGCCCGTGCGGGATCGCACGGACGCGACATCTCCTGCCCGCCCGTCGTTGCCGCGCCCAGGCCCGACAATTCCGCTTCCTTCGAACTCCCTGGCCTCGATGAGCGCACCTGTCCAACTCGTGTTCTGCGGTGAAGTGCTGGAGGGTTTCCGCCTCGACGACGTTCAGCGCGAACTCGGCCGGGTGCTGCAGGCCGACGAGCCAAGGCTGAAGCAGCTGTTCTCCGGTCGGCGCACCGTGCTCAAGCGCGGCCTCGTGGCTGCCGACGCGCAGCGCTACGTCAGCCGCCTCGCCGCCATGGGCGCCCGCGTGCACGTCGAGGCCATGCCTGCACCGGCCGCTGCCGGCACCGCGGCCGGCTGGCCGACGATCGTGCCGCCGGCCGATGAAGAGCGACGCGCCGCGGTTCCGGCGCCGGCCGTGCGACCCGCAGCGGCGCCACCCGCCCCAGCCGCCGCCCCAGCCGCCGCGACGGTGCCGGACCCGCCCAAGACACTCGCGCTGGTCGAGACCGCGGCAGCCGACGACGTGGTCTGCCCGAACTGCGGAGAGCGCCAGAGCAAGCGGCTGCTGTGCCGTTCCTGTGGCAGCAACATCGAGATGGCGATCGCGGCGAAGCAGGAGGAGGAAGCGCAGCGGCGGGCCGAGCGGCAGGCGGCGCTGGAGGCACGCCGCACGTCGCGTCGCCGGACCCCGGGCGATGCGCATGCCGGCGAACGCAGTGCCTGGCCGATCGGGTTCAGCTTCTCGGGCCGCGTGGGGCGCCTGTCCAGCGCCGCCGCCAACCTGTGGCTGATCAGCGCGCTGCTGCTGCTGACCGCAGGCTTCCTGATCCTGCCCAGCCTGCCGCGGGCGTTGCTGGTGGGCACCGGGGTGGTGGCCGTGTTCTTCTTCTCGATGCGCCTGACGGTGCTGCGCTGCCACGACTGCGACCGCCACGGCTGGTGGGCGCTGTTCGTGCTGGTGCCTTACGCCGGCAGCCTGGCCAGCCTGCTGTTCGGGCTGGTGCCCGGCAACCCGGAGACCAACGAGTACGGGCCGCCGCCGCCCAAGGGCCGCTGGGGCTGGCTGGGGCTGGCGCTGCTGGTGCTGCTGCTGAGCATCGCGATGCTGGTGCGCTCCGGCATCCGGTTCGCGGAGCGGTATGCCGAGGCGGCGTCACGCGAGAGCGCCGACGAGGTGATCGAGCTCGGCGCAGACGCCAACATCAGCGGCAGCAGCGGCAACGGGGCCGCAGCGCTGCAGGACGCCTTCCGCGACTACCTCCGGGCGCCGGGGCACAAGGTCTTCGTCGCGTCGTCGCGGCAGAACTACGCGTGGGTGGCCAACTCCGATTCGCTGGACGACGCGGTGCGCAGCGCGATGTCGAAGTGCGAGGCGCAGCGCCAGCCCTACACGCCGAGCTGCCGTGTCGTGAACGTGAACAACCAGCCGGTCCGCAACTAGCGGGCGGACGGCCGGGCGCCAGGACAGCTCAGGCCAGCGCGCCGCGCCGGTAGTCGCTCGGCGGCAGCCCCAGGTGCGTGCGGAAGACGCGGCTGAAGTGCGCCATGTTGGAGAAGCCGAAGTCGAAGGCGATCTCGGTGATCGAGCGGTGCGCCTGCATGCGGTCGTCGAGGCAACGCCGGCAGCCGTCGAGGCGGCGGCGCAGGATGTAGCCGGCCACGCCGTCGGGTTCCTCGGCGAAGGCGTTGTAGAGCTGGCGTCGGCTGCAGTTCAGCGCCAGCGCGATGCTGTCCACCGTCAGCTGCGGGTCGCCGAGGCGTTCGCCGACATGCTGCTTGATGCGCTCGCGCAGCGCTTCGCGCTGCGTCTGCGCGGTGCCGATGCCGGCCAGGTCGAGCATCGACAGGTGCACGAGCTGCGTGATCGCGTCGCCGACGCCGCGTGCCGCCGTCTCCGACATGCCGGGCAGTTCGCGGTAGGCGTTGCGCATGGTCTCCAGCGTGATGCGCGCGACCCCGCCACTGCCGCCCAGGCGGCGCGCCATCAGCGGGTCCAGCACCAGGCCGCGCTCGACCAGGCGGTCCTTCGGCACCATCACGATCAGGTGCTCCACACGCACCGGGTTGGCCACCGCGTAGCTGTCGGTGGTGTCGTAGATGCTCCACTGGTCGGGCGTCACCCAGGCCTCGCGGCCCTTCTGCTCGACACCCGCGCAGCCCACCCAGGGCGCGACGATCTTCAGGTAGCCGATCTCCGACTGCCGCACCAGCGAGGCCGAGCGCATCACGCGGTGGCGGTTCGCCTCCAGCTTCGTCAGCACGATGTCGCCGGCGCGCACCGTGGCCATGCGGCCGTCGAAGCTGCTGTCACCGTAGAGGTCGGAGTCGAGGCCGTGGAAGAGCTTGTGGATCCAGTCGGCCCAGAAGCCCGGCCGTTCGGCCGCCGAGACCTGGTCGGTGTTCATCGTGCTGACGACGGGATTGCCCATGCCGCGCAGCGTAGCGGCCTGCCCCCCGACCCCTCAAGCCTTGGGGCGGGTGGATCGGGAAAGCCCTAGTCGCTCTGCACGGATAGGCAAGCCGGGGTGCACGGCCGGCAAAGCCGCACCGACCCCGCCCGCGAAGAATCCGTTCCCGTCACCTACCCACCGGCCGGACCGAGCCGGGTTCATTCCTTCACGGAGACAGACCATGAGCACTCGCCGCAGCGTCGTCCAGGCCCTGGCCACCACCCCCGCCGCACTGGCCTTCCCCTCGCTCGTGCGCGCCCAGGCGGCGCCGGTGCGCGTCGGCTACGCGATCGCCCGCACCGGGCCCTGGACCACCGGCGCGCAGGTCAGCCAGGAGCCCAACTACCTGCTGTGGGCCGAGCAGCAGAACGCCGCCGGCGGCCTGAACGTGAAAGGCACGAAGCGGCCCATCGAGCTGATCAGCAGCGACGACCAGAGCAACATCGAGACCTGCGTGCGCACCTACGAGAAGCTGATGGGCAGCGACAAGGTCGACCTGGTGCTGCCACCCTGGGGCAGCAACGCCAACTTCGCCGTTGCGCCGCTGGCCAACCGCTTCGGCTACCCCTTCCTCGCGCCGACGGCGCTGAGCCGGCGGCTGATCGAGATGAAGCTGCCGTACTTCTTCCTGATGCTGCAGCAGCCCAAGCCGATGATGGACGCGCTCGTGGACATGCTGAAGGCCAACGGCGCGAAGAGCGCCGCGGTGATCTACGTCGACGACCTGTTCGGCCTGGAGAACTACGCCGCGCTGAAGGTGGCGCTGCAGGGCAGCGGCATCAGCATCGTCGAGGACAAGAGCTACCCGCTGGGCGTGAAGGACCTGTCGCCGGTGCTGCGCTCGATGAAGGACAAGAACCCCGATGCCTTCATCGGCCTGACCTACCCGCCCGACACCATCCTGGCCAGCCGGCAGAGCAAGGAGATCGGCTTCAACCCGAAGTTCTTCTACGGCTCGGTGGGCACGGCCTTCCAGCTCTACCGCAACGTGATGCAGGCCGGTGCCGAAGGCGTGCTCGGCATGGGCTCGTGGAACGGCAAGACCAGCCCCGGCGCGAAGGCCTACTTCGATGCCCACGTGAAGAAGTTCGGCGCGCAGAAGGAGCCCGACCGCTGGGCCAGCGGTGCCTGCTGGGCGGCGCTGGAGATCCTCACCGCCGCCGTGGGCAAGGTCGGCCTGGACCGCAAGGCGATCCGCGACTACGTGGCGGGCGGCGAGCACAGCACCATCCTCGGCAAGATCAAGTTCGCCGGCAGCGAGAACGTCGGCACGCCGGGGATCGTGTCTCAGTGGCAGAAGGGCGAGTTCGAAGTGGTGTGGCCGAAGGCCAATGCCACGGCGCCTCTTGTGGCGCAGAAGCCGGCCTGGGTTTGAACTCTTCTCGGTTCGTGGCGATGGAGCAGCAAAGGTGCGCGGGGGCAGGCTTCCGCGCTTCGCTTCGTCGGTCGGCCCGGAGGGCCGACTCCCTTGCGCTGCTCGCGGCCCCGGCCCTGCCGCCCAACTCGCTTCGCTCACTGGGACAGACGGCGGCAAGTCAGTTCACGAAGCGCGCTGCGCGCGCGGGCCGTGACCGCTGCGCTGCTCAGCGCCGCAGAGGCGCGCTCCAGCCCGCCCCCACGCGCCTTTGCACGAACCGATGGTGGTCTTCGCGGCGGGCGGGGTTCGGCTGGGGCGATTTGGGTGGCGACGAGAAGCGCAGGGCCGGGGGCGGCGCGCGGCAGCGCGCTTCGTGAACTGACTTGCCGCGGTTGTTTGAACGCAGCGAACGCAGTGAGCGAAGTGAGTTCTGCGGCAAGCCCCCGGAGCGAGCATCACAGTGGAGTCGGCGCGCAGCGTCGACCGCCGCCGCATGAGCCCCAGCCGAACCCCGCGGGCCGCGAACTCTCGATCGAAGCAAGAACGCGATGACAGCCGGCGCCTGGCTCGAACTGATCGCCTCCGGTCTGATCACCGGCGGCGTGTACGCACTCGTCGCGCTCGGCCTCAACCTCCAGTACGGCCTGATGCGCATCCTGAACATCGCGCATGGCGAGTTCCTGATGGTCGGGGCCTTCCTGACCTGGATGGCGACCACCCAGTTCGGCATCTCGCCGCTGCTGATGATCCCGATCGCCTTCGTGCTGCTGATGGCCGTGGGCCTGGGCGTGCACCGACTCGTCTTCCGCCGGCTCACCCGCACCAGTCCCAACCTCGACGTCTTCGAGGCGCGCGGCCTGATGGTCAGCTTCGGTCTGATGTTCCTGGTGCAGAACTTCGCGCAGATGGCCTGGGGCGGCGACCTGCGCGGCTACGACTTCCTGACCGAGCCGGTGGTGATCGGCTCGGCGCAGTTCGCCGCCAACAAGCTGCTGCTGCTGGCGCTGGCGCTGGCCTTCAGCGCCGCGCTGATCGTCACGCTGAAGAAGACGCTGTACGGCAAGGGCGTGCGTGCGCTGATGCAGTCGCCCACCGGCGCGCAGCTGGTCGGCATCGACACCGAACGGCTGCACCCGCTGATGTTCGGCGTCGGTCTCGGGCTCTCCGGCGTGGCCGGCTGCCTGCTGTCGATGACCTACACGATCTCGCCGAGCATGGGCGAGCCCTACACCGTCACCGCGCTGATCGTCATCACGCTGGGTGGCTTCGGCAGCATGAGCGGTGCGCTGGCCGGCGGCCTCGCGCTCGGCGTGATCGAGGCGATCGGCATGCACTTCACCAATCCCTCGCTGAAGGCGCTGCTCTCGTACGGCATCTTCATCGCCGTGCTGCTGTGGCGGCCCAACGGTCTCTTCACTCGCAAATGAACACGCGGCGCGATCTCCTCGTCCTCTTCGCGCTGGCCGGCTGGGCGCTGGCCGTGCCGCACTACGGCAGCGACTTCGCCATCTCGATGGCGCTGACCTGCCTGATGTACGTGGCACTGTCGTCGAGCTGGAGCCTGTTCTGCGGCACGACACGCTACCTGTCGCTGGCCACCTCGGCCTTCTTCGGCATCGGCGCCTACACCGGGGCACTGCTGCTGGAGAGCTCGGGCTGGTGGCTCGCCATCGCGCTCGGTGCCGCCATCGCGGCCGCCGTCGCGGTGGTGATGGGCGCCGCCGTGCTGCACCTGCGCGGCACCTACTTCGCGGTGCTGACCTTCGGCATGACCGAACTGATCCGCCATGCCATCACCTATTGGGAGAAGCAGGTCACCGGCACGGTCGGGCGTGTGCTCACCGTGGTGCCCGAGCGCGACACCATCTACCTCACCGTGCTGGCACTCGCGGTGCTGGCCATTCTCGTGTCGATCCTGGTGCGGCGCAGCCGCTTCGGCCTGGCGATGCAGGGCATCGGTGCCGACGAGCAGCGCGCGCAGACGCTGGGCGTCAACACCCGGCTGGTGAAGATCGCCGGCTTCGCGATGACGGCGGCGTTCGCCGGCGCGGTGGGCGCGGCGATGAGCGTGCGCTGGACCTACATCGACCCGGCCACCGTCTTCAACCCCTTCATCGGCTTCCAGACCGTGCTGATCGCGCTGATCGGCGGTGCGGCTACGCTGTGGGGCCCGCTGATCGCGGCCATCGTGTTCAGCCTGCTCGCCGAGACGCTGCGCCTGCAGCTGCCGCAGCTCTACATGATGACGCTGGGCCTGCTGCTGATCCTCTCGGTGCTCTACCTGCCCGGCGGCCTGGCCTCGCTGCGCCGCGAGACCTTCACGCTGTGGCGCGATGACATCCGCGCGTGGTGGCGCGAACTGCGCCGCGGCAAGGCGAACAAGGTGGCGGCATGAACGGCCACCCGCTGCTGGAAGCCCGCGGCGTGACGGTGCGCTTCGGCGGGCTGGTCGCTGTCGACCAGGTCAGCGCGGCGTTCGCGCCGGGCGAGCTCGTCGGCATCATCGGGCCGAACGGCGCGGGCAAGACGACCTTCTTCAACGCGCTGTCCGGCGTGATCGAGCCGAGCGCGGGCGAGCTGTTCGCGGCCGGTGCGCGCCTCACCGGCGCCAGGCCGCACCGCTTCGCGCAGCAGGGCATTGCGCGCACCTTCCAGACGCCGCGCGTGTTCGCCGAACTGAGCGTGGCGGCCAACATCGGCTTCGGCCTGCAGTTCGCCGGCCGCCAGCGCACGGCGTCGTGGCTGCTGAAGGACGAGACCAGCATCCTGAACCTCATCGGCCTGGCCGCGCAGGCCGGTCTGCCCGCCGCCGCGATCACGCCCAGCCAGCAGCGCCTGCTGGAGATCGGCATGGCGCTGGCCACGCGGCCCAGGCTGCTGCTGCTCGACGAGGTGGCCGCCGGTTTGACCGAAAGCGAGATCGAGAGCATGGCGCAGCTGATCCGCCGCCTGCGCGACGACCTGGACCTGACGGTGATCTGGATCGAGCACGCCGTGACCACGCTGCTGCGCCATGTCGAGCGTGTGCTGGTGCTGCACCAGGGCCGCAAGATCGCCGACGGCACGCCGGCCGAGGTGGTGCGCAATGCCGAGGTGGTCGAGGCCTACCTCGGCGACGAGATGGTCGAGGGCGTGACGGTATGAGAAACGACATCGAAGCCGCACTCGACCGCCGGCTCGCGCACCTGAAGATCGACGGCCTGAGCGCCGGTTACGGCCCCTTCCTCGTGCTGCGCGACCTGAAGCTCGAAGCACGCCCCGGCCTGACCGTCATCCTCGGCCCCAACGGCGCCGGCAAGACGACGCTGCTGAAGGCCATCGCCGGGCTGATCCCGCGTGGCGGCACGCTGACGCTGGACGACGGGGACATCGCCACCGATGCCAAGACCTCCGACATCGTCAGGCGCGGCATTGCGCTGGTCGCCGAAGGCCGCCAGCTGTTCCCGCAGATGACGGTGGCCGAGAACCTCGAACTCGGCGGCTGGCTGGTCGGCCCCGAGGAGCGCGCCAAGCGGCTGGAGCAGGCCTTCGCCGACTTCCCCAAGCTGCGCGAACGGGCCCGGCAACTCGCCGGCACGATGAGCGGCGGCGAGCAGCAGATGGTGGCGGTGGCCCGCGCGATGATGAGCGCGCCGCGCCTGCTGATGCTCGACGAACCCTCGCTGGGCCTGGCGCCGAAGATGGTCGACGAACTGCTGGCCATCGCGCGACGCATCGCCGATGCCGGCACGACCGTGCTGATGGTCGAGCAGAACGTGCGCAAGGCGCTGGCCGTGGCCGACCGCGGCTATGTGCTCGAACGCGGCCGCCTGGTCGCCAGCGGGCCGGCCTTCCTGCTCGCACGCTCCACCGTCATCCGCCACGCCTACCTGGGCCAGGGTTCTGGCACCACCGCATCCCAAGCTCTGCACAAGGAGAACACCATGTCCGACCTGTCCATGCTGATCAACGGCCTGGCCGTCTCGGCCGAGAAGGGCGCCACCTTCGAGCGGCGCAACCCGCTGGACGGCAGTGTCGCCACGCGGGCGCCGGCCGCCAGCGAGGCCGATGCCGTCGCCGCGGTAGAAGCCGCCGCCGAAGCCTTCAATACCTGGAGCCAGACCGGCCCCGGCGAGCGTCGCGCGCTGCTGCTCAAGGCCGCCGACGCGCTGGAGGCGAAGACGCCGAAGTTCTGCGAGGCCGTGCCGGCCGAGACCGGCGGCACCGCGATGTGGGCCGGCTTCAACGTGATGCTGGCCGCCGGCATGCTGCGCGAGGCGGCAGCGCTGACCACGCAGATCGCCGGCGAGGTGATCCCGTCCGACGTGCCGGGTTCGCTGGCGATGGGCGTGCGCCAGCCGGCCGGCGTGGTGCTGGGCATCGCGCCGTGGAACGCACCCATCATCCTCGGCGTGCGCGCCATTGCCACGCCGCTGGCCTGCGGCAACACGGTGATCCTGAAAGGCAGCGAGAACTGCCCGCGCACGCACCAGCTGATCATCGAGGCGATGCAGGACGCCGGCTTCCCGCCGGGTGTCGTCAACTACATCACCAACGCGCCGGCCGACGCCGGCAAGGTGGTCGAGGCGATGGTCGCGCACCCGGCGGTGCGGCGGGTCAACTTCACCGGCAGCACGCGCGTCGGCAAGATCATCGCAATGACCTGCGCGAAGTACCTCAAGCCGGTGGTGCTGGAGCTGGGCGGCAAGGCGCCGCTCGTGATCCTCGACGACGCCGACATCGGCGACGCGGTCAACGCCGCCGCCTTCGGCTGCTTCGCCAACTCGGGACAGATCTGCATGTCCACCGAGCGCCTGATCGTCGACGAGAAGATCGCCGAGGCCTTCATCGACAAGTTCGTCGGCAAGGCGAGCGCGCTGCCGCTGGGCGACCCGCGACAGCCCGAACCGGTGGTGCTGGGCTCGGTGGTCGGCATGGGCACGGTGGAGCACTGCAACGCGCTGATCGACGATGCGCTGGCCAAGGGCGCGAAGCTGCTGTGCGGCGGCAAGGCCAAGGACACGCTGATGCCGGCGACCGTGCTCGACCACGTGACGCGCGAGATGCGCATCTACCACGAGGAGACCTTCGGCCCGGTCAAGTGCATCGTGCGCGTGAAGGGCGTCGACGCGGCCGTGGCCTGCGCCAACGACAACGAGTACGGCCTTTCGGCGGCGGTGTTCGGCCGCGACGTCGCGCGGGCGCTGAACGTCGCCAAGCGCATCGAGTCGGGCATCTGCCACGTCAACGGCCCGACGGTGCACGACGAGGCGCAGATGCCCTTCGGCGGCGTCAAGGGCTCGGGCCTGGGCCGCTTCGGCGGCAAGGCCGGCATCGCCGAGTTCACCGAGCTGCGCTGGATCACGGTGCAGACGCAGCCGCGTCACTATCCGTTCTGATCAATCGCGCGCGACCCGCATGACGCCAGCCGCGGGTCACGCATGGCCGTCAGCCATCCACCGGAGCCGCCGGAGTGTCCAGCAGGAGTTGGTAGAACGCCAGGTCGAGCCAGCGCCCGAACTTGAATCCCACCTGGGGCAGGGTGCCCACATGTCGGAATCCCAGGCGCTCGTGCAGCGCGATGCTTCCTGCGTTCCCAGCATCGATGCCTCCCACCATCGCATGCACCTGGCGTTCTCTCGCGGCCGCAAGCAAGGCCTGCATCACCTTCAGGCCCAGGCCCTGATCGCGGTGGTCCTTGTGGACGTACACGGAATGCTCCACCGAGTACTTGTAGGCCGGCCAGGCTCGGAAGGTGCCGAAGCTGCCCACGGCGACGAGTGTGCCTGCACCGTCTTCGACGCCGATGACCGGAAAGTTGCCCTTGTCCTTGGCCGCGAACCACGGCTCCATGCTCGCCAGCGGCCGTGGCCGGTAGTCATAGAGTGCCGTGGAGGTCTCGATCGCTTCGTTGAAGATGTCCAGGATGGCCCGGGCATGCCTGGCGTGCGTGCATTGCACGAGGGTGTGTGTCGTCATGTCGATCTCCGGGAAACGTCGGCGCTGTGCGTCAGCGCCAGCACATAGCGGGCAGGCTGCAGGCCGGGGTTGTGAAACGTGATGCGGGCGCCGAGCACCATCGCGAGGCAGTCACCCGTTTGCAACTGCCAGGTCCTCTGCTCGAGGGTGATGTCCATGGCGCCCTTGATCACCCAGATCTGTTGCTCGATGCCCAGCCGACGCAAGGGGTTGTCGAACACCACGGTCGCGCCCGCCGGGAAGTTCACCTCCACCAGCTCGATTTGCGAGGCCATGCCTGCCGGTGAGAGGTGTCGGCGCACGTAGCCCGATGCGGGGTCGGTCCACACGTGCTGATCGGCGCGACGCGACACCGGGTCGGGATCGGCTGATCGAGCCTCTCCCGCAAAGAACGCCGGCAATGAAACGCCGAAAGCATCCGCCAGCTTGTTGAGAACCGCCGCCGTCGGGCTGGTCTCCTGGCGCTCGATCAACGAAATCATCGAGCGGCTCACCCCGCTCAGCTCGGCCAGTTGCTCCAGCGTGAGGCCGCGAGCTCGGCGAAGGTCGCGGAGGCGGGCGGCGAGAAAGGCGTCGATCTCCATGGAATCCATAATAATGGATGAAAATCCAATATACAAGAACATGGCGGCGTCCTCCGACGGCAGGGTCGAGCCCGAGGCTCGGGCCATGCCCTGATCGAGCCCCAACGCGCCATTCCAACGCTCGGTCCAACGCTGCGCGACCACAGTGGTTCCCGTCCGGTGAAACGAACCGGCGTGCAACCCAAGGAGCCATTGCCATGACGAACCCCGCCCCGACCCGCCGTGCCGACAACGGTGTCAACGTCGACGCCCTGCTGACTGCTCGTGCCGCCCTCAGCGACGCGCCCGAAGGCGCCGCTTTCAAGTGGCGCGCCACCAGCAGTTGGGTGAACGGCACCCACAGCCGCGCCACGGTGGACGGCTTCTACGGCCTGGGCACCGAGCAGCGGCACCACCGCAGCTTCGAGTTCGACACCGACCACCCCGAGATCTTCGCCGCCACCGACCAGGGCGCCACGCCAGTGGAGCTCGTGCTGGTCGGCCTGGCGGGCTGCCTGTCCGGCGGCATCGCGTCGGTGGCGCAGAACCGCAACATCCAGCTGCACTCGGTGCGCGCCACGCTGGAGGCCGACATGGACCTGCAGGGCGTGCTCGGCATCGACGAGAAGGTGCGCAACGGCTTCGGCGGCGTGCGGGTGCACTACGAGATCGACGCCGACGCCACGCCCGAGCAGATCGCCGCGGTGGTCGCGCAGTCGCAGAAGCGTTCGGCGGTGTTCGACATCATCGCCAACCCGACCGACGTGACGGTCACGTCGAGCAAGGTGTGACCCCGTCGGGCGGGCCGGGCGCCGCGGTGGACGTCGTCATCGTCGGCGGCGGCCACAGCGGGCTCGCGATGAGCCACGCGCTGAGCCAGCGTGCGGTCGACCACCTGGTGATCGAGCGCGGCGAGGTGGGCCAGGCGTGGCGCAGCGAGCGCTGGGACACGCTGCGGCTGCTCACGCCCAACTGGATGTGCCGGCTGCCCGGCCAGGCCTACGACGGCAGCGAGCCCGACGGATTCATGGGCGCCGGCGAGGTCGCCGCGTTCCTCGCCCGCTACGCCGAACGCCTGCGCTCGCCGCTGCGCACCGGCACCACGGTGCTGCGCGTGGCGCCGGCGGCGGAAGGTTATCTCGTCCACACCGACCGGGGCGACATCCGTTGCCGCGCCGTCGTGCTGGCAAGCGGCGCGTGCAGCCGGCCGGCGCTGCCGAAACTTGCCGGCGAGCTGCCGCCCTCGGTCGCGCAATGGACGGCGCACGACTACCGGCGGCCGGGGCAGCTGGCACCGGGTGGCGTGCTGGTGGTCGGTGCATCGGCCACCGGGCTGCAGCTGGCGCTGGAGATCCAGCGCAGCGGCCGCCAGGTGATGCTCGCCGCCGGCGAGCACGTGCGCATGCCGCGGCTGTACCGGGGGCGCGACGTGCAATGGTGGCTGCTGGAAAGCGGCGTGCTCGACCAGCGCATCGAGACGATGGACGATCCGCAGCGCGCGCGTCGGCTGCCCTCGCCGCAGCTGGTCGGCAGCGACACGCGCGAGACGCTCGATCTCAACGTGGTGCAGCACCACGGCGTCGAGGTCTGCGGGCGGCTCGCCGGCGTGCGCGGCCAGCGTGCACTGTTCTCCGGATCGCTGCGCAACGTGTGCGCGCTGGCCGACCTGAAGATGAACCGCATGCTCGATGGCTTCGATGCCTGGGCGGCCGCACAGGGCCTGGACGGCGAGGTCGGTGCGCCGCAGCGGTTCGAACCGACCCGGGTCGCGGCCTTGCCGCGCCTGGCGGCGGAGCTCGGCACCGAGCTGCGCAGCGTCGTCTGGGCCACCGGCTACCGGCCGGAGTTCGGCTGGCTGGAGATGCCGGTGTTCGACCGCCGCGGCGAGCTGCGCCACGACCGCGGCATCGTCGACGCGCCGGGCCTGTACGTGCTCGGGCTGCCGTTCCTGCGCCGCCGCAAGTCGAGCTTCATCCACGGCGCCGAAGACGACGTGCGCGAGATCGCGGCGCATCTGTTCGCCCACCTGGACCGCGTCGCACGCGCCGGCGCGCGTGCGCTGTGCTAACTTGCGCGCACTGCCGCGAGGAGGAGACGCCGCGTGGACTCCGCTGCGAACGCCGGTGCCAGTGCCCCCAGGACGGTGCCGGGCCTGCACATGCGCCTGCTCGGTGAGCTCGAGCTGCGGCGCGGCGACGCAGAGGCGCTGGTGCTGCCGCCGTCGCGGCGCACGCGCGCGCTGCTTGGCTACCTGGTGGCCACGCGCTCGCCGCAGCTGCGCTCGGCGCTGTGCGACATGTTCTGGGACGGCCCGGGCGACCCGCGCGCGGCACTGCGCTGGAGCCTGACCAAGCTGCGCGCGGTGGTCGACGACGACACCGTGCAGCGCCTGCAGGCCGACCGCGACCGGGTCGGGTTCGAGCTGCGCGACTGCGAGGTCGACAGCGTCGCCGTCGATATGACGCTCGGCGACAACGACCCCGACCATCTTCCGCTCGATACGCTCGAAGCGATGGCGCGCGCGCTGCAGGGTGAGTTCCTCGACGGCCTCGAGCTGCCCGCGTGCTACCGCTTCCACCAATGGTGTATGGCCGAGCGCGAACGCTACGGGCGCGCACGCCGCGCGGTGCTGCATTCGCTGGTCACGCGGCTGGCCGGCGACCCGCCGCGCGCGCTGCGGTACGGCCGCGCGATGGTCGCGGCCGATCCGCTCGCCGAAGGCCCGCACGCGGCCCTGGTGCGACTGCTCGCCGCGGACGGGCGCTATCCGGAAGCGGAGACCCACTATGGCTGGGCGCGCGACCTGCTGCGGCGCGAGGTGGCACTGCCCGACGGCGGTGTGCTCGACCAGGCCATTCGCGCAGTACGGCAGCAGCAGCGGCACGCGGCCGCGTCGCGCCCACCCGCCGAGCCTGCGCACGCCGAGCCGGCCGTCGCCGAGCGGAGGACCTTCGTCGACCTGCTGCCCGCCGCGCCCGCGCGGTCCGCCCTGGTGGGCCGCGACGACGAATGCCGGGCGATCGACGCGGCGCTCGCCGCCACCCGGCCCGCCTCCGTGCTGCTGCTGATCGGTGAGCCCGGCATCGGCAAGACCCGCCTGCTCGACCACCTGGGCGAGCGGGCGCAGGCGCTCGGCCGGCGCGTGATCCGGGCGCGCTGCTTCGAGGCGGAGGCGCTGCGGCCCTACGGCTTCTGGCTCGACGCGTTGCGCGGCCTTCCCACTGACGGGGCGAGCACGGCGCTGCTCGAGCGTGCCGCGCCGCTGCTTGGCAGCGCCGCTGGCGAGGGGAGCGTGCAGGGGCGCCCGGTCGGCCGCGAGCAGTTGTTCGACGCCGCGGCCGAGCTGCTCGCCGGCCTCGCGCAGCGCCAGCCGCTGGCGCTGCTGGTCGACGACCTGCAATGGATCGACGACGCGTCGGCGGCGCTGCTGCACTTCGTCGTGCGCCGCCTCGCCCATCCGCCGCTGCCGGTGCTGTTCGCCGCTGCCGCGCGTGTCGGCGAGGTCGACGACAACGCCGCCGCCAAGGGCCTGCTGCAGTCGCTCTCGCGCGAGCACGCGCTGCAGCAGCACGACCTCGCACCGCTCGCGGAGGAGTCGGTGCGCGGCTGGCTCGGCGACCGGCTGCCCGACCTGGCTGAGGCGATGCGTGCGAGCGGCGGCAACCCGCTCCTGCTGACCGAGCTGGCGCGCGCCGGCGGTGGCACGCCGCGCGGCGAGCGTTCGCTCGACGCACTGGTCGACGAGCGCCTGCGCGCGTTCGACGAGGCCGCCCGCGATCTGCTCGGCTGGGCCGCCGCGCTGGGCGGCGAGTTCGACGCCGAGCGGCTGGCCGCCGCCACCACGCGGCCGTTGACCGAGGTGCTGAGCCGGATCGCGCAGTTCGAGCGGCGCGGCCTGCTGCGTGCAGCCGGCGACGGCGGTTTCGATTTCACGCATGGGCTGGTGCGCCAGGCCGTCTACCGCGGCCTGTCCGCCGCGCGGCGGCGCGCGCTGCACCGGCAGATCGCGCGCGCGTTCGAGGTGGCGAGTGTCGACGACCCCTGGCTGCATGGCGCGGTGCTGCACCACGCCAGCCTGGCCGGCGATGCGCCGCTGGCCACGCGCGCGGCACTGGCCGCTGGCCAGCACTGGCTGCGCGTGTTCGCCAACGTGGAGGCGGCGCAGGTGGCCGAGCGTGGCCTCGCGCTGGTCGACGACCTGGCCCCCGGGGCGCAACGCGCGCGCCTGGAGATCGGCCTGTTGCGCGTGCGCGTGGCCGCCGCGTCGGCACCCGGCGGGCGGCGGCTGCCCGAACTCAGTGAGCGCATCGAGCAGGCGATCGACACCGCGCAGGCGTTGGCGCTGCACGGCGACGCAGCCGCCGCCTGGGAGATCCTGTCCTACTGGCGCCAGCAGTCGGGCGACGCCGCCGGCGCCAGCGCGGCGTCGCTGGCCGCCGAAGCCCGCGCCCGGCTGGCCGACGCCGCGACACGTTGCGAGCACCTGGCCAACACCGGCCGCTGCCTGCTCGACATCGAGGGCGACAGCGAACGCGCCCGCGCGCTGCTGGCCGATGCGGCCGCGCTCGCGGCCGAGCTGCAGCTGCCGGTGATGGAGCTCGAATGGGGCCGGGGCCTGGCCGCGCGCGCCGATGGCGACCTCGCCGCGGCGCGCGAGGCGCTGACCCGCGCCGTCGCACTGGCACGCGCCGGCGCCAACCACTGGCGAGAGTACGAATGCATGCTCGCGCTGGCCACCGTCGAGTACGAGCTCGGCCGCATTGACGAGGTGCTGGGCCATGTGCGCGACGTGGCCGCCGCCGCACAACGCATGGGCGAGGCGCAGGTGCCGTTCGCCGACGCACTGGCCGCGCTGGCACGCTGGCGGCGCGGCGATGCCGACGCGGCCGACGCCGTGGACGCCAGCCTTGCCGCGCTGCGCGAGCGCGACGACAAGGCCCACCTGGCCTATGCCCTGAACGAGTCGGCCGCGGGCCTGCTCGCAGCCGGCCGCGGCGCTGACGCCGCGCGGCGCGCACGCGAGGCACAGGCCGCCGCCGGCGCCGTGCGCCGCCCGACCCAGGTCGCGCGGGCGTTGTCCATCATCGCCGCCGCCGACACCCAGGGCGCGGCGCCGCCCCGACCCGCGCCCTGAGCCGCGCCGAGCGGCACATTCATCGCCCGAAGGAGAACCGCATGAGCCTGCTTCGCATCGTCGTCGAGCGCAGCTTCGACACCCCGCAATCCGACGCCGACATGAAGCTCGTCGCCGATCGCGAACGCCCTTGCCTCGCCGCCTACCAGGCGACCTGGAAGCGCAGCCTGCTGTCGAGCGATCGCAAGCGCATGGTGTGCGAGTACGAGGCCGCCGACGCCGAGACGATGCGCCGCATCCAGCGCGAGGCGGGCGCGCAGTTCGATCGCGTCTGGGTCGGCGAGGTCATCGAGTAGTGCGCGCCGGCGGCAAGACGTCGGCGACGATGGCCATCGATTTCCAGGCCGCGGTCGGCGGCTCATGGTCGGGTCGCGGCGCGTCGGCCGAGAGTTGCGAGCCGGCGCTGCGGTGGATATAGCGCGGGCAGTTCGGGAAGATGCGCCGCGCGCGCACCCGCACGACGAGTTGCGCGCCATGGTGGCGCGCCAGCGCCTCGGGATCGTCGAGCACGCTGGCCTCGCCGTTGACGCGCAGCCGGTTCGGCGACTCGAAATCGATGAACAGCAGCCCCACCGCCGGATTGGCGACCATGTTGCCGAGGCTGCGAAACTGGCCGTTGCCGTCGTAGCTCGGGAACTCGAGCTCGTCGGGCCCGGTCACGCGCACGAAGCCCGGCACGCCGCCCTTGTGCGAACAGTCGGGCCGGCCCTGCGCATCGGCAGTCGCCAGGAAGAACAGCGGCCGGCTCTCGATGAAGGCCTTGTCCCGTTCGGAGAACAGCGCGCGGCCGAGGCACTCGTCGAGCCGGTCGGCCAGGCGCCGCGTGTCGAAACGGTCCTGCAGGTCGCGCATGCCGGCGTGGTAGGTGTCGTCGCTCATGGAGTTCCTCCCTGGGTCACGGGGTGCTGCGGTCGGCGGTCGACCTGCAGCGTGAAGAGGTCGGGGCGGGCGTAGTGGCCGGCCACGTCGAGGCTGCGCCGCGCGCTGCCGACACGGTCGAGCTCGAGCTCGGCCCACAGCAGGCCGCGCGCGTTGTGCAGCGGGCCGGCGACGATGCGGCCGCCCGGTGCGGCGACGACCGAATCGCCGCCGTTGATCCACTCGTCGTCGTCGGGGAACAGCTGCTCGCGGCCCGGCAGGTCGCGCGGCAGGTCACGCCCCTGCAGCACGCAGCCGGCGGCGAGCACCCAGCAGCCGCCCTCGCGCGCGATGTGCTGCACGCTCGCCACCCAGCGCTCGCCGCTGTCGTAGGTGGGCGCCACGAGCACGTCGATGCCTTCGGCATACAGCGCCAGGCGCGCCTGCGGCATGTAGTTCTCCCAGCAGATCAGCGTGCCGATGCGCCCGACCGGCGTCGATACCACGCGCAGCCCGGAGGCATCGCCGAAGCCCCAGACCATGCGCTCGGGGTTGGTCGGCATCAGCTTGCGGTGGCGGTTCAGCAGCGCGCCATCGGGGCCGATCGTGACCACGGTGTTGTACAGCGTCGCACGGCTGAAGGCCGCGTCGCGCTCGTGCAGCCCGCAGACGACGGTGATCGCGTGCTCGCGCGCCGCCTGCTGCAGCGCGGCGAGCTGCCCGGCCGCCAGGTCGACCGTCTGGGCCATCAGCCGTGCGTGGATCTGCTCGGTCAGCCCCATGTCGAGCCCGGGGCGCAGGCGCCACATCCAGGCCGGATAGCCGGGGACGAAGGCCTCGGGGAAGACCAGCAACTGGGCGCCGGCGCGCGCCGCCTCGCCCACCAGCGATACGGCGAGCGCGAGGGTCGCGTCGCGGTCGAGCACGACCGGCGTGCACTGGGCGATGGCGATGCGGGGCATGTCAGCGCTCCCCGGCCAGCACCCACTTCTCGCCGACGGGCTGGCCGTCACGCAGCATCGTCAAGGTGCCATCGAGCCGGTGGCCGGCTATCGTGCCGTGCCAGCGCAGGCGGCCGTAGCGCGGGCTCTCGGTCTCGGCGTCGAAGCGGACGCGTTCGCCGTCGAGTTGGACGGTGTAGGCGCCATCGCCGTAGCCGTAGCGGTCGCACGCGGTGGAGCGGAAGCGCCCGCCGGCGAAGATCAGCGTGTCGGCGTCGCCGGCGGTCTTGCCGGCTTCCAGCACGACGCCGTGGAAGCTGCGTCCGTCGAGGGTGGTGAACGGGGGTGCGGGTTGCCTGTGCATGGTCGACTCCTGGGTTCGAAGTGGCTTCGCTTCGGCCACGGGGGCACTGTGATGCGGCGGCGTTGGAGCGAGCGTTGATATGAGCGTCGGCTCGGCCGGGCGTCGCGCGATCGGGATCGACGCACCCCGGAGACGCCGAACACTCCCGAGCCCGACAGGCGGTTCCGATCCCATCCCGAGCCGTTCAGCGTCGAGCGCCGCTGACTGATGCATTTCCTCAGCGCGAGGGTCGTCATCACGCCGGCGGCCGAGCGGGCGGCATGCCCTTGCGCACCCCCATCGAGGCCGGTGCCGAACTCGGCAAGAACGTCGCCAAGTGGGTCGAGAAGCATCACTTCCAGCCGGTTGAATGAGGTCGGAGAGCACCAGGGCAGCTTCGTTTCGGCCCGCTTGACGAATCCGTATGATGGTCGTAATATGACGGCCATCATGCCAGCAGCACCCAGCCGGAAAGAGATCAGCCACGACCGCATCGTCGAGGCGGCGTCGCGGGCGATCCGCCGTGCCGGCTACCAGGGGGTTGGTGTCGCCGACATCATGAAGGAGGCCGGCCTGACCCATGGCGGCTTCTATGCGCATTTCGAGTCGCGCGACGCGCTGCTGGTCGAGGCGCTGCAGCGTGCCGGCCGTGACAACGCGGCGGCGCTGAGCGAACGCATCGCACGACGCCGCGCCGACGGCGAGGCGCCGTTCGAGGCGCTGGTCAACGGCTACCTGCACGACCTGCAGCTCGCCAATGCCGAGCATGGTTGCGTCGTTGCCGCGCTGGCCTCGGAGATGCCCCGCCAGGACGAGGCGCTGCTCGACGCCTCGCGCACCCGTGTGCTGGGCCTGGTCGACGCGGTGCGCCGCGCGCTGCCCGAGGGTGCCGCGGCGGACGAGGCGGCGGTGATTGCCGCCACCATGGTCGGCGCGCTGCAGCTGGCCCGCACGCTGGGCGGCAAGCCCGGCAAGTCCCTGCTCGCCAGCACGCGGCAGGCCCTTCTGTCCCGTCACGCCCCCTCCGCTCGGGCGTGAGGATTCCGGTGGTCGTGCCCCCGCCCGGTTGCGCATGCCGCCAAATATGATGAACGTCATTCAAAGGAAGCCGAACATGAAACTCGCCAACGCCACCGTCCTGATCACCGGCGCCAATCGCGGCATCGGCCGCGCCTTCGCGCAGGCCGCGCTGGCGCGCGGCGCGCGCAAGGTGTATGCGGGTGCACGCGACCCGGCCAGCATCCGCGACGCCGGGCTGACGCCGCTGAAGCTGGACGTCACCTCCGAGGCCGACGTCGCCGCCGCCGCCGAGATCGCCGCCGACGCGACGCTGGTGATCAACAACGCCGGCATCGCGGTGACCGGCAGCTTCAGCGCGCCGGACGCCGAGGCGGTGCTGCGACGCCACCTGGAGACCAACGTGTTCGGCGTGCTCCGTGTCAGCCGCGCATTCGCACCGGTGCTGGCGCGCAACGGCGGCGGTGCGCTGCTCAACGTGGCCTCGATCGCCAGCTGGATCTCCGGCCCGCTGCTGGCCAACTACGCGGTCTCGAAGTCGGCGGTGTGGAGTCTCAGCAACGGCCTGCGCAACGACCTGCGCGGGCAGGGCACGCAGGTGCTGACGCTGCACATGGGCTTCGTCGACACCGACCTGACGCACGGCATCGACATGCCCAAGTCCACTCCCGAGGCCATCG
Organism: Piscinibacter sp.; assembly: GCA_047602365.1. Lineage (GTDB taxonomy): Bacteria > Pseudomonadota > Gammaproteobacteria > Burkholderiales > Burkholderiaceae_C > Piscinibacter. The sequence goes on along the minus strand of JASGHM010000002.1, from coordinate 2,215,954 downwards.
TCGCCCGGGCGCTGGACGCGCTGGAAGCCGGCGCCGACGAGGTGCTGGCCGACGACATCACGCGCCAGGTCAAGCAGGGTCTGGCCGCCGAGCCGGCTGTCTACCTGCAGCCGCGCTGAGCCATGACTGCGCCCACGACATCCACGGCCGCGGCGGGGCCGGCCGCCACGACGCAACGCTCCCCGTGGGCGGTGTTCTGGATCGCCAGCGTCGCGGTGTTCCTCGTCTCGCTCGACGCCACCGTGCTGTTCGCCGCCTTCGACGCGCTGCGCCACAGCTTCGCGGGCGCGTCGGCGGCCGAGCTGTCGTGGGTGCTCAACGCCTACACAGTGGTCTATGCCGCGATGCTGATCCCGGCCGGCGGCCTGGCCGACGCGCATGGCCGCAAGCGGGTGTTCCTGGTCGGCGTCGCGCTGTTCCTCGCCGCGTCGGCAGCCTGCGGCCTGGCCGGCAGCGTGACCCTGCTGGTGGCGGCGCGTGTCGCGCAGGCGCTGGGCGCCGCGCTGCTGACGCCGGCCTCGCTGTCGCTGGTGCTGGCCGCCTTCCCGACCGACAAGCGCGCGATCGTCGTCAGCGCCTGGGGTGCGGTGGGCGGTCTGGCGGCGGCGGTCGGGCCCAGCGCCGGCAGCTTCGTCGTCGACGCGGCCGGCTGGCCCTGGGCCTTCTACCTGAACCTGCCGCTGGGCGCAGCGGCGCTGTGGTTCGGCGCCCAGCGGCTGGAGGAATCGGTGCGCCCGGCGCAGCGCCGCCGTGTCGACGGCGTCGGCATTGCGCTGCTGATGCTGGCGGTCGGCGCGGTCGCGCTGGCCATCGTCGAGTCCGAGTCGCCGCGGCGCACGCCGGCCGAACTGCTGCTGATCGCCGGTGTCGGTCTCGCCGCCGCTGCGGCGTCCGTCGCCTGGGCGCGCACGGCGCGCGAGCCGCTGGTCGAGCCGGCGCTGTTCCGCCATCGCACCTATGTGTTCGCCAACGCCGCGACGCTGAGCTTCGGCACCGCGTTCGCGATGATGTTCCTCGGCTTCTTCTTCTACATGACCGGCATCTGGCACTTCAGCCTGCCGCAGGCCGGCCTGGCGGTCACGCCGGGGCCGCTGCTGGTGATGCCCACCGCGATCGTCACCGGCCGGCTGGCGGCACGGCTGGGCCACCGGCCCTTCCTGGTCGGCGGCTCGCTGCTCTACGCGGCCAGCAGCCTGTGGTTCCTGCTCGTGCCCGGCGAGCGGCCGGACTACCTGCATCACTGGCTGCCGGGCCTGGTGATGAGCGGCATCGCCGTCGGCCTGGTGCTGCCCTCGCTGTCGGGCGCGGCGGTCGCGCGGCTGCCGGCGGCGCACTACGCGGTGGGCAGCGCGGTCAATCAGGCGACGCGGCAGATCGGCTCGGTGCTCGGCGTCGCGATTACCGTGGCGCTGCTCGGCCACAGCGTGGTGCAGCGGGGCGACTTCGATGCCCTGTACGGCCTGCACGCGCTGCTGGCGCTGACCACGGCCGCGCTCAGCCTGGCGATCGACACACGACCGGCGCAAAGGGCCTAGCGTCGACAGGTCCTAGCGTCCGGCCCAGAAGCGCCGGTGTGTCGCGGCGATGGTCTCGGCCAGTTCCGCCACCGGGCCGATCACGCGCAGGTCCTTCTGGCCGCGCGCGAACACCTCGCGGCAGGGCAGGTCCAGCGTCGGGTTCTCGGCGTGGTTTCCGGTGAGGGCCAGCAGCGCACGCTCCTCCATGCCGTAGATCACCCGGCCGATGTGCGCCCAGTACTGCGTGCCGGCACACATCGCGCAGGGCTCGACGGTGGTGACCAGCGTGCACTGCCACAGCAGTTCGGGCGGATAGCGCTTCGCCGCCTCGCGCGCCAGCACCGCCTCGGCGTGGTTGACGCTGTCGACGTTGCCCTGCGCCATCAGCACCGTCTGGTGGTCGGGGCCGACGAGAAGCGCGCCGAACGGGTGGTGCCCCTCCGCCACGGCCTGCTCGGCCAGCGCCTGGGCGTGGCCGAGCAGGGTGATGACCTGCTCTTGCGTGGGTTCGGTGCGCGCGTCCATCGGCGCACTGTACGTCAGTGGTTCTGCGAGCCGCGGTGCGCCCAGGCGGTGGTGCGCTTCTCGACCACCGAGAACAGCTCGTACATCGCCATCGCCATGATGCCGACGACGACCAGGCCGGAGAAGGCCAGGCCCATCTGCATCGAACTGCCGGCGCTGATCAGCAGGTAGCCGATGCCTTCGTTGCTGGCGGTCATCTCCGACACCGTCGTGCCGACGAAAGCCAGCGTGATCGCCACCTTCAGCGAGCCGTAGAAGTAGGGCAGCGAGCGAGGCAGGCCGACCTTCATCAGCACGTCCCAGCGTTTCGCGCCGAGCACGCGCAGCACGTCTTCCAGCTCGGGCTCCAGCGTCGCCAGGCCGGTGGCGATGTTGACCATGATCGGGAAGAAGCTGATCAGGAAGGCGGTCAGCACCGCCGGGCCGACGCCGATGCCGAACCAGACGACCAGGATCGGCACGAAGGCCGCCTTGGGCAGCGCGTTGAAGCCGGTCATCAACGGGTACATCGCGTCGTAGGCCAGGCGCGAGCTGCCCATCAGGAAGCCGAGCAGCACGCCGACGACGATGGCCAGCGCGAACCCGACCATCGTCACCCAGAAGGTGCGCCAGGCATGGCCAAGGATGGTCCAGCGGTGCTCCCAGGTCTGTTCGGCGATGCGCGCCGGGCTGGGGAAGATGAACTCGCTGACGTTGAACGCGCTGCAGGCGATCTGCCAGACCAGCACCGTGGCGACCAGCAGCAGCAGCGGCGCGGCGCGCTCCAGCGGGGTCTTGCTCATTGCGCCACCTCGCCGATCGCGCCGACCGGCTTTCGCATCGCACCGATGTGCCCGCGCAGCTCGTGCACGATGTCGGTGAACTGCGGCGTGTAGGTGATCTCGAGGTCGCGCGGGCGCGGCAGGTCGATCTCGCGGCGGACGACGAAGCGCCCCGGGCTCTTGCTCATCACGTAGACGGTGTCGGCGAGGAACACGCTCTCGCGCAGGTCGTGCGTGACCAGGATGACGTTGAACTTCTGCGCCGCCTGCAGGTCGCGCAGCGCACACCACAGCTCTTCGCGCGTGAACGCATCGAGCGCGCCGAACGGCTCGTCGAGCAGCAGCATCTTCGGCTCGTGGATCAGCGCGCGGCAGATGCTGGCACGCTGCTGCATGCCGCCGGAGAGCTGCCAGGGGAACTTGTCCTCGTAGCCGGCGAGACCCACCGATTCGAGCAGCTTGCGCGCCTTGGCGGCGTACTCACTGCGCTTGCTGCGGAAGGACGAGCGGTAGGGCTCGACGATCTCCAGCGGCAGCAGCACGTTGTCCAGCGTCGTGCGCCAGGGCAGCAGGCTGGGCGCCTGGAAGGCCATGCCGGTGATCTTCAACGGGCCGGTGACCTGCTGGCCGCCGATGATCACCGTGCCCTTGCTCGGCCGCTTCAGCCCGGTGGCCAGCTTCATGAAGGTGCTCTTGCCGCAGCCCGACGGCCCGACGATGGCGATGAACTCGCCTTCCTGCACCTTCAGGTCGATCGCCTCGACGGCGAACTGGCCCTTGGCCAGCAACTCGTCGTTGTAGGCCAGCCAGACGTCGTGGAAATCGACGAACGCGGTCATCTGGAGGCGATCACTTCTTGAAGATCGCGCGGTCCGTCACGCCGGGCAGGAAGGACGCGTTCCACACCGCCGACGCATTGACCCGCTCCTTGGTCGCGAACGCATCCGACACCTGGCTGGCCATCAGCGCGAGGCGGCCGGCGTTGACGTCGCCGAAACCTTCGGCCTTGGCGTCGGGTGTCAGCACCGTCTGGTCGAGCGCGAGCTTGAGGCGGCGCAGCTCGAGGTCGGCGTTGACGATGCCGTCGCGCTCCTTGACCGTGGCCGTCGCCGCTTTCGGGTCGGCGATGACGTCCTTCACGCCCTTGGTGAAGGCGCGCAGGAAGGCCTTCACCGCCTCGGGGTTCTTCTTGAGGAAGTCCTCGCCGGCGATGATCACGTTGCCGTACAGCTTCACGCCGAACTGCGAGTAGGGCAGCACGACGATGTCTTCGGTCTTGACGCCGCGCGCCTCGAGGTTGAGCAGCGAGGTGAACGAGAAGCCGGTGATCGCGTCGATGTCGCCACGCACCAGCATGGTCTCGCGCAGCGGCGGGTCCATCGCCGTCCAGGCGACGTCCTTGACCGCGTTGGCCTTGGCGAAGATCGGCCAGGCGCGGCGGCCGGCGTCGAACACCGGGGCGCCGAGCTTCTTGCCGGACAGATCGGCCGGCGTCTTGATGCCGCTCTTCTTCAGCGCCAGCACCGCGGCCGGCGTGTTGTTGTAGACCATCATCACCGCCACCGGCTTGTTCGGCGCGGTCGGGTTGTTGGCGTGGAACTCCATCAGCGCCGCCAGGTCGGCGAAGCCCATGTCGTAGGTGCTGGAGGCGACGCGTGTCACCGTGCCGCCCGAGCCGTTGCCGGCATCGATGGTGACGTTGAGTTTCTCGCTCTTGAAGTAGCCCTTGGCCGCAGGCACCAGGAAGAGGGCGGACGGGCCTTCGAAGCGCCAGTCGAGCTGGAACTTGATCGGTGTCTCCTGGGCCAGGGCAGGCAGGGTCAGCACCAGGGTGCTCAGCAGGGCGGCGGCTCGGGCGCGCAGGGTCATCTCGGGTCCTCGGAACGGCGGGGCAATGAGCCCCAACATTCAAGTTCCGTGCCAAGCGCGCGGGCGCAGCGCTTCAGCGCCCCGTGCCGCGGCGCGGGAAGCACTCGCGAAGCAGCGCGATGCTCTGCCGCCGCTGCCAGCGCCGCACCCAGTGCGCCTGCGCGCCCGGCAGTCGCCCCGCCAGCGTCAGCGCCGAGTCGATCTGCACGTAGAACATGCGCGCGAAGGCCTCGAGGCGGGTGTCGTCCCAGGGCACGCCGTGCCGGCGCAGCCAGGCCATCCAGAAGTGCGCGGTGCGTGCCTCGTGCTCCGCCTCGAGCTCGCGCAGCACCGGCACCACCGCCATCGCCGGCGCGAGGTGCTTCCAGTTCCAGTCGCTGTCGGGCAGGCCGTCGAGCTCGGCGAAGATCGCGCGCAGCGAGACCACCAGCGAGTGGCCGCCGTCGAGCAGCCCGAGGTGGCGCGCATAGACCGCCTGCACCTGCTCCACCCACTGCTCGGCCAGCGTGTAGAGCACCGCCTCCTTGCTGCCGAAGTACTGGTACAGCGAGGCCACGTCCACACCAGCCTCGCGGGCGATGTGGTTGGTGGTCAGGCGCTGCAGGCCGTCGCGTTCGAGCAGGCTGCGCGCCGCGCCGAGGAGGCGGGCCACCAGCTCGCGCGAACGGGCCTGGCGCGGCGGCTTGCGGAAGAACGCCTCATCGGGCGCGGGCTTGGGCATGGCCGGCGGAGGATACCCCGCCATGCGCGTGGGCATCGTCGCCGCGCCAGTGGCCGCGCCCGATCGCCAGCGCCGGGCGCCGCGCTGCAGAGGTCGCCGTGCTGGCCGCGTCGAACACCCGCCGGCCGTCGAGCAGCGTCAGCTGCACCGAAGCCAGCGCGATCTCCTCCGGTGCGATGGCACCGAGGTCGCGATCGATCACCACCAGGTCGGCGAGCTTGCCCGCCTCGAGCGAGCCGGTGTTGTGCTCCTGCTTCAGTGCCTTCGCGGCGTTGATCGTGTAGGCGGCCAGCATGTCGTCCAGCGAGACCCGCTGCTCGGCGTTGAGCACCAGGCCCGAGTCCGGGTTGGTGCGCAGCACGCCGGTGGCGATCGCCAGCAGCGGGTTCTCGGTGGAGACCGGCCAGTCGCTGCCGCCCACCAGCAGCGCGCCGGCCCTGCGCAGGCTGGCCGCCGGGTACATGTAGCGGAAGCTGGTCGGGTCGATGTAGGGCTGCACCGCGTCGATCGAGTAGACGTCGGGGATGGCCCACAGCAGCTGCATGTTGGCCGCCACGTCGAGCGCGGCGAAGCGCGGGAAGTCCGCCGGGTCGACGATCTGCAGGTGGGCGATCTGGTGCCGGTGCGGGCTCGGTCCGTTGGCCTGGCGCGCCTTCGCGAACGCATCGAGCGCGCTGCGCGCGGTGGCGTCGCCGATCGCGTGCACGTGCACGGTGAAGCCCTCGGCGTCCAGCCGCGTCACGTAGCGGTCGAGCACCGCCTGGTCGATGTAGCGCCCGCCGTAGTTGCTGGTCGGGTTGCCGTGGCCGTCGAGATACGGCTTGAGCAGCGCGGCGGTCTGCGTCGGGTACTCGATCACGCCGTCGGCGAACACCTTGACCGCGTCGGCGCGCAGGCGCGGGTGGCCGCTGGCATAGGTGGCGCGCACGGCCTTCAGGCGCGCGTACTCGGCCTCGTCGTCGACGACGCTGGAGGCCAGCGTGGCGCGCACCCGTGCCGACAGTTCGTTGCCGGCCTCGAGCGCCGCGTAGACATCCAGCACCTCCGGCGTGGCCAGTGCATCCTGGAACGAGGTGATGCCCAGGGCATTGTGCTGCGCCAGTGCGATGCGTTCCTTGGCCACACGCTGCGCCAGCGTCGGCGCCGGGATCGCGGCCTCGGCCAGCTCGATCGCCGAGTCCTTCAGGAAGCCGGTCGGGTTGCCCCCGGCGTCACGTTCGATGCTGCCGCCCGCCGGGTCGGCGGTGGCGGCGGTGATGCCGGCCAGCGCCAGCCCGCGCGTGTTGAGCCAGGCGGTGTGGTGGTCGGTGCCGCGCAGCAGCAGCGGCCGCGGCGCCAGCATCGTGTCGAGGTCGCTGCGGTTCATCACCAGCCCGGCCGGGTTGACGTGCACCACCTCGAACCAGTCGTCGGCGCCACCGGCCGGCGCTGCGGTCACGCAGGCCTGCACCGCGGCGCGGACCTGCGCCAGCGCCAGGGCCTGGTCGCCCAGGCTGCACTTGTCCAGGTCTGCGCTGCCGACGACGCTGTGGATGTGCGCGTCGATGAAACCGGGCAGCACCATGCGGCCACCCAGTTCGATCACCTCGGTGTCCGGGCCGATCAATGCCGAGACCTGCCCATCGTCGCCGACAGCGACGATGCGCTCGCCGCGCAGCGCGATCGCGCTGGCCACCGTGCGCTGCGCATCCATCGTGTGCACGCGGCCGCCGCGCAGCACCACGGTCGCGGGCTCGGGGGCGTCCCCTCCGCCACACGCGACGATTGCCCCCGCGAGCACGACGATGCCCGCCAGTCCACCCCAAGTCGAACGACTCATGTCTCTTACCTCCTGGGTGAGATTCCACAATACCAGCAATTACTGGTATATTGGTTCAAACCCGGAGGAAGTCCGGCGGGCCGCGCGGGCGCGGCGCCGCCGAGGATCAGCGCGCGCTCAGGAGGTCGAACAGCGTGCGCGCCACCACCTTGGTGGCGCGGCGCAGGTCCTCCAGCACGATGTGCTCGTCGGCGCGCTTGGCATTGCTTTCCAGCACGGTGCGCGGGCCGGCGCCGTAGATCACCGCCGGGATGCCGCGCTCGCAGTACAGCCGCACGTCGGTGTACAGCGGCGTGCCCGAGGTCGGGATGGGCTCGCCGAACACCACCTCGCCGTGCTTGCACAAGGCCTCGACCAGCGGCTGGTTGCCGGGCAGCGGCGTCAGCGCGCGCGCCAGCAGCATCCGCTTGATCTCCACCGTGACGCCCGGCACCTGCTTCGCGGCATCTTCGATGACACGGCGGATCGTCGCCTCCACCTCGGTCGGGTTCTCCTCGGGGATCATGCGGCGGTCGAGCTTGAGCACCACCTTGCCCGGCACGACGTTGGTGTTGGTGCCGCCCTGGATCATCCCGACGTTCAGGTACGGATGCTTGATGCCCGCGACCTTCGACGTCACCTGCTTGTACAGGACGTTCTGCGCGTACAGCGCGTTGAGAACGGCAGTGGCGCCTTGCAGCGCGTCGACGCCGGTGTCGGGAATGGCGGCGTGGGCCATCTTGCCGTGCACCGTCACTTCCATCTGCAGGCAGCCGTTGTGCGCCGTCACCACCTGGTAGCTGAAGCCGGCGGCGATCAGCAGGTCGGGCTTCGTATGACCCTTCTCGAGCAGCCAGCCGGGGCCGAGCTCGCCACCGAATTCCTCGTCGTAGGTGAAGTGCAGCTCGACGCCGCCGTTCAGCGGCGCACCCAGCGACTCCAGCGCGCGGGTGGCGAAGATGTAGGTGCTGAAGTCGCACTTGCTGACCGCGGCGGCGCGGCCGTAGAGCTTGCCCTCGTGCACCTCGCCGCCGTAGGGCGGGTGGGTCCAGCCTTCGCCGGGCGGCACCACGTCGCCGTGGGCGTTGAGTGCGACCGTTCTGCCGTCGCCGTAGCGGCGCCGCACGATCAGGTTGGTGATCGACTCAAGGCCGGCGGCTTTCACCTGCTCGGCCGGCACCGGGAACTTCTCGGCCGCGAAGCCGAAGCCCTGCAGCAGCTCGGCGGTGCGCTCGGCATGCGGCGCGTTGTTGCCCGGCGGCGTGTCGGTGGGCACCTGCACCAGCGCCTGCAGCGTGCGCACCTGCTCGTCGAAATGGGCGTCGATCCAGGCATCGAGTTGGTCGTAGGCGTTCATGCGAGTTCTTCGTTGAGTTGTTCGAGCAGGTGCTGGAAGGCGCGCACGCTGAGGTCGGCGTCGTCGTTGGTGCTCGATTCCAGCGGGTTGTGGCTGATGCCGGCGTTCAGGCCGCGCACGAACAGCATGGCCTGCGGCATCAGCTCGTGCAGCTTCATCGCGTCGTGGCCGGCTCCGCTGGGCATGCGGAACAGCGGCAGGCCGAGCGACTCGACGGCACGCTCCCAGCGTTGCTGCCACTCGGGCGCGCTGGGCGCCGCGGCGGCACGCATGGTCTCCTCGACCCGGTGCTGCAGGCCACGGCGCGCGCAGATCGCCTTCAGCTCGGCGAGCACATCGGCCGCCAGCGCGTCGCGGGCGGTGTTGGTGGTCGCGCGCAGGTCGAGGCTGAAGTTGCAGCGGCCGGGCACGACGTTGATCGAGCCGTTGGGCACGTTGAGCATGCCGATCGTCCCGACCACGTCCGGCACGCTGCCGGCACGCCTCTCGACGAACAGCGCCAGTTCGGCCACCGCCGCCGCGGCATCGCGGCGCCGGTCCATCGGCGTGGTGCCGGCGTGGCTGGCCATGCCGACCACCTCGCACTGGTAGCGCACGCTGCCGTTGATCGAGCTGACGATGCCCAGCGGCAGGTCCAGCTCGTTGAGCACCGGGCCCTGTTCGATGTGCACCTCGACGAAGCCGAGGTAACCCGCCGGGTCGCGCCGCTCGGCGCGGATCGCCTCCAGCGTCGCCGGCCGGCCGGCGGCCTGCATCGCGGCGCGCATCGTGACGCCATCGGCGTCCTTCTGGGCTCAGCCAGGCCGGATCGAAATCGCCGATCACCGCGCCCGAGCCGAGGAAGGTGGCCTTGTAGCGCTGGCCTTCCTCCTCCGCGAAGCCGATCACCTCGAGGCCGAAGGGCAGGCGGCGGCGCGCGCGGTGCAGCTCGCGCACCGCGACCAGGGGCACGAAGATGCCCAGCCGCCCGTCGTACTTGCCGCCGTTGCGCACGGTGTCGTAGTGGCTGCCGGTCAGCAGGCGCTTCGCCGTGGGGTCGGCGCCGTGATAGACACCGACCACGTTGCCGACCGCGTCGACGCGCACCTCGTCGAAGCCGCAGTCGTGCATCCAGCGCTGCAGCTGGGCCTGGCAGTTCTGGTGCGCTTGGGTCAGGTAGGTGACGGTGAGCTGGCACTGCTCGGCGTAGCCCGGGTCGCTGTGCTGCGCCAGCAGTTCGGCGCAGTCCCACACCTGGTTGCCCAGCACCGGCTCGAAGCCGAACTTGTCGTTCAGGCGGATCTCGGCGATGCGGTGGATGTTGCGCAGGCACTCGCCCAGCTCGAAGTCCGGGTGGTTGTCGAGCCGGCGCGCGAAGGTCTCGATGATCTCGCGGCGCCCGAGGCCGGCGCCGCGCGGGCCGCGCACCGCCAGGATGAAGGGCCAGCCGAAGCGCGCGTTGTAGTCGGCGTTGAGCTGCTGGATGCGGGCGAATTCCTCGGCCGAGCAGTTCGTCAGGCCCGAGGTGGTCTGCTCGTTGGTCGACTCGGCGGTCAGCGTCTTCGAGACCATTGCCTTGCCGGCCAGCTCGGGGTGGGCACGGATCAGGCCCAGCTGCGCCTCACGCCCGGCCTCGGCCAGCACTTTGACCATCGCGTGCTTGAGCGCCGCGAGGCTGGCGAAGGGCCGGCGCTGCAAGGCGCGCTCGGCGATCCACGGCGAGTGTTCGTACAGGCCGTCGAGCATCGTCGCAGCTTCCGCCGCCGACGCTGCGTTGAGTTGGTCCAGTGTGAGCGTCATGACTGCGCCCCGAACGGATGGGTCTGCTTCCAGTGGCGCGCGATGTCGATGCGCCGGCACACCCAGACCTTGTCGTGGCGGCCGATGTGGTCGAGGAAACGTTGCAGCGAGCCGATGCGCCCCGGCTTGCCGAGCAACCGGCAGTGCATGCCGATGGACATCATCTTCGGCCGGTCGAGCCCGGCCGGGTCGCCTTCGGCGTAGAGCGCGTCGAAGCTGTCGCGCAGGTAGGTGAAGAAGTGGTCGCCGGTGTTGAAACCCTGCGCCTGCACGAAGCGCATGTCGTTGGTGTCCAGCGAGTAGGGCACGACCAGATGCGGCGCGCTGCTGCCGTCGCTCTTCTTCACCTCGGTCCAGAACGGCAGGTCGTCGCCGTAGTAGTCGCTGTCGTACTCGTAGCCGCCCTGGTCGACCACCAGGCGGCGTGTGTTCGGGCTGTCGCGCCCGGTGTACCAGCCGGCCGGCCAGGCACCGCCGGTGAGTTCCTTCAGCACGCGCGTGCCGATGTCGATGTGGCGTCTTTCGGTGGCCTCGGGCAGGTTCTGGTAGTGGATCCAGCGCAGGCCGTGGTTGGCGATCTCGTAGCCGTTCTTCATGAACAGATCGAGCAGATCGGGGTAACGCTGCAGCGCCATGCCGACGCCGAAAATGGTCATCGGCAGGCCACGCTGCTCGAACTCGCGCAGGATGCGCCACACGCCGCTGCGCGAGCCGTACTCGTACATCGACTCCATCGTCATGTGGCGGTTCTCGTAGGCCTGCGCGGTGACCAGCTCGGACAGGAAGGTCTCCGAGGTCGGGTCGCCGTGCAGCGGGTTGTTCTCGCCGCCTTCTTCGTAGTTGAGGACGAACTGCACCGCGATGCGTGCGCCGCCCGGCCATCGGGCATGCGGCACGTCGCGGCCGTAACCGCGCATGTCGCGCGGGTAGCCGCTGGTGTTGGTGAGTTCGCGCGGGTCCGTCGAGGTGTTCATGGCGTGGGGCTGCTCGGTGGGTCAGTCGTGCGGCATCAGTACCGCTTCGAGATCGGGAAGGCGGGGGTCGAGGTGCAGGTTGCGCTCGACGTTGTGCAGGTGGTCCTCCATCAGGCGCACCGCGCCCTTGGCGTCGCGCCGCGACAGCGCGTCGACGATGGCCACGTGTTCGTCGAAGGAATGTTCGGCCGAATGCGCCGACTGGTACATCAGCGCGATCAGCGAGGAGCGGGTCACCAGGTCGGACAACAGCTCGGCGAGCACCTGGTTGCCGAGCATGGTCGCGATGACGACGTGGAAATCGGCCAGCAGCCGCGTGCGGCCCGACACGTCGGTGCGCTGCACCGCGGCCTGCTCGTCGCGCAGGTGGTTGCGCAGCTCGGCGAGCTGGGCGTCGCTGAGCTCGCTGGCGGCGCGCCGGATCATCGCCGCCTCGAGCATCTGGCGCACCTCGAACACCTGGCGCGCCTCGTCGATGCTCGGCTCGGCGACGCGCGCGCCGCGCGCCGGCTCCAGCGTCACCAGCTTGTCGCGGCTGAGCTGGTTCAGTGCCTGGCGCACCAGCGTGCGCGAGACCTTGAAGATGTCGGCGATCTTCTGCTCGGCCAGCTTGGTGCCGGGCATCAGGCGGCGCTCGACGATCGCGGTGGTGATCGACTCGACGATGCGCTGCGTGCTGGTGCCCCCATCGGCGGTGGCGCTGGCGCGCGGCTTGCTCGTCTTCGTCGCGGGGCGGACGACCTGCAGGTTGGTGGGGCTACGCGCCATGGGGGTCGGTCGGTACTTGAATTGTCAGTCAAAGTGTATACACTTTTGCCGACACCGCAAGCATCATCGAAGGAATTTCATGGGCAAGCTCACCACCCACGTGCTCGACACCGCCAACGGCTGCCCCGCCGCCGGCATGGCGGTGCGCCTGTACCGGCTGGCGGCCGACGGCGGCAGCACCGAACTCGCGCGCATCACGCTGAACCACGACGGCCGGGCCGACGCGCCGCTGCTGCAGGGCGAGTCGTTCCAGCCCGGGCGCTACCGGCTGGTGTTCGGCGTCGCCGCGTACTTCCGCGCCCGTGGCGCGGCACTGGCCGAGCCGCCCTTCCTCGACGAGGTGCCGCTGGACTTCGGCCTCGCCACGGTCGGACAGCACTATCACGTGCCGCTGCTGGCCAGCCCGTGGTCGTATTCGACCTACCGCGGCAGCTGAGCCGCCGTTGGGGAAAGTCCGGAGAAACTGTTCCGGAAAACTGTATACAGTTGATCTGCGTCGCCGCGGTGCCCGGTTGTCTCCCGACCGGTCGCGACACTTCCGCCTCACAGAGCCCGCTGTGGTGAGGTCGCCCACGGGCCCGCTTCTTGCGCACGGTCCGTGTCGAAAGGAAGTGGTCACGCATGGAAGCGTACGTTCTCGACTGGGTCAACCTGCTGCTGCGCTGGGCCCACGTCATCGTCGCGATCGCCTGGATCGGCTCGTCGTTCTACTTTGTCTTCCTCGACAACAGCCTGACGAAGCCGACCGATCCCGGCCTGCTCGGCAAGGGCGTCGACGGTGAACTCTGGGCGGTGCACGGCGGCGGCTTCTACCACCCGCAGAAGTACATGGTGGCGCCCAGGTCGCTGCCGCCCAACCTGCACTGGTTCTACTGGGAGAGCTACTCCACCTGGCTGACCGGCTTCGCGCTGTTCACGGTGCTCTACCTCTACCAGGCCGGCACCTTCCTGATCGACAAGAACCTGTTCGCCTGGTCACCGGCCGGGGCGATCGCCGCGGCACTGGGCTTCCTGGTCGTGTTCTGGGCGGTCTACGACGGCATCTGCCGTGCGTTCGGGCAGAAGCCGGGCGGCGACCGCATCGTCGGCATCGGCGTCACGATCGCGGTGGTGATCGCCTCGTGGCTGGCCTGCCAGCTGTTCGCCGGCCGGGCCGCCTTCCTTCTGGTCGGCGCGATGATGGCCACGGCGATGAGCGCCAACGTGTTCTTCTGGATCATCCCGGGGCAGCGCACCGTGATGGCGCAGATGAAGGCAGGCGAACCGGTCGATCCGGTGCACGGCCAGCGCGCCAAGCAGCGCAGCGTGCACAACACCTACTTCACGCTGCCGGTGCTGATCGCGATGCTCAGCAACCACTACGGCTTCCTCTACGGCGCGAAACACAACTGGGCGGTGCTGGTGCTGGTGATGCTGGCCGGCGCGCTGATCCGCCACTCCTTCGTCGCCCGCCACAAGGCGCTGGTGGCCGGCAAGCGGGTGCCCTGGGAGTTTGCTGCCGTCGGCACGGTGCTGATCGTGGTGATGGCGGTCTGGCTCGCCCCGGCTGCACAGCCGCGCGGCGCCGCGGCGGCCGCGCCCAGCTTCGCGCAGGTGCAGGGCGTGGTCGCGCAGCGCTGCGCGATGTGCCACAACGAGCAGGTGGTCAGCAAGGGCGTGCAGTTGCACACGCCGGAGCTGATCGCGAAGAACGCGCAGGCGCTGTACCAGCAGGCGGTGGTGCTGAAGACCATGCCGATGAACAACGCGACGCAGATCACCGACGACGAGCGTGCGCTGCTCGGCCGCTGGTTCGAGGCCGGCGCGCCGGCCCGCTGAACGCATCCACGACTGTCGATCCACGCAGGAAGGCTCGCCATGAACGACACCTCGGTCCACCCGGTCGATCAGAAGCTGCCGGCACCGCGCCTGGCCGCGCTGGGGCTGCAGCATGTGCTGGTGATGTACGCCGGCGCGATCGCCGTGCCGCTGATCGTCGGCCGTGCGCTCAAGCTGACGCCCGAGCAGGTGGCGCTGCTGATCTCGGCCGACCTGTTCTGCTGCGGCCTGGTCACGCTGGTGCAGTCGCTGGGCATGACACGCTGGTTCGGCATCAAGCTGCCGGTGATGATGGGCGTGACCTTCGCGGCCGTCGGTCCGATGGTCGCCTTCGCCAACGCGATGCCCGGCGTCGACGGTGCGCGGGCGATCTTCGGCGCCATCATCGGTGCCGGCATCGTCTCCATCCTGATCGCGCCGGTGGTCAGCAAGCTGCTGCGCTTCTTCCCGCCGGTGGTCACCGGCACCATCATCGCGATCATCGGCATCAGCCTGATGCGTGTCGGCGTGGGCTGGGCGATGGGCGGGCCGGCCAACCTGGCGCAGAGCGTCGACGTGCCCAAGCTGGTCGCGATGGTCGACGCGGCCAAGGCGACGGCCGAGGCGGCCAGCGCCCCGATCAAGCTGGCCGGCCCGGTCCCGATGGCCGACAACCCGAACTACGGCGCGCTGGACAACATGGCCATCGCCGCGGCGGTGCTGGTGTTCATCCTGCTGCTGGTGCGCTATGCGAAGGGCTTCGTCGCCAACATCTCGGTGCTGCTGGGCATCGTGGCCGGCTGCGTGGTCGCCATCGTGCTGGGCAAGATGAACTTCGACAAGGTCGCCAAGGCGCACTGGTTCGACGTCGTCACGCCCTTCGCGTTCGGCATGCCGAGCTTCGACATCGTGATGATCCTGACCATGACGCTGGTGATGATCGTCGTGATGATCGAGTCGACCGGCATGTTCCTGGCGCTGTCGGACCTCACCGGCAAGAAGATCGACCAGCCCTCGCTGGCCGCCGGGCTGCGCACCGACGGACTGGGCACGCTGATCGGCGGCATCTTCAACACCTTCCCGTACACCAGCTTCTCGCAGAACGTCGGGCTGGTCGGCGTCACCGGCGTGAAGAGCCGCTGGGTCTGCGTGGCCGGCGGCATCATCATGATCGTGCTCGGCATGCTGCCGAAGATGGCCGCCTTCGTCGAATCGATCCCGCAGTTCGTGCTCGGCGGCGCCGGGCTGGTGATGTTCGGCATGGTCGCGGCCACCGGCATCCGCATCCTGTCGACGGTGGACTTCAAGGGCAACCGCCACAACCTCTACATCGTCGCGCTGTCCATCGGCTTCGGCCTGATCCCGCTGGTCGCGCCGCGCTGGACGCAGCAGATGGCGCATGGCCTGCACCCGCTGCTCGAGTCCGGCATCCTGCTGACGGCGGTGGCAGCGGTCGTGCTGAACGTCTTCTTCAACGGCGCGAAGGCCGACACCGCCGGCGCGATCGAAGCGGCCAAGGCGGCCGAGGCCCACTGAGCTCGTGGGCACGCTGCTGATCCGCGAAGCGACGCTGCTCGTCACGATGGACGAGCAGCGGCGTGAGATCGCCGGCGGCGCCGTGTTCGCGCGCGATGGAGTGATCGAAGCCGTCGGCGCGACCGAAACGCTGCCACGCGAGGCCGACGAGGTGATCGATGCGCGGGGCCAGGTCGTCATCCCCGGGCTGGTGAATACGCACCACCACATGTACCAGACGCTGACGCGGGTGATCCGGCCCGCGCAGGACGCCGAGCTGTTCGAGTGGCTGCGCACGCTGTACCCGGTCTGGGCCGGGCTGACGCCGGAGATGGTCCACGTCTCGACGCAGACGGCGATGGCCGAGCTGCTGCTGTCGGGCTGCACCACCAGCAGCGACCACCTCTACATCTACCCGAACGGCGTGCGCCTGGACGACAGTCTGGAGGCGGCCGCCGAGATCGGCATGCGCTTCCATGCGGCGCGCGGGTCGATGAGCGTCGGCCAGTCGCAGGGTGGCCTGCCGCCGGATGCCGTGGTCGAGCGCGAGGCGGCGATCCTCGCCGACACGCAGCGGGTCATCGAGCGCTGGCACGACCCGGAACGCTTCGCGATGCAGCGCATCGTCGTCGCGCCCTGCTCGCCGTTCTCGGTCAGCCGCGAGCTGATGCGCGACGCCGCGCTGCTGGCGCGCGAGCACGGCGCCTCGCTGCACACCCACCTGGCCGAAAACGACAACGACATCGCCTACACGCGCGAGAAATTCGGCTGCACGCCAGCCGAGTACGCCGAGCAGCTCGGCTGGCTCGGCCCCGACGTCTGGCACGCGCACTGCGTGAAGCTCGATGCGGCCGGCATCGCCGCGTTCGCGAAGACCGGCACCGGCGTCGCCCACTGCCCCGGCTCGAACACGCGCCTGGCCTCCGGCATCGCACCGATCCGCGCGATGCGCGACGCCGGCGTGCCGGTATCCATCGCGGTCGACGGTTCGGCCTCCAACGACAGCGGCCACCTGCTCGGCGAGGCACGGCTGGCGCTGCTGCTGCAACGTGTGGCCAGCGGGCCGGCCGCGATGAGCGCGCGCGAGGTGCTGGAGATCGCCACCCGCGGCGGTGCGCAGGTGCTCGGCCGCGACGACATCGGCGCGCTCGCGCCCGGCATGGCGGCCGACCTGGTCAGCGTGCCGCTCGATCGAGATCGGCCTGGCCGGCGCCGGGCACGACCCGCTGGCCGCGCTGTTCTTCTGCCACGTGCCACGGGTGAAGCACAGCGTCGTGCAGGGGCGCGTGGTGGTGCGCGATGGCCACTTGACGACGATCGACCTGCCGCGGCTGATCGAGCGCCACAACCGCCTGGCCTCCCGTCTCGCCGCCTGAGCGGCACCCGCGCTCAGCGTGCCTGCCAGAAGCGGGTGAGCAGCGCCTTGCGGTCGACGTCCGGCCCGGCCTGGTCGGCCAGCGCGCTATAGAACGCCTCGCGCGACAAGGCCCTGGCGGCCGCACGCCGCGCCAGCACCGCGGCGATCGGCCCGACATGCTCGGCCAGCACACGCTGCGCGCGCTCGATCAGCTCCGGCTGCATCGGCGTGGTGCCGAGCACCGGTGGCTTGGTCGCGGCCGAAGCGGTCGGTCCCGGCCGCGCGCCGGGCAGGCGCTGGCAGAGCTGCGCCAGGAAGCGACCGCGCTCCTCGGGTTCGACCACCTCGGCGGCAAGACGAGCGACCAGGCCGGGCAGGTCGTGCACACGGCGCGCGGCGTCGCGCACGACGAAGCGGGTCATCGGGCCGAGTTGCGGCAGCAGCATCTGCTCGATGGTGAGCAGCGCACGCGCGTCCCAGTCCGGCAGGCTCGACGAGGCCACCACCGGCGGCGCGGTCGGCACGCTGCGCGGTGTCACCGCCGGGGGACGCGGCATCAGCTGCGTCACCGCGTCGTGGCGGGGCGGCTGCAGGCGGCGCAAGGTGGCGCTGCAGACCCGTGCCGCGATGGGCGCACCCGCAGCCGCACGCAGCGCATCGAGCATCTGTGCGGCGTCGTCGAAACGATCGGCCGCGCGCTTGGCGATCGCGCGCGCCACCAGCGCATCGAAGCGCACCGGCACCGGCGGATCGAGCTCCAGCGTCGATGGCGGCGGCGGCTCGTTGTGCATCACCTGGTACATCACCGCGCCGGCAGCGCCACGGAACGGCACGCGGCCGGCCAGCAGCTCGTAGAGCAGCACGCCGCAGGAGAAGATGTCGACACGGCGGTCGGGGGCATCGTCGGTGTAGCGCTCGGGCGCCATGTAGCCGGGCGAGCCGAGCACGGTGGTGTGATGGGTGCGGTCGCCCGATTCGATGCGCGCGATGCCGAAGTCGGTGACCTTCAGCCGGCCGTCCGCAGTCAGCAGCAGGTTGGCCGGCTTGATGTCGCGGTGCCAGACGCCCTGCGCATGCGCGCAGGCGAGCGCGTCGAGCAGCTGCTGCATGACGCTGAGCGCGTCGCCCAGCGGCAGGCGCTCGCCGCGCGACAGCAGTTCCTGCAGCGAGGTGCCGGCGACATGCTCCATCGCGATGTAGTGCTGGCCCTCGGCCTCGCCGTACTCGTAGACCGCGACGATGTTCGGGTGCGCCAGCCGGCCCGCGGCCTGCGCCTCGGTGCGGAAGCGGATCGTGGCGGAGAGATCGTGCGCGTCGGGGGCGAGCAGCGGCGCGCGGATCGCCTTGATGGCGACGGCGCGGTGGATGTCGGGGTCCAGAGCCTCGTAGACCACGCCCATCGCGCCTTCGCCGAGCACGCGCGAGATCAGATACTTGCCCAGGCTGCGCGGCAGCGGCGCGCCGGTGTCGCCGAACGCAGCGGACAGGCCCAGTGGACGTGCACTCATGACGGCGCTCCTTCCAGCATCTTCATCGCCTGCACCAGGCTGCGGCGCATGCGGCTGAACGAGGTGGCCAGGCGGCCGATCTCGTCGCGCGCGCCGAGCGCGAACGAGGGCGCCGACAGCTCGCCGAGGCTGACCCGGTCGGCCAGGCGCGCGAGCCGCGTCACCGGGCGGATCACCAGCCACCACAGCATCAGGTTGAGCGCGACCGCGATGGTGACGAACACCGCCGACAGCATGGCCATGAACAGCGCCCAGGCCTCGTTGGCACGGGCCAGCGGCACGGCCATCGGCACCGACACCATCTGCGCGCCGACCACCTCGCCGAGCTGCCAGCCGAAGCCGTTGGCCGGGCCGTACTTCTCGACCAGCGTGCGCGGCGCCGCTTCCACCGTGCTGTGGCAGCGCAGGCAGGCGCCATCGGCGATCTTGATCGGGCGGGCGATGTACAGCGCGCGGCCGGCCGGCGTGTCGCGCTCGCCGACGAACTCCTTGCTGTCCGGCGCCTTGCGGAACTCGGCGATCACGTCGGCTTCCCACTCGACCGCGCGGTCGCGCGGGTTGGTCGGGTTCAGCGTCGCTTCCTTGTAGCTGTACTCGGGGTGGTTCTTCTGGATCTTCGCCAGCACCTCGGTGGCCGAGAAGGCCGGCACCGACTGCGGCAGGAAGGCGTACTTCATCTGCGTCTCGAGCAGCGGCGCCACCTGCGTGGAGGTGTAGGAGCGCACCGCCAGCGCCTTCTCGAGCAGGAAGCGCGCGTGCTGCAGCGTCTCGTCCTTCGCGTTGCGCTCGAGCATCTGGCGCGTCAGCGCGCCGGTCACGACCAGCCCGAGCAGGAAGATCAGCACGAACACCAGGTTGAACTTGAGCAGCAGTTTCATCGTGACTCCATCAGGGGTTCGGTGCGGCGTCGCGCGCGGTGCCGGGCCAGGCCATCACGCCGTGCAGGTTCACGGCCAGTGCGGCGGCCGCCGGCTGCGAAGCCGCCGGTGCCTCGCGGCGTGCGACCGTCACCGGCTTCGGGCGGTACTTCTCGGGGAACAGCACGCGGTCCCACTCCGGGTGCGACTTCAACTCGGCGACCAGCGCGGCGCGGAATGCGGCGTCGGACGCACGCGGCGTGAAGCGGGAGACCGCGGCGGCGCGCAGCGCGGGCTCGCCGTTGATCCAGCGCGCGGCCTCGGCGTAGCTGACCGGCACGGCGCCGGCAGGCTCGACCGGGCGGGCCTGGAAGCGTGCGGCGCGGCGCGGCAGCGAGTCGGCGAATGCCCGCGGCAGGCGGGCCAGCAGATCAGCCGGCGGGCGGCGCGCGATCGTGGGTGCCTCGTTGCCGCGCCGGACCAGTGCGTCGCCGTCGGCCAGCGCCAGCGGCCTGCCGCTGCGGCCGTCACGCAGTTCGGCGGCCGTCGCTTCGCCGGTCTCGACGAACAGCAGCGTCGCGCCCGGCTGCAGCGCCAGCACGGCGGTGCCGGCGAGTCGCTGCAGATCGAGCGTCGGGCTGGCGATGCCGCTGGTGCCGGGCTCCCTGGCGGCCGTGACCTTCAGCCAGCCGCGGGCGAGGTACAGCGTGGCCGCTCGCTCGCCGATAGCGCCGCCCGCGCTGGGCTGCAGCAGCAGTTCGGTGTCGGGGCCCAGGTCCAGCACGGTGCCGTCGGTGAGTTCGATGCGCGCCAGGCGCGCATCGGCGGCGGTGCGCAGCACGTCGTCGTTGCGCAGGCGCAGGCCCTCGGAGGCCGCGAAGCGCTGGGTGTCGCGCAGCACCGCCAGGTCGCCATCGGCGATGGTGACGATGCCGATCGACGCCGCCAGGCAGTACGCAGGCAGTGCGGCCAGCAGGGCCAGCAGGCAGGCCAGGCGGGGCAGCAGGGCGGTCGGCTTCATCGGGGCTCCAGCGCTCGCGGACGACAGTCGCGATGGAGTTCAGGATAGGAGCCGGCCACCCCCTCCCGCTTCATCCAGAATGGGGGGACGACGCACCACTTTCGTGGGGGTGCGTTCTAGGTTGTCCGCTCCAATTCGCCGATCCGAACCGTCCGAGGAGACCCCATGCCCACCCTGCGCGTCGAACTCTTCGAAGGCCGCACCCCCGAACAGAAGCGAGCCCTGGCCAAGGAACTGACCGAAGCCTGCGTGCGTGTGCTCGGCGGCAGCGCCGATGGTGTCGACGTGCTGTTCTTCGACATCCGCCGCGACAACTGGGCCACCGGCGGGGTGCTGTGGTCGGACAAGGCGGCGGCCAAGCCGCCGGCCTCGTCCTGAGGGAGCGCGAGCCTGCTCAGTCCCGGTCGCGACCCTTGCCGTTGCCCTGGCCGCGGCCGTGGCCCTTCCCAGGGCCGCGGTCGTCGTCGTGCTTGTACTTGCGCTGCGGCGGGGGCGGGGGCGGCGCGTAGCGCTGCCGGTACTGCGGCACGTAGACCTCCTGGTACCAGCGGTCCTGGACGAAGTAGACCGGCTGGTTGCAGGCCGCGTAGCGGTAGCAGTGCTTGGCCCAGTTCTTCTGGTGGCCTGGCGGCACGTGCAGGTAGATCGGCTGGCGCACCACGGCCACCGGCGCCTGCTGGATGATCACCGGCTGCGGATAGACGACCACCGGCGGCGGCACGTTGCCGATGTCGATGCGGCCATAGAAGCCGGGCTGGCCGACGCTGATGGAGACGCCGACGTCGACGTCGGCGGCATGGGCCGGGGCCAGCACGGCGAGCGCGAGCAGGCCGGCGCAGAGAGGGCGATGAATCATCGTCGGCTCCAGGAGTTGTCGGAACGGCCAAGACTAGCGCGCATCACGGCGCGAAGACCAGTGGCGTGTCGATGTCCGTCGATGTCACGTCGATGTCCGCCGTGACCGGCAGCTTGCCGTCGGTCAGCGCCTCCAGCCTGAACTTGCCGGCGTTGGCGGCGTCGGCGGTGAAGGCCAGTGAGGTCGCCACGGGGTCGTAGGCGGTGAACACCGGCGCGCCGGCGGCCAGGCTCAGCAGGTACTCGCCGCTGAGTGCGTCGGACGGACGCGCGGTGCGCTCGGCGACGGTCGTGCCGATGAACTGCGTGGCGCGCACCAGCGACTGCGGCACGGTCGTCGAACCGCTGATGCTGACGACACCGGTGGCCGCGCGCGGCGCGCCCGCCGGCGGGTCGATGGCCGTGCCGGTGGGGGTGACGAAGGTGCGCGAGCTCGCGCTGATCGGCACGCCGGTCATCACCGCGGTCACGCGGCCTTCGGCGCTGACGACGAGGTCGTAGTTGCCGGCAGGCACCGGGTAGAGGACGAAACGGCCATTGGCCATGGGCACCGTGCTGCGCACCGGCACGCCGTCGATCTGCAGCGATACGCTGGTGCTGCCCAGTGCAATGGCCGGCGCGACGTAGCCTTCGGCAACCAGGCCGTCGACACGCACGCGGGGCAGCACGCTGACTACCGGCTTCAGGTTGTAGCGGCCCGAATTGCCGCGCTTGACCACCGACTTGCAGGCATCGAAGTCGAGCACGAGGTCAGCCACCTCGTTCGACTCGACCGTGACGTTGACGTTCATCTTCAGCCCGGACTGCTGCGCGCTCGGCGTGTCCAGCGGGATCTCGTCCGCGCTGCCGCTGAGCACCAGCGAGTTGGCGTAGGGCGCGGCACCACCGTTGGCGGCCAGTTGCAGGCGCAGCTGGGTGTAGGTGCCGGCCGGCAGCTCGGTGTGGCCGAGTTCGGCGAGCACGCCGTTGGTCAGGTCCAGCAGGTTGACGCGCAGCGCCGGGGTCAGCACCACCTCGGACCAGCCGCTGTCGTTCTCGCCGGCGCTGGCACTGCGGTGCACGCGCACCTTCTCGACGGTGACGTTGACTTCGTCGTAGCCGCAGGACGGGGCATCGGTCAGCGCGATGCGCAGCGTGCCGGTGTCCGACGACGGCGGGGTGGACGAGGAGCCGCCGCCGCCACAGGCGGCGAGCAGGCCGACGGCGGCCGCGAGCGCGGCGAAACGGGGGCGGAGCAGGGTGTGCAGGTTCATGGCAACTCCCGGAGCGGAAGGGGGATGGAAAGCATCGAGCTTCTAATGTGCAAATCTAACATTTGCATCGCCGCGCAGCCGTAAGCCCATCCCCCCGGGATGTATGCATTGGTTTCCGTTGCCACGACGCAGGACTGATCTGACCCGACGCCGCCAATCCTGCGGGTTTCCTCGGGGGGTCAGCCTTGGCTTATTGCCTACATTGCTTGTATGCAAGCTTGTAGGGAAACATGCCTGCACCCACTGCTGGAGGTCTGCCCATGCCCAAGTTCCTGCGTTCCCTGTTCGGCCAGGTCGTGCTGGCGCTGCTGATCGGCGTCGCGATCGGCCTGGCCGCGCCCGAGTTCGCCACCAAGCTCAAGCCGCTCGGCGATGCCTTCATCAAGCTGATCAAGATGATCATCCCCGTGCTGGTGTTCTGCGTGGTCGTGCACGGCATCGCCGGTGCGGGTGACCTGAAGCGTGTCGGCCGCGTCGGCGTGAAGGCACTGGTCTACTTCGAGGTGGTGACGACGATCGCGCTGGGCCTCGGCCTGCTGCTGGCCTTCGTGTTCCAGCCCGGTGCCGGCATGAACGTCGACACCCACACGCTCGACGCCAAGGCGATGAGCGCCTATGCCGAGAACGCCAGCAAGCTGACCGGCGGCGGCACGGTCGACTTCCTGATGAAGCTGATCCCGACCACGGTGGTCAACGCCTTCGCCACCGGCGACGTGCTGCAGGTGCTGCTGTTCGCGGTGCTGTTCGGCTGCGCGCTGGCCATGCTCGGCGAGCGCGGTGCGCCGGTGGC
The DNA here is from genome assembly GCA_047602365.1 of Piscinibacter sp. GTDB lineage: Bacteria > Pseudomonadota > Gammaproteobacteria > Burkholderiales > Burkholderiaceae_C > Piscinibacter. The sequence continues at coordinate 2,192,932 of JASGHM010000002.1, read as the reverse complement.
GAACTTCATCGACACGCTGTCGCACGTGCTGTTCAAGACCATGGGCATCATCATCAAGCTGGCGCCGTTCGGCGTGCTCGGTGCCATCGCCTTCACGGTCGGCAAGTACGGCATCGGCTCGCTGAAGCAGCTCGGCATGCTGGTCGTGCTGTTCTACGCGGCGGTGATCCTGTTCGTCGTGGTCGTGCTCGGCGGGATCATGCGGCTGGCCGGCTTCTCGCTGTTCAAGCTGCTGCGCTACCTGCGCGAGGAACTGGCAGTGGTGTTCGCCACCACCTCGAGCGACAGCGTGCTGCCGCAGATCATGAGCAAGCTCAAGCGCATGGGCATCCGCGACTCGACCGTCGGCCTGGTCATCCCGACCGGCTACTCGTTCAACCTCGACGCCTTCTCGATCTACATCACGCTGGCCGCGGTGTTCATCGCGCAGGCCACCAACACGCCGATCACGATGACCGACCTGCTGACCATCCTGGCGATCTCGCTGGTCACCAGCAAGGGCGCCCATGGCGTTCCAGGTTCGGCGATCGTCGTGCTGGCGGCCACGCTGCAGGCCATTCCCGCCATCCCGGCGATCGGGCTGGTGCTGGTGCTGTCGGTCGACTGGTTCATGGGCATCGCACGGGCCCTGGGCAACCTGATCGGCAACTGCGTCGCCACCGTCGCGGTGGCTGCCTGGGAGGGCGACATCGACCGTGAGCGGGCCCATGCCGTGCTCGACGGCCAGCAGGTGGCGCCGAACGAGGACGATGCCGACGCCGGCGTGGCGTTGCCGGGTGCCGCCTGAGCCATGGTCAGCCAGACCGAGATCGCGCAGCGGGTCGTCGAGTCCATCCTGGCGCAGAAGCTGGCGCCCGGCGAGCGGCTCGGCGAACAGGAACTGGCCGACCTGTTCGGCGTCAGCCGCACGCTGGTGCGCGAGGCGCTGATGCAACTGCAGGCACGCGGCTTCGTCGAGGTGCGCACGCGCAAGGGCTGGTACGTGGTCGAGCCATCGATCGACGAGGCGCGTGACGCCTTCGCGGCGCGGCGCGCGGTCGAGTCCGGTCTGCTGCGCCAGGCCGAGGGCCAGCTCGAGGGGAAGCCGCTGCAAAGTGCGGTGCGCCGTCTGCGCCAGCACATCGCCGACGAACGCAGCGCGATCGACGGCGCCGACGCGGCGACACGCGCCTTCCTGCTCGCCGACTTCCACGTCTGCCTGGCCGAATGCCTGGGCCACAAGCTGCTGTCGGACATGCTGCGCGACCTGACCGCACGCACCACGCTGGTCGCGTCGCTGTACCAGTCGACCCACGACGCGCACCAGTCCTGCGCCGAACACGAGCAGATCGTCGCCGCCATCGAACAGGGGCAGCTGGCGCAGGCCTCGGCCTTGATGCTGACGCACATCGGCAGCGTCGAGGACGCACTGGGCCAGTCGGCGGCCGAGTCGGCTGATGCACGCGAGCGGCTGCGCGCGACGCTGGCGCCGCTGCGCGTGGTGCGCTGAACGTCGCCGAACGTTCAGTCGCCGGCACCGCCGCGGAAGCGCGCGACGTCCTGTGCGGAGACGCCGCCGGCCTGCGCGCCCCAGGCCGTGCGCAGGTAGCTGGCGATCGCCGCGATCTCCTCGTCGTCGAGCGCCAATCCATAGGGCGGCATGCCGTACGGACGCGGGTTGCCGGCAGTGGCCGGCAGGAAGCCGCCATGCACGATCACGCGGATCAGGTTGGCCGGTGGCTCCATCGTCACCACGCGGTTGCCGGCCAGCGGCGGGATCAGCGTGGCGCCGGCGGCATCGCGCCGACCCTCGCCGTTGCCGCCGTGACAGTCGGTACAGTGGCGTTCGTAGGCCTTCGCGCCCAGCTCGCGCAGCGCCGGGTCCGGCGGCTTGCGGCCGCTCGATTGACTGGGCACCTGCGGCAGCGACTTCAGGAACAGCGCGACGGCGTGCAGGTCCTCGGCTCGCCAGTGCTGCGAGCTGCGGTAGACCACGTCGGCCATCGGGCCCAGCGTCGATCCGCGCGGCGAGACACCGTCGCGCAGCAGCGCGACGATGTGCTCGATCGGCCAGTCGGCCACGCCGGCCTGCTCGGGCGAGGTCAGCGCCGGTGCGTACCAGTTGCGCATCGGGATCAGGCCGCCGGCCAGCGACAGGCCGCCCTCGGGCGTGGCGCCGAGGAAGTTGCGCCCGCCGTGGCAGGCCGCGCAATGGCCGAGGCCGCGCACCAGGTAGGCCCCGCGGTTCCATTCGGTGCTCTGCGCCGGATCGGCCTCGAAAGCGGCCGGGCGGAAGAACAGCGAGCGCCACACTGCCAGCGCGGCCTGCGTCGAGTAGGGGAACTGCAGGGCGTGGGGCGTGTTGGCCTGCCGCACCGGAGCCAGCGTGCGCAGGTAGAAGTAGATCGCGTCGCTGTCCTCGCGCGTCACCCGTGTGGTGTCGGGGTAGGGGAAGGCGGGGTAGAGCAGCCGCCCGTCGGCCGAGCGGCCGTGGTGCATCGCCCGCCAGAAGTGGTCGGCGCTCCAGCGGCCCAGGCCGGTGTCCTCGTCCGGCGTCAGGTTGCCCGCGAAGATCGTGCCGAAGGGCGTGGCGATGCCGCGGCCACCGGCCCAGGGCGCACCGCCGCGGGTGGTATGGCAGGTCATGCAGTTGCCGACCCGGGCGAGGTACTCGCCGCGCGCCACCTGTTCGGCCGTGCCCTTGGCCGGCCGGGCATCGGCGGGAATCGGTGCTTCGCCGCGCACGTTCAGCCAGGAGACGCCGCCCGCCAGGCCGGCAAGCAGTGCGGCGACGAGCAGCAGCCAGCGCATCGTCATGGCGTCACCTCAGCGCGGCACGCTGCCGCACTCCAGCGGCAGCGGTGCGGGCAGGGACACGGCGGGCTTCGCCGGGGCCGGCAGCGGCCGGCTGGCCAGCCAGGCCGCCACCGCGCTGACGTCGTCCGGCGTCAGGCGCTGTGCGATGTCGGCCATGCAGTCGGGCGCGTGGGCACGGCGCTGGCCGTTGACCCAGGCGCCCAGCTGGCCCTTCAGGTAGTCGCGCGGCAGGCCCAGCAGCCCCGGGATGGCCGGCGCTACGCCGGTGAGCGCGGCGCCGTGGCAGGCGCTGCAGGCCGGCAGCTGGCGCTGCGCGTCGCCGCGCAGCACGAGTGCCTCGCCGCGCGCCAGCGTGGTGGCGCCGTCGCTCGCCGGCAAGGGCGGCGGGTAGGGCAGGTCCAGCGCGGCGAAGTGGTCGGCGATCTCGTGCAGGTAGGCGTCGCTCAGGTGATCGACGAGATAGACCATCGGCCCGTAGCGGCGCCGCCCCTCGCGGAAGTTGAGCAGCTGGTGGTACAGGTACAGCGCCGGCTTGCCGGCAATGCGCGGGTGGTAGCCGTCGGGCGCGGCGCGGCCCTCCTTGCCGTGGCAGGCGGTGCAGGCCTGCACGCGTGCGGCGAGGCTGTCGGGTGCGGGGGCCGCCACGGCGGGCGACAGCGCGAAGGCAAGCAGCAGAAACCGGACCATCTTCATGCGCGGGGGGCCGCCGATTCAGCGGCAGTTCAGCGGCAGGTAGCGCGCCGCGACGTCGCTGCGATTGACGCCGCGCACGCTCATCGGCGTGGGCGCGGACGCTGCGCCGCACACCCAGGCAATCGGCACCACCGGGGCGTCGTCGATCACCGCCGGTCGCAGCGTCAGCGTCTTGCCCTGCAGCGGTGTCTTGGCCTGGTTGCCGAAGGTCACGTGCACCGCACCCTGTTCGACGCTGACCGAGCGCACCAGGTTGCCGACGATGCGATCTGCCGCCGGCAGCCCGGCCTCGGCGTTGTCGGCCGGCAGCGTGTGGCTGTTCTTCCAGGCATTGGCGACCGGCGGCTTGGCCACCTCGGCGAGCTTCATGCCTTCGATCAGCTGTTCGCGCACCAGCCGATCCTGGATGCTGGGCACGGCAATCATCGCCAGGATGGCCACCACCACGAGCACCACCAGCAGCTCGATCATCGTGAAGCCCGCGGCCTGCCGTCGCGTCCTCATGCGGCCCCCGGTGCACGCTGCCACCACGGGCCGTCGAGCTGCAGCTTCAGGAAGTCGATGAAGGTGCTGACCTTGCCGGGCACCAGCTTGGGCGAGGGGAACACCGCGTGCAGCTCCTGCGCCGGCAGCGCGTAGTCCTCCAGCACCGGCCGGATGGCACCGTCGGCGACCGACTCGCGCGCCACGTACCAGGGCAGCACCGCCAGGCCCAGCCCGGCACGGCAGGCGGCCAGCACGGCCGACAGGTTGTTCGAGCGCAGCATGCCCCTGACCGGGACCGAGGCGGTGTCCCCGCCGGCCGAAGTGAAGGTCCAGCGGTCGTCGCCCTGCACGCTGCTGTAGACCAGGCAGTCGTGCTGCGCCAGCTCGGCCGGGGCCACCGGCGTGCCGCGCCGCGCCAGGTAGTCGGGCGCGGCGGCGGTCAGCCAGGGGTTGCTGCCCAGGTAGCGCGCGCCGAGTGCCGAGTCGGCCAGCCGGCCCATGCGCAGCGCCACGTCCACACCCTGCTCGACCAGGTTGACGTAGCGGTCGTCGAAGCTCAGGTCCAGCGTGATGTCCGGGTGTTCGCGCATGAACTTCAGCGCCAGCGGCGTCAGCACGCGGCGGCCGAAGGCCACCGAGGTGCTGATGCGCAGCTGCCCGCGCACCTTGCTCTGCAGCAGCGCGGCCAGGCTGTCGGCCTCGTCCAGCTCGCGCTGGATGGCCTTGCACTTCTCGTAGTACAGCGCGCCGATCTCGGTGGCGCTGACGCCGCGGGTGTTGCGGTTGAGCAGCCGTGCGCCGAGTTGGGCCTCCAGCGCGGCGACATGCTTGGTCGCCGTCGGCTGGGTGATGCCCAGGTCCGAAGACGCCTTGCTGAAGCTGCCGGTCTCGACGATGCGCGCGAACAGCTGCACGCCGGTGATGCGATCCATGGTTCCTGTCCTGTCTCCGGGCCGAATGATGCACTGAGCGGCGCCACCCATTCCTGCACGGAATGACAAACATGCCTTGCCTGGTCTTCTCGGCGGCGGCGCGCGGCGCGAGCATCCGGCCCAGTTGTTCAAACCAAGGAGACACCCATGCCCCGCATGAAAGCCGCGATGGCCGCCGTTCTGGTGATGGAGAAGGAAGGCGTCAGCCAGGCCTTCGGCGTGCCCGGTGCCGCCATCAACCCGCTGTACGCCGCGCTGCGCGAGCGTGCCTCCATCGCCCATGTGCTGGCCCGCCATGTGGAGGCCGCCTCGCACATGGCCGAGGGCTACACGCGCGCCAAGGCCGGCAACATCGGCGTGTGCATCGGCACCTCGGGCCCGGCCGGCACCGACATGATCACCGGCCTGTACTCGGCCAGCGCCGACAGCATCCCGATCCTGTGCATCACCGGCCAGGCACCGCGTGCCCGGCTGTACAAGGAAGACTTCCAGGCCGTCGACATCGAATCGATCGCCAAGCCGGTGACCAAGTGGGCCGTCACCGTGCGCGAGCCGGCGCAGGTGCCGCGCGCCTTCCAGCAGGCCTTCCACCTGATGCGCTCGGGCCGCCCGGGGCCGGTGCTGATCGACCTGCCCTTCGACGTGCAGATGGCCGAGATCGAGTTCGACATCGACACCTACGAGCCGCTGCCGGTCTACAAGCCGGCCGCGACGCGCAAGCAGGTGGAGAAGGCGCTGGACATGCTGATGGCGGCCGACAAGCCGCTGATCGTCGCCGGCGGCGGCATCATCAACGCCGACGCCCCGGAGCTGCTGGTCGAGCTCGCCGAGACGCTCGGCGTGCCGGTGATCCCGACGCTGATGGGCTGGGGCAGCATCCCCGACGACCACCCGCTGATGGCCGGCATGTGCGGCCTGCAGACCAGCCACCGCTACGGCAACGCGACGATGCTGGCCAGCGACTTCGTGCTCGGCATCGGCAACCGCTGGGCCAACCGCCACACCGGCTCGCCCGAGGTCTACTGCAAGGGCAGAAAGTTCGTTCACGTCGACATCGAGCCGACGCAGATCGGCCGTGTCTTCATGCCCGACCTCGGCATCGTCAGCGACGCCAAGGCCGCGCTCGAGCTGTTCGTGCAGGTGGCCAGAGAGCGCAAGGCGGCGGGCACGCTGAAGAACTTCGCCGACTGGGCCGAACGCTGCGCCGAGCGCAAGCGGCTGATGCACCGCAAGACCCACTACACCGAGACGCCGATCAAGCCGATGCGCGTCTACGAGGAGATGAACGCCGCATTCCCGCGCGACACCGTCTACGTCTCGACCATCGGCCTCTCCCAGATCGCCGCGGCGCAGTTCCTGCAGGTCTACGGCCCGCGCCAGTGGATCAACTGCGGTCAGGCCGGCCCGCTGGGCTGGACGATTCCGGCCGCGCTGGGCGTGGTGGCGGCCGACCCGACGCGCACCGTGGTCGGCATCTCCGGCGACTACGACTTCCAGTTCCTGATCGAGGAACTGGCGGTCGGTGCGCAGTTCCGCCTGCCCTACGTGCAGGTGCTGGTCAACAACAGCTACCTCGGGCTGATCCGCCAGGCGCAGCGCAACTTCGACATGGACTTCTGCGTGCAGCTCGCCTTCGACAACCAGAACGTCGAGGATGCCTCGCTGAAGGGCTACGGCGTCGACCACCAGGCCGTGGTGCAGGGCATGGGCTGCAAGAGCCTGCGCGTGACCGACCCCGAGAAGCTCGGCGGTGCCCTGGCGCAGGCGCAGGTGCTGGCGCAGAAGCATCGTGTGCCGGTGGTGGTGGAGGTGATCCTCGAGAAGGTCACCAACATCTCGATGGGCGTCGAGATCGACAAGATCAACGAGTTCGAAGCGATCGACTGCCGTCACCCCGAGGGCACGAAGGGCCTGGAGCTCGCCGGGCTGCTCGACTGATTCCGGAGACACCTGATGCCGCGCTTCGCTGCCAACCTGTCGATGCTCTTCACCGAGCATGCCTTCCTCGATCGCTTCGAGCGCGCCGCGCGCGCCGGCTTCGGTGCGGTCGAGTTCCTGTTCCCCTATGCGCACACGCCGGGCGAAGTCGCCGCGCGGCTGAAGGGCAACCGCCTGCAGTGCGTGCTGCACAACCTGCCGGCCGGCGACTGGGACGCCGGCGAGCGCGGCATCGCCTGCCTGCCCGACCGCATCGACGAGTTTCGCGACGGTGTCGCGAAGGCGATCGAGTACGCGACCGCGCTCGGCGCCCCGCAGCTCAACTGCCTGGCCGGCAAGGCGCCGCTGGGCGCCGACGACAAGCTGCTGCGCCAGACCTTCGTCGCCAACCTGAAGTACGCCGCCGCCGAGTTGAAGAAGGCCGACCTGAAGCTGCTGATCGAGCCGATCAACACCTACGACATCCCCGGCTTCTTCCTGAACCGAACCGCGCAGGCGATCGCCATCATGGACGAGGTGGGCTCGGACAACCTGTTCCTGCAGTACGACGTCTACCACGCGCAGCGCAGCGAGGGCGAACTGGCCGCGACCCTGAGCAAGCACCTGGCGCGCATCGCGCATGTGCAGATCGCCGACAACCCGGGCCGCAACGAGCCGGGCAGCGGCGAGATCAACTACGCCTTCCTGTTCGGCCACCTGGCGCGCATCGGCTACCGCGGCGTCGTCGGCTGCGAGTACAAGCCGGCGAATGGCGGCGCAGGGGGCACCGAGGCCGGCCTGGCCTGGCTGGAGCAGGCGCGCCGCCAACTGCGCTGAGCAGCATCACACCACGAGACACGACATGACTTCCTCTCCGCAGAAGATCGGCTTCATCGGCCTCGGCATCATGGGTGCGCCGATGGCCATGCACCTGATCAAGGCCGGCCACCAGCTGTTCGTCTACACACGAGGCAAGGTGCACGCCGAGATCGCCGCCAGCAGCGCGACGCAGTGCACCAGCCCGCGCGGCGTCGCCGAGCGCGCCGACATCATCTTCACGATGGTTCCGGACACGCCGGACGTGGAGAAGGTGCTGTTTGCGGAGAGCGGGGTGGCGGCGGGGCTGAGCAAGGGCAAGACGGTGGTGGACATGAGCTCGATCTCGCCGATCGAGACCAAGGCGTTCGCCAGGCGGATCAACGAACTGGGCTGCGACTACCTGGACGCGCCGGTGTCCGGCGGCGAGGTCGGTGCCAAGGCAGCCAGCCTGACGATCATGATCGGCGGCCCTGAGGCGGCGTTCGAGCGGGTGCTGCCCCTGTTCCAGCTGATGGGCAAGAACATCACGCGGGTGGGCGGCAACGGCGACGGGCAGACCACCAAGGTGGCCAACCAGATCATCGTGGCGCTGAACATCGCGGCGGTGGGCGAGGCGCTGGTGTTCGCCAGCAAGGCGGGAGCGGACCCGGCCAAGGTGAGGCAGGCGCTGATGGGCGGGTTTGCGGCCAGCCGCATCCTGGAGGTGCACGGCGAGCGCATGATCAAGCGGACCTTCAACCCGGGGTTCCGGATCCAGCTGCACCAGAAGGACCTGAACCTGGCGCTGCAGGGGGCGAAGGCGCTGGGGGTGAGCCTGCCGGGCACGGCCAACGCGGCGCAACTGATGCAGGCGTGTGCGGCGCACGGACTGGCGGAGCAGGACCACTCGGCGCTGGTGCGTGCGCTGGAGATCCTCGCGAAACACGAGGTGGCCGCCGGATAATCCGGCGCATGAGCACGCCGAACCCCCACACCGACCCGCGCGGCTTTCTGCGCGCCCTCTACGACGCTGCGGTCGCGCGCGCGCTGCCGGCCGAGACCACCGCGCCCTGGCTGCCGAAGCCGCCCAAGGGCCGTACCGTGGTGATCGGCGCCGGCAAGGCCGGGGGAGCGATGGCCGCGGCCGTCGACGCGTTGTGGCCGAAGGACGCGCCGCTGTCCGGCCTGGTCGTGACCCGCTACGACCACGTGCCGCCGGCCTACAAGGCGCAGCCGGGGCGCATCGAGGTGGTCGAAGCCTCGCACCCGGTGCCCGATGAAGCCGGCCGGCGCGCCGCCGAACGCATCGCGCAACTCGCGCAGGGGCTGACGGCCGACGACCTGGTGCTGTGCCTGATCTCCGGCGGTGGCTCGGCGCTGCTGTCGCTGCCCGCGCCAGGCATCACGCTGGAAGAGAAGCAGGCGATCAACAAGGCGCTGCTGAAGAGCGGCGCGGCGATCGACGAGATGAACTGCGTGCGCAAGCACCTCTCGGCGATCAAGGGCGGGCGCCTGGCGACCAACTGCGCGCCGGCGCGTGTGGTCACGCTGCTGATCAGCGACGTGCCCGGCGATGCGCCCGAGGTGATCGCCAGCGGCCCGACGGTGCCCGACAGCACCACCTGCGCCGATGCGCTGGCGATCCTGACCCGCTACGCGATCGAGATCCCGCCCGCGGCACGTGCGGGGCTGGAGAGTGGCGCCTTCGAGTCGCCCAAGCCGGGTGATGCGCGCTTCGCCGGCCATCAGGTTCACATGATCGCGACGCCGCGCCAGAGCCTGGAGGCCGCGGCCGCCGTCGCGCGGGCGGCCGGCATCACGCCCCACATCCTCAGCGACGAGATGGAAGGCGAATCGAGAGAGGTCGGCAAGGTGCACGCTGCGCTGGCGCGTTCGGTGGCCCATGCCGGCACGCCCTTCGCGAAGCCTTGCGTGATCCTCAGCGGCGGCGAGACCACCGTGACGGTGAAGAGCAAGGGCGGCCGCGGCGGCCGCGCCACCGAGTTCCTGCTCGGCTGCGCGATCGCGCTGCAGGGCCAGCCGGGCGTGCATGTGCTGGCGGCCGATACCGACGGCATCGACGGCATCGAGGACAACGCCGGCGCCATCGTCACGCCCGACACGCTGGCGCGCGGCCGCGCGATGGGCATGAAGGCGCAGGAGTTCCTCGACGCCAACAACGCCTACGGCTTCTTCGCGCCGCTCTCCGACCTGGTCGTGCCAGGCCCGACCTTCACCAACGTCAACGACTTCCGCGCGCTGCTGATCACCTGACGGCACCGGCCCTATGATGGCGCCCGCCACGGGCGACCCATGGATCCCAGCACCGTCATCATCATCCTCGCCACCCACCTGATCTGTTCCGGTGGGCTGTACTACCTGATCAGCCGCGACATGCCGGCGCGCAGCGGCCTGATCTACTGGGCCGCCGGTGGCCTGTTGTTCGGTGGGGCGTACGTCGCGCGCCTGTTCGCCGAGAAGCGCATCCCCGCGCCGTGGACCGTCGCGATGGACTCGGCGATGGTGCTGGCGGTGCTGCTGTTCCTCGCCGGCCTGCGCCAGTTCCTCGGCCGCTCGCCGGGGCGCTGGCCGCTGCTGGCGGCCGCGGTCGGCGCCTTCGCGATGCTGCACCTGGCCGTCACGCTGCAATGGGGCGGCGTCGGCCGCCATGTGCTGCTCAACGTCACACTCGGGCTGGGCTACCTGGCCCTGGCGGCGGAGTCCGTGCGCGCGCGCCTGCAGCAGCGCGGCCGGCTGCGCTCGCCGCTGCTCGTGCTGCCGGTGCTGATGGGACTGCTGGCTGCGCTGACGCTGGCGCGGGCGACGAACATCGCCACGCAGGGGCTGGACGTGCTCTACGCCGGCGTCTTCGCCCAGGTCTACTACGGCTATGCCTCGCTGGCGGCGGTGATGCTGGCGCTGAACCTGATCTGGCTGGTGTTCGTGCGGCTGAACTCGCAACTGATCGAGCTGGCCTCGCGCGACGCGCTGACCCGGCTGCTCAACCGCAACGGCCTGGACGAACTGGTGATGCGGCACTTCGCCGCGCGCGACGCACGCTCGATCACGCTGCTGCAGATCGACATCGACCACTTCAAGCGCATCAACGACAGCCATGGCCATGCCGCCGGCGACCGTGTGCTGCGCGAGGTCGCCGCGTCGCTTGCGGCCCATGTGCGCGCCAGCGACTTCATCGCGCGCGTCGGCGGCGAGGAGTTCCTGGTCGGCTGCGTGGCCGCCGACGACGGCGTGGCGCGCGCGCTGGCCGATCGGCTGCTGACCGGCGTGCGCAAGCTCGACGTGCGCCTGCCCGGCGCCAAGCTGCCGCTGCACTGCACGGTGAGCATCGGCATCTCGCGCCGCTGCGCCGACCTGACGGCCTGGGAGCGCTGCTGGGCCGAGGCCGACCGGGCGCTCTACGCCGCCAAGGCGGCCGGGCGCGACCGCGTCGTCTCGGTCAACTCGCTGGGCACCGACCTGCGCTGAGCGGGCTCAGGTCACCGGCGCCGGGTTGAACAGCACCAGCGCGTTGTGCAGCTTGTGCTGCTCGGCCCAGGTGCGGCGGCCGGAGGCGACATCGAGCATCAGGCGGAACAGCTCCCAGCCGACCTCCTCGATCGTCTTGCTGCCCTCGGCGATCGTGCCGGCATTGAGGTCCATCAGGTCGTGCCAGCGTCGTGCCAGGTCGCTGCGTGTCGCGACCTTGATGACCGGGCACTCGGCCAGGCCATAGGGCGTGCCGCGGCCGGTGGTGAAGATGTGCAGGTTCATGCCGGCAGCCAGCTGCAGCGTGCCGCAGATGAAGTCGCTGGCCGGCGTGGCGGCGTAGACCAGCCCCTTGGTCTTCAGCTTCTCTCCGGGCGACAGCACGCCGGAGATCGTCGACGAGCCGGACTTGACGATCGAGCCCATCGCCTTCTCGACGATGTTCGACAGCCCGCCCTTCTTGTTGCCGGGCGTGGTGTTCGCGCTGCGGTCGACGCTGCCGCGCTTCAGGTAGGCGTCGTACCAGGCCATCTCGCGCACGATCGCCTCGGCGATCTCGGGCGTCGCGGCGCGCGACGTCAGCTGCGCGACACCGTCGCGGACCTCGGTGGTCTCGGAGAACATCACGGTGGCGCCGGCGCGCACCAGCAGGTCGGTCGCGAAGCCGACGGCCGGGTTGGCGGTGACGCCGGAGAACGCGTCGCTGCCGCCGCACTGCACGCCGACGACGAGTTCGGCGGCCGGAACGGTCTCGCGGCGGCGTGCGTCCAGGCGTTCGAGGTGCTGTTCGGCCTGGCGCATGATCGACTCGACCATGGACATGAAGCCGACATGCGCCTCGTCCTGCAGGCAGACGACATCGAGCTTGGTCTCGGCGCTGTCGCCGACGTCGGCGACGCTGCGCTCGTCGACGATGGCGAAGCTGCCCGGCGGCAGCAGGCGGTCGGGCTGCAGCTTCTCGCAGCCCAGGCTGACGACCATCACCTCGCCGCCGAAGTTCGGGTTCAGGCTGATGTGGCGCAGCGTGCGGATCGGGATCACCGCATCGGGCGCGTCGATCGCGACACCGCAGCCGTAGCCATGCTCGAGCGCCACCACGTCGTCGACGTTCGGGAAGCGCGGCAGCAGTTCCTGCTTGATGCGCTGCACCGCGAAGTCGGTGACGCCGGCGACGCACTGCACCGTCTGCGTGATCGCCAGGATGTTGCGCGTGCCGACCGAGCCGTCCGGGTTGCGGAAGCCCTCGAAGGTGTAGCCCTCGAGCGGCGCGGCCGGGGCGGGCTTGACGGTCGCCATCGGCAGGTCGGTCAGCTCGCGGGCATCCGGCATCTTCAGCAGCCGTTCGTGCACCCAGCTGCCGGCCGGGATGTCGCGCAGCGCGGTGCCGATGGTCACGTTGTAGCGCAGCACCGGCGTGTCGGCCGGCAGATCGACCAGCGCGACCTTGTGGCCCTGCGGCACCTGGTCGCGTAGCACCAGCCCGTTGTTCAGCGTCGTGCCCGCCGGCAGCCCACCGTCGTTGGCGACGATCGCGACGTTGTCGCGATCGGACATCCTGATGACCAGTGGTTCCATCACTCGGGCTTCACGTTGCCGTCCTTGACCACCTTCTGCCACTTGGCCAGTTCGCTGCGCCCGAAGCCGGTGAACTGCTCGGGCGTGTTGGGCACGTGGTCCAGGCCCAGGCCGTCCATTTTCGCCTTCACCTCGGCGGTGGCAAGGATCTTCTCGATCTCGGCGTTCATTCGCTGCACCACCGCCGGCGGCGTGCCGGCCGGTGCGTAGATGGCCTGCCAGCTGGCGACGTCGAAGCCGGCGACGCCGGCCTCCTGCAGCGTCGGCACGTCCGGCAGCACCTTGCTGCGCTTGGCCGAGGTGACGGCCAGCGCGCGCACCTTGCCGGCCTGCACGTGAGGCAGCGCGACGGTGGCGGTCTCGAAGCTCATCGGGATCTGGCCGCCGATCACGTCCTGCACGGCCGGCGCACTGCCCTTGTAGGGCACGTGGGTCAGCGGCGCGTGGGCGAGCAGCTTGAACATCTCGCCGGACATGTGCTGCGAGCTGCCCTGGCCGGCCGAGGCGAAGGGCAGTGGCTCCTTCTTCGCGGCGGCGACGATGTCGGCCACCGTCTTGTAGGGCTGCGACGCGCCGACCAGCAGCACGTTGGAGATGCTGCCGAGCAGGATCACCGACGAGAAGTCCTTGCTCGCGTCGTAGGGCATCTTCGGCTGCAGTGCCGGGTTGATCGCGTGGCTGGCGATGGTGCCGAGCAGGAAGGTGTAGCCGTCGGGCGCCGACTTGGCGACGCTGTCGGCGCCGATCACGCCGCCGGCGCCGGCCTTGTTCTCGATCACCACCGTCTGCTTCAGCGCCGCCTGCAGCTTCTCGCCCAGCGTGCGGGCGAGGATGTCGCTGGTGCCGCCGGCGGCGAAGGGCACGACGATCTTGATCGGCTGCTTGCCGGGCCAGTCCTGCGCGAAGCCGGTGGCGGGCAGCAGCGCGGTCAGCACGAGTGCGGTGGTCAGGTGGCGGCGGGTGAGGCTCATGAGGGTCTCCGGAAGGTGAGGGGCTGGGTCAGGGCAGCGTGATCGCCTCGACCCAGTTGGGGTTGCGGCCGACGGCATGCGTGTGCCGCAGGTCCAGGGTGCCGGTGTCGGCATCGATGCGATGCACGCCGACGGCATGTGACGACTGGCCGGCGGCGACCAGCCAGCGGCCCGAGGGCGTGACCGCGAAGCCGCGCGGCTGCGCCTGCGTCGGCCAGTGGCCGATCGGCGCGAGCGCGCCCTGCGCATCGACGGCGAAGCCGGCCAGCGTGCTCGAGCGGCGTTCGCTGGCGTAGAGGAAGCGTGCGTCGGCCGTGAGGCGCAGCTCGGCGCCCCAGGGTTCGCCGGTGAAGCCGGGCGGCAGCAGCGAGACGCTCTGCCGTGGCGCCAGCGTGCCGCGCTGTGCATCGAGCGCCAGCACGTCGACGCTGGCGTCGAGTTCGTTGAGCAGGTAGACGAGCTGCCCGTTCGGGTGGAAGGCAAGATGGCGCGGGCCGGCGCCGGCGCGAGCCTCGAACGCCGACGGCTCGTTGGGCGTCAGCATGCCGCTCGCCGCGTCGAAGCGGAACTGCATCACCAGGCCGCCGCCCAGCGAGGTCGCGAAGACGAACTGGTTGTCGGGCGAGGCGCACATCGCATGCGCGTGACGTTGGGTCGGCCAGGTGCGCAGGCTGGCGCCGGGCCGGCCTTCGGCATCCAGCGGCGCCAGCGCCAGCACGTCGCCCGGGTAGGAGGCGCTGAACAGCCAGTGGCCGCTGGCGTCGACCGACAGGTGCGCCATGCTGGCCGGCAGCGGCGCCTCGGCCAGCGGGGCCAGCCTGCCGTCGCCGGGTGAGATGCGCAGCGCCAGCACGCGCCACGGTTCGCTGCGGATGCCGGCGTAGAGCACCTGTCGGTCGGGGCGCAGCGCCAGCGGCATCACCATGCCGCCGCAGGGCAGGGTCTGCAGCGTGCGCAGTTCGCCGTTCGCTTCGTCGAGCGCCAGCACCGAGATCTGGGCGCTGTCGGCGTTGCTGACGTAGACGACCGTCGTGCCCATGAACCTTACTTCAGCAGCAGGTTGGGCAGCCACATCGCGAAGCCGGGCACGTAGGTGACCAGCATCAGCGCGGCGATCAGCGCGCCGTAGAACGGCCAGATCGTCTTCATCACCTCGCCCACCGAGATCTCGCCGATGGTGCAGCCGACGAACTGCGTCGTGCCTACCGGCGGCGTGTTCAGGCCCAGCGCGCAATTGATCAGCATGACGATGCCGAACTGCTCGGTGCTCATGCCGTACTGCTGGCAGATCGGCAGGAAGATCGGCGTGCAGATCAGGATGGTCGCCGCCATGTCGAGGAAGGTGCCGAGCACGAACAGGATGATGTTCACCCACAGGAAGATCACCCAGGGCGAACTGCTCGTGGCGGCCAGCGCCTTGCCGGTCAGCTCGGCCACGCCGTACAGGCCGATCAGGTAGCCGAACATCGAGCTGATGCCGATCAGCAGCAGCACCGTGCCGGTGGTCTTCACCGCCTTGGCCGCCGCCTTGAGGAACTGCTCGCGCGTCAGCCGGCGGTAGACCACCGCCGACAGGAACAGCGCCCACAGCACCGCGACCGACGCCGACTCGGTGGCGGTGAACGCGCCCGACAGGATGCCGGCGATGATGATCACCACCACCAGCAGGCCCGGCAGCGAGGCCGCGAAGGACTGGCCGACGATGGCCCAGCCCGGGAACGTGCCCTTCGGGTAGCCGCGCTTGACCGCCACCAGGTAGGCAGCGGCCAGGTTGCACAGCGTCAGGATGATCGCCGGCACGATGCCGGCGAGGATCAGCGCCGCGATGCTCACCTTGCCGCTGGCGGCCAGCGTGAAGATGATCATGTTGTGCGAGGTGGGCATCAGCGCGCCGACCAGCGAGGCGTGGGTGGTCACGTTGACCGCGTAGTCGGCGTGGTAGCCCTCCTTCTTCATCTGCGGGATCAGCACCGCGCCCATCGCCGAGACGTCGGCCACCGGCGAGCCGCTGACGCCGCCGAACAGCGTGCAGGCCAGCACGTTGGTCATGCCCAGGCCGCCGCGCACATGGCCGGCCAGCGCCTTGGCGAAGCCGACGATGCGGTCGGCCACGCCGCCGTACATCATGATCTCGCCGGCGAAGATGAAGAACGGGATCGCCAGGAACGAGAACGGGTTCATCCCGGAGATCATCTGCTGGAAGCCCACCGCCAGCGGCAGGCCTTCGTAGAGGATGGTCGCCAGCGACGACAGCCCGATCGAGAACGCGACCGGCACGCCGAGCAGCAGCAGCAGCGTGAAGCTGATGCACAGGATCGTCAGTGCCATGCGGGTTCGACCTCGGTTCCGCGCAGCAGCGCGAGGATGTGCTCGATCGAGAACAGCGCGACCAGCACGCCCGCGACCGCCGGCGGTGCGTACTTGAAGGCCTCCGAGACGCCGAGCGTGGGGATCTTGTAGCCCGCCACGCTCTGCGCCAGCAGCGCACATTGCCAGGCCATCACCAGGCCGAACAGCAGCACCAGCGCGTGGATCAGCAACTCCATCTTCAGGCGCAGCTTCTCGGGGGCCAGCACCAGCAGCGACTCCAGCCCGATGTGACCGGCGTCGCGCACACCGACCGCCATGCCCAGCATGGTGACGTAGAGCACCAGCAGCACCGCGCCGCTCTCGGCCCAGGTCGGCGTGTCGTTGAGCAGGTAGCGGCCGACCACCTGGTAGAGCACGGCGACGATCAGCAACACCAGGCCGCCGACGCCGACGCGCAGGCACAGCCGCGCGAGCGCGGCGCAGAAGCGGGTGTACATGGCGGCCTCTACTTCACTTCGCCGATGCGGCTTGACCATGTCCTGCAGCTTCGGGTCCTTCAGGAACTTGTCGTAGACCGGCTTCATCGCGGCCTGGAAGCTGGCCTTGTCGACGTCGACGATCTGCGCGCCGCCGGCCTTCACCACCTCGAGCGACTTCGCCTCACGCTCGTCCCACAGCTTGCGCATGTAGCCGACGCTCTCCTTGGCCGCCGCGCGGATCTGCTTCTGCTCCTCGGGGCTGAGGCCGTCCCAGACCTTCTTGCTGAACAGCAGGATCTCCGGCGCCATCGAGTGCTCGGTCTTGTTGTAGTACTTGGCCACCTCGAAGTGGCGCGAGCTCTCGTAGCTCGGGTAGTTGTTCTCGGCGGCGTCGACGAGGCCGGTCTTCAGCGCGGTGTAGACCTCGCCGAAGGGCATCGGCGTGGCGTTCGCGCCCATCGCCTCGAGCAGCGAGACCCACAGGTCGCTCTGCTGCACGCGGATCTTCATGCCCTTGGTGTCGGCCAGGGTCTTCACCGGCTTCTTCACCGAGTAGATCGAGCGCGAGCCGCTGTCGTAGAAGGCCAGGCCGATGAAGCCCTGGGCCTCGCAGTCCTTCAGGATCTCGTCGCCGATCGCGCCGTCGAGCACCTTGCGCATGTGCTCGGTGGAGCGGAACAGGAAGGGCATGGTCGGCACCATGGTGGCCGGGCAGATGTTGTTCATCGGCGCCACGTTCACGCGCGTCATCGCCAGTGCACCGAGCTTGGTCTGCTCGATGGTGTCCTTCTCGTTGCCCAGCGCCGACTTGGCGAACACCTTGATGGTGTGCTTGCCACCGCTCGCCTTGGCCAGCGTCTCGCCCATGTGGCGCACCGCCAGCACGGTCGGGTAGTCCTCGGGGTGGATGTCGGACGAGCGGAACTCGGCGGCCTGCGCGCCGAAAGCGGTGGCACTGGCCAGCAGCGCCAGGCAGGCGCGCAGGGTGGGTTTCATCGGTGTCTCCTGGTGGTTGTTGTCGGCGGGGTCGGGTCACTCGAACGGGCCGGTGCGCACGAAGGCGCCGCCCTGGTAGACGGAGGCCGGGTCGTCGCGGTCGATGACCGGCTGGCGTGCCTCGGCGGCGGCGCGGAAGGGCTCGGAGCTGTCCTGTGGCTGGTAGCCGACGTGGCGCGCCGGCGTGTTGTCCCACCAGGTCGTCGCATTGGCCGACATGCCGTAGACGATGCTGTGGCCGACCACTGGCGCGGTCAGCGCCGCGACCACCAGCCGCTCCAGGTCGTCGTAGCTCAGCCAGGTGGCGAGCATGCGGCGGTCCTTCGGCTCGGGAAACGACGAGCCGATGCGCAGGCTCACCGTCTCGATGCGGTAACGGTCCCAGTAGAACTGCGCGAGGTTCTCGCCATAGGCCTTCGACAACCCGTAGTGGCCGTCGGGCCGCACCGGCATGCGCGCGTCGATCACCTCGTCCTGGCGGTAGAAGCCGGTGACGTGGTTGGAGCTGGCGAACACGATGCGCTTGACGCCGTGGATGCGCGCCGCCTCGTACAGGTTGGCCGCGCCGACGATGTTGGCCTGCAGGATCTGCTCGAAGGGCTGCTCGGTGGACACGCCGCCCAGGTGCACCACCGCGTCGACACCGGCCAGCAGCGCGCGCATGCCCTCGCGATCCTCCAGCCGGCAGGGACGCAACTCCTCGCCCTCGGCGGCATTGCCGAGCTCGGCGATGTCGGACACGCGCAGCCACTCGCAGCGTGATTTCAGCCGCGGCCGCAGCACGCGGCCCAGCCCGCCGGCGGCACCGGTCAGCAACAGGCGGGGAAAACGCAGCGGGGAGGGGTGGATGGTGCTCATCGGGGATCGAGTGGCTTGCCGGCGACTTGCTACAGTTCAGCGATGCCGCTTGAGGTAAGACATCAGTTGTCGTATAACTTGAGTCATTCTTGGATGCGACCGAGGCAGTGTCAAGGTCGGCGGTTCGGGGTTTGTCCGGAGGTGCCGTGAATCAGGAAGTTCTTGCCGCCAGGCGACCGCGCACGCTGGCGCTGGGCCTCGTCGAGGCGCTCGGCGAGCGCATCCGCGACGGCCGCCTCGCGCCCGGCGACAAGCTGCCCACCGAGGCGGCGGTGATGGCCGAGTTCGGCGTCAGCCGCACCGTGGTGCGCGAGGCCATCTCCAAGCTGCAGGCCGGCGGGCTGGTCGAGACGCGCCACGGCATCGGCACCTTCGTGGTCGGCGTCGGCGATGGTTCGGCCTTCCGCATCGAGCCGCAGCAGCTCGGCACGCTGCGCGACGTGATCGCGGTGCTCGAACTGCGCATCGGCATCGAGAGCGAAGCCGCCGGGTTGGCCGCGATGCGGCGCAGCGATGCCAACCTGGCGGCGATGCGCGCCGCGGTGGCCGCCTTCGCTGCCGCGGTGGAGGAGGGGCGCGACGCCGTCGCCGCCGACTTCCAGTTCCACAGCGAGATCGCGCGGGCGACGCAGAACGAACACTTCGCCGGGCTGATGGCGACGCTGGGCGCGCAGATCATTCCGCGCGCGCGGCTGGAGCCGGCCGATGCCATCGACCCGCAGCGCCAGGCCTACCTGCGCCGCGTCAATGCCGAGCACGAGAGCATCGTCGACGCGATCGCCGCGCAGGACGCCGAGGCGGCACGCGCGGCGATGCGCACGCACCTGGCGAACAGCCGCGAGCGGCGCCGCCGCGCCTTCGCCGGTACGCAGTAACCCCTAGGCAATTCGCCTTGACTTGTGCGGGTCTAGTTGTACGATGACATACAACTAGATCGATTCTCCACCCGCAACCCCGATCATGAAGAAGCTGCTCTCCCTGGCCGCCCTCGCGCTGGCCCTGATCGCTCCCGCCCATGCCTGGCCGGAGAAGACCATCACCATCGTCGTGCCCTTCCCGCCGGGCGGCTCGACCGACACGCTGGCGCGCAGCGTCGGCGCGAAGATGCAGGAGAAGCTCGGCCAGACGGTGATCGTCGACAACAAGGCCGGAGCCACCGGCACCATCGGCGCCGCGCTGGTCAAGCGTGCCGCGCCGGACGGCTACACGGTGCTGGTGTCCTCGCTCGGTCCCTTCGTGATCGCGCCGCACCTGATCAAGAACGTGCCCTACGACGCCGGCAAGGACTTCGACCTGCTGACGGTGGCGGTGCAGGCGCCCAACGTGCTGGTCGTGCCGGCGGCCTCGCCGTTCAAGAGCGTGGCCGACGTGATCGCGGCGCTGAAGAAGACGCCCGACAAGCTGAGCTTCGCGTCGTCCGGCAACGGCTCGTCGGACCACCTGACCGCCGAGCTGTTCTGGCTGCAGACCGGCACCAGCGGCGTGCACGTGCCCTACAAGGGCGGTGCGCCGGCCATCAGCGACCTGCTCGGCGGCCAGGTCGACGCCTCGTTCCAGAACATCAACGCGATCATCCAGCACGTCAACGGCGGCAAGCTGCGCGCGCTGGCGGTCACCGGCGCGAAGCGCTCGGCGCTACTGCCCAGCGTGCCGACGCTGGCCGAGTCGGGCGTCAAGGACGCCGATGTCTATTCCTGGCAGGGCATCGCCGCGCCCAAGGGCCTGCCGGCCGACGTGAAGGCCAAGCTGCATGCCGCGATCGTCGCCGCGCTGAACGACCCGGGCGTGAAGCCCAAGCTGCTCGAAGTCGGCTTCGAGATCGTCGCCAACACGCCCGAGCAGTTCGCCGCTTTCCAGGCCGCCGAGAACACGCGCTGGAAGCAACTGATCGAGACCCGCAAGATCACCGCGGATTGACGCCATGAGCACGCCGACCATCACCAAGCTCGAGGCGATCCCGGTCGCCGGGCGCGACAGCATGCTGCTCAACCTGAGCGGCGCCCACGGTCCCTTCTTCACGCGCAACCTGCTGATCCTGACCGACAGCGCCGGCCGCACCGGCGTCGGCGAGGTGCCCGGCGGCGAGAAGATCCGCCAGACGCTGGACGACGCTCGCGAACTGGTCGTCGGCCAGCCGGTCGCCAACGTGCAGGCGGTGATGCAGACGATGCAGCGCAGCTTCGCCGACCGCGACGCCGGCGGTCGCGGCCTGCAGACCTTCGATCTGCGCACCACCATCCACGCGGTCACCGCGGTCGAGTCGGCGATGCTGGACCTGCTCGGCCAGCACCTCGGGCTGCCGGTGGCGGCGCTGCTCGGCGAAGGCCAGCAGCGTGAGTCGGTCGAGATGCTGGGCTACCTGTTCTTCGTCGGCGACCGTCGCAAGACCGATCTGCCCTACGACGAAGCCCCCGGCGCCGACAACGCCTGGTTCCGCGTGCGCCACGAGGCGGCGATGACACCGGAGGCGGTGGTGCGCCTGGCCGAGGCGGCGCGCGAGCGCTACGGCTTCAACGACTTCAAGCTGAAGGGCGGCGTGCTCGCCGGCGATGCCGAGGTCGACGCGGTGATCGCGTTGCACGAACGTTTCCCCGAGGCCCGCGTGACGCTGGACCCGAACGGCGGCTGGCTGCTCAAGGACGCGATCCGCCTGGGCGAGCGCATGCGCGGCGTGGTCGCCTATGCCGAAGACCCATGCGGCGCCGAGCAGGGCTTCAGCGGCCGCGAGGTGATGGCCGAGTTCCGCCGTGCCACCGGCCTGCCCACCGCCACCAACATGGTGGCCACCGACTGGCGCCAGATGGCTCATGCGCTGTCGCTGCAGTCGGTCGACATCCCGCTGGCCGACCCGCATTTCTGGACCATGGCCGGCTCGGTGCGCGTCGCGCAGACCTGCCGCGACTGGGGCCTGACCTGGGGCTCGCACTCGAACAACCACTTCGACGTCTCGCTGGCGATGTTCACGCACGTCGGCGCGGCGGCGCCGGGCAAGGTCACCGCGATCGACACGCACTGGATCTGGCAGGACGGCCAGCGCCTGACCAAGGAGCCGCTGCAGATCATCGGTGGCCATGTGCAGGTGCCGAAGAAGCCGGGCCTGGGTGTCGAACTCGACATGGCCGAGGTCGCCAAGGCGCACCAGCTCT
Organism: Piscinibacter sp.; assembly: GCA_047602365.1. Lineage (GTDB taxonomy): Bacteria > Pseudomonadota > Gammaproteobacteria > Burkholderiales > Burkholderiaceae_C > Piscinibacter. The sequence continues at coordinate 2,171,489 of JASGHM010000002.1, read as the reverse complement.
ACCTGCAGCATGGCCTGGGTGCACGCGACGACGCGATGGCCATGCAGTACCTGATCCCGAACTGGACCTTCGACAACAAGCGGCCGTGCATGGTGCGCTGACGGCCCCCGATCCACCCACCACGAGAAAAGCAAGATGACACGGAGACAAACACTCACTCGCCGCACGCTTGCTGCGGGTCGCGGCCGGCAGCGGCCTGGCCGGCGGGCTCGGCCTGTTCGCGACCACGTCGCGCGCGCAGGTCGTTCGAGTTCAAGCCGAACCAGCGCTACCCCGACCCGGCGATCCAGATCCTCGACCCGGGCTTCACGAAGTACCGCATCTACAGCAGCACGCTGGAGCAGGTGGCCACCGGCATGCGCTGGGCCGAGGGGCCGGTGTACTTCCCGGCGGAGAACGGCGGCCCCGGCCATGTGCTGGTGAGCGACATCCCGAACAACCGGATCATGAAGTACAGCGAGAAGGATGGCTCCTTCAGCGTCTTCCGCGGCCCGGCGAACTACGCCAACGGCAACACCCGCGACCGCCAGGGCCGCCTGGTCAGCTGCGAGCATTCGGTGACGCGCCGCATCACGCGCACCGAGGCCAACGGCCGCGTCAGCGTGCTGGCTGACAGCTTCGAGGGCAAGCGCCTGAACGCGCCGAACGACATCGTCGTGAAGTCCGACGACTCGATCTGGTTCACCGATCCGCTGTTCGGCATCAACGGCGAATGGGAAGGCTCGCGCGCCAAGCCCGAGCAGGCGACGCACCAACGTCTACCGCCTCGCGCCCGACGGCAAGCTGACCGCGGTGATCACCGACCTCGTCAACCCCAACGGCCTGGCCTTCTCGCCCGACGAGAAGAAGCTCTACGTGGTCGAGTGGAAGGGCACGCCGAACCGCAGCATCTGGGCCTACGACGTCGGCGCCGACGGCAGCGTGGCGAACAAGACCAAGCTGATCGACGCGGCCGACCAGGGCGCACTCGACGGCTTCAAGGTCGACCGCGACGGCAACCTGTGGTGCGGCTGGGGCAGCAACGGCGCGCTCAACGCCGAGCCCAGCGACGTCGGCGGCCGCAAGGTCTACACGCTGCGCGGCCGCTCCGAGGACCTGGACGGCGTGATGGTGTTCAACCCGCAGGGCAAGCCGCTGGCGCACATCCGGCTGCCCGAGCGCTGCGCCAACCTGTGCTTCGGCGGGCCGAAGAACAACCGCCTGTACATGGCGAGCTGCCACTCGCTGTACGCGCTCTACGTCGAAGCGCACGGCGCGACATGAAGCAGGCCCCGAGCATCCATGCCCGCCGCGCCGCGACGCTGATCGCCGCGCTGGGCCTCGCAGTTGCTGCGGCGGCGCACGCGCAGGGCACGTTCCCGGCCCGGCCGGTGACGATGATCGTGCCCTTCCCGCCGGGCGGCGGCACCGACACTGGCGCGCGCATCATCGCGCAGAAGCTGACCACGAAGTGGGGCCAGCAGGTGGTGGTCGACAACAAGGGTGGCGCGGCCGGCACGATCGGCGCCGACCTGGTCGCCAAGGCCAGGCCCGACGGCTACACGATCCTGATGGGCAACATCGGCACGCAGGCGATCAACCCGTCGCTGTACAAGAAGCTGCCCTACGACCCCGACAAGGCCTTCGCGCCGATCTCGCTGGTGGCCGAGCTGCCGCTGGCGATGATGGTCAACCCGCAGGTCGCGGCGAAGGACGCGAAGGAGTTCGTCGCACTGGCCAAGAGCCAGCCGGGCAAGCTCAGCTACAGCAGCTCGGGCGCCGGCGGCGCGCCGCACCTGGCGGCCGAGATGTTCAAGCAGGGCACCGGCACCTTCATCGTGCACGTGCCCTACCGCGGCGGCGGGCCGGCGGTGCAGGACCTGATCGCCGGCCACGTGCAGCTGTCGTTCATGACCGTGTTCGAGGCCAGCGGGCACATCAAGGCCGGCAAGCTGCGTGCGCTGGCGGTGACGAGCAGCAAACGTGTCAGCGCGCTGCCCGACGTGCCGACGCTGGCCGAATCGGCCGTGCCCGGCTTCGACAGCATCAGCTGGATCGGCCTGCTGGCGCCGGCCGGCACGCCGAAGGAGATCGTCGACAGGATCTCGGCCGACGTGCGCGAGGCGGTGGCCGGCGACGACGTCAAGGGCCGGCTGGTCGAGCTCGGCGCCATCCCGGCGGCGAACACGCCGGCGCAGTTCGCCGCGCTGATCGACAAGGACCGGGCCCGCTACGCGAAGATCATCGCGGAGCGCGGCATCACGGTCGACTGAACACAAGCACGAGGACACACGATGAAGAGACTCACGCTGGCGGCACTCGCCACCTTCGCCGCACTGACCAGCTTCGGCGCCGCGGCGCAGCAATGGCCCAGCAAGCCGCTGCGCATCGTCGTTCCCTACCCGCCGGGCGGTTCGTCGGACATCATCGCGCGGGCGATCTCGCAGCCGCTGTCCGATGCGCTGAAGCAGACGGTGATCGTCGAGAACAAGCCTGGTGCCAACGGCAACACCGGCACCGACTTCGTCGCCAAGAGCAACGACGGCCACACGCTGCTGCTGTGCGACGTCGGCGCGCTGGCCATCACCGCCTCGGTCTACAAGCAACTGCCCTTCGAGCCGAGCAAGGACCTGCGCGGCGTCACGATGCTGGCCTACTCGCCGCACCTGCTGGTGGTGCACCCGTCGGTGAAGGCGAACAACCTGCAGGAACTGGTCGCGTTGTCGCGCCAGGAGAAGCTCAACTTCGCGGTGACTGCGATCGGCAGCGCGCCGCACCTGGCCGGCGTCGCGGTCGAGAAGGCGACCAAGGCCGAGTGGACCTACATCCCCTACAAGGGCGGCTCGCAGGCGATCGGCGACACCGTCGCCGGCCAGACCCAGGTGCTGATGAACGGCATGCTGGCGACGCTGCCGATGGTGCAGTCGGGCAAGCTGAAGGTGCTGGGCGTGTCCAAGGCGACGCGCGTGCCGCTGCTGGCCAGCGTACCGACCATCGCCGAGCAGGGCGTCAAGGGCTTCGAGTCGGGCACCTGGCAGGGTGCGCTGATGCCGGCGGCGACGCCGCCGGCGGTGGTGGCCCGCGTCAACGCCGAACTGACGCGCATCATCCGTTCGCCCGAGGTGCGCGAGCGCCTGGTCTCGCAGGGCGCCGAGGTCTACACGATGACGCCGGCGGAGTTCGCCACCTTCTTCGAGCGCGAGCGCAAGAATTGGGCGTCCGTCGTCGCCGCCGGCGGCGTCAAGATCGACTGAAGGATTCCGATTGAACAAGAAGCACCGCATCCTGCAGGCCGGCCGGCTGCTGCCCTCGCTCGAGGCACGCCTGGCCGCCGAGTTCGACCATGTGCTGCTCGCCGAGCAGCCCGACCCCGCGGCCTTCCTCGCCGCGCACGGCGGCGAGTTCGAAGGCTTCGTCACCTCGGCGGGTGTGGGCTACACGGCCGACACGCTGGCCCGGCTGACGACGCTGCGCGTGATCTCCAGCTTCGGCGTCGGCCTGGACAAGCTCGACCTGGCGGCCGCGAAAGGCGCGCGGCATCGCCGTCGGCTACACCCCCGACGTGCTGAACGACTGCGTGGCCGACCTGGGCGTGGCGCTGATGCTCGACATCGCCCGTCGCGTCAGCGAGGCCGACCGTTTCGTTCGCCGTGGCGCCTGGGTCACGCCCGGCGCGAAGAGCTTTCCGCTGGCGCGCAAGGTCAGCGGCGCGAAGCTGGGCATCGTCGGGCTCGGCCGCATCGGCCAGACGATCGCCAGGCGGGCGACCGGCTTCGACATGGACATCCGCTACCACAGCCGTCGGCCGGTGGAGGGCGTGGCCTGGGTGCACGAGCCCTCGCTGGCCGAGATGGCACGCTGGTGCGACTACCTGATGGTCATCACCGCCGGCGGCGCGGGCACGAAGCACCTGGTCAACGAGGCCGTGCTCGACGCGCTGGGCCCGCGCGGCTTCCTGATCAACGTCGCGCGCGGCTCGGTGATCGACGAGGCGGCCCTGGTGCGCGCCTTGCAGGAGCGACGCATCGCCGGCGCCGGCCTGGACGTGTTCGAGAACGAGCCGAAGGTGCCCGCCGCACTGTTCGAGCTCGACAACGTGGTGCTGCTGCCGCACATCGCCAGCGGCACCGAGGAGACGCGGCAGGCCATGGCCGACCGCACGTTCGACAACCTGCTGGGTTTCCTGAGCGAAGGCCGCATGGTCTCGCCGGCGCCCCTGCCCTGAGGACATCACGATGAGAGAGAACCGCCTGCGCACGCTGTGGGCCAACGACCAGGCCGCGGTGAACGGCTGGCTGGCCATCGCCAACAGCTTCTCGGCCGAGACCATGGCCCACCAGGGCTGGGACACGCTGACCATCGACCTGCAGCACGGCGTGGTCGACTACCAGGCCATGGTGGGCATGCTGCAGGCCATCTCGACCACCGCCACCGTGCCCATCGTGCGCGTGCCCTGGCTGGAGCCCGGCATCATCATGAAGACGCTGGACGCCGGCGCCTACGGCGTGATCTGCCCGATGGTCAACACGCGCGAGGAAGCGCAGCGTTTCGTCGCCTACACCAGCTACGCGCCCAAGGGCACCCGAAGCTTCGGGCCGGTGCGCGCGCTACTCTACGGCGGTGCCGACTACCCGGCGAAGGCGAACGAGACCATCGTGCGCTTCGCGATGATCGAGACCGCGCAGGCGCTGGACAACCTCGACGCCATCCTGTCCGTCGAAGGGCTGGATGCGATCTACATCGGCCCTTCGGACCTGTCGCTGGCGCTGGGCTGCAAGCCCACCTTCGACGACGTCGACCCGCCGGTCGCGCAGGCGATCGACCACATCGTCGAGCGCGCCAAGGCACACGGGGTCAAGGCCGGTATCCACAACGGCCGCAGCGACGTTGCCAAGGCACGCATCGCCAAGGGCTTCCGTTTCGTGACGGTGAGCTCCGACGCGCGCCTGATCGCCGCCGGGTCGCAACAACTGCTGGGCGAGATGCGCCAGCGCTGAACCAAGGACATTCACATGAAGCTGGGATTCATTGGCCTCGGGATCATGGGCGCGCCGATGGCAGGCCACCTGCGCGCCGCCGGCCACGAGCTGTTCGTCAACACGCGCAGCCAGGTACCGCAGGCGCTGGCCGACGCCGGCGCCGTGGCCTGTGCCTCGCCGAAGGAAGTGGCGCAGCGCGCCGACATCATCTTCACGATGGTTCCCGACACGCCGGACGTGGAGAAGGTGCTGTTTGCGGAGAACGGCGTGGCGGCGGGACTGAGCAAGGGCAAGACGGTGGTGGACATGAGCTCGATCTCGCCGATCGAGACCAAGGCGTTTGCCAAGCGGATCAACGAACTGGGCTGCGACTACCTGGACGCGCCGGTGTCCGGCGGCGAAGTCGGTGCCAAGGCAGCCAGCCTGACCATCATGATCGGCGGCCCTGAGGCGGCGTTCGAGCGGGTGCTGCCCCTCTTCCAGCTGATGGGCAAGAACATCACGCGGGTGGGCGGCAACGGCGACGGGCAGACCACCAAGGTGGCCAACCAGATCATCGTGGCGCTGAACATCGCGGCGGTGGGAGAAGCGCTGGTGTTCGCCAGCAAGGCGGGAGCGGACCCGGCCAAGGTGAGGCAGGCGCTGATGGGCGGGTTTGCGGCCAGCCGCATCCTGGAGGTGCACGGCGAACGCATGATCAAGCGGACCTTCAACCCCGGGTTCCGGATCCAGCTGCACCAGAAGGACCTGAACCTGGCGCTGCAGGGGGCCAAGGCACTGGGGGTGAGCCTGCCGGGCACGGCCAACGCGGCGCAACTGATGCAGGCGTGTGCGGCGCACGGGCTGGCGGAGCAGGACCACTCGGCGCTGGTGCGCGCGCTGGAGATCCTCGCGAAACACGAGGTGGCTGCGGGCTGAGACCCGGCCTGAGTTGGCTCAAGTCCCGTCGCCCCGGCGCGACGGGCTTCCGGGTGGGTTTGATCCACCGCAAGACGATACCCAGGGGGGTCGGACACATTGTGTCCGTCGAAAACCACATCCGGGGACATCGCTTGGAAACCCACATCACCAGCGGCGACGTCAATGTGCGGCCCGTGCGGCCGCTTCGGCCGCGCCGCATCGTTCAGGGGCTGTCGTTGGCGCCTGCGGCCGGCGGGGCCGCGTTCTGGTCGTCCGTGCTCGGCGCGCCGGCGCTGGCCAGCGAGCTCGTGGCCGCGCTGCAGGACATCGCGCAGGTGCGCGAGCTGCCGGCCGGCAGCCTGCTCGTCTCGACGCGTGAGCCGGCGCGTCACCTGTGCCTGCTGGCCCGCGGCGACGCGGCGCTGGGCAGCGCCTCGCCGGACGGCAGCTTCCAGCCCGAGCGCAGCGTGCAAGGGCCGGGCTGGCTGGATGCCAGTAGCGCCTGGCTGGGCGGCAATCCGGCGCAGGACGCGGTGGCGCTGTCCGACGTGCAGGTGGTGATGCTGCCCCGCGAGGATCTGCAGGCGTTGCTGCAGCAGCACCCCGACCTGGGCCGCCGCATGGTGGTGACGCTGGCGCGCCAGGTGCAGTCGCTGACACTGGCGACGCACGACCTGATGCACAAGGACGCGGAGGGCCGTTTCGCCGCCTGGCTGCTGCAGCGCTGCGCCAGCGCAATGGCCAGCGATGGCTCGATCACCGTGTCGCTCAACGAGCGCAAGCGCGACATCGCCTCGCAGCTGGCGATCACGCCGGAGACGCTGTCGCGCCTGCTGCGCCAGCTCACTCGAAAGGGGCTGATCTTCGTGTCGGGCTACACCGTGAAGGTGCTCGACATCGCCGCGCTGCGCACCCTGGCCGGCGACTGACCCCCTAGGCCCGGCGCCGAGCATTGAAGCGCGGCGCCGGACGCGCGATAGTGGGGCAGGCCGCGTCGCGCGGCCGGGAGAGCTCCATGCGCAGCCTCGGCCCCATCCTCGTTCTGATCGTTTCGGCGCTGCTGGCGCCGGCGGCGCACGCGCTGGACGAGCGCGGTGCGATGGCGGTGATCGAGAAGTTCCTCGCCGCGCAGAAGCTCGATGGGGCCAGCGCGTCGCCGGGCCAGCATGTCATCACCGACCTCAACGGCGACGGCAAGCCCGACATCGTGCTGCAGTGGGACGTGATGGGGCCGACCTGGTCGCTGCCCAAGCTGTCGGTGCTCATCGACCAGGGCCGCAACTACCGCACGCTGACCACCGACCTGACCGGCCAGATCGAGAAGGTCTCGGTCAGCGGCGCGGTGATCCGACTCGACACGCTGACGCTAGGACCGAAGGACGCGCGCTGCTGCCCGACGCTGAAGAAGCAGGTGCGCTACCGCTGGGCCAACGACAAGCTCGGGCTGGAGCGCTGAGCCGCCGAAGCGAGGCGCCTATGAAATCGCGCAGCGGAGGCGGCTCATCCTCAGGCCTACCCTGCCGAATTGCATAGCGGCCTCGGTCCGGCCTGAGCGGGCCTGGCGCTGCTGGCCAGCAGCAGTTGCGCCGCCACGGCAGCGGCGATCACTTCCGGTTCCTTGCCGTCGACGCCGGGCAGTCCGATCGGGCAGCTCATGCGCTCTATCGTCTCCGCCGGGATGCCCATCGCCTCGAAGCGGTGGATGAAGCGGGCGCGCTTGGTCGCCGAGCCGATCAGGCCGAAGAAGGCGAAGTCGCCACGGCGCAGGATGGCCTCGGCGATGCGCAGGTCGAGGTCGTGGCGGTGCGTCAGCACCAGGTAGAAGGCGCCGCGCGGGGCGTCGCGCACCTCGGCCTCGACCGCGTCGACGGCGATCTTGCGCGTGTGCGCCGGCAGCTCGCCGTCCGGCGGGAACTCCTCGTCGCGCTCGTCGATCCAGTCGACCCGCACGTTCAGCGGTGCCAACGCGCGCACGATCGCCCGGCCGACATGGCCGGCGCCGTAGAGCTGCAGGTGAAAGCGCGGCGCCGCCAGCGGCCAGGCGGCGACGGCCCGCGCATCGAGGACGCCGAAGCCCAGCGTCACCGCGCCACCGCAGCACTGCCCGAGCGCCGGGCCGAGCGGGTAGTGGGCCGACTGCGGCACCCGCTCGCCGCTGGTCAGCATGCGCCTGGCGCGCTCGATCGCCTTCAGCTCCAGGTGGCCGCCACCGATCGTGCCTTCGCAGCGATCGGCGCCGACCAGCATGCGCGTGCCGGCCTCGCGCGGCGCCGAGCCGAGCGCCTCGGTCACCTCGACGACGATCGCCGGCACTGCCTTCGGCCAGCCAGGCGATCGCGGTGTCGCGCAGGCTGTTCATCTCAGGCGGCCTGGCGCACCGCAGTGACGGCACGCAGGATGGATTCGCTCGTCGCCGGCGCCGACAGCGGCGGGTCGACACGGTGCTCGCCGACGGCCGAGACCGCGTCGCGGATCGCATAGAAGACCGAGAAGGGCAGCAGCAGCGGCGGTTCACCGACCGCCTTGCTGCGGTGGATGCTGTCCTCGGCGTTGGCGTTCTCGAACAGGCGCACGCGGAAGTCCTCGGGGCAGTCGTTGGCCGTCGGGATCTTGTAGGTGCTCGGCGCGTGTGTCGTCAGCTTGCCGGTCTGCGGGTGCCAGACCAGCTCCTCCATCGTCAGCCAGCCCATGCCCTGGATGAAGGCACCCTCGACCTGGCCGATGTCGATGGCCGGGTTCAGCGAGCGGCCGACGTCGTGCAGCACGTCGGCACGCAGCAGCTTCCATTCGCCGGTCAGCGTGTCGACCAGCACCTCGCTGACCGCCGCGCCGTAGGCGAAGTAGTAGAACGGCCGGCCCTGCAGCTTCTCGCGGTCCCAGCTCAGGCCGGGCGTGGCGTAGAAGCCGTCGGACCACAGCTGCACACGCTCCTGGTAGGCGCGGCTCACCAGCGCCGTGAACGGCAGCGTGTGGCCGTTGACCTCGACCTGCCCGCCGGCGAAGCGCACCGCCGAGGCCTCGCCGCCGTGCAGCGCCGCCGCGCAGGCGGCCAGCCGCTCGCGGATCTGCCGCGCGGCGTCCTGTGCGGCCTTGCCGTTCAGGTCGCTGCCGGTGGAGGCGGCGGTGGCCGAGGTGTTGGCGACCTTCTGCGTGTCGGTGGCGGTGCAGCGCACCGACGCGAACGGAACGCCCAGCTCGTGCGCCACCACCTGGGCCACCTTGGTGTTCAGGCCCTGGCCCATCTCGGTGCCGCCGTGATTGACCAGGATCGAGCCGTCGCTGTAGACGTGCACCAGCGCGCCGGCCTGGTTGAAATGCTTGACGTTGAACGAGATGCCGAACTTCACCGGCGTCAGCGCCAGGCCGCGCTTGAGCAGCGGGCTGCCGGCGTTGAAGGCCGCGACGGCCTGGCGGCGTGCGCGGTAGTCGCTGGTGGTCTCGAGCTCGGCGACGAGTTCGTGGATCACGTTGTCGACCACCGGCTGGCCGTAAGGTGTGCTCTGGCCGCTGCCGTAGAAGTTGAGCCGGCGCACGTCCAGCGCATCCTTGCCGAGCGCGCGTGCGATCGAGTCGACGATGTTCTCGATCGCGATCGCGCCCTGCGGCCCGCCGAAGCCGCGGAAGGCGGTGTTGCTCTGCGTGTTGGTCTTCGCCGCGAAGCCGTGCATGGCCACGTCGCCGAGCCAGTAGGCGTTGTCGAAGTGGCACAGCGCACGGGTCATCACCGGACCCGACAGGTCGGCCGAATGGCCGGCGCGCGAGACCATCGTGACCTCGGCGCCGAGCACGCGGCCGGTGTCGTCGTAGCCGACCTCGTACTCGTACCAGAAGCAGTGGCGCCGGCCGGTGATCAGGAAGTCGTCGTCGCGGTCCAGGCGCAGCTTGACCGGGCGCCCGAGCTTGCTCGCCGCCACCGCGGCGATGCAGGCGAAGGGCGCCGACTGCGACTCCTTGCCGCCGAAGCCGCCGCCCATGCGCCGGCACTCGACCTGCACCTGGTGTGCGTGCAGCCCCAGCGCATGCGCGACCAGGTGCTGCATCTCGCTGGGGTGCTGCGTCGAGCAGTGCACCAGCATGCCGTGATCCTCCTTCGGGATCGCGTAGCTGATCTGCCCTTCCAGGTAGAACTGCTCCTGACCGCCGACGTCGAAGCTGCCCTTCAGCCGGTGCGGCGCACGGGCTATCGCCGCGTGTGCGTCGCCGCGCGCGAGGTGCATGGGCGGCAGCACGTACTGGCCCTTGGCATGCGCGTCCTGGTGGGCGATCACCGCCGGCAGCGGCTCGATCTGCAGCACCTCCTTGGCCCGGGCCGCCACGCGGCGGGCCACGTCGCGCGTGGTGGCGATCACCGCGAACACCGGCTGGCCGAGGTAGCGCAGCTCACCGGCCCGCGAGCCATCGTTCTGGCGAACGATGGGAGCCAGGATGGGGTCGTCGTGCACGATCGAACCCCAGTCGTTGGTGCCGGGGATGTCGTCGGCAGTGAGGATGGCCACCACGCCGGGCAGGGCGCGCAGCCCGTCCAGCGACAGGCCGGTGAGCCGGCCGTGGGCGACCGGCGACAGCCCGAGCGCGCAGTGCAGCGTGCCGGCGAGTTCGGGCAGGTCGTCGATGTAGGCGGCCTCGCCGGCCACGTGCAGGTGAGCCGACTCGTGCGGCCGCACGACGCCGACCTGTGCGGTGGGGGCGAGCAGGTCCGGGGCGATGGGCTTGTTCATCCGGGCTCCCTCGCGAACACGCTGGTGGCACGGGCGGGCAGCGGATCCGCCGTTCGCGTCTCCAGCCAGAAGCGCTGCAGCAGGTTGGCGGCCACCTGGCGTCGGTAGCCGGCGCTGGCGCGCATGTCGGACAGTGGCGTGAAGTCCTCGGCCAGCGCGGCCTGCGCCACTGCCAGGTTCTCTTCGCTCCACGGCCGGCCGAGCAGGGCGGCCTCGGCCTTGGCGGCGCGCTTGACGATGCCCGCCAGGCCGCCGAAGGCCAGCCGGACCGCGCTGACCGTGTCGCCATCGAGCTCGACAGAGAAGCCGGCGCACAGCGCCGAGATGTCGCAGTCGAAGCGCTTGCTGATCTTGTAGGCGCGCACCTGCCGCCGCGCCGGCAGCGCGGGCAGCACGATCGCCTGCACGAACTCGCCGCGCTCGAGGCGGTTCTTCATGTAGTCGACGTAGAACTCGGTCAGTGGCAGGCGACGTGTCGTGCGGCCCTTGCGCAGTTCGAGCTGGGCGTCGAGCGCCAGCAGCACCGGCGCGCTGTCGCCGATCGGCGAACCGTTGGCGACGTTGCCGCCCATCGTGCCGGCGTGGCGGATCGGCGGCGAGGCGAAGCGCAGCCAGACCTCGGTCAGCGCCGGCCAGCGCTCGGCCAAGGCGCGCCAGGCGTCTTCGAGCGAAGCGCCGGCGCCGATCCACAAGGTGCCGTCGCGTGCGTCGATGCGCCGCAGTTCCTCGACCTCGCCGAGGTAGATCAGCTCGCCGAGCTCACGGAACTGCTTGTTGACCCACAGGCCGATGTCGGTCGAGCCGGCGAGCAGGCGGGCGTCGGGCTTCGCCTCGCACAGGGTCGCCAGCGCGTCCAGCGTCTTCGGTGCGTGGAAGGGCGTGCCGCTCTCGTGCGTGAAGGTCTCGCCGGAGGCGAGACGCTGCAGCGCGGCGACCACCGGCGTGGTGTCCAGCGCCACCGCCGGCAGCTCGAACATGCGCTGGCCGGCGTCGAGGATGGGCCGGTAGCCGGTGCAGCGGCACAGGTTGCCGGACAGCTCGTCGGCCAGCGCCTGGCGCGTCGGCACGCGGCCCTGCGCGCGGTGCTGCTCGTAGCCGGCCCACAGGCTCATCACGAAGCCCGGGGTGCAGAAGCCGCACTGCGAGCCGTGGCAGTCGACCATGGCCTGCTGGGCCGGGTGCAGCGCACCGGCCGACAGGTCCTTCAGGTCGTCGACGGCGAACAGCGCCTTGCCGTCCAGCGTGGGCAGGAACTGGATGCAGGCGTTGACCGTGCGCAGCGACAGGCCGCGCACCGCGTCGGGGTCGCCCGGCGCCGCCAGCGAGCCGACGACGACCGTGCAGGCGCCGCAGTCGCCCTCGTTGCAGCCTTCCTTGCTGCCGTGGCAGTGCGCGCCGTCGCGCAGCCAGTCGAGCACGCTGGTCGTGGAGGCGGCGTCGCTCACTTCGACGGTCTGGCCGCGGTGATAGAAGCGGATCGGTCGGGTGCTCATCGGTTCGGGTGGCGGATGTGCTGCGGGTTCAGGGCGCAACTTACGCCGATCTGCCTGCCGGTGTATACCGCCACGCGCATAACTCGTATCATGATTTCAATATGACGCAGCGCGCTGATTTCGACAAGATCGAGCTCCATCTCATCCGGGTGTTGCAGACCTTGATCACCGAACGCAGCGTCTCCCGTGCCGCCATGCGCCTGCGCAGCACGCAACCGGCGGTGAGTGCCCAGCTCAAGCGGCTGCGCGCGCTCACCGGGGATCCGCTTCTGGTGCGCGCAGGCAACGGCATGACGCCGACCGAAACCGCCTTGCAACTCCTGGACCCGGCCAGCCGCCTGCTGCAGGATGCCGACCGGCTGTTCAGCCCGCGCTCGCCGACACGCAGCTTCGAGCCCGCCGAGAGCACGCTGACCTTCCGCATCGGCGCCAGCGACTACCTCGACCCGCTGTTCCTGCCCGAGCTGGTGGCGCACCTGAAGCGCCAGGCGCCGCAGGCACGCCTCGAACTGCTGCCGCTGTCGGGAGCCTTCGACTACCGGCGCAGCCTGGCGCAGGGCCAGGTCGACCTGGTGATCGGCAACTGGCTGGAGCCGCCCGGCGAACTGCACCTCGGGCGGCTGATGTCCGACGAGATCGTCTGCCTGGTCGCCGAGGACCACCCGGCCGCACGCCTGAGCGCCCGCGCCTGGACGGCCGAGCGCTACCTGGACTGCCAGCATGTCGCGCCGACGCCGCTGCACGGCAACACGCCGGGCGTGATCGACGAACACCTGGCCTCGCTGGGCCTGCAGCGCGACGTGGTGGTGAAGAGCGCGCACTTCAGCCTGTTCCCGCTGATGGTGGCACAAAGCCTGCTGGTGCTCACCACCGGGCGGCTGTTCTGCTCGCGCTACGTCGATTCGCTGCCGGTGCGCATCGTGCGCTGCCCGGTGGCCTTTCCGTCGCTGACCTACTACCAGCTCTGGCACGAGCTGACGCACACCTCGGCAGCGAACCGCTGGCTGCGCGAGCAGGTGCGCGAGGTGGCGCGCAACGTGGCAGGCCACGGCCTGCCGGGGCGGACGAAATGAACGCACGCATCGCCATCCGCGGCGACCTGCTCGACTTCACGGCCGAACCGGCCTGGGGCGAGGTCGACTCGCCGGCGGTGCGCTGGCGGCCGGCGCAATGGCTGCTGGTCGAGGACGGGCGCATCGCCGCGGTGCAGCACGATGCACCGGATGCGAGCTGGACGCGCATCGACCACGCCGGGCGGCTGGTCCTGCCCGGCTTCGTCGACACCCATGTGCACAGCCCGCAGCTCGACGTGATCGCCAGCTACGGCACCGAGCTGCTCGACTGGCTGAACACCTACACCTTCCCGGCCGAGCGGCGCTACGCCGACCCGGCCGCCGCCGAGGCCGGCGCGGCGCTGTTCCTCGACGCGCTGCTGGCCCACGGCACCACCGCCGCGGTGGTCTTCCCGACGGTGCACAAGGCCTCGGCCGACGCGCTGTTCGCCGCGGCCGCGGCGCGCGGCATGCGCCTGATCGCCGGCAAGGTGCTGATGGACCGCCACGCGCCCGACGGCCTGCGCGACGACGTGGTGCAGGCCGAAGCCGACTGCCGCGAGCTGATCGCCCGCTGGCACGGCCGCGAGCGCCTGGCCTACGCGGTGACGGTGCGCTTCGCGCCGACCAGCACGCCGGCGCAGCTGGCGATGGCCGGCCGGCTGTGTGCCGAGGACCCGACGCTGTACATGCAGACCCATGTCGCCGAGAACCGCGACGAGGTGCGCTGGGTGCGCGAGCTGTTCCCCGAGGCGCGCAGCTACCTCGACGTCTACGCACGCGCCGGCCTGCTGCACCGGCGCAGCGTGCTGGCGCACGGCATCTGGCTCGACGACGACGACCGCGCGGTGCTGCGCGAGTCCGGCGCGCAGATCGCGCACAGCCCCTCGTCCAACCTGTTCCTCGGCAGCGGCCTGTTCGGCTGGCGCGAGGCCGAAGCGGCCGGCGCGGCGGTGACGATGGCCAGCGACGTCGGCGGCGGCACCAGCCTGTCGATGCTGCGCACGCTGGCCGATGCCTACAAGGTGCAGGCGCTGGCCGGCCAGCGCCTGACGGCGTGGAAGGCCCTGCACGCGGCCACGCGCGGCGCCGCGCGCGCGTTGTCGCTGGAGCACGAGATCGGCGCGCTGGAGCCCGGCCGGCTGGCCGACCTGGCCGTCTGGGACCTGGCCGTCGGGCCGGTGGCGCAGCGTCGACTCGACGTGGCCGAAGGCCTGCACGAGAAGCTGTTCGCCTGGATGACGCTGGGCGACGAGCGCAACCTCGTCGCCACCTACGTGGCCGGCCGCCGATGGCAGGGCGAGGGCTGAGGCACGGAACTTGCGCGAGCGTGTGCCGGCATCTTGCCGTTCCCGCTCCACCCCCACTACACACAGGACAACCATGAACGCTCCGACCAAGATCTCGATCGCATCGCTGATGCTTCTGGCCTCCGCCGCCGGCCATGCCGCGGACTGGAGCGACACCTACATCGGCTTCCGCACCGGCAGCAAGTACGCCGAGCCCTTCAACACCGAGGACATCGGCAAGAAGATCGTCAACCTCTCGCACGTCAGCGGCTACAAGTACGGCACCAACTTCTTCAACGCCGACCTGCTGCTGTCCGACGAGAAGGACCCGGCCGGCGCCGGCTCGACCAACGGCGCGCACGAGGTCTACATCGTCTACCGCAACACCATCGACCTGGAGAAGGCCGCTGGCGCCTCGGTCAAGTTCGGCCCGGTGCGCGGCATGGGCGTGACGCTCGGCTTCGACGCCAACGCCAAGACCGATGCCGGCTACAACTCGAAGAAGCGCATGTTCGTGTTCGGCCCGACGCTGTTCATGGACGTGCCCGGCTTCCTCAACGTCAGCCTGCTGATCCTCAAGGAGAGCAACGCGCCGTACAGCACCTTCAGCAACACCAGCACGCCGCGCTACAGCTACAAGACGCACCCGATGCTGACCGCCGCCTGGGGCATCCCGCTGTCCAAGGACATCCCGCTGTCGTTCGAGGGCTTCGCGAACTTCATCGCTTCCAAGGGCAAGAACGAGTTCGGCGGCGACACCGCGGCCGAGACCAACATCGACATGCAGGTCATGCTCGACGTCGGCGCGCTGGCCGGCGGCGCCAAGGGCACCTTCAAGGTCGGCCTCGAGTACCAGTACTGGAAGAACAAGTTCGGCAACAAGACCACGGCGGTCGGCGCCGGTGCCGGCCCGGGCGCGACGGCGAAGACGCCGATGCTGCGCGCCGAATACCACTTCTGAGGCCAGGTTCCGCCCGCGGCCGGCAGGCCGCGGGCGGACCGCACGAGGAGGAGACAAGACATGCTGCGCCTCGAGCTGATCGACATCAGCAAGCAGTACCCGGCCGTGAAGGCCAACGACCGCGTCAACCTGCGCGTCAAGCCCGGCGAGATCCACGCCGTGCTCGGCGAGAACGGCGCGGGCAAGTCGACCATGATGAAGATGATCTACGGCGCGGTCCGCCCCGACGAGGGCGAGATCCGCTGGAACGGCCAGGCCGTGCAGATCGCTTCACCGGCGCAGGCGCGCCAGCTCGGCGTCAGCATGGTCTACCAGCACTTCAGCCTGTTCGACACGCTGACCGCGGCGGAGAACGTCTGGCTGGGCCTGGACAAGAGCCTGACGCTGGCCGAGGTGACGGCGCGCATCAGCAAGGTGGCCAGGGAGTACGGGCTGGACGTCGACCCGCTGCGCCCGGTGCACACGCTGTCGGTCGGCGAGCGCCAGCGTGTCGAGATCGTGCGCGCGCTGCTGACCAACCCCAAGCTGCTGATCCTCGACGAGCCGACCTCGGTGCTGACGCCGCAGGCGGTCGAGAAGCTGTTCGTCACGCTGCGCCAGCTGGCCAACGAAGGCTGCTCGATCCTGTACATCAGCCACAAGCTCGACGAGATCCGCGCGCTGTGCCACCACTGCACGGTGCTGCGCGGCGGCAAGGTCACCGGCGAGGTCGACCCGACCCAGGAGACCAATGCCAGCCTGTCGCGGCTGATGATCGGCGCCGAGCCGCCACAGCTGCAGCACATCCAGGCCAAGCTGGGCGGCACGGTGCTCGAGGTCAAGGGCCTGTCGGTGCCCAAGGCGGACCCGTTCGCCACCGCGCTGTCGGAGATCGGCTTCGAGGTGCGCGCCGGCGAGATCGTCGGCGTCGCCGGTGTCTCCGGCAACGGCCAGCAGGAGCTGATGGCGGCGCTGTCCGGCGAAGACCTGCGTGCGCCCACCGGCTCGATCAAGCTGTTCGGCCAGGACATCGCCCACGACTCGCCGCGCAAGCGCCGCAAGGAAGGCCTGCACTTCGTGCCCGAGGAGCGCCTCGGCCGCGGCGCGGTGCCGACACTGTCGCTGGCGGCGAACACGCTGCTGACGCGCACCGGCACGGTGAACCGCTCCGGCTGGGTCCGCACCGGCGACGTCACGAAGCTCGCCCAGGACCTGATCAAGCGTTTCAACGTCAAGGCCGGCGGGCCGGACGCGGCGGCCAAGAGCCTGTCGGGCGGCAACCTGCAGAAGTTCATCGTCGGCCGCGAGATCGATGCCGACCCGAAGCTGCTGATCGTCTCGCAGCCGACCTGGGGCGTCGACGTCGGCGCCGCGGCGCAGATCCGCGGCGAGCTGCTCGCGCTGCGCGACAAGGGCTGCGCCGTGCTGGTGGTCAGCGAGGAGCTCGACGAACTGTTCGAGATCTGCGACCGTCTGGTGGTGATCGCGCAGGGGCGCGTCTCGCCGAGCATCGCCACCAGCAAGGCGACGATCGAGATGATCGGCGAGTGGATGTCGGGGCTCTGGAACAAGGAGGCTTCCCATGCTGAAGCTTGAAGCACGCCCTGAAGCGTCGAAGTTCATGTCGGTCGCCTCGCCGCTGCTGGCGCTGGCGATCACCATCGTCATCGGCACGCTGCTGTTCCTCGCCCTCGGCAAGGACCCGCTGCGTGGCCTGCAGGTGTTCTTCTACGAGCCGGTGAAGAGCGCCTATGCGCTGTCCGAGCTGGCGATGAAGGCCACGCCGCTGCTGCTGATCGCGCTCGGCCTGGCGGTGTGCTTCCGCTCCAACGTCTGGAACATCGGCGCCGAGGGCCAGTTCGTCGTCGGGGCGATCTTCGCCAGCGGCGTGGCGATGCAGGCGACGCCGGAGACCGGCCGCTGGATCGTCGTCGCCGTGCTGCTCGCCGGCGTGCTCGGCGGCATGGTCTGGGGCGGCATCGTCGCGCTGCTGCGCGACCGCTTCAACGCCAGCGAGATCCTGGTCAGCCTGATGATGGTCTACATCGCCGACATGGTGCTGAGCTACCTCGTCTACGGGCCCTGGAAGGACCCGATGGGCTACAACTTCCCGCAGACCATCACCTTCCTGAAGAGCACGCAGGTGCCGCGCCTGTTCGACGGCTCGCGTGTCAACATCGGCGTGCTGATCGCGCTGGCCGCGGTGCTGGCCTTCTGGGTGCTGCTGTTCCGCACCTATGCCGGCTTCCAGCTGCAGGTCGGCGGCCTGGCGCCGGCGGCGGCGCGCTACGCCGGCTTCTCGTCGCGCAAGGCCTTGTGGATGGCGCTGCTGATCTCCGGCGGCATGGCCGGCCTGGCCGGCGCGCTGGAAGCGGCCGGGCCGCTCGGCCAGCTGACGCCGCACGTGCCGGCCGGCTATGGCTTCGCGGCCATCATCGTCGCCTTCGTCGGCCGGCTGCATCCGGTGGGCGCGATCTTCGCGGCCATCCTGATGAGCATGTTCTACATCGGCGGCGAGCTGGCGCAGTCGCGCCTGGGCCTGCCGAAGTCGCTGACCGGCGTGTTCCAGGGCCTGCTGCTGTTCACGCTGCTGGCCTGCGACACGCTGATCCACTACCGCCTGCGCTGGAAGCCGGCGCTGCCCAAGGCAGCCAAGCCCGTCCTGTCCCAGCAACCCAAGGAGGCCTGAGATGGAATCCTTCGCCCTCCTGCTCGCCGCCACCTTCAACGCCGGCACGGTGCTGGCCATCGCCGCGCTCGGCCTGCTGATCAACGAACGTGCCGGCATCGTCAACCTCGGTGCCGAGGGCATGATGCTGGTGGCGGCGATCGCCGGCTTCGCGACCGCGGTGCACACCGGCAACGACTGGCTGGCCTTCGCCGCCGGCGCCGGCGCCGGTGCGCTGATGGCCGCCGCCTTCGGCGTGCTGGTGATCTGGCTGAACACCAACCAGTACGCCACCGGGCTGGCGCTGAGCCTGTTCGGCACCGGCTTCTCGGCCTTCGCCGGCATCAAGTACACGCAGGAGAAACTCTCCGAGCGGCCGCACTTCGAGATCCCCGGCCTGGCCGACATTCCCTTCGTCGGCCCGGCGGTGTTCAAGCAGCACCCGATGGTCTATCTGGCGGTGCTGCTGACCATCGCACTGGCCTGGTTCCTCTACCGTTCGCGCGCCGGTCTGGTGCTGCGTGCGGTCGGCGAGTCGCCCGAGTCGGCCCATGCGCTGGGCTACCCGGTGCGGCGCATCCGCCTGCTGGCGGTGGTCACCGGCGGCGCGCTGTGCGGCGTCGCGGGGGCGTACATCTCGGTGATCTACACGCCGCTGTGGGTCGAGGGCATGATCGCCGGCAAGGGCTGGATCGCGCTGGCCCTCACCACCTTCGCCACCTGGCGACCGGCACGTGTCTTGCTGGGTGCCTACCTGTTCGGCGGCGTGACCATGCTGCAGTTCCACCTGCAAGGAGAAGGCGTGCAGATCCCGAGTCAGTTCCTCACCATGCTGCCCTACGTGGCGACGATCGTCGTGCTGGTGCTGATCTCGCGCAACGCCAACTTCATCAAGGTCAACATGCCGGCATCGATTGGCAAGCCGTTCTTCCCGGGGTCCTGACCGGGCCGTGGGCTGACCCATAATTCCCCGCTTCAACTCTCCCTCGCATCTCAACCTGGAGACGACATGACGTCACAAAGCAAGCGTTCCCTGATCAAGCTGGCCGGCTGGAGCACGCTCGCCGCCACCGCGGCGCTGGTGGGCTGCGGCAAGAAGGAAGAGCCGGCCGCGCCGGCCGCCGCGCCCGCCGCGTCGCCGGTGGCCGCCGCCCCGGCCAAGCCGGAGCCGCTGAAGATCGCCTTCGCCTACGTCGGCCCGGTCGGCGACGGCGGCTGGACCTTCGCGCACGACAACGGCCGCAAGGCGGTCGAGAAGGAATTCGGCGACAAGGTCGTCACCAGCTTCGTCGAGAAGGTGCCCGAGGCGGCCGACGCCGAGCGTGTCTTCCGCGACATGGCCAGCCAGGGCAACAAACTGATCTTCGGCACCACCTTCGGCTACATGGAGCCGATGCTGAAGGTCGCCGCCGACCTGAAGGACGTCAAGTTCGAGCATGCCACCGGCTACAAGCAGGCCGACAACATGCGCACCTACGACAGCCGCACCTACGAGGGCGCCTACATGGCCGGCGTGATCGCCGGCGGCATGACCAAGAGCAACACGCTGGGCGTGGTCGGCTCGATCCCCATTCCCGAGGTGATCCGCAACATCAACAGCTTCACGCTGGGCGCGCAGTCGGTGAACCCGAAGATCAAGACCAAGGTGGTCTGGGTCAACGAGTGGTTCAACCCGCCCAAGGAAACCGAGGCCGCGCAGTCGCTGATCAACGGCGGCGCCGACGTGCTGTTCCAGAACACCGACTCGTCGGCCGTGCTGCAGACCGCCGGCAAGGCGAAGAAGTACGCCTTCGGCTGGGACAGCGACATGAGCGCCTACTCGCCGGAAGCGCACCTGGCCTCGTCGATCATCAACTGGGGCCCGTACTACATCAAGGCGACCAAGGACGCGCTGGAAGGCACCTGGAAGGGCGGCGAGGCCTCGTGGTGGGGCGTCAAGGAAGGCACGATCGACATCGTGTCGATCTCCGACAAGGTGCCGGCCGAACTCAAGGCCAAGGTCGACACCGTCAAGGCCGGCCTGAAGGACGGCAGCTTCGCGATCTGGAAGGGCCCGATCGTCGGCCAGGACGGCAAGGAGATCCTCGCCAAGGACGTGGTCGCCGACGACAAGTTCCTCGGCGGCATCAAGTTCTACGTCAAGGGCGTGGAAGGCAAGGTCCCGGGCGACAAGTGAGCCCCGAACAGCGCTTCGCCCACCCGGTGCTCGATGCATCGGACCTGGGCGATGCGCCGGTCGCCGTGCGCCTGCTCGGCGACGACTACGTCGTGTGGCGCGACGAGGCCGGGGTGCCTCGCGCCGCCCGCGACCGCTGCCCGCACCGCGGTACCCGGCTGTCGCTGGGCCGCGTCTGCGCCGGCCAGATCGAATGCCCGTACCACGGCTGGCGCTTCGACGCTGGTGGCCGCTGCGTGCACATCCCCGCGCTGCCCGAGTTCACGCCGCCGGCGACGCACGGCCTGGCGATGCTCGGCCTGACCGAAGCGCATGGCCTGCTGTGGCTGCAGCTCGAGCCCGATGCCGCGCTGCCGCGCTTCGACGGCGAGGCCGAAACCAAGCTGCGCAAGCTCAACGTCGGCCCCTACGCGGTGGCGACGAGCGCGCCGCGCATCGTCGAGAACTTCCTCGACCTCGCCCACTTCGGCTTCGTGCACGAAGGCTGGCTGGGCGACCGCGCGCACGTCGCACTCGACGCCTACCGCGTGGAGGCGACGCCGACCGGCTTCGTCGCCACCGGCTGCCGCGCCTGGCAGCCGCAGAGCAACCGCCTGTCCACCGAGGGCAGCTGGGTCGACTACCGCTACGAGCTGACCGCGCCCTACGCGGCGGTGCTGACCAAGCTGCCGGAGAAGCAGGGCGGCTACCGCGACGAGATCGCGTTGTTCGTCTGCCCGGTCGACGAGGAGAGCAGTCGCGTCTGGTTCCGCATGGCGCTGACCGACCACGATTCGAGCGACGAGCAGATCCGCGCCTTCCAGCACACCATCTTCACGCAGGACCAGCCGGTGCTCGAGTCGCAGCGGCCACGGCGCCTGCCGCTGTCCGGCGGCGAGCTGCATTGCGCGGCCGACCGCAGCTCGGCCGCCTACCGCCGTTTCCTGCTCGAAGGCGGCATTAACTTCGGAACCTGTTGAGGAGCGCCGCATGAACACCATCGCCTTCGACCGCATCCCGCGCGAGCGCCTGCCGGCGCTGCTGGAGGCCATGCCCAAGGCCGAGCTGCACATCCACATCGAGGGATCGCTGGAGCCGGAGCTGATCTTCGCGCTGGCCCGGCGCAACGGCGTGGCGCTGCCGTACCCCAGCGTCGAGGCGCTGCGTGCGGCCTATGCCTTCACCGACCTGCAGAGCTTCCTCGACATCTACTACGCCGGCGCCAGCGTGCTGCTGAAGGAGCAGGACTTCTTCGACATGGCCTGGGCCTACCTGCAGCGCGCCGCGGCCGACAACGTGCTGCACACCGAGATCTTCTTCGACCCGCAGACGCATACCGCGCGCGGCGTCGACATAGCCACGGTGATCAAGGGCCTGGACCATGCCTGCCACCGCGCCCACCAGGAGCTGCGCATCAGCGCGAAGCTGATCCTGTGCTTCCTGCGCCACCTCAGCGAGGACGAGGCGATGGCCACGCTCGAGGCGGCCTTGCCGTACCGGCACCACTTCATCGGCGTCGGCCTGGACAGCAGCGAACGTGGCCACCCGCCGGAGAAGTTCGCGCGCGTGTTCGACCGCGCCCGTGCCGCCGGGCTGCACGTCGTCGCGCATGCCGGCGAGGAAGGGCCGCCGGAGTACATCAGGAGCGCGCTCGACGTGCTCGAGGTCGAGCGCATCGACCACGGCGTGCGCTCGGTGGACGACCCGGCACTGATGCAGCGCCTGGCCGCGATGGCGATGCCGCTGACCGTCTGCCCGCTGTCCAACGTCAAGCTGTGCGTCTACGAGACCATGGCCGAACACCAGCTGCCGGCCTTGCTGGCCGCCGGCCTGAAGGCGACGGTCAACTCCGACGACCCGGCCTACTTCGGCGGCTACATCAACCAGAACTTCGTCGAGACCTTCGCCGCGCTGCCGCAACTCGGCGCGCGCGAGGCCTACACGCTGGCGCGCAACAGCTTCGAGGCCAGCTTCGCCGACGCCGGCGCCAAGTCGCACTGGATCAACCAGCTCGACCTGGCCTTCGAGGAGGCCAGTACCGCTCAGTGAAGCTGCACCGGCGTCGCCGCCAGGCAGGCGGCGCAGGGCGCTGATTGGGCGGTGCAGGCGCTCATCGCCTGCCAGCGTGCGCGCAGGCCCAGCGCGATGCGCTGGAAGGGCTCGCTGACGCCCAGGTGGCCGGCCAGCAGCTCCAGATTGCGGCCGATCTTGGCGCCCATCAGCAGGCGCTGCTCGGGGTGCAGGTCGGCCTGCAGCGCCTGCGCGTAGCCGGTCATCAGCGCCAGCGTGCCGGCCAGCACGGCTTCCACGCTGGGCAGTTCGTGCTCCTCGTCGAGGGAGCGTTCGTTCGGGAAGGTCTGGCTCATGGGGCATCTCCTTGGCAGGGACGGCCCATTCTGTCGCAAATGCGAATCATTCGCAAATAGAACCCTGTGACCAGCGGTGTCGCACGGCGCCCTGCGACAATCCTGCCCGCGTCGCGGTGGTGCTCCCTGCCGCTTCGTGCCTTTCATCCGGAGCCATGTAGAGGAACACCATGTACAAAAACCTCGCCCGCGCGGCTGCGCTCGCCGCTGCGTTGCTGAGTCCCTTGCACACCCCCGCCCAGACGAGCCCGCCGCTGAAGGTCGGCTTCGTCTATGTCAGCCCGGTCGGCGAGGCCGGCTGGAGCTACCAGCACGACCTCGGCCGCCGCGAGATGGAGCGTGCGCTGGGCGCCAAGGTGAAGACCACGGTCGTCGAGGCGGTCGCCGAAGGCGCCGATTCCGAGCGGGTGATGCGCGACCTCGCGGCCCAGGGCCACCAGCTGATCTTCGCCACCAGCTTCGGCTACCTCGAGCCGGCGCTGCGCGTGGCGGCCGACTTCCCGCGGGTGTTGTTCGAGCATGCCGGCGGCTACAAGACCGCGGCCAACCTGAACACCTACAACGCGCGCTACTACGAGGCGCGCTACCTGGCCGGCTGGCTGGCCGGCAAGACCAGCAAGTCGGGCATCGCCGGCTACGTCGCCGGCTTCCCGGTGCCGGAGGTGGTGCAGGGCATCAACGCCTTCGCGATCGGCCTGCGCGAGGCCAACCCGAAGGCGCAGCTGCGCGTGCTGTGGCTGAACGCCTGGTTCGACCCGGCGCGCGAGCGCGAGGCCGCACAGACGCTGATCAACCAGGGTGCCGACGTGCTGACCAACCACAGCGGCTCCCCCGCCGTGCCGCAGGCCGCGCAGGCGGCGTTCAAGGACAAGGGTGTGCGTGTGATCGCCTACCAGAGCGACATGAAGGCCTTCGCGCCCGACGCCCAGCTCGCCGCGGTGACGCACCACTGGGGCGGGCACTACACGCGCGTCGCGCAGTCGGTGCTCGATGGGCGCTGGAAGGCGCAGCCGGTGTGGGCCGGCATGAAGGACGGTCTGGTGCAGCTCAGCGCGATCGACCCGACGCTGCCGGCGGTCTTGCGCAAGGAACTCGAGGCCAAGCGCCAGACCATCGTCGCCGGCCGCTTCCAGCCCTTCGCCGGCCCGCTGGCCGACAACGCCGGCCGCGAGCGCATCGGCCGCGGCGCGATCCTCGACGACGCTGCCATCGCGAGCATGAACTGGCTGGCCGAAGGCGTGGTCGGGGCGCTGCCGGGGCAGTGAGTCATCTGCCGCTGGCGGCCCTGAGCAGTCATTGAGGACCTCGCTCGGAGTCTTGCGTGAGCCTGGGTCGATGGGTGAAGGCCTCCGCTCATGTCCCCCGGGCTCGCTGTGCGAGCCCTCCTCTTACTTCGCTCCAGCCTTCACCCACCGCCCCAGGCCAGCACTGTTGGCGCAGGGCGAAGACCTCGGTGGTGCCGCAGCGGGGTGTGAGAAAAGAACACAATGGAACGGCCCGTGGGGGGTCCCCGCGAGACGGGGCCACCGCGCCCGCCCGCCCGCGCCGTGTCAGCCCGCCAGCGCTCGCGCGTTCGCGCCGAAGGCGTAGGCGTCCATGCCCAGGCATCCGTAGGTGACGCTGTCGTGCAGGCGCAGCGGCGCGGTGTCGCGCCCGCCGGCACCGGCGGCCACGTACCAGGGCAGCAGGTGCTCGTCGGTCGGGTGCATGTCGGCTGCGTGCGGTGCCTGCGCACGGTAGTCGAACAGCGCATCCCAGTCGCGCGCCGCGCTGCGATCGAACATCCAGTCGCGGAACGCGCGGCTCTCCGGAACTTCCTTCGCGTCCACCGGCCCGCGCATGCCGGTCGAAAACACCCGGCGCAGGTTGTGCGTGATGCTGCCGCTGGCCAGCACCAGCACACCTTCCTCGGCCAGCGGTGCCAGCGCGGCGCCCAGCGCGAACTGCTGCGCCGGCGACTGCGAGGGCACGAAGGCCAGCGGCAGGATGGGGATGTCGGCGTCCGGGAACATGTAGCGCAGCGGCGTCCAGTTGCCGTGGTCCAGCCCGCCTTCCGGGCTGCGGTGCACCGGCAGGCCGGCCTCGGCCATCAGCGCCTGCACACGATCGGCCAGCGTCGGTGCGCCGGGGGCGTCGTAGCGCAGCGTGTAGAGCTTCGGATCGAAGCCGCCGAAGTCGTAGACCGCCTCGTGGCGCTCGCCGGCGAGCAGCACCGGGGCGCGCGCCGCGGTGTGCGCCGAGACGGCGAGGATCGCCTTCGGCCGGCCGAAGGTGGCCGTGATCTGCGGGCCGAGGAGCTTCATGAAGGCACCGGCCGCGCCGGGCTCCAGCGCCGTCATCGGCGAGCCGTGGGAGACGAAGATCGAGGGGAAGCGGTTCGAGTCCATGGCTGAATTGGACGCCCGAGCCGCCCATCCGCGCATCAGGCGAATTGCACGCAACATTCAGCGCGGCCGGGGTGGACATGGCACAGTCGCGCCACCATGCATGCAGCCGATACCTCCGCTTCCGTCTTCGTGCTCGCTTGGCGCCAGATGGCTCGCGACTTCCGTGCCGGCGAACTGCGCCTGCTGGTCGCCGCCGTGATGCTGGCGGTGGCGGCGCTGACCGCCGTTGCCTTCTTCGCCGACCGCATCAACGGCGGCCTGGCGCGCGACGCACGGCAGATCCTCGGCGGCGACGCCATCGTCGCCAGCGACCAGCCCGCGCCGCCGGCCTTCGCCGCCAAGGCGGCCGAGCTCGGCCTGGCCAGTTCCCTGTCGACCACCTTCCCGAGCATGGGTCGAGCGCCGGACGAGAAGGGCGGCGCGACGCGCCTGATCACCGTCAAGGCGGTGGCCGCCGGCTACCCGCTGCGCGGCAAGCTGCGCCTGGCCGACGCACCGGGCGGTGCCGAGACCGACGTGGCCGCGGTGCCCGAGCCGGGCACGGTGTGGGTCGACGGGGCCATCCTCAGCTCGCTGTCGCTGCAGGTCGGCGACGCCTTGCTGCTCGGCGACGCCAGCCTGCGCATCGCGAAGATCCTGGTCATCGAACCCGATCGCGGCGCCGGCTTCCTCGGCTTCGCGCCGCGCGTGATGCTCAACCAGGCCGACCTGCCGGCCACGGCGCTGATCCAGCCGGCCAGCCGGGTCAACTACCGGCTCGCGGTCGCCTCGCGCGAGCAGCGCGACGCGCCGGTGCGCGAGTTCGTGCGCTGGGCCGAGGCCGAATTGAAGGCGCGCGACCTGCGCGGCCTGCGTATCGAGTCGATCGCCTCCGGCCGGCCGGAGATGCGCCAGACGCTGGACCGCGCCGAGAAGTTCCTCAACCTCGTCGCGCTGCTGGCGGCGCTGCTCGCCGCGGTGGCGGTCGGCATCGCGGCGCGGGACTTCGCCAGCCGCCACCTCGACGACTGCGCGATGCTGCGTGTGCTCGGGCAGCCGCAGAAGCGCATCGCGACGCTGTATCTCGCCGAGTTCGGCGCCGTCGGGCTGGTCGCCAGCGCGCTCGGCGTCGCGCTGGGCTTTGCGGTGCATTACGTGTTCGTGTGGCTGCTGTCGGGCCTGGTCGACGGCGCGCTGCCTCCGTCCAGCATCTGGCCGGCGCTGTTCGGCCTCGGCGTCGGCATGACGCTGCTGCTCGGTTTCGGCCTGCCGCCGGTGCTGCAACTGGCGCGCGTGCCGCCGCTGCGCGTGATCCGTCGCGACGTCGGTGCGCTGAAGCCGGCCTCGCTGGCGGTGCTGGCCGCCGGCACGGCGGGTTTCGTCGCGCTGCTGATGGCGGTGTCCAGCGACCTCAAGCTCGGGCTGATCGCCGTCGGCGGCTTCGCGGCGGCGGTGGCGCTGTTCGCGCTGCTGTCCTGGGTCGCCGTGCTGCTGCTGCGCCGCGCCGTGCCGGAGTCGCGCGCGCCGCGCTGGCTGGTGCTGGCGACGCGGCAGATCGCCGCGCGCCCGGCTTTCGCGGTGCTGCAGGTGTCGGCGCTGTCGGTCGGCCTGCTGGCCCTGGTGCTGCTGGTGCTGCTGCGCACCGACCTGATCAGCAGCTGGCGCCAGGCCACGCCGCCGGACGCACCGAACCGCTTCGTCATCAACATCCAGCCCGAGCAGGGCGAGGCCTTCAAGGCGCGGCTGAAGGACGAGCGCATCGCCCGCTACGACTGGTACCCGATGATCCGCGGCCGCCTGGTGGCGATCAACGGCAAGGGCGTGCGGCCGGAAGACATGGTCGAGGAACGGGCCAAGCGCCTGGTCGACCGCGAGTTCAACCTCAGCCACACCGCCACGCTGCCGCCGCACAACGAACTGCACGGCGGGCAGTGGAAAGCCGAGGAGCCCGGTGGCCTGAGCGTGGAGGAAGGCCTGGCCAAGTCGCTCGGCGTCGGCCTCGGCGACACGCTGCGCTTCGACATCGCCGGCATCCCCGCCGAAGGCCGCATCACCAGCCTGCGCAAGGTCGACTGGGGCTCGATGCGGGTCAACTTCTTCGTCATCTTCCCGACCGATGCGATGACCGAGCTGCCGGCCACCTACATCGCCGCGTTCCGTGCTCCCGACGGCCGCGCCGCGGCCTTCGACAACGCGCTCAGCCGCGACTTCCCGAACATCACCAACGTCGACGTCTCGGCCTCGATCGCGCAGGTGCAGCGGGTGCTCGACCAGGTGATCCGCGCGGTCGAGTTCCTGTTCGGCTTCACGCTGGCCGCCGGCCTGGTGGTCCTGTTCGCCGCCGTGACGGCGACACGCGAGGCGCGCGCGCGCGAGTTCGCGGTGATGCGCGCGATGGGTGCGAGCGCGACGCTGCTCGGCCAGGTGCAGCGTGCCGAGCTGCTCGGCGTCGGTGCGCTGGCCGGTGTGCTGGCCTCGATCGCCGCGGTGGCGGTGGGCTGGGCGCTGGCGCGCTTCGCCTTCGAGTTCAGCTGGAATCCGTCGCCCTGGGTGCCGCTGGCGGGCGGTGCCGCCGGCGGGGTGCTGGCGCTGGCGGCCGGCTGGTGGGGCCTGCGCGAGGTGCTGCGCAGGCCGGTCGTCGAGACCTTGCGGCGCGCCGCTGAATAGTCAGGTCAAGCAGCTGCCAGGCGGAAGCCCGCGAGCGCTTCGCTGAGCCGCTGCGCCTGGTGGCGCAGGCTCTCCGCCGCGGCGGTCGACTGTTCGACCAGCGCGGCGTTCTGCTGCGTCATCTGGTCGAGCTGGTTGACGGCGGTGTTGACCTGGCCGATGCCGTCGCTCTGCTCGCTCGAGCTGGCGGTGATCTCGCCGATCACGTCGCTGACCCGCTGCACCGAGCCGACGATCTCGCTCATCGTCGCCCCGGCGTCGGCGACCAGGCGCGAGCCGGTCTCGACCTTGTCGACGGAGGTGCCGATCAGGCCCTTGATCTCCTTGGCGGCCTCGGCGCTGCGCTGGGCCAGCGAACGGACCTCGGAGGCGACGACGGCGAAGCCACGGCCCTGCTCGCCGGCACGTGCGGCTTCGACGGCGGCGTTCAGAGCCAGGATGTTGGTCTGGAAGGCGATGCCGTCGATGACGCCGATGATGTCGGCGATCTTCTTGGAGCTGGCGTTGATCTCGTCCATGGTGGAGACCACCTGGGAGACGACGGAGCCGCCGCGCTGGGCGACCTCGGCGGCGGAGGCGGCAAGCTGGTTGGCCTGGCGCGCCGAGTCGGCGCTGTTGCGCACGGTGGCGGTCAGCTGCTCCATCGCGCTGGCCGTCTCCTGCAGGTTGCTGGCAGCCTGCTCGGTACGCATCGACAGGTCCTGGTTGCCGCTGGCGATCTCGTCGCTGGCGAGGGTCACGCTGCCGGCCGAGTCGCGCACCTGCAGCATGGTCTGCTGCACGCGGCCCAGGGCCTGCTTCAGCGCGACCGCGCCGGTGGTGGTGGCGGCCACGTGGCTCACGTCCAGCGAGACCTGGCCGTCGCGCTCGACTTCGTGGACCAGCACCGACAGTTCGTCGCCCTGGCGTGCCAGCGAGGCCATGCGCACGGCGATCCACACCTCCAGCGAGGTCTGCAGCACCACGTAGGCGGCGTGCATGACGATCTTCAGGAAGTTCGGCTCCGGCGTGCAGTAGACGCCGAAGCCGGCGGCCTGCAGGCGGTCGAAGGCGACGTGGTGCACGGCGAAGAAGGCCGCCGCGGCGACGATCGGCCGCCAGTCGCGGTAGACCAGCAGCAGCGCCAGCGTGACGAACACGCCGAAGTGGAACTCCAGCGTGCCGCGGCCGAGGTCGATGTGCAGCGCGACCGAGGACGACACGCACACCGCCAGCAGCAGGCGCGACATCAGCGTGCCGGCGGCGCCGGCGTAGGCAAGGCCGCCGATGGCCAGCAGCAGCAGCGACACGCCGGCCGCCAGTCCCAGCGAGCCGTAGTACTGGCCGATGGCGAGGGCGGCGGCCGAGAAGGCGCCGAGCGTGACCAGCATGATCTGGTCGGCGGTGCGGCCGAGGGCGTTGTCGGCGGCGTGGTGGCGAGCGGTCGATGCGGTCATGCGTGATGTCTCCGGATGGTTCTTGTCAGTGCACTTCGTTGATCAGTCCCATGTCGGCGGAGGCCATGAGGGACTCGATGTCCATGAGGATGAGCATGCGCTCGGCGTCGCCGTTCTTGACCGCGCCGATGCCGGTGATGAAGCCGGAGTCGATGGCGGAGGACATCTCCGGGGCGGGCTTGATGGACTCGGCGGAGAGTTCGAGCACGTCGGAGACGGAGTCGACGACGGCGCCGACGACACGGCCCTTGACGTTGAGGACGATGACGACGGTGAAGGCGTTGTACTCGGAGGAGGCGCAGCCGAGCTTCATGCGCAGGTCGACGATGGGGACGATGACGCCGCGCAGATTGACGACGCCCTTGATGAAGGTCGGGGCGTTGGCGATGCGGGTGGGCTGCTCGTAGGAGCGGATCTCCTGCACGCGCAGGATGTCGATGCCGTACTCCTCGTCGCCGAGGCGGAAGGTGAGGAACTCGCCGCCGGCATGGCCGGTGGCGGCCTGCGCGCGGGCCGCTTCGTGTTGGGCCACGTGCTGGGCGTCGGTGATCATGTCCATGGGGGAGCTCCTTCGTTCACGCAATAGATGACTGCCTGACTCACCGTATCGGCAGATGCACCGTGAAGTGGAGGCCTGTGAGGCCTGGTTCGTGACGAGGTTGGCAGACCACAAACGCCGAAGGCCGCCCGGGGGCGGCCTTCTTGAGCCCGGTCAAGCGGTGGCTCAGTGCACTTCGTTGATCAGTCCCATGTCGGCGGAGGCCATGAGGGACTCGATGTCCATGAGGATGAGCATGCGCTCGGCGTCGCCGTTCTTGACCGCGCCGATGCCGGTGATGAAGCCGGAGTCGATGGCGGAGGACATCTCCGGGGCGGGCTTGATGGACTCGGCGGAGAGTTCGAGCACGTCGGAGACGGAGTCGACGACGGCGCCGACGACACGGCCCTTGACGTTGAGGACGATGACGACGGTGAAGGCGTTGTACTCGGAGGAGGCGCAGCCGAGCTTCATGCGCAGGTCGACGATGGGGACGATGACGCCGCGCAGATTGACGACGCCCTTGATGAAGGTCGGGGCGTTGGCGATGCGGGTGGGCTGCTCGTAGGAGCGGATCTCCTGCACGCGCAGGATGTCGATGCCGTACTCCTCGTCGCCGAGGCGGAAGGTGAGGAACTCGCCGCCGGCATGGCCGGTGGCGGCCTGCGCGCGGGCCGCTTCGTGTTGGGCCACGTGCTGGGCGTCGGTGATCATGTCCATGGTGGTTCTCGCTGGCTGGGAGGAAGTGGGAATCAGTGATTGACGCGGAAGTTGCCGACGACCTGGTTCAGCCGCACGACCTGTTCCTTCAGGCTCTCGGCGGCGGCGGCGGACTGTTCGACCAGAGCGGCGTTCTGCTGCGTCATCTGGTCGAGCTGGTTGACGGCGGTGTTGACCTGGCCGATGCCGTCGCTCTGCTCGGCGGCCGAGGCGGTGATCTCGCCGATGATGTCGGAGACGCGCTGGACCGAGGCGACGATCTCGTTCATCGTCGTGCCGGCATCGCTGACCAGGCGCGAGCCGGTCTCGACCTTGTCGACGGAGGTGCCGATCAGGCCCTTGATCTCCTTGGCGGCCTCGGCGCTGCGCTGGGCCAGCGAACGGACCTCGGAGGCGACGACGGCGAAGCCACGGCCCTGCTCGCCGGCGCGGGCGGCCTCGACCGCGGCGTTCAGCGCCAGGATGTTGGTCTGGAAGGCGATGCCGTCGATGACGCCGATGATGTCGGCGATCTTCTTGGAGCTGGCGTTGATCTCGTCCATGGTGGAGACCACCTGGGAGACGACGGAGCCGCCGCGCTGGGCGACCTCGGCGGCGGAAGCGGCGAGCTGGTTGGCCTGGCGGGCCGAGTCGGCGCTCTGCTTGACGGTGCCGTTGAGCTGCTCGACCGAGCTGGCGGTCTGCTGCAGGTTGCTGGCGGCCTGCTCGGTGCGCTGCGACAGGTCCTGGTTGCCGCTGGCGATCTCCGCGCTGGCGGTGCCGATGTTCTCGCTGCTGGCGCGCACCTGGCCGACCAGGCCGCGCAGCGAATCCTGCATGTGCTGCAGCGAGCGCAGCAGCTCGGCTGGCTCGTCGCGGCCTTCGACACGCAGCTCGCCGGTCAGGTCGTGGTTGGCGATGCGCGCTGCCAGCGCGCGGGCGTCGGCGATCGGCTGCTGGACCGAGCGGTAGGTGAACCACATCACCCCGCCGAGCAGCAGCAGGATCAGCAGGCCGCCGCCGATGCCGACGTAGCCCAGCATGCGGTCGCCGGCCCGTGCCGCGTCGCGTGTCGTGTCGATGCGGGCACGGGCCTCGGTGGTCATCGTGTCGAGTGCCTTCTCGATGACCTGCAGGTGCGGTTCGGCCTTGCCGGCATAGGCGAAGGCGGTCGTGCCGTCGATCAGCGCGCCGCTGAGCTGCTTGACCAGCGGGTCGAGGATCTCGTCATGGGCCTTCAGCGCAGCCAGCGTCTTCGCCACCTCGGCGGCGCTGGCCGAGTCGGCCGGCAGTCCCTGGGCCGAGGCTTCGAGCCCCTTGCGCAGCGCGGCGCGTGATTGCGCCCACATCTCGCGGATGCGATCGACCTCGTTGGTGTTCGCCGCGTTGAGCATCATGCCCAGCTCGTGGCGCACCATCGTGGCCAGGTGCATGCGCATCGCCTCGGCGACGCCGGCGGCGGCCATCTGCTCGGTGACGGTGCCGTCGAGCTTGGCGTTGGCGCTGTCACGCGCCAGCCGCGTGCCGCCGAGCAGCACGGCAGTGAGCACGCCGATCAGCAGCGTCGCCGCGATGAATCGGGAACGGATGGTGAGGTTGCGAAGCAGAGTTTCCATGGCTCGTGCGATGCGAAGGGAACTCGGGCCTCAGGCGGCCTGCAGCCGGAAGGTCTCGATCACCGCGTTCAGCCGGCCGGCCTGATCCTTCAGGCTCTCGGCGGCGGCGGCGGACTGTTCGACCAGAGCGGCGTTCTGCTGGGTCATCTGGTCGAGCTGGTTGACGGCGGTGTTGACCTGGCCGATGCCGTCGCTCTGCTCGGCGGCCGAGGCGGTGATCTCGCCGATGATGTCGGAGACGCGCTGCACCGAGGCGACGATCTCGTTCATCGTCGTGCCGGCATCGCTGACCAGGCGCGAGCCGGTCTCGACCTTGTCGACGGAGGTGCCGATCAGGCCCTTGATCTCCTTGGCGGCCTCGGCGCTGCGCTGGGCCAGCGAGCGGACCTCGGAGGCGACGACGGCGAAGCCACGGCCCTGCTCGCCGGCACGTGCGGCTTCGACGGCGGCGTTCAGCGCCAGGATGTTGGTCTGGAAGGCGATGCCGTCGATGACGCCGATGATGTCGGCGATCTTCTTGGAGCTGGCGTTGATCTCGTCCATGGTGGAGACCACCTGGGAGACGACGGAGCCGCCGCGCTGGGCGACTTCGGCGGCGGAAGCCGCGAGCTGGTTGGCCTGGCGCGCCGAGTCGGCGCTCTGCTTGACCGTGCCGCTGAGCTCTTCCATCGACGAGGCAGCCTGCTGCAGGTTGCTGGCCGTCTGCTCGGTGCGCGCCGACAGGTCCTGGTTGCCGGTGGCGATCTCGGCACTGGCGGTACGGATGCTGTCGGTGGCGGTGCTGACGTCCTGCATCGTGCGGCGCAGCGCGTCGCGCATGCTCTGCAGCGCGCGCATCATGTCGCCCATCTCGTCGCCGCGGGTGCTCGGCGCACTCTGAGCCAGGTCGCCGCCGGCGATGCGGCCGGCCAGGTCGACCGCCTCGCGCACCGGGCGCTGGATCGAGCGGATCAGTGCCGCCGTGCCGAACAGCGCGCCGACCACGATCAGGCCGACGATCAGCGCCGCCAGCTGCACCGTGCTGCGGCGCTCCTGGGCCAGCTGCGTGCGTGCGTCGGTGGCGGCACGCTCCTGCAGCACGACGAAGTCGCGCAGCGATTGCAGGTAGACCTCGGTGGCCGGGGTGAACACCGTCGACACTTCGCGTCGTGCGCCTTCGGCGTCACCGGCTTCCTTCATCTTGCCGATGCGGCCGGAGGACTCGAGCACGATCTTGCGGTTCGCCGCGATGGTCTCCATCTGGCGCGTCTCTTCCGCGGTCTGCGGCATCTCCTTGAGCTTCTTCTGCAGCTCGGTGATCTGTGCGATCGCCTTGTCGTTGACCGGCTTGAAGCTGACCTGCACCGACGGATCGGCGCTGATCGCGCCGGCCTGGGCGCGCGCGACGGCGCCTTCGGTCAGCGCGGCCCAGCGCGAGGCGGTCTGGATCTTCGCTTCGCTGAGCGACAGCAGTTCGTCGCCGCGGGCCTGCGAGTGGGCAGAGCGCCAGGCGGCAAAGGCGATCAGCAGGAGCAGGGCTGCGATGAACAGCCCGACGGCCATCCACAGGCGGGTGGCGATGCGCAGTTGATTCATTCGAGTGTCAGGAGAGCTGGGGGAAAGGGGGCGGGCCGCTCAGGCGGCCTCGACGCGGAAGGCACCGACGACCTGGTTCAGCCGCACGACCTGTTCCTTCAGGCTCTCGGCGGCGGCGGCGGACTGTTCGACCAGCGCGGCGTTCTGCTGGGTCATCTGGTCGAGCTGGTTGACGGCGGTGTTGACCTGGCCGATGCCGTCGCTCTGCTCGGCAGCCGAGGCGGTGATCTCGCCGATGATGTCGGAGACGCGCTGCACCGAGGCGACGATCTCGTTCATCGTCGTGCCAGCATCGCTGACCAGGCGCGAGCCGGTCTCGACCTTGTCGACGGAGGTGCCGATCAGGCCCTTGATCTCCTTGGCGGCCTCGGCGCTGCGCTGGGCCAGCGAGCGGACCTCGGAGGCGACGACGGCGAAGCCGCGGCCCTGCTCGCCGGCACGTGCGGCTTCGACGGCGGCGTTCAGGGCCAGGATGTTGGTCTGGAAGGCGATGCCGTCGATGACGCCGATGATGTCGGCGATCTTCTTGGAGCTGGCGTTGATCTCGTCCATGGTGGAGACCACCTGGGAGACGACGGAGCCGCCGCGCTGGGCGACCTCGGCGGCGGAGGCCGCGAGCTGGTTGGCCTGGCGCGCCGAGTCGGCGCTCTGCTTGACGGTGCCGTTGAGCTGCTCGACCGAGCTGGCGGTCTGCTGCAGGTTGCTGGCAGCCTGCTCGGTGCGCTGCGACAGGTCCTGGTTGCCGCTGGCAATCTCCGCGCTGGCCGTGCCGATGCTTTCGCCCGACACCCGCACCTGGCCGACCAGCGAACGCAGGAACTCCTGCATCCGGCTCAAGGATTCGAGCAGCGCGCTGGCCTCGTCCTTGCCTTCCACGGTGATGCGGCGCGTCAGGTCGCCGCCGGCGATGGCCTGGGCGAGTTCGCGCGCCTGTTCCATCGGCTGCACGATCGAGCGCGAGTTGAGCAGGGTCAGCGGCGCGACGATCAGCAGCGCCACGGCCAGGGCCACCGCGAACGCATACAGCGTGTGCTGCATCGAGGCATCGAACTCGGTCTTCTGCGCCTCGACCTCGGCCTGGATGATGCGATCGATCTCGGCGACGTCCTTCTCCACCGCGACCATGTGCGACTTGGCCTTGTCGAGGCGGCGGTCGGCCACCTTGGCGGTGTCGAAGGCGCCGTTCTGCACCGCGTCGAGCACCGGCTTGGATTCGCTGACGTAGGACTCGAGGCTCTTCAGCGCCTGCAGCGCGAACTTGTTGTCCTCGTCCTCCTCGCCTTCGAGCAGCGACTCGAACGCCTTCTTCAGCGCCGCGGCCTCGGCCAGCCAGGCTTCGCGGTGCTTGAGCACCGCCAGCCCGTCCTCATAGTCGATGACCATGTTCTTCTCGTGCTGGCGCAGCATGCCGAGGCGGTTGCGCAGCTCGCTGGCCGCGGTGATCTCGTGCACCGAATGGCTCATGAACTGGTGGTTCAGGTCCTTCAGGTGCTTGCCGCCGAGCAGCGCGGTGCCGCCGACGACCAGGAAGAGCGCGAGCACGACGGCGATCGCGCCGAGCATGCGCACGCGGATCGTGAACTGGCGAAGCATCGGCTGGAGATTCATGGTGTCAGACCCGGGCTCGTGATCCGTGACTCAGAAGGTTTCCCAATCGCCGTCGGGGGCGCTCGTGGCCGGGGCGGGGCGCACCACCGGCTTGGGCTCGGGGCGGGGCTCGGCCTTCACGGCCGGCTTCACGCGTTCGACGGGCTTGGCGCTGGCCACGACCACCGGCTTGGCCGGGGCGGGGCGCGGCGTGCCGACGGCGGCGGCCACCGGCGGCGTCGACACCGCCGGCTGCGGCATCGGCTGCACCGACGGGCCGTCCGCGAGGCGGAACGACGACACCACTTCGGCCAGGCGCAGCGCCTGATCCTTCAGGCTTTCGGCGGCGGCGGCGGACTGTTCGACCAGCGCGGCGTTCTGCTGCGTCATCTGGTCGAGCTGGTTGACGGCGGTGTTGACCTGGCCGATGCCGTCGCTCTGCTCGGCGGCCGAGGCGGTGATCTCGCCGATGATGTCGGAGACGCGCTGCACCGAGGCGACGATCTCGTTCATCGTCGTGCCGGCATCGCTGACCAGGCGCGAGCCGGTCTCGACCTTGTCGACGGAGGTGCCGATCAGGCCCTTGATCTCCTTGGCGGCCTCGGCGCTGCGCTGGGCCAGCGAACGGACCTCGGAGGCGACGACGGCGAAGCCACGGCCCTGCTCGCCGGCGCGGGCGGCCTCGACCGCGGCGTTCAGCGCCAGGATGTTGGTCTGGAAGGCGATGCCGTCGATGACGCCGATGATGTCGGCGATCTTCTTGGAGCTGGCGTTGATCTCGTCCATGGTGGAGACCACCTGGGAGACGACGGAGCCGCCGCGCTGGGCGACCTCGGCGGCGGAGGCGGCGAGCTGGTTGGCCTGTCGGGCCGAGTCGGCGCTCTGCTTGACCGTGCCGCTGAGCTCTTCCATCGACGAGGCAGCCTGCTGCAGGTTGCTGGCCGTCTGCTCGGTGCGCGCCGACAGGTCCTGGTTGCCGGTGGCGATCTGCACGCTGGCGGTGCCGATGCTGTCGGTGCTGGAGCGGACGCGACCGACCAGGCCACGCAGCGACTCCTGCATGCGAGCGATCGTGCGCAGCAGGTCGCCGAGCTCGTCACCGCGCGTCGAGCTGACGCTGTGCGTCAGGTCGCCGCTGGCGATCACTTCGGCTGCATGCACCGCCTCGCGCACCGGCGCAGTCACGGAGACGGCGATCGACCAGGCCATCAGGCTGCCGATGACCAGCCCGGCGATCAGCAGCACCGTCAGCACCACCTTGCCGCGCGACAGGCCGTCGGCCACCGCCTTGGCATGCCCGGCAGCCAGCTCGTTCTCGAAGCTGCGGATGGTGTGCATCGACTGCAGGTAGATCTGCGAGGCCGGGATCACCTTGTTCGTCGAGCAGCGCCTCGGCCGCCAGGTGGTCGGCGTTCTTGATCAGCGCCATGACCTCCTTGCGCAGGTCGATGTAGACCTTGCGCTTCTCGCCCACGTCGGCGAGCAGCGCCTTGCCCTTCTCGGAGCTGATCACGGTCTCGAGCTCCTTCTGCAGCTCGCTGATCTTGGCCGAGGTCTCCTTCATCTGCGGCGCGAAGAATGCTTCGACCTGCGGCTGACCGGACGACTTGGCGATCGCCACGGTGCGGATGACGTTCGATTCGGTCAGCGCCACCCACTCGGTGACCAGACTGGCGCGGCGCTCGTACTCGGTGGCCGTGGCCGTGCTCTCCGCGTTGAGCACCAGTTGCCAGAACGCCGTGGCGAACAACAGGGCCATCAGGGCCAGCAGCGATCCAAACCCAAGCGCGAGGCGCTTGCTCATCTTCAGGTTGTTCAGCGACATTCCTCAGCTCCGCAATCCGTCGGTTGGACGGTCAATGGCGCGACCGGCGCACCAGGCTGCCGACGTCCAGGATCAGCGCGACACGACCGTCGCCCATGATGGTGGCCCCCGACACGTCGTCGACGCGGCGGTAGTTGGCCTCCAGGTTCTTCACCACGACCTGCTGCTGGCCGAGCAGTTCGTCGACGAGCAGCGCGACGCGTCCGCCCTCGGCTTCCACCACGACCATGATCGCGCTGACGTTCTCGAAGTCGAAGCGCGGAACGTTGAAGACCTGCTCGAGCTCGAGCACCGGCATGTACTCGTCGCGCACCTCGACCACGCGGCCGCTGTTGCCGATCGTGCGGATCATTCCCGGCTGCACCTGGAACGACTCGACCACGCTGGACAGCGGCAGGATGTAGCACTCCTCGCCGACGCCCACGCTCATGCCGTCCATGATCGCCAGCGTCAGCGGCAGGCGCACCTTGACGCTCATGCCGTAGCCTTCGGCGGAGTCGATCTCGACGGTGCCACCCAGCGAGGTGATGTTCTTCTTCACCACGTCCATGCCGACGCCGCGGCCTGACACGTCGGTCACCACCTCGGCGGTGGAGAAGCCCGGCGCGAAGATCAGGCTCCAGACCTCCTGGTCGGTCATCGAGTCCGGCGCGTCGATGCCCTTCTCGCGGGCCTTCTTCAGCAGCTTGTCGCGCGACAGGCCCTTGCCGTCGTCGCGCACCTCGATGACGATCGAGCCGCCCTGGTGCGAGGCGGACAGCGTGATGGTGCCCTGCTCGGGCTTGCCCTTGGCGAGTCGCTCGGCCGGCATCTCGATGCCGTGGTCGCAGCTGTTGCGCACCAGGTGGGTCAGCGGGTCGGTGATCTTCTCGACCAGGCCCTTGTCCAGTTCGGTGGCCTCGCCGTTCGTCACGAAGTCGACCTTCTTGCCGAGCTTGGCGGCGAGGTCGCGCAGCATGCGCGGGAAGCGGTTGAACACCACCGACATCGGAATCATGCGGATCGACATCACCGATTCCTGCAGGTCCCGCGTGTTGCGCTCGAGGTCGGCAAGGCCGGAGGCCAGCTGCTGGTACAGGCCGGCATCGACGCCCTTGCTGTTCTGCGCCAGCATGGCCTGGGTGATGACGAGCTCGCCGACCAGGTTGATCAGCTGGTCGACCTTCTCGACCGAGACACGCAGCGTCGAGGCCTCGGCGGTCGACGCCGACGGCTTGTCGGCCTTCGGGGCGGGGCGCGCGGCCGGCTTCGGCGCGACGACGGCCGGGGCCGCGGTGGCGCTCGATTCGGCGGTGGGCGCGGCGCCGTTGGGCGCGCCCGGGGCATCGTCGAAGAAGCCGTAGCCCGGATCGGCAGGCTCTTCCGCCGGCGCGCCCGGCGCACCGGCGTGGAAGCCGTAGCCCGGGCCGAGCGGCAGCAGGGCCACTGCCTCGCGCGGCACGTGGAAGGTGAACAGGTCCAGCAGGTCGCTGTCGCTGCTGGTCGTCGTGATCTTGAAGCGACGCATGCCGTCGCTGGACTGACCGCCGTCGATCGGCTCGATCGTGCCGAGGTCGGTGATCTCCTTGAACAGCTCGATCAGGTTGTCGGCCATCGCCGGCTGGTCGAGCGGGCCGACGCGCAGCTCCAGCCCACGGGCCTGCGGGCCCGACGGCGCGGCCACCGGAGCCGGTGCCGGCGCGGCGGCCTTGACCGGCGCGGCGCTGACCGGCGCGGCCAGCGCTTCGCCGGCGACCAGCGCGCGGATGCTGGCCAGCAGTTCGGTGGTGTCGACCTCGTCGCCGCCGCCGCCCTGGTGGCGCGCCAGCTGGGCGCGCAGCGCGTCGCCGGAGGCCAGCAGCACGTCGACCATCGGCGCGCTCGGCGCGAGTTCGTGGCGGCGCAGCTTGTCGAGCAGCGTCTCCATCTGGTGGGTCAGTTCGGCGACGTCGGAGAAGCCGAAGGTTGCCGCGCCACCCTTCACGGAGTGCGCGCAGCGGAAGATCGAGTTCAGCTCCTCGTCGTCGGCCGCCTCGATGTCGACCTCCAGCAGAAGCTGTTCCATGCGGTCGAGGTTCTCGCCCGCTTCCTCGAAGAAGACCTGATAGAACTGGCTCAGGTCGATGCCGGCGCCTGCGTTCGCGCCTTCCGAAGTCATCTCGGCCATGGGGTCGTGCTCCCGTGTTTCTTGTCTGCGCGAAGCGCCCTCAGCGGATCACCTTCTTGATGACCTCGAGCAGCTTGGTCGGGTCGAAGGGCTTGACCAGCCAGCCGGTGGCGCCGGCGCTGCGGCCGGCCTGCTTCATCTGGTCGCTGGATTCGGTGGTCAGGATCAGGATCGGCGTGGCCTTGAACTTCGGGTTGTCACGAAGCTTCTTGGTCAGGCCGATGCCGTCCAGGCGCGGCATGTTCTGGTCGGTCAGCACCAGGTCGAAGTCGCGGGAGCCGGCCTTCTCCCAGGCGTCCTGGCCGTCGACGGCTTCAACGACGTTGTAGCCGGCGCTCTTGAGCGTGAACGAGACCATCTGGCGCATCGAGGCCGAGTCGTCCACAGCGAGGATTGAATGCATGTCGGGCTCCAGGTAACGAGTGGATTTCGGGAGGTTGTCGGTTTTCTTGAATGGCGGCAGGGTCAGAACAGCTCGACGGACCCTGCGTCCATCTCGTCCTGCGTCACGGGATTCGGTCTGAGCGGGGCGACCTCGATGACGGCCGCGCCGTCCTCGTCGTCGCCCATCGCCTCGGCGGCCAGCCGGTCGGCGCAACTGCGCAGCCGGGTGTTGGTGTGGGTGATCAGCTGCGAGGCCATGTCCTGGAACTGCATCGCGGTGATCGCGCCGGCCATGTGCTGCATCGCGTCGTGCAGCTCGCGGGTGTTCAGCTCGGGGTGCTGCGCCATCGTGTGCAGCAGGTGGTTGAGCTGCCCGGAGGCGCCGTAGAAGTGGCCGAGCAGCGCCTCGCTGGCATCGCTGAGCAGGCGCTGCAGCCGTTCGAGGTCGTTGCTCGCCGTCATCAGGTTGTCCTGGATGTCGGCGGCAGCCATCAGGGGCAGGGGGCTTCCCCCGCCGGGATCCATCGAAAGGCGGTCTGGCATCGTTGCTCCGCGAAATGTTCTGGCGCCCCGGTCACGAAGCCGGGGACTCAAGGCATTTTCGGCAGCGCGTCACTTTTCATTAGGGCGATCTCAGCGGCATTTCCCGCGCATCTCCGGCCTCGCCGGCGCGGCATACTTCACGGATGGCGGCCCCACTCCTGGACCATGTGTTGCGCGTGCTTCATCTCGAGGATTCGCCGCTCGACCATGAACTGACCCTCGCCCACCTGCGTCGCGGCGGGCTGGAGGTGCAGGCACTGCGCATCGACTCCGAGGCCGCCTTTCTGGCCGCGCTCGAGCAGGACTGGGACGTGGTGCTGTCCGACTTCAACCTGCCGGGCTTCTCCGGCCTGGTCGCGCTGGACCTGCTGAAGGCCAGCGGCCGCGACATTCCTTTCATACTGGTGTCCGGCGAGATCGGCGAGGACACGGCCGTCGAGGCGATGCGCAACGGCGCCAGCGACTACCTGCTGAAGAACAACCTGGCGCGGCTGGTGCCGGCGCTGATGCACGCGGTGGAGGCGATGGAGACCCGCCACGCCCGCCAGCGCGCCGACCGCGAACTCGGCAAGTCCAAGCAGCGCCTGCGCGAGCTGGCCCAGCACCTGCAGACCAGCATCGAGCAGGAGCGTGCCGCGATCGCCCGCGAGATCCACGACGACGTCGGCGGCTCCTTGACCGCGCTGAAGTTCGACCTGGCCTGGATCGCCCGCCACACCACCGACGCCGGCGTCAGGCTGCGCGTGCAGTCGGCGCTGGAAACGGTGACGCTGGCCATCGAGTCGAGCAAGCGCATCATGCACAACCTGCGCCCGGCCATCCTCGAGCAGGGCCTGGTGGCGGCGCTGCAGTGGATCGCCTCGCGTTTCGAGAAGCGCACCGGCATCTCCTGCGAGGTGCGCATTCCGTCGCACACGCCGGAGTGGCCGGCCGGCGTGCCGCTGGTGGCCTACCGCACCGCGCAGGAGGCGCTCACCAACATCACCAAGCACGCGCAGGCGACGCGGGTGCAGATCGACCTGTCGCTGGCCGGCGGCGTGATGTCGCTGGAGATCAGCGACAACGGCCGCGGGCTGTCGCAGCAAGACCTGGCCAAGGCACGCTCGTTCGGCATCCGCGGCCTGCACGAGCGCGCCGGCACGGTCGGCGGCTGGGTCGACCTGTCCAGCGGGCCGGCCGGCACCACACTGATACTGTCGGTACCCTTGAACCCGTCGTCGGAGCTCGAGCAGGTGCCGGCGGCCCCGGTGCACGAACCGGACGATCCTTCGCAATGGGGCACGCTGTGATCAAAGTCATACTCTGCGACGACCATGCGCTGATCCGCCGCGGCATCCGCGACACGCTGTCGGATGCGCCGGACATCGAGGTGGTCGGCGAGGCGGGCGACTACGGCGAACTGCGCACGCTGCTGCGCAACCACAGCTGCGACGTGCTGGTGCTGGACATCAACCTGCCCGGCGGCCGCAGCGGCCTGGACGTGCTGCACGTGCTGAAGGACGAGGGCCTGCCGATGCGCGTGCTGGTGGTCTCGATGTACCCGGAGGACCAGTACGCGATCCGCGCGCTGCGCGCCGGCGCCTTCGGCTACGTCAACAAGGGCGGCGACCCGGCCTTGCTGGTCACCGCGGTGCGTACCGTCTCGCAGGGGCGCAAGTACGTCACACCGGAAATCGCGCAGATGCTGGTCGAGAGCCTGACCGCGCCGGTGGTCGAGAACTCGCACGAGAAGCTGTCCGACCGCGAACTGCAGACGCTGGTGCTGATCGCTTCCGGCAAGCGCCTGTCGGACATCGCCGAGGAGCTCAAGCTGAGCCCGAAGACGGTCAGCGTCTACCGGGCGCGGGTGCTCGAGAAGCTGTCGCTGGCGAACAACTCCGAGATGACGGTCTACGCGATCCGTCACGGCCTGGTCGGGCACTGAGGCCTCCCCGGCTCCGGGGACTCCTGGCCGCAGGGTGCGGCGTGCGTCACGCACGCGCCGGATTGCTGCGCATTAAGTGATCGCCGCGGCGGCCGAAAGCCTGAAGATCGCGATCGCGGTCTGCCGCGTCCCAAGAAGAAACAGAACGGACACCCCGCCCGATGCTCGTCGCTGCCTGCTTCGTCGTGACTGCCTTGCTGCTTTGGCTGGCCGCCGGCATGGCCGCGGCCGCCGACCGCCGACCCCGGGCGCTGGCGCGCGCGGTGCGCGCCGGGGCGGCGCTGCTGGTGGCCTGCGCGCTGTGGTGGCCGGCTCACATGCTGCACGTCGAGGGCACGCTGGTCGCGTTCGAAGGCGCCCGTTCCGTTCTCGCCTGGTTGCCGCCGCTGGCGCTGGCCTTCCTGTCGCTGGCCACTGCGCGGGCCTGGGCGCACCGTGCGCTCGCGACGATGCTGGCGGCCGGCCTGGCCACGCTCGCCGCCGCCTACGGCATGGCGATGCTGCTGCTGCCCGGCCTGTTCCGCCTGCTGCCGCTGGAACTGCCGATCGGCGACAGCGTGATGATCATCACGCTCACGGCAGCCAGCGTGGCGCTGTTCGTTCCCCCGCGCAAGCCGCGCCTGGCCGTCTGGCAGCAGGGCAGCGCGGCGCTGGCGGCCTCGGGCATCGTCGCGCTCGCGCTGACCGGCTACATGGCCAGCGAGCCGACCCAGCCCGTCACCTCCTGGCACGAGGTCACCGTGTTCGCTGTGCTGGCCTGCCTGGCCGCGCTGCTGCGTGCGGTCCTGGTTCACGGTGGCGCCCCGGTGTCCGCCGAAGCGTTGCAGCGCCCGGTGCGTGGCGCGGTGACTACCGACGTGCTCACCGGCCTGCCGACGCGCCAGTTCTTCGAGGAGCGCCTCGCCGCCGCGGCCAAGCGCGCCGATGCCAAGCGCGGCAAGATGGCCGTGCTGTTCATCGACCTGGACGGCTTCAAGCCGGTCAACGACACCTTCGGCCATGCCTGCGGCGACCGCGTGCTGGAACAGGTCGGCGTGCGCATGCGCTCGATCACCCGCGGCTCGGACGTGGCCGCACGTGTCGGCGGCGACGAGTTCCTGCTGCTGATGCCGGCGATCTCCTCGCAGGAGTCGGTCGCCAAGGTGGCACGCGCGCTGATCGAGATCCTCAGCCGGCCCTACAAGGTCGAGGACCGCGAGGTCAATATCTCCTGCTCGGTGGGCATCGCGATGTACCCGGACGGCTGCCGCGCCGGCAAGCTGATCGCACGCGCCGACGCCGCGATGTATGCCGCCAAGCGCTCGGGCGGCACGCGCCACGCGTTCTTCTCGCCGGAGATGGACCAGGACGCGAAGCAGAACTTCGAGATGGTGCGCGACCTCAAGCGTGCCATCGCACAGGACCAGCTGGAGCTGTACTTCCAGCCGAAGATCGACGCACGCAGCGGCAAGGTCACCGCTGCCGAGGCGCTGCTGCGCTGGAACCATCCCAAGCTCGGCATGGTGATGCCGGGCGAGTTCATCCAGCTGGCCGAGCGCACCGGGCTGATCGGCCCGCTGGGCGACTGGGTCATCGAGGCGGCCTGCCGCCAGGCCCGTGCCTGGCGCGAGAAGGGCTTGCGCATGCGCGTGGCGATCAACCTGTCGGCCTACCAGATGCGCCAGGACGACATCGTCGACCGCATCACCGAGGCGCTGAAGCGCCACCGCATCCGCCCCTCGCTGCTGACCTGCGAGATCACCGAGACGGCGGCGATGGAGGACACCCGCGCGACGCAGGAGACCTTCCGGCGCCTCGGCGAACTGGGTGTCCACCTGTCGATCGACGATTTCGGCACCGGTTATTCCAGCCTGGCCTACCTGCGCAAGCTGCCGGCCGAGGAACTGAAGATCGACCGCAGCTTCGTGCAGGACCTGGAGCACAGCCCCGACGCCCGTGCCGTCGTCGAGGCGGTGCTGGGGCTCGCCCATGCGCTGGGCCTGAAGGTGGTCGCCGAGGGCGTGGAGAACCCGCGCCAGCACCAGATCCTCGCCGAGATGGGCTGCGACGAGCTGCAGGGCTTCCTGTTCGCCAAGCCGATGTCGGCCCGTGCGCTGCTGCTGTGGGCGATCGGTGACCGGGGCGAGGCTTCGGTGTTCCGCAATTCGCTGTTCGGCGAGACGCGCCAGACCACGCTGATCGCCAGCCAGCCGATGTCCATCGGCGCTGGCGCCGCCGCGCCTGCCAAGCCGCCCGCCAGGCCCAGCGCGCCGCAGCCCGCCACGGCGTCCTGAGCAGGCTCAGCGCGTCGCCCGTCGCCGCACGCACTCGAGGTAGCGTTCGCCGTCGGGTGGCAGCCCGCTGCGCTGCGAAGCCCAGATCATCTCGCCCAGGCACTCCATCACCTGGTGCTGCGCCTCGTGCCCGGAGTCGAG
The DNA here is from genome assembly GCA_047602365.1 of Piscinibacter sp. GTDB lineage: Bacteria > Pseudomonadota > Gammaproteobacteria > Burkholderiales > Burkholderiaceae_C > Piscinibacter. The sequence continues at coordinate 2,127,230 of JASGHM010000002.1, read as the reverse complement.
CTTGGTGGCGAGCAGCACGAAGGCCTGCTTGATGCCGCGCGGCTGGTCGATCGAGACCTGCTCGCTGATCGTCAGGTGCATGGACAGGTGCAGGAACGGATTGCTGCGCCCGCCCTCCACCTCGTAGACGGCGGCCAGCGCGGCGTCCAGGTCGTCGAGCTCGGCGTGGTACTCCGGGTGCTCGGCGATCCAGTCGGCGGCCAGGGTCTCCATCGGCGTCAGCGGGCTGCCGTCGCGGGCCTTGCGGTGCGTCTCGCAGAAGAAGCGGCGCACGTCGTTCTGGGAAGGGGCAAACATCGCACAATTGTCGCCCTATGACGGCATGGAATGACTGGCCGCTGATCCACGATCCGGCCTTCTATGCCGTGGCCGTGCCGGCGGTGCTGATGATGGGCTTGTCCAAGAGCGGCTTCCTCGGCGGCTTCGGCTCGCTGGCGGTGCCGCTGATGGCGCTGGCGGTGCCGGTGCCGCAGGCGGCGGCGATCATGCTGCCGCTGCTGGCGGTGATGGATGCCACCGGGCTGCAGCAACTGTGGCGGCACCGCGACTCCGCGCTGCTGCGCCTGCTGCTGCCGGCCGGACTGCTGGGCACCGTGGTCGGCACGCTGCTGTTCGGCGTGCTCGGCACGAAGACGGTGGCGGCCGTGGTGGGTGCGTTGACGCTGCTGTTCCTGGCCCAGCGGCTGCTGTTCCCGCCGCGTGCCGACCACCCGCCGCCGCCGAAGCCGCTGGGCTTCGTGCTCGGCATCGCCTCGGGCTTCACCAGCTTCGTTGCGCATGCCGGCAGCCCGCCGTACAACGCCTACGTGCTGCCGCTGCGGCTGGACCCGATGCGCTACGCGGCCACCGCCGCGGTGTTCTTCGCCGCCGTCAACCTGTCGAAGTGGATTCCCTATGCCTGGCTGGGCCTGATCGACGTCCGCAACATGGCGACCTCGCTGGTGCTGATGCCGCTGGCGCCGATCGGCGTGTGGCTGGGCGTGCGGGCCACGCAGCGCATCGACTCGCGCTGGTTCTACCGGCTCGCCTACGCCGGCATGTTCCTGACCGGCGCGAAGCTGCTGTGGGACGGGCTGAAGTGACCCGGCGAGGCTACTTCGCCGGCTTCTCGACGTAGCGCTCGAAGCCGACCGCGTCCATGCGATAGCCGCTGGCGCCCATGAAGGTGTCGGAGCGCAGCGTCTTCAGCGTGCCGTCGATCCACACCGCGTCCATCGACTTCAGCCCCTTGGCGGGCTCCTTGGGCTTGACGTGGATGATCTGGTTGGACGGCGGCGGCGGCGTGTGGATGCAGGCGCCGAAGTAGGGCACCAGCAGGAACTCGGTCATGCCGTTCTTGCCTTCCTCCAGCGGCACCACGTAGCCGGGGATGCGGATCGTGCGGCCGTCCATCGCGTTGTTGGTGGGCGCGTTGTCCCACACCTCGCGCATCTTCTTCAGCGCCGCGGCGGCGCGCGGGTCGGCGTCGTTGAGCACGCCGAAGTTCATGTCCTTGAACTGCTTCAGCGGGTCCCAGTCCTTGGGCACCAGGTCGTCCCAGCTGATCTCGGCATAACCGGCACGCGCTGCCGGCGGCTTGGCCGAGCCCTTGTCCTGCGCCTGCGCCGTCGGCAGCGCCAGCAGGCCGGCGGCGAGCAGCGCGATCAGGGTCCTGTTCATCGTCATGTCGGTTCCTCGGGTCAACTCCGCGGTGCCAGGCCATCGGCCAGCGAGAGACGGTAGGCGCGCAGCCCCGGCACCAGGCTGGAGAGCAGCCCGGCACCGAGCACCGCGGCCAGCAACTGCCATTGAGAGGCGCTCGGCGCGGCGAGGTTCAGTGCGATGCCGTAACGGGCCTGCACCCAGGGTGCACCCAGCGCGACCAGCGCCCAGCAGGCGAGCAGGCCCAGCGTGACGCCGGCCAGCGTGACCAGCAGGCCTTCGGCGGCCAGCAGCAGCAGCACATGGCGCGGCCCGGCGCCGACCGCGCGCAGCACCGCGAGCTCGCGGCGCCGTTCGTTGAGCCCGGCCAGCACGGTGGCGACCAGCCCGGCCAGGCTGACCAGCGCCACCAGCCCGGACAACGCCAGCAGCAGCGACTCGCCGACGCCGACCACGCTCCACAGTTCGTCGAGCGCGACGCCGGGCAGCACCGCCAGCAGCGGCTCGCCCTCGTACTCGTTGACGAAGCGCTGTACGGCGAACACCGCGGCGCGGCCCTTCAGGCCGACCAGCGCGGCGGTCACCTGCTTCGGTTCGAGGTCGAACTTGCGAGCCTGCTCGGCGGGGATGCTGAGGCCCTTCATCGGCACGCCGGCCGACCAGTCGAGGTGGATCGCCTCCAGCGCCTGCAGGCTGATGTGCACCGTGCGATCCACCGGCGTGCCGGTCGGCGCGAGGATGCCGACCACGGTGAAAGGCTTGTCGGCATGCTCGCTGCCGGGCAAGGCGCCGCCGCCATGGGCCAGCACGAGGCGCTGGCCGAGCGTGTAGTGCAGCGAACGGGCGACCTCGGCTCCGAGCACTGCACCGTAAAGTCCGTCGAGGTCGCCGCTGAACGGCAGGCCCTGGGCGAACTGCAGGGCCTGCCGGTCGCCGAAGTGGAAGTGTTCGAAGTAGTCCTTCGTCGTGCCCAGCACCGGGAAGCCGCGGTGCGAGTCGCCCAGCGACAGCGGCACCACCCAGGCCACGGCGCGGTGCTGCGCGATCGCGCGCAGGCTGTCCATGCGGATGTTGTTGGTCGCGCCACCGAGGCGGAACACCGCGTACAGCATCAGCTGGACCGGCCCGGTGCGCGCGCCGACCACCAGGTCGGTGCCGCTGACCGCCTGCGAGAAGTTCTCGCGTACGTCCAGCCGCACCCGCTCGACGGCCAGCAGCAGCAGCGTGGCCAGCGCGATCGACAGCACGACCAGCGCCAGCGTGCCGCGGCGGTTCCAGCCGCTGGCCGCAGCAAGCTTCAGCAACCCCGTCACGCCACGACCTCCTGCATGGCGCGGTTGAGCGCCGGCAGCGACAGCGTGCGATCGAAGCGCGCGGCCAGCCGCTCGTCGTGGCTGACGAACACCAGCGTGCTGCCGGTGTCGCGGCACTCGCGCAGCAGCAGGTCCATGAAGCCGTCACGCAGCGCCGAGTCGAGCGCCGAGGTGGGTTCGTCGGCGATCACCACCGGCGGCGCACCGATCAGCGCGCGTGCCGCGGCGACGCGCTGCTGCTGGCCGACCGAGAGCTCGCGCGCCGCGCGTGGCCAGGCGTCGTCGGGGATGCCGACATGCTGCAGCAGCGTGCGGGCCTGCGCTGCCGGCGTGCCGCCGCGCTGGCTCGCCCGCTGCGCACGCCCGCGCGAGAAGCGGCAGCCGAGCAGCACGTTGTCGAGCACGCTCAGCCAGGGCAGCAGGTTGAACTGCTGGAACAGGTAGCCGACATGCTCGGCGCGCCAGGCATCGCGCGCGCTGCCCGACATGCCGGCCCAGGAGCGGCCGGCCAGCGTCACCGTGCCGGAGCGCGCCGTCAGCACGCCGGCCATCAGCGACAGCAGCGTGCTCTTGCCGCAGCCGCTGGCGCCGTGCAGGAACAGCGTCTCGCCGGCGCCGATGTCGAGTGCGTCGATGGCAATGCAGTCGCTCGACGCGCGGGGCCAGGCGAAGCGGACGTCGCGCAGCTCGATCATGCGGCTCAGCGGCCCAGTTCGATGCGCGCTGCGGCGCGTGTCAGCGACAGCTTGCGCTGGCCGGCGGCTGTCGCGGTCTGCACGTCCAGGCGGGCGATGCGCGGGAAGGCCTTGAACAGGCCGACCTCGACGAAGGCCGGCGCGCGAGCGCAGTCGAAGTTGAACTCGGCCTCAAGATCGGCATGGCCGTCGTCCTTCGCCGCCGCTGCCGGGCCGAGCTTCAGCGCCGCGGACACCAGCTCGACCGACACGAGCCGGCACCCGGCCGCCGGGTCGATGGCGAACAGGGTGTCGGCGGTGCGCAGCGTCGCGACGGCCTGCTCGGCCGCACGCCGTTCGGCATCGCTGCGCGGGGCGCGCTCGAAGCCGAGCAGCCCGTCCAGCGGCGTGTCCAGCGCGATCGTCAGGCGTCGGGCCTCGACCGCCACGTCCAGCGTGGCGGCGCCGTGCACATGCGGCGCTCCGGCCCAGCTGGGCGTGGCGGCGAGCAGGGCCAGGGTCGAGCAGGCAACGCTTCATTGCAAGGGGACTCCGTCGTCAGCGTGTCGCGGCCGCCTGCAACGCCGTGGCGATCGCCTTCACGTTGTGTTCGTACAGGCGCAGGTAGCTGTCGGCGCCGGCGCCGGGTGCCGACAGCGCGTCGGAGTACAGCGTGCCGCCGACCTGCGCGCCGGTCTCCTGCGCGATGCGCTCGATCGCGCGCCGGTCGGTGATGTTCTCGACGAACAGCGCCCGCGCCTGGTGCTGGCGCACCTGGCGGATCACGTGGGCGACGGCGGCTGCGGACGCCTCGCTGTCGGTGTTCCAGGCGCGCGGCGAGATGAAGGTGATGCCGTAGGCCTCGCCGAGGTAGCCGAAGGCGTCGTGCGTGCTGACCACGCGGCGCTGCTCGCGCGGGATCGCCTCGAACGCGGTGCGTGCGCTGGCGTCCAGCGCCGCCAGCCGCTGGCGGTAAGCCGCAGCGCGTGCATCGATCGCCGCAGCCCGCGCCGGCGCCGCGGCGACCAGCGCGGCGCGGATGTTCTCGACGTAGCGCTGCGCGTGCACCAGGCTCTGCCAGGCGTGCGGGTCGACGCCGCGGCCGGCGCGCCGCGGCTCGATGCCGCGCGTGGTCTCGACCAGCGGGCCGCGGTAGCCCGAACTGCGCACCAGGCGCTCGATCCAGCCCTCGAAGTGCAGGCCGTTGACGATCACCAGGTCGGCACGCGCGAGGCGCTGCGCGTCGGCCGGCGTCGGCTCGAAGACATGGGCATCGGCGTTCGCGCCGACCAGGCTGTGCACCTGCGCGGCGTCGCCGGCGACCTCGCGCGTCATGTCGGCGAGGATCGAGAACGTGGCCACGACCTGCAGCGGCCGTGTCGTCTGCGCGTGCAGCGGCAGGGCGAGCAGCAGTGCGGCGAGCAGCAGCGCAACGAGTGATGCGGCGCATGGTTCAGGCGACCCGGTGGGCGCGTTGTGCGGCGTGGCGTGCGCGCAGGCTGTCGTGCCGGCCCAGCGCCAGCGAGGCGAGGTAGGCGACGCCGGCCAGCAGCACGATGGCGGGGCCTGAAGGCAGCTGCAGGTGGTAGCTCAGCAGCAGGCCGCCGACGGCGCTGGCCAGCGCGATGAGCGTCGCCGCGAGGGCCAGGCTCCACACCTCGCGGGCCCAGAAGCGCGCGGCGGTGGCCGGCAGCATCATCAGGCCCACGGCCATCAGCGTGCCCAGCGCCTGGAACCCGGCGACGAGGTTGAGCACCACCAGCGTCAGGAAGAGGAAGTGCAGCGCACGGTCGTGCCCGCCGACCGAACGCAGGAAGCCGGGGTCGACGCTGGCTGCCAGCAGCGGCCGGTAGGCGGCGGCGACGGCCAGCAGCGTCACGCTGGCGACGCCGGCGACGCTGAGCAGCGCGATGTCGTCGACCGCCAGGATGCTGCCGAACAGCACGTGCATCAGGTCGACCGGGCTGCCGTGCGTCGAGACGATCAGCACGCCGGCGGCCAGCGCGATCAGGTAGAAGGCGGCGAAGCTGGCGTCCTCGCGCTGCGTGGTGACCTGGGTCACCCAGCCGGCCAGCACCGCGACCAGCAGCGCCGCGGCGAGGCCGCCGGCGCCCATCGCCGGCAGCGAGAAGCCGGCCAGCGCGAAGCCGATCGCCGCGCCGGGCAGCACCGCGTGAGCCATCGCGTCGCCCATCAGGCTCATGCGACGCAACACCAGCAGCGTGCCCATCGGCGCGCTGCCCAGCGCCAGCGCGGCGCAGGCGACCAGCGCACGGCGCATGAAGCCGAACTCGGCGAAGGGCTGGATCAGCAGCTCGTACAAGCCCATGGTCGGGCCCTCAGGCGCGCTGGCACACCGGCGCCGACTCGTCCCAGCGCTCGGCCATCTGGCGGGCGCGGAACAGGTTCTCGGCACGCAGCACCTGCGCGGTCGGGCCCCAGGCCACGGCCTCGCGGGCGAGCAGCAGCGCCTGCGGGAAGTTCTCGCGCACCAGCTCCATGTCGTGCAGCACCGCGACCACCGTGCGCGCCTCGCCGTGCCAGCGCCGCACCACCGCCAGCAGGTCGGCGCTGGTGCGCGCATCGATGCCGTTGAAGGGTTCGTCGAGCAGGATCAGCTGCGCGTCCTGCAGCAGCACGCGCGCGAACAGCACACGCTGGAACTGGCCGACCGACAGCTCGCCGATGCGCCGCCGCTCGAAGCCCGCGAGGCCCACCGAGGCCAGCGCCTCGCGAGCGGCGTCGCGCAGCGGCCGGTCGATCGCGCCGAGTGCGCCGCGGCGCGGCCAGTGGCCCAGCGAGACCAGGTCGAGCACGCCGAGCGGGAAGCTGCGGTCGATCTGCGACTGCTGCGGCAGGTAGGCGATGCGGCCGGCGAGCTCGGGCGCGATCTCGATGTGCCCCGAACTGACCGGCAGCCGGCCCGCCACGGCGTCGAGCAGGCTGCTCTTGCCGGCGCCGTTCGGCCCGATCACGGCGGTCAGCGAACCGATCGCCATCTCGCCGTTGAGGTGGTGCACGGCCGGGTGGCGCTGGTGCGTCACCGTCAGGTCGACGAGGCGGACGGCGCTGCTCGCTCATGATGCGAGGTCCGACAGCGCCCAGGCGACACAGGCCCACAGCAGTGCGATGGCGACCGCGGCCGCGCCGATGCGCGCCGCGGCACCCTGCATCAGCACGCTGACCGCATCCTCGCTGGCGCTGCGCGCCGGCTGGTGCACATGTCCATGCGCATGCTCGTGCGCCTCGCCATGCGCATGGACATGCGGGTGCGCGTGGCTGTGCGCGTGCTCGTGGCTCATCGCGCCGCCTTCGCACAATCGGCGCAGCGGCCGCGCAGCGTCAGCTCGTGCTGCTCGACGCGGAAGCCCGCCGGCGCCAGCCGCTCGATGCCGCCCGGGCAGGCGTGGATCGGGAACACCCGGTCGCAGGCGACACAATGGAAATGGTGATGGTGGTGCCCGGCGTGGTCACGCGCATGGGCGTGGTCGTGCGTGCACGGCGCCTCGAAGCGGGCCGCCTGCCCGGGCAGGTCGACCTTCACCACCTGCGACTCCTCGTGCAGCGTGCGCAGCTGCCGGTAGACGGTCGACAGGTTCAGCGTCGGCACGTCGGAACGCGCCAGTTCAAGGATCTCGGCCGGCGCCAGCGAGCGGCCGCTCTCGACGAGCGAGCGCAGCACGGCCTGCTTCTGGCGGGTCTGGCGTGGTTCCATGCCGCCATCTTATTGCAAATGCAATTGCATTTGCCGAGAAAGGGATTGCCCGGCCTAAGGGCTGCCGTCGACGCGCTCGCCGTCCTGCTCGGTCCAGCCGGCGCGCGCGTGGCGCTCGCGTGCCTCCGCACGCTCGCGGGCGAACTGCTCCTCGAGCTGCTGGCGGCCCTGCTTGGCGATGGCGATCAGCTTGGCCTCGTCGCCGAAGTGCTGGCGCATCTGCTCGACCAGCTCGATGTTGTGCTGGCGGAAGCGCAGCGCCATCGTGCGCGACTGGTGGCGCTCGAAGCCGAGCCGCTCCAGCACGCTGCGGCCGCTCATCAGCGCCGAGTCCAGCGTCTCGCGCTCGACGGCCTCGATGCCGAGGGCGCGCAGCTGGTAGTAGTGCGAGACGTTGCGCGCCCGCGCGACGATCTGCAGCCGCGGAAAGTGCTCGCGCACCAGCCGTGCCACTTCGATGCTCTGCTCGACGTCGTCGATCGCCAGCACGAACACACGGGCCGAGTCGGCGCCGGCGCTGCGCAGCAGGTCGAGGCGTGTCGCGTCGCCGTAGTAGACCGGCCAGCCGAAGCGGCGCACCGCCTCGACCTGCTCGGCATCGTGCTCCAGCACCGTCGCCGAGAAGCCGTTGGCGAACAGCAGCCGGCCGACGATCTGCCCGTAGCGGCCGAAGCCGGCGATGATCACCGGCGCATGATCGGCGTCGCTGATGCTGTCGTAGTCTGCCGGCGCGGCTTGCGCCGCGTGGCGGCGCGCCCAGAAGCGGTCGGACAGCAACAGGATCAGCGGCGTCAGCAGCATCGACAGCGCCACGGCGGCGACCAGCAGCGAAGACGTCGGCGCGTCGATCACGCCAGCGCCGGCGGCGGTCTGGAAGACCACGAAGCCGAACTCGCCGCCCTGGGCGAGCAGGATGATGAACGGCGGCCGTTCGCCGCTCGGGATCGGCATCGCGCGGCCCATCGCCCACAGCACCGCGGCCTTCAGCAGCAGGAAGCCGGCGACGATGGCGGCGATCAGCAGCGGCTGCGCCAGCACCACCGCGAAGTCGATGCTCATGCCCACGGCGATGAAGAACAGGCCGAGCAGCAGGCCCTTGAAGGGTTCGATGTCGGTTTCCAGCTCGCGGCGGTATTCGCTCTCGGCGAGCAGCACGCCGGCGAGGAAGGCGCCCAGCGCCATCGACAACCCGACCGACTGCATCAGCGCGGCGGTGGCCACCACCAGCAGCAGCGCGGCGGCGGTGAAGATCTCCGGCGTCTTGCTGCGCGCGATCCAGCGCAGCGCGGGGCGCAGCAGCAGCCGGCCGCCGAGCACGATCAGCGCGATCACGCCAGCGGCCTTGGCGGCGCCCAGCCAGCCGTTGCCGCTGTCGTGCACACCGCCGGCGGCCAGCAGCGGCACGAAGGCGAGGATGGGGATCGCGGCCACGTCCTGCAGCAGCATCACGCTGAGCACGCTCTGGCCGGAAGTGGTGGCCATCAGGTTGCGCTCGGCCAGCGCGCCCAGGCCGATCGCGGTGGAGCTCATCGCCAGGCCCAGCGCGGCGACCAGCGCGATGCGCCAGTCGACGCCGAACAGCACTGCGGCGCCGGTCAGCAGCGCCGCCGAGCCGAACAGCTGCACGCTGCCCCAGCCGAAGATCGGCCGGCGCAGCGCCCACAGGCGGCGCGGCTCCAGCTCCAGCCCGACCAGGAACAGCATCAGCACGACGCCGAACTCGGCGAAGTGCAGCATGTCCTGCGGGTCCGAGACGAACTTCAGGCCCCAGGGCCCGATCACGATGCCGGCGGCCAGGTAGCCGATGATCGAGCCCAGGCCCAGCGCCTTGGCCAGCGGCACCGACAGCACCGCCGCGGCGAGGTAGACCAGGCTGCCGGTCAGCCAGGAGCCGTGTTCCATCAGCGCGAGACCTCCATCGGCGGCCGCGCCGAGGCCGGCACCACGCAGGTGGGGCACTCGGGCAGATCGTCCAGCTCCGGCCAGGCGGGATAGCTCGCCAGCCGCTCGGCGTACACGCGGGCATGTTCGGCAACCGCGGCCGGGCCGACGCGGTGGGCGCCGTGCAGCAGCAGCGGCGGCAGGAAGCGCATGCCGCACAGCGCGGCGGTCTGCTCGACCGGGGGCAGGAAGGCGTCGAAGAAGTAGCGGTTGTAGCCCTCGGGCCGGTAGGACTCGTCGGCGCCGCCGGTGGTCAGCGCCAGCCACAGGTCCATGCCCAGCAGCGCATGGCCACCGGGGCCGTAGGCCCAGCCGAAGACCAGCACCTCGTCGAGCCAGAGCTTCATCAGCGGCGGCATCGCGTACCACTGCACCGGGTGCTGCCAGACCAGCAGCCGGACGTTCTTCAGCCGTGCCTGCTCGGCCTTCACGTCGATCAGGTAGTCGGGGTACAGCGCGTAGAGGTCGACGACCTCGACGCGCCCCTTCGACGCGGCAGCCACCTCGCCGGCAGCGCGCATCAGCGCCCGGTTGACGCGCGACTGCTCGAGCTGCGGGTGGGCGACCAGCACCAGCACCTCGGGGCCGTCGGTGGCCTCGTCGGACGGCGGCGGCTCGGCAGAAGGCTCGGTCATGGCGTCGGGTTGCAGGGGATGGGGAGGGTCAGGGCCTGCCGTTACCATAACCGCAAACGCCGAACAACCAGACGAGAGGACGGAGGTCCGAATGCCGGTGATCGTGGTGGCCAATCCCAAGGGGGGCGTGGGCAAGAGCACGCTGTCGACGAACCTGGCGGGCTACCTCGCCTCGCGCGGGCATGGCGTGATGCTCGGCGACGTCGACCGCCAGCAGTCTGCGCTGACCTGGCTGGCCATCCGGCCGAAGAACCTGCCGGCCATCGGCACCTGGGAGACCCACCACGACGAGATCGTGCGCCCGCCCAAGGGCACCACCCACGTGGTGCTGGACACCCCGGCCGGCCTGCACGGCAAGCGGCTCGACGAGGTCATGAAGCTGGCCGACAAGGTGATCATCCCGATCCAGCCGAGCATCTTCGACATCCACGCGACCCACACCTTCGTGCGCGAGCTGCTGGCGCACCGGCGCAGCGACAAGGTCAAGTTCGCCATCGTCGGCATGCGCGTGCGCGAGGGCACGATCTCGTCGGACCAGCTGCGTTCCTTCGTCGAGGGCCTGAAGGTGCCGGTGCTCGGTTTCCTGCGCGACACGCAGAACTACGTGCACCTGGCCGCGCACGGCCTGACGCTGTGGGACGTGAGCTCGTCGCGCTTCGAGCGCGATCTCGAACAATGGAAGCCGATCATCGACTGGGTGGATGCATGAGGACGTTCTCGTCGCTGGAAGAGTTCGGCGCGCAGCTCGGCCAGGTGGTCGGCACGAGCGAGTGGATCACCATCACCCAGGAGCGCATCGACGAGTTCGCGCGTGCCACCGGCGACCTGCAGTGGATCCACGTCGATCCGGTGCGCGCCGCGGCCGGGCCGTTCGGCACGACGATCGCGCACGGCTTCCTGACGCTGTCGCTGCTGCCGCTGATGGCCGACTCGGCGATCGCGCTCGGGGGTGTGCGCATGGGCGTCAACTACGGGCTCAACAAGGTGCGCTTCCCGGCACCGGTGCCCGTGGGCAGCCGCCTGCGCGGCGTGTTCAAGCTGGCCGCGTTCGAGGCCATCGAGGGCGGCGCGCAGATCACGATGGAAGTGACGATGGAACGCGAAGGCTCGGCCAAGCCGGTCTGCGTGGCCGAGTCGCTGTCACGCCGCTACGTCTGAGGAGGCCGCGATGAAGGTGCTGCTGATCGACGACCACCCGCTGATCCTCTCGGCCTTGCAGACCGTGATCCAGGGTCTGGGCGACCATGTCACCGTGGTCGGCGCCGGCAGTGCGAAGGAAGGTCGCGAGGCGCTGCAGGCGGCCTCCGACTTCGACCTGGTGCTGCTCGACCTCGCGCTCGGCGACGCCCACGGCTTCGACGTGCTGGCCGAGTTCCGCGCCCAGTATCCGGCGCTGCCGGTGGTGGTGGTGTCGGCCTCCGACCGCAGCAGCGACGTGATCCACGCGGTCGACCTCGGTGCGATGGGCTTCGTGCCCAAGCGCTCCAGCAACGAGGCGCTGTTCGAGGCGCTCAACGTGGTGATGTCCGGCGGCATCTACGTGCCGCCGATGAGCATGGGCTCGGACGCCGCGCCGGCCGGCGCCGGCGGCGAGGGCGCGGCGAATGCGCTGCGCGTGGTGCGCGAGCAGGCCGAGGCTGGCGAGGTGCAGACCCAGCCGCCGCTCGAGAAGCTCGGCCTGACGCCGCGGCAGACCGACGTGCTGGCGCTGCTGCTGCAGGGCAAGCCGAACAAGCTGATCGCGCGTGACCTCAACCTGTCGGTCGAGACGGTGAAGGACCATGTGGCCGCCGTGCTGCGCGCGCTCAACGTCAGCTCGCGCACGCAGGCCGTACTGGCGGTCAGCCAGATGAATCAGAAGGGCGGCATCAACGCATGGCGCAGCCCGACCCGCTGAGCGGCGTCGCGGCGCCGGCGGCCGACGCCGTGCCGGCGACGCGCCACTCGGTGCTCGGCGAGGAGACGCTGGCCGCCTACGCCTACACGCCGGCCACGCTGCTCGGCCTGGTGGCCGGTTTCGGCATCCTGATGACGCTGTTCTGGGGCAGCCTGTCGCTGGCCGTGATGCTGCCGTGGATGCTGCTGTTCGTCGCACTCTGGGTGGTGCGCGTCGTGCTGGCGCGTCGCTTCCAGGCCGCGGTGCGGCGCCACGAAGGCACGATGGACTGGGCGCGCTGGCGGCTGTGGTGGAACGTGCTGACGCTGTGCTCGGCCGGCGCCTGGGGCTTGTCGGGCTGGCTGTTCTTCACCCGCGGCCTGGGCATCCAGCAGACCGGGCTGATCCTGGTCATCTACACCTTCTGCATCGCCGCGGTGCCGGTGCTGGCCAACCAGCCGCGCATGTTCCTCGCCTACGCGACGCTGTGCTTCGCGCCGCTGATCGTGCGCATCGCCACCGGTGGCGACGAGCATGGCGTCCGCCTGGCCGCCATGCTGCTGATCATCATCACGCTGACCACCGTGCTTGCGCGCAACTACCGCCAGACGCTGCAGCGCGTGATGGATCTGAAGCTGCGCGCCGACGACCTGCTCGACCAGCTACGGGTCGAGAAGGGCATCGCCGAGGCCGCGCGCCAGGAGGCCGAGGTGGCCAACCGCGCGAAGACGCAGTTCTTCACCGCCGCCAGCCACGACCTGCGCCAGCCGCTGCACGCGATGGGCCTGTTCGCCGAGGCGCTGCGCCAGCGTACCCACGAGCAGCCGGAGGTGGCCCATCTCGTCAACAGCATCAACGCCTCGGTCGACGCGCTCGAGGGCCTGTTCTCCGAACTGCTCGACATCACGCGCATCGATGCCGGCGGCGTCGAGGTGCGGCCGCAGTCCTTCGAGGTCGACGACATCCTGCGCAAGCTGCGCCTGCACTTCGAGCCGACCGCGTTCGAGAAGGGCCTGGCGCTGAACCTGCGCGGCGGGCACCGCGTGGTGCACGCCGATCCGCTGCTGGTCGAGCGCATCCTGCGCAACCTGGTCAGCAACGCGATCCGCTACAGCAACGACGGCGGCGTGCTGGTCGCCGCCCGTTCGCGCGGCAACAGCGTGATCCTGCAGGTCTGGGACTCCGGCCTGGGCATCCGCGAGGAAGAGCAGGCCAAGGTCTTCGAGGAGTTCTACCAGGTGCCCAACACGCCGGCGGTGGCAGCGCACCAGCGCAAGGGCCTGGGTCTGGGCCTGGCGATCGTCAAGCGGCTGGCCGACCTGATGGGCGCGCCGATCACGCTGCGCTCGCAGGCCGGGCGCGGCACGGTGTTCACGCTGGAGCTGCCGGCCGGCGTCAAGCCGGCGCCACAGGTCGCCGTGCCGTCGAGCAAGGGGCCGCTGGGCCTGACGCTGGCCGGCCGGCTGGTCGTCATCGTCGAGGACGAGCCGGCGGTGCGCAGCGGCCTGGAGGTGCTGCTGCAGGGCTGGGGCGCGCAGATCGCCGCGTTCGACAGCGTCGCCGAGAGCAGCGCCTGGGCCGCCGCCAGCGACCCGGCCCGCGTGCGGCCCGACCTGCTGATCGTCGACTACCGGCTCGAGCAGGGCCGCAACGGTGTCGACGCGATCGTCGCGCTGCGCGAGCGCTTCGGCGCCGCCGTGCCGGCGATCGTCGTCACCGGCAGCACGATGAGCTCGCTCGACAAGGAAGCGCAGGAGAAGAACTTCCACCTGCTGCTCAAGCCGGTGGTGCCGAACAAGCTGCGCGCGATGATCGCCTTCAAGCTGAACGTCAAGCCGCTCTGACGCGGGACGACTCGTCGGGCGCCGGGCCGCCCCAAGCCCGACGAGCAACCCGCCCGGCGGGTGGCGCCGGTACCCCGGCGCCGGGTGCCCCATTCAGGCAGGTTCGTAAGCGAGACGAACGTAGATCGGCGCGAAGGCCTCGGCCTGGGTGATCTCGAGCAGGCGTTCGCGCGCCAGCTCGAGCATCGCGATGAAGGTGACCACCATCACCTGCGGGCCGCGGGTGGTGTCGAACAGGTCCTCGAACAGCGCGAAGCGCCGGCCCTGCAGGCGGCGCAGTACGATGCTCATGTGCTCGCGCACGCTGAGCTGCTCGCGCGTGATGGTGTGGTGCTGGTTCAGCCGGGCGCGGCGCAGGATGTCGGCCCAGGCAGCGCGAAGCTCGTCGGCGGCAACGTCGGGGAAGCGCGGCGCCAGCGACTGCTCGATGGTCACCTGCGCGCGCAGGAAGTCGCGGCCGAGCAGCGGCAGCGCGTCGAGGCGGGCGGCGGCCAGCTTCATCTGCTCGTACTCGATCAGCCGGCGCACCAGCTCGGCCCGCGGATCTTCCGGCTCCTTGCCGTCTTCCGACTTCTTCGGCGGCAGCAGCATGCGCGACTTGATCTCGATCAGCATCGCCGCCATCAGCAGGTACTCGCTGGCCAGTTCGAGGTTGGTCTTGCGGATCTGGTCGACGTAGGCGAGGTACTGGCGTGTCACGTCGGCCAGCGGGATGTCGAGGATGTTGAAGTTCTGCTTGCGGATCAGGTAGAGCAGCAGATCGAGCGGGCCTTCGAAGGCCTCGAGGAAGACCTCCAGCGCATCCGGCGGGATGTACAGGTCGGTCGGCATCGCGAACAGCGGCTCGCCGTACAGGCGGGCCACTGCGACGCTGTCGACCACCGCCGGCGGCAGGGCCTGCGCATCGGGTGTCGGCGGCGGGATCTCCGGCACCTCCGGTGCCAGCGCGGAATCGCTCACTGGCCCTTGGTCTGGTAGACGTAGGGCTGCTGCGGCACGCGTGCGTCGCTGTACTCGGCCTGGGCGTCGCGGTCGACCCGCTTGTCCCACAGCAGCGCGCGGCCGGCCTGCTGCTCCTGCTCGAGCGTCGGGCGCGCGGCCTTGAGCTGCTCGATGAAGCTGGTGACGTCGGAGGTGTAGGGTTTCCAGAACAGCGGCATGGCGCGGGCGGGGGCTCGGACAGAAGGGCGCGATTTTAGCCGGCCGCCCCCACACCGGCGCTTACAACTTGACCATCACGTGCCGCGCCACCGTGTAGTCCTCCAGCGCGTACATCGACATGTCCTTGCCGTAGCCGGAGGACTTCAGCCCGCCGTGCGGCATCTCGTTGACCAGCATGAAGTGGGTGTTGATCCAGGTGCAGCCGTACTGCAGCCGCTTGGCGACGCGCATCGCGCGGCCGATGTCCTGCGTCCAGACGCTCGACGCCAGGCCGTACTCGCTGTCGTTGGCCCAGGCGATCACCTGCTCCTCGTCGGGGAAGCGGGTCACCGAGACGACCGGGCCGAACACCTCGCGCTGCACGATCTCGTCGTCCTGGCGCGCGCCGGCGACCACCGTCGGCTCGTAGAAGAAGCCGCCGCCCTGGCGCAGCCGGCCGCCGGTGACGATCTCCATGTGCCCGGCCATCTGCGCCCGCTCGACGAAGCTGGCCACGCGGTTGCGCTGGCGGTCGCTGATCAGCGGGCCGAGCTCGACGCCGTCCTCGTCCTGCGTACCCATCTTCAGCGTGGACACCGCGCCGCTCAGGTCGGCGACCAGCCGGTCGTGGATCTTCGGCGCGGCGTAGATGCGGCAGGCGGCGGTGCAGTCCTGGCCGGCGTTGTAGTAGCCGAAGGTGCGCACGCCCTCGACCACCGCGGCCACGTCGGCGTCGTCGAAGACGATCACCGGCGCCTTGCCGCCGAGCTCCAGGTGGGTGCGCTTCAGCGAGCCCGAGGCGGCCTGCAGGATCTTGCGGCCGGTGGCCACGTCGCCGGTCAGCGAGACCATGCGCACATGCGGGCTCTCGACCAGCGGCTGGCCGACGCTGGCGCCGCGGCCGCAGACCACGTTGAGCACGCCGCGCGGCAGGATCTCGGCGGCGACCTGCGCGAACAGCAGCGCGGTCAGCGGCGTCTGCTCGCTGGGCTTCAGCACCACCGTGTTGCCGGCCGCCAGCGCCGGCGCGGTCTTCCAGGCCAGCATCATCAGCGGGTAGTTCCACGGCGCGATCGAGGCGACCACGCCTACCGGGATCGCGGCGGATCATGCTGGTGTGGCCGGCCAGGTACTCGCCGGCGATCGAGCCGGTCATGCAGCGCGCCGCGCCGGCGAAGTAGCGGAAGCAGTCGGCGATCGCCGGGATCTCGTCGCCCAGCGCGCGTGCATAGGGCTTGCCGCAGTTGAGCGACTCGAGCCGGGCGAACGCCTCGGCGCGCTGCTCGACCGCGTCGGCCAGCTTGAGCAGCAGGCCGGCGCGCTCGGCCGGCGTGGTCTGCGACCAGCTGGCGAAGGCACGTTGCGCCGCCGAGGTGGCGCGCGCGAGCTGCTCGGCCGAGGCCTCGCGCACCTCGCACAGCAGCTCGCCGGTGGACGGGTTGAGGATGGGCTCGGCGGCGCCCTCGCCACGCACACGCTGGTGGTCGATGAGCAGTTCGGTGGGGAATTCGATGGTGGCGTTGGCCATGGTGTCTCCTCGGCGGGCGGAAAGGGAGGCTAAAGGGGGCGGGCCGTCAGCGGCGCTGCGGCTCCTCGTCGGCGCGGGTCAGCCAGTAGGCGGCGACGATGGGAATGAAGGTGAGCACGATCACGACGACGGCGACGACGTTGGTGACCGGGCGCTGGCGCGGGCGGATCAGCTCCTGCAGCATCCAGATCGGCAGCGTGGTCTGCTGGCCGGCGGTGAAGGTGGTGACGATGACCTCGTCGAAGCTCAGCGCGAAGGCCAGCAGCGCGCCGGCCAGCAGCGCCGAGCCGAGCTGCGGCAGCACCACGTAGCGCAGCGTCTGGAAGGCGTTGGCGCCGAGGTCCATCGAGGCCTCGATCAGCGAGGGGCTGAGCCGGCGCAGCCGCGCCACCGCGTTGTTGTAGACCACCACGACGCAGAAGGTGGCGTGGCCGATCACGATGGTCCAGAACGAGAACGGGATCTCCATCGCGTGGTAGGCCGAGCGCAACGCCATGCCGGTCAGCACGCCGGGCAGCGCGATCGGCAGGATCAGCAGCAGGTTGACCGCCTCGCGGCCGAAGAAGCGTGTGCGCGCCAGCGCCCCGGCGGCCAGCGTGCCCAGCACGATGGCGATCGCGGTGGCCAGCGCCGCCACCTGGGCCGACAGCGTCAGCGCGGCCCAGACGTCGTCGCGCTGCATCGCCACGCCGAACCACTGCGTGGTCAGCGCCGGCGGCGGAAAGACGTAGCTCTTGTCCTCGGCGCTGAAGGCGTACAGCACGATCAGCGCCAGCGGCACGTGCAGGAAGGCCAGCCCGCCCCAGGCCGCCAGGCGCAGCGACAGCGATGGGCCCGCGTGGTTCGCTCAGAGCGCATCGAAGGCCCCCCGGCGCTTGGCGAACCACAGGTAGGCCATGATCACGACGATGGGCACCAGCGAGAACGCCGCCGCGAACGGCAGGTTGCCGGCCACGCCCTGCTGGCGGTAGACCACCTGGCCGATGTACAGCGTCGAGTTGCCGATCACCTGCGGGATGATGTAGTCGCCCAGCGTCAGCGAGAAGGTGAAGATCGAGCCGGCGGCCACGCCCGGCATCGCCAGCGGCAGGATCACCTGGCGGAAGGTCTGGCGCGGCGAGGCGCCGAGGTCGCCCGAGGCCTCCAGCAGTGAGGGCGGGATGCGTTCGATCGCCGCCTGGATCGGCAGGATCATGAACGGCAGCCACATGTAGACGAACACGACGAAGGTGCCCAGCGGCGAGAACGACAGCGACGGCCCGCCGACCACCGGCACCGCCAGCAGCAGTTCGAGCAGCCCCTGCAGGTGCAGCGCCTGCGCCGCCCAGGAGATCGCGCCCTCCTTGGCCAGCAGCAGCTTCCAGGCGTACAGCCGCACCAGGTAGCTGGACCACAGCGGCAGCATCACCGCGACATACATCAGCGCCTTGCCGCGGCCACGCGCATGGCGCGCCATGTAGAAGGCGATCGGGAAGGCGATCGCCGCGCTCGCCAGCGTCACCACGATGGCCATCACGATGCTGCGCAGCGCGACGTCGAGGTTGGCCGGCGCGAAGATCTCGCGGAAGTTGGACAGGCCCAGCTCGTAGACGATCTGGCCGGAGAAGTCGTCGAGGCGGAAGAAGCCGTGCGCCAGCAGGCTGGCCAGCGAGCCGAGGTAGACGACACCGAACCAGGCCAGCGGCGGGGCCAGCAGCAGCGCCAGCAGCAGGCCACGGCGCGTGACCAGCAGCGCCGAGAGCCGGTCGGCCAGCGAGTGGTTCACCCCGATGCTCCGCCGCTGTCGGCTTGCTCACCGATCACATGCACCGCCCCGTCGTCCCAGTGCAGCTGCAGGCGGCTGCCAGGTGCCGGCGCACTGGCGTGCAGCGCCACCGGCAGGTCGGCGATCAGCCGTTCGCCACCCTCGACCTCCACCGCCAGGCGCCAGAAGGCGCCGAAGTACTGCGCCTCCGCCAGGATGCCGCTGGCGCGTGCGCCGGCGGCCTCGCCCAGCCGAACCCGCTCGGGCCGGATCATCACCGCCGCGGCGCCGCCATGGGCCTGCGCGATCGCGCCGTGCATCACGTTGGCCGAGCCGACGAACTCGGCGACGAAGCGTGTGCGCGGCCGGCCGTACAGCTCGGCAGGTGCCGCGACCTGTTCGAGCCTGCCCTGGTTGAAGATGCCGATGCGGTCGCTCATCGACAGCGCCTCGTGCTGGTCGTGGGTCACGAACACGAAGCTGATGCCGAGCTGGCGCTGCAGCCGCTTCAGCTCGCTCTGCATCTGCTCGCGCAGCTTCAGGTCCAGCGCGCCCAGCGGCTCGTCGAGCAGCAGCACCTTCGGCTCGCTGACCAGCGCGCGGGCCAGCGCGACACGCTGGCGCTGGCCACCGGAGAGCTGCGCCGGCCGCCGTTCGCCGACACCGGGGAGGCGCACCAGTTCCAGCAGTTCACCGGCGCGGCGTTGGCGCGTGGCCTTGTCGACGCCACGCACCATCAGCGCGTAGGCGACGTTCTCCGCGATCGTCATGTGCGGGAACAGCGCGTAGTCCTGGAACACCGTGTTCACCGGCCGCTGGAAGGGCGGCCGGCGGCTGACGTCCTCGCCGTCGATCTCGATGCGGCCGGTGGTCGGCAGCTGGAAGCCGCCGATCATGCGCAGGCAGGTCGTCTTGCCCGAGCCCGAAGGCCCGAGCAGGGTGAAGAACTCACCGCGTTCGATCGCCAGGTCGACGCCATCGACCGCGCGCACCGGCTTGCCGCCGGCGTCGAACACACAGGAGACGCCAGCCAGCCGGACAGCGGTCATGTCAGCAAGGTGCCGCCGCTCAGCGCCCGCCGAGGACGGCGATGTAGTCCGACACCCACTTGTGGTACGGCACGCACTGGTCGTTCTGCGTCTTGCACTTCGAGGTCGGCGTCTTCCAGAACGCGATCTTGTCGAACGAGCCCAGGCCCTGGCGTTCGCAGCCGCCGTCGCCGAGCAGCTTGTTGCCCTTGCAGGCGTCGAGCACCGCCGGCACCGAGCCGAACCAGGCGGCCAGGTCGCCCTGCAGCTTCGGGTTGATCGAATGCTCCAGCCACATGTAGGCGCAGTTCGGGTGCTTGGCCTCGGCGTGCATCATCGTCGTGTCGGCCCAGCCGGTGGCGCCTTCGACCGGCACCACGGTGGCGATCGGTGCCTTCTTGCTGCCCAGGATGTTGGCCTGGAACTGCCAGCTGCTCGAGGCCGCCACGCCCTCGTTGGTGAAGTCGTCGATCTGCACGAAGGCGTCGTGCCAGTACTTGCCGACCAGCTTGCGCTGGCCGCGCAGCAGGTCCAGCGCCGCCTTGTACTGCGCCTCGTTGAGCTCGTACGGGTCCTTGATGCCCAGCGCCGGGTTCTTCTTCATCAGGTAGAGCGCGGCGTCGGCGATGTAGATCGGCCCGTCGAAGGCCTGCACGCGGCCCTTGTTGCTCTTGCCGTCGGGCAGGTTCTGCTCCTCGAAGACCACGCTCCACGAGCTCGGCTTCTTGTCGCCGAACACCTTGGTGTTGTACATGAGCACGTTCCAGCCCCACTGGTAGGGCACGCCGTAGTGCTGGCCGTTGACGTGGTGCCAGGGCGCCTTCTGCAGCCGCGCGTCGACCTTGCCGTAGCTGGGCACCAGCGCGGTATTGATCGGCTGCACACGCTTGCCGGCGATCAGCCGCATCGAGGCGTCGCCCGAGGCGGTGACGAGGTCGAAGCCACCTTCGTTCATCAGCGCCACCATCTCGTCGGAGGTGCCGGCGGTCTTCACGTTGACCTTGCAGCCGGTCTTCTTCTCGAAGTCGGTGACCCAGTCGAAGTTCTTGTCGGTGGCGCCACGTTCGATGTAGCCGGCCCAGGCGACGATGTCGACCTGGCCCTCGCCCTTGCCGAGCGCCTTCAGCGGCTGCTGCTGGGCCAGGCTGGCGGTGGCGAATGCGGCCGTGGCGGCGGCGACGAGCGCCGTATGGACTGCCTTCATGGTTCGGGTCTCCTTGTGAGGTTGCCGCCTTCGCCACCCGGTGCGGGCACAGCCCGCCGGTCGAAGGACGGCGCAGTGTTCCGCATTGACCTCGGCCGGGGAAAGTTCAATATTGGCAGCCCCGTCGTTCTCCTTTTTCGATATCCGGTGCAACCCGGAGTTCGTCCTTCGATGCAGCGCCACTTCACCCTCAAGCAGTTCCGCTACTTCCTCGCCGTCGCCGAGTCGGCCTCGGTGGCCGGCGCTGCGCGCATGCTCAACATCGCCCAGTCGGCGCTGACCAAGAGCATCCAGGAGCTGGAGGCGACGCTGGGCGCCAGCCTGTTCGAGCGCAGCAGCCGCGGCATGGTGCTGACCCAGCATGGCTATCGTTTCCAGGCCAGCGCGCGCAAGGTGCTGTCGGCCGTCGCCGAGGCCGGCATGGTCGACAACGACCGGCCCAGAGACGCTCTCGGGCAACCTGGTGATCGGCGTCACCAGCCTGGTCGCCGGCTACTACCTGGCCGAGCTGTTCGCGCGCTTCGCGCGGTCGCACCCCTCGGTGCAGGTGCAGGTGGTGGAGGACTCGCCGCCGTTTCTCGAGCACCTGCTGATCAACGGCGAGCTCGACCTGGCGATCATGGTCAGCAACGCGCTGGGCGACCCGCACGCGTTGGTGGTCGAGGAGCTGACGCGCTCGCAGAACCGCGTCTGGATGGCCGCCAGCCACGGCCTGGCCGACCAGCCGACGCTGAGCCTGGCCGACTGCGCATCGCACCCGCAGGTGGTGCTGGAGGCCGACCGCATCGAGGGCGTGATGCGCGCGGTCTGGTCGCGCTACGGCCTGCAGCCGCGGGTGATGATGCGCACCGGCTCGCTGGAGGCGGTGCGTTCGCTGATCGGGGTCGGCGCGGCGATCGCGATCCTGCCCGACTTCCTCTACCGGCCGTGGACGCTGGACGCGCAGCACATCGAGGCGCGCAGCCTCGGTGACGCGGTGCCGACCATCGACGTCGGCCTGGTCTGGCGGCGCGGCTCGCGCACCCGCGAGGTGGTGCAGGAGTTCATCGAGATCGCCCGCGAGCAGGCGCGCAGCGGGCGGCTGCGCTGAGCTCTCAGGCCTCGACTCGGCGCAGGTGCTGCGCCCCGGCGAAGAACTGGTGCGGCTCGCCGAGCAGCCACTTGGCCAGTTCGTCGAGCCGTGTCGAGCCGACCTCGATGGCCGGCAGCTCCAGCGTCACCGTCTCGAAGCCGTCGAAGTTGATGAACTTGAAGTGGATGCGGCCCTGGTCGTGCTCGGGCGTCACGTGCACGGCGATCGCGAAATCGACCAGCAGCTCGTAGCGCATCTCCTGCAGCTTGTTGTTGTCCGGGTTGCGCACCGCCTGGGCGTGCACCGGTGCGCCGCCCTGGCGCAGCCGGGCGTCGATCTGCTGGATGTCGGGCAGGAAGTCCTTCACCAGCGCCTGCTTCTGGTTGGTGCGCAGGCGGCCGTGCATCGCGATGTACTCGTACACGTCGTTGCCGCGCAGCTTCTTGCGCCGCGCGTCGATCTTCAGGTCGACCATCGGCAACTGCTCGAAGCTGGTGCGCCGGTCGAGCACGTAGCGTGTCTTCGACACCGGCTTGAGCACGTCGAGCTGGCGGATCAGCGTGTCCAGGTAGGTGAAGACGGTCTTGCAGGCCGCCTCGGCCAGCAGCGTGTTGCGCTCGGCGGCAGCGAGGTCGATGGTCTGTCCGGCCTTGGCGGCTTCCGCCTGGCGCTTGAGGTCGTCGAGGAATCCCACTTCTTGTTCGAGAGCCGTGATGACGCGGCCGAGCATATCGCAGCAGCACGCCCGGAGTTTCATCAAGCCGCCGGGGTGGCTCTGTCACGATCGGGTCATGACCGAGATCGAGTTGAAGTTCCAGGTGCCGCCGGCACGGCGCGAGGCGGTGGCCGCTGCGGTGGCCGGGCGCACTGCCGCGCCGGTGGTGCAACGCCTGCAGGCGGCCTACTTCGACACCGAGGCGCGCGAGCTCGCACGGGCCGGCATCGCGCTGCGCCTGCGCCGCGAGGGCAGCCACTGGGTGCAGACGCTGAAGGCCGGCAGCGGCGACACGATGCTGCGCCTCGAGCACAACGTCCCCCGCGCCGGCCGCACCGCCACCCCGCCGCCGCTGGAGCCGCATCTGCACGACGGCACGCCGGCCGGCGAGCGCCTGCAGGCGCTGCTGGCCGAGCGGCCCGCCACGGCGCTGTTGTGCCAGTACCGCACCGACGTGCGCCGCGGCCTGCGCGTGCTGCGCGCACGCGGCGCGACACTCGAGCTCGCCTTCGATCGGGGCACCATCGTGGCCGGCGAGCGTTCGCTGCCGCTGTGCGAGCTGGAGATCGAGCTGCAGCGCGGCTCGCCGGCGGCGCTGCTGGCCACCGCGCGCAGCTGGGTGCAACGCCATGGCCTGTGGCTGGACACCCGCAGCAAGGCCGAGCGCGGCACGCTGCTGGCCGCCGGCGAGGCGCGTGCGCCGGCGCGCAAGGCGAAGGCGGTGGTGTTCGCGAAGGATGCCAGCCTGGCGGAGGCGCGGCGCGGCGTGCTGGCCGAATGCCTGCAGCAGGTGGCCATCAACGCCAGCCAGGTGGCCAGCGGTGACTTCGGCGACGAGCATGTGCACCAGCTGCGTGTCGGCCTGCGCCGCGTGCGCAGCGCGCTGCGCCTGTTCGAGCTGGACGGCGACGACGCCGGCACGCAGGCGCTCGCCGAGCCGGCCGCGGCCTTGTTCCGTGCGCTCGGCGCGGCGCGCGACGCCGCGGCCGTCGCCGGGCCGCTGCAGGCGCAGCTGGCGCAGGCACTGGCCAGCACCGGGCTGACGCTGCAACCGCCGGCGCTGCCGCTCGGCGAGGTGGTGGACCCGGCCGCGCTGGTGCGCGCGCCGGCGGTGCAGGCCTGGCTGCTCGACGTGATGGCGCAGACGCTGCCTGTGCCCGCGGCAGTCGAACAGGCGCCGGCCGATGCGCCCCTGACGACGCGCATCAACCGCTGGCACCGTGGCGTGGTCGCGGCCGCCGGGCGCTTCGCCGCGCTCGACGACGAGGCCCGCCACCGCCTGCGCAAGCAGGTCAAGCGGCTGCGCTATGGCGTCGAGTTCGCGCAGGGGCTGTGGGGCACGAAGAAGGTCGCGCGCTACCTGCGTGCGCTGGCGGCCTTGCAGGAGCGGCTCGGCGCGCTCAACGACGTCGGCGTCGCGCTGGCCGGCCTGCGAGCCGTCGAGCCGCGCGATGCCGCCACGCTGTTCGCGCTGGGCTGGCTGGCGGCGCGCCGCGCGGCGCTGATCACCGACTGCGCGCCGGCGCTGCAGGCCTTCACGGACGTGCGGCGGCCCTGGAAACGCTGAGCGCCGCGCTCAGCCTCGCGCGCGCTGCAGCGCCTCGGCCAGCGTCGGTGCGATGCCGGCGTCGCCGAGCTCGTGCACGAAGCCTGCGCGCTGCATCAGCGACAGTGGTTGTTCGTTGACCGCCGCCAGCCAGAGCCGGATGCCGCGCCGCGCCAGCGCCTTGTGCAACTGCTCGAGTGCGTCCAGCCCGGAGGTGTCCATCGAGATCAGCCGGTGCAGGTCGAGCACCAGGGCGCGCGTGTCCGCACCCAGCTGCGCCGGCAGCACCTCCAGCTTGCCGACCGCGCCGAAGAACAGCGCGCCGTACAGCGCGCGCACCTGCACGCCGGGTGGCAGGTCGTCGACGGCACGCGGCTCGACGCGGAACAGCGTGCTCATGCGGTAGATGAAGAACACGCAGGCCAGCACCAGGCCGACTTCCACCGCCACCGTCAGGTCGAACACCACGGTCAGGAAGAAGGTGCCCAGCAGGATGGTGCGGTAGGGCAGGCTGAACTGGCGCAGCCGGGCGAACTCGCGCCACTCGCCCATGTTCCAGGCGACGAACAGCAGGATGCCGGCCAGCGCGGCCAGCGGCACATGCAAGGCCAGCGGCGCGGCGGCGAGCACGACGAACAGCAGCGTCAGCGCGTGCACGATGCCGGCGACCGGGCTGCTCGCGCCGGAGCGCACGTTGGTCACCGTGCGCGCGATCGTGCCGGTCGCCGGGATGCCGCCGAAGGCCGGTGTGACCATGTTCGCGACGCCCTGCGCCATCAGCTCCTGGTTGGGGTCGTGACGCGGCAGCTCGGTGAGGTTGTCGGCCACCCGCGCGCACAGCAGCGACTCGATCGCGCCGAGCATCGCCAGCGTCAGCGTCGGGATCAGCAGCTGCTTGGCGCTCTCCCAGCTGAAGGCCGGCAGCTGCAGGTCGGGCAGGCTCTGCGGGATGCCGCCGAACCTGCTGCCGATGGTCTCCACCGGCAGGTTCAGCAGCGCGGTGGCCAGCGTCGCCAGCACCAGCGCGACGATGGTGCCCGGCACGTGCGCGGCCAGGCGGTAGACGCGGTGGCGCCAGCCGACGTTGTCCAGCGGCATGGTGTAGGACTTCGGCCACGCCACCACCAGCGCCAGGCAGGCCAGGCCGATCGCCAGCGCATGCGGGTTGAGCGTGTGCGCATGGCGGGCGAGCACGCCGATCTGCGTGAAGAAGTCGGCCGGCAGCTTGTCGACCTGCAGGCCGAGCAGGTCCTTCACCTGCGACAGCCCGATCAGCACCGCGATGCCGTTGGTGAAGCCGATGATGATGGTCACCGGGATGTAGCGCACCAGCGCACCGAGCTTGAACAGCCCCATCGCGAACAGCAGCACGCCGGACAGCGCGGTGGCGATCAGCAGGTTGGTCAGCCCGTAGCGCTCGACGATGCCGTAGACGATGACGATGAACGCGCCGGCCGGGCCGCCGATCTGCACGCTGGAGCCCCCCAGCGCCGAGATCAGAAAGCCGGCCACGATGGCGGTGACGATGCCCTGCTCGGGCTTGACGCCGCTGGCGATGGCGAAGGCCATGGCCAGCGGCAGCGCGACCACGCCGACGGTCAGGCCGGCGGCGATGTCGGCGCGCAGCCGCGTGGCGTCGTAGCCGCGCAGCGCGTCGAGCAGCCGCGGGCGGAACGGGTGGAAACGGGCAGGGACCATGGGTTCTCCATAAGTGATGCGAGGCGTCGGAAATGACGGCTCGATGGAGGCCCACCGTGATGGATGCGCGCGATGTAGCGCCGGCGGCGTGACGGCAGGGCCACCCGTGGCGCGACGATCCAGGCAAACGACATGCCCGCATGATGCCACTCGGCTGTCCGGCGCCGGGTGCGCCGCGTCAAGCCCCACGACGATCGGCGTGCACAGGCGGGTGTTCGCCGATAGGATGGCGCCTCCCGGAGCCGACCATGCTGGACCGCATCCTGCTCATCGACGACAGCGAGCCCGACCTGCTGTTCACGCGCATCGTGCTCGAGCGCTCGGCCGCGGCGCGCGAGATCCTCAGCTTCGAATCGGCGCGCGAGGCGCTCGCGTGGCTGTGTTCGCCGTCCAGCCCGGGGGCCGACCTGATCCTGCTGGACATCAACATGCCGGGCATGAACGGCTTCGAGTTCCTGCGTGCCTACGAGGCCGAATCCGGGGCGCGCCACGCGCCGGCGGTGGTGATGCTGACCTCGTCGGCCGATCCGATCGACCGCCGGCGCGCCGAAGCCTTCGACAGCGTCTGCGGCTACGTCACCAAGCCGCTCGGCAGCGCCGAGGCGAAGCGGCTGCCCGAGCTGCTGCCGCGGTGATGAGGCTGCGCCGGCTGCTGCCCGCCGGCGCGCTGGCTGCCCTGGCGGGCGGCGCGTTCGCCGACGGCTGGCCCGGGCCGTCGCAGCCGGTGCGGCTGGCGCCCGAGCGCGACTACGGTCCGTTCGTGTTCCAGCGCGAGGACGGGCGCATCGACGGGCTGTCCATCGAGATGCTCGAGCTGTTGCGGCCGGCCATCGGCCTGCGCATCGAGACGCTGCCGCCACGAGCCGCTGCAGCAGCAGCTCGATGCGCTGCGCGAGCGCCGTGCCGACCTGGTCACCTCGCTGCGCGCGACGCCCGAGCGGGCTGCCTATGCGGCGTTCACGCTGCCCTATGTGTCGGTGCCGGCGCTGGTGGTGATGCGCGCCGACGCCGAGCCGCGCTCGCTGGTCGCAGCTGGGCGGCGCGGACGTCGCCGTCGGCCAGGGCTACGCGGTGGAGGCGGTGGTGCGGGCGCGCCACCCGGCGGTGCGCTGGCAGCCGGTCAGCGACGACGTGCAAGCGCTGCGTGGCGTCGCCGAACGGCGCTTCGCGGCGGCGGTGGTCGACGCGGCGAGCCTGGCCCACGTGAGCAGCACCCATGCGATGCCCAGCCTGCGGGCCACCGGCTCGGCCGATTTCGAGTACACGCTCAGCTATGCGGTGCGCAAGGACTGGCCCGAGCTTCGTGATGCGCTCGACGCGGCAATCCGCGCGCTGCCGGCCACCCGGCGGCAGGCCGTGGTCGAACGCTGGATCGGCAGCGCGGACATTGCGGTGCCGCGCTCGCCCTGGGCCAGCCGCGCCGGCTGGGCGCTGCTGGCGGCTGGCCTGCTGGCCGCCGCCGTACTCGGCGCCGTCGCCGTCCGGCGGCGTCGTGCGGGGCGCAGCCGCATGAGCGCCGTGCGCAGCCCGCTGCTGCCGGGCGGGCGTGACCCGTCGGATGCACGGCGGTATGGGCCGCGCCCGCGCACCTCATGGAGTGCCTGCTGCTGGGCCGTGCTCTATACGCTGGCGGCGAGCCTGTCGCTGGCACTTTCTCGGCAGCCCGGATCGGTGGCCAACCTGTGGTTCGCCAACGCGGTGACGGCCGGATTCCTGGCCACCGCGGCGACACCGCGCTGGCCTGGCCTGCTGGTGGCGTCGCTGCTGGCCAACCTGGCCAGCAACCTGACCACCGACTACGGTCTGGTCACGGCACTGACCTTCCTGCCTGCCAATGCCGCTGAAGCCCTGCTCGCCGCGGTGCTGCTGCGCCGCTCCGGCATCGTGCACAGCGGGCTGCGCACGCCTGTCGCGATGTTGCTGCGTGCTCGGCTGTGGCGTGCTTCGTGCCGCCGCTGCTCGGCGCCACGCTCGGCGCGCTGGCGACGCAGGCCAGGGCGCTGGGGCCGTTCTGGCAGGTGTGGCAGCTCTGGTACGAGGGCTCGGTGATCGGTGGCGTCTCGGTGCTCGCGCTGGTGATGGTGCTGCGCATCGACCGGCCGGCGCTGATCCGCCACGACCTGGCCGACTGGCGGGTGGTCGCGCTCGGCCTGGTCGCCGCCGGCATCACGCTGCTGAGCCTGACCCATGTGCCGTTCCCGTTCGTCTACATCAGCGTTCCGCTGCTGCTGGCGGCCATCGTGCTGGAAATGAGCGCCGCGCTGGCTGATGGTGCTGCTGGTCTCGCTGGTGGTTGCGCTGGCGCTGGGCAGCGGCGTCTTCGTGCCGCCGCCGTTCAGTGCCGCCTGGCAGCAGGTCTTCGTCTACACCGCCTATGCCGCCGCGCTGGTGCCGGCGCAGCTGCTCACCGCGACGGTGGCCGACATGCGCGACAGCCACCAGCGCCTGGCCGCCGCGACCGCCGAGCTGCGCCGCGCCAACGAGGGCCTCGAGCAGTTCGTGCACATCGCCTCGCACGACCTGCGCGAGCCGCTGAACACCATCGTGCAGTTCACCGGCCTGATCGAGCACGACCACGGCGCGCAGATGCCGGCCGAGGCGCGCTCCTGGCTCAGCCTGGTCGGGCGGGCCGGCTCGCGCATGCGCCACCTGCTCGACGACGTGTTGCACTACGTGCGCGTGCAGCGCGCTGCCGACGACCCCGGCCACGCCGTCGAACTCGACCGCGTGCTGCAGGAGGTCATGCAGTCGCTGGCCGGGCGCATCCGCGAACGTGGCGCCAGCGTCGCAGTCGGCAACCTGCCGGTGGTGCGCGGGCACGAGTCGCTGCTGGCGCTGCTGTTCCAGAACCTGCTGTCCAACGCGCTGAAGTTCGTTCCCGCCGATCGCGCGCCGGCGGTGCGTGTCACCGCCCACCGCGAGGACGGCATGGCGGTGATCACCGTGTCCGACAACGGCATCGGCATCGAGGCCGAGGACCTGCCCAAGCTGTTCCAGCCCTTCCAGCGCCTGCACCTGCGCAAGCACTTCGACGGCACCGGCCTCGGCCTGGCACTGGTGCGCCAAGTCGCTGTCGCGCATGGCGGCAGCGTGCAGCTCGAATCGAAGCCGGGCCGGGGAACGCGTGTGTCGGTGCGGTTGCCGCTGGAGGAATCGGCGGCGCGCGCCAAGCCGCCGGTGACACGCTATTGAAGAAAGCGGAGAGCGCCAGCGCTCAGCGCACGCGCAGGCCGGGCGTTGCGCCGGGCCAGGGCTCCAGCACGTAGAGGCCCGGGTTCGCCTTCTCGTCGGCGTGGCTGGCGGCCAGCACCATGCCTTCGCTGACGCCGAACTTCATCTTGCGCGGCGCCAGGTTGGCCACCATCACGGTGAACTTGCCGACCAGCTGTTCCGGGCGATAGGCCGACTTGATGCCGGAGAAGACGTTGCGTGTCCTTCCCTCTCCGACATCGAGCGTCAGGCGCAGCAGCTTGTCGCTGCCATCGACATGTTCGCAGGCGACGATCTTCGCGATGCGCAGGTCGACCCTGGCGAAGTCGTCGACCTTGATCTCGGCGGCCAGCGGCTCGCCGCCCGGCGGCGGCAGCTCGACCTTCGGCGGCTCGAACAGCTTGTCGAGCAGCACCGGGTCGACCCGCTGCATCAGGTGCTTGTACTCGCCGATCACATGCGCACCGAGCGCGCGCGAGGCGTCGGCGAAGTCCATCGGCGACGACCTTCAGGAAGGCCTCGACCTGCGCCGCCAGCGCCGGCAGCACCGGCTTCAGGTAGATGGTCAGCACGCGGAACGCCTCGATGCAGACCGTGCAGACGTCGTGCAGCACCGCGTCCTGGCCGGCCTGCTTGGCGAGTTCCCAGGGCTTGTGGGTGTCGACGTACTCGTTGACGCGGTCGGCCAGCAGCATGATCTCGCGCAGCGCCTTGCCGTACTCGCGCTCCTCGTACAGGCGCTCGACCTCGCCGCGCTGCGCGCGCAGCGCATCGAGCAGCGTGCGGCCCTCGACGCCGATGTCGGCCGACAGCTTGCCGGTGAACCGCTTGGCGAGGAAGCCGGCAGCACGGCTGGCGATGTTGATGTACTTGCCGACCAGGTCGCTGTTGACGCGGGCGACGAAGTCGTCGGGGTTGAAGTCGATGTCCTCGACCTTCGCGTTCAGCTTGGCGGCGATGTAGTAGCGCAGCCACTCGGCGTTCATGCCCAGCTCGAGGTACTTCAGCGGCGAGATGCCGGTGCCGCGGCTCTTGCTCATCTTCTCGCCGCCGTTGACGGTGATGAAGCCGTGCACGAACACCTTGTCCGGCGTCTTGCGGCCGCTGAAGTGCAGCATCGCCGGCCAGAACAGCGTGTGGAAGTAGGTGATGTCCTTGCCGATGAAGTGCACCTGCTCCACCGCCGGGTCGGCGAGGAAGGCGTCGAAATCGCTTGCCCGGTCTTGCCGAAGTAGTTCTTCAGCGAGGCCAGGTAGCCCACCGGTGCGTCCAGCCAGACGTAGAAGTACTTGTCCTCGGTGTCGGGGATGCGGATGCCGAAGTAGGGCGCGTCGCGGCTGATGTCCCAGTCGGACAGCCCGACGTGGCCTTCGTCGTCGGTGGCGAACCACTCGCGGATCTTGTTCAGCACCTCGGGCTGCAGCCGGCCCGTGTCGTGTGTCCACTGCTGCAGGAAGTCGATGCAGCGCTGCGACGACAGCTGGAAGAAATGGTGCTCGCTGCTCTTCATCACCGGCGTCGCGCCGGTCAGCGTCGAGTACGGGTTCTTCAGCTCGGTGGGCGTGTAGACCGCGCCGCAGACCTCGCAGCTGTCGCCGTACTGGTCCTTCGCGCCGCACTTGGGGCATTCGCCCTTGATGTAGCGGTCGGGCAGGAACATGCCCTTGACCGGGTCGTAGAACTGCTCGATCGAGCGCACCGCGATCAGGCCCTGGCGGCGCAGCGCCAGATAGATGTCGCGTGCCAGCTCGTGGTTCTCCGGCCCGTCGGTGCTGTGCCAGTTGTCGAAGCCGATGTGGAAGCCGTCGAGGTACTGCTTGCGGCCTGCGGCGATCTGGGCCACGAAGTCCTGCGGCGACAGCCCGGCCTTCTCGGCGGCGATCATGATCGGCGCGCCATGTGCATCGTCGGCGCACACGAAGTGCACTTCGCTGCCCACCATGCGCTGGTAGCGCACCCAGATGTCGGCCTGGATGTACTCCATCATGTGCCCGACGTGGAACGGTGCGTTGGCGTAGGGCAGGGCGGTGGTGACGAAGAGTTTGCGGGGCATGACGCAGGCAACGAGCGGGCAGCGCTGCATTGTAGGTGCGGCCCCCGCAGGCGCCGCACCGCCGGCCGTCGGTCGCCCGGGCCTGCGGCCCTAGAGATCGAAGTTCGTCATCGTGAAGCCGCGGCCCGGCCCGAGCCCGGCCGGCACGTCGGTGTCGCCGATCGCCAGCAGGACCAGCAGATCGGCGACGTCGATCGTCGCGTTGTCGTCGCGGTCCTCGAAGTAGTAGACGCCGAACTGCGTCTCGTCGGCGCCGCCGATGACGAGGATCAGCCGCTCGTCCACGCCCACGGCGTTGTTCGTGATGCGCGCGCCGACGGCATCGCGCACCGCGGTCAGCGAGCCGAAGGCGTTGCCGGCGATCTCCTCGGCGGTGTTCAGGCGGATCGCGCCCCAGCCGAGTTCGACGTTCTGGCCGGCCGAGAGCACCAGCGTCGTGCTGTTCGGCAGGCCCAGGTCCTGCCAGTCGACCGCGATGTAGTTGCCCTCCAGGCTCAGACCGCTGACCCGGTCGGCGCCGGCCAGTGCGCCGGCGCTGAGCGTGCCGTTGATGTCCACGGTGCCGTCGGTGATCGAGGTGATCAGCGCCAGGTCGCGGTCGGTCGTGCCGCCCAGCGCGATGATGTCGCCGCCGTCGCCGCCGACGATGGTGTCCTCGCCGGTGCTGCCGTTCAAGGTGTTGACGCCGCTGCCGCCGAACAGCGTGTCGTTGCCGCTGCCGCCGGTCAGCGTCCAGGTGCCGGCGACGGCGCGGCCGTCGATAATCAGGTTGCCGGTGCCCGTCGCGCTGACGGACACCGTGGTGAGCCCGCTCTGCGTGACCAGGCTGCCCGGCAGCCTCACCGCAGCCGTCGTGCCGGTGGCGCCGCTGGTGAAAACGAACTGGTCGATGCCGCTGACGCCGTTGAATGCGCTGGCGGCGAGCGTGCGGTCGGCCACCAGCGTGACGTCGAGGCGGTCCCCGGCCACGCCGGTGTCCGCGCCGACCACATCCAGCCCGCTCAGCTCGCCGGCGCCGAACAGCACCCGGTCGGTGCCGGTGCCCAGCGTGATGGTGTCGGCGCCGCTGCCGGCGTAGACGGTGTCGTCGCCCGCACCGCCGACGACGGTGTCGTCACCGGCGCCGGCCTGCACGACGACGTCGCGGCCGGCCGCCAGCGAGGTCAGCACGACGGCATCGTCCTCGGCGCTGCCGATCAGGGTCAGGTCGAACGAGATCGACGACACGCCGGCGGCCAGCGTATCGGGCACGACGATCTGGTTGCCGCCGGCATCCAGGTCGACGATCTCGATGCCGGTGATGTTGGCCAGCTGGCCGAGGGCGACGTCGCCGGCGCCGGACAGCCGCAGGTGGTCGCCGTCACCGGCGGCGGCGCTCGCGCCGTTGCTGCCACCGGTGATCGCGACGTTGCCGCTCAGGTCTGCGCTGCGCACGATCAGCACGTCGTTGCCGGCACCGCCATCCATCGCACCGAGGCCGGTGCCGGCGTCGAGGGTGTCGTTGCCGGCACCGCCGAACATCGTGTCGGCGCCCGCCCCACCCAGCAGCACGAAGGACAAGGGCATCAGCGGCCGGATGCCGCGCGCGTCGAGACTGTCGTCGCCGCCGCCGCCGTCGACCGTCATCACGCCGCCGCTCATGTCGTCGGCCAGCTCGGCCCCCGGAGCGAAGGAGTCGGCGCTGTTGCCGAACAGGAAGCGCTCGACGCCCGAGACCTGGCCGGCGATGGCGCCGAAGCTGATCGCGCCGGCGGTGCGCAGGTCCAGCGTGTCGGCCGAGCCGGACTCGTCGGAGACCACGTCGGTGCTGCTCAGCTCGCTGCTGCCGAACACGTAGGTGTCGTTGCCGGCGCCGCCGTCGAGCCGGTCGGAGCCCAGGCCGCCGCGCAGCACGTCGGTGCCGTCGCCGCCGGACAGGCTGTCGTTGCCGGCGCCGCCCGACAGGGTGTCGTTGCCGGTGCCGCCGGAGATGCGGTCGGCGCCGCCGCCGCCGCTGAACTGGTCGTTGCCGCCGCCGCCGCTGGCGCGCAGCGCGGTGTTGGTCACCGCGCTGCCGAGCAGCACGTCGTTGCCGGCCCCGCCGATGACGGAGAAGAAGCCGGCGTCGCTGCTCGCCACCATCGCATCGGCCAGCCCCACGGTCGAGCCGCCGCCGGCGTTGAACACCAGGCGCTCGAGGCCGCTCACGTGGGCGAAGGCCGAACCGGACAGCGTCACCGCCGCGCCGAGCACCAGCCGGTCGATCGCACCGCCGCCGCTGCCGCCGCTGACCGTGTCGGCGCCGACCAGGTGACCGGCAGCGTTGACGTAGAAGCTGTCCGCCACGTCGGCGGCGCCGACCAGGCTGTCGGCAGCAGAAGCGCTGAGGGTGAAGTCGGCCATGGAATACCTCCATGCGGCGTGGACTCGTCCGCGCGCCGGCTCGCCGCCGATCCGGCTGGGAGCGCCGATTATGGGCGGGCGGGTCGGCCCGCAGCACCCCTGCGCCGGGGGTGCTGTTCGTCGCTCGCTACACTTCGGCCGCCTCCACCGAGTCCCTTTCGACCATGCCCCCGATCGCAGAAGCCGCGCTGCTCGAAGCGCTGAAGACCGTCACCGACCCCAACACGGGCAAGGACTTCGTCTCGACGAAGCAGTTGAAGAACCTGAAGGTCGACGCGGGCGACGTGTCCTTCGACGTCGAGCTCGGCTACCCGGCGAAGAGCCAGGTCGCCGGCCTGCGCAAGGCGCTGATCGCCGCGGCGCGCAGCGTTGCCGGCGTCGAGAACGTCAGTGTCAACATCGCCAGCAAGGTCATCGCCCACGCGGTGCAGCGCGGCGTGCAGCTGCTGCCCAACGTGAAGAACATCGTCGCGGTCGCCTCCGGCAAGGGCGGTGTCGGCAAGAGCACGACGGCGGCCAACCTCGCGCTGGCGCTGGCTGCCGAGGGCGCCTCGGTCGGTATCCTCGACGCCGACATCTACGGCCCCAGCCAGCCGATGATGATGGGCATCGAGGGCCGCCCGGAGAGCGCCGACGGCAAGACCATGGAGCCGCTGGAGAACTACGGCGTGCAGGTCATCTCGATCGGCTTCCTGATCGAGCCCGACAACCCGATGATCTGGCGCGGCCCGATGGCCACGCAGGCGCTCGAGCAGCTGCTGCGCCAGACCAATTGGCGCGAGCTCGACTACCTGATCATCGACATGCCGCCGGGCACCGGCGACATCCAGCTGACGCTGTCGCAGCGTGTGCCGCTGACCGGCGCGGTGATCGTCACCACGCCGCAGGACATCGCGTTGCTCGACGCGAGGAAGGGCATCAAGATGTTCGAGAAGGTGGGCGTGCCCATCCTCGGCATCGTCGAGAACATGGCGGTGCACGTGTGCGAGAAGTGCGGCCATGTCGAGCACATCTTCGGCGCCGACGGCGGCAGGAAGATGGCCGAGGAGTACCAGATGGACTACCTCGGCGCGCTGCCGCTGAACCTGTCGATCCGTGTCAATGCCGACTCCGGCCGGCCCAGCGTGGTGAGCGACCCCGACGGCGAGATCGCCGGCCTCTACAAGGGCGTGGCGCGCCAGGTGGCGGTGAAGATCGCGCAGCGCGCCAAGGACTTCAGCTCGAAGTTCCCGAGCATCTCGATCTCGAAGAACACCTGAGGTCCAGGCCATGACCGCCGAGCGCCCGTCGGTCACCGTCGCCGTCGTGATGGAGCGCGACTTCCAGCCCAATCGCTGGGAGGATTGGCGGCACCGCATCGTCGAGGTGGTGGCCATGCAGCCGGCCTTCGGCGGCGTCCCGCGCGTGCTGCGCGAGGACGGGAAACTGCAGCGCACGCTGCATCCGGGGCTGACGGTCGAACTGTTCGCCGACGAAGGTGAGGGTTATCACCTGAACCTGTCCAGCGGCGCGCCGGTGTGGTTCGTCGTCTGGCGCAGCGACGACGAGGACCCGTCGCGCGCCTGGCCGGAGCAGGTGACGCTGTCGTACAACGAAGCCGGGCGGCGGCTGGACGCGCAGGAGCGTGTCGACAACGTGCCGCTGCAAGCCGAGTGGCGCGAGTGGCTGCAGGCCTTCACCGACCAGCACTACAGGCCCGAACCTAAGCAGCGCAAGCGCCCCGCCTCGTTCCAGGCTCCGGGGCAGCGCAAGCCGTGAGGCGCTGATGAGCACCGACGACAGCGGTTTCCTGTCGCGCTGGTCGCGGCGCAAGGCGCAGGTGCGCGAGGGGCGTGAGCCTGCCGAACCGGCGCCGCCCCTGCCGGCCGTTCCGGAGCTTCCGGCCGTGCCCGAGGCAACGCCCGCCGCCGTCGACGCCGCGGAGCCGGCTGCCGATCCGCCGCCGACACTGGAAGACGCCGCCGCACTGACCCCGGCCTCGGACTTCAGCCGTTTCGTCGCCCGCGACGTCGACCCCGCGGTGAAGAACGCTGCGCTGAAGACGCTGTTCAGCGACCCGCACTTCAACGTGATGGACGGGCTGGACATCTACATCGACGACTACGGCAAGCCCGACCCGCTGCCCGCGGGCATGCTGCGCCAGATGGTGCAGTCGCAGTTCCTCGGCCTGTTCGCCGAGGAGAAGAAGCCGGCTGAGGCGGCGAACGAAGCGCCGCGGGCCGACCCCGAACCACAGGATCCTTCCTCGCATGAAAACGCTGATCTGCGACTGCAATCGCACGATGCCGCTGACGCCGCAGAGCCTGGCCCCGGTGAGCCGGGCGCTGGCGAAGACGCCGCTGGCCAGCGCTGACGGCCTCGACACCGTCCACACGCTGCTGTGCCGCCGCGAGGCCGGCGCGTTCCAGCGCGCCGCCAAGTCGGGCGACGACCTGCTGGTCGCCTGCACGCAGGAGAGCCGGCTGTTCCTCGAACTGAACGCGCAGACCGAGGGCACGCTGCCGGTGGCCGAGCGGCCGATCCGCTTCGTCAACATCCGCGAGACCGGCGGCTGGGCCAAGGACGCGAAGGAGGCCGGGCCCAAGCTCGCCGCGCTGATCGCCGCCGCGCAGTTGCCGGACCCCGACCCGGTGGCGACCGTCGGCTACCGTTCAGGTGGCCGCTGCCTGGTGATCGGCCGGGCCGATGCGGCCGAGCGTGCCGCGACCCTGCTGGCCGATGCGCTGGAGCTCACGCTGCTGCTCGACGGCCCCGGCGGTGCCGTGCCGCAGCAGCGCGAGCATGCCGTGCAGGCCGGCCGCCTGACCTCGCTGCGCGGCTGGCTCGGCGCCTTCGAGGCCGAGTGGGAGAGCGGCAACCCGATCGACCTCGACCTGTGCACGCGCTGCAATGCCTGCGTAGCGGCCTGCCCCGAGGGCGCCATCGACTTCAGCTACCAGGTCGACCTGTCGGCCTGCAAGAGCCACCGCGACTGCGTGAAGGTCTGCGACGCCGCCGGGGCGATCGACTTCCAGCGTGCGCCGCAGCGTGTGCGGGCCGGCTTCGACCTGGTGCTGGACCTGCGCGAGACGCCTGCCTTCACGATGCACCAGCCGCCGCAGGGCTACTTCCACCCGGGCGCCGACGAACGCAGGCTGGTCGACGCGGTGCTGAAGCTGCGCGGCCTGACCGGCGAGTTCGAGAAGCCGAAGTTCTTCCAGTACAAGCCCAAGCTGTGCGCGCACAGCCGCAACGAGCAGATCGGCTGCACGGCCTGCATCGAGGTCTGCTCGACACGGGCGATCCGCAGCGATGCGTCGCGCAAGGGCAAGGCCAAGGGCGAGGCGGCCGGCGGCATCGTCGTCGAGCCGCACCTGTGCGTGGGCTGCGGCGCCTGCAGCACGGTGTGCCCGAGCGGCGCGCTGGCCTTCGGCTATCCCGGCACGGTCGACCAGGGGCGGCGGCTGCGCACGCTGCTGACGGCCTACCGCGAAGCCGGTGGTCGGGATGCGGCCTTGCTGCTGCACAGCGAAGGCGCCGGGACCCGGCTGATCGGTGATCTCGGCCGCGCGGCGCGCACCGACAAGGCCTTGCGCGGCGTGCCGGCGCGGGTGCTGCCGGTCGGCGTCTGGCACACCGCGAGCGTCGGGCTGGACCTGTGGCTGGCGGCGATCGCCGGCGGCGCCAGCCAGGTCTGGGTGCTGCTCAGCGAGGAAGAGGCGCCGGAGTACCGCCAGGCGCTGGCCGAGCAGATGGCGGTGGCGCAGGCCATCCTCACCGGCCTGGGCTACGCGGGCGAACATTTCCGGCTGATCGAGGCGCGCGATGCGCGCGACCTGGCCGCGCTCGACCTCGCGCTGCGTGCTGCGCCGGCACAGGGCGTGGCACAGCCGGCTCCGCTGGCGGCGCAGGCCGACAAGCGCGCCACGCTCGATCTCGCGCTCGACCACCTGCTCGCGCAGGCGCCGGCCGCTGCCGAGGCCATCGCGTTGCCGAAGGCCGGTGCGCCCTTCGGCACGCTGCAGGTCGACGGCGCGAAGTGCACGCTGTGCCTGAGCTGCGTCGGTGCCTGCCCGGAAAGCGCGCTGGCCGACAACCCGGACAAGCCGCAGCTGAAGTTCATCGAGAAGAACTGCGTGCAGTGCGGCCTGTGCGCCACCACCTGCCCGGAAGCTGCGATCACGCTGCAGCCGCGGCTGTGGCTGGCCGATGGCGGCAAGGCGCGCAAGGCGCCGCGCGTTCTCGCCGAGGCCGAGCCCTACCGCTGCATCCAGTGCGGCAAGCCCTTCGGCACGCTGCGGGCGATCGAGAACATGCTGACGAAACTTTCCGGCCACAGCGCCTTCCAGGGCGACGCGCTGAAGCGCCTGCAGATGTGCGGCGACTGCCGCGTGGTCGACATCTACAGCAACCCGAACGAGACGAAGATCACCGACCTA
The DNA here is from genome assembly GCA_047602365.1 of Piscinibacter sp. GTDB lineage: Bacteria > Pseudomonadota > Gammaproteobacteria > Burkholderiales > Burkholderiaceae_C > Piscinibacter. Next base: position 2,089,853 of record JASGHM010000002.1, on the reverse strand, counting down.
TGAGCGACGACAAGCTGACCGCCTTGAGCTTCGCGACGGCCGACGACAGCGAAGAACTGGCACGCGCCGAGCTGTACGGCCTGCTGGCGCGGCTGTGGATGGCGGCGCCCGACGCGGCGTTGCTCGAGCAGTTCCGCGTCGCGGTGACGCAGGCGCCGCAGCAGGGTGCTTTCCTCGAAGCACCCTGGGCCGCCCTGGTGGCGGCGATGCGCGCCAGCACGCTCGCCGCGGCGGCGCAGGAGTACGACTCGCTGTTCCTCGGCGTCGGCAAGCCCGAGGTGTTCCTCTATGGTTCGTACTACCTGAGCGGCTTCCTCAACGAGAAGCCGCTGGCGGTGTTGCGCGACGAGCTGGCCGCGCTCGGCCTGGCGCGCGACGAGACCCGCGGCGAGACCGAGGACCACATCGCTGCGGTGTTCGAGGTGATGCGCTACCTGATCGCCGGCGACGACGTCGCGGTGTGCAACCTCGAGCGGCAGCGGCGCTTCTTCCGTGCCCATGTGCAGCCCTGGGTCGAGACGCTGTGCGACGCGGTGCAGGCGCACCCGCGCGCGCGGCTCTACGCGGCGCTGGCCGACCTGACCCGTGCCTTCGTGCAGGTGGAGATGCAGGGTTTCGACCTGCTGGAGCAGTAGCGCGCCGCGTCAGCCGACCTTGCCGTCGACCCGCAGCACCACCGTGAACACCGCGCCGGCCAGCCCGTCGTCGCGGTTGGCGGCGCGGATGTCGCCGCCGTAGCGCTCGACGATGCCGCGGCTGATCCACAGGCCGAGGCCGGTGCCGTCCTTCTTGCGAGTGACGAAGGGCTGGAACAGTTCGGCCAGCAGCTCCGGTGCCAGGCCGCCGCCGGTGTCGGCGATGGCGATCTCGACCCGCTCGTCGCCGGCGTCGGATGTCGTCAGCGTCAAGGTGCCGCCCTCGGGCATCGCGTGGATCGCGTTGACCAGCAGGTTGACCACCACCTGCTGCAGCTCGTTGCGGTTGATCGCCGGCAGGTGCGTCGCGTGCAGCTGCCGGACCAGCACGATGTTCGTGCGCGACAGCAGGTGCGCCACCAGCACCAGGCAGCTGTCCAGCGCCTGCGCGGTGTCGACGTTGTCGACGTAGCCGGCGAACTCGTTGGGGCGGGCGAACTGCAGCAGCTGGGTGACGATCAGCCGCATGCGCTCGACCTGCTCGTCGACCAGGCGCAGCTCGCTGCCGACACGTCTTGCATCGTCGCCCAGCAGCTCGCGCGCCAGGTCGAGGTTGCCCTGGATCACCGCGATCGGGTTGTTGACCTCGTGCGCGATGCTGGCGGTCAGCTGGCCCACCGCCGCCAGCTTCTCGCTGCGCACCAGCTGCTGCTGCGCCGCCTGCAGCTCGCGCGTGCGCTCGGCCACCTTGGCGTCGAGCTCGGCGTTCCAGCGCTCCAGCGCGCGGGTCTTGTCGGCGATCGTGTCGAGCAGGTGGTCGAGGTGGCCGGCGAGCTGGCCGATCTCGTCGTGGCTCTCGACGCGGCCGACCCGCGAGTCCATCTCGCCGGTCTCGACACGCTGCATGGTCTGCGCCATCTGCTCGATCGGCCGGAAGATGCCGCGCGCACCGCGCAGCGAGAGCAGCGCCGCGGCGATCATCACCGCGAAGAAGATCAGCCCGATGGCGGCCAGCGCGCCGTACTTCAGCAGCGTGAACGGCCGTTCGAGGAAGCCGACATAGAGCATGCCCACCCGCTGCCCGGCGCCGTCGGCCAGCGGCTGGTAGCCGGAGACGTACCAGTCGCTGACCACGAAGGCGCGGTCCAGCCAGGTACTGCCGCGGCCGAGCACCGCGTCGCGCACCGTCTGCGAGACGCGCGTGCCGATCGCACGGTTGGCCGGGTCGTCGCTGAACAGCCGCACGTTGGTGCTGATGCGCACGTCGTCGAGGAACAGCGTCGCCGTGCCCTGGCTGCCGAAGGGCAGCGAGCCCTCGGGGTAGACGATCTGGTTGATGTGGTCGATGAAGGGCAGGTTGCGGTTGAGCAGCACGCCGGCCTGCACGTAGCCGAGGCGGCGCCCGTCGGGCGCGATCACCGGCGCGACGGCGACCACCACCATCGCGCGCTCCTCCTGCGCCCGTGTGGTCGGCGCCGCGTTGCGCGTCGGCACCAGCGGCACGGCCACGCGCGGCAGCAGCGCCGGCGCGAGCTGGCGCATCTCCTCGACCGACAGCACCTCGATCGTGCCGTGCCGCGGCGCGCCCTGCGGCGGCCGGAACGCCGCCGCGCCGCCGCCGTCGGGCGCGGGCGCGAAGTCGGTGGCCAGCAGCGTGCCGTCGTCGCGGCGCAGGTTGACGAAGTCCAGGCCTTCGCGGGCCTTGAAGCGCTGCAGCAGCGGCACCAGCGTGCCGGCCGGCTTCGCCAGCGCGAGGTGCAGTGCGTTCGAGTCGGCCAGCGTGCCGGCGCTGGCGCCCACCTCGCCGAGCACACGCTCGAAGTAGCCGTTGGCCACGGCCAGGTCGGCGCGCACCTTGGTGATCAGCAGGCGGTCGAAGGCGAGGTCGGCCCAGACCAGCAGGATGATGCCCAGCAGCGGCAGCACCACCGCCAGCGGCACCAGCACCATCGCCAGCAGCTTGCCGCGGATGGGCAGGTCGCGGAAGCGGCGCTGCATGCCGTCGGCGCGGGGGTCAGGCGCTGCGCGTTGCGCGCGCGGACGGGTCGACCGTTGCCCACTCGGCGACGCGCCGCTCCAGCGTGCGGCGCGAGATGCCGAGCAGCTGCGCGGCACGGGTCTTGTCGCCGCCGACCGAGTCGAGGATGGCCAGGATGTGCTGCTTCTCCAGTGCCTGCAGGTCGGTCGGCCGCTCGGCGCTGCCGGCGCGGATGCCGGAGCGCATGCGCGACAGGCCCTGGTACAGCGCCGAGACGTTCAGCGCACCGAGGATCAGCGAGCGCTCGATCAGGTTGCGCAGCTCGCGCACGTTGCCCGGCCAGTCGTACTGCGCCAGGTAGGCGAGTTCGTCCGAGGTGACTTCCATGGCCGCGACGCCGAGCTGCGGCGCCAGCGTGGTGATGAAGTGCTCGACCAAGTCGGGGATGTCCTCCTTGTGCGAGCGCAGCGGCGGCAGGTTGATCTCGACCACCTGCAGCCGGTAGTACAGGTCGGCGCGGAAGCGGCCGGCCGCCACCTCGTCGGCCAGGCGGCGGTTGGTGGCCGCGACGATGCGCACGTCCACCGGGATCTGCTGCTCGCTGCCGACCGGGCGGATGCGCCGGTCCTCCAGCACGCGCAGCAGCGTGGCCTGCAGCGCCAGCGGCAGGTCGCCGATCTCGTCGAGGAACAGGGTGCCGCCCTGGGCGTAGACGAACAGGCCGTCGCGCCCCGGGCCGCGCCCCTGCGCCGCGCCCTGGGCATGGCCGAACAGCTCGTGCTCGACATGCTCGGGCGACATGGTCGCGCAATTGACCGGCACGAACGGCCCCTGGCGGCGCGGGCTGTTGCGGTGCAGTGCCAGCGCGGCCAGCTCCTTGCCGGTTCCCGACTCGCCGCTGAGCAGCACCGTGCTGTTGACCGCCGCGACACGCTGCAGCGCCGATTGCAGGCCCTTGATCGCGATCGAGCCGCCGACCAGCCCGTCGGCCGCCGGTGTGCGCTGCGACAGCGCACGCCTGAGCACCCAGTTTTCGCGCTGCAGCCGCGCGCGCTCGAGGCCGCGGCGCACCGCGTTGAGGATCTGCGTGACGCGGAAGGGCTTGAGGATGAAGTCGCTGGCGCCGGCGCGCAGCGCCTCGATCGCGGTGTCGAGGTCGGCGAAGGCGGTGATCAGCACCACCTCGCCGCCATAGCCGCGCTCGCGCAGTTCGCGCAGCCAGGCGATGCCGTTCTTGCCCGGCAGCGTGATGTCGAGGATCAGCAGGTCGAAGCGGTGGCGGCGCATCAGTTCGTCGCCGGCTTCGGCGTCGGCGGCGCTGTGCACCTCGCCGCAGCGGCTGGCCAGGGTCTTCTCGAGGAAATTGCGCATGCCGGCTTCGTCGTCGACGACGAGCACGTGGGCCAGCGGCCATTCGGGCGGGGTGGGGGTCGAGGGCATCGGAACGGGACGGGACGAGCGCGCTACTGTGGCACAGACGCCGCATTCCCCCGGGCCGCCGGCGCGGTGGCGCGACAGCTTGTCGCAGTCGCGCCAGATTGTTCCGAGGGTTCGCCGCGCCCCGAGACAGTGCGGCGCATGGCTAAGATATGCAAAGTCTTGCACAGGACCTATGTTGGACCGCTCACAGGAGCCCGCCATGGACAAGCCCACCCCGAAGCTCTCCCGCCGCACCGTGTTCGCCGGTGCCGGCACCGCCGGCGCCCTGGCCGCCGCCGCAGCCCTGTTGCCCAAGGCGCCGGCCGAAGCCCCGACAGCGACGGCCGCCAAGCCCGAGGTCGACGACGCCAAGGGCGGCTACCAGGTCACGCAGCACGTCCTGCGCTACTACCAGACCACCCGCATCTGAGCGCCGAAGGAGTCCCCATGCTGCTCACGCGCAAACCCTCGTCGGCCGCGTCCGCTTCCGGCTCGTCGCTGGTGTCCAGCCTCGCCCGCGGCGTGTCGCGCGCGATCCCGACCATGGACCGCCGGTCCTTCCTGCGCCGCTCCGGCCTCGGCGTCGGCGCCGGCATCGCGGTGTCGCAACTCTCGCTGGTCAGGAAGGCGCAGGCGGCCGACCCGGCCAAGGCTGCCGCCGGCGACAAGAAGGTCGTCGTCAAGCGCACGGTCTGCGGCCACTGCTCGGTGGGCTGCGCGATCGACGCGGTGGTCGAGAACGGCGTCTGGGTGCGCCAGGAGCCGGTGTTCGACTCGCCGATCAACCTCGGCGCCCACTGCGCCAAGGGTGCGGCGGTGCGCGAGCATGGCCACGGCGAGTTCCGCCTCAAGTACCCGATGAAGCTGGTCGACGGCAAGTACCAGCGCATCTCCTGGGACCAGGCGCTGGACGAGATCAGCGCGAAGATGCTCGAGCTGCGCAAGCAGAGCGGTCCCGACTCGATCTTCGTGGTCGGTTCGTCCAAGCACAACAACGAGCAGGCCTACCTGCTGCGCAAGTGGATGAGCCTGTGGGGCAGCAACAACTGCGACCACCAGGCGCGCATCTGCCACAGCACCACGGTCGCGGGCGTCGCGAACACCTGGGGCTACGGCGCGATGACCAACTCCTACAACGACATGCAGAACGCCAAGGCGGCGCTCTACATCGGCGTCGAACGCCGCCGAGGCGCACCCGGTGTCGATGCTGCACGTGCTGCATGCGAAGGAGAACGGCTGCAAGATGATCGTCGTCGACCCGCGCTTCACGCGCACGGCGGCGAAGGGCGACCAGTACGTGCGCATCCGCTCGGGCACCGACATCCCGTTCCTGTTCGGCGTGCTGTACCACGTGTTCAAGAACGGCTGGGAGGACAAGAAGTACATCGAGGACCGCGTCTACGGCATGGACAAGGTCCGCGACGAGGTGCTCGCCAAGTGGACGCCGGACAAGGTCCAGGAGGTCTGCGGTGTCGACGAGGCGACCACCTACAAGGTCGCCGAGACGATGGCGAAGAACCGGCCGAGCACCATCGTCTGGTGCATGGGCCAGACCCAGCACACGATCGGCAACGCGATCGTGCGCGCCTCCTGCATCCTGCAGCTGGCGCTGGGCAACATCGGCGTCTCGGGTGGCGGCGCGAACATCTTCCGCGGCCACGACAACGTGCAGGGCGCCACCGACGTCGGGCCCAACCCCGACTCGCTGCCCGGCTACTACGGCCTCGCCGAAGGCTCGTTCAAGCACTTCGCGAAGACCTGGAACGTCGACTTCGAGTGGATGAAGAAGCAGTACGCGCCGGGCATGATGACCAAGCCCGGCATGACGGTGTCGCGCTGGATCGACGGCGTGCTCGAGAAGAACGAGCTGATCGACCAGGACAGCAACCTGCGCGGCCTGTTCTTCTGGGGCCATGCGCCGAACTCGCAGACGCGCGGCCTGGAGATGAAGAAGGCGATGGACAAGCTCGACCTGATGGTCGTGGTCGATCCCTTCCCCAGCGCCACCGCCGCGATGGCGGCGATGCCCGGCAAGGCCGAGGACCAGAACCCCAACCGCGCCGTCTACCTGCTGCCGGCGACCACGCAGTTCGAGACCAGCGGTTCGTGCACCGCGTCGAACCGCTCGATCCAGTGGCGCGAGCAGGTCATCGAGCCGCTGTGGGAGAGCCGCACCGACCACATGATCATGTACCAGCTGGCGCAGAAGCTGGGCTTCGACAAGGAGCTGGTCAAGAACTACAAGATGGTCAAGGGCAAGGGCGGCATGGACGAGCCGGAGCCCGAGTCCATCCTCCGCGAGATCAACGCCAGCGTCTGGACCATCGGCTACACCGGCCAGAGCCCCGAGCGCCTGAAGGCGCACATGCGCAACATGAACGTCTTCGACGTCAAGACGCTGCGTGCCAAGGGCGGCATCGACAAGGAGACCGGCTACAACCTGGACGGCGACTACTTCGGCCTGCCCTGGCCCTGCTACGGCACGCCGCAGCTGAAGCACCCGGGCTCGCCGAACCTGTACGACACCAGCAAGCACGTGATGGACGGCGGCGGCAACTTCCGCGCCAACTTCGGCGTCGAGCGCGAGGGCCAGTCGCTGCTGGCCGGTGACGGCTCGCACAGCAAGGGCGCCGACCTGACCACCGGCTACCCCGAGTTCGACCACCTGCTGCTGAAGAAGCTCGGCTGGTGGGACGACCTGACCGAGGCCGAGAAGAAGGCCGCCGAGGGCAAGAACTGGAAGACCGACCCGTCGGGCGGGATCATCCGCGTCGCGATGCAGGTGCACGGCTGCCATCCGTTCGGCAACGCCAAGGCGCGGGCGATCGTCTGGAACTTCCCGGACCCGATCCCGCAGCACCGCGAGCCGTTGTTCAGCAACAAGCCGGAGATGATCGCCAAGTACCCGACGCACGACGACAAGAAGGCGTTCTGGCGGCTGCCCACGCTGTACAAGACCGTGCAGGAGAAGAACAAGGAGATCGGCAAGAGCTTCCCGCTGATCATGACCAGCGGCCGCCTGGTCGAGTACGAGGGCGGTGGCGACGAGACACGTTCCAACCCCTGGCTGGCCGAACTGCAGCAGGACATGTTCGTCGAGATCAACCCGAAGGTCGCCAACGACCGCGGCATCCGCAACGGCGAGTACGTGTGGGTGAAAACGCCGCCGATGCAGGCGGTGCCCGAGTTCAAGGGCATCCGCGTCAAGGCGCTGGTCACCGAGCGGGTCGATGCCGAGACGGTGTTCCTGCCCTTCCACTTCGCCGGCCGCTGGGGCGGGGTCGACCTCGCACCGTACTACCCGAACGGCGCAGCGCCGGTGGTGCGTGGCGAGTCGGTCAACACCGCGACGACCTACGGCTACGACAGCGTGACGATGATGCAGGAAACCAAGACGACGCTCTGCCAGATCGAGCGCGCGGCCTAAGGAGATCACGACATGGCAAGAATGAAGTTCATCTGCGATGCCGAGCGCTGCATCGAGTGCAACGGCTGCGTCACCGCCTGCAAGGCCGAGCACGACGTGCCCTGGGGCGTGAACCGCCGCCGCGTGGTCACGCTCAACGACGGCGTGCCCGGCGAGCGCAGCATCTCGGTGGCCTGCATGCACTGCTCCGACGCGCCCTGCATGGCGGTCTGCCCGGTCGACTGCTTCTACCGCACCGACGAGGGCGTGGTGCTGCACGACAAGGACACCTGCATCGGTTGCGGCTACTGCAGCTACGCCTGCCCGTTCGGCGCGCCGCAGTTCCCGACCAACGGCACCTTCGGCCTGCGCGGCAAGATGGACAAGTGCACGTTCTGCGCCGGCGGCCCGGAGGCCAACGGCTCGGAAGCCGAGTTCGACAAGTACGGCCGCAACCGCCTCTCCGAAGGCAAGCTGCCGGCCTGCGCCGAGATGTGCTCGACCAAGGCGCTGCTCGGCGGCGACGGCGACGTGGTGGCCGACATCTTCCGCACCCGCGTGCTGACGCGCGGCAAGGGCTCCGAGGTCTGGGGCTGGGGCACGGCCTACGGCAAGCCCGCCGCGGGCGGTGCGGCGCAACCGAAGACGGAGCCCACCAAGTCATGATGCAGCGTGTCCTGATCGTCCTCGCACTGGCTGCCGGCCTGGCGGCCTGCGGCGAGAAGCCGCAGACCGCGGCGACGAAGAAGTCCGACAGCAAGCCCTGGGACGCGGCCCAGAACGAGTTCGTCACCGGCGGCTGGAAGGCCGGCGACCAGGCCAGCTGGGAGACACAGATGAAGACCCGCGCCCAGGGCCAGAACGAGTACTCGCGCGCCCCGGCGCAGAAGTGAGCTTGTTGCGAAGCGAGGAGAAGCCATGCACCGCGTGATGCGCACATTGCTCCTGGCGGCGACGCTGGGCTGGTCCGGGCTGGTGCTGGCGCAGGCCGACCCGGCGGCCAAGGCGCCGGCCGCGGATGCCGCGACGCTGCCGCGTGCCGACGAGAGCAACGCCGAACGCAGCAAGTCGCAGCCGGGCAACAACGCGCCGTTCTGGCGCGCCGTGCGCGACTCCGGCAACAACGCCGGCTACAGCTCGCTGCCGGGGGCCGAGAAGGGCGTGCTGATCCAGCCCTTCGTGCAGTACCCCGGCTCGATGTTCACCAACGCCGGCGAAGCCTGGCGTCAGGTGCGCAACCGCTGGATCATTCCCTATGGCGGCGCGCTGCTGCTGATCATCGGCGGCGCGATCGGATTGTTCTACTGGCGCAAGGGAACGCTCGGCGGCCACGAGCCCGACACCGGCCGCCAGGTCGAACGTTTCACGCCGTTCGAACGCAGCGCGCATTGGGCCAACGCGATCGCCTTCGTCGTGCTGGCCGTCTCCGGCATCGTGATGGCCTTCGGCAAGTTCTTCCTGCTGCCGGTGATCGGCTCAGCGCTGTTCGGCTGGTTGACCTATGCGCTGAAGACGGCGCACAACTTCGCCGGGCCGCTGTTCGCGGTGTCGCTGGTGGTGGTGATCGTCACCTTCGTGCGCGACAACATCCCGAACAAGTCCGACCTCAACTGGCTGGTCAAGGGCGGTGGCCTGCTCGGCGAACACGAGGTGCCGTCGCACCGCTTCAACGGCGGCGAGAAGCTGCTGTTCTGGGGCGGCGTGTTCGTGCTCGGCCTTGTCGTCATCGGCTCCGGGCTGGTGCTCGACAAGCTGATCCCCGGCCTCGCCTACTCGCGCGGCGACATGCAGGTGGCGCACATGATCCACGCGGTCGCGACCATCGTGATGATGACGATGTTCCTCGGCCACATCTACATGGGCACGGTCGGCATGCACGGCGCCTACCGGGCGATGCGCACCGGCTACGTCGACGAGGGCTGGGCCAAGGAGCACCACGAACTCTGGTACGACGACATCCGAGCCGGCAAGATCCCGGCGCAGCGCAGCACCCCGGCGGGCAGCGGCGTGACCGCGGCCCAGACCTGAACCCACGACGCCGAACGACCATGCGCCCACTCCTGATCGCACTCGCCTGTTCTACCCTGGCCGCCACGGCGCTGGCCAAGCTGCCGCCGCTGTCCGACGAAGCCAAGGCCAAGGCCGCCGAGGCGGCCGCGAAGACGGCCCACGGCAACAAGGTGGCCGACTTCCAGCTCTGCCGCTCGATGGACAAGGTGGCCGCGCGCTACCAGGCCGAGGCCGGCAAGGCGGGCAAGAGCGTCAACAGGCCGACCGAGACGCCGGCCTGCGCCGACCCGGGGCCGTTCGTTCCGCCGGGTGCGGCATCGGCGCCAGCCCCGGCCGCGGCACCCGCCGTCGCCAAGAAGACCTGAGCCCCCGCCGGCTGCACGTTCGAGGGCCGCTGCCGCAGCGGCCCTCGCCATTTGCGGCCCTTGCCCTTCGCGTAGAGTCCGTCGCATGACCGTCCGTCTGACCCAGGCCAGCGCGCCGCTGATGCAGAGCATCGTGGCACGCGACGAGTTCGGCGCCACGCGCGAGATCGCCATCCCGGCCGAGCGGGCGCTGACCGTGTTCGTCGACAAGCGCGAACTGGTCACGCTGATGACGCTGGGCGCGGCGCCCGAGCTGCTGGTGCTGGGCTACCTGCGCAACCAGCGTCTGGTCGAGGGCATCGCGGAGATCGAATCGGTCACCGTCGACTGGGAGGTACAGGCCGCCGCGGTGGCCACGCGCGGCGGCATCGCCCGCTTCGAGGAAAAGACCGCCAAGCGGGTGGTGACCACCGGCTGCGGGCAGGGCACGGTGTTCGGCGACATGATGGCCGACCTCGACACGCTGGTGCTGCCGCCGCCGGCGTTGGCCCGGCTCAGCCAGGCCACGCTGTACGGCCTGCTCGACGCGGTGCGGCGCCAGGAGAGCACCTACAAGTCGGCCGGCTCGGTGCACGGCTGCGCGCTGTTTCGCCAGGACGAGCTGCTGATGTTCGTCGAGGACGTCGGCCGCCACAACGCCATCGACACCATCGCCGGCTGGATGTGGCTGCACGGCGTGGACGGCGGCGACAAGGTCTTCTACACGACCGGGCGGCTGACCAGCGAGATGGTCATCAAGTCGGCGCAGATGGGGGTGCCGATCATCGTCTCGCGCAGCGGTATCACGCAGATGGGCCACCAGGTGGCCACGCAACTCGGTCTATGCCTGTTCGGCCGGGCCACCAATCGGCACTTCCTCTGCTACTCGGGCTTCGAGCGTTTCGACGCCGAGCCGGAGCCGCCGCGTCCCGCGGCAGCCTGAGGCTGGCTGTCAGGCGATCCGGGCCAGGTCGCGCAGCATCGTCGGGCCGGCGCGGCGCTCGATCTCGGCCAGCAACTGCTTGCCCCAGCCGAGCGAGAACAGCGCCTCGGCGGTGACGAACATCGGGCCGACCAGCAGGCCGATCAGGTCGTCGACGAAGGCTGGCTTGCGGCCCTCGTACCAGTGACCGATGAACTGGATCGCCCAGCCGACCGCGAAGAAGCCGATGCCCCAGGCCAGCCAGGCCCCAGTGCCGCTGTCGCCGACGCGGTGCGCCAGCGCGATCAGCACGCCGACGGCAGCGCTGACCGCCAGGCCGAGCTGCAGGTTGCCGCGTGTCAGGTACCAGACGGCGACCGCGGCAAAGACGATCCACGCCGGGGTGAGCGCCCAGCCGGCGAGCATGAAGGCGGGTTTGGCGAGCAGCACGCCGACCGCGAAGACGATCATCGGCACGCCGACGAAGTGGCTGGCGATGTTGCGCCGATCGCGGTGGTACATCGCGTACTGGCTGAGGAGTTCGGTCGCGCCACGCATGGGTGTCTCCAGGGAAACTACGGCTCTGGGGCCCAACTGTGGCACAGCTTGCGGCCGGCGTGCTGCGCAGCATCCCTAAAATGCACGCATCCCACCCGGAAATGCGCACATGAGCATCAAGAGCGACAAGTGGATACGGCGCATGGCCGAGCAGCACGGCATGATCGAACCGTTCGAGCCGGGGCAGGTGCGCCACGCCCCCGACGGCCACAAGATCGTCAGCTACGGTACCAGCAGCTACGGCTACGACATCCGCTGCGCGCCGGAGTTCAAGGTCTTCACCAACATCCACTCGACGGTGGTCGACCCGAAGAACTTCGACGAGAAGAGCTTCGTCGACATCGAGTCCGACGTCTGCATCATCCCGCCGAACAGCTTCGCGCTGGCGCGCACCGTCGAGTACTTCCGCATCCCGCGCAGCGTGCTGACCATCTGCCTGGGCAAGAGCACCTACGCGCGTTGCGGCATCATCGTCAACGTCACGCCCTTCGAGCCCGAGTGGGAAGGCTACGTGACGCTGGAGTTCAGCAACACCACGCCGCTGCCGGCGAAGATCTACGCGGGCGAAGGCTGCGCGCAGGTGCTGTTCTTCGAGAGCGACGAAGTCTGCGAAACGAGCTACAAGGACCGGGGCGGCAAGTACCAGGGCCAGCGCGGCGTGACGCTGCCCAAGACCTGATCACCCGCCACGCGCTTCCGACCAGGAGACGGCGATGAAGTGGGAAGGCAACCGCGAGAGCGACAACGTCGAGGATGCGCGCGGCTCCGGCGGCGGCGGGGGTGGTGGCATGCGCTTCGGCGGCGGGCGTGGCATCGGCGTCGGCACCATCGCGGTGGCGCTGGTGGCCGGCTGGATCTTCGGCATCAACCCGCTGACCATCCTCGGCGCGCTCAGCGGCGAAGGCCTCGGCGGCGCGCCGGTGCAGTCGGCGCCGGCCACCCGGCCGCCGGCGGACGACACGATGGCGCGTTTCGTCTCGGTGGTGCTGGCCGACACCGAGGACGTCTGGCGCGCGCAGTTCAAGCAGATGGGCGGTACCTACCGCGAGCCCAAGCTGCGCCTGTTCCGTGGCTCCGAGCCGACCGCCTGCGGCATGGGCCAGGCGGCGATGGGGCCGTTCTACTGCCCGGGCGACCAGAAGGTCTACATCGACCTGAGCTTCTACGAGACCATGCGCACCCAGCTCGGCGCGCCGGGCGACTTCGCGCAGGCCTACGTGATCGCCCACGAGGTCGGCCACCATGTGCAGAACCTGATGGGCATCACCGGCAAGGTGGAGGAAGCGCGCCGCCGCATGAGCGAGACGCAGGCCAACGCGGTCAGCGTGCGGCTCGAGCTGCAGGCCGACTGCTTCGCCGGCGTGTGGGCGCATCACGCCCAGCAGGCCCGGCAGATCCTCGAGCAGGGCGACATCGAGGAAGGCCTGAACGCCGCCAGCCGGATCGGCGACGACGCGCTGCAGCGCCAGTCCAGCGGCACGGTGCGGCCCGAGACCTTCACGCACGGCAGCAGCGCACAGCGCGTGCGCTGGTTCAAGACCGGGCTGCAGAGCGGCAGCGTGCAGCAGTGCAATACGTTCGACGCTCGGCAGCTCTGAAGCCGGCGACGGGCGTCAGCGCAGCGCGACGATCCAGTCGCAGCGCAGCCGCCCGCGGCGGTGCAGCCGGCTCCTGAACGCGACGTAGGCGCCGGGCGCGAAGACGAACAGCGCGGTGGCCAGCGCGGTGGCGTCCCAGTGCAGCAGCCACGCGGTCGGCGTGCCGACCCAGCCGACCATCCACAGCGTCACGATCAAGGTCCAGATGTGACCTTCCAGCGGATGGTCCCCGCGATGGCGCAGATGCCACAGGCGCAGGTCCTGGAATTGATCGAGGGTCATGGCGCATCCCCGTCCGGTGATGATGCGCCCAGTGTAAGTTTGGCGTCAGCTGCGCCGGTACCCCTAGGGCTTGGCGGATGCCCGTGCCCTGCGCTTGATCTGGGTCAATAGGTGCCCGGCACCAGGATAGAGCGGTCGACGTTGGTCAGCTGGGTGTGGCCGCAGAAGGCCATCGTGACGTCGAGTTCCTTGTGCAGGATCTGCAGCGCCTTGCTGACGCCGGCCTCGCCCATCGCGCCCAGGCCGTAGACCATCGCCCGGCCGATCATCGTGCCGCGCGCGCCCAGCGCCCAGGCCTTCAACACGTCCTGGCCGCTGCGGATGCCGCCATCCATCCAGACCTCGGTCTTCGCGCCGACCGCCTCGACGATGGGCGGCAGCGCGCGGATGCTGCTCGGCGCGCCGTCGAGCTGGCGGCCGCCGTGGTTGCTGACGACGATCGCGTCGGCGCCGGCGTCGACGGCCAGCTTCGCGTCCTCGACCTCCATGATGCCCTTGAGGATGAGCTTGCCGCCCCACTGCTTCTTGACCCACTCGACGTCGGCCCAGGACAGGCGCGGGTCGAACTGCTCGTTGGTCCAGGCGGCCAGCGAGCTCATGTCGCTGACGCCCTTGACGTGGCCGACCAGGTTGCGGAAGGTGTGGCGTTTCGTGCCGGCCATGCCCAGGCACCAGCGCGGCTTGGTCGCCAGGTTGAGGATGTTGCGCAGCGTCGGCCGCGGCGGCGCGGTCAGGCCGTTCTTCAGGTCCTTGTGACGCTGGCCGATCACCTGCAGGTCCAGCGTCAGCACCAGCGCGCTGCACTTGGCGACCCTGGCACGCTCGATCATGCGCGCCATCGCGTCGCGGTCGCGCATCATGTAGAGCTGGAACCAGAACGGCGCCGTGGTGTGCTCGGCGATGTCCTCGATCGAGCAGATGCTCATCGTCGACAGCGTGAACGGGATGCCGAACTTCTCTGCCGCGCGTGCCGCGTGGATCTCGCCGTCGGCATGCTGCATGCCGGTCAGGCCGACCGGCGCGATCGACACCGGCATCTTCACCGCCTGGCCGACCATGGCCGTCGCGGTCGAGCGGTTCTCCATGTTGACCGCCACCCGCTGGCGCAGCTTGATGGACTGGAAGTCGCTCTCGTTGGCGCGGTAGGTACCTTCGGTCCACGAGCCCGAGTCGGCGTAGTCGTAGAACATGCGCGGCACGCGTTTCTCGGCGAGCACGCGCAGGTCCTCGATGTTGGTGATGACGGGCATCGTTTGTCTCCTGTTTTCGGTGACGGCGATGCTAGCGGCGCGGGCCGCGCCGAGCCCGGAAAGATTTTCAGGCGCGGCCTGAAACCAGCGCCGCCGCGGCGCGCGTCGCGTCGTCGCATTCGCCGCGCAGCCAGGCGGCGAAGCCGGCCGCCGGGCCGTGCGCGGCGTGCGGCAGCAGGTAGTAGCGATAGGTCGGCGCCGCGCTGATCGTGAACAGCGGCTGCAGCGCGCCGCTGGCCAGCCAGTGCCGCGCCAGGCTGGGCCGCGCCAGCGCGACGCCCTGGCCGCTGACCGCGGCTTCCAGCGTCAGGCCGAGGTCGACCAGCTTCATGCCCTGCGCCGGCTCGCCCCAGTCCAGCCCGGCGGCGGCGAACCAGGGCGCCCAGGGCTCCAGCGGCGTGCGCAGCAGCGGCGCGTGCTGCAGGTCGCGCGGTTCGTGCAGCGCTGGCAGGCGCTGCAGCAGCGCCGGCGCGGCGACCGGCACGACGCGGTCGTCGAGCAGCGCCTCGCCGCCATGGGCGGCCGGGTCGCCGTGGCGCACCTCGACGTCGGCCTCGGTCGCCGCCGCGTCCAGGTAGGGAATCGACAGCACCACCTCCAGCTCGACCTCCGGGTGGCCGGCGGTGAAACGCTCCAGCGCCGGCACCAGGATCTGCCGCGCGAAGGTCGGCGGCGCGCTGATGCGCAGCCGCTCGGTGCGCTGCACGGTGCGCCGGTGCAGCGGCACGGCGGCCAGCAGGCCCAGCGCGGCGCCGACCTGCGCCAGGTACTCCTTGCCGGTGGCGGTCAGCGCCAGCGCCTTCGCGCCACGCGTGAACAGCGGCGTGCCGAGCAGGTCTTCCAGCGCGGCGATGCGCTTGCCGACCGCGCTGGCGGTGACGTTCAGCTCGTCGGCCGCACGCTCGAAGCTGCCCAGCCGCGCCGCCGCCTCGAAGGCGCGCAGGCCATCGATCGAGGGGAAGCGGATGTCGGGGGCGCCAGCCATGGCGCCATTGTCGCCAAGGGCGGGACGGGTGCTCAGTTGCGGCGGCGGCGTGGCACGAAGTTGAGCTGACCCGCCAGCGCCAGCGGCGCGCTGCCGGCCTCGGCGCGCAACGCGGCCTGGTCCTGCAGCTGGTCCGGGTGCCACAGCGTGACCTGGATCGGGCCGTCGGGCACGCTGGCGATCTTCGCGATGCCGTCGGCATCGGTCTTGGCGAACCAGGGCGTGCCGCTGACGAACAGCTGGCCGCGCATCGAGCCGTGGATGTGGCAGCCCAGCCCGATCGGCCCGGCCTTGTCCATCTTCACGTCGACCTGCGTCATGCCGCTCTTCTTGCGCGGCTGGGCATGCGGGTTCTGGTAGTCGTCGTTGCCGCCGGCGGCGCCTTCGGCCGCATCGAGGCGCAGCTCGAAGGTCTGTGCCGCCGGCACGGCACCCAGCGGGCCGCTGGGCTGCGAGCGCACATGGTGGTCGTAGCGGTCGCGGTTGACGAAGCGCACCGTGCTGCCCACCGGCACCACGGTCAGGAAGGGCTGGAACTTCAGGCCCTCCTGCGTGATGGTGGCGGTCACCGGCGCCGTGCTGAGCGCCGGGCGGATCGGCACATCGACCAGCACCACCACGTCGGGCGCGGGCTTGCCGTCCTTGTCGGTCACGGTCAGCTGCAGCGCGCCGGCCTGGGCCGACAGCGCGGCCACGGCCAGCACGGCGGCGGCAAGGGGGGTCTTGTGGTTCATGCGCTCCCTCATGGCGTGTTGACGATCTCGCGGTGCATCGGCGCGAGCTGCGCGAGCAGGCGATTCTGAGCGCGGAACGCGATGCCCTGAGCATCCATCGCGTCCTGCAGCACCTCGACCAGCGCATTGAAGTCGCCACGCCGGATGTCCATGCCGTCGTGCGCTTCCTTCATCGTCGGGCCATCGCGGCGGCAGGGGCCGCCGGCGAGCTCGCAGAACTGCGCGACGAGCTGCTTCTTCACGGCGTCCTGGTCGGCGTCCTTGAAGAAGGGGCGCATGCGTGCATCGGCCAGCAGCCGGGTCATGAAGTCGTCCATCAGCCGGACCAGCCCGCTCTGGCCGCCGAAGGCCTGGTAGAGGCTGTCGTCGCCCGCCCGCGTCGACTGGGCGTGGGCGGCGCCGGCGAGGCAGAGGGCTGCGAAGGCGAGGGTGATGCGCCGTGTGAACCCGCTCATGGTGGATGGCTCCGCAGTCAGAAGCCGGCTTGCGCCGACAGGTAGGCGCCACGCTGGCGGCGCGGTTGCACGGCCGGCGCGATGCGGCCGAGGTCGACCCAGGCCAGCGTCAGCGACAGGTGCTTGCTCGGCGCCCAGGCGAGGAACAGGTCGGCCCAGTCGTCCTCCTTCAGCGCGCCAGCGCCGAGCACCGACTCGTTCAGGTTGTCGGGCTTGGCGCGGTACTCCACGCCGATCGCCAGGTCGCGGCGCAGCAGCAGCGCCAGCGACAGCTCCGGCTGCACGCGATAGCCCGACTGCGTGGCGCTGCCGAAGCCGAGCAGGCCGTTCTGGTTGGCCTTCGTCGCGCGCAGCGTGCCGTTGACCAGCACGCCCTGAGCGAGGAACAGCTTGGTGGCGCTGAGGTAGACGTCCGTGCCGCTGTCGGACGCGCCGAGCGGGCCGGTCAGCGTCGGCGCCAGCGCGCCGGCGTCGACCCGCTTGTGCAGCAGGCCGATCGCGATCTGCGGCATCGCCGAATCGCTGTCGAGCACGGCGTCGCCGGCCAGGCGCAGCTTGGCGCCGATCACGTTCATCTTCAGGTGCAGGCCGGCCAGGCCGAGCGGCGCCAGGTTGTCGCCGGTGGCGAAGTCCTGCCGGGCGAGCGACAGCTCGGCGCGATCGCCGAAGCCGACGGCGGCGCCGACGACGCTCAACGCGTAGTCGCTGGTGCGCACGCGGGTGGCGAAGGCGGTGGCACCGACCTCGCGCCCGGTGGCGTAGCTGCCGGTCAACGCCCAGGGCGTGAGGCCACCGCCGGCAGCGCCGTCGATGCTGCTGACGCCGCCGGTCAGCAGCAGCTTGCCGCCGGCGGCCCGTGCGGGCGCGGCGGGCAGGGCCAGGCACAGGGCAGCGGCCAGGGCGAGGGGCTGGAGCAGGGGCATGGTGCGGCGGTCTCCGACGGCAGACCCCGCAAGATACGGAGGAGCGAGCCGGCCGGTTGCGAGCATTGGCGGGACAAAGTCACGCCGCGGTCCGGAACGCGACGCTCAGCCGCTGCCGTGCAGGTCGAACAGCGGCAAGCCGTAGTGGCCTTCAGGTTCCGCCGCTGCTACCGGCGTGCTTCCCGGCGCAGGCGGCAGCGGCGCCACCAGGTCGCTCAGCTTGGCCAGCGCGCCGGCGCGCACGCCGAGCAGGCGCAGCCGGCGTGTCAGGTCGACACGCTTCAGGCACTCGCCCGCCGCCCGGCGGATGGTGCGCGCGTCCATCGTGTGCGCCGGCAGCGTCAGGTCGCGCGTTACCGACTTGAAGTCGTCGAAGCGCAGCTTGATGCCGATGGTCTTGCTCGCATAGCCCTTGCGCGCCAGGTCGCCGGCGAGCTCGACGCACAACTCGGTGAAGATGCCCGACAGCGTGGCACGGTCGCGCACCGCATGCAGGTCGCGCTCGAAGGTGGTCTCGCGGCTGATCGACACCGGCTCGCTGTGCGTGACCACCTCGCGCTGGTCGCGCCCGTGCGAGATCTCGTGCAGCCAGCGCCCGTAGTTGGCGCCGAAGTGCTGGACCAGGAAGGACGGGTCGGCGGCGGCGATGTCGCCCACCGTGTGCAGGCCCAGCGCGGCCAGCCGCTCGCTTGCCTTCGGGCCGATGCCGTTGACCTTGCGCGCCGCCAGCGGCCAGATGCGTGCCGGGATGCCATCAAAGCCGAGCAGGGTCAGGCCATCGGGCTTGTCGAGCTCGGAGCACAGCTTGGACAGCAGCTTGTTCGGCGTGATGCCGACCGAGCAGGACAGGCCGGTGGCCTCGCGCACCGCCTGCTTGAGCCGCGCCCCGACGGCCGCGCCGCCGTCGTCCAGCGCGCCGGGGATGTCGGTGAGGTCGATGTAGATCTCGTCGATGCCGCGGTCTTCGATCTTCGGCGCGATCTCGCGCACCGCCGCCTTGAACAGCCGCGAATAGCGCCGGTACTCGTCGAAGTCGACCGGCAGCAGGACGGCGTCGGGAGCCAGCTGCGCCGCCTTCATCGTGCCCATCGCCGAGAACACGCCCAGCGCGCGCGCCTCGTAGGTGCTGGTGGTCAGCACGCCGCGCCCGGTGTAGTCGCGCAGGCGGAAAAACCGGCGCGAGCCGTCGGGCAGGGTCTCGGGCTGGTGGCGGCGCCCGCCGCCGATCACCACCGGCAGGCCGCGCAGCTCCGGGTAGCGCAGCAACTCGACCGACGCATAGAACGCGTCCATGTCGAGGTGGGCGATCAGGCGCGGTGCGCCCGGATCCGGACCGGGGCTGTACATCCATACAGCATAGCGAGCGCAAGCGGCGCCGACAAGGCGCGCGGATCAGGGGCGGGGAGCTCGGGCCTGGAACCAGGCCGGTTCAGCCGGGTCAGGCCTGGATGACGCCGCCGGACAGGCCGCGGCCGGCGTTGCCTTGCGGCGAGTAGACGCTGGCCGCCTCGCGCGGCATCAGCACGTCCATCGCGCGGTCGAGCGCGGCGGTGGCGCGCGACAGCGACTCGCGCTGGGCGGCCACCAGGCCGCCGGTGCGGGCCAGGCGCTGGCGCAGCGCGGGGGAAATCGGGCCGCTCTTGGCGGCGCGGGCGAACAGGTCCACCGCGGTGGTCAGCGTGCGGTGCAGTTCATCGGACTGCTGCTCGATGGCGACGGCGTCACGCTCGCGCAGGGCGTCGCCGAGCGCGGCAAGGCGTTCGTCGACGGCGACCAGCGCCGCGTCCAGACGCGGGTCGGTAACGGCAGGCAGTGTCTGGGTCATCGGTTGGTTCAGCGCTGGACCTTGCCCAGCAGTTCCTGGGCGTTGGCGATCAGCTTGTCGGCGATCAGCTCGGCGTTGACCTTGTAGCTGCCGTCGGCGATGGATTGCGAGATGCGCTCGACCTTGGCGGCGTCGAAGTCGGCCGTGTTGCCGCCGGCCAGCGTGCTGGCGGCGCTCGACAGTTCGACCTTGGCGCTCGGGTCGGCCGCTGCGCCGGCCGTCTTGGCGGCGGCTTCGGCCTGCTTGGCGGCCTCGGCCTTGCCCGTCGTGCCGGTCTTGTCGGCCGGGACGACGTTGCGTTTCTCTGCAGGGTTGCCGATCTTCATGGTGTTCTCCTGAAGGAGGAGCCGGAACCTTCTCCGGCCTTGATGTCCGGAATATCGGAGCCGCCGTGCGTGACTTTAGGCTCTTTTTGCGGACCTCCCTCGTTCGTGGGGGTGAAGCGTGTCACGGATTCACCTCCACGCGACGCTCGCCGACCACCTGGGCGGTGAGGATGCGCCCACTTTCGGTACGAATGCGCACCGGCAGACCCTCGGTGCCCGGCGTCAGCGCCTGGCCTTCGCCGGCGACGCGGAAGCCCGGACCCTGGGCCAGCACCTGGACGGTCTCGCCGGCGGCGAACCACTGGCGCGGCTTCAGGTGCGACTGGCGCAGGCTGCGGCCGGCCGGCAGGGGCCGATCGAGCACGCGCCCGAGCGCCTGCCCCGGCTGGAACAGCGCGTTGGACGTGTCTTCGGCCAGATCGACCTCGGCTTGAGTCAGGTCGCCCTCGGCCAGCGTGGTGCCGGCGGGCAGGGCGCGCGTGGCCACCAGCGCCGGCGCGAAGGCCTTCACGGTGACCGGCAGGAAGACATTCCAGCGTGTCGAGCCGCTGGTGCAGCGCAGGCCGATGCGGCTGCGCCCCCACAGCCGCGCGTTGGCCGGCAGGTAGGGCTGGATCTGTTCGCAGGGCGCCAGGCGCAGCCGGCTGTCGAGCGCGCCGACCTCGACCTCGATGCGGGTGCCCTTGTCGGCCTGCACCGAGGTGCTGGCGAAGCTCTGCACCTGCTGCTGCAGGGCGTTCTGCTGGGCCTGGGCGGGCGACAGCACCGGCGACAGCAGCAACGCGAACAGCGCCGCCAGCGCGGTGAAGCGCAGCCAGACATGCCAAGTGAAAGCCCATGAGTGCATGTGATCACTGTAGGGCGGGCGGTGCCAGGGCAAGGGCGGGAAATGGCGCCGGAAGACCTCGCTTATCGCGCTTATGTCCGGCGGGACGCTGAACAGAATCCTGTCACATCACCTTACCCGCATTCCGCTGGATTCCGGGCTGGGCCCACTGAACACAGGACGAGCGCGACCATGCTGAACCGCCTCACCGCATCGCTGGACTTCCACGGCCAGGCGCTCACGCTGCGCTCGGAGCGGCAGCGCCTGCTCGCCAGCAACATCGCCAACGCCGACACGCCGGGCTACATCGCCCGCGACATGGACTTCGGCGCCGCGCTGCGCCAGGCCACCGGCCAGTCGAACGTGGCAGCCACGCTGAGCACCGCCGCGCCGGGCCACATCGCCGCTGCCACCGGCGCGCGCGCCGAGCCGAACCTGCTCTATTCGAGCGCCAGCCAGACCAACCTCGACCGCAACAGCGTCGACATGGACCGCGAGCGCGCCGCCTTCGCCGACAACAGCGTGAAGTACGAAGCCACGCTGCGCTTCATCAACGGCAACGTGCGCACGATGCTCGACGCCATCAAGGGCCAGTAAGGAGCCGCCTCATGTCGATGTTCAACATCTTCAACGTCTCCGGCAGCGCCGCCAGCGCGCAGAGCCAGCGCCTCAACGTCGTGGCCAGCAACCTGGCCAACGCCGACACCGTGGCCGGCCCCGACGGCCAGGCCTACAAGGCGCGCCAGGTGGTGTTCCAGACCCAGCTGATGGGCGAGGTCGGCGCCGCCGGCGTGCGTGTCAGCACCGATCCAGGAAGACCACACCCAGGGCCGGCGCGTGCACGACCCCAAGCACCCGGGCGCCGATGCCGACGGTTACGTCACCTACAGCAACGTCAACCCGGTCGAGGAGATGGTCAACATGATCTCGGCCTCGCGCTCGTACCAGAACAACGTCGAGGTGATGAACACCGCCAAGAGCCTGCTGCTGAAGACGCTGCAGATGGGCCAGTGACCGTCACCCCCTGAAAGCACACGATGGCCGTCTCCTCCGTCAGCAACACCGCCGCGACCGACCTGGCCGCGCAGTCCGGCAACAACGCCGGCGCCGCCGACCGCTTCCTCAAGCTGCTGGTCGCGCAGATGCAGAACCAGGACCCGCTCAACCCGATGGACAACGCGCAGGTCACCAGCCAGATGGCGCAGATCAACACGGTGACCGGCATCGAGAAGCTCAACACCACGGTGCAGGGGCTGACCGGCCAGTTCGTGCAGATGCAGGCGCTGCAGGGCGCCAGCCTGGTCGGCCGCGACGTCATCGTGCCGGGCAACCTGGTCGACATCGCCGATGGCGTCGGCCAGGGCGGCTTCGAGCTGACCTCGGCCGCCGACGCGGTGAAGGTCGAGATCCTGTCGGCCAGCGGCCAGGTGGTCGAGACGATGCAGCTCGGCGCGCAGAGCGCCGGCATGCACAGCTTCGACTGGAAGGCCGGCACCGCCACCAACGACAGCGGGTTGCGCTTCCGCGTCACCTCCACGCTCGGCGGCACCAGCACCACCGCCACCGCGCTGATGCGCGACACCGTCGATGCCGTCAGCACCAGCGGCACCGGCTTCAGCCTCGAGCTCTCGCGCTCGGGCAGCGTCGGCTACGCCGACGTCAAGGCATTCAACTGAACGATCACCTTCACCGAGGACAACCATGAGCTTCCAGCAAGGCCTCTCCGGACTCAACGCCACCAGCAAGAACCTGGAGGTGATCGGCAACAACGTCGCCAACGCCGGCACCTACGGCTTCAAGTCGGCGCGCGCCGAGTTCGCCGACATGTACGCCACCTCGATGAGCGGCACCGGCACCAACAACATCGGCATCGGCGTCAACCTCGCCGCGGTGGCCCAGCAGTTCACGCAGGGCAACATCGTCACCACCGAGAACCCGATGGACCTGTCGCTGAACGGCGCCGGCTTCTTCCAGGTGACCGACGGCAAGAGCCCGATCACCTACACGCGCAACGGCCAGTTCAAGGTCGACCGCGACGGCTTCGTCGTCAACAACCAGGGTGACAAGCTGATGGGCTACCCGGCCGACGGCAACGGCGTGATCCAGCCCGGCACCGCCGGCCCGCTGCGCATGCCGACCGCCGGCATCGACCCGTCGGCCACCTCGACGATGACGCTGGAGATGAACCTCGACTCGCGCTCGGCGACCACGCTGCCGACCGCCGGCGCGCCGATCGTCTTCAGCGACCCGCGCACCTACAACAACGCCACCTCGGTGACCGTCTACGACGACAAGGGCCAGGACGTCGCGCTGACCTACTACTTCCAGAAGTCGGCCACCGACACCTGGAACGTCTACGTGACCGCCAACGGCGCTCCGATCAGCACCGACGCCTCGGGCAACCCGGTGGCTTCGACGACGATCAACTTCCCGTCCAACGGCGGTGCGCCGACCTCGCCGTCCGGCCCGGTGACGCTGAACATCCCGGCTTCGACCAACGCCAACGGTGCGCAGACGCTGGCCATCTCCGGCGTGCAGCTCGACCTCTCGGGCGCGACGCAGTACGGCTCCAACTTCGCGGTGACCGACATCAGCCAGAACGGCTACGCGCCGGGCCAGCTGGTGGGCATCCAGTTCGAGGCCAACGGCATCGTCACCGCGCGCTACTCGAACGGCCAGTCCAAGCCGGCCGGCCAGGTCGAGATCGCCACCTTCCGCAACAACCAGGGCCTGCTGCCGATGGGCGGCAACGGCTGGCAGCGCAGCTACGCGTCGGGCGACCCGGTGCTGGGCGTGCCGGGCGACGGCAACCTGGGCACCATCCAGTCGGGCTCGCTCGAGGAGTCGAACGTCGACCTGACCGGCGAGCTGGTCAACATGATGACCGCGCAGCGCGTCTACCAGGCCAACGCGCAGACCATCAAGACGCAGGACCAGGTGCTGCAGACGCTGGTCAACCTGCGCTGATCGCATTCATGAATAGCCGACTTGATCGACGTCGCCGGGCCGAGCGCCGGGCCGCTCCCAAGCCGGCCCGGACCCCCTTGGGGGGTCGTTCGATGTACCCAGCGAACGGGGGGCGCACATGGACCGCATGATCTATCTGAG
Organism: Piscinibacter sp.; assembly: GCA_047602365.1. Classification (GTDB taxonomy): domain Bacteria; phylum Pseudomonadota; class Gammaproteobacteria; order Burkholderiales; family Burkholderiaceae_C; genus Piscinibacter. The sequence goes on along the minus strand of JASGHM010000002.1, from coordinate 2,066,269 downwards.
CATGTCAGGCGCGAAGGCGACCATGCAGCGCCAGGACGTGCTCGCGAACAACCTCGCGAACGCCTCCACCGTCGGCTTCCGCGCCGAACTGCATGCCTTCCGCGCGGTGCCTGTCGAAGGCAGCGGCGCCAGCACGCGGGTCTATGCGCTCGAGTCGACGCCGGGCTACGACGCCAGCCCGGGCGTGATCAGCAACACCGGCCGGCCGCTGGACGTGGCCATGCGTGGCAACGCCTGGCTCGCGGTGCAGGGGCTGGACGGCACCGAGGCCTACACCCGCGCCGGTTCGATGCAGGTGTCGGCCGACGGCACGCTGATGACCCAGGGCGGCCTGCCGGTGATGGGCGACGGCGGCCCGATCCAGGTGCCGGCCAACAGCGAGGTCAGCATCGCCGCCGACGGCACCGTCAGCGCGCGCACGGCCAACGGGCGCAACACCGCGGTGGGCCGGCTCAAGCTGGTCACGCCGGAAGCGCCGCTGACGCGCAGCGAGGACGGCCTGTTCCGCGCCGGCGACGGCGACCTGCCGGCCGACGCGACCGCCCGCCTGCAGGACGGCGCGCTCGAGGGCAGCAACGTCAGCCCGGTCGAGACCATGGTCGCGATGATCGCGGCCGCGCGCCAGTTCGAGGCGCAGATGAAGGCGGTGCAGACCGCCGAAGGCAACGAGAAGGCGGCCGCGCAGCTGCTGACCATGTCGTGATCGACGATCCGACGACGACGAAAGGAATCCGATCATGATGCGATCGCTGTGGACCTCGAAGACCGGCATGGAAGCCCAGCAGACCCAGCTGGACGCCATCTCGCACAACCTTGCCAACGTCTCGACCAACGGCTTCAAGAAGTCGCACGTGGTGTTCGAGGACCTGATGTACCAGAACATCCGCCAGGCCGGCGCCAACAGCTCGGAGCAGACCACGCTGCCCACCGGGCTGCAGGTCGGCCTGGGCACGCGCGCCGTCGCCAACGTGCGCAGCTTCACGCAGGGCAACCTGCAGCAGAGCAGCAACCCGCTGGATCTCGCCGTGCAGGGCAACGGCTTCTTCGAGGTGCAGATGCCCGACGGCACCACCGGCTACACGCGCGACGGCTCGTTCCAGGTCAACGCGCAGGGCCAGCTGGTCACCAACAACGGCTACCCGCTGAATTCCGGCATCACGATTCCGGCCACTGCGCAGAGCGTGACGATCGGCAACGACGGCACCGTCAGCGTCGTGCTGGCCGGCAACTCGCAGCCGCAGTCGGTCGGGCAGATCCAGCTGGCCAGCTTCGTCAACCCGGCCGGCCTGGAGCCCAAGGGGCAGAACCTGTTCGCCGAAACCGCGGCGTCGGGCGCGCCGTCCACCGGCGCGCCGGGCACCAACCAGCTCGGCTCGCTGCGCCAGGGCTTCGTCGAGACCAGCAACGTCAATGTCGTCGAGGAACTGATCGGCATGATCCAGACGCAGCGCGCCTACGAGCTCAACTCGAAGGCGATCCAGACCTCCGACCAGATGCTGCAGAAGCTGGGGCAGCTCTGATGAAGCTCCTGCTGCGCACCGCCGTTGCCACCGCGGCCCTGCTGCTGGCGGGTTGCCAGACGCTCAACGCGCCGGCCAAGGTCGACGTTGCCGAGCCGACCTCGGCACTGCCGGTGGCACAGCCGGCGCCGGTGATCAACAACGGCTCGCTGTTCCAGTCGACGCAGTACCGGCCGCTGTTCGAGGACCATCGCGCACGCCTGGTCGGCGACACCCTCACGGTGCAGATCGTCGAGAAGGTCTCGGCCACGCAGAAGAGCACCAGCAGCATCGACAAGAGCGGCACGGTCAGCGCCGGCATCACCGCGCTGCCGGGCATCGCGCCGAACTCGTTCGGCCGCGCCAGCGCCGCCGGCACCTCGAGCAACACCTACGCCGGCAAGGGCAGCACCGAGAACACCAACGACTTCTCCGGCACCATCACCGCCACGGTGACGGGCGTGCTGCCCAACGGCCATCTGCTGGTGGCCGGCGAGAAGCAGATCGGCGTCAACCACAACGTCGACGTGCTGCGCTTCTCCGGCCAGGTTGACCCGCGCGCCATCCAGCCCGGCAACACCGTGCCCTCGGCGCAGATCGCCAACGTGCGCATCGAGCACCGCGGCCGCGGTGCCCAGGCCGAGGCGAACGGAATAGGCTGGCTGGCCCGCTTCTTTTTGAACGTTCTGCCGATTTAAGTCCGCGAAGAATGGGGTCATGGACCATGACTCCGCCCCCGACCGCCAGGACCACGTCGAGCGCCTGATCCGCACGCTGATCGCGCTGGCCGCGCTGTTCGCCAGCGCTGCGCTGTGGTGGCCCAGCACCGCGAATGCCGCGCGCATCAAGGAACTGGCCTCGGTGCAGGGCGTGCGCAGCAACCCGCTGGTCGGCTACGGCCTGGTGGTCGGCCTCGACGGCACCGGCGACCAGACCACCTCCACACCGTTCACCGCGCAGAGCATCGCCGCGATGCTGCAGCAGATGGGCGTCACCGTGCCGGCCGGCGCCAGCATGCAGCTGAAGAACGTCGCTGCGGTGATGGTGACGGCACAGCTGCCGCCGTTCGCCCAGCCCGGCCAGACGCTGGACGTCAACGTCTCCTCGCTGGGCAACGCCAAGAGCCTGCGCGGCGGCACGCTGATCGCGACGCCGCTGAAGGGCGCCGACGGGCAGATCTACGCGCTGGCGCAGGGCAACCTGATCGTCGGCGGTGCCGGCGCCTCGGCGGCCGGCTCGAAGGTGCAGATCAACCACCTGAGCGCCGGCCGTGTGCCCGAGGGCGCGACGGTCGAACGCGCCGTGCCGACGCCGCTGAACCAGGGCGAGTACCTGCAGCTGGACCTCAACGCCAACGACTACGGCACCGCGCGCGAGGTGGTCAAGGCCATCAACGGCAAGATGGGCGACGGCATCGCGCAGGCCCTGGACGGCCGCGTGATCCGGGTGCGCATGCCGAGTTCGCCGGACGCGCGTGTCGCCTTCATGGCCGACATCGAGAACCTGGCCGTCGACCGCGCCGCGCCCGCCGCCCGCGTGGTGGTCAACGCCCGCACCGGCTCCATCGTCGTCAACCAGGCGGTGACGTTGTCGCCCTGCGCGGTGGCGCACGGCAGCCTGTCGGTGACGATCAGCAACACGCCGGTGGTCAGCCAGCCCGGGCCGTTGTCCGGCGGCACGACGGTCGCACGCGACAAGGCCGACATCACCATCAACCAGCAGCCCGGCTCGCTGATCCAGATGCCGGCCGGCACCCAGCTGGTCGACGTGGTCAAGGCGCTGAACTCGCTGGGTGCGACGCCGCAGGACCTGCTGGCGATCCTGCAGGCCATCAAGGCCGCGGGTGCGCTGAATGCGGAACTCGAGGTGATCTGATGGCTGTGAATCCGTCGTCCGCGCTGGCCACCGGTACCGCCTCGATCGACGCGCTGCGCGCCAGCGCCGCGAAGGACCCGAAGGCGGCCATCAAGGAGACCGCGAAGCAGTTCGAGGCGCTCTTCATGCAGCAGATCATGAAGAGCATGCGCGAGGCGACGATGAGCAGCGGCATGCTCGACAACGAGGCTTCCAAGCTCGGCACCGAGATGCTCGACACGCAGCTCGCCACCAAGATGACCGGGCTGCCCGGCGGCCTGTCCGAGGTGATCGCACGCCAGCTCGAGCGGCAGATGAGCGGTGCGCAGCCGGCGATCCCGGGTTCTGCCGCCAGCACCGGCGCCCCGGCGGCGACTCCGGCCAAGGCACCGGCCTCGCAGGCCGCGTTCGTGCAGAAGCACAGCGATGCGGCGCGTGCCGCCGAGGCCGAGACCGGCATCCCGGCGGCCTTCATGGTCGCGCAGGCGGCGCACGAGTCGGGCTGGGGCAGGCGCGAGATCCGCAACGCCGACGGCTCCTCGTCGAACAACCTGTTCGGCATCAAGGCCGGGCCGTCGTGGAAAGGTGCGGTCGCCGAGGTGACGACCACCGAGTACGTCGATGGCCAGCCGCGCAAGGTGACGGCGAAGTTCCGTGCCTACGCCAGCGCGGCCGAGAGCTTCGCCGACTACGCGCGGCTGATGAAGACCAGCCCGCGCTACACCGGCGTGGTCGCCAACGCGTCGACGGCGCAGGGCTTCGCACAGGGCCTGCAGAACGCCGGCTACGCCACCGACCCGGCCTACGCCGACAAGCTGGCACGCACGATCAACACCACGCTGCGCCTGCAGCGTGCGATGGGCTGAAGGACCGCATCAAATGGCAGCTTCCGCACTGATGTCGCTGGGCATGCGCGCGATGACCGCGAACTACGCGGCCTTGCAGGCGACCGGCCACAACATCTCCAACGTCAACACGCCGGGCTACTCGCGGCAGAGCGTGGTGCTGGAGACCAACGGCGGCCAGTTCACCGGCGCCGGCTTCTTCGGCAAGGGTGTCAACGTCGCCTCGGTGCAGCGCGAGCACAGCGAGTTCCTGACCCGCGAAGCCTCGACCACCCGCTCGATCGCCGCCGCCGACGAGACGCGCAGCAACCAGCTGCAGCAGCTCGAGAAGGTCTTCCCGCTCGGCGAGGACGGCATCGGCTACGCCGCCTCGCAGATGTTCAACGCCTTCGTCGACGTCGCCAACAAGCCGGCCGACACCTCGTCGCGCCAGGTCGTGCTGGCCCGCGCCGGCGAGTTCGCGACACGCCTGCGGGTCGCCGGCGAGCAGCTCGACACGCTGCAGCAGGGCGTCACCGAGGAACTGAAGGCGAGCATCGCGCAGGTCAACATGCTGGCCAGCCGGGTCGCCGAGCTGAACCAGAAGATCGCTGCGGTGAAGGGCTCGGGCCAGTCGCCCAACGACCTGCTCGACCAGCGCGACCTGGCGATCAGCGAGATCAGCCAGTACGTGCAGGTGACCACCGTGGCGGCCGGCGACGGCAGCATGAGCGTGTTCATCGGCGGCGGCCAGAAGCTGGTGCTGGGCAACCAGACGACCCAGCTGGTGGCGATGAGCGACACCTACGACCCGTCGCGGCTGCAGCTCGGCGTGAACGACGCCGGCTCGCTGCGCGAGATGCCGCAGGAGCTGATCACCGGCGGCTCCATCGCCGGGCTGCTGCGCTTCCAGAACGGCGACCTGGTGTCGGCGCGCAACCAGCTCGGGCAGATGGCTGCGGCGGTGGCCGGTGCGGTCAACCAGCAGCAGGCGCTGGGCCTGGACGGCAGCGAGCCGCCGACCACCGGCTCGGCGCTGCTGACCATCGGCGGGCCGCAGGTGCTGCCGGCATCGAGCAACACCGGCGGCTCGACCATCAGCCTGGCGATCACCGACCCGGCCGAACTGCAGGCCAGCGACTACCAGCTGTGGCGCGACCCGTCGCTGCCGGCCGGCAGCTACACACTGACGCGGCTGTCCGACGGCACCTCGCAGACCGTCACCAACGGCCAGATCGTCGACGGCTTCCAGATCAACGTCGGCGCCCCGGCGCCGGCGGCCAACGACCGATTTCTGCTGCAGCCGGTCGCGGCGGCGGCGCGCAACGCCTCGCTGGCGCTGGAGAACCCGCGCGGCATCGCGGCGGCCTCGCCGGTGGCGGCCACCTTCGACGTCGACAACACCGGCACGGCGTCGGTGGCCTCGCTCAGCGCCACCGCGGTGAACGCCGCTGCGGCACCGCTGACCGCGACGATTGCCTTCACCGACGACGCCGGCTCCTGCACCTGGGAGCTGCGCGATGCCAGCAACGCACTGATCCGCAGCGGCACCGGCACTTGGACCGCCGGCCAGCCGATCCGCAGCGACGCCTGGACGCCGGCGACGCCGGCGCAGCGCTACGACTGGGAACTGTCGCTGAACGGCGTGCCGCGCAACGGCGACACGATCACGCTGGGCAACACGCCGTTCCCGGCCTCCGACAACGGCAACGCGCGCACGATGATGGCGCTGCGCGATGCCGGCCTGGTCGGCCAGCGCACGCTGGCCAGCGGCACCGTGGTGCCGGGCACCAGCGTGACCGACGCCTACGCGAACATGCTGGCCGAGGTCGGCGTGCGCGTGCAGAGCGCCAAGCTGTCGGCGCAGCAGTCGGCCTCGATCGCCGACGATGCCGAGGCGGCCGTGCAGTCCAAGGTCGGCGTCAACCTCGACGAGGAAGCCGCGCGGCTGATCCAGTTCCAGCAAAGTTACCAGGCCGCGGCGAAGATGCTGCAGGTGGCGCAGTCGCTGTTCGACACGCTGCTGCAGACCGCCGGCTGACCGGAAGGACACCGATGAGCATTCGCATCAGCACCCTGCGCGCCACCGAGGCAGGCATCGAGACGCTGCAGAAGCGCCAGGTCCAGCTGGCCGAGAGCCAGGAGCGACTGACCTCGGGCAAGCGTGTCGACAAGGCCAGCGACGATCCGGCTGCCGCCGCCCGCGCCGAGCGTGCGCTGGCCGGCGAGATGCGCGCCAGCACCAGCCAGCGCGCGGTGGACGCGAGCCGCACCGCGATGTCGCTGTCGGAGACGGCGATGGGCGATGCGGTCGAGCTGCTGCAGCAGGCCCGCGAGACCATGGTGGCCGCCGGCAACGCGACCTACAGCGACGAGCAGCGCCGCAACCTGTCGGAGAAGCTGCGCGCGATCCGCGACCAGCTGATGTCGGTGGCCAACCGCACCGACGGCGCCGGCACCTTCCTGTTCGGCGGCCAGGGTGCGACGACGCAGCCCTTCGTCGACGCGCCGGGCGGCGTGCAGTACCAGGGCATCAGCGGCGAGCGTCGCACCGAGCGTGCCACCGACCTGCCACTGACGGTCAACGGCGACGGCGTGTTCATGACCGCACGCACCGGCAACGGCGTGTTCCAGACCAGCGCGGCGGCCGGCGTCACCAGCGCCTGGATCGACAACGGCCAGGTCAGCGACCCCACGGCGCTGACCGGCTCGACCTACACGCTGCAGTTCAGCGTCGCCGCCGGCGTGACCACCTACGCGGTGCTGCAGGATGGCCTGCCGACCGCGGTGACGGCGGCGCCCTACACCTCGGGCCAGAACATCGTCGTCGACGGCATGAGCTTCAAGGTCAGCGGCGCGCCGGCCAACGGCGACAGCTTCACGGTGCAGCCGTCGACCTCGTCGCTGTCGGTGTTCGCCTCGCTGGACCGCGCGATCACCGAGCTGTCGACCACCGGCCGCAGCACGGCGCAGATCGCCCAGGGCACCACCGACGCGCTGCGCGACATCGACCAGTCGATGTCGCAGCTGCAGGGCGCCCGCGCAGTGGCCGGCGAGATGCTGGTGCGCATCGACGCCGAGACCGGACGGCTCGACGACCAGAAGCTGGCCAACCAGGAACAGCGCAGTGCTGCGGAAGATTTGGACATGACCGAGGCGATCTCGAAGTTCCAGAACCAGCAAACCGGCTACGATGCGGCGCTCAAGTCGTACTCGATGGTGCAACGCCTGTCGCTGTTCCAGTACCTCAACACGTAAGGCCAAGATGCTCGACGTCGCGATCCTCGGCCAGGTGGCCTTCGGCTACTCGCCGTTCATCGACAAGAACCGCTCGGTGTCGGCCACCCGGCTGACCGTGTTCCCGCTCAAGCCCGACATGGTGCCCGACGCGGCGCAGCTGCTGCACGCCGTCGGCGGCGTGTGGCCGGCCGACGGCGCGCGCGTCTCGCTGAACATCGCCAGCGAGTCGCTGCTGCAGGACCTGCTGAACGCCCAGCCGGCCGCCAACGTGATGATCGAGATCCCGGCCTTCATGGCCTGCGACCCGGCCAACACCGCGGCCATCGTTGCGCTGCGCGCCAGCGGCAACCTGCTGCTGCTCAAGGGCCGGCCGCTGCAGGAGCTGCCGCGCGAGGTGCTGCCCTGCTTCAAGTACTCGGTGATCGATCTCGCCGACGACCGACGCACCGACGGCTCCAAGCCGCCGCCCGGCGTCGAGCGCAACATTCCGCATGTGCAGGCTGGCGTGCGCACGATCACCGAGATGGAGCAGTCGTTCGCGCGCGGCGCCGAGGCCGTGCTCGGCTGGCCGATCGACGACGTCATCCAGGCCGGCAACGCCAAGTCGCGCGCCGGGCAGCCCGACATGCAGGCGATGGTCGAGCTGATCCGCCAGGTCGACGCGGCCGAGCCGATCGAGAAGCTCGAGAACACGCTCAAGCGCGACCCGTCGCTCGCCTTCAAGCTGATGCGCTACATCAACTCGCCGGCCTTCGGCCTGCGCGTCGAGATCAGTTCGTTCCGCCACGCCATCATGATGCTCGGCTACAAGCGCCTGAAGCGCTGGGTGGCGCTGCTGCTGGCCACCGCGAGCAAGGACGTCAACATGAAGCCGGTGATGTTCGCGGCGGTGCGCCGCGGGCTGCTGATGGAGGAGCTGGGCCGCGCCAGCGCCGACGAGGAGATGCGCAGCGAGCTGTTCATCTGCGGCGTCTTCTCGCTGCTCGACCGCATGTTCCAGCAGCCGTTCTCCGAACTGCTGGCCAACATCCCGGTGCCCGAGCGTGTGCACCAGGCGCTGGTCGACGAGACCGGCCCGTTCCAGCCCTTCGTGCACATGGTGCGTGCGATCGAGAACGAGTCGCTGTTCGACTTTCGCGACGCCGCCGACGCGCTGATGATGAGCGTCAGCGAGATCAACCGCGCGCAGCTGCGCGCACTGACGGCCGCCAGTCAGCTGGAGTAGCGCATGAGGGCGACGGGCCCGTGGCTTTGAGGGGCCCGATCCGGCCCGAGACCCGGCTGCCGCTGGCGGCCTGGTATCCCCTGCTCGAATCACTGTCCGAACCGGTGCTGCTGCTCGACGCTGGCGGCCAGGTGCTGTTCGCCAACACAGCGGCCGGCGCCGTGGTGCCCGGCATCGCCGGCAAGCCGCTGACGGCGCTGGCCGGCGTGCTCGGCGACGCCGGCATGGCCTGGCTGCAGGCCGCCCTGCGCGGCACCCCGCGCGCCGCCGAGCCACCGCTGGCGCGCTTGCCCGATGGCCGCCCGGCGACGCCCGCCTGGCGCCGGCTCGATTCGGGCGAAGGTGTGCTGCGCCTGCAGCCGGCCGTGCCGGCCGGGCCCGCGGTGGCGACGCCGCCAGCGCCCGGCGAAACCGCCTTCGGCGTGCTCTGGGACGCGCCGTTCCCGGCCACGCTGCAGGACGACGACTTCCGCTTCGTCGACGTCAACCCGGCCTTCGTCGGATTCACCGGCCGCAGCCGCGAGTGGCTGATCGGGCGCGACCCGATCGAGCTTCAGCCGGAGGAGGACCATGCCGGCGTGCGCGCCGCGCGCGAGGCGATGCGTGCCGAAGGCGACTGGGCCCGCTCGGCGGCACTGTTCGAGCGCCGGCTGATCGACGCCGGCGGCCACGAGCGCTGGTTCCGCGGCACGCGCCGCCGCGTCACCGATGCACAGGGTTTATCGCGCGTGCTGGTGGTGCTGCAGGATTCGACGGCAGAGCACGTGGCGCGCGAGCGCGCCGACCGCTCGGCACGCGAGCTCGACCAGTGGTTCGACCTCAGCCCGCTGGGCATGGTGCTGTTCGACGAGCGCGGCCTGCTGGTGCGCAGCAACCCGGCCTTCGAGGCGCTGGTCGGCGGCGTGCCGGTGGCCCTGCCCGAGGCCGCCGAGGTGCTGCAGGAATTGCTGTGCTGGAAGGACGGCGCTGCCGACTCGCGGCTGCAGCCCGGCGCACCGCCGCTGGAGCAGCAGGTGTGGATGCCGCGCCCCGACGGCAGCATGCTGCGGCTGCGCTCGATCGTGCGCTGCTACAAGGCGCCGGGCGGGCAGCATCGCCACATGGCGGTGGTCGAGGACCGCAGCGTCGAGGAGGAGCGCGATCTGGCCCAGGTGCAGATCGGCGCGATGATGGACACCGCCGGTGTCGGCCTGGCCACCTTCCAGGAATCGCTCGGCTGGGTGCGCCAGCGCCAGGCCGGCGGCGGCGCCACCGGGGCTCCGGCGGCGCTGCAGGCGATCGGGCGCGACGTGGTGCTGCCCGAGTCGATCCCCGAGTACGAGCGGCTGCAGCGCGCGCTGCGGCTGGGCGAGCGTGCCGAGGTGCGCTACGCGGTGCGCCATCCCGATCTCGGCGCGCGCTGGCTGCTGACACGTGTCGAGCCGGCGGTGCTGGCGTCGGGCAAGCGCACCACCTCGGTGGTCACGCTCGACGTCACCGAGCAGGAACAGGCGCGCTCGCGCAGCGACGAACTGCTGCGCGAGATGACCAACATCCTCGAGAGCACGGTGACCGGCATCGCGCAGTTGCGCGGCGGGCTGCTGGTGCGCTGCAACCATCGCTTCGAGGCGATGCTGGGCATCGCGCCGGGCAGTGCCGCCGGCCACGGCCTGCCCGAGCTGCTGGCGCACCAGCCGCAGGTGGTGCGCATCGCCGAACAGGCGCAGCGCTCGCTCGGCGAAGGCGAGGTGCTGGAGGCCGAGTTCGAGTTCGCGCCGCCCGGGCTGCCGCTGCTCTGGTACGGCCTGTCGCTGCGCCGCACCGACGGCCGCGCCGGCATGGTCGAGCTGATCGCGGTGCTGTCCGACATCACCCGGCTGAAGCTGCAGCAGACCGAGCTGGAACTGGCCGCGCGCGACCGCGAGCTGATGTTCAGCCTGTCCGAGGTCGGCATCGCCTCGGTGCGCGACGGCCGCATCCAGCGTGCCAACGAGGCGCTGGCGCAGCTCGCCGGCTGGCCGGTGCAGGACCTGGCCTCGCTGACGCTGTCGACGCTGTACGCCGATCCGGCCGAGTACGCGCGCCGCTGGCCGTTCCAGGAACGCGAGCTGCGCACGCGCGGCCGCTGGAGCGGCGAGATGCAGCTGCGCCAGCGCGACGGCCAGCTGCTGTGGGTGCAGCTGGGCCTGCGCCTGGTCAGCCAGGCCGACCCAGGCCTCGGCTTCATCGCCTCGTTCGTCAACGTCGACGCACGGCATCGCGCCGAGCTGGCGGTGGCGCTGCAGGCCGAGCGCACGCGCGCCATCCTCGACTCGGTGCTGGTGGGCATCGTCACCGTCGGCGCCAGCGGCATCGAGTGGATGAACCGCTCGGCACGGCGCATGTTCGGCGGCGACCTGGCCGACTTCCTGAACCAGCCGATCTCGACGGTGGCGACGCCCGAACCGACCCATCCGTTCCGCCGCACCCACTACCTCGAGGAGCTGGCCGAAGGCCAGGCCGAGACCTTCGAGTGCCGCGTCAAGGCGCGCGACGGCCGCGAGTTCTGGGTGGTCGGCAACGCGGTGGCGACCAGCCGCGAATCGACCGGCCGCCAGCTGACCTACGCGCTGCTCGACATCGAGCGACGCCGCCAGGCCGAGGCGCGCATGTCGGAGGCACAGGCCTCGCTGCAGCGCATCATCGAGGCGGCGCCGATGGCGATCACGCTGCGCGACGCGCGCACGCTGAAGATCCTGCAGGTCAACCAGGTCGCGGCGCACAGCGCGCAGAGCACGCCGCAGCGGCTGATCGGGCTGACGCCGGAGCAGGTCTTCGACGTGCCGATTGCCGCGCAGCGCCGCACCGACATGGAGGCCGCGCTGGCCTCGCGCGAGCTGACGCAGCGCGAGTACCGCGTCGAGCGCGACGGCGTCACGCAGGTCTGGGACACCCGCTACCTGCCGCTGTCCACCCAGCCCGGCCAGCCGCCGGACCAGCTGCTGCTGGTCTCGACCGACGTGACCGAGCAGCGCGCCGCGCAGGAGGCGCGTTTCGAGGCTGCCATCGCGCAGCGCGAGATGCTGGTCAAGGAAGTGCACCACCGCATCAAGAACAACCTGCAGGGCGTGGCCGGCCTGCTGCAGCAGATCGCGCAGCGCCGGCCCGAAGTGGCCGGCGTGATGTCGGAGGTCATCGGCCAGGTGCAGGCGATCGCGCAGGTCTACGGGCTGCAGGTCGGCGTGACCGGGCCGCTGCGCGTGAAGAGCGTGGTCGAGGCGATCGCCGGCTCGGTGCAGCGCACCTTCGGACGCACCATCCACTTCACGCTGGAAGGGCCGGTGCCGCACCGCTGGGCGCTGCCCGAGGCGGAGTCGATCCCGATCGCATTGACCCTCAACGAGCTGCTGACCAACGCGGTCAAGCACAGCACCGACGCGGTGGACTGCACGCTGCACTGCGGCGAGGCCGGCGTGCGCATCGCGATCGGCAACCGCGCGCGGCTGCCCGAGGGCTTCAACCTGGCACGCGTGCCCGGCGGCGTGTCGGGCCTGGGCCTGGTGCGCGCGCTGCTGCCGCGGCGCAGCGCCGCACTGGCCATCGAGCAGCAGGACGAGCGTGTGGTGGCCAGCGTCACGCTGGATCCGCCAGGCGTCACGCGGCTCGACCCGGCATGACCAGCGCCGGTTTCGCGGACAATCCCCGCAGCGCAGAACAAGACCGAACAGGACAGGCAGTGAGTGCAGCAGGCAAGGGCACGATCCTGGTGGTGGACGACGACCGGCTGGTGCTGGCCACGCTGGCCCACGGGCTGGCGCAGGCCGGCTACGAGGTCATCGACACCGACAACGGCGACGACGCGATCCTGCTGGCCCGCGAACGCCGCCCCGAGCTGGCGCTGCTGGACATCCGCATGGAAGGCAAGAGCGGCTTCGACGTCGCCGAGGCGCTGCGCGACAAGTACCGCATCCCGTTCATGTTCCTGTCGGCCTTCTCCGACGACGCCACCGTGGCGCAGGTGAAGGCGCTGGGCGCGGTGGCCTACCTGGTCAAGCCGCTGGACATCCGCCAGATCGTGCCGGCGGTCGAAGCGGCGTTCGCCCACATCGGCGCCCGCCGTGCTGCCGAGGCGCCTGCCGCGGCCCCGGCGGCCACCGGCACCGAAGCGCTGGCGCCGGTGGTAGCGATGGCGGTCGGCGTGCTGATGCACCGCTACTCGCTGGCCCGCGGCCCGGCGCTCGAACGCCTGCGGCGGCAGGCCGAGGCCGAGCAGCGTGCGCTGCCCGACCTGGCCGAGCGCCTGCTGCAGGCGGTCGAGCTGCTGTCGAACCCGGGGGGCTAGCGGAGCCCCCGGTTGCGGAGTACCGCAACCACCCCCCGAGGGGGTTGACCGGCCGCTTCGGAGCGGCCGTGCGCTGGCCGGTCGGCGCCCCTCAGCCGGGCGGCAAGGAGAAGTGGAAGCTGGCGCCGCGGTCCACCTCGGCCTCGGCCCAGACGTCGCCGCCATGGCGCCGCACGATGCGCCGCACGGTCGCCAGCCCGATGCCGGTGCCCTGGAAGTCGCTGGCGCTGTGCAGGCGCTGGAACACACCGAACAGGCGGTCGGCGAAGCGCATGTCGAAGCCGGCGCCGTTGTCGCGCACCGTGAAGCTGTGCGGCTGCTGCGGCCGGCGCTCCAGCCAGACCTCGGGCGCGCGGCAGCGGCCGGTGTACTTCCAGGCGTTGCCGAGCAGGTTCTCCAGCACCAGGCGCAGCAGCGTCGGGTCGCCCATCACCCGCAGGCCCGGCTCGATGTGCAGGCTGACCTGGCGCTCCGGCGCTTGGCGGCGCAGGTCCTCGGCGACGTAGCCGGCCAGCTGCGACAGGTCGACCGGCTGGCGCGCCAGCGGCTGCGATGACAGCCGCGACAGCGTCAGCAGCGCGTCGATCATGCTGTTCATGCGCGCCGCGGCGCCGAGCACGCGGTCGAGGTGGTCGTTGCCGATGCGGTCGAGCGCGCCGCCGTAGTCTTCCTTCAGGATCTTCGTGAAGCCCTCGACGACGCGGATCGGCGCGCGCAGGTCGTGCGAGACGGTGTAGCTGAACGACTCGCGCTCGTTGTCCGCTTCGGCCGGGCCGGCCGGCGGCGGCGCGGCGGGAGGCTCGACGATGCGCAGCGTGCCTGCGTAGCCGCTGAACTCGCCAGTGACGCCGCTGCAGGCGCTGCCGCGCAGCAGCGCCCGATGCGCCGGCCCGCCGGCCTGCACGGCGAACTGCACCTCGACATCGTGCAGCGCGGCGCGCTGCTCGAGCTGTGCGCGCAGTGCCTGGCTGTCGCCCGGTGGCAGGCGCTCCCACAGCGGCACGCCGGTCGCCGCTGCGACGCCCGGCTCGGACCCGGCCGGCGCGCGCAGCAGGCTCAGGCGGTGATCGGCGTCGCTGCGCCACTGCCAGACGTCGAGCAGCGCCTCGAGCTGGACCAGGTCCTGGCGGGTGCGGCGCAGGGCCTCGGCCTGGCGGGCATGGTGCTGCGCGGCCCACCAGGCGAGGCCGGCACCGATCAGCAGCGAGGGCAGCGCGATGGCCCAGGAGGCCAGGGCTACCGAGGCAGTTTCGGCCGCCCATGCCGGTCCCGCGGCGACGGCGAGCACCAGCGCACCCGGGACCGTCGGCCGCCGGCGCGGGCCGGGAGCGACGAGGTCCGCCTGGGTTCCATGCATGGCAAGGATTGTAAAGACCACCTGTGCGGGCGCCGTCGGCCGGCACGGTTCAAGTTCGGGGGCAGGGGGCCGAAGACGCAGGCGTAGGGCGCGGCGCCCGCCGTCGCCCCATGTTCCGCCTGTTCGATGCTGACCCGACTCTCGCGACTGCTGTTCTGGTCGGCGGCTGTTGCCGCCGCCGCTGCCTTGTTCGGCCCGCCGGTGTGGGCCACGGCGCTGACCGCTGTGGCCGGCGTCGGGCTGCTGTGCGCCTTTGCGCTGTGGCGGCTGCACCTGCACCGTGACCGGCATGCCGCACCCGACGATGGCGCCGGGTTCGACGCGGGCGGGCTGGACGAGTCGACGCTGCGTGACATCGGCGTGCGCATGGTCCAGACGATGGCCGCGATGCCGGCCTTCGAGCCCGGACTGCATGCCGCCGCCGCGCTGCTGCGGGCGGAACTGGGCGCCCGCGAGGTCACCGTGCATCGGGTGAGGGCAGTGGTGCCACCGATCGTGGAACTGGTCACGCTGGTGCCGGAAGCCGGCCTCGGCGTCGAACACCGCGTGCGACTGGAGCGCTCGCCGCTGGGCGAGGCGCTGCGCGAAGGCCGTGTCGCCGGCAGCGGGCTCGGGCCCTTCGCGTTGCCGGTGCGCCATGGCGGCCGCTGGGCCGCCGTGATCGAACTCGGGCCGGTGGCGCTGTCCGCGCCGGCCGGGGCCCTGGAGGCGCTGTTCGAGCTGACCCGCTCGCACCTGGAACGCCTCGCCGAACGCCAGATGCCGGTCGACGGTGCCGATGCTGCGCCTGCGCGTGACATCCTCACGCCGCCGGAGGCCGCCCCGGGCATCGAATCCCGCCTGCCGGGCGTAGGTTGTGATCGACAATACCCACCAGAGTCTGCGGCCAGCCATCGCCCGGTCGGCGCTGTGCCAGCGGCAGCCGCTTCTTCTTCCGACCCTTCGATGCTGTCATCTGTGTCCGCGACGACGCCCCAGCCTCCGCAGCCCGCCGGCGGCACGCCCGCACGAGCCGTGCTCGACGCGCAGGCGCTCGACCGGTTGCGCGAACTCGACCCGAAGGGCGAGAACCACCTGCTCGAACGTGTGCTGCAGGCCTTCGAGACCTCGGTCGCGCGGCTCGGCCCCCAGCTCGAGGCCTCGCGCCGCAGCGGCGACCGCGCCGGCATCCGCCACGTGGCGCACACGCTGAAGTCCTCGTCGGCCAGCATCGGCGCGATGGCCCTGTCGCAGCAGTGCGCCACGGTCGAGGCGATGATCCGGCAAGACAGCACGGACGATCTCGACGGGCCGCTGTGCGCGCTGAGCGCCGAACTCGACGCGGTGCTGCAGGCCCTAAGATCGATGCTGGACAAGAAGTCATGACGAAGCCATCGGTCAACGACGACGACGACCTGCCGCGCCAGCCCAAGGTGCTGCTGGTCGACGACGACGAGGTCAACCTGCTGTTGACCTCGATCGCGTTGCGCGAGCGTGGTTTCGACATCACCGAGGCCAGCGGCGGCGAACAGGCGATCCGCATGCTGGCCGACTGGGTGCCCGACGTGGTGGTGCTGGACGCACTGATGCCCGGCCTCGATGGTTTCGAGACCTGCCGCGAACTGCGCCACCTGCCCGGCTTCGAATCGCTGCCGGTGCTGATGCTGACCGGCCTGGACGACGACGCCTCGATCACCCGCGCCTACGAGGCCGGGGCGACCGACTTCTTCGTCAAGTCCACCCAGTGGAGCCTGCTGGCCGGCCGGCTGCGCTACCTGCTGCGCTCGGCGCGCACGCGCCAGGAACTGGAGCGCAACAAGTCGCGCCTGGCGCGCGCGCAAGACCTGGCCCGCATGGGCAGCTTCGACTGGAAGCGTGGCGACGGCGGGCCGGTGTTCTCGACCGAAGGCCTGCGGGTGTTCGGCCTCGGGCCGGACGAACGCCTGCCGTTCCGCACGCTGCTGCGCATGCTGCCCGAGGACGAGCGTGATGGCCTGCTGAACGTGCTGCGCGAGGTGCTGCGGCACAGTTCGGTGCTGGCGCGCGACGTCACCGTCACGCTGCTCGACGGGCGCCAGCGCATCGTGCACGTGGAGGCCGAACCGGAGTTCAACGAGCACGGCAACCTGGTCGGCTACACCGGTATCGTGCAGGACGTGACCGATCGGCGCATGGCCGAGGACAAGATCAAGCACCTGGCCAACTTCGATGGCCTGACCGGGCTGCCGAACCGCCGCCAGCTGATCTGGCGCTCCGAGCGCGCGCTGGAGCATGCGAGGCGCCTGGGCCACCAGGTGGCGCTGCTGCTGATCGACCTGGACCGGTTCAAGGACATCAACGACACGCTGGGCCACAGCTCCGGCGACGAGTTGCTGATGGAAGTGTCGCGGCGGCTGCGCTCCTGCGTGCGCCACTCCGACCAGGTGATGGAGAGTTCGCTCGAGGCGATGGGCTCGCGCTCGCACCGCACGCTGGAGGCGGTCGGCCGGCTCGGCGGCGACGAGTTCGTGGCGCTGCTGCCCGAGGTGGCCGACGAGCACGACGCCGAGCGTGTCGCCAAGCGCATCCTCGACCTGATGCGCGAGCCGATCTTCGTCGGCGGGCAGGAGTGTTTCGTCACCGCCAGCGTCGGCATCGCGCTGTACCCGCGCGACGGCTCGTCGATGGCCGACGTGCTGCGCAACGCCGACGTCGCGATGTATGCCGTCAAGTCCAGCGGCCGCAACAACCAGCAGCTGTATTCGCCGATGCTGGCCGGCAAGGGCCGCGAGAAGCTCGCGCTGACGACCGACCTGCACAAGGCGCTGGAGCGCAACGAACTGGTGCTGCACTACCAGCCGAAGATCGACGTGCGCAGCGCGCGCATGGTCGGCGCCGAGGCGCTGATGCGCTGGCGCCGCGGGGGGCAACTGGTGCCGCCGGGCGAATTCATCCCGCTGGCCGAGGAAACCGGCCTGATCAACCAGTTCTCGAAGTGGGCCATCGAGGAGGCCGCACGCCAGGTGCGCGTCTGGCAGGACAACTTCGGCTTCGCCGATTCGATCGCGGTCAACCTGCCGAGCCGCCTGTTCGAACGCACCGACCTGGTCGAGGACATTCACCGGGCGGTCGGCAAGTACGGCGTGCCGCACCACGCGATCCAGATCGAGATCACCGAGACCGGCATCATGTCGGAGGACAACACGATCCCCGTGCTGCACCGCCTCAACGAGATCGGCGTGGAGATCGCGATCGACGACTTCGGCACCGGCTACTCGTCGCTCGCCTACCTGGCGACGCTGCCGATCTCCGAGCTGAAGATCGACATCAAGTTCGTGCGCGACCTCGGCCTGACGCCGCAGAGCTCGGCGATCGTCAGCGCCATCATCGCGCTGGCGCGGGCGCTGGGCCTGCGCGTGGTCGCGGAAGGCGTCGAGAGCCTGCGCCAGATGGAGGTGCTGCACCGCCTGGGCTGCAGCGTCATGCAGGGCTACCTGTTCAGCCGTCCGCAGCCGGCCGACGACATCGAGGCCTGGCTGCAGCAGACCGTGCTGCCGCGCAAGGCGCCGTGGATCGGCAAGGTCGGCGAGATGGACCTGGGCGACACGCTGCGCCCGGTGGAGCCGCGCGAGACGCGCTCCAAGCCCGGCGGCTGATCCTTTCTTCCGACGACGATGGACACCACCCGCACCCCGGCGGCCCGCCCCGGTGCCGAGACGCTGCCGGCGCAGATCGCCAAGGCGGCGCTGCGGCGCCTCGTGCTCGACAAGCAGGAGCCGACGCCCGAGAACTACGCCCGTGCCTATGCGCAGGAGTCCGGCGAAAGCCCGCCGGCGGCCAACGACGGCGCCGCGCTGGCCGCGCTGATCGGCAAGCTGGTGCGCGGCGTCGAGCGCGGCGGCCGCCACTGGACCGCCGCCCGGCGCAAGGACAGCCTGCAGCGTGTGCTCGAGGGCAGCCGCAGCGATGCCAAGCGCCTGCAGCAGCGGCTGACGCAGCTGGCCACCAGCTGGGACTCCGACACGCCGGACGGCGCTGTCGAGACCGAGCCGGCGCCGCTGGACGAACTCGAGGCGCCTGCCGCCGCCGCACCGGCCGCGCAGGCCGTCGAGGCGCCGATGTCGCTGAACCTGGCCGACGAACGCCCCTGGGGCCGCATCGTCGGCACGCTGGGCCAGACGACGGGCCAGGCACTGCCGCCGCAGGACGAGGCGGCAGCGCAGCTGGCGCAGGCGCTGTCCGGGCTGGTCGAGCGCATCGGCCGCGAAGGCGCGTCGACGCCATTGGCCGAGGAACTCGAGGCGATGTGCCGCCGCGCCGGCATCGTGCTGCAGCACCGCCACCACCTCGTCGAGCAGCTCGGCGCGCTGTGCCAGGAGCTCACCGCCAGCCTGACCGACCTCGCCGAGGACGACAGCTGGGCCCAGGGCCAGTGCGACGCGATGCGGGTCAAGCTCGACGAAGGCCTGACCGCACGCGGCGTGCGCGCCGTCAGCGAACTGCTGCGCGACACCCGCGAGCGCCAGGGCACGCTGCGCGCCGAGCGCGAGAAGGCGCGCGAGGCGCTGAAGACGCTGATCAATCGCATGCTCGCCGAACTCGGCGAGCTCGGCTCGCAGACCGGCCGCTTCCACGAAAGCGTGGGGCGCTATGCCGACGTGATCGAGAAGGCCGATTCGCTCGAAAGCCTGGCTGGCGTGGTGCGCGAGATGGTCGAGGAGACCCGCACCGTGCAGGCGCTGGTGCAGCAGACCCAGGGCCGGCTGCAGGAAGAGCACGCCAAGGCCAGCGAGCTGACGCAGCGTGTCGGCGAACTCGAAGGCGAGCTGCGGCGCCTGTCCAGCGAAGTGTCGACCGACCAGCTGACCCAGATCGCCAACCGCCGCGGCCTGCTGCAGAGCTTCGACGTCGAGCGCGCCCGGGTCGAGCGCGACGGCCTCGCGCTGGCCGTGGGCCTGCTCGACATCGACAACTTCAAGCGCCTCAACGACGAACTCGGCCATGCCGCCGGCGACGAGGCGCTGCGTTCGCTGGCCGCGGTGGTCAGCAAGACGCTGCGGCCGACCGACATGGTGGCGCGCTACGGCGGCGAGGAGTTCGTCGTGCTGCTGCCGCAGACCCCGGTCGATGAAGGCCAGCAGATCCTCACCCGGCTGCAGCGTTCGCTGTCCGGCGGCCTGTTCATGCACGAGGAGAAGACGATCTTCGTCACCTTCTCGGCCGGTGTCACCGCCTACCGTGTCGGCGAGAGCATCGAGGCGGCGCTGGAGCGCGCCGACCAGGCGCTCTACGAGGCCAAGCGCACCGGCAAGAACCGCACGTGCATTGGCTGAGCCTCGACGGCCCGGTCACTTCGCCCAGGTGTCCTTCAGCCCGGTGATGCGGTTGAAGACCGGCTTGCCGGCGTCGTGGTCGACGCGGTCGGTGACGAAGTAGCCATGCCGCTCGAACTGCACGCGCAGGTCCTTCGCCAGCCCGGCCAGTGACGGCTCGACGTAGCCGCTCACGACACGCTTGCTGGCCGCATTCAGGCTGGCCTTGAAGTCGCGTCCGCCGGCGTCCGGCTGCGCCTCGGTGAACAGGCGGTCGTACAGGCGCAGCTCGGCGGGCACCGCGTCGTGCGCGCCGACCCAGGTGATCGTGCCCTTGACCTTGACCTTGTCGGCGCCGGGCGTGCCGCTGCGCGTGTCGGGCACGATGCTGGCGAACACCTCGGTGACCTCGCCGGCCTCGTTCTTCGTGCAGCCGGTGCATTCGACCACCACGCCGTACTTCAGCCGCACCTTGTTGCCGGGGAACAGGCGGAAGAAGCCTTTCGGCGGCACTTCGGCGAAGTCGTCGCGCTCGATCCACAGCGACGGGCCGAGGCCGAAACGGCGTTCGCCGAGCTCGGGCCGCTGCGGGTGGGCCGGTGCGTGGCAGGGCTCGCTGGCGGTCGCGCCGAACACCTCGCTCCAGTTGCTCAGCGTGAGCCGAAGCGGGTCGACCACCGCCATCGCCCGCGCCGCCTTGCCCTCCAGGTCGTCGCGCAGCGCGATGTCCAGGCTGGCGTAGTCGGTCCAGCCGCCGGCCTTGCTGGTGCCGGCGCGCTCGCACATCAGGCGGATCGCCTCGGGTGTGTAGCCGCGCCGGCGCAGGCCGACGATGGTCGGCATGCGCGGGTCGTCCCAGCCGTCGACGATCTTCTCGTCGACCAGCGCCTTCAGCTTGCGCTTGCTGGTGATCACGTAGGTCACGTTCAGCCGCGCGAACTCGTACTGGTGCGGGCGCGGCTGGGCCAGCAGGCCGAGGTTCGCCAGCGTGTCCAGCAGCCAGTCGTAGAACGGCCGCTGGTCCTCGAACTCGAGCGTGCAGATGCTGTGGGTGATCTGCTCCAGCGCATCCTCGATCGGATGCGCGAAGGTGTACATCGGGTAGATGCACCAGCGGTTGCCGGTGTTGTGGTGCTCGGCGTGCTTGATGCGGTAGATCGCCGGGTCGCGCATGTTGATGTTCGGCGACGACATGTCGATGCGCGCGCGCAGCACCATCGCGCCGTCAGGGTGCTTGCCGTCGCGCATCTCGCGGAAGCGGGCCAGGTTCTCGGCCGGTGTTCGGTCGCGGAACGGGCTGGCCGTGCCCGGCGTGTTGAAGTCGCCGCGGTTGACGCGCATCTGCTCGGCCGACTGTTCGTCGACGTAGGCCAGGCCGGCTTCGATCAGCGCCTCGGCGGCGCGGTACATGAAGTCGAAGTAGTTGCTGGCGTAGTAGAGGTGGGCTACCCCGTTGGCCTGCCAGCCGAAACCCAGCCACTGCACCGCATCGAGGATGGAATCGACGTACTCCTGCTCTTCCTTCTCCGGGTTGGTGTCGTCGAAGCGCATGTGGCAGACGCCGCCGTACTCCGCCGCCAGCCCGAAGTTCAGCGTGATGCTCTTGGCGTGGCCGATGTGCAGGTAGCCGTTGGGCTCGGGCGGGAAGCGGGTGCGGATGCGCGCCGCATCCAGCGGTGCCTTGGCGTGGTGCGCCGCGTCGCCCGGCGATCCGCCGAAGTGCCGCTGGGCGTAGGTGCCCTGCTCGAGGTCGCGCTCGATGATCTGGCGCAGGAAGTTGCTGGCTTTGGGGCTGTCGTCGGCGGGCGCGGAACTCATGAAGCGATTCTATCGACGCGGTCCGGGCGATTCCCCCTTGCGGGGGTGCCGCGCCGCAACATGTCTTTACCTTGAACCGTCAACGATGCCCCCTGTCCGCTGCGTTGACGACACAGGCACGCAACTGCTGCGCGCCGCCCAAGGAGAATCTGCATGAACAAGACCCTGATTGCCGCCTTCGCCACCGCAGCCTCGCTGCTGGCCGCAGGCACCGCGCAGGCCAGCGACGTTCACTGGTCGATCGGCATCAACCTGCCGCCGATCGGCACGGTCATCTCCAACGTGCCGCAGGTGCCCGTGTACGCGCCGCCGCCGGTGGTGTATTCGCCCCCGCCGGTGGTCTACTCGCCGCCCCCGGTCGTCTACAGCCCGCCGCCGGTGGTCTACCGTCCGGTGCCGCGCGTGGTCTACCCCGCGCCGGTGGTGGTCCAGCAGCCGCTGCCGGTGGTCTACGGCCCGGGCTACTACGGCCACCGCCACCAGGGCTGGGGCGACCGTGATCGCGACGGCATCCCGAACCGCTACGACCGCTACGACAACCGCCAGCAGCACTGGGACCGCGACCGCGACGGCATTCCGAACTGGCAGGACCGTCGCGACGACCGCAAGAGCCGCCACTGAGGCCGACGTGAGGGATTGGAGAAGTTCCTCCAGTCCCTTCCCCCCAAGGAGCGATGCGCGCCGGGCGGGGTTCTCCTAGATTCTGCGCATCGGTGCACGCCGCGCCGATGACCGCGAAGGAGACCCCGCATGAAGCACTACGAGTCGTACGTGGCCGAGTCCCAGGCCCGCCGCCGCCGGCGCCTGGCCATCGGCATCGTCGGCGCGGTGATGCTGGCCACCCTGGCCGTGACCGCCCTGGTCGTGTTCAGCCCGCCGGAGCTGGCACAGGCGGTCAGCACGAGCAGCGCCACATGAACCGCCATTCGCCGTCTCCCGCCGTGGTCTGGCCGTACCGGCCGCACCACACGCCGCTGGCCGCCACCGCGCCGGCCGACCCGATGCTGCCGTCGCTCGACGAAGGTTTCGACGATGTCGCTGCCCGGCTGGCCGGCCCTGGCCGCGACCTTCAGCAGACGATGACCGCGATGGTGCGCGTCGCCGTCGCGCAGGACCGACTCACGCACTGAGCTCACACGCCGGGCCGCGCCGTCGCGCTCACATCGGCTTGAAGCGGTGGGCGTACAGGCGGCTGACGGTCAGCCGGTCAGGGTGGCCACGCAGCGTCAGCGTGATCTTGCCGGCCTCGTCGCGCAATGCCGTGGCGATGGCGTCCGAACGCACCACGGTACCGCGGTGCACCTGCCAGAAACGATCCGGATCGAGCTGCGGCAGCAGCTCGCGCAGCGAGGTGCGGATCAGGTGCTCACGTTCCGCGGTGATCACGCGCACGTACTTGTCGGCAGCCTCGAAGTAGATCACCTCGCTCACCGGCACCAGGTGGATGGCGGCGCCGACGGCCGCCTGGATCACGTTCAGCCGCGCCGCGGCGGGCGCCGGCGCGCCCAAGCCGGGCGCCGCCAGAAGCGTGCGCAGCTGGGCCAGCGCACCCTCGACGCCCGGGCCATCGGCGGCCGACGAACGCCGCTGCAGCGCGGCCCGCAGGCGGGCGCAGGTCTGCGCCAGGCGCTCGGGCTGCACCGGCTTGAGCAGGTAGTCGACGGCCGCCTGCTCGAAGGCCTGCATCGCGTACTGGTCGTAGGCGGTCACGAAGACCAGCAACGGCGGCGGCGCGTCCTCGGGCCAGTCCTCGCCGATCGCCTGCGCGGCCTCGAGCCCGCTCATGCCCGGCATGCGGATGTCGAGGAAGACGATGTCCGGCCGCAGCGCCAGCGTCTGCTCCACCGCTGCGGCGCCGTGCGGCGCCTGCGCCAGCACCTTCAGCTCGGGCCACAGGCTCGCCAGTTCGGCACGCAGGTGTTCGGCCAGCAGCGCTTCGTCTTCGGCGATCAGGGCGGTGGCGGCAATGTTGTTCATGGTTCGATCGGCAGTTCGATGAGGGCCAGCGTGCCGCCTTCGGCATCGTCGGCCGCGGTGAGGGTCAGCGTGCCGCGCTCGCCGTGCAGCGTCGCGAGGCGCTCGCGCACCTGCTGCAGGCCGAAGCGCGTGCCGTCGCCGGCCGGTGCAGCCAGCCCGACGCCGGTGTCGCGCACGCGCAGCAGCAGCCTGTCGCCGTGGCGCGCCGCGGTGATCTCGATGCGGCCGCCGGCGATCTTCGGCTCGAGCCCGTGGCGGATGCTGTTCTCCACCAGCGGCTGCAGCAGCAGCGGCGGCACCGGCAGGCTGGCCAGTTCGTCGGGCAGGTCCAGCCTCGTCTGCAGCCGCTCGCCCATGCGTACCTGCATCAGCGCGAGGTAGTCGGCCAGCCGCGCGAACTCGGCCGACAGCGCGTGCCGGCCGATGCGCGACGCGCTCAGCGTCGCGCGCAGGAAGGCGATCAGCTGGTCGAGCATGGCCTGGGCTCGTGGCGGGTCGAGCGTGATCAGCACCCGCAGGTTGGCCAGCGTGTTGAACAGCATGTGCGGCTCGAGCTGCGACTCGAGCAGCCGCAGCTGCGCCTCGGCGGCCTGGCGCTGCGCCTGCTCGGCGCGCGCCTCGGTCGCGGCGAGGCGGCCGCGGGTGTAGAAGAACCAGGTCGCGATCACCCCCGGCACGAGCGAGAAGAAGACCAGCGACACCGCGCGCACCGGCCCCTGGAACAGCAGCCCGGGCTCGTTCTTGCCGCTGATCAGGTTGCCTATCGAGTGGCCGAACTGGTAGCCGAGCACCGTGCCGATCACCAGCACCGCCGTCATCCAGGGCCAGCCCGGCCATTGCGGTCCTTCGCCGGTCTGCCGGCGAAGGACCCAGCGTGCGGCGAGCAGGCGGCCGCCATCGATGAAGAACCAGCAGCCGAAGGTGATCGGCACCGCGTAGGCGAGCGAGATCCCGAGGTGCTGCGGCGTGAACAGCGCGAACACCAGCGAGATCGACACGCCGATGGCCACCACCCGCAGGCCGCGCAGCACGAAGGAGCGCCAGACCGGCACGGGCGAAGCAGGCAGGGCGGAACTCATGGGCGGCATTCTGGCGCCAGGCCGGCGCGGTGGCCGGCTTGGCGCGACCGGCGGCAGCCGGCGGTCGCGAAGTGGTGTCGGCGCCGCGTCAGCTGCTGCCCAGCCGCGCGCGGATGGCCTCGACGCGTTCGCGGTTGACGCCGAAGTCGTCGCGCCCGATGCGCGAGGCCGAGCGGACCTGGATCACGCCGGCGCGCGGGTCGAACCAGAACTCGCAGTCGTCGACGAACTTCATCCAGCGGGTGGTGAACTGCACGTACAGGTAGCCCGGGTCGCTCTTGATCACCTTGGCGCCATCCATGGCTTCGACCACGCGGCGCAGCCGCTCGAGCGTCTGCGGCCCGCCCTCGCTGGCCGGGAAGGGCGCGATCTGCGCGTAGGCGCGTTGCGGGTGGTCGGGGTACAGGCCGGCCTGGCTGCTGACGCTGTTGCGCGTCATCGACGGTGGCTTCAGGCGCCCGTCGCGCGCGCCCAGGTCGTTGGGCATGCGGCCGCGAAGCAGGCCGAACTGCGCGGCCAGCGCGACGGCGAGCGCCAGCAGCACGAGCGCGAGGAGGATCGTCTTCAGCAAGGGCATGGGTCGGGACCTGAGCGGATCGCGCGATTGTGCGGTGTCGCGCGGCCCCTCGCCTATAGTGCCGGCTCCGCCTGTGGCAGACCGTGCGACCGACCGTCGCCCGACCTTGCGATGCCGATCTCCCGACCCGCGTGCGCTGATGCGATGGATGGTCCGAGCCGTGCTGCCGTGCGGGTGCTGCTGGTCGCCATGCTGTGCGGCCTGATCGCCGCCTGCGCCTCGCCACCGCCGGCCCGGCCGCGTCCTGCACCGCCGCCGGCCGCTGCGCCCGCACCGAGCGTCGTACCCACGCCGCCGCCGGTCGCCGCGGCGCCGACCGTGCCGGCGCTGAGCACGCCCGCCGTCGGCGCGCCTGAATCGAGCGGCGTTGCCGCGCGCTTTCCCGATCCGCCACAGCGCCCGCTGACGCCGGGGCTGGCCGATGGGCGGGCCGGCTTCACGACGCAGGCCGAACTGCAGGCGCTGCTGCGCGCCCTGGCCGTCGAGCCGGTGGCCGGCGACACCCGCCTCCGGCTGCTGTCACCAGGCATCTCGCAGTCCGGGCAGCCGATCGAGGCGCTGCTGCTGTCGCGTGCCACCGACCTGTCGGCCGCCGCGCTGCGCAGCGCCGGCCGGCCGACCGTGCTGCTGCTCGGCCAGCAACACGGCGACGAGCCGGCCGGCGCCGAGGCGCTGCTGGTGCTCGCGCGCCAGCTTGCGCAAGGCCCGCTGGCGCCGCTGCTGGACCGCATCAACGTCATCGTGCTGCCGCGTGCGAACCCGGACGGCGCGCAGACCGGCCGGCGTGCCACCGCCAGCGGCATCGACGCCAACCGCGACCACCTGCAGCTGCGCACGCCCGAGGCGCAGGCGATCGCTGCGCTGTGGCGCGACTACCAGCCGGCTGTCGTCGTCGACGCCCACGAGTACCCGCCGATCGAGCCCTACCGCGAGCGCTTCGGCGCGGTGGCGTGGGCCGACGTGCTGCTGCAGTACGCCACCACCGCCAACGTGCACGAGTTCGTCACCCGTGCCGCGCAGGAGTGGTTCCGCCCGGCCCTGCTCGACGGGTTCGCGCGCGAGGGGCTGACAGCCGACTGGTACCACATGCTGGCCACCGGACCAGGCGACCGTCGCGTGATGATGGGGGGGCCGCGGCCCGACACCGGGCGCAATGCCGCCGGCTTGCGCCATGCCGTCAGCCTGCTGATCGAGACCCGCGGTGTCGGCCTGGGCCGGGCGCACCTGGCGCGGCGCGTGCACACCCAGGTGGTGGCGGCCACCAGCGTGCTGAACACCACCGCCACGCGGGCCGACGACCTGCTGCGGCTGCGCCGCTTCGTCGAGACCGAAACCATCGGCCAGGCCTGCAGCGGCGAGCTGGTGGTCGAGGCCGCGCCGACGATCAGCGAATACACCTTGCAGCTGCTCGACCCGGCGACCGGCGCCGACAAGGCGGTCGGCGTGACCTGGGAGTCGACGCTGCAGCTGCAGCCGCTGACCAGCCGGGCACGGCCCTGCGGCTACTGGCTGGCGGCCGGCGAGCGCGAGGCGGCGATGCGCCTGCGCGGCCTCGGTCTCGTCGTCCATCGCATCGACGCCACCGGCGTGGTGCGCGGCGAGACCTACCGCGAGACTTCACGCTCGGCGGTGGCCGACACGCCCGGCGCGGTGCTGCCGCAGGTCGAGACCGTGCCGGCGCTGCTCGACGTGACGCCGGGAAGCTGGTACGTGCCGCTGGACCAGCCGCTGGCCAACCTGGCCGTCGCCGCGCTGGAGCCGGACACGCCGAGCAGCTACGTCGCCAACGGCCTGATCAGCGGCGTGAATGCCGTGTCGCGCGTGCTGGCGCGGCCGGGCTTCCGCACCAGCCCGATGCCCTAGCGTCGCCGCGATCCGCCGCCGAGGATGCCGCCGAGCACGCCGCGGATGATCTCGCGGCCGACCGCCGAGCCGACGCTGCGCATGGCCGACTTGGCGGCCGTTTCGGCCAGCCCTTCGCGCTTGCCGCCACGCGGACCGGTGGAGCCGAACAGCACGTCCTTCAGCCCGCCGAGCAGGCCGCCGCCGTCGTCCTGCGGCGCCTGCTGCTGCGAGGCCGTGCCAGGCAGCGTGCGCGGGGCCTTGGCGGCACGCTCGGCCTCGGCGGCCATGTCCTTGGCGGTGTCGGCGCTCTGCGCGGCGCGGCCCTTGAGCTTCTCGTAGGCCGACTCGCGGTCGACCGTCTTCTCGTAGACGCCGGCCACCAGCGAGCCGGCGATCAGGGCCTTGCGCTGCTCGGCCGTGATCGGCCCGATCTGGCTGCCCGGCGGGATCACGAAGACCCGCTCGGTGACGCTGGGCCGGCCCTTCTCGTCGAGGAAGCTGACCAGCGCCTCGCCGACCGCCAGCTCGGTGATCGCCGTCTCGATGTCGAGCTTCGGGTTGGCGCGCATCGTCGTCGCCGCCGCCTTGACCGCCTTCTGGTCGCGCGGCGTGAAGGCACGCAGCGCGTGCTGCACGCGGTTGCCGAGCTGTGCCAGCACGGTGTCGGGGATGTCCAGCGGGTTCTGCGTCACGAAGTAGACGCCGACGCCCTTGCTGCGCACCAACCGCACGACCAGCTCGATGCGTTCGATCAGCGCCGTCGGCGCTTCCTTGAACAGCAGGTGCGCCTCGTCGAAGAAGAACACCAGCTTGGGCTTGTCGAGGTCGCCGACCTCGGGCAGCTGCTCGAACAGCTCGGACAGCATCCACAGCAGGAAGGTCGCGTACAGCCGGGGCGCATTCATCAGCTTGTCGGCGGCGAGGATGTTGATCACCCCCTTGCCGCCGTCGGCCTGCATGAAGTCCTGGATGTCGAGCATCGGCTCGCCGAAGAACTTGTCGCCGCCCTGTTCGTCGATCTGCATCAGGCCGCGCTGGATGGCGCCGACGCTGGCCGCGCTGACGTTGCCGTACTCGGTCTGGAACTCGCTGGCGTTGTCGGCCACGTACTGCAGCATCGCGCGCAGGTCCTTCAGATCGAGCAGCG
The DNA here is from genome assembly GCA_047602365.1 of Piscinibacter sp. Classification (GTDB taxonomy): domain Bacteria; phylum Pseudomonadota; class Gammaproteobacteria; order Burkholderiales; family Burkholderiaceae_C; genus Piscinibacter. The sequence goes on along the minus strand of JASGHM010000002.1, from coordinate 2,038,257 downwards.
CCATGCCGTGGTCGTCGGCGATCTTGAAGACCAGCGACAGCACCCCCTGCTGGGTCTCGTTGAGCGCCAGCATGCGCGCCAGCAGCAGCGGGCCCATGTCCGACACCGTGGCGCGCACCGGGTGGCCTTGCTCGGCGAAGACGTCCCACAGCGTGCTCGGGCAGACGAAGGGCTCCGGCTCCGGCAGGCCGCGTTCCTTCAGGATCGCCTGCACCTTGGCCGGCAGCGCGCCCTTCTGGCTGATGCCGGTCAAGTCGCCTTTCACGTCGGCCATGAACACTGGCACGCCGAGCTTGCTGAAGTTCTCGGCCAAAGTCTGCAGCGTGATCGTCTTGCCGGTGCCGGTGGCGCCGGTGATCAGGCCGTGGCGGTTGGCCAGCCCGGGCAGCAGGTGGCATTCGATGTCGCCGTGCTTGGCAACCAGGATCGGGTCGGGCATCGTGGGCTCCTGTGGCGGGTGGCGCCGGGGGCGGCAAGTAAAATCACAGTCTAGCCAACTACAGACGGCAGCCACCGACCGCAGTGGCGCCAACGCAGAGGAACCTATGGCCGGTCATTCCAAGTGGGCCAACATCCAGCATCGCAAGGGCCGCCAGGACGAGAAGCGCGGCAAGGTCTGGACCCGCATCATCCGTGAAATCATGGTCGCGGCCCGCCAGGGCGGCGGCGACATGGCCATGAACCCGCGCCTGCGCCTGGCGGTGGACAAGGCCAAGGCCGCCAACATGCCGGCCGACACGATCAAGAAGAACATCGACAAGGCGACCGGCAACCTCGAGGGCGTCAGCTACGAGGAAATCCGCTACGAGGGTTACGGCATCGCCGGCGCGGCGATCATCGTCGACTGCATGACCGACAACCGCGTGCGCACCGTCGCCGAGGTCCGGCACGCCTTCAGCAAGTACGGCGGCAACCTCGGCACCGAAGGTTCGGTGGCCTTCCAGTTCAAGCATTGCGGCCAGTTCGTGTTCGCACCGGGCACCAGCGAGGACAAGGTGATGGAGGTCGCGCTCGAGGCCGGTGCGGAAGACGTGGTCACCGGCGAGGACGGCTCGATCGAAGTGCTGTGCGCGCCGCCCGACTTCGAGGCGGTCAAGGCGGCGCTGGAAGCCGCCGGCCTGAAGCCCGAGATCGCCGAGGTGACGATGCGTGCCGAGAACACGATCGCGCTGGCCGGCGAGGACGCGCAGCGCATGCAGAAGCTGCTCGACGTCATCGAGGACCTCGACGACGTGCAGGACGTGTTCCACAACGCCGAGATCGAAGACCATGAAGATTCTCGTCATCGGCAGCGGCGGCCGCGAGCACGCGCTGGCCTGGAAACTGGTGCAGTCGGCCAAGGTGCAGACGGTCTACGTCGCGCCGGGCAACGGCGGCACCGCGCTGGACAAGCGCCTGCACAACGTCGCCATCACCGACCACGACGCGCTGGCCGATTTCGCCGTCGCCGAGAAGATCGTGCTGACCGTCGTCGGCCCGGAGGCGCCGCTGGCCGGCGGCATCGTCGACACGTTCCGCGCGCGCGGGCTGCGCGTGTTCGGGCCGACCAGGGCGGCAGCGCAGCTGGAGAGCTCCAAGGCCTTCGCCAAGGAGTTCATGAAGCGCCACGGCATCCCGACCGCCGCCTACGAGACCTTCTCCGACGCCGCTGCCGCGCATGCCTACGTCGCCGGGCGCGGCGCCCCCATCGTCATCAAGGCCGACGGCCTGGCGGCGGGCAAGGGCGTGGTCGTCGCGACGACACTGGACGAGGCCCACCAGGCGATCGACTGGATGCTCTCGGGCGACGAGGGCGACAACAAGCTGGGCGTGCAGCACAACCAGGGCGGTGCGCGGGTGGTGATCGAGGACTTCCTCGAAGGCGAGGAAGCCAGCTTCATCGTGCTGGCCGACGGCAAGAACGTCGTGCCGCTGGCCACCAGCCAGGACCACAAGCGCCTGCATGACCACGACCAGGGGCCGAACACCGGCGGCATGGGTGCCTACTCGCCGGCACCGGTGGTCACGCCCAACGTGCATGCGCGGGTGATGCACGAGATCGTGCTGCCGACGCTGGCCGGCATGGCCGCCGACGGCATGCCCTTCACCGGCTTCCTCTACGCCGGGCTGATGATCGATGCGCAGGGCCAGCCGCGCACGGTCGAGTTCAACTGCCGCATGGGCGACCCGGAGACGCAGCCGATCATGATGCGGCTGAAGAGCGACCTGTTCGACGTGCTGATGCACGCCACCGCCGGCACGCTGGACCAGGTCGAGCTCGAGTGGGACCGCCGCGTCGCGCTCGGTGTCGTGATGGCCGCTCACGGCTACCCGCTGACGCCGCGCAAGGGTGATGTCATCACCGACATCCCGGCCGAGGCGGACGACGCGATGGTCTTCCACGCCGGCACCACGCTGGCGGGCGGCCAGCTGAGCGTCAGCGGCGGCCGCGTGCTGTGCGTCACCGCGCTCGGCGACTCGGTCAAGCAGGCACAGACGCGTGCCTACGAGATGCTGCGGCCGATCCAGTTCGACGGCGCGTTGTACCGCAGTGACATCGGGCACCGCGCGATCAAGCGCTGACACCGTGGTGTCGGCGGCGGCGCCGCTCGAGCTGTTCGAGCGGCCGGTGCAGTTGCACGGCAGCCGGCTGGCGCGTGCCTTGCTGCGCCTGGCCGGCTGGCGCATCGTGTTCGACGGCCTGCCGGCGGCGCAGGGCGTGGCGATCGCCTACCCGCACACCTCCAACTGGGACTTCGTCGTCGGCATCCTGGCCAAGTGGGGCATCGGCATCCCGGTGACCTTCTGGGGCAAGGACAGCCTGTTCCGCGTGCCGCTGCTCGGCCGCTGGATGCGCTGGGTCGGCGGCGTGCCGGTGGACCGGCGCAACGCCAGCGGCATCGTCGGCGAGATGGCGGATGCGCTGCGCCGCGCGCGCGACGAGGGCCGCTTCCTCTGGCTGGCGCTGGCGCCCGAAGGCACACGCGGCTACGTCGACGGCTGGCGCAGCGGCTTCTACCACGTGACCGTGGCGGCGCAGGTGCCGCTGGGCCTGGTGTTCTTCGACTACGCGCGCCGCGAGGTCGGCTTCCGGCGCTTCCTGCAACTGAGCGGCGACGCCGTCACCGACATGGCCGCCATCGCACAGGGCTTCGGTTCCTGCACCGGCCGCCGGCCGCAGCTCGCCGCACCGATCCGCTTCAAGCCATGAATCAGCTCGACATCGCCGCCGTGCGCAGCTACCTGCTCGGCCTGCAGGACCGCATCGTCACAACCCTGCAGGCCGAGGACGGCAAGCCCTTCGTCAGCGACGGCTGGACGCGCGAACCCGGCGGCCGGCTGGAGGGCGACGGGCTGTCGCGGCTGGTCGAGGAGGGGAACCTGCTGGAGCGGGGCGGCTGCAACTTCAGCCACGTCAAGGGCAAGGCCATGCCGCCGTCGGCGACCGCGCACCGGCCCGAGCTCGCCGGCGCGCCCTTCGAGGCGCTCGGTGTCTCGCTGGTCTTCCACCCGCGCAACCCCCACGTGCCGACGGTGCACATGAACGTGCGCATGTTTGCCGCGATGCCCGAAGGCCGCGCGCCGGTGGCCTGGTTCGGCGGCGGCATGGACCTCACGCCCTACTACGGCGTCGAGGAGGACGCGGCGCATTTCCATCGCGTCAACCGGGACGCGCTGGCACCCTTCGGCGACGACAAGTTCCCGCGTTTCAAGAAGTGGTGCGACGAGTACTTCTTCCTGAAGCACCGCAACGAGCCGCGCGGCATCGGCGGGGTGTTCTTCGACGACTTCGCCGAACTCGGCTTCGAGCGCAGCTTCGCGATGATCCAGGCGGTCGGCGACGCCTTCCTGGTGGCCTACCTGCCGATCGTGCAGCGCCGCCGCAACACACCCTACGGCGAGCGCGAGCGCGACTTCCAGGCCTACCGGCGCGGCCGCTACGTCGAGTTCAACCTCGTGTTCGACCGCGGCACGCTGTTCGGCCTGCAGTCGGGCGGGCGCACCGAGAGCATCCTGATGTCGATGCCGCCGATCGTGAAGTGGCGCTACGACTGGCAGCCCGAGCCCGGCACGCCGGAGGCGCGGCTGTACAGCGAGTTCCTGCGGCCGCGCGACTGGGCCGACTGGGTGCCGGCTTGACCCCGTCTCGCCGCATAGGCTTGTTCGGCGGCACCTTCGATCCGCCGCACAACGCGCACGTCGCGCTGGCCACGCTGGCGCTCGACGAGCTGGCGCTCGACGAATTGCGCTGGATCCCCGCCGGCCAGCCGTGGCAGAAGGCGCGCGTGATCACGCCGGCCGCGCAGCGCGAGGCGATGGTGCGGCTGGCGATGGGCGACGAATCCCGCTTCGTGCTCGAGCGCTGCGAGGTCCAGCGCCGCGGTCCCAGTTTCACGCTGGACACGGTGCGCGAGCTGCAGGCGCGCCAGCACCATGCCCAGTGGTTCCTGATCATCGGCCAGGACCAGTACGCCGGCCTGCACACCTGGCGCGACTGGCGCGAACTGCTGAAGCGCGTCACGCTGGCGGTCGCCAACCGGCCCGGCGTGGCCCTCGAGCCCCATCCCGACGTGAAGGCAGTCGCGCACCGCGCGGTGCCGCTGGCGATGCTCGACATCGCCTCCACCGACATCCGCGCGCGCGTCGCCGCCGGGCTGGACATCGCCTCGCTGGTGCCCGTCAGCGTCGCGCGATATATTGAAGCGAACCACCTCTACCACGACGCCCCCCGGGGCTGACACCACAGGAGCCCACCCTGGACATCCGCAAGCTGCAACGCGCCATCGTCGACGGTCTCGAAGACGTGAAGGCACAGAACATCGTCGTCTTCAACACCGAACACCTCTCGCCGCTGTTCGAGAGAGTCATCGTTGCCTCGGGCACGAGCAACCGGCAGACCAAGGCGCTGGCCTCCAGCGTGCGTGACGCGGTCAAGGGCAAGGGCTTTCCGCTGCCGCGCACCGAGGGCGAGGACAACGGCGAGTGGATCATCGTCGACTGCGGCAGTGCGGTCGTGCACGTGATGCAGCCGGCCATCCGCGACTACTACCGCCTCGAGGAAATCTGGGGCGGCAAGCCGGTCAAGCTGAAGGTCGACACCGCGCCGGCGAAGCTGGTCAAGGCCTCGGAAGACGCTGCGCCGGCGAAGAAGGCGGCCGCGAAGAAGAACGCGGCTCCGGCAAAGAAGGCCGTGGCGGCGAAGAAGTCGCCGGCGGCGAAGAAGGCTGTGCCCGCGAAGAAGGCTGCGCCGGCACGCAAGGCGCCGGCCGCGAAGAAGGCCGCGCCAGTGGCCCGCAAGCCCGCGCCGGCGGCGAAGAAGGCGACGGCGAAGAAGGCTCCCGCCAAGCGCGCCGCCAGGGCGTGACCGCACGCCGATGAAGCTGGTGCTCGCCGCCGTCGGCCAGCGCCAGCCCGCCTGGGCCGATGCGGCCTACGAGGACTTCGCCAAGCGCTTTCCGCCCGAGATGCGGCTGGAGCTGAAGGCGGTGAAGGCCGAGCCGCGTGGTTCGAAGACCGCCGAGCAGCTGATGGCCGCCGAAGCGGCGCGGCTCGAAGCGGCCGCGCCCAAGGGGGCACGGCGCATCGTGCTCGACGAACGCGGCGAGCGCGTCACGACGGTTCAACTGGCGCAACGCATGCAGGCCTGGCAGCGTGACGGCCGCGATGCGGTGATCTTCGTCGGCGGCCCCGACGGCCTGCATCCGGACCTGAAGGCGACGGCCGACGAGACGCTGCGCCTGTCGGACCTGACCCTGCCTCATGCCTTCGTTCGCGTGCTGCTGGCCGAGGCGCTGTACCGCGCCTGGACGGTGATGGTGAACCACCCCTACCACAGGGAATGAGTGCATGGCGCACGACTGGATCTACCTCGCCTCGCAAAGCCCGCGCCGTGCCCAGCTGCTTGGTCAGATCGGCGTGCGCCATCAGCTGCTGCTGCCGCAGCCGCACGAGGACGCCGAGGCATTGGAGGCCGAACGCGACGGCGAACTGCCCGCCGACTACTGCGAGCGCGTCACGCGCGCCAAGCTGCACGCGGCGCGCAAGCGCCTGCTCGCAATGAAGCGCGAGCCGGCGCCCATCCTGTGTTCGGACACCACGGTGGCGCTGGGCCGGCAGATCCTCGGCAAGCCGCGCGACGCCGCGCATGCGCTCGAGACGCTCGCCGCGTTGTCCGGCCGCACGCACCGCGTGATCACCGCGGTGGCGGTGGCGGCGGGCCGGCGCGAGTGGCTGGTGGTGAACGTCTCGCGCGTGCGCCTGGCTGAGATTCCGGCGCGCGAGATCGAACGTTACGTCGCCAGCGGCGAGCCCTTCGGCAAGGCCGGCGCCTATGCGATCCAGAGCGCCATCGCGGCCTGGATCAGCCGGATCGAAGGCAGCTACTCCGGTATCATGGGTTTGCCCCTCTTCGAGACGGCACAGCTTCTCAGGCAGGCCGGCGTGCGCTTCTGACAGCACGCCCACGACGTAGCGCCGCATGCAAGACATCCTGATCAACTGGGCTCCGCAGGAGACGCGCGTGGCCATCGTCGAGAACGGCGCGGTGCAGGAACTGCACATCGAGCGCGCACTCGAGCGGGGACTGGTCGGCAACATCTACACCGGGCGTGTCGCGCGCGTGCTGCCGGGCATGCAGTCGGCCTTCGTCGACATCGGCCAGGAGCGCGCTGCCTTCCTGCACGTGGCCGACGTGCACGTGGCCGGCCAGCCGCACAGCGGGCCGCGCGGCGACGGCAACGGGCCGCAGACGCCGATCGAGCGCCTGGTCTTCGAGGGCCAGACGCTGATGGTGCAGGTCATCAAGGACGCGATCGGCACCAAGGGCGCACGCCTGTCGACGCAGATCAGCATCGCCGGCCGGCTGCTGGTCTTCCTGCCGCAGGACGACCACATCGGCATCTCGCAGAAGATCGGCTCGCACGAGTTGCGCGAGCAACTGCGCGCGCGCATGACGGCGCTGGTCGCCACCACCGACGGCTCGCCGACCGGCGGCTTCATCCTGCGCACCAATGCCGAGGAGGCGAGCGACGAGGAACTGGCCGACGACATCGCCTACCTGCGCAAGACCTGGAGCGTGGTGCGCGAGCGCGGCTTCAGCTCGCCACCGGGCACGCTGCTGCACCAGGACCTGAGCCTGGTCGAGCGTGTGCTGCGCGACCTTGCGCACGACGCCACCGGCGCGATCCGCATCGACTCGAAGATGCAGTTCGACATCCTGAAGGCCTTCGGCGACGAGTACACGCCGGGCTCGGTCGCCAAGCTGGAGCACTACAAGGGCGAACGACCGATCTTCGACCTGTTCAACATCGATGCCGAGGTCGCCAAGGCGCTGGCGCGGCGCGTCGACCTGAAGAGCGGCGGCTACCTGATCATCGATCAGACCGAGGCGCTGACGACCATCGACGTCAACACCGGTGGCTACGTCGGCGCGCGCAACTTCGACGACACCATCTTCAAGACCAACCTCGAGGCGGCGCAGGCCATCGCGCGGCAGCTGCGCCTGCGCAACCTCGGCGGCATCATCATCATCGACTTCATCGACATGTCGCGCGAGGAGCACCAGAACGCGGTGCTCGCCGAACTTCGCAAGCAGCTCGCTCGCGACCGCACCAAGATCACCGTCAGCGGCTTCACCCAGCTCGGGCTGGTCGAGATGACGCGCAAGCGCACCCGCGAGTCGCTCGCCCACATGCTGTGCCAGCCCTGCCCGGTGTGCGAGGGCAAGGGCCAGGTGAAGACGGCACGCAGCGTCTGCTACGACATCCTGCGCGAGATCCTGCGCGAGGCGCGCCAGTTCAACCCGAAGGAGTTCCGCGTCATCGCCAGCGCGGCGGTGGTGGAGATGCTGCTCGACGAGGAGTCGCAGCACCTCGCCGGCCTGTCGGATTTCATCGGCAAGCCGATCTCGCTGAAGGCCGAACCGTTCCCTTCGCCGGAGCAGTACGACATCGTGCTGATGTAGCGTACGGCGCCGCGCCTCCCGCATGTTCTCCATCGTCATCCCCACCTGGAACAACCTCGCCCACCTGCAACTGGTGGTGAAGAGCATCCGCGCGCATTCGGCCGAGGCCCACCAGATCGTCGTGCACGTCAACGACGGCAGCGACGGCAGCCTGGCCTGGGTACGCGAGCAGGGGCTGGACCACACCGCCTCTGTCGACAACATCGGCATCTGCTACGCGATGAACGAGGCCGCGATGCTCGCGCAGCACGAGCACCTGGTCTACATGAACGACGACATGTACTGCCTGCCCGGCTGGGACACCGCGCTGCAACGGCGCGCCGCGCAGATGCCGAACGACCTGTACCTGCTGTCGGGCACGATGGTCGAGCCGCGCGACAGCGGCAACCCCTGCGTGGTGGTCGGCCCCTACGGCGACGGCGTGGCCAACTTCCGCGAGGCCGAGTTGCTGCGCGACGCCGCGACACTGAAGCGCGCCGACTGGTACGGCGCCACCTGGCCGCCGACGCTGGTGGCGCGACGCTGGTGGTTCCGCGTCGGCGGCTACAGCACCGAACTGAGCCCCGGCATGAGCAGCGACAACGACTTCTCCATGAAGCTGTGGCACGCCGGCTGCCGGCATTTCATCGGTGTCGGCGATTCGCTGGTCTACCACTTCCAGCAGAAGTCGACCGGCAAGGTGGTGAAGAACGATGGCCGTCGCCAGTTCCTCGACAAGTGGGGCATGACGCAATCGACCTTCGACCGCTTCTACCTGCGTCGCGGCCAGCCGCTGGCCGGTGACGCGCTGGCCGAGCCCGAGGACAGCCCGACGTTGCGCCGTGCGCTGCTGAAGAGCCGGCTGCGCAAGCGCTTCGGCTGATCAGCTGCGGCCGCGCGCCGCCAGCCGCTTCAGCGCGAAGAAGGGTGCCAGCAGCCACGGTGCGGCGGCATAGACCCACAGCCGCAGGCGCAGCGCGATCGGCTGGGTGCCGGCGCGCCAGCACAACGCCGCAGCGCGCCGCGAAGCTGTCGGCCGCAAAGAGCGCGGCGATGAACTGTTCGCGGTCGAGCACGGCGCGCAGGTGTGCGCCGATCTCGCCTTGGCCGCCCATCAGCTCGGCATCCTTCAGCATCTGCTCGGTCTCGACCAGCGCATGGCGGTTGTTCTTCAGCAGCCGCTCGACCACGTCGCGCGCATGCAGATTGCGCCGCCGCCGCGAGATGCCGCCGCGGCGGTACTGCACCAGCGGCTCGCGCAGCGTGATCGCGCCGCCGCTGCCGATGGCCCGGAACACCATCACCAGGTCTTCGGCGACGGTGCCCGGCGGCAGCGGGCCGAAACGCTCGAACACGCGCGTGGTCCAGGCCTGCGCGGCGCCAACGACGAAGGGCGGCTGCGCGGCCCACTGGGTCGAGCGAGCGATAGGCGCCCAGGTCGCTGGGCACGATCTCGCCGTGCATGCGGCCGTCGGCGTCGATGATCGGCCAGCGCGCTGGCCAGCAGATCGGGGCGGCGCTCGTGGGCCAGCCAGGCCGCAGCGAGTTTCTCGCAGCGCTGCGGCAGCGAGACGTCGTCGCCCGCCGCGACCACCAGCAGTTCGCCCTCGGCCATCTGCGCCAGGCGGCTCAGGTGCGCACCGATGCCGAGGTTGTGCTCGTTGCGGTTCAGGCGCACCCGATGCGGCCCGCGGTAGCCGGCCACGGCTTGCTGCATCGCCTCCCAGGTGCCGTCGCCGGAGGCATCGTCGGACGCGATGATCTCCAGCGGCTCCCAGGTCTGCGCCAGCGCGCCGGCCAGCGCCGCGCCGACGGTGTCGGCCTGCCTGGTAGGCGATCAGCAGGAGGGAGATCAGCGGGCGGGTGTCGCTCATGGGGCCACTATGATGCCTGCCCGATGGACGATGCCGACACGACGATCGACTGGAGCCGGCCCTACGAGCCGGGCGAGTGGCCGGTTGGCGATCAGGAAGCGGCGCCGGCGTGCCGGGTCTGCGCGAGTCCGCAGCGCGAGCGCTGGCTCGACGGCCTGGGCGACCGCATCTTCCGCGCCGCCGCCGGCCGCTGGGCGCTGTGGCGCTGCACCGACTGCGGCGCCGCGACGCTGGACCCGCGGCCCACGCCCGGCTCGATCGCCCGTGCCTACAGCCGCTACTACACCCACGGCGGGCCGGAGAAGCACTTCATCGTGCCGGGCGACCGGCCCGACCTGCGCTTCAAGCGGGCGCTGCATCTGAGCTTCTACAACCACGCCTTCGGCCACCGCCAGGCTGGCGCGCTGCCGCTGGGCTGGCTGTTGATCGCTGCCAGCCGCTGGCGCAGCGCGCGGGCTGGCCAGTACATCCGCCACCTGCCAGGGCCGCAGCCGGGCGACCGGCTGCTCGACCTGGGCTGCGGCGATGGTGGCTTCCTGCGCGTCGCACGGGCACTGGGCTACGACGCCCGCGGCATCGAGATCGACCCGGCTGCTGCCGCGCTGGCGCGCCAGCAGGGCTTCGAGGTGCACGAGGGCGGTGTGGCCGATGCGGCGATCGCACCGGGCAGCCTGGCGCAGATCACGCTCAGCCACGTGATCGAGCACCTGCACGAGCCGGTCGAGACGCTGCGCCAGCTGCACGCCTGGCTGCGCCCCGGCGGCCGCGTGTGGCTGCAGACGCCGAATGTCGAAGGCCGCGGCGCGGCACGCTACGGTGCCGACTGGCGCGGCCTGGAGCCGCCGCGCCACCTGGTGCTGTTCGGCGAGCGCAGCCTGCGCGAAGCGCTGCAGCGCGCCGGCTTCGAGCGCATCGAGCTGTTGCCGCCGCAGCTCGATGCCGCCTTCTACATCGCGCAGAGCGAGAGCATCCGTGCCGGCCGCGAGCCCTATGCGATCGACAAGGCCGGCCGGCGCGCCGCGCGCCGCGAAGGACGGGCCTGGGACCTGGCCGCGCTGGACGACCCGGCGCAGGCCGAGTCGCTGACCATGGTCGCCTACCGCGCCGCCTGAGTCGGCGCGGCGAGCGCGGTGGCGAGCCTCAGCAGCTCGCGCACATGCACGTCCACCGAGGGGTCGTAGCCCAGGCTCGCGCGGGGCTCGGCCAGACGGTGCGTGCCGGCGCGGCGCATCGCCACCGCCTGCTCGACGGCCGCCGCGAAGCTGCCCGGCCCGCTCGCCGTATCGAGCTCGAAGGGCAGCTGCGCCGGCGGCTTCAGCACCTCGGCACAACCCACGCCCTGCGCGCACAGCACCGGCGTGCCGCACAGCACCGACTCGACACCGACCAGGCCGAAGGGTTCGTAGCGCGAGGCCATCACGGTGAAGTCGACGGCGCGGTAGACGTTCTCGATGTCGCGCCGGTAGCCCAGCGAGCGGATGTTGGCGGCCTGCGCCTCGGCCGGCAGCGGACGGCCGGCAACAACCAGGTCCACCGGCAGCGGGGTCGCGCGGAAGAACTCGACCAGCAGGTCCAGGCCCTTGCGCTTGTGGCCGGTGGAGGCGAGCAGGAAGCTGACCCGGTCGTCGGCCAGGCCCAGCTCGGCACGCAGCTGGCTGCGTTCGGCATCGGCCACCGGCGAGAAACGTTCGCCGTCCACCGGCGGGTAGAGCAGGCGGATCTTGTCGGCCGCGATGCCGTGGAAACGTTGCACCTCGTCGGCCATGCGCTGCGAGTGGGCGACGATCACCTGCGCATTCGTCAGGTGCGCGTGTTCGAGCGAGATCTTCCAGCCGTCGCTGAGCCGCTGGCGCTGCTCCATCGCCTCGAGGAAGCCGGGGTGCGTGCTGCCGCAGATCGCGATGTCGGCGGCACCGGTCTGGTTGCAGGCGATCAGCGGGAACAGCGCGTGGCGACGCTTCAGTGCGCGGATGCGGCGGTCGAAGGCCAGGTCGCGCAGCTTGCCGGGCAGCCAGGCGACGTTGACGCGCAGCGGCTCGACCCAGCCGTACTCGGGCAGTGTCGCTGTCGAAGGCCTTGGCGATCACGGTCGGCTTGACGCCCAGTGCGTGCAGGCCGCGCACCACGGTCAGCGCATATCGTTCGATGCCGCCGCTGGCGCGCAGCCCGTGGTTGGCGATCGCCAGGCGCATCAGGCCTTGGCCTTGGGAAGGCGGCCCATCAGGTAGAACTCGGTGTTCGGCTGCATCGAGGTCAGGTTGGCCATGCGGTTGGAGAGGCCGAACAGCGCGGTGATGGCACCGATGTCCCAGATGTCTTCCTCGCTGAAGCCCTGCGCACGCAGCGCGGCGAAGTCGGCCTCGTCGACGGCGGCCGAGTCCAGGCAGACCTTCATCGCGAAATCGAGCATCGCACGCTGGCGTGGCGTGATGTCGGCCTTGCGGTGGTTGACCGCGACCTGGTCGGCCAGCAGCGGGTTCTTCTCGTAGATGCGCAGGATCGCGCCATGCGCGACCACGCAGTACAGGCACTTGTTGGCGCCACTGGTCGCGACGACGATCATCTCCTTCTCGCCCTTGCTGATGCCGGACGGGCGCAGCATCAGCGCGTCGTGGTAGGCGAAGAAGGCACGGAACTCGTCGGGCCGGTGCGCCAGCGCGAGGAACACGTTGGGCACGAAGCCGGACTTCTCCTGCACCTCGAGGATGCGCTGCCTGACGTCGTCGGGCAGCGTCTCGATGGCGGGCACGGGGTAGCGTGAGATGGCTTGGCTCATGCGGGGCTCCTGAACTGAAGGGCGTGCAGCCGCGCGTACAGGCCGCCGGCGGCGAGCAGCGCGGCATGCGAGCCCTGCTCGGCGACCCGGCCGCCTTCCAGCGCGACGATGCGGTCGGCCCGTTCGATGGTCGACAGGCGGTGGGCGATGACGATGCTGGTGCGGCCCTGCATCAGGCGCTCCAGCGCGCCCTGCACCAGGCGCTCGGACTCGGAGTCCAGCGCCGAGGTGGCCTCGTCGAGCACCAGGATCGGCGCGTCCTTGTAGATCGCGCGGGCGATCGCCAGGCGCTGGCGCTGGCCGCCGGAGAGCTGGCTGCCGTTGTGGCCGACCGGCGTGTCCAGCCCCTGCGGCAGCGCCTGCACCATGTCGAGCAGGTTGGCGCCGCGCAGCGCCTCGGTGACACGCGCAAGGTCGATGTCCTCGTTCAGCGCCACGTTGGCGGCGACGCTGTCGTTGAATAGCACCACGTCCTGGCTGACCAGCGCGAACTGGCGGCGCAGCGCGGCGATGTCCCAGTCGCGCAGCGGCGTGCCATCGAGCAGGATCTCGCCGCCGGTCGGCTCGAGGAAGCGTGGCAGCAGGTTGACGATGGTGCTCTTGCCGGCACCCGAGGGGCCGACCAGCGCGATCGTCTCGCCGGGTGCGACGGCCAGCGTCACGCCGTCCAGCGCCGGTGCGGCCGCGCCGTCGTACTGCAGTTTCACGTCGCGCAGTTCGATGCGGCCGCGTGCATGGGCCGGCGCGAAGCTGCCGCCGCGTTCCACCGGGGTGGCGTCGACCAGGTTGGCGCCGCGCTCCAGCGCCGCCAGGCCGCGGGTGATCGGCCCGGCCACTTCGGACAGGTGCTTGATCGGCGCGACCAGCTGCAGCATCGCCATCACGAAGGCGACGAAGCCGCCGACCGAGCCGCCGCTCTGGCCGCTCTGCCACAGCGCGACGACGATCACCGCCGACAGCGCGCAGGCGGCGAGCAGCTGGGTCAGCGGCGTCATCGTCGCCGCCGCCACCGCCGCCTTCACCGCCAGCCGGCGCAGGCTTTCGCTGACGCGGGCGAAGCGGGCGCTCTCGGTGGCCTGTGCCGAATGCAGGCGCACGATGCGCCAGGCCAGCACGTTCTCCTCGACCACGTAGGCCAGCTCGTCGGTGGCCCGCTGGCCCTCGACCGTCAGGCGGTGCAGGCGGCGGCTGAGCGTGCGCATGATCCAGGCCACCGCCGGGAACAGCACGGCGACGAACAGGGTCAGCTTCCAGTTCAACCACAGCAGGTAGCCGAGCAGCGCCACCAGGGTCAGCGAGTCGCGCACCAGGCTGGTCAGCGAGTTGGTCAGCTGCACCGCGCCGGTCTGCACCTCGAAGGTGACGGTGTTGATCAGGCTGCTGGCCGCGTTGCGCGTGAACAGTGCCGGTTCGGCGTCGAGCAGGCGCCTGAACAGCGCGGCGCGCAACTCGACCATGCCGCGGTTGGCGGCCCATGACAGGCCGTATTGCGCGACGAAGCCGGCGAAGCCGCGCAGGCCGAACAGGCCGATGATGATCAGCGGGATCTGCCACAGCGGCAGCGCGCGCTGCTGGAAGCCGGCGTCCAGCAGGTGCTGCATGAACAGCGGGATCATCGGCTCGGTCAGCGCGGCGACCAGCGAACCGAGGGCCGCCATCACCAGGCCACGCCGGCTCGACCTGAAGTAGGGCGCGATGCGCCGGATGCGGCGCGCGAGCGGCTCGGAGGCGTCGGGCATGGCCGGCGATTATGCGCTGGCCCCCTGGCGTGGCCGGCGTCGCGGCTGCCTACAATCGGCCGCTGCCGGGCGAGACCCGCGCGACGCGGACCCCATGACCCCACCCCGACTCTCCGTCGTCCTGATCACCAAGAACGAGGCGCACAACATCGAGGCCTGCCTGGCCTCGGTGGCCTTCGCCGACGAGTGGATCGTGGTCGACTCGGGCAGCAGCGATGGCACCGTCGAGATCGCGCGGCGCCTGGGCGCCCAGGTGACGGTGGTCGACGACTGGCCCGGTTTCGGCATCCAGAAAGGCCGCGCGCTGGCGCGGGCGACCGGCGACTGGGTGCTCAGTCTCGACGCCGACGAGCGCATCTCCGAGCCGCTCGCGGCGCAGATTCGCCGCGTGATCGCTGATACAACCGGTCAATCTTCCGTGCTCGAAACGGCCGCTGGCGATGCGACACTTGGCTACGAGCTGTCGCGCCTGTCGAGCTTCTGCGGCCAGTGGATGCGCCACGGGGACTGGTACCCCGACCGTGTGCTGCGCCTGTTCCGCCGCGGCAGCGGCCGCTTCACCGAGGACCTCGTGCACGAGCGCGTGGTCGTCGAGGGCCGCATCGGGCGGCTCGACGGCGACCTTCTCCACCACACCATGCCCAGCCTGGAAGACGCCCTGGACAAGATGAACCGCTACACCACCGGGCGTGCGCGTGACCGTGCACGCGCCGGCAAGCGCGGCTCGCTGTCGGGCGCGCTCGGCCATGGGCTGTGGGCCTTCCTGCGCAGCTACCTGCTCAAGCGCGGCTTCCTCGACGGCCGGCTCGGCTTCGTGCTGGCGCTGTACATCGCCGAGGGCACCTACTACCGCCACCTGAAGCTGGCACTGGCCGAGGCCGCGCCGGCGCATTGAACTCATTGGCCTTCCCCGAGTCTGTCCTGACCATGCTGACAAGAAGAACACTGTTGGGCGCCGCTGCGGCGGGTTTCGCCGTGCCGGCCGGCGCGCAGTTCCGTGTCGAGATCTCCGGCGTCGGCGCGACGCAGCTGCCGATCGCCGTGCCGCGCTTCCGCGACGAGGACAAGGCACCGCAGCAGGTCTCGGCGATCATCCGCGCCGACCTGGAGCGCAGCGGCTTCTTCCGCCCGACCGAGGGCAACGGCACGCCGCTGGACGAGACCTCGCGCCCGGTGATGAGCGACTGGCGCAGCCGCAGCGTCGACGCGCTGGCCGCCGGCTCGGTCGTTCGCCTGGCCGACGGCCGCTTCGACGTGCGCTTCAAGCTGTGGGACGTGGTCAAGGGCAGCGAGATCGGTGGCCAGGCGACGGCCGTCGACGCGGCCGACCTGCGCCTCGCGGCGCACCGCATCGCCGACTACATCTACGAGAAGCTGACCGGCGACAAGGGTGTGTTCTCCACCCGCATCGCCTACGTGACGCGCGGCGGCGGCCGCTACACGCTGCGTGTGGCCGATGCCGACGGCGAGGGCGGCCAGGTGGCACTGAACAGCCCCGAGCCGATCATCTCGCCGGCCTGGTCGCCCGACGGCCGCGAACTCGCCTACGTGTCCTTCGAGCGCCAGAAGGCAGTCGTCTACGCGCAGGAGGTGATGACCGGCAAGCGCCGCGAGATCGCCAACTTCCGCGGCTCGAACAGCGCACCGGCCTGGGGCCCCGACGGCAACACCATCGCCGCGACGCTGTCGCGCGACGGCGGCTCGCAGCTCTACCTGATGGACCGCAACGGCGGCAACGTGCGCCGGCTGACCAGCAGCCAGGCGATCGACACCGAGCCGGTCTTCGAGATGCCCGAGGGCAAGCGCATCTACTTCGTCAGCGACCGCGGCGGCGGCCCGCAGGTCTACCGCGTCGGCAGCAGCGGCGGCAACGTCGAGCGCATCACCTTCGGCGGCAGCTACAACATCAGCCCGGCGATCAGTCCCGACGGCCGCACGCTGGCCTACGTCTCGCGGCAGGGCAACAGCTTCAAGCTGCACACGCTGGACCTGTCCTCGCCGGGCGCGCAGCCGGTGGCGCTGACCGACACCGCCGACGACGAGAGCCCGAGCTTCTCGCCCAACGGCAAGCTGATCATCTACGCCACCCGCGCCGGCGGCCGCGACGTGTTGATGACCACCACGCTGGATGGCAAGATCAAGGCGCGGCTGGTCTCGACCACCGCCGACGTGCGTGAACCCACTTGGAGCCCGTACGGCCGCTGAGGCTGTGCGAACCCTTTCCGCTTTCCGAACCGTTTCCCTCTCCCGCCGCCTTCGATGCGGCACTGTCCCTTCCGATTCGAACAGGAGCTGACCATGAACTCGACGCACACCAAGAACCTGCCCCGCGCCGCCCTGGCCCTGCTGGCCGCCGCCGTGCTGGCCGGCTGCTCGAGCACGCCGCTGGACGACAACAAGGCGCCGGTCGAATCGCGCAGCGCCGCCGCGGGCAGCGGCAGCGGTTCCGGCAACGCCGCGCAGAGCAAGGTCACGCCGGTGGACATCGCCAAGACCGACAGCACCGCGCTGAGCAACCTGCCGCGCGTGGTGTTCTTCGACTTCGACAGCTACGTCGTCAAGGACGAGTTCCGCTCCACCGTCGAGGCCAACGCCAAGGTGCTGACCGCCGACCGCAAGAAGAAGGTCACCATCGAAGGCCACACCGACGAGCGCGGCGGCCGCGAGTACAACCTGGCGCTGGGCCAGAAGCGCGCCGAGGCGGTGCAGAAGTCGCTGGCGCTGCTCGGCGCCGGCAACGAACAGATCGAGGCGGTGAGCTTCGGCAAGGAGCGCCCGGCAGTGCAGGGCAGCGACGAGGCCGCGTGGGCGAAGAACCGCCGCGCCGAGCTGGTCTACCGTTGAGCGGAGCGAGCGCGATGCCGGTCATGCCGAGAATCCTCGCCGGGCTCGCCCTGGCCGGCGCGCTGGCCGCGCCGGCGCAGGCCGGCCTGTTCGACGACGACGAGGCGCGCAAGGCCATCCTCGACCTGCGCCAGAAGCTCGAGGCCAGCAACGAGGCGAACCGTGCCAAGCAGGCCGAGCTGAACACGCAGATGGCCGACCAGCTGTCGCAGCTCAAGCGCAGCCTGCTCGACCTGAACAACCAGCTCGAGGCGATGCGCGGCGAGATCGCGCGCATGCGCGGGCAGGACGAGCAGCTGGCGCGCGACGTCGCCGAACTGCAGCGCAAGACCAAGGACGTGCAGAGCGGCATCGACGAGCGCATCCGCAAGCTCGAGCCGATCAGCGTCACGCTGGACGAGAAGCAGTTCCTTGCCGACCCGGAGGAGAAGCGTCTCTACGACGATGCCTTCGGCAACATCCGCAAGGGCGACTTCATCGCCGCGTCGACCGGCCTGTCGTCCTTCCTGCGCCGCTACCCGGCGAGCGGCTACGCCGACTCGGCCACGTTCTGGCTGGGCAACGCGCAGTACGGGCAGCGCCAGTACAAGGAGGCGATCGCCTCGTTCCGCGCGCTGCTGTCCACCCGCCCCGAGCACCCGAAGGCGCCGGAGGCGATGCTGGCCATCGCCAACTGCCAGATCGAGCTGAAGGACAGCAAGGGCGCGCGCAAGACCATCGGCGAGCTGGTGCAGGCCTATCCGAAGTCGGAGGCCGCGCAGGCCGGCCGCGAGCGCCTGGCCTCGCTGAAGTAGGGCGATCCCCGGGGCCGCGATGCCCGGGCGGCGCCGGCGCGCTGCTTAAAATCGCGGCATGCCAGAAATCGACATCGCGGCGCTGAGCCGCACCGTGCTGTGGGCCGCCTTCGCGCTGGCCGTGGTCTTCGGCGCGATCGCGCAGCGCACCCACTTCTGCACCATGGGTGCCGTCTCCGACATCATGACCATGGGCGACTGGTCGCGCATGCGCATGTGGGTCACGGCCATCGGCGTGGCGATGATCGGCTTCAACGGCATGGTCGCGCTCGGCTGGGTCGAGGCGGCCGACACGGTCTACGCCGGGCCGCGCTTCATCTGGTTGTCCGCCCTCGTCGGCGGCGCGATGTTCGGCTTCGGCATGGTGCTGGCGTCGGGCTGCGGCAGCAAGACGCTGGTGCGCATCGGTGGCGGCAACCTGAAGTCGCTGGTCGTCTTCGTCGTGCTCGGCATCGCCGCCTTCGCGACGCTGCGTGGCCTGACCGCGGTGCTGCGCGTCGGCACCGTCGACAAGGTGGCGATCGAGTTCGCCGCGGGCCAGGACCTGCCTTCGCTGTTCGCCGCGGCCACCGGCATGGCGAGGACGACGCTGGCCGCGGTGATCGGCCTCGGCCTCGGCGGGCTGCTGATCGCCTGGGCACTCGCGCGCCCCGAAGGCCGCAGCGCCGACAACCTGCTCGGCGGGCTGGGCATCGGCGGCGTGGTCGCGATGCTGTGGTGGGTGTCGGGGCGGCTGGGCCACGTGGCCGAGGACCCGAACACGCTGCAGGAGGCCTTCGTGGCCACCAACTCGCGCAGCATGGAGTCGCTGACCTTCGTCGCGCCGATGGCCTACACGATCGACTGGCTGATCTTTTTCAGCGACAAGAGCAAGGTGCTGACCATCGCCATCGTCACCACCGTCGGCGTGGTGATCGGCTCGGCGCTGTATGCGCTGGCCTCGCGCAGCTTCCGCTGGGAAGGCTTCCGCGACGCGAAGGACACCGCCGACCACCTGATCGGCGCGACGCTGATGGGCGTCGGCGGCGTCACCGCGATGGGCTGCACCATCGGCCAGGGCCTGTCCGGCCTGTCGACGCTGAGCCTGACCAGCTTCGTCGCGATGGCGGCCATTCTCGCCGGCGCGGTGGCCGCGCTGCGCTTCCAGTTCTGGCGCGTCGAACGCTCGGCATGAACGAACTGGCCGCGCCCGTGCCGCTCGCGCCGCTGGAGGCGGCCGACCTCGAGCGGCGCTTCGGCGGCCTGCGGCGCCTGTACGGCGATGCCGCGTATGCACGCATCCGCGCGGCGCGCATCGCGGTGGTCGGCGTCGGCGGCGTCGGCTCCTGGGCCGCCGAGGTGCTGGCGCGCAGCGGCGTGGCCGAGTTGACGCTGGTCGACCTCGACCATGTCGCCGAGTCCAACATCAACCGCCAGGTGCAGGCGCTGGGAGCGACGGTCGGCATGGCCAAGGTGCAGGCGCTGGCGCAGCGCATCGCCGACATCCACCCCGGCTGCCGCGTGCACGCCGTCGAAGAGTTCGCCGAGCCGGACAACTGGCCCGCGCTGCTGCCGCAGCCGGTCGACGTGGTGATCGACGCTTGCGACCAGTTGCGCGCCAAGCTGGCGATGGCGGCGTGGTCGCTGGCCACGCGCTCGCGCCTGGTCGTCGTCGGCGCGGCCGGGGGCAAGCGCCGGCCCCAGGCGGTGGAGGTCGACGACCTCGCAGCCGCGACGCACGACCCGCTGCTGGCTTCGCTGCGCCAGCGTCTGCGTCAGCGCCACGGCGCAGCGCGCAAGGGGCCGATCGGCGTGCGCTGCGTGTTCTCGCGCGAGCCGGTGCTGATGCCGCCGGGCGAGGCCTGCGACGTCGAGGCCAACCTCAATTGCCACGGCTACGGCTCGACGGTGAGCGTGACCGCGACCTTTGGCATGGTGGCCGCACAAAATGCGCTAGAATGCGCGGCTGTCGAGGAACTGAGTGAGCGAAACGCGCCGCTATAATGGCGGGCTTTCCAGAGCACACGCGGGTCGTTAGCTCAGTCGGTAGAGCAGCGGACTTTTAATCCGTTGGTCGCAGGTTCGAATCCTGCACGACCCACCAGCGACGGTGGAATGAATTCGGGCTCTTAGCTCAGTTGGTAGAGCAGCGGACTCTTAATCCGTTGGTCGTAGGTTCGAATCCTACAGGGCCCACCAACACATCAACGGCTCAGGCGTTTCGCCTGGGCCGTTGGTCTTTCTGGCGCCGCCGCGCACGTTTCAGGGCAGGTTCTCGCGCAGCACGATGCTCAGCCGCAGCGTCTCGACGCCGGCCAGTGCATCGCGGCCGTCGCGCAGGTTGGCGAAGATGCGCACCGCGTTGCCGACCACGCTCTGCGGGCTCTGCGTGATCACCGTGTCCAGCGTGCCGTCGATCAGCAGGGCGCGCGTGTCGGGCGTCAGGCCGTGGCCGACGAAGAACACCTTCTGGTCGCGGCCGCTGAGCTTGAGCGCACGCGCCACGCCGTCGGACGCGCCGCCGATGTTGTAGATGCCGGCCAGCTGCGGATGCTGCTCGAGCAGCGCGAGCGTCTGCCGCTCGTTGGTCGCGGCATCGTCGTGGCCCTCGCGCAGCCCGGCCACCTGCAGCTGCGGGAACATCTCCTCGACCAGGCTGAGGAAGCCCATCTCGCGTTCCTCGTGGCCACGGTAGCTGCGGCTGCCGGCGATCAGCCCGACGGTGGCCGCGCGTGCGCCGATGAAACGCCCGAGCAGCAGCGCCGCAGTGCGGCCGGCCGCGCGGTTGTCCAGGCCGACGTAGCCGGCACGGCGCGAGTTCGAGAGATCGGACACCAGCGTGACCACCGGCACGCCTTCCTCGGCCAGCGTGTTGACGGCCTCGCGCACCAGCGGATGTTCGAGCGGCATCAGCGCCACGCCGTCGCCGCGCCGGCCATGGTGCAGCAGCCGCTCGGCCAGCACGCGCGGGTCGAAGCCTTCGATGGTGTGGGCACGACAGCGCACGTTGAAGGGTGCGAGCTGGTCCTCCATGTAGCTCACCGTCTCGCCGAGCATGCGCAGGTAGCGGTTGGTGCCGGCCGGCAGCAGGAAGGCCAGGCGCAAGGGCTTCGCGGCGAGCGCGGCGAAGGGGCCGTCCTCGGGCAGGTAGTCCAGGCTCGCGGCGGCCTTGAGCACACGCTGCACGGTGACGTCGCGCACGCCGGGGCGGCGGTTCAGCACACGGTCGACAGTGGCCGTCGACACGCCCGCGGCACGCGCGACATCGGTGGCACGCGCGCGCCGCTGCGATGGGTCGCTCATACCTCAAATTTCATCATCAGCCCTGTTTGACGGATGTGCATGTGCCCCTCTATCGTCTCTGCAGATCGTTGCGATGATGCATCAGCTTGCATCAGATCCACAAGACAAGGAGACAACCGAATGAAGCCGATCAGCCGCCGTCATCTGCTGCGCCACGCCGCCACGCTGCCCGCTGCCAGCCTCGCCGTGGGGCTGCCGCGTCTGGCATTCGCCGCGCCCGAGTTCTCGCTCAAGTACGGCAACAACCTGCCGGTCACGCACCCGCTGAACATCCGCGCCCAGGAAGCCGCCGACCGCGTGCTGAAGGAGTCCAACGGCCGCGTCGAGATCAAGATCTTCCCGAACAACCAGCTCGGCGGCGACACCGACATGCTCTCGCAGGTGCGCAGCGGCGGCATCGACTTCTTCACGCCGTCGGCGCTGGTGGTCGCGACGCTGGTGCCGGTGGCCGCGATCAACGCGGTCGGCTTCGCGTTCAGCGACTACGGCCAGGTCTGGAAGGCGATGGACGGCGGCCTCGGTGCGCACGTGCGCGAGGCGCTCGCCAAGATGCGCCTGTACGCCTTCGACAAGATGTGGGACAACGGCTTCCGCCAGACCACCACCAGCAGCAAGCCGATCCAGAGCGCTGCGGACATGAGCGGCATGAAGATCCGCGTGCCCGTCAGCCCGCTGTCGATCGCGATGTTCAAGGGCCTGGGCGCGGCGCCGGCCAGCCTGCAGTTCAGCGAGGTCTACTCTGCGCTGCAGACCAAGATCGTCGATGCGCAGGAGAACCCGCTGCCCATCATCCAGGTGGCCAAGATCTACGAGGTGCAGAAGTTCTGCTCGCTGACCAACCACATCTGGGACGGCTTCTGGTTCATCGCCAACGGCGCCAGCTGGGGCCGGCTGCCGGCCGACCTGCAGAAGGTGGTCAGCGGCGCGATCAACGACGCCGGCCTGAAGCAGCGCGAGGACATCAAGAAGCTCAACGAGACCGTGCAGGCCGACCTCACGGCCAAGGGCCTGCAGTTCAACGCGCCGAAGTCGGACAGCTTCCGTGCCGCGCTGCGCGACGCCGGCTTCTACGCCGACTGGAAGAAGCGCTTCGGCGACGAGGCCTGGGGTCAACTCGAGCAGGCCGTCGGCAAGCTCGCCTGAGGCCATGGCAGGCATGATCTCCGCGTCGCCGCTCGAGGCCGGCGCGCCGGCCGGCCCGGCGCTGGCCGCCGCGATCGACCGTGGCCTCGGCCGCGGCATCGAATGGCTGGCCGCCGCGCTGGTGCTGGTCGAGATCGGCGTGCTGTTCTCGGGCGTGGTGGCGCGCTACCTGCTGCATGCGCCGCTGGTCTGGTCCGACGAACTCGCCTCCATCCTGTTCCTTTGGCTGTCGATGCTCGGCGCGGTGGTGGCGCTGCGCCGCGGCGAGCACATGCGCATGACGGCGCTGGTCAACGGTCGTTCTCCGCAGGCGCGCGCGCTGCTCGAGACCTTCGCGATCGCCGCGTCGGTGGCCTTCCTCGCGCTGGTGCTGGCGCCGGCCTTCGAGTACGCCGCTGAGGAGCGCTTCATCGTCACGCCGGCGCTGGAGATCAGCAACGGCTGGCGCGCCGCCGCCATCCCGGTGGGCATGGCGCTGATGCTGGTCACCGCGCTGCTGCGCCTGCTGCGCGTCGCCACGCCCGGCCGCATCGTCGCCGCACTGGCCGGCACGGCGGCCATCGTGCTCGCCTTCTGGCTGCTCGGCCCGCTGTTCGCGACGCTGGGCAAGTGGAACCTGGTGGTGTTCTTCGTCGGCGTCGTCGCGGTCACCGTGTTCAGCGGCGTGCCGATCGCCTTCTCGTTCGCGCTGGCCACCTTCGGCTACCTGGCGCTGACCACCTCGACGCCGCTGCCGGTCATCGTCGGCCGGCTCGACGAGGGCATGTCG
Source organism: Piscinibacter sp. (assembly GCA_047602365.1). Lineage (GTDB taxonomy): Bacteria > Pseudomonadota > Gammaproteobacteria > Burkholderiales > Burkholderiaceae_C > Piscinibacter. The sequence continues at coordinate 2,015,115 of JASGHM010000002.1, read as the reverse complement.
CACCTGATCCTGCTGGCGGTGCCGCTGTTCATCTTCCTCGGCTCGCTGATCGAGATGACCGGCATGGCGCGCGCGATGATCCAGTTCCTCGCCAGCCTGCTCGGCCATGTGCGCGGCGGCTTCAGCTACGTGCTGATCGGCGCGATGTACCTGGTATCGGGCATCTCGGGCTCGAAGATCGCCGACATGGCGGCGATCGCGCCGGTGCTGTTCCCGGAGATGAAGAAGCGCGGTGCGAAGCCGGGCGACCTGGTCGCGCTGCTCGCCGCCACCGGCGCGCAGACCGAGACCATCCCGCCGTCCATCGTGCTGATCACCATCGGCTCGGTCACCGGCATCTCGATCGCCGCGCTGTTCACCGGCGGCCTGCTGCCGGCGGTGGTGCTGGGCCTGGCGCTGTGCGCGGTGGTGTGGTGGCGCTACCGCGGCGAGGACCTGAGCGGCGTGCAGCGCTTCGGCGCCGGCGAGATCGTCCGCTTCCTGGTCATCGCGCTGCCGGCCATCGCGCTGCCCTTCGTGATCCGCGCCGCGGTGGTGGAGGGCGTGGCCACCGCCACCGAGGTGTCGACCATCGGCATCGTCTACGCGGCGCTGGTCGGCCTGCTGGTCTACCGCCGCTTCGAGTGGGCGCGGCTGGTGCCGATGCTGGTCGAGACCGCCTCGCTGTCGGGCGCGATCATCTTCATCGTCGGCTGCGCCACCGCGATGGCCTGGGGGCTCACGCAGTCGGGCTTCTCGCAGGACCTCGCCACGCTGATGAAGACCATCCCCGGCGGTGCGCAGGGCTTCCTGGCCGTCTCCATCGTCGCCTTCGTCGTGCTCGGCAGCGTGCTCGAGGGCATCCCGGCGATCGTGCTGTTCGGCCCGCTGCTGTTCCCGATCGCACGCGCGGTCGGCGTGCACGAGGTGCACTACGCGATGGTGGTGATCTTCGCGATGGGCATCGGCCTGTTCGCGCCACCCTTCGGCGTCGGCTACTACGGCGCCTGCGCGATCAGCCGCGTCGACCCGTCCGAGGGCATGCGTCCCATCGTCGGCTACGTGATCGCACTGCTCGTCGGCCTGGTGCTGGTGGCCGCGGTTCCCTGGTTCTCGATCGGCTTCCTGAAAGTCTGACCGGTCGTTCTTTCGGAGTTTCCAATGAGTCGATTCTTCGGGCCTGTGCGTCAGGCCGGCTACGTGGTGCGCGACATCGAGGCGGCGATGGACTACTGGAGCCGCGAGCTCGGCATCGGCCCGTGGTTCTACAACCCGCGCGTGCCGATCGTGAACTACCACTACGAGGGCCAGGCCTACCAGCCGCACAACTCGGTGGCGCTGGCCAACGCCGGGCCGCTGCAGATGGAGCTGATCCAGGTGCGCAACGACGTGCCCTCGATGTACCGCGACTTTCTGCAGGCCGGCCACCTCGGCCTGCAGCACGTCGCCTACTGGACCGAGAACTTCGACGCCGACCTGGCGCGCGCCCAGGCGCAGGGCCTGCGCGTGTGCATGAGCGGCGAGGTCGGCGAACGCGGCCGCTTCGTCTACTTCGCGCCCTCCGCCCATCCGGGCGCGCACCCCGGCACGGTGATCGAGCTGTCCGAGGTCGCCGGCCCGAAGGGAACGCTGTTCCGCATGATCCGCGAGGCCTCGGAGGGCTGGGACGGCAAGGACCCGGTGCGTCCCTTCCCGGACCTGACGACGCTGTGAGCCTCGCCACCATGAACACGCTGCAGGCGCGCTACCTGATCGAGACACCGCTCGATCCGGCCCAGGTGGCCGAGGTGCTGGCCGGCGAACAGAGCAGCGGCACCTTCGTGCGCGTGGCCGGCGAGAGCGACGAATTGCGCGCGCGCAGCCGTGCCCGCGTCGAGCGCATCGACGAGCTCGAGCCGGCCGCCGCACCCAGCCTGAGCAGCGCCTGGCTGGCGCGCCAGGGCCGCGGCGGGCCGTGGCGGCGCGCGCGCGTCACGGTGGCGTTCCCGCTCGCCAATCTCGGCGCCAACCTGCCGACACTGGCGGCGACGGTGGCCGGCAACCTCTACGACCTCGGCGAGACGACTGGCGTGCGCCTCGAACGCCTGATGCTGCCGGCCGCCTGGCGCGCGCGCTTCGAGCGGCCGCGCCACGGCGTGGCGGGCACTCGCGCGCTGACCGGCGTGACCGAGGGGCCGCTGGTCGGCACCATCGTCAAGCCCAACGTCGGCCTGTCGGCCGAGGCCACCGGCGCGCTGGTCGGCGAGTTGTGCGAGGCCGGCATCGACTTCGTCAAGGACGACGAAGTCTGCGCCAACCCCGAGCACGCGCCGATCGAGCAGCGCATCAAGGCGGTGATGGCGCGCGTGCGCGACTGGCAGGAGCGCAGCGGCAAGCACGTGATGGTGGCCTTCAACATCACCGACGAGCACGACGCGATGCTGCGCCATGCCGAGCTGGTGGCCAGGGAGGGCGGCAGCTGCGTGATGGCGAGCCTGAACTGGTGCGGCTTCTCGTCCATCCAGGCGCTGCGCCGACGCACCGATCTGGTGGTGCACGGCCACCGCAACGGCTTCGGCATGTTCGCGCGCCACCCGGCGCTGGGCATGGACTTCCAGCCCTGGCAGGCGCTGTGGCGGCTGGCCGGCGTCGACCACCTGCACGTGCACGGCCTGCAGGGCAAGTTCGCGCAGGACGACGCCGAGGTGATCGAGTCCGCACACGACTGCCTGACGCCGCTGGCCGACACGCAGGACCACGGCGACCGCGTGATGCCGGCCTTCTCGTCCGGGCAGTGGGCCGGCACCGTGCCGCCGACGATCGCTGCCGTGCCCAGCGGCGACCTGCTGTTCATGGCCGGCGGCGGCATCCTCGCCCACCCGGGCGGGCCGCGCGCCGGCGTGACCAGCCTGCGCCAGGCCTGGGCGGCGGCGCGCGACGGCATCACGCTGGCCGAGGCCGCCCGCGCCGCGCCCGAGCTGCGTGACGCGCTGGCCTTCTTCGGTGCGCGCAGCCACTGAGATGCCGCTGCGCAGCGCCTTCTACGGCGACGACTTCACCGGTGCCACCGACACGCTGGCCACCTACGCCGACGCCGGCTGGCGCACACGCCTGTTCCTCGGCGTGCCGACGGCGCGACAGCTCGCCGCCAGCGGGGCGCTGGACGTGATCGGCATCGCCGGCGCGGCACGCGCGCTGCCGCCCGAGGCGATGGCCGACGAACTGGCGCCGGTGGCCGCCTTCTTCGCGGCGCTCGAGGCGCCGCTGCTGCACTACAAGTGCTGCTCGACCTTCGACAGCGCCGTCGACACCGGCAACCTCGCGACGGCGATCGCGGCGCTGCGCGTCGCGGCCGAGCACCCACAGGTGGCCATCGTCGGCGGCCAACCCAGCCTGGGTCGCTACTGCCTGTTCGGCCAGTTGTTCGCCAGCGCAGGCAGCCCGGGTGCGGTGCACCGCATCGACCGCCACCCGACGATGAGCCGGCACCCGGTGACACCGATGCACGAAGCGGATCTCAGCCGCCACCTTGCCGCGCTGGGGCTGGAGCCGCCCGGCACGATCGACTGGCGTGCGCTCGACGCCGGGCTGGCGGCTTCGCGCTGGGCCGCGCTGGCCGACGCGCGCACGCGGCATGTGCTGTTCGATGCGCAGCACGCCGGGCACATAGCCGCCATCGGCCGCCTGCTCTGGCACGAAGCTCGGCAGGCACGCCTGCTGGCGGTCGGCGCCAGCAGCGTGGCCGAGGCGCTGCTGGGCGCCTGGCGCGACGCGGGCGACCTGCCGCCCTCGACGCCCGCACCCGCTGTCGCAGCGGCCACCGGGCCGGTGCTGGTGATTGCCGGCAGTCGCTCGCCGGTGACCGCCGAGCAGGTGCGGCGCGCCAGCGCCTACGAACTGCTGCCGGTGGCGCCCGCGCAGTTGGCCGGGGCCACGGCGCAGCTCGATGTGATCGCGGCCGACGCCGCGCAGCGCCTCGGCGGCGGGCGCTCGGTGCTGCTGCAACTCGGCGCCGAGCCCGCCGAGGTGCCGCCGGCGGCGCTGGCGCAAGCCTGCGGTGAGCTGCTCGTCGAGGTGCTGGCGCGTGCGCCGGCGCTGCGTCGTGTCGGCATCGCCGGCGGCGACACCTCCAGCCTGGCGTTGCGGCGGCTGGGGCCCTGGGCGCTGAGTGCCGCCGGCCGGCTCGGCAGCGGCGTGACGCTGGTCCGAGCCCATGCCGACACGCCACGCCACGACGGGCTCGAACTGATGCTGAAGGGCGGGCAGATGGGCCCGCCCGACCTGTTCGACCGCCTGCTCGCCGGCAGCGCCTGAGCGCGGCCGGGAGGCGCCTCAGGCGCCCAGCCAGCGGCCGAACAGCTCGTGCAGCAGCTCGCGCGTGGTCACCAGGCCGGCGGTCGACGGCAGCCACGAGCGCGACGTGGCCAGCGAGGTGGTCAGCACGTCCACTGGCGCCGGCTCGAAGACGATGCCGCTGCCCTGGGCGGCCTGCTCGAAGGCGCGCAGCGAGCGCGGCATGTGGCGCTGGTGGGTGACCAGCAGCACGCGGCGGATGCCTTGTTCCTTCAGCAGCGCGACGGTGTAGGCGGCGTTCTCGCGCGTGTCGCGCGAACGCTCCTCGGTCCACTTCAGCGGCCGGCCGAACTCCTGCGACGCGATGCGTGCGGCGATCTGCGCCTCCGAGGGCATGGTGCCCGGCTCCACGCCCCAGGCGACGCCGCCGCTGAAGGCCACCGGCGCGCCGGTCTCGCGGCCCAGGTGCACCCCGTAGCGCAGCCGCTCGACGCTGTTCTCGCGCAGGTTGCTGACGCCGTACTCCGGCGACAGGCGCTTGGCGCCGCCGCCGAGCACGACGATGGCCACCGGCTCGCGCGCCTTCACGGCGGCCTTCCACGCGTCGATGCGGTCGCTGGAGAGTGCACCCGGCGGACGCAGCGCGAGGTCGGAGAGCAGGCGCGCCGTGCCGGTGGTGGACGACAGCCACAGCAGCGTGGCGCCGAACAGCACGACCAGCCAACCCAGCCCGCGGCGCACCAGCACCAGCCGCGTGCCGACCAGCATCAGCAGGATGAAGGGGACCGGCGGAAGCAGCATCGCGTCGATGACATGTTTCCAGGCCGACAGGCCGAGCAGGGCGAGGAGATCGTTCACAGGGTGATCGGTGGATGTGGCAGCCTGGCTGCGAGGGGCGACCGGCGATTGTGCCGGCGCGTGGGCCGCGCGGCATGAGGCAAACTCGATCCCCGTGAAGTACTTCCCTACGGGCCGCTGGCCACGACGTCTGGCGATCGCGCTGCTGGCGCTGCTGCTGCTGTGGGCGCTGGCCTGGCTGGCCGTGCCGCCGCTGCTGAAGTCGCAGGCGCAGACGCGGCTGTCGGCACTGCTCGGCCGCAGCGTCGAGATCGGCGACGTGAGCTTCCAGCCCTGGAGCCTGGAGCTGACCGTGCGCGATGTCGCGATCGGCCCGGCACCGGGCGCCAGCCAGCCGCTGCTGCGCTGGTCGCGGGCCTACGTCAACGCCGATGCCGGCTCGATCTGGCGGCGCGCGCCGGTGATCGCCGCGATCGAGCTCGACGGCCTGCAGCTGCACCTGGCACGCACCGCGCCCGGCCACTACGACATCGACGACCTGCTGGCCCGTTTTGCGACACCGTCGGCGCCGCCGGATCAGGCCTCCGAGCCGGCCCGCTTCGCGCTCTACAACCTGCGCCTGCGCGACGCCGCGCTGAGCTTCGACGACCAGCCGGCCGGCAAGCTGCACCGCGTCGAGGCGCTGCAGGTGTCGCTGCCCTTCGTCTCCAACCTGCCGGCCTTCGTCGACGTCACCGTCGAGCCGCACGTGGCGTTCAAGCTGAACGGCACGGCCTTCGACAGCGGCGCGCAGTCCACGCCGTTCGCGCAGCGCCGCCGCGGCGAGCTGAAGCTGGCCTTCGCCGGGCTCGACCTGGCGTCCTACGGCGGCTACCTGCCGGCAGCGGTGCCGGTGCGGCTGCGCAGCGCGCTGCTCGACGCCGACCTCGGCCTGCGCTTCGAGCTGCCCGAAGGCGCCGACCCGAGCGTGGTGATCGCCGGCAGCACGGCGTTGCACCAGCTCGCGCTGACCGACGCCAGCGGCGCGCCGCTGCTCGCCTGGAAGCGCCTGCAGATCGGCCTGCGCGACGTGCAGCCCTTCGCGCGCCGGGTGGCGCTCGGCGGCATCACGCTCGAGGAACCGCAGCTGCAGCTGTCGCGCGGCGCCGATGGCCGCCTCAACCTGCAGGCACTGGGCGACTCCGGCGCGAAGCCTGCGCCTGCCGCGCCGGCAGCACCGGCGGCCTCGGCCGCGTCGGGTGCGTCGGGTGCTGCGCCGACGCCCGCGGGCGGCGGCTGGCAGGCCAGCGTCGAGAAGCTCGAGGTCAGCGATGCACGCGTGCTGTGGAACGATGCCGGCACGAAGCCGGCGGCGGCGCTGCAGGTCGAGGGCTTGCGGCTGCACGCCGAGAACTGGACCTGGCCGCTGAAGCCAGGCCTGCCGCTGAACATCGTGGCCACGCTGCGTGGCCAGGGCGCGCAGGCGCCGGTGGCCGGGCAACTGGCGGTGGACGCGCGCATCGGCGCGAACGAGGCCACGGCGACGCTGGAGCTCGGCGATCTGCTGCTGGCCGAGCTGGCGCCTTATGTCTCGCAGGCGCTGCTGCCGAAGCTGGAGGGGCGCGCCAGCCTGAAGGGGCGCGTCGAGTGGAGCGGCGACGCTGCGTCGCCGCGCACGCAGCTCACGCTGGACAGCGCGACGCTCGACGGGTTGCGGCTGGTCAGCGGCAGCGGCCGTGCGGCGCGCGACGAGGTCGCGCTCAAGCAGCTGGCACTGGCCGATGCGCGCATCGACTTGCTGGCGCACGACATCGAGCTCGGCCGTGTCGTGCTGACCCAGCCCAGCGTCACGGCGATGCGCGATGCGCAGGGCCGCTGGAACCTGCTGGCGATGACGCCGTCGTCGCCCTCGACGCCGGCGACTGCGGCGCCGGCCGCCTCGTCGGCCGAGGCCTCGCCGTGGAAGCTGCGCCTGAAGGATCTGCAGCTCGACGGCGGCCGGGTGCAGCTCAGCGACGCGTTCGCGGCTGGCCGTGCCGCCGAAGCGCCGTTGCGCATCGAGGCCGGCAACATGCGCCTGCGCCTGCAGGACTTCGCCTGGCCCGCCGTGCGCGGCGCTGCGCCGGCGAAGCTGCAGTTAGCCAGCCGCGTGGCCGGCGTCGCGGCGGCCGGCCAGCCGCCACCCGCTGCCGGCAGCATCGACTGGAACGGCCGCCTGGTCGCCGAGCCGCTGCTGCTGGCCGGCAAGCTGCGCATCGATCGTTTCCCGGTGCATGCCTTCGAGCCCTACTTCGGCGATCAGCTGCCGGTCAGCCTGCTGCGTGCCGAGGCCGGCTGGCAGGGCGAGGTCGACGTCCGCTCGGCCAGCGCCGGCTGGACGGTGAGCGCCAACGGCGACGCGCGGCTGACCGACGTGCGCGTGCTGACCCGTGCGAACGCCGCCGGTGCCGGCGACGAACTGCTGACCTGGCAGTCGTTCACGCTCGACGGGCTGCGTTTCGCGATGGCGCCCTCGGCGACGCCGCAGCTCGACGTGCGGGAGGCGGCGCTGAACGACTTCTTCGCCCGCCTGGTGATCACCGAGCAGGGCCGCTTGAACCTGATGGGCGCGGCCCCGGCCGGTGCGGCCAGTGCGCCCGCGGCGACAGTGAGCGCGCCGGTGGTTGCTGCTGCTGCAGCGCCCTCGGCGCCGGCGCCAGCGGCGAGTGCCGCGGCCAGCGCGGGCAGCGAACTGCCGATCGCCATCAGTGTCGGCGGCGTCAAGCTGAACAACGGCCGCATCGACTTCAGCGACCGTTTCGTGCGCCCGAACTACAGCGCCAACCTGACCGAGCTGAACGGCGCGCTCGGTGCCTTCCGCTCGGGCACGCGCGACATGGCGACGCTGGAGCTGCACGGCCGCGCTGCCGGCACCGCGCTGCTGGACATCCGCGGCGCGCTGAACCCGACGGCGAATCCGCTCGCGCTGGACATCCAGGCCAAGGCCACCGATCTCGAACTGGCGCCGCTGTCGCCCTACGCCGGCAAGTACGCCGGCTACGCGATCGAGCGCGGCAAGCTGAGCATGGAGGTGGCCTACAAGATCTCGCCGGACGGCAGGCTGGAGGCGCGCAACCAGGTCATCCTCAACCAGCTGACCTTCGGCGACAAGGTCGACTCGCCCGACGCCACCAAGCTGCCGGTGCTGCTGGCCGTCGCGCTGCTGCGCGACCGCAACGGCGTGATCGACATCAACCTGCCGATCAGCGGCTCGATCAACGACCCGCAGTTCAGCGTCTTCGGCATCGTGCTGAAGGTGATCGGCAACCTGCTGGTGAAGGCGTTGACGGCGCCGTTCGCGCTGCTCGCCGGCGGCGGCAGCGAAGACCTCAGCCTGGTCGAGTTCAGGCCCGGCACGGCGCTCGTCACCGAGGGCAGCCGCGCGACGCTGGACAAGGTGGCCAAGGCGCTGAACGACCGCGAGTCGCTGAAGATGACCGTCACCGGTGCGTCCGACCCGGTCAGCGAACGTGAGGCCTTCCAGCAGGCGGCGCTCGACACGCGCCTGCTCGCCGAGCGGCGCCGCGAGCTGCTGCGTGGTGGCGCCTCGGCGGCCGAGGCCGACGCGCTGAACACGCTCGACGCCGAGACGCGTGCGCGTTTGCTCAAGGAGGTCTACCGCGCCACCAGCCTGCCGAACAAGCCACGCAATGCGATCGGCATGGCGCGCGACATCCCCGGGCCGGAGATGGAGGCGCTGCTGAAGGGCGCCACCGTGGTCAGCACCGACGCGATGCGCGAGCTCGCGCTGCAGCGTGGCTTGGCGGTGCGCGATGCGCTGCTCGCCAAGGGACTGCCAGGCGAGCGCCTGTTCCTCGCCGCGCCCAAGCTGCGCGCCTCGGGCGAGGAGGATGCGGCCTGGACGCCGCGCGTGCAGCTGTCGCTGTCGACGAACTGAGCGCGCGCTGCCGGCGTCAAGCTGTTCCGCGATGGAGCAGCTAAGGATTTCCCGCGTATGTAGCCGTCTATCACCAGGGGCTCCGGTGCCGGTGCAACACTGCGCCGCAGACGGCAGCCCACTGCCGCGCATTCATTCCATGAAGCAGGAGACAAGCATGCGCGTCATTCCGATCGAGAACATGTTCGCCGCGGCGAGTTGCGAGGACGAGTCCTCCGGCCAGGTGCCCAGGCTCGACCTGCCGCTGGTGCGGCGCGACTTCCTCAAGGGCTCGGGCGTGCTGATGGGCACGCTGGCCACCGGCAGCGTGCTGGCCACGCTGGCGCCGTCCACGGTCTGGGCGGTCGAACTGAAGGCGCTGTCCAAGGCGGAAGGCGAGGCGCTGATGAAGATGGGCCGCACGCTGTACCCGCACAGGAAGCTGCCCGATGCCGTCTATGCGCTGCTGGCCAAGGACCTCGACGGCAAGGCGGCCGGCGACGCCGGCGCAGCGAAGACGCTGAAGGACGGCATCGCCGCGCTCAACCAGGCCGCCGGCGGCAGCTTCGCGAAGGCCAACGACAGGAAGCGCAAGGAGATCGTCAAGGCCATCGAAGGCCAGCCCTTCTTCGGCATGGTGCGCGGCCAGTGCATCACCTCGCTGTACGACAACGACATGGCCTACAAGGTGTTCGGCTATCCCGGTTCGGCCTGGGAGAAGGGCGGCTACATCACGCGCGGCTTCCAGGACCTGAAGTGGCTGCCCGCGCCTTCGCTCGAGGCCAGCCCCAAGCCCTACCTCTGAGCGGCGCGGGCACCCAAGAACAGCAGGAGACAAGACATGGCGAAGTTCGATCTCAACGACGACTCCGTGGTCGTCATCATCGGCTCGGGCGCGGGCGGCGGCACGCTGGCCAACGAGCTGTGCCAGAAGGGCATCAAGGTCGTGGTGCTCGAGGCCGGCGCGGTGCAGTCGCCGGCCAGCTTCATCAACGACGAGTGGAAGTCGTTCGTGCAGCTGGCCTGGCTGGACCCGCGCACCACCTCGGGCAACTGGCGCGTCGCGAAGGACTTCGCCGGCCTGCCGGCGTGGATCTGCAAGACCGTCGGCGGCACGACGACGCACTGGGCCGGCGCCTCGCTGCGTTTCCAGGAGCACGAGTTCAGGGTCAAGACGCACTACGGCGAGATCGCCGGTGCCAACCTGATGGACTGGCCGCTGACGCTGAAGGAGCTCGAGCCCTACTACGCGCGCGCCGAGGACAAGATGGGCGTGACGCGCACCAACGGCATCCCCGGTCTGCCCGGCAACAACAACTTCAAGGTGTTCCACGCCGGCGCGAAGAAGCTCGGCTACGGCGAGGTGCACACCGGCAACATGGCGATCAACAGCCAGCCGCGCGACGGCCGCGGCCGCTGCATGCAGCTGGGCTTCTGCTTCCAGGGCTGCAAGAGCGGCGCCAAGTGGAGCACGCTGTACACCGAACTGCCCAAGGCCGAGGCCACCGGCAACATGGACCTGCGGCCGGAGTCGCACGTGGCGCGCATCGAGCACGACGACAAGGGCAAGGTCAACGCGGTCGTCTACTTCGACAAGGCGGGCAAGGAGCAGCGCCAGAAGGCGCGCATCGTCTGCGTGGCCGGCAACTCGATCGAGACGCCGCGGCTGCTGCTGCTGTCGGCCTCGGCGATGTTCAAGGACGGCCTGGCCAACTCGTCGGGGCAGGTCGGCCGCAACTACATGCGCCACATGACCGGCTCGGTCTACGCGGCGTTCAAGCAGCCGGTCAACATGTACCGCGGCACCACGATGGCCGGCATCATCCGCGACGAGGCGAAGCACGACACCAAGCGCGGCTTCGCCGGCGGCTACGAGATGGAGACGCTGTCGCTGGGCGTGCCCTTCATGGCCGCCTTCCTCGACCCCGGCGCCTGGGGCGAGGACTTCGCCTGGTGGATGGACCACTACTCGCACATGGCCGGCATGTGGCTGGTCGGCGAGGACATGCCGCGCGAGGGCAACCGCATCACGCTGAACCCGAACGTGAAGGACAAGTGGGGCCTGGCCGCGCCGAACGTCCACTTCGACGACCACGACAACGACATCGCGATGCGCAACCATGCCTTCGCGCAGGGCGAGAAGGTCTACAAGGCGGCCGGCGCGATCCGCACCTACCGCACGCCGCCGTACCCATCGACGCACAACCTCGGCACCTGCCGCATGGGCGCGTCGGCCAAGGACAGCGTCTGCAACGCCTACGGCCAGACGCACGACATCGGCAACCTGTTCATCTCCGACGGCAGCCAGTTCACCACCGGCGGCGCCGAGAACCCGACGCTGACGATCGTCACGCTGGCGATCCGCCAGGCCGAGTACATCGCCAGGCAGATGAGCGCGCGTACGATCTGAGCGCAGCTGAAGGGAGACACGTCATGTGCGAATACTTCGTCAAGGCCGACCCGATCCAGTACGAGCAGCGCTCGCGCACGATCCGCATCCACGGCGTGCTGACCAGCATCCGGCTGGAGAACATGGTGTGGGACATCCTCGCCGAGATGGCCGAGGCCGAGGGCTGCACGACCAATGCGCTGATCGTGCAGTTCCACGACGAGATCCTCGCCCACCGCGGCGAGGTGCCCAACTTCGCGTCGTTCCTGCGCGTCACCGGCATGCGCTTCCTGCGCCGCAAGCTGATCGCCTGGGAGCAGGGCGTGCCCGCGGGGGAGCCGCTGCGCCCAAACGACGACGGGGCCACGTCCTCGTCGCCGCGGCCGAAGGTCGTGGCGCTGGGCGCGCGCTCCTGACAGTTCCTCTCTCTCTCATTCCCGGAGTCAGAATGGCCAAGGTCATCCACACCATGATCCGTGTGCTGGATCTGGACAAGTCGATGAAGTTCTATGCCGACGTGCTCGGCCTGACCGAGTCGCACCGTCTCGACTTCCCCGATTTCGCGCTGGTCTATCTGCGCAATGCCGAGAACGACGTCGAGATCGAGCTGACGCTCAACAAGGGGCGCACCGAGCCCTACACGCACGGCACCGGCTACGGCCACGTCGGCGTGGTGGTGCCGGATGTCGCCGCCGCGCATGCCGCGCTGCTGGCCAAGGGCTACGAGCCGGCGCCGGTGAAGGAGTTCAAACGCGGCGACGAACTGCTCGCGCGCTTCTGCTTTATCCAGGATCCCGACGGGTACAAGATTGAACTACTGGAACGGCACGGGCATTACCAGTAGATTCGGACCCTTCGGCCGGAAGAGGCGACGGCCGGAACAGACAGACCACAACACGCCCAGAGGAGACACCCCTTGAAGAAGACGTCAGGTTCATTCCTGCTCGCAGGCGTCGCCTGCGCCGCGATGCTGGCACTGCCGGCGCACGCGCAGCAGAACATCGAGAAGCTCAAGCAGATGAAGGTCGCGACCACCGACCTGAACATCCCGGTCGTGCCGCAGGAAGGCAAGAACGCCGCGGCGATCCGCGAGAACCTCAAGCGCGTCAAGCTGCCGCCCGGGTTCAAGATCGACCTGTTCGCGATCGTCCCGGACGCGCGCCACATGGCCGTCGCACCGAGCACCAACATGCTGTTCGTCGGCACCCGCAAGACCACCGTCTGGGCCGTCACCGACCGCAACAGCGACGGCGTGGCCGACGAGGTCAAGTCCTTCGCGCCCTCGCTGAAGTTCACCAACCCGAACGGCGTGTGCTGGACCAAGGACGGCTTCCTGATCGTCGCCGAGCACAACCGCGTGCTGAACTTCCCGGCCGCCGAGTTCTTCTACGAAGGCCCGGATGTCGCGGTGATCGAGGTGCTGGGCCAGGGCAAGCTGATCCCGCCCGAGGAGGAGTCGTACAACCACGGCGCACGCACCTGCCGCGTCGACGACAGCGGCATGGTCTACGTGACGCTCGGCCAGCCGTACAACGTGCAGCCGAAGGAAAAGGTCGCGATGTACGAGCAGCTCGGCATCGGCGGCATGGTCAAGTTCAACGCGTTCGACGGGTCCAAGCGCGAGGTCGTCGCCAGGGGCGTGCGCAACTCGGTCGGCATGGACATCAACCCGAAGGACAAGACGGTCTGGTTCACCGACAACCAGACCGACGGCATGGGCGACGACATGCCACCCGGCGAGCTGAACCGCATCACCAAGCCCGGTGGTGGCGGCGAGCACTTCGGCTACCCGTTCATCCACGGCAACAGCGTGCAGATCGCCGGCACCGCCGCCGCGCCCGACCTGAAGGACATGAAGGCGCCCGCGGCCTGGACCAAGCCGCAGATCGAGTTCCCGGCGCACCAGGCGCAGCTCGGCATGACCTTCTACAACGGCAAGATGTTCCCGGCGCAGTACCAGGGTGGCATCTTCGTGGCCGCGCACGGTTCGTGGAACCGCACCAAGGCCAGCGGGGGCCTGGTGAACTTCGTCTCGGTCAAGGCCGACGGCACCGCCGACAAGAGCACGGTGTTCGCCGAGGGCTGGCTCGACAGCGAGACCGGCACCTATCGCGGCCGCCCGGTCGACGTGGCGGTGATGAAGGACGGCTCGCTGCTGGTGTCCGACGACTACGCTGGTGCGATCTACCGCATCACCTACAGCGCGCCGTGAGGTCGTTCGTTCTGACGACGCTGCTGGCCGCCGCGCTTCCCGGCGCGGCGGTCGCGGGTGATGCCGCGGCCGGCAAGCAGAAGGCGCAGGCCTGTGGCGTCTGCCACGGGCCTATGGGCATCGCCGTCGCCCCCGAGACGCCCAATCTCGCCGGCGAGCCCGAGGGCTACCTGACCCGCCAGCTGCAGGCCTTCCGCAACGGCAAGCGCCAGCACGAGGTGATGAACGTGATCGCCAAGCCGCTGAGCGATGCCGACATCGGCGATCTCGCCGCCTGGTTCGCGTCGTTGAAGATCGAGCTGAAGACGACACCTTGAGCCGAGTGCGGGGGCGTCGCGGGCAGAATGCCCCGCGATGTCCCTGCTCAACCGCTACTCCTTCCGCCAGCTGCTGCTGGTCGCGTTCCTGCTGATCGCCGCGCTGCTCGGCGCGGCATCGCTGCGCGGCCTGTTCACGCTCGAAGGGCTGCTTCTGCAAAGTGGTGCCGGCGCGCGCTCGGCGGTCGCCGAGACGGCGGCGGTGCAGCAGCTCGGCGAACGCACGGTGGCGATGGAGCGCGCCGCGCGCCAGTACCTGGTGCTCGACGACCCGGTGCTGCGCCAGCGCTTCGACGACGCCGCGCGCGAGGCCGAGGACGCGCTGCGCCAGCTCGGCGGCATCGGCCTGCCGCCGGCCGAGCGCGAACGCTGGAGCCGGCTGCTCGGCGTCATCCGCACCCAGCTGCGCGGCGCCGAGGCGACGCTGCCGGCGCGCGAGGCGACGCTGACCGAGGCCTTCCGCGACCTCGATGCGCTGAACACCACCATCGCCCAGCAGGCGCGGCGTGCCGCCGACGCGCGCAACCGCGCGCTGGTCAGCGAGCTCGACGCCGGCCGCGCGCTGCTCGGCCGCCAGGTGCTCGGTGCGATCGCCGTCGCGGTGCTGCTCGCACTCGCCTTCGGCGTGTGGCTGGCACGGCCGTTCAAGCGGCTCGAGTCGGCGGTGGTCGGGCTGGGAGAGAACCGGCTCGACGAGCCGATCCGCATCGCCGGGCCGGTCGACGTGCGCGCGCTCGGCCGCCGCCTCGAATGGCTGCGCCTGCGCCTGCTCGAGCTCGATGCCGACAAGTCGCGCTTCCTGCGCCATGTCTCGCACGAGCTGAAGACGCCGCTGGCGGCGCTGCGCGAGGGCGTCGCGCTGCTCGAGGAGGAGGTGGCCGGCTCGCTCAGCGACGGCCAGCGCGAGGTGGCGCGCATCCTGCGCCAGAACACCGCGGTGCTGCAGGCGCAGATCGAGGACCTGCTGCGCTTCAACGCCGCCGCCTTCGAGGCGCGCCAGCTGGTGCGCCGGCCGGTCGATCTGAAGGCGCTGGTGGCCGACTGCGTGGCCCGCCAGCGCCTGCAGTGGCAGGCACGGCAGCTGGCGCTGCGCATCGAGGGCGAGCCGGTGACGGTGGAGGTCGACGCGGAGAAGCTCGACATGGCGCTGGGTAACCTTTTGTCCAACGCGATCCGCTTCAGCCCGCCGCGCGCTACGATCCGCTTCGGTGTGTCGCGGCTTCCCGGCCGGGCCTGCATCGACATCGTCGACGAAGGGCCGGGCGTGGCGGCGGCAGACCGGGCGCGGATCTTCGAGCCCTTCTACCGCGGCGAGGTGCAGCCCGCCGACGCACCGCGCGGCAGCGGCATCGGCCTGTCCATCGTGCACGAGGTGATCACCGGGCATGGCGGGCAGATCGAGCTGCTCGCCGACGGGCCGGGGGCCCACTTCCACATCGAACTTCCTCATGCCGGATAAAGATCGCGTGACATCGCGGCGCCTGCCGCGGGCCTGGATGGCGTTGATGCCGTGCACGCTGCTGGCTGCCTGCACGGCGTTGCCGGCGGCCGCGCCCGCGCCGGCGCCCACGCCCGAGGCGACGGCGTCGAGCGCGCCCGCGAGCGATGCCCGCGCGCCGCTGGTCGCCGACGCAGCGGCGCCGGCCGCCGCGCCGCGCGTCGAACCGACCGACGCTGCCGCGCGCCGGCTGCTGGCCTACCAGGAGCAGCTGCGCCAGCTGCCCGCCGGCGAGCTGGGCGCCGAGCTGACGCGTCAGAACGCCGCGCTGTCGGCCTCGGGCAATGCACCGGCGGTGGCGCTGGAGCTGGCGCTGGTGCTGGCGCAGACGCGCAACCCGGCCGACACGCAGCGGGCGCTGGGCCTGCTCGAGCCGATCGCGCGCAGCCCGACGCCCGAGCAGCAGCCCTGGCAGGGCCTGGCGCGGCTGCTGCTGGTGCGTGTGGCCGAGCAGCGCCGGCTGGAAGACCAGCTCGAGCGCCAGGCCGGGCAGCTGCGCGAGAGCCAGCGCAACGTGCAGCAGCTCAACGAGAAGCTCGAGGCGCTGAAGGCGATCGAGCGCAGCCTGAACAACCGCGCGCCGCCGCCGGCAGCCTCGGCGGCCGCGCCCAAGCCCTGAGCCGCACGCCATGCCCGCCAGCCTGCTGCTCGTCGACGACGACCGCGACCTGCTCAAGCTGCTGTCGATGCGGCTGAGCGCGGCCGGCTACCGCGTCACCGCGGTCGAGTCGGCCGAGGCCGCGCTGACGCAGCTGACCCTGTCGCGCCCGCAGCTGGTGGTCAGCGACGTGCGCCTGCCCGGCCGTGACGGCCTGTCGCTGTTCGATCAGATCCATGCCCGCCACCCGGCGCTGCCGGTGATCCTGCTGACCGCGCACGGCACCATCCCCGACGCGGTCGACGCCACCGCGCGCGGCGTGTTCGGCTACCTGACCAAGCCCTTCGACGGCAAGGAGCTGCTCGACAAGATCGCCCAGGC
The DNA here is from genome assembly GCA_047602365.1 of Piscinibacter sp. Classification (GTDB taxonomy): domain Bacteria; phylum Pseudomonadota; class Gammaproteobacteria; order Burkholderiales; family Burkholderiaceae_C; genus Piscinibacter. Next base: position 1,998,776 of record JASGHM010000002.1, on the reverse strand, counting down.
GCTGGCCGTCGCCGGGCCGGAACAGGCGGGAGCCGACGGCGGCGACGAAGCCTGGCGGCGCGACATCGTCAGCAACTCCAACCGCATGGCCGAACTGCTGGCCGAGGCGCGGCTGGTGGCGCGCTCGGACGCCAGCGTGCTGATCACCGGCGACAGCGGCACCGGCAAGGAACTGCTGGCCGCCGCGATCCACCGCGCCAGTCCGCGCCACGGCAAGCCCTTCGTCGCGGTCAACTGCGCTGCGATTCCCGAGGCGCTGCTCGAGTCGGAGCTGTTCGGCCACGTCAAGGGTTCGTTCACCGGTGCGGTGGCCAACCACACCGGCCTGTGTGTCACCGCCAACGGCGGCACGCTGTTCCTCGACGAGATCGGCGACATGCCGCCGGCCTTGCAGGTCAAGCTGCTGCGCGTGCTGCAGGAGCGCACCGTGCGGCCGGTCGGCGCCACGCAGCCGGTGCCGGTGGACCTGCGCATCCTGTCGGCCACACACCGCGACCTCGACGCCGCGATGGCCCAGGGCCAGTTCCGCGAGGACCTGTACTACCGTCTCAACGTGGTCTCGCTGCGCCTGCCGACGCTGGCCGAACGCCGCGAGGACATCCCGCTGCTGGCCAACCACTTCATGGCGCGCCTCGCGCAGAAGTACGGCAAGAAGCTCAACGGCTTCGCACCCGACGCGATGAAGGCGCTGGCCACCGCGAGCTGGCCAGGCAACGTGCGCCAGCTGCACAATGTCGTCGAGCAGGTCTGCGCGCTGGCCACCACGCCGCTGGTCCCGCTGGTTCTGGTGCAGCGTGCGTTGCGTGTGCCCAGTGTCGAGGTGCTCAGCCTGGCGGCGGCACGGGAGCGCTTCGAACGCGAGTACCTGGTCGGCCTGCTCAAGCTGACCGACGGCAACGTGGCCGATGCGGCACGGCTGGCCGAACGCAACCGCACCGAGTTCTACCGCCTGCTGCAGAAGCATGGCCTGACGCCGGACCAGTTCCGCGCCGAACCGCCTGTCGCCGACGAGCGACAGGGCTGAATCCCTTGTGAATCAAGCACTTGGCCGCTCAGGCCAAGGGGCTTGTCGCCGTGCGGCGACGCTTTTCGAGGGTTTTCCCTTGTCCTGCTCGATCCAGGCCGTCAAGCGGATCGCAAGTGACTGATCCGTAAGGGATTTCCGGTCGTGGCACGGGCGTTGCCCCTGACCGGACGATGCGAGGCGCCACCGCGCCCGCCGCGACCCCGTTTCCCTCGTGCAGCGATCGCTTCCGTCTCGTGCCCTTCCTCTCGTCCGTCGTCTGGCCACGACGGCCTGGCTGCTGCTCGCCGCCGGCTCGGCCGCGGCCTTCGGCTTCGACGACGTGGCGCAGCGTGCGCAGGCGCTGGCCCAGTCGCCGTACAAGGCGCCGGCCTTCGTGCTGCCGGCCGAGCTGAAGGCGCTGGACTACGACGGCTACCGCGACATCCGCTTCCGCCCCGAACGTTCGCTGTGGCGCGACCAGAACCTGCCCTTCGAGCTGCAGTTCTTCCACCTCGGCAAGTTCCAGACGCAGCCGGTCGCCATCCACGAGATCACGCCGCAAGGCGTGCGCCGCATCGGCTACGACCGCCGCGACTTCGACTACGGCAAGAACCGGCTGTCGCCGCAGTCCTGGGGCGAACTGGGCCTGGCCGGCTTCCGCGTGCACTACGCGCTCAACAACCCGGCGCACAAGGACGAGCTGGTCGTCTTCCTCGGTGCCAGCTACCTGCGTGCACTCGGCCGCGGCCAGCACTACGGGCTGTCGGCACGTGGGCTGGCGATCGACACCGTCGGCGGCCGGGGTGAGGAGTTCCCGCGCTTCACCGAGTTCTGGATCGAACGGCCGGCGCCCGGTGCGAACGCGCTGGTGATCCACGCGCTGCTCGAGTCGCCGCGCGCCACCGGCGCCTATCGTTTCACCGTGCGTCCCGGCGAAGAGACGGCGATGGACGTGCAGGCGCGGCTGTTCGTGCGCCCCGGCGTGGCCACGCTGGGCCTGGCGCCGCTGACCAGCATGTTCCAGCACGGCGAGAACCAGCCGCGTGCCAGCGACTTCCGCCCCGAGGTGCACGACTCCGACGGCCTGGCGGTCGCCAGCGCCGACGGCGAGTGGCTGTGGCGGCCCCTGGTCAACCCGAAGCAGCCGCTGGTGACCTCGTTCACGGTGCGCGAACTGGCCGGCTTCGGCCTGATGCAGCGCGACCGCAGCTACGCGAACTACGAAGACATCGAGGCGCAGTACGAACGCCGGCCGAGCGCCTGGGTGGCGCCGCAGGGTTCGTGGGGGCCGGGCCGCGTCGAGCTGCTGCAGCTGCCGACGGCCGACGAGACCAACGACAACGTCGTCGCCTACTGGGTGCCCGAGCGGCTGCCGGCCGCCGGGCAGCCGCTGGAGCTGGCCTACCGGCTGAGCTGGCAGGGCGAGCGCCAGGCCCGCCCGCCGAACGGCTGGACGGTGCAGTCGCGCCGCGGCCAGAGCTTCCGCGACCCGCCGTCGCCACCCAGCGAACTGCAGTTCATCGTCGACTTCGACGGCCCCGCCTTGCGCGCGCTGCCCGAGGGCGCCGCCGTCGAGGCGGTGGCCACCGTCGGCCCCGGCGCGCGCCTGGTCGAGGCCCACGCCTATCGCAACCCGGTCAACGGCAGCTGGCGCATGACGCTGCGTGCCGACCGGCCCCAGCCCACGCAGCCACTCGAACTGCGTGCCTTCCTGCGCCACGGCGCCAATGCACTGACCGAAACATGGACCAGCATCCTTCCGAGCGAGTGACTTCCCGGCCGCTGCCGGCCTCCACCATCGGCACCGGCGGCGCCGGTGCCAGCATGCCGCCGCTGAATCGCGGCGCGATGGTCGCGCGGCCGTGGCGCGGCTTCGCCGCCGGCATGTTCGATCTGCTGCGCGGCCGCGGCGAGGCGCCGGTGACTGCCGGGCCGCTGCAGCCCTGGCAGCAGGCTGCGGCGCGGCGCCGCAGGGTGCTGCTGGCCATCGTCGCCGCATCGGCGCTGGGCGCCACCGCGCTGCTGCTCAACACGCTGCCGGCCGACGGCCACCCGGGGCTGCGCGCCGCGCAGGTCGGCCTGTTCGCGCTGCTGTTCGCGTGGGTGTCGGCCGGCTTCGTCACCGCGATGATGGGCGCCTGGGTGCTGTGGCGCGGCGATCGCCATGCACTGTCGGCGAAGCGCCTCGGCCACGTGCCCATCCATGCCGACGCACGCACCGCGATCGTGATGCCGATCTGCAACGAGAACGTCGCCTCGGTGTTCGCCGGCCTGCGCGCCACCAGCGAGTCGCTGGCCGCCACCGGCGCCGCGCAGCTGTTCGACGTCTACGTGCTGTCCGACACCAACGACCCCGGCATCCGCGCCGCCGAACTGGCCGCCTGGGCCGAACTGCGCGACACGCTGGGCGAAGGCGCGCGTGTCTACTACCGCTGGCGCACGCTGCGCACCAAGCGCAAGGCCGGCAACGTGGCCGACTTCTGCCGCCGCTGGGGGCGCAACTACCGCTACATGGTGGTGCTCGACGCCGACAGCGTGATGAGCGGCGATGCGCTGCTCTCGATGGTGCGGCTGATGGAGGCCAACCCGAGTGCCGGCATCATCCAGACCGCGCCGCGCGCCGCCGGCCTGACCACACTGCACGCCCGTTCGCAGCAGTTCGCCGGCCGCGTGACCGGGCGGCTGTTCACCGCCGGCATGCAGTACTGGCAGCTCGGCGAGTCGCACTACTGGGGCCACAACGCGATCATCCGCGTCGAGCCCTTCATGCAGCATTGCGCGCTGGCGCCGCTGCCGGGGCGCGGCGGCCTGTCGGGCGAGATCCTCTCGCACGACTTCGTCGAAGCGGCGCTGATGCGCCGCGCCGGCTGGTTCGTCTGGCTGGTCGACGACATAGCCGGCAGCTACGAGCAGCAGCCGGCCAACCTGCTCGACGAGCTGCAGCGCGACCGCCGCTGGTGCCAGGGCAACCTGCAGAACGCACGGCTGGTCGCCGAGCCCGGCCTGCACCGCGTGCACCGCGCGATGCTGGTCACCGGCGCGATGGCCTACCTGTCGGCGCCGCTGTGGCTGGGCTTCGTGCTGTTCGGTGCCGCGCTGTGGCTGTTCGGCAGCCACGCGGTGTTCGGCATGCCGCTGGCCGTGCCCACCGGCACCACGGCGCTGTGGTTCGCCACCGTGGCGATGCTCGCGCTGCCGCGTCTGGCCGGTGTGGCCGCGATCCTGCTGCGCGGCGCGCAGCGCGAGTACGGCGGCGCGCGCTCGCTGCTGCGCGGTGCGCTGCTCGAGGCGGCGATCTCGGTGCTCACCGCGCCGATCCGCATGGTCGCGCACACGATCTTCGTGGTCGCCGCGCTGACCGGCCTGAAGCTGGACTGGAAGTCGCCGCCGCGCGAAGCCAGCGACGTCCCCTGGGGCGACGCGGCGCGGCGCTTCGGCGCGGTGGCCATGCTGGCGCTGGTCGTGGTGGCGGCGCTGGCACTGGTCGAGCCGCGTGCGGCGCTGTGGCTGGCGCCGATGGGCCTGCCGCTGGTGCTGGCCGTGCCGGTGACGGTGTGGACCAGCCGCGAGTCGCTCGGCCGCCGCGCGCTCGCCAGCCACCTGCTGATGACGCCCGAGGAGCACCACGCGCCGCGCGTGCTGCGCCATGCCTGGCACTTCGCGCGGCGCGCGGCGCCGGCGCTGGACTGGCACGACGCCATCACCGACCCGTGGCTGTTCGAGGTGGTGCGCCATGCGATGGGACCGCGCAACACCGCCTGGGGCAGCCGCGGCCGCGTGCGCCGACTGCTGGTGCGTGGCCTGATCGACCAGGACACCGACCGGCTCAGCCGCGCCGACCGCCTGCGCCTGCTCGCCGAGCCGCAGAGCTTCGTCGCGCTGCGCGACCAGATCGCCGCCAACGCCAGCCTGATGGACCCGAACCGGCTGCGTGCCTGATCGGCGTCAAAGCGACTCCAGACTCCAGAAAATCTCTAACGGCAAACCCGGTCGCGGCCGTCATGGCCTTCGCGTAGCCTCGCGGCGCGTTCCATCGCGCCCCGAATCCCTACGACCAAGAACATGACCCAACCGCTGCCGCTCTCTGCCCTGTCGCTGGCGCTCGCCGCCGCCTTCCCCGCCCACGCCCAGGCTCCTGCGGCGGTGGAACTCGACCCGGTGGTGGTCACCGCCGAGCGCACGCGGCAGGCCAGCTTCGACGCGCCCGCGTCCATCACCGCGATCAGCCGCGACGTGATCGACAACGGCGGCCTGCAGGTCAACCTGTCGGAAGCGCTGAACCGCGTGCCCGGCATCAGCGTGCTGAACCGGCAGAACTATGCGCAGGACCTGCAGCTGTCGATCCGCGGCTTCGGCTCGCGCTCGACCTTCGGCATCCGCGGCGTGCGCCTGATCGTCGACGGCATCCCCGCGTCGATGCCCGACGGCCAGGGCCAGGCCTCGACGATCGCGCTCGGCTCGGCGCAGCGCATCGAGGTGCTGCGCGGCCCGCTGGCGCAGCTCTACGGCAATGCCGCCGGCGGCGTGGTGCAGGTGTTCAGCGGCAGCGACGCGACCGTGCCGACGCTCACCGCGACCGGCGGCGCCGGCTCCTACGGCCAAACCAAGCTGGGCCTGAAGTTCGGCCACAACGGCGAGCGCGACAGCGTGGTGATCGACGCGATGCGCTACGCCACCGACGGCTACCGCGATCACAGCGAGGCGCAGCGCACGCAGTTCAACGCCAAGTGGCAGCACGTGATCGACGCCAACGCGACGATCAGCGTGGTGGCCAACTCGTTCGACCAGCCGCTGTCGCAGGATCCGCTCGGGCTGACGCGTGACCAGTGGCAGGCCGACCCGCGCCAGGCCGTGCCGCTGGCGACTTCGCAGGACGCCAGCAAGGTGGTCAGCCAGCAGCAGATCGGCACGGTGTACGAGCGACGCCTCGGCGAGGCGACGACGCTGACGACACGGCTCTACGTCGGCTACCGCGACCTCGACAACAAGTTGTCGGTCCCGCCCACGGCGCCGGCGCAGACGGCGCCGACCGGTGCCGGCGGCATCGTCGCCTTCGCACGCAGCTACATGGGCCTGGGCGTGCAGCTCGCGCACGAGGTGAAGCTCGAACCGGGCCGCTCGCTGCGCCTGACCGGTGGCCTCGAGCACGACCGCAGCGAGGAAGACCGCCAGGGCTACCTGAACACCGACGGCGTTCGCGGTGCGCTCAAGCGCGACGAGCTGAACACCGCGCGCAACACCGACCTCTACGCGCAGGCGTCCTACGACCTGCTGGCCTCGCTGGCTGCGACGGCCGGCGTGCGCACGAGCAAGGTGCGCTTCCGCAGCGACGACCGCTTCATCGCGCCGGGCAACGTCGACGACAGCGGCGGCGTCGACTACAGCGCGACCAACCCGGTGCTCGGCCTGACCTGGCGCGCCAGCCCCGCGCTGAACCTGTACGCCAACGCCGGCCGTGGCTTCGAGACGCCGACCTTCACCGAGCTGTCGTACCGGCCCGATGGCCTGGGCGGCCTGAACACCGACCTGAAGGCGGCGAAGAGCCGCCACGCCGAGATCGGCGCCAAGTGGAAGGCGGCGCCGGGCCATCGGCTGGACCTGGCCTTGTTCGACATCACGACGCGCGACGACATCGTCGTCGCCAGCAACCAGGGCGGCCGTTCGACCTTCAAGAACGCGACCCGCACGACGCGGCGCGGCATCGAGTTCCAGTACCTCGGCCAGTGGAGCGACGAATGGCGCGCGACGCTGAGCCTGTCGGCGCTGCGCGCGCGCTTCGCCGAAGGCTTCGTCAGCGGCAGCGGGCCGACCGCGGTGGACATTCCGGAAGGCAACCGCCTGCCCGGCACGCCGGAGCGCAGCGCCTTCGCCGAACTGGCCTGGTCGCCCAAGGCCGCGTGGGGCGGCTTCAATGCCGGCATCGAGGTGGTCCACACCGGCAAGCTGTACGTCAACGACGCCAACGCCGATGCGGCGCCGGCGGCGACGGTGCTGAACCTGCGCGCGGGCTTCCAGCAGAAGACCGGGCCGTGGACCTTCAGCCAGCTGCTGCGCGTCGACAACGCGGCCGACAAGGCCTACGCCGGCTCGGTGATCGTCAACGACGGCAACGGCCGCTTCTTCGAGCCGGCGCTGCCGCGCAACTGGATGGCCGCGCTGACGGCGAAGTACGAGTTCAGGTAAGGTGACCGCCGCCGGGCCGACCAAGCCCGCGGAGGTTCCCATGTCGAGTGTCGAGACCATCACCCTGGGCGGTGGCTGCTTCTGGTGCACCGAAGCGGTCTACGAACGTGTGCGCGGCGTCACTGCCGTCGAGTCGGGCTACAGCAACGGCCGCGTCGAGCGGCCGAGCTACGAGCAGGTGTGCGGCGGCGACACCGGCCATGCCGAGGTGATCCGCGTCAGCTTCGATCCGGCGCAGATCTCGCTGCGCGAGGTGCTGGAGATCTTCTTCGTCGTGCACGACCCGACGACGCTGAACCGCCAGGGCAACGATGTCGGCACGCAGTACCGCTCGGGCATCTACACCCATGCGCCAGCGCAGGAGACGGTGGCGCGCGAGGTCATCGCCGAGGTCAACGCCAAGCTCGGTGGCCGCGTGGTGACCGAACTGCAGCCCGAGCGCAACTACTGGCGCGCCGAGGACTACCACCAGCACTACTTCGCCAACCACCCGGGCCAGGGCTACTGCGCCTTCGTCGTCGCGCCCAAGGTCGAGAAGTTCCGCAAGACCTTCGCGGACAAGGTGCGCGAGGCCTGATCGCGGCGGGTCGCTAGACTGCGGCCCGTGCTGCGTCCTTCACTCCGTCTCCGCCGCGTCACGCTGCCCTGGCTGGCCGCGGCGATGCTGCTGCTGCAGGCGCTGGGCCTGTGGCACGGCGTGGTGCACGCCGGCGGCTTGGCCGCCGTCGCGCACGCGCACGCGCACGCTGCCGGTGGCGAACGTTTCGCCGCCCATGACGACGGCGATGCGCAATGCCGTCTCTACGACCAGCTCGCCCACGCCGACCTGGCGTTCGCCGATGTCGCGATCGGGTTGGCCGCGCGGGTCGGCGAGACCCTGGGCGCGGCCGTGCCCGCTGGCCGCCTCGCGCCGCAGGCGGCCGGCTTCCTCGCACGCGGCCCACCCCTCACGGCCTGAAGTCCCCGCCCTCCGAGACGCACTGCGGCGCCGTTGGCCCGCCGTGCGTGGCGCGTCGCGCCGCCCGACTTCTTCCGTGATGGATGTTTCCCATGCCACGCTTCAACTTGCGTTTCCGACGCCGCGCCTGTGCGCTCGCCGTCGTTTCCTTCGCCGCTCCGGCGAGTGCCCAGACCACCCAGCTCGAGCCGGTGACGGTGACCGGCAACCCGCTGCGCTCGCCCGAACTGGCCGCGCCGGTGTCCTCGCTGTCCGGCGATGCGCTGGTGCTGCAGCGGGGGTCCTCGCTGGCCGAGACGCTCGCCGGCCAGCCCGGCCTGTCGACGACCTGGTTCGGCCCCAACTCCAACCGGCCGGTGATCCGCGGCCTGGATGGCGAGCGCGTGCGCCTGCTGTCCAACGCCGGTGCGTCCTTCGATGCCTCCGGCCTGAGCTTCGACCATGCGGTGCCCATCGATCCACTGGTGGTCGAGCGCCTCGAGGTGCTGCGCGGGCCGGCGGCGCTGCTGTACGGCGGCAGCGCGATCGGCGGCGTCGTCAACGCGATCGACAACCGCATTCCCAAGGCGCCGTTGAGCGGCCCGGGCGGCGCGGCCGAACTGCGCCTCGGCGGGGCGGCGCAGGAACGTGGTGGTGCCGCGCTGCTGGAGACCGGCGACGGCCGCTGGGCATTGCATGCCGACGCGTTCGGACGCAGCACCGACGACCTGCGTGTGCCGCGCTTCACCCCGCTCGAGGACGGCGCGCCGCTGGCGCCGACGGAGCGCGTGCGCAACTCGGCGTCGCAGGCCAGGGGTGGTGCGATCGGCGCCGCCTTCACCGACGCGCAAGGTTTCATCGGCCTGGCGCTGGACCGCTACGACAACCACTACGGCATCGTCGCCGAGCCCGACGTCGGCATCCGCATGCAGCGTGACCACCTGGCGCTGGCCGGCGAGTGGCGCGGACTCGACGGGCTGCTGCGCACGCTGCGTGCGCAACTCGGCCGCACGGTGTACGAGCACCAGGAGATCGAGGGCAGCGGTGCGATCGGCACGGTGTTCTCGACGCGCGGCAACGAGGCGCGCATCGAGGCCGAACACGCGCCGCTGGGGCCGCTGCGCGGGGTGCTCGGCCTGCAGATCGACGACAGCGACTTCGCCGCGCTCGGCGAAGAGGCCTTCGTGCCGTCGACGACCACGCGTCGGCGCGGCCTGTTCCTGCTCGAAGAGGCGCCGTGGACGCTGGGCACGCTCAGCGCAGGGCTGCGCCTGGAGCGTGCGCGGGTCGACTCGAAGGGTGATGCCGACGCCGGCGAGCCGCAGTTCGGCCCGCCGGCGCAACGCCGCTTCTCGCTGCGCAGCCTCTCGGTCGCCAACCTGTGGGCCTTCGCGCCGCAATGGAGCCTGTCGACTTCGCTGGCCCGCACCGAGAGGGCGCCGACCTCGTTCGAGCTCTTTGCCAATGGCGTGCACGCGGCGACCGGCGCCTACGAACGTGGCGACCCGACGCTGGGCGTGGAGCGCGGCCGCAACCTCGACGTCGCGCTGCGCTGGGCGGAGGAGGGCAGCGAGCTGCGCATCGGCGTCTTCGAGACCCGCTTCTCGCGCTACATCGCGCTGTCCGCCACCGGGGCCGACGTCGACGTGGTCGGCGAGGACGGTGGCATCGAGAGCCTGCCCGAGTACGTGTTCCGCGCGGTGCGCGCGCGGCTGCGTGGCATCGAGGCGCAGGCGAAACATCGAATGCCGCTGGCCGGCTGGGCGCTGGACCTCGGCGCCCAGCTCGACCTGCTGCGTGCCGACGACCTCGACCGCGACGAGCCGCTGCCGCGCATCGCGCCGGCGCGGCTGCGCCTGAGTGCCGAGGCGACGCGGGGCGGGTGGACGCTGTCGGCCACGCTCGCGCAGGTGGCGCGGCAGGGTCGCGTGCCGGCCACCGACGAGGCCACGCCGGGGCACAGGCTGCTCGACCTGGCGGCATCGCGGCGTTTGATGCTGGGCGCCGGCGATGCGCTGGTCTTCGTCAAGCTGACCAACGTCGGCGATGCGCTGGCCTTCAATGCGACGACGATCGCCTCGGTGCGAGGGCTATCGCCCTTGCCCGGCCGCGCGATGCAGGCCGGCCTGCGGGTGACGTTCTGAGCGGCGCGCCGCGCGGGCGTCTCAGGGAGCGAGGCGTTCGCGCAGCCAGTTCCCGCCGTCGAGCCGGTAGCGCAGCCGGTCGTGCAGGCGCGACTTGCGGCCCTGCCAGAACTCCCAGCGGTCGGGCAGCAGCCGGTAGCCGCCCCAGTGCGGCGGCCGCGGCGGCTGCAGCAGGTACTGGGCGCCGTAGCGCGCCGCGTTGGTCACCAGCACGGTACGCGAAGCGATCACCTGGCTCTGCGGCGAGGCCCAGGCGCCGATGCGCGAGTCGAGCGGGCGCGACTGGTAGTAGGCGTCCGACTCGGCCGCGTCGACCTGCTCGACGCGGCCCTCGATGCGCACGACGCGCTCGAGCTCGACCCAGTGGAACTGCAGCGCCGCGTGCGGGTTGCCGGCCAGCTCGCGGCCCTTGCGGCTCTCGTAGTTGGTGTACCAGACGATGCCGCGGGCGTCGTAACCCTTGATCAGCACCACGCGCGTCGACGGCCGGCCGTCGCTACCCACGGTGGCCAGCGTCATCGCGTTCGGCTCGGGCAGCTCGGCGGCCAGCGCCTGACGGAACCAGTGCTCGAACTGCTGCAGCGGATCGGCCGCGCTGGCCGACTCGTCGAGTTCGTCGCGCTCGTAGCTCTTGCGCAGATCGGCGATGGCGCGGGAAGGATCGGTCATGGTGGCGGTGTCGGGGCTCAGGTTCCATCATCCTAGGGCTAACCCACCTGACAGTTGTTGCTAGGCAAATGTGCTTACGGGGAAGGCCTTAGGTGAACGTCCCACTACTCGGATCCGGGCCCGGATCCCATTCTTGGTCCATACCAGCAACAAAGATGAGGGAAATCGCGATGGCGGCGCAGCCGGCGGTGATCGTGTTGGCAGCGGGAAGGGGGAGCCGGTTCCTCGGCGCCGATCACAAGCTCGCCCAGCGCCTGGGCAGCGCCACCGTGCTGGCCACCACGCTGCGCCACGCGGTGGCCACGCAGCTGCCGGTGGTGGTGGTCACCACCGAGGCCTTCGCCGACGTGGCGCGGCGCAGCGTCGCCGCGCGCGACGTGATCGTGCTGCCCGAGGTCGGCACGCCCGGCCACGACGGGCTGGGCATGGGCTACTCGATCGCCACCGGCGTCAGCGCCATCCCGGATGCGGCCGGCTGGCTGGTGCTGCCGGGCGACATGCCGATGGTGCGCAGCGAGACGCTGGCCGAGGTGGCCCGCGAGCTGGCCCATCACGCCGTGGTGTTCGCCCAGCACAAGGGCGTGCGCGGTCATCCGGTCGGCTTTTCGGCCGAGCTGTACTCCGAGCTGATCGGCCTGCGCGGCGACGAGGGCGCGCGCCGCCTGGTGGCGCGCTACCCGGCGATCGGCGTCGAGGTCGACGATCCCGGCGTGCTGATCGACGTCGACACCGAGGCCGACCTGGAAAGCGTGCGCCTGGCCTCGCAGCAGGGCAGCGGCCCGGCGCAGCGCCTGTAGCCTCGGCTCAGGCGCCTGCGTCCAGCGACAGCGCCAGCTTCTCGAGCCGCTCGATCTCGCGGTCGCGGATGCCGCAGCGGCGCAGCGAGGCCGCGGTCTCCAGCAGGTAGTCCAGCGTGCTGCCGTAGCGGCCTTGCGCGTGGCGCAGGATGTCGAGCATGTCGGCATCGGCGATCTCGCCGGTGTGGGCGGGGCTGGAACGGTCCAGCGTGAAGGCCAGCGCGCGCACCGTGCCCGCCGGCGTGCGGCAGGGCAGCCAGCGCGGGTCGTAGACGCCGGTGGGCATCTCGCGCTGCCACAGCCTCTCCAGCTCGCGCTCGGCGCGTTCGCGGGCGACGCGGTAGACGACGCCCCGGCAGGAGCCGCCGGAAACCAGCGCGAACACCAGGCCGGGGCGCTCGGGCGTGCCGCGGTTGATGCGCGAGCGCATGCGCAGCGCGCGGTGCCAGCCGTGCACGGCGGCGCCGCGCTGCTCGTCGGCGTCGAACTCGGGGCGCCAGATCAGCGAGGCGTAGCCGAACACCCAGAGGTCGTCGCCGGCCGGCCAGTCGCGCAGCGTCTGCTCGAGCAGGGTGCGCGGGTCGCGCAGGATCATCGGATCGCCTTCCGCCGTCATGTGCGAACTCTAGAATGAAGCCGACAACCTCAGGAGGAACGCATGAGCGACAACAACGATGACGTGCAGAACTATGCGCTGGCGGTGCTGGCCGGCGTGGTGGCGCTGGTGGTGGCGGGGGTGATCGCGCTGGCAGCGTCCACCGTGGTCGGCCAGAAAGCGCCGGCGGCGGCGCCCGCCGCGACTGCAGCCCAGGCCGCGGCCGGAGTTGCGGCGCTGCCGAAGATCTACTTCGAGGTCGATTCCGACGCCCTGCCGGCCGACGCGCTGGCGGTGCTGGCGGCCGTCGCCGACGCGGCGCGCGCCAATCCGGCCGCGGCGGTGCTGATCTCCGGTTACCACGATGCCACGGGCAACCCCGAGCACAACGCCGACCTGGCCAAGCGCCGTGCCCAGGCGGTGAAACACGCGCTGGAGGCCAACGGCGTGCCGCCCGAGCGCCTGCAGCTGGACAAGCCGCAGCAGACCACCGGCGGCGCCGATCCCAAGGAAGCCCGCCGTGTCGAACTGCGCCTGCAGTAGTGCCTAGGGCCTGTTCGCACTACGGGGAGGCTCGCGTGACTCGGCAAGCAGGCGCCCGCAAGGCGCACGGCGCAGCCCAGGCTGGCCGCCTGGGCAAGACGTGCAACGCGGCGGGCGCCTGCTTGCCGAGATCACCCTGCGGGCCGGGGTACCCCAAGGTGCTGGGCCGCGTTGCGCCGCTGGCCCAGGCGGCCTGCCTGGGCGGCGCGCCGCGCCTTGCCCAGCGCCTTGGACCACCCCGGCGCGAGCCTTCCCGTAGTGTGAACAGGCCCTAATCCGCTTGTTTTGACGATGTAACTCGGTTACGTCACAATCCAAGGGTCGGTTACAGCCGGGGTGACACCATGAAGCCTGTCCTCGTCGAAGTCACGCAACGCATCCGCGAGCGCAGCGCCAAGCCTCGCGCGGCCTACCTGGCGCGGGTGCAGGCGGCGATCGATCGCCCGCGCGGCGCCGACCGCATGGGCTGCGCCAACGTCGCCCACGCCTTCGCGGCGCTGCCGGCCAACGACAAGCTGAAGGTGGTGGCCGAGAAGGCGCCGAACATCGGTGTCGTCACCGCCTACAACGACATGTTGTCGGCGCACCAGCCCTACGAGGGCTTCCCGGCGGTGATCCGCGACGAGGCGCGCAAGCTCGGCGCCACCGTGCAGGTCGCCGGCGGCGTGCCGGCGATGTGCGACGGTGTCACCCAGGGCTTGCCGGGCATGGAGCTGAGCCTGTTCTCGCGCGACACCATCGCGATGGGCACGGCGATTGCGCTGACGCACGACGTGTTCGACGCTGCGCTGCTGCTCGGCGTGTGCGACAAGATCGTGCCGGGCCTGCTGATCGGCGCGCTGCACTTCGGCCACCTTCCCTGTGTGTTCGTCCCGGCCGGGCCGATGAGCAGCGGGCTGTCGAACACCGAGAAGTCCAAGGTGCGCGAGCAGTTCGCGCAAGGCCTGGTCGGCCGCGACAAGCTGCTCGAGGCCGAGTCGGCCGCCTACCACGGCGCCGGCACCTGCACCTTCTACGGCACCGCCAACAGCAACCAGATGCTGCTCGAGGCGATGGGCCTGCACGTGCCCGGCGCCGCCTTCGTGCACCCGCATGCCGGCCTGCGCGAAGCGCTGACCCGCGAGGCGGTGCGCAACGTGCTGGCGATCCGCAAGGGCGGCAAGCGCTTCACGCCGATCGGCCAGCTGGTCGACGAGCGGGTGATCGTCAACGCGATGGTCGCGCTGCTGGCCACCGGCGGTTCGACCAACCACCTGATCCACTGGGTCGCGGTGGCGCGCGCGGCCGGCATCCTGATCGACTGGACCGACTTCAGCGACCTCTCGCACGCGACGCCGCTGCTGGCCCGCGTCTACCCGAACGGCAGTGCCGACGTGAACCAGTTCCAGGCCGCCGGCGGCCCGGGCTTCGTGATCCGCGAACTGGTCGACGGCGGCTTCATGCATGCCGACGTGACGACCGTCGTCGAGGGCGGCCTGCGCGCCTTCGGCACGCTGCCCGAGCAGCAGGGCGCCGCGCTGCGCTGGAATGCGCTGCCTGCCGCCAGCGGCGACGACAGCGTGGTGCGCGGCGCCGCCAAGCCGTTCAGTGCCGAAGGCGGCCTGAAGCTCTTGACCGGCAACCTCGGCCGTTCGGTGATCAAGGTCTCCGCGGTGCCCGAAGACCGCCATGTGATCGAAGCGCCGGCGCGGGTGTTCGAGTCGCAGGAAGCCCTGCAGGCTGCCTTCAAGGCCGGCGAGCTGGAGCGCGACTTCGTCGCCGTGGTGCGTTTCCAGGGGCCGCGCGCCAACGGCATGCCCGAACTGCACAAGCTGACGCCGCCGCTGGCGGTGCTTCAGGGCAAGGGCTTCAAGGTCGCGCTGGTGACCGATGGCCGCATGAGCGGTGCCTCGGGCAAGGTGCCGGCAGCGATCCACGTCAGCCCCGAAGCATTGGCCGATGGCCCGCTGGCCAGGGTGCACGACGGCGACGTCATCCGCCTCGATGCGGTGGCGGGCACGCTGAATGCATTGGTCGACGCGGCCGAGTGGACGGCGCGCGTGCCGGCGCAGATCACCGACGCGGCGCTCGACACCAACGCCCACGGCCTCGGCCGCGAACTGTTCGGCGGCCTGCGCCGCAACGTGCTGAGCGCCGAACAAGGCGCCTGCACCTGGCTTTGAACCCGCTCACGGAAGGACTGCGATGAACACGCTAGCACTGGCCGACCACGGCCCGGTCATCCCGGTGATCGTCATCCAGAACCTGGACGACGCGGTTCCGATGGCGCAGGCGCTGGTCGACGGCGGCGTCAAGGTGCTGGAGATCACGCTGCGCACGCCGGTGGCACTGCGCTGCATGGAGGCGATCGCGCGCAGCGTGCCCGGCGCCATCGTCGGCGCCGGCACGATCCGCAGCGTCGCCGACGCGCGCGATGCGAAGAATGCCGGCTGCGTGTTCGGCGTCAGCCCCGGCTATACCAGCCAGATCGGCGGAGCCTGCCGCGACATCGGACTGCCGTTGCTGCCCGGCGTGGCCACCGGCAGCGAGGTGATGCAGGCCAACGCCGACGGCTACACCTTCCTGAAGTTCTTCCCGGCCACCGCGGCCGGCGGCATCCCGCTGCTGAAGGCGTTGCACGGGCCGTTCCACGACGTGGTGTTCTGCCCGACCGGCGGCATCACCGTCGAGACGGCGCCGCAGTTTCTCGCCTTGCCCAACGTCAAGGTCTGCGGCGGATCCTGGCTGACGCCGGCCGATGCGGTGGCGGCCAAGGACTGGGGTCGCATCACGCGCCTGGCCAAGGAAGCCAGCGCGCTGCGCCGCGGCTGACGAAGCGTAACAACGGGGGCCGTGGCTGCGGCAGAATTCTTCGCATGAGCGAAGTGCAACAGCCCCAAGCGATCACGCCCGAACTGCGGGCATGGATCATCGAGCAGGCGCGTGCCGGCGTGCAGCCGGAGGCGGTGCTCGAGTCGATGAAGGCCAGCGGCTGGCGCGAGGACGTGGCCATAGCCGCGCTGGAAGACACGCTGCGTGGCTTCCTCGACGAACGCGCCAAGGTGACGCAGCTGCCGCCGGCGGTGCCGGTGCCCGACCCGCTGCCGAAGAGCGGCGGCATGCCGACCACCCTGCAGGCGGGCGACCGCGAGGTGCGCGTCGTGATGGCGATGCACGAGCCGCGTGTGGTGGTGCTGGGCGGCCTGCTGTCGCACGAGGAGTGCGACGAGCTGATGGCACTGGCCGCCAAGCGCCTGGCGCGCTCCGAGACGGTGCAGACCGACACCGGTGCCAGCGAGGTCAACGCCGCGCGCACCAGCCAGGGCATGTTCTTCGACCGCGGCGAGAACGAGCTGTGCCGGCGCATCGAGGCGCGCATCGGCGCGCTGGTCGGCTGGCCGGTCGAGAACGGCGAGGGCATCCAGGTGCTCAAGTACCTGCCGGGTGCCGAGTACAAGCCGCACTACGACTACTTCGACCCAGCGCAATCGGGCACGCCGACCATCCTCAAGCGGGGCGGCCAGCGTGTCGCCACCATCGTGATGTACCTCAACGACCCGGTGGTCGGTGGCGGCACCACCTTCCCCGACGTGCAGGTCGAGGTGGCGCCGGTGAAGGGCAATGCGGTGTTCTTCAGCTACGAGCGCGCCCACCCGGTGAGCAAGACGCTGCACGGCGGCGCGCCGGTGGTCGAGGGCGAGAAGTGGGTCGCCACCAAGTGGTTGCGTGAAGGGGTGTTCCGTTGAGCAGAGATGCCGGCCTGCTGGCCGGCATCACCGTGCTCGACCTGACCAAACTGCTGCCTGGCCCACTGGCCACGAAGCACCTGGCCGAGATGGGCGCCACGGTGCTGAAGATCGAAGGGCCCGCGCGCGACGGCCAGGAAGACGGCACCCGCCACATGGGCCTGACCCGCGCCGACCGCGAGGCCGGCCGACCCAGCCTGACCTTCCGCGCCCTCAACGAAGGCAAGCAGTTGCACGAGCTCGACCTGCGCAGCGAGGCCGGCCGCGCCGCACTGCTCGAACTGGCGCGCAAGGCCGATCTGCTGGTCGAAGGCTTTCGCCCCGGCGTGATGGACAAGCTGGGCCTGGGCTGGGCGACGCTGCACGCGCTGAACCCGAAGCTGGTGATGTGCGCGATCAGCGGCTACGGGCAGCACAGCCCCTGGGCACACCGCGCCGGCCATGACATCAACTACATCGCGATGGCCGGTGTGCTGGAGCAGATCGCCACCACCGACGGCGGCGACGTGGCGGTGCCCAACTTCCAGATCGGCGACCTGATGGGCGGCACGCAGGCCGCCGTGTCGGGCATGCTGGCTGCGCTGCTGGCGGCCCAGCGTGGCGGCGAAGGGCGTTTCGTCGACATCTCGATGACCCACGAGGTCCATCGCCACCACGTGCTGGCGCGCATCACGCTGGCCGCCACCGGCAGCACGCCGCACCCGGGCCGCGACCTGCTGTCCGGCGGCGCGCCCTGCTACGGGGCCTACCGTTGCGCCGATGGCCGCTTCATGGCGGTCGGCGCGCTGGAGATGAAGTTCTGGCAGGCCTTGTGCGAGGCGCTGGCGCGGCCGGAGTGGACGCCGCAGCACTGGTCGCGCGGGCTGCTGCCGGGCAGCGAGGCCTCGATGGCCCTGCGTGCGCAGGTCGCCGCCGTGTTCGGATCGCAGACCATGGCGCATTGGGCGGCGCTGTTCGAGGCGGTCGACGCCTGCGTCACCCCGGTGCTGCGGCTCGACGAACTCCAAACGCACCCGCTGCATGCCGGCAGTCAACCGGTCGCGCGGGCCGGGCGTTGAGGGTGGCGAGCACTCTGCTCGTCAAATCCTCGAGGACTACTCCATGAACAAGCTCGTTGCCCTGCTCGTCGCCGCCGCCTTCTCGGCCGGCGCTTTCGCCCAAGCCGCTGCCCCGGCCGCCGCTCCCGCTGCGCCGGCCGCCCCGGCCGCCGCCAAGGAAGAAGCCAAGCCGGCGGCCAAGAAGGCCACCAAGAAGGTCGCGAAGAAGAAGGCCGCCAAGCCGGCCGCCGCCAAGCCGGCTGCCTGAGCCGCGGCTGACTTGACCGCAAGCAGGTTCCGCTCCGGCGGAACCGGTCGATGACGAACCCCGCCTCGGCGGGGTTTGTCGTTTCCGGGCGCAGGCGGCGCTCAGGCCTGCAGCCGCCCCGGCGCGGAGTTCGAGAACGGCCGGCTGTTCTCGATGCGCCGCCACTTGCGCTGTTCCCAGGTCTGCGGGCCTTCGAGCGGCCAGCCGTCGACCAGCGTGGCCAGTTCGGCCCTTGGCACGCGCATGAACTGCGGCCCGGCGTGGCCGATCAGCCAGCGGCCGCGGCGCAGCCGCGCCGGCAGCGTGGCACGGCTGTCGCCGGCCCAGTAGACACAGCCGCGCTCGGCCCAGAAGGCCTGGCGCTCGAAGTTCACGCGGCCGGCGAAGCCGGTGAAGTCGGGGAAGACCAGCGCTTCGTCGTTCGTCTCGACCACGGCGTAGAGCAGGTCGCCGGGCGAGTCGCCGGCGCCGCGGTGCACGAACACGACACGCTGGATGTCCTGCGCGTTGACCCGGTCGACTTCCTCGTCCTCGCGGTAGACGACGATGTCCTGGCCGTGCCAGGCGGTGCGCCAGATGGCTCTCATGGTGTTTCTCTCCAACGACTCTTTCGGGGGAGCAGCAACCATAGCCGCGCCGGCTTGTCACACTGTGTCGAGTCGAATCAAGCTGCAAGCAGGCTTGCGCCGATGGCCGTGGCGAGGCCAGCGAGCAGCGCGGCGCCGACACGCAGCGCATAGGCCGCGCCGCCGGCCGCGAAGGCGGTCACCAGCCGTGTCGAGGTGTTGACGGCAATCGCCAGCAGCGTGCCGACCAGCAGCGTGCGTGGCTCGAGCTGCTGCGCCGCGTGCAGCGACAGCAGCGAGGCGATCGGCGCATGGGCGTCGGCCAGCGCCGCGATGGCGGTGCCGGTCAGCACGCCGGCGTCGCCGAAGTGCTGGCGCGCCTGGCCGACCAGCAACGCGACACCGGCGAGCAGCAGCGCGACCAGTACGGCCTCGCGCAGCTGCAGTGCGCTGCGCTCGCCGAGCAGCGGCGCGGGCTCGCTGCCGCCGCCGCGTGCCAACAGGCCGGCCACCAGCAGCGTGCCGATGGCGCCGCCCGCGGCGATCGGCCACAGCATGTCGAGCGCGCCGGGCGACAGTGCCGCGGCGAGCACCAGCACCTGCAGCCAGGTCGCGCAGCCCGACAGTGCCGCGGCGGCCGCGGCCAGGCGCAGCGGTGTGCTGCCAGCGCGGGCGCGGGCGCCGAAGGCGGCGATGGTCGCGGTGCTCGAGACGAAGCCGCCGAAGAAGCCCGAGGCCACCGTGCCGTGGCGCTGGCCGAGCAGGCGCAGTGCGACGTGCCCGGCGGCCTGCAGCGCGAGGATCAGCAGCACCGTCGCGGCCAGCGGGCGGGCGCGCATGCCGCCGAGCCAGGCAATCGTGCCGTCCGGCACCAGCGGCATCAGCACCAGCGCGAAGCCGGCCAGCATCAGGCCGTCGTGCAACTCGCGCTGGCTGAGCCACTGGGTCGCAAAGCGGTGCAGTTGTGTGCGTGCCGCCAGCAGCACGGCCAGCAGCGTGCCGCAGGCCGCGCCGAGCACCGGGTCGCGCACCGCCAGCACGCCGACCAGGTAGGTGGCGAGCAGCGCCAGCTCGGTGGTCAGCCCCGGGTCGTGTGAACGGCTGCGTGCGTAGGCCAGCACCGCCATCGCGCCGACCGCCACCGCGCCGGCGAGCACCAGCGCGGGCTGCGCCAGCGCCTCGGCCAGCGCGCCGAGCAGCGCGGCGATGGTGAAGCTGCGCACGCCGGCGGCGGCACGGTCGTCGCCTTCACCCTTGCGGCGCTCACGCTCCAGGCCGACCAGCAGCCCGCAACCCAGCGCCACCGCGATGCCCGCGATGGCGCCGCCGTCGGCCTGCAGCCCGTTCAGAGCTCGACCTGCGACAGGTGCTCGGGCACACGCACCGCCCAGCCGAGCTCGTCGGCGATGCGGCTGCGCAGCGCGTCGGCAGCACCGGCCTCGCCGTGCACGACGAAGGTCTGGCGCGGAGCCTGCTCGAAGCCGTGCAGCCAGTGCATCAGCTCGTTGGCGTCGGCATGGCCGGAGAAGCCCTCGAGGTGGCTGACCTGCGCCTTCACCGCGACGTACTCGCCGAAGATCTTCACCTCGCTGGCGCCCTCGACCATCTTGGCGCCGCGTGTGCCGGCCACCTGGAAGCCGGGGAAGACGATCGCGTGGCGCGGGTTCGGCGCCATCGCCTTCAGGTGATGCAGCACGCGGCCGCCGGTGGCCATGCCGCTGGCCGAGATGATCACGCTCGGCCAGCGCGTGCGCGACACCTTCTCCGACTGCTGCGGCGTGCTCACCACCGTCACGCCGTCGCACAGCGTGCTCGCCTCGCGCGGGGTCAGGCGCAGCAGCTTGCGGTGCTTCTGGTACAGCGTGGTGGCGGCGGTGGCCATCGGGCTGTCGAGGAACACCGGCGTCTCCGCGGGAATCTCGCCGGCCGCCTTCAGGCGCTGCAGCACCAGCATCAGCGCCTGCGCGCGGCCGACTGCGAAGGAGGGCAGCAGCACCGAGCCGCCGCGGCGCAGCGTGGCGCGCACGATCGCGCCGAGCTGGGTCTGCGCGTCCTCGGGCGGATGCACGCGGTTGCCGTAGGTCGATTCGACCAGCAGCACGTCGGCCCGGGCGATCTGCCGCGGCGCCGGCATCAGCAGATCGTTGCTGCGGCCGAGGTCGCCCGAGTAGACCAGCGTCACGTCGCGGTGGCGCAGCGTCACCGCGCAGGCGCCGAGCAGGTGGCCCACCGGCGTCAGCTCGGCGAGCACGTTGCCCAGGCGCACCGCCTTGCCGGCCGGCAGCGGCGTCAGCCTTGCGATCGCGCGCTTCGCGTCGGCCACCGTGTACAGCGGCAGCGCCGGTTCGTGACGCGAGAAGCCATGGCGGTTGGCGCGACGAGCGTCTTCCTCCTGCAGATGGGCGCTGTCGAGCAGCATCACCTCGGCCAGGTCGCGTGTCGCCTGCGTGCAGTGGATCGCGCCCTTGAAACCCTGTCTGACCAGCGCCGGCAGGTAGCCGCTGTGGTCCAGGTGGGCGTGGCTGAGGATCACCGCGTCGATCTCGCGCGCCGGCAGCGGCAGCGGCGCCCAGTTGCGCTCGCGCAGCGTCTTGAAGCCCTGGAACAGGCCGCAGTCGAGCAGGATGGTCTGGCCGTCGAGTTCGACCAGGTGGCGCGAGCCGGTGACGGTGTCGGCGGCACCGAGGAAGTGGATCTTCATGGCGAAGGCGTGTTCTTCAGGATGTCGAGTTCGGCGTAGCCGGTGGCCGCGTCGACCCGGCGCTCGAAACGATGGCCGGGCAGCACCGCGAGCAGCACCTCGGCCGTGGTGCGCACGCGGCAACCGCTCAGCACATGGCCGCCGAGCACCTGGCCGTGCACATCCGACAGGCTGGCGTGCAGGTGCGCGCCACCGCTGCCCAGCGTGCCCGACAGCGTGAGGATCTCGGTGTCGCCGGTGATCTCCATCGGCTCGGTGGCGCCGGCCAGGCGCAGCCGCGCCGGCGCGAGGCTGCCGATGCCCGACAGCACGAAGGCGGCGGTGTGGCCGTGCGACGTCAGCGCGGCCAGCAGCGCCTCGCGCAGGTCGTCGCCGGGATGCAGTCGCAGCGGCAGCATCAGCATGATGCGCGAGCCTAGCGCAGTCCGGCGCGGCGCCATTTGACGCCGCTCGGGTTCGCGGCCGGCTCAATCGCCCAGCGACAGCAGCGCGAAGCTGACCAGCCAGTGCGTCGCGGCAAAGTCGCCGCCGCTGACGTGCGGCCAGGCGGCCTCGCGGTGTGCCCGCGCTGCATCGCGCAGGCGGGCACCGAGCGCCGGCTCGACCGCGGGTGCCAGCGCCTCCAGCGCTGCGGCGCGTGACAGGTTCAGGCCGT
Organism: Piscinibacter sp.; assembly: GCA_047602365.1. Taxonomy (GTDB): domain Bacteria; phylum Pseudomonadota; class Gammaproteobacteria; order Burkholderiales; family Burkholderiaceae_C; genus Piscinibacter. The sequence continues at coordinate 1,976,950 of JASGHM010000002.1, read as the reverse complement.
CAAGGTGCACGAGCTGCGGGTCGATGCGGTCGGCCACGCGGGCCGGCTGCAGCCAGTGCTGCAGCGCTCCCTCCGTCGGCACGAAGCCCGCCCACCAGGCGGTGAAATCTTCGCCGAGCAGGGCCTGCATCAGCTGCGCCTCGACCAGGCCGGGCGAGAGGAAGTCGGCACCGCCGGGCTCGTAGTCGGCCGGGTAGCGGCGGTCGGAGCCGAACCAGCGCACGGCCGCTTCGGCGATCGCACGATCGAGCTGGGCATCACGGAGGCGCCGCGCCAGTCCCATCGCGAAGGCCGAGTTGGCATGCGTGCCGGCGCGCACCGGGTAGTGGCTGCGGCCGAGGAACGTGGCCAGGCGCGCGGCCACGTCGGCGCTGAACGGGCGCAGGGCATCGGCCCATCGGCGGCGCTCCGGCAGCCTGGCATCGGGCAGGTCCAGCTCGGTCTGCAAAGTCAGCAGCCAGCCCCAGCCATAGGGCCGCTCGAAGCCGGCGCGCCGCGGGTGCGCCGCGTAGGCGCGCTCGACCGCGACGTGCTCCGGCTCGAAACGTTCGTCGAAGTGCGCGACGATGCGCGCACGCTGCGGCAGCGCTGGATGGCGCCTCAGCAGGCGCAGCAGCGACCAGTGCATGTGCACGCTGGAATGCCAGTCGTAGCTGCCGTCGAACACCGGGTGCAGCGCCGAGGGCGCGGCGAGGTCGTGTTCGTCGAGGATCAGGTGGTCGAGCTTGTGCGGGAAGCGCTGCGCGATCGCCGCCAGCGCGGTGTCGGCGAAGGATTCGGCGTCGTCCGCGGTCAACGCCAGCATCAGGCCGCCACCACGATGGGGAAGCGCGCGCGATAGGCCTCGGCGCCCGGCTCGAAGGCGACGGTCAGCGCGGCGCGATCCTCGGCGCCGAGGCGCCGCCACAGGAAGTCGCGGGCGTTGCCCGGGTCGCCCTGCACGTAGACCTGCGTGGTCAGCAGTTCGCGCGCGCCCAGCTTCACCTTCAGGTGGATGTGCGGCGTGCGCCCGCTGTAGGGCACCGGGCGCAGCGTGCGGAAGCGGTAGCTGCCGTCGGCGCCGACGCTGACACGACCGAAACCCTGGAAGTCCGGGTCGGCGCGGCCACCGTCGCCGGGGTGGTGGTAGTGGCCCTGGGCGTCGCACTGCCAGATCTCCACTGCGGCGCCGGCCAGCGCGCGGCCGTCGAGGTCGGTCAGTGTGCCTTCCAGCAGCGCGGCGCTGCCGCGGGCGTAACGCCGGGCGCCTTGCGCCAGCAGGTCGCCATCGCTGTCGGCCGGCAGCGTGACCGGGTAGAACGGCCCCTCGGTCTGCGACGGCGTCGGCCGCAGGCGGCCCTGCGCCCGTGCACCGCGCCAGACCGCCGGAGCGGCGAGCGCGACGGCGGCGCCGAGGATCAGTCGGCGGGTCGGGCGGCGTGTGATGTCCATGGGCGGCTCCGGAACGTTCAGCGGATTCAGCGCGAGAAGGCCTTGCGCGAGCCGTCCTCGAAGACGGCGTCGTCGCGTGTGACCTGTCCGGCCTCGTCGAGTTCACGCTCGCGCGTCACCCGGCCGCGCTCGTCGTGGTGGCGCTCGCTGCGTGGCCGCCCGGCGTCGTCGAAGCGGCGGTGCACGCCGACGGCCTGCCGCTCGTAGCGGCCCTCCAGCGACCAGCTGCCTTCGAAGGCCGGCTTGCCGTTGTCGTGGAAGTGGGTGTCGCGGCGCAGGCGCCGGCCGCCTTCGTCGACGTAGTCGCTGATCTCGCGCGGCTGGCCGTTGAGATACCACTGCTTCTCGCTGACCAGCGCCGCGCCGCGTTCGGCGCTCGCCCAGCGCCGTTCGCGCACCAGCGTGCCGCTGTCGTGGAACTCCTGTTCCAGCGTGGTGCTGCGCCGCCGTCCGCCGTCGTTGCCGCTGGGCTGCCACAGCCACTGCGTCTCGCGGCGCTTGACGCCGTCGCTGGCGAAACTGCGCTCGACGCCGCCCTGCGGGTTCATCTCCGCCTGCTCGCGCAGCTTGCCGTTGTCCCAGAAGGATTCCCGCTTCAGCAGCTCTCCGCGTTCGAAGCTGCGTCGCCCGGCCAGCTCGCCCTTGCCGTTGAACAGCGAGACGGTCGACAGCCTGCCCTGGTGGCCGCACCAGGCGGCGTCATCGGCCGCCGGCGCGAGCAGCGGCTTCGCCGCGCAGCGCAGATCGGTGAGCTGGCCCTGCTCGTTGAACTCGGCCACCGCCTGCTCGCGGCCGTCGTCGCCGTGAAAGGCTGGCGCGGCGCAGCGCACCGCCGGCATGCCAGCTGCGCGCCAGACCGACTGTCGTGCCGTTGCGCATCGTCTCCTCGCGCAGCAGCGGGTTCTTCGCGCCTGCCGTCGCGGCGTAGGTGCGGGCGACGCCGTCGCGGTTGCCGCGTTCGTTGACGCTGTGTTCCTGCTCGAGCACACCGTTCCTGTAGAAGCGCACCAGGCCCATGAACTTGCCGTCGCGCAGCTCCTGCTCGCGCTGCAGCACGCCGCTGTCGGCGTCCTTGCAGCGCATCAGCCCGGTCTTGCCGGCGGTGGTGTGGCCGTTGGCCGGGTTGACGTGCACGCCGTTGAGCTCGCAGGTCTGGATGGCATGTGCGGCCAGTGGCCAGGCCAGCAGCACGATCGACAACAGGGCAGCGGTTCGCATGGCGGGCGATTCTCCACCGCCCGGCTGCGAGCGGATACAAGCGCCCGAAAGCCTTCGGCCACAATCGCGGCCATGACCTTTCCTCTCGGATCGCTGCGCGCCGATGGTGGCGCCGGCCAGGCCGCTGCAGGCGGCCGTTCTTCGCGCGAGGCCAACGCGCCGACCGTGGTGCCACGCTGGCGTGCACGGCTGGTGCTGGGCGGCGGCGGCGTGCTGTGGCTGCTGGCGCTGATCGCGCTGGCCACGCACAACCCGGCCGACCCGGCCTTCACGACCTCGGGCAGCGTCGAGCAGGCGCTCAACAAGGCCGGCATGCTGGGCGCGCTGTTCTCAGACGGCCTGTACTTCCTGTTCGGCTTCTCGGCCTGGTGGCTGCTGCTGGTCGGCCTGCGCGTGTGGCTCGGTGCGCTGGCGCGCGTGCTGCGCAGCGAACACGCCGGCACGCACGCCACCGATCCGCACGACCCGCCGGCCTGGCTGTTCTGGGTCGGCATCGTGGTGCTGATGGCGGCCAGCTGCGCGCTCGAATCGACCCGGCTGTACCAGTTCGAGGCCCGCGTGGCCGGCGGCCATGCCGGCGGCGTGCTCGGCTACCTGCTCGGTCCGGCCAGCCAGAAGCTGCTCGGCTTCGCCGGCTCCGGCGTGCTGTGGATCGCCACGCTGGTGGCCGGCATCGCGATGGCGCTGCAGTTCTCCTGGCTGCGTGTCGCCGAATCCATCGGCACCTGGCTGGACTCGTTCCGCGAGAAGCGCGCCGAAGCCATCGAGCGTGCCGAGGACATCCGCCTCGGCGAGCGCGCGCTGCGCGAGCGCGAAGAGGTGGTCGAGGTCGAGCACCAGCTGCACGAGGAACACCTGCCGATCGTCATCGAGGAGGCGGTGGCCGAGCTGCCGAAGTCGGCGCGGGTCGCGAAGGAGCGGCAGAAGCCGCTGTTCGTCGAACTCGCCGACACCAAGCTGCCGCAGGTCGACCTGCTCGATGCGGCGCCGGGCAGCCGGCAGGAATCGGTCACGCCCGAGACGCTGGAGATGACCTCGCGGCTGATCGAGAAGAAGCTGAAGGACTTCGGCGTCGAGGTGCGCGTGGTCGCGGCCTCGCCCGGCCCGGTGATCACGCGCTACGAGGTCGAGCCGGCCACCGGCGTGAAGGGTGCGCAGGTGGTCAACCTGGCAAAGGACCTGGCCCGCTCGCTGTCGCTGGTCAGCATCCGCGTCGTCGAGACCATCCCCGGCAGGACGACGATGGCGCTCGAGCTGCCCAACGCGAAGCGGCAGATGATCCGCCTGTCCGAGATCCTCGGCTCGCAGGTCTACAACGACGCCGCCTCGCAGCTGACCATGGGCCTGGGCAAGGACATCGTCGGCAACGCGATGGTCGCCGACCTGGCGAAGATGCCGCACTGCCTGGTCGCCGGCACCACCGGCTCGGGCAAGTCGGTGGGCATCAACGCGATGATCCTCAGCCTGCTCTACAAGGCCGAGGCCAGAGACGTACGGCTGATCCTGATCGACCCGAAGATGCTCGAGATGAGCATGTACGAGGGCATCCCGCACCTGCTCGCGCCGGTGGTCACCGACATGAAGCAGGCGGCCAACGCGCTGAACTGGTGTGTCGGCGAGATGGAGCGCCGCTACAAGCTGATGAGCAAGATGGGTGTGCGCAACCTGTCGGGCTACAACAAGAAGATCGCCGACGCCGCCGAGCGTGGCGAGAAGATCCCCAACCCGTTCAGCCTGACGCCGGAAGAGCCCGAGCCGCTCGACCGCCTGCCCTACATCGTCGTCGTCATCGACGAACTGGCCGACCTGATGATGGTGGTCGGCAAGAAGATCGAGGAGCTGATCGCGCGGCTGGCGCAGAAGGCGCGCGCCTCCGGCATCCACCTGATCCTGGCCACGCAGCGGCCCAGCGTCGACGTGATCACCGGCCTGATCAAGGCCAACATCCCGACCCGCCTGTCGTTCCAGGTGTCGAGCAAGATCGACAGCCGCACCATCCTCGACCAGATGGGTGCCGAGGCCTTGCTCGGCCAGGGCGACATGCTCTACCTGACGCCGGGCGGTGGCCTGCCGGTGCGTGTGCACGGCGCCTTCGTCTCCGACGAGGAGGTGCACCGCGTCGTCGAGTACCTGAAGGCGCAGGGCGAGCCGAACTACATCGAAGGCATTCTCGAGGGTGGCACGCTCGACGATGGCGGCAGCGACATCCTCGCCGGCGAGGGCGGGGCCGGCGGCAACGGCGAGAGCGACCCGATGTACGACCAGGCGGTGGCCATCGTGCTGCAGCACAAGCGGGCCTCGATCTCGCTGGTGCAGCGCCACCTGCGCATCGGCTACAACCGCGCTGCACGATTGCTGGAACAAATGGAGAAATCCGGGCTCGTAAGTGCCATGTCCACCAACGGCAATCGCGACATCATCGTCCCGAACCGCGACTCATGAAGTTCCGTTTCCCGGTGTTGCTGGCGCTTTGCGCCACGGCCTTGTCGGCGCAGGCCGATGCGGTGGACTCCTTGCGCGACTTCGTGCGCGAGGTGAAGAGCGGCAAGGCGCAGTTCACGCAGACGGTCACCTCGCCCGACGGCGCGAAGAAGAAGACCAGCAGCGGCAGCTTCGAGTTCGCGCGGCCGAACCGCTTCCGCTTCGCCTACACCAAGCCCTTCGAGCAGGTCATCATCGCGGACGGCCAGAAGGTGTGGATCTACGACGCCGACCTGAACCAGGTCAGCTCGCGCAAGCTGTCGGCCGCGATCGGCGCGACACCGGCGGCGCTGCTCGCCGGCGGCAACCTCGACAAGGACTTCGAGCTTTCGCCGCTGCCCGCGGCCGAGGGGCTGGATTGGGCCGCCGCCAAGCCGAAGGCGAAGGAGAGCAGCTTCGAGTCGCTGAAGGTGGGCTTTCGTGGCAAGGAGATCGCCGCGCTGGAGATCGTCGACAGCTTCGGCCAGCGTTCGCTGCTGCAGTTCAGCCAGTTCAAGCCCAACGCGGCGACCGCCGCCGATGCCTTCAAGTTCGTCGCGCCCAAGGGCGCGGACGTGGTCGAGCAGTAGGCTTTCGCGCCGCGGCTAGAAGGCGAACTTGAAGCCGAGCGTCCACAGCCGCGCGCGCGGCGTGCCGTTCTGCGTGGCCCACGAGGCGTTGAGGCTGAGCTTGTCGGAGGCGGCCCAGCGCACACCAAGGCCGAGCCACTCGTCGCTGCGGTCGTCGCCGTAGACCTCGCCCATCAGGTCGACGCCGTTGCCGATCGACTTCTCGATCGCGAGGTTCCAGGTCGTGCTGCTGGCGTCCGCACTCTCGCTGCGCAGCCAGCCCAGGTTGGCATGGCCCGTCCAGCCGGGCGACAGCTCGCGCGTGGCAACCAGGTTCAGATAGCTGAGTTCGTGCTCCATCGAGCCGCCGGCTGCCTTCGCGCCGACCAGGCCCCAGGCCAGCGTGAGGCCCAGGCCGTCGCCTTCGCGCGGCAGGATGCCGGTCTTGCCGCCGAACAGCAGCCCGCTGCCGCTGGCGCCGTCACTGCGGCTGCGGCTGACCGCCAGTGCCAGCTGCGTGTTCGCGCCGACGCCGCAGCTGCCCTGCAGCGTCCAGCCGCGCAGGGCGGGCTCGCCGGACGCCGCGGCGCGGGCGACGAAGCCCTCGGCCTCGCATTGTCCGCGGTCCAGGAAGTCGGCGTCCTCGGTGGCGAGCGGGCGGCCGGCATGGGCCGTGCCGCCCAGCACCAGAAGCGAGGCGGCGAGGAGCGGGAATCGAGTCATGGGCGTGTCTCCGGTTGTCCTGTCGTGGTCGGGGAGCGTCGCTCAGAACGGCTCCCAGTCGTGGGCCCGGGCGGGGCGATTGTCCTGCGCTGCATCGGCGCGTTCCGGCAGCCGGGCGATGTTCGTGGCGCGGTTGGGTCCACGGCGCTCCTGGCCATGCCACGGGCCGGACACCGGTGAGGCCGCCAGCAGCGCGACGATGCGTGCGGCCTCCGTGTTCAGGTGCGCGGCGGCACGCCGGGCACGTTCCATCGTTGCGGCGTCGCCTCGCAGTCCTTCCAGCGCAGGCTCGAGCGCGGCCAGTGCCGCGGCGAGCGAGGCCAGCGCCGACACGGGGTCGGGTTCGTGGCGCGGCGTGGCGCCGGGGGGCTGCGGGTCTTTCACGGTCGGTTCGCGGGTGGCGTCCGGGGCTTCGTCATTCCGCGCCGGAACTTGAGGCCGTCGGGGCTGGAAGCGGCTGCGACAATCGATGCATGTCCTCGCTCGAACTGCCGCTCGAACCGCCGACGCCCGCCGCGCCGCCGGGCGCCGGTGCGCCCCTGGCCGAGCGGCTGCGCCCGGCGACGCTGGCCGAGGTGATCGGCCAGCAGCATCTGCTGGGGCCTGGCAAGCCGCTGCGCGTCGCCTTCGAGTCGGGCCGGCTGCACTCGATGATCCTGTGGGGCCCGCCAGGCGTCGGCAAGACCACGCTGGCGAGGCTGGTGGCCGGCGCCTTCGATGCGCAGTTCATTGCCATCTCGGCGGTACTCGGCGGCGTGAAGGACATCCGCGAGGCGGTCGAGCGTGCACAGGCCGTGCAGGCGCAGGGCCGGCGCACCGTGGTCTTCGTCGACGAGGTGCACCGCTTCAACAAGAGCCAGCAGGACGCCTTCCTGCCGCATGTCGAGTCGGGCCTGTTCACCTTTATCGGTGCGACCACCGAGAACCCGTCCTTCGAGGTCAACTCGGCGTTGCTGTCGCGGGCGACGGTGCATGTGCTGAAGAGCCTGGGCGACGAGGACATGCAGGCCCTCGTCGAGCGTGCCCGTGCGCTGCTGGCCGCGCCGCCGCTGAGCGACGCGGCGGGCAAGCGGCTGATCGGCTATGCCGACGGCGACGCGCGCCGCCTGCTCAATGCCTACGACAACCTGGTCGCGATGCTCGGGCCGGTGGCCGAGATCGACGAGGCGATGCTGGAGAAGTCGCTCGGCGAGCAGCTGCGCCGCTACGACAAGGGCGGCGAGCAGTTCTACGACACCATCTCGGCGCTGCACAAGTCGGTGCGCGGCAGCGACCCCGACGCGGCGCTGTACTGGTTCGTGCGCATGCTCGACGGCGGCGTCGACCCGCGCTACGCGGCGCGCCGCATCGTGCGCATGGCCAGCGAGGACATCGGCCTGGCGGACCCGCGCGCGCTGCGCCTGGCGCTGGACGCCGCCGAAACCTACGAGCGCCTCGGCTCGCCGGAAGGCGAGCTGACGCTGGCGCAGGCGGTGGTCTACCTGGCCGTGGCGCCGAAGAGCAACGCGGTCTACACCGCCTACAAGGCGGCGAAGGCCTTCATCGCCGCCGACGGCACGCGGCCGGTGCCGCTGCACCTGCGCAATGCGCCGACCAGGCTGATGAAGAGCCTGGACTACGGCAAGAACTACCGCTACGCGCACGACGAGGAGGGCGGTTTCGCCGCCGGCGAGAACTACTGGCCCGAGGGCATGACGCCGCCAAGCTTCTACGAGCCGGTTCCGCGTGGTCTGGAGATCCGCATCGGCGAGAAGTTGGAGGAATTGCGCCGTTTGAACGACGAGGCGAAGAATCGTCGGTAAGAGCCATGCATGACCTTATGTTTGGGGTGCATGCCTGCGGAAACTCCGTAGGATCTGCCTGAGTTGGCGACTCTAGAATGCGCCCCCGACGCCCAACCCTTAGGTGAAAGCCAGGCCCGACGCACCCCGTGCGGCGGGCTTTTTGCTACTAGAGTGAATGCGCCCGGGTGGTGCACATGTTCCGCCCGCCGAGGCCACCGTCTCGAACAAGGTGGCCCGATCGATAAAAAGGCAGTTCCGCCAGGAGAGTTCCCCGATGGATATCTTCATCCAGCAGATCATCAACGGTCTGGTGCTCGGCAGCATGTATGCGCTCGTTGCACTGGGCTACACGATGGTCTACGGCATCATCAACCTGATCAACTTCGCCCACGGCGAGGTGCTGATGGTCGGGGCCCTCGTCAGCTGGACCATCGTCACCGCGATGGCCGACTCGGGCCTGCCGGGCTGGCTGCTGCTGCTGATCTCGCTGATCGCCGCGATCGTCATCTGCGCGGCGCTGAACTTCACCATCGAGAAGGTGGCCTACCGGCCGCTGCGCACCGCGCCGCGCTTGGCGCCGCTGATCACCGCGATGGGCATGAGCCTGCTGCTGCAGACGCTGGCGATGATCCTCTGGAAGCCGACCATCAAGAGCTACCCGATCCTGCTGCCCACCGAACCGATCCACGTCTTCGGCGCGGTGATCAATACGGTGCAGATCATCATCCTGGTGGTCACCGCATGCACGCTGGCGGGCCTGATGTACCTGGTCAACTACACCAAGCTGGGGCGTGCGATGCGCGCCACCGCCGAGAACCCGCGTGTCGCCGGCCTCATGGGCGTGCGCCCCGACATGGTGATCTCGGCCACCTTCATCATCGGTGCGGCACTCGCCGCCATCGCCGGCGTGATGTGGGCGGCCAACTACGGCTCGGCCTCGCACACGATGGGCTTCCTGCCCGGCCTGAAGGCCTTCACCGCGGCGGTGTTCGGCGGCATCGGCAACCTGGCCGGCGCGATGGTCGGCGGTGTAGCGCTGGGCATCATCGAAGCGCTGGGCGCCGGCTACATCGGCGCGCTGACCGGCGGTGTGCTCGGCAGCCACTACCAGGACATCTTCGCCTTCATCGTGCTGATCCTCGTGCTGACGCTGCGGCCCTCGGGCCTGCTCGGCGAGCGTGTGGCAGACCGCGCCTGAGCCCCGAGGAAGACACACCATGAAAGACAACAAGCTCGTCGTTTTCCTGGTCGCGGCCGCCGGCCTGATCATCCTGCCGCTGATCGCGCAGCAGTTCGGCAACGCCTGGGTGCGCATCATCGACATCGCGCTGCTCTACGTGCTGCTCGCGCTGGGCCTGAACATCGTGGTCGGCTACGCCGGCCTGCTCGACCTCGGCTACGTCGCCTTCTACGCGGTCGGCGCCTACATGTTCGGCCTGCTCGCCAGTTCGCACCTGTGGGACACCTTCCCGGCCGTCGCGGCCATCTTCCCCAATGGCCTGCACGCGCCGCTGTGGATCGTCATCCCGCTGGCGGCGCTGCTCGCCGGCCTGGCCGGCGTGCTGCTCGGCGCGCCGACGCTGCGCCTGCGCGGCGACTACCTGGCGATCGTCACGCTCGGCTTCGGCGAGATCATCCGCGTCTTCCTGAACAACCTCGACCACCCGGTCAACATCACCAACGGCCCGAAGGGCATCGGCCCGATCGACTCGATGCACATCTTCGGCTTCGAGATGGGCAAGCGGCACGAGATCTTCGGCTACGACATGCCGCCGGTGGTCAATTACTACTACCTGTTCCTCGCACTGGTGGTGGCCAGCGTGGTGATCTGCTACCGCCTCGAGCGCAGCCGCATCGGCCGCGCCTGGATGGCGATCCGCGAGGACGAGATCGCCGCCAAGGCGATGGGCATCAACACCCGCAACATGAAGCTGCTCGCCTTCGGCATGGGCGCCACCTTCGGCGGCGTCGCCGGCGTGATGTTCGCCGGCTACCAGTCGTTCATCACGCCCGAGGCCTTCAGCCTGCAGGAGTCGATCATGATCGTCGCGATGGTCGTGCTCGGCGGCATCGGCCACATCCCCGGCGTGATCGTCGGTGCGCTGCTGCTGGCCGCGCTGCCCGAGGTGCTGCGCTACGTCGCCGGGCCGCTGCAGCAGCTCACCGACGGCCGGCTCGACGCCTCCATCCTGCGCCAGCTGCTGATCGCGGTGGCGATGATCGTGATCATGCTGCTGCGGCCGCGTGGCCTGTGGCCCTCGCCGGAGCACGGCAAGGCCGCCCCCACCCCGGTGACCAAGTGAGGAGAACAGCATGAGCGAAGTCGTCCTCAAGGTCGCGGGTGTCTCCAAGCGCTTCGGCGGTCTGCAAGCGCTGTCCGACGTCGGCATCACCATCCACAAGGGCCAGGTCTACGGCCTGATCGGCCCGAACGGTGCCGGCAAGACCACCTTCTTCAACGTCATCACCGGCCTGTACACGCCCGACTCGGGCAGCTTCGAGCTCGGCGGTGCGCCCTACAAGCCCACCGCGGTGCACGAAGTCGCGAAGGCGGGCATCGCGCGCACCTTCCAGAACATCCGCCTGTTCGCCGAGATGACGGCGCTGGAGAACGTGATGGTCGGCCGCCATGTCCGCAGCCACTCCGGGCTGGTCGGCGCGGTGTTCCGCACCGGCGGCTTCAAGTCCGAGGAGAAGGCGATCGCGGCGCGCGCGCAGGAACTGCTCGACTACGTCGGCATCGGCAAGTACGCCGAGTTCAAGGCGCGCACGCTGAGCTACGGCGACCAGCGCCGCCTGGAGATCGCCCGCGCGCTGGCCACCGACCCGAAGCTGATCGCGCTCGACGAGCCGGCCGCCGGCATGAACGCCACCGAGAAGGTGGTGCTGCGCGAGCTGATCGACCGCATCCGCAACGACGGCCGCACGATTCTGCTGATCGAGCACGACGTCAAGCTGGTGATGGGCCTGTGCGACCGCGTGACCGTGCTCGACTACGGCAAGCAGATCGCCGAGGGCACATCGGCGGACGTGCAGAAGAACGAGAAGGTGATCGAGGCCTACCTCGGCGCCGGACACAAGGCGCATTGAGGATCAACACAATGGCAAACACGTTGCTCGAGGTCAGCGGGCTGAAGGTGGCCTACGGCGGCATCCAGGCCGTCAAGGGCGTCTCGTTCGAGGTCCAGGAAGGTGAGCTGGTCAGCCTGATCGGCGCCAACGGCGCCGGCAAGACGACCACGCTGAAGGCCGTCACCGGCCTGCAGCCGGTGGCCGCCGGCGAGATCAAGTTCATGGGCCGCAGCATCAAGGGCCAGGGTTCCTGGGACCTGGTCAAGCAGGGCCTGGTGATGGTGCCGGAAGGGCGCGGCACGTTCACGCGCATGACCATCACCGAGAACCTGCAGATGGGCGCCTTCGTGCGCAACGACGGCGAGATCGAGGCCGACATCGAGAAGGTCTTCACCATCTTCCCGCGCCTGAAGGAGCGCCGCAACCAGCTGGCCGGCACGATGTCCGGCGGCGAGCAGCAGATGCTGGCGATGGGCCGCGCGCTGATGGCCAAGCCGAAGGTGCTGCTGCTCGACGAACCGTCGATGGGCCTGTCGCCGATCATGGTCGACAAGATCTTCGAGGTGGTGGCCGACATCCACAGCCGCGGCACGACCGTCCTGCTGGTCGAGCAGAACGCCAGCCGCGCGCTCGGCCTGGCCAACCGCGGCTACGTGATGGACTCCGGCGAGGTCACGATGACCGGCGACGCCAAGGCGCTGCTCGACGACCCGAAGGTGCGCGCCGCCTACCTGGGCGAGTGAACCAGGCCGGCGCCGACGGCGCCGGCATCGAGCGAGCGCTCTGGGAAGGGCGCTCGCAGCGCTTGGCTGCTCACCACGTGACGCCCCCCTAGGTGGGGTTGGCGTGGTGACAGTCGTTGCGGGGCTCTGCTAACTTCCGTATCGAAAAGAAACCCGCCCGCGCCTGTCGGGATGGGCAAGGGGGAAGCATGCGCTGCGACGGAAGACCCGCACGGGTCTGGTGCACAACCACGACGACACCGATCCGGTGTGCGGAAAGCACGCGGCGCATCGCCGACAACCCGATTTCCGCCTGAGGTCGGCGTGTCGGCCTCGTCCTTGTCAGCACGGCGTCGTGCCGATCCACCAGGAGCAGCGTCCATGTCGATCCGTCGAACCCTCATTGCCGCGGCGCTCGCCGCGTGCAGCCTGTCCAGCGTCCATGCCGCCGCAGGCGCGAAGCTCAACATCGACCGCACGAAGACCGATGCGCCTTCGGCCGCTGCGCAGGCCGCCGAGGCGGTCGCCACCGCGCAGGCGCTGGCGCGCTACGGTGACGCCAACAAGGATGCGCTGTCGCTGATCACCGCCGCGCGCATCCTGAAGGAGACCGGTGCGCGCGAGTCCTTGAAGGTGTCCAAGGGCAGCGAGCAGGCGGCCAAGCGCAGCGACGACTCGCTGAGCGCCGACGCGGTGCTCGAGCGTGGCCGTGCGCTGGCCACCGGCCGGCCTGAGCTGCTGGCGCTGGCCGACGACGTGGCGAAGTCCGGTTCGCGCGGCGTCGACCGCGGCCCGCAGATCGGCCGCAACAAGGTCGTCGGCACGCGCGCCTGGCACCACTACGACCTGCGCTTCGTCGGTGGTGAGCGGGCCAAGGTCTACGTGCGCGGCGATGGCGACTCCGATCTCGACCTCTACGTCTACGACGAGAGCGGCAACCTGATCTGCAAGGACGAGTCGCGTGGCGACGAGATGACCTGCACCTGGACGCCGCGCTGGACCGGCATGTTCCGCATCCGCGTGCTCAACCGCGGCATCGTCAACCAGTACAGCATCGTCACCAACTGAGACCGGCCTGCCGTGTTCTGCCCCTCGCCATGAGCCTGCGCCCGTTCCTCCGCCACGCCGGCGCTGCGCTGCTGTTCGGCGCGGCGCTGGCCATGCCGGCGGCGGCGACGCTGCGCGCGGTGCTGGTCGGCGTGTCGGAGTACCCGACGCTGGACAAGCGCTACCAGCTCGACGGCCCGCGCAACGACGTCAAGCGGCTGCGCGCGGTGCTGCAGCAGCGCGGCGTCGCGCCGGCCGAACTGCGCGTGCTTGCCGACGGCGTCGACGGTGCCGAGCTGCCGACCCGCGCCGCCATCCTCGCGGCGTGGCAGCAGGCCGCCGAGCGTTCGCGTGCCGGCGACGTGCTGGTGCTGTACTTCGCCGGCCACGGCAGCCAGCAGCCGGCCGACCGACGCACGCCGGAAGGTCGCGACGAGGTCGACGGCCTGAACGAGATCATCCTGCCGCGCGACGTCGGCCCGTGGGCCAACGAGAAAGTGGCGGTGGCCAACGCCATCGTCGACCACGAACTGCGCCGCATCGTCGACGCGGCGACCGCGCGCGGCGTGTTCGTCTGGGCGATCTTCGATGCCTGCCATTCGGCGACGCTGGTGCGTTCGGCGGACGATCCGTCCTCGGAGGTGCGCTACCGCCAGGTCGCACCCGGCGATCTCGGCATTCCGGCGCGAGCCTTCGACGAGGCGACCCGCTCGTCCGGCGCGGCCGCGCCGGCGGCGCGGCCCGCGGCATCGTCGGGTGGTGGTTCGGCCTTCTTCTACGCGGTTCAGAGCGACCAGGCGGCGCCGGAGATGCGCTTGCCGCTCGGCGAGCCCGGCCGTCAGCCCCACGGCCTGTTCAGCTTCACGCTGGCGCGTGCGCTCGAGTCGGGCCGGCCGATGACCTACCGGCAGCTTGCCCAGCAGGTGTTCAGCGACTACGCGGCGATGAACGAAGCCCGGGTCACGCCGCTGTTCAGCGGTTCGGCGCTCGATCGTGCGGTGCTCGACCAACCGGCCCCGCCGGTGCGCCAATGGGCACTGCAGCGCGACGATGGCCTGTCGCTGCGCGCCGGCAGCCTGTCCGACATCGCGGTCGGCACGCTGTTCGCCATCGTGCCGGGGCCGCTGGCCGCGTCGTCGGAGGCGATCGGCTTTCTGCGTGCGGAGGCGGTCGAATCGGCTCGCACGACGCTGGCACCGCTGGCCTGGGCCGGCAAGCCGGCGATCGACCCGGCCAGCGTACCGGCCGGCGCCCATGCGCGGCTGGTGCAGAGCGGCGTGGCCTACCGGCTGCGCGTCGCCGTCGACGGTGCGGCCTGTGCGGCGCGCGAGTGCCCGGCACGTGCCGCACTCGATCGGCTGCGTGCTGCCGGCGCTGCCGCGACCGGCGTCGAGGTGGAGTGGCTGGCCGCCGGCACGCGCGGCCGACGTGAACCTGCGCCTGCTGCCTGACCGTGTGCAGGTGCTGGCGCCGTCGCAGCAGCTGCGCACCGACTGCGCGCGCGACGGCAAGCGCGACTGCGCCGCCGCGCCGGTGCTTGGCCTGCGCATCGAGCCGGGCGCACGCGCCGAGACCCTCGACGCCGAACTCGGCGCGCTGCTGCACCGCATCGGCCGCGCCACCAACCTGATGCGCCTGGCCGCGGCGCAGCCGGCCGGCGGCTTCGGCAGTGCGGGACTGGAGCAGAGCTTGTGGCTGCTCAAGCCGGGCGGCGCGCAGCCGATCGGCGCCGAGCGGGTGCCGCGTCTGCGTGCCGGCGACGTGCTCGAGCTGCGCCTGCGCAATCCTGGCCGCATCGCCGTCGACGCGACCGTGCTCTACACCGACGCCAACTACGGCATCACCGCGCTGTGGCCCGACGCCAGCGGCGTCGACAACCGGCTCGGCCCCGGCGACGAGCATGCCCTGCGCATCGACATCACCGACGAGTCCATCGGCGTCGAGCGTATCCTGACCATCGCCGCCGAGGCGCAGGCCAAGTCCGAACGCAGCGACCTGTCCTTCCTCGCGCAGCCGCCGCTGACGGTGCTGCGCAGCGCAGCGCCCGACGGCGGCGACGAACTGATTCAGGCGTTCCGCGACGCGGCCTTCGCCGAACACACGACACGCGGCGCCGCGGCACGCCGCCCGGCGCCGCGCACCGCGATGCAGGTGCTGACCTTGCAGGTGGTGAGATGAGCGACGACGTGACGCCCGAAGCCGAGTGGCTGGCGGCGATCGCCGCCGGCGGCACGCGCCGCGAGAGCGCGGTCCGCGCGCTGTGGCGGGCCTACCGCGCGCCGCTGCTGGGCTGGCTGCGGCGGCGCGGTGCCGGCGACGACGAGGCCGAAGACCTGCTGCAGGACGCCTTCGTCAAGCTCACCGCCTCGGCCGCCAGCTACCGCGGCGACGGTTCGGCGCGCGGCTGGATCTACGCGGTCCTGCGCAACCAGTGGCTGGACCACCTGCGCCGTCATCGCCCCGAGGTGCTGCTCGACGACGACGGCTGGGCCTGGCTGGAAGACACCGTGGCCGCCGAGCTGCCCAGCCACGGCGGCGAAGACGACTGCGTGCGCAACGCCTTCACACGCTTCGGCCAGCAGCACCCCGAGCGCGCCGAAGCGCTGCGCCGCATGGTGATCGACGGCTGGAGCGTGCGTGAGGTGGCCGGCTACCTGCAACGCACCGAACGTGCCACCTTCGAGTACCTGTCGCAGTGCCGCAAGAAGCTGCGGCCACTGCTGCAACCCTGCCTCGACCTGCTGGGGCAACGCGCATGAACGAACCCCATCCGCAGGACGACGCGTCGCTGGCGCGCTGGCTGGGCGGCTTGCGTGGCGAGTCTGCGGCCGATGCACCCGACGCGCAGGCGCTGCGCACGCTGCTGCAATCCGAGTCGGCGCGCGAGCAGGCGGCCGCCAAGGCCGGCGGCGAGGACTTCCACGCCGATCGGTTGGTCGAGCGGCTGCGCCGCGAAGGCCTGCTCGACGCGGCGCCGGCACCAAAGGCAGCGGCCGCACGGCCCTCGTGGCTGCGCTCGCTGCGCTGGGCCCTGCCCTCGGTGGCGGTGGCGCTCGCCGCGCTGTGGATGGTCGTGCCGCCGGCCACCGACCCCTATGGCGAAGCGCCGGGCTACCGCGGCGGGCTGCAGGAGATCGGCACCGCCGTTGCCGATCCGCGGCGCAGCGCCGAAGCCGCCGCCGCCGCCTTGCGTGCCGCCGGCATCGAGGCCTCGATCTACTCGGCGCGGCCGGTCTACCTCGTCGACCTCGATGTCACCGACGACAACCGCGCGGCCGTGCAGGCCGCGCTGAAACCGATCGCACCGCCGGCCGCCGCGGCCTCGCTGCCCAGCGGCACCCTGCGCCTGCGATTCCAGAAACCATGAAGCTGCGACACCTGATCACCCTGCTGTGGTTCGGCCTCGCGCTGCCGGGCAGCCCCGCGCGCGCGGCCGAAACACCGGCCTCGCTGTGGCAGGGCTGGCTGGAGGTGCGCGCCCACGCCGGCAACGGCTGCACGCACGAGCCGACGCCACCCTACCGCCGCGAGGTGCACATGCTGGCCCTGGCGCCCGACGCCGCCGCGCCGCCGTCGTGGCTGGTGCTCGGCCCGATGGAGCCGGTGCGCCTGGTGCCGCACGGAAATGCACTCGCGCTGCAGGCGGCCGAGGACGGGCGGCGCACGCTCGGCCAGGTCGTCGGCGCCGGTGGCACCTTGCCGATGAGCGGCCAGGTCTTCACCGCGCACTGGGCAGAGCAGGCCGACGCGGTCGATGGTGCCTGTGCGTTCGCGCAGGCGGAACTGCGTGTCGAGCCGCTGGCATCGGGCGCGGCGACACTGTCGCGCGTGCCGGCACTGCTGGCACTGTGGGCGGCTCGGTCGTCGCTGTCGCCCGAAGCCGCCTGGCCCGCCGACGCGGTGGGCGAGGCACTGGCGCACTTCGAGGCGCTGGCGCCGCCCGGCATGCCGGCCGTCGGCCTGGGCGGGCTTGGCCAGCGACCTCGCCGAGCGGCTGTGGAGCACCAGGCGCCGCACCGAGGCCGCGCCACTGCTGGCGGTGGCCGCCGCGCTCTACGCACGCGACGGTGAACTGGGCGTGCGTCACCGCACGCTGGCGCTGGCGCGGCTCGGCGAGTTGCTGGCCTCGTTGCGTCGCGCCACGGCGGCCGAGGCCACCTACCGCGAGGCGCTGGCGCTCGCCGAGTCGCGCCGCGACGCCCGCCTGGTGGCGCGCTTGAACAACCATCTCGGCACGCTGCTGTTGCGCAGCGGGCGTGTCGACGAGGCCGGCTTCGCGTTCGAGCAGGCGGTGGATGGGGAACGCCGTGGCGGTGACGTGCTCGACCTCGCGGCGGCGCTGAACAACCTCGGCCAGTCGCAGGAGCGCAGCGGCCAGGCGGCGCTGGCCCGGCGCAGCTACGCCGACGCGCTGGCCGCCATCGCCGCAGCCGGCGAAGAGGGCACCGGCCTCGCGGCCATCCTGCGCGCGCACCTCGAGCGGCTCGATGCCTCGCGCGGCCCGGCGGCGCGGCCGCTGTCGCTGGGCGCCTGAGACGCGCATGGACACGGGCGGCTTCCTGCACACCCTCGCACGCTGGCGCCGTGCGGTCGGCCTCGCTTTGCTGCTGGCCGGCGTCGCCGCCAGCGCCGCACCACGCGCGACGATCGCCAGCGCCGCCTTCGTCGAGCAGCTGCGGCTGGCGCGGCACCTGGCCGCCTACGCGCAGGCGAACGACGATGCGCTGGCCATGCTCGCTGCCGCGCGGCTGCTGGCCGATTCCGGCGCGGTGCGCTCACGCAGCGACCCGTTGCGGCCCGGCGATGCGCTGGCCGACGAGTACTTCGACCGTGCCGAGGCGCTGGCACGCGGCCGGCCCGACCTGGCCGCGCTGATCGCCGATGCGCGAGCGTCGCGGCTGCGTCACTCGCGCGCCGGCGGCGACGTGCGGACCTCGGTGGTGCTCGGCGAGGCGACGCTGCGCGTCAAGCTGTCGTTCGCGCCCGGCCAGCGCGCCCGCTTCGGCATCGACCCCGACCCCAGCGACGAGGTGCTGCTGCGTGTCACCGGCCCGGGCAGCGAGCCGTTGTGCGAGCTGTCGACGCGGCGCGAGCAGCGTGGCTACGTCGAGTGCGAATGGGTGCCGCGCGGCAACGGCGAGACGATCATCCAGATCGTCAACCCGAACCGGCGCGCGGTCGAGATCACCTACTTCCACAACTGAGCCGATGCACGCGTTCAGCTTTTCACGCACCACGGCCCGGCGCCTCGCCGCGGCGGCCGCGCTGCTGCTGTGCGCGGGCTGCACCGTGGTGACCGGCGTCGAGGGCGTCAGCTACCGCAATGCGCGCAACCAGGGCGAGGCGCTGCACCGCTCGGCGCAACCGGTGCCGCGTGCGCTCGACAGATGGCAGGCCGACAAGGACACCTTCGTCGGCGTCGCGATCAGCGGCGGCGGCAGCCGCTCGGCCAACTTCGGCATGGCGGCGCTCGCCGAGCTCGATGCGCTGGGGCTGCTCGAACATGTCGACGCGATCTCCGCGGTCAGCGGCGGCTCGATCCCGACCGCGCTGTTCGCACTCGACGGCGACCGGCCCGGCTGGGCCGAGCGCGGCCGCGCCAAGGTCGGCACCGACCTGCTGCGCCCGCTGATCGGGCGCTCGCTGAACCCGGTCAACGCGCTGGCCACCACCTTCACCGACCGCGACCGCAGCGACACGATGGCCGAGATCTTCGAGGACAAGCTCTTCGACGGCCGGCGTGTGCGCTTCGGCGAACTCGGCGAGCGCAGGCCGATGCGCCCGGCGGTCTACTTCAATGCCACCGACAGCACCGACGGCGGGCGGCGCTTCGTCTTCACCGAGGAGAGCTTCGTGCGCCTGGGCTCCGAACTCGGTGCCTACCCGCTGGCCTGGGCGATGGCGGCGTCGGCCGCCTTCCCGGGGGTGTTCAACTCGGTCACGCTGCGCCGTCACCCGCTCGACGCCAGTGCGCCGCGTGGCGAGGCGCGCTACCTGCACCTGATCGACGGCGGCGTGTCCGACAACCTCGGCGTCGAGACGCTGATCGAGAAGGCCCGCGCGCAGCACATCGCGGCGCTGCGCCTCGGTCGCCAGCCGCGTGGCTGCCTGATGATCCTGATCGACTCGCACGTGCCGTCGACCACGGTGTCGGAGTCGCTGCAGTCGGACCGGCGCAACGTCGCGTCGATGCTGATCGACCTGAACTTCCTCGACGCGATCGACGGCATGCTGTCGAACCGGCGCGACGACACGCTCGCACGGGTCGGCATCCGCCGTGCCGACGCGACCGGCCTGTACGACATCGAGATCCAGCCCGGCCTGGTCGAGCAGCGGGTGCGGCCCTACCGTCGTGTCGGCGAGTTCGAGATCGGCTACCTGACGGCCGACGGTTTCCCCTTCGCCACCACCGACCTGTCGCTCGAGGAGGGCACGCTGGCCTTCGATGCCGAGCAGCGCATCCGCCCGGCGCGGCTGAGCTGCCAGGCCTGGCATGTCTCGCTCGGCGACCTGCAGAGCATCGTGCCCTGGCGCGAGCGCGGCGGCCGCTGGGAGCGGCTGTCGCTGGAGGCGCCGGCCGACCGCGCCGTGTTCGCGGCGCGCGCGCGGCTGGCGCGGCTGATCGAGCAGGTCTCGACCAGCCACCACCTGACCGGCCCGCCGCAATGCGAGGCGCCGGTGATCCAGCAGGCGCTGTTCGACGCTGCCCACATCGCGCTGCGCCAGGACAAGGAGTCGCTGGACCGGGTCTGCGCCTGGTTCGCCGAGCGTGGCCTGGCCACCGGCGGGCGCTGCCATGCCGAGCCGCAGCCGCTGGGACCCGACGGCCCGGCGATGGAGCCGCTGCGTTTGCCGCGCAGCGACGACCCGATCGAGCAGCGCGCCAACCGCTTCATGCGCTGCGCCGTTCCCGGCAGCCCGGCTGCGCCGCCAGTGCCCTGATGCTGCCCTGACATGCCGACCGATCAAACGTCCCACCCTGCAGGAGTCTCGATGAAACCCGCCCTGTCCCTCGCCTTGCTCTCGCTGGCCGGCCTGGCCCAGGCCGCGACGCCGTGCTTCCTGATCCCCGCCCAGGGTGCGCAGGCCAGCGTGGCGGGCACGCCGGTCGGCGGCCCGATGCTCAGCCGCAGCTGCGACGCGCTGGTGGTGCAGGCGGGCAGCGTGCGCGCCGTCTACAGCGACGTCGACGGCGCGACGCAGATGCCGGTGATCAACGCCGGCGAACGTTTCGTGCCGGTCAAGGCCAGCCAGGCAATGCAGTCCTACGAGGACCTGGACCTGAACCTGCGCGCCGTCTCGCGCGTCGCCACCGGCGGCCCGGCGGTCAAGCGCTTCGACCCGGTGACGCTGCAGGCGCGCGAGTACAACGCGCCGTTCAAGGAGATCCACGTGCCGGCCGCGGGCCTGTCGTTCAAGCCGGCCAAGGTCGGCGCGGACGCGCAGTTCCAGGTCCTCGACGAAGGCAAGCGGGTGCTGCAGAGCGGCGCGGCCGGCGCCGGCGTGAAGATCGAGCGCAAGGGCCTGTCGGCCGGCGGGCGCTACGTCTACCAGCTGCAGCAGGGCGGCAAGACGCTGCTGGCGAGCAGCTTCACGCTGACCGACCCGGACAACGAGAACTTCGTCGCTGCCGGCCTGCAGCGCATCGAGGCGACGCCGGGGCTGGACGCCGCCGCACGCGCCATCGCGCGGGCGCTGCTCTACGAGGAGCGCTCGCTGTCGTTCAACGGCATGCTCGTCATGCAGGGGTTCGCACGATGAAGACCACGATCGCCGTTCTGGCGCTGTGCGCCGCCATGCCGCTGGCCCGGGCCCAGCAGGCCTCCAGCGAGTTCCTCGACCAGAAGGTCTCCAAGCTGGCCACCAGCGATGCCGACTACCTGTGCGAGCGCCTGTACGACTCGGCCAGTCCGGTGGGCATGCTCGCCGAGCTGGCGCTGATCGTCGGCCCGCGCGTGCTGCTGCAGCGGGTGCCCGACGTCTCCGGCATCTCGCCGCAGGAGAACAAGGAGCTGTTCGACAAGCTGCGCGTGCTGGCACGGCGCAAGGTCTGGCTGCCGGTCAGCGCCGAGACGCAGGTCGGCAGCTGGCTGAACGACAAGTACGTCAGGGACGGCGCGATCATCGCGACGGACACGCTCAACTCGCGCGACCGCCAGCGCTTCGAGGAGATCCGCAAGACGCTGGACGCGATCGTCGGCACGCTGCCCGCCGACAACCCCTACAAGTTCACGCTGCAGGTGGTGCAGGGCGACCAGTCCAACGCGTCGATCGGCGTCGGCGGCTACGTCTACCTGAACCTCGGACTGGTGCGCGACCGTTCGCTGTCCAGCAACGACATCGCGCTGCGCCTGGCGCACGAGGTGGCGCACCTGACGCGGCGCCACGCGCTGAAGGACATCCAGCTCAAGCTGATCGACGGCATGGCGGCGAAGAAGGACATCCAGGGCATGCTGAGCATCGCCACCAACCCGGTGAAGACCATGCAGGACGTGCTGGGCACGGCCAACTCGACGCTGCTGCTGTTCCAGCGCTTCGACCAGAACCAGGAGCTCGAAGGTGATGCCTGCGGCATGTACCTGCTGGCGCGCACGCCCGGCGTCGACGCCAAGGCCGCGCTGAAGGCCTACGAGGCGCGCAAGCCGCTGACCACGCCGGAGTCCTGGGACACCTCGCACCCCTCGCACGAGGAGCGCCAGTTCGTGATGGCGCTGCAGCTCGATCCGGCGCAGCGTGATCGTGCGATCCAGAACAACAAGGCGGGCGGCGGGCCGCGCACGCCGCCGGTCGGCGGCAACACGCCGGCCACCACCTCGACCGGTGCGACGGGTTCGGCCGCGACACCGGCCAAGCCGGCCGCGACGACGGTGGCACCGACCACCGCCGCGCCCGAAGGCAGCGGTGGCGGCATCAAGGGCCTGTTCGAGTCGATCAAGCGTGCCGTGCCCAGCGGGGCCAGCGCGCCCGAGACCGGTTCACCCGGCATCACCGGCGGGTGAGGCGCGCCGCGCTGTCCATGTCCAGAGGCCTGCTTCTTCGCGCTGCCGGCAGGCTGGCGAGCGTATGGCTGGGCCTTGCGCTGGCCAGCGCGGCAGCGCAGACACCGGCGGCCGACGCCTTCCAGGCACTGCAGCTGGAAGGCCTGGCGGTGACGCTGATGCGCGCCGGCCAGCCGCGCGAGGCGGTGCAGCCAGCGCGCCAGGCGGCCGATCTGCGGGCGCGTGCGCAGCCGGCCGACCCGCTCGCGCAGGCGCGCGCGCTGGCCACGCTGGGCGAGATCGAGCGCGACCTCGATCGTTTCGACGCCGCGCGCGCGGCGCTCGAACAGTCGCTGGCGTTGCGCAGCGCGGCGCTGCCGGCAGGCCACCGGTTGCTCGCCGACAGCCGCCACAAGCTCGGCGTGCTGCAGATGTCGCTGGGCCGGCCCGACCTCGCCACGAGCCACTTCGGCGCGGCGGTCGAGGCCTTGCGCAGCGGCGGCGACAGCGTCGAACTGGTGGCCACGCTCGGCGACCTGGCCGGTGCGCTGGTCGCCGACGGCCAGCTCGCGGCGGCCGAGCAGTGCCTCGCCGAAGCGGCGCAGCGCCTGCCGCGGCTGCGGCCGCACGAGGCCGAGGCGCTGCGCGGCGAACTGCTGCTGCGCGAGGCCGAACTGGCGCAGCGCCTGGGTGACGGCGCCCGTGCCGACGCACAGCTCGTACAGGCGCTGGCACTGCGTCGCGAGGCCCCGGCGGCCCACCCGCTCGACCTGGCGGCAACGCTGGCCGCTGCTGCCGAAGGCCACCTTGCCGCCGGCCGCTACAGCGAGGCGATGGCGACACAGCGCGAGTCCGCAGCGCTGTTCCTGCAGGTGCGCGGGCCGCAGCACACCGACATCGCGCGCGGCGAGCAGGCGATGGGCGAGATCCTGCGCGCTGCCGGCGACCTCGACGGCGCACAGCAGCACCTGCGGCATGCACTGGCGCTGCGCCGCGCGCTGCTGCCGGCCGACCATCCGGACATCGCGCGCAGCATCGGTTCGCTCGGCCTGGTGGCACTGGAGTCCGGCCGCATCGACGAGGCCGTCGGCCAGTTCGACGCGGCGCTGGCGATCTGGCGCCAGCGACCCGGCTGGCGCTACGAGCGGGCGGCGACTTTGCACAACCGCGCCGCGGCGCTGCTCGAGTCGGGCCGCCACGCCGATGCGGAGAAGGCCTTCGCATCGGCGCTGGCGCAGTGGCGCGAGGCCAGCGCGGCGCCGCGCTACCTGGCGGTCAGCCTGGCGCAGCGCGCGCAGGCGCTGGACGGCCTGCGCCGCGTCGACGAGGCGCGGCCGCTGCACGAGGAGGCGCTGGCGCTGTTGCTGGGCCGTGGCGACGCGCCGCTCGAGCTGGCGCTGGCACTGGACCGCTACGCCGAGCACCACGCGGCGCGTGGCGACAAGGCTCAGGCGATCTACTTCGGCAAGGAGGCGGTGAACCAGCTGCAGCGCCTCGGTGCGTCGTGGGGCGGCGCGGATGCCTCGTTGCAGCGCAGCTTCCTGCGCCAACGACAGGACGTCTACCAGCGCCTGGCGGCGCGGCTGATCGAGGCAGGCCGCTTCGCCGAGGCCGAGCAGGTGCTGGCCATGCTGAAGCAGTCGGAGCTGCGCGAGATCCTGCGCAGCGGCGCGTCGGGCGACCGGGTCGACTTCACCGGCGGCGAGGCGGCGCTGGCCCGCGACCGCGCCGAGATCGACGGTGCGGTGGCCGACTACGTCGAGCTCGACGCGCTGCAGCGCAAGTCGGCGCGCCAGGACCTCGACGCCGCCGAACGTGCCCGTCGTGCCGAGCTGCAGTCGAGCATGCAGCGCTGGCGTGAGTCCTTCATGCGCTGGACGACCAAGGTGCGCGATGCGCTGTCTCGCAGCCGCGAGGCGCCGCCGGCCGAGACCGCCACGGCGCTGCCGGCGCGCGCCTCCGAGCTGCAGTTCGCACTGCAGGCCGACCCCGGCGCGGTGGCGGTGCACTACGTGGTCACCGACAACGCGCTGGCGGTGCTGTTCGTCACGCCCGACGGCGAGTTCGGCACGCTGGTCGATGTCTCGCGCACCGAGCTGAACCAGCGCATCGCCGAGCTGCGTGCCGCGATCCGCGACCGCAAGGACGTGCTGCCCGCCGCGCAGGCGCTGCACCGCTGGCTGATCGCGCCGATCGAGCCGCAGCTGCAGCGCACCGGCGCGACCACGCTGGTGCTGTCGCTGACCGGCAGCCTGCGCTACCTGCCGTTCGCAGCGCTGCACGACGGCCAGCGCTACCTGGTCGAGCGCATCCCGCTGGTCGTCTGGGCGCAGGCCGGTCAGGCCGGCGGCGCACCGAAGCGCGACGACTGGCAGGTCGCCGCGATGGGCGCCAGCCGCGGCGGTGCCGGCTTCACCGCCTTGCCGGGCGTGCCGATGGAGCTCGACAGCATCGTGCGTGACCCGGGCGGCGCGAAGGGCGTGCTGCCGGGCCGCATCCTGCTCGACCAGGCCTTCGACCGCGAGGCGCTGTACGACGCGCTGGGGCGCTACAACGTCGCCCACATCGCCAGCCACTTCGAGTTCCGCCCTGGCGACGAGAGCCGCTCGGTGCTGCTGCTCGGCGACGGGCAGACGATGTCGCTCGGCCAGCTGGCGGTGCTGCCCTTCCGCAACGTGCAGTTGCTGGCACTGTCGGCCTGCAACACCGCCACCGGCGGCGGTGTCAACGAACACGGCCTCGAAGTCGAGGGGCTGGCCGCGGTGGTGCAGCGGCGCGGTGCACGCAGCGTGCTGGCCAGCCTGTGGGCGGTGTCGGACGCGAGCACGGCACGCCTGATGAGCGGCTTCTACCGCGACCATCCGCAGGGCCTGGCGCGTGCGCTGCAACAGGCACAGCTGGCGATGCTGCGCAGCGGCGGCGCGAGCGGCCCGACGAGCACCGAGACCGATGCCGACCGCGGCGTGCGCCGGCCTGCCGGCGCCGCAGCGCCGGCGGCCAGCGGCTGGGCCCACCCCTACCACTGGGCTGCATTCGTGCTCTCCGGGCAGTGGCGCTGAGCGCATCGTGGGGCCACGCCCCGTAATGGCGCGGATCGGTCGTCGACCCAGGGACACGCGGACTTCGTGATCACGGCGTCGGCGAGTGGCAGGCCGCGAAGCGATGGCCTGCCTGCATCCACCCACTGGACCCACTGGAGATTGACATGAAGATGACTTCCCTCGTCCGCGGCGCGACCCTTGCGCTGGCGCTGGCAGCCTGCGGCGGTGCCGCCTTCGCCGAAGGCGACATCTACTCACGGCTGATGGAGATGCGGCAGATGGACCGCGACAAGGACGGCATGGTCTCGAAGGAGGAGTTCCTCGCGATGGCCGCGAAGGCCTGGGACATGAGAGCGGCCGAGATGAAGGTCAAGGGGCCGCTGAGCGCCGAGCAGTTGCGTGAGCTGATGAAGGTCCTCGGTCGTTCCGTCGGCGCGCCCGCCGGTGGCTGAGCGCCGCGGCGTGACCGATTCGTGAGGGCTGCGGAGGAGTTTGAGAGTCATGCCCGCTGCGCCTCGCCGACGAACGGATACCGGTGCGAGGCGGCTTCGGCCGCCGCACCGGGGCTCAACCCCATCCCAACACCATCGAGGACCTTCCATGAACCGCAAGCAACTCATCGCCACGCTGGCTCTCACGCTCACCGCCGGCAGCAGCTTCAACACCCTGGCCGCCGAGAGCGACGCGCCGAAGACGCGCGCACAGGTGCTCGCCGAGATCGCGCCGGCGCGCGCCGACGGCAGCTTCTATGCCGCCGGCGACGGCACGCCGCGCGGCCTGGCGCGTGCCCGCCTGGCCGAGCGCGCGACGCGCGCGCAACAGGAGCGCATCGCGAACGAGGACCGCAGCGCCAACACGAGCCCGCGCAAGGGCAGCTGAGGCCACACCACCACGGAGCAGCCCGGCCCGCGTCACGCGCGGGCCGGGCTTCCGCCTTTGATGGGGTGCGCGGCTTCAGCGCGACGAGCCGAGGAAGCGGCCACGACGCTGCAGCGCACTCAGCATCGGGCTGCTCAGGTCGACCAGCGTCAGGAAGTCGATCGTCCTGAACTCGCGGTCGATCGCCGGCGGCCCGCAGATCTCGGCGCCGAGCGCCAGGTAGGCGGCCAGCAGCTTCGGGATCTTCGGTGCGACCGGCGCGGGTGCATCGAGCGGGCAGGCGAAGTGCTCATGCGGCCGCGTGCGCAGCGCCGGCGCGCAGAGATGCGGCGCCAGGCGTGCGTAGGCGGCTGCACCGGCGGCGCTGTCCTGCGAGGTCAGCGAGCTGCAGCCGATCAGCCAGCGTGCCCGGCGTGCCCGCGCGTAGTCGGCGATGCCGTTCCACAGCAGGTTGAGCACCGCGAAGCTGCGGTGCTCGGCATGGATGCAGGCGCGGCCGAGCTCGACCAGTTCGGCGCGCAGCGGTTCGAACGGTGCGAAGTCGAACTCGCGTTCGCTGTAGTAGCCCAGTTGCCGGGCGGCGCTCGTACCGGTCTGCAGGCGGTAGGTGCCGACGATGGCGCCGCTCGGCGCGTGTTCGACGAGCAGGTGGTCGCAGCAGGCATCGAAGTCGTCGGCGTCCAGCCCGGTGGCCCAGGACGCGCTCAGCCCTTCGCGCAACTCGAGGTTGAAGACCTTGAAGCGCAAGGCCTGGGCGGCGCGCAGGTCGGCTGCGTCGCTGGCCAGCCGCAGGCGGTAGTGGCGCTCGGAGGTTGGTGTGGTCGCGGGCGCCGGGGCGGCGAGCGAAGCGGTGGCATCCATCGGATCCTCCTGCGGCCGGCGCGGCCGCCTCCCGGTGGTCGCGCTGCAGGCCCGGGGCTTACAGCCGGCGTCTCTGTAATGTCGGCCGCACGGCCGCGACAGAGCCTCAACACCCCACCGCAAGAGGTTCGACATGTCCCGCGCTGCTCCCTCCCTGCTCGCCGCCGTCGTCGCGGCGCTCGGCCTGCAGGCCGCGCCCGCGACGGCCAAGGACGCACCGGTCTACACCGGCACCTTCAGCAACACCGCCGTCGGCGGCTACGACAGCGTCGCCTACTTCACCGAGCACAAGCCGGTGAAGGGCGACAAGCGTTTCGTGCACAGCTGG
This sequence comes from Piscinibacter sp., assembly GCA_047602365.1. Classification (GTDB taxonomy): domain Bacteria; phylum Pseudomonadota; class Gammaproteobacteria; order Burkholderiales; family Burkholderiaceae_C; genus Piscinibacter. Next base: position 1,949,837 of record JASGHM010000002.1, on the reverse strand, counting down.
CAGGGCGCCGAGTGGCGCTTCGTCAGCGCCGAGAACCGCGACCGTTTCGTCGCGATGCCCGAGCGCTACGCGCCGCAGTTCGGCGGCTACTGCGCCTGGGCGGTGTCGCAGGGCTACACCGCCTCGGGCGACCCGCAGTTCTGGAAGATCGTCGACGACAAGCTCTACCTGAACTACGACGCCGACGTGCAGCGCAAGTGGGAGCAGGACATCCCCGGCTTCATCGCGCGGGGCCGGCAGAACTGGCCGGCCGTGCTGGGCAAGTGAGGGGCGCGCCATGAGCACCACCCGTTCCGCACGCTGGCTCGCCTGGGCCCTGACGCTGTACATCGCCTTCGTCTTCGTGCAGTCGCTGTTCTTCAAGTTCAGCAACTCGCCCGAGACGCAGTACATCTTCGGCACGCTCGACGCCTGGGGTGCCGGCCTCGGCTTTCCGGGGCTGTTCGCCCCGAGCGGCCCGTTCAGCCAGTACGTGGTCGGCAGCGCCGAGCTGGTCGCTTCCTCGCTGCTGCTGGCCGGGCTGCTGCTGCATCGTCCGCTGCTGCACGCCGGTGGCGCGCTGCTGGCGCTCGGCGTGATCAGCGGCGCGATCTTCTTCCACCTGTTCACGCCGCTGGGCGTGCAGGTGCGCAACACCGACGGCAGCCTGGACGGCGGCGAGCTGTTCGCGCTGGCCTGCGGCGTCTGGGTCGCATCGGCCCTCCTGCTGGCGATGCACCGCGACACGCTGCGCGCGCTGCTGCAGCGGCGCGGCCCCGCTGCCGCCTGAGAGGCCTGCATGCTGCACGATCGCGCCGGCCTGCCGGTCAGCACGCAGCAGCGCGAGGTGGTCGAGGCGATCGAGCGCTTCGTCGACGAGCTGCTCAGCCATGGTCAGCAGGCGGCGCTGATCCTCGAGGCCGCCGAGCGCGACCCCGACGCCGTGCTGGCCCAGGCCTGCGCCGCAGCGCTGTACCTGTTCCTGCAGACCCGCGAGGGGGTGCAACGCGCGCGGCCCTGGCTGCAACGCGCCCATGCGGCGGCGGCACGCGCGGCGAATCAACGCGAGCGGCTGCTGCTCGACGCGCTGCAGGCCTGGGCCGATGGCCGCCCGCAGGACGCGCTGGCCCGTCACGTCGAGATCGCCGGGCATTGGCCGCGCGACCTGCTCAATGCCAAGCTGGCGCAGATCCACCAGCTCGGCCTTGGCGAGCGCGCCGGCATGCTGGCGATGAGTTCGCTGCTGCTGCGTCACAACGGCGACCTCAGCTACGCCTGGGGCCTGCATGCCTTCGCGCTGGAGCAGAACGGCGAGCTCGAAGCGGCCCTGCGCGCCGGCGAGCGCGCCGACGCGATGAACGCCGACGATCCGTGGGCGCAGCACGCGGTCGCCCATGTGTTCGACGCCCGTGGCCGGCTCGACGAGGGCCTGGCCTGGATGCTGGCGCACGCGCCACGCTGGGAACGTTGCTCGAGCTTCATGCTGACGCACAACTGGTGGCACGTGGCGCTGCTGCAGCTGGCGCGCGGCGATGCCGACGCCGCACTGTCGATCTACGACCGCCGCGTCTGGGGCGTGCGCAAGTCGTATGTGCAGGACCAGGTCAACGCGGTCTCGCTGCTGGCGCGCATCGAGCAGCGCGGCGTCGACACCGGCGCACGCTGGGACGACCTGGCGCAGCACGTGCGCCCGCGCATCCACGACCGCCAGAGTGCCTTCCTCGACCTGCACTTCGCCTACGCGCTGGCGCGCGCCGGCGACGACGAGGCGGTGGCCGAGCTGCTCGGCGGCATCGCGACGCAGGCGCAACGATCGAGCGCGCCGGCCTGGCGCGAGCTGGCGCTGCCGGCGGCGCGCGGCGTGGTCGCGCACGCGCGGCGGCGGCTGCGCGAGGCCGCGCAGGAACTGCAGCCGCTGGCCACACGCATGCACCTGCTCGGCGGCAGCACCGCGCAGCAGGGCTGGTTCGCGCAGATGCGCGGCAGCGGATGAGCGCACGCACCTGGAGCGCGCTGGCCGTGCTGCTGACCACCCTCGGCTGCATGACGCACGGGCCGCGGCGGGCGAGCGTCGACACCGCGCCGCTGCGCGGCAGCGTGGCGGTGCCGGACTCGCTCGGCCGCACGCTCGGCACGCTGGTGGCCGGCGACCCGCGCGGGCCGCGTGTGCTGCTGGTCCACGGCACGCCGGGTTCGGCCGAAGGCTGGGCCGACTACCTGCTCGATCCGCCGCCCGGCGTCGAGATCGTCGCGCTGGACCGCCCCGGCTTCGGCCGCAGCGGGCCCGAGGGAGCGCTGGTGCAACTGGCCGACCAGGCGGCCGCGGTCGCCGCGCTGCTGCCGGACGACGGCCGCCCTGCGGTGCTGGTCGGCCACTCGCTGGGCGGGCCGATCGTCGCGCGGGTCGCGGCCGAGCATCCCGATCGCGTCGCGGCGGTCGTGCTGCTGGCGGCCTCGCTGGACCCGGCGCTGGAGCGCATCCATCCGCTGCAGTGGCTGGGCGCGTGGGCGCCGGTGCGCTCGCTGCTGCCGCGCGCGATCCGCAACTCGAACGCCGAGCTGATGGCCCTGCGTCCGCAGCTGGTCGAACTGGAGGCGCTGCTGCCACGCGTTCTTGCGCCGGTGCTGATCGTGCACGGCAGCGCCGACGACCTGGTGCCGGTGGCCAACGTGCCCTACCTGCAGGCCCGGCTGCGCGGGGCGCGCTGCGTGCAGACCCGCTTGCTGCCGGGGCGCAACCACTTCCTGCCCTGGAACGCCGAGGCCGAGGTGCGGGCCGCCATCGGCTGGGCCGGGGCCGTGCCATGCTGAGCGGCCTCGACACGCTGTCGGCAGCCTTCGCGGCCGCGCTGAACGGGATGGCCGAGCCCTGGGTGGTCTGCCTCGTGCTGGCACTGACCACGCTGCTGCTCGAAGACCTGGCGATCGCCGCCGGCGTTGCCGTCGCCGCGCAGGGGCTGATCGCCTGGCCGCTGTCGTTCGCGGCCGTGGCCGCAGGCATCGCCGCCGGCGACCTTGGCCTGTACGCGCTCGGCGCCGGGGCGCGGCGCTGGCCCTGGCTGCGGCAGCGCTTCGCGCCGGCGCGCCACGACTGGGCCCGCGGCGAGCTGGTGCGGCGTCTGCCCAGCGCGGTGCTGCTGGCCCGTGTGATTCCCGGCCTGCGCCTGCTCACCTACACCGCCTGCGGCTACCTGCGTGTGCCCGCCCCGGCCTTCACCGCCTGGGTGCTGCTGGCGGTGCTGCTGTGGACCGCCGGCCTGTATGCCGCCAGCGTCTCGATCGGCCGCTGGCTGATGCAGGCCTGGGGGCTCAGCGCGCCGCTGGCCGTCGCGCTGCCGATCGTCGTGCTGGCGCTGGCCATCCCGCTGTGGCGGCGTTGCCGCTCCCGATTCACCAGGAGAACGACATGAACACCTTGACCGTGTTGCCCGGCCGCGCGCCGGGTGCGGACGTCGTGGCGACGAGACAGCCCCACCAGGGCATGCCGCCGCTGGAGCAGGGCGGGGCGCCGCTGAGCTTCTTCGAGTTCTGGCCGATGTGGGCCTTCTATCCCCCGGTCGCGTTGTACGCGGCCTGGCTGATGGTCCGCCACCGCGGCGTGCTGCTGCCCACCGTGGCCAATCCGTCGTTCCCCGCCGGTGGTCTTGTCGGCGAGTCGAAGTCGCAGATTCTCGCGATGGCCCGTCATCACGCAGCGGAGGTGGTGGCCGATTTCATCGCCGTCGACCGGCCGGCAATGACCGAGCAGGCGGTGCAGGGCAGCACGGTGGACGACGAGGTCGAAGAGGCGCTGCAACGGCTGCGGTGCGCCGGGCTGTCGCTGCCGGTGGTGGCCAAGCCCGACCTCGGCTGCCGCGGCGTCGGCGTCAAGCTGATCCGCACGGTCGCGCAGCTGCGTGGCTACCTCGACGCCTTCCCGCGCGGCGCGCGGCTGATCCTGCAGCGCTTCGTCGACTTCGAGGGCGAGGCCGGCGTGTTCTACGTGCGCCAGCCCGGCCAGGAACGCGGCCGCATCGTCTCGATCACGCTGAAGTACTTCCCGCACGTGGTCGGCGACGGCCAGCGCAGCCTGCGCGAGCTGATCCTCGCCGACCCGCGCGCCGGCCGCCTGCCACACCTGTACCTGCACCGCCATGCGCAGCGGCTGGACAGCGTGCCGCGTGCCGGCGAAGCGGTGCGCCTGGCCTTCGCCGGCAGCCACAGCCGCGGCGCGATCTTCCGCGACGGCAGCCACCTGGTGACGCCGGCGATGGAGGCGCGCTTCGACGCCATCGCGCGTGCGCTGCCCGAGTTCTGGTTCGGCCGCTTCGACGTGCGCTTCGCCGACTTCGCGCAGGTGCGCGCCGGCGGCGACTTCACCATCGTCGAGGTCAATGGCGCCGGCGCCGAGAGCACGCACATCTGGGACCGGCGCACGCCGCTGTGGGTGGCCTGGCGCGACCTGATGCGCCAGTACCGCTGGCTGTTCGAGATCGGCGCGGCGAATCGTGCGCGTGGCCACCGCAGCATGTCGATCGCCGACTTCCTGCGTGCCTGGCGGCGCGAGAAGGCGTTGACGCCGCTGTACCCGCCGACCGACTGAACGGCACTGAACGGGGCGTAATGCGTGGCCGGCCGCATCGACGCATGGGCAGGCCTGTCGAATGCGGGCCGCACCCACCACCCCAGGAGATGCACATGTTCAGGAACAAGCTCAGCGCGGCCCTCGTGGTCGCTGCCGCCGGTCTCGGCGCCACTGCCTTTCCCGCCCACGCGCAGGAAGGCACGCAGGACGACTTCATGCTGTTCTTCAAGATGAAGAACCTCGACAAGGACAAGGACGGCATGGTCTCGAAGAAGGAGTTCCTGGCCGCGATGGAGAAGGCCTACGACATGAAGACCAAGGCGATGGCCGCGCGCGGCGGCATGCTGACCGAAGCGCAGATGCAGGAGTTCATCCGCCTGCTGCACTACGCAGGCGGTTGAGCCGGCCGCGCGGCGGCGGGCGGAGGAACGAACCATGTTCGCGCGCATCGCCGCCACCATGGCGCCGCTGCTGGCGGTGGTGCTGCTCGGCTACCTGTACGCACGCCGTGCCAGGCCGGACCTCGGCGGCGCCAACCGGCTCGCCGTCGACGTCTGCCTGCCGGCGCTGGTGTTCGTCTCGCTGTCGACGCGCCGTTTCGACGCCGGCAGCCAGCTGCCTTTCCTCGCCGCTGCGCTGGGGGTCATCGTCGGCAGCGGGCTGCTCGCCTGGCCGCTGGCGCGCCGGCTCGGCACCGACCCGCGCGCGCTCGCGCCGACCGTCATGTTCGGCAACGTCGGGCCGGTCGGGCTGCCGGTGTCGTTGCTCGCCTTCGGGCCCGACGGGCTGGCACCGGCGCTGCTGCTGCTGGTGCTGTCCAACGTCCTGCACTTCACGCTCGGCGCGCAGCTGATGAGCGGGCGCGCCGATCTCGCCGGGCTGCTGCGCAGCCCGCTGCTCGGCGCCACGCTGCTCGGCCTGGCCGCCTCCACGTTCGCCTGGGCCACGCCGGCCTGGCTGGCCACTGCGCTGCGCTGGGTCGGCGACATCCTGGTGCCCTTCATGCTGCTGGCCATGGGCGCACGCCTGGTCGCCACGCCCTGGCACGCCTGGCGCATCGGCAGCCTCGGCGGCATCGCCGCGCCGCTGGCCCGGCTGGCAGTGGCCGGGGCGGTTCTGGCGCTGCTGCCGCTCGAGCCGCTGCAGCGCGGCACGCTGTTCGTGTTCGCGGCGCTGCCGCCGGCGGTGTTCAACTTCCTGCTCGCCGACCGCTATCGCCGCGCACCCGACGATCGCCGCGATGGTGCTGGTCGGCCACCTGATGGCGCTGCTGTTCCTGCCGATCGGCCTGGCGCTGGCCTTCCGCGGCTGAGGGCTCAGCCTCGCAGCGCTTGCCGGCGCTCGATCTCGGCGGCGGCGCGGGCCAGGAAGATGCGGTAGACACGCTCCATCAGCAGGTCGTCGCCGCGCGGCCGGGTGTCGAAGATCGCCAGGTGGCCGAGCACGCGGCCGTCGCTGCCGTGGATCGGCATGCCGAGGTAGGACTCGTAGCCGGCCTCGCGCGGGAACATCCGCGCCAGGCCCTCGCGGTGCAGGCAGCTGCGGCCCTGCTGCACGACCTCCTCGCAGGGCGTGCCGGCGAGCTCGAACTCGAAGCTCTCGCGCGCGCCGCGGCGCGCCGACCAGTAGCCGAGCGTGCGCACGCGCGTCGGCGGCGCGTCGGCGCATTCGGTGATGAAGGCGCACTCGACCTCCAGCGCACGCGCGAAATGCTGGGCCAGCGCGTCGAAGAAGCCGGTGCCGCTGGTCGCCGCGGTGCCGTCGGCGACCGCATCGAGCACCGCCTGCACACGACGCAGCGCCGTCACATCGGTGTCCAGCCCGACGACGCGGTAGGGCTCGCCCGACTCGCGGCGGATCGCCACGGCGCGTGTCAGCACATGGCGCATGCTGCCGTCGCGGTGGCGCAGGCGCAGCGATTCGTCGACGCAGGCCGTGGCACCGTCGAGGTGGCGCTGCAGCGCGGCCTCGAAGCCGGCGCGGTCGTCCGGGTGCATGCAGTCGCGCCAGGCCGGCAGGCTGTCGGGCAGCTCGTGGGTCTCGTAGCCGAGCATGCCCTTCCAGCGCGGCGACAGCTGCACCTTGCCGGTGGCCAGCTCCCATTCCCACAGGCCGTCCTGGCTGCCACGCACGGCCAGCAGGAAACGCTGCTCGGCCGAGCGCAGCCCGGCCTCCGCCTCGGCGCGCACCGCCTCGCTGCGCTCCAGCTCGGCGCGCTGCGTGCCCAGCGCCTGCTCGAGCTGGACTACACGCGCCTCCAGCGCGCGGCGCTGTCGCCAGCCCTGGCCGGCCAGCCAGCCGAGCGCGGCCAGCAGCGCGAGCAGGGGAGCGAGGACGAGGGGCTGGCTGAGCATCGATGGTCCTTCCGTGGCAGTCGCGGCGTGCGGGGTCAGGCGGCCAGGCCTGCGGGCCGCGCGGCAGGCCGCGCCGTCGGCAGGTCGAAGGACACCGAGGTGCCGGTGCCGGGTGTGCTGCGGATCGCCAGCTCGCCGCCATGCAGCCGAACGATGCGCCGGGCGATCGCCAGGCCGAGCCCCGGCGAGGCGCCGGCCCGCTGCACCCGTGATCCACGGTCGTAGCGGTCGAACACGCCGGGCAGATCGGCCGCGGCGATGCCCTCGCCGGTGTCGCTCACCGTCAGGGCGGCGCGGGAGCCGCCGGCCAGCGCGCCGACCGTCACGCTGCCATCGGCCGGCGTGTGGCGGATCGCGTTGTCGAGCAGGTTCTCGAGCACCCGGGCGACCAGCGCGAGGTCGGCATGCACATGGGGTGCGGACTGCGCGTCGCAGGCGGCCAGGCGCACGCCGCGCCGGCGTGCCTCGTGGGCGAACTTCTGCACTACGTCCTGCACCAGCTCGCCGAGCGCGAAGTCCTCCGGCTGCAACGCCAGATCGCCGGCCTCGAGCCGGGTCAGGTCGAACAGGTCGTTGACCAGGCGGCCGAGCTTCTCGCCCTGGCGCGCCGCGGTCTGCAGGTAGTTGCGCTCCTCGGCCGGCTCGAAGCTGCCGTGGCGCAGCAGCAGCAGTTCCAGGTAGCCCTGCATCGACGACAGCGGCGTGCGCAGATCGTGCGAGACGTTGGCCAGCAGCTCCCGGCGCTGCTGCGCGACGCGAGACAGCTGCGCCTCCCGCTCGGCCAGCTGCGCCTCCAGCTGCGCGACCTGGCGGGCCAGTGCCGCCTCGCGCCGGGCGGCGCGGCGATGGGCCCACCAGCAGGCCAGCCCGGCACCGGCAACGAGCAGCAGCAACAGCAAAGAGTTCCATCGCCGCGCGCTCAGCTGCTGCGTTCGGCGAACCGGTAGCCCACGCCCCAGACGGTCTGGATGAACTCCGGGTTGCCGGGGTCGCGCTCGATCTTGCTGCGCAGCCGGTTGATGTGCGAGTTGACGGTGTGCTCGTAGCCGCTGTGGTGGTAGCCCCAGACCTGGTCGAGCAGCTGCGCGCGCGTGAACACGCGGCCCGGAGCACGCGCGAAATGCGCCAGCAGCTCGAACTCCTTGGCCGTCAGCTCGACCGGCTGGCCCTGCAGCCGCGCCTCGTGCCGCTGCAGGTCGATGCGCAGCGCGCCCTGCTCGATCAGCTGGGCCTGCGCGGTGTCCTGCGCGCGGGTGGCGGCCACCACCTCGGCACGACGGAACACGCCCTTCACGCGTGCGGCCAGCTCGAGCATGCTGAACGGCTTGGTCAGGTAGTCGTCGGCGCCGAGCTCGAGCCCGAGCACGCGGTCGAGCTCGGAGGACTTGGCGGTCAGCATCAGGATCGGCGTGTGCTGCTCGGCCGCGCGCAGCCGCCGGCAGATCTGCAGGCCGTCCATGCGCGGCAGCATCAGGTCGAGGATGACCAGGTCGTAGCGGCCCTCCTGCGCCTCCGCCAGGCCGGTCACGCCGTCGTCGACCAGCCGGCATTCGCAACCCAGCTCGGCGAGCTGCAGCGTGACGAGGCGGCCGATATCGGGATCGTCCTCGATCACCAGCACGCGTCGCGTGGCGCCGGCCCTGGCCGGGTTGACCTGCATGACCATGGAGTCATTCTAGGAAGCGGCCGCGGCGCGCTCGCGTGCGTGATCGAAATGTGAGAAAGCCTGGCGGGCCAGCGCGATCGCCACGCACATCGTCGCGAAGCCGACCCAGGCATAAGGCCACAGCAGCGGCATGCCGACCAGGATCAGGCCGTCGTTGCTGCCCGGGATCAGCAGCGTGCCCGCACCCATCAGCGCACCGCCGGCGGTGCAGCGCAGCAGCTCGCGCGCGCGGATCCGCGTCGCGCGGAATCGGCCGGCCGTCCAGCCTCCCCAGACGGCGCCGCCGAGCAGCGCGGCGGCCAGCACCAGCCGTGCCGGCAGGCTGGCGGTCATGCCATGCGCCAGCGCGGCCAGCGCATCGGTGTAGGCCCAGGCACCGACGAGCAACAGCATGACCAGGAAGCTGATGCCGATCACCGTGGTCGCCGCGTGCGGCGCCCAGACCCTTTCGCGCCAGCGCCGCAGCCCGCCGTGGCGCAGCGCGCGCAGCAGCCGCCACGTGGCGAAGACGGCGAAGGCGCCGAGCGCGAGGGCCGGCGCGGCGAGCACCGGCGAGCCGCCGTGCAGCGGCTGCGGCGCCGGCGGCGCGAACAGCCACGGCACTGCCAGGCAGCCGAGGTAGAAGCCCAGCGGCGTGGCCGCATAGGCCCACTCGCCCGAGCCCAGCCGCGCGATCGCGCCGAACACGCAGGCGCGGTTCAACCACGCGCCGAGGCCGAGCAGGGCACCGCCGAGCAGGGTCCAGCGGCTGATCGCATACCCCGGCGGCAGTTGCGGCAGCAGGCCGGCGGCACGCGCGGCGAGCAGGCCGCCAGCGACCCACAGCGCGGCCTCGCCGAAGGCGAGCAGGCGGTTCGCGCTGCGTTTGCCGAGCAGCTCGTCGACCGCGGCAACGGTGCAGGTGGCGCCGCGCTGGATCGCGAAGCCCATGGTCGCCGCGCACAGCAGCGCGATCGCGAAGGCGGCCGAGGCCGGCATGATGTCCATCGTGTCCTCCGCTCAATGGCCGACCACGCCGTTGTGGAAGCGGCAGATCGACTGCAGCGCCTGCTCGTCGCCGATCATGCGCGTCTGCGGCTGGATGTGGCCGCTGGCGATGTCGAACACCCAGCCGTGGATGCGCAGCGGCTGGCCGCGCTGCCAGGCCTGGCGGACGATGCTGGTGCGGCCGAGCTGGTGCACCTGCTCGATGACGTTGAGTTCGACCAGGCGGCGGAAGCGCGCCGCCTCGTCCAGCGGCGCCAGCTCGCGCCAGTGCACCTGCTGGGTGTCCTTGACCAGCCGCAGCCAGTGGTCGATCAGCCCGTGCGAGGCCTCGCCCATCGCCGCGTGCACGCCGCCGCAGCCGTAGTGGCCGCAGACGATCACCTGGTGCACCTTCAGCACCTCGACGGCGTACTGCAGCACCGACAGCAGGTTGATGTCGGTGCTGACCACCAGGTTGGCGATGTTGCGGTGCACGAACATGTCGCCCGGGTGGGTGCCGGTCAGACGGTCCGGGCCGACGCGGCTGTCCGAGCAGCCGATCCACAGGAACTCCGGGTGCTGGCCCTCGGCCAGGCGCTCGAAGTAGGCCGGGTCGGCGCGCAGCTGCTCGGCGACGAAGCTGCGGTTGTTCGCCAGCAGGGTCTCGATGTCGTGGATCACGGCGGCCTCAGACGTGTTCGATGACACCCTCGATCGGGTCGCTGCTGGCCGAGCGCCAGGGGCTGCGCTCGACCATGCGCAGCGTGTCGGCATAACCGGCCTGGCGGCGCGCGCGCACGCCGGCCGGCGTGAAGTCGATGTCCTTGGTGTGGTCCTCGCCGTCCAGGCGCGGCGCGACCAGGTGGGCGACGTGCATGGTCGTGCCGCAGCCCCAGGAGGCCAGCTCGCGCACCTTCGGATCGTCGCGCCGCGACGGCGGGATCTGCTGCTGCAGTTCGCGGATCACGTGGCGCAGCTTGTGGATCTGCTTCTGCCGCGCGATGTGGCTGTCGGCGCGGCTGGCGTACTGGATGTCCTTCTGCCGGCCCATCACCTGCCAGATCGACTCCGGCTCGGGGCCCTGCTGGTGCCAGACGTTGACCGCGAAGATCAGCGAGTCGCGCCGCGGCTTGTCGTCGAGCACCGCCTCGATCGGCGTGTTCGAGTAGATGCCGCCGTCCCAGTAGGGCTCGCCGTCGATGCGGATCGCGCCGAAGGCCGGCGGCAGCGCGCCCGAGGCCATCACATGCTCGACCGACAGGCGCTCCTTGCGCGTGTCGAAGTAGCGCATCGCGCCGCTGAGCACGTTGACCGCGCCGACCGTCATGCGCGTGCGGCACTCGCACAGGTAGTCGAAGTCGACCAGCTCGAGCAGCGTCTCGCGCAGCGGCGCGGTGCTGTAGTAGGCCGCCGACTCGACGCCCAGCGGCGCCGCCGAGCCGCGCAGCGCGTGCAGGTTGGGGGTGAAGAAGTTCGGGATGCCGCGCCACACCGTCGCCAGGTTGGCGGCCGTGTTGCCCAGGCCCAGCCAGTCGAAGGCCGAGGCGCTGCCGAGCGCCGCCTGCATCTGGTCCCAGAAGCCGTGCAGCCGCGCCATGCGCCGCTCCGGCGGGTTGCCGGCGATCAGCGAGGCGTTGATCGCGCCGATCGAGGTGCCGATCACCCAGTCGGGTTCGATGCCGGCCTCGTGCAGTGCCTCGTAGACACCGAGCTGGTAGGCGCCCAGCGCGCCGCCGCCCTGCAGCACCAGCACGACCTGCCCGGGCAGCTCGGGACGGCGGCGTGCGGGCAGCGGGCTGACATCGTCGGAGGGCAGCGGGGCGGATCGGCGGTTCTTGGCCATGTTGGTCTTCGGTGGTGGATTCAGGCGGCACGCGCAAGCGCCGTGCCGGTGGGCAGCGCGTGGATGCGCAACGCGCCGCGCAGGCGCTGGCGGGCGCGGTGCAGGATCACTGCCAGGTGGTTGGCGGTCACGCCGAGCTCGCTGCAGATGTCCTCGGTCTCGGCCTCCATCCAGTTGCGCATCACGAAGGCGCGCCCCTGCTGCGCGGGCAGCTGGCGGATCACCTGCTCGAACTGCGTCATGAACTGGCGCCGGCTCAGCCGCTCCTGCGGGTCGCCCCAGTCGGCGGGTGCCTCGGGCGCGCCGTCGGCGGCGTCGGCCGCGTGCGCGACATCGAACTCCTCGGCGTCGGCACTCTCGTGCATCTGGCACTCGCGCGTGTGGCGGCGGATCTGGTCGACCAGCTTGTGCTTCAGGATGCCGACCACCCAGGTGCGCAGCTGCGCGCGGCCGGCGAAGCCGCTGGCGTTCTCGAGGGCGGCCACCAGGGTGTCGGACACCGCGTCCTCGACCCAGGCGTCGTTGCGCAGGCGCTGGTGCGCCATGCGCACGAGCATGGGGCGCAGCGCGACGAGTTGCTCGGCGTAGTCGTGCATGGCAGTGCTCCGGCGAAGAGGGTCAGTGCAGCGTCCAGCCACCGTCCATGGCCAGCGCGGTGCCGGTCATCGAGGCGGCGGCGTCGGAGGCGAGGAACACCGCCAGCGCGGCCAGCTCCTCGACGCGCACGAACTCCTTGCGCGCCTGGTGCGACAGCATCACGTCGCGCACCACCTGCTCGGGCGAGATGCCGTGCGCGCGGGCCTGGTCGGCGATCTGCCTGTCGACCAGCGGCGTCTTCACGTAGCCGGGGCAGATGGTGTTGGCGGTGATGCCGAACTCGGCCAGCTCGACGGCGACCGTCTTCGACAGCCCGACCATGCCGTGCTTGGCCGCCACGTAGGCCGACTTGAACGGCGACGCGGTCAGCCCGTGCGCCGAGGCGACGTTGATGATGCGGCCGAAGCGGCGCGTCTTCATGCCCGGCACCACCGCCTTGATCAGGTGGAAGGCCGAGGACAGGTTGATCGCCAGCACCGCGTCCCACTTCGCGTCGTCGAAGTCCTCGACCGGCGCGACATGCTGGATGCCGGCGTTGTTGACGACGATGTCGACCTTGCCGAACTCGGCCAGGGCCAGCGCGGCCATCGCACGGATCTGCTCGGGCTGGCTCATGTCGGCGCCCGAGTGGCGCACCTTGACGCCGAACTGACGCTGCATCTCGGCGCGCGTGAACTCGATCTCGTCGGCGTTGCCGAAGCCGTTGAGCAGGATGTCGGCGCCCTGCTGCGCGAGGGCGCGGGCGATGCCCAGCCCGATGCCGCTGGTGGAGCCGGTGACGATGGCGGATTTCTGCTGAAGCATGGTGTCTTCCTAGGAGTGGGGACGGGACAGGGAGGCGGTGGGCGCGGGCGCCGTGTCGGCGTCGGCCTCGTGCGTGCGCGTGAAGCGCAGGTGGGTGATGTCGGCGGGGAAGAACATGCCCCAGGTCCACTCGACCCAGATGCGCAGCTTGCGGCCCAGCGTCGGCATGCGCAGCAGGTAGACGGCGCGCCACAGCAGCCAGGCCGGCAGGCCGCTGAGCTGCACGCCGGCGACCTGCGCGACGCCCTTCAGGTGGCCAGTGGTGGCCATCATTCCGCGCGTGGTGTGGGCGAAGCGCTCGCGTCGGCCGGCCGGCGATCGCGGGCGAGCAGGTTGTGCGCCAGCGCCTGCGCCTGCGCGACCGCGAACTGCGCCGTCGGTGGCGCGAAGCTCGCCGGCACGGCAGGCCCGGCCTCGGCCGGGCGGTGGCGGTCGCCGGCGTGGTTGCGCACCAGCGCGCAGTCGCCGATCGCCCACACGCCAGGCGCGGCCGGCACCGACAGGTCGGCCGCGGTCTCGATGCGGCCGCGCTGCAGCGTCACGCCCAGGCGTTCGGCCAGCGGATTGGCGCGTGTGCCGATGGTGCAGATCAGCGTCGCCGATTCGAGGCGCGTGCCGTCGGCCAGCGTGACGCCGTCGCCATCGACCTGCGCGGCGCGCGAGCCCAGCCGCACGTCGACGCCACGTGCGCGCAGCGAGGCCGCGGCCGCATGGCCCAGTGCCGCGGGCAGCTCGAGCAGCAGGCGCTCGGCGTCCTGCAGCAGCGTCACGCGCAGTTCGTCGGCGTGCACACGCGGGTAGTAGCGCCGCGCGCCGGCAAGGAAGTCGGCCAGTTCGCCGGCCACCTCGACGCCCGGAGAAGCCGCCGCCGACGACCACCATGTGGCCGAGGCGCCGGCGCAGAACCGGGTCGCTCTCCAGCTCGATGCGCGCGATGCGCTGCAGCACGCGGTTGCGGATGTGCAGCGCGTCGCCGATCAGCTTCAGCGGCAGCGCATGTTCGGCCAGGCCGGGCACCAGCGCGAGGTTGGCGCGCGTGCCGAAGGCCAGCACCAGGTGCTCGTAGGCGATCGTCTGCAGTCCCGCCAGCGTGCTTGCCTGCAGCGTGCGCCGCGTGGTGTCGACCGCGACGACGCGGCCCATCACGAAGCGGCTGCGGCTGAGCATCTGGCGGATCGGCGCGACCACGTGCTCCGGGAACACCGAGGCGCCGACCACTTCGGCCAGCATCGGGTTGAAGGTGGTGTAGCTCTCCTCGCTGACCAGCACCACCTGCCAGCCGGCGGGGAGCCGGGCCTCGAGCGTGCGGGCCAGCGTGGTGCCGGCGAAGCCGCCGCCGACGATGACGATCTGACGTGGGGTGTCCATGGGAAGCAGTCTGGTCGGCGGGATTCACGCGCTCGTCAACGACGGATCACGTTTGCATCACGCGCGCGACTCGCGCTCGAGCACGTGCAGCGCGAAGCGCGACTGCCCGTCCATCCACAGCTGCCGATGCGCCCAGCCGGCGCGTTGCGCCAGGGCCTGGAACTTGACGATGCCGTACTTGTAGGAGTTCTCGGTGTGGATCGACTCGCCGGCCGCGAAGCGGAAGCTGCGGCCGAGCACGGTCACGCGCTGGCTGTACTCGCTGACCAGGTGCATCTCGACACGCTGCTGCGACGGCTCGTAGCGCGCCTGGTGTCGGAAGGCGCTGAGGCTGAAGTCGCCGCCGAGCTCGCGGTTGATGCGCAGCAGCAGGTTCTTGTTGAACGCGGCGGTGACGCCCTGGGCGTCGTCGTAGGCCGGCACCAGCACGGCCGGGTCGTGCGTGGCGTCGGCACCGACCACCATCAGTGCGCCCGGGCCCACCGCCGCACCGATCTGCGCGAGCAGCGTCACCGCCGCCTCGGGCACGAAGTTGCCGATCGTCGAGCCGGGGAAGAACACCAGCCGGCGGCCGCCGGCCGGCAGCCCGTCGAGCGGACCCAGCTGCGTGAAGTCGGCGACCCGCGGCACGATGCGCAGTGCCGGGAAGCGTTCGCGCAGCGGCGCCACCGACTCGGCGAGGAACTGCGCCGAGATGTCGACCGGCATGTAGCAGGCCGGCGTGTCCAGTGCGGCGAGCAGCAGCGGCGTCTTGCGGCTCGAGCCGCTGCCGAGTTCGACCACGCTGGCGCCCGGCCCGGCCAGCGCCGCGATCTCGCCGGCGCAGCGCTCGAGCAGCCAGGTCTCGTTGCGTGTCGGGTAGTACTCGGGCACGCGGGTGATCTGCTCGAACAGCTCGGAGCCGCGGTGGTCGTACAGCCAGGTGCAGGGGATGCTCTTGTGCTCGCGGGACAGGCCGGCGAGCACGTCGCGCGCGAAGGCGCTGCCCAGGTCCGGCGGCGCGACGGCGAGTTCGGTGGAAGAGGCGGGCAGGCGGTCGAGAACGGCACTCATGATCGGTCCTCCGCGAGACGCACGCCGGTGTAGTGGCCTCGCCGTTGGGGTTGAAGAAAGTGGCGGAAGGTCGCGCGCAGCGGCGTGACCGGGGTGGCGCAGGAGCCGCCGCGCAGCACCAGGCGGCCGGGCTCGAACTTGCCGTCGTGCTCGCCGACGGGGTGATGCGGTGCGTGGTAGCCGGGGTAGGGGGCCCAGGCGCTGCGTGTCCATTCCCACACCTCGCCGTGGCGCAGCGCGGGCGTGCATTGCGTCGCGTGCTCCCACTCGGCTTCGGTCGGCAGGCGCTTGCCGGCCCAGCGGGCATAGGCGTCGGCCTCGTACCAGCCGATGTGGCAGACCGGCGCGTCGGGCTCCAGCGGCAGCTCGCCGGCCAGCGTCGCCTGCACCGGCTCCGAGCCGCCGCTGCGCCAGTAGGCCGGTGCCTGCCAGCGCAGCGAACGCAGCAGCTGCCAGCCGTCGCGCTGCCACAGGTCGGCGCGCCGGTAGCCGCCGTCGGCGATGAACTGGCACCACTCGCGGTTGCTGACCGGCCGTGCCGCCAGCGCGAACGGCCGCAGCAGCAGTTCGTGGCGCGGTTGTTCGGCGGGCAGGCTGACGCCATCCTCGTCGCGCCCGATGGCGACACGCCCGCCGGGGCAGGCGATCCAGCCGTCGCCGGCGGCGGCGCGCACGCGCGGACGGGGTACCGTCGTGACATGCCGGGCCGCCTGCTGCGGGTGGCGCGCGGCACGCTGCAGCAGGTCGACCAGCATCTGCTCCTGGTGCAGCTGCTCGTGCTGCATGCCGTGCGCGAGCCGCGCCTGGCCGTCGGCATCGAGTTCGTCGTCGAGCCAGGCGGCCACCGCCAGGTCGACACGCCGGCGCCGCGCCAGCAGCTGGCCGATCAGGGATCGCGCCGCTGCAGGCTCGGTACGCGGCGCACGCGGCAGCACCTGGGTCTCGAAGCAGCGCGTGACGTGCTCGAGGTGCCACAGCGGCGAGTGCGCGTCGGGGCCGGCGGGGGCGATCAGGTCGTCCTCGTGCAGGCCGGCCAGCAGCGCCAGCGTGGCGTGGCGGCAGTCGCGGTAGCGTGCCATCAGCGGTGAGCAGCTGCGCACGGACAACCCGCTCATGCCGGCTCCAGCGGCCGCAACTGGCCGAGCAGCGTGGGCAGCAGCTCGCTGACCGTGGGGTGGATATGCACCGCCTGGCGGATCACGGTGTAAGGCAGGTCGCCGTACATCGTGTCGAGCAGCGTGTGGATCACCTCGTCGCCTTCGATGCACAGCAGCGCCGCGCCGAGGATGCGCTCGCTCGCCGCGTCGACCAGCACCTTCATGAAGCCCTGTGTCTCGCCGCGTTCGCGCGCGCGGCCGACGCGGGTCATCGGCAGCATGCCGGCCAGCACCGGGCGGCCCGAGGCACGCGCCTCGGCTTCGCTCATGCCGATGCGCGCCAGCGGTGGATCGGTGAACAGCGCGTAGGCCGGGATGCGCTGGCTGACGCGGCGCGTGACACCGGCCAGCAGGTTGGCGGCGACGATCTCGTGGTCGTTGTACGAGGTGTGCGTGAAGGCGCCGCGTGCGTTGACGTCACCCAGCGCCCAGATGCCGGGCACACGCGTGCGCAGCTCGTCGTCGACCGGGATGAAGCCGCGTGCATCGGTGGCGATGCCGGCCTGCTCCAGCCCGAGGTCGGCGGTGTTGGGCCGGCGGCCGACGGCGGCGAGCAGGTGGCTGCCCTCGACGTCGCGCTCGACGCCGCCGGCACTCAGGCTCACGTGCACCTGGCCGCCACCCGGCGCGCCGTCGACACGCACGTCGCGCACGCCGAGGTGGAAGGCGACGCCCTCGCGCTCGAGGATGGCCTGCACCTCGCGCGAGACATCCGGGTCCTCGCGGGCGATCAGCCGCTCGGCCACCTCGAGCACGGTGACCTGGCTGCCGAAGCGGCGGAACATCTGCGCGAACTCCAGCCCGATGTAGCTGCCGCCGGCCACGATCAGGTGCTCGGGCAAGGTGTCCAGCGCCATCATCGAGCTGTTGGTCAGCACCGGCACACGATCGATGCCGGGCCAGTCGGGCAGCACGGCGCGGCCGCCGACGTTGATGAAGATGCGCGGCGCGCTGTAGACGCTGCCGCCGGCCTCGACCTCGTGCGGGCCGACGAAGCGCGCGTGGGCACGCACCAGCGTCAGGTTCTGCATGCCGCCGAGCCACTTCGTCAGGCCGTCGACCGAGTGCGCGACGACGCGGTCCTTGCGCGCCTTCACCGCCGCCATGTCGACGCGCACCGGCCCGGCCGACACACCCCAGTCGGCGGCGTGGCGCGCCACGTGGGCGGCGCGGGCGCTGGCGACCATCGCCTTGGTCGGGATGCAGCCGTCGTTGACGCAGGTGCCGCCGAGGTGTTCGCGCTCGATCAGCACGGTGCGCTGGCCGGCCTCGGCCAGCCGGGCGGCGAGGAAGGGGCCGGCCTGGCCGCTGCCGATGACGATCGCGTCGCAGGGCGTGGGCATGTCTGTCTCCTGGTTCGGGGGGGGCGCGGCCGGCGCGGCTCGGCACCGGCCGCGTCGACGGCGCTTCAGCGCGCGCGGATCGTCGAGGTGATCGAATCGACCACGCTGCTCGCGGTGGCGAACTGCTCGCTGCGGTCGGTGATGCCGTGGCGGCGGGCGATCCAGGCGAAGTCGGTGTAGGCCGCCCAGACACCGCCGGCCTCGTCCTGCAGCACCAGCAGGCGCACCGGCCAGTCGAGCCCGGCGTAGGGGTTGGCGGTGAGGAACTGCGCGCCCAGCGGCGGGTTGCCGAAGGTCAGCAGCGTCGACGGGCGCAGCGTGATGCCGGCGTTCTTCGCCAGCGCGGCCTGGTCGACCGCCTGGAAGAACAGGATGCCCTTGGCCTCGATGTCGCGGCGCAGGCGTGACACGGTCTCGTCCATCGGGTAGGCGCTGCGCACCTTGATCAAGCCGTCGGGGCCGGGGCCCGCCTGTGCCATCGCCGCCGGTGCGGCGAGCAGCGCCGCACCGAGCGCGAAGCCCGCGATGCCCGCTTGAATGAGCTTGTTGTTCATGGCGTGGGTCCTCGCGCTGGCCTCACATCACGTGCTCGTCCATCTGCGCGGCGCCGGGGAACAGGTCGACCGAGATCAGCACGGCCGACGTGCCGCCGGTGTTCTTCCACCAGTGCGAGGTGCCGTTCTTCTCCGGCGCCACGTCGCCGGCGCGATGCACGATCGGCACGGCGCAGCTGCTGGCGTACTCGACCACCTCGCCGGAGACGATGTAGATCATCGCCGGGCGCTCGTTGTGGCTGTGCCAGGGCACGATGCCGCCGGGCTGGATGTCGAGCTGGCGCAGGCGGAACTGGCGGCCCTGGATCGCCGCCGGTTCCTTGGCCAGGTCGGTGCTGGCGCGCACCACGTCCTTCACGCCGACCGGCGCGGTGGCACCGGGCTTCTGGCCCTGGCCGTCGGGCACGCGCTTGTCGGCTGGGCATTCGCCGGCGAAGCTGACGCTGGCGGCGAAGGCCAGTGCCGAGAAGGCAGCGACGCCGATCGCGATGCGCGGCCAGATCGACGGGCGGTACAGGTTGATGGTGTTCATGGCGGGCTCTCCTGAGGGTGCGTGGGTTGGGTTTCCGGCCGTGCCGCGGCGGGTCTGCCATGGCGTCCGTGCCGTTGACAACTTTGGTGGCCCGCCCTCACGTCGGCGTCAACGAAAGTTCACGTGTTGATCACGCGTTCTCACGGCGGGTGGTCGCGCGCTAGAGTGCGTGCATGGGCAGGACCGGTCACCGGCCTGCGGCGGGAGGACCGCATGAACCCCGACTACCAGATCCTGGCGCCGCTGAGCGAGGATGGGCGCTTCGAGCTGCTGAGCGCGCGCCGCGTGCGCACCGGTGCGGCGGTGCTGCTGCGCCGGCTGCGGCCGCAGGGGCCGGCGGGCTCGGCGGCGGCGGAACTCGCCGCCTTGCAGCGTGAATGCGGCCTGGCCGGTGCCTCGCCGGGGGCTGCGGCGCTGCTGCCGCGGGTGGTCGATGCGCCACTGCCGGCGCTGCTGGTGATGGAAGACCCGGGCGGCGAGCTGCTGTCGGGGCGCCTGGCGCGCGGGCCACTGCCGGTCGGCACCGCGCTCGCCGTCGCCCTGCAAGTCGCGGCGGCGCTGGCCGAACTGCATCGGCGCGGGCTGCTGCACAACGGCTTGCGGCCCGCCGCCATCCTGTGCGGGCCCGACGAGGCACAGGCCTGGTTGATCGACTTCGGCGATGCCGGTCCGCCCACGGCGCCGAGCGGCCCGCGCGCGCTGGCGCTGCCGCCCGCACGGCTGGTCTACCTCTCACCCGAGCAGACCGGCCGCCTCGAGCGAATGCCCGACGTGCGCAGCGACCTCTACGCGCTGGGCATCGTGCTGCACGAGATGCTCACCGGCGCGCCGCCGTTCCGCTCCGACGACCCGCTGGAGCTGATCCACTGGCACATCGCCGGGCGAGCCCAGGCGCCGGCGGCACTCGATCCGGCGATCCC
This sequence comes from Piscinibacter sp., assembly GCA_047602365.1. Lineage (GTDB taxonomy): Bacteria > Pseudomonadota > Gammaproteobacteria > Burkholderiales > Burkholderiaceae_C > Piscinibacter. The sequence goes on along the minus strand of JASGHM010000002.1, from coordinate 1,930,137 downwards.
GGCCACGCTGTCGGCGATCGTGATGAAACTGATCGAGCGCGCGCCCGACGACCGCTACCAGAGCGCCGCGGCGCTCGTGCAGGACCTGACCCGCTGCTCGCTGGACTGGGCGGCGCAGGGGCAGATCGCAGCCTTCGCGCTCGGCCGCCGTGACCTCGGCGCCCGCATCGCCGTACCGCCGCGGCTGTACGGGCGCGAGCGCGAGCTGCACCAGCTGCTCGAGGCCTTCGAACGTGCCTGCCTCGGCCAGGCCGGCCGTTCGATGCTGCTGGTCGAGGGCTACTCCGGCATCGGCAAGACTGCGTTGATCCAGGAACTGGTGCGTCCGATCGTGCGGCGCAAGGGTTACTTCCTGTCCGGCAAGTTCGACCAGGTGGCGCGCGGCGTGCCCTTCGGTGCGCTGATCCAGGCCTTCCGCGCGCTGGTGCGCCAGCTGCTGACCGAGAGCGAGCAGCGCCTCGTGCACTGGCGCGAGGCGCTGTCCGCCGCGCTGGGCGTCAACGGCGGCGTGCTCGCCGAAGTGATCCCCGAGATCGAGTACATCGTCGGCGCGCAGCCGGCGCCGGTCGTGCTGGGCAGCGTGGAGGCGCAGAACCGCTTCCAGCGTGTGCTGCAGAACTTCGTCGCGGCGGTCGCGCGGCCCGAGCACCCGCTGGTGCTCTTCCTCGATGACCTGCAATGGGCCGACGCGGCCACGCTGGCGCTGCTCGAGCCGCTGCTGACCGGCGGCGACTGCGGTTGCCTGATGCTGATGGGGGCCTACCGCGACAACGAACTGGAGGCGACGCCGCGGCTGGCGAGCACGCTGGCCGCGCTGGACCGCGCCGGCGTCGCGCTGCAGCGCCTGCGCCTCGGCCCGCTGGCCGGCGCCGACCTGGCCGAGCTGGTCGCCGACACGCTGCGCATCGGCGTGCCGCAGGCCGCACCGCTGGCCGAGCTGGTGCAGCGCAAGACCGGCGGCAACCCGTTCTTCGTCATCCAGTTCCTCAAGCTGCTCGAACGCGAGGGCCACCTGCGCTTCGATGCCGAGGCCGGCGTCTGGGGCTACCGGCTGGAGGAGATCGCCGGCGCGCCGCTGGCCGACAACGTGGTGGCGCTGATGACCAGCAGCATCCAGCGCCTGGCGCCGCGGGCGCAATACGCGCTGACGCTCGCCGCCTGCATCGGCAGCCGCTTCGATGCCGCCACGCTGGCGCTGGCCAGCGAGCAGTCGCCGGCGGCGCTGGTCAAGGACCTGGTGGCCGCGGTCGACGACGGGCTGCTGGTCGCGGTCGACGGCGCGGCGGGCGAGACAGGCAGCTATGCCTTCCTGCACGACCGGGTGCAGCAGTCGGCCTATGCGCTGATCCCGGCCGAGCGGCGCGAGATGGTGCACCTGAGCGTCGGCCGACTGCTGCGCGCGCGCGCCTCGGCCGAAACGATGGAGGCCGGCGCCTTCGACATCGTGCAGCACCTCAACCTCGGCCGCCGGCTGATCCGCGACGCGGACGAGCGCCGCGACGTCGCCGCACTGAACCTGACGGCCGGGCGCCGCGCCAAGTCGGCGACCGCGCACGACAGCGCGCTCGAGCTGTTCCAGGCCGGCATCGAACTGCTCGGCGACGAGGCCGACGAGGGCGACGGCACGCTGGCCTTCGCGCTGCGCCTGGAGGCGGCGGAGAGCCGCTACCTGTGCGGGCAGTTCGATGCCGCGCTGGCCGACCTGGCCGCGCTGCTGGAACGCCCGCGCCCGGCGATGGCGCGTGCGCAGGTCGCGCGCCTGCGCAGCGTCGCCTTCGAGAACATGGGGCGCTACGCCGACGCGCTGGCCAGCGCGCACGAGGGCCTGGCGCTGTTCGGCCTGGTGTTCCCGACCACGGCCAGCGGCAAGGCCGCCGCGCTGGAGCACGAGATCGCGGCGATCGCCACGCTGCGCGGTGCGCGCGACATCGCCGCGCTGGCCGAACTGCCGCGCATGGACGACGAGTCGATGCGCTTGCAGATGCGCATGCTGACCGACATGTGGTCGGCCGCCTACATCCTCGGCGACCCGACGCTGGCCCGGTTGATCTCGGCGACCATGGTGCGGCTGTCGCTGCAGCACGGCAACGTCGAGGAATCGGCCTACGGCTACGTCACGCATGCGATCACCGTCGGCCCAGTGCGCGGCGAGTACGCCGCCGCCCACGCCTACGGGCTGCTCGCACTGGAGGTCAACCGGCGCTTCGACGACACGCGCCTGCGCGCCAAGATCCACCAGCAGTTCCACGCCCACGTCAACCTGTGGTGCCAGCCGTGGCGAACCTGCCTGCCCTATGCGCGCGAGGCCTGCCGCGCCGGCCTGGACAACGGCGACTTCCTCTACGCCGCCTACGGCGCCGGCACCGAACCCTGGGCGGCGCTGATGGCGACGCAGGATCTCGGTCGCTTCGTGCAGGACCATGCGCCCAGCGTGGCGCTGATCGAGCGGCTGAAGAACCCGGGCTTCGCCGACTCGCTGCGCATGATGCTGGCCTGGGCGCGTGCGCTGCAGCGGCACGGCGCGGCGAGCACCAGCCTCGACGACGAGCAGTTCGACGAGGCCGCCTACCTCGAGCGCTACCGCGACAACCCGTTCTTCGCCAGCATCCATGCGGCGCTGCGCGTGCCGCTGTGCGTGTTGCTGGGCACGCCGCAGCAGGCGCTGCAGGCGGCCCGCCACTCGGCGGCGCTGATCCACCATGTGCCGGGCACGGTGTGGCCGGTGCTGCACGACTTCTGGCATGCCCTCGCGCTGGGCGCGAGCGTCGAGCGCGAGCACGACGAGGGCGGCGCCGAGGCGTTGGCGAGCCTGCGCGAGGCACAGCGTGGCTTCGAGGCGCGTGCGGCGCATTGCGCCGAGAACTTCGGTACCCAGGCGCTGCTGCTGGCGGCCGAGATCGCGCGCATCGAAGGCCGGCTGCCCGAGGCGATCGAACTCGCCGAGCAGGCGATCGAGTTCGCTGCGTCGCGGCCGCTGCTGGCGCTGGAGGCGCTGGCCCACGAGATCGCCGTGCGCCTGCGGCTGCGCCATCACCAGCCGCGCCTGGCCGAACTGCACCTGGCGCAGGCGCGCGAGCGTTATGCGCGCTGGGGCGCGCTGGCCAAGCTGCAGGCCTTGTCCGCCGAGCATGGCCCGCAGGGCGGGCCGGGTGAACCCGGGCAGGCCGTGGCGGTGGGTGATCCGGTCGAGATCGTGCGTCGCGACGACTGGCGCGGCGCTGCCGTCGACGGGCTCGACCTGGTGAGCGTGCTGAAGGCCTCGCAGGCGATCGCCGAGCAGGTCGACCTCGACACGCTGCTCGCGCGGCTGATGCGCATCGCGATCGAGAACGCCGGCGCCGAACGCGGCGCGCTGGTGCTGGAGAGCGAGGCCGGGCCGGTCGTGCATGCCGACGACAGCACCGAGGCGTCGGACGCGGAGTCGGGCGTCGCGCTCGACGCCTCGCGCAGCGTGCCGGCGGGGCTGGTGCACTTCGTGCGGCGCACCGGCGAGACGCTGCGGCTCGGCCAGGACGAGATCGACGAGCAGCATGGCGGCGAGCCCTACCTGCACGAGCACCGCCCGCGGGCGCTGATGTGCCTGCCGCTGCGCAAGCGCGGCCGCAGCATCGGCGTGCTCTACCTGGAGCACCGCCGTGCCGGCGACGTGTTCACGCTGGCCCGGCAGCGCACCCTCGAGATGCTCGCCACCCAGGCCGCGGTCTCGATCGAGAACGCCCGCCTGGTCTCGGGGCTGCGGCGCGAGGTGGTGCAGCGGCTGCAGACACAGAACGAGCTGGCGCAGGCGCTGACCGAGGTGCGGCGACTGAAGGACGATCTCGAGGCGGAGAACACCCATCTGCGCCGCGACCTGATCGCCAACGTCTCGCACGACCTGCGCACGCCGCTGGTCGCGATGCGCGGCTACCTCGAGGTGCTGGCCAGCCGGGGCGACGCGCTGACGGCCGGGCAGCGTGCGCAGTATCTGAGCGTGGCGGTGCGGCAGAGCGAGCACCTGGCAACCCTGATCGACGAGCTGTTCGAGCTTGCCAGGCTCGACTTCAAGGGCATCGCGCTGGCGCGCGAGCCCTTCCCGTTCGACGAACTGGCGGCCGACGTGCTGCAGAAGTTCCAGCTCGCAGCCGAGCGGCAGCAGGTGACGCTGCAGATCGAGGCGCCGCAGCGGCTGCCCTTCGTCGAGGCCGACCTGAGCCTGATGGAGCGTGTGCTGGAGAACCTGATCGGCAATGCCCTGAAGCACACCCCGCCCGACGGCCGGATCGTCGTCGAGGTGTGCAGCGACGGCGAGCGGCTGGTGGTGCGCGTGGTGGACAGCGGACGCGGAATCCCGGCGGCGCAGCTGCCCTTCGTGTTCGACCGCTTCTACCGCGGCGAGACAGGCCCCCGTGGCGGCGCCGGTGGCGCAGGCCTGGGCCTGGCCATCGCGCGGCGCATCGTCGAACTTCACGGCGGAAGCATCGGCGTCGAGAGCGACGGCGCCAGCGGCACCTCATTCCACTTCTGCCTGCCGCTGCGCGAGGCCGCGCCGGGAGGGCTGCAGTCCGGGCGCTGAACCGGAACGTCTGCGCGGCTCAGTCGACCTTCGCCCCGCTGCGCCTGACCACGCCTTCGTACTTGGCCAGCTCGGCCTTCACGAAGGTGCCGAACTGTTCGGGGGTGGTCGGCATCGGCTCGGCCATCAGCGTCGCCAGCCGCGCCTTCAGTTCGGGCGAGGCCAGCGCCTCGACGAAGGCCTTGTTGAGCCTGGTCGTCACGTCGGCCGGCAGCCGGGCCGGGCCGAACAGGCCGAACCAGGTGTGGATGTCGAAGCCGGCCAGCGTGCCGCCGCTCTCGGCGATGCTCGGCAGCTCGGACACCGCCGCGCTGCGCTTCGCAGTGGTGACGGCGATCGCACGCAGCTTGCCGGCCTTGACATTGGCCGAGGCCGAGGCGAGGTTGTCGAAGTTCAGGTCGACCTGGCCCGACAGCAGCGCCAGCTGCGCCGGGTTGCCGCCGCCGTAGGGGATGTGGACCATGAACACGCCGGCCTGCGCCTTGAACATCTCGCCGGCCAGGTGGCCGGCACTGCCGTTGCCGCCCGAGCCGTAGTTCAGCTTGCCGGGATTCTTCTTCGCGAAGGCGACCAGGTCGGCGACGCTCTTCACGCCGTAGCGATCGGCCGCCTCGGGGTTCATCACCAGCACGTTGGGCACCTGCGCGACGCCGGTGATCGGCGTGAAATCGCGCAGCGGGTCGTAGGGGATCTTCGCGTACAGCCACGGGTTGATGGCGTGGGTGGCGACCGCGCCCATCACGATGGTCGCGCCATCGGGTGCGGCCTTGGCCGCCAGGTCGGCACCGAGGTTGCCGCCGGCACCGGGCTTGTTGTCGACGATCACGACGCCGAGGCTGTCCTTGACCTTGTCGGCCAGCGCACGGGCGACGATGTCCAGCGGCCCGCCGGGCGGGTAGGGCACGATCAGGCGGATCGTCTTCGGCGCCTGCGCGAAGACCGGGGCGGCGAGCGTCGCCAGGCCGAGGGAGAGAAGGTCACGCCGCTTCGCCATGCTTGTCTGCTTCCGAAGTGAAACTGTCCGCGTAGAACTCGTCGGCCGGCAAGCCGCAACGGGCGATGAAATCACGCTGCGCCGACTCGACCATGATCGGCGCACCGCAGGCATAGACCTGGTGGCCGGAGAGGTCGGGCAGGTCGGCCATCACCGCCTGGTGCACGAGGCCGGTGCGGCCGCGCCAGCCGTCTTCCGGCTTCGGCTCGGACAGCACCGGCACGTAGCGCAGGTTGGGCAGCCGCGCCGCCGCCTGCTCGGCCCAGTCGTGCAGGTACAGATCGGCCTTGCTGCGGCAGCCCCAGTACAGCACCGCCGGCCGCGTGGTGCCCTTGAACTCGAGGTGCTCGATGATCGCCTTGACCGGCGCGAAGCCGGTGCCGCTGGCCAGCAGCACGATCGGCTTGTCGCTGTCCTCGCGCAGGAAGAAGCTGCCGAACGGGCCCTCCAGGCGCAGGATCTCCTTCTCCTTCATCGCCGTGAAGACATGGTCGGTGAACTTGCCGCCGGGCATGTGGCGGATGTGCAGTTCGATCGCCGGCTTGTCGGTCTGCGTGTGCGGCGCGCTGGCCATCGAGTAGCTGCGCCGCGCGCCGTCGCGCAGGATGAACTCGACGTACTGACCGGCGTGGTAGCGCAGCGGGTCGTTGGCCGGCAGCTGCATGGTCAGCACCATCACGTCGGGCGCCGGGCGCGCCATCGCCATCACGCGCGAGGGCATCTTGCGCACCGGGAACTCGCCGGCGCCGGGCACGGTGCGTGCCTCGATGACCACGTCGGTCTGCGGCGCGGCGCAGCAGGTCAGCGTGAAGCCGGCGGCCTCTTCCTCGTGCGACAGCGCCTTGGCCTGGTGCGCCCCGTGGATCACCCGGCCTTCGAGCAGGCGGCACTTGCAGGAGCCGCAGGCGCCATCCTTGCAGCCGTAGGGCAGGCCGACGCCCTGGCGGATGGCGGCGTGGAGAAGGGGTTCGTCGCGTTCGACGCTGAAGGTGCGGCCGCTGGGCTGCACGGTGACGGTGAAGGGCATGGCGCGGGTCTTAGACTGGCACGAGAGCAGAACTTCGAATTGTGCCCCGTGCCCCATGTCCCTTGCCTGTGACTCCCCGGCGCGCCGCAAGCAGCCGACGCTGCTGATCGTCGGCTGCGGCGACGTCGGCCTGCGTGTCGCGCGGCTGTTGCGCGGCCGCTGGCGGCTGATCGCGGTCACCACCAGTGCGGCCCGCTGCGCCGAGTTGCGCGCCGCCGGCATCGTGCCTGTGGTGGCCGACCTCGACCTGCCGGCAACGCTGACGCGCATCGCCGGCCTGGCCGATGCGGTGCTGCACCTCGCGCCGCCGCCGCTGCAGGGCCGCAGCGACCCGCGCACCGCCAACCTGCTGTGCGCGCTGGCGCGTCGTGGTGGCGTGCAGCGTCTTGTCTACGGCAGCACCACCGGGGTCTACGGCGACTGCGGCGGCGTACGTTTCGACGAGACCCGTGCCGTCGCGCCGGCCACCGACCGGGCGTGGCGACGGGTCGACGCCGAGGCGCGCCTGCGCTGGTTCGGACGCGTGACCGGCGCCCGCGTGAGCATCCTGCGCATCCCCGGCATCTACGCCGGCGACCGGCCGGGTGGCCATCCGCGCGAGCGGCTGGCGCGCGGCACGCCGGTGCTCGCTGCCGAAGACGACGTCTTCACCAACCACATCCATGCCGACGACCTGGCCCGTGCCTGCGTCGCCGCGCTGCACCGGGGCCTGCCGCAGCGCATCGTGCACGCCAGCGACGACAGCGACCTGAAGATGGGCGACTACTTCGAGCTCGCGGCCGACCTGTGCGGCCTGCCGCGGCCGCCGCGCATCACGCGTGAGCAGGCCCGCGAGCAACTGTCGCCGACGCTGCTGAGCTTCATGAGCGAGTCGCGGCGCCTCGACAACGGGCGCCTCAAGCGCGAACTGCGCCTGCGCCTGCGCCACCCGACGGTGGAGACCGGCCTGCTCGCCTGAGGCCGCGGTGTCAGATGCCCTGCGGGCGGCGCAGCGTCGTCATGCGGTCCACCGCGTGCACCGTCAGCGTCTGCACCTGGCCGTCGCGGCGGATGGTCAGCAGCACGTCGCGCTCGGCACGGTCGCGCCACAGCGTCTTCCACAGCGTCTCGAGCGCACCGACCTCGGCGTCGTCGATGCGCAGGATGCGGTCGCCCGGCTGCAGGCCGGCCGCGTCGGCAGGGCTGTCGCGCGTCACGCGCAGCACGCGCACCTCGCCGCCGCTCTCGCTGCAGTTCAGCCCCAGCCAGGCGCGGGTGCTGAAGCGCGAGGCGCCGCGCGCACGCATCTCGGCGAGGATGGGCTTGAGCAGGTCGACCGGCACGAACATGTTGCCCGGCAAACGCCCGGCGCCGGCGCCGAGCGCGTCGTTGACGACCAGCGAGCCGATGCCCAGCAGTTCACCGTCGAGGTTGAACAGCCCGGCGCCGCTGTGGTCGCCGCGCGGCGGCACGGTGAACAGCGCGGCGTCGATGTGGTATTCCCAGTAGCCGGAGAAAGCCCGCTGCGAGACCAGCCGCGCCAGGCTCAATTCGCCGTCGACGCCGCCACTGGCAATCAGCAGCGGTTCGTCGGTAGCCAGCCCCGTCGAGCGGCCCAGCCCGACCGGCGCGACACGCAGCGGTGCCAGCGCCTGCAGCAGGCCGAAGCCCGAGGCCACGTCGTAGGCGACCACGCGCGCCGGCACGCGGCGTTCGCCCTCGACGATCAGGTCGACCCGCTCGGCCTCGAGGATCAGGTAGCCGATGGTCAGCACCAGGCCATCGTCGCCGATGACCACGCCAGAGCCGCGGCGTTGTGCGCCGAGCGTGGCGATCGAACCGGCGTCGTCGACCGCCTCGCTGAGCACGCCGACCACCGCGGCCTGCGCACGCTCGAGCAGTTCGGCGCGAGCCTCGAACTCGCTGCGTGCGGACTGGGCCGACGCGCTGCCCACGATCGCTAGCGCAAGCGGAAGGAACAGCAGGCGACGCAGCGCGAGCAGAACCATGGCGACCTCCGACGAGACAGCTCGGGACCACAGCATGAACCCTCCCGCCGACCGCGCCAAGCCGAGGGGCTTTGCGGTCGGGGCGCAGCGCGCGTCAGCGCCGGCCGAAGGGCGCCTGGCCGCGCCAGTAGCGGATCATCAGGAAGCCGCCCAGCATGCCGCCGAGGTGGGCGAAGTGGGCCACGCCCGACTGCGTGCCGGTCACGCCGAACAGCAGCTCCAGTCCGCCGAACACCGCGACGAAGACCTTGGCCTTCATCGGGATCGGCGGGAACAGCGGCATGATGATGCGGTTCGGGAACATCATGCCGAAGGCCATCAGCAGGCCGAACAGCGCGCCCGAGGCGCCCACCGTCGGGGCACCGCCGGCGATCAGGCCAACCAGCAAGTTGCGTCAGCGCCGCGGTCAGCACGCAGGCGAAGTAGAACTGCAGATAGCGCTTGCCGCCCCAGATGCGCTCCAGCTCGGCGCCGAACATCCACAGGCCCAGCATGTTGAAGAACAGGTGGCCCAGGCTGCCGTGCAGGAAGCCGTAGCTGACCAGCTGCCAGGGCATGAAGCGGCCGCTGCCCACCGGCCACAACGCGAACAGCGCCGTCAGCAGGTTGCCGAGCAGGACGTCGATCGCGAACAGCGCGACGTTGATGAGCAGCAGCGCTTGCGTGATCGGCGGCAGGGCGGGCATGGTGCGTGGGGTACTGGTGCCGGAGACCGGAATCGAACCGGTACGAGGTTGCCCTCGGCAGATTTTGAGTCTGCTGCGTCTACCGATTTCGCCACTCCGGCAGGGGCGGGCGCTGGGTAGGCCACGAAGGGGTCGGATTATGTCATGCACCCTGCGCGTGTCCGGGCGCCCTGCGACAATCGCCCGCAGGAGGAAGGATGAGCTCGAACGCCCCCCGCTATCCGACGCTGGAAGACGTGATCGGCAACACGCCGCTGGTGCGCCTGGTGCGCCTGCCCGGTGCCGATAACGAGCAGCGCGGCAACGTGATCCTCGGCAAGCTCGAGGGCAACAACCCGGCCGGCTCGGTGAAGGACCGCCCGGCGATCAGCATGATCCGCCGCGCCGAAGAGCGCGGCGAGATCAAGCCGGGCGACACGCTGATCGAGGCGACCTCCGGCAACACCGGCATCGCGCTGGCGATGGCCGCGGCGATGCGCGGCTACCGCATGCTGCTGATCATGCCGGAGGACCTGTCGATCGAACGTGCGCAGACGATGAAGGCCTTCGGTGCGGAGCTGATCCTGACACCGCGCTCCGGCGGCATGGAGTACGCGCGCGACCTCGCCGAGCAGATGCAGAAGGACGGCAAGGGGCGTGTGCTCGACCAGTTCGCCAACGCCGACAACCCGCGCATCCACTACGAGACCACCGGGCCGGAGATCTGGCGCGACACCGGGGGCCGCATCACCCACTTCGTCAGCGCGATGGGCACCACCGGCAGCATCACCGGCACCTCGCGCTTCCTGAAGGAGCAGAACCTCGCGGTGCGCGTGATCGGTGCGCAGCCCAGCGAAGGCTCGCGCATCCCCGGCATCCGCAAGTGGCCGCAGGAGTACCTGCCGAAGATCTACGACCCGGCCTGGGTCGACGAGACGGTCCCGGTCAGCCAGGCCGATGCCGAGGAGATGGCCCGCCGCCTGGCGCGCGAGGAGGGCCTGTTCGCCGGCATCTCTGCGGCCGGCGCCTGCTGGGTGGCGCTGCAGATCGCGAAGCAGGTGGAGAACGCGACCATCGTGTTCATCGTCTGCGACCGCGGCGACCGCTATCTGTCGACCGGCGTGTTCCCGGCATGAGCGCGCAGGGCCGTTCCCAAGCGCGAATCCCGGAGCACGCAGTGCGGAGGGTAGTCCAGTGAGCGCCCCGGCGTTCAGGTTCTGCCCGGCCTGCGCGACGCCGCTGCAATGGCTGGCGCGCGAGGAGGACGGCGGCCCGAAGGAGCGGTTGCGCTGCCCGGCCTGCGAGTGGACGCACTGGAACAATCCGACCCCGGTGCTCGCCGCGGTGATCGAGATGGCCGACCGCGACGGTCAGGTGCTGCTGGCGCGCAATGCCGCCTGGACCGGCCGCATGTTCGCGCTGATCACCGGCTTCATGGAGGCCGGCGAGTCGCCGCAGGAGGGCATCGCCCGCGAGGTGAAGGAAGAGACCTCGGTCGACGTCGACGCGGTGAACCTGATCGGCGTCTACGACTTCCAGCGCATGAACCAGGTGATCATCGCCTACCATGTGGTCGGGCGTGGCGAGATCGCACTGTCGCCCGAACTGGCCGAGTACAAGCTGTTCGCGCCGCAGGACCTGCGCTGCTGGCCGGCCGGCACCGGCTACGCGCTGGCCGACTGGCTGCGTTCGCGCGGCCATCGAGCCGCAGTTCATCGAGTGGCCACCGCGCTCGTAGAATCCACCTTCCACCGGAGACGAACGCCCGCCATGGACGCCCAGAAAGAGATCGACACCCGCGGCCTGAACTGCCCGCTGCCCATCCTCAAGGCCAAGAAGGCCCTGGCGGACATGAAGAGCGGCGACGTGCTGAAGGTGGTGGCCACCGATCCCGGCTCGGTGCGCGACTTCCAGGCCTTCGCGCGGCAGACCGGCAACGAACTGGTCGAGCAGTCCTCTGCCAACGACGAGTTCGTGCACTTCCTGCGCCGTCGCTGATCAGAGCGTCAGCGACTTCAGGTAGGACCTGAATCCGGCGCCCAGCTGCGGGTGTGCGAGCGCCAGCTCGACGTTGGCCTCGAGGAAGCCTTCCTTGCTGCCGCAGTCGTAGCGGCGCCCGTCGTAGCGGTAAGCGAACACTTTCTCGCGGCGCAGCAGGCCGGCGATGCCGTCGGTCAGCTGGATCTCGCCGCCCACGCCGCGCGGCTGGTTGATGATCTCGTGGAACACGCCCGGCGTGAGGATGTAGCGCCCGGCCACGCCCAGCCGTGACGGCGCGGCCTCCGGCGCCGGCTTCTCGACGATGCGCTGGATGTCGATCATGCGATCGTTGACCGGCGTGCCGGCGACGATGCCGTAGCGCCGCGTGTGCTCGGCCGGCACCTCCTGCACCGCGAGGATCGAGGCGCGCCACTCGGCGAACTGCTCGGTCATCTGCTGCAGCACCGGCTTCTCGCCGATCATCAGGTCGTCGGCCAGCAGCACCGCGAACGGGTCGTTGCCGACCAGCCGCTGGCCGCACAGCACCGCATGGCCGAGGCCCAGCGCCTGGGCCTGGCGCACGTAGATGCACTCCATGTCGTCGGGCTTGACGCTGCGCACCACGTCGAGCAGTTCCTGCTTGCCCGCCTGTTCGAGGGCTACCTCGAGCTCGAAGGTCATGTCAAAGTGGTCTTCGATCGGGCGCTTGTGGCGGCCGGTCACGAAGATCATTTCGCGCACGCCCGCGGCGTAGGCTTCCTCGACGGCGTACTGGATCAGCGGCTTGTCGACCACCGGCAGCATTTCCTTCGGCTGGGCCTTGGTGGCGGGCAGAAAGCGGGTGCCGAGGCCGGCCACGGGAAAGATCGCCTTGGTGACTTTCATTTACTTACAATGAGCAAACGGTGCTTCATTCTTGCATGCGCACCGTGACGGACGCGGTTCCCGGACACACCCGAATCCATGGATCTTCTGGTCGTTGAACCGCTCGAGAGCGAAGTGATGCAGTGGCTCGAATCGCGCCACGCGGTGCGCTTCGCGCCCGAACTCGCGCGCGAGCCGCGTGCGCTGCGGCAGGCCCTCTACAACGTGCGCGCCATCATCGTGCCGCCGAGCTGCGCGGTCGACGGCCAGGCACTGCACTATGCGCCGCTGCTGCGTGCGGTCGGGCGGGTCAGTGCCGGTGCCGAGAACATCGACCTCGACGCCTGCGCGCGTGCCGGCGTCGAGGTGGTGCGCAGCCTGACGGCCAGCGCGCAGGCCGAGGCCGAGTTCATGGTCGGCGCGCTGCTGTCGATGCTGCGCCGCGTGCCGGTGGTCGGCAGCGACGGCATGCTGGTCGGCCGCGAGCTCGGCGCGGCGACGGTGGGCCTGGTCGGCATGCCGCCGGCGGCGCGCTCGATGTCGCAGCTGCTCGGTGCGTTCGGCTCCAAGGTGGTCGGCTACGACCCCTCGCTGCACGCCAGCGACACCGTCTGGGAGCGCTGGCGCGTGCGGCCGATGGGCCTGCGCGAACTGCTCGAGGTGTGCGACGCGGTGTGCGTGCAGCTGACCTACTTCAGCCGCTACCAGGGCCTGCTCGGCGACCGTTTCCTGCCGTTCTGCAAGCCCAACCAGGTGATCGTCAGCACGGCGCATTCGGCGCTGTTCGACGAGAAGGCCCTGGCCGACGTGCTGGCCAGCGGCCGCGTGGCGGCGGCCTGGTTCGACAGCATGGAGCCCGGCGCACTCGACAGCGGCCGCCCGCTGGCCAGCATCAGCACGCTGCAGATCACGCCACGCGTGGCCAGCACGACGCGCGAGTCGCGCCTGCGCAGCGCCTGGGCGGTGGCGCGGCGCATCGACGAGCTGCTCGCCGCCGCGCCGCAGCCGCAGCGCGACTTCAGGCCGACGGACCCAAGCGTCCCAGCTGATCTCGCAGACGGTCCCGTGTCGACGTGAAGTCGGCGATGCGCTGACGCTCCTGCGCCACCACGGCGGCCGGCGCGCGCGCGACGAAACCTTCGTTGGCGAGCTTGGCGTTGGCCTTGGCGATCTCGCCTTCCAGGCGGGCGATTTCCTTGGACAGGCGTTCGCGTTCGGCCGCCACGTCGATCTCGACGTGCAGCGCGAGGCGCGACTCGCCGCGCACCACCACCGGCAGCGCCTGCGTGGCCTGCGCGAAGGCGGCTTCGTCGTCGAACACCTGCACCTCGGCGAGTTTGGCCAGCGCGGTCAGCACCGGCGCGGCCTCGCGCAGAAAGGCGCTGTCGCCGCAGGCGCGCAGCGGCACCCGCTGGCCGGGCGGCAGGCCCATCTCGCTGCGCAGCGCGCGGCAGGCGCCGGCCAGTTCCTTCAGCTTGGCGACCCAGGCGTCGGCTTCGGCCGAGATGTTCTGCGGCTGCGCCTGCGGATAGGGCGCGGCGACGATGCCTTGCGGCGAGTGCTTTCCGGCCACGGGCGCAACGCGCTCCCACAGCTCGGCCGTGATGAAGGGAGTGATCGGGTGCAGCAGGCGCAGCGCCGCTTCCAGCACGCGGATCAGCGTGCGCCGCGTGGCGCGCTGCTGATCGGCGTCGCCGCCGGCGATCTGCACCTTGGCGATCTCGATGTACCAGTCGCAGTACTCGTCCCACACGAAGGCGTAGATCGCATTGGCGACGTTGTCGAGACGATAGTCCGCGAAGCCCTGCGCCACCGCGGCCTCGACGCGCTGCAACTCGCCGATGATCCAGCGATCCGCCGCCGACAGTGCGCTCGCCGGCGCCTCCTCGGCGAGCGGGCCGTGGCCCTCGCAGTTCATCAGCACGAACTTGGTGGCGTTCCAGAGCTTGTTGCAGAAGTTCCGGTAACCCTCGCAGCGCTTGCTGTCGAAGTTGATGTTGCGGCCCAGGCTCGCCAGCGACGCGAAGGTGAAGCGCAGCGCATCGGCGCCGAAGGCGGGGATGCCGTCCGGGAACTCCTTCTCGGTGTCCTTGCGAACGCGCGGCGCGGTCTCCGGGCGGCGCAGGCCGGTGGTGCGCTTGTCGAGCAGCTGCGGCAGCGCGATGCCGTCGATCAGGTCGACCGGGTCGAGCACGTTGCCTTCGCTCTTGCTCATCTTGCGGCCCTGCGCGTCGCGCACCAGGCCGTGGATGTAGACATGGCGGAACGGCACCTGGCCGGTGAAGTGCACCGTCATCATGATCATCCGGGCGACCCAGAAGAAGATGATGTCGAAGCCGGTGACCAGCACCGTCGAGGGCAGGAAGAGATCCTGTTCGACCGTCTTCGCCGGCCAGCCCAGCGTCGAGAACGGCACCAGCGCCGACGAGTACCAGGTGTCGAGCACGTCGGGGTCACGCTGCAGCGGGCCGGCATAACCGTCGGCGGTCGCCTTGGCGCGCGCATCGGCTTCGTCGCGCGCCACGTAGACCTGGCCGTCGATGCCGTACCAGGCCGGGATCTGGTGGCCCCACCAGAGCTGGCGCGAGATGCACCAGTCCTGGATGTTGTTCATCCACTGGTTGTAGGTGTTGACCCACTGCTCGGGCACGAACTTCACCGAGCCGTTCTCGACCACCTCGATGGCCTGCTGCGCGATCGACTTGCCGTTCGCGCCCGGCTTGGTGGTGGCGACGAACCACTGGTCGGTCAGCATCGGCTCGACCACCTGGCCGGTGCGCGCACAGCGCGGCACCATCAGCTTGTGCTTCTTGACCTCGACCAGCAGGCCCTGCGCGTCGAGGTCGGCGACCACCTTCTTGCGCGCGACGAAGCGGTCCAGCCCGCGATACGGAGCCGGCGCGTTGTCGTTGACCTTGGCGTCCAGCGACAGGATGCCGATCATCGGCAGGCCGTGACGCTGGCCCACCGCATAGTCGTTGGCATCGTGCGCCGGCGTGACCTTGACGACGCCGGTGCCGAACTCGCGGTCGACATAGGCATCGGCGATCACCGGGATGTCACGGTCGCACAGCGGCAGGCGCACGGTCTTGCCGACCCACTGCGCGTAGCGCTCGTCTTCCGGGTGCACCATCAGCGCCACGTCGCCGAGCATGGTCTCGGGCCGCGTGGTTGCAACGATCAGCTGCCCCGAGCCGTCGGTCAGCGGGTAGGCGATGTGCCACAGCGAGCCGTCTTCCTCCTCGCTCTCGACCTCGAGGTCGGAGACCGCCGACATCAGCACCGGATCCCAGTTGACCAGCCGCTTGCCGCGGTAGATCAGGCCTTCCTCGTAGAGCTTGACGAAGGTGTCGGTGACGACGGTCGAGAGCTTCTCGTCCATCGTGAAGTACTCGTGCTCCCAGCTGACGCTGTCGCCCATGCGGCGCATCTGCCGCGTGATGGTCGCGCCCGAGCTGTGCTTCCAGTCCCACACATGCTTCAGGAAGCTCTCGCGTCCGAGGTCGTGGCGGCTGATGCCGGCCTCCTGCAGCTGCCGCTCGACGACGATCTGCGTGGCGATGCCGGCGTGGTCGGTGCCCGGCACCCACAGCGTGTTGAAGCCGCGCATGCGGTGGTAGCGCGTCAACGAGTCCATGATGGTCTGGTTGAACGCATGGCCCATGTGCAGCGTGCCGGTCACGTTCGGCGGCGGCAGCTGGATGGAGAACGAGGGCCTGCTCGTGTCCAGCGTGGGGCGGTAGGCGCCCGACGACTCCCACAGCGGGCCCCAGTGGGCCTCGATGGCGGTGGGCTCGAAGGATTTCGCGAGTTCGGTCATGGCGCAGGTAGTCACGGCCGGCGGCCGTGAGCCGGCGGCCGTGAAACAGAGTGCAAGGCGGGGAGGGTCGGATTGTAGGTGGTGGGGCTGCGCTGCTATGGTGCGGCGCACGGAGGTCGGGCATGGTGGCAGGGGTGCGCGGGGCGGGTCGTGGTCGGGTGGCGAAGCAGGCTGCCGGCATGCTGCTGGCAGCACTGCTGGCCGGCTGCGGCGGCGGTGGCGGCAGCGACGTGCCGCAGCCCAGCGTGCAATGCGACCTCGACAGCCAGAAGACCTGGCTGCGCGGCTACATGCAGGACTGGTACTACTGGAGCGGCAGTGCGCCGAACCCCGCGCCGGCGGCCTACCCGACGCTGGCGTCCTACTTCGGCGCGCTGAAGTACACCGCCTACCCGCGCTACGGCACCGAACCCTGGAGCTACTTCCAGGACAGCGCCAGCTACAACCAGTTCTTCGCCGAGGGCCGCACGCTCGGCTACGGCCTGTTCGTCAACGGCAGCGAGCGGCAGCTGCCGCTGAAGGTGCGTTTGACCGAACCGCGTTCGCCCGCCGCGGCGGCCGGCCTGCTGCGCGGCGACACCATCGTCTCGATCAACGGCGTGGCGGCAGCGGAACTGATCAACAGCGACTTCGCCATGCTCGATCCGGCCAGCGCCGGCGAGCGCATCACCGTCGTCGTCGACACCGCGGGCGGCCGCCGCAGCGTCGTGCTGACCGCCGCCGAATTCGCGCTGACGCCGGTCCCGACCGCAAGCGTGCTCGAGGTCGGCGATGGCCGGCGGGCCGGCTACCTGGTGGTGAAGGACTTCATCACCCAGGCCGAGTCGCCGGTCGCCGCCGCGCTGGCCGACTTCCGCGCCGCCGGTGCCAGCGAACTGATCATCGACCTGCGCTACAACGGCGGCGGCCGCATCTCGACGGCCACGCAACTGGCCTCGCAGGTGCTCGGCGCACAGCAGTCGGGCCAGGTCTTCACGACGCTGAAGTACAACGCCGCGCACCAGGGCAGCAACCGCAACTTCACGTTCGCGCAGGCGCCGGGCCCGGCGTTCGCTCGCGTGGTGGTGCTGACCGGCTCGCGCACCTGCTCGGCCGCCGAGCTGCTGGTCAACGGCCTGGCACCCTATGCCGAGGTGGTGACGGTGGGCGGCACCAGCTGCGGCAAGCCTTTCGGCTTCAACCCGCTGGCATCGTGCGAGAACACCTTCAACGTGGTCAACTTCCGCGCCGTCAACGCGCGCGGCCAGGCCGACTACGACGCCGGCCTGGCGCCCGACTGCCCGCTGGCCGACGACTTCGAGCGCGCGCTGGGCGACCCGGCCGAGACGCTCACCGCGGCAGCGCTCGGCGTGCTGCGCAGCGGCAGCTGCCCGGCGGCCGCCTCGTCGCGCAGCGCGGCGATGGCCCGGCCGGCGCGGCCCGCCCTCGTCGAGCCCGGCGAGCGGCGTGGCATGAGCGCCGACTGAGCACGGTTCGCGACAAGGCCGGCGCGCGCAGACACATTCAGACATGTTGCGGCACAGCGCCGCAACAGCAGGCCGCGACGATGCGGCGATGAACACCCCACTGCACGTCCACGTCGTCGATGCCGACCGCGCCAGCCGCGACGGCCTCGTCCGCTACTTCGAGAGCCAGGGCCTGACGGCCACGCCGATGGAATCGGCCGCCGAACTGCTGCGCCGGCTGCACCGCAACCGGCCGGACATGGTCGTGATGGACGCCGGGCTCGCCGCGCCCGGCGGCCCGAGCGGGCTGCAGGCCTGCCGGCAGCTGCGCGACGAGGGCGACCGCGTGCCGCTGATCCTGCTGACCGCGCGCAACGACGAGGTCGACCGGGTGCTCGCGCTCGAGATGGGCGCCGACGACGTGCTCGGCAAGCCCTGCCCGACACGCGAACTGCTGGCACGCATCCAGGCGGTGCTGCGCCGCGCGATCGTGCCGCCCGGCCTGCCGATGCTGAGCATGGCGCCGGTGGCGATCGGCGAACTGCGCTTCGACATGGCGTCACGCTGCCTGCTGCGTGGCGAGCAGGTCCACGTGCTCAGCACGGTGGAGTACGCGGTGCTGGCCGAGCTGGTCTCGAACCCGGGGGTGGCGATCTCCCGCGAGCGCTTGCTGGCGGCATCGCACAGCCGCGCCGAAGGCCTGCTGCTGCGCGCGATCGACGTGGCGATCATGCGGCTGCGCAAGCGGGTCGAACCCGACCCGGCGCAGCCGCGCTACCTGCAGACCATCCGCGGGCACGGCTACATGTTCGTGCCCGCGGCAGCGCCGCCGGAGGCGGCGGCGCCGACCACGACTCAGCGGTCGCGGCGCAACACGCCCTGGGGCGCGGCAGCGTCGCCCAGCATGAACAGCGTGTAGACCTTGCCGGCCTGCAGCGTCACGTCCTCGGCGAGGAACAGCGACGTGGCCGAGGTCGGCGTGGTGGCCTCCAGCCGTGCCGTCGTGCTCGAGGCGATCGCGGCAGGCGTCGACGCGGTGCGCGTGGCGACGTCGGTGGCCACGGCGCTGAAGTCCGCCGTCAGCGTGATCGGGCTGGCCAGGTTGCCGACACCGTGGATCAGGCGGATCTTCGCGTTCGACGTGGTCAGTGCCGGGCGGTTGTCGTCGGCGAACAGCGTCGCCGCGCCGGTGGCGCCGTTGCTGGTGACCAGCAGCGTGTTGTCCGAGCCGGCGGCCAGCGTGGTGGCCGTGGTCGTCAGCGCGTTGCCGCCGAGCGTCGCGTTCAGCGTCAGCGCGCCGGCAGGCACCAGCGTGTAGGGGCCGACCGCGGGTGAGGTCAGGCCGGCGGACAGCGACACGCCGTTGGCCGTCGCCGCGGCGATGCCGTTGGCGGCCGCACCGGCCACCAGGCGGACACGCGCCGACGGGTTCTTGCGCGTGGTGACATCGGCCTTCTGGTCGATCGTCATGCCGTGCACGAGCACGCCGCCCGGCGTGGCGGTCAGCACCAGTGTCGTGATCTGCTGGTCGGCCAGCACCACCGACGGCAGGTCCAGGCGCAGGTCGGTCTTGTCGCCGGTGCCGGTGATGCGCACGCGGTAGGTGCCGGCGCTGATCTCGTTGTAGGCGCTGATGCGCTCGGTGCCGATCGCCGAGACGGTGGCGCTGCTCTCCGGCAGGGTCGCGGTCGGCGCGGTGACGTAGACGTCCAGGATGCCGGCCTCGGCCGAGGCGTTGAAGACACGCAGCTTGGCCGTGCCGGAGGTCGGCGCGGTTTCGTTGTCGGTCAGGAAGACGGTCTTCAGCGCCTCGTTGGTGCTGTAGGCGACCAGCGTGTGCGAGTTGCCTTCGAGCACGGTGCGGTCGCCGCTGCTGGACACCGTGGTCGAGCCGCTGCGGCGCAGCTTGAAGGTGTAGGTGCCCGAACCGAGCGTGCGGTAAGCGCCGGCGCTGTCGAGCGCGACGTTCTCGGTGAGCAGGGTATCGGTCGAGTAGAGGTCGAGCGAAGCGTAACCGTCGGCCGCGTTGACCAGGCGCACGGCGCCGTCGCCGCCGCCGCTGCCGCCGCCGCCGCAAGCCTGCAGCAGCGGCACGATGGCGATAACGGCCGCCATCCATCGGGTGAGTTTCACGGGCTATCCCTTCCAGGTGTCGTTGGGCGGCCGGCACGCTGCCGGCCTCGCCCGCGCGATTCTAGGGGCGCGGCGCCGGGCGGCCGGCGGCCGCCGTCACGGCGCGTTTCGGCACATGTCGGCGCCGGGCGGCGCTCACATCAGCAGGTGCTCGCCGGCGTTCTCGCCGCCCAGCACCACGTAGTTGACGCGGCGCAGGTCGGCCAGCCGGGTGCCGCCACCGTAGCTGATCGAGCTCTGCACGTCCTCGCGCATCTCGCGCAGCGTGTCGGCCAGCCTGCCCTTGATCGGCTCGAGGATGCGCTTGCCCTCGACATGCTTGTACTCGCCCTTGTTGAAGTCGCTGGCCGAGCCGTAGTACTCCTTGAACAGCTGGCCGTCGACCTCGACGGTGCGGCCGGGCGACTCCTCGTGGCCGGCGAACAGCGAGCCGATCATCACCATCGAGGCGCCGAAGCGGATGCTCTTGGCGATGTCGCCGTGGTGGCGGATGCCGCCGTCGGCGACGATCGGCTTGGTCGCCACGCGGGCGCACCACTTCAGCGCCGAC
This sequence comes from Piscinibacter sp., assembly GCA_047602365.1. Classification (GTDB taxonomy): domain Bacteria; phylum Pseudomonadota; class Gammaproteobacteria; order Burkholderiales; family Burkholderiaceae_C; genus Piscinibacter. Next base: position 1,910,119 of record JASGHM010000002.1, on the reverse strand, counting down.
AGCTGCCAGCCGCCGGTGCCGAAGCCGGTCTTCAACTTGGTGATGCAGACCTTGCCGGGGCCGACGCCGACCTTGGTCGCGTCGGCGCCCCAGTTCTCCAGGTCGATCACTGCCTCGGGCGTGGCCACGTTGCCGGCGATCACGAAGGCCTTGGGCAGCTTCTGCTTGATGTGCTCGATCATGCGCCGCACGCTTTCGGCGTGGCCGTGGGCGATGTCGATGGTGATGTAGTCGGCGCCCACGCCTTCCAGCGCCAGGTGGTCGATCACCTGGTAGTCGGCCGGCTTGACGCCCGAGCTGATCGAGACGAACAGGCCCTTGGCGCGCATCTGCTTCGCGTAGGCCACCGTGTCGATCTCGAAGCGGTGCATCACGTAGAAGAAGCCGTTGGCGGCCATCCACTCGGTGATCGGCTCGTCGATCACCGTCTTCATGTTGGCGGGGACCACCGGCAGAGTGAAGCGGCGCGGGCCGAATTCCACCGAGGTGTCGCACTCGCTGCGGCTTTCCACGCGGCACTTGCGCGGCAGCAGCAGGATGTTGTCGTAGTCGAAGATTTCCATGAAGCGGCTCCTGATTGAGGGTGCGAGCGCTTGACTTGGAATCCCGGTTCCGCAAAAGAAAACCGGGCACCAAAATTTGGGCCCGGTGGCGAATTCTACGCCGCCGGCGGGCACTCGTTCGCACGCTGTGCAGAGCCCCCGGCCGGTGCTAGCCTGAAATTCCGATGCCCGACCCCACCGCCGATCCCGCACGGGCCGATCCGCCCGCTGCGACCGAGCGCCGCGCACGCCGCGACTGGGTCCTGCTCGTGCTGGCGCTGCTGCTGGCGGTGCTGCTGCTGGCCTGGGGGCGGCTCGCTGCCTACCGCGAGGTGCTGGCGCAGGAACAGCTGCGCCTGGAGGTGCAGGCGCGGGCGATCGACGAGAACCTGTCGCGCCAGCTGTTCGGCGCCTGGCGCGCGCTGGAGAGCGTGCGCGAGGACCGCCACTACCTGCTGGCCAACGAGGCGCTCGACGGGCGGGCCTCGCGGCGGCTGGTCGCGCTGAGCGACTCGATGCCCGGCGTGCGCTCGTTCGCGCTGGTTGATTCGGACGGCCGCGTGCGCGCCTCCAGCCGGGCCGACCTGGTCGGCACCGACTTCTCGCAGCGCGAGACCTTCCGCCACGCGATCGAGAACCCCGACCTGCAGCGCCTGTACCTGTCGCGGCCGTTCCGCGGCCTGAGCGGCGTGTACTCGCTGAACCTGACGCTGATGCTGCCGTCGGCCGACGGCGGTTTCGGCGGCCTGGCCACGGCGATGCTGGAGCCCGACTACTTCCAGGTGGTGCTGCACTCGGTGATCTACGCGCCGGACATGTGGGCGGCAATCGCCCATGCCGACGGGCCGGTGCTGCTCTACGAGCCACCGAACGACGTGGCTGCCGGCACCGACCTGAACAAGCCGGGCTCGTTCTTCCGCCGCCACATGGACAGCGGGGCCACCGCCACGGTGCTGCGCGGCAAGCCGCTGGCCGGTGGCAGCGGCGACCGCATGGTGGCGCAGCGCACCGTCGGGCCGCCCGCGGTGCCGCTGGACAAGGCGCTGGTCATCGCGGTGTCGCGCGACGAAGACGCCTTGCTGGCGGTCTGGCGCAGCCAGACCCAGCTCTACGCCGGCGTGTTCGTGCTGCTGGCCGCCACGCTGGCCGGCGTGCTGGCCGCCATGCAGCGCGGCCAGCGCGCGGCGCTGGCGCAGGCCGCCGAGCGCGAGGCCCTGCGCCGCGAGAGCGCCGAGCGGCTCGAACTGGCGCTGCGCGGTGCCGACCTCGGGCTGTGGGACCTGCACGTGCCGAGCAACCACGCGACGGTCAGCGAGCGCTGGAACTCGATGCTGGGCCTGCCCGCGCAGCCGGAGGACCGGCAGTCGCTGGCCTGGCGCCTGCGCGTGCACCCCGACGACTGGCCGGCGGTCGACGCGGCACAGCAGGCGCACCTGGCCGGCCGCACCGACCGTTTCGAGGCCGTCTACCGCATGCGCCACGCCGACGGGCACTGGGTGTGGATCCTCGACCGCGGCCAGGTGCTCGAGCGCGACGCCGCTGGCGCGCCGCAGCGCATGCTCGGCACGCACATGGACATCAGCGAGCGCATGCACGCCCAGCAGGCGCTGGAGCGCAGCGAGCGCAGCCTGGCGATCACGCTGCACTCGATCGGCGATGCGGTGATCGCCACCGACCCGCAGGGCGTGGTGACGCGTCTCAACGCTGCCGCGGAACGCCTGACCGCCTGGCCGGAAGCCGAGGCGGTCGGGCAGCCGCTGGCCAGCGTGTTCCGCATCGTCAACGCGCACACGCGCGAGGCGGTGGTCGACCCGGTGCAGCAGGTGCTGGCGCGCGGCGAGGTGGTCGGCCTGGCCAACGACACGCTGCTGCTGTCGCGCGACGGCAGCGAGTACATGATCTCCGACAGCGCCGCGCCGATCCGCGGCGCCGACGGCGTCATCGCCGGGGTGGTGCTGACCTTCAGCGATGCCACCGAGCGATACCGCTCCGAGCAGATGCTGCGCGCCAACGAGCACCGGCTGCGCACGCTGCTCGACAACCTGCAGTCCGGCGTCGTCGTGCACGGGCCGGACACGCGCATCGAGCAGGCCAATGCGTCGGCCTGCCGCATTCTCGGGTTGACGATCGAGCAGCTGCGCAACATGGCGGCGGTCGATCCGTACTGGGCGCTTGTCGGCGAGGACGGCGCGCCGCTGCGACCCGAGAGCTTCCCGGTCAACCTGGTGCTGGCGCGGCGCGCGCCGCTGCGCAACCTGCTGATCGGCATCCGCCGGCCCGACATGGCGCGGCCGCTGTGGGGCCTGTGCAATGCGTTCCCGCTTTACGACGACGCCGGCACGCTGCTGCAGGTGGTGGTGACGATTGCCGACATCAGCGAGCGCAAGGAGGCCGAGCAGCGCCTGCGGGCGGCGCAGACCGAGCTGACCGCGACGCTGCAGGCGGTGCCCGACCTGCTGTTCGACGTCGACGCCGAGGGCCGCTTCCACGCCTTCCATTCGCCGCCCGAGGACCTGCTCTACGCACCACCGGAGGACTTCATCGGCCGCCGTGTCGCCGACGTGGTGCCGGCCGACGCCGCCGAGGTGCTCGTGCGCGCGCTGCAGCAGGCCGGCGAGACCGGGCGCTCCAGCGGCCTGCAGTACGAGATGGTGCTGCCGCAGGGCTCGCGCTGGTTCGAGCTGTCGGTGTCGCGCAAGGCGCAGGCCGACGGCGCGCTGCCGCGCTTCATCGTGCTGGCACGCGACATCAGCGAGCGCAAGCGCGCCGAGACCGAGCGGCAGCAGCTCGAGCAGCAGCTGCGCGAGGCGCAGAAGATGGAGTCGATCGGCACGCTGGCCGGCGGCATCGCCCACGACTTCAACAACATCCTCGCGGCCATCCTCGGCAACGTCGCGCTGGCCCGCGAGGACGCCGCCGGCGCAGCGCCGGTGCTGACCAGCCTGGACCAGATCAACCGCGCCGCGCTGCGCGCACGCCACCTGGTGCAGCAGATCCTCGCCTTCAGCCGCCGCGAGCAGCATGGGCTGGCGGTGCAGCCGCTGCGACCGATCGTCGAGGAGTCGCTCGGCCTGCTGCGCGCCACGCTGCCGGCCGGCGTGCAGCTCGACGCGGTGCTGCCCGAGGCGCCGCTGCCGGTGCGCGCCGACGCGACGCAGCTGCAGCAGGTGCTGATCAACCTGTGCACCAACGCCTGGCACGCGCTGCCAGAGCAGGGCGGCCGCATCGAGGTCGGCTGCGAGCGCATCGTGCTCGACGAGGCGCTGCGCCAGCGCCAGCCCGAGCTGGCCAGCGGCGCCTACGCGCACCTGTGGGTGAGCGACAACGGCGTCGGCATGGACGCGACGACGCGCGAGCGCATCTTCGACCCGTTCTTCACCACCAAGCCGGTCGGGCGCGGCACCGGGCTGGGCCTGTCGGTGGTGCATGGCATCGTGCGTGCCCACGAAGGCTCGATCGCGGTCGACACCGCGCCGGGTCGCGGCAGCAGCTTCCACCTCTACATCCCGTCGCCGGAGCTCGACGGCAGCGACGCCGACGCACGGCCGGCGCAGCGCGCCGACGCCCGCGGCAGCGGCCAGCGCGTGCTCTACGTCGACGACGACGAGGTGATGGTGGTGATGGTCGAGCGCCTGCTCGAACGTGCCGGCTTCGCGGTGATCGCCGAGGCGGACGCGACGGCGGCGGTGAAGCGCCTGCAGGCCGACCCCGATGCCTTCGATGCGGTGGTGACCGACTTCAACATGCCCGGCATGTCCGGCCTCGACGTGGCGCGCATCGTGATCGGGCTGCGGCCGGCGATGCCGGTGGTGATCAGCACCGGCTACCTGTCCGAGGAACTGCGTTCGCAGGCGCTGTCGCTGGGTGTGCGCGGCCTGCTGAAGAAGGAGAACACGCTGGAGGAGCTGGCCGGCCTGCTGCGCGACCTGGTCGGGCCGCGCTGAGGGCCGCGCCGCGCTTCAGCGCGGTGGCGCGAAGCAGGCCGCGAGGTCGACGCTGGCGCTGCGCCCGACACGCGCGCCATGCTCGCCCAGCCAGCGCTGCGCGCGGGCGCGGCCGAGGTCGCGCAGCCGCTCGAGGAAGGGCAGGTGGGCGATCAGCCGCGACTCGGCCGACAGTGCGCCCAGGTCGTCGTGCGCATCGATCAGGTGGGTGCGCAGCCGGGCCAGGCGGCGCTCCAGCCGGCCGATCGCGAAGCGCGAGCCGCGTGCTTCGGCACAGGCCTCGGCGAGCAGCGTCGCTTCGCGCAGGAAGCCGGCATTGAAGCTGAACTCGAGCGCACGGGCGCGGATCTCGTCGGCGCTGACCGGCACGCTGTCGTAGACCAGCGGACTGAGCGAGACGATCAGCAGGTCGGCCGGGCCCCAGCGCACCAGCGGGAACAGCGCCGGGTTGGCGCTGTAGCCGCCGTCCCAGTAGGGCTCGCCGTCGAGCACCACCGCCTGCTGCAGCGTCGGCAGGCAGGCCGAGGCGAGCGCGGCCTCGATGCTCAGCGACTGGTTGTCGAACAGGCGCAGCCGGCCGGTGTTGGCATGCGTCGCGGCGATGAACAGGCGCGGCGCATCGCGCTGGCGCAGCCGCTCGAAGTCGATCTGCGCAGCCAGCACCTCGCGCAGCGGGTTCAGGCCCAGCGGGTTGAGCTGGTAGGGCGAGAGCAGGCGCGTCCAGTGCATCAATGCACGCAGCCCCGGCGCGAGGCCGGGGTTGTCGGTCGGGCCGACCATCAGCAGCTCGAACGGCAACTGCGTGCCCACCGCCTGCCAGAACGAGGCCAGCGACTCGCGTGCCGCGTCGGTGCCGCCGCGCACCAGGCCCTGCGCGAGCGCGAGCGCGTTCATCGCACCGGCGCTGGTGCCGCTGATCGCCCCGACGTCGAAGCGGCCGTCCTCCAGCAGCGCGTCGAGCACGCCCCAGGTGAAGGCGCCGTGTGCACCGCCGCCCTGCAGCGCGAGGCCGAGGGCGGGGCGGGTGAAGGGAAGGGGGCGGAACCAGCGCATCGGCGGACAAGGCATTGCGAGAAGCGTGCCCAGCATGCCAGCCCGGCATGACGCTGCGTTACCGGCGGTTCGTCAGGTCCGGTGCCGTCAGGCGATGATGAAGTCCGCGGCGCTCAGCACGACGTTGGCGGTGACGGTCGCGAACAGCACCGCGGTGCCCGCGCCGCTGCCGTCGGCATCGAAGTACAGCCTGCCGCTGGCCTGGTCGTAGACGATCCGGTCCGTGGTATCGGCGGCAGCCGTCCCGACCCTGAAAGCTCCCGCTGCCAGCGCGCCGCTCGACCCGATGCCTGCAAAGGCGACGTCGTCGAGCTGGAACGTATCGTCGGCCGCGCTGAAGTCGGTGATCCGGTCGGCGTTGCTCGCTGCGTTCGGGGCGGTGGTGAATCGGAACAGGTCTGTGCCGGCCCCACCGGTCAGCGTGTCATTGCCTGATCCGCCGTTCAGCGTGTTGGCAACCGCATTGCCGACGATGATGTTGGCCAGCGCGTTGCCGGTGCCCGAAGCGGCACTGCCGATGAGCGTGAGCCGCTCGACGGCGGCATTGCCCGTCGCGCTGAGCGACCAGCTGAACGAACTGATCACGTGGTCGGCCGAACTCGCGCTGCTTCCGCTTTCGATGACCCGGTCCAGCGAACTGCTGACCATGTAGGTGTCGCTGCCGTTGCCGCCGACCAGCGAGTCGGCGCCCGTGCTGCCGTTGAGCGTGTCGTTGCCATTGCCGCCCAGCAGCGTGTCGTTGCCGCTGCCGCCGTTGAGCGAGTCGTTGCCCCCCAGGCCATCGAGAAGGTTAGCCAGTTCGTTGCCGGTGATCCTGTCGGCAAAATCGCGTGTGCCCTGTACGTTCTCGATGTCGCGCAAAGTGTCGTGCTGGCCCCACCCATCGGATGCGCTGCCGGCAGCGCCCGCCAACCCCAGCGTCACGGTCGCGGCCGACGTCGAGCCGATGTAGGTCACGCGGTCGAGGCCTGCGTTGCCATCGATCAGGTCGTCGCCCGCGCGGCCTTCGAAGGTCTCTTCCGTGGCGATGCCGCTGCCGTTGAGGGTGTCGTCGAACTGCGAGCCGCGCACGGCCTCGATGCGGCGCAACACGTCGATGCCGGTGGTCGCTTCCGGCGTTCCTGCGACGACGATCCGCCCGTCGAGGATGGGCGTGCCGTCCGAAGCTGTGCCGTTGGCCGTGCCACCCAGCGTGACCACGACGCTCTGCATCGCATTGACGTAGTCGACGCGGTCGTATCCCGCGCCACCGTCGATCGTGTCGTTGCCGCCGTTGCCGGTGAAGAACTCGAGCGCGGCGTTCGCGGTGTTCCCGCCGATCAGCGTGTCGGCGAAGTGCGAACCGCACAGCCCCTCGATGTGGCTGAGCGTGTCGCGATCGGTGCCGTTGTCCAGCACCGCAGTGCCCGCGGCGAGGTTGGCGGACACGCCGACGATGGCGTACTCGTAGGCAGCGAAGTCGAGCCCGCCGCGCCCGTCGATCGTGTCGTTGCCTGCGCCGCCTTCCAGTCGCTCGATCAGCACCGTGCTGTTCGAGCCGAGGAGCCGATCGTTCCCACCCCCACCGCGCACCTGGTTGATGTTGACCAGCAGGTCGTTGCCCTGGCCGGAAGCCGTGCCGGCGGCGAGGTCGACCGTGACCGGCGCGGTGACGGAGTCGAACACCGCACGGTTGGCGTCGGTGAAGTTCAATGTGTCGGCGATCGCGCCACCAATGATGGTGTCGTTCCCCATGCCGCCGCCAAACAATTCAAGGCGTGCCAGTGTGGTGCCCGTCAGGGTGTCGTTCCCGGCACCTGCCCAGAGCCCGTTGATGTTGACCAGCTTGTCGATGCCGCCGGTCCCGTCCGTCGCGCTGCCGGAGACCAAGTTCAGCACGATGCTATTCGTCGTCCCGCGATAGTCGGCGATGTTGAGGTCGCAGTCACCGAACACGCCCGTGATCGTGCCGCCGTCGAGCGTGTCGTTGCCCAGTCCGTTTCCGATGCCTCCGGAGAAGAAGTCACTGCCGGCCCCGCCGGCAAGAGAGTCGTTGCCGGCCAGTCCGCTCAGTGAGTCATGACCCGCGCCGCCGTTGAGCGTGTCGGAAGCCTCGGAGCCCTGAAGAACGTCCGCATAGCGACCTGCGATCACTCGCTCGACACCGGACAGCGAGTCCGCTCCTCCCATGTTCGTCGCGCCGTGTCCGGTCGAATCCCAGGGAAGTGCCAGGCCGTCGCCAAGCCGTACCTCGATGGAACCGTTGGCATCGCTGAAGTCGGCAGTGTCCAGGCCGGGGCCGCCCTCGAGCTCGTCGTCGCCGGCCATGCCGCGCAGCGTGTCGTTTCCGGCGAACCCCTGGAGCAGGTCGTTGGCCGAGCTGCCGCGCAGCGAGTCGTTGCCGGCGCCGCCGAGCAGGTGGGTTCGAACGAGCGCGTCGGCCTGGTTGTAGACCGTCAGGCTCAGCACGTCGCCGGTGACCGAGGTCAGCGCACGGAAGCCCTCGAAGTTGATGCGCTCCACCGTCGCGCCACCGGCGAGCATGCCGACCAGCGTGACGCCACCCAGAGTCGTGTTCGGGTTGGCGTGGTCCCAGCTCGTCGTCGGCTGCAGGAAGAGCGTGAAGTCCGCACCGCTGCGGACCCCGTAGACGTGAGTGATCGAGACATTGGCGAAGACCAGCGTGTCGAAGCCCGCGCTGCCGACGATGCGGTCCAGGCCGCGCGCCGCGCTGATCGTGCTGCCGTTGTAGGTGACGTTGCCGTACTGGTAGATGTCGTCGCCGGTGGAGCTGCCGAAGTTGTCGTTGCCCGAGCTGCCGTTGTAGGTGGCCATTGTCGTTTCTGCAGTCGCGGATGGAGAGGCGGCGCGGATGCTAGCAGCCGCCTTCTAGAATTCGACGATGGATTCGCATGACGAGCGGGACATCCCCCTGTTCGAGGAGAACGAGGCCTCGGCGCCGCCACCCGACATGGGGGGGCTGCTGCGCGGCCTGAACCCGGAGCAGCTCGCCGCGGTGACGCTGCCGGCGCGGCCGGCGCTGATACTTGCCGGCGCGGGCTCGGGCAAGACCCGCGTGCTGACCACGCGCATCGCTTGGCTGATCAGCAACGGCATGGTCTCGCCGGCCGGCGTGATGGCGGTCACCTTCACCAACAAGGCGGCCAAGGAGATGCTGACGCGCCTGGCCGCGATGCTGCCGCTGCCGGTGCGCGGCATGTGGGTGGGCACCTTTCACGGCCTGTGCAACCGCTTCCTGCGCGCGCACTGGAAGCTGGCCGCGCTGCCGCAGGGCTTCCAGATCCTCGACTCGGCCGACCAGCTGTCGGCCGTCAAGCGGGTCATCAAGGCGATGAACCTCGACGAGGAACGCTACGTGCCCAAGCAGGTCACCTGGTTCATCGCCGGGCAGAAGGAAGACGGCCTGCGGCCGAAGGACGTCGAGGTGCGCGACGAGCTGACCCGCGTGATGGTGCAGGTCTACCAGGGCTACGAGGAGCAGTGCCAGCGCGAGGGCGTGGTCGACTTCGCCGAGCTGATGCTGCGCACCTACGAGCTGATGCGCGACAACGCCGCCTTGCGCGAGCACTACCAGCGCCGCTTCCGCCACATCCTGGTCGACGAGTTCCAGGACACCAACAAGCTGCAGTACGCCTGGCTGAAGATGTTCGCAGGCCCCGGTTCCGCGGTGTTCGCCGTCGGCGACGACGACCAGAGCATCTACGCCTTCCGCGGCGCGCAGGTTGGCAACATGAGCGCCTTCGAGCGCGAGTTCCACGTCGAGCAGGTCATCAAGCTGGAGCGCAACTACCGCAGCTTCGGCAACATCCTCGATGCCGCCAACGAGCTGATCTCGCACAACCAGAAGCGCCTGGGCAAGAACCTGACCACCGACGCCGGCGCCGGCGAGCCGGTGCGCGTGCACGAGGCGACCAGCGACTTCGCCGAGGCGCAGTGGTTCGTCGAGGAGGCGCAGCAACTGCACCGCGACGGCATCCCGCGCAGCGACATCGCGCTGCTCTACCGCAGCAACGCGCAGAGCCGGGTGCTGGAGAGTGCGCTGTTCAACGCAGGCATGCCCTACAAGGTCTATGGCGGCCTGCGCTTCTTCGAGCGCGCCGAGGTCAAGCACGCGCTGTCCTACCTGCGCCTGATCGAGAACGCCAACGACGACACCAGCTTCCTGCGCGTCGTCAACTTCCCGACGCGCGGCATCGGCGCGCGCACGCTGGAGCTGCTGCAGGATGCGGCGCGCACCAGCGGGCGCTCGCTGGCGCAGAGCGTCGGCGCGGTGGCCGGCAAGGGCGGCGCCAACCTGCAGGCCTTCGTCGCGCTGGTCGACGCGATGCGCGACGCCACCCGGGGGCTGACGCTGCGCGAGATCATCGAGCACATGCTGCACGCCAGCGGCCTGGTCGATTTCTACAAGACCGACAAGGAAGGCAAGGACCGCCTCGAGAACCTGGAGGAACTGGTCAACGCCGCCGAGGCCTTCGTCACCCAGGAAGGCTTCGGCAAGGACGCCGTCGCGCTGCCGGTCGACGAGCAGGGCGGCGCGGCGGCCGAGCAGGTGCCAGATGCCGAGACCGGCGAGATCATGTCGCCGCTGGCCGCCTTCCTGACCCATGCCTCGCTGGAGGCCGGCGACAACCAGGCGCAGGCCGGGCAGGACGCGATCCAGTTGATGACGGTGCACTCGGCCAAGGGGCTGGAGTTCGACGCCGTCTTCATCACCGGCCTGGAGGAAGGCCTGTTCCCGCACGAGAACAGCCTGTCCGACCACGACGGGCTGGAGGAGGAACGGCGGTTGATGTACGTGGCGATCACGCGTGCGCGCAAGCGCCTGTACCTGAGCTTCAGCCAGACGCGGCTGCTGCACGGGCAGACACGCTACAACGTCAAGAGCCGCTTCTTCGACGAACTGCCCGAGGCCTGCCTGAAGTGGATCACGCCGCGCAACCAGGGCTTCGGCTCGGGCTTCGCACGCGAGTACCAGCAGGCCTGGCAACGCGGTTCGGGGCTGGGCTCGATCGTCGGCGCCGGCAAGGTCGAGCCGCGGCCGGTCTCGTCCTACCCGTCGACACCGAAGGCGAACTCATCTCACGGCCTGCGCACCGGGCAGAGCGTGTTCCACACCAAGTTCGGCGAGGGCGTGATCGTCACGCTCGAAGGCAGCGGCGAGGATGCACGCGCCCAGGTCAACTTCGGTCGCCACGGCATGAAGTGGCTGGCGCTGTCGGTGGCCAAGCTGACGCCGGTGAACTGACGCTGGATTGCGCTCGCTCGGAGCGCTGCACGAGCCTGGGCCGATGGGTGAGGTTGGTATGTCCCGGGCTCGCTGCGCGAACCCTCCTCCTTACTTCGCTCCCTCCCCCCCCGAGCCTCAGTGCGCCGCGGCCGCTCCACACGGCGCAGGATCACTCGCGTGTGCTGACGTTCACGATGCGCCCGCTGCGTGGCTCCACCTCGCAGCGGTAGCTGAACGGGATCAGGTTCATGCCCGCGGCGCGCTCCACCGAGCCCTGGCCGAGCAGCTCGACGCGGCCGTTCTCGCCCGGCTGCATGCGCCGCGAGTCGGAGCCGAAGTTGATGCGTGCCACGCGCGGGTGCTGCTTCTTCAGCGCGGCCGCGGCAGCGCTCTCGCAGGCTTCCGGCGAGATGTTGCTCAGGTCGGGCTCGAAGGGCTTTTCGGTCGCGGCGCGCGGCGCGCCGATCTCGCGGAAGACCACGCCCGAGGTCTCGTCGCTGGCAGCCTGGTAGGCGCAGCCATAGCTGAAGCTCACGTTCGCGCCGTTGCCGGCGCGGTAGCGGCCCTCGCCGCGCACGCCGGTCTCGTCGTCACCGCCGGGCAGCAGCACACGCCGCGCGGCGACGAACTGCACATCGCGCACGTCCTTGCCGCGCAGGCGGCGGATGGTGTCGGCCACCTCCTTCTCGCAGCGCTCGGTGGCCTTGGCAGGATCGGCCTTGGCGAAAGCCGGCGACAGCGGTTGCAGTGCGGCCAGGGCGAGGATCAGCGGGGGCAGGGTTCGGGTCATCGCGGTCGGCGGTCGGGGCCGGGGGATGACCCGATGGTGGCCGCTTTGGTGCATCCCGGCAAGGGCCGTTGTCCCTCTGCTGCGTGGGCGGGCGTTCCAGCCGCAAGCAAGGCGGGGCAAGGGGCTCGACCATCATTCCACGGCTTGTGCACAGGGTTCTCCACCGACGCTGTGGACAAGCAGGGTGGCCCTTTTCCCCTAGGCTGAACTGCCGAAGCCGGGGCTTTCCCTCTTGAACTCCGCAGATCTGCGCAGGATCAAGTCACCACGTCCGGGGCCTGCCGGCCGGTGCGCGCACGGATGCCCGCCAGTTCGTCGGCCAGCGCGATCAGGTCGGCGAGCGCCGCCTGCGTGTCCTGCGCCAGCTTCGTCGGCTCGGCCTCGTAGCGTTCGATGTAGACCCGCAGCGTCGACCCGGTGGTGCCGGTGCCCGACAGCCGGAAGACGATGCGCGCACCGTCCTCGAAGACGATGCGCAGGCCCTGGTTCTTCGAGACGCTGCCGTCGACCGGATCGGTGTAGCTGAAGTCGTCGGCATGGCCGACCTTGCGCCCGCCCAGCACCTCGCCGGCCAGGCTGGGCAGGCGCTCGGTCAGCGCCGCGGTCAGCGCCTTCGCGGTCGGCGTGTCGAGGTCTTCGTAGTCGTGGCGGGTGTAGTAGTTGCGGCCGTAGGTGGCCCAGTGTTCGGTGGCGATCTGCTGCACGCTCTGCTTGCGGCCGGCGAGGATGGACAGCCACAGCAGCACTGCCCAGACGCCGTCCTTCTCGCGCACATGGTTCGAGCCAGTGCCGGCGCTCTCCTCGCCGCACAGCGTGATGCGACCGGCGTCGAGCAGGTTGCCGAAAAACTTCCAGCCGGTCGGCGTCTCGAAGCAGGGCACGCCGAGCTTGGCGGCGACGCGATCGACCGCGCCGCTGGTCGGCATCGAACGTGCGACGCCGGCGATGCCCTTCGCATAGGCCGGCGCATGGTGCGCGTTGGCGGCCAGCATCGCCAGCGAGTCGGACGGCGAGACGAAGATGCCGCGGCCGATGATCAGGTTGCGGTCGCCATCGCCGTCCGATGCCGCGCCGAGGTCGGGTGCGTTCGCGCCCATCATCTCGTCCAGCAGTTCCTTCGCGTGCACCAGGTTCGGGTCGGGGTGGCCGCCGCCGAAGTCGGGCAGCGGCACGCCGTTGCGCACCGTGCCAGCAGCCGCGCCGAGTTCGCGCTCGAAGATCGCGCTGGCGTACGGCCCGGTGACGGCGTGCATCGCGTCGAACGACAGGCGGAAGCCGCCGGCGAACAGCGCGCGCAGTGCGGCGAAGTCGAACAGGCTGCGCATCAGCTCGAGGTAGTCGGCCACCGGGTCGATCACCTCGACCTTCAGGCCGCCCACCGCCTGCGTGCCGATGCGCGACAGGTCGATGTCGGCGGCCTCGACGAGGCGGATCTCGGTGATGGCCAGCGACTTCGCGTAGATCGCGTCGGTGATCTTCTCCGGCGCCGGCCCGCCGTTGGCGGCATTGAACTTGATGCCGAAGTCGCCGTCCGGGCCGCCCGGGTTGTGGCTGGCCGACAGGATCAGACCGCCGAAGGCCTGGTGCTTGCGGATCACGCAGGAGGCCGCCGGCGTCGACAGGATGCCGCCGGCACCGACCAGCACACGCGCGAAGCCGTTGCCGGCGGCGATGCGGATCACCTGCTGGATGGCCTCGCGGTTCCAGTGGCGGCCGTCGCCGCCGACGACCAGCGTCAGGCCGGCGAAGCCGCTGTCGGGGCGTACGGCGTCGAACACCGACTGCACGAAGTTGGCGAGGTAGTGGCCTTGCGCGAACTCGGTGACCTTCTTGCGCAGCCCGCTGGTGCCGGGTTTCATGCCGGCGATCGGCGCGGTGAGGATGATCTGGGTGCTGCTCATGTCGTGGGTTCCTTGGCGGGCTTGGCGCGTGGCAGGCGCTTGTAGAGCGCAGCATATTCCGCCGCCGACGCGCGCCAGCCGACGTCGGCGTGCATGCCGGCGCGCTGCACGCGTTGCCACACCGGCGGCTGGCGGTACAGTGCCACCGTCTTGCGCACCGCCTCGAGCAGGCCCTCGGCGCTGATGTCGGCGAACTGCACGCCGGTGGCGACGCCGGCCTTCACCGCCGCGTCGTTCGCGTCGATCACCGTGTCGGCCAGGCCGCCGACCCGCGCCACCACCGGCACGCAGCCGTAGCGCAGGCCGTAGAGCTGGGTCAGCCCGCAGGGTTCGAAGCGCGACGGCACCAGGATCGCGTCGCTGCCGCCCTGCAGCAGGTGCGACAGGCCTTCGTCGTAGCCGATCTTCACCGCGACGCGCTCGGGGTGGCGCTGCGCGCCCTTGCGCAGCGCATCCTCCAGCGACGGATCGCCGTTGCCGAGCACGACCAGCCGCGCGCCGCTGGCGACGATGGCATCCAGCGTCGCTGCCACCAGGTCGATGCCCTTCTGGGCGGTCAGCCGGCTGACCATGCACAGCAGCGGCGCGTCGTCCTTGGGCAGGCCGTAGCGCGATTCGATCTCGCGCTTGTTGTGAACCCGATCGGCCAGCGTGTCGGCGTCGTAGCAACGTGCGAGCTGCTTGTCGGTGGCCGGGTTCCAGACCTCGGTGTCGATGCCGTTGACGATGCCGCTGACCGCGTTCTCGCGCCAGCGCAGCATGCCGTCCAGGCCCATGCCGCCGGCCAGCGTGCGGATCTCGCGCGCGTAGGTCGGGCTCACGGTGGTGATCGCGTCGGCGAAGTGGATGCCGGCCTTCAGGTAGCCGACGTCGCCGTGGTATTCGAGCCCCTGCATCGCGAAGGCCTCGGCGGGCAGGCCCAGCAGGTGCCAGACCTCGGCCTTGAACTGGCCCTGGAAGGCGAGGTTGTGCAGCGTCAGCACGGTGGACGGGCGGCGCTTGGCCGCGCCGAGGTAGTGCAGGTAGGCCGGCACCAGCGCCGCCTGCCAGTCGTGCGCGTGCAGCACGTCGGGCACGAAGGCCTTCACCTCGCCCCAGCCGATGCGTGCGGCGGCCTGCGCCAGCGCGGCGTAGCGCACCGGGTTGTCGGGCCAGTCGCGGCCGGTCGCGTCGAGGTAGGGGTTGCCGGCGCGCAGGAACAGCTGCGGCGCGTCGAGCACGATCAGGTCCAAATCACCGTGGCGCGCGGCCAGCAGCTTCGCGTCGCCACCGAACCAGCCGCTCCAGCGCGCCAGTTCCTTCGTGTCCTGCAGCGCCCCCAGCACCGACGGGTGGCCGGGCAGCAGCGTGCGCATCTCGACGCCCAGCGGCTTCAGCGCCGCCGGCAGCGCACCCACCACGTCGGCCAGCCCGCCGGTCTTCAGCAGCGGGTACATCTCCGAGGCGACGCCGAGCACCTTCATGACGGCCTCAGGTCTTGATGGCGTCGATCATCGGCTGGGTGATGAGACAGACCCCGCGCTCGGTGCGGCGGAAGCGGCTGGCGTCGAGCGCCGCATCCTCGCCGACCACCAGGCCATCGGGGATGACCACGCCGCGGTCGATCACCACGCGCTTGATGCGCACGTTGCGGCCCACCGTCACGTAGGGAAGGATCACCGCCTCCTCGATCTGCGAGTACGAATGCGAGCGCACGCCGGTGAACAGCAGCGAGCGCTTCATCGTGGTGCCCGAGACGATGCAGCCGCCCGAGACCAGCGAACTGACCGCGCTGCCGCGCCGGCCTTCCTCGTCGTGCACGAACTTGGCCGGAGCGACGAGTTCGCTGTAGGTCCAGATCGGCCATTCGGTGTCGTAGATGTCGAGCGCCGGCGTGACCGCCGTCAGGTCGATGTTCGCCTCCCAGTAAGCATCGACCGTGCCGACGTCGCGCCAGTAGGCCTCGGCTTCGTGCGCCGAACGCACGCAGGAGTTCGAGAAGCGGTGCGCCACCGCCTTGCCGTTGCTGACCACCCAGGGGATCAGGTCCTTGCCGAAGTCGTGGCTGGAGCGCGGGTCGGCGGCGTCCTTCTTCAGCAGTTCGAACAGGTAGTCGGTGCTGAACACGTAGATGCCCATCGAGGCCAGCGCCATGTCGGGCTTGTCGGGGATGCCCGGCGGGTCGGCCGGCTTCTCGATGAAGCTCTTGATGGTGTCGTGCCCGTCGACGTGCATCACGCCGAAGCCGGTGGCCTCCATGCGCGGCACCTCCAGGCAGCCGAGCGTGACATTGGCGCCGGAGTCGACGTGCTGCTGCAGCATCACCTCGTAGTCCATCTTGTAGATGTGATCGCCGGCCAGCACGACGATGTACTTCGGCATGTAGCTCTCGATGATGTCGATGTTCTGGAACACCGCATCGGCCGTGCCGCGGTACCAGGCGTCCTCGGAGACACGCTGGCTGGCCGGCAGGATGTCGAAGCTCTCGTTGCGCTCGGCGCGCAGGAAGCTCCAGCCGCGCGTCAGGTGGCGGATCAGGCTGTGCGCCTTGTACTGCGTGGCCACGCCGATGCGGCGGATGCCGCTGTTCAGCGCGTTGGACAGCGCGAAGTCGATGATGCGCGTCTTGCCGCCGAAGAACACGCCGGGTTTGGCGCGGCGGTCGGTCAGCTCCATCAGGCGGCTGCCACGCCCGCCGGCGAGCACGAAGGCCATCGCGTCGCGGGCCAGGCGGCCGCTGCGGTTGCTCGGGTTCATCACGGTCTCCTCTTCAAGCGGTCCATTCGAAGAACACGGTGGCCAGCGGCGGCAGCGCCAGCTCGATCGAGTGCGGCCGGCCGTGCGCCGGCAGCGGCTGCGCGGTGATCTCGCCGAACGGCGCGCCGACGTTGCTGCCGCCGTAGTGCGCCGAGTCGGTGTTCAGGCGCTCGCGGTAGACGCCGGCGTTCGGCACGCCGAGGCGATAGCCCTGCTGCACCGTCGGCGTGAAGTTGCAGACCACGATCACCAGCGACGAGGGCTGCTCGCCGCGGCGCGCGAAGGCGATCACCGAACGCTGCGCATCGTCGTGCGTGATCCACTCGAAGCCCTCGGGCGTGAAGTCGCGCTGGTGCAGCGCCGGCGTCGCCTTGTAGAGCCGGTTCAGGTCCTGCACGAGGCGCTGCACGCCGGCATGCTCGGGGATCTGCAACTGGTGCCAGTCCAGGCTGCTGTCGTGGTTCCACTCGGCGCCCTGGGCGAACTCGCAGCCCATGAACAGCAGCTTCTTGCCGGGGTGGGCCCACATGAAGCCGTAGTAGGCGCGCAGGTTGGCGAACTTCTGCCAGGCGTCTCCGGGCATCTTGGCGATCATCGAGCCCTTGCCGTGCACCACCTCGTCGTGCGAGATCGGCAGCACGAAGTTCTCGTTGAAGGCGTAGACCATGCCGAAGGTCATCTCGCCGTGGTGGTACTGGCGGTGGATGGGGTCGCGCGCCATGTACTGCAGCGTGTCGTGCATCCAGCCCATGTTCCACTTGTAGTGGAAGCCCAGACCGCCCAGGTAGGTCGGCCGGCTGACCGCCGGGAAGGCGGTGGACTCCTCGGCCAGCGTGACCGCCTGCGGCCGCTCCGAGCCGACCACCTCGTTCATGCGCTTGAGGAAGGCGATGGCCTCCAGGTTCTCGCGCCCGCCGTGCACGTTGGGCACCCACTCGCCATGCTTGCGGCTGTAGTCGCGGTACAGCATCGAGGCCACCGCATCGACGCGCAGCCCGTCCACGCCGTAGCGCTCCAGCCAGTACAGCGCGTTGCCGACCAGGAAGTTGCCCACCTCGGTGCGGCCGAGGTTGTAGATCAGCGTGTTCCAGTCCTGGTGGAAGCCCTCCCGGGGATCGGCGTACTCGTACAGATGGGTGCCGTCGAAGCGTGCCAGGCCATGGGCGTCGGTGGGGAAGTGCGCCGGCACCCAGTCGAGGATCAGGCCGATGCCCTCGGCATGGCAGCGGTCGACGAAGCGGCGGAAGCCGGAAGGGTCACCGAAGCGGGCGGTCGGCGCGTACATGCCGATCGGCTGGTAGCCCCAGGAGCCGTCGAAGGGGTGCTCGGAGACCGGCAGCAGCTCGAGGTGGGTGAAGCCCATCTCGCGCACGTAGGGCACCAGGGCCGAGGCCAGTTCGTCCCAGTTCAGCCAGCGGTTGCCGTCCTCGGGCTTGCGCCGCCAGGAGCCGAGGTGGACTTCGTAGATGCTGACCGGTGCGTCCAGCGCGTTGGCCTTCTGGCGCGCCGCCGAGGCCGGCACGGCCTCGGGCAGCCGGGCGACGACGCTGGCGGTGGCCGGGCGCAGTTCGCTCTGCAGTGCATACGGGTCGGCCTTCTGCGGCAGCAGTTCGCCCTCGCGCGAGACGATCTCGTACTTGTAGCGCACGCCGGCCGCCAGCCCGGGCAGGAAGATCTCCCAGACGCCGCACTCGCGGCGCAGGCGCATCGGGTGGCGGCGGCCGTCCCAGAAGTTGAAGTCGCCGACCACCGAGACGCGCGAGGCGTTGGGCGCCCAGACCGCGAAGCTGACGCCGGCGACGCCGAGCATCTCGCGCTGCGTCGCGCCCAGCACCTCGAAGGGCCGCAGGTGCGTGCCTTCGCCCATCAGCCACACGTCCAGGTCGCCCAGCACCGGCGGGAACCGGTACGGGTCCTCCAGCGCGCCCTGGCTGCCGTCGGACCAGGTCACGTGCAGGCGGTAGTCGGTCGATGCGTTGGCCGGGTAGGCACCCTCGAAGAAGCCGTCGGCGTGGCGCAGGCTCAGCGCGGTCAGCTGCCGGCTGCCGTCGACCGTCCAGGCCTCGACCTGCATCGCGCCGGGCTGGAAGTTGCGCAGCCAGCGTCGTCCGTCCTCGTCGGTGTGCATGCCCAGCACCGAGAACGGGTCGCCGTGGCGGCCGGCCACGACGGCATGCACGGCGTCGAGGTCGAGCATGGTGATCAGGCCGGCAGCTCGACCGTGCGGCGGAAGGCCTGGCCGGCGCCGTCGAACAGGTGGCATTGCTCGGGCATCAGGCGCAGCGTGATCGGCGCGCCGGCCGACTGCGTGGCATGGCCCTCGACGCGCAGCGTCACCAGCGGCGCCTCGGGCGCGATGTCGAGGTAGAGCAGCGACTCGTCGCCGAGCCGCTCCATCTGGCGCAGTTTGACGTGCAGCCGCGAACCTTCGCCGCTGTCGCCGTGCAGCAGGTGCTCGGGTCGGATGCCGATGGACACCGGCGCCCCGGCCGCGGTGCCGCGTGCGTCGACCGCGACGGTGATCTGCTCGCCGTGGACTTCGACCACCGCGTGGTTCTCTTCGGCGCGGACCAGCTTGCCGGGCATCACGTTCATCTTCGGGCTGCCGATGAACTCGGCGA
Source organism: Piscinibacter sp. (assembly GCA_047602365.1). GTDB lineage: Bacteria > Pseudomonadota > Gammaproteobacteria > Burkholderiales > Burkholderiaceae_C > Piscinibacter. Next base: position 1,891,305 of record JASGHM010000002.1, on the reverse strand, counting down.
CGAACAGGTTCTGCGGCCGGTGGTACAGATCCATCGGCGAGCCGAACTGCGCGACGCTGCCCTCGTCCTGCACGCCCTTGCCGGCGCGCAGCAGCACGATCTTGTCGGCCAGCGTCATCGCCTCGACCTGGTCGTGCGTCACGTAGATCATGCTGGCCTTGCCGATGTCGTGGTGCAGCTTGGCGATCTCCAGCCGCGTCTGCACGCGCAGCGCGGCGTCGAGGTTGGACAGCGGTTCGTCGAACAGGAACACGTCGGGTTCCTTGACGATCGCCCGGCCGATCGCCACGCGCTGGCGCTGGCCGCCGGACAGCTGCTTGGGCAGGCGCTCGAGCAGCGGCGTCAACTGCAGGATGTCGGCCGCCTTCTTCACCTTGCGGTCGATCTCGGCACGGTCGGAGCCCATCACCTGCAGGCCGAAGGCCATGTTCTGCGCCACCGTCATGTGCGGGTACAGCGCGTAGCTCTGGAACACCATCGCCACGCCGCGCTTGGCCGGCGGCAGATCGTTCATGCGCTTCTCGCCGATCTGCAGCTCGCCTTCGGTGATGCTCTCCAGCCCGGCGACCATGCGCAGCAGCGTCGACTTGCCGCAGCCCGACGGACCGACGAAGACGCAGAACTCGCCGCGGCCTATCGTCAGGTTGGCGTTGTTGATCGTCCAGGGCAGGCCCGGGGCGTATCGCTTGCAGATGTTCTTGAAGTCGATGCGGGACATGGCGGGCTCTTGGGTGGTGTGGGTGGACTCAGGCCAGGCGGGCGAACAGCACGCCCCAGGGTGCGAAGTCGATCGTGCTGCCGCGCACGCTGGCGCCGGCGGCGCCGCTGTCGGCCAGCGGCTGCGCCGCGCCGAGCGCAGCCGGCAGGGCCAGCGTGGCGGCACGCTCGCTGAAGTTGAAGGCGCACAGCACACGCTGGCCCTCGTGCGTGCGCACGTAGGCCAGCACCTGCTCGTGCACCGGCAGCAGTTCCATCTCGCCGTGCACCAGTGCCGGCTGCGTGCGCCGCCAGGCGAGCAGCCGGCGATAGTGGTGCAGCAGCGAGCCGGCATCGGCCTCCTGGCGGTCGACCGCCAGCGCACGATGGCTTTGCGCCACCGGCAGCCAGGGCTTGTCGCTGCCGAAGCCGAGTTGCGGATCGGTGGACGACCAGGGCATCGGCGTGCGGCAGCCGTCGCGGCCCTTGAACTCCGGCCACATCGTGATGCCGTAGGGGTCCTGCAGGTCTTCGAAGTCGATCTCGGCCTCGGGCAGGCCCAGTTCGTCGCCCTGGTAGATGCAGGAGCTGCCGCGCAGGCTCAGCTGCAGCGCGACGGCAGCGCGCAGCAGGCCGGCCGGCGCCGTCGCGCCGCCCCAGCGGGTGGCGACGCGCGGGATGTCGTGGTTGGTGATTGCCCAGCAAGGCCAGCCGCTGCCGACCACCTTGGCGAAGCGGCTGAACACGCCGTGCAGGAAGGCTGCATCGTGCGGCGTGCCGAGCAGGTCGAAGCAGTAGGCCATGTGCAGCTTGTCGCCACCGGCGGTGTACTCGGCCACCCGTGCCAGGCCGTCGTCGTCGCCGATCTCGCCGACCATGGTCGTGTCGGGGTACTGGTCGACCAGCGCACGCAGCTTCTGCAGGAAGGCCAGGTTCTCCGGCTGGCTCTTGTCGAAGCGGTGCCATTGCCAGCCGTAGGGGTTGGTGGCCGGCACGGCCGGGTCGCTGCCGTCGGGCGCGCCGCGTGCCGGGTTGCTGCGCAGCTTCGCGTCGTGGAAGTAGAAGTTGACGACGTCGAGACGGTAGCCGTCGACGCCGAAGTCGAGCCAGAACTTCACGCAGTCCAGCACCGCCTCCTGCACCTCGGCGCAGTGGAAGTTCAGGTCCGGCTGGCTGGTCAGGAAGTTGTGCAGGTAGTACTGACGGCGCCGTGTGTCCCATTGCCATGCGCTACCGCCGAAGATCGACAGCCAGTTGTTCGGCGGCGTGCCGTCGGGCATCGGGTCGGCCCACACGTACCAGTCGGCCTTGGGGTTGTCGCGGCTGGCGCGGCTCTCGACGAACCAGGGGTGCTGGTCGGCGGTGTGTGAATACACCTGGTCGACCATCACCTTCAGGCCGAGCGCGTGGGCACGGTCGACCAGCGTACGGAAGTCGGCCAGCGTGCCGAACATCGGGTCGACATCGCGGTAGTCGCTGATGTCGTAGCCGAAGTCCTTCATCGGGCTCTTGAAGAACGGCGACAGCCAGACCGCGTCGGCGCCGAGCTTCGCGACATGCTCGAGCCGGCGCGTGATGCCCGGCAGGTCGCCGATGCCGTCACCGTTGCTGTCCTGGAAGCTGCGCGGGTAGATCTGGTAGATCACGCCGCCGCGCCACCAGCCGCTGTTCGCTGCCTTCTTCGCTGCGGCCACGTTCACCCCTTCACTGCACCCGCCGTCAGCCCGGAGACGATCTTGCGCTGGAACAGCAGCACCAGGATCACCAGCGGCACGGTGACGATCACCGAGGCGGCCATGATCGAGCCCCAGGGCACCTCGTAGGCCGTCGCGCCGGTGATCAGCGAGATGCTCACCGGCACGGTGCGCTCGCTGTCCTCGTTGACGAAGGTCAGTGCGAACAGGAACTCGTTCCAGGCGCCGATGAAGGCGAGCAGCCCGGTCGAAACCAGCGCCGGCCACAGCAGCGGCATGAAGACCTGGAAGATGATACGCAGCGGGCCGCAGCCGTCCATGATCGCGGCCTCCTCCAGCTCCTTGGGCAGGCCACGCATGAAGGTGGTCAGCACCCAGACGGTGAAGGGCAGCGTGAAGATCGTGTAGGGCACCACCAGGCCGATCGCGCGGTTGTACAGGCCCATCGCCTGCATCAGCTCGAACATGCCCGACAGCACCGCGACCTGCGGGAACATCGACACCGCCAGGATGGCCAGCAGCAGCGAGGCCTTGCCCTTGAACTGGATGCGGCCGAGCGCATAGGACGCGGTGATCGCCATCAGCAGCGCGATCGCCACCGTGACCGTCGCCACCAACACCGAGTTCATCAGGTGCCGGCCGAAGGGCTGGCGGCCCTCGAACAGCTGCACGTAGTTGCGGATCGTCGGTTCCTTGGGCAGCAGGCTGGTGTCGAACAGCGCCGTGCCGGTCTTGAACGAGGTCGCGACCGTGTAGAGGAAGGGGTAGACCGAGACGACGACGACGATCGCCGCCAGGGCGTACAGCACGATGCTGCCCCACAGCGGGCGGTCGGGCTCGGCGCTGGGCATGCTCATGACGACTCCTCCGACAGCTTGACCCGTGCGGCGCGCAGGAACAGCACCGCCGAGATGAAGATGATCAGCGTCAGCGAGGTCGAGGCCGCCGAGCCGAAGCCGAGGTTGCCGTTGTCGACCATCTCGCGGCGCACGAAGCCGGACATGCTGATCGTGCTGCTGCTGTTGCTGGTCAGCACGAAGATCAGGTCGAAGATGCGCAGCGCGTCGAGCAGGCGGAACACCACCGCCACCATCAGCGGGCCCTTGATCAGCGGCAGCGTGACCTTCAGGAACACACGCAGCGGGTGCACGCCATCGACGCGCGCCGCCTCGTAGCAGTCCTTCGGCAGCGTCTGCAGCGCGGCGAGGATCAGCAGCGCCATGAACGGCGTGGTCTTCCAGACGTCGACCGCGACGACGGTCCACAGCGCGTACTGCGGGTCGGCCGTCCACGCCACCTTCTGCGCGATCAGGCCCCAGTCGACCATCACCTGGTTGATCAGGCCGAACTGGTCGTGCAGCATCCAGCCCCACATCTTGGCCGACACGATGGTCGGGATCGCCCAGGGGATCAGCACCGCGGTGCGCACCAGCATGCGGCCCTTGAACTCCTGGTTCAGCAGCATCGCCACGCCGAGGCCGGCGAGGGTCTCCAGCACCACCGAGACGATCGAGAACTTGAAGGTGTTGGCGATCGAGATGCCCCAGTCGCTGGACCAGAAGCCCTCGGTGTAGTTCGGGTTCGCGAACAGGCCGAACTCGCCGAAGTAGTTCGACAGCCCGACGAAGCGGCTGGCCGAGATGTCGTTGATGTTCGTCTCGGTCAGGCTGAACCAGATCGACCGTGCCAGCGGCCAGCCGGCGACGAGCGCCATCAGCACCAGCATCGGAATCAGGAAGGCCCAGGCAACACGGGTTCGGTCGTTCATCGCGGCCTCGTGCAGAAAGGGGGACGGCGGGCAGCGCGCGTGCCGGACGGCGGCGCGCTGCCGGGCGGCTCAGCGGATCACCACTTGTCGCGCTTGACCTGCTTGAGCTTGCCGTCGAGCTTCTTCAGCGCATCGGCGCCGCTGGCCTTCTTCGACAGCACCTCGTGGGTGGCGTCCCAGAACGCGCGGCTGACCTCGGGGTACTTGAGCCCGGTGACCGTGGCCGGCCGCGCAACCGCGCCGGTGAACACCGGCAGCAGCTCGCCCATGAACTGGTTGGCCTTGACGATCTCCTGGTCCTTGTAGAGGTCGACGATGGTCGGGTTGTAGGAGCCGCCGATCGCGCGTTTCTTCTGGATGTCGGCACTGGTCATGTGCATCACCAGGTCGGCGGCGGCATCGATGTTCTTCGAGTACTTGTTGACGGCCAGCTGCCAGCCGCCCAGCGTGGCGGACGACTTGCCGCCGGTGCCCGCCGGCAGTGCCGCGACGCCGACCTTGCCCTTGATCGGGCTGTCCGGCGCCTGGCTCAGCGACCAGGCGTATGGCCAGTTGCGCATGAACAGCGCCTTGCCGTTCTGGAACACGCCGCGTGCGTCTTCCTCGCCGTAGTTCAGCACGCCGCTCGGCGCGATCGTGCCGATCCAGGTGGCTGCGGTGTCGAGCGCCTTCGCCGCGTTGGCGTTGTTGATCGTGACGTTGCCGCTCTTGTCGATGATCTCGCCGCCTCCGAAGCTGGCGATCCACTCGAGCGCGTCGCAGGTCAGGCCTTCATAGGCCTTGGCCTGGAACACGAAGCCCTGGAAGTCGGCCACGCCGGCCTTGCGCTCGCCGTCCATGACCTTCTTCGCCGCGGCTTCCAGGTCGGCCCAGGTGGCCGGGGCCTTGAGCTGGTACTTCTCGAGCAGGTCCTTGCGGTAGAACAGCAGGCCGGCATCGGTGAAGAACGGCATGCCGAGCAGCTTGCCGTCGACGGTGTTGTTGGCGACGATGGCCGGGAAGTGCGCCGCCTCGGCGCCCTTGCTGTACTTCTTCAGGTCGACCAGGTGGTCCTTGATCACGCCGGGCCAGACGACGTCGATCATCAGCACGTCGATGTCGGCCGACTTGGCGGCGAACTGCTGGCGCAGCAGCGCCAGGTTGTCGGTGGTGCTGGCCGGCGGGGTGTACATCTTCACCGTGTGGCCGGCCTTCTTGCCCCACTCTTCGGCGTACTTGCCGCACCACTCCAGGTCGGCGGCGTTGGAGCCGCAGGAGATGGTGATCGTGGCGGCCAGCGCGCCGGGCAGCGCGCCGAGGGTGAGCGCCGCCGCGGCGACGAGCTGGGTAAGGGTTGCTTTCATTCCGTGTCTCCGATCAGGGTCAGGCTGACCGTGGCCCGCAGCGGCGAACGCTGCGCCGGCAGGCCTCGGTCGGGTCGTCGAGCACGTTCTCTGGGGCGTGCTTCATGTCACAGTGTTCTATCCCGAAAGCGATTTGGATGCTATCCAAACCGCTTTGAGAGTCACCCCGTATTTTCCCGGTTGGCGCGCGGCGCGCCCGGCGTCAGGGCCGGTCGGGAAGGGGGTCAGCCCGGAGGCGGGCCGATCGAATTGCCGCCGGAGAACTCCGGCTGGCGCAGCACCTGGATCTGCTCGAGCGGCTTGCGCTCGACCAGCGCGATCGCCATCTCGCCGAGCGTCTGGCCCGAGCGATAAGGCGTGGGCTGGCGCACCGCGGCGACCGTGAGGCCGGCGAACAAGGTGTCCTCGGGCACGCCTTCGTTGACGATCACCGACATCTCGCGGCCGACGGCCACGCCGTGATCGAGCAGGGCGCGGATCAGCCCGACGCCGCCGAGGTTGTTGTCGACGATCACCGCCGTCGGCCGCTGCGGCAGTGCCAGCAACTGCAGCGCGGCAGCGTAGCCGGCGCGGCGGTCCATGCTGCCGCCGATCACCAGCGTCGGGTCGGCCGCGATGCCGGCTTCGGCCAGCGCGGCGAGGAAGCCGACGTGGCGCTGGTGGGCGAAGTTGTAGCTCAGCGGCACGTGCACGTAGGCGATGCGCCGGTGGCCGAGCGCGACCAGCCGCTGCACCGCCACCCGCGAGCCGACCTCGTTGTCGAAGTCCAGCCAGGGGAAGCTGTCGGGATGTTCGGTGCGCCCGTAGGCGACGAACGGGAAGCCGGCCTGCTGCAGGTAGGCGATGCGCGGGTCCTCGCGCAGCGTGTGGGCGACGACCAGCGCGTCGACACGCCGGCCGCGCACCATGCGGTCGTAGACGCGCAGTTCGTTCTGCCGCGGCGCTGCGGCCAGCAGCAGGTCGCACTCGCTCTGCTCGAGCACGTGGGCCAGCCCCTCCAGCGTCTCGCGGAACGATGGGTTGCCGAGGAACTCGCTGGCCGGCGGGTAGACGATGCCGACCGCGTCGGCGCGGCCGAGCGCGACCTGGCGAGCCGCGCGGTTGGGCTGGTAGCCGAGTTCGCGCGCCGCCTGCTGCACACGTTCGCGCGTGGCCGGGCTGACGTCGCTGTAGCCGCTGAGCGCACGGCTCACCGTGGTCGGCGACAGGCCGAGCCGGGCAGACAGCGCCTTCAGGTTGATGGACATGGCAACGATGGAGCGTCGTTCGCCCAAGCGGGCGACAGGGAGCGAAGGGGGCTCGACCCAGGGACTGCCATCGAGCGAAAGGCGATCGAGACCTCGGGTCTCGTCACGCCGACGGTGCGCATGTTAACGCCCGGCCTTCAGTGCCCGATCTGCAGCCAGAGCATCTGGTAGGGCGCCAGCGCCAGGCCGCCGCGCAGTCCGATGCGTGACCCGCTGATCAGATCGGCGGCGCTGTCGGGCATCGCCGAGAGCACCTCGGCGCTGACGCCCTGCTCGTGCTCGCTGAAGTTGGCCAGCACCAGCACGTCGCCGTCGTGGTGCGGGCGTGTGAAGCCCAGCACGCTGGCGTTCTTGGCGCGAAAGCCGATCAGCTGGCCGCCGGCGAAGGCCGGCGTCGCGCCACGCTGCACGATCAGCCGGCGCAGGCCGCGGTGGATGCGGCCTGCGTCGCTGGCCGGGTCGTCGCGCTGCGCGTGGCGCAGTGCCGAGCGTGGCGGGCGGTGCACCCAGCGGCTGTCGCCTTCCTTGCCGGTGTCGGCCAGGTAGCCCATGTCGTTGAGCATGCCGATCTCGTCGCCGAGGTAGATCAGCGGGATGCCGCCGGCCGACAGCACGATGCCGTAGAGCAGCAGGATGCGCGCGACCGCGTGCGGGTCGCCCTGCTCCAGCCCGCACAGCGAGGCGCAGGTGCCGCTGATGCGGCAGTCGCCGGTGGCCGGGTTGTCCTGGAAGGGCACGCCGCGCGCGAAGCTGCCGGGGAAGCGGTTCACGTAGAAGCGGTTGAGGAACTGGCGGTGGTCGAAGCCCTTGATGCCGAACTGCGCGGCGTCCTCGTCGGCGAAGGTCCAGCCGATGTCGTCGTGGCTGCGCACGTAGTTGACCCAGGCCGTGCCCGCAGGCAGCGCGTGACGGTTCTCCAGCGCCTGCTGCAGCAGGTTGACCTCGCGCGTGGCCAGCGTGTTCCACAGCAGCGCCATCTGCAGCGGGTTGTACGAGACCTGGCACTCCGCCGGCGCGATGTACTTGACCACGTCGTCCGGGTGCACGATGGCCTCGCTCTTGAACAGCAGCGACGGCGCGGCGATGCGCGCCAGCGCGTTGTAGGCCCGCAGCAGCGTGTGCGCCTCGGGCAGGTTCTCGCAGCCGGTGCCCAGGCGCTTCCAGATGAAGGCCACTGCGTCCATGCGCAGGAACTCGACGCCGAGGTTGGCGATGAACAGCATCTCGCCGGCCATCGCCGCGAACACCGACGGGTTGGCGTAGTTCAGGTCCCACTGGTAGCTGTGGAAGGTGGTCCAGACCCAGCGGCCGTCGGCCAGCTGCGAGAACGCGCCGGGATGCTCGTCGGGGAAGATCTCGCGCAGCGTGCGTTCGTAGCGGTCGGGCTCGGTGCGGTCGGGGAAGATGAAGAAGAAGTCGCGGTAGCGCGGGTCGCCGGCAGCCGCGGCGACGGCCCACTCATGCTCGTCGGCGGTGTGGTTGAAGACGAAGTCGAGCACCAGCGAGATGCCGGCTTCGCGCAGCTTTGCCGCGAGGTGGCGCAGCTCGTCGATGTTGCCCAGCTTCGTGCTGGTCTGCCGGTAGCTGCTGACCGCGTAGCCGCCATCGCTGTGCGGCTCGGGGCCCAGGAAGGGCGGCATCAGGTGCAGGTAGCTCAGGCCCAGTTCCTGGAAGTACGGGATGCTGGCCTCGACACCGGCGAAGCTGCCGGCGAACAGGTCGACGTAGCAGACACCGCCGAGCATGCGGTTCGAATGGAACCAGTCGGGCTCGTGCTCGCGGCGCGCGTCGAGCGCCTTCAGCGCGGGCTCGCGCGACTGCCAGGCGGCGAAGCACTGGCCGAGCAGGTCGACCAGGAAGGGCTCGAAGTCGTGGCGCTCGCCGTAGAGCTTCGCGAGCTCGTCGCGCAGCGTGCCGAGGTGGCTGCGCAGGCGCTGGTCGAAGGCCGGCCAGTCGCTCGCCGCGGCGTGACGCTGCTGCAATGCCAGCCACAGACGGGCGAGCTGGGGGTCGCCCGGCAACCAGGGCGACGACGGCATCGTGTCGGCGAAGTGCGGCATCGCTCGCGTCTTCTCAAAGCGGTTTGGCAATTCTTCAAAACGCTTTGGGATGCCGATACTAGGGAATGCTCGCATCGCCGGCGAGCGTCGGCGCGGCGGTGCTCAGCCGATGCGGCGGGCGCCGAGCGCGAGTGCCGCCATCGCCACCACCACCAGCGACATCGCCGCCGTCAGCGAGACCGCCTGTGCGACGCTGCCGATCAGCGGCGGGCCGATCAGGAAGCCGCTGTAGCCGATCGACGAGACCGAGGCGATCGCCGCCGCGCGGCTGACACCGGGCACCCGCGTCGCGGCGTTGAACAGGATGGGCACGACCAGCGCCAGGCCGATGCCGACCAGCGCGTAGCCGAGCAGCGCGACCCAGGAGTTGCCGACCACGAGCAGGGTGGCCATCGCGACGCCGGCCAGCACGGCGCCGCCGCGCAGCAGCCGGGCTTCGGCGACACGCGCGCGCAGCGCGTCGCCGCCGAAGCGTGCCGCTGCCATCGCCGCCGAGAAGATCGCGAAGCCGATGCCGGCCTGCGCCTGCGGCAGGCCGATCTCCTGCTTCAGGTAGAGCACGCACCAGTCGTACATCACGCCCTCGGCGGTCATGCCGGCGAAGATCAGCAGGCCGATGACCAGCAGCGCGCCGCGTGGCCAGGCGAAGTGGGCCTGCTCCGTCGCCGCGGCGTCCTGCGGGTGCGCGTCGAGCATGTAGCGCGCTGCGAGCAGCACGGCCAGCGCCACCGCGCCGGCGATCGCCGCCAGTTGCAGCGCCGGCGTGACGCCGGCGCGCAGCAGCGCGGCGGCCAGCGCCGCGCCGGCCATGCCGCCGACGCTGAACATGCCGTGCAGGCCGCCCATGATCGCGCGGCCGCTGGCGCTCTCCAGGGCGGTGCCCTCGCTGTTGATGGCGACGTCGTACAGGCTCATCGCAGCGCCGAACAGCACCATGCTCGGCAGCAGCCAGGGCAGCGACGGCCAGTGCAGCACCAGCGCCAGCGACGCCGCCATGACGGCCGCGCCAAGCAGCAGCGCACGGCGCGCGCCGAGCCGGCCGATGGTGCGGCCGGCGAAGAACAGCGAGGTCACCGCGCCGCCGGCGATCGCGAACAGCACCAGCGACAGCATGCCCTCGCCCAGCCCGTACTGAGTCTTGACCGACGGGATGTGCACGCCCCAGGCGCCGCCGAGCACGCCCAGCGCGGCGAAGTGGACGCGGCTGGCGCGGCGGGCCAGCGACAGGCGGCGTGGCGCCGGCTGTTCACCGGCGACGGCCGGCGCCAGCGCGAGATCGGCCGGATCGATGGTGCTCACGAACTCACAACTTCACCGGCGCGCCGCTGGCCGCGCTGGCATAGATCGCGTCGAGGATCTCCGTCACCCGCAGGCCCTCGTCGGCGCCGGCCGGGTGCGGCGTGTCGGTGAGGATGGCCTGTGCGAAGTCGTGCATCGCCGACGGTGCGGTGGCGGTGTTCGGGTGCACGCGTTGGTCCATCGGCGTGCCGTGCTGGTCGCTGAAGATCTGCGCGTCGAAGCGGTAGCCTTCATCGAGGTTCTTCTGCAGCAGCCCGGCACGCGTGCCGAGCAGTCGGGTCTCCATCAGCTCGGCCTCGGCGATGTGCGCCGCCCAGGAGGCTTCCAGCACCAGGCTGGCGCCGTTGTCGAAGCGGATGAACGCGGTGGCCAGGTCCTCGACGTCGAAGGCCTTGCCGGCCTGCGCGGCAGCGGCGCGGGCGATCGGGTCGTAGGTGCTGCCCATCACCCAGGTCGGCTTCGGGTAGCCCATCAGCCACAGCGCCAGGTCGAGCCGGTGCACGCCCAGGTCGATCAGCGGCCCGCCGCCGGCCAGCGCCTTGCTGCCGAACCAGCCGCCGAAGCCGGGCATGCCGCGCCGCCGGTGCCAGACGCTGCGGCCGAAGTAGAACTCGCCGAACACGCCGGCATCGACCTGCGCCTTCAGCGCACGCGACTGCGCCGAGAAGCGGTAGGAGAAGTTGATCATCAGCCGGCGGCCGGCGCGCTGCGCGGCCGCCAGCATCTCGCGGCCCTCGGCGGCGTTCATCGCCATCGGCTTCTCGCACAGCACGTGGCAGCCACGCTCCAGCGCCAGCAGCGTCAGCTCGCGGTGGAACTTGTTCGGCGTGCAGATGCTGACGGCGTCCAGCGTGTGCGCCTCCAGCATCGCCGCCGCGCTGGCGTGGCGGTGGGTGATGCCGAAACGATCGCCGATCTCGGCCAGGCGCCTGGCGTCGGCGTCGGCGATCGCCACCACCTCGACCTGCGGATGCTCGCGCCAGCCCTCGATGTGCATGCGGCCGATGCCCAGGCCGACCACGCCGATGCGCAGCTTGCGCGGGCTCGTCGTCGTCGCGGTGCCGCTCATTCGATGTCTCCCTTGCCCTGCACGATGCCGACGCGGGCGAAGCCGCCTTGCTTGGCGGCGATGGGTTCCAGCGGCGGCGACATCGGGCAGCTGTCGACGATGTTCACCCGCGGCGCCGCCCAGCGCACCGCGTTGGCCAGCACCCGCTGCACGTTGGCATCGTGGTAGGTCGGGTAGGCCTCGTGGCCGGGGCGGAAGTAGAAGACGCGGCCGTGGCCACGCTCCCAGCAGCAACCGGAGCGGAACACCTCGCCGCCCTCGAACCAGGAGATGAACACCGTGCTCTCGGGTTTGGGGATGTCGAAGCGCTCGCCGTACATCTCCTCGGCGGGCAGCTCGAAATGTTCGCCCAGCCCGGCGGCGATCGGATGCGAGGGCTCGACCACCCAGACCCGCTCGCGCTCGTCGGCCTCGCGCCACTTCAGCGAGCAGTTCGTGCCCATCAAGCGGCGGAAGATCTTCGAGAAATGGCCCGAGTGCAGCACCACCAGGCCCATGCCTTCGAGCACGCGCCGCTGCACCCGCTCGACCACTGCGTCACTCACCTGGTCGTGCGCCTTGTGGCCCCACCAGACCAGCACGTCGCAGGCGGCCAGGCGCGCTTCCGACAGGCCGTGCTCGGGTTCGGCCAGCGTCGCGGTGCCGACCTCCAGCGTGGCCGTGCCGGTCGCCGCCAGCGCCGGCGTGCGGCGCAAGGCGCTGGCGATGGTCTGGTGCAGGCCGTCGGGATAGATCGCGGCGACGGCAGGGTTCTCGCGTTCGTGCTGGAATTCGTTCCAGACGATGACAGAAATGTGGGTCTTCATGGCGGGCAAAGGTTAGGCTCGCGCCGAGCGGCAGCCAAGCGCCCGCGATGACAGAAATCCGGTATCGATGACACAAATCCGGTCCTCCGCCGACGAACTGCACCACGCGATGCTGGCGTTCCATGACGCGGCCAGCCGAGGCGTGCTGCCGCTGCACCTGCCCGCGGCGGCCAGCGCGCCCACCGGCCGTGGCGAGGGGCACTTCCACCTCGCGCCGGAGCTTTTCCTGCAGGTCGCCGGCTGGACCGAGTTCCGCTTCCCCGACGGCGGCTGCCGGCTGCGTGCCGGCGAGGCGCTGCTGGTGCCGCCGCAGTTGCGCCACGACGAGCTGGTGGGTGACGATGGCCGCTCGCGCGCGCAGCGCTTCGCCAACCTGGTGCTGTACTCCGAAGGCACGCAGCTGCGCTGCCACGTCGCGTGCGAGCGCGAGCCGGGGCGGCCGGGCATCGCGCACCTGGAGGTGCGCCAGCATGCGCAGGCGCGCCCAGTGCACGACTGGCTGCGCGATGCGGCCCGGCTCGGCCCCGCCAGCGCACGCGGCGAAGCGCAGGCCCGCGCGCTGGTGGCCGCGGCCGTGGCTGGAACGCTGCAGGCGCTGGAGGATGGCGACGATGCCGGCGCACCCGCCGAGCCGGCGCTGATCGCACGGCTTCGTGTGCTGCTGCAGAACCAGCTCGGCGACCCAGGCCTGAGCGTGCAGCGCCTGGCGCAGCAGTCGGGCTGCAGCGCCGATCACCTCGCGCAGCAGTTCCGCGCCGTCACCGGCGAGCACCTGCTCGCGCGCATCAACCGGCTGCGCATCGAGCGCGCACAGCACCTGCTGGCCGAGACCGAGCTGGCGGTGAAGGAGATCGCCTGGGCTTGCGGCTACGCCTCGCCCGGCTACTTCATCCGCGTGTTCCGACAGCACTGCGGCAGCACGCCGCAGGCCTGGCGCGAAGAGGCGCTCAGCCCGCGCTGAGTGGCGCCGCTGGCAGCACCGTGCCGCTGCAGGTGCCGAAGCCGATGCGCCGCGCACCGGCGCGTGCGCAGTGGCCGGCGAGGATCAGCGTGTCGCCGTCTTCGAGGAAGCTCCGCTGCTCGCCGTTGGGCAGGGTGATCGGCTGCTTGCCACCACCGCTGAGTTCCAGCAGCGAGCCCGACTCGCCGGGGCGCGGGCCGGACAGCGTGCCCGAGCCGAGCAGGTCGCCGCTCTGCAGGTTGCAGCCGTTGACCGTGTGGTGCGCGACCAGCTGCGCGGCGGTCCAGTAGGCCGCTTCCGCCGCATTGCTGCGCGAGATCACCACCGGTGCCGCGCCGGCCTCGCGCATCGCGGCGGTCTGCAGGCGCACTTCGAGTGCGATGTCCAGCGCGCCGGCGGCGCGGTTGGCGGCGCCGTCGAGGTAGGGCAGCGGCTGCGGGTCGCCTTGCGGGTGCGCAAAGGGCGCACGGAACGGCGCCAGCGCTTCCATCGTCACGATCCACGGCGACACGGTGCTGGCGAAGTTCTTCGCCAGGAAGGGGCCGAGCGGCTGGTACTCCCAGGGCTGCACGTCGCGCGCCGACCAGTCGTTGAACAGGGTCACGCCGAACAGGTGGTCCTCGGCGTGGTCGATCGTGATCGGTTCGCCGAGTTCATTGCCGGTGCCGATCAGGAAGCCGAGTTCGAGTTCGTGATCGAGGCGTTGTGTTGTCGCCAGCCGTGGCGCCGGGTCGCCCGCCACCTGACCGCGCGGCCGCCGCAGCGGCTGGCCGCTGGCAATGATCGACGAGGCGCGGCCGTGGTAGCCGATCGGCACCCACTTGTAGTTGGGCAGCAGCGGGTTGTCGGGCCGGAACAGCTTGCCGACCGCGGTCGCGTGGTGGATGCCGACGTAGAAGTCGGTGTAGTTGCGGATGGGGCAGGGCAGGCCCAGCTCGACGCGGGCCATCGCATGCAGGGCGTGGCGCCACGCGCCTTCCTGTGCGCTGCCGCGGCGCAGCCCCTGCGACAGCGCCGCGCGCAGTGTGCGCCGCGCCGAGGGTGTCGAGGACATCAGGCGGTGCATGTCGGCGTGGGCTATCAAGCCGGTGGCGCGCAGGTCCAGCACCTGGTCGCCGATCGCGACGCCGATGCGCCAGTCCTCGTTCGTGCTCGTACGGAATCGGCCGAACGGCAGATTCTGGATCGGGAAATCGCAGTCGGCGACGTTGGCCGACTCGACCCAACTCGCCAGCGCCGGATCGTGCGTGGCGTCGATCGTCGCCGGGCCGCTCACTGCTTGAACTCGCGCTCGTGCAGGAAGGCGGCATGCTTCGGCGCACGCTTGGTCTTGCTCCAGTCTTCCAGCATCTGCCACTTCACCGCGTCCATGCGCTCGAGCATCGCCGCCTCGTCCGGGTCCGGACAGGCCAGCTCGACACGGTGGCCGCTGGGGTCGAAGAAGTAGATCGAGTGGAAGGCGCCGTGGTCGGTCACGCCCAGCACCGTGACGCCGTTGGCTTCCAGGTGCGCCTTGTACTCGAGCAGCGTCGCACGGTCCTTCACGCGGAATGCGATGTGCTGCACCCATTCCGGCGTGTTCGGGTCGCGGCCCATGGTCGGCTTGGTCGGCAGCTCGAAGAAGGCCAGCACGTTGCCGCCGCCGGCGTCGAGGAAGATGTGCATGTAGGGGTCGGGCTCCTTCGTCGAGGGCACCTGGTCCTCGGCGATGGCGAGCACGAAGCCCATCTTGAGCATCTTGCCGTACCACTCGACGGTTTCCTTGGCGTCCTTGCAGCGGTAGGCGACGTGGTGGATGCGGTCGATCTTCAGCATGGTGGGTTCCTTCGATGGAATCGGAATCGGCTCAGGCGCCTTCGCGCGCCGCCGCCAGCGCCTCGCGCAGCACGCGCAGGTCGCCGATGTGGTTGGCCAGCAGCAGCACGAGGCGGGCGTTGAGCAACTGGCTCTGTTCGTCGCTCAGGCCGCGGTGGGTGTCGATCAGCGCCTCGTAGAAGTCGTCGCCCGGCGTGTAGGCCTGGCGGTAACGCTGGCCGGGGATGCCGAAGTTCGGCGTGGTCACCAGGGTGCTCATGGTGGAGGTTCCTCGCGATTCAGTGCAGGCCCAGCGCACGCCGCAGCGCGGCCTGGACGGCGCCTGCATCGTAGCCACGCCAGCGCGCGGCGACATGCTGGTCGGGGCGCAGCAGGTAGACAGTGCCGGGCCGGCCGTCGAGCCGGCGCGCCACGTGCCCGTCGGCGTCGACCATGTCGCCGGCGACCACCGCGCTGCCCGGCGCTTTCACGCGGCGCACGGCCAGTGGCACCGGCAAAGCCGGCGGAGCGGGCAGGGCGATCGGTGCATCGCCGAACACCAGCAGCGTGAAGCCGTCGTGGCCGGTGCTCGCCAGCTCGCGCAGCAGCCAGTGCGACTGGCCGTTCATCACCACCGGCGCGTCGTCCAGCGGCGCACCGGGTTGCATCCAGCCTTCGAAGGGCTCGGCGTCGGGCGTGTTCAGTGCCGACTCGCTCAGCGTCGCCGGCACCGACAGCCGCCCCGAGTTGACCAGCGCGCGCGCGAACGGGTGCTGCTTGGCCAGCCCCAGCACCGCGTTGCGGAACAGCTTCGAGACGGCGCTCTTGGGCGTGATGAAGTCGGTCGAGCGGGTCGAGTTCAGCAGGTTCTCGTCGGCGGCGAAAGCACGCTCGTCGCTGTAGCTGTCGAGCAGCGACTCCGGCGCAACGCCATCGATCACCGCCTTCAGCTTCCAGCCGAGGTTGTCGGCGTCCTGGATGCCGGAGTTCGCGCCGCGCGCGCCGAACGGGCTGACCTGGTGCGCGCAGTCGCCGGCGAACAGCACACGGCCGTGGCGGAAGCTCGCCATGCGCCGGCACTGGAAGGTGTAGACGCTGACCCACTCCAGCTCGAACTCGTGCTGCGCGCCGAGCATCGCCTGGATGCGTGGGATCACCTTCTCCGGCTTCTTCTCTTCCTCGGGGTCGGCGTCCCAGCCGAGCTGGAAATCGATGCGCCAGACGTTGTCGGCCTCGCGGTGCAGCAGGACACTCTGCCCGCGGTGGAACGGTGGGTCGAACCAGAACCAGCGTTCGGCCGGGAAGTCGGCCTTCATCACCACGTCGGCGATCAGGAAGCGGTCCTGGAACACCTTGCCCTCGACCTCCAGGCCGAGCTGGCGGCGGATCGGGCTGCGTGCGCCGTCGCAGACGATCAGCCAGTCGCAGCCGAGCGTGAACGTGCCGTCGGGCGTCTCGACCTGCAGCGTGGCGCCGCGGCCGTGCGGCTCGACCTTCACCACCTTGTGCCGGAAGCGCATCTCCAGGTTCGGCAGCTCGCGCGCCCGCTCGACCTGGTACTGCTCCAGGTAGTACTGCTGCAGGTTGACCATGCCCGGGCGCTCGTGGCCGGGCTCGGGCTGCAGGTTGAAGCTGAACACCTCGTCGCTGTCGAAGAAGGTGCGGCCGACGTTCCAGGTCACGCCCTTGTCGATCAGCTTCTGGCCGCAGCCCTGGCGGTCGAGGATCTCCAGCGTGCGCTTGGCGTAGCACAGACCCCGCGAGCCGACGCTGACGGTGACGTCGTCGTCGAGCAGCAGCACCGGCTGGCCGCGCTGCGCCAGTTCGGTGGCCGCGCTCAGGCCGACCGGGCCGGCGCCGACCACCACCACCGGCCGGTGTGCCGGCGAGCCGGCGTCCAGCTCGGCTGGCCGGAGGTACTCGAAGGTCGGGTAGCTGAAGGTCGAATGCACGGTTCAGCTCTCCAGCGTCTCCCACATCTGGCGGTCGCGCTCGGCGGTCCAGACGCGTGGGTCACGGTACTGCGTCGCCTCGTCGTAGGCGCGCGTCACGTCGAAGGGCATGCAGTGGTCGAAGATCACCCAGCTGCCGTACTTCGGCTTCAGCGCCGCGTAGGTCTCGCGGTAGACGGTCTTCAGGTCCTTGCCGGCGGCGGCGCCGGCCTTCACGCTGGCATAGAGGTCGGAGACGAAGCTGCGCGTGACCTCCAGGCCCTTGCCGACCTGCGCCTCGCCCTTCAGCGCCGGGCCGCGGCCGGGCACCAGTGCGCTGGGCTTCAGCGCGGCGATGTTCTGCAGCGTCTGCGGCCAGTCACTGAAGTAGGCGTCGCCGGCATAGGGCGTGGCGTCGAACTCGACCAGGTCGCCCGACAGCAGCGTCTTCTCGCCGGGCAGCCAGACCACGGTGTCACCCTTGGTGTGACCACGGCCCAGCTGCAGCAACTGCACTTCGAGCTTGCCCAGCCACAGCGTCATCCTGCCGCTGAAGGTGATGGTCGGCCAGGTCATGCCGGCCGGCACCGTCTCGACGTTGCGGAACAGGCGCGGGAAGCGGCCGATCTCGCTGGCCTTGTCGGCCTCGCCGCGCTCGACGATCAGGTCGTAGGTGTCCTGGCTGGCCAGGATCTGCTGCGGCTGGTAGGCCGAGGCGCCGAGCACGCGCACCGCGTGGTAGTGGGTCAGCACCACGTACTTGATCGGCTTGTCGGTCACCTCGCGGATGCGGCGGATCACGTCGGCCGCCATCGCCGGCGTGGCCTGCGTGTCGGCCACCAGCACCGCGTCGTCGCCGATCACGATGCCGGTGTTCGGGTCGCCCTCGGCGGTGTAGGCCCAGGCGTGCTCGGAGAGCTGCTCGAAGGTGACCTTCTTCTCCTCGGTGTCGGCGTGGCTGGCAAAGGCCTTGGTGTTCATGCGGGCGTCCTCGGGCTGGCGATTTGCGAATGGCGAACAAGTTTGCTGGCTAACTCGACATTTGTCAATTGCAAACGCATTTGTTAGAGTCGGATTCATGCGCAAGACGGCCCACGACACCCAGGAAGAAGCGCCGCGCGAGCAGCGCGCCGTGCAGTCGGTGGAGGTCGGCGGCCGGCTGCTGCTGGCGATGGCCGAGCACCCGGCGCCGATGACGCTGAAGGACCTGGCGGCCCAGGCCGGCCTGCCACCGTCGCGCGCCCATCCCTACCTGGTCAGCTACGGCAAGCTGGGCCTGGTACAGCAGGAGGCGAGCAGCGGGCGTTATGCGCTCGGGCCGGCGGCGCTGCGCATCGGCCTGACCTGCCTGTTCCAGCTCGACCCGATCAAGGCCGCCGTGCCGGTGGCCGAGGCGCTGGCCGCGGCCACCGGCCAGGCCGTCGCGCTGGCGGTGTGGGGCAACTTCGGGCCGACCGTGGTGCGGCTGATCGAGGCACGCCAGCCGCTGCACGTGGCGATGCGCGCCGGCACGGTGATGTCGATGTTCGGCACCGCCACCGGACGCGCCTTCGCCGGGGCGCTGCCGCGCGAGCGGCTGCTGCAGGCGCTGGGCGGGCCGCTCGGCGGCTCGAATGGTGGCAACCAGGGCGCCGCGCTCGACGGCCTGGCCAGTGGCGGCCCGCAGCTGGCCCTGACACCGGCGCAGCTCGACGCCGAACGCGGCCCGGCGCAGGCCGAGTTGCAGGCGCACGGCGTGACGCGTGCCGCCGGCCGGCCCATCCCCGGCGTCAACGCGTTCAGTGCGCCGGTGCGCGACCACGAGGGTGAGGTGGCCCTGGTGATCACCATGCTCGGCCACCAGGACCACTTCCCCTCGGCCTGGTCGTCACCGATGGCGGCCGCGGTGCGCGACGCGGCGACGCAGTTGTCGGCCAGCCTGGGCTACCGCGAGCCGGTCGTGGCGGGGCGACGCAGCGCGCGCTGAACATGGCCGTCGCCGCCGACAATCGGGCGACCATGAACCTCGACGAATCAATCCGGGCCCAGCTTGCGCGCGGCGTGCTGGGCTTTCCGACCGCGCTGGCCACCACGGTCGGCCTGGTGATGGCCAGCCCGGTCATCCTGACCGCCAGCACCGGCTTCTCGATCGGCGGCAGCAGCTTCTTCATCGCGATGGGTATCGCGCTGCTGCTGATGCTGCTGCAGGCCACCACCTTCGCCGAGGCCGCGGCGATGATGCCCACCGCCGGCTCGGTCTACGACTACATCGCCTGCGGGCTGGGCCGCGTCGCGGCGATCACCGGCACCCTCGCCGCCTACATGCTGGTGCACGTGTTCGCCGGCACCGCCGAGACCATCCTCAGCGGGCTGATGGCGACGGTCAACTTCGACGCCGTGCAAGAACTGCTGGTCGCGCACGACGCCACCTGGGCGGTCGGCGTCGCGATGGTGCTGCTGTTCGCGCTGCTCAACTACTTCGGCATCCGGGCCTTCGCGCGTGTCGAGATCGTGCTGACCGCCTGCATGTGGCTGACGCTGATGATCTTCGGCCTCGGCGGGCTGCTGCAGCCGGCACAGGTGCCGCTGCAAGGTTTCGCCGGCGCCTCGCAGATCGGCAACGACGCCTTCGCGGTGATGTCGCTGGTCGGCATGGCGATGTTCATGTTCCTCGGCATCGAGTTCGTCACGCCACTGGCGCCGGAACTGCGCAACGCGCAGCGCAACATCCCGCGCGCGATGTTCCTCGGCCTGATGCTGGTCTGGCTGTGCATGGTGGTGTGGGGCGCGGCGATGGCACGCCAGGTGCCGAACGTCGCGGTGACGCCCGACGGCGCGGTGCACCTGCTGGAGACGCCCGACGCGATCCCGCAGTTCGCGCAGGCCGTGATGGGCCCGGCCGGCAAGTTCTGGCTCGGCATCGCCTTCCTGCTCGCCGGCGCGGCGACCATCAACACCCTGATGGCGGCACTGCCGCGCATCCTCTGCGGCATGGCGCGCGACGGCGCGCTGCCGCAGGCCTTCGCAAAGCTGCACCCGAAGTACGGCAGCCCGGTGGTGGGCATCGTCGTCGCCGCGGCGATCCCGATCGTGCACACCGTGCTGATCCGGGGCAACCTCGACCGCATCATGCCGCTGGTGCTGGCGGCGGTGTGTTCCTGGGGCGTGGCCTACCTGCTGATCAACCTGTCGGTCGTGGTGCTTCGCATTCGACGGCCCGACCTGCCGCGTGCCTACAAGGTGCCGTTCTTCCCGCTGCCGCTACTGCTGGCCTCGGTCGGCATCTTCGTCGCGATCTGGTACATCACGCCGCCGACGATGAAGGCCGAGGACATCTACGGCCCCTTCGGCGCGATGCTGGCGCTGACGGCGGCCTATGCGCTGGTGTGGACGCTGCTCGTCAAGCGGCTGCCGGGCTTCACGCCGGTGCCGGTGGAGCAGGTGCTGGAGCAGGAGTTCGAGCGCGCAGGCCGATGATGCGGCACTGCGCCGGGTGCCCGTGGACCGGGACGCCCATCGGCGCAATACGCCCACGCCGCAGTGCGACTTGTCGCCGCCCGTTTGCACGAACGAGGCCATCTCACTAGAGTCGCCGCATGTGTTCGATTCCCACCCCCGCGGCTCGTTGCAGCGCAGCCTGCCAGGCGGTAACGCCTGTTGCCGGCGGGCCGCGTGGGCCTGCTGTGCGGGCCCGGGCGGGGACACGAACCCGTCTGCCGGCCGCACATCACTGAGCCCGGCGATCTCTTCCACCCTGTTTGCGCACACCTCAGATCGCCGGGCCACCAGCCCGCGCGACGGCGTGCGCCGGCGATCGGCCGGCGCGCCCATGACTGAAGGAACGCCTCGTGGAAGTCCTCGCACTCGAGCGAACGCTCACTGAACTCGACCATGCTCGACTCCTGAACCTCGCACGCCGCGACAGGCGTGTCGACGGTTCCCCTGCCCCTCGCCTGGCCATCGAACACGTGCTCGACGCCTGCGCGATCGTGCCGTCGCGGCAGATCGCGCCCGACGTGGTGACGATGTACTCGCAGGTGCTGCTGCTGGACCGTGAGTCCTGTCAGCGCAGCAAGCTCACGCTGTGCTATCCCGTCGATGCGGAGCCTGCGGCCGGGTTCATCTCGGTGCTGTCTCCGGTCGGGACCAGCCTGCTCGGCCAGACAGTGGGCGGTGTCGCGCGATGGTCGACGCCGGCAGGGCATGAACGAGCGGCCGAGATTCTGGCCGTCCTCTTTCAGCCCGAGGCGAGCGGCGACTACGCGATCTAGCCCGCGCGCCCCGATCCACCCCGGTCGCGAGAGCAACCCAGATGACACCCTTCAACACGATTCTGGTGGCCACCGACTTTTCGATCGATGGCAACAACGCCGTGCGCCGAGCGGGCTGGTTGGCGCACGAACATGGCGCCAGCCTGCACCTCGTGCATGTCCTCGATCCCGCCGGCTGCAGGCCGCTGCGGGAGTGGTTCACGCCGTCGATCGACATCGATCTCAAGGCCGCGCAGGCGTGGGAATCGCTGCGCCGCTTCGCGGTCGAGATCACCGGCCGCTATGACGTCGATGCACGTGCGGAGGTCATGGTCGGCGAGCCGCTCGAGACCCTGCTGCGTGCGTCGGAACGAGCCGATCTGCTCGTGCTCGGCCAGCGCGGCCGTGCACGGCTCAAGGCCATGCTGGGCGGAAGCACCGTCGACCGCCTTCTGCGAATCTGCCGCTGCCCGGTACTGGTCGTCAGGACGCCGGTCGAGGGCGCGTATGGACGGGTGATGGTGCCGGTGGACTTCACGGACACCTCGGACGTTGCCGTGCAGGTCGCTGCGCGGTTCGCGCGCGGCGGCGGCATCCGGATGTTCCATGCGATCCAGTCCCACCGCGAAGCCGTGCTGCGTGAAGCCGAAGTGCCCGAGCAGGTCATCCGCGCATCCCGCGCGCGGCAGGAAGCGGCGGCCGTTGCACGAATGCGGCGCCAGGCCGGCGGACTCGGCCTCGGCGGCACCGCCACCGAGTTCGCGGCGATCCACGGGCAGCCGGTGTGGTCGACGCTGCGGCACGCCCGCAGCGTGGGTGCGGACCTGATCGTGGCCGGCAAGCAGGGCCGGTCGACGCTCGGCGAGTTCCTGCTGGGCAGCGTCAGCCGCCGAGTCCTCGCGGAGTCTCCATGCGACATGGTGATCGTCCCGCGGCCACGCAAGGAGGATGCTGCACGCGCCCGGATGCATGGGTCATGGCCCGGGGCCGAGACCGGCTCCACGTCGGAGACGCCGACCCGCCAGCGATCGGAGGTCCGCTGCGACGGCCTCAGTCGGGCTCCGTCTCCGGCACGTCGCCGAGCATCTCGATCAGTTCGTCGAGCGTCGCGTAGAAGCGGTCGATGAAGTCGGCGCCGATGTGCGATTCGATCGCCGCGTAGACCGCTTCGATCTGTGGTGCCATCGTCGCCGCCAGGCTGCGGCTCTTCGTGGTCAGGCTGACCATCACGCGGCGCTGGTCCTCGGCCATGCGCTCGCGGCGCACCAGGCCCAGGTCGTCCATGCGCGCCAGCACGCCGGCCAGGCTGGGGCTGGAGATGCGACACACCGAGCCGATCTGTCGCGGCTCCAGCGCGCCTTGCTCGAGCAGCGCACGCACGATGCGCCATTGCTGCTCGGTGACGCCGTGGGCATTGAGGATCGGCCGGAAATGCGCGATCACGCCTTCGCGCGCCTGCAGCAGCAGCAGCGGCAGGTTGCGGTGCTTGAACCCGCCGTGCGATGCCGTGGCGGACCGGGCAGGGGCCGGCTT
Source organism: Piscinibacter sp. (assembly GCA_047602365.1). Lineage (GTDB taxonomy): Bacteria > Pseudomonadota > Gammaproteobacteria > Burkholderiales > Burkholderiaceae_C > Piscinibacter. The sequence goes on along the minus strand of JASGHM010000002.1, from coordinate 1,868,875 downwards.
GCGGCTTGACATGCTCACATCTTAGCAAATATATTACTCACATCTTAGTGATCTGGTGAGCCTACCTGCATGAGCGCCTGGCCGCTGCATTTCGACGTTCCACCATTCCGCTTCAGCGGCGTGGTGGTCGGCGCTCTGCTCAACGATCCGGCGCAGCTGGCGGCACTGGGCGATGCCGCGCACCAGCCGCCGCACAAGGCGCCGCCGCGTGCGCCGGTGCTGGAGGTCAAGCCGCGCCACACGCTGGCCGGTGACGGTGCGGTGGTGGTCGTTCCGCAAGGTGAGGTGGCGCTGGAGGTCGGCGCGTCGCTGGCCATCGTCATCGGCCGCACGGCCTGCCGCGTGGCAGCGGCCGATGCGCTGTCACATGTCGCCGGCTACCTGATCGCCGCCGACTTCAGCCTGCCGCTGGCCGCGCATTACCGCCCCTCGGTGCGGCTGAAGGCGCGCGACGGCTTCTGCCCGCTCGGCCCGCAGGTGATGCCGGCTGCGCAGGTGGTCGATCCGGATGCGCTGGCGGTGGAGGTGTGCGTCGACGGCGAGCCGGTGCATCGTCACGGCACCGCCGGGCGCGTGCGCGGCGTCGCTGCGCTGATCGCCGACGTCAGCGAGTTCATGACGCTGAACCCGGGTGATGTGCTGCTGCTCGGCCGCGCTCACGGTGTGCCGCAGGCGCGTGCGCGGGCAGGCAGTGGAGATCACCGTCGGTGGCATCGGCACGCTGCGCTGCCGCCTGGAGGCCGAGGCATGAGGACCGCCCGAGTCGCCTACGCCGGCGCCATCCACAGCGCCGACGCCGCACGAGGGTGGCCTGCAGCTCGCCGATGGCCGGGTGCTCGCCGAACACGAGGTGGTGTGGTTGCCGCCGGTCGAGGCGGGCACCATCATCGCGCTCGGCCTGAACTACGCCGACCACGTCAAGGAGCTGGCCAAGGAGCTGACCGTCACGACGAAGGACGAGCCGCTGGTCTTCTTCAAGACGCCCGGCGCGCTGGTCGGCCACCGCGGCGTGACACGGCGGCCGGCCGGCGTGGCGTTCATGCACTACGAATGCGAGCTGGCGGTGGTGATCGGGCGTACCGCGCGCCGTGTCTCGCGGGTCGAATGCGATGCAGCATGTCGCCGGCTACACGGTGTGCAACGACTACGCGGTGCGCGACTACCTGGAGAACTGGTATCGGCCCAACCTGCGCGTGAAGAACCGCGACGCTGCCACCGCGCTCGGGCCCTGGCTGGTCGACGCCGCCGACGTGCCCGACCCGCATGCGCTGGCGCTGCGTACGCTCGTCAACGGCCAGGTCACGCAGCAAGGCAGCACCGCGAACATGGTCAACGACATCCCGGCGCTGATCGAGTACCTGAGCAGCTTCATGACGCTAGCGGCCGGCGACATCATCCTCACCGGCACGCCCGACGGCGTGGTCAACGTGAACGTCGGCGACGAGGTGGTCTGCGAGATCGACGGCATCGGCCGGTTGGTCAACACTCTCGTCGGCGACGAGACTTTCGGACGATAGCGAGATCGACATGCGCATCCAGCACCTGATAGACGGCAAGCCGGTGGAGAGCCGCCAGTACTTCGAGACCGTCAACCCGGCCACGCAGGAGGTGCTGGCCGAGGTGGCCAGCGGCGGCGCGGACGAGGTCAACGCCGCGGTGGCCGCGGCGAAGGCCGCGTTCCCGACCTGGGCCGGCCTGCCCGCGCCCGAGCGCGCGAAGCTGATGCGCAGGCTCGGCGAGCTGATCGCCGCCAACGTGCCGGAGATCGCCCGCACCGAGACCACCGACACCGGCCAGGTGATCGCGCAGACCGGCAAGCAGCTGGTGCCGCGCGCGGCCGACAACTTCCACTACTTCGCCGAGATGTGCGTGCGTGTCGACGGCCACACCTACCCAACACCGACGCACCTGAACTACACGCTGTACCACCCGGTCGGCGTCTGCGCGCTGATCAGCCCGTGGAACGTGCCCTTCATGACCGCGACCTGGAAGGTGGCGCCGGCGCTGGCCTTCGGCAACACCGCGGTGCTGAAGATGAGCGAGCTGTCGCCGCTGAGCGCCGCGCGCCTGGGCGAGCTGGCGCTGGAGGCCGGCATCCCGGCCGGTGTGCTGAACATCGTGCACGGCTACGGCAAGAACGCCGGCGAGCCGCTGTGCGCCCACCCCGACGTGCGCGCGATCAGCTTCACCGGCAGCACCGCCACCGGCAACCGCATCGTGCAGGCTGCCGGGCTGAAGAAGTTCAGCATGGAACTGGGCGGTAAGAGCCCGTTCGTGATCTTCGACGACGCCGACCTGCCGCGTGCGCTCGACGCCGCGGTGTTCATGATCTTCAGCAACAACGGCGAGCGCTGCACCGCTGGCAGCCGCATCCTGGTGCAGAAGAGCATCTATGCCGACTTCGCGCAGAAGTTCGCCGAGCGCGCGCGGAAGATCCGCGTCGGCGACCCACTCGACGAAAAGACCATCATCGGCCCGATGATCAGCCAGGCTCACCTCGCCAAGGTGCGCAGCTACATCGAGCTGGGGCCGAAGGAGGGTGCGACGCTGCTGTGCGGCGGGCTCGATGCGCCGGACCTGCCGCCCGCGCTGGCCCAGGGCAACTTCGTTCAGCCGACGGTGTTCGCCGATGTCGACAACCGCATGAAGATCGCCCAGGACGAGATCTTCGGCCCGGTGGCCTGCCTGATCCCCTTCGACGACGAGGCCGACGCGATCCGCATCGCCAACGACATTCAGTACGGCCTGTCCAGCTACGTCTGGACCGAGAACCTCGGCCGCGCGCACCGTGTCGCCGCCGCCATCGAGGCTGGCATGTGCTTCGTCAACAGCCAGAACGTCAGAGACTTGCGCCAGCCCTTCGGCGGCACCAAGGCCAGCGGCACCGGGCGCGAAGGCGGCACCTGGAGCTACGAAGTCTTCCTCGAGCCGAAGAACGTGGCGGTGTCGCTGGGCTCGCACCACATTCCGCACTGGGGGGTGTGATGCAACAACTTGCCGAGCGGGCCCAGGCCACCAGGGGGCCGACTCCGCTCATGTCCCCCGGGTCGCGCCTGGCGCGACCCTCCTCCTTTACTTCGCTGCGCCGGCCCCCTGGTGGCCTGGGCCTGCCACCGTGGTGCCCGATCGGGCTGGTGGGGTGCCTCGCGCAGCGAAGTAAAGGAGGAGGGCTCGGCCGCAGGCCGAGGCCGCGGGACATGAGCGGAGCGAGGCACCCCGCCGGCCCGATCCCGCTCGGTCGGGATGCGTGGAGCAACGAGATGGAGACACACCGATGGGCCGACTAGCACTCGCCGCCAAGATCACCCATGTGCCGTCGATGTACCTCAGCGAGCTCGACGGCCCGCGCAAGGGCACGCGGCGGGACGCGATCGACGGGCACAAGGAGATCGGCCGGCGCTGCCGTGAACTGGGCGTGGACACCATCGTGGTGTTCGACACCCACTGGCTGGTCAACGCCAACTACCACGTCAACTGCGCGCCTCACTTCAAGGGCCTCTACACCAGCAACGAGCTGCCGCACTTCATCGCCAACATGGGCTACGAGTTTCCGGGCAACCCGGCGCTCGGGGCATTGCTCGCCAAGACGGCGAACGCAATGGGCGTGGAGACGCTGGCGCACGACCGCACCACACTGGCGCCCGAGTACGGCACGCTGGTGCCGATGCGCTACATGAACGAGGACCGGCATTTCAAGGTGGTGTCGGTGTCGGCACTGTGCCAGGCGCACTACCTGAACGACAGTGCACGGCTGGGCTGGGCCCTGCGCCGCGCGGTCGAGGATCACTACGACGGCACGGTCGCCTTCTTCGCCAGCGGCTCGCTGTCGCATCGCTTCGCGCAGAACGGTCTGGCGCCCGAGTTCGCGTTCAAGGTCTGGAGCCCGTTCCTCGAGGCACTGGACCATGAAGTGGTCGAGATCTGGAAGCGTGGCGACTGGAAGACCTTCTGCGGCATGCTGCCCGAGTACGCCGCCAAGGGCCACGGCGAAGGCTTCATGCACGACACCGCGATGCTACTCGGCGCGCTGGGCTGGAGCGGCTACGACGCCCAGGTCGAAGTGATCACGCCGTACTTCGGCGCCTCGGGCACCGGGCAGATCAACGCGATCTTCCCGGTCACGCCGCAGCGCGGCGAGGCGATCCCGAAGGCGGTCGCGTCGAGTGCCGAGGGCTACACCACCGTGGCGACGCGGCTCTGAGGCGACCTGCACCATGCCGCACCTGGTCATCCTCTACACGCCCAACCTCGAGGCCGAGACCGACATGACGGCGCTGTGCCGCACGCTGGCCGACACCATGCTCGCGGTGCGCGACGAGGCCGGCGCACAGGTCTTCCCGACCGGCGGCACGCGCGTGCTGGCCTACCCGGCGGCGCATTTCGCGGTGGCCGACGGCTCGGGCGACCACGCCTTCTGCTGGTTCAACCTGCGCATGGGCCGCGGCCGCAGCGAGGCGACGCAGCGTGCCGCCGGCCAGGCGCTGGCCGATGCGGCGAAGTTGCACTTCGCGCCGGTGCTGGCGCGGCGTGCCGTGGGCCTGACGCTGCAGGTCGACGTCGGCTCAGAAGTCTTCGATGCCAAGTTCGGCAACCTGCACCCCCTGTTCCAGAAAGGCTGAGCCGTGCTCGACCCGACCACCATCACCCTGCTCGCGCGCCGGCTCTACGACGCACGCAAGAGCCGCACGCCGCTGCGCCACTTCTCGCGCGAGTTCCCGGCCATGACCATCGAGGACGGCTACAACATCCAGCGCGAGTGGGTGAAGCTGGAACTGGCCGACGGACGGCGCATCAAGGGACGCAAGATCGGCCTGACCTCGCGGGCGATGCAACTGTCCAGCCAGATCGACGAGCCCGACTACGCGCCGCTGATGGACGACATGTTCTTCGCGCAGGGCGGCGATATCCCGGTGTCGCGCTTCATCGCGCCGCGTGTCGAGGTCGAGCTGGCCTTCGTACTCGGCAAGCCCTTGAAAGGCCCGGGCGTGACGTTGTGCGACGTGCTCGCCGCGACCGAGTACGTCACGCCGGCGCTGGAGATCATCGACGCACGCATCGAGCAGTTCGACCGCGAAACGAAGGCGCCGCGCAAGGTCTTCGACACCATCAGCGACTTCGCCGCCAACGCCGGCATCGTGCTCGGCGGCCGGCCGGTGAAGCCGGATGCGCTGGATCTGCGCTGGGTCGGCGCGATGCTGTTCAAGAACGGCGTGGTCGAGGAAACCGGCCTGGCCGCCGGCGTGCTCAACCACCCGGCCACCGGCGTGGCCTGGCTGGCCGACAAGATCGCGCCCTACGACGAGCAGCTCAACGCCGGCGACGTGGTGCTGGCCGGCTCGTTCACGCGGCCGACGCCGGCGGTGGCCGGCGACACGCTGCATGCCGACTACGGCCCGCTGGGCACGGTGTCGTTCCGTTTCGCCTGAAGAAGAGAGACCGCCATGACGCACCTTGCTTTCGAACGCCCGGCGCGCTTCAGCGCCGAGGAGTGGGATGCGCGCGTGAAGCTCGCCGCCGCCTACCGCATCTTCGACCACCTCGGCTGGTCGGAGCTGATCTACAACCACCTGTCGCTGCGCGTGCCGGGGCAGGACGGGCACTTCCTGGTCAACCCGTTCGGGCTGCACTACAGCGAGGTGACGGCGTCGAACCTGGTCAAGGTCGACGTCAACGGAAAGATCGTCGGCCACAGCGACTGGCCGATCAACCCGGCCGGCTTTACCTTCCACGGCGCGATCCATGCCACGCTGCCCGACGCGCACTGCGTGATGCACGTGCACACCACCGCGACCGCGGCGGTGTGCTGCCTGGAGGAGGGGCTGTCGTTCACCAACTTCTACTCGGCGCAGCTGTGGGGCAAGGTCGCGTACCACGAGTTCGAGGGCATCACCGTGCATGCCGAGGAGGGCGCACGCATCCTGGCCAGCGCCGGCGGCAAGCCGGTGCTGCTGCTGCGCAATCACGGGCCGGTGGTGATCGGCCAGACGCTGGCCCAGGCCTTCTCCTACCTGTGGGTGCTGCAGCGGGCCTGCGAGGTGCAACTGGCCTCGCAGGGCAAGGGGCCGCTGCGGGCGATTCCCGTGCCGGTGCTGGAAGGCTGCGTGCGCGACGCGCTGAACTTCAACCCGAAGTACGGCGCCGGCGAAGACGGCTTCGCGGCGATGCAGCGCCTGGTCGACGCGAAGGACCCGGGCTACCGGCGCTGAGCGGGCGGCGCGGGCGGCGCAGGCGCGCCGTCCCCATCGCGGTGGACAGACAGCGCCGCAGCCGGCGCCTATCGTGGCGGTCATCGCGCTTCGCGCCGAGGACCTTCACATGTTCATCCGCAACTGCTGGTACGTGGTCGCCTGGGACCACGAGATTCCTGCCGACGCGCTGTTCGCGCGCACCGTGATCGGCGAGCCGCTGGTGCTGCACCGCACCGCGGCCGGCGAGATCGTTGCGCTGGAGGACCGTTGTTGTCACCGCCTGGCGCCCTTGTCCAAGGGCCGCAAGGAGGGTGACTGCGTGCGCTGCGGCTACCACGGCCTGCTGTTCGATGCGCAGGGCGTGTGCGTGCAGATCCCCGGGCTGGACAGCGTGCCGCCGAAGGCGAAGGTGCGGCGCTACCCGGTGGCGGTGAAGAACCGCTGGGTGTTCGTCTGGATGGGCGACCCGGCCCGGGCCGACACCGCCGAGCTGCCCGACAACTTCTCCTGCGATCACCCGGACTGGCACTACAAGCCCGGCTACCTGCACTACGACACGCCCTACCTGCTGATCGCCGACAACCTGCTCGACTTCTCGCACCTGAGCTACGTGCACGAGAAGACGCTGGGCGGCACGCCGGCGATCGCGCAGTCGCGCCCGACCATCGAGAAGGTGCCGCGCGGGCTGCGTGTCTCGCGCCACGTGAAGGACGTGCCGCCGCCGCCGTTCTACACGCGCATGCGTTCGTTCGACTCGAACATCGACCGCCACTTCGTCTACGACTTCCTGCTGCCGTCGACGCTGCTGATGCACTCGGGCGGGCGGCCGACCGGCACCACCGAGGCGGACGGGCCGCTGTCGGTGCGGCTGCATTCCTGCCAGGCGCTGACGCCGGAGACCGAGAACAGCACCCACTACTTCTTCCAGCAGGCGGTGCCGACCGACCAGGGCGGCACCAGCCTGGTCGACAACGTATTCGCCAGCCTGGTGCAGGCCTTCAACGAGGACCGCGACATGATCACCGCGCAGGCCGGGGTGCTCGCGATGAAGCCGGATGCGCCGATGCTGCCCCTGGCGATGGATTCGGCCTTGATCCAGTTCCGTCGCCTGGTTGATGAGGCGTTGCGGGCGGAGGGGCAGGGGGGCTGAGGATTGTCCTCGGCGTACGGAGCGGCCAAGCCGCAGCCGGGCAGCGCACGGCGTGCCGCTGAGCCGGTCGGCGCATCGCGCCGACTTCCCTGCGGTGCTCGGGCTTGCGGCCGCGCCGCAGAACTCACTGCGCGAGCTGCGCTCGCTCCGTTCAGACAACCGCGGCGAGCATGACCACGTAGCGCGCTGCGCGCGCGGGCCGCAAGCCCTGCGCTCCTCGGCGGCTCACAGGCACGCCGTGCGCTGCCCGGCTGCGGCTTGGCGAACCGATGGTGGCCTGCAAAGAATGGTCGCTCACCACGCTGGGTTCAGCGCGGCGGGCGGTTGCCGGCAGGGGCGATTTGGGTGGCGACGAGAAGCACAGTGTCCAGGTCGGCGCGCGCGAGCGCGCTTCGTGAACTGATTTCGCCGCGACTGTTTGAACGGAGCGAGCAAGGCTCGCGCAGTGAGTTTCGCGGCGCGACCTGGGCGCGAGCATCGCAGTGGAGTCGGCCTGCAAGGCCGACCGCCACCGCATGAGCCCCTGCCGGCAACCGCCCGCCGCGCCGCTCCAAGCCAGAAGCCGGGAACCAGAAGCTCAACGCCCCTGCAAGGCCAACGCGAACAACTCGTGCCGCTGGTGAATCCCCAGCCGCTCGAAGGCCCGATCGCGATAGGTCTTCACCGTCGCCGGGGAAACCTGCAGATCCGCGGCGATGCCATCGTGCGTCCAGCCGCGCAGCAGCCGTTCGCAGACCTCGCGTTCGCGCTTCGTCAGCGCAGCGAAGGCAACCACCGCCGGTGCTGCCTGCGGCCGCAGCGCCAGGTGCCGCACCACGCAACTCAGCAGCAGCGGCCCGAGCGAATGCAGCGTGTCGCGTTCGGCGTCGGAGAAGGCGACCTGGCTCTCGTGGCGGTACAGGTTGACGGCCAGCAGCGCGCCGTCGGCGTCTTCGCAGGACAGCGACAGGCGCTCCGACAGTCCGTGGCGCTGGAAGACCCGGCGGCGGTGCTCGGGCGCCAGTTCCAGCGCGTGCAGGTGGCTGAGCACGGCGTCGCCGCGGGCGATGCGCTCGCGCACGCCGCCCAGCGCGCGGTCGTGGCGCCACAGGCCGTTGCGGTAGGCATCGAAGGCGTCGGCCACGCAGTCCTCGGCCTGCAGGCAGCCGCCGAAATGCAGCACCGGCGGTGCGTCGTCGAAGATCCGGTAGACCGTCCACCAGCCCAGCGGCAGCAGGCGCGCGAGCTGCTCGATGCCGCGCTGGCCGAACTGCGCATCGCCGATGCAGCCGATCAGGCCGGACAGCGCTGCCGCCGCTTCGCCCTGCGGCAGGTGGACGGCGGCGTCGGGCCGCAGCGAGCGGAGTTCCATGGCGAGCGGGGCGGGAGCCGGGTTTGTCTGTCCACAGCGCGGAGGACATACAGCGCTGCAAGCGGACGTTAGCCTCTGACGCAGGTCAATTCGCTCGGGACTATCCCGGTCACCGGGCCCCACAGGAGACATCGATGTCGTTCGCCTCTGCCGCAGCGCGCCGCCTGCGCCGCCTGCTCGTGCCTTCCGTCGCCGCCGTCTCGCTGGCCTTCGCGGCCGGCGCGCGCGCCGACATCCACATCGGCGTCACGCTGTCGCTGACCGGGCCCGGCGCCTCGCTGGGCATCCCGGCCGAGAACGCGCTGAAGCTGTGGACGGCCGACATGGCCGGGCAGAAGGTGCGCTTCACCGTGCTCAACGATGGCACCGACAGCACCACCGCGACCAAGAACGCGCAGAAGCTGATCAGCGAGGAGAAGGTCGACCTGATCATCGGCTCGTCGCTGACGCCGCCGTCGCTGGCGGTGGTCGAGACTGCCGGCCAGGCCGGCGTGCCGGTGATCTCGATGGCCGGCGGCGGCGCGATCGTGCTGCCGCAGGACGGGCCGCGCAAGTGGGCCTTCAAGCTCTCACCGACCGAGCAGATCTCGGCCACCATGGTCATCGACCATGTGCTGAAGAACAAGGGCAAGACGATCGCGACGATCGGCGTGTCGAACAGCTACGGCGAAGGCTTCCTGAAGGTCACCGAGCAGGTCGCCGCCGCCAAGGGTGTCAAGCTCGTCGCCGTCGAGAAATACGCGCCGACCGACCAGAGCGTCACCGCGCAGATCGTCAAGATCCTCGCCGCCAACCCCGACGCGGTCTACATCCTCAGCGCCGGCACGCCGGGCGCGCTGCCGCAGATCGAGCTGGCCAAGCGCGGCTACAAGGGCGCGGTCTACCAGACCCAGGGCGTGGCCAACAACGACTTCCTGCGCGTCGGCGGCAAGGACCTGGAAGGCGGCTACATGACCGTCGCGCCGGTGCTGGTGGCCGAGCAACTGCCCGATGCCAGCGCGGTGAAGAAGCCGGCGGTGGACTTCGTGCAGCGCTTCGAGACCAAGTACGGCGCTGGCAGCCGCTCGCTGTTCGCCGCGACGATGTGGGACGGTCTGCTGATCATCCAGCAGGCCGCCGCCGTGGCCATCAAGAAAGCCCAGCCCGGCACCGCCGAGTTCCGCACCGCGCTGCGCGACGCCATCGAGGGCACCAAGGAGTTCGTCGGCTCGCAGGGCGTGTTCAACATGGGCCCGAGCGACCACAACGGCGTCGACCAGCGCGCCCAGGTGATGGTGCGCATCGAGAACGGCACCTGGAAACTTCAGCCCTGAGCTGAACCGAGCGCGCGCCGCTTCAACCAGCGGCGCATCGCCAGCGACGGGCCGTCGGCGCGGAACGACACTTCCGCCGCCGAGCCCGGCGGGTAGTTCGCCAGGTTGCGCTCGATGGCCTCCAGGCCGTCGATGTCTTCCTGGAACGCGGCCAGCAGCTGCTGGTGCATGAAGGCGGTGATCTCGTTGTCTTCCAGGCCGAAGTTGCGGCCGTGGTGGATGAAGTAGTGCGTGCTGGTCGCCGACTCCGGCGTGACGATGTGCGCCGTGCGGATCGCCCGCGACGGCTGCTGCTCGGCCGGCCGGTCGCAGGCGTGGAAGCGCACGTGCACCTCGTGCAGTGCCGGCGAGATGAAGGTCGAGCTGGCGATGCGCGCGGCGTCCTGGCCTTCCAGCCCGGTCGGCTTGGCCCAGATCGGCGGCAGCCGCGTCGGCACCACGCTGCGCGTCAGCGCGAAATGGCCACGCTCGGCGTCGATGGCGCTGTCGTAGGGCGCGCTCGCGTAGTCCGGTGTGCCGAAGGTCTTCGCGTGCAGGAAGCTCAGGTGCGTCAGGTCGAGCAGGTTCTCGTGCAGGCGCACGTAGCTGGCGCGCATGTGCAACCGCTCGCGCGAGGCGGCCCAGCCGTCGCTGTCGTCGATCCAGGTCGGATGCGGGGCAGGGTGGGGCGGCGCCGACAGGCCCATCCAGACCCAGACCAGCGGGCCATGCTGTGCGGCGGGGAAGGCGCGCACGCGCGCACCGGGTGGCACCGTCGCCTGTGAGGGCACGCTGGCGCAGACGCCGTCGCAGCCGAAACGCGCGCCGTGGTAGCCGCAGACCAGCGTGTCGCCGTCGACGCTGCCCAGCGACAGCGGCATCGAGCGGTGCGCGCAGCGGTCTTCCAGCACCGCGATGCCGCCGTCGGTCCTGCGCAGCAGCACCAGCGGGATGCCCAGCAGCTTGCGCGCCAGTGGCGTGCGGGTGACTTCGTCGGCGAAGGCGGCGACGTACCACTCGTCGAACACGAAGGGGGTGCGTTCGTCGGCGAGTTCGCTCTGGAAGCGCAGCGCCGCTTCACGGGCGCGGTCGATGGTGTTGTCCATGGTTTGAATCCGCTGTCTCCTGGAAGCGTGATCGTGCGCAGACTCGGCGGCCGCGTCTGTCCTCCGGCTGGCGGACAATCCTGGCCCGATGAAGCCTGCCCACGCCGCCGCCGACAGCGCCGCCGATACCGCGGCGCTGGCGCGTGTGGTCGACCGGTTCGGCGAGGACGGTTTCGGCGCGGCGCTGCTCGACTGGCTGGCGCCGACACTGGCGGCGGCCCATGCCACGGTGTTCCGCTTCGATGCGGGGCTGCAGGCGCGTGTCGTGCTGACGGCCAGCGCCGGTGGCGGCGCGGTCGCGCTGCAGTCGGCACGGGTCTATGCCGGCAGCGGGCTGTACCGCCACGACCAGCTGCTGGCATTGATGCGCGGCGACGCGCCATCGGCCGACGACGCACCGGCCATCGTGCGCCTGCGCCGCGAGGACATCGCCGATCCGGCCTACGGCGAGCAGCTGTGGGACCGTTTCGGCCTGGTCGAACGCCTGTCGGCGCTAGCGCTGCTCGACGGCCACTGGACCGCCTTCAACCTCTATCGCGACCGCGACGCCGGTGCGTTCGGCTCGCGCGAGCTGCGCCGCTTCGCCGCGCTGGCGCCGCTGCTGCTGGCGCTGCTGCGCCGCCACCTGGCGACGCTGCAGCCCACGGTGCAGGCCGGCGCGGCCGCGCGCATCGGCCCGGAAGCCGCGGCAGCGCTGCTGCAACGCCTGCCGGTGCGGCTGAGCGCACGCGAACGCGAGGTCTGCGCGCTGACGCTGGCCGGCCACACCCGCGAAGGCATCGGCCTCGCGCTGGGCATCGCGGCCAGCAGCGTGGCGACGCTGCGCCGGCGTGCCTACCGCAAGCTGCAGATCCACGGTGCCGGCGAGCTGTTCGCGCTGTGCCTGCCGCAGGGGCGCGGCGGCTAGGGCCTGTTCACACTGCGGGAGGACTCGCGTGACTCGGCAGCCAGTCGCCCGCAAGGCGCACGGCGCGGCCCAGGCTGGCCGCCTGGGCAAGACGTGCAACGCGGCAGGCGCCTGGCTGCCGAGATCACCCTGCGGGCCGGGGTGCCCCAAGGTGCTGGGCCGCGTTGCGCCGCTGGCCCAGGCGGCCTGCCTGGGCGGCGCGCCACGCCTTGCCCAGCGCCTTGGGCCACCCCGGCGCGAGGCTTCCCGTAGTGTGAGCAGGCCCTAGAACTTCCGGACTTCGATGCGGTTCTTCTGCAAGGCATAGCCGAGCTGGCGTGGCGTGACGCGCAGCAGCCGCGCTGCCTTGGCCTGCACCCAGCCGCATTGCTCCATCGCCCAGATCAGCCGCTCGCGCTCGCCGTCGGGGGGCTCGCTGCCGGCGCTGGAGGCCACCGGCGCGGCTGGCAGGCGCTGTGTCGGGCCGATGCGCGTGACCTCGTCGGAATCGTCGGCGCCGGCACCCTCGTGGCGGGCAGGGGCCACGGGCCGCGGCGGCGGCATCGCCACCGGGACGGCGGCGGCCGCGGCCACCGCATCCGCCTTGTCGAGGAAGTGCAGCGTCTGGGTCAGGCAGCGGTTCTGCCGGCACGGGAACGCGAGGTCGTTGATCATGTCGCCCTGCACCATCGTGGCGGTTCGTTCGATGCAGTTCTCCAGCTCGCGCACGTTGCCGGGCCAGTAGCAACTGGTCAGCACCTTCATCGCCTCGGCCGACACCTTCAGCTGGCGCCGGTTCTCCTTGTTGTAGCGGTCGAGGAAATGCGCCACCAGCGGCGGGATGTCGGCGCGCCGCTCGCGCAGCGCGGGCAGGAAGATCGACACCACGTTGATGCGGTAGTACAGGTCGGCGCGGTACTCGCCGCGCTGCACCATCTTCTCGAGGTCGCGGTTGGTCGCGCAGATCAGCCGCACGTCGACCCTCACCGCCTTGCTGCCGCCGACTCGCTCGAACTCGCGCTCCTGCAGCACGCGCAGCAGCTTGGCCTGAAAGGCCGGCGAGACATCGCCGATCTCGTCGAGGAACAGCGTGCCGCCATGCGCCAGCTCGAAGCGGCCCTTGCGCTCGCCGGCGGCGCCGGTGAAGGCGCCCTTCTCGTGGCCGAACAGCTCGCTCTCCAGCAGGCTCTCGGTCAGCGCCGCGCAGTTGACCTTGATGAACGGTGCGTCCTTGCGCGGGCTGAGGAAGTGGATCGCGCGCGCGATCGCCTCCTTGCCGGTGCCGCTCTCGCCGCGCAGCAGCACGGTGGCGCGCGACGGTGCGGCCTGATGCACCTCGACGAACACCTGCTGCATCGGCCGCGACTCGCCGACCACGTTGGCCAGTGCGTAGCGGCCGCGCGGCTCGCGCTTGAGCGCCTTCTGCAGCCGTGTCGCCTCGAGCTGCAGGCGCTGGTGCTCGTCGCGCACGGCGTCGTGCAGTTGCGCGGCCTGGGCCAGCAGCGAGGCGACCATGGTCAGCACGCGCTGGTCGTCGGACAGTCGTGCGCCGCCACGCACCTCGCGCTGCGCGGCCAGTGCGCCGAGCACGGCCTTGTCGGTCTTCAGCGGCACGACGACGAAGGCCATCATGTGGCCGTCCTGCGCGCCGAAAGCGCCCGTGCGATCGATGAACTCGCTGGCCTGCGCGACGTCGGGCACCACCACCGGCATGCCCGAGGCCGCCACATGGCCGACCACCCCTTCGCCAGGCTGCCACAGGCCGCGTGCCTCCTGCTCGCGCGACAGCCCGACCGAGCTGTGCACGCGCAGCGCGTTGTCGTCGCTGTCGTTCAGCACGATCATCGCGCGCGGCAGCTCCATGTGCGCCGCCAGCACGTTCAGCGCGGCGCGGAAGCTGCGGTCGATGTCCAGCGAGGCCGTCAGGATGCGGCCGATCTCGTAGACGGTGATCAGCTCGACGTGGGAACGCTGATCCTGACTCGTTCGGCTCAACATCGCGCACCTCCTTGGAGCCTGCAGCAGCTCAACGGCACAGGAAGTGCAAGAAGCAAGCCGGAAGCACGCCGTTGACCGGAGTCAAGCCGCCGCGTTTGAGGCAGATCAAACCGGGCAGCCGGCGAGCAGCTTCTCGAGCTCGGCGACATGCTCGGCCTCCTCGTCGGCGAACTGCCTGGCGATGCCGCGCAGCTCGGCGTCGCTGCTGGTGGCCGCGATGCCGGCGTAGTAGGCGTGACCGCGGCGTTCGCCGTCGAGTGCCAGTTGCAGGGCGTCGCGTGCACCCATCTGGGCATCGACGCCGGCCCAGTCGGCCGTCTCCGGCGAGATGCCCTCCGGCCACTCGTACTCGTGCGACGCCAGCGGCTCCAGCGTGCGGAAGCCGCCACGGGCCATCGCATCGGCCAGGTGCAGGCGCGAGTAGTGCGCCATGCGGGTGAAGAACACGCCCAGCTCGCGGTTGCCCTCGGTGCCCATCGCCGCCGCCAGATCCTCGTAGCGGCGGGCCGCGTCGCGTTCGAGCTGGATCGCGTGGGCGAGGAACTTCTCGACGTGGTTCATCCGAATTTGAACAGGATGCCGTGCCCACCGCGCGGGTACTCCCACGCGACATTGGTGTGCTCGGTGCAGATCACGCGGCAGCTGCCGCACTCCAGGCAACCATCGGTGATCAGCGTCACCGCGCGGTTGCCCTCGACCTTGTAGCAGGCGGCCGGGCAGACGTAGGTGCAGGCCTGCGACTGGCACTCGTTCTTGCAGATGTCCGCATCCTTGATCTGGATGTGCGGCCGGCCATGGTCGACCTTGTAGCGGTTCTGGAAGAGTTTCTCTTCCACGTTGACGGCGAGACTCATCGGAAGGCCCTCCACAGCTTGAATGCGTCACCGACCAGCCCGCGCCAGCGGCGCGCCGACTTGAAACTGCCGAGGATCTCGCGCTCCTTGGTCTTCTTGTCGACGCCGTCGACGGTGAACATCGTCTTTGCGGCGCGGCTGACCAGCTCGGGGTAGGTGGTGAAGAACTGCGGGCTCTGGTGCAGCACCTGCGGCAGGTCGCGGTACTTGTGCAGGTCCTTCATCACGAAGCTCTGGTCGAGGCGCTCCTTGTAGGCCTTCAGCGTCTTCGCGTTCAGCGGCCTGCCGGCCGCTTTCGCAGCGATCACCGTCTCGGCAGCCAGGCGGCCGGTCGTCATCGCCAGGTTGCTGCCTTCGCGGTGCGCCGCGTTGACGAAGCCGCCCGAGTCGCCGACGATCATCCAGCCCTCGCCGTAGACCTGCGGCACGGCGTGGAAGCCGCCTTCGGGGATCAGGTGCGCGCAGTACTCCTTCATCTCGCCGCCCTCGATCAGCGGCGCGATGCTCGGGTGCTTCTTCAGCTTCTCGAGCAGCGCGTAGGGCGCGGTCTTCTGCGGGTTGGCCTTGAAGTCGCTGAGCATGCAGCCCACGCCGATGGTCAGCGAATCCTTGTTGGTGTAGAGGAAGCCGGTGCCGACCATGCCTTCGGTGACCGTGCCCATCATCTCGATGACCACGCCTTCTTCTTCCTTGATGTTGAAGCGCTGCTGGATCACCTCCTCCGGCATGAAGAGGATCTCCTTGACCGCCAGCGCCACGTTGCCCGCCTTCAGCTCGCCGTGGAAGCCGGCCTTGCGCGCCAGCGTGCTGTTGACGCCGTCGGCCAGCACCACCACGTCGGCGTAGACCTCGCCGCCCTGGCGGTCGCAGCGCACGCCGATGCAGCGCTCGCCGTCCATCAGCAGCTCTTCCACCGTGGTCTCGCAGATCAGCAGCGCACCGGCCTCGCGCACCTTCGAGCTGAACCACTTGTCGAACTGCGCACGGATGATGGTGTAGCGGTTGTACGGCGGCTTGTTGTAGTCGTCGCTGCGGTAGTGCGTGCCGACGAAGCTGTTGTCGTCGAGCACCCAGATGCGCTGCTCGATGATGTGGCGCTCCAGCGGCGCGTCGTCGCGGAAGTCGGGGATGACCTTCTCCAGCGCGTCGGCGTACAGGATCGCTCCCTGCACGTTCTTGCTGCCCGGGTACTCGCCGCGCTCGATCTGCAGCACCTTGAGCCCCGCCTTGGCCATCGTGTAGGCCGCGGTGTTGCCCGAGGGCCCCGCGCCGACCACGATCGCGTCGAATTTCTCCTTGGCCATGCTGAGTCTCCTTTCAGGCGACCTTGCGGATGCGCTTGTCGAGGTGGGTACGGAAGGCCTGCGTCAGCACCGGCAGCACCTGCATCGCGCTGCCGACGATGCCGTGGTGCGCAAAGTCGAAGATCGGCGCGTTCGGGTCGGTGTTGATCGCGACGATCACGTCCGAGCTTTCCATGCCGACACGGTGCTGGATCGCACCCGACACGCCGGCGGCGATGTACAGCTTGGGCCGTACCGTCTTGCCGGTCTGGCCGACCTGGCGCTCGGCCTCGCACCAGCCGGCCTGCGTCACTGCGCGCGTCGCACCGACCTCGGCGCCGAGAACGCGGGCCAGGTCCCAGACCAGCTTGAAGTTGTCGGCGTTCTTCAGGCCCTTGCCGCCGGTGACGATGATGTCGGCATAGGCCAGGTTCACCGTACTGCGGTTGGCGTCGGGGATGAAGTCGAGCAGCTTGGTGACGACCTCGGTCTCGACCATGCCCAGCGGCATCTCGACGATGTCGCCGCTGCGGGTCTCGTCGCGGCGCGGCATCTGCATCACGCGCGGCCGCACGGTGGCCATCTGCGGCCGGTAGGCCAGCGTCATGATCGTGCACAGCAGCGAGCCACCGAAGGTCGGCCGCGTCGCGGCGAGTGCGCGGCCGTCGATGTTCAACTCGGTGCAGTCGGCGGTCAGGCCGGTGCCCAGCGTGGTCGCCACCGAACCGGCCAGGTCGCGGCCCATCGCGGTGGCGCCGAGCAGCATGATCTCCGGCTGGTGCGTGTTGACCAGGTCGGTCAGGCCCTTGGTGAAAGGCTCGTTGCGGTAGCCCTTGAGCACCGGGTCGCGCATCAGGTAGCAGCGGTCGGCGCCATAGGCGTAGGCCTCCTTCGCGTAGGCGTCCAGCGGCTCGTCGGGCCCGCCGAGGATCACGCCGGCCACCTGCACCTGCAGCTTGTCGGCCAGCTTGCGCGCCTCGCCCATCAGCTCCCAGCTGACCGGGTTGACATGCCCGCGGTCGTGCTCGACGAAGACCCAGACATGCTTGTAGGCCTTCAGGTGCTCGGGCAGCTCGGTGTTGCGTCCGGCACGGCCGGCGGCCTTGGGGGCGGCCGGCGCGGCCGGCTTGGTGGCGTCGTTCATGGTGCGTGCTCCTTCAGGCCGACAGCCGTTCGACCAGCTCCGCCTCGATCTGCGGGTGCGTCGTGAAGATCTTCTGCAGCAGGTTCAGCGTCACGTCCTGCACGCTGGTGTCGGCCACCACCTGCATGTCGGCCTTGTCGGTGCGCGGCGTCGGGCCGAACACCTTGCTGACGATGGTCGGCGAGCCCTTCAGGCCGATCTTCGTCAGGTCCTCGATGCCGGCGTCGTCCTTGTTCCACTTGCGCACCGCGAAGCGGCCGGCGCGCAGCATGTCGTCCATGCTCGCGAAGCGCATCTGGTTGGTGCCCTCCAGCATGGTGATCAGCGAGGGCAGCGTGGTGTCGAGCAGCTGCACGCCGCCCTCGGCGCGCCGCTCGACGCGCAGCCGCCGCGCGTCGAGGTCGAGCTCGACGATGCGGCTGACGTAGGTCAGCAGGTTCAGGCCCAGGCGCTTGGCGATGCCGGGGCCGACCTGCGCGGTGTCGCCGTCGATGGTCTGCTTGCCGGTGAAGACCAGGTCCACCGCCTGCTCCTGGCCGATGCGGCGGATCGCCGCGGCCAGCGCGTAGGAGGTGGCCAGCGTGTCGGCGCCGGCGAAGGCGCGGTCGGTGACCAGCACCGCGTCGGTCGCGCCGAAGCTGATGCACTTGCGCAGCGCCTCCTCGGCCTGCGGCGGGCCCATGCACAGCATGGTCACGCGGCCGCCGAACTGGTCCTTCAGGCGCAGCGCCTCCTCCAGCGCGAACAGGTCGTAGGGGTTGACGATCGCCGGCACGCCCTGGCGCATGATGGTGTTGGTGACCGGGTGGACGCGGATCTGCGCCGAGTCGGGCACCTGCTTGATGCAGACGACGATGTGCATGGCTCTCTCCCGATTCAGGCAGCGCGCGGCAGGCACCGTTCGGCCAGGCTGTCGCGCAGCGACGCGAGCTGCACGTGCTGCGTGCCGTCGGCGTCCTGGAATACCTTGAAGACCTTCTCGCGCGCCGGCGTGGAGGTGACGAAGTCCTGGTAGGCCTGCGCCAGCAGCTCGCGATAGCGCTTGAAGAGGTCGACTTCGTTGAGCCCCGCCATGCCCTCCGACTTGTGCAGGTACTGGTAGAAGCGCTTGAGGATGTGCAGCCGGTTGACCCGGACGACCGCCTCATCGAAGGGCACGGCGAAGAAGGCGAAAAAGTCCTCGGCGCTGGACAGCGCCTTCAGTCGGTCGGTCAGGCTGTCCATGCGGACTCCTCGTCGAAGTAGAAGCGGAGCAGCTCCGCGTCGGTGGGGGCGCGCTTGGTGGCGGCCACGTGGGAGCGGATGCAGTCGAGCAGCGCGCTCGCCTGCTGCGCGCTGAGCTGCATGCCCAGCCGTGCGTAGGCGTCGCGCACGCCGTGCGAGCCCGAGTGCTTGCCCAGCACCAGCGAGTGCTGGCGGCCCAGCTCCTCGGGCTGGAAGGCCTCGTAGTTGCCGCGGTCCTTCAGCAGCCCGTCGACGTGGATGCCCGATTCGTGGGTGAACACCGCGGCGCCGACGATGCTCTTGCCCGCCGCCACCGGCCGCCCCGAGGCCACCGCGACGAGCTGCGAGATGCGCGGCAGCTTCGTCGTGTCGACGCCGCAGTCGAGCGCGTAGAGGTGCCGCGCCGCCATCACCACCTCTTCCAGCGCGGCGTTGCCGGCACGTTCGCCGAGGCCGTTGACGGTGGTGCTGGCGTGCGTCGCACCGGCCAGCACCGCGGCCAGCGTGTTGGCGGTGGCCAGGCCGAGGTCGTTGTGGGCATGCATCTCGATGCCGATGTCGAGTTCGCGGCGCAGACGGCCGATGCGGTCGTGCGTCGTGAAGGGTTCGAGCAGGCCCAGCGTGTCGGCATAGCGCACGCGCACCGCGCCATGCTGCTGAGCGATCTGCGCGGCACGCACGAGGAAGTCGCCGTCGGTGCGCGAGGCGTCCTCGAAGCCGACGCTGACCGTGGCGCCGGCATCGGCCGCCCGGTCGACGAAGCGGCGGATCGTCGCCAGCACCCAGTCGCGGTCGCGACCCAGCTTGCGTTCGATCTGGATGTCGGAGACGCTGATCGACAGGTGCACGATGTCGGCATTGCAGCGCAGCGCCGCCGCGAGATCGCTGTCGACCATGCGCGCCCAGACCATCGTGCGCGCATGGCGGGTCGCCGCGGTGATCTCGCGGATCAGCTCGACCTCGTGCTCGCCCATCGCCGGGATGCCGACCTCCATCTCCGGCACGCCGGCCGCATCCAGCGCCGCGGCGATGGCCAGCTTCTCGTCGTCGCTGAAGGCCACGCCCGCGGTCTGCTCGCCATCACGCAAGGTGGTGTCGTTGATGGTCAGCAGTGCAGTGCCAGCGGGTGGGGAAGACATGTCGCCTCCAGGCTTTGACGAGCCGTTCATCGCAAACGCTGTGCCACGCCGTTCTCGTCGCCCAAGTGCTTGATCTGCATGGGCTTTCTGGTTTCTGCAGGGGCCGCGGCGCGGCTGTGGTCTTTGTCGCAATATCGACAGGGCGCCGACAGGGCGTCGGCGGCGCGCGGCTACTTCTCGCGTGCGTGGTTGCGCGAGAACTTCGGCAGCTCGACCACCAGCTCGGCACCCTTCACGCGCACGCAGCACGACAGGCGCGATTGCGCGTCCAGGCCCCAGGCATCGTCGAGCTGGTCTTCCTCTTCCTCGTCGGGCGGCGCGACCGACTCGGCGCCGCTGCGCAGGTGCACATGGCAGGTTGCGCAGGCGCAGACCTTCTCGCAGGCGTGTTCGATCGCGATGCCGTGGGCGAGCAGTTCGTCGACCAGCTTGCGGCCCTGCCTTGCATCGAACTCGGTGCCTGCGGGGCACAGCTCGGCATGCGGCAGCACGCGCACACGTGTCGTCGCCTTGACGGTCGTCTCGTTCATGCAGCCAGTTGATCGATGCGTTGACCAGAGAGCGCTTGCCGCACACGCGCATCCATGCGCTTGCCGGCGAACGGCGTGGTCGCTCGGTTCAAGGCTTCGCCGGCGTCGCGCAGCGCGGTGCGCAGGCTCTTGCGCTCGGCGACGGAGCTGCCTTCGCCCTCGGCGCATTGTTCGAGCAGGTCGGCCACCGCCTGCATCGCGACGAGGATCTGGAACTGCTCGCGCGGCTGCAGCAGCTGGTCGCCGTCCTCGTGCAGCGCCGCCTCGGTGGCGTCGAGCAGGCGGCGCGCGTCGACCTCGGCCTCGCGCAGCAGGCGTGCCGCGGCGTCGGCCTCGGCGCTGTCGATCGCGTCCATCAGCATGCCGGCCACGGCGTCCTGCGCCAGGCCGTAGCTTGGCTTGACTTCGACCTGCGCGTGCACGCCGCTGGTCTGCTCCAGCGCGCTGACCGACAGCAGGCCGTCGGCGTCGATCTGGAAGGTCACGCGGATGCGCGCCGCGCCGGCCACCATCGCCGGGATGCCGCGCAGCGTGAAGCGCGCCAGCGAGCGGCATTCGGAGACCAGCTCACGCTCGCCCTGCACCACGTGCAGCGCCATCGCGGTCTGGCCGTCCTTGAAGGTGGTGAACTCCTGCGCACGCGCGCTCGGGATGCTGCTGTTGCGCGGGATGATCTTCTCGACCAGGCCGCCCATGGTCTCCAGCCCCAGCGACAGCGGGCTGACGTCGAGCAGCAGCAGCTCGTCGCCGCCGGCGCGGTTGCCGGCCAGCTGGTCGGCCTGGATTGCCGCGCCGAGCGCGACCGCCTGGTCGGGGTCGATGCCGGTGAAGGGTTCGTGGCCGAACAGGCGCTTGACCGCCGCACGCACGGGCGGCATGCGCGTCGAGCCGCCGACCAGCACCACGCCATTGACCTCGGCCGGCTTCAGCTTCGCGTCGCGCAGCGCACGCTTGACGGGCCCCAGCGTGCGCTCGACCAGGTCCTGCGTCAGGTCGTCGAACAGCGCGCGGTCGACGTTCTGCGACTCCAGCGTGCCGTCGGTGCGGCGGCATTGCATGCTCACCTCGAGCCGGTCGGTCAGCGCCTCTTTCGCCGCGC
Organism: Piscinibacter sp.; assembly: GCA_047602365.1. GTDB lineage: Bacteria > Pseudomonadota > Gammaproteobacteria > Burkholderiales > Burkholderiaceae_C > Piscinibacter. The sequence goes on along the minus strand of JASGHM010000002.1, from coordinate 1,847,631 downwards.
GGGCCGCGGCATGCAGCGCGCCGATCTCCAGCGCGCCCCAGCCGCCGCCGGTGGCCGCGGCGAACCAGGCGGCCAGGCGGTGGTCGAAGTCGTCGCCGCCGAGCTGCGCATCGCCGCTGGTGGCGATGACCTCGAACACACCGCGCATCAGGCGCAGGATGGAGACGTCGAAGGTGCCGCCGCCGAGGTCGTAGACGACGTAGATGCCTTCCTCGGCATGGTCCAGCCCGTAGGCCACCGCGGCGGCGGTCGGTTCGTTGAGCAGGCGCAGCACGGTGAGCCCGGCCTTCGCGGCGGCGTCCTTGGTCGCCTGGCGCTGTGCGTCGTCGAAGTAGGCCGGCACGGTGATCACCGCGCCGGTCAGTGCGCCGCCCAGTGCGCCCTCGGCACGTTCGCGCAGCGTGCGCAGCACCTCGGCGGCGATGTCCACCGGGCTTCTCGGGCCGTGGCGGGTGCGCACACCGACGGCGCTGTCGGACAGCGCCACCACCGCATACGGAAAACCGTCGGCGTTGACGTCGGCCGGCGAGCGGCCGATCAGCCGCTTGGCCGAGGCGATGGTGTTGCCCGGGTCCTCGGCGGCACGCTCGCAGGCGGCATCACCGACCCGCACCTGGTCTTCCTCGCCGTAGTGCACCACCGAAGGCAGCAGCAGCCGGCCGCGCTCGTCGGCCAGCACCGTGGGCATGGCGCTGCGCACCGTGGCGACCAGCGAGTTGGTCGTGCCCAGGTCGATGCCGACGGCCAGCCGATGCTGGTGCGGCGCTGCGGCGCGACCGGGTTCGGCGATCTGCAGCAGCGCCATCGCCAGCGTCCTAGACGGCGAACGACTCGCCGCAGCCGCAGGTGGCGCTGGCGTTCGGGTTGTTGAACTTGAAGCCTTCATTGAGGCCTTCGCGCACCCAGTCGAGCTGCGTGCCATCGATCATCGCCAGGCTCTTGGCGTCGACCAGCAGCTGCACGCCTTCGCTCTCGAAGGCCAGGTCCTCGCTGCCGACGGCGTCGGCGAACTCCAGCGCGTAGGCATAACCCGAGCAGCCGCTGGTCTTGATGGCCAGGCGCAGGCCGACGCCGCCGCCGCGCTTGGCGATCGCCTTGCGGATCTGGGTGGCGGCCTTCGGTGTCACGGAGAGCGACATGGCGATCTCCTTCAGACCGAGAAGCTGCTGCCGCAGCCGCAGGTGCTGGCCGCGTTCGGGTTGCGGATCACGAAGCGCGCACCTTCGAGGTTGTCCTCGTAGTCGATCTCGGCGCCCATCAGGTACTGCAGGCTCATCGCGTCGACCACCACGGTGATCGGTCCGCGCTCGACACGGATGTCGTCGTCCTTCTTCTCGTCGTCGAAGGCGAAGCCGTACTGGAAGCCAGAGCAGCCGCCGCCCGTGACGAAGATGCGCAGCTGCAGCGCCGGGTCGCCCTCCTCGGCCAGCATTTCGGCGACCTTGCCGACCACGCTGTCGCTGATGTTCAGCGGCGGTGCGCCGTCGGCCAGCACCGGCGGCACGAAGCTGCCGGCGGCCAGCGGGTTGGCGGTGGCGCAGGACGAGCCGGCACCGGGCTGTGATTGGCAGGCGGACATTCGGTTCTCCTTGGGGTGGGTCGTTCAGGCCGCCTTGGCGACCGGTGCGCAGGCGGGTTGTTCGAGATCGGCGTGGACGGCGGTGCCGGCCGTGTGGCGCGTGCGGTAGTCGGACACCGCGGCCTTGATCGCGTCCTCGGCGAGGATGGAGCAGTGGATCTTCACCGGCGGCAGTGCCAGTTCCTCGGCGATCGCGGTGTTCTTGATCGCCAGCGCCTGGTCCAGCGTCTTGCCCTTGACCCATTCGGTGACCAGCGAACTCGAGGCGATCGCCGAGCCGCAGCCGTAGGTCTTGAACTTGGCGTCCTCGATCACGCCGGTGGACGGGTTGACCTTGATCTGCAGCTTCATCACGTCGCCGCAGGCCGGTGCGCCGACCATGCCGGTGCCGACCGCACCGTCGCTGCCGTCGAAGCCGCCGACGTTGCGCGGGTTCTCGTAGTGGTCGATGACCTTGTCGCTGTATGCCATGGTGTGATTCCCTTGCTGGTCAGTGTTCGGCCCACTGGATCGACGCGAGGTCGATGCCGGCCTGGTGCATGTCCCACAGCGGGCTCAAGCGACGCAGCCGCTCGACCGTGGTCTTCACCTGCTCGATCGCGCGATCGACCTCCTCGGCGGTGGTGAAGCGGCCGACCGAGAAGCGGATCGAGCTGTGCGCGATCTCGTCCGACAGGCCCAGCGCGCGCAGCACGTAGCTCGGCTCCAGGCTGGCCGAGGTGCAGGCCGAGCCGGAGGACACCGCGATGCCCTTCATGCCCATCAGCAGCGACTCGCCTTCGACGAACTGGAAGCTGATGTTCAGGTTGTGCGGCACGCGCCGCTCCAGGTCGCCGTTGATGCGCACCTCGGGGATGGCTTGCAGCCCGGCGAGCAGGCGGTCGCGCAGGCTGCGGATGCGCTCGTTCTCGCTGGCCATGCCCTCGCGGGCGAGCCGGTAGGCCTCGCCCATGCCGACGATCTGGTGCGTCGGCAGCGTGCCCGAGCGCATGCCGCGCTCGTGGCCGCCGCCATGGATCTGCGCCTCGATGCGCACACGCGGCTTGCGCCGCACGTACAGCGCGCCGATGCCCTTGGGCCCGTAGGTCTTGTGCGCCGACAGGCTCATCAGGTCGACCGGCAGTTCGCTCAGGTCGATCGCCAGCTTGCCGCTGGCCTGCGCGGCGTCGACGTGGAACAGGATGCCGCGCGCGCGGCACAGCGCGCCGATCGCCGGGATGTCCTGGATCACGCCGATCTCGTTGTTGACGTACATGACCGAGACCAGGATCGTGTCGGGCCGCAGCGCCGCCGTCAGCACATCGAGGTCGACCAGGCCGTTGGCCATCACGTCGAGGTAAGTCACCTCGAAGCCGTCGCGCTCCAGCTCGCGCATCGTGTCGAGCACCGCCTTGTGCTCGGTCTTCAGCGTGATCAGGTGGCGGCCCTTGCCCTTGTGGAACTGCGCCGCGCCCTTGATGGCCAGGTTGTTCGACTCGGTGGCGCCGCTGGTCCAGACGATCTCGCGCGGGTCGGCACCGATCAGCGCAGCGACCTGCTCGCGGGCGATCTCGACCGCCTCTTCCGCCGCCCAACCATAGGCATGGCTGCGCGAGGCCGGGTTGCCGAACTGCTCGTAGAGGAAGGGCAGCATCTGCTGCACCACGCGCGGATCGACCGGCGTGGTGGCGGCATAGTCTAGGTAGATCGGCTTGGCGGTCGGCAGGTCCATGGGGCTCGCTCCGGCGGGTGCGTCTGGCAGGGCCTTTCGCACGGAGCGTGCCAACCGTGGCTGCGTCGAAAAAGTCCCGCAGATCAAGCACTTGGCGGCCGGGCGCGGCTCCGTGCCGGCGGCCCGGCCGAAGCCGAAAGGCGACGCATGTCGCCTTTGTCGGGAGTGCGACGCGACACGCGGGTCGGTGGCGCGCCCGCCCCGAGGGAGCGGCCGGTGGCACGCCGATTGCTGAGCACGCTTGCATGATGTATGCCGCTACATAACGAATCTCCAGGAGCTGCCATGAGCGTCGCAGAAGCCGTCGATTCCACCGCTGCCGCGTGGCGCCAGGGCCTGCCCAGCGACTGCATGGCGATGGTGGTGCCGCCGCGGCGCTTCGCGGCGCATGTCGACGAGGAGGCCTGCGCGCGCAAGCTCAACGGCTTCGACGATGCCGGCCGGCGCTGCTACGTGCAGCACGACCACACCGCCTTCGTCGAGGCCTTCGATGTCGACGAGTTTCCGCTCGAGGTCGCCGTGCATCACGAGCGCCGCACCGCGTGGCGGCTGTGGTCGGGCGAGTGGCTGATGAGCGTCGACCGCATCGAGCGGCTCGACTCCTGCAAGCCGCGGGTGGTCAACCAGACCTTCGTCGCCGCCGAGGCCCAGCTCGGTCTGTGAACTCGGACGCCGGTCAGCGCGGCGGCTGCGCGGCGATGCTCACCTGCACGTCGGCCGGCGGCGCGAAGTAGGGCGCCGAGCTGACCAGCAGGTCGGCGCCGGCGCGTGCGTAGGCCAGCGCGTTGTCGCGTGTCACGCCGCCGGCGGGCGCCAGCAGCACGTGCAGGCCTTCGCGGCGCAGCCGTTCGCGCAGTGCCGCCAGCGCGGCCGGCGCGAAGCGCTCGAGCTGGATCACGTGCGCGCCGGCGCGCGCCATCGCCACGGCCTCGTCCTCGCTGCCGACCTCCACCACCACGCGCTTCTCCGGCTGCGAGGCGGCCAGCCGCGCGACCGCCGCGCCGGCCGACTCCGGCGGCAGGAAGGCCCGGTGCTCCGGGAACACCAGCAGCGTCTCCGACAGGCCCAGCCGGTGCATCACGCCACCGCCGGCGCGCACGGCCTTGGCGGCGATCGCACGGGTGCCGGGGAAGTTCTTGCGCGTGCAGGCGAGTGGCGTCGTGAAGCCTTCGGCGCGCAGCAGCTCGACGATTTCCGCCGTGGCGGTGGCGATGCCCGAAGCCGCCTCGACCAGCGTCTGCGCCACCTTCCAGGCCAGCAGCAGCGCCTGCGCGCTGCCGCGTGCCTCGAGCAGCGGCTGCGCCGGCTCGGCACGCTCGCCGCTGCGCGCGTGCAGCGCGGCGTGGCCGCCGGCCAGCTGCACCAGGCGTGCCGCTTCCTCGATGCCGGCCACGCTCATCGCGCGGCGCGCCGCGAAGCGCATCACGCCCTCGGCGCCACGCGGCAGCAGCGATGTGCTGGTCAGGTCGCCGAAGGGCGCGTCCTCGCGCAGCCAGGCGGCGAGCTGCGCATCGTCGACGGCGAGGTCGGCCAGGCCGAAGGTGGCATTCATCTTGCACTCACTTCTTCATGATGTAGAGAAGTACACAACGCACGGCCTTCCACTTGCAAGGAGCATCCCATGAACGTTGCAGAAGAGCCTGTCCGGCCCGCCGAGACGCTGGCGTCGAAGCCGCGCCGCGCGGGCTTCGACCATGTCCAGCTCGGCGGCTGGGTGCGCACGCCGCTGCGCCTCGGCGCCCCCGCGCTGGAGAGTTTCGGCGCGGTCACCGTGCCCGGCTTCCTGGTCGTCTGCACGCTCGACGGCGCGCATGGCCAGCCGCGGCCGCTGCGCGGTGTGCCGCTGCGCAAGCTGGTCGCCGCTGCGGAGCCGGCGTTTGCGCAGCGCACGGACTTCAAGCGCGTGGTCATCGTGGCCGAGTCGCGCGAGGGCTACCGCGCGCTGTTCTCGTGGAACGAGCTGTTCAACTCGATGCTGGGCGACGGCGTGCTGCTCGCCTGGGACTGCGTGCAGGCACCGCTGGCGGACAACGCCGGCCCCTTCGCGCTGGTCAGCCTGCACGACCATGCCACCGGGCCGCGCTACGTGCAGCGCCTGGCGAGCATCGAGCTGCACAAGCTGTGGTGATCAGGGCTGCGCAGCAACCATCACTGAGTAGGCCTTGAACACCGCGGTGGCCGGCAGGCCGACCTTCAGGTCCAGCGCCTCGACACCTTCGTTGGTGACGCTGGCGGTGATGCTCGACCCGCCGGGCAGGGTCAGCACGACCAGCGACGACACCGCGCCGCGCTCGATGCGCGAGACGGTGCCGGCGAGCTGGTTGCGCGCCGACAGCTGCCAGCCGGCGAAGTCGGTCACCAGCACGACGGCCGAGGCCTTGATCAGCGCGATCGCCTCCTTGCCCTTCTTCAGCTTCAGCCGGCCCGCCGCCGCCGAGGTCATCGTCGCGGTGATCTCCTCGCCGCTCTTCAGCGCGATCGTCACGCTGGCCGAGACGGGGCCGAGCTCGACCGCCTTGACGGTGCCGGCGAACTGGTTGCGTGCGGTGGTCTTCATCGACATTCTCCTGAGCAGGCCGTTGAGGGCCGGCAGTTGGGCGAGGCGCGCCTCCTGGGCGCGCAGGAACTCGCGTTGTTCGGTTTGCAGGCTTCGCCAGGCGTCGAGCAAGCCGCGTGCCGCATCGGTCAGGCGCGTGCCGCCGCCGCCGCTGCCACCGGTGGCGGTCTCGAGCAGCGGCTCGTTGGCCAGGTTGCAGGCCGACTCGAGCAGCAGCCAGGCGCCCTTGTAGCTGAGGCCGGCCGTGCGCGCGGCCTTGTTGATCGAGCCGGTGGCCTCCAGTGCCTCGAGCAGCGCGAAGAAACGCGCGTCGAGCCGCCCGGCGAGCTTCAGTTCGGCGCTGATCAGGTTGCCGCTCACCTGACCATCACTCCATCAGCGCCACGGTCTTGACCTGCGCCCACACCGGCATGCCGATCGCCAGCTCGAGCGCATGCGCCGAGCGCCGCGTCAGCCGGGCGACGACGGGTGCCGTGCCGACCCGCACGCGCACCAGCGCCAGGGCCGGATGGTCGTCGTCGGCGATCGCCTCGATGGTGCCGCGCAGCTGGTTGCCGATGCTGGTGCCGGTCTGCGGCGTGCGCGTCAGGCTGACGTCGCGTGCCAGCACACGCAGGCGTACGCGCCGGCCCACGGCCAGGCCGGCGTCCCGCGACCACATCCGGCAGGCCTCGCCGCCATCGGCTCCGGCCACGTCGAGCCGCGCCAGCTGCCAGTGCGGGTCGCGCTCGCCGACCACCGCGTCGAGCACGACGCCGGCGTCGTCGCCGAAGGCCACCGGCAGGTCCAGCCGCGCCAGCATGTCGGGCAGCGGCCCGTCGGCCAGCACACGGCCAGCGTCCATCAGCACCAGGTGATCGGCCAGGCGCGCCACCTCGTCGATCGCATGGCTGACGTAGACGATGGGGATGCCCAACTCCTCGTGCAGCCGGTCGAGGTAGGGCAGCACCTCGGCCTTGCGCTTGGCGTCGAGCGCGGCCAGCGGTTCGTCCATCAGCAGCAGCGTCGGACTGGTGGCCAGCGCGCGGGCGATCGCCACACGCTGGCGCTCGCCGCCGGACAGCGTGTCCGGCCGCCGATCGAGCAGGTGGGCGATGCCCAGCAGTTCGACCACCTGGTCGAGCGCGATGCGGCGCGCTGCCGGGGCGATGCGCTTCATGCCGTAGGCCAGGTTGCGCCGCACGTCCAGGTGCGGGAACAGCGCGGCCTCCTGGATCACGTAGCCGATCGCGCGCTGGTGCGTGGGCACGAACAGACCAGCGGCATCGTCCTGCCAGACCTCGGTGCCGATCGCCACCCGCCCGCTCGCCCGCTCCAGCCCGGCCAGCGCACGCAGCACGGTGGTCTTGCCGCAGCCCGAGGGGCCGAACAGCGCGGTGACGCCGGCCTCCGGCAGCGCCAGCGACACATCGAGCGCGAAGCCGCGCCGCGGCAGCGCAAGGCGGGCCTCGATCATGCCGGCCGCTCCTCGCGCGGCGCGCGGTTGACCACGTACAGCGTCACCAGCACGACGAGCGCGAACACCACCATGCCGGCGGCGAGCCGGTGCGCCTGGTCGAACTCGGTCGCCTCGACGTGGTCGTAGATCGCCACCGAGAGCACCCGCGTCTTGTCGGGAATGTTGCCGCCGATCATCAGCACCACGCCGAACTCGCCCACCGTGTGGGCGAAGCCGAGCACGCTGGCGGTGACGAAGCCCGGCCGGGCCAGCGGCATCGCGACGCTGAAGAAGCGGTCCCAGGGGCTGGCGCGCAGCGTCGCTGAGGCCTCGAGCAGGCGCTCGGGCACGGCCTCGAAGGCCTGCTGCAGCGGCTGCACGACGAAGGGCAGCGAATAGATCACCGAGGCCACCACCAGGCCGGCGAAGGTGAACGGCAGCCGGCCCAGGCCGAGCGCCTGCGTGGCCTGCCCGACCGGGCCCTGCGGGCCCATCAGCAGCAGCAGGTAGAAGCCGATCACCGTCGGCGGCAGCACCAGCGGCATGGCCACGAGCGCCGCCCACACCGGCTTGGCCGGCGAACGCGTGCGCGCCAGCCACCACGCCATCGGCGTGCCGACCACGAGCAGCAGCACGGTCGTCAACCCGGCCAGTTCGGCGGTCAGGCGGACGGCACTCCATTCGGCGGGACTGAGCATGCGCCCAGTGTCTCAGAGGCCGTAGCCGTACTCGCGGATCACCGCCTTCGCCGCTTCGCTCTTCAGGTAGTCGAGCAGCGCCTTCGCCGCGGGGTTCTTCTCGCCGGTCTTCAGCAGCACTGCGTCCTGGCGGATCTCGCCGTACAGGTTGGCCGGCACCAGCCAGTAGGAGCCGGTCACCGGCTTGCCGGGCACCACCACCTGCGACAGCGCGACGAAGCCGATCTCGGCGTTGCCTGTCGCGACGAACTGGAAGGCCTGCGCGATGCTCTCGCCGGTCACCAGCTTGGGCGTCAGCGCCTCGGTCAGGCCACGCGCCTTGACCACCTCCAGCCCGGCCGCGCCATAAGGCGCCACCTTCGGGTTGGCGATCGCCAGATGCTTGACCTTGTCGGAGCCGAGCACGGCACCCTGCTCGTCGACGAAGCCGGGCTGCGCGCTCCACAGCACCAGCTTGCCCAGCGCGTAGGTGAAGTTGCTGCCGGCCAGCGCGTGGCCTTCGGCGATCAGCTTCTTCGGCGTCTCGTCGTCGGCCGCGACCAGCACCTCGAAGGGCGCACCGCTGATGATCTGCGTGTAGAACTTGCCGGTCGCGCCGGTCGACACCTTCAACGTGTGGCCTGTGGCGGCGCTGAAGCCCTCGCCGATCTTGCCGATCGGGCCGGCAAAGTTGGCGGCGACGGCGACCTGGACCTCGCCGGCGTGGGTGGCGGTGGCGGCGAAGAGGGCGAGAACGAAGGGAACGAGGCGGCGCATCGGCGGCTCCAGGCTGCGGGGGTTTGTCGGCAATCCGACATTCAAGCCGGACGAAACGTTGTGAATGCTACTTCACAACGAAAGGCAGCAAGAAGCAGACCCGTGTTCAGCCCTGCGGTAGGGGCAGGTCCGCGCGTGCGGTGACGGCGGCGAGGAACGACGCCACGCTGGCGCTGCGCAGCGCCTGGAAGGGCTTGCCGCGGCGCTGGCACTCGCGCTTGAGCGCCAGCGCCGAGTCGTGGTCGATGCAATCCACCGGGAACACCACCCAGTCGGCCCAGGCCAGTGCCGGCGCCAGCAGGCCCTTGCGGTCCTCGATGCCGCCGTCGTGCTTGCGCAGTTCGCCGCCGAAGCGGGCGACCAGTTCGCGGATCGCCGGCGTCGAACTGGGCCGGCCGCCGACGTAGAGCACGCGCCGGCCCTGCAGGCCACGCGCGAGCCGCTCGGCTTCGGGATCTCCGGTCTGCAGCGCGCCCTGCAGTTGCGTCTCGGCCGCCGCCAGTTCCTCGGCCAGTGCGCCGAACTGCTCGTGCAGGCACTGCAGTTCCGCCGCCAGGCGCGACGCCTCCTGCGCGGCATGCTGCGCGGCCGCTTCCGCGCGCTCGCGGCGCTGCGTCTGCAGGCCGACCGCCACCGACATCTCGGCCAGGCGCTCGACCGCGCCGGCGTCGGGTTCGGCCGCCTCGCGGCGTTGTTCGAACCGGTCCTGCAGTGCCGCCAGGTGGTCGCGCTGCGCCGCCGCCGCATCACGCTCGGCCTGCAGTTCGGTGTGGCGACCCTGGGCACGCTCCAGCCGGTCGCGCAGGTCCTGGTTGTCGGCTTCCAGCGCCACCAGCCGGCGGATGTCGGCGCGGTTGGCGGCGCCGACCAGGTGCGACAGCATGTGCACGTCGCCGAAGGCCCGCTGGCGCGCCTGCGGTGTGCTGCGGCGGTGCGTCAGCACGGCCCAGTACGCAGCCGGCACCTCGCCCGAGCGCAGCGCGTCGTCCCAGGCCGCGACCAGAGCGGCTTCGTCCTTGGCGCGTGCGAAGCGCTGCAGCGCGGCGTCGTGCCGCTTGTCGAGCGCCTTGTGCAGCAGCTTCGCGACGTCGGCACGGCAGGACACCAGCCGCACCGACTCGTGGTGGACCTCGAGGTCGCTGGCGCCGGCCACGTGCATGTGCGGCGCCATCAGCTTGCGCAGCTCGCCGGTCGACAGGCAGGTGCCGATCACCGAGCAGTGCAGGTGCGGGTCCAGCTCGGCCAGGCGGGCGCGCGCGCCCAGCTGCACGCCGGCCGGCTGCGCCTCCTGCGAGCAGCACAGATCGTCGGCCAGGCGGGGATCGGTGTGCTGCGACCAGGGCAGCGCCGTGGGCAGCAGGGCGGGGCGGAACGGGATGCTGGACATGGGCGTTGCGGCGCTGCGCCGCGAGTCGGCGGATTCGGGTGGTACGGGCCAGCGCAATATACCGGCAGACACAACGCACCACAAGCCGCACGCCGGCGGCCGCGGCTGGCTATGCTGGAGGGCCGCTGCAGGATTTCCGCCCATGCCCCGCAAGACCACCCCACCCGCGGCAACGCGCCTCCCGAACGACGCCGCCGGCGCCGCTCCACGGGTCCGCTTCCGCCTGCGCATCACCGACGGCGAGGTGATCGCCGTCGGCCCCGGCAAGATCGCGCTGCTCGAGGCGATCGAGGACACCGGCTCGATCACCGCCGCGGCGAAGAACCTCGACATGTCGTACCGGCGCGCCTGGGTGCTGCTCGACGAGCTGAACCGCTCGATGAAGGCCCCGGCCGTGGCCTCGGCCCAGGGTGGCGCGGCCGGTGGTGGCAGCGTGCTGACCGACGCCGGCCGCGAACTGATCCTGCTCTACCGCCGCGTCGAAGCGACGGCGGCGGCGGCCTGCCGCAGCGACATCCGCAAGATGCTCGCCCTGCTCGCGCGCTGATCTGCGCTGGTCACGACGGCCGCGCAGCCTCGGCGCCGGCATCGGCGCTGGCGCTGTCGATGATGCGCCCGAGCTCGCGATGCAGCGCCTGCGCCGTGTCCAGCTCGAGGTGGAAGGCGGCGTCGACGAGCCGGATGTTGCGCAGCTGCAGCGCCACCCCCTGGCCGGCGTCGTCGGGGTCGACGGCCCAGGCCAGCAGGGGGTAGGCCGGCAGCCCGGGGCCGTCGCAGCGCAGCGCCGCGTCGATGCGCGGCAGGGTGCGCATCAGCTGGTGCAGCACCCACTCGGGGAACTCGAGCCGGATGGCCTCCCGGGCCGTGCTGTTGACCTCCATCACGAAGCCGTCGCGCAGGTCGGACACCCGCAGCGTGCAGGCGCAGACCTCGTGGTGGAACGGTGTGTCGGGCATCGGATCTCTTCCTGTCCGGCTGGCATTCGCCATATTCTGTAGGATATAACGAATGCCGCAACCCGGCCGCAAGGCGGGTTGTCCCAACCACCCCATTCGCAGGGAGAAGCCTCGATGACCCCGTTCCGCCACCTTGTCCGCCTGCTGTCCGGCCTCGTCGCCGCGCTCGCCTTCGTCGCCGCCGGCCCGGCGCTCGCCGGCGATCACGGGCACCGGCACGAGCTCAAGCCGGGGCGGGTGCTGATCGACGGCGACGTCGCCCGCCGCCTGGTGGTCGACGCCGCCGACCTGGCGAAGCTGCCGCAGCAGGCGCTGACGCTGTCGTTCCTGTCCGGCTCGGGCTACCAGACGCACACCTACACCGGCCCGCTGCTGATCGACGTGCTGGCGCTCGCCAAGCCCGACTTCGATGCGGCGGTGAAGGGCGACAAGCTGCGCCACTACGTCGTGGTGACCGGCTCCGACGGCTACCGGGCGGTGGTCGCCTGGGGCGAGTTCGATCCGGAGTTCGCGGCCAAGCAGGTCGTGCTGGCCATCACCGAGGACGGCGCGTCGCTGGCCGACGTCGGCCCGCGGCTGCTGGTGCCCGGCGACCTGCGCGGCGGCCGCTACGTCAGCGAGGTGGTCAGCATCCGCCTCGGGCCCGCCGACCGCGGCCGCGACTGACGCGGCGCCTCAGGTCTCCGGCCCGAAGCACAGTGGCCGGTCGACGCAGACCGCGCAGCTCGGCGCCTTGCAGATGAACAGTTCCTCGCGCTCGCACAGCTGCTTGTAGAGGAACTTCTTCCACTTCATGTCGGCGTGGTTCTTCGCGACCAGCGCCGGGAACCAGCGGCGCATCAGCGCGCTCAGCTCGGCGCGTGATGCGAAGTGCATGTCCTGCCAGAGGTGGTTGTCGCCCAGGCAGCCGAGCGCGACACGTTCGGCCACTGCCGCGATCTCCTCGCGCGTGCCGGCCAGCGGGTCGGCATGTTCGAGCAGCAGCGCGACGAGGTCGATCACCTCGTCGGCGCGCTGCATCGCGACCGTGTTCATGCCGGCTCAGGCGTTGGCCGGCGCGTGCGTGTAGCACTTCTTCGGGCAGATCTTCGAGCAGGCGGTGCAGCCGATGCACAGCTCGCCGTGCGCGATCGTCATCACCTTCTTCTCGTACTCTTCCTCCTCGTCGCCATCGGGATCGACGGCGATGCGTTCGCCCTCGTCGTTGAGGCCGACCAGTTCGAGCACGCCGCGCGGGCAGACGCGGAAGCAGCGGCCGCAGCCGATGCACTTCTCCTCGTTGATGGACTGCACGAAGGTCGGCGTCCAGGTGGCGCCCGAGGGGAGCGTGACGCTGAACTGGCTCATGACGCCACCTCCGCCAGCCTCTTGCGCGCCGCCATCAGCGCCACATGCGCCTCGTGCGCGACCTTCGCCACCTCGGGGATGCGCTCCCAGTTGGTCGGCAGCTCTTCGCTGAGATCGTGCAGGTCCATCTTCGCCTGCGTGGCGCGGGCGTTGAGCTTCTTGATCTCGGCCTTCAGGGTTTCGGCGTCATCCATAGGTCGCGACCTCCTTGTACTTCTCGATCATCGCCACGCCCTCGGTGACGAACTTGTTGCCCGTCTCGGCCAGCTTGGCCAGGCTGGGGAAGCCGAAGCGGTGCACGTCGCGCAGGTGGCGGTTGACGACGATCAGCCGGCCGGTGGTCAGCACCGTGCGGCCGAAGCCCTCGTGGCTCATCTTCGTCATCGGCGCGACCATGCAGCCGGTTGCCCGCTCGATCGCCAGGCCGATGGCGTTGTGGAACAGGTCCAGGCGCCACAGCGTGTCCGGGTCCGGGTCGCCCATGATCGGCAGCGCACGGCGCTGCTCGGCGGTGAGGATGAAGGGCTCGAGCAGCTTCAGGTCGCTCTTGCCTTCCCAGCTGCCATGGGTGTCCTGCGCGCGCAGCTGCTTGACCAGCTCGCGGATGAAGCCGTCCTGCAGCAGCGCCTCGTCGTTCGACGCTTCGTCGATCACCGCGCTCATGGCTGCACCTCGTCGTCGCTCTCGAAGTCGGCCGTGCGCTCCTGGCCCTTCTGCAGCGCCTTGCGCAGCCAGGGCGGCGGCGTGCCTTTCAGCACCTCCTGCAGCTTGTCGAGGATGTCGAGGATGGGCTCGGGCGAGCTGACCTTGATCGGGTGGATCTTGCTGGCCACGACACGCGCCGCCGCCGAGCCGCCGATCGCGGCGACGTAGACGATCGCGCAGTCCTTGATGGCCTCGAGCTTGGGCGCCAGCTTGTCCTCGTTGCCGTCTTCGGCGAGGTCTTCGCCGAAGCCGTAGTCGTGCACGAAGTCGTAGCCCTCGGGCGTGATCTCGTACACCGCGAGGTGCTTGGCCCAGCCGAAGTGCGCGTCGACGCGCTGCTGGTCCTGGGTGGCGAAGGCGATCTTCATCGGGTCTCCTGAAGCGTTGGGGTCATGCGCTGGCCGGCGCGATCTGGTCGCCCGGCTTGGGCAGGCGTTCGATGCGTGGCGGCAGGTGCACGGTCGCGGGCGCCACCGCGGCCAGGCGCGAGGCCGCCGGCAGCGGCCAGTCGTCCGGGCCGTGGTGGGCGATCTGCTCCATCATCAGGTTGCCGACCGCGTAGACGAGGTTGCGCGTGCCGCGGTAGCCGACCTGGCAGATGTGTGCGTTGCCGACACGGTCGAACATCGGGATGCCGAGGCGGAACAGCGGCCTGCCCAGTCGCTCGGCGGCCTGGCGTCCGTGCGAGTGCGTCATCAAGAGGTCGCAGCCGGCGGCGGCGGCGCTGCGCTCGAAGTCCTCCAGGTCGCCGATCAGCACCTCGCTGGTCGGCAGCTTCTCGAGCAGCGGCGAGTGGGTGGTGGTCACGCAGACCGCCAGCTCCACGCCCATCTCGGCGAGGAACATGCCGGTGGCCCACAGCAGGTCGGGTTCGGCGGCGATCGCCAGCCTGACGTTGCCGAGATGGAAGTGGCCGTCGAGCATCGCATCGACCAGCTGGCTGCGCTGCCGGCGCAGCTTGGCCGGCACCGGCTGGCCGGAGAGGTCGGCCAGCGTCGCGACGAGGGCGTCGCTGGCGGTCAGCCCGGTGAGGCGGTCGAACAGCGTGAACGGCACGCCGCATCGCTGCTGCAGCGCCAGCGCGGCCGGGCGCATCTGCTCGCCGATGGCCAGCGTGTGCGCCGCCGCGCCCAGCATGCGCAGCTCGGCCAGCGGCGTGCCGCCGATGGTCGTTCCCAGCCACTGGTCGGGGATGTGGCCGTCGAGCGAGCCCGACACGTCGGGCACGAACACCGGCTGCAGGCCGAACAGCTCGATGAGGTCGCGCAACTCCTCGAGGTCGCCCGGCGTCAGGTGGCACCCGGGCAGCACGTTGACCTGGCGAGGGCACTTCTCGGTCGGCGCCTCGGGCAAGGTCGAGACCAGCATCTGCACCGCGCGCGCCCAGCCGTCCTGGAAGGCGCCGACGTAGTCCGGCGTCGACACGTAGACGATCTCGGTGTCGGCCAGCTCAGGATGCTTCTGCTTCGCCAGCCGGATGTAGGCGTCGACGTCGTCGCCCTTGGTCTCGGTCAGGCCGGTCGAACAGATCGCGATGATCGCCGGCTTCGCGCGGCTGCGGATGTTGAGCAGTGCCTTCTCGAGGTTCTCGTAGCCACCGAGGATGGTGGTGACCTCGTTCATCGCCGTGGTCTGCAGCGGGATCGCCTCCTTGAAGTGGCGCACCAGCAGCACCACGCCGAACGAGGTGCAGCCCTGCGAGCCGTGCATCATCGGCATGCAGGACTCCAGGCCCATGAAGGCGTAGCTCGCGCCCAGCGGCGCGCTCATCTTCAGCGGGTTGACCGCGCAGGCCTTCTTCGATTCGCTGACGTGAGCCATGGGGCGACGCTCCGGCTGGGGTGCCCCGTGTTCTGCACGAACGATGCCAGGCGCGAAGCCTTGCAGATCAAGCACTTGCGCGGCCCGCGGCGCGTGTGCTTTACGACAATCGCGACGCCCGGCGCGACGCAGTCGCCGCCCGGCGAACCCTCAATGCGCGAGGCGGAAGCCGGCGACGACGGTGGTCAGCCGCTGCGCCTGTTCACGCAGGCTGGCGGCCGCGGCCGCCGACTGCTCGACCAGCGCGGCGTTCTGCTGCGTCGACTGCTCGATCTGCGCGACCGCGCCGTTGACGCCGCCGAGGCCGTCGCTCTGTTCGGCCGCGGCGACGCTGATCTCGTTGACCACGTCGGTGACACGCTGCACCGAGCTGACGATCTCGTCCATGGTCTGGCCGGCCTGGCCGACCAGCGCGGCGCCGCTGTCGACACGCTCGACCGAGTTGCCGATCAGCCCCTTGATCTCCTTGGCCGCCTCGGCGCTGCGCTGCGCGAGGTTGCGCACCTCACCGGCGACCACCGCGAAGCCGCGGCCCTGTTCGCCGGCGCGCGCGGCTTCCACCGCCGCGTTCAGCGCCAGGATGTTGGTCTGGAAGGCGATGCCGTCGATCACGCCGATGATGTCGGCGATCTTGCGGCTGGACGCATTGATCTCGTCCATCGTCTGCACGACCTGCTGCACCACGCTGCCGCCGCGGCGCGCCACGTCGGCCGCCGTCTGCGCCAGGCCGTTCGCGGTGCGGGCCGCGTCGGCGCTCTGGCGCACGTTGCCGGTGATCTGGTGCATCGCGCTGGCCGTCTCCTGCAGGCTGGAGGCGGTGCTCTCGGTGCGCGCGCTGAGGTCGGCGTTGCCGGAGGCGACCTCGCGGCTCGCGGTCTCGATCGAATCGGTCGAGTCGCGCACCTGGGCCACCAGGGCACGCAGCGCGGCCTGCATCGCGGCGATGTCGTTGGCCAGCAGCACGGTCTCGGCGCGGCCGGGCGTGGTGGACAGCGTCTCGGTCAGGTCGCCCTCGGCAACACGCTGCGCGGTGCGGCGTAGCGCCTGCAACGGCTGCGCGACGCTGCGCGCGACGCGCCAGCCGAGCACCGCGGCGAGCACGATGCTCGCGAAGGTGACGCCGGCGGCCACCCAGCGGATGTGGCTCATGCCGGCGACCACCGCCTCGGCGGTCTGCGCCTGGCGCTTGACCTGGAAGTCGACGACCTCGGAGGCGACGCCGTTGTACTCGTCGGAGATGCGCTTGAAGGTCTCCCCCTCGGCGGCGACGCGGGCGGCGTCGCCGCGTGCCTTGAACAGCGCCTCGCGCTGCGCGAGGTAGCGCTGGCGCACGTCGGCCAGCTTGTCCTGGCCGGCGCGGCCTTCGGGCGTGGTCTCGATCTCGGCGTAGCGCTTCTGGATCTCGGTCGTGCGCGCGGTCACGGCCTTGATCTTGTCGGCGAAATGCCCGCCCAGCGAGGCGTCGCTGGACAGCCCCATGGCCAGCGCACGCTGCGAGTTGACGGCGATGTTCTCCTTCCACTCGCGCGCCAGCGCCAGGCGCTCGGCCTGCTCGACGACCATCTCGTCGATGCGCGACTGGGCACTGAAGGTCTGGACGAGCGTGAAGGCGAGGATCACGCCCATGAGCGCGATGACGATGCCGAAGACGAGGGCGAGGCGTTCGCCGATGCGGAGCGATGTGAACATGATGGTTCCGGGAGCCGATGAAAGACCGAGGCTTCATCGGCACGCAGCTGCCGCACTGAAGGGTGCGGACACACAACGCGCGAGGTCCGGCGTGTTCAGGCGCTCAGCAACGCGTCCTCGCGCTCCCAGGGCGGCAGCGTGCGCACCTCGCGCCACACCGGGTTGAACAGCGCCTTGTGGATCTCCTCGACCATCGTCACCATGCCTTCGTAGCCGGCGAAGGCGTGGTGGCGCTCCTGGTTGATGTCCATCCAGGGCATGCGCGCCTTCAGCGCGACGAACTGGCTGCGCCCGCCGCTGAGCATGATGTCCGCCTTCGCATCTCTGAGCATCGCGTACATCTCCCGCGGAGAAAAATCATCGATCATGTGCGCGTCGTCACCCATGATCTCCTTGATCTTTTCCTTGTCTTCCTTCGTGCTTTTCTTGATGCTGGTGCCGACCACCTCGAGCCCGGCTTCCTGCAACGCCGAGACCACCGACCAGCTCTTCACCCCGCCGGTGATCAGCAGCACCTTCTTGCCGGCCAGTCGCTCGCGGTAGGCGCGGATGCGCTCCCAGGCGCGTGCCTCCTCGACGCCGATCAGCGCCTCGGTGCGCTCGACCAGGTCGGCACCCGCGCCGCGCTCGACCAGCAGCCGGGCGATCTCGCGCAGCGTGTTGCTCATGTCGCTGATGCCGTAGAACGAGCCCTCGAAGTACGGGATGCCCCAGCGCTGCTGCATGCGCGTGGCGACGTTGATCATCGACTTGCTGCACACCATCATGTTGGCGCGCGCCCGGTGCGCCGCGGCGATCTCGCGGTAGCGGCCGTCGCCGGAGATGCACGACTGCACGCGCACGCCCAGCGCGTCGAGCAGCGGCTTGACCTGCCACAGTTCGCCCGACAGGTTGTACTCGCCGATGATGTTGATGTCGTACGGCGTGGTGACTTCCGGCTCGAGCGTGCCGATAACGTGGTCGAGCAGCGCCTCGGCGCCGAGCTTGTTGCCCAGGTTCTTCGGCCCCGCGAAGCCGGGCGAGTTGACCGGGATCACCGGCGTGCCGAACTTCTCCGCGGCACGCTTGCAGACCGCCTCGACGTCGTCGCCGATCATCGCGGTCACGCAGGTCTGGTAGACGAACACCGCCGGCGGGTTCACCTTCTCGACGATCTCGCGGATCGCCTTGAACAGGCGCTTCTCGCCGCCGTAGACGACGTCGAACTCGTTGATGTCGGTGGTCAGGCCGCTGCGGTAGGTCTGCGGCCCCGACGAGGCGCTGTGCCGGTTGTCCCAGCTGTTGCCCTCGCAGGCGATCGGCCCGTGCACCAGGTGCGCCACGTCGACGATGGGCTGCAGCGCGATCTTGGCGCCGTCGAAGGCGCAGCCGCCGGCGGCGGCGCCGGGCGTGAGCTGCTTGGTGCAGCCCTTCTTGCGTTCCTTGTCCGACTTCTTCTGGTTGACGTCGCAGCCCGGCTCGTCGAAGACCTGGGCAATCTTGGCGTTCAGCGATGCGGACATGCGGGCCTCCCGATGCAATTGGCAGGCTGCATTGCAGGATCGGTGCCATCGTGCCGGCGCGCGGGAAGCCGCATGAAATCAAGCACCTGGCGCGCATCGCCGGCGGCGCCGGCGATGGCGGGATTGCGACAAAACCGACGTTCGCGGCCTCAGGGCTCGCGCAGCGGCGCCAGGTCCCAGCTGAACACCACCGAGTCGGGGCTCGAGCTGGCGATGTAGCTGCCCTTCAGGTGGCCGTCGAGCTGGATCACCGGTGCGCCGGCAGGCGTGATGTTGGTCAGGTCGAACATGCCCGTCGCCGACGCGTAGCGCGTGCCGCAGTCCGGCTGCGGCCCGGTGACCGTGCCGGGCAGGCCGAAGCGCTGCGAGCCGGCATTGATGCTGTAGGCGCCGCGCACCGTGCCGACCACGCCCTGCTGCTCCACGCGCAGGTTGGCCGGCAGCGATTCGGCGAAGTTGTTGATGACGATGCTGCCGAAGCCCAGCCCGCCGAGCACGATCGTGGTGTCGGTGCCCGAGGCCGCCAGCTGGTAGCTGCAGCCGCTCTCGGCATAGGCCTCGTTGAGCGCCCAGGTGGCGCGGCGGAACAGCGGCGCGGCGATCGGCACGCGCAGCCGCCCGGTCGCCGCGTCGTTGTACTGCAGCGAGGCCAGGCCGTTGGGCTTGTAGTCGAACAGCAGCGTCGAGTTCAGCGTGATCGTGCCCGACGACCACGAGCCATTGCGGTCGGTGCGCTTGGCGCTGCCGCTGAAGCCCCAGCAGCCGATGTTGTTGCGCTTCAGGGTCGGCGAGATCGTGCCGACCACCTGGGTCACGCTGCCGACCTCGGCGCTGGCGACGATGACGACCAGTTCGGCGAGTCGCTGCGCCTTGACGTCGCGGCAGAAGCCTATCCATTCCTTGGCGGTCCAGGTCTCCTCGACCCAGGTGCCGCCGGCCGGGCGCCACAGCGCCTGCACCGTGACCTTCTTGCCGGCCTTGTAGAGCGGGTAGAAGGTGTTGCGGAACATCAGCGAGCGCGACGCCACGTCGCTGAAGGTGAAGCGGTAGTAGCGCGTCGACACGTTCGCCACCGTGCGCGACAGGCTGGTCGAAGCCTCGGCCACGCCGCCCAGATTGGCGTTCACCGGCGTCGGGTGGTCGGGCGCGAACACCGGCACGCTGGTCAGGCCGTCCCAGTTGAAGAATGCGGGCCGCCCGGTGCTGGTCACCGGCAGCTGGTTCCACAGCGTCTTCGCGTACTTGGGCCACAGGCTGCGCAGCCCGCCGGCCAGCGTCGCCTCGATCGCGTCGAGCGCGGTCGTCGCCGTCGCCGTCGCGACGAGCAGCTGGCGCACCGTGGTGTTGCCGCTGGTGCGGCCGATGTACTGGTACAGCAGGTAGGCGCCGTAATCGCGCGTGCGCGTCGTGCTCGCCGAGCAGGCGCCAGTGGCGCGGCTGGTGATCGACAGGAAGTTCGAGTTCATGTGGCAGCTCGCGTCGGCCAGCAGCGTGCTGTTGCCGGGGTAGACCGCCTCGACCGACCAGTTGGCCAGCGCGTTGCGCATCCAGCCGTAGCTGAGCTGGTCGGCCGCCATCAGGTACGACCACATCACCGCGTGCATGAACTGGTGCGCCAGTTCGTACTGCAGCGCCGTGCCCGACAGGCCGCTGCGCACGACGACGAAGCTGCTGCTCTGCCGCGTCGACGCCGATTCCGGATAGGTCGCGCCGCGTGCACCCAGGCCGGCGACGATGTAGAGGTCCAGCCGCGAATCGCCGCCGTCGCAGGCCAGCGCCAGGTCGGACAGCGGCGCCTTGAAGCCGAGGCCGGTGATCAGCGTCGGCCAGATCTTCGTGTCGAACGCCGCGACGATGGCGCGTGCCTGCGTCAGGTCGGCGGCGCGTGTCCTGTCGTACCAGACGCGCACCTTGGCGACGCTGGTGGCCAGGCTGGCCCAGGTCGTGCCGGCGGCACAGGTCGGCCGCGCGACGGCGGCGGCCTGCGCGCGTGCATCGACTGCGCTGCCGTCGCCGACCCAGGCGGCCGCCGCCGACGGCCGCTGCACGAACGGCGCCAGCACGGCGCGCGTCGGCGCCGACAGGCCGTCCCAGGCCGTGCGCAGATCGGCGATCACCGCGTTGCCGTCGACCTCGTCGACCGCGTCGCTGCCGCCGGCAGCGGCGCGGAAGCGCTCGGGCAGGCGCGGATCGCCGGCCAGCGCGAAGACACGGTTCACCAGCGCCGCCTCGGCGTCGATCTGGCCGGCGGCCAGCGCCGCGGCGATCGCCGCCTCGACCGTCTGGCGCGGGGCCGTGCCGTCGTCGGCGGTCACCGCCGGCAGCACGTCGGCACGATCGTCGCCGTCCTCGTCTGAACCGCCGCCGCACGCGGCAATCGTCACGACCAGGACAGCGGCAAGCAGGTGCCGCAGGACGTCGATCGGGCGCATGGCTGCCTCCTCGTCGGCCCGGTGCGCTGCGCATCGATCCGGCCGAGCACAGACGGCCGACGCAGGCACTCTCTGCCTGCCCCCGATGAAAGTCAATCGGCGGCCGACGCGTCACCCCCCGGTTGCGGCATGCCGGTAGGGCGCTTCCCCAGTGCGCTAGAGGTCGTCGGCCAGCACCTCGAGCGCGACCAGCTGGTCGCGCAGTGCCCAGCGTGCGCGCCAACCCTCACCCTGCCAGCTCGGGTCGTCGGCGCGCTCGAAGGCGGCCAGTGCCGCCGCTTCGTCGGCGAACACGCGGCAGCGCCCGATCGCGTGCAACGCTCCCGCCTCGCTGCCGTCGAGCTTGCGCAGCAGGTCGTCGGCGTCGAAGGCGAACCAGACCCGTGGCGGTGCGTCGGGTGGCAGCTCGAGCACGTGGATCATCGCGGCCTCACTCGACGCCGTCACCGATCGACTTGCGCCAGACGACCTGGCGCAGCCGCTCCTGCGTGGCCGCGAACGAGCCATCGAAGCGGTCCTGCGCACGGCGCAGCGCCGCCTGCGCCACCGAGGCCTCGGCCAGCGTCAGCGGCAGCCGCCCGGCCACGTGGGTGGCCAGCGGCACCGCCCTCAGGATGGCCGCGCGGTTCGGGTGCTCGTCGAGCACCACGACCTCGTCCGCCTCCGGCCGGCCATCGAGGCAGACATGGCGGCCGATCACCTCGACACGCCGGCCGTCGTGCGTGACCCGGACGAGCACCGTGCTCATGGCTAGCGGATGATGTCGTACGAGTAGTCGGTCTTGCCCGGCACGATGGTGTTCGCGTCCAGGGTCTCGAAGAACTCGTCGAGGAACATCGTCAGCAGCCACAGCGCGCCGTTGTAACCCCAGGTGGCGAAGCGGTGGTAGTGGTGGCGGTCGAAGATCGGGAACACCGCGCGGATCAGCGGTGCGCCGGTGTCGCGCTCGAGGTACTTGCCGTAGGTGTTGCCGATCAGGAAGTCCACCGGCTCGGTGAACAGCAGCGAGCGCAGGTGCCACAGGTCACGCTTCGGGTAGGCCTTGCAGTTGGCACCGTAGGGCGAGCTCGCGAACAGCGCAGCGAGCTTGCCGGCCCATTCGTCGTTGCCGTTGGTGGCCAGCACGTGCGCCGGCTCGGCACCCAGCTCGAGCAGGAACTCGGCGTAGCCGAGCATCTGGTCGGGGTCGCCGTACAGCGCGTAGCGCTTGCCGTGCAGGTGCGCCTGGCTGTCGGCCATCGCGTCGACCAGCTGGCCGCGCTCCTTCTTCAGCTGCTCGGGCACCGGCAGGCCGGTCAGGCGCGCGACCGCCATGATGAAACGGTCGGTGCCGGCCACGCCCACCGGCGCGTTGAGCACCACCACCTCCTGGCCCTTCTCGGCGAGGTACTTGGAGGTCTTCTCGCAGCAGTACTCCTGGAAGACGATGGTGGCCTTGGCGTTCAGCGCCGCGATCACGGTTTCCTTCGTGGTGCCGCCCTCGTACATGCGGAACTCGCCGTCGGTGGGTGTGTTCCAGGTCTCCGAGGGGTCGCACAGGACGTTCACCTTCGCGCCGAACAGGTCGAAGATGCGCTTGATCTCCTTCATGTTGCCGACCACGAAGCCGTCGAAGCCGCCGATGAAGTTGATGCTCTCGTCGGGCACGCGCACCAGCGGATCGACGGTCTTGCTCTTGCCGTCCCAGAAGTGCTGCAGCACGCCGAGCAGCGCGTTGTCATAGCCGGTGACGTGGCTGCCGACGAAGGCCGGCGTGTGCGCGAACGGCACGTCGTACTCGGCCGGCACGCTGCCCTTCTCCTTGGCCGTCTTGATGAAGGCATTCAGGTCGTCGCCGATCACCTCCGCCATGCAGGTGGTGCTGACGGCGATCATCTCCGGCTTGTACAGGCTGTAGGCGTTGGCCAGGCCGTCGACCATGTTGTTCAAGCCGCCGAACACCGCCGCGTCTTCCGTCATCGACGAGCTGACGCAGGAGGTCGGCTCCTTGAAGTGGCGGCTGAAGTGCGAACGGTAGTAGGCCACGCAGCCTTGCGAGCCGTGCACGAAGCTCAGCGTCTTGTGGAAGCCGTTGGCGACGTAGACCGCGCCCAGCGGCTGGCAGGCCTTGGCCGGGTTGACCGTCAGCGCCTCGCGGGCGAAGTTCTTGTCCTTGTACTCCTTGCTCTTGGTCCAGTCGCGGATCTCGGCGATCCTGGCGTCCGGATGGTTGAACTCGAAGTTCGCCTTCTTGTCGGCGAAGAGCTTCTGGTACTCCGGCTCGCGGAACAGCAGTTCGTGGTCGAGGATCTTCTCGGCAGATTGGGACATGGTGTTCTCCTGAGCTCAGTTCATCCAGGGGGCGGACTTGGCGAGCTTCCAGATCGGGCTGGAGATCGCCATGTCCATGTCGCGCGCGAAGATCGCGAAGCCGTCGTAGCCGTGGTAGGGGCCGCTGTAGTCCCAGCTGTGCATCTGCCGGAACGGCACGCCCATCTTCTGGAACACGTACTTCTCCTTGATGCCCGAGCCGATCAGGTCCGGCTGGATCTTCTCGACGAACTTCTCGAACTCGTAGCCGGTGACGTCGTCGTAGATCAGCGTCGCGTCGCCGATGTAGTGCGTGGTGCGCTGGTAGTCGTCGTTGTGGCCGAACTCGTAGCCGGTGCCGACCACCTTCATGCCCAGGTCCTCGTAGGCGCCGATGACGTGGCGCGGACGCAGGCCGCCGACGTACAGCATCACCGTCTTGTCTTCCAGGCGCGGCTTGTACCTGGCGATCACCGCATCGACCAGCGGCTGGTACTTGGCGATCACGCGCTCGGCGTTGGCCTTGATGGTGTCGTCGAAGTGGCTGGCGATCTCGCGCAGGCTGGCGGCGATCTTGGTCGGGCCGAAGAAGTTGTATTCGACCCAGGGAATGCCGTACTTCTCTTCCATGTGCCGGCTGATGTAGTTCATCGAGCGGTAGCAATGAATGAGGTTCAGCTTGGCCTTGGGCGTGTTCTCCAGCTCGGCGATGGTGCCGTCGCCCGACCACTGGGCGATCACGCGCAGGCCGATCTCCTCGAGCAGGATGCGGCTCGACCAGGCGTCGCCGCCGATGTTGTAGTCGCCGATGATGGTGACGTCGTAGGGCGTGCTGACGAAGTCGGGGCGCTTCTCGCCGTCCATCTTGTCGAACACCCAGTCGCGGATCGCGTCGTTGGCCAGGTGGTGGCCGAGCGACTGGCTGACGCCGCGGAAGCCCTCGCAGCGCACCGGCACGATGGTGTGGCCGCCGAGCTCCTTGCTCTTCTTCTTCGACACCGCCTCGATGTCGTCGCCGATCAGGCCGATCGGGCACTCGCTCTGGATCGAGATGCCCTTGTTCAGCGGGAACAGCTCCTGGATCTCGTCGAGGATCTTGTCGAGCTTCTTGTCGCCGCCGAAGACGATGTCCTTCTCCTGGAAGTCGGAGGTGAACTGCATCGTCACGAAGGTGTCGACGCCGGTGACGCCGATGTAGTAGTTGCGCCGCGCCGCCCAGCTGTACTGGCCGCAGCCGACCGGGCCGTGCGAGATGTGCACCATGTCCTTGATCGGGCCCCAGACCACGCCCTTGGAGCCGGCGTAGGCGCAGCCGCGGATCGTCATCACGCCGGGCAGCGACTTGATGTTGGACTTGACGCCGCAGTCCGGCTTGCCTTCCTCGTACTGGCCGAGGTGCTTGGCACGGCGCTTGGCCATCTTGTCGGGGTAGGCCTTCAGGACCTCGTCGATCAAGGCCTTGTTGGCGGCCTTGCGCTCTTCAACCGTCATGCTCATCTCAATCTCCTGCTCCGAGGTTTCGAGGGGCCACACCGCGATCAAGCGGCCGCCGCGGATCCG
Organism: Piscinibacter sp.; assembly: GCA_047602365.1. Classification (GTDB taxonomy): domain Bacteria; phylum Pseudomonadota; class Gammaproteobacteria; order Burkholderiales; family Burkholderiaceae_C; genus Piscinibacter. The sequence continues at coordinate 1,823,204 of JASGHM010000002.1, read as the reverse complement.
GCTTCGCCGGTCCGCTGGCGGCGCCCCCTTGAGGGGGAGGGGAGGCTGGGGTGGGTCATCAAGCTGCCAGCTCGGCCGCGGTCTTGCCGACCTGCGACTCGTCGATCGTCTTCATGATCCCGTGCTCCATCAGCAGGTCTTCCAGCTGGTCCATCGTGATGGGGGTCGGGATGGTGCCGTTGCCGGCGTTGGCGTGGACCTTCTGCGCCAGCGTGCGGTACTCGCCAGCCTGCTTGGACTCCGGCGCGTACTCGAGCACGGTCATGCGGCGCAGCTCGGCGTGCTGCACGATGTTGTCGCGCGGCACGAAGTGGATCAGCTTGGTGCCCAGCATCTTGGCCAGCGACTCGGCCAGCTCGAGTTCCTTGTCGGTCTGGCGCTCGTTGCAGACCAGGCCGCCGAGGCGCACGCCGCCGCTGTTGGCGTACTTCAGGATGCCCTTGGAGATGTTGTTGGCCGCGTACATGGCCATCATCTCGCCGGACATCACGATGTAGATCTCCTGCGCCTTGTTCTCGCGAATCGGCATCGCGAAGCCGCCGCAGACCACGTCGCCGAGCACGTCGTAGGAGACGTAGTCGACGCCGTCGTAGGCACCGTTCTCTTCGAGGAAGTTGATCGAGGTGATCACGCCGCGGCCGGCGCAGCCGACGCCCGGCTCCGGGCCGCCCGACTCGACGCAACGGATGTCGCGGTAGCCGATCTTCATCACGTCCTCGAGCTCGAGGTCCTCCACCGAGCCGGCTTCGGCGGCCAGCGAGAGGATGGTGTCCTGCGCCTTCGCGTGCAGGATCAGGCGGGTCGAGTCGGCCTTCGGATCGCAGCCGACGATGAGGATCTTCTGCCCCATCTCGGCCAGCGCCGCGAGGGTGTTCTGCGAGGTGGTGGACTTGCCGATGCCACCCTTGCCGTAGAAGGCGATCTGCCGAAGTGTTGCCATTGCAGTGCTCCTGTGAATTCAGTTGAGAAGTTGACGATGCGGGTTCGGTCGTCGCGATCTCTATGCAGCCTTCGGTGCCTCTATGGGTCTTCTTTGAAGGTCCCTCGGGGCCTGACATGGGGTCCGCGCAGGCCCTTCATCGCAATGCGCGTGCCACCCCATTCGATCTGACTCAAGTGCTTGTTTTCACGAGGGAAACCGGCCGATCGACGGTTCGGTGAAGAGCGCAGCGCGATTGTTCGAAACACGACAAAACCCGGGGCCGCGATCGAGCCTCGTCGCACACCACGATGCGCTGTCCACCGGGCGTCAGCGGCTCGGCACGTGCGGTGGTACGCCGGTTGCTCTGTGGCGCTCCATGAGCGCCCTGCCCATCGTCGCCGCCCGATCGAACCCGCACTACCAGCGCCTCGGTGGCGAGGCCGTGGTCGTGCAGCTGGTCGATGCCTTCTACGCGGCGATGGATCGGCGCGACGACGCGCGGACGATCCGCGCGATGCACGCCGCCGATCTCGCCCACACCAAGGCCGTGCTGCGCCTGTACCTGGCCGAGTGGCTGGGCGGGCCGAAGCAGTACTCGGCCGAGCGCGGCCCGCCGCGCCTGCGCCGCGTGCACATGCCCTTTGCCATCGACGCCGCCGCGCGCGATGCCTGGCTGGCCTGCATGGCTGATGCGCTTCAAGAGATCGGTGCCAACGAGGCGTTGCGCAGCGAGCTGCTCGCTGCCTTCGGCAAGGTCGCCGATCACCTGGTCAACACCGATTCAACCCACCGGAGCCCCTGATGAGCACCACCCTCGCCGAACCCGGCATCGCCGACACCGCCTTCGCCCGCCTCGAGTCCGAAGGCCGGTTGCTGAATCCCGTGCTGAAGAGCGCGACGAAGAAGCCAGGCCGCTTCGGCTTCCGCGGCGAGCTGGCGCTGCGCTTCGCCACCAAGCTGGCCGACGAGGCCCGCCCGCCCGAGCTGACCTGCGACCAGGTGATCGCGGTCGCGCAGGCCGGCGAGCCCAGGCTCGCCTTCTTCGCCGGCTACCTGCTCAGCTTCGAGCACCTGAAGGACGTCGCCGAGACGCTGGGCGACACGCTGTCGGCCGGCGGCAAGTACTTCCTCTTCTGCAACAACATCGACCTGAGCAGGAAGTACCAGGTGCCGCTGCGCGGCGCGATGTTCTACGTGCTGCCGATCGACGAGGCCACCGTCTACAACGAGCTGCTCGAGCTGTTCTACCTCGAGAAGAACGAGCTGAAGAAGCTCGACACCGCCGGCAAGACCGACCGCGTTGCCGACGCCGCGCTGAAGTTCGACATCACCTTCGACACCATCACCTACGACGAAGGCCTGACGCTGATGGGGCCGGTGCGCAACCCGAACGAGAACCGCCCTGTGTGAGCCATGCGCCGGACCGTGAAGCCGAGCCGGCACGCTGGTACACGACCAACCTGGTCGGGGTGCCCGCGCCGGTGCTGGCGAGCACGGCCTTCAACGCGCACCCGCAACCCCTGCACATCGCCGGCGCGCGCGAGACCAGCGCCGGCCTGTTCGCGCTGCTGCAACGCTGCGCCACCCCCGACGAGGCCCGCGACGTGTTCGCGCACTACATGAGCCTGGCCTTCGGCCTGGCCCGACCCGAGCCCGGCGAAGGGGAAGGGAAGAGCGATCGGCGGCGCTGGCGCTCGAGCTACCTGAAGCTGCTGCAGGGCTGGGGGCTGGACGCCAACGGCGCGGCCGGTGCGGTGCTCAAGGGCTGGGTGGAGAGCCGCTTCGGCCTCGTGCCGGCCTTCCATGCCGCGCCGCTGGCGCGCTTCCCGTCGCCGGCCTGGGTCGCCTACCTCGAACAGAAGGCGGCCAGCCGTTATCACAACAACAGCATCTTCCAGCAGCTCGACCTGCTGTTCGAGTTCTGCCAGTGGATGCTGGCGCGCTTCGCGCTGCTGGGCAGCGGGCCGTGGGTCACGCTGTGGCGCGGCAGCACACGCTGCGAGGAGCAGGTGGTCGATGGCTCGCTGCGCGAACGGCACTGCACCGTGCGGCTGAACAACCTGGTCTCGTTCAGCACCACCGCCGCGCAGGCGCAATGTTTCGGCGACTGGGTGCTCGAGGCGCGCGTGCCGCTGGCCAAGCTGCTGCTGGTGCCCGGGCTGCTGAACACCACCTCGCTGCACGGCGAGGCCGAGGTGCTGGCCATCGGCGGCGACTATGCGGTCGAGGCGCGCTATGACTGAGCTGGCGACGCTGCTGGACAAGGCGCTGGGCGCCTACCTCGGCCTGGCGATCGGCGACGCGCTCGGCGCCACCGTCGAGTTCATGACGCCGCGCGAGATCGCCGATCGCTACGGCGTGCATCGCGACATCGTCGGCGGCGGCTGGCTGAAGCTGGCGCCGGGGCAGGTCACCGACGACACGACGATGAGCCTGGCGCTGGGCGACGCGCTGCTGCGCGGCGAAGCCATCGGCCGCCCGTTCGACACCCGGCTGATCGCCGAGGCCTACCTCGCCTGGTGGCGTGGCAAACCGGTCGACTGCGGCAACACCTGCCGGCGCGGCATCCAGCGCTACCTGCGCGACGGCAGCCTCAGCGGGCCGCCGAACGAAGGCGACGCCGGCAACGGCGCGCTGATGCGCAACCTGCCGGCGCTGCTGGCGACGCTGGGCGACGATGCGGCCTGCGAGCGTGTCTCGCTCGCACAGGCCCGCTTCACCCATCACCACCCGCTGTCCGACGCCGCGGTGCTCGGCATCGGCCGGCTGCTGCGCGCACTGCTGGCCGGTGCCGATGCGCAGTTGCTGACGCGCGAGGTCGCCACCTTCGTCTCCGTGCAGCCGGCCTTCCGGTTCCATCCCTGGCCCGGGCGCGCCAGCGGCTACGTGGTCGACACCGTGCAGACGGTGCTGCACTACATCTGCGTGCACGCCGACTTCGAGGCGGCGCTGACCGCCGCCGTCAACGCCGGCGACGACGCCGACACCACCGGGGCCCTGGTCGGCATGCTGGCCGGCGCACGCTGCGGTGCAGCGGCGCTGCCGCGCCGCTGGCTGGGGCGGATGAACCGCGAGGTGGTGCAGCGCATCACCGACCAGGCCAGCGCGCTGGTCGCGTTGGCGCTGCACCGCGAGGCCGACGCCGTCACGCACTGAAGGAGAGACCCATGCCCATCCACGACTACCGCTGCCAGGCCTGCGGCCACGAATTCGAGACGCTGGTAAGAAGCAGCAGCGTGCCCGCCTGCCCGCAGTGCGCGAGCACGGCGCTCGACCGGCTCGTCTCGCGCATCGCGCCGCAGGGCACGAGCGCGGCGATCATCGCGAGCGGGCGTCGAGCCGCGGCCCGGGAGGGCCACTTCTCGAACTACGGCAGGAACGAGCGGGCGAAGCTGACGAAGTAGGCGCGCGCAGCGCGACGGGGCTTCTCGCGCGCGTGATGCCGTGGCTCCACGGCGGCTCGCGGCCACAAGCGGATCTCCAGCAACTGCCGGTGCGGGGCAGCCCAATCCTGCGCCTTGCAGCGGATCCCTGGATTGAGCTGGCGATGGAACACTGCCCGAACGGTGGCTCCAGGGAGCTCAGGCCTTTCGCCATGACCAATGAACGGCCGTTGACCGAGAAGATCCTCACGTACCCTGGCGCCGTATCCGCAGCCGCCTCCCCGGCACCGGGCGCACGAGGAAGGACTCCATGTCGCCGCCTGCCCCGCGACCACCTCGTCAGGTGAACGGTCGTCGTGGCGCCGCCAGACTCCCAGGCCAAGAAGGACGCCGGAAGCCCTTCACCTCAGCCGGCGGCGCAGTCGGCCGCCGTTCGTGCCGGCTCAGCGCGCAGGCGTTGCTCAAGGTAGTACTTGAGCATGCCATGTGCGCCGCGCTCGCCGCTGGCGGGCAGCAGCGACCCCAGGTCGGCCACCCAGCCGGCGCTGCATTCGCCCACGGCACGAGAGCTACCGGCACAGGACAGCAAGCGGTCGTACGCCGTGCGGTAGCGGTCGAACTCGGCCCGGTTCATGACGGGGCCGTGCCCGGGCACGATCCGCTCGAAGGGCATTGAGGCCAGCTCTGTGAGCGAAGCTCTCCAGCGCTCGGGGCAAGCGGTATCGAAGAAGGGTACCGGCAGCGTCACGAAGTCGCCCACCAACAGCGTGCCGCTGGCAGGATCCAGCAGCCACAGGTCGCCGCCACTGACGCCGAACGCCACGCCCACCCGCAGCGGGCGGCCGGCAAGGGTGAGATCCTGCGCTGGCCCTTCGATCAGGACGTCGGGTTCGAGCGCCGCGCGTCGCGCATACAGTGCCAGGTCGATCTCGACCATGCGGCGCGTGGCCTCATCAATCTGCGGGTCGGCCTTCATGCGCTCCAGATCGGTGGCCGACGCTGGCATGCGGCGGCGCACGGCGTCTTGCACAGCAGGTGCTGCGTACGCGCGCATCGCGGGCGCCGCCGCGCGCAGCATTGCATTGCCGCCCAGGTGATCGAGGTGCCAGTGGCTGTTCACCACCGCGCGCAAGGGCTGGCCGCTCGCGCGCACCCAGTCCAGCAGCGCCTGGGTGTGTTCGGCGTGGCGGCCGCTGTCGACGATCACGATGCCCTGCGGACCCTCCAGGATCAGGCTGTTGCCGTCGGGCTGACGCTCGCGCTCGAACCGGCCAGGCAGCAGCCACACGCCGGGTGCGAGCGCCTGAATGTTGGCACTGCGGGCCGGCGAAGGCTGTGCCACCGACGGCGGTGACCAGGCGGCAGCGAGGGAAACGAGGAACCAGGCGATGGCAGGCACATGCATGGCAGCGCTCTCTTTGAGTGCAGGCAGCCCCGAGCATGCCGTATCCAGGCCGGGCGATACAGTCGCCGCATGCACGCAACACCGCCTACGGCGTGGTGCTCAGCGGGGGACGTGGGGCCAAGGTCTTGTCCAACACGCGACAGGACCAAGCCTCTGGTGACGTGGCCGCTGGGGTTCAAGCAACGGTGGCCGGCGCTGGTGACACGGCTGCGACCGTGCCCTCCAATGACCGTTCTGCAGCGGCCAGTCTCGGCGCTCGGCTGCCCGCGTCGGGTCGAGTGTGACCGACCAGGCTCCTCGAGAAGCGGCCGTTCGGTACGAGCGTCGAGCGAACGTCCGCAACTGCCGTGGCCGCCGGCCGGTCCGGCGGCCATGGCAGCTCACTTCCACTCGAAGAGCTGGCTCTTGGTGTTGCCCTGTGCGTCGACCTCGTACTCGAACACGCAGGCGATGCCGTTGAGTTTGGCCCATGCCTGCGCCGCGGTCTGGACATAGATGGCTCCGCGGTAGCTGACCGAGCCATCGGGCCTGGGTCTGCCCACGCCGCCGCCCGTCCAGCTGGAGGTCTCACCGTTCTTGCCCATCGTCACGCCCTGGCCGGTGCCGAGCAGCGAGCCGTCCGGCCGCAAGGTGGCGGTGTAGGTGCCGAACTCCGTGGTCGGCACGCCGTACACCGAGCCTACGGCCTGAAACGATGTCTCCAGGAGCGGTGCGCCACCCTCGCTCGGCAAGACCCGTTGTCCCGTCACCTTGCCTGCACCTTCGCCTATGCGTTCGCCCATCATTTGATGCTCCTTTCCAACCGCGTGGATTGGCTTCGACCTCGATGGATGGCGCCGCTTCCCGGCCGGGGCCCGTTGCTGGCGCCACGACGGCATGGCCCGGCGCGTGCCGGATCATGTGGACACGACGATACGCCGCATGCAGCGCCGGCGCCAGTGCGAGACGCGGCCCGTACCCGGCGGCGGCGCCTGTTTCCGTGCGACGGCTTTCGGACGACGCGATCGGGGCGCCGGACGTCTTCGATGGGTCGGGGGTGCTACTTCGCCCCCGCGCAAGGGGCAGTCAACCCGCCATTGCACTTCTCTCCAGACGCGCGCAGCATCGCCCTGCAGTCTTCGCGCAGGAGCTCGGCCATGGCAGACGATGGTTCCGCCCAGTCCACGACGGTGTGGCCGATACCCAAGTTCCGCTTCGAGGTCCAGTGGGACTCCGCCTTGCTGTCGTTCCAGGAAGTGTCCGGGCTCGATGCCGAGGCTCAGCCCATCGAGTATCGGCACGTCGACAGTCCGACGTTTTCGGTGGTCAAGATGCCCGGCGTGCGGAAGTTCGGCAACGTCACGATGAAGAAGGGCATCTTCAAGTCCAACGACAAGTTCTGGGACTGGTTCAACGAGATCAAGATGAACACCGTCAAGCACAAGCCGATCGCCATCAGCCTGCTCGACGAAGCCGGCAAGCCCACCATGGTGTGGACGCTCGCGAACGCCTGGCCGACCAAGATCACGGGCACCGACCTGAAGGCGCAAGGCCACGAGGTGGCCATCGAGACCCTCGAGATCTCTCACGAGGGCCTGATCATCAAGAACGTCTGAGCGTCGGGGTCGAACCCAGCGCTCCCGTCCACACCGGGCCCCGGATCAGCCCGACAGCGCGCCCAGCAGTTCCACCGTCACCGGCTCGGTGCCGAGCAGCGTCACCTGGCAGGCCAGGCGCGACTTGCTGCCGACGCCGACCAGCGTGTCGAGCTTGGCGTTCTCCGCCGGCGTCAGGCGGCTGACGCCCTTGCGGCCCTCGACGACGAACAGGTGGCAGGCGCCGCACTTGGCGTCGCCGCCGCACTTGCTGATCAGGTTGCCGCCAGCCTCGACGATGGCCTTCAGCAGGTTGGTGCCGGCCGCGACGTCGATGCTCAGACCGCCGGGGTTGATGGTGAGGGTGCTCATGGGTGTTCTCCGGAAGGTGATCAGGCCGCGACCGCGGCGCCGCACAGTGCAGCAGCCGCCTCGGCCAGCGGAAGGGCGATGCGCGTGATGCCCTGCTCGGCGAGGAAACGCGCTTCCATGCGCGTCGGCTCGTCGGGCAGCACGGCCACGTGCGGGCCGGCCGAGCGCTTCATGATCTGGCGCGCGAAGGCACGCGTCAGCTGGTCGTCGAAGCGGCAGCCGAGGAAGACGAAACCCAACGATGCGCGGCGCTGCTGCACGATCGCCGGGATCGGCGTCTGGATGTCGATCTCGGTCAGCACCTCGACGAAGTCGCTGTCCGAGACCAGGTAGTTGCCGGCCGGCGCGTGGCCGCCCCAGGGTTTGTAGAGCACGGTCGGCGCGATGGCCGGGTCGGCGAGCGCCGCGCCCCGCGCGTCGTACCAGCCGGTCCACTGGCCGAAGTGTTCGCTCTGGCTCAGCCCCTGCACCTCGGCCCAGTCGCTGCGCGTCGCGGCCAGCACGCCACGCAGCGTGTCGTCGTACCAGGCATCGACGATCAGCGGCGCCGGCAGCGCCGCGATCCAGCGGTGCAGCGGCGAGGCGGCGGCCTGCACCGCGCAGGCCTCGTTCATCGCCTTGACCAGGGTCTGGCGGTGCTTGAAGTTCTCGATGAACTGCGCCGCGGCGGTCAGCCGGTTCTTGATCTTGCCCGGCACCGAGACCTTGGCCGTCAGCCCGGCGGCCAGCGCCGGCGGGTCGGCCGGCGGCCTGGCGCCGCCGCACAGAGACAGCATGCCGGGGCCGAGGTAGGGAGCGAGGCTGCCGCGCTCGAGGCCTGCGGCGATGTCGGTGAGGTTCATGTCGTGGCTTTCAGTAGATGGCGGCGCCGGCGCCGACGTTGACCGACGAGTCCTTCAGCGTCTTGACGATGAACTCGACATGCTCGGGCGTCAGCGCGCCGTGCAGCGGCAGCGCCAGCGCGCGGTCGGCGATGCGCTCGGTCAGCGGCAGCGCACCGCGCTTCCAGCCCTGCTGCATGTAGTGGTGCTGCTGGTGCATCGGCTGGCAGTACATCACCGCCTCGATGCATTCGGTGGCCAGGTCCTCGACGATCTCGGCGCAGGCGCTGGCGGTGAAGCGCTTGCCGAGGTGGACGATGTAGAGCATCCAGTGCACCGCATCGACGCCGGGCGCCACGTAGGGCGGCTTGATGCCCTCGAAGCTGAGCATCTGCGCCAGGTAGCTGGCCTCGACGGCCTTGCGGCGCGCGAGGATCTCGTCCAGCCGCGACAGCTGCGCCACCCCCAGCGCCGCGGTAACTTCGCTCATCGCGGCCTGCAGCGGCACACGCGAGCCGACCGAGACCGAACGGCGGTCGGCCAGCGAGCGCGAGCGCAGGTAGCGCAACTCGGAGGCGAGGCGCGGATCGTCGGTCACCACCATGCCACCATCGCCGCAGCTCAGCGGCGAAGGCTGCGAGAAGTCGAACACCGAGACGTCGCCGAAACTGCCGACCGGCTGGCCTTGGTAGACCGAGCCGATCGCCTCGGTCGAGTCCTCGATCAGCGCGAGGCCGCGGGCATCGGCGAGTTCGCGGAACGCGCCCCAGGCCGCGGGGTGGCCGTTGACGTTGCCGGCCAGGATCGCCCGCGTGGCCGGCGTGATCTGCGCGGCGGCGCGCGTCGCATCGAGGCAGCCCGACCAGTAGTCGATGTCGGCAAAGACCAGCCGCGCGCCGGTCAGCGTGACCGCATGCGCCACCTGGTGCCAGCCGTAGGGCGAGGCGATGACCTCGTCGCCGGGGCCGAGGCCCAGCGCGCGCAGCGCCAGCCAGGTGCCGATGGTGCCGCTGGCCACCGCCACCGCGTGGGCACGGCCCAGCTCGCGCGCGAAGCCGACTTCGAAACGTTCGACCAGGCGCCCGGCCGACCAGCGCGGCGAGGCCAGCGCGGCCTGCACCAGCTGCGCTTCGAGCTCGCCGCTGTCGGGTTCGGCGAGCAGCAGCCAATCATCGGGCGGCAGGTCGGGCGGTGTGTCGGACATCGCTCAGCCTCGTTCGGCGACGAAGAATCCCGCAGCCTGCGCAGCGTCGCTGGTCACCGACCAGCAATGGCCGTCGCTGGCGCCGAGGTAGAGCTGGCGCTTCTCGCCGATGGCGGCCGGCGTCTCGCTGCGCATGTCGAAGGCATCGACGACGACCACGCGCAGGCCGGCGAAACGCTGGCGCAGCGCGGCGGCGGCCTCGCGCACGCCGCTGGCGGCATCGGCGATGTCGATCGCTTCGGAGAGCACGGTGGCTTCCATCTCAGTCACCCGACAGGCGCCGCGCCTCGACGGTGATCGGCAGCGCCGTGCCCGGCGCCATCTCGGGCAGTGCCAGCGTCCAGCCGTTGCCCAGCGTGACCGTGCCACCCCACAGCTCGGCGCGCTCCTGCGCGACGATGGGTTCCTCCAGGTCCTTCTTCGGCACGTAGGCCGACAGCGCGCCGGTCGAGGTCTTGCGGATCATCACTTTCATGAGTCGTCTTCCTTGGGTCAGGCGGCCAGGGGCTGGGGGTCGAGCAGAGGAACGATCACCCGCTGCACGGCGGCGAGCGTGGCGGCGATGTCGGCGGCGCGTGTCTCGCGGCCGAGCGAGAAGCGGATGCCGGCCTTGGCCTGCCGCGCGCTGGCGCCCATCGCCAGCAGCACATGCGAAGGCTGCGTGCCGCCGGCGCTGCAGGCCGCGCCGGAGCTGGCGACGACGCCGGCACGCTCGAGCCGCGACAGCACCTGCTCGGCATCGAGTTCACCGAAGCGCAGGCAGATCGTGTTGGGCAGCCGCTCGGCGTCGCGGCCGTAGAGCTGCACGCCGGCGATCGCCGTCAGGCCGGCCTCGAGCAACTCGCGCAGCGCCTGCATGCGTGCCAGGTCGTCGGCCAGCGTCGCCGCGGCGAGATCGCAGGCCGCGGCAAAACCGGCGATGCCGGGCAGGTTCTCGGTGCCGCCGCGGCGGTGCCGCTCCTGGCGGCCCGACAGCAGCGGCGGCAGCACCAGTCCCTTGCGGATCAACAGCGCGCCGCTGCCCTTGGGGCCGGCGAGCTTGTGCGCCGACACCGCCATCAGGTCGATGCCGCTGCCGGCGAAGGACAGCGGCAGCTTGCCGGCCAGCTGCGTCGCGTCGACGTGCAGCAGCGCGCCGTGGGCGTGCGCGAGCTCGGCCACCTCGCGCAGCGGCATCAGCACGCCGGTCTCGTTGTTCGCGCCCATCAGGCTGACCACGGCCACGTCGTCGGCGATCAGCGCGCGCGCCTGGGCGAGGTCCAGCCGGCCCTGCGCGTCGACGCCGATGCGGTCCACCGCCACGCCTTCGTCGGCGAGGCGCTGCGCCAGTGCGAGCAGGCCCGGGTGCTCGACCGCCGACAGCACCCAGCGCCGCCGCCCGCTCGTCCGGGCCGCGGCCAGCGCGCCGAGCACGGCCATGTGGTTGGCCTCGGTCGCGCCGCTGGTGAACACCAGTTCGGCGCCCTGGCAGCCGAGGAAGGCGGCGACCCGCGTGCGCGCATCGGCGAGCAGGCGGCGGGCTGCCTGGCCGGGGGCGTGGGTCGAGGACGGATTGGCCCAGGCGATCTGCAACGCGTCGAGCATCTCGGCGACCACCTGCGGCGCCGGTGCGGTGGTGGCATTGCAGTCGAGATAGACCGCGGTGCTCATCGCCAGAACTCCCGCTGCGGGTCGCTGCACAGGCGCTGCAGTGCCTCGTCCATGCGCAGCCCTGCTGCCTTCAGCACCCAGCAGCCGGCGCCGTGGTCGCGCGCGTGCAGCAGCCACTGGCCGTTGTTCGCCGGCACCAGCCAGGCGATGTCGATCTCGCCGCCGTCCGGATCGACGTTGCGCGAGCAGTTCGGGCTGACCACCTTCCAGCCCAGGCCTTCGCGTTCGACACGCGGGCGCACGTACTTGTAGCGCTCGCGCTGGCCCAGCGCCCGCGCGATGCGGGCGCGGTCGAGCGCCAGCACCTGCGGAGCACTCGACAGCGCGGCGTTCACGCCGGCACCTCCGCCATCGGCGCGATCTCTTCCTCCAGGCAGCCGAGCACGACGGTGCCGAAGTCGACCAGGTAGATCGGCACGTTGGCCTCGCCGTGGTGGCCGATCTGCACGATCTCGCCGGGACCGCCGGCGGCGACCAGCAGGATGTCCTCGGCCGGCGCGTCGGGCAGGCTGCCGTCGTTGTAGAGGTCGATCGTGGCCACCACCGGCTGGCCCCACTGGTACTTCGGTTCGCGCGCTTCGATCATCGTCGTGCTCCTTCAGCGGATGGCATCGAGCTGCGCCGCGCGCTCGCCGAGCTGCGCCAGCACCTCGTCGGGCAGGTGGTCCAGCGTGCACAGCTCCTTGGCGCGCATGCCGACGCGGTGGCCGCTGTCGGTGAACTCGACGGCGTAGATGTAGAACTGCTGCAGGAAGGTGCCGATCGAACGCACGAAGCCGACCTCGCCCTTGTGCACCAGCACCTCGCCGATGTCCTTGCCGTTGTAGGTGCCGTCGTTGCGCACCACGCTGCGGCTGACCACCCGCTCGCCCATCACGAAGCGCGGCGGGTGGGCGATCTCGATGACGTCGTCGTCGCGCGCGATGTCAGCCATTCACTGACCTCCATCGCCCGCTCGCGCGCACGCTCGCGGACCTCGGGTTCGGCGTCGTCGCGCAAGCGCTCCAGCGCGGCGCCGGTGGCGCGGCCGGCGGCTTCCCAGCGCACCGTCCAGTCGGCGTCGGCGGCCAGTGCATCGAGCAGCGACACCGGCAGCCGCTCGGCGACGATGCGCCGCACCTCGGGTGCTGCGTCCGCGGCCATGCGCCACAGCGCCGGCATCGGCAAGCGGCGCGCCACCTCCTGGCGCACCTGCAGGTCGGCGTCGTGCATCAGCAGCGGCAGCAGCCCTTCGGGCGCCCGCTTCGCGACGATGCAGCGGACCTGGTAGTCGGTGTCGCGCACCAGCGCGGCCAGCTCGGGCAGGTCCAGGCGCAGCGCGACGCGGATGCGCACCTCGCGGTGCGGGTCGTCGCGCAGCTTCAGCAGCAGGCGCTGCGGCACACGCAGGGCCACCTGCAGGCGCACCGTCTCGTCCGGGTCGACCAGCATCGCGCCGAGGCGGAACACGTCGGCATAACGTGCGGCGATCGCCCGCACCTCGAAGTACTCGTGCGTCAGATGCTGGTTGGCGAGCGACGGATGTGTGCGGAAGAAGCGGTCGATGCGCCGCGCGTAGACATCGTGCATGCAGCAGCGGCCGGGCTCGCACTGGCCGGCGGCGCGCAGCGCGGCGTGCTCGCAGCCGGCGCAGCGCGCTGCGTCGATGGCCGCGCCGTGCCAGTCCATCGCCGGGATGTCGTTGCTGTCGGCAGGCTGCATCGCCATCCCCCGTCAGGCTGCCAGCGGCAGGCGCGCCCAGGCGGCGGCGCCGGTGGCCTGCACGTAGACGCTGTCGTCGCTGTCGTCGTCATCGCCGGCCCCGGCCAGCGAACGCTGGCGCACCGCTTCCAGCAACGCGGCGCCGACGCAGTCGTCCGGATCGAGCGCGCGCAGCAGCGCGAGTGCGTCGCGCGCTTCCACCGGGTCGTCCAGCCGCAGGCTCAGGTAGGCGTAGCCCTTCAGCACGAACAGGTAGAAGCGGGTCGCCGCGTCGTGACGCGCGCCCGGCAGCGGCTGCCTGCTCACCTCGCGCCAGACACCGGGCAAGCCCAGCGCCCGCGCACCGACCGCCAGCGCGCGGCGTGCCACGTCGCGCGCCAGCATCGGCCGGTGGCCGTAGAAGTGGTGGCGGTAGAACGCGATCAGCACCGCCGGGTGCTCGGGGGCGAGCGACTGTGCGCGCATCAGTGCCGCCATCGAGGCCACCGGGTCGCCGCGCAGCGCGCCGGCCTCGGCCAGCGCCGCCTCGACGGCCGGCGGCAGGGCCAGCCCCAGCACCGCGGTGTCGAAGTCGGCGTCCATGCTGCGCAGCGCCCTTGCAGCGGTTTCAGAGCCGCTTGATCGAGGCCAGCGACACGCTGGCCTGCGCCGGCGGCTTGGCGTCGCCGGCGGTCGAGCAGCCGCAGGCCTCGGCGTTCGGGTTCACGAAGCTCAGGCCGGCGCTGGTCGCGGTCTCGGTGAAGTCGACCGTCACGCCGTCGAGCAGCAGGCGGCTCTCGGCGGGCAGGAAGATGCGCAGGCCGTTGACCGTGAGTTCGCTGTCGCTACCCTGGGGTGCCGACTCGACGCTGAACTCGGCGCTGTAGCCCGAGCAGCCGCCCGGCGCGACGCGGAGGCGGAAGCCGCCGGCCGGATGTTCGGAGAAGCGCACCATGCGGCGCATGAACTTCTCCGCCGCGGCGGTGACGGTCACGTTCGGCTGGATCATGGTCAGACCTTCTTGATGCAGCCGTCGACCGGGCACACCGCGATGCACTGCGGCGCGTCGAAGTGGCCTTCGCACTCGGTGCACTTGGCCGGGTCGATGATGAAGGTACCGCCCTTCTCGCGGATGGCGACGTTGGGGCACTCGGGCTCGCAGGCCGAGCAGCCGGTGCACATGGAGGCGATGATCTTCAGGGCCATGACGGTCTCCTTTTCACTGACGGGGTGGGCTAGGCGGCGGCGGTGAACGCGCCCTGGCGGATGCGCGCGTCGCCGCGCGGCTGGTGAACGATCTCGCCGCGGGCGATGCGCTCGCGGTACTGCGCGAACCACGACAGTGCGGCCTTCTCGATGAACTCGTGCGCGTACTCGTCGACCGGCTCGATGCCGGCCGCCTTCAGCTCGTCGCGCGGGCAGGCGCCGATCTTCGAGACCAGCACCGCGTGGCAGTCGTTGATCGCGCCGACGATGGACGGCAGCTGCTCGTCCTCGCCGTAGCCGCCCTGGCAGTAGAGGTCGACACGGCGGTGGCCGACGAACAGCGCTTCCGACTTCGAGACCTCGAAGATCTGGAACTCGGTGGCATGGCCGAAGTGCTGGTTGACCTTGCCGTGGCCTTCGGTGGCGACGGCCACCAGCACCTTCATGTCGGCGTCGACGCCGTCGTCGGCGGCAGCCGCATCCAGGGCTGCGACCTTGGCCTCGTGCTGGGCCTGGCGCTCGGCTTCCACCTTCTCCTGGTAGGCGCGGCGCTTGTCGAGGTCGTAGACGACCTCCATCTGGTCGATCTTGTCGAGCGTGAACTCGTCGCTGCGGTCCTCACCGAGCAGGCCGACCGCATCGGCGCGGCATTGCCGGCAGTGGCGCATCAGGTTGGCGCCGCCCATGCACGCGTCCTGCACCGCCTTCAGCTCCTGCGCGGTCGGCCCGCGCTGGCCGGTCAGGCCGAACACCGTGCCGTGCTCGGCCTCGCTGATCAGCGGCATGATGTTGTGCAGGAAGGCGCCGCGCTTCTTCACCTCGCGGTTCACCTCGTAGAGATGCTCGTCGTTGATGCCCGGGATCAGCACCGAGTTGATCTTGGTGAGCACGCCGCGCGCGGTGAGCATCTCCAGGCCCAGCATCTGCTGGCGGTGCAGGATCTCGGCGGCTTCGCGGCCGGTCACGCGCCGGTGGTCCCAGAAGATCCACGGGTAGATCTTCTCGCCCACCGCCGGGTCCACCATGTTGATGGTGATGGTGACGTGGTCGATGTTGTACTTGCAGATCTCGTCGACCATCTGCGGCAACGCCAGGCCGTTGGTCGACAGGCACAGCTTGATGTCGGGCGCCTGCTCCTGGAGCATGCGGAAAGTCTCGAAGGTCTTCTTCGGGTTGGCCAGCGCATCGCCGGGGCCGGCGATGCCCAGCACCGTCATCTGCGGGATCTCGCTGGCCACCGCGACGACCTTCTTCACCGCCTGATCGGGCGTCAGCTTCTGGCTGACCACGCCAGGGCGGCTCTCGTTGCTGCAGTCGTACTTGCGATTGCAGTAGTTGCACTGGATGTTGCACGCCGGCGCGACGGCGACGTGCATGCGCGCATAGTGGTGATGCGCCTCCTCGGAGTAGCAGGGATGGTTCTTCACCTTCTCCCAGATCTCCGCCGGCATGTCGTCGGGGCCGCCCGACGAACCGCAGCTCGCCTTGCCGGCGCCGCCACTGGTCGAACATCCGCCGGAGGCGGCGGTCTCGAGGATCTGGGCGACCGGGCTCAGTGCCTGGCGACCGCGCTTGAGATCGCCGATCGATACGAATGCTGTGTTGCTCATGGCGCAGGCCTTCGTCGCGTGGTGGTTGCGAGGCCACCATTGCGAGAGCCGTGCCAGTGCTCGATCCCTTGTGAATCAGGGACTTAGCGCGTCGAGCCGAGCACCCTGCGCTGTGCCCTTTGCGACAAACGAGACAGCAGCCAGCGGACGGCCTGCGCGGTCTCTACTTCAGCGCGCGCCAGTGGCCGTCCTGGGCCGACAGCACGAAGCGCGCGCGGGCGTCGTAGCCGAAGTGGTCGGTGGCCGAATACTTCAGCACGCCCTGCGGCACCACCACCTCGCCCATGGTCTCCAGCGCCTGCTTGAGGGCCAGGCGGAACTCGCGCGTTCCCGGCTTCGCCGACTTCAGCGCGATCGGGATCGCCTTGTCGAGCAGCAGCCGGGCGCCCCAGATGTTGGCGGCGAACTGGTTGTAGCTGCCGGCGCCGAACTTCGCCTCGTAGAGCTGGATGAACTCGAGCGCGACCTTCTTCGACGGGTGGCTGTCGGGCAGCTGGTCGGCCGCCACTGCCGGGCCGGACAGGCCGAAGGTGCCGTCGACATCCTTGCCGCCCATGCGCAGCAGGTCGGGGGCGACGGCGCTGTAGGTCTGGTAGATGCGGCCCTTGTAGCCGCGCTCGAGCAGCGCCTTCTGCGGCATCACCGCGCCGCTGCCCGAGGCGACGACCAGCACCGCGTCGGGGTTGCCGGCGACGATCTTCAGCGCCTGCGCAGTCACCGCCGTGTCGGTGCGCGCGAAACGTTCGGTGCCGGTGAGCTTCAGCCCGGCCGGCGCGGCGTAGCGGCTCATGTCGCGCAGCCAGCTCTCGCCGTAGGCGTCGGTGTAGCCGAGGAAGGCGAAGCTCTTCGCGCCGGCACTCTTCATGTGCTCGACCGTGCCCTCGGCCATCAGCGCGATGCCCTGCGGCAGCCGGAAGGTGAAGCCGTCGCGCCCGGCCGGCAGCTCGATCGGCGCGCCGACGAGCTGCACCGTCTCGGCCTCGCGCGCCACCTCGGCGATGGCGATCGCCGGCGGGCTGGCGGTCGAGCCGATGATCAGGTCGACCTTGTCCTCGCTGACGAAGCGGCGCGCGTTCCTCGCCGCGCTGGTCGGGTCGGTGGCGTCGTCGAGCACGACGAAGCGCAGCTTCTCGCCGCCGATCTGTTCGGGGAAGAGCTGGATGGTGTTGCGCGGCGCGATGCCCAGCGCCGCCGCCGGCCCGGTCTGCGAGAAGCTGACACCGATGACGATCTCCGCGCGGGCCGCGGGCATGGCGAGGAGGGAGAGGGCGGCCAGCGCCGCCGCGGCAAGAGGCTTGTGCATGGGGTTCACTCGTGTTCGACGGGATGGAGGGCGATGGGCGTGCGGCCGGTCTCGGGGCGCTCGGCGGCGATCAGCTGATCGACGATGCGGCGGTACTGCGCCAGTGCCAGGTCGGCCGCGATGGGCTGCATGGGCGCCGGGCCCGAGCGGTCGATCAGGCGCTGCTGCGCCTCGATGATCCGGCGGTCTTCGGCGAAGGCCGTGCACAGGCTCTGGTAGATCGATTCGGTGATCGTCGCGTCGTCAAGCCGGAAGCGGTGCGCCTGCATGAAGAAGTAGTGCGTCGTGCCGGCGGTCTCCGGCGTCAGCGCCTGGCAGCTGTGGAACTGCAGCGCGCCGCTCATGTCGTCGTCCGGCGTGTCGTGCGGCTTCACGTGGGCGTGCATCAGCAGCACGCCGGGCACCAGGAAGTCGTAGGCGAAGCGCCGGTTCACCTTGCCGCTGAAGCCGCCGAGGCGCGCGTGGTAGGGCGCCGGCACGGTGTCGCGCACGTCGCGCGTGACCTGCACGCCGCGCGCCAGACGCGTCACCACCGGCCGGGCCTGCGCGATGTTGGGCGAGCCGCCCAGCGTCTTCTCGTGCACGTAGGACAGGTGAGAGAAGTCGAGCAGGTTGTCGCAGATCAGCCGGTGGTCGGCGTCGTAGTGCAGGTAGCCGGGCCGGTAGCGCCACTCGGGGTGCTTCAGCGAGAAGGCGTCGGGGATCAGCGCCTCGTCGGCCAGCGACGCATCACCCATCCAGACCCAGACCCAGCGGCCGCGCTCGGCGACCGGATAGGCGCGCACGCACAGCTTGGCCGGGATCGCCTCCTGGCCCGGGATCTCGACACACCGGCCGCTGCTGTCGTAGCGCAGGCCGTGGTACAGGCAGCGCACCGAGTCGCCTTCCTTGCGGCCCATAGCCAGCGGCGCGTGGCGGTGCGGGCAGCGGTTGTCGATCGCCACCGCCGAGCCGTCGCCGCGGCGGTAGAACAGCAGCGACTCGCCGAGCACGGTGCGTTCGAGCAGCGTGTCGGCGAGCAGCTCGTGATCCCAGGCGGCCACGTACCAGCAGTTCCTCAGGAACATCCTTGTCTCCATGCACGGCAGGCTCCGCCATGGGCCCGCGCTGCGGCGCACTCTAGGGAGACCCCGCTGGTCGTTCAATACGATCCGGTGGAGACTCTCTATCTGTGAAAACGATAGAGACCGGCTTCGACCTCAACCTGCTGCGCGTGCTGGTGGCGCTCGACGGCAGCCGCAGCGTGACGCGCGCCGCCGATGCGCTGGACATGAGCCAGTCGGGTTTCAGCACCGCGCTGGCTCGGCTGCGCCAGCAGTTCGGCGACGCGTTGTTCGTGCGCACGCCGCTGGGCATGGAGCCGACGCCGCGTGCACGGCGCATGATCCAGACCGCGCAGCAGGTGCTCGACCAGGTGCAGGACGGCATCCTCGAGCAGCCGGTGTTCGACCCGGCGAGCGCGCGCACCGAGTTCAGGCTGGCGATGGCCGACGTGGCCGAGATCGTCTTCATGCCGCGCCTGCTGCGCCACCTCGAGCAGCACGCGCCGCAGGTGCGCGTGAGCTGCGGGCCGATGCCGCCCGAAGCGCTGCCGGCGGCGATGGAGTCGGGCGCGGTCGATCTTGCGCTGGGCTACTTTCCCGACCTGGGCGCGCAGGCCTTCTTCCAGCAGCGCCTGTACACGCACACCTACGCCTGCATGATGCGCCGCGGCCACCCGCTGGCCGGCAAGCGGCTGAGCGAGGCGGCCTATGCGGCGGCGGGCCACGCGGTGGTCAGCTCGCCGGCGCGCAGCAACCTGCTGTTCGAGCAGTTCCTGCAGCGCCGCGGCATCGAGCGCCGCATCGTGCTGAGCACGCCGCACCACCTGAGCCTGCCGGCCATCGTCGAGGAGACCGACCTGCTGGCGACGATCCCGCTGGCCACCGGCGCCCGCTTCGCACGGCTGGGCACCGTGGAGCTGATGCCGCTGCCGTTCAAGCCGCCGACCTTCTCGGTGCAGCAGCACTGGCATCGCCTGTTCCACCATGATCCGCGCAGCGTCTGGCTGCGTGGCTGCGTCGCCGCGCTGTTCAACGACGCGACCGACGAGTGGGTCGGCATCGAAGCCGAGCTGTACGGCCGCGAGATGCGCAGGAGGCGGGCATGAACGTCTGGTTGATCGAATCACGCGGCGCGGCCGGCGTCCCGGTCGCCGACCCGGCCGCCAGGCTGGTCGACTGCATCGGCGAGCCGGACTTCGGCACCCGCGCACTGGCCGAGCTGAACCGCGTGGTGCAGGCCGGCATCTGGTCGTGCTACCGGCTGCGCCGTGGCGCGGCGCCCACGATGATCGCCTCGGGCGGCCTCGGCCGCACCGATGTCGGGCCGTCGTGCTGGAATGCCTACGTCGGCGATGGCCTGTACCGCCGCGACGACTCGCTGACCCGCTCGCGCGAGCTCGCCGAGGGGCCGCTGGTCGCGCTGGCACGCTGGCGCGCCGAGGAACTGCCCGCCGACCACCGCCAGGCCATCTACGAGCGCCACGGGCTGCGCGAGCGCTTGTCGCTGGTGGCGCCCGAGCCCGGTGGTGACGTGGTGGCAGTGAACTTCTACCGCTGCACCGGCGAGCCGGGCTTCGCCGCCGACGATGCGGCGCGGCTGGGACCGCTCGCCGCCGCGCTGCTGGCGGTGGTGCGCAAGCACGATGCCTTGTGTGTCGCCGCGTCGGCGCCGGCCGGCGGCCCGGGTGCCGACCTGCGCGCCGCGCTGCAGCGCCGCTGCCCGGCGCTGACCGCACGCGAGCTCGAGGTCTGCGAAGGCATGCTGCGCGGCTGGACCTTCGACGGCATCGCGGCGCAGATCGGCGTCTCGCCGCTGACGGTGAAGACCTACCGCAATCGCGCCTTCCGGCGGCTCGGCCTGCAGCATCGCAGTCAGCTGTTCGCGCTGCTGATGAACGAGGCCGTCTTCGATCCCCACTGACGTCCGCACCGACGCGGGTTCCCCCGTCGACGCCGCGGAGGACAGACGCTGCAGGCAGCGCTGCCTAGCATGCGCCGGTCTCGACCACGACTGATGGGGAGGCCACGATGGCCATGCAGGGCGACGGACTGTCGATCTGGAACGCCGAGAGCTTCGGCGAAACGCTGGTCGACTGGAGCGTCGGCGAGTTGCTGGCCCGGCAGGCGCGGGCACGTGCCGATCACCTCGCGCTGGTCTACCACCAGCCCGAGCGTCAGCTGCGCTGGACCTATGCCGAACTGCTGGCCCGGGTGGAACGCCTGGCGCGGGGCCTGGTCGAGCTGGGCATCGGGCATGGCGACAAGGTGGCGGTGCTGGCGCCCAACCTGCCCGAGTGGATCGTGCTCGAGTTCGCCTGCGCGACCATCGGCGCGACGCTGGTGACGGTCAACACCAACAGCCGCGCCGACGAGCTGGGCCATGTGCTGCGCCAGGCGGATGTGCAGGCGCTGTTCCTCGTCGAGGCGTTCCGCGGCAATGCCTATGCGGACATGGTGCAGGCCCTGGACCGCACGGCCTACCCCGCGTTGCTTCATTGCGTTCTGATGGACGGGGCCGATCGTCCGGGTTTCCTGAACCTGGCCGGGGTTGAGGCGGGTGGCGCGGCGGTGAGCGACGCTTCGTTCGCGGCCCGCAAGGCGGCGGTGGGTGCCGGCGACGTGTTCCAGATCCAGTTCACCAGCGGTACCACCGGAACGCCCAAGGGCGCGATGATCAGCCACGGTGCTGCCGTCAACAACGCGCGCTTCTTCGCCGGCCGGGCAGGGCTCGACGCGGACGACCGGCTGGCCAGTGCGATGCCGCTGTTCCACACCGCCGCCGGCATCATGGAACTGCTCGGCGTGGTGGCCCAGGGCGCGACGCTGCTGAAAGCGATCGCGTTCGACGCGGAGACCATGCTCGAGCTGCTGCACCACGAGCGCGCCACCGTGATCTCGGCCGTGCCGACCATGTTCACCGCGATGCTGCAGCACCCGCGCCAGCTCGCGCGCGAGTTCGACACCTCGGCGCTGCGCGGCCTGATCACCGGCGGCACCTCGATCCCGGTGCCGCTGATGGAGCGCATGCACGCCGAGCTCGGCGCCTTGCCGACCATCGGCTTCGGCATGACCGAGTGCAGTCCGATGGTCACCGGCACACGCGCCGGCGACAGCTTCGAGCTGAAGTCCGCCACCGTCGGCACGGCCTTGCCGCACACGGCGCTGAAGGTGGTCGGGCCGGACGGCGAGCCGACGCCGGTGGGCCAGCCGGGCGAGCTGTGCATCCGGGGTTACCTGCTGACCCAGGGCTACTACCGCATGCCGGAGCGCACCCGCGAGGCGATCGACGCCGAGGGCTGGCTGCACAGCGGCGACCTGGCCACGCTCGACGCGCAGGGCTACGTGCGCATCGTCGGTCGCATCAAGGACATGATCATCCGCGGCGGCGAGAACCTCTACCCGGCGGAGATCGAGAACTTCCTGCTGCGCCACCCGGCGGTGCGGCAGGCGCAGGTGGTCGGCGTGCCCGACCCCTACATGGGCGAAGAGGCGGTGGCCTGTGTGCAGCTGGCCGAAGGCGCCACGCTCGGCGAGGACGAGCTGCGCGCCTACTGCCGGGAGCGCATCGCCCGCCACAAGGTGCCGAAGTACATCCGCTTCGTCGACGCCTTCCCGCTGACGCCCAGCGGCAAGGTCAAGAAGTACGAGCTGCGCGCGCGCATCGCTGCCGAGCTCGACGCCACCCGGGAGCTGCAACGATGAGCGAGCTGCCCCTGCGCTGCGAGACCGTCGACGGCATCCGGCTGCTGACGCTGAACCGGCCGCAGCGGCGCAACGCGCTGTCGCCCGAACTGATCTGCCGGCTGGCCGATGCGATCGTCGCGGCCAACGCCGATGCGGAGGTGCGCGTGCTGGTGCTGACCGGCAGCGGGCACCAGGCCTTCTGCAGCGGCGGCGACCTCGAAACGGCGATCCCGCTGATGACCGGCGCGCGCGACGCGCAGGACGACTGGGACCGGCGCCTGCTCGCCGACCCGCTGGTGATGCAGGCCTCGTCGCTGCGCGGCTTCCCGCTGCACAAGCCGGTGGTCGCTGCGGTCAACGGGCACTGCATGGCCGCCGGCATGGAACTGCTGCTCGGCACCGACCTGCGCATCGCTTCGTGCGACGCGCGCTTCGGCCTGCCCGAGGTGCGGCGCGGCATCATCCCCTTCGCCGGCTCGCTGGTGCGGCTGCCGGCGCAGGTGGGCCACGCGAACGCGATGATGCTGATGCTGACCGGCGAGCCCATCGACGCGGCGGAGGCGCTGCGCATCGGGCTGGTCAACGAGGTGGTCGCGGCGCAGGACGTGCTGCCACGGGCGATGCAACGGGCGCGGCAGATCGCTGCCAACGCACCGCTGGCCGTGCAGGCCGTCAAGCGTGTCGCCGTCGAGGCCTGCGGACTGCCCCAGGCCCAGGGCTTCCGTCTGGAAGACGAGGCCAAGGCCTTGCTGATGGTGACCGAGGACGCGCGCGAAGGTCCGCGCGCCTTCCTCGAAGGGCGGGCGCCGGTCTTCCGCGGCCGCTGAGCCGCGGCGGGCGGCGCATCGCGGAGCTTCTCCCGGCCCGTCGGGCCGATCTTTGTACGGTGCCGGTTACCGGTGCGCACGCCGCGGCACGACTTGACACATCGTCCGCGCGCCGCCTGCGCAGAATCGCCGCGACGCGATGTGGCCCAGATCGCGTCGACGAAAACGAACAACGATCAGGGAGTTGGACCATGAAGCAGAGAGTCACTGCGGTGCCGTCGCGGCTCCGCAACGGGTGGGCATTGGCATCGCTGCTGCTCGCCGCCGCGACACTGAGCGCCTGCGGCGGCAGCGGCGAGAAAGCCGCCGACAGCACTGGAAGCACACCCCCCGCACCGGCTCCGGCCCCCGCGCCGGCGCCTGCACCCGCACCCGCACCCGCGCCGGGCGGCAGCGACGAGCCGGTGCTCGAGCCGCCCGCGCCGGCGCCGGCACCCGAACTGCCCGGCGCCGGCGCACCGCCGGCCGCGCCGGCACCGCCGCCCGACCAGCAACTGCCCTCGGGTGTCGACGTCAGCAACCCGGGCGTGGCGGTCAAGCCGGTCGCGGTCACCGCGTCGTCGTCGCCGAACGGCGGCAACAACGCGGCCCAGGTGATCGACGGCAACGCCACCACCCGCTGGGAGAGCGCCCACACGAACGACGAGTGGATCCGCTTCGACTTCGGCGCCAAGACGGCGCTGGGCTACCTGAAGCTGGTCTGGGAGAACGCCTACGGCAAGGAATACGCGATCGAGGCCTCCGACGACGGCAGCACCTGGTACCAGCTGCGCTACGTGAGCGGCGGCAAGGGCGGCACCGAGGAGTTCTTCAACCTGAACGCCAACGTGCGCTACCTGCGCCTTCGCGGCGTGGCCCGCGCGACGCAGTACGGCTACTCGCTGTTCGAGGTCGAGTTCAAGTCGCCGGGCAGCGACAACTCGCTGCCGCTGCTGGCCACCTCGGCCGAGAAGATCCCGCCCAGCGGCGCCGCGCTGGCCCCGGCGCCGGCGCCGAAGCCGCCGCTGGAGATGGTGCAGTTCACGCTGGCCGACGGCACGCTGGTCACGCGCTTCGGCATGCTCGGCCGTTCGCGCCATGCGCGCGAGCGCGGCGAGGAATGGAACGAGATCGGCTACGGCGCCAACGACACCGTCGACGCGGCCGGCAAGCCGGTCGACAAGGGCCCGGGTGCGCACCTGAACTTCGTCGCCAACTACTTCAAGAACCGCACCTGGGGCGTCGAGTTCATCGACAACAGCCGTGTCGCCGGGGTCACCCAGCCGAAGCTGATCGTCAACCAGTACTACCAGCAGGCCCAGCGCGGTGGTGGCCATGCCTTCGTGCGCCGCTTCGACAGCACCGGTGTCACCGGTTACGGCTGGATGAGCCCGGGCGACCTGCTCGACGACTCGACCTACACCGCCGGCTTCAACGACGTGGCCGCCTGCCCGGTCACGCCGAAGCCGCCGGAAGGCGCGCTGCGCCGTCCCGACAGCGGCTTCAACGGTGTGATCGGCGCCAACGACGGCTGCAGCGTGGTGTTCGACACCTACCCGCGTCACACCGAGCTGGCAGCCGACGCCAACGGCGTGCTGGTGCCCAACGGCGTCGCGGTGCCGGCGCGTGCGCTGAAGGCTGGCGATGCGATCGAGTTCACCGGCTCGTTCTTCTCCACGCGCGCGGCGATGGATGCGGTCGGCGACAACGGCGCGTTCCGCTACTACACCAACGAACTGACCTACGTGGTCGGCACCGGCCTGCGGCCCTGGTACGGCGTGCAGCCGCGGCTGATGAACGCGCCGCTGCCGGCGGCGACGCTGTCGGGCGGCATCGGCTCGGTGTCCTACGACTATGCCGACAACGCGCAGTACATGTTCCAGCAGCCGCTGAACAACGTCGGCATGCAGAACATGCAGCGCTTCGTCGAGGGGCGGCGCTGGATCCACACCAGCATGTGGACCGGCGACCACACCGAGGCGGGCAACGACCGCAACGAGGCGGCGGTCGGCCTGCAGGGGCCGCGCTTCAACCAGTCGTCCTGCTTCGGCTGCCACATCAACAACGGCCGCGGCGTCGCGCCGGCCGTGGTCAACCAGCGGCTCGACACGATGGCGGTGCGCACCGCGGCGCTCGACGGCAGCGGCAAGCAGCTGCCGCACCCGAGCTACGGCCTGGGCGTGCAGATGAACGCGCGCTCGCTGGCCACCGGCCAGCTGCAGGACTGGGGCCGCGGCGTGCGCGTGGCCGGCTTCGACACGAAGACGGTGACGCTGGCCGACGGCACGGCGGTCGCGCTGCGCAAGCCGCGGGTCGCGTTCGACGGCCCGACGCCGGCGGTGTTCTCGCTGCGCAGCGCCCAGCCGATGATCGGCATGGGACTGCTCGAGGCCGTGCCCGATGCCGAGATCCTCTCGCGGGTGCGCAGCACACCCGATGCCGATGGCGTCAAGGGCCAGGCGAACCACGTCTACGACCCCGAGACCGGTGCCGTGCGACTCGGCCGCTACGGCTGGAAGGCCTCGAAGGTCAGCCTGCGCCACCAGACGGCGTCGGCGGCGCTGCTCGACATGTC
This sequence comes from Piscinibacter sp., assembly GCA_047602365.1. GTDB lineage: Bacteria > Pseudomonadota > Gammaproteobacteria > Burkholderiales > Burkholderiaceae_C > Piscinibacter. The sequence continues at coordinate 1,797,966 of JASGHM010000002.1, read as the reverse complement.
GGTCACCTCGCCGGTCTACCCGAACCGTGACTGCCTGGCCGGCCCGGCGAAGTGCACGACGGCGAAGATCGAGAAGGGGCTGTCCGAAGAGGCGCTGACGCTGATCGTTCGCTACCTGCGCCTGCTCGCGGTGCCGGCGCAACGCAGCCTGGCCAGCGGCTTCCCGAAAGGCGTGGCGCCACTGTCCTACCTGGACGTGAACCCGGCACAGGTCGCCGCCGGCGCGAAGCTGTTCGAGGACATGCGCTGCACTGCCTGCCACGTCGGCACGATGAAAACCGGCGACGGGTCGGAGATGGCCGAGGTCCGCCAGCAGACCATCAAGCCCTACACCGACCTGCTGCTGCACGACATGGGCGCCGACCTGGCGGACAACCTGGCCGAGGGCCAGGCCAGCGGCAACCTGTGGCGCACCTCGGCGCTGTGGGGCATCGGCTACACCGAACTGGTGGCGGCCAGCAAGAACGTTCCGGTGGGTTACCTGCACGACAGCCGCGCGCGCACGCTGACCGAGGCCATCCTGTGGCATGGCGGCGAGGCGACGGCAAGCCGGCAGCGCTTCCAGGCGCTGGCCAAGGCCGACCGTGACGCGCTGCTGGCCTTCCTGCGTTCGCTGTGATGGCGGCCGACGCACAGCGGCGCCGCTGCTTGCTGATGGTTGCCGCCAGCGCGGCGGTGGCGGCGTGTGGCGGAGGCAGCGGCGCCGACGGCAGCGCGCCGGTGCCTGCACCCGGCCCGGCGCCGGCACCTGGACCGGCACCTGCCCCGGCCCCCGCGCCATCGACGAAGAGCGCGAAGCGCGGCATCGCCTACGGCCTCAGCAGTGCGGCCGACTACGCGGTGCTCTCGTCCGGCCTGAGCTGGTGGTACGACTGGAGCGACACACCGGCCGGCGGGGCTATCGCCGAACTGCGCAGCCGCTACGGCATGGACTTCATCCCCATGCTCTGGAACCAGGACTTCGACGACGCACAGATCGTCCGCATGCTGCAGGCCAACCCGGAAGTGCGTTATCTGCTGGCACTCAACGAGCCGAACCTGAGCGGCCAGGCCAACCGCACGCCGCAGCAGGCGGCCGAGCTGTGGCCGCGCATCGAGGCCATCGCGCAGGCCACCGGCGTCGCGATCGTCGGGCCGCAGATCACCTGGGGCACGATGCCCGGTTATGCCGATCCGGTGGCCTGGCTGGATGCGTTCCATGCCGCCTACCGTTCCGCCCACGGTGGGCGCGACCCGCAGATCGACCACCTGGGCTTCCACTGGTACGACTACGGGCTGAAGGATCAGCTCGACCGGCTGGCGAAGTACGGCAAGCCGTTCTGGGTCACCGAGATGGCGAACTGGCATGTCGGCGACGGCGCCGCCGCGATCGACTCGGTCGCCAAGCAGAAGTCGCAGATGAGCGAGATGGTGGCGCTGTGCGAGCAGCGCGCCGACGTGTTTCGCTATGCCTGGTTCACCGGCCGCGGCGGCGCCGACCTCGACGACCGCTTCACGACCCTGCTCGGCGCCGACGGCGAGCTGACCGAACTGGGCCGCCACTACCTGAGCCTGCCGGGCGCCTGAGCATCGCCAGGGCCGGCGGAACCTCGGGCTTCGTGCGTTCAGGCCTCGGCGGCCGGCAGGGTCCGTGACGGCCGGCGCACATGCGCGAGCCCGATGCTGACCCACACCGCGCAGCTGAAGTACAGGCTCATCCAGACGAACTCGCTGCGCCAGTGGTCCCAGCGGTGCGACACCACCCAGCGGCTGGAGGCGTCGGCGATGCCCTGGCCCAGCGTCAGGTACGTGCGCCCGGCCAGTTCGTCGGCCATCCAGCGCGCCCAGTACATCGGCACGTCGATGGCGAACATGTAGGCGGTGTACAGCGCGCCTGCGACGGCGGCGGCCTGCAGCAGCAGGCGTGCGCGCCCGGCGTGACGGCGCGACAGCGCGAACAGCGTGCAGGCCGATGCCGCGGCGGCGCTACCCCACAGCGCTTCCTCGACGACGTGGCCGAAGTTCGAGGTCGTCAGCACCGCATGCCACGAGAAACACTCGGCGACCGCGATGATCGGCACCAGCGCCGCGGCGACGAAACGTCCCGGCCGGCTGCCTGCCAGCGTCGACGAGCCGGCCAGCAGCACGGCCCACTGCGCGGCGAAGCACAGCTCGGCGACGGTCGCCACCGTGCGGCCGACGATCACGCTCGAGGCCCAGCTGTCGACCAGGCACAGGCGCTGGATGTCGAACACCGGCAACGCCGAACGGTAGGCGCAGCCCAGCACATAGCCGGCCGACAGGAGGAGCTGCAACCGGACGGTGCCGTCTTCCGTGCCGCGCAATCGGCGTGCCGAGACGGCCCAGGCCACGATGTTGAGCGCGGCGAAGCCGCACAGCAGAGTCCACCAGACGCGAAGCTCGGAGTCCATGGCGGGCGCGGAAATTGGGATAAACGATTTATACTATTTATCCGATTTCTGCGCACTGCCGGTTTCCCGGCTCTTGACACCAGGTTCACTCAAGCGGGCTTGCCGGCCTCGGCACGAATGCGCTCCAGGCCCTGCCGGTAGGTCGTGACCTCGAAGCCAGGGAACCTGCGCTTGAACTTCGAGGAGTCGAACAGGTTGTCCTGCTCGTACCTCGGCAGCAGTTCGCGCAGTTCGCGCACCTGCGAGGACACCAACCCGGCGAGGGTGAGGGTCCATTTGCCGAGCACCCGGTACGAGGGTGGGGTTCCAAACACCTCGGCAGCCAGTGCCACGAACTCACGATAGGTCAATCGCTGGTCGTCGCATGGCAGGTGCCAGGTCTGGCCGTACGTGTCGGCGGCGTTGCCCAGTGCCGCCAGTGCACGGCTGGCATCTGGCGTCCAGATGAGCGTGCGGCGGGTGTCGTCGCGCACCGGCACGCGGGGGGGCTTGCCGCGCTTCAAGTTGTCCACCACCAGGGTGTTCGTGATGCTCTGCGTCTTGCCGGGGCCGTAGAACTCGGGTGCCCGGCCGATGAGAACCGGAATATCGCCTCGGGCCATCTCCTGCAGCACCATCGACGCCATCAGCGCCCGCACGCGGCCCTTGCGACCGACCGGCTCGAAGGGCACGTCTTCGGTCAACAAGCGGTCGTCCTGCGGATACATGTAGGTGTTGTCGAAGTAGACGAACCGGGCACCCGCGGCACGCGTCGCGGCCAGGGCGTTCTTCAATATCACCGGGAACTGCGTCTCCCAGAGCTTCGAGTCCGGTGGCAAGCCGGCCGTGAAGTAGACGATGCGGCTGCCCTCGACGGCCCCGGCGGCTTGGCGGGCATCGAGCAGGTCTGCCGGGACGAGGACGTCGGTGTCGTTGACCTTGCGGGGGTTTCGGCTCACGAGCCGGAGATCGCTGCCATGCGAACGGTGCAGTTCGCGCGCGAGTTCCATGGCGATCTGTCCGCTGGCGCCCAGAATGGTCTGCATGGTGATTCGTCCTCCTGACATCCGGCACGTCTGCCCGGGCCGCGTGGCGTCAATGCGCTGGCGATGCGAACCGCTTGCGAAGTCTGAGCAAGGGGCGTTCGAGCAGAAGGTGTGAAGCCAGGGCACATGCCACGGCCAGCACGAGGTTCAGCGGATAGGTGCAGTACACCGTCAGGCAGTGGCGGTCCAGGAAGGGCTGCTGCCACAGGTACAGCGAATAGCTCAGGGTGCCCACGAACACGACCGGGCCCCAGTTCAGCACCTGTGCCATCGGCCCGTGATCGCGCCGCGAACTGGCTTCGACCAGGATGGCCAGCAGGCCCAGTTCGAACGGGCTGCCGAGCGCGTTGACGACGGTGTAGTTGTCGAACCTGTTGACCGCCAGCACAGGGACGAGCGCCAGCCAGATCCACCCCGAGGCGGTGATTCGGCGATACCACTCGTGCCGCAGCAGTTCTCCGCGCGCGAGCGCCATCAGGCAGCCTGCTGCGATGGCATCGGAGACGGCCGGGAAGATTTCCAGATCGCGGGCGGGGCCGCTCTTGATGGCCACGTGCATGGCGATCCTGACCAGCGGCGCCACCAGCAGCACCGCCGTCGCGACCCAGACCTGCCGCTTCCTCGGGGTGACGAGCAGCATGGCGAGTGGCCACAGCAGGTAGAACTGTTCCTCGACGGACAGCGACCAGATGTGCCCGACGTACCACGATCGATCGACGTTGTAGTTGGCCGTGTAGGTGACGGCGGTCAGCAGGTCGACCGTCGACAGGTGGATCCACCCGAGCACATGGCCGCAATACAGGGCGGCGAGGTAGGCGAAGAAAGCCGGGAAGATGCGCAGGCTGCGGCGGATGTAGAAGCGGGACAGCGAGATGCCGCCGGTGTTGTCCTGCTCGTCGAGCAACAACGAGGTGATGAGGAAGCCGGAGATGACGAAGAAGACGCCAACGCCGAGATGAGCGACGTCTCCCAGCCCCGCGAGGATCGGCCCGGAGCCGAAGCCTTGCGTGCCTCGCAGATGCCCGAGCAGAACCAGCACGATGGAGAAGGCTCGCAGCCCATCGAGGCCTGGCATTCGCTGTGCGCTGCTCACCCGAGTCGCCCCCTCAGTACCTCGTCGGGGCATTCTGATGCATCGCCCTCGTTCCATCCATGCCCGTCCGGCCCTGCCTGCGCGGCCAAAGTGAAAGGGGCCCGCCATCGCTGGCGGGCCCCTCATTTACCTTGGCTCCCCGACCTGGGCTCGAACCAGGGACCTACGGATTAACAGTCCGGCGCTCTACCGACTGAGCTATCGAGGAACAGAGCCTCGCATTATAGCCAGTTTTCCGAACCGCCTAGAGCTCGGCCTGGACCGACAGGCGGAACGTGCGCGGCGCCAGCGGGAACAGGTACGCATGGCCGAACTGATAGGGTGATTCGCGCCAGGCGCGGCGGTCGGCGGCGTTGTCGACGCCGGCGCGCCAGGTCACGGCGCTGCCGGCCAGGCGCGTGTCGTAGCGCGCGCCGAGGTCGAGCCGCGACCAACCGCCGATCCGCACGCTGTTGTCGGGCAGCACCATGCGGCTGCTTTCCGCGACCAGGCCGCCTTGCAGCGTCAGGCCGGGCAGCGCAGCGAGGCGATGATCGGCCTGCAGCTTCAGCGTGCGCGCCGGCACGTTGGTCGGCTGTCTGCCGTCGATGCTTGCGTCGGACACACCCTGCACGCGCGCGCGCAGCCACTGCAGCCCGGCCCGCAGCGTCCAGGCGTCGAACTGCGTCGCCACGCTGGCATCGAGCCCGCGATGGTGTTGTTCACCATCGGCCTGGCGCGTGCACGAGTCGTCGCTGCCGTCGCAGGCGCCGATGTCGCGGAACAGCGGCTGGCGGATCTCGAACAGCGCCGCGTTCCATTCGGTGTCGCCGGCGCTGCCCTTCACGCCCAGCTCGGTCTGGCGGCTCTTCAGTGCCGGAAGCGCCTCACCCGCATTGCTGTAGCGGGCCCGGTTCGGGGCCACCTCCGACTGCACGCCGCGGCCCCAGCTCAGGTAGACCAGTTGTCCGGCCGCCCAGGCATGGCTGAGCGCCACGAAGGGTGTCGTGAACGACTGCTGGTAGTCGGTCGCGCGGCGGTCGGCCGGGTCGGTGCGCACGCTGGCGCGCTTCAGCCGCGTGTGCCGCGCACCCAGCCACAGCGTGTTGCGTTCGTCGAAGGCGATCGCGTCGCGCAGGCTCAGCTCGGTGGATCGTTCGTCGCGGTTGGTGTTCGCGTCGTTCGGCGTCGGGTTGGCTGGCAGGTCGCGCACGCTACCGTCGACGTTGCCGGTGCCGCTGAAGGCGAAGGTCTGCAGGCCGAAGCGGTTGGTCACGCGGCTGTGCAGCACGCCGAGCGACAGTGCGTGCTCGATCGTGCCGCTGCGCAGCGTGCCGGACAGCGTCAGGTCCAGCGCGTTGGTGCGCCGGCGTTCGTTCTCGCTGCGGAAGTCGTAGAGGTCGACGGTGCCATCACTGCAGTACGTGAGCGGCTCGACGTAGTCCGGGTTCTCGGCGAAGCAGCCGAACGGGAACGCGATGCGGTCGTCGCTGGTCAGCCGCTGCGTCGCGCCATGGGCAACGAACTTCCAGCCGTCGGCGAGCTTCTGCTGCCAGCGCAGCGAAGCGGTCGTGCCTTCCAGCACCACCGGCAGTGCCCAGGCCTGGTTGTTCAGGTTGATGCGTGGGTCGCCCGGCGCCGGGTACCATATCGGCCGAGCAGGCTGAAGCCCGGCACGCTGGGCTGCGAGCGGCGGCTGGTCTCGATCTCGGCTTCGATCAGCGTGTCGGGGCCTGCGCGCCAGTCGCCGGCGAGCGCGAGCAGGTGACGCTTGCCTTCCGCGTCGTGCACCTTGGGGTCGAGCCTTGCCGCGGCGGCGTTGATGCGCACACCGAAGGTGTTGCCGGCACCGAAGCGCTGGCTGATGTCGACCGCGCCGGTCACGCTGCCGGCCTCGCGCCACTCGAGCGAGGCGCGCCGCAACGGCTGGTCGGTCGGCCGCTTGACGACGAAGTTGACCAGGCCGCCCGGTGCACTGGTGCCGGCCTGCATGCCGCTGGTGCCCTTGAGCACCTCGACCTGCGCCTTGTTGTCCAGCGGGATCGATGTCTCGGCGTTGATCGGCAGGCCGTCGCGCCGGTAGTTGAAGCGGTTGTCGATGACGAAGCCGCGCACCGTCAGGTAGTCCCAGTAGCCCTCGGTGTTGTAGGCGTCGCTGATCGCGGCGTCGAAGGAAGTCAGGTCCGACAGCCGCTGCACGCCGCGATCCTTGGCCTGTTCGCTGCCGAACACGGTGGCTTGCAGCGGCGTGCGGGCCAGCGGGATGTCGCCCCAGCCGCCGACGGTTGCGGCGGGCGTGGCGCGGCCCTGCACGACGACGGGCGCGAGCTGGGTCTCGGTGGTGGCCGTCTGCGCTTGCGCAGCGGCGAAGGCGAGCGTGATCGACAGCGCGATCGGCGTTCGGGCGATGAAGTGGTGTGTCTGGCGGTGAAGGCGTGCCATCGTGTTTCCTTGACGATCGATGGCAGGTCGGCGGGGCCGAGGCGGCCGCTGACTGCGGTGCTTCGACCATGCTTCCCTGCGCGAGGATTACCTCAATCAGGTTCGAAGGGACTCTCTCAGTCGGCCGTCTCTTGCGAAGACGGCCAACACCCCTAGCGGATGCGGCGCAGGTTGCGCCGCGCGGGAATTATCCCGCAAAAAGAAAAGGGGCCCGCATCGCGGGCCCCGCCGTTCGTCGTGCCGATAGGCGTTCTAGTCGAAGTTCGGCGTCTCCACGCCCAGCACCTTGTGCAGCTTCGGGCTGGTGGTGGTGTACTGCAGGTGGATGCGCTTCTCCGGGAAGATGTACGGCGCCGCCGCGAACGCCGCCAGTGCGGCCTCGTGGAAGCCCGACAGGATCAGCTTCTTCTTGCCCGCGTAGGTGTTGACGTCGCCCACCGCGAAGATGCCCGGGATGCTGGTCTCGAACTTCTCGGTGTCGACGACGATCTGCTTGCGCTCGATGTTCAGGCCCCATTCGGCGATGGGGCCCAGCTTCGGGCTCAGGCCGAAGAACACCAGCAGCATGTCCATCGGCACGACGCGGGTCACGCCGTCGCCGCCGGTGATCTTCATGCCGGTCAGCTTGCCGTCGCGTTCCTCGATGCCGCTGGCCTGGCCGACGACGAACTGCATCTCGTAGGCCTCGCACAGCTCCTTCATCTTCGCGACGCTGGCCGGCGCGGCGCGGAAGCCGTCGCGACGGTGCACGAGGATGACGCTCTCGGCCTTGTTCGGCCCGTCCTGCACGAAGTTCAGCGTCCAGTCGAGCGCCGAGTCGCCGCCGCCGATGATGATCAGGTTCTTGCCGGCGAACTGCGCCGGGTTCTTGACACGATAGAAGACCTGGCTGTCGTTGTAGGCGTCCAGCCCGTCGACCTTCAGCATGCGCGGCTGGAACGAGCCCACGCCGCCGGCGATGAAGATGGTCTTGGACAGGAAGCGTGTGCCCTTGGAGGTCTCGACGTAGAAGCGGCCGTCGTCCTGCTTCTGCACCACGGTCACTTCCTGGCCGAGGTGGAAGGTCGCGCCGAAGGGCTCGATCTGCTTGAGCAGGTTGTCGGTCAGTTCCTTGCCGGTGCACACGGGCACCGCCGGGATGTCGTAGATCGGCTTGTCGGGATAGAGCTCGATGCACTGGCCGCCGGGGTAGGCGAGCGAGTCGATGATGTGCGCCTTGATCTCGAGCAGGCCGAGCTCGAAGACCTGGAACAGGCCCACCGGCCCGGCGCCGACGATCACCGCATCGGTCTCGATCGGGCCTTCGTGTGCACCGGCGGTGCGCGCCACTTCGTCGTTCAACTTCGGTTCCATGTTCTGTGCAGCCGCGGCGGCCGCGGTTGCCTTACTTGATCAGCTGGTCGAGCTTGCCGGTGCGGTCTTTCCACTCGTCGGCGTCGGGCAGCGCACCCTTGCGCTTGGTGATGCTGGGCCACTTCTTGGCCAGCTCGGCATTCAGCTTGATCATGTGCTGCTGATTGCCGGGCACGTCCTCCTCGGGGACGATCGCATTCACCGGGCACTCCGGGATGCAGACGGCGCAGTCGATGCACTCGTCGGGGTCGATGGTGAGGAAGTTCTGGCCCTCGCGGAAGCAGTCGACCGGACAGACGTCGACGCAGTCGGTGTACTTGCAGCGGATGCAGGATTCGAGGACGACGTGGGTCATGTGCTTCGACTCTTCGGAGGAATGGGCTGGCGGAACGCCGGCGAGCTCATGATTTTAAGGTCTCAGGGTTTGTGCCTGTTCTTGACCGGTCTCAAGGAGCGGGGATTCACGGCCGCCTTGCGGCTTGACCGCCACGCCGGCCACGGCGGCCGCACCGGCGCCGACCGTCACCACCGTGGGCCGGCCGGCGTGCAGCACCGTGGCCTGGCCCAGCGTCGCCACGCTGTGCTGGCTGGCCAGCACATCGGGCCAGCCGGCGCGCGACACCACGCTGACCGGCGCATCCGTGGCCCAGCCGGCCTCGCGCAGGCGGCGCGCCAGTGCGGCGAGCTGCTTGCCGGCCATGTAGAACACCTCGGTATCGGCGGCATGGCCGCCGCGCAGCGCGCCTTCGCGCGTCATCGCGGTGGTCAGTGCCACGCTGCGGCCGCTGCCGCGGCGCGTCAGTGGGCGCCGGGTCTCGGCAGCGGCGGCCAGCGCGGCGGTGACGCCGGGAACCACCTCGCAGGCGATGTCCGCCGCGGCCAGGGCCTCCAGCTCTTCCTCCAGGCGGCCGAACACGCTCGGGTCGCCGCCCTTGAGTCGCACCACCAGCGTCGCCTCGCGCGCGTGGCGTACCAGCAGCGCATTGATGGTCGCCTGGCCGGTGCTGTCCGCGAAGCCGCGCTTGCCGACGTGCACCCAGGTCGCGCCGGGCGCCAGCTCGCGCAGCGCCGGGTCGGTCAGTGCGTCGAACAGCACCACCTCGGCCTGCGCGAGCAGGCGTGCGCCGCGCACGGTGATCAGGTCGGCGGCACCAGGCCCGGCACCGATGAAGGCGACGCGTCCCATGTTCACGCGGCGGCCTTCACCAGCAGTGCGCCACTGGTGCGGTTGCTGGCCGGGTCGACGACGATCAGCGCGCCACCGACTCGGTTGGTCTCGTAGCTCTCCACCGGCAGCGGCTGCTGCGTCTCGACGACCACATGGCCGATCTCGTTGACGCCGAGCTCGTGCGCCTCGGTCTCTTCCAGCGTGTGGATGTCGAGCCGGTGCTCGATCGCGGTGATGCGCGCCTGCACCCAGCGGTTGCCGTGGCGCACCCAGTACTTGCGGCCGAGCACCGCGGGCTCGGTGTCCAGCCAGGCCAGCGTGGCCGAGAAGCGCTGCGCTGCCTGGATGGCCTTCGGCGTGGCGATCCAGTCGCCGCGCGAGACGTCGATCTGGCGGTCGAGCACGATGCCGGCCGACTGGCCCGCCTCGACCACGTCGACCACTTCGCCGGCCAGGCGCACCTCGGCGACCGTCGCCACCTCGCCGTTCGGGAACAGCTGCACCGTGTCGCCGGCCTTCACGCGGCCATGGGCGACACGGCCCCACAGCGTGCGCGGCTGGTTGCCGGTGCCTTCGCCTTCGCGGGCGACGTACTGCACCGGCACCAGCAGTTCGCCGTCCTTGCGTTCCTGCGCCGTCGGCAGGCTCTCGAGCAGTTGCAGCAGCGAGGGGCCGTCGTACCAGGCCGCATCCAGCGGCTGGGTGACGTTGTCGCCGCGCAGCGCCGACACCGGCACGATGCCGGCGACGCGGATGCCGGCCGCCTCGGCGAAGCCGAGCAGTGCGTCGCGCACCGCGGCGTAGGCCTGCGCCGCATCGTCCACCGCATCGAGCTTGTTGACCGCGAAGACGATGCTGGGCACGCGCAGCAGGTGCGCCAGCAGCGCATGGCGGCGTGTCTGCGGCAGCAGCGGCACCGGTTTCTGCGTGGTGTCGAGCTTGGTGATGTCGACCAGCACCACCGCGGCATCGCTGCCGGCGGCGGCGGTGACCATGTTGCGGGTGTACTGCTCGTGGCCCGGCGCGTCGGCGATGATGAACTTGCGCGCCTTGGTCGCGAAGTAGCGGTAGGCCACGTCGATCGTGATGCCTTGCTCGCGCTCGGCCTCCAGGCCGTCGGTCAGCAGGCTCAGGTCGATGGGCGCACCGGCGGCCTTCTTCTCCAGCGTGTCGAGCTGGTCGGCGAGGATCGCGCGGCTGTCGTACAGCAGGCGGCCGATCAGCGTGCTCTTGCCGTCGTCGACGCTGCCGGCGGTGAGGAACCTCAGCGCGCGGTGATCCTTGATGGGGGCGGCGGCGGTCATCAGAAATACCCTTCCTTCTTGCGGCGCTCCATCGAGGCGTCCGAGGTGCGGTCGTCCATGCGCGTGGCACCACGCTCGCTGATCGTCACCTTCAGCGTCTCGGCGACGATGTCGGTGGCGTTGGCGGCCGGGCTCTCCACCGGGCAGGTGCAGGTCATGTCGCCGACGGTGCGGAAGCGCACCTGCGCGGTCTCGATGCTCTCGCCGGCTTCCGGCGGGGTGACCTCGGTCAGCGGCACCAGCAGGCCGCGGCGGCGGATCACCTGGCGGTCGTGCGCGTAGTACAGGTTCGGCAGCGGGATGTTCTCGCGGGCGATGTACAGCCACACGTCGAGCTCGGTCCAGTTGCTGATCGGGAAGGCGCGCATGTGCTCGCCCGGGCGGATGCGGGTGTTGAACAGCGTCCACAGCTCGGGCCGCTGCTCCTTCGGCTGCCACTGGCCGAAGCTGTCGCGGTGGCTGAAGATGCGCTCCTTGGCGCGTGCCTTCTCCTCGTCGCGGCGGGCGCCGCCCATCAGCACGTCGAAGCGGTTGTCCTCGATCGCCTCGAGCAGCGTCACCGTCTGGTGGCCGTTGCGCGACTCCAGCGGATGCGCCAGGCGCACGGTGCCGCGCTTGATCGAATCCTCGAGGTGGCCGACCACCAGGCGTTCGCCCATCTCGGCGACGCGCCGGTCGCGGAACTCGATCACCTCGGGGAAGTTGTGGCCGGTGTCGACGTGCAGCAGCGGGAAGGGCAGGCGGCCCTTGTAGGAGCCGTCGGCCTGCTTGCTCTTGAACGCCTTCTCGGCCAGGCGCAGCACCACGCACGAATCCTTGCCGCCGGAGAACAGCAGCGCCGGGCGCTCGAACGCGGCGACGGTCTCACGCAGGATGAAGATGGCTTCCTCTTCCAGCCAGTCGAGGTGGGTGTGGTCGAGCTCGGGCAGCAGTTGCTCGACGGACAGCGGGGCGTTCATCGCGGGCCTCCAATCATCGACACCTCGGCGGCCGGGGTGTCCTTCACATGCAGGCCGCATTCCTTGGCCTTCTCGTCTTCCCACCACCAGCGGCCGGCACGGAACGGTTCGCCGACGGCGATCGCGCGGGTGCAGGGCTCGCAGCCGATGCTGGGCATGAACTCGTCGTGCAGCGGGTTGTACGGGACGTCGTGGGTGGCGATGTAGTGCCACACGTCGGCCCAGCTCCAGTCGGCCAGCGGGTTGAACTTGATGCGGCCCTTGTCATCGGGCTCGCTGAACGGCACGCCACCACGGTTGTCCGACTGCTCGCGGCGCAGACCGGTCACCCAGGCGCCGGCGCCCGACAGCATGCGCGCCAGCGGCTCCAGCTTGCGGATCGCGCAGCAGGCCTTGCGCAGCTCGATGCTCTCGTACATCGCGCGCTCGCCGTTCTTCTGCACGAAGTGGATCACCGACTCCTGTGCCGGCTTGAACACCTCGACGGCGAGGCCGTAGCGCGCTTCGATGCGCGGGATCAGCGCGACCGTCTGCGCGTGCAGCTTGCCGGTCTCCAGCGTGGCCACCGCGATCGGCAGCGCATGGCGGGCGATCAGGTCGGTGATCACCATGTCCTCGGCGCCCAGGCTGGTCGCCTGCACGATGCGGCCGCCGTGCTCCGACGCCGCGCTCTGCAGCACGGCCACCGCATGGGCGACACGCTCGTCGAAACCCTCGGTCTTCTTCGCGTACAGCGTCACCGCGCTCATATCGAGGCTCCGAGATTGACGAACTCCGGTGCCTTCGCCAGCGCCTCGCGCGTGCCTTCCGGCTTGGCGAACAGCGGCCGGTTGTCGGCCACGTCGCCCTGGTAGTGGCCAGGGAAGAAGGACAGCGCATGCTCGGCCGCCTCGACCGATTGGTCGTGGCGCAACTGGGCGGCGTCGAAGCCGGTGCGTGCCAGCAGCGGCACCATGTCGACCAGCACCTCGCCGATCGCGCGCACCTCGCCCTTGAAGCGGTAGCGCGAGCGCAGCAGGCGGGCCTGGCTGTAGGCACGGCCGTCGACCCACTTCGGGAAGTGCAGCGCGATCAGTTCGAAACGCGGCAGGTCGGCCGCGACGTCTTCCACGTCCTGGTCGTTGCCGAGCTTCAGGCCCACCGGCACGTCGGTCGGCCAGAAGGCGCGCACCGCGTGCCACTGCGCCAGGTCGAGCAGCAGGTAGGGGTCGGGGTTGATGCTGACCGGCGGGCCGTCCTCGCCGCCGAGGGCGTGCCAGCGGTCCTTGAGAGTGTCGATGAATCGCATGGGGCGTCCTCGTGCGTCAGCCGGCGTGCGCCGTGCTGCGGCGCACCGCGTTGGCCGGCGCCTTGAAGGGCTCGATGCCGACGCGGCGCACGGTGTCGATGAAACGTTCGTTGGCGGCGCGCTGCGCCTTGTAGGTCTCGATCACCGCCTCCAGCGCGTCGGCGACTTCGTCGGCGGCGAACGAGGGGCCGATCACCTTGCCCGGCACCGAGGCGCCCGACAGCGTCGAGCCGTCGGAGCCGCCCAGCGACACCTGGTACCACTCCTTGCCGTCCTTGTCGACGCCAAGGATGCCGATGTGGCCGCTGTGGTGGTGGCCGCAGGAGTTGATGCAGCCGCTGATGTGCAGGTCGATGTCGCCGATGTCGTCCTGCTCGTCGAGGTCGGCGAAGCGCTCGGTGATTTCGGCGGCCACGGGGATCGAGCGTGCATTGGCCAGCGCGCAGAAGTCGCCGCCGGGGCAGGCGATCATGTCGGTCAGCAGGCCGATGTTCGGCGTCGCGAAGGTCGCGTCCTTCGCCGCCTGCCACAGCGCGGCCAGGTCGCTCTCGCGCACCCAGGGCAGCAGCAGGTTCTGGTCGTGCGTGACACGCAGTTCGCCGTGGCTGTAGCGCTCGGCGATGGCCGCGGCGGCCTCCATCTGGATCGCGGTCACGTCGCCGGGGGCCTGGCCGGCGCGCTTGAGCGACAGCGTCACCGCGCGGTAGCCCGGCAGGCGGTGCGTGTGCACGTTGCGCTGCAGCCAGCGTGCGAAGGCGCCGCTGGCGTCGCGCGGCCAGGCGCCGTCGGTGCCGGCCTCGACAATGCCCTCGGGCAGCACGAAGCTCGCCTTCACGCGGTCGAGCTCGGCCTGCGGGATCAGGTGCGCGCTGCCGTCGAGGTCGTCGTTCAGGATGTGGCGGAACTCCGCGTCGACGGCGTCGAAGAACTTCTGCCCCTCGGCCTTGACCAGGATCTTGATGCGCGCCTTGTAGGCGTTGTCGCGCCGGCCGTAGCGGTTGTAGACGCGCACGATGGCCTCGATGAAGACGAGGATCTGCTGCCAGGGCAGGAACTCGCGGATCAGCGAGCCGATGATCGGCGTGCGGCCCATGCCGCCGCCGACGAACACCGCGAAGCCGACCTCGCCGGCCGCGTTCTTCTTCAGCTGCAGGCCGATGTCGTGCCAGCCGATCGCGGCGCGGTCCTCGGCGGCGCCGGTCACCGCGATCTTGAACTTGCGCGGCAGGAAGGCGAACTCGGGGTGCAGCGTGCTCCACTGGCGCAGCACCTCGCAGTACGGGCGCGGGTCGACCGCCTCGTCCGCCGCGATGCCGGCCAGCGCGTCGCTGGTGATGTTGCGGATGCAGTTGCCGCTGGTCTGGATGCCGTGCATGTCGACCTCGGCGAGCAGGTCCATCACGTCCGCGCTCCTGGCCAGCGGGATCCAGTTGAACTGCAGGTTCTGCCGCGTCGTGAAGTGACCGTAGCCGCGGTCGTATTCACGCGCGATGCGCGCCAGCCGGCGCAGCTGCTTCGCGCTCAGCTCGCCATAGGGCACGGCGATGCGCAGCATCGGCGCGTGGCGCTGCACATACCAGCCGTTCTGCAGGCGCAGCGGGCGGAACTCGTCGTCGCCGAGCTTGCCGGCGAGGTTGCGCTCCAGCTGGTCGCGGAACTGCGCCGCGCGCTGGTGGACAAAATGGCGGTCGAACTCGGTGTATTGGTACATCTCAGTCGATCAGCAGGTTCAGTGGATCACCTTCAGGCCGGCGGTGACGAGCGCGGCGCACAGCAGCCCGCGCACCAGCTTCTCCGGCATCTTGCGGGTCAGCTGAGCACCGATCCAGATGCCGGGCACGCTGCCGATCAGCAGCGCGCCGAGCAGCGCCCAGTCGACGTGGCCCAGCGTTGCATGGCCGATGCCGGCCACCAGCGTCAGCGGCACGGCGTGGGCGATGTCGGTGCCGACCACGCGATGCGATTCCAGGCGCGGGTAGATCAGCATGATCAGCGTCGCGCCGATCGCGCCCGCGCCGATCGAGCTCAGCGACACCAGCACGCCGAGGATCAGGCCGCACAGCACGGTCAGCCAGGTCTTGCGCGACTCGGGCAGCCAACGCTCCAGGCGCAGGCCGACGGCGTGCCAGACCTGCTTGTAGGCCACCACCACGGCGGTCAGCAGCAGCGCAATGCCCAGCGAGAAGGTCAGCGCGCTGGCCCAGCCCTTGGTGATGCCGGTCTGGTGCATCAGCGCCACCGTGCCCAGCGAAGCCGGGATGCTGCCGGCCAGCAGCAGCCCGGTGATGCGCCAGTTCACATGGCCGGCCTGGTGGTGCGACAGCGAACCGGCCGACTTGGTGATCGCGGCGAACCACAGGTCGGTGCCGATCGCCACGGCCGGGTTCAGCTTGAACACCGACAGCAGCAGCGGCGTCATCAGCGAGCCGCCGCCCACGCCGGTCATGCCGACGATGGCGCCGACGCCGAAGCCGCTGAGAATCGCAATCCAGTCCATGGGCCGCCGAAGAGTTGAAACGGCCGCCGGAAGGCAGCCGAGGACTGAACTCTAGACAGCGTCTATATATATGAGAAGAACTTTCTTGTTTGTTGTTTATGCTCTTGGAAGATAAAGACCGACCGAATGACGTGCGACGCGCCTGCCTGCGCTGGAGCCTGGCGGGCCTGGGGCTGGCGCTGGCGGGCTGCCAGACGGCGCCGGTCACCCCGCCTCCACCCGCCGAGTCGCCGCCCACGGCACCGCCGGTCGCGCCGCCGCCACCCAAGCCGCCGCGCATCGGGCTGGCGCTCGGTGGCGGCGCGGCGCGCGGCTTCGCCCACATCGGCGTGATCCAGGCGCTGGAGGAGAGTGGCATCCGCCCGGACCTGGTCGTCGGCACCTCGGCCGGCAGCCTGGTGGCGGCGCTGTACGCGTCCGGCAAGGGCTCGGCGGAGTTGATCCAGCTGGCCGACGCGATGGACGAGTCGGCCATCACCGACTGGGCCTTTCCCGGCCGAGGGCTGATCCGTGGCGAAGCGCTCGCCCGCTTCGTGCGCCAGCACACCGCCGGCAAGGCGATCGAGCAGATGGTGCTGCCGCTGGGCATCGTCGCCACCGACCTCGATTCCGGCTCCCCCATCCTGTTCCAGCGCGGCGACCCGGGCGTGGCGGTGCGTGCCTCCAGCGCCGTGCCGGCGGTGTTCCAGCCGGTGCGCATCGGCACGCGGGAATACGTCGACGGCGGTTTGGTCTCGCCGGTGCCGGTGCGGTTCGCACGCCAGATGGGCGCCGAGCTGGTGATCGCCGTCGACATCTCGGCAGCGCCGGAGGGCAACGCCACCGGCGATGCGATGCGCATGCTGCTGCAGACCTTCGCGATCATGGGGCGCAGCATCAACCAGTTCGAGCTGCGCGAGGCCGACGTGGTGCTGCGGCCGCGGCTGCCGGGCGTGTCAGGAGCAGACTTCGCGGCGCGCAAGCGTGTCATCCAGGCTGGCCGCGAGGCGGCGCTGGCGGCGCTGGCCGAGCTGCGCGGCAAGCTGGCGGCAAAGTCCCACTGAGCGGCTCCGATCCGACGCCGCAAAAGAAGAGGCCCGGCGTGAGCCGGGCCTGCGAAGGTACCTGGAGGTACCGAGGAGACAACCTTTCAGGGAGACCACAAGCATCGCTCGTGGTTTCCGATAGATGGCGCGCCCCCCGGTTAGTTCAAGTCCGCCACAAAACTTTGCAGACCCGAAGCCCTCGCGGGAGCCTTTCGATCAGGCAGCGCGCTTGCTCTTGCCGGCGGCCTGCGTGGCCTTGACGGCGGTGCTGGTCACGGCCTGGAAGTTCGCTTCGGCGACTTCGGCGGCCTGCTTGGCAGCCTTGTGCACGCTTTCGTAGGCGTTGTTGGCGGCGGCGACGGCCGACTTCACCAGGGCGACGGCGTTCTCGGTGCCGGCCGGGGCGTTCTTGACGGCGGTGTCGACGACGGCGATGAACTTCTTCTGCGCGTCGGCAGCGGTTTCCTCGGCGACCTTGCTCACTTCGGCGTTGGTCGCCGCGGCGATGTCGTACAGGTGGCGGCTGTAGGCAGCGGCCTTCTCGGCGGCCGGTTGCAGCAGGCCGGCCTGCAGCGCGAACAGCTCTTGCGCATCCTTGACCGACAGGGCGGCCTTGGTGGTGTCGGCGGCTTCGCTGAGGGCGGCCTTGGCGACTTGCAGGTTCAGCTCGACGAGCTTCTCCACGCCTTCGAAGGCCTTGTTGGTCAGGCCGAACAGCGTTTCGACGTTGGCCTTGTTGGCGGCGATGACTTGTTCAGCGGTCAGGAAGGACATGTGGATCTCCATTGAGGGGTGAAACTGGTTTGCTGCATTCATGTTGCAGTGCAGCATGGGCGGAAGTATAGGTCAGTGCGCACCAAGATCAAGCACTTTTTGCTGCACTGCATCAATCCTAGAGTGGTTTTTCTACTGGAAGCGTGAAACGGGCCGCGGCGGCAGAATCCGCCGGCCCGCCGCTGCCCGATGCAAGCCTTCCATTCCGACCACTTCGTGCTGCCCCTGCCGCCCGGGCACAGCTTCCCGATGCCGAAGTACAGGCTGCTGCGCGAGAGCATCGAGGGCGAGCCGGGGTTCCGGCTGCGCGAATCCGAACCGGCCAGCGAGGGCGAACTGGCGCTGGCGCACGACCCGTCCTACATCGCCGCCGTCTTCAACGGCACCCTGAGCGCCGCGATGCAGCGCGAGATCGGCTTCCCGTGGAGCGAGCGCATGGTCGAGCGCTCGCGCCGTTCGGTCGGCGCGACCATCGCCGCTGCGCGGGCGGCACTGGCCGAGGGCGTGGCCGCCAACCTCGCCGGCGGAACCCACCACGCCAGCGCCGACAAGGGTGGCGGCTACTGCGTCTTCAACGACGCCGCGGTGGCGGCGCGACTGATGCAGGCCGAGTGGCACCGGGCGCGCCGCGCCACCGCCGAGGGCGGCCTGCGCGTCGCGGTGATCGACCTCGACGTGCACCAGGGCAACGGCACGGCAGCGATCTTCCGCGACGACCCAACGGTGTTCACGCTGTCGCTGCACGGCGCGAAGAACTTCCCGTTCCGCAAGGAGGCCAGCGACCTCGACGTCGAACTGCCCGACGGCTGTACCGACGCGCCCTACCTGGCGGCGCTGGACGCCGCACTGGCCGAACTGTGGGAGCGCCATCGCGGCGCCTTGCCGGGCCTGGTGTTCTATCTGGCCGGTGCCGACCCGCACGAGGACGACCGCCTCGGCCGCCTGAAGCTCAGCGCCGAAGGCCTGGCCGAACGCGACCGGCGTGTCTTCGCGGCCTGCCGCGAGCGGCGCATCCCGGTGGCGGTCAGCATGGCAGGCGGCTACGGCCGCGACATCGCGACCACCGTGGCCATCCAGCGGCGCACGCTGCAGGAGGCGTTGGCAAGCTGGCGACAGTGGAACGAGGGCCGGCAATGGAACAATCGGGGGCCATGAGCCACCGCCCGCATCCCGAGCCGCGCAGCGCCTACCGGCAGTTCCGTCCGATCCAGACACGCTGGGCCGACAACGATGCCTACGGCCATGTCAACAACGTCGTCTACTACGCCTGGTTCGACACTGCGGTGAACGGCTACCTGATCGAAGCCGGTGCGCTGGACATCCACGCGGGCACGACCATCGGCCTGGTGATCGAGACCCGCTGCAACTACTTCGCCTCGCTGGCCTTCCCGCAGCAGGTCGAGGCCGGCCTGCGCGTCGCCCACCTCGGCCGCAGCTCGGTGCGTTACGAGGTCGGCCTGTTCGCTGCGGGCGCACCCGAGGCGGCGGCCGCCGGCCACTTCATCCATGTCTACGTCGACCGCGAGACACGCCGGCCGGTCGAACTCCCCGAGGCGCTGCGCGCCGCCCTGCAACCACTGATCGTCAACGCATGAGCGACATCACCCCCGAGACCATCCGCGCCGTCGACGAGGCCATCACCTCGCGGCGCTCGCTGCGCGCCTTCCTGCCCACGCCGGTGCCGCGCGAGACCATCGAGGACATCCTGCGCGTCGCCGCGCGTGCGCCCTCGGGCACCAACACGCAGCCGTGGAAGGTCCATGTGCTGACCGGCGCCGCGAAGGACGCGCTCAGCGCAGCCATCAAGGCGGCGTTCGACGATCCGGCCCAGCGCGCCACGCACAGCGAGGAGTACGCCTACTACCCGACGCAGTGGCAGTCGCCGTACATCGACCGCCGCCGCAAGGTCGGCTGGGACCTGTACGGGCTGCTGGGCATCGGCAAGACCGACAAGGAGCGCATGCACGCGCAGCACGGCCGCAACTACGCCTTCTTCGACGCGCCGGTCGGGCTGATCTTCACCATCGACCGCGTGATGCAGCAGGGCAGCTGGCTGGACTACGGCATGTTCCTGCAGAACATCATGGTTGCGGCGCGCGCGCGCGGGCTCGACACCTGCCCGCAGGCCGCCTTCACGCAGTTCCACCGCCTCATTGCGCAGCAGCTCGGCCTGGGCGCCGACGAGATGGTGGTGTGCGGCATGTCGCTCGGGGTTGCCGACCCGGCGGCGGTCGAGAACACGCTGGTCACCGAGCGCGAGCCGGTCGAGGGCTTCACCCGCTTCCACGGCTGAGGCCAGCGCAGGGCCGCCGACATGTCCTTGCCGGGCATTCCGCTCGACTTCGTGCTGTTCGCGCTGACGCTGCTCGGCGTGGCGCTGTTCCACCGCCACACGCTGCAGGTCGCGCTGGCCGGCGCGGTGGCGATCACGCTGTACCAGCTGCTCGTCACCGGCTTCAAGGCCGGCAGCGGGCTGGCCGGGCTGACGAGCCACGCCGCGCACGAGTGGGTGACGCTGGCCAACCTGCTCGGCCTGCTGCTCGGCTTCGCGCTGCTGGCCGACCATTTCGAGCGCAGCCGCCTGCCCGAGATCCTGCCGCACCTGCTGCCCGACGACTGGAAGGGCGGCTTCGTGCTGCTGGCCGGCGTGTTCGTGATGTCGGGCTTCCTCGACAACATCGCGGCGGCGATGATCGGCGGCACGATGGCGGCGGTGCTGTTCAAGCGCCGCGTGCACATCGGCTACCTGGCGGCCATCGTCGCCGCGTCGAACGCCGGCGGCGCCGGCAGCGTGGTCGGCGACACCACCACGACGATGATGTGGATCGCCGGCGCCAGCCCGCTGTGGGTGCTGGAGGCCTATGTCGGCGGGGTCGTCGCGCTGCTGATCTTCGGCGTCATCGCTGCGCGCCAGCAGCATGCCTACCAACCGATCCAGAAGGACGACACGCCAGGCGCGCATGTCGAGTACGGCCGGCTGGCGGTGGTGGCAGTGGTGCTGGTGTCGGCGGTGGCCGCCAATCTCTGGTTCAACCTGAACGACGTCGAGGTCCTCGACCGCTTCCCGGTCATCGGCGCGGCCGTGATGCTGGCCATCGTCGCCACGGCGGCGATCCGGCGGCCGGACTGGCGTCTGCTGCCCGGGGCCTTGAAGGGCAGCGTGTTCCTGCTGTCGCTGGTCTGGTGCGCCTCGCTGATGCCGGTCGACAGGCTGCCGCAGCCATCGTGGCAGACCGCCTTCGGCCTGGGCTTCGTGTCCTCGGTGTTCGACAACATCCCGCTGACCGCGCTGGCCATCCGGCAGGACGGCTACGACTGGGGCTTTCTCGCCTACGCTGTCGGCTTCGGCGGCTCGATGATCTGGTTCGGCTCGTCGGCCGGCGTCGCGCTGTCCAACCTGTACCCGGAGGCACGCTCGGTCGGCGCCTGGCTCAAGGGCGGCTGGCACGTCGCGCTGGGCTACGTCGCCGGTTTCATCGTCATGCTGGCCGTGCTCGGCTGGCATGCCCACCCGATCAACCAACGCGCGGCCGCCACGCCGGTGGCCGCGCCCGTTCAAGGAGTTGCAAGATGACCCAACGACCCGCCGTTCTGGTGGCGCGCGCCGTGTTCCCCGACATCGTCGACCGCCTGCGTGTGCACTTCGACGTCGAGGACAACCCGGCTGACCACATCTTCAGCAAGGCCGAGCTGATCGACAAGCTGAAGGGCAAGGCCGGCGCCTTCATCACCGGCAGCGAGCGCATCGACGCCGAGGTGCTGGCCGCCAACCCGCAGCTGCGTGCGGTGTGCAACATGGCGGTGGGCTACAACAACATCGACGTCGACGCCTGCAATGCGCGCGGCGTGCTCGCCACCAACACGCCCGACGTGCTGACCGAGACCACCGCCGACTTCGGCTTCGCGCTGATGATGTCCGCGGCCCGGCGCATGGCCGAGGGCGAACATTTCCTGCGCCGCGGCGAGTGGACCCGCTGGGCCTACGACATGTTCACCGGCAGCGACGTGCATGGCGCGACGATGGGCATCCTCGGCATGGGCCGCATCGGCCAGGCGATCGCGCGGCGCGGCGCGCTCGGCTTCGGCATGAAGGTGATCTATCACAACCGCAGCCGCCTGGCGCCCGAGCAGGAAGCGCCGATCGGTGCACGCTACGTCTCGAAGGAAGAGCTGCTGCGCGAATCCGACCACCTGGTGCTGGTGGTGCCGTACTCGGCGGCCAGCCACCACGCGATCGGTGCCGCCGAGCTGGCGCAGATGAAGCCGACCGCGACGCTGACCAACGTCGCCCGCGGCGGCGTGGTCGACGATGCCGCGCTGGCCGCGGCGCTGCGCGCGAAGACCATCGCCTCGGCGGCGCTCGACGTCTTCGAAGGCGAGCCGAAGGTGCACCCCGACCTGCTGACCGTGCCCAACGTCGTGCTGACCCCACACATCGCCAGCGCGACGGTGGCGACACGGCGCGCGATGGCCGATCTGGCGGTCGACAACCTGATCGCCGCGCTGACCGGCGCCGCGCCGCCGAGCCCGGTCAACCCGCAGGTGCTGCCGCTTCGCTAGGGAGTGCGGCCGGGCGGGGGCGGCGTTAGCCTGCCGGCGTCGTTCCGACACGAGGAGACGCAGCCATGCTCAGCGATGCCCAACTGCGGCAGATCATGCCCAACCTCGCCGCGGCCAAGGCGGCGAGTTTCCTGCCCCACCTGAACGACGCGATGGCACGCTGGGAGGTCAACACGCTGGCGCGCACTGCGGCCTTCGTCGCCCAGCTGGCGCACGAGTCCGGCGAGTTCCGCTGGATGGAGGAGCTGTGGGGGCCGACCGACGCACAGAAGCGCTACGAGCCGCCCACCGACCTGGCCGCCCGGCTCGGCAACACCGAGGCCGGCGACGGCAAGCGCTACAAGGGCCGCGGGCCTATCCAGGTCACCGGGCGCAGCAACTACCAGCGCTTCGGCACGCTGCTCGGCATCGACCTGATCGGCCAGCCCGAGCAGGCGGCGACGCCGGCGGTCGGCTTCCAGATCGCCGGCGCGTTCTGGAAGAGCAACGGCCTCAACGAACTGGCCGACGCCGGCGACTTCCTGAAGATCACCAAGCGCATCAACGGCGGCACCAACGGGCTGGAGGACCGGCGCAAGTACCACGCACAGGCGCTGGCCGCGCTGGAAGGCAGCTTCGAGCCCGGCCCGGCCCCGGCGGCCACGCGCGGCCGCCGCGCCGCACCGGCGGCGCTGGAGCCGCTGGCGCGCGGCCAGGAGGCGATCCACGCCGGCGCCGCCGCCAGGAAGGCCAGCCCGGCGAAGAAGGCCGCCCCCGCGAAGAAGGCCAGCCCCGCCAAGTCCCGCGTCAAGCCTTCTTGAGCTGGGCGGTATCGAACGGCAGGCTGCGCAGGCGTTTGCCGGTGGCGGCGAAGACCGCGTTGGCCACCGCCGGCGCGATCGGCGGCGTGCCGGGCTCGCCGATGCCACCGGGCTTCTCGCTGCTGGCCACGATGTGCACCTCGACCTTCGGCATCTCGTTCATGCGCAGCACCGGGTAGTCGTGGAAGTTGCCCTGCTGCACACGACCATCCTTGAAGTCGATGCGGCCGTACAGCGCCGCCGACAGGCCATAGACGATGGCGCCCTCGATCTGTCGCTCGATGGTCTGCGGGTTGACCGTCATACCGCAATCCACCGCCGCGACGACGCGGTGCACCTTGGGCGTGCCGTCGGCGGCCAGCGAGACCTCGGCCACCTCGGCCACGTAGCTGCCGAAGCTCTGCGCCACCGCGATGCCGCGAAACACGCCGGCCGGCAGCGGCGTCCCCCAGCCGGCCTTCTGCGCGGCCAGTTCGAGCACGCCCTTGTAGCGCGGCTGCTTGGTCAGCAGCGCGCGGCGGTACTCGTACGGGTCGGCCTTGGCGGCAGCGGCCAGTTCGTCGATGAAGCTCTCGATGAAGAAGATGTTCTGCGAGTGCCCCACCGAGCGCCAGAACCACACCTGCGGCCCCGGTTCCTGGCGGCCGTAGGCGAGTCGCTGGTTGGTGATGTCGTAGGGGTGGTCGGCGATGCCCTCCATCGCGAAGCTGTCGACGCCGTTGTCCGGGATCTTCATGAAGCCCGAGGCGGCCATGATCGACGGCGAGCCGACGCCGCACTTCAGCATCGTGGGCTGGCCCTTGTCGTCGAGCGCGGCCTCGAACTTGGCCACCGCGGCCGGCCGGTAGAAGCCGGCGGCCATGTCGTCCTCGCGGCTGTAGACCAGCTTGACCGGCTTGCCGGAGATCTTCGACAGCAAGGTCGCGTCGATCGTGAAGTCGGGGGCGAAGCGGCGCCCGAAACCGCCGCCGAGCAGCAGCGTGTTGACCTTCACCTTGGCCGGCGTCACCGAGGCCACCTGGCTGAGGATGCCCTGGTTCGGCCCCTGGCTCTGCGTGCCGGCCCAGATCTCCACCGTGTCGCCCTTCACCCAGGCGGTGCAGTTCAGCGGCTCCATGCAGGCATGGGCGAGGTAGGGCGCCTCGTAGGTCGCGTCGACCGCTCTTCGCGCTGGTCGCGGCGGCGTCCTTCACGTTGCCGGCATCGAGCGCGATCGCGTCGGCGTTGCCGGCGCCGCTGGCCAGCAGCGCCATCGCACCGGCGGTGGACAGGTCCTTGGCGGCGCCCAGATCCCAGTCGATCTTCAGCGCATCGCGGCCCTTCTTGGCTGCCCAGTAGCCGTCGGCCAGCACCGCCACGCCGTCCGGGATGGTGATGACCTGGCGCACGCCCTTGACCGCCTTGGCCGCCGCGTCGTCGACCTTGGTCGCCTTGGCGCCGGGTTGCGGCGCACGTGCCATCACGGCGACCAGCATGCCCGGCACCTGCGCGTCGATGCCGAACTTCGCCGTACCGTTGATCTTGCCCGGCGTGTCGAGGCGCCTGGTGCGCTTGCCGAGGATGCGGAAGTCCTTCGGATCCTTCAGCTTCGGCTCGGCCGGCACCGGCAGCTTGCTCGCCGCCGACACCAGCGCACCGTAGCCGAGCTTCTTGCCGCTCGAATGGATGACCTGTCCGGCTTCGGTGCGGCAATCGCTGGCCGCCACCTTCCACTGCGCGGCGGCGGCGGCGACCAGCATCTCGCGCGCGGCCGCGCCGGCCTTGCGCAGCGGCTCCCAGTGCGCGCGCACCGTGGTGCTGCCACCGGTGGCCTGCATGCCGAACATCGGGTTGTCGTAGGCCTTGTCGACCGGCGCCTGCTGCACGCGGACCTTCTTCCAGTCGGCGTCGAGCTCCTCGGCGACCAGCATCGGGATCGCGGTCAGCACGCCCTGGCCCATCTCGGCCGAGCCGCAGATCACCGTGACCGTGCCGTCGCCGGCCACGCGCAACCAGGCGTTCGGTGCGAACACGGCCGGCGTGGCGGCCTCGAGGCGGCCGGCGGCCAGCGGCAGTGCGAAGCCGATGCTCAGTGCGGCGCCGGTGCCGCTCTTCAGGAACCCGCGGCGGGTGGTACGCAGCGTGTCCATGTTCAGGCTCCCTTCACCAGCGTGGCCGAGGCGTCCTTGATGGCCGCGCGGATCTGGTTGTAGGTGCCGCAGCGGCAGATGTTGCCGCTCATCGCGCCGTCGATGTCGGCGTCGCTGGGCGCCTTCTTCTGGGCCAGCAGCGCACAGGCGCTCATGATCTGGCCCGACTGGCAGTAGCCGCACTGCGGCACGTCGATCTTCGCCCAGGCCGCCTGCACCGCCTTGCCGGTGCGCGTGTCGCCCACGCCCTCGATCGTGGTGACCTTCTTGCCGGCCGCCGCCGAGATCGGCGTCGAGCAGGAACGCACCGGCTGGCCGTCCAGGTGCACGGTACAGGCGCCGCACAGCGCCATGCCGCAGCCGAACTTGGTGCCGGTCATCTGCAGGTTCTCGCGCAGCACCCACAGCAGCGGGGTGTCGGCGTCGGCGTCGACGCTCTTCGCCTTGCCATTGATGTTCAGGGTGACCATCGTCGATGTCTCCTCGTTGTGGTGGGTGGTGTGGTCGAGCGCGGCGACGATACTCTTTTGGCGCCGAGTCTGCAGGCGGCGAGCGCGAAGTCGCGCTGTCACAATCGCCGCATGCTCGAATGGATCGTCGTGGCGCTGGCGGCGCTGAACCTGGTGCTGCTGATCGTGCTGCTGCTGCGCAAGGGCGACGCCGACGGGCTGCAGCGCAGCCTGCGCGAGGACCAGGAGCGCGGCGGCCGCGAACTGCGTGCCGAGGTGCAGGACAGCGCCCGCGGCACGCGCCAGGAACTAGGCCAGGCGCTGGCGCTGTTCCAGCAGACGCTGCTCGCCCAGCAGGGCGACGTGGCGCGCACGCAGAACGAGCAGATCGACTCCTTCCGCACCCAGCTGGCGACGATGCAGCAGCTGGTCGGCCAGTCGCTGCAGCAGGCCACGCAGGCGCTGGCCCAGCAGTCGCAGTCGGCGCGCGAGTCGCAGGACGCGGCGCTGAAGCGCTTCGGCGACAGCTTCGGCGAGCAGATCGGCACCGTGCGCACGAGCGTCGAGCAGCGCCTGCAGGCGATCCAGGCCGACAACGAGAAGAAGCTCGAGCAGATGCGCGCGACGGTCGACGAGAAGCTGCACGCCACGCTGGAGCAGCGCCTCGGCGAGAGCTTCAAGCAGGTGGCCGACCGGCTCGAGCAGGTGCACAAGGGCCTGGGCGAGATGCAGGGCCTGGCCAAGGCCGTCGGTGCGCTCAACCGCGTGCTGACCAACGTGAAGACCCGCGGTGTGTTCGGCGAAGTGCAACTGGCCGGGCTGCTCGAGCAGGTGTTCACGCCGGAGCAGTACGACACCAACGTCGAGACCGTGCCGGGCAGCCGCGAGCGCGTCGAGTTCGCGGTCCGGCTGCCGGGCCAGCGGGCCGACGGCGTGCCGCTGTGGCTGCCGATCGATGCCAAGTTCCCGCGCGAGGACTACGAACGCCTGCTCGACGCGCAGGAGCGCGCCGATGCGCCCGCAGCCGAAGCCGCCGGCAGGGCGATCGAGCAGCGCCTGCGCCTGGAGGCGAAGACGATCCGCGACAAGTACGTCGCGCCACCGCACACCACCGAGTTCGCGATCCTGTTCGTGCCCACCGAGGGCCTGTACGCCGAGGCACTGCGCCGGCCGGGCCTGAGCGAAGCGCTGCAGCGCGAGTACCGCGTGATGCTGACCGGCCCGACCACGCTGCTGGCCACGCTGAACAGTCTGCAGATGGGATTCCGCACGCTGGCGCTGGAGAAGCGCAGCGCCGAGGTCTGGGAGGTGCTGGGCGCGGTGAAGACCGAGTTCGCCAAGTTTGGCGACGTGCTGGCCCGGACCAAGAAGAAGCTCGAGGAAGCCTCCAACACCATCGACGCCGCCGAGGTGCGCAGCCGCGCGATGGCGCGCCGGTTGAAGTCGGTCGAAGGCCTCAGCGAGCCGCGCGCGCAGGCCTTGCTGCCGGGGCTGGACGCGCCTGGCGGCGACGACGAGGACCCGTCCTGACGTGGATGCCAACCTGGGCCGCGTGCTGGTCGCGCTGATCGTCGGGCAGATCTGCCTGCACGCCTGCATGACCGGCGTGCGCATGGCCGCGCCGCTGCAGGCGCTGCGCGAGGGCCACGCGGCCTGGGTGGTCGGCCTGCTGATGGGCCTGTTCGCCGCGGCGCCGATCCTGATCGCGCTGCCGGCCGGACGGCTGGCCGACCGCCGCGGCTACCACCACCCGATGCGCATCGCAGTGCTGCTCACCGTGCTCGGCGCTGCCGTCGCGCTGGCCGTCACCTGGGTGCCGCAATGGACCTTCCCGGCGATGTGCGTCGCGGCCATGCTGGTCGGTGCAGGGGCCAACGTCGGGCTGATCGCGATCCAGCGCACCGCCGGCCGCCACGCCAGCGATGCCACCGCGCTGAAGCGTGTGTTCAGCTGGCTGGGCCTGGCGCCGGCGCTGGCCAACGTGCTCGGCCCGGTGCTCGCGGGTGCGCTGATCGACCTCGGCGGCTTTCGCGCCGCCTATGCGGCCCTGCTGCTGCTGCCGCTGGCGGCGCTGGTCTCGGCGCGGCGGGTGCCGAAGGAAATGCCGCGCCCGCGTCCCGCCGACGCCGCAGCACCGCGCGCCTGGGAGCTGCTGCGCACGCCGGGCCTGCGCCGGCTGCTGGCGGTGAACTGGCTGATCTCGTCGAGCTGGGACGTGCACGCCTTCCTGGTCCCGGTGCTCGGCCACGAGCGCGGCTTCTCGGCCTCGGCCATCGGCCTGGTGCTGGGCGTGTTCGCGACGTCGGTGGCGGCGGTGCGGCTGGCCATCCCGCTGATCGCGCAGCACCTGCGCGAAGGCCAGGTGCTGGCCGGCTGCATGCTGTGGACGGCCGCCGTGTTCGCGCTCTATCCCTTCGCGACCACCGCGTCCTGGATGGGCCTGCTGGCTGCGGCACTGGGGCTGTCGCTGGGCGCGGTGCAGCCGATGATCATGACCACGCTGCACCAGATCACGCCGGCCGAGCGTCACGGCGAGGCGATCGCGCTGCGCTCGATGGCGATCAACTTCTCCAGCGCGCTGATGCCGCTGCTGTTCGGTGCCCTCGGTGCCGCGCTCGGCGCGTCGGCGCTGTTCTGGCTGATGGGCGTGGCGGTCGGGGCCGGCAGCCTGCCGGCGCGCCGCATCGTTGCGCCCGGCGCCAGGCCCTGATCAGAAGCGGATCGCGCCAGGGGCCGGCGAGGCCTCGGTCGGCACGGCTGCCGGTGCGGCGCGGCCGGTCGGCGGCGCGGCTTCGCGGCGCTCGGTCAGCGGTTGCGGCGAGGCGAAGGCGTAGCCCGGCGGCAGCTTCGAGGCCTTCGGGTAGCCGGCCGAGTCGAGGTAGCTGTTCCAGGTGTCGGGCGTCAGGCCCTTGAGCTGCTGAGCGCCGATGGCCAGCACCGGCGCATCGCGGCCGCCGGTCAGCTTGACGAAGGCATCGCCGTCCTCGGGGCTGACCACCTGGCGTTCGGTGTAGGGGATGCCGCGCTGGCGCAGCAGGGCACGGCCGGCTTCGCAGGGCTCGCAGCCGTTGGCCAGCGTGTACAGCGTCACCGGGTAGCGGCTGGCCGCCTCGCGCAGCTCGGCGGGCAGGGCGGGGGCGCTGTCGACGCCGCCGGTGAGGCCGCTGATCGGGCTGACGCGCCCTTCGGCGGCGGTCGGCGGCCGGTCGGTGTAGGTCACCTTGCCGTCCGGCCCGACCACCTTGTACAGCGCGAAGGCCGGCGTGATCGCCAGGCAGGCCGCCGCGACGATCGAGGCCTGGATCAGGCGGTGGCGGGCGGGCAGGCGCGTGGTCGGTTTCATTTCGGGCTCCGGCGCACGAAAGGTCGGCGCGCAGGCAATGGTACCCACGCAGGTGCCGTGCACAAGCCGGCGCGTGGGCAATTGCTCACAGTGCGGCCGCTGCGCCGTCGTCGAGCCCCTGATGGCGCAGCAGTGCGTCGATGCGCGGCTCGCGCCCGCGAAACGACTTGAAACTGTCCATCGCGCTGCGGCTGCCGCCGGCCTCGAGCACGCTCTCGCGGTAGCGCCGCCCGGTCGCCGCGTCGAGCACGCTGCCGCTGCGCGCGGCTTCCTCGAAGGCGCTCCAAGCGTCGGCCGACAGCACCTCGGCCCACTTGTAGCTGTAGTAGCCGGCCGCGTAGCCGCCGGCGAAGATGTGCGAGAAGCCGTGCAGGAAGCGGTTGAAGGCCGGCGTCGGCACGATGGCCACCTCGGCCCGCACGGCGTCGCTCAGCGCGACGATGTCCTGCTCGCTGCCCGGCTCGGCATGCAGCCGCATGTCGATCAGCGAGAACTCGACCTGGCGCAGCATCTGCAGCCCGCTGTGGAAGTTCTTCGCCGCCAGCATGCGCTCGAACAGTGCGCGCGGCAGCGGCGCGCCGCTGTCGACATGGCCGGTCAGGCGCTGCAGCACCTCCCACTCCCAGCACAGGTTCTCCATGAACTGACTGGGCAGCTCGACTGCGTCCCACTCGACGCCGGAAATGCCCGACACGCCCAGCTCGTCGACCTGCGTCAGCAGGTGGTGCAGGCCGTGGCCGAACTCGTGGAACAGCGTCTGCACGTCGTCGTGGGTCAGCAGCGCCGGCCGGCCTTCGACCGGCGGCGCGAAGTTGCACACCAGGTGTGCCACCGGCGTCTGCAGCGTGCCGCCGGGCCGTGCCCAGCGCGAGCGTGTGCCGTCCATCCAGGCGCCCGGCCGCTTGCCGGGGCGGGCATGCGGGTCGAGGTAGAACTGGCCGAGCAAGCGTGCCGGCGCGTCGCCCGAGGCCGCCGGCCGCTCGATGCGGAAGAAGCGCACGCTGGGGTGCCAGACCGGCGCCTGGTCGGCGCGGATGCGCACCTCGAACAGCGTCTCGATGATGCGGAACAGGCCGTCGAGAACCCGCTCCTGCACGAAGTACGGCTTGACCTCCTGGTCGCTGAAGGCGTAGCGCTGCTCTTTGAGGCGCTCGCTGGCGAACGGCATGTCCCAGGCCTGCAGTTCAGGCAGGCCGAGCTGCTCGCGCGCGAAGGCGCGCAGTTCGGCGAGGTCGCGCTCGGCGCCGGGGCGGGCGCGGTGCGCCAGGTCGCGCAGGAAGCCGATCACCTGCTGCGGCGACTCGGCCATCTTGGGCACCAGCGAGACCTCGGCGAAATTCACCTTGCCGAGCAGCCGGGCTTCCTCCTGGCGCAGCGCCAGCAGCTCGCGCATCAGCGGGCCGTTGTCGCGCTCGGCCGGGCCGAACTCGCTGGCCCGCGTCACGTAGGCGGTGTAGAGCGTCTCGCGCAAGGCCCGGTTGCGGCCGTACTGCATCACCGGGAAGTAGCTCGGGAAGTGCAGCGTCAGCTTGCAGCCCTCGCGGCCTTCCGCCTGCGCGGCGGCTTTCGCGGCCTGGACCGCGTCGTCGGGCACGCCGTCGAGCTCGGCCTCGCTGGCGTAGTGGGCGAAGCCGTCGGTGGCGTCGAGCACATGCTCGGAGAACTGCCGCGACAGCTCGGCCTGGCGCTCCTGGATCTGCGCGAAGCGCTGCTTCGCCTCGCCTTGCAGCTCGGCGCCGGACAGCACGAAGTCGCGCACGGCGTGGGCCAGCGCCTGGCGGCGCGCCGCGTTCAGCGCCGCCGCGGCCGGCGCCGCGAGCACCGCCTTGTACTTGGCGAACAGGCGTTCGTCGGCGCCCATGCGGGTGTGGAACTCGGTGATGCGCGGCAGGTTCTCGGTGTACGCGGCACGCAGCGCCGGTGTGTCCATCACCGCGTTGAGATGGCGCACCACGCCCCAGGCGCGCGACAGCCGCTCGGTGGCGACGTCGAGCACCGCGCTGAGCGCGTCGTAGTCGGCCGGCACCGCGTCGCCGACCGCCCGCTCGAGCGCCGCGTTCGCGTCGGCCAGCAGCAGGTCCACCGCGGGCCCGACATGCTCCGGGCGGATCGCCTCGTAGGCGGGCAGGGCGTCGAGTCGCAGCAGCGGGTTGGTGTCCATCGTCGTCAGGTGCGGTGTCGCCGTGGAAGTTCAAGCGTTCGGCGTGGCGAGCAGTGCGCGTTCGGCGGCCTCGATCGTGTTGACCAGCAGCATGGCACGCGTCATCGGGCCGACGCCGCCGGGCACCGGGGTGATGGCGCCAGCCACCGCCGAGACGCCGGCGAAGTCGACGTCGCCGCACAGCTTGCCGTGATCGTCGCGGTTCATGCCGACGTCGATGATCACCGCGCCGGGCTTGACCATGTCGGCGGTCAGGACGTTGCGCTTGCCGACCGCGGCGACCACGATGTCGGCCTGCCGGGTGTGCTGGGCCAGGTCGGGCGTCGCGCTGTGGCAGACGGTCACCGTCGCGCTGGCCTGCAGCAGCATCATCGCCATCGGCTTGCCGACGATGTTGCTGCGGCCGATCACCACCGCATGCTTGCCCCTGGGGTCGCAGCCGATGGCCTCGAGCATCTTCATGCAGCCGTAGGGCGTGCAGGCCTTGAAGCCGGGCCGGCCGATCATCAGCGCGCCGGCGCTGGCGACGTGGAAACCGTCGACGTCCTTGGCCGGCGAGATCGTCTCGATGACCTTGTTGGCGTCGATGTGCGGCGGCAGCGGCAGCTGCACCAGGATGCCGTGGATGTCGGGGTCGGCGTTGAGCGCGCGGATGCGCGCCAGCAGCTCGGCCTCGGGCAGCGTGTCGGGGTGGCGGTCGAGCACCGAGTGCATGCCGACGCTCTCGCAGTCGGCCACCTTGTGCTTGACGTAGACCTGCGAGGCCGGGTTGTGGCCGACCAGGATCACCGCGAGACCGGGGCGGTGGCCTCGTTCGGCCAGCGCCGCCACGCGCTTGGCCACCTCGGCGCGGGTCTTCTTGGCCAGGGCATTGCCGTCGATCAGCTTGGCGCTCATGAATACGGTCCTTGAAAGAACAAAGGCCGCTTCGCAGCGGCCTGGTGTGATGCGGTGAACGCTCAGGTCTTCGCCTGGGCGCCGAGCGCGATCTTCAGCAGGTCGGCCACCGTGTTGGCGTTGAGCTTCTCCATGATGTTGGCGCGGTGCGCCTCCACCGTCTTGATGCTGATGCCCAGGTCGTCGGCGATCTGCTTGTTCAGCCGGCCGGCGACGATGCGCTCGAGCACCTGCGCCTCGCGCGTGGTCAGGCGCGACAGCAGCGCGTCGCGGCTGGCCGCTTCCTGGTGCTGGCTGAACGCAGCGCGTGCGCTGTCGAGCATGCGCTCGACCAGGCCGAGCAGTTCCTCTTCCTTGAACGGCTTCTCGATGAAGTCCATCGCACCCTTCTTCATCGTCGTCACCGCCATCGGCACGTCGCCATGGCCGGTGATGAAGACGATGGGCAGCGGGCTCTTGCGCTCCATCAGGCGGTCCTGCAGCTCGAGGCCGCTCATGCCGTCCATGCGGATGTCGGCGATCAGGCAGGCCACCTCGCGCGGGTCGAAGCGCGACAGGAAGGACTCGGCCGAGTCGAAGCACTTGACGCGGTAGTCCTTGCCCTCGAGCAGCCACTGCAGCGAGTCGCGCACGGCCTCGTCGTCGTCGACGACGTAGACGGTGCCTTTCTTGGGGATCAGGCTCATGAGACGGCGGTGGAGTTGGTGGTCGCGGTCCTGCTCGTCGATTCGGCGTCGCTGCGCGTGATGTCGACCGGCAGCGTGAACGAGAATCTGCAGCCCGTGACGGTGTCGCCATTGTAGAGGTTCTGCGCCTTGATCCGGCCGCGGTGACTCTCGATGATCGAGCGGCACAACGACAGGCCGATGCCCAGGCCGTCGGTCTTGGTCGAGAAGAACGCCTCGTACATGCGGGCGATCACCTCGTCCTTCAGGCCGGGGCCCATGTCGGTGACCGTGAACTCGATCACGCCCCCTTCCTCGGGGGTGTGGCGCGGCACCACGCGCAGCTCGATGTTGCGGCGCTTGGGCGGCAGGTTGGCGCTGTCGATCGCCTCGGCGGCGTTCTTCACCAGGTTGAGCACCACCTGTTCGATCAGGATCGGGTCGACCATCAGCGTCGGCAGGCGCTGCGCGACGTAGGTCGAGATCGCCACGTTGCGGCGGCGCAGTTCGATGCCGGCGAGCTCGATCGCGTCCTCGACGATGTCGCGCGCCTGCGCCGGCTGGCGCTGCGGCTCGCTGCGTTTCACGAAGGCGCGGATGCGGTGGATGATCTGCCCGGCGCGCTGTGCCTGGCGCGCCGTCTTCTCCAGCGCGGCGATCAGGTCGTCCTTGCCGATCTGGTCGTTGCGCACGCGGCTGACCATGCCGTTGCAGTAGTTGGTGATCGCGGTGAGCGGCTGGTTCAGCTCGTGCGCCACCGACGAGGCCATCTCGCCCATGGTCACCAGTCGGCTGGTGACCTGCGCCTTCTCGGCCTGGTTGGCCGCCAGGCTCTCGGCATTGCGCCGCGCGCTGATGTCGGTGGCGATCAGCATCTGCGCCAGGCGGCCGTCGGTCCACTGCAGGTAGCGGGTGCGCACGTCGAACCACTTGCGCAGCGGCTCGATGAAGACCTCGCGCGAGTCGGACCCGGCTTCGGTCAGCTCGGTGGTCGGCAGTCCGCCGAGCGACTCGATGGTGTCGCCGAACTCGCTGTTCTCGAACGGCGAGGGCTCGCTGCCGGCCAGCAAGGCATGGCCGCGCGCATCGGCGCCGAACCAGAGCCGATAGGAGCGGTTGGCGAACAGCAGTTCGGCCTGCTGCACGCTGAGCACCGACACCGCCGCGTCCAGCCCTTCCAGCACCGTCGTGAAGCGCTCGTGCGAGGCCGACAGCTGGTCGCGGATGCGCTTGGCCTCGGTGATGTTGGTCATCGAGGTCATCCAGCCGGTCTGCTGGCCCTTGGGGTCGATCAGCGGCGAGACGTACATGCGCGAGTCGAACACCGAGCCGTCCTTGCGCATCACCTTGACCTCGATGCCGCCGGCCGGGCTGCGGCCCTGCAGCTCCTGCTGCAGCAGGCGGTTGTTCTCCTCGAAGCGGTCCGGCGGCCAGTAGGGGAAGGGGGGGCGGCGGCCGATCAGCTCCGACTCGAGGAAGCCGGTCATCGCGCAGAAGGCCGGGTTCACGTAGGTGATGCGGCCGTCCATGTCCATCGCGCGCATGCCGGTCAGCATGGAGTTCTCCATCGCCCGGCGGAAGTTGGTCTCGGTGACCAGCGCGCTCTGCATCTGCAGGCGGCGGCGCATGTGCCGCCAGGTGCCGAGCAGCATCCACACCGTCAGAACCGACAGCGCGGCAACCATCCAGAACAGCGTGTTGGAGATCAGGCCGATCGAGGTGCGGTAGCCCTGGCCGCGCAGGAACAGGCCGTTGCCGGCCGGCGCGACCGGCACGTCGTGCACGATCTGCGCGCGCCGGGTGTTGGCGCCGGGCATCGCGGTGACGGTGCTGGCCAGCGTGCGGTCGCTGGCGTCGAGCAGCGCGATCGCGTGGCGGTTCGACACCTCGGCCGGCACGAAGTAGCGCACCAGGCTCTCGACCGAGTACTCGGCCACCAGCGAGCCGGCGAAGGCGGCGCGATCGATCAGCGGCACGTGCACCTGGAACACGGCCGTGCCGTGCCGGTCGGTGAACGGCCGCGAGTAGACCGGCTGGCGCAGCTCTCTCGCGGCGTCGAACGCCGCCTCGGGCTCGGGCGGGCGCTGCGCCTCGGGCAGCTCGACGATCGCGCCGGTTTCGGCCACGAAGGTGGTGGCCGAGTAGCTGGCCTTGCGGATGCGGTTCGGCCCGATCCAGACCAGAGCAGTGATCTCCGGCCGCTCGCGGGTGAACGAGGCGGCCTGGCCGAGAAAGTCTTCCTGGTCGATCGCACGCGTGCCGATCTCGCGCGCGATGCGCACCAGCTGCTCCTGGTTCTCGATCAGGCGCAGGCGGATCTGCTGCTGGGCGATCTCGGTGTCGCGCTTCACCGAGGCCTGCTCACGCTCCAATTCCTCGTTGCGCAAGTACCAGAACGCCGAGATGATCGCCGCGAGGAACAGCAGCACCGACACCAGCGGTCCGAGGGTGGCATAGCGGTCCTGGCGGGCGGGCGACTGGCGCCGCCACCAGCGGCCGAACAGCCGCTGCGGCCAGCCCTTCGAGCTTCGCGCTGGCGTCGCCACGTCGTGAACGGATTGCATCTGCGCATTATCGGCGGCAGGTCGCGCCGACCGGCTCTGCAGCCCCTGCGCCCCCAGCGCTCGGGGGTCGGAATGCCCTACGTAGTTTCACATAGCGCAATCGCCTCGCACTATTTGAAAATTGAGCAAGGCTTGTGCGACACTCGCGCCCATCCGAAAAATCAACCCAGGAGACAAACATGTCAGCAGTGCCTGATTCGTTCCTCGGTGCGGCCGCCAACGATGCGGACGCGCAGGAAACCCGCGAATGGCTCGACGCCCTGTCGGCCGTCATCGGCACGGAAGGCGGCGACCGCGCCCACTTCCTGCTCGAGCAGCTGATCGACCACGCCCGCCAGGCCGGCATCGACGTGCCGTTCTCGGCCAACACCGCCTACGTCAACACCATCCCGGCCGACCAGGAAGAGCGCACGCCGGGCAACGTGGAGATCGAGGAGCGGCTGCGCACCTACATGCGCTGGAACGCGATGGCGATGGTCGTGAAGGCGAACCGCCTGCATCCCGCCGACGGCGGCGACCTCGGCGGCCACATCTCCAGCTTCGCGTCGCTGGCGACGATGTTCGGCACCGGCTTCAACCATTTCTGGCACGCCGAGAGTGAAGGCCACGGTGGCGACCTGTTGTACATCCAGGGCCACAGCGCGCCGGGCGTCTACGCACGCGCCTTCATGGAAGGCCGCATCAGCGAGGAGCAGCTGCTGAACTTCCGCCAGGAGGTCGACGGCAAGGGCATCTCGAGCTATCCGCACCCCAAGCTGATGCCCGAGTTCTGGCAGTTCCCGACCGTTTCGATGGGCCTGGGCCCGCTGATGGCGATCTACCAGGCGCGCTTCCTGAAGTACCTGCACGCGCGCGGCATTGCCGATACCGCCAACCGCAAGGTCTGGGTGTTCTGCGGCGACGGCGAGATGGACGAGCCGGAAAGCCTGGGCGCGATCGGCCTGGCGGCGCGCGAGAAGCTCGACAACCTCGTCTTCGTCATCAACTGCAACCTGCAGCGACTGGACGGCCCGGTGCGTGGCAACGGCAAGATCGTGCAGGAGCTGGAGAGCGAGTTCCGCGGCTCGGGCTGGAACGTCATCAAGCTGCTCTGGGGCAGCTACTGGGATCCGCTGCTGGCGCGCGACAAGGACGGCATCCTGCGCAAGGTGATGATGGACGTCGTCGACGGTGACTACCAGGCGATGAAGGCCAACGACGGCGCCTTCGTGCGCAAGAACTTCTTCGGCCGCCATCCCAAGCTGCTGGAGATGGTCGCCAAGATGAGCGACGAGGACATCTGGCGCCTGCAGCGCGGCGGCCACGATCCGCAGAAGGTCTATGCGGCCTTCCACCGCGCCAACAGCCACAAGGGCCAGCCGACCGTGCTGCTGATCAAGACGGTCAAGGGTTTCGGCATGGGCAAGAGCGGCGAGGGCAAGAACACCGCGCACCAGACCAAGAAGCTGATCGACGAGGACGTGCGCGCCTTCCGCGACCGCTTCAACATGCCGATCCCGGACGACAAGCTGCACGACATCCCGTTCTACAAGCCGGCCGACGACACGCCCGAGATGCGCTACCTGCATGAGCGCCGCAAGGCGCTGGGCGGCTACCTGCCGCACCGCCGCACCAAGGCCGACGAGAGTTTCACCGTGCCGGCGCTGGACACCTTCAAGTCGGTGCTCGAGGCGACCGCCGAGGGCCGCGAGATCAGCACCACGCAGGCCTACGTGCGTTTCCTGACGCAGCTGCTGCGTGACCAGGCGCTGGGCCCGCGCGTCGTGCCGATCCTGGTCGACGAGGCGCGCACCTTCGGCATGGAAGGCCTGTTCCGCCAGATCGGCATCTACAACCCGGCAGGCCAGCAGTACACCCCGGTCGACAAGGACCAGGTCATGTACTACAAGGAGGACAAGGCCGGGCAGATCCTGCAGGAAGGCATCAACGAGGCCGGCGGCATGGGCTCGTGGATCGCGGCGGCGACGTCGTACTCGACGAACAACCGCATCATGGTGCCGTTCTACGTGTACTACTCGATGTTCGGCTTCCAGCGCATCGGCGACATGGCCTGGGCGGCGGGTGACATGCAGGCGCGCGGTTTCCTGCTCGGCGGCACCAGCGGCCGCACGACGCTGAACGGCGAGGGCCTGCAGCACGAGGACGGCCACAGCCACATCCTGGCCGGCACGATCCCGAACTGTGTCTGCTACGACCCGACCTTCGCGCACGAGGTCGGCGTGATCCTGCACCACGGCCTGAAGCGCATGGTCGAGAAGCAGGACAACGTCTTCTACTACCTGACGCTGCTCAACGAGAACTACCCGATGCCGGGCCTGAAGGCCGGCACCGAGGAGCAGATCATCAAGGGCATGTACCTGCTCGACGAAGGCAAGAAGAAGGCCAAGCAACCGGTCGTCAACCTGCTGGGCAGCGGCACCATCCTGCGCGAGTCGATCGCCGCCAAGGACCTGCTGGAGAAGGACTGGGGCGTGGCCGCCAACATCTGGAGCTGCCCGAGCTTCAACGAGCTGGCGCGCGATGGCCAGGACGCCGAGCGCTGGAACCTGCTGCATCCGACCGAGGCGCCGCGCGTGCCCTTCGTCACCCAGCAGCTCGAGCCGCAAGCCGGCCCGGTGGTCGCGGCGACCGACTACATGAAGAACTACGCCGAGCAGATCCGCGCCTTCATCCCCAAGGGCCGCGCCTACAAGGTGCTGGGCACCGATGGTTTCGGCCGCAGCGACTTCCGCAGCAAGCTGCGCGAGCACTTCGAGGTCAACCGCCACTACGTCGTCGTCGCCGCGCTGAAGGCGCTGGCCGACGAGGGCTCGGTGCCGGCCACCAAGGTCGCCGAGGCGATCAAGAAGTACGGCATCAACACCGACAAGATCAACCCGCTGTACGCATAACAAGACAACGGAGACAAGACATGGCAGTGGTGGAAGTCAAGGTTCCCGACATCGGGGACTTCAAGGACGTGGCCGTCATCGAATTGCTGGTCAAGCCGGGCGACACGGTGAAGGCGGAGCAGTCGCTGGTCACGGTCGAGAGCGACAAGGCCTCGATGGAGATCCCTTCGTCGCATGCCGGCGTGGTGAAGGAACTCAAGCTCAAGGTCGGTGACACGGTCAACGAAGGCTCGCTGGTGCTGCTGCTCGAAGTGGCGGGCGCCGCTGCGAGCGCCCCGGCCGCTGCGCCGGCTGCCGCTCCCGCGGCCGCGCCCGTGGCGGCCGCAGCGCCGGCGGCAGCTGCCGCTGCGCCCGCAGCGAGCAGCGGCCCGGTCGAGGTGCTGGTGCCGGACATCGGCGACTTCGACGAGGTCGCGGTGATCGAGGTGTTCGTCAAGCCCGGCGACACCATCAAGGTCGAGCAGAGCCTGATCACCGTCGAGAGCGACAAGGCCTCGATGGAGATTCCTTCCTCGCATGCCGGCGTGGTCAAGGAGGTCAAGGTCAAGCTCGGCGACAAGGTCAGCAAGGGCAGCCTGGTGGCGATCGTCGAGGCCAGCGGTGGTGCCGCCACGCCGGCTGCGCCGGCGGCCTCGGCCCCGGCCGCCGCGCCTGCCGCACCCGCGGC
Source organism: Piscinibacter sp. (assembly GCA_047602365.1). GTDB lineage: Bacteria > Pseudomonadota > Gammaproteobacteria > Burkholderiales > Burkholderiaceae_C > Piscinibacter. Next base: position 1,759,522 of record JASGHM010000002.1, on the reverse strand, counting down.
TGCCGCCGCCGCAGCAGCAGCCAACAAGCCGGTGCCGACGGCCGCGTTGCCGGTCCATGAACCGACCGCGCCCAAGGGCTCGCTGCCGCATGCCTCGCCGACCATCCGCCGCCTGGCTCGCGAACTCGGCGTGCCGCTGGACGAGGTCAAGGGCAGCGGTCCCAAGGGCCGCATCACCCAGGAAGACGTGCAGGGCTTCGTCAAGGGCGTGATGGCCGGCGCCGTGCAGACGCAGGCGCAGAAGGCCAAGGCCCCCGCGGCGGCCGCTGCCGGTGGCGGCTGCCTTCCCCGGCCTGCTGCCCTGGCCGCAGGTCGACTTCACCAAGTTCGGCGAGATCGAGCGCAAGGAGATGTCGCGGATCAAGAAGATCAGCGGTGCCAACCTGCATCGCAACTGGGTGATCATCCCGCACGTCACCAACCACGACGACTGCGACATCACCGAGCTGGAAGCCTTCCGTGTCCAGCTCAACAAGGAGAACGAGAAGAGCGGCATCAAGGTCACGATGCTGGCCTTCATGATCAAGGCCGCGGTCGCGGCGCTGAAGAAGTTCCCCGAGTTCAACGCCTCGATCGACGGTGACGCGATCATCCTGAAGAAGTACTTCCACATCGGCTTCGCGGCCGACACGCCGAACGGGCTGGTGGTGCCGGTGATCAAGGACGCCGACAAGAAGGGCGTGCTGCAGATCAGCCAGGAGATGAGCGAACTGGCCAAGAAGGCGCGCGACGGCAAGCTCGGCCCAGCCGACATGTCCGGCGGCTGCTTCTCGATCTCGTCGCTGGGCGGCATCGGCGGCCGCTACTTCACGCCGATCATCAACGCGCCCGAGGTGTCGATCATGGGCGTGTGCAAGAGCAGCACCGAGCCGCGCTGGGACGGCAAGCAGTTCGTGCCGCGCCTGATCCTGCCGCTGTCGCTGTCGTGGGACCACCGTGTCATCGACGGTGCGGCCGCGGCGCGCTTCAACGCCTATTTCGGCTCGGTCCTGACGGATTTCCGTCGGGTCATGCTGTAAGGGGGCCACGATGGCGATCATCGACATCAAGGTTCCGGACATCGGCGACTTCAAGGACGTCGCCATCATCGAACTGCTGGTCAAGCCGGGCGACACGGTGAAGGCCGAGCAGTCGCTCATCACCGTCGAGAGCGACAAGGCCTCGATGGAGATCCCGTCCTCGCATGCCGGCGTGGTCAAGGAGCTGAAGGTCAAGCTCGGCGACACCGTCAACGAAGGCACGGTGATCCTGACGCTGGAGGCTGCCGGTGCGGCCGCTGCGGCGCCTGCTGCTGCTGCTGCTGCGCCGGCGGCTGCCGCGCCCGCTGCGGCCCCGGTGGCAGCGCCGGCCACGGCTCCCGCCGCGGCCAGCTACGCCGGCGGTGCCGACCTCGAATGCGACATGCTGGTGCTCGGCGCCGGCCCGGGCGGCTACTCGGCCGCCTTCCGCGCGGCCGACCTCGGCCTGAAGACCGTGCTGGTCGAGCGTTTCGCGACGCTCGGCGGCGTCTGCCTCAACGTCGGCTGCATTCCGTCCAAGGCGCTGCTGCACGTGGCCGCGGTGATGGACGAGGTCAAGCACTTCGAGGCGCTCGGCGTCAGCTTTGCCGAGCCGGCGGTGGACCTCGCCAAGCTGAAGGCGCACAAGGAAAAGGTCATCGGCAAGCTGACCGGCGGGCTGGCCGCGATGGCCAAGATGCGCAAGGTCACGGTGGTGCAGGGCACGGGCGAGTTCGCCGACCCGAACCACCTGAAAGTGGTGCTGACGAAGGACGGCAGCACGCAGACCATCCGCTTCAAGCAGGCCATCATCGCCGCCGGCTCCGAGGCGGTGAAGCTGCCCTTCCTGCCCAAGGACGACCCGCGCATCGTCACCAGCACCGGCGCGCTGGAGCTGCGCCAGCGGCCGAAGAAGATGCTGGTCATCGGCGGCGGCATCATCGGCCTGGAGATGGGCACGGTCTACTCGACGCTGGGCGCGAAGCTCGATGTCGTCGAGATGCTCGACGGCCTGATGCAGGGCGCCGACCGCGACCTCGTCAAGGTCTGGCAGAAGCTGAACGCGCACGCGCTTCGACAAGCTGATGCTGAAGACCAAGACGGTCGGCGCGGAAGCGACGAAGGACGGCATCCGCGTGATGTTCGAGGGCCTCGACGGCACCAGGAGCGAAGGTGTCTACGACCTCGTGCTGCAGGCCGTCGGCCGCACGCCCAACGGCAAGAAGATCGGCGCCGAGAAGGCCGGCGTGATCGTCGGCGAGCGCGGCTTCATCCCGGTCGACGTGCAGATGCGCACCAACGTGCCGCACATCTTCGCGATCGGCGACATCGTCGGCCAGCCGATGCTGGCGCACAAGGCGGTGCACGAGGCGCACGTGGCCGCCGAGGTGGCGGCCGGGCACAAGGCCGAGTTCGATGCCCGCGTGATCCCGAGCGTGGCCTACACCGATCCGGAAGTGGCCTGGGTCGGTGTCACCGAGGACGAGGCCAAGGCGCGCGGCCTGAAGGTCAAGAAGGGCCTGTTCCCGTGGACGGCCTCGGGCCGCGCCATCGCCAACGGTCGCGACGAGGGCTTCACCAAGCTGCTGTTCGACGAGGAGACGCACCGCATCGTCGGCGGCGGCATCGTCGGCACGCATGCCGGCGACATGATCGGCGAGGTGGCGCTGGCCATCGAGATGGGCGCCGACGCGGTGGACATCGGCAAGACCATCCACCCGCACCCGACGCTGGGCGAAAGCATCGGCCTGGCGGCCGAGGCCTTCGAGGGCGCCTGCACCGACCTGCCGCCGGTCAAGCGCTGAGCAGCCGCTCCGCCGCGCCGCTGTCGAACCAGGTCGACAGCGTGCGCTGCGGGCGTGCGAACCAGTAGCCCTGCAGTGCCGCGCAGCCGGCGGCGGACAGCATCTCCGCCTGGCGCGCCGTCTCCACGCCCTCGGCCACCACCTTGATGTTCAGGCGGTTGGCCAGGGAGAGGATGCACTCGGCCAGCGCGCGGGCCTGCTCGTCGGTCTCGATGTCCTGGATCAGCGTGCGATCGAGCTTGAGCACGTGGAAGGGCAGCTGGCGCAGCAGCGAGAAGTTCGAATAGCCGACGCCGAAGTCGTCCAGCGCGATGCGCATGCCGCTGGCGGTCAGCGCCGCCAGCGTGTCGCGGGTGCGATCGATGTCCTGGATCAGCGCGGTCTCGGTGATCTCGACCAGCAGCGCGTGCGGCGGAAAGCCGGCCTCGGCCAGCAGCCGGGGCAGACGCTGCTGTGCCCAGCCCTGGTTGAACTGCGTCGGCGAGACGTTGATCGACAGGTACTCCAGCGTGCCGGCGAGCGCTGCCGGCGCCGCCTCGTGCAGTGCACGCCGCAGCATGTTCTCCATCATCACATCGAGCAGGCCGAGTGCCTCGACGGTGCCGAGGAAGGCGGCCGGCGAGCGCACCTCGCCGTCGGGGAGGTGCCAGCGTGCCAGCAGCTCGGCGCCGACGTGGCGCCCTTCGGCGACACGCACGATCGGCTGGTACCAGGGCTGGATGCAGTCGCCCAGCACCGCACGGCGGACCTCGGCCTCGATCACGGCGCGGCGCTCGATGTCGGCGCGCAGGCTGCTCTCGAACTCGGTCACGCGGCCACGGCCGGCGCGCTTGGAGGCGTACAGCGCAAGATCGGCGGCACGCAGCAGTTCGTCGGCATCGCCGCCCTGTGCCTCGGCCACACCGATCGAGCAGCTGCACGGCACGCTGCGCCCGTCGATCAGCGCCGGCCGGCTCAGTGTCTCCAGCAGCCGCCGTGCCAGCGACTGCGCAACCGTCTGCGTGCCGACGCGGCGCGCGATCACCGCGAACTCGTCGCCGCCCAGGCGCGCCACCAGGTCACCCGGGCGCATCGCCTCGCTGAGACGGTGCGCCGTCTCGATCAGCAGCGCGTCGCCGGCGGCATGGCCGAGCGTGTCGTTGACGTTCTTGAAGTCGTCGAGGTCGATCAGCAGCGCGACCAGGCCTTCGCCGCGCGACTGCGGATCGGCCAGCAGCTCCCGCAGCCGGCGCGCGAAGCAGGCGCGGTTGGCGATGCCCGTCAGCGCGTCGATCTCGGCGCGCTCCAGCGCGCGCTGGCGCTCGTCCGAGAGCTCGCGGGTGCGGTCGGCGACACGCTGCTCGAGGTCGGTGGCCAGCGCGCTCAGCGTGCGGTTGGCCTGGTACAGCTCGAGCGACTTCGACTCGAGCAGGCGCTCCGCCTCGAGGCGGGCACGGCGTTCGCGGTCGAGCCGCGCCTCCAGGCGGCGCAGCCGATCGGCCGCAGTGCCCGCAGCGGGGGGAAGATCACACGCAGGGTCGCTCATCGGGAACGCTGGCGAATCGACTCGCGGCCTCAGACCAGATCGACGGTGAATCGGACCGCACTGCCGTCGCCGGCCTCGATCGGCTGTGACTGCACCTGCACCTGCACGCCGTACTGGCGTGCCGAGCCGAGGATCAGCCCCTCGGACAGCGCGCCCATGCGGCGCGGGCTGCGGTAGAGCATCACCAGACGGGTGGCGGTGCGCAGCTCGACCACGAAGGAGGGCAGTTCGGCATCGGGGTAGAGCTTGCGCACCTCGGCGTGGATGTGCCCTTCGATGCTGGCGAGGAAATCGAACAGGCCGGCGGCGCGCTGGAAGAAGGCCGGGTGGCTGTGTGCGAAGCTGTCGCCGAGCCGGTCGCCGAAGGCCTTGACCAGCGCGTCAACCGGTTCGCCGCTGCGCTGCGACAGCGCGCTGCACAGCGCCACCATCTCGGCGTGGCGGTAGGTGCCCACCGCGGTGTAGGCGCCGCCGCTGGGCAGCTCGCTGGCCTCGATGATGTCGTCGACCATGTCCTCGCCGAAGCGCTCGGCGACGAACGCGAGGAATTCGGTGAACACCATGCCCTTCATGGTCTGGTGTTTCGGCTGCCCGGCGGCGAAGTGAGGTGGGGGTTTTCTCAGGCCAGCCGCGGGCCGGCCGCCGGTGTGAGTTCCGTCACGCCCTGCGGGCCGCTGCGCTCAGCGTGTCGGGGCGCTGCGCGACATGCTCTCGGCGCGGGCGTCGAGCGCGGCGCGATCGCTGGCGCCGACCTCGCCGACCACCACCGGGCAGCGTGCCGGCGCGTCGTCGCCGGCGCTCCAGCCGGCGGCTTCGTCGGCAGCCTTGTCGGTGCGTGCGACACCCAGCGTCGTGCCCAGGCGGCTCATCGCCGCGTGGGTGCGCGCGTAGGCCAGCGCCAGGTCGTGTTCGGCGTTCGCATAGGCACGCCGCGCGGTGTAGACCTCGTTCTCGGCGTTCAGCAGGTCCAGCAGGCTGCGCTGGCCGATGTCGAACTGCTGGCGGTAGGCGTCGCGCGCCTTCTCGATCGCCAGCGTGTTGCGCTCGAGGTAGACCAGCTGCTCGGTCAGCTTGCGCGTGTCGTTGAAGGCGATCGCCGCCACCTGGCGGGTGTCGCGGCAGACGCGGTCGCGCAGGTCGGCAGCCTGGTTCATCAGGCCGACCTGCTGGCGCACGCGCGCCTGGTCGGAACCGCCGTTGTAGAGGTTCCAGTTCAGCACGATCTCGGCCGAGCCGTTGCGCTTCTGGTCCTCGACGCCGTCGACGTTGCGGCCGACCGAGTTGCGCAGCCGGGCCTCGACGCGCGGCTGGAAGGCCGAGTCGCGCGCGCTCGATGCCGAGCGCGCCGAGCGCAGCCCCTCGATGCTGGCGCTGATCGCCGGGCTGTTGCGCAGCGAATCGGTCACCGCCTCGCCGGCGCTGGCCGGCACGCCGGGCTTGAGCATCTCCAGCGCCGGCAGCTTGGCCGGCGGCAGCTCGCCGACGACACGCTGGTAGCGCACCGTCACGTCGTGCAGGTTGGCCAGTTCGGTGGCCAGGTTCGATTCGGCCAGCGCCAGGCGGGCGCCGGCCTGCTCCAGGTCGACGCCGCGGCCGACGCCGGCCTTGACGCGCGACTGGATCTGCAGGAAGGCGTAGCGGTGCTGGACGTAGTTGTCCTCGGCCAGCTGCACCAGGCGGCGGAAGCGCTGCACGTCGTAGTGCGCGCGCGCGGCCTCGAGCACGGTCTGCTCGGTGCTGTCGAGCAGTTCGAAGTAGCGGGCCAGGCGGTCGTGCGTCAGGCGGTCGACGTCGCGGCTGGTGCCCAGACCGTCCCACAGCAGCTGCGTCAGGCTCAGGCCGACCTGGCTGCGGTTCAGCGACTGCGACTCGTCGGGCCGGCGGCCGGTGATGCGGTCGTTGTCGCGGCCGGCGCTGGCGTTCAGGTCGACACGCGGCAGGAAGCCGCCGCGCACCACGTCGACGGCGTCGGTGGCCGAGCGGTAGGCATTGAAGCGCGCCGTGACTTCGGGGTTGGTGGTGACTGCCTTCTGCGCCGCCGCACGAAGCGGGTCGGTGCTCTGGGCGACACTTGCGCCCGCTGCCAGAAGCAGCGTCACGGCTGCACAGATCGCCCTCGGTTTCAGATGCATGGTTCTCCGGTCCATCGAGTCGCTGCGATGACGCAGCTCAAGCCACCGGGAGTGTAGTGAGGACTGACGCAGGCCCCGGGCGCAATGATGGAATGAACGCAGTTTTTCACGGCTGAACGTCACGTTCAGGGCACTTTGCAACAGATTGCGTACGGAATGCCGCTGCAGCGCCGAACGTCGCTCTCAAGCTGGCGGATGAAGCGACGAGAACAGGTCGTCGATGCGCTTTCCGATGCCGCAGCACCTGCCATGTCCGATCGCCCGGGCCGCCGCCGTCTGGCTGCGGCGCGCAGCCGTGGCCGTGTCGGCCAGCGCGCTGCTCGCCACCACGGCAGGGCTGGCCTGGGACCGCGAGCGCATGAACGCCGCCGCGCAGCGCGCCGGCCCGCGTGCGGCGGCCGCGGTCAAGGGGCTGCAGGCGCTGATCATCGAGACGCCGGCGGGCGACGAGCCCGCCTTGCTCGCGGCGGTGAACGACTTCTTCAACCGCCGCGTGCTGTTCGTCGACGACGCCGCGGTGTGGGGCCAGGACGACTACTGGGCCAGCCCGCTGGAGACGCTCGAGAAGGGTCGCGGCGACTGCGAGGACTACGCGATCGCCAAGTACTTCAGCCTGCTCGCGGCCGGCGTGCCGGTGGCCAAGCTGCGTCTGGTCTACGTGCGGGCCGCGGTCGGCGGCCCCGGCGGCGTGGTGCAGGCCCACATGGTGCTGGCCTGGTATGCGCAGCCCGGCGCCGAGCCGCTGATCCTCGACAACCTGATCGGCGAGGTGCGGCCGGCGTCGCGCCGACCCGACCTGACGCCGGTGTTCAGCTTCAACAGCGAAGGCCTGTGGCAGGGCGCCGGCGGCGCCGCAGCGGGCGACCCGACGGCGCGGCTGTCGCGCTGGCGCGAGGTGCTTGCGAAGGCGCGCGCCGAGGGGTTCCAATGAGTGCAGGGAGAACAAGATGTCGTTGATCGGCCAGATCTGGCTCAAGCTGTTCGTGGTGCTGACACTGGCGTTCGCAGGCAGCGTGGTGGTCCACACCGACGCGATGCGCGACACGCTGCAGACGCAGCTGCGGCTGAAGAACGCCGACAACGCCACCGCGATCGCGCTGGTGCTGTCGCAGCAGAAGGGCGATGCTGCGCTGATGGAACTGGTGCTGGCGGCGCAGTACGACACCGGCTTCTACCGGCGCATGCGCTTCGTCGGCGCCGACGGCAAGCAGACCTTCCTGCGCGAGACGACGCTGAAGCCGGCGGTCGCGCCGGGCTGGTTCGAGCGTGCCTTGCCGATCGAGGTCGAGCCCGGCGTCGCGCAGGTGTCCGATGGCTGGCGTGCGCTCGGCCATGTCGAGGTGCAGAGCCAGGACAGCTTTGCGCACGACGAGCTCTGGCACGCCGTGCAGCGTGCCGCCGCCGCGATGGCGGTGGTCGGCCTGCTGGCCGCGCTGGCGGGCGCGCTGATCGTCAATCGCATCCGCCGCCCGCTGGAGCAGACCGTCGAGCAGGCGCGCTCGCTCGAGCGCGGCGAATACGTCACGGTGGCCGAACCGTCGGCGCCGGAGTTGCGGCGCGTCGCCCGCGCGATGAACTCGATGGTCGCGCGCCTGAAGCTGGTGTTCGAGGGCCAGGCCACGCAGGTCGAGACGCTGCGCCGCCAGGCCAACAACGACGCGCTCACCGGCCTGTCGAACCGCGCCCACTTCATGGGCCAGCTGGGCACCGTGCTGCACCGCGAGGACGGCAGTGCCGAAGGCGGCCTGGTGCTGCTGCGCGTGCTCGACCTCGCCGGCCTCAACCGTGCGCTCGGGCACGACACCACCGACCGCCTGATCCTCGCGATCGCGCAGGCGCTGCAGGCCTACACGCTGCGCGTCAAGGGCTGCTTCGTCGGCCGCCTCAACGGCTCCGACTTCGGCATGTGCCTGCCGGTCGGCGGCGTGGCCGAGGAGACGGCGCGTGCGCTGGCCGACGGGCTGCGCGCCGTGCTGCCGGCGTTCGGGCAGCAGGCCGCCGTCGCGGCCGGTGCGGTCGAGCTGCGGCGCGACATGCCGATGGCCGAACTGATGGGCATGGCCGACCTCGCGCTGGCGCGGGCCGAGGCACAGGGCTCGTTTGCCGTGGCGACCAGCGGCGAGACCGGCGGCCTGACCAAGCTGGGCGAGGCCGGCTGGCGACGCAGCATCCACGAGGCGCTGGCCGAAGGCCGCATCGGCCTGGTCGAGTACCCGGTGCTGGCGCGCAGCGGCGACACGCTGCACCGCGAGTGCCCGTTGCGTGTGCAGATCGAGCCCGACGGCGGGCTCGAACCGGCGGCACGCTGGCTGCCGCTGGCCTCGCGGGCACGCCTCACTGCGGCGCTGGACGAGCGTGCGCTGTCGCTGGCGCTGGCGGCGATCGCCGCCGACGGGCAGGCGCGTGCGGTCAACATCGCCACGGCCTCGCTGGCCGACAGCGGCTTCGCGGCCCGGCTGCGCGCCCAGCTGCTGCAGGCGCCGCGCGCCGCACGCCAGGTCTGGCTGGAGGTGCCCGAGCTCGCTGCGGCCGAACACTTCGAGCTGGTGCGCGAACTCGGTCGCCAGCTCCGGCCGGCGGGCGCCAAGCTCGGCCTCGAGCATGCCGGCGAACGCACCGGCCGCATCGAGCGGCTGTTCGAGCTGGGGCTGGACTACGTCAAGCTCGACGCAGCCATCACCGTGGGCCTGGGCCGGGACAGCACACGCAGCGGCTTCGTCACCGGCCTGGTGGCGATGCTGCACAGCCTGTCGCTGCAGGTGATCGCCGAGGGCGTGTCCGATGCCGGCGACGCCGAGGCGCTGTGGCAGTGCGGCGTCGACGCGCAGACCGGCCCCTGGGTCAGCGCCCAGGCGGCGCGCGCCGGCTGATCCGGCGCCGCGCGAAGCACTGGCGCGAAACGCGGGGCGGCGCCCGGCCGCCCCGGAGTCTCAGGTGCTGGTGCTGTCGACGATCAGCTTGCCGCGCGTCAGCAGCTCCTGGACGATCTGCGCGTCGGTGGCGCCGCTGCCCAGGCCCAGCGAGGTCGGCAGGTCCACGCCCTGCAGCACGATGGTCTGGTCGGTCGCCGAGGCCGAGTAGTTGCCGTCGGTGTACTGGCCGGTCGAGCTGATGCGGATCGTGGTGGTGGCGCTGGCGCCGCTGCCGCTGACCGCGAAGTCGAGGAAGTTGGCCAGATTGCCCACGGTGTTGCCGGCACCGAGCACGTCGCCCGAGAGCAGGTCGCGCAGGTCCAGCACGTCGCCGCCGGCCGACACCGCGCCGACGTTGAAGTCGGTGATCGTGTCGACCGCTGGCGCACCCGCCGTGCCGGCATCGGCGAAGGACCAGGCGAACACGTCGGCCGTGCTGTCGGCCGCGCCGGCGGTGGCCCCGCCGGTCATCGTGTCGTTGCCGGCGCCGCCGCGGATCAGGTCGTTGCCTGCGCCGCCGAGGATGATGTCGTTGCCGGCCTCGCCCCACAGCGCGTCGTTGCCGTTGCCACCGAGCAGGCTGTCGTTGCCAGCGCCGCCGAGCACGTAGTCGTTGCCGCCGGCGGCCGAGACGGTGTCGTTGCCACCCAGCGCATTGATGAAGTTGTTGGTGCCGTTGCCGCTCAGGTTGTCGTTGCCCGTCGTCGCGCCGGACGTGGTCGAGGTCGTGTAGTCGGCGACCAGCGTGACCGTCGACGAATCGGAGGCCTCGGCGCCGGTGCTGCTCTCGCGCGACACCGCGGTCACCGTCAGCGTGGTGCCGCTGGTCGAGGTACCGGCCGGCAGTGTCATCGTCAGGCCATCGAGCTGTGCCGAGCTGAACTCCCACACGCCGCTGCCGTTGTTGGTGCCGGCGCTGAAGGTCGCGCCGGTCGGCACGCCGGAGACCAGCACGCGCAGCGTTTCCGAGCCGTCGGTGTCGACCAGCGTCGCGTGGATCGGGAAGTTCACCGTCGCCGCCGTGCCGCTGCCCTGCACCATGCTGACGACCAGCGTGTCGCCGGCGACCACCGGCGCATCGGCGACGGCGGTGACCACCACCGGCAGCGTGCCGGTGGTCGTGGCGGTGGGGCCGGTCGCTTCGGTGGCCGTCGCCGTGACCGACAGGTTGATCGTGCCCGCGTAGTGCAGCGGCGGCGTGATGCTCAGGTTGTTGAGCGACCAGCCCGTCACCACCACGCTGGTGTTGCCTGCGGTGGCGGTGAAGGTGTTGGTGCCGTCGCTGATGACCGCGCCGACCGGGATGCTGCCGATGCGCAGGCTCAGCGTCTCCGAGCCGTCGGTGTCGTTGAGGCTGGCGGAGATGTTGCCCAGGCGGATCGCCGTGTCTTCGGTGCCGCCGGCGCCGCCGGGGTAGTAGCCGCCGTCGCCGTTGGGCACCAGCGGGCCGGCCACCGTCGGGCTGCTGCTGAAGTCGCTCGCGCTGGTGTAGAGGCGGAAGTTGGTCGTGTTCAGGTCGACCGCGGTCGCCCCGTTGACCGACATGTTGATGTCGAGGTTGCCGATGCCGTCGCCGTTGTAGGCGATCACCTCCAGCGAGTAGTAGCCCGACACCGACGGCGTGAACGCCGAGGCGGTGAAGGAGCCCCAGTTGTTGTAGCCGACGCCGTAGACGGTGCTGCCACCGAGCTTGACGGCCAGCGTGTCGTCGCGGCTGCCGCTGATCTGGTAGGTCTGGCCGGCGGTCAGGAAGATGAAGCCGGTGTAGCGGTAGGCGTCGTCGACGTTCAGGTCGGGAATCGAGATGTCGGTGACGACGCCGGTCGAGGTGCGCGTCGACGACTCGACGGCCGTCTCCACCGCGGTGACGCTGCCGGCGTTGGCCGTGCTCACCGAGGCGATGTCCTGGAAGAAGTCGCGCACCAGGCCGGTGGACGTCGGCAGGACCGGCGGCGTGGTGGTGCCGCCGGTGCTGCTGCTGCCGTTGATCACCAGCGTCGGCGCGTCGGCGACGGCGGCGACGTTGAGCGTCACCGTGGCCGTCGAGGTGGCGCCGCGGCTGTCGCTCACCGTGTAGGTGAACGACGCCGTGCCGCTGTAGTTGGCCGTCGGCGTGAAGACGATGTTGCCGCCCGACATCGTGACCGTGCCGTTGACCGCGCCCTGCACGCTGGTGATGCTCAGCGTGTCGCCGCTGTCGACGTCGGTGTCGTTGGCCAGCAGCGTCGCCGGCACGATGGTGAGCACCGTGTCCTCGGTCGCCGGGCCAGTGTTGGCGTTGGCGACCGGCGCGTCGTTGGTGCCGGTGACGGTGATCACGAGGTTGGCCGTCGAGCTGGCGCCGGCGTTGTCGGTCACCGTGTAGGGCACCGTGATGACCTGCTGCTGGCCGAAGCCGAGCGACTGGTAGGCGGCGTTGGACGGGTCGAAGCTGTAGGAGCCGTTGGCGTTGAAGGTCAGGCCGGCCGGCGCTGCGCCGTTCAGCGCGAAGCTCAGCGTGGCGCCGGTGTCGACGTCGGTGGCGGTCACCGCGCCGCTGACCACGGCGGCGTCTTCGGCGACGGTGAAGCTGCGCGGCTGGGCCACCGGCGCGTCGTTGCTGCCGTTGACGGTGACGGTGATCGTGCGCGTCGTGCCGTCGGCGCTGGTGACGGTGAAGGTCTCGGTCGGCGCGGCGCCGGACGGCAGCGCCTGCACGTTGGCGGCGGCGTTGTTGAGCGCGTAGCTCCACACGCCGGCGGCGGTGATCGAGAACGTGCCGTAGGTGCCGGCCGTGCCGCTCTGCGCGACGAAGCTGGACTGGCCAGCATCGGCGTCGACGATCACCAGCGTGCCGCCGGTGCTCAGCGACGTGTCCTCGGTCACCGCGCCGCTCAGCGGGCCGGTGATGGTCGGTGCATCGTTGACACCGGTGATCGTGAAGGTGAGCGTCGTCGACGACGTGGCGCCGGCAGTGTCACGCATCGTGTAGGTGAAGGTCTCGGTGACCACCTGGCCGGCTGTCAGGGCGTCGGCCGCCGGGCGGTTGGCGGCATAGCTGTAGGAGCCGTCGGCGTTGAGCGTCAGCGTGCCGTAGGTGCCGTTCAGCGCCGAGCCGACCGTGCCGCTGGTGGCGCCGAAGCCGACGGCCGAGACGGTGCGGGTGTCGCCGCTGTCGACGTCGGTGTCGTTGGCCAGCACCCCGGTGGCGGCGGTGGTGGTCAGCGTTGCGTTCTCGGCCAGCGAGCCGGTGTTCGCGACGGCCACCGGCGCATCGTTGGTGCCGGTGACGGTGATCACCAGGTTGGCGGTGGAAGTGGCGCCGTTGTTGTCGGTCACCGTGTAGGGCACGGTGATGACGGTCGACTGGCCGACACCGAGTGACTGGTAGGCGGCATGGGCCGGGTTGAAGCTGTAGCTGCCGTTGCTGTTGAAGCTCAGGCCGGCCGGTGCGGCGCCGTTCAGCGCGAAGCTCAGCGTGGCGCCGGTGTCGACGTCGGTGGCGGTCACCGAGCCGTTGACCACCGCGGCGTCCTCGGCCACGGTGAAGCTGGCGGCCTGAGCCACCGGAGCGTCGTTGGTGCCATTGATGGTGACGACGACGCTGGACGTGGTGCCGTCGGCGGAGCGGACCGTGAAGGTCTCGGTGAGTGTCTGACCGGCGCCAAGTGCCTGGATGGCCGGATTGGCGTTGGCAGCGGTGTAGGTCCAGGCACCGTTGGTGCCCAAGGTGAAGGTGCCGTACGTGCCGGCAGTGCCGGCCTGAGCCTGGAAGGAGGCTTGACCGGCGTCCGCATCGCTGACAGTCAGTGTGCCGCCAGTGCTGATGTTGCCGCCGGTGACGGAGACGTCTTCGGTGACCGAACCGGTGCCAGCGGAGATCACCGCGACATCGTTGGTGCCGTTGATGGTGACGACCACGGACGAGGTGGTGCCATCAGCCGAGCGAACCGTGAACGTCTCGGTCAGCGTCTGACCGGCACCGAGCGCCTGGATGGCCGGGTTGCTGTTGGCAGCGGTGTAAGTCCAGGCACCGTTGGTGCCCAGCGTGAACGTGCCGTAGGTTCCGGCAGTGCTGGCTTGCGCCTGGAAGGAGGCCTGACCAGCGTCCGCATCGCTGACAGTCAGTGTGCCGCCAGTGCTGATGTTGCCGCCAGCGACGGCGACGTCTTCGGTGACGGAGCCCGTACCGGTCGAGATCACCGCGATGTCATTGGTGCCGTTGATCGTGACGACGACAGAGGACGTGGTGCCATCGGCCGAGCGAACCGTGAACGTCTCGGTGAGCGTCTGGCCTGCACCGAGCGCCTGAATGGCCGGATTGCTGTTGGCGGCGGTGTAGGTCCAGGCGCCGTTGGTGCCCAGCGTGAAAGTGCCGTAAGTGCCAGCGGTCGAGGCTTGCGCCTGGAAGTTCGCTTGGCCGGCATCGGCGTCGGTCACGGTGAGCGTGCCACCGGTGCTGATGTTGCCGCCGGTGACTGCGACGTCCTCGGTGACCGAACCGGTGCCCGCAGAGATCACGGCGACGTCATTCGTGCCGTTGATGGTGACCACGACGCTGGAAGTGGTGCCGTCAGCGGAGCGGACGGTGAAGGTCTCGGTGAGCGTTTGACCGGCGCCGAGTGCCTGGATGGCCGCGTTGCTGTTGGTCGCGGTGTAAGTCCAGGCACCGTTGGTGCCGAGTGTGAACGTGCCGTAGGTTCCGGCAGTGCCGGCCTGAGCCTGGAAGGAGGCCTGACCGGCGTCCGCATCGCTGACAGTCAGCGTGCCGCCAGTGCTGATGTTGCCGCCGGTGACGGCGACGTCCTCGGTCACGGAGCCGGTACCGGCCGAGATCACCGCGACATCGTTGGTGCCGTTGATGGTGACGACGACCGACGAGGTCGTGCCATCGGCGGAGCGAACGGTAAACGTCTCGGTGAGTGTCTGACCGGCACCGAGCGCCTGGATGGCGGGGTTGCTGTTGGCGGCAGAGTAGGTCCACGCGCCGTTCGCGGCGAGAGTGAACGTGCCATAGGTGCCAGCCGTGGAGGCCTGAGCCTGGAACGAAGCCTGGCCCGCATCAGCGTCGGTCACGGTGAGCGTGCCGCCGGTGTTGATGTTGCCGCCGGTGACTGCGACGTCCTCGGTGACCGAGCCGGTACCGGCCGAGATCACGGCGACGTCGTTGGTGCCGTTGATCGTGACGACGACAGACGACGTGGTGCCGTCAGCCGAGCGGACCGTGAAGGTCTCGGTCAGCGTCTGGCCCGCACCGAGCGCCTGGATGGCGGGGTTGCTGTTGGCGGCGGAGTAGCTCCACGCGCCGTTGGTGCCCAACGTGAACGTGCCGTAGGTGCCAGCCGTCGAGGCTTGCGCCTGGAACGAGGCCTGGCCCGCGTCCACATCAGTCACGGTCAGCGTGCCACCGGTCGAGATGTTGCCGCCAGAAACGGCGACATCTTCGGTGACCGAGCCGGTGCCCGAGGAGATCACGGCGACGTCGTTGGTGCCGTTGATGGTGACGACGACCAACGAGGTCGTGCCATCGGCTGAGCGGACCGTGAAGGTCTCGGTCAGTGTCTGGCCCGCGCCGAGCGCCTGGATGGCCGGGTTACCGTTGGCGGCCGTATAGGTCCAGGCGCCGTTGGTGCCCAGCGTGAAGGTGCCGTAGGTGCCCGCGGTGCTGGCTTGCGCCTGGAAGCTCGCCTGACCGGAGTCGACATCACTCACGGTGAGCGTGCCGCCCGTTGTGATGTTGCCGCCGGTGACTGCGACGTCCTCGGTGACCGAGCCGGTACCAGCCGAGATCACGGCGACATCGTTGCTGCCGTTGATGGTGACGACGACGCTGGACGTGGTCGTTCCGTCGGCGGAGCGGACGGTGAAGGTCTCAGTCAGCGTCTGACCGGCACCGAGCGCCTGGATGGCCGGATTGGCGTTCGCGGCGGTGTAGGTCCACGTGCCGTTGGCGGCGAGCGTGAACGTGCCGTACGTGCCAGCGGTCGAGGCTTGCGCTTGGAAGGAAGCCTGACCGGAGTCGGCATCCGTCACTGTCAGCGTGCCACCGGTGGCGATATTGCCGCCGAGCACACCGACGTCTTCAGTGACCGAGCCGGTACCGGCCGAGATCACCGCGACGTCGTTGGTGCCGTTGATGGTGACGACGACCGACGAGGTCGTGCCATCGGCTGAGCGAACCGTGAAGGTCTCAGTGAGCGTCTGACCAGCACCGAGCGCCTGGATGGCGGGGTTGCTGTTGGCGGCGGAGTAGCTCCACGCGCCGTTGGTG
The DNA here is from genome assembly GCA_047602365.1 of Piscinibacter sp. Taxonomy (GTDB): domain Bacteria; phylum Pseudomonadota; class Gammaproteobacteria; order Burkholderiales; family Burkholderiaceae_C; genus Piscinibacter. Next base: position 1,743,900 of record JASGHM010000002.1, on the reverse strand, counting down.
CCCAACGTGAACGTGCCGTAGGTGCCAGCCGTCGAGGCTTGCGCCTGGAACGAGGCTTGGCCCGCGTCCACATCAGTCACGGTGAGCGTGCCGCCGGTGCTGATGTTGCCGCTGGTGACTGCGACGTCCTCGGTGACCGAGCCGGTACCGGCGGAGATCACCGCGACGTCGTTGGTGCCGTTGATGGTGACAACGACAGACTGGAGGTCGTGCCGTCGGCCGAGCGAACGGTGAACGTCTCGGTGAGTGTCTGACCGGCGCCGAGCGCCTGGATCGCCGGGTTGGCGTTGGCAGCGGTGTAGGTCCAGGCACCGTTGGTGCCCAAGCGTGAAGGTGCCGTAGGTGCCAGCAGTGCCGGCCTGAGCCTGGAAGGAGGCCTGACCAGCATCGGCATCGGTCACGGTCAGCGTGCCGCCGGTCGATGATGTTGCCGCCGGAAACGGCGACGTCTTCAGTGACCGAACCGGTGCCAGCGGAGATCACCGCGACGTCGTTGGTGCCGTTGATGGTGACGACGACAGAGGACGTGGTGCCGTCGGCAGAGCGGACGGTGAAGGTCTCGGTCAGCGTCTGACCGGCGCCGAGTGCCTGGATGGTCGGATTGCTGTTGGCGGCGGTGTAGGTCCACGCGCCGTTGGTGGCCAGCGTGAAGCGTGCCGTAGGTACCGGCCGTCGAGGCTTGCGCCTGGAAGGAGGCACTGACCAGCATCCGTATCGGTCACAGTGAGCGTGCCGCCGGTCGCGATGTTGCCGCCGGAGACCGCGACGTCTTCGGTGACCGAACCGGTGCCAGCAGAGATCACTGCGACATCGTTGCTGCCGTTGATGGTGACGACTACGACTGGACGAGGTCGGCCATCAGCCGAGCGGACAGTGAACGTCTCAGTCAGCGTCTGACCTGCACCGAGTGCCTGGATGGTCGGATTGGCGTTCGCGGCGGTGTAGGTCCAGGCGCCGTTGGTGCCCAGCGTGAACGTGCCGTAGGTGCCAGCCGTCGAGGCCTGCGCCTGGAAGGAAGCCTGACCAGCGTCCGCGTCGGTCACGGTGAGCGTGCCGCCGGTGCGTGATGTTGCCGCCGATGACACGCGACGTCTTCGGTGACCGAGCCGGTACCAGCCGAGATCACGGCGACATCGTTGGTGCCGTTGATGGTGACGACGACAGACGACGTGGTGCCGTCAGCAGAGCGGACGGTGAAGGTCTCGGTGAGTGTCTGACCGGCGCCGAGTGCTTGGATCGCCGGATTGGCGTTGGCAGCGGTGTAAGTCCAGGCACCGTTGGTGCCCAGCGTGAACGTGCCGTAGGTTCCGGCAGTGCTGGCTTGCGCCTGGAAGGAGGCCTGACCAGCGTCAGCATCGCTGACAGTCAGCGTTCCGCCAGTGCTGATGTTGCCGCCGATCACACCGACGTCTTCAGTCACCGAGCCGGTGCCAGCCGAGATCACGGCGACGTCGTTGGTGCCGTTGATGGTGACGACGACGCTGACGAGGTCGTGCCATCAGCCGAGCGAACCGCTGAAGGTCTCGGTCAGCGTCTGACCGGCACCGAGCGCCTGGATGGCCGGGTTGCTGTTGGCAGCGGTATAGGTCCACGCGCCGCTGGTGCCCAACGTGAAGGTGCCGTAGGTTCCGGCCGTCGAGGCTTGAGCCTGGAAGCTAGCCTGGCCCGCGTCCACATCGGTCACGGTGAGCGTGCCGCCCGTGGTGATGTTGCCGCCGGTCGACAGCGACGTCTTCTGTGACCGAGCCCGTGCCAGCCGAGATCACAGCGACATCGTTGGTGCCGTTGATAGTGACGACCACGGACGAGGTGGTGCCATCAGCCGAGCGAACCGTGAACGTCTCGGTCAGCGTCTGACCAGCACCGAGCGCCTGGATCGCCGGGTTGCCGTTGGCAGCGGTGTAGGTCCACGCGCCGTTGGTGGCCAGCGTGAAGGTGCCGTAGGCACCCGCCGTCGAGGCCTGCGCCTGGAACGAGGCTTGACCCGCGTCCACATCGGTCACGCTCAGCGTGCCGCCTGTGGCGATGTTGCCGCCGACCACGGCCAGGTCCTCGGTGACCGACCCCGTACCCGCCGAGATCACCGCCGCGTCGTTCGTTCCGGTGATCGTGATCGTGATGAGCTGCGGCGTGCCGTCGATGCTCTGCACGGTGAAGGTGTCGGTGCGCGTCTCGCCCTGGGCGAGCGACTGGACGACCGGGTCACCGTTGTTCAAGTTGTACGTCCAGGCGCCGCTCGCATCGATGCTCAGGCTGCCGTAGGTTCCGGCGGCGTTGGCTTGCGGCTGGAACGCCGCCTCGCCCGGATCCGGATCGCTGACCAGCAACTGGCCGCCGACGCTCAGGGTCGTGTCTTCGACCGTGTTGCCCGAGGCGACGCCGCTGATCACCGCGACGTCGGGCACCGGCGTCACGTTCACCGTGATCGTGTTCGGCAGCGAGTCGAAGGCGCCGGCGCTGTCCTGCACGCTGAACGTGAAGCCGGCATAGGCCGTGCCGCTCGCGTTCGGGGCGGGCGCGAAGACCAGCTGTCCGAGGTCGGCCGCATTGATCACCTGGCCGGCCACCACGGCCACGCCGCCGAGCGTCAGCGCGCCTGCCGCGGGCAGGGTCTCGATGCGCACCGCGGCCAGCGTCTGGCCGACGTCCGCATCGGCGAAACCGAAGTCGGCGGCGCTGAAGCTGCGGCTCCCGTCCTCGGCGATCGTGACGGTGGCGTCCGCGCCGGTGGGGGGCGTGTTCGCACCGACGTTCACCGCCAGCGTGGCGCTGCTGCTGCCGCCGTGGCCGTCACTGATCGTGTAGTTGATCAGCACCGGGCCGGAGACGTTGGTCGCCGGCGTGAACGCGAGGGTGCCGTCCGGGTTGATGCTCACCGAGCCGAGGGCCGGGTTGGCCAGCGTCGCGGCAGTGACCGTCAGCGCATCGCCATCGACGTCGCTGTCGTTGGCCAGCACCGGGATGGACGCCAGCGGCGTGTTGATCGCCGTCGACGCGACGTCGTTGTTCGCCACCGGTGCGTCGTTGACCGGCGTGACGTTGATGGTCGTGCTGGCGTTGACGCTGACGCTGCCGTCGTTGACCGAGTAGCTGAAGCTGGTGCTCGTCGCGGCGAGCAGATCGGCTGGTGCGTCGAACTGCAGGCCGGCGAGCTGGGCGGCCGTGAGCACCTGGCCGTTGGCCACCGGCGTGCCGTCGGCCAGCGTGACCGTGCCGACGCTGGGCAGGCCGGTGACGGTGATGGTCAAGGCATCGCCGTCGACGTCGGTCGGAGCGCTCAGGCCGAGCGGCGTGTTGACCGACTCTTCGGCGACGGTGATGGTCGAGCTGGACGCCACCGGCGCGTCGTTGACCGGGGTGACGTTGATGTTGACGGTGGCGAAGTCGACGCCACCGTGACCATCGTGGACGCCATAGCTGAACGAGGCTGGGCCGCTGTAGTTGGCATCCGGCGTGAACACCAGGTTGCCGCCGACAAAGCTCAGCGAGCCGTGGGTGACGTTGCCGGCCGAGAAGACGAACAGCGCGTCGCCGTCGATGTCGGTGTCGTTGGCCACCAGCGCGGGCAGCGAGATGACCACCGGTGTGTCTTCGGCGGTGGTCAGGAAGTCCGCGTTGGCCACCGGCGCGTCGTTGACCGGCGTGACGTTGATGGTCGTGCTGGCGTTGACGGTGACGCTGCCGTCGTTGACCGAGTAGCTGAAGCTGGTGCTGGTCGCGGCGAGCAGGTCGGCCGGCGCGTCGAACTGCAGGCCGGCGAGCTGGGCCGCCGTGAGCACCTGGCCGTTGGCCACCGGCGTGCCGTCGGCCAGCGTGACCGTGCCGACAGTGGGCAGGCCGGTGACGGTGATGGTCAGTGCATCGCCGTCGACGTCGGTCGGAGCGCTCAGGCCGAGCGGCGTGTTGACCGATTCTTCGGCGACGGTGATGGTCGAGCTGGACGCCACCGGCGCATCGTTGACCGGGGTGACGTTGATGTTGACGGTGGCGTAGGCGACGCCGCCGTGACCATCGTGGATGCCGTAGGTGAACGAGGCTGGGCCGTTGTAGTTGGCATCCGGCGTGAACACCAGGTTGCCGCCGACCAGGCTGAGCGAACCGTGGCTGACGCTGCCGGCCGAGAAGACGACCAGCGTGTCGCCGTCGACGTCGGTGTCGTTGGCCACCAGCGCGGGCAGCGAGACGACCACCGGTGTGTCTTCGGCGGTGGTCAGGAAGTCCGCGTTGGCCACCGGCGCGTCGTTGACCGGGTTGACGGTCAGGTTCACCGTCGCGGTGGAACTGCCGCCGTTGCCGTCGCTGACCGTGTAGGTGAACGAGGCCGGGCCGTTGTAATTGGCGGCCGGCGTGAACACGACGTTGCCGCCGACCAGCGCCACCGTGCCGTTCACCGCGCCCTGCACCGAGGTGATGCTGAGGGTGTCGCCGTCCGGATCGCTGTCGTTGCCCAGCAGCGTGGCCGGCGCGATGGTCAGGGCGTTGTCCTCGTTGACCGGGCCGACGATGTCGCCGACGGCGACCGGGGCGTCGTTGTCCGGTGCGACCGTCAGGTTGACGGTGGCGATGGCGCTGCCGCCGCGGCCGTCGCTGACCGTGTAGCTGAAGGACGCCGGGCCGTTGTAGCCGGGCGCGGGTGTGAAGACCACGTCGCCGCCGACCAGCGCGACCGTGCCGTTCACCGCGCCTTGCACCGAAACGATGCTCAGCGTGTCACCGTCGACGTCGCTGTCGTTGGCCAGCAGCGTGGCCGCGGCGATGGTCAGCGCGCTGTCCTCGGTCGTGGTGGCCGAGTCGCCGATGGCGACCGGCGCGTCGTTGACCGGCGTGACCGTTGATGGTCGTGCCGGCGTTGACGGTGACGGTGCCGTCAGAGACGGTGTAAGTGAAGCTGGTGCTGGTCGAGGCCAGCAGATCCGCAGGTGCATCGAACTGCAGGCCGGCGAGCTGGGCCGCCGTGAGCACCTGGCCGTTGGTGACCGGCGTGCCATCGGCCAGCGTCACCGTGCCGACGCTGGGCAGGCCGGTGACGGTGATGGTCAGTGCATTGCCGTCGACATCCGTCGGCGCGGCGAGGCCCAGCGGCGTGTCGCTCGACTCCTCGGCCACGCTGATCGTCGAGCTCGACGCGACCGGCGAATCGTTCACCGGGGTGACGGTGATGGTCGTGCCGGCGTTGACGGTGACGGTGCCGTCGGAGACGGTGTAGGTGAAGCTCGTGCTGGTCGAAGCCAGCAGATCGGCCGGCGCATCGAACTGCAGGCCGGCGAGTTGGGCAGCCGTCAGCACCTGGCCGTTGACCACCGGCGTGCCGTCGGCCAGCGTGACCGTGCCGACCGAGGGCAGGCCGGTGATCGTGATGGTCAGCGCATTGCCATCGACATCGGTCGGAGCGGCGAGGCCCAGTGGCGTATCGGCCGATTCTTCGGCGACGGTGATCGTTGAGCTCGACGCGACCGGCGAATCGTTCACCGGGGTGACGGTGATGGTCGTACCGGCGTTGACAGTGACCGTGCCGTCGGAGACGGTGTAGCTGAAGCTCGTCGACGCGGAGGCCAGCAGGTCTGCCGGCGCATCGAACTGCAGGCCGGCGAGTTGAGCGGCCGTGAGCACCTGTCCGTTGGTGACCGGCGTGCCGTTGGCCAGCGTGACCGTGCCGACCGAGGGCAGGCCGGTGACGGTGATCGTCAGCGCATTGCCGTCGACATCGGTCGGCGCGCTCAGGCCCAGCGGCGTGTTGCTGGACTCTTCGGCGACGGTGATCGTCGAGCTGGACGCGACCGGCGCGTCGTTGACCGGCGTGACGGTGATGGTCGTGCCGGCGTTGACGGTGACCGTGCCGTCGGAGACGGTGTAAGCTGAAACTCGTGCTGGTCGAAGCCAGCAGATCCGCCGGCGCATCGAACTGCAGGCCGGCGAGTTGCGCGGCCGTCAGCACCTGGCCGTTGACCACCGGCGTGCCGTTGGCCAACGTGATCGTGCCGACCGAGGGCAGGCCGGTGACGGTGATGGTCAGTGCATTGCCGTCGACATCGGTCGGCGCGCTCAGGCCCAGCGGCGTGTTGGCCGACTCTTCGGCGACGGTGATCGTCGTGCTCGACGCCACTGGCGCATCGTTGACCGGCGTGACCGTCAGCGACAGCGAACTCGTCGAGCTCAGGCTGCCGTCGCTGACCGTGACCTGGATCGCAGGCACCGGGCCGTTGAAGTTGGCCGCCGGCGTGAAGGTCCAGCTGCCATCGGCATTCATCGTCAGCGTACCCACGCCGCCGACGATCGCCGTGCTGCCCGCGGCGAAGGTGCTGCCGCCGAACACGAAGCTGCTGACGGTCAGCGCCGGGCCGTCGACATCGCTGTCGTTGCCGAGCACGTTGCCGGTGGCCACGCTGTCCTCGGCCAGCGTGGCGCTGTCGGCCTGCGCGACCGGCGCGTCGTTGACCGGGTGCACCGTCACGACCGCATTGACCGGGGACGACACCGCGCCCTCGTTGTCGGTGACCGTGAAGCCGATGCTGACGTTGCCGTTGAAGTTCGTCGCCGGCACGAAGACCAGCCCGGCCGCCTGCGCCGGCGTCAGCGTGGCGCCAGCGGCCACCGGCGTCACGCCGTCGGCCAGGAACAGCGTGCCGTTGCCCGGCAGTTGGGTGACGGTGACGGCCGCCACCGTGCCATCGGCGTCGGTGCCGCCCAGGTTCACCGCGATCGGCGTGTCCTCGTTGCCGCTGCCGCCCGAGCCGATGGAGGCCACCGGGGCGTCGTTGACCGAGACGATGGTCAGCGACACCGCGGCCGGCGCGGAAGTCGCGCCGCCGTTGTCGGTGACGGTGAAGAGAATGGTCTGGTCGCCGTGGAAGTCGGCGCCGGGGCGATACAGCAGCGTCGCGGCCTGTGCCGGCGTCAGGGTCTGGCCCACCGCCACCTGGGTGACGCCATCGGCCAGGAACAGCGTGCCGCCAGCCGGCAGACGCGTCACGGTCACCCCGACGACCGAGCCGTCGACATCGGTGCCGCCGAGCGACAGCGGCAGCGTGCCGTCTTCGTTGCCACTGGCCGAGGCCGGCGTGGCCACCGGCGCGTCGTTGACCGGGCTGAGCGTGATCGTGGTGCCGCCGGTGACGGTCTGGCCGTCCACCGTCAGCGTGTAGCCGAAGTTGCCGGCCGGCACTGCGCCGTCGTACTCCGACGGCGGCACGTAGACCAGGCCCGGCAGGTCGGCCGGGGTCAGCACGGTGCCAGCGGTGACCAGCGTGCCGTCGGCCTTGTGGATCTCGCCGATGGCCGGCACCTGGTCGACGCGGATCGTGCCGTTGCCGGCCGGCGTGGTCAGTCCGAGGTTGGTCGGCGCGCCTTCCTCGGCGGCCGAGATCGCGCTGGAAGGAGCGGTCGGCGTGGGCGTGCGCACGCCCAGGTCTTCCGGCGGCGTGGTGCTGCCGCCGGCGACGTCGACGCGGCGCAGGTCGGCGTCGCCCGTGCCGGACGGGATCTGGAAGCCGCCCACGCCCTCGTTGATGCGGTCCACGCGCAGGCCCGCCTCGAGCGAACCGTCGCCACCGCCGGCCAGGCCGGCCGCCGGTGCGGCCTGGCGGTCGCCGGCGTTCAGGTCGGCGATGACCCGGTCGACCTCGTCGTTCTCCGGAGCCTTCTTGGCGTCTGCCGCCTGCACCGCTGCCGCGGGGGCGTCGCCGTTGGCGATCTGCACGATGCCGTCCTGTGTGGTCAGGATCTGATCGCCTTGGCGGACGATGTCGCCGACCTTGAGCAGCCGCAGCTTGCCGTCGGCGCCGCGGATCAGGGCCGTGCCCCACAGCGAAATCACTTGACCTTCGGGCGAACGGGCGATGACGGGCATGACGGGGCCTTGTTTCATATGCTGCATTGCAGTAGCAACGGAGGGTAACTGAGGCGACTGCACTAACTGTGTCTCGTGGTGTCTTTGGTGTGACGGACGTCACCGTATTCCTACCGGTTTCGGGCTTTAAGCGATCCCCCGGGGCCACCGGCAAGCGCAGGACGAAAGCACGCTGTACGGGTTGTCGGCCCGTACGCGGGGAACTTGAGGGGGGAGCGGCCGGCCGGCCGCGGCCGTTCAGCGCTCGCGCAGCGCGTAGGCCTTGGCCTTGAGCACCGGCTTGAGCAGGTAGGCCATCACCGACTTGTTGCCGGTGAGGATGTCGACCTCGGCGGTCATGCCCGGGATGATCGGCAGCTTGTCGTTGAACTTGGCCGTCTTCGTGCGCACGCGCACCAGGTAGAAGGCATTGCCGCGATCGTCGACCACGGTGTCCGGGCTGATGTTCTCGACCACCGCCGCCATGCCACCGTAGATCGAGAAGTCGTAGGCGCTGAACTTCACCGTCGCCGCCTGACCCGGGGCGATGAAGGCGATGTCCTTGGGCTGCACACGGGCCTCGAGCACCAGCGCGTCGTCGAGCGGGACGATCTCGACGATGTCCTTGCCCGGCTGCACCACGCCGCCCACGGTGTTGGCCAGCAAGCGCTGCACGCGCCCGCGCACCGGGCTCTTGATCTGCGACTTGTCGACCTTGTCGGCCAGCGCCACCGCGCCTTCGTTCAGCGCGTTGAGCTTGCCGACCACCTCGGCGAGTTCCTTGCGCGATTCGTTGCGGAAGGTCAGCTCGGTCTCCTGGATCTTGCGCTGCGCCTCGCCGATGGCGGCCTGCACGCGGTTGATCTGCGCACCCGACTGCTCGGTCTCACCGCGGGCGCGGGCGACGTCGCGCTCCAGGCGCAGGATGTCGACCTCCGAGACCGCGCCGCTGGCCAGCAAGGGCCGTGTCTTCGCCAGCTCCTGCTGGCCCAGCTCCAGGCTGCGCTCGGCGGAGGCGCGGCGTGCGCGCATCTCGGCGAGTTCCTGCTGGCGCTGCTGCAACTGCTGCTGGTTGATCGCCAGCATCGTGCTCAGCTCGGACTGGCGTGTCTCGTACAGCCGCCGCTCTTCCTCGACGATGCGCTTCTCCTCGTCGCCGGAAGCCGCCGGTGGCTGGAAGGCACTGCCTTCGGCGAGCGCACGCAGGCGGGCCTGGCGGGCGCGCAGCGCGAAGCCCTGGGCGGCGCTCTCGCGCACGCCGGAGGTGGCGCGGGTCTCGTCGATCTTCAGCAGCAGCTGGTCGCGCTCGACCACCTGGCCTTCCTGGACCAGGATCTCGGAAACCACGCCGCCGTCGAGCGACTGCACCAGCTGCAGCTGGCGCGACGGGATCACCCGCGCCTCGCCGCGCGTCACCTCGTCGACATGGGCCAGCGAGGCCCAGACGATCAGCAGCAGCACCACCACGACGGCGGTGCGCACCAGCATCTGCGCGCGCTGCGTGCGGGCGCGCGACATCACCGCGTCGGCCTCGACCTCGAAGCTGCGCAAGCCCGCGTCGGCCTCCTGCGCCGGCGCGCCGAACAGGCGGCGCGACAGCGCCGCCGTGACCGTGTTGAGGCGCTCGACGATGCTCATGCCGCCCTCGCCACGCGGCCGCTGGCCAACGCTTCCATGATGCGGTCGCGCGGGCCGTCGGCGACGATCTTGCCGCCGTCGACCACGATCACGCGGTTGACCATCGCCAGCAGCGAGGTCCGGTGGGTCACCAGCACCACCGTCTTGTCCTGCGCGAAGCCGGTCAGGCGCTGGGTGATCTGCGCCTCGGAGGTGAAGTCCATCGCGCTGGTCGGCTCGTCGAGCAGCAGGATCGGCGCGTTGTGCAGCAGCGCGCGCGCCAGGCCGACGCCCTGGCGCTGGCCGCCGGACAGCGACTCGCCGCGCTCGCCCACCGGCATGTCGAAGCCGCGCGGGTGGCGGTTGACGAACTCGGCCAGGCCGGCGGTCTCGGCGGCGGCGAGCACCGCCGAGTCGTCTGCGTAGGGCAGGCCCAGAGTGACGTTCTCGCGCAGCGTGCCGTAGAACAGCATCACGTCCTGCGACACGCAGCCGAGGTTGCGGCGCACGTCGGCCGGGTCGAGCTGGCGCAGGTCGATGCCGTCGAGCAGCACCGCGCCGTCGGTCGGCTGGTACAGGCCCATGATCAGCCGCTGGATGGTCGACTTGCCCGAGCCGACGCGGCCGATCAGCGCGACCCGCTCGCCGGCGGCGATCTTGAAGCTGATGCCTTCCAGCGCCGCGTCCTTGCGGTTCGGATAGGCGAAGTGCACGTTGCGGAACTCGATGTCGCCGCGCAGCTGCGGGCGGTGGATGAAGTTCTCGCCGGCCGGCCGCTCGACCGGCTTGGCCATGATCTGGTTCAGGCTGTTCATCGCCGTGCGCGCGCCCTGGTACTGCATCAGCAGGCCGACCACCTGGCTGGCCGGCGACAGCGCGCGCCCGGACAGCATCGACACCGCGATCAGCGCGCCCATGGTCAGCTCGCGTTCGCCGATCAGGTAGACGCCGACGATGACGATCGCCACTGTCACCGCCTGGGTCAGGAAACCGGTGACGTACATCGCCGTCGACGACACACCGCGCATCTTCACGCCGGTGGCGGCGAGGAAGGCGTTGGCGCGCTCCCAGCGTGCCTGCACGACGCTCTCGGCGCCCTGCGCCTTGATGGTCTCGATGCCGGTCAGGCTCTCGACCAGCGTCGCGTTGCGCTGCGCGCCGGCACGCCAGGTGGTTTCCGACAGCTCGTGCAGCCGGTGCTGCAGCACCCAGCCCATCGCCAGGATCAGCAGCGCCGCCACCAGCACCGGCAGCAGCAGCCAGGGCGAGATCCAGGCGATGACGATCATGAACAGCAGCGCGAACGGCAGGTCGATCAGCGCGGTGACGGTGCCCGATGCGATGAAGTCGCGCACCTGCTCGAAGCCGCGCAGGTTGGAGGCGAAGGAGCCGACCGACTCCGGCCGCTGCTCCAGCCGCATGCCCAGCACGCGCTCCATCAGCGTGGCCGAGATGCGCACGTCGATGCGCGCGCTGGCCTCGTCGACGAAGTGGCTGCGCAGCAGGCGCATGAACAGGTCGCCGCCGAGCACCAGCACCACGCCGATGGCCAGTGCCCACAGCGTCTCGACGGCGTTGTTCGGCACCACACGGTCGTAGACGTTCATCGAGAACATCGGGAAGGCCAGCGCGAACAGGTTGATCAGCAGCGCGGCCCACAGCACGTCGCGGTAGACGAAGCGCTGCTCGAGGATGGCGCCCCAGAACCAGTGGCCGGAGGGCAGCGGCCGCGTGCGGTGGTCGGCACGTTCGGTGCGGGCATCGAAGCGGAAGTGCGGCCGCGCCGACAGCACGACGCCGGCATAACGATCGGTCAGTTCGGCACGCGACAACTGCACCGAGCCCTGGCCGGTCTCGGGCAGCAGCAGCCGCGCCTGGACGGCACCGCCCTCGTCGGCGGTCCAGCCGAGCAGCACGCAGGCGCGGTTGTCCTTCAGCACCAGGATGGCCGGCAGGGCGGCGGCGTCGATCGCCTCCAGCCCCAGGCGCTGCAGCTTGGTGGCCATGCCGGCGCGTGCCGCGGCACGCTCGGCGAGCTCGATGGTCAGCCGGCCGTCGCGCAGCGGCAGTGCGGCCGACAGCGAAGCGCGCGTCGCCGCCTGGCCGTGCAGCCGGCACAGCTCGACCAGGCAGTCGAGCAGCGGGTCGGGGTGGATCAGGTCCTCGCGCAGGCGCACGGTGGCGGAGCGGGCGGCCGGGGCGGGGTCCTGCGGGGCGGGTGTCGTCATGGGCGGGATCGCTGCGATCAGCCGATATCGGCGCTGTGGAAGCCGAATTGACCCTTGCGGCGGTCATCGAACCAGCAGTGCAGCGTTTCCTTCACGGTGCGGAAGGCGATCTGCTCCCAGGGCACCTCGTCCTCGCGGAACAGCCGCGCCTCGATCGTCTCCGGGCCGGGTGCGAAGTCGGTGTCGAGCAAGCGCGCGCGGTAGAAGAAGTGCACCTGGCCGACACGCACCACGTTCAGCATGCTGAACAGCTCCTGCATCTCGACACGCGCGCCGGCCTCTTCGATGGTCTCGCGCAGTGCGCCTTCGGCGACCGTCTCGCCCAGCTCCATGAAGCCCGCCGGCAGCGTCCACAGGCCATAGCGCGGCTCGATGTTGCGGCGGCACAGCAGCACCTGGTCGCCCCACACCGGCACGGTGCCGACAACGTTGAGCGGGTTCTCGTAGTGGATGGTGCCGCAGACCGTGCAGGTGGCACGTTCGCGGTTGTCGTCGGCCGGCACGGTGTACTGCGCCGGCGCACCGCAGGCGCGGCAGTGCTTGATGCTGCGCGGGTTGAACATGCCGCGGCAGTGTAGCGTGCAGGGCGCGCCGGCCGTGGCGTGGCATCATCGTCCGCGTTGCATCTGACCGCCTTCGGAGATCCGCGCATGTCCTTCGTCTTCACGCCGCCTTCCCCCGCTGCCGTGCCGGTTGCCGGCGCCGCGCCGGGCGCGCAGTTCCCGGTGCATCGCATCTATTGCGTCGGCCGCAACTACGTCGAGCACGCCAAGGAGATGGGCTTCACCGGCCGCGAGCCGCCGTTCTTCTTCCTGAAGCCGGCCGATGCGGTGCTGCCGGTGGCCGAGGGCAGCGTCGGCCGCATGCACTACCCCAGCCTGACCAAGGACCTGCACCACGAAGTCGAGCTGGTCGTGGCCATCGGCACCGGCGGCCGCAACATCGCGGCGGCCGACGCGATGAAGCATGTCTGGGGCTATGCCGTCGGCCTGGACATGACCCGCCGCGACCTGCAGGGCGAGGCCAAGAAGCAGGGCCGGCCGTGGTGCATCGGCAAGGGCTTCGACGAGTCGGCGCCGATCGGGGCCATCCGCCCGGCCGCGCAGTGCAACATCGGCGCCGACACCACGATCGTGCTCGACGTCAACGGCGCGACACGGCAGAAGAGCACGATCGGCAAGCTGATCTGGAACATCCCGGAGATCATCGAGCACCTGTCGGCGGCCTGGGCGCTGGCGCCCGGCGACCTGATCTTCACCGGCACGCCCGAGGGCGTGGCCGCGGTGGTGGCCGGCGATACGCTGGCCGCGCGCGATCGACGGCGTCGGCTCTCTACAGGTGCAGCTGGTCGCCGGCTGACGCCGGAGCAGGACGATCGCCATGCAGCTCTACAACTACTTCCGCTCCTCGGCCTCGTATCGCGTGCGCATCGCGCTGGCGTTGAAGGGCCTGGACTACGACTACGTCGCGGTGCACCTGCAGCGCAACGAGCAGCTGGCCGAGTCCTACGCGACGCTGTCGCCGTCGCGGCTGGTGCCGCTGCTGAAGGACGACGAGCACCTGATCACGCAGTCGCTGGCGATCGTCGAGTACCTCGACGAGACGCATCCGCAGCCGCCGCTGCTGCCCGGCGACGCGGTGGCGCGCGCGCGCATCCGCGCGCTGGCGCTGGACGTGGCCTGCGAGATCCACCCGCTCAACAACCTGCGTGTGCTGCGCTATCTGGTGCACGACCTGAAGGTGTCGGACGACGACAAGAACCGCTGGTACCGCCACTGGGTGGAAACCGGGCTGCAGGTGGTCGAGCAGCGCCTCGCCGCGCCGGGCGGTGGCACCGGCCGCTTCTGCCATGGCGACACGCCGACGCTGGCCGACATCGCGCTGGTGCCGCAGATCCACAACGCGCAGCGCTTCGACTGCCGGCTCGACCATGTGCCGACGGTGATGCGCGTGTTCGGCGAGTGCATGAAGCTCGACGCCTTCGCGAAGACGCAGGCCTCGGCCTGCCCGGACGCGGCCTGAGGCCCATGTCGAGTGCCGGCCACGCCGACTGGCTGCGCCCTGACTGGGGCGTCGCCGGCGTCGGTGCGCTGATGAGCACACGCGCCGGCGGCGTCAGCGAAGGGCCGTTCGGCTCGATGAACATCCGCGGCGGCCTGGGCGACAACCCGCTGGCGGTGAGCCGCAACCAGGCCTTGTTCGCCACGGCGACCGGCGCCCGGCCGGTGTGGCTCGACCAGGTGCACGGCAAGGAGGTCGTGCACCTGCGTGCCGAGCACCTCGGGCATCAGCCGACCGCCGATGCCAGCATCTGCACCGAGCCGGGCATCGCCTGCACGGTGCAGGTGGCCGATTGCCTGCCGGTGCTGTTCGCGGCACCCGGCGGGCGCGGTGTGGGCGGTGCGCATGCCGGCTGGCGCGGGCTGTCCGCCGGCGTGCTGGAGGCCACCGTGGCCGCCCTGTGCGGGGCCGCCGCCTGCACGCCCGGCGAGCTCTCGGCCTGGCTGGGGCCGTGCATCGGCCCGCGCCGCTTCGAGGTGGGCGCCGACGTGCTGCAAGCCTTCGGCGCCGAGCCGTCGCGCGAAGCGCAGCCCTTCTTCGTGCCGCAGGCCGACGGCAAGTGGATGGCCGATCTCGCCGGCCTGGCCCGCGCGCGGCTGGAGCGCGCCGGCCTCGCCCGCGTCAGCGGCGGGCAGTGGTGCACCGTCGAGGATGCGTCACGGTTCTTTTCGTTCCGCCGCGACCGCGTCACCGGCCGCATGGCCGCCGCGGTCTGGCTCGACCGCCGCGGCTGAGGCGTCGGCGGCGGCTTCCGCCCGCCGCAGCGCGCGCCGCCGCGCCGGGGTGCCGAGCACGTACAGCACGATGGACAGCGGCAGCACGCCGTACAGCACGAAGGTGATGACCGCACCGAGCACGGTTCCATTCGGCCCGGTGGCCTCGGCGACCGCCATCATCAGCACCACGTAGCCCCAGGCGATCGCGACCAGATACATGCGTCTTACCGAATTATGAAACGTATCGTCATGATGTGGTAAGCTTCGCCGGTAAAACTGCACATACAAGAACAGCTTCCCTAGCCCCGAAGCATCCGCGAGGAGACTTACATGAAAGCGACATCCCGTTCGGCGACCCGGGCATCGACGCCCATGGACAGCGCCGAGGCCGCCAAGGCGTTCGGCTCCACGGTCGGCGAGATCTGGAAGTCGATGTCGGGCCTGAACCTGCCGCTGCCCGCGGTGACCCGCTTGCAGGCCGACTACCTGAAGCAGGCCACCGAGTTGTGGAACCAGAACCTGCAGCAGGGCGAAAGCCAAGCCGGCCGCACCGTCCGACAAGCGCTTCGCCGCACAGGACTGGGCGAGCAACCCGGCCAGTGCCTACATCGCGCAGATGTACCTGCTCAACGCACGCACGCTGATGCAGATGGCCGAGGCCGTCGAGGGCGATGGGAAGACCAAGCAGCGCATCCGCTTCGCAGTGCAGCAGTGGGTCGATGCGGCCAGCCCGAGCAACTACCTCGCGCTCAACCCCGAGGCGCAGCGCAAGGCACTGGAGACGAAGGGCGAAAGCATCGGCCAGGGCCTCAAGCACCTGTGGAACGACATCCAGCAGGGCCACCTGTCGCAGACCGACGAGAGCGTGTTCGAGGTCGGCCGCAACGTCGCCACCACCGAAGGCGCGGTGGTGTTCGAGAACGAGCTGTTCCAGCTGATCGAGTACAAGCCGTTGACGCCCAAGGTGTTCGAGCGGCCGATGCTGTTCGTGCCGCCGTGCATCAACAAGTACTACATCCTCGACCTGCAGCCGGACAACTCGCTGATCCGCTACACGGTCGAGCAGGGCCACCGCCTGTTCGTCGTCAGCTGGCGCAACGCCGACGAGAGCGTCGCCCAGTACACCTGGGACCAGTACATCGAGGACGCGGCGATCCGCGCGATCCGCGAGGTGCAGGACATCACCGGCAGCGAGCAGCTCGACACGCTGGGCTTCTGCGTCGGCGGCACCATCCTGTCGACCGCGCTGGCCGTGCTGGCTGCGCGCGGCCAGCAGCCGGCGGCCAGCGTGACGCTGCTGACCACGCTGCTGGACTTCTCCAACACCGGCGTGCTCGACCTGTTCATCGACGAGACGATGGTGCAGATGCGCGAGATGACGCTCGGCCCCGCCAGTCCCGGCGGCGGCAGCCTGCTGAAGGGCCAGGAACTGGCCTCGACCTTCAGCTTCCTGCGCCCCAACGACCTGGTCTGGAACTACGTCGTCGGCAACTACCTGAAGGGCGAGACGCCGCCGCCCTTCGACCTGTTGTACTGGAACAGCGACAGCACCAACCTGCCGGGGCCGATGTACTGCTGGTACCTGCGCAACACCTACCACGAGAACAAGCTCGCCAAGCCGGGGCAGACCACGGTGTGCGGCGAGAAGGTCGACCTCGGCGCGATCAAGGCGCCGGTCTACGTCTACGCCTCGCGCGAAGACCACATCGTGCCCTGGGACGGTGCCTACCAGAACACCCAGGTGCTGACCGGCGCGAAGGGCAAGGTCCGCTTCGTGATGGGTGCCTCCGGGCATATCGCCGGCGTGATCAACCCGCCGGCCAAGGGCAAGCGCAGCCACTGGATCGGCGCGACGAACGCTGTGCCGGCCGACCCCAAGGAGTGGTTCGCCAAGGCCAAGGAGCACCCGGGCAGCTGGTGGACCGACTGGGCCGGCTGGCTCAAGCCCCACGCCGGCAAGCAGGTCGCCGCGCCGAAGTCGTACGGCAACCGCAGCCACAAGGCGATCGAGCCGGCACCCGGTCGCTACGTCAAGCAGAAGGCCTGAGCAAGAGGGTCAGGTAGGGCTTGATGCCGCCTGCCCGAAGCGCGACAGTGCAGCCGTGATCCCGTCATCGTTCCGATTCGCCCCCCGTTCCATCGCAGGAGACTCCCCATGAGCACCGACATCGTGATCGTCGCCGCCGCCCGCACCGCGGTCGGCAAGTTCGGAGGCACGCTTGCCTCCACGCCCGCGCCCGAGCTGGGCGCCGCGGTGATCAGCGAGCTGCTCAAGCGGGCCAAGCTCGAGGGCGACCGCATCGGCGAGGTCATCCTCGGCCAGGTGCTGCAGGCCGGCGCCGGCCAGAACCCGGCGCGCCAGTCGGTCATCAAGGCCGGGCTGCCCAACGCGGTGCCGGCGATGACCATCAACAAGGTCTGCGGCTCCGGCCTGAAGGCGGTGATGCTGGCCGCGCAGGCGATCCGCGACGGCGACAGCGAGATCATCATCGCCGGCGGCCAGGAGAACATGAGCCTGGCGCCGCACGTGCTGCCGAACTCGCGCAATGGCGCGCGCATGGGCGACTGGAAGCTGGTCGACTCGATGATCGTCGACGGCCTGTGGGACGTCTACAACCAGTACCACATGGGCATCACCGCCGAGAACGTGGCCAAGAAGTTCGGCGTGAGCCGCGAAGCGCAGGACGCGCTGGCGCTGGCCAGTCAGCAGAAGGCCGCCGCCGCGCAGGACGCCGGCAAGTTCAAGGACGAGATCGTGCCGTTCAGCATCGCGCAGAAGAAGGGCGACCCGATCGTCTTCGCGAACGACGAGTTCCTCAACCGCAAGAGCAGCGCCGAAGGCCTGGCCGGCCTGCGCCCGGCCTTCGACAAGGCCGGCAGCGTGACCGCCGGCAACGCCTCGGGCCTCAACGACGGCGCCGCCGGCGTGGTGGTGATGAGCGCGAAGACCGCCGACAAGCTCGGCCTGACGCCGCTGGCGCGCATCGCCAGCTACGCCAGCGCCGGCCTCGACCCGGCGACCATGGGCATGGGCCCGGTGCCGGCCAGCCAGAAAGCGCTGCAGCGCGCCGGCTGGAAGGCCGCCGACCTCGACCTGCTGGAGATCAACGAGGCCTTCGCTGCGCAGGCCTGCGCGGTGCACCAGGAGATGGGCTGGGACACCAGCAAGGTCAACGTCAACGGCGGCGCGATCGCCATCGGCCACCCGATCGGCGCGTCCGGCTGCCGCATCCTCGTCACGCTGCTGCACGAGATGCAGCGCCGCAATGCCAAGAAGGGCATCGCCTCGCTGTGCATCGGTGGCGGCATGGGCGTCGCGCTGACCGTCGAGCGCTGAACAAAGCACAACACCACCAACGGATTCAACCAGGAGAAGACAAATGGCTCAGAAGCTTGCGTACGTGACCGGCGGCATGGGTGGCATCGGCACCGCGATGTGCCAGCGCCTGCACAAGGACGGGTTCAAGGTGATCGCCGGCTGCGGCCCGAGCCGCGACTTCAACAAGTGGCTGGGCGAGCAGAAGGCGCTGGGCTACACCTTCTACGCCTCGGTCGGCAACGTCGGCGACTGGGACTCGACGGTGGCGGCCTTCGAGAAGATCAAGGCCGAACACGGCGTGGTCGACGTGCTGGTCAACAACGCCGGCATCACCCGCGACGGCGTGTTCCGCAAGATGAGTCGCGCCGACTGGGACGCGGTGATGGAGACCAACCTGACCAGCCTGTTCAACGTCACCAAGCAGGTGATCGACGGCATGCTCGACAAGGGCTGGGGCCGCATCGTCAACATCAGCTCGGTGAACGGCGAGAAGGGCCAGTTCGGCCAGACCAACTACTCGGCGGCCAAGGCCGGCATGCACGGCTTCACGATGGCGCTGGCGCAGGAAGTGGCCAGCAAGGGCGTGACGGTAAACACCGTGAGCCCGGGCTACATCGGCACCGACATGGTCAAGGCGATCCGCCAGGACGTGCTCGACAAGATCATCGCCGGCATCCCGGTCAAGCGCCTGGGCACGCCGGAGGAGATCGCATCGGTCGTCGCCTGGCTGGCCGGCGAAGACTCCGGTTTCACGACCGGTGCGGACTTCTCCTGCAACGGGGGTCTTCATATGGGCTGAACCCTCTCGGGTTCTCGCCATCGAGCCCGGCCGCGCGCCGGGCTTTTTCATGGCCTCAGAAGGCGACGTAGCGCCCCGGCCGGTGGTTCAGCGCCAGCGTCAGGTTCAGCGCCAGCGCGCCTGCGAGGGACATCAGAATGCGCGGCGGCTCGACCATCGCCAGCGAGGCGAGCAGGATCGCCCCGTCGATGCCCATCTGCACCCAGCCGGCCCGCCAGCCGAAGCGCTTCTGCAGCACCAGCACCAGGATGTTCAGCCCGCCCAGGCTGGCGTGGTGGCGGAACAGCACCAGGAAGCCCGCGCCCATCAGCAGCCCGCCGGCGATGGCCGCGAACCAGGGGTCGAGCTGCGCGAAGCCGGCCCAGCGCGGGATCGCACTGGTCAGCGCCGACAGCAGCGTCACCGCGGCGAAGGTCTTCAAGGTGAAGCTGCGCCCCATCGCCTTCCAGGCCGGCGCGTAGAAGGGCAGGTTGATCGCGAAGAACAGCACGCCGAAGCCGATGCCCGTGGCGTAGTGCGCCAGGAAGGCGAGCCCCGCGGTGCCGCCGGTCAGCAGCCCGGCGTGGGTGTACATGGTCACGCCGAAGGCGATGAACAGCGTGCCGGTGACGAAGGCCAGCGCGTCGTCGTACCAGGCGTGGCGCAACGCGGCTTCGCTCATTCGACGATGCCCGCCAGGAAGAACTTGATCAGGCCCTTGGCGGCGAAGCCGATCAGGCCCACGCCCAGCCCGAGCAGCAGCACGAAGGTGCCGAACTTGCCGGCCTTCGATTCGCGCGCCAGCTGCAGGATGATGAACACCATGTACAGCATGAACGCGCTGACGCCGAAGGTCAGCCCGAACCATGCGATCTGGTCTTCCGAGTAGCCGAACATGGTCTTGGGGTGCTCGGCTCAGGGGCGCTCGGCGAGGCCGGAGGTGTCGACCAGGTCGCGGTAGGCATGCCAGCTGGAGTGCGCGATCCACGGCACCACGACGACCAGCCCGAGCATCAGGCTGGCCATGCCCAGCAGTGTCAGCGCCATGATCAGGCCGGCCCACAGCGCCATCGGCGCCGGGTTGTCCATCACCACGCGCCAGCTGGTGAAGACCGCGGCGAGGATGCCGATCTCGCGGTCGAGCAGCAGCGGGATGGCGACCACGCTGGACGCGAACACCGGCGCCGCGAGCACGCCGCCGAGCGCCAGCCAGATCTCGAACAGGTGGCCCTGCTCGGCGAGCACGACGACGCGCAGGAACTCGATCGGGTTGCGCACCGGCGCCGGCGCGAAGCCGGTGATCAGCGCTGCCGAGGTCATCACCCAGCCGGTGCCGGCGAAGGCGAGCAGCACGCCGAACACGACCAGGCGGCCGTCGCGCGGGCGCCAGGCGTGCAGCGCGATGGCGAGGTTGGCGCGACCGCTGCGCTGCAGGCTGCGGCTGACGGCATACAGGCCGGTGGCGAGGATGGGCGCGACCAGCAGGAAGCCGGAGAACGCGCCCGACAGCAGCCAGAACTGGTTGCGCGCCAGCCAGAACAGCGTGCCGCCGAACAGCGCCAGCAGCAGGCCATGCAGCAGCCCGGGAAGCGGGCAGCGCACGAAGTCGCGCCAGCCGGCGGCCAGCCAGCCCAGCGGGCGCAGCAGCGGCACGGTGCGCGTGCCGAAACGGCGGGACTCGACGAGGGCGGGGCTTTCGCGCATGGGCACGGAGTCTGCCAGCGGCGCTGCCGTCGTCGCTTGACCAAGGTCATGAGAGCCCGGCCGTGCTGCGCCGCAGCACGTTGTCGGCAAACCCGCTACAATCGCGGCCAACGCCCGGCTGCTGGTCGGGCGTTTCCGTTCATCACCTTCGACCTCGTTCCGTCTCTCTCTCGTTCGGAACATCCCGCCGCAAAGGCGTGGGCACGGTTGGCGGCGATGCCGTCGCTACGAGCCTTCCGACGAAGTTTCCCCGCGACCTGATCAGGGCTGTCCTGCATGGACGGCCCGGCGGCGTTTTGCGCCGTTGTTTTTGCGAAAGAGAACGATGAGTTTCGATTCCCTGGGCCTGCACGAGGCCCTGACCCGCGCCGTGGCCGACACCGGCTACGACAGCGCCACCGAGGTCCAGCAGCAGGCCATTCCGCCGGCCCTGGCAGGCCGCGACCTGATGGTCTCGGCCAGCACCGGCAGCGGCAAGACCGCCTCCTTCATCCTGCCGGCGCTGCAGCGTGTGCTGGCCGCGCGCGGCGACAACACCAAGCGCCGCGAGAAGGGCGTGGTCTACGGCCCGCGCGTGCTGGTGCTGGCACCGACGCGCGAACTCGCCATGCAGGTCGCCAAGGCGGCCGACAGCTACGGCCGCCATGTGCCTGGCCTGCGTGTGGCCACCATCGTCGGCGGCGTGCCCTATCCGGCGCAGCTGAAGGCGCTGCGCGGCCCGCTCGACATCCTGATCGCGACCCCCGGCCGCCTGCTCGACCACCTGCAGACCGGCAAGGCCGTGCTGGAGAACGTCGAGATGCTGGTGCTCGACGAAGCCGACCGCATGCTCGACATGGGCTTCATCGACGACATCAGCACCATCGCCGACCACGTGCCGGTGTCGCGCCAGACGGTGATGTACAGCGCCACCTTCGCCGGCAACGTCGGCAACCTGGCGCGCAGCCTGCTGCGCGAGCCGCAGCGCATCGACGTTGCCTCGCACACCGACACGCACGTCAACATCGAGCAGCGCCTGCACTGGGCCGACAACCACCACCACAAGAACGCGCTGCTGGACCACATCCTGACCGGCACCGATCTCGAGCAGGCGGTGATCTTCACCAGCACGCAGCGCGACGCCGACTGGCTGGCCGACCGCCTGGCCGAGCTGGGCCACGCCGTCGCCTCGCTGCACGGCGGCATGCCGCAGGGCCGGCGCAACCGCGTGCTGCAAGGCTTGCGCAACCGCCACCTGCGCGTGCTCGTCGCCACCGACGTGGCGGCGCGCGGCATCGACGTGCCGACCATCAGCCACGTCATCAACTACGGGCTGCCGATGAAGGCCGAGGACTACGTGCACCGCATCGGCCGCACCGGCCGCGCCGGCCGCAACGGTCTGGCGGTGACCATCGCCGAGCGCATGGACGTCGGCATGATCCGCCGCATCCAGCACTTCACGACGCAGGACATCCCGGTCGCCACGGTGACCGGCCTGGAGCCGAAGAACCCCGAGCCGCGCCTGTTCGGGCCGCGCCCAGGCGGCATGGCGCCGGAGCGTGGCCGCTTCGGTGGCAAGCCGCACGGCGGCAAGGGTTTCGGCGGTGGCAAGCCGTTCGGTCCCAAGCCCTTCGCGGCCCGCGCCGCGCAGGGCGACGCACCGCGCAACCCGTTCGACCGGCCGGCTGGCGAGCGCCGTGCCCACGACGGTGGCGCGCCGCGCAAGCCCGGCTTCAAGCCGCACGGCGCCGGCCGCCCCGGCCGTCCGGGTGGTCCCGGCCGCTTCGAGCGCTGAGCATCGATCGGCTGCCGCACGAATGACGAAGGGCCCGCGTTTCGCGGGCCCTTCGTCCATCCGGGGTCGGGTCGGGATCGGGTCGGGGTCAGCCGCGGACGACGATGTCGTTCTTGACCAGCTTGACGCCGTTGACCTTGCGGGCGATCGACTCGGCCGTGGCCTTCTCCTGGCTGCTCTTGGCGAAGCCGGACAGCAGCACCGTGCCGTTCAGCGTCTCGACGCTGATGGCGGCGGCATCGACCTCCTTGTTCTCGACCATGCGGGCCTTGACCTGCGTGGTGATGGTGGTGTCGTCGATGTACTCGCCGACGGTCGACTGGCCGCGCGAGACGGCACAGCCGGGCAGCGTGAACAGGGCGGCCGTGGCGACGGCGGTGGCGACGAGGGTGGTACGGATCATCATGGTCATGCTCCTTTCAGGGGTTGTCACAGCGGACGGGGAACGGGAACGTGGATGCCGGTCGGCAATCAGGGCTTGCGCAGCGCGCCGATGCCCAGCAGGGCGAGCGCGACGAAGACCGCGAAGACGACCAGCGCGATGACGAACAGCGCCTTGGCGATGCCGGCCGCGCCGGCGGCGATGCCGGTGAAGCCGAGCAGCCCGGCGACGACGGCGATCGCGGCGAAGATCAAGGCCCACTTCAACATGTCTCTCTCCTGGCGAGGTCGCGTCGGACCGTTGCATTCACTCTAGGCATCGCCCGCGGACGGCGGCATCGGCGCGCTGCCCGTGGCGATGTAGGACAAGGCCGCGTCCTGCACGGCGGCCAGCACGCTGGCCAGCGGCAGCTGCGAGGCCCATTGCACGGCCAGGCGCGACAGCAGCACCGAACCGGTGAGGGCCCGCCACGGCTTGAGCGCAACCAGGGCCGCACCGCCGGCGAAGGCCGCTGCGGCCAGCGCGAACGGGTGGGCCTTTGCGACCGGGCGCAGCAGCGAGTCGCCGGCATCGGCGGCCAACGCCGCGGCGGCCGGCCAGTCGCTGCGCGGCCCGTGCAGCCGCTCGGCCAGGCGTTGCCGCGAGGCCTGCAACCGCTGCAGCGCGATCGACTGGCGGCTCATGATTGCGCCGCCGCGCCGCGCAGCAGCGCGAGGTCGGCAGCCCATTGTTCGCGCAGCACGGTGGAGCCGGGCTGCGCCCAGGCGCCGCGCGCTGCGATGTGGCACGCGAGCGCGAGCAGCAGCGGCAGCGCCGGCACCGCGACCAGCAGCCACGGCATGGCGACACTGCCGCCGACCGCCCACAGCATCAGTGCCACGCCGGCCAGCGTCACACCGACCGCTGCGCTGGCGAGGGCCGCCAGCTGCAGCAGTGCGGCGCGCCGCCAGCGGCCGAGCGCGTCCAGCGCCTCGCCGCTCATCAGCTCGCCGTAGGCTTGCAGGTGATCGGCGAGCAGGGCGGGCTCGGCAGCGGCGAGGCGGAACAGCGGGTGCATGCCGGGGCTCCGTCGCTCATTGCGGCTGGCGCGAGCGCAGTGCGGCGTTGGCGATCGCCATCAGGGCGGCGCCGGCCGCGGCGGCGATCAGCACCGACTTGAGCGGCTCGTCGCGGATGTAGCCGGCGGTGCGGTCCGACGCGTCGGCCGCACGTTCGCGCAGGTTCGCCGCGTGCTCGCGCAGGGCGTCGGCGCTCTGCCGCACCAGGGTCTCGGCGCGCTCGGCAGCCTGCACGAGGGCCGGCGTGATGCGCTCGCTGCCTTCCTGCACGGCATCGGCGATGGCCTGAGGCGCGGCCTCGACGGCACGGCGGGCGTTGGCGGCGGTGGTGTGGGCGTTGGTGGTCATGGGAGGCTCCTTGCAGGGTGGTGGGGAAGGGGAACGGATGGCTCGGTCGCTACTTGAGCAGGCCGACCAGGAAGCTGCCCACGGCGAGCACCGCGAACAGGATGAACAGGATCTTCGCGATGCCGGCAGCGCTGGCGGCGATGCCGCCGAAGCCGAACACGGCCGCGATGAGGGCGATGACGAAGAAGACGACGGCGTAGTGCAGCATGGTGGGCTCCTGAGGTTGTTGTCCGACGCGACCCGGTGGATCGCGATGGACAAAGCTTAGGAAGCGCGTCGTTGCCGCACCATGAGACGCTGGCGCGTCCGCGTGTAGGACGAGGCCGACAGGCCGGCCGCGCCGGCCCGGATGCTCAGGCCGCCGGCGCGGCGGCGGAGGGGAGGAACGCCTCGATGCGCGTGCCCTGGCCGGGCGCGGAGCGCACATCGAGATGCCCGCCGACCGATTCGACCCGGTAGCCCATGCCGAACAGGCCGTGCGAGGCCAGCTGATCCTGCGAGGCGTCGAAGCCGACGCCGTCGTCGGCGACGACGATGCGCGCACCGCCATCGACCGCCTGCA
This sequence comes from Piscinibacter sp., assembly GCA_047602365.1. Classification (GTDB taxonomy): domain Bacteria; phylum Pseudomonadota; class Gammaproteobacteria; order Burkholderiales; family Burkholderiaceae_C; genus Piscinibacter. The sequence goes on along the minus strand of JASGHM010000002.1, from coordinate 1,719,528 downwards.
GGCGCACCTCGACCTGCTTCGCGCCGGCGTACTTGGCGACGTTCGTCAGCGCCTCCTGCACCAGTCGGTAGGCGGTGAGCTCAGCCTCCTCGGACAGCACCAGCCCCGGGTCGAACGAGCTGATCAGCTCGACGCCGCAGCGTTGCGCATGCTCGCGCGTCAGGATGTCGAGTGCCGCCACCAGGCCGAGGTTGGCCAGGGCCGACGGACGCAGGTCCTCGATGATGCGGCGCTTCAGCGCGATGCCGCTGGTCAGCGTCTGGCCGAGGTGGTTCAGACGTTCCAGCAGCTCGGGTGCCAGCGGTGCGAGGCGCGAACGCAGCCGCGCCACGTCGAGCTTGGCGGCGGTGAGCAGCGCGCCCAGCTCGTCGTGCAGCTCGCGGGCCAGGCGGTGGCGCTCGTCCTCGCGCGCCGTCTGCAGGTGCCGCGCCAGCTCGCGCAGCTGGGCGGTGCGGCGTTGCACCTGATGCTCGAGCTGGTCGCGCTCGAGTTGGATCAGGCGCTGCTGCTCGATGCGCTGCGCGTCCAGCGCGGCGGTCTGGCGCAGGTACATGAACAGCGCCAGCACGCTCAGCGCGGTCAGCGCGCCGATGCCGATGCGCGTCAGCATCAGCGTGTCGTAGATGTCCTGCCGGCCGCGCGCGACCGCCTTGCTCTCCTCGTCGAGCAGGCGCAGCGACAGCGAGCGGATGGCGTCCATCTGCTCGCGGCCGATGTCGGTCAGCACCAGCGCGCGCCAGCTGTCGTGCTTGCCCTGGTCGAACAGCGAGATCGAGGTCTGCAGCTCCGACAGCTTGGCCTGCACGTGCTTCTCGAGGTCGGCGAGCAGCGTAGCCTGGCCGGGCTCGCGGCCGAAGTGGCTGCGCAGCGTCGTCAGCGTGCTCTGGATCTCCTCGTTGGCCTCGCGGTAGGGCGTGAGGTACTCGCTGCGGCCGGTCAGCAGGTAGCCGCGCTGGCCGCTCTCGGCGTCCAGCATCATGCGGGCCAGCGCCTGCAGCGTGGTGCGCGCGACGGCACGCTGGCCGAGCTCGTCGAGCGACTCGCCGGCGCGCCAGTACGACAGCTCGCTGATCACCAGCATGGCCAGCGCCGCCAGCGCCACCAGCGGGAACGCGAAGGCACTGCGCCGCAGGCGGTCGGCGACGACACGCGACGACTCAAGCATCTACACTCCGCGCCATGCAGTTCACGTCCGCCAGGACCGCCTTGCCATGATCCGGGTTGCCATCGTCGACGACCACGCCATCGTGCGCACCGGACTGCGCCAGTACTTCTCCGAGCAGGTCGACCTGCGTGTCAGCGGCGAAGCGAGCAACGGCCACGAGGCGCTCGAGCTGGTGCGACAGGGCGAGGTCGACGTGCTGCTGATGGACCTGTCGATGCCCGACCAGAGCGGCGTCGACGCGCTGGCGGCGATCAAGGCGCGTGCGCCGGAGCTGCCGGTGCTGATCCTCAGCGGCTTTCCGGAGGAACACTACGCGACCACGCTGCTCAAGCAGGGCGCCGCCGGCTACCTGAACAAGGAATGCGACCCGGAAGAGATCGTCAAGGCGATCCGCACCGTCTTCCGCGGCCGCAAGTACATCACCGCCGGCGTTGCCGAGAGGCTGGCCGAGACGCTGGGCGGCGACACCGACAAGCTGCCGCACGAGCTGCTGTCGGAGCGCGAGCTGCAGGTCTTCCTGCGCCTCGCCCGCGGCGAGACGGTCGGGCACATCGCCGACGGCATGTCGCTGAGCGTGAAGACCGTCAGCACCTATCGCACGCGGGTGATGGAGAAGATGGCGCTGGCGTCGAACAGCGAGCTGACCTACTACGCGTTGAAGAACGGCCTGATCCAGTAGTGCCGCGCACGGCGACGCCGCGCTCATGGCGCGACGCCGTCCTCGGCGAGCAGCCGGCAGTAGGCGATCAGCGCGTCGATCTCGCCGGACTTGTCGAACACGCCGTCGGCGCCCAAGCCCGAGGCAGCGGCGGCGGATGTCCGGCGTCGCGAAGTTGCTCAGCACGACACGCTTGCAGCGCTGCGGCTGCGCACCCAGCCACTGCAGCACGCCCAGGCCCGAGCCCTTGCGCAGGAAGATGTCGATGATGACCAGGTCGCACTGCTCGCGGTGCTCGACCAGCCATTCGCGCGCCTGCGCCTCGTCGCCGGCGCTGCCGATCACCGACACCGGGGCCATCTCCTCGAGGGTGGCGATCAGGTTCTCCCGGATCACCGGGCTGTCCTCGACGAGGAAGGTCTGCAAAGGGCTCATGGTTCGCGGCGATCGCCCGCCGGCGCAGGGTGCGGCGGCGCAGCCTCGATTGAAGCAGCCCCGACGGCCTGCGTCTGTAGGAACAGTCCTACGCGCCGCGGCGCAGGGCTCAGGCGCCGGCGCGCTGGCGCTGCACCTGCACGGACACGTCCATGCCGAGGTAGGCGTCGGCCGGGCCGAACCACGAGCCGGAGATCGGCGCAGCCTGGCGCGGGTCGCGCGCCACGCCGACGCGGATCAGCGTGTTGCCGCCGAGCAGGTTGTTGGTCGGGTCGAACGGCACCCAGCCGGCACCGGGCAGGTAGGCCTGCAGCCACGCATGCGTGCTGCCAGCGCCGACCACGCCGGGCGCGGCGGCATCCGTGTCGCCGTCGCCCTCCGCGGCCCGGTCCAACGCCGGGTCGTACAGGTAGCCCGAGACGAAGCGTGTCGCCACGCCGAGCCGCCGCGCTGCCTCCATCATCAGCAGCGCGAAGTCGCGGCAGCTGCCGCTGCCCTGCGCCAGCGTTTCCAGCGGGCTCTGCGTGCCTTCCTCGTCGCGCGCGGCGTAGGCGAACTGCTCGCGGATGTGCTGGTTCATCTGCACCAGCAGCTCGCGCGTGCGCGTCGGCCCGTCGGTGCGCAGGAACTGGCGCGCCCAGGTGGTCAGCCGGCCTTCCGGGTCGTCGTGGTGCGGGCGCAGGTACTGCTCGAGGTCGAAGCGCTCGTCGACGCTGTAGGCGAAGGGGAAGAACTCGGCCGCCGGCGCCAGCGGCAGCTCGAGGTTGTGCGTGTGCGCATGCTCGATCGTGAAGCTGCAGACGATGCGCAGCTCGGCCGCCTCAACCTGCGGCTGCACGATGGCGATCGAGTTCGAGTGCGGGTCCTGGATCAGGTGGATGTGCGCCATCGGGCTGACCTGCAGGTCGGTGGCGAGCACCCGCAGGTCGTGGCTGTCGCGCGGACGGAACATCACCCGGTGCTCGCCGAAGCGCACCGGTTCGCGGTAGCGGTAGACCGTCGTGTGGACGATGTCGTAGCGGACCATGATGCCCGTCCCGTCCGCCGAGGCGTCAGACCCCCAGCAGCTCGACCTCGAACATCAGCGTCGCGTTCGGCGGGATCACGCCGCCGGCGCCGCGGGCGCCGTAGCCGAGCTGCGGCGGGATCACCAGCACGCGCGTGCCGCCGACTTTCATTCCTTGCACACCTTCGTCCCAGCCGCGGATCACCATGCCCTGGCCGAGGCCGAACTGGAACGGGTCGTTGCGGTCCTTGCTGCTGTCGAACTTGCCGCCCTTGACGCCGTCCTGGTACAGCCAGCCGGTGTAGTGCACGGTGACGTACTGGCCGGCGCGCGCCTCGGCGCCGCTGCCGACGGTGGTGTCTTCGTACTGCAGGCCGGAATCGGTGGTGATCATGTGGCGCTCTCGTCGATGGGAGTGGAAAGGGCTCGCATCATGCCAGCATGCGCCGCCAGGCCTCGGTGGCGCCGGCCAGCCAGCCGGCCACGCTGCCGGCCTCGGCCTGCACGCCCAGCACCGCGCCCGCGCCGCGCAAGGCCGCCAGCGGGTCGGCGAGGTCCAGCGCCTGCGCGCCGTTCTGCTTGGACAGCTTCTCGCCGTTGGCACCCAGCACCAGATGGCGTGTGCAGGTAGCGCGGTGTCGGCAGGCCGAGTGCGCGCTGCAGCAGGATCTGCCGTGGCGTGTTGTCGGCCAGATCCTCGCCGCGCACGACATCGGTGATGCCCTGCGCCGCGTCGTCGACCACCACCGCCAGCTGGTAGGCCCACAGGCCGTCGGCACGCTTGAGCACGAAGTCGCCGACCGATTCGCACAGCCGCTGGTGCTGCGGGCCGAGGCGGCGGTCGTGCCAGCTGATCGCGGCCTCTTCCGCGCAGGGGCCGGACGAGGTGCGCATGCGCATCGCTCGCGCCGCGCTGCCTCGTAGCCCGTCACGGCAGGTGCCCGGGTACACCAGCTCGCCGCCACGCGGCTTCGTGCGCCCCTGCGCAGCCAGTGCGAGCTCGATGTCACGCCGTGTGCAGCCGCAGGCATAGGCCCAGCCCGCGGCGACCAGGCGGTCGAGCGCCGCCTGGTACAGATCGCCACGTGCCGACTGCCACAGCGGCGGCTCGTCGGCGACCAGGCCGCAGGCCGCCAGCTGTTCGACGATCAGGCGGTCCGCGCCGGGTACGCAGCGCGGCGTGTCGACGTCCTCGATGCGAACCAGCCAGCGGCCGCCGTGCACGCGGGCATCCAGCCATGAAGCGAGCGCGGCGACCAGCGAACCGGCGTGCAGGGGGCCGGTCGGCGAGGGCGCGAAGCGCCCTACATAAGCCGGCGCGTTCACCTGCGCTTCAACCGCCCCAAGGGCCGGCATGGCGCTCCAGCAGCGCGCGCCTTGTTGCGGGGCTTTCCAGCTGGTTCAACCACCACTGCAGCGCCAGGCCCAGCGGCAGGCGCTTGCCCTTGCTGCCGGCGCCGGTGCCCGAGCGCCACGCATAGCCCATCTGGGCACGCGGCCGGGTGCGCTCGACCTCCTTGACGACGAGCCGGCCGGCTTCGACGTGCGGGCGCGCCATCGGCTCGGGGATGTAGCCGCAGCCCATGCAGCGGATCTGCGCCTCGATCTTGGCCTGCGTGCTCGGAACCGTGAGCACGTCCTGGCCGGGCAGCAGGTGCACGGTGATCGGCGTCATGCGCTGCGCCGAATCGGCCACCGCCACCGCGCGGTGGCGCAGCAGTTCGGCGTCTCCGATCGGCCCCTCGTGCGCGGCCAGCGGGTGGTGCGGCGCGACCGCGAAGACGAAGTCGACCTCGCCCATCATCGCGAACTCGATGCCGGCCGGCGGCGTGGCGTGCGTGCCCACGCCGATGGCCAGGTCGGCCTGGCCCGACAGCAGCGCCTCCCAGGTGCCGGCCAGCACTTCGCTGCGCACGCGCAGCCGCGTGCCGTGCTCGACATGCTTCTCGGCGCAGCCGGCATAGAAGGCCTCGCACAGCTCGAACACCGTGACCTGCGAAATGATGGTGTCCACCGCCACCGTCAGCTGCGTCTCCCAGCCGGTGGCGACGCGGCGCACGCGGTTGGCCACCGCGTCCATCTCGGCGAGCAGGCGGCGTCCCTCGTTGAGCAGTTCCTCGCCGGCGGCGGTCAGCTGGGCCTGGCGCGAGCTGCGGTCGAACAGCAGCACGTCCAGCGCGTCCTCGAGCTGGCGCACGTTGTAGGTCAGCGCCGACGGCACCTTGCCGAGCTCGCGTGCCGCTGCGGCAAAGCTGCCGGTGCGCGCGATGGTGTCCATCATCGCGAGGGCTTCGGGCGTGAGCACGTTGCGGCGGTCGGGCATGGGGTGGTCGCGGGCTGGAACAGGTGTTCATCTTATTTGAACGGGAACTTCAAGCCCGGCACGGGGGCTGGCGGGGTCCCGGCACCTACATTGGCTTCATCGCCTTCTGACCTTCACGGAAAGCACCACACCATGATCACCCTGCGCAAGTCCTGCGACCGCGGCTATGCCGACCACGGCTGGCTGAAGAGCTTCCACAGCTTCTCCTTTGCCGACTACCACGACCCCAAGCACATGGGCTGGGGCAACCTGCGCGTCATCAACGAGGACCGCATCGCCCCCGGCACCGGCTTCGGCACCCATGGCCACCGCGACATGGAGATCATCAGCTACGTGCTCGACGGCGAGCTGGCGCACAAGGACAGCCTGGGCAACGGCACGGCCGGCGGCGCCAACGCCGGCGTGATCCGCCCCGGCGACGTGCAGCGCATGAGCGCCGGCACCGGCGTGCGCCACAGCGAGTTCAACCACGCGGCGAACGCGACCACGCATTTCCTGCAGATCTGGATCGAGCCCGACCAGACCGGCATCAAGCCCGGCTACGAGCAGAAGCGCTTCGAGCCGGCCGAGAAGCGCGGCCAGCTGCGCCTGGTGGCCAGTTCCGACGGCCGCGACGGCTCGGTGACCATCCACGCCGACGCGGCGCTGTACGCCGGGCTGATCGACGGCGCCGAGTCGGCCGAGCTGCCGCTGGACCCGTCGCGGCGCAGCTACGTGCACCTGGTGCGCGGCGTGCTCGAGGTCAACGGCCAGCGGCTGCGCGGCGGCGACGCGGCGCTGCTGCACGGCGAGTCGCATCTGTCACTGGCCGGCGGCCACGACGCCGAGGTGCTGGTGTTCGACCTCGCTGCCTGAAGAATTTCCCAACCCTGTTCGACCCCACGGAGTACTGTCATGTCCAAGATCGTCATCGTCTTCCACAGCGGCTACGGCCACACCAAGAAGGTCGCCGAAGCGATCGCCCAGAGCTCGGGCGGCACGCTGCTGGCCATCGATGCCGAAGGCAACCTGCCCGAAGGCGGCTGGGAGCAGCTGGCCGCGGCCACCACCATCGTGTTCGGCTCGCCGACCTACATGGGCGCGCCGAGCTGGCAGTTCAAGAAGTTCGCCGACGCCTCGTCCAAGCCCTGGTTCACCCAGCAGTGGAAGGACAAGCTCGCCGCCGGCTTCACCAACTCGGCGACGATGAACGGCGACAAGCTGTCGACGCTGCACTACTTCTTCACGCTGTCGCAGCAGCACAGCATGTACTGGGTCGGCACCGGCCTGATGCCGAGCAACGCCAAGGCGGCGACGCGCAACGACGTCAACTACGTCGGTTCCTTCTCCGGCCTGATGACGGCTACGCCGTCGGACGCTTCGGCCGAGGAGATGGTGCCGGGCGACATCGCGACCGCGCAGGCCTTCGGCAAGCGCATCGCCGAAGCGACCGCGAAGTTTTCGCGCTGAGCGGGGCCCCGGCATGAGCGCCGTGCGCCTGGTCGCGATCTCCGGCAGCGAGCGCGCCGGCTCGCTGAACCGCAAGCTGCTCGAAGTGGCGGTGAAGGCGGCGCTCGCGCGCGGCGCGCAGGTCGAGATCGTCGACCTGCGCAGCCTCGCGCTGCCGCTGTTCGACGGCGACATCGAGAAGGGGCCGGGCGTGCCCGACGGCGCGCGGCGCCTGCGCGACGCGCTGCACGCGGCCGACGGCCTGCTGCTGGCCACGCCGGAGTACAACGGCTTCCCGACGCCGCTGCTGGTCAACAGCTTCGACTGGCTGTCGCGCCTGCCCGCCGAGGGCGAGGTGCCGGCCGGCCTGGCGGTGACGGCAGGCAAGCCGGTAGGCATCGTCAGCGCTTCGCCCGGCCTGCTCGGCGGCCTGCGCTCGCTGAACTTCACCCGCCAGTACGTCTCGATGGCCTTCGCGATGATGCCGGTGCCGCAGCAGTTCGCACTGTCGCGCGCGCACGAGGCCTTCGACGAGGCCGGCGCGCTGAAGGACGCCAAGCAGCAGGGCGCGGTCGAGAACGTGGTCGGCGCGGTGATCAAGGTGGCGGCGGCGCTGAAGACCGGCGGCTGATATGCCCCTGCTCGGCGACCGATGAACGGGTCGTCGGGTGGAGCGGTCGCGGCGCACTGGGGCTTGTGTTCCGCTCATGTCCTCCGGACCCGCTGCGCGGGTCCTCCCCCTTTACTTCGCTCCACACAAGCCCCAGCGCGCCGCTCAGGCGCCACCGAGGTCTTCGCATTGCGCCAACGGTAGTGGCCCTGGGGCGGTGGGTGAAGGCTGGAGCGAAGTAAAGGAGGAGGGCTCGCGCAGCGAGCCCGGGGGACATGAGCGGAAGCCTTCACCCACAGGCCCAGGCTCGCGCAAGACTCCGAGCGAACTCGTCAACGACCGCAACGGGCCGCGAACTGACGTTCTCTCACGTGATCGCCTGAGCCCTTGCTACAGTCGCTGCCATGGACGCGGCGATCAAGGTACTGAGCCTGCTGCCCTGGACCGACTGGGCGGCGCTGGGGGTGTTCTTCACCGGCTGGGTGGGCTATGCGGTGTTCGCCAAGCAGCGCAGCACGATGCAGCCTTCGCTGCTGGACATCACCAACCAGATCCGCCGCCAGTGGATGCTGCAGTCGACCTACCGCGAGGTGCGCGTGGTCGACGGCATCGTGATCCAGAGCCTGTCGACCAGCCCGTCGTTCTTCGCTTCGACGACCATCCTGATCATCGGTGGCCTGCTCGCCGTGCTCGGCACCACCGAGAAGGCGAGCGAACTGGTGCGCGAGATCCCGTTCGCGGCGCGCACCTCGGTGCTGGTGTTCGACATGAAGATCGTGCTGATGCTGGGCATCTTCGTCTACGCCTTCTTCCGCTTCACCTGGTCGCTGCGCCAGTACACCTTCGGCGCGCTGCTGGTCGGTTCGCTGCCGGAGCGCGACGACCTGTCGGCGATGGGTGATGCCGCCGAGCCGGTGCGCCAGGCCTTCGCCGAGCGTGCCGGCCGCGTTGTCGGCCTCGCCGCCGAGACCTTCAACGATGGCCTGCGTGCCTACTACTTCGCCTTCGCGGCGATCGGCTGGTTCTTCTCGCCGCTGGCCTTCGCGCTGGCCACCGCCGGCGTCGTCTGGATCCTCTACCAGCGCGAGTTCCGCTCGGAGGTGCTGGTCGCGCTGAAGGGCTGAAGGCCCGGGCGACGCTCAGGCGTCGCGTGCCAGCCGCAGGCCGCTGAACTGCCACTGCGCATCGGGCGGGAAGAAGTTGCGGTAGCCGATGCGCGCGTGCCCCGCCGGCGTCGCGCAGGAGCCGCCGCGCAGCACGAACTGGTTGCACATGAACTTGCCGTTGTACTCGCCGACCGCACCCGGCCAGGGGCGGTAGCGCGGGTAGGGCAGGTAGGCCGAGGCGGTCCATTCCCAGACCTCGCCGGTGCCGCGCAGCAGGCCGGCAGTCGCGGCGACTTCCCACTCCGCTTCGGTCGGCAGGCGCGCGCCGGCCCAGCGTGCGTAGGCATCGGCCTCGAAGTAGCTGAGCTGGCTGACAGGCGCGTGTTCGTCGAGGCCGACCACGCCGCGCAGCGTGTGCCGCTGCCAGCGGCCGTCGAGCCGGCGCCAGTACAGGGGCGCTTCGCGCTGCGCCTGGCGGACCCAGTCCCAGCCCAGCGACAGCCACAGTGCCGGCCGCGTGTAGCCGCCATCGGCGATGAAGGCGGCGAAGTTGCCCTGGCTGACCGGGCGCGAGGCGATCTCGAACGCCTCGAGCCAGACACGGTGGCGCGGCGTTTCGTTGTCGAAGCAGAACGCGCCGTCGCGCGTCGCATCGTGGCCGACCTCGGCCAGCCCGGCATCGACGCGCTGCCACTGCCACGCCTGAACCGGCGCCGCGATGCCTGCGCGCCAGCCGGCCAGCGGCGTGTGGCCGGGGCTGCTCCACAGCGCGTGCTGGATGTCGGTGACGATCAGTTCCTGGTGCTGCTGCTCGTGCTGCAGTCCAAGTTCGAGCAGCGATGCCAGCTCGGCGTCGCCGCCGCGGTTCTCGGCGAGCGCGGCGATGCGCTGGTCGACTTGCGTGCGGTAGGCCTTTACCTCGGCCAGCGTCGGTCGCAGGATCAGCCCGCGCTGCGGTCGCGGTGACTGCGCGCCGACACCCTGGTAGTAGCTGTTGAAGAGCACGCGGAAGGCCGGGTCGAAGGGCGCGAAACCGGGCTCGAAACGCTCCAGCACGAAGGTCTCGAAGAACCAGGTGGTGTGCGCGAGGTGCCACTTGACCGGGCTGGCATCGGGCATGGACTGCAACTGGCAGTCGGCCTCGGACAGCGGTGCGGCCAGCGCCATCGTCTCGGCGCGGATGCGGGCGTAGTCGGCGATGTTCATCACGATCGGTCGCCGGACTGCGCCGTGGCTTACACCGCCTGCAGCGCGGAGTCGAGCTGCTCGCGCTCGTCGAAGACGAAGCAGCGGCCCTCGAAGTGCCGTCCGCCGGCCAGTTCGAAATACCTGAGGATGCCGCCCTCGAGCTGCAGCACGCGCTCGACACCGGCCTCGTGCAGGAACAGCGCCGCCTTCTCGCAGCGGATGCCGCCGGTGCAGTAGCTGACCACGGTCTTGCCCTGCATCTGCTCGCGGTTTGCCAGCGCCGCGGCCGGGAACTCGCTGAACTTCGTGATGCGCCAGTCGAGTGCGCCGGCGAAGCGGCCATGGTCGACCTCGAAGGCGTTGCGCGTGTCCAGCGTCACCACCGGGCGGCCCTCGTCGTCGTGGCCGGCATCGAGCCAGCGCGCCAGCGTGGTTGCGTCCACCGCCGGCGCGCGGCCGGCCTGCGGACGGATCGCCGGGTGGTTCATGCGGATGATCTCGCGTTTGACCTTGACCAGCAGCTTGCCGAAGGGCACCGCCTCGGACCAGCTCTCCTTGGTCTCCAGCGCGGCCAGGCGAGGGTCCTCGTGCAGCCAGGCGACGAAGCCGCGCAGTGCCTCGGCCGGCCCGGCCAGGAACAGGTTGATGCCTTCGGTGGCGAGCAGCACCGTGCCCTTCAGCCCAGCGGCCCGCGCACGCTCGTGAATGCGCTCGCGCAGCGCCGGTGCATCGGCCAGCTCGACGAAACGGTAGGCGGAGATGTTGAGCACGTTCACGTCCCGGATTGTAGGAACCCGGGCTCCTAGAATGCCGCGCATGGACTTCATCCACCTGCGCACCCACACCGAATTCTCCGTCGTCGACGGCACCCTGCGGGTCGACGACATGGTGGCTGCGGCGGCGAAGGACGGGCAGGGCGCGCTGGCGATCACCGACCTGTCCAACCTGTTCGGCGCAGTGAAGTTCTACAGCCAGGCGCGCAAGAAGGGGGTCAAGCCCATCCTCGGCGCGGACATCTGGCTCGAGGCCGACAACGGCGACAAGCAGGCCAGCCGCCTGCTGCTGCTGGCGCAGAGCCGCGAGGGTTACCTCAACCTCTGCGAGATCCTCTCCAAGGCGTGGATCGCCAACGAACAGCGTGGCCAGGCCTGGGTCCGGTGGGACTGGCTGGCCGAGCATGGCGCCGGGCTGATCGCGCTGTCGGGCGCCGAGCATGGCGCGGTCGGCCAGGCGCTGCTGGCCGGCGACAAGGCGCGTGCCGCGGCGGCCGCGACGCGGCTGGCCGCGCTGTTCCCGCAACGCTTCTACCTCGAACTGCAGCGCGGCGGCATGCCCGCCCACGAGGCCCAGGTGCGCGCCGCCGTGCCGCTGGCCGCCGAGCTCGGTCTGCCGGTGGTGGCCACGCACCCGGTGCAGTTCCAGACGCCGGACGACTTCGAGGCGCACGAGGCGCGCATCTGCGTCGCCGAAGGCGAGACGCTGACCAACCCGAAGCGCATCAAGCGCTTCAGCCGCGAGCAGTACTTCAAGACACGCGCGCAGATGACGGCGCTGTTCGCAGACATTCCCTCGGCGCTGGCCAATTCGGTGGAGATCGCGCGCCGATGCAACCTCGACAGGCTGCTCGGCAAGCCGCAGCTGCCGAACTTCCCGACGCCGCTGGTGAACGGCGCACCGATGCCGATGGCCGACTACTTCGGTCAGCAGTCGCACCAGGGGCTGGAGGAGCGGCTGCTGCACTTGTACCCCGACGCGGCGTTGCGCGACAAGGAGCGGCCGCGCTACGTCGAGCGGCTCGACTTCGAGATCGCGACGATCCTGAAGATGGGCTTCCCCGGCTACTTCCTGATCGTCGCGGACTTCATCAACTGGGCGAAGGGTCATGGCTGCCCGGTCGGTCCGGGCCGCGGCTCGGGCGCTGGCTCGCTGGTGGCCTATGCGCTGAAGATCACCGACCTCGACCCGCTGCGCTACAACCTGCTGTTCGAGCGCTTCCTCAACCCGGACCGCGTGTCGATGCCCGACTTCGACATCGACTTCTGCCAGGGCAACCGCGATCGGGTGATCGACTACGTCAAGGACAAGTACGGCCGCGAGGCGGTCAGCCAGATCGCCACCTTCGGCACGATGGCTGCCAAGGCGGCGCTGCGCGACGTCGGCCGCGTGCTCGGCATGGGCTATGGCCATGTGGACAGCGTCGCCAAGCTGGTGCCGGCGCCGCCGGGCAAGACGGTGACGCTGCGCCGCCCGCCGGAGACCCCCGACAGCGGCGTGATCTACGCGCGCAAGGAAGCGCCGGAGATCGAGGAGCGCGAGAAGAACGAGGAAGAGGTCGCCGAACTGCTGGCGCTGGCCGAGCGTGTGGAAGGCATCGTGCGCAACGTCGGCATGCACGCCGGCGGCGTGCTGATCGCGCCGGGCAAGATCACCGACTTCTGCCCGCTCTACCAGCAGCCGGGCAGCGACAGCGCGGTCAGCCAGTACGACAAGGACGACGTCGAGGCAATCGGCCTGGTCAAGTTCGACTTCCTCGGCCTGGCCACGCTGACCATTCTCGAACTGGCCAAGGACTTCATCCGCGCGCGCCGCAAGGGCCAGGAGAACTTCGCCTTCGAGACCCTGCCGCTGGACGACAAGGCCTCGTACCGGCTGATGAGCGAAGGCAAGACGGTCGCGGTGTTCCAGCTCGAATCGTCCGGCATGCAGCGCATGCTGCGCGACGCCAAGCCCAGCGTGTTCGAGGACGTGATCGCGCTGGTGGCGCTGTACCGCCCCGGCCCGATGGACCTGATCCCGACCTTCTGCGCGCGCAAGCACGGCCGCGAGGAAGTGGAGTACCCGCATGCGCTGATGCGCGAGGTGCTCGAGGAGACCTACGGCATCATGGTCTACCAGGAGCAGGTGATGCAGGTGGCCCAGATCGTCGGCGGCTACACGCTCGGCGGCGCCGACCTTCTGCGTCGTGCGATGGGCAAGAAGAAGCTCGAGGAGATGGTGGCGCACCGCGCCACCTTCGCCGAGGGCGCGGCGAAGAACGGCATCGCCGAACCGAAGGCGAACGAGATCTTCGACCTGATGGAGAAGTTCGCCGGCTACGGCTTCAACAAGTCGCACGCCGCGGCCTACGCGCTGCTCGCGTACCACACGGCCTACCTGAAGGTTCACTACCTAGCCGAGTTCAGCGCCGCCAACATGAGCGTGGCGCTGGACGACACCGACAAGCTGAAGATCTTCCACGACGACGCCGTCGCGCTGGGCATCACCTTCGAGCCGCCGGACGTCAACACCGGCGGCTACCGCTTCGCACCGGTGGCCGACGACGTGGTGCGCTACGGCCTGGGCGCGATCAAGGGCACCGGCCAGGGCGCCATCGAGGCCATCATCGCCGCGCGTGAACAAGGCGGGCCCTTCACCTCGCTGTTCGACTTCTGCAACCGCGTCGACCGCGGTCGCATCAACAAGCGTGTGGTGGAAGCGCTGATCAAGGCGGGTGCCTTCGACAAGCTGCACCCGGAACGCTCGGCGATGGCCGCCAGCATCGCGCTGGCCTTCGACTATGCCGACACGCAGGCCGCCAACGCCGACCAGGGCGGGCTGTTCGACTTCGGCGATTCCCACGCGGCGAGCACGCAGGAGCCCGAGCTCGTCGGCGCCGAGCCGTGGAGCATCAAGGAACGGCTGGGCTTCGAGAAGGTCGCGCTCGGCTTCTACCTGTCGGGCCATCTGTTCGACCAGAGTGCCGACGAGGTGCGCCGCATCGCGCGCCGCCGCAATGCCGACCTGATCGACAGCCGCGAGCCGCAGCTGCTGGCCGGCATCGTCGGCGACCTGCGCGTGATCAACGGCCAGCGCGGCCGCGTGGCGATCTTCAAGCTCGACGACAAGACCGAGGCGCTGGAGGCGGTGGCCAACGAGGAACTGCTCAACGCGCACCGCGAGCTGCTGAAGGACGACGAGTTGATCATCGTGCAGGGCAAGGTGCAGCCCGATCGTTTCTCCGGCGGGCTGCGACTGAACGTCACCCAGGTGTGGGACCTGGCTGCGGCACGCTGCCGCTTCGGCAAGTACCTGCGCGTCGAGGTCAACGGCAGCATCCCGCCGGTGGCCGAGGTGCTGCGCGACTTCCCGTCGCGCAGGCTGGCCACCGAGCATGGCGACTTGCCGCAGGGCCTGACGGTGCGCCTCGCGCTGCAGCGCGAGCGCGCCAGCGGCGAGATCGACCTCGGCGACGCGGCACGCTTCTATCCGACGGACGACGCGCTCGCGCGCTGGCGCGCCAGCGCCCAGCACGGCAAGGCCGAGGTGGTCTACGAGTGACTGACGTGCCGACGACGGGGCTCGTTCTCACCGGCGGCGGCGCACGCGCCGCCTACCAGGTCGGCGTTCTGAAGGCGGTGATGCAGATCCGCCGCGAGTCGAACGCGCCGCCCGGCAACCCGTTCCCGGTCATCACCGGCACCTCGGCCGGCGCGATCAATGCCGCCGCGCTGGCCTGCCGCTGCGCCAACATCGACGATGCGGTGCGCGTGCTCGCCGAGGTGTGGGAGAACTTCCATGCCGAGCAGATCTACCGTGCCGATTCGCTGGGCGTGATCCGCACCGGCGCACGCTGGCTGACGCTGTTTTCGCTGGGCTGGCTGATCGCACGCTGGCGCCGCGCCCGGCCGCGTTCGCTGCTCGACAACGCGCCGGCGGCCGATCTGCTGCGACGCATGGTCGACCCGGAGCACCTCAAGCAGGCGATGCGCGACGGCCACCTCGAGGCGCTGGCCGTCACCGCCTCGGGCTACGGCTCCGGCCTGCACGTGACCTTCTACGACGCACTGAAGGAGATCGTGCCGTGGACCCGCTCGCAGCGCATCGCGGTGCGCGCCGACATCGGCGTGCCGCACCTGATGGCCTCGTCGGCGATTCCCTTCGTGTTCCCGGCCGTGCCGCTGTCGGTCGAGGGCCGCATCGAACATTTCGGCGACGGCTCGATGCGCCAGGCCGCGCCGATCTCGCCGGCCGTGCACCTGGGCGCGACCCGCATCCTGATCATCGGCGCCGGCCGCATGCATGAGCCGCCGGGGCAGCGTGCGCACAGCGCCGAGTACCCGAACCTGGCGCAGATCGCCGGCCATGCGCTGTCGAACATCTTCCTCGACGCGCTGGCGGTCGACGTCGAGCGGCTGCAGCGCATCAACGCGACGCTGAAGCTGCTGCCGCCCGAGGCGCTGGCGCGCACCACGCTGCGGCCGATCGAAACGCTGGTCATCGCGCCCAGCCAGCGGCTCGACGACCTGGCCGCCAAGCACCTGGGCAGCCTGCCGGCGCCGGTGCGCGCGATGCTGCGCAGTGTCGGCGTGTCGGGCCGCGGCGAGGACGCGCGCGGTGCGGCGCTGGCGAGCTACCTGCTCTTCGAGGCGCCGTACACACGCGAACTGGTCGCCCTCGGCGTGGCCGACACGATGGCCCGGCGCGACGAGGTGCGGGCCTTCTTCGGGTGGACCTGAACGGCTTCAGCCCTTGGCCGGCTTCTCGGCCTTCTTCGCCGGGGCCTTGTCGCCCTTCACGGTCTTGTCGGCCCTGGCCTTGACCGCCGGCGCATCGGCGCCCGCATAGGCCTGGCCGTTGACGGTCAGGCCGTCGGCCGAGAACTTGCGCGCGTTGCCGTCGCCGACACCCTTGACGCGGCCCTGCAGGTCGGCCCAGTTGTTGAAGGTGCCGGCCTTGCGCGCATCGAGGATGCGCGTGGCCATGCTGGGCCCGATGCCCTTGACGGCTTCCAGTTCGGCCTGCGAGGCCTTGTTGACGTCGGCGGCGAAGGCAGCGGCGGAGACGAGGGCGAGGACGGTGGCGGTGATGAACTTGCTGAACATGGTGAGGCTCCTGGTGGGTGGCGAGTCGCGGTGTTGCGAGCTCGGGAGCCAGTGTTCCGGCGGGGCGCCTCGGCGTGAATCGCCACGGCGGGCTCCCCCGCGGAACCTCCCCCTGCCGGGGGACGTGCAGAAGTCTCGGGCCCGCGCTCAGGCCTGGGCGGCCAGCCAGTTCACGTAGCGCTGCACGCCGGTGGCCACGTCGGCGAAGGCATGGTCGCAGCCGGTGCCACGCAGCCCGGTGAGATCGGCCTGCGTGAAGCACTGGTACTTGCCGACCAGGGCGTCGGGGAAGGGGATGTACTCGACCAGCCCGCGGCCGATCAGCTCGTTCAACGGCAGCGCCGTCTCCCCCTTCAGGGTGCGTGCCGCATTGACGGTGGCCACTGCCACGTCGTTGAAGGGCTGCGCGCGGCCGCTGCCGAGGTTGAAGATGCCGCTCTGGCCGGGGTTCTGCAGGAACCACAGGTTCACCGCCACCACGTCGTCGACGAAGACGAAGTCGCGCGACTGCATGCCCGGCCCGTAGCCGTTGTACTCGCCGAACAGCTTGACCTTGCCGTGCTCGCGGAACTGGTGGAAGTGGTGGAAGGCCACCGAGGCCATGCGGCCCTTGTGCTGCTCGCGCGGGCCGTAGACGTTGAAGTAGCGGAAGCCGACCACCTGCGAGCTCGCCTTGCCGAGCATGCGCCGCACCACGTTGTCGAACAGCAGCTTGCTGTAGCCGTAGACGTTCAGCGGCTGCTCGAACTGCGGCTCCTCGCGGAACGAGGCGCTGCCGCCGTAGGTGGCGGCCGAGCTGGCGTACAGCAGCCGGGTGCCCTGGGCCTGGCAGGCGTCGAGCAGGTCCTTCGAGCAGCGGTAGTTGGTGTCGAGCATGTAGCGCCCGTCGTGCTGCATCGTGTCGCTGCAGGCGCCCTCGTGCAGCACCGCCTCGACCTTGCCGAACTCGCCACGCGCGAAGCGGGCGTAGAAGTCGGTCTTGTCGAAATAGTCGCTGATCTTCGCGCCGAGCAGGTTGCGGTACTTCTGGCCGTTGGTCAGGTTGTCGACGGCGATCACGTCGTCGATGCCGAGCTTGTTCAGCCCGTGGACGATGTTGCTGCCGATCATGCCGGCGGCGCCGGTGACGACGACTCGGGTGCTCATGCGAAGAGTTCCTCGTAGCTGACGCTGGCCGTGCCGAACTTGCCGACCACGATGCCGCCGGCGCGGTTGGCCATCGGCATCGCCTCGCGCAGCGTGTGGCCGCAGGCGAGCATCGCGGCCAGGGTGGCGATTACCGTGTCGCCGGCGCCGGTGACGTCGAACACCTCGCGCGCCTGCGCCGGCACCTGCGTGTGGCCCTGCGCGTCGAACAGCGACATGCCTTCCTCGCTGCGTGTCAGCAGCAGGCCCTCGAGCCGGTGTTCGGCACGCAGCTTCTGCGCCCGCTCGTGCAGCTGCGCCTCGCTGCTCCAGGTGCCGATCACCTGCGCCAGCTCGGCGCGGTTCGGCGTGATCACCGTTGCGCCGGCGTAGCGGCTGTAGTCGCTGCCCTTGGGGTCGATCAGCACCGGCTTGTTCAGCCGCCGGGCCAGTTCGATCATGCGCGGAATGTGCGTCAGCCCGCCCTTGCCGTAGTCGGAGAACAGCACCGCATCGTGCGCGGGCAGGGCACGTTCGTAGTCGTCCAGCATCGCCGCCAGCACCTCGTGGTCGGGCTGGTTCTCGAAGTCGACACGGATCAGCTGCTGCGAGCGGCCGATCACGCGCAGCTTGACGATGGTGTAGAGCTGCGGGTCGCTGCCCAGCAGCGCCGTCACGCCTTCGCGCTCGAGCAGCTTCTTCAAGGTGCGCGCCGGCTCGTCGTCGCCGACCACCGTCAGCAGCGTCGCCTGCGCGCCCAGCGTCTTGACGTTCAGCGCGACGTTGGCGGCGCCGCCGAGGCGCTCTTCCTCGCGGTTGACACGCACCACCGGCACCGGCGCTTCGGGCGAGATGCGGTCGACCGCGCCGAACCAGTAGCGGTCGAGCATCGCGTCGCCGACCACCAGCACGCGGGCCCGGGCCAGTTGCTCCTTCGAGGGCGCCGTCATCAGAGGTCTTCCTGTCGTTGCGGCGGGTAGGTGTCCCAGCCGAGGCAGCCTGGGCACTGCCAGAAGTAGTTCTGCGCCTCGAAGGCACAGGCGGCGCAGCGGTAGCGTTGCAGCGGCCGGGCCGCGCGGGCCACGCTGTCGCGCAGCGCCTTCGACTCGTCGTCGGCCAACGTCGAGCCGGCCGACAGGGCGAGCAGCGTCTGTGCCGCGCTGAGTGCGCCCTGGTGCTGCAGGTGCGCCAGCACACGCTGGCGCTGTCGCGACGCATCGGCGTCGAGGCGGCCCAGTGCGGTCAGCAGGTCGCTGGTCGGTGTGCGGCGGTACAGCGCCTCCAGGCGCTCCAGCGCCGCCGCCGGTTCGCCCAGGGCCTTGGCGCTGTCGGCATAGTCGAGCGCGACCAGGTTGAACGCCGCCGGATGCGCGGCCAGCAGCGTGCCCCATTCCTGCAGGGCGGCGCGGTGGTCGCCGCGGGCGCGGGCGCGTTGGCCGGCCAGGATCAGCGGCCGCGGCGATTGCGGCGCGACCTCACGGGCGCGTTGCAGGGCCTCGTCGGCCTCGGCCGTCTGCTGGCGCGCGTCGGCCTCGAGCGCAAGCTCGCACCAGTGGTTGGCGATGCGCGAGGCGAACGAGCCGCTGCCGCTGCGCTCCAGACGGGCGGCCACTTCAGCGGCGTTGCGCCACTCGCGAGAACGTTCGTAGAGCGCCAGCAGCGCCAGGCGCGCCTCGGTGTCGAAGGCCGTGCCGTCGAGCGCCTTGAAGGCCTGCTCGGCACGGTCGAACAGGCCGGCCTTCATGAAGTCCTGCGCCAGTGCGTGCTGGGCGCGGTCGCGCTCGGCGGCACTGAGGTCGGCGCGCTGCAGCAGGTGCTCGTGCACGCGCACCGCCCGTTCGTACTCGCCGCGGCGGCGGAACAGGTTGCCGAGCGCGAAGTGCAGGTCGGAGGTGTCCGGGTCCTGCTGCACCGCCTCGATGAAGGCGTCGATCGCCTTGTCGTGCTGCTCGTTGAGCAGCAGGTTCAGGCCCTGGTAGTAGGCCTTGGGCGAGTCACGCTGCTCGCGCTTCCACTGGCGCACGTCGAAGCGCGAGGCCAGCCAGCCGAACGCGAAGGCCACGGGCAGGCCGAGCAGCAGCCACTGCAGGTCAAAGTCCATCGCGCGGCGGGTGGTCCGAGGAGAGGGTGGGGACGAGCAGCTGCGAGGTGTCGGTGCCCTGGTCGCCGTCGCCGTCGGCACGGCGGCGGCGCGCGATGCGGCGATGCCGCCACCAGCTCGGCAGCATCGCGGAGATGCCGAACACGCAGCCGATCGCGAAGGCGCCGAGCACGACGAACACCATGTTCGTGCGCCACTCGTGACCGAAGAACCAGCGGATGGAGGCCTCGTGCTGGTTGTTCAGCGCGAAGGCGAAGAGGAGAAAGAAGAGGGCGGCTCGAACGAGCCAGACGAGCAATCGCATCGGGGCTCCCGGGCCGATTCTAGCCAGCGGGGCGGATCGCTCAGAGGGTGGGCGTGCCGGGGCTGGGCGGGGCGTCGGCATCGACGACCGGCACATGCGTGTCGACCGCTTCGCGCAGCGCCTTGCCCGGCTTGAAATGCGGAACCAGCTTCTCGGGGATGATCACCTGCTCGCCGCTGCGCGGGTTGCGGCCCACGCGCGGCGGCCGGCGATTGATCGAGAAGCTGCCGAAGCCGCGGATCTCGATGCGATGCCCGCGCGCGAGCGCGTCGGACATCGCATCCAGGATGGTCTTGACGGCGAACTCGGTGTCGCGGTGCGTCAGCTGGCTGAAACGTTCGGCCAGCTGGGCCACGAGATCCGATCGGGTCATGACGTGTTGCGGTTCGGCAGTGGTGACGAGGGCTTACTCGCTCTTGTTGTCCAGCTTGGCGCGCAGCAGGGCGCCCAGGCTGGTGGTGCCGGCGGTCTCGCGCTCGTTGCTGGCCGACAGGCGCTGCATCGCTTCCTGCTGGTCGGCGTTGTCCTTGGCCTTGATCGACAGCTGGATCGAACGCGTCTTGCGGTCGATGTTGATGATCAGGGTGGTGACTTCGTCGCCTTCCTTCAGCACGTTGCGGGCGTCTTCGACGCGGTCGCGCGAGATTTCCGAAGCACGCAGGTAGCCGGTGACGTCGTCGGTCAGCTGGATCTCGGCGCCACGCGCGTCGACCGACTTGACCTTGCCGTTGACCGTCATGCCGCGGTCGTTGACCGAGGTGTAGCTGGTGAACGGGTCGCTGTCGAGCTGCTTGATGCCCAGCGAGATGCGCTCGCGGTCGACGTCGACGGCCAGCACGACCGCTTCGACTTCCTGGCCCTTCTTGTAGTTGCGCACCGCGGCTTCGCCGGGCTCGTTCCACGACAGGTCGGACAGGTGCACCAGGCCGTCGATGCCGGCGGCCAGGCCGACGAACACGCCGAAGTCGGTGATCGACTTGACCGGGCCCTTGACCTTGTCACCACGCTGCACGGTGGTGGCGAACTCTTCCCACGGGTTGGCCTTGCACTGCTTCATGCCCAGGCTGATGCGGCGCTTGTCCTCGTCGATCTCGAGCACCATGACCTCGACCTCGTCACCCAGCGAGACGATCTTGCTGGGGGCGACGTTCTTGTTGGTCCAGTCCATCTCGGAGACGTGCACCAGGCCCTCGATGCCCGGCTCGATCTCGACGAACGCGCCGTAGTCGGCGATGTTCGTGACCTTGCCGAACAGGCGGGTGCCCTGCGGGTAGCGGCGCGACACGCCGTGCCACGGGTCGTCGCCCAGTTGCTTGATGCCCAGCGAGACGCGGTTCTTCTCGGCGTCGAACTTGAGCACCTTGGCCTGCAGTTCCTGGCCGACCTGAACGACTTCGCTCGGGTGGCGCACACGGCGCCAGGCCATGTCGGTGATGTGCAGCAGGCCGTCGATGCCGCCGAGGTCGACGAACGCACCGTACTCGGTGATGTTCTTGACCACGCCGTTGACGATGGCGCCTTCGGTCAGCGTCTCCAGCAGCTTGGCGCGTTCCTCGCCCATCGAGGCTTCGACCACGGCGCGGCGCGACAACACGACGTTGTTGCGCTTGCGGTCGAGCTTGATGACCTTGAACTCCATGGTCTTGCCCTCGAAGGGCGTCATGTCCTTGACCGGGCGGGTGTCGAGCAGCGAGCCGGGCAGGAAGGCGCGGATGCCGTTGACGAGCACCGTCAGGCCACCCTTGACCTTGCCGTTGACCGTGCCGACGACGAACTCGCCGGACTCCAGGGCCTTCTCGAGCGACAGCCACGAGGCCAGGCGCTTGGCCTTGTCGCGCGACAGGATGGTGTCGCCGTAGCCGTTCTCGATCGCGTCGATGGCCACCGACACGAAATCGCCGACCTGGACTTCGAGCTCGCCCTGGTCGTTCTTGAATTCCTCGATGGGCACGTAGGCCTCGGACTTGAGGCCGGCGTTCACCACCACGAAGTTGTAGTCGACACGCACCACTTCGGCGGTGATGACCTCGCCACTGCGCATCTCGGAGCGCTTCAGCGATTCTTCGAACAGGGCGGCAAACGATTCGCCGCCGGTGCTGGTGGCTTGTTGGGTTTGGGACATGGAGTTTCTCGGTGCAGCTTCCGCTGCGGGGTTGGGTTGAAAGAACCGGCGCCTCGGCGTGCCTTGCGGCACTGGAGGGGAGGCGACGGGCCTGCTCTCGCTTTCGCGGCCGCCCGGGTCAGCGGAACGGCCGGCGCTGTTCCCAGGCTTCCAGGACCTTCTCCATCGAGGCGTCGACGGTGAGATCCGAGTTGTCCAGCAGCAGCGCGTCTTCAGCAGGCTTCAAGGGCGAGACGCTGCGGTTCTGATCCCGTGCGTCGCGCGCCTCGAGGTCGGCGCGAAGGGTCGAGATGTTAGCCGGAATTCCCTTTGAAATCAACTGCTTGTAGCGCCTTTCCGCACGCGTCGCGGCGCTGGCGGTGAGGAAGACCTTGAGATCGGCGCCGGGGAAGATCACCGTGCCCATGTCGCGGCCGTCGGCCACCAGCCCCGGTACGCGGCGGAACGACAGCTGCAGCTGGCGCAGCGCCTCGCGCACCGCCGGCCAGGCCGAGACCTTCGAGGCCATCGCGCCGACGTCCTCGGCGCGCAGCGCGTCGGCCACGTTCTCGTCGCCGAGGTGGGCGTCGCCGTCGGCGAAGTGCAGCGGCAGCGTGGCGGCGATGCGCGCCAGCGAGGCTTCGTCGTCGGCCGCCACGCCGACGCGCATCGCGGTCAGCGCGGTGGCACGGTAGACGGCGCCGGAGTCGAGGAAGTGGTAGCCCAGCGCGCGCGCGACGGCGCTGGCCAGCGTGCCCTTGCCCGAGGCGGTAGGCCCGTCGACGGTGAGCACCGGGACCGCCCCGACCGGCGTGCGCACCAGTTCGAACAGCGTCTCGAAGTAGTCGGGGAAGGTCTTGCCGACACACTTGGGATCGAGGATGCGCACCGGCACGCCGCCGAACGCGGCCAGCGAGAAGCACATCGCGATGCGGTGGTCGTCGTAGGTGTGGATGGCCGCCGGGCGCAGCGGGACCGCCGGCGTCACCTCGATGAAATCCTCGCCTTCGACCACGCCGGCACCGAGCTTGCGCAGCTCGGCGGTCATCGCGGCGATGCGGTCGGTTTCCTTGACGCGCCAGCTGGCGATGTTGCTCAGCCGCGTCGTGCCGGTGGCGAACAGCGCCATCACCGCCAGCGTCATCGCCGCGTCGGGGATGTGGTTGCAGTCCAGTGTGATCGCCTGCAGCGGCCAGGCACCACGCTTCACCTCGATGAAGCCGGCGCCGCTGGTGACGGCCGCGCCCATCGCCTGCGCCGCCTCGACGAAGCGGATGTCGCCCTGGATCGAATCGGTGCCCACGCCCTCGATGCGCACCGGCGCATCGGTCGCCGCGATCGCGCCGAGCGCGACGAAGTACGACGCCGACGAGGCATCGCCCTCGACGTGGATGGCGCCCGGCGAGCGGTAGGCGCTGCCAGCGGGAATCGTGAAGCGCTGCCAGCCGTCGCGCCGCACCACGATGCCGAAGCGCGCCAGCAGGTTCAGCGTGATCTCGACGTAGGGCTTGGAGATCAGCTCGCCCTGCACCTCGATGACGATGTCGGCATCGTTCGCCACCAGCGGCAGCGCCAGCAGCAGCGCGGTGAGGAACTGGCTGGAGACGTCGCCGCGCACGGCGATCGGCCGAGTGGTGGCCAGCGCGGTGCCGGCCGGGCCCAGCCGCAGCGGCGGGTAGCCGTCGCGGCCGCTGTACTCGACCGGGCAGCCGAGCTGGCGCAGCGCATCGACCAGGTCGCCGATCGGCCGCTCGTGCATGCGCGGCACGCCGGAGAGTTCGAAACGGCCGCCCTGCGTGGCCGCCAGCAGCGCCAGCGCCGCGGTCAGCGGCCGCATCGCAGTGCCGGCGTTGCCGAGGAAGAGCTTCGCCTCGCGGGTGGCCAAGCGCCCGCCCAGGCCGGTCACGCGCAATGCCGCGCCGTCACGCGCGAGGCCGCAGCCGAGCTGGCGCAGCGCCTCCAGCATCACCTGGGTGTCGTCGGAGTCGAGCAGGTCGTGAACGACCGTCGTGCCCTCGCTCAGCCCGGCGAGCAGCAGCACCCGGTTGGAGATGCTCTTCGAGCCGGGCAGGCGGACGCTGCCGGCGGCGCCGGCGAGAGGAGGCAGGTCGAGGAAGCGGGTGGTGAACATCGGCTCGGCAGGGGGTCAGCGGCTCGGTTTGCCCGCACCCATCTGCCAGCCGCCGCGCGCCTCGGAGGCCTTGCGGATCAGGTCTTCGAGCGCCTCGGCGTTGCCCGACTTCATGACGTGCTCCATCGCGTCGAGCGCATGGCGGAAGCGCTGCGACTGCTTCAGGATCTCTTCGCGGTTGGACATCAGGATGTCGCGCCACACCGCGGGGTCGCTGGCGGCGATGCGGGTGAAGTCGCGGAAGCCCGGGCCGGCCAGCGACAGGAAGTCGCGCCCGGCGGGCTGGTTGGCGACCGAGTTGAAGTAGCCGAAGGCCAGCATGTGCGGCAGGTGGCTGACGGCGGCGAACGCGGCGTCGTGGTTCTCCGGCGTCATGCGCAGCACCTGCGAGCCGATCGCGGCCCAGCAGTCGGTCGCCTTCTGCACCAGTTCGGGCGCGGTCTGCGGCAGCGGCGTCAGGATCACCTGGCGGCCCGAGTACAGCGAGGCGTCGGCGTGGGCGATGCCGGCCACTTCCTTGCCGGCGATCGGGTGCGCCGGCACGAAGGACGGGATGCGCTCCTTCAGCACGCGGCGCGCCGCGTCGACCACGTCGCGCTTGGTCGAGCCGACGTCCATCACCAGCACGCCGGGTTCGACGAGGTGGCGGATGGCCTTGAAGGTCGCCTCGGTGGCGGCCACCGGCACGGCGATGAGCACCACGTCGGAGCCCGACACCGCGAGCAGCGCCGACTCGGCCGCCTGGTCGATGACGCCCAGCTGCCGCGCCTTCTCGGTCGTCGAAGGCGACTTGCTGTAGCCGATCACGCGCTTGACGAGGCCGGCGCGCTTGAGCGCCAGGGCGAACGAGCCGCCCATCAAACCGCAACCGATGACGCCGAGCTGGTTGAACATCTGGAATCAGTGAACGTCGATGGGGTAGGTCCCCAGGACTTTGAAGAACGCGCAGACGGCACGAAGTTCCTGCAGCGCTGCCGCCACCTGCGGCTGGTCGGGATGGCCCTGCAGGTCGATGTAGAAGTAGTACTCCCACTGGCCGGAGCGTGCCGGGCGGGATTCGATGCGGGTCATCGAGACGCCGTGCTTCTTCAGCGGCGTCAGCATGTCGTGCACCGCGCCCGGCCGGTTCGGCACCGAGACCACCAGGCTGGTGCAGTCGTGGCCCGAGGCCGACGGCCGCGGATGGCGGTCGGGGTGGGCGAGGATCGCGAAGCGCGTGCGGTTGTGCGCCTCGTCCTGGATCGCCGGCGAGACGACGTGCAGGCCGAACTGGCTGCCGGCGCGCTCGCTGGCGATCGCCGCGATCGAGCCATCGGCAGCGGCCAGGCGCGCACCTTCGGCGTTGCTCGCCACCGGGCGACGCTCGGCGTGGGCCAGGTGCAGCGACAGCCAGCCGTGGCATTGCGCCAGCGCCTGCGGATGGGCGCACACCGCGGTCACGCCGTCGAGCGAGTTCTCGCGACGCAGCAGGTTGTGGCGCACCAGCAGGCTGGTTTCGCCGATGATGAACAGCGGCGTGGTCAGGAACAGGTCGAGCGAGCGTGTCACCACGCCTTCGGTCGAGTTCTCGACCGGCACGACGCCGAAGTCGGCCGAACCGGCCACCGTGTTGTGCAGCACCTCGTCGAAGTTGGCGCAGGGCACCTTGACGATCGACGAACCGAAGAAGCCCAGCGCCGCCTCCTCGCTGAAGGTGCCGGCGGGGCCGAGGTAGGCCACGCGGGTGGGCGTCTCGAGCGCCCGGCAGGCCGACATGATCTCGCGCCAGATCGGCGCCACGCTTTCCGACTTCAGCGGGCCGGGGTTGACGCTCTTCAGGCCGTCGATCACCTGCGCTTCGCGCTCGGGGCGGAACACGACCGAGCCTTCCTTCTTCTTCAGCTCGCCGACCGCCGAAGCCAGCGACGCGCGCCGGTTCAGCAGCGCGAGCAACTCGCGGTCGAGCCCGTCGATCTGGGTGCGCAGCGCAGACAGATCGGGGTGGGGCGCGGAAGAAGCGTCAGCCATGGTGTGACAGAAATTGTCGCATCACTTGCCCGGGTCTCCGGCAGTCGTCACTTCGACGCGGCACGCGCCGGCGGCTTGGCGGCCGGCGCCGTGGCGGCGTCTCCTGCCGGCGGCGCGAGCGTCGCCTGCACCTTGCGCTGCAGCGCCGACAGCTTGCCGTCGAGCAGCGGGCCGGCCTCGGCGACCAGCTTCTGCGTGAAGGCGTTCTGCAGCTCGGGCAGCTGCTGCTGGAACTTCTTGTTGACCGGCGATTCGAGCCAGGCGATCAGCTGCTTCAGCTCGTCCTCGCTGAACTTCTCCTCCATCTGCGCGCCGTAGCTGGCCGGCGCGATCTTCACCGCGCGCTCGGCGAGCAGCGGCGTGGCCTCGTCGACGAACTTGCGGATGTCGGTATCGATGGTCTTGGCCGCCGCCTCGCGGCGTGCCGGCGGCACCTGCGCCTGCAGCGTCGCTGCGGCCGCCTGCATCATCTGCACGGCCGGGCGTTCGACGATGGTGCGCGCCAGACCTTCGATGTTGGACTGCTGCAGCTGCAGCAGCTTGGCGACCAGTTCCTTCTTGCTCGGCGACTGGGCATGCGCCAGCGTGGCGCCGGTGACCAGCGCCAGGACGATCAGTGCGCGCATCAGGATTCCTCTCCGTGGGTCGGTGTGTCGCCGGCGGTGTCGTTGCCGGCGTCGTTGGCGTCGTTCTCGACGATGCGCTGCAGCCCGATCAGCTTGGCACCTTCGTCCAGCGCGATCAGCGTGACGCCCTGCGTCGCGCGGCCGAGTTCGCGGATCTCGGAGACACGCGTGCGCACCAGCACGCCGGTGTCGGTGATCAGCATGATCTCGTCGTCGGCACGCACCAGCGTGGCGGCGACGACCTTGCCGTTGCGCTCGCTCTGCTGGATCGCGATCATGCCCTTGGTGCCGCGGCCGTGGCGGGTGTACTCGACGATCGAGGTGCGCTTGCCGAAGCCGTTCTCGGTGGCCGTCAGCACGCTCTGCGTCTCGTCCTCGGCGACCAGCATCGCGATCACGCTCTGCCCGTCTTCCAGCTGCATGCCCTTCACGCCGCGGGCGGCGCGGCCCATCGCGCGCACGTCGTCCTCGTCGAAGCGCACCGCCTTGCCGCCGTCGCTGAACAGCATCACGTCGTGCTTGCCGTCGGTCAGCGCCGCGCCGATCAGGAAGTCGCCCTCGTCGAGGTCGACGGCGATGATGCCGGCCTTGCGCGGGTTGCTGAACTCGTCCAGCGAGGTCTTCTTGACCACGCCCTGCGCGGTGGCCATGAAGATGTAGTGGTCGGCCGGGAAGCTGCGGAAGCCGTTGGTCAGCGGCAGCACCACGTTGACCTTCTCGCCGGGCTGCAGCGGGAACATGTTGACGATCGGCTTGCCGCGCGAGTTGCGCGAGCCCTGCGGCACCTCCCACACCTTCAGCCAGTAGACGCGGCCGCGCGTCGTGAAGCAGAGGATGTAGTCGTGCGTGTTGGCGATGAAGAGCTGGTCGATCCAGTCGTCTTCCTTGGTCGCCGTCGCCTGCTTGCCGCGGCCGCCGCGCTTCTGCGCGCGGTACTCGGCCAGCGGCTGGCTCTTGATGTAGCCGGTGTGCGAGAGCGTCACCACCATGTCGGTGGGCGTGATCAGGTCCTCGGTGCCGAGGTCCTGCGCGTTGTGCTCGATCACGCTGCGGCGCGCACCGATCTTGGTCTGGCCGAACTCCAGCTTGATCGCGGTCAGCTCGTCCGAGATGATCGTCGTCACACGCTCCGGGCGCGCGAGGATGTCGAGCAGATCGGCGATCTGCGCCATCACGTCCTTGTACTCGCCGATGATCTTGTCCTGCTCCAGGCCGGTCAGGCGCTGCAGGCGCATCTGCAGGATCTCGCCGGCCTGGTCCTCGGACAGCCGGTACAGCCCGTCGGCCTGCAGGCCGTACTGGCGCGGCAGGCCCTCGGGGCGGTAGGCGTCGCGGTTGCCTTCGACGCGCGACAGCATCTCGCGCACCATCGACGAATCCCAGCTCTTGCTCATCAGCGCCGTCTTGGCCACCGGCGGCGTCGGTGAGTTCTTGATCGTCTCGATGAACTCGTCGATGTTGGCCAGCGCGACCGCCAGGCCTTCCAGCACGTGGCCGCGCTCGCGCGCCTTGCGCAGCTCGAACACCGTGCGCCGCGTCACCACCTCGCGGCGGTGCTCGAGGAAGATCTCGATCAGGTCCTTGAGGTTGCAGAGCTTGGGCTGGTTGTCGATCAGCGCCACCATGTTCATGCCGAACGTGTCCTGCAGCTGCGTCTGCTTGTACAGGTTGTTCAGCACCACCTCGGGCACTTCGCCGCGCTTGAGCTCGATGACCACGCGCATGCCGGACTTGTCGGACTCGTCCTGGATGTGGCTGATGCCCTCGATCTTCTTCTCGTGAACCAGCTCGGCGATGCGCTCGAGCAGGTTCTTCTTGTTCACCTGGTAGGGAATCTCGTCGACGATGATCGCCTGGCGCTGGCCACGGTCGATGTCCTCGAAGTGGCACTTGGCGCGCATCACCACCTTGCCGCGGCCGGTGCGGTAGCCCTCGCGCACGCCGTTCAGGCCGTAGATGATCCCGGCGGTCGGGAAGTCGGGCGCCGGGATGATCTCCATCAGCTCGTCGATGCTGGCACCCGGGTTCTTCAGCAGGTGGTGGCAGGCGTCGACCACCTCGTTGAGGTTGTGCGGCGGGATGTTGGTGGCCATACCCACCGCGATGCCGCCCGAGCCGTTGACCAGCAGGTTGGGCAGCCGCGTCGGCAGCACCAGCGGTTCCTTCTCGGAACCGTCGTAGTTGGGGCCGAAGTCGACCGTCTCCTTCTCCAGATCGGCCAGCATCTCGTGGGCGATCTTGTGCAGGCGGATCTCGGTGTAGCGCATCGCCGCGGCGTTGTCGCCGTCGATCGAGCCGAAGTTGCCCTGGCCGTCGACCAGCATGTGGCGCAGCGAGAAGTCCTGCGCCATGCGCACGATGGTGTCGTAGACCGACTGGTCGCCGTGCGGGTGGTACTTGCCGATCACGTCGCCGACGATGCGCGCACTCTTCTTGTACGGGCGGTTCCAGTCGTTGTTCAGCTCCGACATCGCGTAGAGCACGCGGCGGTGCACCGGCTTCAGGCCGTCGCGCGCGTCGGGGAGGGCGCGTCCCACGATCACGCTCATCGCGTAGTCGAGGTAGGAGCGGCGCATCTCCTCTTCGAGGCTGACAGGCAGGGTTTCCTTGGCGAACTGGGTCATGCGGTGGGCGCGAGAGCGGGCTCGGTGAGACGCAAGGCGCAGCGCTGCCATGCGGACAGCGCGCGAAACCTTTGATTCTAAGTGCCGCCGCTTGTAGTACCAGAGCAACATTGCTCCGGACGAGTGCCGGGGTGCGGCCCAAAATCCCGTCTGGCAAAACCGCTATGGCACAATCCGCCGTCGGTGGTCAGCGCCCGGTAACCGGGGGTTTACCAGCACCATCCGAACCCGGGTCGGACGTCATTGCAGACCAACTGCTAATTCCCTCGAGAGGAGAATCATGAAGAAACTGAACACGGTGGCATCGCTCTTCGCAACGGCCGCCCTGGCTGCTGCGGCCTCGGGCGTTTCCGCCCAGACCGTGGTCGACAACTGGGTCGACAGCAACGGCAACGTGTGGAAGAACGGCACCAACGAACTGTGCTGGCGCGACACCAACTGGACCCCCGCCACCGCCAAGGAAGAGTGCGACGGCGCTCCGAAGAAGGCTCCGCCGCCCCCGCCGCCGGCTCCCGCCCCGGCTCCGGCCCCGGCCCCGGCCGCTCCCCCGCCGCCCCCGCCGGCTCCCCCGGCCCCGCCGCCGGCCCCGGTCAGCGAGAAGGTGACCTTCGCCGCTGACGCGTTCTTCGATACCGACAAGGCCGTGCTGAAGCCCGAAGGCAAGGCGAAGCTGGACGATCTGGTCAGCAAGATGGCCGGCATCAACCTCGAAGTCATCATCGCCGTCGGCCACACCGACAGCGACGGCTCCGACGCCTACAACCAGAAGCTGTCGGTGCGCCGCGCCGATGCCGTCAAGGACTACCTGACCGGCAAGGGCGTCGAGAAGAACCGCGTCTACACCGAAGGCAAGGGCGAGAAGCAGCCCGTCGCCGACAACAAGACCAAGGAAGGCAAGGCGAAGAACCGCCGCGTCGAGATCGAGGTCGTCGGTACGCGCACCAAGAAGTGATCCTCGGATCCTTCTGACGAACCCGCCTCGCGGCGGGTTTCGGTTCCCGGAACCCCGCCTCGGCGGGGTTTTCCGTTTCTGGAACAGGCCTCGCGCTTCGCTACGATTCAGCCATGACCTCGACGCTCAACGCCGATCCACAGGAACTCGCCAAGTTCAGCGAACTGGCCCACCGCTGGTGGGACCCGGAAAGCGAGTTCCGGCCGCTTCACCAGATCAACCCGCTGCGCCTGGACTGGATCGCCGGCCACGTGCCACTGGCCGGCAAGCGTGTGCTCGACGTCGGCTGCGGCGGTGGCATCCTGTCCGACGCGATGGCGCGGCGCGGTGCCAGCGTGCTGGGCATCGACCTGGCCAGCAAGCCGCTGAAGGTCGCCCAGCTGCACGCCATGGAAGCCGGCACGCCGTCGATCAGCTACCGCGAGGTGGCGGCCGAGGCGCTGGCGGCCGAGTCGCCGGCGGCCTTCGACGTGGTCACCTGCATGGAGATGCTGGAGCATGTGCCCGACCCGTCGTCGATCGTGCAGGCCTGCACGACGCTGGTCAAACCGGGCGGTTGGGTGTTCTTCTCGACGATCAACCGCAACGCGAAGGCCTTCCTGTTCGCGATCGTCGGTGCCGAGCATGTGCTGCAGCTGCTGCCCAAGGGCACCCACGAGTACGCCCGCTTCATCCGCCCCAGCGAGCTGACCGGCTGGGCGCGTGCCTCCGGGCTCGACCCGCAGGGCATGCGCGGCCTCGAATACAACCCGCTCACGCGCCGCTACTGGCTGTCGGCCGACACCAGCGTCAACTACATGATCGCGTGCAGGAAGCCGGCATGACGCTGGCCGTGCGCGCAGTGCTGTTCGACCTCGACGGCACGCTGATCGACAGCGCGCCCGACCTCGCCGGCGCGGGCAACGACATGCGCTGCGCACGCGGCCTGCCGCCGCTGCCGCTGTCGCACTTCCGGCCGATGGTCGGCGCCGGGGCGCGCGGCATGCTAGGCCGGGCGCTGCAGGTGCAGCCGGGCGACGCCGAGTTCGAGACGCTGCGCGACGAGTTCCTGCAGCGCTACGAGGCGCGCATGACGCGCGAGACGCGCGTGTTCGCGGCCATGCAGCCGGTGCTGGACGCGCTGCAGCGCGAAGGGCGGCCCTGGGGCATCGTCACCAACAAGGCGACCCGCTTCTCCGAGCCGCTGGTGCGCGCGCTGGGCCTGCTCGACCAGGCCGCAACGCTGGTCTGCGGTGACACCACGCCGCACGCCAAGCCGCACCCCGCGCCGCTGCTCGAGGCGGCGCGCCGCATCGGCGTGGCGCCCGGCGAGTGTGTCTACGTCGGCGACGACCTGCGCGACGTGCAGGCCGGCCGCGCCGCCGGCATGGTCACCGTCGCCGCCGCCTGGGGTTATCTGGGCGAAGGCGAAACGATCGAGGCCTGGGGCGCTCAGCACGTCATCGAATCGCCGGCCGCGCTCTTGCAACTGCTGGCCTTGGCCTAAACTACCCGTTCTGGGGCTGACCTGGCTTCGACGTGGGTGCGGAGTTGGTTCAGGGCATGCCGAGCACCAGTCCGCTCGTAAATCCACTGGAAACAAAGTAACTGCGAACGATTCTTCGTACGCCCTCGCCGCTTAAAACCGGTGAGCCTCGCAACAGTTGGCCGATGGGCTGGGTCTGAGGGGTAACCTGAAGACTGCGAGGTCATACACATTGGCTGGCGCCCGGCCGGGTCACTCGGCTAGGCGCGAGATCTAGTGACTGGCGGGTGAAGTAGCGTGCTGCTGCGCGACTTCAACCGCGAGATTCAAATCAGACAGCTACGCATGTAGAACTGGCCAGCGATGGCTTGCGGACGGGGGTTCGATTCCCCCCAGCTCCACCACACAACCCTGCGGCGATCGGGCCGCGCATCGGCTCGCCGGCCGCCGTGCACCACGCGTGACCCGACCACTCGCCACCACCGTCGTCAAGACCGTCAGCGCGCTGTGCGTGCTGGCGGTTCTGCTCGTCTGGCTGGCGTTCGTGGCCGGCACCGAGTCCACCTGGTGGATCGAACTGGCGCGCTACCTGCCGTACCCCGCCTACCTGGCGCCGGCGCTGCTCGCACTCGTGCTGTCGCTGCGGCTGTCGTGGCGCTGGCGCCTGGCGGCGCTGGGTGCGACGCTCGTCGTGCTGGTTGCCGTGATGGACCTGCAGTTGCATCACGATGGCGACGAGGGGCACGCGCCGCTGCGCGTGATGAGCTTCAACATCAAGGCCTACCTGGCCGACGACAAGCCCGGTGGCTACGCGCGCATCGCCTGGGAGATCGCGTTGCACGACCCGGACGTGCTGGCCCTGCAGGACGCCGGGCTGGCCAACCGGCCCGAGGACCTGCCGGCGCCGTTCAAGGCCGCGCTGGGCGAACGCCAGGTGCACATCTCCGGCCAGTACCTGGTCGCCAGCCGCCACCCGATGCGCGACTGCCGCTCCGGCGACATCTCCTTCCCCGGCGAAGGCCACCACTACGTGCTGTGCACGATCACCGCCCACGGTGTCGAGTTCGACCTGGCCAACGCCCACCTGCTGTCGCCGCGCGAGGGTCTCAATGCGACGCGGCACGAGCGCCTGGGCGGGCTCGACGAGTGGCAGGAGAACTTCGCGATGCGATCCATCCAGTCGCACCGCCTGGCCCAGGACCTGACGGCCCACCCGCGCCCGCTGGTGCTGGCGGGCGACCTCAACGCGCCGGATTCGTCGCCGGTGCTGGCGCGGCTGCGCGATGCCGGCCTGCGCGACAGCTTCGCCAGCGCAGGCTTCGGCTATGGCTACAGCTTCGGGCATTCGCTGCGCACGCGCTTCTCGTTCCTGCGCATCGACCATGTGATGGTCAGCGCGCAGATCGGCGTGAACCAGTGCTTCGTCGGCGGATCGCAGGCCTCGGCGCACCGGCCGGTGATTGCCGACCTCTGGCTCAAGCGCGACTGAGCGCGCCGCTCAGACCGCCACCGGCGCCTTGATCGGTGCGTGGTGCTGGTACTCCAGCACCTCGAAGTCCTCGTACACGTAGTCGAAGATCGACGCCGGCCGGCGCTTGATGTTCAGGAGCGGGTAGGGGTGCGGCGTGCGCGACAGCTGCAGCTCGACCTGCTCGGCGTGGTTGCTGTAGATGTGGCAATCGCCGCCGGTCCAGATGAAGTCGCCGGCCTCGAGATCGCATTGCTGCGCGAGCATGTGGGTCAGCAACGCGTAGCTGGCGATGTTGAAGGGCACGCCGAGAAAGATGTCGGCGCTGCGCTGGTAGAGCTGGCAGGAGAGCCGTCCCTCGGCGACGTAGAACTGGAAGAAGGCGTGGCAGGGCATCAGCGCCATCTTCGGCAGCTCGGCGACGTTCCAGGCGCTGACGATGATGCGCCGCGAATCCGGGTTGGTCTTGAGCTGCCGCACCACCTCGGCGATCTGGTCGATGTGGCCGCCGTCGGGTGTCGGCCACGAGCGCCACTGCACGCCGTAGACAGGACCGAGGTCACCGTCCGGCTGGGCCCACTCGTCCCAGATCGTCACGCCGCGCTCCTGCAGCCAGCGCGCGTTCGAGTCGCCGCGCAGGAACCACAGCAGTTCGAGGATGATGGACTTCAGGTGCACCTTCTTGGTGGTGACCAGCGGGAAGCCCTCGCGCAGGTCGAAGCGCATCTGGTGGCCGAACACGCTTCGTGTGCCGGTGCCGGTGCGGTCCGCCTTCACCACGCCGTGCGTGTGCACATGGCGCATGAAGTCTTCGTACTGCGAGCGGACCGGGCGAGGCGACACGATGTTCTGCATCGGCCGGATTCTAGGGCGCGCTCCGCCGGAGCGCGCCGATGGGCTCAACCCTGCGGAGCAGGCTCGCGCAGGAAGATCTCGACGCGGCGGTTCTGCGCGCGGCCGGCATCGCTGCCGTTGTCGGCCACCGGCTCGTGCGAGCCGCGGCCGGTGGTCTCGACACGCGCCGGCGCCACCCCGCGGCCGGCCAGGTAGTCGCGCACGCTCTGTGCGCGGTCGACCGACAGCGGGTTGTTGATCGCGTCGCTGCCGGTGCTGTCGGTGTGGCCGACGATGCGCACGCGCATGGTCGGGTCCAGTCCCTGCGCGAACTGATCGAGCACCGGGCGCATCTGCGGCTTGATCGCCGAGCGGCCGACGTCGAACGAGAAGTCGCTCGGCACGTTGACCTTCAGCTCGTTCTGCGGCGTGCGCGCGACCTCGATGCCGGTGCCTTGCGTGGCCTGCTCCATCGCCGCGCGCTTCTCTTCCATGCGCTTGGACCACAGGTTGCCGGCCACCGCGCCGACCGCGCCGCCGACCACCGCGCCGGTGCCGGCCTTGCCGCCGGTGGCCGAGCTCAGCACGCCGCCGACCACGGCGCCGATGGCCGCGCCGGTGGCGGTGCCCTTCTGGCGTTCGCTCATGTTCTCGCAGCCGGCCAGCAGCGCAGCGGCCGCCAGCGTGGCCAGGGTGATCTGGGTGGTTCGTGTCGTCTTCATGCGGATCTCCTCGTCAGGGCGCCCAACGCACCGGGCGCGATTCGACCACAGTAACGCAGGCCGGGTTCGACCGACCACGGGCGCGACGGTGACTTTGTGTTTCAGGCTTGATCCTGATCGAACTGCAGGGCGGCCAGACGCGCATACAGGCCACCGGCCTCGGCGAGTTGTGCATGCGTGCCGCTCTCGACGATGCGCCCGGCCTCGAGCACGACGATGCGATCGGCGCGCTGCACCGTGGCCAGCCGGTGCGCGATGACCAGCGTCGTGCGGTCCTTCATCGCCGACTCCAGCGCTGCCTGCACCATGCGTTCGCTCTCGGCGTCGAGCGCGCTGGTCGCCTCGTCGAGCAGCAGCAGCGGCGGGTTCTTCAGCATCGCGCGGGCGATGCTGATGCGTTGCTTCTGGCCGCCCGACAGGCGCACGCCGCGCTCGCCGAGGAAGGTCTGGTAGCCCTCGGGCAGCGCGCTGATGAAGTCGTGCGCGAAGGCGGCCTTGGCAGCGGCGATCACCTCGGCGTCGCTGGCCTCGGGCCGGCCGTAGCGGATGTTCTCCATCGCGTTGGCGGAGAAGATCACGCTGTCCTGCGGCACGATGCCGATGCGCTGGCGCAGCGCCGACAGCGAGGCCTCGCGCACCGGCACGCCGTCGACCTCGACCGTGCCACCGGCAACATCGTAGAAGCGCAGCAGCAGCTGGAACACCGTGCTCTTGCCGGCGCCACTGGGGCCGACCAGCGCAACCGTCTCGCCCGGCTGCACGACCAGGTCGACATGCGACAGCGCCGCCTGCTGCGGCCGCGAGGGATAGCGGAATACCACGTCGCGCAGCGCCAGCGACGAGCCTCCGCGCGTGGCTGGCAGCGCACGCGGCTGTGCCGGCTCGGCGATCGCCGAGCGCGAGGCCAGCAGTTCCATCAGCCGCTCGGTCGCGCCGGCGGCGCGCAGCAGGTCGCCATAGACCTCGGACAGCACCGCCACCGAACTGACCAGGATGGTCACGTAGACCACGGTCTGCGCCAGGTGGCCGGCGCTCATCTGCCCGGCCAGCACCGCCTGCGTGCCCTGGTACAGGCCCCACAGCAGCGCGCCGAAGGTGGCGCTGATGATGAAGGCGACGAGGAAGGAGCGCACCCGCGTGCGCTTGCGCGCGGTCTCGAAGGCGTTCTCGGTGGCGGCGTCGAAGCGGGCCGCCTCGCGGCGCTCCTGCACGTAGCTCTGCACCACGGGAATCGCGTTGAGCACCTCGGCGGCGATCGCGCTGGAGTCGGCCACGCGGTCCTGACTGGCGCGGCTGAGCTTGCGCACGCGCCGGCCGAGCCACAGGCTGGGCAGCACCACCAGCACCAGCGTGCCGAGCACCTGCGACATCACGTAGGGGTTGGTGACGATCAGCATGGCCATCGCGCCGATGCCCATCACCGTGTTGCGCAGGCCCATGCTGAGGCTGGAGCCGACGACGGTCTGCACCAGCGTCGTGTCGGTGGTCAGGCGCGACAGCACCTCGCCGGTCTGCGTGGTCTCGAAGAACTGCGGGCTCTGCTCCAGCACATGGGCGTAGACGGCGTTGCGCAGGTCGGCGGTGACACGCTCGCCCAGCCAGGTGACCATGTAGAAACGCGCCGCCGAGAACACGCCGAGCGCGACGCCGACGCCGAACAGCGCGAAGAAGTGGCCGCGCAGCGCCATGATGCGTTCGCCCGGGTCGGCCGCGACGATGCCCTGGTCGATCAGCGACTTCAGCGCGACCGGCAGCACCAGCGTGGTCAGCGCGGCCAGCACCAGGAACAGCCCGGCCAGCACGATGCGGCCGCGGTAGGGGTGAAGAAAAGGGGCGAGGCCGGACAGCGAGCGCACCTGGCGCGTGGCGGCCGGCGCCTCGGGCGGTGCGCCGGCGTCGGCGGCGGGCGGGGCGATGGCGGACATGCGGCGAGTCTAGGCGGCCGGGGCGAAAGCCCCTGTTGCCACTCGGGAATAGATGCTCCGGCAAAATTTGCCTACGCAATGATTGCTTGGGCTGCTGATAAGGCGGCCCGGGCGCCTCCGATGGATGACAAGTTCACCCCCTACGACGGTCACCGCTACGACGTGGCGGAAAGTGTCGGCCACCAGGTCTTCAAGCTGATGCAGCTGATGCGCCGCGAGGTCGAGACGCGCATGGCCCGGCATGGCATGACCGACGCGCAATGGAAGCCGCTGTGGATGATCCGCAGCGGCCGCGCCACCACGGCGATCGAGCTGGCCCGCGAGACCGGCATCGACGCCGGCGCGATCACCCGCATGCTCGACCGGGTGGAAAGCAAGGGCCTGATCGAACGTGTGCGCTCGGCGTCGGACCGCCGTGTCGTGCACCTGCGCCTGACCGCCGCCGGCGAAGAAGCCGCGGCGCACATCCCGCACGTGCTGGCCGCCGTCAACAACGATTTCCTGGCCGGCTTCAGCGAACGCGACTGGAAGCAACTGCTCAAGCTGATCGAGCGCATGAGTGCCAACGGCCAGGCACTGCAAGCCCAGCAGGAGGCTGCATGAACGGCACCGCCTTGCGCCTGGCCGTGCTGACCTCGGCACTGGCTTCGGTGTTCTGGCTGGCCGGCTGCGCCAGCCCCGGCGCCGCCACCGCACCGCGCGCGGTGCTCGAACCCGCTGCGCTCGGTGCCAGCGCGAGCACCGCGGACTGGCCCGCCCCGACCTGGTGGAGCGCCTGGGGTGATGCCCAGCTCGATGCGATCGTCGCCCAGGCGCTGGCTGCCTCGCCGACGCTGGCCAGCGCCGGCGAGCGTGTGCGCGTCGCGCAGGCGGCCGTCGACGCCACCGGCGCCGCCCACCAGCCGCAGGCCAACCTGTCGGTCGAACTGAGCGACCAGCGCTTCACCGAGAACGGCCTGGTGCCGGCGCCGCTGGCCGGCACCATCCACTGGAACAACAGCGCGCAGATCGGCGTCGGCTGGGAGCTCGACCTGTTCGGCCGCCAGCGCGCCGCGCTCGATGCGGCGATCGGCCAGAGCCGCGCCGCGCAGGCCGATGCACAGGCCGCGCGTGTGCTGCTGGCCGGCAACGTCGCGTCGGCCTACTTCAACCTGGCGCGTCTGCTCGAGAACCGCCGCCTGGCCGCCGAGTCGCTGCAGCAGCGCGAGCAGATCCTGGCGCTGGTTCGCCAGCGCATCGCCGCCGGCCTCGACACGCGCGTCGAGCTGCGCCAGGCCGAGGGCCTGATCGCGCAGACGCAGGTCGAGATCGAGGCCCTCGACGAAGCCGCGCTGCGTGCCCGCCACGCACTGGCCGAACTGGCCGGGCAGGGGCCGCAGGCCTACGCCACGCTGGCGCCGACGCTGGCCGGCGTGCGCTCCGCCGCGCTGCCGGCGACGCTGCCGGCCGACCTGATCGGCCGCCGCGCCGACCTGGTCGCGCAGCGCTGGCGTGTCGACGCCGCGGGCAAGGAGATCGCCGTCGCGCGTGCGCAGTTCTATCCGAACGTCAACCTGGTCGCCTTCGTCGGCCTGTCCAGCCTCGGGCTGGACCGTTTCGTCGAGGCCGGCTCGCGGACCTTCGGCGCCGGGCCGGCGCTGCACCTGCCGCTGTTCGACGGCGGCCGGCTGCGCGCCCAGCTCGACAGCAAGCGGGCCGATGCCGACGCCGCGATCGACGCCTACAACGCCACGCTGCTGCGTGCGCTGCGCGAGGTCGCCGACGAGGTCGGCAGCCTGCAGTCGCTGGAGCGCCAGCAGCGCGCCCAGGCCGAGGCGACCGGCGCCGCCGATGCGGCCTTCGACCTGGCCGTGCAGCGCTACCAGGCCGGCCTGGGCAACTTCCTGACCGTGCTGACCGCGCAGACCAACGTGCTGACGCAGCGTCGCGCCGCGGCCGACCTGAAGGCGCGCCACCTGGCGGCCGAAGTCGCGCTGGCGCGTGCGCTCGGCGGCGGCTACCACGAGGCCTGAGCGGCCCGCGAAGAACAGAAGAGGGATCATCATGAGCTCGAACCAAGACAACACCCGCCCCGCCGCTGCGTCGGCGCCCGCGCCGGCCATCGCGCCGTCGCGCCGCCGCCCGGCGCTGCTGGCCGTCGCCGGCGTCACGCTGCTCGCCGGCCTCGGTTATGGCGCCTACTGGGCCACCGTGCTGCGCCACCACGAAGCGACCGACAACGCCTACGTGCAGGCGCCGGTGGTGCAGATCACGCCGCAGGTCGGCGGCACCGTTCTGGCCGTGCTGGCCGACGACACCGACATCGTCAAGGCCGGCCAGCCGCTGGTGAAGCTGGACACCGCCGACGCGCAGCTCGCGCTGGAGCGCGCCGAAGCTCAGCTGGCACAGACGGTGCGCGAGGTGCGCACGCTGTACGCCAACAACGCGACGCTGGCGGCCACGGTGCGCACCCGCGAGGCCGAGGTCGCCCGGCTGCAGACCGATGTCGCGCGTGCCGGCGACGACGTCGCGCGCCGCCAGCCGCTGCTGGCCAGCGGTGCCGTCGGCGGCGAGGAAATGAAGCACGCCGAGACCACGCTGTCCGGCGCGAAGAGTGCGCTGGCCGCGGCGCAGGCCGCGCTGGCCGCGGCGCGCGAGCAGGCGCTGGGCAACCAGGCGCTGACCGACGGCACCGCGGTCGACAAGCACCCCAACGTCGAACGTGCCGCCGCCGCGGTGCGCGAGGCCTGGCTGGCGGTGCAGCGCGCCGAGCTGCCGGCACCGGTGTCGGGCCAGATCGCCAAGCGCACCGTGCAGGTCGGCCAGCGCATCGCCGCCGGCACGCCGCTGATGACGGTGATCCCGCTCGAGCAGGTGTGGGTGGAAGCGAACTTCAAGGAAGTGCAGCTGCGCCGCATGCGCATCGGCCAGCCGGTCAGGCTGACCGCCGACCTGTACGGCAACAAGGTCGAGTACGACGGCCGCATCGCCGGCGTCGGCGCCGGCACCGGCGCGGCCTTCGCGCTGCTGCCGGCGCAGAACGCCACCGGCAACTGGATCAAGGTGGTGCAGCGCGTACCGGTGCGTGTCGAGCTCGATGCCAAGCAGCTCGCCGAACACCCGCTGCGTGTCGGCCTGTCGATGGAGGCGACGGTCGACGTCGCGCCGCAGGACGGCGCGCCGCTGCTCGGCGCCGCGGTCGCCCGCAGCAGCACGACCCAGGCCTTCGAGGCGCCGCGTGCCGAGGCCGACAAGCTGGTCAACGGCATCATCGCCGCCAACCTCGGCCGCGCTGCGGCGCATGGCCCGGCGAGCGCGCCCGCGCAGGCCGCGTCGGGTGCCAAGCTGGCCGTGCTGGCGAAGACACGCTCGTGAGCAACGCTGCCGTCACCGCCGACGACGCGGCACCGGCGCGGCCGGCGCCGCCCGCGCCTGCCGCACCGGCCCGCGTGGCCTTCCCTCCGCTCGAGGGCAGCGCGCGCGTGCTGGGCACGCTGGCGCTGTCGCTGGCGACGTTCATGAACGTGCTCGACTCGTCGATCGCCAACGTGTCGATCCCGGCGATCGCCGGCGACATGGGCGTCAGCCCGGCGCAGGGCACCTGGGTCATCACCTCGTTCGGCGTCGCCAACGCGATCGCCGTGCCGCTGACCGGCTGGCTGACGCAGCGCTTCGGCCAGGTGCGCCTGTTCGTCGCCAGCGTGCTGCTGTTCGTGCTGACCTCGTGGCTGTGCGGCATGGCGCCGAACATCGAGTCGCTGATCTTCTTCCGCGTGCTGCAGGGCCTGGTGGCCGGGCCGATGATCCCGCTGTCGCAGACGCTGCTGCTGGCCAGCTACCCGCCGCTGCTGGCCGGCACGGCAATGGCGATGTGGGCGATGACCACGCTGGTCGCGCCGGTGATGGGGCCGCTGCTCGGCGGCTGGATCACCGACAACATCTCCTGGCCGTGGATCTTCTACATCAACGTGCCGGTCGGCCTGTTCGCCGCCGCACTGGCCTGGTCGATCTACCGCACGCGCGACCCCGGCCCGCGCAAGGTGCCGCTGGACAGCATCGGCCTGGGCCTGCTGGTGCTGTGGGTCGGCGCGCTGCAGATCATGATCGACAAGGGCAAGGAGCTCGACTGGTTCGCCTCCGGGCAGATCGTCACGCTCGCCGTCGTCGCCGTGGTGGGCCTGGCCTTCTTCCTGGTCTGGGAGCTGACCGACCACCACCCGATCGTCAACCTGCGCCTGTTCGCACGGCGCAACTTCGCGCTCGGCACGGTCTCGCTGGCGGTGGCCTACGGCCTGTTCTTCGGCAACGTCGTGCTGCTGCCGCTGTGGCTGCAGCAGTACATGGGCTACACCGCCACCTGGGCAGGCCTGGCGATGGCGCCGGTCGGGCTGTTCGCGATCCTGCTGTCGCCCTGGGTGGGCAAGAACGTCTCGCGCATCGACCCGCGCAAGCTGGCGACGGTGGCCTTCGTCGTCTTCGCGCTGGTGCTGTGGATGCGCTCGCAGTTCAACGCCCAGTCGACCTTCGCGACCGTGCTGCTGCCGACGCTGGTGCAGGGCGTCGCGATGGCCTTCTTCTTCATCCCGCTGCAGGCCATCGTGTTCAGCGGCCTGACGCCGGAGCAGATGCCGGCCGCCTCGGGCCTGTCGAACTTCGTGCGCATCACCGCCGGCGCGATGGGCACCTCGATCTTCACCACGCTGTGGGAGGACCGGGCCATCATGCACCACGCCCACCTGGCCGAGCAGGTCAACCCGGGCAACGGCGCGGCGACGCAGGCACTGGCGCAGCTCGGTGCGGCCGGGCTCGACCCCGCACAGGCCTCGGCGACGCTGAACCGCCTGATCGACCAGCAGGCCTACACGATGGCCGCCACCGACCTGTTCCGGCTCTCGGCCGGGCTGTTCCTGGTGATGATCGTGATGGTCTGGCTGACCGCGCCCAGGCGCAATGCCGCGCCGGTCGATGCCGGCGGAGCCCATTGACGCCGGTGTCACCTGCGAACGCAGTTTGCCGTGAGCCGGCGCACGGCGGCTACAGGTTGCCGGCGAACAGCCGCCTGACGAAGGCGTCCTTGAAGCTGTGTGTCTCGGCCAGGCCGAGGCGCTCGAGGTAGGGCAGCGGCGCTTCCTTGCCTTCCCACAGGCTCCTGATCGCCATCGTCAGCAATTCGCCGGGGTGCTGCGTGGCGTGCTTGAGCTTCTTCAGCGCACGCACGATGTGCAGTTCGTCCTCGCTCAGGTCGGTGCCGAACGGGAAGTCCGGCAGCAGGCCGGCCTGGGCCCAGGGGTGCAGCTTGTCCTCCAGCGCCTGCGGCAGGTTGTGGCGGTAGCGCTCGGGCAGTTCGTAGCCGGCTTCCAGCTTGCCGTGCGCCTTGGCCTCGCGGATCAGCTCGTCCTGGAAGCGCGAGTCGGCCACCGCGATCAGCCGCTTGACGACCTCGCTGTCGCTCTGACCGCGCAGGTCGGCGACGCCGTACTCGGTGATGACGATGTCGCGCAGGTGGCGCGGGATGGTCACGTGGCCGTAGCTCCAGACGATGCTGCTCTTCAGCCCGTCCTTGTTGTCGTGGGTGGCGCGCAGCATCATCAGCAGCCGCGCGTCGGGCAGCGCATGCGACATCGCGACGAAGTTGTACTGCCCGCCGACGCCGCTGACCACCTGGCCCGATTCGAGCGCATCGCTGCAGGCCGCCCCGAGCAGCGTGACGATCATCGTCGTGTTGATGAAGCGCGCCTTGCGCCGCTGCGCACGCTTCAGGTCGCCCTGGCCGCCGTTCTCGGAGTAGAGCTGGTTGATGAAGTCGATGCGCGTCATGTCGATCTTCGCCAGCTCCTGCGGCGGCATGGTGCGCAGCCGCTCGTAGAAATCGCGCGGGCCGAGGAAGAAGCCGCCGGTCATGAAGATGCCGTGGGTGAGGCGGCTGCCGAGCAACGCGGCGCCGATGCGCTCCAGGTTGTCGGCGGCGATCAGGTCGTTGCGCAGCCGCGCGTCGCCCAGCACCAGCGCGTCGCCGTCCAGCCGCACGCCTTCGCGCAGCACGCCCCAGTGGGTCAGGTAGGCGAGGTCGGCGGCGTCCAGCGGTGAGCGGATGCGGCCGCGGCGCAGCAGCGCGCGTTAGCGTCGCCGGCGTTCACCACCTCGTCGATCTCGCCGTCGTTGAGCAGCTGCTGCAGCACGGTGTCGCCGAAAACCTCGCGGCGGATGATGCCGGCCTCGATCAGCTTCAGGAAGCCGTTGACGAACATCTCCGAGCAGCCGTACAGGCCCTGGTCGAAGCGGTCGAGCTCGCGGCCGGCCAGGCCGTCGGGGCTGATCGATCCGAGGATGCGGCGGTACTCGTCGCCGTGGCGGTCGCGCACGATCAGCGCCTGCGCGATGGCGTCGCCCAGCGAGCCGATGCCGATCTGCAGCGTGCCGCCGTCGGCCACCAGGCTGGAGGCGTGCAGGCCGATCGCGTAGTCGGCCGCGCTGACCTTGTTGTTCGGCGGCGCGAACACCGCATGCGTGCCGGCCGGGTCGGTGACCACGAGGTCGAAGAACTCGGGGCCGACCTCGGCGCCGTTGGGCATGAAGGGCATCTTCTGGTTGATCACGCCGACCGTCAGCAGCGGCTGGCCGGCAGCGCGCAGCTTCTCGACCACCTCCAGCACCACGTCGGGGTTGCTCGACAGCGACAGGCGCAGCGCCTCGCCTTCGCCGCGCGCGGCGACCGCCTGCGCGATCACGTTCATGCCCTGCACCGCCATGTCGCGGGCGACGAAGGTGTAGTTGGTCGAGATGTAGTTCTGCTGCGCGGCCGAGTTGCCCAGGTAGTCGCCGGTCTTCATGAAGAACTCGCGCACCTCGACGTTCGGCGGCAGCGTGCCGGCGCGCAGGTCCTTCACGTAGGCCAGGTCGGGGTAGTCCTCGAACACCCGCTCGACCAGTGGCCCGAGGAAATGCTGTTCCAGCTCGCTCTTGCCGACCGGCTTCTCCAGCGACAGCGCGGTGACGATGCGCAGCCGGCGCGCCGGGTTGCCCTTGATGCGCCGGTACAGCGCGTTGACGAAGGGATTCGGCTTGCCGATGGCCAGCGGGATGCCGAGCACGATGTCACCGTCGACGCTGTCGAGCACACGATCGACCGCCGCCTCGATGGAATCGATGAACTGCGCCATGGCTTGTCTCCGTTCTGTAATGTGCTCAGTCTGCGCGCAGCTGCGGCCGACGGGCTTGACGCGCGGCAAGTCCGCGGGGAGTGACAGCCCCTCGCCTGCCGCAACTCACAGGCGCAAGCGTGCTGCGTAGCCGGTCATCTCCAGGTAGCCCAGGCCGATGCGCTGGCCCGACTCGTCGAGCAGCTCCGACAGCCCTTCCCAGTAGATCGCGCCGGTGCTGGCGCGGCTGTCGAGTTCCTGGTCGGCGAGCAGGGCGCGCACGCGGAAGCGGCCGGCCGGTGTGTCG
Source organism: Piscinibacter sp. (assembly GCA_047602365.1). Classification (GTDB taxonomy): domain Bacteria; phylum Pseudomonadota; class Gammaproteobacteria; order Burkholderiales; family Burkholderiaceae_C; genus Piscinibacter. Next base: position 1,675,938 of record JASGHM010000002.1, on the reverse strand, counting down.
ATGCGCCAGTCGATCGGGTAGCGGGCCTGCGAGAGCGGGCTGGTCCAGCCGGGGCCGGGCTCGAAGCGCATGGCCTCGGGTGCGAACACCTCCACTGCGCCAGCGGCGCGCCGGAAGCTGCCGCCTGCCCACAGCGCGCTGCCATCGGCGCGGCGCAGGCGGAAGGCGGTCAGCGCGCTGCCGTCCAGCAGGTTCATGCCGATCCAGTCCCAGCCGACCGCGTCGGCGGCGAGGATGGCCTCGCTCCATTCGTGGTCCAGCCAGGCCCGGCCCTGCACCGGCTGCGACCGGCCCTCGCGGGTCAGCGTGCCGCGCACCGCCAGCTGCGGCTGGCTGTAGTAGTGGCTGGCCTGCTCGGGCTGCGGGCCCTTGCGCGAGAAGCCGGCCTCGCCCTGCAGCAGCAGCGGCTGCGTGGCGGCGAGTTCGAGCTCGAATCCGAAGCCGGCCGCCTCGCTGGTGATGCGGGTGCGATAGACACTCGCGTCGATCGCGCCCGCGCGCTCGAAGCTCCAGCCGCGCAGCGCCACCCGCGTGTCGGCCTCGTCGACGCGGGCGATCTCGAAGCCGGCGCGCGCGATGCGCTGGTCGTGGCGCAGACGCCGTGCGCCGAGGTCGCTCAGCGCGGCGTGGGCGAACACCAGCTGGCGCGCGGCGAAGCGGCTCGGGTGGTCGGCGGCGACGTCGGTGCGCGAGCGGAAGAAGGTGACCTGGAAGCCGAACAGCGGTTCGCTCTCGCCCGCTGCGGCCAGCCAGCCGGTGGCGTACCACCATTCGGTGCGCGCATCGGGGTGCGAACCGTGGTCGCGCGGGAAGGCGAGTTGACGGCCGCGCTGCACCGGCGCGGCCGCTCGCCGACCACGCCGGCAGCGCCAGCGGGCACAGCAGCAGGTGGCGGCGCCTCACCAGTCCTCCTTGACCGCCAGCGCGGCCTGCCTGGCACCGGCGGCGCGGCCGGCCCACCAGGCCGTCAGCGTGCCGGCGGCCGCCATCGCCAGGCACAGCGCGGCCAGGCGGCCCCAGGGCAGCAGCAGCTGCATGGTCCAGTGGAAGCTCTGCGGGTTGACCACGTGCACCAGCACCGCGCTGACCGCGATGCCCAGCAGCAGCCCGAGCAGCACGCCGGCCATGCTCCACAGCGCGCCTTCGCCGGCGACCACCGCCAGCACCTGCGCACGGGTCAGCCCCAGGTGGGCGAGCAGGCCGAACTCGCGGCGCCGCGCCAGCACCTGCGCCGAGAAGCTCGCCGCGATGCCGACCAGGCCGATGACGATGGCCACCGCCTGCAGCCAGTAGGTCACTGCGAAGCTGCGATCGAAGATGCGCAGCGACAGCGCGCGGATCTCGCCGGCCGAGGCGAACTCCAGCGCGGCGTCGGGCCCGGCGAGCTGGCGGATGCGATCGGGCAGCGCGGCGGCATCGGCTCCCGGTGCCAGCCACAGCGCCAGGTCGTTGAGGCGCAGGTCACCGCTCAGGCGGCGGTAGTCGGCCGCGTCGATCGCGATCGCGCCGTGCTGCCTCGCGTAGTCGCGCCAGACGCCGCGCACGAACGCCGGCTCGCGACGGCCGTCGGGCAGAGGCAGCTCGAAGCGCGCCCCGGCATGCAGCCCATAGACGTTGGCCAGCGGCTCGCTGGCGTAGACCGGCAGCAGGCCGGCGGGTGCGTTCAGCAACTGGCCGAGCAGCGGCAGGCGCTGCGCGGGGTCGGTCAGCGGCCGCGCGAGCAGCGCCACCGCCGGGCGCTGCGGATCGAGCTGCACGCTCGCCGCACGCTGGCCCTCGACGCGCGCCACACCGGGCAGCGCACGCACCTGCTCGACCAGCGCATCGGTGACGAACACTGCATCGGCCCCGCCGCCCGGCGCCGCGCGTGCGTAGAGGTCGGCCGGCAGCACGCTGTCGAGCCATTGCGTCACTGCCTCGCGGAAGCTGGTCACCATCACCGTCAGCGCGACGGCCAGCGCCAGGCTGGCGACCACGCCGGCCACCGCGATCGTTGCGCTGCCACGCTCGTGGCGGGCACGCTGCACGGCCAGCAGCAGCAGTGCATGGCGGGGCGGGCGGATACCGCGCAGCAGCGCGTCCACCATTGCCGGCACGCAGGCGATGCCACCGAGCAGCAGGCAGGCCACCGAGACGTAGGCGGCCAGCGGCACTTCGGCGACCGGCGGCAGCTGCGTCAGCAGCAGCCCCAGCGCCAGCAGCGCCGGCCCGACCCACCGCGGGCCGCGCTGGCGGTGCGCGTCGCCCAGGCCCTTGAGCGCCTGCGCGGGGGCGATGCGCTGCGCGGTGCGCGCCGGCAGCCAGCCGCCGGCCACCGCGACGATCACGCCGAGCGCGCCATACACCGCGGCCGCACCGGCGCTGAACTGCAGCGTCGGTGTCACGCCGGGAAAGTAGGCGCCGCCGAGATCGCCGGCGAGCAGGCGCAGCGCCAGCGCGGCCAGTCCGGTCCCGAGCGCAAGGCCCAGCGTGCTGCCGAGCAGCCCGAGCAGGGCCGATTCGGCCAGCATCCAAGCCAGGCGCTCGCGGGCCGACAGCCCGAGCACGCCGAGCAGCGCCAGCTGCGGCAGGCGACGCGCCACCGACAGCGACAGGATCGAGAACACCAGGAAGGCGCCGGTGAACAGCGCCACCAGGGCCAGCACGGTGAGGTTGACGCGGTAGGCGCGCGAGACGTTGGAGACGCGCTGCGCGGCCTCGTCCGGCGCGGCGGCGCGCACGCCGGCGGGCAGCGCGAGCTCGCGCAGCAGCCTGTCGCGGTCGGTGCCGGGCACCAGGCGCAGGTCGATGCGGCTGAGGCGGCCCAGCCAGCCGAACGCGGCCTGCGCGCCGGCGAGGTCCAGCACCGCCAGCGGCGGCCCGTCGGCGAGCACGCGGCCGCGCACGCTGAAGCTCATGCCGCCGCTGCCGGCCCGCAGCCGCAGCGTGGCCGGGTCGCCGAGCCGCTGCATCGCCGCGGCGTTGAGGAAGACCGCGTCCGGATCGACGATGGCCAGCCGGTCCGCGCCCTCGGCCGGGCGCGGCCTCAGCGCCGGCGTCAGCGGCGCGGCGCTGAGCGCGTCGAGGCCGACCACACGCAGCGGCACGCTGCTGCCGTCGGCCGCGACCGCCTGCGTGTCGAGCTCGATCACCGCGCTGGCCAGTGCCACGCCGGGGTGCGTGGCGACACGCGCGAACAGGGCCTCGTCGAAGCCGTCGCGCTGCGCACGCAGTTCGAAGTCGGGCTGGCCGTTGACCTGGCGCACCGCGGCACTGAACTCGCCGAGTGCCGACTCGTTGATCAGGTGCACCGAGAAGGCCAGCGCCACGCCCAGCGCCACGGCCATCACGGCCACGGCATGGCGCAGCGGCTGGTGCAGCCACTGGCGCCAGCTCACCTGGCGCAGCAGCGCCGGCAGCGAAGAAGGGAGGGAGGGGCCGTTCGGGGCGAGGCTCACTGCACCGATTGTGGCGCGCGAGCCTTCAGCAGGCGTTCGACGGTGTCGGCCAGCACCATCGGGCTGAAGGGCTTGACGAGGTAGTCGCTGGCACCGGCCTGCTGGCCGGCGTTGCGGTCGCTCTGCTGTGCACGGGCCGTCAAGAGCACGATGGGCAGCTGTGCGAAGGCCGGGTCGGCACGCAGCGTGCTGCAGACCTGGAAGCCGTCCAGGTCGCCGGGCATCATCACGTCGAGCAGCAGCAGGTCGGGGCGCAGCGCGCGCACCGCGTCGAGGCCCAGCCGACCGTTGGCCGCTTCGAAGATCTGGTAGCCGCCTTCCTCGAGTGACCAGCGGATCAGGCGGCGGATATCGGCCTGGTCCTCGACGACGACGATTCTCTTCATGGGGTAATTCGGGACACGGACTTCGTGTCCTTTCGGCACATCGCGCATCATCTTGAGCACCGGGCTGCAAGAACCTGCGGCGCGACAACACTCAAAGGGAGACATGCTCATGAATCGATTGCACTGGCGCGCGCTGATCGTGATGGCTGCCACGCTTTTGCTGGGCGCCTGCACGTCGGCGCCGCCCGCTGCCCCGGCCGCGCCGGCGGCTCCGCCGAAGACGGCGCTGTGGGTGGGCAACAGCTTCTTCTACTACAACAACAGCATGCACGGCCATGTCGGCCAGCTGCTCGCGGCGGCCAACCCGGGCGTCAAGGGCTACCGCGCGACCTCGGTGACGATCAGCGGCTCGGGCATCAACTGGCACGACATGGAGGCCCACTTCAAGCCCGGCGGCGTGGCCTCGTACTCCTTCGATGCCGACAACAACGTCGTCTTCAACAGCTTCGACAAGCCCTTCGACGTGGCGATCATGATGGACTGCAGCCAGTGCCCCATCCATCCTCAGCTGTCGAAGTTCTTCACCGAATACGCGGCGAAGAACAGCGCAATCGTGCGCAAGCACGGCGCCGAGCCGGTGTTCTTCATGTCCTGGGCCTATGCCGACAAGCCGGAGATGACGGCGCAGCTCGCCGCCGCCTACGTGAAGGCCGCGGGCGACAACCGTGCCAAGGTCGTGCCGGCCGGCCTGGCCTTCGCCGCGTCGATCGCCAGGCGGCCCGAGCTGAATCTCTACGTCGCCGACAAACGCCACCCCAGCCTGGCGGGCACCTACCTGGCCGCCTGCACGGTGATGGCCTCGGTCTACGGCCAGTCGCCGGTCGGCAACCGCTACACAGCCGGGCTGCCGGCCGACGTGGCGGCGCACCTGCAGGCGGTGGCCTGGGAGACGGTGCAGGGCTTCAAGCAGCCCTGAGGCGATGAACCGCGGCTACGCGGGCACCGCGTAGTCGCGTTCGCTCAGCAGGTCGACGCCGCAGGGCAGCGACTCGATCCAGGCGATGAACTCCTGCACCGCGGCGCCGCGCATCGGCGCGCCGTGCTGCGGCACGATCATGTCGATCGGCAGCTTGCGGACCATCTGCGCCCACAGGCGCAGCACCTTGTTCGACACCATGTAGCGGCGATGGAAAGCCTCCATGCGCGGCACGTGGCCGGCCAGCGTGGTGACCCAGGTCTTGGCCGCCTCGCCGCCGATGATCGAGGCGCCGAGATCGCCGGAGAACAGGATGCGGCTGGCCGGGTCGTAGAACTGGAAGTTGCCCTCGGAGTGCATGAAGTGCGCGGGCAGGGCGACCAGCTCGTTGCGGCCCAGCGCAATGCGCGCGCCGGCGTCGGGGATGCCGACGATGCGGCCGGTGGTCTTGCCCGGCTTGCAGAAATGCGGCACGAAACGTTCCCAGATGCGCGAGATGTAGACCTTGGCGCTGCTGGTTGTCGTCATCCAGCGGTCCAGCGAGGCGATGATGTCCGGGTCGGCGTGCGAGGCGAGGATGGCCGAGAGCTGTTGCGGCGGGAAGAAGCGTGTCATCGCCAGGTACAGCTCGCCGTAGGCCAGGTTGCCGCCCGGGTCGATGATCGCGCCGGTGTCGCCGTCGACGATCAGGAACTGGTTGGACTGCACCACCTCGCCGCCCTCTTCGCAGAGGTCGGTGAACATCAGGCACTGGTGGCCCTTCTGGTTGTAGAGCTCGATCGGCATGGCGCGTCCGGCTGGCGTGGAAGGCGCGAAGTGTGGTGGGCTGCGCCTGCCGCGCACTTGATCCGTCTCAAGGTGACCGGCCGCTCAGGCCGCGAACAGGCCGTCCGGGCGCAACTCCATCACACGATCGGCCCGCGCCGCGGCGGCGTGCGAGTGCGTAACCAGCAGGCACGCGCAGCCGTGCGCGTGGGCCTGGCGCAGCAGCATGTCCATCACCCGCTCGGCGGTGCCGGCGTCGAGGTTGCCGGTCGGTTCGTCGGCCAGCAGCAGGCGCGGGCCATGCACCAGCGCGCGGGCGATCGCCACGCGCTGCAGCTGCCCGCCGGAGAGCGTCTGCGGCAGCCGCTCGCCGAAGCCGTCCAGGCCGACTTCGGCCAGCGCGCGCGTCACGGCCGCGTCGTCGTCACGGTGCAGCAGCAGCAGCGGCAGCGCGACGTTCTGCGCCACCGTCAGGTGCGGCAGCACGTGGAAGGCCTGGAACACGAAGCCCAGCTCGCGCCGCCGCAGCATCGCCTGCTCGGGTTCGGTCATCGCGCTGACCTGCTGCTCGCCGAGCCACACCTGGCCAGCATCCAGCGTATCCAGCCCGGCGATGCAGTTCAGCAGCGTCGACTTGCCGACGCCCGACTCGCCGACCACCGCGACGAACTCGCCCGGCGCGAGCGAGAGGGCGACGCCCTCGAACACCGGCGTGCCGCCGTAGCGCTTGGCGAGACCTTCGAGGCGCAGCATCGTTCAGCGCTCCATCAGCGTCTCGGCGCGGCGCCGGGCGCGTGCCACGACCTGCCCGATCGCATCCGGTGCATCGCAGGCCACCGTCTCGCGCCAGGCCATGCTGCGCAGCCAGGTGATCTGCCGTTTGGCGAGCTGCCGCGTCGCCGCGATGCCGCGTTCGGGCAGCATGGCGAGCTCGTCCGCTTCCAGCGCCTCCCAGGCCTGCCGGTAGCCGACACAGCGCATCGACGGCAGGCCGGCGTGCAGGTCGCCGTGTGCACGCAAGACGCGCACCTCGTCGACGAAGCCGGCCGCCAGCATCTGCGTGAAGCGTTGTGCGATGCGCTCGTGCAGCCAGGCGCGGCTGTCGGGTTCGAGCGAGAGCAGCGGCGCCGTCGTCGCCTCGCGCGGCTCGCGGTGGAACGACGAGATCGGCCGCCCGCTGATGCGGAACACCTCCAGCGCACGCTGGATGCGCTGCGTGTCGCCCGGTGGTAGCCGCGCGGCGCTGGGTGGGTCGATGCGTGCGAGCTCGGCGTGCATCGCTGCCCAGCCGCGCTCGGCCGCTTCGGCGTCGAGCGCGGCGCGCACCGCGGCGTCGGCTGGCGGCATCTCGTCCAGGCCTTCGAACAGCGCCTTGAAGTACAGCATGGTGCCGCCGACCAGCAGCGGCAAACGGCCGCGCGCGACGATCTGCGTGATGCACTCGCGTGCGTCGGCGACGAACTGCGCCGCCGAATAGGACTGTGTCGGTTCGATCAGGTCGATCAGGTGGTGCGGCACCGCGGCGCGTTCGGCGGCGCTGGGCTTGGCCGTGCCGATGTCCATGCCGCGGTAGACCAGCGCCGAGTCGACGCTGACGATCTCCACCGGCAGGGCGTCGGCGATCGCCATCGCGGCAGCGGTCTTGCCCGCCGCGGTCGGCCCGGCCAGTGCAAGGCAGCGCAGGCTCACGCCGGGGTCGCCCGTGCGGCCAGCTGCGGGATGGCCGGCTCGCCGTGGCGCTGCACCAGCGTCCATGCGACCGCGCACAGCGCCAGTGCCAGCGTCGCGAAGCCCAGCGTCATCGGGTAGACCGTGTCGCCGCCGGTCTGGCCGAGGAACAGGCCGACCACGAAGGCCACCAGCATCATCCAGAAGCCCGACAGCGAGGCCGCGGTACCGGCCTTCTCGGGGAACGGCCCGATCGCGCCCGTCTGCCCGCAGGGCTGGTGCACACCGTGGCCGATGCAGAACAGCCACGAGGGCAGCATCACCGCCCAGGGCGCATGCACACCAGCCAATGCCAGCGCCGCCATGCTCAGGCCGGCGGCCAGCGTGAACAGCGCGCCGCGGCGCACCGCGCCGCGCAGGCCATGCTGCGCCAGCAGCCGCCGGCACCAGAAGGTGCCGACGATGTAGGCGAAGGAGTTGCTCAGCATGATCAGCCCGGTGCCGATCTTGCTGACGCCGAGCACGCCGATGTAGACGAAGGAACTGCCGGCGAGCAGGAAGAACAGCGCGCCGTAGGCGAAGCCGGACAGCAGCGTCCAGGCGCGGAAACCGGGATGGCGCAGCACCGCCACCCAGTTGACGGCCAGCGGGCCGAGCTGGGTGGCGCGCGGATTGCGCTGCGGCACGGTCTCCTCGTAGCGCCAGGCCACGATGGCCAGCGCGGCGACGCCGAACAGCGTCACGACGCCCAGCGCCGCATGCCAGTCGAACCACTGCACCATCACGCCGCCGAGCGCCGGGCTGGCCATCGCGATCACGCCCAGGCCGCTGAGCGCCTTGGACATCACCCGTGCGCCGTCCTGCGGCGGGTAGAGGTCGCGCACGATCGAGCGGCCGCAGGTCACCGCCGCGGCCATGCCCACGCCCTGCACGGCGCGCCAGCCGACCAGCCACTCGATCGCCGGCGCCAGCGCGCTGCCCAGGCTGGCCAGCGTGTACAGCGCCAGGCCGCCGAGCAGCACCGGCCGGCGGCCGAAGCGGTCGGCCAGCGGCCCGGCGATCAGCTGCGCGAGGCCGAAGCAGATGATCAGCGCCGACAGCGTCAGCTGCGTCGCCGCCATGCTGGCGCGCAGGTCCTGCTGCAGCGTCGGCAGCGCCGGCAGGTACAGGTCGGTGGTGATCGGCTGGATGCCCAGCAGCAGCGTCAGCAGCAGCACGACCGTGGCAGGGCTCATGCCATGTCGCGCGGGAACCGGGGAAGACATGCCGCGAGCCTACCAGCAGCGCGGCAACGACCCTGCCGCCGCCGTTGCATTCGGTGACTTGCCGGCCCGTCCGCTTGTTACGATGGTGACGGCCGCATGGGAGGCTTGCCCATGTGCCACACCATAAACAGCAAGCCACAGCTCGACAAAGGACAAACCATGAAGACCACGACCCGTTGGATGACCCGCCTGATCGCCGTGTGCCTGAGCTTCGCCGGCTTCATGCACAGCGCGCAGGCGACGCTGGTCAGCACCGAACAGGTGGCCGCCAGCGAAGGCGTCACCAGCGCTGCCGAGCAGCGCGCGCACGTCAACGAACTGCTCAACCGCACCGACGTGGCCGCGGCGCTGCAGGAGCGCGGCATCGACATGGCGCAGGCCCAGGCCCGCATCGCGGCGCTGACCGACGCCGAAGTCGCTCATCTGTCGCACACGCTGGACACCGCACCGGCCGGCGCCAGCGACATCCTCGGCACCATCGTCTTCATCTTCCTGCTGCTGCTGATCACCGACATCCTCGGCTTCACGAAGATCTTCCCGTTCACCCGCTCGATCCGCTGATCGACGCCATGCGGGCGCAGGCGCGCGGGGGGTGGCTCGCCGCCTTCGCGCTGCTGCTGGCCCTGCTCGGCGGCTGTGCGGCGCAGACGGAGACACTGCGCCGCGCGCCGCCACCCGGCCTGGCCGAGCGGGTCGAGCTCTCGGCCACCCCCTTCTTCGCGCAGACCGACTACCACTGCGGCCCCGCGGCGCTGGCCACCGTGCTGGCCGCGGCCGGGCGTGATGCGTCGCCGGCGCTGCTCGGCGAACAGGTCTTCCTGCCGGCACGCACCGGCACGCTGCAGATCGAGATGATCGCCGGCGCGCGCCGCCACGGTGCCGTCGCGACGCGCCTGCCCGGCACGCTGGAGGCGCTGCTGCGCGAACTGCAGGCCGGGCAGCCGGTGGTGGTGCTGCTCAACCTCGGCCTCAGCTGGTATCCGCTGTGGCACTACGCGGTGGTGGTCGGCTACGACCTGCGCAGCGGCGACATGCTGCTGCGTTCGGGCACCACCGAGCGGGCGGTGATGCCGCTGTCGACCTTCGAACACACCTGGGTGCGCGCCGGCAGCTGGGCCTTCGTCGCACTGCCGCCGGGCCGCTGGCCGGCGACGGCCGAGGAAGCCGCCGTGGTCGAGGCGGCCGTCGGCTTCGAGCGCGCCGCGCCGCCGGCACAGGCGCTGCAGGCCTACCGCAGCGCGCTGCAGCGCTGGGGCGGCAGCCTGAGCCTGCGCATGGGCCTGGGCAACAGCCTCTACGCCAGCGGCGAAAGGGCCGCGGCGGCCAGCGCCTTCGAAGACGCCACGCGCCTGAACCCGGCCAGCGCAGCGGCGTGGATGAATCTCGCCAGCGTGCGCGACGAACTCGGCCAGCACGACGCGGCGCTGGCAGCCGCGCGCGAGGCGGTCAAGGTTGCAGATGCCGGCTGGGCCGGGCGAGCACGTGAACTGCTGGCCTCGCTCGAGCGCAGCCGCTGAGCCCCGCCATCACCACTCGTGCATGTCGGGGTTGCTGTAGCTGTAGTGGTTCGGCACCGCGAGGTTGGAGTACGAGAACGACAGGCTGACGTCCAGCGACGCCACCTGGTGCCACCAGCCCAGCGGCAGGAACACCGTATCGCCCGGCTCGGCGATCACCTCCAGCACCTTGACCTGGCTGAACAGCGGATAGCGGGCCAGGTCGGGCTTGTCGATGTCGATCGGGCTGAAGACGTTGTTGAAGTTGTACAGCCGGGGCGTTTCCAGCGGCGAGATGAAGCGCCAGCGCTTGCGCCCGACCACCTGGGTGTGGAACAGCATCAGCGTGTCGTGGTGCAGCGGCGTGTTGGTGCCGGCCGGGCCGAACCAGAACGACGACAGGCGCGGCAACTGCTCGCGGTCGCAGATCGGGTGCAGCGAGCCGATGTCGGCCAGCAGCGGCGCGAACTCCGGGCGGCGCAGCGCCTCGTTGTTGGCCGTCATGTAGTAGTCGTTGGTCGCGCCGCCGGCGAGCACGCGGTCGACGAAGCCGTCCAGCCGCACCGTCTGGCGGTGGTTCAGCTTGTTCTCCTCGTAGCGCGGGTCGGTGTTGCGCTCGGCCTGGATCTCGATGTCGAGGTGGCCGAAGCGTGCCTTCAGGTCGGCCGGCGACCAGCGTTTCATCGCCGGCCAGTCGGCCGCGACGTCGGTCAGCACCAAGGGCCGGCTGCCGCAGATGTAGCGCTCGAACAGCTCGTCGCGCGACACATCGGCGCGCTTCTCCACCGTGGCGTAGCCCGGGGCCATCTCCCACAGCTTCTGCTGGTTGGCGACCACCGTCTCCAGCTTCGTCAGCAGCTTCTGGTGGCGCAGCGCGGCCTTGTAGACCGGGTCGGCCTCGAGCATCGGGATGGCCTGCGTGCACAGCGCGCGGTCCATGCCGGCGGCGACCATGGTCTCGACCATCGACTCGGGCGTGCAGCCGCGCAGGCGGTTCTCGGCCATCCACTGCAGCCAGTTGTCGGCGATCGCGGGCAGCTCCTGCGCGGGCTTCGGTGCTTCGTTCATGGCAGGCTCACACGAAGAGTTCATCGGCGCCGAGGTAGCGCCACTGGCCGGCCGGCAGGTCGCCCAGCATCACGCGGCCGATGCGCACGCGCTTCAGGCCGGTGACCTTCAGGCCGACGGCTTCGCACATGCGCCGGATCTGGCGCTTCTTTCCCTCGGTCAGCACGAAGCGCAGCTGGTCGTCGTTGACCCACTCGACGCGGGCCGGCTTCAGCGGCTCGCCGTCGAGTTCGAGGCCATGGTTGAGCAGGCGCAGGCCCTCGGCGGACAGCGGCTGGCCGGCCAGCGGCTCGACGCGCACCAGGTACTCCTTCTCGATCGTGCTGTCCTCGCCGATCAGCTGCTTGGCGATGCGGCCGTCCTGGGTCAGCACCAGCAGGCCGACCGAGTCGATGTCGAGCCGGCCGGCCGGCACCAGGTGGCGCAGGTGCTCACGCTGGAAGCGGATGCCGCTGCCGTCCTCGCGCCAGTGCTTGTCGGGCGTGACCAGCACGAAGGCCGGCTCGTAGCCATCCTCGGCCTGGCCGCTGACGTAGCCGACCGGCTTGTTGATCAGCACCGTGACACGCAGGGCCTGCTCGCTGCGCGCGCGCTTGTCGATCGTCACCTGCTGGCTGGGCAGCACGCGGGCGCCGAGTTCGGCGACCACCTCGCCGTCGACGCGCACCCAGCCCTTGGCGATCCATTCGTCGGCCTCGCGGCGCGACGCCAGGCCGAGTTCGCTCATGCGTTTGGACAGCCGCAGGCTGCCGTCGGCATGCGCCGGGCCGACCGCGGGCGGGGGTGGCGCCGGGCGGGGGCGGGGGTTGAAGGCGGTGTTGCTGCCGGCGGGACGCGCGGGCGGCAGCGGGGCGGGGCGCTCGGGGCGTGCCGGCGCAGGGCGCTTCGGTGCCGCGGCCGGCCGGGCCGCTGGCTTGCCGGCAGGCCGGGGTGGCGCCTCGCGGGCGGGGCATGTCGCCGGTGGTGCCGCCGGCCGTTGCGCCGCGCGCTCGGCCCGTTCGGCCTGGGCCTGTGCCAGCGTCGGCCGTGGTTTCGCGCCGCTGCCGCGCAACGGGGCGCGGCCGGCCGCGGCCGGCTTCTTGCCGGCAGGCTTGTTGAGCTTCAGGGTGGCCATGGCCCGGATTGGACCACGGCGGCGTCAGCCGCCCAGCCCGAACAGGTCACGCAGTGCTTCGCGGTACAGCGTCTGGCCGACACCGTTGGTGCTGTAGTGCGTGCCACCGTCGACCAGCACGAACCGCTTCGGCGATGGTGCGCGCTCGTAGAGGGCGCGGCCGAGTTCGGGCTTGATCAGCCCGTCGTTGGCGCCGTGCACCACCAGCACCGGCACGCGCACGCGGGCGATGCGCTCGACCGAGTCGAAGCGCTGGGTGATCAGCGGCGTCACCGGCAGCCAGCCCCACTTGAAGGTGCGGAACACGTCGGGAATGGAGGTGAAGGTGCCTTCGACGATCAGCCCGCGTGCGTCGTCCACCTGCCCGGCCAGTTGCACCGCGATCGCGCCGCCCAGCGAGTGGCCGAAGATGTAGCGCGCACGCTTCGGCTGCTCGCGTGCCAGCCAGTCCCAGGCGGCGCGGGCGTCCTCGATCACGCCGGCCTCCGAAGGCAGCTCCGCCGTGCTCTGGCCGAAGCCGCGGTAGTCGACCGCCAGCACCGCGAAGCCGAGCTCGTGCATGTTGCGCATGCGGAAGGTGCTGCCCCAGATGTTGCGGCGCGCGCCATGCAGGTAGAGCAGCACCGGCGCGTCGGCACGCTCGTGCGGCAGCCACAGCGCGTGCAGTTTCACGGCGCTGCCGCTCTCGGCCGAGTGGTGCTCGATCCAGACGTCCTGCATGCCTTCGGCACTGGCCGGTTGCCAGGCCGGCTGGCCGGGCGTGGGCTGGAAGATCCACTCGCGCTGCTTCTCGTCCAGCGTGGCGCAGCCGGCCAGCAGCGCAGCGGTGGCGATCAGCGCCAGCGGCCAGCGCAGCAGGGAGACGAGGCGGAGCATGGGCGAACAGAGCCGGCCGGCAGTGCGAAAGTTCAACGGCCGCGCCAGAACAGCGTGTCGAGATCTTTCATCGTCAGCTGCCGCCAGGTCGGCCGGCCATGGTTGCACTGGTCGGCGCGCTCCGTGCGTTCCATGTCGCGCAGCAGCGCGTTCATTTCCTCCAGCGTCAGCTGGCGGTTGGCGCGCACCGCGCCGTGGCAGGCCATGGTCGCGAGGATCTCGTGCTGCGCGCGCTGGATCACGTTGCTGGCGTCGTACTGCGCCAGTTCGGCGAGCACGCTGCGCGCCAGCTCGACCACGTCGCCGCCGGCCAGTGCCGCCGGGCGGGCACGCACCGCCAGCACGCCGGGCGACAGCGGCGAGACGTCCAGGCCCAGGCGGCGCAGCGTGTCGGCCTGCTGCTCGGCGGTGGCCACCTCGGCCGGCGTGGCGGCGAAGGTGGCCGGGATCAGCAGCGGCTGCGACTCGATCGCGGTGCCCGCGAGGCTGGTCTTCAGGCGCTCGTAGACGATGCGCTCGTGTGCCGCGTGCATGTCGACGACGACCAGGCCCTGGTCGTTCTCGGCCAGGATGTAGACGCCGGCCACCTGCGCGAGCGCCCGCCCGAGCGGCCAGTCGCCGGCGGGCAGCGGGGCAGCGGGCTGGCTGGCGGCGGCCGTGGTCGTCGCCGTCCAGGCCGCGGGCGCCTCCTGCGCGAACAGCACCGCCGCCTGCTGCAGGCCCAGCGAGGCCTGCTGCGTCGGCATGGCCGGCCAGGGGCGCGAGGCGGGCAGCGCGGGTGAGGGCGGCGGGGCGGCTGGCGCCCCGGCTGCGCTCGGCGTTGCCGCCAGCGGCGCTGCGCCTTCGCCGGCGCGCGAGATCGCCAGCGCGCTGTCGATGGCCCGGCGCACCGCCTGGTGCACCTCGCGCGATTCGCGGAAGCGCACCTCGATCTTGGTCGGGTGCACGTTGACGTCGACACGTTCCGGCGCGATGTCGATGAACAGCACGTAGCTGGGCTGGCGGCCGCCGTGCAGCACGTCCTCGTAGGCCGAACGCACACCGTGGGCGATCAGCCGGTCGCGCACGAAGCGGCCGTTGACGTAAACGTACTGCTGGTCGGCGCGCGATCGCGCCGCTTCCGGCAGGCCGGCGCGGCCATGCACACGCAGCACGCCGAGGTCCAGCGCCACCTCGCGGCTGGCGGCGACGAACTCGTCGTCGAGCACGTCGCGCAGACGTTGTTCGGCGCTGGCGCGGCGCCACTGCTGCGCCAGCTTGCCGTCGTGCCAGATCGTGAACGAGACATCCGGCCGCGTCAGCGCATGGCGGCGCACCGCCTCGATGCAGTGGGCCAGCTCGGTGGCCTCGGTCTTCAGGAACTTGCGCCGCGCCGGCGTCGCGAAGAACAGCTCGCGCACCTCGACGCTGGTGCCGGCGGCGCGCGCCGCCGGGCTCAGTTCGCCGGAACGCGCTTCGAGGCGCTGCGCATGCGCCGCGTCGGCCGTGCGGCTGGCGATGCTGACTTCGGCGACCGAGGCGATGGCCGCCAGCGCCTCGCCGCGAAAGCCCATCGTCGCGACACTCTCCAGTTCGGACAGCGAGGCGATCTTGCTGGTCGCGTGGCGGCGCAGTGCCAGCGGCAGCTCGGCGGCCGGAATGCCCGCGCCGTCGTCCTCGACCAGGATGGTGCGGATGCCGCCGCCGATCAGGCGCACGACGATCTCGGTCGCGCCGGCGTCCAGCGCGTTGTCGACCAGCTCGCGCACCACCGAGGCCGGCCGCTCGACCACCTCGCCGGCGGCGATCTGGCTGACCAGTTCGTCGGGCAGTTCGCGGATCGGCCTGCGGGCCGGCCTGTCGAGCACCGCGCTCATGCCATCAATGCCGCGTCACGACGATCGGCTCGCCGCGCGTGATGATCATCGTGTGCTCGTACTGCGCGCTCAGGTTGCCCGGCGCGCCGACCAGCGTCCAGCCGTCGCCGGCCTCGGCGACGAGTACGCTCTTGGTCGACAGGAAGGGCTCGATGGTGATCACCATGCCCTCGTGCAGCAGCCGGCGGTCGTGCGGGTCGTGGTAGCCGGCGATCTCGGTCGGCTCCTCGTGCAGCGCACGGCCGACACCATGGCTGGCCAGGTTGCGGATGATGCGGAAGCGGTGCGCGCGTGCGGTCTGCTCGATCGCCCGGCCGATGGCGTTGATCGGCATGCCGGCGCGGGCCTGGCGCATCGCGTGTTCGAGCGCGGTGCGCGTGGCGTGGCACAGGCGCTGCTTGACCGGCGAGACCGGCGGCACCGCGCGCGAGCCGCCGGTGTCGGCGAAGTAACCGTCGAGCTCGGCCGAGACGTCGACGTTGACCAAGTCACCGGCACGGATCACCCGCGCGCCCGGGATGCCATGCGCCGCTTCCTCGTTGACGCTGATGCAGGTGGCACCGGGAAAGTCGTAGCTCAGGCGCGGCGCGGAGCGCGCCCCGGCCTCGGCCAGCCAGCGCTCGCCCAGCGCGTCGAGCTCGGCGGTGGTGATGCCCGGCTCCAGCGCATCGAGCATGCGCTCCAGCACGCGGGAGACGATGGCGCCGATGCGCTGCAGCGCCTGCACGTCGGCCTGGGATTCGATGGTCATGCGGCATTGTAGGAAGTGCGCCGACCATAATCGCCCGCCATGGACATCGCGGCCTTCCTGATCGACTTCATCCTGCACGTCGACGTGCACCTGGCGAACTTCGTGACCAGCTACGGCGCCTGGGTCTATGCGCTGCTGTTCCTGATCCTGTTCGTCGAGACCGGCGTGGTGGTGATGCCCTTCCTGCCGGGCGACTCGCTGCTGTTCGTGGTCGGCGCGCTGTGTGGCGCCGGGCTGATGAACCTGCCGCTGGCGCTCGTGCTGCTGACCGCGGCGGCGATCCTCGGCGACCAGTGCAACTACAGCATCGGCCGCTACTTCGGGCCCAAGGTGTTCCAGTGGGAGAACACCCGCTTCTTCAACAGGGATGCCTTCAACCAGGCGCACGCCTTCTACGAGAAGTACGGCGGCATCACCGTCATCGCGGCGCGCTTCTTCCCGTTCCTGCGCACCTTCGTGCCCTTCGTCGCCGGCGTCGCCGAGATGACGCGCAGCCGCTTCACGCTCTACAACGTCGCCGGCGCGGCGCTGTGGGTGGTCGGCGTCACGCTGGCCGGCTACCTGTTCGGCAACATCCCCTGGGTCAAGGAGAACCTCGACAAGATCATCTGGGGGGCGATCCTGCTGCCGGGCCTGGTGGTGATCTTCGGCGCCTGGAAGGCGCGGCGGCGCGCGGCGGCCTGAGCCGCTCGCCGGCCGCCGCTGCCGCTCAGGGCGCGCCGATCGGCACGAAGCCGATCACCGGGTCGTCGGTCAGCACGACGACGATCATGCCATCCGGCGTGACCACCATCTGCCCGTCCTTCAGCGCCTTCGCGTAGCCGGAGACGCGGTAGTGGGCCAGTTCGGCGCCGGCGCTGGAGTGCACCCAGAAGTCGGCGATCGCGTACCAGCCGGAGATGCCGCAGATGACACGGCCGTCGCTGGCCACCTCGACGTTGTTCGGGTAGGCGTCGCCGCCCGGCAGGCTGCCCACGTAGCTGAGGTCGGTCGGGTCGACGCGGGTGCAGACATAGGGCGCGCCGGTGGCGGTGTAGAGCGTGCCGCCGTCGCCGCGCACGGCGATGTCGCGGCCGTTGGACGAACCGTTGATCGACCAGCCGCTGGCCCGCTGCGAAACCATCAGCACGCCGCCGGAGATGCCCGAGTAGTCGACGTCGTAGGCGGTCACGCTGGCCGGGCTCAGGCCGACGTCCTGCGTGTAGACCTTGCGACCGTCGTCGGACGCGGTCAGCGTGCCGCTGATGCCGGTCGTGCCGAGGCTGCGCCCGGCGCTGTAGGCACGGCCATGGCCGACCAGCACCACCTCGACGCCGTTGGGGCGGATCGCCAGCAGCGCCGTTCCGGCGTCGGCGGCCTGGTCCAGCGTCCAGTCGTCGATCTTGGCGCGCGTGTCGAGGTCGACCACCGCGAGGCTGCGATTGGTGGTGTCGGTGACGTAGAGGCGGCTGCCGTCCGGCGACACCGTCATCGCGCCCATCGCGGCGGCCACCGAGGCGATGGTGCCGACCTGTGCGCCGCTGTAGGCGTTGTAGACATGGATGCTGCTGCCGCCGTCGTGGGCGTAGACCAGCGGGCGCAGTCGGTCGGCGACGATCTGCGTGTAGTCCAGCGCCAGCGTCGAGATGCCGCTGGGCGCGCTGGCGTTCTTCCACAGCGCGACGCGCACCACCGCGCTCTCCACGCCCGGCGTGGTGGTGGCGATGGTCACGCGCGCCAGGCTGATCACGCCGTCGGGCAGCGAGGCCGGGTCGGCGCTCAGCGTCAGCGTCGAGCCGCTGCCGGTGGAGCCGCTGGCCGTCGCGCTCAGCCAGGCGCTGTCCGAACTCGCCGTCCAGGCCAGCGTGCCGCCGAAGTTGTCGGCCACCTTCAGCGTGCGTGTCAGCGCAGTGCCCAGCGGGGTGCTGGCCAGGCCGACCGCCCAGGCCGAGGGCAGCAGGCGACGCTGGTCGAGGTTGAGGTTGGCGGTGACCGGCAGGGTCACGGTGTCGCCGTTGACCGTCGCGCTGACGGTCACCGTCGCCGAGCTCGATCCCACCGGCGCTGCCGCGGTGGCCGGCGTGAAGCGCAGCGTGCTGCCGGCGGCGCCGACGCTGCCGCTGGGCGTGCTGCTGCTCAGCCAGGCCGGCAAGCCGGAGAGTGTCCACGGGTAGCTGTTGCTGCCGGTGTCCAGCGCGATCGGCAGGCTCACGGCGCCGAGGCTGCGCCCCTTGCTGCCGCCCAGCGTGATCGACCCGCTGTTGGCCGACAGCGTGGCCCGGCGCAGCGTCAGCCGCGTCGTCACCGCCTTGTCGGCGATGCCCGGCGAGGACAGCGTGACGACGGCACTGTGCGCGCCGCTGGCCAGCGTGCCGACGCTGGCGTCGGGCTGCAGCGCCGGCGTCGCCGGCGTGGTGCCGCTGGCCGGCGTGATGCTCAGCCAGGGCTGCGAGCTGACCGCGCTCCATGCCGAGGGCACCTCGTTGTTCAGCGCGAAGGCCAGCGGCTGCGCGGCGATCGGCGCGCCGTTGACGGCCGAGAACGAAGGCACCGCACCGTCGAGCGCAAACTGCGTCGGCAGCACCTCCAGCGTGATGTCCAGCGTGTCGGTCTGCCCGTCGGCGGCGCGCACCGTCACCGTGGCCTCGTAGCTGCCGATGGCCAGCGCCGCGGTGTCGTAGTGCAGTTCGAAGCCGCCGGCACCATGGCCGCTGGCCGGGCTGGGCTGCACCCAGGCGGCCGAGCTGCTGGCCGTCCAGTCGGCGTCCGGGCCGCTCACCTCGACGCCGAGCGCCGCAGCGATCGTGCCGCCCTGGTGCACGCTGGCGCTGGTGGCTCCCACTGCGGTGATCCGCAGCGGCCCCGGCGTGACGTTGAAGTCGTAGGGCAGCGACAGCGGCGAGCCCTCGTACTGCGTGCTGCAGCCGCTGTCGGCGCACAGCTGGATCTTCAGCGTGCCGGTGTGGTGGCCCGTCGCCAGGCTGGGCGAGGTGTAGATCGTCGCGGCCAGCGTGTTCGCGTCGACGTTGCTCAGGTTCACCGTGCCGGTGAGAACATGCTTGCTGTCGACGATGTAGACGTACAGGCCGCCGGCGAACTGCGACGGGTCCTTGGCGCGGGCGCGCACCGTCAGCGTCGCCGAGGTGCCTGCCTCGATGTTCGTGCTCAGGCTGGACGGCGACAGCGTCACCGCTGCATCCGAGCCTCCGCCACCGCCGCCGCAGGATGCGAGCGCGAACGTCACCACCAGGGCCAGCAGGCCCCGCCACATCGTCGTCATGATTTCCCTCAGCCTCGTGATGCCCGGCCTCGTGCGGACCGGTGCGGGGCGCACTATGCCACGAGGCTCACCCCCCGGAATGCAGGGCGTCGCGCAGCGCCGCAGCGCACAGCCGCACCGCGTCGTTGGCCTCGTCGAGCACCTTGCCCATCAGGATGAAGCCGTGGATCTGGCGCTCGAAGCTGAGGTGCGTCGCCCGATTGCCGGCTTCGCTGAGCCGCTGAGCGTAGGCAATGGCTTCGTCGCGCAGCGGGTCGTAGCCGGCAGTCAGCACCAGCGCCGGCG
This sequence comes from Piscinibacter sp., assembly GCA_047602365.1. Lineage (GTDB taxonomy): Bacteria > Pseudomonadota > Gammaproteobacteria > Burkholderiales > Burkholderiaceae_C > Piscinibacter. Next base: position 1,656,796 of record JASGHM010000002.1, on the reverse strand, counting down.
GCAGGCGGGAGAGGTCCGGGTGCAGCAGCGGTGACGCGCGCCAGTCGCGGTACCCGGCCGGATCCGGGATGTAGTGGCCGGTGAAGTAGTCCATCGTGTCGGTCGTCAGCAGGTAACCCTGGCCGTTGCGCTGGTGCGAGGGCGCGTCGCGGTGCTGGTCGGTCGCCGGGTAGATCAGCAGCTGGTACACGAGCGGCAGGTCGCCGGCATCGCGCGCGGCGATGGCCACCACGGTCGCCAGGTTGCCGCCGGCGCTGTCGCCGCCGACCGCGATGCGCTGCGCATCGATGCGCAGCGCGCCGGCCTCGCGGTGCAGCCAGCGCGCCGCGGCGATCGCGTCGTCCACCGCCGCCGGGAAGCGGTGCTCCGGGGCCAGCCGGTAGTCGACCGAGACCACCGTGCAGCCCGATCCGTTGGCCAGCTCGCGGCACAGCGTGTCGTGGGTGTCGAGGTCGCCGATCACCCAGCCGCCACCGTGGTAGTAGACCAGCGCCGGCAGCACCGCGCCGGGCGCGGCGCCCAGCGGCCGGTACAGGCGCAGCGGGATGGGCCCGTGCGGCCCCGGCGCCGCCAGCTCGCGCATTTCACCGACCGGCGGCGGCGCCGGCTGCGTGAAGCTGCGTCGGTCGCGGTAGAAGGCGCGCGCCTCGACCGGGGGCAGCGTGTGCGTCGGCGGCACGCGGCGTTCGGCGATCAGGTCGAGCAGGGCGCGGGCTTGGGGGTGCAGCATCGGTGGGCTCGGCAGTGACTTGCGCCGGCGATCATGCCTCAGCGCGCTGCCGCGCCGCGCTCCATTGCCCACCGCGCGGTCGCGCCAGCTTTGTGTCGCGCAGCGCAATCGATCCGGGTTTTCGTGGAGAGCAGTCTGGAGTCAAGTGTATACAGTTCTTGTATACGTCAATGCATGTCTCGACTGCATCCACCCGACGCAAGGTGGATCGCCGCGTTCCCGCCCATTCGACAGGAGGCCACCCGATGGAAATCCGCAACCCTTCCCCCGGTCTGTACAACGAGGACCTGGCGCCGGCCACCGAGCGGCGCTGGGGCGCGTTCAGCATCTTCAACGTCTGGACCTCGGACGTGCACAGCCTGTGGGGCTACTACCTCGCCGCCAGCCTGTTCCTGCTGTGCGGCAGCTTCACCAACTTCCTGCTCGCCATCGGCCTGGGCTCGCTGGTCATCTTCGTGCTGATGAACCTGATCGGCTACGCCGGCGAGAAGACCGGCGTGCCCTACCCGGTGCTCGCCCGCGCCTCGTTCGGCGTCTGGGGCGCCAACCTGGCGGCGCTGGTGCGCGCGGTGGTGGCCTGCTTCTGGTACGGCGCGCAGACCGCAGCGGCCTCCGGCGCGATGGTCGCGCTGCTGGTGCGCAACCCGGCGATGCTCGACTTCCACAAGAACGTGCACTTCCTCGGCCACAGCGGGCTGGAGGTGATCTGCTACGTGATCATCTGGGCGCTGCAGCTGCTGATCATCCAGAAGGGCATGGAGACGGTGCGCAAGTTCCAGGACTGGGCCGGCCCGGCGGTGTGGGTCGCGATGCTGATCCTGGCCATCGGCCTGATGGTCAAGGCCGGCGGCTTCTCGTTCGACCACGGCATCCCGATGGACGTGCTGCTGGAGAAGACCAAGGACGCCGGCGTGTCCGGCCAGCCCGGCTCGTTCTGGGCGCTGATGGCGGTGGGCGCGACCTGGATCACCTACTTCGCCGCGCTGTACCTGAACTTCTGCGACTTCTCGCGCTACGCGAAGAACAAGGACGCGGTGCGCAAGGGCAACCTGTGGGGCCTGCCGGTCAACCTGATCGCCTTCTCGCTGGTCGCCGGCATCACCACCATCGCCGCCTTCAAGGTCTACGGCGAGGTGCTGCTGCACCCCGAGCAGATCTCGGCCAAGTTCGACTCCTGGGTGCTGGCGCTGATCGCCGCGCTGACCTTCGCGGTGGCCACGCTGGGCATCAACGTGGTGGCGAACTTCGTCTCGGCCGCGTTCGACATCAGCAACGTGTTCCCGAAGGCGATCGACTTCAAGAAGGGCGGCTACATCGCCGCCGCGATCGCGCTGGTGCTGTACCCGTTCGCGCCCTGGGAGGGCGGTGCCGCCCACTTCGTCAACGCGATCGGCGCGACGATGGGCCCGCTGCTGGGCATCATCCTGGTCGACTACTATCTCGTCGCCAAGGGCAACATCAACGTGCAAGCGCTCTACCAGGAACACGGCGAATACCGCTACGAAGGCGGCTGGAACGTCAACGCGCTGGTCGCCACCGGCGTCGGCTCGATGTTCTCGACCATCCTGCCGAACTTCACCAGCCTGCTGCCGGCCTGGTGGGGCACCTACGGCTGGTTCTTCGGCGTGGCCATCGGCGGCGCCACCTACTTCGTGCTGGCGATGCTGCGCCCGCGCGCCGTGCCGGCGATGGCGGCGCGTAGCTAACGCGATGCAGACGATGTCGCCGATCGCGCGCCGGGTCGTCGAGTCGATCCTGGCGCGCAAGATCCGCCCCGGCGACCGTCTCGGCGAGCAGGAGCTCGCCGGCCTGTTCGGCGTCAGCCGCACGCTGGTGCGCGAGGCGCTGATGCAGTTGCAGGCGCGCGGCTTCGTCGAGGTCAGGCCGCGGCTGGGCTGGTTCGTCGTCGAGCCCTCGTTCGAGGACGCGCAGCAGACCTACGCGGCGCGTCGCGTCATCGAGCCGGGCATGCTGCGCGAGGCCGGCAAGCCGCTGCAGGCGGTGCTGCGCCGGCTGCGCGCCCATGTCGCCGAGGAGAAGCGCGCGATCGCCGCAGCCGATGCGGCGACGCGCAGCGTGCTGCTGGCCGACTTCCACGTCTGCCTGGCCGAATGCCTGGGCAACCGCTTCCTCACCGCGACCATGGTCGACCTGTCGGCGCGCACCACGCTGGCGGCGGCGCTGTACCAGTCGACCAGCGAGGCGCAGGACTCCAACGAGGACCACGCGGCGATCGTCGCCGCCCTCGCGGCGGGCGACACGGCCCGCGCCGGGCAGCTGATGCGCGAGCACATCGACGGCCTGCAGGCGCGGCTTGACGAGCGCCTGTCGGGCCGCGGCAGCGGCCGCGACCGCCTGCGCGATGCGCTGGCGCCCGAGCCCGCGCCGCGCAAGACCGCCTGAGCGGCGCGCGCTCCGCTCAGATCTGCCGGTTGCGCGCCAGTGGCGGGTGGCGCGCGAAGTAGCGTGCGATGCCGCTGTCCAGCGCCTCGACCAACCTGGCCTGGTAGTCGCGGTCGCGCAGCTTGCGTTCTTCCTCCGGGTTGGAGATGAACGCCGTCTCGACCAGGATGGACGGGATGTCCGGCGCCTTCAGCACTGCGAAGCCGGCCTGCTCGACACGCGGCTTGTGCAGCCGGCCGACCTTGCCGATCTGGCCCAGCACCTCGCCGCCGATGCGCAGGCTGTCCTTGATCTGCGCGGTGGTGCTCATGTCGAGCAGCGTGCGCATCACGTCGGCATGGCGGTTCTTGACGTTGATGCCGCCGACCAGGTCGGCCGCGTTCTCCTTGTCGGCCAGCCAGCGCGCCGCGCTGCTCGACGCGCCGCCATCGCTGAGCGCGAACACCGAGGCACCGCGCGCCTGCGGCGTGATGAAGGCGTCGGCGTGGATCGAGACGAACAGGTCGGCCTGCACGCGTCGCGCCTTGCGCACACGGTCCTGCAGCGGCACGAAGAAGTCGGCGTCGCGCGTCAGCATCGCGCGCATGCCCGGGCGGGCGTTGATGCGGTCGCGCAGCTGCAGCGCGACGGCCAGCACCACGTCCTTCTCGCGCAGCCCGCTGGGGCCGACGGCGCCGGGGTCCTCGCCGCCGTGGCCGGGGTCGAGCGCGACGACGATCAGCCGGTCGATCTTGCCCTTGGCGATCTTCGGCGCTTCGGGCGGCGCCGGCGTCTGCAGCGGCGGTGCCGAGGCGGCGGGCTTCGCGGCCCCCGGCTTGTCGACGCGGCCGATGAACTCGCCCAGCGCGTCCTGCACCGCCTGCGCAGCCTGCTGCTCGGCGCGTGCCTTGTCGTTGACCAGCGCCAGCAGCGGGTCGCGCTCCTGCGTCGGGTAGAGGTCGAACACCAGGCGGTGCTGGTAGGCGGCCACCGGTGCCAGCGTGAACAGCTGCGGCGCGGTGGCCTGCTTCAGGTCGATCACCAGGCGCACCATGCGCGGCTGGTTCTGGCCGACGCGCACGCCTTCGATGAACGGGTCGTCGGGCCGCACCTTGCCGACCAGCTCGCGCAGTGTCGGGCTCAGTTCCAGGCCCTCGATGTCGATCACCAGCCGGTGCGGGTTCTGCGCGACGAAGTGTTTCTCGCTCAGCGCGGTGTCGGACTCGATGGTCACGCGGGTGTAGTCGTCGGCCGGCCAGACACGCACCGCGACGATGCTCGCGCCGCGGGCGATCTCGGCCGTGCCGAGCAGCAGCACCAGCGAGCCCATGGTGCACAGAGCGTTGCGCCGGGTCGTCATGCCAGCAGCTCCAGGCCGCGCGGCGTGACGGCGGCCAGCGTGACGCGACGTGTGTCGCCCTCCAGCGGCTCAATGTCCACGCGCAGGTCGGGTGCCGGCAGCAGGCCCTCGGCTTTCTCGGGCCATTCGGCCAGCTTCAGCCCCGGGCTGGCGAAGATGTCGCGAAAGCCGGCGTCTTCCCACTCCTGCGGGTCGTTGAAACGGTAGAAGTCGAAGTGCCAGACCATGCCGCCGGGCAGCTCGTAGGGTTCCATCACTGCGTAGGTCGGGCTCTTCACACGACCGGTCACGCCCAGCGCATGCAGCAGGTGGCGGGCGAAGGTGGTCTTGCCGGCACCCAGCGTGCCATGCAGTTCGACATAGGCGTCGCGCAGTGCGGGGCGCCGGGCCAGCGCCTGCGCGGCGGCCTCGCAGTCGGCCTCGGTGGCCCAGTGCAGCGTGCGGCTTCCTAGAATCGTCAAATGGACATCGATCGCGAGTTGGACGGGCCGGCCCTGCTCGCGCAACTGCGCGGCTGGGCCGAGGCGGAGGGATTTTCCCAGATCGGAGTCGCCGACGTGGACCTGGGTTCCGCCGAAGCGGGCCTGCTCGCCTGGCTGCACAACGGATTCCACGGCTCGATGGACTACATGGCCGCGCATGGCCTGAAGCGCGCGCGGCCGGCCGAGCTGGTGCCCGGCACGGTGCGCGTGATCACCGCACGCATGGACTACCTGCCGCGCAGCCACGCCCGAAGGCTGGCAGGCGATCGAGTGGCAACGCCTCGGCCAGCCGGGCCAGGCCGCGCTGTCGATCTACGCGCGCGGTCGCGACTATCACAAGGTGTTGCGCCAGCGTCTGCAGCGCCTGGCCGAGCGACTCGCCGTGGCGGTCGGCCCGTTCGGTCACCGTGTCTTCACCGACTCGGCGCCGGTGCTGGAGGTCGAGCTCGCGTCGCGCAGCGGCATCGGCTGGCGCGGCAAGCACACGCTGACGCTGCACCGCGACGGCGGCTCGATGTTCTTCCTCGGCGAGATCTACGTCGACCTGGCGCTGCCGCTCACGCCGCCGGTCGACGGCCATTGCGGCAGCTGCTCGGCCTGCATCGATGTCTGCCCGACGCGGGCGATCGTCGCGCCCTACCGGCTCGACGCGCGGCGCTGCATCTCCTACCTGACGATCGAGCACGACGGGGCGATCCCGGTCGAACTGCGCGAAGCGATCGGCAACCGCATCTACGGCTGCGACGACTGCCAGCTCGCCTGCCCATGGAACAAGTACGCGCAGCGCAGCACGCTGCCCGACTTCGACACGCGCGAGCCGCTGGGCAGCGCGACGCTGCTCGCGCTGTGGCGCTGGGACGAGGCCGAGTTCCTGCGCCGCACCGAGGGCAGCGCGATCCGCCGCATCGGCCACGCCCGCTGGCAGCGCAACCTGGCGGTGGCGATGGGCAACGCGCTGCGCGCTGGTGTCGACGAGGGCATCCGCGCTGCGCTGGAAGCGGCGCGCGGGCAGGGCAGTGACCTGCTGCGCGAACATGTCGACTGGGCACTGGCTCTAGAGGCAGGCTGATTCCGGCTCGTTGCGGCCGTTCGATCCTGCGCCGGGTGGAGCGGTCGCGGCACACTGGGGCTCGTGTTCCGCTCATGTCCTCCGGACCCGCTGCGCGGGTCCTCCCCCTTTACTTCGCTCCACACAAGCTCCAGCGCGCCGCTCGGGCACCACCGAGGTCTTCGCAGTGCGCCAACGGTGCCGGCCGGGGGCGGTGGGCGAAGGCTGGAGCGAAGTCAAGGAGGAGGGCTCGCGCAGCGAGCCCGGGGGACATGAGCGCAAGCCTTCACCCATCGGCCCAGGCTCGCGCAAGAGTCCGAGCGAGGTCTTCAACGGCCGCTCAGGGCCGCCAGCGCATCCTCAGCGCAGCGCCTGCGCGATCAGCAGCGCCAGTGGCAGCCCGGCCATGCCGATCAGCGTCGACAGCGTGACCAGGCCGGCGACGAAGCTGCCGTCGCCGCCCATGCGAGCCGCCAGCACGTAGGCGCTCGAGGCGGTCGGCAGCGCCGCGAAGGCGACCACGATGGCCTGCTGCGCCGGCGGCATGCCCAGCCACATCGTCAGAGCTATCGCGGTGGCCGGCAGAATCGCGTGGCGGATGGTCAGGAAGGCCGCCGCCAGCACCGGCGCGCGCTTGAGTCCACCGAAGGTCAGTCCGGCGCCGACCGCCATCAGCCCCAGCGGCAGCGCCGCCGCGCCGATGCGCACCAGCGTGGTGGTCGCCAGGTCGGGCAGGCGCAGCCCGACCAGGTTGCAGACCAGCCCGGCGGCGGTGCTGACGATCAGCGGGTTCTTCGCCAGCTCGCGCCAGAAGCCGTGGCCGCCGTGGCGGGCCAGCGGCCACACCGCGGCGATGTTGCACACCGGCACGCACAGCGCCACCAGCAAGGCCACCCAGGCGACACCCTGGATGCCGGCCAGGCGTTCGGCCAGCGCCAGCGCGACGTAGGAGTTGAAGCGGAACGAGACCTGCGCACCCGAGGCGTGCAGCCGCGCATCGACGCCGGGCCAGGCCTTCAGCGCATAGGCCAGCACGATGCCCAGCCCGACCACGCCGAGCCCGCAGCCGGCCAGCGCCGCCGCGGCTGCGGGCTGCAGCGGGTAGCGCAGGATGGCGCTGAACAGCAGGGCGGGGAACAGCAGGTAGTAGACCAGGCGCTCGACGCCATCCCACACCGGGCGGTTCAGCGGCGTGTGGCGGCACAGCAGCCAGCCGATCACGATCAGCGTGAAGTCGGGCAGCAGCAACAGCGCGTCGGGCATGGGGTGAGTGTGCCAGCCGCGCCGGGCATCTCCGGGCCGACCCTGTGCGTGGAATCCACAGCCCGGCCGGTCGGCGACTGGTGCAGCATGCACGTTGAGGGACGGTCCGGGAACCTCTGCCGCCGACCATGCACCAAGCCCCGATGCCACTCATTCGCCTGCTGCTGACCCTGCTGCTGGCCGTCGTGCTCCTGCCGGCCCGCGCCGCGGAGATCGAAGGCCAGCATTTCGACGACCGCATCCGCCTGGCCGACACCGAGCTGCTGCTCAACGGCACCGGGCTGCGCGCGGTGGCCTGGCTGAAGGGCTACGCGGCCGGCCTCTACCTGCCCGAGAAGGTCACCAGCGCCGACGCGGTGCTGGTGCAGAAGGGCGCGAAGCGGCTGCGCATGAAGATGATGGTCGAGGTCGAGGCCAAGGAGTTCGTCAAGGCCTTCGACAAGGGCATGCGGCGCAACCTCAGCGAGGCCGAGCGCGCACCGCTGCGCGAGCGCATGGAGCGTTTCGATCGCAGCGTCAGCGCGCTGGTCACGCTGAAGAAGGGCGACGTGGTCGACCTCGACTACCTGCCCGGGCGCGGCCTGCTGCTCAGCGTCAACGGCAAGCTGCAGGGCGAGCCCTACGAGGGCGAGACCTTCTACACCGGCGTGCTGAAGATCTTCATCGGCGGCGACCCCGTCGACAAGAAGCTCAAGGCCGGCTTGCTCGGCCAGAGCTGACCCTACACTTGCCCTTCCCAACCCAGGAGAACAGGTCCATGCACCGTCGAATGCTTCTCGCCGTCGTTCCGCTCTCGCTCGCCGCGGCCTCGCCGCTGGCCCTGGCGCAGGCCTATCCGGCCAAGCCGGTGAGGCTGATCGTGCCGTTCGCGCCGGGCGGCACGACCGACATCGTCGCGCGGGTGGTGGCCGAGAAGATCGGCGGGCCGCTCGGCCAGACGCTGGTGGTCGAGAACAAGGCCGGCGGTGGCGGTTCGGTGGGCGCCGGCGAGATCGCCAAGTCGGCGCCGGACGGCTACACCGTCGGCATGGCGACGGTGTCGACCACCGCCGCCAACCCGGCGATCAACCCCAAGATCACCTACAACCCGCTGACCGACTTCACGCCGATCATCAACGTCGCGGCGACGCCGAACGTGATCGCCGTGCACCCGAGCTTCCCGGCCAAGGACTACAAGGGCTTCCTCGCCGAGCTGAAGAAGAATCCGGGCAAGTACAGCTACGCCAGTTCGGGCACCGGCGGCATCGGCCACCTGCAGACCGAGCTGTTCAAGAGCCTGTCGGGCACCTTCATGACCCACATCCCGTACCGCGGCGCCGGTCCGGCGCTGAACGACACGGTGGCCGGCCAGGTGCCGGTCATCTTCGACAACCTGCCCTCGGCGCTGCCCTTCATCAAGGACGGCCGCCTGGTGGCGATCGTCGTCGCCGCGCCGGAGCGGCTGGCGGTGCTGCCCAACGTGCCGACCTTCAAGGAGGTCGGCCTGGAAGGCGTGAACCGCATGGCCTACTACGGCATCCACGGGCCCAAGGGCCTGCCCAAGGAGGTGGTCGACAAGGTGGCCGGCGCGGTGAAGAAGACGCTGGAAGACCCGGCGGTGAAGAAGCGCATCGAGGACACCGGCTCGCTGATCATCGCCAACACGCCCGAGCAGTTCGCCGCCCAGATCGCCGCCGAGTACGAGGTCTACAAGAAGGTGGTCGCGCAGCAGAAGCTGCAGCTCGACTGAGTTGGTCCCGACGCCTGACCAGGCCAGCGCCGCGGCGATCGACCGTTTCGCCGATGCGCTGTGGATCGAGGACGGCCTGGCCGCCAACACGCTGGCGGCCTACCGCCGCGACCTCGGTCTCTACGCCGGCTGGCTGGCGCGCGAGCAGGGCCGCGACATCCTGCACAGCGCCGAGTCCGATCTGCTCGCCTACGCGATCAGCCGCCACCAGGGCAGCCGGGCCAGTTCGGCGAACCGCCGGCTGACCGTCTTCAAGCGCTTCTTCCGCTGGGCGCTGCGCGAGCACCTGGTCGGCGCCGACCCGACGCTGAAGCTGGACGCGGCGAAGACGCCGCTGCGCGTGCCGAAGACGCTGTCGGAGGCGCAGGTCGAGGCGTTGCTGGCGGCGCCGGAGGTCGAGACACCGCTCGGACTGCGCGACCGCACCATGCTCGAGCTGATGTACGCCAGCGGCCTGCGCGTCAGCGAACTGGTGACGCTGAAGACGGTGCACCTGTCGCTGACCGATGGCGCGCTGCGTGTCACCGGCAAGGGCTCGAAGGAGCGCCTGGTGCCGTTCGGCGAGGAGGCGCGTGCCTGGCTGGAACGTTACCTCGCCGAGGCGCGTGCGGCCATCCTGCAGGGGCAGGCCAGCGACGCGCTGTTCGTCACCGCACGTGGCGGGCCGATGACGCGGCAGATGTTCTGGAAGCTGGTCAAGGCCCATGCGCTGCGCGGCGGCGTGAACGTGCCGCTGTCGCCGCACACGTTGCGCCATGCCTTCGCGACCCACCTGCTCAACCACGGCGCCGACCTGCGCGCGGTGCAGATGCTGCTCGGCCACGCCGACATCTCGACGACGACGATCTACACCCACGTGGCGCGCGAGCGGCTGAAGTCGCTGCATGCCCAGCACCACCCGCGCGGCTGAAGTTCGGCTACGCTCGCGGCCTATGCGCTACATGCTGCTGATCGTCGAGCCGCCCGGCCAGCGGGCCACCCGCAACCGTGCCGAAGGCGAGGCCGCCTACGCGGCGATGCGCGAGTTCGGCGAGAAGCTGCGCCAGCGCGGCCAGCTGGTCGCGGTGGAGTCGCTGGCCTCGCACACCAAGGCGGCGCGCGTGCAGCGCAGCGGTGCCAAGGTTCAGGTCGTCGATGGCCCCTTCGCCGAGGCCAAGGAGATGATCGGCGGCTTCTTCATGATCGACGTGGAAAGCCGCGACGAGGCGCTGGCGATCGCCGCCGACTGCCCGGCGGCGCAGTGGTGCCCGGTGGAGGTGCGCGCGCTGGCACCTTGTTTCGACGACTCGGTCTGAGTGGGCGTCGAAAGCGTGTCGCGCCGTTCGTCGTGGGGATGAGCGGGGCAGGGGCCCTGCCGCTTCAGCAGGAGCCGTTCATGCGCTACATGATCATCGTGCGGGCAACCCCGATGTCGGAGGCCGGCATCATTCCCGACGACCCGCAGCTGATGGCCGGCATGGCCAGCTACCACGAGGAACTCGCCAAGGCCGGCGTGCTGCTCGACGGCTCCGGCCTGCACCCGAGTTCCAGAGGTTGGCGCATCCGCTGGGGCGGCAGCAGCAAGCCACAGGTGATCGACGGCCCCTTCGCCGAGACCAAGGAGCTGATCGCCGGCTACACGGTGATCCAGGTGCGTTCGCCCGACGAGGCGATGGAATGGTCGCGGCGCTTCCCGCGCCCGTTCCCGGCCGGCGTCGACTGCGAGATCGAGGTGCGCCGCCTGTACGAACTGGAAGAGTTCGGCAGCGATCCTGCGCTCGACCGCATGCGCGAGATCGGCCTGAGCCACAGCAAGCGCTGAAGGAGGCACGCATGGGACGCCAGATCTTCGTCAACCTGCCGGTCAAGGACGTCGCCCGCACGCGCGCCTTCTTCACCGCGCTGGGCTTCTCGTTCAACCCGCAGTTCAGCAACGAGCAAGGGCTGTGCATGCTGATCGGCGACGGCAGCTTCGTGATGCTGCTCGCCGAGCCCTTCTTCCAGGGCTTCACGAAGAAGCCGGTGGCCGATGCCACGAAGAGCACCGAGGTGCTGGTGGCACTGTCCTGCGAGAGCGTCGCCGAGGTCGACGCGCATGGTCGCCAAGGCGGTCGCCGCCGGCGGCCGCGCACCGGTCGAACGCAAGGACCATGGCTTCATGGTCCAGCACGGATTCGAGGATCCCGATGGGCACCAGTGGGAGGTGTTCTGGATGGATCCGAAGGCCGTGCCGCCGCAGGCCGGATGAACGAGACCACCCACGCGGCCACGCATGCGGCCATCGCCGCCGTCTGGCGCATCGAGTCGGCGCGCATCGTCGCCGGCGTCGCGCGGATGGTGCGCGATGTCGGCCTCGCCGAGGAACTGGCGCAGGACGCCTTGATCGCCGCGCTGGAGCACTGGCCGAAGGAAGGTGTGCCCGACAACCCGGGGGCCTGGCTGATGACCACCGCGAAGCACCGCGCGCTCGACCGCCTGCGCCGCGACCAGAACCTGGCGAAGAAGCTGGAGGAGATCGGCCTCGACCTGGAGGCGCAGCAGGCGCTGGTGGTGCCCGACTTCGTCGACGATCTCGACGCGAAGCGCGCCGACACCATCGGCGACGACCTGCTGCGCCTGATCTTCACCGCCTGCCACCCGGTGCTGTCCACCGAAGCGCGGCTGGCGCTGACGCTGAAGCTGCTCGGCGGGCTGTCGACCGCCGAGATCGCCCGTGCCTTCCTCGCCGCCGAGCCGACCATCGCGCAGCGCATCGTGCGCGCCAAGCGCACGCTGGCCGAGGCACGCGTGCCCTTCGAGCTGCCGCAGGGCGAGGCGCTGCGCGAGCGCCTGGCCTCGGTGCTCGAGGTCATCTACCTGATCTTCAACGAGGGCTACACCGCCACTGCCGGCGAGGACTGGATGCGCCCCGCGCTGACCCAGGAGGCGCTGCGCCTGGGTCGTGTGCTGGCCGAGCTGATGGCCGACGAGGCGGAGGTGCTGGGCCTGGTCGCGCTGATGGAACTGCAGGCCTCGCGCGCGGCGGCGCGGGTGGATGCCGAAGGCCGGCCGGTGCTGCTGATGGCGCAGAACCGCGCCCGCTGGGACCGGCTGCTGATCCGCCGCGGCCTGGTGGCGCTGGACAAGGCGGAGTCGCTCAGCGCCGCCAGCGGCGAACCGCTGGGGAGCTATGCGCTGCAGGCCGGCATCGCCGCCTGCCATGCCCGCGCCGGAACGCCGGATGCGACCGACTGGCTGCGCATCGTCGCGTTGTACGACGCGCTGGCGCAGGTCTCGCCGTCGCCGGTGGTCGAGCTCAACCGTGCGGTGGCGGTGGGCATGGCCTTCGGGCCGGCGGCGGCGCTGCCCCTGGTCGATGCGCTCAATGCCGAGCCGGCGCTGCAGCAGTACCAGTGGCTGCCCAGTGTGCGTGCCGACCTGCTCGCCAAGCTCGGCCGCGCCGACGAGGCACGCGCCGAGTTCGAGCGCGCCGCCTCGCTGGCACGCAACGCGCGCGAGCGCGAGCTGCTGCTGGAGCGCGCCCGCGCGATGGCCGCGGCGGGCGGTTGAGCGTCGGGCCGTCAGGCCACCGCGACCGGGATCTTGCCGATCTTCGCCTGCCACTCCTTCGGGCCGGTGTTGTGCACGCTGATGCCCTGGGCATCGACGGCCACCGTCACCGGCATGTCGGCGATCTCGAACTCGTAGATCGCCTCCATGCCGAGGTCGGCGAAGCCGACGACCTGGGACTTCTTGATCGCCTTGGCGACCAGGTAGGCCGCACCGCCGACCGCCATCAGGTACGCGCTCTTGTGCTTCTTGATCGCCTCGATGGCCACCGGGCCGCGCTCGGCCTTGCCGATCATCGAGATCAGGCCGGTCTGCGCCAGCATCATCTCGGTGAACTTGTCCATGCGCGTGGCCGTGGTCGGGCCGGCCGGGCCGACCACCTCGTCGCGCACCGGGTCTACCGGGCCGACGTAGTAGATGACGCGGTTGGCGAAGTCGACGGGCAGCTTCTCGCCCTTGGCCAGCATGTCCTGGATGCGCTTGTGCGCGGCGTCGCGGCCGGTCAGCATCTTGCCCGACAGCAGCAGCGTGTCGCCGGGCTTCCAGCTGGCGACTTCCTCGCGCGTCAGCGTGTCGAGGTTGACCTTCTTCGACTTGTTGTAGTCGGGCTGCCAGTGCACGTCGGGCCACAGGTCGAGGCTGGGCGGGTCCATGTAGGCCGGGCCGGAGCCGTCGAGCACCACGTGGGCGTGGCGGGTCGCGGCGCAGTTCGGGATCATCGCCACCGGCTTGCTGGCGGCGTGCGTCGGGTAGGTGGCGATCTTCACGTCGAGCACCGTGGTGAGGCCGCCCAGGCCCTGCGCGCCGATGCCCAGCGCGTTGACCTTCTCGTACAGCTCGATGCGCAGCTCCTCGACCTTGCTGCTCGGCCCGCGCTTGAGCAGATCGAACATGTCGATCGGCTCCATCAGCACTTCCTTGGCCAGCAGCATCGCCTTCTCGGCGGTGCCGCCGACGCCGATGCCCAGCATGCCCGGCGGGCACCAGCCGGCGCCCATGGTCGGCACCGTCTTCAGCACCCAGTCGACCAGGTTGTCGCTCGGGTTCATCATGATGAACTTGCTCTTGTTCTCGCTGCCGCCGCCCTTGGCGGCCACGGTCACGTCGAGCGTCGCCCCGGGCACCACGCTCATGTGGATCACCGCCGGCGTGTTGTCTTTCGTGTTCTTGCGGTCGAACAGCGGATCGCCGAGCACCGAGGCGCGCAGCATGTTCTCCGGATCGAGGTAGCCGCGGCGCACGCCGTCGTTGACCGCGTCCTCCAGGCTGCCGGGGAAGCCCTCGAAACGCACATCCATGCCGATCTTCAGGAACACGTTGACGATGCCGGTGTCCTGGCAGATCGGCCGGTGGCCTTCGGCGCACATCTTCGAGTTGGTCAGGATCTGCGCGATCGCGTCCTTCGCCGCCGGGCTCTGCTCGCCGGCGTAGGCACGGGCCAGGTGCTCGATGTAGTCGGCCGGGTGGTAGTAGCTGATGTACTGCAGCGCGGCGGCGACGCTGTCGACCAGGTCGGCGTAGCGGATGGTGGTGGGCATGACGGGCATCCTGAAGGGAAATGGGCGGTCCTGGCGAAGTCTCGGGAAGAATCGGCCAAGTTTACTGAACGAGGGTATCGCCTTGCTGACGGGAATCCGACGCTTCATCCAGTCCGAATCGGCCGGCGGCGTGGTGCTGGGCGTGGCGGCTCTGGCGGCCCTGATCATCGCCAACTCGGCGGCCAGCGGCTGGTACGACGCCTTCGTTCACCTGCGCGGCGAGCTGCGCATCGGCGGCGACGCGCTGGTGCTGGCCAAGCCGCTGCTGCTGTGGGTCAACGACCTGTGGATGGCGGTGTTCTTCTTCCTCGTCGGCCTGGAGATCAAGCGCGAGTTGCTGGAAGGTGAGCTGGCCTCGCTGAAGCAGGCGCTGTTGCCGGCCGGCGCGGCGCTGGGCGGCATGGTGGTGCCGGCGCTGATCTACGCTGCGCTGAACTGGGGCGATGCGGTCGCGCTGCGCGGCTGGGCCATCCCGACCGCCACCGACATCGCCTTCGCGCTGGGCATCCTGCTGCTGCTCGGCTCGCGCGTGCCGGCGTCGCTGAAGGTGTTCCTGACCGCAGTGGCGATCATCGACGACCTCGGTGCCATCGTCGTCATCGCGCTGTTCTACACGGCCGAGCTGTCGGCGACGATGCTGCTGGGCGCGGGTGTCGGCGCTGTCGTGCTGTTCGTGCTCAACCGCGCGCGCGTGACCAGCCTGGTGCCCTACGTGCTGGTCGGCGCGGTGGTCTGGCTGTTCGTGCTGAAGTCGGGCGTGCATGCCACGCTGGCCGGCGTGCTGACCGCCTTCGCCGTGCCGATGCGGCGCGCCGACGGCAGCCCGCTGGTCGAGGACACCGAGCACGCGCTGCACCCCTGGGTGGCGTTCCTGGTGCTGCCCACCTTCGCCTTCGTCAATGCCGGCGTGTCGCTCCAGGGTGTGACAGTGGCGACCCTCGCCGAGACAGTGCCGCTGGGCATCACGCTCGGTCTGGTGGCCGGCAAGGCGGTCGGGGTCTTCTGCGCCTCGTGGCTGCTCGTTCGGCTGGCCGGCGCGAGCTTGCCGGCCGGTGCCAGCGGCCGCCAGTTCTTCGCGGTCTGCCTGCTGTGCGGCGTCGGCTTCACGATGAGCCTGTTCATCGGCGGCCTGGCCTTCGAGGGCCAGGGGCCGACCTACGAGACCCAGCTCAAGCTCGGCGTGCTGGGCGGCTCGCTGGTCTCGGCGCTGCTGGGCGTGGCGCTGCTGCTGGCCGGGCCGAAGGGCGATCCGTCGGCTCAGTGATCCTTGGCCGACGCGTGCACCATCACGCGGTCGGCCAGCGCGATGGCCAGCGCCGAGAACAGGAAGGCGATGTGGATCACCGTCTGCCACAGCAGCACCTTGTCGGTGTAGTTGGCGGCGTTGATGAAGGTCTTCAGCAGGTGGATCGAGCTGATGCCGATGATCGCGGTGGCCAGCTTCACCTTCAGCACCGAGGCATTGACGTGGCTCAACCATTCCGGCTGGTCGGGGTGGCCTTCGAGGTCGAGCCGCGACACGAAGGTCTCGTAGCCGCCGACGATCACCATGATCAGCAGGTTGCTGATCATGACGACGTCGATCAGCGCCAGCACCACCAGCATGATGATGGTCTCGTTCAGCGCGGTGGGCGCCACGTCGCTCTTGTAGCCGATGCTCGAGACCAGCTTCTCCAGCGCGCCGGTGTTGCCGAACGCGGCCTCGATCAGGTGTACCAATTCGACCCAGAAGTGGAACACGTAGACCGCCTGCGCCAGGATCAGGCCGAGGTACAGCGGCAGCTGCAGCCAGCGGCTGGCGAAGATCAGCCGCGGCAGCGGGCGCTGCGGCGAGATGGACGACGGATGGTCGGGAGCGGCCATGGGGGATTCGCTTGGTGTTGTTCCGGGTTTGGCGCAGGATTCTAGGCTGCGTAGCATGACCATTCGCCGGGGGCGTCAGCCCTTCGTAAGAGCGTCTGCCTAATGTCCGGGCCAAAGCAACCACCACCATCGAGGAGACTTCATGAGCTCGAGCCACCTGTATCCGCCGCCTGAGTCCGCCGTCAAGGGCGCCTACGTTTCGGGCATCGAGGCCTACAACAAGCTGTGCGCCGAGGCCGAGGCCGACTACGAAGGTTTCTGGTCGCGCCAGGCGCGTGAACTGCTGGCCTGGAAGAAGCCCTTCACCAAGGCGCTGAACGAGAGCGGCGCGCCGTTCTTCAAGTGGTTCGAGGACGGCCTGATCAACGTCTCCTACAACTGCCTGGACCGCAACGTCGAGAAGGGCCTGGGCGACAAGACCGCGATCATCTTCGAGGCCGACGACGGCAAGGTCACCAAGGTCAGCTACAAGGCGCTGCTGGCACAGACCTGCCAGCTGGCCAACGCGCTGAAGGCGCGCGGCATCAAGAAGGGTGACCGCGTCGTCATCTACATGTCGATGAGCGTCGAGGGCGTGGTCGCGATGCAGGCCTGCGCACGCATCGGCGCGACGCACTCGGTGGTGTTCGGCGGCTTCTCGGCGCAGAGCCTGCGCGACCGCATCGAGGACGCCGGCGCGGTGGCGGTGATCACCGCCGACGAGCAGCTGCGTGGCGGTAAGCAGCTGCCACTGAAGTCCATCGTCGACGAGGCGCTGGCGCTGGGCGGCTGCGACGCGATCAAGAACGTCATCGTCTACAAGCGCACCGGCGGCAACATCGCCTGGACCGCCGGCCGCGACGAGTGGCTGCACGACGTGGTGGCTGGCCAGGCCAGCACCTGCGAACCGGAGTGGGTCGGCGCCGAGCACCCGCTGTTCCTGCTCTACACCTCCGGCTCGACCGGCAAGCCCAAGGGCGTGCAGCACAGCACCGGCGGCTACCTGCTGCATGCCGCGCTGACCACCAAGTGGACCTTCGACCTGAAGGCCGACGACGTCTTCTGGTGCACCGCCGACATCGGCTGGGTCACCGGCCACACCTACATCGCCTACGGCCCGCTGGCGCTGGGCGGCACCGAGATCGTCTTCGAAGGCGTGCCGACCTACCCGGACGCCGGCCGCTTCTGGAAGATGATCCAGGACCACAAGGTCTCGATCTTCTACACCGCGCCGACCGCGATCCGCTCGCTGATCAAGGCGGCGGAAGCCAACGAGGCGGTGCACCCGAAGAGCTACGACCTGAAGAGCCTGCGCATCCTGGGCTCGGTGGGCGAGCCGATCAACCCGGCCGCGTGGGAGTGGTACCACCAGCACGTCGGCGGCGGCCGCTGCCCGATCGTCGACACCTTCTGGCAGACCGAGACCGGCGGCCACATGATCACCCCGCTGCCGGGCGCCACCACGCTGGTGCCGGGTTCGTGCACGCTGCCCTTCCCGGGCATCATGGCCGCGGTGGTCGACGAGACCGGCAAGGAAGTGCCCTGGGGCCAGGGCGGCATCCTGGTCGTCAAGCGCCCGTGGCCGTCGATGATCCGCACCATCTGGGGCGACCCGGAACGCTTCAAGAAGAGCTACTACCCGGAAGACTTCAAGGGCAAGTACTACCTCGCCGGCGACGGCGCGATCCGCGACGAGAAGACCGGCTACTTCACCATCACCGGCCGCATCGACGACGTGCTGAACGTGTCGGGCCACCGCATGGGCACGATGGAGATCGAGTCGGCGCTGGTCGCGCACACCGAGCTGGTGGCCGAGGCCGCCGTGGTCGGCCGCCCCGACGACACCACCGGCGAGGCGATCTGCGCCTTCGTCGTGCTGAAGCGTCCGCGCCCGACCGGCGACGAGGCCAAGCGCATCGCCAAGGAGCTGCGCGACTGGGTCGGCAAGGAGATCGGTCCGATCGCCAAGCCCAAGGACATCCGCTTCGGCGACAACCTGCCGAAGACGCGCTCGGGCAAGATCATGCGTCGCCTGCTGCGCTCGGTGGCCAAGGGCGAGACGATCACCCAGGACACCTCGACGCTCGAGAACCCGGCCATCCTCGACCAGCTGTCGCAGGTCAACTGACCGAGGCTGCAGTCTGAAGCGAAACGCGGCGCCTCGGCGCCGCGTTTTCGTTGGGGACTCACGCGCTCACTCGTGCGGGCGGAAGCTGATCTCCAGTGAGGAAGGGAACCCGCCCGTCGGTGTCGCGCGGCAGGATCTCGGTCTTGTCGATCGCGCGCAGCACCGCTTCGTCCCAGGACGGCACGCCGCTGCTCTTGAGCAGGCGGCGGCCGATGATGGTGCCGTCCGGCGCGGCCTTGACCTCGACGGTGGCCAGCGGGTTGCCGCTGACGCTGTCGCTGAAGACGATGTTCGGGAGGATGCGTGCCTTGATCCGGCCCGCATAGGTGGCCGAAGGGCCAGCGGTCTTCGCGGCCGTGCCGGTCGAATTGGGCGCGCCGTCGCCCGCCAGCGCCGCCATGCGCGCGATCTGGTCCTGGCGGCGCTTCTCGGCTGCGGCGACCTCGGCGGCCTCGCGCTTCTGCTTCTCGGCCTGTTCCTTCTTCTTCTGCTCGGCCTCGGCCAGCTTGCGCTGCGCCTCGTCCTTCTGGCGCTGCAGTTCCTCGCGCTTGGCCTCTTCCTTGCGCTTCTCTTCCTCGCGCTTCGCCTTCTCGATGGCGATCTGCGCGTCGGGCACTTTCGGCGTCGGCTCGACCTTGGGTGGCGGTGGCGGCTCGACCTTCTTAGGCTGCGGCGTCGGTTCGGGCTCGACCGGCTTCGGCGCGGCGATCTGCGGCACCGCGGCCCACAGTTCGGCTTCGACACCCGCCGGGTTGCTGCTGCGCCAGCTGACGCCGAAGGCGATCGCGACCAGCAGCAGCCCGTGCACGCCCAGCGCGAGCATCAGCCCGCGGCCGGTGCCGTCGGGGCTGCGCGGGATCAGCGCGTCGCGTGTCAGGATCGCGTGGGTCATGCGTCGCTCAGCCGCCGCTGCTCTTCACCGACAGGCCGACGCGCTGCACGCCGGCGCGCTGCAAGGTGTCCATCACCTTGACCACGGACTCGTACTTGACCGCCTTGTCGGCCGAGATGACCACCGGCGTCTCGGCGTTGCCGGCCTGCACCTGCTTCACCCTTGCGGCCAGGCTCTTCAACTGGACGGGCTGCTCGTCCTTGCCGTCGACGCGCATCTTCAGCGCCTCGTCGTTGACGACCACCACCTCGATGACATGCTCGGGCGCCTTCTTCGCCTTGCCGACGGTGGGCAGATCGATCACGCCGGTGGTGATCAGCGGCGCGGTGACCATGAAGATGATCAGCAGCACCAGCATCACGTCGATGAAGGGCACCATGTTGATCTCGCTGATGGTGCGGCGGCGCGAACCGCGGGCGGCGACGGCGGGCATGGCGAACTCTGCTCAGCGCGAGTGCTGGAAGCCGGTGCTGGCGTGCGCGTGCGCGGCGGCCGGCGGCGGCGAACCGGTGTTGCGCTGCAGGATGTTGGAGAACTCCTCGATGAAGGTCTCCTGCTGCATCGCGATGCGGTCGATCTGGCGCGCGAAGCGGTTGTAGGCGATCACCGCCGGGATCGCCGCGAACAGGCCGATCGCGGTGGCCACCAGCGCCTCGGCAATGCCCGGCGCGACGGTGGCCAGCGTCACCTGCTGCATGTTCGACAGGCCGACGAAGGCATGCATGATCCCCCACACCGTGCCGAACAGGCCGACATAGGGCGACACCGAACCGACCGAGGCGAGGAAGCTGAGGTTGGATTCCACCGCGTCGATCTCGCGCTGGAAGCTGGCGCGCATCGCACGGCGCGCGCCGTCGAGCAGCGCACCGGGGTCGGTCACGCGCTTCTCGCGCAGCTTGAGGAACTCGCGCATGCCGGAGGCGAAGATGCGTTCCATCGGCGCGCCGTCGGTGCGCTTGGCGGCGTCGGAGTACAGCTCGTTGAGGTTGCGGCCGGCCCAGAACTCGCGCTCGAACTCCTCGTTCTCGCCGTTCACGCGCTTGAGGCCGAACAGCTTGCCGAAGATCACCGTCCAGCTGGCCAGCGAGGCGATCAGCAGGCCGGCCATGACCAGCTGCACGACGAAGCTGGCCTGCGTGACGAGGGTGAAGATGGAGAGATCCTGGTTCATCGCAGCGCCTGAAGAATGGGGTTCGGAATGCGGCAGGGGGTGAAAGTTCCGGCATCGACGCAGCCGATGCGGATGCTGCCTTCGGCCAGCAGCACGGGCGTGCCGGCGTCGTTGCGCCAGGCCTGCTGGTGCACGACCATCGAGGCGCGGCCGATGTCCTGCGGCTGCACCGTGACCTCGAGCAGGTCGTCCAGCCGCGCCGGGCTCAGGTAACGCACCGAAGTATCGGCGACGACGAAGATCGCACCTGTGTCGGTTCGCAAGCGCTGCTGGCCGAAGCCGAGGCCGCGCAGCCATTCGGTGCGCGCGCGCTCGAAGAACTTCAGGTAGTTGGCGTAGAACACCACGCCGCCGGCGTCGGTGTCCTCCCAGTACACGCGCAGCGAGTGGCGAAACGGCGCGGCGGGGTCGGTTCGGGTGTCGGTTCGGGCCAAGCCCGGATTATCGCTGCACCCGCTGGTAGACCGGGCCCCACAGCGGATGGCCGGCCTCGGACTTGGACAGCGCGAAGGCCGGGTCGGCCGCGCGTGCGGAGCGGAACTGCGCCTCGCAGTCGGCGCTGCGGTTGCTGGTGCAGTAGATGAAGGCGAGCAGCTTGTGCGCGGCGGCACGGTCGCGCGGCGAGGCCAGGCCGGCCTGCAGCGCGGCCAGCAGGCTCTTCTCGGCCGCCGGGTACTGGGCGTCGTCGTAGGCGCGCATGCCGGCCAGCAAGGCCTTCTCGGCGGGGCGCTCGGCCACGTCGAGCAGCCCGACCGGCGCGGCCGTTGCAGCGACGGGCGGCTGCACACAACCGGTCAGCAGCGCGAGCAGGGCGGCGAGGGCGGGGGCGACGATGCGAAGGCTCATGATCCGAACTTGTGCTTGAGGTTGACCGGCTGCCCCGGCGCGACGCTGATCGTCGCGCTGTAGGGCGGGAAGTCGGCGTTGCGGATGACGATCTGGTGCTTGCCTTCGGGCAGCGTCAGCTCGTTCAGCGGCGGCGTGGTGCCCACCGGTGTGCCGTTGACCTCGATGTTGCCCCAGGGGCTGACGGCGATGCGCACGCTGCCCGAGCCGGCCCCTGCGGTGGCCGCAGGGCGCGCCTCGCGCGGCGGGCGCGCCGGCGCCGCGGCCTTGGGCGGCGGCGGTTTGGCAGCGCTGCGCGGCGGTTCCGTGGTGGTGGGCGGTGCAGGCATCGTGGCAGGTGTCGGTGCGGCCGCCAGCGTCACCGGGGCGGGGGCGGCTTCGACAGGCGCCGCCGCAGGGGCCGCGGCCTCGGGCGCGACGCTGGCGGCCGGCGCCGGTGCGGCTGCGACCACCGGGGCCGGCGCGGCCACCGCCACCGGCGCGGCCGCCACGGTCTCGGGCGGCGCCGAACGGTGCGTGGCCAGCCAGGCCACCACCACGCCGACGCCGATCAGCAGGCCGGCCGCGATGGCGACCAGGCTGCGCCGGCGCTGCGGCAGGCCGTCGGTGCCGTCGGGCGGCAGGCTTTCCGGCGCGTTGGCGTTCTCCTCCAGCCAGTGGCGCAGCTCGCGCGACAGCGCGCGGGCCGAGCGGTAGCGGTGCTCCGGGTCCTTCTCCATCGCCCGCGCGGTGATGTCGGCCAGCGCGGCCGGCACGTTGGCGTCGATCTCGTCGGCGCGCGGCGGCTTGTGGTCGAGCACCGCGCTGGTGATCTCGCTGAGCGTGCTGCCGCGGAACGGCTTCTGGTCGGTCAGCAACTCGTAGAGCACCACGCCGAGCGAGAACACGTCGGCACGGCGGTCGACGGTCTGCTGGCGGGCCTGCTCGGGCGCCATGTAGTACGGCGAGCCGGCGGCCACCTCGCCGGCACCGTCGTGCTGGTGGGCGATGCGCGCGATGCCGAAGTCGAGCACGCGCGGCTGCGTGCGCCCGACCATGAAGATGTTGGCCGGCTTGATGTCGCGGTGCACCACGCCCTTGCTGTGCGCATAGGCCAGTGCGTCGGCGACTCGGCGCACGATGGTGGCCGCCTGCGCCGGCGTCGGCCGCCAGCCTTCCTGGCGCAGCTGGCGCAGGTCGCGGCCCTTCAGCAACTCCATCGCGATGTAGGCGCTCTGGTCGCTGACGCCGGCGTCGAACACCGTCACGATGTGCGGGTGCGACAGCCCGCCCGCGGCGCGTGCCTCGTTCAGGAACAGCGCGTTGAAAGCCTCGCGTTCTTCCGGCGCGATCTCCAGGTTCAACGTCTTGATCGCGATCAGCCGCGACAGCAGCGGGTCGTGCGCCGCGTACACCGTGCCCAGCCCGCCGGCGCCGATCTTGTACTTCAGCGCATATCGACCGATGTGCCCGATGGTGGGCATCTGGTCATCGGGCTGGTTCGGCGGGTTGGTCGGGAAGGCCTGTGCCGGCCCCGGCGGTGCGCCGATGTCGGTGTCGCCCCAGGGCGCGATGTCGGACGCGCGTGGCGGCAGGGTCGGTGGCACGGCGTCGGCCGGCTCGGTGTCCGGCGCCACGGGCCGCTGGGAAGGGCTCGGTGAAGTCACTGCGGCAGCTTAGTGCACCGACCGCGATGCGGCCCGTGAAAAACGCCCATCCGGGCGTCATTCGTAACAGCTTCTCACCAAAGTTTGACCTGCCGCCGTGCCGGGCGTCACGCCCGCGCCACGAGCACCCGGGCCAGCCGTGCCATCGCTTCTTCCAGCTGTTCCAGCGAGTTCGCGTAGGACAGCCGCAGGTAGCGCTCGGTGCCATGGCGGCCGAAGTCGCGGCCCGGCGTCAGCGCGACATGGGCGCGGCGCATCACGTCGAAGACGAAGTCCCAGCTGCTGGCTGCGTGCGCCGAGCAGTCGGCCCAGGCGTAGAAAGCGCCGTCGGGCATCACCGGCACGCTCAGGCCGAGCGCGTTCAGCGCCGGCACGACGACGTCGCGGCGTGCCCTGAACTCGCTGCGGCGGCGTTCGTACTCGGCGATCGAGTCGGGCTCGAAACAGGCCAGCGCTGCATGCTGAGACAGCGTCGACGCGCAGATGAACAGGTTCTGCGCCAGCTTCTCGACCGCCGGCACCAGGCTTTCCGGCAGCACCATCCAGCCGAGCCGCCAGCCGGTCATCGAGAAGTACTTCGAAAAGCTGTTGATCGAGATGACATCGTCGCCGTGCATCAGGGCGCTGTGGCCGAAACGTTCGTCGTAGCTCAGGCCGAGGTAGATCTCGTCGACGATCGTGAAGCCGCCGCGCTGGCGCACCGCGGCGACGATGCGGCCCATCTCGGCCGGGTCGATCGAGGTGCCGGTGGGGTTGGACGGCGAGGCCAGCAGCACGCCGCGCGTGCGCTCGCCCCAGGCCGCCTCGACGCCGGCCGCGTCGAGCTGGAAACGTTGTTCCGGCCCGCAGGGCAGCAGCACCGGCACGCCGTCGGCGGCGGCGACGAAATGGCGGTTGCAGGGGTAACTGGGGTCGGGCATCAACACCTCGTCGCCACGCTCGACGAGGGCCAGGCAGGCCAGCTGCAGCGCCGCCGAGGCGCCGGCGGTGACGACGATGCGCGAGGGCGCGATGTCCAGGCCGAAACGCTGCGCGTACCAGCCGCTGAGGCGTTCGCGCAGCCGGTCCAGCCCGATTGCGTGGGTGTACTGCGTGCGGCCGTCGCGCAGCGCGCGCTCGGCCGCCTCGCGCACCGGCGGCGGTGCGGTGAAGTCGGGCTCGCCGATGTTGAGGAACAGCATCGGGCTGTCCCGGCAGGCCGGCGAGCGCGCCAGCTCGCTGGCCGCCTTGGCGCACTCCATCACGTAGAAGGGCTCGATGTGATCGAGCCGCGAGGCGGTGCGCATGACCTGCTCAGCGCCGCGTCGCGCGTGCCGCCTGGACCTCGACCGGACGCAGTTCGGCGGCCGCCTTGTCGAGCACGCCGTTGACGTACTTGTGGCCGTCGGTGCCGCCGAAGTTCTTCGCCAGTTCGACGGCCTCGTTGATCGCCACCTTGTAGGGCACGTCGATGCAGTGCTTGAGCTCGTAGGCGCCGATCATCAGCACGCCGTGTTCGACCGGCGACAGCTCGGTGGTCTTGCGGTCGACGTGGCGCGACAGCAGCGCGTCGATGTCGGCCGCCTCGGCGATGCAGCCGTGCAGCAGCGCGTCGAAGTGCGCGGCATCGACCTCGCCGAAGCCGTCCTGCTCGCGCATGTGCGCGTCGATCACGCCGGGCTCGCCGCCGCCGATCAGCCACTCGTACAGGCCCTGCAGCGCGGCCTCGCGCGAGCGCCGGCGCGCCGACGGCGGACGCGGGCCGGCCGCGCGCGGCTTGGGTTTCTTCTTGGGCGGCGACTCGGTCACGACAGGTCTTCCAGCAGGTTGGCCATCTCCACCGCCACGCGGGCGGCGTCGCGGCCCTTCTCCTCGGCGCGGGCCCAGGCCTGGGCCTCGTTCTCGACGGTCAGGATGGCGTTGGCGATCGGCAGGTGATGATCCAGCGAGACGCGCGTGACACCGGCGCCGCTCTCGTTGGCGACCAGCTCGAAGTGGTAGGTCTCGCCGCGGATGATGCAGCCCAGTGCGACCAGCGCGTCATAGTCGTCGCTCTCGGCCAGCGCGTCCAGCGCCAGCGGCACCTCCAGCGCGCCGGGCACGGTGACGTGGCGGATGTGCCGCTCGTTGACGCCCAGCGCCTTCAGCTCGGCGACGCAGCTTTCGGCCAGCTTGTCGGTCAGCGCGGCGTTGAAGCGCGCCTGCACGATGCCGATGCGCAGGTCCTGGCCTTCGAGGCTGGCGGCGGCGCCCTTGTCAGCGTCCTGCATGGCGGTCTTTCTTCGAGTGGTTCTTCATTCCTGGGCCGACACGAAGCCGGTCACTTCCAGCCCGTAGCCGGTCATGCTGGGCATGCGCCGCGGGCTGCCGAGCAGGCGCATCTTCGCGACGCCGAGCTCGCGCAGGATCTGCGCGCCGACGCCGTAGGTGCGCAGGTCCATCTGGCCGCGTGCCGGGGCGCTGTCGGGCTTCTGGCCGTTGACCTGCGGCAGCAGGGCGGCCACGTCCTCGCCGCAGTTCAGCAGCAGCGCCGCGCCGCGCGGCGAGGCCTGGATTGCCGCCAGCGCCTTGGGCAGCGGCCACGAGTGGCCGCAGGTGCCGGTGTCGAGCAGGTCCATCACCGACAGCGGCTCGTGCACGCGCACAAGCACCTCGTCCTGCGGCGTCCAGCGGCCATGCACCAGGGCCAGGTGCAGGCCGCCGGTGCGATCGCGCCAGGCGCTGCACTCGAACTCGCCCTGCGCGGTGCGCAGCGTGCGCGAGCCGGCGCGTTCGATCAGCGATTCGTTGCGGCTGCGGTACTCGATCAGGTCGGCGATGGTGCCGATCTTCAGGTGGTGTTCGCGCGCGAACTCGATCAGGTCGGGCAGGCGGGCCATCTCGCCGTCGTCCTTCATGACCTCGCAGATCACCGCGGCCGGCGTCAGCCCGGCCATGCCGGCGAGGTCGCAGCCGGCCTCGGTGTGCCCGGCGCGCATCAGCACGCCGCCGTCCTGCGCCTGCAGCGGGAAGATGTGGCCCGGCTGCACCAGGTCGGCCGCCGTCGCGTTGCGCGCCACCGCTGCCTGCACGGTGCGTGAGCGGTCGGCGGCGGAGATGCCGGTGGTCACCCCCTCGGCCGCCTCGATCGAGACGGTGAAGGCGGTGCCGGTCTTCTGGCCGTTGCGCGCGGCCATCGGCGTCAGCTGCAGGCGCTCGCAGCGCTCGCGCGTCAGCGTCAGGCAGATCAGCCCGCGGCCGAACCTGGCCATGAAGTTGATCGCCTCGGGCGTGACGTGGTCGGCGGCGAGCACCAGGTCGCCTTCGTTCTCGCGGTCTTCCTCGTCGACGAGGATGACCATGCGGCCGGCGGCCAGCTCGGCCACCAGTTCCGGGATCGGGGAAATGGACATGGCGGAATTGTAGGTGGCGGGGCGTTCGCGCCCCGGTGGACAAACGGGCTCAGTGCCGCGGCAGCGAGCCGCCGAGCATGCGCTCGACGTAGCGGGCGATCAGGTCGATCTCGAGGTTGACGCGGCGGCCGGCGCGCAGCGTGCCCAGCGTGGTGTTCTCGATCGTGTGCGGGATCAGGTTGATGCTGAACTCGCAGCGGTCCTGGTGGTCGACGACACGGTTGACCGTCAGGCTGACGCCGTTGACGGTGATCGAGCCTTTGTAGGCGAGGAAGCGCGCCAGCGCCGGCGGGGCGGCGATGCGCAGCTCCCACGATTCACCGACCGGCTCGAACAGCACCACCGAGCCGATGCCGTCGACATGGCCGCTGACCAGGTGGCCGCCGAGGCGGTCGTTGGCGCGCAGTGCCTTCTCGAGGTTGACCGGGCCGGGCTCGGCCAGGCCGGCGGTCTTCGACAGGCTCTCGGCCGAGATGTCGATCGTGAAGCGGGCCGCGCCGGCGTCGAACGAGGTGACCGTCATGCAGGCGCCGTTGAGCGCGATGCTGTCGCCGAGTTCGACGTCGTCGAGGTAGCCCGAGGGGGCCTGGATCGTCAGGCGCTGGCCGTGCGAAGCGTCGGCCCCGAGGGCCTTGGCGTCGACGATCTGGCCGACGCCGGTGATGATGCCGGTGAACATGGGTGCGATTGTCGCAGGCGCCGCCGGGGCACGCCGTCGCCAGGGTGTCAGCGCCGCGATCAGAAGGCTTCGCGCCCCGGCCCCGAGTCAGAAGAACTCGCGCCCGGGCGCTCGGGCGATCAGACGCAGGTCGTCGCCCAGGCGATCGACGCTGACCCAGCGCAGGTCCAGCGTGTCCTGCAGCCGCTCCAGCGGGCCGAAGGCGGCCAGCTCGCGGCCGACGCCGAGCAGCCGCGGCGCCATGTAGATCAGGAACTCGTCGACCAGACCCTCGCGCACCAGCGAGCCGTTGAGCTTGTGGCCGGCCTCGACGTGCAGTTCGTTGACGCCGCGTGCCGCCAGGTCGGCGAGCATCGCCGCCAGGTCCACCTTGCCGCCGGGGCCGGGCGCGAAGGTGATCTCGGCGCCGGTGGCCTTCAGCGCGGCCTCGCGACCGGCGTCGGCCTGTGCGGCATAGACCAGCACCGCCCCGGGCGGGGCGAGCAGCTTCGCGCTGGTCGGCGTCTCCAGCCGCGAATCGACCACCACGCGCAGCGGCTGGCGGGGCGTCTCGACCAGGCGCACGTCGAGGCGCGGGTCGTCGTCGTGCACCGTGCCCACGCCGGTCAGCACGGCGCTGGCGCGACGCCGGAAGGCGTGGCCGTCGGCGCGTGCGTCCGGCCCGGTGATCCACTGGCTGACACCGTTGGCCAGCGCGGTGCGGCCGTCCAGCGACACCGCGACCTTCAGCCGCAGCCAGGGCCGGCCGCGCACGATGCGCGAGAAGAAGCCGATGTTGAGCTCGCGCGCCTCGGTGGCCAGCAGGCCGCTTTCCACCGTGATACCGGCTGCGCGCAGCCGCGCTGCGCCCTGGCCAGCGACCTGCGGGAACGGATCCTCGATCGCCATCACGACACGGCCGATGCGCGCGGCGATCAGCGCATCGCAGCAGGGCGGCGTGCGGCCATGGTGGGCGCAGGGCTCGAGCGTGACGTAGGCGGTGGCGCCCTGGACCATCTCGCGCCGCGACTCGGCGTCGCGCAGCGCCATCACCTCGGCGTGCGGCCCGCCGGCCTGCTGCGTGCGGCCGCGGCCGATCACCCGGCCGTCAGGCGCGACGATCACGCAGCCGACACGCGGGTTCGGCTCGGTCAGGCCGACCGACTGCTCGGCCAGCGCCAGCGCCTCGTGCATCGGCGTGGGGAAGTGCGGTGTCGTCATGCAGCCCATTCTGATGGATCCCTGAGCGATCCCGGGCGATCAACGCGCCAGCAGCAGAGCTCCCGTGGCCGACGGGTCCGATGCCGCGATCAGCGTGCCCAGCACGACCTGCTGAAGCTCGCCGCCACGATCGGGCCAACTGACCACCACCGTCACGCCGCGGGCCTGCGGCCAGGCCGCCGGGTCGACCCGGCGCTGCAACGCGTAGCGAGGGCTGCCCAGGCCGTCGGGCTCGATGCTGTAGTCGGTGTCGACGATCGTAGCCAGCGACGCGGATGCGAGGCCGCGCAGCGCCTCGATGTCCTGCTGCGCGAAACGCGTGGCCTCGCTGCGATGGCGCGCCGCCTCGGCATGCTGGCGTAGCTCCGGCTGCAGCCGCACGACGGCGAGCATGCCCAGCGACAGGATCAGGAAGGCGACCAGCGCCTCGATCAGCGTGAGTCCGCGTTGGTGGTGCTTCATGGTGTTCGTCTCCTGCGTGGCCTGCGGGTCAGAAGTCGCGCCAGCCGCCGGGCAACTGCACGAAGCTGCCCTGGCGGGTGCGCAGCGCCTCCAGCACGTCGGCGTCGCGCGCCAGCAGCAGCGAGGCGTCGCCGCCGGCAGTGCCTTCGCTGAGCAACGCGCCGTTCAGCGTGGCGGACGGTGCGGCCCACGAGATGCCGTTGCCGTAGAGCACGCCATGCAGGCTGACGGCACCCTGCAGCTGGATCGTGCCGGCGGCAACGATCAGCATCGGCCGCTGCGCCGTGCCCAGCGTCAGCGGGCCGCGCAGCAGCAGGTCGCCGGGCAGGGCCACCAGCGTGACGCCGCTGGCATGTAGCGCGGCCAGCGCGGTGCCGCAGTCGCCCTGGCAATCGAGCTGGCGCACCGCCGGCTGGCGCAGCCACGCGGCCCTCGACAGACCGAAGTGGGCGGCGAAGAACGCAGCCGCATCGGTTGCTGCTGGCCGCAGCGTCAGCGCCGCGGCCGGCGGATACGGCAGGGCGGGTTGCAGGGCGAGCAGCGTGTCGTGCTGTGCCAGCGCACGCTCGCTGCCGCTGCCATCGGGCCGGCACTCACCGCCCCAGCGGCTGCAGCCGGTCACGCTCAGCTGCAGCACGCCGGCGCGCGGCCCCGGCCTCAGTCGAAGCGCGAAGGCCGGGCCGGTGCCACCGCTGGCATCCGGCGCGGCGGCGCCGGCGCCGGCAGCCAGGGCAGCCGCAGCGCCAGCCGGCCGCACCGAGCACGCAGGCCGGGCGCAGATCGTGCGGCGCGAGCGCAGCGCTGGCGGTGTCCAGGTGGCGCTCGCGGAAGCTCGCGCCCGTGGCCGCGGCAAGGCAATCGTCGCCACGCGGCGTGGTGTCGTTCAGCAGCACCGTCGCCCAGGCCAGGCCGGCCTCGGCGGCCTCGAAGGCGACGGTCGACTCGGCCTGGTTGGCGGACTGCCGCAGCTCGATCAGCAGGTTGCGGTTGGCGGCCACCAGCACGAGCAGCATCGCGGCCAGCAGCATCATCGTCACGGCCAGCGTGGTGGCGCCACGTTCGCGTCGGAGCAGAGCGGGATCTCATGACGGACTCCCTGGAGCTCAGGCCGGGCAGGCGCCGCTGACCGTGGGATTGCGCAGTTCGACCTGGCTGCTCAGCCGGCGGACCAGCGACGGATCGTCGGCGGCGCGGGCGGTGATGCGGATCGCGACGCTGCGCCGTTCGAGCCGCGGCCCGCAGGCCACGCCGCTCGGGCACGGCGTCGCGCAATGTTCGGTCAGCGGCACCGACTGCAGCGCCGGCTGCACGCTGAACTCGGTGACGACCAGCGTGCCGGCATCGGTCAGGGCCTGCCAGCCGCCCGCTGCCGAGCAGCAGCTCGATCACGCCGCCGCGCAGGCGCAGGCCGAACTGCTCGTTGCCGTCGAGCAGCTGGTTCTCGGTGGCGTCGCGCGAGTAGGCGAACGATGCGGCGTCGGACGCGGCCGCCTGCGGCGCGAACGCGGCGTAGGGGTTGGCCGCTCCTGCTGCGGGCGCGCCCCAGTGGCCGGCGCGGCGCAGATCGCGGGTGATGATGTCGGCGGCGCTGCGCAGTTCCTGCATCAGCCGCATCGCGGCCGTGTTGCCGCGATGCTCGCGCCACTGGCTGGCCAGCAACGACAGCCCGGCGGCGGTGATCAGCAGGCCCAGCGCCAGGCCGACCATCAGCTCGACCAGCGACAGCCCGTGTTGACGTGTGCGCATGGCGGCGCTCCGCTCACAGGCCCCAGCAGCGGCGGTTCGCCGCGGCATCGTTGCCCACGCGGTCGTCGGCGCCGGAGCTGCGCGCGGTGCTGCCACCGGCGATCACCACCTTCAGCACACGGCAGGCGGCATCGCCGGCCTGCGAGCCGACCGCGCGGGCCAGCAGTTCGTAGCCCTGCTCGTCGGCAGAGGCGACCTCGATCCGGTAGTGCCCCGCAGTGGAGCGTTCGGGCGCGCGCAGATCGGCCAGGCTGGCGTAGCGGTAGCGGTTCGCGAAGGCACGCTCCTGGGCGATCTGCACCTGCGCCAGCGCCACCAGCGCGTCGGCGCGGCGCGCCTTGTGCAGGCTGCTCTGGAAGCTCGGCCAGGCGATGCCGGACAGCACGCTGGCGATGCCCAGCACGCTGAGGATCTCGATCAGCGTGAAGCCGCGGGCGTGGCGGCGTGCGATGCGGGTCGGACGGTTCATGGTATTGGCTCCTCGGTTCGGTGGTCGGGTCAGCAGGCGCGGTAGCCGGGCACGGTGGCCAGCGGCGAACAGCTGCGCACGCGGCCCATCACGTTGACCACGTGGTGGATCGCGCGGCCGTCGGCGGCGCTGATGCGCCAGGTGGCGGTCGGCGTGACGGTTCCGTGCAGCGGGTCGAAGGCGATCGACGCGGTGTTCGACTGCAGCGATACGCGCATGCCGCCGTCCCAGGCCATGGCGCGGATCGGCATCTGGCCCGGCGCGCACTGCGCGGCGCCGGCGGCGTCGCAGCTGCATGCGTCGGCGGGGCCGGTGTGCAGCAGGTAGCAGGCCGACGCGGCGTGCCAGCTCAGCCGCACGACGCGGTTACGCGCGATGCTCTCGTTGCGTGCCAGTTGCAGGTCGGCGGCGAAGCGTGTCGCGGCGGCCTCGAGCCGGTAGCGTTCGATCAGCCGTTGCAGGCCCGGCGCGGCCGCACTGGCGGTCACCGCGACGATGGCGATCACCGCCGCCGCTTCGACCAGCGTGATGCCGCGTTGGTGGGTGGGAGAGGGCATGTCGTGCTCCGCGAGTGGCGATGCACGAACTCTAGGAATCGCCCTCGCGGCGCGCGTCCCGCGCAGGGGCGGTTCGCGTGGCCTCGCAGCGGGGCGCCCGCTGCGGTGTCCCCCGGGCGGGGGAGGTGGCTCAGCGCCCGCTTCAGATGTCGCGGATCAACTGCCGGAACTCGTCCACGTCCTCGAAGGAACGGTAGACGGAGGCGAAGCGCACGTAGGCGACCTTGTCGATGCGCTTGAGCTCGCGCATCACCAGTTCCCCCAGCCGGGTGGAGGCGACTTCCTTGGCGCCGCTGTTCAGCAGCTTCTCCTGGATGCGCTCGATCGCCGCGTCGATCTGCTCGACGCTGACCGGCCGCTTGCGCAGCGCCAGCGCCATCGAGGCACGCAGCTTGGCCAGTTCGAACTCGGCGCGCGTGCCGTCCTTCTTGACGACCGACGGCAGCGCGATCTCGGCCCGCTCGTAGGTGGTGAAGCGCTTGTCGCAGTGCTGGCAGCGCCGCCGCCGGCGCACGACGTCGCCCTCGTCGGACTCGCGGGTCTCGACGACCTGGGTCTCGTCGTGGCTGCAGAACGGGCAGCGCATGCCGGCGCCGGGCCTCGCTTCAGCGGTAGACCGGGAAGTCGCGCGTCAGCGCCGCGACCTTGGCCCGCACCGCGGCGATGTTCGCCTCGTCGT
Source organism: Piscinibacter sp. (assembly GCA_047602365.1). Lineage (GTDB taxonomy): Bacteria > Pseudomonadota > Gammaproteobacteria > Burkholderiales > Burkholderiaceae_C > Piscinibacter. The sequence goes on along the minus strand of JASGHM010000002.1, from coordinate 1,625,048 downwards.
GCGGCTTGTCGAGCACGTCGGCGATCAGGTTCGCGGTCAGGCGCGCCTGCTCTTCCTTGAAGCCGCGTGTGGTCATCGCCGGCGAACCGAGGCGGATGCCGCTGGTCACCATCGGCTTCTGCGGGTCGTTCGGGATGCCGTTCTTGTTGCAGGTCATGTGCGCCGCGCCGAGGATGGCCTCCGCCTCCTTGCCGGTCAAGCCCTTGGGGCGCAGGTCGACCAGCATCACGTGGCTCTCGGTGCGGCCGCTGACGATGCGCAGGCCACGCGCCACCAGCGTCTCGGCCATCGCCGCGGCGTTCTTGACCACCTGCTGCTGGTAGACCTTGAACTCGGGCGACAGCGCCTCCTTGAAGGCCACCGCCTTGCCGGCGATCACGTGCATCAGCGGGCCGCCCTGGATGCCGGGGAAGATCGCGCTGTTGATCTTCTTGGCGATCTCCTCGCCGCGCATCAGGATCAGGCCGCCGCGCGGGCCGCGCAGCGTCTTGTGGGTGGTCGTGGTGACGACGTCGGCGAAGGGCACCGGGTTCGGGTAGACGCCGGCGGCGATCAGGCCGGCGTAGTGCGCCATGTCGACCATGAAGTAGGCGCCGATCGCCTTCGCCACCTTGGCGAAACGCTCGAAGTCGATGCGCAGCGCGTAGGCCGAGGCGCCGGCGATGATCAGCTTCGGCTTCTGCTCGTGCGCGAGGCGCTCCATCGCGTCGTAGTCGATCTCTTCCTTGGCGTTCAGGCCGTAGGAGATCACCTTGAACCACTTGCCGCTCATGTTCAGCGGCATGCCGTGGGTCAGGTGGCCACCTTCGGCCAGGCTCATGCCCATGATGGTGTCGCCCGGCTGCAGCAGGCCGAAGAACACACCCTGGTTGGCCTGCGAGCCGGAATTCGGCTGCACGTTGGCGAACTCGGCGCCGAACAACTGCTTGGCACGGTCGATGGCCAGCTGCTCGACCACGTCGACGTTCTCGCAGCCGCCGTAGTAGCGCTTGCCCGGGTAGCCCTCGGCGTACTTGTTGGTGAGCTGCGAGCCCTGCGCGGCCATCACCGCCGGCGAGGCGTAGTTCTCCGAGGCGATCAGCTCGATGTGGTCTTCCTGGCGCTGGTTCTCGCGCTGGATGGCGGCCCAGATCTCGGGGTCGACGTTGGCAACGGTGGAGGCGGTACGGTCGAACATGACGGCAGTCCTTGACAGCAGAGGTCCCCGAGGTCGGCCGCGCGGTGCGCGGTCGCAGGGCTGCCCAGGCGAACGGCTGATGCGGCGCCCGCAGCGTCGGGCACCGACCGCGCTTCCCGGTGGTTCACCACCTCAGGCCCCGGAGAGGGGCCGCATCGCCAGTCGCGCGGTAGGCGAAGTTTAGCGGAGCCGCGCCGGCCGGTCAGCGCAGCCAGGCCACCTGTTCGGTGTGTTCGCCCCGAATGACCGGTGCGGCGGCCGGCTGCGGCTCGGCACGCGGCACACCCGAGGCGGCCGCGGCCACCGGGATCAGCGCCACGTTGGCGGGCAGCGACTTGCCGGCAGCGACCTGGCGAAGGTTGTTCTGCTCGGCCAGCACCTTGCCGGCGTAGCCGCCGTCGTCTTCCAGGTTGGCGGCGCCGACGTAGTAGCGCAGGCCGGCCTCCAGGCTGCCGGCGCGCGAGATGCACTCCTTCAGCACCTGCACGCCGACGCGCAGGTTGGTCACCGGGTCGAAGGCGGCATGGTTGCCGCCGAAGGCCTCGTACTTGTCGTCGTGGATCTTGGTCATCACCTGCATCAGGCCCTGGGCGCCGACCGAGCTCTGCGCGAACGGGTTGAAGCTCGACTCGACGGCCATGATGGCCAGGATCAGCGTCGGATCCAGGCCGGCGCGCTGGCCGACCACCCAGGCCTCCTGGACCAGGCGGCTGATCGGCTCCGGCGCCACGCGATAGCGGCGCGAGATCCAGTGCGCCACGGCGGCCTGCTGGCGGGTCAGCTCCTTCGGGTCGACGGCCGTGGCGCGGTTGATGGCTTCCGGCTCGCTGAGCTGGCTGGCGAGAAGTTCGGTCGGCTCGGCGCGCGCTTCGTGGCGTGCCTGCAGCCAGCCCAGTGCCTGGGTCTCGGCGACCTGGCGCAGTTCCGGGCGGCCGAACGCGAACACCGCGCCGGCGACGATCAGCAGGCCGACCAGCGCCAGCATGTTGTGGCTGACTTCGAGCAAGCCGTGCCCGACGTCCTTCAGGAACACCGTGGCCGACGCGCCGATGGCGTCGCGCAGCTCGACGGCGCGCGTGAGGCATCGCTTCAGCGTTGTCATGTCACTCCTTTCTGCACTGCCGGCCCGGCTGGGCGTTCCCGCGGCAAATCACACGCGGGGCGGCAGTGATAATCCTGGGCCGGTCTTGCGGTGCCGTCTTGCGCGGCATCTTCCGGCGGCGAATCGAACCTGGGTCCGACTGTGGCAGTCGATGTGCTGCCTCTCCATCCCTGCACCGTGGGTTCGGGTTATCCCTCAGCGGTGCAAGCGGGCCGAATTCTAGGAAGCCATTTCATAACCGGTCAAGGTTATGAGCTACGTTCTTAATTACGATTTCGTATGAAGTATCGGGATCTTCGCGAGTTCATCGCCGGCCTGGAGGCGCTCGGCGAGCTTCGACGCGTCGCCGAGCCAGTCTCGGCGCGGCTGGAAATGACAGCGGTCAGTGACTTCGTGCTGCGTTCCGGCGGCCCGGCATTATTTTTCGAACGGCCCGACGGTTACAAATTTCCCGTCCTCGCCAACCTGTTCGGCACACCACGCCGTGTGGCGCTCGGCATGGGCGCCACCGAGGTGAGCGAGCTGCGCGAGGTGGGCCAGCTGCTGGCCCGGCTGAAGGAGCCCGAGCCCCCCAAGGGGCTGAAAGACACCGGTCGCTTGTTACAAATGGCCAAGGCCGTCTGGGACATGAAGCCGGCCACGGTGCGCCACGCGGCCTGTCAGGAAGTGATGCTCGAGGGCGAGGAGGTCGATCTGACCCGCTTGCCGGTGCAGACCTGCTGGCCCGGCGACGCAGGCCCCCTGATCACGTGGGGGCTGGTGGTGACCCGCGGGCCGCAGGGCGGGGCGAACGCGCGCTCGCGGCAGAACCTGGGCATCTACCGTCAGCAGGTTATCGCCCGCCGCCAGGTGATCATGCGCTGGCTGGCCCACCGTGGCGGCGCGCTGGACTTCCGCGAGTTCGCGCTGGCCAAGCCAGGGCAGCCGTTCCCGATCGTCGTCGCGCTCGGGGCCGACCCGGCGACCATCCTCGGCGCGGTGACACCGGTGCCGGACACGCTCTCCGAATACCAGTTCGCCGGCCTGCTGCGCGGCAGCCGGACCGAAGTCGCCGACACCGCAGTGGGCGATGCCGGCGTGATGCTGCAGGTGCCGGCCAGCGCCGAGTTCGTGCTCGAAGGGCAGATTCCGCCGGCCGCGCCAGGCTGGACGGGCACCAGCGAGCATGGTGTGCCGATGAAGGAGATCAACGGCTACCTGCACGCGCTGGAGGGCCCGTTCGGCGACCACACCGGCTACTACAACGAGCAGGACTGGTTCCCGGTGTTCGAGATCACCCGGCTCACCCACCGCCGCGACCCGATCTACCACTCGACCTACACCGGCAAGCCGCCTGACGAGCCGGCCGTGCTGGGCGTCGCGCTCAACGAGGTGTTCGTGCCGATCCTGCAGAAGCAGTTTCCGGAGATCGTCGACTTCTACCTTCCGCCCGAGGGCTGCAGCTACCGCATGGCGATCATCAGCATCCGCAAGGCCTACCCGGGTCATGCGAAGCGGCTGATGTTCGGGTTGTGGAGCTTTCTGCGCCAGTTCATGTACACCAAGTTCATCGTGGTGACCGACGACGATGTCGACATCCGCCGCTGGGACGAGGTGATCTGGGCGATCACCACCCGCATGGACCCGGTGCGCGACACCACGCTGGTCGGCCACACGCCGATCGACTACCTCGACTTCGCTTCGCCGGTCAGCGGCCTGGGCGGCAAGATGGGGCTGGACGCGACGAACAAGTGGCCCGGCGAGACGTCGCGCGAGTGGGGCCGCACGATCCGCATGGATGCCGCCGTCGAGCAGCGCGTGGCCGACATCGTTTCGCGCATCACCAAGCCGGCCGCCTGACAAGAGGGATCACGAGCAGGCCGCGGCGCTTGAAGTCGGCAGGCCGATGGCCTAGCTTTGAAGGGCCTGCCTGCAGGCATTCCCAATGGCGCAGTCCCTGCGCGCCAGGAGCCCCGGACCACTTTCCTCCGGAGCCCCAACCGGTGGCGTCAGCCGCCCGCCCCTCCCACCTCCGGTCGGGAGGGGTTTGTCTTTCTGGGTTGCCGTCGATGCGCGTGCGTGCCATCGTTGCTCATTCCGTGACCAAGGAGTGCAACATGACGCAGTGGCGACGCAAGGGCGCGGACGAGGTCTATGCGCCGGAGGAAGTCGAGGCGCGTCTGAAGGCCGAGCTTCCGCAGTGGTACCTGGAGGACGGCTGGATCCGCCGCAAGTACAAGACCAGCGGCTGGAAGGCCACGCTGATGGTGGTCAACACGGTGGGCCACCTGGCCGAGGCCGCATGGCATCACCCGGACCTCACGGTCTCGTATGCCTTCGTCACCGTCAAGCTGATGAACCATGCCGCCAAGGGCATCACCGAAAAGGACTTCGCGCTGGCGAAGAAGATCGAGGAGGTGCTGATGTGGCAACCGGGCAAGGACGACCCGCCTCTGCTCGAAGGCACGCCCGACGATCCACGCTTCAAGTACCTGAAGTACGACTGAGCGCCGTGGCTGGTGGGCACGCCAGGCGTTGACAGACTGTCCCCCAATCGGGACAGGCGGCGGGCTTGGCGACGCGCTCTCGCGGCCTGGCGCAGCGGAACGGGCCTTGCTACCCGAAGCCGTATGCTTCGCCCGATCGACGCCCCGCTGCCGCCCATGGCCTCTCCCACGCCGCCCGCCGAGCGCGTTGCCACGCGCATCGGTGTCAGCGTGCGCGCACCGGGGCGGCTGCACCTGGGTTTCCTCGATCCGTCGGGCACGCTGGGCCGCCGATTCGGCAGCATCGGCCTGGTCATCGACGGCTTCGAGACGGAGCTCGAACTGGGCGCGGCGCCGCGCGATCAACTGCACGCCGACACGCCGGCGGCACGCGTGGAACTCGATCGCGCCACCGAACACCTGGCCCGGCTGCGCGAGCGCAGCGGTCGCCACGAGCCGCTGTCGCTGCGCCTGCGCGGCGTGCTGCCGGCCCACGCCGGCTTCGGATCGGGCACCCAGCTCGCGCTGGCCGTCGGCCGCGCCTTCGCACGCTGGCACGGCCTCGACGTCGATACGCCCACGCTGGCGCAGTGGCTGGGCCGCGGCCTGCGCTCGGGCATCGGCATTGCGGGTTTCGACGCTGGGGGCCTGCTGCTCGACGGTGGCCCCGGCCGCGACGGCCGACCGGCGGCACTGCTGTCGCGCGTCGATCTGCCGGTGGCGTGGCGGGTGATCGTCGTGCTCGATCCGCGTTGCCGCGGGCTGTCCGGAGCGCAGGAGCGCGAGGCGATCGCCACGCTGCCGCCGCTGCCGCAGGCCGCCGCCGCCGACATCTGCCACCAGCTGCTGATGCGCGTGCTGCCCGGCGCTGCGCTCGACGACTTCGCCGCCTTCGCGCCCGGGCTGAACCGCGTGCAGCAGTTGCTGGGCGACCACTTTGCGCCGGCCCAGTCGGGCAGCGCCTGGACCAGCGCCAGCGTCGGCCGCCTGATGCAGTGGTGGGGCGGGGCCGCCGCCGAGGCTGCGGCCATCGGCCAGAGTTCCTGGGGCCCGACCGGCTTTGCCATCGTGCCCTCGGCCAGCGAAGCGCAGCGGCTCGTCGATGCCGCGCGGGCGGCCGGCGTGGTCGATCCGGCGCTCGAACTCCACGTCGTCAGCGCTCGCCGGCGCGGCGCGCAGGTGATCGACCTGCCCGCTGCCGCGGCCGGGCGCTGACGTTTCTTTCTTCCTCTTTCTCCACTTCACCGAGAGCGATTCGCGATGGAACGCCCCTACATCCTGCACATGATCACGCCGGGCAAGCAGATGAGCCCGTTCGACATCAACATGGCGGCCGACGCCGGCTACCAGATCATCGTGCCCTACTGCGAGGCCGACATGAAGAACGTGACGGCGCTGACCCAGGACGCGATCTTCTCGCGCGGCCCCAAGGGCGTCGCGCGCACCGGCATCTTCATCGGCGGGCGCGATGCGGTGGTCGCCGCCGACATGCTCGAGACCGCGAAGAAGGCGATGGTGCCGCCCTTCGTCGTCTCGCTGATGGCCGACCCGAGCGGTGCCTACACCACCGCCGCGGCGATGGTCGCGTGCGTCGAGGCGGCGGTGCTGAAGAAGCGCGCCGAGGGCCTGAAGGGGCTGCGCGTGGTCGTGCTCGGTGGCACCGGGCCGGTGGGGCGCATCGCCGGCGTGCTGGCCGCGCAGGCCGGGGCCGACGTGGCACTGTCCAGCCGCAACGGCATCGACGTCGCGGAAGAGGCCGCGCAGCAGACTGGCAAGCGTTTCGGTGTGACCATCCACGGCATCTCCGGCGGCGACCGCGCGGCGATCCGCACCTCGATCGCCGACGCCGACGTGATCCTCGCCTGTGCCGCCGCCGGCGTGCAGGTGGTGTCGGCCGAGGACCTTGCGGTGGCGAAGAAGATCCTGGTGGCCGCCGACGTCAACGCCGTACCGCCGGAGGGTGTGGCCGGCGTCGGCGTGATGGACGACGCCAAGCCGCTGGCCGGCACGAACGCGGTCGGCATCGGCGCGCTGGCGATCGGCAACGTCAAGTACCAGACGCAGCACCGCCTGCTGGTGCAGATGCGCGAGGCGCCGAAGTCGGTGCTCGGTTTCACCGAGGCCTTCGCGACGGCGCGCGCCTTCCTCGCCGAATCGAAGGCTGGCTGAGCGGCGCGCGTGCTGGCCGTCGCGGCACTCTCCGCCCGTGCGATCGTCGAGGCCGCGGCGCTCGATGGCCTGCGCACGGTCGCGCTGGACCTGTTCGGCGACGTCGATACGCGGCGCCACGCGGCGGCGTGGCAGCGCATCGGCGACGTCGAGTCGATGTGCATCACCGACGAACTTCTGCTCGCTGCGCTGGCTTCGCTGGCGCGGCGCGGCGACGTGCGCGGCTGGGTGGCCGGCAGCGGCTTCGATGGCCGCGCGGACCTGCTCGCCGAGGGCGCGCGGCGGCTGCCGTTGATCGGCACGGCGCCCGACGACGTTCGGCGGGTGCGCGACCCGCGCGAGTTCTTCGACCTGCTGCGCTCGCGTGGCATCGGCCACCCGGCCACCGCGTTCGAGCCGCCGCTGGCGCCGGCGGGCTGGCTGAGCAAGGAGGCCGGTGGTTGCGGCGGCTGGCAGGTGCGCCGCGCGTCTGCCGGCGACGAGCCGGCCCCGGGCCGCTACTGGCAGCGCGAGCGGCCGGGCCTGCCGATGTCGGCCACGCTGGTCGGCAACGGTCGCGACGCGGTGCTGCTGGGCATCAACCGCCAGCTCACGCAGGCTATCGGCGAGCGTCCGCATGTGTTTCGCGGCGTGGTCGGGCCGCTGCCGGTGAGCGAGCGTGTGCAGCGCGAGCTGACGGCCATCGCGCGGCTGCTCGCCGGCGTGTTCCGCCTGCGCGGCCTGGCCAGCCTCGACGTGCTGATCGACGGCGATACTGTCGAGGTGCTCGAACTGAACCCCCGTCCACCCGCCAGCCTCGCGCTCTATCCGCGCGTCGGCGACGGTGGTCCGCTGCGCGCCCACTTGCGGGCCTGCGAGCTGGCTGAACTGCCGAGCGCACCGGCGCCGGGCACGATCGTGCGTGGCAGCGAGATCGTCTTCGCCGCCCGCGCGATGCAGGTCGATGCCGCCTGCGCGGCACGCATCGCGCAGTGTGACGGGGCGCGTGACCTGCCGTCGCAGGGCACGCAGGTCAGTGCCGGCGACCCGCTGTGCAGCCTGGTCGGCGAGGGCTGCGACGAGGCCGACATCACAAGACAACTGGCACAGCGCCGCGCGGCGCTGCAAGCCATCCTGGAGACAAGACATGAGTGACCATCCCCCCGGGCACGCGCCCGCGCATCCGCCCGCTCTGGCCGGCTGCACGCTGAGCCTCAACGCCCACGTGCAGCCCTGGGTGGAGCGCCTCGTCGCGCAGGCCGAAACGCTGCGCATCGTGGTGCGGCGCGACGAGTCCGGCGTGCGCATCGTCGATGCCGGCATCGCCGCGCCGGGCAGCATCGCCGCCGGCCTGCTGATCGGCGAGATCTGCCTTGGCGGCTTCGGCAGCGTCGGCCTGAAGAGCGGCGCATCCGACGGCTGGCCGACCTGGCTGGAGGTCAGCAGCTCGCAGCCGGTGCTGGCCTGCCTGGCCAGCCAGTACGCCGGCTGGAGCCTGGCCGCGAGCAAGGAGGAAACCGGCGGCAAGAAGTTCTTCTCGCTCGGCTCGGGTCCGGCGCGCGCGCTGGCCGCCAAGGAGAAGCTGTACGGCGAACTGGGTTACCGCGACAGCGCCGCGACCGGCGTGATCGTGCTCGAGGTCGACCGCGAGCCACCGGCGGTGGTCGTGCAGAAGGTGCTGCGCGACTGCGGCCTGCAGCCCGAGGGGCTGACCATCGTGCTGACGCCCACCTCCAGCGCGGCCGGCACCACGCAGGTGGTGGCGCGTGTGCTCGAAGTGGCGATGCACAAGGCGCACGAACTCGGCTTCGACCTGTCGCAGGTCGTCGACGGCGTGGCCAGCGCGCCGCTGCCGTCACCGAGCCCCGATGGCGTCGAGGCCATGGGCCGCACCAACGACGCGATCCTCTACGGCGGGCGTGTGCACCTGAGCGTTCGTGGCGGCGACGATGCGGCGCGCCGCCTCGCTTCGGCCTTGCCCTGCGGCAACTCGCGCGACTACGGCCGTTCGTTCGCCGAGATCTTCAAGGCGGTCGAGTACGACTTCTACAAGATCGACCCGGCCTTGTTCGCACCCGCCGAGGTGTGGGTCAGCAACCTCGACACCGGCGCCACCTTCCACGGCGGCGCGCTGGACATGGCGCTGCTGCGCCGCGCCTGGCTGCAGGAGGCCTGAGGCCGCGATGAGCGTCCCGATGGACCTGCGTGTCGCGATCATGACCGACGAGGTCGGCTGGCACACGCGCCAGCTGCAGGCGGCGCTGCGTGAGCGCGGCGCACTGGGTCGCTGTGTCGATCTGGAGGATTGCCGCATCGACACCACCGCCGCGCGCCACGGCCTGGTGATCCCCGGCTTCGGCAGCGAGCTGCCCGATGCAGCGATCGTGCGCGGCATCGCCGGTGGCAGCTTCGAACAAGTCACGAAGCGGCTGGGCGTGCTGCATGCGCTGCGCGAACTCGGCGTGCCGGTCTACAACGACGCGCGGGCGATCGAGCGCAGCGTCGACAAGGCGATGACCAGCCTGCTGCTGCACACCGCCGGCGTGCCGACGCCGCCGACCTGGGCGATGGAGTCGGCGGCGCAGGCGCAGCGCCTGGTGATGCGCGAGAGTGCGGCCGGCCATGCGCTGGTGCTCAAGCCGCTGTTCGGCTCGCAGGGCAAGGGGCTGCAGCTGGTCGGCTGCGTCGACGGCGTGCACCGGCCGCTGCCGGATCTGACAGGCGCCTACGGTTCGCTGGCCTACCTGCAGCGCTTCCTGCCGCCGCTGACCCGGCCCGGCTTCGACTGGCGTGTTCTGGTGATCGGCGGCCATGCGGTGACGGCGATGAAGCGGGTCAGCGAACACTGGGTGCACAACGTCAAGCAGGGCGCGGCCTGCGAACCGGCCGAGCTGTCGGCGCCGCTGGCCGAACTCGCCGAGTCGGCGGCGCGCACGCTGGCGATGGACTACGCCGGCGTCGACATCCTGCCCGGCGCCTCGATGGACGACCTGCAGGTGCTCGAGGTCAACGGCGTCGCCGCCTGGCAGGGGCTGCAGCGGGTGACGCGCTTCAACATCGGCCGCGCGATCGTCGACGATCTGCTCGAGCGCCGGCTCGGGCTGGCGCGCCGCGGCGTGCGCCGCGCATGAGCGCAGCGAAGGACCTGTTCCTGCGTGCGTGCTGGCTCGACGTCGCGGTGCGCAAGCCGGGCAACGTCAGCGTGTTCTCGGCCGGCCATCGCATGCAGGCCGAACAATTCGTCGCCAGCGCGCAAGCCGCGGCCGGCCCGCTGTTCGAGCGCGGCGCGCGCATCGGGCAGCGCATCGAGGCGGCGATGGACGCCACCTGGCGTGCCGTCGGCTGCAACACCAATCTCGGCATCCTGCTGCTGTGCGCGCCGATCGCCGTGGCGGCTGAACGCGTGGATGTGCGCACTGACGCAGCGGCATGGCGCGCGGCCATCGAGGCCGTGTTGGCGGATCTTGATCGTGACGATGCACGTGCGGCCTACCGCGCCATCGCGCAGGCCAACCCGGGCGGGCTCGGCGACGCACCCGAGCAGGACGTGCACGACGAGCCGACGCTGGGCCTGCGCGAGGCGATGGCGCTGGCCGCCGATCGCGATGCGATCGCACGCCAGTACGTGATCGCACATGCCGACCTGTTCGACATCGGTCTGGCCGCGTTGCCCCCTGGGTTTGTACTGAGGGATGGTGCCCCAGGCGAGCCCGCGAGCGATGCCACCAAGGCCGCGGTACAGCGGGTTTTCCTGGGCTACCTGGGCGCCATTCCCGATTCACACATTGTTCGAAAACACGGCGAGGCCGTGGCACACACTGTCATGGCGTCGGCGCAGGCGTGGAAGGGTGTGGCCGAGCCCGATGGCGACACGGCCTTCGCCGCCTGGGACGAATCCCTCAAGGCGCAGGGCATCAACCCCGGGACCAGCGCCGACCTGACTGTCGCGACGCTGCTGCTGGCCGGCCTGCTGGCGCCGGCGTGGCATGGAACGTGATAGGGGTTGCGATGCGCTGGGCCTCGGACCAGTGTGTCGACGACTCAGAATCATTCACAGGAGATAGGAAAAGCCATGGCAAAAATCGATCGCATGATGGTTGGTGAATCGCTCGTCGGTGACGGCAACGAGGTTGCCCACATCGACCTGATCATCGGGCCGCGCGGCTCGGCGGCCGAGTCCGCCTTCGCCAACGCGCTGACCAACAACAAGGACGGTTTCACCTCCCTGCTGGCCGTGGTCGCCCCGAACCTGCTGACCAAGCCCGCCACCGTGATGTTCAACAAGGTGACGATCAAGGGCGCCAAGCAAGCCGTGCAGATGTTCGGGCCGGCGCAGCGCGCCGTGGCGATGGCGGTGGCCGACAGCGTCGAGGACGGCACCATCCCGGCGGCCGAAGCCGACAACCTGTTCATCAGCGTCGGTGTCTTCATCCACTGGCTGGCCGAAGACGACAAGAAGATCCAGGACTACAACTACCGCGCCGTGCGCGAGTCGATCCAGCGCGCCGTCGCCGGCTCGCCGACCGCGGCCGAAGTCGTGGCCAAGAAGGGCTCGGTGGCCCACCCGTTCCAGGCGAAGTGAAGAGAGCGATGCACCGGCAACGGTGCATCTGGAGAGAGGGTTGAGATTGCCGACCGGTCCGCCGGTCGGCTTTTTCTTGGGGCCTGCGATTCGCGGGCGCGTTCAGCGGCCGCCCGGCACCATGCCGCTGCCGATCAGGTGCAGCACCGCGGCGCCACGCTGCGGCGCGTCGGCCGAGGCAGGCTCCGGGGCGAAGCGCTCGATCTGCACGCCGACCGACTCGACGTCGTCGAACTTGCGCGGCTTGACCACCTTGACGCGCACCCAGGCGGCGTGGAACTCGCCGATCAGGATGTCGGCGATGGTCTCGGCGAAGGCCTCCAGCAGTTGCAGACGGTGCTCGACCATCAGGCGCTGCAGCCGCTCGCGAACCACGCCGTAGTCGATGGTGTCGGCGATGCGGTCGGTATCGCAGGCGCGCGAACGCGGCACGCCGGCATGCAGGTCGATGACCACCGGCTGCGGGTCGTGCAGTTCGGTGTGGTGGATGCCGATCACCGTCTGGCCACGCAAGCCCTCGATGAAGATCAGGTCCATGGGCGCGGCGTCCTGCGCGCTGGTCGAGGGCGCGGCCACGAAGCCCGACGGGCGTGCATTGAGAGAGGTCAAGAGGGTGTCTCCGCAGGGTTCATGTGAAGTCCGCGACAGGGCAGCAAAATGCAGGCCCACACCGAGTTACAGCCCCTGTGGTTTACCCGGTGCGGTGCGGTCCGGGCCGACTCCACAATCGGGAATTGTTCCCGATATCGCGGCCGCCTGCCCCCGGAGAAGACGATGACCCTGACGATGCGTGAAGCCCACCGGCATGCGGACCGGATTCTGGAGCTGGTGCGCAGCGGTGTTCAGCCGCAGGCCAACGACCCGGTCGCGCAGTCGTGGAGCCGCTGCCTCAACGAGTACCGCCTCGACCCGGCACGTCCCTGCGAGCCCTCGTTCGTCGCCCGCGTCGAGCTGGAAGAGCGCCGCGCCCGCCGCGCCGACGTGATCGCCTGCGCGCGCTACGAGATGACCACGCTGTACCAGCAGCTCGGCGACGCCGAAGCGGCCGTGGTGCTGACCGACACCGACGGCGTGATCGTGCACATGGTGTCCTCGCCCGAGTTCGCCGCCGAGGTCGGCCCGCTGGGGCTGCGTGTCGGCGGCACCTGGAGCGAAGCGGCGATGGGCACCAACGGCATGGGCACCTGCCTGGCGGCCGGCGGGCCGGTGTCGGTGCGCAAGGAAGACCATTTCTTCAACGAGTTCACGCAGCTGACCTGCTCGGCCGTGCCGGTCTACGACCCGTCGGGCGAGATCGCCGCGGTGCTCGACGTCACCAGCCGCTCCAGCCTGATGCAGCAGCACCTGCTGGTGCTGCTGGGCATGACGGCGCGCATGATCGAGAACCGGCTGATCGACGCGCGCTACCGCAACGCCCATCCGCTGCACTTCCACAGCCGCCCGGAATTCGTCTACACGCTGCACGAAGGCAAGCTGGCGGTCGACGGCGACGGCCGCGTGCTCGCCGCCAACCGCAGCGCGCTGTTCCAGCTCGGCCTGCAGTCGATGGAAGACATCCGCTCGCGGCGTATCGAGGACCTGTTCCAGACCTCGCTGGAGGACATGCTGCAGCGCAGTACCTCGGCCTCGTTCCATCCGGTCGTGACCTACCGCGCCAACGCGGCGCTGCGCTTCTTCGCGGTGGCGCGCCGGCCGGCGTTGGATGCCAAGTCGCCGGTGCTGGCGGTGCCCGCGATGCCTGCCACGCCGCCGCAGGCGCTGCCGGCCAAGGTGCCGGCACGGGTCGCCGCGGTCGCCAGGCCGGCAAGCGGAACGACCTTCAAGGATGCCCGCCTGGTCGCCCATCTCGACACCGCGCGGCGCGTCATCGCGCGGCAGACGCCGGTGCTGCTGCACGGCGAGACCGGCGCCGGCAAGGAGGTGTTCGCGCGCGCCGTGCACGAAGCCAGCCCGCATGCCGGCGGCGCCTTCGTGGCCGTCAACTGCGCCAGCCTGCCCGAGACGCTGATCGAGTCCGAGCTGTTCGGCTACCGCGCCGGCGCATTCACCGGTGCGCAGCGCACCGGCCGGCGCGGCAAGATCCTGCAGGCCGATGGCGGCACGCTGTTCCTCGACGAAATCGCCGACATGCCGCTGGACCTGCAGGCGCGCCTGCTGCGCGTGCTCGACGAGCGCCAGGTCACGCCGCTGGGCACCGAGGAGACCCACGCGGTCGATTTCCAGCTGATCAGCGCCAGCCACCAGCACCTGAGCACGCTGGTGCGCGAGGGCCGCTTCCGCGAAGACCTCTACTACCGCCTCGCCGGCATCGAGCTGAACCTGCCGCCGCTGCGCGACCGCAGCGACCGCCGCGACCTGATCCAGGCGGTGCTGGCTTCGGAGGCCGGCGGTGCCGGTTCGCTCAGCGCGGACGCCGAGCGCCTGCTGCTCGAGCACCCGTGGCCGGGCAACATCCGCCAGCTGCGCCATGTGCTGCGCACTGCGGCCGCACTGGCCGACGGCAAGCCGATCACACGCGAGCACCTGCCTTCGCTGCAGCATGTCGGCACACCGCTGCCGGCGCCGGTGCTGCCGGCTGCCAGCGCGCGCGTGGCGGCGGCGGTCGTTGCCGAGGCCCCCGACGACCTGCCGGTCAAACTCAACCCGATCCAGGCCAACGAACGCCAGGTTCTGCTCCAATTGCTCGAACAGCATCGCTGGAACGTGAGCAACGTCGCCAAGGCGCTCGATGTCAGCCGAAACACCCTCTACCGCAAGCTCCACAAGCTCCACATCGAGGTCTCCCACCCCGAGTGAGCCGGATATCGCGAAGCGTTCGCGCTTCGCCTGGTGCATCACCGGGTCCGGCCACTTTCTCGACGAATCGATCGCGCTGGCGCAGCGCGTTCCGCAGCTGGATCTGTTCCTGTCCGATGCCGCCGAGGAAGTGCTGGCCATCTACGGCATCAAGCTGGAAGACCTGCGGCCACGCTTCGCGCCAGGCTTCCGCCTGGTGCGCGACAAGACCGCCAGTGCCGTGCCGGTGGGCATGCTCTACGACGACATCTACCACACGGTGGTGATCGCGCCGGCGACGAGCAACACGGTGGCCAAGTGCGTGGTCGGCATCAGCGACACGCTGCCGACCAACATGTTCGCGCAGGCCGGCAAGCTGGGCATCCCGGGCATCGTGTTCGCGTGCGACACCGAGCCGGTGGTGGTGACGAAGTCGCCGCACGACTGGGTCACGCTGCGGCCGCGCCGGCTCGAGCTGGACAACGTCGACCGCCTGCGCGAGATCGACTTCAGTGAGGTCGTCACCTCGCCGGCGGAACTCGAGGCCGCGATCCAGCGCCGGCTGGACTCGCTGTCGCTCGCATGGAACACATCCTCTTCCTGACCGGGCGCCTGGCGCAGCCGCAGCTGGAGAAGGTGCTGGCCGGCATTGCCGACGCGCCCTTCACGTTCGAGGTGCGCGAGATCGGCCTGCAGGTGGCCGCGCTGATGACGGCCGACATGATCCGCCGCCGCATCGAGCCGCCGGTGAAGGCGGATCGCATCATCGTGCCCGGCCGCTGCCGCGGCGACCTCGACGCGTTGAGCGTGCACTTCGGCCTGCCGGTACAGCGTGGGCCCGAGGAACTGAAGGACCTGCCGCGTTTCTTCAACCGCGCCGCCAAGCCGGTCGACCTGAGCGAGTACGAGGTGGCGATCTTCGCCGAGATCGTCGACGCACCGCGCCTGTCGGTCGAGGCGATCGTGCAGCATGCGCAAGCGCTGCGGCGCGACGGCGCCGACGTCATCGACCTCGGCTGCCTGCCCGAGACGCCGTTCGAGCACCTGGAGGACGGCGTGCGCGCGCTGAAGGCCGAAGGCTTCGCGGTCAGCGTCGATTCCATCGACCCGCAGGAACTGCTGCGCGGCGGCCGCGCCGGTGCCGACTACCTGCTCAGCCTGACGATCGACACGCTGTGGGTGGCCGACGAGGTGGCGGCGACGCCGGTGCTGATCCCGAAGACGCCGCACGACGAAGCCTCGCTGCATGCGGCGATCGACGCGCTGGCGGCGAAGGGGCGCGCCTTCCTCGCCGATCCCATCCTCGACCCGATCCCGTTCGGCTTCACCGCATCGATCGTGCGCTACCACGCGCTGCGTGCGCGCTATCCGGAGGCACCGATCATGCTCGGTGTCGGCAACCTCACCGAGCTGACCGAGGCCGACACCAGCGGCATCAACGCGCTGCTGTTCGGCATCGCCGCCGAGCTGAACGTCGCCGCGGTGCTGACCACGCAGGTCAGCGCCCACGCGCGGCGCGCTGTGCGCGAGGCCGACTGGGCGCGACGCATCATGCATGCGGCGGCGCGTCATCGTTCACTGCCCAAGGGCATGAGCGGCGCGCTGATGACCGTGCACGCCAAGTACCCGTTCCCCGACACGCCGGAGGAGATCGCCGCGACCGCGGCGCAGGTGCGCGACCCGAACTTCCGCGTGCAGGTCTCCGAGCGCGGCCTGCACGTCTACAACCGCGATGGCCAACGCACCGGCCGCGGCGCATTCGAGCTCTGGCCGCAGCTGGGCCTCGAGGGCGACGCCTCGCACGCCTTCTACATGGGCGTGGAACTTGCACACGCCGAGATCGCCTGGCAGCTCGGCAAGCGCTATGTGCAGGACCAGCCGCTGGACTGGGGCTGCGCGGTCGAGCGCGAGGCCGACGACCTCGACGGCTGGTGTGCGCCGGGAACGACACGCTCTGCGCCGAAGAAGCCCGGCTCCTGACCCATGAACGACCAGATCTTCGAAACCGTGGTGACCACGCTCTCGTCCGAGGGCGTGGCCCATGTCGCGCCGATGGGCGTGCGCTACCAGGCCGGCCGCGTGCTGCTGATGCCGTTCAAGCCCTCGACCACGCTGGCCAACATCCTGGCCACGCAGCATGCGGTGCTCAACCTGATCACCGACACCCGCGTGTTCGCCGGCTGCGTGACCGGACGCCGCGCCTGGCCCCTGCTGCCGGCCGAGCGCATCCACGGCCAGCGCCTGGCCTGCGCGATCAGCCATGTCGAGCTGCGCCTGGACGAGCATCTCGACGACGCACAGCGACCGGTGCTGCGCATGGCGCGTGTGCACGAGGCCAGCCACGCGCCCTTCGTCGGGCTGAACCGCGCGCAGGCCGCGGTGGTGGAGGGCGCCGTGCTGGTCAGCCGGCTGCACATGCTCGACGACGCGAAGATCACCAGCGAGATGGCCTACCTGCAGATCGCCATCGACAAGACCGCCGGCCCGGGTGAGCACGAGGCCTGGGGCTGGCTGCAGCAGGCGGTCGCGGCGCACCGCGAGAAGGCGGCACGATGACGAGGATTCTGGTCAGCGTGCGCAGCGTCGCCGAAGCACACGCTCGTCGCCGACGGCGGTGCCGACTTCATCGACCTGAAGGAGCCGGGGCAGGGCGCGCTCGGCGGCCTGCCGCTGGCGACCATCGGCGAGATCGTCGTCGCGTTGCGTGCCTCGGCTTCGTCGCTGCCGATCAGCGCGACGATCGGCGACGTGCCCATGCACGAGCTCGGCACCATCCTCGAACGTGTCGAAGCGGTCGGCGCCTGCGGGGTCGACTACGTCAAGGTCGG
The DNA here is from genome assembly GCA_047602365.1 of Piscinibacter sp. GTDB lineage: Bacteria > Pseudomonadota > Gammaproteobacteria > Burkholderiales > Burkholderiaceae_C > Piscinibacter. The sequence continues at coordinate 1,607,971 of JASGHM010000002.1, read as the reverse complement.
CGTCGAGCACTCGCCCGCCGCCGGCGCGGTGCTGCGGGCGCTGGCCGCGTGCGGCCGTCCGCTGGTGCCGGTGTTCATCGCCGACCGCGGGCTCGACGAGCGTGCCGTCGCGCTGGCGCTGTCGCTGCGTTTCCCCGGCGTGATGGTCGACACCGCCGACAAACATGCCGGCAGCCTGTTCGACCTGCTGCCGCGCCCGGCCATCGAAGGCTTCGTCGCGATGGCGCGTGAAGCCGGCACGATGGTCGGCATCGCCGGCGCGATGCGCCGCGCCGATGCCGAGTGCATCGTCGCGCTGGCGCCGGACTTCGCCGGTTTCCGCAGCGCGGTGTGCCGCGGCGAACGCAGTGATGCGCTGGACGCCGGCTGCCTGCGCGACCTGGTGGCCGCGATGCGATCGGCTCAGGCGTCGTTCAGCCGCAGATCGCCGAGCAGCAGCGAACGCATGCGCGCCAGCTCGGCGCGCTGAATCACGTCGATCGGGAAGCTGGCGCCGGCGGCCAGGGTCGTGAAGCGGCCGTCGAGCACGCCCGAGGCGACCAGGTCGGGCAGCGTGGCCGCCGGGTCGATGGCACAGGACTTCACCACCACCAGACGCTCGGCGTTGAGCCGGCGCGCCAGTTCCAGCGCGATGCTGTCGCTGCTGTTGCTCCAGTGGGTGTCGGCGTCGGGCTGGTCGCGCAGCCAGTCGTAGGGCAGCCACAACGCCGTGTGGCCGGCATGCAGCACCTGGTGCAGCTCGGCCTTGTCGCGCGCCAGCCGCAGTGTCGGCTGCAGCGCATGCGCCATGTGGGCCGTCTGCGCCATCGCCAGCACGGCCATGTTGTGCGCGGCCAGGTCGTCGAATTGCCACTGTGCCTGCGCGCGCCGCACCTCGTCGGCGAAGCCGCCGCCGCCGCACACCAGCGTGACCCGGCCGCCACCGAGTTGCGCGAGCAGCTCCAGCCATTGCGGCAGCAGCGGGTCGGCATTCAGGCTGCCGCCGATCTTCACGACCCACATCAGGCAGGTCCCTCCACTTGATGCTGCGCATAGAGCGAGGCCACCGCGACCGCCGGAGCCCCCACCTGGACCCAGGACGCCACGTCGGCGCCGGCCGACGGCGCGACGCGTGCGACGTCGCGGCCGTAGGCGACCAGCGACCAGCCCGCGCGCAGCAGGTCCGGCGTCAGGAAGGCGCCGCAGCCGGCGGCGACCAGCGTGGCATCGCCGGCCAGGTCGTGCAGCGCAGCCACGCGCTCGAGCTGGCCGCGCAACTCGGCCAGCTGCGCCTCGCGCCAGGCCAGCGCGAAGTCGTGCCACTGCGCTGCGCTGCCGTCGCGCTCGTCGAGGCCGATCATGCGGGCCAGTCGCGCCCGCGTGCGACGGGCATCCTTGGGCGCGTTGTCGGCGCTCGGGTGCTGGTCGTGTGCCGGGTCGAGCTCGCCGAGCAGGCGGTAGACGTCGGCGGTGGTGGCGAAGAACTCGTTCATCACGTTGAGCGGCGCGCCCTTCCAGGCGATGCGCCGGGCCAGCGCACACAAGGGCGTGCGCACGACGCCGTGATAGACCAGCTCGCCAGTGCCCAGCCGCTGCGCATCGCTGCGGCTGGTGGTGATCACGCGGCCGCGGCGGAAGGCGATCAGGTCGGTGGTCGTGCTGCCGATGTCGACCAGCAGCCCTTCGCGCTGCGGCAAGGCCTGCGCCGCATGCTGCGCGGTGGCCAGCCAGTTGGCCGAGGCGATGCGCTCCCACAGCGCGCCGGCCTCGCGCGCGGCCGGCCAGGCCGCATCGCCGGCGAAGAAGCGCGGCGCGGGCAGTGCATCGGCGAGCAGCGCGGCGATGCGCCGCACGCCGTCCTCGCGATGGTCGAACAGGTCGACCATCTCGCCGGTCATCGTGACCGCGTGCGCCTGCGCATCGAGCCCCGGCCAGCGCGTGCGGGCCGATCCCAGCACGGCCTCGAGCCGGTCCAGCCCCTGCCACAGCGGGCAGGGCCATTGCGCCGCGTCGACCACGCTGCCATCGCGCCAGACGGCCGCCTTGACATGCGCGCCGCCGATGTCCCAGCCGATCACCGCGCGTTCAGGCATCGATGCGCTCCAGGCGTTGCAGGCCCAGCACCTCGGCGGCGAGGTTGCGGCCCAGCCGCTGCGACAGGCCGACATAGGCACAGGTCAGCCGCGGGTTGATCTCGATGACCACCGGGCCGTGCGCCGGGTGCCAGACCAGGTCGACGCCGACGAAACCGCGCAACCCGGGCAGCGCTGCGGCGATGCGCGAGGCCAGCGTGGCCAGCGTGCGGCGGCGCGGCTCGCGGCGCGGCCACACGTCGATCGCCACGCCGTCGTAGCGCAGCGAACCATCGTCCAGCGTGACGATGCGCTGCCGGTTCACGCCCAGCAGTTCGGCCTGGCCGAGCTCGCACAGCAGCGAGATGCTCAGCGCCTCGCCGTCAACCCAGGGCTCCAGGCAGGCGCTCACGCCGCGCGCGTGGCGGCCGGCCAGGTCGGCCTGCGCCGCGGCGCGATCGGCGTGCAGGTGGGTGTCGACGCTGCCGGCGCCGTCGTCGGGCTTGACCACCCAGCGTGTGGCCAGTGCCTGGTGCCGCCACGGCGTCGGCAGCTCGTGTGCGGCCAGGTGGCGCAGCGTCGCCGATTTGCTGGCGCCGATCGCGATGCTGCGTGCGTCGCAGCCCAGCCAGCGTGGCGCGCCGATGGCACGTTCGAAGGCCGCCAGGCAGCCGCCGGTCTCCGGCGCAACGATCCAGGCCGCGTCGTGCCCGGCGGCCATGCGCGCGGCGAAGTCCTCGGGCATCTCGCCGTCGTGGGCCAGCGCTTCCGACGCACCGGCCGGCAGCGGGCCGGCGCACACGCAGGTCGCCGCAGTGACGTCACAATCGCCGCTGGCCAGCAGGTCGGCGACGAGCGCGTCGCGCATCGCCAGCCCCTGCGGCATCAGCACCGCGGTGGCCGCCGGGTCGCCGTCGACCAGCCCGCCGCCGCTCAGATACTCGTAGACGAAGACCCGCATCATCGCCACGCCCGCCCCGCTGCCAACGCCATGATCCTCATTCCCGTGATCGACCTGATGCGCGGCCAGGTGGTGCGCGCCGTGCGCGGCGACCGTGCCTCGTACAAGCCGATCGTCTCCGCGCTGTGCGAGGGCAGCGACCCGGTGACGGTCGCGCGCGCGCTGTGCGCGCATTGTGATTCGACGCGGCTGTACGCCGCCGACCTCGACGCACTGACCGGCGGGCAGGCCCAGGCGGGCGTGATCGGCCGCATCCTGCAGGCCATGCCCGAACTCGAGTTCTGGGTCGACGCCGGTTTTGCCGACGCACACGGCGCGCAGCGCCTGCACGAGCAACTCGGCGACGATGCGCGGCGCGTGGTGCCGATCTTCGCCAGCGAGTCGCTGCGCTCGCGCGAGGACCTGGCCGCATGTTTTCCCGAGCGCGAGGCCGGCGTGCTCTCGCTCGACCGCCGCGATGGCCAGCGTCTCGATCCGGCCGGCTGCTGGGATGCGCCGCAGGCCTGGCCGGGCCGCGTGATCGTGATGACGCTGGAGCGGGTCGGTGCCGACGCGGGGCCGGACCTCGCCACGCTGCGCGAGGTGCAGGCGCGTTCGCCCACGACCCGGCTGATCGGCGCCGGCGGCATCCGCCACGCCGCCGACCTCGACGCCGCGCGCGACGCTGGCGCCTGGGCCTGGCTGGTGGCCAGCGCGTTGCACGACGGCCGGCTGCCGCCGGTGCGCCGCTGAGCCCGTCTCCCGATGTCCTCTGCCGCCTCCATGGGCCGGATGCCATCATGATTCGTGCCACCGCCGCCGAGGGGGGTGGGGACGGGGCCAGCCGCCGGTTTCGCCACACTGTGTGGCAGTTTTGGCCGGCCGCCGCATGCCGCGACGCCGCCGCGGCCCGGTGTCGCCAATGGCACATCGCTTGCGTGATGGCTCATCCATGACCACTTCTTCCGCCGTTTCCGGCGCCTGGACCTGTCCCTTCTGTCCCCTGGCCTGCGACCACCTTGCGGTGCGCGTTGCCGCCGACGGCGGGCTGATGCTGCAAGGCAGCAACTGCGAGCGGGCCACCCGCGGCCTCGCGGCCTGCACGAACCCCCAGGCCGCGCCGAGCATCGATGGGCAACCCGCGAGCCTGGCTGCGGCCGTTGCCGCGGCCGCCGCGCGGCTCGCGGCAAGCCGCCAGCCGCTGTTTGCCGGTCTGGGCACCGACGTGGCCGGCGCGCGTGCGCTGTACCCGCTGGCCTGTGCCAGCGGGGCGATCGTCGATGCGGCCGGCGGTGATGCGCTGATGCACGGCCTGCGCGCGCTGCAGGACCGCGGCCAGTTCACCACCACGCTGGCCGAGGTGCGCACGCGCGCCGACCTGATCGTCTTCGTCGGCGGCCTGCCGATAGCGGTCGCTCCGTTGATCGGCGAGCGGCTGGGCATAGGCGACGCGCAGGTGGCGCAGCGCCATGTGATCGTGATCGGTCCGGAAGCCGGCGACGCTGCGGTCCTTGCCGGGTGGGCGAGTGCAGGCGTGACGACCGAGACGCTGCCGCTGCACGGCGACCTGTTCGACACGGTCTCGCTGCTCGATGCGCTGGTTGCGCGCCGCCCGGCGATGGCCACCGCCGCGGTGCCGGCGGCGCTGCGCGGGCTGGCCGAACGCCTGCACGCCGCGCGCTACGCCGTGCTGGTCGGCGCGCCGCCGCGGTTGCCAGCGCAGGGTGCGCTGATCGTCGAGGTGCTGCATCGCATCGTCGGCGAGCTGAATCGCAAGACACGCGCCGCGGCGCTGTGGATCGGCGGCGGCAACGGCGTGGCCACCGCCAACCAGGTGTTCACATGGCTGTCCGGTGTGCCGCTGCGCTCGCGCGCCGGCCCGCGCGGGCTGGAGCACGAGCCGCTGCGCTTCGGCACGACGCGCCTGCTGGCGCAGGGCGCGGTCGACGCGCTGCTGTGGGTGGCCAGCTTCGACGCCGAGTCGGCGCCGCCGGAGACCACGCTGCCGACCATCGTGCTTGGGCACCCTGCGCTGGCCGCGCGCTGCAGCAGGGCCGGCGCGGTGTTCATCCCGGTGGGCGCGCCGGGCATCGGCAGCGCCGGCCATGTATTCCGCACCGACGGCACGGTGCTGATGCCGCTGCACGCCGTGCGCGACGACGGGCTGCCGACGGTGGGCGATGTCGCGAAGCGCCTGCTGCAGGCGCTGCCGCAGAGGAGCGCGGCATGAGCGCGCCGGGCCGCTCCCAAGCGCGAATCCCGCAGCGCGCAGCGCGGAGGGGCGTCCAGTGAGCAGCACACTGATCCGCGGCGGCCGGGTCATCGACCCGGCGAACCGTGTCGACGCGGTGCGCGACGTCCTCGTCCGCAACGGTCGCATCGCCGCGATGCAGCCCGGCGAACCGGTCGACGAGACCGTCGATGCCAGCGGCTGCGTCGTGATGGCCGGCGGCATCGACATGCACACGCACATCGGCGGCGGCAAGGTCAACCTGGCGCGCATGCTGATGGCCGAGGACCACCGCGAGGGCGGCAACCCGATCGCCTTGCCCGACAACCTGCTCGAACTCGCCTCCTGCGGCAGCTGCGCGCCAGGCACGCTGGCCACCGGCTACCGCTATGTCGAGATGGGTTACACCGCCGCGTTCGAGCCGGCGATGGTGCCGAGCAATGCACGCCACGCCCACATGGAGATGGGCGACGTGCCGGTGCTCGACCACGGCGCCTACGTGATGCTGGGCAGCGACGAACTGTTCCTCGAACTGCTGGCGCAGGGCGGGCCGGAGCAGAAGAACTTCGCGCAGATCCGCGACTACACCGCCTGGACCATCAACGCCAGCAAGGCGATGGGCGTGAAGGTGGTCAACCCGGGCGGCATCTCGGCCTTCAAGTTCAACCAGCGCAAGCTCGACGTCGACGAGCCGCATGTGCGCTGGCAGGTCACGCCGCGCCAGGTGGTGCACACGCTGGCGCGGGCGCTGAAGGAACTCGGCGTGCCGCACCCGCTGCACATCCACGGCAGCAACCTCGGCGTGGCCGGCAACATCCGCTCGACGCTGGAGACCATCGCCGCGCTCGAGGGCCTGCCAGCGCACCTGACGCACATCCAGTTCCACGCCTACGGCACCGAGGGGCCGAAGAAGTTCTCGTCGGCGGCGCTGCAGCTCGCCGAGGCGGTCAACGCCAACCCGCAGATCTCGATCGACATCGGCCAGATCATGTTCGGCCAGACCGTCACCGCCTCGGGCGACACGATGCGGCAATACGCGCAATCGGACCTGGCCAACCCGCGCAAGTGGGTCGGTGCCGACATCGAGCTGATGGCCGGCTGCGGCGTGGTGCCGTTCCGCTACCGCGAGCAGAGCTACGTCAATGCGCTGCAATGGGTGATCGGGCTGGAGATCTTCCTGCTGGTCAACAACCCCTGGCAGGTGGTGCTGACCACCGACCATCCGAACGGCGGCCCGTTCACCAGCTACCCGCACCTGATCCGCCTGCTGATGGACCGAAGCTTCCGCGAGGAACAGCTCGCCAGGCTGCATCCCGAGGTGGTGGCGAACTGCGCGCTGAAGTCGATCACGCGCGAGCTGACGCTGGACGAGATCGCGGTGATGACACGTTCCGGCCCGGCCAGGCTGCTGGGCATGAAGGACCGTGGGCACCTGGGCGAAGGCGCCGCGGCCGACATCGCGATCTACCGCGAACAGGCTGATCGCGAGGCGATGTTCCGCACGCCCGACTGGGTGTTCAAGGACGGCACGCTGGTCGCGCGCAGCGGCACGCTGACCGCCACGCCGGTGGGCGGCACGCACTTCATCGAGCCCGGTTACGACACGGCGATCGAGAAGACCCTGCGCAAGCATTGGGCCGATCACGCCGCGACTCACTTCGACAACGTGGCGATCTCGCACGACGAGTTGTGCAGCTGCTGCAACGGCGGGCGGCTGCTGCCGGCGGAATGTTTCACCAGTGGAGGTGAAGCATGAACCGCAACGGCGTCAGCATCGACGAGACCTTCGCCGAAGCCTTCCCGATGAAGGCGACGCGGCTGCTCATCACCGCACACAACCTCGACTGGGCACGCCACGCGGCGGTGGCGGCCACCGGTTTTGCGACCTCGGTGATCGCCTGCGGCTGCGAGGCCGGCATCGAGCGCGAGGTCCCGGCCAGCGAGACACCCGACGGCCGGCCCGGCATCGCGGTGCTGATCTTCGCGATGTCCGGCAAGGAACTGGCCAAGCAGATCGAACGCCGTGTCGGGCAATGCGTGCTGACCTGCCCGACCACGGCCGTCTATGCCGGCATCGATGAGGGTGAAGCCGTCGCGCTGGGCAAGAACCTGCGCTTCTTCGGCGACGGCTGGCAGACCGCCAAGATGATCGGCGGCAAGCGCTACTGGCGCGTGCCGGTGATGGACGGCGAGTTCGTCGCGCAGGAGACCACGGCGGTGGTCAAGGGTGTCGGCGGCGGCAACCTGCTGCTGCTGGCGCGCGACACCGACGCCGCGCTGGCCGCCGCCGAGGCCGCGGTGGCCGCGATGAAGCGGCTGCCCAACGTGATCATGCCCTTCCCGGGCGGCGTGGTGCGCTCCGGCTCCAAGGTCGGCAGCAAGTACCCGGCGCTGGGCGCGTCGACCAACGACGCCTTCTGCCCCAGCCTGGTCGGCCTGGCGAAGAAGACCGAGCTGACCGCCGAGACCCGCTGCGTGATGGAGATCGTCATCGACGGGCTGACCGAGGCCGACGTCGGCGCCGCGATGCGCGCCGGCATGGAGGCCGGCATCGCGCTCGGTACGGCCGGCGGCCTTCTGCGCATCTCGGCCGGCAACTACGGCGGCAAGCTCGGGCCCTTCCACTTCCACCTGCACAAGCTGATGGGGGGGGCGTCATGAGCGGCTTCACCCTGACGCTGAAGACGGCGCCGGCGCTGCGCCTGGACCTGCGCGGCATCACGCCGACGGCGCTCGCGGCGCTGAACGGGGCCGAAGTGGCGAAGTTGGCGGTGGCCCATGGCAATGCGCTCGTGCCGCTGGGCGAGTTCTTCGCCGTCGCACCGCGCGGCGACGACACGCTGGTGCTGCAAGGCGAGCTGTCGCGCTGCGACTTCATCGGCTGGCAGATGGACGGCGGCACGCCTGATCTCCGACGGCAACGTCGGCGACTACGCCGGCGGCGGCATGAAGGCCGGCACGCTGAGCGTGAAGGGTGATGCCGCCGAACTGGCCGCCTGCGAGATGGCGGGCGGCACGCTGGAGATCGCCGGCAGCGTCGGCGACTTCGCCGCCAGCACGCTGCCTGGCAGCATGGACGGCATGCGTGGCGGCACGTTGATCGTGCGCGGCAATGCCGGCGCGCGTTTCGCCGACCGCATGCGCCGTGGCACGGCGCTGGTGTTCGGCGATGCCGGTGACTTCCTCGCCTCGCGGCTGGTCGCCGGCACCATCGCGCTGGCCGGTCGTGCCGGGGCCCACGTCGGCTACGGCATGCGCCGCGGCAGCATCGTCTTCGCTGGGCCGACGCCCGAGGTGTCGGCCACCTTCGTGCCGGCAGTGGCCGGCGCGCCTGTATTCTGGCAACTGCTGTCGCGCGACCTCGCGCGGCACGGCGGCGCATTCGGCGCGCTGGCCTCGCGCGGCTTCGTTCGCCACCTCGGCGACGTGGCCGCCGGTGGCAAGGGCGAGCTGATCGTCGTGCGCTGACTCCCTTTCTTTCCCTACCGTTCCCTGACCATGAGCAACGACTACCTCTTCCACGCCGGCGAGGCGACCGTGCTGGCCGCCGAAGGCCAGTTCACCGACGCGATGCCCGAGATCCTGATCGGCCGCACCAGCGGCCCGGTCGGCCAGGCCTTCGCCAACATGATGGCGCAGAGCAAGGGCCACACCGCGATGTTCGCGATCCGTGCCTGCAACCAGCTGGTTCGCCCGGCCACGATCACCGTGCCCAAGGTGACGCTGAAGGACGTGGCCAACATCGACCTGTTCGGCGGCGTGGTGCAGAGCGCGACGGCCGACGCGGTGGTCGACTGCGTGATCGAAGGCATCATCCCGAAGTCGCTGGCCAACGAGCTGTGCATCATCAGCCTGGTGTGGATCGACCCGCGCTGCGCGAAGGATCCGAACCTCGACAAGAAGGACATGTACCGCACCAACTACGAGGCCACCAAGCTGGCCATCAAGCGGGCGCTGAACAACGAGCCCTCGATCGACGAACTGATCAAGAACCGGCACAGCATCAAGCACGACATGGACGACTGGTCCTGAGCGAGTGAAGCCATGAGCGTCGTCGCACTGCTCGACGACCGCCACGCCAGCGAATCGAGCCCGACGAGCCGGCTGTACACCGGCTTCGTGCGCGAGCACCGTTGCGAAGACCCGGCCCGGCTCGACGACACCTGGGCCGCGGTCGAGGCCGACCAGCGCGCCGGATGGCATGCGCTGCTGCTGGCCGACTACGAATGGGGCGCTCGGCTGCTGAAGGCCGGCCACGAGCGCCTGGCGGCCGGCGCCCAGGGCACGCTCCGCGTGCTGATGTTCGAGCGCTGCGAGAAGCTCTCGCGCGAGGGCGCGACACGCTGGCTGGCGGCGCAGCCCGGTGCCGAAGGCCCGGCCGGGGCCATGGGCCTGCGCGCCAGCGTGGACCGCGCCGAGTTCACGCAGGCGATCGCACGCATCCACGAGGCCATCGCGGCCGGCGAGACCTACCAGGTCAACTACACCTACCGGCTGCACGGTCAGGCCTTCGGCACGCCGCTGGCGCTGTACCGCGCGCTGCGCGAGCGCCAGCCGGTGGCCTATGGGGCCTACGTCGTCCTGCCTGATTCCGGCGAAGGCGGCGAGGCGAGCCACGTGCTGTCCTGCTCGCCCGAGCTGTTCGTTCGCGCCGAGCGGGGCCTGGTCACCGCGCGGCCGATGAAGGGCACCGCCTCGCGCTACACCGCCCCGGAGGGCGACAGCGAAACCGCGCGATTGCTGTCGCTGGACATCAAGAACCGCGCCGAGAACCTGATGATCGTCGACCTGCTGCGCAACGACCTCGGCCGCGTCGCCGAGATCGGCTCGGTGAAGGTGCCGGAGCTGTTCGCGATCGAGCCCTATTCGACGGTGTTCCAGATGACCTCGACCGTGCAGGCCAGGCTGCGCCCGTCGATCGGCATGCCCGAACTGCTGCGCGCGATCTTTCCCTGCGGCTCGATCACCGGTGCGCCCAAACACCACACGATGCAGTTGATCGCCGGACTGGAGAGCACGCCGCGCGGCCTGTACTGCGGCGCGATCGGCTGGGTCGATGCGCCGCGCGAGGGCGAGCGCCTCGGCGACTTCTGCCTGTCGGTGGCGATCCGCACCCTGACGCTGGGGCCGGCGCAGCGCGGCCAGCGGCCGCTGACGCTCGGTGTCGGCGCCGGCATCGTCAAGGACAGCGTCGCCGACGACGAGTTCGAGGAGTGCCGGCTGAAGGCGCGTTTCCTCACCGGGCTCGATCCCGGCTTCGAGCTGTTCGAGACCGTGCTGTGCACGGCGGCCGACGAACTGCCGCTGCTGGCGCGGCATCTCGAACGGCTGCAGCGCAGCGCCGGCGTGCTCGGCTTCGCGATCGACCTCGCCGCCGCCCGCGCGCTGCTCGAAGCAGCCGCACGCGAGCCTGGGCACACGACGCCGCGCCGGCTGCGCCTGGCGCTCGCCCACGACGGCCGCCTGACGCTGACGCAAGCGCCGCTGGCGCCGCTGCCGGCGGGTGTGCTGGGCCTGTGCATCGCCGCGCAGCGGCTGCCCGACGCCGACCCGTTGGTCGCCCACAAGACCACCCGTCGCGCCCACTACGACGCCGGCGTGCAAGAGGCGGAACGGCAAGGGGCCTTCGACAGCCTGTTCTTCAGCGAAGGCGGCTGGCTGGTCGAGGGCGGCCGCAGCTCGGTGTTCCTGAAGCTCGGCGGGCGCTGGTTCACACCGCCGCTGGCCGATGGCGCGCTGCCCGGCGTGATGCGCGAGGTGCTGCTCGACGACCCGGCCTGGGCCGCCAGCGAGCGGCGCCTGGGCCGCGAGGACCTGCTGCAGGCCGAGGACATCGTCGTCTGCAATGCGCTGCGCGGTGCCTTGCCGGCGCGGCTGCTGCCTGTCGAGGCCACGCGATGAAGCTGGCGCTGTTCGACCTCGACCACACGCTGATCGATTTCGACAGCGGCATGGCCTGGACGCAGCACCTGGTCGCACTCGGCGTGCTGGAGGCCGCCGCCGAACAGCGCTACCTCGATTTCTGCCACCAGTACGTGGCCGGCACGCTGGACATCCACGCGATGCAGCGTGCCGTGATGACGCCGCTGGCAGCCTTCGCGCCGGCGCAGCTGCAGGCCTGGCGCGACCAGTTCGCGCAGTCCCTGGCGGCGAGGCTGTCGCCGGCAGCGCAGGCGTTGGTCGCTGGCCACCGCGAGCGTGGCGATCTGTGCGCGATCGTCACCGCCACGTCGCGCTGGGTCGCCGAGCCTTTCGCGCGCGCCTTCGGCATCGAACACCTGGTGGCCACCGAGTGGCAGATGGTCGACGGGCGACCCAGCGGCGCGATCGACGGCCTGCCCTGCTACCGCGAGCACAAGCCGACGCGGGTCGAAGCGTGGCTGGCGGGCTTGAACCTGTCGCCGCTGGCCGGCTTCGACGACTCCTGGTTCTACTCCGACTCGGCCAGCGACATCGCCTTGCTGCAGTGCGTCACGCACCCCGTCGCGGTGCGCCCGGACCCGCGTCTGCGTGAACGATGCCGCACTGCGGGCTGGCCGGTGATCGAGACGCTCTGAGCCGGACGCGGAACTGCACTCAAGTCGTGCGTCGTTTCTGTCGATAGCCGCTTCAGTCCCGGGTGGAGACTCCGGGCACGGGAGACATCGTCATGGAATGGATTCGCAAGATCAGCCTGGTGCGCCGGGTGGTGATCGGCTTCTCACTGATGGGCGCCTGGTGCGTCGGGCTGGGTGCCGCGGCCGTCTCGGCGTTGCCGGGCGGCAGTGCCGCCACGGCGATCGGACTGGCGGCCGGCGCGGGCTGCGTGCTTGCGTTGTTCGCCGGCTGGGTGATCCGCGCGAGCATCAAGGAGTCGGTCGAGTCGACCATCGACGCGGTGATCCGCATCGCCGGCGGCGACCTGGAAACCAAGATCGAGTCGCCCGGCAAGGACGAGATCTCCTGGCTGCGCGCCGAGCTCAACGGCATGCGCAAGAAGCTGCGCAAGATGGTGCTCGAAGTGCGCCAGACCGCCGAGAGCGTCAACAGCGCATCGTCGGAGATCGCCTCGGGCAACATCGACCTGTCGTCGCGTACCGAAAGCCAGGCCAGCGCACTGCAGCAGACGGCCAGCTCGATGCAGCAGCTCGCGCAGTCGGTGCGTCACAACGCCGAGAACACCCACAAGGCACGCGAGGAAGTGTCGCAGTCGAGCAGCGTTGCCGGCCGCGGCGCGCAGACCATGCAGGACGTGGTCTCGCGCATGGGCGAGATCAACGCCAGCGCCACGCGCATCGGCGAGATCGTCGGCGTGATCGACGGCATCGCCTTCCAGACCAACATCCTGGCGCTGAACGCGGCGGTGGAAGCCGCCCGTGCCGGCGAGCACGGCCGCGGCTTCGCGGTGGTGGCCTCCGAGGTGCGCGCGCTGGCACAGCGCAGTTCGACGGCGGCGCGCGAGATCAAGACGCTGATCGGCGACTCGGCCGCCAAGGTCGACGCCGGCTCCAAGCTGGTCGACGACGCCGGCCGCACGATGCAGGAGATCCTCGACAGCGTGAAGCGCGTGTCGACGCTGATCGGCGAGATCGCCGAGGCCGGCGAATCGCAGAACAGCGGCATCGCCGAGATCAACCAGGCGGTCGCGCAGATCGACACGATGACGCAGCAGAACGCCGCGCTGGTCGAGGAACTGGCGGCCGCCGCCCAGTCGCTGAACGGCCAGGCCGGCCGGCTCAACGACTCGATGGGTTCATTCCGCGTCGTGGCCTGAGCTCACGCCGGCCTGTGCGGCGCGCAGCGAGGCGATGCGCTTGCGCGTGCCGGGGTGCGTGGCGGTGTCCTGCTGCAGCGTGGTGCTCATGAAGACGGCGAAGCTGTCCTGCGCCGGCCTTCCCATCGCCCGCAGCACGCGCGACGCATAGGCGTCGGCCTCGAACTCCTGGCGGTGCGAGGTCATCGAGGCCTCGCGGCCGAGCTGGTTGGCCACCGGGTCGGTGGTCTGCGGCGTCACCTCGCCGGGCACCCAGTGGCGGTACACCGCACCCATCTGCTGCCAGTGATCGCTGGCCACGTGGCCGAGCTCGTGGGCGAGCACGAACAGCCGGGCGCCCTCGGGCAGGTCGGCGAGCGACTCGTTGGCGACCACGATGTGGCCGTGCAGCGTCTCGGCCAGCGTGCCGCTGCTGACCACCCGCAGTTCCGCCACCACCTCGGCCGGCAACGCCTCGCGCAGTTGCGCGAAGCTGCGCCGTACGGCGTCGGCGCGTGGCCCGTCGGCGGCCAGCGGCATGGCATCCAGGCGCATCTGCTGCGAGCGACGCAATACGTCGACGATGTCCTCGCCGCGCGCCGGTCCGGCGAGCGCAAGGCCGAGAAGTGTCAGCTGGAACCACCGCATGTCGCACCTCCGTGGGGCAGGCCGGGTTCCGGCCGCCTACGGCGTGCTGCATCGCAACAAGCGTGCCCGTTTCAGGGTTAACCCTGACTTGCGGGGTGAAAGCCCCTCAAATCTGGATCAAGCCCCATTGCAGCGCCACCAGCGTCAGCTCCGACTGGTTGCTGGCGCCGAGCTTCTGCTTGACGTGGTAGAGGTGGGTGCCGACGGTGCTGGGCGACAGCTTCAGGTTGTCGGCGATCTGCGCGACGGTCTGGCCGCGGGCCAGCTGAAGGAAGACCGAGAACTCACGTTCGCTGAGCATGTCGGCCGGGCTGGTGTCACCCTTGACCTGGGCCATCGCCAGCGTGCGCGCGGTCTGCGCGTCGACGTAGGCCTCGTTGCGCGACACCGCCGTCACCGCGGCGATCAGCGCATCGGGTGCGCTGCGCTTGGTCAGGTAGCCGAGCGCGCCGGCACGCAGCACACGCTGCGGGTGGGCGGTGTCCTCGTGGGCCGACAAGGCCAGGATGCGCGCCTTCGAGTCCTGCGCGACGATGCGCCGCACCGCCTCCAGCCCGCCCATGCCGGGCATCGACAGGTCCATCACCACCACGTCGGGCTGCACGCGGGCGTACTCGCTGCAGGCCTGCTCGCCGGTGTCGACCTCGGCCACCACCTCGATCTGCGAGTCGGCCAGCAGCATGCGAAAGCCCATGCGCACCAGCGCATGGTCGTCGACCAGCATCACGCGGATCATGGTGTCTCCGGAGTCAGGGGCAGGCGCACCGCGAGCTGCGCGCCGTGGGGAAGGGCGGGTTCGAGCGCGACGCTGCCGTGCAGGCTCTCGACCCGCTCGCTCAGCCAGCGCAGGCCGTAGTGTCCCTGTGTCGGCAGGCCCTCGGGCGGCAGGCCGCGGCCGTCGTCGCGCAGCGTCAGCGTCACGCCGTCGTGGGTGCCCGCCAGGTTCAGCTGCAGGCGCGTGGCCTGGCCGTGGCGCAGCGCGTTGGTGATGCCTTCCTGCGCGGCACGGTACAGCGCCAGCGCGGCCTCGCCGGACAGTCGCGCGGCACCGAGCGCGAGATCGACATCGATGTCCACCGCCGGGTGGCTGCGCCGCGTGCGCTCGACCAGGTCGGCGATCGCGTCGGCGAGGCCGAAGTTGTCCAGCACCAGCGGCGTCAGCCGCGGGATGATGCCGTGCATCGCGTCATACAGCCGCGAGGATTCCTCGGCGATCAGCCGCGCGGCCTGCTCGGCCTGCGCGTCCTTGCCGGCACAGCGCTGCGCGATCGAGGTGGCCATGCTGCGCATCGCGGTGACCGACTGGCCCAGCTCGTCGTGCAGCTCGCGGGCGATCATCAGCCGCTCCTGCTCGATGTGGTGGTCGATCCAGCGCGTCAGCTCGCGGCTGTCGGACAGCTGCATCTCGGCGCGCACCGCACGGCGCTCGGTCTCGATGTGGCCCTGCAACTCGCCGACCATGCGGTTGAAGGCGGCGCCGATCGCGGCGGCCTCCTGGCCGGGCAGTGGCGGCAGCGCGACGTCGAAGCGGCCGCGCTGCAGCGCGTCGAGTGCGCCGACGATCTGACCGAAGGGCCGCACCGTGCGCCCGACCAGCCAGAACACCAGCGCGTTGACCGCCACCAGCAGCGCCAGCGCGCTGCCGACCAGCATCAGCGCATCGTCCCAGGCGTCGATGGCAGCGCGCGACGCGTTGGCGCGCACCTCCAGCTTGCCGTCGGGGAACTCGATCGACTGCACCGACGGCGCCGGCGCGATCAGTGCCTCGAACCAGTCCGGCGCGTCGCGCCCGGCCTTGTAGGGCGAGGGCGGCGAGCGGTACAGCTCGTTGCCGGCGTTGTCGAACAGCATCACGTCGTTGGAGCGTATGCGCCCCATGCCCTGCAGGAAGGCCAGCATCGCCGGCGTGCCCTGCGCCGCGTAGCGCCACACGGTGCGGTTGAGCAGCTGCGCGGCGACGCGGTTGGCGGCGACCACCTCCTCGTGCACCGAGTCGCGCATGCTGCGCAGCTGCAGCGTCAGCACGGCGACGAGGAACAGCAGCGTCAGTGCGCCGACGATCAGGTTGATCTTCAGGCGCAGCGTCATGCAGCGCTCCGCGGCGCGAAGTCGCCCTGTTCGGCGTAGCGACTCAGCGCGTCGATCACCGCGGCGATCATCGCCGGATGGGCGGCGTCGTGGCCGCCTTGTTCGATCCACTCGAGCCGCGCCTGCGGCAGCCGTGCGCGCAACAGCTCGGCACCTTCGGGCGCGCAGATACGGTCGTCACAGGCGTGCAGCAGCAGCGTCGGCACGTGGGGCACCGCCGCGCAGCGCTCGAGCAGCGTCGGCGAGCCCAGCCAGCAGCCATGGCGCAGGTAGTGCGCCTGCACGCGCAGGCGGTCGACCTGCGCGGCCAGCGCGTCGCCGGCGGGCTCGGCGGCCGTCGTGCCGGCCAGCGACTGCTCGTGCCGCCACCAGCCCAGCGCGGCGCTTTCGCGCTCGGCGGCGTCGGGCGAGTTCAGTCCTTCGGCGAGGCGCTGCAGCGACAGCGTGCCGAAGAATGTGTCCACGTCCTGCGGCCGGGCCAGAAAGCTGGCGCGCAGCAGCAGCGCCGCCACCACCTCCGGCTGATCCGCCGCATGCGCCAGCGCCAGCGTGGCGCCCCAGGAACCGCCGACGACCAGCCAGCGTGCGATGCCGAGTTGCTCGCGAATGCGGCGCAGGTCGGCGAGCAGGTCATCGGTGGTGTTGTTCTCGGTGCCGCCGCGCGGCCGGCTGCCGCCGGCACCACGCTGGTCGGGGCAGACGATGCGGTAGCGCGCCGGGTCGAACACCCGCCGCAGCAGCGGCGAACAGCCCGAGCCCGGGCCGCCATGCAGCACCACGGCCGGGATGCCGTCGGCACGACCGAACTCCTGCACCTGCAGCACATGGCCGCCGGGCACGGCCAGGGTGTGCGAGGCGCGCAGCGGCGGATCGGGAAACAGCGTGGAAGGAGGCACGGCGCGATGGTATCGGTACGCTCGCTGGCGCCCGCCGTCCATGACCCCGGGAGAAGCCGGAGGTCGATTCAAGATATTCATGAGGCCCGAATCATGGTGCGGGGACTGTGCCGGACGGGCCCGCGCAGCCACCATTCAGCACGGGATCAAAACGTCCCCGCGGTGTCCTCCCGGCGCCGTGCCACCCACAGGAGACTGTTCCATGCAATGGCAAACCCCGGCTGCGGCCGACTTCCGTTTCGGTTTCGAAATCACGATGTACGTCGCCGCTCGCTGAGCGACCGACGTGAGGCCGCCGCGCGTGACCCCACGCGCCGGCGGCCTTCTGCTTTCTGAGCCCCATGCGCATCACCATCCTCGGTTCGGCCGCCGGCGGCGGTTTCCCGCAGTGGAACTGCAACTGCCGCAACTGCGCCGGCGTGCGCAGCGGCAGCGTCCGCGCCAAGGCGCGCACCCAGTCGTCGATCTTCGTGCAGGGTGATGCCGGCGCCGACGGCGTGCTGTTCAACGCCTCGCCCGACATCCTCGAGCAGATCCGCTCCAACCCCACGCTGCAGCCCGGCCGGGCGATCCGCGACACCGCGATCGCCGGCGTGGTGCTGATGGACGGCCAGATCGACCACGCCACCGGCCTGTTCATGCTGCGCGAGCGTGGTCGGCCGCTGCCGCTGTGGTGCACCGATCCGGTCCACGAAGACCTGACCACCGGCAACCCGGTGCTCAATGTGCTGGGCCACTACTGCGGCGTGGCGCGCCAGTGCATCGCCCTCGACGGCGCGGCCTTCACGGTGCCGGGTGCTGCGCACCTGTCCTTCCGTGCCTTCCCGCTGTCGAGCAAGGCGGCGCCGTACTCGCCGCACCGCGACCACCCGGTGCCAGGTGACAACATCGGCATGCTGGTCAGCGACAGCCGCAGCGGCCGCAGCGCCTTCTACGCGCCGGGCCTGGGCGAGATCACGCCGGCCCTGTTCGACGTGATGAGCGGCGCCGATGCGGTGCTGGTCGACGGCACTTTCTGGACCGACGACGAGATGATCGGCCTGGGCCTGTCGAAGAAGACCGCGCGCGACATCGGCCACCTGCCGCAAAGCGGCGAGGGCGGCATGATCGCCTGGCTGGACCGGCTGCCGGCGGCCACGCGGCGCTTCCTCATCCACATCAACAACACCAACCCCATCCTCGACGAGGACTCGGTGCAGCGCGCGGATCTGGCGCGCCATCGCATCGTGCCCTGCGAGGACGGCATGACCATCGAGATCTGAGATGACTGCTGCTGCCTGGGATCGTGTCGAGTTCGAAGCCAAGCTGCGCGAGCGCGGCCGCTCGTATCACATCCACCACCCGTTCAACGTGATGCTCAACACCGGCAAGGCGACGCCGGAGCAGATCCGCGGTTGGGTGGCGAACCGGTTCTACTACCAGATCGCGATCCCTATCAAGGACGCGGCGGTCATGTCCAACTGCACCGACCGCGAGGTGCGGCGCGGCTGGATCCAGCGCATCCTCGACCACGACGGCTTCGAGATCGGCGGCGTCAAGGACCCGGGCGGCATCGAGGCCTGGCTGCGCCTCGGCGAGGCGGTGGGCCTGACGCGCGAGGAGATCGAGGACCAGCGCCACCTGATTCCGGCAGTGAAGTTCGCCGTCGACGCCTACGTCAACTTCGCGCGCCGCGCGCCCTGGCAGGAGGCGGTGTGCTCGTCGCTGACCGAGCTGTTCGCGCCGGAGATCCACAAGCAGCGCCTGGCCACCTGGCCCGAGCACTACGGCTGGATCGAGCCGCAGGGCCTGGCCTACTTCCGCAACCGTGTCAGCCAGGCGCGGCGCGACGTCGAGCAGGGCCTGGCGATCACGCTGGACTACTTCGACACCGCGGCGCTGCAGCAGCGCGCGCTCGAGGTGCTGCAGTTCAAGCTCGACATCCTGTGGGCGATGAACGACGCGATGGCGCTGAAGTACGGCGTGAATCCATGAGCCCCTTGAGCGTCGACAGCCGCCCGCGTGTCGGCGCGGGCTTCCGACTGCAGTGGGAGCCGGCGCAGGACTGCCATGTGCTGCTCTACCCGGAAGGCATGGTCAAGCTCAACGGCAGCGCCGGCGAGATCATGAAGCGCTGCGACGGCCAGCGCAGCGTCGCCGAGATCGTCGCCGAGCTGGAGCAGGCCTTCAATGCGCAGGGCCTGCAAGGCGACGTGATCGCCTTCGTCGAGATGGCGGCCAAGCAGCGCTGGCTCACCTGGAACTGAAGCGATGACGCATTCCACCGTGGGCCCGCCGCTGTGGCTGCTCGCCGAGGTCACCTACAGGTGCCCGCTGCACTGCGTCTTTTGCTACAACCCGGTCGACTACGCGACGCAGCCCGACGAACTGTCCACCGACGACTGGCTGCGTGTGCTGCGCGAGGGCCGCGAGATGGGCGCGGTGCAGCTCGGCCTGTCCGGTGGCGAACCGCTGCTGCGCGACGACCTCGAAGCTCATCGTCGCCGAGGCACACCGCCTTGGCTACTACACCAACCTGCTGACCTCCGGCGTCGGGCTGACGGCCGAACGAGCCGCCGCGCTGAAGGCGGCCGGCCTGGACCACGTGCAGCTGTCGTTCCAGGACAGCACACGCGAGATGAACGACTTCCTCTCGCACACCAAGACCTTCGAGCTGAAGAACCGCGTCGCCAGGATCATCAAGGACCAGGGCTGGCCGATGGTGATGAACGTGGTGATGCACCGCCTGAACATCGACCACATCGGCCGCATCATCGAGATGGCCGCCGATCTGGACGCCGAATACATCGAGCTGGCCAACACGCAGTACTACAGCTGGGCCTTCGTCAACCGCGCGCAGCTGCTGCCGACGCACGAACAGCTGAAGCGCGCCGAGGCCGTCACCGACGAGTGGCGCAAGAAGCTCGACGGCCGCATGCGCATCTTCTTCGTCGCGCCCGACTACCACGAGGGCAAGGCGAAGAAGTGCGTCAACGGCTGGGGCAGCATGTTCATCACGGTGACGCCGGACGGCACCGCGCTGCCCTGCCACACCGCGAAGATGCTGCCGGGGCTGAGCTTCCCGAACGTGCGCGACACCTCGCTGCGCGAGGCCTGGTTCGAGTCCGACGGCTTCAACCGCTACCGCGGCACCGGCTGGATGAAGGAGCCGTGTTCCTCCTGCGAGCACAAGGAAGAGGATCTCGGCGGCTGCCGCTGCCAGGCCTACCTGATCGCGCAGGACGCCGAGGCGGCCGACCCGGTCTGCCGCAAGAGCCCGCACCACGACAAGGTGCTGGCGGCGGTGGCGCAGGCCGAGGCCGACGCGCGCACGCGGGTCACCGAACACCCGCTGGTGTTCCGCGATCCGAAGGAGTCGCGCCGGCTGGCGGCGGCAGAACTCGCGCTGAAGTGATCCGCCTTTGGCGCGAGCCTAGCGCGATGGGCCGATGGGCGAAGGCTTCTGCTCATGTCCCCCGGGCTCGCTGCGCGAGCCCTCCTCCTTGACTTCGCTCCAGCCTTCACCCACCGCCCCAGGCCAGTAACGTTGACGCACTGCGAAGACCGCGGTGGTGCCTGAGCGGAACACAAGCCCCAGTGCGCAGCGGCCGCTCCAACCGCCGCAGGATCGAAGGACCGCTCAGGGCCGGGAGCAATCAACGCGACTGCACGTAGGCCGCCACGGCCTTGAGCTGCTGCGACGTCATCGCCGCGATCTCGTTCTTCATCACCACGCCGTGCGGACGCAGCGGTGTGCGGAAGGCCTGCAGCTGCTTGTAGACGTAGTCGGCGCGCTGGCCCGCCAGGCGTGGGAAGCCGGCTGCGCCCTCGGCGTTGTCGCCGTGGCACTGCTTGCAGGGCAGCACGCCCTTGTCGGGCAGGCCCTTGTCGTAGATCGCCTTGCCCACCGCCTCCAGCTTCGGCTGGCTCGACTTGCCGGCCACCGGCTTCTGCGCGGCGTAGTGATCGGCGAAGCCCTCGATCTGCTCGTCGGACAGCAGCGCCGAGATGCCCCACATGTAGGCCTGGATGTCGGTCTCCGAGCGTGACTGGCTGCGGAAATCCTTCAACTGGCGGACCGTGTAGTCGCGCATCTGGCCAGCCAGCGAGGGGATCAACGCCTTGCCGCTGACGCCGGCTTCGCCGTGGCACGACGCGCAGACGTGCACCGCACGCTGCACGCTGTCGAGATCGGCCTTCGTGGTCTGCGCCTGCGCGCCGGTGGCGCACAGGGCGACAGCCAGGGCCAGGAGTGATCTGCTCGTCATCGTCGTCCCTCCGTTGTGGTTTTCGGAAGGATTCTGGAAGCGTCACCGGGGATGGGGCTTGCGATGAGTCAAGCGGCCGTCGCTACTGCTCGAGGCGAAGGATCTCCAGTTGCTCCGGCACCGTCTCGAAGGTGCCGGTGCCTGCCGGCATCTGCATCAACGGCTTGCCGGCGGGGTCGAGCAGCCACACGCTCGGGTAGACGAGTTGCCGCGCACGCTCGTCGCCGAGATGGCGCATGAAGTCGGCATAGGACCAGGTCTTGTCGCCGATGCGGAACCACAACCGGTCGGCCTGGATCGCCAGGCTGCTGCGCATCTCGAAGACGATCCACTCCTTCGCGAAATGCGGCGCCAGCTCGGCGGCATTCTTGTCGAGGAAGGCCTCGTACTTGCGGCAGAACGGGCAGTCGACCGCACCGAGGTAGAGGTAGATGCGCCGGTTCTCGCGCTGCGCACGCTGCAGAGCGGCGGTCAGGTCGAACTCGAGCCGTTGCGGTGCGCCGCTGGGCTGGATCTGCGTCGGCGAGTAACGCTGCGGGAAGCCGATGGCCTGTGCCGTCAGCGCCACCGCGCCGAGCAGCAAGGCGACGACGAATCGGCGCAGCAACATCGGCTCAGCCGATCGCCAGCGTGCCGACGAACTGCCCGTCCTTGGTGTCGGTCACGTCGGCGCGCAGTTCGCCGCGGGCATGCGGCACGAAGTTGAAGCGCAGCGTCGGGTTCTCGCTGACCGAGAAGTCGAGCTCGGCGTCGAACACCCTGCGGCCGGCGTAGCTGACGCGGATCGAGCGCACGAAGTGCGGCGGGATGTACATCACCGTCTGCTGGTTCAACTCGAAGCCGGTGTCGTTGGGGTGGACCACGGTCACGTCGGCGGTCACCGGCCGGTCCATCTGCACCTCGCCGGCCACCTTCAGCATCGTCTTGCCGATCAGGTGCAGCGCCTCGCGGTTCGGCGGCGCCGAGCAACCGCCCGAGGTCTTCACGTAGCGCGAGTCGGTGTGCAGCTCGCCGTTGGACAGCTCGCTGACCACGCGCACGTGGCTGTACTCGTCGACGCGCAGGCGCGTCTCGAAGTCGGCCTGGCCGACCTCGGTGGTCAGGTCGAGCACCGCGGCCACCGGCGAGGGGTTCTTGTCGACCACCAGGAAGAGGCGGCGCACGCTCAGGTCGTTCCTCTGCGCGAGCTTGGACACCACCTTGACAGGCACCGACGCACCGTAGGCCGCGCGCAGCGGCGCGAACACCTGCACCGTGCCCTGGCCATGCACCAGCGTGCGGCCGGGAAACAGCTTGCCGGCGATGCGCTCCCACTCCGGCGACGAGGCGTCGTGCGTCGCGTTGGGCAGGCCGCCGACGGCGGCGAAGGCGGCGTTCGGCGCGATCGCCAGCGCGGCGAGGCCTTGCAGGGCGTGGCGGCGGTTGCGGTCGGGATGCATGGCGGCAACTCCTGGGACTAGGGCCTGTTCACACTACGGGGAGGCACGCGCCGGGGCGGCCCAAGGCGCTGGGCAAGGCGCGACGCGCGGCCCGGGCTGGCCGCCCGGGCAAGCGGCGCAACGCCGCCCAGCGCCTTGGGGTACCCCGGCCCGCAGGGTGATCTCGGCAAACGGGCGCCCGCCGCGTTGCAAATCCTCGCCATAGCGGCCGCTATGGCTGCGGTTTGCGCCTTGCGGGCGTCCGTTTGTCGAGTCACGCGTGCCTCCCCGTAGTGTGAACAGGCCCTACTTGAACATCAGCTCGCGTTCGAAGCGCAGGAAGGCGATCGACGCGTTGCGGCGGTGGATCACGTCGTACTGGTCCCAGCGCTGGTAGGCGGGCAGCTCGCCGGCCTCGGGCACGTCCAGCAGCGAGGTGCCGGAGGCGACCAGGTCGCGCATCTTGTTCTCCAGTGCGGCGAGGTAACCCTCCACCGTATCGAGCAGATCCGATGATGAGGCGGGGCCGTGGCCCGGCACCACGGTGGCAACCCGCAAGCCGCGCAGCGCGGCCAGCGCCTGGTGCCAGCGTGGCAGGTCGCTGTCCTGGATGTCGGGCACACGCTGCGCATCGAGCAGGCCGCCGCCGAACAGCACGCCGCTGGCCTCGTCGAGCACCGCGATGTCGCCCGGCCCGCTGGAATGGCCGAGGTAGACCACGCGCACCGCGCGGCCGATGCCGTCGACCGCATGGGTGTCGGTGAAGGTCTGGTCGGGCTTGTACATCGCCGTGCCGGCCAGCGGCGCCTCGCCGAGCACCTGGCGCAACTGCTTCAGGCAGGTCTCGCAGCGCGCCGCCATCAGCCGCGCGGTGCGGTCGTGCATGCGCACCGGGATGCCGGCGTCCTGGAAGGCCTTGCCGCCGAACAGGAACTCGGGCCGCGTGTGCGTCACCAGCGCGAGCCGGATCGGCCGGTCGGTCAGTGCGCGGATCGCAGCGATGATCGCCTGGCCATGGGCGTACGAGGTGCCGGTGTCGACCACCAGCACGCCACTGTCGCCGACGATGAAGCCGGCATTGCCGATGCGCCCGAGGTTGCTTTCGTCGGCCGTGCCGCCGCTGCCGGGGAACATGTAGACGCCGGGCGCCAGCGCGCGCGCCACCGGCGCCGCGGCCGGTGTGGTCACGGCCGCGCAGCCGGCCAGCGCCAGGGCACCGGCGGCGCACAGGCAGCGCCGACGTGTCATCGACGACATCGTCGGCCCGCCTACTTCTTCTCGGCCAGGGCCTTCAGGTTGGCCAGGCCGGCCTTGTAGACCCCGGTGATGGCCGCGACCGCGGCCTCGTCGTTCTGATCCGGCGGCGGGTCGTTGTTGGGGAAGCCGCGGTAGAAGGCACCGCGCCATTCGACCACCGCGCCGCTGCCCTCGGCCTTCACGGTCAGCGTCGAGGTGTAGTTGGTCACCGGCAGCGCGCCGCCGTCCTTGGCGCGGTAGCTGTAGCGCATCTTGGCGTTGTCGTAGGCTTCCAGCGTCTCGGTCAGCGCGCCGCCGTTCTTCAGCTTGAGCTGGCGCACCGAACCTTCCTCGTTGCCCTTGTCGGCCGGGCTCTCGGCCACCGCCGGGTGCCAGTTCTTCAGCGCATTGAAGTCGCGGACGATGGCCCAGACCTTGTCGGCCGGCGCGTCGATGGCGACGGTCTCGGTGACCTTCTGCCGCGTCGGCCCGTGGGCGGCGGCGGGTGCCAGCAGCGTCGCGGTCAGTGCGAGGCCGGCGAGCCAGCGCAGGGAGCGGAAATGCATCGGGAAGTCTCCTCGGGTGTCGTGAAGTCGAAGGGTCAGGGGGCGGGCGGCGCGCCGATGAACGCGCCGAAGCCGCGGCTGTTGGTGCCGGTGGCGATGGTGTCCAGCGTGCGCCCGCTGGCAGCGTCGAGCACGGCGACGTTGTCGTCCATCCAGTTGACGACGTAGACACGCTCGCCGTGCGCCGCGATGCCCTCGGGGTAGGCGAAGCCGGCCAGCGTCTGCCGGGTCACCAGCGTCTCGGCATCGATCACGCTGACACTGTTGCCGTGCTGGTTGGTCACGTAGAGCAGGGCGCCGCCGCGCGCCAGCGCCGCGCCGTAGGGCGCCTTGCCGACCTTCACGGTGGCGGTGACCACGAAGCTGCGCAGGTCGATCACCGAGACGTCGTCGCTCAGCACGTTCAGCGCATACAGGCGTTGCCGCGGCGCATCGAGCAGCAGCGCGAAGGGATGCGTGCCGACCTTCACACGCGCGCCGACGCGGCCGCTGGCGAGGTCGATGCGCGCGACGCTGTCGTCGTCGCGCTCGGCGACGTAGACGCTGCGTCCGTCGGCCGCCACCGCCACGCCGGCCGGGGCGCGGCCGACCTCGACCTCGGTCGGCGCGGCAGCGCCCTGGCGCGTGTCGATGACCAGCAGCCGGTTGCGGTACCAGTCGGCGACGGCGACACGCGTGCCGTCCGGCGAGGCGTCGATGCCCACCGGCCCGCTGCCGGCCGGCAGCGTGTCGACGACGCGCTGCGTGCGCATGTCGATCACCGACAGCGTCTTGCTGTCCGGGTTGGAGACGTAGACGCGGCCGGTCACGCTGGCCGCCACCACGCCGGCCGGCGAGCGCCCGACCGGCACCGTGGCGACCACCTTCTGCTGCGCCAGGTCGATCACCGACACATCGTGGCTGCCCTGGTTGGTGATGTAGGCGAACGGCGCCGCGGCACAGGTGCCGGCGGCGCAGCAGCAGGCGGCGAACAGCGCGCGCAGGCTCATTTGGGCGTGTCGCGCAACGCCTGCGCCGCGACGAAGCGCAGCTCGTTGGAGTCGACCACCGCGGCGCGCAGTTCGCCGCCGCCCTGCGGCTGGAACCAGAAGCGGAAGTTCGGGTTCTCGCTCATCGAGAAATCGACGTCGGCGCTGAACACCGGCTTGCCGGCGTAGGTCACGTCGATCTTGCGCACGTAGTGGGCCGGCGTGAACTGCCGCGTGTACTGGTCCATCGCCAGGCCCGAATGGTTCGGGTGGTCGATCAGCAGCTGTGCAAGCACCGGGCTGCCGCCCTTCACGTCGCCCTCGACGCGGAAGCGCATCTGCCCGAGCGTGGCCAGCGCGGCCTTGGCGTCGCTGCCCGGCGCTGCCGAGCAGCCGCCCGACGCCTTGACGAAGCGCGTGACGCCGTACAGACGGCCGTCGCTGAGCTCGGCGATCGCGCGCACGTGCGAGTAGGCGTCGACGCGCACACGCGTCTCGATCTCGGCGCGGCCGCTCTCCGGCGTGAACGAGAAGATGCCGGAGATCGGCGACGGGTTGGCGTCGATGATCAGGTAGACCCGGCTGACGTAGGCCGCCGCCGTCTGCGGGAACTTCGTGCGGATCGCGATCGGCACCACCGCGGCATCGATGGCACGCGCCGGCGCCTCCAGCACCAGCATGTCGGCCGGCGCGGGTGCGATGCTGCGGCCCTCGAACAGGCTGGCGCGCACCTTCTGCCACACCGGGCTGGCGGCGGGGTCGTCGGTCGGCTGCAGGTTGACGGCGAAGGTCGGTCCGCTGCCGGCGACGAGCAGGGCGGCCAGGAGTGCGGCGCGGCGCTTCATGGTGTCTACCTCGGGTTGATGAAGCAGCCCTTCTGCACCTTGGACTGCAGGTCGCGGTAACGCTTGATCGCCGGCTTGACGGTCTCGTTGTCGCGCAGTTCGGCGCCGCGCTCGCCGCCGATCGAGATCGCATTGACGATGGTCGACATCTCGATGTACTCGTCGAACTTGACCTCGCTGGCCAGCGCGTCGAGCGCGCAGGAGCACTTGTTGACCATCTCGAAGTTCGGGCCCGGGTTGTTGCGCATGCACTCCTGGACGTACATGACGCGGTCGACGGTCGGGAAGTCGTTGGCCAGGGCCGGGCCGGCGAGCGCGAGCAGGGCGGCGGCAGCAGCGAAGGGGCGCAGGATGTTCATGGTGGTGACCGTGGGCAGACGGCGGTGGGTTCAGGGCTTGCGGGAGGTGGCGACGCCGCCGTCGAGCAGCATCTCCTCGGCGATCAGCGGCGCGGCGTCGGCGCCTTCGCCGTCGATGCGGGTGCGGATCGCATAGACGCCGCCGGGCACTGCATCCGACAGCGTGAAGACGTAGGTCTTGTTGGCCAGCTTCTCGAAGCGCGCGCGCAGCGGGTCGTCACGGTAGGGCGTGACGGTGATCTCGCGCGCCGGCACCGTCTTGCCGCGGTAGCTGACGGAGACGTCCTGCACCTGCGCGCCCTGGTAGATCGCCATGCGGATGCGCTTGCGGAAGTAGTTCTGCTGGCCCTTGGTCAGGCGGTTCATCTCGCGGATGTCGCGCTCCAGGAAGTACAGCACCACCGGGTTGCCCTGGGCTTCGTCGACCTCGGGCAGCGAGAGCCTGCGTGCGCCGCTGAGGAAGTCGGCGCTGGCCATGCAGCACTTGCCGTCCTTGCGCGCGCTGAGCTTCACCGCCACCTGGTCGGTGAATGCCTCTTCCATGCTGCCGGCCTTGCTGAAGCCGTAGCGCAGCGTCAGCGGCGGTTTGGTACCGGCGAAGTGGTCGGTCATGAACAGCGCACGTTCGGCCGGCGAATAGTCTTCGGCGGCGAAGGCCGTCGTGCCCAGCGCGAGGGCGGCGATCGTGATGGCGGCGCAGCGGCCAAGGAGGTGCTTCAGGTTCATCGTGACGGTGAGTTGGCGTTGGCCGGGGAAGGATCGGCGACTATCGTACGGGCGCGCTGCAACGCCGCGCCGGCCTCGTCGCTGCGGCCCTGGCGGGCGAGGGCGGTGGCGAGCAGCTGCCAGGGTTCGGCGTCACCGGGCTCGGCGTTCAGCCAGTCGCGCGCCAGCGCCTCGAGCTCGGCCCAGCGGTCGCTGCGCAGCAGCACCGCGGCCTGCAGGAAGCGCGGCTGGCCGGACGGCCCGGCCTGCCAGTAGGGCAGCTGCTGCGTGTCCAGCGGCATCACCCGGCGGAAGCTGCCGCGCTGCGTGTCGGCCAGCAACTGCGCGACCCACTCGACGGGCGCGGCGAAGTAGTGCGACTCGCCGCCGCGCAGGCGGAAGGTCAGGATGCCGACCAGCCGTCCTTCGTCGTCGAACAGGCCGCCGCCGCTGGCGCCGGAGTTGAAGAAGTTGCTGCTCTGGATGACTCGGCTGCCGTCGTGGCGGTGCAGCTGCACCACCGCGCCGGTGCTGTTCTGGATGCCCGTTCCACCGGTGTAGCCGAGCGCGGTGACCGGCTGGCCGATGACCAGCGATGCCGCCTTGCCGAGCGCGACCGGCTGGGCGCCGAGGCCCGGCACCTCGAGCAGGCAGAGGTCGCGGTCGATGTCGGCCGCTTGCCAGCGCGCCGCGTAGCGCAGGCCGCCGCGCAGGATGCGGATCTCCAGCGCGTCGCGGGTGACATGGCAGTTCGTCACCACCTTGTCCGGCTCGATCGCCACCGCCGAGCCGAGCGCGAAGCCGCCGCGCTGGCGTGGCGCCTCGACGCGCAGCACGCTGGCCGCCAGGCTGACGTAGGCAGCCTGGTCGAGCGCCGCCCGCACCGGTGCTTGCACTGCCAGCAGGGGCAGCAGCGCGAGCAGGGGCGGCAGCAGCTTCATCGCGGACGGCCGGTGCGGCCCTCAGGGCTTGCGGGCGGCGAAGCTCTCGTCGACCACGGGCACACCGAACTCCTGCAGGATGGCGGCGATCTCGGTCTTCTTCGAATCGATCAGGCCTTCGACCTGCTGCTTCCATTCGCGCTCGCCGTAGCGCACGCCCATCGCCATCTCGAAGTCGAACCTGACGCCCGGCTCCGAGCGCAGCGGCACGACGGTGAGCGTCGGTGACTTCACACGCTTGGCGAAGTAGCCGGCGATCGGCCCCCAGACGACGGCGGCGTCGATCTTGCCGGCGGCGAGGTCCTTCTCGATGATCTCGCCCGGGTACTGGGCCGGGTCGGCGTTCATGATCTGGTAGGGCACGCCGCTGTCGACCAGGCCGTGCTTGGCCAGCCAGTCCGAGGCCGGCGAGCGGTCGTACAGGCCGATGCGCAGCTTGTTCAGCACGGCGCGGTCGGTCTTCAGGAACTCCTCGCCGCTCTTCACGCCGTCCAGACCCTTGCCGGGCGCGTAGACCAGCGCATAGGTCGAGCGGTAGTAGGGCTTGGTCACCGACACCTGGTCGAAGCCGGCCGGCACGCCCATCACGATGTCGCACGGGTAGTCCTGGCCCGGCAGCTTGTAGCGCAGCGTGTTGCGGATGAAGGCCAGCCGCTGCGGGAAGGAGTAGTAGGTGACCGGCAGGCCGAGCGCCTTGCCGAACACCTCGGCGATGCGGTTCTCGATGCCCGGCGCCTGCGTGCTCGAGAACGGCAGGTTGTTCGGGTCCTGGCAGACGCGGAAGGCCTCGCGCTGCGGCGGGGCATCCTGGGTCTGGGCGGAGGCCGACGCGGCGGCGCCGGCCATCGCGGCGGCGAGCACCGCGGCGCGGATGGTGGTCATTTCTGGATCGGCTCGACCTTGGAGCGGGTGATCGCACCGTCGGAGCGGCCCTTCAGGTAGGCGTACAGCGCGTCCATGTTGTCCATGACCTGCTGGCTGGTGCCGAAACTCTGCATGCCCTTGTCGAGGCGGCCGTCGCGCACGGTCTTGACGAACTCATCCTTGGTCAGTGTCTTCAGGCTGTTCACCAGCGAGGGGCCGACCATGCCTTCCTGGTTGGCGCCATGGCAGCGGTCGCAGGCGGCGGCGCGCCAGGTGCGAAAGCCCTTCATCGTGTTCTCGTCGACCTTGTAGCCGTCGACCACGGTGTAGAGCGGTGTCTGCTGGGCGAAGGCGGCGGTGGCAGCGAGGAGCGAGAGGCCGAGGAGAGTGTTCCGAAACATGAGTCTGTCTTCCGTTTGAAAAAAGGGGGACGGTGCCATCGGCCCCATCCCCCCGGGGTTCGAACCGGCCCGTTGGACCGGTTTTTCTGCGATCAGTTCGGCAGTGCGAACACAGTCAGCGTGCCGCCCAGGTCCGTGTACTGGTTCAGCTCCTTGTAGCCGCCCACGGCGCCCAGACCGTCGGTGTCCTTCTCGAGGCCTGCGGCCATGCCGATGCCGGCCCAGCCACCGATGCCCGAGAACACACCCATGTACTGCTTGCCCTTGTGCTCGTAGGTGAACACGTTGCCGATGATGCCGGACGGGGTGCGGAACTTGTACAGCTCCTTGGTGATGTCCTTCGCATCGACGCACTTGAAGTAACCCTCGAGCGTGCCGTAGCAGCTGACGCCGCCCGCGGTGTTCAGCGAACCGCTCCACACCGAGAACTTCTCAGGCTTGCTCTGGACGATCTTGCCGTTGCCGGCGTCCCAGGTGATGTAGTTGCCCATGCCGCCGTGGCTTCCCGGGGCCGGGAACATCGACAGCGTGGCGCCCACATACGGCTGGCCCGCGGTGTACTCGACCTTGAACGGCTCGTAGTCCATGCAGACGTGGTTCGTCGGCACGTAGAAGTAGCCGGTGTTCGGGTCGAACGAGGCAGGTTGCTGGTCCTTCGAACCGAGCGCCGCCGGGCAGATGCCCTTGGTGTTGACGTCAGCACCGTTCTGCGCGGTCGAGTACTTCGCGACCACCTGCGGACGGCCGGTCTTCATGTCGACGTGCGTGGCCCAGTTCACCTTCGGGTCGTACTTCTCGGCGACCAGCAGGGCGCCGTTGGTGCGATCGAGGGTGTACGCGAAGCCGTTGCGGTCGAAGTGGACCAGCGCCTTGGTCGGCTTGCCCTTCACCGGGATGTCCGCGAGGATCATCTCGTTGATGCCGTCGAAGTCCCACTCGTCGAACGGCGTCATCTGGTAGACCCAGTTGACCTTGCCGGTGTCGACGTCACGCGACCAGATGGACATGGACCACTTGTTGTCGCCGGGACGCTGCGAGGGGTTCCAGGTCGACGGGTTGCCGGTGCCGTAGTACATGGCGTTCAGCGCCTTGTCGTACGAGTACCAGCCCCAGGTGGTGCCGCCGCCGATCTTCCACTGATCACCCTTCCAGGTCTTCAGCGAGGAGTCCGGGCCGACCGGGGTGACCTTGCCGTCCGCCCACGTCGTGGTCTTGGCCGGGTCGATCAGCATCTCGGCGTCGGGGCCGACGCTGTAGCCCTTCCAGGCCGGCTTGCCGTCGGCCAGGTTGTAGGCAGCGATGAAGCCGCGCACGCCCCACTCACCGCCGGAGATGCCGGTGATGACCTTGTCCTTGAAGACGTGCGGCGCGTTGGTGTTGACGGCACCCAGCTTCGGGTCGCCGTTCTTCACCGACCAGACCAGCTTGCCGGTCTTGGCGTCGAGCGCGATCAGGTTGGAGTCGGCCTGCTGCAGGATGACCTTGCCTTCGGCATAGGCCAGACCGCGGTTGACCGTGTCGCAGCACATCTGCGGGATCACCGCCGGGTCCTGCTTCGGCTCGTACTTCCACAGGATCTTCTGCGTGTCGAGGTCGATCGCGAAGACCTTGTTGGGGAACGGCGAGTGCAGGTACATCTTGCCGTCGATCACCAGGGGCGAGCCTTCGTGGCCACGCAGCACGCCGGTGGAGAAGGTCCACGCGACCTGCATCTTGCCGACGTTGCCCTTGTTGATCTGGTTCAGCTTGCTGTAGCGCTGGTTGTACATGTCACCAGCCTGCATCGCCCAGTTCTTGGAGTTGGCGATGTTCTTCTCGACGTCCGCGTTGGCCAGTGCCAGACCGGGAACCGCCAGAGAAGCCGCCAAGCCCAAGGCCGTCCAGGCTTGCTTGCGGGTTTGCCCTGAAATTCGCATCGATGTCTCCTTGTTGAAGTGACCGGAGTCCGTTCGCGCGGGCTCAACCCATTGAACCCACCCCCGCGCGATTTCGAGAGCTCGGCGACCGGCCCAACCGCAATTTCTGCGCCCGCTTCTTCAAGCGTTGGCCGAAGTGATTTGCATCGCCGCGGCCGCCGATCCACTGAACGCACGGTCGTCGACAACGGCTGACCGTCGGGCGTATCCGGCGGCGTCGAATGTGCCGTTTCCACCCCGGCGGCGCGAGGCGCTGAGGGATCATCCTGATAGGGAAAGCACGGGTCTCGGCGGGCCGTTTCGACGGCGTGCGGCAAACGATCGGTGGCGCCGCGGACAAGGTGCGCCGAAACCGTGTCATCGCCATCGGCACAGAGTGTTTCATTGCTGCGCGGGGCCGCGCGCGGCAGCGCGCCGACGGCCCGAGCGGCACCCGCACGGATGCGAAAATCAAGCGCGGGAATCCACCGCCTTGCCGATCCGCGGCAGCCGCCCGTTCAATGCGGCACGCGACGGGCGGGTCCATCCCTTGCTCGACATCACGCGGCGCGGCAACGCGTCGAACACCGACCTTCAGGCCCGACCCCTTCGATGACGATCCCTGCCAAGGCCGCCGTGCTGCGCACGACCGGCCTGACCAAGCGATATGGCTCGCATGCCGCCCTCGACCAGCTGACGCTCGAACTTTCGGCGGGCAGCTTCGTCGCGCTGCTCGGCCCCAACGGCGCCGGCAAGTCCACGCTGTTCCAGGTGTTGACCGGCCTGTTCGCCGCCGACGAGGGCGACGTCGAGGTCGCCGGCCACTCGCTGCGCCACGC
Source organism: Piscinibacter sp. (assembly GCA_047602365.1). Lineage (GTDB taxonomy): Bacteria > Pseudomonadota > Gammaproteobacteria > Burkholderiales > Burkholderiaceae_C > Piscinibacter. Next base: position 1,576,102 of record JASGHM010000002.1, on the reverse strand, counting down.
CGGCGCCGCCGCGCTGCGCCACATCGGCGTGGTGTTCCAGCAGATCTCGCTGGACCTGGACCTGAGCATCCGCCGCAACCTGCAGTTCCAGGCCGACCTGCACGGCCTGCCCGGCGCGCTGGCGCGCCAGCGCATCGAGGCCGGCTGCGCGCGCTTCGGGCTGCAGGACCAGCTCGAGCGCAAGGTGCGCGAGCTGTCGGGTGGCAACCGCAGAAAGGTGGAACTGGTGCGGGCCAATCTGCATCAACCGGCGGTGCTGCTGATGGACGAGGCCACCGTCGGGCTGGACCCGAAGTCGCGCCAGGACCTGCTGGCCGCGCTGCACGCCGACGTGCGCGAGCGCGGCGTCTGCGTGCTGTGGGCGACGCACTGGGTCGAGGAGACCGAAGGGGCCGACCGCGTCATCGTGCTGCACAAAGGGAAGCTGCTGGCCGACGGCAGCCGGCAGGCGGTGACCGAGTCGCTCGGCGAAAGCACGCTGGAGGCCGGCTTCATCGCCCGCACGCAATGAACGACAGACACCAAGGAGACCGACCCGTGACCTTCACCTCCCGCGCCTTCGTCTTCGCCGCGCTGAGCTTCGCCGCCGGCGCCGCCGCTGCCCAGGGCACGGCCTACGTGAGCAGCGAGAAGGACGACGCACTGACGCTGATCGACACGCAGACGCTCGCCGTCAAGGGCACGATCGCCACCTGCAAGCGCGGCCGCCACATCCAGCGCCTGCCCGACGGCAAGCTGATGGTGGCCTGCACCGATTCCAACGCTGCCGACGTGATCGACCCGGCCACCGGCAAGTCGGTGCGCCGCGTGCCGCTGGGCGACGAGCCGGAGGCCTTCGACATCTCGCCCGACGGCAAGACCATCTACGTCTCCAACGAGGACGAGGCCGAGACCAGCTTCGTCGACGCCGCCAGCGGCAAGGTGCTGCAGTCGATCAAGGTCGGCCAGGAACCCGAGGGCGTGAAGGTCAGCGCCGACGGCAAGACGCTGTACGTCACCTCCGAGGTGGCCAGCATGGTCCACGTGATCGACGTGGCCACCGCCAAGGTGGTGAAGAACGTCAAGGTCGGCAAGCGGCCGCGCCGCATGGCGATCACGCCCGACGGCAAGGAGCTGTGGGTGACCAACGAGCTGGGCGCCAGCGTGAGCATCGTCTCGACCGCCGACCACAGCGTGATCGGCGAAGTCAAGTTCGCCGTCAAGGGCGCACGCAGCGAGGACATCTCGCCGGTCGGCATCACGATGACCAAGGACGGCAAGCGCGCCTTCGTCTCGCTGGGCAAGGCCAACCACGTCGCCTTCATCGACGTGGTGGGCCGCAAGGTCACCGATCTCGTGCTGGTCGGCAAGCGGGCCTGGAACGTCACGCTCGACAAGGCCGAGGCGCGGCTGTGGGTGGTCAACGGGCTGAGCGACGACGTCACGGTCGTCGACGTCGCCGGCGCCAAGGCGATCAAGAGCATCCCGGTCGGCCGTGTGCCCTACGGCGTGGTGATCGTCGAATGAAGCGTCGGATGAAGCACGGGCCCATCGTGCTTGCGCTGGCAGCTGCTCGCCGGCCCCGCGGCCGCGCAGGCGCTGAAGGCGACGCTGCTGGTGCCGGCCGACGATGCGCGGCTGGAGCGCTCGCGCGCCGAGCGCGCCTACCTCGGCCACCCGACCGGCCCGGCGGAGGACGGCGTGAAGATGGCGCTGGAGGATGGCCAGTTCGAGCTCGACGCCGCCGGCGCGAAGGTGGCGCTCGACACCAAGGCGGCCGCCTCGCTCGACGCCGCCAAGGCGGCCGCGCTGGCCGCCGAGAAGGCCGGCGCCGCGGTGCTGCTGGCCGACCTGCCGGCCGACTGGCTGCTGGCGGTCACCGACGCGGTCAAGCTCCCGGTACTCAACCTCGGCGAGCCGGCCGACCGGCTGCGTGCACAGGACTGCCGCGCGCGCCTGTTCCACCTCATTCCCAGCGAGCGCATGCGTGCCGACGCGCTGGCGCAGACGCTGGTGTCGCGCAAATGGAGCAACGTGCTGCTGCTGACCGGGCCCGGCGCGGCCGACCAGCTGCGCGCCGCCACCGTGCAGGCCTCGATGAAGCGCTATGGCCTGAAGACGGTCGGCAGCAAGCCCTTCAAGGTCTCGGCCGACCCGCGCGAGCGCGACCTCGCCAACCCGCTGCTGCTGACCTCGGGGGCGCAGTACGACGCGGTGTGGGTGGTCGACAGCGACGGCGAGTTCGCGCGCAGCCTGCCCTACCGCACCGTGCTGCCGCGTCCGGTGGTCGGCGACGGCGGGCTGGTCGCGGTGGCCTGGCACGCGCAGTTCGAGCGCTTCGGCGCGCCGCAGGTGTCGCGCCGCTTCATGAAGGCGACGAAGCGGCCGATGACGGCCAACGACTGGTCGGCCTGGATGGCCGGCAAGGCGCTGGTCGGCGCCGCGGTGGCTGCGCCCAAGGGGCCGCTGTCGGCCTGGGCGCAGGCGATCGCGAAGAACCCGGTCGACGGCTCCAAGGGCACGGCGATGAACTTCCGCCCCTGGGACGGCCAGCTGCGCCAGACCCTGCTGCTGACCGACGGCCAGGGCGTCATCTCGCAGGCGCCGATCGACGGCCTGCTGCATCCCACCAACGTGCTCGACACCCTGGGCGCCGATGCGCCGGAGAAACTGTGCAAGCAAGCGCGCTGAACCCTGCCGCCGGCGTCCGCCGCGGCCTGCCGCACGCCCTGCAGGCGATGCGTGCGATCGTGCTGCGCGAACTGCTGAAGTTCTCGCAGCAGACCGGCCGGCTGGCCTCGGCGCTGGTGCGGCCGCTGCTGTGGCTGGCGGTGTTCGCCGCCGGCTTCCGCAACGTCTTCGGCGTGGCCATCGTCGAGCCGTACGACACCTACATCCCCTACGACGTCTACATCGTGCCCGGGCTGGTCGGCATGGTGCTGCTGTTCAACGGCATGCAGTCCTCGCTGGCGATGGTCTACGACCGCGAGATGGGCCTGATGCGCTTGCTGCTGACCGCGCCGCTGCCACGCTCCTGGCTGCTGTTCTGCAAGCTGTGCGCGACGGCGCTGCTGTCGGTGCTGCAGGCGCTTGCCTTCGTGATCGTCGCGCTGCTGCTGGGCACCGAGCTGCCGCTGCTGTCGTGGACCACGCTGCACGCGCTGGTCGCGCTGCTGGCCGGCGCGCTGATGCTCGGCGCGCTCGGGCTGCTGCTGTCGGTGCACATCCGCCAGCTGGAGAACTTCGCCGGCACGATGAACTTCGTCATCTTCCCGATGTACTTCATGTCCACCGCGCTCTACCCGCTGTGGAAGCTGCAGGAGTCGGGTGCCGAGTGGGTCTACCAGATCGCCCGCTTCAACCCGTTCACGCATGCGGTGGAGTGGATCCGCTTCGCCTGGTACGGCAAGGACCCCGGCCTGGCGCCGTGGGTCGTGCTCGGCTGCCTGCTGGTGTTCTTCGGCTTCGCCTGCTGGGGCTACGACCCGCAGCGCGGCTTCGGCGGCCTGACCAAGCGCGGTCCGGGGGGAGCCCCATGACCACGATGCGCTGGACGCGCCGCGGCTGGCTCGCCGCGATGGCCGCACTCGCCGCCGCGCCGTCGCGCGCCAGCCAGCCGTTTCCGGCGGCCAAGCCGGTCACGCTGTGGGTGCCCTGGCCGGCCGGCGGTGCGACCGACATCTCGATGCGCGTGCTCGCCGAGATCGCCGGTCGCCACCTGAATCAGAAGGTGCTGGTCGAGAACCGGCCCGGCGCGGGCGGCTCGATGGCGATGCCGATCCTGCAGCAGGCCGAACCCGACGGCTACACGATCGCGCAGATTCCGCAGCCGGTGCTGCGCGTGCCCTACACGCAGAAGGTGCTGTGGGACCCGGTGCGCGACGTCACGCCGATCATCCAGATCTCCGGCGTCACCTTCGGCGTGCTGGTGCTCGCCGGCAGCCGCTTCCGCACGCTCGACGACCTGTTCGCTTTCGCCCGCGAGCGCCCCGGCGAGCTGTCGATCGCCACCAACGGCGTCGGCACGACACCGCACGTGGTGCTGGAGGAACTGTTCACTGCGCGCGGCCTGAAGTACATCCACGTGCCCTACAAGGGGACCGCCGAGCAGTTGCTGGCGGTCGAGGCCGGGCAGGTGATGGTCGGCGTCAACTCGACCGGCTTCGCGCCGCTGGTCGACAGCGGCCGGCTGCGCCTGCTCGCCACCTTCGCCGGGAAACGCTCGCCGCGCTGGCCGACCGTGCCGACGCTGAAGGAGCTCGGCTTCCCGATCGTCGCGATGTCGCCGCAGGGCCTGGGCGGGCCGCGCGGCATGGCGCCGGCCGTCGTCGCCAGCCTGCACGATGCCTTCCGCAAGGCGATGTTCGACCCGGCTTTCGTCGCCGAGATCGCCAAGTACGACCAGGAGCTCGACTACCTCGGTCCCGCCGATTACGGCAACTGGCTGCGCGAGCAGTACGCGAAGGAGAAGCAGGTGGTCGAGCGCATGGGCCTGTCGAAGGCCGGCAGCTGATGGTGCGGGTCCTGATCGCCGACGACCATCCGGTGGTGCGTACCGGCTACCAGCGCCTGCTCGAGCAGGGCGGCGACATCCGCGTGGTGGCCGATGTCGGCGACGGCGCAGCGGCCTATGCCGCGTGCCTCGAGCACCAGCCCGACGTGCTGGTCACCGACCTGTCCATGCCCGGCGGCGGCATGGACCTGATCCAGCGTGTCTGCCAGCGCCACCAGGGTCTGCGCGTGCTGGTGTTCAGCATGCACGACAGCGCGCCGCTGGTGCAGCGTGCGTTCGAGGCCGGCGCACGCGGCTACATCCCCAAGTCCAGCCCGCCGGAATGCCTGGTCGAAGGCGTGCGTGCGCTGCACGCCGGCCGTCGCTACCTGGCGCCGGAGCTGCCGGCCGAACTGCTGGCCGCACGCGACCCGTTGTCCGAGCGCGAGCGGCTGGCCTCGTTGAGCGCACGCGAGTTCGAGGTGTTCCGCCTGCTCGCGCAGGGCCAGTCGGCCGGCGAATGCGCGGCGGCGCTCAATCTCAGCGCGAAGACGGTGTCCAACCACCAGAGCGCGATCAAGGACAAGCTCGGCGTGAGCACCTCGGCCGCGCTGGCGCACCTGGCGATCCGCCACCGCGTCATCGACGCCTCCGGCCTCTGACTTTCCCTGAGCGGGGCCGGGAAGATTTCCCTGGAGCGCGCAGCGGGCGGGCCTTAGCGTCGGCGCCAACGCCCGCCGCGCCCGCTGCGGCACGGCGATCCACCAGAAGAACTCGAGGAGACCCCGATGCGACATCCCCGCACGCCGCGCTGGCGCCACCAACCTCTCGCGCTCGCCAGCCTGGCGCTGCTGGCCGGCGCGGCCCAGGCGCAGAGCGACTCGGCACTGCCGCGCGTGGAGGTGATCGGCGCCACGCCGCTGCCCGGCATCGGCGTGCCCAAGGACCAGATCCCGGCCAACGTGCAGGTGCTCGGCGACCGCCGGCTGCGCCAGGCGCAGAGCCTGAACCTGCCCGATGCGCTGACGACGCTGATGCCCAGCGCCAACGTCAACGAGATCCAGGGCAACCCGTACCAGATGGACGTCAACTACCGCGGCTTCACCGCCAGCCCGCTGCTGGGCACGCCGCAGGGCCTGTCGGTGTTCCAGGACGGCGTGCGCATCAACGAGCCCTTCGGCGACGTGGTGAACTGGGACCTGGTGCCGCGTTCCGCGCTGGCCAGCATCACGCTGATGCCCGGCTCCAACCCGATGTTCGGGCTGAACACGCTGGGCGGTGCGCTGACGCTGGCCACCAAGAGCGGCGACACCCATCCGGGCACCGAGGTCGAGCTGCAAGCCGGTTCGTTCAAGCGATTCTCCGGCGAGGTGTCGCATGGCCGGCGCCTCGGCGAGAACGGCCACCTGTTCCTCGCCGGCAGCGTGTTCGACGAGGACGGCTGGCGCCAGTACTCGCCGGGCAAGGTCAGGCAGCTGTTCGCCAAGGGCGGCGCGCATGTCGGCGAGCTGTCGTGGTCGCTGAGCCTGACCCATGCCGACAACAACCTGATCGGCAACGGCCCGCTGCCGGAGTCGATGCTGGCGCAGGACCGCACCCAGGTCTACACGCGGCCGGACCAGACGAAGACGAAGATGACGATGCTCACCTTCAACGGCACCTGGGACCTGAGCGACAAGCACCAGCTCTCGGCCACCGCCTACCTGCGGCGCGCGCGCAGCGCCACGCTCAACGGCGACCTGAACGACGACTACGACCCGCCCGCGGTGACCGAGGCCGGCGTCGAGAACCGCACGAAGACCACCCAGCGCGGCGAGGGCCTGGCGCTGCAGTCGACCCACCAGCTGCCGGCCCAGCAGCTGACCTTCGGCCTCTCGTTCGACCGCTCGCGCAGCAACTTCGAGCAGACCGAGGCCGAAGGTGATCTCGACGGCACACGCGCGGTGGTCGATACCGAGGACCCCGAGGTCGACGCGCTGATCCACGGCAAGACCCGCACCACCAGCATCTACGCGCACGACCTGATCTCGCTGACGCCGAACCTGCAGCTGACGCTGGCCGGCCGCTACAACGACACGCGGGTGAGCACCGTCGACGACGGCCGCATCCGGCTCGGCCTGCCGACCACGCTGGACGGCGAAGGGCGCTACAAGAAGTTCAACCCGGCCGCCGGCCTGACCTGGCAGGCCAGCCCGGCGCTGACGGTGTTCGGCGGCTTCAGCCAGGGCAACCGTGCACCCAGCCCGATCGAGCTGGGCTGTTCCGACCCGGCCAACGCCTGCGTGCTGCCCAACGCGCTGCAGTCGGACCCGCCGCTCAAGCAGGTGGTGTCGCGCACCGTCGAGATCGGCGCGCGCGGCAAGCTGGCGCCGGCGCTGCAGTGGAACGCGGCGCTGTTCAGCACCATCAACCGCGACGACCTGCTGTTCATCAGCAACGGCCTGGCGGCCGGTTACTTCACCAACTTCGGCCGCACGCAGCGCCAGGGCCTCGAGCTGGGCGTGTCGCAGCAGCTCGCCGGCTTCGGCTGGTCGGCCAGCTACAGCTACCTGCGCGCCACCTACCGCTCGTCGGCCTGCGTGGTCGCCGAGACCAACAGCACCGCCGAAACCAGCGCCGCCTGCGCGGGCGAGGGCGAGATCGAGATCCGCCCCGGCGACCGCATTCCCGGCATGCCGCAGCACAGCGTCAAGCTGGCGGCCGACTGGCAGCCGGCTGCCGGCTGGAACCTCGGCGCGCAACTGCGCGCCTTCTCGGGCCAGTACGTGCGTGGCAACGAGAACAACCGCCACCAGCCCGACGGCGTGGACTTCGAGGGTTCGGGCCGGGTCGGCGGCTTCGCGGTGCTCGACCTGACCGCGGCCTGGAAGCTGAGCGACAGCATCGAGGTGTTCGGCAAGGTGGCCAACGTGTTCGACCGCCGCTACGCCACCGCCGGGCTGCTCGGCGAGAACGCGTTCGACGCGTCCGGCGCGCTGCAGGCGCCGGCCGACTGGCGCAACGAGCAGTTCGTCGGCCCCGGCGCACCGCGCGCCGCCTGGCTGGGGTTGCGCCTGAGCTTCTGAGCGCAGGGTTTCCCGTTTCGGTTCATTTCATAATTGCGAAGCATTCGCATTTGCGAATAGAATGACGCATCGTGCCGACGGAGTCCCGTCGGCGCGCCTGCCTCGTCGCCAGCCCGCCGCCAGCCATCGAGCCGCCGTGTCCGCACGGCCTGAACCTCGAACTGCATGGACTGCGCCGATGGCGACGAAACAACAACACAACACATTCACGCTCGGCGCGCTGGCGCTGGCCGCGCTCGCGGCGATGGGCGAGGCCCGTGCCCAGACGGCGCCCGCGCCGGCCGCCGAACCCGAGGCCACGCTCGACAAGGTGGTGGTGACCGCCAAGCGCGAGCACCGCGTCTCCAAGGGCGCGACCAACCTGCCGCTGGAGATCAAGGACACGCCGCAGTCGATCAGCACGATCGACAAGGAGACCCTGCGCGACTTCGGCGCCACCAGCAGCAACGATGCGCTGCGTTTCGGCACCGGCCTGGTCGTCGACGAGTGGGAGACCAACCGCACGAGCTTCCAGTCGCGCGGTTTCGACGTGATGCTGACCCAGATCGACGGCCTGGGCATGACCAACGACTGGGGCCTGGTCGAGAGCCAGAAGGACAGCTACCTGTTCGAGCGCATCGAGCTGATCCGCGGTGCCAACGGGCTGCTCACCGGCGTCGGCAACGCATCGGGGACGATCAACTTCGTCCGCAAGCGCCCGACCAACAAGGACGGCGGCGAGGCGATCGCCAGCGTCGGCTCCTACGGCTTCAAGCGCGTGGCGCTCGACTACAACAAGGTGCTCAGCGTCGACGGCGCCTGGGCGGGCCGCCTGGTCGTCGCCAGCGAGGACAAGGACTCCTACCTGCGCGCCCTGCACAACCGCCGCAACACGATCTACGGCGTGATCGACGGCCAGATCGGCAGCGACGGCGTGCTGACCATCGGCTTCACCGCCCAGGACGCCAAGCAGCGTTCGCCGATGTGGGGCTCGCTGACGCTGCCCTACGCCGACGGCTCGCTGGCCGAGTTCGACGTGTCGGCTTCGACCGCGCAGGACTGGACGCGCTGGAACAACCGCTCGGTCGACACCTTCGTCGAGTACACGCACAGCCTTTCCAGCGACTGGGAGGGCAAGATCACCTACAACCACCGCGAAGGCAAGGACAGCACCAAGCTGTTCTACGCCTACACGCTGACCGGCTACCTGAACGACGACAACACCGGGCTGATCGGCTGGCCGTACCGCAGCCAGGGCGAATCGAGCGCCGACGTGCTCGACGCCAACCTCAGCGGGCGCTTCAGCGCCTTCGGCCGCAAGCACGAGGCCATCCTGGGGCTGAGCCACTCGAAGCAGAAGAACTTTGCCGAGTCCTTCAGCATCACCAGCCCTGCCGGCCCGGCACTGCCGGCGTTCCCGTATGCCGGCGACGCCTATCCGGAACCCACCTGGGGCGCGACCTCGGTGGCCGCGGACGGCAAGCAGCAGATCACCCGCCTGTACGGCGCGACCCGGCTGGCCCTGAGCGACAGCCTGAAGGCCATCCTCGGCGTCAACGCGATCACGCTGAAGCGCGACGGCACGTCGATCTACGGCGGCGGCGTCAACCTCGACAACGAGAAGACCAGCAAGCTCAGCCCCTATGTCGGCGCGACCTACGACATCACGCCCGACGTGATGGCCTACGCCTCGTACTCGGACATCTACCAGGCCCAGGACCAGCGCGACGTCAACGGCGCCTTCCTGGCGCCGATGAAGGGGCTCAACGCCGAGGTCGGCGTGAAGGCCGAGTGGCTGGACCGCAAGCTGCTGACCACCTTCGCGTTGTTCGGCGCCAAGCAGAAGGGGCTGGCCACGATCGCCGGCTTCGACCCCGTCGCGCAGCAGAACTACTACGCGCCGAAGGACGTGAAGTCACGTGGCTTCGAGATCGAGGTGACGGGCCGGGTCGCCGCCGACACCAACCTGACCGCCGGCTTCACCAGCCTCAAGCTGAGCGGGCCGGACGGCAACGACATCTACGAGTGGGTGCCGCGCAGGACCTTCAACCTGCGTGCCGACACCCGCCTGCCGATGCTGCCGAAGCTGAAGCTGGGCGTCGCGACACGCTGGCAGTCCGACGTCAACAAGACCGCCGGCGCGCGGCAGGATTCGTACCTGCTCGCCAACGGCTTCGCCGCCTACGAGCTGACCGATGCGGCCACCGTGCGCCTGAACGTCGACAACGTGTTCGACAAGAAGTACCTGCGCACGGTGCAGTACGGCGCGATCTACGGCGCGCCGCGCACGGCGGCGATCTCGCTCGAATACAAGCTCTGAGCGGGCACGCCCTGCGGCGTGCATCTTGCTTGACGGCGCGCGCACGGGCCGAATGACCCGTGCGCGACGCAGTCTGTGCCGCGACGTGGCACCATGCGGCGCACAACAAGCACAGAGGAGACGCCGCATGGAGCGCAACGATGCGCTGCTCGCCGACTGGCGGCAGCGCGCCCTTTCGCTGGAAGCGGAGGTGGGCAAGGCCGTGATCGGCCAGGCGCGCGTGCTGCGCCTGGTCAACACCGCGGTGTTCGCACGCGGCCACGTGCTGCTGCAGGGCGACGTCGGCGTCGGCAAGACGACGCTGCTGCGCGCCTTCGCGCAGGTGCTCGGCGGCGCATTCGCGCGCACCGAGGGCACGGTCGACCTGATGCCCAACGACCTGATCTACTACACCTACATCAGCGAGCAGGGCCGGCCGGCGGTCGAGCCCGGCCCGCTGATCCGCCACGGCGAAGACCTGGCGATCTTCTTCTTCAACGAGATCAACCGCGCGCGACCGCAGGTGCATGCGCTGCTGCTGCGCGTGATGGCCGAGCGCAGCGTCTCGGCCTTCAACCGCGAGTTCCACTTCCCGCACCTGCTGGTGTTCGCCGACCGCAACCGCGTCGAGCGCGAGGAGACCTTCGAGATCAGCTCGGCGGCGCGCGACCGCTTCATGATGGAGATCACCATCGAGCCGCCGGCCGACGACGCCCAGCGCCGCGCGCTGATGTTCGACCCGCGCTTCCACGACACCGATGCGCTGGTCGGCGCGCTGCAGGCGGCGATGGTGCCGCACCGCGAGCTGAACGAGGTGGCGGCCACCATCCAGCGCAGCGTGCAGGCCAGCGATGCGTTGCAGGACTACGCGCTGCGCCTGTGGCGCGCGACGGCCGAGCCGGCGGCATTCGGCGTCACGCTGTCCGACCTCGACAGCGCGCAGCTGATGCTCGCCGGCGCCAGCCCGCGCGGCATGAGCCTGCTGCTGCGCGCGGCGCGTGTGGCCGCCTGGCTGGAAGGGCGCAGCTACGTGACGCCGGAGGACGTGCAGGCGGTGTTCGTCGAGACCATCGCGCACCGCCTGGTCTACCAGCCGGTGTTCGAGCTGCACCGCCACGAGATCTCGCCACGCCTGATGGCGGCGATCCTGGCCGCGGTCGCCGCGCCCTGATCCATGCTGCGCATCCGTGAGCTGCACTACCGCATCGCCGGTGCGGCGACCGGCTTGCTGCCCGGCGCGCACCGCAGCCACCGTGGCGATGCCGGCTTCGAGTTCCGCGGCCATGCGACGCTGCAGGACGCGCCCGACGTGCGCCGCCTCGACCTGCACGCGAGCCTGCGCGACCCGTTCGGCGGCTGGATCGTGCGCCTGCACAGCGAGCGCAAGTCGATTCCCGTCGCAGTGGTCGCCGACCTGTCGGCCTCGATGGGCTTCGAGGGTGCGGCGCGCAAGCTCGACGTGCTGGCCGATTTCACCGAAAGCCTGGCCTGGTCGGCCTGGCGCACCGGGGACAGCTTCGGCTTCGTCGGCTGCGACGAACTTGTGCGCAGCGACTACCTGCAGCCGCAGACACGCAGCCGCGGTGCCGGCATCGCACTGGCCGAGCGCTTGCGCGACGAGCCGCTGGCCGGGCGCTCGGCAGCCGGCCTGCACGACGCACACCGACACCTGCCACGGCGGCGCACGCTGGTCTTCCTCGTCTCCGACTTCCACTTCCCGCTCGAGCAGCTCGACCCGCTGCTGGACAGCCTGGCGCCGCACGACGTGGTGCCGGTGGTGCTGTGGCAACCGGTCGAGTTCGCGCTGGGCGCTGCTCATGGCCTGGCGCAGGTGCGCGAGCCGGAGAGCGGCACGGTGCGCTGGCTGTGGTGGCGCCCGGCATTGCGCGAGCGCTGGCGCGAGGCGCACGATGCACGTCGCGCGGCGCTGCTGGGCGTGTTCCGTGCCCGCCGGCTGGCGCCGCTGTTCATCGAAGGGTGCTTTCGATGCCGACGCGGTGACGCGGCATTTCCTCGCATGACCATGTGGCGCCGCCTGCTGCTCATCGTGTCGCCGGCACTGCTGCTGGTCGCGGCAGCACGCGCCGACGACGCCGTGCTGCGCATCGAGGCCAGCGAACCGCGCGCCTACGGCTACCAGGTCGGCGACCACCTGCAGCGGCAGGTGAGCGTGCATGCGCCGGCCGGCTGGACACTCGACGAAGCGTCGTTGCCGCGGCCCGGTGATCGTGGCAAGGCGCTGGAGCTGCGTTCGGTGCAGCGCCGCAGCGTGGCCGAGGTGGGCGGCCAGCGCATCGAGCTGAGCCTCGACTACCAGGTCTTCCTCGCGCCGGCGACGGTGCGCACGGTGGAGATCTCGCCGATCACGCTGCGCTTTTCCAGCGCCGCGCGCAGCGAGGATCTGCGCATCGACGCCTGGCCGGTGACCATCGCGCCGCTGGTGCAGGTCGAGGCGCCGAACCGCCGTGGCCTGGGCGAGTTGCAGCCCGACCGGACGGCGCCGCTGCGTGACACGGCTGCGCTGCGCACGCGCCTGGCCGTGTGGGCGGCGATCGCCGCGCTGCTGGTCGCCGCGCTCGCGCTGGCCTACATCGGCCCGCCGTGGCGGCTGGCGCGCAACCGGCCCTTCGGCGTCGCCTGGCGACGCCTGCGCCGCCTGCCGGCGCAGCCGGACGACACCACCTGGCGCGCGGCCTGCGTGCAGTTGCACGAGGCCCTGAACCGCAGCGCCGGCGAGGTGCTGTTCGAGCGCGACCTCGATGCCTTCGTGCAGCGCCACCCCGGCTTCGCACCGCTGCGCGAGGACCTGCAGCGCTTCCTGCAGACGACGCGCGAGCAGTTCTTCGGCGGTGCGCCGCGCGCTGCCGACGACGGCCGCTGGCTGCTCGCGCTGTGCCGGCGCTGCCGCGATGCCGAGCGGGGGCTGGCGTGAGTTTCATTGCTTTCGACGACGCCTGGGTGCTGTGGCTGCTGCCGCTGGCACTGCTGCCGCTGTTCTCGCCGGCGGGCACGGTGCTCAGCAACGGCTGGCTGGCGCTGGCGCCGCGCGACCGCGCTTCGCAGGCGATCGGCTGGGCGCTGCGCGGCGCGACCTCGCTGGCGCTGGCCACGCTGCTGTTCTCGCTGGCCGGGCCGCACCGGCCGGAGTACCACGTCGAGCGCATCGGGCAGGGTGCCGAGATCGTGCTGCTGCTCGACCGCAGCCGCAGCATGGACCAGGGCTTCGCGCCGGGCCGCGCGCCGCCCAAGGCGGCCGCCAACAGCCCGGAGATGCTCGAGTACTACTTCAGCCAGGCGCCGGCGCGGCTGCGCGAGCCCAAGGGCAAGGTCGCGCGGCAGTTGCTGGCCGAGTTCACCGCGCAGCGGCCCGACGACCGCTTCGCGCTGATCGCCTTCAGCACGCTGCCGATGCGCGTGCTCGACTTCACCGCCAAGCGCGAGGTGATCCAGGCCGCCATCGAGGCCGGCAACATCGGCCGTGGCCTCTCGGAGACCAACATCGGCCGTGCGCTCGAGGTCGGCCTGGAGATGTTCGAGGGCCGGCCCTACAACGGCTCGCGCATCATCATGCTGGTCTCCGACGGCGGCGATCGCATGGACCCGGACACCCGCGAGCGGCTGTCGGCGATGGCGCGCAAGCAGCGGGTGTCGATCTACTGGCTGTACCTGCGCTCGGCCAACAGCCCCGGCCTGACGCTGGCCGACGGTGATTCGGACGCTGCTGCCGAGAGCATTCCGGAGATCCTGCTGAACCGCTTCTTCAACTCGCTGGAGACGCCGTACCGTGCCTACGAGGCCAGCGACACACGCGCGCTGCAGCGCGCGATCGACGACGTCAACCGCCAGGAGAAGCTGCCCATCACCTACGACGAGCTGGTGCCGCGGCGCGACCTGACGCCCTGGGCCCACGGGCTGGCGCTGGCCGCGGTGCTGCTGCTGCTGGCGGTGCGCCTGACGGAGATCCGCCGATGGGCCTGATCACGCTGAAGCGGCGCACCCGGCTCAGGCTCGCCTGGGCCGCGCTGGCCGGCGTGGCGCTGCTGGCCGCGCTGGACGGCTGGCGGCTGCAGCGCGACGAGGCGCTCAACGCGCAGGTCGCCAGCGGCACGCTGCCGCCGGAGAGCGCCGAGGCGCCGCCCGAACTGCGCTTCGCGCAGGCCGCCGCGCTGGCCGCCAGCGGCGCCGGCGAGGCGGCGCTGAACCGCTACGGCGCGCTGCATGCCGACACGGCCATCGGCCAGGCCGCGCGCTTCAACGGTGCCAACCTGCTGATGCGCCAGGCGATCGTGATGCGCGCCGGGGCGCAGCCCGGCCAGGCGCTGGCGCTGATCGAGCTGGCCAAGGAAGGCTACCGCGAGGTGCTGCGCCACGACGCCGGCGACTGGGCAGCGCGCTACAACCTGGAACGTGCACAGCGCCTGGTGCCCGACCCGGAGGAGGTCGACGAAGAGCCGCCGGAGGCACGGCGCAGCGCCGAGCGCGCGGCGACGACGATGCGCGGCTACTCGCCGGGCCTGCCTTGATGCCCTGGCCGAGGATGCGGCTCGAGACCGCGACGCTGGCGCTGGCGGCGCTGCTGCTGGGCATCGGTTTCCTGCAGCCGACGCTGCCCTGGAAACGTTCACTGTTCGAGCACGTGGTGGTGATCGACGTCACCCAGAGCATGAACGTGACCGACCAGCAGCTCGACGGCAAGCCGGCCGCGCGGCTGGCCTTCGCCAAGCGGGCGCTGCACGAGGCGCTGAGCGAGCTGCCCTGCGGCTCGAAGCTCGGCTGGGCGATCTTCACCGAGTACCGCAGCTACCTGCTGTTCACGCCGGTCGAGGTGTGCGCCAACCGCGCCGAGCTGCGCGCCTCGCTGGCCGGCATCGACGGCCGCATGGCCTGGTCGGGCAACAGCGAGATCGCCAAGGGCCTGCACAGCGGCATCGTGGTCGCCAAGGCCCTGCCCGAGGTGCCCTCGCTGGTGTTCGTCACCGACGGCCACGAGTCACCGCCGCTCAATGCGCGCCACCGGCCGAGCTTCGACGACAAGCCCGGCGAGGTGGCCGGGCTCATCGTCGGTGTCGGCGAGGGCAAGCCCTCGCCGATCCCCAAGCTCGACCCGCTGGGCCGTCCGCTGGGTTTCTGGGCCGCCGACGAAGTGGCTCAGGTCGACCCGCGCAGTCTCGGCCGCGGCGCCAGCGTCGGCCACGAGACGATGGCCGAGGAGGGCAGTGCAGCGCCCACCGCCGGGCTGGGTGCGACGCCGGGCAGCGAGCACCTGTCCGGCCTGCGCGAGCCCTACCTGCGCCTGCTGGCGGCCGAGAACGGCTTCGCCTACCACCGGCTGCGTGGCGCCGGGGACTTGTCGCGCGCCTGGCGCGACCCGGCGCTGGCCCGCCCGGTGCCGGTGCGCGGCGACCTGCGCCTGCCGCTGGCGGCGCTGGCCTTCGTGCTGCTGTTGGCGCCGCACGCCTGGGCCTGGGCCGGCCGCTGGCGGCAGCGTCGCCGCTGACTCAGAACTGCGCCCGCAAGGTCAGCGAGAGGTTGCGTGCCTCGCCCAGGTTGCCGGATGACCAGCCGCCGCTGGCCCAGTACTTCCTGTCGAAGACGTTGTTCAGGTTGGCATACAGCGTCCAGTCGCGCTCGTGCGCCCTGAAGTCGTAGCTGAAACCGGCATTGACCACGGTGCGCGCCGGCACGGCCAGGCGATTGTCGTCGCTGGTGTAGGTGGCGCCGAAGTAGCGCACGTCGCCGTGCAGCTTCAGCCCGTCGACCTGCGTGACGCGGTACTGCGTGTTGCCGACGATCTGCCAATGCGGCGCGTTCGATGGCGTGTTGCCTTCGATGGCGGCGTTGTCGCTCGACACCCTGGCGATCTTCGCATCGAGGTGGATGGCCCCCAGCCCGACGTTGAGGTTGCGGGTGAGCTGCTGTGCCACCGACAGCTCGATGCCTTCGTAGACCAGCTCGCCGTCCTGGCTGAGGTAGCGCAGTCCGCCGCGCAACTCGTCGATCTGGTTGGCACGCTGGATGCGGAAGATGGCCGCACTCAGGTCGGTGCCACCCGACTGCCGCTTGAGGCCGACCTCGTGCTGCTTCGAGACAGTGGCCCCGAGCAGTTCGCCGGCGTTGGCGTAGTTGGCGCCGACCCGGGTGCCCGGCTCGAGCCCTTCGACATAGCTGGCGTAGAGGCTGGTCGCGGCATCGGGCTTGAAGATCAGCGCCAGCGTCGGGCTGGTCTTGCGCACACGATAGCCCGAGTCGACGGCCGGGTTGCCGTCCAGGTCCTTCATGTCGTAGTCGGTGAAGCGCAGGCCGGCGATGAGCTGCAACTGCTCGCTGAGGTGCAGCGTGTCGCTGGCGAAGGCGTACCACTGGGCGGTGTCGGCACTCACCGGCGCGAGCGAGAAGTCAGGCGTCCGTGTCACGCGGAACGTCTGCGCCACGTTGATGTTGCCGTCGAAGTCGTTCGACCAGTACCAGTCGTTGCCCCACTTGTCCTTGCTGCGCTGCAGTCCCAGACCACCGACGAGCTCGTGCTTCATGCCCGCCGCCGACAGCGTGGCCTGCAACATCGTCTGGGCGAACAGCGTGTCGAGCTGGCCGGCGAAGTTGTACATCTGGCCGCTGTAGTCGCCCGCCTCGTTGAGCAGGTTGGCGAAGGCCTTGTTGGAACGATGGTCCTTGCGCGACAGACCGGCCTGGGTCTTCAGCATCCAGCGATCGTCGATGCGCCATTCCACGCCCGTGGTGGCCAGCACCGTGCGGGTGTCGTAGTAGGCGTTGTCGACGTTGATCTTGCCGTAGTCGTAGTTCGGCGTCGGCAGGCGGCCGCCGCTGCCGGCCACGTCGTAGCTGTCGAAATAGAACTGGAACGGTTCGGCCTCGGTGCGGCCGTCCTCGAAGACCAGCGTCGAGGTCCAGTCGACCGCGGGGCCGAAGTGCTTGTCCAGTGCCAGGGAGGCCACCTTGCGGTCGATCTTCGCCGCGTTGTAGGCGGTGCCCTGCTCGGTGGCCAGGTTGATGCGCAGGCCGCTGTCCGGCCCGAGGCGATGACTGCTGTCCAGATGCACGGACAGCAGGCGCGGGTTGCGGTAGCCGAGGTCGAGCGTGGTCTCGGGTGTCGGCGTCGGCCGCTTCAGCCGGTAGCTGAGCGCACCGCCAGGCTCGCCGAAGCCGTACATGAAACCGGTCAGTCCCTTCAGCGCCGACACGCTGTCGACCACCTCGGTCGGGAAGTCGCCGCCCCAGTACAGCAGCATCGGGATGTCGTCGATGTAGTGGTTGCGTACGCCCAGGCCGCGGATCTGCGTGCCCCACCAGTCGGTCGAGAACGACGGCGACGGCGTGTAGACCGACGGATCGCGGAAGAAGATCTGCCCGATCGACTTCGCGCCGCGCTCGAGCATGTCCTGGCTGTCGACGACGGTGACCGAGAACGGCGTGTCCAGCACCGCTTTGCTGCCCAACGCGCCGCTGGCCTGCTGCGTGCCGAGATGGCCGAGTGCCGAGCCCGGGGCGATCGCCTTCGCGGTGGTCTTGATCGCCGGCAGCGTGGCTTCGCCGCCCGGCGGGCGCGGCGCCGGGCTCGCAGCTTCGGTCGGCGCCACCTCCGTGCCACCGCCCGGGCTCTGCGCGTGGGTGTTCGCCGCCGACAGTGTCGCCAGCACGGCGAGGGTGAGCGGCGAAGGGCGGGTCGGCCGGGTCCTGAGGACGGCGGTGGCTTTCATCGGGTCTCCTGATGTCTCGACGTGAGCGTGAATAGATACGAATGCGAATGATTCGTAATACTGATTGTCGATGAAATGGCGCCGGCAAGCAACGGCGCCCTCGTCGTCGGCCGCGTCCGGGCCTCGTGGCCGGCCGGTTCGTGGTGCACAACACGGATCGAAATCACGACCCAAGCGCTTCAGTGGGCGCATTGCGTGCCGAAGAATCGCTTGTGACTTAGTCTCACGGCAGCGATCACTTCATCACGATCAGGACGTCAGCTGCCCGCGGATGCCAGCCCGAACGACACCATGCTGACCTCGCAGCCAGCCTCTCCCGACGACGAATCCGCCGACGCAGCGGTGGTGTCGTCGCGGCCTGCCTCGGCGCCTGCCGCACTGGCAGAGCCCGATCCACCGGTCGACGAAATGCTGCTGGCGCTGCAGGAGCGCGCCGTCTCCGGCGCGTTGCGCGGCGCACCGACGGTGCTGGGCGCCGGTGCGGTGCTGGCCGTCGCGGCCGCCGCATCGCTCGGTGAACTGGGGCATCTCGGCCAGGCGGGCTTCGCCCATGTCTGGGTCGTCGTCTCCTTGCTGGCGCTGCTGCTGCGCTTCGTCCACGCGCAGCGCTCGCGCTCGGCGCTGCCGCCGCCCGAACCGGCTCGCTGGGTGCCCCGCTACCTGGCCGGCATGGCCGTCAGCGCCGTGCTGTGGGCGGCACTGCCCTGGGCGAGCTTCGCCGACGCCGAGCCTGCCGCGCGGGTGACGGTGGTGCTGGCGATGGTTGGCGCGGTGTTCGCAGAAGCCATGGCCTTGAGCGCCGTCTCGCGCCTGGCGATTGCCCAAGGTGTGCTGGTGCTCGGTTCGGCGCTGGCCTGGCTGCTCGTCGTGGCCACGCCGACGCCCTGGGAGACGCTGGCCATGCTCGCGTCGATCGTCGTCGTGCAGGCGGCGCTGGCGCTGGCGCGTGACCACGGACTGCGCTCGACGCTGGCCGCCGAGCAGGAGGTGCGGCGTCTCGCGCGCATCGAGGCTCGCCTGGGCGAGCGGGTCGACACGCTGCTGCGCGACAACGCCCGGCTGGAACAGGCGGCGGCCGCCGGGGCGGCGGAAGCCGCCCTGCGCGAGCGGCTGGCGCGCTCCGGCCTGTCCGACGAACGTGACCAGCGCACTGCCGACCTCGAGAAGCGCTCGCTGGACCTGGCCCGCCAGGCCGTCACCGACCCGCTGACACTGCTGCCCAACCGCAAGGGCATCAACGAGCACCTGATCGAGCTGCTCGAACCGATGGAGCAGCCTGACAGCCGCGCCGAACTGGCGCTGCTGTTCCTCGATCTCGACGAGTTCAAGGAAGTCAACGACCAGCACGGCCACCTCGCCGGCGACGCGGTGCTGAAGGTGGTCGCCGAGCGGCTGCGCGAGAACCTGCCGCGTGCCGGCTTCGCGGCGCGCTGGGGCGGCGACGAGTTCATCGTCGTGCTGCCGGGCCTCGGCCGCATCGAGCAGGTGCGCATGGTGGCCGAGAAGCTGCGTGCCGAGCTGTGCGTGCCGATCCGCCTCGAAGACGGCACGGTGCGTGTCGGCTGCAGCATCGGCATCGCGCTGGCGCCGTACCACGGCCGCACGCCGGAGACGCTGATCATCGCGGCCGACCAGGCTGTCTACGCAGCCAAGACCGAGGGCCGCGACCGTGTGCGCGTGTTCGACGTCGCGATGGCCAAGAAGGCGCAGCGCCAGCACCAGATCGCCCAGGCGCTGCCCGGCGCGCTGGAGCGCAACCAGCTGTCGGTCGTCTACCAGCCCATCGTCGGCATCGACGGCGTGCCGACCCACGTCGAGGCGCTGGCACGCTGGCCGCACCCGAGCTGGGGGCCGGTCTCGCCGGGCGAGTTCGTGCCGGTCGCCGAGCAGAACGGCCAGATCCACGCGATGGGCCGCTGGGTGCTGCGCCAGGCCTGCCTCGACGCGGCCCGCTGGCCCGGCGCCAACCCGCCGAAGGTCAGCGTCAACGTATCGGCGATGCAGGTCAGCTCCGGCCACCTGGTCTCACAGGTGCGCGAGGCGCTGGCCGCCGCCAAGCTGCCCTCGCACCGCCTGGTCATCGAGCTGACCGAGAGCCTGCCGATGGCACGCAGCGAGGGTGTCTCGCAGACACTGTCGGACCTGCGCGCGATGGGCGTGTCGCTGGCGCTGGACGACTTCGGCACCGGCTACTCGTCGCTCAGTTCGCTGATGCGGCAGCCGGTCAGCCTGGTGAAGATCGACCAGAGCTTCGTCAAGGACGTGCCCGGTGGCGGCGAGATCCTGATCAAGGCCACCGTCGACGTGGCGCGCCGCTTCGGGCTGGACGTCGTCGCCGAAGGTGTCGAGACGGCGCTGCAGCGCTCGCGGCTGGAGTCGCTGGGCGTGAACTACATGCAGGGCTACCTGTTCGGTCGGCCGATGCCGGCCGACGAGTTCGTCGCCTGGCTGGGCTTGCGCGACGGCAGCGACGAGCCCTTCGTCCTGCGCGCCTGAGGCCGCGGCCGCGCCGCCGGCCGCTCGGCGAGCTGGTGGTCGATCTCGGCCTGCCCGCGCTCGACGAGGAACTTCTCGAACGCCAGCGCCACCTGCGGCAGCTGCCGCGAGGCCAGGTGCATCACGTACCAGTCGCGTTCGATCGGGTTGTGCTCCATCGGCAGCAACGCCAGCACGCCGGCGTCCATCTCGAGCACGCAGGTGTGCATCGACAGGAAGGCGATGCCGAAGCCGGCTGCGCACATGTGCTTGATCGCCTCGTTGCTCGACAGCTCGGAGCCGATGCGCAGCGGCAACCCGGCGTCCTTGAACAGGCGCTCGATGGTGGAGCGTGTGCCCGAGCCGCGCTCGCGCACCAGGATGCGCTGCTCGGACAGCGTCTCCATCGTCACCGCCCGCGACTTCGCGCCCTTGACCAGCGGGTGGTTCGGCGACACCAGGAAGGCCATCGGGTGCTTCGCGAAGGCGGTCGACACCGTCTTCAGCTCGGCCGGCGGGCGGCCCATGATGGCCAGGTCGATGTCCTGCGCGGCGAGCATGCGCACGATCTCGTCGCGGTTGCCGACCTGCAGCTTCAGCTTGACCTGCGGGTGCTCGTTGGCGAAGGTCACCAGCATCGGCGGCAGCAGGTACTCGGCGGTGGTGATCGCGCCGACGCGCAAGGTGCCCGAGAACACGCCCTGCAGCGTGGCCATCTCTTCACCCGCCTCGCGCCACAGCTCGAGGATACGCCGCGCGTAGCCGTCGAGCAGCTCACCGGCCTCGGTCAGGCGGATGCCGCGCCCGGTGCGCTGCAGCAGCGGCGTGCGTGCCGATTCCTCCAGCGTGGCGATCTGCAGCGACACCGCCGGCTGCGTCAGGTGCATCTCGTCGGCCGCGGCCGAGACGCTGCCCAGCCGCGCGACCGCGTGGAAGGTGGCGAGCTGGCGAAAGGTGGCGTTCTTGGTCAGCGGCATGGCGAGATATTAGATGAACGGTATGAGTCAGGCAAAAGATTTAATTTTTCTTATTCAACGCGCCTCCTTAGAGTCCTTCCATCCGCAACGCACCAGGAGCCTCGGAATGGGCAACATGAAGGACCTCGAGCAGATCACCGACGCCAAGAAGCGCTATTCGGCCGGCGTGCTGAAGTACGCCCAGATGGGTTACTGGAACCCCGACTACCAGCCCAAGGAGACCGACATCCTGGCGCTGTTCCGCATCACGCCGCAGGACGGCGTCGACCCGGTCGAGGCCGGTGCCGCGGTCGCCGGCGAGTCGAGCACCGCCACCTGGACGGTGGTCTGGACCGACCGCCTGACCGCCTGCGACATGTACCGCGCCAAGTGCTACCGCGTCGAGCCGGTGCCGAACAACCCGGGCCAGTGGTTCGCCTACGTGGCCTACGACCTCAGCCTGTTCGAGGAAGGCTCGATCACCAACGTCGCGGCCTCGGTCATCGGCAACGTGTTCTCGTTCAAGCCGCTGAAGGCGGCGCGCCTGGAGGACATGAAGTTCCCGGTCTCCTACGTGAAGACCTTCACCGGCCCGCCGACCGGCATCATCGTCGAGCGCGAACGCCTGGACAAGTTCGGTCGCCCGCTGCTCGGCGCCACCACCAAGCCCAAGCTGGGCCTGTCGGGCCGCAACTACGGCCGCGTGGTCTACGAAGGCCTGAAGGGCGGCCTGGACTTCATGAAGGACGACGAGAACATCAACTCGCAGCCCTTCATGCACTGGCGCGACCGCTTCCTGTTCGTGATGGACGCGGTCAACAAGGCCAGCGCCGCCACCGGCGAGGTGAAGGGCTCGTACCTGAACGTCACCGCCGGCACGATGGAGGAGATGTACCGCCGCGCCGAGTTCGCCAAGTCGCTGGGCTCGGTGATCATCATGGTCGACCTGGTGGTCGGCTACACCGGCATCCAGTCGCTCAGCCACTGGTGCCGCCAGAACGACATGGTGCTGCACCTGCACCGTGCCGGACACGGCACCTACACGCGGCAGAAGAACCACGGCGTCAGCTTCCGCGTGATCGCCAAGTGGATGCGCCTGGCCGGCGTCGACCACATCCACGCCGGCACGGCGGTCGGCAAGCTGGAAGGCGACCCGATGACGGTGCAGGGCTACTACAACATCTGCCGCGACACCCACACGCAGATCGACCTGCCGCGCGGCGTCTACTTCGACCAGGACTGGGGCGCGCTGAAGAAGGTGATGCCGGTGGCCTCGGGCGGCATCCACGCCGGCCAGATGCACCAGCTGATCGACCTGTTCGGCGACGACGTGGTGCTGCAGTTCGGCGGCGGCACGATCGGCCACCCGATGGGCATACAGGCCGGCGCCACCGCCAACCGCGTCGCGCTGGAAGCGATGGTGCTGGCGCGCAACGAGGGCCGCAACATCAGGGAAGAGGGGCCGCAGATCCTGCGCGACGCCGCCAAGTGGTGCAAGCCGCTGGCCGCCGCGCTCGACACCTGGGGCGACATCACCTTCAACTACACCTCGACCGACACGTCCGACTACGTGCCGACCCCGGCGGTGGCCTGAGCATCAAGGAGCAATCACATGCGAATCACCCAAGGCACCTTCTCCTTCCTGCCCGAGCTGAGCGACGTGCAGATCACCAAGCAGCTCGAGTACTGCCTCGACAAGGGCTGGGCGGTCGGCATCGAGTACACCGACGACCCGCACCCGCGCAACACCTTCTGGGAGATGTTCGGCAACCCGATGTTCGACCTGCACGATGCCGCCGGCATCCTGATGGAGATCAACGCCTGCCGCAAGACCTTCCCCAGCCAGTACATCCGCGTGACCGCGTTCGACTCGACGCATGGCACCGAGTCGGTGGTGCTGTCCTTCATCGTCAACCGGCCGGCCCAGGAGCCCGGCTTCCGCCTGGTCCGCACCGAGGAGCCCGGCCGCACGCTGCGCTACAGCATCGAGAGCTACGCCGTGCAGGCGCAGCCCGAGGGCGCGCGGTACTGAACCCCGACCATGCCGGAGGAGCGTGACATGGACATGCCCGTGAAATCGTCGATGGCGAGCGCGCCGCGGGCGCTGTTCGAGTCCTCCGGCGTGAAGGACCTGCTCGACCAGCTCGACGCCGAGCTGGTCGGCCTGGCGCCGGTGAAGGGCCGCATCCGCGACATCGCCGCGCTGCTGCTGATCGACAGGCTGCGCGCCGAGCAGGGTCTGCAGTCGCAGGCGCCGACGCTGCACATGTGCTTCACCGGCAATCCCGGTACCGGCAAGACCACGGTGGCGCTGCGCATGGCCGAGGTGCTCAAGCAGCTCGGCTACGTGCGCAAGGGCCACCTGGTGGCGGTGACACGCGACGACCTGGTCGGCCAGTTCATCGGCCACACCGCGCCGAAGACCAAGGAGATCATCAAGAAGGCGATGGGCGGTGTGCTGTTCATCGACGAGGCCTACTACCTGTACCGCCCCGAGAACGAGCGCGACTACGGCCAGGAGGCGATCGAGATCCTGCTGCAGGTGATGGAGAACCACCGCGACGACCTGGTGGTGATCCTCGCCGGCTACAAGGACCGCATGGACACCTTCTTCGGCAGCAACCCCGGCATGGCCTCGCGCATCGCGCACCACATCGACTTCCCGGACTACGACGAGGCCGAGCTGATGCAGATCGCCCAGCTGATGCTCGGCAAGCTGAACTACCGCTTCGACGACGGCGCGGTCGAGGCTTTCGGCCGCTACGTGCAGCTGCGCCGCGCGCAGCCGCACTTCGCCAACGGCCGCTCGATCCGCAACGCACTCGATCGCATCCGCCTGCGCCACGCGACGCGACTGTTCGCCACCGATGCGTCGCTGACACGCGATGATCTGGTCACGCTGCACGCGCAGGACATCCTGGCCAGCCGCGTCTTCTCGCCGGCCAAGGAAGGAACGCAGTCATGAGCATCGAGGCCCTGATCTTCGACGTCGACGGCACGCTGGCCGACACCGAGGAGGCGCACCGCGTCGCCTTCAACCATGCCTTCGACCGCTTCAAGCTCGGCTGGAAGTGGAGCCAGGACGCCTACCGCGAGCTGCTGGCCACCACCGGCGGCAAGGAACGCATCGCCGCCTACCTGGCGACCAAGACGCTGCCGACGCCCGAGCGCAAGCGGCTGACCGAGCTGATCCCGGCGATCCATGCCGAGAAGACCAAGTTCTACAGTTCCTTCGTCGCCGACGGCGCGGTGCCGCTGCGACCGGGTGTCGAGCGGCTGATGGACGAGGCGCTGGCCTCCGGCTGCCGGCTGGCGATCGCCAGCACGACCACCGCCGCGAACATCGACGCGCTGCTCGGCGCGACACTCGGCCGCTGCGGCATCGAGCGTTTCAGCGTGATCGCCTGTGGCGACCAGGTGCGCGCCAAGAAGCCGGCGCCGGACATCTACCGTCTCGCGCTGCAGCACCTCGGCGTCGACGCCGACAAGGCGGTCGCCTTCGAGGATTCGCACAACGGCCTGCTCGCCTCCACGCGCGCCGGGCTGCGCACCGTGGTGACGCCGACCTTCTGGACCGAGGACCACGACTTCGCCGCGGCCGCGCTGGTGCTGCCGCACCTGGGCGACGCGCAACGCCCGCTGGACGGCGAGCCCGGCGCGCTGCTGAGCGACCGGGCCTGGCTGGGCTACGACGAGCTGGCGCGCCGTGTCTGCGAACGGCCGCTGTGCGAGGTCAGCGCGCTGTACGCCGGAGCGACCTGATGAACCACGACATCCGCATCGCGCCCAGCCTGCTGTCGGCCGACTTCGCGCGCCTGGGCGAGGAGGTCTGCGCGGTGATCGCCGGCGGCGCCGATCTGATCCACTTCGACGTGATGGACAACCATTACGTTCCGAACCTGACCGTCGGCCCGCTGGTCTGCCAGGCGATCAAGCCGCATGCCGTCTCTGGTGACAAGACCGTGCCGATCGACGTGCACCTGATGGTCAAGCCGGTCGATGCGCTGGTGCCGATGTTCGCCCAGGCCGGTGCCGACATCATCAGCTTCCACCCCGAGGCGAGCGAGCATGTCGACCGCACGATCCAGCTGATCCGCTCGCTGGGCGTCAAGGCCGGGCTGGTGCTCAACCCGGCGACGCCGCTGCACGTGCTCGACCACGTGATCGACCAGCTCGACCTGGTGCTGCTGATGACGGTCAACCCCGGCTTCGGCGGGCAGAGCTTCATCCCCGCCATGCTGCCGAAGATCGCCAGCGCGCGCCGCCTCGTCGATGCGGCGATGCAGCGCACCGGGCGGCCGATCTGGCTGGAGGTCGACGGCGGCGTGAAGCGCGACAACGCCCGCGCGATCGCGGCGGCCGGCGCCGACACGATGGTCGCCGGCTCGGCGGTGTTCACCGGCGCGCGCGACACGGCAGCCTATGCCGGCGCGATCTCCGCCATCCGCGACGAGGCGCTGCAGGGTGCAGGCCAGGCCCTTCTGGAGACGGCATGAAGGACGAACTGCGCACCGTCCGCGCGGTGGCCTTCGACCTCGACGGCACGCTGGTCGACAGCGCGCCCGACATCCAGCACGCACTGAACGCCGCGCTGAAGAAGGACGGCCTGCAGCGTTTCGAGCTGGACCAGGTGCGCGCCTGGATCGGCGACGGCCCGGATGCGCTGATCGCCCGCGCGCTGGCTGCGCAGGGCCTGGCCGATGCCGACGAGGAGCAGCGCCTGCGCCTGCGCCGCGGCTTCGACATGGCGACGCTGGCCGCGCCGCTGGCCGGCGGCACGGTCTACCCCGGCATCCTCGACCTGGTGGCCGGGCTGCACCGGCTGCTGCCGATGGTGGCGATCACCAACAAGCCGACGCCGCTGGCCCGCGCCGTGCTCGACGCTGCCGGCGTGCTGCCCTTCCTCGACGGCGTGCAGGGCGCCGACACGCCGGCGCTGCGCAAGCCGGCACCGGCGATGCTGCTGGCCGCCTGCGAGCGCCTGGCGGTCGCGCCGCGCGAGCTGCTGATGGTCGGCGACGCCGCGCCCGACATGCTCTCGGCCCAGGCGGCCGGCTGCCCGGCGGTGCTGGTCGGCTGGGGCTACGGCCACCAGGCGCTGCCCGCCGGGCTGGACCCGCTGCGCATCGCCGCACCCGCGGAACTGCTCACCGCGCTGCGCGCCACGCGCCGCAGCGACGCCACGATTCTCAACTCCTAGGAGACCGTCATGCCCACTGGCGGAAGACCCACCCTCACGCAGTTCCTGATCGAGCAACGCCGCCGCCACCCCGGCGCCACCGGCGACCTGAACGCGCTGATCACCGACGTCTCGCTGGCCTGCAAGGCGATCTCGCGCAAGGTCGCGCTGGGCGCGCTGGCCGGCACGCACGGCAGCGCCGGCAGCGTCAACGTGCAAGGCGAGGACCAGAAGCCGCTGGACATCGAGAGCAACCAGCTGTTCCTGCGCGCCGCCGAGTGGGACGGCCACGTCGCCGGCATGGTGTCGGAGGAGATGGACGAGGCCTACACGCTGCCGCCGCAGTACCCGCGCGGCAAGTACCTGCTGCTGTTCGACCCGCTGGACGGCTCGTCGAACATCGACGTCAACGTCTCGGTGGGCAGCATCTTCTCGGTGCTGCGCGCCGCGGTGCCGGGCCAGGACGCGAAGCCCGAGGACTTCCTGCAGCCGGGTACCGAGCAGGTCTGCGCCGGCTACGCGATCTACGGCCCCTCGACCATGCTGGTGCTGACGCTGGGCAACGGCACGCATGCCTTCACGCTCGAACCCAGCCTCGGCGAGTGGGTGCTCAGCCACCGCGACCTGAAGATCCCCGAGAAGACCCGCGAGTTCGCGATCAACGCGTCGAACAGCCGCTTCTGGGAGCCGGCCGTCAGGCGCTACGTCGACGAATGCCTGGCCGGCAGCACCGGCGTGCGTGGCGTCGACTTCAACATGCGCTGGATCGCCTCGCTGGTGGCCGAGACGCATCGCATCCTGATGCGCGGCGGCGTGTTCATGTACCCGCGCGACAACAAGGACCCGGCCAAGCCCGGCCGGCTGCGCCTGCTCTACGAAGCCAACCCGATCGGCATGCTGGTCGAGCAGGCCGGCGGCAAGGCGACCACCGGGCACCGGCGCATCCTGGAAGTCAAGCCCGAGTCGCTGCACCAGCGCATCGGCTTCATCTTCGGCTCGACCGAGGAGGTCTCGCGCATCGAGAGCTACCACGTCGAGGAACCGCTGGACAACTTCAAGTCGCCGCTGTTCGGCAAGCGCGGCCTGTTCGCGACCACGGTCTGAACGCCACGACATGACGGCCGCGCACGGGATCGAGGCGTACCCGTTCGCGCCAGACGATTCTTTTCACTTCCGGGAACTCCCATGTCCGCCAAGCACCCCATCATCGCGATCACCGGATCGTCGGGCGCCGGCACCACCTCGGTGACGCGCACCTTCGAGAACATCTTCCGCCGCGAGAAGGTCGACGCCGCCATCATCGAGGGCGACTCGTTCCATCGCTACGACCGCAAGGCGATGCGCGAGAAGCTCGCCGAGGCCGAGGCCGCCGGCAACCGCAACTTCAGCCACTTCGGCCACGAGGGCAACCTGTTCGAGGAACTCGAGGCGCTGTTCCGCGACTACGCCGAGAGCGGCACCGGCAAGAGCCGCAAGTACCTGCACGATGCCAACGAGGCCGCGCCCTACAAGCAGGATCCAGGCACCTTCACGCCCTGGGAGAGCCTGCCGAAGAGCGAGCTGATGTTCTACGAGGGCCTGCACGGCGGCGTGACCACCGACAAGGTCGACATCGCGCGCTACCCCGACCTGCTGATCGGCGTGGTGCCGGTGATCAACCTGGAGTGGATTCAGAAGCTGCACCGCGACAAGAACATGCGCGGCTACTCCACCGAGGCGGTGACCGACGTGATCCTGCGCCGCATGCCCGACTACGTGAACTACATCTGCCCGCAGTTCACGCGCACGCACATCAACTTCCAGCGTGTGCCGGTGGTCGACACCTCCGACCCGTTCATCGCCCGCACCATCCCGACCGCCGACGAGAGCCTGGTGGTGATCCGCTTCGCCAACCCCGCGGGTTTCGACTTCCCCTACCTGCTGAGCATGCTGCACGACTCGTGGATGTCGCGCGCCAACACGCTGGTGGTGCCGGGCGGCAAGATGGAGCTGGCGATGCAGCTGATCTTCACGCCGATGATCCTGCGTCTGGTCGAGCGCCGCCGCAAGGCGCTGGCCAACTGAGCGCGGAGGGCACGACCATGAACACCTCCACCCCCTCGCTCGACGCCACCGCGCTGCGCACGCTGTGCGCCAACGCACTGCGCGTGCTCGCCATCGACGCGGTGCAGGCCGCAAACTCCGGCCACCCCGGCATGCCGATGGGCATGGCCGACATCGCCGAGGCGCTGTGGCGCCACCACCTGAAGCACGACCCGGCCGACCCGCAGTGGATCGACCGCGACCGCTTCGTCGTCTCCAACGGCCACGGCTCGATGCTGCTGTACGCGCTGCTGCACCTGTCGGGCTACGCACTGCCGATGGGCGAGCTGCGCCGCTTCCGCCAGCTGCACTCGCTGACGCCCGGCCACCCGGAGCATGGCCTGACGCCCGGCGTCGAGACGACCACCGGCCCGCTCGGCCAGGGCATCACCAACGCGGTCGGCATGGCGCTGGCCGAGAAGCTGCTCGCCGCCGAGTTCAACAAGCCGGGCCACACCGTCATCGACCACCGCACCTGGGTGTTCCTCGGCGACGGCTGCCTGATGGAAGGCATCAGCCACGAGGCCGCCTCGCTGGCCGGCACCTGGCGGCTGAACAAGCTGGTCGCCTTCTACGACGACAACGGCATCTCGATCGACGGCGACGTCAAGGGCTGGTTCGGCGACGACACGCCGGCCCGCTTCGAGGCCTACGGCTGGACGGTGATCCGCAACGTCGACGGCCACGACCGCCTGGCGCTGGATGCGGCCATCGAGGCCGCGAAGTCGTCCGGCCAGCCGGTGCTGATCTGCTGCCGCACGCAGATCGGCCACGGCTCGCCGAACCGCGCCGGCACCGCCAAGGCGCACGGCGAGGCGCTCGGCGCGGAAGAGATCAGGCTGACCCGCGAACAACTCGGCTGGAGCTGGCCGGCTTTCGAGATTCCAGATCTGGTGCGCGAAGCCTGGTCGGCGCGCGAGCGCGGCGCGATGCTGCGCCGCGAGTGGCAGCAGCGTTTCGGCGCCTATGCCGAGGCGCATCCGGATCGCGCCCACGAACTGCTGCGCCGCCATGCCTCACCGGGCGTGCCGAACGCCGCGGCCGACCGTGCCTTCGCGCAGGCCATCGCCGACACCGAAAGCAAGCGTGCGACGGTGGCGACGCGCAAGGCCTCGCAGGAGCTGCTCAACGCGGTGGCGCCTGCGATGCCCGAACTGCTCGGCGGCTCGGCCGACCTGACCGGCTCCAACCTGACCGACTGGAAGGGCCACAAGCCGCTGCTCGGCACCGGCACCGGCAACCACGTGCACTACGGCGTGCGCGAGTTCGGCATGGCGGCGATCATGAACGGCGTTGCGCTGCACGGCGGCTTCCGGCCCTATGGCGGCACCTTCCTGACCTTCAGCGACTACTCGCGCAATGCGCTGCGCATGTCGGCGCTGATGAAGCTGCCGGTGGTCCATGTGTTCACGCACGACTCGATCGGCCTCGGCGAGGACGGCCCGACCCACCAGCCGGTCGAGCATGTGTCCAGCCTGCGGCTGATTCCCGGCCTCGATGTCTGGCGCCCGGCCGATGCCACCGAGACTGCGGTCGCCTGGCGCCAGTCGCTGCGCCGCGGCGACGGCCCGAGCGCACTGGCGCTGAGCCGGCAGGGCCTGCCGCATGCCGGCGAGGCCGGGCAGGAGCGCAGCGAGGCGATCGCCCGCGGTGGCTACGTGCTGCGCCGGCCGGCCCACGAGCAGGTGGTGCTGATCGCCACCGGCTCCGAGGTGCAGGTGGCGCTGGCCGCGGCCACGCTGCTGGCCGAGGAAGGCATCGCGGCGCGTGTCGTCTCGGTGCCCTGTCTCGACGTCTTCGAGCGCCAGGACGACGCCTGGCGTGCCGAGGTGATCCCGCGCCACCTGCCGCGGCTGGCGGTGGAGGCCGGCAGCAGCGGCCTGTGGTGGAAGTACGTCGGCGAGCACGGCGACGTGGTCGGCCTCGACCGCTTCGGCGAGTCGGCCCCGGCCGGCGACCTGTTCCGCCTGTTCGGCATCACCGCCGAGATGGTCGCGGTGCGTGCCACCCGCCTGGTCGCGGCCGCCGCGAAGCCCGAACTCGTCACCCCCTGAACCGACCCGAGGACCCACCCATGGCGATGATCTCCCTGAGGCAGTTGCTGGACCACGCCGCCGAGCACGGCTACGGCGTGCCGGCCTTCAACGTCAACAACCTGGAGCAGATCCAGGCCATCATGCAGGCCGCGCAGAAGACCGACAGCCCGGTCATCCTGCAGGCCTCGGCCGGCGCGCGCAAGTACGCCGGCGAGCCCTTCCTGCGCAAGATGGTCGAGGCGGCGGCCGAGATGTACCCCGACATCCCGATCGTCATGCACCAGGACCACGGTGCCAGCCCGTCGGTGTGCATGCAGAGCATCCGCTCCGGCTTCACCAGCGTGATGATGGACGGCTCGCTGCGCGAGGACGCCAAGACGCCGGCCAGCTACGAGTACAACGTCGACGTGACGCGGCGTGTCTGCGAGATGGCGCACGCGATCGGCGTGTCGGTGGAAGGCGAGCTCGGCTGCCTGGGTTCGCTGGAGTCCGGCCAGGCCGGCGAGGAGGACGGCGTCGGCGCCGAAGGCGTGCTGACCCACGACCAGCTGCTGACCGACCCCGACCAGGCGGCCGACTTCGTGCGCCAGACCGGCGTCGATGCGCTGGCCATCGCGATCGGCACCAGCCACGGCGCCTACAAGTTCAGCCGCAAGCCGACCGGCGACATCCTGGCCATCGACCGCATCAAGCAGATCCACGCGAAGATCCCGAACACCCACCTGGTGATGCACGGTTCCTCGTCGGTGCCGCAGGAGTGGCTGGCGATCATCCGCGAGCATGGCGGCGACATCAAGGAGACCTACGGCGTGCCGGTCGAGGAGATCCAGGAAGGCATCCGCCACGGCGTGCGCAAGGTCAACATCGACACCGACATCCGCCTGGCGATGACCGGCGCGATGCGCCGCGCGATGGGCAAGGACCGCAGCGAGTTCGACCCGCGCAAGTTCCTCAAGGACGCGACCGCCGCGGCGCGCGACGTCTGCGTGGACCGCTTCCAGGCCTTCGGATGCGCGGGCATGGCCTCGCGCATCCGGCCGGTCGCGCTGGAGGCTCAGGCGAAGCTGTACGCCTGAGCCCCGAGGGCTTCAGCGGCCGCTCACTCGGCGCGGGTGGCGGCCGGCTGCGCAGCCAGCCGCGTGCCGGCGGCACGCAGTGCCATCACGCGCGGCGAGAGTTCCATCGCCGGGTGGGCGTAGTGGATCTCCGGCTGCTCGGGCGGCAGCAGCGCGGTCAGCGTGGTCGGGTGCAGTTGCGCCATCTGCGCCTCGTCGAGCTGACGGACGAACTTCCAGCCCATCGGCGTCTTCACGTAGGCGAAGCGCGTCGGCAGGTCGACGTAGACGTCCCAGTCCTTGGTCTGGATGAAGCTCTGCGCTTGCGCGGTACCGGCGGCAGCGGCGAGGGAGATCAGGAGGGTGCTGAGATAACGCTTCATGGTCGGGTCCTTGGTCTGGCCGGCTGGTGAACGTTCAGCCGCGTCGTGGAGAGGAAGTGTGGGCGGCGACCGTTTCAGGCCGGTTTCGTGCACCGCGCAGCTGCGTTTCGTTGGTTGCAGCGCGCCGCCCGCTCCGACGGCTTCCCTCGAGCCCGCATACTGGCGGGCATGACCACTCCCTTCGGCCAGATCGCCGTGGTCGGCGCCGGCGCGATCGGCAGCTACTACGGCGCGCTGCTGGCACGTGCCGGCCACCGGACCACGCTGATCGGCCGCCAGGCCCATGTGCAGGCCATCGCCGCGCAGGGGCTGCGCCTGCACCGTGACGGGCGTGACGAGGCCATCGCGGTCGCGGCGACCACCGCGCTCGACGCGGTACGCGACGCCGACCTGGTGCTCGTCGCGGTGAAGTCGGGCGACACCGCGGCGATCGCGCGGCAGCTCGCACCGCTTCTGAAGGCCGACGCGCTGGTGCTGAGCCTGCAGAACGGCGTCGAGAACGCCGCGTTGCTGGCGCGGCGCGCTGGCGCAGACCATCGTGCCGGCGGTGGTCTACGTGGCCACCTCGATGCCCGCGCCGGGGCAGGTGCTGCATGCCGGCGGCGGCGATCTGGTGATCGGTGCGCGCGATGCCGCGACTGCGGGCGACCCGGCCGTGCAGGCCCGGCTGCAGGCGCTGGTCGCGCTGTTCGCCTCGGCCGGCGTGAGCGTGCGTCTGTCGGCCGACGTGATGGCCGAGCTGTGGACCAAGCTGATGCTCAACTGCGCCTGGAACGCGGTCTCGGCGCTGACGCAGGCGCCTTACGGCCGCATCGCCGAGGTGCCGAGCATGCGCAGGCTACAGCAGCAGATCGTGCGCGAGGTGCTCGCCGTCGCGCAGGCCGACGGGCAGGCGATGCAGCTCGAGGCCTCGCTCGCGGCAGTCGACGCCATCGCCGTGCGCATGCCGGCGCAGCGCTCGTCGACCGCGCAGGACCTGGCGCGCGGCAAGCCGACCGAGATCGACCACCTCAACGGCTTCATCGCCCGCCGTGGCGAGGCGCTGGGCGTGGCGACGCCGGTCAACCAGGCGCTGCATGCGATGGTCAAGCTGGCCGAAACCGAGGCAGCCACCGAGGCCGCGGGCCGGCGCTGAGTTCAGCCCAGCGCGGCGGCGTTGACCAGGTGGGGCGGCATCTGCCCGGCGAGCAGGCAACGCACCGCCTCGGCCGTGCCCAGGCTCATGCGCTTCATGCTCTGCAGCGTCAGGCCGGCGGCGTGCGGCGTCAGCAGCACGTTGTCGAGCGCGAGCAGCGGGTGGTCGGCGGGCAGCGGCTGGGTGGTGTAGACGTCCAGCGCGGCGCCACCGAGGCGGCGCTCGCGCAGCGCTGCGATCAAGGCCGGCTCGTCGACCACCGCGCCGCGCGCGACGTTGACCAGCACCGCGTGGCGCGGCATCAGCGCCAGCCGGCGTGCATCGAGCAGGCCGCGCGTGGCCTCGGTCAGGGGGCAGGCGAGCACGACGGCATCACTGCGCGCGAGCAGGTCGTCGAGCGCCGCGCCGGTGACGAAGGGCGGCAGCGTCTCGAGCCGGCGCTGGTGGCCGAGCACGCGCATGCCGTAGCCGTGGTGGGCGATCTCGGCGATGCGCATGCCGACCTCGCCGACGCCGACGATGCCCAGCACCTGGCCATGCAGCTCGCCGGCCGCATCGGCCAGCGCGCGGCTGGTGTCCCAGCCCGCGTGGCGCAGCAGCGCGTCCATGCGCGCGGTGCGCCGGCGCAACAGCGACACCGCACCGATCGCATGCTCGGCCACCGCGTGGCGGTTCGAGCCGGGCACGTTGGCCACCGGCAGGCGGCGCGCATTGGCCGCTTCCAGCGGGATCATGTCGACGCCGACGCCGTGGCGCACGATGCCGCGCAGCCGCGGCGCGTGGTCCAGCAGGTCGGCCGGCAGCGCCGAGCGCACCACCAGCACGTCGGCGTCGGCGACCAGCCGGCGCAGCGTCTCGGGCCGGGCATCGGGTGCCAGCACCACCTCGGCCACCTCGGCGATCAGGCGCTCGCCCTCCGGGTCCATCGGCCCGGTGAGCAGCACGCGCGGGCGATGGCTCATTCGGGCGTCACGCCGGCGTCCTTGACCACCTTGGCCCACATCGTGCGCTGCGCCTGCAGGTGGCTGTTGAACTGCTCGACCGTGCTGCCGATCGAGTCGACGCCCTGCGCGGCGAACTTCTCCTTCACGTCGGGCATGTGCAGGATCTTGACGATCTCGGCGTTCAGCTTGTCGACGATGGGCCTGGGCGTGCCGCCCGGCGCGGCGATGCCGAACCACACGCCGACCTCGTAGCCGCTGACGCCGGCTTCGGCGACGGTCGGCAGCTCCGGGGTCAGCGCAGAGCGCGCCGGCGTGGTCACTGCCAGCGCCTTCAGCTTGCCCGACTTGACGTGCGGCAGCACGTTGGACACGTTGTCGAACATCACCTGCACCTGGCCGCCGATCAGGTCGGTCACCGCCGGCGCGCTGCCCTTGTAGGGCACGTGGGTGATGTCGACGCCGGCCATCTGCTTGAACTTCTCCATCGACAGGTGGTTGGAGCTGCCGATGCCGGTCGATGCGTAGCTCATGCCGCCCGGCTTGGCCTTGGCCTGGGCGAGCAGGTCCTTCATCGAGCTCAACGGCGACGAGGCCGGCACCACCAGCAGGTTGGCCTGGGTGGCGGCCAGCGTGATCGGCGCGAAGTCCTTCTGCGAGTCGTAGGGCAGCTTGGCGAAGATGGCCGGGTTGACGGCGAACGAGAACGGCAGGATCACCAGCGTGTAGCCGTCGGGCGGCGACTTGGCGGCGGCGTCCAGGCCGATCACCGTCGCGCCGCCCGGCTTGTTGTCGATCACCACCGTCTGTCCCCAGGCCGCCTGCAGCTTGGCGCCGACGGTGCGCGCCAGCGTGTCGTTGAAGCCGCCGGGCGGGTAGGGCACGATGATCTTGATCGGCTTGTCGGGGTAGCTGCCGCCTTGCGCGAAAGCCGGCGCGGCGATCGCCAGCGCCAGCGCGGCGGCGGCATGGATCAGGGTTCGTTTGTGCATGCTTGTCTCCGTCTTGTGGTGTGTCCGTGATGTGTCAGTGCGAGGCTCAGAACTTGACGACGTAGCCCGGCCCGTCGATCGCCGGGAACTCGGCGAAGATCTTCTCGTCGATGGCCAGGCCGATGCCGGGTGCCTCCGGCGGCTCGACGCAGCCGTCGGCACCGATCGTGAAGGTGCGGCCGAACATGTCGCGCAGCGGGTTGAACTTCGACACGCAGGCCTCGAAGTAGCCGCCGTTGTCCAGCGCAGCCAGGAAGTGCAGCGTCGCCGCGTGGTTGATGCCGGTGGCCGAACAATGCGGGTGCAGCGCGATGCCGAAGGCCGAAGCCATCGCGGCGATGCGCAGCGCCTCGGTGATGCCGCCGGTCTTGGACAGGTCGGGCTGCCAGATCGTCACCGCCTTGTCCTCCAGCAGGCGGGCGAAGTCCCAGCGGGTGTAGTGGTTCTCGCCGGCGGCGATCGGCACCAGCGGCGAGACCTGCGCGGCCAGCCGGTAGGAGCCGAAGTCCAGCGAACTGAAGGGCTCCTCCAGCCAGCCGACGCGTGCCTCGGCGAGCGCGGGGATGACACGCCGCGCATCGGCCAGCGTCCAGGCGGTGTTGGCGTCGGTGAGGATGTCGACCTCGCCGCCCAGGCCGGCGCGCACCGCCTGCACGCGGGCGACGTCGTCGCGCACGTTGTCGCCCAGGCGCAGCTTGACCGCGCGGTAGCCGTCGGCGACATAGCCGCGCGCCTCCTCGACCAGCTGCTCGGCCGGCTGGAAGCCCAGCGAGATGCCGCCGGCATAGGCCGGCAGGCGCTTGCGGCTGCCGCCGAGCAGGCGGTACAGCGGCATGCCGGCGGCCTTGCCGCGGATGTCCCACAGCGCCATGTCGATGCCCGACAGCGCCAGTGCCGCGCCGGCGCCGAGGCCGTGGCTGGACAGCTGCATGCGGTTGACGCGCGCCCACACGCCGACCACGTTGCACGGGTCCATGCCGCCGAGCAGCGGGTTCAGCGTGTTGTTGACCAGCGCGGTGACCGCGCCCGGGCTGCGGCCGGGGTGGGCTTCGCCGTAACCGGTCAGGCCTTCGTCGGTCTCGACGCGCACGACGATCGTGTCGCGCTTGATGGTGGCGCCGACGCCGACCTTGACGGTCTGCCCCTCCGGCAGCTTGTACGACAGCGGGATGGCGGTGATGCGGGTGATCTTCATCGTTTCGGGTCTCAGTCGTTCAGGTAGCCGCGCGTGGGCATCAGGTGATGGTGTTCGAGCGCGGCGCCGGTGGTGGCGATCAGCTCGGCCGGCAGGCGCTCGCCGGAATGCAGGCGCGGCGGTGTGACGCTGCCGGCGCCGGGGCCGTGGGCCATGAAATGGTCGATCGCCTTGTTGGCGTTGGTGAAGGCATTGCCGTAGGGCAGCGGCGCAGCGGCGGCGAACACGGCGTTGACCGTCGCTTCCAGTCGGGCCGACAGCGCATCCGCCTCGGCCTGCCGGCCGCCGCGCAGCTGCCCGATCAGCTCGGCGAGCTGCGGGCCGAAGCCGTTGGCGGTGGACAGCAGGAAGCCGTCGTAGCGCCCGCCGCCCGGCTTCAGGTGGCGGCTGTAGCCGCCTTCCGCGCCACGCACCAGGAACAGGTCGTCCAGGCCCGAAGCGGCGACCTGGTCTTCGCCGCTGGTGTCCTTGAGCATCAGCAGGTTGGCGTGGCGCGCGGCCAGCGAGCGCACCGTCTGCGGCGCGATCCGGTTGCCGGTGACCTGCGGCAGCTGGTACAGCGAGGCCGGCAGCCCGGTGGCGAGCAGCGAGTCCAGCATATCGGCGATGTCGCCCTGCGTCAGCGTCGCACCGTGCGGCGCGCAGTAGGTGAAGCCGGCAACCGAGGCGGCGCGCAGGGCGGTCAGCGGGTCGTCGCTGCCGGCGCGCTGCTGCAGCCAGCGCAGGTGGCGCGCCATCGCCTCGTGCATCGCCGCGCCGCTCGGCTTGAGCACGCCGATCAGCAGCGCGAGGCGGCGCTGGCCCGCCATCTCGACGACGCCGGCGAGCAGTTCGTCCGCCTGCGCATCGGACAGCTGCCAGCCGTCGCCGGTCGAACCCGGCACCAGGAAGCCGCGCACCGAAGGTGCGAGGAAGTCGAGGTGGCGGCCGATGCGCTCGAAGTCGATGCGGCCGTCGTCGGCGTAGTGGGTCAGCAGCGGGCACCACAGCGTGGGCACGCCCTCGGGCAGCAGGCGCTGCAGCAGGGCGGCGCGCTGTGAGCGCAGGTCGGGTGTCGAGGTCATGCGGTGCAGTGTAGGAAGCCGTCTCTCTGCCAGAAAGATATCGGCAGACATTTCCGCTATGCTCTGCAGGCATGGCAATGCCGGGTTTGAACCTGCGCCGCATCGAGGCCTTCCTGGCTGTCGCGGACGCACGCAACATCTCGCGCGCGGCGGCGCAGATCGAGGTCGCGCAGTCGGTGGTCAGCCGCCACGTGGCGGCGCTGGAGGCGCAGCTCGGCTGCCGGCTGTTCGAACGCACCGGCCGCGGCGTCGCGCTGACGCAGGCGGCCGAGCGCCTGGCACCGCGGCTGCGCGCCGCGATCGACGAGATGCAGCGCGCCACCGGCGAAGCGGCCGAGATCGGCAACGAGCCGAGCGGCGTGGTGCGGCTGGGCGTCGTGCCCTCGGCGGCACGGCCGCTGGTCGGCCTGCTGCAGCAGCGCCTGGCGGCGCGTCACCCGCGCATCGCGCTGCAGTTCGTCGAGGGCTTCAGCAACCCGCTCGAGGAGATGATGGCCGACGGCCGCATCGACCTCGCGGTGGTCAACCGCTTCGGCCGCATGGCGCGGCGCGGCGAGGAGAAGCTGTGCACCATCGACAGCATGGTGATCGGCGCGCCCGGCGCCTTCAGGCCGGGCCAGGAGATCTCGTTCCGCCAGCTCGCCGAGCGCCCGCTGGTGCTGGCGATGCGGCCCAACGCCTTGCGCGTCGCGCTCGACCTGCCGTCGAAGAAGGCCGGCGTGCAACTGCGCGTGGCGGCCGAGTCCGACTCGCTGCTGATCATGAAGGACCTGGTCGTGCAGTCCGGCCTGTTCACCGTGCTGCCGCGCCAGGCCGTGCACGAGGAGCTCGCGCTCGGCCTGCTCAGCGCGGCGCGGCTGGTCAAGCCGACCGTGCCGCGCACGCTGTCGCTGGTGTCCTCGGTCAAGCGCCCGGGCAGCGCCGCCACGCGCGCGGTGGCGCGCGAGCTGCGCGACATCGTGCAGCGCGAGCTGGTGCGCAGCGCCTGGCGCTGAACGCGGCTACAGCGGGTTGAGCGACTTCTCCGGCCGGTAGTGCGTGTAGCCCACGCTGGCACCGGCGCGCAGGCCCGCGCCGAGGCGGATCGGCGCCAGCGTCACGCCGTCGAGCCGCTGGTAGTTGAGGCCGACGCCGCCGACGTAGTACAGGCTGCCGTCGACGCCGGGGTAGCGCTTGAAGATGGCCTGCACGTCGGGCAGCTTGTAGACCAGCACGAACACCTTGGAGGCGTTGGCACCGAGGTCGAAGCCGACCGACGGGCCGGCCCAGTAGACCTTGCGCGAATCGCCGGACTTCAGCACCAGCTCGCCTTCGCCGTAGCGCACGCCGGCGGTGATCGCGGCCGAGACCTCCTCGCCGCGGATGTAGCCGTTCGGCCGGCCCTGTTCGCG
This sequence comes from Piscinibacter sp., assembly GCA_047602365.1. Classification (GTDB taxonomy): domain Bacteria; phylum Pseudomonadota; class Gammaproteobacteria; order Burkholderiales; family Burkholderiaceae_C; genus Piscinibacter. The sequence continues at coordinate 1,537,689 of JASGHM010000002.1, read as the reverse complement.
GAAGGCCTTGGCGACGACCTGCGCCAGGCCCTCGGTGGTCTGGCCGAAGAAGTCGGTCACGGCCTTCAGCGTGCCGGACTCGTCGAAGGTGTCGGCCTCGGTGGCGTCGGCCGCACGGCCGAGCAGCGGCACGCTCAGCGCGAGGGTGCCGGCGCCGGCACGGATCAGCCAGGCGCGGCGCGTGGTGTCGAGGATGCGGGAGCGAGCGGTGGTGAGCATGTTCTTCTCCATCGGCCGGTCGGAGGACAGGCCAGGCCTCGACCATAGTCACCTCGCCGTGAAGCGGTCTTTTCGGAGTGTTCCGGGATGTGCCGATGTAACAGCGGGCGGGTCGCTGATCGAGCGATGATCTCGGCATGAACGGGCGGGGCGGTGGTGCGCGCCCGTTGCTGTCGAGGAGTCGCCATGAAACCATCCACACCGGCACGCCCGCTGCAGCACTGCGTCGCGGTGGTGACCGGCGCCAGCCGCGGCGCCGGCCGCGGCATCGCGATCGAGCTCGGCGCGGCGGGTGCGACGGTCTACGTCACCGGCCGCAGCACACGCGCCATGCCGGCCACCGCCTACGCGCAGTTGCTCGCGCTGTCCGGCCTGGACGCGGTGCCCGGCAGCATCGACGACACCGCCGAGGCGGTGCAGCAGGCTGGCGGCCGCGGCATCGCGGTGCGCTGCGACCACGCCGACGAAGTGCAGGTGCAGCAGCTGTTCGAGCGTGTGCAGGCCGAGCAGGGTCGCATCGACCTGCTGGTCAACAACGCCTGGGGCGGCCACGAGAGTTTCGACGGTGTCTTCGACGCGCCGTTCTGGAGTCACCCGCTGTCGCACTGGGACACGATGATGGACCGCGGCGTGCGCCTCCACCTGCTGGCCGCTCGTGCCGCCGCGCCGCGCATGGTCGCGCAGCGCCGCGGGCTGATCGTCGCGACCACCTTCTGGGACCGCGGTCGTTACCTGCGCGGCAACCTGTTCTACGACCTGGCGAAGTCGGCGATCGGCCGGCTGGCCTTCGGCATCGCCGAGGAACTGCGTGCGCATGGCGTGGCCTCGCTGGCGCTGTCGCCGGGCTGGATGCGCACGGAGTTCGTGCTCGCCGGCCACCACACCGACGAGGCGCACTGGCGCGATGCCCCGGCGCTGTCGCGCACCGAGTCGCCACGCTACCTTGGCCGTGCGGTGGCGGCGCTGGCCGCCGACCCCGACGTGCTGTCGCGCAGCGGTCAGGTGCTGCGTGTGGCCGACCTGGCGCGCGAGTACGGCTTCACCGACATCGACGGCCGCCAGGTCGAGGCCTTCGAGCTGTAGCGCCGCGACGCGGCGCCGGCGCTCAGACCTCGTAGGCGCCGACCGTCTCGGCCGGCGTGATCTCGGCGAGCGTCGGGGGGATCGATTCGTCGACCTGCTGCATCGCCGGAGCGGCGGGCATCGTCGTGGTTGGCACCCGAGCCTGCTCGGCGACCGGCACGCGGTCCTGCGCCGGCACGACGGCGAACACGCACACCAGCGTGAAGGCGGCAACGCAGACGATGCCGTAGAAGTCGTCACGCAGGCCGTGGCTGGCGGAGATCTGCTGGTCGATGGTGTTCATGCTGTCTGCCTTTCGTGTCGGTGGGCGGCTCGGTGTGGAACCGTTGACTCGACTGTGCCGATGCGCCGGCGGCGGCGCTGTGACCTATTCACAGCGGCGCTGTGCAGCGGTACCGCCGCCGTCGCGGTGCGCGCCGTCTTTCGGTCATCATCGGCGGCTGCACGACCCGTGCAGCGAAGCCCTCGCGCATGTTCACCCTGATCCGCCACACGCTGCGCCGCGCCCGCCAGGAGCGCCTGCCGCAGGTCGCCGGCAGCCTGACCTTCACGACGCTGCTGTCGGTGGTGCCGCTGGTCGCGGTCGGCTTCGCGCTGTTCACCCGCTTCCCGATCTTCGCCCGCTTCGAGGCGGCGCTCGAGCAGACCCTGCTGCGCAGCCTGCTGCCGGCCGACATCGCGCGCACGGTGCTCGCCCACCTGCACCAGTTCGCCGCCAATGCCAGCGACCTGACCTGGCTCGGCTCGGCCTTCCTGCTTGCCACCGCGATCGCGATGCTGGTGACGATCGAGAACGCCTTCAACCAGATCTGGAACGTCAAGCGCGGCCGGCCGTGGCTGAAGCGGGTCGGGCTGCACCTGCTGGTGCTGGCGGTGGCGCCGACGGTGCTCGGCGTGATGCTGTGGGCCACGTCCACGGTGCTGGGCCTGTCGATGGGCTGGATCGGGCCGCTGCCGCCGTCGACACGCTTCGTGCTCCACCTCGGGCCGGCGGCGCTGACCTGGGGCGTGCTGGCCAGCCTGTACCGCCACGTGCCGAACACGCGGGTGCGCTGGCGCGACGCGATCGTCGCTGCGCTGATCGCCAGCGCCGTGCTCGAACTGGGCAAGCGCGGCTTCGCCGCCTATCTGCTGAAGGTCCCGACCTACAAGGCGGTGTATGGCGCCTTCGCGGTGTTCCCGCTGTTCCTGCTGTGGGTCTACTTCTCGTGGCTGGTGACGCTGGCCGCCGCGCTGGTCGCCGCCAACCTGCCACGCCGCGGCGCCGCGGGCGGCTGAGCGCGCCGCGGCGCCTTGCTGCGGAAAGCGGATAAGCATCCGCGCATCGCTTCGTTCCCGGCCCGGGCCGGCGTGCGTAACCTGCCGCGCAGTTTCATCTCCGAGGCCTGGGCCCATGAACATCGTCGGCATCTCCGGCAGCCCCGCGCTGCGCTCGCGCTCGAACTGGTTGCTGCAACTGGCGCAGACGCGGCTGGAAGGCGTGGTGCGCGACACCCACACCATCGCCGTGCGTGCGCTGGACCCGACGGCGCTGCTGACGGCCGATGCGCAGTCGGCATCGATCCGCGAGGCGGTGGAGCGCATCGCCGCGGCCGACCTGGTGATCGTTGCGACGCCGATCTACAAGGCGGCCTACAGCGGCCTGCTGAAGCTGTTCCTCGACCTGCTGCCGCAGGACGGCCTGCGCGGCAAGACCGTGCTGCCGCTGGCCACCGGCGGCAGCCTGGCGCATCTGCTGGCGCTGGACTACGCGCTGAAGCCGGTGCTGTCGGCGCTCGGCGCGCGCGACATCCTCGACGGTGTGTTCGCCACCGACACGCAACTCACGCCGCACGAGTCCGGCGGCTACGTGCCCGATGCGCAGCTGCTCGATCGTGTCGATCGGGCGCTGCAGCCGCTGCTCGAAGGCCCTGGCGTCGCCAGCGCCGGGCGCAGTTTTCTCAGTGCCGTCTGAGGAGCCGGCCATGGCGACGCTGCAACTCCATCGTTTGTCTCCTTCGCCCCTGCTGGGCGTTGTTGGCACCCCGGTGCCGGCCTGGCGCCGGCTCGGGGTGCTTCTTTGCGCCATCGTCCTGCTCGCGCTGCTGAGCGCGCTGGCCGCGACGCCCGCACTCGCCCAGGGCAAGCCCGAGCAACTGCGCATCGGCTACCAGAAGGCCACCAGCCTGTTCGTGCTGCAGAAGTCGCTGGGCTCGCTGGAGAAGAAGCTCGCGCCGCTGGGCGTCGCGGTGAAGTGGGTCGAGTTTCCGGCCGGCCCGCAGCTGCTCGAGGGCCTGAACGTCGGCTCGATCGACATCGGCTACGTCGGCGAGGCGCCGCCGATCTTCGCCCAGGCCGCCGGCGCGCAGTTCGTCTACATCGGCCACGACCCGGCGGCTCCGCAGGCCGAGGCGCTGGTGGTGCCCAAGGACTCGCCGATCAAGTCGGTTGCCGACCTCAAGGGCAGGAAGATCGTGCTGAACAAGGGCAGCAACGTGCACTACCTGCTGGTGCGCCTGCTCGAGAAGCATGGCCTCAAGTACGGCGACGTGCAGGTGGTCTTCCTGCCGCCGGCCGATGCGCGCGCGGCCTTCGAGCGCGGCGCAGTCGACGCCTGGGCGATCTGGGACCCGTTCCTGGCCGCCGCCGAGAAGCAGATCGGCGCACGCGTGCTGGCCGATGGCCGCGGTGTCGTCAACAACTACCTCTACTACCTCGGCGAACGCGGCTTCGTCGAGAAGTACCCGCAGGTGATCGCGGCGCTGTTCGACGATGCCCGCGAGCAGGCGCGCTGGCTGTCGGCCAACCTGAAGCAGGCGGCCGCGCAGATCGCGCCGCTGCAGGGGCTGGACGTCGAGATCGTCGAGCAGAGCCTGCGCCACTACCCGCTCGGCGTGCAGCCGCTGACGGCCGCCGTGGCCGCCGAGCAGCAGAAGATCGCCGACACCTTCGTCGAGCTGAAGCTGATTCCGAAACCGATCCGCATCCTCGACGCGCTGCCCGGCGCGGCGAAGACCGCGCAGTCGAACTGAGCTCCCCACCCACCATGAAGATCCTCTGGTTCATCCCCACGCACGGCGACAGCCGCTACCTCGGCACCAGCAAGGGCGCGCGTGCGGCCACCTTCGACTACTTCAAGCAGGTCGCCATCGCCGCCGACAGCCTCGGCTACGAAGGCGTGCTGATCCCGACCGGCCGCTCCTGCGAGGACTCGTGGATCCTGGCGGCGAGCCTGATCGACGCGACGCGCCGGCTCAAGTTCCTGGTCGCGCTGCGGCCCGGCCTGGTGCAGCCCTCGCAGTCGGCGCGCATGGCCGCCACGCTGGACCGGCTGTCGGGCGGCCGCCTGCTGGTCAACCTGGTCACCGGCGGCGACGCCGAGGAACTCGCCGGCGACGGCCAGTTCCTCTCGCACGCCGAACGCTACGAGGAGTCGGCCGAGTTCATCCGCATCTGGCGCGAGGTGCTGGCGCGCAGCCACCGAGCCGAAGGCGAGTCAGGTTCGGGTGATGGTTTTGATTTCGACGGCAAGCACCTGCGCGTGCAAGGCGCGAAGCTGCTCTACCCGCCGGTCAACCGGCCGTACCCACCGGTGTTCTTCGGCGGCTCGTCGGATGCCGCACACGACCTGGCTGCGGAGCAGGTCGACACCTACCTGACCTGGGGCGAGCCGCCCGAGGCCGTTGCCGCCAAGGTGGCCGACGTGCGCGCGCGCGCCGCGAAGCACGGCCGCACGCTGCAGTTCGGTATCCGCCTGCACGTGATCGTGCGCGAGACCGAGGACGAGGCCTGGCGCGCCGCCACCGAACTGGTCTCCGAACTCGACGAGAAGACCGTCGCCGCGGCACAGGCCAAGTTCGCGCAGATGGACTCGGTCGGCCAGCGCCGCATGGCCGAGCTGCACCGCGGCAAGTTCAACAAGACCAACATCCGCGAGGGGCTGGAGATCTCGCCCAACCTGTGGGCGGGCGTCGGCCTGGTGCGCGGCGGGGCGGGGACGGCGCTGGTCGGCAACCCGCAGCAGGTGGCCGAGCGCATCAAGGCCTACGCCGCGCTGGGCCTCGACTATTTCGTGCTCAGCGGCTACCCGCACCTCGAGGAAGCGCACCGTTTCGCCGAACTGGTGTTCCCGCTGCTGCCGCTGGAGCTGCAGCAGAAGCTGCCCGGCCGCGCGCTGACCGGCCCGTTCGGCGAGATCGTCGCCAACAGCTACGTGCCCAAGGCGTCGGCGAGCTGAGGCCATGACCGAGGTCTCCGCGGTCGACCATGTGCAGCTGCCGATCCCGCTCGGCGGCTCGCCGAAGGCGCGTGCCTTCTACGAGCAGGCGCTGCAGTTGCGCGAGCTGCGCGACCCGGCGCTCGACCGGCCCGGCACGCTGCGCTTCTCGCTCGGCTGGCAGCGGCTGGACCTGACCGAGGGCCATTACACCGGCGTGGCGCCGCAGGCCCACCTGGCCCTGCGCGTGCGCGACCTGCCGCGCCTGGCCAGCCGGCTGCGCCAGGCCGGCTTCCGCGTCGACGACACGCCGCTGTTCGACCAGCAGCGGTTGTATGTCGAGGACCCTTTCGGCAACCGGCTCGAGCTGATCGAGCCCGAACCCCTTCCGGAGATCCGTGATGTCTCTATCGTCCGCCTGGCCCTCTGAGGTCGCGCGCCGCGCGCTGCCGTGGAGCGTGCCGGTGCTGATCCTGCTCGGCTGGGAGATCGCCTCCAGGGTGGGCTGGCTGTCCAGCCGCGTGCTGCCCGAACCCTGGGCGGTGGCCACCGCGTTCTGGACCCTGCTCGCCTCCGGCGAGCTGTGGCACCACGTCGCGGTGAGCAGCGGCCGCGCGCTGGCCGGCCTGGCCATCGGCGGCGGCCTGGGCCTGCTGCTGGGCCTGCTGACCGGCACCTTCCGCCTCGCCGAGACCCTGCTCGACACCAGCTTCCAGATGGTGCGCAACATCCCGGCGCTGGCGCTGATCCCGCTGGTCATCCTGTGGTTCGGCATCGACGAGAGCGCCAAGCTGTTCCTGGTCGCCGTCGGCGTGTTCTTCCCGATCTACCTGAACACCTTCCACGGCATCCGCTCGGTCGACAAGGGGCTGATCGAGATGGCGCGCAGCTACGGCCTCACCGGCTGGCAGCTCTACCGCCACGTCATCCTGCCCGGGGCCTTGCCGTCGGTGCTGGTCGGCCTGCGTTTCTCGCTGGGCCTGATGTGGGTGCTGCTGATCGTCGCCGAGACCATCTCCGCGCAGGCCGGCATCGGCTACCTGACGATGAACGCGCGCGAGTTCCTGCAGACCGACGTGGTGCTGGTGGGCATCCTGCTCTATGCGCTGCTCGGCAAGCTGGCCGACGTGCTGGCCAAGGGGCTGGAGCGCTGGTGGCTGCGCTGGCACCCGGGCTACCAGGCCAACGCTGTGACCTGAACCGAAGAAAGGCCGATGATCATGTCCGAGATCGATGGAGCTACCCTGCACTACGAGGGTCTGCCGCGCGGCCTGCGCGAGTTCCGCGCCCAGCTCGACGAGCCGGTGTGGCAGGGAAAGGCGAGTCATGAGCCGGCCGCGCCGAGCGGCATCGCCGTCGACGCCCGCGGCCTCGTCAAGTCCTTCGGCGAGCGCCAGGTGCTGGCCGGCGTCGACCTGCACATCGCGCCGGGCGAGTTCGTTGCCATCGTCGGCCGCAGCGGCTGCGGCAAGAGCACGCTGCTGCGCCTGGTCGCGGCACTCGAACGTGCCAGCGGCGGCGAGCTGACGCTGGACGGCGAGCCGCTGGCGAAGCACCGCGACGACATCCGCATCATGTTCCAGGACGCGCGGCTGCTGCCCTGGAAGCGTGTGATCGACAACATCGTGCTCGGCCTGGACGGGCCCGATGCCCACGCGCGAGCCCGCCAGGCGCTGGCCCAGGTCGGCCTGGCCGACCGCGCCGACGACTGGCCGGCGGTGCTGTCGGGCGGGCAGCGCCAGCGTGTGGCGCTGGCACGCGCGCTGGTGCACCGGCCGCGCCTGCTGCTGCTCGACGAACCGCTGGGCGCGCTCGATGCCCTCACGCGCATCGAGATGCAGCAGCTGATCGAGGACCCTGTGGCGCCAGCACGGCTTCACCGCGCTGCTGGTGACGCACGACGTCGCCGAGGCGGTGGCGCTGGCCGACCGGGTGGTGCTGATCGAGGACCATCTGATCGCACTCGACGAGCCGATCGCGCTGGCGCGCCCGCGTTCGCGCGGCAATGCCGCCTTCGCGGCGCTGGAGGAACAGGTGCTGCAGCGCGTGCTGCGCGAGCCGGCGCGCGAGGAGCCGCACGACGAGCGGCCCGCCGAGGCCGTCTTTGCGCAGTGGCGCTGGGCCGTCTGAGCGAGCGCGACGCGCCTGCGGCACACTGCCGCCCCATGAGCATCGACGTTTCAGCCGGCGACGCGCCGTTCCTGGTCGCCTGCCTGTGCGCGGCCTGGTGCCGCACCTGCGACGAGTACCGCGCCACCTTCGAGGCGCTGCAGCGCCAGTTCGGCGAACAGGCGCGGTTCCGCTGGGTCGACATCGAGGACGACGAGGACGCGCTGGGCAGCCTCGACGTGGTCGACTTCCCGACGCTGCTGGTCGCCGAGGGAGACACCATCCACTTCGCCGGGCCGGTGCTGCCGCATGCGCAGGCGGCGCGCCAGCTGATCGAGCGTGCGCTGCGCCACGAGCTGGCGCCGGTCGCCGATGCCGCGCTGGCCGGTCTGCCCGGGCGCATCGCCGCGCTGCGCGGCTGAACGCGCCGCTCAGCCGATCCAGATGTCCGCTGCGGTGATCGTGGTACCCGCCGCGACGGTGGCGAACAGCGTGGCCGCACCGGCGCCGGTGCCGTCGGCATCGAAGAACAACTGGCCGGTGGCCGAGTTGTAGATGATGCGGTCGCTGGCGTCGCCGGCCGCGCTGCCCAGGCGGAAGTTCGCTGCCGCGAGCTGACCCACGCCGCCGATGCCGACGAACACCGCGTCGTCGAGCAGGAAGCGGTCGTCCACCGCGGTGAAGTCGGTGATGCGGTCGACGTTGGTGGTGGCGCTGCGCGTGGTGTTGAACAGGAAGGTGTCGATGCCGGCACCACCGGTCAGCGAGTCGTTGCCCAGGCCACCGGCGACGGTGTCGTTGCCGGCCCCGCCGTTGATCGTGTCGTTGCCGGAGCCGCCGTTGAGCACGTTGACGGCGCTGTTGCCGGTGATCGTGTTGGCCAGTGTGTTGCCGGTGCCGTTGATCGTGCCGGTGCCCGACAGCGTCAGCCGTTCGAGGTTGCTGCCCAGCGTCCAGGTGATGCCGCTGACCACGGTGTCGATCTCGGTGGCCAGCGTGCTGGTCTCGCTGATCACGTCGGTGCCGACGTCGACGACGTAGATGTCGTTGCCGGTGCCACCCACCATCGAGTCGTTGCCGGCACCGCCGACCAGCGAGTCGTTGCCGGTGCTGCCGTTGAGCGTGTCGTTGCCGCTGCTGCCGCTGAGCGTGTCATTGCCGCTGCCGCCGTTGAGCGAGTTGGCCGCGGTGTTGCCGGTGATCAGGTTGGCCAGCGTGTTGCCGGTGCCGTTGATCGCCAGCGTGCCGGTCAGCGTCAGGCGTTCGAGGTTGGCGCCCAGCGTCCAGGTGGCCGAGCTCTGCACGGTGTCGATCTCGGTGGTCAGCGTGCTGGTTTCGGTGACCACGTCGGTGGCCGAGTTGACGACGTAGGTGTCACTGCCCAGCCCGCCGACCAGCGTGTCGTCACCGGCCGAGCCGCCGTTGAGGACGTTGGCCGCGGCATTGCCGGTGATCAGGTTGTTGCCGGTGTTGCCGGTGCCGCTGATCGCCAGCGCACCGGTCAGCGTCAGGTTCTCGAGGTTGGCGGCCAGCGTGATCGTGGCGCTGGACAGTACGGTGTCGGTGCCGCCGCCGGCCGCTTCGACGAGCGAGCTCAGTGCGCTGGCCACGACGTAGGTGTCGTTGCCGGCACCACCGACCAGCACGTCGACGCCGGCGCTGCTGACCAGCCGGTCGTCGCCGCTGCCACCGGCCAGCAGGTCGTCGCCGGCGCCGCTGTTCAGCGTGTCGTTGCCGGCGCCGCCGCTGAGCGTGTCGCTGCCGTCGCCGTCGCTCAGCGTGTTGGCCGCCGTGTTGCCGACGATGTTGTTGTCGAGTGCATTGCCGGTTCCGTCGATCGCCGCGCTGCCAGCCAGCACCAGGTTCTCGATGCCGGTACCGAGCACGAACGACACGCGGGCCTGCACGGTGTCGACATCGCCTTCGGCACCCGCCGCCGTCTCCTGCGCCGTGTCGCCGGCATCCTGCACCACGTACAGGTCGCTGCCCGTGCCACCGTCGGCCGCGTCGTCACCGCTCCCGCCGTCGAGCACGTCATCGCCGGCGCCGCCGATCAGCGTGTCGGCACCGGCGCCGCCGGCCAGCCGGTTGCTGCCGCTGTTGCCGGTGAGCTGGTTGTTGTTGGCGTTGCCGCTGCCGTCGATGTCGGCCGTGCCGGTGAGGGTCAGGTTCTCGAGGCCGAAACCGCGCTGGTTGGAGCTCAGGCCGTCGAAGGCGTACGAAATCGAGGACTCGACGGTGTCGATGCCGCCGCCCACGTCGTTGTAGAACTCGCCGGCGATGTCGGCCGCGTTGTCGACGATGTACAGGTCGTTCTGGTCGCCGCCGTCCATCGTGTCGGCGCCGGTGCCGCCGTTCAGCGTGTCGTTCTGGCCGTTGCCGTTCAGCACGTCGTTGCCGGCGCCGCCGTCGAGCGAGTCGTTGCCGCCGAAGCCGATCAGCGTGTTGCTGGCGGCATTGCCGGTGATGCTGTTGTTCAGTCCGTTGCCGTTGCCGTTGACCGCGCCGTCGAGCAGGAGCAGGTTGTCGATGCCGGCACCGAGCGCGGTGGTCACCGACGAACGCACCAGGTCGATGCCGCCGGACGCGCCGACGACCGTCTCGTTGGCGATGTCGCCCGCGTTGTCGACGAAGTACTCGTCATCGCCGAGTCCGCCGTCCAGCGTGTCGGCGCCGGCGCCGCCGTCGATGGTGTCGTTGCCGTCGCCGCCGAGGATGCGGTTCACACCCGTGGTGCCGGTCAGCGAGTCGTTGCCGGCGCCGGAAATCAGGTTCTCGAAGTTGACGAAGCTCTCGCCGCCGAAGTTGGTCAGGCCGGTCGCCAGGTTGACGACGTAGTCGCCCGAGAACGAGGTGCTGTCCAGCGTGTCGTTGCCGTTGCCACCGTCGGCCAGGTCGGTGCCGAACGAGGCGAAGACGAAGTCGTCGCCTTCGCCGCCGGACTGCGAATCGGCACCACCGCCGCCGGACAGCGTGTCGTTGCCGTTGCCGCCGATCAGGGTGTCGTTGCTACCGCTGGTGCCGTTGAGGGCGTCGTTGCCGTCGCCGCCCGACAGCACGTCGTTGCCGCCGCCGCCGAACAGCACATCGTTGTCGGCGCCGCCGCTCAGCGAGTCCCGTGCCGTCCCGCCGGTCAGCGTGTCGTTGCCGATCTGCCCGTCGACGACGTGGGCGCCACCGCCATCGACCACCGAGTTGCTCGTATAGACGACGTCGTTGCCATCGCCGGCGTTCAGCACCACGGCCTGGCCCACGCCGAAACCGACCGTCGCGAACGGGCGGAAGTCGTAGCTGTCGCCGCCGGCGGTGCCGACGAAGGTCGTCTGCCAGACGTCGAGCTGCTCGACGTTGATGAACGGCAAGGTCGTGCCGAGCTGCAGGCTGCCTTCGATCAGGTCGACGCCGTCGGTGCCGTCGCCGCCGTCGACGACCCAGCCCGTGAGGTCCGTGGCTCCGTTCAGCTGGAAGCCGTCGTCGCCGTCACCGCCGCTCAGGCTCTCGACGCCCGAGCTGGCCGTGAGCAGGTCGTTGCCGGCGCCGCCGATCAGCGTGTCGTTGCCGTTGCCACCGTCGATCGTGTCGTTGCCGACGCCGCCGTTCAGGTTGTTGGCGGCGGTGCTGCCGGTGATCGAATCGTTGCCGGCACCGGCGAGGATGTTCTCGATGCTGGTCAGCGACTCGGTGCCGACGTTGTTCTCGAAGGACGCGACGCCGGTCGCCAGGTTGACGGTCAGGCCGAGGCTCCAGAACCGGTAGTCGACGGTGTCGGCGCCGTTGCCGCCGTCGAAGGTGTCGAAGCCGAAGGCGCCGTCGAGCGTGTCGTTGCCGTCCAGCCCCGACAGCGTGTTGTTCGAGCCGTTGCCGAGGATGATGTTGTTGTTGCCGTTGCCGGTGCCGGTGAGCGCGGCGCCGGTCAGTGTCAGGTTCTCGATGCCGACGCCGCTGATCGTGTAGGACACCGACGCGTAGACGGTGTCGGCGAGGCCGCCGAGGACGTCGTTGAAGGACTCGCTGCAGACGTCGCCGGCGTTGTCGACGAAGTAGGTGTCGCTGCCGTCGCCGCCGTTCATCGAGTCGACGCCGGTGCCGCCGTCGAGCGTGTCCGAGAAGTTGCCGCTCCCGCCGAACAGCGTGTCGTTGCCGCCCAGGCCGTTGATGGTGTCCGCCTCGGCGCCTCCGGAGATGGAGTTGTCGCCGTCGTCGCCGTTGTAGACCGCCATCGTCGCTCCGCAGTGGTTCCTGGACGGCCGCCATGTTCGCCGATCACGTTGCCTTCGGCACGCCGCCGCGCCACCTGCTCTAGGGGGGTGGCCGGGTCCGCCGGCAGTGCGCGACTCAGGGCTTTCCCTGCCAGGGCACCAGGCGGCGCTGCAGTGCGCGCAGGCCGAGCTCGAGCGTGAACGCGACCGTGGCGATCACCACGATGCCGAGCACGACGATGTCGGTGTTGAGGAATTGTGCCGCCGACTGCACCATGAAGCCGAGCCCGCGTGTGGCCGCCACCAGCTCGGCGGCGACCAGTGTCGACCAGCCGACGCCGAGGCCGACGCGGATGCCGGTCAGCACATCGGGCAGGGCGCTGGGCAGCACCACGTGGCGCAGCAGCTGCGCACGCGTGGCGCCGAAGGACTGCGCTGCGCGCAGCCGGCTGGGCTCGACCGAACGCACGCCGGTGGCGGTGGCGATCAGCACCGGCGCGAAGATGGCCAGCGCGATCAGCAGCACCTTGGACAGCTCGCCGATGCCGAACCAGATCACGATCAGCGGCAGGTAAGCCAGCGGCGGCACCGGCCGGTAGAACTCGACCAGCGGGTCGAACAGGCCACGCGCCAGCGGCGACAGGCCCATCCACAGGCCCAGCGGGATCGCGGTGGCCAGCGCCAGCAGCAGGGCCAGCGCGACACGCACCAGGCTGGCCACGGCGTGCTGCCACAGCGTGGCGTCCATGAAACCTTCGCCGGCGAGCGTGACCAACTTCGCCGCGACGGCGGCGGGCGGCGGCAGAAACAGCGGCGCGATCCAGCCGGCCGCCGTGACGGCCTGCCAGGCGGCCAGCAGCACGATCACGCTGGCGCTGCCCAGCCAGAACGGGTGCCAGGGCCGCGAGGCGCGCGGCGCCGACACAGCGGGATCGAGCTCGGTCAGTGCCTTGCGCAGGGTGATCGGCGAGATCGCTTCCATGGTTCAGGCCACTGCGTCCTCGAGCGCGAACACTGCGCCCAGCACCTCTTCGCGCAGCGCGACGAATGCGGGCAGCGACTTCAGCGCGCGCGCCGGCTCGCCGGCCGCGAAGCGCCGCGAGAAGCCGGGCGCGTGCCGCGCGACGACGCGCGCCGGCCGCGGCGACAGCAGCACCAGGTCGGTGGCAAGGAACACCGCCTCCTCGACACCGTGGGTGACGAGCACGATGGTCTTGCCGGTGGCCGTCCAGATGTCCAGCAGCAGCTCCTGCATGCGTTCGCGGGTCAGCGCGTCCAGCGCGCCGAACGGTTCGTCCATCAGCAGCACCTCGGGGTCGGCCGCCAGCGCACGAGCGATGCCCACACGCTGGCGCATGCCGCCGGAGAGTTCCCAGATCGAGCGTGCCGCCTGCTCCTGCAGGCCGACCAGGCCGAGGAAGTGGCGCGCACGCTGTTCGCGTTCGGCCGCCGGCAGGCCCTTCAGCCGCAGCGGCAGAGCCACGTTGCCGAGCACGTCGAGCCAGGGCAGCAGTGCATCGTCCTGGAACACCACGCCGCGGTCTGCGCCGGGGCCGGCGATGGTGCGGCCCGACACGCTGGCGCGGCCGGAGCGCAGCGGAACGAAGCCGGCGATCAGGTTCAGCAGGCTGGACTTGCCGCAGCCGGAAGGCCCGAGCAGCACCGTGATGCCGCCGCCGGCGATGCCCAGCGACAAGGTGTCCAGCACCGTGGTCGAGCGTGAAGCGTCCCCGTAGCCCGCCACTACACGTTCCAGCTCGACCACGGTCTGAACCCGGTGCGTCAGTTCTTCGCCGCGACCTGCTGCGGCGCGCCCTTGGCGGCGGCCTGCACGAAGCGCGGCGTCACGTAGGGCTGGTAGTCGGCCAGCAGCTTGTCGACCTTGCCCTGTTCCTTGAGGAACCTCGAGGTCTCGGTGACGGCCTTGACGGTGCCGGCACCCAGCAGGGTGGCCTGTTCGGCCAGGGTCGGGAAGCTGCTGCCGGCCAGCAGCTCGGCGATCTCCTGCGGTTTCGCGCCGGTCAGCCTGGCGATCTTCTCGACGTTCGCGGCGTTCCCGGCGAAGGCCTTGGCGTCCTGGCGGTAGGCGGCATAGGCCTCGCCGGTGATGCGCGCGAAGGCGGTGACGACGTCCGGGTTCTTCTGCGCGAAGTCGCGGCGCACGATCCAGGCGTCGAAGGTGGGTGCGCCCCACCTGGCCACCTGCGCGGAGTCGGTCAGCACCTTGCCGTTGCCCTTGATCTGGCCGAGCGCCGGATCCCACACGTAGGCGGCGTCGATGTCGCCGCGCTGCCAGGCGGCGGTGATCTCGGTCGGACGCAGGTTGACGATGTTCACCTTCTTCGCATCGACACCCCAGTGCTTCAGCGCCGCGAGCAGGCTGTAGTGGGTGGTCGAGACGAAAGGCACCGCGACCTTCTTGCCGACCAGGTCGGCCGCCTTCGCGATGTTCGCGCCGTTGCGCACGACCAGGGCCTCGGCGCTGCCGATCTGCGCGGCGATGAAGAAGGTCTCGACCGGCAGTTCCTTGCTGGCCGCCGCGGCCAGCGGGCTGGAGCCGACGTAGCCGATCTGGATGTCGCCCGAGGCGACGGCGGCGATGACCTCGGCGCCGCTCTCGAACTTGCGCCACTCGATGGCCTTGCCGGTTGCCTTCTCGTACAGGCCGTCGGCCTGTGCGACCTTCGCCGGTTCGACGACGGTCTGGTAGGCGACGCGCAGCGTCTCCTGCGCGAACGCGGCGCCGGTGGCGAGTGTGCCCAGCGCGAGCGCGAGGGTGGTGAGGAACTGCGAGCGACGCATCGGCGATCTCCTGTGTTTCGAGGCAGCGAAAGTTATCGGGCGCTCCCGGCGCCGTGAACGATCGATTTCAGATGAGCTCATGCGAGCCGCATCGAGCGCTTTGCGCATATGCATGCACGCTTTGCTTCGTTCCCGCACGGCATGCAGCTGCCTACGCTGGCGTCTGCCGTCTATCGCCACCAGACAGGCCACCAGCCCACCACACACCGCACCACCGATCAGGAGACTGCCCATGTCCGCCGTGCTGACCGAATCACGACTCTCCCCCGTGCTCGAAGCGGCCCGCGCCGCCGCGCAGGCGGCCGGCCTGCCTTATGCCGGCAGCGTGGCGCCGGCGGATGCCTGGGCGCTGGTGCAGGCGGGCCAGGCCGCGCTGGTCGACGTGCGCAGCGCCGAGGAGCGCAAGTTCGTCGGCCATGTGCCCGGGGTGGCCCATGTCGCCTGGGCCACCGGCACCAGCCTGACGCGCAACCCGCGCTTCGTGCGCGAGCTCGAGGCCAAGGTCGGTAAGGACGAGCCGGTGCTGCTGCTGTGTCGCAGCGGCAAGCGCTCGGCGCTCGCGGCCGAAGCCGCCGCGAAGGCCGGCTTCGCGGCCGTGTTCAACGTGCTCGAAGGCTTCGAGGGTGAACTCGATGCCGCGCAGCAGCGCGGCCACGCGGACGGCTGGCGCTTCCGCGGCCTGCCCTGGATTCAGGACTGAGGAAGACCCATGACACGCATCTACGACGACAACTCGCTGTCCATCGGCCGCACGCCGCTGGTCCGGCTGCAGCGCATCACCGACGGCGCGCCGGCCACCGTGCTGGCCAAGATCGAGGGCCGCAACCCGGCCTACTCGGTCAAGTGCCGCATCGGCGCCGCGCTGATCTGGGACGCCGAGAAGCGCGGCCTGCTCGGGCCGGGCAAGGAGATCGTCGAGCCGACCAGCGGCAACACCGGCATCGCGCTGGCCTTCGTGGCGGCGGCGCGCGGCATCCCGATCACGCTGACCATGCCCGAGACCATGAGCCTGGAGCGGCGCAAGCTGTTGCTCGCCTATGGCGCGACGCTGGTGCTGACCGAAGGCGCCAAGGGCATGAAAGGGGCGGTGGCCAAGGCCGAGGAGATCGCCGCCAGCGAACCGAAGTACGTGCTGCTGCAGCAGTTCAGGAACCCCGCCAACCCGGCCATCCACGAGGCCACCACCGGCCCGGAGATCTGGGACGACACGGCCGGCGCGATCGACATCCTGGTGTCGGGTGTCGGTACCGGCGGCACGATCACCGGCGTCTCGCGCTACATCAAGAACGGCAGGGGCAAGGCGATCAGCTCGGTGGCCGTGGAGCCCGCGGCCAGCCCGGTGCTGACGCAGCAGCGCAACGGCGAGGAGCTCAAGCCCTCGCCGCACAAGATCCAGGGCATCGGCGCCGGTTTCGTGCCCGAGGTGCTGGACCTGTCGCTGGTCGATGCGATCGAGCAGGTGAGCAACGAGGAAGCCGTGCACTTCGCGCGACGGCTGACGCGCGAGGAGGGCATCCTCTCCGGCATCTCCTGCGGCGCGGCCACGGCGGTGGCGGTGCGCCTGGCGCATCGGCCGGAGAACGCCGGCAAGACCATCGTCGTGATCCTGCCCGACTCGGGCGAGCGCTACCTCAGCTCGGTGCTGTTCGAAGGCGTGTTCGACGCCACCGGGCTGCCGCCCTCCGCAGCGAAGGCGGCCTGAGTGAGCGGGCCGGCATCGTTCGACCTGACGCAGATCGTCGACGGCCTGCGCGATGCGCGGGCGCGCTGGCGCGACGCGCAGCAGCGCAGCCGCGAGCCCGGCGGCCGCGAGCTGCCCTCGCGCGAGGTGCTGGCGACCATCGTCGACGGGCTGCGCGGCGCGCTGTTCCCGATGCGGCTGGGGCCGCCGGACCTGCGCCAGGAGAGCGAGGACTTCTACGTCGGCCACACGCTGGACAGCGTGCTCGGCGCCCTGCTGGCGCAGGTGCGGCTGGAGATCCGTCATCGCGCCCGCCAGCAGCCGGGCGACGAGGACCCCGACCTGCGCGCGCTGGCCATCGTGCGCGAGTTCGGCGCCGTGCTGCCGCGCCTGCGCACGCTGCTCGACAGCGACGTGCTCGCCGCCTTCCACGGCGACCCGGCGGCGCGCAGCGTCGACGAGGTGCTGCTGTGCTACCCGGGCGTGCACGCGATGATCCACCACCGCATCGCGCACGAGCTGTATGGCCTGGGGGTGCCGCTGCTCGCGCGGCTGGTGGCCGAACTCGCGCATGGCGCCACCGGCATCGACATCCACCCCGGCGCCACCATCGGTGCCGGCTTCTTCATCGACCACGGCACCGGCGTCGTCATCGGCGAGACCGCGCAGATCGGCCGCAACGTGCGCCTGTACCAGGCGGTCACGCTGGGCGCCAAGCGCTTCGCGACCGACGAGGACGGCCACCTGCAGAAGGGCGGTGCGCGCCATCCGATCCTGGAGGACGACGTCGTCATCTACGCCGGCGCCACCGTGCTCGGCCGCGTCACCATCGGGCGTGGCTCGACCATCGGCGGCAACGTCTGGCTGACGCGCAGCGTGCCGCCGGGCAGCCGCATCGCGCAGGCCAGCGCGCGCGACGACGCGGTGCTCGAAGGGGCGGTGCCCTGAATGCCGCCCCCGCTCGTCGATGTCGGCGAACGTTTCGGCCAGGCCGTGCGGCAGCGGCGCGAGGCACGCGGCTGGTCGCAGCAGCAGCTGGCCCGCCGCGCCGGGCTCAACCGCTCGTACATGGGCGAGGTCGAGCGGGCGGCGGTGATGCCGTCGCTGGCCACCGCATCGAAGCTTGCCGACGCACTCGAATTGCCGCTCTCGCACCTGCTGTCGCAGGCCGAGGGCGGCGAGGAATCAGAACCTGAACAGGAGAAACGATGACTGAACCGGCCACCCCGCAACTCGCACTCGGCGACAACGCCGCACGGCAGCTCGCCAACGCGACCAAGACCGCGCCCATCCTCTCGACCATCAGCCCGCGCTGGCTGACGCACCTGCTGCAGTGGCTGCCGGTCGAGGCCGGCATCTACCGCCTGAACAAGGTGAAGAACCCGGAGCAGCTGAAGGTGCTGTGCGCCAAGCGCGACGAGTCCGAGCTGCCGACCACCTTCGCCGACTACGACGAGAAGCCGCGCGAGTACTTCCTCAACGCCGTCAGCACGGTGCTGGACGTGCACACCCGCGTGTCCGACCTCTACAGCAGCCCGCACGACCAGATCAAGGAACAGCTGCGCCTGACGATCGAGACGATCAAGGAGAAGCAGGAGAGCGAGCTGATCAACAACCCCGACTACGGGCTGCTGGCCAGCCGTGGCCGACGGAGCAGCGCATCTACCCGCTGACCGGCGCGCCGACACCGGACGACCTCGACGAGCTGCTGACCCGCGTGTGGAAGGAGCCGGCCTTCTTCCTGACCCACCCGCTGGCGATCGCCGCCTTCGGCCGCGAGTGCACGCGCCGCGGCGTGCCGCCGCCGACGGTGAGCCTGTTCGGCTCGCAGTTCCTGACCTGGCGCGGCATCCCGCTGATCCCCAGCGACAAGGTGCCGGTGGCCGACGGCAAGACCAAGATCCTGCTGCTGCGCGTGGGCGAGAAGCGCCAGGGCGTGGTCGGGCTGTATCAGCCGGGCCTCGCGGGCGAGCAGAGCCCGGGCCTGTCGGTGCGCTTCATGGGCATCAACCGCAACGCCATCGCCTCCTACCTGATCTCGCTGTACTGCTCGCTGGCGGTGCAGAGCGACGACGCACTCGCCGTGCTGGAGGACGTGGAGGTCGGCAAGTACCACGCCTACCCGGACAGCTACCGCTGAGGCACCGCCATGGCTTCCATCGACCTGCCCGGCGGCGCCGTGCCGCCGGGGCTGCCCGATCCCGCCGTGCTCGCGCGGCTGGCCGGCGAGTTCCTCTCCGCGCTGCCGGGAGCCACCGCGGCGGGCGGCGTGCCGGTGCCGGCGAATCCACAGCCGGCCGGCCTGTCGCTGCCGCCCGGCGCCGCCGGCCCGGCCACGCCCGCTGCGCTGCCCGAAGGCGCCTTGCCGCCGGGTGCGAACCTGCTGCCGCATTCGCCGCAGTCGGCCGCCAACGCCGGGGCGTCGGCGCCCGCGCTGCTGCCGCATGCGCAGGCACCGAACGGCGTGCCCGACCACCTGCTGACGGCCGCGCCGGGCTACGACGGCCGTGCCGGCAGCCAGCTTCTCGGCGTGCCGCCGCTGTTCGGTCTGGAGATCCCGCGCATCGTGTTCGAGCCGCGCCAGCCGGCGGGTGACGCGGCGGGCACCGGCGGCTTCTACTTTCTCGAGCACCTGCCGCCGGGCGAACGCGGCGTGCCGGCCGTGCCCGTCTCCGGCCATCCGCCGTTCGACGTGAACGCCGTGCGCCGCGACTTCCCGATCCTGCAGGAGCGGGTCAACGGCCGGCAGCTGGTCTGGTTCGACAACGCGGCCACCACGCAGAAGCCGCAGGCGGTGATCGACCGCCTCGCGCACTTCTACGCCCACGAGAACTCCAACATCCACCGTGCCGCCCACGAGCTCGCGGCGCGTGCGACCGATGCCTACGAGAAGGCGCGCGAGACGGTGCGCCGCTTCATCGGCGCCGGCTCGACCGAGGAGATCATCTTCGTGCGCGGCACCACCGAGGCGATCAACCTGGTGGCCAAGAGCTGGGGTGCGCAGAACATCGGCGCCGGCGACGAGATCGTCGTCTCGCACCTCGAACACCACGCCAACATCGTGCCGTGGCAGCAACTCGCCAGCGAGAAGGGCGCGAAGATCCGCGTGATCCCGGTCGACGACTCCGGCCAGGTGATCCTCTCCGAGTACCAGAAGCTGCTCAACGACCGCACGAAGATCGTCTCGGTCACGCAGGTCAGCAACGCGCTGGGCACGGTGGTGCCGGTGCAGCAGATCGTCGAGACCGCCAGACGCCATGGCGTCACGACGCTGGTCGACGGTGCGCAGTCGGTCTCGCACATGCGCGTGGACATGCAGAAGCATCGGCTACCGACTTCTTCGTCTTCTCCGGCCACAAGATCTTCGGGCCGACCGGCATCGGCGTGGTCTACGGGCGCCACGAGGTGCTCGAGGACATGCCGCCGTGGCAGGGCGGCGGCAACATGATCGCCGACGTCACCTTCGAGAAGACGGTCTACCACGGCCCGCCGACACGCTTCGAGGCCGGCACCGGCAACATCGCCGATGCGGTGGGGCTGGGTGCAGCGCTGGAGTATGTCGAACGCATCGGCATCGAGGCGATCGGCCGCTACGAGCACGCGCTGCTCGAGTACGCGACCGCGCACATGAAGCCGATTCCCGGCGTGCGCCTGATCGGCACCGCGAAGGACAAGGCCAGTGTGCTGAGCTTCGTGCTCGACGGCTACAGCACCGACGAGGTCGGCCAGGCGCTGAACCGGGAAGGCATCGCGGTGCGCACCGGCCACCACTGCGCGCAGCCCATCCTGCGCCGCTTCGGGCTGGAGGCCACGGTGCGGCCTTCGCTGGCCTTCTACAACACCTGCGAGGAGGTCGACCGGCTGGTGGCGGTGGTCAAGCGGCTCGCGCACGCGCGGCGCTGAGCGGCTTCGGCGGCGGCAACGTCAGGCTGCGGCTGAAGGAGACGATCCTCGGCATCTCGTACGGCCGGAAGCTCTGAGACACTCGCGGCGATGAACCACTTCACTCCCTGGACCGCGCTCGGTGGTGGCGTTCTCATCGGCCTGGCCGCCGTGCTGCTGTGGTCGTTGAACGGCCGCATCGCCGGCGTCAGCGGCATCGCCGGCGGACTGTGGTCCGGCGTGCGCAGCGAGCGCGGCTGGCGACTGCTGTTCCTCCTCGGGTTGCTGCTCGGGGCCGGGGGCTGGGTCGCATTCGCCGGCGAGGCCCCGGCGGCACGCGCGGACTTCCCGCCTGCATTGCTGGTGCTGGCGGGCCTGCTGGTCGGCTACGGCACCTCGCTGGCCGGTGGCTGCACCAGCGGCCACGGCGTGTGCGGCCTGGCGCGCTTGTCGCTGCGCTCGCTGGTCGCGGTGGCGGTGTTCCTCGCCGTCGCGATCGCCACCACCTTCGTCGTGCGCCACCTGCTGCTGATCGCCTGAGCGCGCACGCCCCGGCTTGTCGCTGCCCACCATGCTTGCTCCACTCGTCCGTGCCGGCGTCCGCGCCGTGATCGCGCTGCTCGCCGGCGCCGTGTTCGGCCTCGGCCTGGCGCTCGCCGGGATGATCGACCCGCACAAGGTGCTCGGCTTTCTCGACGTGGCAGGTGCCTGGGACGCCAGCCTGCTGCTCGTGCTGGGCGGCGCGGTGCTGGTCGCGCTGGCGGGGTTCCGCCTCGCGCGGCGCCAGCCGGCGCCGCTGTTCGACGATCACTTCCACGCGGCAGCGTCGCAGCGGGTCGATGTGCCGCTGCTGGCCGGCTCGGCGCTGTTCGGCATCGGCTGGGGGCTGGCCGGCTACTGCCCCGGCCCGGCGATCGCCGCGCTCGGTTTCGGCAGCAGCGAGGCGCTGTGGTTCGTGCCGGCGATGCTGCTCGGTACCGCGCTGCAACGCTGGCGGGCGGGCCGCGGCAGGCCTGCCGCGCCGCTCAGCGCTGCATCCCCCAGCGACGCACCGTCAGCCGCTCCAGCGAATCGAACAGCAGGCGCTCGACCAGCAGCCCGATGAGGATGACGGTCGCCAGCCCGGCGAACACCTTGTCGGTGTAGAGCTCGTTGCGATTCTGGAAGATGTACCAGCCCAGGCCGCCCTTGCCGGACGACGCACCGAAGAACAGCTCGGCGGCGATCAGCGTGCGCCAGGCGAAGGCCCAGGCGATGCGCAACCCGGACAGGATGGCGGGCAACGCCGAGGGCACCAGGATCTGCGCCACGTAGCGCAGCCCGGAGAGGCCGTAGTTGCGGCCGGCCATGCGCAGCGTCTCCGGCACGGCCTGGAAGCCGGAGAAGGTGGCCAGCGCCAGCGGCCACAGCACCGAGTGCACCAGCACGAAGATCAGGCTGAGCTGGCCGAGGCCGAACCACAGCAGCGCCAGCGGCAGCAGGGCGATCGCCGGCAAGGGGTTGAACATCGCCGTCAGCGTGGCCAGCAGGTCGCGGCCCAGCTGCGTCGATGCCGCCAGCGCAGTCAGCGCGAAGGCGGCCAGCACACCGAGCGCGTAGCCCTGCAGCAGCAGGCCCAGCGAGAGCCGCGCCTTCTCGGCCAGCTCGCCGCTGGCCACGCCGTCGGCGAAGGCACGGGCGGTCTGCGCGAAGGTCGGTAGCAGCAGCTCGTTGCCGGCCAGCCGCGCGGCGAGTTCCCACAGCACGGCGAGCAGCACGACGATCAGGCCCTGGCGAAGCACGGCGTGTTGCCACAGGCGTCGCGCCAGCGGCAGCGGGCGTTCGGGGGCGACGTCGACCAGAGGCGCCAGCGGGAGCTCGAACTCCGGCCGCACCGGCGGCAGCGACGGCGCTCACGTCGAACCCTCCTGGAACAGCAGCCGGTGGATGCGCTGCGCCTGCGCCTGGAAGGCGGGGCTGCCCGTGCTCGCCAGGTCGAAGTCGTGCGCGTTCAGCTCGGCGCGGACGCGCCCCGGCCGCGGCGACAGCAGCAGGATGCGGTTGCCCACCACCAGCGCCTCCTCGATCGAGTGGGTGACGAACAGCAGCGTGAAGCGCACGTCCTCCCACAGTGCCAGCAGTTCCTCCTGCATGCGCCGGCGCGTCAGCGCGTCGAGTGCGGCGAAGGGCTCGTCCATCAGCAGCACCTTGGGCTGCATGGCCAGCGCACGGGCGATCGCCACGCGCTGCTTCATGCCGCCGGAGAGCTGGTGCGGGTAGACATCGGCGAAGTCGGCCAGGCCGACCTTGGCAAGCGCGTCCAGCGCACGTTCGCGTGCCTCGGCCTTGCCCAGCCGGCGCGAGGCCTGCAGCGGGAACAGCACGTTGGCGAGCACCGTCTTCCACGGGGGCAGCTGGTCGAACTCCTGGAACACGGCGATGCGATCCGGTCCCGGGCCGTCGATGCGCTCGCCGTCGAGGCGGATCTCGCCCTCGCGCGGCGCCAGGAAACCTCCCACCGCCTTCAGCAGCGAACTCTTGCCGCAGCCCGAGGCACCGAGCAGCACGAAACGGTCGCCGCGGTGCAGCTCGAAATCGACGCGGTGGGTGGCACGAACCAGGCGTTCGGCGCTGGCGTACTCGAGCGTGACGCCCTGCACCTGCAGCAACGGTCGCGCCACGGCCTGCGCCGCGTGCGCCGGCAGGCGTTCGGCCAGGGCCGGCAGCGGCAGGACGGCGGCCATGTTCAGTTCGCCGTGGCGTTGTGCGGGTCGTCGAAGAAGTAGTCCTTCGCCGAGGCCGGCTTGTTCCTGATCGCGCCGACGCGGTGCATGAACTCGGCCAGCGCGTAGGTGTTCTGCGGCGTCAGCTTGAACTCGACCTCCGGGTTCCTGATGATCTTCAGCAGCAGCTCGCGGTCGACGCCGCTCTTGTTGGTGCGGATGAAGATGTCGGCTGCCTTCTCGGGGTTGGCGCGGATGAACTGCGCGGCCTCGGCCAGCGCGTCGGTGAAGGCTTTGTAGGTCTTCGGGTTCTCGCGGCGGAACTTCTCGGTCGCGTACAGCACCGTGGCCGAGGCCGGGCCGCCGAGCACCTCGTAGCTCTTCAGCACGATGCGCGCGTTCGGGTTGCCGGCCAGCTCCTGTTCCTGGAAGGGCGGGTTGCCGAAGTGGCCGCTGATCTCGGTGCCGCCCTTGATGATCGCGGCCGCGGCCTCGGGGTGCGGCACGGCCACCTGCAGCTTGTCGAGCCGGTTGAACTGCGCGTCGCCCCACAGCTTCGCCGAGGCCAGCTGCAGGATGCGCGACTGCACCGACACGCCCACCGCCGGCGTGGCGATGCGGTCCTTGTCGCCGAAGTCGGCGATGGTCCTGACGTTCGGATTGTTGGTGACCAGGTAGTAGGGGAAGTTGCCGAGCGACGCGATGCCCTTGACGTTCTGCTTGCCGACGGTGCGGTCCCAGATCGTCAGCAGCGGGCCGACGCCGGCGCCGGCCACCTCGATCGAGCCCGACAGCAGCGCCTCGTTGACGGCCGCGCCGCCGGAGAGCTTGACGTACTCGACCTTCAGGTCCACGCCCTGTGCCTTGCCGTGCTTCTCGATCAGGTTCAGGTCGTCGGCGACGTTGAGCAGCAGGTAGACGATGCCGAACTGCTCGGCGATGCGCAGCTGGCCTTCGGCCTGTGCCGGCGCGGCGATGGCGCCCGACAAGGCGAAGGCGAGGGCGGCGAGGCCGCGACGGGTGAGGCGGATCATGTGGAGCTCCGGGAGCAAAGAGGTCAGAAGGGCCGGTCGCCCTCGATCGTGGTGCGGTTCAGCCGCCGCCGCAGGTGGTCGGGGCAGCCGGCGGCCAGGTGCATCAGCGAGCGGTTGTCCCAGAACACCATGTCGTGCGGCTGCCAGCGGTGGCGGTAGACATGTTCCGGCCGCACGCTGTGCGCGAACAGCTGGGCCAGCAGGTCGGCGCTCTCGGCCTCGGGCAGTCCGACGATGCGCGTCGTGAAGTGCTCGCTGACGAATAGCGCCTTGCGCCCGGTCTCCGGGTGCGTGCGCACCACCGGGTGCACCTGCGGCCTGACGCTGGCGATCTGCTCGGCGCTCAGCGGCGGGCGCCACGGGCTGCGTGCGCGCAGCTCCTCGTACTTGCACAGGTAGGAGTGTTCGGCCTGCTGCCCGTCGACGGCGCGCCTGAGTGCCGCCGGCAGCGTGTCGTAGGCCCGATGCATGTTGGCGAACAGCGTGTCGCCGCCCTCGGCGGGCAGCTCCTGGGCGTGCAGCATCGAGCCCAGGCTGGGCTTGTCGACGTAAGACAGGTCGGAGTGCCAGTAGTGGCCGGCGTCGCCCAGGCCGATGGGGCGGCCGTTCTCGACGATGTTGGAGACGACCAGGATCTCCGGGTGGCCGCTCAGCTGGAACTGGTGCAGCACGTGGATCTGCAGCGGGCCGAAGCGGCGGCTGAAGTCGATCTGCTGGGCCGGCGTGATGCGTGCATCTCGAAACACCAGCACGTGGTGGTCGAGGTGGGCGCGGTGCACCCGACCGAATGTGTCGTCGTCCAGCGGCTGCGACAGGTCCAGGCCGACCACTTCCGCACCCAGCGGCGCATCGAAGCCCCGGACCGTGAAGCCTCGGCCCGGCGACACGACGGCGGGTGCAGGCGATGGGGCGGTGGTGGCGAAGCTCATGCGGTGGTGCGGGCAAAGCCGGCACTCTAGGCGGCCGGTGCCGCGCAGCGAAGCGCGGAAACTGCATGCGCTTCCTCGCTGAGCGCATGAGCAGATCCGCTTCAATCGTGGCTTCACACCGCGATGGAGTGCCCATGGAGAATTGGCAGCGCGACCTGATCGGCCTGCTCGGCGTGGTCGTGCTGGTGATCGTTCTCGCCACGCTGGGGCGCGGCGACGGTCCGCCGGAGCCCTGAGGCCGGGCCACCATCGGAGCCATGCCATGACGACTTCCCTGCCCGTGATCGACGTGGGCGCGCTGCGCCAGCCCGACGCCGGCGCCGAACAGCGCCTCGCGGTGGCACGCGAGCTCGATGCCGCGGCGCGCCGCTTCGGCTTCTTCTACGCGGTGAACCACGGCGTGGACGCTGCGCTGCTGCAGCGCCTGGAGATGCTGTCGCGCAACTTCTTCGCGCAGGACGAGGCCGACAAGCTGCGCATCCCGATGGCCGCCGGCGGGCGGGCCTGGCGTGGCTACTTCCCGCTCGGTGGCGAGCTGACCTCCAACCGGCCCGACTGGAAGGAAGGTCTGTACCTCGGCAGCGAGCTCGGCCCCGAGCACCCGCGCGTGCGCGCCGGTGTGATCCTGCACGGCGCCAACCTGTGGCCGCCGATCGAGGGCTTCCGCGAGACGGTGCTGGCCTACATCGACGCGCTGACCGCGCTGGGCCATGCGCTGATGCGCGGCCTGGCGCTGGGCCTGGCCATCGAGGAAGACTGGTTCGAGCGCCATGGCACGGCCGACCCGCTGATCCTGCTGCGGCTGTTCAACTACCCCAGCCGCCCGGTGCCGCCGGGCGGCGCGGCCCGCTGGGGCGTGGGTGAACACACCGACTACGGCCTGCTGACGCTGCTGTGGCAGGACGGCGTCGGCGGGCTTCAGGTGAAGGCGGGTCGCGATGGCGGCGCCGGCGAGAGCGAGTGGATCGACGCGCCGCCGCGGCCGGGCAGCTTCGTCGTCAACGTCGGCGACATGCTCGACCGCATGACGGGCGGGCGCTACCGATCGGTGCCGCACCGCGTGGCCATCAACACCAGCGGGACCGACCGGTTGTCGATCCCGTTCTTCTTCGACCCCGACTTCGACACCCGCGTACAGCCGGTGCCTGGCAGCGGGCCCGGCCGGGACGACAGCGGGCGGCGCTGGGACGGCGCCAACCTGCAGGCCTTCGAGGGCAGCTACGGCGACTACGTGACCGCGAAGGTGGGCAAGGTGTTCCCGGATCTGCGCGCCGGGCTGGACTGAGCCGCCGAAGCGAAGCGCCTATGCAATTGCGCAGCGCAGGCGGCTCAGCTCAGGCCGACGCTGGCCAACTGCGCAGGGCCTTCGCTCTGGCCTGAGCCGGCGGCCCTGCCGCACCGCGTTCGGGGCCGGACAGGCCCGGCGCCGGTATCCGTGAGAATCGGCGCAATGGCCCGCATGCGGAACACCAACGACGCCGGCGTGGCAGCGCCAGACCCCGGGAGCCCCAAGGGCGGCCGGCGGCATGCGAAGCTGAAGGGCTGGCTGCGGCGCCTGGACGAGGCCACGCGCCACGAGCACCGGCCGCTGGTGCTGGGGCTGCTGGTCTCGCTGCTGATCCACGCCCTGCTGCTCAGCCTGAGGTTCGGCGGCGACGCATCCGGCTTCCCCGGACTGGGCATGCCCTGGCGCGACCGGCGCACCGACGTGCCCGACCTGCACATCGTGCTGGTCGACCCGCCGCGCGCGGCGCCCGCAACACCCGTGCCCCAGGTGCCCGCGGAGGCACCGAAGCGGGCGCGCAGCGACCGTGCCGCGCCGGTGCGGCCTGCGCCGGTGCCGCCACGCCAGAGCCACCGCCACCGCCGCCACCAACACCAACACCAACACCACCCACGCCAGCACCGCCATCGCCAGCGGCGGAACTGCCCGTGCCGCCTGCGCCAGCGCTGCCGCCTCCGCCGCCGCTGGCGCCGCCGGTGGCCGCGACCGAACCCGCACCCGCGCCGGCGCCCGCTGCGGTCGCGCCGCCCGTGGAGCCGCCGGTGGTCGTGCGCGCCGATCCGCCACCGCCGGTGGTGGTGATCGCGGCGGCACCCAGCGCGTCGAGCCCGGAGACGACCCCGTCGCCACGGCCGGACGCCGAGGAACTGATGCGCGAGGCGCAGCGGGAGGAGGCCGCACGACGGGAGGCCGCCCGGCTGCAGGAGCAGCGCGAGGAGGCTGCGCGGCAGGAGGCGGAGCGCGCCGAAGCCGCGCGTGCGGAGGCCGAGCGCCAGGAAGCAGCACGACAGGCCGCGGCGCAGCGCGAGGCGCAACGGCAGGAGGCTGCGCGCCAGGAAGCTGCGCGTGTGGAGGCTGAACGCGCCGAAGCCGAGCGCCAGGAGACCGCACGACAGGCTGCGGCATGAAGGAAAGTGCGGCGCAACGCGAAGCGCAACGGCAGGAGGCCGCAAGGCAGGACGCAGCGCGAGCCGAAGCGGCGCGTGCGGAGGCAGAGCGCCAGGAGGTGGCACGACAGGCTGCGGCGCAACGCGAAGCGCAACGGCAGGAGGCCGCAAGGCAGGAAGCTGCACGAGCAGAGGCCGCGCGAGCGGAAGCCGAGCGCCAGGAGACCGCACGACAGGCTGCGGCACAGCGTGAAGCACAACGACAGGAGGCCGCGAAGCAGGACGCAGCGCGAGCCGAAGCCGCACGAGTGGAAGCCGAGCGCCAGGAGGTAGCACGACAGGCTGCGGCGCAACGCGAAGCACAACGGCAGGAGGCCGCAAGGCAGGAAGCAGCACGAGCGGAAGCCGCACGGGTAGAGGCCGCACGAGCAGAGGCCGAACGCCAGGACCGCGACAGGCGCAGCACAACGAAACAAGCGAGCGGCGCACGCGCCGAAGCTGCACGCGCCGAGTCCGAACGCCAGGAAGCAGCGCGACAGGCCGCAGCACAACGCGAAGCACAACGGCAAGAGGCCGTGAGGCAGGAAGCTGCGCGCGCCGAAGCTGCGCGCGCCGACGTCCGAACGCCAGGAAGCAGCGCGACAGGCCGCAGCACAACGCGAAGCACAACGGCAAGAGGCCGTGAGGCAGGAAGCTGCACGCGCCGAAGCTGCACGCGCCGAGTCCGAACGCCAGGAAGCAGCGCGACAGGCCGCGGCGCAACTCGAGGCGCAACGGCAGGCCGCCGCGCGGCAGGAAGCGGCACGCGCCGAAGCCGCACGACAGGAAGCCGCACGACAGGAAGCTGCGCGCAAGGCGGCGCAGGACGAAGAGGCGAGGCGGCAGGATGTGCTCCGTGCGATCGGGCGCCAGCTCGACGAAGAGGCCGACCGGCGCGCGGCCGCCGCGACGGCCGCGGCGGCGCCGAATGCACTGCCTTACTCGCTGAGCACCGCCAGGCGTGTCAGGCTGTGGGGGCGCAGCGATCCCAATGCGCAACTCGTGCAGTACGCCGAAGCCTGGGAGCGAAAGATCCAGCTGCACACCTTGCCCGACATCGTCCGCGACCTGGCGAAGCGCCCCCACACGCCGCCGGTGGTCACGGTGGCCGTGCGCAGCGACGGCTCGGTGGAGTCGGTGACCTTCGTCGTCTCCAGCGGCGTGGCGGAGGTCGACGAGACGATCCGGCGCATCATCGAAAGCCAGCGGCCCTATCCGGCGTTTCCTCCGTCGCTCGCGCGTGACTTCGACGTGATCGAGATCCGCCGCTCCTGGTACTTCGACGCGGCCGTGCGCCTGCAGTGAAGAGCGCGTGCAGCGCATAGCTGCATCGGCGCTATCGATATGAGCATTCATGCGTTCAAAGCGCTGCGTGCCCTCGGTAGCCTTCACGCATCACCACTTCCGGAGCACGCACCGATGCGTTCCCGACTGCACTGGCTGCTCAGCGCGGCCCTCGCCACCAGCGTCTTCGGCGCCACCGCCCACGCCGACCAGCTCGACGACATCAAGAAGAAGGGCGAGATCGTCTTCGGCGTGCTCGGCACCGACGAGCCGAACAGCTTCGTCGACCCGAAGTCGCGCGACATCGTCGGCTACGAGGTCGACATCGCCCACGCGATCGCGAAGAAGCTCGGCGTCAAGCCGGTGTTCAAGCAGCTCGCGGTGGCGGCGCGCATCCCCGAGCTGCAGCAGGGCCGCGTCGACGTGCTCGCCGCCTCGCTGACGCACAACAAGGAGCGCGAGGCGCAGATCGATTTCTCGCTGACCACCTTCGTCACCGGCCAGAAGGTGCTGGTCAAGACCGCCAGCGGCATCAAGGACGTGCCGGACCTCAACGGCAAGAAGGTGCTGACCGTCAAGGGCGGCACGCAGGAGCCGAACATCCGCAAGGCGGTGCCCGGCGTCGACGTGGTCACCTTCGAGACCACGCAGCAGGCCTTCCTGGCGCTGCAGCAAGGCAAGGGCGTCGGCTACGTCAACGACGAGGCCTCGCTGGTCAACGACCACGCCAAGCTCGGTGCCGCGAAGAAGGACTACGCGATCCTGCCGACCAACATCAGCGTCGAGCCGCTCGCGCTGGGCCTGCAGCAAGGGCGAGAAGAACCTGAAGGCGCTGATCGACGGCGTGCTGCACGAACTGGAGAAGTCCGGCGACGCCGACAAGCTGTTCGTCAAGTGGTACGGCCCGAGCACCAAGCTGCAGTTCGACAAGCGCAGCTTCAGGATCGAGACCGACCAGATCTGAGTTCGGGAAAGGGAAGAGAGAGCCCTGGTGTTCGCCCTGCCGCTCACGAGGCGGCAGGGCGCCTTTTCGTGAGCCTTGCCGATGCCGCAAGTCGACCTGAACCTGCTGCTGCATGGCCAGTACCACGACTGGCTGCTCAGCGGCCTGCTGCTGTCGCTACAGCTCGCCGGACTGACGCTCGCCCTCGCACTGCCGCTGGGCACCGCGGTCGCGCTGCTGCGGCTGGCGCCGTCGGCGCCGCTGCGCGCGCTGGGTGCCGTCTACGTGGAGGGCATCCGCAACGTGCCGCTGATCGCGCACCTGCTGTTCTGGTACTTCGCCGCGCCGGAGCTGCTGCCCGAGCCGGCGAAGCAGTGGCTGTACGCACGCAACGTCGAGTTCGTCAGCGCGCTGGTGGCGCTCACGCTCTACGCCGCCGCCTACATGGCCGAGGACATCCGCAGCGGCATCCGCGCCATCCCGGCGGTGCAGCTGGAGGCGGGCCGCGCGCTCGGCTTCTCCTTCCTCGCCACGATGCGCCGCATCGTGCTGCCGCAGGCGTTGCGCGTGACGGTGCCGCCGCTGATCTCGCAGACGCTGAACCTGTGGAAGGACACCAGCGTCGCCACCGTGATCGGCGTCGGCGAGCTGATGTACCAGGCGGCGCGGGTGGAGTCGGCCAGCTTCCGCAGCACCGAGGCCTTCGCCTTCGCGACCACGGCCTACCTGGGCGTGTCGCTCACGATCACCGCCCTGGCCACGCTCTACCAGCGCCGCTGGCCGGTGCGCACTGCGTGAGGCGCGGACGCCGATGATCGAGCTGGTGCAGACCTACTGGCTGTACTTCCTGGTCGGCCAGTACCCGCAGGGGCCGCTGGGCGGGGTGCTGCTCACGCTGCTGCTGGCCGCGCTGGCACTGCTGCTCGCACTGCCGCTGGGCGTGCTGCTCGGGCTGGCACGGGTCAGCCCGGTCGCGGCGCTGCGCCGGCCGGTGACCGTGCTGGTCTTCGTCGTGCGCGGCGTGCCGCTGCTGATGGTGGTGTTCTGGGCCTACTTCTTCCTGCCCGCGATCACCGGCCACAAGACCGGGCAGTTCGGCACCATGCTGGTGTCGCTGGTGGCCGTGGTCGGTGTCTACCTGGCCGAGATCGTGCGCGCCGGCATCGTCGCGATTCCGAAGGGCCAGTTCGAGTGCGCACGGTCGCTCGGCCTGTCCTACGGGCAGGCGATGCGCCGGGTGATCCTGCCGCAGGCGCTGCGCCACATGCTGCCGTCGCTGGTCAACCAGTTCGTCGCGACCATCAAGGCCACCTCGCTGGGCTACATCATCGGCCTGACCGAGGCGTCGTTCGTCGCGACGCAGATCAACACCCAGGTCTTCACCCGCGCCACCGAGGTCTACACGCTGCTCGCGCTGACCTACTTCCTCATCTGCTTCGGCCTGTCGCGCCTCGCGCTGCGGCTGGAGCGCCGCCTGGCCCTGTCGCCAGCAGCTTCCCCATGATCCGCTTCGAACACGTCAACAAATGGTTCGGCGACTACCAGGCACTGGTCGACGTCGACGAGAGCATCGCGCAAGGCGAGGTGGTGGTGGTCTGCGGGCCCTCGGGCTCGGGCAAGTCGACGCTGATACGCACCGTCAACCGGCTCGAGCCGATCCAGCAGGGCCGCATCACCCTGGCCGGCCGGGACGTGCACGCGCGCGGGCTGGACGTCAACGCGCTGCGCGCCGGCATCGGCTTCGTGTTCCAGCAGTTCAACCTGTTCCCGCACCTGAACGTGCTGGACAACTGCACGCTGGCGCCGCTGGCGCTGAAGCGCGAGCCGCCGCGCGAGACGCGCGATCGCGCGATGGCGCTGCTCGAGCGTGTGGGCCTGGCGCACAAGGCGGCCGCCTTTCCGGCGCAGCTCTCCGGCGGGCAGCAGCAGCGCGTGGCGATCGCCCGCGCGCTGGCGATGCAGCCGCCGGTGATGCTGTTCGACGAGCCGACCAGCGCGCTCGACCCCGAGATGGTCGGCGAGGTGCTGCTCGTCATCCAGGACCTGGTGCGCGATGGCATGACGCTGCTCATCGTCACCCACGAGATGGGCTTCGCGCGCGACGTCGCGCACCGCGTGCTGTTCATGGACCATGGCCGCGTGCTCGAACGCGCGAAGCCGGAGGACTTCTTCCGCCGCCCGCAGCACCCGCGCGCGCAGCAGTTCCTGGCCGACATCCGCACGCCCTTCGCACGCGCGGCCTGAGCGGCGCGGCGCATATCGGTCCGCGGAAATCTTCTTCGACAGCGCGGCGGCGGCTGCCTAGCCTTGCGGCCATCGCATCGAACAAGGCTTCGCACATGGACCGCACCACCGCGCCGCGCCGGCGCTTCGTCACCCGTCTCGCCGCCACCACGCTCGCGGCCACCACCATGCTCGGCGCCACCGGGCTGGCCCGCGCGCAGGCCCCGGCCGTGCCGGCCGAGGTGCGGATCGGCTTCCAGAAGGGTGCCGCCATCCTGGTGCTGGCGCGCAAGCAGCAGGTCATCGAACAGCGCCTGAAGGCGCTGGGCGTGGGCAGCGTCAAGTGGGTGGAGTTCCAGTTCGGCCCGCCGATGCTGGAGGCCATGGGCGCCGGCGCCGTCGACCTCGGCTCGGTCGGCGACACGCCGCCGATCTTCGCGCAGGCCGGCGGCTCCAACCTGGTCTACGTCGCGGCCAATCCGTCGGCGCAGCACGCGGTGCTGGTGCCGCCGGGCTCGCCGGTGAAGACGCTGGTCGACCTGAAGGGCAAGCGCATCGCCTTCGGCAAAGGCTCCAGCGCGCAGAACGTGACGCTGAAGGCGCTGGCCCAGGCCGGGTTGACGCTGAAGGATGTCGAACCGCTGTACCTGTCGCCGGCCGACGCGACCGCGGCCTTCAACGGCGGCAAGCTCGATGCCTGGGTCGTCTGGGACCCGTACTACGCGATCGCCGAGCAGCACTACAAGGCGCGCGTCGTGGCCGAGACCTCCGACAAGCGGCTGGCCAGCGCCTCGTACTACCTGGCCTGGCGCGAGTTCGCCACCAGGTACCCGGCAGTGCTGTCCGCCGTGCTGGAGGAGATCGGCAAGCTCACCGACTGGTCGGGCCAGCACCGCGACGAACTCGCGGCACTCGCCGCCGAGGCCACCGGCATCGACGCGAAGACCTGGGGCATCGCCTTCGGCCGCGCCGAGTTCAAGCTCGGCCCGGTGACGCCGGCCCACGTCGCGCAGCAGCAGCAGCTTGCCGACGCCTTCCAGCAACTCGGCATCATCCCGAAGAAGATCAGCGTGGCCGACTATGTCTGGCAGGCGCCCAGGCCCTGACGCCGCCGCGGTCCTCAGCGGCGACGCGCCTCGACGACGCTGAACTCGCAACGTGTCGTCGAGACGCCGCTGATCTCGAAGCCCGCGGGCGCCAGCAAGGCCCCGAACTCGGCCAGCGAACGCTCGCGCCCGCCGAGGCCGGCCAGCATGTTGAGGTCGGTGCGTGCCAGCGCCTCGTCGTGGCGGGTCGGGCGCAGCCGCTCCGGCCGCAGCCGCTCGACGAGCAGCAGCCGCGCACCGGCGGGGGCGGCCTCGGCGCAGCGGGCGAGGATGCGGCCGCAGGCCTCGTCGTCCCAGTTGTGCAGGATGCTCTTGAGCAGGTAGCGGTCGGCCCCGGCCGGCACGGCGGCGAAGAAGTCGCCGGCGGCGAAGCGCAGCCGCCCCGGCACTGCGCACCGGGCCAGCAGCGCCCGCGCGCCCGGTTCGGCGTCGAGTCGGTCGAACACGATGGCGTGCAGCGCCGGGTGCGCCGCGGCGAGGGCCATGGCCAGTTCGCCGTGACCACCGCCCACGTCCACCAACTCGCGCGCGCTGCGCCAGCAGGGCAGTGCGGCCACGTCGCCGGCCACCAGACTGGTCATCGCGCGCATGGCCTCGTGGAACAGCGCGGCCTCGTCGGGGCGACCGTCGAGGAAGCCGTAGTGCGCGTTGCCGGTTCGACGCGCCCGCGCGCTGAGTCCGGTCTGCACGCTGTAGTCCAGGTCGTCCCACAGCGACCACATCGGCCCGCCCCACCACAGCACCATGGCACGCAGGCCGGGGCCATCGTCGGCGGGCTCACGGCACAACGATGCACCGGCGCGGGTCAGCACGAAGCGGCCGTCGCGCCGCTGGCTGCACACACCCAGCGCGCACAGCGCGCGCAGCAGGCGCAGCAGCGCGTCCGCCGGGCAGTTGCAGGCCGATGCCAGGCCTGCCGCGTCGCACGGGCCGCCGGCCAGCCGGTCGGGCAGGTCGAGCTGCACGGCGACACGCAGCGCCTGCGTTCGCCAGCACGAGGTGATCTGGGCGAGCAGCCTGCGTCGTGCGTCGTCGTGCCGCCGCCGCGAGGCCGGCCGTGCGCTCACAGGCGCGTCCAGACGATCACTGCGACGACGCCCAGGCACATCAGGCTGTTCGCGGTGCTGACCAGCACTGCACGGTTGCAATGCCGGCCGTTCTGTTCCCACAGCCAGACCGCCATCGTCGTGTTGCCGCCGAGGAAGGTGAACCAGGTCCAAAGCGAGTGCTGGCTGGAGTCGCCGCTGAGCGCCACCGCCCAGAGGGTCGGCAGGTAGGCGATCACGCGGGCGCTGTTGAACAGCGCGAACAGGCCGCCGAGCAGCGCCAGGTAGCTGCTTCGCGGCACGGCGGGCAGCGGCGCCGACGCCGGGCGTGCGAGCGTGTTCATCGTGTTCACTCCGGCACGATCTCGTGGTCGTGTACGAACTGTCTCCAGCTCGCCCCGGCCGACTCGATGGCCTGCGCCATCTGCTGCGGCGTGCCGCCGAGCACGCGCAGGCCCAGGCCCTCGAGGGCGGCGCGCAGCGTCGGGTCGGCCAGCGCGCGGTTGACCTCCTGCGCCAGACGGGCGGCCGTCTCCTGCGGCGTGCCGGGCGGCGCCACCAGGCCGTTCCAGGTCGGCACGGTGTCGGTGGCGACGCCGGCCTCGGCCAGCGAGGGCACGCCCGGCAGCATGTCCAGGCGGTCCGGCAGCGTGGCCAGCAGGCGCAGCTTGCCGCTGCGCACATGCGGCAGCGTCGCCGCCAGCGGCCCGATGTTGAACTGCAGCTCGCCGTTGATCAGGTCGGGCACCAGTTGCGCGCCGCCCTTGTAGGGCACACGCACGGCCTTCAGCCCGGCCGAGCGCAGGTAGTGGGCCGTCACCATGTACTCGCTCAGCACGCCGGTGCCGTAGCTCAGCTTGTCGGGGTTGGCCCGCAGGTGGGCCGTCAGTTCGGCGACCGTGGTGGCCGGCACCTTCGGGTTGACGAACACACCGTAGGCGACGTTCATCACCGCAACCACCGGCGTGAACTCGTTCATCGAGCGCACCGGCGGCGACTTCACGATCAGCGGCATGCCGGTCATCGAGGCCATCGCCCAGAGCAGCGTGCGGCCATCGGGCGGCGCGGTCAGCACGGCCTGCACCGCGGGCACGCCGTTGCCGCCGGGCTTGTTGTCCACCAGCACCGGCTGCCCGAGGCTGCGCGCCAGCGCCTGGGCGAGCAGGCGTGCCGCGGCGTCCGAGGCGCCGCCGGGCGGCACGGCCAGCACGATGCGCAGCGGTGCGGCCTCGCCGCCGGCCTGCGCCAGCGCGTTCAGCGGTGCCGCCGCCCACAGGGCCGCGGCGGACGCGGACGACAGCAGGAGCGTGCGCTTGTTCATCGGAGCCTCGATCGCTGTGGTGATGGCCTCACTGTAGGAAGCCTGCACCAGCCCGGAAAGCGGCTGCAGGCTGCATCCGGCGTTAACCTTCGGTTAATGCCATGGCGGGCGGCGGGCGCCGCGGGGAGGCGGCAAGATGGACAAGCTCAAGGCGCTCGAGTACTTCCGGGCGGCGGCCGAGGAGGGCAGTTTCGCGCGTGCGGCGCAGCGCCTGGAGATCAGCGTGCCGGCGGTGCAGAAGCTGGTCGGCTCGCTGGAGCAGGCGCTCGGCATCGCCCTGCTCGAGCGCAGCGCGCGTGGCGTGCGGCTCACGCCCAGCGGCCGCGAGTACCTGGACCGCTGCCGCCCGCTGCTGATGGAGCTGGACGACCTGGCGCAGGCCGAGCGCCGGCTGAGGGGCTCGGGCGAACGCCCCAGCGGCACGCTGGCCGTGGCGGCGCATCCGCAGCTCGCCCACCACGTGCTGCTGCCGGCGCTGCCGCGCTTCCACGCGCTGTACCCCGAGGTCGAGATCGACTTCCGCACCGTGCATCGCATCGACGACGCCGATGCCGCCACCGCCGATGTGCTGCTGCTGCACGGCTGGCCCGAGGTGCCGCCCGACTACGTGCACCGGCGTCTCGGCGGTGCGCGCAGCCTGATCATGGCGGCGCCCGACCATTGGGCGGTGCACGGCGTGCCCCAGCATCCCTCCGAACTGGCCCGTTTCATCTGCCTGCTGATGCGCAACCCGGCCGGCATCCTGCTCGACCTGTGGGAGTTCGCCCGCGACGGCGAACGCCTGCAGGTGCCGGTGCGCGGCTGGCTGTCGAGCAACGCGCGCGAGGCCGTGCTGGACATGGTCATCGGCGGCCACGGCGTCGGCCGCTTCACCGAGCTGACGACGCGCGAACACGTGCAGTCGGGCCGACTGGTGCCGGTGCTGCTCGACTGGGAAGTGCAAGGTGGCCCGCCGGTCAACCTGCTGTTCAAGGGCAGTGCGCGCCGCTCGCCCAGCCTGCGGGCCTTCGTCGACCACACGCTGCAGCGCCTGCGCGACCTGGAGAGCCAGGACGAGGTGCTGGCGGGCCGGGCTTCCGCCGACCGCCCGGCCTGGCATGTGCACGGCTACGGGCGCGCCTCGGCCACCGTGCGCGGCCGGCGCTGAGCCGCGGGCAGGGTCAGAACAACCCGCTGGTCGGCAGCGGCGTGCCGTCGAGCAGCCAGTGGCCCACCGCCGCGGCCTTCCACTGGCGCGGGTTGTGGTTGGCCACCGTGCGGGCGTTGCGCCAGTGGCGGTCGAGGTTGTGCTCGCGCGAGGTGGCGCTGGCGCCACCGACGTCGAACAGCGTCTCCGCTGCCTCCAGCGCCGCACGCACCGCGAAGAACTGCGCCTGCGCGACGGCCACGGCCGCGTCGGTGAGCAGCGCCTCGGTCAAGCCGCCTGACCAGGCCGCGTCGATCGCCTCGGCGGCGCGCAGCACCGTCGCCTCGGCGGCATAGGCATTCGCGGCGATCGTGCCGACGGCCTCCTGCACATAGGGGTCGTCCACCGAACGCGTCGCGCTGCTGTGCTTGATCGGCCGCGCATGGTGGCGCGTGAAGTGGATGGCGTCGGCGAGCGCGTTCTTCGCGATGCCGGCTTCGACGGCGGCCAGGAACAGCTGGTACAGCGCCGGGATCGTCGTGCGCCGGTCGCGCGCCTGCGGCGGGCGGATCTCCTCGGGCCGCACTTCCACGCGGTCGAAGATCGTCGTGCCACTGGCGGTCAGGCGCTGGCCCATCGCGTCGAAGTCGTCGACCAGTTGCAGGCCGGGCCGATCGCGCGGCACGACGAACGAGGTCTCGCGTCCCTCGTCGTCGAGCGCAAAGCTGCCGATCCAGTCGGCGAACAGCGCACCGGTGCTGTAGTACTTCGTGCCGCTGATGCGCAGACCCGTGGCGTCGCGGGTGATGCGCGCGCTGATCTGCCCGTTCGGCCCGCCGCGCTCCCAGCCGGCGTTGCCGAACACCTCGCCGGCCAGCACGCGCGGCAGCCAGCGGTCCAGCGCCACCGTGTCTTGCGAGAACAGGATGCCCTCGATGAAGCCGAAGCCGGGACGCAGCGCCTGCGCCAGGTTGGAGTCGACCGATGCGAGCTCGACGATGAAGCGCATCAGGTCGTGCATCGTGCCGCCGGGGCCGCCGTGCGAACGTGGCACGCGCCAGGTGTAAAGGCCTTGCTCGGCGATGCGGCGCACCCATTCGTAGGGCAGCACGCGGTCGCGCTCGCGTGCCGCGGCGCCGGCGGCGATCTCGGGCAGCAAGGCCGCGGCCCGCGCGTGCAGTTCGGCAGCGTCGCGGGCGGGCCGCACGGCGCCGGCGCGGAAGGGCACGAAGCTGCTGCCGCGCGGCAGCCCATCCGAAGCGGTCGTCACGGCGCTCAGAACGCCGCCACCAGCGAGCCGGCGAAGCTGCCCTCGACGAGCTTCTTCACCTCAGGGGACTGGAAGGCCTTGACCAGCTTGGTCACCCAGGGCTTGTCCTTGTCGGCAGCTGCGCA
The DNA here is from genome assembly GCA_047602365.1 of Piscinibacter sp. GTDB lineage: Bacteria > Pseudomonadota > Gammaproteobacteria > Burkholderiales > Burkholderiaceae_C > Piscinibacter. Next base: position 1,499,980 of record JASGHM010000002.1, on the reverse strand, counting down.
CGGCGAGCAGGTTGGCGTAGGGGTTCTTCGGATCCTCGATGGCGATCGCGTCGCGCGTCGGCACCAGGCCGGCCTGAACCGCGTAGTTGGTGTTGATCGCGCTGGCGTGCAGGTCGTCGAGCGAGCGCGGCAGCTGCGCCGCCTCGACCTGGATGATCTGCAGCTTCTTCGGGTTGTCGATCACGTCGGCCACCGTGGCGCTGATGCCGGCCGTCGGCTTGAGCCTGATGACGCCGTACCTGGCGAGCAGCTGCAGTGCGCGGCCGCTGTTCGACGGGTCGTTCTGGATACCGACCTTGGCGCCCTCGGGCAGCTCGGCGAGCGACTTGATGCGCTTCGAGTAGAAACCCATCGGGAAGGTCACGGTGTTGCCGACCGGGGTGATCCTGTAGCCGCGCGCCTTGATCTGCGATTCCAGGAAGGGCAGGTGCTGGTAGCTGTTGGCCTCGACGTCGCCGGCGTCCAGCGCGGCGTTGGGCTGGATGTAGTCCTGGAACTCGACGATCTTCAGGATCAGGCCGTCGCGCTCGGCGACCTTCTTCGCCACTTCGGCGATCTGCGCATGCGGGCCGGCGGTCACCGCGATGCGGATGGTGTCCTGCGCATGGGCCAGGCCGGCGATCAGCAGGCCGATCGTGGCCAGACCGCGGGCGAGCGCCGCGCGGCACGGCAGGGTGGAGAGCATCTTCGTCATCATCGGCAGAGGTGGTGGGAGGAAAAGGTCAGAGGGCGTGGGCAGCATGCAGTGCCTGTCGCACCTGGGCGACGGCCAGCGCGGTGTCGATCTGGTCGTGTTCGCGCGGATGCGGCAGCGCCAGCGCGAGCTCGGCGGCGATGCGGCCGGGGTCGGCCTCCAGCACCAGCACACGGTCGCTGAGCTGCACCGCCTCGGCGATGTCGTGGGTGACCAGCAGCACCGTGATGCCGTGTGCGCGCGCCACCTTCAGCAGCAGCGCCTGCAGCTTCAGCCGCGTGAAGGCGTCGACGGCCGAGAACGGCTCGTCGAGCAGCAGCAGGCGTGGCTGCACGAACAGCGCACGTGCAATCGCGACGCGTTGCGCCTGGCCGCCGGAGAGCTGCTTGGGCAGCCGCTCGCCCAGCGCGGCGAGGCCGACCTCGTCGAGCAGCGTCTCGACGCGCGCCCGGTCGAAGCGCCGGCCGCCGAGGTCGAAGGCGACGTTGCGCGCGACACTCAGCCAGGGGAACAGGCGCGGCTCCTGGAACACGACGCGGATCTGACGCAAGGGCGCGCCGACCGGCGTGCCGTCCAGCGTCACGCGGGCCTCGGCCTCGCGGTCCAGCCCGGCGACGATGCGCAGCAGCGTGCTCTTGCCGCAGCCGCTGGCGCCGACCAGCGAGACGATCTCACCTTCGCGAAGGGACAGGCGCACATCGCGCAGCACGTCTTTGGCGCCGAAGCGCTTGCGGCGTACGTGGACCTCGAGCATGGCGTCGTGGCTCATGCTCGCGGATCGAAGGTGTCGCGCCAGGCCAGCCAGCGGCGTTCGAGCGTGGCCATGCCGGTGTCGCTCAGCTTGCCGAGCAGCGCCAGCAGCCCGATCGCGGCCAGCACGATGTCGGCGCGGCCGGTCTCGCGGCCGTCGGTGAGCAGGTAGCCGAGGCCGCGTGTCGCGGCGATCAGTTCGGCGGCGACCATGAACATCCAGGCCAGGCTGAGGCCGTTGCGCAGCCCGGTCAGCACCGCCGGCAGCGCGGCGGGCAGCAGCACACGACGCACCAGCGTTGCGCCGGCCAGGCCCGCCATCTCGGCCACCTCGACCAGCTTGCGGTCGACGTCGCGCAGGCCCGAGGCCACGCCCATGTAGACCGGGAAGAAGGCGCCGATGGCGATCAGGCTCAGCTTGGACGCTTCGTCGATGCCCAGCCACAGCAGCAGCAGCGGCACCCAGGCCAGCGACGGGATCGCGCGCAGCGCCTGGAAGCTCGGGTCGAGCGCGGCGCGGGCGCGCGGGTTCAGGCCGACCAGCGCGCCGAAGAGCACCGCCAGCGCTGCGCCGATGGCGAAGCCGGCCGCCACGCGCAGCGTGCTGGCGAGCAGATGGGTGAGCAGTCCGCGTTCGGCCAGTTCGCCCAGCGTGCGCAGGACCTCGCTGGGCGGCGGCAGCAGGTGGGCCGGTACCCAGCCGGCGTGCACGGCCAGCTCGGCCGATGCCAGCAGCCCGGCTGGCAGCACGAGGCCGCCGAGCCAGCCCCACCCGGCCGGCCAGGTCCGGCGCGAGCGTGATGCAGGCCGTGCCGGTGCCACGCCTTCGGCCGGGACCGTGCGCAGGTTCATGCCGCCGAGCCCGCCAGGCCGCGTGCGAACTGCGTGTCGACCAGGTCGGCGATGACCTTGTTCAGGTCGGTGCCCGGCTTGACCAGTTGTTCGTCGAGCAGGATGGGAGCTGCCGCGCGCAGTGCGTTGACGTGCTCGGCCGAGGGCTGCGGGTTGCTCAGGTCGGTGCGCAGCTTGAGCTGCAGCAGTGCCACCTGCAGGCTGACCTTGGCCTCTTCGGAAAGGATCTTCGCCGCCTCGGTCGTGTTGGCGAGGATCCAGCGCCGCGCACGTTCGTAGCCGGCGATCACCCGCTTCAGCTCGGCCGGGTGCTTCTGCTGGAACTCTTCGCGCACGTTGAGGAAGCCGTAGGTGTTGAAGCCGACGTTGCGGTAGATCAGGCGCGAGCCGGCATCGAGCTCGCTGGCGGCCATCAGCGGGTCCAGCCCGGCCCAGGCGTCGACGCGGCCCTGTTCCAGGGCGGCGCGGCCGTCGGCATGCTGCAGCGCGACGTGTTCGATGTCGGAGCGCTTCAGCTTGTGCAGTTGCAGCGTGCGCAGCAGGAACAGGTAGGGGTCGGTGCCCTTGGTCGCGGCGACCTTCTTTCCTTTCAGCTCGGCGACGCTCTGGATGGGCGAGTCCTTGCGCACGACCAGCGCCGTCCACTCCGGCCGCGAGAAGATGTAGGGCGCGCGGATCGGATTGCCGTTGGCCTTGGACAGCAGCGCGGCCAGGCCGGCCGAGGAGCCGATGTCGATGCTGTTGCCGTTGAGGTACTCCAGCGCGCGGTTGCTGCCGGCGCTGAACACCCACTTGACGCCGATGCCGTCCTTGCGGAATTCCTCCTCCAGCCAGCTGAAGCGCTTCAGCACCAGGCTGGACGGCGAGTAGTAGGCGAAGTCGAGGCGGACTTCCTTCGGCGCTTCCTTGGAAGGTTCAGCGGCGCGCAGCAGGCTCGGGGCGGCCAGCGCGGCGGCGCCGGCCTGGATCAGGGTGCGTCGTTGCATGGTCTCGTCCTCAAGGCTGAACCGGCGCCCAGATCGGGATCTCGGTGGCCTTCAGTTCGCGGTTGATCAGCCCGGCTTCGCGGAAGGTGTCGGCGATGCGCTGCAACTCGGCCAGGCCTTCGCGCTGCACCGGCACGATCGCGTAGCTGCGCCGCGCATTGACCTGCTCGACCGTCTCCGGCGGCACGTTGCCCCACAGCGGCGCGAGGCGCTGCGCGGCTTCCTTCGGGTTGGCCTTGACCCAGCGGCCGGTGGCCTGCAGTTCCTCGAAGACCACGCGCAGCACGTCCGGGTGTGCCTTCGCGAAGGTGGTGGTAGCGGTGTAGTAGCGCGCGTACTCGACGCCGGTCTGGCGGCCATCGGCCAGCACGCGGCTGCGGCCGTCCTTCAGCTGCGCGCCGAGCAGCGGGTCCCAGATCGACAGTGCGTCGACCGCGCCGGTGCTGTAGGCGGTCACGCCGTCCTGCTGGTCGAGGAAACGCAGGTCGACGTCGCCTGGCTTCAGGCCGGCCTGCTTCAGCGCGACCAGCAGCAGGTAATGCGCACCGGCGCCCTTCAGCACGGTGATGCGCTTGCCCTTCAGGTCGGCCACGCTGCGTGCGGGCGAGTCGGCCGGCACGATCACCGCCTGCGCCGACGGTGCCGAGGTCTCCTTGGCGATGTAGGTCAGCGGTGCGTTGGCGGCCTGGGTGAACAGCGCGTAGGCGTCGGCCACGTCGGCATGGATGTCGACGCTGCCGGTGTTCAGCGCCTGCAGGAGCGCGTTGCCCTGCAGTTCGTGCCAGCTGACGTCGACGCCCAGCGGCGCGAGCTTCTTCTCCAGCGTGCCGTTCTGCTTGATCAGCGTCAGCAGCGTGGACGAGCGCTGGTAGCTGATGCGCACGGTCTCGCGCGCCTGGGCGAAGCCGGCTGGCCAGGGTGAGTGCCGCGGCGGCCAGGGTCAGCGCGGTACGCCGGGTGAAGGTGTTTCTTGTCATGGATGTTTCTCTCAGCAGGAGGTCAGGCAGGAACGGTGTCGTGGCTCGGTATGAACGCGGGCGCGTCGATGCGCACGCGCCGCGCGCTGTGGTCGGCGCCGAGGCGGGCACCGCGGCCGAACAGCTTGTGGCGCAGCGCGCCGTCGGCGTAAGCGGTGGGGTAGCGGCCGCGCCGCTGCAGCTCGGGCACGATCAGCTCGACCACGTCGCGGATCGTCTCGTGCGACAGCGCGTAGGTCAGGTTGAAGCCGTCGATGCCGGTGTCGTCGACCCAGGACTCCAGCGCGTCGGCCACCTGGCGCGGGTCGCCGGTGAGCACCGGGCCGCGGCCGCCCAGGCCGATGAAGCGCGCCGCTTCGCCCACCGTCCAGCGCCGGCTCGGATCGGCGGCGCTGAACGAGGCCAGCGCCGTGCGGCCGGCGTCGGTGTCGAGGTACTCGATGGTGGCATCCAGCGGGTAGCGGCTGAAGTCCACGTCGGTCCAGCCCGACAGCAGTGCGAGCGAGGCTTCGACGTCGATGTGACGCTCGTACTCGGCCTGCCTGGCGCGGGCCTCGGCCTCGGTCGGCGCGGTGATGACCAGCGCCTGCGCGTAGATCAGCAGGCTGGCCGGGTCGCGGCCGGCGTCGGCCACGGCCTGGCGCAAGGCCTTCACGTGCCTGGCGATGATGGCTTTCGTCGGCCCGCTGACGAACACGCACTCGGCATGCCGTCCCGCGAACTTCAAGCCACGCGACGAGGTGCCGGCCTGGTAGAGCACCGGCGTGCGCTGCGGCGAAGGTTCGCTGAGGTGGATGCCGGGCACCTGGTAGTGCGTGCCGCGGTGGCCGATGGCATGCACCTTCGCCGGGTCGACGTAGACGCCGCTGGCGCGATCGCGGCGCACCGCGCCGTCTTCCCAGCTGTGTTCCCACAGCTTGTAGACCACGTCGAGGTACTCGTCGGCCTGGTCGTAGCGATCGTCGTGGGCCCGCCGAGGCAGGCCGAGGTTGCGCGCCGCGCTGTCGAGGTAGCCGGTGACGATGTTCCAGCCGATGCGGCCGCGTGTCAGGTGGTCCAGCGTGCTGATGCGGCGCGCGAACGAGTAGGGCTGCTCGTAGCTGATCGCCGCGGTGACGCCGAAGCCCAGGTGCGTGGTCACCGCCGCCATCAGCGGCACCAGCGCCAGCGGGTCGTTCAGCGGCGCCTGCACGCCGTGGCGCAGTGCGGCCTCGTGCGAACCGGCGTAGACGTCGTTGATGCCCAGCACGTCGGCAAGGAAGATGCCGTCGAAGACGCCGCGCTCGAGCAGCCGCGCCAGCTCGATCCAGTGGTCCGGATCGGTGTAGCGGTACGACTGATCGCGCGGATGCCGCCACAGCCCCGGCGACTGGTGCGAGGCCGCGTTCATCTGGAACGCGTTGAAACGCAGGGTCTTGGCCACGGCGCTCTTACTTCGCGGCGGCGGCCGTGAGGGCCTGCTGGTAGTCGGTCTTCACGAAGCCGGCGAAGCGCGTCTCGGTGACGGCCAGGAACTCGCGCGAGCGGTAGGCCTCGGCGATGTCCTTGACCCAGGGCTTGTCCTTGTCCTCGGTGCGCACCGCCACCAGGTTCTGGTAGGTCGGGCTGGTCTTCTCCAGCGCCAGTGCTTCGGTCAGCTTGAGGCCGGAGGCGAGCGCAAAGTTGCCGTTGACGAAGGAGTAGTCGGTGTCGTCCAGCGAGCGCGGCAGCTGGGCGGCCTCGATCGGCACCAGCTTGACCTTCTTCAGGTTGACCGCCACGTCCTTCTCGGAAGCGCGGATCGGGTCGACGCCGTCGCGCAGCTTCACCCAGCCGAGCTCCTGCAGCACCACCAGCGCACGTGCCGCGTTGGTCGGGTCGTTGGGCAGCGCGACGGTGGCGCCTTCCTTCACGTCCAGCGTCTTGTGCTTCTTGCTGTAGATCGCGATCGGCGCGGTCGGCACCTTCAGCAGCTCGCTCAGCGCCAGCTTGTTCTCGGTCGCGAACTTGGTCAGGTAGACGATGTGCTGGAAGGCGTTGGCGTCCAGCGAGCCTTGCGCGAGCGCGAAGTTGGGCTGGATGTAGTCGTTGAACTCGACCACCTTGACGCGGTAGCCCTTCTTCTCGAGGATCGGCTTGATGCCGAACTTCACCTGGTCGGCGTAGGGGCCGGCAGTGGCGCCGATGGTCAGCTCCTTCTTCTCCTGTGCCTGGGCGGGCAGCGTGATGGCAGTGACGGCGACGGCCGAGGTGAAGGCGAGGGCAGCGAGCAGGCTGCGGCGGGCGTAGGACATGGTGGGAGTTCCTTTGAAGTGGGAAGGGTTCAGCGTTTGTCCAGGCGCCGCGCGATGGCGTTGCCGGAGAACTGGATGAGCTGCACCAGCACGATCAGCAGCGCCACGGTGAGCACCATCACGTCGGTCTGGAAGCGGTAGTAGCCGTAGCGGATCGCCAGGTCGCCGATGCCGCCGCCGCCGACCACGCCGGCCACCGCGGAGTACGACAGGAAGCTGATCGCCAGCACGGTCAGCGCCAGCACCAGGCCCGAGCGAGCCTCGACCAGCAGCACACGCAGCACGATCTGCAGCTCGCTGGCGCCCATCGCGTGGGCCGCCTCGATGACGCCGCGCGGCACCTCGCGCAGGTTCTGCTCGACCAGCCGCGCGAAGTAGGGAATCGCCGCGAAGGACAGCGGCACCGCGGCGGCCACCGGCCCGATCGAGCTGCCGGCGATCACGCGGGTGAACGGCACCAGCGCGACCAGCAGGATGATGAAGGGGAAGGAACGCACCGTGTTCACCGCCCAGCCGACCACGGTGTGCAGGGCGCGGTTGTCGAGCGACTGCCCCGGGCCGAGCAGGAACAGCCAGATGCCCAGCGGCCCGCCGAGCAGCACGGCGGCGCTCAGGCCGATGCCGAGCATCAGCAGCGTCTGGCCGACGGCCGTCCACAGCTCGGGCAGGATCGCGACGATGTTCTCAGGCACAGGCGGCCTCCAGGCGTTCGAGTTCATGGCCCTGCTCGGGGCCGCCCTGCAGGCGCAGCAACTCGCGGCCCAGGCGGGTCTTCGGCAGCGAGGGCGGATCGGCCAGGCTGAAACGTTCGGCGATGCGGCCGGCTTCCACCACCGCGACCTGGCGGCACAGCGCATTCACCACCGGCAGTTCGTGGGTGACGATGACGATGGTCACACCCAGCTGCGCATTGATGTCGCGCAGCGTGGCCAGCAGCGCCTCGGTGGTCTCGGCGTCCAGCGCCGAGGTCGGTTCGTCGCACAGCAGCACCGCGGGCTGCGAGGCCAGCGCGCGGGCGATCGCGACACGCTGTTTCTGGCCGCCGGACAGCTGTGCCGGGTGGGCATCGATCTTCTCGGCGATGCCGACCAGCGCCAGGCACTCGCGCACGCGGGCGTCGACCTGCGCGGCGTCGTGCCGGCCATGGATGCGCAGCGGGAAGGCGACGTTGTCGCGCACGCTGGCGTTGGCCAGCAGGTTGAACTGCTGGAAGATCATGCCGATGCCCTGGCGCGCGTCGCGCAGTTCGCGCTTGCCGAGTGCACTGAGCTCCTGGCCGGCGACGAACACGCGGCCCTGGTCGGGGCGCTCCAGCAGGTTGATCAGGCGCAGCAGCGTCGACTTGCCGGCGCCGCTCTTGCCGACCAGGCCGAACACCTCGCCACGCGCGATCTCCAGCGTCGTCGGATGCACCGCATCGAAACGCTCGCCGTTCGGCAGGCGGAACGACCTGGCCACCTGCTCGAGGCGGATCAGCGGCTCGGCGGCGGCGGGAACGAGAGTGATGCTCATGCCGCGGCCCTCAGGAGTACGAACCCGGCTCGGGCACGCGGCCCTCGAGGCGGAAGCGGCCGATGTCGCGCAGCTTGTAGTCCACCGGGTCGTGCAGCGTGTGCACGCGGGCGTTGCGCCAGAAGCGGTCCAGGCCCAGGCGCGACGAGGTTGAGCGCGCACCGGTCAGCTCGAACAGCTGCGAACTGACCTCGACACCGGCGCGCTGCGCCAGCACCTTGGCCTCGGCGATCGCCACCGCGACCTCGCCGCGTTCGGCCGCGTCCAGCGCCGCGCCGAGGTCAAGCGCCGCCTGCAGGCGCTGCGCCGCCGCGTCGGCGGCGAGTTGCGCCGGACGCAGCAGCAGCCACAGGCTGCCGTAGCGGTGCTGCACGAAAGGGTCATCGGCCGAACGTGCCACGCCGGCGTCGATCCACGGCCGGGCCTGGCCCAGCGTGTACTGCCGTGCGGCGTCGAACGCACCTTCGCCGATGCCGAGGTAGAGGTTGGCCATGGTCAGCTGCGAGACCAGCGTGCGCAGCGAGGCGCGCGGCGTGGGCAGCACGCCCGGCGCCTGCAGCACGTCACGATCGGCGAGGAAGACCTGCTCGAAGCGCGCCGAGCCGCTGTCGGTCTGGCGCTGCCCGAAGGCATCCCAGTCGGCGTTGACGCGCAGGCCCGGACTGTGCGTCGCCAGGTTACCGATCAGGAACGGCGGCGCGCCTTCGCCCTCGCTGCGCAGGTGCGCGGACAGGGTCAGCCGGTCGGAGCCGAGTGCACCGGAGGTGAAGCTCTTGTGGCCGTCGAGCACCCAGCCGCCGTCGACGCGCGTGGCGGTCAGGCCGCGGTCGATCGGGTTCAGCGCGTTGCCCCAGAACAGCCGCTCGGCGATCGTCAGGCGCAGCAGGCGGTCCTGCTGCTCCGCGTTGCCGTACAGCAGCAGGCTGGCGATCTGCAGGTGGTGAAAGCTGAACACATGGGCCAGCGCGCTGTCGGCCTGCGCGAGTCGGCGCACCACGCGGTACAGCGTCGGCCAGTCGGCGCCGAGGCCACCGTGGCGCTTCGGCACGGTCAACGCCAGCAGCCCGCTGGCGCGGATCAGCTCGCGCTGCGCGGCGGCATGGCCGCCGGCGCGGTCACGCTCGACCGCGGTGGCGGCCAGCGCCTGCGCCAGCCGTTCGGTGACGGCATCGATGTCGAAGGCGGGCGCAACGCTGGGGGCTGCGCGCGCCACGGAGAGCACGGTGGTCATGGACTCGTCGCGTAAGGAACGAGGCCGAAGTCTCCGTGGCGAGGTCGCGAAAACGAACGAAGCTTTTGTTTGGTCGTTCTGAGCGGAACGCGGAAGGCGGGCGCACGAGCGCGCCGGCGAAGCCGGCTACTCGACGCGGATGGCGCGCAGGCGCAGCGCGTTGCCGATGACGCTGACCGAGGACAGCGCCATCGCGGCGGCGGCGACCACCGGCGACAGCAGCAGCCCGAAGAACGGGTACAGCACACCGGCGGCGAGCGGGATGCCGGCCACGTTGTAGGCGAAGCTCAGGAACAGGTTCTGCCGGATGTTGCGCATCGTCGCGCGCGACAGCGTGCGTGCCCGCACGATGCCCATCAGGTCGCCCTTCAGCAGCGTGATGCCCGCGCTCTCCATGGCGACGTCGGTGCCGGTGCCCATGGCCACGCCGATCGTGGCCTGGGCCAGCGCCGGCGCGTCGTTGACGCCGTCGCCGGCCATCGCCACGACGCGCCCCTCGGCCTGCAGGCGCCTGACCACCTCGGCCTTGTCCTGCGGCAGCACGTCGGCCACCACCTCGTCGATGCCGAGTTCGCGGCCGACCGCTTCGGCGGTGGTCTGGCCATCACCGGTCAGCATGACCACACGCAGCCCGGCGGCCTTCAGTGCCTGCAAGGCCTGCGGCGTGGTTGCCTTGATCGGGTCGGCGATGGCCACGAAGCCGGCCAGCCTGCCGCCGATGCCCACGAAGATGACCGTCGCTGCCCGGGCGCGTTGCAGTTCGGCCGACCCGGCAAGGCTGCCGCTGTCGAGGCCCTGCTCGGCCAGAAACCGGGCACTGCCCGAGACGACGGCCTGACCTTCGACGCTGCCGATCACGCCCTGGCCGACCGGCGAGTCGAAGTCGCTGACCGGCGCCAGCGCCAGCCCGTGCGCCTGCGCGTCCATCACGATCGCCATCGCCAGCGGGTGTTCACTGGCCCGCTCCACGCTGGCGAGCTTGCGCAGCACCTCGTCCGCCGCGAAGCCGGGCGCGGCTTCGATGTGCACGACCTTCGGTCGGCCTTCGGTCAGCGTGCCGGTCTTGTCGACCACCAGCGTGTCGACCTTCTCCATCTTCTCCAGCGCCTCGGCGTCGCGGATCAGCACGCCGTGCTGGGCACCCTTGCCGACGCCGACCATGATGGACATCGGCGTCGCCAGGCCCAGCGCACAGGGGCAGGCGATGATGAGCACGGCGACCGCGGTGACCAGCGCGTAGCTGAACGCGGGTGTCGGCCCCCAGACCAGCCAGGCCACGAAGGTCAGCGCGGCGACGAGGATGACCGCCGGCACGAACCAGCCCGCGACCTGGTCGGCCATGCGCTGGATCGGCGCGCGGCTGCGCTGGGCGGCGGCGACCATGTGGACGATCTGCGCCAGCAGGGTGTCGGCGCCGACCTTCTCGGCGCGCATCACGAAGCCGCCGGTCTGGTTCAGCGTGCCGGCCGTCACCTTGGAGCCGACCGCCTTGGCCACCGGGATCGGCTCGCCGCTCACCATCGACTCGTCGACGTTGCCCTTGCCTTCGCTGAGTTCACCGTCGACCGGCACCTTCTCGCCGGGGCGCACGCGCAGCAGGTCGCCGACCTGGATGGTGTCGACCGGGACCGTCTCGTCCCTGCCATCGGCGTCGACCTTGACGGCGGTCTTCGGCGCCAGGCCGAGCAGCGCCTTGATGGCCCCCGAGGTCTTCTCCCGCGCGCGCAGCTCGAGCACCTGGCCGAGCAGCACCAGCACCGTGATGACGGCAGCGGCCTCGAAGTAGACCGCCACCGCACCATCCGGCCCGCGCAGCGCGGGTGGGAACAGGCCGGGCAGCAGCGTTGCGACGATGCTGTACAGCCAGGCCGCACCGGTGCCCAGCGCGATCAGCGAGAACATGTTCAGGCTGCGGTTCTTCACCGACGCGACCGCGCGGGTGAAGAAGGGCCAGCCGGCCCACAGCACGACCGGCGTGCCCAGCAGCAGCTGAAGCCAGTTCGACATCTGCGGCGCAACGAGATGGTGGATGTCGAACAGGTGGCCGCCCATCTCGAGCGCGAACACCGGCAGCGCCAGCGCGGTGCCGATCCAGAGCCGCCGCGTCATGTCGCGCAGCTCGGCACTCTCGCCTTGCTCGGCCGTCGCCAGCACGGGTTCCAGCGCCATGCCGCAGATGGGGCAGTGGCCAGGCCCCCTCTGGCGCACCTGCGGGTGCATCGGGCAGGTGTACTCGACCTGGCCCGGATCGCCGGCCGGCGCCGCCACTCGGCCTGCCGCGGCATGCGCGGGCCGGCCGTGGTCGTGGTGGCTATGTTTCGAGTGATCGTGCATGGCCAGGCCGGGATCGGGCGTCGCGCCCGTCACTTGGCCGCCTCGCGGTCCATCATCATCTGCATCATCATTTCCATCATGTCCATGCGCTTGCCCATCGTGTCAGGGCTCATCGACATGCCGCCGCCCATGCCGCCCTTGCCGCCGTGCATGCGGCCCATCATGGCCATGCCATCCTGCATCAGCTTCATGTGCTCCTGCATCAGCCGGGCGCGCTCCTCCGGCGTCTTGGCGGCCATCATCTTGTCGTGCATCTCCTGCATCGACTTCATCATCGTGTCCATCTGCCCCGGCGTGGGACTGGCCGACGCGGCCGCGGCAGCACCCGGCGGGTGATGCGCGGCGTGGTCTTCTTCCTTCGGGCCGGTGGCACAACCTGCGAGCGCGAGCGAAGCGCCCAGGGTGGCGAGAGCGATCTTCATGCGGACCTCCGTCATATGAACTGGCGAGCATGGGTGCGGATGTCGCGGTGGTGCTTGATGCGGCTCAAGCCAGCACGCGACCCATGCCGAGCCCATGCACCCGGCATGGGCGTCCGTCAGCCGCAGCAACCGCAGCAGCCGCCGGCCTTGGCCGGTTTCGCGGGCAGCGGCGTCGCCTGCACCGGCACCGGCGTGTAGCCGGCCTCGGTGATGGCGTCGCTCAGCTCCCGCGCGTCCGCCTCGGTCGGCTCCACCACGACCAGGCGTTGTGCCAGGTCGATGGTCACGCGGGCGTTCCTGTCGGCGGCCTTGAGGGCCCGGGTGATGGTGCTGACGCAGTGGCCGCAGCTCATGTCGTCAACGCGGAAGGCTTGCATCGTCTGCTCCTCGGAAGGGGTGATGCAGACAGTGTCGACCTTGCCACGATGGGAAGGTCAATGCCTCTTCGTTCCTTTCGACAGGCCGCTCCAATCGGCACGCCTGGCGGAACTGCGTCGCGGCTCGCCGGTCCGCGAGCGGCGCCACAAGACGCCGTCGCGAGCACCGAGGTTCAGGCGGCCGCAGTCTCGGCCGGCTGTCCGGCGATGCTGTGGTAGCTGCTGGTCTGCGTCGCCGCGGCACCGGCGCTGTTGAAGGTCACGCGGTGGTTGACCCGCCGCTGTGGCCAGTAGTCGGCCAGCGCGTAGTGTTGTGTGCTGCGGTTGTCCCAGATCGCGATGGCGTTCTTCTGCCACTTGTGCGTGTAGGTGAACTCCGGCTGCACGATCCACTCGCGCAGGAACTCGAGCAGGCCACGGCTCTCGCGGAAGTGCACGCCGTCGATGTGGCGGGTGAAGTTCTCGTTGACGAACAGCACGTCGCGGCCCGATTCGGGGTGTCTGCGCACCACCGGGTGCTGCACCGGCTTGTACTTCTTCAGCGCCTGCAGCAGCGCGTCGTCGCCGCCGATCTTCTCGACCGCCTCGCGCCAGCCGCTGATCTCCCAGGTGTGCGTCGCGGTCAGGCTGGCCAGGTGCTGCTGCAGCCCGGGCGACAGTGCGGCGTACGCGCGCGACAGGCTGGCCCAGGTGGTGCCGCCGCCGTGCGGCGGCGGCTCGACGATCTGGATCACCGTGCCGTTGGGCGGCTCGGGCAGCCAGGTCAGGTCGCTGTGCCAGATGTTGACCTCGGGCGGGTGCTGCTCGTCGAAGGCGATCACCTCGACCAGCGGGTGGCCGTCCTTGCGCGGAAAGAAGGCGCCCGGCGCGACCGGGCCGAAAACCTCGGCCAGCGCGACATGCTGGTCGAGCGTGATCGCCTGCGGCGGCAGGAAGATCACCTCGAAGTCGAGCAGCGCCTGGCGCAGCTCACGCGTCACTTCGGCCGGCAGCGGGCGTGTCAGGTCCACGCCCTCGATGTGCGCTGCGAAGTTGGGCTGCTGCGGCTGCGGGCGGATGTGCTGGTAGCGGCCGGCGATGGTGATCGGCTCGATCGCCGGCAGGGCTTTCACGGTGCTCATGGAGTTCCTTTCGGGACGGTGGGGCCAGTTGCAATGCCCAGGGATAGCAGCGGGCGGCGTTCGATCGCGGCATGGGCCGGGCGTCGGATCAGGCCGCCAGCGCCGGCCAGGTGGTAGCGCGGACGACATGGGGTGTTGCCTCGATGGCGGGAGCGACATCGCGCTCGGCAATCAGACCGTGCCGCTTCAGCAACGTGCGCATCGAGTTGCGGCTGATGCCGAGCAGCCGCGCGGCATGCACCTGGTTCTCGCCGGCGCGGCGGAACGCCGAGCGCACCAGCGTGGCCTCGAGCGTGTGGTGTGCGTCCGGCACGCCCTCGGCGAGGTAACGCTCCAGTGCGTCGCCCAGCGCCTGCGTGGCCCGGTCGTAAACGTCGGGCGTGGCGGCGGCATGCAGGCCCGCGTCTGCAGCATTGGCCGCCAGCCGCAGGTCGGCGGCGCGCACGCTGCCGTGCCGGCAGACGATCAGCGCGAAATGAACCACGTTCTCCAGCTCGCGGATGTTGCCGGGCCAGGCGTGGCCGAGCAGGGCGGCTTCGGCGTCGGCGGCCAGGGCCACCTCGCCCAGGCCGAGGCGCGGCGCGTGCACGCCGATGAAGTGGCGCGCCAGCGGCAGGATGTCGCCGCTGCGTTCGCGCAAGGGCGGCAGGCTCAGCGTGGCGACGCCGAGCCGGTAGTAGAGGTCGGCGCGGAAGCGCTGCGCCTCGACGGCGCGGTGCAGGTCGACGTTGGTCGCGGCGACCACGCGCACGTCGAGCGCGATCGGCTTGCGCGAGCCCAGCCGAACCACCTGGCGCTCCTGCAGCACGCGCAGCAGCTTGACCTGCAGCGCCGCCGGCAGGTCGCCGATCTCGTCGAGGAACAGCGTGCCGCCGTTGGCGGCCTCGAACCAGCCGGCGCGAGCCTGCGCGGCGCCGGTGAAGGCGCCGCTCTCGTGACCGAACAGCTCGGCGTCGATCAGCGTCTCGCTGAAGGCGCCGCAGTTGACCGCCACGAACGGCCCCTGGCGCCCGCTGGCGGCGTGCAGCTGGCGGGCGATGAGCTCCTTGCCGGTGCCCGTCTCGCCGACGACCAGCACCGAGGCGTCGCTGCGTGCGATGCGCTCGATGCGCTCGAGCACGGGGTCGGGAAACGATACGGCGGGCTCGGGCATGGGCGCGGGGCAGGTGGGAACGAGCTCCGCACCTTAGGCCCGCGCCTGCGGTCCGTGAACGCAGCGTTGCTCATTTGCTTATGAGCAGCGTGCCGCACGCCGCTCGCTGCCCACCGCTTCAGTCGTAGGTCGGGAAGCGCGCCGCGATCTCGCCGACGCTGGCGCGCACCTTCGCTTCGGCTTCACCGTTGTCGGCGGGGTGGGTACGCAGGCCGTCGAGCAACTGCGCGACCAGGTCGCCGATGGCCTCGAACTCGGCGACGCCGAGACCGCGTGTCGTCGCGCCGGAGACGCCGAAGCGCAGGCCCGACATGACCTTCAGGTCGGCGCTGTCCGACGGGATCGGGTTCATGTTGGCGATCAGTCCGGCGCGCTCGAGGCTTTGTGCGGCCGGCGCACCGGTCAGGCCCTTGGCGCGCAGGTCGACCAGCATCAGCGGTGTGTCGGTGCCGCCGCCGACCAGGTCGAAGCCATGGCGCTGCAACCGTGCGGCGAGCGCGCGTGCGTTGGCCAGCACCGCGGCGGCGTAGCGGGCGAATTCGGGCCGCAGCGCCTCGCCCAGCGCCACCGCCTTGGCGGCGACGATCTGCAGCGACGGCGTGCCCTGCAGCCCCGGGAAGACGGCCTGGTTGATGCGCTTGCGCAAGGTCTCGTCGTTCCACAGCACGATGGCGCCGCGCGGGCCGCGCAGCGACTTGTAGGTGGTCGTCGTGACGATGTCGGCATGGGGGAAGGGCGACTCGTGCGCGCCGCCGGCGACCAGGCCGGCGAAGTGCGCCATGTCGACCAGCAGCCGCGCGCCGCCGGCGTCCGCCGCGCGCCGGAAGGCGGTGAAGTCGAGTGCGCGCGCGTAGGCCGAGCCGCCGGCGATGACCAGCTTCGGCTGGTGGCGGCGCGCCAGGGCGATCACCTCGTCGTAGTCGATCAGGCCGTCGCTGCCGCGCACGCCGTAGTTCACCACCTTGAACCACTTGCCGCTGAAGTTGGCCGCCGCGCCATGGCTCAGGTGGCCGCCGGCGTTGAGGTCCATCGCCAGGATGGTGTCGCCCGGCTCGGCGACGGCGTGCAGCACGGCGTGGTTGGCCTGGCTGCCCGAATGCGGCTGCACGTTGGCGAAGCGGCAGCCGAACAGCTGGCAGGCGCGCTCGATGGCGGTGGCCTCGACGACGTCGACGTTCACCGCGCCGGCGTGGTAGCGCTTGCCGGGGTAACCCTCGACGGTCTTGTTGGTCAGGATCGAGCCCTGCACGTCGAGCACCGCGCGGCTGACGATGTTCTCGGAGGCGATCAGCTCGATCACGCCGCGCGTGCGCGCCTTCTCGCGCTCGATCGCCTGCGCGATCACGGGGTCGGTCTGGGCGACGCCGGCGCTGAAGTAGCCGGGCGGAAGAAGGGAAGCAGGGTGCATGGCCGGAGGGTCCTGTGATGCTCGACGAGGGCCATGCTATGCGCAAAGCGTGCCGGCCCACCAACGCCTGATAGTCTCGTGGCCTTCACGCCCAGGCCCGCTTCGCCGCGCATGTCCGATTCGCCGTTGTTCTTCGACCGCTTCGAGCTCCAGCCGCTGCAGCGCCGCCTGCTGCGCGACGGCGAACCCGTCGTGCTGCGTGCCCGTGCCTTCGACCTGCTGCTCGTGCTGGTGGAGCGTGCCGGCAGCCTGGTCACCAAGGGCGAACTGCTCGACCAGGTCTGGTCGGGGCGGGTGGTGGAAGAGAACAACATCGCGGCGCAGATCGTCGGACTGCGCAAGACGGTCGGCAACGAGCTGATCACGACGGTGCCCGGGCGCGGCTACCGCTTCACCGCGACGGTCCGGCAGGGCAGCGCACCGGCTGCGGCGGCTGCCTCCGCTGCAGCAGCGCGCCCGGCCGCGCCGCGGCCGCCGCCCGGCCCGCAGCTGTTCGGCCGCGAGCCCGACCGGCAACGGCTCGAGGCCGCGCTGCACCCCGGCGCCTGCGTCACGCTGGTCGGGCCGGGCGGCGTCGGCAAGACGGCGCTGGCGCGCGCGGTGGCTGCCCGGCGCGCGGTCGAGCGAACGGCCTGGGTCGACCTCGCCGCACTGGCCGACGCCGCGCAACTGAACGGCGCGCTGTGCCGCGCGCTGGGCATCCCGTCGCACGGATCGGCCGACGAGACCCGCGCGGCGCTGGCGGCTGCGCTCGACGGCGGCGAGCAGCTGCTGGTGCTCGACAACGCCGAGCACGTCGTCGACGCCGTGGCGGCGCAGGTCGGGCTGCTGCGCGAGGCCGCGCCGACGCTCGCCGTGCTGGTGACGAGCCAGATGCCGCTGCGCATCGCCGCCGAGCAGGTGCAGCCGCTCGATCCGCTCGCGCCGCCGGCCGAGGCACTGAGCGACGACGAGGCGCTGGCCGCCGCGTCGGTGCAGATGCTGCTCGAGCGCGTGCGCGCGGCCGACCCGCGCTTCCAGGTCGACCGCGAGGCGCTGCCGCTGCTGCGCCAGCTGTGCACGCGTCTCGATGGCTTGCCGCTGGCGCTGGAGATGGCCGCGCCGATGGTGCCCTTGCTCGGCCTGAGCGGTGTGCTCGCGGCGCTCGACCAGCGCCTGGCCGCGCTGCGGCGCGGTCGCCGCGACGCGCCGGCACGGCACCAGACCCTGCACGCCGCGATGCAGTGGAGCCACGACCTGCTCGAGCCGCCGGGCCGGCGTGCGTTGCGCCGCCTGGCGGTGTTCGCCAGCGGCTTCTCGCTCGAGCTGGCTGTCGCGGTGAGTGGTGACGAAGGCGACGATCGCTGGGCGCTGATCGACACGCTGGCCGAACTCGTCGATCGATCGCTGGTCACGATCCTTCACGAAGACCCGCCGCGCTATCGCCTGCTCGAGACGATGCGCGCCTACGCGCTGGAGCAGCTCGACGCCAGCGGCGAGCGCGACGCGGTGCGCTCGCGCGCGCTTCGCACGCTGTGCACGACGATGGCGCAGGCCGTGGCCGGGCAGGTCGACGCGGTCGCCGTGCGCGAGCTCGGCAACGTGCCCGAAGCACTGGCCTGGGCGCGCGCGCACGACCCGGCTGCGGCGGTCGAACTCACGCTGGCGGCCAGTGCCGTCGCCACCTGGACACCGTGGCTCGGCGAGGCCGCCGCCTGGGTCGAGGCTTGCGAGCCGCTGATCGGGCTCCGGCATCGCCGCGGCCGTGCAGGCGGCCTGGTGGCGCGAGCTGGCGCGCTTCCAGTCGTTCGTGCGCGGCCCGCGCACGCTCGAGGCGGCGCGCCATGCCTGCGCGATCGAGCGCGAGCGTGGTGATGCGAGCGGCCTGTTCTGGAGCCTGGTCCCGCTGCTGCGCTCGCGCCTGCTCGACGAGGACGAGTTCGCCGCCGCGCGCCAGGAAGCTCAGGACCTGCTCGATGCCCACCCCGACTGGCCGGCGCGCTGCCGGGTGGTGTTCAGCGGCAGCCTGGCGCTCGAGTACCGGCGCCGTGGCGACTTCGAGTCGGCCTGGCAGCACCAGCAGGACGAGGCCGAGCTCGCGCAGCGCGCCGGGCTGCACCAGATCGCCGCGAACGCGCAGAGCAACCTCGTCGCCACGCTGGTCGGCCTGGGCCGCTTCGCGCAGGCGCTGGAGCGGCTCGAAACGATCGCCCAGCCCGGCGTGCCCGAGGTGGCCAGCGCGATCGGCGCGCACAACCGCGTGCAGCGGCTCAACGCGCTGATCGGCCTCGACCGCCTCGACGAGGCCTGGGCCTTCGCCGGCGAGGCCTTGCAGTGGTGCCGCCGCTTCGACGTGCTGGACGTGCTGCAGGTGATCGCGCTGCTGGCGGCGCGGCGCGGGCGCACGCGGGTCGCTGCGATGCTGCTCGGCCACCATCGCGCCAGCCTGGCACGCCATGGCGCGAGCCTGCCCGCCGACGCGCACGCGCCGTGGCGCGAGGCGCAGCGCATCGCTGCCGGGCAACTCGGCGACGCGGCGTTCCAGGCGGACATGCAGCGTGGCGAACAGTTGTCGGCCGACGCGGCCGATCGCCTGCTGCTCGGCGACGAGCGGCCGCACGTGAGCCTGTCTAGAAGAACAGCAGCTTGGCCGCGAAGGCGATCAGGCACAGGCCCGCGGCACGCTGCGCCACCCGCCGTGCCGACGGCAGGCGGCCGAGCCGGCGCGCCACGGCATGGCCGGCCACCACCAGGCCGCCCTGGTAGATCAGGCTGATGCCCGAGACGCAGGCCACCATGGTGCCGAGCGACTCGGCCGTGATCGGTGCGCGGAAGAACAGCGGCAGCAGCGCGAAGTAGAACAGGATCACCTTCGGGTTGGTCAGGCTGATCGCCAGCGCCTGCCGCAGGTGCCGGCCCCAGCCGGGCGCGGCGACGCCGGCGCGGCCGCCGGCGTGGGCGCGGTTGTCGATCAGCCGCCAGCCCATCCAGGCCAGGTACAGCGAGCCCGCGGTCTGCAGCAGGTGCAAGGCCCCGGGGCTGCCGCGGAACACCGCCTCCAGGCCGCTGGCCGCTGCCAGCATGCACAGCAGGCCGCCGAGCAGCGTGCCCGAGACCGATGCAAAACCGGCCTTCATGCCGTACTGGCTGGTGGCGCGCAGGATCGCCAGCGTGCCCGGGCCGGGAATCAGCTGGAAGACGAGGATGGCGACGATGAAGCCGCCGGTGTGGTCGATGGACTGCATGGAACTGCCTCGTGGATGGGTTGCGGGCAGTGTTCCGGCGAGGGTGCAGGCGCGTCCTTCACGGGCCATGAAAACTCATGAAATCGGCGCCCCGGCCCGAGGCCGCGTTGACGCGGCTGGCAGGCCCGGCCACCATTCCTCGGCACGCCGCTGCGCGCTGCGAAAGGAAACCGATGGCAGAGACCGACAAGGTGTTCGCGGGGGCGATCCCGAAGGCCTACGACACGCTGATGGTGCCGCTCATCTTCGAGGCCTACGCGTCCGACATGGCCGAGCGTGTCGCGGCCTTCTCGCCCGGCGCGGTGCTGGAGACGGCGGCCGGCAGCGGCGTGGTGACGCGTGCGCTGGCACCGAAACTCGGCGCCGGCGCGCGCTACGTGGTGACCGACCTCAACCAGCCCATGCTCGACCATGCGGCCGCGCGCCAGGGCGCCGATGCGCGCATCGAATGGCGGCAGGCCGATGCGCTGCAGCTGCCCTTCGAGGCCGCCTCCTTCGACGTCGTCTGCTGCCAGTTCGGCGCGATGTTCTTTCCCGACCGGATCGCCGGCTACGCCGAGGCCCGGCGCGTGCTGCGGCCGGGCGGCCGATTCGTGTTCAACGTCTGGGACCGCATCGAGGAGAACGACTTCGCCGACGACGTGACGAACGCCGTCGCCACGCTGTTCCCCGACGACCCGCCGCGCTTCCTGGCCCGCACGCCGCACGGTTATCACGACGTCGCGCGGATCCGCGAGGAACTGCGCCGCGCCGGCTTCGCCGACATCACGATCGAGACCCGCGCGGCGGTGAGCCGCGCGCCTTCGGCGGCAGCGGCCGCGACGGCCTACTGCCATGGCACGCCGCTGCGCAACGAGGTCGAGTCGCGCGACGCCAGCCTGCTGCCGCTGGCGATCGAGCGTGCGACGCAGGCCATTGCCCGCCGTCACGGCAGCGGCCTGGTGGCCGGCAAGATCCAGGCGCACGTGATCGTCGCCGCCTGAGGGCGACGCTGCCCCCTCAGCCCCGTCGCGCCGCCTCGATCGTCGCGATGTCGATCTTGCCCATCGTCATCATCGCGTCGAAGGCACGTTTGGCCGCTGCGCGGTCGGGATCGGCCAGCGCCGCGGTCAGCGCACGCGGCGTGATCTGCCACGACAGGCCCCACTTGTCCTTGCACCAGCCGCATTCGCTGGGCTGGCCGCCGCCGTCGATGATCGCGTTCCACAGCCGGTCGGTCTCGGCCTGGTCGTCGGTGGCGACCTGGAACGAGAAGGCTTCGCTGTGCTTGAACATCGGGCCGCCGTTGAGGCCCAGGCAGGGAATGCCGATCACCGTGAACTCGACGGTCAGCACGTCGCCCTCCTTGCCCATCGGGTAGGCGCTGGGCGCGCGGAACACCGTGCCCACCGCGCTGTCGGGGAAGGTCGCGGCATAGAAGCGGGCGGCGTCCAGGGCGGTGCCGTCGTACCAGAGACAGATCGTGTTGGCCGGGGTCATGGTGTTCTCCTGCGGGTCGCGTGCGGGGTGAGGGAGGATGCCGCCGCGCGGTGGCGGCTCCTGGCACGACGAACGGGAATCGCGCGGATCGACAGGCCCGGGCTCAGCGCCCGTGCACCGAGCGCAGGTGCCTGCCGTCCCGGGCGGGTGCCGAGGCTTCCTGCGACGCCTCGGCCAGCCCCGCGAGGATGCCGCATTGTTCGGCCGAGCGGGAGGCGCTGCAGCGTTGCCGCAGTTCCTTCAGCTGGCGCTCGAGGCTGCGCAGTTCGCGGATGCGTGTGGAGACATGGCCGATGTGCTGGTCCAGCAGCGCATTGACATCGCCGCAGTCCTGCCCGGGTGCGTCCTTGAAGCGCAGCAGCACGCGTACCTCGTCCAGCGACATGTCCAGGCCACGGCAGTGGCGGATGAACTGCAGCCGCTCCAGGTGCGGTGCCTCGTAGAGCCGGAAGTTGCCTTCGCTGCGCCGCGGCGGCGGCAGCAGGCCCTCGCGCTCGTAGTAGCGGATGGTCTCGATGGCGGTGGACGAGGCCGTCGCCAGTTCGCCGATCTTCATGAACGGTCCTCTGCGATATCCCGATCGAGTGTACGGGGCTTGACTCTGTAGCAGCTACAGGGCTTCCAATGCCCCCGATCGCTGCACGACTGCCCATGTCCCACCCCGCTCACAGCCACGACGACCATCACCACCACGACCACGGTGGTTCATCGGATCACGCCCACGACCACGCTCACGACCCCGGCTGCTGCGGCTCGGCGGCCTGTGCGGCGCCTGCCGCCTCCGCTGCGCCGCTGCCCGCAGGGCTGCTGCTGCGCATTCCGGCGATGGACTGCCCGACCGAAGAGCTGCAGATCCGCCGTGCGCTGGAAGGCTTCCCGCAGGCGCGGCTGCAGTTCGACCTGCCGGGCCGCGTGCTGGCGGTCGATGCGCCGCCGGCCGCGTGGCCCGGTGTCATCGCGGCCGTCGAAGGCGCCGGGTTCAGCGCGCAGACGCTGTCCGCGCCACCGGCTGCCGGCGACACGGCGAGGGCGCAGCGCGCCGAGCTGTGGCGGCTGGTCGCGGCGCTGGTGGTGGCCGTCGCGGCGGAGCTGGTTCACTTCTTCGCCCCCGAGACGCTGGGCTGGAGGGTCGCCGGCATGGCCGTTGCCGCCGGCGCCATCGCGCTGTCGGGCCTGTCGGTGTTCCGCAAGGGGCTGGCCTCGCTGCTGCATGCGCAGCTGAACATCAACGCGCTGATGTCGGTGGCCGTCATCGGCGCGTTCGCCATCGGCCAGTGGCCCGAGGCGGCGATGGTGATGGCGCTGTACTCGCTGGCCGAACTGATCGAGGCCCGCTCCGTCGAACGTGCGCGCAACGCCATCGCCGGCCTGCTGGCGCTGTCGCCGCCCCAGGCCGAGGTCCGCCAGGCCGATGGCTCCTGGGCCACCGTCGACGCCGCCGACATCGCGGTCGGGGCCCGCGTGCGGGTCAGGCCCGGCGAACGTCTGGCACTCGATGGCCGGGTGCTGGCCGGGCAGAGCGCCGTCGACCAGGCGCCGGTCACCGGCGAGAGCATGCCGGTCGACAAGGGGCCGGGCGACGAGGTCTTCGCGGGCACCATCAACCAGGGCGGTTCGCTGGAGTTCGAGGTCACCCGGCCGGCCGGCGACACCGTGCTCGCCCGCATCATCCACGCGGTCGAGCAGGCCCAGGGTCAGCGAGCGCCGACGCAGCGCTTCGTCGATCGTTTTGCCACCGTCTACACGCCGGCGGTGTTCGTGCTGGCGCTGGCCGTTGCCGTCGGCACACCACTGCTGCTCGGCTGGCCGTGGCCGACGGCCATCTACAAGGCGCTGGTGCTGCTCGTCATCGCCTGTCCCTGCGCGCTGGTCATCTCGACGCCGGTGACGGTGGTCAGCGGGCTGGCCGCGGCGGCGCGACGCGGCATCCTGGTCAAGGGTGGGGTCTTCCTCGAGCAGGCGCGCCAGTTGAAGATCGTCGCGCTGGACAAGACCGGCACGCTGACCGAAGGCCGGCCGAAGCTCGTCGCGCAGGAAGTTCTCAACGACCTGCTGCCCGCAGCGCAGGCCCTGCGCATCGCGCACAGCCTGGCGGCCCGGTCGGACCATCCGGTGTCGAAGGCGGTTGCCTCCGGGCTGGATGGCGAGGCGGTCGGTGTCGAGAACTTCGCCGCCGAGCCGGGGCGCGGCGTGCAGGGCCGCGTCGACGGACACGACTTCGTGCTCGGCAACCACCGCTGGATCCACGAGCGCGGCCAGTGCTCGCCGGCGCTCGAGGCGCAGATGCAGGCCCACGAGGCACAGGGGCGCACGCTGTCCGTGCTGGCCAACACGCAGGGCGTGCTGGCGCTGTTCGCGGTCGCCGACACGACCAAGGCGAGCAGCCGGGAGGCCATCGCCGGCATGAAGGCGCTCGGCGTCCGCGCCGTCATGCTGACCGGCGATAACCCGACGACCGCCCGGCACATCGCGCAGCAGGTGGGCATCGAGGAGGTCGAGGCCAACCTGCTGCCGCAGGACAAGCAGCAGGTCGTCGAGCGGCTCGGCCGCAGCGGGCCTGTCGGCATGGTCGGCGATGGGGTCAACGACTCGCCCAGCCTGGCGGCGGCGGCGATCGGCTTCTCGATGGGCGCGGCCGGCACCGACACCGCCAAGGAAGCGGCCGACGTGCTGATCATGGACGACGACCTGCGCAAGGTGCCGGAGACGATCCGGCTGTCGAGGCGCACGCACACGATCCTGTGGCAGAACATCGCGCTGGCCCTGGGCATCAAGCTCGTGTTCCTGCTGCTGGCGCTGTTCGACAACGCGACCATGTGGATGGCGGTGTTCGCCGACATGGGTGCCAGCCTGCTCGTCGTGTTCAACGGCCTGCGGCTGCTGAACGGCGGCAGAGCGGTCCGCTGAAGTGAGGTGCGGCCCAAAGGGGATGGGCCTTGCTGCGACTTGAAGGATCGCTTTGCACTGGCGCGGAAGCATGCGGATTGCACTAGATCCTCCTCGCGCCGCTGCTTCCGGCTTCTTGGACCGTGGCTTCGCGCTCGATGGGAACGAAGAGATTGCACTTGGTCAATCTGTGCAGTTGGCTGCATCGGCATCACGTCCTTGTCTGGGCGCTGCGCCGCGAAGATCAGATGGATACCGGCCGCGCGCGCCTTCACGCCCAGGCGCTGCACCGCCGCCCCCACCGCGCCCTAGTTGGCGTCGTCGAGCATCCAGTCCGCGAACTCGTCGTGAACCAGGAAGACCATGGGCAAGCGTTCTTCGGCCAAAACTTTGGCGTTGTAGGCCGGCAGATCGCTCGCGCGGGCCTTGCCCCGGGGCATGCAGACCGAGAGCACGATGCTGCGCAGTCGTTGCGGGTCAACGCCGAAGGACGCATATGTTGTCGGGCTCTGCAACTCCACGGTCAGACCCTTCAGCGTCGGCATGAACGCGGCGAACGAGCAGGGCGGGGCATTCGGAGACTCTTCGAGCACGGCACGCAGCCGGAACGGAGTCTCGCAGCCTCAGCCGGATTCGATCTCCCACTCACTTGCGTCTAGCTTCTCGAGCGTGGAGATCGTCGCGCGCTGAAGCTCTTCGAGGCGTCCGTTCGAGAGCCGACCTTCGACAGTGGCTTGCACGGACCATGCGTCTTCCTTGAACCTGACCGTGACACCATCGATCGTGGTCAGGAAGACGTTGTGCTCCCGGCCTTCCGTTGGCGCAGGCGAGGCGGGGTGTGGTCGGTACAACGCATCGAGCGCATCGAAGTCTGGCGCCTCGGCGTAGTTCCAGTAGCTGTCGAGGCCAAGTGAGGCGTGATCGCGCCTCCAACGCTCCTGCCGGGTGTCCCAAAGGCGATTTCTCTTGCGGTCCTTGCGCAGCATCGTCCACCGCTGCCAGTCGAGCGCACTCAACCGGGTCCATACGCCGGTTGCCGTGTGAAGTGACCAGGCATCGATGTTCTCCTGCATGGTGCGCTCGCTGCCAAGCCACAGTTCGCCGCCGCGCACCAGGATCGTCTCACCGTCTTCGGCGAGCTTCGCGCTGTGCCGATGAATCCAGCCGGGAGCATTGCCAGTCGTTGCGACTGGCTCGATCTTCATGGAGCTGACCTGAAGTCGGAGGACGGGTGTCGACCCCACGACTCGTTGATATGGATACCCCAGAGAGCCGATGATGAAGATGGCGTCTGCCACCAGCGTGGCGCTGTGAAAGTCGGTGGGAGGAAAGGCATCCCGCGAATAGCCATTGATCTCGATGGAGCCATCGGGGCCAATGACGACGACATCGTTGTAGATGTAGAAGTCGGGGTCATAGTAGTCCTCGTGCTCGCCGGCGATGTGCACGATCCGGCCATCCGGAAGCGCCGTCTCGCTCTTGCCGAAGCGATCGAAACACCACGTCGGTCCGGCGGTCGACGAAGACGGTCCGCCCATCGCCGCGTTGGCGCTGTAGCCAGAATGCCGAGTCCGGACTAGCCAGTGCCAGAGTGGGTTGTCGAGGCGCGTCGGGCCATTGGCCACCAAGCGGGGAGATCGCCAGGCGAGGAACTCTTCGCCGCTGATCGCCGGCGGGGGCTCCTTCTTGCGCTCTCGGTCGGCAGTCTCCGCGGCATCGTCCGCCGCCCAGTCATCGTCGGAATCTTCGTCTCGCATGACCTGCTCCAGGGACTGAATGTACCGGGCCGGTCGAGGAGCAAGATCTGCAACTCGCTGGACCTCTGCGCACGAGTCCGGGCGTTGGCGGGGAGAGCGCCGCGCCGGCGACTCCATGGTCAGGCGCTTCGGATTCGATTCGCGCGGTCTCGTCTACGCATTCAGTCCAGCCAGCCGCGCTTGGCCGCCACACGCGCCAGAACGACCTGCGCGCAACCCATCAGCGCGATGAAAACAGGGAACGGCACCGTCGCCGCCGCGCCCTTGTGCGCCAACAGGTCGGTGCGAACGAACACATAGCCGAACTGGATCACCACTGCGACCAAAGACACAACGTAAAGCTGTACGGCTTGCCGGGAGCGCATCAAGAGCGCGATGGCGCCTGCCAAGGCGGCCAGAGTGGCCAATGCATAGTCCCAGGCGAACCAGGCTGGCAGCGCCCGGTGGTAGGCAAGATCCCATGCACCCTGTTCTGCCGCCATCTTCTCGCCGGCGAAGACGTGGGCCCCGAGAGACGCCACGCCCGCCACTGCCCACAGCAGAAGAATGATGATCACGGCGATGAACCAGCCCGGGCGCTTGGACATGACGTTTTTCATGCCGCGGAGTGTGCCTGCAATCGGCTTGCCGGTTTGAAGTGGCCAAAGACGGGCGTGGCTCCGGCGCTTGTAGAACTGGGCGAGCGGGCGTTCAAGACTGAACTGAGACGGTCGCCGTCGAAGCCCCAAGGACTGTAACCGCTGAGACCGGTCATTCACGGCGTGGCCTCCACCGACATGTCCTGGCTGCATAGCTGCCGCTCGACAGTCACTGGTGCACGGGAGCGTGTGAACGGCTGCTCCTGCTGGCGGCGACCGGCTGAACCCGACCCAAACCCGCCTTTCGTGCATCGCCAAAGCTGGCCGACGCTCGGACCGACCTCTATCGAGTTCCGCGTCCACGAAGCAGCCGTTTGTGGCCACCCGGATCCGACCACAAGCGGTGCATCATGACGCGCCCGGAGATCTTGCCGTGGCGTGAATGCGAAAGGCGGGATGCCGCTGACGAGTCCGAGCCTCTCATTGTCTCGAAGCGGCGCTCAGGCGTTTGGCCTCGACCAGCGGAGGTGCTTGTTCACAGAAGACACCAGCGAGACCGTCTGCGTGAGCCGACCAGGAGCGTCGTTCATGATCGGCGCCTTCGTTCGATCGAAGCCAAATGAGAGTGTCAGCCCGCTGCCGACCGACCCGCGGCTCGCCGTTCGAACTCGTGCCGCAGTTCCTTGCGGACGATGGCGGCGGCGTGACGTCGCTTCTCGTCGGGCGTGAAGGGGCGCAGCGGCGTCACCGGGATCGGCTTGCGGTCGTCGTCGACGGCCACCATCGTGAAGAAGCAACTGTTGACGTGCCGCGTCTCCTGCGAGCGGATGTTCTGTGCGACGACCTTGATGCCGACCTCCATCGACGAGGTACCGGTGGAGTTGACGCTCGCCAGAAACGTCACCAGTTCGCCCACGTGCACCGGCTGGCGGAACATCACCTGGTCGACCGATAGCGTCACCACATAGCTGCCCGCGTACCGGCTGGCACAGGCGTAGGCCACCTGGTCGAGCAGCTTGAGGATGGTGCCGCCATGAACGTTGCCGGCAAAGTTGGCCGTGTCGGGTGTCATGAGCACGGTCATCGTGAGCTGGTGAGCGGGCAGGTCCATGGAGACTCCTTCAGATCGGGCTGCCTCGGTCGGCGGGCGGTGCCACGGCGGCATCTCGCTGCTGGTGGCGTTCCAGCGCCGCGGCGACGAAGCCGCAGGCCTTCATCTCCTCGACGAAACTGCGCAGCCACACAACACCGGCTTCACGGCCTCGCGGCGCACATACCGCTTGCTCGATGACGGTGAAGCGCCCCGGAATGACGCGAAAGCCCGGGGTCTGCTCGGCATAGGCCAGCAAGGGCTGGCGCACGCCGGCCGCGGCGTCCAGTCCTGAATCGACGAAGAGATCGACGGCACCTGCCGACGTGTCGGCGCGCACGAGTTTCGCCTGCTTCAGCGCCCGGCTGAGGAACAGGTCGTAGGCAGCACCGCGCCCCACCGCGATGCGAATGTCGGCGCGGTCGAAATCATCGATGAATCGAAGCGGCGAATCCTCTCGCACGATATAGCTGCCTTCGATCACGACGTACGGTGCTGTGAATGTGATGTCTACCGCGCGCGCCGGATCGATCGCCAGAAAGGCGATGTCCCAGACGCCGGTCTTCACCGCCGCCGTCACCTTGCCGGCGGCATCGAAAGTCACCAACTCGATACCTACGCCGAGACGTGCGGCGATCTCGCGGGCGAGGTCCACCGACACGCCGGTGGGTTCGCCGTTCGCCTTGTCGGGGTGAGCCAGTACAGGATTGCCGAAGTTGATCGCCGCCCGCACGCGCCCGGTGGGGGCCAGATCCTGCAGGACTGCAGCAAGGTCGCTCATGACGCGGTGGGCGGCACGCGGACGTGCCCTTCCATCAGGCGACGGGCAGAGCGGCTCATCATGACTTTGACGACCTCCCAGGTGCCTTCGCGCTCGCGTGCTTCGGCCCCGACGCTTAGTGAACCGGAGGGGTGCCCGAAGCGCACGCGGCCATCGTCGCCCACGGGTGCCACGCGATGCACCAGCGTGCCGGGAATGGCGGCGGCCGCGGCAATCGCGACTGCGCCGGTGCCCGTCATCGCATGGTGCAGTTGCCCCATCGAGAAGATGCGCGCCAGCAGATCGATCGAGCCGGCGGGAACGGGTTTGCCGTCCGATGCCACGTAGTCATGAGGCTTGGCGACGAACGCGAGCTTCGGCGTATGCGGCCGCCGCTCGGTCGCCTCCTGCGTGGTCGCGACCAGGCCCATCGCAACCGCACCGCAGGCGCGTACCGCTTCGGCGACGGCCAGGAGCTCCTGGTTGCCGTTGACCTGGGGCTGAAGCTCGGTGCCCGTGAGGCCAAGGCTCGCTGCTTCGACGAAGATCGTCGGATTGCCGGCGTTGATCAGTGTCGCTTCCACGGAGCCGAGGCCAGGCACGTCGAGACGATCGAGTTTCTTGCCGGTCGGGAACATGGCGCCGCCTTCTCCGTCACCTTCGTCGGCGGCCGGGTCGAGGAACTCGAGGCGAATCTCGGCCGCAGGGAAGGTGACACCGTCGAGCTCGAAGTCACCCAGTTCCACGACCTCCCCGCCCTGCATCGGCACATGCGACAGGATCTTCTTGTTGATGTTCGCCTGCCAGATGCGCACGAGTGCCGGGCCATCGGCGGGTGCGGCGACCAGCCCCGAACTGATGGCGAACGGGCCGACTGCGGCGCTCAGATTGCCGCAGTTGCCCGACCAGTCGATGACGGGAGCATCGACGGCGACGGCACCGAACAGGTAGTCGACGTCGCAATCGGTGCGAGTCGACCGCGACAGGATCACGACCTTGCTGGTGCTCGAGGTCGCGCCGCCCATTCCATCGATGTGCTTGCCGTAGCGGTCGGGGCTGCCGATCACGCGCAGCAGCAGGCGGTCGCGCTCTGCAGGGTCACTCGGCAGGTCGGAGGCGAGGAAGAACACGCCCTTGCTGGTGCCGCCGCGCATGTACACGGCGGGAATTCGGAGTTGACGGGTCATCGGAAGGTTCCTCGGGTCAGGGCTGGAAGGGGACAAAGGCGATGCACACCGGGCTTCCCGTCGTGGCGACGACTTCGCCGACATCGAGCAGTCCATCGCTGTTGATTCGGTGGCGGACGATGCTGTCGCTGCCTTCGTTGGCAACGAGCAGTTGCGTGCCGTCCGGGGAGAGGGTGATGAAGCGTGGTGTCGTGCCCAAGGTCGGCGTCCATTGGACTGGCTCCGGCAGCCCGGTCCGCGCATCGATCTTCATCGTGACGATCGAGTCGTGCCCCCGGTTTGACACGAACAACGATGGCCCACGCTTCACGATACCGGCACAGGTGCTTGTGCCGTGGTAGCCGGGCGGCAGAAGTGGCGTCGTACCGAGCGCGACGAGCCGTGCACTTGGTGGGTCGAACCGAAACGTCGTGACGGTCGAGTCCAGTTCGTTGCAGACCCACAGCAGGCCTGACTCGGGATCCAAGGCGGCATGGCGGGGCCCGGCGCCGGGTGCGGTTGTCGCCTCGCCGGCGAGCGACAAGTCGCCGTTCGCGGCAAGTCGCACGACTTGCACGCGATCGAGCCCCTTGTTCGGGACGATGAACAGGCCAGTGCCGGGCCAGCGGATCACCTGATGTGGATGCGATCCGGATTGGTCGCCATGGCGAGGACCAGGAACGCCTTCCAGTTGCAGCGATGCCACCGGTTCGACGAGTTCACCGTTCGAGCCGATCGAGAGCGCACTCACCGATCCGCTGGCGTAGTTCGCCACCACCACATGCCACCGATCCGGCGAGGCGTCGAGGTGGACCGGGTTGCGCCCGCGTGTCGGTCGCTGGCTCAGCAGGCGCAGCCGGCCGTCTTCTTCGATCGTGAAGCTGCTGGCATCGCTGTAGTCGCCGTGCACGGCGTAGAGCGTGCGACGCACCGCGTCGACGAGCAGGTATGACGGATTGATGAGTTCGATCGTCTGCCGCAAGGTCCAGCGCGCCATGTCAGGTTCGACTTCGTAGACGCTCAGCCCGACGCCGCGCGCCAGGCGCTCGCGGGTCGTGCGGCTGCCGACGAAGGCCAGCGTCGTGCCCATGTCCGATCAGGCGGCGCGACGGAGCTCGTTGCCGATGCGCGGCAGCAATCCGCCGGCTTCGAACACCTGTTGCTCTTCATGGGTGTCGATGCGGCACTTCACCGGTGTGCGTGTCGTGCTGCCGTCGCGTCGCTGAATCACCAGCGTGAGAACGCTGCCCGGTGCCGGCGCCGCGCCGAGGCCCTCGATCGTGAAAGTCTCGCTGCCGTCGATGCCGAGCGTCTTGCGCGTCGTGCCCGAGTCGAACTCGAGCGGCAGAACGCCCATGCCGACCAGGTTGGTACGGTGGATACGTTCGAAGGTCTCGGCAATCACGGCACGCACACCTAGCAGGCGCACACCCTTGGCGGCCCAGTCGCGCGAGGAGCCGCAGCCGTAGTTCTTGCCGGCGATCACCACCAGTTCCTGTCCGCGCTCGAGGTACTTCTGGGCCGCGTCGAACAAGGGCTGGACGGTGCCCTCGGGTTCCAGGCGCGTGAACGAGCCTTCAGTGCCGGGCGTCATCTCGTTCTTCAGCCGGTTGTTTGCAAAGGTCGCGCGAACCGCCACCACGTGATCGCCGCGCCGGGTGCCGTAGGAGTTGAAGTCCGCCGGCTGCACACCGTGGGCGATCAGGTACTGGCCGGAGGCGCTTTCCGGCAGGATCGCGCCGGACGGCGACAGATCGTCGGTGGTGATGTTGTCGCCGAGCAGCGCGATGGCGCGCATGTCACGGCCGCGCGGCGCCTCGGTCAGCTGGGCCTGCCAGTAGGGCGGGCGGCGGATGTAGGTGCTGTCCTCTCGCCACGCGAAGCGCGGCGGGACATCGCCGGCGGAACGCGCGGCCGCGCCGTTGCCGAACATCTCGTCGTACACGACGCTGAACTGCTCGCCGCGCACGTGCTGCGCCAGGACGGCGTCGATCTCGGCGTCGCTGGGCCACAGGTCGGCGAGGCGCACGTCCTTGCCGCTGGCATCGCGGGCCAGCGGCTCGTTCTCGATGTCGATGCGGATCGTGCCGGCGATTGCGTAGGCCACCGTCAGCGCGGGAGACGCAAGGAACGCCTCTTTCACGCGCGGATGGATCCGGCCGTTGAAGTTGCGGTTGCCCGACAGTACGGCCACGGTGTGCAGCTTGCGCGCCAGGATTTCTTCCTCGATGGCCGCGGGCAGCGGGCCCGACATGCCGTTGCAGGACGTGCAGCCGAAGCCCACGATGCCGAAGCCGAGCTGGCGAAGCGGCTCGGTCAGACCGGCGGCGTCGAGGTACTTCTCGACCGCCTTGGAACCGGGGGCGAACGAGGTCTTGACCCACGGCTTGCGCTGCAGCCCCAGCGATGCGGCCTTGCGTGCGGCCAGCCCGGCGGCGATCAGGTTGCGTGGGTTCGAGGTATTGGTGCAGCTGGTGATCGCCGCAATCACCACGGCGCCTTCGGGCAACGGGCCGTCGGCATGCGCCTCGTCGCGCGAACCGGCGGGCCTGGCGATGCCCTTCGCCGCCAACTGCTGCAGCGGGATGCGCTGGTGCGGATTGGCCGGGCCGGCAATCGCTCTGCCGACCGTGCTCAGGTCGAAGCGCAGCACGCGCTTGTACTCCGCGTTGCGCAGGGTGTCCGACCACAGCCCCTGCTGGCGCGCATAGGCCTCGACCAGGCGGATCAGCGACGGGTGGCGTCCGGTGAGGCGCAGAAAGTCGAGCGTGCGCTCGTCGATCGAGAACATCGCCGCCGTGGCGCCGAACTCCGGCGCCATGTTGGAGATCGTCGCGCGATCGGCCAGCGGAAGCTGATCGGCGCCGGCGCCGTGGAACTCGAGGATCGTGCCGACCACCCTCTCGCCGCGCAGGTACTCGGTCAATGCCAGCACCAGGTCGGTGGCCTGCACGCCGCTCTGTCGCTTACCCGTGAGCTCGACGCCGACGATCTCGGGCAGGCGCATCCAGATCGGGCGGCCCAGCATCACCGACTCGGCCTCGATTCCGCCGACGCCCCATCCGACGACGCCGAGCGCGTCGATCATCGTCGTGTGGCTGTCGGTGCCGACCAGGGTGTCGACGAAGGCCACACCGTCGTGCACCTGAACCACCGGCGACATGCGTTCGAGGTTGATCTGGTGGAGGATGCCGTTGCCCGGCATCACCACGTCGACGTTCTGGAAGGCGCGCTTGGCCCAGGCGAGGAACTCGAAGCGCTCGGCATTCTTGCGTTGCTCGATGTTCATGTTGCGCGCCATCGCGTCGCGCTCCATGCCGCCGACTTCGACATTGAGCGAGTGATCGACGACAAGCTGGGTCGGCACGACCGGGTTCACGGTGCGCGGGTCTCCGCCGGCTTCCGCCACGGCGTCGCGCAGACCCGCCAGGTCGACGAGTGCCGGCGTGCCGAGCAAGTCCTGCAGCACCACTCGCGCGGGAAAGAACGGGAAGTCGGCGTCGCTGCGCCCCAGCACGATCTGCTCGAGCGCCGCGTCCCACGTCGCCGGTTCGCCCTTGCGAACCACGTTTTCGGCGAAGACGCGTGCCGTGAAGGGCATGCGATCGAATGTGCCCGGATGGCGGGTCTCGACAACGCCGCGCACATCGACGACGCGGTGGAGTTGATCGGGAAGGACAACGAAGGGTGTGTTCATCAGGGTTTCTCCGTATCTGCAGCGTTTTGGCTTGCGTGTCGATTAAGTGCATTCTATGATCACGAAACGCAAAACGCAAACCGATCTTTGATCCGACTCACGGAGACACCATGACTGACATTCGCCGCCGCCGCGCCTTGAAGACTCTGCTGGGAGGGGGCGTCGTTCTGGCTTCGCCTTCGCTGTGGGCGCAGGACCGCTATCCGTCCAAGCCGGTGACGCTGCTGGTGCCTCAACCGGCGGGCGGCGGGGCAGACGCCTTGTGTCGCACGCTGCAGGGCAAGTTGCAGGAGGCGCTGGGCCAGACGGTGATCGTCGACAACCGCGGCGGCGCGGCCGGCAACATCGGTACGGCTGCAGGCCTGGCCGCGCCGGGGGACGGCTACACCGTCACCTTCGTCAACCTGTCGACGATGGCGCTCAACCCGCACCTGTACGCCAAGCCGGGCTACGCCGTCGCCGACGCGCAGCCGGTGATCTGGCTGACCTCCGTGGCGAACATCGTCGCGGTCAACCCCGACCGCATGCCGGCCAAGACCATGGCCGAGTTCATCGAGCTGGCGCGAAAGAGTCCGGGCAAGCACACTTACGCGACCGCCGGCAACGGCAGCGGCAATCATCTTGGCGGCGAGATGTTGAAGGCGCTGGCGAAGATCGATCTGCTGCATGTGCCGTACAAGGGCGGCGGACCGGCCCTCACCGCGCTGCTCGGCGGTGAAGTGGATTCGGCGATCGCCGACCCCTTGGCGACGCTTCCGCACATCAAGTCGGGCAAGCTGCGCGCGCTGGCCGTGACCTCGGCCAAGCGGGCGGCATCGCTGCCCGATGTGCCGACCGTGGCCGAGAGCGGGGTGGCGGGTTACGAGGCGACGTCCTGGGCGGGCATCGTGGTGCCGAAGTCGACGGCGCCCGCCACTGTAGAGGTGCTCTACAAGGCCTTCGACAAGGCGCTCAAGACCCCCGAGATTGCCAGCAAGCTCGCATCGCAACTCTACGAGCCGGTCGGTGCGGGCCCGAAGGAGTTCGCGAAGCTGATCGCCAGCGAGAACGACAAGTGGTCCAAGCTGATCAAGCAGATCGGCGTTCGCCTCGACTGAGCCACAGCATGATGCGGCACAGCGTTCCGGCGACGCGGCCGAGCCGACGTTCCCGCCCCATGGGGCGGGCGCGGCGCCCTGGCTACCATGGCGGCAGTGCAAAGACCGCGAAGCCATCTGCCACCATGGAACTGACGCCGCTCCAGACCCGAGTCGCCCGCGAGATCGTCGCCATCGCGCGCCGCGAGAACCTCAAAGCCGGTGCGCATCTGGCGGAGAGCCTGCTGGCCGAGCAGATCGGCACGTCGCGCTCGCCGGTCAACGTCGCGCTGCGTCACCTGGCCGAGCTCGGCATGCTGAGCCACGACCTGAACCGTGGCTTCTTCCTCAACAAGGACGCCGCCAGCTTCGCCGCCGTCGCGAAGCAGTTCTCGGCGCAACCGGACGATCCGCTGTACCTGCGCATCGCCGAGGACCGCCTCGGGCACCACCTGCCCGACGTGATCAACGAGGCCGACCTGATGCGCCTGTACGAGGTGGCGCGCAGCCCGCTGCGCAAGGTGCTCTCCCGCATCCAGCAGGAAGGCTGGATCGAGAAGTCGGTCGGTCACGGCTGGGAGTTTCAGCCGCTGATCGATTCGCCACAGGCCTACGAAGAGAGCTACGTGTTCCGGGCAGCCATCGAGCCGACGGGCCTGATGAGTGCCGGCTTCCGGGCCGACCCGTCCGAACTCGCGTCGCTGCGCCGCCAGCAGGAGTTCATCGCGGGGTCGGGGTGGCAGACGATGACCCCGATCGAGCTCTTCGAGTCGAACAGCCAGTTTCACGAAACCCTGGCCAAGTGGTCGGGCAACCGCTTCATCCTGCAGTCGGTGCGGCGAACGGACCAGCTGCGCCGCCTGGTCGAGTACCGCCAGGCGCGAGCGCGCTCGCCGCGTCAGACGCAGGCGCAGGAACACCTGCAGATCCTCGATGCCATCGAAGGCGGCGATCCCCTGACGGCTGCCAGCCTGATGCGTGCACATCTCGAAGGCGCGCGCCGCGGCAAGGTGTTTGGCGGCGACGTTTTCTCGCCTCCTAGGTCCTGACTTCTTCACCGCCCTGTTGCGGCTCTCGTTCGCCCCTCAGTGCTTTTTATGTTTATAGAACGCAATATGGAGACATCGTGATGAGCCTTTCAATCCTGTTCAGACCGCTACGCTCGTTGGCTGCCGTGGCCGTCCTTTGTGCGGCCATTCCTGCGCACTCATTGGAGACGGTGAAATTCATGGCCCCGGGCAGCACCGGCGGCGGTTATGACCAGACGGCGCGCAGTCTCGGCAAGGCGATGCAGGAAGCCAGCGTGGCCAAGGGCGCCACCTACGAGAACAAGGGCGGGGCTGGCGGCACGCTCGGACTGGCCCAGTTCGTCAACGGCTCCAAGGGCGACGTCAACGCCTTGTGCGTGATGGGCGCAATCATGGTGACGGGCGTCGTGCAGAACAAGCCTCAGATCACGCTCGCCAATGCGACGCCGATCGCGCGCCTGTTCACCGAGTACAACGTCATCGCCGTGCGCAAGGACGCGCCGCAGAAGACGCTGACCGACCTGCTCGCCGAGTTCAAGAAGGACCCGACCAGCGTGAAGTGGGGCGGCGGCTCCAAGGGCTCGGTCGATCACATCGGCATCGCCCAGCTCGCAAGCACGATCGGCGTGCCGATCGACAAGCTGAACTACATCCCGTTCGGTGGCGGCGGCGAAGTGGTGGCCGCGACGCTCGGCGGCCACATCACCGCGATCACCGGTGGCTATGCCGAGCTGTCGAAGTACATCGAGTCGGGGCAGTTCCGCGTGCTCGCGGTCGGCTCGCCGACGCGCATGCCCGGCGTCAACGCCCCCACGCTGAAGGAGCAGGGTGTCGATCTGGAGATCGGCAACTGGCGCGGCGTCTACGGCGCCGCGGGCCTGACGCCTGCGCAGCGCAAGGAACTGACCGATGCCGTGGTGGCCGCGACCAAGACGAAGTCGTGGCAGGAGAACCTCAAGGGCAATGCCTGGAATCCGAGCCTGCTGACCGGCGACGAGTTCACCAACTTCGTCGACGGCGAACACGCGCGCTTGCGCGCGATGCTGGTCAAGGTCGGGTTGATCTGAGATGAACGCGCAGCGCTTTCACGCCCCTCACCTGGGTCTGGGGCTGTTCATGGTCGGGCTCGCGATCGCGCTCGGGGCGGGCGCCGCCCGTTTCCCGGTCGACAAGGGCTACGCGATCCTCGGGCCGCAGGTCTTCCCGTTCGCCGTGGCGGCCTTCGTGGGCGTCGTCGGCCTGCTGCTGTGTGCGGAGGCCGTCTCGGGCGGTTTCCGGCGGCTGCCCGAAGACCCGCCACCGAGTCCTGATTCGCGCCGCTGGGCCGCATCGGCCTGGGTCTCCGGCGGCGTGGCAGCGATCGCGCTGCTCATCAACGTCATCGGCTTCGTCCCGGCAGCGGCCGTTCTGTTCTGCGCTGCGGCGCGCGGCTTCGGCAGTCGCCGACCGCTGCGCGATCTTGCGATCGGGGTCGCTCTCACCCTGCCTGTGTTCTGGCTCTTCACGCTGGGCCTGGGCCTGAGCCTGCCACCTCTGATCAACGCCTGGCTCTGAAGGCGAGGTTCGCCATGATGGAAATCTTCACCAGCCTCGCGTCCGGCTTTGCGACGGCACTGACACCCGTCAACCTGATGTGGGGCTTCGTCGGCTGTTTGCTCGGCACGGCCATCGGCGTGCTGCCCGGCATCGGCCCGGCGCTCACCGTGGCTGTCTTGCTGCCGCTCACGGCAAAGCTCGACGCGACCGGCGCGCTGATCATGTTCGCCGGCATCTACTACGGCGCCCAGTTCGGCGGATCGACCACCTCGATCCTGATGAACACGCCCGGCGAATCGTCCTCGATGGTGACGGCGATGGAGGGCAATCTCATGGCGCGCAACGGCCGCGCCGGTCCCGCGCTGGCGACGGCTGCGATCGGCTCCTTCGTGGCTGGGACCATTGCCACGGTGCTGCTGACCTTCTTTGCGCCGTGGGTGGCCGACGTTGCGTTGAAGTTCGGGCCGGCCGAGTACTTCGCGATCATCGTGTTCGCCTTCACTACCGTGTCGGCGGTGCTGGGTGCGTCGATGGCCCGTGGGCTGGCGTCGCTGGGTGTCGGTCTCGCCATCGGGCTGATCGGCATCGACAACATCTCCGGGCAAGCCCGCTACACGCTCGGCATTCCCGAACTGGTCGATGGCATCGAGGTGGTGCTGGTCGCCGTGGGCCTCTTCGCGGTGGCCGAGGCGCTCTACAGCGTGCTCTACGAGAGCGATGGCGACACGAGTCGCCATCACATGAGCTCATTGTGGATGAGCCGCAGCGACTGGAAGCGCAGCGTTCCGGCCTGGCTGCGCGGCACCTTGATCGGCTTTCCGTTCGGCTCGATTCCCGCGGGCGGCGCCGAGATCCCGACCTTTCTCTCATATTCGGCCGAGCGCAAGCTGACGAAACACCCCGAGGAGTTTGCGGCCAACAAGGGCAAGGGTGCGATCGAAGGCGTGGCTGGCCCGGAGGCTGCCAACAACGCCAGCGTCACCGGCTCGCTGGTGCCGCTGCTGACGCTTGGCATCCCGACATCGGCCACGGCGGCCATCCTGCTGGCGGCGTTCCAGAACTACAACCTGCAGCCTGGCCCGCTGCTGTTTCAGACGTCCGGTGACATCGTCTGGGCGCTGGTTGCATCCCTGTACGTCGGCAACGTGATCCTGCTGATCCTCAACCTCCCGCTGGTCGGGCTGTGGGTCAAGTTGCTCGCGATCCCCAAGCAGTACCTGGCTGCCGGCATTCTGGTGTTCGCCTCGATCGGTGTCTTCGGCATGCGCCAGTCGGCGTTCGACTTGCTGCTGATGCTGGCCATCGGCTGGGCCGGCGTGGCCATGCGGCGCTTCGACTTCCCGGTCGCGCCCGTGATCGTCGGCATGTTGCTGGGCCCCATGGCCGAGAAGCAACTGCGCAATGCACTGTCGATCAGTCAAGGCGATTGGCTCGTCTTCCTGAAGCAGCCGTTGTCGGCTTCGATCGTCGCGATCACCGCGCTGGTCCTGGTCGCGCCGTACTTCCTGCGCAGGAAGGGCGTGCGCTTGGGAGAAGACGACTGATGCGCGAACTCCTGTCGGTGCCGTAGTCGACCGACCCTTACCGAATCGTCGTTCACGCGGCGCGACGCCGCGAGGCAGCGCTGCGCCCGCGTGAACTCACAACCGAATCTGCATCGTGCAGAAGACGGCGCACCAGGGCGCCAACGACCCCGAACACCTGGTGGAGGACTCAACTTGAACCATCCGATCCGACTCTCGGCGCTTGCCGCCACGCTGGCCGCCGTGCTCCCGACCCTTGCGAGCGCGCAGTCGAACGTCACGGTCTACGGCATCATCGATGTGACCGTACGCCATGCCAACAACGCAGCGGCCAACGGCGACTCGCTGAAGACGGTCGGGGACGGTGCCTACACGGGCAGCCGGCTGGGCTTCCGCGGCACCGAGGACCTGGGCGGCGGCCTCAAGGCGTTCTTCAACATCGAGCAGGGCCTGGATCCGTCCAATGGCACGCTGCAGCAGACGACGACGACGGCCAACTACGGACAGGGCCTGGCACCGTCGGGGCGTGCCTGGGGGCGCGCCGCCGTGGTCGGGCTCTCGAGCGGCTACGGCACGGTTGCGATCGGCCGCCAGAACACGCTGGCGCACGATCTGTCGGGACGTTTCCAACCGCAGCCGAACCCCAACCAGGATTCGCTGTCCGTATTCAGCGGCCACCATGTCTCACGGGAAGACAACATGGTGAAGTACACGCACAAGCTAGGCGACTTCGGCGTCGCGGCGAGCGTGACAGCCGGCGAGGGCACGAACGGAAAGGCCTGGGCGGTTGGTGGTTCCTACAGCGCAGGCCCGATCGACGTTGTCTTCTACAACCAGGAAATGGACAGTGCCAACAACACCGAGACTCGCAAGATCACTGCGATCGGCGGCAGCTACGCGGTGACGGGCGGCCTGCGCGTCTTCGTCGGGGCGATGCAGCGCAAGCATGATGTGAGCCCGCAGAAGAACAAGGTCTGGACGCTCGGCGCGAACTACAACCTGACGGAGGCGCTCGTGCTCACGGCCAGCTATGTGCAGGACAAGCAGTCCGGCACGAACGAAGGGTCTCGGAAGGTGGGCTACCTCGGCGTCGACTACCTGCTGTCGAAGCGTACCGATGTCTACGCCGAGGTCGACAACAACAAGCTGAGCGGCGCCTTCCCGCTGCCCGGATTCATGGGAACGCGAGACAGCGCGACGGGCGTTTCGGTCGGGGTTCGCCACCGCTTCTGAGCCTGCCGGTGCGGCCCTGACGATGCATGTTGTCAGGGTCGCGAGCGTCGCCTCTTGAGATGGCCCGGCGTCCGCTTTGGGTCGGCAGTGCCAGTTCACGTCGAAGGGAACCGGTCGCTGGTCCCGCGCTGATCGCAGCGCACAAGCCCGACGGCACTTGCACTTCGCACAGCCGATCGTCATGCGCGCAGCCGACTTGGCATCCACCAGGCGGCCTGGCGCTAGCCGCTCCACAGCGGATCATGCAGAAGTCGGCGAGGTCGACGCACGGTCCTTGGACACGCGCACGCACTTGGACAGGTTGAGGTGGGCAGTGGAGTGCAGTGCTTGCAGGCGACGCTACTACCGGACGGGGCTTCCGTCGTCGCTGCGAGTTGATAGCTACCTATGGGCCTCGACCAGGTCGGTCGGAACCCTGGCTCGAAAGTGGAAGACGTTCCCGCGGTGGGCCAGGTAGGCCGGTCCACGCATGTCCGAGAGCTCTTGTGCAGCAGGCTTGTGCATCACCGAGCTGTCGACACAAAGAAAAAGTGCTTGAGTCCGATAGGAATCAAGCACTTAGGTTTCGTTTGGTGGAGAGGAGGAGGATCGAACTCCCGACCTTCGCATTGCGAACGCGACGCTCTCCCAGCTGAGCTACCCCCCCACGAACTCGCGCATTCTAGCAAACTCCGCAGCCTGTCCCGACCGACCCGGAGTGCCCCGCGATGACCCGACCCGACCCCGCCTGGCTCGACGCCCAGTACAACAACCGCGCCCGCGTGGCCGAGGCGCCGCGCATCCTCGAGCGCTGGGCGAATGCCTCGGCGCTGGCCCGCGCGCAGTCCGACTGCGTGCTCGACATCCCCTACGGCAGCGCGCCCGGCGAGACGCTCGACGTGTTTCGCGCGGCGCGGGCCGATGCGCCGGTGTTCGTCTTCATCCACGGCGGCTACTGGCGCGCGCTGGACAAGCGCGACCATTCCTTCGTCGCCCCGGCGCTGGTCGATGCCGGCGCGATGGTGGTGGTGCCCAACTACGCGCTGTGCCCTGCGGTGACGATCGAGCAGATCACGCTGCAGATGGTGCAGGCCCTTGCCTGGGTGTACCGCCACGCGCACGAGCATGGCGGCGACCCGAAGCGCATCGTCGTCGGCGGCCATTCGGCCGGCGGGCACCTCACCGCGATGATGCTGGCCTGCGACTGGCGGCAGGTCGGCGCCGACCTGCCGGCGCGGTTGCTGCAGGGCGGGCTGGCGATCTCCGGCGTGTTCGAGATGGAGCCGATCCGCCGCACGCCCTTCCTGGCCGGCGACCTGCGTCTGAACGCCGCCTCGGCGAAGCGGCTCAGCCCGGCGCTGATGCCGGCGCCGGCGGGGCCGCTGGTGGCGCTGGTCGGGGGCGACGAGAGCGAGGAGTTCCAGCGCCAGAACCAGTGCATCCGTGAGGCTTGGGGGGGCGCGACGGTGCCGGTCTGCGAGGCCATCCCCGGCACCAACCACTTCACCGTGCTGCACGAACTGGCCGACGCGAACGCGCTCGTGCATCGGCTGGCGCGGGGGCTGCTCGGGCTGTGAGGGCCGCAGTGTCTGCGAACGATTCTCATTAATACATTTGCTCGATCGCAAACGATTCTGGAATAGCCGGCGCCAATCGGTCGGATTGAGCTTTTGTATTTGCCCCTGTCGGGGGCCTGGGTTAGCGTCGGCGAGTGCCGCGAACTCAGCGCACCGCAGACGCGCACGCGGCCGGTTCGGTTCAACTCAACGACAGGAGAGCGACATGGGCTTGAAGGGATCGAAGACCGAGCAGAACCTGAAGGACGCCTTCGCGGGCGAATCGCAGGCGAATCGCCGGTACCTGTACTTCGCAAACAAGGCCGACGTCGAAGGGCAGAACGACGTCGCGGCGCTGTTCCGCTCCACCGCCGAAGGCGAGACCGGCCACGCGCACGGCCACCTCGAGTTCCTCGAGAACGGCTCGGGCGACCCGGCCACCGGCCTGCCGATCGGCAACAGCCGGCAGAACCTGATGGCCGCCGTTGCCGGCGAGACGCACGAGTACACCGACATGTACCCGGGCATGGCCAAGCAGGCGCGCGAGGAAGGCTTCGACGAGATCGCCGACTGGTTCGAGACGCTGGCCAAGGCCGAGCGCTCGCACGCCAACCGCTACCAGAAGGCGCTGGACGCGCTGGTCGACTGACGACGGCGGCGACGCTCGCACGACAAGGGGCTTCGTGCCCCTTGTTCATTGGTGGACCGAGGAGAGCACACACATGACCGTTCGCGAAGGCAATCTCGAGGCCCCGACCCGCCACGCCGTCGATTGGAAGAACCCGGACTTCTTCGACGAAGGCCTGGCGTTCAAGGAGATGGAGCGCATCTTCGACATCTGCCACGGCTGCCGGCGCTGCGTCAGCCTGTGCCAGTCGTTCCCGAACCTGTTCGACCTCGTCGATGCCACCGACGACGGCGAGGTGCACGGCGTGAAGAAGGAGGACTACTGGA
This sequence comes from Piscinibacter sp., assembly GCA_047602365.1. Classification (GTDB taxonomy): domain Bacteria; phylum Pseudomonadota; class Gammaproteobacteria; order Burkholderiales; family Burkholderiaceae_C; genus Piscinibacter. Next base: position 1,458,368 of record JASGHM010000002.1, on the reverse strand, counting down.
AGGTCGTCGACCAGTGTTACCTCTGCGACCTGTGCTACCTGACCAAGTGCCCCTACGTGCCGCCGCACGAGTGGAACCTCGACTTCCCGCACACCATGCTGCGTGCCAAGGCGATCAAGTTCCGCAAGGGCGAGGTCAAGGCGAGCGAGAAGTTCCTCGCCTCGACCGACGTGCACGGCTCCTTCGCCGGCATTCCGATCGTCGTGCAGGCGGTCAACGCGATCAACAGGACGAAAGCGGCGCGCGGCGTGATGGAGAGTGCGCTCGACGTCGACCGCAACGCCTGGATGCCCGAACTGGCGACCAGCCGCTTCCGCTGGAGCGCGAACAAGAAGGGTTCGGCCTCCGAGGTGAAGGACGGCCCCCTTAGCCCCGGCAAGGTGGCGATCTTCTCGACCTGCTACGTCAACTACAACGAACCGGGCATCGGCCACGACCTGATCGCGACGCTGGAGCACAACGCCATTCCCTACGTGATCGTCGAGAAGGAGTCGTGCTGCGGCATGCCCAAGCTCGAGCTCGGCGACCTGGAGGGCGTGCAGAAGCACAAGAACGCCAACATCCCGGTGCTGGCGAAGTACGCGAAGGAGGGCTGGGCGATCCTCAGCGCCATCCCCTCGTGCACGCTGATGTTCAAGCAGGAGCTGCCGCTGCTGTTCCCGCAGGACGCGGATGTCGCGGCGGTGCAGGAGGCGATGTTCGATCCCTTCGAGTACCTGATGGCGCGCCACAAGGACGGCCTGCTGAAGACCGACTTCAAGACGCCGCTGGGCAAGGTCAGCTACCACATCCCCTGCCACGGGCGTGTGCAGAAGATCGGCAAGAAGACCGAGGAGATGTTCAAGCTGATCGGCCAGTCGGTGACGCTGCAGCTCAACACCGTCGAGCGCTGTTCGGGCCACGCCGGCACCTACGGCGTCAAGAAGCCGTACCACGCGACCGCGATGAAGATCGGCAGGCCGGTCTTCAAGGCGATGGCCAAGGACGAGCCGGACTGGATCAGCTCCGACTGCCAGCTGGCCGGCCACCACATCGCGCAGGGCATGGCCAACAACCAGCTGCCGGCAGCGACGCTGGCGCACCCGCTGAGCCTGCTGCGCACCGCCTACGGCCTGTGACCCCACCGGTGGAGAGACCCATGACCATCACCCGCGACAAGCTGCTGACGCTGGAGGCCTACGCGAAGATCCGCAAGAGCAGCAAGCCCGACGTCATCGCCCACCGGCGCCTGCGCACCGTGCACCTGGGCGAGCACATCAGCGTGCAGTTCGAGGACGAGAAGACCATCCTGCGCCAGATCCAGGAGATGCTGCACATCGAGAAGATCTTCGACGAGGAGGGCATCCAGAGCGAGATCGACGCCTACGCGCCGCTGGTGCCCGACGGCACGAACTGGAAGGCGACGATGCTGATCGAGTACCCCGATCCGCACGAGCGCAAGCGCGAGCTGGCGCGGCTGATCGGCGTCGAGGACCGCATGTTCGTCGAGGTCGAGGGCCATGTGCGTGTCTACGCGATCGCCGACGAGGACCTGGACCGCGAGAACGAGGTGAAGACCTCGGCGGTGCACTTCGTGCGCTTCGAGTTTCCGCAAGCGGCGCGCGAGGCGGTGCGCGCCGGCGCCAGCGTCAAGCTGGGCTGCGACCACACCAACTACCCGGCGCACCTGGTCATATCGCCGGACACGCTGGCCAGCCTGGCCGGCGACCTGAGGTAGTCGGCGCGATCAGGCGGCGGCCGGCACGGCCCGCCGCGTGGTCCACCAGCCGTCGGCGCTGTAGACCAGCAGCGCCGCCCAGATCAACCCGAAGCCGGCCAGACGCGCGCCGCCGAAGGGTTCGTTGAACAGCCACACGCCGAGCGCGAACTGGATCGACGGGCCGATGTACTGCAGCAGGCCCAGCGTGGTCATCGAGATGCGCCGCGCGCCGGCGGCGAACAGCAGCAGCGGCACGGCGGTCAGCGGGCCGACGCCGATCAGCCACAGGTTGGTGGCGGTGTCGGCCATCGGGAAGTGGCTCGGGCCGCTGCCCCACCACCAGACGAAGGCGATCAGCGCCGGCGGCGCGAGCAGCATGGTCTCCAGCGTCAGGCCCTCGAGCGCACCCAGCGGCGCGATCTTGCGCAGCAGCCCGTAGCCGCCGAAGCTGGCCGCCAGCACCAGCGCGATCCACGGCAACTGGCCGGTCAACGCGGTCAGCCAGACCACACCCAGCGTGGCCAGCGCCAGCGCCGTCCACTGCAGCCGCCGCGGCCGCTCGTGCAGCACGGTGTAGCCGAGCAGCACGTTGACCAGCGGGGTGATGAAGTAACCCAGGCTGGCGTCGATCACGTGCCCGTTGGAGACCGACCAGATGTAGGTCACCCAGTTGCACGACAGCAGCAAGGCGCTGGCCGCGAAGGCGAGGATCACCTTGGGTTGACGCAGCGCCGTCGTGAGCCAGGCCCATTGCCGGCGCCAGGCCAGCAGCCCGAACACGAACAGCAGCGACCAGACGACACGGTGCACCAGCACCTCGGTGGGCGGCACGGCGGCGAGCTGGCGGAAGTACAGCGGGAACAGGCCCCAGAGCACGTAGGCGGAGGCGGCGTAGAGGATTCCGGTCGGCATTCGCCGCATTGTCGGGGCGCTGCGCGCTTGATGCAGGGCAAGCTGGCAATGGCCCCGGCCGCGAACAATGACTCGATCGAAGCTGGCATCGGAGGCGCGTGTGTTCCAGATCCGCATCCACGGCCGTGGCGGGCAGGGCGTGGTCACCGGCGCCGAGATGCTGTCGATCGCCGCCTTCGAGCAGGGCCGGCACGCGCAGGCCTTCCCCAGCTTCGGCTCGGAGCGCACCGGTGCGCCGGTGGTGGCGTTCTGCCGCATCGCCGAGCGTGAGATCCGCCTGCGCGAACCGGTGATGGCACCCGACGCGCTGATCATCCAGGACCCGACGCTGCTGCACCAGGTCGACGTCTTCCAGGGCCTGCAGCCCGAGGGCTACGTGCTGATCAATTCGAGCCGCAGCTTCGATCAACTCGGTGTCGGCGACTTCGTCCGCCGCTTTCGCCGCGAGCGGCTGTGCAACGTGCCGGCCAGCGAAATCGCCAAGTCGCATGTCGGCCGGCCGCTGCCGAACGCGGCGCTGCTTGGCGGCTTCGCGGCGATCAGCGGGTTGATTTCGCTGGACGCGGTGGCCCATGCGATCCGCGACAAGTTCAGCGGCAAGGTCGCCGACGGCAACGTCGCCGCCGCCGCAGAGGCCTTCGCCTACGTGACGAAGGAAATCAAGGAGCTGGCTCATGCTCAGGCAGATTGAAGGCTCGCGCGCCGTCGCCGAGGCGGTGGCGCTGGCCCGCCCCGAGGTGATCTGCGCCTATCCGATCTCGCCGCAGACACACATCGTCGAGGCGCTCGGCGAGCTGGTGAAGGAGGGTTCGCTGAGTCCCTGCGAGTTCATCAACGTCGAGAGCGAGTTCGCCGCGATGAGCGTGGCCATCGGCGCCTCGGCAGCCGGTGCGCGCGCCTACACCGCCACCGCCAGCCAGGGCCTGCTGTTCATGGCCGAAGCGGTCTACAACGCCTCGGGCCTGGGGCTGCCGATCGTGATGACGGTGGCCAACCGCGCGATCGGCGCACCGATCAACATCTGGAACGACCACAGCGACTCGATGAGTCAGCGCGACTGCGGCTGGATCCAGCTGTTCGCCGAGACCAACCAGGAAGCCGCCGACCTGCACCTCCAGGCCTTCAAGCTCGCCGAGGAGATGAGCCTGCCGGTGATGGTCTGCATGGACGGCTTCATCCTGACCCATGCCTACGAGCGTGTCGACGTGCCGACGCAGGCGCAGGTCGACGCCTTCCTGCCGCCCTACGTGCCGCGCCAGGTGCTGGACCCGGCCGAGCCGGTGAGCATCGGCGCGATGGTCGGGCCGGAGGCCTTCGCCGAGGTGCGCTACCTGGCCCATGCGCGGCAGATGCGCGCGATCGAGCGCATCCCGCAGATCGCTGCCGAGTTCAAGGCGATCTTCGGGCGCGACAGCGGTGGCCTGCTGCATACCTACCGCTGCGAGGACGCGCACACCGTCGTCGTCGCGCTCGGCTCGGTGCTGGGCACGATCAAGGACACCGTCGACGCGCTGCGCGACGACGGCGAGCGCATCGGCGTGCTCGGCATCACCTCGTTCCGGCCCTTCCCGCTGGCCGCGGTGCGCGAGGCGCTGGTGCATGCCGAGCGGGTGGTGGTGCTGGAGAAGAGTTTCTCGGTGGGGCTGGGCGGCATCGTCGCCAACGACGTGCGCATGGCGATGAGCGGCACGCGCCGCAACGGCTACACGATCGTCGCCGGACTGGGCGGGCGGGCGATCACGCAGGCCTCGCTGATGCGCGTGTTCCGCCAGGCGCTGCGCGACGAACTGGAGCCGCTGACGTTCCTCGACATGGACTGGGGCCTGGTCGAGCGCCAGCTGGCGCGCGAACGCAGCGGCGAACGCAGCGGCCCGGCGGCCGAGGCGATGCTGCGCGACGTCGGCGCGGTGGCGTCGCGGGTCAGCTGAAGGAGGGCCGCGCATGACTCATCAGCCGATCAAGTTCTACCAGACGGGCACGTTCACGGTGGGCAACCGCCTGCTCGCGCCCGAGCAGCGCAGCGTGCAGGCGAGCACCGAGCGCAGCAACGCGATCAACTCCGGCCACCGCGCCTGCCAGGGCTGCGGCGAGGCGCTCGGTGCACGCTACGCGGTCGACGCGGCGATGCGCGCGAGCCAGGGCCGGCTGATCGCGGCCAACGCGACCGGCTGCCTGGAGGTGTTCTCGACGCCGTACCCCGAGACCTCGTGGCAGCTGCCGTGGATCCATTCGCTGTTCGGCAACACCGCCGCGGTGGCCACCGGCATCGCCGCGGCGCTGAAGGTGAAGGGTCGGCACGACGTGCGCGTGCTGGCGCAGGGCGGCGACGGCGGCACCACCGACATCGGCTTCGGCTGCCTGTCGGGCATGTTCGAGCGCAACGACGACGTGCTCTACGTCTGCTACGACAACGAGGCCTACATGAACACCGGCGTGCAGCGCTCGTCGGCCACGCCGGCGGCGGCGCGCACCGCCACCACGCCGGCGGTCGGTGCGCAGCCGGGCAACGTGTTCGGCCAGGGCAAGGACCTGCCGCGCATCGCCCGTGCGCACGGCATCCCGTATGTCGCCACCGCCACGGTGGCCGACCTGCACGACCTGGAGGCGAAGGTCGAGCGGGCGATGTCGCTGCGCGGCGCGCGCTACCTGCACGTGCTGGTGCCCTGTCCGCTGGGCTGGGGCTCGGCCTCGCACGACACCATCCGCCTGGCGCGCCTGGCCCAGCAGTCGGGCCTGTTCCCGGTCTACGAGGCCGAGCATGGCGAGTTGCGTTCGGTCGCCAAGATCCGCCGGCGTGTGCCGGTGGAGGACTACCTGTTGCCACAGAAGCGCTTCGCCCATCTGTTCGCGCCGCAGCGCCGCGACGACGTGATCTTGCAACTGCAGGCCCAGGCGGACCGCAACATCCGCGAGTACCGGCTGATCGACGCGGTCGAGGTGGAGGCATGAGCATGCGCAAACCCTTCGCGATCACGCTCGACGTCGGTTCGTCATTGGCGAACAAGACCGGCTCGTGGCGTTCCAGCCGCCCGGTCTACGTCGATCGGCTGCCCCCGTGCAACCAGACCTGCCCGGCCGGCGAGGACATCCAGGGCTGGCTGTTCCATGCCGAAGGCGGTGACTACGAACGTGCCTGGCGCCGCCTGACACGCGACAACCCGTTCCCGGCCATCATGGGCCGGGTCTGCTACCACTCCTGCGAAGGCGCCTGCAACCGCGGCAAGCTGGACGCGCCGGTGGGCATCAACGCCGTCGAACGTTTCCTCGGCGACGAGGCGCTGAAGCGCGGCTGGGCCTTCGAGCCACCGCTCACCGAGAGCGGCAGGCACGTGCTGATCGTCGGCGCCGGGCCCTCGGGCCTGAGCGCGGCCTACCAGCTGCGCCGCCTCGGCCACCGGGTCACCGTGCTGGAGGCCGGCCCGCGGCCCGGCGGCATGATGCGCTTCGGCATCCCCCAGTACCGCCTGCCGCGCGAAGTGCTCGACGGCGAGGTGGCGCGCATCGTCGCGATGGGCGTGTGCATCCGCTACGGCGAGAAGGTCAGCGACCTGCAGGCGACGATGCTGGCCGAAGGCGCCGACGCGGCCTTCCTCGCGGTCGGTGCGCACATCGCCAAACGGGCCTTCATCCCGGCCGGCGACTCGGCGCATGTGCTCGACGCCGTGTCGGTGCTGCGCAGCATGGACGGCGAGGCGCCGCCGATGCTGGGCCGCCGGGTCGTCGTCTACGGTGGCGGCAACACCGCGATCGACGTCGCCCGCACCGCCAAGCGGCTCGGTGCCACCGAGGCGGTGATCGTCTACCGGCGCACCCGCGAGCGCATGCCGGCACACGACTTCGAGGTCGAGGAGGCGCTGCAGGAAGGGGTGCTGATCAAGTGGCTGTCGACCATCCGCCATGCGGACGCAGGTGAGATCACCGTCGAGAAGATGGTGCTCGACGCGCAGGGCCAGCCACAACCGACCGGCGAGTTCGAGACGCTGGAAGCCGATTCGCTGGTGCTGGCACTCGGCCAGGACGTCGACCTGTCGCTGTTGGACGGCGTCGACGGCCTCGTCATCCGCGACGGCGTGGTGCAGGTCGACGAGCACCTGATGACCGGCCGCCCGGGCATCTTCGCCGGCGGCGACATGGTGCCGGCCGAGCGCAACGTCACCGTCGCGATCGGCCACGGCAAGAAGGCGGCGAAGCACATCGACGCCTGGCTGCGCAGCACCACGCTGCCGGCCGCGGCGAAACACGCACCGGCCAGCTTCGAGCGGCTCAACCCCTGGTACTACAGCGACGCGCCGGCCCAACTGCGGCCGATGCTCGACATCGCGCGCCGCCAGACCAGTTTCGACGAGGTGCAGGGTGGTCTGACCGAGGGCAACGCACTGTTCGAGGCGCGCCGCTGCCTGTCCTGCGGCAACTGCTTCGAGTGCGACAACTGCTACGGCGTCTGCCCGGACAACGCGGTGATCAAGCTCGGCCCGGGCCGGCGCTTCGAGTTCAACTACGACTACTGCAAGGGCTGCGGCCTGTGCGCCGCAGAATGCCCGTGCGGCGCCATCGACATGGTGCCCGAGGCGATCTGAACGCCGCTGTGGCGGCAATCGCACAACCGCCCCCCGGAGTCGCGGGGGAGCGCATGGGTGTGGGATGTCCTGTCACACAGCGCTGCCCACAATTTGGTCAACGGTGCTGATTCACCTCGAGGCACCGATTGCCGGAGTCGCCACCATGCCGCAGACCTTCACCGTCGGAGCCCGTTCGCTGTTCGTCACCACGGTGGCCTGGGTGTTCATCGCACTGTCGCTGCTGGCGGTCGCCTCGGCGGTGGTGCAGAACGCTGCGGTCGCCTCGCTGCTGCCGGGTTGGCGCAGCAGCGGGGCGCAGCAGCCGCTGCCGCTGCTGACCGGCCTCTTGATCGCCTACCTGCCCTGGGTGGTCGGTGCCGGGCTGGTGGTCTCGCTGGCCACGCTGGCTTCGGCGATCGGCCTGCTGCTGCGCCTGGACTGGGCACGGCGCGCCTTCATCGGCCTGCTGGCGCTGGCCATCGTCGCCAACCTGCTCGGCCTGTGGTTCCAGCACGAGGTGGTGCAGTCGGTGGTCGAGACGACGCTGAGCCGCTCGCCGCTGCCGCAGCAGGTGCTGGGCGTGTTCGGCGGCTTCGTGACTGCGGCGCGTGCGATGGGCGCGGCGATGACGCTGGTGGCCTGCCTGCTGCTCGGCTGGATCATCCACCGGCTGATGTCGGCCGGCGTGCGGCAGGAATTCGCCTGAGCCGGTTCGCCTGAACGCTCGGCTCAGGCGACATCGCCGTCGACATAGAACCAGCGCCCGTTCTCGCGCACGAAGCGGCTGGTCTCCTGCAGCCGGTGGGCGCGGCCGCCGAGCTTGCTGCGCGCGACGAAGCTCACCGTCGCGTGGTCCTCGTCCTGGCGTGCGTGGCGGCGCACCTCCAGGCCCAGCCATTTCAGGCCCGGCGGGTCGGGCTCGAGCGAGGCTGGCCGTGTGCGGGGGTGCCAGGTGGCGAGCAGGTAGTCGGGCAGGCCCAGCACGTAGGCGCTGTAGCGCGAGCGCATGAGGCGCTCGGCGTCCGGCGCCTGCAGATGCAGATCGCCGGCGTGGAAGCGGCCGCAGCAAGCCGCATAGGTCGCGCCGGAGCCGCAGGGACAAGCGACATTCACCGTCACGACAGCGCCAGCTCCCAGGTCTCGCCGACCAGGTCCTGGCCGAAGCTGTGGTGCGATTCACTGCCGGTCAGGCGGTAGCCGGCCTGGCGGTAGATGCCGCGTGCCGCCGCCAGGTTGGCGTTGGTCCACAGCACGATGCGCCGGTAGCCGCGCTCGCGGGCGAAACGTTCGCACTCGGCGACCAGTTGCCGGCCGAGCCCCAGCCCGCGTGCGGCCGGCTCGATGAGCAGCAGGCGCAGTTGCGCCGTGCCTTCGACGACCGCCTGGGTCGCCTCGTCGCGGGCCTGCACCAGCGCGACGCAACCGACGTTGACGCCGTCGCGCTCGGCGATCCAGCAGGCCTCGCGCGCCGGGTCGAAACGTTCGAGGAAGTCGGCGCCGATGCGTGCCACCAGTGCCTCGAAGCGGCCGTCGAAGCCGTACTCCTGCGCATACAGCGCGCCGTGGCGGGCAATGACCCAGCCGATGTCGCCCGGGCGGTGGTTGCGCAGCACGCAGGCCTGGCGTTGCCCCGTCCCGGGTTCGTCGAGCGCGCGCTCGATCTGTGCCATCGAACGCAGCACCTGCTGCTGCTGGCCGTCGTCGAGCCTGGCGAGCAGCGCCTGCATCTGTTCGCGCGAGCGCTGCTCCAGCGGTGCGAAGGCACGCCGGCCGGCGGCGCTGAGGCTCAGTTCGGCGATGCGCGCGTCCTGCGCCGAACGGGTGCTGCGCACCAGCCCGCGCTCCTTCAGCCCGCGCAGCAGCCGGCTCAGGTAGCCGGCGTCGAGCTCGAGCTCGCGTGCCAGCGTGGCGGCGCTGCAGTGCTCGCGGTGGGCGAGTTCCCACAGCAGCCGCGATTCGGTCAGCGTGAACGGGCTGTCGAGCAGGCCCTCGTGCAGCACGCCGATGCGGCGTGTGTAGAAGCGGGCGAAACGCCGGGCAGCGTCGATGCGGGCGTCGCCCGGGGCGAGAGAGTCCATGGCGGTGATTCTGGGGCATAAGATTGCTTAAAGCAATAATTGCTTGTGAAAGGCTCTTATTGAACTGAATACTGTATAAAAGTACAGTACTCAAATGGACCGCATGCCCGCCGCACTTGCCCTGCAGGATCTGCATCCTGCGCTGTGGCTCGGCCACCAGCTCGGCCGGCCGGGCGGCGACGGCGTGGCCAGCGGTTTCGCCGAACTCGACCGGCACCTGCCCGGTGGCGGCTGGCCGCGGCGCACGCTCAGCGAATTGCTGCTGCCGCACCCGGGCATCGGCGAGATCCGCCTGCTCGCACCCTGCCTGGCCGCGGCGCAGCACAGCGGCCGGCTGGTGATGCTGTTCGACCCGCCGGCGCAGCTCTCTGCCTGGGCGCTGATGCAACTCGGGCTCGACGTCGAGCAACTGCTGGTGGTGCAGACGCGCCAGCGTGTCGTGCCGGGCAGCGACAGCCTGTGGGCCTGCGAGCAGGCGCTGAAGAGCGGCCATGTCGGTGCACTGGTCGCCTGGCTGCCGCCGCGCCTGCGCGCCGAGCGGTTGCGCCGGCTGCAACTGGCCGCGCAGGCACACGACGGCGCCGCCTTCGTGATGCGCGAGATGGCCGCTGCCGAACGGCCCAGTGCCGCGCCGCTGCGGCTGGCGCTGCGTGCCGCCGGCCCCGATGCGCTGGCACTGCGCCTGCTGAAGCGCCGCGGCCCGCCGCTGGCGCAGCCGGTCACGCTGGCGCTGCCGCCGGTGTTGTCGGAAGCGGCCCAGGCGCGCCGGCAGCATCTGGCCGGCCTGCCGCCGCTGGCGGTGGCGACCTTCGTCGACCTCGGCTGACCATGTCCTTCCCGCCGTGCTCTGGATCGCCCTGCACCTGCCTTTGCTGTCGCTCGAGGCCTTCGCCGCCACGCTGGCGCCGGGGCAGGGCGAGTTGCCGCTGGCGCTGGTCGATGCGCACCACGTCGCCGCTGCCAATGCCGCCGCGCGTGCGCTCGGTGTCGAGCCCGGCCAGACGCGTGCCACCGCGCTGGCGCTGGCTCCCGATCTGCTGATCGGCCAGGCCGATGCGGCGCGCGACGCCGCGGCACTGGGTGCGGTCGTGCATGCCGCGCTGGCCTTCACGCCGAGCGTGTGCATCCAGCCGGCACAAGACCCGCAGCGCAGTGCCGACACCGTGCTGCTCGAGGTGCGCGCCAGCCTGCGCTACTTCGGCGGCCCGCTGCGGCTGCTGCAGCGGCTGCGCGAGGGCGTCACGCCACTGGGCCACCGCATCCGCGCAGCGAGCGCGCCCACGCCGCTGGGCGCGGCGCTGCTGGCACGCGGGCCGAAGCGGGTGCACTGCCACGAGCGTGCCGCGATGCAGGCGGCGCTCGATGCGCTGCCGGTGTGGCTGCTCGGTCCGGGGCGCGAACACTGGGAGGCGCTGCAGGGCATGGGCCTGTCCACGCTGGGTGACCTGCGCCGCCTGCCGCGCGCCGGGCTGGGGCGGCGTTTCGGTACCGCGCTGCTGACCGATCTCGACCGCGCCTACGGCGAGCGGCCCGATCCACGTGTGGCGATCACGCTGCCGGCGCAGTTCGAGAGCCGGCTCGAGCTGTTCGCGCGGGCCGACAGCGCCGAGCAGGTGCTGCACGCGGCGGGCATGCTGCTCGCTCGGCTGGCCAGCTGGCTGGCCGCTCAGCATGCCTTCGTGCGCGGCTTCGCACTGGCGATGCGGCACGAGCCGCGGCGCAGCGATGCGCCGGTGCCGCCACAGACCCTGCTCGAGGTGGCGCTGGCCGAGCCCTCGCGCGACCCGGCGCACCTGCAGGTGCTGCTGCGTGAACGGCTGGCGCAGCTGCAGCTGCCGGCGCCGACGCTGGAACTGAGCCTCGCGGCGCGCGAGATCATGCCCGGCGAGGCGCCCAGCGGCGAGCTGTTTCCCAGCGCGGCGAGCGAGCGCGAGGGCCTGGTGCGGCTGGTCGAACGGCTGCAGGCACGGCTGGGCGCCGAGCGGGTGCAGACGCTGCAGCCGGTGCACGACCACCGCCCCGAACGCGCCAGCGCCGTGAAGCCGGCGCAGGCTGCGCACCTGGGTCGGCGCAGCGCCTCGCATGCCAGCCGGGGTGACGCCACGATCGTGCAGCCGGCGATGCCGCTGCGCCCGGTGTGGCTGCTCGCGCCACCCGAGCCGCTGGCTGCGCGCGAGGGCCGGCCCTTGCTGGCCGGTCGCGAGCTGCAACTGCTCAGCGGCCCCGAGCGCATCGAGGCCGGCTGGTGGGACCATGCACTCGCCGAGCGCGACTACTTCATCGCCGAGGCGGCCGAAGGCGCGCTGGTCTGGCTCTACCGCGCCCGGCTGCCCGGCGGCGAGGGCAGTGGCTGGTTCCTGCACGGCCGCTTCGCATGAGCGGCCTGCCAGCGGCCGCGGTTCAGACCAGCCCGCCCAGCGTGCGCAAGGCCTGCGCCACCTCGGCGTCGGGCGTGCGGCCGCAGCCCAGGCGCACGTAGCCGTCGTAGCGCCGGCCGGCCGAGAACATCGAGCCCGGCGCGATCTTGATGCCGCGCTCGAGCCCGGCGGCGAACAGCGCGTCGCCGCTGGCCTCCTCGGGCAACTGCAGCCACAGCAGCAGGCCGCCGTCGGGCAGCGTGATGCGCGTGCCGGCCGGGAAATGCGTCGCCACCAGGTCGGCATAGGCATCGCGGTGGGCACGCAGCGCGTCGCGCAGGCGCCGCAGGTGGCGTTCGTGCGCCGGGCTGGCGACGAACTCGGCGGCGACCGACTGCGCCAGTTCCTCCGGGAAGCGGCTCTGCGTGTACTTGAGCATCTCCACGCGCGCCTGCCAGCGGCCGGCCAGCATCCAGCCCAGCCGCAGGCCTGGCGCCAGGATCTTGTTCAGCGAGCTGCAGTGGATGACGCCGCCCTGCGTGTCCCAGTGCTTCAGCGCGCGCGGTGGGGTGTCGGTCATCTCGCCGTAGATGTCGTCCTCGATCAGCGCGACGCCGCGCGCGGCGCACAGCGCCACCAGCTCGGCCTTGCGCGCATCGGGCATCGTGCAGCCCAGCGGGTTGTGCAGCGAGGGCATCACCGCCACCGCGCGGATCGAGGCGTCGCTGTCCAGCGCGAACTGCAGCGCCTCGACCGACAGGCCGTCGCGCGGGCTGGTCGGCAGCTCGATGGCACGCAGGCCGAGCGCCTCGACGATCTGCAGCAGGCCGTAGAAGGTCGGCGACTCCAGCGCCACCGTGTCGCCCGGCTGCGTGACGGCGCGCAGCGCCAGGTTGACGGCCTCGGTGCAGCCCTGGGTGATCACGATCTCCTGCGGTGCGGCGGCGATGCCACGCTCCACCGCGCGGCGCGCCAGCGCCTCGCGCAGCAGCGGGTGGCCGTGGCGGCGGGTCATCGTCGTCAGCACCTCGGGCGCCAGGCGCAGCTTGCGCTGCATGATGCGCGCAAGCGCATCGCCGGGGTAGAGCGCCGGCGGCGCCACCGCCAGCGCAAGGTTGACCGCGGCCGGCTGGCGCTGGCCGCGCGCGAGGATCTGCGACACATGGGCCGAGATGCCGACGTAGGCGGCCGGATCGATGGCCCGCGGGCCCTGTTCGGCGGCCGGCGGCAGCGTGCTGCGCCGCGGCTGGCGCACGAAGTAGCCCGAGCGCGCCCGCGCCTCCAGCCAGCCTTCGTCCTCGAGCTGGCGGCAGGCCTGCAGCGCCGTCGCCAGGCTCACCTCGTGGGTGCGCATCAGCTGCCGCACCGACGGGAAACGGTCACCGGCGCGCAGCGCGCCGCTGCGGATGGCGTCGAGGTACTGGGTGGCGATGCGGCGGTACAGCGTGCTCATGGTGTGACCCGGAGTGTGCCCGCCGCCGTGTGCTGCGCAACAGATACAGACGAGCGCCACCACGGCCGCAACAGATGCGCCGGCGCGGCGCTGTTGCGCAATGCGGCGTCGCCGTCTGTGTCTGGCGGCCCGAGGCCGCGGCGCCGACAGTGTCGGCCATGGACACGACCATCATTCATCGACTCGAAGCCGGCCAGTCGCTGCTGCTCAGGCTGCGCTGCGGCGACCGCCTGTGGATGCAGCAGGGCAGCCTGCACGCCGAGCCGCCCGCCGCGTGGCTGGGCGGCATGCTGCTGCGCCGGCAGGAACACTGGCCTGAGGGCCGGCTCTGGACGGCCGACGCCAGCGCCTGCTGGCAATGCCGGGCGCCGCGCCACGCCACGCTGTGCGTGCAACGACGCCTGCCGTGGTGGCGTCGCTGGCTCGGTGGCCTCAGCGCGCCAGCAACACCGGCAGCGCCGCGACCAGCAGCGCCACGCCCGAGGCCGTCAGCAGCAGCAGCACGATGCGCCGGAACGCCAGCTCGCTGATGCCGATGTAGACGCGCATGCCGATCAGCGCCGGCAGCAACATCGCCGGCAGCACCAGGCCGATGGCCGGCAGCATCTCGCGCGTGACGAAGCCGCTGGCCAGGTAGGCGACGAAGGTCACCGACAGCATCGCCAGGTTGAAGTTCTGGATCACCGCACGTTGGGTGTCCTTGTCGAAGCCGCGCAGCGTGCACCACAGCGTCGGGATGGCGCCGGTGAACCCGCCCAGGCCGCCCATCACGCCACCGGCCACGCCCGAGGCGGCATCGCCGATGCGCCCGCCGCGCGTGATGCGCGGCAGCCGCGGCGCCAGCAGCATCAGCGGGCACCAGGTGATCAGCAGGCCGCCGAGCACGGCGCGGAACAGCGGCACGTCCAGCCGCGGCAGCAGCCACAGCCCCAGCGGCAGGCCGAGCAGGCCACCGGCGACGAAGGGTGCCAGGCGGCGCCAATCGAAGCCGCGCCGCACCGTGAATGCGGCGAGCAGCTGGCCGGTCAGCGCGCCGACCACTGCCAGCACCGCGGCCAGCCGCGGCTCCAGCGCCCAGGCCCAGACGGCCATCGCGGTCAGCCCGAAACCGAAGCCGGACAGGCCCTGGATGAAGCCGGCCAGCGCGGCGCCGAACACGATGACGATCAATGACGGTTCCAGAGTCGGGGCCCTCCCTACAATGCCGCGATTCTCAACCCGACGCCTTCATGCACGTCGACCCCAGCATCTTCAAGGCCTACGACATCCGCGGCGTGGTCGGCAAGGCCATCGACGAGCGCTTTGCCGAACACCTCGGTCGCGCCTTCGGCAGCGAGGCCGTCGCCGCCGGTGAACGGGCCGTGGCGGTGGGGCGCGATGGCCGCCTGTCCGGCCCGGGCCTGGCCGCTGCGCTGATCCGTGGCCTGGCCTCGACCGGGCTGGACGTGGTCGACCTCGGTGCGGTGACCACGCCGATGCTGTACTACGTAGCCGCCACGCGCGGCGCGCATGGCTGCCGCAGCGGCATCCAGGTGACCGGCAGCCACAACCCGAAGGACTACAACGGCTTCAAGATGGTGCTGGCCGGGCAGGCGATCCATGGCGACGCGATCCAGGCGCTGCGTGAGCGCATCGCGCGCGAGGACTACGTTCAGGCCAGGGGCCGCTCGGCGGCGATGGACATCGTGGCCGAGTACGGCGCGCGCATCACGAACGACTGCAGGCTCGCGCGGCCGATGAAGATCGTGGTCGACTCCGGCAACGGCATCCCTGGCGCATCCAGCCCGGCGATCCTGCGTGCGCTGGGCTGCGAGGTGATCGAGCTGTACTCCGAGGTCGACGGCGACTTCCCCAACCACCACCCCGACCCGAGCCGCCCGGAGAACCTGGCCGACCTGATCCGCGCCGTGAAGGCCAGCGGTGCCGAGCTGGGCCTCGCCTTCGACGGCGACGGCGACCGCCTCGGCGTGGTCACGGTCGACGGCCACATCATCTACCCCGACCGCCAGCTGATGCTGTTCGCGCGGGACGTGCTGCAGCGCCACCCGGGCGCGCCGGTGATCTTCGACGTCAAGTGCAGCCAGCATCTCGCGCCGCTGATCCGCGCGGCCGGTGGCGTGCCGGTGATGTGGAAGACCGGCCACTCGCTGGCCAAGGCGAAGATGCACGAGATCGGCGCGCCGCTGGCCGGCGAGATGAGCGGCCACATCTTCTTCGGCGAACGCTGGTACGGCTTCGACGACGCCACCTACACCGCGGCGCGGCTGCTCGAGATCCTGTCGCGCACGAAGAACCCGAGCGCGCTGCTCGACGCGCTGCCCAGCAGCCACAGCACGCCCGAGCTGAACGTGGCCTGCGCCGAGGGCGAGCCGCGGCGCGTCGTGCAGCAGCTGCTCGAGCGCGCGACCTTTCCCGGCGCGAGAGAGATCGTCACCATCGACGGCCTGCGCGTCGAGTACGACGACGGCTTCGGCCTGGTGCGCAGCTCCAACACCACGCCGGTGCTGATGCTGCGCTTCGAGGGCCACACGCCGGCCGCGCTGCAGCGCATCGAGGCCGACCTGATGGCCGCGCTGCGCGCCGTCAAGCCCGACGCCCGCGTTCGCCGCGGCGGCGCATTGAGGCGGCGGGCCCACGCTTGAAAGTCCTCATCGTCAAGCTGTCGTCGCTGGGCGACGTCGTGCACGCGATGCCGGTGGTGCACGACATCCGCGCCGCGCACCCCGACGCGGTGATCGACTGGGTGGTCGAGCCGGCGTTCGCGCCGCTGGTGCGGCGTGTCGCCGGCGTGCGGCGTGTCATCGAGTGTTCGCTGCGCCAGTGGCGGCGAGCCTGGTGGACGGCCAGCGTGCGCGCCGCCTGGCGCACGTTCAAGACGCAGCTGCAGGAAGAACAGTACGACGCGGTGATCGACCTGCAGGGGCTGACCAAGTCGGCCATCGTCGCGCGGCTGGCGCACGGCACACGTTTCGGGCTGGCCAACCAGACCGAAGGCTCCAGCTACGAGGCGCCGGCCGGCTGGCTGGTCGACCATGCGATCCGCATCGAGCCGCACATCCATGCGATGGACCGCTCGCGTGCACTGGTCGCCACGGTGCTGGGCCGGACCATCGACGGCCCGCCGATCTACGGCCTGCGCGCCACGCGGCGCGTGATCCGCTCGGCCACGCCGACGGTCGCCTTCGTGCACGGCACCTCGCGCGACGACAAGCTGTGGCCGGTCGACCACTGGGTGCAGCTCGGCAAACGGGTCATCGACGCCGGCTGGCGCATCGGCCTGCCGCAGTCCAACGAGCTGGAGCAGACCCGCGCCGAGCTGATCGCCGCCGGGCTGCAGTTCGAGAAGGCCTTCCACGTCGACGTGTGGCCCAGCCTGCCGCTGGACGCGGTGCTCGACCGCCTGGCGCTGACGCAGGGTGTGGTCGGCGTCGACAGCGGCCTCAGCCACATCGCCGTGGCGCTGGACCTGCCGCACGTGCAGCTCTACAACTTTCCGACCGCCTGGCGCACCGGGCCGCAGGCCAGCCATGGCCACCGCCACCAGGTGGCGATCGAAGGCCGGCCGGTGCCGACCGTGCAGGCCACCTGGCTGGCCTGGAGCAACGTGCTGGTCGCGGCCTCGTGACCGGGCCGTGGCGAGCGCGCGCCGCGCGCGCGCTGTACTCCTCGCTGCTCTGGCTGGCCCAGCCGGCCTACCTGCTGCGCCTGTGGTGGCGCGGGCGGGCCGAGCCGCTGTACCGCGAAGCGATCGGCGAACGGCTGGGCTTCTACCGCAGCGCGCCGTCGTCGGGCTGGCTGTGGGTGCATGCGGTGTCGCTCGGCGAGACCCGTGCCGCCGCAGCGCTGGTCGCCACGCTGCGCGAGCGCCGTCCGGGCCTGCGCCTGCTGCTGACACACAGCACCGCCACCGGCCGCGAGGCCGGCCGCGAGCTGCTGCGCGACGGCGACCGGCAGACCTGGCTGCCGTTCGACACGCCCGGCGCCGTGGCGCGCTTCCTGGCGCAGTTCCGCCCGGCGGTCGGCGTGCTGATGGAGACCGAGATCTGGCCGAACCTGCTGCCGGCCGCGCGCGCCCACGGCGTGCCGCTGCTGCTGGCCAACGCACGGCTGAGCGAACGCAGCCGGCGGCGCGGCGAGCGGCTGGATGCACTGATGCGCCCGGCGGTCGAGGCGTTGAGCCGCGTGCTCGCGCAGACCGAGGCCGACGCGCAGCGGCTGCGCAGCGCCGGTGCTGCCGACGTGCAGGTCTGCGGCAACCTCAAGTACGACCTGACACCGGACGCCGCGCAGCTGGCGCGCGGACAGACCTGGCGCGCGACGCTGGCGCGGCCGGTGCTGCTGTTCGCCGTCTCGCGCGAAGGCGAGGAGGCGGCACTGCTCGGCGCCTGGGTGCAGCACGCGGCACGGCAGGCCACGCGGCCGCTGCTGGTGATCGTGCCACGCCACCCGCCGCGCTTCGACGAGGTCGCTGCACTGGTGCGTGCCGCGGGCCTGAACCTGGCGCGGCGCAGCGGCTGGGCCGACGAACCGCCGGCCGCCGCACTGGCCGCCGACGCCTGGCTGGGCGACTCGATGCGCGAGATGGCGCTGTACTACGGCCTCGGCCAGGTCGCGCTGCTCGGTGGCAGCTTCGCGCCGCTGGGCGGGCAGAACCTGATCGAGGCGGCCGCCTGCGGCTGCCCGGTGGTGATGGGGCCGCACACCTTCAACTTCGCCGAGGCGGCAGAGCTCGCCGAAGCAGCCGGCGCCGCGCAGCGTGTGGCCGGCATCGAGGCCGGCCTCGACGCCGCGCTGGCGCTGCTGGCCGACCCGGCCCGCCTGGCCGCGCAGGGCGCGCAGGCGCGCGCTTTCGCCGCCGAGCACCGCGGCGCAGCGCAGCGCATGGCCACGCACATCCTGGCGCTGTGGCCTGAGGTACAACCACGCCTGCCAGGCAACGATTAGCCAGCACGACCGACCGCGAGAACCGCCATGCCCGCCATCCTCGTCCTCAACGGCCCGAACCTGAACCTGCTCGGCACGCGCGAGCCGGCCACCTACGGCAGCACCACGCTGGCCGACGTCGAGCGCCTGTGTATCGATCGCGGCGGCGCACTGGGCTACACGGTCGAGTTCCGACAGTCCAACCACGAGGGCGTGCTGATCGACGCCATCCACGAGGCCGGCCGCCGCTTCAAGGGCGGCGAGCTCACCGGCGTGGTCTTCAACGCCGGCGCCTACACGCACAGCTCGATCGCGCTGCACGACGCGGTGCGCGCCGTCGAGGTGCCGGTAATCGAGGTGCACATCAGCAACGTGCATGCGCGCGAGAGCTTCCGCCACCACTCGTGGCTGTCGCCGGTGGCCGCGGGCATCATCGTCGGCTTCGGCGTCGACGGCTACGTGATGGCGATCGAGGCGCTGGCGCGGCGCGCCGGCAGCAGCGCCAGCAGCCGCGGGTGAGCCCAGTACTTGTCGAAGAAGTAGTGCAGCACGGTGTTGACCAGCGGCTCGACGAAGGTGATCGCGCCGGCGATCGCGAGGTTGCCGGTCAGCGCATAGCCGACGGCGAACGAGGTGCCGAGGTGCATCACGCCGAAGGTCGCGGTCTTGGCCATGGGGTCTCCGTTGCGGGGCAGGTCAGGGCATCATGGTGCCGGCGCCGGCCGGCCCGGTCCAATCGGCAAGCCTGATCGTGGCCATAGCCCGCGGGTGATCCGCACCGCCCGGATGAGGCATGCGCGGCGATGGCCCGGCCGCGCCGTTCGTGGCACGATGCCGGCGAGGAGTCGGGCGTGATGGGCAATCCGGTGTGGTGGCTGGTGGTGGTGCTGGCGGTGGCTTGCGTGCTGCTGCTGGTCGCGCTGCTACGCCGCCCGCGCGAGCCGCGGCCCGCGCCGCGTGCCGACCCGCTGCCGGCAGTCCAGGCGCCGGCCGCAGGGCCAGGTGCCGCTTCGGTGCAGCTCGACCCGCCAGCGCCCGGCGGCGGGCTGGCGCCGCTGCCGGCGCCGGCCAGTCCCGCGCGGCTGCCGGTGGCCGCGCTGGTCGCGCCGCCCGTGGTCAAGCCACCGCCGACGACGCTGGTGGTGGCCCGCTCGCGCCGCTACGAGCTGCGCGACGCCTCACCCCAGCCGCTGCTGCGCGTCGAGCGTGCGCAGGCCTCGGCCTGGCAGCGTGCGCCGCTGGCCCGCCTCACGCCGATGCAGCGTGAGGCGCTGGCGGCGGCGCTGGTGCATGCGCCGCTGCTGGCGCCGGGGGCCGAGCCGGACGACCTGTTCGCGCTGACGCTGCGCGCCGGCAGCGCGCTGGCGCTGGCGCGCGGCGAACTGGCCGCCGCGTTGCGCACCCAGCCGCCGCTGGCGCTCGATGCCGCGCACGGCGCGCCGCTGGCCGCCATCGTGCTGTCGGCGCGCTGCGGCCCGGTCTACCTGCGCAGCCTGCGCAGCACCGTGGCGGCGCTGCAGGCCGACACCGCCGAACTGCTGCGCCAGCCGGCGCCCGGCGACGAGCGGCTGCGCGCGCTGCTGCTGGACCTCAGCCGCTACCTGCGCGAGGTCGAGGAGAACCATGCGGGCGTGATCCGCAAGCCGGTGTTCGTGGCCCGTGTCGCCGACTTCTGCGTGCAGGCCGAGACGCAATGGCGGGCTGCCGGCGATGCGGCCGGCGCGCTGCGCAGCCGCCTGCAGGCGACCTGGCCGGACGCCGCGGCGCGGCCCGGCGCGTCGGGCGAGTGGCGCGCGCTGTGGGAGGCCTATGCGCTGCGCCAGGCGGTGGCCTGTGCGTCGGCACGGGTGCTGACCGGCTGGCACGCGCTGCGCCTGGCGCTCGGCGAGGCGGTGCCGGCGGCGACACTGGTGCTGCGCGGCGCGCTGCAGTCGCTGCGCAGTGCTGCCGAGGCCGACGCGGCGCTGGCGGGCACCGTGGTGCCGGACAGCGATCGCGCCCAGCGCGAGCTGCAGCGCACGCTGCAGGCCATCGACGCCGGCTTCGCCGGCGAGCCCGAACTGACGCTGCTGCTGCGCCTGGACTCGCTCGGCCGGGTCGACGAAGTGCGTGGGCCCCTGGCCGCCGAATAGGCGGCCTTCCAACGCACCGCCGCCGAGTACGCGGCAGAGCGATTACTTCGCCAGCAGCCCGTTGACGGCCGACACGTCGTCCGGCTTCAGCAGTCCGGAGGCCTGGCGCAGGCGCAGGCCGCCGAGCAGCACGTCGTAGCGCGCCTTGGCCAGGTCGCGCTTGGTGGTGAACAGCTGCGACTGCGCGTTCAGCACGTCGAGGTTGACGCGCACGCCGACCTTGTAGCCGAGCTGAGTGGCTTCCAGCGCCAGCTGGCTCGACGATTCGGCCGCTTCCAGCGCCTTCACCTGGGCCAGTCCCGACTGCACGCCGAAGAAGGCCTGGCGGGTCAGCTGCGCGACGCCGCGGCGCGCCGCCTCGAGGTCGTTGCGCGACTTCTCTTCCAGCGACAGCGTTTCCTTGATGCGGTTCTGCACCGAGTAGCCGGCGAACAGCGGCCATTGCATCGTCACGCCGACGGTGGCGTTGGTCGAGCGGCCGGAGCTGTCGAACGGGGTGGGGGCGCCGGTCAGCACCGAACGCGACTCGCCGCTGGTCGACACATGGCCCTTGGCGTAAGTGCCGTTGAGCGTCACGGTCGGCAGGTTGCCGGCGCGTGCCTTCTCGGTCTCCAGGCGAGCCACGTCCAGGCCCAGCGTGGCGCGGCGCACGGTCGGGTGGTCGGCGTCGGCGCGCATCACCCATTCGTCGACCACCGGCGGCTGCACCGGCGGCAGCGCCACCGGCACGGCCAGGCCCCGGGGGCTGACGCCGCTGCGGCCGACCAGCTGGTCCAGCGCGATGCTCTTGGTGCGCAGGTCGTTGTCGGCAATGATCTCCTGCGCGCTGGCCAGGTCGAAACGCGCCTGCGCCTCGCGGGTGTCGGTGATCGTCGCGGTGCCGACCTCGAAGTTGCGCTTGGCCGAAGCCAGCTGCTCGCTGATGAAGGTCTTGTTGGCGCGTGTGGTGGTCAGCGTGTCCTGCGCGGCCAGCACGTCGAAGTAGGCGGCGGCGACACGCACGATCAGGTCCTGCTCGGCCAGCTCGAAGTCGGCCCGCGAGGCGGCCAGCACCTTCTCGGCCTGGCTGATGGTGGCGCTGTTGGCCGGGTTGTACAGGCTCTGCGACGCCGCCAGGCCGGCGCTGACGGTGTCGGCGTCGGTCTTCAGCGTGCTGGAGTAGGGCGTGTCGCTGTTGCTGCGCTGCGCCTGCACCTGCAGGCCGACCTGCGGCCGGTTCAGCGCCTTGGCCTGCTCGGCCTTGTACTGCGCCGAGTCGAGCAGCGCACGGGCAGCCAGGAAGCTGGCGTCGTAGCCGCGTGCGGCGTCGTACAGCTCCTGCAGGCTCTGCGCGCGTGCCGTGCCTGCGAACGCGAGCCCCAGCGCGATGGCGAGGGCGGCAGGGGCGAAGGACGGGCGGGGTCGCGCGACGGGCATGGTGGGTCCTCGGTGAAGGCTCTGGATGGAGTGGGTGTCAGTAACGGGGAACGGCCGGGTCGACCACCGCCGACCAGGCATCGATGCCGCCGGCGAGGTTGTAGACCGAATCGAAGCCGGCGCGCTCCAGGAATGCGACGACCTGCGCCGATCGCATCCCGTGATGACAGATACAGAGGATGGGCTGCGCCGGGTCCAGCTCGGACAGGCGCTGCGGGATCTGGCCCATCGGCAGGTTCAGCGAGGCGGCGCCGGGCAGCCGGATGGCGGCGAGCTGCACTTCCCAGGGCTCGCGCACGTCGAGCAGCAGCGGCTGGTCGGCGCCGGCGACCCATTGCTGCACCTCGGTGACCGGGAGTTGCCGCATGAGCTTCAGAAGCTGAACTTCGCCGGCTCGCCGAAGCCCTGCAGGCGCGGCGCGACGGTGTCGAACAGCTCGACGCTGGCGAAGGCGTGCTCGCCGCTGCGCGTGAACAGCGTGGCACGCATCACCGGCTGCTGGCCGACGATCGCGATCAGCCGGCCGCCGACCTTGAGCTGGCCGAGCAGGCCCTGCGGCACCTCGGCCACCGAGCCGGACAGCACGATGGCGTCGAACGGCGCCTCGGCCGCCAGCCCGCGCGAGCCGTCGGCCTGGCGCACCGTGGCGTTGGCGACCGCGGCGCGCTTCAGGTTGTCGGCCGCCATCCTGGCCAGCTCGGGCAGCAACTCCAGCGTCGTGACGTGCTGGGCACGGTGCGCCAGCAGCGCGGCCATGTAGCCCGAGCCGGCGCCGACCTCGAGCACCCGCTCGTGCTTGTGCAGGTTCAGCTCCTGCAGCAGGCGCGCCTCGACGCGCGGCGCCAGCATGCACTGGCCGCCGGGCAGCGGCACCTCGGTGTCGACGAAGGCCAGCGAGCGGTAGGCGGCGGGCACGAAGTCCTCGCGCTTGACCACGGTCAGCAGCGAGAGCACGGCGGGGTCGAGCACGTCCCAGGGGCGGATCTGCTGCTCGATCATGTTGAAGCGGGCTTGTTCGACGTTCATGGGTGAATCCTCCGGGTAACCGCGGATTTTATTTCGCTGGGGTGATGGCGGCGGCCTGGCCCGTGGCAGGCGCACGCGGCGCCAGGCGGCGCTTCAGCCAGGCCGACAGGTCGTCGAGGTAGCAGTAGATGACCGGCACCACGACCAGGGTCAGCAGCGACGAGGTGATCACGCCGCCGATCACCGCCTGGCCCATCGGCGCGCGCTGCTCCGAGCCCTCGGTCAGCGCGAAGGCCAGCGGCACCATGCCGAAGACCATCGCCAGCGTGGTCATCAGGATCGGCCGCAGCCGCACGCGGGCGGCGTGCAGCAACGCCTCTTCGCGGCTCATCGGCGCGATGTCGTGGTCCAGGCCGTGCTCGCCGGCATGCTCGCCGTGACGCGAGCGGATGGCGAAGTCGATCAGCAGGATCGCGTTCTTGGTCACCAGGCCCATCAGCATCACGATGCCGATGATCGAGAACATGTTCAGCGTCGAGCGGAACATCAGCAGCGCCAGCACCACGCCGATCAGCGTCAGCGGCAGCGAGCTCATCAGCGCGATCGGCTGCAGGAAGCTCCTGAACTGGCTGGCCAGGATCATGTAGATGAAGACGACGGCCAGCGCCAGCGCGCCGACGGCGTACTGGAAGGACTCGTTCATGTTCTTGGTCGAGCCGCCGAACACGTAGCGGTAGCCGGGCGGCCAGGCGATGCCGTCGAGCATCTTCTTGATGTCGGCCGAGACGTCGCCGGGGCTGCGGCCCAGCGCGTTGGCGTCGATGTTGATCTCGCGGTTCAGGTCGCGCCGGTTGATCTGGTTCGGGCCGGTCGACGGCGTCAGCTCGGCCACCTGCGACAGCCGCACCACGCGCGACGAGCCGTCGGACGCGGCGGCGACGGTGATCGGCAGGCGCTGCAGGTCGCCCAGCGTGTCGCGGCCGGCCGGCGCGAGGCGCACGTTGACGTCGTAGTTCTCGCCGTCCGGCGCGCGCCAGTTGCCCACCGTGGTGCCGGCCACCAGCGTGCGCAGCGTGCCGGCCAGTGCGTTGACGTTCAACCCGGCGTCGGCGGCGGCATCACGCCGCACCTCGATGGCCACCGTCGGCTTGTCGGGCTTCAGCGTGCTGTCGAGGTCGACCAGGCCGGGGATGTCGCGCAGCTTCGTCGTGATGGTCTGCGACAGCCGCGCCAGTTCGGCCAGGTCGGTGCCCTGGATCGAGAACTGCAGGCTCTTGCCGCCGCCGAGGTCGGTCTGGCCGATGTTGGTGACGGTGATGCCGGGGATGCGCGCGAGACGCTCGCGGATCGGCAGCGTCAGCTGCGCGATGCTGCGCCGGCGGTCCTTGCGGTCGACCAGGCGCACGTAGCTCGACGCGTAGATCTTGCCGGCCGCGAAGCCGCTGTTGATCGTCGTCACCGTGTATCGCACCTCGGGGAACTCGCGCAACGCCTCGTCGACCTGCTTCGCCCGCATCTCGGTGACTTCCAGCGAGGAGCCGACCGGCGTGTAGAAGTTGACCTGCGTCTCCGACAGGTCGGCCTTGGGCACGAACTCGGCGCCGAGGATGGGGATGATGAAGAAGCTGCCGACGAAGGTGGCCAGCGCCAGGCCAAGCGTCGCCAGCTTGTGCTTCAGCGACCAGCCGAGCAGCGACTGGTAGACCTCGCCCAGCCACTCGGTGAAGCGGTCGAACTGCAGCGTCAGGCGGCCGAGGGTCTTGTCGTACAGCGTCACCGGCGCGCCGCGGTGCGTGCCGTGCGCGGCCGGGTCGTGCCAGATGCTGGACAGCATCGGGTCGAGCGTGAAGCTGACGAACATCGAGATCAGCACCGCGGCGACGATGGTGATGCCGAACTCGTGGAAGAACTTGCCGACGATGCCGCCCATGAAGCCGATCGGCAGGAACACCGCGACGATGGACAGCGTGGTCGCCAGCACCGCCAGGCCGATCTCGGCGGTACCGTCCAGCGCCGCCTGGTGCGCGCTCTTGCCCATCTGTACGTGGCGCACGATGTTTTCGCGCACGACGATGGCGTCGTCGATCAGCAGGCCCACGCACAGGCTCAGCGCCATCATCGTGATGCCGTTGATCGTGAAGCCGAAGGCGTACATGAAGAGAAAGGTGCCGATCAGCGCGATCGGCAGCGTCAGCCCGGTGATGACGGTCGAGCGCCACTGAATTCAGGAACAGGAAGACGATCATCACCGTCAGGATCGCGCCCTCGAACAGCGTGCGCTTGACGTTGGCCACCGAGACGCGGATGCCGCGCGAGTTGTCGCGGTTGACCTCGAGCGTGACGCCCGGCGGGGTCAGCGACTTCGCGTCGTCCATCGCCTTGTAGAGCCCGTCGACCACTGCGATGGTGTTCTCGCCCTGGCTCTTCTGCACCGACAGCAGCACGGTGCGCTGGCCGTTGTAGAGCGCCAGGCTTTCCACCTCGGCCGGGCCGTCGACCACGTCGGCCAGCTGCCACAGCTTCACCGGCTGGCCGTTGCGGCGGGCGACGACGATATCGCGGAAGTCCTCCGGCCGCTTCAGCCGCGCGTTGATCTGCACCACGCGCTCCTGCTCGGCCGAGCGGATCGCGCCCATCGGCAGTTCCTGGTTCTCGCTCTTCACCGCGGCGACGATCTGGTCGACGCCGATGCCGAAGGCCTCCAGCGCCGCCGGCTTGACGTACAGGTTGATCTCGCGTTCCAGCCCGCCGACCACCGTCACCGAGCCGACGCCGCGCACGTTCTCCAGCTTCTTCTGCAGCACCTGCTGCGCCCAGGTGGTCAGTTCCTGCGCGGACTTCTTTCCATCGGCGGAGAGCACGGCCACGTTGAAGATCGGCTGGCTGGCCGGGTCGAAGCGCGAGATGCGCGGCTCCTTGACCTCGTCGCGCAGGTTGGGGCGGATCAGCGCGACCTTCTCGCGCACGTCCTCGGCGGCCTTGCGGCCGTCGATGTCGAGGTTGAACTCGACGATCACGACCGAGGTGCCTTCGTAGGAGCGCGAGTACAGCGAGTTGATGCCGGCGACGGTGTTGACCGCCTCCTCGACCTTCTTCGTCACTTCGCTCTCGACGATCTCCGGCGACGCGCCGGGATAGTCCATCTGCACGACCACCGTCGGGAAGTCGATGTTCGGGAACTGGTCGACCGCCAGCCGCTGGTAGCTGAACAGCCCGAGCACGACGAAGGCGAGCATCACCATCACCGCCATCACCGGGTTGGCGATCGAGACGCGGGTGAACCACATGGTCGCTGCGTCCCGCCGTTCAGCGCGCGGCCGTGGCCGACGCCGGGGTGGCCGGGCCGAGCAGCCGCACCGCGGTGCCATCGCGCACCGCGCCGGCCGCGCCGGCCAGCAGCACCGCACCTTCGGCGACGCCGCTGGTCACGGCGACCCAGGGCTGGCCCTGCACTTCGCCGCGCGCACCCAGCTTGACCGTCTTCAGCACCGCCTTGCCGTCCTGCACCTGCAGCACGTAGGGCTGGGCCAGGTCGGTGCGCACCGCGGCCAACGGCACAGCCAGCGCCTGCGTCTGCTCGAAGGCGATGCGGCCACGGGCGAACAGGCCCTGGCGCAGCGCCGGCTGCGGCTCGACCGCGAGGTAGACCAGCACCGAGCGGCTGCCGGTCTGCGCACTCGGGTTGATGCGCGCGATGCGGGCCGCGACCGGCTCGGCGATGCCGTCGACCTGCAGCGTCGCGGCCTGGCCGACCGCCAGCCGCACCACCTCTTCCGGCGCCACCGCGGCCTCCAGCTCCAGCCGCGACAGGTCGACGATCTCGACGATGCGGCCATCGACCGGCACACGCTCGCCCGGCTGGGCGAGGCGCTGCGACACCAGCCCTGCGATCGGTGCGATCAGCGTGCCGTCGGCGCGCGACTTGCGCGCCAGTTCGGCGGCAGCCACCGCGGCTTCATGGTTGGCGCGCGCACCGGCCTCGTTGGAGACCGAGGTCTCCAGGCCGGTCGGCGAGATGAACCCCTGCGCCACCAGCGCGCGGTTGTTCTCCAGCGCGCGGCGGGCGATGTCGAGCTGCGCCTGCGCCGACGAGGCGCTCTGCTCGGCCTGGCGCAGCCGCCAGTCGAGCTCGGTGGTGTCGAGCTGGCCGATCACCTGGCCGGCCTTGACGCTGTCGCCTTCGCGGACCGTCAGCGTGCGCAGCTCGGCCGCCACCTTGGCCTTGATCACCGCGCTGTTCACCGCCTTCAGCCCGCCGGAGACCTCCAGCGTGCGCGCCAGCGTCAGCGTGCGCGCGGTGACCACGTCGGCTGGCGCCAGGTCGAGCGCCAGCGTCGTGCGCGCGGCCGGCGCGGCGGCGGCCTGCTCGCTGCGCCGCTTGTCGAGCGCACGCAGCACGCCGGCGGCGAGCAGCAGCACGGCCAGCAGCGGGACGATCCACTTCAGATGGCGCTTCATGCGCGGCCCCGCGCGGCGGCCGTGTCGGCGCGCAGGCCGTGCAGCACGAGCTCGACATGCTGGCGGATGAAGGCGTGCGGGTCCATGATCTCCGTGGCCGGGGCGCAGGCGCCCAGCGAGTGCTTGTGCAGGCACAGCATGATCATCGGGAACACCAGCGACATCACCGCGCCGTGCACGTCCACCGGGCGGAACTCGCCGCTCGCGATGCCGCGCGCGACGATCTCGCCGACCAGCGTCGTGGCCGGCTCGACCACCTCGGCGCGATAGAACGCGGCGATGTCGGGGAAGTTGCGCACCTCGGTGATGACCAGCTTGAACACCGCCGAGGTCGGGCTGTCGAAGACGCGGCTCCACCATTCGGTGAAGACCTCGCGCAGCAGCCCCTCGCAGTTGCCGCGGTAGCCGCGCGAATACTCGGTGACGGCGGCGATCTCGCTCGACAGGCGCTGGCTGATCACCGCCTTGAGCAGCTCTTCCTTGCTCGGGTAGTAGAGATACAGCGTGCCCTTGGCGACGCCGGCGCGTGCGGCCACCTCTTCGGAGCGCGTCGCGGCGAAGCCCTTCTCGGCGAACAGCTCGAGCGCGGCGTCGATCAACTCCTGCGGGCGCGCTTCCTTGCGGCGCTGGCGCGGCGGCGATGCGGTGGCGGCGGGGACGGAGGCAGAGGACGACATGGGCATAATGACTGACCGGTCAGTAATGTAGCTGCCGGGGAGGGTATGGGTCAAGCATGCCATGGCCTCGCAAAGAAGCATGAAGCCAGCGGCCGCGATCAGGGCCGATCCCTAGAATCCCGCGCATGACAAGAACGCGGTGGTGGCTGGCCGGGGCCCTGGCGATCGGCGTGGCGGGGGGCGTGGTCTGGTGGCTGCAGCGCGGCAGCGAGGCGCCGGCAAGCTACCGCAGCGCGAAGATCGAGCGCGGGCCGCTGGTCGCGGCGGTGTCGTCGTCGGGCACGGTGAACCCGGTGACGCAGGTCAGCGTCGGCAGCCAGGTGTCGGGCCAGATCAAGGAACTGCGCGCCGACTTCAACACCGAGGTCAAGCAGGGCCAGCTGATCGCGCGGCTCGACCCGGAGAGCTTCGAGTACAAGGTGCGTCAGGCCAATGCCGACCTCGAGTCGTCGCGTGCCGCGGTGCTGAACGCCCAGGCCAACGTGGTCGCGGTGATGGCCGGCGTCTCGAAGGCGCGGCTGGAGGCCGACAACGCCCAGCGCGACGCGCAGCGCAAGCAGGACCTGCTGGCGCAGAACTTCATCTCGCAGGCCGAGAACGACAACGCGCGCAACACGGCGGGCTCGCTCGCCGAGTCGCTGAAGGTGGCGCAGGCGCAGCTGGAGGTCGCAAAGGCGCAGGCGGTGGCCGCGCAGGCGGTGGTGCGTCAGCGCGAGGCCGCCTTGTCGCAGGCGCGCGTCGACCTGGAGCGCACCGAGATCCGCTCGCCGGTGGACGGCGTGGTCATCAAGCGCAGCGTCGACGTCGGCCAGACGGTCGCCGCCAGCCTGCAGGCGCCGGAGCTGTTCATCATCGCGCGCAACCTGCAGGACATGCAGGTCGACGCCTCGATCGACGAGGCCGACATCGCGCGCATCCGGCTGCAGCAGCCGGTCACGTTCACGATCGACGCTTTCCCGGGGCGCAACTTCGAGGGCCGCGTCAACCAGATCCGCAAGGCGGCGCTGTCGACGCAGAACGTGGTGACCTACACCGTCGTGGTGGCCTTCGCCAACCCGGGCGGTGCGGTGCTGCCGGGCATGACGGCCAACGTGCGCGTCGTCACCGACACGCGCGACAACGTGCTGAAGCTGCCCAATGCCGCGCTGCGCGTGCGCCTGCCCGGCGTCGAGCCGGCGGCCGCGGCCTCCGCGCCGAACGACGGCGCCTCGGCGGCGCCGGCTGCCCCGGCCGCAGCCGCCAGCGGCGGCGCCGGCGGCGGGCCGCTGGCCGAGCTGCGCCAGCGCCTGGTCAGCGAACTGGCGCCGAGCGAGGCGCAGCTGGCGCGCATCGACGCGGTGATCGCACAGGCGAGGCCGCGCTTCGGCGAGCTGCGCGGCCTGCCGGAGGACGAACGGCCGAAGGCGCGCGAACGCATCCTCGGCGAACTGCGCGCCAGCATCGCCGACCAGCTCGATGCGGCGCAGAAGCTGCGCTACCAGCAGATCGTCGCCGCCAGCGCCAGCCGGCAGGTGACACGCGGGCGTGTGCACACGCTCGATGCGCAGGGCAGGCCGGTGGCTTGGAACGTGCGGCTGGGCATCAGCGATGGCGTGGCCACCGAGCTGCTGGTCACGCCCGGCACGCCGGCGGCCGAGGCGCTGCGCGAGGGCGCGCTGGTGATCACCGGCACCGGGCCGGCGTCCGGCGCGGCGAAGCCGGCCAGCGGCGGCCCGCGGCCGATGTTCTGAGCAGGGCCGGGCGATGGCACTGATCGAGGCCGAGCAGCTGACTAAGCGCTACACCATGGGCGAGCAGACCGTGCATGCGCTGCGCGGCGTTTCGCTGGTCATCGAGGAGGGCGCCTTCGTCGCGGTGATGGGCGCCTCGGGCTCCGGCAAGAGCACGCTGATGAACATCCTCGGCTGCCTGGACCGGCCCGACGAGGGTGTCTACCGCCTCGCCGGCGAGGCGGTGGAGTCGCTGTCCGGCGACGCGCTGGCGGCGATCCGCAACCGCCGCGTCGGCTTCGTGTTCCAGCAGTTCAACCTGCTGCCGCGCACCAGCGCGCTGGAGAACGTCGAGCTGCCGATGGTCTACGCCGGCATCAAGCCGGCCGAGCGGCACCAGCGTGCGCGCGAGGCGCTGGCGCGGGTCGGCCTGGCCGAACGTGCCGGCCACACGCCGGCCGAACTGTCCGGCGGCCAGCAGCAGCGAGTGGCGATCGCCCGCGCGCTGGTCAACCGGCCGCAGCTGATCCTCGCCGACGAGCCGACCGGCGCGCTGGACTCGCGCACCTCGGAAGACATCATGCGGCTGCTCGCCGAGCTGAACGCTCAGGGCATGACGGTGGTGATCGTCACCCACGAGAGCGACATCGCCGCCTGGGCCGAACGGCGCATCGTGTTCCGCGACGGCCACATCGTCGAGGACGTGGTGCAGGTGCCGGTGCGGCCGGCGCCGGCCGAGGCCGTGGCATGAACGCGCTGGCGGCGCTGCGCTCGGCCTGGCGGGCGCTGTCCACCAACCTGCTGCGCAGCATCCTGACGATGCTGGGCATCATCATCGGCGTCGGTGCGGTGATCACGATGATCGCGGTCGGCTCGGGCGCGCAGCAGCGTGTCGAGGAGCAGATCAAGGGCCTGGGCTCGAACGTGATGCTGGTGCTGCCCGGCGCGGTGACGCAGGGCGGCGTGCGCCTCGGTGCGCAGACCGGCCAGTCGATGACCGACGACGACGCCCGTGCGATCGCGCTCGAGGTGCCCGAGGTGCAGTCGGTGGCGCCGTCGCTGCGCACCGGCGCGCAGGTGGTGGCCGGCAACCTCAACTGGAACACCCAGGTCTACGGCACCTGGAACGAGTACTTCGAGGTGCGCGACTGGCCGCTGTCCGAGGGGCGCGTCTTCGAGTCGGCCGAGATCGCCGGCTCGGGCAAGGTGGCGATCATCGGCCAGACGGTGGCCGAGCAGCTGTTCCCGGGCGTCGACCCGATCGACCAGATCATCCGCATCCGCAAGGTGCCGCTGACGGTGGTGGGCGTGCTGTCGCGCAAGGGCCAGAACTCGGTCGGCCAGGACCAGGACGACATCGTGATGGTGCCGCTGACCACGCTGCGCAGCCGCATCCAGGGCCTCAGCGGCGGCCGGCTCAAGCGCATCGGCTCGGCCAACGTGAAGGTGCGCGAGGGCATGAGCATGCAGCTGGCCACCGACAACATCCGCGAGCTGCTGCGCCAGCGCCATCGCCTGCAGCCGGGCCAGGAAGACGACTTCAGCATCCGCAACCTGACCGAGATGCTGGCCGCGCAGGAGGAGTCCAGCCGCGTGCTGACGCTGCTGCTCGCCGCGGTGGCCGGCGTCAGCCTGGTGGTCGGCGGCATCGGCATCATGAACATCATGCTGGTCAGCGTGACCGAGCGCACCCGCGAGATCGGGCTGCGCATGGCGGTGGGCGCACGTTCGCGCGACATCCTCGGCCAGTTCCTCATCGAGGCGGTGATGCTCAGCCTGGCCGGCGGCGCGGTCGGCGTGCTGATCGGCGCCGCGGCGACCTGGTCGGTCGGCCATTTCGCCGGCTGGCAGGTGGTGCTGGGCGGCGAGTCGGTCCTGCTGGCGGTCGGCTTCTCGGCGGCGGTCGGCGTGTTCTTCGGCTGGTACCCGGCGCGGCGCGCCGCCGCGCTGCTGCCGATCCAGGCGCTGCGCCACGAATGAGGGTAGAGCCGGGCCAGGGGGCGCCGCTATCATGCGCGCCACCTCGAACCCCGGAGAGCCTTCTTGGACGTCGCGCAGTGGATCTTCCTGGCCAAGGCGGCCGTCATGGGCGTGGTCGAAGGCCTCACCGAGTTCCTGCCGATCTCCAGCACCGGGCACCTGATCCTCGCCGGCTCGCTGCTCGGCTTCACCGACGACAAGAGCAAGGTGTTCGACATCGCGATCCAGACCGGCGCGATCGTCGCGGTGATGATCGTCTACTGGCAGCGCCTGCGCGACACCGTGGTCGGACTCGGCCAGGGCAGTGCGCAGGCGCGCCGCTTCACCCTCAACGTGCTGATCGCCTTCGCGCCGGCCGTCGTGCTCGGGCTGCTGTTCGGCAAGGCGATCAAGGCGCACCTGTTCACGCCGACGGTGGTCGCCTCGGCTTTCATCGTCGGCGGCTTCGTGATCCTGTGGGCCGAGCGGCGCAGCGTCGCGGCGCGCATCCACTCGGTCGACGAGATGACGGCCTGGGACGCGCTGAAGGTCGGCCTGGTGCAGTGTTTGGCGATGATCCCCGGCACCAGCCGCTCCGGAGCGACCATCATCGGCGGCATGCTGCTCGGGCTGGACCGCAAGGCCGCCACCGACTTCAGCTTCTATCTCGCGATGCCGACGCTGATCGGCGCCGGCGCCTACAGCCTCTACAAGGAGCGCGCGCTGCTGTCGGTGGCCGACCTGCCGCTGTTCGGCGTCGGGCTGCTGTTCTCGTTCGTCTCAGCCTGGATCTGCGTGCGCTGGCTGCTGCGCTACATCGCCAGCCACACCTTCACGCCCTTCGCCTGGTACCGCATCGCCTTCGGCATCGTCGTGCTGCTGACGGCGCAGTTCGGCTGGGTCACCTGGGCGGACTGACGGGCGGGCTGAACGCCGTCCACATGCCCCACAGCACGGCCTCCAGCTCGCGCGCGAAAGCCGGCGCGTCGAACAGCGGCGAGCGGCCCACCTGCTCGCGCAGCCCACTGCGCAGCCGCGCCAGGCCGTCGAGGTCCTGCGCCAGCGTGATCGCACGGGCCACGTAGTCGCCGCGGTCCTGCGCCACCCAGCCGGGCAGGCCGGCGGCGTGCAGCAGGCTCGCGCCCTGGCGCGCCAGCAGGCGGTCGCCGGCCAGCGTCACGGTCGGCACGCCCATCCACAAGCGCCTCGCAGGTGGTGGTGCCGCCCGGGTAGGGAAAGGTGTCGAGCAGCAGGTCGACCTCGGCATGGGCGGCCAGGTAGGCGGCACGTGGCACCTGGCGATGCAGGTCGACCCGCGCGGGTGCGACGCCGAGGCCATGCAGGCGCTCGCGCAGCGACTGCACGACGGCCTCGTCGCCGAGCTGCTTGCACTGCAGGCGCAGCTTCGCAGCGGGCAGCGCGGCGAGGATCTCCGCCCAGGCCGCCAGCACCGCATCGCCCACCTTGGCCAGGCTCTGGAAGCAGCCGAAGGTGACATGGCCGCGCGACAGCGCCGGCAGCGGTGTGACCGCCGGCGCACCCTGCGGCGGCGTGAAGCACAGCCGCGTGTGCGGCAGCCGCCAGATCCGCTCGCTGAAATGCGTCTCGTGGCCGGCCGGCACGCCGGTCTCATCGGCGATCAGCCAGTCCATCTCGGCCACGCCGGTGCTCGCGAAATAGCCCAGCCAGCTGGCCTGCACCGGTGCCGGCTTGCAGGCGAACAGCGGCAGGCGGTTGTGCGCGGTGTGGCCGGCCAGGTCGAGCAGCACGTGCACGCCGTCGGCATGGATGCGCGCCGCGGCCTGCCCATCGGTCAAGCCGGTCAACGGCGTCCAGGCGGCGAACCGGGGGCGGATGCGCTCGCTCAGCGCATCCTGGCGGTGGTGGGTGGGGTAGGCGATCAGCTCGACGCGGCCGGCAGCCAGCGGCGCCAGCAGCGCCTCGAGGAAATGGCCGACCGGGTGCTCGCGCAGGTCGCCCGAGACCAGGCCGATCCGCAGCCGCTCGGGTTGCGGCGTGCAGTTCCACTGCTCGAAGCGCAGCGGCGCGGCCGCCGCCACCCGGCGACCGTAGTCACGCGCTTCGGACAGTGTCTCCGCCGGGCCACGCTCGCCCAGGTGATTGAGCACGAACAGCAGGTTGCTGCGCACGTCGGCGAGGCCCGGGTCCAGCGCCAGCGCACGGCGCAGGCTCGCTTCGGCCTCGGCCATGCGGCCCTGTTCCATGCGCACGATGCCGAGGTTGCTGTGCGCGCCGGCAGCCTGCGGCTTCAGCGCCAGCGACTGCTCGAAGCAGGCCGCCGCCTCGGCCAGGCGGTCCAGGCGCTTGAGCACGACGCCGAGGTTGGCCAGCGCATCGGCGTGCCGCGGGTTCAGTGCCAGGGCCTGGCGGTAAGCGGCCTCGGCCTCGATCAGTCGTCCCTGGTTCTTCAGCGCCACGCCGAGGCCGTTGTGCGCGTCCGCCGCGGCAGGGCGCAGCGCGGTCACACGCCGGTAGCAGGCCTCGGCCTCGGCGGGCCGCTGCAGGCGATGCAGCGTCTCGCCCAGGTGCTGCAGCGCTTCGGCCAGGTCGGGCTGCAGCGCCAGCGCCTGCCGGTAGCCGGCTTCGGCGTCCAGCAGGCGGCCCAGCCGCTTCAGCACATGGGCGTGGTAGGTGCGGACCTGCGCGTCGTCGGGCGAGCGCTCCAGGCTGCGCTGCAGGGCGGCCAGCGCGTCGCCGTGGCGGCCCAGCTCCGTGCGCGCCAGGCCGAGTGCGGTCCAGCCGATGGCGTGATCCGGAAAACGTTCGACGAAGGCCAGCGCGTCCTGCTCCAGCTCGGCAAAACGCCCCTGCGCGAGGCCGTCGATCAACGGCTGCAGGTCGGTGGGCGCCGGGACTGCAGCCATGCGATGTCAGCGCCGCTCGAACACCAGGTCCCAGACGCCGTGGCCGAGCTTCAGGCCGCGGTTCTCGAACTTGGTCAGCGGCCGGTAGTCGGGCCGCGGTGCGTAGCCGTCGAAGCGGTTGCGCAGTGCCGGCTCGGCGCCCAGCACTTCCAGCATCTGCTCGGCATAGGGCTGCCAGTCGGTGGCGCAGTGCAGGTAGCCGCCAGGCGCGAGCCGGCTGGCCAGCAGCGCGACGAAGGGTGGCTGGATCAGCCGCCGCTTGTGGTGGCGCTTCTTGTGCCAGGGGTCGGGGAAGAACACATGCACGCCGGCGAGCGTGGCCGGCGCGACCATCTGTTCCAGCACTTCGACCGCGTCGTGCTGGACGATGCGCAGGTTGGCGAGCCCCTGTTCGTCGATGCGCTGCAGCAGCGCGCCGACACCGGGCGGATGTACCTCGATGCCGAGGAAGTCGCACTCGGGCTGCGCCTGGGCGATCTGCGCGGTGGCGTGGCCCATGCCGAAGCCGATCTCGACCACCCGCGGCGCACTGCGGCCGAACGCGGCATCGAAGTCGGCCGCACCGGCGGTGAAGGGCAGCACCCAGCGCGGCGCCAGCTCGGCCAGCGCACGCTGCTGCCCGGTGCCCATGCGGCCCGCGCGCACCACGTAGCTGCGGATCGCGCGGCGCGGCGGTTCGGAGGGCGTGTCGGACATGCGGATGCGGGGGGCAGGCGGGGGCGCGCATTGTGCCGCACGCCGGCGCGCGGCCTGGTCGGGCTATCCTCCGGCCACCTCCGCCAAGCGCAGCCCCGCATGAGCGCACCGACCCCCGCCCCCGCCCGCACCGACAAGCTGAACGAAGCGCTGCCACCCGGTACGCGCTTCGGCGAGTTCGAGGTGCTCGGCGTGCTCGGCATCGGCGGCTTCGGTGTCGTCTACCTGGCGCAGGACCATTCGCTGGAACGCCAGGTCGCGCTGAAGGAGTACATGCCCTCGTCGCTGGCCGTGCGCGGCGAGGGCGCGCAGATCACGCTGCGCACCGAGGCCTACGCCGACACCTATGCCGCCGGGCTGCGCTCCTTCGTCAACGAGGCGCGCCTGCTGGCGCGCTTCGACCACCCGTCGCTGCTGAAGGTCTACCGCTTCTGGGAGGACAACGGCACCGCCTACATGGTGATGCCCTACCTGCAGGGCGCGACGCTGCGCGACACCCGCCGCGCGATGGACCGCTCGCCCGACGAGGCCTGGCTGCGCGGCGTGCTCGGTGCCGTGCTCGACGCACTGGAACACCTGCACCAGGAGGGCGTGTTCCACCGCGACATCGCACCCGACAACATCCTGCTGTCGCGCGACGGCGCGCCGATCCTGCTCGACTTCGGCGCCGCGCGGCAGGTGATCAGCAACCACACGCAGGCCTTCACCGCGATCCTCAAGCCGAGCTACGCGCCGATCGAGCAGTACGCCGAGATGTCGGCGATGCGCCAGGGCCCGTGGACCGACCTCTACGCGCTGGGCGCGGTGATGCACTTCCTGCTCAACGGCAAGCCGCCGCTGCCGTCGACCGCACGCGCGGTGCAGCCGGGCGCCGAACAGCTCGAACTGCACGAGCAGGCCGGCGTGTCGGCGCGCTTCGTGCGCATCGTCGGCTGGATGCTCAGCGTGCGACCGCAGGACCGACCGCAGAGCGTCGCGCAGCTGCGTGCGGTGCTGGCCGGCCAGGCCGAGATTCCGCAGGTGCAGCACGGCCAGGTGCAGGACGCGCAGACCGCGGCCGACGCGACGACGCAACTGATCGACCCGACTGTGCCCGACGGCAGCGACTACGCCGCGCCGACCCGGCTGGACACCGCCCACCAGCCGACGCAGCTGGCGGCGCGCCCGCCACGCCCGGCGCCGGAAGGCAAGGGCCCGCCGATGAAGCCGGTGCCACCCGGCTCGCCGCCGCCGCTTGCATGTGCCGCAGAAGCGGGTGGCCGTGCCGCCGGCAGCGCCCGCCGCCGGGCCGCGACGGCCTTCACACCGACGGCTTTCGCACGCACCGAGGCGCAAGCGCCGGCGCCTGCCCGACGTGGCATGGTGTTCGTGCTGGGCGGCGTGGCGGTGGCGGCGATCGCCGGCGCGGCCTGGTGGGCTACCCGCGCACCGGCGGTCGCGCAGCCAGCCGCCGCAGTGTCCGCGGCCAAGCCAGGCTACAGCGGCCCGGCGCTGGGCGAGGTGGCCAGCGTGCCGACCTGGGGCGGCGGCGCGTCGGCGCCGGTGCGCTGACGAGTCGCCGCGCGCCTCGGCACCCGGCCACGGCGCGCATGGCGAGCATGGCAGCCCGCTGCTAGGATGGGCCGATGGCCACATCGGAGACGCCTTCGCCGATCGACATCCTGCGCCAGGGTGTCGAGGCCTGGAACGAATGGCGGCGCAGCAACAGCCGGGCGCGCCCGCTGCTCTATGGCGCCGACCTGCGCGAAGACAACCTGTGCGGCGCCGACCTGCGCGGCGCACAGCTGGTGCAGGCCCGGCTGGCCAAGGCGAAGCTCGATGGCGCCGACATGCGCAACGCCAACCTGAGCGGGGCCAGCCTGCGCGAAGCGTCGCTGCGCGGCGCGCAGCTGCAGAAGTCGGTGTTGCGCCACGCCAACCTGTCCGGTGCCGACATCGAGGGTGCGAACTTCGATGGCTGCGAGATCTATGGCACCGGCCTGTGGAACCTGCGCGGCCAGCCCGCCAGCAGCCTGGGCATGCGCGTCAGCACGAGTCCCCAGCAGCACAAGCCCAGAGGCAAGGAGCCGCCGGCGGACGATGCGAAGGCGGTCGAACCGCGGGCGCCGACCCTGGAGGTGGACCACCTCGACGCGGCGCAGTTTCTGTTCGTGCTGCTCGACAACCCGCGCATCGGCCACGCCTTCGAGGCGCTCAACAGCCGGATCGTGCTGATCCTCGGTCGCTTCGGCGATGGCCACCTCGCGCGCCTGAAGGCCATGCAGAGCCGGCTGCTGGCCACCGGCGACTACGTGCCCATCGTGTTCGACTTCGAGCGCCCGCCCGGACGCAGCCTGACCGAGTCGGTGGCGGGCTTTGCCCACCTGTCGCTGTTCGTGATCGCCGACCTCACCGACCCGCGCAGCATTCCGCAGGAGCTGTCGCACATCGTGCCCCACCTGCCCTCGGTGCCGGTTCTGCCGCTGGTGCCCAGGAAGGAAGACATCTATTCGATGTTCGAGCACTTCCAGCGCTATCCCTGGGTGCTGGCGCCGGTGGAGTACGGCACGCCCGAGCGGCTGATGGAGCTGTTCGACGTGCAGGTCATTCAGGCTGGCCACGAGGCCGCGCTGCGCCTGCGCGCGGAGGCCCGGCGCTGGGGCTGACGCCGGGCGCGGACCGATCTCAGGAGCCGGCCGGCAGCGGCAGCGCCAGCTCGCCGCGCCACTCGAAGCCCAGTACCTCGAAGGCCGACCCGGACAGGCGGCCCTTCAGTGCCACGTCGAGCTTGCGGTCGGGCGCACCGTACAGGCCGATCGCGCGGCGCACCTCGCCGAGCTGGCTGACGGTGATCGGCACGTCGACCATCGTCTTCGCTCAGCCGCGGCACGCTGCCGCCGTGCGGCGTGACGCCGGTGCCGATGGTGGCGCCGTTCATCAGCCGCAGCTCCACCGTCGCGCCGTCGTAGTTGACCGGCGCGTCGTTCGGGTTCTGCACGCGCAGCCGCGCGTTGAAGCGCAGCTCCATCGCCGCGCCCTCGATGCGCTGCACGCTGGCGACGTTGACCATCAGCGGCGTCTTCGGCGGTCGACAGCGCAGCCGCCGAGCAGGGCCAGCGGGAGCAGGGCGAGGAGCAGGCGGCGTGGTGTCATCGGGGGTTCTTTCGGGTACGGTCGTTGGGGTCGATCGAAGCGGCAGCGCGGGCTCACCACTTCTCGTCCTTCTTGGTCGGCTCGGCGGCCGGGGCGTCCTGCGGCGAGGCCTTGGGCGTGCCCTTGGCCGGGGCCTTGGGAGCGGCCACCGCTGCGGTCGCCTGCGCCGGCGGCGGCGCCGGCGGCAGCGGCTCGCGCACCTGCAGCGCGCCGGGCAGCAGCTTGTCCAGAGAGCCGCGCACGTTGTCGAGGTGGCCGTAGGAGAGCTGCGGCGTCACGCGGTCGACCGTCAGCTCGCAGCAAGGCGACTCGATGCGGCCCAGGCTCTGGCCGGTCTGCGGGTCCTTCATCTCGGTGCCCAGCGTCACCATCGCGTAGCGGGCGCCGGGGCGCAGCGCCTGACCGCCCTGGCTGAGCACCACGTTGTTGCCTTCGAGTGCGACCACGGTGATCGGGAAGCTGCGCAGCATCACCGACGACACCACCTGCTCGACCAGCCCGCGTGTCATCGCCTCCAGCACCTTGGCCGAGTCGACACCGCTGCCCAGCGTCGTCGGCGCGGTGGCCGGCATCTCGCCACGCAGCGTCTCCGACGACATCACCTGCCGCGTCGCCACGTTGACGAGCCGGTACGACATGTTCCAGCCGCCGGAGTAGCTGACCAGCTCGCGATCGGAGGTCTTCAGCTGGCGCGCATGGCGGTTGTAGGCGAGCTGCTGCACGCGGGCGACCCAGATCAGGTCGGCGCTGACCGCCTGCTGCAGCTTGGCGCGCTCGGCCGACGGTGCCTGGCCGCTTTCGATCAGGTCCAGCTCCTGCTGCAGCTCGGGCGTGAACTCGCGGTCGAGCACGGCGAAGCGGCCGGTGTTGACCAGCGCGTCGACGATCAGCTGGCGCAGCTGCGTGCCCGCCTCGCCGGCCGGCACCGAACGGTCGCCCATCGGTAGCGTCGCCTTGTCGAAGCGCAGCGGCGCAACCACCAGGCGGATCTTCTTCAGCGATGCCGGCGCATTGAACTTCGCGATGCCGGCCTCGATGCTGACCTTGTGCTTGCCCAGCGGGGTCAGCGGCTCCGACAGCTCGAGGATGCGGAAGTTCTGCACCACGCCGCCGGACTTCTGCTGCATCACGTCGGCGAAGGCGGCGGCGCGCAGCGACACCGGCGTCTGGTTCAGCGTCGCATCGATGCCGAGCTTGGCATTGACGGTGTCGATGTCGACCGACGCGCCGTTGACCTGCAGGATCGCCAGGCGCAGCGCCTCGGCCACCGCCTCGGCGGCGCTGGAACCGGAGCCGCTGGCGTTGACCTTGACCACCTCCAGCTTGCCGACGTCGGGTGGCGGGATGGTGGCGGTCTCCGGGGTCAGCGGCGCCGGCGTGGCGGCGGCCGGTGCCGGCGCGGCGGCGACCGGCTCGGCCGCCTTGCGGTCGCAGCCAGCCACGCCGGCCAGCACGAGCGCCGTGCCGAGCGCGGCGAGCAGGCGAAGCGGCAGCGCAGCCACGCCGCGCCTCACAGCGACGCCAGCGCCTGGGTGGCGTCCGGCGGCACGGGAATGTCGTTGCTCTTTGCGAATGCGGTCGCGTTCTGCAGCGAGGTGGCGAGGTTGGAGATGCCGCCGGGCAGCTGGCTGACGATGTAGATGCCCGATTGCAGCTTGGGCAGCGCCGTCGGCGCCGCGCCCTTCAGGCCGGCGGAGAAGTCCTGCGCCGGCTTGCGCAGCTTGACGTAGCGGATCACGCCCTGCGCCAGCTTGGCCAGGCCGGACTGGTAGGTCGCCTTCGACTGCGCGTCGAGTTGCGGATGTTTGGCCATCGCCTCGGCCACCGCGGCGGTGGACGCGCTGACGGCCTTGTTCGAGTCCTCCAGGTTGCCCTTGGTCGCGCCTTCGGTCAGCGCATCGGCGGTGGCGCGTGCGGTGGCAGCCTGATCCTTCAGGCCCAGCGCCTCGGCCATCAGCGCGTTGGCCAGCAGCACGTCCTTGTTGGCGCCGACGTAGCCGCGCACCAGCGAGTCGTTCTGGCCGGCGATCGCGCCGGCGTCGGCGCTGTTGCCGCCCAGCGGCAGGCCGGGCAGGCCCGGCAGGTTCTTCAGCGAAGGCAACTGGGCCGTGGCCGCCAGCGGCAGGCTGATCAGCACGGCTGCGGCCAGGGCCGAACAGGGTTTGCTTGTCATGTCGTTCTTCTCCCTTGAATCTTCGATGCGGTCTTCGATGTCACTTGACGCCGAGGTTGTTGAGCTGCGAGGTCAGCTCGCGTGCCGCACTGTTGGCAGCGAGCTTGAGTGCGGCGGTGCGTGCCTCCTCCTCGGTGGGGCCGACGCCGGCGTACATCACCGGGCCGACCGAGACGATGGTGTCGGGAATGGTCGGCGGGGTGACGTCGAGCACGCGGGCGTTGACGGTCACCGTCACGCGGGCCATGCCGGTGGACGGGTCCTTGTCGGCCAGGCCGACGTCGAGCGTGCCGACCGCCACGTAGGGCACCTGCGCGACACGCATGCCCTGCGTGATGGACTGCAGCGTCGCCGCCTTCAGGTCGTTGCCCGAGCGGTAATCGTCCTCGACCTGCGCGACCTTGAACTTGCCGCCGGTGTAGGGCTCGACCAGCGCGCCTTCGTTGACGCGGAAGCCGGCGCGGGCGAAGTTCTGCGTGAACACCTGGTTCAGATCGGCGCTGCGCGACAGCCGCCAGGTCGACTCCGAGGCGCGGCGCGTCTGCGTGCCGCCGGTCTCGACGGTCGCCGAGGTGTTGCGCGAGGCGCTGATCGACTCGCTGGTCGAGGCGTCGGTCGACACCCGGCCGCGCTGGATCTTCTCGCCCTCGCTGCCCTTCTGCGACGCAGAGACGTTGCCGTCGACCTTGGCGGTGGTGTCGACGCGCTTGGTCACCCGCGTGTCGTAGGACTTGATCGAGTCGACCTCGCGCGAGACGAACACGAAGGCCAGTGCCGAGCGTTCGGCCCGTGTCGCCTTGCCGACCGCGGTGCTGGCCTTGAAGTCGTTGCGCAGGTTGGCCAGGTTCAGCGCCACGCGCACCGTCACGCTGTACTGCTTGGCGCCGGCGTTGTCTTCCTCGGCGAGCACGGTGGTCTCGAGGATGTAGCGGTCGGGGTTCTCGGCGATCTTCGTGCGCATCGAGTCGAAGTTCGCCGCTTCCGACTCGCCGGCCTCGGCGTAGTAGACCTCGACGGCCTTGAGCTGCGCGTTCTGCAGCGCCTTGGCCTTCACGTCGGCCGGCGCCGTCTTCGCGGTGTAGGGCAGGGTGGCCTTGCCGCGGGCCTGCTGGATCTGGGCGGATGCCGGCAGGGCGAGTGCGGCCGCCATGAGGGCCGCCAGGAGGAATCGGATCACTTGCATAGCTTGAACAGCTCCCTGGTGTTGTTGATCTGCTTGTCGATGTCGGTGGCCGCTGCGGCGGTCTTCACCCACTTGGCATCGCCGCCGGCTATCGCCTCGGCGAGCTTGACGAACAGGCCGTTGACAGAGTCGTAGAAGGCGGGGAAGTCGTCGACGTAGCTCTGCGTCGCCGGCACCACCTTCACCTCGCCGTTCTTCAGCGCGGTGTCGAGGTAGACCTTGCCCGACACCGGCTCCTCGATGCGCAGCGACGCGTAGCTGCCGTAGATGAAGCTCTCGCCGGCCGCCGCGCTGCCGTACTTCACCTTGCGCAGGTTGCTCAGCTCGACGCCGATCTCGTAGTCGGGCTTGGGCAGGCGCAGGTTGAAGACATCGCCGTCGGAGATGCGCATCGCCATCACGTTGCCGACCGCGTAGCCCTTGGCGTAGGGCACGATGGGCACGCCGGCGCGGGTGGACAGCGCTTCGCCGACGATGTCGGCGGCCCAGGTCTCGGTGACGGCCGCGCTGGCGCGCAGGTACTCGGGAATCGACGCGATCGCCTCCGGCTTGATCGCCACGCGGGTGATCTGCAGCGTGCGCGAGGTGCTGGCCGGCAGGCTGGCGCCGGCCAGCGTGCTCGCGAAGCGCGTGAAGATGCCCGGCTTGCCGGCAATGCCCTCGTAGACGCCGCGCACGCGCACGGCGATCTCGGCATCGGTGGGGCGGTGGTCGAACACGTCGATGTGGCCGAAGCTGATCGGGTAGGCGCGCACCACCGCCATCGTCTTGAAGTCGAAGAACAGCGTCTGCGCGCGCACCAGCACGAACAGCTTGGACAGGCCACCGAACTGCTCGACCGAGACCGTCTCGCTGCCGATCACCAGTGCCACGGCGATCGCCTGGTCGCGGCCCTTCAGCTCGTCGATCTGCCCGACCAGGCGGAACTTCTGCGGCGGCGCCTTGGCCGTGGCATCGCGCAGCGCTGCGTAGGCCGGCGTGCCGGCGGTCTTCAACGCCTTCTCGTAGGCCACCGAATAGGGAAAGCGCTGCGCCAGCGAGGCCGCGTCGCCCGAGTAGGCGAGACCGGCGAGCGCGACCTCGGCCGACTGCGCGTGGGCCGTCAACGGGAATGCCGAGGAAGCAGCCGCGCCCATGCCGAGCCGCAGCAGGCTGCGGCGATCGAGAAGGGGGGAGGCCGCGTGAAGTCGGAGGGGCAGTGTCACGCGGAAGGGGTGAAGGGCTTGGAAGGCATCCATGCTAGTCGGACGAACCCGCGGGCCGGGATGTCAGCCCTAAGACTAGGGGGCACGTGAGTCGGGGTGCGGCGCATCTACACTTTCGCCGCCCGGCCGCGGTCCGACCGAGACACGGCCGATAACGAGAGGGAGAGACATGCATCGGATCACGAACTGCAGTGCGTTGCTGATCGCCATGAGCCTGGCGGCCTGCGGGGGCGGGGGCGGGGGTGGCGGGACCGATGCCACTTCGCCGGAGTTGCCGTCGCACCAGATGCCGACTCTCGCGCTGACCGCCTCGGATGCTGCGCATGTGGCGGCGCGCGTCACGGCCAGTGTCGCCTTGCTGGACTGGATCGGCCGCACGCTGGCGTCCGATCTCGAGAATGTCACTCCCGCCAAGCCCGCTCACGACAGCGCATGCGGATCCGGCAGCTGGTCGATCCGTTACCAGGATGTCGACCGCGACAATGCCATTTCCGTGGGCGACACCATCTCGATGGCCGCTC
The DNA here is from genome assembly GCA_047602365.1 of Piscinibacter sp. Lineage (GTDB taxonomy): Bacteria > Pseudomonadota > Gammaproteobacteria > Burkholderiales > Burkholderiaceae_C > Piscinibacter. The sequence continues at coordinate 1,415,275 of JASGHM010000002.1, read as the reverse complement.
CGGACTGCGGTGTTCCTGCGTACGCCCAGGGCACGGCTGTGGCGACGGTCCTTGCCGCCAAGGAAGGGGCCCTGGCCGACGTGCGCGTGGATCTCTTCGGCGGCAGGCCACCGCCGCTGGCGGGCTGGAACTGGGTACCTACCGTATCTGGCCAGCTGCGTCTGACCGCTCACGAGAGCGGCTTCTGGCTACGCGCCGACGCAGGCTTGGACTTCGACATCGACGCGCAGGAGTGGCTTCGTGTCTCACGCATTGGCCTGCGCCTTGGTGATGCCCCCTTCGATCCACCGACCCAAGGGGTGGAAGGTGGATTCGACTTGACGCTGCACGACCCCGTGCTGGGCGAGGGCCGGATTCAGTTGGACACCGCCGGAGGAAGAACCACCGCGGGCGCGCCAAGCGTTGCGCCGTCGCCGGGGTACTACGTCCTTCGCGGAACAGGCAATACGCGCATGACGATCGCCGATGCCGGCCCGCCGCAGAGGAGCTGGTTTCGTGTCCGCACCGACAGCACCGGCACTGGCGTGTACGACGGTGAACAGATCATCTCCTTCCTGGACATCCTCGACCCGCTCTAGTCGGTCGGCACGAGAAGGAACGATCGGGTCGAGCCGGCGCGGACTCCGCGCACCAGCACCCGGCCGGCGACGTCGATCGCCAACGCGCTCGCCATCCGCCAGTCGCTGGGCTCGACCAGCAAGGCGTTGAGGTCGTGCAGCCGTCCGTCGTGGGCGACCACCGCGACCTGATCGGCGGATGCATCCGCCCAGGTTTGGCCGACCACCTGCCCGGCCGCGTTGATGGCCGTGCCGGCCGTGGCGCGGCCGTCGAGCAGACCGAGGTCCTGCATCGTGCCGCCATCGTGGAGGAAGGCGCGGAAGGCGCCGTCCGCTCCCTGTGCACGGCCGGTCACCCAGCCGGCACCGTTGATCGCCGCTCCGAAGCTCTGCACCCCGCCCAAGGTGCCGAGGTCGTGCATGCCCGCATCGTCGCGGCGGAATGCGTGGTACGGCGGGGGTGGTGACTGCCCGAGTTCGCGTGCGATCTGGCTGAACCCGGTGATCTGGCCCGACGCATTGATCCCGCGCGCATCGCTGTACAAGCCGCCGAGGTGGCCGAGCAGCTCGGCGCGGGTGCCGTCGTAGCGGAAGGCCTCGGCCTGGTTGTAATCCGTCTCCAGGATCACCTGCGTACGCCCGGCGATCACGCCGTCGTCGTTGATCGCCCAGGCCTCGCCGCCCTCGCCGAGCTCGTCGTGCAGTTGCCGCAGCGCGCTGCCGTCGTAGACGAAGGGGCGTTCCGGCTCGAAGCCGATCACATCGGACGGATCGTCGGGCACGCAGCGGCCCGCCACCCAGCCCGCGTTGTTGATGGCCAGCGGCGCGATGCTGCCCGCGTACAGCGCGCTCAGGTCGACGATGCTCGCGCCGCGGGTGACGTAGTCGAACACCCGGCCACCCGGCGCCGTCGCCGTCCCGGTGCTGTCACCGTGGTCGTTGATGGCGATCACGTCGAGCGTGTGGCCGTCCAGCGTTCCGATGTCGAGCAGCCGGTAGCGTGGCGGGGTGGTTTCGGCTGGCTCGCTGCCGCCACAGCCGGCGAGCCACAGCGCGGCCCACAACGAGTGCTGCATCCATGTTCTGCGTTGCATCCGGACCTCCCGCTGGCACGTCGAGCCCACCCGGCAGGCAGGCTAGAATTTGCCCTGCGCGGGTGTAGTTCAATGGTAGAACGGCAGCTTCCCAAGCTTCATACGAGGGTTCGATTCCCTTCACCCGCTCCATCTCCGGACCGCTCTTGAGCCTTTCCCCTCTGCGCATCGCGATCTCCGACAGCCTGCGGTCACGCCTGACGCAGGCACTGAGCGGCGAGATCGCTGTCGTGCCGCCGCTGGCACAGGATTCGCCGGCTCCCGATCTGCACATCATGCCGGCGGAGCAGTTCGCGACCGATGCGGCTCGGCACACGGCAGAGACAGCCTTCGTCGTCTTCATCGAGTCCGCCTCCGACATCGCGGTGATCGACTGGCTGCGCGACGGCGCCGCCGACGTGCTCACCGAACAGGATATCGCCGCCCCAGGGCTGGCGCGCAGGCTTCGCATCGCCGCCGAGCGCCACCGCCTCGACCTCGACGCTCGCCACGCCTACTCGACCGACCTGGCCACCGGCCTGCCGCACCGCCAGCAGCTGGTCGAGCACATGAGCCACCTGATCGCGCTGCGCGAGCGCCAGCCGGCGCCGATGGCGGTGCTGGTGTTGCGCATCGAGGGGCTGGAGAGCGCGACCGCGCGGCTCGGCCGTGAGGCGGCCGACGTGCTGCGCCGCAAGCTCGCGGTGCGACTGCGAGCCGGCGTGCGCGCCAGCGACGTGGTCGCCGCGCTCGGCGACGATTGTTATGCGGTGCTGCTGGCCGCGCTGCTGGCCCCGGGCGATGCGGCGCATGTCGGCGCCAAGCTGCTGACGGCGCTGCGTGCACCGTTCCAGGTCGCCGGGCAGGAAGCGGTGATCGCTGCCGCGCTGGGCATCGCACTGCACCTGCAGGACGGTGCCCAGCCGGAGGCCTTGCTGGCCCGCGCCAGCGCGCTGGCCGCGGCGGCCCCCGCCGAAGGCCGCCACAGCGGGGCAGCGGCCAACGACGGCTGATTCAGCGCATCACTTCAGGATGTCGCCCAGGCAGAGGTACTTGATCTCGACGTAGTCGTCGATGCCGTGGTGCGAGCCTTCGCGGCCCAGGCCCGACTGCTTGACGCCGCCGAACGGCACCTCGGCGGTCGAGATCAGCCCGGTGTTGATGCCGACCATGCCGTACTCCAGTGCCTCGCCGACGCGGAAGATGCGGCCGACATCGCGGCTGTAGAAGTAGCTGGCCAGGCCGAACTCGGTGTCGTTGGCCGCGGCGATCGCCTCGGCCTCGGTCTTGAAGCGGAACACCGGCGCCACCGGGCCGAAGGTCTCTTCCTTCGCGCACAGCATCTCGCCGGTGACGTTGGCCAGCACTGTCGGCGTGTAGAAACGTTCGCCGATCTTCGTGCCGCCCACCACCACCTTGGCGCCCTTGCTGACCGCGTCGGCGACGTGGCGCTCGACCTTGCCGATGGCCTGGTCGTCGATCAGCGGGCCCTGGTTGACGCCGGCCTCGAAGCCGTTGCCGACCTTGATGCCCTTGGCCTTCTCGGCCAGCTTGGCGACGAACTGGTCGTAGACGCCGTCCTGCACGTAGAGGCGGTTCGCGCACACGCAGGTCTGGCCGGCGTTGCGGTACTTGCTGACCATCGCACCCTCGACGGCGCTGTCGATGTCGGCGTCGTCGAAGACGATGAAGGGGGCGTTGCCACCGAGTTCGAGGCTGAGCTTCTTGATCGTCGGCGCGCATTGCGCGGCGAGGATGCGGCCGACCTCGGTGGAGCCGGTGAACGACAGGTGGCGCACGATGTCGCTGGCGCACAGCACCTTGCCGACTTGCGATCGAGTTGTCGCCGTCGGCGGTAATGACGTTCAGCACGCCGGCCGGCATGCCGGCACGCTGCGCCAGTTCGGCCACGGCCAGCGCCGACAGCGGCGTCTGCTCGGCCGGCTTGATCACCACCGGGCAGCCGGCGGCCAGCGCCGGCGCGACCTTGCGCGTGATCATCGCGATCGGGAAGTTCCACGGCGTGATCGCCGCGCACACGCCCATCGCCTGCTTGATGACCAGGTAGCGCTTGTTGCTGTCGGTGGTCGGGATGGTCTCGCCGTAGACGCGCTTGGCTTCCTCGGCGAACCACTCGAGGAAGCTGGCGCCGTAGCCGACCTCGCCCTTGGCCTCGGCCAGCGGCTTGCCCTGCTCGGCGGTCATGATGCGCGCCAGGTCGTCGGCATGCTGGTGCAGCAGCGCGAACCACTTCATCAGGATCGCCGCGCGTTCCTTCGCGGTCTTGTTGCGCCAGGCCGGCCAGGCCTTGTTGGCGGCCTGCAGCGCGGCTTCGGTCTCGGCCGCGCCGAGGTTGGCCACGTCCGCCAGCTTCAGGCCGGTGGCCGGGTCGGTGACGGCGAAGCGGGCGGTACCCGCCACCCATTCGCCGTTGATCAGCGCGTTGTTCTTCAGCAGCGAGGCGTCGGCCAGCGTGGCCAGCGGCGAGGTCTTCATGTCCATGGTCTTGTCTCCGGAAGCGAGAGAGGTGTCAGCGGTAGCGTACACCGGGCATCACGCACAGCATCTCGTAGAGCAGATTGGCCCCGAGCAGTGCGGTGTTGCCGGTGGGATCGTAGGGTGGCGCGACCTCGACGAGGTCGGCGCCGACGAGGTTCAGCCCGCGGCAGCCGCGGATCACCTCGAGCGCCTGCGGCACGGTCAGGCCGCCGACCTCGGGCGTGCCGGTGCCGCCGGCGAAGGCGGGGTCGATGCCGTCGATGTCGAAGCTGAGGTAGACCGGGTGGCTGGTGCCGATGCGCGCGCGCACCTCGTCCATCAGCGGTGCGAGCGAGCGGTACCAGACCTCGTGCGCCTGCACGACGGTGAAGCCCTGCTCGCGCGGCCAGTCGAAGTCCTCGGCGGCGTAGCCGGTGCCGCGCAGGCCGATCTGCCAGACCTTGTCGCAGGCGAGCAGGCCTTCCTCGACCGCGCGGCGGAACGGCGTGCCGTGGGCGACGCGCTCGCCGAACATGTCGTCGTTGACGTCGGCATGCGCATCCACGTGCACCAGCGCCACCGGGCCGCGCTTCTTCGCCACCGCGCGCAGGATGGGCAGCGCGATGGTGTGGTCGCCGCCCAATGTCAGCGGTTTGCAGTTCGCGGCCAGCACGCGCTCGTAGAACGCTGTGATGATGGGCAGCGACTTCTCGAGCGAGTAGGTGTTGATCGGCACGTCGCCGAGGTCGGCCACCTGCAGCGCATCGAAGGGCGCTGCGCCGGTGGCCATGTTGTAGGGCCGAAGCAGCGCCGACTCGTTGCGGATCTGGCGCGGCCCGAAGCGCGCGCCGGCGCGGTTGCTGGTGCCGATGTCCAGCGGCACGCCGATGAAGGCGGCATCGAGTCCGGTGGCGCTGTCGGCGGCGGGCAGCCGCATCATCGTGCCCGGCCCGGCGAAACGCGGCATCTGGTTGCCGCCCAGCGGTTGGTTGCGCTCCATCAGCGTCGCCTCCCGCGCAGCCACTCGAGCGCGAGCAGCAGGCTGGTCGTGAAGATGATCAGCAGCGTGGCCACCGCCGCGATGGTCGGCGTGATGTTCTCGCGGATGCCGGTGAACATCTGCCGCGGCAGCGTCACCTGCTCGGGGCCGGCGAGGAACAGCGTGACCACTACCTCGTCGAACGAGGTCGCGAACGCGAACAGCGCACCGGAGATCACGCCCGGCGCGATCACCGGCAGCGTGATGCGGAAGAAGGTGTTCAGCGGGCTCTCGCCGCAGGCCAGGCTGGCGCGCACCAGGTTGTGGTTGAAGCCCTGCAGCGTGGCCAGCACGGTGGTCAGCACGAAGGGCGCGCCGAGCGCGGCATGCACCACCACCAGGCCGAGGTAGCTGTCGGCCAGGCCGAAGGGCGCGAAGAACAGGTAGGTGCTGACGCCGACCACGATGATCGGCACCACCATCGGCGCGATCAGCAGGCTCATCAGCGTGCCCTTGAACGGGAAGTCGGTGCGTGCCAGGCCCACCGCCGCCATCGTGCCGAGCACGGTGGCGACCAGGGTGGCGGCTGGCGCGACGATGAAGCTGTTGCGCGCGGCGCGGATCCACTCCGGCGAGGTGAACAGGTTCTGATACCACTTCAGCGACCAGCCCGGGATCGGGTAGGCGAGGAAGGACGAGTTGCTGAACGACAGCGGGATGATCACCAGGATGGGCAGCAGCAGGAACAGCAGCACGCCCACGCACAGCGCGCGCACCGCCCACCAGCCGGCCTTGTCCAGCGGGGTCGCGTAGGCCGGGAACTCCGGCATCAGGCGTTGCAGCGTGTTCATCCCAGGCTCAGCTCCGACTTGACGATGCGGCGGTACACGCCGTACAGCAGCAGCGTGGCCGTCAGCAGGATGGCGCCCAGCGCGGCGGCCATGCCCCAGTTGACGTTGACGTTGGCGTACTGCGCCACGTAGTAGCTCAGCATCTGGTCGTCGGCGCCACCCAGCAGTGCCGGCGTCACGTAGTAGCCGATGCTGAGGATGAAGACCAGCAGCGCGCCGGCGCCGATGCCGGGATAGGTCTGCGGCACGTAGACGCGGAAGAAGGCCACCAGCGGCGGCGAGCCGAGCGAGACGGCAGCGCGCAGGTAGGTCGGCGGCACGCTCTTCATCACGCTGTACAGCGGCAGGATCATGAAGGGCAGCAGGATGTGCACCATCGCGATGACCACGCCGGTGCGGTTGAACAGCAGCTGCAGCGGCTCGCCGATCAGGCCCAGCCCCATCAACGCGCCGTTGACCAGGCCGCCGGACTGCAGCAGCACGATCCAGGCCGCGACGCGCACGAGGATGGAGGTCCAGAACGGCACCAGCACCAGGATCATCAGCACGTTGGCGGTACGCGCCGGCAGCACGCTCAACCACCAGGCGAGCGGGTAGGCGAGCAGCAGGCACCACAGCGTGACGATCGCGCTGATGCCGAAGGTGCGCGCGAGGATGCGGCCGAACACCTGCTGGTCCTCGGGCATGCGCTCGACCTGGCCGGCGGCGTCGCGGCGGAAGTCCAGCGAGGCGAGCAGGTAGTCGGCCGTCCAGCGCGAGCCGTTCTTGGCGATCGCCTGCCAGTACGGGGCCTCGCTCCAGCGCTCGTCGAGCGCCAGCAGCTTGGCCTGCACCTCGGCCGGCGTGGTCGCGCCCTCCAGCGGCAGGGCGCGGTAGGTGGCCATGATCAGCGAGCGTGCGCCGGCCACCTCGGAATTGAGCCGCCGCGCCAGCGCGCCGGCGTCGGCGCTGTCGGGCAGGGCGGAGAGATCGCGCACCAGGCCGTCGAAGGCCGCCGGTGGCGGCGTGCCTTCGCGCGACCAGCCTTGCAGCGCCGCGATGGTGCGCGGCAGCGCGTTGGCCACCTCCGGGTTCTCCACCGCGCGCTTGAGCAGCACGGCGATGGGCACCAGGAAGGTGGCGAGCAGGAACAGCAGCAGCGGCAGCGTCAGCGAGAAGGCGCGCAGCTTGCGGCGCCGCTCGGCACGTGCCAGCGAACGCTGCAACGCTCGCGGGTCCGCGATCAGGTCTGTGGGAGCCGCGAGCGAAGTCATGACAGCCCCTCGGCCGACGGGTACGTCGTCCGATCCCCCGAGGGGATGCGGGCCGGCTTGGGAGCGGCCCGGCGCTCGGCCCGCTGGACAGTGGCTGTCATGCTCTGCCTCGTGTCGCGCTTACTGCGCCGCCCAGGCCGCGAAGCGCTTCTCCAGCGCCTCGCCCTGGTCGGCCCAGAACTTGATGCTGAACTGCAGCGCGTCCTTGCTGTTGGCCGGTGCGGTGGGCAGGTCGGCCAGCACCTTGGCGTCGAGCTTGGCCAGCGCCTTGTTGTTGGTCGGGCCGTAGGCGATGTTCTTCGCGTACTCGGCCTGCGCCTCGGGGGTGCTGGCGAAGGCGATGAACTTCAGCGCCGCGTCCTTGTTCGGCGTGCCCTTGGGGATGACCCAGTAGTCGAGGTCGTAGATGCCGCCGGTCCAGGTGATCTTGAGGTTCTTGCCTTCGCGGTTGGCGGCGTCGATGCGGCCGTTGTAGACCGTGGTCAGCGCCACGTCGCCGGCGACCAGGAACTGCGGCGGCTGCGCGCCGGCTTCCCACCACTGGATGCTCGGCTTCAGTTCGCTCATCTTCTTGAACGCGCGGTCGGCGCCTTCCTTGGTGGCCAGCACCTTGTAGACGTCGGCGGACTTCACGCCGTCGGCCATCAGCGCGAACTCGAGGTTGTAGCGGGCGCCCTTGCGCATGCCACGCTTGCCGGCGAACTTCTTGGTGTCCCAGAAATCGGCCCAGGTGGTCGGCGCGGTCTTCAGCTTGTCGCCGTTGTAGGCCATCACCGTCGACCAGACGAACACGCCGATGCCGCACTCGTGCACCGCTGCGGGCAGGAAGTCGGCCTTGGCGCCGATCTTCGCGTAGTCGAGCTTCTCGAACAGGCCTTCATCGCAGCCGCGTGCCACGTCGGGCGACTCGACCTCGACCACGTCCCAGGTGATCTTCTTGGTCTCGACCATGGCCTTGATCTTGGCCTGCTCGCCGTTGTATTCCACCGGCACGACCTTGGTGCCCGTCTTCTCGAAGGGCTCGTAGAAGGCCTTCTTCTGCGCGTTGCCGTTGGCACCGCCGAAGTTGACCACCGTGATCTGCTGCTGCGCGAAGGCGGGCAGCGCCAGGCCGGCGGCCAGCAGTGCGGAGGCGAGGATGCTCTTGTTCATCGTGAGGGTCTCCTGGAGGAGGGGTGAGGGAAAGCAGTGAAGGCGGTTCAGCGGTAGATGCGCGTGTGCTCGGGCGGGAACTCCAGCCACACCGCGCTGCCGGCACGCACTCCGGCGGCGGCCGCCAGCGGCAGCTTCACGGTCGCCTCGGGCTGGCCTTCGGCGACATGGCACAGCAGCCGCAGGTGGTCGCCGAAATAGATCACGTCGCTCACCGTGGCCTGCAGCACGTTGGCACGTTCGCCCGGCGCCGCGGTGTGCAGCACGATGCGCTCGGGCCGGGCGCTGGCCTGCACACGGTCGCCGACCGCGGCATCGTTGACGTTCAGCCCGGTGATCACACGGCCGTCGGGCAGCACGATGCCGCAGCGCTCGCCGGCGCCATCGATGCCGGTGGCGCGCACCGTGCCGTCGAGCACCGTGCTGTCGCCGATGAAGCCGGCCACGAAGCGGTTGCCCGGCTGCTCGTAGATGCGCTCGACCGGGTCGATCTGCTGGATCTCGCCGTCGTTGAACACGGCGACGCGGTCGCTCATCGTCAGCGCCTCGTCCTGGTCGTGCGTCACGTAGACGAAGGTCACGCCGAGCTGGCGGTGCAGTTCCTTCAGCTCGATCTGCATGTGCTCGCGCAGCTGCTTGTCGAGCGCGCCCAGCGGTTCGTCCATCAGCACCAGCTGCGGGTTGAAGACCAGCGCGCGGGCCAGCGCCACACGCTGCTGCTGGCCGCCGGAGAGCTGGCCGGGCAGGCGCTCGGCCTTGCCCTCCAGCCGCACCATCGCCAGCGCCTTCTCGACACGCTGCTGCTGCTCGGCCTTCGGCACCTTGCGCACCGTCAGCGGGTAGGCCACGTTCTGCCCGACCGTGAGGTGCGGGAACAGCGCATAGTTCTGGAACACCATGCCGAAGTGGCGCTTGTGCGGCGGCGTGCGCGTGATCGGCCGGCCCTCGAGCAGGATCTCGCCGGCGGTCGGCGACTCGAAGCCGGCCAGCATCATCAGCGTGGTCGTCTTGCCCGAACCCGAAGGCCCGAGCAGCGTCAGGAACTCGCCGCGGCGGATGTCGAGGTCGAGCGAACGCACGACCAGCTGCACGCCGTCGTAGGTCTTCTGCACGGCGCGGAAGCGCACCAGCGGTTCGGCGGCGGCGGTCGCCGCGGCCGGTGCGGGAGCCGCCGCGGCGGCGGGGGGCTGGGCGGTCTGCATGTCAGCGCACGGCAGCAAAACTGTCGGCCAGGATGCGCAGGCCCTCGTCGAGCAGCGCGTCCGAGGCGGTCAGCGGCACCAGCACGCGGATCACGTTGCCGTAGGTGCCGCAGGACAGCAGCACCAGGCCGCGGCGCGCCGCTTCGGCGACCACCTGGCGGGTCAGCTCGGCGTCCGGCGTCTTCGTGCCGGGCTCGAAGAGTTCGATGGCCACCATCGCGCCGAGCCCACGCACGTCGCCGATGGCGGGCTGGTCGCGCGCGATCTGCTTCAGCGACTCGACCAGGCGCGCACCGACCGCCTTGCTGCGCTCGAGCAGCTTCTCTTCCTCGAAGGCGCGCAGCACGGCCAGTGCCGCGGCACAGCCGACCGGCGAGCCGGCATAGGTGCCGCCCAGACCGCCGGGGCCGGGGGCATCCATCACCTCGGCGCGGCCGACCACGCCCGAGATCGGGAAGCCGCCGGCCAGCGACTTGGCGGTGGTGATCAGGTCGGGCGCGACGCTCCACTGCTCGCAGGCGAACCAGGTGCCGGTGCGGCCGGCGCCGGTCTGCACCTCGTCGGCGATCAGCAGGATGCCGTGCTTGTCGGCCAGCTTCTTCAGGCCGACGATGAATTCATCGGGCGCGACGTAGAAGCCGCCTTCGCCCTGCACCGGCTCGACGATGAAGGCGGCGACGCGGCTGGCCTCGATGTCGTTCTTGAAGAGGGTCTCGACCGACTCCAGCGCACGCTCGACGCTGACGCCGTGCAGCGGGTTCGGGAACAGCGCGTGGAACACCTCGCCGGGGAAGGGGCCGAAGCCGGTCTTGTAGGGCGCCACCTTGCCGGTCATGCCGAGCGTCATCATCGTGCGGCCGTGGTAGCCGCCGGTGAAGGCGACGATGCCCGGCCGGCCAGTGTGGGCGCGGGCGATCTTCACCGCGTTCTCCACCGCCTCGGCACCGGTGGTGAGGAACAGCGTCTTCTTGGCGAACTCGCCCGGCGCCAGCGCATTGAGCCGCTCGGCCAGTTCGACGTAGGGCTCGTAGGCGACGACCTGGAAGCAGGTGTGCGTGTACAGGTCGAGTTGTTCCTTCACCGCCTCGATCACGCCGGGGTGGCAGTGACCGGTGTTGAGCACCGCGATGCCGCCGGCGAAGTCGATGTAGCGCTTGCCTTCCACGTCCCAGAACTCGGCGTTCTTCGCCCGCGAGATGAAGATCTGGTGGGCCTGGCCGACGCCGCGTGGAATGGCGGCGTGGCGGCGCGCCATCAGGGCGGTGTTGGTGGGGGCGCTGTTGGTGACCGCGCTGCGCTGCATGATGCTCTCCGGCGTGACGACGGGCCGAACTCTAGGCATGCGGGGGCGACGCTACCATGTACACACGTCAACCCGCCGCGTTGTACTGTGCTGGCCGCCGAGCCTGTACGGGAAATCCCTGGGTTGGTGCATCGAATGCTCAACCTCAATCCCGATTCCTCCATCCCGCTGGTGACGCAGATCGTCGATGGCCTGCGCCGCCTGATCGCCGAGCGTTCGTTGCAACCCGACGCCAAGCTGCCGTCGATCCGCGGTTTCGCGGCCACCCACGGCGTCAGCGTGTTCACCGTGGTCGAGGCCTACGACCGCCTGGTGGCGCAGGGCTGGCTGGTGTCGCGCGCCAATGCCGGCTTCTTCGTCAAACGCCGTCCCGGCGACGTGGCGACGCCGGGCGAGGGCGGGGCGCGCGACCTCAACTTCGACACGCGCTGGTACCTCAAGCAGATCTTCGAGAGCCGCAACCTGCCGATCAAGGCCGGCTGCGGCTGGCTGCCGCACGACTGGCTGTTCGAGGAAGGCGTGCGGCGCAGCCTGCGCCAGCTGGCCACCGACGGTGCCGAGCTCGGCGGCTATGGTTCGCCGCATGGCCACATGGCGCTGCGTGCCTTGATCGCCGAGACGCTGGCCGAGCAGCAGATCGCCGCCACCGCCGACCACGTGCTGCTGACCCAGGGCTCCAGCCAGGCGCTGGACCTGGCCGCGCGGCGGCTGGTCAAGTCGGGCGACGCGGTGCTGGTCGACGAGCCCGGCTACCCGAACCTGATGTTCATGCTGCGCTACCTCGGTGCGCGGCTGGTCGGCGTGCCGCGCACGCCGCAGGGCTACGACACCGCGGCGCTGGAGGCGCTGATCGCCGAGCACAAGCCGAGCGTGTTCTTCACCCAGCCGCGCCTGCACAGCCCGACCGGCTCGGTGGCGCCGATCGCCCAGCTCTACCGCGTGCTGCAGCTGGCCGAGGCGCATGGCCTGACGCTGGTCGAGAACGACCTGTATGCCGACATGGACCCGCTGCAGCGGCCCTCGCTGGCCAGCCTCGACCAGCTGCGCCGCGTGATCCACATCGGCAGTTTCTCCAAGACCATCTCGCCGAACATCCGCGTCGGCTTCGTCGCTGCCGAGCCGGGCCTGCTGGACGAGTTGACGCAACTCAAGATGGTCTCCGGGCTGACCTCGTCCGACATCACCGAGCGCATCGCCTTCGGTGCGCTCACCGAAGGGCGCTGGCGCAAGCACCTGAAGGCGCTGCGCGACCGCCTGGCCGATGCCCATGGGCGCGTGGCGCGGCGCCTGCTCGGGCTGGGCTTCGAGCTGTTCGCCGAACCGAAGGCCGGGCTCTACCTGTGGGCTCGCCATCCCGACCTGCCCGACGCCGCCGAGCTGTCGCGCGAGGCGGCCGGCCAGGGCGTGATGCTGGGGCCGGGCCACCTGTTCCTGGTGCAGCCGCGCACCACTGGCTGGATGCGCTTCAACGTCGCCTTCAGCGACGACGACCGGCTCTGGCAGCTGCTGCACGCGCAGATCGAACGCCACCAGGCGCAGGGCTGAGCCCATCAGGGAGCCCGCCCAAGGGCGGCCGGTAGAATTCCGGCCCATGAAAGCCTCCGAGATCCGCCACGCGTTCCTGAAGTTCTTCGAGTCCAAGGGCCACGCCATCGTGGCCTCCAGCCCGGTGATTCCGGGCGACGACCCGACGCTGCTGTTCACCAACGCCGGGATGAACCAGTTCAAGGACGTCTTCCTCGGCTTCGACAAGCGGCCGTACAACCGCGCGACGACCTCGCAGAAGTGCATCCGCGCCGGCGGCAAGCACAACGACCTGGAGAACGTGGGCTACACCGCGCGGCACCACACCTTCTTCGAGATGCTGGGCAACTTCAGCTTCGGCGACTACTTCAAGAAGGACGCGATCAGCTACGCCTGGGAACTGCTGACCGAGGTCTTCAAGCTGCCCAAGGAAAAGCTCTGGGTCACGGTCTACGCCGAGGACGACGAGGCCTACGACATCTGGAACAAGGTGGTCGGCGTGCCGGCCGAGCGCATCGTGCGCATCGGCGACAACAAGGGCGCACGCTACGCCTCGGACAACTTCTGGATGATGGGCGACACCGGCCCCTGCGGCCCGTGCACCGAGATCTTCTACGACCACGGCCCCGAGGTCGCCGGCGGCCCGCCGGGCTCGCCCAATGAAGACGGCGACCGCTACATCGAGATCTGGAACAACGTCTTCATGCAGTTCAACCGCGACGAAGCGGGGGTGATGCACAAGCTGCCCAAGCCGAGCGTGGACACCGGCATGGGGCTGGAGCGCATCACCGCGGTGCTGCAGCACGTGCACTCGAACTATCAGATCGACCTGTTCGTCGCGCTGCTGGCGGCGGCCAAGTCGGCGGTCGATGCGGCGGGTGCCGGTGACTGCGACAAGAACTCGCCGAGCCTGAAGGTCATCGCCGACCATATCCGCGCCTGCACCTTCACCGTCACCGACGGCGTGATCCCGGGCAACGAGGGCCGCGGCTACGTGCTGCGCCGCATCGCGCGCCGCGCCATCCGCCACGGCTACAAGCTGGGCGCGCGCAAGCCCTTCTTCCATTCGCTGGTCGCGCCGCTGGTCGACGAGATGGGCGAGGCCTACCCGGAGCTCAAGCGCGAGAAGCTGCGTGTCACCGAGGTGCTGAAGCAGGAGGAAGAGCGCTTCTTCCAGACCATCGCCAACGGCATGGAGATCCTCGAAGCGGCGCTCGCCGGCGGGGCCAAGCAGATAGACGGCGAGACCGCCTTCAAGCTGCACGACACCTACGGCTTCCCGCTCGACCTGACGGCCGACGTCTGCCGCGAGCGCGGCGTGACGGTTGACTCCGCCGGCTTCGAGGCGGCGATGAACCGCCAGCGCGAGCAGGCGCGTGCCGCCGGCAAGTTCAAGATGGCCGCCGGCCTGGAGTACGACGGCGCGGCCACGGCATTCCACGGCTACGAACACCTGGTGTGCGAACACAGCAAGGTGACGGCGATCTACGTCGACGGCACACCGGCGACGAAGGCGCGCGCCGGCGACGACGTGGTCATCGTGCTCGACCACACGCCCTTCTACGCCGAGAGCGGCGGCCAGGTCGGCGACACCGGCGAGCTGCGCAACGCCCGTTCGCGTGTGCTGGTCGAGGACACGATCAAGGTGCAGGCGGCGGTGCATGGCCACACGGGCCGCATCGTCGAGGGCGAGGTCGAGATCGGCGACGTCTTCGTCGCCCGTGTCGACGGCGAGAAGCGCGCCAGGACGATGCGCAACCACAGCGTGACCCACCTGATGCACAAGGCGCTGCGCGAGGTGCTGGGCGGCCATGTGCAGCAGAAGGGCTCGCTGGTCAACGCCGAGCGCACGCGCTTCGACTTCGCCCACAACGCGCCGGTGACCGAAGAGCAGGTCGAGCGCATCGAGGCCATCGTCAACGCCGAGATCCTCGCCAACGCCGCCACGCAGGCGCGCGTGATGGGCATCGACGAGGCGCAGAAGAGCGGCGCGATGATGCTGTTCGGCGAGAAGTACGGCGACGAGGTGCGCGTGCTCGACATCGGCAGCTCGCGCGAGCTGTGCGGCGGCACGCATGTGCAGCGCACCGGCGACATCGGCCTGTTCAAGGTCGTCGCCGAGAGCGGTGTCGCCGCCGGCGTGCGCCGCATCGAGGCGGTGACCGGCGACAACGCGCTGGCCTACCTGCAGTCGCTGGAAGGCACGGTCAGCCGCATCGCCGGCACGCTGAAGGCGGCGCCGGCCGAGGTGCCGGCGCGGCTGGCCCAGGTGCTGGAGCAGCTGCGCGCGCTGGAGAAGGAACTGGCCGCGGTGAAGGGCAAGCTCGCCTCGGCGCAAGGCGACGAGCTGCTCGCCAAGGCGGTCGACGTCAAGGGCCTGAAGGTGCTGGCCGCGCTGCTCGACGGCGCCGACGCGAAGACGCTGCGCGAGACGCTCGACAAGCTGAAGGACAAGCTGAAGACCGCCGCCATCGTGCTGGCCACTGTCGAAGGCGGCAAGGTGCAGATCGCCGCCGGCGTGACCGCCGATTCGACCGGCAAGGTGAAGGCCGGCGAACTGGTCAACTTCGTCGCCCAGCAGGTTGGTGGCAAGGGCGGCGGCAAGCCCGACATGGCGATGGCCGGCGGCACCGAGCCGTCCAAGCTGGCCGGCGCACTGGCCTCGGTGCAAGCCTGGGTGGCCGAGCGCGCCTGACCGTCAGGACGCCGCGGGCGGCTTCGACAGCCGCTCGCGCAAGCCCTCGCAGGGGTCCGGCCTCGGCGTCACCCGGGCTGCGCGCAGGTCGTCGGCGGCCAGGCCGATCGACGGCTCGCCGAAGATCACCACGTGCACGCCCGGCGCGCCATGGCGCAATGCCAGGTGCAGAGGCACGCCGCGGTCGCGCGACGCATGCTGCGCGCCGGTGAGCAGCAACACCTGCTGCCCGGGGCGGATCGCCGCTGCGACGGTCTCGGCCATGGCCTGGTCACGGGCGATCTGGATGCGCACCATGCCCGGCTCCTGCGCCGCCGGCAGCATGCCGCAATGGCCTTCGCGCACGGCGACCGCCAGCTTCTCGCGCGTGCTCGTGTCGAGCAGGGCGTCGCGGCCGGTGTCGCCCATCACCTCGCGCATGCGCTCGCGCGGCAGGTTGCCGCCCAGCACCGGCACGCCGGCGCGCACGGCCGCCATCACCACGCCCTCGTAGACCGGCCAGTCCCAGTTGCGCCAGCCCAGCGCCTCTCTCACCTGCGCCGTGCCGGCATCGCGCGGCAGCCCCGTCGTGCTGCGCCCGCGTTCTGCCATCTCGATCACCACTGCGGCCAGCGTGCCGCGTGCGGCGAGCTGGCGCAGGGCCTGCGCGGTCTGGCGCTGATGGTCGGGCTGGTCGTGCTGCTCGCCGAAGACGATCACCGGCGTGTCGGGCAGGAGCGGTGCCGGGGCGGCGCAGGCGGCCAGCAGCAGCGTGGCCACCATCGTGAGGATGCGGAACGGCATCGGCCCAGCATACGATAGGCGCGAAAGGACCGCGTGCCATGAACATCACCGTCCGCCGCGCCTCGCCGCGCGATGCCGCCGCCTACGCGAAGCTGATGTCCCACCCGCAGGTCTACGGCAACCTGATGCAGCTGCCGATGCCCGACGAGGCGCTGTGGCACGCGCGCCTGAGCGAATCGACCGCGCCCGGCAAGGCCGACCTGCTGCTCAGCGCCGAGCTCGACGGCGAGGTGGTCGGCTCCTGCGGGCTGCATCCGGTCGGCCCGCAGTTGCGCCGCCGCCACGTGATGATGCTCGGCATCTCGGTCGCACCCTCGGCACAGCGCTGCGGCGTCGGCAGCGCGCTGATGGCGGCGATGTGCGACTACGCCGACCGCTGGGCCGGCATCCTGCGCCTGGAGCTGACGGTGTTCGTCGACAACGTGCCGGCGATCGCGCTGTACCGCAAGTTCGGCTTCGAGGTCGAGGGCACGCACCGCGCCTATGCGCTGCGCGACGGCGCCTACGAGGACGTCTACGCGATGGCGCGGCTGCACCCGAGCCCGCCGTCGCCGCGCGCCGCCTGATCAGGCCAGGTTCATCCAGCGCTGCGCCGCCGCCTCGACCGCCGCCGACAGCGGCCGGCCGGCACCGTGCTGGCCGCGCAGCCACTGCGCGTCGTTGCCGGCGAACAGGCTCTCGCGGATCAGGTTGGAGGCGTCGAGCGCCTGCAGGTCGAGCGCGTGTTCGTCGACGCGTGCCAGCGTGCGCAGGATGTCGTCGCGAAGGCGATGGCGTTCCTTGGTCTTCGGGTCGACGATCTCGCCGTCCAGCCCGAAGCGGCAGGCCTGGAAGCGGTTGAAGGTGTAGACGAGGTAGTCGTCCTCGGCCGGCTCGAAGGGCTTCTGCTCGCGCAGGTAGCGGCAGATGCATTGCAGGTAGCAGGCCAGCGCCGCCGCCTTCTCGACCGTCAGCGGCGTGTCGCAGACACGCAGCTCGATGGTGCCGTACTCGGGCTTGGGCCGGATGTCCCAGTAGAAGTCCTTCATCGACTGCACGACGCCGGTGCTGGTCATCTTGTCGAAGTAGGCGCCGAACTCGTCCCACGACAGGCAGAACGGCGCGCGGCCCGACAGCGGGAAGGCGAACACCGAGTTCAGCCGCGCCGAGTCGAAACCGGTGTCGACGCCCTGCACGAACGGCGACGAGGCCGACAGTGCGATGAAGTGCGGCACGTAGCGGCTGAGCGCATGCAGCAGCCACAGCGCGCGGTCGCCGTCCTCGCAGCCGACGTGCACATGCTGTCCGAACACGGTGAACTGCTTGGCCAGGTAGCCGTACAGCTCGCTGATGTAGTGGAAGCGCTCGCCGGGGAAGATCTTCTGCTGGCTCCAGTGCTGGTAGGCGTGGGTGCCGCCGCCGGCGATGCCGATGTTGAGCTTGCGCGCGCCGCGCGACAGCTGGTCGCGCAGGTCGCGCAGCTCGGCCAGCAGCACCGCATGCTGGCGCTGGATCGAAGTGCCGATCTCGATCATGCTGCGCGTGATCTCGGGCTTCACGTCCCAGCTGCCGCTGTGGTCCTTCAGCACGCGCAGCAGGTCCTCGGCCTGCGGCGCGAGGTCGAAGTCGTGCGTGCTGACGAGCTGCAGCTCGAGCTCGACGCCCAGCGTCAGCGGTTGCGAGGTGGTGAAGGCTTGCAGCGCCATGGCATCAGTGGCGCCCGGCCGTTCCGAAGCCACTGGGTGCCCCCTCGGGGGACTGCGAACGAAGTGAGCCTGGGGGTTTCATCTCATCAGGGGTCGTTGGTCTCGCGCGCCAGGTGGCGCAGCGAGAGTTGTGTCCAGATCGGGCCGGTCGCCTGCATCAGCGTGGTGGCCAGCAGCAGCGCCTGGATGGTCGGCGCGTGCGTGCCGGGCAGTTGCGAGGTCCAGCCGAAGGTGTCGGCGGCGAGCAGCACCGACAGGCTGCTCATCGGCTGCAGCGCCAGTGCCAGGCCGGCCGCCTGGCGGTGACTCAGGCCGCTGAGCTTCGCGAGGCCGCCGATCGCCAGCGCCGAGGCGAGGATGCGCACCAGCACGATCACCACCACCCACGGCCACAGGCGGGCGATGCCATCCAGCGTGAACAGCAGGCCCAGGCAGACGAACAGCAGCACGTTGAGCACCGCGCCGGCCGAGCCCAGGTGCGGCTCCACCGTCAGCGCATGCTGCATGCGCGCCCGCGCCGTCATGCCGGCGACCAGCAGCGCGAGCAGCGGCGAGAGTGTCCATTGCGCGGCCAGCATGCTGGCGACGATGACCAGCGCGATCTGCAGCACCGGCATCGCCGGCGTGCCGCGCACCAGCGGGCTCAGCCGGTCCATCGCGAAGCCGCAGGCCAGGCCGAGCAGGAACGAGCCGCTGATCACGCGCAGTGCGCTGATCGAGGCGCGGGTGAACTCCTCGCCGGGCGAAACGCTGTCGGAGGCCAGCATGATGCGAAGCACCTTCAGGCCGACGATCGCGACCACCGCATTGATGGCGGCCATCATCAGAAGACGCTCGGTGACCTGGCCTCGCGCGCGCGACTCGTGCGTGACGGCCAGCACGATCACCGGCGAGGTCGACAGCGCCACCGTGCCGGCAACGGCCGCAGTGAGCCAGGGCGCGCCCAGCCAGTGCAGCGCGAAGGTGACGAACACGCCGCACAGCAAGGCTTGCAGCAGGCAGCTCAGCGCGAACCAGCGGTTGTCGAGCAGCCAGCGCGGCCGGATGCGCGAGCCGAGCTCGAACAGCAGCGCGCCGATGGCCAGGTCGATCAGCGGCTTCCACGGGTCGAGCTCCAGGCCCTCGAGCAGGCGCAGCATCACCGGGCCGGCCACCGCACCGGTGAGCATGTGGCCGCAGATGCGCGGCAGCCGCCAGGTGCGATGCAAGGCCTCGGCCAGCAGCACGGCGACGAGCATCAGCAGCGCGACGCCGAGCACCGGGTCGGCCGCGCGAAGGCCGTCCAGCGTCCACAGCGGCGCGGAGGCGGCCGATGCGGCGGAGGAGGCGGCGAAAGCGGTGTTCATCGTCATCGGGCTGGGCAATGTAGCCCAGGTTCGTGCCGCGAACGTGTCGATCGGTTCCCTGCGGGTGCTGCGGGTCTGCCCGCAGTGGCGGTCGCAGCACCCCGGCTCAGGCGTGGGCGAGGAACACCGCGAAGGCGTCGTGTTCGTCGCGCCAGCACCGTGCGCGCGCAAAGCCCGCGTCGTGCAGCAGGGATTCGAACTGCGCGGGCTGGTACTTGTGCGAGTACTCGGTGAGGATGCTCTCGCCCGCGTCGAACCGCCGGCCGCCGCCGGGCCAGCCCACCTGGACCGGCGCACGTGCCTGCAGGTGCATCTCGATGCGCGAAGCGGCTTCATCGTAGCGCGCGACATGCCGCCACTGGCGCGTGTCGAAGTCGCTGCCGATGACATGGTTGAGGTGGCGCAGCGCGTTGAGATTGAACGCCGCGGTGACACCGAGCGCATCGTCATAGGCCGCCTCGAGAACGTCGGTGGCCTTCACCAGGTCCACGCCGATCAGCAGGCAGCCGCCTTCGGCGTGGCGACGCACGCGGCGCAGCAGCGCGAGCGCATCGTCGGGCTCGAAGTTGCCGATGCTCGAGCCCGGATAGAAGAACAGCGGCCGCCCGCGCAGCAGGCCGGCCGGCGGGTCGAACGCGGCGGCGAAGTCGATGCCGAGGCCGGTCATCACGATGCGCGGATGGGCGCGCTGCAGCCGGCGCAGTGCGTCGCCGACGAACTCGACCGAGATGTCGACGGCCACGTAGTGTGCCGGCTCGAGCAGCGCGAACAGCGCCGCCGCCTTGGCGCAGTTGCCGGCGCCGAGGTCGACCATCGTGCCGATGCTGCCGATGGCCTCGGCCATCGCGGTCCCATGGCGCGCGAAGATGCCGGCCTCGGTGCGTGTCGGGTAGTACTCGGGCAGGGCCGTGATGGCCTCGAAGAGCAGCGAGCCGAGGCGATCGTAGAAATACTTCGGAGCGATGCACGCCTGCGCTTCCTGCAGCGCCGCGCAGGCGGCCGCACGCTCCGCAGCGGTGTCGGCGGCATGCAGCTGGAGGAAGCGTGGTTCGGCCATCGGCGCCTCGTGGCGGGCATCTTGCCCAGCGATGCGGGCTTTGTCGAGGCAGCGGGCCGCTTCTGACAGGCGATCGTGGTCGCCGCGGGGCCATCCGGACGGCCCGGCGGCGCTGATGAATAATGCGCGGCCGCCGCGGCGGCGGCTTCAGCGACGCTCCGTCATCCATGCAGATCGGCTTCTCCATCAACGAGATCCTGGCTCTGGCCACGCTGGCCACCGGCGCGTGCTGGGTGGCCTGGCGGCTGCGCTTGCGCCGCCTCGGCGGCGTGCCGGCGAAGAAGCCGTGGTGGGTGCACTTCGGCGCCGAGCTGTTCGTGATCGTCGCGCTGATGTTCACCTGCCGTGTCGCGGTGGCCGACTGGCCGAAGGTGCCGTCGGGCTCGATGGAGCCGACGCTGCGTGTCGGCGACTACCTGCTGGTCAATCACCTGGTCTACGGGCCGCGCCTGCCGTTCACCAACACCGCGATCGAGTTCGGTTCGCCGCAGCGCGGCGACGTGGTGGTGTTCCGCTTCCCGTCCGACGTGTCGCAGTTCTACGTCAAGCGGCTGATCGGCCTGCCCGGCGACGTGGTGCGCTTCGAGAACGGCGTGGTCAGCGTCAATGGCGCGCCAGCGCAGGTGCAGCTGCTCGGTGAAGGGGTCGGCGAGGGCGTGGCCGACGAGGACCGCGGCCAGTGGCTACTGCGCGAGACGCTGGCCGGCCACAGCCACACCATCAAGGTCAATCCGTTCGTGCAGGGGCGGGCGCCACTGCAGGGCATCGCCGACCATTGCAGCGTGCAGCGCGCCGGCGTGTGGCGCTGCGTGGTGCCGCCGGGCCAGTACCTGATGCTCGGCGACAACCGCGACAATTCGGTCGACTCGCGCAGCTGGGGCTTCCTGCCGCACGAGCAGGTGTACGGCAAGGCCGTGCGGGTGTTGTTCAACTTCTCGGACTGGTCGCGCGCATGGATGCCGTTGTGAACCCCTCGGGCGATCTTGCCGGCCGCCACATCGTGCTCGGCCTGTCGGGCGGCATCGCCTGCTACAAGGCCGCCGAGCTGACCCGCGCACTGGTCAAGGCCGGCGCAACGGTGCAGGTGGTGATGACCGAGGCGGCCGAACACTTCATCACCGCGACGACGCTGCAGGCGCTGTCCAACCGCGCCGTCTACACCAGCCAGTGGGACCCGCGCCAGCCCAACAGCATGGCGCACATCAACCTGACACGGGAGGCCGACGCGGTGCTGATCGCCCCGGCCAGCGCCGACTTCGTCGCCAAGCTGCTGCACGGCCGTGCCGACGACCTGCTCAGCCTGATGTGCCTGGCCCGGCCGATCGAACGCTGCCCGCTGCTGGTGGCGCCGGCGATGAACCGCGAGATGTGGGCCCACCCGGCGACGCAGCGAAACTTCGCGCAGCTGCGTGCCGATGGCGCGACGGTGCTCGGCCCGGCCGCGGGCGACCAGGCCTGTGGCGAGATCGGCGACGGCCGCATGCTCGAACCGCAGGAGCTGCTCGACGAGCTGATCGCCTTCTTCCAGCCCAAGGCGCTGCTCGGCAAGAAGCTGCTGATCACGGCCGGACCGACCTTCGAGGCTATCGACCCGGTGCGCGGCATCACCAACCTCTCCAGCGGCAAGATGGGCTTCGCGATCGCCCGTGCCGCGGCCGAGGCGGGTGCCGAGGTCACGCTGGTCGCCGGGCCGGTGCACCTGGAGACGCCGCGCCGTGTGCGCCGCATCGACGTGCGCACCGCGCAGCAGATGTACGACGCGGTGCTGCCGGCCGCGCCGCATCACGACGTGTTCGTCGCCACCGCGGCGGTGGCCGACTGGCGGCCGGCGTCGCTGGCAGAGCACAAGATCAAGAAGGACGGCAAGAAGCAGGCGCCGAGCTTCGAGCTGACCGAGAACGCCGACATCCTCGCCGCCGTCGCGAAGCTGCCCGACCGGCCGTACTGCGTCGGCTTCGCCGCCGAGAGCCACGACCTGCTGAAGCATGCGCGCGAGAAGCTGCAACGCAAGAACGTGCCGCTGGTCGTCGGCAACCTCGGACCGGCCACCTTCGGCCAGGACGACAACGCGCTGACGCTGGTCGACGCGCAAGGCCACCGCGAACTGCCTCGCGCCGACAAACTATCCCTCGCGCGTGCGCTGGTCGCCGAGATCGCCGCACGCCTCGCCGCCGACAAGACATGACCACCATCGACCTGAAAGTGCTCGACGCCCGCATGGCCGAGCAGTTGCCCGCCTATGCGACGCCCGGCAGCGCCGGCCTGGACCTGCGCGCCTGCCTGGACGCGCCGCTGGTGCTGGCGCCGGGACAGTCGCAGCTGATCCCGACCGGCCTGTCCATCCACATCGGCGACCCCGGCCTGGCCGCGATGATCCTGCCGCGCTCCGGGCTGGGCCACAAGCACGGCATCGTGCTGGGCAACCTGGTCGGGCTGATCGACTCCGACTACCAGGGCCCGCTGATGGTCAGCTGCTGGAACCGCGGCCAGGCCGAGTTCACCGTGCAGCCGATGGAACGCATCGCGCAACTGGTGATCGTGCCGGTGGTGCAGGCGGCGTTCCGGCGCGTCGACGAGTTCGGCGCATCGGAGCGCGGCGAGGGCGGATTCGGCTCGACCGGCAAGCACTGAACGAACGCTCGTACGAACGAGCGCTGCGATCGCTCAGTGCAGCGGCGTGTCCGGCGGGGCGGTGTTCAGCACCGTGAAGGCGGACGAGCCGACGCTGCCAGCCTCGATCTCTTCCTCGGTCGCTTCGCGCACGTCGCGCACCACCAGGTCCAGGCGCAGCGCGATGCCGGCCAGCGGGTGGTTGCCGTCGAGCACCACATGTTCCGGGTAGACCTCGGTGACGGTGTAGATCGCATCGGCCGGCATGTCCGGCGTCTTCGAGCCGGGCGGCGGGCCGTCGAACTGCAAGCCGACGTCGACACCCTCGGGCATGATCGCGCGCGACTCGAAGAACACCAGTGCCGGGTCGTAGTCGCCGAAGGCGTGTTCGGGCTCGAGGTGCAGCGTGGTGGCAAAACCGGTGGTCTGCTCGAGCAGCGCTTCCTCGACCTTCTCGAGCAGGTCGTCGCCGCCGTAGAAGAACTCGAGCGGCTCGGGCAGCTCGTCGATCAGGTTGCCCTGGGTGTCTTGCAGTCGCCAGGTGAGGGTGACGACGCAGGGGGACGAAATCAGCATCGGTGGATGATCGCACAATCGACCCCATGAACCCGATCGCTATCGATGTGCCGAGCTCGCTGCTCGCCGGCCTCACGCCGCAGCAGTTCATGGGTCGGTACTGGCAGAAGAAGCCGCTGCTGGTGCGCCAGGCGCTGACCATGGACAAGCCCTTTGTCTCGCGCGCCGAACTGTTCGCGCTGGCGGCCAGCGAGGACGTGGAGTCGCGCCTGATCGTGCGCGACGGCCGCGACTGGACGCTGCGCCACGGCCCGCTGCCGCGGCGTGCGTTGCCGCCGCTGACGCGGCCGCAGTGGAGCCTGCTCGTGCAGGGCCTGGACCTGCACCTGGACAGCGCCCGCACGATGCTCGAGCGCTTCCGCTTCGTGCCCGATACGCGGCTCGACGACGTGATGGTGTCCTTCGCCACCGACGGTGGCGGCGTCGGCCCGCACTTCGATTCCTACGACGTGTTCCTGCTGCAGATCCACGGTGCGCGGCGCTGGCGCATCGGCCGCCTGCCCGATCCGCAGCTGCAGCCCGACGTGCCGCTGAAGATCCTCACCAATTTCGTCGCCGAAGAGGAATGGCTGCTCGAACCCGGTGACATGCTCTACCTGCCGCCGCGCTGGGCGCACGACGGCGTCGCCGAGGGCGAGTGCATGACCTGCTCGATCGGCTTTCGCTCGGCCGGCGCCGGCGAGGTCGTGCGCGAACTGCTGCAGCGTGCACTCGATGCCGACGACGGCGACGACGGGACGACGGCGGGCCGCTGTACCGCGATCCGAAGCAGCCGGCGACGCTGCAGCCGGGGCGCATCCCGCAGGAGCTGCAGGCCTTCGGCCGCCAGGCGCTGCAGGCCTGGATGGCACGGCAGGGCGGTTTCGAGGTCGCGCTCGGCGAGGTGCTCAGCGAACCCAAGCCGGGGGTCTGGTTCCCGGCCGGTGCGGCACTGCCGCCGCACGACGGGCTGCGGCTCGACCGCCGCTCGCGCATGGTCTACGACGCGCGCCATGTCTACATCAATGGCGAGGCGTTCCGCGCCGGCGGCCGCGATGCGACACTGATGCGACGACTTGGCCGACCGCCGCGGGCTGCTCGCTGGCGAGCGAGCGGCGCTGAGCCTTGACGCGGCTCGACTGATCGACCAATGGGCACATGCAGGCTGGCTGCACGCGGCAGACGAGGACGAAGCACGATGAGTGAACCGACCCGGGCGACGATCGAGTCGCGCAGCGACTTCCACAACGCCGTGCGCGGGGCCTTCGCCGAGGCGGCGCTGGTCGGCTGCCGCGAGATCTGGATGATCGACGACGACTTCGCTGACTGGCCGCTCGGCGAGGGGGAGGTGGTCGACGACCTGACCCATTGGGCCGTGGCATACCGCCGTTTCACCGTGGTGGCGCGCAGTTTCGACGAGATCGCCCGCCGCTACGCACGCTGGGTGAACTGGCGGCGCCAGTTCTCCCATGTGGTGCAGTGCCGCACCAACAACGACCTCGAAGCCGGCCAGATGCCCTGCATCCTGCTGGTGCCGGGCCTTCTTTCAGTGCGCCTTCACGATCGTGTGAACTACCGCGGTGTGGCGTCGCGAGAAGCCGCCGACGCCGTGCACTGGCGCGAGGCAATTGATGCGGTTTTGCAACGTTCTGAGGAGGCGTTTCCGGCCACGACCTTGGGCCTCTAGGGACATCCCTAATGCTGGCTATAATCGAAGGCTGGTCATAAGGGGTGCTCGAGCGCTCCGGGCCTGGTGGATGGGCCTCTGCTCGATCGGAGGGTTCCCACAATTACCGGTAATTGTTCGACTCTTTGATTTGAGGACACAAGTATGAAGACGACCGTTCTGCTGGCTTCCCTGGTTGCTGCCGTTGCCCTGGCTGCTTGCGGCAAGAAGGAAGAGGCTCCTGCCGCTGCTGCTCCGGTTGCTGCCGCTGCCTCGGCCGCTGTCACCGCCACCGCTGAAGCCGCTTCGGGCGCCGCCGCTGCCGTGGCCGGCGCTGCTTCGGAAGCCGCTGCCGCCACGACCGAAGCTGCCTCCGCCGCCGCTGGCAAGGCCGCCGACGCCGTGAAGGACGCCGCTGCCAAGGCTGCCGACGCTGTCAAGAAGTAATCGGTCCCGCACCGGTTTCTGCACAAAGGCCGCCGTGAGGCGGCCTTTTGCTTTGGGGCGCCGCCAGACGTTGCAGATTCAGCGGATTGGCAACCAGTCGAAACCGACGGCTGGATCGGCAACGACGATGTCCTGCGTCGCCGCGCCGCAGGCTGCGGCCAGCGCCTCGCGTGCCAGGTCAGGGCGGTTGTTCTGTTCGCTGAGGTGGGCCGCCACCAGGTGCTGCAGGCGATCACGCCGGCACTGGCCGAGGATCTGCGCCGCGGTGTCGTTCGACAGGTGGCCCAGCGGGCCGCCGATGCGTGCCTTCAGCGACGGCGGGTAGCGCGAGGCGGCCAGCATCGTGCTGTCGTGGTTGCACTCCAGCAGCAGCGCGTCGCAGTCGTGCAGATGGGCCAGCAGGTGCGGCGTGGCCGAGCCGGCGTCGGTCAGCACGCCGAGCGTCACCCGGCCGTCGCTGCAGCGCAGTTGCAGCGGCTCGGCCGCATCGTGCGGCACGGTGTAGGGCGTGAGCTGCAGGCTGCCGATCGTGATGGTGTCGCCGTCGCGCGCGAAGCCGGCCAGCACATCGCACTCGGGCTCGCCGATCGCGCGCCAGGTGCCGCGGCTCATCCACAGTGCCAGGCCGTGGCGCCGCGCCAGCGTCAGCGCACAGCCGACATGGTCGCCATGCTCGTGCGTGACGAAGACGGCGTCGATGTCGCTGCACTGCAGTCCGGCACGCGCCAGCCGCGTCTCGAACTCGCGCAGCGAGAAGCCGCAGTCGATCGCCACCCGGTGGGTGCGCGTGCCGTCGGTCGCCTCGACGATGGTGGCGTTGCCGCCGCTGCCGCTGCCGAGGCTGCAGAAGCGCATCGGCGCGGCGTGCTTACTTCAGCTCGTCGAGCAGCAACGAGACGATGCGCTGGCCCGTCTCGCTGTTCTCGGGCGCGCCCTGCGCATTGAGGACGGAGACGTTGCTGCGCTCGCCGTCGGCCTTCACCGAGACGCGGTAGCGGATCGGCCCGGTCGCGGCCGGATCGGAACTGAACAGGCGGGCGAAGAAGCCCTTCTCGGCCTTGCCGACGTCCTTCGGATCGACGTAGCGCACGAAGTACAGGCCCTGCGCACGATCGCGGTCTTCGACGGTGAAGCCGCTGCGGTCCAGCGCCAGGCCGACGCGGCGCCAGGCGCGGTCGAAGTTGTCGTCGACCTGCAGCGTCGCCGCCGGCTGGTTGGCGACGATGCGCGCACGTGCCGTCGGCACCGGTGCGGCGGCGACGGCAGTCTTCGCGACCTCCTCGGTGACGCCCAGGCGCGTCATCAGGCGGGCCAGGAAGGTGGCCTCGAGCTGCGGATCGACCGGCCGCGGCTGCCAGACCGTGCTGTCCTTCTGCTGGTTGACGTAGACCTCTTCGACGCCGCGATGGCTGATATAGACCTCGCTGCCGGCCGCGGTGCGCTCCACGCGGGTGCGGAACTTGTCGCGCTCGCCGGTCGAATAGAAGGAGTCGAGCACCTTGCCGATGGTGCCGCGCACGAGGTCCTGCGGCAGCTTGGCGCGGTTCTCGTTCCACTCCGTCTCCATCACGCCGGCGGCCGGCTGGTCGACCACCAGCGCGAAGCCGCTGTCCTTCCAGAACGCCTGCAGGCGCGGCCACAGCTGCTCGGGCGGCAGCGGCGTCACCAGCCAGCGCTGGTTGCCCTGGCGCTCGATGCGCACCTCGCCGATCTGCGACGGCGCCACCGCCGTCGTCGTGGCCACGACCGGCGCCGGGCCGGCCATCGGCCCCGATGCCGCCGTCTGGAAGGCCGACGCGCTGACCGCGCCGCCCGAGGGCGTGTAGCGCGAGTCACGCGCCAGCTGCGTCAGGTCGGGTGGGATCTCGAGGCCGGGCGTCTTGGTGCCGGCGGTGCGGTAGTCGATCTTGTCGCCGGCGACGAAGTTCTCGATCGTCGAGCAGCCGGCCAGGGCGAGGCCGAGGGCCAGTGCGGCGCCGCGCAGCGGCAGGTGGGAGCGAAAACGGGTCACGAGGGACTTCTCCGAGAGGGCCGCGGCGGCAAGGGCCGCGCGGCACCGGGGGTCAGGGGATGGGCGGCCGCGGCGGCGCGTCACAGCAGCGCGGCGTCGCGCAGCGCCTGCTCGACCTGCTGCTCACCGGCAGCGGTCAGCGGCGTGATCGGCAGGCGCAGGCCGGCGCCGATCAGGCCGAGGCGCTTCATCGCCCACTTGGTCGGGGCCGGGCTGGACTCGCAGAACAAGGCCTTGTGCAGCGCCAGCAGGCGCATCTGGATCGTAGTGGCCTCGCGCACGCGGCCTTCGACCGCGGCGATGCACAGCTCGTGCATCAGCTTGGGCGCGACGTTGGCGGTCACGCTGACGTTGCCCTGGCCGCCGAGCAGCATCAGCGCGACGGCAGTGCCGTCGTCGCCGGAGTAGATCGCGAAGCTCTTCGGCGCCTGCTTGATCAGCCACTGCGCACGCTCGATGTTGCCGGTCGCCTCCTTGACGCCGACCACGCCGGGCAGCGCGGCGCAGCGCAGCGCGATCTCGGGTTGCATGTCGGCCACCGTGCGGCCGGGCACGTTGTACAGCACCATCGGGATGTCGACCGCCTCGGCGATCGCCTTGTAGTGCTGGTAGATGCCTTCCTGCGACGGCTTGTTGTAGTAGGGCACGACCGACAGCGTGCAGTCGGCGCCGACCTGCTTCGCATAGCGCGACAGCTCGATGGCCTCGCGCGTGGAGTTGCCGCCGGTGCCGGCCATGATCGGCACACGGCCTTTGGCATGCTCGACCGAGACGCGGATGATCTCGCAATGCTCCTCGACCGAGACGGTCGGCGACTCGCCGGTGGTGCCGACGACGCCGATGCAGTCGGTGCCTTGCTCGATGTGCCAGTCGATCAGCCGGCGCAGCGCGGCGTAGTCGACGCTGCCGTCATCGTGCATCGGCGTGACGAGCGCGACGATGCTGCCAACAATGGGTTCCATGGGGCGTCCTCTGAATCCGGCGATTTTAGCCGGGACGGGCAGGCCGTCCCGGCGCTACAGCGGGTAGCGCGGCGCAACGGGGGATGACGCGGCCTCGCGCACCGCAGCCAGCCGCTGTACGTAGCGCTCGGGTTCGCCGAGGAAGCCATCTTCGTAGCCGACCACGCGCAGGCCTTCGGCCACGGCCAGCAGCTCGCCCGGGCGCAGCAGGAAGTCGGGCCGCGACGGCTTGCCGACGGTCTGGTTGCCCGTCGGCGAAGGTCTCGTAGATCAGCACGCCACCCTCGGCGACGCTGGCGACGATCGCCGGCAGCAGCGGCCGCCACAGGTAGTTGGTCACCACCACCGCATCGAAGCGGCGGCCGGCCAGCGGCCAGGGCCTGTTCTCGATGTCGGCGACGATGACTTCGCCGATGTCGCGCAGTGGCTCGACCGCCGCTGCATCGCGATCGACGCCGGTGACCCGGCCGCCGCGCTCGGCGAACCAGCGCAGGTGGCGGCCGGAACCGCAGGCCAGGTCGAGCACGCTGGCACCTTCGGGCACCAGCGCCGACCAGCGCTGCACCCAGGGCGAAGGCGCGAGCGCGCCATGTGCCTGCATCAGAAGCAGGCCCAGAGCTGGTTGGCCAGCGTCATCACCAGGTCCGGCTTCAGGTAAGCGACGAAGACGAGCAGCAGCGCGGCGCTGGCCGCCGCCCACGCCACGCCGCGGCGAAGCTTCATGCCGCGGCCCCGGCCGGCAGCGCGCGTTCGATGGCGCGCTCCTTGACCGGCAGGTTGGCGATCGCCGCGAACACGCCCAGCGCCACCGCGATCCACCAGACCACGTCGTAGCTGCCGGTGGCGTCGTACAGCTTGCCGCCCAGCCAGGCGCCGAGGAAGCTGCCGACCTGGTGGCTGAGGAAGACGAAGCCGCCGAGCATCGACAGGTACTGCACACCGAAGATCTGCGCGATCACCGCGTTGGTCGGCGGCACGGTCGACAGCCACAGCACGCCCATCACCGCCGCGAAGACGTAGACGCTCCACGGCGTCAGCGGCACGGCGAGGAAGATCACGATGACGATCAGAGCGCAGCAGGTAGATGGCCGACAGGATGTACTTCTTCGGCAGCCGCTGGCCGAGCACGCCGGCGGTGTAGGTGCCGATCACGTTGAACAGCCCGATCAGCGCCAGCGCGGTGGTGGCCACGTTAGGCGTCAGGCCGTGGTCCTTCAGGTAGCTCGGCATGTGCACGCCGATGAACACGACCTGGAAGCCGCAGACGAAGTAGCCGGCCATCAGCCAGCGGAAACTCGGGTAGGCGAAGGCCTCGCGCAGCGCTGCGCCGAGGCTCTGCTGCGCGCCGCTGACGGCCGCGCGCGCCGGCTCCTTCAGGCCCCAGGCCAGCGGCACGATGGCCAGCGCCAGGCAGCCGAGCATGAACAGCGCCGACTGCCAGCCGAAGCCGCCGATCAGCCAGCTCTCCACCGGCACCATCAGGAACTGGCCGAAGGAGCCGGCTGCGGCGGCCACGCCCATCGCCCAACTGCGCTTCTCCGCCGCGACGTTGCGGCCGATCACGCCGTAGACGATCGCGTAGGTGGTGCCCGACTGCGCCATGCCCAGCAGCAGG
This sequence comes from Piscinibacter sp., assembly GCA_047602365.1. Taxonomy (GTDB): domain Bacteria; phylum Pseudomonadota; class Gammaproteobacteria; order Burkholderiales; family Burkholderiaceae_C; genus Piscinibacter. The sequence continues at coordinate 1,385,471 of JASGHM010000002.1, read as the reverse complement.
CCGGCGCTGCCGGTGAAGCCCAGCGTCGAGGTCGATACCGCCATCAGCACCAGGCCCAGCGCGTACAGCAGGCTGCCGGCAATCAGCACCTTGAAGGCGCCGAAGCGGTCGGCCAGCGCGCCGGCGAACGGTCCGGCCAGGCCCCAGGCCAGGTTCTGCACCGCCAGCGCGAAGGCGAAGGTCTCGCGCGTCCAGCCGCGGTCCATCGTGATCGGCTGCAGCCACAGGCCGAAGCCGTGGCGGATGCCCATCGACAACGTGACGATCGCGGCGCCGCACAGCAGCACCTGGGTCATGGAAAGGCGGGCAGGCGAGGCGGCGGCAGACATGCGCGGCACTCTAGCCGAAGCGGCCACGCCCTGCCGGCGCAGGGGCGTGGCCGCCGCGGCGCCCGGCTACGGCGCGGCGCCACGGCTGGCCGCGCCGTACAGCGGGGCGTTGGCGTCCTGCCAGGCCAGCATCGCGCCGACGCGGCGGTCGGCCGGGCTGTCGAAACCGCACTCGCCGTCGTAGACCGCCGGGTTGCGGAAGGTGCCGAACAGCAGGTCCCACAGCGGCAGGTCGCCGTAGTTGAAGGCGTGCACGCCGCGGCGGTGGTGCTCGCAGTGCGCTTCCGGGCGCTGGATCAGATAGCCCAGCCAGACCGGGGTGCGCACGTTCCAGTGCTGGAACAGCCCGTAGAAGGCGGCGACCACGCCGGTCAGCGCCGCGGCCAGCGGGTCCAGGCCCAGCACGATGACGGTGACGAACAGCTGCAGCAGCACCTGCACGAGCATCTCCAGCGGGTGGAAGAAGGCCGCACCGGAGATGTCGACACGCTGCGGGCTGTGGTGCAGCTGGTGGGTGGCGCGCCACAGCCAGGGCAGCGTGTGCGCGCTGCGGTGGTAGGCGTAGGACAGGCCGGACAGCACCAGCCAGCCGACCAGCGTGCCGCCGGCCACGCCGAGACCGCTGCCGTCGAGCCAGCGGTGCGCCTCCATCCATTCCAGCGGCAGCAGCAGCGGCACGACGGCGCCGACGGTGGCGATCAGCAGCAGGAAGGCGACGCCCAGCAGGCGCCAGCCGCGCCGCGCCGGAAAGCGCCGCGCCGGCCAGCGCGACTCGACGGCGAGCATCACGAAGTAGGCGAGCGGGATCAGCAACCCGACGAGGTCGACGGTGTCCATGGCGTGCTCCTTTCGATGGCGACTCGCTTCGGTCGTGGTGATGTCTCTGAACTTACGCCGTAAGTCCGAGTTTGGATGTGCGGGTTTACGCTGTAAGATCGCGCGCCATGGCCAGCCGCTCTCCGCGCAGTACGTCGCGTGCACGCGCCCAACCCGAACCCTTGTCGCGCGAGCGCATCCTGCAGGCCGCGCTGGCGCTGACTGGGGAGGACGGCCTCGCCGCGCTGAGCACACGCCGCCTCGGCCAGCGCCTGGGCTGCGAGGCGATGAGCATCTACCACCACTTCCCGAGCAAGCACCACCTGCTCGACGCGATGGTCGACCACGCGATCGCGTCGATAGCCTGGCCGCCGGCCGGCGGCGAACCGCTGCAGCGCCTGCGCGAACTGCTCTACGCCTACCGCGCGATGGCACACCGCTTCCCGGCGCTGTTCCCGCTGGTGGCGCTGCACCGCTTGAACACAGCCCACCGGCGTGCGCTTCATCGAACGGGTGCTGGCGATGGTGCACGCCGTGCTGCCCGACGCCGAAGGGGCCGGGCGGCATTTCCGCACCATCGGCTACTACCTGATCGGCGCGGCGCTGGACGAGACCTCCGGCTACGCGCGCGGCCCCTCGGCCGCCGAGCCGGTCGACGACGCGCTGATCGTCGCCGAATGCCCGCACCTGCTGGCTGCGGCGCCGTTCTTCCAGCAGCGCCACTGGGACGCCACCTTCGCGCTCGGCGTCGAGGCCCTGCTCGACGCGCTGGCCCGCGACGCCGCCCACCTCGGCAGGGCGGCCGGCCCAGGCTCCTAGAATCCGCCGCCATGGCAACCAAGAGCAAGACCCCCGGCAGCTACGGCGAAGCCTCGATCCGCGTCCTCAAGGGCCTGGAGCCGGTCAAGCAGCGGCCGGGCATGTACACGCGCACCGACAACCCGCTCCACATCATCCAGGAGGTGATCGACAACGCCGCCGACGAGGCGCTGGCCGGCCAGGGCCAGCGCATCGACGTGACTGCTGCATACCGACGGTTCGGTCAGCGTCGAGGACGATGGCCGCGGCATCCCCTTCGGCCTGCACCCGGAAGAGCAGGTGCCGGTGGTCGAGATCGTCTACACGCGGCTGCACGCCGGCGGCAAGTTCGACAAGGGTGCCGGCGGCGCCTACAGCTTCTCCGGCGGCCTGCACGGTGTCGGCGTCAGCGTCACCAATGCGCTGTCGAAGCGGCTGGAGGTGACGGTGTGGCGCGAAGGCCAGGTGGCGGCGCTGGCCTTCTCCGGCGGCGACGTGATCGAGGCGCTGAAGGTGCGCAAGGCCGCATCGGGCGATCGCAGGAACGGCACCACGGTGCGGGCCTGGCCCGATGCGAAGTACTTCGAGAGTGCCGAGTTCCCGAAGGCCGAGCTGACCCACCTGCTGCGCAGCAAGGCGGTGCTGATGCCGGGCGTGAGCGTCTCGCTGACGCTGGAGAAATCGGGCGAGAAGCAGACCTGGCTCTACAAGGGCGGCCTGCGCGACTACCTGATGCAGACGCTGCCGGCCGATCCGATCATTCCGCTGTTCGAGGGCGAGCACTACGCCGACGGCGGCGAGACCGAGAACTTCGCCGAGGGCGAGGGCGCGGCCTGGTGCGTGGCCTTCACCGACGACGGCAACGTGATGCGCGAGAGCTACGTCAACCTGATCCCGACGCCGGCCGGAGGCACCCACGAGTCGGGCCTGAAGGACGGCCTGTTCGGCGCGATCAAGGGCTTCATCGACCTGCACTCGCTGCTGCCCAAGGGCGTCAAGCTGATGCCGGAGGACGTGTTCTCGCGCGCCAGCTTCGTGCTCTCGGCCAAGGTGCTCGACCCGCAGTTCCAGGGCCAGATCAAGGAGCGGCTGAACTCGCGCGATGCGCTGCGGCTGGTCTCGACCTACGTCAAGCCGGCGCTGGAGCTGTGGCTCAACCAGCATGTGGACCTCGGCAAGAAGCTCGCCGAACTGGTCATCAAGCAGGCGCAGACGCGCCAGCGCGCCAGCCAGAAGGTCGAGAAGCGCAAGGGCTCGGGCGTGGCCGTGCTGCCCGGCAAGCTGACCGACTGCGAGAGCCGCGACCTGCTGCTCAACGAGCTGTTCCTGGTCGAGGGCGACTCGGCCGGTGGCAGCGCGAAGATGGGCCGCGACAAGGAGACCCAGGCCATCCTGCCGCTGCGCGGCAAGGTGCTGAACGCCTGGGAGGTCGAGCGCGACCGCCTGTTCGCCAACAACGAGATCCACGACATCGCGGTGGCGATCGGCGTCGACCCGCACGGGCCGGACGACGAGCCGGACTTCAGCGGCCTGCGCTACGGCAAGGTCTGCATCCTCAGCGATGCCGACGTCGACGGCTCGCACATCCAGGTGCTGCTGCTGACGCTGTTCTTCCGCCACTTCCCGAAGCTGATCGAGCGTGGCCACGTGCACGTGGCCAAGCCGCCGCTGTTCCGCGTCGACGCACCGGCACGCGGCAAGAAGCCGGCAGCGAAGATCTACGCGCTCGACGAGGGCGAGATGACCGCTGCGCTGGACAAGCTGCGCAAGGAAGGCGCGCGCGAGAACAGCTGGACGATCAGCCGCTTCAAGGGCCTGGGCGAGATGAACGCCGAGCAGCTGTGGGACACCACGCTGAACCCGGACACGCGCCGCCTGCTGCAGGTGAGCTTCGGCGCGCACGGCTTCGCGGCCACCGTCGAGGCGTTGACCAAGCTGATGGGCAAGGGCGAGGCGCAGGCGCGTCGCGAACTGATGGAACTGCGCGGCGACGACGTCGAGGTCGACGTCTGACGAGGCGGGCATGAACCTCAGGCTTCGACCGACGATGCTGTCGGACCTCGACTTCGTCATCTCGGTCGAGCAGGACACGGCCAACCGCCCCTTCATCACGCCCTGGGAGCGCACCCAGCACGAAGGCGCGGTGCGGTTTCCCGACTTCCGCCACTTCATCGTCGAGACCGACCCCGACTACGAGCGCGCCGGCTTCGTGATCCTGCAAGGCTGCCGCAACCCGCACCGCTCGGTGGAGCTCAAGCGCATCGTGCTGCTGCCGGAAGACCAGGGCCACGGCCTGGGCCGGGCCTGCGTGCGGCTGCTGGCGCAGATGGCCTTCCGCGACCTCGGTGCGCACCGCTTCTGGCTCGACGTCAAGTCGAAGAACGAGCGTGCCCAGGCGCTCTACCGCAGCGAAGGCTTCGTCGAGGAAGGCCGGCTGCGCGACAGCGTGCGCAGCGGCGACGGCTTCGACTCGCTGATCGTGATGTCGCTGCTCGAGCACGAGCACGCGGCGCTGATCGGGGCGCGGGAGCAGGGGGCCGCGTGAAGGCGGTGCTGGCGGGCCTGGTTCTGGCCGCCAGCCTCGGCGGGGCGGCGCGCGCCGACGTCTGGGCCTTCGTCGACGGCAGCGGCGTCGTGCATGTCGCGCCGACGCAGATCGACTCGCGCTACCGGCGCGTGATCGGCGATGCGCCGGGCGGCAGCGGCGCCGAGGCCGTGCCCGGCAAGACCGACCGCACCGACGGCCTGCTGCTGTGGCTGGAGATCGCGCCGGAGGTGAAGGCGCTCGGCCCGATCCTGCGCGAGGCGGCCACGGCGCACGGCGTCGACGAAGAACTGCTGAAGGCGGTCATCGCCGTCGAGTCGGGCTTCAATGCGAAGGCGGTGTCACCGCGCGGTGCCGTCGGGCTGATGCAGATCACGCCGGTCACTGCCGACCGCTATGCCTTGCCGGACGAGCGCCGCGAGCCGGCGGCGCGGCGCCTGCTCGACCCACGCACCAACGTGCACACCGGCGCGCGCATGCTGGCCGACCTGATGCGCCGGTTCGGCGGCATCGATGTCGCGCTGGCAGCCTGGAACGCCGGCGAGGGCACGGTGCGCCGCCATGGTGGCACGCTGCCGCCGATTGCCGAGACACGTGCCCATGTGCAGCTGGTGCTGGAGCTGTACTGGGCGCTGCTGCAGGACAGCCACTCGCGCCGCGCCACCGAGGTGCGCATGCAGCCGGGGCGCTGACGACGATCACGACAACGACAGGAGACAGACGATGCGCTCGACGATGATGGACGTGCCGCTCTCGCTCAACCACCTGCTCGACCGCGCGGGGCACATCTTCGGTGGCGGTCAGATCGTCTCGCGGCTGCCGGACAAGTCGCTGCGGCGCCACTCGTATGCCGAGTACCACCGGCGTACGCGGGCACTGGCGGCCACGCTGGTCCGCCTCGGCTTGAAGAAGGGCGAGCGTGTCGCCACGCTGTGCTGGAACCACCACGCCCACCTCGAGGCCTACTTCGGCATCCCGGCCGCCGGCGGCGTGATGCACACGCTGAACCTGCGCCTCGCGCCGGCCGAGATCGGCTGGATCGCTGCCGATGCGCAGGACCGCTTCCTGATCGTCGACGACGTGCTGCTGCCGCTGTACAAGCAGTTCGCCGATCTGCACCGCTTCGAGCGGGTGATCGTGTTCCCGTTCTCCGGCGCGCCGGTGCCCGAGGGCTTGGCCGACTACGAACAACTGCTTGCGACGGCCGACGCCGACACTTTCGCCTACCCGCCGCACGACGAGAACGACCCGGTGGCGATGTGCTACACCTCCGGCACCACCGGCCGGCCCAAGGGCGTCGTCTACTCGCACCGCTCGACCATCCTGCACACGCTGGTCGGTTGCCTGGCCGACTTCTGGGGCCTCAAGGGCACCGACGTGCTGATGCCGGTGACGCCGATGTTCCACGCCAACAGCTGGGGCATCCCGTATGCCGCAGTGATGATGGGCGTGAAGCTGGTCTTTCCCGGCCCGCACCTGCACCCCGACGACCTGCTCGACCTGATGCAGCTCGAGCCGCCGACGCTGTCGCTGGGCGTGCCGACGATCTGGCTGGGCATGATCCAGGCCTACGAACGTGCGCTCGCCGAGCAGCCCGGCCGCTGGAAGCTGCCGCAGGGCATGCGTTCGCTGGTCGGCGGCGCGGCGGTGCCGGAGTCGCTGATCCGCGCCTTCGACAAGCACGGCGTCTGGCTGCTGCAGGGCTGGGGCATGACCGAGACCTCGCCGCTGGCGACGGTCTCCTACCCGCGCGCCGAACTCGGTGCGGTCAGCGCCGACGAACGTTATCGCCGCGCCGCGATGGCCGGCGTGCCGGTGCCGCTGGTCGACGTGCGCATCCGCACCGACGAAGGCAGCGACGCGCCGCACGACGGGCACACGATGGGCGAGATCCAGGTGCGCGGGCCCTTCATCACCGGCTCGTACCACGAGGTGCCGGTCAGCGGCGACAAGTTCACCGACGACGGCTGGCTGCGCACCGGCGACGTGGCGACGCTGGACGAACTGGCCTTCGTGCGCATCACCGACCGCACCAAGGACCTGATCAAGTCCGGCGGCGAGTGGATCAGCTCGGTCGACCTGGAGAACGCGCTGATGGCGCACCCGGCGGTGGCCGAGGCGGCGGTGATCGCGATCCCCGACGAGAAGTGGAGCGAACGGCCGCTGGCCTGCGTCGCCTTCAAGCCGGGGCGCAGCGCCAGCGCCGCAGGAGTTCGCGACGCACCTGCAGGCGCATGGCTTCGCGAAGTGGCAGTTGCCCGACCGCTACGAGACCATCGATGCGGTGCCGCGCACCTCGACCGGCAAGTTCTGGAAGCTCAAGCTGCGCGAGCGCTTCCCGAAGTAGCCGCTGCGGCGATCACGACAGGCCGCTGATGCGGCGGCATGCTACGACAGGCCGCTGATGCGGCGGCATGCTACGACAGGCCGCTGATGCGGCGGCATGCTACGACAGGCCGCTGATGCGGCCCTGGGCATCGATGTCGATCAGCTCCGCCGCCGGCACCTTGGGCAGGCCCGGCATGGTCATGATGTCGCCGCAGACCATCACGACGAACTCGGCGCCGGCCGCCAGCCGCACCTCGCGGATGTCCAGCATGTGGCCGCTGGGCGCGCCGCGCAGCGCGGCGTTGGTCGAGAAGCTCATCTGCGTCTTCGCGATGCACACCGGGAAGTGGCCGTAGCCGTCGGCCTGCAGGCGCTCGATGCGTTCCTTCACCGCGGCGGAAGCCGTCACGCCGGCGGCGCCGTAGACCTGGGTCGCGATCGCCTCCACCTTCTGCCACAGCGGCAGCGCGTCGTCGTAGACGAAGCGGAAGCGGTTCGGCTTCTCGCAGGCGGCGACGACTTCCTGCGCCAGCGCTTCGGCGCCGACGCCGCCCTCGGCCCAGTGCTTCGCGACCACCGCCTTGCCGCCCAGCGACTCGACGCGGCGCACCAGCAGCTCGATCTCCGCCGGCGTGTCGTGCGAGCGATGGTTGATCGCCACCACGCAGGGCAGGCCGTAGACCTCCTGCACGTTGCGCAGGTGGCGCTCCAGGTTGGGCAGCCCGCGCTCCAGCGCGGCCACGTCTTCCTTCGAGACATCGGCCACTGCGATGCCGCCGTGATACTTCAGCGCACGCGCGGTGGCCACCAGCACGGCGGCCGACGGGCGCAGGCCGGTCTTGCGGCACTTGATGTCGATGAACTTCTCGGCGCCCAGGTCGGCGCCGAAGCCGGCCTCGGTCACCACGTAGTCGCCCAGCTTCAGCGCAGCACGCGTGGCGATCGCGGTGTTGCAGCCGTGCGCGATGTTGGCGAACGGCCCGCCGTGCACGAAGGCCGGGTTGTTCTCCAGCGTCTGCACCAGGTTGGGCGAGATCGCGTCCTTCAGCAGCGCGGCCATCGCACCCTGCGCCTTCAGCTGCGCGCAGGTGATCGGCCGGCGCTCGGCGGTCTCGCCGACGACGATGCGCGCGAGCCGCTCCTTCAGGTCCGACGAGGCTGGTGGCCAGGCACAGGATGGCCATGATCTCGGAGGCGACGACGATGTCGAAGCCGCTCTCGCGCGGCATGCCGTTGCCCGGGCCACCGAGCCCGATGACGTTGTCGCGCAGCGCGCGGTCGTTCATGTCCATCACCCGCTTCCAGCCGATGCGGCGCAGGTCGAAGCCCAGCGCGTTGCCGTGGTGGACATGGTTGTCGATCATCGCCGCCAGCAGGTTGTGGGCGAGCGCGATGGCGGCGAAGTCGCCGGTGAAGTGCAGGTTGATCTGCTCCATCGGCACCACCTGCGCGTAGCCGCCGCCGGCGGCGCCGCCCTTCATGCCGAACACCGGGCCCAGCGAGGGCTCGCGCAGGCAGACGATGGCGCGCTTGCCGATGCGGTTCAGCGCATCGCCCAGGCCGACGGTGGTGGTGGTCTTGCCTTCGCCGGCCGGCGTCGGCGAGATCGCCGTCACCAGCACCAGCTTGCCGTCGGGGCGGTCGGCCAACGTGTCGAGCCAGGGCTGGGCCACCTTGCCGATGTGGCGGCCGCGCGGGTCCAGCGACTCCTCCGGGATGCCCAGCGCCGCACTGATCGCGTGGATGGGCTTCAGCCGCGCGGCCTGCGCGATCTCGATGTCCGACAGCATGGGTCTCCCTGGCTTCTTGGCGTCGGGCGCATGGTAACCAAGCGTCAGCCGCTGCCCGGGCCGGGATGACCCCCGGTTTGCGCGAGAATGCCGCCCTCCTATGAACGACCTCTTCGACCCCCCGCCGCCGGACCAGGGCGACGCCATCGCGCTGTCGCTGTACGCCGAGCAGGCCTATCTCGAGTACGCGCTCAGCGTGGTGAAGGGGCGCGCGCTGCCCGACGTCTGCGACGGCCAGAAGCCGGTGCAGCGGCGCATCCTCTACGCGATGGAGCGCATGGGGCTGGCCTTCACCACCGCCTCCGGGCCGAAGGCCGTCAAGAGCGCACGCGTGGTCGGCGACGTGCTGGGCCGCTTCCACCCGCACGGCGACCAGGCCGCCTACGACGCGCTGGTGCGAATGGCGCAGGACTTCAGCCAGCGTTACCCGCTGATCGACGGCCAGGGCAACTTCGGCAGCCGCGACGGCGACGGCGCGGCGGCGATGCGCTACACCGAGGCGCGGCTGGCGCCGATCTCGCGCCTGCTGCTCGACGAGATCGACGAAGGCACGGTCGACTTCATCCCCAACTACGACGGCTCGACGCAGGAGCCGAAGCTGCTGCCGGCGCGCCTGCCCTTCGTGCTGCTCAACGGCGCCAGCGGCATCGCGGTCGGCCTGGCGACCGAAGTGCCCAGCCACAACCTGCGCGAGGTGGCCGCCGCCGCAGTGGCGCTGCTGAAGGACGACAGGCTCTCCGACGACGCGCTGGCCGCGCTGGTGCCCGGGCCCGACTTCCCCGGCGGCGGGCAGATCATCAGCAGTGCCGACGACATCCGCGCCGCCTACGCCAGCGGCCGCGGCAGCCTGAAGGTGCGCGCGCGCTGGAAGATCGAGGACCTGGCGCGTGGCCAGTGGCAGCTGGTCGTCACCGAGCTGCCGCCCGGCGCCAGCGCGCAGAAGGTGCTGGAGGAGATCGAGGAACTGACCAACCCCAAGGTCAAGGCCGGCAAGAAGACGCTGTCGACCGAGCAGACACAGATCAAGACCACCGTGCTGGCGGTGCTCGACGCGGTGCGCGACGAGTCGAGCAAGGACGCGCCGGTGCGCCTGGTGTTCGAGCCGAAGACACGCACCGTCGACCAGCAGGAGCTGATCAACGTGCTGCTGGCGCACACCAGCCTGGAGAGCTCGTCGCCGATCAACCTGACGATGATCGGCGCCGACGGCCGGCCGACGCAGAAGAGCCTGCGCCAGATGCTCGCCGAATGGCTGGCCTTCCGCCAGGCCACGGTGCAGCGACGCACCCAGCACCGGCTGAACAAGGTGCTGGACCGCATCCACATCCTCGAGGGCCGGCAGCTGGTGCTGCTGAACATCGACGAGGTGATCCGCATCATCCGCAACGCCGACGAGCCCAAGCCGGCGCTGATCGAGCGATTCAAGCTCAGCGACCGCCAGGCCGAGGACATCCTCGAGATCCGGCTGCGCCAGCTGGCGCGGCTCGAAGCGATCAGGATCGAGCAGGAGCTGAAGGAACTGCGCGCCGAGCAGGCGAAGCTGGAAGACATCCTCGGCAGCCCGGCCAGCCTGAAGCGCACCGTGGTCAAGGAGATCGAGGCCGACGCGAAGCTGTACGGCGACGAGCGCCGCACCCTGATCCAGGAGGAGCGCCGTGCGGTCGCCGAGGTCAAGGTGGTCGACGAGCCGGTGACGGTGGTGGTCAGCCTGAAGGGCTGGGTGCGGGCGCTGAAGGGCCACGAGATCGACCCGGCGACGCTGGCCTTCAAGGCCGGCGATTCACTCTACGGCGCCTTCCCCTGCCGTACGGTGGACGCGCTGATCGTGATCGGCAGCAACGGCCGCGTCTACTCGACCGCGGTGGCCGGCCTGCCCGGCGGGCGCGGCGACGGCCAGCCGATCACCACGCTGGTCGACCTCGAAAGCGGCACCCAGCCGGCGCACTACATCGCCGGGCCGGGCACGCAGACGCTGCTGCTCGCCGGCACCGGCGGCTTCGGCCTGATGGCGCGGCTGTCCGACCTGGTCGCGAAGCAGAAGGGCGGCAAGAGCTTCCTGAGCCTGGAGGCGAACGAGAAGCCGCTGCCGCCGGCGATCGCCGACGGCGCGACGCAGGTGGCCTGCCTGTCGCTGTCGGGCCGGCTGCTGACCTTCGGCATCGACGAGCTGAAGCTGCAGCCCAATGGCGGGCGTGGGCTGACGCTGATCGACCTCGATGCGAAGGATGCGCTGGTCAGCGTCGCCGCCTTCACGCAGGCGCTGCTGGTCAGCGGCACCGCGCTGCGCGGCGGCAAGCCGCGCGAGGAGACCTTCAAGGGCGCCGCGCTGGCCGTTTACGCCGGCAAGCGGGCGCGCAAGGGCAAGGCGGTGGAAGGGCTGAAGGCGCAGCGGGTTGTGCCGGCCCCTTGATCATGGGGCCTCGGGTGTCTGGTGGGGAGTCGGAAGGATGGATCGCGTAGCATCCGCGCCGCTGATTGGGTGAACCCGGCAGCGCCGTTCCGACAAGAACCAATACCCGAGGAGGCCCTCTTGAACTTTCGCATTGCCGCGGCCGCTATGGCCGTGACACTCGGCCTGCTGGCCGGATGTGCCACCGCACCGCAGAACCCGGTCACGCTGAACGGCGGCGCACTGGCTGCTCCGAACGCCCGCATCGGTGTGGCGATGACCGCGCTGCCCAAGGTCGATACCAGTTTCCCGGGCGCCAGTTGCCTGCTGTGCATTGCGGCTGCGTCGATGGCGAACTCGACGCTGACCACGCACGCCAACACACTGCCGCCGGAAGACTTGGCCCGGCTCAAGGAGTTGCTGGCCGAACAGCTCGCCAAGAAGGGCACGCAGGCAAAAGTGATTGCGGAGCCGCTGAAGATCGATGATCTGCCCAGCGCCAGTGCGCAGGGGACGAACCTTGCGCGCAAGGACTTTACCGGCCTGGCCAAGGCGCACGACGTCGACAAGCTGCTGGTCGTTGCGATCCACACACTGGGATTCGAGCGCAGTTATGCCGCCTACATCCCCTCCGGCGATCCCAAGGCGGTGGTGCGCGGCGTGGCGTTCATGGTCGATCTGAAGACCAACGCCTACGACTGGTACCAGCCGTTGAATGTGCTGCGTGCCAGCGACGGTGCGTGGGACGAGCCAGCGAAGTTCCCGGGCCTCACCAATGCCTACTTCCAGGCGGTCGAGCTCGGCAAGGACGAGGTTCTCAAGCCCTTCAGACCATGACGCCCGCCGCCGGGCTGCGGTGGGTCATCACGGCGGCCCTGTTCGGGCTGGTCGCAGGGCCGGCCGTGGCACAGGCACCGGCCGAGCGGGGCTGGGCGCTGAAGCCTCCCAGCGTCGAGAAGGTGGTGTTCCGCGGCGTCGTCAACCGAGACGCGGCGGGCCTGGGTACCGGCGCGATGCTCTATCCGGCGCCGAATGCAGCGGGCCTGCTGGCGGCCATCCTCACGCACGGGCTGCTGAGCGAGGGTGCCAAACAGAGCCAGAAGGAGAAGCTCCAGGCCGAAGCGAACGAAGTGCTCGCGCCCTTCGAGGGCGTGCTCGGCGGCTTCACCAATGTGCAGCTGATCCGCGACGCACTGCCACGCCAGAAGAGCTCGGGCTCGCGCCGGCTGCTCGGTCTGGATGACAACCCGGGCCAGGACTGGGTCGTCGAGGCGGCGCCGGTGTTCTCGATGACGCGTGACCAGCGCGCCCTGGTGCTGGACACCGCGGTACGCATCTACGCGCCGGCAACGGCCGATGCGGCCTATGCCCAGACCATTCGTGTGGTGTCGCGACCGGTCGACACGCCCGCCGCCGATGCACAAGCCGTCCAGGCCCATTGGCTGACGGATGGTGGCCGGCGCTTGACCGACGAAAGCGCTGCATTGCTCGCGCTGTCTCTCGACGTGGCGATGGACGATCTGCAGCAGGCCGCGGCACCTGCCGAAGCACCTCAGCGCACCTTCCGATATGCGGAGGGTGGCAGCGAAAAGATGGAGCGCGGCAGCCTGGTCGCCAGCGCCTGCGGACGGTTGCTGATCCGCACGCTGCGTGGCTGGTTGATGTCGGTGCCCGTGCCGACCGAGGGCAACCCGGCCTGCGCGCCGAGTTGATGTTCGTCAGCGCGAACGCAGCGCCCAGACCGCGGTGGCCGCGATCACCACGAACAGCCCCAGGCTCCAGAACTCGTAGGGCAGGCCGAGCAGGTCGACCGCCGCGTCGGCGCAGCTCGCGCGCACCTCGAACACCGGCGGCAGCAGCTTGTCCAGACCGATGCCGCTGACGATCTTGTCGGCCAGCGTCAGGTTGCACGAGGTCGACTTGGCGGCGACGAAATGCTGGTACAGCGCCGCGGCGATGCCGGACATCGCGGCCAGCACGGCGAGGCCGACGAAGGCGAAACGCCCGGGCAGGAAGGCGCCGAGCAGCAGCAGCAGCGCGATCAGCAGGAAGATCACCCGCTGCAGGATGCACCACGGGCAGGGCTGCATCTCCCACATGTACTGCGTGAACAGCGCGGCGCCGACCGCTGCGATGCACAGCAGCGCCAGACCGACGAGAACGCTTCGTGTCGTGAGCTTCATCGGGCTCAGGCAACCTGGGCGATCAGCTCGATCTCGACGCAGGCCCCCAGCGGGATCTGCGCCACGCCGAAGGCGCTGCGCGCGTGGGCGCCCTTGTCGCCGAACACCTGGCCGAACAGTTCGGAGCAGCCGTTGGTCACCAGGTGCTGCTCGGTGTAGCTGCCGGTGCTGTTGACCAGGCTCATCACCTTGACGATGCGCTCGACCTTGTTCAGGTCGCCGACGGCCGCATGCAGCGTGCCGAGCAGGTCGATGGCGATCGCACGTGCGGCCTATGCGCCGGTGGCGGTGTCCATCGTCGCGCCGAGCTGGCCGACCCAGGGCTTGCCGTCGCGCTTGGCGATATGGCCGGAGATGAAGACCAGGTTGCCGGTGCGCACGAAGGGCACGTAGGCGGCGGCGGGCACCGCGACCGGCGGCAGCGTGATGCCGAGTTCGGCGAGACGGTCGTAGACGTTGGCGTTCGACATGGTGGGGCGTGTCGCGAGGGAGGAGGGCGCGAATCCTACACTGCGGCCATGGGAGGAGCATCACCGGCCAGCGCTGCCGGCTGGCTGGCGGCGCTGCTCGCCGCGCCGGCGGGCGTGGCCGTGCAGTTGCAGCAGCCCGCGTTGTGGGCCGATGCGGTCTACCTCGGCGTGTCGGCGTCCGGGCTGGTGCTGCTGCTGGCGGCCTGGCGCTGGCGGCGCGGCTTCTGGCCGCTGCTGCTCGGCCTGGCGCTGATCGGCTTCGGCAGCACCGGGTGGCGCGCGTCGCAACGGCTCGCCGAGGTGCTGCCTGCCGGACTCGAGGGGCGCGACCTGCGGCTGGTCGGCATCGTCGCCAGCCTGCCGCAGGCCGGGCCGAACGGCTTGCGCTTCCGCTTCGAGGTCGAGCAGGCCACGCTGGGCGGCGAGCCGGTGACGACCGTGCCCCGTTTCGTCGCGCTCGGCTGGTACAGCGGCTTCCACGAGGACGCGACGCTGTCGCAACCGCAGCGCGAGTTGCGCGCCGGCCAGCGCTGGACTTTCGATGCCCGCCTGCGCCAGCCGCACGGCACGCTCAACCCGCATGGCTTCGACCTCGAGCTGATGCTGTTCGAGCAGGGCGTGCGCGCCACCGGCTACGTGCGCGAGGCACCGGCGCAGGCGGTGGTGGACGGCCGCGGCCTACCCGGTCGAGCGGCTGCGCCAGCGCATGCGCGACGCGATCGTCGCGCGGGTGGCCGACCCGCGCGCCGCAGGCGTGATCGCCGCGCTGTCGGTGGGCGACCAGTCGGCCATCGCACGCGAGGACTGGGACCTGTTCCGTACCACGGGCCTGTCGCACCTGATGGCGATCAGCGGGGTGCACATCACCATGCTGGCCTGGCTCGCGGCCGCGGCGATCGCCTGGGCCTGGCGGCTTTCGCCGGCAGCGATGCACCGCGTGCCGGCGCCGCAGGCGGCGCGCTGGGGCGGGCTGGCGGTGGCGCTGGCCTACGCGGTGTTCGCCGGCTGGGCGGTGCCGGCGCAGCGCACCGTGTGGATGCTCGCCACCGTCGTGCTCTGGCGCAGCCTCGGCCTGCGCTGGCCGTGGCCGCTGGTGCTGGCGCTGGCGGCGCTGGTGGTCACCGCGGTGGACCCGTGGGCGCTGCTGCAGCCGGGCTTCTGGCTGTCGTTCGCCGCGGTGGCGCTGCTGACGGCCTCCGAGCCGGTGCGTGACGGCGAACGCCGGCCGGCGGCCACGCCCGCCTCGCAGTGGCAACGCCTGGCGGTCGCCGCGCGCGGCGGGCTGCGCACGCAATGGGTGGCGACGCTGGGCCTGGCGCCGCTGACGCTGGTCTTCTTCCAGCAGGTCTCGCTGGTCGGCTTCGTCGCCAACCTGGTCGCCATCCCGCTGATCACGCTGGCGGTGACGCCGCTGGCGCTGCTCGGCGCCCTCGCGCCGCCGCTGTGGACGCTGGCCGCGGTGCTGCTGCAGCCGCTGGTGCGGCTGCTCGAGGCGCTGGCCGCCGTGCCGCTGGCGACCTGGCAGGTGCCGGTGGCGCCGGCCTGGGCGCAGGCCGCGGCGCTGCTCGGCGGCGCACTGCTGGTGATGCCACTGCCCTGGCGGCTGCGTCTGCTCGCCTTGCCGCTGGCGCTGCCCTTTCTGACTCTGGCGCCCGAGCGCCCTGCGACGGGCCACTACGAGCTGCTCGCGCTCGACGTCGGCCAAGGCACCGCGGTGCTGGTGCGCACCCGGCATCACCTGCTGGTCTACGACGCCGGCCCGCAGTACACCCGCGACAGCGACGCCGGCCAGCGGGTGCTGCTGCCGCTGCTGCGCGCCCGCGGCGAGCGATCGCATCGACCGGCTGGTGCTGAGCCACCGCGACCTCGACCATGTCGGCGGTGCCAGGGCGCTGCTGAGCGCGCTGCCGGTGGACGAGCTGTCGAGCTCGCTGGCACCCGACCACCCGTTGCTGGCGCTGGCGCCGCGCCACACGCCCTGCGCCGCCGGCCAGGCCTGGAGCTGGGACGGCGTGCGCTTCGAGTTCCTGCATCCGCCGGCCGGCCCGCTCGACCCGGGGCTGCGCCCGAACACCGTCTCCTGCGTGCTGCGGGTCGGCGCCGCCAGCGGGGCCACTGCGCTGCTGACCGGCGACATCGAGCGCGAGCAGGAACTGCAGCTCGCCGGGCGCTGGGGCGACGCGCTGCGCGCCGACGTGCTGCTGGTGCCGCACCACGGCAGCCGCACCTCGTCGACGCCGCTGTTCCTGGCCGCCGTGCAGCCGCGGCTGGCGGTCGCGCAGGCGGGCTACCGCAACCGTTTCGGCCATCCGGCGCCCGACGTGGTGGAGCGCTACCGCGGACGGCGCACCGACATCGCCACCAGCCCCGACTGCGGTGCCTGGCAGTGGCGCTCCGTCGCTCCCGAGGCCGCCGAATGCGAGCGTGACGCGGCGCGCCGCTACTGGCACCATCGGGCCACGCCGGTGCTCGCCGGGCCGTGAGTGGCCTGCTTTTTGCTACCCTGCTTTCCGAGGAGACGCTTTCGATGAGACCCAGCTTCGACGAGATGCAGGCCACCAGCACCACGGTGCGGGAGCACTACAAGGGCTACGACCGCTGGCTGGCGCAGCAGCCGCGCGACGTGATGAAGTCGCGCCGCGAAGAGGCCGAGATGATCTTCCGCCGCGTCGGCATCACCTTCGCGGTCTACGGCGCCAAGGACGAGGATGGTTCCGGCACCGAGCGGCTGATTCCCTTCGACCTGATCCCGCGCGTCATCCCGGCGCACGAGTGGAGCGAGATGGAGAAGGGCCTCGCGCAGCGTGTCACCGCGCTGAACCGCTTCATCCACGACGTCTACCACGAGCAGGAGATCATCCGCGCCGGGCTGGTGCCGGCCGACCAGATCTTCAAGAACGCGCAGTTCCGCCCCGAGATGATGGGCGTCGACGTGCCGGGCGGCGTCTACTCGCACATCGCCGGCATCGACATCGTGCGCGCCGCCAATGCCGACGGCAGCGGCAGCTACTACGTGCTGGAGGACAACCTGCGCGTGCCCAGCGGCGTCAGCTACATGCTCGAGAACCGCAAGATGATGATGCGGCTGTTCCCCGAGCTGTTCAGCCAGCACCGCGTCGAGCCGGTGGCGCATTACCCCGACATGCTGCTCGAGACGCTGCGCGCGGTGGCGCCGGCGGCGGTCAACGAGCCGACCGTCTGCGTGCTGACCCCGGGCATGTACAACAGCGCCTACTTCGAACACGCCTTCCTGGCGCAGCAGATGGGCGTCGAGCTGGTCGAAGGCCAGGACCTGTTCGTCAAGGACAACTTCGTCTACATGCGCACGACGCAGGGCCCGAAGCGCGTCGACGTGATCTACCGCCGCGTCGACGACGACTTCCTCGACCCGCTGGCCTTCCGGCCCGACTCGTCGCTGGGCTGCGCCGGGCTGCTGGGTGTCTATCGCGCCGGCAACGTCACGCTGTGCAACGCGATCGGCACCGGCGTCGCCGACGACAAGTCGATCTACCCCTACGTGCCGAAGATGATCGAGTTCTACCTCGGCGAGAAGCCCATCCTCAACAACGTGCCGACCTACCTGTGCCGCGAGGCCGACGACCTGAAGTACGTGCTCGACCACCTGCCCGAGCTGGTGGTCAAGGAAGTGCACGGCGCCGGCGGCTACGGCATGCTGGTCGGGCCGGCGTCGACCAAGGCCGAGATCGCCGACTTCCGCAAGGCGCTGGAGGCGCACCCCGAGGGCTACATCGCGCAGCCGACGCTGTCGCTGTCGACCTGCCCGACCTTCGTCGAGAGCGGCATCGCGCCGCGCCACATCGACCTGCGGCCCTTCGTGCTGTCGGGCAAGACGGTGCAGATGGTGCCCGGCGGCCTGACGCGCGTCGCGCTGAAGGAGGGCTCGCTGGTGGTCAACTCGTCGCAGGGCGGCGGGACCAAGGACACCTGGGTTCTGGAGGCCTGATCATGCTGTCACGTACCGCCGATCACCTCTTCTGGATGTCGCGCTACATGGAGCGCGCGGAGAACACCGCGCGCATGCTCGACGTCAACTACCAGACCTCGCTGCTGCCGCAGTCGGCCGACGCCGCCGAGAAGGGCTGGAAGGGCCTGCTGGGCATTTCCGAACTGAGCGGCGACTTCGCCAAGCGCCACGGCACGATCGAGGCGCGCGAGGTCATGCAGTACATGGTGGCCGACGCGCAGAACCCGTCGAGCATCCGCTCCTGCCTGATGGCGGCGCGCGAGAACGCGCGCGCGGTGCGCGGCACGCTGACCACCGAGGTGTGGGAGACGCAGAACCAGACCTGGCTGGAGTTCCAGCGCATGGTCGCGACCAGCGACTTCCAGAAGGATCCGAGCGCGCTGTTCGAGTGGGTCAAGTTCCGCTCGCACCTGTCGCGCGGCGTGACCGTGGGCACCATGCTGCAGGACGAGGCCTTCCACTTCCTGCGCATCGGCAGCTTCCTGGAGCGTGCCGACAACACCGCGCGGCTGCTCGACGTCAAGTTCCACGCCGTCGAGAGCGAGTTCTTCGGCTCCGCGCTGAGTCAGAGCCAGGGGCAGGGTGTTGCCAAGGACGTCGAGTTCGACTTCTACCACTGGTCGGCGATCCTGCGCTCGGTCTCCGGCTTCGAGGTCTACCGCAAGGCCTACCGCAACGTGATCCTGCCGGAGAAGGTGGCCGAACTGCTGATCCTGCGCCCGGACATGCCGCGCTCGCTGGCGGCCTGCATGCACGAGGTGGTCGGCAACCTGAAGATGGTCGCCAACGAACAGTCCGGCGAGACGCTGCGCCAGGCCGGCCGGCTGCGCGCCGACCTGCAGTACGGCCGCATCGACGAGATCCTCGCCACCGGCCTGCACGCCTTCCTGACGCAGTTCCTCGACCGCGTCAACACCATCGGCGTCGGCATCAGCCGAGACTTCCTCGTCCCGGTGCAGTGAACCGGCGCTGAGCGATGAAACTCAGCATCCGCCACGAGACGCACTACGAGTACAGCGCGCCGCTGCAGTACGCGCTGCAGCAGCTGTGCCTGACGCCGCAGGCCAACGCCCACCAGGAGGTGGTCGAGTGGCAGCTGACGGCGCCAGGCCCGCTGTACGCGCAGCGTGACGGCTTCGGCAACCTGTCGCACAGCTGGAGCATGGCGCGTGCGCGCGGCGGGCGGCATGTGTACGAGGGCAGCGTGCAGGCGCACGGCACCGTGGTCACCGCGCCCTCGGCCTGGCTGGTCGACGACCTGGCGGCGCCGCACCCGGCGCTGTACCTGCGACCCACCGCGCTGACCGCGAGCGACGCTGCGCTGACCGGCCTGGGCCGCGTGCACATCGGCGGCCGCGTCGGCGAAGACCAGCTGCTGGCGCTGGCCGGTGCCGTCTGCCGGCGGATCGTCTACCGTGCCGGCGTGACCGACGTGGGCACCACCGCGCGGCAGGCGCTGGCCATCGGTGCCGGTGTCTGCCAGGACCAGGCCCATGTCTTCATCGCCGCCTGCCGTGCCGCCGGGCTGCCGGCGCGCTACGTCAGCGGATACTTCCATTCGCCGACCGCACCCGAACTGGCCAGCCATGCCTGGGCCGACGTCTGCCTCGACGTGGCCGGGCGGCGCTGGCTGAGCGTCGATATCACCCACCTGTGCCTGATGGACGAGCGCCACGTGCGCCTGGCCGTCGGCCCCGACTATGCTGCCTGTGCGCCGGTGCGCGGCGTGCGCGAAGGCGGTGGCGACGAGTCGATGCGCGTGCGCGTGCAAGTCGGCCCCGTCGCCGAACAGATCACCCTGGAGTCCTGAATGTCCATCCACGTCGCGCTCAACCACGTGACCCACTACCGGTACGACCGGCCGATCAACCTGGGTCCGCAGGTGGTCCGCCTGCGTCCGGCGCCGCACTCGCGCACGCGCATCCTGAGCTACTCGATGCGTGTCGAGCCGGCCACGCACTTCATCAACTGGCAGCAGGACCCGCAGTCCAACTACCTCGCGCGCCTGGTCTTCCCGGACAAGACGACGAGCTTCCGCATCGAGATCGACCTGGTCGCCGAGATGTCGGTGCTCAACCCGTTCGACTTCTTCCTCGAGCCCTCGGCCGAACATTTCCCGTTCGAGTACGACCCCTCGCTGGCCCACGAGCTGGCGCCGTACCGGCTGAAGGGCGAGCTGACGCCGGCCTTCGCGAAGTACCTGGCGGCGATCCCGCGCGAGAAGAAGCAGACCACCAACTTCCTCGTCGAGCTGAACCAGAAGCTGCAGAAGGACATCGGCTACCTGATCCGCATGGAGCCGGGCGTGCAGACCCCCGAGCAGACGCTGGTCAATGCCAGCGGCTCGTGCCGCGACTCCGGCTGGCTGCTGGTGCAGATCCTGCGCCACCTCGGCTTTGCGGCACGCTTCGTGTCGGGCTACCTGATCCAGCTGAAGAGCGACGTCAAGTCGCTCGACGGCCCGAGCGGCACCGAGGTCGACTTCACCGACCTGCACGCCTGGTGCGAGGTCTACCTGCCTGGCGCCGGCTGGATCGGCCTGGACCCGACCTCCGGCCTGCTCGCCGGCGAAGGCCACATCCCGCTGGCCTGCTCGCCCGACCCCGGCTCGGCCGCGCCGGTGACCGGCGTGCTCGACGAGTGCGAGACCGAGTTCGAGCACCACATGAAGGTGACGCGGATCTGGGAGGCGCCGCGCGTCACGCTGCCCTACACCGACGAGCAGTGGGGCGAGATCGAGGTGCTGGGCCACCAGGTCGACGAGGACCTGCGCCGCCACGACGTGCGCCTGACGCAGGGCGGCGAGCCGACCTTCGTGTCGGTCGACGACCGCGACGGCGCCGAGTGGAACACCGAGGCGCTGGGCCCGACCAAGCGGCTGCTGTCGGCCGACCTGATGGACAAGCTGCGCGCCAAGTACGGCGACGGCGGCCTGCTGCACTACGGCCAGGGCAAGTGGTACCCGGGCGAGCAGTTGCCGCGCTGGAGCCTGAACCTGTTCTGGCGCAAGGACCGCGAGCCGGTGTGGACGCACCCCGAGCTGTTCGCCAGCGAGCACCAGGACTACGGTGTCACCGACGTGCAGGCGCAGCGCTTCCTCGCCGGCGTCGCGAAGCGCCTCGCGCTCGACCCGAAGTACGTCTTCCCGGCTTTTGAGGACGTCTGGTACTACCTGTGGCGCGAACGCAAGCTGCCGACCAACGTCGACCCCTTCGATGCGCGGCTGGCCGATCCGCTCGAGCGCGAGCGCATCCGCAAGGTGTTCAGCCAGGGCCTGGACAAGGTGGTCGGCCATGTGCTGCCGGTGGCGCGCAACTACGTCGGCACGGCACGCTGGCAGACCGGCCCGTGGTTCCTGCGCAGCGAACGCTGCTACCTGATCCCCGGCGACTCGGCGATGGGCTACCGGCTGCCGCTCGATTCGCAGCCCTGGGCGACCGGCACCGACATGCCGTGGATCCACGCGCCCGACCCGACCCAGCCCTTCCCGCCGCTGCCGCCGTACCAGCGCTTGCGCTTTGCCAGCCAGTTCGCCGATCCGACCGGTGCGGCCGGAGGAGCAGGTGGCGGCGCGACGCAGCCGCTGGGCAGCTTCGCCGACCGTTCGCGCGCCGCGCAGCGTGGTGGCGCGCATGGTTTCGGCACCAGCGGCTTCGGCCAGCTCGACGAAGGCGAGGCCAGCGCGACGCCGGCGGCCTCGCTGCGCACGCCGCAGCGCTTCGAGTCGGCCGGCTGGGTCACGCGCACCGCGATGTCCGCCGAGCCGCGCCATGGCCGGCTGTACGTCTTCATGCCGCCGATGCCGGCGCTGGAGGACTACCTCGAGCTCGTCGCCGCGGTCGAGGACACCGCGCTGGAGATGAAGCTGCCGGTCATCCTCGAGGGCTACGAGCCGCCGAAGGACCCGCGCCTGTCGACGCTGCGCGTCACGCCCGACCCGGGCGTCATCGAGGTCAACATCCACCCGGCGCATTCGTGGGAGGAACTGGTCGAGCAGACCACCCACCTGTACCAGGCGGCGCACGAGACACGGCTGTCGACCGAGAAGTTCATGCTCGACGGGCGCCACACCGGCACCGGCGGCGGCAACCACTTCGTGCTCGGCGGCGCCACGGTGGCCGACTCGCCGTTCCTGCGCCGGCCCGACCTGCTGGCCAGCATGGTCGCCTACTGGCACAACCACCCGTCGCTGACCTACCTGTTCTCCGGCCTGTTCATCGGGCCGACCAGCCAGGCGCCGCGCATCGACGAGGCGCGCAACGACTCGGTCTACGAGATCGAGATCGCCTTCGCCGAGCTGCAGCGCCAGTCGGCGCTGGGCCCGACCGCCTGCCCGCCGTGGATGATCGACCGGCTGCTGCGCAACCTGCTGATCGACGCCACCGGCAACACCCACCGCGCCGAGTTCTGCATCGACAAGATGTACTCGCCCGACGGGCCGACCGGCCGCCTGGGTCTGCTCGAGATGCGCGCCTTCGAGATGCCGCCGCATGCGCGCATGAGCTTGACGCAGCAGCTGCTGATGCGCTCGCTGGTGTCGCGTTTCTGGCAGCACCCGTACCGCCCGGCGAAGCTCAAGCGCTGGGGCACCGAGCTGCACGACCGCTTCATGCTGCCGCACTTCGTCTGGGAAGACCTGGCCGACGTGGTCGAGGAGCTGAACGACTTCGGTTATGCGATGAAGCTGGAGTGGTTCGCGCCGCACCTGAACTTCCGCTTCCCGCGCCTCGGCGACTTCAATGCCAAGGGCGTCGACGTCGAGGTGCGGCTGGCGCTGGAGCCCTGGCACGTGATGGGCGAGGAGGGCGCGCCGGGCGGCACGGTGCGCTTCGTCGATTCGTCGGTCGAGCGGCTGCAGCTGCACGTCACCGGCCTGGTCGGCGACCGCCATGTGCTGACCTGCAACGGTCGCGTCGTGCCGCTGCAGCCCACCGGCAAGGTCGGCGAGTTCGTCGGCGCGGTGCGCTACCGCGCCTGGAGCGCGCCCTCGTCGCTGCACCCGACGATCGGCGTGCATGCGCCGCTGAGCTTCGACCTGGTCGACACCTGGATGAGCCGCTCGCTGGGCGGCTGCCAGTACCACGTGGCGCATCCGGGCGGGCGCAACTACAGCACCTTCCCGGTCAATGCCTACGAGGCCGAAGCACGGCGGCTGGCGCGCTTCTTCCGCCTCGGCCACACGCCGGGCGAGATGGCCATCCCCCGCGAAGAGAGGAACCCGAACTTCCCGTTCACGCTCGACCTGCGGCGACAATCCTGAGGACGTCACAGCCCGGCCCGCCCCCGGACGCCCTCGATGCTGAAGAACCTGCTCGCCGGCTACGCGGCCCGCAGCGGCCGCTACGACGAGCTGCTGGAGGGGCCGCACCTGCCGCGCCCGCACTGGGACAGCTTCATGCAGGCGCTGGCCGAGCGTGGCGCCCGCGGGCTGTCCGACATGCTCGCGCTGATGGAGCGCGAGGTGCACGAGAACGGCATCACCTACAACGTCTATGCCGATCCGAAGGGCATGGACCGGCCCTGGGAGGTCGATCCGCTGCCGCTGCTGCTGTCCGGCGAGGAATGGCAGGCGATCGAGGAAGGTGTCGCGCAGCGCGCCGAACTGCTCAACCGCGTGCTGGCCGACCTGTACGGCGAGCAGTCGCTGCTCAGGAGCGGCGCGCTGCCGCCCGGCGTGGTGTTCGGCCATGCCGGCTACCTGTCGCCGGCGCAGGGCATCCGGCCGCCGGGTGGCGTGCACCTGTTCCACTACGCGGCCGACCTGGCGCGTTCACCCGACGGCCGCTGGTGGGTGGTCAGCGACCGCACGCAGGCGCCTTCCGGCGCCGGTTACGCGCTGGAGAACCGGCTGATCGTCTCGCGTGTGTTCCCGCAGCTGTTCCGCGAGCTGCGCGTGCAGCACCTGGCCGCGTTCTTCGCGGCGCTGCGCGAGTCGCTGCTGCGCTGGGCGCCGCGCGGCGGCCCGGGTGACGGCACACCGCTGATCGCGCTGCTGACGCCAGGCCCGTTCAACGAGACCTACTTCGAGCACGCACTGCTGGCGCGCTACCTCGGCGTGGCGCTGGTCGAGGGCAGCGACCTGACCGTGCGCGACGGCTGCGTGTGGATGAAGACCGTCGAGGGCCTGAAGCGTGTGCATGCGCTGCTGCGCCGCCAGGACGACGACTACTGCGACCCGCTCGAGCTGCGCTCCGATTCCGCGCTCGGCGTTGCCGGCCTGACCGAATGCGCGCGCCGCGGCACGGTGCTGATCGCCAACTCGCTGGGTTCGGGCGTGCTGGAATCGGGCGCGCTGCTCGGCTACCTGCCGCGGCTGTCGGAACAACTGCTCGGCGAGCCGCTGAAGCTGCCGTCGGTGGCGACCTGGTGGCTGGGCGAGCCGGCCGCCCGCGACGACGCCTGGAAGCGCCTCGACCAGGTGCTGATCAAGCCACTGGAGCGTTCGTCGCGCGAGCCGGCGGTGTTCGGCGCCGACCTCGACGCCGCGGCGCGCGAGAAGCTGCGCGCCCGCGTCGCGGCGCGGCCGCAGCGCTACGTCGCGCAGGAATGGGTGCACGTCTCGCAGGCGCCGGTGCTGGAGCGCAGCGCGCAGGGGCGCGACTCGCTGGCGGCGCGCACCGTCGGCCTGCGTGTGTTCGCGGTGGCCACGCCCGACGGCTACAAGCTGATGCCCGGCGGGCTGGCGCGCGTGGCCGGCGACGGCGAGGCCCGCGTGGTGGCGATGCAGCGGGGCGGCCGCTCGAAGGACACCTGGGTGCTGTCGGACGCACCGGTCAACGCCTCGTTCTCGTTGCTGACCAGCACGGTAACGCCGGCCGACCTGGTCAGCTCGCGAGCCAACTTGCCGTCGCGCACTGCCGAGAACCTGTTCTGGTTCGGCCGCTACGGCGAGCGCGCCGATGCCGCGATGCGCCTGCTGCGCGTGGCCATCGAGGCGCAGCTGGACGACGAGATGGTCGAAGGCGGCAGCAGCGCACCGATGGCGCTGTGTGTGCGCCTGGGCCTGATCGATGCCGACGACGAGCCGGCGATCGCGCTGCTGCGCGCCGCCACCCATCCGGACGGCGCGCTCGCCGAGCGCCTGCGCCAGCTGTCGCGCGTCGCCTTCAACCTGCGCGACCGCATGTCGGCCGATCACTGGCGAACGATCAACCAGCTGATCGGCGACCCGGTGTTCCAGGGAGGCTCGGCGTCCACCGCGATGCGCCTGCCGCTGGCGCTGGCCTGGCTGGACCGCGCCGTCAACGCGATGGTCACGTTGTCGGGCTTTGTGCTCGACGGCATGACACGCGGCACCGGCTGGCGCTTCCTGTCGATGGGCCGGCGCATCGAGCGGCTCTGGAACCTGGCCGCAGCACTGCAGGTGGCCACCCAGGAGGGCCGCGACCAGGGCCTCGAATGGCTGCTGCAATGGGCCGACTCGTCGGTGACCTACCGCTCGCGCTACCTGGTGGCGCCCGAGTGGCTGCCGGTGCTCGACCTGCTGGTGCGCGACGAACTGGTGCCGCGTTCGCTGGCCTTCCAGCTCAAGGGCCTGGCCGAGTACGTCGGCAAGCTGGAGACCGCGCATGGCCGCTTCGCCAGCGACGTGGTGGCGCCGGGCCAGGCCGCGCTGGCGGCGCTGACCCCGGCCGACCTGCACCCGGAGAGCGAGGCGCTGGCCGAACTGCTCGGGCAACTGCAGCGCATCGCCGGCGGCGTGTCCGACGAGCTGACGCTGAAGTTCTTCTCGCACGCGGCGTCGCGCTCGGTGCTCTCGCTCGTCGCATGAAGGCGCTGAGATACCGCGTCGAACACGAGACGCGCTACGCCTACGACGCGCCGGTCTCGCAGTCGTGGCAGCGCGCCCGCCTGACGCCGCGCACGCTGCCCTGGCAGCGCCTGCTCGCCCATGCGATCGACATCGACCCGCACCCCGACGAGCGCCACGACGGCCCCGATGCCTTCGGCAACACCGTGACCCACTTCGGCCTGCACCGCACGCACCGGCGCCTGCGCGTGCGCATGCAGGCCGAGCTGGAGATCGGCGCGCGGCCGCAGCTGCAGGCCGACGCGACGCAGCCCTGGGAGGCGGTGCAGCAGGCGCTGTTGCAGCCCGGCGAGCCGCCCGACCTGGATGCGGCGCGCCTGTGCGAGCCGACGCTGCTGCTGCCGCTGTCCGAGGCGGCACGCCTGTACGCCGCCGCGTCGTTCGCCCGCGGCCGCGACTGGCTGGACGCGGTGCTCGACCTGATGCACCGCATCCACGCCGACTTCGAGTTCGAGCCGGGCGCGACCACCGTCAGCACCTCGGTCGACGAGGTGCTGCAGCACCGCCGCGGCGTCTGCCAGGACTTCGCCCACCTGATGCTCGCCGCGCTGCGCGGCCACGGGCTGCCGGCGCGCTACGTGTCCGGCTACCTGCTCACCGACCCACCGCCCGGCCAGCCCCGCCTGATGGGGGTGGACGCCTCCCACGCCTGGGTGGCCGCCTGGTCGCCCGGCCACGGCTGGGTGGAGTTCGACCCCACCAACGACCAGCTGGCCGACCAGCGCTACATCACGCTGGCCTGGGGCGCCGACTTCGCCGACGTGGTGCCGCTGCGCGGCGTGATCCTCGGCGGCGGCACGCAGGCGATGGACGTCGCGGTCAGCGTGATTCCGGCCGAGTCCTGAGCCCACCCCTGCCCGGGGGAAGGGCAGGGGGAATGCCGGCGGGGGACGCCCCCTGGGCGATGTTCGACGACGCTGTGGCCCGGAACACTGGCTTCCAGCACGACATACCGCTGGAGGACACGATGGCCCGACTGATCACCCGCATCGCCGACCTGTGCCGGCACCGCGCGGCCGAGGAACGTTTCCTGCGCCGCTTCAGCATGATGCGCATCGGCGACGACAGCGAAGACTGCGGCCCGGGCTGGTACGAGTCCAGCCGCGAACTGGAGACCGGCTTGTCGGTGCGCGAGGGCGAGCCCGGCGACACGTTGCTGGCGGAGTGGACCGAGGCCTGGCGGCGGCCGCTGCCGACGCCGGCCACTGCTGCGAGCGCGTCGGCGCCGTGAGATCAGCCGGCCAGCGCTGGCAGGCCACGCCGCGCGCGGGCGCGGGTGCAGGCCTCGTCGCCCAGGCCCAGCGGCGCGCGCAGGCCGAACTCGCGGCACGGCGAAGGGCGCCACTCGTAGATGCCGCAAGACGCCTTGACACCGACGCTGCCGACCAGCGCCGCGCAGCGCGGCGAGGCGTGGTCGGTGCCGCGCATGCGGCAGGTGACGTCGGTCAGCTCGACGGCCAGGCCATCGGGCACGCTGCCGCCGCGGCTCTGCAGTTCCTCGACCGCGAAGTCGACGCGGAAGCTGGCGCAGCAGGCGCCGCAGCGGGTGCAGGGGTTGTCCTGCACGACGCCTCAGTCCTCGGCGCCGGCGCGCACCACGGTGACGGTGCAGTCGCACTGCGCGACCACTTGCGCCGACACGCTGCCCAGGTAGCGGCGCAGCCCGCCGCTGCTGCGCGCGCCCATCACGACATGGTCGACCTGGTTCTTGCGCGCGTACTCGACGATCGCGTCGGCAGCGTCCGGCGCCTCCAGCACGTGGTAGGTGACGCGGCCGGCCTGCGTCTCGCGGTGCGACTCCAGCGAGCGCACCAGCGGATGCGCCCAGTGCTTCAGCTGCACCAGCAGATTGACGTGCTTGCTGCTGCCGTCGGCCTCGACCAGTTCGTCGGTGGCGATGCGGTTGGTGCGCATCACCGCCAGGCAGGCCAGGCGCGCGCCGGGCTCGGTCTGCAGCAGCCGCTGCACCGTGTGGCGCACCGCCTCCAGCAAGGCCGGCGTGGCACCGGCGACGTCGACCGCGGCGAGCAGGATCGGGCTGCGCTCGGTCTGCTCGGCCGCGCTGGCGATCGTCACCGGCTCGCCGCCGACGGCGCTGAACCAGCGCTTCAGCGTCGTCAGGCCGCCGGCCTTCTTCTGCAGCAGCTCGGCCCGTTCGGTCAGCCGCACCTGCTCCGGGTGGGCCAGGTCGAAGGCCAGCTGAGCGGCGGTCTGGTGGCGCTGGTCGGGCTGCACCGACAGGCAACGCAGGATCACCTCCTGCAGCCAGGGCGGCATCTCCGGCCGCAGCGCACGCGGCGGCACCGGCTCGCGATACAGGCGCTGGCGCAGGCCGCGCACGCTGTTCGGGTTGCCGAACGGTCGCTCGCCGGTGGCCAGGTGATACATCAGCACGCCCAGCGCGAACAGGTCGCTGCGCGGGTCGTTGCGCACGAACTGCACCTGCTCGGGCGACATGTAGGGGCCGGTGCCCATCGGCAGCTCGAACTCCTCGTCGAGCAGGTCGGGCAGCAGGTCGTGGCGCGACAGGCCGAAGTCGACCAGCACCGCCTCGCCCTGCGTGCCGTCGGCGTTGTGGCGGAACATGATGTTGCTCGGCTTCACGTCGAGGTGGATGACGTGCTGGCGGTGCAACTCGTGCAGCGCGGTCGCCACCTTGATGCCGGTGGCCACCACCTCGTCCAGCGGCAGCGGCGCGGAGTCGAAACGCGCACGCAGCGAAGCGCCGGGGATGTGCTCCATCACGATGTAGGGCTGGCGCGTGAAGTCGCCCTTGGCGATGTACTTCGGCACGTGTGGGCCCGACAGCGCCGGCATGATCATCTGCTCGACCTCGAAGCCGACGATGGTGGCCGGGTCGTCGCCGCCCTTGATGCGCGGCACCTTCATGATCAGCGACTTGTCGTCGGGGGCGTCGACGCGGGTCACGCGCCACAGGTTGGCCATGCCGCCCTGGTGCAGGCGCTCCTCGAGACGGAAATCGTCGATCACCTGGCCCGGCTCGAGCCGGCCGAGCACGACGCCGGGGCCGTCGTCGTCATTCGCCATGTTCGAGCCGCCGCGCCAGGCGCTGCGGCAAGCCCGCCGCGCGGATCTTCGCGCCTGCCGTCTCGGTGTCGTAGGGCACGCGGAAGTAGGTGAGGGTGCTGCTGCCGGTGTCGAAGGTGGCGTAGCAGGCGGCCGGGTTGCCGTCGCGCGGCTGGCCGGCCGAGCCGGGGATGATCAGCCAGCGGCGCTGCTCCGACAACGGAATCGGCATGCCGGCGCTGGGCACGAAATCGCCGATCTTGCCGGTGCCGGTCAGGTGGAACAGCTTGGGGTCGTGCACATGGCCGCAGAAGGTGAAACGCGCCGCCGTCGCCTGCAGGCTGCGCACCGCCTCCATGCGGCCGAGCACGTAGGCCCATTCCTTCGGCGCGAAGGCGTTGGCGTGCACGAACAGGCGGTCCTCGTCGGTGACCGACATCGGCAGCGTGGCGAGGAACTCCAGCTGGTCGGCGCTGAGCCGCTCGCGTGTCCACTCGACCACCAGGCGCGCCTCGGGAATCATCGTCGGCAGCGGCCCTTGCACGACGGCGGCGTCGTGGTTGCCCATCACGGTGATCGCGCCGCGCGCCACATGCTCGCGCACCAGGTCGACCACCCAGCCGGGGTCGGCGCCGTAGCCGACGAAGTCGCCGAGGAAGGCGTAGCGGTCGATGTCCTGCGTGGCCGCATGCGCCATCACCGCGCCGACCGACTCGCGGTTGGCGTGCAGGTCGGTGATCAGTGCCAGGCGCATGGCCTCAGCCGATCCGGCCCAGCAGCAGGTACTCCATCAGCGCCTTCTGCACGTGCATGCGGTTCTCGGCCTCGTCCCAGACGACCGACTGCGCGCCGTCGATCACCTCGGCCTCGACCTCCTCGCCACGGTGCGCCGGCAGGCAGTGCATGAAGAGGGCATCGCTCTGCGCGACCGACATCATCTGCCGGTCCACGCACCAGTCGGCGAAGGCCTTCATGCGCACCTCGTTCTCGGCCTCGTAGCCCATGCTGGTCCACACGTCGGTGGTCACCAGGTGGGCGCCTTCGCAGGCGCTCATCGGGCTCTTGAAGGTCTTCAGGCAGGCCGGGTTGGCGACTCCGGCGACCTGCGGGTCGATCTCGTATCCCGACGGCGTGCTGACATGCAGCGTGAAGCCGAGCACGTCGGCCGCCTGCAGCCAGGTGTTGGCCATGTTGTTGCCGTCGCCGACCCAGGCCACCGTCTTGCCCTGGATCGAGCCGCGGTGCTCGATGAAGGTGAAGATGTCGGCGAGGATCTGGCAGGGGTGGTACTCGTTGGTCAGGCCGTTGATCACCGGCACGCGCGAGTGCGCGGCGAAACGCTCGAGCTTGGTCTGCTCGTAGGTGCGGATCATCACGATGTCGACCATGCGGCTGATCACGCGGGCGCTGTCCTCGATCGGCTCGGCGCGGCCGAGCTGACTGTCGCCGGTGGTCAGGTGCACCACCGAGCCGCCCATCTGGTACATGCCGGCCTCGAAGCTGACGCGCGTGCGCGTGCTGGCCTTCTCGAAGATCATCGCCAGCGTGCGGTCGACCAGCGGCTGATACTTCTCGTAGTTCTTGAAGCGCTTCTTGATGATGGCGGCGCGCTCGAACAGGTAGGCGTACTCCTCGGCACGCAGGTCCTTGAACTGCAGGTAGTGCTTCATCAGGCTCATGCCGGGTTTCATGGCGCGCTCGCCGGGTTCACTTCGCCGGCTCGGCCAGGAAGGCCTTGATCAGCGGCGCGAGGATGGCGACGATCTGCGCGGCCTCGGCCTCCGACAGGATCAGCGGCGGCACCAGGCGCACCACCTTGTCGGCGGTGACGCTGAGCATCAGCCCGGCCTCGGCGGCCCGGTTCAGCAGTTCGCCGCAGGGCCGGGCCAGCTCGATGCCGAGCATCAGGCCCTGGCCACGCACCTCGACCACGCCACCCTCCGCGATCGCGCCGGCCAGTTCGCGCTCCAGCCCCGCCTTCAGCGCCGTGCCGACCTTGGCCGCGTTGGCCAGCAGGCCTTCCTCTTCCATGATGCGCAGCGTCTCGACGCCGGCGCGCATCGCCAGCGGGTTGCCGCCGAAGGTGGTGCCGTGGTTGCCGGGGCCGAATACGTCGGCGGCACGCGGCCCGCAGACCACCGCGCCGATCGGCACGCCCGAACCCAGGCCCTTGGCCAGCGGCATCACGTCGGGCCGGATGCCGGCCCACTGGTGGGCGAACCACTTGCCGGTGCGGCCGATGCCGCACTGCACCTCGTCGAGCATCAGCAGCCAGCCCTTGTCGTCGCACAGCTTGCGCACTGCACGCAGGTAGTCGACGGTCGCCGGGTTGATGCCGCCTTCGCCCTGGATGACCTCCAGGAACACGGCGACGATGTTCGGGTTGCCGGCGGCGAGCTTCTCGATCGCCGCGATGTCGTTCAGCGGCACGCGCGGGAAACCCTCGACCAGCGGGCCGAAGCCTGCCTGCACTTTGGGGTTGCCGGTGGCCGACAGCGTGGCGATCGAGCGGCCGTGGAAGGCCTTCTCGTAGACCACGATCTCGGGGCGCTCGACGCCCTTGTCATGGCCGAACTTGCGGGCGATCTTGATCGCCGCCTCGTTGGCTTCCAGGCCGGTGCTGCAGAAGAACACCTTGTCGAGGCCGGAGATCTCGCACAGCTTCGCCGCCAGTTGCTCCTGCAGCGGCACGTGGTAGTAGTTGGAACTGTGGATCAGCTTGCCGATCTGCTCCTGCAGCGCAGGCACCAACTTGGGGTGCGCATGCCCCAGCGTGTTCACCGCGATGCCGCCCAGGCCGTCGAGGTACTTCTTCCCGTCGGTGTCCCAGACCCAGCAGCCTCGGCCGTGCGACAGCGCGATCGGCAGGCGGCCGTAGGTCTTCATCACATGCGGTTCGAGGCTGGCGGGCACTTTTTCCGGGGCATTCATCGCAGTCTCCAGCGACTTCGGGGGAGCGGCGATTCTAAGGGTCGCCCCTGAGGCGCCGATAACGATCCATGGGTGCGATCGAACCGGGCATCAGGCTTGCTGCGCTGCAGCACAATGACGGCACAATGGCGGGTTCCGACCGGCGGCTGCTCTGGACCGAGCCGCCCTGGTGGCTGCCCGCCCGCCCCGATTCCGCTTCCATGACCGCCCCGAAACCCCGCGAGATCTTCATCCAGGGCATCACCCTCGAGGGCCGGACCTTCCGACCGAGCGACTGGGCCGAACGCCTGGCCGGTGCGATGGCCTGCTTTCGCCCGGACGGCGCGCGTGGTGGCATCGGCGCCTACATCGGCTACTCGCCGTACTGCGTGCCGCGGGTGATCAACGGCGTGAAGTGCGTGATCGTCAACGAGGCGCTGCGCGAGATCGAGCCGATGGCCTGGGACTTCGTGATGCACTTCGCGCGCGACAACCAGTTGCAGACCAGCGAGGCCTGCCTGCTGCCCGAGCCGGGAGAGCGCAAGCCGGCGCCGAAATGACGAAGGCCCGCGTGCGCGGGCCCGACAATGATCGTCAATGACAAAGGGCCTGCAGTGCAGGCCCTTCGTGTTCCACCCCAGGAAGTGATTCAGGCGGCGGCGAGCGCCTTGACCTTGGCGGCCAGGCGGCTCTTGTGGCGAGCCGCCTTGTTCTTGTGGAACAGGCCCTTGTCGGCCACGGAATCGATGACGCTCTGGGCGGCCTTGAAGATTTCGGTCGCCTTCGACTTGTCGCCGGCGATCACGGCCTTCTGGACGTTCTTGATGACGGTGCGGAACTTCGAGCGCAGCGCGGTGTTGGCGGCGTTGAGCTTGACGTCCTGGCGGGCGCGCTTGCGGCCCGACGCGATGCGAACGGTCTTCTTGGCTTTGGAGGAGGTGGCCATGCTGTAGCTGCTATCCTGGGTGGAGCAAAGACCGCGAATATAGCACATTCGGCGGCTGCCTATAATCCGACGCGCTCATGAAGCCCCCAAGCTCACTTCGTTCGCTGCCCCCCGAGGGGGCCTTCGGTGGCTTCGGAACGGCCGGGCGCCACCGATGAACCTGCTGCGGGCCGCCTCCACCGTTTCGCTTTTCACGCTCGCCTCGCGCATCACCGGGCTGGCCCGCGAGGCGATCGTCGCTGCCGCCTTCGGCGCCAGCGGCTTCATGGACGCCTTCCAGGTGGCGTTCCGCATCCCCAACCTGCTGCGCCGGCTGTTCGCCGAGGGCGCCTTCTCGCAGGCCTTCGTGCCCATCCTCGCGGAGACGCGTGCCCGCGAGGGCGACGAGGTCACGCGGCGGCTGATCGACGCCGTCGCCACCGTGCTGTTCTGGGCGCTGCTGGCCACCTGCGCGCTGGGCGTGGTCGCCTCGCCGCTGGTGGTCTGGGTGATCGCCTCCGGGCTGGAGCGCTTCGACGACGCCGTGTTCATGACCCGGGTGATGTTCCCGTACATCGGCTTCATGTCGCTGGTCGCGCTGTCGGCCGGCATCCTCAACACCTGGAAGCGCTTTGCCGTGCCGGCGGCGACGCCGGTGCTGCTCAACCTGGCGGTGATCGCCGCCGCCTGGCTGCTGGCGCCGCTGCTGCGCCGCCACGGCATCGAGCCGATCTACTCGCTGGCCCTGGGCGTGATGGTCGGCGGCGTGCTGCAGCTGGCGATGCAGGTGCCGGCGCTGTTGCGCATCGGTGCCTTGCCGCGCATCGGCCTCTCACCGTCGGCGCTGCGCGCGGCCTTCCACCACCCCGGCGTGCTGCGTGTGCTCAAGCAGATGGCGCCGGCGCTGCTGGGCGTCTCGGTGGCGCAGCTGTCGCTGCTGATCAACACGCAGATCGCCTCGCACCAGGGCGTCGGCGCGGTGTCCTGGCTGACCTATGCCGACCGGCTGATGGAGTTCCCGACCGCGCTGCTCGGTGTCGCGCTGGGTGTGGTGCTGTTGCCGCAGCTGTCGGCTGCGCAGGCCACCGGCGAGTCGGCGCGGTACTCCGGGCTGCTCGACTGGGGCCTGCGCCTGGTGCTGCTGCTGGCGCTGCCCTGTGCCGCGGCGCTGCTGATCTTCCCGCAGGCGCTGGTCGCGGTGCTGTACCACTACGGCGCGATCACGCCGCGCGACGTCGAGCGCACCGCGCTCGCGCTGATGGGCTACGGCGTCGGCCTGATGGGCCTGGTCGGCGTGAAGATCCTCGCGCCCGGCTTCTACGCGAAGCAGGACATCCGCACGCCGGTGCGCATCGCGATCGTCGTGCTGGTGCTGACGCAGCTGATGAATCTGGCCTTCGTGCCCTGGCTGGGCCACGCCGGCCTGGCGCTGTCGATCGGCCTGGGCGCGCTGGTCAACGCCGGTTGGCTGTTCGTCGGCCTGCGCCGCGCCGGGCTGTACACGCCCGAACCCGGCTGGGCGCTGTTCGCGCTGCGCATCGGCCTGGCGACGGCACTGATGTCGGCGCTGCTGTGGTGGGCCTCGCGCTCGGTCGACTGGATCGGCCTGCGCGCGCAGCCCTGGACGCGGGTGGGCCTGCTGGCCGGCTGCATCACGGCGGCGGTGGCGCTGTACTTCGCCAGCCTGCTGGCCACCGGGCTGAAGCTTCGACAATTCATCCGGCGCGGCTAAACTGGTTCGATGGCCGGTCCGATGCACTTCGAGGCGCCCGACGCACTCGGCTACTTCGCGTCACTGGTGGCCGACGACGCGAGCCTGCCGCTGGTCGAGGCGGCCGCGGCGATCGCCCAGGACGACTTCCCGTCGCTCGATACGCAGGCCGTGCTGGCCGAACTCGACGCGCTGGCCGACAAGCTGCGCCGCCGCATCCCGGCCGATGCCGTCCCGCTGCAGCGGCTGCGCTGGCTGAACCGCTTCTTCTTCCACGAGCTGGGCTTCGCCGGCAACGTCAACGACTACTACGACCCGGCCAACAGCTACCTGCACCGCGTGCTCGACACCCGGCGTGGCATCCCGATCACGCTGGCCGTCATCTACATCGAGCTGGCCTCGCAGATCGGCCTGACGGCGCGCGGCGTGTCCTTCCCCGGCCACTTCCTCGTCAAGCTGAAGATGCCGCAGGGCGAGGTGGTGATCGATCCGTTCACCGGCCAGTCGCTGTCGCGCGAGGAGCTCGACGAACTGCTGCTGCCGTACAAGCGCAACCGCGGCCTGACTGGCGAGTTCGACGCGCCGCTCGGCCTGTTCCTGCAATCGGCTCAGCCGCGCGACGTGATCGCGCGCATGCTGCGCAACCTGAAGGAGATCCACCGCAGCGCCGAGGACTGGCCGCGCCTGCTGGCCGTGCTCAACCGCCTGGTGCTGCTGCTGCCGCAGGCCTGGGAGGAGCGCCGTGACCGCGGTCTGACCTTCGCCGAGCTGGGCATGAACAGTTCGGCGGTCGGCGACCTGGCCGACTACCTCGAACATGCCGGCGACGCGCAGGACCGCCCGGCCATCGCGGCGCGGCTGGCCGAGCTGCGCCGGCAAGGCACGCCGCGGCTGCATTGACGGCCGCGCTGCGGGCCGCCACGTAGAATCCGCGGCCGCATGAACCTGACTCCCGCCCAACGCCGCAGCCTGACCTGGGCCGGCATCGCCCTGGTCGCCGTGCTGCTGCTGTGGCTGCTGGCGCCGGTGCTGACGCCCTTCATCGTCGGCGCGGTGCTGGCCTACGCGTTGCACCCCGCGGTGGAGCGGCTGGTGGCCCGACGGCTTCCGCGGCTGGCGGCGGTGCTGCTGGTCGAGGTGGTGTTCATCGTCGTCGTGCTGGCGGTGCTGCTGCTGATCGTGCCGATCATCTCCAAGGAACTGCCTCTGCTGCGCGAGCAGATCCCGCTGCTGGCCGACAAGCTCAACCGCAACGTCGCGCCGTGGCTGGCGCAGTTCGGCATCCAGGTCTCGCTGGACATCGCCGGCATCAAGGCCTTCGTGCTGAAGTACCTCGACGCCAACCTCGAGGACGGCCTGGCCGCCGCGCTGAGCTCGGCGCGCATCGGCGGCAGCATCGTGCTGGCGATGCTCGGCAACATGGTGCTGGTGCCGGTGGTGCTGTTCTACCTGCTCGACGACTGGCCGCGCCTGGTCGAGCGCACCCAGGCGCTGATCCCCCCGCGCATGCGCGAGCGCGTGAACGGCTTCCTCGACGAGTGCGATGCCGTGCTCGGCCAGTACCTGCGCGGCCAGCTGCTGGTGATGCTGATCCTGGCCGCCTTCTACAGCATCGGCCTGGCGCTGTTCCGCTTCGACCTGGCGCTGCCGGTCGGCGTGTTCACCGGCCTGGCGATCTTCATCCCCTACCTCGGCTTCGGCCTCGGCCTGCTGCTGGCGCTGCTCGCCGGCGTGCTGCAGTTCGCCAGCTGGTACGGCCTGATCGCGGTGGCAGTGGTGTTCGGCATCGGCCAGCTGGTCGAGAGCCTGTGGCTGACGCCGCGCCTGGTCGGCGAGCGAATCGGCATGAACCCGCTGATGGTGATCTTCGCGCTGCTTGCCTTCGGCCACCTGTTCGGTTTCGTCGGCGTGCTGATCGCATTGCCGGTCAGCGCGCTGATCGTGGTGGCGGTGCGGCGGCTGCGCATCGCCTACCTGGACAGCCCTCTGTACCGCGGATGAAGCAACTGCCGCTGGCCATCGGCGCGATCGGAAGCGGACCCGAGCAGAGCTTCGCGACCTTCCTGCCCGGGCCCAACGCCGCCGCGCTGGCGCACCTGGCGCAGGGCGGCGCCGACGCTGCGCCGGTGAGCTACCTGTGGGGCGCGCGTGGCACCGGCAAGACCCACCTGCTGCGCGCGCTGGTGCGCCGCAGCCACGAGCGCGGCCAGCGCAGCGGCTGGTTCGAGGCCGCCACGCCGCTGCCCTGGGAGCTCGACGAGAGCTGGTCGCTGGTGGTGATCGACGACTGCGACGAACTCGACGAATCACGCCAGCATGCCGCCTTCGCGCTGTTCGTCGACGCGACGACGCACCGCATCCCGCTGGCCGCGGCCGGCCGTGTGCCGCCGGTCGACCTGCCGCTGCGCGAGGACCTGCGCACGCGCCTGGGCTGGGGCCATGTGTTCGCGCTGCAGCCGCTGGCCGAGCCCGAGCTGCGCGCGGCGTTGCGCCGCGAGGCCGACCGCCGCGGCGTGTTCCTGTCCGACGAGGTGATGGACTACCTGCTGACCCGCTTCGCGCGCGACCTCAAGCACCTGATGGCGCAGCTCGACCGGCTCGACCGCTTCTCGCTCGCCAACAAGCGGCCGATCACGGTGCCGATGCTCAAGCTGATGCTCGCCGAGGAGGGCGCCGAATGAACCTGTGCCTGTTCGACCTCGACGAGACGCTGATCCCGCTGGACTCCGACCACGCCTGGGGCGAGTTCGTGATCCGCCTCGGCTGGGTCGACGAGGCGGCATTCCGCCGCCGCAACGATCGAGTTCTTCGCCCAGTACAAGGCCGGCGCGCTGGACATTCACGCCTACATCGCCTTCGCGACCGAGCCGCTGCGCGAGCGCGGGCCGGAGGCCGCCGCTGCCGCCCACGCGCAGTTCATGCACGAGGTGGTGCGGCCGGCGCTGCAACCGCAGGCGCTGGCGCTGGTGCGCGAGCACCAGTCACGCGGCGATACGGTGGCCCTGGTCACCGCGACCAACGACTTCGTCACCGCGCCGATCGCGCGCGCCTTCGGCATCGAGACCCTGATCGCCGTGCGCCTGGAGCGCGGCCCAGGCGGTACCATCACGGGCCGCATCGCCGGCACGCCGAGCTACCGCGAGGGCAAGGTCGTGCGGGTGGGGCAGTGGCTCGCCGAGTCGGGCCGGAACTGGAGCGACTACGCGCGCATCAGCGTCTACAGCGACTCGCCCAACGACCTGCCGCTGCTCGAGCGGGCCACCGATCCTGTCGCGACCAACCCGTCGCCTGCCCTCGAAGCCGTGGCGCGCGAGCGCGGCTGGCGCATCCTGAGACTGTTCGCCCAATGATCAAGAAATTCATCGACAAGCTGCTGGGCAAGACGCCCAAGGCGCCGAAGTCCGCCGGCGGAACGCCGCTGGGCAAGCGCGTCGAGGTGGCCAAGGAGGAGCACGGCATCGACCTGTCGCTGGTCGACGAGCGCGCCATCAAGGTCGTCAAGACGCTCACCGAGGCCGGCCACGAGGCCTACATCGTCGGCGGCGCGGTGCGCGACCTGCTGCTCGGCCTGCGCCCCAAGGACTTCGACGTGGCGACCAACGCGACGCCCGAGCAGGTCAAGGCGCTGTTCCGCCGCGCCTTCATCATCGGCCGGCGCTTCCGCATCGTGCACGTGGTCTACGGCCGCGGCCGCGACCACGAGGTTATCGAGGTGTCGACCTTCCGCGCGCTGATCGACGCCGCTGCCACCGAGCAGGTGGCCGGCAACGAGAAGACCGCCAAGGGCGACCTGGCCGGCAAGACCAGCGTGGTCGACGCCAGCGGCCGGGTGCTGCGCGACAACGTCTGGGGCCCGCAGATCGAGGACGCCGCACGGCGCGACTTCACCGTCAACGCGATGTACTACGACCCGCAGCGCGAGCTGGTGGTCGACTACCACGGCGGCATCAAGGACGCGAAGAAGAAGCTGCTGCGCATGATCGGCGACCCGGTCACGCGTTACCGCGAGGACCCGGTGCGCATCATCCGCGTGGTGCGCTTCGCCGCCAAGCTGGGCTTCGAGATCGAGCCGAAGACACGCGCGCCAATCCAGGAGATGGCGGCGCTGCTCGACAACGTGCCGGCCTCGCGCACCTTCGACGAGATGATCAAGCTGCTGCAGACCGGCCATGCGCTGGCCAGCATCGAGGAACTGCGCAAGCAGGGCCTGCACCGCGGCGTGTTCCCGGTGCTCGACGTCGCGCTCGACGAGGCGCAGCGCCACGACGGCCGCGAGAAGTTCGTGCAACTGGCGCTGGCCGACACCGACCGCCGCGTCGGCGAGGGCAAGCCGGTGGCGCCGAGCTTCATGCTCGCCTGCATGCTGTGGCACGACGTGCAGGAGCGCTGGCAGAAGATCAAGAGCCAAGGGCGAGCCGCCGCTGCCGGCGCTGCAGCAGGCCATCGACGCCGCCTTCGACGCCCGCATCGGCGACATCTCCGGCCGCGGCAAGCTGGCCGCCGACATGCGCGAGATCTGGATGATGCAGCCGCGCTTCGACCGGCGTGCCGGGCGCGGGCCGCTGACGCTGGTCGAGCAGCCGCGCTTCCGTGCCGGCTTCGACTTCCTGCGCCTGCGCGCCGACGCCGGCGAAGTCGACGCCGAACTGGCCGAATGGTGGGAGGACTTCTCGCTCGGCAGCGACGAGGAGCGCGAGGCGCTGCTCGAGCAGGGACGCGAGCGTGACAGCGCACGCCGAGCCACGGGCGGCGGGCCTGCCGCCGAGGCGAGCGACCCGGCGAAGAAGAAGCGCCGGCGCCGGCGCAAGCCGGCCGGAGCGGGCAACGCAGCGGCGGGTGGCGAAGCCGGCGGCGAGCGGGGCCCGGCCGCACCGACCGCGGACTGAGTCCACCCTGTCGTGAGCCTGGCCTACGTCGGCCTCGGGGCCAACCTGGGCGATGCCCACGCGGCGTTGCAGGCCGCGTTCGACGCGCTGGCGGCGCTGCCCGACACCGAGCTGCTGCGCCGCTCGGCGGTCTACCGCAGCGCGCCGATCGATTCCAGCGGGCCGGACTATCTGAACGCCGTGGCCGAACTGCGCACGACGCTGGCGCCGCTGGCGCTGCTGCACCGCTTGCAGGCGATCGAGCTGGCGCAGGGCCGCGAGCGCCCGTATCGCAACGCGCCACGCACGCTGGACCTCGACCTGCTGCTGTACGACGAGCTCGTGCAGGGCGACGCCGAGCTGACGCTGCCGCATCCGCGCGCCCACCAACGCGCCTTCGTGCTGCGACCGCTCGCGGAGCTGGCACCCGATCTGCTCGTGCCCGGGCAGGGCAGGGTCGCCGAGTTGCTGCCCGCCGTGTCCGACCAATCGATCGAAAGACTTCCGACATGAACAGCCTGCCGATCTCGCTGCAGACCATCCTGCTGCTCGTGGCCTCCAACGTCTTCATGACCTTCGCCTGGTACGGCCACCTGAAGAACCTGGCCGACAAGCCCTGGTACACCGCGGCGCTGATCAGC
This sequence comes from Piscinibacter sp., assembly GCA_047602365.1. Lineage (GTDB taxonomy): Bacteria > Pseudomonadota > Gammaproteobacteria > Burkholderiales > Burkholderiaceae_C > Piscinibacter. The sequence continues at coordinate 1,345,949 of JASGHM010000002.1, read as the reverse complement.
TGGGGCATCGCGCTGTTCGAGTACCTGCTGCAGGTGCCGGCCAACCGCATCGGCTTCGCCGGCGGCATCTCGCTGGCGCAGCTGAAGATCATGCAGGAGGTGATCACGCTGGCGGTGTTCGTGCCCTTTGCGATCTTCTTCATGAACCAGCCCTTCAAGCTCGACTTCCTGTGGGCCGGGCTGTGCCTCGTCGGGGCGGTCTACTTCATCTTCCGCGGCTGACGGGGCGGCTACACTCGCGCCCGTGACAAGCGTGTGACCAGCACGCGACAACCGCGAAGGGGTGAGGGATGTTGTTCGGCAAGCTGCTGCCGCGTGAAGGCAATTTTTTCGAGCTGTTCAACCAGCACGGCGGCCACATCGTCGAGGGTGCCCGGGCCTTCATCCTGCTGATCCAGAACTACGCCGACCTGGACCTGCGCGAGAAGTACGGCAACGAGGTCGGCAACGCCGAGCGCAGCGCCGACCGCGTCACTGCCGAAGTCAACCGGCTGCTGCACAAGACCTTCATCACGCCGATCGACCGCGAGCAGATCCACGGCCTGATCAACGCGATGGACGACATCCTCGACCTGCTGCAGGACGCCACCGAGACGATGGCGCTGTACGACGTGCGCGCGATGACCGACGAGGTGCTGCGCCTGGGCGACCTGTCGGCCAAGTGCTGCGAGCGCGTGCAGCACGCCGTGTCGCTGCTGCCCAAGATCAGCCAGCCGGCGACGGCCGAGGCGGCGATCAAGACCTGCGAGGAGATCGACAAGCTCGAGTCCGACGCCGACCGCGTGATGCGCTCCGCGATGTCCAAGCTGTTCCGCGAAGAGACCGACGTGCGCGAGCTGATCAAGCTGAAGACGATCTACGAGCAGCTCGAATCGATCTCCGACCGCTGCGAGGACGTGGCCAACCTGATCGAGGGCGTCGTCCTCGAGAACTCCTGAGCCGCGCGGGCTCCGCACCAGGCATGGAACACATCCAGGTCGCGTTCTGGGTCGTCGCACTGCTGGTCATTCTGGCCGTGGCGTTCGACTTCATGAACGGCTTCCACGACGCCGCGAACTCGATCGCCACCGTCGTCTCCACCGGCGTGCTCAAGCCGCAGCAGGCGGTGCTGTTCGCAGCCTTCTTCAACGTCGTCGCGATCTTCATCTTCCAGCTGAAGGTGGCCGCGACCGTCGGCAAGGGCATCGTCGTGCCCGGCGTGGTCGACCACCACGTCGTGTTCGGCGCGCTGATCGGCGCGATCTTCTGGAACATCGTGACCTGGTGGTACGGCATCCCGTCGAGCTCGTCACATGCCCTGATCGGCGGCATCGTCGGCGCGGTGATCGCGAAGTCGGGCGCCAGTTCGCTGATCGCCGGCGGCGTGCTGAAGACGGTCGCCTTCATCTTCGTCTCGCCGCTGCTCGGCTTCATGCTCGGCTCGCTGCTGATGGTGGCGGTGGCGCACCTGTTCCGGCGTGTGCCGCCCTTGCGGGTGGACAACTGGTTCCGCCGCCTGCAGCTGGTTTCGGCGGGGCTGTACAGCCTCGGCCACGGCGGCAACGATGCGCAGAAGACCATCGGCATCATCTGGATGCTGCTGATCGCCACCGGCTATTCGGCGGCCAGCGACACCATGCCGCCGAGCTGGACGATCTGGGTCTGCTACATCGCGATCGGCCTGGGCACGATGTTCGGCGGCTGGCGCATCGTCAAGACCATGGGCCAGAAGATCACCAAGCTGCGCCCGGTCGGCGGCTTCTGTGCCGAGACCGGCGGCGCGCTGACGCTGTTCCTGGCCACCGCGCTGGGCATTCCGGTATCGACCACACACACCATCACCGGCGCCATCGTCGGCGTCGGCTCGGTGCGCCGCGCTTCGGCGGTGCGCTGGGGCATCGCCGGCAACATCGTCTGGGCCTGGATCTTCACCATCCCGGCCTCGGCTTTCGTGGCCGGGATCTTCTACTGGGTCAGCCTGGTGCTGTTCAAGTGAGGCAGCAAGCTGAGGCAGGCGAGCGGGCTCACTGGCTGAGCTTGCGGCCTTCCTCGACCTGCCACTCGAAGTAGCGCTGGCCGCTGAAGGCCACGGTGGCCATCAGCGCCGCGGCGCCGAGCAGCAGCGCGACGATCACGCCCATCACCGGGCCCCAGCCGGTCGGGTGCACGGCGGCGCCCGGGTTGTGGCGGGCATCCCACTTCTCGTCGGGCGTCAGGCCGTAGACGATGGCGGCCAGCATCGCGCCGGCGACCATCAGCCCGAGCAGCGGGATCAGCGCCCAGGCCAGCTTGTCGTCCTGGCCGAACTGGTCCATGCGCTGCAGGCCGTACAGGCCGACCAGCGTCGGCGGCGCGTGCAGCCAGCCCCAGGGGTCGCGCAGGCCGCGCAGGTAGAAACGGTGCAGGCCCAGCGAACCGCCGATCACCGCGATCCAGGTGGCCAGAGTCTTGGACCTGTAATGCGTCATGTCTGCCCCTCGCCGAACGGGTACGTTCGGCGATCCCCCGAGGGGATCCGAGCCGGCTTGGGGCGGCCCGGCGCTCGGCTCGCGCTCATGTGCCGTCGGCCGGCGCAGTGCCGTCGCCCAGGCCCAACGCCTTCTGCATCAGCACGACGTCGAGCCAGCGGCCGAACTTCCAGCCCGCCGAGCGCAGCACGCCGGTGTGTTCGAAGCCCAGCGCGCGGTGCACGCCGATCGAGCCGGCATTGGCCGAATCGCCGATCACCGCCAGCATCTGGCGCGCCCCGGCGGCCTCGCAACGCGCCACCAGTTCAGCCAGCAGCAGCCGGCCGACGCCCTGGCCGCGGGCCGCGTCGGCGAGGTAGATCGAGTCCTCGAGGCAGAAGCGATAGGCGCGGCGCGGGCGGAAATGATTGGCGTAGGCATAGCCCAGCACCTGGCCGTCACGCTCGGCGACCAGCCAGGGCAGGCCCTTGGACAGCACGTCGTCGCGTCGACGGGCCATCTCGGCCTGGTCGGGCGCGTCCAGCTCGAACGTGCCGGTGCCATGGGCGACGTTCCAGCCGTAGATGGCAGTGATGGCGCCGAGGTCGGCCGCCGTGCTGGGCCGGATCAGGAGCGGAGTGGTGGTCATCGGGGAAGCGCGCAGGAGGTCCGAGCCGACTATAATGCCGGGTTTCGTTGCTGGCCGGTCGGGTGACCGGCGTATCTACGGCGGCGAGCCCCGATCTGTCCCCACCAGCCGTGTCCCTGGCGAGGTCGATCACCCCGGATTCAAGGAAACAGTCATGGTCGTGATCCGACTCTCCCGCGGCGGCGCCAAGAAGCGCCCGTTCTTCAACATCGTCGTCGCCGACTCGCGCAACCGCCGCGACGGCCGTTTCATCGAGCGCGTGGGCTTCTACAACCCGGTCGCCTCCGGCGGCGAGCAGCCGTTGCGCGTCGCCTTCGACCGTGTCGAGCACTGGGCCAAGCTGGGTGCGCAGCTGTCGCCCACCGTCGCCCGCCTGGTCGGCGAGGCCAAGAAGGCCACCGCCGCCGCCTGAGCGAGCGTGCCTGAACGAGCGCGGCAGCGGCCGTGACGAACCTCCCGTCTTCCGCTGCCGAGCCTGCCTGGCCCGACGATGCCGTCGAGGTCGGGCGCATCACCGGCGCCTGGGGCGTGAAGGGCTGGATCAAGGTCCTGCCCTTTGCCGACCGACCCGCAGGCGCTGTTCTCCTCGAAGCGCTGGTTCCTGAAACCGCCCGAGGAGCCCCGGCCGCTGCGCCCCGGCGCGCCGCCGTACCCCGGACTGCTGAAGGTCGCCGAGTCGCGCGAGCATGGCGACGGCGTCGTCGCCCGCCTGCACGACGTGGCCGACCGCAACGGCGCCGAGGCGCTGCGCGGCGCGCGCATCTTCGTCGGCCGCTCCAGCTTCCCGACCGCCGGCAGCGACGAGTTCTACTGGGTCGACCTGATCGGCCTCGCCGTGATCAACCGCGACGAGCAGCCGCTCGGCACGGTGGTCGGCCTGCTCGACACCGGCGCGCACAGCGTGCTGCGGGTGCTGCCCGATGGCGGCAAGGGTGAGGCCGACGAGCGGCTGATCCCCTTCGTCGGCCAGTACGTCGACGAGGTCAGCCTCGAAGCGCGGCGCATCCGCGTCGACTGGGGCCTGGACTACTGAACCGGGCGCCATGCGCTTCGACGTCCTGACGATCTTTCCCGAGCTGTTCGCACCGCACCTGTCGGTGGGCGTGACACGCCGCGCGTTCGAGTCGGGCCAGGTGGCGGTGCACCTGTGGCCGCTGCGCGACTTCGCCGACGACAACTACCGCCGCATCGACGACCGCCCCTATGGCGGCGGGCCGGGCATGGTGATGCTGGCCGAGCCGCTGGAGCGGGCGCTGGCGGCCGTGCGGGCCGATCGTGCGACGCCTGCGCCCGTGATCCATTTCACGCCCACCGGCCGGCGCACCGACCAGGCGGTGGTGCGGGAGTTCGCCGCCGGCGCGGGGGCGATCCTGCTGTGCGGGCGCTACGAGGGCATCGACCAGCGGGTGCTCGACAGCCATGTCGACCTGGAGCTGAGCCTGGGCGACTTCGTGTTGTCCGGCGGTGAACTGCCGGCGCTGGCGCTGCTCGACGCCGTGGCGCGGCTGCAGGACGGGGTGCTCGGCGACGCCCGCTCGCACGAGCAGGACAGTTTCTCCGATGGCCTGCTCGATTGCCCGCACTACAGCCGGCCGGAAGTGCTGGGGCCGGGCGATGGCGCCCGGCCGGTACCGCCGGTGCTGCTGTCCGGCAACCACGCCGACATCGCCCGCTGGCGCCGCGAGCGTTCGCTGGAGCTGACGGCGCGCCGCCGCCCCGACCTGATCGCCGCCGCGCGTGCCGCCGGGCAGCTGAGCAAGGCCGACGAGCAGTACCTGGCCGGCCTCGGGCTATAATCACAGGCTTTTCGATCCTCTGCCGGGCAGGCGACCCCCGTGGCGCCAACACTTTCCAACACCCCCGCGCACGATCCTTGGAGAAACCCGTGGACCTGATCCAGACCCTCGAGCGGGAAGAAATCGCCCGTCTCAACAAGACCATTCCCGAGTTCGCCCCCGGCGACACGGTCATCGTGAGCGTCAACGTCGTCGAAGGCACGCGCAAGCGCGTCCAGGCGTACGAAGGCGTGGTGATCGCCAAGCGCAATCGCGGCCTGAACAGCAGCTTCATCGTGCGCAAGATCTCCAGCGGCGAAGGTGTGGAGCGCACGTTCCAGCTGTACAGCCCGCTGATCGCGTCGATCGAGGTCAAGCGCCGTGGCGATGTGCGCCGCGCCAAGCTGTACTACCTGCGCGACCGCTCCGGCAAGTCGGCCCGCATCAAGGAGAAGCTGGCCTGATTCCGGGCCGCACGATCCTGCGAGCGAAGCCGCCCCGAGGGGCGGCTTTGTCTTTGACGACCGAGTCATGAGCCGCCCCCGCATCGTCGATCCGCACGCCGTGCCGGTGCTGGGCACCGACGCCCATCTGCCCGCCGTGCCCGCCGCGCGCCTGTCGATCGAGGCGCTGCGCCAGCGTTTCGCCACCGGTGGCCCCGGCGAACCCGAACTGCACGGCGATGGCCGGGTGTTCGACGGCCGCGAGCCGGCGGCAGCCTCGGTGCTGGTGCCGTTGGTCGCGCACGAAGACGGCGTGACCGTGCTGCTGACGCGTCGCACTGACCACCTGCGCGACCACGCCGGCCAGATCAGCTTCCCGGGCGGGCGCGCCGAGGAGGTCGACGACGACGCCGTGCACACCGCCTTGCGCGAGGCAGAGGAGGAGGTCGGCCTCGCGCCGGCCCAGGTCGAGGTGATCGGTGCGCTGCCGGTCTACACCACCGTCACCGGCTTCCACGTGACGCCGGTCGTCGCGCTGGTGCGTCCGGGCTTCACGCTGGCCATCGACAGCTTCGAGGTGGCCGAGGCCTTCGAGGTGCCGCTGGCCTTCCTGATGGATCCGGCGCACCACCGCCGCCACCAGTTCGAGTTCGGCGGCGAGCGCCGCCAGTTCCTGTCGATGCCGTGGCAGGGGGTGGACGCGGGCGGGCAAGCGCGCGAGTACTTCATCTGGGGCGCCACCGCGGCGATGCTGCGCAATCTCTACGCCTTCCTGTCCCGTTGATCCGGCATAGCGGCCGCTATCATCGAGCGGCATGAGTTTCTTCGCCGTCCTGTTCGCCCTGCTGATCGAACAGCTCAAGCCCCTGCCGCGCGACAACGTCGTCCATGACACGCTGACCGGCTGGATGCGCTGGGCGGGGCGCAACTTCGACGCCGGCCGCGACCGCCACGCCTGGGTGGTGTGGTGCGTGACGGTGCTGGTGCCGGCACTGGCAGTGGCCGGCATCTACCATGCGTTCGGTCACTTCAGCCTGCTGCTGGCGCTGGCCTGGAACGTCGCGGTGCTGTACCTGACGCTGGGCTTCCGCCAGTTCAGCCACTACTTCACCGACATCCGCGACGCGCTCGACCGCGGTGACGAGAACGAGGCGCGTCGACTGCTCGCGCAGTGGCGTCACCTCGATGCCAGCGAGCTGCCCCGCACCGAGCTGCTGCGCCATGTCATCGAACACTCGCTGCTGGCTGCCCACCGGCACGTGTTCGGCGTGTTCTTCTGGTTCGTCGTGCTGTCGGCCTTCGGGCTCGGGCCGGCCGGGGCGGTGCTGTACCGCATGTCCGAGCTGGCCAGCCGCTACTGGGCCTTCAAGAGCCGCACCGTCGGCGCGCCGATCAACGAGCGGCTGATGCGGCGCTCGCAGTGGCTGTTCGGCCTGATCGACCATGTGCCGGCGCGCCTGACAGCCTTCGGCTTCGCGGTGGTCGGCAACTTCGAGGAGGCGATCACCTGCTGGCGCCGCGACGCCGGCCTGTGGAGGCACGAGAACGAAGGCATCATCCTCGCCGCCGCGGCCGGTGCCGTCGGCGTGCAACTCGGCGGCAGTGCCGCGCCGGGCATCACCCCCGACCGCTCCAAGACCTTCGAGGCCGGCGCCCTGCCGGAAGCCGCCGGCGCCGAGGGCAGCACGCCGGGTCTGCCACCGGTTGCCGCCCACCTGCGCAGCATCGTCGGCCTGGTCTGGCGCTCGGTGGTGCTGTGGATGCTGCTGCTGGCGCTGCTGTCGCTGGCGAACCTGATCGGTTGATCAGTAGCGGCTGCGCGAGAGTTCTTCGCGGATCTCGCAGTAGATGCGGTGCCGCGAGGCGCTGATCGCGCCGCGCTGCACCGCCGCCAGCACGCCGCAACCCGGCTCCTGCACGTGGGTGCAGTTGTAGAAGCGGCAGTGCGTCGACGGTTCGCGCAGATCGGGCATCAGCGCCGCCAGCTGTTGCACGTCGACCTGGCGCAGCCCGAACTCCTGGAAACCCGGCGAATCGATCAGTGCCGTCGTGCGTGCTGGGTCCAGCCAGTACCACTGCGTGTGGGTGGTCGTGTGGCGGCCGGAGTTCAGCGCCCGCGAGATGTCGCCGACCTGCGCGCCGGCGTCCGGCACCAGCAGGTTGATCAGCGTGCTCTTGCCGGTGCCGCTCGGTCCCAGCACCAGCGTCGCCTTGCCCTGCAGCAGCGGCGAGAGCAGCGCGCGGCTTTGATCGCGCCTGGCCTTCAGCGCCATCTCGTGCACGGCGATGCCCATCACCGCATAGGGGACCAGGCGCTCGCGTGCCGCGGCGATCGCCGGCAGGTCGGCCTTGTTGAGCACGATGGCGGCGGGAATGCCGGCCGCCTCGGCGGCGATCAGCGCGCGCGCCAGCTGCGACTCGCTGAACACCGGCTCCGCCGCCACCAGCACCAGCAACTGGTCGAGGTTGGCGGCGAATGACTTGGTCTTCCACTCGTCCTGCCGGTGCATCAGGTTGCGCCGCGGCTCGATCGCCTCGATGACACCTTCGCCCGCAGCGGTCGGCATCCAGCGCACGCGGTCGCCGACCACGGCATCGCTCTTCTTGCCGCGCGAACTGCACTGCAGCCGCTGTCCCTCCGGCGTCTCGACGGTGTAGTGGCGGCCATGGCCGGCCACCACCAGCCCGAGGTCGAGTTCGGCGTGCTGCGTCAAGCGACGAAGGCCACCAGCGCGTCGGCCTTGGCCGCGCAGATGAAGTCGTTGATCGAGATGCCACCGACCGAGTGGGTGTCGAAGCGCACCACGCAGCGGTCGTAGAAGACACGCAGTTCGGGATGGTGGTCCTCGGTGTTGGCGATCCAGCCGAGGGCGTTCACGAAGCCGAGCGTCTCGTGGTAGTTGCGGAACGAATAGGTCTTCTCGATCGCGCCGTTCGCGAACTGCCAGCCGCTGACCTGCGCCAGGTGGTCGCGGATCGCTTCCGGGCTCATCGGCGCATGGCCTTCGAGGGCCTGGCAGCGCTGGTTCAGCAGGTTGCTCATGCGGGGTTTCCGTGCGGCTGGAGCTTCATCGCCGCCAGGCGTTCGGATGCCGGCGGGTGCGAATAGTAGAACTTCACGTAGACCGGGTCGGGCGTCAGCGTCGCCGCGTTGTCCTCGTGCAGCTTGAGCAGCGCAGCGGCCAGGTCGGCACCGCTGGCCTGCTGGCAGGCGTAGGCGTCGGCCTGGAACTCGTGGCGGCGCGACAGGTTGGCCAGCAGCGGCGAGACGAAGAAGCCGAACACCGGCGCGACGAGCAGGAACAGCAGCAGCGCCAGTGCGTCGTTCGGCGCGCCGACGTTGGGCTGCACACCCAGGCCCTGGTAGAACCAGGCCTGGCTGGACATCCAGCCGAGCAGCGCGAAGCCGGCCAGGCTGATGCCGAACATCGCGACGATGCGCTTGAGCACGTGCCGGTGCTTGAAGTGGCCGAGTTCGTGCGCCAGCACCGCTTCCACCTCGCTGGGCGTCAGCTTGGACAGCAGCGTGTCGAAGAAGACCACCCGCTTGGCCGCGCCGAAGCCGGTGAAATAGGCGTTCGCATGCGCCGAGCGGCGGCTGCCGTCCATCACGAACAGGCCCTTGGCGGTGAAGCCGCAGCGCGCCATCAGCGCCTGCACGCGGGCCTTCAGCGACTCGTCGGCCAGCGGCTCGAACTTGTTGAACAGCGGCGCGATGACGGTCGGGTAGAGCACCAGGATCAGCAGGTTGAAGCCCATCCAGGCGGCCCAGGCCCACAGCCACCACAGCGATCCGGTGGCGCCCATGATCCAGAGGATCAGCGCGGCGATCGGCAGCCCGATCAGCGCGCCGACCAGCAGGCCCTTGAGCGCATCGGCCAGGTAGAGCTTCCAGGTCATGCGGTTGAAGCCGAAACGCTGCTCGATGCGGAAGGTGCTGTAGATCTCGAAGGGGGCGTCGAGCAGGCCGCCGATCATCGCGAAGGCGGCCAGCAGCGCCAGCTGGTAGCCCATGTCGCCCAGGCGCGGCTGCGCGGCGTCGCGCACCGCGCCGTTGAGCGCATCCAGGCCGCCGAGCAGCGTCCAGGCCAGCAGCACGGCGGCGCCGAAGGCGGTGGACAGCAGCCCGAAGCGGCCCTTGGCCAGCGTGTAGTCGGCCGCCTTCTGGTGGGCGGCCAGCGGGATGGTGGCCGCGAAGGCGGCCGGCACCGCAGCGCGGTGCATCGCCACGTGGCGCATCTGGCGCGTGGCCAGCCAGTACTTGAGCGCCAGCGAGACGAGCAGCGCGGCGACGAAGCACGAAGTCAGGAGCAGAGCTTGCATGGCCGCAAGTGTAGAACTGCGAGAATGCCCCCTCGCCAAGGCACTTCCCTCCTTCTGCAGAATTTCATGAGCGACACCGAGACCCTTGCCCTCAGCGACCAGAACCTGGTCTGGATCGACCTCGAGATGACCGGCCTGGTGCCGGAGCGCGACCGCGTCATCGAGGTGGCGGTGGTCGTCACCGATGCGCAGCTGAACCACCGCACCGAAGGCCCGGTGTTCGCGATCCACCAGAGCGACGCCACGCTCGACGCGATGGACGCCTGGAACAAGGGCACGCACGGCCGCAGCGGGCTGATCGACCGCGTCAAGGCCTCGGCGGTCGACGAGGCTTCGGCCTCGGCGCAGGTGATCGAGTTCCTCAAGCGTTACGTGCCGGCAGGCAAGTCGCCGATGTGCGGCAACAGCATCTGCCAGGATCGCCGCTTCCTGGCCATCCACATGCCGGCGCTGGAGGCCTTCTTCCACTACCGCAACCTCGACGTCAGCACGCTGAAGGAGCTGGCGCGGCGCTGGAAGCCGGAGATCCTCGGCGGCTTCAAGAAGGCCCAGGCGCACACCGCGCTGGCCGACATCCACGAGTCGATCGAGGAGCTCGCGTACTACCGCGAGCACTTCCTCGCCAGATAGCGCGTCAGCGGCGCTCGCGCAGCGAGCGCATCAGCGCCATCGCCTCGGCATCGGGCCGGCGCGGCAGCTTGCGGTACTCGGCGCCGCCATCGGTGCGGCCGAGCATCTTCATCTCGACCAGTTCGCGGCGCAGCAGGCAGTGGTCGCCGAAGCCGTGCCAGGTGTTGAGGATCTGATTGACCTCACGCTCGCTGTAGCGTCGCCTGGCGTCGAAACGCATCCACAGGCCCCACAGCATCAGCCGCTGCACGCCGAACTTGACCGGCCAGCGTGTGATGCGGCCCTGCGCATCGAACTGGCGCAGCGCCTTGGCGGCGGTGTCGCTGAGTGCTGCCGTCGGCGTGGGGGCATCGGCCGTTGCTGCCGGCGCCGGCGGCAGCGCCTTCAGGCTCTGGAAGTTGCGGTGGCCGGCGGCACGGGCCAGCATGTTGAGCAGTTCGACATGGCCGGGCAGGCGATGCAGCTGCTCGTGGGTCTGCTTCAGGTCGCGGGCGAGCGACTTCGCAAAGCTGGAAATGTCGGCCGCGTGCAGCGGCGTGTCGGTGCGGGGCATGAGGGTCTTCCGTCATCCATGCGCCAAAGCTCGGAACGAGCTGCCGGGGGTTGCCGACTTCCGGCCCGGCGCACGTGGGGACGTGACCAAGCACTCGGGGAATGGCAGGTTTAGCTCGCTGAGGACAGCGCGGCAACGCCTGGGTGAACTGCCGACCGGAACCGCATTGTAGTCACAGCGTGGCAATGCGCTGTGCGGCGGCGTCGAGCGCGGTGGCGCTGCCGTCCCACTCGAGCGTGGCCAGCGGCTGTGTGAAGCCGGCGAAGTTGCGCTTCATCGACTGCAGGTAGACCGGGTCGTAGTGGCTCACGAGCAGGTCGCGCACCACCTCGCGGGTGTGGCCGGCACGCGCCGCTTCCTGCCAGCCGTTGACGACCTCGTGGCCGCGCAGCACGCGCAGCGCGTCCAGGCGCTGGCAGAACGCCGCGCTGTCGCGCACGAAGAAGTCGTAGTCCTCGATCAGCAGCTGCACGCGGCCTTCCAGCGACAGCTCGAGGCGGACGCAGGGTGCAGCGCGCATGCGCTCGACCAGCTTCTCGGGCACGCGCAGGTCGCCGACCTTCTTGCTCTCGCTCTCGACGATCACCGGCCGCGCCGGGTCGAAGTGGCGCAGCGCATCCCAGATGCGCGACTCGAACTGCTTCTGCCCCGGCTGCGGATGGCCGGGCACCAGGCCGAGCACCGAGCCGCGGTGGTTGGCCAGGGCCTCGAGGTCGAGCACCTGCGCATCGCTCCGTTCGGCGAGACGCTGCAGCAGCCGGCTCTTGCCGGAGCCGGTGACGCCGCAGACGACGCGCAGGTCGAGCCGCGGCGGCAGTTCGTCCAGCGCGGCGATCACCGCGCGCCGGTAGCGCTGGTAGCCGCCTTCGAGCAGGTGCACGCGGAAGCCGATCGCCGACAGCACGGTGGACAGCGCGCCGCTGCGCTGCCCGCCGCGCCAGCAATAGACCAGCGGCTGCCAGTCCTTGGGCTTGTCCATCACCTCGCGCTCGATGTGCGCGGCGATGTTGCGCGCGGCGATCACCGCGCCACGCTTGCGCGCCATGAACGGCGACACCTGCCGGTACTCGGTGCCGACCAGTGCCCGCTCGGCATCGTTCAGCGTCGGCCAGTTGAGCGCACCGGGCAGGCGGTCCTCGGCGTACTCGCTTTCCGAGCGGGCGTCGACCACCGTGTGAAACTCGGCCAGCCGGGCGAGCGCCTGGTCGGCAGGGATGCTGACAATCGGCATGCCGGCGCGCGAGTGCGGACTCAGGGGCTGATCGCGTCGAGCAGTTCGCTCTCGATCTCGAGCTGCTTCTTGTTCTGCTGCAGCGCCGAGCCGTCGATCAGGAAGGTGTCCTCGACCCGCTCGCCCAGCGTGGTGATCTTGGCCAGCTGCAGGTTGACGTGGTGGCGCGCCAGCACGCGGGCGATGGCGTAGAGCAGGCCGGAGCGGTCGCTGGTCGACACGCCGAGCAGCCAGCGCTGCGCCTTCTCGTCCGGACGCAGCGTGATGCGCGGCGTGATCGGGAAGGACTTCACCCGCCGCGAGATGCGCCCGCGGCTCGGCTCGGGCAGTGCCCCGGTGGCGGCCAGCGCCTGCACCAGCTGCGTTTCCACCAGCGAGATCAGGTCGCGGTAATGCGCCGCGTCGTGACCCTCCAGCTGCGGGCTGGTGACCTGGAAGGTGTCCAGCGCATAGCCGGTGCGCGTGGTGTGCACCTTGGCGTCGAGGATGTTGAAGCCGGCGCCGTCGAAGTAGCCGCAGATGCGCGCGAACAGGTCGGGCCGGTCGGGCGCGTAGACCAGCACCTGCAGGCCTTCGCCGAGCGAGGACGGCCGCGCCTTGACCACCGGCTCGGTGGCGTCGACATGGCGGAACAGCGAACGTGCGTGCCAGGCCAGGTCGCCGGCGTCGTGGCGCGCGAAGTAGCTGACCTCCAGCGTCTTCCACAGCGGCCCTTCGGTATCGGGCAGCATGGAATGCAGGTTCAGCAGGTGGCGCGCCTCTTCCTTGCGGGCCTCGATCTCGGCGTCGAGGTTGGGCTTGGCGCCGCCGAGCGCGCGCAGCGTCCAGCGGTACAGGTCTTCCAGCAGCTTGCCCTTCCAGGCGTTCCACACCTTCGGGCTGGTGCCGCGGATGTCGGCCACGGTCAGCAGGTACAGCCCCGTCAGGTAGCGCGGCGTGCCGACACGCCTGGCGAAGTCCTGGATCACCTCCGGATCGGAGAGATCCTCCTTCTGCGCGATGCGCGACATGCGCAGGTGCTCGTGCACGAGGAACTCGATCAGCGCCGCGTCGTCCTTGTCGACGCCGTGGTCGCGGCAGAAGCGGCGCACTTCGCGGGCGCCGAGCTCGGAGTGGTCGCCGCCGCGGCCCTTGGCGACATCGTGGAAGAGGGCGGCGACGTACAGCACCCAGGGCTTGTCCCAGGTCAGCGCGAGCTGGGTGCAGAACGGGTACTCGTGGGCATGTTCCGGGATGAAGAAGCGGCGCACGTTGCGCAGCACCATCAGGATGTGCTGGTCCACGGTGTAGACATGGAACAGGTCGTGCTGCATCTGCCCGACGATGCGGCGAAACACCCACAGGTAGCGGCCCAGCACCGAGGTCTGGTTCATCAGCCGGAAGGCGTGCGTCTGGCCTTCCTTCTCCTGCAGGATCTGCATGAAGGTGGCGCGGTTCACCGGGTCATTGCGGAACTCGGCACCCATCTGGTCGCGCGAGTTGTAGAGCGCGCGCAGCGTGCGAGCCGACAGCCCTTTGATGCCCACCGTCTGCTGGTAGGCCAGGAAGGTCTTCAGGATCGCGTGCGGGTGGCGCTGGTAGAGGTCGTCGCTGACCACTTCGAGCATGCCGCCGCGCTCGAGGAAATGTTCGTCGATCGGCCGCATCGGCGCGTCCTGCGAACCGTCGACACGCTCCTGGATGTTCAGCATCAGGATCTGGTTGAGCTGCGCCACCGCCTTGGCCGCCCAGTAGTAGCGGCGCATCAGCACCTCGGAGGCACGCTGGCCCGGCGCCGACTGGTAGCCGAAACTCTCGGCCACGGCGGTCTGCAGGTCGAACACCAGGCGATCCTCGCGGCGCCCCGCGATCATGTGCAGCCGCGCGCGGATCAGCTTCAGCAGCCCCTCGTTGCGCTGCAACTGCTTGACCTCGAAGGGCGTGATCAGCCCCTTGGCGGCCAGCTCGCTCCAGTTCTTGCCCAGGCCGGCCGCGCGTGCCACCCAGATCACCACCTGCAGGTCGCGCAGGCCGCCGGGACTTTCCTTGCAGTTGGGCTCCAGCGCGTAGGGCGTGTCCTCGTACTTCTGGTGGCGCTGCACCATCTCCAGCGTCTTCGCACGCAGGAAGGCCTTGGCGTCCATCGCCCGCGTGTTGGCGTGGCGGAAGGTGGTGAACACACGCCGCGAGCCGCACAGGTAGCGGCTCTCGAGCAGTGCCGTCTGCACCGTCACGTCGCGCTCGGCCTCGGCGATGCATTCGTCGACGGTGCGCACGCTGGAGCCGATCTCCAGGCCGATGTCCCAGCAGGCGGTGATGAAGCCTTCGATGGCCGCCTGCGTCGCGGCGGCCTCGCCATCGGGCTGGCGCACCGAGGCCGGCGGCAGCAGCACAAGCACGTCGACGTCGGAGTGCGGGAACAGCTCGCCGCGGCCGTAGCCGCCGACCGCCAGCAGCGCCGCGCCGCCGGGCATGCCGCAACGTTCCCACAGCTCGACCAGCGTGCCGTCGACATGGCGGGCCAGCGCCTTGAGCAGCCTCGTTGCCGCCGGTGCGCTGGCGCGCGAGGCCTTGAAGTGGTCGAGCAGTTCCGCCTTGCCCTGGCGGAAGCGTGTGCGCAGCTCGCCGATGCTCGCCGGCGCGGCGCCGGTCGGCATGGGTTCGGACATGGCGGCTGCCACGTGGATGCCCCGGCCGGCCCGGTCAGGCCGCCGGCGCGACGACGAAGCCCGGCGGCGGCGGGCTGCCGGCCGACAGCGTCAGCACCTCGTAGCCGCTGTCGGTCACCAGCACGGTGTGCTCCCACTGGGCGGACAGCGAACGGTCCTTGGTGACGATGGTCCAGCCGTCGCCCATCTCGCGGATGTCGCGCTTGCCGGCGTTGATCATCGGCTCGATGGTGAAGATCATGCCCGGCACCAGTTCCTCCAGCGTGCCCGGGCGGCCGTAGTGCAGCACCTGCGGCTCCTCGTGGAACTTGCGCCCGATGCCGTGGCCGCAGAACTCGCGCACCACCGAGAAGCCGTTGGTCTCGGCGAAGGTCTGGATGGTGTGGCCGATGTCGCCCAGGCGTGCGCCCGGCTTCACCTTGGCGATGCCCTTCCACATCGCGTCGTAGGTCATCTGGCACAGGCGCTTGGCCGCGATCGAACCTTCGCCGACCACGAACATGCGGCTGGTGTCGCCATGCCAGCCGTCCTTGATGACGGTGACGTCGATGTTGACGATGTCGCCGTTCTTCAATGGCCGGTCGTTCGGGATGCCGTGGCAGACCTGGTGGTTGATCGAGGTGCAGATCGACTTCGGGTAGGGCGTGTAGCCCGGCGGCGCATAGTTCAGCGGCGCCGGAACGCCGCCCTGCACGTTGACGATGTGGTCGTGGGCGAGCTTGTCCAGTGCCTCGGTGGAGACGCCGGGTTTCACGTGCGGGGTCAGCATGTCCAGCACCTCGGAGGCGAGGCGGCCGGCGATCCGCATGCCCTCGACATCGGCTGCGGTCTTGATCGTGATCGTCATGGGGCGGGATTATCTCATCGGCCACGTAAAATCCCGGGTTTCCACCGGGGCGCCCCTGTCCCGGGGCCGGCCTTCCCCACCGAGACCGACACGCGTGAGCTCTGCGCCTAAGCACCTGATCCACTTCGAGGGCGGCAACGCGCTGTCCGCCTTCCGCGCCCAAGCGCTGCTGCCCCGCCTGCAGGCCGTGCAGGCCCGCATCACCGCCGTGCATGCGCGCCATGTCCACTGGGTGTGGAGCGACCACCCGCTGAGCGGCGCCGAGCACGACAAGCTCGAGGCGTTGCTGCGCTACGGCGATCCTTATGTCGGCCCGGCCGGCGAGGGCGCGTTGCTGGTCGTCGCGCCGCGGCTGGGCACGGTCTCGCCCTGGGCCTCCAAGGCCACCGACATCGCGCACAACTGCGGCCTCGCCATCCGCCGGGTCGAGCGGGTCACCGAATTCCGCCTGACGCTGAAGAGCGGCCTGCTCGGTGGCACCAAGGCCTTGAGCGACGCCGAACTGCAGCAATGCGCAGCGCTGCTGCACGACCGCATGACCGAGAGCGTGCTGCTGGCGCGCGACGAGACCCGCCACCTGTTCGACGAGCAGCCCGGCAAGGCCATGGAGCATGTCGACGTGCTCGGCCGCGGCCGTATCGCCCTGGAAGCCGCGAACAAGGACTTCGGCCTGGCGCTGTCCGACGACGAGATCGACTACCTGGTCGCCGCCTTCACCGGCCTGAAGCGCAACCCGACCGACGTCGAGCTGATGATGTTCGCGCAGGCGAACTCGGAGCACTGCCGCCACAAGATCTTCAACGCCCAGTTCAGCATCGACGGCGTGGCGCAGGACAAGTCGATGTTCGGCATGATCCGCAACACACATCAGCTGGCGCCGCAGCACACGGTGATCGCGTACAGCGACAACGCCAGCGTGATGGAAGGCCACGAGGTCGAGCGCTGGCTGCCGCAGGGCTACACCAATGCGCCGGTCTACGGAGCGCGCCGCGACACCGCGCATGTGCTGATGAAGGTGGAGACGCACAACCACCCGACGGCGATCTCGCCCTTCCCGGGCGCGGCCACTGGCGCCGGCGGCGAGATCCGCGACGAAGGGGCCACCGGGCGCGGTTCGCGGCCCAAGGCGGGGCTGACCGGTTTCTCGGTCTCCAACCTGCACCTGCCCGGCACGAACGAACCGTGGGAGCAGCAGCCCTACGGCAAGCCCGAGCACATCGCCAGCCCGCTGCAGATCATGATCGACGGGCCGATCGGCGGTGCCGCCTTCAACAACGAGTTCGGCCGGCCCAACCTGCTGGGCTACTTCCGCGTCTACGAGCAGGCGGTGGCCGGCGTCCAGCGCGGCTACCACAAGCCGATCATGATCGCCGGCGGCCTGGGCACCATCTCGTCCACGCAGACGAGCAAGGTCGAGTTCCCCGCCGGCACGCTGCTGGTGCAACTGGGCGGCCCCGGCATGCGCATCGGCATGGGCGGCGGCGCGGCCAGCTCGATGGCGGCCGGCGCGAACGCCGCCGAACTCGATTTCGACTCGGTGCAGCGCGGCAACCCGGAGATCCAGCGCCGTGCGCAGGAGGTCATCAACCACTGCTGGGCGCTGGGCGAGAGCAATCCGATCCTGGCCATCCACGACGTCGGCGCGGGCGGCATCAGCAATGCGTTCCCGGAACTGGTCGACGGCGCGGGCAAGGGCGCACGTTTCGACCTCTCGAAGGTGCCGCTGGAGGAATCCGGCCTGGCGCCCAAGGAGGTCTGGTGCAACGAGAGCCAGGAACGCTACGTGATGGCGGTGCGCGCCGATGCGCTGCCGCTGTTCCAGGCGATGTGCGAGCGCGAGCGCTGCCCGTTCGCCATCGTCGGCACGGCGACCGATACCAAGCAGCTGGTGCTCGAAGAGCCCGGTAGCGACGACAAGCCCATCGACATGCCGATGGAGGTGCTGCTCGGCAAGCCGCCGCGCATGCACCGCGACGTGAAGCGCGTGGCGCGCGCCGGCGCGCCGCTGAAGCTCGACGACGTCGCGCTCGACAAGGTCGCCTTGGCCGTGCTGCGCCACCCGACGGTGGCCAGCAAACGTTTCCTGATCACCATCGGCGACCGCACGGTCGGCGGGCTGGACCACCGCGACCAGATGGTCGGCCCCTGGCAGGTGCCGGTGGCCGACTGCGCAGTGACGCTGGCCGACTACGCCGGTTTCGCCGGCGAGGCGATGAGCATGGGCGAGCGCACGCCGATCGCAGCCATCGACGCGCCCGCCTCCGGCCGCATGGCGGTGGGTGAGGCCATCACCAACCTGCTGGCGGCGACTATCGAATTGGAGCGCGTGAAGCTCAGCTGCAACTGGATGGCCGCCTGCGGCGAGCCCGGCGAAGACGCGGCGCTGTACGACACCGTCAAGGCGGTGGGCATGGACCTGTGCCCGGCGCTGGGCATCAGCGTGCCGGTGGGCAAGGACAGCCTGTCGATGCGCACCCGCTGGAGCGAGGGCGGGGCGGCGAAGCAGGTCACCGCGCCGGTGAGCCTGATCGTCTCGGCCTTCGCCAGCATTGCCGACGTGCGGCCCACGCTGACGC
Source organism: Piscinibacter sp. (assembly GCA_047602365.1). Classification (GTDB taxonomy): domain Bacteria; phylum Pseudomonadota; class Gammaproteobacteria; order Burkholderiales; family Burkholderiaceae_C; genus Piscinibacter. Next base: position 1,327,848 of record JASGHM010000002.1, on the reverse strand, counting down.
CGCAGCTCAAGGCGGGCGATACGACGCTGGTGCTGGTCGATCTCGGCCAGGGCAGGAAGCGCATGGCCGGCTCGATGCTGGCCCAGGTGCTGAACCAGTTCGGCGATCAGGTGCCCGATCTCGACGACCCGACCCTGCTGAAGGCGCTGGTCGCGGCGGTCAATCGAACTGCGCGGCCAGGGCCGCATCCTCGCTTACCACGACCGCAGCGACGGCGGCCTGTGGGCCACGGTCTGCGAGATGGCCTTCGCCGGCCACCTGGGCGTGGACCTGAACGTCGACCTGCTGGTCACCGAGGGCGACGGCATCGCCGACAGCCGTGCCGAATATGGCGACTCGAAGAACTGGGCCGGCCAGGTCGGCGCGCGGCGCCAGCAACTGACGCTGGAAGCGCTGTTCAACGAGGAACTCGGCGTGGTGCTGCAGGTGCCCACCGAGGTCCGCAACGAGGTGATGCAGACGCTGCGCGTGCATGGCCTCAGCAAGCACAGCCACTTCATCGGCAAGACCAATCAGCGCGGCGTGGTCGAGGTGTGGCGGGATACCAAGCCAGTGTTCAGCGCGCCGCTGCGCGAGCTGCACCAGGCCTGGGACGAGGTCAGCGGGCGCATCGCCGCGCTGCGCGACAACCCGGCCTGTGCCGAGGCCGAGCATGCGGCGGCCGGCGTGGCCGACGATCCCGGCCTGCATGTCCACCTGACGTTCGACCCGGCGCAGGACGTGGCCGCGCCTTTCCTCGCCAAGACGCGCCCCAAGGTCGCGATCCTGCGCGAGCAGGGCGTCAACTCGCATGTCGAGATGAGCTACGCGATGCACCAGGCGGGCTTCGAGACCTACGACGTGCACATGAGCGACCTGCAGACGGGCCGCGCGCGCCTGGACATGTTCCAGGGCTTCGTCGCCTGCGGCGGCTTCAGCTACGGCGACACGCTGGGCGCCGGCGAAGGCTGGGCGCGTTCGGTGATGTTCAACCCGGTGCTGGCCGAACAGTTCGCCGCCTTCTTCGGGCGCAGCGACACCTTCGCGCTGGGTGTCTGCAACGGCTGCCAGATGATGGCCGCGCTGGCGCCGATCATCCCGGGTGCGCAGGCCTGGCCCAAGTTCACCCGCAACAGGAGCGAGCAGTTCGAGGCGAGGCTGTCGCTGGTCGAGGTGCTGCCGAGTCCGTCGATCTTCTTCGCCGGCATGGAAGGCAGCCGCCTGCCGATCGCGGTGGCGCATGGTGAGGGCTTCGCCGACTTCTCGCAGCGCGGCGATCCGAAGGCGGTGCAGCGTGCGATGCGTTTCGTCGACCACCACGGCAAGCCGACCGAGGCCTACCCCGCCAACCCGAATGGCAGCCCGGACGGCCTGACCTCGGTGACCACCGCCGACGGCCGCTTCACCGTGCTGATGCCGCACCCGGAGCGGGTCTTCCGCAACGTGCAGATGAGCTGGACCTCCGGCGACTTGAGCCAGCTCAGCCCGTGGATGCGCATGTTCCGCAACGCACGACGCTGGGTGGGCTGAACGCGGCGGGCGGTGCTACGCTGGCGGCCTGGACTCACGGCCACGACCATGCACAGCACACCTGCCCGCTTCCTGGTCCTGATCGATGCCTCGGGCGCAATGACCGCGCGCCTGTTCGACGCCGAGCGCCGCCTGCTCGGCGACTTCGACGCCTCGTCGGAGGAGGTGGCGGTGATGACCAAGGGGCTGGTCGGCAGCAACGGTGCCGACGCGGCGGCGTGGGACGAGGCGCTGGCCGGGCACAACGCCGCCGAGCGCCGCGCCGCCGAGGTGTTCACCCTCGACGTCTGAAGGACAAACGATCATGGCCGAGACGAGCACCCCCGCCTGGGACCCGACGAGCTGGCTGAAGCAGTGGAGCGCGGCGATGCAACTGGCGCCGAACACGCTGGTGCAACCCATCCTGCCCGGCTGGACCCTGAACGTGAACGCCTTCAACAGCAGCGCGCCGCAGACCGAGGCCGACGTGCTGCAGAAGCACAGCTACGGCCGCCAGCTCGGCCGCATCAGCGAGGCGCTGGCCGTGCTGGTCGACGCGCGTGACCCGAAGGCCGCCGACGCACGTTTCGCCGACTTCCGAAAGATGAAAGGCGAGATCGACGACATCAAGGCCGGCAACGCCCAGGCCCGTGTGGCGCGGCTGCTGGCCGACCTCGACCTGCTCAAGGTCCTCGATCCGCAGGCGCATGCGCGGCTGAAGGACGAACTCAGGAAGCGCCTGCCCAAATGAGCGAGCTGGTTGTCCGCCGCCTGCTGATCGACCTGGAGACGCCGTTCGCGCGCCAGTGGAACGGCGGCGACGCGTTCCGCACCGCCTGGTTCAACGCGCTGTCGATGAGTTTTCCGGTCGGCGAGCAGTTCTTCATCGATTCGGTGAAGCTCGGCCTGAAGGTGCTCCCCGAGGCGCAACGCGAGGCGATGGCCGGCGACATCCAGGGCTTCATCGGCCAGGAGGCGACACACCGGCGCATCCATGCGCTGTTCAACGATCAGCTGCAGGCGCAGGGCCACGTCAACGCCTGGGCCGAGCGGGCGACACGACGCCTGAAGCGGCTCGAGGGGCTGGAGGCGCGCCACTGGCTGGCGGCCACCGCGGCCACCGAGCACATCACCGCGATCTTCGCCGAGTGGATGCTGGCCCATCCCGAATGCCTGGCCGGCGCCGAGCCGCGCCTGACCACGCTGTGGACCTGGCACGCCTGCGAGGAGGCCGAGCACCGCTGCGTCGCCTTCGACCTGTACCGCGCGCTCGGTGGCAACGACCTCTGGCGGGCGCGCTTCATGCGCATCGTCACCTTCAACTTCCTGGCCGACGTGTTCCGCCAGACGGTGCGCAACCTGTGGCACGACGGGCAACTGTTCCGGCTGCGCACCTGGCGCAGCGGCTGGCAGCTGCTGTTCGCGCGCGGCGGGCTGATCCGCGACATCTACCGGCCCTGGAAGCGCTACTTCGCGGCCGACTTCCACCCCAGCCAGCAGGACTGCTCGTTCGCCGAGCGCTGGCTGCGCGACAACGGCAGCGCCTACGCGGTCGTCGGCCGCTAATCCGGGCCGTCAGGGCGCTGCCGCCGCCTCGTCGGCGAGCTGCCGCAGGATCTGCGCCGAGGCCTCGTCGGCGGGGAAGAAGGTCTCCAGCGCCAGCTCGGCCAGCGTGATGTCCACCGGCGTGCCGAACACCGTGATCGTGCTGAGCAGCGACAGCACCCCCGCATGGCTGCGGAACTGCAGCGGCATCGCCACCGCTGGCGCATGGGCGGGCAGCTGGGTGGTGTCGGTGCCCGGCGGCAGCGGGTAGGCGGCGAGCTCCGTGGCCAGCGCGGCCAGCGTGGCGTCGCCGCTGGCCTCGACCTGCTGCTGCAGGCGCGACAGCAGGTGATGGCGCCACTGCACCAGGTTGACGATGCGCGGCGCCAGGCCCTGCGGGTGCAGGCTCAGGCGCAGCACGTTCAGCGGCGGCTGCAGCAGCTCCGGCGGCACGCCGGCCAGCAGCATCGGGATCAGCCGGTTGTAGGACACCAGCGTCCAGTGCCGGTCGACCACCAGCGCCGGGCAGGGCTCGTGGGCCTTGAGCACCAGCTCGATGGCCTGGCGCGCGGCGGCCAGCGCCGGGTCGTCGAGGCGGTGCTCGGAGAACATCGGCGCGTAGCCGGCAGCGGTCAGCAGCCGGTTGCGCTCGCGCAGCGGCACGTTCAGCCGCTCGGCCAGGCGCAGCACCATCTCGCGGCTGGGCAGGGCCCGGCCGGTCTCGACGCAGCTGAGGTGGCGGGTCGACACGTCGGCGTCGCCGGCGAGGTCGAGCTGGCTGAGCCGGCGGCGCTGCCGCCAGTCGCGCAGCAGCGCGCCCACCGGCTGCGATGCGTGGGCGGCGAGGGGCAGGGTGGCAGACATGGCGGGCACGATAGCGCAGCGCCTGTGCGGCCGCGATGACCTGCGAGGTCATCGACGCGCAGCGCCGGCCTGACCAGCATCGGTCCCGCGACGCTGCGCTGCGTGGCCATCGGGGCCGGGCCGCAGGCGTGAAGGAGAAACCCGATGTCCCGTCCCATCGTCCCCAGCCCCCTGCTGCGCCGCGCCCTGTGGGCCGACGCAGTCGCCAGCGGCGCCAGCGCGCTGCCGATGATCGTTGCCCCGGCATGGCTCGAGTCGGTCACCGGCCTGAGCAGCGCACTGTTGCAGCCGGTCGGCCTGGCGCTGCTGCCCTACGTCGCCTACCTGGTCTGGCTGGCGACGCGGGCGGCGGTGCCGGTGGCGGCGGCGTGGCTGCCGATCGTGCTGAACCTGCTGTGGGCGGTCGACTGCGTGCTGCTGGCCGCACTGGCAGCGCCGCGGCCGAGCGGATTCGGATACGCCTTCATCGGCCTGCAGGCGGCCGCGGTGCTGGTCTTCGCGGCCTGGCAGTTCAGCGGGCTGCGGACCACGCCCGGCGTGCGCCCGGCCTGACCGGGCCGTGGCTCAGGCGGCGCGCCGGCCCAGCGCCGCCATCTTCGCCGCCCAGGCGAGGCGCCCTTCGTCGCCGAGGGCGTCGACCAGGCCGATCAGCGTCTCGTGCACCGGCGAGATGCCGACGAAGCCGAGGATGTTGCGCTCCAGGCTCTTGATGCTGTGGGCGCGGAAGTAGAAGCGGTAGACCAGCGCCGGCATGCCCATGGTCACCACCACGCGCGCCGAGCGCCCGGTCAGCCCCTTCTGGCCGAACGGGTTGCCGCCACTCTTGCGGAACGCAAAGCCGGGCCGGGCCACCTGCTCGAGAAAGCCTTTCAGCAGCGCCGGCATGTCGCCCATCCACAACGGGAAGAACAGCACGATGTGCTGCGACCAGGCGATGTCGTCCTGCGCCTTCTGCAGGCCGGGTGGAAGTGGCCCTTGCTCCCATTCCTTCTGGCTGCGCAGCAGCGGGAAGTCGAGCTGCGCCGGCGTGACGGTGCGCACCTGGTGGCCGGCGGCCGTCGCCGCAGTGGCATAGGCATGTGCCAGCTCGTGGCCGAGGTGGGTCTCGGTCACGTCGGGGTGGCCCTGGATGACAAGGATTCGACGCTTCTCGGGCATGCTGTGGCTCCGGGGGATCAGCCCTGCGCAGATGGTCGCGTGAAGTGCGTCTGCGGCCTTTGCGATCCGGCAAGCGCGTCGCACACTGCGCGTCCTGCCGAATGACCACCCTGTCAAACCTGACTATTGGTGCGAACGCGTGTCCCTGCACACAATGGGTCAAAAGGGGTCATCGGCATGGGGCCGAAGACGAACCCGATGTGAGTCGTTGGAGCACTGAATGGCAATGTTCTTCGCGGACCTCGTGGTCCGCACCGATGAGGCACGCCGTGCCTTCGAGACGCACCCGGTGGTGCTGGATGCCGTGGCCAAGGGTCTCTCGCTGGAGCGCTACCGCACGCTGCTGCTCGAGCTGTACCACGTGGTCTGGCACTTCAACCCGATCAGCGCAGCCGCCGCCAGCCGCGTCGTCGACGCACAGAAGCAGGTGCGCTACTTCCTCTACGAGCACATGCAGGAAGAGTCTGGCCACGAGGAATGGGTTCGCAACGACCTCGAGGCCGTCGGCGTCGCGCCCTCGGCCACGGAGAGCTACCAACCGTCGGCCTACACGCGCACGCTGGTCGGCTACAACTACTGGGCGGTCGACAGGCACCATCCTTGCTCTGTGCTGGGCATGCTCTACACACTCGAGGTGATCGCCTCGGTCTACGGCGGTCCCTTCGCCTCCGCGATCAAGGAGGCGCTGCTGCTCGAGGGCGAACGTGGCGTCTCGTTCATCAACTCGCACGCCACCATGGACGCCCAACACATGGCGGACCTGCGCAAGATTCTCAACACGCTGGACGACCCGGCCGCCTGCGAAGCGGTGGTCGATGCCACGCTGGTCAACTTTCATCACTTCACGCGAATCATCGAAAACGTATGACTTTGCCCGTCATTAATGCGGCGGGCGTGCCGCGGCTGCTGTCGCGGCCCTACAAGTACTTGCGCCTGGAATGGACGGGCGAGCTGGGCATGCTGCGCGTGCGCACCTGTGTCAAGCCGATCCAGTGCTACAGCCTGGCGGGGCTGACCGAGATGCAGCGCGTGCTCGACGACATCGCCGAGAACCCGGGCGTCGTGCGCCACCTGGTGCTCAGCTCCGACGTCACCGGGGTCTTCAACTTCGGCGGCGACCTGGCGCTGTTCGTGCTGCTGGTGCGCGCGCAGGACATCGACTCGCTGAAGATGTACGGCCGGCGCTGCATCGACCTGGTCTGGTGGCTGGAGCACGCCGCGCAACGCGGCGTGCACACCACGGTGCTGGTGCAGGGCGACACGCTGGGCGGCGGGCTGGAGTCGGTGCTGCCCTTCCACAAGGTCATCTTCGAGCGCAGCGCGCAGGCCGGCTTCCCGGAGGTGCTGTTCAACCTGTTCCCCGGCATGGGCGCCTGGCCGCTGACCATCCGCAAGGCTGGCTTCTCGGTGGCCAAGGACATGATCCTCAGCGGCCGGCTGTTCACCGCCGATCAGCTGGTGCGGCGCAGTCTGGTCGACGCGGTGGTCGACGACGGTGCCGGCGAGGATGCCATCGTCGAGGTGGTGCGCGCCATCGACCCGCGCCTGCGCGGGACGCTGGCGGCGCTGCACGCGCAGCGGCTGACCGCGCCGATCACCTACGAGTCGCTGCTCGAGGTGGTCGAGCTGTGGGCCGAGACCGCGCTCACGCTGACCACCCGTGACCTGCGCCTGATGGAGCGCCTGGCGCGCGCCCAGGTGCGCAAGGCCGGCGGCGCCGACGACGGCGCGGTCGAGGAGATCAAGCGCATCGAGCTCGACACCGCCTGGGGCGAACTGCGCAGTGGCAACACCGGCTTCGGCGAGGAGCGCGAGCGTGGCACCGGCCTGACGGCCTGGGGCGCGCTTTGATGACAGCGCCTCGGCTCGCGTGTACGCGAGCCGATCCCCCGAGGGGATCGCGGGCCGGCTTGGGAGCGGCCCGGCGCTCGGCCCGCGGCCGCGCTCACAACCACGTCGAGATGATGTCGCGCAGCTGGTCGCGCGTGTAGGGCTTGGCCAGGTGGGCGTCCATGCCCACCTCGAAGGCGTGGGCGGCGTCCTCGTCGTAGGCGTTGGCGGTCAGCGCGACGATCGGCGTGCGCGGCAGGCGCTGCTTCACCTCGCGGGCGCGGATGTGCTGGGTGGCGGTGTAGCCGTCCATCACCGGCATCTGGCAGTCCATCAGCACCAGGTCGACCGAGCGGCGCGACAGCACGTCCAGCGCCTCGACGCCGTCCTGTGCCTCGATGCAGTCCAGGCCCAGCGACTCCAGCATCTCCTCGGCGATGATGCGGTTCACCGGGTTGTCCTCGACCACCAGCACGGTGCCGGTCAGGCGCGAGGGCAGCGGGTCCAGCGGGGTCATTGCCGAGTCGTTGATGTCGGTGTCGGGCGGATCCGGGTCGATCTCGATCATCAGCTCGAAGTGGAAGCGCGAGCCGCGGCCGCTCTGGCTCTCCAGCTCGATGCGCCCGCCCATCGCCTCGACGATCTTCTGACTGATCGCCAGGCCCAGGCCGGTGCCGCCGGCACGCCGGACGCGCGAGCCGTCGACCTGGTGAAAGGGCTGGAACAGCTGGTCCTGCGCCTCGTGCGGCACGCCGATGCCGGTGTCGACCACCTCGAAGCGGACGCGCGCGCGCCCGCCGTTGCCGCGTCCGGGCCGCAGCCGCAGCGAGACGCCGCCGCGCTCGGTGAACTTGATCGCGTTGCCGACCAGGTTGAGCAGCACCTGCTTCAGGCGCTGGGAGTCGCCGAGCACGCGGTTGGGCGTGTCGGGGTCGATCTCCAGCATCAGCGTCAGGCCCTTGGCCTCGGCATTGGCGCGGAACAGCGCGACCACCGACGAGGCCGTGGCATGCAGCGACAGCGGCGTACGCGCCAGGCTGAGCTTGCCGGCCTCGATCTTGGAATGGTCGAGCACGTCGTTGAGGATGGTCATCAGCGACTCGCCCGACGAGGCCGCGGTCTTGACCAGGCGGCGCTGCTGCGGGTCGAGCTTGGAACTGCGCAGCAGTTCCAGCGCGCCGAGCACGCCGTTCATCGGCGTGCGGATCTCATGGCTCATCGTGGCGAGGAACTGCGACTTCGCCATGTTGGCGGCGTCGGCCGATTCCTTCGCGCGCTTCAGCGACTCGTTGGCCGCCTCGGCCTTGGCGTTGGCGCGCTGCAGCGAGGCGTTGGCCGCATCGACCTCCAGGCCGTGCCGCACCGCGCGCGTCGTCGCCTGCGTGACCTCGCGCGCGGCGCGGTACATGGTCAGCGCGAAGATCGCCGACAGCACCGCCAGAGGCACCGAGCGCACGTTGTCGACCAGCGTGCACACCGCGATCACCGCGCCGATCTGCGGCACCGCCAGCAGCAGGAAGGAGTGGCCGACCAGCGACATGAAGTAGGCGGCGACCGCCGTCGAGCCGCAGGCCATCACCATGAACGCCGTGGCCTCGCTGCCCGTCTGGTGCGCGTAGATGCCGACCACGCTGGCCACCCAGAAGGCACCGGCCATCGCGGCGTTGCCCTCGAGCTGGCGGCTGGCGCCCTGCGCGCCGGCTTCGTCGAGGCTGGCAGGTTCGGCGTAACGCCGAGCCAGCCACCAGCGCCAGGCGGTGCCGAGGTAGCCGATCACGCCGGCGATCACCGCCTCCTCCTGGGCACCGGCACGCCAGCCCAGCCAGACGATGAAGCCCACCACGATGGCCTGTGCCCACACGCTGCGCCCGGCGTTGTGCAACGCGATGCGCAGCAGCTCGCGTCGAACATCGTCCTCGGTGGTCCTGGGCAGGGTCATGGGCCGCCAAGCATACCCGGCGGACCCGTCAGGTGAGCATGCGCTATCGTCGGAAAGTCATCACTCTCACGCTCCCTGTGGCATCCGGTGAACGCTTCGATCGGCTCGACGCGCTGCGTGGAGTGGCCATCGTCTGGATGGCGGTGTTTCACTTTTGTTATGACCTGAACTACTTCAGGTTCATCCAGCAGAACTTCTACACCGACCCGCTGTGGACCCAGCAGCGCATCGCGATCGTCTCGCTGTTCCTGTTCTGCGCCGGTCTGGGCCAGGCGGTCGCGGTGGAGCAGGGCCAGTCGTGGCCACGCTTCTGGCGCCGCTGGGCGCAGATCGCCGGCTGCGCGCTGCTGGTCAGCGCCGGCAGCGCGCTGATGTTCCCGCGCAGCTGGATCAGCTTCGGCATCCTGCACGGCATCGCGCTGATGCTGGTCCTCGCGCGGCTGCTGGCGCCGCTGCGCGGCGGGCTGTGGCTGCTCGGGCTGGTGGCGATCATGCTGCCGCAGCTCGTGCAGCACCCGTTCTTCGATTCGCGCTGGACCAACTGGGTCGGCCTGATCACGCGCAAGCCGGTCACCGAGGACTACGCGCCCATCCTGCCCTGGCTGGGCGTGATGCTGTGGGGCCTGGCCGCCGGCCGCTGGGCGCTCGCGCATCGGCGCCGCTGGTTCACCGGCGCGCTGGCGCGGCCGCTGGCGCCGCTGGCCGTGCTCGGGCGCTGGAGCCTGAGCTTCTACATGGTTCACCAGCCGGTGCTGATCGGCGCGATGATGGCGGTGGTGGCTCTGCGGCGCTGAAGCGTCGTCCTCGATGTCAAGGCGCTGTCACGCCACCGACCTAGAGTGACAACGTCCGGGCGGATCGCACCGGACCCATCGAGGAGACCCATGATGAAGATCACTGTCCGCTGGCATGCGGGCTTGCTGGCCTGTGCGCTGGCCCTTTCCACCGGCCTGAGCTTCGGCCACGGCAACGACGACGACCACGATGCGCCGCGCGGCCCGCTGGTCATCGGCCACCGCGGTGGCGGCAACGGCTACCTGCCCGAACACACGCTGGAGGCCTACGCGCTGGGCATCGAGCTCGGCGCCGACTACGTCGAGCCCGACCTGGTCGCCACCAAGGACGGCCACCTGATCGCCCGCCACGAGCCGAACCTGATCAACACCACCAACGTCAAGAACCTGCCGCAGTTCGCCGGGCGCCAGCGCACGGTGCTGCTCGACGGCGTGCCCGAGACCGGCTTCTTCGCCTCCGACTTCACGCTGGCCGAGATCAAGCAGCTGCGCGCGATCCAGCCGCTGCCCGAGCGCGGCACCGCCTTCGACGGCAAGTTCCAGATCCCGACGCTGGTCGAGATCATCGAGTTCGTGAAGCGCAAGTCGGCCGAGAAGGGCAAGCGCATCGGCATCTATCCCGAGACCAAGCACCCGACCTACCACCAGCAGCTCGGCCTGGCGCTGGAAGACCGCCTGCTGGCGGTGCTGACGCGCGCCGGCTGGAACCGCAAGGGCGCGCCGGTGTTCATCCAGTCCTTCGAGACCGCCAACCTGCGCTACCTGCGTTCGCGCACGCCGCTGCCGCTGATCCAGCTGGTCGACGCCGACGACGTGCGGCCCGACGGTTCGATCTCCTACGCCAAGCCCTACGACAAGCCCTACGACTGGGTGGTCAGCGGCCGCGCGGGGCTGTTCAGCGACCTGCTGACGCCGGCCGGCCTGGCCGAGGTGGCGAGCTATGCCGATGGCATCGGCCCGTGGAAGCCCTACATCCGCAGCTCGGCCTGCACGCTGGTCAATGGCGCCTGTTCCGACATCAACGGCGACGGCCTGGTCAACGAGGCCGACCGCAAGCTGCTGCCGCCGACCGACCTGGTGCAGCGCGCCCATGCCGCCGGCCTGCTGGTGCACGCCTACACCTTCCGAAGCGAGCAGCGCCGCCTGGCGGCCGACTACGCCGGCAGCCCGGCCGCCGAATACCTGGCGTTCTACGAGCTGGGCGTGGACGGCGTGTTCGCCGACTTCGCCGACGATGCCTCGGCCGCCCGCGTGCAGTTCCTGCTCAAGACCGACCCGGGCTACGCCCGCTGCCTGGTGCGCGACATCTGCGCGCCGCGCGGGCGCCGCTGAAGCACCACGCCCGGGCTCATCAGCCGCCGCGCAGCCGCGCGGCGGCCTGGTCGATCTGCACCTTCAGCTCGGCATAGCTGCGCGTGACCGGGAACTGCGGGAACTGCGCGACGATGGATTCCGGCGGGTGGATGAAGAAGCCGGCATGCGCTGATAGCAGCATGCCGGTGTCGTTGTACGAGTCGCCGGCGGCGATGACCTGGAAGTTCAGCAGGCGCAGTGCATTGACCGCGTGGCGCTTCTGGTCCGGCAGACGCAGCACGTGGCGGGTGACGAAGCCCTGCTCGTCGACCTCGAGCTTGTGGCACAGCAGCGTCGGCCAGCCGAGTTGGCGCATCAGCGGCTGGGCGAATTCGTAGAAGGTGTCCGACAGGATCAGCACCTGGTAGCGGCTGCGCAGGTCGTCGAGGAAGTCCTTCGCGCCTTCCATCGGCCCCATGCCGGCGATCACGTCCTGGATGTCGGCCAGCTTCAGGCCGTGTTTCTTCAACAGGTCGATGCGGTAGCGCATCAGCTTGTCGTAGTCGGGCTCGTCGCGCGTGGTGCGCGACAGTTCGGTGATGCCGGTGCGCTTGGAAAACGCGATCCAGATCTCGGGCACGAGCACGCCTTCGAGATCGAGGCAGATCATTTGCATGGGACGAGGCTCCGCGCAGGGCAGTGAGGGCGGCGCGCATCGTACCCGAGGCCCGGCGGCTACCATGCCGGCATGAGCAAACAAGTCCTGTTCGGCTTCCATGCCGTCACCGTGCGGCTGAAGACGGCGCCGAAGTCGGTCATCGAGGTGCATGTCGACGCCACGCGGCGAGACCAGCGCATGCGCAGCTTCGTCGAGCGTGTGCGCGAAGCCGGCGCGAAGATCGTCGACAGCGACGACGAGCGCCTCAGACAGTTGTGCGGCACGCATCGCCACCAGGGCGTGGTGGCGCGGGTCACGCCGGTGGCGATGAGCCATTCGCTCGACGACACGCTCGACGCGGTCGAGGGCGACCCGCTGCTGCTGGTGCTCGACGGCATCACCGACCCGCACAACCTCGGCGCCTGCCTGCGCGTGGCCGACGGTGCCGGCGCGCACGCGGTGATCGCACCCAAGGACCATGCGGTGGGCATCAACGCCACCGTGGCCAAGGTGGCCAGCGGCGCGGCCGAGACGGTGCCGTACTTCATGGTCACCAACCTGGCGCGCACGCTCAACGAGCTGAAGGAACGCAACATCCGCGTGATCGGCACCTCCGACCAGGCCGAGGCCTCGCTCTACGACGTCGACCTCGCCGGCCCGGTGGCGCTGGTGCTCGGCGCCGAAGGCAGCGGCATGCGCCAGCTGACCGGCAAGACCTGTGACCTGCTGGTGCGCCTGCCGATGAAGGGCGCGGTGGAGAGCCTCAACGTGTCGGTGGCCTCGGGCATCTGCCTGTACGAAGCGCTGCGCCAGCGCGAGGGCCGCGAGGCCCCGGCTAGATGACGAAGACGTCGGCGAGCACCAGCGGCGTGCCGGCGACCAGCGTGGCGACGAGCAACGCGGCGCCGGCACCGCTGCCGTCGGCGTCGTAGTACAGCGCTCCGCTGGCCTGGTTGTAGACGATGCGGTCGGTCGCGTCGGCGGCCGTCGTGCCGAGGCGGAACATCGTGGCCGGCAGCGCGCCCGCGGCGCCCAGCGCGGTGAAGACGGCGTTGTCGAACTGCAGGCGGTCGTCGGCACTGCTGAAGTCGAGCAGGCGATCGGCGTTCCCAGTCGAGTTCGGCGCGGTCGTGAAGCGGAAGCTGTCCAGCCCCGTGCCGCCGGTAAGGCGGTCGTTGCCGGCACCGCCGTTGACGATGTCGTTGCCTGCGCCGCCGTTGAGCGTGTTGGCCGCGGCGTTGCCGAGCAGCGCATTGGCCAGTGTGTTGCCCGAGCCGTTGATCGCCGTGCTGCCGGTCAGCACCAGGTTCTCCTGGTTGCTGCCCAGCGCCCGGCTGACGCTGCTGCGCACGGTGTCCGTGCCGGCCGCGGCGGCCTCGACGACCACGTCGGTGCTGCGCTCGACGACGTAGACGTCGTTGCCGGTGCCGCCGCGCATCGTGTCGACGCCGCTGCCGCCATCCAGCCAGTCGTTGCCGGCGTCGCCGTTCAGCGTGTCGTTGCCGGCCAAGCCGCGCAGCGTGTCGTTGCCGGTCCAGGCCCAGACGTCGTCGGCCCCCGGCGACAGGTTGAAGGTGTCGTTGCCGGCGAAGAAGCTGCGCACCATCGCCAGGTCGTCGGCCGCCGTCGCGCTGACCATCGCGTTGTAGAACGCCACCGCGCTGTAGGAGATGCCTTCGACGGCGAACTGCTCGACATGGCTGCTGCCGTTGAAATCGGTCGCGAAGAAGCCGGTCAGCGTGCCGGCGGTGATGGCGCGCGTCGTCGGGTTGAACGCCAGGCCGGTGCCGCACCAGTGGTCGTTCCAGCGCGGCTCCTCGCCGATGGTGACACGCAGCTCGTCTTCGTAGACGCGGCCCTGGGCGCTGGCGACATTGACGTTGTCGCGCAGCACGATGCTGTTGGCCGGGTTGAGCCAGTCGCCGCTGAAGTCGATCGTGGTGATCTCGAGCGCGGTGTGGGCGGTGACCTGGGCCATGACACTCTCCCACGCCACCGTGGCGGGCGGCGATGCGACCGATACTCCGCCTGTTCCGGAGAATCCGCAATGCCTGCTTCCGAAGCGAACTGGACGAACGGCAGCGCCGCCGAACTGGCCGCGCTGCGAGTGCGCATCGCCGATGCGTCGCGCATCGTCGTGCTGACCGGCGCCGGCATGTCGGCCGAGAGCGGCATTGCCACCTTCCGCGACGCCCTGAGCGGCCTGTGGGCGCGCTTCGACCCGGCCCGGCTGGCCAGCGAGGAGGGCTTCCGCGCCGACCCGCCGCTGGTGTGGGACTGGTACGCCGAGCGCCGCGAGGGCGTGCGCGCCGCCACGCCGAATGCCGGCCACCTCGCGTTCGGCGAGTTCGCCCGCCGCCGCCCCGGCGTGCTGACGGTGGTCACGCAGAACGTCGACGACCTGCACCAGCGTGCCGGCAACGTCGAGACCATCCGCCTGCACGGCGACATCCTCGCGGACCGCTGGATCGACCGCTGCGCGCGCACGCCCGGCTGCGATGCCGCGTCGGCCGTGCCGGGCCGTCCGCCGCGCTGCGCCGACTGCGGCAACCGGGTGCGACCGGGCGTGGTCTGGTTCGGCGAGATGCTGCCGCCCGGCGCGATCGACGCGGCCGAGCGTGCCGCCCGCGCCGCCGAGCTGATGCTGGTGGTCGGCACCTCCGGCGCGGTGTGGCCGGCGGCCGGGCTGGCCGCGCAGGCACGGCGCGGCGGTGCCTTCGTCGCGATCCTCAATCCGCATCCGAGCGAGATCGACGACCAGGCCCATCTGCTGCTGCGCGGCACCGCGGCGCAGCTGCTGCCGCGGCTGTTCGCCTGAGCAGCGGCGCATGAAGCGGCCGGCCGCTAGACTGCGGCCATCCAACGACTCACCGCCGCGCCATGCCTGTCATCGACGTCCGCCACCCTTTGGTCAAGCACAAGGTCGGGCTGCTGCGCGAGTCCGACATCTCGACCAAGAAGTTCCGCGAGCTGACCCACGAACTGGCGCGGCTGCTGGCCTACGAGGCCACGGCCGACTTCCCGCTCGAGGCCACCACCATCGACTGCTGGAGCGGCCCGACCGAGGTGCAGCGCATCGCCGGCCGCAAGGTCACCGTGGTGCCCATCCTGCGGGCCGGCCTGGGCATGCTCGATGGTGTGCTCGACATGATCCCCAGCGCCAAGGTCAGCGTGGTCGGGCTGTCGCGCAACCATGAGACGCTGCAGCCCGAGCACTACTTCGAGAAGTTCGTCGGCCACCTCGACGAGCGCACCGCGCTGATCGTCGACCCGATGCTGGCCACCGCCGGCTCGATGATCGCGACCATCGATCTGCTGAAGAGCCGTGGCTGCAAGGACGTGCGTGCCCTGGTGCTGGTGGCTGCGCCCGAAGGCATTGCTGCACTGCAGAAGGCCCATCCCGACGTGCGCTGCTGGACCGCTTCCGTGGACAGCCACCTCAACGAGCTGGGCTACATCATCCCCGGCCTCGGTGACGCGGGCGACAAGATCTTCGGCACCAAGTGAAGGGCTGACGTCGCCTTGACCGGCCTCAGGTCGCGCCTTTCGATTCTTTACACGATGAAGCGCCGCATGCCTTGCAGCTGACACCTGCGGCGGTTAGGGTGTACGGATGAAGACGCTGCGCACTCCCTTCCGCCTCTGGATGACCGGCAGTCTCGCGGTCGTGATGGCCTCCCTCTGCGTCGGTCGCGACGTGCTCGACGACGAGCGCCTCGCCGGTTCGATGCGCGTGCTGCGCCACAGTCCGTACAGCGTCCAGGAGACGATGCAGCGCATCGAGCAGGCCGCGCGTGCGCATGGCCACGAGGTGATCGCACGGATCGGCCCGCAGGGCTCGCTGATCGTGCTGGCGTCCAGCGTCGGCGGCACGCCGGTGCTGATGGAATCGGCCGACTCGGCGCCCGATGTGCCGCTGAGCGTGCAGGTTCGGCGCACCGCCGATGGCGGCGCCGACGTGCTGGTCCCGCAGTCGCTGGACTCCGGCTGGGACGGCCTGCCGGCCCCGGTGGCCGAGGAGCTGGCGGGCCTGCCCGAACTGCTCGACCGCGCGCTCGCCTGAACCTGCGCTAGATCCCGCCCGCCGCGCCGACCACGGCGCCGAGCGCCACCAGCCACATCGGGCTGAGCTTGCTGCACAGCATCACGGCGATCGAGATGCCGATCAGCGCCAGCGCGCCCCAGCGCTGCGCCGGCACCCGCACGAAGGGCTCGGCGAGCACCCAGCCGGTGGCCAGCAGCAGGCCCAGCGTCAGCGGCGCCATGCCGGTGACGAAGGCGCGCACGCCGCGGCTCTCGCGGCGCTGCGCCGCCCAGCGTGACACCGCCAGCACCAGCAGCGTCGACGGCAGCATGGTGCCGACCAGCGTGGCCAGCGCGCCGGCCGCGCCGGCGACGTTCCAGCCGATCACCGCGACGAACAGCACGTTCGGCCCCGGTGCCGCCTGGGCGATCGCGATCGAGCTGGTGAACTGCGCGTCGCTGATCCAGCCGTGTTCGGTGACGACGTAGCGGTGCATGTCCGACGCGGTGGTGATCGCGCCGCCCACCGCCAGCAGGCTGAGCAGCATGAAGTGGCCGCACAGGCCCAGCAGGTCGGCGAGGCTCAGCCCGTTCATGGCCGCAGCCTCCACCAGGCCAGCGCGCAGGCCAGCGGGCCGATCGTCGTGATCACCGCCACCAGCGGCAGCCGCGCCAGCGCGATCGCCGCGAAGGTGGCCGCCGCGACGACCAGGCACCACCAGCGCCCGAGGCGGTTGCTGCGCAGCGTGCCGACCAGCTTCAGCGCGGTGACCATCACCAGCCCGGCGGCCACGGCGCCCATGCCGCGCAGCGCGCCGGCCACCGCCGGCAGGTCGGAGAATCGGTCGTAGACCAGCGTCAGCGCCATCACGATGGCCAGCGGCACCAGCGTCAGCCCGCCGATCGCCGCAGCGGCGCCGCGCCAGCCGAACCAGCGGTCGCCCAGCATCAGCGACAGGTTGACGATGTTCGGCCCGGGCAGCACCTGGCTGGCCGAGAGCAGCTCGACGAACTCCTCGCGCGACAGCCAGCGGCGCCGCTCGACCAGCTCGACCTGGGCCACCGCCAGCACACCGCCGAAACCTTGCAGCGCGAGGCGGTTGAAGGCGAAGAACAGCTCGGCCGGCGACCGTGGGGTGAGGGTGTCGATCATGCAGGCCTTCGCGCACGCGCCGCGGCCCAGGCGCTGAGCGCCATCGCCACCAGCATCCACAGCACGCCGACGCCGTTCAGCCAGGCGAAGCCCGAGTGCGCCAGCAGCACGCCACCGCTGGCCGCACCGACCGCCTGGCCGAGGTAGATGGCCGAGGTGTTCAGCGCCATCAGCGCCGGCGCCAGCAGCGGCGCGGCCAGGCCCAGCCGTGCCTGCTGGGCCGAGTTGGTCGAGAAGCAGCCCAGTGCCCAGGGCACCAGCACGACGGCCATGCTGGCGAAGCCTGCCGCCAGCGGCCAGGCCAGCAGCGACAGCGTGGTCGATGCCAATGCCAGCGCGACGCAGCGCGCCGCGCCGAGGCGGTCGATGTTGCGCGTCAGCAGCACGTTGCCGATCAGGCCGAACAGGCCGAACCAGAAGAACAGGCCGCTGATCTGCGCCGGCGTGGCGGCCAGCACTTGGCGGTAGTACGGCGCCATGTAGGAGAACAACGTGAACTGGCCGGCGCTCTGCAGCGCGGTGACCGCGACGATGGCCATCAGCACCGGGTGGGTGAGGGCCTCGCGCCAGGCGGCCAGCGACAGCGCCGCCGGCTTCACGCCATCGGGCATGGCCGCGTAGACCCAGGCGGAGGCAGCGGCCGCCAGCAGCGCCACGGCAGCGAAGGCCACGCGCCAGCCGAAGGTCTCGCCCAGCCAGGCGGCGATCGGCATGCCGATCACCGACGCCACCGACCAGCCGAGGAAGACGAAGGTGATCGCCCGGCCGCGCTGCTCGGGCGCTGTCATGTGGCCGATCGCGGCGGCGGCCTGCGGCGTGAACACGGCGGCGCCGAGCATGCACAGCGCGCGCACCGGCGCCAGCAGCGCGTAGTCGGGCATCAGCGCCGACAGCGCATGGCCGGCGGCGTACCAGGCGAGCGCGAAGGCCAGCAGCCGGCGGCGGTCGAAGCCGGCCACCCAGCCGGCCAGCAGCGGCGCACACAGGCCCATCACCACCGCGCCGATCGTGATCAGCTGGCCGGCCAGCGCCACCGACACTTGCAGCGAGCGGGCCAGGTCGTTGAGCGTGCCGGCCACCACCATCACGCCGCAGCCGATGACGAAGTTGCCGCTCAGCAGCGCCCAACGGATGTGTGCCCCCCGCTCGTCGGGTACGCCGACCGGCCCCCCGGGGGGGCGCGGGCCCGCTTGGGGCGGCCCGGCGCCGGGCCCGCCGCGGGCTGCCTCGTCGCTCATCGGATCACACGCAGCGCTTCCGGGTTGACGATGTTCGTCGGCTTCTGCTGGATGAAGTTGACGACGTTCTCGAACGCCGCGCGGAAGTAGAGCTCGTAGCTGTCCTGCTCGACGTAGCCGATGTGCGGCGTGCAGACCGCGTTCTCCAGGCGCAGCAGCGGGTGGCCCTGCAGGATGGGTTCGCTCTCGAACACGTCGACCGCCGCCATGCCCGGTCGGCCGCGGTTCAGCGCGCCGACGAGGGCGCCTTCCTCGATCAGCTCGGCGCGCGAGGTGTTGACCAGCAGCGCGGTCGGCTTCATGCGCGACAGCGCTTCGAGCTTGACGATGCCGCGTGTGTTCTCGGCCAGGCGCAGGTGCAGCGACAGCACGTCGCAGGCCTCGAAGAACTGCTCGCAGCTCTCGGCTGCCTGATGGCCGTCGGCGGCGGCGCGCAGCCGCGAGGCCTCGCTGCCCCAGACCTGCACGGTCATGCCGAAGGCGCGGCCGTAGCCGGCGACCATCTGGCCGATCTTGCCGTAGCCCCAGACGCCCAGCGTGCGGCCCTTCAGCACCATGCCGATGCCGAAGTTCGGCGGCATCGACGCCGCCTTCAGCCCCGACTGCTGCCAGGCGCCGTGCTTGAGGTTGCCGATGTACTGCGGCAACCGGCGCATCGCCGCCATGATCAGCGCCCAGGTCAGCTCGGCGGCGGCCACCGGCGAGCCGCCGCCTTCGGCGACCGCGATGCCCAGCCGCGTGCAGGTCTCGATGTCGATGTGCGACCCGACCCGGCCGGTCTGCGACAGCAGCTTCAGGCGCGGCAGCTTCTCGAGCAGCTGGCGCGGGAACTGGGTACGCTCGCGGATCAGCACCAGCACGTCGGCGTCCTTGAGCCGGATCGACAGCTGGCCGATGCCCTTGACGGTGTTGGTGAAGACCTTGGCGTTCAGGTGTTCCAGCAACTCGGCGCATTGCAGCTTGCGCACGGCGTCCTGGTAGTCGTCGAGGATGATGATGTTCACGGCGGCGCGGGCGGAGGGCTCTCGCTCCCGATTGTGCACGCCGGGCGCCGCACCGCTAGGATCGTGGGCTACCGCAGCCCTCCCCGGAGCGATCCATGTCGATCTCGATGTATTCGGCCAGCGTGCCGGTGTTCACCCGCATGCTCGGCCACCTGCAGCAATGGCTGGACAAGGCCGAGGCCCATGCCCAGGCGAAGAAGTTCGATCCGTCGGTCTACCTGGCGGCCCGTCTGGCGCCCGACATGCTGCCCTTCACCAAGCAGATCCAGATCGCCTGCGACGCAGCCAAGTTCGGCGTTGCACGGCTGGCCGGCGTCGACGCGCCGAAGTTCGACGACAACGAGGCCAGCCTCGCCGAACTGCGCGAACGCATCCGCAAGACGCTGGACTTCATCGGCTCGGTGCCGGCCGACGCGATCGACGGCTCGGAGCAGAAAGACATCGTGGTGCCTCGCCGCGACGGCAACATCGTGCTCAAGGGCGAGTTCTACCTGAAGCACTACGTGCAGGCGAACTTCTACTTCCACGTCACCACGGCCTACGGCCTGCTGCGCCACAACGGCGTGCCGCTGGGCAAGGCGGACTTCCTCGGGACGCTGTCTTGAGCCTCGGGCTGCCGGTGCACGACCTGGCGCTGTTCGTCGGCGCGGCCTTGCTGCTGAACCTGACGCCGGGGCCGGACATGCTGTTCGTCGCCGGCAGCGCCGCCGCCCGTGGCCGCCGCGCCGGGCTGCTGGCGGCGCTGGGTGTCGGCGCCGGCTGCCTGTTCCACACATTGCTGGCGGCGGTGGGCCTGTCGGCGCTGCTGGCAGCCTCCGAACTGGCCTTCAACGTCGTCAAGTGGGCCGGCGCAGGCTATCTGGTCTGGACCGGTGTGCAGATGCTGCTGGCGCGGCGGCGCGAACCGGCCGCGCCGAGCGCCGCGCCGCCGCCGGGCGGCAACCCGTTCTGGCAGGGTGCGCTGACCAATGCGCTGAACCCCAAGGTCGCGCTGTTCTTCCTCGCCTTCCTGCCGCAGTTCATCGATGCCGGCGCGCCCGGTCAGGCGATGGCGCTGCTGCTGCTGGGAACGCTGTTCAACCTCGGCGGCACCGGCGTGAACCTGGTCATCGCCTGGGTGGCCAGCGGCGTCGCGTCGGGCTTGTCGCAGCGGGGTGGGGCCGGACGGCTCGGGCCCTGGCTGCAGCGCCTGGCCGGCGCGATGTTCGTCGGGCTGGGCGTCAAGCTGGCGCTGAGCTCACGCTGAGAGCGTCGGCCTGAGGTGAGCCGCCTGCGCGGCGCAGTTTCACAGGCGCTTCGCTCCGGCGGCTCAGGGCCACATGTCCTTGCCGCTGGTCAGGCCGCCGAATCCCGAGCGGGGCGAGCGCGACGGGAAGTGCGCATTGAGCGACGCCAGGCGGCGGTCGGCTTCGAGCTGGCTGAGTTCCAGCGAGACCAGCGCGAACACCTCGGCGCGCAGGTGCCACAACTCGCGCAGCGAGCGGGCGAATTCGATGCGGTCGAGCAGCGTGGCGGCGGCAGGCAGTTCGAGGTCGGCGACGGCAGCGAAGAAGTCGCGGCGCGCATCGGCCAGTGCCAGCGAGGCGCCCTGATCCGGGTTGTCGGAACCCGGGCTGCCCGGCCATCCCGCGGTGAACCACTGTTTGACGCGAGCTTTCCAGTCGCCGCCGCTGCGGCCGCGTTGCGGCGGGCAGATCTCCAGCCGTGCCGGGCGCGTGCGCGCATCGGAGGGGCGAGGTTGCGGCGAGTGCGAGAGCATGGTGTAGCGTTCCTCCCGTCGAAGTGCGGGCATGTCAACAGTGTGAACCGCTGTGACACGGTGTGGCGCACAGAGAAGCGGCGCAAAGCGCCGTTATTTCACGCTGTAACGTAAGCTGTGCAGCCGGAACGATCGACCGATGGAGACAGAAGAATGACGAGGGGACTTCGTTGGCTGGGTTGGGGCCTGTTGCTGCTCGCCGCCGTGGCGGCGGCAGCGTTCGCGGTGTACCGGACGAGGGCGCTGCCGCAGACCGACGGCGCGCTGAACCTGCCGGGGCTGGCCGCCGAGGTGCGCATCGAGCGCGACGCGTTCGGCATCCCGACCATCCGCGCCGGCAGTGCCGACGACGCTGCCTTCGCGCTCGGCTTCCTGCACGCCCAGGACCGCCTCTGGCAGCTCGAGACGCACAAGCGCATCGGCTCCGGCCGGCTGGCCGAGGCGTTCGGCGCGCCGGCGCTGGACACCGACCGTTTCCTGCGCGCGCTGGGTGTCAGGCGTGCCGCCGCGGCGCAATGGGCACGCCTGGAGCCGCGTGCACGGGCCAACCTGACCGCCTACAGCGCCGGCGTCAACGCCTTCGTCCAGCAGGAGATGAAGGCCCGTCCGCCCGAGTTCGTCATCCTCGGCCTGCAGCCCGAGCGCTGGATGCCCGAGGACAGCCTGGCCTGGCTGATCATGATGGCCTGGGACCTGGGCGGCAACTGGAGCAACGAGCTGCAGCGCATGCGCCTGGCGCTGCGCCTGCCGGTCGACCGCATCAACCAGCTGCTGCCGCCGTACCCTGGCGACAAGCCGCTGGTCACTGCCGACTACGCGGCGCTGTTCCGCGGCCTGAAGGTCGACGGCCGGCTGGGCAGTCAGGCGCTGGCGGCGGCGCCGGAGTCGGGCATCGAGGGCGTCGGCTCGAACAACTGGGTGGTGGCCGGTTCGCACACCACCACCGGCACGCCACTGCTGGCCAACGACCCGCACCTCAAGCTCAGCGCGCCGGCGCTGTGGTACTTCGCGCGCATCGAGACGCCGCAGGGCAAGGTGGCGGGCGCGACCATGCCCGGCCTGCCGAGCGTGGTGCTGGGCCAGAACGACCACATCGCCTGGGGCTTCACCAACACCAACCCGGACGTGCAGGACCTCTACCTCGAGCGCATCCAGCCGGGCGACGCCAGCCGCTACCAGACGCCGCAGGGCTGGGAGCCGTTCGAGACCTTTGCCGAGACGATCAAGGTCAAGGGCCAGGCCGACGTGGCGCTGACCGTGCGCACGACGCGCCACGGCCCGGTGATCTCCGACGGCGGTGCCGCCGATGGCCTGACCGGCCCTGCGGCCACGCCGAGCTATGCCATCGCGATGCGCTGGACGGCGCTCGACCCGGACGCCGGCACGCTGGAAGCCAGCGCCGACATGACCCAGGCGCGCTCGGTCGACGAGTTCGTGCGCGCCACCGCGCGCTACGTCGCGCCGATGCAGAACATGGTGGTGGCCGACCGGGCCGGCCGCATCGCGGTGGTCTCGGCCGGACGTGTGCCGCTGCGCAAACCCGACAACGAGCTCAAGGGCCAGGTGCCGTCGCCCGGCTGGGAGGCGCGCTACGACTGGGCCGGCTACCTCGACCCGACGGCGACGCCGCGCGAGCTCGACCCGGCGCGCGGCTGGATCGCCACCGCCAACCAGCGCATCCATCCGGTCGACTACCCGCATTACCTGACCAGCGAGTGGGCCGCGCCCTACCGCATGCAGCGCATCGAGCAGATGCTGGCGGCCAAGGACAAACATTCGCTGGCCGATCTGCAGGCGATGCAGGCCGACGAACTGTCGCTGGCGACCGTGCGCCTGCTGCCGGTGCTGCGCCGCGCTGCCTCGGAGCATCCGCTGGCGGCGGCGGCGCAGAAGCAGCTGGAAGGCTTCGACGGCCGCATGGCCGGCGACAAGGCGGCGCCGCTGATCTTCTGGGCGTGGGCGCGCCAGCTGGCGCAGGGAATCTTCGCCGACGAGGCCGGCGAGAAGGTCTGGACGGCCAGCACCCGCGCCTACCGCGACGCGCTGGAAGGCGTGATGGAGCGCGACGACGCCTGGTGGTGCGACGACAAGACGACCCCCGCTGCCGAGACCTGTGCGCAGCAGAACGCGGCGGCGCTGACACGTGCGCTCGACGAACTGCAGGCATTGCAGGGGCCGGACCTGGCCGCCTGGCGCTGGGACCGCGCCCACCAGGCGCGCAGCGAGCACCGACCGTTCAGCAAGGTGAAGTGGCTGGCGCGCTGGTTCGAGCTGCGTGCGCCGGTGGGTGGCGACACCTACACGGTGAACGTGTCGCGCGTGAACCTGAAGCCCGATACGAGCACCGGCGAGCTGTACCTCGACGAGCACGGCCCGTCGCTGCGCGCGGTCTACGACCTCGCCGACCCGGCGCAGTCGCGCTTCATGCACTCGACCGGGCAGTCGGGCCTCGCCCTGTCACCGCTGTACGGCAGTTTCGTGCAGCGCTGGGCGAAGGTGGAGTACGTGCCGGTGTGGGGTGGGGCGGCCGAACACACGCTGCTGCTGCAGCCGCAACGCTGAAGAGCCGGGGCGCAGGACTCAGACCTGGCCGAACAAGGCCTTGCGCTGCGGCGTGTACTTCCACCACGGCGCGGCCGGTGCGCCGCGCATGAAGTCGGTGGCGGCCATGAAGGTGTCGAGCACGCAAGGGTCCTGGCGCTGGCCGGTGGCAGCGCACAGCTTCTGGTAGAGCACGAAGGCGTCCTTGCCACGCAGCTCGGCCGGCGTGCGGATGCCGATCAGGCGCAGGTCGGCGGCCAGCGCCGGGCCGATGTTGGGCAACTGCTCGAGTTCGCGGCACTCGGCCGCGGTGGCCGCCTTCGGGGCCTTGATGACGGGCGCCGGGCTCATCGCGATCACATCAGCATGTTGTTGCGGATCAGGCCGACGGCCAGGCCCTCGAGCTCGAAGTCTTCCTCGCCCGGCTGCACGACGATGGTCTGGAAGTCGGGGTTCTCGGGGATCAGCTCGACCACGCCGCGCGTGCGGCGGAAGCGTTTCACCGTCACCTCGTCGCCCAGCCGCGCGACGACGATCTGGCCGTTCTTCGCGTCCTTGGCCTTCTGCACGGCGAGCAGGTCGCCGTCCATGATGCCGGCGTCGCGCATGCTCATGCCGCGCACCTTGAGCAGGTAGTCGGGCCGGCGCGGGAACATGCTGGCCTCGACCAGGTAGGTCTGGTCGACATGCTCCTGCGCGAGGATGGGGCTGCCGGCGGCGACACGCCCGATCAGCGGCAGCGACAGCTGCGCCAGGCTGGGCAGCGGCAGCGTGAACTGCTTGCCGCGCGACTCGTTGAGCGCACGCAATGTGTCAGACTTCAAGCGGATGCCGCGCGAGGTGCCGCCGACCAGCTCGATGACGCCCTTGCGCGCCAGCGCCTGCAGGTGCTCCTCGGCGGCATTGGCCGATTTGAAGCCGAGTTCGGCAGCGATCTCGGCGCGCGTCGGCGGCGCACCGGTGCGCTCGATGGCGCTTTGCACCAGGTCGAGGATCTGCTGCTGGCGGTCGGTCAGTTTGGGCTTTTCCTGCACGGGCACTCCTGGGCGGGAATGAAAGCGTCGCTGGATGAATGTCCAGTGGCTGTATTTTCATCCAGTTTGAAGAAAATGCAAGACAGGACAGGAACCGTGGCCGTGCTGGCCACCGGCGGCACGATCGCCGGCACCGCTGCCGACCCCGGCGACAACATCGGCTACACCGCTGCGCAGCTCGGCGTGAGGGCGCTGGTCGACGCCGTGCCGGCGCTGCGCGAGGTGCCGTTGATCACCGAGCAGATCGCGCAGCTCGACAGCAAGGACATGGAATTCGCCGTCTGGGCCGTGCTCGCCCGGCGGGTCGCCGAGCTGCTGGCGCGCGACGAGATCGCCGGTGTCGTGATCACCCACGGCACCGACACGCTGGAGGAGACCGCCTATGCGCTGCAGCGCCTGCTGGCGCCGATCAAGCCGGTCGTGCTGGCCGCGGCGATGCGCCCGGCCACCGCGCTGCTGCGCGACGGCCCGCAGAACCTGCTCGATGCGGTGACGCTGGTGCACGAGAGCGGCGCGCGCGGCGTGATGGCGGTGCTTGCCGGCACGGCGCATTCGGCGCTGGACCTGCGCAAGGTGCACAGCTACCGCGTCGACGCGTTCGGCTCGGGGGATGCCGGGCCGCTGGGCTACCTCGAGGAAGGTCGGCTGAGGCGGCTGCGCGACTGGCCGGCGGGCGAGGCACTCGGGCTGGACCTCGTCGAGAAGGGCGGATGGCCCTGGGTGGAGATCATCACCAGCCATGCCGGGGCGCGAGCCGACGGCGTGCGGGCGCTGGTGGCAGCGGGGGTGAAGGGCATCGTCGTCGCCGGCACCGGCAACGGCAGCCTGCATCACGCCCTCGAAGCCGCGCTGGCCGAGGCGCAGGGCGCGGGCGTCACGGTCTGGCGCAGCACACGCTGCCTGAACGGCCCGGTGCAGATGAAGACCGGCGACGGTTTGCCCGCCGCCGGCACGCTGACGCCGGTGCAGGCGCGCATCGAGCTGATGCTGCAGCTGATGCACGCCTGACGGCGCCTCGCTTCGGCGGCTCAGGCCAGAGCGAAGGCCCTGCGAAGCTGGCCAGCGTCGGCCTGAGGTGAGCCGCCTGCGCTGCGCAGTTGCACAGGCGCCTCGCTTCGGCGGCTCAGACCACCGTCAGCGTCACGTCGATGTTGCCGCGCGTCGCGTTCGAGTACGGGCAGACCTTGTGCGCGGCGTCGACCAGCGCCTGCGTGTCTTCCTTGGACCAGCCCGGCACGCTGATACGCATCGCGACCTGGATGCCGAAGCCGGCCGGGATCGGGCCGATGCCGACGTCGGCGCTGATCGAGGCGTCGCCCGGGACCAGCTTCTTCTGCGTGCCGGCGACGAACTTCATCGCGCCCATGAAGCAGGCCGAGTAGCCGGCGGCGAACAGCTGCTCGGGGTTGGTGCCGTTGCCGTTGCCGCCCATCTCCTTCGGCGGCGCCAGCGTCACGCTGAGCTTGCCGTCGTCGGACTGCGACTTGCCTTCGCGGCCGCCGGTGGTGGTGGCGTGGGCGGTGTAGAGGATCTTTTCGAGAGCCATGGTGTGCCTCCTTCAGGCGTGGTGGGACAGGATGGGGGCGTCGAGCAGCTGCGTGCGCAGCTGCTGCAGGCGCTGGGTGAGCCCGACGAGTTCGTCGGCACTGCAGCCGGTGGCGGCCGCGAGTTCACGGGGGACCGATGCGGCACGGCGCTTCAGCGCGCGGCCTTCGGCGGTCAGGTGGACGAGCACGCGGCGTTCGTCGTCGGCGGCGCGGGCGCGGCTCAGCCAGCCCGAGGCCTCCATGCGCTTGAGCAGCGGCGTCAGCGTGCCGGAGTCGAGGAACAGGCGCTCGCCGAGTTCGCCGACGCTCAGGCCGTCACGTTCCCACAGCACCAGCAGCGCCAGGTACTGCGGGTAGGTCAGGCCCAGCGGCTCGAGCAGCGGCTTGTAGAGCTTGGTGGTGGCCAGCGAGGCCGAGTACAACGCGAAGCACAGCTGCTGGTCGAGCTGCTGCCAATGGGTGGCCTGGGCCGGAGCGGTGGAGGTCGTCGTGCGAGCCATGGCGAGACTGTACTTTCAATCGAGCAATTGAATTGTGTGCAATGTAAATACCCAGACTGAACGCAGGGTCACCGGCGCGGCGCTCAGCCGGCCGAGCTCATCTCGTCGATGCGGGTGCTCAGCTCGAGCCAGCGGGCCTCGAGCCGCTCGATCTCGTCGTTGACGGTCTTCAGCCGCTTGCCGGCCTCGGCCAGCTTCTCCGGCGGCAGCGAAGCGTCGGCGAACGAGGCCTCGATCTTCTCGCGCTCGCCGAACAGCACGTTCATGCGGTGGTCGGTCAGCGTCAGTTCCTTCTTCAGCGGCTTGACCTCGTCGGCGCGCGCCTGCCGCGCCGCGGCGGCGGCCTTGCGGTCTTCCTTGCGGCTGGCCGGGGTGGCTTCTTCGCGCAGCTTGCGCGATTGCGCCGACGCCGCCTTGGCGGCCTCGCGCGACTGTTCGAGCAGCCACTTCTGGTAGTCGTCGAGATCGCCGTCGAAGGGCTTCAACGCACCGCCGGCGACCAGCCAGAACTCGTCGCAGACCTCGCGCAGCAGCGCACGGTCGTGGCTGACCAGCATCACCGTACCCTCGAACTCGTTGAGCGCCATCGACAGCGCCTCGCGCGTGGTCAGGTCGAGGTGGTTGGTCGGCTCGTCGAGCAGCAGCAGGTTGGGGCGCTGCCAGACCAGCATGGCCAGCACCAGGCGCGCCTTCTCGCCGCCGGACAGCGTGCCCACCGGCTGCGTGACCATGTCGCCGACGAAGCGGAACGAGCCGAGGAAGTCGCGCAGCTCCTGCTCGCGCGCCGGCGGCCCGACATCGCGCGCCAGCCGCACCATGTGCATCAGCGGCCCGTCGGCCGGCGACAGCACGTCGAGTTCCTGCTGCGCGAAGTAGCCGATCACCAGGCCCTTGCCCTCGGTCATCGTGCCGGCCAGCGCCGACAGTTCGCGCGACACCGTCTTGACGAAGGTCGACTTGCCCTGGCCGTTGGCGCCGAGGATGCCGATGCGCTGGCCGGCCAGCACCGAGCGGTCGATGCCGGAGACGATGCGCGTCTGCGTGCCGTCTTCGGCCCGGTAGCCGCAGGCCAGGTCCGAGAACGCCAGCATCGGGTTCGGCAGGCTCAGCGGCTCGCGGAACTCGAACTGGAAGTCGCTGGCGGTCAGCACCGGCGCCAGCTTCTCCATGCGTGCCAGCGCCTTCACGCGGCTCTGCGCCTGCTTGGCCTTGCTGGCCTTGGCCTTGAATCGGTCGATGAACTTCTGCAGGTGCGCCATGCGCTCCTGCTGCTTGGCGTAGCTGGCCTGCTGCAAGGAGATGCGCTCGGCGCGCATCTCCTCGAACGCCGTGTAGTTGCCGCCGTAGCGGGTCAGCTTGGTCTCGTCGAGGTGCAGCGTGACCTTGGTGATGGCGTCGAGGAACTCGCGGTCGTGGCTGATCACGATCAGCATGCCGGCGTAGCGCTGCAGCCAGGCTTCCAGCCAGACCAGGGCGTCCAGGTCCAGGTGGTTGGTCGGCTCGTCGAGCAGCATCAGGTCGGCCGGGCACATCAGCGCGCGGGCCAGTTGCAGGCGCATGCGCCAGCCGCCGGAGAAGCTGTTCACCGGCGCGTCGAGCTGCTCCGAGCGGAAGCCCAGGCCCATCAGCATGGCCTGCGCGCGGGCACGGGCGTCGAAGCCGCCGGCGTCCTGGATGGCGTGGTGCGCCTCGGCGATCTCGTGGCCGTCGTCGGCCGCCTCGGCGGCGGCCAGGCGCTGTTGCGCCAGCATCAAGGGGATGTCGCCCTGCAGCACGAAGTCGGTCGCGCCTTCGTCGGTCTCGGGCATGTCCTGCGCCACCTCGGCCATGCCGCCGGGCTGCTGCCAGCGCGGCGGCATCTGCACCTCGCCGCCGTCGCTGTGCAGCTTGCCGGTCAGCAGCGCGAACAGCGAGGACTTGCCGGCGCCGTTGCGGCCGACCAGGCCGATCTTCTCGCCCGGCTGCAGCGTGACGCTGGTGTGGTCCAGCACCAGCTTGACGCCGCGTCGCAGCGAGATGTCGTTCAGTACCAGCATGGATTCAGCTCTCGAGGTGGCGGGCGAGCTTGACCAATGCGTCGCGTGTCATCAGCAGCACCTGGTCGTCGCCGGCACTGGTGGGCAGCCAGGCGACCTCGGCGCGCGGGAAGGCACGCTCGAAGTTCCAGCGTTCGTTGCCGATCTCCAGCACCAGCACACCCTCGGCGTTGAGCTGCGCAGGCGCGTCGCGCAGGATGCGCCGCACCAGATCCATGCCGTCGTCGCCGCCGGCCAGCGCCAGGGCCGGCTCGGCGAGGTACTCGGCCGGCAGCTTGGCCATGCTCGCGCTGTTGACGTAGGGCGGGTTGCACAGGATCAGGTCGTAAGGCCCGCGCACCGCGTTCAGCAGGTCCGACTGCAGCAGGCGGATGCGTGTGCCGAGCTTGTGTCGGTCGACGTTGATGCGCGCCACGTCGAGCGCGTCCTGCGAGAGGTCGGCCGCATCGACGTCGACCTCGGGGTAGGCCATCGCGGCGATCACCGCCAGGCTGCCGTTGCCGGTGCACAGGTCGAGCACCTTCTTCGTGCGGTCGGACAGCCAGGCGTCCAGCGTGCCTTCGCCTTCACCGTCGGCGAGCAGTTCGGCGATGAAGGAGCGCGGCACGATCACTCGCTCGTCGACGAAGAAGGGCACGTTCTGCAGCCAGGCTTCCTGGGTCAGGTAGGCCGCGGGCTTGCGTGTCTCGATGCGCTGCGTCACCAGCGCGGTGGCCTTGGCTTCGTCCTCGGCCGACAGCTCGCGCTGCGCGCGTTCCTCCAGCGCGTCGAACGGCAGGCCGAGCGCGAACAGCACCAGCCAGGCGGCTTCGTCGAAGGCGTTGGTGGTGCCGTGGCCAAACGAAACGCCCGCCTGTTTGAGGCGGGCGCTTTGCGCGGTGATCAGGGCGATGAGCTTCATGTCAGCAATGTCTCCAGCGTGCGCCGGTAGATGTTCTTCAGCGGCTCGAGGCTGGCCACCTCGACCCATTCGTCGATCTTGTGGATGCTCGCGTTCAGCGGCCCGAATTCGACCACCTGCGGGCAGATCTTCGCGATGAAGCGGCCGTCGGAGGTGCCGCCGGTGGTCGACAGCTCGGTCGTCACGCCGGTCTCGGCCCGGATCGCGCCGGCCAGCGCTTCACTGAGCGTGCCCACCGGGGTCAGGAACGGCTCGCCGCCCAGCGTCCAGTCCAGCGCGTAGTCCAGGCTGTGGCGATCGAGCACCGCGTGCACACGCTGCTTCAGCGACGCGGGCGTCGCCTCGGTCGAGAAACGGAAGTTGAAGTCGACCACCAGCGCGCCGGGAATGACGTTGGTCGCGCCGGTGCCGCCATGGATGTTGGACATCTGCCAGCTGGTCGGCGGGAAGTAGGCGTTGCCGCGGTCCCATTCGATCGCCGCCAGTTCGGCCAGCGCCGGCGCGGCGAGGTGGATCGGGTTCTTCGCCAGGTGCGGGTAGGCGATGTGGCCCTGCACGCCCCGGATCGTCAGCTTGCCGGACAACGAGCCGCGCCGGCCGTTCTTGACCATGTCGCCGAGCCGATCGACGCAGGTCGGCTCGCCGACGATGCAGGCATCGACACGCTCGCGCTGCGCGCGCAGCCACTCGACCACCTTGACCGTGCCGTCGTTGGCCGGGCCTTCTTCGTCGCTGGTCAGCAGGAAGGCGAGCGAGCCGCGGTGCGCCGGCTGCGCGGCAAGGAACTCTTCGCTGGCGACCACCATCGCGGCCAGCGAGCTCTTCATGTCGGCGGCACCGCGGCCGTACAGCCGGCCGTCACGGTGCGTGGGCACGAAGGGGTCGCTGCGCCACTGCTCCAGCGGGCCGGTGGGCACGACGTCGGTGTGGCCGGCGAAGGCCAGCAGCGGCGCAGCCGCATCGCTGCCGCGACGCACCGCCCACAGGTTGGTGACGCGGAAGTCGGCCGGCCCCGAGACGATGGTCTCGAACTCGAAGCCCAGCGGCAGCAGGCGCTCGCGGACGATCTGCTGACAGCCGCCGTCGTCGGGCGTCACCGAGCGGCAGGCGATCAGCTGTTCGACGAGGTGCAGCGTCCGCGACATCTCGCTCAGTTCGGGCGAAGCAGGCCCGACATCGTGCTCGACTCTTCCGCGCACATCGAGCTGGATGTCGGTGAAGGTCGGCTGGTCGTCGGTCTCTTCCTTCTTCGGCTGGATGCGCGACACCGGCGACATGTCGTTCTGCAGCCGCCACATCAGGTTGGTCGGCGAGTCGGCGTAGGCCAGGCCTTCGTCGCGGGTGATCATGTCGGTGGTGATCAGGCGCGCCAGGTCCTGTTCGAAGGTCTGCGAGCCCTCGGCCAGCGACTTCTCCATCGCCTCCTTGACGCCGGTGAAGTCGCCTTGTTCGATCAGCTCGGAGACCAGCTTGGTGTTGAGCATCACCTCCACCGCTGGCACGCGGCCGCCGGAGACGGCGCGCACCAGGCGCTGCGAGATGACGGCCTTCAGGCCGGCGGCCAGGTCGGCCAGCAGGGCGGGGCGCGCCTCCGGCGTGTAGAACGACAGGATCCGCCCCAGCGCATGGTACGAGTTGTTGGCGTGCAGCGTCGACAGCACCAGGTGGCCCGACAGCGCGTACGAGATCGCCGAGGTCATCGTTTCGCGGTCGCGGATTTCGCCGATCATGATGCAGTCCGGCGCCTGGCGCAGTGCGTTCTTCAGGCCGACCTGCAGCGTGTTGGTGTCGCGCCCGACCTCGCGCTGGTTGACCACCGACTTCTTGTTGGTGAACAGGAACTCGATCGGGTCCTCGATGGTGAGGATGTGGCCGGCCATCTGCTGGTTGCGCTGCTCCAGCATCGACGCCAGCGTCGTGCTCTTGCCGGTGCCGGTCGCGCCGACCATCAGGATCAGGCCGCGCTTCTCGAGGATCAGCGTGTTCAGGATCGGCGGGACGTTCAGGCTCTCCAGCGTCGGGATGACCACCGGGATGCAGCGGAACACCGCGGCGATCGAGCCGCGCTGCTTGAAGCCGGACAGGCGGAAGCTGCCGACACCCGGCAGGCCCACGCTCATGTTCAGCTCGCCGGTGTCGTCGAGCTCCTCCAGCTGCGTCGGCGTCAGCAGTTCGGCCAGCAGCTGGCGCGGCTGCGCGTGCGTCAGCGGCTGGTCGGACAGCTGCAGCAGCTGCCCGCTGATCTTGATGAGGATCGGCGAGTTGGCCGACAGGTAGACGTCCGACGCGCCTTTCTCCGCCATCAGGCGAAGCACACGCTCCATGTTTCCACCGCTCATGCCGATCCTCCCGGAGTGTCGAGTTGATGCCCGTTCAGGCGCGCAGCAGGTCGTTGATGCTGGTCTTGGCGCGGGTCTGCGCGTCGACGCGCTTGACGATCACGGCGCAGTACAGGCTGTACTTGCCGTCGGCGCTGGGCAGGTTGCCGCTGACCACCACCGAGCCGGCCGGGATGCGGCCGTAGCTGACCTCGCCGGTGGCGCGGTCGTAGATCTTGGTGCTCTGGCCGATGTAGACGCCCATCGAGATCACCGAGTTCTCCTCGACGATCACGCCCTCGACGACTTCCGAGCGCGCGCCGATGAAGCAGTTGTCTTCGATGATGGTCGGGTTGGCCTGCAGCGGCTCGAGCACGCCGCCGATGCCGACGCCGCCCGACAGGTGCACGTTCTTGCCGATCTGCGCGCAGGAGCCGACGGTGGCCCAGGTGTCGACCATGGTGCCTTCGTCGACGTAGGCGCCGATGTTCACGTAGCTGGGCATCAGCACGACGTTCTTCGCGAGATACGAGCCCCGGCGCGCCACGGCCGGCGGCACCACGCGGATGCCGGTGGCGCGCATCGCGTCCTCGCTGACGTGGCCGAACTTGGTCTCGACCTTGTCGAAGAAGCTCAGGTCGCCGGCGCGCATCACGTGGTTGTCGTTCAGGCGGAACGACAGCAGCACTGCCTTCTTGACCCACTGGTTGACGGTCCACTGGCCGACGCCCTGGCGCTCGGCGACGCGCAGGCGGCCGGCGTTGAGGTCGGCGATCACCTGCTCGACCGCTTCGCGCACCTCGGGGCTGTTGACGGCGGTGATCGTCGCGCGGCTTTCCCAGGCGAGGTCGATGATGTTCTGCAGTTGTTGGCTCATGGCTCAGCGGGCTTGGATGAAGGAAACGATGCGTTGCGCAGCCTCGAGGCATTCGTCGACGCCGGCCACCAGGGCCATGCGCACACGACCGGCCCCGGGGTTGATGCCACCGGACTCGCGCGCGAGCAGGCTGCCGGGCAGCACCGCCACATTGTATTGAGCGAGCAACTGCAGCGCGAAGGCTACGTCGTCGCCGCCGGCCACGCCCGCCCACAGATAGAAGCCGGCGTCGGGCAGCGCGACATCCATCACGTCGGCCAGCAGCGGCGTGACCCGGGCGAACTTGGCGCGGTAGAGGTTGCGGTTGGCGACCACGTGCTCCTCGTCGGTCCAGGCGGCGATGCTGGCCGCCTGCACCACCGGGCTCATCGCGCTGCCGTGGTAGGTGCGGTAGAGCAGGAACTGCTTCAGGATCGCCGCGTCGCCGGCGACGAAACCCGAGCGCATGCCCGGCACGTTGGAGCGCTTGGACAGGCTGGTCAGCGCGATCAGGCGGCGGAAGTCGCGGCGGCCGAGCTGCGCCGCCGCTTCGAGCCCGCCCAGCGGCGGCTCGTCGCGGAAGTAGATCTCCGAGTAGCACTCGTCGGAGGCGATCACGAAGCCGTGGCGGTCGCTCAGCTCGAACAGCAGCTTCCATTCGGCCAGCGGCATCACCGCGCCGGTCGGGTTGCCCGGCGAGCAGACGTAGAGCAGCTGCGTGCGGGCCCAGACCTCGTCGGGCACGCTGGCCCAGTCGGGCGCGTAGTTGCGTGCCGGGTCGCTGTTGACGAACGCGGTCTGCGCGCCGGCGAGCAGCGCCGCGCCTTCGTAGATCTGATAGAACGGATTCGGACAGACGACGGTGGCGCCCGGCTTCGTCGGGTCGACCACGGTCTGCGCCAGCGCGAACAGCGCCTCGCGCGAGCCGTTGACCGGCAGCACCTGCGTGCCGGCATCCAGCGTCACGCCGTAGCGGCGCTGCATCCATGCGGCGCAGGCTTCGCGCAGGCGCGGCTCGCCGGCGGTGGCCGGGTAGCTGGCCAGGCCGGCCAGGTTGTCGGTCAATGCGCGCTTGATCAGCTCCGGCGTCGCATGCTTGGGCTCGCCGATGCCCAGGCCGATCGGCTTGAAGGCCGGGTTGGGCACGATGCCGCGCGTCAGCTCGCGCAGTCGTTCGAACGGATACGGGTGCAGGCGCGCGAGCAGCGGGTTCATCGGCGGATTATCGGTGGCGCACTCGGCCGCGGCTCGGCCGCTTCAGATCAAGCCAGTCTGCGCCGGATGCGCCGGCAGGTCCACGCGCGGCTGCGGCTTCCAGCCCTTGCCGCGGTGTTCGGCGACGACGTTGGTGTAGATGCCACCGCGCACGTACCACTTGGCGGTGATGCGGATGAAGCGCGGCTTGGTCGCCTTGACGATGTCGTCGAGGATGGTGTTGGTCACCTTCTCGTGGAAGGCGCCCTCGTTGCGGTAGCTCCAGAAGTACATCTTCAGGCTCTTCAGCTCGACGCAGAGCTTGTCCGCGATCATGTCGATCGTGAAGTGCGCGAAGTCGGGCTGGCCGGTCAGCGGGCAGTGGCAGGTGAACTCGGGCACCTGGAACTGGATCACGTAGTCGCGCTCGGGCGCCGGATTCGGGAAGACGTGCAGTTCCTTGCTCGGCGCGCTGGGCGGGTTGGGCGGCATCGGGCGCTGATTGAGCTTGGGGCGGGCGGAAGGCTTGCTGGCCATGGCGGTCACGACTGGAGAGGGTTTCGGCGGGGCCGCGATGCTATCATCCCGCCCCGCAGACGACCCGCGACATCGCGGGTTTTCTCATATGAATCAAGGACTTGGCAGAGGGCTCCAGCGCCCTCACGCTGAGCAGCCCATCGCTCTCCCATGCGCCTGAACTCGATCAAGCTGTCCGGCTTCAAGTCCTTCGCCGAGCCGACCAACTTCCAGCTGCCCGGCCAGCTGGTCGGCGTGGTCGGGCCCAACGGCTGCGGCAAGTCCAACATCATGGACGCGGTGCGCTGGGTGCTGGGCGAGAGCAAGGCCAGCGAGCTGCGCGGCGAGTCGATGCAGGACGTGATCTTCAACGGCTCGGGCAACCGCAAGCCGGCGAGCCGTTCCAGCGTCGAGCTCGTATTCGACAACGCCGACGCCCGCGCCGGCGGCCAGTGGAACCAGTTCACCGAGATCGCCGTGAAGCGCGTGCTGACG
Source organism: Piscinibacter sp. (assembly GCA_047602365.1). Classification (GTDB taxonomy): domain Bacteria; phylum Pseudomonadota; class Gammaproteobacteria; order Burkholderiales; family Burkholderiaceae_C; genus Piscinibacter. Next base: position 1,293,164 of record JASGHM010000002.1, on the reverse strand, counting down.
CGCGACGGCACCAGCAGCTACTACATCAACAACCAGCCGGTGCGGCGCCGCGACGTGCAGGACGTGTTCCTCGGCACCGGCCTGGGCCCGCGCGCCTACGCGATCATCGGCCAGGGCACGATCAGCCGCATCATCGAGTCCAAGCCCGAGGAGCTGCGCCTTTTCCTCGAGGAAGCCGCCGGCGTCTCGAAGTACAAGGAGCGCCGCCGCGAGACCGAGAACCGGCTGAAGGACACGCGCGAGAACCTGACCCGCGTCGAGGACATCCTGCGCGAGCTGACCAGCAACCTCGACAAGCTGGAGAAGCAGGCCGAGGTGGCGCAGCAGTACCGCGGCCTGCAGCGCAGCGGCGAGCTGAAGCTGCACCAGCTGTGGTTCCTCAAGCACCGCGACGCGGCCAGCGAGGAGGAACGGGTCAAGAAGGCGCATCTCGAGGCGACCAACGCGCTCGAGGCACGTTTGGCCGAGCTGCGCCACGGCGAGGCCGAGCTGGAAACCATCCGCCAGGCGCACTACGCGGCCAGCGACGAGCTGCACGGCGCGCAGGGCCTGCTCGCCGAAGCGGCGTTGGAAGTGAGCCGGCTGGAAGAGCGCATCCGCTACGTGGTCGAAGGCCGCGCCCGTGTCGAGCAGCGCCTGGCCGAGCTGAAGGCCGGCAACGACCAGTGGGACGAGCGCCGCCAGCAGGCCGAGGACGAGCTCGGCCAGATCGCCGAGCAGATCGCCGCTGCCGAGGAGCAGGGCGAGGTGCTGGCCGCGCAGGCCGAGGAACAGTCCGGCAACCTGCCCGGCTTCGAGGACGCGGTGCGCGCCGCGCAGGGCCGGAGCAACGAGCAGCGCAACGTCGTCGCGCAGGTGCAGCAGCAGATCCAGCTGCTCGCCGCCGACAGCCGCAACATCGACGAGCAGCGCCGCCAGTTCAACGGCCGCCGCGAACGCCTGGCCGCCGAGAAGCAGCAGCTCGCCACGCCCGACCTGCAGCGCCTGGGCGAATTGAAGCAGCAGGCCGCGGTCGCCGACGAGGCGCAGGCCACCGCCGATGCCCGGCTGCACGAGCTGGGCGAGCAGGTGCCGGCGCTCGACGAAGAGCGCCGCGCGAAGCAGGAGCAGGTCAATGCCGAGTCGGCGAAGCAGGCCGATTTGAGCGCGCGCCTGGAAGCACTGCGTGCGCTGCAGGAGAAGGTGCAGACCGAAGGCAAGCTGAAGCCCTGGCTGGCCCGGCACGGCCTCGACGGCCTGCAGGGCCTGTGGACCAAGGTGCACATCGAGCCCGGCTGGGAGACGGCGCTGGAGTCGGCGCTGCGCGAGCGGCTCAACGCGCTGGAGGTCGGCCGCGTCGAGACGGTGCGTGCCTTCGCCGACGACGCGCCGCCGGCCAAGCTGGCCTTCTACACGCCGCCGCAGGCGGCGATCGCCAACACCCACCAGACGCTGCCGCGGCTGTCGGAACTGCTGCGCCTCGGCGACGCCGGCCTGAAGGCGCTGCTCAACGACTGGCTGGAAGGTGTCTACACCGCCGCGACCATCGACGAAGCGCTTGCCGCGCGCGGCAAGCTGACGCACGGCGAGGTCATCATGACCCGCGAGGGCCACCAGGTCAGCCAGTTCGCGGTCGCCTTCTACGCGCCCGATTCGGAACAGGCCGGCATGCTGGCGCGTGCCCAGGAGATCGAGAACCTGGAGCGCCAGCAGCGAGCGCAGGCGCTGATCGCCGACGAGTCGCGCAGCGCGCTGGTACGCGCCGAGGCGGCCTACACCGAAGCCTCGCAACGGCTGGCCACGGTGCGCCGCGACGCCGCCGAGGCACAGACGCGCGCCCACCAGCTGCAGGTCGAGCTGCTGCGCCTGTCGCAGCTCGCCGAGCAGACCAGCACACGCCGCGCCCAGCTCGACGAGGAACTCGCCGAGCTCGACGGCCAGCTCGACGAGCTGAACGAGCGCCGCGCCACCGGCGAGGCGAAGTTCGAGGAGCTGGACATGCAGCTCGCCACCACGCAGGAGCGCCATGCCGAGCTCGACGAAGGCGTGATCGGCGCCGAGCGCAAGCTGGCCGAGGCAAGAGAGCAACTGCGTGCGCTGGAGCGGCAGAGCCAGGAGGCGCAGTTCCATGCCCGCTCGCTGGCGGCGCGGCGCGGCGAACTGCAGCGCGGCATCGAGACCGCCGTGCAGCAGGTGGCTGCCAATGAATCCTCCGCCCAGCAGTTGCAGGAAGAGCTGGATCGCCTGACCGACGCCGCCGCGCAGGCCGGCCTGCAGACCGCGCTGGCGCTGAAGCTGGAACGCGAGGCCGCGCTGGGCGCCAAACGCAGCGAATACGACGACCTGACGCTGCGCATGCGCCGCTCGGAGGAGCAGCGCCTGCAGCACGAGCAGAGCCTGCAGCCGCTGCGCGACCGCATCACCAAGCTGCAGCTCGAGGAGCAGGCGGCGCAGCTCGGCGGCGCGCAGTACCTCGAGCAGCTGAGCGCCGCCAACGTCGACTTCGAAGCGCTGGCCCAGGGCATCGAGGCCGGGGGCGTCAAGCTCTACGGCCTGCAGGGCGAGATCGACCGCATCAACCGCGAGATCAACGCGCTCGGCGCGGTCAACCTCGCCGCGCTCGACGAGCTGACCGCCGCGCGCGAGCGCAAGACCTTCCTCGACGCGCAGAACGCCGACCTGGGCGAGGCGATCAGGACGCTGGAGGACGCGATCCACAAGATCGACCTGGAGACGCGCGACCTGCTGGGCAGCACCTTCAACCAGGTCAACGAACATTTCGGCCGCATGTTCCCGTCGCTGTTCGGCGGCGGCAACGCCAAGCTGGTGATGACCGGCGACGAGATCCTCGACGCCGGCGTGCAGGTGATGGCGCAACCGCCGGGCAAGAAGAACAGCACCATTCACCTGCTGTCCGGCGGCGAGAAGGCGCTGACCGCGATCGCGCTGGTGTTCGCGATCTTCCAGCTCAACCCGGCGCCGTTCTGCCTGCTCGACGAGGTCGACGCGCCGCTGGACGACGCCAACACCGAGCGCTACGCCAAGCTGGTCAAGGAGATGGCACAGGGCACGCAGTTCCTGTTCATCAGCCACAACAAGATCGCGATGGAGATGGCCGAGCAGCTGATCGGCGTGACCATGCAGGAGCAGGGCGTGTCGCGCATCGTCGCGGTCGACATGGAAGCGGCGGTCAGCATGGCCGAAGCGGCCTGAGCACAGGCACGGCATGAGCCTGACCGTTGCGCTGGCTCTCTTCGGTGCTGCGGTGCTGGTGGCGATGGCCGGCCACGCCTGGTGGCAGGCACGCCGTGCGCAGCCGCGGCGCGTGGTGGCACCCAAGCCCACCGAGGTGCGCGAGCCGGTGCTCGGCGAACCCGGTGCCGAGCCGTCGCTCGAGGCGGTGCCGCCGGACGATGGCCTGGCGGCACCGGCCGCCGAACTGCGTGCGCCACGCCGCATTGCGGTCCGCCTCGACGCGCTGATCGACGCGGTCGCCACGCTCTCGGTCGAGGTGCAGATCAGCGGCGAAATGGCGATCTCCCACCTGCCGACTACACGCCGCGCCGGCAACAAGCCTTTCTTCGTCGAGGGCCTGAACGCCGTGACGCGCGATTGGGAGCCGCCCGCGGCCGGCCAGCGCTACGGCGAGTTCCAGGCCGGCGTGCAGCTGGCCAACCGCGGCGGTGCGCTCAACGAGATCGAGTATTCCGAGTTCGTGCAGAAGGTGCAGGCCTTCGCCGACGGCATCGGTGCGATGGCCGACTTCCCCGACATGCTGGAGGCCGTGGCGCGCGCCCGCGAGCTCGACCAGTTCGCCGGCGACCACGACGCCCAGCTCGCGGTGCACCTGCGCTCGCGCTCGGTGGCCTGGAGCGTCGGCTTCATCCAGCAGCATGCGGCGCGGCACGGCTTCGTGCCGGGCATGGTGCCGGGCCGGCTGGTGCTGCCCGGCGTCGACGAGGGCGCGCCGCCGGTGCTGGTCCTGGCCTTCGATTCGCAGGCGGCGCTGGCCGACGACCCGAACCAGTCGGCGCTGCGCGACGTGACGCTCAGCTTCGACGTGCCGCAGACCGATGCGGCGAGCGAACCCTTCGTCACCTGGCAGGCCAGCGCGCAGGCGCTGTCGCTGGGCATGGACGCCGAGGTGGTCGACGACAACGGCCACCCGCTCGGCGCGGAGAGCTTCGCGGTGATCGGCAGCGAACTGACGAGGCTCTACGACGAACTGGCCTCGCGCGACCTCGCCGCCGGTTCGGCCGCCGCGCGCCGGCTGTTCAGCTGATCACGCAGTGCCGGCGGGCCGGCTCCGGCTGGTCGACAATCGGCGCATGAGTTCTCCGGACCCTGCCGTGCGCGCCGCCGAACTGCGCGACACGCTGAACCACCACGCCCGCCTGTACTACGTGCTCGATGCGCCGGAGATCCCCGACGCCGAGTACGACCGCCTGTTCCAGGAACTGCAGGCGATCGAGGCGGCGCACCCGGAGCTGCTGAGCGCCGACTCGCCGACGCAGCGGGTGATCGGCACGGTGCTGCCCGGGCTCGTGCCGGTGCGGCACGTGGTGCCGATGCTGTCGATCCGCACCGAGACCGACACCACGGCGACCGGGGCCCAGGCCTTCGATGCGCGGGTGCGCCGCGAGCTCGAACTGGGCGAGGACGATGCCGCCGATCGAATACGCCGCCGAGCTGAAGTTCGACGGCCTGGCGATCAACCTGCGCTACGAGCGTGGCCTGCTGGTGCAGGCCGCCACGCGCGGCGACGGCGAGACTGGCGAGGACGTCACGCACAACATCCGCACCATCGGGCAGATTCCGCTGCGCCTGCTCGGCGTGGACGCGCCGGTGATCGAGGCGCGCGGCGAGGTCTACATGCGCCGCGATCATTTCGAGGCGCTCAACGAGGCGCAGCGCAGCAAGGGCGAGAAGACCTACGTCAACCCGCGCAATACCGCCGCCGGCGCAGTGCGCCAGCTCGACAGCCGCGCGCTGGCCGACAAGAAGCTGAGCTTCTTCGCCTACGGCCTCGGCGAGGTGCAGGGCTGGGACATTCCTGCCACGCACGCCGCGTTGCTCGACGCGCTGCAGGCGATGGGCCTGCCGGTGTGTGCGGACCGCGTGGTGGCACAAGGTGCCGACGGCCTGGTCGAGTTCCACCGCGCGATGGGTGCCAAGCGCGATTCGCTGCCCTTCGACATCGACGGCGTGGTCTACAAGGTCAACGACCGCACGCTGCAGCAGCGTCTCGGCTTCGTCTCGCGCGAGCCGCGCTGGGCGGTGGCGCACAAGTACCCGGCGCAGGAGCAGATGACGCTGCTGCGCGGCATCGACATCCAGGTCGGCCGCACCGGCAAGCTGACGCCGGTGGCCAAGCTGGAGCCGGTGTTCGTCGGCGGCACGACGGTCAGCAACGCGACGCTGCACAACGAGGACGAGACGCGGCGCAAGGACGTGCGCATCGGCGACACGGTGATCGTGCGCCGCGCCGGCGACGTCATTCCCGAGGTCGTCGGCGTGGTGCTCGAGCGCCGGCCGGCGGACGTCGGCGAGCCCTTCGACCTGTACCAGCGCCTGGGCGGCCAATGCCCGGTGTGCGGCAGCGCCATCGCGCGTGAGGAGGGCGAGGTCGACTGGCGCTGCAGCGGCGGCCTTTACTGCCCGGCGCAGCGCAAGCAGGCCATCCTGCACTACGCACAGCGCCGCGCGGTGGACATCGAGGGCCTGGGCGACAAGCTGGTCGAGCAACTGGTCGATGCCGGCATCGTGCGCACGCTGCCCGAGCTGTACACGCTGGGGCTGGCCAAGCTGTCAGCGCTGGAGCGCATGGGCGAGAAGAGCGCCGCCAACCTGCTGGCCGGGCTGGACAAGAGCAAGCAGACGACGCTGGCGCGCTTCCTCTACGGCCTGGGCATCCGCCATGTTGGCGAGACGACGGCCAAGGACCTGGCCAAGCACTTCGGCGGCATCGATCGGATCATGGATGCCACCGTCGAACAGTTGCTCGAGGTCAACGACGTCGGCCCGGTGGTCGCACAAAGCATCCGGACCTTCTTCGAGCAGCCGCACAACCGCGAGGTGGTCGAGCAGCTGCGTGCGGTCGGCGTCGGCTGGGCCGAGCACGAGGGTGTGCAGGCCGACACGGCGCCCAAGCCGCTGGCCGGCAAGACACTGGTGCTGACCGGCACGCTGCCGACGCTGTCGCGCGACGAAGCGAAGGAGCTGATCGAGGCCGCGGGCGGCAAGGTCAGCGGCTCGGTGTCGAAGAAGACGCACTGGGTGATCGCCGGCGAGGAAGCCGGCAGCAAGCTCGACAAGGCGCGCGAGCTGGGCGTCGCGGTGCTCGACGAAGCCGGGCTGCGTGCGCTGCTCGCGGAGTCGGCGCCGTGAGCGAGCCGGCCTGGTTGGACGAACTGCGCCGGCGCGCCGCCCAGCCGCCGCTGCGGCCGCGCGAGCCACTGCGCCTGGGCCGCGCCGAGATCGGTTCGATCGAGCCGGCGCTGGGCCAGCGCATGGCCGATGCCGGCCTGCCGCTGCAGGCCGCCGGCGGCGCCTGGCAGATCGGCTCGCACGACGACGACACGCTGGCCGAACTGGCCTGGTGGCTGCGCGAGCAGGCCCTGGCCGGGCGCTGGCGCAACGAACTGCTGCCGGTCACCGATGCCGAGGGCCAGGTGCAGGGCGCGATCGAACGCGCAGCGGTGCGCCCGCTGGGCATCACCACGCACGCGGTGCACCTGGTCGGCCGCCATGCCGACGGCCGCTTCTGGGTGCAGCAGCGCGCCCACGACAAGGCCACCGACCCGTCGATGTGGGACACGCTGGTCGGCGGGCTGATGGCCGCCGGCGAGACGGTCATGACGACGCTGCAGCGCGAGACCTGGGAGGAAGCCGGCCTGCGCCTGGCCGAGCTGGACGCCTTGCAGCCGCTCGGCCACCTGCAGATCCGCCGGCCGGTCGCCGAGGGCTACATGGTCGAGCGTGCGACGCTGTTCGAGGCCGTGCTGCCGCGGCTGGCGCCGCAGAACCAGGACGGCGAGGTGGCCGGCTTCGCCTGCGTCGACGCGGCCACGCTGACCGAGGATCTGGCCGCCGGCCGCTACACGCTGGAAGCGGCGCTGATCCACGCGCACGCGCTGGCGATGGACCCGCGGCGCTGAGCCGCGCGGGGTCAGGCCAGCCGCAGCGCCATCACCCCGGCGACGACCAGCAGCGTGCCGGCGGCACGCAGCGGCCCGAATCCTTCCTTGAGCCACAGCGCGCCGAGCGCGGCGGCGAACAGCACCGAGGTCTCGCGCAGCGCGGCGACCATCGCCACCGGCGCCTGCGTCATCGCCCACAGCGCGATCGCATAGGAGCCAAACGAGGCCGCGGTGCCGGCCAGCGCCAGCGGCCAGCGCCAGCGCAGGTGCTGCAGCGTGGCGTCGAACTGCGCACGGCGCTGCCACATCACCAGCGCGAAGTAGGGCAGGCCTTCGAAGACGAACAGCGTGGCGACGTAGGCCAGCGCATTGCCCGACGCCCGCACGCCGAGCCCGTCGATCACCGTGTACAGCGCGATGATCGCCGCGTTGGCCAGCGCGTAACGCAAGGCCTTGCCCGGATGGCCGCCGACGCTGCTGCGCGACAGGCCGATCGTGATCACGCCGGCACTGACCGCCAGCACTCCGGCCCAGGCCGCGCCGCCGAGGGCTTCGCCGATCGCCGCGGCGCTGGCCATCGCCACCAGCAGCGGCGCCAGGCCGCGCATCACCGGGTAGGTCAGTCCCAGGTCACCATGCCGGTAGGCGCCGACCAGCGCCAGGTAGTAGCCCAGGTGGACCACGATCGACGCGGCCAGGAAGGGCCACGCGCCGCGTGCCGGCAGCCCGGTCCACAGCAGCACCGGCAGCGCGATGACGATGCCCATGCCGTGGATCAGGGCGGTGTCCAGCGACTTGTCGCGGCCGCCCTTGATCAGCGCGTTCCACGACGCGTGCAGCAGCGCGCCGACCAGCACCGCGGCGAGCACCGGCGCGGAGATCACCGCGCTGCGCTCACGACGTCAGCGCTGCTGCCGGCTGTCGTCCGGCAGTTCGGCGAGCTTGGAATGGCGGATGCGCGTCTGCGACAGCACGCCGGCGGAATCGAGGATCGGGTAGGCGATCGAGCAGATGTGCGAGTTGATGCGCTTGAGGTCGCTGATCAGGTCCAGGTGCAGCGAGCTGGTCTCGATGCTCGACGCAGTGTTCTCCTGCAGGCGTGCGATGTGGCTGCCGGCGTACTCGCGCTCGAGGTCGCGGAAATGCGCCTTCTCCTCGAGCAGCTTCTTGGCGTCGCGCACATGGCCGTCGAGGAACACGCTCATGCCCAGGCGCAGGTTGGCCAGCAGGCGCTCGTGCAGGTGGCTGATCTCGGCCAGGCCGGCCTCGGAGAAGCTGCGGCTCTTGCGGATCTTCTTGTCCTCGACGTCCTGCAGCACACGTTCGATCACGTCGCCGATCTGCTCCATGTTGATCGTGAACGAGAGGATGTCGGTCCAGCGCCGGCTCTCGCGCTCCGACAGCGCCTCGCGCGAGATCTGCGTCAGGTAGAACTTGATCGCCGAGTACAGCTCGTCGACGGTGTCGTCCATCTTGCGCAGCTGCTCGGCCAGCACCAGGTCGTTGTGCTTGATGACCGGCAGGATGCCGCGCAGCATGGTCTCGACCACGTCGGCCTGGTGCAGCGCCTCGCGCGCCGCGCAGCTGATCGCCAGCGAGGGTGTCTGCAGCGCCGACGGGTCGAGGTGGCGCGGCCGTCCGGCATCGCTGCCCAGGCGCGGCTCGGGCAGCACCCGCTCGACCAGCCGGCCGACCACGCCGGTGAAGCTGATGAAGATCAGCGCCAGCATGATGTTGAAGCCGAGGTGGAACCAGACCACCTGCTCGTGCACCGCGGCGCCAGACAACTGCAGCCAGACATGCGCCTGCGGCAGCAGCGGAATCGCGATCGCCGCGCCCAGGCCCTTGAAGATCAGGTTGCCCAGCGGCAGACGGCGCACCTGCGGCGAGGCGCCGCCGGTGGCGATCAGCGCCAGGAAGCCGCTGCCCAGGTTGGCGCCCAGCACCAGGCCGAGCGCGACGTTGACCGGCAGGATGCCCGAGCTGGTCAGCGTCGCGGTCAGCAGCACGATCGCCAGGCTGGAGTAGGACAGCACCGTCAGTACCGCGCCGACCACCATGTCCAGCAGCACCTCGCTGGGCAGCGAGGCGAGCAGTGCGCGCACCGCCGGCGAGGCGGTCAGCGGCTGCGTTGCCTCGACGATCAGCTGCAGCGCCAGCGTGATCAGCCCGAGGCCGATCAGGACCCGGCCGACGCGGCCGACGCCGGTGTTCTGCCGCGAGGTGAACATCACCACGCCGGCGAAGATCAGGAGCGGCGACAGCCAGGACAGGTCGAACGAGAAGACCACCGCCATCATCGCGCTGCCGACGTCGGCGCCGAGCATCACCGCCAGCGCCGCGCCGGTCGCCACCAGGCCCTTGCCGACGAAGCTGGCGACGATCAGGCAGGTGGCGGTGGCCGACTGCACCAGGCTGGTCACGCCCCAGCCGGCGGCCAGCGAGGTCAGGCGGTTGCTGAAGCTGCGCGACAGCACGCCGCGCAGGTTCTCGCCGAACACCCGCAGCATGCCGGTGCGAACGAGGTGCGTGCTCCACACCAGCAGGGCGATGGCGGCGAGCAGGTTGAGAAGATGGATCAAGGCGTCTCCGCGAGCGTGGCCCTAGGCCTTCATCTGCAGCATTTGCGAAATCCGTGCCGCGGCCTCCTGCAGGCGCGGCAGGAACTGTTCGGCCATCTGCCGCGCCGAGGTGCGCGCGGCCTGGCCGCTGATGTTCATCGCCGCGATTGCGCGGCCGCTGCGGTCGCGGATGGCCACCGACAGCGAGACCAGGCCTTCCTCCAGCTCCTGGTCGACCAGGCACCAGCCCTGGCGGCGCACCCGCGCCAGCTCGATCTTCAAGGCCGCCGGGTCGGTGATGGTCAGCGCGGTGTGCGCGACCGGCGGGTGGCGGCGCAGCAGCTCGTCGAGCGCGGCCTCCGGCAGTTCGGCCAGCAGCGTGCGGCCCATCGAGGTGCTGGCGGCCGGCAGGCGGCTGCCGATGCCGAGGTTGATGCTCATGATCTTGTGCGTCGGCACGCGCAGCACGTAGACGATGTCGGCGCCGTCGAGCACGGCGGCCGAGCAGGACTCCTTGACCTCCTCGACCAGCTTCTCCATCACCGGCTCGGCGAGGTTCCACAGCGGCTGCGAGGACAGGTAGGCGAAGCCGAGGTCGAGGATCTTCGGCGTGAGGCTGAACTGCCGCCCTTGGCTGGCCACGTAGCCCAGGCCCTCGAGCGTCAGCAGGATGCGCCGCGCGCCGGCGCGTGTCAGCCCCGTGCGCTGCGCGACCTCGGTGAGCGTCTGCTGCGGCGCGCGGGCATCGAAGGAGCGGATCACCGCCAGGCCGCGTGCGAACGACTGCACGTAGCTGTCGCCAGGGCGCGGCGGGGCGTCGGCGGCGGGCAGGGTGGCGACCTCGGGCATGCCCCAGTCTATCCCCCCGCCCAAGGCTGACTCAGAAGCCGGGCAGTCCCAGCGAGCGGCTCTCGCCGAACACCGGCCGCGACTCCTCGCCGAAGGCGGTCACCGCGCGGTTGCGGCCCTGGCGCTTGGCTTCGTACAAGGCCTGGTCGGCGCGGCGCAGCGCCTCGTCGAGTGTCTCGCCGGCGCGCAGCTGCACCACGCCGAAGCTCAGGCTGACCGGCGCGACGGTCGGCGCGACCTGGCGGTCGGACAACGCGGCGACGATGCGCGAGGCGACGGTCATCGCGTCGTGCACGCCGGTCTCGGGCAGCAGCACGGCGAACTCGTCGCCGCCCAGGCGACCGGCGACGTCCTGCGCGCGCAGCGAGTCGCGCGCGCAGCGCGCCACCTGGCGCAGCGCATCGTCGCCGCTGGCATGGCCGAGCAGGTCGTTGATGCGCTTGAAGTGGTCGATGTCGAACATCATCAGCGCGCAGGGCGCGCCGGCTGAGGTGGCCAGCGCCTGGCCGGCCAGCTCGTGGAAGCGGCGGCGGTTCGGCACGCGGGTCAGCATGTCGATGTCGGCCAGGTAGCGCAGCTTGCGGTGCATCGCGCGCAGGTTGCGCTCGGTGCGTTCGTTGGTGAGCATCAGCGACAGGTAGACCATCACCAGCGACGACACCACGACCACCAGGCCGCTGGCCAGCAGCATCACGTTGCCGGCCTCGTGGCCGCTTGGCGCGGCCAGCGCGCCACCGGCACGAACCAGCTGAACGGCCGCCGCCGCCAGGTCGACACCGACCAGCAGGCGCATGGCGATGCTGGCGCGCGCCTCGGCCATGCGCCAGACCATCGCCGCGGCGTACAGATGCAGCACGCAGGCGCCGCCGGCGAAGGCCGCCACACGGGCCGGCAGCGAGCCCTGCGCGGCCCAGGTGGCCAGCCAGGCCAGGAACGCGAAGGCCAGCAGCAGCCAGTCCACCGAGGCCGGGATGCGGCTGGGGTGGCGCGCGCAGAAATGGCGCATCCCGGCGAGCACGACGACCGGCCACTGCAGCAGCAGCAGGTTGGCCAGCGGCAGCAGCTCGGGCTGCGAGTCGCGCAGCAGGTGCAGCGTGCAGCCCAGCGCGAGCAGCCACTGCGCCAGCACCCACCAGCCGAAGCCGCGGTAGGTGCGCTGCGTGCCCGCATACAGCGTCATCACGCCGGCCGAGGTGGCCACGGCGGCGATACAGACCGTCAGCAGGGTGGGCAGGTGCAGGTCCATGGGGCGGGCTCGGCAGCCATCGATTCTGGCGGCGCGACGCTGTCGCGGCGTTACCCCTTAGGGGGGATCAAGTTAGGGGTCGCCAAGAGTCGCTACCATCGCGGCCGCCTCGGGACATCCGGGGTCGGGCGGGACGCAACAGCAAGGAGCAGCGCGACATGGCGATGGACGTGGTGGACTACGAGATCAAGGGCTCGGAAATGCAGTTCGTCGAGGTCGAGCTCGACCCTGGCGAGGCGGCCGTCGGCGAGGCCGGCAGCCTGATGTTCATGGACGCCGGCATCCAGATGGACACGGTGTTCGGCGACGGCAGCGCGCAGCAGGGCGGTTTCTTCGGCAAGCTGATCGGCGCCGGCAAGCGCCTGGTTACCGGCGAGTCGCTGTTCACGACCGTCTACACCAACGCGGTCGCGGGCAAGCAGCGTGTCGCCTTCGCCGCGCCCTACCCGGGCAAGATCCTGCCGATGGACCTGCGCCAGATGGGCGGCATGCTGATCTGCCAGAAGGATTCCTTCCTCTGCGCGGCCCGTGGCGTGTCGCTGGGCATCTACTTCCAGCAGAAGCTGTCGGTCGGATTCTTCGGCGGCGAGGGCTTCATCATGCAGAAGCTCGAAGGCGACGGCCTGGCCTTCGTGCATGCCGGCGGCACGGTGGTCCGGCGCGAGCTGCAGGCCGGGCAGACGCTGCTGATCGATACCGGCTGCGTGGTCGCGATGACGCCCAACGTCAACTTCGAGATCCAGTACGTCGGCAAGATCAAGACCGCGCTGTTCGGCGGCGAGGGCCTGTTCTTCGCCAAGGTCACCGGCCCGGGCACGGTGTGGCTGCAGAGCCTGCCGTTCTCGCGCCTGGCCTCGCGTGTGTTCGCGGCGGCGCCGCAGACCGGCCGCGGCGGACGCGACGAGGGTTCGGTGCTCGGTGGCTTCGGCGCCGGCGGCCTGCTCGGCGGCGTGCTCGGCGGAGACGATGAGTAACAAGCGTCGCGCGCTGTTCGCGGCGCTGGCGGCAGCCTGCCTCGTGCCTTCGCTGGCGCGGGCAGCGCCCGAAGTTCGGCTCGAGGCGCTGACCTCGACCGAGCTGCGCGAGCGCATCGCTGCAGGCACGCGCATCGCACTGCTGCCGATCGGCGGCACCGAGCAGAACGGCCCGCACATGGTGCTGGGCAAGCACAACGTGCGTGTCGGCGTGCTCGCCGAGCGCATCGCACAACGGCTCGGCAACACGGTCGTGGCGCCGGTGCTGGCCTACGTGCCCGAGGGGCGCATCGAGCCGCCGGAGGCGCACATGCGCTGGCCGGGCACGCTGTCGATTCCCGAAGCGGCCTTCGAGGCCGTGCTGGAAGGTGCCGCGCGCAGCCTGTGCCACCACGGGCTGCGCGAGGTGGTGCTGCTCGGCGACCACGGCGGCTACCAGAAGAGCGAAGAGCGTGTGGCCACGCGCGTGAACCGCACCACCCCCGGCACGCCGGCGTGTCGCGTGCACGCGCTGACCGAGTACTACCGCGCGTCGGCACAGGGCCATGCGCAACTGCTGGCCGCGCGAGGCTTCGGCGCCGACGAGATCGGCCAGCATGCCGGCCTGGCCGACACGGCGCTGGCCCTGGCGGTCGACGAGTCGCTGGTGCGCCGCGAGTGGCTGGGCCGCGAGTCCACGCCGGCCGAACGCCCGGGCGTGAGCGGCGACCCGCGCCGGGCCACCGTCGAGCTCGGACGGCTCGGCACCGAGCACGTCGTCGAGGCCAGCGTGGCGGCCATCCGGGCCCGGCTCTCCGGTCGTTGACAATCGGGCCCGACGACCTTCATCCGATCGAGTGACAGACATGCGTGACCGTACTTCCTCCTCCTGGCGCCGCCCCTCGGCGCTGAGCGCCATCCTCGTCGCCGGCCTCGCGGCCTGGGCGATGGTGCAGGCGCAGGGCAACACACCGGCGAGCGCGCCGGCGAGTGCATCGGCCGCGGCCGCCGCGCCGGCGGTCCGCACCGTGCCCGGCATGCCGCCGGTGCCGGATGCGAAGAACGTCTACAGCGAAACCGGTGCCGGAAAGATCAGTCCGGCGCTGGCCGGCGACCTCGAGCGCATCTACGTACCCAACCTGCGCAGCGGCGATGTCTACGTGGTCGACCCGCAGGCGCTGAAGGTGGTCGACCGCTTCAAGGTCGGCATCGGCCCGCAGCACATCGTGCCCTCGTGGGATCTGCGCACACTGTGGGTGACGAACAATGCCGAAGGCCGCACCGACGGCAGCCTGACGCCGATCGACCCCAAGACCGGCAAGCCGGGCAAGGCGGTGATGGTCGATGACCCGTACAACATGTACAGCACGCCGGACGGCAAGTCGGCGATCGTCGTCGCCGAGGCGCGCAAGCGGCTCGACTTCCGCGACCCGAAGACGATGGCCGCGCAGTACTCGATCGACGTGCCGGGCTGCCCGGGCGTCAACCACGCCGACTTCGCGATCGACGGCCGCTTCGCGATCTTCACCTGCGAGTTCTCCGGCACGCTGGTCAAGATCGACCTGGTCGAGCGCAAGGTGCTGGGCTACCTGCAGCTGCAGATGCCGGCCACGCGGCTGAAGGAGCAGCCGGGCGCGCCGCGCACGCAGGCCGGCCAGGTGTGGGAGCCGGGCGAGAGCGAGATCTGCACCGTCAAGAAGGGCATGCCGCAGGACATCCGCGTCTCGCCGGACGGCAAGCGTTTCTACATCGCCGACATGCATGCCGACGGCGTGCACATCGTCGACGGCGACTCGTTCAAGCAGGTCGGCTTCATCCAGACCGGGCTGGGCGCGCACGGCCTGTACCCGAGCCGCGACGGCAAGCAGCTCTACGTCGCCAACCGCGGCTCGCACAAGATCCACGGCTCGCGGCTGGGCAACGGCGGCGTGACGGTGATCGATTTCGCGACCGAGAAGGTGGTGGCACGCTGGGCGGTACCCGGCGGCGGCAGCCCCGACATGGGCAACGTCAGCGCCGACGGCAAGTACCTGTGGCTGGCAGCGCGTTACGACGACGTGATCTACCGCTTCGACACCGCCAACGGTGACGTGAAGCAGGTCAAGGTCGGCGCCGAGCCGCATGGGCTGACCGTCTGGCCGCAGCCGGGCCGCTACTCGCTGGGGCATACAGGCAACCTGCGCTGAGGGCCGACGGCGCGCCACGATGAAGCTGTTGCTCGACTCGTTCTGGCGAGCCGCGGCCTACTGCCTGCACCCGCGCGTCATCGCGCTGTCGGTGCTGCCGCTGGTGCTGATGGTGGTCGGCGCGCTCGGCCTCGGCTACCTGTTCTGGGACCGTGCGATCGACGCCGTCAACCAGACGCTGGAAAGCTGGTCGCTGGTCACCTCGCTGTTCACCTGGCTGGAACGTTTCGGCCTGGCCGGCCTCAAGTCGGCGCTGGCGCCGTTGATCGTGGTCTTCCTGGCCACACCGGTGATCGTCATCGTCGCGTTGCTGGCGGTCTCGGTGCTGATGACGCCGTCGATGCTGCACCTGGTCGCCGAACGCCGCTTCGCGACGCTGGAGCGGCGCCGCGGCGGTTCGCTGTGGATGGGGACGCTGGGTGCGCTGCTGGCGACGCTGGTCGCGCTGCTGGCACTGCTGATCTCGGTGCCGCTGTGGCTGGTGCCGCCGCTGGTGCTGGTACTGCCGCCGCTGATCTGGGGCTGGCTGACCTACCGCGTGCTGACCTACGACGTGCTCGCCGAACACGCCAGCCGCGAGGAGCGCCAGGAGATCGTGCGCCGCCACCGGCCGACGCTGCTGGCGATGGGCGTGCTGGCCGGCTATCTCGGCGCGGCGCCGGGGCTGGTGTGGGCCTCGGGCGTGATGTTCGTGGCGCTGGCGCCGGTGCTGGTGCCGGCGGCGATCTGGATCTACACGCTGGTGTTCGCCTTCGCGGCGCTCTGGTTCGCGCACTTCGCGCTGGCGGCACTGGAGGCGCTGCGCGCCGAGCGCGAACCGCCGCCCGCTGGCGCCACCGGCACCACCGCCGTTCCCCACCCTCGAGATGCAGCCACCGCCATGAACTTCGGCCTGATCATCATCGGCGACGAGATCCTCTCCGGAAAGCGCGCCGACAAGCACCTGCCCAAGGTGATCGAGCTGCTTGGCGCACGCGGCCTGTCGCTGGCCTGGGCGCGCTACGTCGGCGACGACCCGGAGCGCATCACCGCCGACCTGCGCGACGCCTTTGCCGACGCCGAGCGCGGCGACGTGGTGTTCTCCTGCGGCGGCATCGGTGCCACACCCGACGACCACACGCGGCAATGCGCCGGCCGCGCGCTCGGTCGCCCGCTGATGCTGCACCCGCAGGCCGAGGTGCTGATCCGCGAGCGCATGCAGGACGTGGCCCGCGAGCAGGGCCTGCCCTACGAGCCCGACCGGCCCGACAACGTGCACCGGCTGAACATGGGCGTGTTCCCGGAAGGCGCCCGCATCATCCCGAACCCGTACAACAAGATCGCCGGCTTCAGCCTGCATGCCGCGCAGGGCGAGGGCGGCGTGTTCTTCGTGCCCGGCTTCCCGGTGATGGCCTGGCCGATGATCGAATGGGTGCTCGACACCCATTGCGCACCGGCACACCGCGCCGTCGTCGTGCGCGAGAAGTCGGTGATCGTGTTCGGCGCGATGGAGGCGACGCTGACCCCGCTGATGGAAGAGGTCGAGGCGCGCTTTCCGGGCATCAAGGTGTTCAGCCTGCCGAGCGTGGACCATCCGCAGTGGGGCAAGCACATCGAGCTGGGCGTGAAGGGCGAGGCGACTGCGCTGGATGCCGCCTACGCCCGGCTGCTCGACGGGCTGAACCAGCATGGCGCGCAGCTTGGCCCCGAACTGGTGCGTTAGGGTTCGCCAGGAGTGATCGTTGTTGGTGCATTCGGCGGCGCCAAGTTGGTGCCTCCCGGGTGCCCTCATGCTCCGCGTGCGAGCGTCGTGCGACCCTGCTGCAGCGCATCGCCGCTGGCATGCCTTCTGCTACATTCCTGTGCGCTTTTCGGGCCCCCGGGGCTCCGTCCGCAGGGTAGAAGCCCGCACATCCAACCAATCCACACGCACCCAGCCAGGAGATCTTTGATGGCCAAGACCGTCGCCGACGTGATGAAGATGGTGAAGGAGAACGAAGTCAAGTTCGTCGACTTCCGCTTCACCGACACCCGCGGCAAGGAGCAGCACGTGTCCGTGCCTGTCTCCGCTTTCGACGAAGACAAGTTCACCTCGGGTCACGCCTTCGACGGTTCCTCGATCGCCGGCTGGAAGGGCATCGAGGCCTCGGACATGACGCTCATGCCCGACCCGAACACCGCCAACATCGACCCGTTCTTCGAAGAGCCGACGCTGATCCTGACCTGCGACGTCATCGATCCCACCGACGGCAAGCCCTACGAGCGCGATCCGCGCTCGCTGGCCCGCCGCGCCGAGGCCTACATGAAGGCCAGCGGCCTGGGTGACGCGGCCTACTTCGGCCCCGAGCCCGAGTTCTTCATCTTCGACAACGTGCGCTGGCAGGTCGACATGTCCGGCTGCTTCGTCAAGATCGAGGCCGAGGAAGCCGCGTGGAACACCGGCAAGGAC
This sequence comes from Piscinibacter sp., assembly GCA_047602365.1. Taxonomy (GTDB): domain Bacteria; phylum Pseudomonadota; class Gammaproteobacteria; order Burkholderiales; family Burkholderiaceae_C; genus Piscinibacter. The sequence goes on along the minus strand of JASGHM010000002.1, from coordinate 1,275,823 downwards.
TACGAGCACGGCAACAGCGGCTACCGTCCGGCGGTCAAGGGCGGCTACTTCCCGGTGCCCCCGATCGACGCCGGCCAGGACCTGCGCTCGGAGATGTGCCTGATCCTCGAATCGCTGGGCATCCCGGTCGAAGTGCACCACCACGAGGTGGCCAACGCCGGCCAGATGGAAATCGGCACCAAGTTCAGCACGCTGGTGCAACGCGCCGACTGGCTGCAACTGCAGAAGTACGTCATCGCGAACGTCGCTGCCGCCTACGGCAAGACCGCGACCTTCATGCCCAAGCCCATCGTCGGCGATAACGGCTCGGGCATGCACGTGCACCAGTCGGTCTGGAAGGACGGCAAGAACCTGTTCGCCGGCGACGGCTACGCCGGCCTGAGCGAGTTCGCGCTGTACTACATCGGCGGCATCATCAAGCACGCCCGCGCGCTGAACGCGATCACCAACCCCGGCACCAACAGCTACAAGCGCCTGGTCCCCGGCTTCGAGGCGCCGGTCAAGCTGGCCTACTCGGCGAAGAACCGCTCGGCCTCGATCCGCATCCCGTACGTGCCGAACCCGAAGGGCCGCCGCATCGAGGCGCGTTTCCCGGATCCTTCCGCCAATCCGTACCTGGCCTTCAGCGCGCTGCTGATGGCCGGCCTGGACGGCGTGGAGAACAAGATCCACCCGGGCGAGGCCGCGACCAAGGACCTGTACCACCTGCCGCCGGAAGAGGACGCGAAGATCCCGACCGTCTGCCACAGCCTGGATCAGGCGCTCGACTACCTCGACAAGGGCCGCGCCTTCCTGACCAAGGGCGGCGTGTTCACCGACTCGTACATCGACGCCTACATCGAGCTGAAGATGCAGGAAGTGACCCGCTTCCGCATGACCACCCACCCCGTCGAGTTCGACATGTACTACTCCCTGTGACCTTTTCACGCAGGGACGAAGGGACGGCCGCGGCCGTCCCTTTTTTCTGGAACTTCTCCGTCGATGCAGTGCACCGACCCTGGGCGACAATCGCCGCACGCTGCCTGTCAGCCGTACCGCCCGGTGCGGCGTTGCGCAGGCAAGGAGTCCGACGCATGCACTGTTTCCGTTCGAGCCTGCTGGCGCTGGCCACCCTGTCGGTGGTCTGGCCGATGAACGCCGCCGCGCAGGCCACCGTCTACCGCTGCCCGGGCAACGTCTACACCAGCAGCGCCGACATCAGTGCCAAGGAAGCCGATGCCAAGGGCTGCAAGCCGCTGGAAGGCTCGCCGATCACCGTGATCCAGGGCCAGCGGCCGCGCAACGGCAACCCGGTGCCGGCGGCCAGCGGCCCGCGCCCGGCCGACGCCAAGGTCGACCCGGCGCAGCAGCGCGCCCGCGACGGCGACGCCCGCCGCATCCTCGAGTCCGAGCTGAAGAAGGAAGAGGACAAGCTCGCGCAGCTGCAGAAGGAATACAACAACGGCGAGCCCGAGCGCCGCGGCGACGAGCGCAACTACCAGAAGTACCTCGACCGCGCCGCCGAGATGAAGGCCGCCATCACGCGCAAGGAAAGCGACATCGCCGCGATCAAGCGCGAACTGGCCAAGCTGCCGCCGTCGTGAAGAACGGCGCGGCCTCCGAGGCGGCGGCCTATGCCGCCTTCGACCACCTGGCCACCATGGTGGCGGTGGTGGCGCCGGAAGGGCGCTGCGTGTTCGCCAACGCGTCGTTCGAGAACGTGCTGGGCCTGTCGCGGCGCAGCGTGCAGCGCGGTTCGCTGTTCGACTGGTTCGTCGACGCCGACGTGCTGCGCGACACCGTCGCCGCGGTGGCGCGCAACGAGTTCGCCACCAGCCGCATGGAGGCGCTGCTGCGCCGCCCCGGCCCGGGCGGCGGTGATGCGCTGCCGGTGCACGCGATCGTCAACCAGATGGACGGGACGCCGCACGTGCTGCTGGAGCTGGTCGAGATCGAGCAGCAGACCCGGCAGGACCGCGAGGAGCGTGCGCTCGGCCAGGCCAAGGCGAACAAGGAGCTGATCCGCAACCTCGCGCACGAGATCAAGAACCCGCTGGGTGGCATCCGCGGAGCCGCCCAGCTGCTCGAGATGGAAGTCGAGAGCCGCGCGCTGACCGAGTACACCCAGGTCATCATCAACGAGGCCGACCGCCTGCAGGCGCTGGTCGACCGCCTGCTGGCGCCGCACCGCAAGCCGCACGTGGTCAGCGACGTCAACATCCACGAGGTCTGCGAGCGGGTGCGCTCACTGATCCTGGCCGAGTTCCCGCGCGGCCTGCAGGTCGAGCGCGACTACGACGTCTCGATCCCCGACTTCCGCGGCGACCGCGAGCAGCTGATCCAGGCGGTGCTGAACATCGCCCACAACGCCGCGCAGGCGCTGGGCGAGCGCATCGTCGCCGGCGACGCGATGATCACGCTGCGCACGCGCATCGCGCGGCAGGTGACGCTGGGCAAGCAGCGCTATCGTCTGGCACTGGAATTGCATATCCAGGACAACGGCCCGGGCGTGCCCGAGTCCATCCGCGAGCACATCTTCTATCCTCTGGTGTCGGGGCGGGAGGGCGGCTCGGGACTCGGCCTCACCCTCGCGCAGACCTTCGTGCAGCAACACCAGGGCACGATCGAGTGCGAGAGCGAACCGGGCAGGACGCTGTTCAAGATCGTGATCCCGCTGCCCTGAATCACCGCCGCCGGGCGGGCAGGGTGGCCACCGCAGGCAGGGCATGAAACCCATCTGGATCGTTGACGACGACCAATCCATCCGCTTCGTGCTGGAGAAGGCGCTGGCGCGCGAGGAACTCGCCGTGCGCAGCTTCACCAACCCGCGCGACGTTCTGACCGCCATGGAGGACGACGAGCCGCAGGTGCTGGTCTCCGACATCCGCATGCCGGGCGGTTCCGGCATCGAACTGCTGTCCAAGGTCAAGGCGATGCACCCAGGGCTGCCGGTCATCATCATGACCGCCTACTCCGACCTCGACAGCGCCGTCAGCGCGTTCCAGGGCGGCGCCTTCGAGTACCTGCCCAAGCCCTTCGACGTGCCCAAGGCGGTCGAGCTGATCCGCCGCGCCGTCGACGAGAGCCTGCGCGAGGAAGTGCGCGACGGCGCGCAGGCGCAGATGCCGGAGATGCTCGGCCAGGCGCCGGCCATGCAGGACGTGTTCCGCGCCATCGGCCGGCTCAGCCAGAGCGTGGTCACCGTGCTGATCACCGGCGAGTCGGGCACCGGCAAGGAACTGGTCGCGCATGCGCTGCACAAGCACAGCCCGCGCGCCAGCGGCCCCTTCGTCGCGATCAACACCGCGGCGATCCCGAAGGACCTGCTCGAGAGCGAGCTGTTCGGTCACGAGCGCGGCGCCTTCACCGGCGCGCAGACCACGCGCCGCGGCCGCTTCGAGCAGGCCGACGGTGGCACGCTGTTCCTCGACGAGATCGGCGACATGCCCTTCGACCTGCAGACGCGGCTGCTGCGCGTGCTGTCGGACGGCCAGTTCTACCGGGTCGGCGGCCACAACCCGATGCGCGCCAACGTGCGCGTGATCGCGGCGACGCACCAGAACCTCGAGGACCGGGTCAAGCAGGGGGTGTTCCGCGAAGACCTGTTCCACCGCCTGAACGTGATCCGCCTGCGCCTGCCGGCGCTGCGCGAGCGCCGCGAGGACGTGCCTTCGCTGGCCCGGTTCTTCCTGCAGAAGAGCGCGCGCGAGCTCGGTGTCGAGGCCAAGCGCATCACCGACGCCGCGCTGGCGCGGCTGATGAAGTTCGATTTCCCCGGCAACGTGCGCCAGCTCGAGAACATCTGCCACTGGCTGACCGTGATGGCGCCGGCGCAGGTGATCGAGGCCAAGGACCTGCCGCCCGAGCTGATGAGCGAAGGCGCCGCGCGTGTGCCCGCGCCGGCGAGCGACCTGCCGCCCGCTGCCAGCGTGACGCTGGTCGAGCCGCTGCTCGCGCCGTCGCTGCCGGCGGAGCTGCCGGCCACGCTGGCGGCGCCGCTGGGCAGCGGCAGCAGTGCAGCCGACTGGCTCGGCGGCCTCGAGCAGGAGGCCCGCCAGATGCTTCAGGCCGGCGCGCCCGAGGTGTGGGACGCGCTGACGCGCAAGTTCGAGGCGCGCATGATCCACACCGCGCTGGACATCACGCGCGGCCGCCGCATCGAGGCGGCACAGAAGCTCGGCATCGGCCGCAACACCATCACGCGCAAGATCCAGGAACTCGGCCTGGACGACTGAGCCTCAGGCGGAGAGTTCGACGACCACCGGCGCGTGGTCGCTCGGGCGCTCGTTCTTGCGCGGCAGTTTGTCGATCAGGCAGGCCGTGACGCGCGGCTTCAGTGCCTCGCTGACCAGGATGTGGTCGATGCGCAGGCCCTGGTTCTTGCGGAACGCGAGGTTGCGGTAGTCCCACCAGCTCCAGCTCTTCGGCGGCTGCTCGAACAGCCGGAAGGCGTCGTGCAGGCCGAGACCGACCAGGCGCTGGAAATGCTCGCGCTCCTGCGGCGTGCAGTGGATCTGCCCCGCCCAGGCGACCGGATCGTAGACGTCGCGGTCTTCCGGCGCGATGTTGAAGTCGCCCATCAGCACCAGCCGTGGATGCGCCGCCAGCTCGGCGTGCAGCCAGGCGTTCAGCGCCTCCAGCCAGCGCATCTTGTAGGCGAACTTGTCGCTGTCCGGCGCCTGGCCGTTGGGGAAGTAGGCGCCGATCACGCGCAACCCGCCGACGCTGCCGGCGATGACGCGCGCCTGTTCGTCGTCGAAGCCGGGGATGTTGCGCACGGCATCGCCGGCTTCGCCCGCCTCTGCCCGGCTGAGCAGCGCCACCCCGTTGTAGGTCTTCTGGCCGAACCACAGCGCACGGTAGCCGGCCGCGGCCAGCTCGGCATGCGGAAACTTGTCGTCGGTGAGCTTAGTTTCCTGCAGCACGATGGCGTCGACCGGGTTGGCGGCGAGCCAGTCGAGCAGCTGCGGCAGGCGCACGGACAGCGAATTGACGTTCCAGGTGGCGAGTTTCAACGTGGCTCCAGATGGCTGCCCGGCTTTGAGCGAGGACAAGCCATGATGATGGCACCGAAACTTCTGCTGCCGCCAGCGGTCGCAAAGGTGTCGAAAGGCGTAAGGTCCGCCCGCTGCAGGAGTCCATGAGATGAAGCACCCGAACCACGATGCACGCCGCCGCCAGGTCAGCCTGGCCGGCCTCGGCGCACTGCTCGCCCCGGCCTGGGCCGCGGCCCAGGCGCCCACCCTCCAGGGCGAGGTCTGGAAGGACCCGAACTGCGGCTGCTGCAAGGACTGGGTGGCGCACATGGAGAAGAGCGGCTTCCGCCTCACCGTGCACGAAGTCGGCAACACCGCGATGCGCGCGCGCATGAAGATCCCGATGAAGCTCGGCTCCTGCCACACGGCGCTGGTGGGCCGTTATGCGATCGAAGGGCACGTGCCGGCGAAGGACGTGCAGCGCCTGCTGCGCGAGAAGCCCGAGGCGATCGGCCTGACCGTGCCGGGCATGCCGGTCGGCTCGCCGGGCATGGACGGGCCCGAGTACGGCGGCCGCCGCGATGCCTACGACGTGCTGCTGATCGCCGCCGACGGCAGCACGAGTGTGTTCAGTTCCTACCGCTGATCGTGTGGCTGCGGCTCAGCCGATCAGGCGGGCGAGGAAGTAGACGGCGGCCTTGACCATCGCGTAGACGACGCCCGAGACGACGGTGGCCGCCAGCGCCGCGGTGGCCAGGCCGACCAGCACCCACAGCCCGTCGCGCTCGAGGATGCCCAGCGCCAGCAGGCAGATGGCCAGCGCCGGCAGCATGTTGCCCAGCGGGATCGGCAGCACCAGCACCAGCGAGAGCAGCAGGCACACCAGCCCGACCACCGACTCCATCGCGCCGCTGGCCAGCGCGGTCACGCGTGGGCGCAGCAGCCGTTCGGCGCGGGCCAGCCAGGGCACGATGCGGCGGACCAGTGCGGCGTAGTCGGCATGCGCCATCGAGCGGTTGGCGATCACGCCGGGCAGCCAGGCCTTCATGTCCAGCGCCAGCTGCGCGGCCAGGAAGATCAGCGGCGCGCCGAGCAGCGCCGAGGTGCCGGGCGGTACCGGCAGCACGTTCGGGAAGGCAAACACGAACAGCAGCGCGGCCAGCGCGCGGTCGCCCAGCGCGGCGAGCAGGTCGGCGACCGAGACGCGTTCGCGGTGCTCGTCGTCGGCCAGCGCCTGCAGCATCGCCGACAGCGTCTTCTTGTGGGTGCCGGGGTCGGAGTCGTCCGGGGTCATGCGGGGATGGTGGGCCGGCGTGGGGCTCAGGACAGCCGCAGCCGCGCCAGCAGTTCGGGCGCTCCCGAGGTCGATGCACGCAGCACCAGACCCTCGCCCGACGCCGTGCCCTCGCCGACCAGTGCGGAGAGCACGAACATGTGCGTGATCCAGACCTCGAACTGGCCGGAGCGCGCCGCTGCCAGGCCGCCGCGCAGGCGGCGCAGCGAGGCCTCGTTGGTCGTCTCGCTGGCGCCGCGCGGCGAGCCCAGCGCCGGCTCGATCTCGTGCGTGCCGAAGGCCAGCGCGGCGGTGTCGATGCAGCGGCACCAAGGGCTGCTGAGCACCCGTGCGGGCTTCAGCGAACGTGCCGCGAACCAGCTGCCGAGCTGCGAGGCCTGCGCGCGGCCCTCGTCGTTCAGGTTGCGCTGCGTGCTGCAGTCGCCGAGGCGGAAGCCCGGCGGGTCGAAGGTGCCGGGGGCCAGTGCGTGGCGGAAGGCCACCACCACGCCGCCGCGGCGCAGCCAGGCTTCGGCGTCTTCGGCGCCGCGCGCAGCGAGGCCGGAGCCCGCCAGCGTGGCAGCGATGAAGGCGCGGCGCTGGAGCATGGCGTGGCTGGCAGGCGCTGGTTTCAGACGTGCAGCCAGGCCGCTGCACCGAGCCCCAGGCCCAGCGCGCTGACGCCGAACATCAGGTACTCGAGCCGCTTGCTCTTGGTCAGCAGCGCGATCGCGGCCATCGCGATGGCCACCTGCAGCGCCGTGGTCGCCTGTGCCCAGCGGTGATGCTCGTGCATCTGCGCGGCGCTCTTGTCGTCGAAGGCCTTGGCCTCGGCCTCGAGCTTCTCGGCGGCGAGCTTGATCTCGGCCTTCTCGGCCTTGTAGCGCTTGATCTCGTCCTGGTAGAAGGCCTTGCGCGGCTCGGGCACCAGTTCAAGCGCCAGTTCCGAGAGGTTCTGCTTGCTGCTCTTGGACTGGTAGTAGTTCCACTGGTTCGAGGCCTCGGTCTTCTTGATCGCGGCGTCGTTCTTGTACAGGCCGGCATTGGCCTGCGTCGCGCCGCCCATGTAGGCGAACAGCGCGCCGATGGTGGCGATCACCGCGGTGACCACCGCGATCTGCCCGGCCATGCCGGTGGGTTCGTGCTGCGCCGCATGTTCGACCTCGTGGTCGTGCGGGCCGTGGACGTGAAAGCCGGCTCCGGACATCTCAGTTCGCCTCTTGTCGGTATGTAGTGGTTGAAGCGGTAGCCGACGCCAGCGGCGCTGACGTGCGGCTCGGAAGTGACTCGCCGGAAGCTCGCTCGCGGCCAGTCGGGGAAGAAGACGTCGCCCGCCAGCTCGGCGTCGATCTCGGTGAGCACCAGCTGATCGGCTCGCGGCAGCGCCAGCGCATAGAGCTCGGCGCCGCCGATGACGAACACCTTGGCGGCGTCGCCGGCCAGCGCCAGCGCGGCGTCGAGCGAGGCGGCGGGCTCGGCGCCCTCGGCCCGCCAGGCCGGGTTGCGCGTGACGACGATGTTGCGCCGGCCGGGCAGCGGGCGGAAGCGCGCCGGCAGCGAGTCCCAGGTCTTGCGGCCCATGATCACCGGGCAACCCATCGTCACGCGGCGGAAGTGCTTCTGGTCCTCGCTCTCCTGCCAGAGCAGTTCGCCACCGCGCCCGATGGCGAGGTTGCGAGCGACGGCGGCGATCAGGACGAGAGTGGGGCGCTGCGGCATGCCGCGATTGTGGCGCCTGCGCGTGACGCGCTCAGGCGAGCGCGGCCGCCTCGCGACCGGCCTCGAGGTGCTGCTGCATCAGCGCCTGCACACGCTCGGCATTGCGCGCCTTCAGCGCCGCCATGATCTGGCGGTGTTCCTTCAGCGACGCTTCGAGCCGGCCCTGCTTGAGCAGCGACTGTGCGCGGTTCAGCTTCATGACCTTGCGCAGGTCGGCGACCATCTGGATTCGCCAGCGGTTGTCGGCGATCTCGAGCAGGCGCATGTGGAAACGTTCGTTGGCGGCGAAGAAGCGCTCGCGGTCGTCGAGCGTGTTCTCCAGCACCTCGTGGATGGCCAGCAGCTCGGCCATCTCGGCGGCCGTGGCCTTCTGTGCGGCGATGCGCGCCGCGTCGCTCTCCAGCAGCGCGAGCAGGTGGAAGACCTCGGCCAGGTCACGCTCGGACACCTCGGTGACGTAGGCGCCGCGGCGCAGCTTCATCGTCACCAGGCCTTCGGCGGCCAGCACCTTCAGCGCCTCGCGCAGCGGCGTGCGGCTGATGCCGTACTCGGCGCACAGCGCCTGCTCGTCGATCCAGCTGCCCGGGGCCAGCGTGTGGGCGAGGATGCGCGAACGGAGTTGCTCGGCCACCTGCTCGTAGAGCGCACGCTCGCCCAGCCGGCCGGGGCGGGGTTTGGCGGGAGCGACGGTGTCGGCGCGCGGTGCGGGCATGGCGTGGTGGTGAAAGCTGGATGAAAGCCGGGTGCTTGAAGATATAATTCAATTTTGAATTATGGCTGCAGGCCGGGCCGGCGTCCACCCCGACAACGCGCAGGGTGTGAGCGGCGGTGACACCGGCGAGGAGAAGCGCATGTCCAACGATCCCGTCCGCGCCGACCAGGCCCTGCCGTCGTGGCAGAAGGCGGCTGCCAAGTCGGCCCCCGGCGGCCAGCCCGAGGCGCTGAACTGGGTCACGCCCGAGGGCATCACCGTCAAGCCGCTGTACACCGCGGCCGACCTGCAGGGCCTGTCCATATGCCGACACGCTGCCCGGCTTCGCGCCCTTCGTGCGCGGCCCGCAGGCGACGATGTACGCGGTGCGGCCGTGGACGATCCGCCAGTACGCCGGTTTCTCCACCGCCGAGGCGTCGAACGCGTTCTACCGCAAGGCGCTGGCCGCCGGTGCGCAGGGTGTCAGCGTCGCCTTCGACCTCGCCACCCACCGCGGCTACGACAGCGACCACCCGCGCGTCACCGGCGACGTCGGCAAGGCCGGCGTGGCGATCGACTCGGTGGAGGACATGAAGATCCTGTTCGACGGCATCCCGCTCGACAAGGTCAGCGTGTCGATGACGATGAACGGCGCCGTGCTGCCGGTGCTGGCCGGCTACGTGGTGGCGGCGGAGGAGCAGGGCGTTTCGCAGGACAAGCTGAGCGGGACCATCCAGAACGACATCCTCAAGGAGTTCATGGTCCGCAACACCTACATCTTCCCGCCCGAGCCGAGCATGCGGGCGATCGGCGACATCATCGAGTACACGGCGAAGAAGATGCCGAAGTTCAACTCGATCTCGATCTCCGGCTACCACATGCAGGAGGCGGGTGCGAACCAGGCGCTGGAGCTCGCCTTCACGCTGGCCGACGGCAAGGAGTACGTGAAGACGGCGCTGGCCAAGGGCCTGGACGTCGACGAGTTCGCCGGGCGGCTGAGCTTCTTCTGGGCGATCGGCATGAACTTCTATCTGGAAGTGGCCAAGATGCGCGCCGCGCGGCTGCTGTGGTGGAAGATCATGAAGGAGTTCGAGCCGAAGAACCCGAAGAGCCTGATGCTGCGCACGCATTGCCAGACCTCGGGCTGGAGCCTCACCGAGCAGGACCCCTACAACAACGTTGTGCGCACGACGATCGAGGCGATGGCCGCGGTGTTCGGCGGCACGCAGAGCCTGCACACCAACGCGCTCGACGAAGCGATCGCGCTGCCCACCGAGTTCAGCGCCCGCATCGCGCGCAACACGCAGCTGATCATCCAGGAGGAGACCCACATCACCAACGTGGTCGACCCCTGGGCGGGCAGCTACATGATGGAGAAGCTGACGCAGGACATGGCCGACGCCGCCTGGAAGATCATCGAGGAAGTCGATGCGATGGGCGGCATGGTCAAGGCGGTCGACTCCGGCTGGGCCAAGCTGAAGATCGAGGCCAGCGCGGCCGAGAAGCAGGCGCGCATCGACTCGGGCAAGGACGTCATCGTCGGCGTCAACAAGTACAAGCTGGGGAAAGAGGATCCGATCGAGATCCTGGAGGTAGACAACCACGCGGTGCGCGAGAACCAGGTCAAGCGCCTGAACGCCCTGCGTGCGACGCGGGACGGCAAGAAGGTGGCGGCGGCGCTTGACGCGCTGACCGCCTGTGCCGAGACTGGACAAGGGAACCTGCTCGACCTGAGCATCCAGGCGATCCGCCTGCGCGCGACGGTCGGCGAGGTGTCGGATGCCTTGGAGAAAGCCTGGGGGCGCCACCGCGCCGATACGCAGAAGGTGACCGGTGTGTACGCAGCCGCCTACGACAGCGCCGAGGGTTGGGATCAACTGAAGGGCGAGATCGCCGCCTTCGCCGAGGCGCAGGGCCGTCGCCCGCGCGTGATGATCGCCAAGCTGGGCCAGGACGGCCACGACCGCGGCGCCAAGGTGGTCGCCACCGCCTTCGCCGACCTCGGCTTCGACGTCGACATGGGCCCGCTGTTCCAGACCGCCGAGGAGTGTGCCCGCCAGGCGATCGAGAACGACGTGCACGCGGTCGGCGTCTCGACGCTGGCCGCCGGCCACAAGACGCTGGTGCCGGCGATCATCCAGAGCCTGAAGGCGCAGGGTGCCGACGACATCATCGTCTTCGTCGGCGGCGTGATCCCGCGCCAGGACTACGACTTCCTCTACGAGGCCGGCGTGAAGGGCGTCTACGGCCCGGGCACGCCGATTCCAGCGAGTGCGAAGGACGTGCTCGAGCAGATCAAGGCCAGCCTCGAGAAGAAGGCCTGATTCGTGACCCTGCCGGCCTCAGACCAGGCCCTGGTGGACGGCGTGCTGCGCCGCGAACGGCGTGCGCTGGCCAAGGCCATCACGCTGCTCGAATCGACGCGAGGCGACCACCGGGCGCGCGCCGACGCGCTGCTCAACGCGCTGCTGCCGCGCAGCGGGCAGGCTGTCCGCCTGGGCATCTCCGGCGTGCCCGGCGTCGGCAAGTCGACCTTCATCGAGGCCCTGGGCCTGTTCCTGATCGCGCAGGGGCACCGTGTCGCGGTGCTGGCGATCGACCCGTCCTCGTCGGTCTCGGGCGGCTCCATCCTCGGCGACAAGACGCGCATGGAGCAGCTGTCGGTCCACGAGGCGGCCTACATCCGCCCCAGCCCGGCCAGCGGCACGCTGGGCGGCGTGGCCGAGAAGACGCGCGAGGCGATGCTGGTCTGCGAGGCCGCCGGCTACGACGTGGTGATCGTCGAGACGGTCGGCGTCGGCCAGAGCGAGACCGCGGTGGCCAGCATGACCGACATGTTCGTGCTGCTGCAGCTGCCCAACGCCGGCGACGACCTGCAGGCGATCAAGAAGGGCGTGATGGAGCTGGCCGACCTGGTCGTCATCAACAAGGCCGACCTGGACCCGAACGCCGCCATGCGCGCGCAGGCGCAGATCACCTCGGCGCTGCGGGTCTTCAACTTCCACGGCAACCCGGCCCATGCGGCTGAACGCTGGCAGCCGCAGGTGATGCAGCTCAGCGCGCTGAAGGCACAGGGCGTCGACGCCTTCTGGGCCGCCGTCACCCGCTTCCACGAGCGGCGCCGCGCCAGCGGCGAGTTCGACGCCCGCCGCCGCCAGCAGTCGCTGGCCTGGATGTGGGACATCGTCCATGCCCGGCTGCGCGCCGACTTCGACCACCACCCCGCGGTGCGCGCCGCGCTGCCGCAGACGCTGCGCAGCGTCGGCGACGCGCGCATCGCCCCGTCCGCAGCGGCTCGCGCGCTGCTGCAGCTTTTCGAGAATCCGAAGCTCTGAGGAGGCCACCCACCATGCACGACATCATCCAGCAGCTCGAGGACAAGCGCGCCAAGGCGCGACTGGGCGGCGGCGAGAAACGCATCGCCGCGCAGCACGGCAAGGGCAAGCTCACCGCGCGCGAACGCATCGAGCTGCTGCTCGACGAAGGCACCTTCGAAGAGTGGGACATGTTCGTCGAGCACCGCTGCCACGACTTCGGCATGCAGGACCAGAAGGTACCCGGCGACGGCGTGGTCACCGGCTACGGCATGATCAACGGCCGCCTGGTGTTCGTCTTCAGCCAGGACTTCACCGTCTTCGGCGGCGCGCTGTCGGAGGCGCATGCCGAGAAGATCTGCAAGGTGATGGACCAGGCGATGAAGGTCGGCGCGCCGGTGATCGGCCTGAACGACTCGGGCGGCGCGCGCATCCAGGAAGGTGTCGCGTCCCTCGGCGGCTACGCCGAGGTGTTCCAGCGCAACGTGATGGCCAGCGGCGTGGTGCCGCAGATCAGCATGATCATGGGCCCCTGCGCAGGCGGTGCGGTCTATTCGCCGGCGATGACCGACTTCATCTTCATGGTGAAGGACAGCAGCTACATGTTCGTCACCGGCCCCGAGGTGGTGAAGACGGTGACCCACGAGGAGGTCAGCGCCGAGGAGCTCGGCGGCGCCGGCACCCACACCGGGCGCAGCGGCGTGGCCGACCTGGCCTTCGAGAACGACGTCGACGCGCTGCTGATGCTGCGCCGCTTCTTCAACTACCTGCCGCTGAACAACCGCGAGAAGCCGCCGATCCGCCGCGGCGGCGACGCTGCCGAACGCACCGACCTGTCGCTGGACACGCTGGTGCCCGACAACCCGAACAAGCCGTACGACATGAAGGAGCTGATCGTCAAGACGGTCGACGACGGCGACTTCTTCGAGCTGCAGCCCGACTACGCGAAGAACATCGTCATCGGCTTCGCACGCATGGACGGCCAGCCGGTCGGCATCGTCGCCAACCAGCCGCTGGTGCTGGCCGGCTGCCTGGACATCAAGAGCTCGATCAAGGCGGCGCGCTTCGTGCGCTTCTGCGACGCCTTCAACATCCCGGTGATCACCTTCGTCGACGTGCCCGGCTTCATGCCCGGCACCAGCCAGGAGTACGGCGGCATCATCAAGCACGGTGCCAAGCTGCTCTACGCCTATGCCGAGTGCACGGTGCCGAAGATCACCGTGATCACCCGCAAGGCCTACGGCGGCGCCTACGACGTGATGGCTTCCAAGCACCTGCGCGGCGACGTCAACTTCGCCTGGCCGAACGCCGAGATCGCGGTGATGGGCGCCAAGGGCGCGGTGGAGATCATCTTCCGCGAGGACAAGGGCGACCCGGCCAAGCTGGCCGCGAAGGAGGCCGAGTACAAGGCCCGTTTCGCCAACCCCTTCGTCGCCGGCGCACGCGGCTACATCGACGACGTGATCCAGCCGCACGAGACCCGCAAGCGCATCTGCCGCTCGCTGGTGATGCTGCGCGACAAGAAACTCGACAACCCGTGGCGCAAGCACGGGAACATCCCGCTGTGAGGACGGAGGAGACACCTGCCATGTTCAAGAAGATCCTCATTGCGAACCGCGGCGAGATCGCCTGCCGCGTCATCAAGACGGCCAGGAAGATGGGCATCGCCACCGTCGCCGTCTACTCCGAGGCCGACCGCGACGCGCGCCACGTCGAGATCGCCGACGAGGCGGTGTTCCTCGGCCCGGCACCGAGCCGCGAGAGCTACCTGGTCGCCGACAAGATCATCGCCGCCGCGAAGCAGACCGGCGCGCAGGCCATCCATCCCGGCTACGGCTTCCTGTCCGAGAACGAGGACTTCGCGCGCCGCGTCGAGGAGGAGGGCATCGTCTTCATCGGGCCGAAGCACTACAGCATCGCCGCGATGGGCGACAAGATCGCCTCGAAGAAGCTGGCCAACGAAGCGAAGGTCAACACCATCCCCGGCTACAACGACGTGATCGAGTCGCCCGAGGCGGCGGTGAAGATCGCCAAGGACATCGGCTACCCGGTGATGATCAAGGCCAGCGCCGGCGGCGGCGGCAAGGGCCTGCGCGTGGCCTTCAACGACAAGGAGGCCTTCGAGGGCTTCAGCTCCTGCCGCAACGAGGCGAAGAACAGCTTCGGCGACGACCGCGTGTTCATCGAGAAGTTCGTCGAGCAGCCGCGCCACATCGAGATCCAGGTGCTGGGCGACGCACATGGCAACGTGGTCTACCTGCACGAGCGCGAGTGCTCGATCCAGCGCCGCCACCAGAAGGTGATCGAGGAGGCTCCGTCGCCCTTCATCACCGATGCGACACGCAAGGCGATGGGCGAGCAGGCCGTCGCGCTGGCCAAGGCGGTGAAGTACCAGAGCGCCGGCACGGTGGAGTTCGTGGTCGGCCGCGACCAGAGCTTCTACTTCCTCGAGATGAACACCCGGCTGCAGGTGGAGCATCCGGTCACCGAGTGCATCACCGGGCTGGACCTGGTCGAGCAGATGATCCGCGTCGCCGCAGGGGAGAAGCTCGCCTTCACGCAGGCGCAGATCCCGCGCCGCGGCTGGGCGATGGAGTGCCGCATCAACGCCGAGGACCCGTTCCGCAACTTCCTGCCCTCGACCGGCCGGCTGGTGAAGTACCAGCCGCCGGCGCAGACGATGGAGGCTTCGCTGCCAGTGCCCGAAGGCGGCGGTGTGCGCGTCGACACCGGCGTCTACGAAGGCGGCGAGATCCCGATGTACTACGACTCGATGATCGCCAAGCTGATCGTGCACGGCCTGGACCGCGACGATGCGATCGGCCGGATGCGCGAGGCGCTGAACGCCTTCGTGATCCGCGGCATCTCGAGCAACATACCGTTCCAGTCGGCGCTGCTGGCGCACCCGCGCTTCGTCTCGAGCGACTTCAACACCGGCTTCATCGCCGAGCAGTACCCGAAGGGCTTCTCGGCCGACGCGGTACCGCACGACAGCCCCGACTTCCTGCTGGCGCTGGCGACCGCGGTCAAGCGGTTGTCGCTGGAGCGCGCCTCCGGGCTCAGCGGCCAGTTGCGCGGCCACGAGATGGCGATCCGCGAGGACTTCGTCGTCGTCGCGATCGCCGAGGACGGCACACGCCAGGCCACGCCGGTGCGCCTGCGCGCCGACGGGTCGCGCAGCCATGTCGAGATCGGCGACCGCACTCGGGTGGTCAGCCTGCATGGCTCGCTGCGCGACGTGGCGATGCACGGCGAGTGCGATGGCGAACCGTTCTGCGCGCAGGTCGAGCGCAGCGGCCTGGACTACCGCATCAGCCACAACGGCCGCAGCGTGCGCACCCGCGTGCTGTCGCCGCGCGCCGCCGAGCTGTATGCGCTGATGCCGTTCAAGGCGCCACCCGACCTGTCGAAGTTCCTGCTCTCGCCGATGCCGGGCCTGCTGGTCGACGTCGCGGTGCAGGCGGGGCAGAAGGTGCTGGCCGGCGAGAAGCTGGCTGTCATCGAGGCGATGAAGATGGAGAACATCCTGGTCGCGCAGCAGGACGGCGTGGTCGCCAAGGTCGCGGCCGCCAAGGGCGAAAGCCTGGCGGTCGACCAGATCATCCTGGAGTTCCAATGATGGCCGCGACACGCCCGTTCAAGGTTCTCGGCATCCAGCAGGTCGCCATCGGCGGCCCCGACAAGAACCGCCTGAAGACGCTGTGGGTCGACAAGCTGGGGCTGGAGGTGACCGGCACCTTCCGCTCCGAGCGCGAGAACGTCGACGAGGACATCTGCACGATGGGCAGCGGGCCGTTCGCGGTCGAGGTCGACCTGATGCAGCCGATGGACCCCGACAAGAAGCCGGCGGTGCACACCACGCCGCTGAACCACATCGGGCTGTGGATCGACGACCTGCCGAAGGCGGTCGAGTGGCTCAGCGCCAACGGCGTGCGCTTCGCGCCCGGTGGCATCCGCCGCGGCGCGGCCGGCCACGACATCTGCTTCCTGCATCCCAAGGCCAACGATGAGTTCCCGGTCGGCGGCGAAGGCGTGCTGGTCGAGCTGGTGCAGGCGCCGCCGGAGGTCATCGCGGCCTTCGCTACGATGGCGGCATGACAGTTCGAGAGATTCTCAAGATGGGCGATGCGCGCTTGCTGCGCGTTGCCAAGCCTGTTCAGCGCTTCGACACGCCCGAGCTGCACACGCTGATCGCCGACATGTTCGACACCATGCGCGCCGCGCAGGGCGCCGGCCTGGCGGCGCCGCAGATCGGCGTCGACCTGGCGCTGGTGATCTTCGGCTTCAGCCAGAACCGCCGCTACCCCGGCCGTGAGCCGGTGCCCGAAACGGTGCTGCTCAACCCGGTCATCGAACCGCTGGGCGACGCCGAGGTCGAGGACTGGGAAGGCTGCCTGTCGGTGCCCGGCATGCGCGGCGTGGTGCCACGCTTCGCGAAGATCCGCTATCGCGGCTTCGACGCCACCGGCCAGGCCATCGACCGGGTCGCCGAGGGCTTCCATGCCCGCGTCGTGCAGCATGAGTGCGATCACCTGATCGGCAAGCTCTACCCGATGCGGGTGCGCGACTTCAGCCGCTTCGGCTACACCAGCGTGCTGTTCCCCGAGCTCGACGTCGCCGAGGACGACTGAAGCTTTCGGCTTTGTAAAGCTGTGTGTCGCCCGCGGGGCCGGCGTCGGCTGGGCCCCGGCCGGTTGCGTTGGGGGAAGGCCGGCGCTGCAACTTTCGCGGCATGCCGGAGTCACCATGACAAGAGGCAAGACCATGCGAAGCCCCCGAACCCCTCTGCTCGCCGCCGCCGCCCTGGCCGTGGCCTGCGCCTTCCCGCTGCTGCATGCCACTTCCGCCGTGGCGGCACCGGTGCCTTCCCAACGCCAGGACGAAGCGGTCGATCCGCCCGGCCGCGTCGGCCGCATCGCCGACGTGCAGGGCACCGTCTGGCTGTTCCACCCGGAAGATGGCGAGTGGATCGCCGCCGAGCGCAACCGGCCGCTGACCACCGGCGACCGCCTGGCCACCGACGGCAACGGCCGCACCGAGGTGCACCTGGGCTCGACCACGCTGCGCCTGGATGGCGGCAGCGAGATCGAGGTGCTGCGCCTGGACGACGACCAGCTCGCGCTGCAACTGCACAACGGCAGCGTGGCGACACGGCTGCGCAGCGGCGAGCAGCTGCGCGGCTTCGAGCTGCGCACCGGCGAGGGCCGCTTCACCGTGCAGCGCACCGGCCGCTACCGCTTCGACCGCCGCGACGAGACCAGCTTCGTCACCGTCGAGGCCGGCCAGGCCTACTACGAGGCGCAGGGCAGCGCGCTGACGGTGAACGCCGGCCAGCGCGCCGAGTTCTGGGTCGACCGCGGCAACGTGCCGCAGTACAGCATCGTCGAGCCGGCGCGTGATGCGTTCGCCGCCTGGGTCGCCGACCGCGACCGCGCCGACGACCGCAGCATCTCCAGCCGCTACGTCTCGCCCGAGATGACCGGCATCGAGGACCTCGACCGCCACGGCAGCTGGCAGCAGAACCCCGAGTACGGCGCGCTGTGGGTGCCGCGTGCGGTCGCGCCAGGCTGGGCGCCGTACACCACCGGCCGCTGGGCCTGGGTGGCACCCTGGGGCTGGACCTGGGTCGACGACGCACCGTGGGGCTTTGCTCCGTTCCACTACGGGCGCTGGGTCTACGTCGGCAGCAGCTGGTGCTGGTCGCCCGGCACCTATGTGCGCCGGCCGGTCTATGCACCGGCGCTGGTGGCGTGGATCGGCGGGCCGCACCTGCAGGTCGGCATCAGCGTCGGTGGCGGCTCGGCGGTCGGCTGGGTGCCGCTGGCGCCGCGCGAAGTCTACGTGCCGACCTACCGCGTCAGCCCGGGCTACGTGCGCAACGTCAACGTCACGCAGGTCACCAACATCACCAACATCACGACCATCATCAACAACCCGCAGCAGGCGGTGGTCGACCGCGACTACCGCAACCGCAAGTTCCCGCATGCGGTGACGGTGGTGCCGACCAGCACCTTCAGCAACCGTCAGCCGGTGGCGCCGGTGGCCGCCACGCTGCGCGATTCGTCGGCGGTGCGCGAGGTCACCACGCGCCCGCTGCGCGAGACGGTGGTGGCTGCGCCGCCGGTGGCTGCGCCGGCGCCGCGCCGCGAGGGCCCGGTGGCCCGTCCGCCCGGCCTGCCGCCGGCGGTGGCCCCGGCCGTGCGCGAGCCGCGCAACCCGGGCCTGCGTGACCAGCCCGACGTGCTGCGCGCCGCGCCGGCGACGCCGCGCGAAGGCGAGGGTGGGCCGGCGGTGCGCGAGTCGCGCCGCGAGCCGCGGGACAGCCGCGATGGCCGTGACGGCCGCGAAACGCCCAAGCCGCTGCCGCAGACGCGCCCGACGCCGGGCGAGGCGAACGGCCCGGCGGTCCGGCCGGTGCCAGTGCAACCCGTGCGGCCGGTGCAACCGCGGCAGTCGTTCGAGCAGCCGCGGCCGGCCCAGCCGATGGCCCCAGTGCAGGAGGCGCCCGCGGCGCGGCCGGCACGCCCGGTCCAGCCGCAGCAGCAGCCTCAGCAACCGGCACTGCGCGAGCAACCGGCGGCGCCGGCCGTGCGCGGCGGCGGCCCGCGCGAGGAACGCTCGGAGGCGCAGCCTCGGCCGCCGCAGGTCGAGCGCCGGCTCAACGAGCGCATGCCCGAGCGTCCGCGCGGCAACGAGCGCGGCGCCGCAGTGCAGGAGCGCTGAGCCGCCGAAACGAAGCGCCTATGCAATTGCGCAGCGCAGGCGGCTCGACTCACGCCGACGCTGTCCAGCTTCGCAGGGCCTTCGCTTCGGCCTGAGCGCGCCTCAGCGCAGCAGCGGCGCCAGCACCGGCCAGACGTTGCCGAGCATCAGCGGGTGCGCTGCGGCGACCGGGTGGATGCGGTCGCTCTGGAACATCGCCTCGGCATTGGCCGCGTTGGCCACGCCCTCGAGGAAGAAGGGCACCAGCGCGGCGCCGCCCTCCTTGGCTACGGTCGAGAACAGCGCGGCGAAGTCGTCGCCGTACTTGCGGCCGTAGTTGGGCGGCACCTGCATGCCCAGCACCAGTGCCTTGGCGCCTGCGGCGCGCGCCAGCTTCACCATCGTGGCCAGGTTGTCGCGGGTCATCGCCAGCGGCAGGCCACGCAGCGCGTCGTTGCCGCCGAGCTCGATCAGCACATGGGTGGGCTTGTGCTGCGCCAGCAGCGCCGGCAGGCGCGAGCGGCCGCCCGAGGTGGTGTCGCCGCTGATGCTGGCGTTGACCACCGTCGCGGCGATCTTCTCCTGCGCCAGGCGCTGTTCGAGCAGCGCCACCCAGCCACTGCCGCGGGCCAGGCCGTACTCGGCCGACAGGCTGTCGCCGACCACCAGCAGCGTGCGCGGCGGCGCAGCAGCGCGAGACCCCGCGCTGGCGAGGCCGAGCGCGAGCAGGCTACAGTGCGCCAGCCAGGCGCGGCGTGTCGTCGTGCGGGATCCTGAATCGCCATCCATGTCCGAACCCATCATTGCCGTCGAGCGTGTCACCAAGCAGGTGCAGGACTCGACCGGCTCGCTGACGATTCTCCACGAGATCGATTTCTCCCTGCAGCCGCAGCAGTCGGCGGCGATCGTCGGCGCCTCGGGCTCGGGCAAGAGCACGCTGCTGTCGATCATCGCCGGGCTGGACACGCCGAGCTCCGGCACGGTGAAGCTGGGCGGCGTCGACATGTTCGCGCTCGACGAGGACGCCCGCGCCGCGCTGCGCGCGCAGAAGGTCGGCTTCGTGTTCCAGAGCTTCCAGCTGCTGGCCAACCTGACCGCGCTGGAGAACGTGATGCTGCCGCTGGAGCTGCAGGGCCGCCACGACGCGCGCGCGCTGGCCACCGAGATGCTCGGCCGCGTCGGCCTGGCGCAGCGGCTCGGCCACTATCCGAAGGTGCTGTCCGGCGGCGAGCAGCAGCGGGTCGCGCTGGCGCGGGCCTTCGTCGTCAAGCCGGCGGTGCTGCTGGCCGACGAGCCGACCGGCAGCCTGGACTTCGCCACCGGCGAGCGGGTGATGGAGCTGATGTTCGAGCTCAACCGCGAGGCCGGCACGACGCTGGTGCTGGTGACTCACGACCGCGGCATCGCGGCGCGCTGCGACCGGCAGCTGCGCATCGAGGCCGGACGGGTCGACCTCGGCGCGATGGCGATGTGAGGCGCGGGCCGCTGCGCCCGCCGGGACTCAGTTCCCGCCGAACTTGTAGTCGGTCTTCGCCTTGGCGCGGATCGAGTCGCGGAACTCGCCGAGCTTCTGCTGGCTGATGCGCTGCTGGATCTGCGCCTTCACTTCCTCGAGCGGCGGGAACTTGGCCTCGCGCGTGTCGTCGAGCCGGATGATGTGCCAGCCGAACTGCGACTTGACCGGCGTCTCGGTCATCTCGCCCTTCTTCAGCTTGACCATGGCCTGCGAGAACTCGGGCACGTAGGCGCCTGGCGCGGCGAAGTCGAGGTCGCCGCCGTTCTCGCCGGAGCCCGGGTCCTTCGAGTTCTTCTTCGCCAGGTCCTCGAACTTGGCGCCGCCCTTGAGCTGCGTGATCAGCGCCTTGGCCTCGTCTTCCTTCTCGACCAGGATGTGGCGGGCGCGGTACTCGGTGCCGCTGTTCTGCGCCTTGAACTTGTCGTACTCGGCCTGCACGTCGGCGTCCGAGACCGGGTTCTTCTTCTGGAAGTCGGCGAACAGCTCGCGGATCAGCAGCGTCTGGCGCGCGAACTCCATCTGCTGCTTGTACTCGGCCGAGGCGGCCAGGCCGCGCTTCTCGGCTTCCTGCATGAAGATCTCGCGCAGCACGACCTCGTCGCGCACCTGCTGCTCGAGCTCGGGCGTGCGCTGCTGGCCGCCCTGCTTGGTGGCCTGGGTCATCAGCGCCTCGACGCGCGACTTCGGCACCGCCTTGCCGTTGACGATGGCGATGTTCTGCGCCTGCGCGGCCAGCGGCGCGGCGAGCAGCGCGGCAAGCGCGAGCGTGGTGAGGCGAAGCGAGGAAGTGGTCTTCATGGGCAGGGGAGATCAGAGTTCGCCCGGGGCCCGGGCGTCGATGGCCAGGGCGTGGATGCCCTGGGGGATGAGATTGCGCAGGGCATCATAAACGAGGCGGTGCCGGGCGACCCGTGACAAACCGTTGAAGCGCGGGCTGACCACGCGCACGCTGAAGTGGCGGCCCTCGCGCGCGCCGGCGTGGCCGGCATGCAGGTGGCTGTCGTCGCCGACCTGCAGCGCCAGCGGCTGCAGCGCCTCCCGCAGGGCCGCCTCGATGTCCGCCGCGCCGACCGGCATGGGTGCTTCAGGCGCGCGGCGCTTCGCCGGCGTCGCCGCCCTCGGGCTGCACGTGGCGGCTGATGTACAGGCCCTGGGCGACGGTGAACAGCAGCATCAGGCCGATGCCGCCGAACAGCTTGAAGTTGACCCAGGCGTCAGTGCTGAAGCTGTAGGCCACGTAGAGGTTCAGCAGGCCCATGAAGGCGAAGAACGCGACCCAGGCGAAGTTCAGCCGTTGCCAGATGCCCGCCGGCAGCTGCAGCTGGTCGCCGATCAGCGCACGCAGCAGGTTCTTGCGGAAGAGCAGCTGGCTGAGCCAGAAGGTCAGGCCCATCACCCAGTACAGCACGCTGGGCTTCCACTTGATGAAGGTCTCGTTGTGGAACCAGATCGTCGCGCCGCCGAGCACGGTGACGAGGCCGAGGCTGACCCACAGCATGGTGTCGACCTTCCTGCCGCGCAGCATCAGGAAGGCGACCTGGGCGAGGGTGGCCAGGATCACCACCACGGTGGCCAGCAGCACCGGTGCCTCGTTCGGGCCGACCACGCCGCCGTTGACGATGAAGCCGAGGTGGTCGGAGGCGAACTGGGCTGCCCAGTCCTTGCGTCCTTCGGTGAACTTGAAGGTGCCGAAGAACAGGATGATGGGCAGGAAGTCGAACAGCAGTTTCATTTCGCGGCGAAGTCTATCGCAGCGGAATTGATGCAATAGCGCTCGCCGGTGGGCTCGGGGCCGTCCTCGAAGACGTGGCCCAGGTGCGAGCCGCAGTTGTTGCAGCGGACCTCGATGCGCACCATGCCGTGGCTCTTGTCGACCACGCGCTCGATCACCTCCGAGTTGACCGGTTGCCAGTAGCTCGGCCAGCCGCAGCCGGCGTCGAACTTGGTGCCCGACTCGAACAGCGGCGTGCCGCAGCCAACACACTTGTACTGGCCCTGGTCCCAATGGTCCCAGTACTTGCCGGTGAAGGGGCGCTCGGTGGCCGACTGGCGTGCCACCTGGTACTGCATCGGATCGAGCTGCTCGCGCCACTCGGCGTCCGTCTTCTTGACCTTGTAGTCGCTCATGATGGGCTCGGTTCTGTCGCGAAACGGTCCAGTTTAGCGACGCCCTCCGGCCGCGGGGACGCTAGGGGTAAACCGCAGGCAGAGTGGCCCTGGCGCGCTTCCTATCATCGCTGCATTGCAGCAAGCGAAATGCTGCGCCACCTTCATCACTTTCGACACGGAGCAAGACCATGGCACGCCTGATGGGCCAGATGATGCAGATGCCCCTGATGATCTCCTCGCTGCTGGTGCACGCGGCGCGCCACAACGGCGACGTCGAGATCGTCTCCAAGCGCGTCGAGGGCGACATCCACCGCTACACCTACAAGGACGCCGAGCTGCGCGCGCGCAAGCTGGCCCAGGCCTTCGCGCGGCTGGGTTGCCAGCCTGGCGACCGTGTCGCCACGCTGGCCTGGAACGGCTACCGCCACTTCGAGATCTACTACGGCGCCTCGGGCTCGGAACTGGTCTGCCACACCATCAACCCGCGGCTGTTCCCCGAGCAGATCGCCTGGATCGCCAACGACGCGGCCGACAAGGTGCTGTGCTTCGACCTCAACTTCCTGCCGCTGGTCGAGAAGCTGGCGCCGCAGCTGGGTACGGTGAAGCACTACGTGGCGATGGTCGGGCGCAGCCACATGCCGGCGCAGACCAGCATCCCGAACCTGCTCAGCTACGAGGACCTGGTCGATGCCGAGGACGGCGTCTACCGCTGGCCGGAGTTCGACGAGAACACCGCCTCGAGCATCTGCTACACCTCGGGCACCACCGGCAACCCCAAGGGTGCCGTCTACAGCCACCGCTCGACGCTGCTGCACAGCTACGGGCTGGCGCTGCCCGACGGCATGGGTGTCGGTGGCAAGGACGTCATCCTGCCGGTCGTGCCGATGTTCCACGTCAACGCCTGGGGCACGCCGTACGCGGCGCCGATGATCGGCGCCAAGCTGGTGTTCCCGGGGCCGCACCTGGACGGCAAGTCGCTCTACGAACTGCTGGAGGCCGAGAAGGTGACCTTCAGCGCCGGCGTGCCGACGGTGTGGCTGGGGCTGATCAACTTCGCGCAGGCCGGCAAGCTGAAGTTCAGCACGCTGAAGCGCACCGTGATCGGCGGCTCGGCCTGCCCGCCGGCGATGATGCGCACGCTGGAGGACGAGTTCGGCATCGAGGTCATCCACGCCTGGGGCATGACCGAGATGTCGCCGCTGGGCACGCTGTCCAGGCTGAAGGCCAAGCATGCCGGGCTGCCGGTGGAGGCGCAGCGGCGCATCCTCGAGAAGCAGGGCAAGGTGATCTTCGGCGTCGACATGGAGATCATCGACGACGACGGCGCCGCGCTGTCCTGGGACGGCAAGGCTTCGGGCAACCTGGTGGTGCGCGGGCCGTGGATCATCCAGAGCTACTTCCAGCGGGCCGACTCGCCGCTGGTGAAGCTCGGCGGGCGCGACTGGTTCCCGACCGGCGACGTGGCGGCGATCGATGGCGACGCCTTCATGCAGATCACCGACCGCAGCAAGGACGTCATCAAGTCCGGCGGCGAGTGGATCAGCTCGATCGACCTGGAGAACATCGCGATGGGCCACCCCGCGGTGCTGGAGGCCGCGGCGATCGCCTGCCGCCACCCGAAGTGGGACGAGCGCCCGCTGCTGGTGGTGGTGAAGAAGCCCGGCGCCGAGCTGACGCGCGAGCAGATGCTGGCCTTCTTCGACGGCAAGATCGCCAAGTGGCAGATCCCCGACGACGTCGCGTTCGTGCCCGAGATCCCGCACACCGCGACCGGCAAGATGCAGAAGCTCAAGCTGCGAGACATGTTCAAGGACCACGTGCTGCCGACCCCCTGAGCGCCCTTTGTCCCGGCCGCGACAAGGGCGTTCGGGGTAGTCCCTAAAACCCGACACCGGGCCGATCCGCTACCGTCCGAACGCCCTGTCCAGCAGAGACAGACCTCACTTCCGGAGAGCTCTCGATGAACTTCACGAAACACGTCCTCGGCACGCTGTGCGGCGCGATGGTCATGACCGGCGCCTGGGCGCAGAAGGGTGAGACGGTCAAGATTGCCTGGATCGACCCGCTGTCGGGCCCGTTCGCCAACATCGGCCAGAACAGCCTGAAGACCTTCCAGTTCGTCGCCGAGAAGGTGAGCGCGAGCAACCCGGCCGGCGTGAAGTTCGAGGTCGTGTCGTTCGACAACAAGGCCTCGCCGCAGGAAAGCCTGACCGTGCTGAAGGCGGCGATCGACCAGGGCATCCGCTACGTCACCCAGGGCAACGGCTCGGGCGCAGCGGCGGCCATCCTCGACGCGATCAACAAGCACAACGAGCGCAACCCCGGCAAGGAAGTCGTCTTCTTCAACAACGCCGCGGTCGACCCCGACCTGACCAACAGCAAGTGCAGCTTCTGGCACTTCCGCTTCGACGCCGACACCTCGATGAAGATGGAGGCGCTGACGTCCTACATGAAGGACGAACAGAACGTCAAGAAGGTGTTCCTGATCAACCAGAACTACGCCCACGGCCACCAGGTCGCGAAGTTCTTCAAGGAAGCGCTGGCGCGCAAGCGCCCCGACGTGCAGGTCGTCGGCGAGGACCTGCACCCGATCGGCCAGGTGAAGGACTTCGCGCCCTACATCGCGAAGATCAAGGCCTCGGGCGCCGACAGCGTCGTCACCGGCAACTGGGGCACCGACCTGTCGCTGCTGATCAAGGCCGCCAAGGACGCCGGCCTCGAAGCCAACTTCTACACCTACTACGGCGGCGCCAACGGCACGCCCTCGGCCATCGGCCCGACGATGGACGGCAAGGTGAAGTTCGTCTACATCGGCCACCAGAACATCCCCGAGCTGGCCAAGTGGACGCAGGAGTACAACGCCAAGTTCAAGGACGACCTGTCGCTGCTGTCGACGCTGCATGTGATCCCGACGCTGGCCGCCGGCATCGCCAAGGCCAAGTCGACCGACCCGGTGAAGGTGGCTGCCGCGATGGAGGGCCTGACGGTCAAGAGCTTCTCGGGCGACGTGACGGTGCGCGCCAGCGACCACCAGCTGCAGCAGCCGCTGTACATCGCGACCTGGAAGAAGATCAGCGACCCGAAGAAGCAGTGGAACGCCGAGGGCACCGGCTACACCTGGGTGCAGGACAAGGTGTTCGAGCCCTACGTCTCGAGCACGCCGACCTCGTGCCAGATGAAGCGTCCGGGCGCCTGATCGCCTGATCCCCGACGGGCCCGCCGGAGCCGTCTCCCGCGGGCCTTGTCTTTCCTGGTTAGCGACTTCGGGGCGGACTTGGACCAGTTCCTCATCAACCTGCTCAACGGCATCAGCTCCGGGCTGCTGCTGTTCATGCTCAGCTCGGGCCTGACGCTGATCTTCAGCATGATGGGCGTGCTGAACTTCGCCCACGCCAGCTTCTACATGCTGGGCGCCTACTTCGCCTACACGCTGACCGGCGTGCTCGGCTTCTGGGCGGCGCTGCTGCTCGCGCCGCTGCTGGTCGGCCTGTCGGGGGCGCTGTTCGAGCGCGCGATCCTGCGCAAGGTGCACAAGTACGGCCACGTCGCCGAACTGCTGGTGACCTTCGGGCTGTCCTACGTGCTCTACGAACTGGTGCAGCTGATCTGGGGCCGCACCTCGGTGCCGTTCACGCCGCCGCAGGTGCTGCAGGGCACCGCCTTCACGATCGTGCAGTCGTCGGCCGACAGCATGCGCCTGGTCGCCGGCGTCGCACCCGAGGCGATGTGCAAGGGGGCCGCCGACGTGGTCGTGCAGTGCTCGCGCTTCCCGCTGAACCGTGCCTTCCTCGCCGCGGTGGCGCTGTTCATGCTGCTCGGCCTGTGGCTGCTGCTGACGCGCACCCGCATCGGCCTGGTCATCCAGGCGGCGCTGACCCACCCCGAGATGGCCGAGTCGCTGGGCCACAACGTGCCGCGCGTGTTCATGCTGGTGTTCGGCGCCGGCTGCGCGATGGCGGGCCTCGCCGGCGTGACCGGTGGCATCACCTTCGTCACCGAGCCGAACATGTCGAACATCGGGCCGATCATCTTCGCGGTGATCGTCGTCGGCGGCATGGGCTCGCTGCCCGGCGCCTTCGTCGGCTCGCTGCTGATCGGCCTGCTGCAGACGCTGCCGCTGACGGTCGACCAGTCGCTGGTGCACCTGGGGCAGAAGTTCGGCTGGACGATCGCCCCCGACAGCCCGCTGTACCCGGTGGCCAAGATCACCCTCGCGCAGACCGCGCCCATCCTGCCCTACCTGCTGCTCGTGCTGATCCTGATCCTGCGCCCGCGCGGCCTGCTCGGCTCGCGCGAAGACTGACCCGATGGCCTCGAACCTCTACCGCTTCAAGCCCTGGAACGTCGGTCGCTGGCTGATCTGGGGCTTCTTCGCGCTGCTGCTGGTCGGCGCGCCGCTGGTCTGGACCAGCAGCCTGGGCCTGACGATGCTGTCGCAGATCGGCATCGCGATCATCGCCTGCCTGTCCTACAACGTGCTGCTGGGGCAGGGCGGCATGCTCAGCTTCGGCCATGCGGTCTACACCGGCCTCGGCTCCTTCCTGGCCATCCACACGCTGAACGCGGCGACCGCCGGCAAGCTGGCGATCCCGGTCAGCCTGATCCCGGTGGTCGGCGGGCTGGCCGGCTTCGCCTTCGCGGCGCTGCTCGGTTTCGTGACGACCAAGAAGTCGGGCACCACCTTCGCGATGATCACGCTGGGCATCGGCGAACTGGTCTGGTCGATGTCGCTGATGCTGCCGGAGTTCTTCGGCGGCGAGGGCGGCATCTCGGGCAACCGCGTGGTCGGCAAGCCACTGATGGGCATCAGCTTCGGGCCGCAGATCCAGGTCTACTACCTGATCGCGCTGTACGCCTTCGTCTGCACCGCGTTGATGTTCGCGCTGACGCGCACGCCGCTGGGCCGCATGCTCAACGCGGTGCGCGACAACCCGGAGCGGGTCGAGTTCGTCGGCTACGACACCCAGCAGGTGCGCTGGCGCGCCTTCATGATCTCCGGCTTCTTCGCCGGCATCTCCGGCGGCCTGGCGGCGCTGAACTTCGAGATCGTCACCGCCGAGGTGGTCGGCGCGGCGCGTTCGGGTGCCTACCTGCTGTTCGTGTTCCTTGGCGGCGCGACCTTCTTCTTCGGGCCGATCATCGGCGCGGTGCTGATGGTCATCGGCATCGTGCTGCTGTCGGAGTGGACCAAGGCCTGGCTGTTCTACCTCGGCCTGATCTTCCTGTTCATGGTCATGTACGCGCCGGGTGGCGTGGCCAGCCTGATCATGATGAACCTGCGCGTGGCCGCCTTCGGCAAGCTGCGCCGGCTGTGGACGGCCTATCTGGCGCTGGGCGGCGCCGGCGCGACGCTGCTGCTCGGCGTGGCGGCGATGATCGAGATGGTCTATCACGTGCAGCTCAACCCGGCGCTGGGCCCGACGATGAAGTTCCTCGGCGCGTCGCTGGACACAGCCAGCGCCAACACCTGGTTCGGTGCGGCCTTCGTCGTGCTCACCGGCGCCGGGCTGTTCGAGCTGGCGCGGCGCAGCTTCGCGCACGAATGGGGCGAGACGCAGGCCGAGATCGAGAAGGAGATCAAGCGGAGGGAAGCGCTGTGAGCCTTGCTGTCGAGTTGAAGGACGTCCGCAAGAGTTTCGGCAAGACCGAGATCATCCGCGGCGCCAGCCTGGCGGTGAAGCAGGGCGAGCGGGTGGCGATCATCGGGCCGAACGGCGCCGGCAAGTCGACGCTGTTCAACCTGATCAGCGGCCGCTTCCACGCCACCACCGGCGACATCCTGGTCAATGGCCAGTCCATCCTCGGCCGCAAGCCCTTCGAGATCAACCGCATGGGGCTGGCGCGCAGCTTCCAGGTCAGCAACCTGTTCACCCGCCTGTCGGTGTTCGAGAACATCCGCTGCGCGGTGCTGTGGTCGAGGGGCTATCGCTACTCGTTCTGGCGTTTCCTCGCCGACGCGAAGGACGCCAATGACCGCACCGACGAGGTGCTGAAGATGATCAAGCTCGACAAGCGGCGCGACGTGCTGGCGATGAACCTGACCTACGCCGAGCAGCGCGCGCTGGAGATCGGCATCACCATCGCCGGCGGCGCCGAGGTGATCCTGCTCGACGAACCGACCGCCGGCATGAGCCGCAGCGAGACCACGCGCTTCGTGCAGCTGATCCGCGAGGTCACGGTCGGCAAGACGCTGCTGACGGTGGAGCACGACATGGGCGTGGTGTTCGGCCTGGCCGACCGCATCGCCGTGCTGGTGTACGGCGAGGTGATCGCCTTCGACACGCCGGAGGCGGTGCGCGCCAACCCGCGCGTGCAGGAGGCCTACCTCGGCTCGGTGCTGGCCGAGGCGCAGGCGGCGGGGGCCAAGGTATGAGCCTTCTCGACGTCAGCAACCTGCACGCCTACTACGGCAAGAGCCATGTGCTGCACGGCGTGCAGATGAACGTGCAACCGGGCGAGATCGTCGCGCTGCTCGGCCGCAACGGTTCGGGCCGCTCGACCACCGTGAAGGCGATCATGGGCCTGGTCGACGGCAGCGGCTCGGTGAAGTACCGCGACCAGGAGGTGCTGGGCCGCAAGCCCTTCGAGATCGCCCACCTGGGCCTGGGCTACGTGCCGGAGAACCGCGACATCTTCCCCAAGCTCACCGTGCACCAGAACCTGATGCTCGGCGAGAAGCGTGGCAACAAGAAGCCGCGCTGGACCTTCGACGACATGTACCGCCTGTTCCCGCGCCTGAAGGAGCGCCAGCACACCGCGGCCGGCGTGATGTCCGGCGGCGAGCAGCAGATGCTGACCCTGTGCCGCACGCTGATGGGCGACCCCGACCTGATCATGATCGACGAGCCCACCGAAGGCCTGGCGCCGAAGATCGTCGAACTGGTCGCCGAGTACCTGAAGGAACTGAAGAACCGCGGCGTCTCGGTGCTGCTGGTCGAGCAGAAGCTGACCATCGCGCTGGAGATCTCGCAGCGCTGCTACGTGATGGGCCACGGCAGCATCGTCTTCGAGGGCACGCCGGCCGAGCTGCGCGGCAACGCCTATATTCGCAAGGAATGGCTCGAAGTCTGAGGCGACACGGCCTGTCACGGCAGCGACAGGACCTCCGCCCGCGCACATCCTAGAATCGAACGACCGTTCGTTTCTGCTCCCTTCCGCCCTCCCGACCGAGAGGAACCCCCGCATGACCGCCACCTACCAGACCCGCGGCGACGTCGCCGTCATCACGCTCGCCAACCCGCCGGTCAACGGCCTCGGCTACGAGACCCGCCTGGGCATCGTCAACGGCCTGGAGCAGGCGCTGGGTGATGCCGCGATCAAGGCCATCGTGCTCACCGGCGAGGGCAAGGCCTTCTCGGGCGGCGCCGACATCCGCGAGTTCGGCTCGCCGAAGGCGATCGCCGAGCCCAACCTGCTGTCGGTGATCCTGGCGCTGGAAGCGTCGAGCAAGCCGATCGTCGCGGCGGTGCACAGCGTCGCGATGGGCGGCGGCCTCGAGCTGGCGCTGGGCTGCCACTACCGCGTCACCGCGCCGGGCGCTCAGATCGCGTTGCCGGAAGTGAAGATCGGCCTGATCCCGGGTGCTGGCGGCACGCAGCGCCTGCCGCGCGTGCTCGGGCTGGAGAACGCGCTGAACATGATCGTCACCGGCGAGCCGGTGGCCAGCGAACTGCTCGCCAAGGCGCCGGGGCAGAAGCTGTTCGACCGCGTGATCGAGGGCGACCTGCTCGACGGTGCGATCGCCTTCGCGCACGAGATCGTCGACAAGCGGCCCTTGCCCCTGGTGCGCAATCTGAAGGTCGAGCATGCCAATGCGCCGGCTTACCTGCAGTTCGCGCGCAACACCGTCGGCGCAATGGCGAAGAACTTCCCGGCGCCGCCGAAGTGCGTCGATGCGGTGGCCGCGTCGACGACGATGAAGTTCGACGAGGGCATGAAATACGAGCGCGAGCTCTTCATGAACCTGATGCTGACGCCGGAGTGCAAGGCGCTGCGCCATGCCTTCATGGCCGAACGCGCGACGACCAAGATCCCCGACGTGCCGGCCGACACGCCGGTGCGCGCCGTCAAGAAGCTCGCGGTGATCGGCGCCGGCACCATGGGTGGCGGCATCACGATGAACTTCCTCAACGCCGGCATTCCGGTGGTGATGCTGGAGATGAAGCAGGAGGCGCTGGACCGTGGCGCCGCCACCATCCGCAAGAACTACGAGGCCCAGGTCAAGAAGGGCAAGCTGAAGCAGGACAAGTACGAACAGCGCATGAGCCTGCTCTCGACCACGCTGAAGTACGACGACCTGAAGGACGCCGACATGGTCATCGAGGCGGTGTTCGAGGACATGGGCGTCAAGGAGCAGGTCTTCAAGACGCTGGACGAGGTGATGAAGCCCGGTGCGATCCTGGCGTCGAACACCTCGACGCTGGACGTCGACAAGATCGCGGCGTTCACGAAGCGCCCGCAGGACGTGATCGGCACGCACTTCTTCAGCCCGGCCAACGTGATGAAGCTGCTGGAAGTCGTGCGCGGCGCGAAGACCGCCAAGGACGTGCTGGCCACCGTGATGCAACTGGGCAAGAAGATCCGCAAGACCTGCGTGGTCTCGGGCGTCTGCGACGGCTTCATCGGCAACCGCATGATCGAGCAGTACTCGCGCCAGGCCGGCTTCCTGCTCGAAGAAGGCTGCACGCCGGCGCAGGTCGACAAGGCGGTCGAGAAGTTCGGCTTCGCGATGGGCCCGTTCCGCATGGGCGACCTGGCCGGCAACGACGTCGGCTGGTACATCCGCAAGCGCCGCTACCTGGAGAAGCCGAACCTGCGCTACAGCAAGACCGCCGACCTGCTGTGCGAGCTGGGCCGCTTCGGCCAGAAGACGGGCGCCGGCTGGTACGACTACGTCGCCGGCAAGCGCGACGCGATCCCGTCCAAGCTGGTCGAGGAGATGATCGCCAAGCACCGTACCGAGCTGGGCATCACGCCGCGCAAGATCTCCGACGAGGAGATCGTGCAGCGCCTGGTGTTCGCGCTGGTCAACGAGGGCGCGCGCATCGTCGAGGAGGGCATCGCGCTGCGCGCGTCGGATGTCGACATGGTCTACCTGACCGGCTACGGCTTCCCGCTGTTCCGCGGCGGGCCGATGAACTACGCCGACACGGTGGGACTGTTCAACGTCGTGCAGGCGATGAAGCGTTTCGCGAAGAACCCCAACGACGACGCCAAGTTCTGGCAACCGGCGCCGCTGCTCGCGAAGCTGGCGGGCGAAGGCAAGACCTTCAGCTGAACGATTCGACCCGAGCCGGAGCCGGACCATGAGCGAACGCGCCACGTTCACCCGCATGGAAGAGAGCACCGCCGACGACTGGCGCAGGATCGCCGGCGAGTACGCGCCTTTCGTCAAGACGCTGCCCGACCGGCTGATCGCGCACCTGAAGCTGCTCGAAGGCGACTACGGCGGCTTCCCGGTCGATCGCTACACGCACTCGCTGCAGACCGCCACGCGCGCGCTGCGCGACGGCCGCGACGAGGAGTACGTGGTCTGTGCGCTGCTGCACGACATCGGCGACACGCTGGGCAGCTTCAACCACTTCGACGTCGCCGCGGCCATCCTGAAGCCGGTGGTCAGCGAGGCCAACCTGTGGATGGTGCAGAACCACGGCATCTTCCAGGGCTACTACTTCTTCCACCACCTGGGGCTGGACCGCCACCTGCGCGACCAGTTCAAGGGCCACCCGCACTACGCGCGCACCGAGGAGTTCTGCGCGCTCTACGACAACCCGGCCTTCGATGCGAAGGCCGAGACGCTGCCGATCGAAGAGTTCACGCCGATGCTGCGCCGAGTGTTCGCGCAGCCCCGCAACAGCATCTACAAGGCGGCGATGCCCGCCGCCTGATACCAGGAGTCCTTCATGACCAATGCCGTCATCGTTTCGACCGCCCGCACGCCCCTGGCCAAGAGCTGGAAGGGTGCCTTCAACATGACCCACGGCGCGACGCTGGGTGGCCACGCGGTGGCTGCCGCGGTGCAGCGCGCCGGCATCGAGGCCGCCGAGGTCGACGACGTGATCATGGGCTGCGCCAACCCCGAGGGCGCGACCGGCGCCAACATCGCGCGGCAGATCGCGCTGCGCGCGGGGCTGCCGATCACCACCGGCGGCGTGACGGTGAACCGCTTCTGCTCCAGCGGCCTGCAGACCATCGCGCTGGCCGCGCAGCGCATCATCGCCGGCGAGGGCGACATCTACGCCGCCGGCGGCGTGGAGAGCATCTCCTGCGTGCAGAACGAGATGAACAAGCACATGCTGGCCGACCCCTGGCTGGTGCAGCACAAGCCGGAGATCTACTGGAGCATGCTGCAGACCGCCGAGCAGGTGGCCAAGCGCTACAACATCGCGCGCGAGCGCATGGACCAGTACGGCGCGGCCAGCCAGCAGAAGGCCTGCGCGGCCCAGGAAGCCGGCAAGTTCAAGGACGAGATCGCGCCGATCACCGTGATGGCCGGCGTCGCCGACGCGCAGCTGGGCCTGCGCAGCAAGGAAGTGACGGTCAGCGCCGACGAGGGCCTGCGTGCCGGCACCACCTACGACAGCATCAAGGACATCCGCCCGGCGCTGCCCGGCGGCGTGATCTCGGCCGGCAACGCCAGCCAGTTCAGCGACGGCGGCGGCGCCTGCATCGTGATGAACGAGACGCTGGCCGAGAAGAAGGGCCTCAAGCCGCTGGGCCGCTTCCTCGGCTTCGCGGTGGCCGGCTGCGAGCCCGACGAGATGGGCATCGGCCCGGTGTTCGCGGTGCCCAAGGTGCTCAAGCGCCTCGGCCTGACGGTCGCCGACATCGACCTGTGGGAGCTCAACGAAGCCTTCGCGGTGCAGGTGCTGTACTGCGCCGACACGCTGGGCATACCGATGGACCGGCTCAACGTCAACGGCGGCGCGATCGCCGTCGGCCACCCCTACGGCGTCAGCGGCCAGCGCCTGACCGGCCACGCGCTGATCGAGGGCAAGCGCCGCGGTGCCAAGCGGGTCGTCGTGACCATGTGCATTGGCGGCGGCATGGGCGCGGCCGGGGTCTTCGAGGTGCTGTGATGGCGGAATCCGGTGGGCCGTCCCCGGTGACGGTGTCGCCGGAAGCCTTCCTGGCCATGGGCCGGGAGATCCTCGCCAAGCAGCCGTTCAGCATGCTGCTCGGCGCCCAGCTGAACGCGCTGGAGCCGGGCCGCTGCGAACTCCAGGTGACCATCGCCGAGCCGCTGAAGCAGCAGCATGGCTTCGTGCACGGCGGCGTGCTCGGCTACCTGGCCGACAACGCGCTGACCTTTGCCGGCGGCACGGCGCTGCGCGTGCCGGTGCTGACCGGCGAGTTCAAGATCAACTACGTGCGGCCGGCGCTCGGCGAACGGCTGGTCGCGCGTGCATCGGCGGTGCACGTCGGCAAGACGCAGGCGGTGTGCCGCTGCGAGGTCTTCGCCGTCGGCGCCGCCGGCGAGAAGCTGTGTGCGCTGGCGCAGGGCACCATCGTCGCCGCACCCGACCAGACTTCGATGTGACCATGAGCTACCGCCAGACTGCCGACTTCCTGCTCTACGACTGGCTGAACGTCGCCTCGCTGCAGCAGCGCGAGCGCTTCGCCGAGCACAACCGCGAGACCTTCGATGCCGTGCTCGACATGTGCGAGAAGCTTGCCGCCGACAAGTTCGCGCCGATCAACCGCCTCGTCGACACCGAGGAGCCCTGGTTCGACGGCGAGAAGGTGCATGTGCCGGAGGCCTCGCGCGCGGCGGCGCGTGCCTATGCCGAGTCGGGCATGCTGGCGGCGGCGCAGGACTACGAACTCGGCGGCATGCAGCTGCCCTGCGTCGTCGAGATGGCCGCGCATGCCTTCTTCTCGAAGGCCGGCATCGGCGTCGGCGGTGCCGGCATGCTGACGAGCGGCAACGCCAACCTGCTGATGGCGCATGGCAGCACGCTGCAGCAGAACGGTCTTTGCGAAGAACGAGTTCGCCGGCCGCTTCTTCGGCACCATGTGCCTGTCCGAGCCGCAGGCCGGCTCCAGCTTGTCGGACATCGTCACCCGCGCGACGCCGGATGGCGAAGGCTTCGAAGCCGATCCGCTGGGCGCGCGCTACCGCCTGCGCGGCAACAAGATGTGGATCAGCAACGGCGAGCACGAGATGGCCGAGAACATCGTCCATCTGGTGCTGGCCAAGATCCCCGGCGCGGATGGCAAGCTCGTGCCGGGCACGCGCGGCATCTCGCTGTTCATCGTGCCGAAGAAGCTGGTCGACAGCGAAGGCCGGCTGACCGGCGAACGCAACGACGTGGCGCTGGCGGGCCTGAACCACAAGCTCGGCTACCGCGGCATTCCGAACACGCTGCTGAACTTCGGCGAGGGCAGGTACCCGGTGCGCGCGGATGCGGTGCCGGTGCGATCGGCTATCTGGTCGGCAAGCCCGGCGAAGGCCTGCGCTGCATGTTCCACATGATGAACGAGGCACGCATCGCCGTCGGCCTGGGCGCGACTATGCTCGGCTACGCGGGCTACGAGGCCAGCCTCGACTACGCGAAGAACCGGCCGCAGGGCCGGGCGATGGGGCCGTCGGGCAAGGATTCGGCGCAGCCGCAGATCCCGATCATCCGCCACGCCGACGTCAAGCGCATGCTGCTGGCGCAGAAGAGCTGGTGCGAGGGTGCGCTGGCGCTGGAGCTGTACTGCGCGCGCCTGGTCGACGAGCAGCACACCGGCGCGCCGGACGATGCCGCGCAGGCCGCGCTGCTGCTGGAGATGCTGACGCCGATCGCCAAGAGCTGGCCCAGCGAGTGGTGCCTGGAGGCCAACAGCCTGGCCATCCAGGTGCACGGCGGCTACGGCTATACGCGCGACTTCCCGGTCGAGCAGTACTGGCGCGACAACCGCCTGAACATGATCCACGAGGGCACGCACGGCATCCAGGCACTCGACCTGCTCGGCCGCAAGGTGGTGATGGACGGTGGCAAGGGCCTGCAGCTGCTGGCCGCGAAGATCAATGCGACGATCGAGCGTGCGCTGGCCGTGCCCGAGCTCGCGACGATGGCCAACGCGCTGGCCGCGGCGCTGGCCGAGGTGGGTCGTGCCACCAAGGCGGCCTGGGCGACCGGCAACCCGGAGGACGCACTGGGCAATGCCGTGCCCTACCTGCAGGCCTTCGGCCACACGGTGATCGCCTGGATCTGGCTGGACGTCGCGCTGTGTGCGCAGGCGCAGGGCAGCGAGCGCGACGAGGCGCTGCTGCAGGGCAAGCTGGCGGCCTGCCGCTTCTTCTTCCGCCACGATCTGCCCAAGGTCGCGGCCTGGCTGCAGGTGGTGGCCTCGCGCGACGACACCTGCCGCACGATGGACGAAGCCTGGTTCTGAGATGCGCAACTCGACCATCGAGACCTGGGTCTGGGTGTTGATCTACGGCGGTCTGCTGGCCGTCGGGCTCGGCCTGGCGATGCAGCAGCAGGGCGCGGGTGTCGTCGGGCATGTCATCGTGGTCGGCGGCGGTGTCGTCGCTGCCGTGGGCGTGTTGCTGA
Organism: Piscinibacter sp.; assembly: GCA_047602365.1. Classification (GTDB taxonomy): domain Bacteria; phylum Pseudomonadota; class Gammaproteobacteria; order Burkholderiales; family Burkholderiaceae_C; genus Piscinibacter. The sequence goes on along the minus strand of JASGHM010000002.1, from coordinate 1,240,000 downwards.
TCTGGTTGCGCTCGCGGCGCAAGGACGAATCATGAAACGATGGCTGCTCGGCCCGCTGCTGGCGCTGCTCGCTCCGCTGGCTGCGGCGCAGGTCTATTCCTTCCCGCATTACGACAGCGCGGCGCAGGTGCGCGCCGACTGCGACCGGCTGCTCGCCGACCTGAAGCAGCGCGAGCGTGCCATCGAGCGCCTGCCCGAAGGCGCCGACGTGCTGGGGGCGATCGACGCGCAGATGCAGCGCATCGAAGACACGCTGGGCCCGCTGTGGCTGCTGCCTGCCATTCATCCGCAGAAGGCGGTGCGCGACGCGGCCGACGCCTGCGACCTGGCCTACCAGAGCGTCAGCAGCGCCTTCCTGCAGAACCCGCGCATCCACGCGCGACTTCAGCGCGCACCGGTCGCCGACGACATCGACCGCCGCCTGCAGCGCGAGCAGCTCGACGCTTTCGAGGACTCCGGTGTCGCGCTGAAGCCGGCCGCGCAGCAGCGGGTGCGCCGCATCAACAAGGAACTGACGCGGCTGGCCCAGGACTTCGACCGCCGCATCCGCGAGAGCCGCGACCACGTCGCCTTCGGGGCCGACGAACTAGAAGGCGTTCCCGACGAGGTGTGGAAGAAGGCGCGGCGCGACGCGGCGGGTCGTTACCTGCTCGGGCTCGACTACCCGACGGCCGAGCCGGTGCTGCAGCGCGCCGTGCGCGAGGCGACACGCGAGCGCATGTGGCGCGCGACCATGCGCCAGGGCGGCGAGGCCAACCTGCGCACGCTGGCCCGGCTGGCCGAACTGCGTCGCGAGTATGCGCGGCTGTTCGGCTTCGACTCCTATGCCGACTTCGCGCTGCGCCGGCGCATGGTGAAGAGCGAGGCGCAGGCCTCGGGCTTTCTCGCCGAGGTCGGCGCAGCGGTCGCCGAGCGCGAGCGCGCCGACCTGGCGATGCTGCGTGCCGAGAAGGCCCGCCTGGCGGGCACCGCGCCCGAGGCGGTCACGCTGCAGCGCTGGGACATCCCGTTCCTCAGCGAACGGGTGCGCGTGCAGCGCTACGCGGTCGACGAGGAGGCCTTCCGGCCCTACTTCCCGCCGCAGCGCAGCCTCGAATTCGTCTTCGCACTGGCGCAACGCCTGTTCGGCGTGCGCTTCGAACCGGTCCAGCAGACGCTGTGGCATCCGCAGGCGCGCACCTATGCGGCGCGCGACCCCGACGGCAAGCTGCTCGGCACCTTGTTCGTCGACCTGTTCCCGCGGCCAGACAAGTACAACCACGCGGCCGTCTGGTCGTTCCGCAACGTCTCGACGAAGAGTGGCCGGCTGCCGGCGGCGGCGCTGGTCGTCAACTTCAACGACAAGGGCCTGACGCTGGAGGAACTGGAGACGCTGCTGCACGAGTTCGGCCACGCGCTGCATGCGCTGCTGTCGACCACGCGCTATGCGCTGCAGGGCGGCACCAACGTGCTGCTCGACTTCGCCGAGGCGCCGTCGCAGATGCTGGAGGACTGGGTCTACGACCCGGCCGTGCTGGCGCTGTTCCAGCAGGTCTGCGCCGAATGCCCGGCGGTGCCGCGCGAGATGATCGAGCGTGCCGAGCGTGCACGCCACTTCGCCAAGGGCATCGCGACGACGCGGCAGCTGATCTTCGCGAACTACGACCTGGCGCTGTACGGCCGCCGCAGCGAAGACCCGATGGCGCTGTGGGCGCGCATGGAGCGCGCCACGCCGCTGGGCCACGTCAAGGGCTCGATGTTCCCCGCCGGCTTCAGTCACGTGGCCAGCGGCTACTCGGCTGGCTACTACGCCTACATGTGGAGCATGGTCGTCGCCGAGGATCTGCGCACGCCCTTCGCCGCCGACCGGCTCGACCCCGTCGTCGGTCGCCGCTACCGCGACAGCGTGCTGGCCAATGGCGGCCAGGTCGCGCCCGAGGAACTGGTGCAGCGCTTCCTCGGCCGGCCCGGCAACCGCGAAGCCTTCTTCCGCAGCCTGAACAAGGAATAGCTGCACGACCCCTGGAGACACTTGAGATGAGCACACCGATCCAGAAACTCTTCGACCTCAGCGGCCAGACCGCGCTGATCACCGGCGGCTCGCGCGGCCTGGGCCTGCAGATCGCCGAGGCGCTGGGCGAGGCCGGCGCGAAGATCTTCCTGACCTCGCGCAAGGCCTCCGACCTGGAGGAGGCGGCGGCGCACCTGCAGGCGCGTGGCATCGACGCGCGCTGGGTGGCGGCCGACATGAGCCAGCCTGCCGAGATCGAGCGTGTCGCCGGCGAGGCGCTGCAGCGCCTGGGCGACATCGACATCCTGGTCAACAACGCCGGCGCCACCTGGGGCGCGCCGGCCGAGGACTATCCGCTGGAAGCCTGGGACAAGGTGATGAACCTGAACATCCGCAGCATCTTCCTGATGAGCCAGCAGATCGGCCGGCGCAGCATGATCCCGCGCCAGCGCGGCCGCATCATCAACATCGCCTCGATCGCCGGCCTGAGCGGCTCGGGCGACGTCGAGTTCATCGCCTACGGCACCAGCAAGGGCGCGGTGGTCAACTTCACGCGCACGCTGGCCGGCGAGTGGGGCGAACACGGCATCACCGTCAACGCGCTGGCGCCGGGCTTCTTCCCGAGCAAGATGACCAAGGGCACGCTGGAGCGCATCGGCTCCGACCGGCTCGCCAAGGCCGCGCCGCTGCGCCGCATCGGCGACGACGACGACCTGAAGGGAGCGGCGCTGCTGTTCGCCTCGGCAGCCGGCAAGCACATCACCGGGCAGATCCTCGCCGTCGACGGCGGTGTCAGCGCGGTGCATCACGGCGGCTGAACCGGCCATGCAGTTCCTCGCCCAGATCCCCTTCGTCGACCTGCTCGGCATGGAGCTGGTCGCCTGCGAGGCCGGGCGGGCCGAGATCGCGCTGACGCTGCGCGACGAGCTGACCAACTCGTGGAGCGTCGCCCACGGCGGCGTGACGATGACGCTGCTCGACGTGGTGATGGCGCACGCCGCGCGCAGCCCCAACCAGCCCGGTCATGCCGAGTCGCCCGGCGTGGTGACCATCGAGATGAAGACCAGCTTCCTGCGCGCCGGCCTGGGCCGGCTGACGGCGCATGGCAAGCTGCTGCACCGCACCGCGTCGCTGGCTTTCACCGAAGGCACGGTGGTCGACGAGAAGGGCGAACTGCTGGCCCATGCCAGCGGCACGTTCAAGTACATGAAGGGCCTGCCCGCGGGCGGGCGGCGCATCCAGAGGCTCAACGCCTCCGACTGAAGGAAACACCATGGCGACGATCAACAAACAATGGTTGCTGGCCTCGCGGCCGCAGGGCGAGGCGACGGTCGGCAACTTCCGCCTCGTCGAGACGCCGCTGTCGGCGCTGGCCGAAGGGCAGGTGCTGGTGCGCCACCACTACCTTTCGCTCGATCCCTACATGCGCATGCGCATGAACGACGCCAAGAGTTACGCCGCGCCGCAGCCGCTGGACGCGGTGATGATCGGCGGCACGGTGGGCGAGGTGGTCGATTCGAAGAGCGCGAAGTTCGCCGTCGGCGACAAGGTCGTCGGCATGGGGGGCTGGCAGCAGTACGGCGTGGTCGACGGCAGCCAGCCCGGCGTGATGCGCAAGGTCGACACCACGCATGTGCCGCTGTCGGCCTACCTCGGCGCGGTCGGCATGCCCGGCGTCACGGCCTGGTACGGCCTGGTCAAGCTGTGCACGCCCAAGGCCGGCGAGACCATCGTCGTCAGCGCGGCCAGCGGCGCGGTCGGCAGCGCGGTGGGCCAGCTCGCCAAGGCGCGCGGCTGCCGCGCGGTGGGCATTGCCGGCGGCGCCGACAAGTGCCGCTACGTGGTCGAAGAACTGGGTTTCGACGCCTGCATCGATTACAAGCAGCACAAGGATTCGAAGTCGCTCGACGCGGCGCTGGCGGAAGCGGCGCCGAACGGCATCGACGGCAACTTCGAGAACGTCGGCGGCGCGATCCTCGACGCGGTGCTGCGCCGCATGAATGCGTTCGGGCGCATGGCGCTGTGCGGGATGATCAGCGGCTACGACGGCGCGCCGATCCCGCTGTCCGACCCCTCGCTGATCCTCAAGTCGCGGCTGCGCATGGAAGGCTTCATCGTCAGCGAGCACATGGACGTGTGGCCGGAGGCGCTGAAGGAACTCGGCATGCTGGTGGCCACCGGCAAGCTGAAGTACCGCGAGACGATCGCGCCTTCCATCGAGGAGGCCCCCGAAGCTTTCCTCGGTTTGCTCAAGGGCAGGAACTTCGGCAAGCAACTGGTGAAGTTGATCTGAGTTTGCTCATGCGTGCGATCGAGCGGCAAAGGCGTGTGCGGGCAGGCTTCCGCGCGCCGCTTCGGCGGTCGGCCCGAGGGGCCGACTCCCTTGCGCTGCTCGGGCTTGCGGCAGGCCGCCCAACTCGCTTCGCTCACTGCGTTCGCTGCGCTCAGACAGACGGCGGCAAATCAGATCACGAGGCGCGCTTTCGCGCTCCTGCCGCAAGCCCTGCGCTGCTCAGCGCCGAACAGGCGCGCGGAAGCCTGCCCGCACACGCCTTTGCGGGAACCGGTGGCGGTTCTCGCGGCAGGCAGCACCCGGCGGCGGCGATTTGGGTGGCGACGAGAAGCGCAGGGCCAGGGGGCGGCGCGCGCAGCGCGCTTCGTGAACTGACTTGCCGCCGCTTGTTTGAACGGAGCGAGCGCAGCGAACGAAGTGAGTTGGGCGGCCCGCCTCCTGGCACGAGCATCGCAGTGCAGTCGGCCTGCAAGGCCGACCGCCACCGCATGAGCCGCCGCCGGGTGCCGCCTGCCGCGATGCGCCAAACGTGGAAGGAATCCGAGTGACGATCACCCACGATGTCTTCAACCAGCCCAACCCGCTGACGGACTACAACCTCTACGCGAGCAACCGCCCGTTGCGCGACGCACTCGCCTTCCATCTCCCCGGACGCGACGAAGCCAAGAGCATCGAACAAGGCCGGCGCTGGGGTAGCCAGGAGTGGCAGACCCACGCGCGCCTGGCCAACACGCACCAGCCCCGCCTGCTCAGCCATGACCGCTTCGGTCACCGTGTCGACCGCGTCGAGTTCCACCCCAGCTACCACGCGCTGATGGCCGAGGCGGTTGGCGCCGGCCTGCATGGCACGCCGTGGTCGCGCGGCGCCGGCGCGCACATCGAGCGTGCCGCGGCCTTCATGCAGTTCACCGAGCTCGAGCCGTCCATCCTGTGCCCGATCTCGATGACCTACGCGGTGACGCCCGCACTGCGTGCCAATGCCGCGGTGTTCGGCGACTGGTTCGGCAAGCTCGCCAGCACCGCCTACGACCCGCGACTCGCGCCCCTGGCCGACAAGCCCGGCGTGACCATGGGCATGGGCATGACCGAGAAGCAGGGCGGCTCGGACGTGCGCGCCAACACCACGCGGGCGCTGGTCGTCGAGCAGACGCCCTGGGGCGCGCGCGCGGAGGTCACCGGCCACAAGTGGTTCTTCTCGGCGCCGATGTGCGACGCCTTCCTGATCCTCGCGCAGGAGGAGGGCGGGCTGTCCTGCTTCTTCCTGCCGCGTGTGCTGCCCGACGGAACGCTCAACGCCATCCGCATCCAGCGCCTGAAGGACAAGCTGGGCAACCACGCCAACGCCAGTTCCGAGGTCGAGTTCCATGCCGCCAGCGCCTGGCGTGTCGGCGAGGTCGGCCGCGGCGTGGCGCAGATCCTCGAGATGGGCACGCTGACGCGGCTCGATTGCGCGCTCGGCACCGCCGGGCTGATGCGCCAGGCGCTGTCGCTGGCGCTGCACCACACGGCGCAGCGTTCGGCCTTCGGCAAGCGGCTGATCGAGCAGCCGCTGATGAAGAACGTGCTGGCCGACATGGCGCTGGAGTCGGAAGCCGCCACCGCGCTGGCGCTGCGCCTGGCGCGGGCGATCGACCGCCAGGACGATCCCTTCGAGGCGCTGATGCGGCGCGTGCTGACGCCGGTGGCCAAGTTCTGGGTCTGCAAGCGCGGCAGCATGCTGGCCCAGGAGGCGATGGAGTGCCTGGGCGGCAATGGCTACGTCGAGGAGGCTGGCGAGGGCGTGATGGCACGCATCTACCGCGAGATGCCGCTGAACTCGATCTGGGAAGGCGCCGGCAACATCATGGCGCTGGACCTGCTGCGTGCGCTGCGCGGTGGCGGCAAGGGCGGCTCGGTGGCCGAGGCGCTGGCGGCCGAACTGGCGCCGGCACGCGGCGCGAGCGCCGCCTTCGACCGCTTCGCCGAGGCGCTGCCGGCGCGTATCGACGGCACGGTCGACGAGATCGAGGCGCGGCGCCTGGCGCAGGACGTCGCGCTGGCGGTGCAGGCCTCGCTGCTGCGCCGCCACGCGCCGGACTTCGTCTTCGAGGCCTTCTGCCGCTCGCGCCTCGGCGGCGACGGCGGCCGGGCCTTCGGCACGCTGCCGGGCGCGGTGGCCTTCGATGCGATCGTCGCGCGCGCGATGCCGACCTGAAGCCACGCATGCACCCGTTCATCCTGCACCACTATGCGAACTCGCCGTTCTCGGAGAAGGTGCGGCTGATCCTCGGCGCCAAGGGCATGGCCTGGCATTCGGTGCACGTGCCCAGCGTGATGCCCAAACCCGACGTGCTGGCGCTGACCGGCGGCTACCGGCGCACGCCGTTCATGCAGCGCGGCGCCGACGTCTGGTGCGACACCGCGCTGATCGCCCGCGTGCTCGACCGCGCCCAGCCACAGCCGCCGCTGTACCCGGCCGGTGTCGCCGGTCTCGCGCAGACGCTGGCGCAATGGGCCGACTTCACGCTGTTCTGGGCCGTCATTCCCTACACGTTGCAGCCGCAGGGCCTGACGCACGTGATGGCCGGCGTGCCGCCGGAGGGGCTGAAGGCCTTCGCGGCCGACCGCGCGCCCTTCACCGCCGGCATGACGCGGCAGACGGCGGCCGACGCGACGGTGGCGCTGAAGGCCTACCTCGGCCGGCTGGAGGAGCAGCTCGCCGACGGCCGCGGGTTCCTCTGCGGCGCGCAGCCCAGCATCGCCGACTTCTCGGTCGCCCATTGCCTGTGGTTCATCCACCTCGCGCCGCCGATGCTCGGCATCCTGCAGCCGAACGAACGCCTGCGTACCTGGTACGCAAGGATGACCGCCTTCGGCCACGGCAGCCCGACGACGATGAAGAGCGCCGATGCCGTCGCGCTGGCCGCGGCCACCACCCATCACGAGCCGACGTTTGTCGAGCCGGGGCTCGGCTTGGAGGCCGGCGAGCCCGTCACCGTGATGCCCACCGACTACGGCCGCGACCCGGTGGCCGGCACGCTGGTCGGCCTGAACGACGACGAGGTGGTGATCCGGCGCCACGACGAACGCGCTGGCACGCTGCACGTGCACTTTCCCCGCCTCGGGTTCCAGATTCGAAAGGAAGCGAAGACATGAAGATGATCAAGGGCCGCACCGCGGTCATCACCGGCGCCGGTTCGGGCTTCGGCCTCGAGCTGTCGCGCATCGCCGCGCGCGAGGGCATGAACCTGGTGATGGCCGACGTGCAGCAGGACGCGCTGGACCGCGCGGTGCAGGAGATCCGGGGCCTCGGTGCGCAGGTGCTCGGCTTCCGGCTCGACGTGGCCAAGGCCGCCGAGGTAGAGGCGATGGGCGAGGCGACCCGCGAGCGTTTCGGCGCGCCGCACCTGGTCTTCAACAACGCCGGTGTCGGCGCGGGCGGGCTGATCTGGGAACATTCGCTGAAGGACTGGGAGTGGGTGGTCGGCGTCAACCTGATGGGCGTGGCGCATGGCGTGCGCGTGTTCACGCCGATGATGCTCGAGGCGGCCCAGGCCGACCCGTCCTACGAGGGCCACATCGTCAACACCGCCTCGATGGCCGGCATGGTCAACATGCCCAACATGGGCGTCTACAACGTCACCAAGCACGCAGTGGTGTCGCTCAGCGAGACGCTGTACCAGGATCTGCGCCTGGTCACCGACCAGATCGGCGCCTCGGTGCTGTGCCCGTACTTCGTGCCCACCGGCATCCACGCGAGCCAGCGCAACCGGCCGGCCGAGTTCGCCGAAGGTGGCAAGCCGACGAAGAGCCAGCTGATCGCGCAGGCGATGACCGACAAGGCGGTGACCAGCGGCAAGGTGACGGCCGCGCAGGTGGCCCAGTTCGTGATGGACGCGGTGAAGGAGAACCGTTTCTACGTCTTCAGCCACCCGAAGTCGCTGGGCATCGTGCAGACGCGCATCGAGGACGTCATGCTGATCCGCAACCCCAGCGACCCGTTCGCGGCAAAGCCGGAGATCGGCGCCGACCTGCGGCGTGCGCTGCGCGCGGCGGACTGATCAAGCCGCGCATGGCCCGGCCCGACGACCCGCCCGCACCCGGTCGCGGCGATCAGATCGAACCCTTCTGGCTGGCCTACCAGCGTGAATGCGGCGTGAAGGTCGAGGGCTTCTCGGCCACCGCGCTGGGCCCGACACGTGCCCTGGCCGACGAACTCGCGCTGCTGGTCGGCAACGGCGTCAAGCGCGCCCACGCGACGCTGAAGCGCGACTTCGAGCGCGACCTGGAGGCGCTGCCGGCGCCGGGCGAACATGTCGTGGTGCTCGATGGCGCCGGCCATCCGCGCGCGATCGTGCGCAACACGCATGTCGAGCTGCGCCATTTCAATCAGATCGACGACCAGTTCGCCTTTGCAGCCGGCGAGGGCGATCTGACGCTGCGCTGGTGGCTGACGGCGCACCGCCAGCAATGGTCGGAACAGGCGGAACGCGAGGGCTTCGAGATCGGCGAGACCAGCGAGCTGGTGCTCGAGTATTTCGATCTCGTCTGGCCACAAGCGGCGACTGGTTCAGCAGCGCAGCCGTAGCGCCTGCAGCGGCCGGCCGCTGGCCGGATCGAGCACCACCAGGCTGATCGCGCGCGGATGCGCGGGGTCGATCGGCAGCGAGGGCGAGAAGCGCAGGCGGATGTCCGCACCGCTCCACGGCGGCACCCGGTGCAGCTGGCGCACCACGTGGTCGTGGGCCAGCTTCTCGCCGGCGTTCTCGCCCGCCGTCACGCGGCTGCGGTGGCCGTTCTCGGTGACCGCCCAGAACGCCGCCAGGCGCTCGGGCGCGCCCGGGCGCGGCCGCACGCTCGCATCGAAGGTCCGGCCGTCGCCTTGCAGCACGATGTCGACCAGCGGCGTGCCTGCGGCGATCGGCAGCGACAGCCGCGGCCAGTCCGGCCGGTCGCGCCCCTGCACCACCACCTGCGGCGTGTAGTTGACCCGTGCGCCGTTGACCGCGCGCTGCTCGTTCTGGCGACGCGTGAACTCCGGCGTGGCGAAGCGGTCGGGCCAGCCGAGCGAGTCCCAGTAGTCGACATGGAAGGCCAGCGGTACCGCAGCCGGCTCCGGCGGCAGCGTGGCGAGCCAGCGGTCGGCCGGCGGGCAGGAACTGCAGCCCTCCGAGGTGTAGAGCTCGACCAGCGGCGCCACGGCCTCGCCGCTGCGCACGCTGCAGCTCTGGGCCTGGGCGAAGGCCGCCGGCAACGCGGCGAGCAGCAGGGGAATCAGGCGATTCGTCATGGCGCTTGGTCGGGCCTGCGCCGGGCATCTGACAGCGCCCGCTGTGTCACACTGCGCCGCCCTCGAACCGACCACCCGCGATGACTGCCTCGCTCCATTCCGAACCGCTCGCCGTGGCCATCGTCGGCGGCGGCCCGGCCGGGCTGATGGCGGCCGAGGTGCTGGCCGATGCCGGCGTGACGGTGGACCTGTTCGATGCGATGCCCTCGGTCGGCCGCAAGTTCCTGCTCGCCGGCAAGGGCGGCCTGAACCTGACGCACAGCGAAGCGATCGAGCCCTTCCTCGGCCGCTACGGGCTGGCGCGCGAGCAGGTGGCGCCGTGGCTGCAGGCCTTCGGGCCGCAGGCCATGCGTGACTGGGCGAAAGGCCTCGGCATCGACACCTTCGTCGGCAGCTCGGGGCGGGTCTTTCCGACCGACATGAAGGCGGCGCCGTTGCTGCGCGCCTGGCTGCATCGCCTGCGCGCTGGCGGTGTGCGTTTCCACATGAGGCATCGCTGGCTCGGCTGGGGGGAGGCTCCGCCCGCTGACCATGTGCTGCGCTTTGCGACACCCGCGGGCGAGCACCTCGTGAACGCGCGCTGCATCGTGCTGGCGCTGGGTGGCGCGAGCTGGGCACGGCTCGGTTCCGACGGCGCCTGGGTGCCATTGCTGGCCGGGCGCGGTGTCGGCATCGCGCCGCTGCAGCCGTCGAACTGCGGCTTCGACGTCGCCGGCTGGAGCGCGCACCTGCGCGAACGATTCGCAGGCGCCCCGCTGAAGAACGTCGCGCTGCGCTGCGTCGCGCCCGACGGCCGGCACTTCGAGCAGCGCGGCGAGTTCGTGGCCACCGCCACCGGCATCGAGGGCAGCCTGGTCTACGCCGCGTCGCCGCTGCTGCGCGACACGATCTTGACCAGCGGGCGGGCGATCGCCGAGATCGACCTGCTGCCCGAGCGCGCCGCCGAGTTCGTGCGGGCCGAGGTGGCGCGGCCGCGCGGCTCGCGCTCGATGTCCACGCACCTGAAGAGCCGGCTCGGCATCGACGGTGTCAAGGCCGCGCTGCTGCACGAACTGCTGCCGCGCGAGACCTTCGCCGACCCCGCCGCGCTGGCCGCGGCGATCAAGGCGCTGCCGATCCCGCTGGTCGCGGCACGGCCGGTCGACGAGGCGATCAGCACGGCCGGCGGCGTGCGCCTGGACGCGCTCGACGATCGCCTGATGCTGAAGGCCTTGCCCGGTGTGTTCTGCGCCGGCGAGATGCTGGACTGGGAGGCGCCGACCGGCGGCTACCTGCTCACCGCTTGTTTCGCCTCCGGGCGGCGGGCCGGCGAGGGGGCGGTGGCATACTGCGCCGCTTCGTGAATCCGCCCGCTGCGGGCACCCCGGATTTGGACAAGATTCTTCTGCAGATCGCGGCCGAGCTGAAGGTTCGGCCGGCCCAGGTGAACACGGCCGTCGAACTGCTCGACGGCGGCGCCACGGTGCCCTTCATCGCGCGCTACCGCAAGGAGGCCACCGACGGCCTCGACGACGTGCAACTGCGCGAGCTGGAGGCCCGCCTTTCCTACCTGCGCGAGCTGGAAGAGCGCCGCACCGCGGTGCTCAAGAGCATCGAGGAACAGGGCAAGCTGACGCCCGATCTGCGCGCCGCGATCGAGGCTGCGCCGACCAAGCAGGAGCTGGAAGATCTCTACCTGCCCTACAAGCCCAGGCGCCGCACCAAGGGCATGATCGCCCGCGAGGCGGGGCTGGAGCCGCTGGCCGACAAGCTGTTCGCCGACCCGTCGCTCGAGCCGCTGGCCGAAGCCGCCGCCTTCGTTGCCGCCTGCGAAGGCGGCAGCGCCGCCTTGGCAGAGGCCGGCTTCGCCGATGCCCACGCGGTGCTCGACGGCGTGCGCGACCTGCTGTCCGAGCGCTGGGCCGAAGACGCCGTGCTGGTCGGCAAGCTGCGCGAATGGCTGTGGGCCGAGGGCCTGTTCCAGAGCAGGCTGATGGACGGCAAGGACCCGAACCACGCCGACGCCGCCAAGTTCCGCGACTACTTCGACTACGCCGAGACCATCCGCACCGTGCCTTCGCACCGTGCGCTGGCGGTGTTCCGCGGCCGCACGCAGGAGTTCCTCGATGCCAAGCTGGTGCTCGATGAAGAAGTCGTGACCGGCCAGCCGACGCTCGCGGAGGGCCGCATCGCTGTGCACCTGGGCTGGCGCCATTCGAAGCGCCCCGGCGACGAGCTGATCCGCAAGACCGTCGCCTGGACCTGGAAGGTCAAGCTGAGCCTGAGCCTGGAGCGCGACCTGTTCTCGCGCCTGCGCGAAGAGGCGGAGAAGGTGGCCATCAAGGTCTTCGCCGAGAACCTGCGCGACCTGCTGCTGGCCGCGCCCGCCGGGCAGCGTGTGGTGATGGGCCTGGACCCGGGCATCCGCACCGGCTGCAAGGTGGCGATCGTCGATGCCACCGGCAAGGTGCTGGACACGAACACCGTCTACCCGCACGAGCCGCGCAACGACTGGGAAGGTTCGCTGCACACGCTGGGCCGGCTGGTCGCCACGCACGGCGTCAACCTGATCGCCATCGGCAACGGCACCGCCAGCCGCGAGACCGACAAGCTGGCCGCCGACCTGATCAAGCGCATCCAAACGATGGCGCCGGAGGCGAAGATCGAGAAGGTCGTCGTCAGCGAGGCCGGCGCCTCGGTGTACTCGGCCAGCGAGTTCGCCAGCAAGGAACTGCCCGAGCTCGACGTCAGCCTGCGCGGCGCGGTGAGCATCGCGCGGCGGCTGCAGGACCCACTGGCCGAGCTGGTGAAGATCGAGCCGAAGAGCATCGGCGTCGGCCAGTACCAGCACGACGTCAACCAGAGCGAGCTGGCTAGGAGCCTGGACGCAGTGGTGGAAGACTGCGTGAACTCGGTGGGTGTGGACCTGAACACCGCCTCGGCGCCGCTGCTGGCGCGCGTCTCGGGCCTGTCGAGCGCGGTGGCGGCCAGCATCGTGCGCTGGCGCGACGGCCACGGTGCCTTCCGCAACCGCCAGCAGCTGCTCGACGTCAGCGGGCTGGGCGCCAAGACCTTCGAGCAGTGCGCCGGCTTCCTGCGCATCCGCGACGGCGACAACCCGCTCGACCAGAGCGGCGTGCACCCCGAAACCTATCCGCTGGTCGAGCGTCTGCTGGCCAAGGCGGCCCGGCCGATCGGCGAGCTGATGGGGCGCAGCGACGTGCTGCGCACACTCAAGCCCGAGGCTTTCGCGGACGACCGCTTCGGCACGATCACCGTCAAGGACATCCTCGCCGAACTGGAGAAGCCCGGCCGCGACCCGCGCCCCGACTTCAAGGTGGCGCGCTTCAACGACGGCGTCGAGGACATCAAGGACCTGCAGCCTGGCATGACGCTGGAAGGCACGGTCAGCAACGTGGCGCAGTTCGGCGCCTTCGTCGACCTCGGCGTCCACCAGGACGGCCTGGTGCACGTGAGCCAGCTGTCGAACAAGTTCGTCAACGACGCGCGCGAGGTGGTCAAGACCGGCGACATCGTCAAGGTCAAGGTGCTGGAAGTGGACCTGGCGCGCAAGCGCATCTCGCTGACGATGAAGCTCGACACGAAGCCGGTGGCCAAGGGCGAGCGCGGCGACAACAGCTTCCGCCCGGCCGGGCGCGGCGAACGGCCGGGTGCGCCGCGGGGTGCCACGGCACCGGCCGGCAACTCGGCGATGGCCGCGGCGTTCGCCAAGCTGCAGGGGCGGGGGGGCTGAACGCTCTACCGGGTTTTCCTCAAGTCCTGGCCCCAGATGCCGAAGTGATGGCCGGAATCACCGGTTGTCATCGACAACGGTGAACTCGGCATCTGACACAGAGGACTTGGCTCGTGAATTTTCTCCGCAATCTGAACCTGGGGGCGCGACTCGGCGCCGGCTTTGGCCTGGTCCTGCTGCTGCTGGTCGTCGTCACGGCCATCGGCCTGCGTGGCATGGCCGCCGTCCAGGACGGCATGGACGACGTGGTCGAGGTCAACAATGTCCAGGCCAATCTGGCCGGTGACATGCGCATCGCGATCAACCAGATCGGCGCTGCGGCGCGCGACATCGTGCTGGTGACCGACGAGGCCGGCATGCGCAGCCTCAACGATGGCCTGCAGAAGGCCGTCGCCGACTACACGGCCGCCGAGAAGAAGCTCGGCGAGATGTTCGGCGCCGACCCGACCACGACGGCCAAGGAAAAGGAGCTGCTCGAGAAGGTGCGCTCGGCCAAGGCCGATGCGACGCCGAAGGTCGATGCGGTCGTGCGCCTCGGGCTGGCAAACAAGAACGACGAGGCCACGGCACTGCTGATGCGCGAGGCCCGCCCGGCGACGATCGCCTGGATCCGCGTCATCGCCGAGCTGACCGACCTCGAGGAACAACTCACCGAAACCGCCGCCAAGGAAGCCAAGCAGGCCTATCACAGCGCCAGGACGACCATGCTGATCACCAGCGTGCTGGCGCTGCTGCTCGGTGTCGGCGCTGCGTGGTGGCTGACCCGCTCGATCACCGGCCCGATCGGCCAGGCGCTGACCGTGGCGCAGACGGTGGCCAACGGTGACCTCAGCTCGCGCATCGAGGCGACGACGCAGGACGAGACCGGCCGCCTGCTGGCCGCGCTGAAGACGATGAACCAGAACCTGACGCGCATCGTCGGCACGGTTCGCAACGGCAGCGACAGCATCGCCACCGGCTCGGCGCAGATCGCCGGCGGCAACGCCGATCTGAGCCAGCGCACCGAGGAACAGGCCAGCGCGCTGCAGCAGACCGCGGCGTCGATGGAACAGCTCGGCTCGACCGTCAGGCAGAACGCCGACAACGCCCGCCAGGCCAACCAGCTGGCGATGGGTGCCACCGACGTGGCGGTCAAGGGTGGCGAGGTCGTGGCCCGCGTGGTCGACACGATGAAGGGCATCAACGACAGCAGCAAGAAGATCGCCGACATCATCACGGTGATCGACGGCATCGCCTTCCAGACCAACATCCTGGCGCTGAACGCCGCGGTGGAAGCCGCCCGCGCCGGCGAGCAGGGCCGCGGCTTCGCGGTGGTGGCCGGCGAGGTGCGCAACCTCGCGCAGCGCAGCGCCGAGGCGGCCAAGGAGATCAAGGGCCTGATCACCGCCAGCGTCGAACGTGTCGAGCAGGGCACGGTGCTGGTCGACCAGGCCGGCAGCACGATGGACGAGGTGGTCACCGCGATCAAGCGCGTCACCGACATCATGGGCGAGATCAGCAGCGCCAGCGCCGAGCAGAGCTCGGGCGTGCAGCAGGTCGGCGAGGCGGTCAGCCAGATGGACCAGGTGACGCAGCAGAACGCCGCGCTGGTCGAGGAAAGCGCTGCCGCGGCCGACAGCCTGAAGCAGCAGGCGCAGCAGCTGGTTGCCGCGGTCGCCGCGTTCAAGCTGGCGCACGCCTGAGCGGCGCCGCGCTGCGGCCGGCTCAGGCCGGATCGAAGTCGCGCGGCTGCAGTTCGATCGGCTGGCCGTGCGGCGTGCGGTCGGCGGCACGGTCCCAGGCGTCGCGATGACGAGCGAGCTCCCCCGCGGAGCTCGCGCCCTTTCGGGCCACCAGTTCCTCGAGCGCGGCGAGCCAGTGCCGGTAGTAGGTGTTGCCGAGGTCGGCGTCACCAGCGTCCTGCGCGCGGCGGATCTGCGCGGCCAGCGCCGCGGCCCATTCGGGCCAGCTGAACAGGCCGCGTTGATGCAGCGTCACCGCCATCGCGAAGGCATGCGCCTCCCAGGGCTCGCGGAACACCGGTTCGTCGCCGAGCCATCGGCTGGCCGGGCAGGGCGGCGGGTTTCATGCGCGCTCCAGGTAGTCGTCCCAGGCGTCGATCGAGACGCTGAGGCCGGGGCTGGCGGCGTCGCCCCACAGCTCGCGGCCGTCGAAGGCGACGGTGTAGAGCCACTGCGGCTGCTCGCCCAGGCCCTGCGCATTCGTGTCGGCGAAGACGTGCGTGCCGTGCAGCCGCTCGACCGTGCCGACACGCCCCTGCGCGTAGCCGGGCAGGCGGGTGTGGTGGCCGACCTGGCCGCTGCGCGTGCGCACCCGATCGCCGATCGTGAAGCGCGCGGCAGCCGTGGCGGGCCGCTCGGTCGGCGAACCCCGGGCCAGCAGGCCGCTGACATGCTCGGCACGCAGCACCCGCGTCAGCGGCCGCGGGCCGGCTTCGGCGCGGGCCTCGGCGAGTTCGGCCTCGCTGACCAGGCCACGTTCGACCATCAGCCGGCACAGGGCGGCGAGCCAGATCTGGTAGTAGCCGAGCTGAGCGTAGCCCGGCAGCGTTTCGCGGGCGCTGCGGCTCTGGTCGATGTTCCACGAGCCCGTGGCGCCCATCGCCAGCGTGACGGCCAGCGCGCGTGGCTCCCAGGCGGCATGCCAGAGCTCGCCTTCGGGCTCGGGCGTCACCGGGCCGAAGCCGTCGCGGCCGCCGAGGTCGGCGTGGCTGAGGTAGTTCATGCCGCCGCCTCGGACGGTGCCTTCGCCAGGCCGGTGCCGATCATCGAGTCTCTCGTGACCAGCGCCGCCAGCTGCTCCTCGTCCAGGCCCTCGCTGCCGGCCGGGCGCTGCGGGATGACCAGGTAGCGTACCTCGGCGGTGGAGTCCCAGACGCGGATGCGCGTCGCCTCCGGCAGCGTCACACCGAAGTCGGCCAGCACGCCGCGCGGATCCTTCACCGCCCGCGAGCGGTAGGGTGCGCTCTTGTACCAGGTGGGCGGCAGGCCGAGCACCGGCCAGGGGTAGCAGCTGCACAGCGTGCAGACCACCATGTGGTGTTCCTCGGGCGTGTTCATCACCGCCACCATGTGCTCGCCCTGGCGGCCGGTGTAACCCAGCGAGGCGATCGCCGCGGTCGCGTCGCGCTGCAGCCAGTCGCGGAAGGCCGGGTCGGCCCAGGCACGGGCGACCACACGCGCGCCGTTGCGCGGGCCGATCTTGGTCTGATAGGTGTCGATCAGCACGTCCAGCGCCGCCGGATCGATGTAGCCCTTGGCGGCAAGCACCGTCTCGAGCGCCCGCACGCGCAGGTCCATCTCGCCGAGCTCGCTGTGCTCGTCGTCGTGGTCGTGTTCGTGGTGATGATCGTGGTCGTGCGGATCGTGTGCCATGCGCCGATCGTAGCGGCCGCTTCGCTACAGTGCGAGACCATGCAAGCTCTGCAGATCCATGCCGGCCCGCGCGCCCGGCGCCACCTTCGCGAACACGGCCTGCGTCCGACCGACGTGCGGGTGATTCCCGCCGCCGCCGGCGGCCCCAAGGGCCTGGTGCTGAGCCCGCTCGACCGCTTCCTGTTCGGCCACTGGCTCGCCGGCCCGGGGCCGACGCTGCACCTGCTCGGCGCGTCGATCGGTGCCTGGCGCATGGCCACCGCCTGCCTGGCGCAGCCGGCACAGGCTTTCGCACAGATGGCCGAGGACTACATCGCGCAGAGCTACGAACACGCGCCGGGCAAGGCGCCGAAGCCGGCGCATGTCAGCGAGGTGTTCGGTGCCAAGCTGTCGGAGCGCTTCGCGGCGCGCGAGGCCGAGGTGCTGGGCCACGAGCGCTTTCGCCTGCATGTCTTCACCAGCCGCGGCCGCCACCTGCTCGGCCGCGAGGGCCGGCTGCGCACGCCGCTGGGCTACCTGGGCGCGTTCGCGACCAATGCCGTCAGCCGCAAGGCGATGGGCGGCTGGCTGGAGCGGGTGATCTTCTCCGATGCGCGCGAGCCGCTGCCGGTGCACCTGCGCGACTTCCGCACCCACGTCGTGCCGCTGGAGGCTCGCAACCTGCAGCCGAGCATCCTGGCCAGCTGCTCGATCCCGTTCTGGCTGCGGGCGGTGCACGACGTTCCCGGCGGCCCGCGCGGCGCCTACTGGGACGGCGGCATCACCGACTACCACCTGCACCTCGACTACGCCTCGATGGGCGAAGGCCTGGTGCTCTACCCGCACTTCCAGAAGACGGTGATCCCGGGCTGGCTGGACAAGGCGCTGCGCCACCGCCACCGCGCGACGGCGCACCTCGACAACGTGATCGTGCTGTCGCCGCGCGCCGAGTGGATCGCCACGCTGCCCGACGCCAAGCTGCCCGACCGCAACGACTTCAAGCGCTACGGCGACGACCTCGCGGCGCGCATGCGTGCCTGGAGCCGCGCAGTGCAGGAAAGCGAACGCCTGGCCGACGACTTCGCGCGCTGGCTCGAGCGGCCGTCGGCCATCGAGGTGCAGCCGCTCGTCTAGACCCTGGAGCCGACCATGAACCTGCCCAACCACGAACTGACGATGACGGTGCTGATGACGCCCGACATGGCGAACTTCAGCGGCAACGTGCATGGCGGCACCATCCTCAAGCTGCTCGACCAGGTGGCCTACGCCTGCGCCAGCCGCTACGCCGGGCGCTATGTGGTGACCTTGTCGGTCGACCAGGTGATGTTCCGCGAGCCCATCCACGTCGGCGAGCTGGTCAGCTTCCTGGCCAGCGTGAACCACACCGGCCGCACCTCGATGGAGATCGGCATCAAGGTGGTCACCGAGGACATCCGGCGCCAGACCGTGCGCCACGCCAACAGCTGCTTCTTCACGATGGTGGCGCTGGACGATGCGCGCCAGCCGGCGCCGGTGCCGCCGCTGGTGCTGGTCACGCCCGACCAGCAGCGGCGTTGCGAGGCGGCCAAGGTGAGGCGCCAGCTGCGCGAGGAGTTCGCCGCGCGCATGCGAGCCACGCACCAGGGCGGTTGACGGCGTCGCTGCATCCATTCCTTCCCGCCCCGCGTAAAGCCCGCCAGACACCGCAAGCGGCCGCGAGTTGGCGTCGAAAGATCGGTCCCGTCGAACGGGACCGGCCCGTCAACGACCCGAAGGAAGAGACCCATGACCTCTGCGATGCACAAGCACGTGCGCGCGCTGCCGCTGGCCGCCGCACTGATCGCCGCCGGCCTGTCGGCCACGGCACTGGCCTCCAGCCACCGCGAGGCGCCGTTCATCACCACCGCGCCCAAGGTGGACGGCACCGACCTGTACATGTTCATGAGCTACGAGACGGGCCGCGACGGCTACGTCACGCTGATCGCGAACTACCAGCCGCTGCAGGACCCGTACGGCGGGCCCAACTACTTCAAGATGGACCCCAACGCGCTGTACGAGATCCACATCGACAACGACGGCGACGCGAAGGAGGATCTGAGCTTCCAGTTCCGCTTCAACAACAAGCTGAACTCCATCACCCTGCCGGTCGGTGGCAAGAACGTCGCGATCCCGCTGACGCAGGCCGGGCAGGTCAGCGGCCTGCGGTCGGCGGCGCTGAACGTCACCGAGACCTACACCGTCGACGTGGTGCGCGGCGACCGCCGCAGTGGCAACCGCTCCTCGCTGACCAACGCCAGCGGCGGCGGCAAGGTGTTCGACAAGCCGGTCGACAACATCGGCACCAAGACCATTCCCGACTACGCGGCCTACGCGGCCAAGCATGTGTTCAACGTCAACATCCCGGGCTGCAACATGCCGGGCCGGGTGTTCGCCGGCCAGCGCAAGGAAGCCTTCGCAGTCAACCTCGGAACGATCTTCGACCTCGTCAACGCGCCGGTGGCGGTGATCACCGACACGACGCTGATCAACGCCGCGCCGAACACCGTCGACGATGCCAACGTGACCTCGCTGGCGCTGGAGGTGCACAGGAGCTGCCTCACGCAGGGCCGGGAACCGGTGATCGGCGCCTGGACGACCGCCAGCCTGCGCCAGGGCACGCTGCTCGACCCGACGCCGAAGGCTGGCCACCAGACCACCGCGATCAGCGGCGGTGCCTGGACGCAGGTGTCGCGGCTGGGCATGCCCCTGGTCAACGAGGTGGTCATCGGCCTGCCCGACAAGGACCGCTTCAACGGCTCCAAGCCGAAGGACGACGGCCAGTTCGCCGACTACGTGACCAACCCGACGCTGCCGGCGCTGCTGGAGATCGCGCTGGGCCTGCCGAACACCGCGCCGACCAACTTCCCGCGCACCGACCTGGTCACCACCTTCCTGACCGGCATCCCGGGCGTGAACCAGCCGGCCGGCGTGGTCGCCTCGGAGCAGTTGCGGCTGAACACAGGCATCGCGCCGGTGCCGTTCGCACAGCAGAACAGGCTGGGCATCGTCGGCAACGTGCTGGCCGGTGGCAACGACTTCGCCGGCTTCCCGAACGGCCGCCGGCCGAAGGACGACGTCGTCGACATCTCGCTGGTGGCGGTGATGGGCGGGCTGTGCATGGCCAACGGCGACACCAATGCCTTCGGCTTCGGTGCCGCCTGCAAGCCTGCGGCGGTGCCGCTGAAGGAGACCGCCTTCAAGCTGCACGACGCCGTCGACCAGGCCGTGGTGCCGCTGCTGCCCGGCTTCCCCTACCTCAACACGCCGATCCCCGGCGCGCAGTGAAGGAGCGCACGATGAACATCCGCAAAGTGATGGTCGCGGCCGCGCTGGCAGCCTCGCTGGGTGCCTGCGGCGGCGGTGGCGGAAGTGGCGACGCGACGGACGCCACCGACTCGGTGCCCGACAGCGCCAGTGCCAGCGTCGGAGGCATGAAGCGCTGGCTGGGGCTGCTGACCTCCACCACCCTCGATGACCGCGAACCGCTGGACGCGGCGAGCTTCGCCCCGCCCCGGCCGGACGACACCGAGCCCGACACGGTGCAGTAGGACAGGCCGGTGGGCCTGGACGGGCGAGCAACATTTCTTTGCTCGCCCGTTGTGCTTCCTGCCGCGCGCTGCGGCGTTGAAGAGGGGTGGTTCACCGCCGGCGCTTCGCCGGCCGGAACGCCAACCCGAGGAGAAGCACATGCAACGAACCGTGACTCTGAGCGCCGCGCTGCTCGCGACGCTGATCGCCACCGGCTGCGCCGTCCACCCCGCCACGCAGCCGAGCCCGCCGACGCCGTCGGCCTCCGGCTACCGGGTCGAATACGGCCAGGTTCAGAGCGTCGACCTGGTGCGTGCGGAAAGCCAGACCTCCGGCGGCGGCGCGCTGCTCGGCGGCGTGATCGGCGCCGTGGTCGGCCGCCAGATCGGCAGCGGCTCGGGCCGCGATGCGGGGACCGCCGTCGGCGCTGTCGGCGGCGCGATCATCGGCAACCAGATCGAGAAGAACCAGCGTGGCGCGCAGAGCTTCTACCGCGTCGCCATCGTCACCCAGAGCGGCCAGACGCGGACCTTCGACTACGCGCAGCCGGGCGATCTGCGTGTCGGCGACCGCGTGCGCATCGAGAACAATCAGCTCTACCGCTACTGAAATACAATTCGGGCTCCAACCAGCAAGGGCGAGAAAGGCATGACGGTTATGACACCGCGGACTACGCGCTGGACCTGCAAGGTCTAGCGGAGCTGCGCGCGTCGACCTTTTCCTCTCGTCCCTGTTCATTCGAGGCGCGGCACGGTCCGCGCCTTTTTGCTTTTCGGAGTCTGTGATGGTCTCGATTCAGTTGCCCGACGGTTCGCGTCGCGAGTTTCCCGGCCCGGTGACGGTGGCCGAGGTGGCCGCGTCCATCGGCCCCGGCCTGGCCAAGGCGGCGATCGCCGGTCGCGTGGGGCAGGGTGATGCGGCCCGCGTCGTCGACACCAGCTTCCGCATGGAAGCCGACACGGCGCTGGCCATCCTGACCGACAAGGACGCCGACGGCCTGGAGGTGATCCGCCACTCGACGGCGCACCTGCTGGCCTACGCGGTCAAGGAACTGTTCCCCGATGCGCAGGTGACCATCGGGCCGGTGATCGAGAACGGCTTCTACTACGACTTCTCGTACAAGCGCCCGTTCACGCCGGAGGACCTGGCCACGATCGAGGCGAAGATGACCGAGCTCGCCAGGAAGGACGAGAAGGTCGAGCGCCGCGTGCTGCCGCGCGACGAGGCGGTGGCGTATTTCAAGGGCATCGGCGAGCACTACAAGGCCGAGATCATCTCCAGCATCCCTGCCGGCGAGGACGTGTCGCTGTACCGCGAGGGCGCCTTCGAGGACCTGTGCCGTGGCCCGCATGTGCCGTCGACGGGCAAGCTCAAACACTTCAAGCTGATGAAGGTGGCCGGTGCCTATTGGCGCGGCGACCACCGCAACGAGATGCTGCAGCGCGTCTACGGCACCGCCTGGGCGAGCAAGGACGACCTGCAGAAGTACCTGACGATGCTGGAGGAGGCTGAGAAGCGCGACCACCGCAAGCTCGGCCGCGAACTCGACCTGTTCCACCTCGACGAACATTCGCCGGGCACGGTGTTCTGGCATCCCAAGGGCTGGGCGCTGTGGCAGGAGGTCGAGCAGTACATGCGCCGCGTCTACCGCGACAACGGCTACCAGGAGGTCAAGGGCCCGCAGTTGCTCGACAAGGCGCTGTGGGAGAAGACCGGCCACTGGGACAAGTACCGCGAGAACATGTTCACGACCGAATCGGAGAAGCGCGACTACGCGCTCAAGCCGATGAACTGCCCCGGCCACATCCTGATCTTCAAGCAGGGCATCAAGAGCTACCGCGACCTGCCGCTGCGCTACGGCGAGTTCGGCCAGTGCCACCGCAACGAGCCGACCGGCGGCCTGCACGGCATCATGCGCGTGCGCGGCTTCACGCAGGACGACGGCCACATCTTCTGCACCGAGGACATGATCCTCGACGAGTGCGTGACCTACACGGCGCTGCTGCAGAAGGTCTATGCCGACTTCGGCTTCACCGAGATCATCTACAAGGTCGCGACGCGCCCGGCGGCGCGCATCGGCTCCGATCAGATCTGGGACAAGGCCGAGCATGCGCTCATGGAAAGCCTGCGCCGCTCCGGCGTCGAGTTCGTCATCGCCCCGGGTGACGGCGCCTTCTACGGCCCGAAGATCGAGTACACGCTGAAGGACGCGATCGGCCGCCAGTGGCAGTGCGGCACGATGCAGGTCGACTTCTCGATGGCCGAGCGGCTGGGGGCCGAATACGTCGCAGAAGATGGCTCCCGCCGTCACCCGGTGATGCTGCACCGGGCGATCGTCGGCAGCCTGGAGCGTTTCATCGGCATCCTGGTCGAACAGCACGCCGGCGCGCTGCCGGCCTGGCTGGCGCCGCGCCAGGCGAGCGTGCTCAACATCACCGACGCCCAGAGCGACTACGCGCTGGAGGTGGTCAAAACGCTGCAAAAACAAGGACTTAGAGTTGGCAGCGATTTGCGGAACGAGAAGATTACCTATAAAATCCGCGAGCATTCGTTGCAGAAGGTCCCGTACATCCTCGTCGTTGGCGACAAGGAGAAGGCAAACGGGGCCGTTGCGGTGCGCGCGCGGGGCAACCAGGATCTGGGTGTGATGCCTCTCGGCGACTTCCTTGCGAAGATCGTCGAAGACGTCGGCCAGAAGCGTTGACCCGCTGCGCGCTGTTTGTTTTGTTGGGCTTCCCTTTGCCTTGGAGTCCGCCGAAAGGTATCAACCATCGCTACTTTTGCTGACCGCCGTACTCCGAACGCCGAGCGCAAGCACCGGCTCAACCGCGAGATCATGGCTCCCGAAGTCCGCCTGAACGGCCCGGAGAACGAACCGCTGGGCATCGTGCCCATCCAGGAAGCGCTGCGCATGGCCGGCGACCTGGACGTCGATCTGGTCGAGATCGTCGCGCAGGCCGATCCCCCGGTGTGCCGCCTGATGGACTACGGCAAGTTCAAGTACCAAGAGCAAAAGCGTGCGGCGGAAGCCAAGGCCAAGCAGAAGGTCATCGAAGTCAAGGAAGTGAAGTTCCGTCCGGGAACGGACGAGGGCGATTACCAGATCAAGATGCGCAACCTGCGCCGCTTCATCGAGGAAGACGGCGACAAGGGCAAGGTCACGCTGCGCTATCGCGGCCGCGAGATCACCCACCAGGACATCGGCATGCGGCTGCTCGAGCGCATCCGCGACGAACTGGCGGATGTCTCGGTCGTCGAGCACATGCCCAAGCTCGAAGGCCGCCAGATGATCATGGTGCTGGCGCCGAAAAGGAAGTAGGAAGTTCGAAGAGTTCAGTGCCTCGGTCTGGTCACCGGGGTGCTGTCAGAAGCGGCTGCAGGCCAACAAGACGGTGGTGTTTTCACCGGCGCCTGTCAGCAGCAACAAGAGAAGGAGCAGTCATGCCCAAAATGAAGACCAAGAGCAGCGCGAAGAAGCGTTTCCGCGTGCGTCCGGGTGGCACCGTCAAGCGGGGCCAGGCGTTCAAGCGCCACATCCTCACCAAGAAGTCCACGAAGAACAAGCGCCACCTGCGTGGTGCTGTCACCGTGCACGAGACCAACATGGGCCACATGGCGCAGATGCTGCCATTCGCCGGTCTCTGACCCACTGCTGAAGGAGAAGAGAAATGCCTCGCGTCAAACGTGGTGTCACCGCCCGCGCTCGTCACAAGAAGGTTCTGGCACTGGCCAAGGGTTTCCGCGGCCGCCGCAAGAACGTGTTCCGCATCGCCAAGGAAGCGGTGATGCGGGCCGGGCAATATGCCTACCGTGACCGTCGTACCAAGAAGCGTGTCTTCCGTCAGCTCTGGATCGCCCGTATCAACGCGGCGAGCCGGGGCCTGGGACTCACCTACAGCAAGTTCATGGCCGGCCTGAAGAAGGCCCAGATCGACATCGACCGCAAGGTCCTTGCCGACATGGCCGTCAACGATCCTGCCGGTTTCGGCAGCATCGTCGAGAAGGTGAAGGCCCAGCTCGCTTGATCCGCTGCGCTGCCGGAGCGCCCAGGTGCTCCGGTGGCAGGTTCAGCTTCGAAGGCCGACCTCTGGTGCGGCCTTTTTTCTTGTGTTGAAAGCTCTCCAGGTTCCGAAGCGATGAACGATCTCGCTCCCCTCGTCGACGATGCGAAGGCCGACTTCGCGCAGGCGACGACACCCGCCGAACTCGAGAACGCGAAGGCGCGCTACCTCGGCAAGACCGGCCGCATCACCGAGCAGCTGAAGGCGCTGGGTGCCTTGTCGGTCGAGGAGAAGAAGTCGCGCGGCGCGTTGATCAATGCCGCCAAACAGCAGGTCGAGGCGCTTCTGCAGGACCGCCGCGAAGCGCTCGGCCGCGCCGAGCTCGAGGCGCAGCTGAAGGCCGAGGCGCTCGACGTCACGCTGCCCGGCCGCCAGCGCGGCATCGGCGGCCTGCACCCGGTGACGCGCACCATCGAGCGCATCGAGGCCATCTTCGGCTCGATGGGCTTCGACGTCGCCGACGGCCCTGAGATCGAGACCGACTGGTACAACTTCACCGCGCTGAACAGCCCGGAGAACCACCCGGCGCGCTCGATGCAGGACACCTTCTACGTCGACATGAAGGATGCCGACGGCCGCTGGCTGAACCTGCGCACGCACACCAGCCCGATGCAGGTGCGATATGCCAGGGCGCATGCGGCGCGCCATGCGCGCGACCTGGCCGAGGGCCGGGCCATGCCCGAGATCCGCGTCATCGCGCCGGGCCGCACCTACCGCGTCGACAGCGACGCGACGCACTCGCCGATGTTCCACCAGTGCGAGGGCCTGTGGATCGGCGAGAACGTCAGCTTCAAGGACCTGAAGGTCGTCTTCACCGATTTCTGCCGCCGCTTCTTCGAGACCGACGAACTGGAACTGCGCTTCCGCCCATCGTTCTTCCCGTTCACCGAGCCGAGCGCCGAGATCGACATCGCCTTCGCCAGCGGCCCGCTGAAGGGCAAGTGGCTGGAGGTGGCCGGCTCGGGCCAGGTGCATCCGAACGTGGTGCGCAACTTCGGCCTCGACCCGGAGCGCCACATCGGCTTCGCCTTCGGCATGGGGCCGGACCGGCTGACCATGCTGCGCTACGGCGTCAACGACCTGCGCCTGTTCTTCGAGAACGACCTGCGCTTCCTGTCGCAGTTCAACTGAACATCCAAGACCCATGCAGTTCCCCGAATCCTGGCTGCGCGAGTTCTGCAATCCGCCGATCTCCAGCGCCGAACTGTCCGAGCTGCTGACCATGTCCGGCATGGAGGTGGAAGAGGCTCGCCCGGCCGCGCCGCCGTTCAGCGGCGTGGTCGTCGCGCAGGTGCTGTCGGTGACGCAGCACGCCAACGCCGACAAGCTCAAGGTCTGCGAGGTCGACGCCGGCACCGGCACGACGCTGCAAATCGTCTGCGGTGCGCCCAACGTGCGGGCCGGCATCCGTGTGCCCTGCGCGCTGGTCGGCGCACAGCTGCCCCCCGCGGATGACGACAAAGCGGACGGCAAGCCCTTCGTGATCAAGCTCGGCAAGCTGCGCGGCGTCGAGAGCCAGGGCATGCTGTGCTCGGCGCGCGAGCTGAAGCTCTCCGAAGACCATGGCGGGCTGCTGATCCTCGACGACACGGCGACCGTGGGCGTCGACATCCGCGAGCACCTGCGGCTCGACGACACCATCCTGACGCTGAAGCTGACGCCCAACCTGGCGCATGGCCTGAGCGTCTACGGCATCGCACGCGAGGTGGCTGCGCTGACCGGTGCGCCGCTGAAGCAGGTGAGCTTCCCGCCGGTCCGGCCGTCGCACGACGCGAAGCTGAAGGTGAAGGTCGAGGCCAGCGACCTGTGCGGCCGCTTCTCGGGCCGCATCGTGCGCGGTGTCGACACGACGGCCAAGACCCCGGCCTGGATGGTCGATCGCCTGGCGCGTTGCGGCCAGCGTTCGGTCACCGCGCTGGTCGACATCTCGAACTACGTGATGTTCGAGTACGGCCGGCCCTCGCACATCTTCGACCTCGACAAGATCCACGGCAGCCTGACGGTGCGCTGGGGCCGCGCCGGCGAGACGCTGGAGCTGCTCAACGGCAACACCATCGAGGTCGACGACAAGGTCGGCGTGATCGCCGACGACCAAGCGGTCGAGTCGCTGGCCGGCATCATGGGTGGCGAGTCCACCGCGGTGTCCGATGCGACGCGCAACGTCTACGTCGAGGCGGCGTTCTGGTGGCCGGAGGCTGTGGCCGGCCGCTCGCGCCGCTACAACTTCGCGACCGATGCCGGCCACCGCTTCGAGCGCGGCGTCGACCCGGCGCAGACCGTCGAACACATCGAGCGCATCACGCAGCTGATCATCGACATCTGTGGCGGCGAGGCCGGCCCGATGGACGACCAGGTGCTGGCGCTGCCGAAGGCCGAGCCGGTGCGCCTGCGCGTCGCGCGCGCGGCCAAGGTCATCGGCATGCCGGTCACGCAGGCGCAGTGCGAGGGCGTGATGACCCGCCTGGGCTTGCAGTTCACGAGCGAGCCCGGCGCCCTGACGGTGACGCCGCCGTCAGGGCGCTTCGACCTGAAGATCGAGGAAGACCTGATCGAGGAGGTGGCGCGTGTGATCGGCTACCGCCAGCTGCCCGACACGCCGCCGCTGGCGCCGGTGACGGCCCGTGTGCGCACCGAGGCGCAGCGGGGCCTGAGCGCGGTGCGCCACACGCTGGCCGGGCTGGGCTACCAGGAGACGATCAGCTTCAGCTTCGTCGAGGAACGCTGGGAGCACGAGCTCGCCGGCAATGCCGATCCGATCCGCGTGCTCAACCCGATCGCCAGCCCGCTGGCGGTGATGCGCTCCAGCCTGCTCGGCAGCCTGATCGCGGCGCTGCAGGCCAACCTGGCACGCAAGGCGAGCCGCGTGCGCATCTTCGAGACCGGGCGCGTGTTCCGGCGTGATGCCTCGGTCGCCGACGGCGATCGATCCGTCGCCGGGGTCGCGCAGCCGCGGCGCGTGGCCGGTCTGGCCTGGGGCCGCATCGACGCGCTGCAGTGGGGCAGCAAGGAGCGTGCGGCCGACTTCTTCGACCTGAAGGGCGACATCGAGGCACTGCTCGCGCCGCGTGGCGCCGTGTTCGTCGCCGACGAGCACCCGGCCATGCACCCGGGCCGCTGCGCGCGGGTCGAGCTGGACGGGCGTGCGATCGGCCATGTCGGCGAGCTGCATCCGCGCTGGCGGCAGGGCTACGAGCTGCCGTCGGCGCCGATCCTGTTCGAGCTGGACCTGGACGCCGTGCTCGAGCGCGACGTGCCGGCCTTCGCGGCGCTGCCGCGCCAGCAGGCCGTGCTGCGCGACATCGCGGTCGTCGCCGGCGAGCAGGTCACGCACGCAGCGTTGATGCAGGCCATCGCGGCCGGGCAGGGCGGGCTGGTGCGCTCGGCGCGCCTGTTCGACATCTACAAGCCGTCCACGCCCTCGGCCGACATGGCCGCAGGCGAACGCAGCCTGGCCGTGCGCCTCGAGCTGCTGGACGACGAGAGCACCCTCACCGACGAGCGCATCGACGCGGCCGTGGCCGACGTCATCGCTCGGCTCGGCGAGCGGCTGGGCGTGCGCTTGCGCAGCTGAGGCAGGAGCCCATGAACGACAACGACAAGCCCCGCGACCGTGTCGTCCTGCCGACGATCGAGACGCCGACGCTCACCAAGGCCGAGCTGGCCGACCTGCTGTTCGAACGCCTCGGGCTGAACAAGCGCGAGTCCAAGGACATGGTCGAAGCCTTCTTCGAGATCATCCACGGCACGCTGGTGAAGGGCGAGGACGTCAAGCTGTCGAGCTTCGGCAACTTCAACATCCGCCGCAAGGCGCCCCGGCCCGGGCGGAACCCGCGCACCGGCGAGGCGATCCCGATCAAGGCCCGCAACGTCGTGACCTTCCACGCCAGCCACAAACTCAAGGGAGTCGTGCAAGGCGACATACCTGCGGGGGAAGAGTTCGAGTAAAGTCTAGCTTTCTCTAGGGATCTTGTTGATTTTGATGGAGAAAGCGCTCCCAGCCATCCCCGCCAAGCGTTACTTCACCATCGGTGAGGTGAGTGAGCTGTGCGGGGTGAAGCCGTATGTGCTTCGTTACTGGGAGCAGGAGTTCACCCAGCTCAAGCCGATGAAGCGCCGCGGCAACCGGCGCTACTACCAGCACCACGAGGTGCTGCTGATCCGGCGCATCCGCGAGCTGCTCTACGAACAGGGTTTCACGATCAGCGGTGCACGCAACCGGCTGTCCGAAGGTGGCATGCCGCGCGACGCTGCGGCGTCCCTGCCGCCTGACGACGAGCCGGACGAGATCATCGACATGAGCGACGCGCTCGACGAGCCCGTTGCATCGGCGGAAGCCGCGCCGGAGGCCAGCGAACCTCGTGCCGCGCTGGCGCCGGGCGAGGTACGCAACGAACTGCTGGCCATCCGCGCGCTGCTGATGCTGTGAGCCGAGGGCCGGCGCGAGCGCAGGCTATAATGCCGAGCTTCGTCGGGGTGTAGCGCAGCCTGGTAGCGCACTTGCATGGGGTGCAAGGGGTCGCGAGTTCGAATCCCGCCACCCCGACCAATGAAATCAACGGGTTAGCTCTCAAAAGGAGCTAACCCGTTTCTTCTTCTGGGGCTCTGGCAACAGAATTGGCAACAGAATTCCGCGTTCTCTCCCAGGGCGGGGAGCACCTGAGTTCGCGCCGTACATGCTGACCCGCACTCGTTGTCGTGGCGCGACGTTTGCAATGGTCAGTACGCCGACAACTCGCTTGCGTGGTGGCCATCGAGCGGCCTGTTCTCTCGCGCGCTCCCGAAAGACGTTCTGCCAAGTGGAGTTATCAGGACGTCATTTCAGGCGGCCCATACATCGATCGACTTGGCTGCTGCGGCTCGAACAAAGCGCTGCCAGCGATAGTTGAACGACTTCAACGTTCCGAGGCACTGACCCCCGCAGCGAACCGAGTTAACGCCTGGCACGCCTTCGAGAAGTAGCGGTCACGGCGCCAGCACATGACGAAGTTGAACGTTTCCTTCGGCTCGAACGGAACCCCCACCAGTCCAGGCTGTCGCTCCACCATGGAACGCATCAGCGTTGCGGCACCATGGCCGGCCTGAGCAGCAACCACGGTCATGTGTACGAAGTTGCACTCCATGACTTTGCGGTATTGCACCTCATGTGCACTGCAATACGCGTCGAGCAAATGGCGCTGCAGAAACCCATGCGACAGCACCACCATCGGCAGACCTGCCAGCGCGGTCGGCGTCACTCGCTTGCGAGACGCAAGCGGATGATCGCGTGCTACCGCCAACACCATCTCGTCGCTTCCGAGCTTGATGGTCCGCCACCCCTCCTCGACGCGGCGCTCCTCGAGCACGCCGATGTCAATCGTGCCGGCTGCCAACTTGTCGCGAATGCTCGAAGCGCTCCCCTCAATCGCGGTGATCTCTATTCCTGGGTAGCGTTCCCGGAACGTCATGGCCAGTTCCGGGAAGTAGTGAAGCCCGTACATCGGCGGGAAACCGACGGTGACGTGCCCACTGCGCAATTCGGACACGTCTGACAGTTCGCGTCTCAGCGAGTCCACCTCCTCGAAGATGCGCGCCGCACGGGCAAGCAGCAGTTGGCCTTCGGGAGTCGGCGTAGCGCCGCGAGGCATCCGGAAGAAGAGTTGGACGCCCAGTTCCTGCTCAAGCTTGGCGATTGCCGTGCTTAGCGCTGGCTGAGCGATGCAGATCTCCTCGGCGGCGCGGGTGAAGCTTCCAAGGCGACCGATGGCTTCGGCGAACTGGAGGACGCGTAGATCCATACCGCTAGTTTATGGCAAGCATACTAACGATGTATTTTACGTTTGGCTCCCGGCTGCCTACGATGACATCACTCCGTTCCAAACAACCTCAGCGAGCCCTCCATGAGCAAAGACACCGCCAAAGCCGCAGTCCTCCGACCGTCGTCGATCAAGAGTCACGATCGCGGTGGCGGCGCAAGCACCACGCCGCTCGTCGGCCCTTCGGTCGGCGCCTCCGCGTTCATCAACGGCATCACCAGCTTCGCACCGGGCACCAAGATTCCCTTTCACAGCCACAACTGCGAGGAGAGCGTGATGCTGCTCGAGGGCGAGGCGATGCTCGACGTGGACGGTGAGGAGTCGGTGCGCCTCCAACCAATGGACACCACCTGGCTGCCGCCGAACCTGTCGCACCGCTTCCGCAATCTGTCCGAGACCCAGCCGATGAAGATCTTCTGGACCTACGCCCGGCTGGACGCGACGCGCACGCTCACGGAGACCGGCGTCACGAACTACGTTTCCGCCGAGCACAAGAAGTGATCTACGAGATCGCGCACATCGAGGTCAAGGACGGCTTCGAAGCCACGTTCCAGCAAGGCGTCGCCGCCGCCGCACCGCTGTTTCGCCGAGCCAAGGGCTGCCACGGTTTGAGCCTGCAAAGGGGCATCGAGCGTCCCACGCAGTACCGCCTCGTCGTGCAGTGGGAGACCGTTGAAGACCACACGGTCGGCTTCCGTGGCTCGGAGGACTTTCAGGAGTGGCGTCGGTTGGTGGCCCACTGCTTCGCTCAGGCGCCGCAGGTGGAACACGTCGAGACCGTGCTGGCACCGTCCTAAATAGCCGCAGCGCTCAACGCGGCTGGGCCCAATTGCAACTTTCGACGGCCTCGTGGAGAGGCCTGGGATCGACTCGCCTTGAAGGAACATGTCATGAGTCAAACAATCACCACCATCAACCCAGCTACGGGTGCGGTGCTCGAGACCTACGAAGCTTGGACATGGCCAAGGATCCACCAGGCGGTCGATGAGGCCCACCAAGCGGCGGTCCGTTGGGGGCAGCAGCCGTTGGAAGTGCGCGTTGAGGCCGTGCGTCGTCTGGCGGAGCAACTGCGCAAACAACGTGATGCCTTCGCGAGCTTGATCACCGCCGAGATGGGCAAGCCCCTCGCTGAATCGGCGGGCGAGCTCGAGAAGTCCGCGGTCACCGCCACCTACTACGCCGAGAATGCGACGCGCCTTCTGTCTGACGAGACGGTGGCGATCGACGGTGTGGACGCCTGGGTAAGTTACGAGCCGATTGGCTTGGTGCTTGCCGTGATGCCGTGGAACTTCCCCGTGTGGCAGGTCATGCGCTTCGCGATCCCTGCAATCACTGCCGGCAATGGCGTCCTGCTGAAGCACTCGCCCAATGTCACCGGCTGCGCGCTGGCATTGCAGCAACTTGTCCGTGATGCTGGCCTGCCGGAGCATCTGCTGACGACGCTTGTCGTGGCCGAGCCAGACGTGCCGACAACCATAGACCGGCTGATCGCAGACGCTCGCATCGCGGCCGTCACGTTGACCGGATCCAACCGCGCTGGCGCAGCGGTCGGTGCCGCCGCCGGCAGGGAGTCCAAGAAGTCGGTGTTGGAATTGGGCGGTTCCGACGCCTTCATCGTGCTCGATGATGCCGACGTGCCCGCCGCCGCCGCCGCCGCGGTCAAGGCGCGTTTCCACAATGCTGGCCAGAGCTGCGTCTGCGCGAAGCGCTTCATCGTCGCGGCCCACGTGGCCCGACAGTTCACCGAACTGTTCGTTCAGGGAACCCGTGCGCTTGTGGTCGGTGACCCGACCGATCCAGCGACACAAGTGGGACCTTTGGCTCGACCTGATCTGCGCAGCAACCTGCAGGATCAAATCGACCGTTCCGTCGCGGCCGGCGGGCAACTGCTCGTCGGGGGCCGCTCGCGCGCCGGCGCCGGCTGCTACTACGAGCCGACGGTCATTGTGGGGGCTACGCCTGGCATGGCCGTCTTCGATGAAGAGACCTTCGGGCCGGCGGCGGCCATTGCCGTGGCTGCAGACGATGCCGAGGCCATCCGACTCGCCAATGCGACGCCGTTTGGCCTGTCCGTCAGCATCTGGACCGCTTCGCAACGACGCGGTGTGCAACTGGCGAAGCAGATCACCACCGGCGCCGCCTTCATCAACGCCGCGACCGCGTCCGACGCACGCGTTCCCTTCGGCGGCACGAAGAAGTCAGGCTACGGTCGCGAATTGGCTGCCGCTGGTGTGCGCGAGTTCTGCAACGTCCGCACCTATTGGGCCAAGGCCTGATCGGCTTCTGCAAAACCAACGACAACGGAGACAACATGAAGACCCTCACGCCGCCGGCCGGCGGCAGTGCCACGCAACCGGCCGAACCCTTCTGGCCGAATCGCTGGTGGGATTTCGTGGAGATGCGCATCGGCATCATCCCGCTGCCCGTCTACGTGATTCTCGTTGGTGTCATCGTCGGATTCGTCGTCCTGGGCAAAGTGCCCACCGAGATGTCGATGGTGTTCACGATCATGGCGGTCTTCGCCTATACGCTGGTCGAAATTGGTCGGCGAGTACCAGTGATTCGCAGCATCGGCGGAGCCGCGATCCTCGTGACCTTCGTGCCGGCCTTCCTGATGTACAAAGGGTGGCTGCCCGGCGAACTCGCCAAGCCGGTGGTCGACTTCTTCAAGTCGACCAACATCATGTACATGTCGATTGCCTGCATCATCGTAGGCAGCATCTTCGGCATGGACCGGCAGACGCTGATCCGCGGCTTCGTCAAGATCTTTATCCCGCTCGCCCTCGGCACGATTGCCGGCGCGATCGTCGGCACGGGGGTCGGCGTAGCGCTCGGGATACCTGCATTCGATGCCTTCTTCTTCACCGTCGTGCCCATCATGGCCGGAGGAGTGGGTGAAGGTGCAATCCCGCTGGCCCTGGGCTACTCGGACGTCCTCCACCAAAGCCAGGGAGACCTCTTGGCCCGCGCGCTGCCTGCGGTCATGGTCGGAAACCTGACTGCGATTGTGTTGGCAGGTCTGCTGAGCTATCTCGGCAAGAAGTTTCCAAAGTGGACCGGCAACGGCCAGCTGCAGGTCGGCGCTCACGACGACATGGAGGACCCGCACGCCGACACGATGCCGACGAACATGGATCTGACGCACATCGCTGCAGCGGCGATCACCGCCATCTCGTTCTATGTGCTCGGCTTGCTCCTCTACCGCCTGTTCGGCTTGCCTGCTCCTGTGGTGATGATCATCGCGGCGGCGCTGGTCAAGCTGACCCACGCTGTCTCGCCGAAGCTGCAGCAGGGTTCGTACATCGTCTACAAGTTCTTCACCGCTGTCGTCGCGCTCCCGGTCCTCTTCGCCTTCAGCGCGTCCCTGTTGTCGTGGCAGAAACTGATGGAGGGTTTCGCTCCGGCCAACCTGATCACGATCGTCGCGACAGTCAGCACCATCATGCTCACAGGCCTGGCCGTCGCGCGCTTCGTCAAACTGCATCCTATCGAGGTCGGCATTGTCAACCTGACCCACAGCGGCATGGGCGGTGCTGGCGACATCGCCATCCTCTCGGCCTGTGACCGCATGCAACTGATGCCCTTCGCCCAGATCGCGACACGTATCGGCGGCGCCATCGTCGTCGTCATCGCCTTGTCGATGGTCCACCGCTTCGTCTGAACCTCCGAACTTCAACTCTTACAGCCTAGGAACCGCCATGAAGATCCTCGTCCTGCCGTGCGACGGCATCGGCCCTGAAATCACCGCCGCCTCGATGAAGGTGCTCAACGCTGCCAACGACAAATTCCGCCTCGGTCTGCACTTCGACCATGAGGACGCGGGTTTCCCGAGCCTCGAGAAGTACGGCACGACGCTGCGTGATGAGACGCTGGAGAAGGCGCGGAGCTACGACGGACTGATCCTCGGCACGATCTCGCACATGGACTATCCGGCTGTCGAGAAGGGCGGGATCAACGTCTCGGCCGCGTTCCGGACAAAGCTCGACCTGTACGCCAATGTTCGACCGGCGCGCTCGCGCAGTTTCCTGGGCAAAGGCGTGTCCAACATGGACCTCGTCATCATGCGCGAAGCCACAGAGGGCTTCTACCCGGATCGCAACATGCACCAGGGCTGGGGCGAAATGATGCCCACCGAAGATCTCGCGCTCTCGATCCGTAAGGTCAGCGCACATGCGAGCGAGCGGATCGCCCGTCGCTCCTTTGAGCTCGCGATGAAGCGACGCAAGAAGGTTGCCGCCATCCACAAAGCCAATGCCTTCAAGATGACCGACGGCCTCTTTCTGCGCGAGGTGCGCAAGGTTGCGCAGGAGTTTCCCGAGGTCGAGTTGAAGGAATTCATCGTGGACGCCTTCGCCGCGCATCTGGTGCGCGACGCGTCGCGCTTCGACGTCGTCGTGGCGACCAATTTCTACGGGGACATCCTGTCGGATCTCGCGAGCGAACTCTCCGGCAGCCTTGGCCTGGCCGGCTCGATGATGGCCGGCGACTCCCTGTGCTGCGCGCAGGCGCAGCACGGTTCTGCGCCCGACATCCAGGGGCAGGACATCGCCAACCCGACGTCGATGATCCTGTCGGTCTCGATGCTGCTGAACTGGCTCGGCGAGCGTCACAAGCTCGCGTCCTTCGAACGTGCGGGCGCGGCCATCAACGAGGCCGTCGACCGCGTCCTGGCCGATCCTGCCAAGCGCACGCGAGACCTTGGCGGCACCCTCGGCTGCAAGGCGTTCGGCGAAACGGTGGCCAATGTGGTGCAGGCGGTCGCGTCGTGACAACGCGCCGTTGCGCGCTGCAAGTTGGCAGTGCTGTTGCGTTGTGCGCAGCAGGTGGTACGTGGCGGGCGGCGTTGGCCGCCGCAGAGAGGCAGGAAATGGATCGCACAACACCGGTTCCGCACAGCGCGGGTACGGCCGCACCCGAATTTGCGGTTCCGTTGAAGTCCTGTGACGCACACATCCACATCTTCAGCCAGCGGTTTCCGATGGCGGCCGGTGACACCCGCGTGGTGCCTGACGCCAGCGTCGAGGACTACGGGCTGCTGCAGAAGCGGCTCGGCACGTCGCGTGTGGTGGTTGTTCAGCCATCGACCTACGGCACAGACAATCGTTGCCTGGTCGAGGCGCTCGGTCAACTCGGTGCCTCGGCCCGAGGAGTTGCGGTTGTCGATTCGTCCGTCGCAGACGAGGACTTGTTGAAAATGGCGCGCGCCGGCGTGCGTGGCATCCGCTTCAACATCGCGCGTGCCGGCGCGACGCGCGTCGAGATGATCGAGCCTCTGGCAGCGCGCATTGCACCGCTCGGGTGGCACGTGCAGATCCACATGGAGGCTGACGAGATCGCGCATCTCGAGCCTCTCTGGGAGCGGCTGCCGGTGCCCGTCGTGTTCGACCACCTCGCGCGGATTCCGGCAAAGCAAGGCACGTCGCATCCCGCTTTCGCGGTCGTCCGCAAGTTGCTCGAAGGCGGAAAGGCATGGGTCAAGCTGTCGGGCGCCTACGCGGTCTCGGCGGATGGAGCACCGGCATACGGAGATGTCGCACCCCTCGCGCGTGCGTTTCATTCCGTGCGGCCCGACCGCACGGTGTGGGGCAGCGACTGGCCGCATCCCAGCCTGAAGGTCAAGCCGGACGACGGCGTTCTCCTGTCGCTGCTTGCTCGCTGGGTTCCCGACGCAGGATTGCGAACCCGGATCCTCGTTGACAACGCACAGGCCCTGTACGGCTTCTAGTCGACTTTCCGACACCCCCTGGGTGCCGAAATCATCAGCAGGGGATCGGTGGCGCAATCCGCCGCGCCCGGAGATTGCCTCATGACGTCCGAACGTATCGGTGCCGATGGCGCGACGGTTCCTGCATCAGCAAGTTTGCCTAGTGGTGGCCCGGCCGGCGCCATTGCAGCATCGTCGGCTTCGGCGAGCGCCGGCCTCCACCGAATCGTCATCGTCGGAGGTGGTGCCGGCGGGCTGGAACTCGCTACTCGACTGGGTGACACCGTCGGCAAACGCGGCTTGGCCGACGTGACGCTGATTGAGAAGGCGCGCTCGCATTTCTGGAAGCCGCACCTGCACGAGATTGCTGCGGGCACGCTGGACCTGCACACCTACGCGCTGGACTACCTGGCGCAGTCTCATTGGCACGGCTTCCACTACCGCATCGGCGAGATGACAGGGCTGGACCGCGGCCGACGAGAAGTTCAGGTCGCCCCATATGTCGACGAGTCGGCAAACGAACAGGTGACCGGCCCGCGCACTGTCGGCTATGACACGCTCGTCATCTCTGTGGGCAGCCTGAACAATGACTTCGGCACGCCTGGCGTGCAGGAGCACGCCATCCTGCTCGAGACACCGCTACAGGCCGAACGCTTCCAGCGCCGTCTCGTCAATGCCTGCGTGCGGGCGCATGCGCAGGCCGGACCGTTACGCCCCGAACAACTGCAGGTGGCAATCATCGGCGGCGGCGCAACTGGGGTCGAGCTTGCTGCGGAGTTGCATCACACGACCCGTACGCTCGTGTCGTATGGTCTGGACCGCATCGACGCGGACCGCGACATCCGACTGAATTTGATAGAGGCCGGGCCGCGTGTGCTCGGTGCCTTGCCAGAGCGCATGTCCGCCTCCGCTCAGCAGCTTCTCGAACGGTTGGGCGTGCGAGTGCGCACGCGTGCCACGGTGACAGCGGTGCTGGCCGATGGGGTCCAACTCGCCAGCGGCGAGAAGATTCCTGCTGAGTTGGTAGTTTGGGCAGCCGGCGTCAAGGCGCCTGCATTTCTCGCCGAGCTCGACGGCCTGGAGAGCAACCGCATCAATCAGCTTGTCGTCCGCCCAACGTTACAGACGACGCGTGACGACGCTGTCTTCGCGATCGGTGATTGTGCCGCTGCGCCATGGCTTGGTGGCCACGGCAACGTACCACCGCGCGCCCAAGCCGCGCATCAGCAGGCGTCGCACCTGGTCAGACAGATCACGAGACGATTGCGCGGGCTACCGCCGAAGCCGTGGCGCTATCGGGATTTCGGCTCATTGGTCTCTCTCGGGCGATACACGACCGTCGGCAACCTGATGGGGCGCCTGGTCGGGGGCAATCTCTGGATTGAGGGACTCTTCGCGCGCGGCATGTACATGTCGCTGTTCAAGATGCACGAGCTGGCCATTCACGGTGCCTGGAAGACGCTCCTAGGAACCATGGCCCGCTTCCTTGTCCGGCGCACCATCCCTCGGGTCAAGCTGCACTGAGGCCGCGCCGACGGCGACTCGCCAACCTTGGCTACTTTCCTGATCTCTCCGCGACCGAGACCGCAGCAGACTTCCCAGCCTTCTCCCGGGCTGCATCGCGCAAGTGCAGGCGCATGAAGTCCGCCGCAGCCTCACGTTGACCGGTGAGCAACAGGTCGATGAGAGTCAAGTGCTCTTTGCATCGACGTGCCGAACCCTCGCGGTCAACGACTTTTCGATACTCCATGAGCCTGCGCAATCGATTCACGCGCCTCAACGCGTCGCAGATGAAGACGTTCCCAGAGAATCCGGCGATGGCCTCGTGCAGCCGCGAGTTGGCGTCGAACAGTTGGGCTGGGGACGCCCACTCGACAGCGCCGTCGACCAGCGCTTGCTGCTCCGCGCGGCACTTTCTCAGGAGCCCATCGTCCAGGCGCCAGGTTGGCTCCATGATTGCTGCCGGCTCCATCAGAATGCGCAGACGATAGCCTTGGTCATAGGCTGTGCCCGAACTGAGTACCGGCTGGAACTCCCAGCCTTTGCCTGGCAGCCGTTCGATCCAGCCTTCGTTGGCGATGCGCCGCAAGACCGCCGAAAGGCGAGGGCGGGTCAGCCCGTAGCGGCGCATCAACTCATTCTCGGTCGTGCGCTCGGGGAGGACGCCTGATAGCCGATCCTCCGCGATCTGCAGGTAGACCGGTTCGTCGGGATCAGAGAGAAGTGCGTCCGGAAAGCTCGCCAGGGGCGGCAGTTCTATGCGAGCCCTGACCGCATAGCCACCGTCCGGGCGGGTCGTGATCGTGCCCTGCTCGGCCAGCCGCAGAAGTGCCTCGCGCACGGGCGTGCGCGAGACACGGAAGCGCTCGCCGATCATGCGCTCCGGCAGCGGGGTACCCTCTGCCATCTGCTCGTCGGCGATCCAGCGTTCGATGCTGCTGGCCAGCTGTTCGGACATCCCGCGTTTCATCGCCGTGATTATCGATGTCCGGGACAGCGGTTCAGAAGCGGTGACGCATGCCGACGCTGGCGCCCGTGGCGCTCGCGCGGGTGCCCATGAAGGATGGCAGGGGGTATGCGCCGGACAGCTTGTTGTTGTCGATCTCGGCATAGATGTCGGTCCGCTTGGACAGCAGGTAGTCCGCGCCGATGTAGGCCACCGTGCGCTTGCCGGCGTTGACTTCGCTCTGCTTGTCCTGCACGTACGAAATCGTGTAGACCATCTGGCCGACGGTGTAGTTGGCCCCGACGGTCCAGACCTTGTTCTCCTGCTTGCTGACGCGGTGGCTGCGGGTCATGCCGCCGACGAAGGCCTTCAGCTCCGACGTGACGGCATAGTTGCCGCCAAGGCCGCGGATCTTGCGCGTCTCGGCGCCGTTGAAGCTGTCCATGTTCGAGGCATAGGCGACGACGTCGACCGGGCCGGAGGTATACGAGCCGGCCAGGCCCCAGGAGGCCCCGTTCGTGCCCTCGCCGAAGGTCTTGCTGATGCCGACGTTGAAGCTGCCCAAGTCCAAGGTGTACTTGGCCATATTGTCTTGGCGCGACACGTGGTGGGTGCTGAAGGCCGACAGCGAGTCCTGGTTCGGATTGGGTTGCGGCTGGAAACGGCCGGAGAGTTGGTGGGCGAAGGTGTACTGCCGGCCGAGCGTCAGCGTGCCGAGTTCCTTTTGAGAGAGGCCGACCAACGATTCGCGGCCCCAGGCACGGCCGCTCGGAGCTGCCGCCTGCCCGTAGTTGGGCGTGGCGGTGGTCTGCTGAAGCGTGCCGGTGGACGGATCGAGGCCCTGCTCGAGAGAGAAGAACGCCTTCATGCCGCCTCCCAGGTCCTCGGTGCCCTTGAAGCCGAGGCGGCTGCCGGTGTAAGCGCCGTCGCCAACGGACCAGACCGAGCCACCGCCAGATGCGGCGTTGCCGGCGTGCCTGACGGTGGCATCGATGATGCCGTAGACGGTCACGGTCGACTGTGCGTGAGCAACCATCGGTGCGGCCACGAGAACGGCCAACGTGAACGGGGCGAAAGTGAAGCGGACAGACATGGTTTTCCCTCTGAAAGATGATCGGTGCAGGGAGGAGTCAAGCCACGGGCTGCACCGGCCCGGGCTCGTTGGATAAATCGAGGTCAAGTCGCCAACGGGTCAAAGCGTCGGCCGGGGTGTCGGTCAGTTCGCCGCTTGAAGGTCGACCTGTGTTGATTCAGTCGCCAATGAGGCGAGACCTGTGGGTGCGCTCTCGCGACGTTTTGCTGCGGCTGGCGGTCAGAGCGCTCCAGCGACCGCGGCGCCGAAGGCTTTGCAGCCGAGCGCCCCGCCCAGATCCGCGGTGCGGGTTGCCGGGTTCTCGAGGACGTGGTCGACAGCAGCATCGATCGCGTGCGCGGCTTCCTGCAGCGCCGCCGAGCGTCGCCGTTCGCCCATCCACTGCACAAGCATCGAGACCGACAGAATCATCGACGTCGGGTTCGCCTTGTCTTGGCCCTGGATGTCGGGCGCCGAGCCGTGCTGGGCCTGTGCGCAACACAGGCTGTCGCTGGCCATCATCGAGCCGGCCAAGCCGAGGCTGCCCGACAGTTCACTGGCCAGGTCGGACAGGATGTCGCCATAGAAGTTTTCGGCTACCAGCAGGTCGAAGCGCTCTGGATTGCGGACCAGGTACGCAGTGGATGCATCGACGAGCAGGTCATCCAGTTGAACTTCAGGAAACTCCAGGGCGACCTTGCGGACACATTCCAGGAACAGACCGTCCGTCATGTGGAAGCTGTTGGCCTTGTGGATGGCGGTCACCTTCTTGCGGCGCTTCATCGCCCACTCGAAGGCCCGACGCGCGATCCGCTCGCTGCAGTGGCGCGTGATCTTCCGGACGGACAGTGCCATGTCGGGGCTGGGCATCATTTCGCCCCAGCCCTGGTGCATGTTGCGATCCGGGTAGAAGCCCTCCGTGGCCTCCCGCATGATCACCAGGTCCATGGCCTTGCCCGGCTTCATGTTCGACGGCAGGAAGGGCCGTGTCCTCGCGGGCCGCACGTTGGCATACAGGTCCAGACCGACGCGGAATCCAGCCGAGACATTGCGGCCGCCCTTGTCGGGAGCCGGATAGTCGGCATGTGACTGCGTCCCAAGCACGATGCCGTCGTAAGTCCGGGCGCGCTGCAGCAGATCTTCCCGCAGTGTTGTTCCGTGCTTGTGCAGGCTCGCGAAGCCGACGTCCTCGAAGTCGTACTCGAAGCCCAGTTTGAACTTCGTGTCTGCAGCGCGAAGCACCTGCAGCGATGCATCGACGATCTCGGGGCCGATGCCGTCGCCCGGCAGGACAAGTAGTTTCATGGAGATTCCTTGGCGTGGGTCTTTGGATGTGTGCTCAGTCCAGCTTGACGCCGGCGTCCTTGATGACCTTGCCCCAGCGTGCGGACTGGTCCTTCATGAAACTGCCGAACTGCGCGGGTGTGCCCGGCGCAGCCACAGCGCCGATGGCATCCAGACGGGCCACCACGTCCGGATCCTTGAGGACCGCATTCACTTCGGTGTTGAGCCACTGAACCGCGGCAGCGGGCGTGCCGGCGGGGGCCACCAGTCCGTACCAGGCAGGCACATCGAAGTCCTTCATGCCCTGTTCGGCGAAGGTTGGCACGTTGGGCAGTTCCCGCAGGCGCTGCCCGGCGGCCACGCCCAGCGCTCGCACCTTCTGGCCTTTGATGTGCGGGAGCGCCGAGGTCGCCGTGTCGAACATCATGTCCACCTGGCCGCCGATGAGGTCCGTCATCGCGGGGGCACTCCCTTTGTAGGGGATGTGAA
The DNA here is from genome assembly GCA_047602365.1 of Piscinibacter sp. GTDB lineage: Bacteria > Pseudomonadota > Gammaproteobacteria > Burkholderiales > Burkholderiaceae_C > Piscinibacter. The sequence goes on along the minus strand of JASGHM010000002.1, from coordinate 1,198,968 downwards.
CCATGAAGGTCTTGGTCTGCAGCTTGAACAGTTCGCCTGCCAAGTGCACGGAGGTTCCACCGCCGCCGGAGCCGAAGTTGAGTTTTCCGGGCTTCGATTTGGCCAGGGCCACGAGGCTCGGGACGTCCTTGGCCACAGAAGAGGCGGGGACGATCAGCACGGTCGGCGCATCGGCAATGTGCGCGACGGGAACGAAGTCCTTTTCGGCGTTGTAGCGAAGGCTCGGATAGAGATGTGGGTTCACCGACAGAGTGAACTGGCCGAGCAGCATCGTGTAGCCGTCCGGCGTTGCGCGCGCGGCGGCTTCATTGCCGATGTTCGTGCCCGCACCTCCACGGTTGTCGATGATGAAAGTCTTGCCAGTGCGCTCGGTCAGCTTGGTCGTGATCAGGCGTGCGACGTTGTCGCTGCCTCCGCCCACCGCGAACGGCACGATGACAGTGATTGGTTTGGCCGGATAGGTCTGCGCCAGAGCAGCGCGAGGTAGGGCAAAGGCGACTGGCGCGCATAGCGCCAGACTGACTGCGAGGCGGCGATTCATAGGGTTCTCTCCTTCGGTGCGTGGCTCAGTGAGTCCCTGCGCGACAGCCGGCGGGCGGGACACGTTGGCGGAAAATGTTGGGCTTTTGAAGCATCAAAATGCCAACTGGGGCGAATTCTTGGTTGAGGTGGGCACAGGGTCACCAACTAGCGTCCGAGCCTGGCCATATAACTTGTTGTTCAGCGAGCCCGCAGGGCGCGCAGGAGCGGCAGCGCGAGAAGTAGGCCTGCAGCTGCGAGCAAGGATGCGGACACGGGCGAGGTAACGAGGATCGAGGGGTCGCCTTGACTCACCGCCAGCGCGCGGCGCAGTTGCAACTCCGCCATCGGACCCAGAATCAGTCCGATGAGCGCTGGTGCCACTGGTACCGAGAAGCACCGAAAGAGGTAACCAACGAGTCCGAGCACGGCCATGAGCGCGAGGTCAACCCACGACCGAGACATGCCCCACACGCCGACCAGCGAGAACACGAGGATGCCGCCGTAGAGGTGTGGCGTGGGAATGGACAAGAGCTTGACCCACACCCGAGCCATTGGCAGGTTCAGCACGAGCAACATGATGTTGCCGATGTAGAGCGAAGCGATGATGCTCCAGACCAGCGGTCCTTGGTCCGTGAACAGCGTCGGCCCGGGGTTCAGGCCGTAGTTCTGGAACGCAGCCAGCATCACGGCGGCCGTGGCCGAGGTCGGGAGGCCCAGCGTCAGCAGCGGCACCATGACACCTGCGACAGCAGCGTTGTTGGCTGCTTCGGGGCCCGCGACGCCTTCGATCGCGCCCTGCCCGAACTCTTCCGGATGCTTGGTCAAGCGACGCTCGATGGCGTAAGACAGCATGGTGGGGATCTCAGTCCCGCCCGCCGGCATCGCGCCCATCGGAAAGCCGATCGCTGTGCCGCGCAGCCATGGTTTCCACGAGCGTTTCCAATCCTCACGCGACATCGCGATGCGCCCGCCCACCTCCAGAACCTGTTGAGGTGCGCGCGAGCGCCGGCTGGCCACGTAGAGGATCTCACCAACGGCGAACATGGCTACGAGCACGATCGTGATGCCGACGCCGTCCAGCAATTGGGGGATGTCGTACGCGAGACGCGCCTGCCCTGATTGGTAGTCCACGCCAATCGTCGCCAGACCGAGGCCGAAGCACAGTGAGAACAGCCCGCGCACCATCGAAGCCCCCAGCACAACCGATACCGACGTGAAAGCCAGGACGGCGAGCGAGAAGTACTCGGCGGGGCCGAACACGAAGGCGATTTCGGCGATCGCTGGCGCGGCGACAGACAGCAGCACCGTACCGATGGTGCCGGCCACGAACGAGCCGATTGCCGCCGTGGCCAAGGCCGCAGCGCCACGTCCGCGCTTGGCCATCTTGTTGCCCTCCAGCGCGGTCATCATCGAGCCCGACTCTCCGGGGGTGTTGATGAGGATCGACGTCGTCGAGCCGCCGTACATCGCCCCGTAGAACACGCCGGCGAAGATGATGAAGGCGGCCGTCGGCGACAGCGAGACCGTCACCGGGAGTAGCAGCGTGATGGTCAGCGCGGGGCCGATGCCCGGCAGCACGCCAATGGCGGTACCCAGGCTGCAGCCTATCAGTGCCCACAGCAAGTTGAGCGGCTGCAGCGCGACGGCGAAGCCGTGAAGGAGAGCGTCGAGCATGGTCGTCAGCGCCCCATCAGAGGCAAGAAGGAACCGAGCTGCACGCCCAGCCGGGTGAATAGAAACCAGGTGGCTGCAGAGAGCACCAGCCCAATCACGACATCGCGCGTCGAGCGGCCCGAGCCAAAGGCACGCGTCACGCACGCATAGGCCAGTCCGGCGCCGATGGCAAATCCCAGCCACGGGATGCTGACCACTGGCACCACCACACCTGCAGCCGCCAGGCCAAGACCAGAGGCTGAAACGGGCGCTTCGGAATCGACGCCTTCTGCCTCTTCGGGCTCGAAGTCGGTGCCGCGAAGGATCTGCAGGACCATGACCGCCGCCAGCAACAGCAGTGCTGCACCGACGAACGCAACCACGAAGCCCGGGCCCAGGCCCGAGTACTGCGCTACCAGCGGCAGCGACACCCCCTCAGCCAGCATCGCGCCGCCGCAGATGGCGGCCAGCAAAGGCAGCCCCGCGTTCCGCCACCGCGAGCTCGCTGCGGCACCAGGCGCGGCCGGACCGCCTTCGTAGGTGTTCATTTGACCAGGCCCATCTCAGTGAGGATCGGCTTGATGCGCGCGTTCTCGCTGGCCAGGAACTTGCCGAACTCCGCGCCGCCGAGGAAGGCGTTCTGCAAGCCCTGCTTCTGCAGTTCGGCGGACCATTCGGGTGCCTTCGACATCTTCTCGAAGCGTTCGACCCAGGTCTTCGCTGCTTCGGCCGGCATGTCCTTTGAGCCGACGATGCCGCGCCAGTTGCCCAGAACGACATCGATACCCGATTCCTTCAGCGTGGGCACATTGATGCCCGGGATGCGTTCGCCCGAGGTCACGGCGATCAGCCGCACACGACCGGCGTCGTTCATCTGCTTCATCTCAGAAGCGCCCTGGATCATCACAGCCAGCTTGCCGCCGGCCAACTGCGTCATCGCTTCTGCGCCGGAGGCGAACGGGATGTAGTTCAGCCGTGCCGGCTCAACGCCCGAGCCCTTAGCGATCAGCCCGGCAACGATGTGGTCCACGCCGCCCGCCGAACCGCCGCCAAAGGGAACCGCGCCAATGTTGGCCTTGAGTGCGTCCTGTAGGTCCTTCACCGTCTTGATTGGCGAGTTCGTCGGGACGGCGACACCGCTGTACTCGAACGTGAGCCGTGCGATTGGCGTGACTTCGGTAAACGGCTGCGAGCCCTTGGTGACGATCTGCGAGCCCACCAGGATGACGCCCATCGTCATTAGCGCGCTGGGGTCACCGGCGTTGTTGCGCACGAACTCGCCCATGCCGAGCGTGCCGCCCGCGCCGGGCTTGTTCGTGAAGACCGTACCGCCCTTGAAGATGCCGGCCGAGTCCAGCACCTTCATTGCCAAACGGCCGGTCGTGTCGTAGCCGCCGCCTGCGCCAGCAGGGATCATCATCTTCGCGCTGTCTTCTGCAAGCGCGACGGTGGAGGTGAGCAGCGTGACCGCTGCAATCGCTGCAATCTGCTTGAGCTTCGAATACATCATTTGCCCTTTCCGCTTTGGTTCTATAGAACTATAAAAGACCATCTGAGAGAATTGCATACGGGGAAACACGTCTGAGGCCCGGCCTACCCTCCGGCTTTTCGGTCGCTGAACACGTCGCCGCCATGGACCTTGCCGCGCCGTGCGCCATCGAGGTGTGCGCGCATGAGGCTGGCGGCCTTGAGATGATCCCCCGCTCCGACGGCATCGAGGATGCCCAGGTGTTCTTGCGCCTGGGTCTGTCGGGGTGAGCGGCTGCGCGCCTGGCGGTACTCGACGAGTCGCCGCAGTTGGTCGGTGCGGCGCACCGCCTGAAGAATGAAGCGGTTGCCTGACCACTTCGCCAACGTCTCGTGGAACTGGCTGTTCGCCTCGAACAGTTCGATCGGCGTCATCGTCTGCCACCCCTTGTCGGCGATGAAGGTCTGTTGCCGCCTCAAATTCGCGAACTCTTCACCAACGACGGTGAAGGTCGGACTCATAAGCCCCGTAGGTTCGATGGCTGCCCGGAAGACATAGCTCTCCTCGTAGGCTTGCGGCGAATCGATCAGGGGCTGGAACTCCCAACCGTGACCCACCGACTTCTCCACCCAGCCCTCCTGCTGGATGCGCGACAACGTCTTGCGCAGGGTGCTGCGCGCAACCTGATACTGGCGCATCAGATCCGATTCTGTGATCACTTCCGGCAAAACATGCGCCAAGCGATCCTCAGCGATGCGCAGGTAAAGCGGATCGTCCGGGAGTTCCGAGAGTTGGTACGCCAGGTCGGAGAACTCGACGGCGTCGCGACTCAAGAAGAAGCCGCGATTTTGGTCGTGGCTGAGGATGCCCATCTGCGTCAGGTGCCGCAGAGCGACGTTCACAGGCGAGCGTGACGTCCCGATTTGCTCGGCTAGCAAGCTTTCGGCCATGTGTGCGCCGGCCTTCAAGTTGTCGCGTCGCGCGAACGCGACGATCTCGCGTGCCACGCGGATCTGTAGCGGGGTGAGTTCCATGTCGATGTGTGCCGTTGGCTCCCCTGAGCCGGTCGCACCATCGTAAACATCGTTGCGCCCATCGCCATTGGCGCGCGCCGCTGGGTCAAGTTCAGCGCGCATCAGTCGAGCCTGACGCCGATCTGCTTGATGAGCTTCGACCACTTTTCGTTCTCACTGGCGATGAACTTGGCGAACTCAACGGGGCCTGCACCGACGGGTTCGTAAAGTTGCGAGGCCAGTTTGGCGGCGTTGTCCGGTGCGGCCAGTGCCGACGCGAAGGCCTTGTGGAGCACGTCCACCACCGGGCCAGGTGTGCGCTTCGGAACGACGATGCCGGCCCAGGATGTGGCTTCGTAGCCCGGGACGCCGCTCTCTGCGACCGTGGGGACATCGGGCAGCGCAGGCGCGCGTTTGCCGGACGTGACTGCCAGTGCGCGAAGCCGCCCCGATTTCACGTGTGGCAGCACAGCCAGGGGATCGGCCACTGCACTGTCGACCTCGCCGCCCAGCAGTGCTGTCAACGCCGGGCCACCACCCTTGTACGGCACGTGCAGCAGGTCGATCTTGGCAAGTGCCTTGAGCATCTCGCCTCCGAGATGGTTGCCACTGCCGTTGCCGGCCGTGGCATAGGTGTACTGACCGGGGCTCTTGCGCACGAGGGCGATGAACTCGGTCATCGTCTTTGCTGGCATTCGCTCCGGATTGACCGCGATGACGTTGGCGACCGATGCCAGCCAGGTGACGGGCTGCGCATCCGAGATGGCGTAGCCTGTCTTTGCATAGAGGTGTGGGTTCAGCGCCATCGTTGACAGGTTGACCAGCGTCACCGTGTAGCCGTCGGCTGCGGCCGCCAAACCGGCGGCGGTTCCGATGTTTCCGGCCGCGCCCGCCTTGTTGTCTATCACGACTGTCTGGCCAAGCGCCTCCTGCAGCTTCCCCTGCAGCTGTCGGCAAAGTGCATCTGCGCCGCCGCCGGGCGGCTGCGGAACGACCAGCGTGACGAGTCTTGATGGGAACCGATCCTCAGCTCGAGCGAGCAGGGGAACTGCACAGGCAGCAGCGCTACCGACAAGGATCGACAGGGCGTGGCGACGATCAGGGTGCGTCATTCAGATCTCCGTTGCGCTGCATTGCACTTTGCGTTTTGTGCTCATAGAATGCAATTGTACGCACCGAGATCGTCTGCCACAAACCTAGTAGGAACCCTAATGAACACTCCGAACGCCGAAGTGCGCCAGCTTTCCCTTGCGGGGCGCAGCTTGAAGTTCGTGTCGATCTCGGAGGTGCCCGGCATCGAAAACCTGCCGTTCTCGCTGCGGGTGTTGCTGGAGAACCTGATGCGCCAAGCCGCCCGGGGCGCCGACGTCCGCGAGGAACTGCAGGCCTTGAGCGAACGCCGCGTGGGCGCCGGCATCACCTTCTATCCGGTGCGCGTGTATGGCCAGGACATCCTGGGCAAGGTCATGCTGGTGGACATGGCCGGCTTGCGCGACGCAGTGGCCGAGGCGGGTGGTGACCCCGCAGCCGTGAGCCCCAAGGTCCCGGTCGACGTGATCATCGACCACTCGCTACAGGTGGATCGCTGGGCGAGTGCCGATGCGGCTGCAGTGAACCTGCAGCGGGAGTACGCACGTAACGCCGAGCGCTTCGCGTTCCTGCGGTGGTGCAGCGAAAGCTTCGACGGGGTGCGCGTCGTGCCTCCGGGCAAGGGCATCATGCATCAGATCCACATCGAGCACATCGCGAAGGTGGTGTGGACCGAGCGGCGCAAGACGGGCCAGGAGGGCAAGACCGAGGAGTGGGCCGTGCCCGACACCTGCGTCGGCACCGACAGCCACACGCCGATGGTCAATGGCCTCGGCGTGCTCGGCTGGGGCGTGGGCGGCATCGAGGCCGAGGCGGTGATGCTCGGAAAGCCCATCGGCATGGCGCTGCCCGAGGTCATCGGATTCGAGGTCAAGGGACGGCTGCGCGACGGCGTGCTGCCCACCGACCTCGTGCTCGCGATCACGCAGCGAATGCGCCAGCTCGGGGTCGTCGGCAAGTTCGTCGAGTTCTTTGGCTCGGGGCTCGACGCCCTGTCGCTGGGCGACCGCGGAATGATCGCGAACATGGCCCCGGAGTACGGTGCGACGGCTGTCTACTTCCCGGTCGACGCCACGACGATCGACTATCTGCGCATGACGGGCCGTGACGAGGACCAGATTGCCCTGGTGGAGGCCTATGCGAAGGCTCAGAAGCTGTGGCGTGATGCGTCGACCCCGGCGCCCGTGTTCGACGCGACGGTCACGCTCGACCTCGACGCGATCCGCCCTTGCCTGGCAGGGCCGCGCAACCCGGAAGACCATCTCGCGCTGGAGACGGTACCCACAGCCTTCCGTCAGCATTGCCAGGAGATCGCCGGCCGGCCGTTCGACGCGAAGGGGTCGGTGCCGGTGCGGGGCAAAGACTTTGCCCTGCGCGACGGCGCGGTCACCATCGCCGCCATCACCAGCTGCACCAACACGGCCAACCCGGTGAACATGATGGCGGCGGGCCTGGTCGCGAAGAAGGCCGTGCAGCGTGGCCTGCGCGCGCAGCCCTGGGTAAAGACCTCGCTCGTCCCTGGAAGCCACGTCACCGCCGCTGTGCTGGACAAGGCAGGCCTTCAGACCTTCCTCGACGCGCTCGGCTTCCAAGTGGCCGGCTTCGGCTGCACGACCTGCAACGGCGGCTCCGGCCCGCTGCCCGAGCCGGTGGTCGAGGCGATCGAGAGCGAGAAGCTGGTCGCGACGGCCGTGCTCTCGGGCAACCGCAACTTTGAAGGTCGCATCCACCCGAACGTTCGGGCGGCCTATCTCGGCTCACCGGCGCTCGTGGTGGTCTATGCCCTCACCGGGCTGCTGACGGTGGACGTGACGCAGCAGCCGATCGGCACGGGCAGCGACGGCCAGCCGGTCTTCCTGCGCGACATCTGGCCGTCCGCGCAGGAGATCCGCGACGCCGTGGCCTCCGCCTACGAGCCCGGGCTCTTCCGCGACAAGTACGCGGACCTGTTCGATGGCGGAGAACCGTGGGCCGCGCTGGAGGGCCAGCGGAGCGACCGCTTCCCGTGGCGAGATTCGAGCACCTACCTGCGGCGCCCGCCGTACTTCGAGGGACTGTCGCGCCAGCCCGCGCCCGTGGCCGACATCACCGGCATGCGGCCGCTCGTGATCCTGGGCGATTCGGTCACCACCGACCACATCTCGCCCTCGGGCGCGATCAGCCTGGGCACGCCGGCGGCCGACTACCTGTTGAGCCAGGGCGTGCAGCGGCAGGACTTCAACAACTACACGACGCGCCGTGGCCACCACGACATCGCCGTGCGGGCCACCTTTGCCAACATCCGCCTGCGTAACCGCATGCTGCCCGGCGTCGAGGGCGGCTACACGAAGCTGATGCCCGATGGCGAGCAGATGCGCATCTTCGAGGCCGCGGAGCAGTACCTGGGACGTGGCGTCCCGCTGGCGGTGATCGCCGGCCGCAACTACGGCTGTGGCTCGTCACGCGACTGGGCAGCCAAGGGCGTGGCCCTGCTGGGTGTCAAAGCCGTGATCGCGGAAGGCTTCGAGCGCATCCACCGGACCAACCTGGTCGGCATGGGCGTGCTGCCCCTCCAGTTCGAGAACGGCACCACGGCCGAATCGCTGGGCCTGGACGGCACGGAGACGATCGACCTCATCTCGCTGGCCGAAGGCGTCCGCGTCGCGGGCCGCGTGCACGCCACCATCCGCCGCACCGATGGATCGACACGGATCGTGCCGCTCCTCGTGCGGCTGGACACCGAGGAAGACGTGCAGTACTGGCGCCACGGGGGCATCCTGCCCTTCGTCTGGCGCGAGCACGTGAACACGGACCCATTCGCACCGCAAAGAGCCTGACCATGAAGCAACTCCGCATTCCCGCCGTCTACATGCGCGGCGGCACGAGCAAGGGCGTCTTCTTCCTTGCCAGCGACCTTCCTGAAGACGCCGCCGCTCGCGACCGCCTGCTGCTGCGCGTGATCGGAAGCCCCGACCGCTACGGCAAGCAGATCGACGGCATGGGTGGCGCGTCTTCCAGCACCAGCAAGGTGGTGATCCTCTCGAAGTCCTCGCGGCCGGACTGCGATGTCGACTACCGCTTCGGCCAGGTCGCCATCGACAAGCCGGTTGTCGACTGGTCGGGCAACTGCGGCAACCTCAGCGCCGCAGTCGGACCATTCGCCATCAGCTCGGGGCTGGTCGCGGCGCCGGCCGACGGCACGACGGTCGTGCGCATCTGGCAGGCCAATATCGCGAAGAAGATCGTCGCGCACGTGCCCATGAAGGGCGGCGAGGTCCTCGAACTCGGAGACTTCGAACTCGACGGCGTGACCTTTCCCGCAGCCGAAGTGAAGCTGGAGTTCCTGGATCCGGCGGCTGACGATGGCGAAGGTGGCGGGGGCGCCATGTTCCCGACGGGCCGCAAGCTCGACCAGCTGAACGTGCCGGGCGTCGGCACTCTGGAGGTCACCCTGATCAATGCAGGCAATCCGACGATCTTCATCGACGCGGAGTCGCTGGGACTCAAGGGCACCGAACTGCAAGGCGACATCAACGGCAACCCCAAGCTCCTGGCGGTGGCCGAGGCGGTGCGCGCGGCGGGCGCAGTGGCGATGGGCATGGCTGCCTCCCCGGAGGAGGCCACTGCCAAGCGTCCGCACACGCCCAAGCTCTCGTTCGTCGCCAAGCCGGCGGCCTATGCCGCGTCCGACGGTCGGCCCGTAGGCGCTGGCGACATCGACTTACTCGCGCGGATCTTCTCCATGGGGCCGTTGCATCACGCGATGACCGGCACGGGCGCCGTGGCCATTGCAGCAGCGGCGGCCATTCCCGGCACGCTGGTGAGCCGGGTGTCCCCCGTAGGCGCTGATGGCCGCGTGCGTTTCGGGCACCCTTCGGGCACCTTGACCGTGGGTGCGGAGGCGGCGGAAGTCGAAGGCCAATGGGCCGTCAAGAAGGTGATCATGAGCCGCTCGGCGCGGCGGCTGATGGAAGGCTGGGTGCGCGTTCCGCCGGTGTGATGCCGCTTCCGATTGACCCATACTGCATCGCCATGCCCTACCTCATCGGGAACGACATCCCCACCGAGCCTGCCGGCCTGCGACTGCGTGCACTCCTGGCCCGGCACCCGCTGGTGACGCTTCCCGGTGCGCACAACGGCATGGCCGCTTTGCAAGCCAAGGCAGCGGGCTTCGAGGCACTGTATCTCTCGGGGGCGGCCATGACCGCCTCGATGGGCTTGCCCGACCTCGGTCTGATCACGGTGGACGAGGTCGCGTTCTTCGTCCGCCAGGTCGCCCGCGCAAGTGGCCTCCCGCTGCTCGTGGATGGCGACACGGGTTACGGCGAAGCGCTGAACGTGATGCACATGGTGCGCACGTTCGAAGACGCAGGGGCCGCGGCGGTGCACCTGGAGGACCAGTTGCTGCCCAAGAAGTGTGGGCACCTGAACGACAAGAAGCTGGCGTCGCCTCAAGACATGGCCGCCAAGGTGGCGGCTGCGGTTCGTGCGCGCCGCCATTTGCTCATCGTCGCGCGTACCGATGCGGCGGCCAGCGAGGGCCTGGACGGCGCGATTGCCCGCGCCGAGCTGTATGTGAAGGCTGGCGCTGACGCCATCTTCCCGGAGGCGCTGACATCCCGCGAGATGTTTGTCGAGTTCGCGCGGCGCCTGACAGGCGTGCCCTTGCTCGCGAACATGACCGAGTTCGGACGCACGCCGCACTTCACTGCGGCTGAGTTCGAGGCGATGGGCTACCGGTTGCTGATCTGGCCAGTGAGCAGCTTGCGGGTCGCCAACAAGGCACAGGCGGAGCTGTATGCGCATCTTCGCCAGCATGGCAGTACCGAGGCCCTACTTCCCCGGATGCAGACGCGCGCCGAGTTGTATGAGTTGATCGGGCTCGGCGACTACGAGGCGCTCGATGCCACGCTGGTGGCGAGTGTCCTTCCCCAAGCCGGGCGGGACTGAGGGCACTTACTGGCTTCCGACCGCGCGCGCGAGCCTTTCGAGGCAATCGACCTGCCACTGGAACTCGGGCTCGAAAGATTGGCGGTCGTACACGGCGCCGTAGCCACCTTCCCCGTAGACCGACGCGTAGGCGGCGTAGTCCGCCGCTTCGAGCGGCGCTCCGGCCAAGGCGCGCGCGATGGCGTAGGTGGCGGACACCGCAGCATGGCCACAGCCGTCCAGCGAGCGGGAGCCGGGGTGCTGGTTGGCCAGGCGATTTGCGGTATCCGCCAGCGCTTCCAGCGCCGTGTTGTCAATGAAGTGGGTGAGCTGGTCCTGCAGTCCGTCCAGGCACAAAAGCACTTCGGGGTTCTCCACGAACCGCCTCACCCTTTCGCAGCAGTCTGCCCCAAACTGCAGGCGCAGCCTTCGATTCTCATCGGCCATCAGGTTCAGAGCGGCCGCGCGTTGGCGAAGTGCAGCGTTCATGCCCGACCTTGAACTTGACGAGCCGCCTACGCCCCCGGCGACGCGGCAGACCGCCGCTCGAACTCCATGCGCAACTCCTTGCGCGTGATGGCGGCCGCATGGCGGCGCTTCTCGTCGGGCGTGAAAGGCCTCAATGGCGGAACCGGCACGGGCTTGCGGTCGTCGTCCACGGCCACCATCGTGAAGAAGCAGCTGTTGACATGACGGGTCTGTTGCGAACGGATCTCCTGTGCCACCACCTTGATGCCCACCTCCATCGACGATGTGCCCGTGTGGTTGACTGCCGCCAGGAAGGTCACCAGTTCCCCGACATGCACCGGTTGCCGGAACATCACCTGGTCCACCGACAGCGTGACCACGTAGCGCCCCGCGTAGCGGCTCGCGCAGGCGTACGCCACCTGGTCGAGCAGTTTGAGGATCGTGCCGCCGTGCACATTGCCCGCGAAGTTCGCGGTGTCTGGCGTCATCAGCACCGTCATCGTCAGCTGGTGGGCGGGCAGGTCCATCGGTGTTCCCTTCGCTCGGTCAGACGGCAGGTGCCACCGTTGCGCCCTCGATGCCATGGCGTGCGAGCGCCGCCGCGACGAAGCCGTCGGCCTTCGCCCGCTCGACGAATGCCGCCAGCGCGGCCGCGGCAGTCGCACCCCTGGCTTTCGGGGTCCCCATCGCCTGACGGATGACCATGAAGCGCCCCGGCAACAACCGCAGACCGCCGATGCGCTGAGCGTCGGCCTCGAGCTGCTGTTTCACTCCGGCTGCGACGTCGGCGGCCTGTGCCACGTAGGTGTCAACCACCGCGGGCGATGTCGGCGAGCGAAGGATCGTGGCCTGCTTCAGTTCCCGGGTCAGGAAGAGGTCGTAGGCGCTGCCCTTGCCGACCATCACCGTTCGGCCCGGTCGGTCGACCTCGGCGTTGTCGGTGAGTGGCGAATCGTTGCGCACCAAGTAGCAGCCTTCGATCAGCACGTAGGGCGCCGTGAAGGCGATGTCCTCACCACGTAGTGGATCGACAGCGAAAAAGCCCACGTCGGCGTCGCCTCGGGCCACCCCTTCGACCGACTTGCCGGCGGCGTCGTAGACCACGAGATCCAGCGGGGCACCGAGCTCCGTTGCAAGCCGGGACGCCAGGTCGACCGAAACGCCGATTGGGGTACCGGTGCCCGGGTCGCGGTTCGCAAGGATCGGGTTGCCGAGGTTGATCGCGGCGCGCAGACGCCCGTTTGTGAGAAGCGCTTGTGCAGCAGGTTCGGTAAGGGTCATGTCGACGCTTTCGCGGTTCGGGGTAGATGACGATGGAGGATGTACGGGATCACGCCGCCGTGGCGCATCAGCGTCACATCCAGCAGTGTCTCCAGCGCGGCCGTCGCCGTGAAGGCCTCGACGCGGCCATCACGACGAACGATCCGCACTGGCACCGCACATCGGACACCCACCGTGGCCTCTGGCGCCTCGACCTCGATGCGGTCACCTGGCCCCAGTTTCAGGCGATCCGGATGCGCCTCGGCCGGCAGTCGCAGCGGAAGGATGCCCATCCCGACCAGGTTGGACCGGTGGATGCGCTCGAAGCTGCACGCCAACACCGCCCGGATGCCCAGCAGGCGCTGGCCTTTGGCGGCCCAATCGCGTGAGGAGCCGGTTCCGAAGCGCTCGCCTGCCAGAAGCACAACCGATTCACCTGCGGCCTGATAGCGTGCAGCGGCGTCCCAGATCGGAAGGACGTCGCCGCTCGGCACGTGCAGAGTATGTGCAACTGGCAGGTCGGGCTTCAGCATGTTGACGAGCGACTTGCTGTGGAAGGCTGCGCGCATCATCACTTCCCAGTTGCCGCGGCGCGATGCGAAGACGTTGAGGTCGTTGCGATCGTCACCGCGTTCGACCAGGAAGTCGGCGACGAGGCTGTCGGGTGGAATGGCGCTGGCCGGGGAAATGTGATCGGTGGTGATGTCGTCACCGACAACCAGCAGCGGGTATGCCGAGTAACTGCCGAGCTGGCTGCCTTGTTCCAGGCCAGCGAAGGGCGGTCGGCGCAGCGCGGTCGATGCTGCCTCCCACGGGAACCGCGCACCTTCAGGCGCCTGCAGCGCCTGCCACACGGGGTTGCCGCTGGCGATCGCGAATTCACGCCGAAAGTCGGCCGGGTCGGCTGCAGCCGCGAGCAGCGACAACACTTCTTCTCGGCTGGGCCACAGGTCGCGCAGGAAGACCGGCCGACCCTGGGTATCGTGCTGAACCGGCTCGCGTGTGAGGTCGATCTCGGCATCGCCAGCAAGAGCGAAGGCGATCACTAGCGGCGGCGACATCAGAAAGCCTAGATCCATGTCGGGATGGACCCGGCCGGGGAAGTTCCTGTTACCCGACAGCACCGCCACAGGATGAATGGCCCCGTTCTCTCGCGCCGTCACGATCGCGTCGGGCAGCGGGCCGGAGTTGCCTATGCACGTTGTGCAGCCAAAGCCCACGATGTCGAAGCCTACCGCCGCCAGGTCATCGATCAGGCCAGCGCGCTGCAGGTACGCCGCGGCTGCAGGTGAGCCGGGTCCCAGAGAGGTCTTGACCCACGCGGGCACGCGCAGGCCGAGCGCGCGCGCCTTGCGGGCCACCAGGCCGGCGGCCAGTAGCAGTCCCGGGTCGGTTGTGTTCGTGCAGCTGGTGATCGCCGCAATGGCCACCGCATGCCGTGGCATCGCGGCGTCCGCCACGCTCGGCTTGAAGTCCAGCTTCGCCAGCGTGGCCTTCGCGTCAGCGAGTTGCAGCAGGTCCTGCGGCCGCTTCGGGCCGGCGATGTGCATGCCGACAGCGGAGAGATTGACTTCGATCGCGCGGGTGTAGTGAGGCTGCGCTTCGGGGTCGAACCAGAGCCCATTGCGCCGGACGTACGCCTCGACCTGCGCCACATGCGCACGGTCGCGTCCCGTCTCGCGCAAATAGGCCAGCGTACGGTCGTCGACCGGGAAGAAGCCGGTGGAGGCGCCGTACTCCGGCGCCATATTCGCGACGACGCTGCGTTCGCCGGCGCTGAGGGTACTGACGCCCGGGCCGTAGAACTCGACGAACTCGCCGGCCACACCGATGGACCGCAAATGCTGCGTGACGGCCAGCGCCAGGTCAGTAGCCAGAACGCCGGGCTGCAATGCACCTGTCAGCTTGACGCCGATGACGTCGGGAACGCGCAGCATCGTCGGCATGCCGAACATCACCGTCTGCGCTTCCAGGCCGCCGACACCCCAGCCGAGCACGCCGATGCCGTTGATCATCGGCGTATGGCTGTCGGTGCCGATCATCATGTCGGGCACCAGCCACGCTTGGCCGTCGCGCTGCTCGGTCGTGACGACCGTCGCCAACTGCTCCAGGTTAATCGTGTGCATGATGCCGGTGCCCGGCGGGTTGATGTGCACACCCTGGAGCGCCTTGGACGCCCAGCGCAGGAAGGCGTAGCGCTCACGGTTGCGCCGCATCTCGTGTGTCAGATTGACCGATGCGGCGTCGGGCCGCGCGTAGGCCTCCACTGCCAGCGAGTGGTCGACCGAGACGTCGACCGGCAGCACGGGATTGAGGCGCGACGGATCAACGCCGGCTTCGGCCAGTGCGTCTCGCATCGCGGCAATGTCGACCAGCGCGGGTGTACTGGTGGTGTCGTGCATCAGCACGCGACCGGGCTGGAACGCGATCTCGGCTTCGCTGGTGCCGCGCTCGAGCCACGAGAAGATCGCCGCCACAGCGTCGTCCCGCTCGGCGCCCGTCATGTTGCGAGCCACGTTCTCGAGCAGCAGCCGCAGGACGACCGGCAGGCTTTGCAGCCGGGGACCTCCTATTGCAGGGAGATCGACGATGGCCAGCGACTCGCCACCCACGTCGAGCTGGCCGGTGACGGCGGCAGATTGGAGTTGATTCATGTTGCAAGACCCGGCTTGGCTATTCGACGGCACAACCTCAGGCGGCCGCGTGACCCGCCCCTTCGGGCAGCTCGTTGTGGGTTCGCATGAAGAGGGTCATCAGGAAGGACACTGCCAGCAGAGCGCTGAGAATGGCCAGCGCCGCGGTGGAACTCCCGGCGCCCTTGCTGGAGCCCTTCATGACACCGATCATGTAGGGGCCGACGAAGCCGCCGAGGTTGCCGATCGAGTTGATCACTGCGATCGACACCGAGGCCGTCGAGCGATCCAGGAACAGCGTCGGCAGCGCCCAGAACGGCGACTTGAAGGCATAGAGGCCGGCCAGCGCCAGGCTGATTAGTGCGACGGCGCTCGCGGTGTCGCTCACTGCCCCCGCCGCATACAGCGCCACAGCCGCGACCGCCAGAGGGATGGCCGAGTGAAGCTTGCGCTCATCGTGGCGGTCGGAGTGGCGTGACCACACGACCATGGCCACAGTGGCCACGATGTAGGGAATCGTCGCGATCAGGCCGATCTCGAAGTGGGTGAGCGACTTGGACAGGCCCTTGATGATCTGTGGCATCCAGTAGCCCACGCCCAGGCTGCCGCACTGGTAGACGAAGTAGATGAACGAGAGGTACAGCACCTTGCCGTTCTTCATCGCGCCGAACACGCTCAGGTGCTTGACGTTCTTGCGCGCCAGGCGCTCGCGCTCCAGCTCGCCGTTCAGCCATTGCTTCTCTTCGGTTGTCAGCCATTTGGCCTGCTCGGGCTTGTCGGTAAGCCGGAAGAAGCACACCACGCCGAAGACCACCGCCGGAATGCCTTCGAGGAAGAGCATCCAGCGCCAGCCACCCCATCCCATCCAGTGCACGTTGTCCATGATCCACGTGCTGAGCGGCGCCCCGACGATGTAGGAGACCGGGATCGCGGCCGTGAACAGGGCCACCGTGGTCGCGATCTCCTTGTTTCGGAACCAGTAGGTCAGGTAGACGATGACCCCGGGAAAGAAGCCGGCTTCGGCCACACCCAGCAGGAAGCGCACGACGTACAGCTGACCGGCGTTCTGCACGAACGCGGAAGCAGTGGCCAGCAGGCCCCATGTGATCAGGATGCGCGCGATCCATACTCGGGCGCCGTACTTGTTGAGCATCACGTTGCTCGGCACCTCGAAGAGAAAGTAGCCGATGAAGAAGATGCCCGAGATGAAGCCGAATGCTTCGCTCGTCAGCGCCAGCTCGGCGTTCATCTGCAGCGCGGCGTAGCCGATGTTGGCGCGGTCCAGGTACGAAATGATGTACAGCAGGAAGACGAAGGGCACGATCCGCCAGGTCACCTTGCGGACGATGGCTTTCTCTCGAGGTCCGTCGATGAATTGCACGTTTGTCTCCTGGGGCTCTGCAGGCCTGATCGCTCGGGGCCGGTGCACGACCCCAGGGGATGGATGGATGGCGGAGGTGGCCTGTGCTTCAGGCGCCGAACACCATGGAAACGGGGCTACCTGCCTTGACCGAACGGCCCGTGGCGTGCAATCGGCCGGTGTCGGCGTCGACCTTGAAGGCGACGATGCTGTCGCTGTCCTCGTTCAACGCGTAGGCCAACCGGCCATCGGGGCTGAGCGTGAAGAAGCGGGGAGTGCGGCCCTCGGTCAGATCGGCACCGGCAAAGCTCAACAGGCCGGTTGTCGAGTCGATGCGGAAGACGCCGATGCTGTCGTGCCCCCGATTCGATGCGTACAGCGTCCGGCCAGCGCTATCAATCGTGATGGCCGCAGCGCGGCTGTTGCCGGTGAAGGTCGACGGCAGCGTCGGGAGCACCTGCAGCGGCTCGAGCTGGCCCGTGGCCGGCGTGAATCGGTAGGTGGTGACGGTCGAATCGAGCTCGTTGACGACGTAGACAAACGGCTTGGCCGGATGAAAGGCCAGGTGCCGCGGGCCAGCCCCTTCGCGGGTCACCGCGAAGGGCGATGCAGCCGGGAGCAGGGCGCCGCCTTCGAAGCGGAAGCTGAATACGCGGTCGAGGCCCTTGTCCGGGACGATGACGTAGCGGCCAGACGGGTCGAAGGGGTTGAAGTGCGGCTTCGACTGCTTCTGCTCGACGCGGTGCGGGCCGATCGGGCCGCTGAGCGGCACTAATTGCGTCAGCGGCTGCAGGGAGCCATCGGCCCCCACCGGCAGCACCGCCAGGCTGGCGCCGATGTGGTTGGACACCACCAGGAAACGGCCGCTCGGGTCGAAGGCCAGGTGCACCGGATTCTTGCCCTGCGTACTCTGGCGATTGACGAAGCGGATGCGGCCGCTGTCGCGATCCACGGCGAACGCGCTGACCTCGGACTCGTCGCCGTGCACGGTGTACAGATGATTCCCGTCCCTGCTCAGCGCCAGGTACGACGGATTCACCAGATCGCCGAGCACCTGGACGCGCTCCAAGGCGCTGGACCCTGTGTCTACACGGTAGACACTGATGCCGTCGCCGCGGGCGTTGCGTTCCCGAGTGGTGCGGCTTCCCACATAGGCGTACATCGGAGTTCCTCTCGTTGACATGGAAGGTTCGCCGCGCTGGGCGCAGGCCGACAGGCCACCCAACAGCGAGGCGGTTGCGAAGCCCGCACCTGCCTTCATCAGATCTCGACGATGGACGTGGCCGGAGCCGTGATGGGAAGACATGGCAGATGCTCGTGGCGGGGAGTGACTTCATCGTAGGCAATAGGTGCCACGAAGAAAATTGAGCAAGCGCCATGGCAGCGTTCTCGGACCGAGAACGCTCCGTGTTCTTCAGCGTGCCGCGTCGGTGGCGGACTGCCGCAGGTGGTCGAGCAAGGTGCGGGCGATAGGACTCAGTTGGTCGGCATCGCGCACGATCAACTGGGTCTGCCTCACCGCCCAGTTCTCCTTGAGCGGCACGACCACAAGCCGGCCAGCGGCTGCGTGCGGGGCCAGCACGCCCTCGGGAAGCATCGTGATGCCCAGGCGTGTTTCCACGAGTCGGCACATCGCATCGAAGCTGCTGGCCTGGACACGCTGTTGAAGCGTGACATCCGCGTCACGAGCAGCGTCGGCCAGCAAGGACGCGAGCGAGCTTTCAGCATGCGGGCCGACGAAGGGGTGTTGAGCAGCCTCCGCAAACGTCAACGACTTGCGCTTGGCCAGCGCGTGCCCGACCGGCACACCCATCACGAGGCGGTCTGCGTGGTACGGAAAGGTCGCCAGCCCTGCAGCCGGTGTGCGACTTGCGATGACGCCGATTTCTGCTGCGCCACTGGCGACCGCTAGAACCACCGCCTTGCCGGTGTGCTCTTCGAGCGCGACGTTCACGAGCGGATAGCGCGCCAGGAACGACTCCAGTTCCTCCGGCAGGAACTGCGTCAGGGCTGATGCCACGGCGTGCAGGCGGACGTGACCCTTGACCCCGGTGGCGTACTCGCCCAGTTCAGCGTCCATGCGCTGCACCAATTGCAGCATCTGCCGGGCGTAGTGCAGCAGCGACTGCCCAGCGGGCGTGAGCGTCACGCCACGCGGCTGCCTCTGCAGCAGAGGCGTGCGGACGATGTCCTCCAACTCGGCGATGCGCTTGCTGATGGCCGAGACTGCCAAGTGCTCACGCTCGGCCGCCCGAGTCAGGTTGCCGCACTCCGCCACGGCGACAAAGAGCTTCAGGCTGGTCAGGTCGTAGCGCACGCGCGGAGCTTAGCGTGGTTTGCCGAAACGAGAACGATGGGTTGGCGAGACTTCAATTTACCTACTGACGGGGCCTGCCTAGGATGCCTAAAGCGCTCGCGAAGGGCGCATGGAGACAAACTTGAAGCAGATCGCCCGACGCCTCCGCCGACTCTCGCTGGCTCTCATCGCGAGCTTGGTGCCCGTGGCAGCTTTCTCGCAGGAAGCCACTTACCCGACAAAACCGCTGACGATCATCGTCCCGTTCTCCGCCGGCGGGGGTGTGGACGTGACGGCCCGGCTGCTCGCCGAGAAGCTGCGAACCTCGCTGGGTCAGCAGGTCAACGTTGAGAACAAGGCGGGCGGTAGCGGCATGATCGGCGCGCTGGCAGTCGTCAGGGCGCCTTCCGACGGCTACACGCTGCTGCTCGGAAGTGCAGGCGAGACCGCGATCAATCCGCACGTGTACAAGGCCAAGATGCAGTATGCGCCGGAGAAGGACCTGGCGCCCATCACGCTGGTGGTGAAGGTCCCCAACGTTCTGGCCGTCAATCCGAAGCTTCCGATCAAGTCGGTGGCCGACCTGCTCGCTTACGCGAAGTCGAACCCCGGCAAGCTCAGTTACGGCAGCAGCGGCATCGGAAACCCGCAGCACCTGGCGGGTGAACTGCTCGAGCAGATGACGGGACAGTCGCTGACTCATGTGCCTTACCGCGGCGCGTCCAATCAGCTCACGGACACGGCGGGCGGCAACGTCGACTTCACGTTCGTAAGCCTGGGCGGAGCGCGACCCTTCATGAAGGATGGCCGCGTGCGGGCAATCGCAATGACTTCGCCGACGCGCAGTTCCCTGGCACCCGATGTCCCGACGGTCGCAGAGACCAAGGGTCTGGAAGGCTATGCGCTCGAAAACTGGTTCGGTCTGTTCGCACCAGCGGCGACGCCTGCCGCCATCCAGCAGAAGCTGAACTCGGCGGTGACGGCCGCGCTGAAGGATCCGGAGCTGATCAAGCGACTGCACGAACTGGGAGGCGAACCTACGCCGATGTCTCAGGACCAGTTCCGTTCGTTCCTGAAGTCAGAGTCGGCCCGGCTGGCCAAGATCGTCGAAGTCGCCAAGATCACGCCCGAGAACTGAGCTGCGGGCTGAGTGGCAGAGGGTCAGCAACTCGTCGGCGAAGTACCGCCACGCTCAGCGAGCAGTACCGGCGACGCGCATCGGTCCGCAGAACTGCATCCTCCACCGGGCCACCGTGCTAGTTCGGCGCTGACCACGGCCGGCCTGACATCGCGGCCTTGACTCCTACCCGCACCTGACCTCAATGCGACTGATCCATTGCGAGCGCCACGGCGCCCTGCGAGGAACGTGGTCGCTCTCTCGATTGGCGCTTGCTCCGTCGGACAGCGACTTCGCGGCCCAGACGGCTTCGGCCGTATGCGTGACAGTGCCACCGGTGTCTCCGTGGGCTTGCGTCATCGCTTCTGATCGGGAGCCCGGCAGCGGCGGCCGACTTGGCGAGGCGTTGGTCACGCCGCCATTCGGTGCTCGTAGTACGACCGTTCCCGGTCCTCGAGGATGCCAAGAAGCCGGTGCGTAGTTGTCGAATCCGGGTTCAGCCACCCTTCGATGTGCTCCGGCTTGATGGGGACAATGCAGCGATCGTGTCCGGCCGCAGCGACTTCGGCAGGCGGTTCATCAGTGATCGCCGCAAACGACAACAGGTCCGGCTCGTCCGACCCAGTCCACTTCGACCAAAGGCACGCGACGAGCATGTCCTGCGTCGGCCGCGGCCTGAACTCCAGCACAAGGTTTTCGACCTCCTCGCCCTGTGCGAGCTCTCGGCCCTCGGCTTTGTGCCGGTTCACGTTCTCGTAGAAAGCGTTGACGACGATGAGTCCGTGAGTGTGCCCGAACTGGCCCTTCCAGAAGCCCTGTAGGTTGTCCCGCCGAGCGTTGTAGGTCCCCGCGCACATCACGTCGTAGAACGCCGGCTTGCCTGCAGGCCGGCAGCTATAGCGCATCGGCTTGATCACCCGCCTGCCGTCCTCCCAGATCATGACCGGCACGTACGACCCCGGAAAAGTCCGGCTGTCCCTATCGAGCAGTTCGGTGCGCTTCAGATCGGCGTGCCGGCCCATCAGCTGGCGGATCTTGTCGGAGGCGATCCGCTGGTCCTCCTGCGCCTTCTTCGTCGGCTTGCCCTGCAGGATCCGCTCGGCATCGGCCAGGCGCTTGCGCTGCTTGAACAGTTCCTCTTCGAACTGCTCCCTGGCGTTTTGTTCGAGTTCGGCCTACTGCGTCTGGGCGAGGTGTCCTTGTTCCACTGCGTTGCGGCCAGAGGTGTGTTGGCGAGCGCGGCATCTGTGGTCGGTGCTGCATCCGTCAGGTCTCTGTGGGCCTGGACTTCTCCCCGCTGCGCGGGGCCGGGCTGTCGCGCTGCGCGTCGAGCCACCGGGGTACCGGCGTCTCGCCCCTGACGGGCTTCCATCCCTGACGCAACTCGGTTAAGCCGGCAGAGCCGACTGAAGCACGTGGCGGCCCTTTCCCGTGCCCGGGGATCGCGGGCCCTGTTTCCTTCACGCTACGCGTGAACGAAGCCCGCTTGGCGATCGGACCGGCTCGCAGGTCGCTGCGCTCGATGCTCGCGCGTCCCGAACGCCACCCCGGACACCCGCCAAGCCCGGAGCCGGGCCGCTGAAGACCGGGTGCAGCGAAGTGCTCGCAGCTTCTCGACCGCCGCGCCAGTCGGTCGCCTGCGGCTCCCTTGGTGGCACGTCGGCCGCAGAGGCGCCGCTGCTCGTGAACGCTCGGCCGGCTGCGCTGCAACCGATGCGCCAGGCGAGCTGGCATATCGGCCGCGACGCTGCGCCGTTCGGGGGGGGGGGGGAGGCAGCCCGTGCGCCAGTCGTCCCACCGCGCTCCCCCCACGCGCCCCCGTCGAATTGCGAGGGGGACTTGTGGGGGGATCTTCAAGCGGTGGGCCGGGAAACCGGCTCACTGCTTCGGCTGCTGATGACACCACCCATCCCCAACCCCTTCCCGTGAGGGAAGGGGCCATGCCCACCCCCCGCCCGCCCGTGGGCGGGAGCAAGGGAGTCCGAGCGAGAGGATCAGTTTTCAGGGAACCCGGACCGGGACCCGGCTGGTTGCTCTCGATCGGAGATCGTCATGGCAAACGTTTCTGTCATCCAGCGTCACGCGCACCTGGCCGGGGCCGTCAAGCTCGAATTCGTCAACGGCCGCGAAGGCAAGATCGCCAAGGCCGTGCTGACCGCGATCAGCAACACGCGGCGCGGTTCGGGTGAAGCCCGCGAGGAGGAGTCCACCGCGATCCAGTGGACGCTGTGGGGCAAGCAGGCCGAGAACGCCGCCGAGTACCTGGGCAAGGGGTCGCACGTCAACATCGTCGGGCGCCTCCGCAACAACAACTACGAAAAGGACGGCGAGACTGTCTACGGGATGGCGTTCACCGCCGAGGAGATCGACTACCTCGACAGCCGCGCCGAGTCCGAAGCACGCCGCAATGGTGGGCCCGTTGCCGAAGGCGGCACCACCAGCACCGAGCGCCCCAGCGCTCCGGCCGCGAGCCGCAAGCCCCGCAGCGCGCGCCAGCCGGCGCACGCCGACGCCTGAACCCTCATCGGGTGGGCGTGATGCCAACGAGCCGCGCCCGCCCTTCGAACCTCATTCAACGATCGAAGGAAACCATCATGTACTCGACCCCGACCCTGGCGACCCGCTTTGCCCGCAACACCCGCGTGATGCGTGGCGACCAGCCCCTGAGCGAAGACCAGATGCGCGCCGCGGCACCGTCCATCTTCGCCGAGGGCAAGCACGCGAGCCGCTCCGAGCGCTACACCTACATTCCCACCATCGATGTCCTGCGCGGCCTGCGCAAGGAGGGTTTCGAGCCCTTCATGGTCGCTCAGGGACAGAGCCGCGTCGAAGGCAAGGCGGAGTTCACCAAGCACATGATCCGCATGCGCCACGCGGGGCAGGTGCAGACCCGGCCCGAGGCGAACGAGATCATCCTGATCAACAGCCACGACGGCGCCAGCTCCTACCAGATGCTCGCGGGCATGTTCCGCTTCGTCTGCTGCAACGGCCTGGTGGTGGGCGAGGTGGTGGACGACATCCGCATCCCGCACAAGGGCAACATCCAGGGCGAGGTGATCGAAGGTGCCTTCCGCGTTCTCGACGAGTTCGAGGCCGTGGGCGAGCACACCGAGGCGATGAAGGCGCTGCAGCTTCAGCCGCCGGAGGAGATCGCGTTTGCGACGGCCGCCCTGGCACTGCGCTTCGGCGAGCGTACGGTGGAGGAGGGCGGGGGCCACGCCCCGGCGCCGGTGACGGCCGAGCAGCTGATCGAGGCGCGCAGGCCCGAGGATATCGGGCACAGCCTGTGGACGACATTTCAGCGGGTGCAGGAGAACGTGATCCGTGGTGGCCAGCCGGGCCGCAGCGCGCAGGGGCGCCGGCTGCAGACCCGGCCCGTCGGCAGCATCGACCGCGGCGTGAGCCTCAACCGCGCGCTGTGGATGCTGGCCGAGGAGATGCGCAGGCTGAAGGGCTGACCTCCCGACAACGCCGCCGGCCCGGTGATCGGGTCGGCAGTTCGAATCAAGCGCAGAGGCTCCAAAGCGCGCGGGCCGGCTTTCGCCGGCCCGCGGCAATACCGGCGCCGCGCTGACCTTCGGCCGCGCGGCGCCAAACAGCCGTTGCGCCTCAGGGCTGGGTCGATGCTGTCGCCTGCGTGGCAGCGGGACGCGCCAAGTTGGGCGCTGCCGAGGCGCTCACCGTGGCCACAACGTGATTGCCAGCGTCCACGTCATGGCGGCCGCCGTTGCCGCTGCCGCCGCGTGCGTCAGCCACAGGTCCCAGCGCCCACGCGGAGGCTCGGACGGATTCGCCATCGCAGCCTGCAGCCGTTGCAGCGTCGCGCCAAGTTCTGCGCCGAAGGCTACGCGCGCGGCATCGGCCATCGCACGCGCCTGAACGTCGGCGGACCGACGGGCCGCCTCGTCGGTCCGAGCAAGAATGTGGTGCACCGCCTGCACCTTCGCCTTCTCGGTCAAGGCCGCGACCTGGCTCTCGAACGTGGCGAGCTGACCGGCAAGTCCGCTGTGCGCATCGGCCAGCGCCTGGCGCGACAGATCCAGGGCCGGTGCGAGCGCCTCGACTTGCGCGATCAGCTTGGCCGCCTCGCCGAGGGCATCGACGATCAGCGCTTCCCGTGTGGTGCTGGGGTGGCTCATGCCGTGGGCACCGCCTGCGCGTTGGCCAGGAGGCCCTGAAGATCCAGCGCCTCGAAGCAGGAGTCGAGTTCCGGGACCACGCCACGTGCCAGGCGTTGGATCGCGAGGCGGCGCGCCAGCGCGATCTTGTCGGGCTGAGATTCGGCTTTGGCGATCAGGATCTTGTAGTCGGTGCCGTCCATGGCCAGGTCGGCGAGCGACCGCCCCGTTCCACGGACCAGCGAGTACACCTCGTTGTACGAGAGCACGGCCGCAGTGTTCGGCTTTGCCAGGCCCTTCGAGGCGCAGTACGCGAGCAGTGTCGCGAAGCTCGTCTCGATCGGATCGTCGTCGTCGACCTGGTTGAAGACCACACGCAGCCTCTCGGGCGGGACGCCGATGCGCGCCAGCTCCGCCAGGGTCGCCGCAGTGTCCTGCTGCTGTTTGCGGTCCGGCACCGTCGGCACGACGAAGCCGTCGAAGTCTCGCTGGCTGTCGCGGTAGCGCCGCATCAGCTTCAGCAAGTCCTCGACATTGCTCGCGCCGACGTCGACCACGACGTTGTCGACGCTCTGCAGGAACTCCTGCAGCTGGGCGAACTGCCGGCCCCGGATCGTGACCGGCTGGCCGCTGTCGGCATTGATGCTCTCCACGGCAACGACTTGGCAGTCCGGAATGCGCGGGGCGAGAAGGTGGCAAGCCACCGTGGTCTTGCCGACGTTGCCCGAGAAGTTGATGACGGCGAGTTTCATGACGTCTCCTTGGTGGGTGAGAGGGGATTGCTGTCATGCGAGGCAAAGAACGCTTCGGCGTCCTGCTTGGCGAGCAGCGTGTGGATGGGCTCCGATCGCGAGGGGGCCGGGACCCCGGTGCGCTCGGGCGGTGCTGAAGGCAGGGTTGGCCGAATCGGCTCGACGTCGGCACTCGTCTGCTGGGCCACTTCTGCAAGCGGCGTTGAGCCGCTGTTCCGTCTGACCTCCCGATGTACGGTGCTGCGGCTGACCGACACGCCGACCGCGCACAGCGCTTCGCGTATCGCCTTCAGCGTGTAGCCCATGGCGTGGAGTCGCCGAATCTCGGCTGCGAACGGCAGCGCCTTGCGGGTGCTTCGGCCCGGTGGCTGGTCGGGCAGAAGCTGCAGGCTTCCGGGCCGGTCCTGCCGCGCCGCGCTCGAGCTACTCGCAAGAGCATTCGTGCTTGACTGGTCCACGTTCACAGCACGTACTCCGCTTGTGCCAACTTGCCGATGGTCTGATCGGCAAGCTCCCGTCTCACGGTATCCCGGACGTGTCTCACCTGCGTCTCAAGCTGGACCGCTCTCGTCGCGGCTGTGTCACGGACGTGTGCCGCTCTCGTTGCATGGCGTCTCGCTGCCGTTCCGCTCGCGTCCCACTTGCGTCCCGCGCTGTTTCGCTGCCGTCTCAGGTTTTCCGGACTTGTCACGCTCGCGTCCCACTGCCGTTTCACTGGCACTGATCTTCGGCGTGGAGTGGGGCGCCTCGAGTGCAGCATTTCGGCCTGAATCTCGCAGGCCAGCTGCCTCGATCCGAGCCAATACTGGTCTCAAGGTGAGTGCAGGATAGGCGCCGCGGCGCCGATGTCGGACACGCTGCGCGTGCCGGTCCTTCGCTCTGGCTCAGGGAGTGGATTGGAGGCCTGCCGCATGGCTGCTTCGACTTCTCGCGACCGCATCAGCGTCGACCTGCGCGGCATGAGGCCGGCGCTGCTCGCGCAGGCGCAGGCGCGTGGTGTCACGCTGTCGGAGTTGCTTCGCGCGCTCCTGTCCGAGTCCCTGTGCGGTGGAGCCGGAAGTGAACGACCTCCGGCCACGATGACGAAGCAGGCTGTGTCGGAAGCTCGAGTGCGCCTGTCACTGCGCATGCCACGCCGGGAAGCACAGCTCGTGCTCGATCGGGCGAGGGTGGCTGGCCTGGCGCCGGGTGCCTTTGTCGCAAGCCTCTGTGGTGGCGTGCCCGCAGTGGCGAATGGAAAGCGTCCGATTGATGGCGTCGCTGCGCTCGCTGCGTCGAGCGCCGAACTGTCATCGCTGGCGCGTGACCTGCGCCATCTGACCCAGCTGCTGCGCCGTGCCGATGTGCCGGCGGCCCGAGCGTATCGAGAACGGCTCGACGGCGCGGATCGCGACGTGCGCGCTCATCTCGCCCAAGCGGCCGCCTTGATGGCGGACCTGGAGCCGCTTCGCTTGCGCGCCCTAGCGAGCCGCAGCAAAGACCACTGAGGAGATCGAGATGACAGACCGTTCAGCCATAGACGGTGTGCTGATCCAGTGGGGCGACCGACTCTTCTATCCCGGCAACCGGATCGTCAAAGCGGGGTCCCAGCCTCGGTTCGGCCCTGGGCTTGCGCGCCAGCGCGCTGCAACGCTGCGGCAGCGCATCGAAGCAACCATTGCGCGGCGCGCGCCGCAAGTGATGGTCAAGGTGACCGGCGGCGGGCGCGGCATGCAAGCCATCGTGGCGCACTTCCGCTACATCAGCAAGAACGGCCGCCTGGAGATCGAGGACGAGCGTGGCGACGTCCAACGGGGCAAGGATGCCCTGCGCGAACTTGCAGATGACTGGCGCTATGGCGGCAGCCTGATCGAAGACCTCAGTCCGCGGCGCGAGGCCTTCAACATCATGCTGTCGATGCCTCGTGGCACGGACCCCTTGAGCGTGCAGTGGGCGGCGCGCGAGTTTGTCCGCGCCGAACTGCGCGACCACAAGGTCGTGATGGTGCTGCACGACCACCAGGCCAACCCGCACGTGCACATCAGCGTGCGCGCGGAGTCAAAGCACGGCAGGCGCCTCAATCCTCGCAAGACCGACCTGCACCGCTGGCGCGAGACCTTTGCTGCGAAGCTTCGCGAGCGTGGCATCGAGGCCGAGGCGACGCGCCAGGCAACGCGTGGAGCAACCCGAAACCATCCGGATCTGTGGCGCGTGAAGGCTGCACAAGACGGGCGATTGCTGAAGGGACGTTCAGCACATCGATCGGGTGCTGCAGCGAGCGCGAGCAGGGCGGATGCCCGCGAAGCATGGCAGGCGATCGCCAAGGCGTTGGGCGAGTCGGGTGATGCACGAGATCGGCGCCTGGCCGAGTCGATCGGGCAATTCCTGCGAGGTCTGCAGCGGACGCCAGACCCTGTGCGCAGCGGCCTTGCCTGGCCCGCCGAGACGCAGCGCGGTCGCGATCGTTGAGCTTGCAATGATACTGGATAAATGTACAGTTATCTGCCCGACCACCGATCCACCTCTTCTGCCATGAACGCGCCCCTGCTGCCCGAGGTACTCCTGGGGCTCGGCCCTGTCGCCCAGACTTCGCTCGACCTGGCCGCCGAGGGCGTCCAGCGCTACGTCTGGCAGAGCGCCTTCGGCGCCATGCTGATCGAAGTGCGCGATGGCCGCGCGTTCGTCAACGGCCAGCGGGTGCTGTCGATGGCCGAACTGAGGGATGCCGGCGGCACCGCAGCCGCCGATAGGATGCACGTCGATAGTCCATTGACCTCGAACGCTGACCCTGCGGAGTGACGCCGTGGCCTCTGACCTGACCCGCTACGCCAAGCTGCTCTCCGAGATCAAGGGGCGCATCCAGGCCGCACAGACACGGGCGGTGTTGGCCGTCAACGCCGAGTTGATCCGCCTGTACTGGGGCATCGGTCGATTGCTCGACGAGCGCCAGGCGGCTGAAGGGTGGGGCGCCGGGGTCATTCCGCGGCTTGCCAACGACCTGCGCAACGAACTGCCGGAGGTGAAGGGCTTCTCCTCGCGCAACCTCGACCGGATGCTGGCGTTCGCCCGGGCCTATCCGGAGCCGGGGGAGTTTTCGCCACAGGCTGTGGCGAAAACATTGGGCGGTGCAACTTCGCCACAGCCGGTGGCGAAATCGACGGCCGACAGCCTGCTGTGGCAGCTCCCCTGGGGCCACCACGCCCTGCTGTTGGAGAAGGTCAAGCCGCTCGACGCGCGCCTCTGGTACATCGCCGAAGCACTGGCGCAAGGTTGGAGCCGGGCGACGCTGACCTCGATGATCGACAGCCAGGCGCATGAGCGCCAAGGTGTCGGTGCCAGCAACTTCGCGGTGCGGCTGCTGGCGCCACAGTCTGAACTGGTGGCGCAGGCGCTCAAGGATCCCTACGTCTTCGACTTTCTGACGCTCGAGGAGCCGTTCCGTGAGCGTGAGTTGGAGACGGGGCTGGTGCAGCACCTGGAGAAGTTTCTGCTCGAGCTCGGCCAGGGCTTTGCCTTCATGGGCCGGCAGTACCGGGTCGAGGTCAGCGACCAGGAGTACTTCATCGACCTCCTGTTCTTCCACGTACGGTTGCGCTGCTACGTGGTGATCGAGCTCAAGCGGGGTGAGTTCAAGCCCGAGTACGCGGGCAAGCTGAACTTCTACTGCAACGTCGTCGACGACCAGCTCAAGCATTCCGACGATGCGCCAACGATAGGGCTCATCCTCTGCCAGCGCAGCGACCACGTGCTGGCGGAGTACGCGCTGCGCGGCATCGACAAGCCGATCGGCGTGTCGACCTTCGAGTTGACACGTGCGTTGCCCGCTTCTCTCCAGTCGTCGCTGCCCAGCATCGACGAGATCGAGGCAGAGATGAGCGGGCGGACGGCGCAGGATGCAGCGAGCAAATCTTCCTCGCCACCGGCTTGATGCGACGACGTCGCTTGTACGAAGGTATCAGAGGTGGTTGGGCAGTTGGCAGGTCAAGACTGATTCCTGCCGTTCGGGAGCCTGCGGTCGATTGACCGCTGCTGAAGCCATCGCGAGCTGGGGGCAATGTCCGCTTCAGATACTCAGTTGCGCGAGACTCAACCACCGGTCGGGCGTGTCCCAACCAAGAAGCTTGCGCTCGAGATCTGTTCCGGCTCTCGTGTCCTGCTTCTTCATCGCTGACTCGAGGGAAGAACGGTTCGCCTCCATGTGCAACATCTTCAGGCGCCACAGTTCGTCGCTCTGGCCCAAGGGTTTGAGTTCCTCTGCCATCCACGCGTACGCGCGACGGTCGGCGTAGTGCACAAAAAGAGTCCAGGCGGAATACGCAGACTCGATGTTCTGTGCGTCGACGAATTGCCTCCACCAATGCTTCGCGATGGCCTGTCGCAGGGCCATGATCTGAGCCCGCCGACGGAGGAAGCCCCATGTACCTGTGACAGGGCCTTCAAACCAGTTCGACGAGCCAAGGTCAACTTCCGCAATCATTCCGTCAAGCACGATCGCGCGCTTTTGTCGCCACCCATCGTCAGCGCTCAAGTCATCCGCGATCTTCGCGCGTAGCCAAGGCAGCCGCTTGTTGAGCGCGACGCATGTAGCCAAGACCAGCAAGGCTTGGTCGGTTCCATTGCGATGCAAGCTGTAGATCTCGTCGCGCAGTTGAAGGACTCCAGGGTTGTCCGTCACGCGGAACGGAATCAGCATCAACTCGTTGATGCCGCCTTCTCCCAGAAAGCGCGTCCTTTGGGACTCGTCGAGTGCGCGCCACAGTTCGACGCCTCGTCGCCAGTCGGCCTCCAGCAATGCTTCGCACAGCGCGATGAACAAACCGCCCGCGGCATTGACGCGACTGCGGAACGCCGCCGTCCGTTCGGTCATGCCATCGAGCCATGCGCCGATCTCCGCGGAGCAATGTTCAACGAGCATGCGCGCATCGGCGACATTTACTATCTGTACTGCCATCGTCAACCCCGCGTCGCGAGCACTGGTGAGGTACTGGTGTCCTCGCTCTTGCGCGCCTTGGCGTCGCTTCAGTTGGGCGTCGGCGTCGAAGGCCTGCTGAAGACTCAGCTCTTCGTCTTCGTCGTCGAGTTCGTCGAATGAGATGAGTCCGGGCCGCCTGAAGGTGTCAATTGAGACTTCAACCCCCTCCGGCTCCGTGACGACACCCCCATAGCGGATGACTGCATCCAGCACGGTCGCAGCGACCTTGGCATCAGATGGCAGGGCGCCGCGCGTACGCGCCTCGCTCAGCAGCAACCAGGGGGCCACCTCGAATCGAAGGTCACCGAGTGAGCGCGCCTGCGAGGCGCTGAGAATAGCTCTGCTGCCGTGCTCCTGTTCGCGAATCGCCTGCGTCGTTGCGACCTTCCATTTGTGTTGCCTAAGAAACGCACCGAATCTTTCCGGCTGGGCACGGTCGAGCGCGATGAACGCAAGCATTCGCAGGCTTTCATCTGCTGAAAGCGCAAAGGCAGCGAGCTTGTTGAAGTCCTCGTCCTGAAGCTTGACTGGATGAGTCGCCAGATATGTCAATGCGACTTCGGCGGCACGCTTGTTGTCGATCGGCCAGCGCTGCAGGAACCGTGACAGCGTGTCCTTGTCGCCGGGGCGAGTCATGGCCATCAACTCCAAGGTCAACCACGCGTTGTCCGCTCGGACGAGCACATCGAGTTGCTCATCCACGGGAGCGTGCAACAGTTCGATTTCGAGGAGTCTGGTTGCAATGAAGCTTTCGTCCCGGTCGATGGGATCCGGCACCTTTAGTCGAAGTGTCCGCGCCGCTTCGGCAGCCCTGCCGTCGGTCAAGAGCAGGAAGTGAGGTGCTCGCAGGGCAGCCCAGTGGCGAGGTTCTCCGCTTCGGTCCGCCAGCGAGTGCAAGCCTCGTCTGGCCATGGTTGCCAAGGCAGGAGATGCCAGACGGGCGGCAGCTGGCTCGAACTCGCGGTAGTTGAGGTCCTCCGCAGTGAGCGAGTTCATCTTGTCGAGTGAAGACATGTCGAACTCGTCCGCGACGGACCCTACCAAACGCTTGAAGTTCTCATCGACTTCTAGCCCAGGATCGCCAAGGTACAGATCGGCTCGCTGCAGCCGCGGAATCAGTCTCCAAGAGTTGTCGTTCAGTTGCAGTTGAACATGACGCCGCTCAAGCGCAAACAAGCTGTTTGCAGGGTCCGAAAGGTAGTCGTTCTCGTAGCTGATGTTCGATTCGAAGCTCACCCGAAGCTTGCTCGCGGCCTCTTCCTGATCTTCGGCACCTGTGAGCCAGAGCAGCAGAGCTGCTACCTTCTTTGGTACCTCCGGATGGACTCCTGACTCGGGGCGGACCCGGTTGAGCGCCGTGTCCGAGAGCGCGATCAGTCGCTCAACGGTCTCGGAGCGGTCTACCGGATTCAGTGTCACCAGCCACTTCAGCCCCTCCCAGAGCGGGGAGGACATGAAGTCCACTGCGGCCGTAACCGTTGCAGCAACCAAGACGCGCATCGCCGGCAGCAATGGCTTGCCGAGCAACAGCCCCGGAACGACCAAGCCTAGGCTCTCGTGTTGGCGCTCGTGTAGGCGGATGGGCACGCCCATGACCACGTGAGTGCCGGCGATGTCTGTGCCGATACGTTCCAACAACCGCTTGGACAGATGAGCGTCGGACCCATTGGGGTCCGACTTGCCCAATGGATTTGGACAGGTGACTTGGGCGATCCAGCCAATGAGGCGCTCGTGGATCGTTTGCCAGGCACCGGTGTTTTCTGAGGGGATTTCGCCCAACGCGCGCAGCGCCCACTGGCGCGCTGAAGCTTGGGCCCGTTGTTGGGAAAGCTCAACGGTGCCCAGGAGCGCGTGTGTGAGCGCAGGGGCCAATGCAACGACCTCATGTCGATGGTTGTCGCCGGCGTTCTGGCTTTGAAGGAGCGCCATGGTAAGCGCAGCGACCACCCTCGAAGTTGCCGTCAATCCTTTCGCCACAGAGATGGAGAGTGCGGCAGCAAGCACGCTCGCAGCTGCGGATGTAGCAGAGATCGGGTCCAACCACTCGGCCAGCGCCGCCTCGACACGGTCAGCATTCTCGTGCTCCTGGGCATCCAACAGCGCCACGAGGGATGCGCCTAGTGCCAGCAGCAGCGTCGACTCTTTCGGGCGGTACGCGTTGGGCTTGCCGGGGACCGACTCCATCCACGCGCCATCGATGATCTCCGCGAGTCGGCGATAGTTGACTGCAGGCTCGAGCGAGGCACGGCTCAGCTTGGCGTCGAGTTCGCCCTCGGTGTAGTCCACGGCATCGAGCGCGGTGGCCGCGCGGGCCCGGATGGCGCTCCACTGTGCCTTGGCCAAGTCGAGAAGCCATTGCTCCCACTCGGTCTCCGAGATGGCGCGGCCTTCACGCACGCTGAGTTGGTCGCGTCCATATGCCCACAGGAGCCGCGATACCGTGACGTCGCCGTGTAGGGCTGCGTCGGCATTCAAGGCCATGACGATGGGGAAGAGCCTTGGAACTCGTGCCAACGGGATCAACTCGTGATTGAGATCGCTGCGCTTCTTCCCGAAGCTAGCGAGCATCTGATCCAGTTCGCCTCCTTCCAGGAGGTCGAAGGGTTCGACGCCGACACGGGTTCCTCGGCCGCTCACAAACTGCAGCCCGCGAAGCCGCTCCTCGAGGAAGTGGGTCTGCGTTGTCAGCAGCAGGCGAACTCGGTTCTTGAACCTTCCCCCCTGCAGGATCTGGATGAGTCGTTTCCACTCGAAGGATGCCTCCTGGTTGAGGCCATCGACTACCAGCAAAATTGCTGGACCTTCGTCATCTGGACGTTCAAGCAAACGGTACAGTCTTTGAAGCCAATAGGTGGCGTCCTGTGTTCCCGCGAGATCGTGTAGCACGCCCGCCAAGAACGAAAGGACGCCGTTCTCGTTGAGCCCTCGAACTTCAGGCAACGCACCGGATGACAGCAGCAAAGTGATAGGGAGCCGCGGCAGTTCGCGAACTACCCATTGAAGGGCGGCCCAGGTTTTGCCGACCCCTTCATCGCCGTGCACGACTGCCGGGCTCGCGCCACCTGCGTCCCACCAAGCCTGGAGTTGAGACGAGACCGAGTTGCGCTCAACGAGATGCGTTGCAGCGCCTCCGGCGGCGTTTTGCCCAAAGACGGCGCGCGACTCGTCGACGCTTCTCCATGTTGACAGCAACCGAACTTGCGCTTGGACTCGCAACTGCTCGAATCCGATGTGCCAAGGCTCCAGTTCCTGCTTGATGCGGAAGACGATGGGCTTGCCTTCCTGGGTCAAAGACCTGGCCGCGTCAGCGGCGGCGCGTCCATAGAACTCCTCGACCACATCCGGCGCGCCGGAGCAGAGCGCGGCAAGATCCGGAAGCGCTCCTCGCTGAGTGGTCCAGTCGATGACCAGGATTGGGACACCGGCCTCCCGCGCCTTGAGGTTCAGCGTCTCCTGTGTGGTTTCGGACGCGTTGCGTGTCGAGACCAGGATCCACAGCTCGAGTCCAGGTGTGCGGCGCCTTGCATCGTCGATCTCACCTTGTAGCTCGCGATTGTCCAACGGCGTTGAGTCGGCGTAGCGCTTGCACTCGATGCGCAGATGTCGCCCGCCGCGCCCAGCGGTCCCAGCGTCTCCGCCGTACTGGAAGCCCGAGTTGGATACCGACACCCTGACGCCAACCAGACGGCTGATGAGCGCGGCAGCAAGCTTCTCCAGCGTACCGGTTGATTCCGCACGCAGCGCGGATCGTAGTCGCGTCAGTTGCTGCGTCATGGCCTACACACGCTCAAACCCTGCGCCCACGTGGCGGCCACCTCTATGGGCCGCGGTGTGAAACCCGCGGTCCTGAATGATGAACGGCATGGTGAATGGTGTCATCAGGCGGGCGCAGGTGCGGCGCAGGATTCCGCCGTCGCCGAGATCGAACCAGTCCTCAGCATGCTCAAGCCTGGAGACGCCGTCATAAAGATCGAACGCCGGAGTCATTCCTTAGTCTCTGGAACCGTGCCTTTCACTGGCAACGTCGGCCAAGGAGCGCCGGTCGCGATATCAGGATGGCGTGGTTCGCCCGAAGCTACACCATGCATGTCGCGCAGTTCATCGATGTGAATGAGGCACGCCAGCGCGAGGCTGGACTCGTTGCTCGTCGCAGTGCGGGATACATCGAATAGGCGCTTTCGTAGCGCAGGTACAGGGGTGCTGATTTGTTCGTAGGCACCAACCCAGTCTGACAGTGGTCGTTGCTCGACGCAAAGATTTTCGATTGCCGAGGCGAGGGTCTCACTGAATGCTCTTCCAGTGGTGCCATGGCTGCCGACAAGGAGCATCACTCCAGCTTCATCAGGGGTCTCAGCCACCGCGTACTCCAAGATCGCCATCGCCGGCAGCGCGACGCCGGATGCCACTCGCGCATACACATCAGCACGAAACTCGGGTTGGGACTGCATGCCGGCCGCGAGCCTCCGACCGAACGTCCAAGTGTCCGGCCGGCCTCCCTCGCCCCTCACTGCGCCATCACATATCAGATCGAGAAGCATGCGCAGCGATGACAGCGAACCCCGCTTCTCCAACGCGGCAAACCAGCCATATTCAGACAGAAATCGCGTGTCCGCGCGCGCAAGGCCCATCAGGACCTGTTCGGCCGCATCGGACGGGGCAAAACCCAAAGCCGACAACAAAGGGCGAAGACGCCATGGGAGGCGTATGTGCGGGTGCAGGCGCTCGAGCACTTCCAGTGTCGCCTCTGGCCGGCTGGTGAACGGCAGCAGCGGCAGCCAACGATCGATCTCGCCCTGGTTTTCCTGCAACAGCCAGGGGTTGGTTTTCGACTCTTCGAGCAGCGCGTCGATGCATTCAACAAGTAGCTGGGCTTCGACAACTTCGCCTGCGTTTATTAGGGCAGTGAAGAACCGGAATTTTGTGCCGTACGGCTGCGGCAGTCGCAGCAGCTGATCAATCACGGCACGCTTGTCGCCATAGGGCACGCCCAAGCCCATAGCGGCGAGCTGCAGGGCATGGGCCTGGGCTTCTCCCGCTGGATTGTTCCGCAGGAGCGTGCCTACGGCACCAAAGATTGCCTCTGCGATCGAAGAGGTTGCCGGGGCTGCAGAGTTCTGCCTCTCAGCACGCCGCGCCCGGACATTCGAGAACTCGGGCGGCCCTCTAAAGGACGTGTCGATCGCCATCCCCAGCAGTCGCTGCCCAATTGCACGCAGCGCTTCCGCGGCCTCTATCCCAAACCCACCGTGGCCCCAGTTCATGAGATAGGACTGCAGCGTCGCGATTGCCTGATCGTCGCCAATCGCGACGAACGCACGCGCATATTGCAACGACCAGGAGTGAAAGGCTTCCGACGCGCCATCATGCTTACCGAGTGCCCGAGCCTCGGCGCGCTCTTCACGCTGCCGGCGCCATTGCTTCAGGTCTCGGGCCAGCATGCGCGCAAGCGGCTCCGCCAGTTCCTGAGCGGCGAGCTTCTCAATGACACGCGCAACTTCGCCGAGGATGCGCCGCGGTGAGTCTTCGTCGGCGAGCAGTACGTCGACCCATCTTCGGACAACCGCGATCAATGCATCGCGCGAAGCATCGCTGACACCCATGCGACTACGATCCCCGTTTTCGCCGTGCCGCGAGATGAGATCAGCCAAGTCCCCGATGCTCGTAGGATCTGAAGTGGATGCGCGCGGCAGCACGGCCGCCATGAACGACTCCACCGGCGTCAATGCGATCAGGCCTTGGACGCGATGGAATTCATCGTAGGCTATTGGCGGCGGCGACAGTTTGAGCTGTTCGCGCATGCCACGCAGCGCGTCGATAAGCTTACCCGTCGTGCTGGGGCCGAGAAGCCCCGCCGCAGCGTTCGAAAGTTGCCGGTCAATGCCGGTCGCCAGCGCCAGTTCGGCGATAGGCCCGTCGTCAACAACGACGCCGGCCCCGCGAAGTAGCTCTTCGGTGCGGAACGGAAACGGCAGCCGTCGTTCCAGCCGGCCGCGAAGCGCATCCCTGACTTCTTCGGGATAGAGCCGGCTGGCTTCGTCGATCACACCCCAGGCGCGTTCCTCCTTGTCGCTGAAGTCGCCGGTCTCGATCAACGGCTTGATTGCCGCGGCCACAGCCCGCCGATCGTCACTCCGGCGCAGCAGCACGCGCAGCTTTTGCGCTGCGCTTTGTTCTTCCTGTATTAGTTGAAGGGACTCCCGACGCATGCGATCTACCAGCGCGGGCGGCAGTGATTCTTCCGCATTCCCCTTGCGGGCGAGCACCTGCCAGACTTCGCGCGGCGCCGCGGTCAGGAGACGCTGCATCTGCTGGTTCGCGCGTCGGAAGTGCAGCGACTCCGCGACGCTGGTCATCACCTCGGCGTCGCCGTCGGACAAGGCGATGCTTGTGGCCGACTCGATTCCTTCGACACCACCGTACATCACAAGCTCGGACAGCAGATGCGACCGATGTTTGGGTGGCAGCTGGGAAATGCGGCTCGCTATGTCGCTCCCCAGGACCGAAGGCCGGAAGCGGCCGCCGGCGCGCGTCGCCTTCAGGTACACCTGATCGTCCGGGTCCGCGAGGAATGGCCACAGGATTTCAGCGAACTCGGTGCGGCCGGTCTTTATCATGAACCGCACCGCGCGGTCGATTTTCTTCGGCGTGTGCCAACGGCTGGCAAACTCGACAACCCGATCCTTGACGGCGATCCACAACGCGTCCGAGCCTCGATAGATCGCCTCGGCAGCAAGCATCGGGTCAATGGTGAGCGCTTCAAGGATGAGGGTCGCGGCGCCCGCGACGTCGTCAGCGCCGCCACGCGAGGCGCGCTCGCACGCGAAAAGCACTGCCTCTTCCCACGCATGCGCGTTCAGCACCACGGTTCTCAGACGCTGCCGGGCTTCCACATCACCACCTACTGCGGCACGCATCAGTACTTCGACTTGATGCGAGGCGAACCACTCCTGAAACTGCTGGTGCTGAAACTCGACGCCGCTGGCGGTGCGGACCAGCAGATGGTGGCTGACAAGGGCTGCCAACACAACATCGGGGCGAGGCGCCGCCATCTGGCCTTCGCGAACAAGCCGGCCCGCCACATCGCTTATCAGGCTCCTGGCGCGATGCTCGGACACGGTGACGCTGTCGGCCATGGTCGCATCGATAGCCATCGCCGACAGCATTTCTCCATGGAATCCCGCCGCAGCGCTACCTAAGACCTCGCGCGCGGCGGCGTTGCGGTCAATCTCGGCGACGAAGAGCCGCAGCACTTCCTCTTTGGTCGTGGGCAAGTCTGCGCCGGGCGTGTCCGAGAGGAGCTTGGTTAGATACAGCGGGATTGCCACAAGATCGCGCAGGCCGCGCGTTCGCCAGGCCTGATCGAGCAATCTTTCCCCGGATTCGCCGCGGTAGGCGCGCGCGATAACCAGCTGTTGCGCTTCCGACAGCGGTTCAATCTCGACCACCGGGCCCGAGATCGGCACATCCAGTGCCTGAACGCGCGTGCTCATCACCATGCCGAGGCCGGGGAAATCGCGCTGCATGCCTTGCACTTCAGAACGCAGCCGCTTTCGCGACAACGTATCCAGCTCGTTCCAGCCATCCATGCAGAGGACCAAGCGGCCCGCGCCGGCGAGCAGTTTCAGATGCTCTTCGCGCTCCCTTGCAAACGCGGCTCGCCGAACGACCGACTGCAGCAGCGTTTGACCCTGCGCGGACCATTCGCTTAGCGGGATGAACGCCGCGACGAGGGTCTCGTTTGTCGCGATGCTGCGGACGACTTGCAGCAGTGTCGTCGTCTTCCCCGTGCCAGGCGGGGCGACGACAACGATTTCGTTGAAAGTTCCGATCGCGGCCGCGAGACCCGCGGCTTCAAACGGCGTAACGCGCTCGCTTTCGATCAGCCGCAGTCCAAGCGGGATCGCCTCAACGGGAGACTTGAGCGCCGCGACGAAAGCGGCGAGGTCCCGCGCGGCGGCGGCTCGCAGCCGCGCCGTTACCGCCTCGACACTGTCCTGCGGTGTGAGGCCGAGTCGTTGCGTCAGGTCGATTGCCGATGATCCAGCGCCGGGCTGCGCCGCGCTTGCATCGGGTGTTTGCAGGGTGAGGATGGCGAGCGCGGATCTCTCCTCCGCTTGCCTCTTCCAGGCCTTGAGCTTGTCGACAGTGAAGTGGACATGATCGTCGTCGACCTGCTTTGCGTGCGCCGAACACAGCCAAATACCGTTCGATGCGTGTCGTCGCTCTTCGGCCGATTGCAGAGGGTCATAGCGGGGGCCGCCTGGCGCCGCCGCCTTGATGTGCGCGGCGACGCCTACGCTAACGACCCTTGTGTCATCGCCAAGCGCCGCGCCGGCGGTCTGACGCCGGCAGTCAGGATTCGAGCAGGCGTAGCCGGCACGGCCCGCGAGCATGTGCTTCGTCCCTGGGGAAAACTCATCGCGTGTCGCCACAGTTTCGCCGTCGATTGCCCTTGTTCGCCGCTCCCAAGTCTAGGCCCGACTCGGTGACGTGATCGGTGGCGACGCCAACGTAGTTCACGCCCCGCTCGAACGACTGCATCCCGCAGTAGAGCGGGCAGTGAGTCTGCACGCATGAAGGACAGCAACCGCTGCTGCCGAGCCGAACTTCGGCTCAAGGCTGGGGTCCCGACGTTCGAAGCCCCGAAAGACGGCTGCTCTTCGCTCAAGAGCCTCCTTTGGACGGCATCGAAGTCGAGCATCGCTGCGCGCGCGAAGCGCTCCTGCTGCCAGACGCCCGGTTTGCGGAGCCTGATCGGACCCAGGCCGCAATGAAGCAGAATGCCGCTTCACGTTGCACGTCGGCGCGGGCGATGGCCACAAGGCTGGCGTTGGCTGCTGCGCGTAGGAAGCTACTTGAGGGAGAGCACACATGGCTGACAAGCGAGTTCATCTCTTCGTCGACAACTCCAATGTCAAGATTGAAGGCGGACGCTGGGCATTTGCAAAGCGAAATGCCGGTGGAAGGCGAGGGCCACAGGTCGACGACAAGTACGAGATCGATTGGGGCAAATTTCTGCACTTGGTAAAGAGTCGCGGGAATCGACTTCTAGCTCAAGTTCCGGTTCTCTATGGCTCTCGTCCGCCCCCCGATGACTCAATCTGGGAAGAGATTCGCCGCGAAGGTTTCGACGTGCGTCTCTTTGATCGAAATATCCGCGACAAGGAGAAGGGCGTTGACATGGAGATGGGTATGGACGTAATCGAGCGCATGTTTGAGACGGCCGAACCAGCGACGATTGTGATTGCGGCGGGGGATGGTGATTTCAAAGGAATGGTCGAGCGTGCCAAGAAGCGCGGCTGGGAAGTCGAGGTTTGGTTCTGGGGCAACGCAGCAGTCGAGATGAAGGCCGCGACCAAGTTCGTCGATCTCGATGCAGCCCTGGACTACCTCCGCAAGGGTGGCGGCGTCGCCCTGCCTCCCGACGCCTACTCCAAGGTCTGACGCCGGTATCGGAAAGCACTTCGAGTGCGTAGCGTCAACTTCTCCGTTTGTCAGGCGCGGCTGCATCCGATAAGGCACGGGAGTGCCCGGTATGCAGCAGCTTTCACTCGCTGCTCGGTCGAGGCGGCGCATCCGCACTGTCGTGCATGCCGGCTACTGGCGGCGCTCCATGCGACGCAGGTGCTCGGGCAGTGCTTGGCGACGAGGCCTGCGCTCGTCGTCGCCGGTTAGGTCGGTACTGCGAGCTCGATCCGTAGGGAAGAGGTAGCCGACGCGACGCGAGCCGTCTCGAGCGATTCCCACGGCGGCAGTACCTCGTACAGCGGCCGTTCGAGCCACCTCTGTTCGTCGCTTCTGATGACTGCTTGCTGGCACCGACAGCAACCGCTGCAATTCTGCCGCTGTGGCTCGTCCCTCTTAGTGGAAGTCCCTTGACGCCGTCGTCAACTCACCGAGCATCGAGCTGAGATCCTCCAACCGCCCCGCGATCAGGTTCTTCACATCCCCCTCGCGCTGCCAGGTTCCATAGACTGCCAGCAACCTCGACCGAAGCACCTCGGGCCTCTGTCGCTCACGCAATGACCTCCACACGATCACCTGCACCACGCCGGTCTCGTCCTCGAGGCTCATGAAGATCGTTCCGCTGGCCGTCTCCGGCTGCTGGCGCAGCGTCACGATGCCGGCGTAGCGAACTCGTCTTCCGTCAGGCACGAGGTCCAGGTCCGCAGCTGACGAGAGCCGCATCTTCGCCAGCCGTCCGCGCAACAGCGCCAGGGGATGACGACGCAGTGTCAGCCCTAGCGTCGCGTAGTCGTGGACGATCTCCTCGCCCTCGAGTGCGGGCAGCAACTCCAGGAACGCCTCGTCCACCGGCGCTTCGCGTAGCAATCGAGGCGGACGCTTCAGCGCCGACGCCTCCCAAACCTGCTGGCGTCGATGCCCCGCCAGGCTCATCAGCGCGTCGGCACCGGCGAGAAGCCGCATCTCATGCTGGTCCAGATCGGCCCGATGTGCCAAGTCCTCGGCCCCATCGAACGGCGCCTGCACACGCGCCGCCATGATCCGCCGCGCCGAATCTTCCTTGAGCCCCGCCACCAGCCTCAGCCCCAATCGCACCGACGGCTCGGTGAGCATGTCCTCGAGCGTGCAGTCGAAGTCGCTACACATCACGTCCGGCGCCTTGACCATGACGCAGTGGCGACGAGCGTCCTGCACCAGCTGCGAAGGCGAGTAGAACCCGAGCGGCTGCGAGTTCAGCATCGCCGCCAGAAACTCCGCCGGGTGGTGGCACTTCAGCCAGCAGGAGGCGTAGACCAGCAGCGCAAACGAAGCGGCGTGCGACTCCGGAAAGCCGTATTCGCTGAAGCCCTTGATCTGGTCGAAGATCGCCTTCGCAAACGACTCCTCGTAGCCTCTTGCCGTCATACCGTTGACGATCTTCCCGTAGTACTTTTCCAATCCTCCCTTGCGCTTCCAAGCGGCCATCGACCGGCGTAGTTGATCGGCCTCGCCCGGCGTGAAGCCCGCCGCCAGGATCGCCACCTGCATCACCTGCTCCTGGAAGATCGGAATCCCCAGCGTCCGCCCGAGCGCCTCGCGTAGCGCTTCGCTCGGGTAGGAGACAGGCTCCTTGCCCTGGCGCCGGTTGAGATACGGGTGAACCATCTGCCCCTGGATCGGCCCGGGTCGCACGATCGCCACCTCGATGACCAGGTCGTAGAAGCATCGTGGCCGCAGCCGGGGAAGCATCGACATCTGTGCCCGGCTCTCGATCTGGAACACGCCGACGGTGTCGGCCTGGCAGATCATGTCGTAGGTCTGCTCATCTTCGGCCGGGATGTCCTGCATCTCGAACACATGGCCCTTGCGGGCGCCGACGAACTCCAGGCAGCGCCGGATCGCCGAGAGCATGCCCAGCGCCAGCACGTCGACCTTCAGCAGCCCGAGCGCGTCGAGGTCGTCCTTGTCCCACTCCACGATGGTCCGGTCCTCCATCGCCGCGTTTTCAACCGGCACCATGCGCGTCAGCGGCCCGCGGGTCAGCACGAAGCCGCCCGGGTGCTGCGACATGTGACGCGGGAACCCCAGCAGGTCGCCAGTCAGCGACATCAGCTGCCGCACGGCCAGGTCCTCGATGTCCAGTCCGACCTCGGCGATCCGCTCCGGCATCACGTCCTTGCCGTCCCACCAAGTGAAGTTGCCGGCCAGCGCATCCAGTGCGTCCTGCTTGAAGCCGAGCGCCTTGCCCACGTCCCTGAACGCACTCTTGGGCCGGTAGGAGATGACAACCGCAGTGAGAGCGGCCCGATCCCGGCCGTACTTCTTGTAGAGGTATTGGATGACCTCTTCGCGCCGCTGGTGCTCGAAGTCGATGTCGATGTCCGGAGGCTCGTTGCGTTCCTTGCTGATGAATCGCTCGAAGAGCACCGCCATGCGCGACGGGTCGACCTCGGTGACGCCGATGCAGTAGCAGACGACCGAGTTGGCGGCGCTGCCGCGCCCCTGGCAAAGGATCTGCTGCGAGCGCGCAAAGCGCACGATGTCGGCAACCGTGAGGAAGTAGTGGTCGTAGCGCAACTCGGCGATCAGCTCGAGTTCGTGCTCGATCAAGGCCTGCACCTTGGCAGGCACGCCGTCGGGCCAGCGACGACCGGCGCCTTCGTACGTGAGGCGTCGGAGGTAGGAGGCGGGCGTCTCGCCCTTCGGCACCACCTCGTCGGGATACTGGTACTTGAGCTCGTCGAGCGAGAAGTGGCATCGCTGCGCAACCCGCAGCGTCTCCTCGAGCAGGTCGGCTGGAAGGGTCTGCGCCAGCCGCAGACGCGTGCGCAGATGCCGCTCGGAGTTCTGTTGCAGCTCGCCGCCGCATTCGGTCAACGGTTTGCCGACGCGCGTGGCCGTCAGCACGTCCTGCAGCGCCTTACGTGATCGCACATGCATGTGCACGTCACCCGACGCCACCAGCGGAATCGCCGACAACTCGCTGGCTTCGCGCAGCCGGTGCAGCCACATCTCGTCCTCGAGCGTGCGCAGCAGCTCGACCGTCAGCCAGCACCGCCCCGTGAAGTGCCGCAGCAACCAGCGCGCCGTGGCCAACAGCTGATCAGGGCTGCTGCCGCGCTCTGGCGACGCGAGGATCAGGCAGCCGTCGAGCTCGGTGCCTTCGATGTCCTCGACACGCAGCGCATAGGTGCCCTTTGCCGAACTGCGCCGCAGCCGGGTGATGAACTCGCACAGGTTTCCGTAGCCTTCCAGGTGGCAGGCCAGCACGATGAGGGTGAACGGCGCCGCGCCTTGAACCTGGAACTGGCTGCCAATCAGCAGCTTGAGTCCATGCTCCTTGGCCGCCACGTGGGCGCGGACCACGCCTGCCATCGAACATTCGTCGGTGATCGCCAGTGCGCTGTAGCCCAGCGCCTTGGCGCGCTCGACCAGTTCCTCCGGCCAGCTCGCGCCGCGCAGGAACGAGAAGTTGGTCAGGCACCGCAGCTCGGCGTAGTTCGGAAGCGTGGACAAGGCGGTCCCCGGTCATGCGAACGCGCCGTGCAGGTACCAGGCCGTCTGATCGTCGGCCAGGCGTTCCTGGAAGATCCAGAGCACGCCGGCGTGCTCGCTGAGGGCGACCCAGTAGTCGCGAGCAACGTGCTCCGTGTCCTGGGCGCCGTCCCGCACGACCCGATGCCACCATCCTCCTTCGACCCGGTGCGGCCCGGCCAGCAGGTGCAGCGGACCCTGGTAGATCGGTCGATGCCCGCGCATCGCCAGTCGCAACGGCTGTGGCAGCACGAAGGTGGGTTGCGGGGTCGAGGTCGAGCGTGGTCGCTTGCGCGGCAGGGGCTGGGGTGCCGGCTGCCAGTGCTGGGCCCACTCCAGGCGATGGTCCTCCACGACGACCGGGCGGAGCACCCGCTCCGGGCCCAGGCGGGCGGCAATGCGCTCCAGCACCAGAGCCAGCGACTCGCCGGTCTGCCGCGAGTCAGGCAGCAGCGACGCACTCGTCTCTTCGAGTGCAACGACGTCGACGGCTTCGAGCATCAGCTCGCCC
This sequence comes from Piscinibacter sp., assembly GCA_047602365.1. Lineage (GTDB taxonomy): Bacteria > Pseudomonadota > Gammaproteobacteria > Burkholderiales > Burkholderiaceae_C > Piscinibacter. The sequence goes on along the minus strand of JASGHM010000002.1, from coordinate 1,155,871 downwards.
GCCGGCGCCAGCAGCACGACGCGCGCCAGATGCTCGGCCAGCAGCTGGCACAGGTGCTCCACGTCCCGCATCGGCTGCGCAGTGCGGATGGTGATCTCACCGCCGTCGCCGGCGCTCTTTGAACGCATCGTGTCATGCGCCCAGCGCAACGTGAAGCCGGTGATGCCGGAATGCCGGGCGGCGAGCCACCCGCACAGCTGCAGCAGCAGCCGTCGTGCGCCGAACAGCAGCGCTGGGGCGTTCTCCACGCGGGCATGCAGCTCGAGCCGGCTGCTGAAAGTCTCCGGCAGTACCACCCAGGCATGTACCTCCGGGCGTAGCCCATAGGCCTGGTCGAGCGCGGCGAGTAGCGTCTTTTCAAAGCGCCGACTGATGCCGCCACGAGGCAGCTTGCGCACGTCACCCAGCGTTCGGCAGCCGAGTTGGGTGAGTGTGACGTGGTGAGGCCCGGTCGCCGACAACGTCTGCATCGGCAACGCGTCGAGCAGATCGGGGAGCGGGCGTTTGAAGCCGTTCTCGATGCCTGCCCGGCCGAGCGCCAAGGCGGCCAGGCTGTTCGAGGCCCAGGCAAGACTGGTTGCGCCGAGATCGACAGACTCGTGCAGCAGCCGGTCCCGCAGCGCCCGCTTGCCACCGAACAGGCGTGCGCTGCCCTCGAGCTCCATGACGATGGCTTCCTCGGATACTGCAACGCGGGGGGTGAATTGAAGCGCCCACGTTGCCGGACCGATGAGCGCGTCAGTGGGAGGCGGCGTGCCGTCGGGCAAGCGGGGAAACAACAGAGCTGCCCACAGCATCGGCAGCAACCTCTCGAGAAAGCAGCCGGCTCGGCTTGCGCAGCCGCGGCGTGATGACAGACGCGAGCCCGCCGGGAACGGACGGCAGCGCGATCAGCTGATCCGAAGAGGGGCCACGGCGCTTGAGGATGCGAACCTGCAGCTCCCAATCCAGACCGAAGGTGGCCTGCACGCGCAAGGGTGCTGCCGAGGCTTCATGCTGTGCCGATTCGGGACGGCACAGGAACACGGGACCCGACGCGCTCTGGGCGCATACCTGCAGGCGCCGGATCTGCTCCTGGCGCGCCTGCGGCAGCCAGGCCACGATGGCGCCGAAGGCGCTCGACTTGATCAGTTGCTCGGTTACCCACAGCCGTTCGGCCGGGCCTTCGGCCTGCACCCACACGAAGCGGCGTTCGTCGAAGCCATCGTGAATGAGTCCTGGCAAGTACGGGTGCCGCGGCGGTGCGACGACCACGAGCTGGCCACCATCGGCCACCACGCGGCGCAGCACCGGGCTGAGCAGACGCCACTCGACCACCGACGGCTGAGGCGTCAGCACCTCGGAGATCGCCTGGCAGGGCCAGCCCGAGCCGGGGAGTTCCAGGTCAAGCGCGTCCCAGCCGGAACCGATCACCGTGCCGGGTTGACCACCCAGCTCGCTGCCGCGCCAGACCGATGCTTCGACATGCGGTGGCACGACCGGCGCTGGGCGCGCCGGTGCATGTGAAGGGGCCGGGGCAACGGCGGGAACGGGGCTGAGGGCCATGATTCGACTACTGTTGTTTTGTACAGTATCATTGCCCCAACCCGTTGTCGAGGATGTCCGAGGTCCCGGCCGTGAAGACTGGCGCAGGTTCAGCCGCTCAAGTGCGTTTGGCGACCGCTCCGTACACTGGGGCGGCCCGCATTGCCGTTCGAGGATGCCCATGTGCTACTCAGCCCAGATTCGAGCCGACCACAGGACCTACGTCCGGATGTTCGGCGCCGACATTTCGATCCGGAAGTTCGTCGATCTGTTCTACCGGCGGCGGCAGGACACCAAGCTGAAGATCCCGAAGGCGATGGAAGAGGCCTTTGCGAACCCGACGACGGCAGAGGAGCGCGAGATCCACGGGCTCATCGCGGAGCATCGTGCAGCGCAGGCGCTGAAGTTCGAGCAGGAACTCTTCAAGCAGCGCAAGCGGCTTGTCGACGCCGAGCGCAAGCTGCAGGTCAAGGTGACCAAGGCGGCGACCGAGGACGTGCGCATCGCGACCTCGAAGATCGGCAAGGCGAAGCTCGATCTCGAAGACCTGCGTCGCACCGACCTGCTGGACCGGGACTCGCGGATCTTTCCGGGGGTGTATGCGCCGGTGATGGTGATGCAGGACGGCAGGAAGACCGTGGTGCCGATGCGCTACCAGTGCCGTCCTGCGGGCCGACCGGCGTCCTCCGACATCGACTACCCGGGCACCTACAACGCCCGCCGCGACAACCTCGAAAAGTTCTGGCGCGGACAGTTCGGCCACACACACGGCGTGATGATCGTGAACGCCTTCTACGAGAACGTCGATCGGCACCGGGTAGAAGGCCGGGAACTCGGATCGGAGGAGCAATCAGAGAACGTCGTGCTCGAGTTCCGGCCACAGCCGGTGCAGGACATGCTCGTGGCCTGTGTCTGGTCACACTGGACCGGCTCGAACCTGCCGGACTTGGACTCGTTCGCGGCGATCACGGACGAACCTCCGCCCGAGGTCGCGGCGGCCGGCCACGACCGTTGCATCATCCCGATCCGCCCTGAGCATGTGGATGCTTGGCTGAACCCGGATCCGACCAATCTGAAGGCGCTCTACGACATCCTCGATGACCGGGAGCGTCCGTACTACGAGCACAGGATGGCTGCCTAGCGACGGTCGCGCAGCGTGGAGATCATGCAATGAACAAGGTGCAGAAGGGTTCGAGCCAGCAGCAGACGTTTGGCGAGTTCAGCCAGGGCAGCATGGTGTCGCTGGACGATGGCCGCCGGCTTCGTCTGGACGACAAGGTCGACTTCTGGCCGGCAACAGGAACCTGGCAGGTGCTTGCCACGGGTGAGGAGGGCACGGGCCCGACCAGCATGTTTGCGTACCTGGCCGAGCAACGCACGCTCGCGGGACAGCCGGTTCCCAAGCCGGTCGCGATCAACAGCAAGCGGCAGGTCTTCTGCAACTACTGCGGGAAGAGGGCAGGCTTGTTCACGGGCAAGGACGTCTACCCGCACCGCGAGGATCTGCACGAGCGTCGCTTCTGGGTGTGCTGGCCGTGCAATGCGTGGGTCGGCTGCCACAAGGCGGGCGACGGAACGGAGCCCTTGGGCATGCTGGCCGATGAACCGCTGCGCAATGCGCGCAGCGCTGCGCACAACGCGTTCGACCCGCTGTGGCAAAACGGTGAGATGAGCCGGGAAGACGCATATGCCTGGCTCGCCGATGCGATGGGGATCTCGGCATTGAAGTGCCACATCGGCTGGATGGACATCGACGAATGCCGGCGGGTGCTGGATGTCATGGCCACTCGAGACTCGATCCCGTTCTAGGCCGGCTGTGTCGAACCACACTCGAAGTGGCGCGAGGTCGATTGGTGGCTCGCCGACAGGCCGCTGAGCCCACAACTGCTGGTTGACCTTCGGCTCTTGGAGGGCTCTCGCCGGAGGCGATGCACGTCGTGCGACCGGCCGTCCCGACGCGATCGAAGCGTCCGCTCAGGCGACACCAATGCTTGAGCCTCCTGCACCTGCCTGCTGTCTGATCGGTGTCGTCTCCGAGGTCGCTTGAGCAGTACCATGAACAAATGACGACACTTGCTGGCCGGCATCTACAGGAATCGACCGGGCGTGTGTTTGGGTACTGGGTGACTTGCGGGCCGGTGGGTGTCGGCGAGGTCTACTTTGCCTGTGCTGTCAGCGAGCCGAGCTGCGGAATGTTCGGCGGCCTGGAGCGAAACGCGACGTTCGACGGGACCGTCACCGATGACCCTGACTCGGCACCAGTCGAACTGGCGATCCGGTCGCGGGTGATGGGCTACATCGAACGCACGGACTTCGGGGAGTGGCGTCCGCCGCCGCCGGAGTGGCGAGGCTGGTACGGCCTGGTCTAGGAGAGATCGAACTCAAGGCGAAGCGCATCGACGATCGCCCGGAAGGGGCGCGCCAAGCCTTCTCCTCGTTCGATGTCGAGGATCGTCCAGTTCCTTCCCAGCATATCGCGCTCGTGCCCGATGACAGCGCCAGCCTGGGGAGCAGATCGTGGATCGCCCGCAAAGCGTTGCCGCGCGGCCGGATGCGCGATCAGACGCGCTTGAACCATTGCTTGAAGACGTTGGGCATCGCGGGCCGGTTTCATGGCGGAAGTATCGCGCCGCACGCGTTGGCCAGCTGCCCTTGTCGCCTACGTCAACATCACTTCCGGTCCAACAACGCGACAAGCGTCGAACTCCTATGTCTGCACCGTGCGAGATTCAGACTTGGCTTGTGAGACTTTGCAGAGTTGTCCATCTGCTCGCCGAGGCAGCCCCGGTTGTGTCTCTCGTTCGGGTCTCCAGGTCCAGACCGCCGAAGAATCCAGGAGCCGTTCGCTAAGTTCGCCTGCCAGCGGGAAGTCCTGTCTCGCAATGAACAGCATAGGCGCCGAACCTCCGCAGTCGGTGAGCGCCGCGCTAGCGATCCGTTCGCCACGGCCGAGGTTGTAGTGCAGGCCCTTCACGAATGAGCGGTTCTCGCCGACGAGCCGATCTACGAGCTGCTTCTCGAAGCCGTCGTCGACCGGCAGCCACTGCCGCGTCACGGGCATCAGGCACAGCTCATGGATTGCCGGAAGGCCGGCACTGCTCACGCCGAAGGTGGCGATCGTCATCATGTGGATGTCATTGTTGGCGCCCCACAGCGCAAGTTCATGCTCGAAGCGCCGCCCGAGGCGCCGGTACAGCAGCTCGTCGATCGCGAAGGCCTGGTCGGGCATGTGCTTGACCATCGCCTTGAAGCCGTAGCGCGCCGGCACGATCTCCTTGACCTCGCCGACGAGCAGCATCAGGTGCTGCGGCTTCCCGGGTAGGGCTACCGCGTGCTGCCACTGCGCCAGACGCCGCGCGTTGATCGCCTCTCGCGCGTCGACGGCGAACGGCTCCGGCACATAGAGCCGGGCGCGCAGCGCGTCGCCGCGCGCGAGCTTGTGCTCCGCAGCCTGAAGCAAATGCCTTCGCACCGTGGCCCAGGTCCGCTTGCCGGCGAAGCCGGGATGCCAGCGCGTCAGCTCGGCCTGATCCCAAAGGTAGTGCAGCAGGCCGCGCAACGAGAGCCTGGTGCCGGAGGAGGCAACGCTGTCGCTCTCGCCGCCGGCCGGTGGCATCGTCGATCGGCCGGGCGTCTTGCTGAGAGGGAAGTCCAGCTTCAGCGTTGTTTCACCGGTGGCCGGGTCTTCGGAGATCGCGGTGCCCAGCACCTGTCCCAGGCCAGAGAACTCGGCCGGTGGCTCGTAGGAGGGACAGTCCGGCGCGTGCTTGCAGCCGGTCTCGGGCATGCGCTTGACGATATAGCCCTCTCCGAGGCGCGCCACGTACATCTCCACGCCTTCGGCCAGGCACATGCAGCGGGGCCGCGTGTGGGCTGCGTGGGCATCTGCAATGGTCTCCGCAAACCCGCGTGCCCCAAGCTCGAGGCGCCGGCCGGCGATCTCGTAGACCGCGGACGGCGCCGTGATGCCATGGATCAATGTTTCCACCGGCGTGGCCTCACCGCACCGGCGCTGGTGTAGCGCGGTCGCGCGTGCGCTGCAGCTCTGGCGCCGGCATGACCACGGGCCGCTGCGAAGGCGCGGCCTTGTCGTAGACCTTGACCCTGGGCGCCTGGCCATCGCGGATGCGCTGGGCCAGCTTCTCGGTGGCTGCCGCGATGACGGCGGCCCGTTGCTTCTCGGGCACCTTCTTCGCGACCAGCACAGCTTCGATGGCAGCGAGCACAGCCTTGCGGCCACCGCCGCCACGACCGGCGGCCTTCTCGGTCGCCGCCGTTGGGGTACCGCTTGCATCCCGCGCCGGCTCGATGCGGTTGACCAGGCGCGCCTCGCGCTCTCGCTTGAGCACTTCCAGATCGCCCGGGTTCGGTTCGTAGCCAAGGGTCTTCACGCCGCGTAGTGAGGCCTCGAGCCAGACCATGCGCTTGAAGTCCTCGTTGCCCGACACGCGCAGCGCCTTCCAGTTGCGGGCCTCGGCGACGTCGACCATCGAGCGTGCGACCGACGGACTGTTCGTGTCCGTTGCCAGGCGGAAGGTCGATTCGGTGAAGGCCACGCGCGAGGTATCGCCGCGGAAGCGGTACTCGGTGCGTCCGACGCTCACGTCGCCCACCGTCACGGGAGCCCGCTTGATGATGTAGCGGTCCATCAGTGCCGCCTCGAGGCGGGCCACGAGCGCAGCGCGCTCAGCCTGGGCGTCGATTTTCGCGACGGCCTTGGCATTGACTTGTTCTGGCTGCGCCGATCCCTTGGTGGCGCCAGCCATCGGGACGTCGCTGGTGGCCTCGGGCACCTCGTCGCGCGCCGGCAGAGGATCCAGTGGACGCTCGGACAGGGCCGGGCGCTGCTGCCCGCGCTGCCACTCGCCATCGACCTTCTGGATCGGCGTGCGCCTGCCGTCCTCGGCCACTGCGACGAAGCGGATGCTGCCCAGCTGTTCGGCCTTGGCGACCATTTCCGGGAAGGTGCTCGCCCGATAGGTGACCTCGGCGAAGGGATCGCGCAGCTCGTAGCGCTCGCCGCTGGTCTCCCCAGGCGTCTGGAACGTCGCGATGGCTACGGTCGCGCGGTTCGCGGGCTCGACGGTGCCGCCTTGGGCTGGAGTGGTCTGGCGGGCGGCGGAGTTGTCTGCATACATGGCGACCTCGCGATGTTGGGCAGGGTGGAAGTTCAAGGCTCGGCGACCGCCGTCGTGCTCAGCGCAACCGGAAGCGCGCGGTACAGCTCGATCTCGACGCGGCGGTTCAGGCCGCGGCCGTTCGCACTGGCGTTGTCGGCGACGTGGTCACCGGCTGGCTGGTAGGTAGCACGGATGCGCGCAGGGTCCACGCCAGCAGCCACGAGGTAGTCGCGCACCGCCGCAGCGCGCTCCCGCGCGATGCGACTCTCGGCCGGTGCGTCACTCGCGCCATCAGTGCGTCCCCGCAGCACGACCAGCGGCGATGCCTTCGCATCCTCGACAAGAGCCGCGGTGATTTCGGGCGGAATGGCGACACGGGTACTGCCGAAGTCGAATCGCACGCTGAAGACAGCATTGGCTTGCGGCGGCCGGCCGTTCGGCGCCTGCATGGCTGCCAGAAGCTGCTGGCGCGCCGCCACGTTCGCAAGTGTGGCCGCGGTGGTCTCCGCGAGCCGGCTGGACTCGGTGGCCAGGATGCGGGTGTTCTGCAGGTCGTTCCTGCAGACCTGCAGCTCGACGGCCATCTGCGAGTTGACTGGGCGCTTCTGCGATTCGTCCACGGTCGGCGGCTTCGGCGGCGAGCTGCACGACGCAATCGCCAGGAGCCACGGGACGAAGGAACTCAGCGGGATGGAGGCAAGGGTCGGTCGCATCGTGTGGCTCCCGGGACTAGGTGACGTCGGCACGCTCGACGACGGAGGGTTCGGAGATGAGCACACCGTCGTCATCGGCGACCGCCTCAATCGCACCGCCGTGTCTGGAGCGCGCCTCGAAGACCGCAAAGACAACGTCGGTGATCTCCTCCGCTGACTTGCCGGCCAGGTCGGGGAGGCGGCTCATGTCATGGGCCAGCTGCTCGATGTCCAGGCCCTCGCCGGGCGCCAGCTCATCGTCGGCGAAGCGCCAGCGCTCCTGCACGCGCGCCAGGTGCAGGTCCATGTTCATGCGTGGCACCGCAGGTGCCGGTAGCAGGCGTGACGTGAAGGCCTTGTCTCGGTAGTAGCGGATCTTCTCGCCGAGGATCGGCTTGCAGTTCTCGAAGATCACCACCAGGCGCTCGCTGCCCAGCTCCTTGAACTCCTGCGGCAGCAGCAGCGCACGACGCTGCTCGCTCTCGTTGCGACTGACGGTGCTGTGACCGTGGCCGCTGAAGGACCGGCTGCGCCCGCGCGACGTGGCCCGCTCGGTGAAGTGGCCGAGCATGGCGCTGTACTCGTCTGCATCGCGCTGCTCGCGCGGTGCGTAGAGGATCTGCAGGCCGTGGTTGGTGGCGAAGGTGCGGGCTTCCTTGTCGCCGTAGACGGCATCGAGCTGCGACATCGCCTGCACCACCGTCAGCAGGCGCAGGTTGTAGCCGGCGAGGAAGGCGGCGGCGTTGGTGATGACGCCGACGCGGCCCATCGCCGTGAACTCGTCGTTGGCCAGCAGGCACTGGACCTTCAGCGTCGGGTCCTGCTCGGGCAGGGCTTGCGTGTTCAGGCTGACGAGCTGCGAGAAGAAGAGGTTCAGCAGCGGCCTGGCGTTGGCCAGCCGGTTCGGCGGAATCCGCACGTAGACCGACATGCGGCGTCGGCGCACGTCCTCGAGCCGGAAGTCGTCGGCGCTGGTGGCGGCATCGACGATGGCATCCGCAAAGATCGTCAGTGGCGCGTTGAAGGTGGCGACCACGCTGGACAGCGTGTTCTCCGAGTTGGACAGCAGGCGCTGCAGGGCGTCGGCGCACTCGTCGGAGAGGGGATTTCTTTCCTCGCGGCGCTGGGTGATCAGACCGCCCAGGTGATCCTTCAGCGACCGGCCCTTGCCCGAGGACTGACGCAGCATTTCGCCGATGGTGCGGGGGAGCGACGGGGTTTCGAGGAGGACGAGTCCGAGGCCGAGGAACAGGTTGCGCGCCTGGTCGTTGAAGAAGGCTTCGGACGACGTGCCACCGCCATCGTTGGGGAAGAAGACCTGGCCGATGGTGAGCAGGTCGCCGACGCGGTGCAGCGGGCTGGAGCGGACGGCAGTCAACGGGTTCCAGCGGTGGCTGCGTGCGTCTTTGTCGAAGGGCGAGAAGGCGTAGACCGCTTGGCCGTGCGCGGCGCGATAGCCGGCCGTGATGTCGTAGTTCTCGCCCTTGATGTCGAGCACCACGACGGAGTCGGGCCAGTTCAGCAGGTTCGGGATGACGACACCGACGCCCTTGCCGCTGCGGGTCGGCGCCGACAGCATCACCGAGAGCTGGCCAGGCAGTGCGAGGAACTTGCCGCGATGTCGTCCGATGAGGATGCCCGGCTGCCCATCGCCGCCGGTGAGCCCCGCACGATCTACCTCGGCCTGGCTGGCGAATCGGGCATCGCCGTGCAGCGCCCGGCGCGGCCGTACTGTAGCAACGAGTCCGGCCGGCAACAGGATCAGCAGGCCGATCCCCGAAATGCCAATCGCGAGTTGGAGCTTCTTGCGGAGCTGGGCATCGTCGGCGTAGAAGTCCCAGTAGCGGACGATGCTGGTGAAACGCGCCTGCTTCGGGTTCGCCTTGTTCAGCACCAGGAACAGCGCGCCGGCCAGGTAGATTGCCGCGCAGGCCAGCGCCGCGTAGCCGATGACGGCGAGGGCGCCCGCTGCGACCTTGCGTCCCGTGGGCCACGCCGAGAACGGCAGGGCGGCGATGCTGCTCATGCTGCCGCCGCCTGCTGATCCCAGCGCTCTAGCCGCTGGCGCCGGGGTTCGTAGAGGATCTCCGAGATGAAGCGCCCGCGCTCGTCGCGATCGAACTGCACGATGACGTCGACCACGACGCTCAGCAGCCACTTGATCTCGTCCATGCGCAAGCCGCCACCGGCGCCGCTCTCGCGGATCATCAGCGACATCTGCTCGAAGGCCAGCGCGCAGCTGCCCGCATGCACGCTGGTGATGCTGCCCGGGTGGCCCGAGGCCGCGAGGCGTACGAAGTAGAAGCACTCGTCGCCTCGCACCTCGGCCAGGAAGATGCGATCCGGCTTCATGCGGAGGCACGCTTCCAGCAGCGACTTGGCTGTCACGCGGGCTGTGCCCTGGGCGCCCTTGCTATAGAACAGGTGCACCACGTTCGGGTGGTTCGGCAGCGTCAGCTCGGCCGTGTCCTGGATCGTGATGAGTCGCTCGTGCTTGGGCACTTCCTCGACCAGGCCTTTCATGAAGGTGGTCTTGCCCGAGCCGGTCTTACCGCTGACGACGATGGTCTGGTGCTTGCGCACCGCCAGGCGCAGGAACTCGGCGTAGCGGCCGGCGTCCTTCAGCCCCACCAGTTCGCGCTCGAAGGGCAGCAGTTCCGCGTTCGGCGTGCGGGTCACGGTGGCCGTGCGCTCGAAGAGGCCCTCGCGTTCGAAGTCGTCGAGCCGCTTGATCAGGTGCGACGGCTTGCGCACCGTGATCGACACCGTGCCGCGCGGCACAGCCGGCGGGATGACGAACTGGATACGCTCACCGCTGGGCAGCGTGGCCGATAGCAGCGGCCGTTCCTGGTTCACCTGCTGGTCGCAGAAGGTGGCCACGGCGGTGGCCAGCGACAGGCAGCGTTCTTGCGTCATTTCCGGCGCGGGCACGGTCTGCCAGCCTCGCACGGTCTCGACCAGCAGTTCGCCCGGTTGATTCACGCACACCTCCAGCACCCCGGGCGCGTCCAGTTGCTCGCGCAGTGGGCGCAGGAACTCGACGACCGACGTGGCGTCGCCGCACCAACCATCGCCCAGGTCGTCGTGCTCGCAGGCGTGCTGGTTCATGGCGTGCCCTCGCGAGGCTGGGCAACGGCCGTCGGCTTCAGTTCGTACACCGAAGAGAAGTCCACGTCGCGTGCGACGTAGATGCCGACGATGCCGCCCTGGTTCTGGTAGATCAGCGGCGGGATGTTGATGGTGCTGTCCAGCACCTTCTCGGCCAGCTTGCTGGTGTTGGCAGTGGTGGACGGCAACACGATGGTGTCGGCCTGCCTGTCGCTCGCCTGGTTCTGGATGACGAGTTTCACCGAGTCGTCGATCAGCGAAAGGAGCATGGCCGCGCCGATGCGCTCGCCCCAACGGTTGTCGACGTAGCCGTCGATGCCGGATTCGCCGAGCTGGCCGGTGCCGGGCGAGTCGATGTCCACCGTCACGCCCAGCGGCGTGCGGATGCGGGTCCACAACACCGGGATGCGCACCGTGCCGGGCCGGACCGACGCGATGCGGTATTCGCCGTCCATGTGCGAGCCGCGTTCGATCAGCAGCACGCGGCCGTCGTCGCTGAAAACGTTGCGCTGGACCTGGCAGCCGACGAGGCCCGAGGTGGCGCTGATGACCTTGGTCTTCAGCGCGCACGTGAAGGCCGTGCCCTTGGGCAGCGTCAGGCTGCGGTTGCCGAGCATCGATGCCACCACCTTGGGGGTGGAGGACCCCTGAAGCTGGCCCCCGAACAGGCCTCCTCCGGCAGCGGGCCCGCCGACTGGTGAGGTTGGAGTGCCGGCCGTCGAGGGGCCGCCGAGGAGTACCCCTGAAGGCATGGTTCCGGTGGCTTGGCCTGTGGCCAGCGCCGCGGTCTTGGTCAGGCTCTCGAGCATTCCCTGCAGTTGGCGTTGGTAGCCCTGCAGGTTGCGCGAGGTCGCCGCGATGGGATCGTCCGGATCTGCGGTCTCAGGCGCAGGGGTGCCCTCCGAAGAGGGCGCGGCGTTGTCCGCCTTTCGGGTGGTGGTGCCTGGCGCCGGGAGGGCACCTGGCCGGGTTGTGACCAGCAGGACGGGGGCATCCTCGGGAGGGACCACCTTCGGGCCGCCCGATGCGGGTGCCCCCGATCCGGTGCGCCGCACCCCGATGGGTTCGGCTAGGTCGTCGGCTGTGGGCGTCAAGGCCGGGATGCGCGGTGCGGTGGCTACCGCCGCACTGGCGGCCGGTGCCGGTGGCATCTCCAGCCGGCGCGGCTCGGACGTGGCGGCAGCGGGCTTGTCCTTCACCAGCTTCGACTCCGCCTCGTCGGCCTTCTTGCCGCTGGCCGAGACGCGCTGGATCGAGAAGGCCGCAACGGCGACCAGCGAGCCAACCAGGAGGACGACTGCCAGCAGCCCCTTCTTCGACATCGAGACGCGCTGTCGGGCCGCGACGTTCGGGAGGCCAGGTTCACCGGGCAGCGGCGAGATCGTGTTGCCGTCGATGTCGGCGCCCAGGCTGGGCTCGCGGTCGCGCGGATCGTTCGGGTCGTGCGTCATGGCGTCGCTCCCTTGCGCGCGTCGGAGGGCGCGCTGTTGCCACTGACATCGGCTTTCAGCACGCGCTGCACTCCGGGCACCGTGGTGCCGTCACCTGGTGGCCGCCCGTCGAGATCGAAGGCTTCGTTCCATAGACCGACGACTGCCGAGCCCGCGCGCAGCATCAGTCGCCGGCTCACGCGGTCCACCACCAGCAGGTCATCTTCCATGCGCGCGTTGACCAGCGTTTCGCTGCCGTCGCCGAGCACATGGAACACGGCGGGCACTTCGCGGTTGCCGGGAAAGCGCAGGTAGGTGAAGCGGCCGTCGTCGTAGACCAGGGTCGGCACGATGTCCTGCGACCCAGCGCCTTCGGCGATTGAGTACTGCGTGTTCATCACCTGTGGCTTGGCCTGCAATCGCTCGGCCACCAACTGCTGCGGTGGTGGAGGCGGCGGCACAGCGGGCAGCGCGACCAGCGGCGATGCGTCGCGCAGCGCAAGGCGGGGCATGGGCGTCGTGCGAGTCGGCGCCCTGACGACGAGTCGGTAGACGGGCGGCTTGGGGTCGCCATCGGCCAGCACGACGAAGCGGAAGGTGTGCGTGCGGCGGTCGGTGACGACGGCGAGGTTGTTCGCAGCGCTGGCCGAACTCTTCGCCTTGACGAAGAGGTTGCGGCCACCGGGCTGCGCTGCCACGCACCAGGCAGCGTCGGCCTTCGTGCAGTCGCCGCCGAGGCCTGCCGCCACTTCGGTGATCGCCTCGTCGGCGTCGAGCACCACCAGCGTCACGACACCGCGCTTGACCGGCACCGTGACGACGGTACGCGCGTCGTAGGTGACTTCACGCAGGCGAGGGTCCGCGGGCTCGGTTGCCTCGGCCCTTCCGCCGGCCACGAGGCAGAGGAGGGCGATGACGCCGGCGACCCGCTTCACGGCCTGGCTCCCGGTGCGGTCGTGTTGATCTCGGGATCGGATCGGTACGCCGTGACGACGAAGCCGAACGGGTTCTCGAGCCGGTCGCGTTCCTTCGCCAGCACCTTGGGCTGGTACTGGTAGACGACGCTGGCCACGTGCCGCGTCGTGACCTCGGGCAGGTTGCGGTCTGTCAGGCGAACCACCTTGTCGTAGGTGACCGTGGCTTCGCCCTTGTTGCCGGCGCGCCCGGACGCGGCCAGTCGCACGCCGATGACGTTGATCCGCCAGTCCTCGGCCGCGCCGATCTTCTTCTGCAGGGCACCGTCGCCCTCGAACTGGCGGTTGTAGTCTGCGAAGACGGCCGGCACCGCCATGCGCGCGACCTGATCGAAGTCCCGCTGCAGGAACATCCAGCTATAGCCCTCGCGGGCACGCACGAAGGTAGCGAGGTTGTGCTTGTCGAGAGCCTCCATCGGTGGGATGGTCTCGACGGCCAGGCGCTGCTGGATCGTGGCCTCGCCGGTGACGCGGTCGACCACGATGGGGATCTCCACCACGCGGCGCAGCGGCCCCTGCACGAACACCGCCGCGATGCCGACCAAGCCCAGTGCGAGGCCGGCGATGGCGACCCACCAGGCCCGGCGCTCCGAGCGTTCGAGCATCATCGAGCGGTCAACTTCCCAGGCACGGTTGGCGTCGATCGAAGGCGGCTCGGCGACGGACTTGCCGAACTCGCGGGCGCGATGCGGCAATGCAGCGGCTCTTCCTGGCGTCAGGACGGCACTCATGGAAACCTCCGTGGAGCTGCGCCGAAGGCCGGAGCAGCGGTGCAGGGATCAGGGCAGGTAGTCGGCGACCTTTCCGGTGCGGACGAGCATCTGGTACTGGCGCTCCCGCTCGCGCGACCGGGCGATGCGCTCCTCGCTGTCGGCCATGCCCTGCAGCATCTGCACCTGGGACATCTCGTGGGCCAGCAGCGCGTTCTCGGCGCCGATGCGCGCCTGGATCTCCTGCACCGCCTTCTGGTCGGTGGTGGCGTTGATCTGGCCCATCAGCGACTGGATCTGCGAGAGGCGGCCCGCCGCCGACTTCATCGCGTCCTGCAGCAGGCCCTTCTGCTGGTACGGCTGGGCCAGCGTGGCCTGGCATGTGGTGCGGGCATCGCCGGTCAGGTCCAGGCAGTTGTAGACCATCCCTGCGTCGCGCAGCGCCTTGGCCGTGCCGTTCAGACCGGAGTAGCCGGACGTATTGATGGCGTTGAGGTAGGTGTAGGCCTCGGCCGGCACGTAGTTCTTCAGCATCGGGTTGTTGAAGACGTTGCCGAGGTTGCGAATGCCGTTGATGCTGTTGAGCTGGTTCTGCAACTGGGTGATCTGCTGCACCTGGTTGCTGATCTCGGTGATGTCGTTGAGAACCTGCTGGACGGTCTGGATCAGGTTCGCGATGTCGATCACCGGGATGCCCTGCGCGCGGGCACCGTTGGCGCCGAAGGCGATGAGGACGGCGGCAGCGACCTTGAGACGTGGGTGCATGGCAACGCTCCTTGTGCTGGTAGACGATCAGGCCCGGCCGCGCAGCGCGGCGAGCTTGTAGGCGGCGGTTCGCACCGCGCCGTATCCCTGGCGGACCACGGCGCCGGCACCGGCGGCCATGGTCCCTGCGCCCCGGCCCGTAGCTGAGGCAGCGGCGCCGGTGGCCTGGCCCGCCGCATACGGCAAGCCGGCTCCCGCCCGGACGACACCGCCGGCAGCGCTCGCCGCGCCCGCGCCCCGCGAGGCAGAAGCCGAGCGCAGGCCCGAGACCATCATGGCGTTCTGGATCATCTGGATGCCCTGCTGAACCGCGGCGCCGCCGGTGAGTGCGGAGGCAAGGCTCGGGGCCTGGAAGCAGATGATGGCCATCAGGATCATGACGACGCAGTACTTGAGGCTCTCGCCGACTACGTTGAAGGTCGGGCCAAGAAAGCCACCATTGACCTGGATGGCCTGAACGAGCGCGTCGCCCATGAACGCACTCAGGCCAAGGGCGAAGAAGGCGAACCAGGTCAACACCACGGCATTCAGCAGCATCGAGAGCCAGCTGTCGAAGAACCTTGCTGTGGGCCGCCACGCGAGGCACAGAATGAAGAGCGGGCCGACCGCAATAACGAAGGTCAGGAACAGCTTCGCCAGCGTCACGACAAACAGTGCGATGCACAGGAAAACGACGTTTCCGATGGAGCAGACCACGGCCGCGAACAGCAGATCAAGCCGCATGATTCCGGCTTCTTTCAGCAGGTCGAGCACCAGCTTGCTGGCTTCGTCGTTGAAGTTGTCCAGCACGACATATGGAGAAGTGATCGTCATCGGGTCGGCTGCTGCCGGCAGGAACGTCGTCGCGACGCCGGTCGCCAGAGCATTCGCGGATTCAGCCACGTTGGAAATGTAGAAGCCGGACTGCAGTGCGAAGGCCAGTACCAGACCGATCTTGAAGACCTTCCACAGAAGCGTCGGCACAGTCTCCGACACCTCGTTTCGCAGGACGGCCCAGCCATAGAGCGAGACCCAGATGGTCATAGCGGTCAAAGCGATGGGTGCGATGCCCGCCATCAGTGCGGTCACGACCCCGAGCACGTAGGTGTTCAGGACTGCATCGAACTGTGAACCGACCCAGGTGAACATCGCTCGTCTCCCAGCTACTGAACTGCGCTGATCGGGAAGCCCTTGAGGCTGATGCACTTGCCAGAGACGTTGGGCCGCTCGCACTGCATCCACTCACCCTTGAGCTTCACGATCCAGGTGCGCGATCGCTTCTCGGTGCCGTAGGTGGACTCGCGGCAGGTTCCGGGCCGTGCAAAGACTTCGGTGCACTCGACAAGCCCGGCTTGGCTCTCCAGCATCTTCCAGCCGCCACCAGCGCAACCAGCCTTCGATGCAGGACACGGTGTGCCGAGCGAAGCGGATGGCAGCGGCGGCGTCTCCACCTTCTTGCTCCCATCGGGCATCACCTTCACGGCCTCGTTGCCCTTCACGAACTGGGCGCTTGCGGTGGTGGCGGCGAGTCCCAGTGCGACGAGCGCGAGGAGATGATGAATGGCTTTCATGCGGCTCTCCTGGAGGTACGAAACCTCCGATCCTGAACCTCACGAAGGAGCACGGGAAGCCATAGAAACGGATCGTTGCCATGCCGTTCACGCACGGCGTCGAGCAGGGCCACGTTGTCGGTGGTGGCCGAGAGCACGGTGATGTAGTCCTCGAGCCCCGCCAGGTCCAGCTCGCAGATCGCGCTGGCGTGGCCCTGCTTGACGAGGAAGCGCCGGCCGCCCTGCGCCCCGAGACTGCGCACGATGTCGAACTCGGCCTGCGTCAGGCCGAAGCCATCCACGTATTCCTCGCGCACCGCTTCCGGGTTGGCGAGGAAGATCTTGGTCACGCTCTGCTCGATCATCGTGCGGCCGATGGGGTGGCGCAGCACGTCGGACGGGCTCTGGGTGTCGAAGATCCCCAGGCCGTTCTGCTTGCGGATCGTCTTCTGCTTCTGCTTGGCGAAGTCGCTGAAGATCTCGTGGTCGAGCGCCTTCCAGAACTCGGAGATCACATAGATCAGGCGCTCCCCGTTCACGAGTTCTTCCATCACCTGCAGCAGGTACATCATCACCGGCGTGCGGACCTCCGGCAGGTCGAGGAACTCGGTGGTGTCGAAGCCGATGACGTTGGCGGCGTGCAGGTCGAGCAGCCGGTCATCGGCCTGATCGAAGACCCATCCCAGCGCGCCACCCTGGCACCAGCGGGCCAGCCGCTCGAAGAGGCTGTTCTCGCCGGCCTTGGGCAGGTTCTGCCGCACGGTCGAGAAGCGGCGCAGGGAGGCCGGCATCATCGCCACGGCCTTGACCGCATCGGCGATGGCGCGCTCGTCGGCCGGCAGCAGCGGCATGGCCGGCGTGGCGATGCAGGTGCGGATCAGCTGCTCCCAGAACTGGATGCGCGCCGGTGTCGGCTCGCGCTGCAGCGGGTTGCAGCCGGTGGGCTTGCCGGCCTCCAGGGTGAAGTAGCGGCCACCCAGGGCACGGATCGCGATCTCGCAGCCGCGGTCGAGATCGAAGAGCACCAGGCGCGGCGCCGGGTCCCACTTGCGCGTGAGCGTGAGCAGGAACATCTCCAGCGTCGTCTTGCCGACGCCGGTCGAGCCGATGATCAGCGTGTTGCCCGGCAGCTTCTTGTCGGCGGAGTCTTCGCCTTCGGGGCTGCTGTGCAGGTTCAGGTAGAACGGCTGGCCCGAGGGCGTGCGCAGCAGGGCCAGCGCTTCGCCCCACGGGTTGCCGTCGCGCTTGCCGCGGGCGAAGTTGTGCCCGCTGGACAGCGCCGCGAAAGCGCGTGAGCTGAGCTTGGCGTCGCGAGGACGCCACTGCCAGTTGCCCGGCATCTGGGCGAACCAGGCGGCATCGGCCACCAGGTCCACCGGCGACATCTGCAGGCTGGAGGCCTCGCCGACGGCACCAATCGCCTGTGCCGCTCGGCGGCCGGCATCGGCAACATCCTCGCCGAAGACGACGAGGCTGTAGTGGTACTCGCCCATGCAGAACTGGCCGTCGCCCAGTTCATTCATCGCCACGTCCATCTCGGCGACCTGGCTGGCCACCACGTCGTCGCTGGCGATCAGCTGGTCGCGCTGGAGTTCAAGCGCGCGCATGGCCTCGCGGCGCGGCAGGATCGAGAAGCTCTGCGTCTCGATGAACTCGCTGGCCTCGTAGAGCAGGGCGTTCAGGATGCCGGGCTCGACGGCGTCGGCGTACTCCTTGATGTCGACCAGGGCCGCGTAGCGACGCTGGTCGCCCTGGCGCAGTTCGAGCTTGTCGCCGCCGAAGGACAGGCGTGCCGTGGGCAGCGTCCGGTAGAGCGGGCCGGCCGTCATCGGGATCGGCCGCCAGCAGCCGTTGACCAGGTAGCCGAGGAACTCGGCCAGCTCGGAGTAGGTCCGGCCGCGCTGCTCGCGCGAACCCAGCAGTTCAGGCCCGAAGCCCCGCAGCACGCGGCCGACCAGCGCAGTGCGCTCTTCCATGACACGCAGGGCGTCGGCCTGAGCTTCCGCGATGGCGGCACGGGTGCGCTGCGTCGATTGCAGGGCGCGGCTCACGCGGGACACGTTGGGCCGGTAGACCAGCGTCAGGTAGAGCTCGTTGCTCATCATCCGGCGCTCGCCGAGCGTGGCTTGGTAGGCCTTCGACAGGTCGCGCGCGAAGCCGGCCTGAACCGGGTCCTGCAGGCTGTCGCTGACGACTCGGTGCAGGCGATGGGTCCACACCGCCCACTGCCCGCCGGCCAGATTGCGCAGGAGGCTGCACAGCGCCTCGTGCCGCTCGACAATCTGGTGCTCGTCGGCGCATTCGAACGCCACGCCGTCGAGTCGCCAGACGCGCAGGTAGGCCCCGCCGCGTGTGATCACGTCGTGCGGGCTGACCAGTGACGAGAACGGGATGAACCGGGCGAGCGGGTTCTCCGCCTGGGCCTGTGCCCAGTGCCGGGGCCGGAACCTACTGCAGCCCGGCCAGCTGTCGGTGCCGTTGGCCTTAGACATGCCAAGCATCGCGAGATCCCCGGTAGAGGGTGGGTGCGTAGCTGCGCGCGTGCCAGAACCGGCAGTTGCGGTCATGCAGGCGCAGCTTCATGGCGACGAACATCTGCCGAAAGCGCTGGTCGTCCTTGGACGTCACGAAGCGCATCCACAGCAGCACCGGTACAAAGGCCACGACCACGCCGAGGGCGATCCACCAGCTCACCAGCGTTCCGCCCCACATGATCAGCAGCATGCCGGTGCCGAACAGAACCACCAGCGGCACGAGCGGGATGCCCAGCTTCATCGCCGGGCGCGTCGCGCCCTTGTAGATGGCTTCGCCTTGCATGGTCGCGCCCGCCAGTCAGGCCACGATGTAGCTGGCGAAGGCGGCGGCGCCGCCGACCAGCGTGCCACCGATCAGCACGTTCGCCACGTCCGCGAGGCGCGCCCCTTGGAAGATCATCTTGAAGCCAGCCCAGATGATCGCGATGGTCACCACCGCGATCGAGATCGTCACCAGGATGGTGTTGACGTTCGTGACCGTGGTGTTGATCTTGTCGAAGCCCTGGGCGAGGGCTGCCTGCGACAGCAGGGCCGGCAGCATGGCGGCCATTGCCGGCGAGGCGCGCCGGATCGATGCGAGGGTTGTCATACCTTCTCCTTCGGTTGGGCGGTGGGAACGGCGCGCGCGGCGACCACGACTTTGCGCACGTAGCCGTGGCGCAAGCCGGTGGCGAAGTTGCCGCTGTAGTAGCAGGAAAGAGCCTGCCGCAGGGCCACCTGATCGATCGCCTTCGATGCGGTGCCGCTCGCGCGGGCGAAGCACTCGCCGAGCACGGTCTGCATCGCGGCCAGGTTGGTGCAGGGCTCGAAGGCGGACTCCACGGTCAAGCCGAGACGCTCGAAGTTGCCGACGTTGATCTGGCCGAGGCCGACGCTGAAGTTCCAGCCGGCGTTCCGCAGGGCCTTGGCCGTAGCCAGCGCCTCGGCACGGGTACGGGGCTGGCGTACCAGTGCTCCGCCGACCACGCCGATCGCCCACGGGTTGAAGGCGCTCTCGACACTGACCAGGGCCCGCGCCGTGTCGGCGTGCACCTGGGGTGCACAGGCCAGCGCCAGCGCGAGGAAGACGGACGCTTCCATGGCACGGTGCCTCAGTAGCCAGACTCAACGACAGGTGCCGGCGGCGGCAGCGCGGCGAACCACGCGGCGTAGTCGTCGTCGAACTTGGTGTCCCAAGTGCCGAGCTGCGCCTTCGCTGCCGGACTGAACTCGGTGACGCTGTCGCCGCCCATGCTCCACCAGGTGCGCGCGAACGGCGCGCCATTGATCGAGACCGACACTGCGCCGCTGTAGTCGCAGGAGTAGATCGGTCCGCTCTCCTCGAGGAAGAGTCTCGTGTACTGAGGCGGGCAGTAGCCGGGCGCACTGGCCCAGGTGTGGCTGGCGGAGTTGCCGGCACCTGCCATACCGCAGGTCGGGAACGGCTTGCCGCGTGCCAGGTCACGAAGTACCTGACGGATTGGCGGCACGCACTGAGGGATCGAGCGCCAGCTGGGGGCGGCGAAGCAGAGCAGCACGAGGCAGCCGTCGACCGCACGGGCCGTCCGAGGTGCCCCGGCGCCGGCGATAGCCATCGCAAGCACCACGATCAGCGGCATGCGCTGCCGCAGAGAGCGCGCGGAAGCAGTGCCGCCGATTGCTGCGAACGTGACGGTGGGCATGTCGTGACTCCTTCCTGGCAGATGTGGACGCTGGTGAACGTCTCTGGCCTGGCGATGGATTCACTCTAGGAGCTGAGGGGCTCCGTTCGACTGCATGAATTCAGCGACTTTCTTGCTCGACGCCAGGTCAGAAGAACCCGTAACGCCTGCAAAGGCGCACCGCGTCGCGCCGAGTTGCGACACCCAACCGGACATTGAGCCGGTGGAAACGGCAATCGATCGTCTTGGGCTCTGCGTTCAACGCCGCCGCGATGCGCTTGGAGCCATGGCCCATCCATTCACGGCGCAGGAGGTCGAGGTCGCGATCCGTCAGCTGCGCTTGCTGGACGAGCTCCTCGCGGGCCCGTCGCTGGGACCAATCGGAAAGCGCCATTGCAAGGGCACGGTAGACCGGCAGCAGTTGCCGGGTCACCTCCAGCTTTACCTCATCGGCGCTCGCGAGAATCAGAAGCCCGAGCGCATCGGAAGACTGCGGCGACGGTGCCGGGACAAGCCAGGCGGCACGCCCCTGCCCAATATGAACCGGCGATGCGGCGTCTTCAAAGGTGTGGGTCGAAGGCACACGGACCAGCAGCGGCTCGCTCGATCGGGCGGCGTGTGCCAGCCAGGTACAGGGCCCTTCGTGCAGATCTCGGAGCACGGAAGCGCCCCAGCGGTGATCGAGCGCCGCGAGGGAGCGAAACCAGTAGTGCTCGTCGCTCTGGGGAATGACCCACACGAACAGAGCTGCTTCAGCGCCGCCAGTCCGCGCCGCCATCTCCAGCGCGGCCACTGCGTGCGCCTCGTCTGCAACGACCAGCGAACTGGTCAGCTTGCAGAGGTCCGCCGCGGCGGAAGGCCAGATCCGTTGCAGGTCCTGCTCGAGGAACTCACTCTGGGAGGTGGGCATTTGCGAACCTCCTGATCTCGTCATGCGCCACAGGGTGGTCGAACCTGGCCGGTGACGATGCATGCCACTGCTGGAACTCCTCGCGCCCGTGCAGCACGAAGACTTCTTCGACGACACCTCCCGCGTTGTGCCAGGTCGACTGCTTCACTTGAAGACATGGAGGCACCGTCACCACGATCAGCTCGCAGCGACCAAGAGCGCTGCTCCATGTTGCATGTACCTGGGCGTCGTCGCGTCTCAAGGTGGGTGAAAGTCTGACTGCGGCGCCCGATATGGGCGCTCGCCGGCGGACGCCGACTCGCTCAGCTGCGGCGATCGTCAGCAGGCGATCTCCATCCCATGAGGATCCATCGGCATGGAGTCTGTGTCCCGGTGACGGAGGTGTATTCATGTCTGCACTCCCGTGGTTTCCGGCCACTGGCCACCTGCGTTCCCGATTGCGAGCGGGACATGCCAGGAACTGCCGGGAAGTCAGACTAGGAAATTCGCTCCGCGCCTGTCAACGCTTGCGACGCTTCGTGCGCGAAATTGAGGCAGCGTCAGCTTTGCTAAACGGTGGGCCATGCCGCCGTTGTGAAACTTTCTGGGACCTCAATCGCTTGAACCTTCCGACGCGAGTTCGCGAAGGATCTGTAGCGTCTCCTCGGCTCGCGCTTCAGGAACGAACAGATGGTCGTGGTGGAACGCAGCAACGGCATTGCAGGCGATTCCGGCCTCCGAGAGGCGAGCGGTGACGCACGCCAGGAACCCCACGGCTTCCAGCGAAGAGTGAACGGCAAGCGTGATGAGTCGACATGGGAAGACATAGGGCAGGGCGGCCTCGTCAGCTTCGCCCTTGCCAATGATGGCGGTCAGTCCCTCGGCCTCGCGGAAAGTGCACACAGGTTCGAGGCCCGCCGGCAATCGGAAGTCGCTGAAGGTGCAATAGACATAGACCCCATCCGCGAGGCGCGGGGTCATCTGGCGGCACAGCTTGGCCAAGTCCACGATGCCAGTCATCCGAACATCCTCCTGCCGTATGGGCCGCCTCGCTGAGGATTATGGTGATCCTTGCCGAGGCGGCTACCCCCGAACCCCCTCTCGATGTCGGGCTACGGGCGGACCTTCGTTTAGCCGTGCTGACGCGAAGCGAAACTTTCTAAACAGCGTCCACCAGCCCGACCTCCTTGGTACCTTCTGCTCGCCGCTGGGACGATGGTGATCGGTCCCGAACTCCGATCACCGGGTTGCGTGCTCCACGCAAGGAGGTCTGTCATGGCCACCCGATCCGAGGTCTTCGCCGACATCGCGTTGCTGCGGCAGTCGCTGCGCCACGCAGGCAATCCACATCTGCCACTGCTGCAAGTCGACCTGTGGCGGCCCCTGCGAGACACCGCATTCGATCTCTGCGTGATCGCGCTGACTCTCACGATGGCGATTGCCGCGCCGTTGAGTCTTCCGTTTGCTTTGCTGGCGCTTGGGAACCGCCAGCGCGCCCTCGGCAACATCCTGCACGATGCCGCGCATCGAAACCTGACACGCAATCGGCGACTGAATGACCTCGTGACTCGGGCCCTGATCGCTCCTCTGCTGTTTCTCAGCCTGTCGCGCTACCGCGACCTGCACTTCCGGCATCACCTGGACCTCGGCCGTGCCGGCGGCGATCCGGACTTGATCCCGATTCCGACGCGGAGGGCGGCTTCGTGGACTCGGGCGCTGGTGACCAACGCGCTGCAATGGCCCGCCTTTGCCGGCTCGGCCTTTGGTCATCTTGTCGACCGGGAGGTCTCCTGGTCGA
This sequence comes from Piscinibacter sp., assembly GCA_047602365.1. GTDB lineage: Bacteria > Pseudomonadota > Gammaproteobacteria > Burkholderiales > Burkholderiaceae_C > Piscinibacter. Next base: position 1,133,158 of record JASGHM010000002.1, on the reverse strand, counting down.
AGCGCCTGTACATCGTTGCCTGGTGGGCTGCGGTGTGCGCGCTGCTTGTGGTTGCCGCCGGGCCAACCGCCATCGGCGAGGCGATGGCGGTCTGGCTGCTCGCGCGAGTCACCACCTTTCACGTCATCACCACCTACCGCGAAATGTGCGATCACCACGGGCTGATGCCTGGCGGTGTGTTCAGCTTTACCCGCGATCTTCCCGCTGCGGGGCCGTGGTCCTGGCTGATCCATCCCCGCAACAACGCCTACCACCTGACCCATCATCTGTTGCCCGCGATCCCCTACTACCGATTGCCGGCAGCGCAGCGTCTGTTTGCGACGCTGCCGCCCTATCGGTCGCGGGCTCGGGTCTGCCGGAGCTACTTCAGCGGTGACTCGCCTGTCGTGTCGGAGTGGCAGCGGGTCCGGTGATGGTGCGAACGCTGAATGCGCTGCAGGTTGCCGCGCTCCTGGTCTCAGCCAGCTACGGCATCGGGTTCTTGTTCGGCTCCGGGGAACACGCGCTTCAGTACGGCATGGCGGGCGCGGTCTACGGTGTGGCGACAGGGCTGGGGATGCTCGCCATGGCGTGGTTTGCAGGGCGGCTATGGCGGGCCGGCCGCGCTGTCTGGGACCTCTTCGGGGACCGGTTCGGTGAGCGTGTCCGGCGACTTGTCGCGCTGCTGTCGATCGTCTGGATGGCGGGCGTGCTCGCTGCCCAGATCCACGGCGCGGTGGCGGTCGTTCGCTTGCTGGGCGCCGGAGTGCCCTGGGCGCAGCTCATTGCGGTTGGACTGGTCTTTGTCGCCTCGAGGTTTGACCTGCGATCCGCGTCCATCGTCTTCAGTGTGTGCCTTGGCGCCAGCGCACTGGCGCTCGTGTTCGCCTTGGTGCGAGCGGAGGGGTTAACGCTCTACGCCCACTCCGTGCCCGCATTCGCAGCGACGCTTCCGTTGATCGGACTTGCGCAGGGAGTGACGATCGGCATCGGTGTTGGGCTGCTCGTCTGCACGGGCGCGGACTATCACCAGTTCGTCCTGGCGGCGCGCGACCGTCGGTCGGCGGTGGGCGGGTGCCTGCTCGCAGGCGTTGCGCTGCTCTTCTTGGCCTTTCTGCCGCCGGCCGTCGTGATGGCTTCCATCGCGCAACCAACCTGGCCCGGTGTCGCCGATGCCAAGCAGGTGTTGCCTCAGGCACTGTCGATGGCTGCCCGCGAGCTCACTGCGGTTGGCGGAGCACTGATGCTGGCGATGCTGGGCGTCGCGGCACTTGGCTCGGGCGCGGCCATTCTGCGAGCCATGGTGTCAGCCCTCGACTCGGCTCAGGCGGGCCGGATGTTCCTGCGCCCGACTGCCTTGGCACTCATCGCATTGGGCGGCGCCACAGGGTTGACCATAAGCGGCCTGCCGATCGTCGATACGATGGTGTCGGTCAACGTGGTCTACATCGCCAGCGTTGGCGTCAGCCTTGTGGGACTTCTTCGCGATGAGCCCGAGCAGCGCGTCGACGAAACCTGGGTCATCAGCGCGGGTTTCACTGCCTCAATCGCGGTCTACCTTCTGACCTGGATCCGCGGCCCAATCGCCAACGTCGAACTGCTGTCCCTGATCGTCGGCCTGGCCTCGGCCATGCTCGCCCGCATCATCCTAGGTCGACGCGAGCGCCGCGATCTCGCGTGCCGGCCTTCGGACCGGTAGGGACGTGGTCCTGCCGGGGCCCTTTCCGGGTGATCGTCTTGGCTGGATGAGGCTTTGCGATGCGCGACCGACCACCAGGCTCGTGATGTCCTGCGCCAAAAGAGGTTCCATCTCCCAGTGATGCCAGTAGAGGGTCACCGGCATGGCTTGGCCCGGGGCGAGGTCGATCAGCACACCCTCCTGCACGAGGCTTCGCGCCTGGATCGAGGGGGCCAGACCGTAGCCCGCACCCATCGCGATGCCTTCGAGCAGCGCGGATGGGGAGGGCAGGTAGTGCCGCGGATAGCGATCAATGCGCACCCCGAAGCGCCGCTCCAGGAATTCGTCGTGCAATGCATCCTTGCGGTTGAAGAGCACGGCAGGAGCGCGCAGAACGCTAGCGACGGTCAGTCCCTCAGACAGGAACTCGGCGGCGAATGCCGGAGTGGCGTAGCAGCGGTACTCCATCGCCCCGAGCGGCTTGGCGAGAAACCCCGAGGCTGGCTTGGCGTCGGTGGAGATGCATCCCACCACCTCGCCGCGCAGCAGCCGGGCCGACGTGTGATCCTGGTCATCGGTGATGACCTCCAGCGCAACCTCCCGCTTGGCGAACAACGCACGCAGCACGGGCGGAAACCAGGTGGCCAGCGAGTCGGCATTCACGGCGATCGATAGCGGTACGGGACCATCGCGACCCGCCGCCGATGGAAGTTCGCGCAGCGATGACGCTTCCAGCAGGCGCAGGGCCTTGACGTGCCGAAGCAGCACCTCGCCCGCGGGTGTCGCCGTCACCGGCTTGTCGCGCAGGAGCAGGATCGTGGAGATCGACTCCTCAAGCGCCTTGATCCGCTGCGAGACTGCGCCGCGGGTCACATTGAGCATGGTTGCTGCGCGCTCGAAGCTCTGTTGCTCGGCGACGGTGGCAAAAGTCTCCAGTTGGTCTCGGTCCAGCATGACGCCATCTCCCTGAGGACGACGCGCGAAGCGGAGGCCCGTTCGCGGCCGGGTGGACGGTGACCCCGTCGCCCGTGGTGCTGGACACGATGTGCGTCGATGCCGGCATTCGCAGACCCTGGCCCATGGACTGCAGTCGTCGCGGGCCAGGCGCTGATCCGAATCTTCGACGCGAGCCACCACGGACACCGGGCGCTCTCTGAGCCGATTCGAAGGCGGCTTTGTGCAATGCAGTATTGACCTCCAGTGACGACTGCCTTGTCCACAAGCGTTACGTCACAAATCGTGAGCGGCGCAAGGCAAGCGCGCCCGCACGGGCGGGCGCGTGGCGGGCGCGCTCGCTTCAGCCGTTAGCTTGCGCGAGCGCGTCTGCCTCGATCGCAAGGTCATGCTGGGCCCGCCTCGCCGCTCGCCTGTACTGCGGACCGTAGCGCCGCACGCACGGCCACAAGGGGCATGCGCGGCATGAACGGCCTGCGCCCCGCTGGAGCGGGTCCCCTCCATTAAGGCCGCGGTCCCCTTGCACCCGCGCTCGCAGGCGGCGCTCTCGGTGCCGCACGGCGACCGACGAATGCGGGGCAGGCACCAGCTCGACAGCCTGGCTTTCTCCGAGGGACCAACAGCCACGAACGGCTCCCTCGGAACTTAGGGCAGGGGCCGGAAAGCCAGCCAGCCACCGGCGTCACGCGCATCGAAAGGGAACGCAGTGCGAGCACCAGGACGTTTACGGAAAGTTGCCATGCGAGCCAGACATGGCGGGTCTTCGCATGCAGGCGCGCCGCCGTGAGCGACGGGCTGTCGTCCCAGATCGTCCCAACCCAACATGGAGTCCGTCATGAAGCACACGAAGGAATTGCTGTCTATCAAGCTCGAGGACCTGGTGCCCTCGCCGTACAACGTGCGTCGCTACTCGGCCGGTCAGGTCGAGGAACTGGCGGCGCTGATCGCGTCGCAGGGCCTGCTGCAGAACCTGATCGTCACCGAGCAGGTGGTCGGTCGGGGCAAGCGCCAGGCAACCAAGTTCGGCGTGGTGGCCGGCGAGCGTCGGCGTCGCGCGCTGACGCTGCTACTGGAGCGCAAGGAGTTGCTGGCAGGGCACGAGGTGTTGTGCGAACTAGTCAGCGCTGAACGCGCGATGGAGGTCAGCTTGGCCGAGAACAGCGGGCGCGAGGCGATGCACCCGGCCGATGAGTTCGAGGCCTTCCATGGGCTGGTCCAGCAGGGCCGGGGTATCGAGGACGTGGCGGCGCGCTTCGGGGTGTCGCCGATGGTGGTGCAACGCCGGCTGAAGCTGGCGGCGCTGTCACCCAAGCTGCTGGCGCTGTACCGTGAGGACGGCATCAATCTCGACCAGCTGATGGCGCTGAGTCTGACCAGCGACCAGGCAACGCAGGAGCGTGCGTGGTTCGAGGCGCAGCCTTGGGACCGTGCACCGGCCGCGCTGCGCAAGCGCCTGACCGAGGGCGAGGTGCTGGTGCACCAGAGCGCGCTAGCGCGCTTCGTCGGCATCGAGGCCTACGAGGCCGCAGGCGGTGTGGTGCGGCGTGACCTGTTCGACAGCGACCAGTCGTGCTGGATCGGTGACCTGGAACTGCTGCGGCGGCTGGCGGGCGAGAAGCTCGAAGGCGAGGCGCTGCCGGTGCGTGGCGAGGGGTGGACTTGGGTCGAAGCGCGCATCGAACTCGACTCGGCAGGTCTGCGCGAGTTCGCGCGCTGCGAGCCCGGGCTGCGCGCGCCCACCGCCGACGAGAAGCGGACGCTTGCCGAACTCGACCAGCGCCTGGCCGAACTGGAGGCCGAGCAGCGGGCACTGGATGACAGCGACACCTGGACACCGGTCGATGGCGAGCGCATCGACCTCGAAGAGCAGGACATCGAGGCGCGGCGCAAGGCGATCCAGGTGGCGCGCCAGGTCTGGCGCGACGCGGACAAGGAACATGCCGGTGTGATCGTCACCATCGGACGCGACGGTGCGCTGGAGGTCATTCGTGGTCTCGTTCGCCAGAGTGACCGGCGCGCTGCCAAGTCCGTGGCTCGCGGCGAGCACGCGCGCCAGCAGGTCGGGGTGGACAAGGGCGAAACCGTGGCAGCGGTGCGGTCGCCCGTCGAAGGCGGCGCGCCGTACAGCGAGACGTTGCTGCGCCGGCTGGCTGCGCATCGCACGGTGGCCCTGCAGGCAGTACTCGCGCAGGGCACTGCCACCGTACTCGTGGCGCTGACGCATGCGCTGGCGCTCCAGGTGTTCGAGCGCTACGGCCTGGAGGCTCGCTCGGCACTGCAGCTCAGCGCCAAGCCGCCGCGTCATGACCTGCTGCGCGCGGCGGACGACCTGCCGGCAGGCCGCGCGTGGGCCGCACTGGAGGCACGGCGCGCCGCGTGGCTCGAGAAACTGCCCCAGGCCGAAGGCGAATGGCTGGCGTCGCTCGCGGCGCTGCCCCAGGCGGAACTGCTGGACCTGCTGGCGCTGTGCGCCGCCTGCCTGGCGCTGGTGCCCACAGGGCCGGCGCGCGCGGCCGATAGCCTGGAGCGCCTCGCGGGGCTGGACATGCGGCAGTGGTGGGAGCCGACGCCCGAGGCCTTCCTTAACCACGTGTCGAAGGCGCAGATCGCCGAGGCGATGAAGGAGGGCGGCGCGGGTCACGAGGCGGCTGCCGGTGCCGCGATGAAGAAGGGCGAACTCGCTACCTTCGCGGCCGGCAAGCTGGCAGGCAAGGGCTGGCTGCCGGTGCCGCTGCAGGCCGTTGCCTACGAGTAATCGATGGAGGCCGGTCGGTGCAAGAGAGCGCCGGCCGGCCCAGGGGAGAGCTGCAATGTGGCTGCTGTTCGCGCGCGCGCCGCCGCCAGACGTCCAGGTCTGGCCCGGCCGGCGCGCGCTTGCGTTTGTCGATGCGGTGGCGTGGCCTGTAGGACTGGCTGCGCTGATCCTCAGCACGCCGTTCCCGAGCGGCGTGATGGGCATGAGCGCAGTGGCCTTCTGCGCGGTGGAGGTGTTTCGACGCGGCTACCGGGCCATCTTCCAGAACCATCGCTACCACTTCACGACCTGGCACTGGGGGCGGAGGCTCGCGTTCGTCGTCGCGTTCGGCTATGCGCTGAAGCTGGCCGTAATGCTCAGTGCGTGACTGTCGGACGCGACTCGCTCCAGCGGTCGAGGTCGGTGCGCCGCCACGCAACAGCGCGGCTGGCGATGCGAACGGGGCAGGGGAAGCGGTTGTCCGCGACCATGCGGTAGATCGTCGACCGGCCCAGGCCCGTCAACCGCATGACGGCCGGCAGGCGAAGGAACAACGAAGGCGGGTCGCCGCCGTCACGGGCGGCGATGGCTTGCAGGGAGCGCTCCATGGGTGTCCCTCGGGCTGGTCGATGGGATCACTCTAGGATCGGATCGAGGCGCCCGCGCCGCTTCATTTGGATGGAAATCTCGCTGTGCCGAGTGCGTTGGCGATGGTTTCAAGCTAGTCGTGGCCACGTACGGCCTTAGGCAGAACTGACGGAGCGACGCTTCCAGACTGGTTACGGTCACTCAAAGTCAGCGTCCCGAGCGGCAGGTCTGCTCAGTAGCCGACCTCAAGTAGTCTATGTGCGGCGAGCTGGGCGGGTCGCACGGATCGAGAGCGCGCCTGTTGTCGCCTATAGGTCTTCGTCCGGCCCGCCGTGCAACGGCAGGTCGTCAGCCTCGATGACGCCAAAGTTGACCGGGTTAAAGAGCTGCGCTGATTTGCTCTTGACGTGTACATCGCCGTCCACCCGAACGATCTTCGACTTGTCATGCGCGATCACGGCCATGTGATAGTCATCGCCGGAAAGTTCGACTTGCACCTTCCGTTCAACGTCACCAACCATTGCCTCAATCGTGATCGTGTGCGACGTTTCGTCTTTCGGCTTGCTCAGCTTCGTGATGTGGCCGATAAGCGTTCGCTGTGGAAGGACGTAGTCGCCCTTGTAGTAGTTCGTCGCCTTCTCCAACACCTCGACCTGCTTGCCATCGAAGACAAACTTCGCAGGCGTCACTTCGAAGAGCGGGCTTGGCGCGGCGGTGACCGTGATCTCAAAGGTCCGGTTGTGCTTCTCGCCGCTGAACCCAAGCAACGCGTCGCACATGTTTGAACTGGCACCTGCCTGCACGGCCTCATCAAACGCGCCGAGATTGCCGTTCTCCTCAAACGACGCACTCGCTTTCTCCAAAGCAGTCAACCCGGAGACAAGGCTCGTCGTGATCGATTGTGCGAGTGGGATTGGCGTTGCCAACTCGGGACCAGTCGGTACCGCTTGCACAGGTGCGATGACGTTGACGACGTAGCTCCCCACCTCGGTCTGCCCGAGCAGGAGCGTCTCAAGGTACTCCTTCGCTTCCTTTGGGGCACCACGGGTGAACTGCTTCTTCTTCACATACAGCGAGCGAGCAGCAGCAGACAGGAGGTCCTTTGCTTTCGTGATCAAGAGGACGCCGTCGTTGATCGGAATCGTCCCGCCGTCGGTGTCCTCGGCGATCACGCGAATCGCGATGACGTTTGCAAAGAGCTGCTTGACCTCGTTGAGGACATCTGTCGGCGCACGGTTCTCGAACGAAGCGATCGAAGACAACGCATCGCGAATGCGCTGCCGAAAGTCCTTCGCGTACGAGAACGGCAGCACGACCTCGGCGTCTTCATCTTGATGCCTATGCCAGATCGTTGCGACGCTACGAATCTTGCCGTCCTGGAACCATTCCTTCGACTGCAAGTACGCTTGAATTTGTTCGACGGAAACGTCGGGGTCGCGGCGATCGCGGGTGTCGCTCGCGCTCACAACCATTCTCCGTGGCTGGCGCGATCCATCATCTCCAGCAGCTTCGCGCTTGTCAGCCGTTGGTCAAGCGGGACACGAACGGTGACGCTGTCTTCGTTCTCAGTTGGCTCTGCGTCCTTCAGTGAGAGCCAGTAGCAGTTGTTGTAGAGCGCGACGTGCTCGTCGTTGTCGATGACCCATTCAGCGAGTTCAACGGGAACCAGGAGCACGGCGAGGTAGCGAGGCGCAGCGAAGTCCGAACCACGCAAGTCGTCGTAGTTCTTGCGGCTGAGCTTGTACTTGATCACCCCCTCGGCCTCGTCCACCAGATTCTGTTGCGCGCTGCACTTGAGCTGGAACTCGATCTGCGGGCTTCGGATCGGGCGCCCGTGGTAACCCTTGCTCTTGAACGCCACGTCGATGCTGTCGTCGTCAACGGGGCTGTCGACGCGATTCAACCCCGCATGCGCAGCCAGCGCACAGACGTACGCGTAGTTGAACTGCTCCTTCTGCCTTTGTGGGTCCATGCGTCGGGCGAACGCTCTCCTCCGGGTCTCCTCATGTTACACATCGACGTGATACAGAATACTGGATAAATGTACAGCTTCGCGAGGGGCGTGCTCGCGGGTCGTACAAAATGTGGACATGAAGGCGTTCGACCACAACAAGCTAGCGAGCAAGGACGAATGGCTCTTCGCCTTCGTCAATAGCTACCGAGAGCTGCGCCCCGAGATCGGCGAGAAGCACACCAAGACGCACGCTGTGCTCGCGTGACGCACGCTTAGCGAAGAGACACCCACCGCCGCTGCCAACGAATACTTCAAGAGGAGCACGGCGGCCTAGAAGAACCTGGAGGAACTATGGCGGAGAAGCGAGCGTTTCGCCGAGAGGAAAGCCTCGTTGCCGAGCGCATCACCCGAGACTTGGTGAAGCCGTTTCTCGAGTCGAAGGGGTACACGGAACTCGACGACGTTCGCACTCGGCACGGAAGCAGCCAATCGCAGCACGTGTCGGCCGTTGACCAGACCGGACAACCGGTACAGCTCCACGTCCAGATTTGTTGGCGTCGACAACCGGGCGATGGCCGACAGTTCTCGGCCGCTCAGCTCATGATGAAGATCAAGGACGGCGACTGGGACGGCTCAATCAGAGACAAGGTCGCTAGAACCGCCGGTCACGGCGCTACGCATTCCCTACTCGTCCAGGCGGTCGGCCCACAGATATTGCACGCCGCCCGCATTCCGCTCGATGCCATCCTTCCGATCTGGAAGCAGCAGCGCATCGTCAGCGACCGCTTGATTCAGAGCGGCGTTCTTGGACGACAGCACAAGAACCATGCCGCCAATGGCAACAGCCCTACTCTGTGGCTGCAAGACGATCGCACGCCAGATGCCCACGGGGTCGCCGATGTCCTTTGGAACTACAAGGGCGTCATCAACGTCGCTGAGCTGCCGGATGTCAGCCCAATCAGCTTGGTACCCGTTGACGACACCTTCGACGACATCGTCGTCGACTACTCGCAGTTCGGATCAGACGGCGCACCGAAGACGCGTGTGCAACGCTCATCCGTCAGGCGCGACCCTCGTGTGCGCAAGATCGTGTTGGATCGTGCGAAGGGCAAATGTGAGCGCGAGAGCTGCGAAGCCAAGCGCGGCTGGCCGGGATTTCTCGACGTACACCATATCCTCGGCGTCGAGACGAGCGACCGCGTTTGGAACTGCGTCGCGCTGTGCCCGAACTGTCATCGCGAGTCGCACTTCTCGCCCAACGAGCAGGCGATCAACGCCGACCTTCTTGCCTTCGCAGCTTCGTTCAAAAAGTAGCTCGAACTATGGATTCAGGAAACATCAACGCGATCATCAGCGCCGTATCGGGTCTCGTCGGCGTTGGCACCGGGGCGCTTCTGACGTTCCTCAAGGACAAGCGCGCCGAACGCATCAAGGACGAACGGGACAGCTCGTACCTCGCGATCCTCGTCGTCTCTCACCTCGATCGATTCGCGAACGGCTGCATGGGCGTCGCCTTCGATGACGGGACATCTGAGGGCCGACCTGCAGGCGCGGACGGCATCTATCACCAGGCAACGGTCAAAGCTCCTGAGTTCACCCCGCTGGACATCAAGGTTGAGTGGAAGGTGCTGCCTCGGCAACTGATGTACGACATCCTGCAGATTCCCGACAAGCAGGACCACCTCAACAACCAGCTCGCGGGCGTGTCGGAGTTCGACGACCCGCCCGAGTACACCGAGTACTTCTGGCGGCGGCGTCGCGACTACGCGGAGCTAGGGTTGCAGGTGTCGGCCGTTGCAAAGCGCCTGAGAGAGTTCGCAGGACTAAAGATCGAGGAAGGCATCCCCGGCGACTGGAATCGAGATGTCGCGATGAAAGAGGTCATCGACAAGATCGACAAGGAACGTGCGGACTGGGAGAAACGACATGCCGAGTCGTGGGCGAAGATGACGCCACCGCCGGTGCCGCCGGCTTCCTAGGCCACGTAGTTCAACCTTGAGTGCTCAGGGGGCACTCGCCTGTCGACCGCCACACCGCTGACGCCATTCGTTCTCGCCCCAAAATGGCGATCCGCCGATGCGCCATTCCGGGTCCTTGTGTCGATCAGTGCAAGCGGCTTCGTGCATCGCGCAGAGTTCCAGCAGGTCGCTTACCACTTCACGTAGTTCTCGCGCGAGTGCACCGGATCGCACTGTGCGAAGCCCTGCGGTGGCTCGATCCACTGATAAAGGGGATCGCACATCGGTCGCGGTAGGCGTCGACTATATGGGGCGGGACAAGAGCCGTGAACGATGCGAGACCCAGGTAGCTCACGCGCATCTGCAACAGTGCACCACCCTCGGGTCTTCGTCGAACGCCTGCGCTCGCCAGGGCAGCGAGGACCAGCTCGGTTGCTGGCGAGGCGAGCCGTTCTCGATCCAGTACGACACCATCGCGGCTTCAAGCTTGTCGAGCAGCTACTGCGCCGTATAGCCCGTGAGTTCGAGCAGCTCGGCGACGGTGATGGTGTTCATGAACCTTCCGCGCTGCCAATCTGTACATAGCGAATCTACTAGCGCACCCGTCCGTTGTCGCGGCTGCGTCGTCAATGATCGCAGTAAGACCGCCAGCGGACCTTCGTGTTCCCTGCGTCACCGACAGCAATCGCTGTACCCCGGCTGTACGAAGTGCGCCACGACTGATCCTCGGCAGTTGTCTGCGGACTCTAGAAATGCAACTAGGCAGACAGGACAACAGCGATCGATGAATCCACACGCGCAGTCCTTGTCGCAGTCCGGGCCGCTCGCCGCGGCCGCGCTTCCGCTGCTAGCAGGCTGGACAACCGCCGCCCCAGTGCATCGAACGCCTTCTGTTGCTCACTGAAGCGCCGGTCGCGAATGTAGGTACGGCGCACGCGGCTCTCGATCATGTGATTCAGGCACTCGTCGATAACGTCGCCGCTGATGCCCATGCCGGCCATCATCGTCGCCGTTGTGCGACGAAGGTCATGCGCGGTCCATCGCCCGCCGGGCAACATGAGGGCGGACGTGTCCCTAGTGCGACCTTGGAGGCGGCGAGACGGTTCGCGCTGTCGATCGCTGAGCTGCTTCCCGAGTGACTTCGAGCCCACAGGGCCTTTGAGTGCCGTGTTGGGGAACACCCAGGCCACTGCTCTCGACGCGTTGTCGGGTTCGGCCTCGCGCAGCGCGTAGAGCTCCTTAAAGTGCGCCAGCGCGAAAGCGCTCAGATGGATCGTGTGATCGCGCTGGTTCTTGGTCTCCGGCAGATGCCACGTCTTGCGCGCCAGGTCCACGTAGCCGAGCTTGACGTCGCTCTTGTCGGCGGCAGGTTTCAGCTCCGTTGGCTTTCGATGCGTGTCAGACCAGGTCGCCCCCAGAAGCTCGCCCACGCGGACACCCGTCGCAAGGATGATCCACACCGCGCAGACGAATCGCGGCTGCAGGCCCGAAGAGGGCAGGGCCTTGGCCAGCATTCGCAACTCGTCCGATGCCAAGACGCGGTCGCGCTCGAAGTGCGTACCGCCCACGTCGCGCTTACTGACGGTGTCCAGCGGATTGCGGTGGACCAGGTCACGCGTGAGTGCGAAGCGGAACATCTGCTTCAGGTCGGTCAGCAACACATTGGCGGTGCGAAGCTTCCCTTCGGCCTTGGCGGCGTCGAGCAGATCCAGGAGGTTGCCGCGCTTCACGTCCTCGACAGCCATGTCGCCGACCTTCGGGAAGACGCGTCGCTCGAACTGCGCGCGAGCGAAGGCGCCGCCGTCCTTGCGGCCGAGTCGGCGGCCATCAGTGCTGATTCGCGGGGCCAAGTCGATGGCTGCCCAGCGGTCGAACAGCTTGCGCACCGTGAGCCTGCGCTCGGCGGCCAGGCGAGCCTCGTCCTGCGCCTGCTGCTCGGCCTCGATGCGACGGCGGCGCTCGGCGCGCGGGTCGACGCCGGCTGATCGGGTGCTCCACAACTGCTTCGCCTCGGCCCGGGCGTCGGCCAGCGACTTGTGCGGGTAGACGCCGAGAGGGTCGTCGGGAAACAGTCGATGCCACTGCTGCGCGCCAGTGGCCGGATCGGTCAGTCGCAGGACCCAATGCAGGGAGGTGTCGCGTTTGCGCAGGTAGAGCCCGCCGCCGTCATGCAGAGGGGCGGTTGCGGCCTGGTCTTCGGCATACTTCTTGAGCGCCAAGGCGGTGAGCCGGTGCGTCTTTGCGGTGCGTGCCATGCAGGTGTCCGGAATGGCTCCCTGGGGAGCTTGGCAACAGTATTGGCAACAGAATTCTGCGCGCTTGGACGACACTTTGCGAGACGTCACCGGACCAAAAGTTGATGCAAGTTGTTGATTTAAAAGAGATTATGAGATCTCCTGGGACGCACTGAAACGATGCGGGACGGTCACAATCAAGAATGGGGTGCAAGGGGTCGCGAGTTCGAATCCCGCCACCCCGACCAAAGACAGTCGAAAGCCCGGTACCGCAAGGTGCCGGGCTTTTTGCTTTTCGGTTGCCGAGGCTTGCGGGTGCGCGTTTGCCGCCTCGATGCCGACGGGGACGCGGCCAGCGCATTGCATGCATTGTCGCCAAATCTAGGGAAAACCAGACCCATAAACGCCTCCATCATGGCTATATTGCATGCAATCAAGGAACTTTGCATGCAACAAGCAGGTGACAACGGCTCCGCGACACTGGCCGATGCAACGACGACGCGGCTGCGCAGCCTGATCCTCAGCGGTGTCTACCGGCCCGGTCAGCGCCTGACCGAGACGGCGCTGGCCGACGAGATGAGCGTGTCGCGCACGCCGGTGGTTGCCTCGCTGAAGGCGCTGACCGAGCAGGGCCTGGTGCGCTACGCACCGAACCGCGGCTACTGGGTGCGCGAGTTCAGCATCGACGAGGTGCTCGAGGCCTACGACCTGCGCGCGACGCTGGAAGGCATGGCCTGCCGCCTGGTCGCCGAGCAGGGCGCCAACGGGCGCGACATCGACACGATGGAGCGCTGCGTCGCCGTCGGCGAGGGCATGCTGGGCGGCGCCGAGCTGCGCGCCGACGACCACCAGCGCTACCAGGCGATGAACGTCGACTTCCACACCGTGATCCTGCAGGCCTGCGGCAACCAGCAACTGCGCGAGTTCGTGCGCAAGACCCACGACCTGCCGCTGGCCTCCAACCGCGTCGTCTTCTGGCGCTCGATCGACATCGTGCGCCGCTCGCACGATGCCCATGTGCGTGTGCTCGACGCGATCAAGCAGCGCCAGGGCTCGCGTGCCGAGATGCTGATGCGCGAGCATGTCTACGAGGCCGGGCAGGTGCTGCGCCGGCACTGGTCCGAAATCCTCGATGCGGCGCGCTTCGGCCCGGCCGCGGTCAGCCGCGTGGTGGGCGAGACCGACTGACGCCGCCGATTCACTCCAACCGATTGCATGCAACCGGCTGACGCCTCGCGCGCGGCTGCAGGGACAGCCTTTGCCTTCTCGATCCATGAACTCGCCCAGATCCAACATCCGCCGCCTTCGCCGGCCGCACCGCCCTGATCACCGGCGGCGCCAGCGGCATCGGCCTGGCCTGCGCCGAACTGCTCGCCGCACGCGGCGCGCGTGTCGTGCTGGCCGACCTCGACCTGGCGCGCTGCCGCGAGGCCGCCGGCCCGCTCGGCGCGCAGGCACTCGCCTTCGACGTGGCCGACCGTGCTGCCGTCGCCGCGGCCCATGCGCAGCTCGCCGCCGCGGGGATCGTGGTCGACTTGCTGGTCAACTGCGCCGGCATCGTGCAGTCGCCCGAAGCGCCGCACCGGCTGGCGATCGAGGACTTCCGCCGCGTGGTGGCGATCGACTTCGAGGGCACCTACCACTGCTGCGCCGAGTTCGGCAGCGCGATGGCGCAGCGCGGCCGCGGCGCCATCGTCAACATCGCCTCGGTGGCCGGCATGCGCTCGATGCCGCTGCACGCCTACTCGCCGGCCAAGGCGGCGGTGATCTCGCTGACCGAATGCCTGGCGGCCGAATGGGGCCGCTCGGGCGTGCGCGTCAACTGCGTGTCGCCCGGCTACACGGTCACGGCCGCGCTGCAGCAGCAGATCGACCTCGGCCTGCGCGACCCCGAGAAGCTCAGGCACAACAGCGCGCTGGGCGTGCTGATCGCGCCGGCCGACATCGCCCGCGTGATCGCCTTCCTGCTCTCGGACGAGGCGGCGGTGATCACCGGCGCCAACCTCGCCGCCGATGCCGGCTGGCTGGTCGCCGGCTCCTGGGCCACCTTCGGCGGCGTGCGCGAGCGCGTCGCCCCCTCTCTCGACAACCACACGGAGACACGATGAAGCTTCAACGACGCCAGCTGATCCTCGGCGCCGCCGGCCTGGCCGCGACGCGCGCCTTCGCGCAAGGCAGCTACCCGAGCAAGACGATCCAGTGGGTCGTGCCGTATGCCGCCGGCGGCGGCACCGACATCGTCGCGCGCACCGTCGCGCAGGTGATGGGGCCGGCGCTGGGCCAGACCATCGTGGTCGAGAACAAGCCCGGCGCGAACACCGCGATCGGCGCCGCCGCGGTCGCGCAGGCCGGGGCCGACGGCCACGTGATCGGCTCGGCCGACAACGCGACGCTGGCGCTGAACCAGCACCTGTTCCCCAAGCTGGCTTATGCGCCGGAGAAGGACTTCGTGTTCGTCGGCGGGCTGGCGCGCTTCCCCTACGCGCTGCTGGTGCACCCGGCGGTGCCGCTGCAGAACTTCCGCGAGTTCATCGAGGCCGGCAAGGCCAAGCCCGGCTCGCTGAGCTACGGCACGCCGGGCCTGGGCGGGCCCAACCACGTGGCGATGGAGCTGCTGCAGCAGCGCACCGGCGCACGCTACAACCACGTGCCGTACAAGGGCGCGGCGCCGGGCCTGCAGGACCTGGTGGCCGGGCAGATCCAGTTCATGCTGGTCGACACCGCGTCGAGCATGCCCTTCATCAAGGCCGGCAAGCTGCGTGCACTGGCGGTGTCGATGCCGCAGCGCCTGGCGGTGCTGCCGGACGTGCCGACCGTCGCCGAGGCCGGCCTGGCCGACTTCGAGGCCTACTCGTGGCAGGGCATGATCGCGCCGGCCGCGACGCCGCCGGCCGCCGTCGAGCGGCTCAGCGCCGAACTGATGAAGGCGGTGAAGAGCGACGCCGTCGGCAAGCGCCTGGCCGAGATCGGTGTAGAGCCGGCACCGGCCACGAGCGCCGAGTTCACCCGTCTCGTGCGCGCGCAGGCGGCGATGTGGGGCGAGGTGATCCGCAAGGCCAACATCAAGCTGGACGCCTGAGGCGATGGTCGTCGAAGAGCGCAACTACGCCTTCCAGCCGGCGAACTTCCGCCGCTTCCTGGCGCTGTTCGAGGCCGAAGGCATCCCGCTGATGAAGCAGCACCTCGGCCAGCTGATCGGCGTGTTCACCGCCGAGACCGGCGAGCTCAACACGGTGATGCAGATGTGGGTCTACTCCGACCTCGCCGAACGCGAGCGCCGCCGCGCCGCGATGTGGGCCGACCCCCGCTGGCTGGCCTATGCCGACCAGGTGCTGCCGTGGATCGTGCGCATGGAGACGCGGCTGCTCAAGCCGACCACCTTCTCGCCGCTGCGATGAGAGCCCTTGCACCGCTGCCGGCGGGCTACGCGCCGGCGCCGCTGGACGAGGGCTTCCTCGACCTCGTCGGCCCGCTGTACGCGAAGCGCTCGGGCGAGGGCGTCTACTCGATCGCCTTCCGGGCCAGCGCTGCGCATGTCAACCGCTACGGCGTCGTGCACGGCGGCATGCTGGCCACGCTGGCCGACGTGGCGATCGGCATGAACCTCGCGCGCGTCACCGATGCGGTCGAGACCACGCTGACGCTGAACCTCTCGATGGACTTCATCGACGCGTCGGGCGACGGCGACTGGATCGAGGCCCATGTCGCGCTGACCAAGATCGCCGGGCGCGTGCGCTTCGGCGACTGCGAGCTGTGCGTCGGCGCGCGCGTGATCGCGCGCGGCCACGCCACCTTCTACGCACCGCGCCCCGGTGTTTGAAGCGTGAGATCCGATGTGCACCGTGTAATCGCTGAGTTCACATGATGATCAATCGGACCACTTCCCTTTGCCGCAATCGCGGGCGGTTTCGATACTGAGACCGTCGACAACGACATCAGAACGGAGACAACGATGAACGCTTCTTCCCCGCGCCGCGCCCTCGTGCGGCACCTCCTCGCCGCCGGCCTGATGCTCGCCGGCAGCGCCGCCTTCGCGCAGGCCACCGTCAAGGTCGGCTGCGTGCTACCGCTGTCCGGCGGCTCCGCCGCGGTGGGCAACCAGACCCGCGCCGGCGTGATCGCCGCGGTCGAGCAGATCAACAAGGCCGGCGGCATCAAGGGCATGAACGGCGCCAAGCTCGAGGCCGTGTTCGGCGACTCGCAGTCCAAGGCCGACGTCGGCGTGTCGGAGACCGAACGCCTGATCCAGCGCGAGAACGTCGCGGTGATGTGCGGCGCCTTCAACAGCGCGGTGACCTTCCCGGCCACCGAGGTGGCCGAGCGCAACAAGACCGCCTGGGTGGTGGTCGGCGCGGTGAAGGACGAGATCACCGAGCGCAACTTCAAGTACGTCTTCCGCATCAACAACAAGGCCACCTACGACGCGCGCGAGCAGCTCGACGCGATCGAGCTGCTGGCCAAGGAGACCGGCAAGGCGGTCAAGCGCGTGGCGCTGTTCTACGAGGGCAGCGACTGGGGCCGCTCGCATGCCGCCAACATCCGCAAGCTGGCCGCGCAGCGCGGCATCGAGATCGCGCTCGACGAGCCGGCGCCGCCCAACCAGGTCGACTTCACTTCGCAGCTGCTGAAGATCCGCTCGGCCAAGGCCGACGCGCTGGTGCTCGCGCTGTACACGCCCGACCAGCTGCTGTTCACGCGGCAGATGGCCGAGCAGCGGCTCGATCTGCCGTTCGGCGTGCACTCGGCCGGCGGCGGCACCGAGGACCCGAGCTTCTACGCGACGGTGGCGCCGAAGTCGGTGGCCTACTATTTCGTGCAGGAAGACTGGCAGATCGACATCCTCGACGCCAACAAGGATCCGCGCCTGCAGGAAGTCGACAAGCGCGCCCGCGAGATCCTCGGCTACGGCATGAGCGCCTACGTGTCGCAGGGCGTCTCGGCGATCTACGTGATCTCCGATGCGCTGGAGCGTGCCAAGAGCGCCGACCGCCAGAAGCTGCGCGACGCGCTGGCGACTACCGACATCACCTCCGGCCCGGCGCTGTTCACCGGCTACCAGCGCATCAAGTTCGACGAGCAGGGCCAGAACACCTACGCCCACGGCGTGATCTCGCAGAACATCGACGGCAAGCGCCGCACCGTGTGGCCGCAGGAGAACCGCATGGCCTCGACGAAGCCGGTGTGGCCGGTGCCAGGCTGGTCGGCACGCGGCAGCAACTGAGCCAACCCTGAAACGAAGCCTCCCTGCCGCCGGCCCCGCGCCGGCGGCCAGGGCGGAGCCTTGCCCTCACGAGACGGAAGCCCGCCATGGACTGGTACGTACTCACCTTTGCCGCTCTGAACGGCGTGCTGGTCGGCGCGATGCTCGGCGGCATCGCGCTCGGCCTGAGCCTGATCTTCGGCGTGCTGCGCATCGTCAACTTCGCGCACGGCTCGTTCCTGATGCTGGCGATGTTCACCGCCTTCTGGCTGCAGAAGATCGCCGGCCTGGACCCCTATGTCAGCATCGTGATCGCCGCGCCGCTGATGTTCGCGCTCGGTTATGCGGTGCAGGCGCTGATCGTCGCGCCGCTGATCCGCCGCGAACGTGCGCTGGTGGTCGAGCCGATCAGCGCGCTGCTGCTCACCGCCGGTGTCTACATCGTGATCGACAACCTGGCGCTGATGGCCTTCGGGCCCAACGTGCGCTCGGCCACGTCGGCCATCGAGACGACCACCGTGATGGTCGGCGACTTCCCGCTCAACACCTTCCGCATCGTCGCCGCCGTGGTCGCGCTGGCGATGGCCGGCGGCCTGGCGCTGTGGCTGGCGCGCACCGACACCGGCCGCGCGATCCGCGCCACTGCGCAGAACCGCGATGCCGCGGCGATGTCGGGCATCGACGTGCCGCGCATCTACAACCTGACCTTCGGCCTGGGCTGCGCGCTGGTCGGCGTGATGGGCTGCCTGATCGCGCCCTTCATCCCGCTGACGCCGCAGGTCGGCCTGTCCTTCGGCATCAAGAGCTTCATCGTCGTCGTGCTCGGCGGCATCGGCAGCATCGCCGGCTCGCTGGTCGGCGGCGTGGTGATCGGCCTGTTCGAGTCGGTCGCCTCGCAGTTCGTCGCCACGCCGACGGCGGCGATCTTCTCGCTCGGCCTGTTCATCCTGATCCTGC
The DNA here is from genome assembly GCA_047602365.1 of Piscinibacter sp. Classification (GTDB taxonomy): domain Bacteria; phylum Pseudomonadota; class Gammaproteobacteria; order Burkholderiales; family Burkholderiaceae_C; genus Piscinibacter. The sequence continues at coordinate 1,114,922 of JASGHM010000002.1, read as the reverse complement.
TGCTGCGGCCGCAGGGCCTGATGGGCAAGAAGTGAAGGAGGGCGCGATGCAGGGCATTTCCTCCTCCTCGGCCACGCTGGCTGCCGTGCCGCGGCCCGCCGCCGCGGCCGCGCGGCCGGGCACGACGGCGATGATCGCCGTGGTGCTGCTGCTGGCCGGCCTGGCCGCGCCGCTGGTGGTGCGCGACGAATTCTTCGTCCACAGCCTGATCATGGTGCTGTACTTCGCCTACCTGGCCAGCGCCTGGAACCTGATGTGCGGCTACGTCGGACAGGTGTCGTTCGGCCACTCGGTGTTCAGCGGCGTCGGCGGCTACTGCTCGGTGCTGCTGCTCACCGGCATCGGCCTGTCGCCCTGGCTGGGCATGCTGGTCGGCGGCCTGCTCGCCGCCGTGCTGGCGGTGCTGATCGGCTTCCCGACCATGCGGCTGCGCGGCCCGTACTTCGCGCTGACCACCATCGCGGTGGCCGAGATCGTGCGCATCTGGGTCGAGAACACCGACCATGTCTTCGGCATCGCGATCAAGGGTTCGGAAGGCCTGTCGGTGCCGCTGATCGGCACCAGCTGGGCGATGTTCCAGTTCGACGGCAAGCTGCCCTACTACTACGTGATCCTGGCGATGCTGGTGGTGGTGATGGCCATCACCGCGCTGATGGAGCGCAGCCGCCTGGGCGTGTGCCTGAAGGCGATCCGCGGCGACCGCGACGCCGCCGAGTCGCTGGGCATCAACCCGACGCGCTACACGCTGACCGCCTACGCGATCAGCGCCTTCATGACCGCGCTGGGGGGCAGCTTCTACGCGCAGTTCATCCGCTTCATCAACCCGGAGCGCAACATGGGCACCGAGCTGTCCATCGACATGGCGCTGATGTCCATCATCGGCGGCCAGGGCACGGTGTTCGGCCCGCTGATCGGCGCCGCATTCCTCGCGCCGGTGGCCGAGTTCACGCGCACCTGGCTGGGCGGCCAGCTGCCCGGCCTGCACCTGGTGCTGTACGGGCTGGTGCTGATCGTCGCCGTGCTCTACCTGCCCAAGGGCCTGCTCGACCCGATCCAGCGTTTCGGCCGCCGCCTGCTCGGAAGGAGCGTGCGATGAGCGAGGTGCTGCTGACCGTCGACAAGATCGCCAAGCGCTACGGTGGCGTGCAGGCGGTGAAGGAACTGTCCTTCACGCTGAAGCGCGGCGAGATCCTCGGCCTGCTCGGCCCCAACGGCGCCGGCAAGACCACCGCCTTCAACATGATCGCCGGCTTCGTCGCCGCCGATCAGGGCCGCATCCTGCTCGGCGAGCGCGACATCACCGGCCGCAAGCCCTGGGACGTCTGCAAGGCCGGCATCGCGCGCACCTTCCAGCTCTCCAAGCCCTTCGGCGGCATGAGCGCACGCGAGAACCTGGTCGTCGGCAGCCTGGTCAAGACCAACGACCGCGCCCGCAGCGAGGCGCGCGCCGACGAGCTGCTCGAGTTCCTCGGCATGAGCGCGCTGGCCGACACCGACGCCGACAACCTCACCGCCTTCGAGCGCCGCAAGGTCGAGCTGGGCCGCGCGCTGTCCACCGAGCCCGAGCTGCTGCTGATGGACGAGGTGGTCGCCGGCGCCACGCCGCAGGAGGCGCTGGCGATGGTCGAGCTGGTCAAGAAGGTGCACCAGCGCGGCGTCACCGTGCTGATCATCGAACACGTCATGAAGGTGATCATGGGCCTGTCGCATCGTGTGATCGTGATGCACCACGGCGAGCTGATCGCCGACGGCGAACCGGCCGACGTGGTGAAGCAGCCCGAGGTGCTGAAGGCCTACTTCGGAGACGACTATGTCGACGCCGGCGCTTGAGATCCGCGACCTGACGGTCGGTTATGGCGACGTCGCGGTGCTGCGCGGCCTGTCGCTGCGCATCGAACCCGGCCAGCTGGTCGCGTTGATCGGCGCCAACGGCGCCGGCAAGACCACGCTGCTGCGCACCATCTCCGGCCTGCTCAAGCCGAGCGGCGGCACGATCGTGCTGAACGGCCGGCCGCTGCAGGGGCTGCCGCCGCACGAGGTGGTCAGTTCGGGCTTCGTGCAGTCGCCCGAAGGCAAGCAGCTGTTCGGCGGCATGTCGATCCGCGAGAACCTGCTGGTCGGCGCGCACAACCCGCGCGCCCGTGCGGCGCGCGAGCAGACGCTGAAGGAAGTCTTCGAGCTGTTCCCCATCCTCGAGGAGCGGCAGAAGCTGCCGGCCTCGACGCTGTCCGGCGGGCAGCAGCAGATGGTCGCGGTCGGCCGCGCGCTGATGGCCAAGCCCAGCGTGCTCGCACTGGACGAGCCCTCGCTGGGCCTGGCGCCGATCATGGTCGACCGCGTCTTCGAATCCATCCAGCGCATCCGCGCGCTCGGCGTCACCGTGCTGGTGATCGAGCAGAACGTCTTCAAGGTGCTGCAGATGGCCGACCACGGCCATGTGCTGGAGAACGGCCGCATCACGCTGTCGGGCAGCGGCAGCGAGCTGCTCGCCGACCAGCACCTGCGCAGCACCTACCTCGGCATGTAAGCAAGGAGAACGAACACGATGTCAGCGGTCCTCGAATCCAAACCGGCCGATGCGGCCACCGTCGCGCGGCTGCGCGGCGTGGCGCTGAACCTGCGCCGCAAGATGATCCAGCAGGCGCGCGGCAAGGGCCAGGGCTACCTCGGCCAGGGCCTGGGCCTGGCCGACTACCTGGCGGTGCTGTACTTCCACGAGTTCAGCCGCGAGGACCTGGACTTCACCCGCGCCGAACGCAAGCGCTTCTACCTGTCCACCGGCCACTACTCGATCGCGATGTGGGCCGCGCTGGCCGAGCTCGGGGTGATCGACCCGGCCACGCTGCCCAGCTACGGCGCCGACGGCAGCCCGCTGGAGATGAGCACGATGGAAGGCCATGTGCCCGGTGTCGAGATGACCGGCGGCTCGCTGGGCCATGGCCTGGGCATCGCGGTCGGCGCGGCGCTGGGCTACCGGCTCGACGGCCGCAGCTCGCAGATCCACGTCGAGACCTCCGACGGCGAGCTGCAGGAAGGTTCGACCTGGGAAGCGGCGACCACCGCCGGCAGCTTCAAGCTCGACAACCTGGTCTGCTGGATCGACTGCAACGGCATCCAGGCCGACGGCCCGATGGTGGTGAACATCGAGCCGGTGGCCGGCCGCTTCGCCGCCTTCGGCTGGGCGGTGCGCGAGATCGACGGCAACGACCTGGAGCAGCTGCTCGCCGCCTTCGCCTGGGCACGGGTGCGCGAGGGCCAGCCGAAGGCGGTGGTGATGCGCACCAAGCCCGGCCGTGGCGTCAAGCGCATCGAACAACGCGACCGTGCGCATTTCGTGCGCATCGACGCCGACGAATGGGACGACGTGGCCCGCGAACTGGAGATCGAGAATGTCTGAGGTCAAGTCCCGCACGCTGGCGATGAGCGAATCGGAGGCCGTGGTCGGCCGCCCGGCGATGTTCGCGCCCTTCGCGGTCGGCACGCTGAAGGCGGCCGAGTCGCACGACGAACTGGTGCTGCTGACTGCCGATCTCGGCAAGTACACCGACACCGCCGACTTCCGCCACAAGCACCCGAACCGCTTCTTCAACGTCGGCATGGCCGAGCAGTCGCTGGTGATGACGGCGGCCGGCCTGTCCAAGGTCGGCAAGGTCGCCTACTGCACCACCTACGGCACCTTCGCGACGCGGCGGGCCTACGACTTCCTCGCCATCGCCTGCGCGCACAGCGAAGAGAACGTCAAGATGTTCGCCGGCAACCCCGGCCTCGCCTCGGGCTACGGCGGCACCCACCAGGCCAACGAGGACCTGGCGCTGATGCGCTCGATCCCGAACATGACGGTACTCGACCCCTGCGACGCCACCGAGATGATGCAGATCGCCGCGATGGCCGCCGACATCCCCGGCACCGTCTACTGCCGGCTGCTGCGTGCCAACGTGCCGGTGGTGTTCGACCCGGCGACGCACCAGGTGCGCATCGGCAAGGGCCACGTGATCGGCGACGGCCGTGACGTCGGCTTCGTCTCGACCGGCTCGATGACAGAGCGTGTGCTCGACGCGCGCACCGCGCTCGCGAAGCAGGGCATCGCCAGCAGCGTGTTCCACACGGCGTCGATCAAGCCCTTCGATGCCGCCGGGCTGGTCGAGTTCGCCGCCTCGGTGCGCCGGCTGGTGGTGTGCGAGAACCACGTCGCCAGCGGCGGCCTGGCGACGCTGGCCATCGACGCGCTCTACGAGGCCGGGCTGCAGCGCCCGCTGCTGAAGATCGCCATCCCCGACCAGTTCACCGAGTGCGGCTCGCACGCCTGGCTGCTCGACAAGTACGGCCTGAGCACCGGCCGGATCATCGAGCGCGTGGGAGCCTGGCTGAAATGAGTCTGGGCGTGAACATGGGCCGCATCCGCGCCTTCGGTTCGGCGCACCGCTACTACCAGGGGCCGGGCGCGCTGGGCCTGGTCGGCAAGCTGGCCGCCGGCCTGGGGCGGCGGCCGCTGCTGGTCGCCGATGCGGTGGTCGCGCAGCTGCTGCGCGCAGCGCTGGCCGAGAGCTGCGCTGCACAGGGCATGGAGCTGTCGTGGGTCGAGGTGCGCGGCGACGTCACGCGGGCGATGGTGCAGCGACTGGTCGCCGAGGCGACCGCAGCGGGGCGTGTGCCCGACGTGGTGCTCGCCGCCGGCGGCGGCAAGGGCGTGGACAGCGGCAAGGCGGTGTCGCGCGAACTCGGCGCGAAGCTGGTCGTGCTGCCGACCTCGGCGTCCAACGACGGGCCGTGCAGCGAGTCCTTCGTCTACTACGACGACAACCATCGCATGCAGTCGGTCGAGCACCTGCCGCGCAACCCCGACGTGGTGATCGTCGACACCGCGGTGCTGGTGAAGGCGCCGCGGGCGCTGCTGGTCTCCGGCATCGGCGACGCGCTGTGCAAGCTGTTCGAGGGCCAGCAGGCACGCGGTGCGCAGGGACTGAACCTGTTCGGCGGGCGCAGCACCATCGCGGCCGAGCAGATCTCGCTGGCCTGCGAGCGCGTGATCCGCGAGGACGCCGTCGCCGGCCTGCAGGCGCTGGCCCGCGGCGAGCCCGACGAGGCCTTCGAGCGGCTCACCGAGTCACTGGTGCTGCTCGCCGGGCTGGCCTTCGAGAACAGCGGCCTGTCGATCGCCCACTCGATGACACGCGGGCTGACCCGCGTGCCGGAGATCGCCGTCACGCTGCACGGCCAGCAGGTCGGCTACGGGCTGCTGGTGCAGTTCATGCTCGAGCGCCGCTCGCCGGCCTTCATGACCGAGCAGCTGCGCTTCCATCGTGCGGTCGGCCTGGCCACCTCGCTGCGCGAACTGGGCGTGGCCGCGCCCGACGGCAGCGTCTTCGCGCGCATCGCCGAAGGCGCGATGACCGCGCCGCACCTGAAGCACTTCGAGCAGCCGCTGGCCGCCGCCGACTTCGAGGCGGCGATGCGCCGGCTCGAGGAACTCTCTTCCGCCTCTTCCTACTGATGCGCGCATGAACGCCACCGACAACTCCCCCCTGGCCGTGATCACCGGCGGCGGCACCGGCCTCGGCCTGGCCACCGGCCTCGAACTGCGACAGCGCGGCTGGCGCGTGATCGCACTCGGCCTGGACACCGAGCCCGGCCTGGACGGCTCGGGCATCACGTTCGAGCGAATGGACATCACCGACGAGTCGGCGATCGCCGCGGTCGCCGCACGCACGCCACGCCTGAAGCTGCTCGCCAACGCCGCCGGCATCATCCTGCACGAGGGCCGCGAGCATTCGGTGGCCGGCTTCCGCAAGGTGGTCGATGTCAACCTGCACGGCACGCAGCTGGCCTGCGTCAGCTTCCGCGCCGCGCTGGCCGAAGGCCATGGCAGCGTCATCAACTTCGCGTCGATGTGGAGCACCTTCGGCTCCGGCCGCAACCCCGGCTACTCGGCCAGCAAGGGCGCGGTGGTGTCGCTGACGCGGGCGCTGGCGGTGGCCTACGCGGCCGAGGGCATCCGCGTCAACGCGATCGCGCCGGGCTGGATCGACACCCGCATGTCGGTCAACGCCTTCAGCGACCCCGAGCGTGCCGGCCCCATCCTCAAGCGGCTGCCGGCCGGCCACTGGGGCCAGCCGTCGGACGTGGCCAAGGCAGCCGCCTTTCTGGCCTCCGACGACGCCGGCTACATCACCGGCGTGACGCTGCCGGTCGACGGCGGCTATTCGATCGCCTGAACGACACGATCGTGATCGACGAACTGAACCGCTTCAACGAGCTGCACGGGCTGAGCATCGCCGCGCTGCTGCGCCGGCGCGCGATGCAGCACCCGTTCAAGCTCGCGCTGTCAGCGAGCAGCTGGCGTGGCCACCGCGACCGGCTGAGCTTCGCACAGCTGGTGATCCGCATGGACGCCGTCGCGCGCGGCCTGGCGCTGCGTGGCCTGCGGCCGGGCGAGCGGGTCGCGCTGTTCCTCAACAACGACGCGGTGCGCGAAGGTGTGCTGACGGCGCTGGGCTGCTGGCGGCTGGGGGCGATCGTCTCGCCGCTGAACGTGCGCGCCTCCGACGAGGAGCTGCGCCATGCGCTGGAGCTGGTCGAGCCGGCCTTCGTCGTGACGACGCGCGAGGCCGCGGCACGTGTCGCGGCGCTGTTCCCGGCGGCTCAGCGCCTGCTCGTCGACGGCCCTGTGGGCGAGCCCGGCAGCTGGCCCGAGCCGGAACGTGAGTTCGCCGAGTTCGTGCTGCCGGAACCGCCGGACCCCGAGGCGCCCAGCGTGCTGCTGTTCACCTCGGGCACCACGGCACGCTCCAAGGCCGTCGCCCATAACCAGCGCAGCCAGCTGGCCTGCGGCTTCGCGATCTCGGGCGCGATCGGCCTCAGCGCGCAGGACACCTACCAGGGTGCCTGGCCGCTGTACACCAGCTCGGTGCTGAACATGGCCTGCATGGCCGCCTGGGTCAGCGGCGCCGGCGTGGTGCTCGAGCCGAGCACGCTGGACAACGCCGGCCGCCTGCGCCTGATCGAGAGCGAGGGCACGACGGTCTACCACGGCGTGACCGCGCCGCTGCACTTCCTGGTCGACGAGTATCCGAAGGGCCGCTACGACCTGTCGCGCGTGCGCCGGCTCGGCTACGGCGGCGCGGTGATGCCGGCCGAGGTGATCGCCAAGTTCCGCGCCCGCTGGCCCTGGGTCGACCAGGTGCACATCTGGGGCATGACCGAGACCGGCCCGGCCGGCACCTTCCTCGCACCCTGGTTGCTGCCGCGCAAGGCCGGCTGCATCGGCGCGCCGCAGCCGGGCTGCGCGGTGCGTGTGGTCGACGAGGCCCTGAACCCGGTGGCGCCCGGCGAGAGCGGCGAGATCGTCTTCTCCGGCCCGTCGGCGGCGCTGGGCTACTGGCGCAACCCGGAAGCGACGGCGCAGACCTTCGTCGACGGCTGGGTGCGCACCGGCGACATCGGACGTTTCGACGACGAGGGCCACCTGCACTTCGTCGACCGCAAGAAGGACATCATCAACCGCGGCGGACTGAAGATCGCCTCGGCGGCGGTCGAGGAGGTGATCTACCGCTACCCCGGCATCGCCGAGGCGGCGGTGGTCGCGGTGCCGCATGCCGGGCTGGGCGAGGACATCGCCGCCTGCGTGGTCGCCGCGCCCGGCACCACGCTGGACCCCGACGCGCTGCGTGCCTTCTGCGCGCAGCACCTGGCCGACTACCAGACCCCGCGGCGCTGGCACCTGCTGGCCGCGCTGCCGAAGAACCCGATGGGCAAGATCCTCAAACGTGAGCTGCGCGAGCAGCTACTGGCCTCATGAGCAACGGCACGCAGCGAACACGCGGTGCGCATCCACGCCTACGGCGGGCCGGAGGCGATGGTCACACGAGGCCATCGCCGTGCCGCCGCCGGCGCGCGGCGAGGTGCAGATCCGCCAGCATGCGGTCGGCATCAACTACCTCGACACCTACCACCGCCGCGGCGTCTTCCCGCTGCCGGCGCTGCCGGGTGTGCTGGGCGTCGAAGCGGCCGGCGAGGTGGTGGCGCTGGGCGAGGGCGCGTCGCGCTTTCGCGTCGGCGAGCGGGTCGCCTACGCCTGCCCGCCGGTGGGCAGCTACGCCAGCCTGCGCAACCTGTCGGAGCGTTTTGTCGTCAAGGTGCCCGAGGGCGTCAGCCACGAACAGGCCGCCGCGGCGACGCTGCAGGGCCTGACCGCCCACATGCTGCTGCACAAGGTGACCCGGCCCGAGCCGGGTCAGACCATCCTCGTGCACGCCGCGGCCGGCGGTCTCGGTTCGCTGCTGACGCAGTGGGCGAAGCGTTTCGGCCTGCGTGTGATCGGCGTCGTCGGTTCACCGGCCAAGGCCGAGCTGGCGCGTGCACAGGGCTGCGACGAGGTGATCGTCGGCAGCGAAGAACCGTTCACCGCCGGCGTGAAGCGGCTGACCGACGGGCAGGGCGTCGACTATGTTTTCGAAGGCCTGGGCGGCAGCGTCTTCCACGAGTCGCTGACCGTCATCAAGCCCTTCGGCCAGATCGTCAACCTCGGCCAGGTGGCCGAGGGTCTGCCCAGCGTGAACCTGGCCGACCTCGGCCCGGCGCGCTCGCTGAGCGTCTCGGTGCCCGGCGTGTTCGCCTATGTGCGCACGCACCCGGATCTGCAATCCGCCGCCGACCAGCTGTTCGGCCTGATCGCGCGCGGCGAGCTGCAGGTGCGCATCGGCGGCCGCTTCGCGCTGCGCGACGCCGCCGAGGCGCACCGCGCGCTGCAATCGCGCGGCACCACCGGCTCGCTGGTGCTGCTGCCGGAACTCGACTGACATGAGCATCTTCGACACACCCGAACTGCGCGCATTCCGACAGGAGGTACGCGAGTTCCTGAAGACGCACCTCGACGACCACCTGGTGCTTCAGACGCGCGGCGGCCTGCACATGGAGCGCGAGGACATGGCGCGCTGGCAGGCCACGCTGAACGCGCGTGGCTGGGGCGCGCCGCACTGGCCGAAGCAGTTCGGCGGCAGCGGCTGGAACGAGCTACAGCGCTACATCTTCGAGGAGGAAAGCGCCTTCGCCGACGCGCCGCTGGGCGACGTGCACGGCCTGTTCCTCGCCGGGCCGATGATCATCGCCGCCGGCAGCGCGGCGCAGCAGGCACGCTACCTGCCGAAGATCCTCGCCGGCGAGGAGTTCTGGTGCCAGGGCTTCTCGGAGCCCAATGCCGGCTCCGACCTGGCCTCGCTGAAGACACGCGCGCGGCTCGACGGCGAGCACTGGGTGATCGACGGCCAGAAGACCTGGCTGTCCGGTGGCCACCACGCCGACCTGATGTTCTGCCTGGCGCGTACCGATGCGGACACGAAGCCGCAGGCCGGGCTGTCGGTGTTCATCCTCGACATGCGCGACCCCGGCATCACGCTGCAGCCCATCCTGACCATGGACGAGGGCCACAGCGTCAACGCGGTGTTCTTCGACGCCGTGCGCGTGCCGCGCGAGAACCTGATCGGCGGGCTCAACCAGGGCTGGACCTACGCCAAGGAGCTGCTCGCCCGCGAACGTGTCAACAACGCGCAGGCGCCGCGCACGAAGCGCGACATCGTCGAGCTCGACCGGCTGGCGCGCAGGCTAGCCGATGCCGACGGCCGTGCGCTGATCGAGCAGGGCTGGGTGCAGCGCAAGCTGGCCACGCTGACCGCCGACTTCGTCGCGCTCGAATCGGCCGCGCTGGGCGTGATCGCACAGCAGATGCAGGGCCACGAGCCCGGGCCGGCCGCCTCGACGCTGAAGATCCGCGGCTCGGAACTGCAGCAGCGGGTCAGCGAGACCGCGATGGCGCTGCTCGGCGAAGCCGGCATCGTGCTCGGTGCCGACTACGGCCACGGGCTGCTCGCGCCCGAGGGCCGCGGCTGGGCCGAGCGCCACTTCTTCCGCCGGGTGGTGACGATCTACGCCGGTGCCAACGAGATCCAGAAGTCGATCATCGCCAAGGCGATCCTCGACATGTGAGGGCAGCGACCATGGACCACGACGACCTCACGCTGCTGCTCGATACCGCCGAACGCTGGTTCGCCGGCCACGCGCCGCTGGCCGAGCGGGTGGCGGCCTTCCGCGACGGCCAGCACGAGCCCGCGGGCGCCTGGGCGCAGTTCGCCGAGATGGGCTGGACCGCGCTGACCTTGCCGGAGTCGCAGGGCGGCTTCGGCGCCGGCGCCGTGCAGGCCTTCGAGCTGCTGCGCCGCGCCGGCCGCGACGCACGGCCCGAAGCGCTGGGCCTGCACCTGCTGCTCGCGCCGCGGCTCGCTCAGGCGCTGCCCGAACTGGCCGAGGCGCTGGTCGCCGGGCAGCTCCGCCTGGCGATGGCCGACCGGCCGCAGCGTGGCGCTGCGCTGCGCTGGGACGGCCAGACGCTGAGCGGCGTGGTGCCGGCGGTCGACGGCCTCGAACACGCGACCCATCTGCTGGTGCCGCTGGCGGCTGGAGGCGCCCGCGCCGCTGCTCTTGGTCGATCTCGCGGCACCCGGCATCACCCGCACGCCGGCCCGGCTGGTCGACGGCCGCGCCACCGCCAGGCTGGCCTTCGAGCGTGTGCCGGCGCGCCCCGCGGGCGATGCCGCGGCGGCGCTGGACCTCGCCGCCGCCGCGTTGGTGGCCGATTGCAGCGGTGTCTTCGAGACGGCCTTCGAGATGACGCTGGCCTACCTGAAGCAGCGTGTGCAGTTCGGCAAGCCGCTGTCGGCGCAGCAGGCCATCCAGCACCGCATGGCCGAGGTGTTCTGCGACCTGCAGCAGCAGCTCGCGCTGGCCGGCCGGCTGGCGGCCGAGATCGACGCCGCGCCGGCCGGGCCCTGGAGCACGCTGCCGGTCGCCAAGAGCTTCCTCGGCCGGCGCGCGCTGCGCGGCGTCGGCGCGCTGATCCAGCTCTCCGGCGGCATCGCCGTCACCGAGGAATACCAGCTCACCCACCTGTACCGCCGGCTGCACGTCGGCGCGCAGCTGTTCGGCGCCGCCGAGACGCAGCTGGCGCGCATCGGCGTGCGCGCCACGCTGCTGGCGGCCTGAACCGAACCCTGTCTTTGTCACGAGGAAACCCATGAGCACCCCCGCCATCACGATCGAGGTCCAGGACCGCATCGCCCGCGTCACGCTGAACCGCCCCGACAGCTTCAACGCCGTCGGAGGCGAGATGCACAAGGCGCTGTCGCGCGTGTTCGTCGACCTCGGCGAACGCCGCGACCTCAGCGCCATCGTGCTGACCGGCGCCGGCCGCGCCTTCTGCGCCGGCGGCGACATCGCCTGGATGCGCGACGCGATCCGCGAGCCCGAGGGCTTCGAGATCGTCACCTGGGAGGCCAAGCGCATCGTCTACTCGATGCTCGACTGCGAGATCCCGATCATCGGCCGCATCAACGGCGACGCCGTCGGCCTGGGCGCGACGCTGGCGCTGCTGTGCGACATCACGGTGATGGACGACAAGGCGCGCATCGGCGACCCGCATGTGCGTGTCGGCCTCAACGCGGCCGACGGCGGCGGCTTCCTGTGGCCGGCGATCATCGGCTACGGCCGTGCGCGCGAGCTGCTGCTGACCGGCGACCTGCTCAGCGCGGCCGAGGCCAAGTCGCTCGGCGCGATCGGCCACGTGGTGCCGGCGGCCGAGCTCGACGCCAAGGTCGACGCGATCGCCGCCAAGCTGCGCGGCGGCGCGAGCAAGGCGATCCGCTGGACCAAGGCCGGCTACACCATCCCGCTGCGCCAGCTGGCGCATGGGCACATGGACGCCGGCACCGCCTACGAGTGCCTGACCAACCTGACGTTGGACCATGCCGAGGCCGTCGAAGCCTTCGCCGCCAAGCGCAAGCCGGTGTTCACCGGCCGCTGAGACGGACCGCGCCGTGAACACGCTCGCCGACGGACCGGTCGCCGTGCTGCGCGACGAAGGCGTGCGCGGCGCGCAGAGCGTGCGCCGCGCGCTGGGCCTGCTGCGCGGCGTCGCCAAACGTTCGGACAGCGGCGTCAAGCTGGCGCAACTGGTGCGCGAATCGGGGCTGGACCGCGGCACCGCCTACCGGCTGCTGACCTGCCTGGTCGAAGAGGGTTTCGTCGACCGCGACGAAGCCCAGCTCTACCGCCTCGGCCCGCAGGCGGTGATGCTGGGCTCGCTGATGCCGGCGCTGGCGCCGCTGGTGACCCGTTTCGGCCCGGGCATGAAACGCATCGCGCGCATCGCCGGCGACACCGTGTTCCTGATGGTGCGCCACGGCGACATGGTGCAGTGCGACCACCGCGAGGTCGGCGGCTCGCTGGTCAAGATCCTCACCACCGAGGTCGGCCAGCGCCGCCCGCTGGGCACCGGCACCGGCGGCGTGGCGCTGCTCGGCCTGATGGACGACGACGAGCTGCGCCGCATCTGGCAGCGCCATGCGGTCGACTACACGGCGCGCGGCATTCCGCTCGAGCGCCTGCTGGCGATGGCCCACGCCGTGCGCACACGCGGCTGCGCGATCACCTTCGACTCGATCGAGGCCGGCGTGGCCGGCATCGGCCTGGCCTTCCGCCTCGGCGAGCATGCGATGGGCGCGCTGTCGATCGGCACGCTGACCGCGCGCTTCGGGCCCGAGCGCCAGCACGAGCTCGGCGAGCTGCTGGCGACCGAGATCCGCGCGCTGGGACTGGGGGCGGGCTGAGGCGCGCCGCCGTTCACGCCATGGCGCGGCCGCGGCCGTCGGCCTTGGCGCGGTACAGCATGGTGTCGGCGCGGCCCAGCAGCTCGCGCCAGCCGGCCTGCGGCTGCAGCCCGAGCGCGACGCCGACGCTGGCCGTCACGTTGAGCGTGCAGTCGTCGAGGACGAAGGGCTGCCGCGCCGCGGCGAGCACCTTGTCGGCCACGAGCACCGCCTGGCCGTGATCGGGCACGCCGGGCAGCAGCACGGCGAACTCGTCACCGCCGAGCCGCGCCACCACGTCGCTGGTGCGCACGGCCTTGAGCAGGCGCTGCGCGAACATCTGCAGCAGCCGGTCGCCGGCCAGGTGGCCATGCGTGTCGTTCACCGGCTTGAAGTGATCGAGGTCGACATAGAGCAGCGCGACCGACGTCGGCGTCTCGCCGAACATCAGGTTCTCGATGCTGCGCTCGAAGCCGCCGCGGTTCAGCAGGCCGGTCAGCGGGTCGCGCTCGGCGAGGTGCACCAGCCGGTCGCGCTCGCGATGCTCGCGGGTCACGTCCTGGCTGATGCCCACGAAGCCGTCGACGACACCGTCCACCTTCAGCGGGATGCACGACAGCGCCAGCCACTGCGTGCCCTGGTCGCCCGGATAGTCGAGCACGAACTCGACCGCCTCGCCCTGGTAGGCCCGGGCCATGAAGGGCCGGCGGCGCGCGACCTCGTCGGGCCCCAGCACGTCGATCGCGCGGCGGCCGATGATCTGCTCGCGCCCGAGCCCGCAGTAGCGCTCGAAGGCGCGGTTGGCGAAGCGGTAGCAGCCCTTGCCATCGACGACCACGACCGTTGCCGGAATGGCCTCGGTGATGGCCTGCAGGATGTCCGCCTGACGCTGGATCTGCTGATGAGCCTGGCGTTCGCCGGCCACGCTGCGCAGCAGGGCCGAGTAGTGGGTCACCGATGCGCCGTCGTCGTGGTGCGCCACGGCGAGGATCTGGAACGGGACGCTGTGCCCGCCGGCCCCGCGCAGCCTCAGTTCACCTTCCCAGCGGCCGTCGCGGCGCAGCGCAGCCGGGATCGAGCGGCACGCCCGCCGCCCGGCCTGCGGGTCGAGCAGCTCATGCCAGTGCAGCGGCCCGCCCGCGGCGTCGCCGGGCAGCCCCAGCTGGCTGCGCGCCGCGGCGTTGAGGTAGCTGATCATCCCCCCGTGGTCGGCCTGCACCAGGCCGTCCGCGCTGCATTCCAGCAGGCGGGCGAGACCGGCCAGGGCCGGCCCCGAGCTGCCGGGCACGGGCGCCTGGCGCGCTCGTGACGGCATGGGGGCGCCGGAGGCGGTCGGGGAAGCGGAACGGAACATGGGCAGCGTGCAGGCGGCACGCCTCCTTCGCATCGGACTCGAGGCGGCTTCGCCACCCCTCTGCCACTCGTCTTCGGCCGATGCGGGCGGGACTTGAGCCCGCCACCGGCGGCGCGCGACCCCGGTCTGTCGGGCCGCAGTGCATGCGGCCGGTGTCGTTCAGCCGGCGAACCAGCGCGCCGGGCCGGTGACGATCCAGGGGAACAGCACCATCAGGAACATCACCGCCACCTGCGCGGCCATGAACGGCAGCACACCGCGCGTGACGTCGTCCATGCGCATGCGGCCGACCCCGGCGACGACGTTGAGCACCGTGCCCACCGGTGGCGTGATCAGCCCGATCGCGTTGTTGATGATGAACAGCACGCCGAAGTAGACCGGGTCGATGCCGGCGGCGCGCACGATCGGCATCAGCACCGGGGTCATGATCAGGATGGTCGGCGTCATGTCCATCGCGGTGCCGACCGCCATCACCAGCAGCATGATGGCCACCAGCAGCAGCGTCTGGTTGCCCATGAAAGGCTCGAGCAGTGCCATCGCCTGGCTGGGGATGTTGGCGACGGTGATCAGCCAGGCGCTGACCATCGCCGCGGCGACGAGGAACATGATCACCGCGGTGGTCCGCGCCGCGCTGACGAAGACCTCGAACAGCTGGCGAGGGTGCAGTTCGCGGTAGACCAGCGTCGCCACCGCCAGCGCGTAGACCGCGGCGACGACCGCGGCTTCGGTGGGCGTGAAGACGCCCAGCTTCAGCCCGACCAGCACGATCACCGGCAGCCCCAGCGCCCAGGTGGATTCGCGCAGCGCGCGGGCACGCTCGGCCCAGCTGGCCGGCGGCGGCGGGGTGATGTTCTCCTTCTTCGCCACCCACCACCAGGTGAAGGCGATGGCCACGCCCATCAGCAGGCCCGGCACGATGCCGGCAAGGAACAGCTTGCTGATCGACACGTTGGCGGCGACGCCGAAGATCACGAAGCCGATCGACGGCGGGATCACCGGCGCGATGATGCCCGCCGAGGCGATCAGCCCGCCGGCGCGCGCCTTGTCGTGGCCGGCCTGCACCATCATCGGCAGCAGCAGGGCGGCCAGCGCCGCCGTGTCGGCCACCGCCGAGCCCGACAGCGCGGCGAGCAGGCAGGCGGCGACGATGGTCACGAAGCCGAGGCCGCCGCGGCGGTGGCCGACCAGCGTCAGCGCGAGCCGGACGATGCGCCGCGACAGCCCGCCGACGTTCATGATCTCGCCGGCCAGCATGAAGAAGGGCACGGCCAGCAGCGGGTAGCTGTCGGCACCGTTGACGACGTTCTGCGCCAGGATCTGCGCGTCGAACATGTCCAGGTGCCACATCAGTGCGACGCCCGAGAGCAGCAGCGAGTAGGCGATCGGCACGCCGAGCGCCATCGCGGCCAGCAGCGAGCCGAGGAAGACGAAGACGGTCACGGTGGTAGCCTCGTGGTCAGTGCCGGAACGGCATGGAGTTCGGGCCCTGGCCGAGCGGCGGCGTCTGATCGATGCGCAGCGCCTCGATCTGCGCCAGGTCTTCCGACTCCTGCACCATCACCAGCTCGTCGTCGCCCAGCCGCCCGCGCAGCGCGCGCCACAGCTCGCGCAACAGCAGCAGCGCGGCCGACACCGAGAAGACGATCGCCGAGGCGTAGAGCACCGCGACCGGCGCGCCGGTCACGGGCGCCTGCACGTCCAGGTTGATGCGCACCTGCGCCAGGCTGCCGGAGAACAGCAGCCAGGTCGCGTAGAGCATCAGCGCTTGCGCGACGACCAGGCAGGCCTGCCTGCCGCGCCGGCCGAGGCGGGCGATCAGCAGGTCGGTGCCCAGGTGGGCACGCTGCTGCAGCGCGACGATGGCGCCGAGGAAGGTCATCCACACGAACAACCAGCGCGAGACCTCCTCGCTGACGGTGATGCCGGAATTGAAGGCATAGCGCAGCACCACGTTGCCGAACACCAGCAGCACCATCATGGCGAGCAGCAGCGCGGCCAGCGCGTCGAGCAGCCGGCAGTAGCCGGCGATCAGGCGGTTCATGCGCCGTCTCCATGCCGGGCCGGTGCCAGCGCGTCGGCCACCGCACGCACCGCGAGCAGGTAGCCGATCGGGCCGAGGCCGCAGATCACGCCCTTCGCGGCCTGCGAGACCAGCGAGCTGCGGTAGGGCTCGGGGCGCTGGTGGATGTTGGTCAGGTGCACCTCGACCAGCGGCTGGCGGATCAGCTTCAGCGCGTCGAGGATGGGCACGCAGCCGAACGAGAAACCGGCCGGGTTGATCACCACGGCGGCCTCTTTCTCGAAGGCCTCCTGGATCCAGTCGACCATCAGGCCCTCGTGGTTGGTCTGGCGGAAGTCGCAGTCCAGGCCGAGCTCCGCGGCCAGCGCCTCGGTGCGCTGGCGGATCTGGGCCAGCGTCGTCGAGCCGTACAGCTGCGGCTCGCGCCGGCCGAGCAGGTTGAGGTTGGAGCCGTTCAGCACGAAGAGCGGGTGTGCCATGCCGCCCTCACTTGCGGATGCGAGCCAGCTCGTCCTGGTACAGCTTGGTCAGCGCCGGGTCGTAGGTGGCGGCGAGCCGGTCGGTCACCGGCTTGGCGATCTGCACCATGCGCTGCTGCTCGGCGGCGCTCAGTTCGTTGTACTGCATGCCCTTGGCCTGCAGTTCGCCGACCGCCTTCTGCGCCGCCGCGCGGCTGACCTGGCGCTGGTAGGCGCGCGACTCGCTGGCCGCGTCGGCCATCATCTTCTGCTCGGCCGGCGACAGCTTGTCCCAGAACTTCTTGCTGACCAGCACGATGTTCGCCGCGTAGACATGGTTGGTCGCGCTGACGTACTTCTGCACCTCGAAGAACTTGTTCGACAGGATCACCGCGAACGGGTTCTCCTGGCCGTCGACCGCCTTGCTCTCCAGCGCGCCGTAGAGCTCGGCGAACGGCATCGGCACCGGGTTGGCCTTGAAGGCCTTGAAGGTGTCGAGGAACACCGGGTTGGGGATCACGCGCAGCTTCAGGCCGTCGAGGTCTTCGGGCTTCGCGATCGGGCGCTTGCTGTTGGTGACGTTGCGGAAGCCCAGGTCCCAGTAGCCCAGCGCCACCAGGCCCTTCTCGGGCAACCGGGCGATCAGCGCCTGCCCGAACGGGCCGTCGAGCAGCGCGTCGGCCTGGGCGAAGCTGGCCACCGCGAAGGGGAAGTCGACCAGGCCGAATTCCTTCACGATGCCGGCCAGCGAGGTCGTCGCCGGCGCCGACATCTCCTGCACGCCGCCCTGCAGCGCCGACTGCTGCTGCATCTCGTTGCCCAGCGTCGACGAGGGGAACTCCTGCACCTTCAGCTTGCCGCCGCTCTTCGCCGCCAGCAGTTCGGCGAAGCGCTTCACGCCCAGGCTGACCGGGTGGTCGGGGTTGTTCAGGTGGCCGAACTTGATGACCCGCTCCTGCATGTCCTGCGCGCGTGCCGGCAGGGCGAGCAGGACGAGCGCGGCGAGCAGGGCCGGGGCGGCGAGCGTGTGGCGAAGTTGCATGGGGTTGTCTCCGTGGTGCGAATGGCGCCGATTCTGGAAACTGGGCGGATGCGAGTTCCAGACTGGAAACCGATGCCGTATCGCGAAAGGAGGCTGCCGTGACGACGGCGCTGGAACGTGGGCTGGCGCTGATCGAGCGCCTGGCCGGCCAGCCCGAGGGCATGGCGCTGACCGCGCTGGCCGACGAACTGCTGATCCCGCGCAGTGCCTGCCACCGCCTGCTGGCCGAGCTGCAGCAGCATGGCTACGTGCGCCAGCTGCACCGCCAGGGCGACTACCTGCTGACCACCAAGGTGGCCTCGCTGGGGCTCGCCTTCCTCAGCAGTGCCGGCATCGTCGACATCGCCGAGCCGCTGCTCGAGCGGCTGGCCAGGGAATCGGGCGAACTGGTGCGCCTGTCGATGGTCGACGACGACCGGCTGACCTGGGTCGCCAAGGCGCAGGGCTCGCGCAAGGGGCTGCGTTACGACCCGGACATGGGCATGGACGCGCGGCTGTCCTGCACGTCGTCCGGGCATGCCTGGCTGTCGACGCTGAGCGACGAGCGTGCGCTGGAGCTGGTCTCGCGCCAGGGCTTCGGCGCACCGAAGGACTATGGCCCGAAGGCGCCGACCACGATCAAGGCGCTGCTCGGCGTGCTGCATGCGGCGCGCACGCGCGGCTACGCGATGATCGACGAGGTGTTCGCACCCGGCATGGCGGCGATGGCCGCGCCGGTGCTGCGCCGCGACGAGGCGGTCGGCGTGATCAGCATCGCCGGGCCGCGCACGCGCCTGACGACGGCACGCATGCACACGCTCGCGCCCGCCCTGCTGGCCGCCGCCGCCGAACTGGGGCCGATGAGCCGCGCCTCGACGCTGTTCGGGCGGCCGCCGCTGGGCAAGGCCTGAGGCGATTCCGGCGCTGCGGGCTCAGCCGCGCAGCGGCCGGTAGAACGCGCGGATCTCCTCGGCCAGCGCCTGCGGCTGCTCCATCGCCGCGAAGTGGCCGCCACGCGGCATCACGCTCCAGCGGCGGATGTCGCCGAACATGCGCTCGGCCAGCGAGCGTGGCGGGCGCACGATCTCGGCGGGGAACTCACAGTAGCCCATCGGCACGTTCACGGTGCCGCCGGCGGGGATCGGCCAGTCGCCGTGCCAGCGGGTGTAGTAGGGCCAGAAGGACGAGCCGATCGCGCCGCTGAACCAGTACAGCGAGATGTCGGCGAGCAGGTGGTCGCGGTCGAACACGCTGTCGATGTCGCCGCCGCAGTCGCTCCAGGCGCGGAACTTCTCGGCGATCCAGGCCGCCAGGCCGACCGGTGAATCGGTCAGCGCATAGGCCAGCGTCTGCGGGCGTGTCGCCTGCTGCGTGCTGTAGCCGGTCTCCTCCTTCAGCCAGCGGTTCAGCTCGACCAGGTAGCGCTGCTCCTCGGCCGTCGGGTTCGCGAAGGCATTCGGGTCGCGCGGCGTCGGCAGCAGGTTCAGGTGCACGCCGATGGTCTTGTCCGGGTGCGCGTAGCCCAGCCGGGCGCTGATCGTCGCACCCCAGTCGCCGCCCTGCGTCGCGAAGCGCCGGAAGCCGAGCACGCTGCTCATCAGCTCGGCGAAGGCATCGGCCATCTGCTCGGGGGAGAAGCGCGCCTGCCCCGGCGTGAACGACAGCCCGTAGCCAGGCAGGCTGGGCGCGACCACGGTGAAGGCATCGGCGGCGTCGCCGCCATGCGCGGCGGGATCGGTGAGCAGGGGGATCAGCTCGAGGAACTCGAACACCGAGCCCGGCCAGCCGTGCGACAGCAGCAGCGGCATCGGCGCCGGCCCGCGGCCCGCAAGCTGCAGCCAGTGCAGCTCGATGCCGGCGACCGCGGCCTTGAACTGCGGGAAGGCATTCAGCCGCGCCTCCTGGGCCCGCCAGTCGAAACGATCGCACCAGTGCTCGACCAGACCGCGAAGCCAGGTGATGTCGGTGCCGGTGGCCCAGGGCGCGCCAGGCGCCTGGTCGGGCCAGCGTGTCGCCGCCAGGCGCCGGCGCAGGTCGGCGATGTCGGCCTCGGCGACCTGCAGCCGGAATGGGCGCGGCGAGGCCATCGGGCGGCTCAGCGGATCAGCCGCTCGAGCTGCGCCATCGGCAGCCCCTGCGCCGCGTAGTGCGCACGGGCCTTGGCGATCTTGGTGAAGACGTCCTCGATGCCGGTGACCCGGCCATCGGCGTCGAAGTAGGTGTAGCCGCCGGCGACGTGGAACCAGGTGATCATCTCCGGCACGTCGGGCGGCACCACCAGCGTGTGCGTCTCGCCGGGTGCCTCCATCACGAAGGAGCCGGTCTCGGCGACCCAGTCGTGCTCCAGGTAGTACCAGCGGCCGCGCAGCACCTGGGCGTGCACCGCGCCGCTGTGGCGGTGGCAGGACAGCACGCCGCTGCGCCGCACGCGCAGCAGGTTGACGTAGTAGCCCTGCGTCGCGCCCAGGCACAGCGGCAGGAAGGACACGCCGTTGCCCTGCGGCACCCACAGCCGCTCGTCGGTCTGCAGCACGTCGTGCACGACGATCTCGTCGCGTGCGTCGGCAGGCAGCGGCACGATCGGCCGCTGGGTCGGGGGCTTGGAGGCGAGGGCCATGTCCATGGGAACGCTCGTGCTGCGAAGGGGCTGTCAGTCTAGGCAGCGCACACGCTGCGGCCCAGTCCTGCCTGCGCCGCTGCTCACATGGTGACCATGGCCCCGCCTTACGCGGTCACCACGCTGCGCTCGCCGGTCGCCGCGGCGGTTCCGGCCGCCGCCGCGGCTTGCGGCAGGCAGCACTTGGTCTGGATCAGGTCGCTGCGTGCGAACAGGTCGGCCGCCCAGTCGACGAACACACGCAGCTTGGTGCTGAGGTGGCGGTTCGGCGGGTAGACGACGTGGATCGGGATGGTGTCGGCGCACCAGTCGAGCAGCAGCGGCACCAGCGCGCCGCTGTCGAAGTGCGGCTTGGCCATGAAGGTGGTGGTGCGCACGATGCCCAGGCCGGCCAGCCCGGCGGCGAGGTTGGCGTTGGAGTCGTTGACCGAGACGATGTGCTGGCCGGTCAGCTCGATGCGTTCGTCGTCCTTCTCGAAGCTGAACGGGAAGGGCCGTCCGGTGCGGTGCGAGAAGTAGTTGATGACACGGTGCTGGCCGTCCTCCAGGTCGTTCGGGTGGCGCGGCGTGCCATGGCGCTTCAGGTAGGCCGGCGTTGCCGCGAGGATCAGGTGGAACTCCCCGATGCGCCGCGCCACCAGCGACTGGTCGGTGATCTCGCCGCCGCGCAGCACGCAGTCGACGTTCTCGCCGACCAGGTCGACCGGGCGGTCGGTGACGCCGAGGTCGATCTGGATGTCGGGGTAGCGCACGTGGAAGTCGGGCAGCGCCGGGATCAGCAGCATCTGGCCGACCGCGGCGCCGACGTCGATGCGCAGCCGGCCGCGCGGGTTGGCCTTGGCGCGCGACATGCTCGACTCGAGCTCGTCCATCTCGCCGAGGATGCGCAGCGCACGGTCGTAGTAGGCCGCGCCGTCGGCGGTGACGGTGACCCTCCGCGTCGTGCGGTTCAGCAGCTTGGTCTGCAGGTGCGTCTCGAGCGTCTGGATCAGCCGCGTGACGGTCGGCTTGGGCAGGTTGAGCGAATCGGCGGCCTTGGTGAAGGTGCCCGCCTCGACGACGCGCACATAGGCCTGCATGGCGGAAAACTTGTCCATCGTCGGCCCCTCCTGGCGGCCTGTGAAGGCGTCGATTGAAACGCAGAAACGGCGGCCGATTGTTTCAACGCCCGGAACAGCGTGTGAGCGCGCCGGCCATTTATCGGCGCGCCGCTCGGACCTATCTTCTGCCGCATTGCAGCACGCAGGCCGCGGCAGCGCGGCGCCCCCGTTTCCATGACCCCACGTCCGATCCGGTCGTCGAGCGCCGCCGGCACATGGCGCGACGAGTCCGTCGAAGTTTCCGGTGCTGCGCCGCTGGCGCTGCGCGTCTATGGCTGTGCCGAGCGCTGCGCCGGCATGCCGCTGGTGCTGCACTTCCACGCCGGTGCCTTCGTGGCCGGCGGGCTGGACGAGGGCGCTGCGGTGGCCGGGCTGCTGGTCGATGCCGGCGCGGCGGTCGCCTCGCTCGCCTACCCGCTGGCGCCGGAGCACCCCTTTCCGCAGGCCATCGAAGCCGGCTACGCCGCACTGCAGTGGCTGGAACGCCAGCGCCGCCGGCTGGCCGTGACACGCGCGCCGCTGTTCGTCGCCGGCGAGGAGGCTGGCGGCAACCTGGCGGCGGCGGTGGCGATGATGGCGCGCGACCGCGCCGGGCCCGAGCTGGCCGGCCAGATCCTGCTGTCGCCGATGCTCGACGTCTGCGTCGGCACCGCCTCGCAGCGTGACGCCAAGGCCGGCCCGGTGGGCTGCCGCTGGGCCGACGGCTGGCGCGCCTACCTGGCGCGTGGCGCCGACGCGCTCCACCCCTATGCCGCGCCGGGCTCGGCGCAGCGACTGGCCGGGCTGCCGCCGACGCTGCTGGCCAGCGCCGCCGACGACCCGCTGCGCGACGAGACGCTGGCCTTCGCGGCCCGCCTGCGCGACGCCGGCGTGCCGGCGACGCTGGCGCTGATCGACGGCGCCACCGGCTGGCCGCGCAGCTACCAGGCCGGCACGCCCGGGCCCTGGGCCGCATCGCTGGGCCGGCACCTGAACCGCTTTCTGCAACACACCACGACCACCACTGGGAGCACCGCATGAACAAGAACACGTCCCGCCGCACCGGCACGATCGCTGCAGCGACGGCCGTGACCGCGCTGGCCGCGATCGTCGCCACCGCCTTCGGGCTGTCGAGCAGCCCGGCCGAGGCCAACGGCCCGGCCGCCGCGCCGCCGGCCACGCCGGTCTCGGTGGCCACCGTGGTGGCCAGCGAGGTCGCCGCCTCGCACGAGTTCTCCGGCCGCCTCGAGGCGATCGAACGTGTCGAGGTGCGCTCGCGCGCCGCCGGCACCGTGCAGGCGGTGCACTTCCGCGAGGGTGCGCTCGTGAAGCAGGGTGAGCTGCTGTTCACGATCGACTCCGCGCCCTATGCCGCCGAGGTCGAACGCGCCGAGGCGCAGGCGATGGCTGCACGCTCGCGCCTGGCCCATGCGAAGAGCGAGCACGAGCGCTCGCAGCGCCTGTGGGACGACCGGGCGATCGCGCAACGCGAATTCGACGAGCGCACGAATGCGCTGCGCGAGGCCGAGGCCAACCTGCGCGCCGCCGAGGCGGCCGTGCAGTCGGCGAAGCTGAACCTCGGCTACACCCAGGTGCGCGCGCCGATCGCCGGGCGCATCGGCCGCATCGAGATCAATGCCGGCAACCTGGTGGCCGCCGGCCCGGGTGCGCCGGTGCTGACCACGCTGGTCTCGGTCAGCCCGATCTACGCCAGCTTCGACGCCGACGAACAGCTGATCGTGCGTGCGCTGAAGGACCTGCCGGGCGGCGCCAGCGCACGCGCGCAGATCGAGCGCATCACGGTGCAGATGGGCACCGCGGCGACCGCGCAGCTGCCCTTCGAGGGCCGGTTGCAGCTGGTCGACAACCAGGTCGACACCAAGAGCGGCACGATCCGCGTGCGCGCGGTGTTCGACAACAAGGACGGCAGCCTGATCCCCGGCCAGTTCGCCCGCCTGCGCATGGGCGAGGCAAAGGCCGGCAGCGCGCTGCTGATCAACGAACGTGCCGTCGGCACCGACCAGGACAAGCGCTACGTGATGGTCGTCGGCGCCGACAGCAAGGCGGTCTGGCGCGAGGTGAAGCTGGGCGCCTCGGTCAATGGCCTGCGCGTGGTCAGCGAGGGCCTGAAGGCCGGCGAGCGCATCGTCGTCAACGGCCTGCAGCGGGTGCGCCCGGGCATGGCGCTGGCGCCGCGCGAGGTGGCGATGGACGCCAAGCCCGAAGTGACGGCGCAGCGCGACGGCGCGGCGCGTTCCTGATTCCGAGGACGACATGAACCTGTCCAAGTTCTTCATCGACCGGCCGATCTTCGCCGGCGTGCTCTCGCTGCTGATGTTCCTCGCCGGGCTGATCGCGCTGCGCGGCCTGCCGATCTCCGAGTACCCCGAGGTCGTGCCGCCCACCGTGGTGGTGCGCGCGCAGTACCCGGGCGCCAACCCGAAGGTGATCGCCGAGACGGTGGCCACGCCGCTGGAGGAAGCGATCAACGGCGTCGAGAACATGCTGTACATGAACAGCCAGGCGACCACCGACGGCGTGATGACGCTGACGGTGACCTTCGCGCTCGGCACCGACCCCGACAAGGCGCAGCAGCTGGTGCAGAACCGCGTCGCGCAGGCCGAGCCGCGCCTGCCCGAGGAGGTGCGGCGCACCGGCGTCACCACCATCAAGGCCTCGCCCGACTTCATCATGGTCGTGCACCTGGTGTCGCCGAACGACCGCTACGACATCAACTACCTGCGCAACTACGCGGCGCTGAACGTCAAGGACCGCCTCGCGCGGGTCAAGGGCGTCGGCCAGGTGCAGCTGTGGGGCGGCGGCGAGTACGCGATGCGCGCCTGGCTGGACCCGCACAAGATGGCCGAGCGCGGCCTCGCCGCCGGCGACGTGGTGCGCGCCATCCGCGAGCAGAACGTGCAGGCGGCGGCCGGCGTGGTCGGCGCATCGCCCGGGTTGCCCGGCGTCGACCTGCAGCTGTCGATCAACGCGCAGGGCCGGCTCAAGTCGCAGGAGGAGTTCGGCGACATCATCGTGCGCACCGGCGCCGACGGCGCGGTGACGCGCCTGCGCGACGTCGCCCGCCTCGAGCTCGGCGCCGCCGACTACGCGCTGCGCTCGCTGCTCGACAACAAGAGCGCCGTCGCCGTCGCGGTGCTGGCCGCGCCGGGCTCGAACGCGATCGACATCTCCGACCAGGTGCGTGCGCAGATGGAGGAGCTGAAGCGCTTCATGCCCGAGGGCGTGGGCTACGAGATCGTCTACGACACCACGCAGTTCGTGCGTGCGTCGATCGAGTCGGTGGTGCACACGCTGCTGGAAGCCATCGCGCTGGTCGTGCTGGTCGTCATCCTGTTCCTGCAGACCTGGCGCGCCTCGATCATCCCGCTGCTGGCGGTGCCGGTGTCGGTGGTCGGCACCTTCGCGGTGATGCACCTGTTCGGTTTCTCGATCAACGCGCTGAGCCTGTTCGGGCTGGTGCTGGCGATCGGCATCGTCGTCGACGACGCCATCGTGGTGGTCGAGAACGTCGAGCGCAACATCGAGGCCGGCCTGAGTCCGCGCGAGGCCACCTACCGCGCGATGCGCGAGGTCTCGGGGCCGATCATCGCTATCGCGCTGGTGCTGGTCGCGGTGTTCGTGCCGCTGGCCTTCATCACCGGGCTGACCGGCCAGTTCTACCGCCAGTTCGCGCTGACCATCGCGATCTCGACGGTGATCTCGGCGGTCAACTCGCTGACCCTGTCGCCGGCGCTGGCCGCGCTGCTGCTGCAGCGCCACGGCGCCCCCAAGGACGCGCTGACACGCGGCATGGACCGGGTCTTCGGCTGGCTGTTCCGCGGCTTCAACCGATTCTTCGGCCGCGGCGCGAGCGCCTACAGCGGCGGCGTCACGCGGGTGATCTCGCGCAAGGCGATCATGCTGGCGGTCTACCTGGTGCTGGTCGGCGTGACGGCGCTGCTGTTCAAGGCGGTGCCCGGCGGCTTCGTGCCGGCGCAGGACAAGCAGTACCTGATCGGCTTCGCACAGCTGCCCGACGGCGCGACGCTGGACCGCACCGAGGACGTGATGCGGCGCATGAGCGACATCGCGCTGAAGCAGCCCGGCGTCGCCAACGCGGTCGCCTTCCCCGGCCTGTCGATCAACGGCTTCACCAACAGCTCGAACTCGGGCATCGTCTTCACGCCGCTGAAGTCCTTCGAGGAGCGCGGCAAGGCCGGCCTGCCGGCCGGGCTGATCGCGCAGCAGCTGAACCAGCAGTTCGCGCAGATCGAGGACGCCTTCGTGGTGATCTTCCCGCCGCCGCCGGTGCAGGGGCTGGGCACGACCGGCGGCTTCAAGCTGCAGCTGCAGGACCGTGCCTCGCTCGGCTACGAGGCGATGGACGCTGCGGTCAAGGCCTTCATGGCCAAGGCCTACGCGACGCCCGAGCTGGCCGGCATGTTCTCGAGCTACCAGGTCAACGTGCCCCAGCTCTATGCCGACATCGACCGCACCAAGGCTCGCCAGCTCGGCGTGCCGGTGACCGAGGTGTTCGACACGCTGCAGATCTACCTCGGCAGCCTGTACGTCAACGATTTCAACCAGTTCGGCCGCACCTACACCGTGCGCGTGCAGGCCGACGCCGCCTACCGCGCGCGGGCGGAGGACGTCGGCGCGCTGAAGGTGCGTTCGAACAGTGGCGAGATGGTGCCGCTGTCGGCGCTGCTGAAGGTGCAGCCCAGCTTCGGGCCGGAGCGGGCGATGCGCTACAACGGTTTCCTGTCGGCCGACATCAACGGCGGACCGGCGCCGGGCTACTCGTCGGGCCAGGCGCGCGAGGCGATCGAGCGCATCGCCGCACAGACGCTGCCGCCGGGCATCGGCTACGAGTGGACCGAGCTGACCTACCAGGAGATCCTCGCCGGCAACTCGGCCGTGTGGGTGTTCCCGTTGGCCATCCTGCTGGTCTTCCTGGTGCTGGCGGCGCAGTACGAGAGCCTGACCCTGCCGGTGGCGATCATCCTGATCGTGCCGATGGGCCTGCTCGCGGCGATGACCGGCGTCTGGCTGGGCAACGGCGACAACAACGTGTTCACGCAGATCGGGCTGGTGGTGCTGGTAGGCCTGAGTGCGAAGAACGCGATCCTGATCGTCGAGTTCGCCCGTGAGCTGGAGTTTGCCGGCCGCACGCCGGTGCAGGCGGCGATCGAGGCCAGCCGGCTGCGCCTGCGGCCGATCCTGATGACCTCGCTGGCCTTCGTGATGGGCGTGCTGCCGCTGGCCACCGCCACCGGCGCCGGCGCCGAGATGCGCCAGGCGATGGGCATCGCGGTGTTCGCCGGAATGATCGGCGTGACCGCGTTCGGCCTGTTCCTGACCCCGGTGTTCTACGTGCTGATGCGCCGCCTGGCCGGCAACCGGCCGCTGAAGCTGCACGGCGAGGTGCCTCACCACGAAGCCTTCGCCAGCGCAGCGCCCGGTGGCGGCGATGCCCACCCCGTTCCTGCGGCGCCGGTGTCGCGCCATGAGTGAGAGACTGACCATGACCCGTGTTCTTCATCCCGCCCTGCGCTTCACGCCGCTGTTCGCCGCACTGCTGATCGCCGGCTGCGCGACCGCGCTGCCCCCGACCGACACCGCGCTGCCGCAGACGCCGGCCGCCTTCAGCGAAGGCAACGGCCTGTGGGCCAGCGCTGCGCCGGCCGAGGCGCAGGCCCGCGGGCAGTGGTGGAAGGCCTTCGGCGATGCGCGGCTCGACGCGCTGGTCGAGCGCGCCGAAGCCGGCAGCACCAGCATCCAGGCCGCCGCTGCGCGGCTGGCGCAGGCGCGTGCCGTGCTCGGTGCCACCGACGCGAATCGCGCGCTGCAGGCCGGTCTGTCGGCCGGCGGCACCCGTGAGGCCCAGCGTGGACTGGGCGTGGCGCCGGCCACGGTGCTCAGCGCCGGTGCGCAGCTGTCCTACGAGCTCGACCTGTTCGGCCGGCTGGCCCGGGCCCGCGATGCAGCGGCGCTCGATGTGCGCTCGCGCGAGGCGCTGCTGCAAAGCACCCGGCTGCTGGTGCAGGCGCAGATCGCGCAGTCCTACTTCGCGCTGCGTGCGCTCGACAGCGAGCGTGCGCTGGTGCGCGGCACGGTCGAGGCCTACCGCGACACGCTGCGCCTGACCGAACGCCGCCATGCCGCGGGTGACGTCGCCGAGCTCGACCTGGTGCGCGTGCGCAGCGAGGTGGCGGCGACCGAGGCGGAGGCGCTGGCGCTGGAGCGCCAGCGTGCCCAGCTCGAGCACGCGATCGCGCTGCTGGCCGGCGAGCCGGCCAGCGGCTTCCGCATCGCCGCCGACGACTGGGCCGCGGCACCGCCGCAGGTGCCCGCCGGCGTGCCCAGCAGCGTGCTGGCGCGGCGCCCTGACGTGTCGGCGGCGCAGAGCACGCTGCTGGCGGCGCAGGCCCGTGTCGGCGTCGCCCAGGCGGCCTGGTTCCCGCAGCTGGCGCTGACCGCCAGCGGCGGCTTCGCCTCCAGCGAACTGTCCGACCTGTTCCGTTCCTCGGCGCGGGCCTGGGGCGTCGGCGCGCTGCTGTCGCTGCCGCTGCTCGACGGTGGCCGGCGCGAGGCCGGTGTCGCCAACGCACGCGCCGAACTCGACGCCGCGCTGGCCGGCTACCGCGAGCAGGTGCTGGTCGCCTTCAAGGATGTCGAGGACGAGCTCGCCGCGTTGCGCCTGCTGGCCGAGCAGGGCGCGGTGCAGGGCCAGGCCGTCGACGCGGCGGCGCGCGCGACGACGCTGTCGGAGACCCGCTATCGCAACGGCCTGGTCAGTCAGCTCGAACTGCTGGACGCGCGGCGCAGCGAACTGCGCAACCGCCGCGAGGCCTTGCAGGTGCGCTCGGCGCAGTACCAGTCGACCGTGCGGCTGATCCGGGCTCTCGGCGGCGGCTGGGGCACCACGGCCTGAAGCGGCGCATCATCGTGCCCTCGCCAGACTGGAGGGCACGATGGGCAGCACGCGCACGGAACACGACAGCTTCGGCGCCATCGAGGTGCCGGCGCAGCGCCTGTGGGGCGCGCAGACGCAGCGCTCGCTGGAGCATTTCGACATCTCCGGCGAGCGTCTGCCGCGCGAGCTGCTGCTCGCGCTGGCGCGGGTGAAGGCCGCGGCGGCGCAGGTGAACCAGGCACTCGGCCGGCTCGATGCGGCCAAGGCCGGGGCCATCGTGCAGGCGGCGCGCGAGGTGCTCGACGGCCGCCACGACGAGGAGTTTCCGCTGGTCGTCTGGCAGACCGGCTCGGGCACGCAGACGAACATGAACATGAACGAGGTGCTGGCCAACCGCGCGTCGTCGCTGCTCGGAGGGGTGGTCGGCCCCGGGCGCCTGGTGCATCCGAACGACGAGGTCAATCGCGGCCAGTCGTCCAACGACGTGTTCCCCACGGCGATGAACGTCGCGGCGGTGCTGACGCTCGAGCGCGACCTGCTGCCGGCGCTGCAGTCGCTGCACGACACGCTGGCGGCCAAGGCGGCGGCGTTCGCCGACATCGTCAAGATCGGCCGCACGCACCTGCAGGACGCCACGCCGCTGACGCTGGGCCAGGAGATCTCCGGCTGGTGCGCGCAGCTGGCCCATGCGCAGCGTCACGTCACGGCGGCGCTGCCACACCTGCGTGAACTGGCGCTGGGCGGCACCGCGGTCGGCACCGGCCTCAATGCGCACATCGAGTTCGGCGCGCGTGTCGCAGCCGTGCTGTCGCGGGAGACCGGGACAGTGTTCGTCAGTGCGCCCAACAAGTTCGAGGCGCTGGCCGCGCACGACGCCATCGTGCAGGCGCATGGCACGCTGAAGGGCCTGGCGGCCGCGTTGAACAAGATCGCCAACGACGTGCGCTGGCTGGCCTCGGGGCCGCGCGCGGGGCTGGGCGAGATCCGCATTCCGGAGAACGAGCCGGGCAGCTCGATCATGCCGGGCAAGGTCAACCCGACCCAGTGCGAAGCACTGACCATGGCCTGCTGCCAGGTGATGGGCAACGACGTCGCGATCGGCTTCGCCGGCGCCTCGGGTGCCTTCGAGCTGAACGTCTACAAGCCGGTGCTGATCCACAACCTGCTGCACAGCGTGCGGCTGCTCGCCGACGGCATGCGCAGCTTCGAGCACCACTGCGCGCGCGGCATCGAACCGGACCGTGAGCGCATCACCGAGCTGGTTCAGCGTTCGCTGATGCTGGTGACGGCGCTGAACCCGCACATCGGCTACGACAAGGCGGCCGAGATCGCCAAGCGGGCGCACCGCGAGGGCACGTCGCTGCGCGACGCTGCCGTCGCCTCGGGCCATCTCTCCGGCGCCGAGTTCGACGCCTGGGTGCGGCCCGAGCGCATGACCGGGCCGGACGGCGCGCACTGAGCCTGCGCGGCCTTCGCATCGAGTGCTGCCTGCGTCGAGTGCAGCGAGCGGTCCGCCTCGACGGCGACCACGCCCCAGGCCGCGACGACGGCGACGCCGAGCAGCCAGTCGACGTGGCCGCGCCACCGGCCTGTCGGGCGGTGGCGCGATGCCTGCGACTCAGCGAAGCGTGGGCGCGGCATGCTGTGCCACGTCGGTGACGGCAGCGGCCGGGCTGCGTGCCGCGCGGCCCAGGTAGCGCTGGTAGGCCTCGAAGCCGTCGACCGCGACGGTATGGGCCACCGGGCGTGCCGCCCAGACCGGTTCTTCGCCGGCTGCACGCGCCTCGGCGATCGCCCGTTCGGTGGAGCGGCCGAGGTGCACCAGGTAGCGGCCCTGCGAGCCCGGCACCAGCGCCTGTTCGCTGACGGCGCTGCCCGATGCCGTGGCGACGGCGACGCGCTCGCCCAGCACCTGCGCGCGGTAGACGGCCTGGCCGTCCTGCGCGAACACCGGCAGCGCCGCCGAGGAGACCAGCGCCGCCAGGGCAAGCGGCGCGAAGCGTGAAGTGGATGTCATGGTGAATTCCTTGTCGATGAGGGAGAGGCCGCTCAGGCCACCGCGCCGATGCGCACGCAGGCGCACAGCACGGTCGCCGGGTCGGCGGCGGCCCAGGCGAGGTTGGCGGCGAAGCCGAGTGCGGCCACCGCCAGCGTGAGGACGATCTTCATGGGCGTGACCTCCTGATGGGGTTCAACCGCCGGAGCGATCGCCACGGCTCAGGCCGATCTGCGCATGCTGCGCGTGGGCCCCTTCGGCGCGCACGTCGTCGCGCGAGCGGGTCGAGGCGATCTCGCCGAGGCGGAAGCTGCCGTACGAAGCCGCGTAGTTGCGCGTGTCCAGCGCACGGGCGCGTTGCGCGACGGCGAGTTCGGCCTGCACTTCGGCGCGGGTGCGCGTCGAGGCGATCGTGGTGGCCGGGAAGTTGCCGTAGCTGTCGCCGGCGCTGGCCAGCGTGCCGGCCGCACGGGCGTCCTGCATTTCGGCGATAACCTGCGCACGCGTCTTGGCCGACAGCGTCTGGTTGCTGAAGTCCTGGGTGCCTTCCTGGGCGACGGCGGCGCCGACGGCGAACAGGGCGGGCAGGGCGGCAAGGGTGATGCGGGAGAGCTTCATGGTGTTGACTTTGAATGAAGAGTGAATCGATGGAAGGAATGTAGGCAGTGCTGCACTGCAGAAAAAGACGACGGCGGACAACGCAGCGTTTCATTCCCGCGAACATTGAGGTCATCGCCGCCCCGGGCACACTGGTGGCCTGGACTCTCGCCGCGCTGCCGCCATGCCTTCACTCGTCTTCGTCTACGGCACCCTCAAGCAGGGCTTCAGGAACTCGCACGTGAACACCGGCGTGCGCGTGCCGGGCGAGTTCGTCAGCGTGCAGCGCTACCCGCTGTACGTGATCGGACCGCAGCACCTGCCGTGGCTGGTCGACCGGGCCGGGCAGGGCGAGCCGGTGCTCGGGCAGCTCTACGAGGTCGACGATGCGGGGCTGGCCCGCATGGATGCGCTGGAGCGCATCACCGAGCCCGACTGGTACCGCCGCGGCGAGATCCTGGTGCGCCGCGAAGGCGAGGCCGATGCCGCGCCGGTTCGTGCGATGGTGTACTTCGGCAGCGCACGGCGCCTGGACAGCGAGGTCGTGCACCTCGGGCCGGTGCCGGCCTTCAGCGCAGAACACGCGGCGCTGCACCGCGCGGCCGACGCGGTGGGCCGCGGCCCCGGCTTCGCGGTGCTGTACCGCTGGCGCCTGCAGCCCGGTGCGGAGGACTCCTTCGTCGCTGCCTGGACGCGCATCTCGGCGCTGCTGCGCTCGCAGCGCGGCTCGCTGGGCTCGCGCCTGCACCGCGGGCCGGACGGCTGGTGGTACAGCTACGCGCAATGGCCGAGCGCCGAGGCCAGGGCGCGGGCCTTCGACGCCGCGCCGGTGGATGCCGAGGCGTCCGCGCGCATGCAGGCGGCGATCGTCGAGAGCCTGCCCGAGCTGGTGCTGGAGCCGGTCGCCGACCTGATGCTCTCGGCGCCGCGCGACGGCGCCTGATGCTTCACGACCCGAACTGCGGCGGCGCCTCGGGAGCGGACCAGCGCAGCGGCAGCGCGCGCGGGCGCCAGCGGCCTTCCAGCACATCGAGGTGCAGCAGGCGCTGTGCGCCGGGGAAGGCGGCCAGCGCGGCACCGTCGAACTCGATGCTGGCCTGTGCGGCCAGGTGCAGCAGGCTGCCATCGGCATAGTCTGGCAGCAGCAGGCCGGCGCGCGGCCACTGCTGCAGGTTGCCCAGCGTGTTGAAGAAGTGGTTGCCGAAGTAGTCGGGCAGGGTCAGGCGCAGCCCGCGCGAGGTGGTCGTGACCCGCACGAAGCCCGCCGGCCCGCCGCGGTGCGAGACGTCGACGCCGTCGGCGCGCGCCGCGCCGGCCAACGCGCCGCTGGCCGAGGCGATGAACAGCGTGTCGGCGCGGCGGACCAGCGCCAGCGCCTCGGCGTTCAGCATCGGCCCGAGCGGCTGCACTGGCGGCACGCTGCGCAGCGCCAGCGTCTCGGGCTCGCGGCCATGGATGTACTTCGGGCAGTTGCCGAAGCTCTGCAGCACCTGCAGCTCGAAGCCCGTGGCGTGCAGCTTGCGCACGCGGCCGTTGGCGCGGTTGCGGCGCCGCGTGTGCGGCTCCAGCCCGAGCGCGCCGATCGCGGCACCCTCGACCAGCCAGCGTGCCACCGGGTCGTCTGCCGCCGGCAGCGCGTCCACCGCCAGCGTGGTCGGGTCCGGGCTGCGGATGAAGCCGGCCGGCCCATGCAACATCGTTGCCCAGGGCTGGCCCTGCTCGTCCTGCACGGCGACCAGCAGCGTCGGCAGTTTGCCGAACAGCTCTCGGTGCTGGTCGGGCATGTGGTCGCGGATCACCATGCGCCCGATCGCCTCGAGGCGATCGCGCACGCCGCTGCGTTCCTGCAGCGCCTGTTCACCCGCGTGGAAGGTGGCGGTGTCCATTCAGGCCGCCTCGGCGGGAAGCGGTGAACGTTGCATGCCGACGAAGCCCGGCAGGGCCTCGACACGCTGCAGCCAGGCGCGCAGCCGCGGCCACGCTTCGAGCGTGATGCCACCCTCGGGTGCGTGCGCGGTGTAGCTGTACATCGCCACGTCGGCGATCGTCGGCGCCTCGCCGACCAGCCAGTCGCGTGTGGCCAGGTGCTGCTCCATCACGCCGAACAGCAGGCGTGCGAGCACGGCGCACTGCGGGTTTTGCGGGCGCTGGAACAGGTGGGCCACACGTGCGGCCGCAGGGCCGGCGGCCAGCTGGCCGGCGGCGATGCCCAGCCAGCGCTGCACCGAGGCCTGCGCGCGGGCCTCGGCCGGCAGCCAGCGGCGCTGCGGGTCATGGCTCAGCGCCAGGTAGACCAGGATGGCGTTGCTGTCGGCCAGCGTGAAGTCGCCGTCCTCGATCACCGGCACCTGGCCGAGCGGGTTGCGCGACAGGAAGGGTGCCGTCTTGTGCTCGCCCGCACCCAGGTCCACATCGATCATCTCGAACGGCAGCTGCAGCAGCGACAGCATCAGCTGCACGCGGTGCGCGTGGCCGGACAGGGCGTAGCGGTAGAGGCGGATCGGCGTGGACATGGAGCGCTCCGGTGTGGCAATGCGTGAAGCGTAGATGTTGCGTCACGGGAAATGAATACGCCTCGTCTACAGTTGAGAATTCCACTCGAAGGAAGAATGGCCATGGACCACCTGCACCGCCTGCGCACCTTCGTCGCCGTGGCCGAGAGCGGCAGCTTCGCGCGCGGTGCACGCGCACGCGACATCTCTGCGCCGGCGGCCACGCGCGCGGTGGCCTCGCTGGAGCAGCACCTGGGCGCGCTGCTGCTGCAGCGGACCACGCGCAGCCTGCGCCTGACCGAGCAGGGCGAGGTCTTCCTGGCCGACTGCCGGCGCATCCTGGCCGAGCTGGAGTCGGCCGAGGCCGCCGTCACCGGGGCACGCCACGAGCCACGCGGCATGCTTGCCATCACTGCGCCGGCGCTGTTCGGCAGCCGCCACATCGCGCCGCTGCTGTTCGAGTACCTCGACCAGCACCCGCAGGTGCAGGCGCGCGCGCTGTTCACCAACCGGTTGGTGCACCTGATCGACGAGGGCTTCGACGTGGCGCTGCGCATCGCCGTGCTGCCCGACTCGGGCCTGACCGCGGTGCCGGTGGGCCAGATGCGGGCGGTCGTCGTCGCCTCGCCGGACTACCTGCAGCGCTTCGGCGTGCCACGCGAGCTCGCCGACCTGAAGCAGCATCGCGGCATCGGCTTCACGATCGAGGGCCAGGACCGCAGCGGCTGGGCCTTCGGCCGCGGGCGCGCATCGGCCACGCCGCAGGAGCGGCTGGTCGTCAACGCCAACGACGTCAAGGTGGCGGCCGCAGTGGCCGGGCAGGGCCTGGCGCGGGCACTGGCCTACCAGGTCACCGACGAAGTGCGCGACGGCCGGCTGCGCGTCGTGCTGCAGGCCCACGAACCGCCGCCGGTGCCGGTGCATCTGGTCTACCCGGCCGGGCGCGTCGCGGCGGCCAAGGTGCGCGAGTTCGTGCAGTTCGCCGCCGAGCGGCTGCGTGCCTTGCCGGTGTTGCAGGGGCGTGGGCTGGACGCGCCGCGGCGGGCCACGCGGCGCTGAGCGGCCGGCCCGATCAGGCCGCTTGCACCGCCAGCCGCTGTGCCAGCGCGCCCTGTCTGGCGACGACGAACTCGCGCAACAAGTGCGGATAGCGACTCCGACACCGCGGCGCGCACCGACGGCCGGCGTGCCAGCACGCCGCGCCAGCGCTGCACGCCGGGCAGGCCGGTCCAGAAGCCGAAGTCGTCGATCTGGTCGAACAGGTCGAAGTAGCGGAACACCGGGCCGAACACCGCGTCGACGAGGCTGAACTCGCCGTCGAAATGCGGGCCGTCGCCGAGCACGGCCTCGATCTGTGCAAGTCGGGCGTGGATGTCGCTGGCGCGGGCCTGCAGGCTGGCTTCGTCAGGCGCCGTGTAGAAGGCGCCGATCAGGTTCAGCAGGTTGGAGCCGAACTCCATCCAGGCACGGTGGCGCGCTCGGCGCAGCGGGTCGGCAGGGTGCAGGCGCGGTGCATGGACCTCGTCGAGGTACTCGCAGATGACGGCGGACTCGAAGATCGCCTCGCCGTCGACCAGCAGCACCGGTGTCTTGCCCAGCGGCGACAGTGCCAGGAACCAGTCGGGCTTGGCGGCGAGGTCGACGTCGCGGCGCTCGAAGGGCACGCCCTTCTCGGCGAGCACGATCGCCGCGCGCTGCACGTAGGGGCACAGCGCGTGCGAGATCAGCAACAGGGGCGCGCTCATGGCCGTTCACGCCGCCTGCAGGACGAAGCGCGGGCTGCGCCGGATGGCGGCGACGCCGTCGCCGAGCAGCCACAGCGCGATCGACGCGGCGATCAGGAACACCGGGTACTCCCAGCCGCCGCCGGGGCTGGTGTGCACCCAGCCGTTGGGCAGATGGACCCAGGCGGCGACCGCCATCACCGGCACCAGCGCCAGTGCGACCTGGCGGGCGTAGATGCCGAGCACCAGGGCGAGCCCGCCGAACAGTTCGGCGGCGAACACCGGGTAGGCGAGGGCGCCCGGGAAGCCGATGCTGGCGAAGTACTGCGCCGTGCCCGGCAGCGTGAAGACCAGCAGCTTGAGCAGCGCGTGGGCGATCCACATGGCACCCAGGCTGACGCGCAGGACGGTGACGCCGAGTTGGGGTGCGGCGGCAGGGAGCGAAGAGGGGTTCATGAAGGACTCCGTTGAGTGAAACGATGGGGTCAATGTAGGATTTCATCCATGCCTACGGAATAGACGATCATGAAATCATCCATTGCGCCAACGCAATACCGGATCGGGCCGGCAGATCTCGACGTCGTGCTCGCGCTGGCGCGCGGCGGCACGCTGGCCTCGGCGGGAGAGCGGCTGGGCGTCGATGCGTCCACCGTGTTCCGCAGCCTGCAGCGCATCGAGCGCGGCCTGGGCCAGGCGCTGTTCGAGCGTGGCCGCTCGGGCTATCGGCCGCTGGAGCTGGCCGCGCAGCTGGCCGCCCACGGCGAGGAGATCGAAGCCACGCTGGAGGCCGCCCGCTCGGCTACCGAGGCGACGCCGAGCCGGGTGTCGGGCACGGTGCGCATCACCAGCACCGACACCGTGCTGCACGGGCTGGTCGCACCGGCGCTGAACGGCCTGAAGCAGGACCATCCGTTGCTGAGCTTCGACCTGCACACCGGCAACGAACTGGCCAGCCTGACCCGCCGCGATGCCGACATCGCGGTGCGCGCGACCAAACGCCCGCCGCAGCATCTGGTCGGCAAGCAGGTCGGCACGCTGCGCGTCGCCGTCTACGCGGCACGGCGACGCGGCGCGCCGCGTTGGGCCGAGGTTGAGTCGGGCACGGTGGACTGGATCGCGCCCGACGATGCGCTGCCGGAGCACCCCTCGGTCGTCTGGCGCAAGCGCCACTGGCCGCGGCTCGTGCCACGCTACCGGGTCGGCAGCATCCTGTCGGTGCTCGAACTGGTGGCCCTGGGGCTGGGCGTCGGCATCGTGCCGCTGTTCCTGGCCGAGGGCCGCAGCGACGTCACGCGACTCACCGAAGCGCTCGCCGACGCCGAGACCGAACTGTGGCTGCTGACCCACCCGGAGTCACGCCACCTGCGCCGCGTCGCGACCGTGTACAGCCACCTCGCGCAGCAGCTGCAGCTGCCCTGAACCACGGGCCGCGGCGCGTGTCGTGGCACCACAATGTGTGCAGCCATCGCCACCAGCACCTGCCCGCCATGCCCGACGCTCCCTCGGCCACGCTCACCCTCGCGCTGACAGTCATCGAGGCGGGCGCGACCGTCGCGTTCGCGCTGTCCGGCCTGCTGGCGGCGGCGCGCAAGCGGCTCGATGCGGTCGGCGTCTGCGTCGTCGCGGGGCTGGCCGCGTTCGGCGGCGGCACGCTGCGCGACGTGCGGCTCGACCGCCGCCCGTTCTTCTGGGTCGAACATGCCAGCTGGCTGTGGGCGCTGCTCGCGCTGTGCGTGGCGGCGATGGCCTTCATGCGCGGCCGCCACTTCGCGCTCACCGAGCGGGCGATGCAATGGCCCGACGCCGTCGGCCTGGGCCTGTTCACCGCCGGTGGCACACAGGTGGCGCTGCAGGCCGGCATGCCGGCGATCGTCGCGGTGCTGATGGGCCTGGTGACGGCGGTGTTCGGCGGCGTGCTGCGCGACATCGTCTGCAACGAGATCCCCAGCGCCTTCAGCGACCACCGTCCCTACGCGGTGTGTTCGTTCTGCGGCGGCTGGGCGCTGGTGGGCATGCAGGCGTTGCAGGCGCCGCCCTGGCTGGGCTTGCTGGCCGGTGCCGCGGTCGCCGCCGGCCTGCGCGCACTGGCACTGGCCAGCGGCTACACGTTGCCGGAGTGGGCCACCGGCGATTCGAGCGGCGACTGAGGGGGGCGTTGCGGGGCCGGCCCTCGCATCACGGCGCACACTCGCCGAACACCACGTTGCCTTCGACCCGACGCACCAGCCAGGGACCGAACAGCTCCGTGCCGGAGGCGTCCACCACCTGCAACCAGCCCACCGCATCCGGCTCGTTGGGTGCCGGCAGCACGTGCACGATCGCCGGGCGGCTCTCGATGGTCGTGGCGGCGGTGTAGCGGCCGACGAAGGCGAGCGAACCGTCCTGCAGCGCGCCCCAGTTGCCGCGGAAGCTCACCTGAGCGCACGGCATCTGCAGGGTCATCGTCTGCACCTCGAGGCGGGCGAGCACCGCCGCGCCGCTGCTCGACTTGTTCGTGTCGGACCATTGCACCGCGGCCGTGCCGATGTCGAAATCGGCACCGTCCGGCGGGCAATCGAGACGTGTCGCAGCGAAGCTCGCCTCGCACAGCGGCAGCGGCGTGTACAGGATGTCCTTGATGACATCGTCGTCCGTGCCGGAGCCCGTGCCGACCACGCCGGCGCCGCAGCCGCCGAGCGTGAGTGCCAGGGTCCACGCGGCCACGGTGCCGATGCAGGCACGCAAGGCCGTTCTGGAGAACCTCATTCCGACTCCTTCTTGCTGGAATCCTCGACAAAGAAATAGACGCCGAAGCGAACCCGGGCCTGCCGGCGCTCTTCGCTTTCCTTGACGGCATCGCGGGCAACACGTTTCTCGGCCAGGCGCAGCACGCGGGCCAGCACCGGGCGCCATGAACGTGTCGCCTCCTGGTGCAGCAGCTGGGCCGAGTCGGCCGAGATCTCGTCGACGTAGACGGCCTGCTCGAGCAGGTTGCGGCCGTCGACCAGGTTGGCGCAGGCCGCCGCCGCGTGGTCGCTCAGGTTCACGCCCAGCGCCTCGGCCATCGCCGCGAAGTCGCCGCGCGGCACCATGCCCTGGGTGTCGAGCACGATGTCGTCGCCGTCGATCCGCACGACCTGCAGGCGCAGCATCTCCTCGAGCACGGCGCGCGGGCCGACGTCGGTGCTGACGCCCTGCACCAGCGCGTCGAAGCTGCCTTCGTCCGCGCCGCGCCGCAAGGCGTGTGGTGCCTCGCCGGCCAGATAGCGCGGGTCGCTCATCCAGCGGCCGACGATCTGGCCGATCAGTCCCAGCGGCGCCGGCGGCGCTTCAGCCGACAGACCCGGCGCGGCTTCCTTCGCTGCACCGAGTTCGCGCGTGCGCAGGTCCTTGCGGTGCACGCCGCTGAGCAGCGACACCGCACTGCTGGTCGGCTTCATGCCACGCGCCTGGATCTCGGCAATGGCCTCCTCGACGAACAGCTGGCGCAACTGCTCCAGCACCGCCGGGAAGGTCGCACCCCGGCCGATCAGCAGCCTGACCAGCGGGCGGTTCGCCGCCACGAAAGCCTTCAGCACCAGATCGACCTTGGACGCCATGGCGGAAGTATCGGCGAAGCCGCTTGACGCCGCACGCAAATTTGGAGAGACTTCCCAAAACGACATGTTTGGGAAAAGTACCCAAACACATGATCTGCTCGATCCGCCTGGCCGCCGCCGTGGCGGCCGTCCCTTCAGCCCGTAGCCATCAAGACCCCATGCCACTGATCCGATCGCGCCGACTCCTCCACTTCGCCAGCCTGCTGGCGGCCTGCCTGAGCCTGACCGCCTGCGGGGGTGGGGGCGGCGCCGGCACCACGCCGCCGCCAGCCGGCAACACCCTGACGGTCTCGGTCAGCGCCGGGGGCAGCGTCAGCTCGACCCCGGTCGGGATCGACTGCGGTGCCGACTGCAGCGCGCAGTTCAGCCCGGCCACCACGGTGACCCTGACGGCCACGCCGGCCTCGGGCCGTGTCTTCAGCGGCTGGGGCGGCGATTGCAGCGGCACCACGCGCACCTGCACATTGACGATGCAGCAGGCGCGCACGGTGACGGCCGGCTTCAACTCGCCACCGCCGTCGAGCTTCACGCTGGCGGTGGCGGTGACCGGCAGCGGCGCCGTGCGCTCGCAGCCGGCGGGCATCGACTGCGGCAGCACCTGCAGCGCGCCGTTTGCCGCCAACAGCAGCGTCGTGCTCAGCGCCACCGCGGCGGCGGGCCAGGTGTTCACCGGCTGGGGCGGGGCCTGCACCGGCGCCGGCCTGACCTGCGCCGTGACGATGAGCCAGGCACGCAGCGTCAGCGCCGTGTTCGCCGCGGCGCCGCCGCTGCAGCGCACGCTGACCGTCACCCGAAGCGGCAGCGGCGTGGTGCGCTCGCAGCCGGTCGGCATCGACTGCGGCAGCGACTGCAGCGGCAGCTTCGGCGACGGTGCCAGCGTCGTGCTCAGCGCGACGCCGGCCGCAGGCCAGCGTTTCACCGGCTGGAGCGGCGCCTGCAGCGGCAGCACGGCGACCTGCACGCTGGCCATGTCCGCCAACCGCAGCGTCGGCGCGAGCTTTGCCGCGGCACCGGCGGCGCCAAGCTGGGGTACGCAGCAGCTGATGGAGACCAACGGCGACTTCAACGTCGGCAGCCGTGTGCTGACCGCGATCTCGCCCAACGGCTCGCATGCGATGGTCATGTGGGAGCAGTCCGACGGCACGCCGACGAACGACACGCGAAAGGTCTTCTCGCGCCGCTACCTGGCGGGGCAAGGCTGGGGCCCGATCGTTGCCGTCCCCGGCGTCTCGACCACCAGCAGCACGGCGGCCTTGCTCGAAGGGCGTCTGCTGATCGATGGCGCCGGGACCGCCACGTGGCTGCGCCCGAACCTGGAGACGCGCCGCGCGACCATTGCCGGATGGGGAAATCCGTTCGTGCCGCCGGCACGCGCCGCCGGCCTGCTGAGCGCCGCGGTGATGGATGCGAGCGGTGCGATCGGCGTCGTGACTGCCGGCCAGGACGTCTACAACATCGCGCTGCCGGCCGGGGCTCACAGCTGGCTGGCCTGGGCGAGGGTGGACGCCAGCGGCAACCTGGACGCCAAGGATGCCGACGTGGCGATCAGCGCCAACGGCACGGCGATGGCGATCTGGCGCGAGCGCAATCCGGGTGACACGAACTACAGCATGAAGGCGGCACGCTACCTACCGTCGGGCGGCTGGCAGACGCCGGTGACCATCGACGACAGCTTCGACAACGTCAGCACCGAGAGCCTGCCGCGCGTCGTGATGGACGGCGCCGGCAATGCCCTCGCGGTGTGGCACCAGGGCGACTCGCTCTACTACAACGTCTTCAGCGCCACCACCGGCTGGGGCTCGGCGGTGGAGGTCGATGCCAACGCGGTCAGCTCGACCTTCTCGGCCCGCATCCGTCTGGTGATGACGGCCACCGGCCGCGCGGTCGTGATCTGGAACAGCGGCCTCTTCGCGGTCAAGTCGATGCAGTACACCCCGGGCGCCGGCTTCTCGGCGCCGGTGGTGGTGAACACCTACGGCATCGACACGCAGCTCGGCCAGGACGCCGACGGCAACGTCGTGATCGTCTACGTCGCACCCGACCGCTGGCCCTCTCCGACGACGGGCCTCGACCTCTACTCGCGCCGCCTGAGCTGGGGTGGCGCGTGGAGCAACGCGGTGGCCGTCGAGCCGCTCGACGGCCTGGACATCGACGCGTTCTCGGCGTTCAACCGCGAAGGCGAAGGCATTGCCGCCTGGGTGCGCAGCGACGTCACCGGCAGCAGTTCGCGCAAGAGCCTGTGGGTGAACCTGCTGCGCTGAGACGCCGACACGATCCCATCAACACCACCCCTTTTGCACATCGACTGGAATCAGCATGAACCAACGTTTCGCCATCGCACTGATGACCGCCGTTCTCGCCGGCGGCTGCGCTTCGATCGCCGTGACCGACGAGGCACTCGTCGACCGAACGGCGTTCGCCCTCGGCCTGGCCAAGGGCGACTTCACGATCAGCAACCGCACCGACGAAGGCACGACCACGCGCTACAGCGTGCGCAGCAAGTCGGGGCAGGAGTTCAACTGCTTCGTCGGCGGGTCGATCAGCGTGCTCGGCCGCACGGTGTCGGAAGCGGTCTGCACCAAGAAGGGCGAGGTGGCGCGCAACCCGCTGCTGCGCTGATCGGCGCGGTGCCGGCTCAGCCCGGCACCGCGCCCAGCACCGGGCCGTAGCGGAAGCCGACCCACGCGTGCTCGCGCATCAGCATCTCGACACGGGCCGACTCGCGCCGCTCGAGGGCGTCGAAGACCAGCTGGTGCTGCAGTTGCGCGATGCGCAGCTTCTGGTACTCGGCCGGCAGCGCGGCACGGTCCAGCGCCAGCGAATCGGCCGAGGCGAAGGGCAGGTGGTTGTTGCGCGCGATCGCGTCGGCGATCACCCGGCTCTCGTGGGCGTCGACCAGGGCGTCGTGGAAGCGCTTGTTGAGCCGGCTCCAGCGCCCCACGTCCTCCTCCACCAGGTGGCCCTTGGCCAGCACCGCCGCGCCCTCGGCGATGCAGTCGGCCAGCGTCG
Organism: Piscinibacter sp.; assembly: GCA_047602365.1. Lineage (GTDB taxonomy): Bacteria > Pseudomonadota > Gammaproteobacteria > Burkholderiales > Burkholderiaceae_C > Piscinibacter. The sequence continues at coordinate 1,073,429 of JASGHM010000002.1, read as the reverse complement.
TGCGCACCTCGACCGACAGGCCACGCTCGGCCAGGTGGCGTGCCGCCAGCCCCTCCAGCGTGCCGCGCACCTCGATGGCAGCGCGCACGTCGGCCTCGGAAAAGCTGCGCACCACGTAGCCGCGCTTGCCGGCCTTGGCGAGCAGCCCTTCCTGCTCGAGCGCGCGGAAGGCCAGGCGCACCGGCGTGCGCGAAACCCCGAGCGACTCGGCCACCGGAATCTCCACCAGGCGTTCGCCGGCAGCGAGCCGGCCGTTGACGATGAGCTGGCGCAAGGTGGCCACCACGCTGCTGGAGTCGGGTGAATCGAGCTCTATTGGATCCATTATGACGATGCTATTGCGTTGAATGCCTTGTTTGTCGCACAATTGGATCCAATCTACAACACGCCGATTGGATCCAGGAGACAACGATGTTCCCGAAGAATGCATGGTACGTGGCCTGCATGCCGGCCGAGATCGACGAGAAGCCGCTGGGCCGCACGGTGTGCGGCGAGCGCATCGTGTTCTTCCGTGGGCCGCAGGGCCAGGCGGTAGGCCTGGAGGACTGGTGCCCGCACCGCGGCGCGCCGCTGTCGCTGGGCAAGGTGGTCGAGGGCAAGCTGGTCTGCGGCTACCACGGCCTGGAGATGGGCTGCGACGGCAAGACCGTGGCCATGCCCGGCCAGCGCGTGCGCGGCTTCCCGCCGGTGGCGCACTACCCGGTGATCGAGCGCCATGGCTACGTGTGGGTCTGGCCCGGCGACGCGGCCCAGGCCGACGAGAACCTCCTTCCGAAGCTGGCCTGGGCCGACGACCCGGCGTGGACCTTCGGCGGCGGCATGTTCCATGTGAAGTGCGACTACCGGCTGATGATCGACAACCTGATGGACCTGACGCACGAGAAGTACGTCCATGCCACCAGCATCGGCCAGCAGGAACTCGACGAGGTGGCGGCGCAGACCACCAGCGAAGGCGACGTGGTGATCACCCGTCGCGACATGCCCGGCGTCAAGGCGCCGCCGTTCTGGCAGGCGGCGATGCGTGGCAACGGACTGGACGACCAGGCCACGGTCGACCGCTGGCAGCGCTGCCGCTTCGTGCCGCCGTCCAGCGTGTTCATCGACGTCGGCGTCGCGCTGGCCGGGCAGGGCGGCTTCGACGCGCCGGCGGCGGTCAAGACCTCGGGCATCGTGGTCGACCTGATCACGCCGGAGACCGAGACCTCGATCTGGTACTTCTGGGGCCTGGCGCGCAACTTCCGGCCCGACGACAAGGCGCTGACGGCCTCGATCCGCGAGGCGCAGGGCAAGGTCTTCCAGGAGGACCTGGAGATGCTGGAGTCGCAGCAGCGCAACCACCTGGCACAGCCCGAGCGCAAGCTGCTGTCGCTGAACACCGATCTCGGCGGTGTGCAGGCGCGCCGCATCGTCGACCGACTGGTGGCGCAGGAAGCGGAGCGCGCGGCATGAGCGGCTCGACGCTGACGGTGCGCGTGGCGCGCAAGACGCTCGAGGCCGAAGGCATCGCCAGCTTCGAACTGGTCAGCGTCGACGGCACGCCGCTGCCCGCGTTCGCCGCCGGCTCGCACGTCGACGTGCAACTGCCCGGCGGGCTGACGCGGCAGTATTCGCTGTGCAACGACCCCGCCGAGACGCACCGCTACCTGATCGCGGTGCTGCGCGACGCAGCCTCGCGCGGTGGTTCGGCAGCGATGCACGAGCAGGTGCAGGAAGGCGACACGCTGAGCATCAGCACGCCGAAAAACCACTTCGCGCTGGCGCACGAGGCGCACAGCCACCTGCTGCTGGCCGGCGGCATCGGCGTCACGCCGCTGCTGTGCATGGCCGAGCGGCTGGCCCACAGCGGCGCCAGCTTCGAGATGCACTACTGCACCCGCTCGCGGGCGCGCACGGCCTTCGTGTCGCGCATCGAGGCCTCGGCGCTGGCCTCGCGCGTGCAGTTCCACTTCGACGACGGCCCGCCGGCGCAGCGTGCGGACATCGACGCGCTGGTCGCGGCGCCGAGCGCGGGGCGGCACCTCTACGTCTGCGGGCCGAAGGGCTTCATGGACGCCGTGCTGGCACGTGCGCGGTCGCAGGGTTGGCCCGAGGCGCAGATCCACTACGAGTTCTTCGGTGCCGAGCCGGTCGCAGGCGGCGAGGCGGGTGCCTTCGAGGTGATGCTGGCGAGTTCGGGGCGGGTGGTGGCGGTGCCGGCCGGCGTCAGCGTCGTCAAGGCGCTGGCCGCGTGCGGCGTGGTGGTCGCCACGTCGTGCGAGCAGGGCGTCTGCGGCACCTGCCTGACCAAGGTGATCGACGGCGTGCCGGACCACCGCGACCTGTACCTCACCCCCGAGGAGCAGGCGGCCGGTGACCAGTTCCTGCCCTGCTGTTCGCGGGCCAAGTCGGCTCGGCTGGTGCTCGATCTCTAGGGAGTGGTCCCGGCGTGGCGGGCCGGGGAAGGGGATGTGCTTGCACGGAGTACTGTATTTTCATACAGTACTCTGCATTGCATGGAGGCCGCTATGGACTACCCCCTTCGCCAGCACTATCGCCCGGTCGTGACGCGCATGCCACGCTGGCTGATGCGCATCTGGCGCTGGCTCTGACGGCCCTGGCCGTCGTCAGGCGGCCGTCGTCGCCGAGGCGGCGAGGCAGGAGTTGCACTTGCCCAGGCCGGGCAACCGGGGATCGGGCTTGCCGTCGCCGGTCTTGAAGTTGGCCTGGCAGCGCCGGCACACGTACATCTTCGAACTCGACATCAGCGGGCGGATGCCGGGTTCGGCGCTGGGCCGCGCAGCGGTGTATTCGGCCTGGGTCTGTCGCAGCTTCAGGGACGGCGTGTCGTTCGGGGCAGGGGGCGTGTTGCGGCGTGTGGTCATGGAGCAGTCGATCCGGAAGGCGAAACACGAACAGATGGGGGCGCTGGCGCGCCCGATCAACCCGCTATTGTCCCAGCATTCAGCAACACCGACGTAAACGGTTGCACAAGCCGCTCGGATTGGCGCAACGGCGTCGGTCGTGGCGCGGCTAGAGTCGGCTGATGTCCCGCCCTGTGATCGCCCTGGATGCCGACGGCGTTCTGCTCGACTTCCACCTCGCCTACGCAGCTGCCTGGGAGCGTGCCTTCGGTCACTACCCGGCCGAGCGTGATGCGCAGGCCTACTGGCCGATCGACCGCTGGGACGTGCCGCGGCTCGGCTTCTTCCGCAAGCGACGCTTCAAGGCCACATTCGACGAACAGTTCTGGTCCAGCGTGCCGGCCATCGCCGGCGCCGTCGAGGCCTGCCACCGCCTGCACGATGCCGGCTTCGCGCTGGTCTGCGTGTCGGCGCTGGATGAACGTTTCGAAGCCGCGCGCAGCCGCAACCTGCACGAGCTCGGCTTTCCCATCGAGCGTGTCATCGCCACCGGGCACCGCGACACCACGGTCAGCCCGAAGGCGCAGGCGATCGAGGCAATCGGTGCCCAGGCGTTCGTCGACGACTTCCTGCCGTACTTCCGTGGCATCCCCGACGGTGTCCATGCGGCGCTGATCCTGCGCGCGCCCAACGGAACGCCGAACACGGGCCCCGACCTGAACTGGATCCACAGCAGCCACCAGGATCTGCCCGGCTTCGTCGATCACTGGCTGTCGCGCTGATCCTGGCCCACCAATGAAAAAGGGCCGGCTGTGCAGCCGGCCCCAGGTGCGATCGGTGTCGCGGCCTTACTTGCTGGCTGCAGGCTCCGCCGCGCTGGCGGCCGCCGGTGCCGTCACCGCGGCAGGCGTGGCCGCGTGGCTGGCCGGCTTGCTGGTTGCGCCGGACATCGGCAGCAGCGGCACGATCAGCAGCGCCACGATGTTGATGATCTTGATCAGCGGGTTGACGGCCGGGCCGGCGGTGTCCTTGTACGGGTCGCCGACGGTGTCGCCGGTGACCGCCGCCTTGTGTGCGTCGCCGCCCTTCTTGTGGGTCGTGCCGGCCTCGTCCTTGAAGCCTTCCTCGATCAGCTTCTTGGCGTTGTCCCAGGCGCCGCCGCCGGTGCACATCGAGATGGCGACGAACAGGCCGGTGACGATGGTGCCCATCAGCAGGCCGCCGAGCGCCGCCGGGCCGAGGAACATGCCGACCAGCACCGGCACCACCACGGGCAGCAGCGACGGGACGATCATCTCCTTGATCGCCGCGGTGGTCAGCATGTCGACCGCCTTGCCGTACTCGGGCTTGGCCTGGCCTTCCATGATGCCCTTGATGTCGCGGAACTGGCGGCGCACTTCCACCACCACCGAGCCGGCGGCGCGGCCGACGGCCTCCATCGCCATCGCGCCGAACAGGTAGGGGATCAGGCCACCGATGAACAGGCCGACGATCACCATGTGGTCCGACAGGTCGAACGAGATGTGCATGCCGCGCGACTCGAGCGCGTGTGTGTAGTCGGCGAACAGCACCAGCGCGGCCAGGCCGGCCGAGCCGATCGCGTAACCCTTGGTCACCGCCTTGGTGGTGTTGCCCACCGCGTCCAGCGGGTCGGTGATGTCGCGCACCTCGGGCGGAAGCTCGGACATCTCGGCGATGCCGCCGGCGTTGTCGGTGATCGGGCCGTAGGCGTCCAGTGCGACGACGATGCCGGCCATGCTCAGCATCGAGGTGGCGGCGATCGCGATGCCGTACAGGCCGGCGAGCCAGTAGGCGGCGACGATGGCGATGCAGACCATGATCACCGGCCAGGCGGTCGACTTCATGCTGACGCCCAGGCCGGCGATGATGTTGGTGCCGTGGCCGGTGGTCGAGGCCTGCGCCACGTGCTTGACCGGGGCGAACTGCGTGCCGGTGTAGTACTCGGTGATCCACACCAGGCCGGCGGTCAGCAGCAGGCCGACGGCGCAGGTGCCGATCAGGCGCATCTGCGTGCCGGCGCCGAGCGCATCGTCGGGCATCACCAGCTTGGTCACCGCGACGAAGGCGATGAAGGACAGCACGCCGGCGACGATCAGGCCCTTGTACAGCGCCGGCATCACGTTCTTCATGCCGGGGCTGGCCTTGACGAAGCCGCAGCCGATGATCGACGCGATGATCGACACGCCGCCCAGCACCAGCGGGTAGACGACGGCGGCCATCGGCGCCGCGACGACCATCAGCGCGCCAAGCGCCATCGTGGCGATCAGCGTCACCGCGTAGGTCTCGAACAGGTCGGCGGCCATGCCGGCGCAGTCGCCGACGTTGTCGCCGACGTTGTCGGCGATCACCGCCGGGTTGCGCGGGTCGTCTTCGGGGATGCCGGCCTCGACCTTGCCGACGAGGTCGGCGCCGACGTCGGCGCCCTTGGTGAAGATGCCGCCACCCAGGCGCGCGAAGATCGAGATCAGCGACGAACCGAAAGCCAGGCCGAGCAGCGGCTTGAGCACCGCGGACAGGCTCTTGTCAGGCGTCAGGTTGCCGTTGCCGGTGATGAACAGGAAGAAGATGCCGACGCCCAGCAGGCCCAGGCCGACGACCAGCATGCCGGTGATCGCGCCGCCCTTGAAGGCTACGTTGAGCGCCGGCGCCATGCCCTGCGTCGCGGCCTGCGCGGTGCGCACGTTGGCGCGCACCGAGACGTTCATGCCGATGAAGCCGCAGGCACCGGAAAGCACCGCGCCGATCACGAAGCCGACGGCGGTGGTGCCGTCGAGGAAGATGCCGATGAGGATGGCGAGCACCACGCCGACGATGGCGATGGTCTTGTACTGGCGCGCCAGGTAGGCCGCTGCACCCTGCTGGATCGCGCCGGCGATTTCCTGCATGCGGGCATTGCCGGGACTCTGGCTCAGGATCCAGCTTCGCTGGACGAAGCCGTAGACGACGGCGGCCAGACCACAGGCCAGCGCGATGTAAAGCGCCACGGTGGTGGACATCAGGGGATCTCCTTCCTCATTGATGGACTCTTCGATGGATGGGATTCGATGAGGCGTTCGCGCACGCGCAAGCCGCGGGCCGCCTCAAGGCTCGCGGCATCCTACGGGATCAGCACTGGCGCCGGCAATGTCGCCGGCCCGGTGTTTTCCACCGTTCCGTGCCCAGGATCAATGTGTCAGGTCGCCGACAGTGCGCTGCGTAGAATCCGGGTTACTCCGTAGTCTGCCGCGTAAAACCATGAGCCTGCACAACGTCACCCCCGGCGCCAAGGCGCCCGACCAGTTCAACGTGATCATCGAGATCCCGATGAACGCCGACCCGATCAAGTACGAAGTCGACAAGGAGACGGGCGCGATGTTCGTCGACCGCTTCATGACGACGGCGATGCACTACCCGTGCAACTACGGCTACATCCCGATGACGCTGGCCGACGACGGCGACCCGGTCGACGTGCTGGTGATCACGCCCTATGCGCTGACGCCGGGCGTGGTGGTGACCTGCCGGCCGCTGGGCGTGCTGAAGATGGACGACGAGGCCGGCGGCGACGCCAAGCTGCTCGCGGTGCCGATCGACAAGGTCTGCCCGATCTACAGCCACTGGCACAAGCCCGAGGACATCAACCAGATGCGCCTGAAGGCGATCCAGCACTTCTTCGAGCACTACAAGGACCTGGAAGCCGGCAAGTGGGTCAAGGTGCAGGGCTGGGAAGGCCCGGACTCGGCCAAGGCCGAGGTGTCCTCCGGCATGGCGGCGTACCTGAAGGCCAAGAAGAGCGCCTGAGCCTGCTGGCGGCCGGCACGGCCGCGGATCTTTTCGGCGACGGTGTGCTCCTACACTGCCGTCTCCGAACGTTCCCGTGCCGACCATGCGCCGACTCTTCCGCGGTTTCCTCCTGGCCTTGCTGGGCCTGCATCTGCACCTTGCCCAGGCCCAGCCGCTGCCGGCCGGCGTGCGCGCCGTCACCGAGGTCGAGGGCATCGCCGAGTACCGCCTGGCCAACGGCCTGAGCCTGCTGCTCGTTCCCGACGATTCCAAGCCGACGACCACGGTCAACCTGACCTACCACGTCGGCTCTCGCCACGAGAACTACGGCGAGACGGGCATGGCCCACCTGCTCGAGCACCTGATCTTCAAGGGCACGCCGACACATCGCAACGTGTGGGCCGAATTCGAGAAGCGCGGCCTCAGCGCCAACGGCTCGACCAGCTTCGACCGCACCAACTACACCGCGAGCTTCTCGGCCAACCCGGACAACCTCGACTGGTACGTCGGCTGGCTGGCCGACTCGATGGTGCACAGCTTCATCGCCCGCCGCGACCTCGACACCGAGATGACCGTGGTGCGCAACGAGATGGAGATGGGCGAGAACAGCCCGCAGCGCATCCTCTACCAGCGCACGCTGGCGCTGATGTACGACTGGCACAACTACGGCAAGGACGTCATCGGCGCGCGCAGCGACGTCGAGAACGTGTCCATCTCGCGCCTGCAGGCCTTCTACCGCGAGTACTACCAGCCCGACAACGCGACGCTGATCGTCTCCGGCTCGTTCGAGCTGCAGCGCGTGCTGCGCCGTGTCGCGGCGACCTTCGGCAAGCTGCCCAAGCCGAAGCGGGTGCTGCCCGCGCAGTACACGCTCGACCCGGCGCAGGACGGCGAGCGCAGCGTGACGCTGCGGCGCATCGGCGGCGCGCCGCTGGTCTTTGCCGGCTACCACATGCCGCCGGCCGGCCACCCCGACTCGGCGGCGGCCGAGCTGCTCGCGCTGATCCTCGGCGACGCGCCCTCGGGCCGCCTGCACAAGCGGCTGACCGACAAGCAGCTGGCGGCCGGCACCTTCGGCGAGTCCTTCGGCCTGGCCGAGCCCTCGGTGCTGCTGCTCGGCGCGCAGCTGCCGCCGGCGGGTGTTCCCGACGCAACCCGCAGCGCGATGCTGGCGGCGATCGAGTCCTTCGCCGCCGAGCCGCTCGCCGAGGCGGAACTCGAGCGGGCCCGCGCCAAGTGGCTGAAGAACTGGGAGCAGACCTTCAACAACCCGGAGGCGATCGGGATGGTGCTGTCGGAGTCGGTCGCGCAGGGCGACTGGCGCATGTTCTTCCTCGCCCGCGACCGTGTGCGCGACGCGAAGCTGGCCGACGTGCAGCGTGTCGCCACGCAGCGCCTGATCGCCGACAACCGCACCGTGGCGACCTACGTGCCCACCGACAAGCCCCAGCGTGCGCCGGCGCCGCAGCGTGTCGACATGGCACAGGCGATGAAGGAGCTGAAGCCGGCGGCCGCGGCCTCGAAGGTGGAGGCCTTTGCCGCCACGCCGGCGAACATCGATGCACGCACGCAGCGCTTCGAGGTCGGCGGCCTGCGTGCGGCCGTCGTGCCCAAGGGCACGCGCGGCCAGGCGGTGCGCGCGGTGCTGACGCTGCATTTCGGCGATGCGGCCAGCCTCGCCGGGCTGGGCGAGGTGCCCGACTTCACGGCAGCGCTGCTCGACAAGGGCACGGCCACGCTGAACCGCGAGCAGGTGCAGGACCGCCTCGACCAGCTGAAGACCGAGATGGCCTTCCGCAGCGGGCCGGGTCGCATCGACGTGACGATCTCGTCGCGGCGCGAGCACCTGGCTGCGGCGATCTTGCTGGCCGGCGAGCTGCTGCGCCAGCCGGCGTTCCCGGCCGATGCTTTCGACGAGGTGCGGCGCCAGGCGCTGACCGGCATCGAGTCGCAGCGCAAGGAGCCCGATGCGCTGGCCGAGAACGCGCTGGCCCGCATCGGCGACCCGTATCCGCGCGGCGACCTGCGCCACGCACGCACGTTCGACGAGATGGTGCAGGACGTGAACGCGGTGACGCTGGAGAAGATCCGCGACTTCCACACGCGCTTCTACGGCGCGGCACGTGGCGAGTTCGCGGCGGCCGGCGACCTCGACCTGGCGCAGGTGAAGCTGGCGCTGCAGCAGGCCTTCGGCGACTGGCGCGCTGGTGCGCCCTACGCGCGCGTGCCGCTGCCGTTCGTCGCCGCTGCGCCGCAGCGGCTGGTGATCGCCACGCCCGACAAGCAGAACGCCACGCTGATGGCGAAGCTGCCGTTGCCGCTGTCCGACCGCGATGCCGACTACCCGGCGCTGAGCATGGCCAACTACCTGCTCGGACTGGGCGGCAACTCGCGGCTGTGGAAGCGCATCCGCGAGAAGGAGGGCCTGTCCTACGACGTGCGCAGCTCGGTGAGCTGGAGCCCGCGCGAGGCCCATTCGATGTGGAACGCGAGCGCGATCTTCGCGCCGCAGAACGGCGCCAAGGTCGAGCAGGCCTTCCGTGAGGAGCTGGCGCGTGCGCTGCGCGACGGCTTCACCGCGCAGGAGCTGGCCGAAGGACAGCGCGGCCTGCTGAACTTCCGCCGGTTGTCGCGCGCGCAGGATGGCGGCATCGCCGCCACGCTGGCGAGCAACCTCGACCTCGAGCGCAGCTACGCCTACTCGGGCCAGGTCGACGAAGCGATCGCCAAGCTCACGCTGGCCCAGGTCAACGCCGCGCTGCGCAAGTACATCAAGCCGGACGATCTGGCGATCGTGCTGGCCGGCGACTTCAAGCAGCCCTGAACGGATTGCGCTCGTTCAGTTCGTCGAGGTAACCCTCGACGCCGGCGCCCTCGCGCGCCAGGAAATCGGCCACCGCGTCGGCGAAGCGGGGGTGGGCGAGCCAGTGGGCGGAGTGTGTCTGCACCGGCAGCAGCCCGCGTGCCATCTTGTGCTCGCCCTGCGCGCCGCCCTCGAAGCGGCGGTAGCGCTGCGTGATGCACCACTGCAGCGGCTGGTAGTAGCAGGCCTCGAAGTGCAGGCAGGGAATGTGCTCGGTGCAGCCCCAGTAGCGGCCGAAGGCGATGCGCCGGTCCGGATCGACGGCGATCAGCGCGCAGGCGATGCGCTCGCCACCGCGGCGTGCAACGAACATCACCCAGTGGCGGGCCATGGTCTCGGCCATGCGCTCGAAGAAGTCGCGCGTCAGGTAGGGCGTCGAATGATGGGCACGGTAGGTGAGCGTGTAGCAGCGGTAGAAGAAGTCCCAGTCGGCCGCGCTGATCGCCTCGCCTTCGAGGGACTCGAAGACGACGCCGGCGTCGGCGACGCGGCGACGCTCCTGCTGGATCTTCTTGCGCTTGTCGCGCTGCAGGCTGGCGAGGAAGGCGGTGAAGTCGGGGTAGGGCGATGCGACCGGGTTCTGCCAGTGGAACTGCACGGTGCTGCGCAGCATCCAGCCCTCGGCGCTGGCGGCATCGCGGTCGGGCTCGTCGATGAACAGCAGGTGAGCCGACGAGAACTTCTGCTGCAGCGCGAACTGCTGCATCGCGCGCAGCAGCACGCGGCGTGCGGCGGCGTCGCGCGCCAGCAACCGCGCGCCGGGCACCGGCGTGAACGGCACGGCGGCCAGCAGCTTGGGGTAGTAGTCCAGGCCGTGGCGCTGGTAGGCATCGGCCCAGGCCCAGTCGAACACGTACTCGCCGTAGGAATGTGTCTTCAGGTAGAGCGCGCAGGCGGCCTCGAGCGACTCGCCGCGATGCACCGAGAGGAAACAGGGCTGCCAGCCGGTCTCGGCGACCGCGCTGCCCGAGGCGTGCAGCGCCGAGAGGTAGGCGTGGCGCATGAACGGCGTTGCCGAGCCCTGTGCGGCCAGCAGTTCATCCCAGGCAGCGGCGTCGATCTGCCCCGGGTCGTCGTGGACCCGGATGACATAATCGTTCGAGCCCTCGTCGAGGCCTGGTTTCTCTCGCATCTCGCCCTTGTCTATGTCAGCCCAACGCCCGGTGAAGGTGGCTCTCGCACAGATCAACGTGACGGTGGGCGACATCGCGGGCAACGCGCAGCGCATCGTCGAGTTCTCGCGCCGCGCGTTTGCGCAGGGCGCCCGGCTGGTGCTGTTCCCCGAACTGAGCCTGTGCGGCTACCCGCCCGAGGACCTGCTGCTGCGCCCGGCCTTCATGCAGGCCTGCGCCGAGGCGCTGGCCGGCTGCGCGAAGGCGCTGGCCGATCTCGACGGCTTGCACGTGGTGGTGGGGCATCCGCATCAGTTCGGTGAGCGTGGTGATGTTAGGTCGAAGTCGGTGGCGGTGCAGCAGCGCTACAACGCGGCCTCGGTGCTGGCAGGGGGGCGCGTGCTGGCCACCTACTGCAAGCGCGAACTGCCGAACTACCAGGTGTTCGACGAGCGCCGCTATTTCGCCTCCGGCCGCGATGCGGGGCAGCCGCCGGTGGTGGTCGATGTCGACGGCATCCGCTTCGCGCTGCTGATCTGCGAGGACGCCTGGTTCGACGAGCCGGCCGAAACCGCCAGGGCGGCCGGTGCGCAGGCGCTGTGCGTGCTGAACGCCTCGCCGTTCCACCTCGGCAAGCTCGAGGAGCGCGAGCAGCGCATGGCCGAACGTGCTCGCCATGTCGGGCTGCCGCTGCTGTACTCGCACCTCACCGGTGCGCAGGACGAAGTAGTCTTCGACGGCGCCTCGTTCGCAGTCGATGCGCAGGGGGTCGTCCGGGCGCGGGCACCGATGTTCGAGGAGGCGCTGGCGATCGTCGAGGTGCACGCCGACGGGCAGGTCGGCGGCGCAGTCGCGGCCACGCCCTGCATCGAGGCGCAGGCCTGGGCGGCACTGGTCAGCGGCGTGCGCGACTACCTCGGCAAGAACGGCTTTCCCGGCGCGATCATCGGCCTGTCCGGCGGCATCGACTCGGCGCTGGTGCTGGCCATCGCCGTCGACGCACTGGGCGCCGACAAGGTGCGCGCGGTGATGATGCCTTCGCCCTACACCGCCGACATCTCCTGGATCGACGCGCGCGACATGGCCCAGCGTCTGGGCGTGCGCTACGACGAGATCTCGATCGTGCCGATGTTCGACGCCTTCCGCACCAGTCTGGCGCAGGAGTTCGCCGGCCGGCCCGAGGACGCGACCGAGGAGAACATCCAGGCGCGCATCCGCGGCACGCTGTTGATGGCGCTGTCCAACAAGTTCGGCGCCATCGTGCTGACCACCGGCAACAAGAGCGAGATGGCAACGGGCTACTGCACGCTCTATGGCGACATGGCCGGCGGCTTCGCGGTCATCAAGGACGTCGCCAAGACGCTGGTCTACCGGCTGGCCAACTGGCGAAACGCACAAGGGCGCGCCCAGGGCGGCGAGGTGATCCCCGAGCGCATCATCACCCGGCCGCCGTCGGCCGAACTGCGTCCCGACCAGAAGGACCAGGACAGCCTGCCGCCCTATGAGGTGCTCGACGCCATCCTCGAGCGCTACATGGAGAACGACCAGTCGATCGAGCAGATCGTCGCGGCCGGCTTCGACCCGGCGGACGTCGAACGGGTCACCCGGCTCATCAAGATCAATGAATACAAGCGGCGCCAGGCGCCGGTGGGCATCCGCATCACCCACCGCGCCTTCGGGCGCGACTGGCGATACCCCATCACCTCGAAGTTCCGCGCTTAAACTAGACGCAACTCAACTCTTCGGGAGCCGGCCATGAAGCAGATCACCGCCGTCGTCAAACCGTTCAAGCTCGAGGAGGTGCGCGAAGCCCTCGCCGAGGTCGGCGTCACCGGGTTGACTGTCACCGAGGTCAAGGGCTTCGGCCGACAGAAGGGCCACACCGAGCTGTACCGCGGCGCCGAGTACGTGGTCGACTTCCTGCCCAAGGTGAAGGTCGAGGTGGTCGTCAAGGATGCGGATGTCGATCGCTGCATCGAGGCCATCGTCAAGGCCGCCAAGACCGGCAAGATCGGTGACGGCAAGATCTTCGTCACCGCGGTCGAGCAGGTGGTGCGCATCCGCACCGGCGAGACCAACGAAGACGCCGTCTGAACGAAGGCCGGCGCGGCTAGATGCGCCGGTAGTCGTCGGGTGCCGTCGCCTGCGGCACCAGCGCCGCGATCGTGTCGAGCAGCGCCTGCGGGTCGGCTGACTCCTGCAGCAGCCCACGCTGCGGTGCCGACACGAAGCCTCGCGCCACGGTGGCATCGAGGAAGCCGAGCAGCGGGTCGTAGTAGCCCTGCACGTTGAGCAGGCCGATCGGCTTGTCGTGGTAGCCGAGCTGGCGCCAGGTCCAGACCTCGAACAGCTCCTCGAAGGTGCCGAGCCCGCCGGGCAGGGCAAGGAAGGCGTCGCTGCGCTCGGCCATCATCAGCTTGCGCTGGTGCATGGTCTCGACGACATGCAGTTCGGACAGCCCCGCATGGCCGACCTCGCGCTCCATCAGCGAGCGCGGGATGATGCCGATCACGTCGGCACCACCGGCCAGCGCCGCGTCGGCGACGCGACCCATCAGCCCGGCGCGGCCGCCGCCGTAGACCAGCCGCCAGCCACGGCGGGCGATCGCGGCGCCGACGGCGGTGGCCGCGGCGGCGTACTCGGGGCGGTCGCCGTCGCGCGAGCCGCAGTAGACACACAGCGACAGGCTCATGCGTGGCTCCCGAAGCGCTGCCACAGCGCGGCCAGCCAGATGCCGCCACACAGCAGCAGCGACAGCAGCACGGCTGCGCTGGCCAGGTCCTTGGCGCGCTTGGACAGGTCGTGCAGTTCGAAGGAGACCCGATCGATCGCCGCCTCGATGCCGGAGTTGAGCAGCTCGACGATCAGCACCAGCATCACCGAGCCGGCCAGCAGGGCCACTTCGATCCAACTGCGGCCGAGCCAGAACGCGGCCGGCAACAGCACGGCGGCGAGCCAGAATTCCTGGCGGAAGGCGCTCTCGCCCCGGTAGGCGGCCTGCAGGCCTTCGATCGAATAGCCGGTGGCGCGCACGATGCGCTCCAGGCCCGTGCGGCCCTTGTGCGGATTGCTCATGAAGGGGATTCTGCCGTGCCGGGTCAGCGGCGCGCCGGCGGCTTCCAGTGCACCAGCTGCGTGCCGCACACGGCGTCGTGCCAGAACTGGCGCCGCGGATGCAGCAGGGCGAGCAGCGCGTAGCCGACCACGCCAGAGAGCATGACCACGGTGATCGCTCCGCCACCCTTCAGGTCGCTCAGCCACAGCGTCAGCAGCGCCGGCACGAACCACAGCCAGCTCAGCAGGTAGCGCAGCAGGGCACGTCGCTCGCCGACCGGGCCGCCTTGGCGGTCGACGAGGCGGATGTTCCAGGCCTTCATCGCCACCGTCTGGCCGCCGTGCGACCAGAACCAGGCGAAGTAGATGCCCAGCACGATGAAGAGGAAGGCCTGCAGCCCGTGGCGCCCGGTCAGTGCGTGGCGCTGCTGGGTGAGGCTGGAGAACAGGTAACCGGCAATCATCACCACGCCGAACAGCAGCACGCCTTCGTAGACGAAGCAGGCCATGCGGCGCCACAGCCCGGGCACCGTCTGCACGGTGCCCAACTCAGTCGACGCGTCGCTCACCGCGGATCGGTCTTCGAGTTCGGCGCGGCGGCGGCGGCACCCTGCGGGCCGCGCTGGGGCAGCAGCGTCTGCTTGTCGACGAATCCGGGGGAGGCGGCGATCTTCGGCAGCCCGGTCTGCTGGTGCGTCGGCGGTGCCGTGCGCTTGGACATCAGCGAGGTGGTGGCACCCGGCCCCGCCTGCACCACCGTCGGCGCCACGGCCCGTGGCGGGGCGGCGTAGGCCGGGTTCGGCACGATGTTGGACTTGGCCTGGACGCCGTCGCGCGCCGGTGCAACCGGCTTGCGTGTCGCGTCGTTGCTGCGAGCCGACGCGTTGGCGGACGGGGCCGCGCGCTCGGCGAGCTTGCCGCGCTGCTCGGGCGTCAGCGCCTGGTAGGCCTGCCAGCGCGCCTGCCGCTCCTCGGGCGTGAGCTGGCGCGATGCCTGGAAGTTCAGTCGCGCCTGGCCTCGTTCGGCCGGCGAGAGCTTGACCCATTCGTTCATGCGGGCCGAGATGCGCTGCTGCTCGGCCGGCGGCATGGCCGGGTAGCGGGCCGCGATCTCCAGCCACTTCTGCTTGCGCGTGCCGTCGATCGAAGCCCAGTCACGCTCCAGCGGCTTGAGCGTCGAACGCTGCGCCGGTGACAGATCCTGCCAACGAGGGCCGGTTTCGCTTGCGGTGGCGGGGCGTGCCAAGGGCTGGGCCGGCGCCTGCGCCATCGCCCCCGCTCCGCCGAGCCAGAGCGCGCCGGCGATGGCAGCGAGGCCTGGCAGCGAGCAGGAACGAACGCGAGGGCGCATCAAGCGGCCCTCAATCGCGGGGGGTCTTGAGGAACTCGACGAAGCCGTCGTCGCTGTACGCCGCCGGGGGGAGGTCGTCGGCGAGCAGTTCGGCATCGATCTCGGCGGCAGCGGCGATCTGCGCCTGCCCGTGCAGGTGCTGGATCAGCAGCAGGCCGGCGGCCAGCGCTACCAGAGGCAGCACGGAGCCGAGGCGGACCCACCAGCCACCGGCGTGGCCCAGGATCGCGGCGCCCGAGGCACTGACCCCGACGACGGGCCGAGCCTGTGCCGCCCGGGCCTGCTGGGCACGCTCGAGGGCCTTCTCGCGTGCGAAGCGCAGGCGTTCGGAGACGTCGTCGTCGAGGCGGTCGGCCTGCTCGCTGAGCCGTCCGGCCAGGCGATAGGCGACGCGCGCCTGGAGAGCGTCCAGCGCGGAGGGGGTGGCGATGATGTTCGAGTTCTTCACGGTGCGATTCCCTTTGCCTGCAGGGCCTTGGCCAAGGCGTGCACTGCTCTGGAGCAGTGGGTCTTGACCGATCCCTCCGAACAACCCATCACTTGAGCGGTTTCGGCGACATCGAGTTCCTCCCAGTAACGCAGGAGGAAGGCCTCGCGTTGACGCCCCGGCAACTGCTGGACTTCCGACTCGATGGCTAGCAGGATCTGCGCCCGTGAGACCGAGTCGGCGGCGCTCTCGGTGCCGGCGGTGGCGTCCATCGATTCCAGCGCCTCGAGGATGTCGAAGTCGCCATCATCGTCGGGGGCCTCGAAATCCGAGAAGTTCCGCACATGCGCATTGCGCACCTTCTGGCGGCGGAACCAGTCCATCGTCGCGTTCGAGACGATGCGCTGGAACAGCAGCGGGAGTTCCGCGGGCGGCCGGTCGAAGTACTTCTCGGCCAGGCGGATCATCGAATCCTGGACGATGTCGAGGGCGGCATCGTCATCCCTGACGGCGTAGGCGACGCGCTTGAAGGCGCGCTTCTCTGCGCTCTTGAGGAAGTCGGCGAGTTCTTTGTCGGTTGCCAAGGGCAGGGTGCCTCGGGCAGAGGCCCGGAAAGCCGGGCGCGATTATGTCATCGCACCCATTCGATTCCGGCATCGCAGCAGTCGAGGTGAAAACAGATGTCATAATGCTGCTTTGCACAACAGCTGGGTCATGAGCTGGACGTCCGACCCGGACGCCTCGTTTTCCTGACCGCGCAGGCACCACACCCGTCTCACGAGGATGCGGAGAGGTGCACCGATGGTTTTTCGTCAGAGAAATTCACAGAGGTTCTACATGGACATGTCTGCCGCGGATATCAAGCGTGCCGCTTCGGCACAACCGCAAACTCCCCCCCACGCCGATCCGAACGGGTCGGAAATCCTGGTCCGCTGCCTGCAGGCCGAGGGCGTCAAGTTCCTCTGGGGCTACCCCGGCGGAGCGGTGCTCTACATCTACGACGCGCTGTACAAGCAGAACAGCATCGAGCACGTGCTGGTGCGCCATGAGCAGGCGGCCGTTCACGCCGCCGATGGCTATGCGCGCGCCACCGGCGACGTCGGCGTCGCGCTGGTCACCTCGGGCCCGGGCGTCACCAATGCCGTGACCGGCATCGCGACCGCCTACATGGACTCGATCCCGATGGTGATCATCACCGGGCAGGTCCCGACGCCGGCGATCGGCCTCGACGCCTTCCAGGAGTGCGACACCGTCGGCATCACGCGCCCGATCGTCAAGCACAACTTCCTGGTCAAGGACGTGCGCGACCTGGCGGCGACGCTGAAGAAGGCCTTCCACATCGCCCGCACCGGTCGCCCCGGCCCGGTGGTGGTCGACATCCCGAAGGACGTCTCGCTGAAGACCACGCCCTTCCACTATCCGCAGACGGTGGAGATGCGCTCGTACAACCCGGTGCGCAAGGGCCACGGCGGGCAGATCCGCAAGGCGGTGCAACTGCTGCTGGCGGCCAAGCGGCCGTACATCTACACCGGCGGCGGCGTCATCCTCGGCAATGCCTCGGCGGAACTGCGCGAGCTGGTCGACCTGCTCGGCTACCCCTGCACCAACACGCTGATGGGCCTGGGTGCGTTCCCGTCCAGCGACCCGAAGTTCCTCGGCATGCTGGGCATGCACGGCACCTACGAAGCGAACATGACGATGCAGAACTGCGACGTCCTGCTCGCCGTCGGCGCCCGCTTCGACGACCGCGTGATCGGCAACCCGGCGCACTTCGCGTCGGTGCAACGCAAGATCGTGCACATCGACATCGACCCCTCGTCGATCTCCAAGCGCGTCAAGGTCGACATCCCCATCGTCGGCGACGTCAAGGACGTGCTGCAGGAGCTGATCGCGCAGATCAGAGAAGCGCAGGCCAAGCCCGACGTGCAGTCGCTGTCGGCCTGGTGGGGGCAGATCAACGAGTGGCGCAAGCGTGAGTGCCTGAAGTACAAGAACAGCACCGAGGTCATCAAGCCGCAATACGTGGTCGACAAGCTGTGGGAGCTGACGAAGGACAGCGACTGCTACATCACCTCCGACGTCGGCCAGCACCAGATGTGGGCCGCGCAGTACTACCGCTTCGACGAGCCGCGGCGCTGGATCAACTCCGGCGGCCTGGGCACGATGGGCGTGGGCCTGCCCTATGCGATGGGCATCAAACTCGCCAAGCCGGATGCGGACGTGTTCTGCATCACCGGCGAGGGCTCGATCCAGATGAACATCCAGGAGCTGTCGACCTGCCTGCAGTACAAGACGCCGGTCAAGATCATCTCGCTGAACAACCGCTACCTCGGCATGGTGCGGCAGTGGCAGGAACTGGACTACCAGGGCCGCTACTCGCACAGCTACATGGACGCGCTACCCGACTTCGTCAAGCTGGCCGAGTCCTATGGCCACGTCGGCCTGAAGATCGAGAAGCCGGGCGACGTCGAGCCGGCACTGCGCGAAGCCATCAGGCTGAAGGACCGCACCGTGTTCCTCGACGTGCGCACCGACCCGACCGAGAACGTCTGGCCGATGGTCAAGGCGGGCAAGGGCATCACGGAGATGCTGCTGGGCTCCGAGGATCTGTGACCCGCGAAACGCCGGCGAGGGTGCGCGCCTGACCGGGCGTGCGCCAGGAGCCGGCGGGACGCGGCACAACCCCGGAAACGATTGTTCCTGTCACTGAAGAGCGTGGCCAAGGGCCGTCGGTTACCGCCGCCGGTCTGAAGAGCGCGCTGAAATCACCATGAAACACATCATCGCTTTGCTGCTCGAGAACGAGCCCGGCGCGCTGTCGCGCGTGGTCGCCCTGTTCTCCGCTCGCGGCTACAACATCGAGAGCCTGACGGTGGCGCCGACGGAGGATCCGTCGCTGTCGCGCATGACCATCGTCACCACCGGCTCCGACGAGGTGATCGAGCAGATCACCAAGCACCTGAACCGGCTGATCGAGGTCGTCAAGGTCGTCGACCTGACCGAAGGCGCCTACACCGAGCGCGAGCTCATGCTCATCAAGGTGCGCGCGGTCGGCAAGGAACGCGAGGAGATGAAGCGCATGGCCGACATCTTTCGCGGCCGCATCATCGACGTGACCGAGAAGAGCTACACCATCGAACTGACGGGTGACGCGGGCAAGCTCGATGCCTTCATCGAGGCCATCGACCGCGCCGCCATCCTCGAAACCGTGCGCACCGGCACCAGCGGGATCGGTCGCGGCGAGCGGATCCTCCGCATCTGAACCCCGCATTTCTAGCAAGGAGAACAGCATGAAGGTTTACTACGACAAGGACGCCGACCTGAGCCTGGTGAAGGGCAAGAACGTCACGATCATCGGCTACGGCTCGCAGGGCCATGCGCACGCGCAGAACCTCAACGACAGCGGCGTGAAGGTCACCGTCGGTCTGCGCAAGGGCGGCGCGTCCTGGTCCAAGGTCGAGAAGGCCGGCTTGAAGGTTGCCGAAGTGGCCGAGGCCGTGAAGGCGGCCGACATCGTCATGATCCTGCTGCCCGACGAGCAGATCGCCACCGTCTACAAGAACGACGTCGAGCCGAACATCAAGCAGGGCGCCTCGCTGGCCTTCGCGCACGGCTTCAACGTGCACTACGGCCAGGTCGTGCCGCGTGCGGACCTCGACGTCTGGATGGTTGCGCCGAAGGCCCCGGGCCACACCGTGCGTTCGACCTACACGCAAGGCGGCGGCGTGCCGCACCTGGTGGCGGTGCATGCCGACAAGTCGGGCAAGGCGCGCGACCTGGCGCTGAGCTACGCGGTGGCCAACGGCGGCGGCAAGGCCGGCATCATCGAGACCAACTTCCGCGAGGAGACCGAGACCGACCTGTTCGGCGAGCAGGCCGTGCTGTGCGGCGGCACCGTCGAGCTGATCAAGGCCGGCTACGAGACGCTGATCGAGGCCGGTTACGCGCCCGAGATGGCCTACTTCGAGTGCCTGCACGAGCTGAAGCTGATCGTCGACCTCATCTACGAGGGCGGCATCGCCAACATGAACTACTCGATCTCGAACAACGCCGAGTACGGCGAGTACGTGACCGGCCCGCGCATCGTCACCGAAGAGACCAAGAAGGTCATGAAGCAGGTGCTGAAGGACATCCAGACCGGCGAGTACGCGAAGAGCTTCATCCTCGAGAACCGTGCCGGCGCACCGACGCTGCAGTCGCGCCGCCGCCTGAACGCCGAACACTCGATCGAGGTCGTCGGCGAGAAGCTGCGCGCGATGATGCCGTGGATCAAGAAGAACCGCCTGGTCGACCAGTCGCGCAACTGATCGATCCGCTGTCTCGTCGGAAGGGGCCGCCCGGCTTGCCGTGCGGCCCTTTTGCTTGTGCGCTGGGGTATCCTCGCGCCCATGAACGACGCACCCGAACTGGCCGGCGACGACGTGGAGCCCGCTCCGCGTCCGCGCCGCAAGGGCATCTACATCCTGCCGAACCTGTTCACGCTGGCAGCGCTGTTCGGCGGCTTCTACGCCATCGTGATGGCGATGAACCAGCGCTTCGAGAACGCGGCCATCGGCATCTTCTGCGCGATGGTGCTCGACAGCCTGGACGGCCGCGTCGCGCGCATGACCAACACGCAGAGTGCCTTCGGCGAGCAGATGGACAGCCTGTCGGACATGGTGTCCTTCGGCGCGGCGCCTGCGCTGATCGTCTACGAGTGGGCGCTCAAGGGCATGGGCAAGCTCGGCTGGATCGCGGCCTTCGTCTACTGCGCCGCAGCCGCGCTGCGCCTGGCGCGCTTCAACGTCAACACCGGCGTGGTCGACAAGCGCTTCTTCCAGGGGCTGCCCAGCCCGGCCGCGGCGGCACTGGTGATCGGCTTCATCTGGCTGATGGACGACAGCGGCTACAAGGGCTTCCGCGAGGGGCCGTGGCTCGGCTGGACGGCGATGGGCTTCACGCTGTTTGCCGGGCTGACGATGGTCACCAACGTGCCGTTCTACAGCTTCAAGGATGTCAGCCTCAAGCGCTCGGTGCCGTTCATCGTGATCGTTGCCATCGCGCTCGCGTTCGCGCTGGTCGCCTACCACCCGCCGACCGTGCTGTTCGCGCTGTTCGTCGTCTACGGCCTGTCGGGCTACGCGATGTACGTCTACCGCAAGTCCAAGGGCAGGCCGGTCAGCGTCATCGCGACCTCGACCGACGAGCCCGACGAAGAGGGCCTGCACCGCTGAAGCGGCCATGCTAGACTGCGTGCCATGACGTTCCCGACCACGATCACGCTAGCGCTTCTAGGAGTACCACGGGCTCGCTGATCGCTCACGTCTGTTCGTCTTTCGATCTCACGGCCCGTATGCAACCCGCTGCGGGCCGTTTGCTTTCCGGGATTCGCGGGTTGCCCTTCGCAACAACCATCGAGGCACCGACCTCTTCGCCCAGGAGCACACCATGGCCGACAAGCTGATCATCTTCGACACCACCTTGCGAGACGGCGAACAGTCGCCTGGCGCCTCGATGACCAAGGACGAGAAGCTGCGCATCGCGCGCCAGCTCGAGCGGCTGCGAGTCGACGTGATCGAGGCCGGCTTCGCGGCTTCGTCGAACGGCGACTTCGAGGCGGTGAAGGCGATCGCCGGCCACGTCAAGGAGTCGACGGTCTGCTCGCTGGCCCGCGCCAACGACCGCGACATCTCGCGCGCGGCCGAGGCACTCAAGGGCGCGGCGCGCTCGCGCATCCACACCTTCATCGCCACCAGTGCGCTGCACATGGAGAAGAAGCTGCGCATGACGCCGGAGCAGGTGTTCGAGCAGGCGAAGCTCGCAGTGCGCTTCGCGCGCAACCTGACCGCCGACGTCGAGTTCTCGCCGGAGGACGGCTACCGCTCCGACCCCGACTTCCTCTGCCGCGTGCTCGAGGCCGTGATCGCCGAAGGGGCGACGACGATCAACATCCCCGATACGGTCGGCTACGCCGTGCCCGAGCTCTACGGCAGCTTCCTGCGCCAGCTGCGCGAGCGCGTGCCGAACTCGGACAAGGCGATCTGGTCGGTGCACTGCCACAACGACCTGGGCATGGCGGTGGCCAATTCGCTGGCCGGCGTCAAGCTCGGCGGCGCGCGGCAGGTCGAGTGCACGATCAACGGCCTCGGCGAGCGCGCCGGCAACTGCTCGCTCGAGGAAATCGTGATGGCGGTGAAGACGCGCCGCGACTACTTCGGCCTCGAGGTCGGCGTCGACGCGACGCAGATCGTGCCGGCTTCGCGGCTGGTTGCGCAGACCACCGGCTTCGTCGTGCAGCCGAACAAGGCGGTGGTCGGTGCCAACGCCTTCGCGCATGCTTCCGGCATTCACCAGGATGGCGTGCTGAAGGCGCGCGACACCTACGAGATCATGCGCGCCGAGGACGTCGGCTGGGCGGCCAACAAGATCGTGCTGGGCAAGCTGTCGGGCCGCAACGCGTTCAAGCAGCGCCTGCAGGAACTCGGCATCGAGATGGAGTCGGAGGCCGAGATCAACACCGCGTTCGCGAAGTTCAAGGAACTGGCCGATCGCAAGAGCGACATCTTCGACGAAGACATCCTCGCGCTGGTGATGGACGAGGCAGTCACCGCCGAGAACGAGCACTACCGCCTGGTGGCGCTGTCGCAGCGCTCGGAGACCGGCGAGCGCCCGCACGCGAGCGTCGCGTTTGCCGCCGGCAGCCATGAGATCCATGCCGAGAGCGATGGCAACGGCCCGGTCGACGCGAGCCTCAAGGCGATCGAGTCGAAGCTCAAGACTGGCGCCGAGATGCTGCTCTATTCGGTCAATGCCATCACCTCGGGCAGCACAGAATCACAGGGCGAAGTGACGGTTCGGCTTCAGCACGGTGGGCGTGTAGTCAATGGTGTGGGGGCCGATCCGGACATCGTCGTCGCGTCGGCGAAGGCCTACCTGGCGGCGTTGAACAAGCTGCACAGCAAGACGGAGCGCGTGGCTGCCCAAGGCTGAGATGCCAAATCAGTCACATTCCTGACAGTCCGAGGAGTGACTTGAGGAAGGGCGCGTAAGGTCCTGATCTTGCGTGCTTTTTTCGAATCACATAGACTGCGCACCATTGCGAGTCAAAAGGACTGTCGTGGGATTGATCAGCAAAGTTGTGACAACGGCGGTGGCAGCCCTGGTGGCGGCCATCGCGCTGACCATCGCGCCACCGGCGGAAGCCGCGCAGAAGCAGGCGCGCAAGAAGGCCACGGCAGCCTCCAAGACCGCGGCGGCGACGCAGAAGCGACGCGCCACCAAGAAGGTCGCCCGCGTGGTGCCCGAGCGGCCGTC
Organism: Piscinibacter sp.; assembly: GCA_047602365.1. GTDB lineage: Bacteria > Pseudomonadota > Gammaproteobacteria > Burkholderiales > Burkholderiaceae_C > Piscinibacter. The sequence goes on along the minus strand of JASGHM010000002.1, from coordinate 1,050,709 downwards.
CTTCGGGCAGCTCGCCGGGCTGCGCAACACCGACGACGCGCTGGAGCTGAAGTCCAGCGTTGCGCTGGTGATGGACCAGGACACCAACGAGGTGCTGGTCAGCAAGAACCCCGGCGCCGTGCTGCCGATCGCGTCGATCACCAAGCTGATGACGGCGCTGATCGTCGCCGAGGCGCACCTGCCGCTGGACGAGACCCTGACGGTCACCCAGGAAGACGTCGACACCGAGAAGGGCAGCCGCTCGCGCCTGCGCGTCGGCACGCAGCTGAACCGCGAGGAGATGCTGCACCTGGCGCTGATGTCCTCGGAGAACCGCGCCGCCCATGCGCTGGGTCGCCACTATCCGGGCGGCCTGCCGGCCTTCGTCGAGGCGATGAACGCCAAGGCGGCGCTGCTGGGCATGACCGACACGCACTACGTCGAGCCGACCGGCCTGTCGAGCAAGAACCAGTCGAGCGCGCGTGACCTGGCCACGCTGGTCAAGGCCGCGCACGAGCACCAGATCATCCGCGAACTGTCGACCTCGCCCGAGTACAGCGTGGCTGTCGGCAAGCGCGAGATGCAGTTCCGCACCACCAATGCGCTGGTGCGCAACCCGAGCTGGGAGATCGGCCTGCAGAAGACCGGCTACATCGCCGAAGCCGGGCGCTGCCTGGTGATGCAGGCGACGATGGCCGGGCGCCAGCTGATCATGGTGTTCCTCGACTCCGCCGGCAAGTATTCGCGTCTGGGCGATGCCGAGCGTGTGCGCCGCTGGGTCACCGAGATCGCGCCGCCGGCCGCGGCAACCGCACCCGCCGTCAAGCCGGCGACCTGAGCCCCGGGCTCGCGGCTCAGCCGCGGTGCCCCAGCGACGCGGATATTTGCGCCGCGGTTGCCTTCAGGCGCTCCAGCCACGATTCCTCCAGCCGGTCGGCCGGCGCGGAGATCGACAGTCCCGCGATCAGGTGGCCCTGGTCGTCGCGGATGCCGGCGGCCATGCAGCGCACGCCCAGTTCGAGTTCCTCGTCGTCACGTGCCGTGCCCTGCTGGTTGACGCGTGCGAGTTCACGCTCCAGCGCAGGCAGGTCGGTGATGCTGTTGCGCGTGTGGCCGGCCAGGCCGGTGCGCATCGCGTAGGCGCGCACGCGCTGCGGGTCGTCGTTGGCGAGGAACAGCTTGCCCACCGAGGTCAGGTGCAGCGGCGCACGGCCGCCGATCGCCCGCACCACCTGCATGCCCGAGCGCTCGCTGTAGGCGCGTTCGATGTAGACGATCTCGTCGCCCTGGCGCATCGACAGGTTGACCGGCTGGTGGGTCAGCTTGTGCAGTTCGCGCATCGGCGCCAGCGCGGCGTCGCGAACGTCCAGGCGCGCCTTCACCAGGTTGCCGAGTTCCAGCAGCTTCATGCCCAGCCGGTAGCTGCCGGCCTCGGGACGGTCGACGAAGCGGCCGATGGTCAGGTCGTTGAGGATGCGATGCGCGGTCGATGGGTGCAGGCCGGACCGCTCGGCGATGACCTTCAGCGAGACCGGATCGGGGAAGGAGGCGAGCACCTCCAGCAGGTCGAACGCCCGCTCGAGCACCTGGATGGTGGGCTTCTTCTGTTCGCTCTGAGGCATGGGCGGCATTCTCTCTCATCCGAGGAGAATTTTGTATGGCGAAAGCGCGTCGAGGCGATCCGGGAGCGTCAAGCCAGGGTCGACACGGCGTCGATGCCGCTGCGCACCGCGCCTTCCAGCGTCGCGGGGTAGGGGCCATCGACATGGTCGCCGGCGGCAAGCAGTCGCGGCGCGATCGTGCAGCTCGGGCGTCGCAGCCCGGGCACGCAGCGAAAGGTCGCGCGCTTCTCGGTGACCAGCAGGCGCGGTTCGGGCTCGCCGTGCAGCAGGGTGCCGAGTGCCTGGCGGGCCTGCGCGAGCGTTGCCGCGATCGTGGCGTCTCGCCCGGCATCGACCCAGCGGCGCGCGCCGCTGACCACGAAGGCCAGCAGCCCGGCCGGGCCGCCGAGCTGCCCGCGGTCGAAGACGAACTGGGCCGGCGCCTCGTCACCGCCGGGCAGCGCCAGCATCGCCTCGGGCAGGCGCGTGTCGCCGGCCTGTACGTAGACGGTGACGATGGGCTCGTAGTCGAAGGCCGACGCCTGACGCGCCCAGTCCGGCGCGATCGCCTCGACCAGCCGTGCGGCTTCCGTCGGCGGCGTGGCCAGCACGACGGTGTCGAAGCCCTCGCCGTCGACGCGCCATCGGGCACCTTCGCGCTCGAGCCGCTGCACCCGCGTGGCCAGTCGCAGCGTGGCGCCGCGTCGGGCCAGCCAGGACGAGGCCGGCAGCGGAAACAGCGCACCGAGGCTGACGCGCGGCAACAGCAGGTCGGCCGAGCCCGGCCCGCTGAACAGCGCGTCGTGTAGCACGCGCAGGAAGACCGCTGCGCTCGCTTCTGTGGACGGCGTGTTCAACGCGGCCACGCACAGCGGGTCGATCAGCTCGCGCCGCAAGGTCTCGCCCAGTCCGCGCGTCAGTTCGGCGACCGTCAAGGCCGGCGCGCAGCGGAAGCCGCGAGCGGCCCAGCCGCCAGCGGCCGCCAGCAGCGTCAGCCGGTCACGCAGCGGCCAGCCTTCGCGCCGCCACACGCCGGCGGCGAAGGCCCACAGCGGCGATCCGGCCGGCAGGTGCAGTCCGCGCCCGTCCGGTTCGCTCAGGCGCAGCGGTGTGCGCAGCAATGCCGCGTCGAGGTCCACGCCGACCTCGCGCATCAGCCGCAGCGTCTGCGTGTACGCGCCGATCAGGATGTGCTGGCCGTTGTCCAGCGCCAGGCCATCGTGCTGGACCTCGCGCGCGCGGCCGCCGGGCTGCGGCGCCATCTCGAACAGCGTGACTGCGTGGCCGGCACGACTGGCCTCGACGGCCGCCGCCAGGCCGGCCCAGCCGGCGCCGATCACCGCCAGCGAGCGCGGCACCTAACGGCCCCGCCAGTGCGTCTGCATCGCGATCCAGAGCTTGCGGATCGGCGTCAGCGAAGTGCGCTGGTGCAGCACCTGGAAGCCGTCGGCCTCGATCTCGCGCAGCAGCGAGCGGTAGATGTTGGCCATCATCAGGCCGGGCTTCTGCGCGACGCGGTCGTTGGCCGGCAGCAGCGCGAGCGCTTCGTCGTAGCAGCGGTGCGCACGCTCGGCCTGGAACTTCATCAGCGCGGTGAAGCGCTCGCTGTAGCCGCGGTTGAGGATCTCCTGCGCCTTCACGTCGAACTGCTTCAGTTCGTCGACCGGCAGGTAGATGCGGCCGCGCCGCGCGTCGTCGCCGACGTCGCGGATGATGTTGGTCAGCTGCATCGCCAGGCCGAGCTTGTGCGCGTAGGCGATGGTCGCGTCGCTGCTGCGGCCGAAGATGTTCGCCGCCACCTCGCCGACGATGCCGGCGACCAGGTGGCAATAGCGCGCCAGGCCGGCGAAGTCGAGGTAGCGCGACTGTTCCAGGTCCATCTGGCAGCCGTCGATCACGGCCTGCAGGTGGTCGGCGCGGATCATGTAGTCGGCGGCGATCGGCACGAGCGCCTGCATCACCGGGTGGCTGGGCGTGCCGGCGAAGGCCGCGGCGACCTCGCGGCGCCACCAGGCCAGCTTGGTGGCGGCGACGCTGGGGTCGCTGACCTCGTCGACCACGTCGTCGACCTCGCGGCAGAAGGCGTAGAAGGCGGTGATCGCCGCACGTCGCGGCGGCGGCAGGAACAGGAAGGCGTAGTAGAAGCTCGAGCCGCTCTTCGCCGCCTTGTCCTGCACGTACTGTTGCGGAGTCATGCAGGCCTCTGCGCAAGGGGTGCGTCGGCGGCGCGCATCCACAGCGCGCGCCAGGCCATCACCACGATGTCGGCGGCGCCGAGCGCCGGGCGCGCGCCCAGCGTCGCATGGCCGAGCGCGACGATGCGTTCGAGGATGCGCAGGCCGCCCTGCACGACGAGGCGCAGTTCCCAGCCGGCCCGGCCGGGCACGCGGTGCACCAGCGGCGCGCCCTCGAGCATCAACGCGCGCGCCCAGTCGCACTGCGCCCGCACCAGGGCCTGCACCGCCGCGCCGTCGTGGCCCGCCATCAGCGTGTCGGCCGCAACACCGAGCCGCTCGCATTCGCTCAGCGGGACGTAGAGCCGGCCGCGCCGGGTGTCGACGCCGAGGTCCTGCCAGAAGTTGATCAACTGCAGCGCGCTGCAGATCGCGTCCGAGCGGCGAAGCGAGTCGTCGTCGGTCACGCCGTAGAGGTGCAGCAGCAGGCGGCCGACCGGGTTGGCGGAGCGGCGGCAGTAGTCGAGCAGTTCGGCGCGATCGGCGTAGCGCTGCTTGACCACGTCCTGTTCGAAGGCGTCGAGCAGGTCGTGCAGCAGCCGCGGCGGCAGTCGGTGCGTCTGCGTCGCCGCGGCCAGCGGCGTGAAGACTGCCGACCAGCGAGCCGAGGGCGTTCCGCCGGCGACACAAGTGTCGAGATCGGTGCGGTAGGCGGACAGGTCGGCCAGTCGCTGCGCCGCTGCGGCGTCGCCTTCGTCGGCCAGGTCGTCCGCGGTGCGGGCGAACCAGTAGATTGCCGCGATCGGCGGGCGCAACGCCGGCGGACACAGCCAGGACGCGACGGGAAAGTTCTCGTAGTGGTCGACGCTCACGGGCGTGATTGTCCACGGGCGCAGCAGGCTGTGACTCGGCACCTGAGCGCGACACGATGTTTGACATGGCGCAACATGCCCAATACATTACTGACCGGTCAGTCATTTAGTCCAGACGCCGCATTTCCGGGGCTGCGCCCTGCGCAGACACCGTCACCACCGCAAGGAATCGCATGAAGCCGCCGTATGCCCTCGCGCTTGCCAGCCTCGTCGTGCTGGCCGCCTGTTCCAAGCCCGAGCCGGCGCCCGCCCCGGTGCGCGCAGTGCGCACCGTCACGGTCGCCATGCAGACGGCCGGCGGCGCCCACGAGTACGCCGGCGAGGTGCGTGCGCGCACCGAGTCGCGCCTGGGCTTCCGCGTCGGCGGCAAGATCGTGCGCCGCAATGCCGACCTCGGCGACAGCGTCAAGGCCGGCCAGGTGCTCGCCCAGCTCGACCCGCAGGACCTGAAGCTCGGCCAGGAGGTGGCCAAGGCCGCGCTGGCGGCTGCCCAGGTCAACCTCGATCAGGCCGCGGCCGACTTCAAGCGCTTCAAGGAACTGCGCGACCAGGGCTTCATCAGCTCGGCGGAACTGGAGCGCCGCGAGACGGCGCTGAAGGCCGCGCAGGCCCAGATGGAGCAGGCACGCGCGCAGAACAGCGTGCAGGGCAACCAGGCCACCTACGCGGCCCTGGTGGCCGACGCCAAGGGTGTGATCACCGCCGTCGAGGCCGAGCCGGGCATGGTGGTCGCCGCCGGCGCGCCGGTGCTGCGCCTCGCCCACGACGGCCCGCGCGACGTGGTGTTCTCGGTGCCGGAAGACAAGGTCGCGCTGGTCAAGCAGCTGTCCGCGGTGCCCGGCCGCTTCAAGGTGCGGCTGTGGGGCAGCGACGAGCAGACCCTGCCGGCGAGCATCCGCGAGATCTCCGCCGCTGCCGACCCGGTGACGCGCACCTTCCTGATCAAGGCCGACGTCGGCAACGCCGCGGTCAAGCTCGGCCAGACCGCCACGGTGCTGGTCGAGTTGCCGCAGACGGCGGGCATCACCAAGCTGCCGCTGTCGGCGCTGAAGGAGGAGCAGGGCAAGACGGTCGTGTGGGTCGTCGACCGCGGCAGCATGACGGTCAAGCCGCAGCCGGTGCAGGTGGCCGGTGCCGACGGCAACGACGCCGTCATCACCGGCGGCCTGCAGCCCGGCCAGGTGGTGGTCACCGCCGGCGTGCACGTGCTGAACCCCGGCCAGGCGGTGAAGTTCTACACCGAGCCCGGCGCGCCCTCGGCCTCGGCCGCCGCCGCCAGCGCCACTGCGGTGACCGTCAAGTGAGCGCGCCGCACGTGGACACGCCGTCGACGTCCGGCGGCTTCAACATCTCGCGCTGGGCACTGGACCACCCGGCGCTGACACGCTACCTGCTGGTCGTGCTGTTGCTGCTCGGCTTTGCCGCCTACTTCCAGCTCGGTCAGGACGAGGACCCGCCGTTCACCTTCCGCGCGATGGCGATCCGCGTGTTCTGGCCCGGCGCCACCGCGCAGCAGGTCGCCGACCAGGTGACCGACAAGCTCGAGCGCACGCTGCAGGAAGTGCCGTACTCCGACAAGATCCGCAGCTACTCCAAGCCCGGCGAGGCGCTGATCATCTTCCAGGTCAAGGACAGCTCGCCGCCGCGCGAGATGGCGCAGATCTGGTACACGGTGCGCAAGAAGATCGGCGACATGCGCGGCACGCTGCCGTCCGGCGTGGTCGGCCCGTTCTTCAACGACGAGTTCGGCGACGTCTACGGCTCGATCTACGCGCTGTCCGCCGACGGCTTCAGCTACCAGGAGCTGAAGGACCAGGCCGACCTCGTGCGCCAGCGGCTGCTGAAGGTCAAGGACGTCAACAAGGTGCAGATCTTCGGCGCCCAGGACGAGAAGGTCTTCATCGAGATCCCGCAGAAGCGCCTCGCGCAGCTAGGCCTGGACTTCAACCAGGTGATCGCGCAGATCGGCCAGCAGAACGCGGTGGAGTCCGCTGGAACCGTCAACGCGCCGACCGACTACGTGCAGGTGCGCGTGGCCGGCCAGTTCAACACCATCGAGGCGCTGAAGGTCTTCCCGATCCGCGCCAACGGCGCGAGCTTCAAGCTCGGCGACATCGCCGAGATCCGCCGTGCCTACGTCGACCCGCCGCAGGTCAAGGTGCGCCACCAGGGCCGCGAGGTGATCGCGCTGGGCATCTCGATGGCCAAGGGCGGCGACATCATCGAGCTGGGCAAGGCGCTGCACGGCGCCACCGAGACGATCCGCGCCGACCTGCCGGTGGGCATCGAGCTGCACCAGTTCCAGGACCAGGCGACGGTGGTGTCGCGCTCGGTCAACGAGTTCGTCAGGGTGCTGATCGAGGCGGTGGTGATCGTGCTGGCGGTCAGCTTCGTCAGCCTGGGCCTGCACTTCAAGCCCTTCCGCATCGACTGGCGGCCGGGCCTGGTCGTGGGCATCACGATCCCGCTGGTGCTGGCGATCACCTTCGTGACGATGTACTACTGGGGCGTCGGCCTGCACAAGATCTCGCTGGGCTCGCTGATCATCGCGCTGGGCCTGCTGGTCGACGACGCGATCATCGCGGTCGAGATGATGGTGCGCAAGCTCGAGGAGGGCTACGACAAGGTGCGCGCCGCCACCTTCGCCTACGAAGCCACCGCGATGCCGATGCTGACCGGCACGCTGATCACGGCGGTCGGCTTCCTGCCGATCGGCATGGCGAAGTCGGCGGTCGGCGAGTACACCTTCGCGATCTTCGCAGTCACCGCTGCCGCACTGCTGATCTCCTGGCTGGTGTCGGTCTACTTCGTGCCCTACCTGGGCACGCTGATCCTGCAGCACAAGCACAACGGCAACGTCGCCGGCGAGCCGCACGAGCTGTTCGACACGCCGTTCTACACGCGCTTCCGCGCGCTGGTGAACTGGTGCGTGCAGCACCGCTGGATCACCATCGCGCTGACCGTCGCGACGCTGGTGCTCGGCGTGGTGGGCATGGGCAAGGTGCAGAACCAGTTCTTCCCCGACTCGAGCCGGCTGGAGATCCTGGTCGACCTCTGGTACCCCGAGGGCACCTCGTTCGCCGCCAACGAGGAGACCACCCGGCGCATCGAGACGCGCATCCGCAAGCTCGACGGCGTCGACCATGTCACCACCTGGGTGGGCAGCGGTGCCGAGCGCTTCGCGCTGGTGCTCGACCAGATCTTCCCGCAGAGCAACGTCAGCCAGCTGATCGTGCTGCCCAAGGACCTGGTGGCGCGCGAGCGGCTGCGCAAGGCGCTTGCCCGAACTGCTGGCTACCGAGTTCCCCGAGGCGCGCGGCCGCGCCAAGCTGCTGCCCAACGGGCCGCCGGTGCCGTACCCGGTGCAGTTCCGCGTCGTCGGGCCGGACCCGGCCAAGGTGCGCGCCTACGCCGACGAGGTCAAGGCGATCATGCGCCAGAACCCGAACATGCGCGGCGTCAACGACAACTGGAACGAGTCGGTCAAGGTGCTGCGCCTGGAGGTCGACCAGGACAAGGCGCGTGCGCTGGGCGTCAGCAGCCAGGTGATCGCGCAGGCGGCGCGTACCTTCAACAGCGGCACGACCATCGGCCAGTACCGCGAGGGCGACAAGCTGATCGACATCGTGCTGCGCCAGCCGCTGGACGAGCGCGACACGCTTACCGACCTGGCCAGCGGCTACGTGCCGACCAGCAGCGGCCGCAGCATCCCGTTGTCGCAGATCGCCAAGGCCTCGTTCACCTGGGAGCCGGGCGTGCTGTGGCGCGAGGGCCGCGACTACGCCGCCACCGTGCAGGGCGACATCGTCGACGGCCTGCAGGGCGCCACGGTGACCGGCCAGCTCGACCCGCTGTTCAAGCCGATCCGCACCAAGATGCTGCCCGGCTACCGCATCGAGGTGGCCGGCGCGGTGGAAGAGAGCAGCAAGGGCCAGGGCTCGATCGCCGCCGGCGCGCCGCTGATGCTGTTCATCATGTTCACGCTGCTGATGCTGCAACTGCACAGCTTCAGCCGCGCGGTGCTGGTGTTCCTGACCGGCCCGATGGGCATCGCCGGCGTGGCGGCCGCGCTGCTGATCCTCGACCGGCCGTTCGGTTTCGTCGCGCTGCTCGGCGTGATCGCGCTGATGGGCATGATCATGCGCAATTCGGTGATCCTGATCGACCAGATCGAGCACGACCGCGAGCGCGGCGTGGCGACCTGGGACGCGATCGTGGAGGCCGCGGTGCGGCGTTTCCGGCCGATCATCCTGACGGCGGCGGCGGCGGTGCTGGCGATGATCCCGCTGTCGAGGAGTGTGTTCTGGGGGCCGATGGCGGTGGCGATCATGGGCGGACTGATCGTCGCCACCGCGCTGACCTTGCTGGCGCTGCCGGCGATGTACGCGGCCTGGTTCCGCGTCAAACCGGCGCGCGAGGAGCGCCTCGCCGCATCCCGCTAAAATACCGGGTTTGCCGTCGAGGCCGTCCCCCTTGCGCGGGTGGCGAAATTGGTAGACGCACCAGGTTTAGGTCCTGACGCCAGCGATGGTGTGGGGGTTCGAGTCCCCCCCCGCGCACCAGACATTCAACCCTCCAGTCCGAGATCACCATGTCCGTTCAAGTCGAAACCCTCGAGAAGCTCGAGCGCCGCATCACGCTGACGCTGCCCACCGACACCATCAAGTCGGAGGTCGAGTCGCGCCTGAAGCGCCTGGCCCGTACGGTCAAGGCCGATGGCTTCCGCCCGGGCAAGGTGCCGATGAGCGTGGTCGCCCAACGCTACGGCTACTCGGTGCACTACGAGGTGATGAACGACAAGGTCGGCGAGAAGTTCAACGAGGCCGTCAACGAGGCCAAGCTGCGCGTCGCCGGCGCGCCGCGCATCACCGAGAAGGACGGCGCGGCCGAGGGTCAGGTCGCTTTCGACGCCACCTTCGAGGTCTACCCCGAGATCAAGATCGGCGACCTCGCCGGCGCCGAGGTGGAGCGTGTCTCGACCGAGGTGACCGACGCGGCGATCGACAAGACGCTGGACATCCTGCGCAAGCAGCGCCGCACCTTCCAGCAGCGCGCAGCCGCCGAGGGCGCCGCCGAGAGCGACCGCGTGACGATCGACTTCGAAGGCAAGATCGATGGCGTGCCCTTCGAGGGCGGCAAGGCCGAGGCCTTCCAGTTCATCATCGGCGAAGGCCAGATGCTCGAGCAGTTCGACCAGGCCGTGCGCGGCATGAAGTCGGGCGAGAGCAAGACCTTCCCGCTGCAGTTCCCGGCCGACTATCACGGCAAGGACGTGGCCGGCAAGGAAGCCGACTTCCTGGTCACGGTGAAGAAGATCGAGGCGCAGCACCTGCCCGAAGTCAACGAGGCGCTGGCCAAGTCGCTGGGCATCAAGGACGGCACGGTCGAGGCGCTGCGCGCCGACATCAAGAAGAACCTCGAGCGCGAGGTGAAGTTCCGCGTGCTGTCGCGCAACAAGGCCAGCGTGATGGACGCGCTGGTCAAGGTCGCCGAGCTCGACGTGCCGAAGGCGCTGGTGGCCGGCGAAGTCGAGCGCATGACCGAAGCGGCCCGCGCCGACCTGAAGAAGCGCGGCGTCAAGGACGCCGACAACGCGCCGATCCCGGCCGAGATCTTCGAGCCGCAGGCCGAGCGCCGCGTGCGCCTGGGCCTGGTGGTCGGCGAACTGGTGCGCGCCAACAACCTGCAGGCCAAGCCGGAGCAATTGCAGGCGCACATCGAGGAGATGGCGCAGAGCTACGAGCGCCCGGCCGAAGTGGTGCGCTGGTACCTGGGCGACCGCCAGCGCATGGCCGAAGTCGAGGCGGTGGTGATCGAGAACAACGTCGCCGAGTTCGTGCTCGCCAAGGCCCAAGTGAGCGACAAGGCTGTTCCGTTCGACGAACTGATGGTCGGCTGAGTTCGCGCCATACTCGGGCCAATCGCATTCCAAGGATCAGCATGAGCGCGCTCGACACCACCGGCCTGGGCATGGTGCCCATGGTCATCGAAACCTCCGGCCGCGGCGAGCGGGCGTACGACATCTACAGCCGCCTGCTGCGCGAACGCATCATCTTCCTGGTCGGCCCGGTCAACGACCAGTCGGCCAACCTGGTGGTGGCGCAGATGCTGTTCCTGGAGAGCGAGAACCCGGACAAGGACATCTACCTGTACATCAACTCGCCGGGCGGCTCGGTCAGCGCCGGCATGTCGATCTACGACACGATGCAGTTCGTCAAGCCCGACGTGTCGACCATGTGCCTGGGCATGGCCGCCAGCATGGGTTCGTTCCTGCTGATGGCCGGCGCCAAGGGCAAGCGCGTCGCGCTGCCGAATTCGCGGGTGATGATCCACCAGCCCTCGGGCGGTGCCCAGGGCCAGGCCACCGACATCGAGATCCACGCCCGCGAGATCCTGAAGACGCGCGGCCGGCTGAACCAGATCTACGCCGATCGCACCGGTCAGCCGCTGGCCAAGATCGAGGCCGACATGGAGCGTGACTTCTACCTCGACGCCGAGGAAGCCAAGGCCTACGGCCTGATCGACCAGGTGATCAGCCAGCGGCCCTGACCCCCGCCCACGCGGGAGAAGGCGCGGAGAAGGCCCGTTTTCGGGCCTTTTCCACAGGGTGGGGCGGGTCGGCTTTTCCACTATCATTGGCCCAGCGCCACCTACCCAGGCAACCCATCCATGGCCGACAAGAAAGGCTCCGCCACCGAGAAGGTGCTGTACTGCTCCTTCTGCGGCAAGAGCCAGCACGAAGTCAAGAAGCTGATCGCCGGCCCGTCGGTGTTCATCTGCGACGAGTGCATCGAGCTGTGCAACGACATCATCCGCGATGAAGTGCCGGCCGAAGGCGCGGAAGCCCGCGCCGCCAAGTCCGACCTGCCGATCCCGACCGAGATCAAGTCGATCCTCGACCAGTACGTGATCGGCCAGGACACCGCCAAGCGTACGCTGGCGGTGGCGGTCTACAACCACTACAAGCGGCTCAAGCACATGAGCCGCTCCAAGGACGAGGTCGAACTCGCCAAGAGCAACATCCTGCTGATCGGGCCGACCGGCTCGGGCAAGACGCTGCTGGCGCAGACCCTGGCCCGCCTGCTCAACGTTCCGTTCGTGATCGCCGACGCGACCACGCTGACCGAAGCCGGCTACGTCGGCGAGGACGTCGAGAACATCATCCAGAAGCTGCTGCAGAACTGCGGCTACGACGTCGAGAAGGCGCAGCGCGGCATCGTCTACATCGACGAGATCGACAAGATCTCGCGCAAGGCCGACAACCCCAGCATCACGCGCGACGTGTCGGGCGAGGGCGTGCAGCAGGCGCTGCTGAAGCTGGTCGAGGGCACGATGGCCAGCGTTCCGCCGCAGGGCGGCCGCAAGCACCCGAACCAGGACTTCCTGCAGATCGACACGACCAACATCCTGTTCATCTGCGGCGGCGCCTTCGACGGTCTGGAGAAGGTCATCCAGAACCGCTCCGAGCGTTCCGGCATCGGCTTCGGTGCAACCGTGCACGGCAAGTCCGAGCGCCGTGTCTCCGAGGTGTTCCGCGAGGTCGAGCCGGAAGACCTGATCAAGTTCGGCCTGATCCCCGAGCTGGTCGGGCGCCTGCCGGTGGTCGCCACGCTCGGCGAACTGACCGAAGAGGCGCTGGTGCAGATCCTCACCGAGCCGAAGAACGCACTGCTCAAGCAGTATCAGAAGCTGTTCGCGATGGACGGCGTCGACCTGGAGATCCGCCCGTCGGCACTGGCTGCCATCGCGCGCAAGGCGCTGGAGCGCAAGACCGGCGCGCGCGGCCTGCGATCGATCATGGAACATGCGCTGATCGACACCATGTTCGACCTGCCCAACCTCGACGGCGTGGCCAAGGTGGTGCTCGACGAACACACGATCGAAGAAGAAGCGAAGCCGCTGCTCGTCTACCGAGAGCAGGCCAAGGCCAGCGCTTGACCATTCCGGGCTTTCCGGTGCGACGACGCACCGTGAGTCGCAAGCGGCTCCTTGCAATTGACCGCTCGGGCCTCAGATCGGCCTGAGAAAGAGAGGTTTCCAATGTCCGGACATCCCGTACTTCCCGCCGAGAAGATCAACCTGCCGTTGCTCCCGCTGCGCGACGTGGTGGTCTTCCCGCACATGGTGATTCCGCTGTTCGTCGGCCGCCCGAAGTCGATCAAGGCGCTCGAAGTGGCCATGGAGGCCGGCCGCCAGATCATGCTGGTCGCGCAGAAGGCCGCCGGCAAGGACGAGCCCAAGCCCGACGACATGTTCGAGGTCGGCTGCGTCTCCAGCATCCTGCAGATGCTCAAGCTGCCCGACGGCACGGTGAAGGTGCTGGTCGAAGGCATCCAGCGCGCCAACACCCACCAGATCAGCGACAACGGCGAGTACTTCGTCGCCGACGTCACGCCGGTGCCGCCCGAGGCCGACACCAAGCCCGAGGTCGAGGCACTGCGCCGGGCGGTGACCCAGCAGTTCGACCAGTACGTCAAGCTGAACAAGAAGATCCCGCCGGAGATCCTGACCTCGATCGCCGGCATCGACGACGCCGGTCGCCTGGCCGACACCATCGCCGCGCACCTGCCGCTCAAGCTCGAGAACAAGCAGTCGGTGCTCGACCTGTTCGCGGTCGACAAGCGGCTGGAGAAGCTGCTCGAGCAGCTCGAGCACGAGGTCGACATCCTGCAGGTGGAAAAGCGCATCCGCGGCCGCGTCAAGCGGCAGATGGAGAAGAGCCAGCGCGAGTACTACCTGAACGAGCAGGTCAAGGCGATCCAGAAGGAACTCGGCGACGGCGAGGAGGGTGCCGACCTCGAGGAACTCGAGAAGAAGATCATCGCCGCCAAGATGCCCAAGGAGGCGCGCAAGAAGGCGGAAGCGGAGCTGAAGAAGCTCAAGCTGATGTCGCCGATGTCCGCCGAGGCGACGGTGGTGCGCAACTACATCGACACGCTGATCAACCTGCCCTGGGCGAAGAAGACCAAGATCAAGCACGACCTGACTTTCGCCGAGTCGGTGCTGAACGAGGATCACTACGGCCTCGAGAAGGTCAAGGACCGCATCCTCGAGTACCTCGCGGTGCAGCAGCGTGTCGACAAGGTCAAGGCGCCGATCCTCTGCCTGGTCGGCCCCCCGGGCGTCGGCAAGACCTCGCTCGGCCAGTCGGTCGCGCGTGCGACCGGGCGCAAGTTCGTGCGCATGGCGCTGGGCGGCGTGCGCGACGAGGCGGAGATCCGCGGCCACCGCCGCACCTACATCGGCTCGATGCCGGGCAAGGTGCTGCAGAGCCTGACCAAGGTCGGCACGCGCAACCCGCTGTTCCTGCTCGACGAGATCGACAAGCTGGGCATGGACTTCCGCGGCGACCCGTCGTCGGCGCTGCTCGAGGTGCTCGACCCCGAGCAGAACCACACCTTCGGCGACCACTACGTCGAGGTCGACTTCGACCTGAGCGACACGATGTTCATCGCGACCTCGAACTCGATGAACATCCCGCCGGCGCTGCTCGACCGGATGGAGGTCATCCGCCTGTCGGGCTACACCGAGGACGAGAAGGTCAACATCGCGTTGCGCTACCTGCTGCCCAAGCAGCGCAAGAACAACGGCGTCAAGGACGAGGAGATGGAAGTCGCCGAGTCCGCGGTGCGCGGCATCATCCGCTACTACACCCGCGAGGCCGGCGTGCGTTCGCTCGAGCGCGAGATCAGCAAGATCTGCCGGAAGGTGGTCAAGTCGATCCAGCTCAAGCAGGTCAGCGACAAGGTGGTCGTGACCGAGGAGAACCTCAACGATTTTCTCGGTGTGCGCAAGTACAACTACGGCCAGGCCGAGAAACAGAACCAGGTTGGCCAGGTGGTCGGTCTGGCGTGGACCGAGGTCGGCGGCGACCTGCTGACCATCGAGGCGGCGGTGATGCCCGGCAAGGGGCAAATCATCCGCACCGGCCAGCTCGGCGACGTGATGAAGGAGTCGGTCGAAGCGGCACGTTCCGTCGTGCGCAGCCGCGCCCGCCGCCTGGGCATCAAGGACGAGTTGTTCGAGAAGCGCGACGTGCACATCCACGTGCCCGATGGCGCCACGCCGAAGGACGGCCCGAGCGCCGGCGCGGCGATGACGACGGCCTTCGTCTCGGCGCTGACCGGCATCCCGGTGCGTGCCGACGTCGCGATGACCGGCGAGATCACGCTGCGCGGCGAGGTCACCGCGATCGGCGGCCTGAAGGAGAAGCTGCTGGCGGCACACCGCGGTGGCATCAAGACGGTGCTGATCCCGGAAGAGAACGTCAAGGACCTGCAGGACATCCCCGAGAACGTGAAGAACCATCTCGAGATCGTCCCGGTGAAGTGGATCGACCGCGTGCTCGAGGTGGCGCTGCAGTCCGCGCCGCAGGCGCTGCCCGACGACGAGCCGGCCAAGACCGAAGAAGCGGCCAAGCCCGCGGGCACGGCGGGCGAGGTGGTGACGCATTGAGAAAACATCCGGCCCGCGTTGCCAATGGGTCGGATTCTTGTGTATACTGCGAGGCTCACGCGGGAGTAGCTCAGTTGGTAGAGCGCAACCTTGCCAAGGTTGAGGTCGCGAGTTCGAGACTCGTCTCCCGCTCCAAGTTCTGAAAGGGAAGCCCAGGCTTCCCTTTTTTGTCAGAATCAGGATCGTGGCGCGGTAGCAAAGCGGTTATGCACCGGATTGCAAATCCGTGTAGGTCGGTTCGACTCCGGCCCGCGCCTCCATCTCCCTAACGGTTTGCCACGCCGGCGGCCTTTCTGCAACGGACTGAGTCCGTCGCAGGAAACCGCAACGCAACCGGAGAGCGAGATGCTGTTTTCTGAGGTTTCCAAGGCGTTCATCCACGCCTACGAAGGCCGCGACCCCACCCTGGCGGGTCGCATGGATTGGTGGACCAGCCACCTGGGCACCACCGAGTTCTCGGCGGTCACTTCCGAGCAAGTAGAAAGCGCCCTGGATGCGCTCGCCCAGCGCGGAGCCATGCGCAACGTGCGCGGGCGTGGATTGCAGCCCACCGGGCGGCCCATCGCACCGGCCACGCTCAATCGCTACCGGGCCGCGCTCGGCTCGCTGTTCAAGTGGGCCAAGGCGCGCCGACTCACCCCGCGCGGCTGGGTCAGCCCGCTGCGCGATGTGCCCACCCAGCGTGAAGGCGAGGGCGCGCTCGTCTACCTGACCGCCGAGCAGATGGAGAAGGTGCTCGCGGCGGCCCGCCTGATGGTCTGGAAGAAGCTTCCGGCGCTGCTCCTGCTCGCTTTCACCACCGGCCTGCGTCGCGGCTCCATCGAGGCGCTGCGCTGGCGCGATGTGGACCTCTCACGCCGCCGCATCACCATCGCCCGAACCAAGAACGGCCGCCCGCACGTCGCGCATCTGACCGAGCGCGTCGCGCAGGAAATGGAACGCATGCCGGGGCCGCGTGATGCCGACCTGCTCGTGTTCGGCAGCACCAAGGGCGATGACCGGCCGCACAACTTCAATCACTCGTGGACTCGCGTGCAGGAAATCGCCGGCCTGCCGCGCGTGAAGTTCCACGCCCTGCGCCATTCGTGCGCGAGCCATGCGGCAGCGCACGGTGCCAGCCAAGTGATGCTGATGGACCTGCTGGGGCACCGCTCGCTGCGCATGGTTCAGCGCTATGCACACCTGGGAATCGACGACCGCGCCGCGTTCGTGGACAAGGTGTTTGCGTCCACCGCGAGCGGCGGTTGAAGCGGTCGGGACTTTCCCTAGCTGCTCGATCTGGAAGGCGCCTTCGGGCGCCTTCTTTCATTGGCGATCCCACTTCGGCTCGTGTGGTGACTCGGGCAAGCGTTGCACCTCTAGCGCTGCATACCAGCCCCACCGCGATCTGCAACCGCGGTTGAGGTGTGGCTGCCTGACGCAGTTGCACAAGCGATGCAACTCCGGTTGCCAAGGGGCGTGCTGGGGCTTGGATCGACACCCATCGACGGCGCTGCGAGCATTCACCGCATGCCGCTGGCGTGGCGAATCGTGGGCTTGGGATGGAAGGAGTTGACCGTGGAATACAAGGTGGTGAAGGTGGCGGTTTCGGCTGAAACGCTGCAGGGCCTGAAGAAGGCAGACCAGTACCGACAGCGCTACTCGAACATCTGGGCGACGCGCGAGCAGTGGCGCCACTTCGTGCGCTCACGGCGCAAGGAACTGGAGGCGCATGGCCTCATCGTTGAGCTGACTTCAGGCCTCTACGTGAACGAGAAGCCGATGGATGAGGCCTTGCCACGCCTGCTCACTATGCCGACGCTTGGAGCGGCGGATGCCTGACGATGGCAGCATGAGCGGGAGCCTTGCGGCTCGGCGGCTTGCCGAAGACCTCCGCTCGTTGCGGCGCGACGAAGAGCAGCGCGCGAACCTCGGGCAGCACATCGTTCCAGCCGTTCGCGACCTTGGCCCGCTGCTTGACGCGCTGGATGCCATCGTGGCGGACGAGCCGGATGCCGGCCCCGTCTTGCGGCTGCTGGGTCTTCCTGAGCCGCCCAGGCCGCCCGGCGGCGCAAAGCAAACCATCGATCACCTCGCCATCGCTCGCATTGCGCTTCCGCTGCGCCTCGCGGGGCAACCTTGGAACAAGGTTGCCGATGCCGTGGCCCAGGCTGGGATTCTCGCGCCAGATAAGGTGCTCGACCGCACGCAGCTCGTGCGCAGCTTCGAAGCTGCTGGCGCAATCGTCGTGACCCAGATGGCGAACGAACTGACGGCACGCCTCGGCACCGAGCAGGAGCACAAGACATGACCTGCCCGGGTGGGTTCCGTCCTATGCGGCGCTGCGCAACCAGGGAACCATCGCAGTCATGTTCAACAGCACTCGATGCCGCGTCAGCGCGCGGCATAACTCGACATGACTGCCACTGAACCGCAAGCGCCGGTGGGCGCACTTCCTGCCGAGGGGTTCATCCGCCTGCCGCAGATCATCGGCGACGCGAAGGCCAAGCCCCCCATCTTGCCCGTGCTGCCAGTGAGCGAAGCGCAACTCTGGCGCCTCGTGAAGACGGGCAAGTTCCCGCCGCCGATCAAGTTCGGCCGCCGCCTGAGCATGTGGCCCGTTGGTGTGGTGCGCGCATGGCTCGCGTGCCCGACGCTGTGAGGTGCCGACATGACAGCCTTCGCCAATACCGGGCGGGCAGGGAAGCCGCCGCCTGAAAAGGGAGAGGGCCGCGACGCTGGGAACGGCGCGGCCCTCGGGACTGGAAACAAGCTCAAGGATGATGCAGCGTGCGCGCCCCGGGCCGCAAGTGTCCTCGGCCGGGTGGGGGTGCGTCATGGCTGACTCACCGAACACAAAACCGCGCCTGCCGCTCTATCTCGGGGCGCTTGAGGTGCTGCAGCTCCATGTCGATTCGCTGGTCAAGCTCGCAGACCTGAGCGAGCGTGTGGCGATGGGTGGGCCGCTGCCCACCCACCATGAACTGCGCGACCAGTGGATGACAGCCGTACTGTTTCGGCGCGTTCTCGATGAGGCCTCGCAATGAGCAGCGGCGCACCTGATCCGCTCGTGCCGCCCGAGGTTGATTTGCGCGGCCTGGAGTACATGCCCCTCTTCGGAAACCACCTCTTCGGCAGTGGGTTTAACGCAGCGGCAACGGATGCAGAGTGGCGCGCGGCGGTCACGCTGTGGTGGGCTGCGTGGAACCAAGTCCCCGCCGGATCACTGCCGAGTGACGACAAGGCGCTGTGCAGATTGGCCGATCTTGGGCGTGACCTGAAGGCGTGGAGAAAACTGAAGCAACTTGCGCTGCACGGCTTCACGCTGTGCAGTGACGGCAGGCTCTATCACGAGTTCTTGTGCGGTCAAGCGCTGGTGGCGTGGGAGAAGCGCGTAAAGGGGCGCGAGCGCAAGGCGCGTTGGCGCGCGTCACGGGACGGGGACAAGGGTCCCGAGTCCCAGCCCTCGGAACGGGGACGGAACGCGGATGTCCCCGCTGAAAGGAAAGGAAGGGACGGGAAAGGACGGGAAGGGAAGGGAATGAAGGTTGAAGAGAGCGCCCCGAGCACGCGAGCGGCTGTGCAACCGGCGGACGTTGATCCCCAGGTCTGGGCCGATTGGTTGCAACTGCGGGCGAAGAAGCGCGCACCCGTGACGCAGACGGTCATTGACGGCGCGAGAGCGGAAGCGGGCAAGGCTGGGCTGAGCCTCGAAGGCTTCTTGCGCACATGGTGCACGCGCGGCAGTCAGGGCCTGGATGCGTCGTGGCTGATGAGCCCCGCAGGGCGCGCGAAGCAGTCGGCCCGCGCGGATGCCGAGGCCTGGGCACCGTTGCTTGCGACGAACGCGATTGGCCCGAACGGCAGCGGGTGAGGGTGCAAAAAAAGTTTGAGCATGCAGTGGCGTTCTAGTCGTGTAGATGAGCGTCGGCGGGCTTCAGTAGGCGTCTTTCGCGCTCTTGCGCAGCGCGTGGGCGCGATGCAGATTTGCGGGATGCTGCAAACAGCCGTTGAATCGGATACGCCTCGCCGCGTGCCCGGCCGTCCGTTCCCCAAAGGCGTTTCGGGCAACCCTGGCGGCCGGCGTGGTGAGCGCATCGTGGACGGCAAGACCCTCGCCGAGCTGGCGCGTTCGATGACGCACGAAGCCCTAGCCGCAGTGCGCACAGTGCTGGCCGATCCGGCTGTGTCTCACGCTATCCGCTTGCAGGCAGCCGACATCGTGTTGCGTCGCGGCTGGGGCGATGCACCGCGCGAGTCGCAGGTGGAGCAGGAGCTGACTGTGATCGTCAAGACACTGCACGCCACGCCCACGCCTGTGGCCGGCGTGATCAATCACCCGGACAGGCGATACGTCTGTTTGCCCTCGGTGCAGCGCGTCGATGAGGTGGAGCAATGACGCGCCAGACCGTTGCGGAACGCGGCGCCGCACTATGGCCCGCCTCGGTGGAGCGGCCTGCCACGACACCCCAACGGCTTAAGCGCCGGGGCCATCCGTTCAAGTTTGCCTGCCCAGGCGATTGGGTCGCGCCATTTCTGCCGACCCCCCCGGGGGGTGAAAACCGGCGGCGGGGGCGCCTCGCAATCGGTGGTCCCTACTCGCGCATAAGCCCCCACGAATCCGACACACCATGCCAGCCCTCGCCGAATCCCCCACCAAGCCCGCAGGCCATGCCGTGCTGACCGTCGCACAGCGCACCTCGCTGGGCATTGAGCTGGAACGCACCGGCCGCGCCCAACTCGCCCCGGGTGTCGCGGTGGTGCGCCCGCTGCGCGACATCGAACCCGAATCCGAGCACCCGACCGGCTACGCCACCCGCGCCGAATTGGCCGCCGTGCGCGCCGCCTTCGCGCCCCTTGCCGACAACGAGCGCCAGCAGCACGAACTAGACGAACTCGCACGCGATGCCCGCTGCGGCGTGGACACCACCAAACGCGCCACGCTTCCCGCCCTTGCCGAGCGAGCGGACCAGCTCAAAGCCGAGCACGAAAAGCTGCACGGTAGCGCCCGCCTTGCCGTGCTGGCCGCCATCGACGCCGCAGCGACGCGGGCCGGTGCGCGCTATCGCGCCGCCTGCGACATGCTGGCCGACGCCGCCGCCGACGTTGAAGGCCTCGCACGCCTGCGTGACAACCTGCTGAACGTCGCGACCTTCGACCCGCTCGGCGTATGGGAACGCGGCAGCGCCTTGCTCGCCCCGCCGCTCGCGTATCGCCCGCGAGGCTGGTCCGTGTCGCTCGATGCCTGGGGACGCGAGTGCTATTGGACCCCTTCAAGCGCGGGCCATGCCGATGCAGTTCGCCGCACGCAGCAGGCATTCCGCGCCGAGCTTGACCCGACGCTAGCCGGCGCGCGCTGGCCCTTCTGAGGATCACCCCATGCGCCCAACCTTCGGCAACATCGCCGCCATTCTCCGCAGCCACCCCGGCGCCGCCCAGGCTGAGCGCGCAAGCGGCCTGACCGCCGAGCAGGCCGCCGCCGCGCTGCTCGATGACATGAGCAAGGCCCCGACCGCCCAGGCCCGTGACGCGATGTTCAGCCGCGCTATGGCCGCTGCCGGCATCTTCACCAAAGGCGTGGCCGACTTTGACGCAGGCACCGAGGCTTTGCTGCGCGACGCACCGAACCGCGACGCCACCGAGCGCCAAGCGCAGCGCCTTTCCGAGGAGTCGAACAAATCGCCACAGTTCGTGAGCGCCGAGCGCATCCGCCATCTGCGCGACATCGGCGCGCAGTCGAGCTTGCAGCAAGGCCTCAGCGACCGCCTGCGCAGCCGCGACGCGCACGCCACCCAGCGCGACAAGCCCATGCTCCCCGAGCGCCCCGAACACCGCGCCTGGGCCGACGACCAGCGCGACCGCCGCAGCGCGCTTGCCGCCGCCATCGCGAGCAGTGATGACGGCGATCACCTGCACCTGCGCGACGAGCACGCAAGCCTGCGCGACAGCCTGGGCGCCTCGTGGGATGCGCACGAAGCGCGCGACGCCGAGCGCGACCCCCTGACCGACGAGCGGCTGCGGTCGCTGAGCGATGCCGTGTGAGGCTGACCATGATGCTTTCCGGCTTCGCCCCCGACTGCCTCGCCGCCGCGCTGCGTGGCACCCCGATTGCCCCCACGCTGACCGCGCCGCCAGCCCCACCTCGCGCGCTCCCCCGTGCCCTCGCCGCATGGCAAGCCGAGCAGGCCCGCCGCCAATCCGAGCAAGAGCACCAAGAGTCCGAGGCGCTGACCCGAGCGACCACGCCGACGCACGCATGGGCTGACGGCAAGCTGCGCGAGCTGAACCGCCCGACTGTCGCGAGCATCCAGCGCAGGCCCCAGGAGGCCGCCAGAAGCGCCGATCACCCAGCGGGTAACGCCCTGTGCCACCCGAGGCCCCGAACGCCTCAGAGCCCGCCCCGCTAGACCCGACCCCGGAGGCTTGAACATGGACCCGATGCAATCGCCCTATGCCATGCAACCCGGCGCGCAGCAGCCGATGCAGGGCCAGCTTTCGCCCGAGCTGGTGCAAGCCATCCTGCAACTGCAGCAGCAGAACGCCGCGCAGGGCGCAATCGGTCGGCAGCGCAAGCGCGCCGAGTCCCTGCTGCAGTCTGGTGCCGATCAGATGCAAGGGCAGATGGTCGGCCCCAAGGGCTCGCAGGTGTACGTGCCGCCAAACCTCGCGAACCTGGGCGCAAGCCTGTTCAGCTCTTACGCCGCGCACAAGGCGATGAACGACGCCGACCTGCGCGAGCAGAACATGGGCGTTCAGCATGGCGACGCGCTGCGTCGCTACTTCGAAGCGATGAGCGGTGCCGCGCCCCGCCGCATGGGCCACATGGGCGATGAGGGAGAGTGACATGCCGAACGCCACTGCCTTTGCCGACCCCTACGCCGAGCGCCTGGGCGCGATGAATGCGCTGCTCGCCGATCCGGCGCGGCAGTCCGAAAGCAAGCGCATGCGCGAGCTGGCTTTGCTCGGGCTCATGTCGGGCGACGAATCGCTAGGCGGCGTGGGCAATGCGCTGCTGCGCGAATCCGCCACGCGGCAGCAGCGCGAGGACGCCGAGCGCATCCGCCTGGAAGACCGCCACGACGCTTTCCGGGCTTCACATGCCGAGGCCCGGCTACGCGAGCAAGAGCGCCGCGCCGCAGCCGAAGAGCAGCGCCAGTGGCGTGACCTGCAAAGCCGCGAGCAGCGGACGTGGCAGGAGCAGCAAGCTGCCTTGACCCGTGCAGCCATGAACGCGAACCGCGACGCCTCGCGAGGGGCCGCACAGGACGCGCGAAACTGGACCGTGGAAGATCGAATGGCCGACGACTTCACGCGCGACACGAAGACGCCGCAAACCGTGCTCGGTGCGTTCAAGAATCTGCAGGCAATCGCGCAGAAGCCCGACGCCGCGAGCGATATTGCGTTCATCTTCAGCTACATGAAGATGTTGGATCCGGGCAGCGTCGTGCGCGAAGGTGAGTTCTCGACAGCGCAGAACGCCGCCGGTGTCCCCGACCGCATCCGCAATGCTTACAACGCGGCCCTCTCGGGGCAACGCCTGGGGCCACAGCAGCGGGCCGACATGCTGGGCACGGCGAGCCGCCTTGCGGGTGAAGCTCAGCGCAGTTTTGACGCTAGCGCCGAGCAGTACGCAACGAAGGCGCAACGCCGAAACTTGAACCCGGAGAACATCACGGGGCGCCCGTATGCGCCGCAGGTGTTCAAGAAGGCGCTTGGAGATGGGCACCCCGAAGTGGGAACGCCGCAGGGTGTCACCCCGAAGCAGCAGCCCATCCGGGTTACCTACTGAAGGGGGCACCCATGCCCTACAGCATCGAAACCGAAGACGGCATCACCGTCGATGGCATCCCCGACAACATCGCGCCGGATGCGCCCGAGCTGCGCCAGCGCGTCGCGAGTGTGCGGCTGCAGCGCCGCCGCGAGTCGCCCGAGTACAAGGCCGATGCCGAGGCATCACGAGCAGCCGAGCGTGATCGGCTGATGCGCCAGAACGTCGCCGACATGTCGCTGCCCGAGCGCTGGGCGGCGAACTGGTCAGCCGGTTACGGCAACCTCGCCCAGGGTATCGACCAGCTACTAGGCAAGGTCGGGATTGGGCGTGGCGTGAGTGACGAGGACATCCGCGAAAAGCGCGAGCGCGACCGCTACCTGCGCGAGGGCACACCCGGCGGCGCGTCGCTGCAACTGCAGAGCGAGGTGCTGCCATCGCTGGCCATGCCAGCCGGAATGTTCGCCAGACCCATCGCCGCTGCCGCCCGCGTGGCCCCGCTTGGCCCCACGTCGCAGCTACTCGGCGCATCGGCTGCAGGCGGTGCTGCGAACGCAGCGCTTTCGCCGGTGACTAGCGAAGAGTCGCGCGGTGCGAATGCCGCCATTGCCGCCGGCATCGGCGCTGCCATCCCCGGTGCGGGCGCAGCGGTGCCTGCTGCCGTGCGTGGTGGTCGCAAGCTGCTCACCGAATCGGGCGCGCAGCAGCGAGCGGTGGACTACCTCGCCGATCACCTGGGCGACGCCTCACCGCGCGTGCTTGAACTGCTAGGTGCCCGCAAGTCGCCCACCTTGCGGGGTGCCCCCGTAGAGGTGCCCACCTCTGCGGCCCAGGCGACGGGGGATGCTCACCTCGCGCAGCTTGAGGCCTACAGCCGCAGCAAGCCGAGCACGCAACCCGATTGGGCGGATTTCGACGCCGGGCAGAACGCGCAGCGGTATGAGGTGCTGCAGCGCATGACCCCGAGCGAAACCCGCCTCGCTCGCCAAGATGCGGTGCGCGCCGGCCGCACGGCCCCGATGTACAAGGAAGCCTTGGACGAAGCTGCGCAGCGCGGTGGCTACGTCGAACCTGTGCTGACCTACATTGACGATGCCTTGAGCAGTGCTGCGAGCGCAAACCCGTCGGTACGTTCAATGCTTGCCTACGCGAAGCGCGAGCTGAGCGACGAAGTGGTTAGCCCCAAGCGGCTGCAAGTCATTCGTCAGACGCTCGCGAGCAAGGTGCACGGACCTGTTGCAATCGGTGATGAACTAGGTTCCGCCGCGAAAGGGGCGAAAGCGGAAACCTTGGGCCTGATCGGCACGATTGACGATGCGCTCGATGCGGCAGCGAATGGAAAGTGGAAGCCTGCGCAGCGCGAGTTCGCGGAACGTTCCAAGCCCGTCACCTCGGGCCGCGCGTTGCGCGATGCGTTGGAGAAGATCGAGCAGAAGCCGCTGCGTGGCACGACGCCTGAAGTCACCGCCGCCGGCTACAGCAGCGCGATGCGGCAGGCCACGCAAAGCAAGTACGGCGACAAGCTGACGCCCGAGGCGCGCAGCGACGCCGATGCGTTCCAAGAGCACCTGCGCCAAGCCGAAGCCGCGAGCCGCACGCGCAAGACCGCTGCCACGATGGGCGGGGGCAGTATCACGAACACGGACACCCTGCTAGCCGCTGCGGTCACGAAGGCGATTCATGCGATTCCCGGCGTGGGTGGCTACGCGACCCGCATCGGCGACATGAACCGCGAGGCTTTCGAGCGCGAGCTAGCGAAGCTGCTGCAGTCGCCCACGAGTTGGGTGAGGTGTTGCGCGCACTGCCCGAGCGCCAGCGTGCCCAGGTGTTTGATGAGGCACTACGCGCAAGTGGCATGGCCGGGGCGGCTGAGGTGGCGCGATGAGTCGTGCGCCGCTGGTCGGCGGCCCGATGCTCGATGCCGACGAGGCGAAGCTGCGGCAGCTCGAATCGCTCATTGCTCAGGCCAAGGAAGCCGAGCGCCTGGAAGCGGCACGCAAGGCCGAAGAAGAGCGCCAGCGGGCCGAACGCGAAGCGGCTAGGGGTCCGTACACCCTGGAAGACTTGGAGCGTGCGCGGGATGCGCTCGCGGCGCAGATCGCGGCACGGCAGCATCACCTGCGCACCGGGGCCGAACACGACGTGATGCGCCGACGTGCTGAGCGGCTATCGGCGGACATTCAGATCAGCGAAACGAAGCTGGCGGACATGCGCGCCGAGCTGGCGGCGGTGACGCAGAAGCTAGGCTAAGTCAATGGGGGGCAGGTGCCCGTCTCGAAAGTTTCGAGCGCGCGCCGGTCCCCCATATCGATTCCACCCGCTGCGGCGTAGCTTGGTGACTTTCCAAACCGGAGGTCACCATGACCGAGATTGAAGCCTTCGCCCGCGACATCGCCGAACTGTCGGCCGAACGCGATATCGTCATTTGCCTGCTTGCGGGCGGGTTCACGCTCGGAGACTTCGAGAAGCTCGCTTGGCTCGTGAAGGACTTGAACCCAGAGATGCGCCTAGGCTGGTGCATGTGGCTTGACGCGCGTAGCGAAGCGGCTTCCGCTGAAGCGTCGGCCTTAGACTCGCGCGGGGAGGTGCAGAACGATCATGTTCGCTGATGTCATCAACTCGATCAAGGCGACGCTCTACGACCGCACGTCTAGCCCACTGTTCGGCGCTTTCGCGCTGTCGTGGGCCGGTTGGAACTTTCGCCTGCTGCTCGTCTTCTTCTCAGAAGGTAACTATGCGGAGAAGCTGATCTATGTGACTGGCATCCTGTACCGGGATGAACTGGCCTACTTTCTGAGCTTCCTGCTCTACCCACTAGCTACCGCAGTTATTGTCATCTACGCCTACCCCATTCCTGCGCGCAAGGTCTACGAGTACACGGCGCGTCAGCAGAAGAAGCTGCGTGAGCTGCGGCAAGCCATTGAAGGTGACGAGTTGATATCTGTTGAGGAGGCAAGAAACCTGCGACAGTCCCACATCGAACTGCAACTTCAGTTTGACGCGCAGTTCAAGCGCATGAAAGAGGAGCGCGATGCGCTTCAATTGGCACTGACTGGCGCTAACCAAGAGAAGACCAATCTGAATGTTCATCTGACCAACTTGGACAAAGTAACCAAGGAGCGCGACACGCTGGTCAAGGAGGTGGAGCGGCTCCGCGCTGTTCGGCAGGCGCTGGATGATCAAACAATGCTCACCAGAGGATCGCAGGCGATGGCGGCGCAGCGTGCCGCTTATCTAGCGGACTCCAAGGGCCCCACCGCGCAAGAAATGGAGTACACGCTTTGGCAGCTTGTCTTCAACCCTGCCAACCTCAAGGAGTCCGGCAGCAAGCACATTCACCTGCTCGGTGACGGGAAGATCGGCGAAGGGCGGAGCTCAAACGAGCATCGCTGGCGCATCACTGACGGTGGTCAGCTTGAGTTTGTCCAAGCTGACGGCGCAGTACACAGTCGATTCAACTTCGTTCCCGATGGCCCCCGATGGTCGGCTGCGCACGACTCAGACGTGCGCATGAAGTCAACGGGGCAGTTCATGGTTCCTGTAAGGCTTTCCGACATCCCGCCGGGGTAGGCCTACCGCCCCTGCGGAGGTCACTTCCATGCCATTAGGCTTGGCCGGGTGGCGAACAGTTGACGGGGGATGATCGAGGTGAGCGTCTACCGATTCGCTCTGCGGATGAACTCAGCGAGGCCTCCGATCTTGTCTTGCAGATCGAGGACTGATAGATCCGGCTCTGAGTCACTCGCGCTGCCAGCGCGATCTTGTCCACACAACTATCACCGGTGTCGGCTGAGCACTTTAGATTCGTCTGCTGCTGCAGTGAATGACATCTTGGGGTGCTGTGTCGTCAGTGCCGCCAGAAGCAGAGGCGCTCTTACGTAGTTTTCAATCTCGCGACCTTGCGTGACCCAGGAATATCCACCAAAACGCTCAATCTCTTCGATGATGCGTTGCTTGGTGCTGTTGAGCACACCCGTCGCATCTCGCTTGTCGCTGTCGAACACTATTGCAACGTGGCGATTTAGTCGCTGCAGCGAGATGAACTCGTTGACCGTGCTGTCGTCAGCCGTCAAGTGTGACAGGAGTCGTCCACCATAGAACATGATCGAGAAGTGCAGCCCCTCAACCAACTCGGGGGCAACAGCCTTCAGCCAGGCACTAACGTAGATTCTGTCGGATGGCCCTTCAACCCACACGATTGAGTTCGCTTGAACCAAATCAGACGCGCGATAGCCAAGTCGAAGGTCACTGCTGTGCGCATTCCGGGCGCACTTAGGCGTTCGACCTCCGTCGCTCTATCCTCATCAAGTCGCACGTGGAAGATGGCGACACCCTCGGCATCAAGCAGGGAAGCCGAGTGCGTTGTGATGAAGTACTGATTGCTGGTCTGCTCTTGCAATAGGCAAGGAGCTTTCGTTGAAGGCGGGGTGCAAGTAACTTCAGGTTCCTCGATGCACACAACAGAGTATCAAAGATGTCGCAGCTGCGGCCAGCAGATGACTTGCTGTATCCCGGTGCCTAGCGATTGGATGGGAAGCAGGCGGCCATCAAGTTCGACAAGCAACTCTTTGCCTGAGTGCGGAACATCAAGGCGCGCATCTTCCGACCCCACCACGCTTCGCACGAACTGGTTTATGCGCTCAAACCTCTGAAGATCAGATCGCCGATTTAGCTCGGGGTGCTGAGGCAAGAAGGTGGGCAATGAGCCCTTGGCCATTCAGGCCCTCATACTCTGAGCCCGGCTGGCCACTTGGCGATGCGGTCCGACTTGATGCACGTGGAGTTCAATGTAGCAAGCGCACCCAGACGCTTGAGCAGCTCGGGGACGTGGTGTTGCCTAAGCGACCCACCCGTCTGCCCAGTCGACGTACTCCACAGCATGCTCCATGCCGTCTGCGTCTGTCTTACTTGAGAAGCCTCCAGAGTGCGCGCGATGCGCTCCGCGTCGGGATAAACCAGCTTTCCTTGATCCATAAGATCAAACGGAAACCACACAGCTCCTTGAGGACCTGGCTCGAGCTGATTGAAGACGGACCGAAGCCATCCCTTAGCCAAGTCGCGCTGTGCGGCATCGCTGACCAGCGCACTTGCGTAGGCCGCTATTGATGCGTCGTCGACGAAGAGTGGGAAGTGCCATCGGGGAGTCGCCGATGTTGTCCCCTTGTGGAGGTCGAGAAGCACGTCGAACGCCTTGGCGCTGTCTCGACCGCGCTGCGCATTGAAGTTCTGCATGCGTTGAAGAGCGAGCAGAACGTTCGACTTTCCGGCGTTGTTCTTCCCTGCGAGAATGTTGATCTTCTCCAGGGGGGCAAGATACTGCGGACGGCTGCCGAAGCTTCTGAAGCCACTGATTCCGAATCCCGTCAACACGAGCGGTTCTCCTGTCCCTTGACGTTGTGTGCCGCGACTTGGTCCCCATCCGCCCGAACTGCTGCGGCCGCTCGCAAGTATGTCAGCCGGCGACGAGCGTCAGTTGTATGACAGGGCTGCAACTGGTTTGCGCTGCGACTCTGTCCGTTGAAGCTTGAGGGCGCTATGATTTGCCACCCCGGCGAGACATGGCGAACGCAGGTGGGAGTGGTGCCTTGCAAATCCGTGTAGGTCGGTTCGACTCCGGCCCGCGCCTCCAGACTCTCCATCGGGCCTCGCCAAGTGCGAGGCCCTTTTCTTTGTGCCGCCGATAATCGCGCGCGACCCCACTCGAGCGCCCGGGTGGTGAAATCGGTAAACACAGCGGACTTAAAATCCGCCGCCTCTCGCAAGAGGGCTTGCGGGTTCGATGCCCGCCCCGGGCACCACGCGGCTGCAGCGGAGACGGCATGGCCCTCTTTCCCCAGGAAGCACTCAACGACGGCGTGCGCAAGCGCGAAGTGTTCGGCTGGGCGATGTACGACTTCGCCAACTCCGGCTACACCACCGTCGTCCTGACGGCCGTGTTCAACAGCTACTTCGTCGGCGTTGCCGCGGACGGTGCGTCGTGGGCGACGCTGGCCTGGACGCTGGTCATCGCGGCGTCGAGCGCGATCGTCATGCTGACGATGCCGGCCATCGGCGCGCACGCCGACCTGCACGCGCGCAAGAAGGGCCTGCTGGCGATGAGCACGGCGGCCTGCGTGCTGGCCACGGTGGCGCTGTCCGGTGTCGGACGCGGTGACCTGTGGCTGGCCGTCGCCGCGATGGTGGTCTCCAACGTCTGCTACTCGTATGGCGAGTCGCTCACCGCCGCCTTCCTGCCCGAACTGGCGCGCGAGGATGCCATCGGGCGGGTGTCCGGCTGGGGCTGGAGCTTCGGCTACCTGGGCGGCATGCTGAGCCTCGGCCTGTGCCTGGCCTACGTGCTGTCGGCGCAGGCGCGCGGCATCCCGGCCACCGAGTTCGTGCCGGTCACGATGCTGATCACCGCCGGGGTGTACGGCGTGGCCTCGCTGGCGACCTTCGTGCTGCTGCGCGAGCGCGCCACACCGCGCGCGGCCGCACCTGGCGGTGGCGGAGGCCTGGCGGAGGCGCTGCGCCAGCTGGCCACGACGGTGCGCCGTGCGCGCGAACTGCGCGACTTCAGCTGGCTGCTCGCCAGCGGCACCTGCTACCAGGCAGGCATCTCGGTGGTCATCGCGCTGGCGGCGGTCTATGCCGAACAGGTGCTGGGCTTCAAGCAGGCACAGACGATGATGCTGGTGTTCCTCGTCAACATCGCCGCCGCGCTGGGCGCTTTCGCTTTCGGCTACTGGCAGGACCGCATCGGCCACAAGCCGGCACTGGCGCTGACGCTCGTCGGCTGGATCGTCATGACGCTGATGGCCTGGCTGGCGACCGGGCAGGCCCTGTTCTGGGCCGCGGCCGTCGTCGCAGGCCTGTGCATGGGCTCCAGCCAGTCGGCCGGGCGGGCGATGGTCGGCAGCTTCGCGCCGGCAGCCCAGCGTGCCGAGTTCTTCGGCCTGTGGACCTTCGCGACGCGGCTGTCGGCCATCGTCGGGCCGGTCACCTACGGCCTCGTCACCTGGTGGACCGGTGGCAACCACCGGCTTGCCATCCTCAGCACGGCGCTGTTCTTCGCCGTCGGCCTGCTGCTGCTGTGGCCGCTGGATGCGGCACGCGGGCGGGCGGCTGCCCGCGCCGCGTGAACGGGTCCGCTCAACCGATCCAGATGTCCGCCGCCGTGATCGTGGTACCGGCCGCGACGGTGGCGAACAGCGTGGCCGCACCGGCGCCGGTGCCGTCGGCATCGAAGAACAACTGGCCGGTGGCCGAGTTGTAGATGATGCGGTCGCTGGCGTCGCCGGCCGCGCTGCCCAGGCGGAAGTTCGCCGCCGCGAGCTGACCCACGCCGCCGATGCCGACGAACACCGCGTCGTCGAGCAGGAAGCGGTCGTCCACCGCGGTGAAGTCGGTGATGCGGTCGACGTTGGTGGTGGCGCTGCGCGTGGTGTTGAACAGGAAGGTGTCCACGCCGGCACCACCGGTCAGCGAATCGTTGCCCAGGCCACCGGCGACGGTGTCGTTGCCGGCCCCGCCGTTGATCGTGTCGTTGCCGGAGCCGCCGTTGAGCACGTTGACGGCGCTGTTGCCGGTGATCGTGTTGGCCAGCGTGTTGCCGGTGCCGTTGATCGTCGCGGTGCCCGACAGCGTCAGTCGCTCGACGTAGTTGCCCAGCGTCCAGGTCACCGAACTGACGACGCTGTCGATCTCGGTGGCCAGCGTGCTGGTCTCGACGACGCGGTCGCTGGTGCTGTCCACCGAGTAGGTGTCGTTGCCGGTGCCACCCACCATCGAGTCGTTGCCGACGCCGCCGCTCAGCGTGTCGTTGCCGACACCGCCACTGAGCGTGTCGTTGCCGAGCCCGCCGATCAGCGAGTTGGCCGCGCCATTGCCGGTGATGACGTTGTCGTCGGTGTTGCCGGTGCCGTTGATCGCCGAACTGCCGGTCAGCGTCAGGTTCTCGAAGTTCGCACCCAGCGTCCAGGTGACACCGCTCAGCACGCTGTCGATCTCGGCCGCCAGCGTGCTGGTCTCGGTCAGCACATCGGTCGTCGAGTTGACGACGTAGCTGTCGTTGCCCAGGCCGCCGACCAGCGTGTCGGCGCCTGCCGAGCCGCCGTTCAGCACGTTGGCCGCGCTGTTGCCGGTGATCAGGTTGTCGTCGGCGTTGCCGGTGCCATTGATCGCCGAGCTACCGGTCAGCGTCAGGTTCTCGAGGTTGGCGCCGAGCGTCCAGGTCGCCGCGCTCTGCACGGTGTCGATCTCGGTGCTGGTGGTCGTGGTCTCGTTGACCACGTCGGTGGCGACGTCGACGACGTAGACGTCGTTGCCCAGCCCGCCGACCAGCGAGTCGTTGCCGGTGCTGCCGTTCAGCGTGTCGTTGCCAGAGCCACCGCTGATCGTGTCGTTGCCGGCCATGCCGTTCAGCGAGTTGGCCGCCGTGTTGCCGGTGATCGTGTTGGCCAGCGTGTTGCCGGTGCCGTTGATCAGCAGCGCACCGGTCAGCGTCAGGTTCTCGAGGTTGGTGCCGAGCGTCCAGGTCGCCGCGCTCTGCACGGTGTCGATCTCGGTGCTGGTGGTCGTGGTCTCGTTGACCACGTCGGTGGCGACGTCGACGACGTAGACGTCGTTGCCCAGCCCGCCGACCAGCGAGTCGTTGCCGGTGCTGCCGTTCAGCGTGTCGTTGCCAGAGCCACCGCTGATCGTGTCGTTGCCGGCCATGCCGTTCAGCGAGTTGGCCGCCGTGTTGCCGGTGATCGTGTTGGCCAGCGTATTGCCGGTGCCGTCGATCACCGCGGTGCCGGTCAGGGTCAGCCGCTCCAGGTTGGCGCCGAGCGTCCAGGTCGCTGCGCTCTGCACCGTGTCGATCTCGGTGGCCAGCGTGCTGGTCTCGCTGATCGTGTCGGTGGTCACGTCGACCACATAGGTGTCGTTGCCGGTGCCGCCGATCAGCGTGTCGTTGCCGGCGCCGCCGTTGAGCGTGTCGTTGCCGCCCAGCGCATCGAGCCGGTTGCCGGCGCTATTGCCGACCAGGCTGTCGGCGAAGTCGCGCGAGCCTTGCACGTCGTCGATGTTCAGCAGCGTGTCGGTGCCGCCGTAGCCGTCGCTGGCCGTGCCGGTGGCGAGGTTGACGGTGACGCCGGCCTTGGAGAACTGGTAATGGACGCGGTCCAGCCCGCCGCCGCCGTTGATGGTGTCGTTGCCCTCGCGGCCCTCGAAGGTCTCGAGCGTGGCCACGGCGCTGCCCGTCAGCACGTCGTTGAAGGCCGAGCCGCGCACGCCTTCGATGTTGAGCAGCGTGTCGGTGCTGCCGTAGCCATCCTGCGCAGAGCCGGCACCGGCACCGCCGAGCGTGACAATCACGCCGCTGGTGCTGGTGTTGTAGTCGGCGCGGTCGTAGCCGCTGCCGCCATTGATGGTGTCGGCGCCGGCCATGCCGACGAAGATCTCCAGCGCGTCGTTGGCGACCAGGCCACCGGTCAGCGTGTCGTTGCCGGCCGAACCGCGCACGCCTTCGATGTTGACCAGCGTGTCGGTGCCGCCCTGGCCGTCCAGCGCGATGCCGGTGGCGAGGTTGACGTTGACGGCGCCGATGCCGCTGATGTCGTACCGCGCGATGTCCGTGCCGCCGCGGCCGTCGATCAGGTCGTCGCCCGCGTAGCCGCGGAACTGCTCGGTGAAGGTGGTCGAATCGGAGCCGCGCAGCGTGTCGTCGGTGCGTGAGCCGCTGACGTGCTGGATGTTGAGCAGCGTGTCGGTGCCGATGGTGGCGCCGCTGGCCGTGCCCAGCGCCAGGTCGACCGTGACCGACTGGTCGGTGTTGCTGTAGTCGGCGCGGTTGACGTTGATCTGGTTCAGCGTGTCGGTCACCACGCCGCCGTCGATCGTGTCGTCGCCGTTGCCGCCGGTGAACTGCTCGAACAGCAGGTCGGTGCTGCCGATCAGCGTGTCGTTGGCATCCGAGCCGGTGACGAAGTTGATGTTCAGCAGCGTGTCGGTGCCGCTCTGGCCATCGCTGGCGATCCCTGTCTCCAGGTTCACGTTGACCGCATCGCCGCCGGAGTAGTCGGCGATGTTGCGGTCGTTGTAGTTGATCAGGTCAGTGATCTCGCCACCGTCCAGCGTGTCGTTGCCGGCGCCGCCGGCCAGCACGTCGCCGCCGCCACGGCCTTCGAGCAGGTTGGCGGCATCGTCGCCGGTCAGCGTGTCGTTGTAGAGGTCCGAACCGCGCACGTTCTCGATGCCCACCAGCGTGTCGACGCCATCGGCGCCGGCCGACAGGCCGGTGGAGAGGTTCACGGCCACCGCGCCGGTGGCGACGCGGTAGTCGGCGCGGTCGATGCCGTCGCCGCCGATCAGCGAGTCGTTGCCGCCCTCGCCGCGCAGGATGTCGTTTGCCGCCGTGCCGCTCAGCGTGTCGCCGAAGCTGCCGCCGATCGCCATCTCCATGCCACTGAAGCTGTCGTTGCCGGCCGCGCCCGACGAGGTGCCGGCGGCCAGGTCCACCGTGACCGAGCCGGTCGCGCCGCGGTAGTCGACGATGTCGAAGCCGTCGCCGCCGATCATCGTGTCGTCGCCGCCGTTGCCGCGGAACAGGTTGTCGAGGGAGTCACCGACCAGGCTGTCGTTGGCCGAGCCGCCGCGTGCACCTTCGATGCCGATCAGCACGTCGTTGCCCTGACCAGTGGCGGTGCCGTTGCCCGCACCCAGGTTCACCGTGATCGACACGGTCGCGCTGCTGTAGTCGGCGCTGTCGAAGAAGGTGCGGCCGGTCACCACCGGCTGCGCGCCGCCGTCGAGCGTGTCGTTGCCGGCACCGCCGGCGAGCAGGTCCTCGCCGTTGCCACCGACCAGGCTGTCGTTGCCGTCCTCGCCCTGCAGGAAGTCGTCGCCGTCACCGCCGTTGACGGTGTCGTCGCCTCCACGTGCCTGGATGTCGTTGTTGCCGGCGTCCCCGGTCAGGCTGTCGCCGAAGTTGGAGCCGCGCAGGTTCTCGATGCCCACCAGCGTGTCGGTGCCACCGCCGCCGGTGGCCGTGCCGCTGGCCAGGTTGACCACCACCGCCGCCCCGGCGGTCTGGTAGCTGGCACGATCGAAGCCGCCGCTGCCGTTGATCGAGTCGTTGCCGGCGTTGCCGAGGAAGAACTCGTTGAGCACCGAGCCGAGCAGCGTGTCGTTGCCGCTGCCGCCGACGGCACCTTCGATGCCGACCAGCGTGTCGTCGCCATCGGCGCCGCTGGCCTGGCCGGTCGCGAGGTTGACTGTGACCGGCGTGGCCGCGCTGCTGTAGAAGGCGATGTCGAAGCCGTCGCCGCCGACCAGCGAGTCGTTGCCTGCACCACCGGACAGGGAGTCGTCGCCCGTGCCGCCGATCAAGGTGTCCGAACCGCCGGCGCCTTCCATGCTGTCGGCGCCGTCCAGGCCCTCGAAGCGGTTGTCACTGCCGTCACCGACGATCGTGTCGTTGAGGAAGGACCCGACGACGTTCTCGATGCCGGCCAGCGTGTCGGTGCCGAACTGGGTGCCGGTGGCCGTGCCGGTGGCGAGGCTGAGGTTCACGCCACTGGTCGGGCTGTCCTCGTCGTAGTAGACGGTGTCGGTGCCGAGGCCGCCGTCGATGCTGTCGTTGCCGCCGCGGCCGGCGAAGCTGTCGTTGCCGTCGCTGCCGATCAGGGTGTCGTTGAAATCCGATCCGGCCACGCCGGAAATGGCGATCAGCGTGTCGGTGCCGCCGTCGCCGTCGCTGGCCGTTCCGGTGGCCAGGTTGGCGGAGACGCCGGAGCTGGCGTCGCCGTAAAGCGCGTAGCTGGTGCCGCCGGTCCCGTCCAGCGTGTCGTTGCCGGCACCGCCCTGCAGCGCGTTGCCGTCGTTGTCCGAAGCCGCGCCGCCGGCCAGCGAGTCGTCGCCATCGCCGCCGAACAACTCGTCGACGCCGTCGCCGCCGAGCAGCGTGTCGTTGCCGGCATCACCCTCCAGCGTGTCGTAGCCGCCGGCCCCTTCCATGTAGTCGGCACCGAGCGAGCCGACCACGCTGTCGTCGAACGCGGTCAGGCCGAGCTCGAGCTTCTCCATGCCGGTCATCGTGACCGTGCCGAACGGGCCACCGATGTTCAGCGTCGTGCCGGGCGCCGACAGGTCGACGCCGGACAGCGACAGCACCACTGCGCTGACCGCGCCCTGTGCCGCAAAGTCGAACTGCAGCGTGTCGACGCCGTCGCCACCGTCGATGGTGTCGTCACCGGCACCGGTGATGATCAGGTCGTCGCCGGCGCCGCCGACGAGCGAGTCGTTGCCGCCGTTGCCGACGAGCTGGTCGTTGCCGATGCCACCGATCAGCGTGTCGTCGAATGCGGTGCCGGTGGCGCCGATGCGCTCGACGTCGATCAGCGTGTCGGTGCCGCCGCGGCCGTCGCTGAGCGTGATCGATCCGGCCACGCCGGTGGTGGAGGCGTCGAACAGCACGCCGCTGGTCAGGCCCAGTTCGTCGAAACGATAGGAGGCGAAGTCCTCGCCGGCGCCGCCGTCGATGATGTCGTCGCCAGCGTCGCCGCGCAGGTTGTCGTTGCCGTCGCCGCCGAGCAGCGTGTCGTTGCCGGCGTTGCCGCGCAAGGTGTCGTCGCCTTCGCCGCCGTCGAGGCTGTCGGCGCCGTCGATGCCGTCGCCACCTTCGCCGCTGTTGTTGAAGAGGCCGAACAGCAGGTCGTTGCCGGCGCCACCGCTCAGCGTGTCGCCGCCGGCTGCGCCGATCAGTGTGTCGTCGAGCTCGCCACCGCTCAGCGTGTCGTCGCCGGTGCCGCCTTCGAACAGCGGCAGCGTGTGCATCCAGCCTTCGACCTGCGGCAGCGGCGCGGCGCCAGCGTGACCGCGGGTGGCGTCGAGCGTCCAGCGGCCGCCGGACAGTGCGTGGCCGAGCGTCGCCGTGGCGGCCGAGACGCCGACGCCGCAGAGGTCGGCGAGGCGGTCGAGAAAGGCCTCGCCGGCGCGGCCGGCCGCCACCTGGCAGCCGTAGAGCTGCAGTTCACCATCGTCGCCGAGCGCGGCGCCCAGGCGCGCCAGCGTCGCGGCATGTGCCTGCAGCGCAGCGGCATCGATCACCGTACCCGCCAGTTCGACGCGACCCGGCGCGCCGTGCGCCACCAGGTGAAGCGTCGCGGTGCCGGGGCGGGCCTCGACCAGGCTGGCCAGGGCAGCGAGCGGCTCATCGTTCGTGTCGAGCAGTACCACTTCCGCCGCCGAGCCCCAGGCTCGCGCGAGTTGGGACCAATCCTCGACGCGGGTGTCGATGACGACGATGCTGCTCATTCAATGGCTCCGTGCTGTTGTTGATGGTGGTCGCAAGGCTTGTCGCGTCGCCGGCGATGCCGCCCGAACGCTTGACCCGGCGCATGCTAGCTGCCGGCTGTTACAAAATGGGGGCCCGAAGTGCGTGGGTCTTCAGCGTGGCGGCCGGCTTCGTGAAGGCGATCACAGATGGGCGATCCTCATCGGCACTCGTTCCGCCGTTTCACGGCCGCCGGCTCGAGCAGGTGCGGCGCCGGCGCAACGGCTGGGCCGGCCGGGTGAACATGGAGCGGCGGGCGTCGCGCGGCCCGGTGGTATGGTTCGCGCCCGTCGGCCGCCTCGCCAGGCCGTCGGAGAGCCACTTGCGCGTCTGCTTCATCCACCAGAACCTTCCCGGGCAGTACCGCCACCTGATGACCGCGCTGCTGCAGCGTGGTGACGAGGTGATCGGCATCGGCGAGCAGGCTGCCGTCGCGCGCTTGCAGTGGCGCCATCCGAAGCTGCACCTGCTCGGCTACCGCATGCCCGACGAAGCGAGCCGCGCCGGCACGCCGCAGCACCTGAAGGAACTCGACGGGCAGATCGCGCGCGGCCAGTCGGTCGTCAAGGCGCTGCGGCTGCTGCGCGAGAAGCAGCTGGTGCCCGACCTGATCGTCGTGCACCCTGGCTGGGGCGAGGCGATGTTCGTGCGCAGCGAGTTCCCGGCCGTGCCGGTGCTCGGCTACTGCGAGTTCTTCTACCGCGCGCACGGGTCCGACCTCGGCTTCGACCCCGAGTACGCCAGCGGTCCGGCCGGTCTGCACCGGCTGCAGATCCGCAAGCTGCAGCACCTGCTGGCGCTGGACGACGTCGACGCCGGCGTCTGCCCGACGCAATGGCAGCGCGCGCAGTTCCCGGCCGAGTACCAGGCCAAGCTCGCCGTGGTGCACGAGGGCATCGACACCGATGCGCTGCAGCCGCGTGCCGATGCCACCGTGACGCTGGGCGACTGGACGCTGCGTGCCGGCGACCCCGTGGTGACCTACGTGGCGCGCAACCTCGAGCCCTACCGCGGCTTCCACACCTTCATGCGCTGTCTGCCGGACCTGCAGCGGCTGGCGCCGGAAGCGCGCGTGGTGGTGGTCGGCGGCGACGAGGTCAGCTACGGCCAGCGCCTGCCGCCCGGCGACAGCTACCGCCAGCGCCTGCTGGCCGAGCTCGGCGACCGCATCGACAGCTCGCGCATCCTGTTCACCGGCAAGCTGCCGTTCGCCACCTACACCAGCGTGCTGCAGGTGTCGGCCGTGCATGCCTACCTGACCTACCCGTTCGTGCTGTCGTGGTCGATGCTCGAGGCCATGGCCAGCGGCTGCGCGATCGTCGCCTCGCGCACCGCGCCGGTCGAGGAGGTGATCGTCGACGGCGTCAACGGCTGGCTGACCGACTTCTTCGACGCGCCGGCGCTGGCCGAGAAGCTGGCCGGCGTGCTGGCCGGTCGTGCCGACACGGCCGCGGTGCGCGCCGCGGCGCGCCAGACGGCGGTGGAGCGCTACGACCTGAAGCGCGTCTGCCTGCCGGCCGGCCTGGCCCTGCTCGATCGTGTGGCGACACTGAAGCCGGTGCTGCGCTGAGCGTTCAGGCCAGCATCGCCGGCGCCAGCCTGGCGACGAAGGCGAAGTCCAGCCAGCGCGACGCCACCGATTGCAGCCGTGCCGGGTCGCCGGTGGTCTCGAGCAGCGCCGGCGGTGGTGTGCCAGCTGCAGCGGTCGCGCCGAGGCGGCGCGCGGCCTGCTCGGCCACCGCCTCGCTGGTGTCGACGACGTGCACCTCGCGGCCCAATGCCTGCTCGATCTGCTCGCGCACCAGCGGGTAGTGCGTGCAGCCGAGCGCGACGGCGTCGACCCGGGCCGCCCGCAGCGGTGCGCAATGGCGTTCGATCAGCGCGGCGAGCGCCGCGTCTTCCGGGTCGAGCCGCTCGATCGCGTCGGCCAGGCCGGTGCAGGCCTGCAGGTGCACGAAACGCTCGCCGACTTCGCGCGCGAGCAGGGCGCCGAAGCGCTCGCTGCGCAGCGTGGCCGAGGTCGCCATCACGCCGACGCGGCCGCTGCGCGAGGCGGCCAGCGCAGGCTTCAGGCCGGGCTCGATGCCGACCACCGGGATCGCCGGCCAGCGCGTGCGCAAGGCATCCACGGCGGCTGCCGTGGCGGTGTTGCAGGCGACGACCAGCATGCCGGCACCCGCGGCCAGCAGGTGCGCCGCGATGCGCAGGCTGCGCTCGCGGATCTCGGCCTCGCTGCGCTCGCCGTAGGGGGCATAGGCGCTGTCGGCCACGTAGTGCAGCGTGGCCCCGGGCAGGCGGCGGTGCAGCGCGCGCAGCAGCGACAGGCCGCCGACGCCGGAGTCGAACACGCCGATGCGGCGTGTTGTCGAGGGCGGGTCGGCTGGAGTCTGCACGGCCGGCATTGTCGAGGCCGCGCCGATCAGGCTAAAATAGCACGATCGTTCTATTTTGCTCGACGCTCGACGGTCGGAAACGCGGACCCGCGGGTGGCGCACCACTAGAATCCGATTAACGTAAACGTCAATCCAGCAGGAGTCCCGCGGATGAAGATCCTGGTCCCGGTCAAGCGAGTCGTCGACTACAACGTCAAGGTGCGCGTCAAGAGCGACGGCACGGGCGTCGACATCGCCAACGTGAAGATGAGCATGAACCCGTTCGACGAGATCGCCGTCGAAGAGGCGGTGCGCCTGAAGGAGAAAGGCGCCGCCACCGAGGTGATCGCCGTGTCCTGCGGCGTCACGCAGTGCCAGGAGACGCTGCGCACGGCGATGGCCATCGGCGCGGACCGCGCCATCCTGGTCGAGACCCCGACCTCGAACTGCAACCGCTGGCCGTCGCCAAGCTGCTCAAGGCGCTGGTCGACAAGGAACAGCCCGGCCTGATCATCCTCGGCAAGCAGGCCATCGACGACGACTGCAACCAGACCGGCCAGATGCTGGCCGCGCTGGCCGAACTGCCGCAGGCCACCTTCGCGTCGAAGGTCGAAGTCGCCGACGGCAAGGCGAAGGTCACGCGCGAGGTCGACGGCGGCCTCGAGACGCTGTCGATCAGCATCCCGGCGGTGGTCACCACCGACCTGCGCCTGAACGAGCCGCGCTACGTGACGCTGCCCAACATCATGAAGGCGAAGAAGAAGCCGCTCGAGACCGTCAAGCCGGCCGATCTCGGCGTCGACGTCACGCCGCGCATCAAGACGCTGAAGGTGTCCGAGCCGCCCAAGCGCAGCGCCGGCATCAAGGTGCCCGACGTGGCGACGCTGGTGAACAAGCTGAAGAACGAAGCGAAGGTGATCTGACCATGGCTGCACTCGTCATTGCCGAACACGACCACGGCACCCTCAAGGGCGCCACGCTGAACACCGTCACCGCCGCCGCGCAGTGCGGCGGCGACGTGCACGTGCTGATCGCCGGCCAGAACGCCGCCGGCGCCGCGCAGGCCGCCGCGCAACTCGCCGGCGTCGCCAAGGTGCTGCACGCCGACG
Organism: Piscinibacter sp.; assembly: GCA_047602365.1. Classification (GTDB taxonomy): domain Bacteria; phylum Pseudomonadota; class Gammaproteobacteria; order Burkholderiales; family Burkholderiaceae_C; genus Piscinibacter. The sequence continues at coordinate 1,011,103 of JASGHM010000002.1, read as the reverse complement.
GCGCCAGCCTGGCCGAGCAACTCGCCGAGAACGTCACCGCGCAGGTGCTGGCGATTGCCAGCAACTACAGCCACATCCTGTTCCCCGCCACCGCGCACGGCAAGAACGTCGCGCCGCGCGTCGCCGCCAAGCTCGACGTCGCGCAGCTCAGCGACGTCACCAAGGTGATCTCGGCCGACACCTTCGAGCGCCCGATCTACGCCGGCAACGCCATCGCCACCGTGCAGAGCGCCGACGCGATCAAGGTCATCACCGTGCGCACCACCGGCTTCGATGCCGCTGGGCAAGGCGGCAGTGCGGCGATCGAGACGGTCGCCGCGGCGGCCGACAGCGGCAAGAGCAGCTTCGTCGGCAGCGAGCTGGCCAAGAGCGACCGCCCCGAACTGACCGCCGCGAAGATCATCGTCTCCGGTGGCCGCGCGATGGGCAGCAGCGAGAAGTTCAACGAGGTGCTGACGCCGCTGGCCGACAAGCTCGGTGCCGCGCTCGGTGCCAGCCGCGCTGCGGTGGATGCGGGTTATGCGCCCAACGACTGGCAGGTCGGCCAGACCGGCAAGATCGTCGCGCCGCAGCTGTACGTGGCCTGCGGCATCAGCGGCGCGATCCAGCACCTGGCCGGCATGAAGGACTCCAAGGTGATCGTCGCGATCAACAAGGATCCGGAAGCGCCGATCTTCAGCGTGGCCGACTTCGGCCTCGAGGCGGACCTGTTCGTCGCCGTGCCGGAACTGGTGGCAGCGCTCTGACCCGCTGACCACCCCGAACCAGCCCGTTCGCCGATGTCCCTGGCCGACGGGCTTTTTCTTGCCTGATTCACTCCGAGGATGACACCGTGAGCTACGTCGCGCCGATCAAGGACATGCTGTTCTGCATGAAGGAACTGGCCGCCATCGACGAGGTGGCGAAGCTGCCCGGCTTCGAGGACGCCGGCCTCGACACTGCGCAGGCGGTGCTGGAGGAATGCGCCAAGCTGAACCAGGACGTCATCGCGCCGCTGAACTGGGAGGGCGACAAGTACCCCTCGTCGTGGCACGACGGCAAGGTGACGACCACGCCGGGTTTCAAGGACGCCTTCCGCCAGTTCGCCGAAGGCGGCTGGCAGGGCCTGCAGCACCCGACCGACTTCGGCGGCCAGGGTCTGCCCAAGACCATCGGCGCGGCCTGCGGCGAGATGCTCAACAGCGCCAACCTCAGCTTCGCGCTGTGCCCGCTGCTGACCGACGGCGCGATCGAGGCGCTGCTGACCGCCGGCACGCCCGAGCAGCAGGCGACCTTCATCCCGAAGATGATCTCCGGCGAGTGGACCGGCACGATGAACCTGACCGAGCCGCAGGCCGGCAGCGATCTCGCTCTGGTGCGCACGCGCGCCGAACCGCAGCCCGACGGCACGTTCAGGATCTTCGGCACGAAGATCTTCATCACCTACGGCGAGCACGACATGGCGGGCAACATCGTCCACCTGGTGCTGGCGCGCATCGCCGGCGCACCGGAGGGCGTGAAGGGCATCAGCCTGTTCATCGTACCCAAGTTCCTGGTCAACGCCGACGGCTCGCTGGGCGCGCGCAACGACGTGCACTGCGTCAGCATCGAGCACAAGCTGGGCATCAAGGCCAGCCCGACGGCGGTGCTGCAGTTCGGTGACAAGGGTGGCGCGATCGGCCAGCTGATCGGCCAGGAGAACCGCGGCCTCGAGTACATGTTCATCATGATGAACGCGGCGCGCTACGCGGTCGGCATGCAGGGCATCGCGGTGGCCGAGCGCGCCTACCAGAAGGCCGTGGTCTACGCGAAGGACCGTGTGCAGTCGCGCCCGGTCGACGGCTCGATGCCGGGCAGCGCGCCCATCATCCACCACCCCGACGTCAAGCGCATGCTGATGACGATGCGTGCCTATACCGAGGGCTGCCGTGCGATGGCCTTGACCGCCGCAGCGGCCTACGACGCCTCGCACCACCATCCCGACAAGGAGGTGCGTGCGCAGAACCAGGCCTTCTACGAGTTCATGGTGCCGCTGGTGAAGGGTTACTCGACCGAGATGAGCCTGGAGGTCACCAGCCTGGGCGTGCAGGTGCACGGCGGCATGGGCTTCATCGAGGAGACCGGCGCCGCGCAGTACTACCGCGATGCCAAGATCCTGACCATCTACGAAGGCACGACGGCGATCCAGGCCAACGACCTGGTCGGCCGCAAGACCGCGCGCGACGGTGGCCAGACGGCCAAGGCGATCGCGAAGCAGATCGAGTCGACCGAAGCCGCGCTTGCCAAGAGCGGCACTGCCGCCGCGCTGGCGATGGGCAAGCGCCTGCGTGCGGCGCGCGAGGCCTTCGTGCAGGTGGTCGACTTCGTCGCCGGCAACACCAAGGCCAGCCCGAACGCGGTGTTCGCCGGCTCGGTGCCCTACCTGATGCTGGCCGGCAACCTGATGGCCGGCTGGCAGATGGCGCGCGCGCTGCTCGCCGCCGAGGCGCAGCTGGCGCAAGGTGGCGCCGACAAACCCTTCCTGCAAGCCAAGATCGCTACCGCGCGCTTCTACGCCGAGCACCTGCTGAGCAAGGCGCCCGGCACGCGCGACGCCATCGTCGAGGGTGGCGACAGCGCCACCGCACTGCCTGTCGAAGCCTTCTGAGCCCGGAGAACTCCAACGTGTCCCTGCCACCCCTTCTCGCCAGGCTGCCGCTGCCGGTCATCGGCTCGCCGCTGTTCATCATCAGCAACCCCAAGCTCGTGATCGAGCAGTGCAAGGCCGGCATCGTCGGCTCGATGCCGGCGCTCAACGCCCGGCCGGCCGAACAACTCGACGAGTGGCTGGCCGAGATCACCGAGACGCTGGCGGCGTACAACCGCGCCAACCCGGACAAGCCGGCGGCGCCGTTCGCGATCAACCAGATCGTGCACAAGACCAACGACCGCCTCGAGCACGACATGCAGGTCTGCGCCAAGTACAAGGTGCCGATCGTCATCACCTCGCTGGGCGCGCGCACCGACATCAACGAGGCGGTGCACGGCTGGGGCGGCATCGTGCTGCACGACATCATCAACAACGCCTTCGCGAAGAAGGCGATCGAGAAGGGTGCCGACGGCCTGATCGCGGTGGCGGCGGGCGCGGGCGGCCATGCCGGCGTGAAGAGCCCGTTCGCGCTGATCCAGGAGATCCGCGCCTGGTTCGACGGGCCGCTGGCGCTGTCGGGCTCGATTGCGACCGGCGGCGCCGTCCTGGCCGCGCAGGCGATGGGCGCGGACCTCGCCTACATCGGCTCGGCCTTCATCGCCACCGAGGAGGCGCGCGCCAGCGAGGCCTACAAGCAGGCCATCGTCGAGGGCAGTTCGGACGACATCGTCTACTCCAGCCTGTTCACCGGCGTGCACGGCAACTACCTGAAGCCGTCGATCCGCGCGGCCGGCCTGGACCCGGACAAGCTGCCCGAGAGCGACCCCAGCAAGATGAGCTTCGGCGGCGGCGAGGGCTCGAAGTCCAAGGCCTGGAAGGACATCTGGGGCTGTGGCCAGGGCATCGCCGTGGTCGACAAGGTGGTGCCGGCGCGCGAACTGGTCGCCCGCCTGGCGCGCGAGTACCAGGATGCGCGCCAGCGGCTGCTGGCCGCCTGAGGATTCAGGCGAGTTCGGCGTCGGAATCGCAGCCGGCACCGGCTGCGATGAGGCGCTGCACCCAGCGCGCCCAGGGCGTGCGCCGCCCCGACATGTCCTGCATCAAGCCGCAGCGGTAGCGGCGCTCCACGTCGCTCCAGCGCAACGCGCGGCAGGCGCCGCGGCGGCGCAGCGAGACCAGCATGCCGGCCGGACAGGGCTCGGCCAGGCAGCACACGCCGCAGCCCGTACAGGTTTCCCCCAGGGCCGGCTTCAGCGGCGCGTCAGCATGGATGTGGATGATCTGCACGTGGTCGTTTCAGGCCCGGCTGCATTCTGTTTCCCCGTGATGGCCTTCACTTCGTCGAATTGATGGCCGATGGTGGCGGTGTTACAGTCGCGGCCGTGACTTGACAGGTCCTTCCCGTCCCCTTTGCTGGTAACAGCCGAGGCGGGTCGCTAGTCCGCCAGCCGGTTAAGCCGTGTCGCGGAAGGTTTTTCAACCCACTACAGTGCCGGAAACCGGCGCGAGAGGTGAGCGAAGATGATGCAGCAATACAGGTCGAACTCGTACCTGTTCGGAGGCAATGCGCCCTACGTCGAAGAGATGTACGAGGCCTACCTCGACAACCCGGGTTCCGTTCCCGACAACTGGCGTGCGTACTTCGATGCGCTCCAGCACGTTCCCGCCACCGACGGTTCGAACGCAAAGGACGTGGCTCACGCGCCGGTCGTCGAATCGTTCGCGCAGCGCGCCAAGGCCAACGCCTTCGCCGTCAAGGCCAGCGCCAGCGAACTCGCCGTCGCCCGCAAGCAGGTCCATGTCCAGTCGCTGATCGCGGCCTACCGCTCGCTCGGCGCACGCTGGGCCGACCTCGACCCGCTGAAGCGCCAGGAACGCCCGAAGATCCCCGAGCTGGAGCCGGGCTTCTACGACCTGAGCGAGTCCGACATGGACATCACGTTCAGCGCGACGAACACCTACTTCACGACCGCCGAGCAGCAGACGCTGCGCGAGATCCTGCAGGCGCTGCGCGAGACCTACTGCGGCTCCATCGGCGCCGAGTTCATGCACATCACCGAGCCGGTCGAGAAGCGCTGGTGGCAGCAGAAGCTCGAATCGATCCGCAGCAAGCCGAACTTCACCGCCGACGAGAAGAAGCACATCCTCGACCGCCTGACCGCGTCCGAGGGCCTGGAACGCTACCTGCACACCAAGTACGTCGGCCAGAAGCGCTTCTCGCTGGAAGGCGGCGAGAGCTTCATCGCCTCGATGGATGCGGTGGTGCAGGGTGCCGGCGCGCGCGGCGTGCAGGAGATCGTGATCGGCATGGCCCACCGCGGCCGCCTCAACGTGCTGGTCAACACGCTGGGCAAGATGCCCAAGGACCTGTTCGCCGAGTTCGACCACACGGCCAAGGAAGACCTGCCGGCCGGTGACGTCAAGTACCACCAGGGCTTCTCGTCGGACGTCACGACGCCCGGCGGCCCGGTGCACCTGAGTCTGGCCTTCAACCCCTCGCACCTGGAAATCGTCAACCCGGTCGTCGAAGGTTCGGTGAAGGCTCGTCTGGACCGCCGCGGCGACAAGGAAGGCGACACCGTGCTGCCCGTCATCGTGCACGGCGACGCGGCCTTCGCCGGCCAGGGCGTGGTGATGGAGACGCTGGCGCTGGCCCAGACACGCTTCTACTACACCGGCGGCACGGTGCACCTGGTGATCAACAACCAGATCGGCTTCACCACCAGCGACCCGCGCGACACGCGCTCGACGCTGTACTGCACCGACGTGGTCAAGATGATCGAGGCGCCGGTGCTGCACGTGAACGGCGACGACCCGGAAGCGGTGGTGCTGTGCACCCAGCTCGCGCTGGAGTACCGCCAGGAGTTCAACAAGGATGTCGTGCTCGACATCATCTGCTTCCGCAAGCTCGGCCACAACGAGCAGGACACGCCGGCGCTGACGCAGCCGCTGATGTACAAGAAGATCGGCCAGCACCCCGGCACGCGCAAGCTCTACGGCGACAAGCTGGTCGCGCAGGGCGTGCTGCGCCCGGAAGGTCCGGACGAGATGGTCAAGGGCTTCCGCGCTGCGATGGACGCCGGCAAGCACACCGTCGACCCGGTGCTGACCAACTACAAGAGCAAGTACGCGGTCGACTGGGCGCCGTTCCTCGGCAAGAAGTGGACCGACGCGGCCGACACCGCGCTGCCGCTGACCGAGATCAAGCGTCTGGCCGAGCGCATCACCACGTTGCCGGAGAAGTTCAAGGCGCACCCGCTGGTCGAGAAGGTGCTGGCCGACCGCGCCGCGATGGGCCGCGGCGAGATCAACGTCGACTGGGGCATGGGCGAGCACCTCGCGTTTGCTTCCCTGGTGGCCAGCGGCTACGCGGTGCGCCTGTCGGGCGAGGACTGCGGCCGCGGCACGTTCACGCACCGCCACGCGGTGCTGCACGACCAGAACCGCGAGAAGTGGGACGAGGGCACCTACACGCCGCTGCAGAACGTGGCCGAGGGCCAGGCGCCGTTCGTCGTGATCGACTCGCTGCTGTCGGAAGAGGCGGTGCTCGGCTTCGAGTACGGCTACGCCTCGGCCGAGCCGAACACGCTGGTGATCTGGGAAGCCCAGTTCGGCGACTTCGCCAACGGCGCGCAGGTCGTGATCGACCAGTTCATCGCGTCGGGCGAGGTCAAGTGGGGCCGCGCCAACGGCATCACGCTGATGCTGCCGCACGGCTACGAGGGCCAGGGCCCCGAGCACAGCTCGGCGCGCCTGGAGCGCTTCATGCAACTGGCCGCCGACAACAACATGCAGATCGTGCAGCCGACCTCGGCCAGCCAGATCTTCCATGTGCTGCGCCGGCAGATGGTGCGCATGTTCCGCAAGCCGCTGGTGCTGATGACGCCCAAGAGCCTGCTGCGCAACAAGGACGCCACCTCGCCGCTGTCCGACTTCACGCGCGGCGACTTCAAGACGGTCATCGGCGAGGTCAATGCCGACATCGTCGCCGACAAGGTCAAGCGGGTGATCGCCTGCTCGGGCAAGGTCTACTACGACCTGGTCAAGGCGCGCGCGGAGAAGAAGCACAGCGACGTGGCGATCATGCGCGTCGAGCAGCTCTACCCGTTCCCGCACAAGGCGTTCGCGGCGGAGATGAAGAAGTACCCGAACGCGACCGACGTCGTGTGGTGCCAGGACGAGCCGCAGAACCAGGGCGCCTGGTTCTTCGTGCAGCACTACATCCACGAGAACATGCTCGAGGGCCAGAAGCTCGGCTACGCCGGCCGCCCCGCCTCGGCTTCGCCGGCGGTGGGCTACGCCCACCTGCACCAGGAGCAGCAGAAGGCGCTGCTCGACCAGGCCTTCGGCAAGCTCAAGGGCTTCGTCCTGACCAAATGATCCCGTTGCCAGGGGCGGCGCGCGCTGCGCGGCGCCGCCCTGGCGTGCCTTCGCACGCGCGCGCGGCGTGAACCCGAATACCAGAAAGAACTGTCATGGCAATCGTTGAAGTGAAGGTTCCGCAACTGTCGGAATCCGTGGCCGAGGCCACCCTGCTGCAATGGAAGAAGAAGCCCGGCGAAGCCGTGGCGCAGGACGAGATCCTGGTCGAGATCGAGACCGACAAGGTCGTGCTCGAGGTGCCGGCGCCGTCGGCCGGCGTGATGGCGCAGATCGTCAAGGGCGACGGCGAGAGCTGCGTCAGCGACGAGGTCATCGCCCGCATCGATACCGACGGCAAGGCCGCGGTGAGCCCGCTGGAAGTCAAGGCCGTGGCTGCGCCCGCTGCCGCCCCGGCTGCTGCTGCGGCGCCCGCCGCCGGCGGCAGCAAGTCCGACGTGGCGATGCCCGCCGCCGCCAAGCTGATGGCCGACAACAACCTGGCCGCCGGCTCGGTGCCGGGCACCGGCAAGGACGGCCGTGTCACCAAGGGCGACGTGCTGGCCGCCGTGGCCGGCGGTGCTGCGGCGCCGAAGGCTGCCGCGCCGGTCGCCGTGCCCGCGACACCGGCGGTGGCCAAGCCGCTGCCGGCCGTCGCCGCGCCGGTGGCCGGCAACCTGGGTGAGCGCCCCGAGCAGCGCGTGCCGATGTCGCGCCTGCGTGCGCGCGTCGCCGAGCGCCTGCTGCAGTCGCAGGCCACCAACGCGATCCTGACCACCTTCAACGAGGTCAACATGGCCCCGGTGATGGAGATGCGCAAGCGCTTCCAGGAGAAGTTCGAGAAGGAGCACGGCGTCAAGATCGGCTTCATGAGCTTCTTCGTGAAGGCCGCGGTCGCCGCGCTGAAGAAGTACCCGGTGCTCAACGCCTCGGTCGACGGCAACGACATCGTCTACCACGGCTACTTCGACATCGGCATCGCGGTCGGCTCGCCGCGCGGCCTGGTCGTACCCATCCTGCGCAATGCCGACCAGATGAGCTTCGCCGACATCGAGAAGAAGATCGCCGAGTTCGGCCAGAAGGCCAAGGACGGCAAGCTCTCGCTCGACGAGCTGTCGGGCGGCACCTTCTCGATCAGCAACGGCGGCGTGTTCGGCTCGATGCTGTCGACGCCGATCATCAACCCGCCGCAGAGTGCCATCCTCGGCGTGCACGCCACCAAGGACCGCGCGGTGGTGGAGAACGGCCAGGTCGTCGTTCGCCCGATCAACTACCTGGCGATGAGCTACGACCACCGCATCATCGACGGCCGCGAGGCGGTGCTCGGCCTGGTGGCCATGAAGGAAGCGCTGGAAGACCCGGCTCGCCTCCTGTTCGACATCTGAGGACGGCACGATGAGCGCACAGCAATTCGACGTCGTCGTGATCGGCGGCGGCCCCGGCGGCTACATCGCAGCGATCCGCGCGGCGCAGCTCGGTTTCAACACCGCCTGCATCGACGAGTGGAAGAACGACAAGGGCGGCCCGGCGCCGGGCGGCACCTGCACCAACGTCGGCTGCATCCCGAGCAAGGCGCTGCTGCAGTCCAGCGAGCACTTCGAGCATGCCGGCCATTCGTTCGCCGACCACGGCATAGCCCTGAAGGACCTGAGCATCGACGTGGCGAAGATGCTCAAGCGCAAGGACACCGTCGTCAAGCAGAACAACGACGGCATCCTCTACCTGTTCAAGAAGAACAAGGTGAGCTTCTTCCACGGCCGCGGCTCGTTCGTGAAGGCCGAGGGTGGGGCGTACGAGATCGCCGTCGCCGGCGACAAGCCGGCCAGCCTGACCGCGAAGCAGGTCATCGTCGCCACCGGCTCCAACGCGCGTGCGCTGCCCGGCGCTGCCTTCGACGAGGAGAAGATCCTCAGCAACGACGGCGCGCTGCGCATCGGCGCGGTGCCGAAGACGCTGGGCGTGATCGGCTCCGGCGTGATCGGCCTGGAGATGGGTTCGGTGTGGCGCCGCCTCGGCGCGGAAGTGACCGTGTTGGAGGCGCTGCCGGTGTTCCTCGGCGCCGTCGACGAGCAGGTTGCCAAGGAGGCGCACAAGGCCTTCACCAAGCAGGGTCTGAAGATCGAGCTGGGCGTGAAGATCGAGTCGGTCAAGACCGACAAGAAGGGCGTCACCGTCGCCTACGCGAACGCCAAGGGCGAGGCGCAGACGCTGGCCGTCGACAGGCTGATCGTCTCGATCGGCCGCGTGCCCAACACCATCGGGCTGAACGCCGAAGCGGTGGGTCTCAAGCTCGACGAGCGTGGCGCGATCGTCGTCGACGATGAGTGCAGGACCAACCTGCCGGGCGTCTGGGCGGTGGGCGACGTGGTGCGCGGGCCGATGCTGGCGCACAAGGCCGAAGAAGAGGGTGTGGCGGTGGCCGAGCGCATCGCCGGCCAGCACGGCCACGTCAACTTCAACACCATCCCCTGGGTGATCTACACCAGCCCGGAGATCGCCTGGGTCGGCCAGACCGAGCAGCAGCTGAAGGCCGCCGGCCGCGCCTACAAGGCCGGCAGCTTCCCGTTCATGGCCAACGGCCGCGCGCGGGCGCTGGGCGACACCACCGGCTTCGTCAAGTTCCTCGCCGACGCGACGACCGACGAGATCCTCGGCGTGCACATCGTCGGGCCGTTCGCGTCCGAGCTGATCTCCGAGGCGGTGGTGGCGATGGAGTTCAAGGCCAGCGCCGAGGACATCGCGCGCATCTGCCATGCACACCCGTCGCTCAGCGAGGCCACCAAGGAAGCCGCTCTGGCGGTCGACAAGCGCACCTTGAACTTCTGAACGGCGACGGGCGCGCATGGGCGTTCGCCAGCTGTACGAGCAGACGCTCGCCGAGCGCGGCTACGCGGCCGATCCCGCGCAGCTGCGCGCGATCGCCGCGCTCGAGCGTTGCGAGAACGAGTGGGTGGCGTACAAGGCGCGCCGCAGCAATGCGGTGACGAAGATGCTGGTGCGCCCGCCGATCCCGCGCGGCGTCTACATGTACGGCGGCGTCGGCCGGGGCAAGAGCTTCCTGATGGACTGCTTCTTCAACTCGGTGCCGCTGACGCGCAAGACGCGCCTGCACTTCCACGAGTTCATGCGCGAGGTGCACCGCGAGCTGCAGGACCTGAAGGGCACGGTCAACCCGCTGCAGGAGCTCGGCGCGCGCATCGCGCGGCGGCACCGGCTGATCTGCTTCGACGAGTTCCACGTCGCCGACGTGACCGACGCGATGATCCTGCACCGGCTGCTCGAGTCGATGTTCGAGCACCGCGTCAGCATCGTCACGACCTCGAACTTCCACCCGGACGGGCTGTACCCGAACGGCCTGCACCGCGACCGCATCCTGCCGGCCATCGAGCTGCTGAAGGACCGGCTCGAGGTGATCAGCGTCGACAACGGCACCGACTACCGGCGGCGCACGCTGGAACACGTCAAGCTTTATCACAGCCCGCTGGGCGCGGAGGCCGACACGGCCATGACGCGTGCCTTCGAGGAACTGGCCGAAGCGCGCGACGAGGACCCGGTGCTGCGCATCGAGCACCGCGAGCTGCGCGCGCGTCGCCGCGCCGGCGGCGTGGTCTGGTTCGACTTCAAGATGCTGTGCGGCGGCCCGCGGTCGCAGAACGACTACCTGGAGATCGCTGCGCAGTTCCACACCGTGCTGCTGTCCGACGTGCCGGCCATGCCCTTGCGCATGGCCTCCGAAGCCCGGCGCTTCACCTGGCTGGTCGACGTGCTCTACGACCGCCGCTGCAAGCTGATCATGTCGGCCGAGGTGCCGCCCGAGCAGCTCTACACCGAGGGCCCGCTGGCGCACGAGTTCCCGCGCACGGTGTCGCGCCTGGCGGAGATGCAGTCGGCCGAGTTCCTTGCGCTGGACCGGCGTACCGTGGACACCTCGCTCACATGAACCCGCCGGTTCGCACGATCTGGCTGCAGGCCCTGGTGCTCGGCGCCATGCTGACCGTCCTCGTGCCGGCGCGTGCCGACGAGGCCGCCGAGCGCGAGCGCATCTCCCGCGAGCGCGCCGAGGCCACGGCGCGCCACGAGCGCCAGCGGCGCGAGTGCGAGCAGAGGTTTGCAGTCACCGCCTGCGTCGACGAGGCCCGTGCCGAGCATCGCCAGACGATGATGCGGCTGCGCCGCCAGGAAGCGCTGCTCGACGAGGCACAGCGCAAGCAGCGTGCGGCCCAGCGCCTGGCCGCGATCGAGCAGAAGGGCCGCGAGGAGCGTGGCGTCGCAGCGCCGCGGGCGTCGGCCTCGGCGGCGGAGCCGCGCCGGCCGCGGGCGCCGTCGCTGGCCGCGTCGCGTCCGGCCGCGTCGGCCTCGGCGGCCAGTGCGCCGGAGCGTCGCGCCGACGAGGCGCGCAGCCGAGCCCGTTTCGACGCGCGCCAGCGTGACGCGGCAGCGCGCCGCGAGGCGGCCGAGCAACGGCGGGTCGAACGTGAGAAGGCCGGCAAGCCGCCGGCGGCACCGCTGCCGGACCCGGCAGCGCGCTGAGCGAGCCGCTCAGCCCAGGGCTTCGACGCGGATCAGCGCCAGCGAGAGGTTGTCGCCGCCGCCACGGGCGCGCTGGCGCGCCTTGCTGACCAGCATCTCGCTGGCCTCGCGCGGCGGCAGCGCGTGCACGATGGCTCCCAGCTCGCGCGGGGTGAAGTAGTGCCACAGGCCGTCGCTGCAGGCCAGCACGCTGTCGCCGATCTCGAGCCGGTCGACATGGCCGACGCTGATCGGCGGGTCCTGGTGTGTGCCCAGGCAGCCCGTCAGCAGGTTGGACTGCGGGTGGTTGTTGGCCTCTTCCTCGGTGATCGAGCCCTCGGCGACTAGGCGCTGCACGTACGAATGGTCGACCGTGCGCGCGACCATGTCGGAGCCGCGGAAGTGGTAGACCCGCGAGTCGCCCGCATGCACGAAGTGGCATTCGCGCGTCGGGCTGATGATGTAGGCGGCAACGGTGCTGTGCGGTTCCTCTTCGGAGGTGATCGCGGTCAGCTTGATCATCAGGTGCGCTTCCAGCACCAGCTGCTTGAGTGCTTCGGCGGTGTCGTCGCGGCTCGGCGCGAAGCGCTCGAAGATCTGCTGCGCGGTGAGGATGACCTGGTCGGCCGCCTTGCGGCCGCCGCTCTTGCCGCCCATGCCGTCGGCCAGCACGGCCATCACGCTGCCCGGCACGCGGTGATGCGGAATGATCTGCACCTGGTCCTGCTGGTAGGCCCGGTCGCCGCGGTGGATCCCGGTGGCAGCGGACAGGCGGTAGCCGACGGTCGTGGTGCTCATGGGCGAAAACTATAATCCCTCCCGCCTCCGGCGTCGGAGCCTTTTCCGCGACTAAGTCGCGCGCCGATGGACGACAACCTGCATTCCCCGCCTCGACGGCTGATCGAGTTGCGCATCGAACATGCCGACCTCGACGACCTGATCGACCGTGCGGTGATCGAGCACCCCGCCGACGAACTCACGGTGCGCCGGCTCAAGAAGCGCCGCCTGGCCCTGCGCGACATGATTGCCCGGCTTGAGGCCGAGCTCGACCCGCCCGAACCGGCATGACGCCGGATCCGTCCCCGAACCGCGGCGGGCTGGCCACGGCGGCGCGCGAAGCGCTGTCCGACGGCGGCGCGCTGGCGCGTGCCGACGAGCGCCATGTCGAGCGCGCCGCGCAGCTGGAGATGGCCCAGGCGGTGGCCGAGGCGATCGAGTCGCGCAGTGCGCTGGTCGCCGAAGCCGGCACCGGCGTCGGCAAGACCTTCGCCTACCTGGTGCCGACGCTGCTGTCCGGCGCGCGGGCGCTGGTCAGCACCGCCACCAAGAGCCTGCAGGACCAGCTGTTCCTGCGTGACATCCCACGGCTGCGCGACGCGCTGCAGCTGCCGGTCAGCGTCGCGCTGCTGAAGGGGCGCGCCAGCTACCTGTGCCTGCACCGCATGAAGCAAGCGCGCCAGTCGGCCACGCTGCCCGACCGCTGGGCGGTGCGCACGCTGGCCAAGGTGGAGCAGTGGTCGCACATGACGAGCAGCGGCGACCTGGCCGAGCTCGATGGCCTGGACGAACGCAGCAGCGTGATCCCGCTGGTAACCTCGACGCGCGACAACTGCCTGGGCAGCGAGTGCGCCGACTTTCGCGCCTGCCACGTCGTCAAGGCGCGGCGCGAGGCGATGGCCGCCGACGTGGTGGTCGTCAACCACCACCTGTTCTTCGCCGACATGGCGCTGCGTGATACCGGCGTCGCCGAACTGCTGCCGAGTGTCGAGGTGGCGGTGTTCGACGAGGCCCACCAGCTCGCCGAGGCCGGCGTGCAGTTCCTCGGCACCACGCTGTCGACCGCGCAGGCGCTGGACTTCTCGCGCGACCTGCTCGGTGCCGGGCTGCAGCAGGCGCGTGGCCTGGCACCCTGGCAGGAACTGCAGGCCGGCGTCGAGAAGGCGGCGCGCGAGCTGCGCCTGGCCGCGGCAGGCCACCTGCGCGAACTGCGCGGCACCATCAAGCTGCGCTGGGACGAACGGGCCGGCCGCGAGGACTTCGTCGCCGCGCTGCAGGCCGTCGGCCGCGCCGCCGATGCGGCGGGCGAGGCGCTGGACACCGTCACCGAACTGTCCCCGGACTTCGTCAAGCTGGCCGAACGGGCTGGGCAGCTGGCGCAGCTGGCCGACCGTTTCGCGCTCGACGCGGAAGCCGGCCGCGTGCGCTGGATCGACATCTCGCCGCACCAGGCGCGGCTGGTCGAGTCGCCGCTGGACATCCGCGAGGCGCTGTCAGAGCAGATGGCAGCCGCCGGCAAGGCCTGGGTCTTCACCTCGGCGACGCTGGGCGACGACGATGCGCTGAGCTGGTTCACCGAGCAGGCCGGCCTCGAAGGCGCACGCACGCTGCGTGTCGGCAGCCCGTTCGACTATCCGGCGCATGCACGGCTGTACATCCCGGCGGGGTTCCCGAAGCCGAACGAGCCGGGTCACCCGGTCGCGGTGGCGACGCTGGCGGCACGCTGCGCACGCGCGCTGGGCGGGCGCAGTTTCGTGCTGACCACCACGCTGCGCGCGCTGCAGGCCATCGCCGAGCGGCTGCGTGCCGAGTTCGAATCGCAGGGCGACAGCTTGCGCGTGCTGCAGCAGGGCGAGGCACCCAAGCGTGCGCTGATGCAGCAGTTCCTTGCCGAGCCGCGCTCGGTGCTGGTCGGCTCGCAGAGCTTCTGGGAGGGTATCGACGTGCCCGGCGACGCGCTGCAATGCGTGCTGATCGACAAGCTGCCGTTCCCGCCGCCGAACGATCCGCTGGTCGAGGCGCGGGTCAAGCGGCTCGAAGGGCAGGGCCGCAACGCCTTCGCCGACTACTTCATCGCCGAGGCGGCAGTGTCGCTGAAGCAAGGGGCCGGGCGGCTGATCCGCAGCGAGACCGATCGTGGCCTGCTGGTGGTATGCGACCCGCGCATGGCGGGCATGAACTACGGCCGCCGCCTGCGCGAGGCGCTGCCGCCGATGACGCGTGTGGCCACCGAGGCCGAGGCGCTGGCCTGGCTGGAGTCGCTGGCCGGCGAGACGCTGCCGTTCTGATGAGCCCGCCTTACCAGACGCGCCACCAGGGGCGCTGCTGGGCAGGTGCGCTACCGCCGTCGCCGAAGCGGCTGGTCGGGAAGTTCTGCGCCAGCACACGGCGTGCGTCGTCGCGCAGTTCGACGAGACCGAGCCGGTCGTAGCTCTGCGCCATGATCGACAGGGCTTCCTCGGCCGACGGCGAGAACTGGAACTCCTGCACCGCCTGTTGTGCCCGGTTCGCCGCCGCGACGTAGGCGCCGCGCCGGTAGTAGTAGCGCGCCACGTGCACCTCGTAGGCGGCCAGCGAGTTGACGATGTAGTTCATGCGCACCTGCGAGTCCTGCGCGTAGATCGAGCGCGGGAACTGGTCGACGAGCTGCTTGAACGACTGGTACGAGTCGCGCGCGGCCTGCTGGTCACGCTCCGACAGGTCGATCGCGGCCAGGCTGCCGAGGATGCCCAGGTTGTCGTTGAAGTTGATCAGACCCTGCAGGTACAGCGCGTACTCGACGCCGGGGCTGGACGGGTTCAGCTTCAGGAAGCGTTCGAGCACCGACAGCGCCTGCGCCTTCTCGCCGCTGCGCCACAGCACGTAGGCGCGCTCGACCTGCGCCTGCTGCGCCAGTGGCGTGCCGGCGGCACGGCCTTCGAGGCGCTCGAGCAGCTTGGCCGCCTTGTCCAGCGCGCCGGAGGCGATCTCGTCCTTCGCCTCTGCATACAATTTCTCGGGCGACCACGAGACACTTTCGTCCTGCGGCGCGCTGCCGCAACCCGCGACCACCAGCGCCGCCGTCAGGCAGGCCGCGCGCAGGCCCAGCGGGCCGATCCAACGCAACACATCCATGGAGTGAGGCCATCCGCGCGAACCGCGGGGCGCCGGTCATGACAAGAGAGCCGGATTATAGGGACGACGCCCTCGACGACGAGGCCAGCGAGCGGCGCGCCGCCATGGTGCCGGCCGACGGGCACGGCCAGCGGCTGGACAAGCTGCTGGTGACGATGGCGCCGGAGTTCTCGCGCAGCCACCTGCAGGGCCTGATCGAGCGTGGCCACGTGCAGGTCGATGGCGCGCCGGCGCGCGCGGCGTCGCAGCGCGTGCGCTCGGGCCAGCGCATCGAGGTGGAGCTGGTCGGCAGCGACGAGAGCCGCGCGTTCCGCGCCGAGCCGATCGCGCTGGCCGTCGTCCACGAGGACGAGCACCTGCTGCTGGTCGACAAGCCGGCCGGCCTGGTCGTGCATCCGGCACCGGGCAACTGGTCGGGCACGCTGCTCAACGGGCTGCTCGCCCACCATGCCGGTGCCCAGGCGCTGCCCCGCGCCGGCATCGTGCACCGGCTCGACAAGGACACCTCGGGCCTGATGGTGGTGGCCAAGACGCTGCCGGCGATGACCGCGCTGGTGCGCGCGATCGCCGAGCGCACGCGTGGGCCGCCAGTACATGGCGATCTGCCACGGCGAACTGCGCGAGGCGTCGTTCAGCATCGAGGCGCCGATCGGCCGCGACCCGAAGTCGCGCGTGCGCATGGCGGTGGTGGGTTCGGGCAAGCCGGCACGCACCGACGTCGAACGGCGCGCGGCCCGCGGCGGCTTCAGCGCCGTGCAGTGCACGCTGCACACCGGGCGCACTCACCAGATCCGCGTGCATCTGGCGTCGCAGGGGCATCCGCTGGTGGCCGACGCACTCTACGGCGGCACGCCGGCGCTGGGCATGGCGCGGCAGGCCCTGCATGCCTTCCGGCTCAGGCTGGCCCACCCGATCAGCGGCGAGGCGATGCAGTTCGAGTCGCTGCCGCCGGCCGACTTCGCCCGCGCCTGGCGGTCGCTGGCCGATACGGCCTGAGACGTTCGCACGACACCGGCGGGCGCCGCTTGGGTACAATGGCGCATCCGCCCCAGCCCGGCTGGCCGATGTGCTGAACCGCAGCGCAGTCGCCGACAGCCCGGCGGGCATGCTGCCCGAAGCGCCCGGAGGCGTTTCGGCCCACGCCGCCGCAGATTGCGCGGCCCACTTGCAAGAACTTGCCAGATGCAGGGCGTCTCCGCCGATGGTGGTGCCGCCAGCCACGAGCCCGAAGACCAGCCGGATGCAGCCGGCCGAGGATTTGACAGGATCCATGAACACACAGGATGCGAAGCGCGTCCTCGAGACCGCGCTCATCTGCGCCAGCCAGCCGATGCCCCTGCGCGACATGCGCACCCTGTTCAACGACGAACTGGGCCCGGACACGCTGCGCTTGCTGCTCGACGAACTGACGCGTGACTGGGACGGCCGCGGCGTCGAGCTGGTCGCTCTCGCGCAGGGCTGGCGCTTCCAGAGCCGGCCCGAGATGCGCGAGTTCCTCGACCGCCTCAACCCGGAGAAGCCGCCGAAGTACTCGCGCGCCGTGATGGAGACGCTGGCGATCATTGCCTACCGCCAGCCGGTGACGCGCGGCGACATCGAGGACATCCGCGGCGTCACGGTGGCCAGCCAGATCATCAAGCAGCTCGAAGACCGCGGCTGGGTCGAGGCGATCGGCTACCGCGAGGCGCCCGGGCGGCCGGCGCTGCTGGCCACCACGCGCCAGTTCCTCGACGACCTCGGCCTGGCCAGCCTCGAGCAGCTGCCGCTGCTCGACGGCGCGCCGGCTGCCGGCGCGATGCTTGCCGACGTGCTGCCCGAGCAGGGCCTGCTGATCGAGGCCCAGGGCGCACTGCAGCTCGACCTGGAGGCGCCCGCCGACAGCGTGACCATCGCCGCCATCGACGAGACCGAAGTCGCGGACACGACCGAGGTCCACACCGCCCCCGACACCGATGCCGCCACGGCGGCCGAACCGAAGAACGAGCCTGCGGCCGACGCCGCCCCGACGGAACCAGAAGCATGAACCTGCCGCCCGAGTCTCAGCCCGAAGCCCCCGACGAGGTGGTCGCGCCGGCGACCGAGTCCGACGCGCCGAAGCCCGCACGCAAGCGACGGGTGGCGGCCAAGGCCGTGCCAGCCGAGGGCACGGCTGAAGGTGCTGCGCCCGCCGAGGAAGCGGCAGCGGCGCCGAAGCCGCGCCGGCGCAAGGCGGTGGCGGCGGAGGCTGCGCCGGCGGCGCCCGAAGCCGTGTCGGTCAGCGTCGAGACCGCGGCGCCGCCGGCACCCGCCGAGCCGGTGCCGGTGTCGTCGAGCGACGTGCCGCCGCCGGTTGCGGCCGCACAGGATGGCGCTGCGGCCGAGGCCGAGTCGGTCGACGATGGCGACGCAGGTGAAGGCGCCGACGCGGGCGAAGCTGGTGAGGGCGGGCGGCGCGGCCGCCGCCGTGGCCGCCGCGACCGCGGGCGCGAAGGACGCGGCGAGCAGGTGTCGCCGGAAGCGCAGCAGGCAGCGATGGCCGAGCGCACCGGCGAACTGTTCGCGGAGGTGCTGTCCGGCGCCTACGACGAGGCCGGCCAGGCGCCGGCGGAGGCCGAGCCCGAAGCGGCGATCGAGGCCGCTGCGGAGGCCCCGGCCGAGGCTGGCGAGGCTGCGGCTGTCGCGGAGGGCGACGCCGCCGAGCCGCACAAGCGTGTGCTGGCCGCCGAGCCCGACGCGCCCAAGCTGCAGAAGGTGCTGGCGCAGTCGGGCGTGGGCTCGCGGCGCGACATGGAACAGATGATCACCGACGGCCGCATCACGGTGAACGGCGAGCCGGCCCATGTCGGCCAGCGCATCTCCTTCGGTGACCGCATCGCGCTCGACGGCAAGCCGGTCAAGGTGCGCATCCAGCCGCCGCCGGCGCGCGTGATCGCGTACCACAAGCCGGTCGGCGAAGTCGTCACGCTCGACGACCCGCAGCAGCGGCCGACGGTGTTCCGCCGCCTGCCGCGCCTGCAGCAGGGCAAGTGGCAATCGGTCGGCCGGCTCGACATCAATACCGAAGGCCTGCTGCTGTTCACCACCTCGGGCGAACTGGCCAACCAGCTGATGCATCCGCGCTTCGGCGTCGAGCGCGAGTACGCGGTGCGCGTGCTCGGCACGCTGGAGCCGGAAGCCAAGGCCAAGCTGCTCGAGGGTGTGGACATCGAAGGCCAGACAGCCGCGTTCCGCTCGATCGAGGACGGCGGCGGCGAAGGTGTCAACCACTGGTACCGCGTCGTCATCACCGAAGGTCGCAACCGCGAGGTGCGCAAGCTGTTCGATGCCGTCGGGCTGACGGTCAGCCGGCTGATCCGCATCCGCTACGGCAGCGTCGTGCTGCCGCGCGGGCTCAAGCGTGGTGTGTGGGTCGATCTGGGCCCGGACGACGTGCGTGCGATCCGCCGGCTGGCCAGCGGTGCCGGCCGCGAGCAGCCGCGCAACGAAGAGCGCCGTGATGGCCGCGGCGGCAACAACAAGCAGCAGCGCAACGACCGTGGCCCACGGCAGAACGAGCGCGGCAATCGCGGCCAGCAGTCGCAGCGTCCGCGCCAGGAGGTGCCGACAGACGAAGCTCCGCGCGGCGATTTCGACGACGACGAGTTCGACATCGACCCGTCCAAGATCCCCAACCCGCTCGAGCAGACCTTCGACAAGCGCTTCGTGCAGAACCCGCGCAGCCGCGTCGGCGGGCGCGGCTTCGCGCAGGGTGGTGGCGGCTTCGGCCCCGGCGGCAGCGGCCAGCCCAGCGGTGGCGGCGGCGGCGGCGGTGGTGGCGGCAAGAAGGGCGGGCCCAAGCAGCCCGACCCGATGCAGACCTCGGTCGGCTACATCGGTGGCGACGCCTTCCATCGCAAGAACCGTGGCGGCCGGGGCGGCCGCGGCGGCGGTGGCGGGGGTGGCTTCGGCGGCTTCGGTGGGGGGGGTGGTGGCGGCGGAGGCGGCGGTGGCCGCCGCGGCCGCTAAGCCCTTCCGACACCAGACTGCCACGCTGCGCGGGCTACAATCCGAAACTTTGCCAAGTTATTGATTCAGGAGAAGAATTCATGGCCATCGAACGCACCCTCTCGATCATCAAGCCCGACGCCGTGGCGAAGAACGTCATCGGCCAGATCTACGCCCGTTTCGAAGGCGCCGGCCTGAAGGTCGTCGCGGCCAAGATGGCTCACCTGTCGCGCGGCGAAGCCGAGCAGTTCTACGCCGTGCACAAGGCACGCCCGTTCTTCAAGGACCTGGTCGAATTCATGATCTCGGGCCCGGTGATGATCCAGGCGCTCGAAGGCGAGAACGCGATCGCGAAGAACCGCGAGCTGATGGGCGCCACCGACCCGAAGAAGGCCGAGAAGGGCACCATCCGCGCCGACTTCGCCGACAGCATCGACGCCAACGCGGTGCACGGCTCGGACGCGCCGGAGACCGCCGCCGTGGAAGTGGCGTTCTTCTTCCCCGGCATGAACGTCTACGCCCGCTGAGCGCACGATGGCCGTCAACCTGCTCGACTTCGATCTCGAGGGGCTGGCGGCCTATTGCGAAAGCCTGGGCGAGAAGCGCTTCCGCGCCGTCCAGCTGTACCGCTGGATCCACCAGAAGGGCGAGTCCGACTTCGAGAAGATGTCCGATCTCGCCAAGTCGCTGCGTGCCAAGCTGACCGGCGTGGCCGAGGTGCGTGGCCTGACGATGATCAGCGAGCACCGCTCGGCCGACGGCACGATCAAGTGGCTGTTCGACGTCGGCGGCGGCAACGCCGTCGAGAGCGTCTACATCCCCGAGGAAGACCGCGGCACGCTGTGCGTGTCGTCGCAGGCCGGCTGCGCGGTCGGCTGCCGCTTCTGCAGCACCGGCCACCAGGGTTTCAGCCGCAACCTCAGCAGCGGCGAGATCATCGCCCAGCTGTGGTTCGCCGAGCATCGCCTGCGCGGTGCCGATGGCCAACGGGTGATCGACAACGTCGTGATGATGGGCATGGGCGAGCCGCTGCAGAACTACGCGGCGCTGGTGCCTGCGCTGAAGACGATGCTCGACGACCACGCCTACGGCCTGTCGCGCCGGCGCGTGACCGTCTCGACCTCCGGCATGGTGGCGATGATCGACCGCCTGCGCGAGGATTGCCCGGTGGCGCTCGCGGTGTCGCTGCACGCTCCGAACGACGAGCTGCGCAACGAGCTGGTGCCGCTGAATCGCAAGGACGGCATCGCCGCGCTGCTCGATGCCTGCGTGCGCTACCTCGCCAAGGCACCGCGCGACTTCGTCACCTTCGAATACTGCATGCTCGAGGGTGTCAACGACACCCCGGAGCTGGCGCACGAGCTGGTGCGCCTGGTGAAGGGCCGCGTGCCCTGCAAGCTCAACCTGATTCCGTTCAATCCGTTCCCCGCCTCGGGGCTGAAGCGCTCGTCGCGCGAGCGTGTGATGGCGTTCGCGAAGGTGCTGCAGGATGCCGGCATCGTCACCACCGTGCGCAAGACGCGCGGCGACGACATCGACGCCGCCTGCGGGCAGCTGGCCGGCGAAGTGCAGGACCGCACCCGGGCGCACGAGCGCATGGTGCGCGCGCCGGTTCGTGTGGTGCGGCGTCCGGCCCCTCACGGTGGGCCGCTGCAGGAGACCAAGGCATGAGGGGCATTGCCCGTGCGGTTGTGTTGCTGGTGCTGGTGCTGGTCTGGCTGGCGGCTTGTTCGACGACGACGACGACCACCACCGGCCCGCTCAGCGACGTGCGGCCGACGCCGGGCGCGGCGCCCGACGAAGGCGACGCGAAGCGCCGCGCGCAGGTCCGTCTGGAACTCGCGGCGGCCTACTTCGGCCGCAACCAGATGGACGTGGCGCTGCAGGAGGTCAACCGGGCGCTGGCCGCCGACGCCAACCTGGTCGCCGGCTACAACCTGCGCGGCCTGATCAACGCCAACCTCGGCAAGGAGAAGCAGGCCGAGGACGACTTCCGCCGGGCGCTGACGCTGAACGCACGCGACGTCGACGCGCTGCAGAACTACGGCTGGTTCCTCTGCCAGCACAAGCGGTATGCCGAGGGCAACGTGCAGTTCACGCAGGCGCTGGCGGCGCTGCAGCGCCGTGACCCGTCGCGCATCCTGCTCGCCCAGGGCGTGTGCCATGCCTTCGCCGGCCAGCTCGACGAGGCCGAGAAGGCGCTGCAGCGCTCCTACCAGGCCGACCCGACCAACCCGTCGACCTCGGTCAACCTCGCCGAGGTGCTGCTGCGCCGCGGCGAGGCGGACCGGGCCCGTTTCCACATCCGCCGCGTCAATGCCAACCCGGCCTTCGTCAGCGCGCAGACGCTGTGGCTGGCCGCGCGCATCGAGCAGAAGCTGGGCAACCGCACCGGCGTGCAGGAACTGGGCAAGCAGTTGACGACCCGCTTCCGCGAAACGCGCGAGGCGACCGCGTTCGAGCAAGGAAAGTTCGATGAGTGACACACCGGCCGACGCGCCGGCACCGGCGCCGACCACCGCGGGTGGCCTGCTGCGCCAGGCCCGCCAGGCGCAGGGCATGCACATCGCGATGCTGGCTGCGGCCACCAAGGTGCCGCAGCGCAAGCTGGAGGCGCTGGAAGCCGACCGCCTGGACGAACTGCCCGATGCCACCTTCACCCGTGCATTGGCGCAGACCGTCTGCCGCGCGCTGAAGATCGACCCGGCGCCGGTGATGGCCCTGCTGCCGAGCCTGCCCGGCCAGCGTCTCGAGCATGTCGGCGAAGGCATCAACGCGCCGTTCCGCGAGCGTTCGGCGCCGGCGCAGGCCAGCGACTGGTCGTTCATCGGCTCGCCGGCCGTGTGGGCGCCGCTGCTGCTGTTGCTGGTCACCGCGCTGGTCTACTTTCTGCCGGCCGGCATGGTGTCGCTGCCCGGCGTGGGCGGCGGGGCGTCCGCGCCGGTAGCCTCGCCGGCCGTGGTCGCCGTGTCGGCGCCGACCGTCGCGGCCACCGAACTGCCGGCCTCTGCGGTCGTCCAGGCGCCGGCAGCACCTGCGTCGGTGGTGGTCGAGACCGTGCACTCTGCGCCTGCCGCGCCGGACGATGCGGCCAGCGCCGCAGCGCCGGCAGCCGCGCCGGTGGCCGGCGTGCTGCAGTTGCGGGTCAATGCCGAGTCCTGGATCGAGGTGCTGGATGCGCGTGGCCAGCCGCTGCTGTCGCGCCTGCTGCAGCCGGGCGAGGCGGTCGGCGTCGACGGTGCCACGCCGCTGCGCCTGACCATCGGCAACGCCGGCGCCACGCAGGTGTCGTTCCGCGGCAAGCCGGTCGAGCTGACCGGCGTGACGCGCGACAACGTGGTCCGCATGGAACTGAAGTGATGGGGCCGGCATGAACGATCCGCGCGAATCCCTCGAGTCCCTCGAAGATTTCATCGAGCCCGCCGGCCCGGCGCAGCGCCGCTCGCACCAGGCCGTGGTGCGCTGGGGCGCCCGCGAGGTGACGATCGGTGGCGGCGCGCCGGTGCGCGTGCAGTCGATGACCAACACCGACACCGTCGAGGTGATCGAGACCGCCATCCAGGTCAAGGAGCTGGCGATCGCCGGCTCGGAGCTGGTGCGCATCACCGTCAACACGCCGGAGGCGGCGCAGGCGGTGCCGCACATCCGCGAGCAGCTCGACCGCATGGGCATCGACGTCCCGCTGGTCGGCGACTTCCACTACAACGGCCACCGCCTGCTGACCGAGTTCCCAGCCTGCGCCGAAGCGCTGTCGAAGTACCGCATCAACCCGGGCAACGTCGGCAAGGGCGACAAGCGCGACCGCCAGTTCGCCCAGATGATCGAGGTGGCGGCGAAGTACGACAAGCCGGTGCGCATCGGCGTCAACTGGGGCAGCCTCGACCAGGAACTGCTCGCCCAGATGATGGACGAGAACGGCCGCCTGGCCGAGCCGCACGAGCCGCAGCAGATCATGTACCGCGCGATCATCACCTCGGCGGTGGAATCGGCGCGGCGCGCCGAGGAGATCGGCCTGCGGCCGGAGCAGATCATCCTGTCGTGCAAGATGTCCGGCGTGCAGGACCTGGTCAGCGTCTACCGCGCGCTGGCGCGGCGCTGCGCCTACCCGCTGCACCTGGGCCTGACCGAGGCCGGCATGGGCACCAAGGGCACGGTGGCCTCGACCGCCGCGCTGGCGCTGCTGCTGCAGGACGGCATCGGCGACACCATCCGCGTCAGCCTGACGCCGCAGCCCGGCGAGGCGCGCACGCAGGAAGTGGTGGTGGCGCTGGAGATCCTGCAATCGCTGGGCCTGCGTTCGTTCAACCCGAGCGTGACCGCCTGCCCCGGCTGCGGCCGCACCACCAGCACCACCTTCCAGGAGCTGGCCAAGCAGATCGACGACTTCCTGCGCGCGCAGATGCCGGTGTGGAAGAGCAAGTACCCCGGCGTCGAGAAGATGAAGGTCGCGGTGATGGGCTGCATCGTCAACGGTCCGGGCGAGAGCAAGCATGCCGACATCGGCATCAGCCTGCCCGGCACCGGCGAGGCGCCGGCCGCGCCGGTGTTCATCGACGGCGAGAAGGCGATGACGCTGCGCGGCGAGGGCATCGCGCAGGAGTTCCACCGCATCGTCGAGGACTACATCGAGAAGCGCTTCGGCTCGGCCACGCCGGCCTGATCCGCAGCCCCATCCGACCGGCCCGCCGCCCCCAGGCGGCAGTGGCCACGCTGAACCCGATCTCCATGGCTGAAGCTATTCGCGCCGTCAAAGGCATGAACGACATCCTCCCGCCGGACTCCGCCCGGTGGGAGTGGCTCGAGGACCGCATCCGCTCGCTGATGCAGCGCTACGGCTACCTGAACGTGCGCACGCCGATCGTCGAGCCGACGGCGCTGTTCGTGCGCGGCCTCGGCGAGGTGACCGACATCGTCGAGAAGGAGATGTACTCCTGGACCGATGCGATGAACGGCGACCGGCTGTCGCTGCGCCCGGAGAACACCGCCGGCGTGGTGCGCGCGATGACCGAACACTCGCTGCTGCGCGACGGCGGCCGGCGGCTGTTCTACATCGGCCCGATGTTCCGCCACGAGCGGCCGCAGAAGGGCCGCCAGCGGCAGTTCCACCAGTTCGGCGCCGAGGCGCTGGGCTATGCCGGGCCGGACGTCGACGCCGAGCTGATCCTGATGCTTCGTGCGCTGTGGCGCGAGCTGGGCATCGTCGAGGGCCGCGACGTGACGCTGGAGCTGAACAGCCTCGGCCAGCCGGCCGAGCGGCTGGCGCACCGCGCCGCGCTGATCGCGCACTTCGAGGCCCATGCCGGGCAGCTCGACGAGGACGCCAAGCGCCGCCTGCACACCAACCCGCTGCGCATCCTCGACAGCAAGAACCCGGCGATGCAGGCGCTGATCGAGGCGGCGCCGAAGCTGCCCGACTTCCTCGGCGCCGAGTCGCTGGCCCACTTCGACGCGGTGCGCGCGGTGCTCGACGCCGCCGGGCTGGCCTACCGCCTCAACCCGCGCCTGGTGCGCGGCATGGACTACTACAACCTGACCGTGTTCGAGTGGGTCACCGACAAGCTCGGTGCCCAGGGCACGGTGTGCGGCGGCGGGCGCTACGACGGGCTGATCGAACAGCTCGGCGGCAAGCCGGCGCCGGCGGTCGGTTTCGGCATGGGCATGGAGCGCGTGCTGCTGCTGCTCGAAGAACTCGGCGTGGTGCCGCCGCCAGTGCCGCCGCAGGTCTACGCGATCGTGCCGTCCCCGGCCGCGCTGGTGCCGGCGATGGTCGCCATCGAAACCTTGCGTGCGGCCGGCATCGCCGTGCTGATGAACGCCGGCTTCACCGGCATGAAGGCGCAGTTCAAGCGCGCCGACGCCAGCGGCGCACGCTACGCGCTGATCTTCGGCGACGACGAGGTCGCCCGTGGCGAGGTGGCGCTGAAGGACCTGCGCGACGCCGCCGCCAGCCCAGCGCAGCCTGCCGCTGGCCGGTGCCGCCTCCTGGGCGGCCGACCTCGCCAACGCATAATCCCGCCTTTCCGAGACATTCACGCCCATGGCCACCCATCTCGACCTCGAAGAACAAGAACAGCTCGACCAGATCAAGGCGTTCTGGAAGCAGTACGGCAACCTGATCACCTGGGCGCTGACCCTGGTGCTGGCCGGCTTCGCC
Organism: Piscinibacter sp.; assembly: GCA_047602365.1. GTDB lineage: Bacteria > Pseudomonadota > Gammaproteobacteria > Burkholderiales > Burkholderiaceae_C > Piscinibacter. The sequence goes on along the minus strand of JASGHM010000002.1, from coordinate 985,619 downwards.
GCCTGGAACGGCTGGAACTGGTGGCAGCGCGAGCAGGCCGTCAAGGCCGCCGCGATGTTCGACGAACTGGAGAAGGCCGCCACCGCCGGCGAAGCGAGCAAGGCGGCCGGCGTCTTCAAGGACCTGAAGGAGCGTTACCCCGGCACCGCCTACGCGCAGCAGGGTGGCCTGCTCGCCGCCAAGGTGCAGTTCGACAAGGGACAGGCCGACGACGCCGCGGCGACGCTGGCCTGGGTGGCCGGCAATGCGAAGGAAGGCGAGTACCAGACGGTGGCGCGGCTGCGCCTGGCCGGCCTGCTGGTCGACCAGAAGAAGTTCGACGAGGCGCTCAAGCAACTCGAAGGCGCCAACGCGAAGGAGTTCGAGGCGCTGGTCGCCGACCGCCGCGGCGACATCCTGCTTGCCCAGGGCAAGACCGAGGAGGCCAAGGCCGCCTTCAAGCAGGCCTGGGACACGATGGACCCGAAGATCGAATACCGTCGCCTGATCGACGCCAAGCTGACCTCGCTGGGCGCCGCGCCGCCGGCCGAGGCGCCGAAGACCGCCGGAGCCGCCAAGTGACGCTGCGCCTCGCTGTTGCCGGCCGCTGGCTGGCCGCGGCGCTGGCCGTGTGGCTGGCGGCCTGTTCGAGCGGCCCCGAGAAGCCCAAGCCCAAGCCGCTGGAGCCGATCACCGCGCCGATCGCCGGGCGGCAGGCCTGGTCGCAGCGCATCGGCGACGTCGACTTCCCGCTCGCCGTGGCTGTCAACGGTGGCGTGTTCACGGTGGCCAGCGGCAACGGCACCGTGGCCGCCATCCAGGCCGACAGCGGCCGCGAGGTCTGGCGCACCAGCGTCGACGGCCGCATCGTCGCCGGCGTCGGCAGCGATGGTCGCTTCGCCGCGGTGGTCACGCGTGAGGGCGACCTGGTCGTGCTCGACGGCGGCAAGCCGCTGTGGCGCAAGCCGCTGGGCACCAAGGTCGTGACCGCGCCGCTGGTCGCTGGCGAGCGTGTCTTCGTGCTCGGCGTCGACCGGCGCATCGTCGCCTTCGACGTGCTCGACGGCCGCAAGCTGTGGGCTGTGCAGCGCCCGGGCGAACCGCTGACGCTGGCGCAGGGCGGCGTGCTGGCGCCGTTCAAGAACACGCTGCTGGTCGGGCAGGGCCCGCGGCTGGCCGGCCTCGACCCGCTGACCGGCTCGGTGCGCTGGGAGGTGCCGGTGGCGTCGCCGCGTGGCACCAACGAGGTCGAGCGCCTCGCCGACCTGGTCTCGCCGATGGTGCGCCTTGGCGACAGCGTCTGCATGCGTGCGTTCCAGTCCGCGGTCGGCTGTGTCAACGCCGAGCGCGGCAACCTGCAGTGGAGCAAGACCGGCGGCGGCACCGAGGGCGTGGCCGGCAACGACCAGTTCGTGGTCGGCGCCGATGCGTCCGACCGCCTGACCGCCTGGCGCACCGTCTCCGGCGAAGTGGCCTGGAGCTCCGAGAAGCTGCTCTACCGTGGCCTCGGCGCGCCGCTGGTGGTCGGCCCGACGGTCGCCTTCGTCGACGCGGAAGGCCTGGTGCACTGGCTGTCGCTCGACAAGGGCGAGCCGGTGCTGCGCCTGAACACCGACAGCTCCGGCCCGGCTGCCGCGCCGGCGGTCTCGGGCACCACGCTGCTGGTCGTCACGCGCAACGGCGGCTTGTTCGCCTTCCGCCCCAACTGAGCGCCGGGCGCCCGTGTCGATGAAACCCGTCATCGCCCTGGTCGGGCGCCCCAACGTGGGCAAGTCGACGCTGTTCAACCGCATGACGAAGAGCCGCGACGCGATCGTCGCCGACTTCGCCGGCCTGACGCGCGATCGCCATTACGGCGACGGCCGGCTCGGCGAGCGCGAATTCATCGTCATCGACACCGGCGGCTTCGAGCCGACGGCGGAGTCGGGCATCGTCAAGGAGATGGCCAAGCAGACGCGCCAGGCGGTGGCCGAGGCCGACGCGGTGGTCTTCGTCGTCGACGTGCGCGGCGGCCTGTCGGCGCAGGACCACGACATCGCGCGCTACCTGCGCACCACCGGCAAGAAGGTCCTGCTGGCGGCCAACAAGGCCGAGGGCATGGTCGAGTCGCCGCTGCTCGGCGAGTTCTACGAGCTCGGCCTGGGCGAACCGCACCCGGTGTCGGCGGCGCACGGGCAGGGCGTGCGCAGCCTGACCGAGGCGGCGCTGGCCGATTTCCCGTTCGACGAGGCCGAGGACGGCGAGCCCGATCCCGACGCACCGATCCGTCTGGCGGTGGCGGGGCGCCCCAACGTCGGCAAGTCGACGCTGATCAACACCTGGCTGGGCGAGGAGCGCCTGGTTGCCTTCGACCTGCCGGGCACGACACGCGACGCGATCCACGTGCCCTTCGAGCGCCATGGCCAGAAGTTCGAGCTGATCGACACCGCCGGCCTGCGCCGCAAGGGCAAGGTGTTCGAGGCGATCGAGAAGTTCTCGGTGGTCAAGACGCTGCAGGCGATCGCCGACGCCAACGTCGTGCTGCTGCTGCTCGACGCGACGCAGGGCGTGACCGACCAGGACGCGCACATCGCCGGCTACATCCTCGACAGCGGTCGCGCCGTGGTGCTGGCGGTCAACAAGTGGGATGCGGTCGACGACTACCAGAAGCAGACGCTGCAGCGTTCGATCGAACAGCGACTGGCCTTCTTGAAATTCGCCCCGCTGCTCCACATCTCTGCAAAGAGGCGGCAGGGCCTCGGCCCGGTATGGAAGGCGATCGCCGATGCGCATGCGTCGGCGACGCGCAAGATGTCCACGCCGGTGCTGACGCGCCTGCTGCACGAGGCGGTGGAGCACCAGACGCCCAAGCGCGCCGGCATGTTCCGCCCCAAGCTGCGTTATGCCCACCAGGGCGGGATGAACCCGCCGATCATCGTCATCCACGGAAACTCGCTCGAGCACGTGACCGATTCGTACAAGCGCTTCCTCGAAGGCCGTTTCCGCGAACATTTCAAGCTCGTCGGCACGCCGCTGCGCATCGAGATGCGCTCGTCGCGGAACCCGTTCGACGAGAAGTGATCCGAACGTCTGATCACAAGGTCAATGCGGGGATTCCATCAGCGCCCGGAAGCGCTGTGTTAACGTCCCTCTCCTACGAACTTTCATCACGGAGCATATCGTGAGCAACAAAGGGCAACTCCTACAAGACCCGTTCCTGAACCTGCTGCGCAAGGAGCATGTTCCGGTCTCGATCTACCTGGTCAACGGCATCAAGCTGCAGGGCCACATCGAGTCCTTCGACCAGTACGTGGTCCTGCTGCGCAACACCGTCACGCAGATGGTCTACAAGCACGCGATCTCGACCGTCGTGCCCGGCCGTGCGGTGAACTTCCACGCCAACGAATCGACCGAGCAGGCTTGAGTTCGCAGCAGGCCATCGCCGCCGCCAGCGGCCCCGCGCGGGCCATCCTCGTCGGCGTCGACTTCGGGGGGCGCGGTCCTTTCGACGCGTCGCTCGATGAACTCGCGCTGCTGGCCGAGTCCGCCGGCGATGCGCCGGTCGCGCGTGTCATCGCGCGCCGCAAGGCACCCGACCCGGCGCTGTTCGTCGGTTCGGGCAAGGCCGACGAGATCAAGGCGCTGGTCGAGGGCCACCGCGCCGAGGCGGTGCTGTTCGACCAGGCCCTGTCGCCGGCGCAGCAGCGCAACCTCGAGCAGCACCTGGGCGTGGCGGTGGCCGACCGCACCATGCTGATCCTCGAGATCTTCGCGGCACGCGCGCAGAGCCACGAGGGCAAGCTGCAGGTCGAGCTGGCGCGGCTGCAGTACCTGGCGACGCGCCTGGTGCGGCGCTGGAGCCACCTGGAGCGCCAGCAGGGCGGCATCGGCACGCGTGGCGGCCCGGGCGAGGCGCAGATCGAGCTCGACCGGCGCATGATCGACGAGCGCATCAAGACGGTGAAGCGCCGGCTCGAGACCGTCAAGAAGCAGCGCAAGACGCAGCGCCGTGCCCGCGAGCGCAACCAGACCTTCCGCGTCTCGCTGGTCGGCTACACCAACGCCGGCAAGTCGACGCTGTTCAACGCGCTGGTCAAGGCGCGCAGCTACGCGGCCGACCAGCTGTTCGCGACGCTGGACACCACGACGCGCCAGCTCTACCTCGAGGAGGCAGGGCGGGCGGTGTCGCTGTCCGACACCGTCGGCTTCATCCGCGACCTGCCGCACAAGCTGGTCGAGGCCTTCGAGGCGACGCTGCAGGAGGCCGCCGACGCCGACCTGCTGCTGCACGTGGTCGACTGCGCCAGCCCGGTGCTCGACGAGCAGATGGCCGAGGTCGAGCGTGTGCTCGAGGAGATCGGCGCCGGGCAGATTCCGCAGGTGCTGGTCTTCAACAAGGTCGACCGGCTCGAAGAGACCCAGCGGCCGCGTATGCTGCGCGACCAGATCGAACGCCCCGGCGGCCAGCGCGTGCCGCGTGTGTTCGTCAGCGCGCTGGACGGCACCGGGCTGGCCGAACTGCGGCAGGTGCTGACCGAGGCAGTCATCGGCGCGGCGGCCGACGAAGCCCCGGACCTGGCCGGCGACGTGCGCTTCGCGCGTGCCGACGACGCGGCGGCCGAGATCGAGATTGAGACGACGACGCCTTCCACCGGAACCTTCGATTCCCGCTCCACACCATGAACCCCCTGAACGCCCTTCGCGTCGCGGCCGGCCGGCTGCTCAGCAACGGCCGCAACGACGGCCCGCCGGACCTCGACGAGCTCTGGCGCGACTTCAACCGCAAGCTCGGCGGGCTGTTCGGCGGCAAGGGCGGCGGCCAGCGGCCCAGCGGCCCGCCCGACGACGGCGGCGGCCCGAACAACTTCCAGCCCGACATGAAGAGCGCCGGCATCGGCGCCGGCCTGATCGCCGGCGTCGTCGCGCTGATCTGGCTGGGCAGCGGCTTCTTCATCGTGCAGGAAGGCCAGCAGGCGGTCGTCACCTCGTTCGGCAAGTTCAGCCACACGGCCGACGCCGGCTTCCAGTGGCGCATGCCGTACCCGTTCCAGGCCCACGAGACGGTCAGCGTGACGCAGCTGCGCTCGCGCGAGGTCGGTCGCAATTCGGTGATCCAGGCCACCGGGCTGCGCGATTCGTCGATGCTGACGCAGGACGAGAACATCATCGACATCCGCTTCACCGTGCAGTACCGGCTGAAGGATGCACGCTCCTTCCTGTTCGAGAACCGCGACCCGGAAGAGGCGGTCACGCTGGCGGCCGAGTCGGCAGTGCGCGAGATCGTCGGCCGCACCAACATCGACGCGGTGCTCTACGAGCAGCGCGATGCGATCGCCGCCGAACTGGTCAAGTCGATCCAGAGCCAGCTCGACCGGTTGAAGGCCGGCATCGTGGTCGCCAACGTCAACATGCAGAGCGTGCAGCCGCCCGAACAGGTGCAGGCCGCGTTCGAGGACACGCTGAAGGCCGGCCAGGACGGTGACCGGCTGAAGAAGGAAGGCCTGGCCTACGCCAGCGACGTGATCCCGAAGGCGCAGGGCACGGCGGCGCGCCTGCGCGAGGAGGCCGAGGGCTACAAGGCCAGCGTGGTGGCGCAGGCCGAGGGTGACGCGCAGCGCTTCAGCCGCGTGCTGACCGAGTACCAGAAGGCGCCGAGCGTGACCCGCGACCGCCTCTACATCGAGACCATGCAGCAGGTCTACTCGAACGTCAGCAAGGTGATGATCGACAGCCGCAACAACTCCAACCTGCTTTACCTGCCGCTGGACAAGCTGATGCAGCAGGCCGGCGCCAGCGCGGCCGCACCGGCGCCGGCGCCTGCCGCGGCGCCCGCCGCCGAAGCGGCCGGCACGACGGCACCGGCCGATTCGCGTTCGCGCGACGGCCAGCGCAGCCGCGAGCGCGACAGCCGCTGAGCCGCAGGAGAACGAGAACATGAATCGCATCGGACTCATCGTCGGCCTCGCGTTGCTCGCGCTGATGGCGGCCGCCTCCACGCTGTTCGTCGTCGACCAGCGCCAGGTGGCGGTGATCTACGCCCTCGGCGAGATCAAGGAAGTGATCACCGAGCCCGGCCTGAAGGTCAAGCTGCCGCCGCCGTTCCAGAACGTCGTCTTCCTCGACCGCCGCATCCAGACGCTGGACAGCCCGGACACGCGGCCGATCTTCACCGCCGAGAAGAAGAGCCTGGTGATCGACTGGCTGGTCAAGTGGCGCGTCTCGGAACCGCGCCAGTTCATCCGCAACAACGGCACCGACATCCGCAACCTCGAGACGCGCCTTGCACCGGTGGTGCATGCGGCGTTCAACGAGGAGGTGACCAAGCGCACCGTCGGCGGCGTGCTGTCGATCGAGCGCGACAAGGTGATGCGCGACGTGCGTGCCCGCCTGGAGGACGACGCCAAGTCCTTCGGTATCGAGATCCTCGACGTGCGCATCAAGCGGGTCGACTTCGTCGCCAACATCACCGACTCGATCTACAGCCGCATGCGCTCGGAGCGCCAGCAGGTCGCCAACCAGCTGCGCTCCACCGGTGGTGCCGATGGCGAGAAGATCCGCGCCGACGCCGACCGCCAGCGCCAGATCATCGTCGCCGAGGCCTACCGCGACGCACAGAAGGTCAAGGGCGATGGCGACGCGAAGGCGTCGGCGATCTTCGCCGAGGCCTTCGGCCGCGACCCGCAGTTCGCCGAGTTCTACCGCAGCCTCGAGGCCTACCGCGCCAGCTTCCGCAACAAGGGCGACGTGATGGTGCTCGACCCGAGCAGCGAGTTCTTCCGCGCGATGCGCGGCTCGTCGCCGCCGCCGGCACCGGCCCCGGCGAAGAAGTAGCGCCCGGTGAGCGCGGGCTTCTGGGACCTGCTGCTCGCGGCCTGCGCGCTGATGCTGGTGCTGGAAGGGCTGCTGCCCTTCTTCAGCCCGTCCGGCTGGCGCCGGCTGTTCGAGCAGGCGACGCGGCTGTCCGACGGGCAGATCCGCTTCCTCGGCCTGTCGAGCATGCTGCTCGGCGTGGTGCTGCTGCTGTTGTTCTGGAGTTGATGCAGATCGGGAGTCGGGTGGGGCGGCCGGTACAATCACGTTTTTAATCCCCCGCTGTTTTCCCATGTCTTCTGCTTGGCTGCTGCCCGAGCACATCGCCGATGTCCTGCCCGCGCAGGCCAGACACATCGAGGAACTGCGGCGGGGACTGCTCGACGTGGCGCGCTCGTTCGGTTGCGAACTGGTGATGCCGCCGCTGATGGAGCACATCGAGTCGCTGCTGTCGGGCACCGGGCGTGACCTCGACCTGAAGACCTTCAAGCTGGTCGACCAGCTCAGCGGCCGCACGTTGGGCGTGCGCGCCGACGCGACGCCGCAGGTGGCGCGCATCGACGCCCACCTGCTCAATCGCGCCGGCGTCACCCGCCTGTGCTACTGCGGGCCGGTGCTGCACACGCGGCCGTCGGGCATGCAGGCGACACGTGAGCCGCTGCAGTTCGGCGCCGAGATCTACGGCCACGCCGGGCTGGAGGCCGACCTGGAGGTGCAGGACCTCGCGCTCGACTGCCTGCGCGGTGCCGGGCTGGCGGCTGCGACGCTGGACCTGGCCGATGCCCGCATCGTGCGCGCGCTGCTCGACGGTGTCGACGGCACGCGGCGCGCCGACATCCAGGCGGCGCTGGCGGCCAAGGACGTGGCCACGCTGGCCGAACTGTGCGCATCGCTGCCGGCGGCTGTTCGCAAGGCGTTGGTGGCCCTGCCTTCCCTGTACGGCGGCGACGAGGCCCTGGCGGCGGCCCGCGAGCTGATGCCGGCACTGGCGCCGGTGCGCGCGGCGCTCGACGACCTAGGCACGCTGGCCCGCCATGCGCACCAGGCGCATCCCGAAGTAAAGGTCGGCTTCGACCTGGCCGACGTCGGCGGCTCGGCCTACTACAGCGGCGCACGCTTCGCGATTTATGCGCGCGGCTCGAGCGACGCGGTCGCGCGGGGAGGGCGCTACGACGAGGTCGGCGCGATCTTCGGCCGCAACCGGCCGGCGGTCGGTTTCAGCCTCGACCTGAAGGAACTGGCGCAGCTGGTTCCGGGCCGCGGCGGCCGGCCGGCCGTGCGCGCGCCGTGGTCGGAAGACGCCGGCTTGCGCGCCGCCGTGCGCCGCCTGCGCGAGCAGGGCGAGACCGTGGTGTGCATCCTGCCCGGCCACGACCACGAGGGCCAGGAGTTCGAGTGCGACCGTGAGCTGGTCGCCGTCTCCGGCCAATGGGCGGTGCGTGCGCTGTGAGCGCCGCGTGCCAGCGAATCAGCAGTTTCGAGTGAATCCCGACATGCAGCACAACATCCATCCGAACGCCGGCCACAACGTCGTCGTCGTCGGCACCCAGTGGGGTGACGAGGGCAAGGGCAAGGTGGTCGACTGGCTCACCGACCACGCCGAGGCAGTGGTGCGTTTCCAGGGCGGCCACAACGCCGGCCACACGCTGGTCATCAAGGGCGTGAAGACCGCGCTGCAGCTGATCCCCTCGGGGATCATGCGCGACGGCGTGGCCTGCTTCATCGGCAACGGCGTGGTGGTCGACCCGACGCACCTGCTGTCCGAGATCGAGCGGCTCGAAGGCATCGGCCTCGAGGTGCGCTCGCGCCTGTTCATCAGCGAGTCGTGCCCGCTGATCCTGCCCTTCCACGTCGAGGTCGACCGTGCCCGCGAGGCGCTGCGCGAGACCAGCGGCGCCGGCAAGATCGGCACCACCGGCAAGGGTATCGGCCCGGCCTACGAGGACAAGGTGGCGCGCCGAGCGCTGCGCGTGCAGGACCTGAAGCACCCCGAACGTTTCGCCACCAAGCTGCGCGAGCTGCTGGCGCTGCACAACGTCGCGCTGGCCGGCTACCTGAAGGCCAAGCCGCTGGAGTTCCAGCCGATCTTCGACCATGCGATGCAGGTGGCCGAGCAGCTCAAGCCGATGCTGGCCGACGTCGGCTACCGGCTGCACACCATCAACCAGCGCGGCGGCAACATCCTCTTCGAAGGCGCGCAGGGCACGCTGCTGGACATCGACCACGGCACCTACCCCTACGTCACCTCGAGCAACTGCGTGGCCGGCAACGCGGCTGCCGGTTCGGGCGTCGGCCCGGACATGCTGCACTACATCCTCGGGATCACCAAGGCCTACACGACACGCGTGGGCAGCGGGCCGTTCCCGACCGAGCTGCCGATGGACGAGCCTGGCACCGTCGGCCACCACCTGTCGACCGTCGGCCAGGAGCGCGGCACCGTCACCGGCCGCCCGCGCCGCTGCGGCTGGCTGGACGCCGCTGCGCTGAAGCGCTCGATCATCATCAACGGCATCTCCGGGCTGTGCATCACCAAGCTCGACGTGCTCGACGGGCTGGCCGAGATCAAGGTCTGCGTCGGCTACGAGCTGCGTGGCCAGCGCATCGACATCCTGCCGCTGGACGCCGACGACGTGGCCGCCTGCGTGCCGATCTACGACAGCTTCCCCGGCTGGACCGAGACGACTTTCGGCGTCACCGAATGGGACAAGCTGCCGCTGAACGCGCGCCGCTACCTCGAGCGCGTGCAGCAGTTCATCGGCGCGCCGATCGACATGGTGTCGACCGGCCCGGACCGCGAGCACACCATCCTGCTCAAGCACCCGTACCGCGCTTGAACGACATCCTCACTGACCTGGAGCCCTGCGCATGCTGACCGACGACGGCAAACACCTGTACGTCTCCTGGGACGAGTACCACATGCTGATCGAGCGCCTGGCGCTGAAGGTGCATGCCTCGGGCTGGGACTTCGACCAGATCCTCTGTCTGGCGCGCGGCGGCATGCGGCCGGGCGACGTGCTGTCGCGGGTGTTCGACAAGCCGCTGGCGATCATGTCGACGAGTTCCTACCGCGCCGAAGCCGGCACCATCCAGGGCCGGCTCGACATGGCCAAGTACATCACGCTGCCCAAGGGCGAACTGGCCGGCCGCGTGCTGCTGGTCGACGACCTGGCCGACTCGGGCGTGACGCTGAAGGCCGTGGTCGAGCGGCTGCGCGGCATGCCGTCGATCACCGAACTGCGCTCGGCGGTCATCTGGACCAAGGGCGTGTCGAGCTACACACCCGACTACTACGTCGAACTGCTGCCCACCAGCCCGTGGATCCATCAGCCGTTCGAGGAGTACGACGAACTGCGCCCGGATGGCCTGGCGAAGAAGTTCGTCATCTGACTCGCGTGACGAGCAAAGAAAAAGGCCAGTGCAAACTGCACTGGCCTTCTTATCATCTTGGTGCCCAGGAAGGGACTCGAACCCCCACGGTGTTACCCGCTAGTACCTGAAACTAGTGCGTCTACCAATTCCGCCACCTGGGCATTTCAGGAAGTCTTGGACTATATCATCAAAACAAACCAACACACAACTCCCCCCGCCGTCGGCGCCGAACTGATGAGCGAAGTCGAGGGCACGGTGCAAGGGCACCGCGACGGCCACGGCTTCCTCGTGCGCGACGACCGGCAAGCCGACGTGTACCTGGCGCAGCAGGAGATGCGCGCGGTGCTGCACCGCGACCGCGTCAAGGTGCGCATCATCCGCTACGACCGCAAGGGCCGGCCCGAAGGGCGCATCCTCGAGATCCTCGAGCGTCGCAAGGCGCCGATCATCGGGCGCCTGCTGCACGAAGGCGGCATCTGGCTGGTCGCGCCGGAGGACAAGCGCTACGGCCAGGACATCATGATCCCGAAGAACGCGATCGCGAATGCGACCGCGGGCCAGGTGGTCGCGATCGAGCTGACCGAGACACCCTCGATGTATTCGCAGCCGGTCGGCCGCGTCACCGAGGTGCTCGGCGAGATCGACGACCCCGGCATGGAGATCGAGATCGCGGTACGCAAGTACGAGGTGCCGCATCGCTTCTCGCCGGAGACGCTGGCACAGGCGGCCGCGCTGCCGGAGAAGATCCGCGCCGCCGACCGCAAGCACCGCATCGACCTGACGGACGTTCCGCTGGTCACCATCGACGGCGAGGACGCGCGCGACTTCGACGACGCGGTCTACTGCGAGCCGGCGACGATCGGTCGCGGCAAGTCGCCCGACGGCTGGCGCCTGATCGTCGCGATCGCCGACGTCAGCCACTACGTGAAGCCGGGCGAACCGCTCGACGAGGACGCCTACGAACGCGCCACTTCGGTGTACTTCCCGCGGCGGGTGATCCCGATGCTGCCGGAGAAGATCTCCAACGGCCTGTGCTCGCTGAACCCGAACGAGGATCGCCTCGCGATGGTCTGCGACATGCTGGTCACGGCGGCCGGCGAGGTGCACGCCTACCAGTTCTTCCCGGCGGTGATCTGCTCGCACGCACGCTTCACCTACACCGAGGTGGCGGCCATCCTCGGCAATACGCGCGGCCCGGAGGCGGCGCGGCGCGGTGAACTGGTGCCGCACCTGGTTCACCTGCACGAGGTCTACCGCGCGCTGCTGAAGGAACGCGGCAAGCGCGGCGCGATGGACTTCGAGACCACCGAGACGCAGATCGTCTGCGACGAGAACGGCCGCATCGAGAAGATCGTGCCGCGCACGCGCAACGACGCGCACCGGCTGATCGAGGAGGCGATGCTGGCGGCGAACGTCTGCTCGGCCGACTTCATCGCACGTGCCAAGCACCCGGCGCTGTACCGCGTGCACGAGGGCCCGACGCCGGAGAAGCGCACGCTGCTGCAGAACTACCTGAAGGCGCTGGGTCTGGGCCTGTCGGTCAGCGACGACCCGCAGCCAAAGGAGTACCAGGCCATCGCCGCCGCTGTGAAGGACCGGCCCGATGCGCTGCAGATCCACACCATGCTGCTGCGCTCGATGCAGCAGGCGATCTACACCGGCACCAATGCCGGCCACTTCGGCTTGGCCTACGAGGCCTACACGCACTTCACCAGCCCGATCCGACGCTACCCCGACCTGCTGGTGCACCGCGTCATCAAGGCCTTGCTGCACGGCAAGCGCTACCACCTGCTCAGCGGCAAGTTCGAGGAGGCGCCGAAGGTGCGCCACGCCGGCAAGACGCAGCGTGCGCCGAACCAGGAACTGGAGCACTGGGAAGCCGCCGGTGCACATTGCAGCGCCAACGAACGCCGCGCCGACGAAGCCTCGCGCGACGTCGAGGCCTGGCTCAAGTGCCGCTACATGCGCGAGCATCTCGGCGAGGAGTTCGCCGGCACGGTCAGTGCGGTGACCAGCTTCGGCCTGTTCGTCACGCTCGATGCGCTCTACGTCGAGGGCCTGGTGCACATCACCGAACTCGGTGGCGAGTACTACCGCTTCGACGAGGCGCGCCAGGAACTGCGTGGCGAGCGCAGCGGCATCCGTTACGTCGTCGGCGCGCGGGTGCGCGTACAGGTCAGCCGCGTCGACCTCGACGGCCGGCGCATCGACTTCCGCATGGTGCGCGAGGGCGAGGACGACGCGACGCGTCTGCGAACGCGGCGTGAACGTGCCCCGGAGCGCAACGAGACCGCGGCCGAGGAACTGGCGCGGGTGAAGGCCACCGATCGGGCCGTCAAGGCTGCCACCAAGGCGAAGAGCCGCGGCGGCAAGACAGCCCACCCGGTCAAGGCGGCGAAGTCGACGGCGCGCAAGGCGGCGGGCTCGGCGCGTGCGGCCAAGCGGCGCTGAGGCGCTGAGGGGACTAGCGGGCCTGCGGCCGGGCGGGTGGCAGCGCCATCCGCTCGATCAGGTCGGCGGCGCGCAGTACCGGCAGCGCTGCGCTTTCGGCGGCCAGACCGTGGCGCCAGACTGTGTGGACAGCCGCGCGGTGGGCCTGCGCCGAGCCATCCTGCCCGTCGCGCTGCGACCAGTCGCCACCGATCCAGCCGGCCAGTACGTCGCCGGTGCCGGCGGTCGCCAGCGCGGCATTGCCGCTGCTGTTGATGCGCGGCACACGGTCCGGCGCGGCGAGCACGGTGCCCGAGCCCTTCAGCACGACGATGGCGCCGAGGGACCTGGCGAGTTCTCCCGCAGCACCCAGGCGGTCGGACTGAACCACCGCGGCGGTGCGGCCGAGCAGGCGTGCGGCTTCCAGCGGGTGCGGCGTCAGCAGCGTGGCTGCGCCGCGCCGGCCGCGGGCGACGAGCGCTCGACGCAATGCCTCGTCGCTGGCGACGGCGTTCAGCGCATCGGCGTCGAGCACCAGCCGGCCCGCGGCGCCGAGCAAGCGCGGCAGCACCGTGCGCACTGCGTCACCGCCGCCGCAGCCGGCGACGACGGTGCTGTGTGCCAGTGCCGCGGAGTCCACCTGCGACGACCAGCCGCGGCGCAGCATCAGTTCCGGACGCGACGGATCGAGCGGCGCTGCGCCGGGGTCGAGCAGGTCGACGTAGACCCGGCCCGCACCGGCCGCCAGCGCGGCCCGTGCTGCCAGCAGTGCCGCGCCGGCCATGCCGGGGGCGCCGCCGACCACCGCGACGTCGCCGAAGCTGCCTTTGTGCTGCGCGTGGCGGCGATCGGGAAGACCGTCGGCGCCTGCGCCGCCGAGCCAGGCGTCGGGCGTTTGCGACGCCGTGTCGACGCCCAGATCGTCGAACCATACCTGGCCGGCGTGATCGCGGCCGGCGCCGGTGAACAGGCCCGGCTTGAGCGTCAGCAGGCTCAGCGTGTGTTGCGCGTGCACGCAGGCGCCGAGCGGCTGGCCGCTGTGTGCGTCCAGGCCGGAAGGCAGGTCGATCGCCAGCACCGGGCAGGGCAGGTCGTGCAGGCCGAGGATCGCGTCGCGCAGCGTTCCCTCGGCGGCGCGGTTGGCGCCGACGCCGAGCAGCGCGTCGATGGCCAGGTCGCTTGGCGCCAGACTCAGCGTCGGTGCCGGCACGACGGCCACGCCGGCGTCGCGCGCGCGGGCCAGCGCATCGCGTGCGTCGTCGGCAGAGGGTTCGCCGAGCAGCACGACCTCGACCGCCTTGCCGGCATGCAGAAGACGGATCGCCGCATCGAGCCCGTCGCCACCGTTGTTGCCGTTGCCGGCGACGATCCGCACCTGCCGTGCATGCGGCACGAGCGCGAGCGCGAGCCTGGCCACCGCGGCGCCGGCGCGCTGCATCAGCGCGTGGGCTGGCAGGCCGGCCAGCGCAGCCGCCTCGATGCGCCGCGTCTGCGGCACGTCGAACAGCGGCTGATCGGGACTGAGGGCGGTGAGGCGTCGCATCGGCTGCGAGCGTATCAGCGCAGGCGGGCGATCCCCAGGCCGTCGAGGCTGATCGGCGCGTCCCGGCCGGCGATGCTCTGCGCCAGCGCAAACGCCGAGCCGCAGGCCAGCGCCCAGCCGCTGGAGCCGTGCCCGAGGTTCAGCCACAGCCCTTCGATGCCGCTGGCGCCCAGCACCGGCGGCCCGTCGGGCAGCATCGGTCGCGCGCCTTTCCAGCGCTGCACCTGGCTCATGCGGCCGGCGCCGGGGAACCAGTCGTTGAGCACCTTGTAGAGCGTCTCCAGCGCCGCCGGGTCGTACTTCTCGAGCGAGCCGCCGAGCTCGGCGCTGCCGGCCACGCGGATGCGCTGGCCGATGCGGCTGATCGCCACCTTGTAGCGCTCGTCCATCAGCGCGGCGCGCGGCGCACGTTCGGACGGCAGGTCGTCGGGCCGCAGCGGCGCGGTGATCGAGTAGCCGTGCACGGCACGCAGCGGCAGCTTGAGGCCGTGCGGGCGCAGCAGGTCGGGTGCGCCCATCGCCGCACAGACGACCACGGCGTCGAAGTCCTCGCTGACCGGCTCCAGCGGCGCGGGCTCGGTGGCCGGGCCGCCGTTGCTCGTCGACGACGGCTCGATCAGCAGTTGCGTCGATTCGGCCGGCGGCAGGTAGCGATGCACCACCTGCGGCGTGCGCCCGGGCACCAGCCGCTGCACCTGGGTGTGAAAGCACCAGCGCACGCCGAGCTTCTGCGCCTCGGTGCGCAGCAGGTGGGCGAACTGCCGACAGTTGCCGACCTCGTCGTCGGGCAGGTGGATGCCGGCGTGCAGCGCCGTGTCGGGGTTCAGCCCTGGCTCGATCTCGCGGCAGCGTGCCGCGTCGACCAGATGGAAGCGCCCGCCCAGTTCGGTCAGCAGCTTGAGGCCGGGCCGCGCCGCGGCGAGTTCGGCCGCGCTGCGCAGCAGCACCAGGTAGCCGGTCTCGTGCTCGAAGTCGAGCTGCAGCTTGCGCATCAGCTCGTGCAGCCGGCCGCGGCTGAACAGCGCGAGGCGCTGCATGCTCGTGCGATTGGCCTGCCAGACCTCGGGCCGGCAGGCGCGCCACCAGCGCCACAGCCAGCCGAGCAGCGCGGGGTCGAGGCTGGCGCGCATGCGCACCGCGGCATGGCGGCTGAACATCATGCGCAGCACCTTGGACGGCATGCCCGGCGCCGCCCAGGGCGTGACGTAGCCCGGCGCGATCACTCCGGCATTGGCGAAACTGGTCTCGGCGGCGACGCTGCCGCGGCGCTCGAACACCGTCACCTCGTGGCCGTCGGCCGCCAGTTCGTAGGCCGTGGTGACGCCGACGATGCCGGCGCCGATCACTGCGACCCGCATGTCAGCCGCGCTGCGGCGTGGCAGCCGCCTGCAGGGTGGATTCGATGGCGCGCGAGGCGTCGAGCACGGCGTCGTCGCGCAGCGCGGCGCCCCAGACCATCAGGCCGACCGGCATCTCGCCGTCGCGGTGGCAGGGCAGCGACAGCGCGCAGCCGTCGAGGAAATTGATGGCGCTCGGATTGCGCAGCAGCATGGCGTTGGTGGCGAAGAAGGCGTCGTCGCTGGCGAGCAGCGGCGCGATGGGCGGAGCGACGATGGGCACGGTCGGGCTGAGCATGGCGTCGAACGGAGCGATCGCGGCCTCGGTGCGCACGATCCAGTCGCGCCGTGCCCAGGTCAGCTCGACGTAGTCGGCCGCGCTCATCTTCTCGCCGCGACGGATCCGCATGGCCACGCGCGGATCGTACTGTTCACCGTGGCTGGCCAGGCGGCGGCGGTGCCAGGCCCAGCTCTCCGCGGCCGAGAAGCCGCCGGCAGCGTTGAGCCCCGCCAGTTCGGCAAGTGTCGGCAGCGCGATCTCCTCGACCGTGGCGCCGGCATGCGCGCAGCATGGCCAGTGCACGCGTGAAGGCTGCGGCGACCACGGGTTCCAGCGCGTCGAGCATCAGCGTCGTCGGGACGCCGAAGCGCAAGGCCGACACCGGCTTGCCGGCGAGCGTGGCCGGCCGCCGGGCCAGCACCTCGTGCAGCAGCACCGCGTCGCGCACCGAGCGGGTGATCGCGCAGACGGTGTCCAGCGTGGTCGACAGCGGGATGGCTCCGTCGGTCGGCACCAGCCGTGCGGTGTTCTTGAAGCCCACCAGGCCCTGCAGCGCGGCGGGAATGCGGATCGAGCCGCCGGTGTCCGAGCCCAGCGCCGCCCAGGCTGCGCCAGCGGCCACACTGACCGCGCCGCCCGAGGTCGAGCCACCGGGGACACGCGCCGTGGCGTCGAGCACCATCGTCGCCACGTTCGCCGGCGTGCCGTGGTGCGGGTTGATGCCGACGCCGGAGAAGGCGAACTCGCTCATGTTGGTGCGGCCGAGCAGGGCCGCGCCGGCAGCGCGCAGCCGCGCGACGGCGGGGCAGTCGGTGCTGGCGGGTGGCGCGTCGGCCATCGCCGCGCTGGCCGCCCGCGTGGGCTCGCCGGCGACATCGAACAGGTCCTTGATGCTGACGGCCAGCCCGGCCAGCGGCGAGCCGGGTGCCGCCGCGTCAGCCTGGGCGCGGGCGCCGTCGAAGGAGGTCGAGACGAAGGCGTGGCGGCAGGCGTCGCTCCGGGCGGCGGCGATGCTGCTTTCCATCGCGCTGCGCGCCGTCACGGACCCGCTGGCGATGCGCGCCCGGAGGGCGCAGAGGTCGTCGACCATGTGGCGTGCTACAATCCTGCGGTTTGTCTGGGGGCTCACCCCGGATGAATCAATCGCGAAGCCGGCCACTGAAAGGTGTTGCGGCGCTGCTTTCGACCCAGATGTGTCGTGAAGTGTCGCCGCGATTCGGGCCGGATTCTAGAACCAACCTTTGGAGTCCCTATGACGATCAGCATGCGTGAAATGCTGGAAGCCGGTGTGCACTTTGGCCACCAGACGCGCTTCTGGAATCCCAAGATGGCCCCGTACATCTACGGCCATCGCAACAAGATCCACATCATCAACCTCGAGAAGACGCAGCCGCTCTTCAACGAGGCCACCAAGTTCATCCGCCAGCTCGCCGCCCGCCGCGGCACGATCCTGATGATCGGCACCAAGCGCCAGGCGCGCGAGGTGATCGCGACCGAAGCGCAGCGCGCCGGCATGCCCTACGTCGACCAGCGCTGGCTCGGCGGCATGCTGACCAACTTCAAGACCGTCAAGGGTTCGCTGAAGAAGCTGAAGGACATGCAGGCTCAGGTCGAGGCCGGCAACGAAATGCGCATCAAGAAGGAAGCGCTGATGTTCCAGCGCGAGCTGGCCAAGCTCGAGAAGGACATCGGCGGCATCCAGGACATGAACGCGCTGCCCGACGCGCTGTTCGTCATCGACGTCGGCTATCACAAGATCGCTGTCGCCGAAGCGAAGAAGCTGGGCATTCCGGTCATCGGCGTGGTCGACTCGAACCACTCGCCCGAAGGCATCGACTACGTGATCCCGGGCAACGACGACTCGTCCAAGGCCGTGGCGCTGTACGCCCGCGCCGTGGCCGACGCCGTGCTCGAAGGCAAGGCCAACGCGACCGCCGAGGTGGTGCAGTCCGCTGCCGGTGGCGACGAGTTCGTGGAAGTCGAGACCGCGGCCTGATCCGCGCGCCCCGACTCGCCCGCGGCGAGCCAAGAAAGGGGCTGATACAGCCCCTTTTTTTCGATGTGCTACACGCTTGACTGTTGACGCGGCCGCTGCGCCGCGCCAGCCCCATTGATGGAGAACTGATATGCCCGCAATCACCGCCAGCATGGTCGCCGAACTGCGCGCCAAGACCGACGCGCCGATGATGGAATGCAAGAAGGCCCTGACCGAGGCCGACGGCGACATGGGTCGTGCCGAGGAGATCCTGCGCGTCAAGCTCGGCAACAAGGCCGGCAAGGCCGCTGCGCGCATCACCGCCGAGGGCGTGATCGCCGCCGCGGTGGACGGCGCCACCGGCGCGCTGATCGAGATCAACTGCGAGACCGACTTCGTCTCGAAGAACGAATCCTTCCTGGCCTTCGCGAAGGCGGCTGCCGAACTGGTCGCCAAGGGCAACCCGGCCGACGTGGCCGCGCTGTCGGCGCTGCCCTACGCGCAGGACGGCTTCGGCCCGACGCTGGAAGACGTGCGCAAGGGCCTGATCGGCAAGATCGGCGAGAACATGTCGATCCGCCGCTTCAAGCGCTACGCCGGCGGCGGCGCGCTGGCCCACTACCTGCACGGCACGCGCATCGGCGTGGTGGTCGAGTACGCCGGCGACGGCACGGCCGCCAAGGACGTGGCGATGCACGTCGCGGCGATGAAGCCGGCGGCGCTGTCGTCGGCCGAGGTGCCGGCCGAGCTGGTCGAGAAGGAGCGCAAGATCGCCGCCGAGAAGGCTGCCGAGAGCGGCAAGCCGGCCGAGATCGTCGCCAAGATGGTCGAAGGCTCGGTGCAGAAGTTCCTGAAGGAAGTCAGCCTGCTCGACCAGGTGTTCGTCAAGGCCGCCGACGGCAAGCAGACCGTCGGCGCGATGCTCAAGAGCGCCAAGACCGACGTGAAGGGCTTCACCCTGTACGTCGTCGGCGAGGGCATCGAGAAGAAGGTCGACGACTTCGCTGCCGAGGTGGCCGCGCAGGTCGCCGCTGCGAAGGGCGCCTGAGGCGCATCGCCGGGGGAGGAGAGGCCCCCGGCCGATTAGACTTGCGAGCCACGAGAAAAGCACCGCGCCAGGAGCCCACTGCATGCCCGCCTACAAACGTATCCTGCTGAAACTCTCCGGCGAAGCGCTGATGGGTGACGATGCCTACGGCATCAACCGCGCCACCATCGTGCGCATGGTGCGCGAGGTGCAGGAGGTGACCCAGCTGGGCTGCGAGGTGGCGGTGGTGATCGGTGGCGGCAACATCTTCCGCGGCGTCGCCGGCGGTTCGGTCGGCATGGACCGCGCCACCGCCGACTACATGGGCATGCTGGCGACGGTGATGAACTCGCTGGCGCTGGCCGACACGATGCGCCAGGAAGGCATGACGGCGCGCGTGATGTCGGCCATCGCGATCGAGCAGGTGGTCGAGCCCTACGTGCGCCCGAAGGCGCTGCAGTACCTCGAAGAGGGCAAGGTGGTCGTGTTCGCCGCCGGCACCGGCAACCCATTCTTCACCACCGACACCGCGGCCGCGCTGCGCGGCGCCGAGATCGGCGCGCAGATCGTGCTGAAGGCGACCAAGGTCGACGGCGTCTACAGCGCCGACCCGAAGAAGGACCCGGCCGCCACGCGCTACACGCAGATCAGCTTCGACGAGGCGATCTCGAAGAACCTGCAGGTGATGGACGCCACCGCCTTCGCGCTGTGCCGCGACCAGAAGCTGCCGATCAAGGTGTTTTCCATCTTCAAGCCCGGCGCGCTGAAGCGGGTGGTGCAGGGCGAGGACGAAGGCACGCTGGTGCACGTCTGAGGCTGCCCGAGCGCGAGAGAGGACCGACATGACGATTGCCGACATCAAGAAGACCGCCGAGACCAAGATGGCCAAGACCATCGAGGCCTTCAAGGTCGAACTGCAGAAGATCCGTACCGGCCGCGCCCACCCGGGCATCCTCGATCAGGTGCATGTCGAGTACTACGGCTCGATGCTGCCGATCAGCCAGGTGGCCAACGTCACGCTGCTCGACGCGCGCACGATCAGCGTGCAGCCCTTCGAGAAGGGCATGGGCGCGAAGATCGAGAAGGCCATCCGCGAGTCGGATCTCGGCCTGAACCCCTCGGCGCAGGGCGACCTGCTGCGCGTGCCGATGCCCGCGCTGACCGAGGAGCGCCGCCGCGACCTGACCAAGGTGGTGCGCCACGCCGGCGAGGAAGCCCGCATCGCCTCGCGCAACGTGCGCCGCGACGCCAACGAGCACCTGAAGAAGCTGCTCAAGGACAAGGAAGTCTCGGAGGACGACGAGCGCCGCGCGCAGGACCTGATCCAGCGCCTGACCGACGGCACGATCGCCGAGATCGACAAGCTCGTCGCCGGCAAGGAAGCGGAGATCATGGCCGTCTGAGGCCAGGACCGCACCTGCCGCACTCTCCGGTCTTCACTGCACGCTGCGCGCGACGCCCTACGTGAGCTCCGACAACGGCATCCCGCGCCACGTCGCCATCGTGATGGACGGCAACGGCCGCTGGGCCAAGCGCCGCTACCTGCCGCGCGTGTTCGGCCACAAGGCCGGCGTCGACACGCTGGTCAAGACCGTGCTGGCCTGCGCCGACCGTGGCATCGAGCACCTGACGGTGTTCGCCTTCTCGTCGGAGAACTGGAAGCGGCCCGCCGAGGAGGTGTCCTTCCTGATGGGGCTGGTGCTCGTCGCGGTCGAGAAGTACCTGGCCAAGCTCGCCGCGCAGGGCGTGCGCATCCGCATGATCGGCGACCGCGAGCAACTGACCGATCGCCTGCGTCAGGCCTGCGACCGCGCCGAGTCGAGCACGCAGCACAACACACGCATCACGCTGTGGGTGGCCTTCGCCTATGGCGGCCGCTGGGACATCGTGCAGGCCTGCCGCAGCGCGATGCGCGACGGTGTCAAGCCCGAGGAGCTCGACGAAGCGACGCTCGCCCGCTACATGGCCTTCGGCGATGCGCCCGACCCCGACCTGCTGATCCGTACCGGCGGCGAGGTGCGCATCAGCAACTTCCTGCTCTGGCAGGCCGCGTACTCCGAACTGGTGTTCAGCGAGTGCCTGTGGCCCGACTTCGACGAGGCCGAACTCGACGCGGCCATTCGCGCCTTCGCTGCGCGCGACCGCCGCTTCGGCCTGGTGAAGACCACGCCGGCGCCGGTGCAGGCGACCGGCACCTGACCATGCTGAAGCAGCGAGTCATCACCGCCATCGTCCTGCTGGCGCTGCTGTTGCCCGCGCTGTTCGCCGCATCGCCGTGGCCGTTCGCGGTCCTGACGCTTCTGCTGATCGGTGCGGCCGGCTGGGAGTGGGGCCGGCTCAACGGAATGGGCGCCAGCGGCGCGATCGCGCTCGGCGTTGCGGTTGCCGCGGCCTGCGCGGCCGCGATCGTCGCCGGCTGGGCCAGCCTGGCGCCGGCCTGGCTCTGGTGGCCGGTGGCGCTGCTGTGGCTGGTCGGCGGTGCGCAGGCGCTGCGGGCCGGCCCCTCCGGCTGGCCGCAGCTGTGGCGTCCGGCGCGGCTCGCTCTCGGCGTTCTCCTGCTGGTCGCCGCCTGGATCGCGATGGCCAATGCACGGACGCTGGGCCTGAACTTCCTGCTGTCGGCCTTCTGCCTGGTCTGGATGGCCGACATCGCGGCCTACTTCGGCGGGCGCGCCTTCGGCCGGCGCAAGCTGGCACCGACCATCAGCCCCGGCAAGTCCTGGGAAGGCGCCTGGTGCGGAGCGGCGGGCGTGGTGCTGCTCGGCCTGGCCTGGCGCCACGTCGACCGTGTCCAGGCGATCGACGTGCCGAGCCTGTTCACCCGCATCGACCTGCGCTGGGGCGTGGCCGGCCTGATCGTGGCCCTGGTCGTGCTGGCGGCGATGAGCGTGGTCGGCGACCTGTTCGAGTCGCTGGTCAAGCGTGCCGCGGGTGCGAAGGACAGCAGCGGCCTGCTGCCGGGCCACGGCGGCGTGCTCGACCGCGTCGACGCGCTGCTGCCGGTGCTGCCGGTCGCGATGGCGCTGGCCACGTCCTGAAGGTGCACCCCGCATGAGATCCACCCCTTTGCGTGTCTGCGTGCTCGGCTCGACCGGGTCGGTCGGCGCGAACACGCTGGACGTTATCGCGCGCCACCCGGAGCGTTTCGAGGTCTTCGCGCTGACCGGTGCCAGCCGCATCGATGAACTGGCCGCGCAGTGCCTGCAATGGAAGCCGCGTTATGCGGCGATGCCCGACGCGGCACGTGCCGGGCAACTGCGCGAGCGGCTGGCGCGCGAAGGTGTGCGCACCGAGGTGCTCTCCGGTGCCGGGGCGCTCGAGGAACTGGCGGCGCATCCCGAGGTCGACGCGGTGATGGCGGCGATCGTCGGCGCCGCCGGCCTGGCGCCGTGTCTGGCCGCGGCGCGTGCCGGCAAGCGGCTGATGCTGGCCAACAAGGAGGCGCTGGTCGTCGGCGGCGCTTTCTTCATGCGAGCCGTGGCCGAAGGCGGCGCGACGCTGCTGCCGATCGACAGCGAACACTCGGCGATCTTCCAGTGCCTGCCCGAAGACCGTGGCACCTGGGCTGCGCGCATCGACCACATCGTGCTGACCGCCTCCGGCGGCCCGTTCCGCACGCGCGACCCGGCCTCGCTGCGCGACGTCACGCCCGACCAGGCCTGTGCGCACCCGAACTGGGTGATGGGCCGCAAGATCTCGGTCGACTCGGCGACGATGATGAACAAGGCGCTCGAGGTCATCGAGGCGCGCTGGCTGTTCGACCTGACACCGGAACAGATCCGCGTCGTCATCCACCCGCAGAGCATCATCCACTCGATGGTGGTGTGCCGCGACAACTCGGTGCTCGCGCAGCTCGGCACGCCCGACATGCGCGTGCCGATCGCCTACGGCCTGTCGTTCCCGCAGCGCATCGAGTCGGGCGCTTCGCGGCTGAACTTCACCGAGCTGGCGGCGCTGAGCTTCGAGCCGGCCGACTTCACCCGCTACCCGGGCCTGGCGCTGGCCTGGCAGGCGTTGCGGGCCGCGCCGGGCAGCACCGCAGTGCTGAATGCGGCGAACGAAGAGGCGGTGGCGGCCTTCCTCGCCGGAACCATCCGCTTCGACCAGATTCACAGCGTCAACGCCGGCACGATCGACGCCGTGCTGCCGGAGGCAGGGCAGACCGAGTCGCTGGCCGGCCTGCTCGAACTCGACGACCGCTCGCGCCGCGAAGCGCGCCGGCTGCTGCAGGCCCTGACCCGATGATCACCGTCGCCGCCTTCATCCTCACGCTGGGCGTGCTCATCGTCGTGCACGAGTACGGCCACTACCGCGTGGCGGTGGCCTGCGGCGTCAAGGTGCTGCGCTTCTCGATCGGCTTCGGCCGCGTGCTGTGGCGCCGCCAGGCGACGCCGCAGAGCACCGAGTTCGTGCTGTCGATGCTGCCGCTGGGCGGCTATGTGCGCATGCTCGACGAGCGCGAGGGCCCGGTGGCGCCGCACGAACTCGATCGTGCGTTCAACCGCAAGACGCTGTGGCAGCGCACGGCCATCGTCGCCGCCGGCCCGATCGCCAACCTGCTGCTGGCGGTGCTGCTCTACGCCGCCGCGCACTGGGTCGGCATGGACGAGCCCAAGGCCCTGATGGCCGCACCGGTAGCGGGCAGCCTGGCCGAACGCGCAGGCATGCGCGCGGGCGACTGGGCCGAGGCCTGGTCCGACGACGGCGCGCAATGGGACGACCTGCGCTCGATGGGCGACCTGCGCTGGCAGGTCACGCAGGCGGTGCTGCATGCGCGGCCGCTGCACCTGATGGTGACCGACCCGCAGGGCCACGGCCAGCGCCGCGTGACCCTCGAACTCGACACGCTGGGTGCGCGCGAGGTCGACGCACAGCTGATGAAGCGCATCGGCCTGGGCGGCCCATTCAGCGAGCCGGTGCTCGGCGAAGCCAAGCCGGGCGGCCCCGCGGCCCGGGCCGGCCTGCGCGCCGGCGACCGCGTGCTGAGCATCGACGGCCAGGCGATCACCGAGTCCGCGCGCATCCGCGAACTGATCCGTGCCAGCGGCGCCGGCGGCGTCGCGCGCACCATGCAGTGGCGCGTCGAGCGCAACGGCCAGACGCTGGACATCGCGGTGACGCCGAACCTGGCCAGCGACGGCAGCACCAGCATCGGCCGCATCGAGGCCTATCCGGGCCAGCCGCCGCAGATGGTCACGGTGCGCTATGGCGTGGTCGAAGGGCTCACGCGTGCCGTCACGCGGACCTGGGAGATGTCGGCGCTGACGCTGAAGATGCTCGGCAAGATGCTGATCGGCGAAGCCTCGCTGAAGAACCTCAGCGGGCCGCTGACCATCGCCGACTACGCCGGCCAGTCGGTGCAGCTGGGGCTGGCCTACTACCTCGGCTTTCTCGCCGTCGTCAGCGTGTCACTCGGCGTGTTGAACCTGCTGCCGCTGCCGATGCTCGATGGCGGACACCTGATGTATTATCTTTTCGAGGGTGTGACGGGGCGGCCGGTCTCCGAGTTGTGGCTGGAGCGGCTGCAGCGTGGCGGGGTGGCCATCATGCTCATGATGATGTCCCTGGCTCTCTACAACGACGTGGCCCGCCTGCTGGGCCTGCACTGACCCCGACGCATGCCTTCCTCCCGCCGAGCGCCCGCCCTCCGCCCGACCGTTCTCAGCCTCGCCCTCGCCGCCGCGCTCCACGCCGGGTCCGCATGGGCGGTCGAGCCGTTCGTGCTGAAGGACATCCGTGTCGAGGGCCTGCAGCGCACCGACGCCGGCACCGTGTTCGCGTCGCTGCCGTTCCGCATCGGCGACACCTACAACGACGACAAGGGCGCGGCCGCGCTGCGCGCGCTGTTCGCCACCGGCCTGTTCAAGGACGTGCGCATCGACATCGACGACGGTGTGGTCGTCGTGATCGTCGAGGAGCGGGCGGTCATCTCGGCGATCGACTTCGCCGGGCTGAAGGAGTTCGACAAGGAAACGCTGATCAAGTCGCTGAAGGACTTCGGCATCGGCGAGGGCCTGCCCTTCGACAAGGCGCTGGCCGACCGCGCCGAGCAGGAGCTCAAGCGCCAGTACCTGACGCGCAGCCTGTACGGCGCCGAGGTGGTGACCACGGTCACGCCGCAGGAGCGCAACCGCGTCAACGTCGTCTTCACGATCACCGAGGGCACGGCGGCGAAGATCCGCGAGCTGCGCGTCGTCGGCAACAAGGCCTTCTCCGAGAGCACGCTGAAGGGGCTGTTCGACCTCAACGACGGTGGCTGGCTGAACTGGTACACCAAGGCCGACCGCTACTCGCGCTCCAAGCTCAACGCCGACCTGGAGACGCTGCGCGCCTACTACCTGAACCGCGGCTACCTCGAGTTCAACGTCGACTCGACGCAGGTCGCGATCTCGCCGGACAAGCAGGACATCACCGTCACGATCAACGTCACCGAGGGCCAGCCCTACACGGTGACCTCGGTCAAGCTGGAAGGCGACTACCTCGGCAAGGAAGAGGACTTCAAGACGCTGGTCACCATCAAGCCCGGCGAGCCGTACCGCGCCGAGGCGGTGACCGACACCACCAAGGAGTTCTCCGACCGCTTCGGCAGCTTCGGCTACGCCTTCGCGCGCATCGATGCCCGGCCCGAGATCGACCGCGCCAACGGCCGCGTGGCGGTCACGCTGGTCGCCGATCCGGCGCGGCGCGTCTACGTACGCCGCATCAACGTCGCCGGCAACAGCAAGACGCGCGACGAGGTGATCCGCCGCGAGCTGCGCCAGTTCGAGTCCTCGTGGTACGACGGCGCCAAGATCAAGCTGTCGCGCGACCGTGTCGACCGCCTGGGCTATTTCAGCGAAGTCAGCGTCGACACCGCCGAGGTGCCGGGCTCGCAGGACCAGGTCGACCTGACCTTCAACATCAAGGAAAAGCCGACCGGCAACCTGCTCGTCGGCGCCGGCTACTCGACAGCCGACCGGCTCTCGCTGACCGCGTCGATCAAGCAGGAGAACGTGTTCGGCTCGGGCAACTACCTCGGCGTCGAGGTGAACACGAGCAAGTCGAGCCGCACGCTGGTGGTCAGCACGGTCGACCCGTACTTCACGATCGACGGCATCTCGCGCGCCTTCGACGCCTACTACCGCACCTCGCGCCCGATCAACAGCCAGGGCGAGCAGTACCAGATCGTCACGCCGGGCGTGGCCGTGCGCTTCGGCGTGCCGTT
Source organism: Piscinibacter sp. (assembly GCA_047602365.1). Lineage (GTDB taxonomy): Bacteria > Pseudomonadota > Gammaproteobacteria > Burkholderiales > Burkholderiaceae_C > Piscinibacter. The sequence goes on along the minus strand of JASGHM010000002.1, from coordinate 959,686 downwards.
CAGCGAGTACGACACGGTGTTCGTCGGCCTCGGCGCCGAGCGCACCGAGATCAAGGGCACCAACGCGATGCCCAACAACCTGTACCTGTACCGGTTGCAGTTCGGCGCGGTGAGCAACTCCTTCCCGCTGACCATCGGCTGGACGCGCGACGAGCGCGACAGCGCGCTGGTGCCCAACGCCGGCAGCTACAAGCGCGTCAACGTCGACTGGACGCCGTTCGGCAACACGCGTTACCTGCGCAGCAACCTGCAGTACCAGCACTACTGGCCGATCACCCGGCAGTTCACCTTCGCGGTGAACGGCGAGATCGGCTACGGCCGCGGCCTGGCCGGGCGTCCGTACCCGGTGTTCAAGAACTTCTACGGCGGCGGCCTGGGCACGGTGCGCGCGTTCGACCAGGGCTCGCTGGGCCCGGCCGACGTCACCGGTGCCTACATCGGCGGCAACCGGCGCCTCAACCTGAACAGCGAGCTGTACGTGCCGGTGCCCGGCGCCGGCAACGACCGCACGCTGCGCATCTTCGGCTACATGGACGTCGGCAACGTGTGGGGCGAGTCCGAGCGGCTGACCTACGACAGCCTGCGCGCCTCGGCCGGTATCGGCCTGAGCTGGATCTCGCCGGTGGGACCCTTGAAGCTCAGCTGGGGCTCGCCGATCCGCAAACAGCCGAACGATAGAATCGAGAGACTGCAATTCCAGATCGGGACCGCGTTCTAATGAAAACTTCCCTCCTGAAGTCGACCGCCGCTGCCGCGCTGATGGCGCTTGCGGCGCTGGGTGCGCAGGCCCAGGAACTGAAGATCGGCTACGTCAACGCCGATCGTGTGTTGCGCGACGCCGCGCCTGCCAAGGCGGCGCAGGCCAAGCTCGAGGCCGAGTTCGGCAAGCGTGAGAAGGATCTGGCCGACCAGGCCAACAAGCTGAAGGCGGCCGGCGAGAAGCTCGACAAGGACGCGCCGACGCTGTCCGAGAGCGAGCGCAGTCGCCGCCAGCGCGAGCTGGTCGAGCAGAACCGCGACTTCGACCGCAAGCGCCGCGAGTTCCAGGAAGACCTGACGCAGCGCAAGAACGAGGAGCTGGCCTCCGTCGTCGAACGCGCCAACAAGGTGATGAAGCAGATCTTCGACACCGAGAAGTACGACCTGATCATCCAGGAGGCCGTGTTCGCCGGCCCGAAGATCGACATCACCGACAAGGTGATCAAGGCGCTCAACGCCCAGAGCGGCGCCGCCAAGTAAGGGCAGGGCGATGCCGATGGAAGTTGCCCTGCGCGAGATCGCCGGGCAGCTCGGCGGCGAACTGCTCGGCGACGGCGAGCTGCGCATCGCCCGCATCGCGACGCTGGACGGCGCGACGCCCGACGCGATCAGCTTCCTCGCCAACCCGAAGTACCGCGCGCAGCTCGCCACCACCCGGGCCGGCTGCGTGATCGTCGGCCCGGCCGCGCGCGACGAGGCCGTGGCACGCGGCGCGGCGATCGTCACCCCCGACCCCTACCTGTACTACGCGCGCCTGTCGCAGTGGTGGGCGCGCACGATGCGCCCGCCGGCCGCCGGCGGCATCCACCCCAGCGCCGTGGTCGACCCTTCCGCGCAGGTCGCCGCCGATGCAGTGATCGGCCCGCTGTGCGTGGTCGGCGCCGGCGTGCGCATCGGTGCCGGCACGCGGCTGGCGGCGCATGTGACGGTCTACGACGGCTGCTCGCTCGGCGAGCGCTGCATCGTCCACGCCGGCGTGGTGATCGGCGCCGACGGCTTCGGCTTCGCGCCGGTCAAGGCCGACGGCGGGCTGCGCTACGAGAAGATCGCCCAGCTCGGCGGCGTGCGCATCGGCAACGACGTCGAGATCGGCGCCAACACCTGCATCGACCGCGGCGCGCTCGACGACACCGTCATCGAGGACGGCGTCAAGCTCGACAACCTGATCCAGGTCGGCCACAACGTGCGCATCGGCGCGCACTCGGCGATGGCCGGCTGCGTCGGCATCGCCGGCAGCGCGGTGATCGGCCAGCGCTGCACCGTCGGCGGCGGCGCGATCGTGCTCGGCCACCTGACGCTGGCCGACGACGTGCACATCTCGGCGGCCTCGGTGGTGATGCGCTCGATCCGCCAGCCGGGCCAGTACAGCGGCGTGTTCCCCATCGACGACAATGCCGCCTGGGAAAAGAACGCGGCCACGCTGCGCCAGCTGCACACGCTGCGCGAGCGAATCCGCGCGCTGGAAAAGAACGACACCACGCCGAGACACGCATGAGCACCCTAGACATCCACCAGATCCTGAAGAAGCTGCCGCACCGCTACCCGCTGCTGCTGGTCGACCGTGTGCTGGAAGTCGAGAAGGGCCAGCGCATCAAGGCGATCAAGAACGTCACGATCAACGAGCAGTTCTTCAACGGCCACTTCCCGAAGCGGCCGGTGATGCCCGGCGTGCTGATGATCGAGGCGCTGGCGCAGGCCTCGGCGCTGCTGGCCTTCGAGACGCTGGGCCAGTCACCCGACGACAACACCGTTTACTACTTTGCAGGCATCGACAACGCCCGTTTCAAGCGGCCGGTGGAACCCGGCGACCAGCTGACGCTCGAAGCGACGCTGGAACGCATGAAGGCCTCGGTGTTCAAGTTCAAGGCGCGCGCGCTGGTCGGCGACGAAGTGGCCGTCGAGGCCGACCTGACCTGCACGATGCGCAGCTTCGCCTGAGGCCGCTGCCGTACGAGAGAGCTGCCCATGGCGACCATCCATCCCACCGCGATCGTCGAGAACGGCGCCGAGCTCGGCGAGAACGTCTCGATCGGCGCGTACACGATCGTGCGCTCGCAGGTGCGCATCGGCGAAGGCACGACGATCGGCCCGCACTGCGTGATCGAAGGGCGCACGACGATCGGCCGCGACAACCGTTTCTTCCAGTTCAGCTCGATCGGCGCGGTGCCGCAGGACAAGAAGTACGCCGGCGAACCGACCGAGCTGGTGATCGGCGACCGCAACATGGTGCGCGAGTTCTGCACCTTCAACCTCGGCACGGCCCAGGACAGCGGCGTCACGCGCATCGGCGACGACAACTGGATCATGGCCTACGTGCACATCGCGCACGACTGCCAGATCGGCCACCGCACCACGCTGGCCAACAACACCACGCTGGCCGGCCACGTGCACCTGGGCGATTGGGTCACGGTCGGCGGCCTGACCGGCGTGCACCAGTTCGTCAAGATCGGCGCGCACGTGATGGTCGGCTTCGCCAGCGCGGTGTCGCAGGACGTGCCGCCCTACATGCTGGTCGACGGCAACCCGCTGGCCGTGCGCGGCTTCAACATCGAGGGCCTGCGCCGGCGCGGCTTCGACGCGCCGCGCATCGCCGCGGTCAAGCAGATGCACCGGCTGCTGTACCGTGACGGCAAGACCTTCGACCAGGCCAAGGAGGCCATCGCCGCGCTCGGCGCCGAGCAGCCGCAGGCGGCCGCCGACGTCGCGCTGATGAGCGACTTCCTCGCCGCTGCGACGCGCGGCATCGCGCGCTGACCGCCGGCATGGACGCGGCCGCACCGCGCTTCGCGATGGTCGCGGGCGAGGCCTCGGGCGATCTGCTCGCCGGCCTGCTGCTCGGCGGCCTGCGCGCGCGCTGGCCGGCGCTGACGGCGCAGGGCATCGGCGGCCCGAAGATGGCCGCGCAGGGTTTCGAGGCCTGGTGGCCGCACGACAAGCTGGCGGTGCGCGGCTACGTCGAGGTGCTCAGCCACTACCGCGAACTGCTGGGCATCCGCAACCAGCTGGCCGAGCGTGTGCTGGCGGTGAAGCCCGACCTGTTCATCGGCGTCGACGCGCCCGACTTCAACCTCGAGCTGGAGACGCGCCTGAAGGCGGCGGGCATCCGCACCGTGCACTTCGTCAGCCCGTCGATCTGGGCGTGGCGCGGCAAGCGCATCGAGAAGATCCGCAAGGCGGTCGACGCGGTGCTGTGCATCTTCCCGTTCGAGCCGGAGATCTACGCGAAGCAGGGCATCGAAGCGCGCTACGTCGGCCACCCGCTGGCCGACGCGATCCCGCTCGAGGTGCCGCGGGACGCGGCGCGCCAGGCGCTGGGCGTCGCCGGCGATCAGCAGGTCGTCGCGCTGCTGCCCGGCAGCCGGCGTTCGGAGATCCAGTACATCGCGCCGCGGCTGTTCGAGGCAGCCGCCGAGATGAACCGCATCCGGCCCGGCCTGCGCTTCATCCTGCCGGTGGTGCCGGGGCTGCGCCACCTGGTCGAGCCGCTGCGCAAGCAACATGCCGACGCAGTGACGGTCGAGCTGCTCGACGGCCGTTCGCACGAGGCGCTGGCCGCCTGCGACGTGACGCTGATCGCCAGCGGCACCGCGACGCTGGAGGCGGCGCTATTCAAGCGGCCGATGGTGATCACCTACGCGATGCATGCGCTGTCCTGGCAAATGATGAAGCGCATGAAGTACCAGCCCTGGGTGGGCCTGCCGAACATCCTGCTGCGCGACTTCGCGGTGCCCGAGCTGATCCAGCGTGAGGCGACGCCGGAGCGCCTGGCCCACGCGACGCTGGCCTGGCTGGACGACCCGCAGCGCTGCGACGAGCTGCAGCGCCGCTTCCACGCGCTGCACCTCGAGCTCAGGCGCGACACCGCCCGCGCTGCCACCGATGCCATCGCGGAAGTTCTTGCGCGCTGAGCAGCTCGGGCTCAGCTTCGACGTGCCCGGGCTGGTGGCCGGCGTCGACGAGGCCGGCCGCGGGCCGCTGGCCGGGCCGGTGGTGGCTGCCGCGGTGATCCTCGACGAACTGAAGCCGATCAAGGGGCTGGCCGACTCGAAGGTGCTGACTGCGCTGCGGCGCGAGAAGCTGTTCGACGAGATCCGCGCCAAGGCGCTGTGCTGCTGCATCGCCGAGGCCAGCGCCGCCGAGATCGACCAGCTCAACATCCTGCAGGCGACGATGCTGGCGATGCGCCGCGCCGTCGAGGGCCTGCGGCTGAAGCCGGCCAAGGTGCTGGTCGACGGCAACCGCATCCCGGTGTTGAAGGTGCCGGCCGAGGCCATCGTGAAGGGCGATGCCAAGGTCAAGGCGATCTCGGCCGCCTCCATCCTCGCCAAGGTGCACCGCGACCGGCTCTGCCTGGCGCTGCACGAGCAGCACCCGCAGTACGGCTTCGACGGCCACAAGGGCTACCCGACGCCGGAGCACCTGGCGGCGCTGCGTGCCCATGGCGCCTGCCCCGAGCACCGCCGCTCGTTCGCGCCGGTGCGCGAGGTCCTGCCGGACTGAAGCATGGCCGAGCCGCGCACGATCAGTTCGAAGGACAACCCGCTGCTGGTGCGCCTGCGCAAGCTGGTGGCCGATCCGGGCGCCTACCGCAAGCTCGGCGAAGTGTGGCTGGAGGGGGACCACCTCTGCGCCGCCTTCGTGCAGCGCGGCGGGCGTGCCTTGCAGGCGGTGGTCAGCAGCGAGGGCTGGTCGCGTCCCGCGCTGCGCGAGCTGGCGGCCCATGCCGCCGCGGTGGCCGTGGTGCCGGCCGAGTTGATGGCGGGCCTGTCGACGCTGGAATCGCCGCCGGCGATCGGCTTCGTCGTCGCCACGCCCACCGCGCCGGCGCTGACGCCCGATGCCGCCACCGTCGTGCTCGACCGCCTGCAGGATGCCGGCAACGTCGGCGCGATCCTGCGCAGCGCCTCGGCCTTCGGCTTCGCGCAGGTGGTGGCGCTGAAGGGCACGACCGCGCTGTGGTCGCCCAAGGTGCTGCGCGCCGGCATGGGTGCACATTTCGCGCTGCGCCTGGTCGAGGGTGCCGACGCCGACATGCTGGCCACCCTGCGCGTGCCGCTGCTGGGCACCAGCTCGCACGCCAGTCGGGCGCTGCACGAGGTCGACCTGCCCTGGCCCTGTGCCTGGGTGATGGGCCACGAAGGGCAGGGCGTGGCGGCCGCGCTCGCGGCTCGCTGCGCGCTGGAACTGCGCATCCCGCAGCCCGGCGGCGAGGAGTCGCTCAACGTCGCCGCGGCAGCGGCCGTGTGCCTCTACGAATCGGCCCGGCAACGCAGCGCCTGAACGCGTTCAGTACATCAGCCGGTCCGGCCGCAGGTCGCGCAGGATCGTCGTCGCGATCTCCTCGATCGACTTGTGCGTCGACGACAGCCAGGCGATGCCCTCGCGGCGCATCATCGCCTCGGCCTCGCGCACCTCGGCGCGGCAGTTCTCGATCGCGGCGTACTTGCTGCCCGGGCGGCGTTCGTTGCGGATCTGGCTGAGCCGGTCGGGGTCGATGGTCAGGCCGAAGCACTTCTTCTTGAACGGTGCCAGCGTCGACGGGATCTGGCCGCGATCGAAGTCCTCGGGGATCAGCGGATAGTTGGCCGCCTTGATGCCGTGCTGCATCGCCAGGTACAGCGAGGTCGGCGTCTTGCCGCTGCGGCTGACGCCGACCAGGATCACGTCGGCCTCGGCCAGGTTCTTGGCCGACTGGCCGTCGTCGTGGGCCAGCGAGAAGTTGATCGCCTCGATGCGGTCGGTGTACTCCTGGCTCTTCGAGACGTCGGAGAAGCGCCCGATGCGGTGGTTGGACTTGACGCCGAACTCGGCCTCCAGCGGCTCGATGAAGGTGTTGAACATGTCCAGCACCAGCCCGCGCGACTGCTTGAGGATCTCCAGGATCTCGGTGTTCACCAGCGTGATGAAGACGACCGGCCGGCGGCCCTCGGCGTCGGCGCTGTGGTTGACCTCGCGCACCACCTGGTGGGCCTTGTCCGGCGTGTCGATGAACGGGCGGCGCACGTGGCGCGGCTTGCCGGGGAACTGCGCCAGGATCGAGTTGCCGAAGGTCTCGGCGGTGATGCCGGTGCCGTCGGAGACGAAGAAGACGGTGCGGTTGGGCATGGGCTCGCGGCCTTCGGGCGTGGGGGGTGACGACCGGATGATAGGGACAAACCATACAATCGCGGCCAGACTTCCACCACGCCGCCCGATGAACGCCGCCCGCCGCCGACAAGCACTCGAACAGTGCGGCGTGCCTGCGTCCGGGCCTGCCGCCGCCCTGGAGCCTGGCTCGGGCCGCCGCAGCAGGGGGTGGGAAACGCCGGTTTCTCAACATCACGGAGTTTTCCCATGTCCAACCCTGCACTGGCGGCCGCCCTGGTCGTCCCGTTCGAACAGCTGAGGATGACCGACGTCGAGTCGGTGGGCGGCAAGAACGCCTCGCTCGGCGAAATGATCAGTCAACTGGCCGCCTCGGGCGTGCGGGTGCCCGGCGGTTTTGCGACCACGGCCCATGCCTTCCGCGAGTTCCTGCAGCATGAAGGGCTGGCGCAGCGCATCGCCGACCGCCTGGCCACGCTGAACACCGACGACGTGCGCGCGCTGGCCGAGGCCGGCGCGCAGATCCGTCACTGGATCGAGGCTACGCCGTTCCCGCCGGCGCTGGAGGCTGCGATCCGCGCCGAGTTCAGCAAGCTGACCGAGGGCAACCCCGGGGCCTCGTTCGCGGTGCGCTCGTCGGCCACCGCCGAAGACCTGCCCGATGCGTCCTTCGCCGGCCAGCAGGAGACCTTCCTCAACGTCGTCGGCATCACCGAGGTGCTGGCGAAGATGAAGGAGGTGTTCGCCAGCCTCTACAACGACCGGGCGATCAGCTACCGCGTGCACAAGGGCTTCGCCCATGGCGACGTTGCGCTGTCGGCCGGCGTGCAGCGCATGGTGCGCTCCGACCTCGGCGCCGCCGGCGTGATGTTCACCATCGACACCGAGAGCGGCTTCGAGGACGTGGTCTTCATCACCTCCAGCTACGGCCTGGGCGAGACGGTGGTGCAGGGCGCGGTGAACCCCGACGAGTTCTACGTGCACAAGCCGGCGCTGAAGGCCGGCAAGCTGCCGATCATCCGCCGCAACCTCGGCTCCAAGCTGATCAAGATGGAGTTCGCCTCGGCCGAGGAGAAGGCCAGCAGCGGCAAGCTGGTGCGCACGGTGGATACCGCGCCCGAGCAGCGCAACCGCTACTCGCTGACCGATGCCGACGTCACCGAACTGGCGAAGTACGCCTTGATCATCGAGCAGCACTATGGGCGCCCGATGGACATCGAGTGGGGGCGTGACGGCGGCGACGGCAAGCTCTACATCCTGCAGGCCCGCCCGGAGACGGTGAAGAGCCAGGCGCAGGGCAAGGCCGAGCAGCGCTACAAGCTGAAGGGCGCGAAGAGCACCGTGCTCGCCGAGGGCCGTGCGATCGGCCAGAAGATCGGCACCGGCCCGGTGCGCATCGTGCACAGCCTGGCCGACATGGACCAGGTGCAGAGCGGCGACGTGCTGGTCACCGACATGACCGACCCGAACTGGGAGCCGGTGATGAAGCGCGCCAGTGCGATCGTCACCAACCGCGGCGGCCGCACCTGCCACGCGGCGATCATCGCGCGCGAGCTGGGCATCCCCGCGGTGGTCGGTTGCGGCGACGCGACCGAGACGCTGAAGGACGGCGCGCTGGTGACGGTGGCCTGCTCCGAGGGCGACACCGGCTACATCTACGACGGCCTGCTCGAGACCGAGGTCAGCGACGTGCAGCGCGGCGAGCTGCCGTACTGCCCGGTGAAGATCATGATGAACGTCGGCAACCCGCAGCTGGCCTTCGACTTCGCGCAGATGCCGAACTCGGGTGTCGGCCTGGCGCGGCTCGAGTTCATCATCAACAACAACATCGGCGTGCACCCGAAGGCGATCCTCGACTATCCGAACGTCGACGCCGACCTGAAGAAGGCGGTCGAGTCGGTGGCCCGCGGCCATGCCAGCCCGCGGGCCTTCTACGTCGACAAGCTCGCCGAGGGCATCGCGACCATCGCCGCGGCCTTCTGGCCCAAGTCGGTGATCGTGCGGCTTTCCGACTTCAAGAGCAACGAGTACAAGAAGCTGATCGGCGGCTCGCGCTACGAACCCGAGGAAGAGAACCCGATGCTCGGCTTCCGCGGCGCCTCGCGTTACGTCAGCCCGGAGTTCGGCGAGGCCTTCGCGATGGAGTGCGAGGCGCTCAAGCGCGTGCGCAGCGACATGGGCCTGACCAACGTCGAGATCATGGTGCCCTTCGTGCGCACCATCGGCCAGGCCGAACGCGTGGTGGGCATGCTCGCCGAGCGTGGCCTCAAGCGTGCCGCGGCCGGTGGCAACGACGGCCTGCGCGTGATCATGATGTGCGAGGTGCCGAGCAACGCCATCCTCGCCGAGCAGTTCCTCGAGCATTTCGACGGCATGTCGATCGGCTCGAACGACCTGACGCAGCTCACGCTGGGGCTGGACCGCGACTCCGGGCTCGAGCTGCTGGCGCGCGACTTCGACGAACGCGACCCGGCGGTGAAGGCGATGATCTCGCGCGCCATCACCGCCTGCCGCGCGGTCGGCAAGTATGTCGGCATCTGCGGCCAGGGCCCCAGCGACCACCCGGACTTCGCCGACTGGCTGGCGCGCGAGGGCATCGTGTCGATCTCGCTGAACCCCGACACGGTGGTCGACACCTGGCAGCGCCTGGCCAAGCGCTGATGTCGGCCCCGGTGCCGAGCCCCCAGGGGGCGGCTGGGGCGGCCTGGCGCTGGCCGGGCCGCACCAGGGCATCGCGGCGAGCTCGAGGTTGTCGATCAGCCGCGTCGTGCCGAGCTTCGCGGCGGCGAGCACCACGAGGGGCTCGCCGGCGCTCGGTGCGCCCAGGTCGCGGCGGCGACGGATCGCCACGTAGTCGGGCTTCCAGCCGCGGGCGGCAAGGCCGTCCATCGCCTCGGCCTCGAGCTTCGCATGGTCACGCTCGCCGCCGCTGGTGGCCGCATCGATGCGGCGCAGCGCGGCGCTGAGCTGCACGGCTTCGGCACGCTGTGCGGTGTCGAGGTAGCCGTTGCGCGAGGACAGCGCCAGGCCGTCGGGCGCACGGCCGGTCTCGCCGCCGGCGATGGTGATCGGCAGCGCCAGCTGCTCGACCATGCGGCGGATCACCATCAGCTGCTGGTAGTCCTTCTTGCCGAAAACCGCGACCTCCGGCTGCACGGCGTTGAACAGCTTCAGCACCACGGTGCACACGCCGGTGAAGAATCCGGGGCGGAAATGGCCTTCGAGGATGTCGGCCAGCTCGGCCGGCGGATGCACCTTGTAGCCCTGCGGCTCGGGGTAGAGGTCACGCTCCGAGGGCGCGAAGACGATGTCGCAGCCGGCCGGCGCGAGCAGCTGGCAGTCGCGCTCCAGCGTGCGCGGGTAGGTGTCGAAGTCTTCGTGCGGCGCGAACTGCAGGCGGTTGACGAAGATGCTCGCCACCACCGGCCCGCCGCGCGCGCGGGCGAGCTTGATCAGCGAGAGGTGGCCGTCGTGCAGGTTGCCCATGGTGGGCACGAAGGCGGTGTGGGCCTGGCCGGCCAGCGCGGCGCGCAGCTGGGCGATGCTGTGGACGATCTGCATGGTGGTCGGGATCAGTAGCCGTGCACGGCGGGGTCGGGGAAGCTGCCGTCCTTGACGGCAGCGACGTAGGCGCGGACCGCCGCCTCGATGCTGTCGACGGCGCCGGCCGGGGCCATGAAGTTGCGCACGAAGCGCGGCAGCCGGCCGCGCGTCACGCCCAGCATGTCGTGCAGCACCAGCACCTGGCCGCTGCAGCCGGGGCCGGCGCCGATGCCGATCACCGGGATGGCCAGGCTGTCGCTCAGGCGCTTGCCGAGCTCGCTCGGGATCAGCTCGACGACGAGCATGGCAGCACCCGCGTCCGCCAGCTCGTGGGCCTCGCGCAGCAGGCGTTCGGCGCCGTCTTCGTCGCGGCCCTGGATGCGGTAGCCGCCCAGCGCGTGCACCGACTGCGGCGTGAGCCCGAGGTGCGCGCAGACGGGGATGCCGCGTTCGACCAGGTGGCGCACCACCGGCACCGTCCAGCCGCCGCCTTCGAGCTTGACCATGTGGGCGCCGGAGCGCATCAGCGCTGCCGCGCTGAGCAGCGCCTGCTCCGTGCCCGTGTGGTAGCTCGCGAAGGGCAGGTCGCCGACGATCCATGCGCTGTGCGGTTGCCGCGTGCGACGCACTGCACGTGGTAGGCCATGTCGTCCAGCGTGACCGGCAGCGTGCTGTCACGGCCCTGCAGCGTCATGCCCAGCGAGTCGCCGATCAGCAGCACGTCGACGCCGGCATCGTCGAGCAGGCGCGCGAAGCTGGCGTCGTAGCAGGTCAGCATGGCGATCTTCTCGCCGGCCGCGTGCATCGCGGCCAGACGGTGCAGCGTCATCGGCTTGCGCGGCGCGTCGCCCGCGCTCGGGGAAGGCGTGGGGTACATCGTCGTCCTCAGACCAGGCCGTCGAAGGGCAGCACGTCGACCAGCTCGCCGGCCGCCACGTTGCCCTGCTCATGGCCCAGCACGACCAGCCCGTTGGCCACGCTCATGCTGCGCAGGATGCCCGAGCCTTGCGAGCCGGTGATCTCGACCTGCCAGCCGGAGTCGGTGCGCGAGACGATGCCGCGCTGGTACTCGGTGCGCCCGGCCTTCTTGCGGATCGGCTGGGTGCTGGCGGCACGCAGCATCGGCAGGGCCTGCGGCGCCGCGCCGCTCATCGCCAGCAGCGCGTCGCGCACGAAGGCGTAGAAGGTCACCATCACCGCCACTGGGTTGCCGGGCAGGCCGAACAGGATGGCGTCGTGGCCCTTGCTGGCAATGCGCCCGATGGCCATCGGCCGGCCCGGCCGCATCGCGATCTTCCAGAACAGCACGTCGCCGATCGCCTTCATCACCTGCTTGGTGTGGTCGGCCTCGCCGACGCTGACACCGCCGGAGGTGATCACCGCGTCGGCGTTCTCGGCCGCGTGGCGGAAGGCGACTTCCAGCGCCGCCGGGTCGTCGCGCACCACGCCCATGTCGATCAGGTCGACACCCAGGCGCTGCAGCATGCCCCACAGCGTGTAGCGGTTGCTGTCGTAGACGCAGCCCTCGTCCAGCGGCTCGCCGATCGAGCGCAGTTCGTCGCCGGTGGAGAAGAAGGCCACGCGCAGCCGGCGCAGCACCGGCACCTCGGCCTGGCCGAGCGAGGCCAGCATGCCGAGATCCGCCGGGCGCAATACACGGCCGGCCTTCAGCGCCGCTTCGCCCCGGGCCAGGTCTTCACCCGCCAGGCGGCGGTTGTCGCCGGTGCGCACGACGCCGGCCGGCACGATCACACGCTCGCCGTCGGTCTTGGTGAACTCCTGCGGCACCACGGTGTCCAGGCCGGCGGGCATCACGGCGCCGGTCATGATGCGGACACATTGGCCGGGCGCCACGGTGCCGGTGAACTGCACGCCGGCGAATCCCGTTCCGGTGACCACGAGCCGCGTGTCGCCGTCGGCGGCCAGGTCGCTGCCGCGCAGCGCGTAGCCGTCCATGGCCGAGTTGTCGTGTGCCGGCACGTTGATCGGCGAGACGATGTCGCGGGCCAGCACACGGCCCAGCGAGGTGCGCAAGGCCAGCATCTCGACCGCCTGCACGCGCGGCACCAGCCGGGCGATGAACTCCTGCGCCTGCGCCACCGGCAGCGCGTTGGGGTCGTAGCCGCTGACGCAGGAGGCGATCTCGGCCAGTGTGGGATTCGTCGGGCTCATGGGCGCGGATGGTAGCCGCGGGCGAGGCGGCTCAGCCCTGCAATCGCTGCAGCTCGGCCAGCGTGTTGGCGTTGAAGAAGGCGTCGGGGTCGTCGAACAGCACCTCGACGCAGCGGTGCTGCGCCGTCCAGCGGTCGATCTTGCGCTGGCCGGACTGGGTGAACTGCACCAGGCTTTCCATCAGCGTGGTCTTCATCAGGCAGAACACCGGCTGCACCTGGCGCTCGCCGTTCTCCTCGGTGGCGGCCATCACGATCTCGGCGTCGGCAGCCTCCAGCGCGGCCGCCAGGCGCTCGACCAGGTCGAGCGGGAAGCCGGGTGTGTCGCAGGGCACGGTGACCAGGTAGGGTGTCTCGCAGTGCTCCAGCCCGGCGAGGAAGCCGGCCAGCGGGCCGGGGTAGTCGGGCAGGGCATCGGGCCAGACCGGCGCGCCCATGGCCTCGTAGGCGCCGAGGTTGCGATTGGCGTTGATCATCAGCGCGCCGACCTGCGGCCCGAGGCGCAGCAGCGCATGCATGGCCAGCGGCAGCCCCAGGTGGTTCTGCAGCCCCTTGTCGACGCCACCCATGCGGCTGCCACGGCCGCCGGCGAGGATCAGGCCGGTGATGTCCTGCGGGGAAATCGTCACCGTCTCACCCGCCGATGTAGTGCATCTCCACCCGCCGCTGCCCGCTGCCGCTGTCGGCCTGCAATGCACTGCGAAGCTCGGAGTAGCGGTCGTCGCGGCCCGACCAGATCGCGCCGATGGCGGCACCGATCTGCGCGTCGTCATAGTCGCCGCGCAGCAGCGCGCGCAGGTCGTGGCCCTGGCTGGCGAACAGGCAGGTGAACAGCTTGCCCTCGGTGGACAGCCGCGCGCGGTTGCAGTCGTGGCAGAAGGCCTGGGTGACGCTGGAGATCACGCCGATCTCGCCGCCGCCGTCGGCATAGCGCCAGCGCTGCGCGGTCTCGCCGGCGGCGCTGGCATCCAGCGGCTCGAGCGGGAACACCTGCGAGATGCGCTCGACCACCGCGGCCGAGGGCAGCACCTCGTCCATGCGCCAGCCGTTGGTGGCGCCGACGTCCATGTACTCGATGAAGCGCAGCACGATCTGGCCGCCGAAGTTCTCGCGGAAGAAGCGCGCCATCGGCACGATCTGATGGTCGTTGGTGCCGCGCTTGACGACCATGTTGACCTTGATCGGCCCCAGCCCCACGCGCCGTGCCTCGCCGATGCCTGCGAGCACGTCGGCGACCGGGAAATCGACGTCGTTCATGCGGCGGAAGATGGTGTCGTCCAGCGCGTCGAGGCTGACGGTGACACGCTGCAGGCCGGCATCCTTGAGGGACTGCGCCTTGCGCGCCAGCAGCGAGCCGTTGGTGGTCAGCGTCAGGTCCAGCGGCTCGCCGTCGGGCGTGCGCAGCGCCGCCAGCATCACGATCAGGTTCTCGAGGTTCTTGCGCAGCAGCGGCTCGCCGCCGGTCAGGCGCAGCTTGTGCACGCCGTGGGCGATGAACAGGCGCGCGGTGCGCGTGATCTCCTCGAAGCTGAGCAACGAGGAATGCGGCAGGAAAGCGTATTGCTTGTCGAACACTTCCTTGGGCATGCAGTAGCTGCAGCGGAAGTTGCAGCGGTCGGTCACCGAGATGCGCAGGTCGCGCAGCGGCCGGCCCAGCCGGTCGCCGACCAGCCCGGACGGCGCGCTGAAACGCTCCGGGATGCGTGGCACGCTGGCGGCGTAGCGGTGGTCGGCCAGCGGGATGATCTTTTCGCCCATGGGCGCGGATTGTGCCTTCGGCCCCGCCACCGCGCGCTCCGCACGACCCCGGTGGGCGTGCGGTCTAGCGCGCCCGGAATCAGTGGGTGGTGCGGTAGGTTTCGGCGTCCAGCGCCGGCGCGATCACCGGCGTGGTCGGCAGTGCCACCGGCGCGTTGGCCAGCGGCGTCGCCTTGGCTGCGGGGGAAGCGCCGTCGGCCAGCGGCGACGCTCGGCGTGCGCCGGTGAAGCGCTTGCTCCAGTAGGCGTAGCGCATGTCCTCGACGCGCACCTCGCCGCCGGTACGTGGCGAGTGGATGAACTTGCCTTCGCCGATGTAGATGCCGACGTGCGAGAAGGTGCGCTTGAGCGTGTTGAAGAACACCAGGTCGCCGGGCTTCAGTTCCTCGCGCTTCACCTTGATCAGGCCGGGCGCGCTGGCCTGGTCGTCGGCGCGGCGCGGCAGCACCAGGCCCAGGCTCATCTCGAAGATGTGGCGCGTGAAGCCGCTGCAGTCGAAGCCGTTCTCCGCCGTGTTGCCGCCGCGGCGGTAGGGCACGCCGAGGAAGTTCATCGCGCTGAGGACCATGTCGGAGGCCTTGTCGCGCATGGTCTGCACGAAGGCGTACTCGCTGGGCGGCACGGCGGCGGGCACCTTGTCGGGGTCGCCCAGGCCCTTCTCGGCGAGCAGGCGCGCGATCGGGTCGTTGGCCGCTGCCTCGGGCGCTGCCTGGGCGTGCGCCGCGGCCAGCGCCACGAGGGCGGCCAGGGCGAGGCGGCGGAAGCGGGGCAGGCAAGGCATCGGCGCGCAGCTTAGGCGAGCGATGCACTGGCGTCAACCTGAAAAAGCCAGTCGGGACGGGCACTTGCGACAGATTGCTAAGCCGTTCCCGGGCTGCGCTATCGTGCTGTTACCGAATGACGATCGAACGAGGAGAAGGCATGTTCAAGGCGCTGCTGCTGGAGAAGGACGAGGCTGGCTTTCGCGCCGGCATCCACGA
The DNA here is from genome assembly GCA_047602365.1 of Piscinibacter sp. Lineage (GTDB taxonomy): Bacteria > Pseudomonadota > Gammaproteobacteria > Burkholderiales > Burkholderiaceae_C > Piscinibacter. Next base: position 944,391 of record JASGHM010000002.1, on the reverse strand, counting down.
GGTCGACGAGGCCGCGCTGCCCGAGGGCGACGTGCTGATCGCCGTCGAGCACTCGACGCTCAACTACAAGGACGGCCTCGCGATCACCAACCGCGGCCCGGTGGTGCGCCAGTGGCCGATGGTGGCCGGCATCGACGGCGCCGGCCGCGTGCTGGAGAGCAGCCATGCGCAGTGGAAGCCGGGCGACCGGGTGGTGCACAACGGCTGGGGTGTTGGCGAGACCCGCTGGGGCTGCCTGGCGCAGAAGGCGCGGCTCAAGGGCGACTGGCTGGTGCCGCTGCCGACTGCGTTCACGACGCGTCAGGCGATGGCCATCGGCACGGCCGGATACACCGCCATGCTCTGCGTACTGGCGCTGGAGCGCCATGGCGTGGCGCCGGGCGATGGCGAGGTGCTGGTGACCGGTGCGACCGGCGGCGTCGGCAGCGTGGCCGTGGCGCTGCTGGCGCGGCTGGGCCACCGCGTGGTGGCGGCTACCGGCAAGGCCGCCGAGGCCGACTACCTGAAGACGCTGGGCGCCGCCGCGGTGATCGATCGCGCCGAACTCGCCGCGCCCGGCAAGCCGCTGCAGAAGGAGCGCTGGACCGCGGTGGTCGATGCCGTCGGCAGCCACACGCTGGTCAACGCCTGCGCGCAGACGCGCTGGGGTGGCGTGGTCGCCGCCTGCGGCCTGGCACAGGGCGCCGACCTGCCCGGCACCGTGATGCCCTTCATCCTGCGCAGCGTGACGCTGGCCGGCGTCGACAGCGTGATGGCGCCGCTGGCGCTGCGCCGCCAGGCCTGGGAACGACTGGCACGTGATCTGGATCCGACCCTGCTCGAGTCCATCGCCGTCGATATCCCGCTCGACCAGACCATCGCGCGGGCCGGCGAGTTGATGGAAGGCAAGCTGCGAGGGCGTGTCGTCGTCAGCATCGGCCAGTGAACGGCTCCAGCGTCAGACGCTCGTAAGAGCGTGCGCATGAAATGCGCCGCCAGCGACAGAACAAGCAGGAGACAGACATGACCCGCTACGCCGACTTCCACCAGCGCTCGATCAACGATCGCGACGGCTTCTGGTCCGAGCAGGCGCGGCTGATCGACTGGCAGACGCCGTACGAGAAGGTCTGCGACTATGCGAACCCGCCGTTCGCGAAATGGTTCGTCGGCGGCAAGACCAACCTGTGCCACAACGCCGTCGACCGGCACCTGGCGACACGGCCCGACCAGAACGCGCTGATCTTCGTCTCCACCGAGACCGAGCAGGAGAAGGCCTACAGCTTCCGCGAACTGCACGCCGAGGTGCAGCGCATGGCGGCTTGTCTGCAGGACCTGGGCGTGAAGCAGGGCGACCGCGTGCTCATCTACATGCCGATGATCGCCGAGGCCGCCTTCGCGATGCTGGCCTGCGCGCGCATCGGCGCGATCCACTCGGTGGTGTTCGGTGGTTTCGCCAGCCACAGCCTGGCCAGCCGCATCGACGATGCGACGCCGACGGTGATCGTCAGCGCCGACGCCGGGATGCGCTCTGGCAAGGTGGTGGCCTACAAGCCGCTGCTCGACGAGGCCATCAAGCTCGCCAGCCACAAGCCGGCCAAGGTGCTGCTGGTCGACCGCGGCCTGAGCGCGATGGAGAAGAGCGCCGGCCGCGATGTCGACTACGCGGCGCTGCGCGACAAGCACCTGAACACCGTCGTGCCCTGCGCGTGGGTCGACTCGACGCACCCGAGCTACACGCTCTACACCAGCGGCACCACCGGCAAACCGAAGGGTGTGCAGCGCGACACCGGCGGCTACGCAGTGGCGCTGGCCGCGTCGATGAAGCACATCTACTGCGGCAACGCCGGCGAGACCTACTTCTCGACCAGCGACATCGGCTGGGTGGTCGGTCACAGCTACATCATCTACGGCCCGCTGATCGCCGGCATGGCGACCATCATGTACGAGGGCCTGCCGACACGCCCCGACGCCGGCATCTGGTGGAGCCTGGTCGAGAAGTACAAGGTCACGGTGATGTTCTCCGCCCCGACCGCCGCGCGCGTCCTGAAGAAGCAGGACCCGGCGTTCCTCACCAAGTACGACCTGTCGAGCCTGCGTGCGCTGTTCCTCGCCGGCGAGCCGCTGGACGAACCAACCGCCACCTGGATCGCCGCCGCGATCGACAAGCCCATCATCGACAACTACTGGCAGACCGAGACCGGCTGGCCGATCCTGGCCATCTGCAACGGCGTCGAGCCAGCGCCGACGAAGTTCGGTTCGCCGGGCAAGGCGGTCTACGGCTACGACGTGCGCCTGATCGACGAGACAACGGCCGAGGAGATCACCGAACCGGGCAAGAAGGGCGTGATCGCGGTCGAAGGGCCGCTGCCGCCGGGTTGCCTGCAGACCATCTGGGGCGACGACGCGCGCTACGTCAAGACCTACTGGTCGAGCATCCACGGCCGCACCATGTACAACACCTTCGACTGGGGCGTGCGCGACGAGGACGGCTACTTCTTCATCCTCGGCCGCACCGACGACGTCATCAACGTCGCCGGCCACCGCCTGGGCACGCGCGAGATCGAGGAGAGCATCTCGAGTCATCCGGCCGTCGCCGAGGTGGCGGTGGTGGGTGTGGCCGACCAGCTCAAGGGCCAGGTGGCGATGGCATTCGCGGTGCTGAAAGACGCGAACGCCGTGGCCGACCCGGCCGCGCGCCTGAAGCTCGAGGGCGAGGTGATGAAGACGGTGGACAGCCAGCTCGGCGCGGTGGCGCGGCCGGCACGCATCCACTTCGTGACGCTGCTGCCGAAGACACGTTCCGGCAAGATGCTTCGCCGCGCGATCCAGGCGGTGTGCGAGCAGCGCGACCCGGGCGACCTGACGACGATGGACGACCCGACGGCGCTGGCGCAGATCCGCGAACTGGTCTCCGCGAAGTGAGTTGAACCGAGGCCCCCCGCAAGAGGGCCTTCTTCTTCGCCCCGGCGGAGGGATGGTCCGGGCCGCGCGTGGCCGCCACCATGCCCGCATGTTTCACGACGAGGACATGCGATGGGCATCGATGCATACCGACTGAGCCGCCGACATTGGCTGGCGCTGGCCGCAGCGGGCGCCGCCTTGCCGCGCCCGGCCCGTGCCGCGTTGCCGCTGCTGCTTGCACTGGAGGCACGCGACGAGATCGACCCGGCCGGGTGGCTGGTCAGCGAGAAGTACGACGGCGTGCGTGCGTTCTGGGACGGCCAGCGGCTGCGCTTTCGCAGCGGTGGTGCCGTCGCGGCGCCGGACTGGTTCCTCGCACGACTGCCGAGGATGCCGCTGGATGGCGAGCTGTGGCTCGGCAGAGGGCGCTTCGATGCGCTTTCCGGCCTGGTGCGGCGCAATTCACCCGTCGACGAGGGCTGGCACGAACTGCACTACATGGTGTTCGAACTGCCCGGCGCCGCAGGCAGCTTCGCGCGGCGATCGGCCGAACTGGCGCGCATCGCGGCCGCCGCGCGCTGGCCGCAACTGCAGGCAGTCGAGCAGGCGCCACTGGGCAGCCGTCAGGCACTGCACGATCGGCTGCAGGCAGTGATTCGCGGCGGCGGCGAGGGGCTGATGCTGCATCGAGCCGATGCGCCCTACGTCACCGGCCGCAGCCCTGCGCTGCTCAAGCTGAAGCCGCAGCAGGACGCCGACGCGGTGGTCGTCGCGCACCTGCCGGGGCAGGGGCGGCATGCCGGGCGGCTCGGTGCCTTGCGCGTGCGCTGCGATGACGGCACCGAATTCCAGATCGGCACTGGCTTCAGCGACGCCGAGCGCGACAACCCACCGCCCTTGGGCAGCACGGTGACCTACACCCACCGCGGCCGGACACCGCAAGGCGTGCCGCGTTTCGCCAGCTACCTGCGCGTGCGGCCCGACGCCTGAGCGTCGAGGCCCTGGGTCAGAGCACCTCGGAGGCGAAATCCGCCAGCCGCGAACGTTCGCCACGCGCCAGCATGATGTGGCCGCTGTGCGGCCAGCCCTTGAAGCGATCGACGGCGTAGGTCAGGCCCGAGCTGCCCTCGGTCAGGTAGGGCGTGTCGATCTGCGCCAGGTTGCCCAGGCAGACGATCTTCGTGCCCGGGCCGGCACGGGTGATCAGCGTCTTCATCTGCTTGGGCGTCAGGTTCTGCGCCTCGTCGATGATGACGAACTTGTTCAGGAAAGTGCGCCCGCGCATGAAGTTCAGGCTCTTGATCTTGATCTTGCTGCGCACCAGGTCGTTGGTCGCCGCGCGGCCCCATTCACCGGCGCCGCCGTCGGTGCGCGACAGCACCTCGAGGTTGTCGTCCAGCGCGCCCATCCACGGGCCCATCTTCTCTTCCTCGGTGCCGGGCAGGAAACCGATGTCCTCGCCGACCGGCACCGTCACGCGGGTGACGATGATCTCGGTGTAGCGGCGGTCGTCCATCACCTGGCTCAGGCCGGCGGCCAGCGTCATCAGCGTCTTGCCGGTGCCGGCGGTGCCCGTGAGCGTGATGAAGTCGCATTCCGGATCCATCAGCAGGTTCAGCGCGAAGTTCTGCTCGCGGTTGCGCGCCGTGACGCCCCAGACCGAGTTCTTCGTGTGGGTGTACTCGCGCAGCGTGCGCAGCACCGCCGTCTTGCCGGTGATCTCGGTGACCTTGGCGTACAGCGGCGCGGCACCGGGTGCCTCGAGGTAGACGAACTGGTTGACCAGCAGCACCGGCACCATCGGGCCGCTGATGCGGTAGTAGGTCAGCCCACCCTGCTGCCAGCTCTCCATCGTCTTGCCATGGCGCTCCCAGAAGTCGGTGGGCAACTGCAGCACGCCGGTGTAGAGCAGGTCGCCGTCGTCCAGCGTCTTGTCGTTGAAATAGTCCTCCGCCGGCAGGCCGAGCGCACGCGCCTTGATGCGCATGTTGATGTCCTTGGACACCAGCACGACCTCGCGCCCCGGGTGCTGCTCGCGCAGCGCCTGCACGACGCCCAGGATCTGGTTGTCGGCCTTGCCCTGCGGCAGGCCGGCAGGCAGGCTGACGTTGACCAGGTTGGTCTGGAAGAACAGCTTGCCGCCGGCCTCGCGGTGGCCGGTCGCGTTCAGCGGCAGCCCGGCCGACATGCCCGAGGCGTCGCGCGAGGGCATGCTGGCGGCCAGCGCGTCGAGGTCGCGGCTGACCTGGCGCGCGTTGCGGGCGACCTCGGTCATGCCTTTCTTGTGGCCGTCGAGCTCCTCGAGCGTGATCATCGGCAGGTAGACGTCGTGTTCATCGAAGCGGAACAGCGAGGTCGGGTCGTGCATCAGCACGTTGGTGTCGAGCACGAACAGGCTGGCCGGGCCGGTGCCGCGCGGCTTGCGTGCGCGCGGCTGCGGCACCGGGCGAGCGGCCGGCTTGACGGCCACCGGCGCGCTGGGCGCCGCCGGGCGGGCGACGACGGGCTCGGCCCGGCCGGCATCGAACAGATCCATGACCGCCGGCGAGGCGGGCTCCGCGGTGTTGCGGTGGGGGGTGCTGCGTTTGCCCGGTTTGGGCGCGGCCTGCGCTTCGAAGTCTGCGGGATTGAGGAGGGCGGCTCGTTTGGCAGGCGGCTTCGGCAGTGGCATGGAGGGGGTCAGTGCGGCGTGGAAACAAAAAAGCCGCACAGTCGGCTGTGCGGCTTTCCGGGTGAACGTGTCTCTCGACTCACGTGCATGAATTCATCATACACAAGAAGCGCGCAGCTTCAATGTCGATGTGGCCCGGTACGCAACAAGCTGCGACAGGCCGCGGAGCTCACTTCAGGGCCTTGACGGCCTTCAGGACTTCCTCGACGTGGCCGGCGACCTTCAGGCCGCGCCACTCGGCTCGCAGGGTGCCGGTGCCGTCGATCAGGAAGGTCGAGCGCTCGATGCCCTTGACCTTCTTGCCGTACATGATCTTGTTCTTGACCACGCCGAACATGTGGCAGAGCTTCTCTTCGGTGTCGGCGATCAGCTCGAAAGGCAGCTCGAGGTTCTGCTTGAACTTCTCGTGCGAGGCCATGTTGTCGCGCGACACGCCGAAGACCACGGCGCCGGCCTTGACGAAATCCTTGTGGTGGTCGCGGAACTGCATCGCTTCGGTGGTGCACCCGGGGGTATTGTCCTTCGGGTAGAAATACAGCACCACCGTCTTGCCGGCGAAGGCCTGCGGCGTGAACTTCACGCCTCCCGTGGCAAGCGCTTCAAATTCCGGAAGGGGTTTGTTGAGGGCTGGCGTCATGGAGTTATGCTGCTCGTTTGCGCCCTGCGGGCGTATCCTCGAATTATAAGGCTTGCGTCAGCATGCCCCGGTGCGGCCACCCGAGGCCGGCAGCTCAACCCCCACGTTCGAATAGCAGTGCCGCGACCACCGCGCGGCCTTCGGCCAGCAGCACGTTGTAGGTGCGGCAGGCGGCCGGCGTGTCCATGGTCTCGATGCCGATGCGGCGGGCCATCAGCGCCTTCAGGATCGCCGGCCTGGGGAAACGCAGGCGGCTGCCGCTGCCGAAGATGACCAGTTCGGGTGCGAGCGCGAGCACGGCCTCGAAGCTGGACTCGTCGAGCGACTCGAAGTCGTCGACCGGCCAGCGCTGCACGCCGCCTTGCCAGGGCACGATCACGCTGGCGCGGTGCTCGGTGCCAGTTGACGATCACGCCCTCGGCGCCGTGGCGGGTGATCGCGTTGCTGCCTTCCGGGCGGTCTGCCTGCATCTTCATGGTTAAATTCTATGTTTTGCAGCGCAGCACTGCCCCAGGAGACACCTTGAAGCCCATCGCCAAGTCGAGCAAGTTGGCCAACGTCTGCTACGACATCCGCGGACCCGTGCTCGACAAGGCACGGCAGATGGAGGAAGAGGGCCAGAAGATCATCAAGCTGAACATCGGCAACCTCGCGGTGTTCGGCCTCGAGCCGCCGGACGAGATCGTGCAGGACATGATCCGCAACATGCCGCACAGCGCCGGCTACACCGACAGCAAGGGTCTGTTCGCGCCGCGCAAGGCGGTGGTGCACTACACGCAGGAGAAGCACATCCGCGGCGTGACGGTCGACGACGTCTTCCTCGGCAACGGCGCCTCCGAACTGATCACGATGAGCCTCAACGCGCTGCTCAACGGCGGCGACGAGGTGCTGATCCCGGCGCCGGACTACCCGCTGTACACCGCCTCGGTGGCACTGTCCGGCGGCACGCCGGTGCATTATCTGTGCGACGAATCGTCCGACTGGCTGCCCGACATCGACGACATCAAGCGCCAAGGTGACCAGCAACACCAAGGCCATCGTCGTCATCAACCCGAACAACCCGACCGGCGCGCTGTATCCGGAGAGCGTGCTGCGCGACATCGTGGAGGTGGCCCGCCAGCACCAGCTGATCATCCTGGCCGACGAGATCTACGACAAGACGCTGTTCGACGGCAACGTGCACACCAGCATCGCCTCGCTGGCCGAGGACGTGCTGTGCCTGACCTTCAACGGCCTGTCGAAGAACTACCGCTCCTGCGGCTACCGCGCCGGCTGGATGGTGGTGTCGGGCGAGAAGAAGCACGCCAAGGACTACATCGAGGGCCTGAACATGCTGGCCTCGATGCGGCTGTGCTCGAACACGCCGGGCCAGCTGGCCATCCAGACCGCGCTGGGCGGCTACCAGAGCATCAAGGACCTGGTCGCCCCGGGCGGGCGCCTGTGCAAGCAGCGCGACCTGGCCTACGAGCTGTTGACGCAGATCCCGGGCGTCAGCGTCGTCAAGCCGAAGGCGGCGCTGTACATGTTCCCGAAGCTGGACCCGAAGGTCTACCCGATCGCCGACGACCAGCAGTTCGCCTACGAACTGCTGGCCGAGGAGAAGGTGCTGATCGTGCAGGGTACCGGCTTCAACTGGCCGACGCCCGACCACTTCCGCCTCGTCTTCCTGCCCAACGTCGACGACCTGGCCGAGGCGATCGGGCGCATCGCGCGCTTCCTCGAGCACTACCGCAAGCGGCACTCGCACTGAGAGTTCACATGAAACCCATCCAAGTCGGCCTGCTCGGCATCGGCACCGTCGGCGGCGGCACCTTCGCCGTCCTGCAACGCAACCAGGAAGAGATCCGGCGCCGCGCCGGCCGCGAGATCCGCATCACCATGGTGGCGGACCTCGACGTCGAACGCGCGCGCAAGACCGTCGGCGACGCCGCCGAGGTGGTCAGCGACGCGCGCCAGGTGATCGGCAACAAGGACATCGACATCGTCGTCGAGCTGATCGGCGGCTACGGCATCGCCCGGACGCTGGTGCTCGAGGCCATCGCGGCCGGCAAGCATGTCGTCACCGCCAACAAGGCGCTGCTGGCGGTGCACGGCACCGAGATCTTCGCCGCCGCGCGCGAGAAGGGCGTGGTCGTCGCCTTCGAGGCGGCTGTGGCCGGCGGCATCCCGATCATCAAGGCGCTGCGCGAGGGCCTGACCGCCAACCGCATCGAGTGGGTGGCCGGCATCATCAACGGCACGACCAACTTCATCCTCTCCGAGATGCGCGCCAAGGGCCTGGACTTCGGCGTCGTGCTGAAGGAGGCGCAGCGCCTGGGCTATGCCGAGGCCGACCCGACCTTCGACATCGAGGGCGTCGACGCCGCGCACAAGGCGACGATCATGAGCGCGATCGCCTTCGGCATCCCGGTGCAGTTCGACAAGGCGCACGTGGAAGGCATCACCCGGCTGCAGGCGGCCGACATCCGCTACGCCGAGCAGCTCGGCTACCGCATCAAGCTGCTCGGCGTGACCAAGCGCCGTGACAAGGGCATCGAGCTGCGTGTGCACCCGACGCTGATTCCGGCCACGCGGCTGATCGCCAATGTCGAGGGCGCGATGAACGCCGTCGTCGTGCACGGCGACGCGGTCGGCACCACGCTGTATTACGGCAAGGGCGCCGGCGCCGAGCCGACCGCGTCGGCGGTGATCGCCGACCTGGTCGACATCACCCGGCTGCACACCGCCGACCCGGATCATCGTGTGCCCTCGCTGGCCTTCCAGCCGGGCTCGATGCAGGACACGCCGATCCTGCCCATGGCAGACGTGGTGACCTCGTTCTACCTGCGCCTGGTGGTGGCCGACAAGGCCGGCGTGCTGGCGCGCATCACCGGCATCCTGGCCGAGCACGGCATCTCGATCGATGCGGTGCTGCAGCGCGAATCCGCCGAAGGCGAGGCGCAGACCGACCTGATCATCCTGACCCACGACACGCTGGAAGGCGAGATGGACAAGGCGCTGGCGCAGATGCAGGCGCTGCCGACGGTGCTGGCACCGATCGTGAAGATCCGCAAGGAAGAACTGAAGTGAAGTACATCAGCACGCGCGGCGACCAGACGCCGCGTGGCTTCTCCGAGATCCTGCTCGAGGGCCTGGCGCCGGACGGTGGCCTCTACCTGCCGACGCACTACCCGAAGGTCGATGCGCCGACGCTGGCGCGCTGGCGCGGCCTGTCGTATGCCGATCTGGCATTCGAGATCCTGTCGCTCTACATCGACGACGTCCCCGCCGCCGACCTGAAGCGCCTGGTCACGCAGACCTACACCGAGCAGGTGTTCGGCACGCGCGAGATCACGCCGCTGAAGAAGCTCGAGGACGGCCTGTACCTCGAGGCGCTGTCCAACGGCCCCACGCTGGCCTTCAAGGACATGGCGATGCAGCTGCTCGGCGCGCTGTTCGAGTACGAGCTCGGGCGCCGCGGCCAGACGCTGAACATCCTCGGCGCCACCTCGGGCGACACCGGCAGCGCGGCCGAGTACGCGATGCGCGGCAAGAAGGGCGTCAACGTCTTCATGCTCAGCCCGCACGGCCGCATGAGCCCGTTCCAGCAGGCGCAGATGTTCAGCCTGCAGGACGCCAACATCCACAACATCGCCGTCGAGGGCGTGTTCGACGACTGCCAGGACATCGTCAAGGCGGTCTCCAACGACCTCGAGTTCAAGCGGCGCTGGAAGATCGGCACCGTCAACTCGATCAACTGGGCGCGCCTGCTGGCGCAGGTGGTCTACTACTTCGCCGGCTACTTCCAGGCGACGAAGAGCAACGCCGAGCGGGTCAGCTTCGCGGTGCCCTCGGGCAACTTCGGCAACATCTGCGCCGGCCACGTCGCGCGCATGATGGGGCTGCCGATCCACCGGCTGGTGCTGGCCACCAACGAGAACAACGTGCTCGACGAGTTCTTCCGCACCGGCACCTATCGCGTGCGGGGTGGCGCGGAGACCTACGAAACCTCGAGCCCGTCGATGGACATCAGCAAGGCCTCGAACTTCGAGCGTTTCGTGTTCGACCTGCTGGGCCGCGATGCCGCGCGCACCAAGGCGCTGTTCGGCGATCAGCTCGGCAAGACAGGCGCCTTCACGATCAGCCCGGCCGAGTTCGCGCGCATCGCCGAGTACGGCTTCGTATCCGGCAGCAGCAGCCATGCCGACCGCCTGGCGACCATCCGCGACGCCGCGCAGCGCTGCGGCACCGTCATCGACACCCACACTGCCGACGGGCTGAAGGTGGCGCGCGAACACCGGGAGGCCGGCGTGCCGATGATCGTGCTCGAGACCGCGCTGCCGGCGAAGTTCTCGGCCACCATCGTCGAGGCGCTGGGGCGCGAGCCGGGGCGTCCTGCGGCGCTGCAAGGCATCGAGCAACTCCCCAAGCGGTTCAAGGTCATGCCGGTGGACGTTCAGGCGGTGAAGGATTTCATCGCCCAGAATGGCTGAATGAAGGTCGTCGGCTTCAGCGGCTACTCGGGATCGGGCAAGACCACGCTGGTCGAGCAGGTCATCGCGCGGCTGCGGCTGGCCGGCCAGCGGGTCTCGGTGGTCAAGCATGCCCACCACGACTTCGACATCGACCACCCGGGCAAGGACTCGTTTCGCCACCGCGAGGCCGGCGCCTTCGAGGTGCTGATCGCCTCCGACCGTCGGCTGGCCAAGATCCGCGAGTTCGAGCTGCGCGCCGACCCGACGGTGCATCAGCTGATCGCCGAGCTGTACGAGGTCGACTGGGTGCTGGTCGAAGGCTTCAAGCATGCCGACGTGCTGAAGCTGGAGGTCTGGCGAGCCGATGCCGGCAGGCCGGCGCAGTACCCGAACGACCCTTTCATCGTCGCGATCGCGACCGACAGCCCGGAGCGGCTGCCGCAACCGACCGGCCTGCCGCTGCTGGATCTGAACGATCCGGACGCGGTGACCGCCTTCCTGCTCGCCGACCCCGCCCGCTATGAGTACCGTCCCCCCTACGACGACGCCTTCGGCGCGGCCGCCGATGCTGACGCTGGACGAAGCGCTGGCCCGGCTGCTGAGTTCGATCCGCCCGCTGGCTGAGACCGAGCCGGTCTCCAGCTTCGACGCCCTCGGCCGTGTGCTGGCCGAAGGCGTGCGCTCGGCGCTCGACGTGCCGCCGGCCGACAACACCTCGATGGACGGCTACGCGCTGCGCTGCGCCGACGTGCCGGTTGCCGGCACGCTGCTGGCGGTCAGCCAGCGCATCCCGGCCGGCCATGTCGGCCAGCCGCTGCAGCCCGGCACGGCGGCCCGCATCTTCACCGGCGCGCAGATTCCGGCGGGTGCCGACGCGGTGGTACCGCAGGAGCAGTGCGAGCCCGAGGGCGAGGGTGTGCGTTTCGGCATCGTGCCGGCGCCGGGGCAGTGGATACGCCGCCGCGGCGAGGACGTGATGCACGGCGCCGAGGTGCTGGCGCGCGGCACGCGGCTGACGCCGCAGGCGCTGGGCCTGGCGGCCTCGGTGGGCGCGGCGACGCTGACGGTGTCGCGCCGCCCGCGCGTGGCGCTGTTCTCCACCGGCGACGAACTGGTGATGCCCGGCCAGCCGCTGAAGCCGGGTGCGATCTACAACTCCAACCGCTTCACGCTGCGCGGCTTGATCCAGGCGCTGGGCTGCGAGTGCAACGACCTCGGCATCGTGCCGGACCGTCTCGACGCCACCCGCGAGGCGCTGCGCCGTGCGGCGCAGGGCAACGACCTGATCGTCACCTCGGGCGGCGTCTCGGTCGGCGAGGAAGACCACCTGCGCCCGGCGGTGCAGGCCGAAGGCCGGGTCGACTACTGGCAGATGGCGATCAAGCCGGGCAAGCCGCTGGCTTTCGGCGAGGTGCGCCGCGAGGGCGGCGGCCAGGCCTGGTTCATGGGCCTGCCGGGCAACCCGGTGTCCAGTTTCATCACCTTCCTGCTGATGGTGCGGCCGGCGCTGCTGGCGCTGCAGGGCGCCGTCGCGACGCCGCCGCAGGCCACGCCGATGCGCGCCGACTTCGACTGGCCGAAACCCGACAAGCGCCGCGAGTTCCTGCGTGCGCGGCGCAATGCGCAGGGCGGGCTCGACCTGTTCCCGAACCAGAGTTCGGGCGTGCTGACTTCGGCCGTCTGGGGCGACGGCGTGGTCGACAACCCGTCCAGCCGCACGATCGCCCGTGGCGACATGGTCGCCTTCCTGCCTTTCGCCGAACTGCTGTCATGAAGATCCAGGTGCGCTACTTCGCCTCCATCCGCGAGGCGCTCGGTGCCGGCGAGGCGATCGAACTGCCTGCCGGCGCCACGGTGGCCGCCGCACGCGATGCGCTGATCGGCCGCGGCGGTGCGCATGCGGCCGCGCTGGCCCGCGGGCGGGCGCTGCGCAGCGCGCTGAACCAGTCGCTGTGCGACGAGTCGGCGACGCTGGTCGACGGGGCCGAACTGGCCTTCTTCCCGCCGGTGACCGGCGGCTGAGCCGCCCGCGAGCCGTTTCCGGCCGATTCGCTGCGTACTCCGGCAGGCCACCCGCAGTGGGTGCTGCCCCAGGAGTCAATGCATGTCCTATCGGATCCCCTTCGTCGCCGGGCTGTGCCTGGCGCTTGCCGCCAGCGCCGGCTTCGCCCAGAGCCCCGCCGCCTACAAGCTCGACGCCGCCCAGGTGGCGGTGGACAACCCGCGCGCCATCGACACGGTGCGGCGCGTCGTCATCACGCAGCTGGTGGTGCAGTTCATGGACCGCCAGGACGGCAGCGCGGTGTCCGGCGGCTTCGGCGGCGGCGCGAGCGCCAAGCTGTCGATCAGGCTCAACGGCCCCGGGGCAGCGCAGTACCAGCGCATCACCGAGACGCTCTACGACGAGGTGGTGCGCACCGCGCAGGCGGCCGGGCTGGAGGTGGTGCCGCACGAGCAACTGGTGGCCTTGCCCGACTTCCAGAAGCTGAAGGAGGCCGGCAAGCCCTCGCCGGTCGAGGACGAGAAGTTCAGCGGCCATGGTGGCTGGACCTTCAGCCCGCGTGGCCTGCCGGTGCTCTTCGACAGCGACGACGAGGAGAGCTTCATGCAGTCGAACAAGGACCCCGATCCGCGCGGCGAGCAGTACCGTTCGGGCGGCAGCCTGTTCGCCGGCAACTCCGGCAGCGCGCGCTGGGCGGAGTGGGGCATCGCCAAGGCGCTGGACGCCCACCTGCTGAAGGTGCGCGTGACGGTGCCGCTGGCCATCATCGAGAAGTCGGGCGGCATCCTCAGTGGCGGCGCCTCGGTGAAGGTCACGCCGGCACCGCGCCTGGCGCGCGACGTGACGCGCTTCGCCTTCCGCCGCGAACGCGAGGCCGCGCGCGTTCGGCTCGACCAGCACCTGATGCTCGCGCCCGACCTGATGACGATGGAGAAGCTCAGTGAGCAGAAGGACAACAGCGGCGGCCTGAATCGCGCGCTCGGCCTGCTCAGTTCGAACAGTGCGGCGGCCGAGTACCGCCTCGACGCCAACCCTGAGCGCTACGAGGCCGAGGTGCTGGCCGCCACGCGCGCGACCTTCGCGACCTTCGGCCAGGTGCTGAAAGCGCGCCGCAACCCCTCGTGACGCGGCCGCGGCGGTGCGAAAATCCGCCGCATGACGGCCCTTCCGCGAGTCCTGATCCAGACTGCCGACTTCGACCTCGGTGCCGAAGTGGCGGCGCTGCGTGCGTCCGACGCCGGCGTCGGCGCCGTGGCCAGCTTCATCGGCACGGTGCGCGACCGCAACGACGGCCAGGGCGTCAGCGCGATGGAGCTCGAGCATTACCCCGGCATGACCGAGAAGGCCATCGAGGCGATGATCGACGAGGCCTTCGAGCGCTTCGACATCCGCGCCGCGCGGGTCATCCACCGCGTCGGGCGCTTGCTGCCGCTCGACCAGGTCGTGATGGTGGTCGTGACCTCGGCGCACCGCGGCACGGCCTTCCAGGCCTGCGAGTTCCTGATGGACTACCTGAAGACGCAGGCGCCGTTCTGGAAGAAGGAGACCACGCCCGAGGGCGCACGCTGGGTCGACGCCCGGGTCAGCGACGACGCGGCGCTGGCGCGCTGGGGCATCGTCGCGAACAACGCCGGGCCGACGGCGTGAGCGGCGCCGCCGTCGCCGTGCAGGTGCTGGCCGTGGCAGGCGGTGCGGCGGTCGGCGCGCTGGCGCGCTGGGGCGCCGGGCTGTGGCTGAACGCACGCTGGGCCGGTTTCCCGCTCGGCACGCTGGCGGTCAACTGTGTCGGCGGCCTGCTGATCGGCCTGGCGCTGGCCTGGTTCGAGCGCAGCCCGAACGAGTTGCTGCGCCTGCTGCTGGTGACCGGCTTCCTCGGCGGGCTGACCACCTTCTCGGCTTTTTCGGCCGAGTCGCTGCTGCTGCTGCAGCGTGGCCAGTGGGCGCTGGCGGCCGGTCACACGCTGGCCCATGTGCTGGGGGCGCTGGCCTGCGCCGCCGTCGGTTTCCGGCTGCTGGACAGCGTGCTCGCTTGATCTGCCGCAGAAGTGGCATGCCGATCGCCCGCTGAATGACTTGAAATGGCGGCCCGCCCGCCTCAGATCCCTCGCAATCGGAGGTTTTCCATGCGACAGGACAAGTTGACCAGCCAGTTCCAGCAGGCCCTCGCCGAGGCGCAGAGCCTCGCGGTGACGCGCGACAACCCGTACATCGAGCCGGTGCACGTGCTCGCGGCGATGCTCGCGCAGGACGACGGCCCGAAGGCGCTGCTCGAGCGCGCCGGCGTGCGTCTGCCTGCTCTGCAGACGGCGGTGGAGACCACGCTGAACGGCCTGCCGCAGGTGCAGGGCGGCGAGCCGACCGGCGCCGGGCGCGACCTGGTCTCGCTGCTGCAGGCGGCCGAGAAGGAAGCCTCCAAGCGCGGCGACCAGTACATCGCCAGCGAGATGTTCCTGCTCGCGCTGTCCGACGCGAAGACCGACCTGGCCGGCGTCGTGCGCGGCCACGGCCTGACCCGCAAGGGCCTGGAGGCCGCCATCGAGGCGGTGCGCGGCGGCCAGAAGGTCGATTCGCCCGAGGCCGAAGGCCAGCGCGAGGCGCTGAAGAAGTACACGCTGGACCTGACCGAGCGTGCGCGCATGGGCAAGCTCGACCCGGTGATCGGCCGCGACGACGAGATCCGCCGCGCTATCCAGGTGCTGCAGCGGCGCACCAAGAACAACCCGGTGCTGATCGGCGAGCCGGGCGTCGGCAAGACGGCCATCGTCGAGGGCCTGGCGCAGCGCATCGTCGCCGGCGAGGTGCCCGACTCGCTGAAGGGCAAGCGGGTGCTGGTGCTCGACATGGCGCTGCTGCTGGCCGGGGCCAAGTACCGCGGCGAGTTCGAGGAGCGGCTGAAGAACGTCCTGAAGGAACTTTCCCAGGACGCTGGCCAGACCATCGTCTTCATCGACGAACTGCACACCATGGTCGGCGCCGGCAAGGCCGAGGGCGCGATGGACGCCGGCAACATGCTGAAGCCGGCGCTGGC
This sequence comes from Piscinibacter sp., assembly GCA_047602365.1. Classification (GTDB taxonomy): domain Bacteria; phylum Pseudomonadota; class Gammaproteobacteria; order Burkholderiales; family Burkholderiaceae_C; genus Piscinibacter. Next base: position 928,719 of record JASGHM010000002.1, on the reverse strand, counting down.
GCGCGGCGAGCTGCACTGCATCGGCGCGACCACGCTGGACGAGTACCGCAAGTACATCGAGAAGGACGCTGCGCTGGAGCGCCGCTTCCAGAAGATCCTCGTCGGCGAGCCGAGCGTGGAAGCCACCATCGCGATCCTGCGCGGGCTGCAGGAGAAGTACGAGGTGCACCACGGCGTCGAGATCACCGACCCGGCGATCATCGCCGCAGCCGAGCTCAGCCACCGCTACATCACCGACCGCTTCCTGCCCGACAAGGCGATCGACCTGATCGACGAGGCGGCCAGCAAGATCAAGATCGAGATCGACTCCAAGCCGGAGGCGATGGACAAGCTCGACCGCCGGCTGATCCAGCTGAAGATCGAGCGCGAGGCGGTGCGCAAGGAGAAGGATGAAGGCTCGCAGAAGCGCTTCGGCCTGATCGAGGAAGAGATCGCCCGGCTCGAGCGCGAGTACGCCGACCTGGAGGAGATCTGGAAGGCCGAGAAGGCCACCGCACAAGGCTCCGCGCACATCAAGGAAGAGATCGACAAGACCCGCTTCCAGATCGAGGAGTGGAAGCGCAAGGGCGACTTCAACAAGGTCGCCGAGCTGCAGTACGGCAAGCTGCCCGAACTGGAGAAGAAGCTCAAGGACGCGCAGGCCAAGGAGGCCGGCAAGAAGGGCGGCAGCAAGCCGCAGCTGCTGCGCACCATGGTCGGCGCCGAGGAGATCGCCGAGGTGGTGGCGCGTGCCACCGGCATCCCGGTCTCCAAGCTGATGCAGGGCGAGCGCGACAAGCTGCTGCAGATGGAGACCAAGCTGCACGAGCGTGTGGTCGGCCAGGACGAGGCGATCGTCGCGGTGGCCAACGCGATCCGCCGTTCACGCTCGGGCCTGTCGGACCCGAACCGGCCGACCGGTTCCTTCCTGTTCCTCGGCCCCACCGGCGTCGGCAAGACCGAGCTGTGCAAGGCGCTGGCGAGCTTCCTGTTCGACAGCGAGGAGCACCTGATCCGCCTGGACATGAGCGAGTTCATGGAGAAGCACTCGGTCGCCCGCATGATCGGCGCGCCGCCCGGCTACGTCGGCTACGACGAGGGCGGCTACCTGACCGAGGCGGTGCGCCGCAAGCCGTACAGCGTGCTGCTGCTCGACGAGGTCGAGAAGGCGCACCCGGACGTCTTCAACGTGCTGCTGCAGGTGCTCGACGACGGGCGGCTCACCGATGGCCAGGGCCGCACGGTGGACTTCAAGAACACCGTCATCGTGATGACCAGCAACCTCGGTTCGCACCAGATCATGCAGCTCGCCGGCCAGCCCAGCGAGACGATCCGCGACGCCGTGTGGGCCGAGGTCAAGCAGCATTTCCGGCCGGAGTTCCTCAACCGCATCGACGAGACCGTCGTGTTCCACGCGCTCGACGCGAAGAACATCGAGGCGATCGCGAAGATCCAGCTGCGGGTGCTGGAGTCGCGGCTGGAGAAGATGGAGATGAAGCTCGACGTTTCGCCGGCGGCGCTGGCCGAGATCGCCAAGGCCGGCTTCGACCCGGTGTTCGGTGCGCGGCCGCTGAAGCGGGCGATCCAGCAGCGCATCGAGAACCCGGTCGCGAAGCTGATCCTCGAAGGCCGTTTCGGCCCGAAGGACGTCATCCCGGTCGACGTGGAAGGCGGCGAGTTCCGCTTCGGGCGGGTCGTGCACTGAGCCCCGCCGGGCCGGCGGCTCAGGCTGCCGGCTCGTCGAAGATGGCGTCCATGCGCTGCACCTGCAGGCGGGCCAGCGTCAGGTTGGCGTGGGTCTTGTCCAGCACCGCGTGCAGCGCGATGCCCGGGTGCTTGGGCACGGCGCGCAACAGCAGGTGGTGCGCACCGAGCGTGATGGCGGCATCGGGGATCGCGTGGCCCAGGCCCATCGCGCGGCAGGTGCCGGCGATCGAGCTGAGCAGTTCGGTGCCATGCGAGGCGAGTTCGTCGGCGCCGGGGCTGGCGCCCGCATGGGCCAGTGCCTTGCCGCTGGACAACTCGAACACGCAGCAGCTGACCATGCCGGTCAGTTCGCTGAGCTGGTGCACGTAGCGGTCGAGCAGCGCCGGCGCAGTGGCCGGGTCGGGCGTCCGCGAGCGTGAGCTCGGCACGGCCGGCATCGGCCGCATGGCCAGTGGTGGCGGCGGCGCAACCTCCCGCTGTGCGGGCGCGGCAGGGCGGGCCGCACGCGGCGCGGTGGCCGCGCCGGCTGCTGGTGTCGACGATGGGGTTTCGCGGATGCGTGCCCAGGTGCCGTTGATGAAGCCCCAGGCGTCGGCCGGGCGCGTCACCTGCGGCGTGGTGCGCACGTCGATGCCGGTGCCGCGGCCGAGTTCGCTGGCCAGGTTGGCCACCGTGCTCGCACCGGCCAGCGGCAGCAGCAGCAGGTGCCGGTTCATCCACGGGCCGGCGACGATGTCGTCGCGCAGCGGCTTGAACGCGGCCTCGAGCGAATGCGCGGGCAGGTCGCCGACCATGATCACGCCGAGCCGGCTGTTGGCCATCAGGATGCGCGCCAGGCCCTGGCGCGACACGGTGTCGGCATCGACCTCGGTCGAGTACATCAGCAGCTTGGAGCCGTCGGAAGTGGGCAGCTCGATGAACTCGAGCGTCGCCAGCGGCGTGCCGTAGCCCTGGCGGCGAATCAGCAGCTTCTGCACCGAACGCTGGCTGGCCGCCGCGATGCCGGCGAGCAGGCGGCGCGACGAGGTCGTGCCGATGTCGTGCACCGCGATGAATTCCGGGTGCACGTGGTCGATCTGCTGCTGCAAGGCCTCCGGCGGCGCGCAGGAGACGAACAGTTCGCGCTCGTTGGCGCCGACCTGCCGCCCGATCTCCTTCTTCTCGGTGCTCAGGTAGTCATCGGCATCGCGCATGAACTGCGTGGCCAGCGCGGTCTGCGCGCGCGTGGCCTGCCAGGCTTCCGGCGTGTCGGGCGCAATGCCGGGCGGCGGTGCGGGGTGGCTCATGGGTTCGCGTCCCTTCTCGACGACGGAGCTTGCAGTGTAAGTGTCCGTATGCGCGAAAACGCGCAACTTGCCGTGGATGTTTTCACGTGGTCCCGGCGCTGGCCCATCCCTATGGCGCGCGGTGGCGGTCGATAGAATGCCCGATCCGTCACGAGATCGATCATGCCCCTGAACGAACGCGCCGCCGCCGAACCTGTCGTCATCGTCGGCGCGGGGCTGGCGGGGCTCACCGTCGCGCTGCACCTGGCGAAGACGCAGCCGGTGATCGTGCTGGCCAAGCGCGAGCTGAACGAAGGCGCGACCGCCTGGGCGCAGGGTGGCATCGTCGGCGTGCTGGGCAGCGACGACAGCATCGACTCGCACGTGCGCGACACGCAGGAGGCCGGCGCCGGCCTGGTCGAGGAGCAGACGGCGCGCTACATCGCGCAGAACAGCGCCGAGGCGGTCGAGTGGCTGGTCGAGCGCGGCGTGCCGTTCTCACCCGATCCGCAAGGCCCCCTGGGCCTGCACCTGACGCGCGAGGGCGGCCACGCGGTGCGGCGCATCGCGCACGCCGCCGACGCCACCGGCAAGGCAATCCACGACGTGCTGCTCGACGAGGTGCGCAAGCACCCGAACATCACGCTGCGCGAGCGCTGGATGGCGCTGGACCTGATCACCTCGCGTCACCTGAAGCGCGACGAGCAGCCGCGCTGCTACGGCGTCTACGTGCTCGACATCGACCGCCAGCGCGTCGAGACGCTGGCGGCGCGCGCGGTCGTGCTGGCCACTGGCGGCGCCGGCAAGGTCTACCGCTACACGACCAACCCGGACACCTCCACCGGCGATGGCATCGCGATGGCCTGGCGTGCCGGTTGCCGGGTCGGCAACATGGAGTTCGTGCAGTTCCACCCGACCTGCCTGTACCACCCGCAGGAACGCAGCTTCCTGATCACCGAGGCGCTGCGCGGGGAGGGCGGCCAGCTCAAGCTGCCGGACGGCACACGCTTCATGCCCTCGCACGACGAGCGTGCCGAACTGGCGCCGCGCGACATCGTCGCCCGCGCGATCGACTTCGAGATGAAGAAGCACGGCCTGGACTACGTGCTGCTCGACGCCACCCACCTCGGCGAGGCCTTCCTGAAGGAGCACTTCCCGACCATTCACGCGCGCTGCCTCAAGCTGGGCATCGACATCGCGACGCAGCCGATCCCGGTCGTGCCGGCGGCGCACTACACCTGCGGCGGCGTGGTCACCGACCTGCACGGCCGCACCGACGTGCCCGGGCTCTACGCCGTCGGCGAGACGACCTACACCGGGCTGCACGGTGCCAACCGGCTGGCCAGCAACTCGCTGCTGGAATGTGTGGTGCTGGGCCGCAGCTGCGCCGACGACATCCTCAAGCGCCCGGCTGTGGGAGCTTCGTCGCTGCCGGCCTGGGACGAGAGCCAGGTCGAGAATGCCGACGAGCAGGTCGTCATCGCCCACAACTGGGACGAACTGCGCCTGCTGATGTGGAACTACGTCGGCATCGTGCGCACGACCAAGCGGCTGGAGCGGGCGCTGCACCGCATCAAGCTGCTGAAGAACGAGATCGACGACTACTACGCCAACTTCCGCGTCAACCGCGACCTGCTGGAGTTGCGCAACCTGGTCGACTGCGCCGAGCTGATCGTGCGTTCGGCGCTGATGCGCCACGAAAGCCGCGGCCTGCACTACAGCCGCGACTTCCCGAACACCTTGCCGGTCAGCTTCCCGACCGTGCTGGTGCGGCGCGCGCGCAGCGGGGCCAAACCCAAGGTGTTCGGGCTGAGCGGCTGAGCCGCGATTTCGCGGTATACTCGCGGGCTTTCCCTTGCCACACCCGGGACCGACGCTTCGGGGTGGCTTCCACGGCGCCGGGCCCATCCCGGGCGCGACCGCCGGAAACCAGAAGGAGTCTCAATGCGTCACTATGAAATCGTGTTGCTGATCCATCCGGATCAAAGCGAACAGGTTCCGGCCATGCTGGAGCGCTACAAGGGCCTGGTCACCGCCGCCGGCGGCAAGGTCCATCGGGTCGAGGATTGGGGCCGCCGCCAGCTGGCCTACATGATCCAGAAGCTCGCCAAGGCGCACTACCTGTGCATCAACATCGAGTGCAGCAAGGAAACCCTTGCCGAACTCGAGACCGGCTTCCGCTTCAACGACGCCGTGCTGCGCCACCTGACGGTGGTCAAGGCCCAGGCCGAGACGACGCCGTCGGTCATGATGAAGATGGTCGAGAAGGAAGAGTCGCGCAAGGCGCCGCAGGAGTCGGCCGCCTGAACAGGCTGACGCTGTCGGCCACGCTGGTCGAACGCGCGGCGCTTCGCTACACCCCAGCCGGATTGCCGGCCCTGGACTTCAGCCTCAGGCACGAGTCGCAGGTCCTGCAGGACGGCCAGCCCAGAAAGGTCACGGTGGAAATCCAGGCCCGGGCGATCGGGGAGATCACGCGAAGGGTCGGCGTCCTCGAACTCGGAAGCGAACACGGCTTTGCCGGCTTCCTCGGTTCCCAGCGCAACGGCCGCGGTGTCGTGTTCCACGTGACCGAACTCGACTGAACGTTGTTCCGTATCCGGATTGAATTGAAAGAGGTGACATATGCCCCCGCCCCGTGGTAAAGGCCGGTTCTCGAAGGACCGCAAGCCCAAGCGCAACCAACAATCGCTGCTGTTCCGCCGCAAGCGCTTCTGCCGCTTCACCGTGACCGGCGTGAAGGAAATCGACTACAAGGACATCGACACCTTGCGCGATTTCATCAGCGAGAACGGCAAGATCACGCCCGCCCGCCTGACCGGCACGCGCGCGTTCTTCCAGCGCCAGCTGACCACCTGCATCAAGCGCGCTCGCTTCCTGGCCCTGCTGCCGTACAGCGACCAGCACAAGGTCTAAGGAGCCATCGCCATGCAAGTGATCCTGCTGGAAAAGGTCGTCAACCTGGGCAACCTGGGTGACGTGGTCAAGGTCAAGGACGGCTATGCCCGCAACTTCCTGATCCCGACCAAGGCCGCCCGCCGCGCCACCGAAGCCGCCATCAAGGAGTTCGAGGCCAAGCGCGCCGAACTCGAGAAGGCCGCCGCCGACAAGCTCGCCACCGCGCAAGCGCTGGGCGAGAAGATGAACGGCCGCACCGTGCACATCACGCAGAAGGCGGGTGTGGACGGTCGCCTGTTCGGCTCGGTGACCAACGCCGACATCGCCGATGCGCTGAACCGCATCGACTTCAAGGTCGTCAAGGCCCAGGTGCGCATGCCCAACGGTCCGCTGAAGACCGTCGGCGAGCACACCGTGACCGTGGTGCCGCACACCGACGTGGTGGCGGAAATCAAGGTTGTCGTGATCGGCGAAACGGACTAAGGTAGTCCCTCGCGTCCCCGCAAAGGCCGGCACCCGCCGGCCTTTGTCATTGGGGCGCAGGTTTTCCTCCTGTATCCCCCGGATCGTCACCGTCTGTCCACAGGGTTGCCCACAAGCATGTCCAAGGTCTACGAGTCTCCCGAACCCTCGACACCGGCGCGCGACGACGAGGTGGCCCGGCTGCGTGTTCCACCGCATTCGATCGAGGCCGAACAGAGCGTGCTCGGTGGCCTGCTGCTGGACAACAGCGCCTGGGACCGCGCCGGCGACCTGCTGACCGACAGCGACTTCTACCGCTGGGAGCACCGCCACATCTACGCGGCGATCGGCGCGCTGATCAACACCACGCGGCCGGCCGACGTGATCACCGTGTTCGAGCAGCTGCAGAGCCACGGCAAGGCCGAGGAATGCGGCGGCCTCGTCTACCTGAACGCGCTGGCGCAGAGCGTGCCGAGCGCGGCCAACCTGCGCCGCTACGCGGAGATCGTTCGCGAGCGCGCCATCCTGCGCAAGCTGGTCGCCACCTCCGACGAAATCGCCACTGCGGCCTTCAACCCGCAGGGTCGGCAGGTCTCGGAGATCCTCGACGAGGCCGAGGGCAAGATCTTCCGCATCGGCGAAGAGGGTTCACGCTCCAAGCAGGGCTTCCAGAGCATGGACCAGCTGGTCGTGCAGCTGATCGACCGCGTCAACGAACTGCACGAGAACGGCGCGGAAGACGTGACCGGCGTGCGCACCGGCTTCTACGATCTCGACAAGATGACCGCCGGCCTGCAGCCGGGCGACCTGATCGTGCTGGCCGCGCGGCCGTCGATGGGCAAGACCGCGTTCGCGCTGAACATCGGCGAGCATGTCGCCGCCAACGAGGGCCTGCCGGTGGTGGTGTTCTCGATGGAAATGGGCGCCGCGCAGCTGGCGCTGCGCATGGTCGGCTCGATGGGCCGCATCGACCAGAGCAACCTGCGCACCGGGCGCCTGCGCGACGACGAGTGGGGCCGACTCTCCGAAGCCGTCGAGAAGCTCGGCAAGGTCAGCATGTTCATCGACGAGAGCCCCGGCCTCTCGCCCAGCGAACTGCGCGCGCGGGCGCGGCGGCAGGCGCGCCAGTGTGGCCAGCTCGGCCTGATCATCGTCGACTACCTGCAGCTGATGAGCGGCAGCGGCGGCGCCAGCGAGGAGAACCGCGCCACCGTGATCGGCGAGATCTCGCGCGGCCTGAAGTCGCTGGCCAAGGAGCTGAAGTGCCCGGTGATCGCGCTGTCGCAGCTGAACCGCTCGGTCGAGACGCGCACCGACAAGCGGCCGATGATGAGCGACCTGCGCGAGTCGGGCGCCATCGAGCAGGACGCCGACGTGATCATGTTCATCTACCGCGACGAGTACTACACCAAGGAAGCCTGCAAGGAACCGGGCGTCGCCGAGATCATCATCGGCAAGCAGCGCAACGGCCCGACCGGCACGGTGAAGCTGACCTTCCTGAAGCCGCTGACCAAGTTCGACAACCTGGCGCCCGGCATGGGCGGCGGCGGCGACGAGTACTGAACCTGGCGTGCGGGCAGGCCCCGACGGCCGTGCCCGCACGCGCCGCGCGCTACTGCTGCGCGATCAGCTGCGTCTCGCCGAGGCGGCGCGCGATGCGGGCGACCTGATCGGCAAACGCCGGCGCATCACGCAGGGCCTGGTAGCGCGCCAGTGCCGCGCGATAGCTCGGCCCGGACGTGTCGCTGGCCTCGCCCCGTTCGAGCGCGGCGAGGCCGGAGTCGCGCCAGATCTCGAGTTCGGCGAGCACCTCGGAGCGCGGCAGCGACGAACGCGCGATCGGTGCGCCGTCGCGCTCGGCGGCTTCAGGTGCTGACAGCGCGCGCACCTCGGCGCGGCTCATGGTCGACCGGGCCACGGGCGCGCCATCTCGCCCACTGTCCTCGGCGAAGGCAGGGGGCAGCGCAGCGGCGAGGGCCGTGATGGCGGCCAGCGGGAACAACTTCGTGCAGTTCATGGCGGACTCCTGAGGTGGATGGATCTGCCGGCGCCTGTGCCCGAGCGAGGTGGGTGTGCGGCGACGACGTTTCAACACTAGGTCGTGGCGCTCGTGATGCCCTCATGCGCACTGAGGATCGCGCCACGCGCCCACCTTCAAATTGCGGATGCGTGCGGCGCAAAGACTGTATATATTTACAGTATGCGACACGCCAGACGCATCGTCATCGTTCCCGCCGAGGCCGCCACGCCCAAGGGCCGCGGCACCACCTGGGCGCTCGAGCATCGTTTCAGCGCGCAGCATGCCGAGCCCTGGGACGACGGCTGGGGCACGCTGGACCAGCAGGCCACCGAAGAGGTGGTGCCGGCGCAGACACAGGTCATCGAGGAGCGTGTCAAGTCGATCCTGAGCAGCAACGACTCGCCCGACATCTCCTTCGATCTGTCGATCAACCCGTATCGCGGCTGCGAACACGGCTGCGTCTACTGCTTTGCGAGGCCCACGCACAGCTACCTGAACCTCTCGCCGGGCCTCGATTTCGAGACGCGCATCGTCGCCAAGGTCAACGCTGCCGAACGCCTGCGCGAAGCCTTCGCCAGCCGCAGCTATCAGCCGCTGATGCTCAACATCGGCTCGGCGACCGACGCCTACCAGCCGGTCGAGCGGCGGCTGCGCATCACCCGCGCGGTGATCGAGGTGCTCAGCGAATGGAATCACCCGTTCTCGCTGGTCACCAAGTCGGCCGGTGTGGAACGTGACCTCGACCTGATCGCTCCGATGGCCGCGCAGCGGCTCGCCGCGGTCTACGTGTCGGTGACCACGCTGGACCCGGCACTGGCGCGCATCCTCGAACCACGGGCCGCCGCTCCGCAGCGGCGACTGCAAACGATCGCCGCGCTCGCTCAGGCCGGGGTGCCGGTGGGCGTCAGCGTCTCGCCGGTGATTCCCTTCGTCAACGAGCCGGAACTCGAACGCATCCTCGAAGCGGCGGCCGAGGCCGGCGCCCGCAGCGCGTTCTCGATCGTTCTTCGCCTGCCCTGGGAGGTCAACCCGATCTTCCAGGACTGGCTGGGCCGCCACTACCCGCTGCGCGCCGAGCGGGTCATGGCTCGCGTGCGCGAGATGCGCGGCGGACGCGACTACGACGCGAAGTTCGGGCGGCGCATGACGGGCGAGGGCGTCTGGGCGAAGCTGCTGCGCCAGCGCTTCGAGAAGGCCTGCGCGCGGCTGGGGCTGAACCGCGAACGGCACGGCCTGGACCTGACGCAGTTCCGCGCGCCCGCATCGGCGTCCGCGCAGGGCTCCTTGTTCTGAACCTGGCCGGAGCCGCCGGCTCAGGGCGAGCGGCAGGGCGCGAAGGCGTCCAGTTCGGTGCGGTACTCCTTCGCCTGGATGCCCAGCGCGCCGGCCACGGTGTGGAACAGATGGTCGTGGCTGAGCGGCAGGTCGCGCCGGCCGGCCAGGCAGTCCATGCGCAGGTCGCCGGGCGACGCCGGCGGGCGCCACACGATCATCGGCACATGCTTCTGCTCGTGGGGCGCGACGGCATAGGGCAGGCCGTGCAGGTACAGGCCGTTCTCGCCGAGCGACTCGCCGTGGTCCGAGACGTACAGCAGCGTCGGCCGGTAGGTCGGCTGCTGGCGGCCCAGCCAGGCGATCGTCTGCGCCAGCACGTGATCGGTGTAGACGATCGAGTTGTCGTAGGCGTTGACCAGCGCCTGCGCCTCGCACTGCTGCAGCACGTTGGTCTGGCACTCCGGCTGGAACGGCTTGCGCTCGGGCGGAGAACGGCGCGAGTAGGCCGGCCCGTGGCTGCCCATCTGGTGCAGCACCAGCAGCACGCCGCGGGCACGCCGCCGCGCATCGAGCGCCGCGAGACGGGCATCGAGGCCGCTGAGCAGCGCCTCGTCGAGGCACTCGCCGTCGCTGCACAGCGCGGCCGGCGCGCCGTCCTCCGCATGGGCCGACGGGACACGCTCGCACAGCCCCTTGCAGCCCGACTGGTTGTCGAGCCACAGCACCGCCAGGCCGGCGCGCTGCGCCAGGTCGAGCAGGTTCTCGTGGTCACGCTCGCGGGCGGCGTAACCCTCGCGGCCGAGGTGCGAGAACATGCAAGGCAGCGAAGCCGCGGTGTTGGTGCCGCAGGAGGTCACGTCGCGGAAGCTGACCACGCCGAGGCCGGCGAGGGCGGGCGTGGTCGGCCGCGCGTAGCCGTTGAGCGCGAAATGATCAGCGCGTGCGGTCTCGCCGACCACCAGCAGGAACAGCGGTGGCGGGCTGCCGGCAGGGCGTTCGGCGAGTGTCGCGCCGACACCGATCGGCGCCGGCGGCCCCTTCGGCGTGGCTGTCGCATCGTGGGCCAGCGCGCCGAGCGCGTAGAACGAGTTCAGCGGGTTGATCAGGTAGCGCACCGACTTGTGGTTGCGCATCGTTGCCGACAGGTCGGCGAACAGCGCGAACAGCAACGCCGCGATCACGGCAAGCGCAGCGGCCAGCCCGAGCAGGTTGCGTCCCAACTGCGCTCGCCAGCCGAGCCGGCGCAGGCGCAGCGGCCACATCCACACGATGGGCAGCAGCGCGAGGATGCCGACACTGGCGAGCAGGCGCAGGTTGAGCAGGTCACGCGCCTCGGTCGGGTTGGTCTGCAGCACGTTGGTCATCATCGTGCTGTCGATGACGACGCCGTAGCTGCCCATGAAATGCGCGCCCACCGCCGCCGGCACGAGGAACAGCGCGGACACCGGCTTGATGGTGCGCCGCCATGCCGCGAAGCTCAGCAGCAGGAAGGTCAGTGCCGCCAGCATGATCGCGAAGCCAGTCGTGAACAGCAGGCCGTGCGTGCCGGCGCCCTCGGGCAGCGAGCGCAGCGTGCGCCACAGCGGCCAGTTGGCCAGGCTGGCGATCCACAAGCTGGTGAGCAGGGCCAGCGTCAGCGGATTCCACTCGCGCGACGGCCCATCGGAGGTCCTCGAAAGCATGGCCCGCATTCTCGGGCCGGTGGATTGGCCCGGCCTTAAGTGCGTCCCCGAGGCGGCGGCGTCAGTGCCGCAGCGTCAGGCCGCCGGCCGAGCGGCCAACGCCCGTGCCCAGGGCCACCTGCGTCCCGCGCGTGCAGTAGCGCTGGCGCAGACCGGAGATCTGCTCGGCGAGCGCCGCGCTGGTCGCGATCTTCGCGCCATGGCGGTTCAGCACCAGGCCGGCGGTTTCCAGCAGCTTGGCGTTCAGCGTCTCGGCACCCAGGTCGAGCAGCGTGCGCACGGTGATCTCCGGCGCGCCGTTGAGGGTGTGCGTCATCGCCTTCTCGGCGGCCGCGGTGATGGTCTGGTGCGCCGACCGCACGATCGCCTCGTACGGTGGGTGGCAGGCGGTGGCGAGGCACAGCATGTCGGTGGCCGCCTTCGAGGCGCAGAAGCGCCGGGCCACGTCGTTGACCCAGCTCTCGCCGTCGGGCAACTGGATCTCGGTCGAGGCCACACGGGCCAGCGCTGCCAGCAGGTTGGCGGCTGCCTCGAAGTCGAAGTCGCCTTCGCGGATCTGGCCGGCGAGCGCGCGTGTCGACTGCACGGTGACGGCGGTCTGCCGCTCGACCTGGCCCTGCATGATGCGGCCGGTCTCCAGCATGCGGCGCAGGCGCGCGCTTTCGGGACGCTTCTCGACGGCACGTTCGAGGTGGCCGATGGCGCGCGCGAAGGCCTTGCTGTCGCGCTTGTCGTGGTGCAGGAAGCACAGCAGCACGAGGCTCTGGCAGTCGAACATCTTCGAGCTGATGCCGATGCGCACGGTGCGCTCCAGCGCCTCGGTGGCCTCGTCGCCCTGGCCCATGTAGAAGGCCAGCATGCCCTGCTTCTGCAGCCGGCTGACGCTGGCCGGCGTCAGCTCGGTGGCGCTGCGGTAGGTCTCCAGCGCAGCGGCCATGTCGCCCTGTTCGACCTGCACGCGGCCCATCACGTCGTAGGCGTCGGCGTAGGTCGGCTGCTCGCCGATCAGGCTCTCCAGCGTGCGCGTGGCCTGCTGCAGCTGGCCCGACTCGAGTTCGACGCGGGCGATCCCCAGCTTGGCCCAGGGGGCGGCACGCGCCTCGCGCACCGCCTCGTAGAGGGCACGGGCCTTGTCCAGTTCGTTCAGACGCACGTACAGCTCGGCACCCACGCGGGCCGCGTACAGCCAGTACTCGCCGCGCTGCTCGAAACGCTGCTGGCAGATCTCGGCGGCGGTCGCGAAGTCCTCCTCGGCGATCGCCTCGAAGATCGGTCCCAGCACCTTCTTGCGGTGGCGCGCCTGCAGCACGCGCTGCTCGAGCGCGGTGGCGGTATGGGGCTTGAGCAGGTAGCTGTCCAGCGCCGCCTCGGCGGCTTCCGCGACATGCCCGTACGACGCCTCGCCGGTCACCATCACGAACACGGTGGCGTAGGGCAGCAGGTTGGAGCGGCGCAGGTCGTCGAGCAGATCCTGCCCGGACATGACCGAGTGATCGAAGTGGTAGTCGCACAGCACCACGTCGAAGGTGCGGTTCTCGAGCAGCCGGCGGGCGTCCATCGCGCGGCTGGCGTAGGCCACGTGGCCCACGCCCATCGCCCGCAGCATCCCGGCGAGGATGCTGCGCGAGGTCATGTTGCCGTCGATGACGAGCGCGCGGCAGTCGCCGATGTCGGGATACAGCAGGCGAGCCATGCAGGCGTCCGGAGGAGTCGGAATGCCTGCATATCGGCAGCTTCGGGGCCTTACTTGAACAGGTCCTTGACCCGGTCGGTCCAGCTCTTGGCGTTCGGCGAGTGTTTGTCGCCGCCCTTGCGGAAGGATTCGTCGAGTTCCTTCAGCAGCTTGCGCTGGTGCTCGGTGATCTTGATCGGCGTCTCGACCTGCACGTGGCAGTACAGGTCGCCCGGGTAGCTGGAGCGCACGCCCTTGATGCCCTTGCCACGCAGCCGGAAGGTCTTGCCGTGCTGGGTGCCCTCGGGCAGCTCGATCTCGGCCTTGCCGCCCAGCGTCGGCACCTCGATGCTGCCGCCCAGCGCGGCGGTGGTCAGGCCGACCGGCACGGTGCAGTGCAGGTCGTCGCCGTCGCGCTCGAAGATGTCGTGCTGCTTGACGCGGATCTCGATGTACAGGTCGCCCGGCGGGCCGCCATTGGTGCCGGGCTCGCCGTTGCCGCTGGAGCGAATGCGCATGCCCTCGCCGATGCCGGCGGGGATCTTCACCTCCAGCGTCTTGTGCTTCTTGATCTTGCCCTGGCCGCTGCAGGTGGTGCAGGGGTCGGGGATGATCTTGCCGGTTCCGTGGCAGTGCGGGCAGGTCTGCTGGATGCTGAAGAAGCCCTGGCGCATGTGCACCGTGCCGCCGCCGTTGCAGGTGCTGCACACCTTGGGGCTGGTGCCGGGCTTGGCGCCGGTGCCGTGGCAGGTCTCGCAGCTTTCCCAGGCCGGGATGCGGATCTGCGTCTCCTTGCCGTTGGCGGCCTCCTCGAGCGTGATCTCCATCGCGTAGCTGAGGTCGCTGCCGCGGAAGACTTGCTGGCCGCCACCCGCGCGGCGGCCGCCGCCCTGTCCGCCACCGAAGATGTCGCCGAAGATGTCGCCGAAGGCCTCGGCGAAGCCGCCGAAGCCCTCCGCGCCCGGGCCGCCGGGGCGGAAGCCGCCGCCGCCCATGTTCGGGTCGACGCCGGCGTGGCCGTACTGGTCGTAGGCCGCACGCTTCTGGGCGTCGGAGAGCATCTCGTAGGCCTCCTTGGCCTCCTTGAACTTCTCCTCGGCCTTCTTCGCGTCGTCACCCTGGTTGCGGTCAGGGTGGTGCTTCATGGCCAGCTTGCGGTAGGCCTTCTTGATCTCTTCCTCGCTGGCGTTCTTCGCCACGCCGAGGATCTCGTAGTAATCGCGCTTTGCTGCCATTGAAGTCTCAGTTCTTCACAAGCTGGAACGCCGCGTTGACGTGCAGGCCAGGCCTGTCACGTCGAACGCGGCGAGATAAGGCGTCAGGCCCAAGGCCTGTCCGCCTTATCCTTTCTTGACTTCCTTGAAGTCGGCGTCGACCACGTTGTCGTCGGCCGGCTTCTCGGCCGAGGCCTGAGCACCTTCCGTGCCGCCGGCCGCGCCGCCCGCCGCGGCCTGGGCCGCCTGCGCTTCGGCATAGACCTTCTCGCCCAGCTTCTGGCTGGCCGTCATCAGCGCCTCGGTCTTGGCGTCGATCGCGGCCTTGTCCTCGCCCTTGATCGCCTCTTCGGCGTCCTTCAGCGCGGCCTCGATCTTCTCCTTCTCGGGCGCGTCGAGCTTGTCGCCATGTTCGGCCAGGCTCTTCTTCACCGAGTGCACCATCGCGTCGGCCTGGTTGCGCGCCTGCACCAGTTCGAGCTTCTTCTTGTCCTCGGCGGCGTTGAGCTCGGCGTCCTTGACCATCTTCTGGATCTCGTCCTCGTTGAGGCCCGAGTTCGCCTTGATGGTGATCTTGTTCTCCTTGCCGGTGGACTTGTCCTTCGCGCCGACGTGCAGGATGCCGTTGGCGTCGATGTCGAAGGTCACCTCGATCTGCGGCGTGCCGCGCGCGGCCGGCGGGATGCCCTCGAGGTTGAACTCGCCCAGGCTCTTGTTGCCCGAGGCCATCTCGCGCTCGCCCTGGTAGACCTTGATGGTCACCGCCGGCTGGTTGTCGTCGGCGGTCGAGAACACCTGGCTGAACTTGGTCGGGATGGTGGTGTTCTTCTGGATCATCTTGGTCATCACGCCGCCCAGGGTCTCGATGCCCAGGCTCAGCGGGGTGACGTCGAGCAGCAGCACGTCCTTGCGGTCGCCCGACAGCACCTGGCCCTGGATGGCCGCGCCGACGGCGACGGCTTCATCGGGGTTGACGTCCTTGCGCGGCTCCTTGCCGAAGAACTCCTTGACCTTCTCCTGCACCTTGGGCATGCGGGTCATGCCGCCGACCAGGATCACGTCGTCGATCGCGCTGACCGACACGCCGGCGTCCTTGATCGCGGTGCGGCAGGGCGCGATCGTGCGCTCGACCAGCTCCTCGACCAGCGACTCCAGCTTGGCGCGCGTCAGCTTGAGGTTCAGGTGCTTCGGGCCCGAGGCATCCGCCGTCACGTAGGGCAGGTTGATGTCGGTCTGCGTCGCGTTGGACAGTTCGATCTTCGCCTTCTCGGCCGCTTCCTTCAGGCGCTGTAGCGCGAGCACGTCCTTCGACAGGTCGACGCCCTGTTCCTTTTTGAACTCGGAGACGATGTAGTCGATGATGCGCTGGTCGAAGTCCTCGCCGCCGAGGAAGGTGTCGCCGTTGGTCGACAGCACCTCGAACTGCTTCTCGCCGTCGACGTCGGCGATCTCGATGATCGAGATGTCGAAGGTGCCGCCGCCGAGGTCATAGACGGCGATCTTGCGGTCGCCCTTGCCGTGCTTGTCCAGGCCGAAGGCCAGCGCAGCGGCGGTCGGCTCGTTGATGATGCGCTTGACGTCGAGGCCGGCGATGCGGCCGGCGTCCTTGGTGGCCTGGCGCTGGCTGTCGTTGAAGTAGGCCGGCACGGTGATCACCGCTTCGGTGACCGGCTCGCCGAGGTAGTCCTCGGCGGTCTTCTTCATCTTGCGCAGCACCTCGGCGCTGACCTGCGGCGGCGCCAGCTTCTTGCCGCGCACTTCCACCCAGGCGTCGCCGTTGTCGGCGGCGGCGATGGTGTAGGGCATCAGGTCGATGTCCTTCTGCACTTCCTTCTCGGTGAACTTGCGGCCGATCAGGCGCTTCACCGCGTACAGCGTGTTCTTCGGGTTGGTGACGGCCTGGCGCTTGGCCGAGGCGCCGACCAGCACCTCGCCGTCTTCCTGGTAGGCGATGATCGACGGCGTGGTGCGCGCACCCTCACTGTTCTCGATCACACGGGTGGTGTTGCCTTCCATGATGGCGACGCACGAGTTCGTGGTGCCGAGGTCGATGCCGATGATCTTTGCCATGTTCGTGTGCTCCTGAGATCGGGGAATCCGGTTGTCTTCGAGTTGTGGATAACTGGGGCTAATTCAAGGGTGGCCGCTTGTGGACGATTGCGCTGGCGCAATCACATCACTTGGGCGCGCTCACCGTGACCAGCGCCGGGCGCAGCACGCGCTCGGCGATCAGGTAGCCCTTCTGCAGCACGGCGACCACCGTGTTGGCCTCCTGCTCGGCCGGCACCATGCTGATCGCCTGGTGCTGGTGCGGGTCGAACTTCGTGCCGGCGGCCGGGTTGATCTCGATGACCTTGTTGCGCTCCAGCGCCGAGGCCAGCTGGCGCAGCGTGGCGTGCACGCCCTCGAGCAGCTGCTCGTTGCTGGCGTTGGGCAGCGCGATGGCGGCCTCCAGGCTGTCCTTGACCGGCACCAGGCTCTCGGCGAAGCCCTCGATGGCGAACTTGCGCGCCTTGGACATCTCCTCGTCGGCGCGGCGGCGGGTGTTCTCGGCCTCGGCCTTGGCGCGCAGGTAGGCGTCGGACACCTCGGCGTGCTTGGCCTGCAGGTCGGCGAACTGCGCCTGCAGGTCGGCTTCGGGGCTGGCCGGCGCGGCTGTCTCGGGGCTCGCGTCGGCGTTCTGGGGGGCTTGCTCTTGGTTCGACATGACGGTCAGAAATGGGGTCAGCCGCCGACCTGAGGGCGGTCACCGTGTTTTCAAGAGGGCTTTTCGAGTCTTTCGCGCCAGAATTCCCGCCCATGAGACGTCGCACGCTGCTGGTCGGCCTGGCCGCCCCCTTGTTTCCTGGCGCCGGCTGGGCCACGGCGCCGGCGGCCTTCACCGACGAGACCTGGACCGACGCCGCCCGCAGCCGCGGCCTCCCAGTGCGGCTGCGCTGGCCGGCAGGCGAGGGGCCTTGCGCGCTGGTGATCCACTCGCACGGACTGGGCGGCAGCCGCGCCGGCGGTGCTGCCTGGGGTGAGGCGTGGCAGGCGGCGGGCCTGGCGGTGCTGCACCTGCAGCACCCGGGCAGCGACAGCGCCGTCTGGCAGCAGGGCGGCCTGCGCGGCGCGCGCCAGGCTGCCAGCGCCGAGCAGTACCTGGCGCGCATCGCCGACGCCCGCTTCGTGCTCGACGAAGTCGACCGCCGCCGCAGCGCCGGCGGCCCCTGGGCGCGGGTGAGGCTGGATGCCATCGGCTTCTCCGGCCATTCCTTCGGTGCCCGGCTGACGCAGGCGCTGGCGGGCGAACGACCGGTCGGCGCCTGGCGGGCGAAGCGGGTGCAGGAGGCGGCCGAACCGCGGCTGCGCGCCTTCATCGCCTTCAGCCCCGGATTCAACGAGCGCGGCGGGCTGGACGACACGACGCTCGCCCAGCGCTTCGGTGCGATCACCCGCCCGTTCCTGGCCGTCACCGGGACCGACGACGACGCGATGCTGGTCGGCGACGCCAGCAACGCGGCTCGGCGGGCCGTCTACCGCGGCCTGCCGCCGGGTGCCAAGGCGCAACTGGTGCTGGCCGGCGCCGACCACATGAGCTTCGGCGGCGGCACCGGCTTCGAACGGGCCGACGGTGGCAGCGGCCGCGGGCTGCGTCGCGGGCCGCAGGCCGTCGCGCTGGAGGCGCAGCACCGCCGCGTGGTCGCTGCGATCAGCAGCGACTGGTGGCGCTGGCGGCTGCTCGGCGACGAGGGGGCGCGCGATCGCCTGCGCAGCCCGGAGGGATTGGCCAGCGCCGATCTCTGGCAGCAGGGCTGATCAGCTGCGGCCGCGGCGCGGCGACTCGTCGGCCGTCGCGCTCCAACGGTCCCAGTCGGCCAGCCGGCGCCGGTCACGCTTGGTCGGCCGGCCCTGCTCGATGGCCTGCGCCGGCTCGGTGCCGAAGCGGCGCTGCTCGGCCAGCTTCACGCGCTGCGCCACGCTCTCCGCCGTCTCTTCGTAGAGCGCCTGCGCCACCGGCGCCGGCCCGCGCACGCCACTCAATCCCTTGACCTGCACGGTGCGAGGGTGCTGCGGCTGGCGGATCGCGATCAGGTCGCCTTCGTGGACCTCGCGCGAGGCCTTGGCCGCCAGGCCGTTGACCTCGATGCGGCCCTTGGCGATCTCCTCGGCGGCGAGGCTGCGGGTCTTGTAGAAGCGGGCCGCCCACAGCCATTTGTCGAGGCGCAGGCGGGTGCCGGGGCCGTCCTTGTCGTCGTCGCTCATTGGCGCGCATTCTCCGCCAGCGGCACGCGCACCGTCGCGTCCAGGCCGACCGTTCGTCCAGCGGCCAGGCGATCGTCCAGCGAGATGCTGCCGCCGAGCGTGCGCACGATCTCGCCGCAGATCGCCAGCCCCAGGCCCGAGCCGCCGCCGCGTTCGCCGGCGGCGAAGGGCTGGAACAGGCGTTCGCGCAGCTCGGACGGGAAACCGGGGCCGCTGTCGGCGATGGTCAGCGCGGCGGTGCGGCCGTCGCTGATCAGCCGCATCGCCAGCGTGCCACCCTCGCGGCAATGTTTGATCGCGTTGTGCAGCAGGTTGCGGGTCAACTCGCGCAGCGCCCATTCGTGCGCACGCACCGGGGCCGGCACAGTGGCGATCTCGAAGTCGAGCTGGCGGTCGGCGATCAGCGCGCCGAGGTCCAGCGCCACCGCACGCACGATCTCGGCCCAGTCGACCACCGGTGCGTCGCCCTGCTGGCGCAGCTGCTCGACCTTGGCCAGCGCCAGCATCTGGTTGGCCAGCTGCGTCGCGCGGTCGACCGTGTGGTTGATCTCGCCCAGCGCCTGGCGCGGCTCGACGTCGCCGCGCAGCGCCGACTGCAGCTGCGTCTTCAGCACCGCCAGCGGCGTGCGCAGCTGGTGCGCGGTGTCGCGCACGAAACGCTTCTGGTGTTCGAGCAGGTGGGCCAGCCGGCCCATCACCTGGTTGGTGGCATCGAGCAGAGGCTGCAGCTCGCGGGGTGCGTCGGCCGCGGCGATCGGCGCGAGGTCGTTCTCGGCGCGGTCGCGCAGCTGCGCGCTGAGCGAGCGCACCGGTTTTGTGGCGCGCTGCACCACCCACAGCACCGCGCCGACCAGCACCACCAGCAGCGCCGCCTGGCGCCACAGTGTGTCGACCAGGATCTGCCGCGCCAGCGTCTGGCGCAGCTCCAGCGTCTCGGCCACCTGGATGGTCGCCATGCCACGGCCTTCGTGGCTGGCCACCGGCTGCAGCAGCACCGCCACGCGCACCGGCTGCTCGCGGTAGACCTCGTCGTAGAAATCGACCAGCGCCGCGTAGGGCCCCTTGTCGGGCAGGCGACCGCGCCACGGTGGCAGGTCGTCGAAGCCGGTCACCAGCTCGCCGCGGAAGCCGCTGACCTTGAAGAACATGCGGCTGCGGTTGTCGGCCTCGAAGGCCTCCAGCGCCGAATAGGGCACGACCGACTGCACCCGTGCCTCGTCGCCGGCGCCAGCCACCTGCAGCTGTTCGCCGATGGTCTTGGCGCTGGCCAGCAGCGTGCGGTCGTAGGCGGTGTCGGCGGCGCGCAGCGCCTGGCGGTACAGGCTGACGGTGTTGACGACCACGCCCAGCAGCACCGGCACCAGGATGCCGACCAGCAGCTGACCGCGCAGCGATCTCGGCGCGAGCTTCATCCCTGCTCGGCCTTCAGCAGATACCCGAGGCCGCGCAGCGTCACCAGCTGCACGCCGGTGGCCGCGAGCCGCTTGCGCAGCCGGTAGGCCACCACCTCGATCGCATCGGGCTGCACGTCCTCGCCGGGAAACACCGTCTCGACCAGGCGTTCCTTCGCGACCGCCTGGCCGGGGCGGGCGAGCAGGGCGCGCAGCATCGCCGCCTCGCGCGGCGTCAGCTCCATCGGCGAGCCGTTCAGTCGCACCGCGCCGCTTTCGCCGTCGACGCTGAGGCCAGCGAAACCCGGTGCCGGCATCGCTGCCGCGGCGCTGGGCTCGACCCGGCGCACCAGCGCGCGGATGCGCGCCTCCAGTTCGTCGAGGTCGAAGGGCTTGGGCAGGTAGTCGTCGGCGCCGCTGTTCAGACCGAGGATGCGGTCGCCCACCGTGCCGCGCGCGGTCAGGATCAGCACCGGCGTGCGCAGCCCCTCGGCGCGTGCCCGGGTCAGCACCTGCAGGCCGTCCAGGCCGGGCAGGCTGAGGTCGAGCAGCACCACGTCGGGCACGCTGGCCCGCCAGCGGTCGAGTGCGCGTGCGCCGTCGGTGCAGGGCACGACCGTGATGCCGCGGCGCTCGAACGAGCGCTGCAGCGTGGTCTGCATGGCGGGGTTGTCTTCGATCAGCAGCAGCTTCATTCGCGTGCCAGTCTGGTCCACGGAACGGGCCTGGATTCTCGCCGGCCTCTCGGGGCTTTCCCTAGGCGAACGGACAGCCGACTGACAGCTTTTGCGCCGAACATCGCCGCACACTTCCTCCAACCAACACAAGGGGACAAGACCATGCGTCGCGACACCTTCCTGCGCTCTCTCGCTGCACTGGCCGCTGCCGGCGCGCTGCCGCTGTCGGCCCGCGCCAACGCCAACCTGAAGATGATGATCCCGGCCAATCCGGGGGGTGGCTGGGACAGCACCGGCCGCGCGCTCGGTCGCGCGCTGCAGGACGCCGGCGTGGCTGCCTCGGTGAACTTCGACAACAAGGGTGGTGCCGCCGGCGCGATCGGCCTGGCGCAGTTCGTCAACGCCAGCAAGGGCGACCCGAACGCGCTGATGGTGATGGGCGCGGTGATGCTCGGCGGCATCATCACCGGCAAGCCGCCGGTGAGCCTCTCGCAGGCCACGCCGCTGGCGCGCCTGACCAGCGAGTACAACGTCTTCGTGCTGCCGGCCAGCTCGCCGCTGAAGACGATGAAGGACGTCATCGAGCAGCTGAAGAAGGACCCGGGCAGCGTCAAGTGGGGCGGCGGCTCGCGCGGCGCGACCGAGCACATCGCCGCGGCGATGATCGCCCGCGAGGTCGGCGTCGACCCGGCGAAGATCAATTACGTCGCCTTCCGCGGGGGTGGCGAGGCGGTGGCGGCCATCCTCGGCGGCAACGTGACGATCGGCGGCAGCGGCTACAGCGAGTTCGCCGAGTACATCAAGGCCGGCAAGATGCGCGCGATCGGCGTCACCAGCGAGAAGCGCCTGCCCGGCATCGACGTGCCGACGCTGAAGGAGCAGGGCGTCAACGTCGTCATCGGCAACTGGCGCGGCGTCTATGGCGCGCCCGGCATCACGCCCGAGCAGCGCAAGGTGCTGACCGACATGGTCGTCAAGGCCACCAAGTCCAAGGCCTGGGCCGAGGCGCTGGAGAAGAACGCCTGGACGCCGGCGGTGATGGCCGGCGCGGACTTCGAGAAGTTCGTCGACGACGAGTTCGCGAGCCTGCGCGCGATCATGGTCAAGTCCGGGATGGTCTGACGTGAACCGCTTGCACGCGGCGGTTGGCGCCGGCACCCTGGCTCTGGGCGGCCTGATCGTCGCGGGCGCGATGGGCATCCGCTCCGATGCCGGCTACGGTGGCGTCGGCCCCAACTTCCTGCCCTGGGTGGTCGGGCTCGCGCTGCTGGTCTGCGGCGCCTTCCTGCTCTGGGAGGCGCTCAGCGGCGGCTTCCGGCTGATGGAGGAACCCTCGGGCGACGAGCGTGGCCACTGGCCGGGCTTCGTCTGGGTCTCGGCCGGCATCCTGTGCACCGCGGCGCTGATCACGCGCATCGGCTTCGTGCTGGCCTGCGGGCTGTGCTTCATGCTGGCGGTGCGCGGCTTCAAGTCGTCCGAGGGCCGTCTTGACCGCTCGCCGCTGAGCTGGCTGGTCGATCTGCTGATCGGCATGGCCATCGCGGCGCCGGTCTACTGGATGTTCGGCAAGCTGCTGGCCATCAACCTCCCCGGTCTGACCAGCAGCGGCTGGATCTGAGGCACCGATCGCCATGGACACCTGGAACGCTCTGCTGCAAGGCTTCGCCGTCGCCGCCACGCCCATCAACCTGCTGTGGGCGCTGCTCGGCTGCACCATCGGCACCGCGGTCGGCGTGCTGCCCGGCATCGGCCCGGCCACCGCGGTGGCGATGCTGCTGCCGATCACGCTGAAGGTCGACCCGACCGCGTCGATGATCTTCTTCGCCGGCATCTACTACGGTGCGATGTACGGCGGCTCGACCACCTCCATCCTGATGAACACGCCCGGCGAGGCCGGTTCGATGGTCACCGCGATGGAGGGCAACAAGATGGCCAAGAACGGCCGCGCCGGTGCGGCGCTGGCCACCGCGGCGATCGGCTCCTTCGTGGCCGGCACCATCGCCACCGTCGGCGTCACGCTGTTCGCACCCTGGGTCGCGGAGAACGCGGTCAAGCTGGGGCCGCCGGAGTACTTCCTGCTGATGGTGCTGGCCTTCTGCACCGTCTCGGCGGTGCTCGGCAAGAGCACGCTGCGCGGCCTGACGGCGCTGTTCATCGGCCTGGCGATGGGCCTGGTCGGCCTCGACCAGATCTCCGGCCAGGCGCGCTACACCTTCGAGACACCCGAGCTGATGGACGGCCTGGAGGTGGTGCTGATCGCGGTCGGCCTGTTCGCCGTCGCCGAGGCGCTGTACGTGGTGCTCTACGAGGGGCGCACGGTCGAGACGCAGAACAAGATGAGCAAGGTGCACATGACGCGCGAGGAGTGGAAGCGCTCCTGGCCGGCCTGGCTGCGCGCCACCTTCATCGGCTTCCCGTTCGGCACCGTGCCGGCCGGCGGCAGCGAGATACCGACCTTCCTCAGCTACGCCACCGAGAAGAAGCTCAGCAAGCACAAGGAGGAGTTCGGCTCCACCGGCGCGATCGAGGGCGTGGCCGGACCGGAGGCGGCCAACAACGCCGCCATCACGGCGACGCTGATTCCGCTGCTGACGCTGGGCATCCCGACCTCGAACACGACGGCCATCCTGCTCGGCGCGTTCCAGAACTACGGCATCAACCCGGGGCCGCAGCTGTTCGACACCAACGCCGCGCTGGTCTGGGCGCTGATCGCGTCGCTGTACATCGGCAACGTGATGCTGCTGGTGCTCAACCTGCCGCTGGTCGGCCTGTGGGTGAAGCTGCTGAAGATCCCCAAGGCGCCGCTGTACGCCGGCATCCTGATCTTCGCGACGGTCGGCGTCTACGGCATGCGCCAGTCGGCCTTCGACCTGGTGCTGCTCTACGCCATCGGCCTGCTCGGCGTGGTGATGCGCCGCTTCGACTTCCCGACCGCGCCGGTGGTGGTGGGCATGATCCTCGGGCCGCTGGCCGAGGCGCAGATGCGCAACGCGCTGTCGATCGGCGAGGGCAAGTGGGGCATCTTCCTCGAGCGGCCGGGCTCGCTGGTGCTGCTGATCGTGATCCTGCTGGTGCTGGGCCTGCCGCGCCTGCTGCGCCTGCGCCGCAAGCTGCGCCGCGCGCCCTGAGCCCGGCTACTGCGGTGCGCCGGCCGCCAGTGCGCGCTGCTGGCGCGCTTCCAGCAGCGTCGCATCGGCCGCCTTGACCGGCCAGCCCTGCAGGTGGCGGATGGCGATGTCGGCCAGCGCGGCGATCCACGGGTGGCTGTCGTTCAGGCAGGGGATGTACTGGAACGCCTGGCCGCCGGCGGCGAGGAAGGCGTGGCGCGCCTCCTGGTCGATCTCTTCCAGCGTCTCCAGGCAGTCGGCGGTGAAGCCGGGGCACATCACGTCGACACTGCGCACGCCCTGTCGGGCCAGCGCGACCAGCGTCGGTTCGGTGTAGGGCTGCAGCCATTCGGCCTTGCCGAAGCGGCTCTGGAAGGTGACGACCAGTTGCTCCTTCTTGAGCGACAGCCGCTCGCCGAGCAGCCGTGCCGTCGCCAGGCACTCGCAGTGGTAGGGGTCGCCGAGCAGCAGGGTGCGCCTGGGCACGCCGTGGAAGCTCAGCACCAGCTTGTCGCCGCGGCCGTTGGTCTGCCAGTGCACCAGCACACGCTGGGCCAGTGCCTCGATGTAGCCCGGGTCGTCGTGGTAGCGGTTGACGAAGCGAAACTCGGGCACGCTGCGCACCTGCGCTGACCAGGTACCGACCGCGTCCCAGGCGCTGGCGGTGGTGGTGCCCGAGTACTGCGGGTACATCGGCAGCAGCAGGATGCGCGTCGCGCCGGCGGCCTTCAGCTCGTCGAGCACGCTGGCCACCGACGGGTTGCCGTAGCGCATCGCGTGGCGCACCAGCACCGGGTGACCACGCTCGCCCAGGTAGCCGCGCAGCAGCGTGGCCTGCTTCTGGCTCCACACCTGCAGCGGCGAGCCCTCGGGCATCCAGATGCTCTGGTACTTCTTCGCCGACTTGGCCGGCCGCACGCGCAGGATCACGCCGTGCAGGATCAGCCACCACAGCGCACGCGGGATCTCGACCACCCGCGGGTCGGCGAGGAACTGGCCCAGGTAGCGGCGCAACGCCGCCGGCGTCGGCGCGTCGGGCGTGCCGAGGTTGAGCAGCAGCACGGCGGTCTGCTCGGGCGTGCCGTGGCGGAAGGGCGGTTCGGTGGCGAAGCTCATGGCGCGTCGGAGAGGCGCGCGATTATCGGCGACGGCCGCAGCTCAGGACGTGGCGGCCTGGCGCAGCGTGTCCAGCGCCGCGCTGACCTTGGGCAGCTCGATCGGCTTGGTCCAGTAGTCGCGGAAGCCGGCAGCCCGGGCGCGGGCCAGATCCTCCGGCATGGCGTCGGCCGAGCACATGAAGGCGGGCACCTCCGCCAGCCCCGGCAGCTGGCGCAGCCGGCCGAGCAGCTCGTGGCCGTTCATGTCGGGCAGGTTGGCGTCGAGCACCAGCACCTGCGGTGTCCAGTGCCCGACCAGGCGCAGTGCCTCCGCACCGTCCTCGGCCACCTGCAGTTCGACACCGCCGAGCACGCGCATCGCTTCCTCGAAGAGCAGCGCATTGATGCGGTTGTCCTCGACATAGAGCAGGCGCAGCGGCTCGGCGGGCGCCGGCCGCGCCGTTGCCAGCTCGGGCGCGAGGGCGTCGAGCGGGGCCGGGCTGGTCGGTGGCTCGGCCAGCGGCAGGTCGACGCGCGCCAGGGTGCCGGCGCCCGGCACGCTGGACAGCGTGATGGTGCCGCCCATCTGCTCGATCAGGCTGCGCGTGATGACCAGCCCGAGGCCGCTGCCCTCGATGCCCGAGGTCTCGTGGCCGAGGCGTTCGAAGGGCTGGAACAGTCGCGCCAGCTGCTCCTCGGTGAGCCCGGAGCCGGTGTCCTCGACACCGATCACGCAGCGCCCCGGCGGCGCGTCGAGCAGCGACACCACCACCCAGCCGCCGGCGCGGTTGTACTTGACGGCGTTGGAGACCATGTTCATCAGCACCTGGCGCAGGCAGCGTGGGTCGCCCCACACCCAGCGGCCCGGCGGCACCTGGTTGGTCAGCGAGATGCCCTGCGCCAGCGCGGCCGGCCGCAGCAGCTCGAGCGTGCCCTCGAGCAGCGGTGCCAGCTCGATCGCCTCGGTGCTCAGCGTGGTGCGGCCCTCCTCGACACGCTGCAGGTCGAGCACCTCGTTGACCAGCCCGAGCAGGTGTTCGCTGGCACGCAGCACGTGGTCGGCGTACTCGGTCACCTTGGCGGGGCCGCCGTCGGGCTGCATCAGCAGCAGCTGCGTGAAGCCGATCACCGCGTTCAGCGGCGTGCGCATCTCGTGGCTCATGCGCGACAGGAACTCGCTCTTCGCGCGGCTGGCCAGCTCGGCGGCCTGCTTGTCGAGCAGCACCTGCTCGGCCTGCTTGAGCCGCGTGATGTCGGTGTGGATGCCGACGACGCGGCGCGGCGTGCCGTCGGCACGCCGCTCGACGATGCGGCCGCGGTCGAGCACCCAGATCCAGCGATCGTCGCGGTGGCGCAGCCGGTGCTCGGTCTGGTAGCTGGTGCTGCGGCCTTCGCGGTAGTCGGCGATGGCGTTCATCACCGCCGCGCGGTCGTCGGGATGGATGCGCTGCGACCACTCGGCGAGCGACGAGCCGATCTGATGCTCGGCATAGCCCAGCATCTCCTTCCAGCGCGGCGAGAAGAAGACCTGCTGCGTGTCCTCGTCGAGGTCCCACACGCCGTCGCCCGAGCCTTCGAGCGCGAAGCGCCAGCGCGCCTCGGCCGCCGCCAGCGCCTGCGCGGCGGCGTGCTGCCCGGTGACGTCGCGGAAGCTGACCAGGCACGACAGCGCCTGGTTGCCCTGCAGGTTGCGCAGCACGCGCGCGGTGAGCAGCACGCGGCGGACCGCGCCGTCGGGGCGGTGCAATACCAGCGGCAGGTCGCGCGCCTCGATGCCGTCGACCAGCGCGCGTCGCACCGGGTTGTCCTCGGGACCGAGCGGCCGGTCCTGCTCGTCGTTCATGCGGTAGCCGATGTCGCGCGGGCGCTGGCCGATCAGAGAGTCGGCTTCGCAGCCCATCGTCTCGGCGGCCGACGGGTTGCAGGCCAGCACGCGGCCGGTCGGCCCGGCGACGATCACGCCGTCGCTGATCGTGGCGGCCACCGAGCGGTACAGCT
Source organism: Piscinibacter sp. (assembly GCA_047602365.1). Taxonomy (GTDB): domain Bacteria; phylum Pseudomonadota; class Gammaproteobacteria; order Burkholderiales; family Burkholderiaceae_C; genus Piscinibacter. The sequence goes on along the minus strand of JASGHM010000002.1, from coordinate 902,030 downwards.
CCTCGCTGACGCTCAGGCGCTCGGCCGCGCGGACCTGCTCGGTCACGTCCTTCAGCACGCCCAGATGCTGCACGACGAGGCCGCGGGCATCGCGGATCGGCACCACGCTCAGTTCGTTGAGGAAGCTGTGACCGTCGCGACGCCGGTTCGACAGCACGATGGTGCAGGGACGGCCGTCGGCGAGCGCGGCGCGCAGGCGGTCCAGTCCGGGCTGCTCCGTCTCGTCGCCCTGCAGGAAGCGGCAGTTGCGGCCCATCGCCTCGGCCCGGCCGTAGCCGGTCAAGCGCTCGAAGGCGGCGTTGACGTAGACGATGGGGTGGTCGGGCTGCGTGGCGTCGGTCACGACGATGGGCATCGCGGCGTCGGCCTCGACGGCGCGTTGCAGCAGGCGCAGCTCGCGCTCGAGCTGGCGCAGGTCGGTGAGGTCGCGCGTCAGGTACAGCGCCTGACCGTCCGGCATCGGGCTGACGCGGGCCTCGAAGCGGCGCGTGCGCCCGTCCGGCATCACGCACTCGTACTCGAGGCGCTGCATCTCGCCGCTGCTGCGCACGCGCGCCAGCGCTTCGCGGGCCTGCCGGTCGTAGGGGGGCGGCAGCACGGCGCCGAAGGGCTTGCCACGCTGCTGCTCGAAGGGGACCAGCAGCAGCGGGTGCCGCTCGTCGCTGCACATCAGGTAGCTGTCGTCGCTGCCGACGACGAACCACAGGTCGGGCAGCGCACGCAGCACCGCGCTCAGGCGCGCCTCGCTGCTGCGCAGGTCCTGCTCGGCGCGGCGCTGCCCCGACACGTCGATCGACAGGTGGATGGTGCTGCCATCGGGCAGCTGCTGGTCGCACACCAGCACGGTCTGGTTCTCGAAGCGCAGCTCGTGCGGCGTGGCGGTCGGCGAGGCCAGCGACAGCCGCCAGCGCACGAACTCCTCCTCGCGGCCGACCGCGTCGGGGTAGGCGCCGGCGCGCACCATCGCGCGCAGCAGCGACTCCCAGGTGTCCTTCGTCGTGTCGCCGTAGCGGCCGAGCTCGCGCTGCCAGGCAGCGTTGCTCAGCTCGATGCGGCCGTCGGGCCCGCTGATCATCAGGCCGGCGTGGATGGCGTCCATGGCCTGCCGCAGCAGCAGCTGGGTGCGCTGGGCCGACTCGCGCTGCGCGACCTCGGCGGTGACGTCGCGTGCCGCGCCGCGGTAGCCGGCGTAGCGGCCGTCGGCGCTGAAGCGCGGCCGGCCGCTCATCGAGACCAGCATGCTGCCGTGGGCGCTGTCGCGTTCGCCGATGCCGTCGCGGAACGGCAGGCGTGCCGCGCGCTGGGCCCGGTAGCGATCCCAGCTCTCGCGCTCGGCATCCCCCGGCGGCGGCCGGTTCACGATCAGCGAATGCACGCCGATCTCGCGGTCGGCCGGCCAGCCGGTGTGCTCCTCGACGCTGTCGGACACCCAGACGAGCGTGCCCTCGGGGTCGGTCTCCCACAGCCAGTCGCTGCCGGCGGCGCTGGCCTGGCGCACACGCTCCTCGGACTCGCGCAGCCGCATCTCGTTCAGACGTGACTCCAGCAGCGTGCTGGCGACGCTGGCCAGGTCGTCCAGCACCTCGCGAGCCCCCGGCTCGCCGGCGCGAGCCGCCGGGAGCACCTGCAGGCTGCCGATAGTCACCGACTCGACGCGCAGCGCCAGCGCGGCGCTGCCGGGCTGCACCCAGGCCTGGCCGTCCGAGCTGAACACCTGCGCCGGGGTCTCGCCGTCGATGACCAGCGCGGCGCGTTCGGCCCTCAGTTGCCGGCAGGCCGAGCGGGCCAGCGCCTGCAAGGCACTTGCCAGGGCGGGCGCCTGCGCCAGTTGCAGCTGCGCCGTGAGTCGTGCGGGATCGTCCAACGCTCGCTCGGTCATGCTCGCGTCGACCGCTTCACATGGACAGGTCGTGTGGTTGCGTGTCGGCGAACTTCATGACCTCGAAGCGCACGCAGGGGCCGTCGACCTCGGTGGGCGGGGTGCCCAGGCCGATGTAGCCGCTGCCGTGCAGCGTGCAGGTGCCCCGCCGCAGGCTGATCACCTCGGGGTCGTGGTCGAAGCGCACGTAGGTGCCGTTGTAGCTGAGGTCGGTCAGCTGGAAGGTGCCGCCATGCCAGTCGATGCGCGCATGCGAGCGCGACACCCGGGTGTCGTCGATGCAGTAGGTGACCTGCGGGCTGCGGCCCAGCACGACCGGCAGGCTGGTGCCGCTGTAGACGCGGTTCAGGTGCGACCAGACCAGGCGGATGCCTTCCGGTTCCGGCGCCGGTGCCATGTCGCCGAAGGCCGTGGCCGCGGTGTCGCCGGCATGGCGCTGCGCTTCGAGCAGGTAGACGTGCACCGGCTCGACACGGCCACGCAGCTGCATGCGCTCGAGGCTGCGGAAGCGGTCGCGCTGGGCCGGCGGCAGGCCGGCGAGCACATGGGCGGTCAGCAGGGTCTCGTTGTCGCCGGCATGGTCGAGCAGCCGGGCGGCAACGTTGACCGCGTCGCCGAACACATCGCCCGACATCTCGACCACCTCGCCGCAGGCCAGCGCCACCTGCACCTTCAGCGGCTGCGGCAGCGAGCTGCCCGGGCCGCCGATGCGCTCCATCGACTCGTGCATCTCGTCGGCCGATTCGACCGCGGCGGGCGGGGCGTCGAACATCGCCATCAGGCCGTCGCCCAGTGTCTTGACCACCGTGCCGCCCATCGCCTCGACGATGCGCGCGAGCAGCGCGACGCTCTGCGTCACCACCGCAGTGGCCTCGGCGTTGCCCATCGACTCGTACAGCGAGGTGCTGCCGCGCAGATCCGCGAAGAGGATGGTGCGTTCGACGATCTGGGTCATGCGAAGGCGCAGCGGGGCGTCATGCCTGAAAGTTTATCGCCGGAATGCGGCGCGCCAGAGCGAAAAGGGCCCCCGAAGGAGCCCTTTGTCGTGCCATCGAAGCCGCTCGTCCTCACAGGTTGTCGAGGTAGGTTCGCAGCTTGTCCGAGCGGCTCGGGTGCTTGAGCTTGCGGATCGCCTTGGCCTCGATCTGGCGGATGCGCTCGCGGGTGACGTCGAACTGCTTGCCGACTTCCTCCAGCGTGTGGTCGGTGCTCATCTCGATGCCGAAGCGCATGCGCAGCACCTTGGCCTCGCGCGGGGTCAGCGAGTCGAGGATGTCCTTGACCACGTCGCGCAGGCCGGCCTGCATGGCCGCCTCGATCGGCGCGGTGTTGTTGGTGTCCTCGATGAAGTCGCCCAGGTGCGAGTCGTCGTCGTCGCCGATCGGCGTCTCCATGGAGATCGGCTCCTTGGCGATCTTCATGATCTTGCGGATCTTGTCCTCGGGAATCTCCATCTTCTCGGCCAGCGTCGGCGCGTCCGGCTCGAAGCCGAACTCCTGCAGGTGCTGGCGCGACAGGCGGTTCATCTTGTTGATCGTCTCGATCATGTGCACCGGGATGCGGATGGTGCGCGCCTGGTCGGCGATCGAGCGCGTGATCGCCTGGCGGATCCACCAGGTCGCGTAGGTCGAGAACTTGTAGCCGCGGCGGTATTCGAACTTGTCGACCGCCTTCATCAGGCCGATGTTGCCTTCCTGGATCAGGTCGAGGAACTGCAGGCCACGGTTGGTGTACTTCTTCGCGATCGAGATCACCAGGCGCAGGTTGGCCTCGATCATCTCCTTCTTCGCGTCGCGCGAGGCCTTCTCGCCTTCGTTCATCTTGCGGTTGATCTCCTTGAGATCTTCCAGCGGCACGACGGCGCGCGCCTGCACGTCGGTCAGCTTCTTCTGCAGTTCCTGCACCGGCGGCAGGTTGCGCTGCAGCACCACGCTGTACGGCTTGCCCGAGGCGACTTCCTTCTCGGCCCACTTCAGGTTCAGCGCGTTGGGCGGGAAGTGCTTGATGAAGTACTCCTGCGGCATGCCGCACTTGTCGACCAGGATCTTGCGCAGCTCGCGCTCGTAGCGGCGCACGTCGTCGACCTGCGAGCGCAGGATGCCGCACAGCTTCTCGATCGTCTTGACCGTGAAGCGGATCGTCATCAGCTCGCTGCTGATGGCGTGCTGCGCCTTGTCGTAGGCGCCCGACTGGTAGCCTTCCTTCTCGAAGGCCCTGCGCATCTTCTCGAAGTTCACGCGCAGCGAGTCGAACTTGACCATCGCCGCGGTCTTCAGCTCTTCGAGCTTCTTGGTCAGCGCCTTGCTGCCGCCGGCGCCGTCGTCGTCGTCCTCGTCGTCGAAGAAGTCGACGTCTTCCTCGGCCACGTAGTCGTCGGCCTCGTCTTCCGAGACGAAGCCGTCGACGACTTCGGAGATCTGCATCTCGCCGGCGCGGATCTTGTCGGCGTAGCTGAGCAGCTCGGCGATCGTCGTCGGCGAGGCCGAGATGGCCAGCATCATCGCCTGCAGGCCGCCTTCGATGCGCTTGGCGATCTCGATCTCGCCCTCGCGCGTGAGCAGCTCGACCGTGCCCATCTCGCGCATGTACATGCGCACCGGGTCGGTGGTGCGGCCGAATTCGGAGTCGACGGTCGACAGCGCGGCCTCGGCGGCCTCTTCGGCTTCCTCTTCCGTCGCGGTGGTGGTGCCGCCGCCGGCGATCAGCAGCGTGGCGGCATCCGGTGCCTGCTCGTAGACCGCGATGCCCATGTCGTTGAGCATCGAGACGATGGCCTCGAGGATCTCGTTGTCGACCAGCTTCTCGGGCAGGTGATCGTTGATTTCCTGGTGCGTCAGGAAACCACGCGTCTTGCCCATCTTGATGAGCGTCTTCAGCTCCTGGCGGCGCTTGGTGACCTCTTCTTCGGTCAGCGCGGTCTCGTCCAGGCCGAACTCGCGCATCAGCGCGCGCTCCTTGGCGCGCGACACCTTCATGCGCAGCGGCTTGGCCTTCTCGACCTTGGCCTCGCCTTCGTCGGCTGCCTCGACCTCCGGCTCGCCTTCGAGGTCGGCCTCGAGGTCGGAGAAGTCCTCGTCCGGCTCCTCCTTCTTGGCGGCCTTGTCGTCCTTGCCCTTGCGGCCCGGCTTGCCCTTGGCAGGCGCCTCGGCCTTGGCGGCCTTCGCAGGCGCCGCCTTCGCGGCCGGTGTCGCCTTCGCGCCCTTGGCCGGCTTCTCCGCCGGCTCGGCGGCGGCCTTCGCGGCCGTCACCTTCTTCTTGTCCTCGACCTCGGCCTTGACGGGCTTGGTGGTCTTGGCAGCAGTCTTGGCAGGAGCGGCGCTCTTCTTCGCGGTCATGCGATTCCTCGGAAGTTGAATGGCCCGGCCACCGGGCCGCCCGTCAAGGCGATTCCGGCACCGAACCCAGGCACAGGCAGGCCAGCCGTTGCGCGACCAGGCGGCGCATACGGCAGGGCAGCGTCAGGCGGACAAGCTGGCGTGAACATTCCTGAGGGTGCAGCCCTTGCGGGTGAGGGGTGGCCTTCAATGTGACCCTGTGTCGCAGGGTGGCCGGGGCCCGGAGGTGCTGCTGTCACTCTTGCCGCGCGTACGAAACCCTTAATTATACGACTCGAGGCAACTTCCGTGTCAGCCGGCGGTGCCGACACTCTGCTGGGTCAGCGTTGCCTTCAGCCGGGCGCGGGCCTGGCTGAGCTCCTTGCCACGCTGCTGGGCATCGGGGGACAGGTCGCCCGACTCGAACAGCTGCTTCAGTTCGTCCTCGATGGCCTGCAGGCGCAAACGATCGGCCACGATGGCCAGCTGCGCCGCCAGGTCGGCAGCGGCGTCGGGTTCGTGCAGTTCAGCGATGCGCGAAACCACCGCCTCGGCGCCGAGCGGCTGCGCCTGCTGGCGCAGTTCGTCGAGCACGGCAGCGGGCGCCTGCGGACCGTGCTCGAGCAGGCCGCGCTCGAGTTGCGCGAACAAGGCTCCGTAGGGCAGCGCCTGGCCCGCCAGCAGGTCGTGGGTTTCGCCGTCGAGGCCCGACCACAACTCGACGCGCTGCATCAGCAGCCAGAGGGCACGGTCGAGCAGGTTCGCTGCGCCGCGGCTGACCCGCTCGGGGCGACGGAACTCGCGCCGGGACGGTCGCCGCTCGGGCGCGCTCTCGGTGCCCGCCGCGCCCTGGCCGGCAAGGCCCCACAGGGTTTCCAGGTCGGCCAGCGGCAGCCTGGCCTGCGTGGCCAGGTCGCCGAGCAACTGGCGCTTCAACGCGCCGTCGGGCAGCGCAGCCCACAGCGGGCGGGCGTTGGCCAGCATGCGCGCGCGGCCTTCGGCACTGTCGAGGTCGACCCCTTCGGCTGCCGCCTCGATCAACTGCCGCGACAGCGGCACCGCCTCGGCCACGCAACGCTCGAAGGCTTCGGCACCCTGTTCGCGGACGAAGGAGTCGGGGTCGTGCTCGGGCGGCAGGAACAGGAAACGCACCGTCCGCGTGTCGCTCGCATGCGGCAGGCTGGCCTCCAGCGCGCGTCCGGCGGCGCGGCGCCCGGCGGCGTCGCCGTCGAAGCTGAACACCACCGATTCGGTGAAGCGGAACAGCTTCTGCACATGTTCGGCGGTGCAGGCCGTGCCCAGCGTCGCCACCGCGTTGCCGAAGCCGGACTGCGCCAGTGCCACCACGTCCATGTAGCCCTCGACGACCAGCACGTAGCCACGCTGGCGGATTGCCGCACGCCCCTCGTAGAGGCCGTAGAGCTCGCGGCCCTTGCTGAACACCGGCGTCTCGGGCGAGTTCAGGTACTTGGGTTCGCCCTGGTCGATGACCCGGCCGCCGAAACCGATCACCTCACCCTGCACCGAGCGGATCGGGAACATCACCCGGTCGCGGAAGCGGTCGTAGCGCTTCGTGTCGGCCTCGTTGCCGTCCTCCGCGGGCTTGGCGATCACCAGGCCGCTTTCCTCGAGCAGCGGGTCGTCGTAGCGCGGGAAGGCGCTGGCCAGGCTGCGCCAGCCGTCCGGTGCGTAGCCGAGGCCGAAGCGGGCAGCGATCTCGCCAGACAGGCCGCGCCGCTTCAGGTAGTCGATCGCCCGCGGGCTGCCGCGCAGTTCGCGGCGGTAGTGGTCGCCGGCCTTGGCCAGCACCTCGGTCAGCGTCGCCTGGCGCTGCTTCTGCGCCGCGGCGCGCTCGCGTTCGGCCGGCGAACTGTCGTCCTCCGGCACGGTCATGCCGACCTGCTGCGCCAGTTCGCGCACCGCGTCGGGGAAGCTCAGCCCGGCATGCTCCATCAGGAAGCCGACCGCGTTGCCGTGCACGCCGCAGCCGAAGCAGTGGTAGGTCTGCCGCGACGGGCTGACGATGAAGCTGGGCGACTTCTCGCCGTGGAAGGGGCACAGGCCCTTGTGGTTGATGCCGGCCTTCTTGAGCTGCACGTGGCGGCCCACGATGTCGACGATGTCGACGCGGGTCAGCAGGTCGTGAATGAAGCCGGGCGGGATCACCGGCCAAAGTCTAGCCGTTGGCCGGCGCCATGCCCTTGAAGCCGCGCACCCATCCGGGCAGTTCGGTGGCGGCCATCGCGGCGGCGATGCCGTTGCCCTGGCCGACGTCGCAGCCCAGCGCGATCAGCCGTGTCGCCTGCGCGGGCGTCTCCACGCCTTCGGCGACGACCGAGCAGCCGAAGGTGCGCGACAGCGCGATGACGCCTTCGACGATGGCCAGGTCCTGGTGGTCGGCCAGCATGTGCTGCACGAACGATCGGTCGATCTTCAGCACGTCCAGCGGCAGCCGCTTCAGGTAGGTGAAGGTGGAGTAGCCGGTGCCGAAGTCGTCGAGCGCGAAGCGCACGCCCAGCGCGCGGCAGCGCTGCATCAGCTCGCAGGTGTAGTCGATGTCGGCCAGCGCCGCGGTCTCCAGCACCTCGATCACCAGGTGACCGGCCACCTCCGGCCCCTGGCGACCGAGCAGCTCGGCCAGCTCGTCGACGAACGAGGGCTCCTGCAGGTGGCGCGCCGACACGTTGATGCTGACGGTGATGTCCAGCCCGCTGCGCAGCCAGGCGGCGAGCTGCGAGATGCCCTCGGCCAGCACCCAGCGCCCCAGCGAGATGCCCAGCCCGGTGTGCTCGACCAGCGGCAGGAACTGCCCCGGCGGCACCAGTCCGTGCTCGGGGTGGTTCCAGCGCAGCAGCGCCTCGGCACCGAGCACGCGGCCGCTGCGCATGTCGACCTTGGGCTGGTAGTGCAGGCTGAACTCCGAGGCGTCGAGCGCTTCCTGCACACGGCCGAGCGCGACGAAGCGATCCTTGGTGCGGCGGTCCTGCTCGGCGTCGAAGAACAGGTAGCCGTTGCGCCCGGCCTGCTTGGCGCCGTACATCGCCTGGTCGGCGTGGCGCAGCAGCGCCTCGCCGTCGGCGCGGTCGTGCGGGAACACGGTCGCGCCGATGCTCGCCGTCACCGACAGCGGTCCCGACGGCAGGCCGAGCTCGCAGGGCTGGGCGATCTGCTGCAGCACACGTTCGACCGCGTGGTGGCTCTCGCGCAGCGTCGCGGTGCGCAGCAGCAGCGCGAACTCGTCGCCGCCGACGCGCGCTGCCACGTCGTCGCCGCCGGCCCAGGAGCGCAGCGAGGCGTGCACGCGGTCGGCCAGCATGGCGAGGAGGCGGTCGGCGGCCTCGTGGCCGTGCTGCTCATTGATCGCCTTGAAGTGGTCGATGTCGAGGTGGCACACCGTCAGCAGCGAGCCTTCGCGCTCGCTGGTGGCCAGCGCGTCTTCGATCAGCTGCGACAGCTTGACGCGGTTGGGCAGCCGGGTCAGCTCGTCGTAGTGGATCTGCCGCGCCAGGCGCTCCTGCTGCTGGCGTGACTGCGTGACGTCGGACACCGCGACCACGTGGCTGCGCACCGAGCCGTCGTGCGCGCGCACCGCCGAGACGGTGAGCTGCAGCGTCACGAACAGGCCGTCGGGGCGCAGGTGTACGACCTCGCCGCGCCACATGCCTTCGTCGGCCAGGCTGCGCTGCATGTCGTCCTGCGGGCCGGTGCCGGCTGGCGCCGTGCCGAGCAGCAGGGCCGGCGCCCGGCCGAGCAGTTCCTCGCGGTTGTAGCCAGTGATGTGGCAGAAGGTCGGGTTGGTCTCGATCACCCGGTGCTGCGCATCGGTGATCAGCAGGCCTTCGCTGACCTGGCGGAACAGGCTGTCGGCCACCTGCTGCCGCTCGCTGGCCTCGCGCTCGCCGCTGATGTCGCGGGCGGTCGCCACCAGGCGCATCGGCTCGCCGGCGGTGTTGCGGTCGGCCACGCGGGCGTTCAACTCGATCCAGCGCCACTGGCCGCCGGCGCCGCGCATGCGGCACTCGATGCGGCTGGGTTCGTCGGCGTCGTGCAGCGCCTCCAGCGCGCGCTGCACCGGCGCCAGGTCGTCGGCGTGGATGCGCGACCAGAACTCCTCTGCCGGGCGCGCCGAGCGGTGGTGCGGCATGCCCAGCAGGCTGCACCAGCGCGGCGAGAACTCGATCTCGCGGCCACGCAGGTCCCAGTCGGCGACGCCGAGGTTCGACGCGGCCAGCGCGTGCTGCCAACGGTGCTCGGTGGCGCTGAGTTCGCCGACCAGCGCCGTCACCAGCAGCGGCAGCGCGGCCAATGTCGCCAGGTAGCCGGCCAGCATCGCCAGGGCAGAGGTCGGCACGGCGCCGGCGAACGGGCCGCTGCCGGTCAGCGTCGCGGCCACTGCGACCGCCGCCAGCATCACGACGATCGTCGAGGCAGCGAACACGCCACTGCGCAGCGCCAGCCAGCACAGCAGCAGGTAGGGCAGGAACAGCAGCGGCGACACCGCGCCGGCCGCGCCGCGGAACGCGAACCAGCCGGCCAGCAGCGCACCGCCGGCGAGCAGCGCGCCCATCAGCCAGCGCCAGTCGCCGAGCGCACGTTCGAAGGTGGCGCGCGATGCGGTCAGTAGCGGCACGCCGACGACCAGCACACCCATCAGGTCGCCGAGCCACCAGTAGCCCCAGGCCAGCGGCGCGGCCGGCCAGGGCAGGGCGCCGCTGATCACCAGCCAGCAGACGCCGTTGGTGGCCGTCAGCAGCGTGGCGACGGCGCTGGCCGCGGCCAGCATCCACAGGTCCTGGCGGCGGTCGAGCTGCGGGTGCAGGCCGTGCCGGCGCAGTGCCTCGGCGGCCAGGGCCGGACCAGCGGCGTTGCCGATCGCGACCAGGCTGGATGCCCACAGAGGCAGACCGGTGCCCAGTGCCACCGCCAGCGCACCGAGCACCACGGCCGGCCACAGGCGCGGCCCGAGGCGGACCATCGCGGCGAACGCCAGCCCGGCGGGTGGCCAGATCAGGCTGACATGTTCACCGACCTGCGGCATCGACAGGCCGAGCACGCCGCTGGCGTAGTACGCCGCGGCCAGCACCAATGCGCCGACCAGCCAGGCAGCGCCGCTCCAGGGCGGCGCCCCGGCCAAGGGGCGCAGGCGGATGCTCGACACGTGCTGTCGCGAGACCGGTGGCGGACGCTCAGACCTTGAAGTCGTCGAGCGAGCGGCCGGCGGCCAGCGCCGCCTTCAGCCAGTTGGGCTGCAGGCCGCGGCCGCTCCACGTCTGCCCGGTGGCCGTATCGCGGTATTTCGCCGCCACCTTGCCGCCGGCAGGCCCCTTGGCGGCCGCGGGCGCCTTGCCGCCCAGGTCGGCCAGCGTGAGCCCATATTCGGCCATCAGCGCGCGAACCTTGGCGATGGCCTCCGCCCGATCCCGCTTCTTGGTCAGCTCGATTTCGCGCTCGAGCGCCTCTTTCTGTGTCAGCAGTTCCTGCAGCGTCGCCATGCCGGCCTCCCCGAATCCCTTTTCGACCGGGGGATTCTAGGGGCCAGTTTGAAAACCTGCGTCCTGCGCGCGTCGGGTGATTCCCGGTGAATTACTTGTAGCCGACCCGATCCAGCATCTGCTGCACCTTGGCCTGGTTCTGGCCAGTCACCGCAACCGGAATCGTCTCGGCCTTGAACTTGCCCATCGCGTCGAGTGCCGGATTGGCAGTCTTGGTCGAGGCGACCACCGGCCATTCGTTGTTGCCATCGGCAAAATAAACCTGCGCCTGATCGCTGGACAAGTATTCCAGGAACTGACGCGCGGCGTCCTTGTGCGGCGCGTTCTTGGCCATGCCGGCGCCGGCGATATTCACGTGCGTGCCCCAGCTGGCCTGATTCGGGAAAACCATGCCGACCTTTTCGACCACCGCGCGGTCCTCGGGATTCGACGAACGCATCATGCGGGCGAGGTAATAGGTGTTGGTCAGTCCGATCTGGCATTCGCCGCTGGCCACGGCCTTGATCTGGTCGGTATCACCGCCCTTGGGCGCGCGGGCCATGTTGGCGACCACGCCCTTGAGCCAGGCTTCGGTGGCCGGTTCGCCCAGATGCTGCATCAGCGCGCCGAACAGCGACAGGTTGTAGGGGTGCGAGCCGGAACGCGTGCAGACCTTGCCCTTGTTCTTCGGATCGCCGAGTTCCTCGTAGGTGTCGACGTCGTCCTTGGCCACGCTGGCCTTGTTGTAGACGATCACGCGGCCGCGGGTCGAGAAGCCGAACCACTGCGAACCCTGGCCGGCGTCGGCGCCGCGCAGCGTGGCGGGGATGCGCTGTTCGAGCACGGCCGACTTGACCGGCTGGAACAGGCCGTCGGTCTCGCCGCGCCACAGGCGCGCCGCATCGACCAGCAGGATCACGTCGGCCGGGCTGGCCGTGCCTTCGCTCTTCAGGCGGGCGAGGATGCCGGCGTCATCGGCGTCGACGCGGTTGATCGTGATGCCGGTGGCCTTGGTGAAGTTGGCGTACAGCGCCTCGTCGGTCTGGTAGTGGCGCGCAGAGTAGAGGTTGAGCACCTTGTCCTGCGCGGCGGCAGGAGCAGCGGCCACCAGGGCGGCGAGCGAGGCGAGGATCGCGAGACGGGTCTTCATGCGGGCTCCAGTTTTCGGGAGCCCGCATTCTAGGTTCCAACGCGAATCGTTCTCACTATTGTTCGCCTTCGTTGAGGGAGATCAAGGCCGGGCGCGACGGCTCAGGCCGACGGCGGCACGTAGCCGGCCGGCTGTTCGGCACCCTGGCCGAAGAAGAAGTTCTCCATCTGGCGGGCGAGGTACTGGCGGGCGCGCTGGTCGGCCAGGTTCAGCCGGTTCTCGTTGACCAGCATGGTCTGGTGCTTCAGCCACAGCTGCCAGGCCTCCTTGCTGACTTCGTTGTAGATGCGCTTGCCCAGCTCGCCGGGATAGGGCGCGAAGTCGAGCCCGTCGGCTTGTTTCTTCAGGTACGTGCACTGAACGGTGCGGGCCATGGTGTGACTCCTTTCAAAGCTTCTTGACGAGGACCTGCGAGCGCCGGTCCCAGTTGTACTTGCGCTTGCGCGCCTCGGGCAGCCAGTCGGGGTCGACCTGGGCGAACCCACGCTTGATGAACCAGTGCATGGTGCGCGTGGTCAGCACGAAGATGCTTTCCAGCCCCATCGCCTTGGCACGTTGCTCGACGCGCTTGAGGATGCGCTCGCCATCGCCCTGGCCCTGCACGTTCGGCGACACCGTCAGTGCCGCCAGTTCGCCGGTGCGTGACTCCGGAAACGCGTACAGCGCCGCGCAGCCGAAGATCACGCCGTCGTGCTCGATCACGGTGTAGTGGCCGATGTCGCGTTCGATCTCGGTGCGGCTGCGCTTGACCAGCGTGCCGTCGGTCTCGAAGGGCTCGATCAGCTGCAGGATGCCGCCGATGTCGTCGGCGCCGGCCTCGCGCAGGCTCTCCAGCTTCTCGTCGACGACCATGGTGCCGATGCCGTCGTGGGTGAACACCTCCAGCAGCAGCGCGCCGTCGGTCGCGAAGGGCAGGATGTGCGAACGTTCGACGCCACCCTGGCAGGCCTTCACGCAATGGCGCAGGTAGAAGGCGGTGTCGGTCGGCTGGGTCGGCGCCGGCAGCGCGGCGAGCAGGCGCTCGGCGTCGGCCAGCGCGAGCTCGGTGTCGATCGGGCTGTCGGCGTCGTCGGGCTTCTCGCGGATGCCCGGCACCTCGGTCATGAACAGCAGCTTGTCGGCCTGCAACGCGACGGCGGCGCTGGTCGCCACGTCTTCCATCGTCAGGTTGAAGGCCTCGCCGGTGGGCGAGAAGCCGAACGGCGACAGCAGCACCAGCGCACCGGTGTCGATCGCCTTGCGCACCGCCGCCGCATCGACCTTGCGTACCACGCCGCTGTGCATGAAGTCGACGCCGTCGACGATGCCGACCGGCCGCGCGGTCAGGAAGTTGCCCGACACCACGCGCACGATCGCGTTGGCCATCGGCGTGTTCGGCAGGCCCTGCGAGAACGCCGCCTCGATCTCGAAGCGCAGCTGGCCGGCGGCCTCCTGCGCGCAGTCCAGCGCCACCGCGTCGGTGATGCGCATGCCGTGGCTGTAGCGCGCCGGATGGCCCTTGACGCGCAACTGTTCGTTGACCTGCGGCCGGAAGCCGTGCACCAGCACCAGGTGGATGCCCATCGCGTGAAGGATGGCCAGGTCCTGCGCGAAGCGGTCGAGCTTGCCGGCGGCGATCAGCTCGCCGGCGATCGCGACCACGAAGGTCTTGCCGCGGTAGGCGTGGATGTGCGGCGCGACGTGGCGGAACCACGGCACGAAGGTGTGAGGGAAGACGAGGCTCATCGACGCAGGGGCAGGCAGGAAGGAGGCGCGAGCGCGATTGTGCCGCAGCGCCTCGTGCGCGTTGACGTCGCGGCATCCGCGGCGCAGCATCGGCCCTCCGGTTCCATCAGGGGAGCAATTCGCATGGACGTCTACACCACCCACGGCGCCTTCAGCTGGTCGGAGCTGATGACGACCGACCCGAAGTCGGCGACCGAGTTCTACGGCAGCCTGTTCGGCTGGACCTTCGATGCCATGCCCATGCCGCAGGGCACCTACAACGTCGTCAAGGCCGGGGGCACCTCGATCGGCGGTGTCATGGGAATGCCGCCGGGTTCTGCCGGCATGCCGTCGATGTGGGGCTGCTACGTGACGGTGGCCGACGTCGACGCCACCGCGAAGCGCTGCACCGAGCTCGGCGGCAAGGTGATCGTCGGCCCGCAGGACATTCCCGAGGTCGGCCGCTTCGCGGTGATCCTCGACCGTCAGGGCGCGGCGCTGAACATCATCACCTACACGCCGCGCGCGGCCTGAGCGGGCCGGCCTGCCGGGCGCGGATAATCCGCGCCCCGTGTCCTCTTCCGTCACCAGCGCCGTCCCGGCCATCACCTTCCCCGAATCGCTGCCGGTCTCGGCCCGGCGCGAGGAGATCGCGCAGGCGATGCGCGAGCACCAGGTCGTCATCGTCTGCGGCGAGACCGGCTCGGGCAAGACCACGCAGCTGCCGAAGATCGCGCTGGCGCTCGGCCGTGGCTGGGGCGCCGGCGGCAAGGGGCTGATCGGCCACACGCAGCCGCGGCGCATCGCCGCCTCCAGCGTCGCCAAGCGCATCGCCGAGGAACTGAACTCGCCGCTCGGCGAGGTGGTCGGCTACAAGGTGCGCTTCCAGGACCGCCTGCAGCGCGGCGCCTCGGTCAAGCTGATGACCGACGGCATCCTGCTAGCCGAGACGCAGAGCGACCCGCTGCTGAAGGCCTACGACACGCTGATCATCGACGAGGCGCACGAACGCAGCCTCAACATCGACTTCCTGCTCGGCTACCTGCGGCAGATCCTGCCGCGCCGGCCCGACCTGAAGATCGTCGTCACCTCGGCGACCATCGACGCCGACCGCTTCGCGCAGCACTTCGCGTCGCGGCACGGGCCGGCGCCCGTCATCCAGGTCTCGGGGCGGCTGTTCCCGGTCGAACAGCGCTGGCGGCCGTTCGAGGAGTCGCGCGAGTTCGACCTCAACGACGCGATCGGCGAGGCCGTCGACGAACTGCGGCGCGAGGGCAGCGGCGACGTGCTGGTCTTCCTGCCCGGCGAGCGCGAGATCCGCGAGGCCGCCGAGCACCTGCGCAAGCACCATCCGCCGGGTGTCGAGATCCTGCCGCTGTTCGCGCGCCTGTCGCAGCAGGAGCAGGACCGCGTCTTCGAGCCGCACGGCGCGCCGCGCATCGTGCTGGCCACCAACGTCGCCGAGACCTCGCTGACGGTACCGGGCATCCGCTATGTGATCGACGCCGGCACGGCGCGTGTCAAGCGCTACAGCTACCGCAACAAGGTCGAGCAGCTGCTGATCGAGCCGGTCAGCCAGGCCGCGGCCAACCAGCGCGCCGGCCGCTGCGGCCGCGTCGCCAACGGCATCTGCATCCGCCTCTACGACGAGAAGGACTTCGCCGGCCGGCCGCGCTTCACCGATCCGGAGATCCTGCGCTCCTCGCTGGCCGGCGTGATCCTGCGCATGAAGGCGCTGGGCCTGGGCGACGTCGAGGACTTCCCCTTCCTCGAGCCGCCGCCGCGGCGCGCGATCGCCGACGGCTACCAGCTGCTGTCCGAGCTCGGCGCGGTCGACGAGCTGAACCAGCTGACGGCGATCGGCCGCGAGCTGGCCAAGCTGCCGCTGGACCCGCGTGTCGGGCGCATGATCCTCGAGGCGCGCGATCGCCATGCGCTGACCGAGGTGCTGGTGATCGCCAGCGCCTTCAGCCTGCAGGACGTGCGCGACCGGCCGCTCGAGCAGCAGCAGGCTGCCGACGCCGCGCACAAGAAGTTCGACGACGAACGCTCCGAGTTCAGCGGCGACCTGAAGCTGTGGAAGTGGCTCGAGGACAGCAAGGGAGGCCACGGCGAGCACAAGATCAGCCTGCGCAAGCAGGAGCAGCTGCTGCGCGACAACTTCGTCTCGCCGCGGCGCGTGCGCGAATGGCGCGACCTGCACTCGCAGCTGCACACCGTGGTCGCCGAACATGGCTGGCGGCTGAACACCTCGCCGGCCACCTACGAGCAGCTGCACCTGTCGCTGCTCGCCGGGCTGCTCGGCAACATCGGCTGCAAGAGCGAAGACGAGGACTGGTACCTCGGCGCGCGTGGCATCCGCTTCCACCGCCACCCGGGTACGCACCTGTCGAAGAAGCCGGGGCGCTGGATCGTCGCCGCCGAGCTGGTCGAGACCACGCGCCTGTTCGGCCGCGGCATCGCGGCGATCGACCCGGCCTGGCTGCCCGGCATCGCGGCCCATGTCATCAAGACGCAGCTGCTCGAACCGCACTGGGAGAAGAAGGCCGGCGAGGTGGTGGCGCTGGAGCGCGCCACGCTGTACGGCATCGTCGTCTACAACAACCGGCGGGTGAACTTCGGCAACGTCGATGCGAAGGCGGCACGCGAGATCTTCATCCGCGAGGCGCTGGTGGGCGGCGAATGGGACACGCGGCTGCCCTTCCTGGCCGCCAACCGCAAGCTGATCGCGCAGGTGCAGGAGCTCGAGCACAAGTCGCGCCGGCAGGACGTGCTGGTCGACGACGAGCTGATCCACGCCTTCTACGACGCGCAGATCCCGGCCGAGGTGGTCAGCGGCGCGACGCTGGAGCGCTGGTACCGCGAGGAATCGAAGCGCCAACCGCGCCTGCTGATGCTCACCCGCGACGAGCTGATGCGCCACGAGGCCGCCGGCATCACCACCGCGGCGTTCCCGAAGACCATCCGCCTCGGCGGCATCGACTGCGCGGCGAACTACCTGCACGAGCCGGGTGATGCCAAGGACGGCATCACCGTCACCGTACCGATCTACGTGCTCAACCAGGTCAGCGAGGAGCGCTGCGACTGGCTGGTGCCCGGGATGCTGAAGGACAAGGTGCTGGCGCTGGTCAAGACGCTGCACCAGCGGCCGCGCTCGCGCCTGGTGCCCTTGCCCGGGTATGCGGAGGAGTTCGTCGCCGAGGCGGAGTTCGCGCAGGGCGACCTGGTCGAGGTGCTGCTGCGCCACGTGCGCGAACGCACCCAGCTCGCGGTGCAGCGCAACGACTTCAAGCGCGAGCAGCTGAGCCCGCACCTGGCGATGAATTTCCGCATCGTCGACGAACATGGCCGCCAGCTCGGCACCGGGCGCAACCTGGCGACGCTGAAGGCCGAGCTGGGCGGGCAGGCGCGCTCGGCCTTCCAGGCGCTGGCGGCCTTGAAGGTGGCCGCGGCGCCGGCGCCGGCAGCGGCCACGGCGCCACCGAGCGCGGCCAAGGCCGCCGCGAAGCCGGTGGCGCCCGACAAGGCCGTCGCCGAGCGCCCGGCCGAGAAGTACACCGCCTGGACCTTCGGCGAACTGCCCGAGCTGCTCGAGCTGCGCAAGGGTGGGCAGTCGCTGGTCGGTTTCCCGGCGCTGATCGACCACCGCGATCACGTCGAGATCGAGGTCTTCGACGAGCCCGACGTCGCCGCCGCGAAGCACCGCGGCGGCCTGCGCCGTCTGGTCGCACTGCAGATCCGCGATGCGCTGAAGTACCTCGAGAAGAACATCCCGGACCTGCAGAAGATGTCGGTGGCCTTCATGCCGCTGGGCAGCGCGGAGGAGCTGCGCGAACAGATCGTCGAGCTGGCGCTGGAGCGCGCCTTCCTGACCGAGCCGCTGCCCACCGAGGCGGCCTCGTTCGCGAGGCGCATCGAAGAGGGGCGCGGCCGGCTTGACGCTGATCGCCAACGAGATCGCCCGTGCCGCGGGTGTCGTGCTGCTCGAGTGGAGCGCCGCGCAGCGCAAGCTGAAGGACAGCAAGCCGGCCAAGGAGACTGCCGACGACGTGGCCGCGCAGCTCGTCCGCCTGGTCGGCAAACGGTTTGTCGCCAGCACGCCCTGGGCGGCGCTGGCCCACCTGCCGCGCTACCTGAAGGGCATTCAGATGCGGCTGGACAAGTGGCGCGCCGACCCGGCCCGCGATGCGCAGCGCCTGGCCGAGTTGCGCCCGCTCGAACAGCGCTTCCTGCGCGCGCTGGCCGAGCGCAAGGGTGTGGCCGATCCGCGCCTCGACGAGTTCCGCTGGCTGCTGGAAGAACTGCGCATCAGCCTGTTCGCACAGGAACTTCGCACGCCGCAGCCGGTCAGCGTCAAGCGGCTGGAGAAGGCGTGGGAGCAGATGCAGCGCTGAAGCCGCGGGGCGCTTGGGGTACATTGCCCCGGCGGATCTCGTGCAAGGGAGTGCATTCATGCAATACCTGTGGATGGCATTGGTCGGCTTCGTCGTCGGGCTGGTCGCGCGGGCGGTCCTGCCGGGCACGCAGAGCCTGGGCATCATCCTGACGACGGTGCTCGGCATCGCCGGCTCGTTCGCGGCCGGTTTCGTCGGCCAGGCGCTGGGCTGGTACGCCGCCGGGCAGGGTGCGGGCTTCATCGGCTCGGTGCTCGGCGCGATCGTGCTGCTGTTCGTCGTCGGCAAGCTCAAGGGCCCCGGCAGGACCGGCGGCGGCTGAGCCTGCGCCGGTGATGGGCAGCCCGACGGAGTGGGTGGTGGTGCCCGACACGCCGACCCAGATCGACGCGGTCGCACGGCAGTGCCGCCGTTTGGTCACCCAGCGCGCGCTGGTCGGGGCCGGCGTGGCGCTGGTGCCGGTGCCGGGCATCGACTGGGTCACCGACGTCGGCATCCTGATGAAGCTGATCCCCGAGATCAACCGCGCTTTCGGGCTGACGCCGGAGCAGGTCGAGCGCCTCGCCCCGGACCGGCGCCTGGTGGTCTACAAGGCGATCTCCGCCGGTGGCAGCCTGCTGGTCGGCCGGCTGGTCACGCGCGAACTGGTGATGACCCTGCTCAAGCTGGTCGGCGTGCGCCTGACCACGCAGCAGGCGGCCAAGTACGTGCCGATCGCCGGTCAGGCGCTCTCGGCGGCGCTGACCTTCTCGGCCTTGAAATACGTCTGCGAGCAGCACATCCGGCAATGCATGGCGGTGTCGCGCCAGCTGGCGCTGCCGGCGCCGGCGGCCGCGGGCTGACGTGCGGCGGGGCCGGCCACTACAATCGCGCTCGTTCGGGGTGTAGCGCAGCCTGGTAGCGCAACTGCTTTGGGAGCAGTGGGTCGGATGTTCGAATCATCTCACCCCGACCATCTTCATCACGCCTCCCGCGCTGCCCGTAGCTCAACTGGATAGAGCAGCTGCCTTCTAAGCAGCAGGTCGGGGGTTCGAGTCCCTCCGGGCAGGCCAGCCTCGGCGTTCAGGCCGCTGATCCACGCGACAGCAGCAGCGCCACCACCAGCCCCGCCGCGACCAGCGCGAAGACCTGCGCATCGCCCCAGGCCGCAGCCACCGCGCCGAGCACCAGCGGCGTCGGCAGCCGGATGGCGCCGGCCACCAGCGAGGCGATGCCCAATGCCGCGGCGGCCTGTTCGGCCGCGCGCCGGGCGACCAGCGCGAAGCAGCAGGGAACGACGCAGGCGGTACCCAGGCCGACCAGCGCGAAGCCGACCAGGCTCTGCACGAACCAGGACGAGCTGGCCACCGTCATGAAGCCGAGCGCGGCGATCAGCAGCGAGACCAGGATGACACGCTGGTCGCCCAGGCGCCGGCGCAGCGCGTCGCCGAGCAGCCGCACCACCGCCTGGAAGCCAGCGAAGAAGGCCGCGCCCGCGCCGGCGAAGGCGGCCAGCTCGGCGGCCTGGCGTTCGAGGAAGCGCGCCGACCACATCTGCGCCGCCATCTCGGCGCCGATGGTCAGGCCGAGCACGATGCCCACGCGCGCCACGCCATGCCCGGCGCCACGGCTGCCAGGCACGGCCAGCGGCGCCACCGCCGGGTTCGGCCGCGGGCCGAGCCGCTGCAGCGCCAGCGCGACCGGCAGGCTGACCGCCAGCACGACCAGCGCGCACCAGGCCGGCCCGGCGTGCGTGCCGATCAGGCTGCCGGCGAGCGCGCCGATCGCGAAGGCCGCCGAGGCCGAGGCATGCATGCTCAGCAGCACCGGCCGGCCGAGTTCGTGTTCCACCGCCGTGCCCTCGGTGTTCATTGCCAGGTCGAGCAGGCCGGCACTCAGCCCCATCGCCGTCAGCGCCAGCGTCAGCCACAGCGGCGAGCCCGCGGCGAACAGCAAGCCGAAGCAGGGCAGGTTGGCAGCCATCGCCAGCAGCATCAACCGCCGCGGCGGGATGAGCCGGGCCAGCTGCCCCCCGCCGGCCATCGCGGCGATGTAGGCGCCGGTGTGCAGCGTCAGCGCGATGCCGAGGCCGGCGACGTCGAGGCCCGACTGGCGCATCAGCGCCGGGATGGCCCCGGCCCACAGGCCGAGACCGACCGCGAAGGCGAAGAAGACCGCGGTAACGACCGCGCGTGGAGAGGCGAGCATGGCGAGGGGAGCGAGTTCACTGCCAGCCGAAGCGGCGGATGTAGAAGCGCTTCATCAGCGAGGCGAGCAGTGCATAGCCGGCGAGGATAGCCGCCAGCCAGGCGAAGAAGGGCGCGGGCAGCGGCTGCAGCTTGAAGGCGCCGGCCAGCGGCCCCATCGGCAACCACAGCGCCAGCACGACGACGCCGGCCGTCATGGCGGACAGTGCCGCCGAGGCGCGGCTCTCGACGATCGGCAGGCGCGGCGTGCGGATCAGGTGCACGACCAGCGTCTGCGTCAGCAGGCCGACGACGAACCAGCCCGACTGGAACAGCCCCTGCTCGGCCGGCGTGTCGGCGCCGAACACCCACCACAGCACGGCGAAGGTGGCGATGTCGAACACCGAGCTGATCGGCCCGAAGAACAGCATGAAGCGGCCGATGTCGGCCGGGTTCCAGCGCAGCGGCTGGCGCACCAGCTCCGCGTCGACATGGTCGAACGGGATGCCGGTCTGCGAGATGTCGTAGACCAGGTTCTGCACCAGCAGGTGCAGCGGCAGCATCGGCAGGAAGGGCAGGAAAGCGCTGGCCACCAGCACCGAGAAGACGTTGCCGAAGTTCGAGCTGGCCGTCATGCGGATGTACTTCAGCATGTTGCAGAAGGTCGCTCGGCCCTCGACCACGCCTTCGTCGAGCACCAGCAGGCTCTTCTCGAGCAGGATGACGTCGGCCGACTCCTTGGCGATGTCCACCGCCGAGTCGACCGAGATGCCGACGTCGGCCGCGCGCAGCGCGGGTGCGTCGTTGATGCCGTCGCCCATGAAGCCGACCACGTGGCCCTGGGCACGCAGCGCGCGCACGATGCGTTCCTTGTGCAGCGGCGCCAGCTTGGCGAACAGCGGGTGCACCGGCACCGCCCGCGCGAGTTCGGCATCGTCCATCGCCTCGATCTGCGTGCCGAGCAGCACCGGCGCGGCCGGCAGGCCGACCTGCGCACAGACATGGGCGGCGACGATCGGGTCGTCGCCGGTCAGCACCTTGACGGCGACGCCGTGCCCGGCGAGCGCGCGCAGCGCCGGCGCGGCCGACTCCTTCGGCGGGTCGAGGAAGGCGACGTGGCCGATCAGCACCAGGCCGGCCTCGTCGGCGACGCCGTAGACCGCCTGGTCGGGCGGCAGCTCCTTCATCGCCACCGCGACGACGCGCAGGCCCTCGGCCGCCAGGCCCTGCGCGACCTGGCGCACCTGCGCGAGCCGCGCGGCGTCCAGCGGCACGTCCTCGACGCCCTGCGCGCCGTCCATGCGCACCTTCGTGCAGACGGCCAGCATCTCCTCCAGCGCGCCCTTGCAGATCAGTTCGTGGTGCTGCCCGCGCTCCGCCACCACGACCGACATGCGCCGGCGCTGGAAGTCGAACGGGATCTCGTCGACCTTGCGGTAGTCCTGGTCCAGCTTCAGCGCCTCGCCGAGCTCGACATGCTCCAGCACCGCATGATCGAGCAGGTTCTTCAGCCCGGTCTGGTAGTGGCTGTTCAGGTAGGCGAAGGCCAGCACCTCGTCGGAGGGGCTGGCCGAAGGCGTCGATGTGGCGCGCCAGCGCGATGCGGTCCTGCGTCAGCGTGCCGGTCTTGTCGGTGCACAGCACGTCCATCGCGCCAAGGTTCTGGATCGCGTCGAGCCGCTTGACCACCACCTTGCGCCGCGACAGCGCGACCGCGCCGCGGGCCAGTGTCGAGGTCACGATCATCGGCAGCATCTCCGGCGTCAGCCCGACGGCCACCGACAGCGAGAACAGGAAAGCCTGCAGCCAGTCGCCCTTGGTGAAGCCGTTGACCAGCAGCACGATGGGCACCATCACCGCCGCGAAGCGGATCAGCAGCCAGCTCACGCTGTCGATGCCGGCCTGGAAGGCGTTGGGCGCGGTGTCGCTGGCCGTGACCCGCGCTGCCAGCGCGCCGAACACCGTGCGTGCGCCGGTGTGCACGACCAGCGCGGTGGCCGCCCCGGAGACCACGTTGGTGCCCATGAAGACCAGGTTGGGCTGGTCCAGCGCTGCGTCGCCGGCCTCGCTGCGCCGCGCGAACTTCTCCACCGGCAGCGATTCGCCGGTCAGTGCCGACTGGCCGATGAACAGGTCGCGCGCCTCGATCAGCCGGCAGTCGGCCGGGACCATGTCGCCGGCGGACAGCCTGACGATGTCGCCCGGCACCAGGCGGCGGATCGGCAGCTCGCGTGCCGTCTCGCGCAGCACGGTGGCGGTGTTGCCGACCAGCGCCTTCAGCGCTTCGGCGGCGCGTGTCGAACGGTGCTCCTGCACGAAGCGGATGACCGTGCTCAGCACCACCATCGAGCCGATGACGATGGTCGCCTTGGCATCCTCGGTGACGAAGGACACCAGCGCCAGCGCAGTGAGCAGCAGGTTGAACGGGTCGCGGTAGCAATGCCACAGATGCAGCCACCAGGGCGGCGCAGCGGCATGCTCGACGACGTTGGGGCCGTGCCGGGCCAGGCGGGCGGCGGCTTCGCGGGGGCTCAGCCCGCCGGGGCGCGACTTCAGCCGGGCCAGCGCGCCGGCCTCGTCGTCGCGTGCGACCTGCAGCAGTTCGTCGGTCAGCGCAGCGGGCACGGCCGCCTGCGTGCCGCGGCCGGCGAAGGCGTCCTGCAGCGGGTGGCGGGCGAAGTGGCGCAGCCGCCGGCGGCGGTGCAAGAGGCGGCTGAAGACCCGCGTCAGGCGAGGTGTCACAGCGCTTCGAGCATGGCGCCGCGCAGGCCCACCAGCAAGGCGCGGCCCTGCGCATCGACGCGGAACTCGCCGTACTTCGCCCGCGACCAGCGTTCGGCCTCGCCCTCGGCGAAGAACCAGGCATCGGTGACGAGGGTCCAGCGTCCGTCCTTCGGGCTCAGCTCGATGCGCAGTTCGCCGTCGGCCAGTGGCGTGCCGTCGTCGACGCGCCGCGGCGTCGCGACGCCACGTTGGTCGACGTGCACGACCAGCTGCGGCCGTTGCGCGCGCAGCAGCCCGGCGCGGCGCTCGGCCGGCTCGCCGGGCAGGTTGAAGTTCAGCTGCATGTAGTCGCCCTGCATCAGCGAGCGTGGGTCGACGGGCGCGAGTTCGACGAACAGCGGGCGGCCGTCGCGGATCAACGCTTCCTTCTGCCAGATCGCCCCGTTGGCAACCGCCAGCACGGCCAGCAGGCTGGCGAGCAGGCCCCAGCTTGCTCGTGGCGAGGGCGAGGGTGATGCACCGCCCGAGGCGGCAGTCTGCGCCGTGCCCAGGCGTGCCGCCCAGGCGGCCAGTGCGGCCAGCAGCGCGCCGGCGGCCGCCAGCACCAATGCCTTGGTGGTCAGCGGCCAGGCCAACTGGTAGTAGAAGGCGCCGACGATCCACGCCGCGGCAACGGCGGCGGCAGTCGCCAGGCGCCAGCGGCGGCTGGTGACACACACGGCCAGTGCCAGCAGCACGGCGCCGAGCGAGGGCATGAAGGCGGCCAGACCCATCAGCACCAGCGCAGCCCCGATCGGGGCAGGGTGGCGCAAGGGCGGCCAGCGCCGCAGCGCCCAGGCGGCCGCGGCGAGCGCCAGGACGGCCGACAGGCCCTGCTGCACAGGCCACGCGCCGGCACGCCCGCCCGTGCGTCCGAGCTCCTGCGCGACCTCGCCGACCAGGCCGCCTCCCATCGCGCCGCCGACGAGGAAGCTCATGCCCGACCACCAGGCCAGGCCGGCCAGCGTGGCGAGCAGCCAGCCGGCGGCGAGCGACTCGACCGCCGCAGCCCGGCCGCGCGGCCGCGGCGCAAGCACCGCGACGAGCCAGGCGCCCAGCACGATGTGCCAGGACCACCACCAGCCGGCCAGGCCCGAGCGTGATTCGAAGAACCATCGTCCGGGGGTGAGGGCAACGGCGAGCAGCACCGCCGCGGCCGCCCCGAGCAGCACGCGCAGCCAGGCGGCGCGCTGCGCGGCGGCGACGCCGAGCGCGACCAGCGCCAGCAGCACGGCACCGGCGGCCGTGCCGAGGTCGCGGAACAGGCCGAAGCCGAGCGCGCCGCCGCCGGTCAGCAGCGCCGGCAAGGCCAGTTGCTCGACGAACAGCGGCAGCGCACGCGAGCGCAGCACGACCAGCGCGCCGGCGAGCAGCAGGGCGCCGACCAGGTAGGGACCGATGCTGCGCTCGATCAGGTCACCAAGCAGCAGGCCGATCACGCCGAGCAGCGGCAGCGTGGCCAGCCAGGCGCCCAGTGCGGTCAGCAGCACTACCGGCCAGGGGCGGCTCTCGTCGTCGGGCAGCGTGGCACTCGCCGGCAGCAGGCCCTCGGCCTGCGCGGCGCGCAGCACTTCGGGCAGCGGGCGGGCGCTCATTGCGACACTCCGGTCGCCGCGCGAGAGCGCGCGAGGCGCAGCACACCGCTCACGCTGGCGGCCAGCAAGCCGGCGGCGACCACGCCGAGCAGCAACAGCCGGCCGATCGGGTCGCCGCTGCCCGAGTGTTCGAACAGCAGCCGGCCCAGGCCCGCCACCAGCAGCGTGTTCAGGCCCAGTGCCGCGGCGCTGAGCGCGAACACGTCGAAGCTGCGCACCGGCACGAAGGCGCCGGCCAGCAAGGCCAGCGCCAGCAGCCCGAGTGTGTAGTGGGCGGCGATCTCGCGTGCGAACAGGCCGCCCAGTGCGGTGGCCGTGATCACGGCGACGGCCAGCGTCGCCGCCGCGCGCAAGGCCCAGGGCCCGGCACCGGCGAAGCGCCGGCCCGGCGCACCCATCGCGACGACGATGGCCAGCGCGATGGCCCAGCCGATCAGGTGCACGGCCAGGTCGTCGTGCTCGACGCGCCACCGGTGGCCGGTATGGGCCTGCATCCACAGCGACAGGCCGACGAAGGCGACCAGCACCCAGGGCGTCCACAGCAGGTCGCTGCGCAGCCCCCAGGCCAGCGGCAGCATCAGCGCCGCCCACAGCGCGAACAGCTGCCATGGGTCGGCGCCAGTCTGGTAGGTCTGGCCGAAATAGGCGAACAGCGCCCCGGTGGCCAGCAGCACCACCAGCGCCAGCGGCGCACGCAGGGCCGGACGCCACAGCGCGGCCAACCCGAAGGCGAGCAGCGCGCCCTGCAGCACCGCAAAGCGGCCGAAGCGGCCGAGCGTCGCCCAGTTCGCCGCGATCCAGAGGATCAGCCCGAGGCCGAGCAGTGCGGCGGCCAGAACGGCCAGGCCGATCGGCAGGCGGCGCGCCAGCGTGTCGGGCGGCTCGACCAGACCGCCCAGCGCCTCCAGCCGCGCAGTCGCTCGGGCGTCGAGCCGGTGCTGGTCGGCCAGCCGGTACAGCGCCAGTCGCGTGTCCATCGCTTCTCCCGGAGCATCGTGATGGCGCGGGATGCTAGCGGCGCCACGCCATGTCGCGCCTTGCGCCATCGCAGCGCCGCAGCGTGCGACACCGCCGGGCGCACGCCGCGATACCGCGGCGAGTTCAGCGCTGGCGGTACTGGGTCGCGCCGAACAGGGTCTCGCGCGCCTTGTCGTCGACTAGCGGCTTGCGCTGGGCGGCCAGCACCTCGACGCCGCGCATCACCGCGGGGCGATGCGCGATCTCGTCGAACCAGCCCTTCAGGTGCGGGAAGTCGTTCCAGGCGATGCCCTGGTTCTTCCACGAACGCAGCCAGGGGAAGACGGCGATGTCGGCGATCGAGTAGGCAGGCCCGCCGATGTACTTGCTCTTCGCCAGGCGCCGGTCCATCACGCCGTAGAGGCGCCGCGCCTCGTTGGTGTAGCGGTCGATCGCGTAGCCGATCTTCTCCGGCGCGTAGATGCGGAAGTGGTGGGTCTGGCCGAGCATCGGGCCGACCCCGCCCATCTGGAACATCAGCCACTCCAGCACCTCGTACTTGCCGCGCACGTCGGCGGGCAGGAAGCGGCCGGTCTTGCCGGCCAGGTAGAGCAGGATCGCGCCCGACTCGAACAGCGAGATCGGCGCGCCGTCGGGGCCTTCGGGGTCGACGATGGCGGGGATCTTGTTGTTCGGGCTGATCGCCAGGAACTCGGGCTTGAACTGGTCGCCGGCGCCGATGTCCACCGGGATCACCTTGTACGGCAGGCCACACTCCTCGAGCATGATGTGGACCTTGTGGCCGTTCGGCGTCGCCCACGAATACACTTCGATCATGACCTCGTCCCCTCCGATGCTGCAGCACGGTTCCGGTGGCCACACTCTAGTGGATTGACTGTTGCCATGCTGGAGTCGTTCAAACGCCTGTTCGCCGGCCGCGCTGAAGAGCCGCAGCCCTGGTCCGACGTCGCCGCCTGGGCCGCGCAGCGTTCGCTGAACTTCCGCCGCGTGCGCGAAGGCGAAGGCTTCGTCGTCGAGGGCCGGCTCGACGAGCAGCCCTGGCGCATGGAGTGGGGCCCGCCGCAGCGCAGCTACATTGCCGGGCGCGAGCTGCGCATCCGCATGGAGCTGAAGCTGCCGAGCGAACTGCAGATGCTGTTGCTGTCCAAGCGGCTGATGGAGCAGCTCGAGCGGCAGACCTACGACAGCTTCACCGAGGGCCTGCAGACGCAGATCGACACCGGCACGCCGGAGGAGATGCGCTGGTTGGTGATGTTCCCGAAGGCCAACCTGAACATGTTCCGCGTGCTGCGCAGCCACTTCGGCGCCGTCGCGCCGGGCGCGGGCACGGTGCTGTCGTGGCTGGAAGGGCCGCTGGGCCTGCATCTCGAGCGCGCGCTGGGCACCCTGCTGGTCAACGACCCGCCGTTCGTGCTGATGACGCTGCGCGGCCGCGCCTACCTGCGGCTGCAGCTGCTCGATCCAGACCCGGCCTCGCTGGACAGCGTGCTGGGCATCTTCGAATCGGCGATCGGCCAGGCCCGCCGCGTCGCCTCCCAGCTGGGCGAGGGCGAACACCAGGACTGGCCGAGCACCGGCGGCTCGACCGCCTGGCAGAGCTTCGACGACACCAAACCGCGTTGAGCGGCCCGGGCCGGGCTGCTCAGAGGTACTTGCCGAGCTCCAGCTTGGCGATCGCGTTGCGGTGCACCTCGTCCGGGCCGTCGGCGTAGCGCAGCGTGCGCGACAGCGTGTAGAAGTAGGCCAGCGGCGTATCCTGGCTCATGCCGGCGCCGCCGTGCACCTGCATCGCCCAGTCGATCACCTGGCAGGCCATCGTCGGCGCGACCACCTTGATCATCGCGATCTCGGACTTGGCGCCCTTGTTGCCGGCCACGTCCATCATCCACGCGGCCTTCAGCGTCAGCAGCCGGGCCTGGTCGATCATGCAGCGCGCCTCGGCGATGCGCTCGCGCGTGACGCCCTGCTCGGCGATCGTGCGGCCGAAGGCAACCCGCTTGCTGGCACGCTTGCACATCAGTTCCAGCGAACGTTCGGCCAGGCCGATCAGGCGCATGCAGTGGTGGATGCGGCCGGGGCCGAGGCGGCCCTGGGCGATCTCGAAGCCGCGGCCTTCGCCGAGCAGGATGTTGCTGGCCGGCACGCGCACGTTCTCGAACAGCACTTCCATGTGGCCGTGCGGCGCGTCGTCGTAGCCCATCACCTGCAGCGGACGCAGCACCTTGACCCCCGGGGTGTCCGCCGGCACCAGCACCATCGACTGCTGCGCGTGCTTGGGCGCACTCGGGTCGGTCTTGCCCATGAAGATGTAGATCTTGCAGCGCGGGTCGCCGGCGCCGCTGGTCCACCACTTGCGGCCGTTGATGACGTAGTCGTCGCCCTGGCGCTCGATGCGCGCCTCGATGTTGGTGGCGTCGGACGAGGCCACCGCCGGCTCGGTCATCGCGAAGGCGCTGCGGATCCTGCCGTCGAGCAGCGGCTCCAGCCACTGCTTCTTGTGCGCCTCGGTGCCGTAGCGCACGATGGTCTCCATGTTGCCGGTGTCGGGTGCCGAGCAGTTGAAGACCTCGCTGGACCAGGGCACGCGGCCCATGATCTCGGCCAGCGGCGCGTACTCCTGGTTGGACAGGCCCTGGCCGTAGTTGCCCGAGGTGTTCTTGTGGCCGTCGGCACTGGGCGGCAGGAACAGGTTCCACAGGCCGACGGCGCGGGCCTTCGGCTTCAGCTTCTCGATGACCTCCAGCGGCGTCCAGCGCTTGCCGGCCGCGGTGTTGGCCTCGATCTCGGCCCACCACGCGCTTTCGGCCGGGTAGATGTGCTCCTCCATGAAGCGGTTGAGCTGCGCCTGAAGCTCCTGGGTGCGGGGCGAGTAATTGAAGTCCATGGTGTGTCTGTCTCCGGGGGTGATCAGGTGCGGCTGGCGATGCGCCAGCCCATTTCGGCCAGCGGCCGGGCGCCGGCGCCGGCCGAGGTGGCCTGCGCGCTCGAGGCGGTGCCGTCGACCACGCGCTTGGCGATGCCTTGCAGGATGCCGGCCATGCGGAACAGGTTGTAGGCGAGGTAGAAGTTCCAGTCGGCCATCACCGCGTCGGGGTCGGGGCGGCCGGTGCGTTCGCAGTAGCGCTTCACGTAGGCGAGTTCGTCGGGGATGCCCAGCGCGGCCAGGTCGCAGCCGCCGATGCCGCGGAACTGCCCCGGCGCGATGTGCCACGACATGCAGTGGTAGCTGAAGTCGGCCAGCGGGTGGCCCAGCGTCGACAGCTCCCAGTCGAGCACCGCGAGGATGCGTGGCTCGGTCGGGTGGAAGACCAGGTTGTCGAGCCGGTAGTCGCCATGCACCACCGAGACCTGGGTCTCGTCCTTCGCGCTGGCCGGCATGTGCGCAGGCAGCCATTCCATCAGGCGGTCCATCGCCTCGATCGGCTCGGTGATCGAGGCGACGTACTGCTTGCTCCAGCGGCCGATCTGGCGCTCGAAGTAGTTGCCGGGCTTGCCGTAGCCGGCCAGGCCGGCAGCCGGCACGTCGACGCTGTGCAGCGCGGCGATCACGCGGTTCATCTCGTCGTAGATCGCGCCGCGCTCGGCGGTGCTCATGCCGGGCAGCGTCTGGTCCCACAGCACGCGGCCCTGCACGAACTCCATCACGTAGAAGGCGCGGCCGATGACGGACTCGTCCTCGCACAGCAGGTGCATGGTCGGCACCGGCACGCCGCTGCCGCGCAGCGCGCGCATCACGGTGAACTCGCGCTCGATCGCATGCGCCGAGGGCAGCAGCTTGGCCACCGGCCCGGGCTTGCAGCGCATCACGTAGGTGGCACCCGGCGTGACCAGCTTGAAGGTCGGGTTCGACTGCCCGCCCTTGAACTGCTCGACCGTCAGCGGGCCGCGGAAGCCCTCGAGATGCCGTTCGAGGTGGGCTTGCAGCGTCGCGGTGTCGAAGGCGTGCTGGTCGGCGACGGGCTTGGTTCCGGAATAGGCGTCCATGGCGGCAAGGGGGTGAGGGGTGGCGACAGCCCGGTCGCAGCCGCGACCGGCGCGGCGGAGTTCTAACGTTCGGCGATGGCCAGCAGCTTGTCCTTGGAGAGCACGACCAGACGTGTCGGCTCGATACGCACGGCACCTTCTCGCTCGAAGCCCTTGAGTTCCTGGTTGACGCGCTG
Organism: Piscinibacter sp.; assembly: GCA_047602365.1. GTDB lineage: Bacteria > Pseudomonadota > Gammaproteobacteria > Burkholderiales > Burkholderiaceae_C > Piscinibacter. The sequence continues at coordinate 872,457 of JASGHM010000002.1, read as the reverse complement.
ACGCGACGCTCCGAGCAGCTGCGCCAGGTCTTCCTGCGCCAGCGGCAGGCCGATGCGGATCTCGTCGCCCTGCTCGACGCCATAGCTGCGAGCCAGCAGCAGCACCTGCTTGGCCAGGCGCGCGGCGAGCGGTCGGGTGTTGAGGTCCTCGATCTGGTCGAACATCAGGCGCAGGCGGCGGCAGTTCAGGCGCAGCAGCGCGTCGTACAACTCGACGTGCTGGTTCAGCAGCTCCTTGAAGTCGGACTTGCGCACGATCAGCAAGGTGGTCTCGCCATGCGCGCTGGCATCGTGCGTGCGCGGCAGGCCATCGAACAGAGCGATGTCGCCGAACCAGGTGCCGGGCTCGACGTAGGTCAGCGTGACCTGCTTGCCCGACAGCGAGACCGAGCTGACACGCACCGCGCCCTTGGCCACGCCGACCCATTCCTGCGCCGGCGTGCCGCGCGCGGAGAGCGTGGCACCGTCGCCGAGGCGGCGCAGCGTCGCACGCGCGAGGATCGCTTGACGCAGGGCAGGGGAGAGTTTCGAGAACCAAGAACCCGACTCGATGTTGGATCGTTCGTCGAGTGTAAGAACCGGGGTGTTCATGTTCAGTCGCTGAGGTGACAGCATGATCGGATCATGCGAACCTATTGTCCACGAGCAAAACCACCGACAAGGAGACAGGCATGGGCGCGAACGATCTGCAGATCCGCAGCCGGCGCGGCGAGGTCAGCGACGAGGAATGGCAGACCCGCGTCGACCTTGCGGCCGCCTACCGGCTGGTCTCGCTGTTCAAGTGGGACGACCTCGTGTTCACCCACATCAGCGCACGCGTGCCGGGGCGCGACAACGAGTTCCTGATCAACCCCTACGGGCTGATGTTCGAGGAGATCACCGCCTCGAGCCTGGTGCGCATCGACACCGCGGGCAACAAGCTCGACGACTCGCCGTTCCCTGTCAACCCGGCCGGCTTCACGATCCACAGCGCGATCCACGCGGCGAGGCACGACGCGCAGTGCGTGCTGCATACCCACACCCTCAACGGCATCGCGGTGGCGGCGCAGAAGGGCGGCGTGCTGCCGCTGTCGCAGCAGTCGATCTTCGTGCTGTCCAGCCTCGCCTACCACGACTACGAGGGCGTGGCGCTGAACGAGGAGGAGAAGCCGCGGCTGGTGGCCGACCTCGGGACGAACAGTTTCCTGATGCTGCGCAACCACGGCCTGCTGACGCTGGGCGCGACCATCGCCGACGCCTTCCTCAACATGTACCTGTTCGAGACCGTCTGCACCATCCAGGTCCGCGCGCTGGCCGGCAGCCGCGAGCTGGTGCATGTCGATCCGCGCATCATCGCCGGCGCGCAGGCCCAGGCGAAGCAGGTGACACGCGGCATGGGCGGCGGGGCGCTGACCTGGCCCGGCCTGCTGCGCCGCCTGGACCGGCAGAGCCCTGGCTACCGCGACTGAGGCACGGCCCGCTATTCGAACTTCGGCGCGCGCTTGCCGACGAAGGCCTGGATGCCTTCGCCGCCGTTGGCGTGGAAGAGGTTGAGGATGAAGTGGTCGCGCTCGGCGTCGAGCTGCTCGCGCAGCGTGCGGTTCGGCGCGCCGTTGAGCAGTTCCTTGGCGCTGGCCAGCGCGTTCGGCGCCATCACGCTCAGGCGATCGCCGATGCGCAGCGCCTCGGCGACCGCATGGCCGGGTTCGCAGACGGTCTGCACGATGCCCCAGTCGCGCAACTGCTGCGCGTTCGCCGGCTCGGCCAGCCAGACCATCTGCTGCACGGCCTGCCGCGGCAGGGCGCGCATCAGCTGCCAGGTGGCGCCGCCGTCGGGCGACAGGCCGAGCTTGGCGTAGGACAGGATGAAGCGTGCCTCGGCCGAGGCGACGATCAGGTCGCAGGCCAGCGCCAGCGAGAAGCCGGCACCGGCGGCCGCGCCTTCGATCGCGGCGATCAGCGGCTTCGGGCAGGCGCGCATCGCCTCCACCCACTGGTGCAGCAGCTCGAGCATGCGCGCCTGCGCCGGCGGGCCGGCCTGGCGTCGGGCCATCAGTCCCTGCAGGTTGCCGCCGGCGCAGAAGTGCGATCCGGCACCGCGCAGCACCACGCAGCGCACCTCGTCGTCCGACTCGGCCGTGCTCAGAGCCTCGATGCCGGCGGTGATCACCGCCTCGGACAGCGTATTGCGGGTTTCGGGGTCGCTGATCGTGAGAATCAGCACGCCGCCTTGGCGCTCGGACAGCAGTTCGGAAGGCATGGGTCGTGAGGCAGCGCGGGATCGGTCGATTGTGTCACGGCCACCTGTGGTGACACCCCGTGTCCACGGGCGTCCGTCAGGTGGCTTCATGCTAGAGTCTTCGAGCAAAAGAACACATACGTCGAATGCTCCGCGCGTCGCTCTCCGCCCCCCTGGCCATCGTCGGTGCCGCCTTGCTGCTGTCGAGCGGGCCCGCACAGTCGCTCGGCTTCGGCCGTTCGGTCAACGTGTCGCACCTGGGCCAGCCGCTGAACTTCGCGGCCACGGTGCGGCTGGAAGGCGACGACACGCTGCCGCGCGAGTGCGTCACCGCCGAAGTTCTGTCGGGCGACTTCCGCGTCGCGCCGGCGGCGCTGCGCATCAGCGTCGAGCCGGCGCAGAACCCGGCCGAGCGTCAGGTCCGCATCAGCACCACGACCGCGATCGACGAGCCGGTGGTCACGATCACCCTCACCGTCGGCTGCCAGGCGCGCCTGACCCGCAGCTTCGTGATGCTGGTCGATCCGCCGGGCATGAACCTGGCAGGTACGGCGGCGCCGGAGACGACGCTGCCGCCGCAGCGCCTCGAGTCCGACGTGGCGCCGATCGTCGCGGTGTCGCAGGCGGCCGAGGCTGCGTCGGCGCCGCGTCGTGCGGCCTCTGACGCAGCGCCGTCGGCCGCGCCGCGCAGCCGCCCGCGTGCGGTGGCTGCCGCGCCGGCGCCAACGGCACGCAATACCGATGCGCCGGCCGCCAAGCCGCGCGAGCGCAAGCCCAGGTCCGACCCCGCGCTGGGGTCCAGCGCTCGCAACAGCGGCGGTTCCCGCCTGCAGCTCGAGGCTGGCTCTGCCGCGGCCGTCGCAGCGGCGGCCTCGGCGGTGGCCCGAACCCAGGCGGCGGCGGCACTGGCAGTGGCTGCGGCAGCCTCCGAAGTTGCTGCCTCGAACCAGGCCGCGGCCTCGGCGGCCTCAGCGGCGTCGGCAGCGCAGGACCGCATCGTCTCGCTCGAGGAGCAGCTGCGCCAATTGCGCGAAGAATCGAAGAAGACCCAGCAGGCGCTGGCCTCGGTGCAGTCCAGCCTCGCCGATGCGCAGGCCTCGCGCTACGCGAACCCGCTGGTCTACGGCCTGGCGTGGCTGTCGGCGCTGCTGGCGCTGGCGGTGGCCGCGCTGTGGTGGCGCCAGTCGCAGACGCGCTCGGCCTCGCAATGGTGGCTGGCGCCGACGGCCGGTGCGGCGAACGCGACGGCGGCAGTCAAGCCGGTGGTCACACGTCCCCCGGTCAACGAAGCCGCGGCCACGCGCCAGGAAACGCAGCCGGCGGTGATGACCGAGCACGAGAGCGCTCGTGCCGCCGCCGACGAGGATCCGCCCACCGCGGCGCCGCAGATCGACGCGCCGGTGTCGGTGCTGCCGCCTGGCGCCGAAGCGCCGGCACCGCGTCGCGAGCTGTCGGTCGAGGAACTGATCGACCTGGAGCAGCAGGCGGACTTCTTCGTCGTGCTCGGCCAGGACGATGCCGCGATCGACCTGCTGATGGGCCACGTGCGCAGCAGCGGCGGCGCCAGCCCGCTGCCCTACCTGAAGCTGCTCGAGATCTACCGCCGCCGCGGCGACCGCGACGCCTACGAGCGGGTGCGCGAGCGTTTCAACCGCCGCTTCAGCGCCTACGCGCCGGACTGGGACAACGACCTCGCGCAAGGCCGCACGCTCGACGACTATCCGCAGGTGCTGCGCCAGCTGCAGCGGCTGTGGGACGAACCGCTGCGCGTCACGCACATGCTCGATGCGGCGCTGATGCGCCAGGACGCCGAAGGCGAGACCTTCGACCTGCCGGCTTACCGTGAGCTGCTGTTCCTCTACTCGATCGCGCGCGACCTGGCCGAGCACCCGACCAATGCACGTGCCGTCGATCTGCTGCTGCCGATGGACGGCGACGCGGCCGAGAAGCCGATCGAGGAGCTCACTGCCAGCCGGCTGATGGGCTTCGCGCCGACCAACCAGCTGACCGTGCAGGTCGACCTGGACGTGACCCGGCCGATGCCGGAGCCGGGCAGCTCGGACTTCATGGGCCTGGTCGACCCGAAGTTCAAGCGCGGCGACGCCGACCGCTACTGATTCTCACAGCGCGGCCAGCCGCTGCAGTGCGCTGGCCAGCGTCTCGTCCTTCTTGGCGAAGCAGAAGCGCACGATGCGCTGCTCGAAGCCGCCCTGGTAGAAGGCCGACAGCGGGATCGCCGCGACGCCGACCTCGGTGGTCAGCCGGCGGCAGAACGACTCCTCGGTCTGATCGCTGATCGCCGAATAGTCGACGCACTGGAAGTAGCTGCCTTCGCTGGGCAGCAGCCTGAAGCGGCTGCCCGCCAGCCCGGCACGGAACAGGTCGCGCTTGCGCTGGTAGAACGGCGCCAGCCCGAGGTGGTGCCGAGGTTCCGCCATGAACGCCGCCAGGCCGTGCTGCATCGGCGTGTTGACGGTGAACACGTTGAACTGGTGCACCTTGCGGAACTCGGCCGTCAGCGCTGCCGGCGCGGCCACGTAGCCGACCTTCCAGCCGGTCACGTGGTAGGTCTTGCCGAAGCTCGAGACGATGAAGGCGCGCTGCGCGAGCTCGGGGTGGCGGGCGACACTCTCGTGTTGCGCGCCGTCGTAGACCATGTGCTCGTAGACCTCGTCGGCGATCACGAAGGTGTCTGTCGGCCGCAGCAGTTCGGCCAGCCGCTGCATGTCCTGCGCCGTCCACACCGTCGCGCTCGGGTTGTGCGGCGTGTTGACGATGATCGCGCGGGTGCGCGGGTTCAGCGCTGCCGCGATGCGCACGAAGTCCGGGCGGAAACTGCCCGGCGTCAGCGGCACGTGCACCGCGCGGCCGCCGGCCAGTTCGATGTTCGGCTCGTAGCTGTCGTAGCAGGGGTCGAGCACGATCACCTCGTCGCCCGGGTGAACGATGGCCAGGATCGCGGTGATGATCGCCTGCGTCGCGCCGGCGGTGATGGTGATCTCGCTGCCCGCGTCGTAGCGGCGCCCGTACATCGCCTCGATCTTCGCCGCCACCGCCTCGCGCAGCACCGGCACGCCGGCCATCGGCGGGTACTGGTTGAGGCCGGCGTGCATCGCCTTCGTCACCGCGTCGAGCAGCGCCGGGTCGCAGTCGAAGTCGGGGAAGCCCTGGCCGAGGTTGACCGCGCCGTGCTGCTGGGCGAGCGCCGACATGACGGTGAAGATGGTCGTGCCGACGTTCGGCAGGCGGCTGGTGATGGCGGGCGTGCGGGCGAGGGTGCTGCTCATGGTCGGAGGGGTCAGAGCTGGTAGTCGGGCGAGTCCGGTTGCTGGCCGGCCAGTGCCTGGGTGATGACCTGGCGGCCGAGGCGATCGGACAGCATCTCGGCGAAGGCGTAGACGAAGCTGCGCAGGTAGGCGCCGCGCTTGAAGGCGATGCGCGTGACGTTGCGGCCGAACAGGTGGCCGAGCGGGCGCGACACCAGTTCGCCGCCGGGCGGGTCGTCGCGCACCGCCAGCTCGGCGACGATGCCGACGCCCAGGCCGAGCCGCACGTAGGTCTTGATCACGTCGGCGTCGATCGCCTCGAGCACGATGTTCGGTTTCAGCCGGCGCGCCGCGAAGGCCTGGTCGACGCGGGTACGGCCGCTGAACGACGGGTGGTAGGAGACCAGCGGCTGGATCGCCAGGTCTTCCAGCTCGATGCGCTCGAGCTGGGCCAGCGGATGGCCGGCCGGCATCACCAGCGCGTGCTGCCATTCGTGGCAGGGCAGGGTGACCAGCTCCTCGTGGGTGTCCAGGCCCTCGGTGGCCAGACCGACGTCGGCGACTTCCTCGATCACCATGCGCGCCACCTGGTCGGGCGAACCCTGGTGCAGGCTGACGTTGACCTTGGGGAAGCGGCGGCGCAGCTGCGCGATCGGCTCGGGCAGGAAATAGCGCGCCTGGCTGTGCGTCGTGCCGATCGACAGCGTGCCGGCGTCCTGCTTGGAGAACTCCTCGCCGATGCGCTTGAGGTTGCCGACCTCGCGCATGATCACCTCGATCGATCGCAGCACCTGCTGGCCTGGCTCGGTGATCCGCCGCAGCCGCTTGCCGTGGCGCGCGAAGATGTCGACGCCGAGTTCGTCCTCCAGCTCGAGGATGGCCTTGGACACGCCCGGCTGCGAGGTGAACAGCGCCTTGGCGGTCTCGGTGAGGTTCAGCTTCTGGCGGACCGCCTCCTGGACGAAGCGGAACTGGTGCAGGTTCATATTTCCGCACGATCTGTGGATCGCGCGGATTATTCCACCTGAAACCGATCAGACGCCGTCGTGGGGTCGCAGCGCGGCGCGTGCCATGGCCTCGACCACCGCGTCGTCCTCGCCGATGGCCGGCCGCAACAGCCATTGCACCCCGGGGTGGGCCTGGCGCAGCTGCTCGAGCAGCACCGGCAGGTCCTTGCGCACATGGCCGCCGGCACCGAGGAACAGAGGCAGCACCTCGATGCGCTGGCAGCCCTGCGCCGCCAGCGCGGACCCGGCCTCGGCCAGCCCGGGGGCCATGAACTCGAGGTAGCTCAGCGCCACCGCCACGGCCGGGTCGGCCGCGCGGATGCGCCGTGCGACGTCCTCGAACGGCAGCGCCCAGCGCGGGTCGCGCGCGCCGTGGGCGAACAGCAGCAGGCCGCGCTTCACCGGTAGCGCACCAGCCAGCCGAAGGCGGCCAGCGAGACGAGCAGGAACAGCGCGCTGGGCGCCGACGCCGCGATCCACGGCGTCCAGTTGCGCAACAGCCCGAGGTGGCCCGACATGTTGTTCAGCAGCACGAAGCCGATGCCCAGCATGATGCCGGCGAAGACCTTGAAGCTGACGCCGCCGGCGCGTGCGTGCATGTAGGCGAAGGGCAGAGCCAGCGCCATCATCACCAGGCAGGCGAAGGGGTAGAGCGCACGCTTCCAGAACTGGATCTCGTGGCGCTGCGCGGCCTGCTCGTTGTCGGCCAGGTGGCCGATGTAGCGGAACAGCTCGATGGTCGACATGGTCGACAGCGGCAGCACCGCTGCGGCGACCACCCCGGCCGACAGCGAACTGTGCCAGGCCAGCGTCGACAGCTTCTCCTCGCTGGCCACGGCCTGGCTGGCGCCGGCGGCGGTGTTCCAGTGCGTCAGCCTGACGTCGCCGAGCTGCCAGGTGTCGTCGTCGGCGATGCGCGCGGTGGCGGCGCCGATGCGCTGCACCAGGCGGCCGTCGCTGTCGAACTCGAAGATGCGCACGTCCTGCAGCGTGCCGTCGATGCCCGACGAGCCGACGTTGACCGAATAGCTGCGCTCGCCCTGCGGCGTGCTGGCGCGGTCCTTCAGCCAGGCGCCGGCGCTGCCGATGCGCAGCTTTCCCTTGGCGCGCGCCTGCAGTTCGGTGGCCTGGCGCTCGCTGAACGGCGCGATCCAGTCGCCGACCACGTAGGTGGTCAGCGCGAAGCTCAGGCCCAGCCCGGCGAGCAGCGCCAGCGCACGGCCCGGCCCCAGGCCGCCGGTGCGCAGGATGGTGTACTCCGACGACTGCGCCAGCCGCGCCAGCGCGTAGATGGTGCCGATCAGCACCGCGATCGGCATCAGCTCGTACAGGTGGCCGGGCGCCTGCAGCAGCGAGTAGGCCGTCGCGTGCAGCAGCGTGTAGCCCTTGCCGACGTCGCCGAGCTCCTCGACGAAGTCGATGAAGAAGAACAGCGACAGGAAGGCCAGCGCGACGAAGCCCACCGAGCTGACGATGTCGCGGTAGAACAGGCGGCGGACGGTCCTCACGCGGCTACCCGCCGGATCGGCCGCAGGCGCCGGTTGCCCTGCTCGCGCCACCACAGCAGCAGCAGCGCCAGCACGAAGGCGCCGCCGTGGAAGCTGGCCAGCGCGGTGCCCATGCCCATGCGGCCGGCGGCCACCCAGGCCTGCGACAGGTTGATCACGTTGTAGTAGACGACGAAGGTCAGCAGCGCGAACAGCAGGTTCCAGTTGCTCGCCCGCCGCGGATTCGCCGCCGACAGCGGAATGGCCAGCAGCAGCAGGTTGGCGGCACCGAGCAGCAGGCCCAGGCGCCAGGTCAGCTCGCCCTGGTTGCGCGGCGTCGGCGTGCGCAGCAGCGCCAGGCTGGCAGTCGCGCGCGGCGGCAGTTCCTCGACACGCGACAGCACCCGCTCGCCGATCAGCAGCCGGTAGGTCTCGAAGCGCGACAGCGTCTTCTCGCCGGTGTCGCGCGCCTCCTCGTTGCGCTGGCCGCGGTCGAGCACCAGGAAGCGATCGTCGCCCTGCAGTTCGATGCGCCCGGTCTTCGCGGAGGTGACCGACTCGCTGCCCGGCTGGCTGGACAGGATGAAAACATTGCGCCCGGTGCGGCCGTCCTCGGAGTCGCGGTCGATGAAGAAGACGCGGCGGCCGTCGCTGGAGGTCTGGAACTGGCCGGGCGCGACGCGCGACAGGTCGGAGCGGCGTTCGAAGCGGTCCTTCAGCTCGGTGGCGCGCTGGTTGACCCAGGGCCAGACGAACAGCGCCAGCGCGCCGATCACCACCAGCACCGGCCAGCTGGTGCGCAGCACCGGCGCGACGAAGCGCGTCAGCCCGACGCCGCTGGCGAACCAGATGGTCATCTCGCTGTCGCGGTACATGCGCCCGAGCGTGGCCACCACCGAGATGAACAGCGACAGCGCGAGCATGGTCGGCAGGTGCCCCATCGCGGTGTAGCCGAGCAGCAGGACCACGTCCTGCGGCGACACGCGGCCGACCGCGGCCTGGCCGAGCGTGCGGATCAGGAACATGGTCAGCACGATGGTCAGGATGACGACCAGCGTCGCGCCGAAACTGCGGGCGAGGTCGGCCCGCAGGGTGGAATCGAATAACATCGTGCGCTTCGTGAAACTGGCGGGGATTATGGACTTTCGTCATCAGCTCGGAACGCTCGACGCCTGGGGGTCGGTGGCCTGCGATGCCCTGATCGTGGTGATCGGCGGCGACAAGGCCGATGCGTCGCTCGACGCCGGCGTGAAGAAGGCGCTGGCCGATGCGGTCGCGCAGGGCGACTTCGAGTTCAAGCGCGGCAAGACCGTGACGCTGCTGCGGCCGCAGGGTGTGAAGGCGGCGCGGCTGGTGTTCGTGGCCTGTGGCGCGCCGACGGCGAAGTCGGTCAAGGCGGCGCTCGCGGCGGGTGTCGCGGCGATCAAGGGCGGGGGCGCGAAGCACGCGGCGGTCGGACTGAGCGGTACCGGCGAGCTGTCGGCCGCGCAGGCCGAGGCGCTGGTCTCCGTGGTCAGCGAAGCCACCTACGTGTACCGCTACACCAAGCCCAGCGCGCCGGCGGCCGGCGCGCTCGCCAAGGTCACGCTGCTGGCCGACAAGGCCACCGCGAAGGCGGCGGCGCAGGGCCTGGCGCGCGGCGAGGCGATCGCTGCCGGCGTCACGCTGGCGCGCGAGCTCGCCAACCGGCCCGGCAACCACTGCACGCCGAGCTACCTCGGCGAACAGGCGAAGAAGCTCGGCAAGGAGTTCGGCCTGAAGGTCGAGGTGATGGACCGCAAGGCGATCGAGAAGCTGGGCATGGGCTCCTTCCTCGCCGTCGCCCAGGGTTCGGCCGAACCGCCGCGCTTCATCGTCGCCCAGTACCACGGCGCCGCGAAGACGCAGGCGCCGATCGTGCTGGTCGGCAAGGGCATCACCTTCGACACCGGCGGCATCTCGATCAAGCCTGCCGCCGAGATGGACGAGATGAAGTTCGACATGGGCGGTGCGGCCAGCGTGCTCGGCACGCTGCGCGCGGTGGCCGAACTGAAGCCGAAGCTGAACCTCGTCGTCATCGTCCCGACCTGCGAGAACATGCCAGGCGGCAAGGCGATCAAGCCGGGCGACGTGGTCACCAGCATGTCGGGCCAGACCATCGAGATCCTCAACACCGACGCCGAGGGCCGGCTGATCCTGTGCGACGCGCTGACCTATGCCGAGCGCTTCAAGCCGGCCTGCGTGGTCGACGTGGCGACGCTGACCGGCGCCTGCGTGATCGCGCTCGGCCACCATCACACCGGCCTGTTCAGTGCCGACGACAAGCTGGCCGCCGAACTGCTCGCTGCCGGCGCGGGCTCGCTCGACCCCTGCTGGCGCATGCCGCTGGACGAAGAATACGAAGAGGGACTGAAGAGCAACTTCGCCGACATGGGCAACGTCGCCGGCCGCGCCGGCGGCGCGATCACCGCGGCGATGTTCCTGCGCAAGTTCACCGGCAAGTACCGCTGGGCGCACCTGGACATCGCCGGCACGGCCTGGAAGTCGGGTGCCGCCAAGGGCGCGACCGGCCGGCCGGTGCCGCTGCTGACCCACTTCGTGCTCGGCCAGGCCGGCTGAGTCGGCTCTGGCGATGACCCGGGTCAGCTTCCACTTCAACGTGCCGCAGCGGGTGGCCTATGCCTGCCGGCTGCTGCGCAAGGCGACCCGGCAGAACGCGCGCGTGACCGTCACTGGCCCCGCGGCTGCGCTGGCCGAACTCGACGCTGCACTGTGGAGCTTCGACCCGATCGAGTTCGTGCCGCATGTGCTGCTGCGTGATGGCCAGACCACTGGCCGAGCGCCTGCGCGAGACGCCGGTGTGCCTGGCCACGTCGCTCGATGGTGCGCCGCACCACGATGTGCTGCTCAACCTCGGTGCCGAGGCGCCGGCGGGCTTCGAGAGCTTCGAGCGGCTGGTCGAGATCGTCTCCACCGACGAGGCCGACCGCGCAGCCGCACGCTCGCGGTGGAAACACTACGCGTCGCGGGGTTACCCGATCGAGCGCCACGAGGTCGAGTCGTGAGCCTGCGACCGGTGCCGCCCGGGCGCGTGCCCACCTTGACCGAGGTCGTGCGCATCCCCGAGCCGGTGCCGGCGGGCACGACCACGCCCGCGACGCCAGCCGAGCCGGCGTTCGCCCGCACCGAGCCGGCGCCCTTGCAGCCGCTGGCTCCCGCGGCGCTGCCACCGGCGGCGGCCATCGACGAGGAGGCGCTGGTGCAGCGTGTGCTTGGCCGACCTGCAACGGCAGATCGACCTCATGCTCGAAGTCAAGCTGCGCGAGGTGCTGACCCCGGCGCTGACGCGCGCGACCGATGCACTGATGCGCGAGGCGCGCACCGAGCTGGCATCGACCTTGCGAGACATCGTGTCTCGCGCCGTCACCCAGGAACTCTCCCGTCATCGCGGCCGCTAGGCCGCGCGTTGTGGCCTCAGCGTCAGGGGTGGCGAGCGCAGGTTTCCCCTGAGGCAACCCGGTGGGAACGGTGCTTTTTTTGGAGTATCGTCCCTGCCGTTGAGAAAAACCCTCTCTCCCGAACGCTCTCAACATTCCAACCGGAGGTTATTGCATGCAAGTCAAATTCAATGCCGTGGTGGCTGCGGCCGCCCTGCTGACCGCAGGTGCTGCATCGGCGCAAGACATGGTCGTCAAGATCGGCCACGTCGGCCCCACCAGCGGTGGCATCGCCCACCTTGGCAAGGACAACGAGATGGGCGCGCGCATGGCCATCGACGAACTGAACGCCAAGGGCGTGACGATCGGCGGCAAGAAGGCCAAGTTCGAGCTGCTCGCCGAAGACGATGCGGCCGATCCGAAGCAGGGCACCGCCGTCGCGCAGAAGCTGGTCGACTCCAAGGTCAACGGCGTCATCGGCCACCTGAACTCGGGCACCACCATCCCGGCCTCCAAGATCTACAGCGACGCCGGCATTCCGCAGATCTCGCCGTCGGCGACCAACCCCAAGTACACCCGCAACGGCTACAAGACCGCGTTCCGCGTCGTCGCCGATGACGTGCACCTGGGCGGCACGCTGGGCCGCTACGCCGTCAAGGAACTGAAGGGCAAGTCGATCGCCGTCATCGACGACCGCACGGCCTACGGCCAGGGCGTCGCCGAGGAATTCGCCAAGGCCGTGAAGGCTTCCGGTGGTGCGATCGCCGAGCAGCAGTTCACCAACGACAAGGCGACCGACTTCACCGCCATCCTGACCGCCATCAAGGCCAAGAACCCCGACGTGGTCTTCTACGGCGGCATGGACGCCGTGGCCGGCCCGATGATCCGCCAGATGAAGCAACTCGGCATCAACGCCAAGTTCCTCGGCGGCGACGGCATCTGCTCGGGCGAACTGCCGAAGCTGGCCGCGGGTTCGATGGCCGACAACCAGGTCGTCTGCGCCGAGGCCGGTGGTGTCGAGGGCGAGCAGAAGGCCGGCATGGAGAAGTTCAAGGCCGACTTCAAGAAGAAGTTCAACGCCGACGTGCAGATCTACGCCCCGTACGTCTACGACGCCACGATGGTGATGGTCGACTCGATGGTCAAGGCCGGCTCGGCCGACCCGGCCAAGTACCTGCCGGTGCTGGCCAAGGCCAACTACAAGGGCGTGACCGGCACCATCTCGTTCGACGAGAAGGGCGACATCAAGAACGGCGCGCTGACCTTGTTCACCTACAAGGGTGGCAAGCGCGAGCAGATGGCCGTGGTTCGCTGAGAACCTCGATCTTCTGATCCGATCACGGAGCGCTTCGGCGCTCCGTTTTCTTTGTACGGGCGCTTCGGCGCCCGTCTTCACTGGTGGCGCCGCTCAGCCCTGCAGCGGCGTGCCGTCGCGGCGATAGAGCTGAACCAGGTGCGCCAGCCGCTGCGCATGGCCGGGCTGCACCTGCTGCCACGCGAAGCGCCACTCCCAGTAGCCTTCGCCGCGGCCAGGCAGGTTCATGCGGTGTTCGCCGCCCAGGCCCAGCACGTCCTGCATCGGGTGTACGACGGTGTCGGCGACGCTGGCGCAGGCGGCGCGGATCAGGTCCCAATGGATCTCGCTGCCGGCTGTGCCCAGGTAGTCGCGCACGCGCGCGCGCTGCGCGTCGGTGAGCGAGGCCCACCAGCCGGGCGTGGTGTCGTTGTCGTGCGTGCCGGTGTAGACCACCGAGTCGGCGTCGTGGTTGTGCGGCAGGTAGGCGTTGCCGCTGCCGCCCTCGAAGGCGAAGTGCAGGATGCGCATGCCGGGGAAGGCGAACTTGCGGCGCAATGCCGTCACGTCGGGCGTGATCACGCCCAGGTCTTCCGCGATGATCGGCAGCGGCCCCAGCGCCTTGCCGATGGCTTTGAAGAGTGCCTCGCCGGGGCCGGGCAGCCAGCGGCCGTGGATGGCCGTCGGTTCGCTGGCCGGGATCTCCCAGTAGCCGGCGAAGCCGCGGAAGTGGTCGATGCGCACGACGTCGACCAGCTCGAAGGTGCGGCGGATGCGCTGCACCCACCACGCGTAGCCTTCTTTCGCGTGCGCCTTCCAGCGGTACAGCGGGTTGCCCCAGCGCTGACCGGTGTCGCTGAAGGCATCGGGCGGCACACCGGCCACGGCGGTCGGCTTGCCTTGCGCATCGAGTTCGAACAACTCACGCCGCGCCCACACCTCGGCGCTCTGGTAGGCGATGAAGATCGGCGCGTCGCCGATGATCTCGACGCCACGCCCGTTGGCATAGGCCTTCAGCGCCAGCCACTGGCGGAAGAAGCACCACTGGCAGAAGGTCCAGAAGGCGACGCGCTCGCTGTAGATCTCCCGCGCCGAGGCCAGCGCGACCGGGTTGCGCGAAGCCAGCGGCGCATCCCAGTCGCTCCAGTCGCGCCAGCCATGCTGCTCGGCGAGCGTCATGAACAGCGCGTAGTCGGGGAGCCAGTCGGCGTGACGTTCGCAGAAGGCCTGCAGGTCGGTGCGCTCCTCGTCGCCGGCCCGGGTGGCGAAGCGTGCCGCGGCGCGTGCCAGCCGGTCCATGCGGAACGGCACGACAGTGGCGAAGTTCAGCCGCTGCTCGGCGACGCCTGCGGGCGGCACGACCTCGTCGTCGAGCAGCCAGCCGCGCCGCTGCAGTTCCTCGAGGTCGATCAGCAGCACGTTGCCGGCGAAGGCCGATGTGCTCATGTACGGCGAGTTGCCCGGCCCGATGCCGCCCAGCGGCAGGATCTGCCAGAGCTTCTGCCCGGCCGCGACCAGCCAGTCGACGAAGTGGTAGGCAGCGGCGCCGAAGTCGCCCGAGCCATGCGGGCCGGGCAGCGAGGTGGGATGCAGCAGGATGCCGCTGGCGCGTGGGAAGCGCATGGTCGGGCTTTCTACGAAGGAAGGTCGAGCTCGTGGCCGAGCGCGGCGAACAGCAGCATGCTGCGCCCGGGCAGGGGGAACAGCACCTCGCCCTGGCCCTGCCATTGCGCCAGCCCGCGCGGGTGGCTGCTGTCGATCAGCGCCTGCCAGGTGCCGCCGGGCAGCATGAAGTCGATGTCGCCGGCGTCGCCGTTGACCAGCAGCAGCAGCGGCGTGCGCCCGCGGCCCGGCCGGCCGATCAGGCAGCCGAACACGCGCCCGTCCGGACGACGCCACTCGTCGCCATGCAGTTCACTGCCGTCGACACGCAGCCAGGTCACGTCCTGCAGACCGAGGCGGTCGGGCAAGCCGTCGTACCAGTGGTTGGCGAAGGGCAGGGCCTGAGCGCGCAGCGCGAGCAGGCGCCGCGTGAAGGCCAGCAGGTCGGCGTCGGCATCGTCCCAGTCGACCCAGGAGATGGCGTTGTCCTGGCAGTAGGCGTTGTTGTTGCCACGCTGGCTGCGGCCGAACTCGTCGCCGGCGGCCAGCATCGGCGTGCCTTGCGACAGCAGCGTGCTGGCCAGCAGCGCGCGTGTCACCCGGCCGCGCAGCGCGGTGATGGCCGGGTCGTCGCTCGGCCCCTCGACGCCGAAGTTGGCACTGTGGTTGTGACTGTGCCCGTCGCGGTTGTTCTCGCCATTGGCCTCGTTGTGGCGCTGCGCGTAGCGGCTCAGGTCGGCCAGCGTGAAGCCGTCGTGCGCGACGATGAAGTTGACCGACTCGGCCGGCGCACGATGGCGCGGCTGGAAGATGTCCGACGAGCCGCACAGGCGCTGCGCGAAGTCGCCGCGCGTGTAGGCGCCTTCGATCCAGAACGCGCGCATCGTGTCGCGGAAGCGGTCGTTCCACTCCAGCCAGCCGCCGGGGAAGCCGCCGAGCTGGTAGCCGCCCGGGCCGATGTCCCAGGGCTCGGCGATCATCTTCAGGCGCGACAGCAGCGGGTCCTGTGCCAGCGCGGTGAAGAAGGGCGCGTGGCGGTCGAAGCCATGGTCGCCGCGGCCGAGCACCGGGGCGAGGTCGAAGCGGAAGCCGTCGACGTGCATCTCGCCAGCCCAGAAGCGCAGGCTGTCGAGCACCATCTGCAGCACGCGCGGATGGCGCGGGTCCAGCGTGTTGCCGCAGCCGGTGTGGTTCTCGTACTGCGCCCTGTGGTCGTGCTGCAGCCGGTAGTAGCTGGCGTTGTCCAGCCCGCGGAAGCTGAGCGTCGGGCCATGCTCGTCGGCCTCGGCGGTGTGGTTGTAGACCACGTCGAGCAGCACCTCGATGCCATGCTGGTGCAGCGTGGCCACCATGCGGCGGAACTCGTCGCGCGCCGACAGGCCGTCCGCGCCGCTGGCCAGGCCGGCGTCGGGGCAGAAGAAGCCGATCGAGTTGTAGCCCCAGTAGTTGGCGAGGCCGAGGCCGACGAGGCGCTGCTCGTCGATGTGCTGGTGAACCGGCAGCAGGCACAGCGCGGTGACGCCCAGCTGTTTGAAGTGCGCGATCGCGGCCTCCGAGGCCAGGCCGGCATAGCTGCCGCGCAGCGCCTCGGGCACCCCGGGGTGGTTCTTCGTGAAGCCCCTGACGTGCAGCTCGTAGATGACGCTGCGGTCCAGCGGCGTGTGCGGATGGCGGTCGCCGTGCCAGTCGTGGCGTTCGTCGACCACGCGCGCCTTCAGCGCATGCACGCCGTTGTCGCGCATGTCCATGTGGCCGGCATGCTGCGCGTCAGCGCCGAAGTGTTCGTCGCGCCATTCGAAGCGGCCAACGATCTCGCGTGCATAGGGGTCGAGCAGCAGCTTGTTCGGGTTGAAGCGGTGGCCGCGTTCCGGCCGCCACGGCCCGTGGGCACGCAGGCCGTAGACCAGTCCGGGGCGGGCACCGGGCAGGTAGCCGTGCCAGACGTCGTGCGCGTGGGCGGGCAGCACGAAACGCTGGATCTCGCGCTGTCCGCCGTCGTCGAACACGCAGACCTCGATGCGCTGCGCGTGGGCAGAGAACACCGCGAAGTTGATGCCGTGGCCGTCCCAGTGGGCGCCCAGGGGCCAGGGATGTCCTGCCTGCAGGGTCATGGTTGTCGTTCGTAGAACACGGTGGCCAGGGGTGGCAGGTCGACCAGCAAGGACTGTGCGCGGCCATGACTGGGCACCGTCTCGCTGTCGGCGACGCCGAAGGCGCAGCCGACGTTGCTGCCGCCATAGTGCTCGGAGTCGGTGTTCAGGCGCTCGCGCCAGCGGCCCGCTGCCGGCACGCCGAGCCGGTAGCCGCGCCGCACCGTCGGCGTGAAGTTGCAGGCCACCAGCACCTCGGAGCGACCGTCGCGGCTGCGCCGCAGGAAGCTCAGCACCGAACGCTGCGCATCCTCGTGGTCGATCCACTCGAAGCCGGCGCGGTCGAAGTCGGCGTCGAACAAGGCCGGCGTGGCGCGGTAGTAGCGGTTCAGGTCGTGCACCAGCCGTTGTACCCCGGCGTGGGCACGGTCGCCGAGCAGGTGCCAGTCCAGGCTGCTGTCGTGGTTCCACTCGGCGCCCTGGGCGAACTCGCAGCCCATGAACAGCAGCTTCTTGCCGGGGTGGGCCCACATGAAGCCGTAGTAGGCGCGCAGGTTGGCGAACTTCTGCCAGGCATCGCCGGGCATCTTGGCGATCATCGAGCCCTTGCCGTGCACCACCTCGTCGTGCGAGATCGGCAGCACGAAGTTCTCGTTGAAGGCGTAGACCATGCCGAAGGTCATCTCGCCGTGGTGGTACTGGCGGTGGATGGGGTCGCGCGCCATGTACTGCAGCGTGTCGTGCATCCAGCCCATGTTCCACTTGTAGTGGAAGCCCAGCCCGCCCAGGTAGGTCGGCCGGCTGACCGCCGGGAAGGCGGTGGACTCCTCGGCCAGCGTGACCGCCTGCGGCCGCTCCGAGCCGACCACCTCGTTCATGCGCTTGAGGAAGGCGATGGCCTCCAGGTTCTCGCGCCCGCCGTGCACGTTGGGCACCCACTCGCCGTGCTTGCGGCTGTAGTCGCGGTACAGCATCGAGGCCACCGCGTCGACGCGCAGCCCGTCCACGCCGTAGCGCTCCAGCCAGTACAGCGCGTTGCCGACCAGGAAGTTGCCCACCTCGGTGCGGCCGAGGTTGTAGATCAGCGTGTTCCAGTCCTGGTGGAAGCCCTCCCGGGGATCGGCGTACTCGTACAGATGGGTGCCGTCGAAGCGTGCCAGGCCATGGGCGTCGGTGGGGAAGTGCGCCGGCACCCAGTCGAGGATCAGGCCGATGCCCTCGGCGTGGCAGCGGTCGACGAAGCGACGGAAGCCGGAAGGGTCACCGAAGCGCGCGGTCGGCGCGTACATGCCGATCGGCTGGTAGCCCCAGGAGCCGTCGAAGGGGTGCTCGGAGACCGGCAGCAGCTCCAGGTGGGTGAAGCCCATCTCGCGCACGTAGGGCACCAGGGCCGAGGCCAGTTCGTCCCAGTTCAGCCAGCGGTTGCCGTCCTCGGGCTTGCGCCGCCAGGAGCCGAGGTGGACTTCGTAGATGCTGACCGGTGCGTCCAGTGCGTTGGCCTTCTGGCGCGCCGCCGAGGCCGGCACGGCCTCGGGCAGCCGGGCGACGACGCTGGCGGTGGCCGGGCGCAGTTCGCTCTGCAAGGCATACGGATCGGCCTTCTGCGGCAGCAGTTCGCCCTCGCGCGAGACGATCTCGTACTTGTAGCGCACGCCGGCCGCCAGCCCGGGCAGGAAGATCTCCCAGACGCCGCACTCGCGGCGCAGCCGCATCGGGTGGCGGCGGCCGTCCCAGAAGTTGAAGTCGCCGACGACGCTGACGCGCGAGGCGTTGGGTGCCCAGACCGCGAAGCTGACGCCGGCGACGCCGAGCATCTCGCGCTGCGTAGCGCCCAGCACCTCGAAGGGCCGCAGGTGCGTGCCTTCGCCCATCAGCCACACGTCCAGGTCGCCCAGCACCGGCGGGAACCGGTACGGGTCCTCCAGCGTGCCCTGGCTGCCGTCGGACCAGGTCACGTGCAGGCGGTAGCCCGACGGCGGCATCGCCGCCAGTACGCCCTCGAACAGCCCGTCCACGTGGACCAGCAGCAGAGGTGCGAGGATGCTCTCGTCGGCCGCGTCGACGGCGAGCACGTGCGTGGCGCCGGGCAGGAAGGCGCGCAGCGTCCCGTCGTGCAGGCCCAGCACCGAGAACGGGTCGCCGTGCCGGGCGAGGCGGATCAGCTCGATGTCGGAGGCGTTCAGCATCGGGACGTCAGTCGCAGGACTGCGCCGATGGTAACCACCGCTGTGGAACTGCCCGAGGTCAAGGCGCCGGTGTCATGCCCCAGATCTGCTGCGCGTATTCGCGGATCGTGCGGTCCGACGAAAAGGCACCCATGCCGGCCACGTTGGCGATCGCCCGCGAAGCCCATTCGCCGCCCTGGCGGTACAGCGCGTCGACCCGCGCCTGCGTCTCGACGTAGTTGGCGAAGTCGGCCAGCAGCAGGTAATGGTCGCCGCCCCACAGCAGCGAGTCGACCAGGCCGCGGTAGCGGCCCGGCTCCTGCGGCGAGAACTGGCCGCCGGCGATCGCGTCGAGCACGTTCTTCAGCTGCGGGTTGCTCTCGTAGATGCGCATCGGCTGATAGCCGCTGGCGCGCAGCGCCAGCACCTCCGGCGTCTTCAGGCCGAAGATGAAGATGTTGTCGTCGCCGACGTTCTGGCGGATCTCGATGTTGGCGCCGTCGTCGGTGCCGATGGTCAGCGCGCCGTTCAGCGCCAGCTTCATGTTGCCGGTGCCCGAGGCCTCGGTGCCGGCGGTGGAGATCTGCTCCGACAGGTCGGCGCCGGGCATGATCACCTCGGCCACCGAGACGCCGTAGTTCGGCACGAACACCAGCTTCAGCAGCCCGGCGACACGCGGGTCGCGGTTGATCACGCTGCCGACGTCGTGAATCAGCCGGATGATGTTCTTCGCCATCGCGTACGACGACGCGGCCTTGCCGGCGAAGATCACCGTGCGCGGCACCCAGCCGGCGTTCGGGTGGGCGAGGATGGCCTGATAGCGCGCCACCACGTGCAGCAGGTTGAGCAACTGGCGCTTGTACTCGTGGATGCGCTTGACCTGCACGTCGAACAGGCTGGCCGGGTCGACCGCGATGCCGGTGACACGCGCGATGTGCTCGGCCAGCCGCGCCTTGTTGGCACGCTTGATGGCCATGAACTCGTCGCGGAAGGCGGCATTGCCGCGCTGGTCGCGCAGGCCCTGCAACTGGTCGAGGTCGAGCCGCCATTTCGGGCCGATGGTCCGGTCGAGCAGCCCGGCCAGGCCCGGGTTGGCCTGGGCCAGCCAGCGCCGCGGCGTCACCCCGTTGGTCATGTTGGTGAAACGATCGGGCCACAGCGCCGCGAAGTCGGCGAAGATGGTCTTCACCAGCAGGTCGGAGTGCAGCGCCGAGACGCCGTTGACCTTGTGGCTGCCGACGATCGACAGGTTGGCCATGCGCACGCGGCGCTCGCCGTGTTCGTCGATCAGCGACAGGCGGGCCAGGAAGCCGTTGTCGCCCGGCCGCTGCTTCGCCGCGAAGTCGAGGAACTCCTGGTTGATGCGGAAGATGATCTCCAGGTGGCGCGGCAGCACATGCTGCATCAGGCCGACCGGCCAGGTCTCCAGCGCTTCGGGCATCAGCGTGTGGTTGGTGTACGAGAACACCTTCTGGGTGGTCTGCCAGGCCGTGGCCCAGGCCACGCCGTGTTCGTCGCAGAGCACGCGCATCAGCTCGGCGACGGCGATCGCCGGGTGGGTGTCGTTCAGGTGCATCGCCACCTTGTCGGCCAGGTTGGCCAGCGTGCCGTGCTCTTCGAGGTGGCGGCCGAGGATGTCCTGCACCGAGGCGGCGACGAAGAAGTACTCCTGACGCAGGCGCAGCTCGCGGCCGGCCGGTGTGCTGTCGTTCGGGTAGAGCACCCAGGAGATGTTCTCGTATTCGTTCTTCATGCCGGCGGCGCGCGCGTAGTCGCCGGTGTTGAAGGCGGTCAGGTCGATGTGCGCCGGCGCCACGGCCTTCCACAGCCGCAGCGTGCTGACCTTGGCCGTGCCATGACCGGGGATGACCATGTCGTGCGCCTTCGCGGCCACCTCGCCGCCGTGGCGCCATACCGCCTTGTCGCCATGGTGCTCGACCCAGCCGCCGAAGCGCACCGGGTAGCTCACCTCGGCGCGCGGGAACTCCCAGGGCGTGCCGTTGGCCAGCCAGGGATCGGGGTACTCGACCTGGCAGCCCTCCTGGATGTCCTGCGCGAACATGCCGTACTCGTAGCGGATGCCATAACCGAACGAGGGCAGGCCGAGCGTGGCCATCGAGTCGAGGAAGCAGGCGGCCAGGCGGCCGAGGCCGCCGTTGCCCAGCGCCGCGTCGGGCTCGCGGTCGGCCACCTCTTCCAGCTTGCGGGTGTGCTGCTGCACGGCTGACGAGGCCGCCTCGCCGAGGTCCAGCGCCGCCAGCGCGTTGCCCAGCGTGCGGCCGATCAGGAACTCCATCGACAAGTAGTAGACGCGGCGTGCCTTGGCGTCGCGCTCGTTGGCCTGTGTCGCCACCCAGCGGCGCGACAGCTGCTCGCGCGCCACCTGCGAGACCGCCTGCATCAGCTCGGTGGAGGTGGCCTGGGCCGGCGCGACGCCGACCGTCTTCAGCAGGTGATCGTCCAGCGCGGTGGCCATCGAGGCGGGGGAGAGCGTGTTCGTGTCCACGGGGGATCCTTTGTGATTCGGTGGCGATCTGCGGCGCCAGCGGCCTGACGGCGGGCGCAGTGTCCCTGTCGGCCCGGGGAGCGTCAACCGGCGACGAGTCGCAATTTTCACGCCCGCGCAGCAGGAGCGGAACAGCCCGGTTACGGCCGATTTCGCGGGCCACGGACGCCACCGGCCGGGCACTGCCACGCACCATGGCATGGCGCTCGCTATGGGGTTACGGCGGAATTCGTCGTAACAACAGCGACTCCATGCGCGACGTGCCTGCCGGCGCACCGCGCAGGGGCGCCACACTGTTGCGTCGACGCCAAAATGGCCGATCATCGGGACGGGGAGTGCCCGCGCGTCGGCCCGACCACAACGACACAGGAGATGAACCGATGACCCCGAACGACCTGGCCCTGAGCCTGGACCTGCCCAAGCGCACCGTCGCGCTGGTGCTGGCCGGCGGCCGTGGCAGCCGGCTGAAGAACCTGACCGACCGGCGCGCCAAGCCGGCGGTCTACTTCGGGGGCAAGTTCCGCATCATCGACTTCGCGCTGTCGAACTGCCTGAACTCCGGCATCCGCCGCATCGGCGTGATCACCCAGTACAAGAGCCACAGCCTGATGCGCCACCTGCAGCGCGGCTGGGCCTTCCTGAAGAGCGAGATGAACGAGTTCGTCGACCTGATGCCGGCGCAGCAGCGGGTCGACGAGGAGAGCTGGTACCGCGGCACGGCCGACGCCGTGTACCAGAACCAGGACATCCTGGCCAGCTACGGCGCCGACTACATCGTCATCCTCGCCGGCGACCACATCTACAAGATGAACTACGCGCTGATGCTGGCCGACCATGTCGCCAAGGGCCGCGACTGCACGGTCGGCTGCATCGAGGTGCCGCGCGATGAGGCCAAGGCCTTCGGCGTGATGGCGGTCAACGAGAAGAACCTGATCACCGAGTTCGTCGAGAAGCCCGCCGACCCGCCGGCGATGCCGGGCAAGCCGGACCGCTCGCTGGCCAGCATGGGCATCTACGTGTTCAACGCGCGCTACCTCTACAAGGAGCTGGAGCGCGACATCAACGACCCCAACTCCAGCCACGACTTCGGCAAGGACATCATTCCGCACGCGGTGCGCAACGGCCGCGCGGCCGCGCATCCGTTCGAGCTGAGTGCCGTCGGCACGCGCCTGAACGAGGAGCCGTACTGGCGCGACGTCGGCACCATCGATGCCTACTGGGATGCCAACATCGACCTCACCGCCACCGACCCGCTGCTCAACCTCTACGACACCCGCTGGCCGATCTGGACCTACCAGCCGCAGCTGCCACCGGCCAAGTTCGTGCACAACCAGGACGACCGCCGCGGCATGGCGATCGAGTCGATGGTCTCGGGCGGATGCATCGTCTCGGGCGCGGTGTTCCGCTCGGTGCTGTTCTCCAGCGTGCGCGTGCATTCGCACGCCAGCGTCAACTGGGCGGTGCTGCTGCCCGGCGTGCAGGTCGGTCGCGGCGCCCGGCTGACCCGGGTGGTGGTGGACCGCGGCTGCAGCATTCCCGATGGCATGGTGATCGGCGAGGACGCCGCGGCCGACGCGAACAACTTCTTCCGCACCGACAACGGCATCACGCTGGTCACGCGCGAGATGCTGAACAAGCTCGAGGCCGGCGACCGATGAGAGTGCTGCACGTGGCCGCGGAGGTCTTTCCGCTGGTCAAGACCGGTGGCTTGGCCGACGTGGCCGGCGCCTTGCCGCAGGCCCTGGTGCGCGCCGGTGCCGACGTGCGCCTGGTGCTGCCGGGCTACCCGGCGATCGTCGACGCGGTGCTGCACCAGAAGACCTTGGCCGAGCTCGGCCCGCTGTTCGGCGCCGGCCGCGTGGCGCTGCGCCTGGGCACGATGCCCTACAGCCACATCCCGGCCTACGTCGTCGACGCGCCCTGGCTCTACCGGCGCAGCGGCGGCCCCTACCAGGCGTCCGACGGTAGCGAGTGGGCGGACAACCTGCAGCGCTTTGCGCTGCTGGGCTGGATGGCGGCACATCTGGCCGCCGGTGAAATGGACCCGGAATGGATGCCGCAGGTGCTGCACGCGCACGACTGGCATGCGGCGATGGCCTGCGCCTACATGGCGGCGCACCCGGGCACCACGGCGTCATCGGTGTTCACGGTGCACAACCTGGCCTTCCAGGGCCTGTTCGCACAGCATGACTTCACCCAGCTCGGCCTGCCGCCGCGCTTCATGCAGTCGCACGGCCTCGAGTTCCACGGCCAGCTGTCGTTCATGAAGGCGGGGCTGAAGTACGCGCAGCGCATCACCACCGTCAGCCCGACCTACGCGCACGAGATCGCCACCCACGAGTTCGGCTGCGGCCTCGACGGTGTGATCCGCGGGCGTGGTGCCGACGTCAGCGGCATCCTCAACGGCGTCGACGGCGCCGTGTGGGACCCCGCCACGGACAGCGGCCTGGCGGCGCGCTACTCGGTGCAGGACATGGCCGGCAAGCCGCGCAACAAGGCGGCACTGCAGAAGGAGGTCGGGCTCGAGCAGCGCCCGCAGGCGCCGCTGTTCGGCGTGGTCAGCCGGCTGACCGCGCAGAAGGGGCTCGACCTGGTGCTGGCCGCCTTGCCGGCGCTGCTGCGCAGCGGCGCGCAGCTGGTGGTGCAGGGCACCGGCGACCCGGTGCTGGAAGCCGCCTTCACCGCCGCCGCCTTCGCGCACCCGTCGCAGGTGGCCGTGCGCATCGGCTACGACGAGGTGTTCGCGCACCGGCTGATCGCCGGCAGCGACCTCATCATGGTGCCCTCGCGCTTCGAGCCCTGCGGCCTGACCCAGCTCTACGGGCTGCGCTACGGCACGCTGCCGCTGGTGCGGCGCGTCGGCGGCCTGGCCGACACCGTGGTCGACGCCGACGAGGCGGCAGTGAAGGCGGGCCGCGCCACCGGCTTCGTGTTCGACGCGGCGACGCCGGCGGCGCTGGAATCGGCGCTACTGCGCGCAGTGCAGGCGTACGGCGCCACGCCGTTGTGGCGCCAGCTGGTCGGCACGGCGATGCGGCAGGACTTTTCCTGGGACGGTGCCGCGGCGCGCTACATGGCGCTGTATCAAGCCTTGCAGCCGAGCCGGTAATAGTTCACGGCCATGTTTCAAAACGTAAGCAAGGCCCCGCGGCCGCGGGCTGCCCGCCATTGACGCGGTTTTCGACAATGGCGCCATGAACAAGACATCGCGCCGTGACTTCAAGGACACCCAGGTCTACGACTGGGAAACCGAGCCGAAGGACGAGCGCCCCAGCGAATTCGCCCCGAGCACCACGGGCTACTCCCTGCACTCGGGCTTCTATGTCGCGCCGGTCGTCTCGGCGCGCCGTTCGCGCCGCGGTGCCGGCTTCACCGTCTGGCTGCTGGCCAGCGGCGTGCTGGGCGGCGGCCTGCTCGGCCTGTTCGGCCTGGTCCGCGTGCTGAAGGGCAGCTGAACCGCGCGCTCAGACCCACAGGGCCGAGAGGCCGGCACCGTCGCGGCGGATGAACGCCCGGGGCGGGGTGGCGGCGCGAAAGTAGCCGCGGTCGAAGTCGCCGCAGATCGCTGCGTACCAGGCCGATCCCGGGCCGGTGGCGTAGACGCGGATCTCACCGGTCGAACGCCGCTTCAGGGACACGATGCCGCCGGCCAGCCCGAGCAGCTGGCTGATGCCCGATCGGGTGTCTTCCTCGATCTCGAAGTCGCGCACATCCAGGCCGCGCGCCTGCAACAGGCGCTGCAGGGTCGGGATCGTGTCGCTCTCGGCGCGGTGCGTCATGCGGGCCATCGTGATCGCTCCATCGTGTCGCTCGGCGGAGTGCCGATGGAACCCATTCTTCGCGGTCGGCCCGCGCGAGCCCATCCCCATCAGGTGGGTGTGGACCTAGGGAGGCGAACCGCGTGGCGCCGTGGCAGGCGCTGCAACGCTCAGGGCTGCGAAGCCGCCTTCTCGCGCGCCAGGTTGCGCGTGTACTGCGCCTCGAAGGCGCGCTTGGCGCGGATGTAGTGGTTGGCGCATTCGAGCGTGGCTGCGTCGGTGCAATTGGCCGGCCGGCGGTAGCTTGCCGCGAAGGCCTGTTCCATGCGCTCGGTGTCGCTCAGCACGCTGCGCCGCGACTCTTCCGCCAGGCGCTGCTCCTCGCGCAGCTTGGCGATGCGCGCCTTCTCTTCCTCGGCGGCGATGCGCTGCCGCTCGGCGGCAAGACGCTGCTCGGCTTCGAACTGCTGCTGGTTCTCGCGGGCGATGCGCTCGATCTCCGCCGCGGTCGCCCGTGCGTTCGCCTCGGCGGCAGACTTCGAGCTCCAGCGCACGTAGGCGGCGGCGATCGCCGTGGCCACCAGCACGCCGATGATCACCGCGATGGCGAACTGCAACGGCAGCGGCACGCTGATCGCCTCCCACCCGCGCTTGCGCTTGGGCACGTAAGGCATGCGCTTGAACGGCGTGGCCGCCTGGATCGGCACCGGCTTGGCGGGCTCGGTGCGCGGGCCTGCGTCGGCCGGGTTCGGCTCGGTGGGAACGGCGGAGGGATCCTGCGCAGTCATCTGCGCGAGTCTACGGCCGCCGCGTGGGCGCGGGGCGGCCTGGCCGGGGCGGTTCGCAACAATGTGCGAGCGCGCCCCTGCCGTCCGCCACGGCGTCAGCGGATCACGACCAGCGAGCGCTCGCCGAACCAGCCACCGGTGGCGCCGCCGTTCAGCCGGGCGCGCACCTGCACACGGTACAAGCCTGCCGCCAGGCCGGTGCCGTTGACCGCGGTGATCGAGTTGGACTCCCAGCCGTCGAAGCCGACCGTGCCGTTCGACGCGCAGAAGGCGTCGGCGGCGCCGACCGTCGGCGGCAGGGTGCGCACCACGGCGCCGGCAGCGTTCAGCACGACGATGTCCACGTCGGTCCAGGCGCTGGTGCTGCCCGCCGGTGCGTTGACCGCGCACTCGCCGGAGAAGGTCACGACGAAGCGGCCATTCAGCGGGTTGGCGAACAGCCCGCTGGTCATGCCGGGAATGGCGACCTGGGCGGCGCCGGCGAAGGTCCAGTTGGCCGGCGCCGTGACCGCGCTCAGCACATCGGCCGAGGCATGGCCGCTGGCGAGGGTGGCGATGGCACCGATGACGGCGCAGCGGCGAAGCGAGTTGATGACGTTCATGTGAATCTCCTGAAGGGAAGGCAAGGGGCGGGGCGAGGACCGGCGACGCTTCGCCCCGAAGGCGACGCCGAAGGGAAACTCCAGGCAAGCCGGGTCCCGCGGGGCCGCGGTCGCGGCACCTGTCAGGGCGGCGGGGGTGAGCCGGGCGCGGCCCGGCGGCGGGTCAGGGTGCGGCGGTCTGCCGCGTCGCGGCGTCGATGCGCTCGCTCTCGTCGAGTTCGTCGAGGCGCTGGCGTGCCTCGCGCTGGATCGCTGGGTTCGGCACGTACAGCGCGGCCGACAGCGCGCTGCGCAGCGCTGCGCCGTCGCCGCTGTGGCCCTCGAGGAAGGTCTCGAACGCGGCCAGTCGTACACGCTCGGAGGCATCGCTCTCGAACACGGTCTTCAGCAGTTCGTCGGTCAGCGCGATGCCGCTCGAGCGTGCGGCCATCAGGCCGTCGAAGCGATCGGCCTCGCCGCCGCGCGAGATGGCCTGCAGCACCTGGGCCTCGTCGCGAGGCGCTTCGGCGACGGCGACGACCTCGGCCGGCGCATCGCCGCTGCCTGCCGGCACGCCGGAGGCGGCCGCCGGTGTGGCGCGGGCGTGCACGTCGGACCAGCCGCTGTGCTTGGCGATCTGTTCGAGTACCCAGGCCAGCGGCTGCTGCTCGACGTGGATGGTGGCATTGCCGTCGCTGGCGATGATGATCTGCGGCGACGTGTCGGTGACCGCCTGCGTGGCGGCCGCGGGGCTCGTGGCGATCGTGGCCGCACGCGACGGCGCCGCCGAGGGGGAGGGCTGCATCTGCCAGCCGACCAGCCCGCCGATGGCTGCTGCCGCTGCAAGGCCTGCAATGTGCTGGGGCTTCATCGTCGCTGTTCTCCGTGTGGCTGTGCGTTGTTCCGTGGTCGAAACAATAGGCGCCAGCGCGGCGTCGGGCTTCCGACGACGTAGGGAGAAACAGCAGGCGAATGTGGGGGAACTCGACCCCCCAATGACAAACGGGCCGTGAAGGCCCGTGTGCTCAGTGTGCTGGCGGAGAGAGCGGGATTCGAACCCGCGGTGGGCTGTTAACCCACACACGCTTTCCAGGCGTGCGACTTAAACCACTCATCCATCTCTCCGGAGCCGGCGAGTTTATCGCATCGCTACGCGGCGGCTTCAGCCCGCGCCAGGGCCCTTGGCCTTGAGCAGCGCCATCGCGGTGCCGATCAGCGCCGACACCTCGCCCATGTGGCCGGGCACGATCATCGTGTTGTTCTTCTGCGCCAGCTGGCCGTAGGCGTCGACGGCCTTCTCGGCCACCTTCAACTGCACCGCCTGCTCGCCACCGGGTGACTGGATCGCCGCGGCGATCTTGCGGATCGCGTCGGCGGTGGCGTCGGCCACCGCGGTGATCGCCGCCGCCTCACCCTGCGCCTTGTTGATCTCGGCCTGGCGTTCGCCTTCGGAACGGGCGATCGAGGCCTCGCGCTCGCCGGTGGCGATGTTGATCTGCTCCTGCTTGCGGCCTTCCGAGGCGGCGATCAGCGCACGCTTCTCGCGCTCGGCGGTGATCTGCGCCTGCATCGCGCGCAGGATCTCGGCCGGCGGCGTCAGGTCCTTGATCTCGTAGCGCAGCACCTTGACGCCCCAGTTGGCGGCGGCGTCGTCGAGCGCGCTGATCACCGAGGCGTTGATCGCGTCGCGCTCCTCGAAGGTCTTGTCGAGCTCCATCTTGCCGATCACCGAGCGCAGCAGCGTCTGCGCCAGCTGGGTGATCGCGATCACGTAGTTGCTCGAGCCGTAGCTGGCGCGCATCGGGTCGGTGATCTGGAAGTAGATGATGCCGTCGACCTGCAGCTGCGTGTTGTCCTTGGTGATGCAGACCTGGCTGGGCACGTCCAGCGGCACCTCCTTCAGCGAGTGCTTGTAGGCGACGCGCTCGATGAAGGGCACGACGAACTTCAGGCCGGGCGTCAGCGTGCGGTCGTACTTGCCGAGCTTCTCGACCACCCAGGCGTGCTGCTGCGGCACGATCTTGAAGGTGCGGACGATGAAGAGGCCGGCGATGACCGCGAGGATCAGGGCGATTTCCATGGGATGGGCCTTGTCTGCAGAGGGAATCAGTGGGAGGCCGGCGCCAGCACCAGCCAGTTGCCTTCGACCGCGGCGACGCGGTGCGTGCCACCGGCACGCGTCTCGCCCGGCGCGAGGCGCGCGTTCCATTGGGTGCCGCGGTAGTTGACGCGCGCGGTGCCGTCCTCGGCCCAGGCCGCGACCTGCACCTGCTCGCCGATGTCGAGGTTGACATCACGGTTGCGCTCGGCCGGCGCCGACTGCGGATGGTGCGCGCGCTTCCAGTGCCACGCGGCGGTGGCGGCCGCGCCGACCAGCGCCGCGACGACGACCTGCGCCGTCGTGCCCAGGCCGGCGTGGGCGGCAACCGCGCCGGCGGCCAGGCCCAGCGCGATCATCAGCAGGTAGAAGGTGCCAGTGGCGAGTTCGACCGCGACGGCGATGCCGGCGGCGACCCACCAGACGGTGGCGGCGGAGAGGTCCATGCGATCGTCCTCGCGGTCTGATGCGCCGCAGTGTACGGTCATGCGCAGGCCCTACACTTCGCGCTCCCGCGAACCGCCACCCCGAGGCACGACATGCTGCGCTTCCGCTTTCCGATCGTCATCATCGACGAGGACTACCGCTCCGAGAACACCTCCGGCCTGGGCATCCGCGCACTGGCCGAGGCGATCGAGAAGGAGGGTTTCGAGGTGCTCGGCGCGACCAGCTATGGCGACCTGAGCCAGTTCGCGCAGCAGCAGAGCCGTGCCAGCGCCTTCATCCTGTCGATCGACGACGAGGAGTTCACGCCCGGCCCCGAGCTCGACCCGGCGGTGCTCAACCTGCGCAAGTTCATCGAGGAGATCCGCTTCAAGAACGCCGAGATCCCGATCTACCTGTATGGCGAGACGCGCACCTCGCAGCACCTGCCCAACGACATCCTGCGCGAGCTGCACGGCTTCATCCACATGTTCGAGGACACGCCGGAGTTCGTCGCGCGCCACATCATCCGCGAGGCGAAGAGCTACATGGACGGGCTGGCGCCGCCGTTCTTCCGCGCGCTGGTCGACTACGCGCAGGACGGCTCCTACTCGTGGCACTGCCCCGGGCACAGCGGCGGCGTGGCCTTCCTGAAGAGCCCGGTGGGGCGCATGTTCCACCAGTTCTTCGGCGAGAACATGCTGCGTGCCGACGTCTGCAACGCCGTCGACGAGCTCGGCCAGCTGCTCGACCACACCGGCCCGGTGGCGGCCTCGGAGCGCAACGCGGCGCGCATCTTCAACGCCGACCACTGCTTCTTCGTCACCAACGGCACCAGCACCAGCAACAAGATGGTATGGCACCACGCGGTGGCGCCGGGCGACGTGGTGGTGGTCGACCGCAACTGCCACAAGTCGATCCTGCACTCGATCATCATGACCGGTGCGGTGCCGGTGTTCCTGCCGCCGACGCGCAACCACTACGGCATCATCGGCCCGATCCCCGAGCGCGAGTTCACGCCCGAGGCGATCCGCCGCAAGATCGCGAAGAACCCGCTGCTGGCCGGCGTCGATGCGAAGAAGGTCAAGCCGCGCATCCTGACGCTGACGCAGAGCACCTACGACGGCGTGCTCTACAACACCGAGACGATCAAGAAGTCGCTCGACGGCTACATCGACACGCTGCACTTCGACGAGGCCTGGCTGCCGCACGCCGCCTTCCACAAGTTCTACGGCAGCTACCACGCGATGGGCAAGAACCGCGCGCGGCCGAAGGACCAGCTGGTGTTCGCGACGCAGTCGACCCACAAGCTGCTCGCCGGGCTGAGCCAGGCCTCGCAGGTGCTGGTGCAGGACGCCGCCAA
This sequence comes from Piscinibacter sp., assembly GCA_047602365.1. GTDB lineage: Bacteria > Pseudomonadota > Gammaproteobacteria > Burkholderiales > Burkholderiaceae_C > Piscinibacter. Next base: position 842,395 of record JASGHM010000002.1, on the reverse strand, counting down.
CCGCAAGCTGGACCGGCACCTCTTCAACGAGGCCTACCTGATGCACACCTCGACCAGCCCGCAGTACGCGATCATCGCCAGCTGCGACGTGGCCGCGGCGATGATGGAGGCGCCCGGCGGCACCGCGCTGGTCGAGGAGAGCCTGGCCGAGGCGCTGGACTTCCGCCGCGCGATGCGCAAGGTCGAGAAGGACTACGGCAAGAAGGACTGGTGGTTCAAGGTCTGGGGGCCGGACAAGCTGGCCGCCGAAGGTGTCGGCAGCAGCGCCGACTGGACGCTCAAGGCCGGCGAGAAGTGGCACGGCTTCGGCGACCTGGCCGAAGGCTTCAACCTGCTCGACCCGATCAAGAGCACGATCATCACGCCGGGGCTGGACGTGTCCGGCAAGTTCGCCAGCACCGGCATCCCGGCGTCGATCGTCACCAAGTTCCTCGCCGAGCACGGCGTGGTGGTCGAGAAGACCGGCCTGTACTCGTTCTTCATCATGTTCACGATCGGCATCACCAAGGGCCGCTGGAACACGCTGCTGACGGCGCTGCAGCAGTTCAAGGACGACTACGCGAAGAACCAGCCGATGTGGCGGATCCTGCCGGAGTTCTGCGCCCAGCACCCGCGCTACGAGCGCATGGGCCTGCGCGACCTGTGCCAGGCGATCCACGAGATGTACGCGAAGGGCGACATCGCGCGGCTGACCACCGAGATGTACCTGTCCGACCTGCACCCGGCGCTGAAGCCGAGCGATGCCTACGCACACATCGCGCAGCGCCGCACCGAGCGGGTCGACATCGACGCGCTCGAGGGCCGCATCACCACCGCGCTGCTGACGCCTTACCCGCCGGGCATTCCGCTGCTGATCCCCGGCGAGCGCTTCAACAAGAAGATCGTCGACTACCTGAGGTTCACGCGCGCCTTCAACGCGGCCTTCCCCGGCTTCGACACCGACGTGCACGGCCTGGTCGAGGACGATGACACGGTACCGGGCGCACCGCGGCGCTACTACGTCGATTGCGTGAGATGAGACCCGTCCGGCCCGGGCGAGACTGGCCGGCCGGGGGCTTCTGGCGCTAAGCTGGGCAGGTCGGCGAGCCGTCTCGCCGCGGAGTCCGGATGGAACCGATGGAGCGAGCGGACCGGCGCGAGCGGTTCTGGGTCGTCGCGCCGTTCGTGGTGGCAATTGCGTTGTTGGCAGGGCTGTGCGCCGCAGGCTTCCAGATGCTGTCGGCGGCGCGCGCCTTCGTCGGCGGCGAGAGCCTGTGGTCCAAGGGCCGCGCGCAGGCCGTGGCCAGCCTGCGCGACTACGTGCAGACCGGCGACGCAGCCGACCGCCAACGCTTCGAGCAGGCGCTCGCCGTGCCACTGGGCGACCGGCGAGCCCGCCTGGCGCTCGATGCATCGCCGGTGGACCTGGACGGCGCGCGCGAAGGCTTCACGGCCGGCGGCAACGATGCCGACGACATCGACGCGATGATCCGGCTGTACCGCTACTTCGGCCGCACGCCGTTCCTGCGCGAGTCGGTGGCGGCCTGGATCGAAGGCGACCAGATGATCGACGAGCTGCGCGCGCTCGGCCGCGAGGCGGCCCGGCGGGTCGATGCCGGCGAACGAGGAGCCGCGCTGCAGCCGCTGCGCGAACGCATCGACGCACTCGACGCCCGCGTCGGCGCCCTGGAGATGCGCTTCTCGGCGGCGCTCGGCGAGGCCTCGCGTGCCACGGAGAGGCTGCTGACCCAGGCCGTGCTGCTGCTGGCCGGCACGCTGGCGCTGGCCGGCGCCATCTTCGTGCAGCGTGTGCTGAGCCGCCAGCAGGCGCAGCGCCGCATGCTCGCCGAGGCCAACCAGCGCTGGACGCTGGCCGCCGACGGTGCCGGGGTCGGCGTGTTCGACTGGACCTTCGGCGCCACCGACTGCACGCTGGATCCGCGTGCGCGGCGCCTGCTCGGTGTCGGCGAAGGTGCCGATCAGATGGCGGTGGCGGCTGCGCGCCAGCACATCGTCGCGGTCGACCGCGACGGTCTCGACGACACCTTGCGCGCCGCGCTGCACGAGCGCGGGCAGATGTTCCACCACCGCTTCCGCGTCGCGCTCGGGCCGGCCGGCTTCCGCCACCTGGAGATGTCGGCGCTGGCGCTGCCGGTGCCCGAGGCGCCGCCGCGCATGGTCGGCATCCTGCGCGACGTCGACGACGAGATGCGGCAGGCCGAGCTGCGGCTGGAGAAGGAGGCCGCCGAGCGGGTCGCACAGCTGCGCATGGCCTTCCTGTCCCGGCTCAGCCATGAGCTGCGCACACCGCTGAACGCCGTGCTCGGCCTGGCCCAGCTGATGCGCATGGAACGGGCCGAACCGCTCAGCCCGGGCCAGGACCGCCGTGTCGGCATCATCCTGGACAGCGGCGCCCACCTGCTGCGCCTGGTGGAGGACGTGCTCGACATCAGCCGCATCGATGCCGGCACACTGCCGCTGAGCAGCGAGGCGGTCGACCTTGCGGCGGCGGTCGAGACCGCGCTGCGCCTGGTCGAGCCGGAGCGCGCCCGCTGCGAGGTGCAGGTCGCGCTGGCGCTGCCCACGGCGCTGCCCACGCTGCGAGCCGACCGCCGGCGGCTCGAGCAGGTGCTGGTCAACCTGTTCAGCAACGCCTGCAAGTACAACCGCCGCGGCGGCCGCCTGCACGTCGCCGCTGCGGCGGCCGACGGCAGGGTTCGCCTGTCGGTCGGCGACGAAGGCCGCGGCATGAGCGAGGCGCAGCTCGCCCAGCTGTTCCAGCCCTTCGTGCGCTTCGACGTGCAGACCAGCGTACCGGGCACCGGGCTCGGCCTGGTGATCGTCAAGATGCTGATCGAGCTGATGGAAGGGCGCATCGAGGTCGGCAGCACGCCCGGCCAGGGCAGCCGCTTCACGATCGAGCTGCCGGTCGCTCAGGCGATGTGAGAGATCAGCACGCCGGGCACCGGCAGCACCTGCCCTTCGGCGGCGGGCGCCTGCCCCGGTGCCGGCACCGGGGCGCCGGGGGCGCTGGCGCCGGCACGGCGCACCGCCAGGCCGACCGACAGCATGTCGACCACCAGCAGGTGCAGGATGCGCGAGATCATCGAGACGAAGGTGGTCACGTCCTCGCTGTGCTCGACCGGGATGCAGACCGTCGAACGCCGCGCCAGCGGCGACTGGCCGGCGGTGACCGAGATCACCGCCGCGCCGCGCTCGACCGCCAGGCCGGCGGCCCGCGCCAGTTCGGGCGGCTGGCCGGAGCTGGAGACGAACACCGCCACGTCCTCCGGCCCGAGCAGCTCGGAGGCCATCGCCAGCATCGAGCTGTCGGTGTGGGCGACCGAGGGGATGCGGAAGCGGAACAGCTTGTGCTGCGCGTCCAGCGCCACCACTGCCGAATTGCCCATCGCGTAGAACTCGACCCGCTTGGCGCGGCGCAGCAGTTCGATGGCGCGGTCGACCGCCTCGACGTTGAGCGACTCGCGGAACTGCATGATCGCCGAGATGGTGTTGTCCAGCACCTTGGCGCACAGGTCGCCGGTGCTGTCCTGCCGGCGCACCTGGCTGCGCTGCACCGGCAGCGTGCCGGTCAGCCCCGAGCCGAGCTTGAGCTTGAAGTCGGCCAGTCCCTGGAAACCCAGCGTGCGGCAGAAGCGGATCACCGTCGGCTGGCTGACCTCGGCGCCCTGGGCGATCAGCGCGATCGGATCGTTCAGCGCGGTACGCGGGTTGTCGAGCACGAAGTTGGCGACACGCCGCTCGGCCGGCGACAGCGACTCGCGCGAGGCACGCACGCGCTCGAGCAGCGGGTTGCCGCCATCCTGGTCGGGCACGTGGTCGGCGAGCAGCGAGCTGACGCCGTGGAACGCGGGGTTCTCGGCGGTCAGCATGTAGGTCGGGATGCGCGCGACGTAACTGCTGAGCCGCCCCTTGGCCTCGAAACGGGCGCGGAAGGGCGAGCGGTCCAAGCGTTCGCCGAGCCGCGGCACGATGCCGCCGCCGACGAAGATGCCCCCGGTGGCACCCAGCGTCAGCGCCAGGTCCGAGGCCATGGTGCCGAGCATGCCGCAGAAGCAGTCGACCGTTTCGCTGCAGGCCGAGTCGGCGTCGGCCAGCGCGCGGCGCACGATCTCGGCGGCGCCCAGGTGCAGCTCGGCGCCGGGCCGGTCGTGGCTGAGCGCCTGGTAGATCAGTTCGAGGCCCGGGCCGGACAGCAGCCGCTCGGCCGACACCCGCGGCATGGTCTTCCAGGCGTACTGCAGGATGCGCAGCTCGCGCTCGTCGGTCGGCGCGAAGCTGGCGTGGCCGCCCTCGGTGGCCAGCGTCACCCAGCGGTCGCCGCTGGGGATCAGCCCGGACACGCCCAGCCCGGTGCCGGGGCCGATCAGGCCGATCACGCCGTTGGCCTGCGCCTCGCCGCCGCCGACCTGGTGGCGCCCGTCGGCGCCGACACGCGGCAGCGACATCGCCAGCGCGGTGAAGTTGTTGACGACCAGCAGCGTGGTCAGGTCGAGCTGGCGCTGCGCCTCCTGAATCGAGAAGGCCCAGTCGCGGTTGGTCATGCGCACCCAGTCGCCTTCGATCGGGTTGGCGATCGCCACCGCGCCGTGGCGCGGCCGGATGCCGGCCGGCAGGCTGTCGAGGTAGGCCTGCACCACGGACGTGAAGCCGGGGTAGTCGGCGCAGGGCAGCACCGCCACATGCTCGAAGCGGCCGGCGACATGCTCGATGCAGAAGCGAGCGTAGGTGGCGCCGATGTCGGCCAGCAGGCGCGGGTCGGCGTGGGCCTGCACGGGGGAGGGGCGTTCGAGGCTCATGGTGGCGGGTTCAGCGCGCCTTCAGGATCAGCACCTGCTGCGCGGACAGCTTGACCTGAGCAGGGGCCGTGCCAGCGGCGCCGGGTTTGGCCCCGGGCTTGGGCTCGACGAAGGGCCGGGCGGCGCCGGCCGGGAACATCACCTCCCAGGCCTGCGCCGAAAAGCCGGCCGGCAAGGCCAGCACGGCATCGCGGAAGGCGTAGTTGATCAGCACGACCAGGCGGTTGCCTTCGTGTTCGCGCTGGAAGGCGAAGATCGGCGCGTCGCGCTCGGACAGCGGCGTGAAACTGCCGACCGACAGCGCCGGCTCGGCGTTGCGCAGCGCGATCAGGCCGCGGTACCAGTTCAGCAGCGAGCCCGGGTCGGCCTGCTGGGCGGCGACGTTGTGGCTCTTCCAGTTGGTGACATTCGGCCGGAACGGCTTGTCGGCCGTCGTGAAGCCGGCGTTTCTCTCGCCGCTCCAGCTCATCGGGCCGCGGATCGACGGGTCCTCCTCCTTCACCCCCTCGGCCAGGCCGAGGCCGATCTCCTCGCCGTAGTAGATGAACGGCGTGCCCGGCAGCGTCAGCAGCGAGGCCGCAGCCACCTTGTAGCTCTTCTCGTCGCCGCCGAACTGGCGCATCAGCCGCGCACCGGCGAAGTAGTCGTGGTTGGCCAGCATCGTGCCCATGCGCGCCACCGGCATCTTGCGCAGGCTGTACAGCACGTCGTCGCGCAGCCGGCCGAGCTTGACGCTGGCCATCAGGTGCTTGTGCAGCCCGAACGCGAAGGCCGAGCCGCAGGAGTCGGCGGCGGCGAAGGGCGTCGGGTCGCTCGGCGACTCGCAGACCATGTACTTGTTGCCGTAGCTGGCCAGCAGGTCCTGGATGCGCTTGAGCAGCTGGTGGTTCTCCGGCTGGTTCTCCCAGCCGATCGCACCGTTCTCGAACAGCACGCCGACCGCATCGAAGCGGAAGCCGTCGACGCCACGGTTCAGCCAGAAGCGCAGGTTGTCGAGGTGGAAGTCGACCACCTTCGGGTTGCGCAGGTTGAAGTCGGGCATGCCGCTGTCGAACACCGCGTAGTACCAGCGCTGGTTGCCCTCGCGCCAGGGGTCGCCGGAGAAGGTGTTCCAGCCCTTGGGCTTGTCTTCCGACCAGATGAACCAGTCGGCATAGGGTGACTTGCGGCTGTCGTAGGCATCCTCGAACAGCGGGTGGCCCGAGGCGGCGTGGTTCATCACGTAGTCGACGATCACCGCAATGCCGCGCCGGTGCGCCTCGGCGAGCAGGCGGTCGAAGTCGACCAGCGTGCCGTAGGCGGGCTCGATCTCGCGGTAGTTGAGCACCGCGTAGCCGTGGTCGTGGTCCTCGCTCTTGAAGACGGGCATCAGCCAGATGCCCTTGATGCCGAGCTGCTGCAGGTAGTCGAGCCGCTGGGTCAACCCCGCCAGGTCGCCGATGCCGTCGCCGTTGCTGTCCTGGTAGGCGCGCACGAAGATCTCGACGAACACGCCACGCTGCGCCCAGCCCGCCGGCAGCGGGCTCGCCACCGGCTTCGCCTCGACCGGGCCGAGGTCAGGAATCTCCGCGGCGCACGCCGGCGCCGCGGCAAGACCGGACATGGCGGCCAGCGCGCAGCACAGCGCGAGCAGGGCGCGGCGCAGGCGTGTCATCGCGCGGGTCACTTGCAGGGGGTTTCGGCGCGGCCCTTCTTGGCGTCGTCGAGCGAGGTGTAGATCTTGCGATCGCCGCTGTTGACCCAGATCTCCTTGGTGGCGTTGCCGTCGAACTGCATGTCCTTGCCGCCCTGGTCCTTGATGTCGCCCTTGTGGATGATGTAGTTCACCTTGCCCTCGGGGAAGCTCTCCAGCTTCAGGTGCCAGTACACGCCGAATTCGCCCTTTCCGCTGGGCTCCACCGGGCTGAACCAGGACACACCTGGCACCGCCGGGCCGCCGGGGCCACGCTGCCAGATGTGCAGGCCCCAGTTGGCGTAGTCGCTGTCGCAGCGGTTGTAGTTGATCGCGATCGAGCCGGCCGGCGGGTTGGAGGTGGCCAGCGCCGGCGCCAGCGCGCCGAAGGAGAGGGCGGCGGCGGCCGCGAGACGCAGGACAGAGCGGGTCGTGATCATGTGAACCTCGTGCAGTGAGAAGGGCATCGCGCCCGGGAAGGATCAGCCCTTGATGCCGCCGGCGGTCAGCCCGGAGATCATCCACTTCTGGGCCAGGATGAAGACCACCGTGATCGGCAGGCCGGAAAGGATGGCGGCGGCGGCGAAGTCGCCCCACAGGTACTTCTGTTCGTAGAGGAACATCTTCGAGCCGACCGCCAGCGTCAGCAGGTCCTGCTGCTTGAGCAGGATGGACGCGACCGGGTACTCGATGATCGCGCCGATGAAGGCGAGCAGGAACACCACCATCAGGATCGGCACCGCCATCGGCAGCAGCACCAGCCGGAAGGCCTGCCAGGGTGTCGCGCCGTCGACCTTGGCGGCTTCCTCGATCTCGACCGGGATGGTGTCGTAGTAGCCCTTGATGGTCCACACGTGCAGCGCGATGCCGCCCGAGTAGGCCAGCAGCAGCGCCCAGTGGGTGTCGATGCCGAAGGCCGGGAACGCGTTGCCGATGCGGTCGAAGATCGCGTAGATGGCGACCAGCGCCAGCACCGACGGGAACATCTGCATCAGCATCAGCCCGGTCAGCGCCTGCTTCTTGCCGACGAACTTCATGCGCGCGAAGGCATAGGCCGCGGTGGTCGACAGGAACAGGCCGATCAGCGCCGACAGCGTCGCCACCTTGACCGAGTTCCACAGCCAGCGCAGCACCGGCAGGTCGGGGTCGACCAGGCGGCCCTGCGCGTCCTGGTACGGGAAGCCGAGGGCGAAGCGCCAGTGCTCCAGGCTGATGGTCTCGGGGATGATGCTGCCGGTGGCGAAGTTGCCGGGGCGCAGCGAGATCGAGATCACCATCAGGAACGGGAAGATCACCAGCGCGCACAGGCAGATCAGGAAGGCGTGCGCGGCGACGATGCGCCAGCGGTGCGAGCGGTCGAGGACGATGGCCATGGCGGTACGGCTCCTGCGTCGGTTTCAGCGCTTCTCGTCGTCGACGATCTTCGTGAAGCGCATCTGCACCAGCGACACCGCGGCCACCATCAGGAAGATCACCGTCGAGATGGCGGCGGCCAGGCCGTAGTTCTGGCCCGAGTCCTGGAAGGCGATGCGGTAGGTGTAGCTGACCAGCAGATCGGTGGTGCCGGCGGGCACGTTGGTGTCGATGAAGTCGGGCCGGCCGCCGGTCAGCAGGCTGATCAGCACGAAGTTGTTGAAGTTGAAGGCGAAGGAACTGATCAACAGCGGCGTCAGCGGCTTCAGGATCAGCGGCAGCGTGATGCTCCAGAAGTTGGTCAGCGGCCCGGCGCCGGCCACCGCCGAGGCCTCGTAGAGGTCGGCCGGGATCGCCTTGATCAGCCCCATGCAGATGACCATCATGTACGGGAAGCCCAGCCAGGTGTTGACGATCAGCAGCATCACCTTGGCGAGCAGCGGATCGGAGAACCAGTTCGGCTTGACGCCGAACAGCCCGGACAGGATCAGGTTGATCTCGCCGACGTTCTGGTTGAACAGGCCCTTGAAGACCAGGATCGAGATGAAGCCGGGCACCGCATAGGGCAGGAACAGCAGGATGCGGTAGACGCCCTTGAAGCCCAGCGCGTCCCAGTTGAGGATCACCGCCAGCAGCATGCCCAGCGAGGTGGCGAACAGCACCGTCAGCGCCGAGAACACCACCGTCCAGACGAAGATGCGGAAGAAGGGCTCGCGGAAGCGCTCCTCGCTGAAGATGCGCGTGTAGTTGTCCCAGCCGATGCCGACCTGGAAGCCGGGCTGCAGCTTCTCGCCGCTGTCCGTCTCGTAGAAGCCGGTCTTGCGGTTGGCGCGGATGACACTGCCGTTCTCCTGGTTCTTCAGGCTGCCGTCGGCCTGCTTCACCCACAGCGGTTGCACCGGCGCGAACTCGCGCAGGCTGGCCATGCGCACCTTGCCGCCGTCGGGCAGGGTCACGGTGATCGCCTTCAGCGCCTTCTGCCGCGCGATCAGCTCCTTCAACTGCACCGGATCGGCCAGCGTCACCGCGGCGCCTTGCTCGGGCGTCGCGTTCAGCTCCAGCGGCTTGTCGCTGGCCAGCGCCAGCGGGCCGATCAGGAAGGCCTGCGAGGTGTCGGGGTTGACCAGCCGGCCGCGGAACTCGGCGCCGTCGGCATGCAGCGAGAACTCGTAGGCCGCACCCGGCGCCTGGTAGGTCTCGGTCAGGAAGTAGGCCTCGGCGCGCGGCTGCTCGAGCAGGTTGCGCGAGCTGTAGTTGGAAAAGCCGATCGCGATGGTGTAGACCATCGGGAAGACGACGAAGATCAGCGCCGCCGCGATGCCCGGGAACAGGTAGCGGTAGGCGTAGGTCGCGCTGGCGGAGTAGATCCACACCGCCAGCGCGCTGATGACCAGCAGCGTGCCGGCGAGCAGCACCTCGCCGGTGGCATAGACCACCGTGACGAGGTACAGCGCAGCCAGCACCACCAGCGCCAGCAGCGCCGGGCCGAGCCACCGGTCGAGCAGGGCCTTCACGACGCGACGGTCACTTCGCCTTGATGCGCGTGGCGGCGCTGTCCAGCGCTTCCTTCGGCGTCTGCCGGCCATCGGCCACGTTGCCCAGCGCCGAGGCCATCGACGACCAGAAGCGGCCCATCTCCGGGTTGTTCGGCATCGGCGAGCCGTCCTGCGCCGAGGCCATGGTCGCCTGGATGTTCGGGTCGCTCTTCAGCTCGGCGAACAGCGCCTTGCTGGCCGGCGTGCCCAGCGGCACGTCGTCGTTGATGGTCTTCAGGCCCTTGACGCTGAGCATGTAGTTCTCGATGAACTCGACCGCGACGTCACGGTTCGGCGTCGACTTGTTCAGCATCGCGCCGAGCACGCCGACGAAGGGCGCGGCCTTCTTGCCGGCCACGGTCGGGATCTTGGCGACGCCGAAGTCGACGTTCGACTTCTTCAGGTTGTCCCACGACCACGGGCCGTTGATCATCATCGCCACCGTGCCCTTGGACATGCCGGCCTCCATCTCGGAGTAGCCGCTGCCGGTCGGCATGTACTTGTCGGCGATCAGCTTGCGCAGCAGCTCGGCGCCCTTCAGCGCACCGGCGTTGTTGACGCCGGTGTCGTTGGCGTCGTAGGTGCCGTCGGGCTTCAGCTTGAAGGCGTAGCCGCCGTTGGCGGCCAGCAGCGGCCAGGTGAAGTAGGTGTTGCCGTAGTCCCAGAGGATGGCCTTCTTGCCTTGCGCCGACAGCTTCTTGTCGAGCGCCATCACCTCCTCGAAGCTCTTCGGCGGCACCTTGACCAGCGCCTTGTTGTAGACCAGCGCCACGGCCTCGATCGAGATCGGGTAGCCCCAGGTCTTGCCGCCCACGGTGAAGGCCTTCCAGGCCAGCGGGTCGATGTCGGCCTGCACCTTCTTGTTCGGGCTGATGGTCTGCAGCAGGCCGCCGGCGATCCACTCGCCGATGCGGTCGTGCGGCCAGATCCAGATGTCGGGGCCCTTGCCGGCCGCGGCGGCCTGCTGGAACTTGCCCGGCGCGTCTTCCGGGTGCTCGACGGTGACCTGCACGCCGGTCTTCTTGGCGAACTCGTCGCCGATCTTCTGCAGCCCGTTGTAGCCCTTGTCGCCGTTGATCCAGATCAGCAGCTTGCCGGGCTCGGCAGCCTGGGCCGGGCCGAAGGCCGCGACCAGGGCGAACGCCGCGGCGGCGGCGATCAGGTGCAGGCGTTGACGTTGGTTCTTCATGCAGTTCTCCTTCGGTGATGACCGCTGGGGTGGGATGTCGGTCGCAGGCATTGAACGCGCCGCGACGCTGGCCGACGTCGGGGGTGACCCTCAGCCGGCCTGAGGCAGGGTCTTGCCCTGCGGGTTGAACAGGAAACAGCGCTTGGGCGGCAGGGCCAGCCAGGCCATGTCGCCGGTGTTCAGCGGGTTCTCCGGATCGGTGCGCACGGTCAGGCTCTCGGTCGCACCGGTCAGCATGACGTGCAGGTAGGTGGTGTCGCCGAGGTGCTCGGCGAGCTGGACATGGCCCTTCACCGCGTTGTCGGCCGCGGCGGCGCTGGCGACCACATGCTCGGGGCGCACGCCCAGCGTCACCGCCTCGCCGGCGGCGACCGTGCTGGCGTCCACCGCGACCTGCACCACGCTGCCGTCGTGCAGCCTGACGGTGGCCAGCATCGGCGTGGCCGACACCAGGGTGCCGGCGATGAAGTTCATCTTCGGGCTGCCGATGAAGCCGGCGACGAACTGGTTGACCGGCTGGTGGTACAGCTCCAGCGGCGTGCCGACCTGCTCGATGCGGCCGGCGTTGAGCACGACGATGCGGTGAGCCAGCGTCATCGCCTCCACCTGGTCGTGCGTCACGTAGATCATCGTCGTCGCCAGCTCCTTGTGCAGGCGCGACAGCTCGACGCGCATCTGCACACGCAGCGCCGCGTCGAGGTTGGACAAGGGTTCGTCGAACAGGAACACGCCGGGCTTGCGCACGATTGCGCGCCCGATCGCCACGCGCTGGCGCTGGCCGCCGGACAGCGCCTTGGGGCGGCGCTCGAGCAGGTGCTCGATCTGCAGGATCTGCGCGGCACGGTCGACCGCCGCCTTGATCTCGGCCTTGCTCATGCCGGCCAGGCGCAGCCCGAAGGCCATGTTCTCGGCCACCGTCATGTGCGGGTAGAGCGCGTAGCTCTGGAACACCATCGCGATGCCGCGCTTGGCTGGCGGCACCTCGTTGACCAGTTCGCCGCCGATGTAGAGCTCGCCGGCGCTGATGTCTTCCAGCCCCGCGATGCAGCGCAGCACGGTCGACTTGCCGCAGCCCGACGGGCCGACGAAGACCATGAACTCGCCGTCGCGGATCTCCAGGTCGATGCCGGGGATGATGGTCAGATCGCCGAACGACTTCTTCAGCGACTTCAGCAGGACATTGGCCATCTCAGCCTCTGGGCGCTTCCAGGGTACCGATCAAAAAAGGGCCGGCCCCGAGGGGCCGACCCGTCTCTCGCCATCCCGGCCGATCAGAACCAGATCTCGGCCTGGAAGCCGGCAGCGGTCTTCGACTTCTTCGACTGCCCGGTCGCGGTGGCGTAGGCGTTGTTGAAGTTGAAGGCCGACACGTAGAAGCGCAGCTCCGGACGGTCGTAGTAGTTCGGGCCCACCGTCAGCGTCGGGGCGACCGTCAGCTTGGTGACGTTCTGCGAACTGCCGCCATCCGGCTTCGTGTTCGCGGTGCCCAGTTCGCCCTGCAGCTTGAAGTTCTTGGTGAACGCGTAGGCCACGCGGCCGGCCAGCGACAGGGTCTTCGACTTGGTCGTGCCACCCAGCGCATTCGGCTCCTCGACCTGACCGTAGTGGATCAGGGTCTGCGCGGTCAGCGGCCCCTTCAGCCAGGCCAGGCTGTCGGCGATGCGCCAGCGCTTGTAGTCCGAGCCCTGCGTGCCGCCGGCGAAGCCCATGTCGAGCCAGGTCGAGCCCTTGGAGAACTGCAGCCACAGCGTGTTGTCGGCGCCGAACAGGCCCGACTGGTTGTGCTGGATGCTCAGGCCCGCACCGCTTTCACCACCGGTGCCGGAGAAGTTCGTGAAGCTGGCGGTCAGGCGCAGCTTGCCGCCCGGGTTGCTGGCGATGTCCTGCAGGTCGAGGTTCAGCAGCGTGCCGGCATTGCTGCCGACCGTCGCGTCGTCCTTGCGGAACAGCGCCACGCCGAGCTGGCCGATGCCGGCATTGATGCCGTCGGCGCCGGCGCCGGTGGCGCCCTGCAGGCCGCCCATCACGTAGAAGCTGTCGTCGAAGTGAACGTCGGCGCGATGGTAGAAGCGGCGGCCGATCCAGAAGGTGGTGTCCGGCGCGACGTCGTAGCCCTTGGCCTCCACGTACAGCTGGTTCAGCGCCGGCGTGTTGTCGGGCGTCGAGCCGGTGCCGTAGAAGTTCGTCATCATCAGCGCCTTGTAGTTGACGCCGCCTGCCGACATGTTCTGGCTCAGCTGGAACTCACCGTAGGTCTCGCACTCGTTGCCGAGACGGCCGATGCCGCCCTTGCCCGGGGCCTGCGAGCCCATGCCGGCACCTTCGCCGCCGCTGAAGCAGCGCTTGCCATCGCCAGAAGCCTGCTTCTGGCCGGGGCCGATGCGGGTGTAGCCGCCCCAGTCCACGGCGCTGGCGCCGGTCGAGAGCAAGCTGATCGCCGCTGCGGCGATCAGGGAGTGTTTCATTTTCATCGTTGGCTCCTCAGAGGTTCTGCAGGGAAAGACCGGCGGCTTTCACAGCACACAGGGCACTGCCAGGCACGCCGGGGTTTGGGGGAATGGGGTCCGGCGGTCAAAAAGGGGCGGCGCCGCGGACGGCGCCGCCACCAACTCGCTCTTCCGGGAAACCGTGCCGTCCGGCTCCGTCAGGCGCCCCGGGGGTGGCCGGAACGCCTCGTCTGCACCTCGAGTTCACCGAGGTAGTTGACCTACAAACGGGGCCGAAACGTTGAATCGGAAGGGACTCTAGTAGTCGAACTACAGGCGCCGTACACGGGTTTTCCTAGGTATTTGCGCCAAAGCAACAGGCCAGAGTGTCGTGACTCAGGGTTCCCCAGGGGAAGTTCTTGCATCGGACCGATACGTAGTTGCGCTACATTTCCCGGCGCTCGGCCATGCACGGGCATGCCGTTTGCACCCAGGCCCTGGTACCACCATCTCTCGCGGGATCGCGCCCCGGCAGACATGACCTCCTCGACCTTTCCCCGCCTCGTCGGCGACGTCGGCGGCACCAACGCTCGTTTCGCCTGGCAGGCCGATGCCGGTGCGCCGCTGAGCGACGTCAGCACCTTGCCGGCCGCGGACCACGCGACGCTCGAAGCGGCGATGCAGCACTACCTCGCCCAGCTGGGCAAGGGCCAGCCTCAGTGCGCGGCGATCGGCATCGCCAACCCGGTCGTCGGAGACCAGGTGCGCATGACCAACCACCACTGGTCGTTCTCGATCGAAGCCGTGCGCCAGTTGCTGGGCCTGCAGCGCTTCCTGGTGATCAACGACTTCACCGCGCTGGCGCTGTCGTTGCCGGCGCTGTCGGCCGACGAACTGCGCCAGGTCGGCGGTGGCCAGGCCGTGGCCGGCCTGCCGATGGGGCTGCTCGGCCCGGGAACCGGGCTCGGCGTGTCGGGGCTGCTGCCCGCGCGCGAAGGCCAGCGCGCGATCCCGATCAACGGGGAGGGCGGGCACGTCACCCTGGCCGCAGCCGACGCCCAGGAGGAGGCGGTGATCCGTCGCCTGCGCGAGCGTTTCGGCCACGCGTCGGCCGAGCGCGCACTCTCGGGCCCGGGACTGGTCAACCTCTACGTCGCGCTGTGCGAGGTGCATGGCCTGAACCCGCAGCCGCTGCAGGCCGCCGACGTGACCTCGCGTGCCGCGGCCGGCGAGGACTCGATCTGCGTCGAGGTGCTCGACCTGTTCTTCAGCTTCCTCGGCAACGTGGCCGGCAACCTGGCGCTGTCGCTGGGGGCGCGCGGCGGCGTGTACATTGGCGGCGGCATCGTGCCGCGGCTGGGCGCTGCCATCGATCGCTCGCGCTTTCGCGAGCGCTTCGAGGCGAAGGGGCGCTTCGGCAGCTATCTGCAGCCGATCCCGACGCTGGTGGTGGATGCGCGCATCTCGCCGGCGCTGCTGGGCGCGGCGCGCGCCCTCGATGATCTGTGAGGCCGCGACGCGGCGACGAGAAAGGTTGCTTTCGATGCAAGGGTTGAAGGCGGGGCCGGCGCTTTGCGCGCTGGGGCTGGCGCTTGCGCTGGGTGGCGGTTCGGTGCCGGCCCAAGCGGGGGTGATGGACTTCCTGTTCGGCGGCGACAAGTCGGCCGATCCCGGCAAGGCGGACCCGCGGCAACGAGCGTGGACGGTGCGCGACTTCACCGCCATCCGGCTGGTGCCACGTGAGGCGGGGTCGGCCGCCAACGAACAACCGGCCACGGTGGAGGCGGAAACGCTGAGGCAGCTGCTGTCGCCGCTGCGCTTCGCCGTCGGAACCAACACGCAGCCGCTGTTCGCGACCGACGAGCTGGTGGAGCTGCTCGACCCGCTGCGCGAGGCCTTCGCCGCCGCCGGGCCGGACGACGACCTGTTGCTGCTGAGCAGTTCGCGCCGCGGCGGCGGCGTGTTCCAGGCGCCGCTGGCGGTGACGGCGCGGCTGTTCGTGCAGGGCGGCCAGCTGCAGGTGATCGTCAACGACGCGCGCTACGAGTTCTACAACGACTATCGCGGCACCGGGCGCGCGCCGCAGTTCAGCTTCGGCTCGCGCAGCAAGGCCGGCAAGGTGGCTCTGCGCAGTGCGATCGGCGGGCAGCCGCGCGCCGACTGGGTTTCGCTGCCCTTGTCGGCTGCAGCAGCGGCCACGCCGGCCGCTGCTGCGCCGGCGGCCGCTCCCGCGCCCGTTCAGGTTGCCCCGGCCGCGCCGGCAGCACCAGCCACCGCAGGTGCCCGGCCCGCCGCGCCACCGCCGGCCGCGGCCGCCACGCCGGCGCTTCGACCGCGCGACCCGGGCTTCGCCGACGAGGTCGAGCAGCGCCTGACCACGCTCAAGCGCCTGCGCGACCGCGGGCTGATCAGCGAAGACGAGTACCAGCAGAAGCGCCGCGAGATCCTGCAGGCGCTTTGATCGGGCGAAGCCGGGCGTCGCTCAAGCGCCGCCCGAGCCGGCCATCACCTGGCTGAAGCCGCCGTCGACGTAGGTGATCTCGGCGCTGATGCCGGCCGCCAGGTCCGACAGCAGGAAGGCGGCGGTGTTGCCGACGTCCTCGATCGTCACCGCGCGGCGGATCGGCGCCATCGCGGCGAAGTCGCTCAGCAGCTTGCCGAAGTCCTTGATGCCCGAGGCGGCGAGCGTCTTGATCGGGCCGGCCGAGATGCCGTTGACGCGGATGCCCTTGGCGCCCAGCGAGTGGGCGAGGTAGCGCACGCTCGATTCGAGCGAGGCCTTGGCCAGGCCCATGGTGTTGTAGTTGGGCACGTAGCGCACGGCGCCGAGATAGGACAGCGTCAGCAGCGCCGCGCCCGGGCGCAGCCGCGGCAGCGCCGCCTTGGCCATCGCCGGGAAGCTGTAGGCCGAGATGTCGTGCGCGATACGGAAGTTCTCGCGCGAGAGGCCGTCGAGGAAGTCGCCGGCGATCGCTTCGCGCGGCGCGAAGCCGATCGAGTGCACGAAGCCGTCGAACTCCGGCCAGCGCTCGCCGAGCTGGGCGAACAGCGACTCGATCTGCGCATCGTCGCCGACGTCGCAGTCGAAGGTCAGGTCGGAGCCGAATTCGGCGGCGAACTCGGCGATGCGCTCCTTGAAGCGCTCGCCCTGGTAGCTGAACGCGAGCTCCGCGCCTTCGCGATGGCAGGCGCGCGCGATGCCGTAGGCGATGGAGCGGTTGTTCAGCACGCCGGTGATGAGAAGGCGCTTGCCGGCAAGAAATCCCATGGAGTCTCCGCGCTGCTTGTGGTGGGTGGAAGGCGCCGGATTTTGGCATGGCGCCCGGCTCGTACGGGTGCTCTTGACAGTCCCGAGTCTTGCCTGTACTCCCGGCTCGCGCTACAATCTGCCGTTTTCGAGAAAGCTGCGTGGGCGGATTCTTCCAGCCCATTTTTTTTGCTTGAACGTTTTTGACTGCCCCAGGAACTGCCGAATTTTTGGCAAAGGCTTTGACAAAGGTTGATGACCCTGTGACGAGTTGGCAAGCCAGCGTCGAACGCACCGTGACCGGTCTGGGCTACGAGCTCGTGGACACCGAGCGTAGCGCGGGAGGGCTGCTGCGCGTCTACATCGACCGGGTTGCCGGCGATCCGAACGGCGAGTTCATCACCGTCGACGATTGCGAGAAGGTCACGCGGCAGCTGCAGCACGTGCTCGAGGTCGAGAACTGCGCCTATGCGCGGCTCGAGGTCTCGTCGCCGGGGCTGGATCGCCCGCTGAAGAAGGCGGCCGACTACGAACGCTTCGCCGGCGCGGCCATCGAGCTGACGCTGAAGCTGGCCTTCCAGGGCCGCAAGAAGTACAGCGGCGTGCTGCAGGCCCGGTCGGAGGGCGAAGGCTGGCGCATCGTCTTCAACGACGGCAAGACGGATCAGGCACTGGATTTTTCACTCGACGAAGTGCGCGAGGCCCGGCTGGTGCCGGTGGTCGACTTCAAGGGGCGCCGCGCGGCGCCCGCTGAAGCGCCCGCCGGCGTGGCCGCGCCCGGACAAGAGGTTGACGGAGGTCGTGAGCGATGAACCGCGAATTGTTGATGCTGGTGGACGCCATCTCGCGCGAGAAGAGCGTGGATCGTGAGGTCGTGTTCGGCGCCGTCGAGGCGGCGCTCGCCTCGGCATCGAAGAAGCTGCACGGCGGCGAGGTCGACATGCGCGTGTCGGTCGACCGCGAGAGCGGCGAGTACGAGACCTTCCGCCGCTGGCACGTGGTGCCCGACGAGGCCGGCCTGCAGCTGCCCGACTCCGAGATCCTGCTGTTCGAGGCCAAGGAGCAGATCGCCGACATCGAGGTCGACGACTACATCGAGGAGCCGGTCGAGTCGGTGTCGATCGGCCGCATCGGCGCGCAGGCTGCCAAGCAGGTGATCCTGCAGAAGATCCGCGACGCCGAGCGCGAACAGCTGCTCAACGACTTCCTGTCGCGCGGCGACAAGATCTTCGTCGGCACCGTCAAGCGCCTCGACAAGGGCGACATCGTCGTCGAGTCGGGTCGTGTCGAGGGCCGGCTGCGCCGCAACGAGATGATCCCGAAGGAGAACCTGCGCAGCGGCGACCGCGTGCGTGCCTTCATCCTCGAGGTCGATCCGACGCTGCGCGGCCCGCAGATCATCCTGTCGCGCTCGGCGCCGGGCTTCATGATCGAGCTGTTCGCCCAGGAGGTGCCCGAGATCGAGCAGGGCCTGCTGGAGATCAAGAGCTGCGCCCGCGATGCCGGCAGCCGCGCGAAGATCGCCGTGGTCTCGCACGACAAGCGTGTCGATCCGATCGGCACCTGCGTCGGCGTGCGCGGCTCGCGCGTCACTGCGGTGACCAACGAGCTCGCTGGCGAGCGTGTCGACATCGTGCTGTGGTCGGAAGACCCGGCGCAGTTCGTCATCGGCGCGCTGGCCCCGGCCAACGTGCAGTCGATCGTCGTCGACGAGGAGCGCCACGCGATGGACGTGGTGGTCGACGAGGAGAACCTGGCGATCGCGATCGGCCGCGGCGGCCAGAACGTGCGCCTTGCCTCCGAGCTGACCGGCTGGCGCATCAACATCATGACCGCCGAGGAGTCGGCGTCCAAGCAGGCCGCCGAGAGCGACTCGGTGCGCAAGCTGTTCGTCGAGAAGCTCGACGTCGACGAGGAAGTCGCCGACATCCTGATCGCCGAGGGCTTCACCAGCCTCGAGGAAGTGGCCTACGTGCCGATGCAGGAGATGCTCGAGATCGAGAGCTTCGACGAGGACACCGTCACCGAGCTGCGCACCCGCGCCAAGGATGCGCTGCTGACGATGGAGATCGCCCGCGAGGAGCGTGTCGACGAGGTGTCGCAGGACTTGCGCGACCTGGAGTTCGAGGGCAAGGGCCTGACGCCCGAGCTGATCTCCAAGCTCGCCGAGGGCGGCATCCACACCCGCGACGACCTGGCCGACCTCGCCGTCGACGAGCTGACCGAGATGACCGGCATCGACGAGACGCAGGCCAAGGCGCTGATCATGAAGGCGCGTGAACACTGGTTCACCGCCTGATCGACGACGCGCCGACACGAGACAGAGCTAGACCAGCAAGGAAAATCCACAATGGCTTCGACCACCGTCGCCCAACTCGCCGCCGAGCTGAATCGCCCGGCCGCGGCGCTGCTCGAGCAGCTGCAGTCGGCCGGCGTCAAGAAGGCCTCGGCGGACGACACGCTCAGCGAGTCGGACAAGGAACGCCTGCTCGACTTCCTGCGCACCTCGCACGGCACCGCCGGCGGCGGCGAGCGCAAGAAGATCACCCTGACGCGCAAGTCGACCAGCGAGATCAAGCAGGCCGATGCGAGCGGCAAGGCGCGCACCATCCAGGTCGAGGTCCGCAAGAAGCGCACCTTCGTCAAGCGCGACGACGCGCCGGCCGGCGACGAACCGTCGGCACCGGTGATCGACGAAGCCGAACTGCAGCGCCGCGAGGAAGAAGCGCGCGCCCAGGCCGAACTGCTGCGCCGCCAGGAGGAAGACCTGGCGGAGAAGCGCCGCCTGCGCGAAGAGCAGGAGAAGCGCGAGCGCGAAGCCGCCGAGGCGCGTGCTGCCGAAGCGGCGCGCAAGGCGGCCGAGGAAGCCGCTGCCGCGCTGGCCGCCGCGGCCGCCAAGCCGGAGCCGAAGAGCACGGCCAAGGCCGCCGCGCCGGCCGAAGCGCCGGCGGCGCCGCCCGCGCCTCCGGCCGAGGCGCCGAAGCCGGCGCTGCGCGTCATCAAGGCCGCCGACGTCGTCAACGAGGAAGCGCAGCGTGCGGCCGATCTGGCCAAGCGCCGCCAGGCCGCCGAGGCCGAGGCGCGCGCGATCCGCGAGATGATGAACGCGCCGAAGAAGGTGCTCGTCGCGAAGAAGCCCGAGGAGCCGGCCAAGCCGGCCACCGAGATCAAGGGCACGATCCACAAGAAGGCCGGCGCCCCGGGCGCTCCGGCCGCGACCACGACCGCCGGTGCCGCCAAGCCGGGCGACAAGAAGTCGGTCAAGTCCGAGAAGCTGTCGTCGAGCTGGGCCGACGATGCGGCCAAGAAGCGCACCGCGCTGAAGGGCCGCACCGACGGCGCCGCCGGTGGCGCCCGTGCCGGCTGGCGTGCGCCGCGCGGTGGCCGCCGCGGCGAACGCAGCGACGGCACGACCTCGACCTTCGTCGCCCCGGCCGAGCAGCAGACCCAGGAAGTGCACATTCCCGAAACCATCTCGGTGGCCGACCTGGCGCACAAGATGTCGGTGAAGGCCTCCGAGGTCATCAAGCAGCTGATGAAGCTGGGCCAGATGGTCACCATCAACCAGCAGCTCGACCAGGAGACGGCGATGATCGTCGTCGAGGAAATGGGCCACAAGGCCTTCGCCGCCAAGCTGGACGACCCGGAAGCCTTCCTCGAGGAAGAGCAGGCCGAGCAGCAGCACGAGGAAACGACGCGCGCGCCGGTGGTCACCGTGATGGGCCACGTCGACCACGGCAAGACCTCGCTGCTCGACTACATCCGCACCAGCCGCGTCGCGGCGGGCGAAGCCGGCGGCATCACGCAGCACATCGGCGCGTACCACGTCGAGACGCCGCGCGGCATGATCACCTTCCTCGACACCCCGGGCCACGCGGCGTTCACCGCGATGCGTGCGCGCGGTGCCAAGGCCACCGACATCGTCATCCTGGTGGTGGCGGCGGACGACGGCGTGATGCCGCAGACCAAGGAAGCCATCCACCACGCGAAGGCGGCCCAGGTGCCCATCGTCGTGGCGATGAACAAGATCGACAAGCCGGAAGCCAACGTCGAGCGCCTGAAGAGCGAGCTGGTGGCCGAAGAGGTCGTGCCGGAAGACTTCGGTGGCGATTCGCCGTTCGTGCCGGTGTCGGCCAAGACCGGCCAGGGCATCGACAACCTGCTCGAGCAGGTGCTGCTGCAGGCCGAGGTGCTGGAGCTGAAGGCGGCCAAGGATGCGCCGGCCAAGGGCCTGGTCATCGAAGCGCAGCTCGACAAGGGCCGCGGCCCGGTCGCCACCGTGCTGGTGCAGAGCGGCACGCTCAAGCGCGGCGACGTGGTGCTGGCCGGTTCCAGCTACGGCCGCGTGCGCGCCATGCTCGACGAGGACGGCAAGCCGACCACCGAGGCCGGCCCGTCGATCCCGGTCGAGATCCAGGGCCTGACCGAGGTGCCGCAGGCCGGCGACGAGTTCATGGTGCTGGCCGACGAGCGCCGCGCGCGCGAGATCGCGACCTTCCGCCAGGGCAAGTACCGCGACGTCAAGCTGGCCAAGCGCCAGGCCGCCAACCTCGAGAACATGATGGAGCAGATGGGTCAGGGCAGCGCCCAGACCCTGGCGCTGATCATCAAGGCCGACGTGCAGGGCTCGCAGGAAGCGCTGGCGCAGTCGCTGCTCAAGCTGTCGACCGACGAGGTCAAGGTGCAGGTGGTGCACGCGGCGGTCGGCGGCATCAGCGAGTCCGACGTCAACCTGGCGATCGCCTCCAAGGCCATCATCATCGGCTTCAACACGCGGGCCGATGCCGGCGCGCGCAAGCTGGCCGAGAACAACGGCGTCGACATCCGCTACTACAACATCATCTACGACGCGGTCGACGAGGTGAAGGCGGCGATGACCGGCATGCTCGCGCCGGAGCAGCGCGAGGAGCTGATCGGCACCGCCGAGATCCGCCAGGTGTTCGTGGCCTCGAAGATCGGCACGGTGGCCGGCTCGATGATCACCTCGGGCCTGGTGCGCCGCGGCGCACGCTTCCGCCTGCTGCGCGAGAACGTGGTGATCTACAGCGGCGAGATCGAGTCGGTTCGACGGCTGAAGGACGACGTGCGCGAGGTCAAGGAAGGCTTCGAGTGCGGCATCAAGCTGAAGAACTACAACGACTTCAAGGAAGGCGACCAGCTGGAGATCTTCGAGGTCAAGGAAGTGGCCCGAACGCTGTAAGGCGGTTCCGGCCCCGTTCCGAGCCCCGCCTTCCACAAGAAGGCGGGGTTTGTGTTTCAGGAGCAGACCATGCGACACAAACGATCCATTCCCAACCGCGGCTTCCGCATCGCCGACCAGATCCAGCGCGACCTGGCCGAGCTGATCCGCGAGCTGAAGGATCCGCGCGTCGGCATGGTCACGCTGCACGCGGTCGAGGTGTCGGCCGACTATGCGCACGCCAAGGTGTTCTTCTCGCTGCTGGTCGGTGATCCGAAGGAGTGCGAGGAGGCGCTGAACGAGGCTGCCGGCTTCCTGCGCAACGGCCTGTTCAAGCGGCTGCAGATCCACACCGTGCCGACGCTGCACTTCCACTTCGACCGCACCACCGAACGTGCCGCCGAGCTGAACCTGCTGATCAACCAGGCCAACGCGACGCGCGCGAAGGACGATTGAGCCCGCGATGAACGCGCCCCGGCTGCAACGCCCCCGCATCGTCCGCCGTGCCGTGCACGGCGTGCTGCTGCTCGACAAGCCGGTCGGCCTGTCGAGCAACGATGCCTTGCAGAAGGCCAAGCGCCTCTACCGCGCCGAGAAGGCCGGCCACACCGGCACGCTGGACCCGCTGGCCAGCGGCCTGCTGCCGCTGTGCTTCGGCGCCGCCACCAAGTTCTCGCAGGCCAGCCTGGATGCCGACAAGCGCTACCTGGCGACGCTGCACCTGGGCCAGACGCGCCGCGGCGGCGACCTCGAAGGCGAGGTGCTGGTCACGCGGCCGGTGAACGTCAGCCGCGAGTCGCTGCGCGCCGCCTGCGACCGTTTTACCGGTGAGATAGCGCAGACCCCGCCGATGCACTCGGCGCTCAAGCACGAGGGCAAGGCGCTGTACGAGTACGCCCGTGCCGGCGTCGAGGTCGAGCGCGAGCCGCGCCGCGTGCGCATTCACGCGATCGACATCGTCGACGGCGATCATGAGCGCTGGACGCTCGACGTCCGCTGCAGCAAGGGTACCTACATCCGCACGCTGGCCGAGGACATCGGCGAGGCGCTGGGCTGCGGCGCGCATCTGGCCGCGCTGCGCCGCAGCGGCTCGGGTGCGCTGACGCTGGACCGCGCCGTCACGCTCGAGGCGCTGGAGGCGATGACCGAGGCCGAACGCGACGCGCAACTGCTCGACGCCGATGCGCTGCTGGCCGACTGCCCCGCCGTGCGCCTCGGCGCCGAGGATGCCGCGCGCTTCCTCGCCGGCATGCGCCGCCGTTTGGCACTGGCCGACGCGCCGCAGGTGAGGGTGTTTGGCCCCGAGCCGCGCGCCTTCCTCGGCGCCGGCCACATCGTCGCCGGCGAACTGATTTCCACCAGGCTGCTCAGCCCGACCGAGGTGCAAGGCCTCGTGACCGAACGCTCCGAAAGAACAGCATGACCCGCCAGATCCGCAACATCGCCATCATCGCCCACGTCGACCACGGCAAGACCACGCTGGTCGACCAGCTGCTGCGCCAGAGCGGCACCTTCCGCGACAACGAGAAGGTTGCCGAGCGCGTGATGGACAGCAACGACCTCGAGCGCGAGCGTGGCATCACCATCCTGGCGAAGAACTGCGCGGTCGAGTGGAAGGGCACGCACGTCAACATCGTCGACACCCCGGGCCACGCCGACTTCGGCGGCGAGGTCGAGCGCGTGCTGTCGATGGTCGACTCGGTGCTGCTGCTGGTCGATGCGGTCGAAGGCCCGATGCCGCAGACCCGCTTCGTCACCAAGAAGGCGCTGGCGCTGGGCCTGAAGCCCATCGTCGTGGTCAACAAGGTCGACCGTCCCGGTGCGCGGCCCGACTACGTGATCAACGCCACCTTCGATCTGTTCGACAAGCTGCACGCCACCGAGGAGCAGCTCGACTTCCCGGTCGTGTTCGCCTCCGGCCTGAACGGCTGGGCAACGCTGAAGCAGGGCGAGACCGGCACCGACCTGGCGCCGCTGTTCGACGCCATCCTGCAGCACGTGCCGGCCCACGAAGGCTCCGCGACCGACCCGCTGCAACTGCAGATCTGCTCGCTCGACTACTCCAGCTACGTCGGCCGCATCGGCATCGGCCGGGTCAACCAGGGCACGCTGAAGCCGATGCAGAACGTCGCCGTCTACAGCGGCCCGGACAGCACGCCGTTCACCGCCCGCGTGAACCAGGTGCTGAAGTTCGAAGGCCTGGAGCGCAGGCAGGCCACCGAGGCCGGCCCGGGCGACATCGTGCTGATCAACGGCATCGAGGACATCGGCATCGGCGTCACGCTGACCGACATCGACAACCCGGTCGCGCTGCCGATGCTGAAGGTCGACGAACCGACGCTGACGATGAACTTCTGCGTCAACAACTCGCCGCTGGCCGGCCGCGAGGGCAAGTTCGTCACCAGCCGGCAGATCTGGGACCGCCTGCAGCGCGAGCTGCAGAGCAACGTCGCGCTGAAGGTCGCGGCGACCGACGAGGACGGCATCTTCGAGGTCTCCGGCCGCGGCGAACTGCACCTGACCATCCTGCTGGAGAACATGCGCCGCGAGGGCTACGAGCTGGCCGTCAGCAAGCCGCGCGTGGTCTTCCACGAGGTCGATGGCGAGCGCCACGAGCCGATCGAGATGGTCACCGCCGACGTGGAAGACCAGCACCAGGGCGCCGTGATGCAGGCGCTGGGCGAGCGCAAGGCCGAACTCGTCAACATGGAGCCGGACGGCATGGGCCGCGTGCGCCTGGAGTACCGCATCCCGGCGCGCGGCCTGATCGGCTTCCAGAACGAGTTCCTCAACCTGACGCGCGGCACCGGCCTGATCAGCAACATCTTCGACGGCTACGAAGCCTTCAAGGGCGACATCGAAGGGCGCAAGAACGGCGTGCTGATCAGCCAGGACGACGGCGAGGCAGTGACCTACTCGCTGGGCAAGCTCGACGACCGTGGCCGGATGTTCGTCAAGGCCGGCGACCCGCTCTACGAGGGCATGGTGATCGGCATCCACAGCCGCGACAACGACCTGGTCGTCAATGCGGTGCGCGGCAAGCAGCTGACCAACTTCCGCGTCTCCGGCAAGGAAGACGCGATCAAGATCACCCCGCCGATCATCCTGACGCTGGAGTACGCGGTCGAGTTCATCGCCGACGACGAGCTGGTCGAGATCACGCCGAAGTCGATCCGCATCCGCAAGCGGCACCTGAAGGAACACGACCGCAAGCGCGCGAGCCGCGAGGCCGCATAGCGCGGCCACTCGGCCCGCGCGCCTTGCGCTGCCTGCGCACCCCCCCCCCCCCGCCTGACACGCCCGGGCCGCCATGCGGCCCTCGTTCATACGATGACCCATCGCCGTGCTGTGCTGACGATGATCGCGGCGACGCTGATGTGGAGCATCGCCGGCGTGGTGTCGCGCCACATCGAGGCGGCACGCGGCTTCGAGGTCACGTTCTGGCGCAGCTTCTTCAACGCCGTCGCGATGGTGGTCTTGCTCGTCGCGATGCGTGGGGCTCCGCCGCTGGCGCGCTCGCTGCGCGAAGGCGGCCGCGCGCTGTGGCTGTCCGGGCTGTGCTGGGCGGTGATGTACACCGCCTTCATGCTGGCGCTGACGCTGACCACGGTGGCCAACGTGCTGGTGCTGATCGCGCTGACGCCGCTGATCACCGCGCTGGCGTCGCGTTTCGTGCTCGGCCACCGGCTCGCGGCGCGCACCTGGGCCGCCATCGTGGTCGCCGGTGCCGGCATCGTCTGGATGTATGCCCGCGAGCTGAGCGGCGCCGATGCGCGCAACCTGCTCGGCATGGCGATCGGCGTGGCGGTGCCGCTGGCCGCAGCGACCAACTGGACGCTGATGCAGCACAACCGCGGCGCTGCGCAGCAGGACATGCTGCCGGCGGTGCTGATCGGTGCGGCGCTGTCGGCGCTGGTCACGCTGCTGCCGGCGCTGCCCTTCGCGGCGACCGTGCACGACCTCGCGCTGCTCGCGCTGCTGGGCGTCGTGCAACTGGCCGTCCCCTGCCTGCTGGCGGTGATGGTGGCGCGCTCGCTGTCGGCGCCCGAGATCTCGCTGCTCGGCCTGCTCGAGGTCATCTTCGGCGTGCTGTGGGCCTGGCTGGGTGCCGGCGAGGCGCCCGGAGCCTCGGTCATTTCCGGCGGCCTGCTGGTGCTCGGCGCGCTGGCCGGCAACGAACTGCTGGCGCTGCGCGAACGCCGCGCCTGAACCGCGGCCGCGGCACAGCGGACAGGGCTTCCCCTCAGCGCGCCGCGTGGCCGCCGGCTTAGCATGGTCGCGACCACCGCAGGGAGCGATCGATGAAGCAGTTGTCCGGGCTGGACGCGAGTTTCCTCTACCTGGAAACGGCCGAGATGCCGATGCACGTCGGCGCGCTGCACCAGTTCGAGCTGCCGCCGAGCTACCGGGGCGACTTCCTCGCCGACATGCGCGCGCACATGGCTTCGCGCCTGCCGCTGGCGCCGGCGCTGCGCCGCAAGCTGGCCTGGATGCCGCTGAACCTGGCGGCGCCGGCCTGGGTCGACGCGCAGCCCGACCTCGAGGAGCACATCGTCGGCATCACGCTGCCCGCCGGCAGCGGGCTGGCCGAGCTCGAGGCGCAGGTCGGCGAGCTGCACCCGGTGCTGCTCGACCGCAGCCGGCCGCTGTGGAAGTTCCATGTCTTCGACGGTCTCGCCGACGGCGACAACGGCGAGAAGCGCTACGCGCTGTACACGCAGCTGCACCACGCGGCGGTGGACGGCCAGGCGGCCGTGGCGCTCGCCCAGGCCATCCTCGACCTCGGCCCCGAGCCGCGCGCCATCGAGGCGCGGCCCTCGCGCGAGCGCAAGGGCCAGCTCGCGCTGACCGAGATGCTGCGCGGTGCGCTGTCCAACCAGCTCGAGCAGGTCGGCAACCTGGTCAAGGCGATTCCCTCGGCGGTCGGCGCGATCTCGCAGGTGGCGGCGCAGACTGCCGGCGGCGCGCTCGGCGAGACGGCGGCCTCGGTCTGGTCGCGTGTGAAGGGCGAGGTGGCCAAGCCCTCGAAGAGCGTCAGCAACCTCGGCCTGGCACCGCGCACGCGGCTGAACGGCACGGTGTCCGACACCCGCGCCTTCGCCACCGTCAGCCTGCCGCTGGCCGAGCTCAACGCGGTGCGCCGGCGCCACCACGCGAGCCTGAACGATGCGCTGATGTTCGTCGTCAGCGGCGCCTTGCGTCGCCACTTCGCCAAGCACGGCCCGCTGCCGCGCAAGTCGCTGGTCGCCGCGGTGCCGATCTCGCTGCGCGCCAAGGGCGACACCTCGTCGAACAACCAGGCCTCGATGAGCCTGATCAGCCTGGGCACGCACCTGGCCGACCCGGCCAAGCGCTTCGCCCATGTGCTGGCCGCCAGCGCGTCGATGAAGGCGACGCTGGGCAGCGTCAAGAGCCTGCTGCCGACCGACTTCCCGTCGATCGGCGTGCCCTGGCTGATGGAAGGCCTGACCGCGATCTACGGCCGCGCCGGCGTGGCCGACCGCATCCCGCCGGTGGCCAACGTGGTGATCTCCAACGTGCCCGGGCCGACCGTGCCGCTGTACATGGCCGGCGCGAAGATGCTGACCAACTACCCGGCCTCTATCGTCGTGCACGGCGTGGCGCTGAACATCACCGTGCAGACCTACAACGAGTCGCTCGACGTCGGCATCATGGCCTGTGCCGAGGCCATGCCCGAGGTGGCCGAGTTCGCCGCGCAGATCGAGACGGCGTTCGAGGAGTTCAAGGCGCTGGTGCCGGCCCCGCTGGCTGAAGCACCCCCGGCGCCGGTGGCGAAGAAGACGGCGGCCAAGAAGGCCGCGAAGAAAGTGCCGGTGAAAAAGGCGCCGGCGGCAGCACCGGCGAAGAAGGCTGCTGCCGCGAAGGCGCCCGCCAGGAAGCCCGCTGCGAGGAAGACCGCAGCCCGGCCGGCGGCGAAGAAGACCGCCGCGAAGAAGCCGGCAAGGGCTGTCCCGAAGGCGACACGCACGACTAGGGCAAGCGCTCCACCGGCCAAGCGGGTCAGCCGCTAACATGCCCTGAACCTGCCCCTCGCCCCGCATGCCCCGAACGCCGCCCGACCTTCGCCACCACGGCTTCCAAGCCGAAGACCTGCGCGCACCGAACGCGCTGCTGCTGGCGATGGAGGGCAGGGCGCCCTGGGAGTACGCGGCGATGCTCGCCGCGACGCCCTGGCTGCGCAAGCTGCCGCGCGGCGACGGCCATCCGGTGCTGGTCTTCCCCGGCCTGGGCGCCAACGACTTCACCACCGGCCCGCTGCGCCGCTTCCTCGACGAACTCGGCTACGTGACGCATCCCTGGGGCCAGGGCTTCAACTTCGGGCCGCGCCAGGGTGTGCTGGAGCGCGCCAACCAGGATGTGCAGCGCCTGTTCCGCTCGCATGCACGCAAGGTCAGCCTGATCGGCTGGAGTTTGGGTGGCATCTACGCGCGCGAACTCGCCAAGGAACTGCCCGACCATGTGCGCGGCGTGATCACGCTGGGCACGCCCTTCACCGGCCATCCGCGCGCGACCAACGCCTGGCGCTTCTTCGAGCTGGTCAGCGGTCAGTCGGTGCACGACCAGAAGCTGATCGAGCAGATCCGCCAGGAGCCGCCGGTGCCGACGACCTCGATCTGGTCGCGCACCGACGGCATCGTCTCGTGGCGCTGTAGCGTCGTCGCGCCCAGCCCGATGGCCGAGAACATCGAGGTCCACGCCAGCCATGTCGGCATGGGCATGAACCCGCTGGCGCTGTACGCGATCGCCGACCGGCTGGCGCAGCCGGCCGGCCACTGGAAGCCCTTCGAGCCGCACGGTGCGCGGCGCTGGTTCTTCCGCACCGTGCACGAGCCGAACGCCGCCTGATGCAGATCGCGGCGAACGGCATCTCGCTCGAGGTCGACGACCGCGGGCCGCCCTCCGGCGAGCCGCTGGTGATGATCATGGGCCTGGGCATGCAGCTGATCGCCTGGCCCGACGGCCTGGTCGACCAGCTGGTGGCCAGCGGCTTCCGCGTGATCCGCTTCGACAACCGCGACGTCGGCCTGTCGCAGCGCTTCGACCAGTTCGGCGTGCCCAACCTGCCGGCGGCCGCGATGCGCTACACGCTGGGCATGCCGCTCACCAGCCCGTACCGGCTGGCCGACCTGGCCGACGACACCGCCGCGCTGATCGACGCGATGGGCCTGGGCAGCGCCCATGTCTGCGGTGCGTCGATGGGCGGCATGGTCGCGCAACACCTGGCGGTGCGCCATCCGCAGCGGGTCCGCAGCCTGACGCTGATCATGACCACCTCGGGCGCCCGCCACCTGCCGCAGCCGGCGCTCAAGGTGCGCCTGGCGCTGATGTCGCGGCCGCGCAATTCGAAGAACCTCGACAGCATCGTCGACCACTTCGTCGGCCTGTACGGCGTGATCGGCAGCCCGGCCTACCGGCCCGACCCGGCCCTGTTGCGCGAACGCATGGGCGCGTCGGTGACACGGGCCTACCGGCCGGCGGCAACGGCACGGCAACTGGCCGCCATCCTCGCCGACGGCGACCGCACGCCACTGCTGGCGCGCATCACGCAGCCGGTGCAGGTGATCCACGGCATCGCCGATCCGCTGGTGCCGGTGGCCGCCGGGCACGACCTGGTGCGCCACATCAAGGGCGCCGAGGGCGACTTCATCGCCGGCATGGGACACGACCTGCCCGAACCGCTGTGGCCGCGCTTCGTCGCCGGCATGCGCTCGGCGGCCGGTCGGGCCCGAACATCACCGACTGTGTCGCGGACGTAAAGCCACCGCGAGCGCGTGCACGTCGGCGGCGCCAGGGGCGTTGCTGGATGGGAAGCATCCCACCAAGGAGCACGCCATGTCACACCGTCACATCCGCGCCGGCCTGATCGCCGCTGCCGCTGCGCTGACCCTGAGCCTCGCCGGCTGCGTCGTCGCACCGGCCCCGTACTACGGCTACGGCTATGGCGGCGAGGTGGTCAACGTCGCGCCTCCTGCGCCGCAGGTCGAGTACTACGGTGCGCCTCCGGTGGTCGGCCAGATCTGGCTCGGCGGCTTCTGGGGCTGGCACCGCGACCGCTATGTCTGGAACGGTGGGCGCTGGGCCACGCCGCCGGGGCCGGGACAGCGCTGGAATCCGCCCGAGTGGCGCCGCGACGGGCCGGGCTGGCGCCAGCGGCCGGGTTACTGGGAGCGCCGCTGAGCCCGGCGGCGCCGAACGCGCCGCGCTGAGACAATGCGGGTCCTGCGCGACATGA
Organism: Piscinibacter sp.; assembly: GCA_047602365.1. Lineage (GTDB taxonomy): Bacteria > Pseudomonadota > Gammaproteobacteria > Burkholderiales > Burkholderiaceae_C > Piscinibacter. The sequence continues at coordinate 812,681 of JASGHM010000002.1, read as the reverse complement.
CCCGCCCGTCTTGAATCCGACTCCGCCCACCGATCCGTCCGCCTCGCCCTGGCGCCTGTCCGTCGCCCCGATGATGGACTGGACGGATCGCCACTGCCGCTACTTCCACCGCCTGCTGACGCATCGCACGCGCCTGTACACCGAGATGGTGACCACCGGGGCGCTGCTGCATGGCGACGTGCCGCGCCACCTCGACTACAACGAAGAGGAACACCCGGTGGCGCTGCAGCTCGGCGGCAGCGAACCCGACGACCTCGCTCATTGCGCGAAGCTGGCGCTGCAGTGGGGCTACGACGAGGTCAACCTGAACTGCGGCTGCCCGAGCGAGCGGGTGCAGCGTGGTGCCTTCGGCGCCTGCCTGATGGCCGAGCCGCAGTTGGTGGCCGATTGCGTGAAGGCGATGCGCGACGCGGTGGGCATTCCGGTGACGGTCAAGCACCGCATCGGCATCGACCGCATCGAGAGCTACGACTTCGTGCGCGACTTCGTCGGCACGGTGGCTGCGGCGGGCTGCGAGGTGTTCATCGTGCACGCACGCAATGCCTGGCTGCAGGGCCTGAGCCCGAAGGAGAACCGCGAGGTACCGCCGCTGCGCTACGAGTTCGTGCGGCACCTGCAGAACGACTTCCCTTCGCTGCGCTTCGCGCTCAACGGCGGCGTGGCGAGCAATGCGCAGATCGAATCGCTGTTCGGCGAGGGCATGCAGGGCGTGATGGTCGGCCGCGAGGCCTACCACCACCCGTGGCTGATGGCCGAGTGGGACGCACGCTTTCTCGGTGCCGAGCCGGTCGAACGATCGCGCGAGCAGGTCGAGGCGGCGATGGTCGAGTACATGGAGCGTGAAGGGCGCGAGGGCGAGCCCTGGTCGCGCATCGCGCGCCACATGCTGGGCCTGTGGAACGGCCAGCCGGGCGCACGGCGCTGGCGCCAGGTGTGGTCCGACCACAAGCTGAAGGCGCTGCCGCCGGCCGCCGTGGCCGGCCTGGCGGCGCAGGCACGGCGCCATCCGGCGGCGCTGGAAGCGGCGGCCTGAACTCTCAGCCGGCCGGGCGCTGGCGCGAGGGCCAAGTGGCCAGCATCACACCGGCCAAAGCCAGCGCGAAGGCGCCGGCCTGGGCCGGGCTGAAACGCTCGCCGAGGAAGATCACGCCCGTCGCCGCGGCGGCCACCGGCAGCATCACGGTGAACACGCCGGCCTGCGAGGCCGGCACATGCGTGAGCCCGGTCATCCACAGCCACACGGTGACCATGCTGGCGGCCAGCGAATAGAACAGCAGCAGCCACCAGTGGCCGGCGCTGACGCTGCCGAAGTCGAAACTCAGCGCTTGCCAGACGCCCAGCGGCGTGACCAGCAGCAGGCCCCAAAGGTTGATCAGCGCGCTGATTCGCTTGGGCGAGACATTGCCGGTCAGCTGCTTGCCGATCACCACGTAGAGCGCCTCGCAGGTCACCGCACCGAGCAGCAGCAGGTTGCCGACCAGCCCGCCGGCATAGTCTCCGCCGCCGCCGGCGTTCTTGCCGAACGAGACCAGCGCGATGCCGCCGACCGCGCAGGCGATGCCGATCGCCACGCGCGGTGCGATGCGCTCCTCCAGGATGATGCGCGACAGGATGGCCACGACGCCGGGAATCGCCGCCATGATCACGCCCGCGGCCAGCGCCGAGGTGCGCGCCACGCCGAACAGCATGCAGACCGAGAAGAGGAAGTTGCCGAAGAAGGACTCGAGGAACAGCAGCTTGCGGTCGTGGCTGCTCAACGGCGCTTCGCCGGGCTGGCGCTTCACCCAGCCGGCCATCGCCACCGCGGCGATGCCGAAGCGCAGCCAGGCGAGCAGGAAGATCGGCAGCACCAGCACCAGGATCTTCGACAGGCCGACGTAGCTGCCCACCAGCGCCATGCCGGCGGCGAGACACAGGTAGGACAGCCAGGGGACGGGATGGACCAAGACAGTCGCGCTCCGGGAACTGAAGGAGGCGCGGATTAGAACAGGTCGCCGTAGCGCTGCATCTCCCAGTCGCTGACGTGCCGTGCGTAGGCCATCCACTCGGCACGCTTGGCCTCGACGAACTGCTGCGCCAGCGTGCTGCCGAGTGCCTCGCACAGCACCGCGTCGGCGGCCAGCGCCTCGACCGCCTCGCCCAGGCTCTGCGGCAGCACGCCGATGCCACGCGCGCGCAGCGCGGCCAGAGGCTGCTCGAACAGGTCGTCGGTGCAGGCCGGGCCGGGGTCGAGGCGGCGGGCGATGCCGTCCAGGCCGGCCGCGATCAACCCCGCGGTGGCGAGGTACGGATTCGCCGCTGCATCGGGCAGCCGCCATTCGAAGCGTCCGGCCAGCGTGCGGACCAGCGCGGTCCGGTTGTTCGGGCCATGCGCGATGTAGGCCGGCGCCCAGCTGGTGCCCGACAGCGATTCGCCGACCACCAGGCGCTTGTACGAATTCACCGTCGGCGCGGCCAGCGCAGCCAGGCCGGCCGAGTGCGCCAGCACGCCACCGATGAAATGGCGCATCGTCGCCTCGCCGTCGTGGCCGTCGCGACCGTCGCGACCGTCGAACAGGCAGCGCTCGCCGTTCCACAAAGAGACGTGGAAGTGCATGCCGCTGCCCGGCTGGTTGGCGAAGGGCTTGGGCATCATCGAGAACACCAGCCCGTGTCGTTCGGCCAGCGCCTGCGCGGCCAGCTTGAACAGCATCAGGTGGTCGGCGCTGGCCAGCGCCTCGGCATGCAGGAAGTTCAGTTCGTACTGGCCCTGCGCGTCCTCGTGATCGATCTGGAACACGTGCAGCCCGCAGGCCTGCAGGCCGGTGGCCAAGTCGTGCAGCAGCTCGCGCTGGCGCGGCAGGCTCTTCAGGTCGTACGACGGCTTGTCGAGGCGGTCGTGCGCGTCGGCCTGCGCCAGGCCCCGCTCGGTGCGGCGCAGCAGGAAGAACTCCGGCTCGATGCCGGTCTGCAGCGACCAGCCGCGTTCGGCCAGCCGCGCGATCTGCCGGCGCAGCACCTGTCGCGGGCAGCCGTCGAAAGCCTCGCCGGCGACGAAGCCGTCGCAAGCCAGCCGCGCGTAGCCAGGCATCCAGGGCAGGGCACGTGCACTCGCCATGTCGCCGCGGCCGTAGTACTCGGAACGCGGCCCCATGCGCGGCAGCCCGGTGCCGGCGATCGACGGGCCGGAGAAACCGGCGCCGGTCTCGACCAGCGTGCGCAGCTGGTCCAGCGGCAGGTACTTGCCCTTGGCGACGCCGTGCAGGTCGGTGAACTGCGCGATCAGCGTGTGCACGCCCTGCGCGGCCAGCGACTCGCGCAGGGTGTCGACGTTCAGTGCTCCGCTCACGCGACCGCCGCGCGCAGCGAAGCCTTCAGGATGTCCATCGCCTCGTCGAACACCGGCTGCTGGATCGTCAGCGGGAACAGGAAGCGCACCACGTTGGCATTGACGCCGCACGTCAGCAGGATCAGGTTGCGCTTCAGCGCCTCGGCCTGCACCTTCTTCGTGATGTCGGCATCGGGCTCGCCGCTGCCGGGCTGGTTGAACTCGACCGCGACCATCGCGCCCAGGCCACGCACGTCGGCGATCTGCGGCACCTCCTTGCGCAGGCCTTCGAGCACGCCCTTGAGCTGCGCTCCGAGCTTGTCGCCACGCTCGGGCAGCTTCTCGTCGCGCATCACGTCGATGATCGCGTGGGCCGCGGCGATGGCCAGCGGGTTGCCGGCGTAGGTGCCGCCCAGGCCGCCGGGCGCCGGCGCGTCCATGATCTCGGCCTTGCCCGACACCGCCGACAGCGGCACGCCGCCGGCCAGGCTCTTGGCGATGGTCATCAGGTCGGGTACGACACCGAAATGTTCCATCGCGAACATCGTGCCGGTGCGGCCGAAGCCGGTCTGGATCTCGTCGGCGATCAGCACGATGCCGTGCTCGTCGCACAGCTGGCGCAGCCATTGCACGGCTTCGGCCTGGATCACGTTGAAGCCGCCTTCACCCTGCACCGGCTCGAAGATGATGGCCGCGACGCGGCCCGGTTCGATGTCGGCCTTGAAGATGTTGTGCACCGCCTTCTTCACCTCGGCCAGCGAGGTGTGCGCGTCGGGGAAGGGTGCGTGGTAGATCTCCGGCGGGAAAGGGCCGAAGCCGAGCTTGTAGGGCGCGACCTTGCCGGTCAGCGAGACCGCGAACAGGCTGCGGCCGTGGAAGGCGCCGCCGAAGGCGATCACGCCCGAGCGCTTGGTGTACGAACGCGCGATCTTGATCGCGTTCTCGACGGCTTCGGCGCCGGTCGAGAACAGCGCCGTCTTCTTCGCATGGTTGCCCGGCGTTAGCGCATTGAGCTTCTCGGCCAGCGCGATGTAGCTCTCGTAGGGCACCACCTGGTAGCAGGTGTGGGTGAACTTCTTCAGCTGCGCCTCGATCGCGGCGACCACCTTCGGATGGCCATGGCCGCTGTTCATCACCGCGATGCCGCCGGCAAAGTCGATGAAGCGCCGGCCCTCGACGTCCCACAGCTCGGCGTTGTCGGCGCGGTCGGCGAAGAACGTGCCCATCACGCCCACGCCGCGCGGCGTGGCCGCGGCCTTGCGGGCCATCAGTTGTTCGTTCAGGGAATGGTTCATCTGTCTCTCCTGGTTCGTGGCCGACTCAGGCCGCGTCGATGCGCAGCCAGGTCGTCTTCAGCTCGGTGTACTTGTCGAAGGCGTGCAGGCTCTTGTCGCGGCCGTTGCCGCTCTGCTTGTAGCCGCCGAAGGGCACGGTGATGTCGTCCTCGTCGTACTGGTTGACGTGCACGGTGCCGGCGCGCAGCGCCCGCGCGACGCGGTGCGCGCGGTTGACGTTGTCGCTCCACACGCTGGCCTGCAGGCCGTAGGACGAGTCGTTGGCCAGCGCGATCGCCTCGGCTTCGGTGGAGAAGCGGATCACGCTCATCACCGGGCCGAAGATCTCCTCGCGGGCGATCTTCATGTCGTTGCGAACACGCTCGAACACGGTCGGCTGCACATAGAAGCCGCCAGTCTCGCTGCGCGCACGCTGCCCGCCGGTCAGCAGCTTCGCACCTTCGGTGGTGCCGGCATCGATGTAGCCGAGCACGGTGTTCATCTGCGTCTCGTCGACCAGCGCGCCCATCTCGGCGTGGCCCGACAGCGGGTCGCCCGGTGCGTACTTCGGCGCCTCGGCCGCCACCACCTCGAGGAAGCGGTCGGCGACCTTCTCGTGCACGAACACGCGCGACGGCGCGTTGCAGCTCTCGCCCTGGTTGAAGAACATGCTGCCGGCCACCGTCTTGGCGGCGCGCTCGACGTGGGCGAAGTCGTCGAACACGACGAAGGCCGACTTGCCGCCGAGCTCGTTGTAGACCCGCTTCAGGTTGCTGCGGCCGGCGTACTCGAGCATCTTGCGGCCGACGCGTGTGCTGCCGGTGAAGCCGATCGCGTCGACGTCCATGTGCAGCGCCAGCGCCTCGCCGGCCTCGTGGCCGAAGCCGGGCACGACGTTGAAGACGCCCGGCGGCAGGCCGGCGTCGAGCGCCAGTTCGGCCAGGCGCAACGCCGTCAGCGGGCTCTTCTCGCTGGGCTTGAGCACCACGCTGTTGCCGGCGGCCAGCGCCGGACCCAGCTTCCAGGCGGCCATGATCATCGGGTAGTTCCAGGGCACCACCGCACCGATCACGCCCATCGGTTCGCGGGTGATCAGCGCCAGCGCGCTCGCCGCGGTCGGCGCGATCTCGTCGTAGATCTTGTCGACCGCCTCGGCGTACCAGGCGATGGTGCGCGCGGTGGCGCCGACGTCGACCGCCAGGCTGTACTGCACCGGCTTGCCCATGTCGAGCGACTCGAGCACGGCCAGTTCCTCCTTTGCGGCGAGGATCTTCTCGGCGAAGCGCTGCAGCACCTTCTTGCGCGCGGCCGGCGACTGGCCGGCCCAGCGGGCGTCGGCGAAGGCGGCACGCGCCGCGGCGACCGCGGCATCGATGTCCTCGGTGCGGCCACGGGCGATGTCGCCGAGCTTGCGGCCGTCGATCGGCGAGCTCTTGGCGAAGGTCTCGCCGCTGGCGGCGGCGACACGCTGGCCGCCGATCACGCTGCGGCCGTCGATGCGCACCGCCGCAGCGGCGGCATGCCAGTCGGGAGCAGGCTTGTTCATGGGGAATCCTTCAAAAGCATGATCGCGTAGTGCTTGCGCACCGGCGTCAGGTTGCACCACTCGCCGCGGAAGCCGCCGGGCACGACGAAAGCGTCGCCGGCACGGAACTGCAGCACGCGGCCCTCGGCATCGGTCAGGCGGACCTCGCCTTCGAGCAGCACGCAGAACTCTTCCTCGTGCGGCTCGTAGACCACCTCCCAGCGCCCCGCGCCGGCGGCCCACTGGCCGGCGAAGAACTGGCCGCTCGGGTCGGTGTAGTCGTTCCACGCGCGCGGCTGCGGCTGGCCCTCGCGCAGCCGTTCGGCGCGGATCGGCGAGTCCTCGCCCGGCCCCTGCGCTTGGAGGCGCCGGGGGGACGGTGAGTTCACGGCATTCATCGTCGCGAGGAGCCCGCCGCGGCGGGCTCCGGTCCGGGTCAGAAGCTCAGCACCACCGAGGCGCCGAACAGGTCGTTGCTCTTCTTGTAGGTGCCCGACTTGACGTCGTAGAACACCGGCACGTTGGCGCCGTCGCGGCGGTACTCGAACTTGAAGGTCGTGTTCGTGTTGAACGCGTACTTCATGCCGAAGGACAGCGCGTAGCGGTTGGCGCCCTTGTCGCAGTCGGTGGCGGTCGGATCGACGTCGCAGCCGAGGCCGGGGTTGGGGCCGATGCCGTTGCGGTAGTCACCATAGGCGCCATCGACGCCGAAGGCATCCCAGTAGCCGGTGTAACCGAACAGGCCGCCGCCGGCCTTGTTGTTCTTGATGTAGTCGGCGCGCACCAGCAGTTGCAGGCGCGGGTCGACGTAGTAGCCGGCGAGGCCGGACAGGCCCACCCACTTCGAGTTCGGGAACTCGCCGTTGGCGTCCGGCATGATGCCGCCCTGTTTCTGCTGGCCGTAGGACAACTGGCCCTGCAGCGTCAGGTCGCCGCGGATGAAGTAGCCGTCGACCTCGAACAGGTGCGACATCGTCTTCTTGCCGAGGTTGTAGTTCGCCGTCTTGCCGTGCAGGCCGGCGAAGCCGAAGCCGTCGTACTCGCCCTTCGAGTAGTCGACGCGGTAGACCCACACCGGCTGGCGCTCGCCCTGGCCGCTGACGTTCTCGTTGACGTTGGCGATCATGCTGCGCAGCCACCACTTGCCGGAGGTGTAGTCGATGCCGGCGCCGGTGTAGGTGGTCGGCAGCGTGAAGTCGAACAGCAGGTTGTGGGTGATGAACGGGTTCAGCGTCGGCTGCTGGTACTCGTAGCCCGACCAGTCGGGCACCTGGCCGGCGATGAAGCGGGTCTGCAGGTCGGTCAGCGGCACCGACACCGAGGCTTCCTGCACGATGCTCGTGCCACCCGAAGTCACCGCGCCCGCGCCGCGGTTCGGCGCCAGCGTCAGCTTGAAGCGCGAGCCGCTCTCGGTCTCCTTGGTGAAGTCGATCGACGCGGCGCCGATGTAGGAGGTGTCGTAGAAGAAGCCGTCGCCCTGCGAGTTGAGGAACTGGAAGCCGGCGCGCTTCTGGCCACGGTTGAAGATGTAGGCCACGTCCATGTAGCCGGAGATCGTCAGGCCCTTGAGACCCCAGGACTCGATGTTGTCCTCGGTCGCCTCGGTCTTCACCGCGATGCGGTTGAACTCGGCGGCCTGTTCCGGCGTCATGCCCCACTGGCCGGCGGCCGGCTTGGCGGCCTCGCCGGCCTTCTGCTTGCCCTCGAGTTCGGCGACACGCTTCTTCAGGTCCTGGATCTCCTTGATCAGGTCGGCGGTCGACTGGGCGGCGGCGCCGCTGGCCAGCGTCGCGCCGAGCGCGAGCACGGCGGCCTGGGCGATCGCGGTGGGTTGCCGGAAGTTCATCGGGTTCTCCTCGTGTGGACTAGCGTTCGTCGTGAATCGAATTCGTTGCTTCGGGTCAGCCGCCGCGTGCGGCAGCGGCCAGTTCCTGGGCGCGTTTGCGTTCGGCGCGTGCGATGGCGAGGCTGGCGAGCACCACGCCCACCGAGACCACCAGCACGATGATCGTGGCCACCGCGTTCACGCTCGGGTTCAGGCCCAGGCGCGCACGCGAGAAGATGACCAGCGGCATGGTCGTCGAGCCCGGGCCGGACAGGAAGGCCGACAGCACCACGTCGTCCAGCGACAGCGTGAAGGTCAGCAGCCAGGCCGACATCAGCGACTGGGCGATCATCGGCAGCGTGACCAGGTAGAAGACCTGGTGCGGCCGGGCGCCGAGGTCCATCGCCGCTTCCTCGAGCTGCGGGTTCAGGTCCTGCAGCCGGGCCTGCACGACGACCGTCGCGTAGGCCATGCCCAGCAGCAGGTGGCCGAGCCAGATGGTCAGCATGCCGCGTTCGGGGAAGCCCAGCACACGCTGCACCGACACCAGCATCAGCAGCAGCGACAGCCCGATGATGACCTCGGGCATCACCAGCGGCGCATTGACCATGCCGGTGAACATCGTGCGGCCGCCGAAGCGCCGGTACTTGACCAGCGCGAACGCCGCCAGCGTGCCCAGCACCACCGAACCGCAGGCGGTGAAGAAGGCGACCTGCAGGCTCAGCAGCAGGCCGGCGATCATCTCGCGGTCGTTCGGCAGCGCGGCGTACCACTTCAGCGTGAAGCCGGCCCAGACGTTGGGGATGGGCGAGTCGTTGAACGAGTAGATGACCAGCGCGACGATCGGCAGGTAGAGGAACACGTAGCCCGCTGCCAGCCAGGCCTTCGAGAAGCCCCTCGCGAAGCCGGCGCCGAACACAGCCTTGCCGCCGCTCATCGCCTCTGCTCCTGGGCCTGCGCCTGGTAGCGGTTGAAGATCGCCAGCGGCACGATGATCAGCAGGATCATCACCACCGCGACGGTCGACGCCATCGGCCAGTCGTTGTTGCTGAAGAACTCGTCCCACAGCACGCGGCCGATCATCAGCGTCTGCGGGCCGCCGAGCAGTTCGGGGATGACGAACTCGCCGATGCAGGGAATGAACACCAGCATCGAGCCGGCGATGATGCCGGCCTTGGACAGCGGCACCGTGACCTTCCAGAACGCCACCCACGGCGTGGCGCCGAGGTCGGATGCGGCCTCGAGCAGGCGCAGGTCCATCTTCGCCAGGTTGCCGTACAGCGGCAGGATCATGAAGGGCAGGTAGGTGTAGACCATGCCCAGCACCAGCGAGAACGGCGAGTTCATGAACTTGCCGAGCGCGGGAATCACGCCGATGGCCAGCAGCAGGTGGTCGAGCTTGAGGAAGATCAGCAGCTCCGACACCCATCCGTTTTCGGTCAGCAGGCCCTTCCAGGCGTAGACGCGCAGCAGGAAGGACGTCCAGAAGGGCAGCATCACCAGCATCAGCAGCGCCGGCTGCAGCGTCGCCTTCGCCCTGGCCATGAAGTAGGCAAAGGGGTAGCCGATGGCCAGGCACAGCACCGTCGTCACCGCGGCGTACTTGATGCTCGACAGGTAGGTCTTGAAATAGAGGTCGTCCTGGGTGATGAAGACGTAGTTCGACAGCTTCAGCGTCAGCGCGAGCACGCCTTCCTTCAGCGTCAGCACGTCCTTGAAGACCACGCCCTCCACCTCGGAGACGCTGATCTTCAGCACGATCAGGAACGGGAACAGGAAGAACAGCAGCAGCCACAGGTAGGGCACGCCGATCACCGCGGTGCGACCGCGCATCAGCCAGGAGAGCAGGGCACGCAGCGTCTTCATGCCCGGGCTCACTGCGTCAGTACCACTTGCGACATGCGCGACCAGTGCGCCCAGGCTTCGCTGCCCCAGGTCAGCTCGTGTTCGCGGTGCCGCTGCGTGTTGTTCTGGCTGATCTTCAGCGTGCGGCCCGACGGCAGCTCGAGGTGGTAGACGGTGAAGCTGCCGAAGTAGGACAGGTTCTTCACGACGCCGCGCGCGCGGTTGAACTGGCCGGCGTGGTCCTCGTCGGTGGGCGGGTGCGGCGACAGGTGGATCTTCTCCGGCCGCACCGCGACCGTCACCGCCATGCCCTGCGTGCCGGTGATGCCGTGGCCGACGTAGTGCTTCAGGTCCTGGCAGTCGACCACGCAGTGGTCGGCCTCGTCCTCGGCCAGCGTGCCGTCCATCAGGTTGACGTTGCCGATGAAGTCGGCGACGAAGCGGGTCGCGGGCGTCTCGTAGATGTCGGCCGGCGCGCCGACCTGCAGCACCTTGCCTTCGCTCATGATCGCGATGCGCGAGGCCATGGTCATCGCCTCTTCCTGGTCGTGCGTCACCATCACGCAGGTCACGCCGACCTCCTCGATGATGTTGACCAGCTCGATCTGCGTTTCCTCGCGCAGCTTCTTGTCCAGCGCGCCCAGCGGTTCGTCGAGCAGCAGCAGCTGCGGCCGCTTGGCCAGGCTGCGCGCCAGCGCGACACGCTGCTGCTGGCCGCCGGAGAGCTGGTGCGGCTTGCGCTTGGCCAGCTTGCCCAGCTGCACCAGCTTGAGCATCGACTCGACACGCTCGGCGATCTTGTCCTTGGCCATGCCCTCGCGGCGCAGGCCGAAGGCGATGTTCTCCCACACCGTCAGGTGCGGGAACAGCGCATAGCTCTGGAACATCATGTTGATCGGGCACTCGTAGGGCGGCATCGCCGCCAGGTCCTGCCCGTTGAGCAGGATGCGCCCGGAGGTCGGCGTCTCGAAGCCGGCCAGCATGCGCAGCAGCGTCGTCTTGCCGCAGCCCGAGGAGCCGAGCAGCGCGAAGATCTCGCCCTTGTCGATCTCCAGGCTGACGTGGTTGACCGCAACGGCACCGCCGCCGAAGTCCTTGACCACGTCCTGGATCTGCAGGAAGGCCGGTGCCGGCGTCGCGCTCATGTGTCCTCCCCCCGCGCGATCACAGACCGGTCTTGAAGCTGGTGTACAGGCGCGTCATCGTGCGACGGATGTCATTGGACAGTGCGTCCGGCGCCTGCATCTTCTTCATGTCGTCCGGGCCCGGGAACACGGTCGGGTTGCTCGCCACCTCGGGCTTGACGAACTTCTTCGAGGCCGCGTTCGGGTTGGCGTAGAAGACCTTGTTGGTCAGGCTCGCATGCACCTCGGGGCGCATGATGAAGTCGATGAACTTGTGCGCGTTGCCCGGGTGCGGCGCGTCGGCCGGGATCACCATCACGTCGAAGAACAGGATGCCGCCGGTCTTCGGGATCAGCGCCTGGATGTTCTGGCCGGTCTTGCCTTCGATGGCGCGCTGGCGCGCGATGTTGATGTCGCCGGACCAGCCCAGCGCCAGGCAGATCGAGCCGTTGGCCATGTCGTTGATGTAGCCCGACGAGCTGAACAGCGTCACGTAGGGGCGCACCGACTTGAGCAGCGGCGCGACGCCGGTGAAGTCGGCCTGGTTCTTCGAGTAGGCCGGCTTGCCGAGGTAGTGCAGCGCGGCCGGGATGATCTCGGTGGCCGAATCGAGGAAGCTGACGCCGCAGCCCTTCAGCTTGGAGATGTACTCCGGCTTGAAGACCAGGTCCCAGGCGTTGTCGGGCATCGGCATGCTGCCCAGCGCCGCCTTGACCTTGTCGACGTTGATGCCCACCGTCGTGTAGCCCCACAGCCAGTTGACCTGGTACTGGTTGCCCGGGTCGAGCTTGGCCAGTTGCTCCTGCAGCGCCGGGTCGAGGTTCTTCAGGTTCGGCAGCTTGGACTTGTCCAGCTTCATCAGCAGGCCGCCGTCGGCCTGCACCTTGGCCCAGTACGACGAGGGCACGACCACGTCGTAGCCGGTCTTGCCGGCCACCAGCTTGGCGTGGACGATCTCGTTGTTGTCGAAGTTGTCGTAGCGGACCTTGATGCCCGTCTCTTTCTCGAAGTTCTTCAGCGTGTCTTCGGCGATGTAGTCGGACCAGTTGTAGACGTTGAGCACCTTCTCCTCTTCCTGCGCTGCCGCCGGCGGGCCCCACAGCAGCGCCGTGGCGGCCAGCAGGGCCGAGGTCAGGGAGGAGAGCGAGCAGAACATCCGTTTCATGGTGGACTTCCTTCGTGTCGAGGTGAATTCGAGGCTGGGATACGGGTTGGTGTACGAGCTGCCGGGCAGTCTAGCCAGTGGGCCTGTGGGGACGCTAGAGGCAAACCCCGTGCCACTCATTCATCAGAGCCAGCCGCGCGTGCGCACGTCGGCCAGCGTCAGGTCCAGGCACTTGCGGATCAGGCCGACCATCTCGTCGATCTGCGCGCGCGTGATGACCAGCGGCGGCGCGATGATCATGCGGTCACCCACCGCACGCATGATCAGGCCGTTGCCGAAGCAGTGGCCGCGGCAGACCATGCCGACCTCCAGCGCACCGTCGAAGGTCGCGCCGGAAGCCTTGTCCTTGACCAGTTGCAAGGCGCCCATCAAGCCGCAGGTCTGCACCTCGCCGACCAGCGGGTGCTGGCGACAGTTCGGCGAAACGTTCGGCGAGGTAGGGCCCGACATCCTCGCGCACCCGCTCGACCAGGCCCTCGCGCTGGATCAGCCGGATGTTGGCGATGGCCACCGCGCAGGCCACCGGATGGCCGGAGTAGGTGTAGCCATGGTTGAACTCGCCACCCTGGTCGATCAGCACGCGCGCGACACGCTCGCCGACCATCACGCCGCCCAGCGGGATGTAGCCCGAGCTCACGCCCTTGGCGAAGGTCATCAGGTCGGGCCTGCTGCCCATGGTCTCGCAGCCGAACCACTGGCCGGTGCGGCCGAAGCCGGTGATGACCTCGTCGCTGACCAGCAGGATGCCGTGCCGGTCGCAGATCTTCTGGATCTCGGGCCAGTAGGTGGCCGGCGGCACGATCACGCCGCCCGCGCCCTGGATCGGCTCGCCGATGAAGGCGGCCACCTTGTCGGCACCGATCTCGAGGATCTTGGCCTCCAGCCACGACGCCGCCTTGCGGCCGAAGTCGTCGCGCGACATGTCGCGCCCCAGTTCGAACCAGAACGGCTGCTCGATGTGCACGATATCGGGGATCGGCAGCCCCCCTTGTTCGTGCATGCCGCTCATGCCGCCCAGCGAGGCGCCGGCCATGGTTGAGCCGTGGTAGGCGTTCTTGCGGCTGATGATGACCTTGCGCTGCGGCTGGCCGAGCACGTCCCAGTAGCGGCGCACCATGCGCACCACGGTGTCGTTGCCCTCGGAGCCGGAGCCCGAGAAGAAGACATGCTGGAACTGCGGCGGCGTCACTTCGGCGAGCAGCTCGGCCAGCTCGATCGCCGGCGGCGTCGCGGTCTGGAAGAAGCTGTTGTAGAAGGGCAGTTCCTTCAGCTGGCGTGTCGCCGCGTCGATCAGCTCCTGGCGGCCGTAGCCGACGTTGACGCACCACAGGCCGGACATCGCGTCGAGGATCTTCTTGCCCTCGCTGTCCCACAGGTAGATGTTGTCGGCCTTGGTGACGATGCGCGAACCCTTGTTCGCCAGGCCCTTGAAGTCGGTGAAGGGGTGCAGGTAATGCGCGGCGTCGGCAGCCTGCCAATCGGCGGTGCTGCGGGTGTGCGGTTGATTCAGGACGGCGTTCATGTGACTCTCCAATCGCGTTCGGGACTCAGACGTGCAGCAGCAGGTGTGGATCACACATGGAGCAACAGGTGCTCACGCTCCCACGGCGAGATCACCTTCATGAATTCGTCGTGCTCGATCTCCTTGACCTCGGAGTACACGGTGACGAACTCGCGGCCCAGCACGTCGTGCAGGTCCTTCTCGTCGGCCAGCCAGCCCAGCGCTTCCGACAGCGAGCGCGGCAGCTGGTACTCCGACAGGTAGGCGTCGCCCTTGCACTCGTGGCTCGGGTCGATGCGGTTCTTGATGCCCAGGTAGCCGCAGGCCAGCGTGGCGGCCAGCGCCACGTAGGGGTTGGCGTCGGCGCCGATCACGCGGTTCTCGATGCGCCGCGCCGCCGGCGTGGCCACCGGCGAGCGGATGCCGACGGTGCGGTTGTCGGTGCCCCACTGGATGTTGATCGGTGCGGCGGTCGAGCGCGCCAGGCGCCGGTACGAGTTGACGTAGGGCGCGAACAGCGCCATCGCCGCCGGCGTGTACTTCTGCAGCCCGCCGATGTACCAGTAGAACTCCTTCGAGGGCGAGCCGTCGGCGTTGCTGAAGATGTTCTTGCCGGTCACCGCGTCGACGACGCTCTGGTGCACGTGCATCGCGCTGCCCGGCTCGCCGGCCATCGGCTTGGCCATGAAGGTGGCGTACATCTCGTGGCGCAGCGCGGTCTCGCGGATGGTGCGCTTGAAGAAGAACACCTCGTCGGCCAGGCCCAGCGGGTGGTCGTGGAAGAAGTTGATCTCCATCTGGCCGGCGCCGACCTCGTGGATCAGCGTGTCGACGTTCAGCTCCATCTGCTCGCAGTAGGCGTAGATGTCCTCGAACAGCGGGTCGAACTCGTTGACCGCGTCGATCGAGTAGGCCTGGCGCGAGGTCTCGGCGCGGCCGCTGCGACCCTTGGGCGGGCGCAGCGGCGTGTTCGGGTCGGAGTTGCGCTCGATCAGGTAGAACTCCAGCTCGGGCGCGACCACCGGGCTCCAGCCCTCGGCGGCATAGAGATCGCAGATGCGCTTGAGCACCGAGCGCGGCGCGAACGGGATCAGCTTGCCGTCGCGGTCGAAGCAGTCGTGGATGACCTGCGCGGTCGGGTCGGCCGCCCACGGCACGATGCGCACCGTGCTGGGGTCGGGGCGCAGGTGCATGTCGCGGTCGGTGGCGTGGATGACATCGTAGTACGGGCCTTCCTCGGGGAACTCGCCGGTCACCCCGATGGCGACGATCGCCTCGGGCAGCCGCATGCCGCGGTCCTCGGTGAACTTCTCGCGCGGCAGGATCTTGCCGCGCGCGACGCCGGTGAGGTCGGGCACCAGGCACTCGATCTCGGTCACGCGTCGTTCATTGAGCCACTGTTCCAGTTCGGCGAAGCCGAAGTTCTTCTTGTCAACCATAAGTCACCTGAAAGTTGGTGCGCTGCGTCCGGCTGGTGGCCGGGTCTTGCTGCGCGTAGGGGTCGCCGCGATGGCGGCAGGGCGCGGGCGCGCCAGGAGGGTGCGTCAGCGCGGTGGCTGAGGAGCCCGAGGGCGATCGCGGTAGGCACGGCATGCATCGCCGAAGGCACGCAACAAGCGTACCGACACCGGGTTCGATGCGGCCTTCCACTCCGGATGCCATTGCACGCACAGGTTGAAACCCGCTGCGTTGTCGACCGAGAAGGCCTCGACCAGGCCGTCCGGCGCGCGCGCCTCGACGCGCAGCCCGGCCGCCAGGCGGTTGACGCCCTGGCCGTGCACCGAGTTCACCTTGACGCGCATCTCCGGCAGGATGCCGGCGAGCACGCCGCCGGGCGCGATGTCGATCGGGTGAGCGAAGTCGTAGACCTCTTCGGCTGACGCATCGGCGCGGCCGCCGGCACCACGGTGGTCATGCTGGCCGGCAACCTCGTGCACTGCCTGGTGCAGCGAGCCGCCGAGCGCAACGTTGGTCTCCTGGAAGCCGCGGCAGATCGCGAACAGCGGGATGCCGCGCTCGACGATGCGGCGGATCATCGGCAGCGTCCAGTCGTCGCGCTCGGTGTCCAGCGGCAGCGAGGTGTCGTGCACGTCCTCGCCGAAGTGGCGCGGGTGCACGTTCGACGGCGAGCCCGTCAGCAGCACGCCATGCGCCAGGTCCAGCAGTTCGTCGATCTCGTCGGCATGCGCGACAGGCACGATCAGCGGAAGACCACCGGCCAGGCGCACCGCCTCGACGTACTTGCGGCCGGCGACGTGGAACGGGTGCTGGCCGAGCATGCGGTTGCACGACGGCACCAGCACCACGGGCTTGGAGGAGGCGGGCGTACTCACAGCAGATCCCTGAGCCGATAGTAGGCCATGCCGGCCACCAATGCCGGGGTGCGCAGCAGCTTGCCGCCCGGGAAGGAGCGATGGCGGATGCGCGCGAAGGTGTCGAAGCGTTCGGCGTCGCCGGCGATCGCCTCGGCGACCAGCTTGCCGGCCAGGCCGGTCAGCGCCAGGCCGTGGCCGGAAAAGCCCTGCAGGTAGTAGACGTTGGCCCAGTCGGAGCGCTCCAGGCCGTGCAGGCGTTCGGACAGGCGGCCGAAGTCGGGCGCGCGGTTCATCGAGATGTCGACGAAGCCGCCCCAGGCGTATTCGACCTTCGTGTCCTTCAGCTGCGGGAAGCTGCGCGCCATGCGCTGCTGCATGCTGGCCGCCAGGTTCATCGGCGTCGCGGTGCTGTAGCTGACGCGGCCGCCGTAGAGCATGCGGTGGTCCAGCGTCGGCCGGAAGTAGTCGAGCACGAAGTTGGTGTCGCACACCGCCGAGCCCGAGGGGATCAGCGAAGCGGCCAGCTTCGGTTCGATGGGCTCGGAGGTGACGATGTAGGTGCCGACCGGCATGACCCGGCTCTCCAGCACCGGCGCCAGCCCCTGCAGGTAGACGTTGCCCGCCAGCAGCACGTGGGATGCACTGACGCTGCCCTGCGCGGTGCGCAGCTTCGCGATGCGGCCGGGCAGGATCTCGGTGACGCCGGAGTCTTCGAAGATCTGCACGCCCAGAGAAGCGGCCGCCGCGGCCATGCCCAGGCTGTACTTCAGCGGGTGCAGGTGGCCGCCGGCCGGGTCGTGGATGCCGCTGTGGAAACGCGGGCTGGCGATCCACTGCGGCATGTCCTGCGGCGCGATCCAGCGCGTCTGGTAGCCGTAGTCACGCTGCATCTGCTCGTGCCACTCGCGCAGCTCGCGTGCCTTGCGCTCGTTGACGGCCAGGCCCAGGTAGCCGTCGCGCCAGTCGCAGGCTATGGCGAAGCGCTCGCGGCGCTCCCCGATCAGCCGGATCGCTTCCAGCGTCATGTCCCAGACGCGTTTCGAGTCGGCGCGGCCGAGCTGGGCCTCGATCACCGACTGGTCGCAGGCCAGCCCGGCGATCGCCTGGCCGCCATTGCGGCCCGAAGCGCCCCAGCCGACCTGGCGCGCCTCGAGCAGCACGACGCGGTAGCCGCGGTCGGCCAGTTCGATCGCCGCGGACATGCCGGCCAGCCCGGCGCCGACGATGGCCACGTCGGCATCGACGTTCGATTGCAGGACAGGGAAGCGCTGCTGCCGCGGCGCCGTGGCCGCGTAGTAGGAGTTCTTCGTCAGTTCGAGGTCGGTCTGCAGCAGCGACATAAAGCCCTGTTCAGGCGGCCGTCTTCAGCACGTCGGCAACGGTGCCGACCAGCTGGTCGATGTGGCTCTTCTCGATGATCAGCGGCGGCGAGAAGGCCAGCGTGTCGCCGGTGGTGCGGATCAGGATGCCGCGCTCCCAGCAGGCCAGGAAGATGTCGAAGGCGCGCTTGCCCGGCTGGCCGGGGATGGACTCCAGCTCGACGCCTCCGACCAGGCCG
Source organism: Piscinibacter sp. (assembly GCA_047602365.1). Classification (GTDB taxonomy): domain Bacteria; phylum Pseudomonadota; class Gammaproteobacteria; order Burkholderiales; family Burkholderiaceae_C; genus Piscinibacter. The sequence continues at coordinate 795,242 of JASGHM010000002.1, read as the reverse complement.
ATGTTGCGCACGTCGATGACGTGGCGCGAGCCCTTCAGCGAGTGCAACGCGTTCTCGAAGTAGGGCGCCATCTGCGCGCCGCGCGTCAGCAGGCCTTCGTCGGCATAGGTGTCCAGCGTGCCCAGCGCGGCTGCGCAGGCCAGCGGGTGGGCCGAGTAGGTGTAGCCGTGGGTGAACTCGATCAGGTGCTCGGGGCCGGTCATGAAGACGTCGTGGATGGCCTGCTTGCAGAACACCGCGCCCATCGGCACGCAGCCGTTGCTGATGCCCTTGGCGACCGTCATCAGGTCGGGCGTGACGCCGAAGTGCTGGGCTGCGAACGGCGAGCCGAGGCGGCCGAAACCGGTGATGACCTCGTCGAAGATCAGCAGGATGCCGTGCTTGTCGCAGATCGCGCGCAAGCGCTCGAGGTAGCCCTTGGGCGGCAGCAGCACGCCGGTCGAGCCGGCCACCGGCTCGACGATCACCGCGGCGATGGTCGAGGCGTCGTGCAGCGCGACGAGGCGCTCGAGGTCGTCGGCCAGCTCGGCGCCATGCTCGGGCATGCCACGCGAGTACGCGTTGCGCGCCAGGTCGTGGGTGTGGCGCAGATGGTCGACGCCGCCAAGCGTCGGCCCGAACAGCTTGCGGTTGCCGACGATGCCGCCGACCGAGATGCCGCCGAAGTTGACACCGTGGTAGCCGCGCTCGCGGCCGATCAGCCGGGTGCGCGTGCCCTCGCCACGGGCGCGGTGGTAGGCGATGGCCATCTTCAGCGCGGTGTCGACCGACTCCGAGCCCGAGTTGGTGAAGAAGACCTTGTTCAGGCCGGTCGGCGTCAGCTGCACCAGACGCTCGGCCAGCTCGAAGGCCTTGGGGTGCGCCATGTTGAAGGGCGGCGCGTAGTCGAGCTCGGCCGCCTGCTCGGCGATCGCCTGCACGATCTTCGGCCGCGCGTGGCCGGCGTTGACGCACCACAGCCCGGCGACGCCATCGAGGATCTGCCGGCCCTCGGGCGTCCAGAAGTGCATGTCCTTCGCCTTGGCGAGCAGCCGCGGCGCCTTCTTGAACTGCCGGTTCGCGGTGAACGGCATCCAGAAAGCGTCCATCGAATGCGGGTGCGCCGAGCCTTCTTCGCGCAGGGTGAGCACGGCGGGATCGATGGCTTTGTTCATGGCGCTTGGCTTTCTCGCGAGGGTCCGGAGTGGCCGGCAAAGTGTGCAATCGGCCACGCACGGAGTCTAGAGAAACCCCGGCGCAATGTGCTTGCGCAATCGAGCCGGGTTCACCCGTCAAGCTGCAATATCATTCGAACAAACGACAACATCACCGCAGCCAATGCGAAACAACGCCGCCAACGTGCAACTGGATGCGATCGACCGGGCGATTCTGGAGGTGCTTCAGCACGAGGGCCGGATCGCCAACCAGGACCTCGCGCAGCGGGTCCACCTGTCGCCCTCGGCCTGCCTGCGCCGCGTCAAGACACTCGAGGACGCCGGCGTGATCGCCCAGTACGTCGCGCTGCTCAACGCCAAGGCGGTCGGCAAGCACGGCATCAGCTACACCATCCTCAACCTCGAGAGCATGAGCACACCGCTGCTCGAGGCCTTCGAGCAGGCGGTGCGCGACACGCCGGAGATCCTCGACTGCTTCTACGTCGCCGGCGAGAACGACTACCTGATCCGCTTCACCTACCGCGACGCCGAGGACCTGGAGCGCTTCCACTCGCAGGTGCTGATGCACCTGCCGGGCGTGGCGCGCTCGAACTCGATGCTGGTGCTGCGCACCGTCAAGAGGACGACGGCGCTGCCGCTGTGAACTTCAGCGGCGGCAGCGTGGCGCGGCGGCGCGCCAGCTTGGCCGCGATGGCCTTCGCTTCGGGGTAGATGATCGATTCCTCGAGCTGGATGTGCTCGCGGCAGAGCTCGAGGAACACCGTGATCGCGTGGCGCAGTTCGTCGGGGTCGAACCAGTTGTAGCCATTGGCGATCGCGCGCAGCTGCGGCGCGATCGCCAGCCAGTCTTCCTCGATCCAGCCGTGGTCCTGCTGCAGCATGCGCACGGTGGCGACCAGCGCTTCGTCGCCGGAGGCCAGCAAGGGCGGGAACACGCGCATCTCCTCCTCGAGGTGATGGGCCTGCGAGGTGTCGGAGAAGAAGGCCTCGATGGCGCGCGCCTCGGCCTGTGCCTGGGCATCGACACCCTGGTCCGCCAGGTGGCCGCACAGCGCGTCGAGCCGCGCGAGGTGCGCCGCGATCTGCTGGTGGCAGGCGTCCAGCGCCTTGAAGTCCGAGCCCGAATCGTTGGTCTGGTGCGCCGATGCCATGGAACCTCCACGTCGTTGTGTGTGTTCCATTCTTGGATCTGCTGCAGCGCAGCAGTTGCGTCAGGTCAAGCGCGGCGCAGTCTGCCGCAGAGGTAGGTCCAGACGAAATGGGCGGCGGCCTGGCTGGTCAGCTCGGCATGGTCGTAGGCCGGCGCGACCTCGACGCAGTCCATGCCGACGAAGTTCAGGTCGGCCAGTTCCTCGAGCACGCTGAGCACCTGGTTGGTGCTCATGCCGCCCGGTTCCGGGGTGCCAGTGCCGGGCGCGAAAGCCGGGTCGAGGCAGTCGATGTCCAAGCTCAGGTAGACCGGCGGCTGGCCGTGTGCCGCCAGCCGCTGGCGGATGGCGTCGAGCACCGGCGCGAGCTGCGCCGCGTTGTCGAGCCCGCGCAGGTCGCGGCCGCTGAAGATCAGGCCGCCCTGGTCGCGCACGTACTCGCGCGCCTCGCGCGCGCCGGCCGAGCGGATGCCGAGCTGGGTGACGCACTCGCGCACCACCAGGCCTTCCTGGATCGCCTCGTAGACCCAGGTGCCGTGGCCGCTGGGTTCGCCGAAGTGGTCCTCCCAGGTGTCGCAGTGGGCGTCGAAGTGGATCACCGCCAGCGGCCGGCCGTGCAAGACGCGGTAGGCACGCAGCAGGGGCAGGGTGATGCTGTGGTCGCCGCCCAGCCAGACCATGTGGTGGCTGCGGATCAGGCGCTCGACCAGCGGCATCATCGCCTCGCGCATGCCGGCCAGGCTGGTGTTGGGCAAGGGCAGGTCGCCGGCGTCGCCGAGTTGGCCATCGGGCGTCACGTCGAAGTGCGGGTGGATCGCATCGCACAGCATGTGGCTGGCCTCGCGGATGGCGCGCGGGCCGAAGCGTGCGCCCGGCCGGTTGGTGACCGAGCCGTCCCAGGCGATGCCGGCCACCGCATAGGGCGTGGCGCTCGACGCCGGCGGCGCCTTCAGGAAGGCGTTGTTGGAGAGGAAGGCGAAGGCGGTCATCGGAAGTCCTGCGGCAAACTGGCGGCGGATCATACGGGCCGGACCGAGGCCCTTGCACGATGACGACACCGACCTTCTCCATCGACCGCGAGCGGCTCGCTGCATTGCGCCGTCAGGAAACGCAACGCTTCCTCGACACCCACCCGCGCAGCGTGGCGCTGGCCGCCGAGGACGCGCGCCACTACCTGTTCGGCGTGCCGCTGCACTGGATGCGCGACTGGCCGACGCCAGCCGCGCTGCACGTCGCGCGTGCCGAAGGCAACCGGCTGTGGTGTGCCGACGGCCATGAGTACATCGACTTCTGCCTGGGCGACACCGGCGCGATGTTCGGCCACAGCCCCGCGCCGGTGGCGCGCGCCATCGCCTCCCAGGCAGCCCGGGGGCTGACCGCGATGTTGCCGTCGACACTGACGGCCGAGGTCGGGCAGCGGCTCGCCGCCTGCTTCGGCCTGCCGCGCTGGCAGGTGACGCTCAGCGCCAGCGACGCCAATCGTTTCGTGCTGCGCTGGGCGCGCGCTGTGACCGGGCGCGCCAAGGTGCTGGTGTTCGACGGCTGCTACCACGGCACCGTCGACGACACGCTGGTCGACATGGATGCGCAGCAACGCACCGTCACCCGCGCCAGCCTGCTCGGCCAGGTGCACGACCTCGCGCTCGGCACGGTGGTCGTGCCCTTCAACGACATCGAAGCCGTCGAGCGCGTGCTGGCGCAGGGCGACGTCGCCTGCGTGCTCACCGAGCCGGCGCTGACCAACTGCGGCTTGGTGCCGCCGCTGCCCGGCTTCCTGCCCGCGCTGCAGCAGGCCTGCCGCCGCCACGGCGCGTTGTTCGTGCTCGACGAGACGCACACCGTCAGCAGCGGCTGGGGAGGGCACGCGCGTGTCGAAGGCCTGGCACCCGACCTGATGGTGGTCGGCAAGGCGATCGCCGGCGGACTGCCCTGTGCCGTCTACGGCTTCAGCGAAGCGGTGAACGCGCGCATGGAAGCCGCCAAGCGCGCTGCGCCGGACGGCCACTCGGGCATCGGCACGACGCTGTCGGCCAACCTGCTGGCGATGGCGGCACTGCACGCCAACCTCGGCGAGGTGATGACGCCTGCGAACTACGCGACCATGCTGGCGACTGCCGCCAGGCTCGAAGCGACGCTGGGCGAGGTGCTCGCCGAGGCCGCTGCGCCGTGGACGATCACGCGGCTGGGCGCGCGCATGGAACTGCAGTTCTGCGCCCGGCCGCCGCGCAGCGCCGCACAGGCCCGCGCGGCGATGGACGAGCCGCTCGAAGGTGCACTGCACCTGTGGCTGCTCAATCGCGGCATCGTCATCACGCCGTTCCACAACATGCTGCTGGTGGCGCCGCAGACGGCAGCGAGCGACATCGCTCCGCTGGCGCAGGCACTGGCCGGGTTCATCGCGGCGGTGCGCACATGAAGCCGGTGCTGGTGCTGCAGCACATGGACAGCGACGGCCCGGCCTACCTGGCCAGCTGGCTGCGCGCGGGTGCCGTGCCCTTCGAGGTGTTCAACACGGCGGCCGGGCAGGAGTTCCCGGCATCGATGGCCGGTTATGCGGCGCTGGCCGTGCTCGGCGGCGAGATGAGCGTCAACGACGAGCTGCCGTCGCTGCGTCGCGCCGAAGACCTGATCCGCCAGGCCATGGCGACGAGCCGCCCGGTGATCGGCCACTGCCTCGGCGGCCAGTTGATCGCCACCGCACTCGGTGCGCGCGTGCTCGATTCGCCGGCGCCTGAGATCGGCTGGCAGCGTCTCGACGTCGCGGCCGGCGACGAGGCACGCGCCTGGTTCGGCGAGGCCACGCCGCTCACGGTGTTCCAGTGGCATTTCGAGTCCTTCGAACTGCCGCAGGGGGCGCTGCCGCTGGCGCACAGCGAGGCCTGCCCGCGCCAGGCGTTCGCGCTCGGCCCGCATCTGGCGATGCAGTTCCACGTCGAGGTCGACGCCGACAAGCTGGCGCTGTGGTCGGCCTCGCGCGACGAGACCTTCCTGCACCTGCAGTAGCACTGCGCGACGGTGCAGGGCGGCGAGGCGATGCGCGCGCAGGCGGGGCAGGCGCTGGCCGCCCAGCAGCGCCTGGCCGACCGGCTCTACGCACGCTGGCTCGGCGCTGCCGGCGGCTGACACGCTTTCACGATCAGAAATGCGCCTTTCGTATTGCGGGAGGCAGGCATGCTGCGGCGCCGCAATCTTTCTCATCGTGGAGAATCGACTTCCGCATCCCGGAACAATGATCATAAGTTGTTGATTTTCATAACAAACATTTTTACTCTTCTATAAGACATAAGTCTTCCCAAGCTGGGCCGCCGTGACTAACCTTGAGGCCAGAGATCGAGAGTTTTCAGTCCCTGTCTTCACATCAACCCGGAGGTCCTCATGACGAACCTGACCCGCGAACAACAAATCGCCGCCCTCGAGAAGGATTGGGCCGAGAACCCGCGCTGGAAGGGCATCAAGCGCGGCTACAGCGCCGCCGACGTGGTGCGCCTGCGCGGCTCGCTGCAGATCGAGCACACGCTGGCCAAGCGCGGCGCCGAGAAGTTGTGGAAGCTGATCAACACCGAGCCCTTCGTGAACTCGCTCGGCGCGCTGACCGGCAACCAGGCGATGCAGCAGGTCAAGGCCGGCCTGAAGGCCATCTACCTGTCGGGCTGGCAGGTCGCCGGCGACGCCAACAGCAACGGCGAGATGTACCCCGACCAGTCGCTGTACGCGGTCGACTCGGTGCCCAAGGTCGTCAAGCGTATCAACGCGACCTTCAAGCGCGCCGACGAGATCCAGTGGAGCGAAGGCAAGAACGACACCGACTTCTTCGCCCCCATCGTGGCCGATGCGGAAGCCGGCTTCGGCGGCGTGCTGAACGCCTTCGAGCTGATGAAGTCGATGATCGACGCCGGCGCCGCCGGTGTGCACTTCGAGGACCAGCTGGCCTCGGTGAAGAAGTGCGGCCACATGGGTGGCAAGGTGCTGGTGCCGACGCGTGAAGCCGTCGCCAAGCTGGTCGCCGCGCGCCTGGCCGCCGACGTGATGGGCACCCCGACCATCCTGCTGGCGCGCACCGACGCCGAAGCCGCCGACCTGGTGACCAGCGACGTCGACGACAACGACAAGCCGTTCATGACCGGCGAGCGCACCGTCGAAGGCTTCTTCAAGACCCGCAACGGCCTGGAGCAGTCGATCAGCCGCGGCCTGGCCTATGCCGAGTACGCCGACCTGATCTGGTGCGAGACCGGCAAGCCCGACCTGGCGTTCGCGAAGGCCTTCGCCGACGCGATCCACGCCAAGTTCCCGGGCAAGCTGCTGGCCTACAACTGCTCGCCGTCGTTCAACTGGAAGAAGAACCTCGACGACGCGACGATCGCCAAGTTCCAGCGCGAGCTGGGCGCGATGGGCTACAAGTTCCAGTTCATCACGCTGGCCGGCTTCCACAGCCTGAACTACTCGATGTTCGACCTGGCCTACGGCTATGCGCGCAACAACATGAGCGCCTTCGTCGAACTGCAGGAGCGCGAGTTCGCCGCCGCCGAGCGGGGCTTCACCGCGGTGAAGCACCAGCGCGAGGTCGGCACCGGCTACTTCGACGCGGTGACCACGACCATCGAGCGCGAGGCCTCGACCGCCGCGCTGAAGGGCTCGACCGAAGACGAACAGTTCTTCGACAAGAAGCACGCCTGATCCGTCGGGTGCGAGGAGACAGAAGGCCCGCGGCCCCGCCGCGGGCCTTCTTCTTTGGCGCGCGCCGGGATCGACCTGCCAGCCGGGGCCGCGGCGGGCTCAGGACCCGAAGCAGAGGCGGTCGCGGCCTTCCTGCTTGGCGCGGTAGAGCAGGCGGTCGCAGTCGGAGATCAGCGCATCGAGCGAGCCACCCTGCGGCGTCAGCACGGCTGCACCCATCGAGAAGGTGCAGCCATGCGCACCCGCGATGCCGTCGACCGGGGTGCGTGCAAAGCGCTCGCGCAGGCGGGCGAACACCGCCGGCACCTCGTCGGCGGAGGTGCCCGGCATCACCAGCAGCCACTCTTCGCCGCCCCAACGGCCGAAGCGGTCCTGCCCGCGCAGCACCTCGCGGGCGGCCTGGGCCAGTGCGCGCAGCACCGCGTCGCCGACGGCGTGGCCGTGCGTGTCGTTGACACGCTTGAAGTGGTCGAGGTCGATCAAGGCCAGCGCCAGCGGCACGCCGAGACGTTGCGCCTGCTCGCACTGCGCCTGCGCATAGGCGGTGACGGCACGGCGGTTGGGGGCGCCGGTGAGCTCGTCGCGCAAGGCCAGGTCGGCCAGCACGCGCCGGCGTGCGAATGCCCGCCAGCCCAGCGCGAACGCGGCCGCCGCTGCCAGCGCCAGCGCGGCCAGCGCGATCCACAGCGACCGCTGCTTGGCGGCCTCGGCCTGCAGGGCCAGCCGTGCCGTTTCGCTGCGGTGGCGCAACTCGGCGTTCTCGGCATCACGCTGCGCGGCTGCATAGCGCGCCTGCAGGCGCAGGGTCTGCACGTCCGAGGCGAAGCCGCGGCCTTCGTCCTGGAAGCCGTCGGCGCGCTGCGTCTCGGCGTAGGCCTCGGCGTAACGCCCCTGCGACGCATAGCCGGCGGCCATCGCGCGGGCCAGGCGCGCTCGGGCAGCGGCCGGCACTGCGGCGGTGTCCCAGCGCCGGGCCCGGCCAATCTCGGCGATGACCTCCGGGCGGCGCAGCGCGGCCAGTGCGGACACCCTGTGCTCGGCGACCGAGAACAGCCGGTAGCCGCCATCGGTGCCTTCGAGCAGCCGCCCCGCCTCGGCCAGCAGGGGCAAGGCCCGCGCCGGCTGCTTGAGCCGGATCTGCACCTCGGCCTGGCCGATGTCGGCGGCGGCGATGCCGGCACGGTCGTCGATGCTGCGCGACAGCTCGCGGGCCTGCTCGAAGAATCGCCCGGCCTCGTCCCAGCGCCGCGCGTGGCGCATCGCGTTGCCACGCTCCCACAGCACGATGCTGCGGATCATGCGCGCCGGCCGCTCGGCCAGGATCCTCAGCGCGCGCTCGAAGTGGCTGTCGGTCTCCGCCTGCGTGCGTGCGCGCCCGCGGCCGGCGATGGTGCCCATCGAGATCAGCGCCCCGGCTTCGATGCCGGGCAGGCCCAGCTCGCGGCCGCAGCGCTCGACCGCCTCGGCGCTGAGCCAGGCTTCGTCGAGGCTGTCGATGTCGATCAGCATGCCGAGGTCGACCTGCTTCAGCTCGCAGGCGAGCACGGCATCGTCCAGCGCCGTCACCTGCTGTGCCACGGCGTCCATCTGCCGGCGTGCCTGGCGCGGCTCCAGCGCCGACCAGCCGCTCTGCAGCCGTGCCGCAGCCAGCCAGGCGCGGTGCCCGGACTCGGCCTGCGGCCAGCCGACCAGCACGGCTTCGGCCTCGTCGATCGACTGCCCGGCCTGCGCGGGCATCTCGAGCATGCTCTGCGCTCGCGACAGCGCGAGCAGAGCCCAGAAGCGATCGACCGGTGCAGTGGCCGCAGCGAGTTGCGCGCGAGCCAGCACGGCGGCGCCACGCGGGTCGTCGTTGATGCGTTCGTCGACCGCGAGCACGCTGTCCGGGCGCAGCGTGGCCGCGCCGGCAGCGGTGTGCAGCGCGAACCACAGGGCGGCGGACAGAGCCGGGAACGACGCGCGCTTCACCGGAGGATTGTCGGCGCTGCCGGTGAATACCTGAGCGAAAGACCGGGCACGGCGTGAACCCTTCACGGCCAGGGCGATCGGTTATCGTCTCTGCATGGCCGACACGATCTCCGAGCTGCGCCGCATCCTGAAGACCTGCCGCACGATCGCCGTGGTCGGCCTGTCCGCCGAGTGGCACCGGCCGAGCTACTTCGCCGCGAAGTACATGCAGGAGCACGGCTACCGCATCGTGCCGGTCAACCCGCGCTACGCCGAGGTGCTGGGCCAGACCTGCTACCCGAGCCTGGAAGCGATCCCGTTCGCGGTCGACATGGTCGACGTGTTCCGCCGGCCCGACGACGTGCCGCCGATCGCCCGCTCGGCCGTCGCGATCGGTGCGAAGTGCCTGTGGCAACAGCTCGGTGTGAAGAACCTCGAGGCCGAAACGATCGCCCGCGAGGCCGGGCTGGACTCGGTGATGGACCGTTGCGTGAAGATCGAGCATGCGCGGCTGTTCGGCGGGCTGAACTGGGCGGGGGTGAACACCCGGGTGATCTCGGCGCGCCGGCCGGTGTAGGGTTCGTCGATGCCTGACCATCAGTTCCGTCCCGAGACGCTGGCCATCCACGCCGGCCAGATTCCCGACGCCGCCACCGGCGCGCGCGCGCTGCCGATCTACCAGACCACCAGCTTCGTGTTCGACAGCGCCGACCACGCCGCGTCGCTGTTCAACCTGCAGACCTTCGGCAACGTCTACTCGCGGCTGAGCAACCCGACGGTGGCGGCGCTGGAGGAACGTGTCGCGGCGCTGGAAGGCGGCCGCGCCGCGGTCGCCTCGGCCAGCGGCATGGCCGCCGAGGCGATGGCGCTGATGACGCTGCTGCAGCAGGGCGACCATGTGGTCGCCGCCGGTGCGCTGTACGGCGGCACGGTGACCATGCTGGCGGTCAACCTGAAGAAGTTCGGCATCGAGACGAGCTTCGTCGACGCGACGAGTCCCGATGCCTTCGCCGCCGCGATCCGCCCGAACACGCGGGCGATCTTCGCCGAGAGCCTGGGCAACCCCAGCCTGGTGGTGCTCGACATCGCCGCGATCGCCGAGGTGGCTCATGCGCACGGCATTCCGCTGGTGATCGACAACACCGTGCCGTCGCCGTTCCTGTGCAACCCGATACGCCACGGCGCCGACATCGTCGTGCACTCGGCCACCAAGTACCTCGGCGGCCACGGCACCACCTTGGCCGGCGTGATCGTCGAGAGCGGAAAGTTCCCCTGGGACAACGGCAAGTTCCCCGGCATGACCGAGCCCTCGCCGGGCTACCACGGCGTCAAGTTCTACGAGACCTTCGGCGACTTCGGCTTCACGATGCGTGCACGCATGGAGACGCTGCGTGTCTACGGTGCCGCGCTGTCGCCGGCCAGCGCCTGGCAGATCCTGCAGGGCACCGAGACGCTGCACCTGCGCATGGAGCGGCACTGCGCCAACGCGCTGCGGGTGGCCGAGCACCTGCGTTCGCACCCGAAGGTGGGCTGGGTCAACTACCCGGGCCTGGCAGAGCACCCGCAGCACGCGCTGGTGCAGCGGCAGATGCGCGGCGCGTCGGGCCTGCTCGCCTTCGGCGTGAAGCCACGATCGGCTGGCGCCGAGGGTGGGCTGGCCGCCGGCGTGAAGTTCATCGAGTCGGCGCAGTTCATGAGCCACCTGGCCAACATCGGCGACACCCGCACGCTGATCATCCATCCGGCCTCGACCACCCACCGCCAGCTCGACGAGGCGCAGCAGCGTGCCGCCGGCGTGCTGCCCGACATGATCCGCATCTCGGTCGGGCTGGAGCACATCGACGACATCCTCTGGGACATTGACCAAGCACTCGCTGCCGCGAGTGCGTAGCGACCGCGCCCTCGCGGCCACCGGAGATTGAGATGACGAGCATCTACGACCAGTACCTCGACAAGAACCCCGCCAACTTCGCGGCACTGAGCCCGGTCAGCTTCGTCGAGCGCAGCGCCGAGGTGTTCGGCGACCTGCCGGCGGTGATCCACGGCGCGCGGCGCTACGACTGGCGCACGCTGCGCGACCGTTCGGCGCGTCTCGCGGCGGCGTTGCGCGCGCTGGGCGTGACCCGTGGCACGACCGTCACGACGATGCTGCCGAACACGCCGGAGATGGTCGAGGCGCATTACGCGATCCCGGCACTGAACGCGGTGATCAACACGCTGAACACGCGGCTGGACGCGCCGTTGCTGGCCTGGCAGATGAACCACTGCGAGGCGTCGGTGGTGATCACCGACCGCGAGTTCACACCGGTGATGAGTGAAGCGCTGCGCCTGCTGAAGGCCGAGCATGGCCGCAGCCCGACCGTCATCGACGTCTGCGACAGCGAGTACGCCGGCCCCGGCGAACGCCTGGGCACGCACGAGTACGAAGCCTTGCTCGCTGCTCACGCGCCGCTCGCGGCGCTGCAAGGGCCGCAGGATGAATGGGACGCCATCGCCGTCAGCTACACATCCGGCACCACCGGCGACCCCAAGGGCGTGGTGACGCATCACCGCGGCGCCTACCTGAACGCGGTCTGCAACGCGGCGACCTGGACCATGCCGCATTTCCCGACCTACCTGTGGACGCTGCCGATGTTCCACTGCAACGGCTGGTGCTTCCCGTGGACGGTGGCGATGCTGGGCGGCACCCATGTCTGTCTGCGCCGTGTCGAGGCACCGGCGATCCTGGCAGCGATGCGCGAACACGGCGTCGACCACTACTGCGCCGCGCCGATCGTGCACAACCTGGTCATCGCCGCGCCGGAGGCGATGCGCGAGGGCATTCGCCAGAAGGTGCGCGGCATGGTCGCCGGCGCCGCGCCACCGGCGGCGATGATCGAAGGCATGGCCAAGATCGGCTTCGACATCACCCATGTCTACGGCCTCACCGAGGTCTACGGGCCGGCCGCGGTGGCGGTCAAGCGCGACAGCTGGGCGGGCGAGAACCTGTCCGAGCAGACGCGCCTGAACGGCCGCCAGGGCGTGCGCTATTCGCTGCAGGAAGGCATGACGGTGCTCGACCCGGAAACGATGGCGGAAACGCCGGCCGACGCGACGACCATGGGCGAGATCATGTTCCGCGGCAACATCGTGATGAAGGGCTATCTGAAGAACCCGGCGTCCACCGCCAAGGCCTTCGAGGGCGGCTGGTTCCACACCGGCGACCTGGCGGTGATGGAGCCGGACCGCTACGTCAAGATCAAGGATCGCAGCAAGGACATCATCATCAGCGGCGGCGAGAACATCAGCTCGATCGAGGTGGAAGATGCGCTGTACCGCCATGTCGCGGTGATGGCCTGCGCGGTGGTCGCGCGGCCGCACGAGAAGTGGGGTGAGACGCCGCTGGCCTTCGTCGAGCTGAAGCCCGGTGCGAGCGTCACGGCCGAGGAACTGATCGCCCATTGCAAGGGCCTGCTGGCCGGCTACAAGGTGCCGCGCGAGATCCGCTTCGAGCCGATCCCGAAGACCTCGACCGGCAAGATCCAGAAGTTCCAGCTGCGCGAGCGGGCCAAGAGCGCATCGGCGATCGAATGAGGAGCGCGTGATGGAGACGAACGACAAGCTGGTGCTGCGCGAGACCGACGAACGCGGCGTGGTGAGGTTGACGCTGAACCGGCCGAACGCCTTCAACTCGCTGTCCGAAGGCATGCTGGCGGCGCTGCAGGCCGAGTTCGAGGCGATCGCCCGCGACGAGTCGGTGCGCGTGGTGGTGCTCGGCGCCGCCGGCAAGGCCTTCTGCGCCGGGCACGACCTGAAGGAGATGCGCGCCGAGCCTTCGCTGGACTACTACCAGGCGCTGTTCGCGCAATGCACCCAGGTGATGCTGGCGGTGCAGAAGCTGCCGGTGCCGGTGATCGCCCGCGTGCACGGCATCGCCACCGCCGCGGGCTGCCAGCTGGTGGCGATGTGCGACCTCGCCGTGGCCGCGCGCGAGGCGCGCTTCGCGGTCAGCGGCGTCAATCTCGGTCTGTTCTGCTCGACGCCCAGCGTCGCGCTGTCGCGCAACCTGTCGCGCAAGGCGGCTTTCGAGATGCTGGTCACCGGCGGCTTCATCTCGGCCGACGAGGCGCTGGCCAAGGGCCTGGTCAACCGTGTCGCCGAGGCAGACCAGCTCGACGCCGCCGTCGAATCGCTGGTGGCGGCCATCGTCGCCAAGCCACGGGTCGCGCTGCAGATGGGCAAGGCGCTGTTCTACCGCCAGATCGAGAAGGGCATCGCCGCCGCCTACGACGATGCCGGCCAGACCATGGCCTGCAACATGATGGACGACAGCGCGCTGGAGGGCGTGCAGGCCTTCATCGACAAGCGTCCGCCGAACTGGGGCCCCTCGAAGGCTTGAGGCGCGCCGTCGCGCCACCGGCCGGTGGTGTGATTGTGTGAACGACTCGACAGCCGGTACGCTTCCGGAAACATCGCCGCGGCGCGTTGCGCAAGACTGCGGCCGGGAGCACACCCGATGATGGACGACCAGGCCTTTCGCCGGCTCGTCGCAGCCTACGAGCACGACAGTCGCGGCGACCCGCAGCGCTTCGCCAAGATCACCGCGGCGATGGCGGCGTTCGGCTATGCCGCCATCCTGGTCCTGCTGGCCGCGTCGGCCTGGGGGCTGCTGTGGGGCATCCAGCAGCTGATCCACGGCCGCGTGCAGGGCTGGAAGCTGCTGCTGGTGCTCGGCTGCGCATCGCTGCTGTTCTCGCTGCTGCGCTCGCTGTGGATGCGGCCGGTGGCGCCGGAAGGCATTCCGGTCGAGCCGGCGCAAGCGCCGCGCCTGTTCGAGCTGATCGACAAGCTGCACCGGCGCACCGGCGCGCCACGCCCCGACCGCGTGCTGATCGACGGCGACCTCAACGCCGCGGTCTGGCAGCAGCCGCGCCTCGGCCTGCTCGGCTGGCACCGCAATCACCTCGTCGTCGGCCTGCCGCTGATGCTGGGCCTGTCGACGAAGCAGTTCGCGGCGGTGATCGCCCACGAGTTCGGCCACCTGCGCGGCGCCCACGGCAAGCTCGGCCAGTGGATCTATCGCACCCGGCGCAGCTGGTACCTGCTGGCCGAGGCGCGCGAACGCGCCGGCCTGGGCGGCAACCTCGCCGACATCGCGCTGGCCTTCTTCTTCCGCCACTTCTTCCCGCGCTTCAACGCCCGCGCCTTCGTGCTGTCGCGCCAGCAGGAGTTCGAGGCCGACCGTGCCGCGCACCGCATCGTCGGCGCGCGGGCGGCGGCCGAGGGCCTGCAGGCCGTCGAGGTGCAGGCGCGCTTTCTCAACGACGAGTTCTGGCCCGAGCTGTGGCGCCGCTCCGCCAGCGCGCCGTCGCCGGCGGACGAGCAGCCTTATCGGGCGCTGCATCGCACGATGCCGGCCAGCCTGCGCCATGCCCGGGCGCGCGAGTGGCTGAACGATGCGCTCAAGCGCCTGCCCGACAGCACCGACACCCATCCCTCGCTGCGCGACCGCCTGGCCTTCGCCCAGGCCAGGCCCGGCCTGCCGGCGCCGCCGGAGCCCAGTGCCGCCGAGGCGCTGCTCGGCCAGCAGCTCGACGAGTGGATCCACCGCCTCGACGAACGCTGGCGCGAGGAGGCGGCACTGGCCTGGAACGAGCGCCATCGCCATGCCAACGGGCAGCGGCACATGATCGAGGAGCTGGCGCGCGAGAGCAGCACCGGCCCGATCGATGCCGACGACCACCTGCTGTGGTCACGTGCCGCGCGGCTGCTCGACGGCGACGCGGCCGGCGAGCAGGTGCTGCGCCGGCTGATCGCCGAGCGGCCCGACAACCTCGCTGCGCGCTACGAGCTGGGCATGCTGCTCGCCGACGAGCCCGACGCGCCGCGCAACGAGGAGGGCGCCACGCTGCTGCGCGGCATCGCCGAGGCCGGCAACAACCCCTGGGCCTTCAGCGCCGCGGCGCGCCGCGAGGCCTGGCTGGAGGCACACGAGCGCTTCGATGAACTGAAGGCCTGGCGCACGCTGCTGCGCCAGCGCGATGCCGAGGCGGCGGCGGCGATGGAGGCGCTGCACCGCTTCGACGGCGAGCCGGTGTTCGAGCCGGCAGCGCTGAGCCGCCGTGTGCTGCGGTCGCTGCAGGACCTGCTGCGCGGCGAACGTGCCGCCGCGCGCGCCTGGGTGATCCGCAAGAGCGACCCGGCGGCGCCGGGCTGGCGCTTCTGCCTGGTGGTGATCGAACGTGCCCGCGGCATCGGCCAGCCCGATGCACTGACCTGGTGGGCCGATCTGCGCGACCGCATCGAGCTGCCATGCCCGTTCATGGTCATCGACCTCGCGCACCCGTTCTGGCGCGACGGCGCGCAGAAGAAGCTGGTCGCGCAGATGCTCGCGGTGCCCGACGCGCAGGTCTACACCGCGCGCCGCTGAGCCGCCGCTACATGCCGCTGTAGTTGGGCCCGCCGCCGCCCTCGGGCGTCACCCAGACGATGTTCTGCGTCGGGTCCTTGATGTCGCAGGTCTTGCAGTGCACGCAGTTCTGCGCGTTGATCTGCAGGCGGTCGCTGCCGTCGTCGTTCTTGACGAACTCGTAGACGCCGGCCGGGCAGTAGCGGCTCTCGGGGCCGGCGTAGGTCGCCAGGTTGGTCGCCACCGGCACGGCCGCATTGCGCAGCGTCAGGTGCGCCGGCTGGTTTTCCTCGTGGTTGGTGTTGCTGATGAACACCGAGCTGAGGCGGTCGAAGCTGAGCTTGCCGTCCGGTTTCGGGTAGGCGATCTGCGCGCAGTCGGCGGCCGGCTTCAGGTAGGTGTGGTCGGCGGCCGTGCGGTGCAGTGTCCACGGCGGCGCCTTGAAGCCGAGCTTCGGCAGCAGCCACTGCTCGACGCCGGTCATCAGCGTGGCGGTCGTGCGGCCCTTCTTGAACCACTGCTTGAAGTTGCGCGCACGGTCGAGCTCGGCGTGCAGCCAGCTCGCCTCGAAGGCCTTCGGGTAGTCGCTCAGTTCGTCGTGCTGGCGGCCGGCCTTGAGCGCCGCGTAGGCCGCTTCGCCGGCCAGCATGCCGGTCTTGATCGCGGCGTGGCTGCCCTTGATGCGGCTGGCGTTCAGGTAGCCGGCGTCGCAGCCGACCAGCGCGCCGCCCTTGAACACCGTCTTCGGCAGGCTGAGGATGCCGCCGGCGGTGATGGCACGGGCGCCGTAGCCGATGCGCTTGCCACCTTCCAGGTACTTGCGGATCTCGGGGTGCGTCTTCCAGCGCTGGAACTCCTCGAAGGGGCTCAGCCAGGGGTTCGTGTAGTCGAGGCCGACGACGAAGCCGAGCGCGACCTTGTTGTCCTCGGCGTGGTACAGGAAGGAACCGCCGTAGGTGTCCGATTCCAGCGGCCAGCCGGCGGTGTGGATGACGAGGCCGGGCTGGTGTTGCGCCGGAGCTATCTCCCACAGCTCCTTCAGGCCGATGCCGTAGCTCTGCGGGTCACGGCCGGCATCGAGCTTGAAGCGCTCGATCAGCTGCTTGCCGAGGTGGCCGCGCGCACCCTCGGCGAAGATCGTGTACTTGGCATGCAGCTCCATGCCGATCTGGAAACCGTCGTGCGGCTCGCCGTCCTTGCCGACGCCCATGTTGCCGGTGGCCACGCCCTTGACCGAACCGTCGTCGTTGTAGAGCACTTCGGCGGCGGCGAAACCGGGGAAGATCTCCACGCCCAGCGCCTCGGCCTGCTGGCCCAGCCAGCGCACCACGTTGCCGAGGCTGACGATGTAGTTGCCGTGGTTCTTGAAGCAGTCGGGCAGCAGGAAGTCGGGCGTCGCCTTGGCTCCGCTCTCGCTGAGGAAGAGGAACTGGTCCGAGGTGACCTCCTGCTTCAGCGGCGCGTCCATCTCGTTCCACTTCGGGAACAGTTCGGTCAGCGCCTGCGGGTCCATGATCGCGCCGGAGAGGATGTGCGCGCCCGGCTCCGAACCTTTCTCGAGCACCACCACCGAGACCTCGCCGCCTTCGAGCGCGGCGAGCTGCTTCAGGCGGATCGCGGTGGCCAGGCCGGCGGGGCCGCCGCCGACCACCACCACGTCGTATTCCATCGCTTCGCGCGGGCCGAATTGTTCGAGGATCTCTTGCGGGCTCATCGGGTTTCCTGAAGGTCGCTGATGGTCGGACTGCGCGCGATTCTACGGGGTGGCTATGCAAAATAGCACGACCGTTCGATGGGTTGGACGAAGCTCTCGAAGTCGCCTGCGGGACAGGCTCGCGGCCTCGATGCCACGTGCTATCGTCGTCCGACAACGACGAACGCACACGGAGTCCCCATGAGCTACAGCATCGATCTTTCCGGCCGCGTGGCGCTGGTCACCGGCGCCTCCAGCGGGCTGGGCACGCAGTTCGCGAAGACGCTGGCGCAGGCCGGCTGCGCGGTGGTGCTGGCCGGCCGGCGGGTCGAACGGCTGAAGACCTTGCGCGCCGAGATCGAGGCTGCCGGCGGCGACGCGCATGTCGTCACGCTCGACGTCACCGACCTCGACAGCATCAAGGCCGCGGTCGCCCACGCCGAGACCGAGATGGGCACGATCGACATCCTGATCAACAACTCCGGTGTCAGCACCACGCAGAAGCTGGTCGACGTGACCGAGGAAGACTACGACTTCGTCTTCGATACCAACACCAAGGGCGCGTTCTTCGTCGCGCAGGAGGTCGGCAAGCGCATGCTGGCGCGAGCCAAGGGCGCGGCGCCGGGCACCTTCACCGGCGGGCGCATCGTCAACGTCGCGTCGATGGCCGGGCTGCGCGTGCTCGGCCAGATCGGCGTGTACTGCATGAGCAAGGCCGCGGTCGTGCACATGACCCGCGCGATGGCGCTGGAATGGGGCCGCTTCGGCATCAACGTCAACGCGATCTGCCCCGGCTACATCGACACCGAGATCAACCACCACCACTGGCAGACCGAGCAGGGCAAGAAGCTGATCGACATGCTGCCGCGCAAGCGCGTCGGCCAGCCGCAGGACCTCGACTCGGTGCTGATGATGCTGGTGGCCAACCAGAGCCACTTCATCAACGGCGCGATCATCCAGGCCGACGACGGCTTCGCTGTCTGAGCTGGCCATGTCACTGCGGGCCTTGACGCTGCTCGAAACCCGCGTGCTCGGCGTGCTGGTCGAGAAGCAGCACACCGTGCCGGACAGCTATCCGCTGTCGCTGAACACGCTGACGCTGGGCTGCAACCAGAAGACCGCGCGCGACCCGGTGCTCAACGCCGCCGAGTCGGAGGTGCAGGGCGCCTTGGACGCCTTGCGCACGCTGAGCCTGGTGTTCGAGAGCAGCGGCTCGCGCGTGGCCCGCTACGAGCACAACATGGGCCGGGCGATCGGCCTGCCGTCGCAGTCGGTGGCGCTGCTGGCGGTGCTGATGCTGCGCGGGCCGCAGACCGGCGCCGAGCTGCGCGCCAACTGCGACCGGCTGCACCGTTTCGCCGACATCTCGTCGGTCGAGGCCTTCCTCGACGAACTGGCGTCGCGCGCCGAGGAGAAGGGCGGGCCGCTGGTGGTCAAGCTGCCGCGCGCGCCGGGGGCGCGCGAGTCGCGCTGGGCCCACCTGCTGGCCGGGCCGGTCGACCTGTCGGCGCTGCCTGCAGCCGCCGCCGGCGAGGACATCGTCGCCAGCAGCGAGATCGCCGCGCTGAAGGCGCGCCAGGACCTGCTGCAGGGCGAGGTCGACGATCTGCGGGTGCTGGTCGAGCGCCTCTACGCCGAACTCGGCGTGGCCAAGGGCTGAGGCGCCGATGTCGCTGCGTCTGGTGCTGCCCGAGCAGAAGAAGCTCACCAATGAAATGGTGATCCCCATCCGCTGGGGCGACATGGACGCGATGGGCCATGTCAACAACACCATCTACTTCCGCTACTTCGAGACCATCCGCATCGCCTGGTTCGACAGCATCGGCTGCCGACCCGACCCGCAGGGCGAGGGGCCGGTGATCGTCAACGCCTTCTGCAGCTTCATCCGCCAGCTCGAGTACCCGGGCGAGGTGCTGGCGCGGCACTACGTCGCCAACGCCGGCCGCAGCAGCTTCGACACCTACATGACGCTGGAACGCACCGACCAGCCCGGCGTGGTCTGCACCGAGGGCGGTGCACGCTGCGTGTGGGTCGACTTCCCGAAGCAGAAGTCGATCCCGCTGCCGGACTGGATCCGCGCGCTGGTCGCCTGAGTCAGGCCGGCAGGCGCGCCAGGATGGCGTTCATCTCGTCGCGCGTGTAGGTACGCAGCGTCTGCGTGCGCACGTTGCCCTGCATGCCGATCGCCAGCCCGAATGCGGTGACGGTGGCGTCGTCGGGGGCCTCGAACTGGCACACCAGGTCGTAGGCACCCAGTGTCCAGTGGATGCTCTTGACGGTGATGCCGGCCTTGCGCGCCGCGCCCTCGACGGCTTCGGCGCGGTGCGTGGTCTCCTTGACGTTGCGGATGCCCTGGTCGGTGAAGTTCGCGAGTACGGTGTACAGAGCCATCGAAGTCTCCATCGGTTGTCAGCCCCGTGGACGCCTTCGCGTCGGATCCCCCTCGGGCCGGGCCACGCCGGAGCTTGTTCGTGGTCTGTTTCAAGCATAGGAGCCGTCGGAAGGCTTTCAACCCGGTGCGTAGGAATCCTCCGACACCCGACCGCGCCATGCGCCGATGGCCGCAGGCCGTGGCGGCGGCCAAAGTAGCTCCATGCCGGCCATTCCGATGCCGGCACAGCGAAGGAGCAAGCCATGAACCAATCCCTGAAGCAATCGATCGTTCGCACCACCTTCGTCGCGTCGGCCGTGGCCGCCGCGCTGTCGCTCACGGCCTGCGCCGGCATGTCGCAGCGCGGCCAGAACACCGCCGTCGGCGCCGCGGTCGGCGGCGTCGCCGGCTCGGTCCTGACCGGCGGCAGCACGGCCGGCACGGTCGGTGGCGCCGTCATCGGCGGCGTGATCGGCAGCGAAGGCTCGCGCAAGCGCTGATCAGGCGCGCAGCAGCTTCTGCACCAGCTCCGGCGTCGTCGCCGCGCGGTGCTTCTTCATCAGCCGCGCACGGTAGACGTCCACCGTGCGCGGGCTGATGCCCAGCCGCTTGCCGATCAGCTTGCTGGTCAGGCCCTCGATCAGCAGCGCAGCGATCTCGCGTTCGCGCGGCGTCAGGTCGACCGCCAGTCGGCGCCGCGCGGAGAGGTCCTCGAACACCCAGATGCCGGCCGCGTGCGGCTGCGCCGGGTCGAGCGCACGCCCGGACACGTGGCACCAGAACAGCTCGCCGCGCAGCGGGCCGTCGGCACGTTTCATCACCCGCTCGTCGCTGTACCAGCCCTGGCGGTCCAGGCTGGCAGCGATGCGCTCGCCGGTGCGCTCGAACTCGTCGTGGGTCGGGTAGAGCAGCTCGAAGCTCTGGCCGACCAGCTGCTCGCGCTCGGCGCCGAACATCTCCAGCACCTGGCGGTTGCAGTCGACCATCAGGCGCTGGCGCGACAGCACCATGCCCACGGGCGCGAGGTCGAAGGCGGTGCGGTAGTCGAGTGCGGGCAGGGCGGGCATGGCGGGCGGATGGGCGGCGGCTGATCCTTAATCAATTCTACGTAACGACTACGTAATGCCATACGTAGTACGCTCGAGCGGCTTGATTCCGACTCCAGGAGACGATTCGATGAACAAGGTGTATCCGAGCGCGGCCAAGGCGCTCGAAGGCATCGTCCACGACGGGCAGTTGCTCGCGGTGGGCGGCTTCGGCCTGTGCGGCATTCCCGAGGCGCTGATCGCCGCGCTGCGCGACTCGAAGGCGAAGAACCTGACGGTGATCTCGAACAACGCCGGCGTCGACGGTTTCGGCCTCGGCCAGCTGCTCGAGACGCGCCAGATCAAGAAGATGATCTCCAGCTACGTCGGCGAGAACAAGGAGTTCGAGCGCCAGTACCTGGCCGGCGAACTCGAGCTCGAGTTCACGCCGCAGGGCACGCTGGCCGAGAAGCTGCGCGCCGGCGGCGCCGGCATCCCGGCCTTCTTCACGCGCACCGGCGTCGGCACCATGGTGGCCGAGGGCAAGGAACTGCGCGAGTTCGACGGCCACACCTACGTGATGGAACGCTCGCTGCTGCCCGACGTCTCGCTGGCCAAGGCCTGGAAGGCCGACAAGAGCGGCAACCTGATCTTCCGCCGCACCGCGCGCAACTTCAACCCGGCGGCGATCATGGCCGGCCGCATCAGCGTGGTCGAGGTCGAGGAGATCGTCGAGACCGGTACGTTCGACCCGGACGCGGTGCACCTGCCCGGCATCTACGTGCACCGCCTGGTGCTCAATGCGACGCCCGAGAAGCGCATCGAGAAGCGCACCACCAAGCAGAACCCGAAGGGAGCCTGAGATGGCCTGGACCCACGATGAGATGGCGGCGCGCGCCGCCAAGGAACTCTCCGACGGCTTCTACGTGAACCTCGGCATCGGCCTGCCGACGCTGGTGGCCAACTTCGTCGACCCGGCCATCACCGTCTGGCTGCAGAGCGAGAACGGCATGCTCGGCATCGGCGCCTTCCCCGACGAGAGCGAAGTCGACGCCGACCTGATCAACGCCGGCAAGCAGACGGTTACCACGCTGCCCGGCTCGAGCATCTTCGGCAGCCACGACAGCTTCGCGATGATCCGCGGCGGCAAGATCAACCTGTCCATCCTCGGCGCGATGCAGGTCAGCGAGAAGGGCGACCTGGCCAACTGGATGATCCCCGGCAAGATGGTCAAGGGCATGGGCGGCGCGATGGACCTGGTCGCCGGCGTGAAGAGCGTGGTCGTGCTGATGGAGCACGTCGCGAAGAAGAAGGACGGCACGATCGACCTGAAGATCCTGCCGCAGTGCACGCTGCCGCTGACCGGCCTCGGCGTGGTCGACCGCATCATCACCGACCTCGCCGTGCTCGACGTGACGCCGCACGGCCTGAAGATCGTCGAACTGGCGCCGGGCGTGACGCGCGAGGAAGTTCAGTCCAAGACCGGCGTGCCGCTGCAGTGAGGCCTCAGGCGCGTGCCTTGAGCGCGCGCGCTGCCTCGGTCACCAGCGGCGGGCCGCCGTAGATGAAGCCGGTGTAGATCTGCACGAGGTCTGCACCGGCTTCGCGCTTGGCGACCGCATCGGCGCCGCTCATCACACCGCCGACGCCGATGATCGGGTAGGCGCTGCCCAGTTCGGCGCGCAGCAGGCGGATCACCCGGTTGCTGGCCTCGAACACCGGCGCGCCCGACAGGCCGCCGCTCTCCGCACCGTTGCGCAGGTGCTTGACCGCGTCGCGGGCGATCGTCGTGTTGGTGGCGATCACGCCGTCGATGCCGTTCTTCTTCAGCGTCGCAGCGATCACCTTGACCTGGTCCTCGTCCAGGTCGGGCGCGATCTTCACGAAGACCGGCACGTTGCGGCCATGCTCACGCTGCAGCGTCGCCTTGCGCTGCTGCACCGCGCCGAGCAGCGCATCGAGCGCCTCGTCGCTCTGCAGTGCACGCAGGTTCTTGGTGTTCGGACTGGAGATGTTGACGGTCACGTAGTCGGCGTGCGGGTAGACGCCGGCCAGGCCGATCAGGTAGTCGTCCGCCGCACGTTCGATCGGCGTGCTCGCGTTCTTGCCGATGTTCAGGCCGAGGATGCCGCCCTTGGCGCGAAAGCTCGCCTGCTTGACGTTGGCGAGGAACACGTCCAGCCCCTGGTTGTTGAAGCCCAGGCGGTTGATCAGCGCCTTGGCCCCGGGCAGGCGGAACATGCGTGGTTTCTCGTTGCCCGGCTGGGCCTTCGGCGTGACCGTGCCGACCTCGACGAAGCCGAAGCCCATCGCGCCCAGGCCGTCGATGCAGCGGCCGTTCTTGTCCAGGCCGGCAGCCAGACCGACGCGGTTGGGAAAGCGCAGCCCCGCCACGGTCACGGGATCGTCGACGCGCGGCTGCGCGATGGTGCAGACCAGCGGCGTGTGCTGGATGCGCGCCAGCGCGGCGAGCGTCAGGTCGTGCGCGTCCTCCGGGTCGAGGCCGAACAGGAAAGGGCGAGCGAGGGCGTAGGGAACGAGGGCCATGCGGTGCGTCTTGGATAATCGGGGGATTGTCTCAAACCCCTTCGCAGCGACCCACCACCCCATGACCCAGGACGAACTGAAGGCCCTCGTCGGCCAGGCCGCGCTGGCCTACGTGCAACCCGGCAGCATCGTCGGCGTCGGCACGGGCTCGACCGTCAACTGCTTCATCGACGCGCTGGCGGGCATGCGCGACCGGATCGCCGGCGCGGTCTCGAGCAGCGAGAAGAGCACGCAGCGCCTGCAGGCCCACGGCATCACCGTGCTCGACAGCAACAGCGTGGCACGCATTCCTGTCTACATCGACGGTGCCGACGAGATCGACCATGGCGGCAACATGATCAAAGGCGGTGGCGCCGCGCTGACGCGCGAGAAGATCGTCGCCGACCTCGCCGAACGTTTCGTCTGCATCGCCGACGAATCGAAGCTGGTCGACACGCTGGGTCGCTTCCCGCTGCCGGTGGAGGTGATCCCGATGGCCAGCGCGCAGGTGGCGCGCCGCTTCGCGGCGCTGGGTGCGCAGGCCGTGCTGCGCGAAGGCGTGGTGACCGACAACGGCTGCTGCATCCTCGACGTCAAGGGCCTGGCGATCAGCGACCCGCTGGCGATGGAGCAGGAAGTCAACCAGTGGCCCGGCGTGGTCACGGTCGGCATCTTCGCGCGACACCGTGCCCGGGTCTGCCTGCTCGGCACCGCACAGGGCGTCAAGACATTGAGTTTCTGAACGACGCGCGGCGCGTGGCGCCGAAAAGCGCGTAACCTCGCGGCTGTGGGCGTCGCGAGGCGCCGATCACCCCGGAAGGACCGCACGCATGGCGAAGCCGAACTATTCGTACGAAAAGCGCCAGCGCGAGTTGGCGAAGAAGAAGAAGAAGGAAGACAAGGCGCGCGAGAAGGCCGAACGCAAGACGGGTGGTGCCCCGGCCGGCGAGGGCGAGGCGCCCGAGGCCGACGGCGAGGCGCTCACGCCGTCCGAACCGGCGCCGGACTCGAACTGAGCAGCCTGCGCCGCGCCCGCGTCACGAAGCGCGCGGGATCGACGGCGTCCATCAGGCTGGCCTCCACCGGCGAGGGTGCAGCGGTCACCCAGGCCGCCAGCAGGCGCGCCCCCAGCGCCGACATGCCGATGCCGCGCGAGCCGAGCGCGGTGAACACGAACAATCCATCCTGGCGCGGCACGAAGCGCGGCTGATCGGCCGAGCCGACCGCAGGCGCATGCTCGTCCGGTACCGCGCCGATCACCGGCAGCCGATCGCTGGCCGTGCAGCGCCAGGCGGTGCGCCCGGACAGTTCCTCGGGCCGGACCGCCCCACGTTCCCCGGTCAGTGCAGCAAGACGCTCGAGGTTGTGGCGGTGGTCGGCCTCACGCACCGCGCCATCGCCGTCGCCAGGCTGTGCCGTGGCACCGAAGACCGCGAGTCCCTCCACTTCCGGCAGCAGGTAGCCCGAACCGGCGACCGGCAGGCGCGGCAGTCGCATCGCCGATGCCGGGGCGATGCTGATCTGGCCGCGGATGGACTCGATCGGCCAGTGCCCGGCGCCGAGCAGGCGCAGCGCATCGGCGGCGTTGGCCAGCACCACCGTGGGCGAGGAGGCGATCAACTCGCCCCGCGCGTCCAGCGCGTGCCAGACCTCGCCATCACGCTGCAGCCGGTCGACTTCTCTCTCGCCTTGCCATTGCGCATGCGCCTCGGCGCGACGCAGGTACCAGGCCGACAGCGCGGCTGGCGACAGCCAGCCGCCACCCGGGTAGAACCAGGCCGGCCGGGGCAGCGGCAGACCCGCGCGCCGCGAGGCTTCGTCCACATCGAGCGCGGCGACGTAGGACGCTGGCAGGCCGAGCCGCTGCAGCACGACGTCCATCGCCGCGGCGTCACCGGCCTGTTCTTCGAGCCGCAGCAGGCCATCGACGGCACCCAGCACCCCGTCGGCGATCGCCGCGCGAGCGACCGCGGTGAAGGCCAGCGCGGCAGCGCGGTGCCAGCGCGCGTGCAGGACATCGTCGCGCGTCACGATGCCGTGGAACAGACCGCCCGGGTTGCCCGAGCCCTCGCTGGCGGGCGCCGCATGGCGATCGAGCACGGTGCTGCGCCAGCCCTGTTCGGCCAGCGCCCACGCGGCAGCACATCCGGCCAGGCCACCGCCGATGATCAGGGCATGAGACTCGACGCGGCGTTCGCGTGGGCGTCCGGGCGGCGCGGAGCGGCGCGTCGCCGGCGGCACGAACTGCGCGACGGTGATGTCGCGCTTGCCGCCTCGGCCCGAGCTCTTGTGCACCTCGAAGCCCGCCGTGCGCAAGCCGTCGCGCACCGCCCGGGCGGCCGACCAGGTCGATGCCGTGGCGTCCGGCGCGGCCAGCCGGGCGAGCGACTTGAACAGGCGTGCTTCCCACATGCGCGGGTTGCGATCGGGCGCGAAGCCGTCGAGGAAGAAGGCGTCGACGCGCGCCACCCACTCGGGCAGCCAGTCGGCCACGTCGCCGAAGGCGAGATGAAGGCGCACGCGGCCGGCATCGAAGTGCAGCGTGTGCAGCCCTGGCACGAGTGCAGGCCACTGCTGCGCCAGTTGATCGCCGAGCAGCTGGACGCTCGCGTCGCGCGGCCACGCGGCCAGGTCCGCGGCCGTCGGCGGGTGCAGTTCGACCGACAGGAAGTGCAGCCGCTCGCAACGCTGCGGATCGGCGCGCCAGGCCGCCCAGGTGGCGAGGAAGTTGTTGCCCAGCCCGAAGCCGGTCTCGGCGATGACGAAGCGCTCGCGGCCCGCCCAGCGCTGCGGCAGCCCGTTGCCGGCGAGGAACACGTGCCGGGCCTGCTCGGCGGCGCCGGCACGCGGGTGGTAGACGTCGCCGAAGTCCGCCGCGAAGGGCAGGCCGTCGGCGCTGGTGGTGATGCGCGCCGCGACGACGGGCGCGGTCTTCATCGCCGCGTGGCCAGCCAGGCGAGCAGGCGGTCGCGCGCGCTCGACAGGCCACGGTAGGCGAGCACGGCGTCGCTCATCGTCGACAGCGCCGCGTGCACGGCTTCGGCCTGTGCCGCCGTGTCCAGCGCTTCGGCCAGCGGCCGGCTTTCGACGTGGATCGTGAAGATCGCCTGCCGTGCTTCCGCCAGCGGTATGAAGGTCTGCCGCTCGGTACGGAAGCTCGCCAGCGCGGCCAGTGCCGCGGCGTCGGCGTCGTCGGGCCAGTGCGGCTTCGGCACGCGCTGCGGGTGCATGTCCAGCCGCGGTTCAGGTGTGATCGTCCAGACGAAACGTTCCCAGCGCTGCGTGCCGGTGACCAGTCGGGCCAGGTGCTCGCTGGCGGTCAGCAGCAGGCGGTTGTCGGCCACCGGGGCATGCACCTCGGCGAAGTGGCGCCCGACCTTGTCCTGCGGCGCCCAATGCGAGGGCAGGCAGACGGCGAGCCAGGGGATGCGTGCGGTCGCGCCATCGATCACCGCGAAGTCCTCGGCGAACGCCAGGCTCAGCAGTCCGGCCAGGCGCCACGACGCGGGCAGGGCGGCCAGGCAGTCACCGATCTCCGCCGGGCCATCGCCCTGCACACGCTCGCCATCGACCGACCAGCCCAGCAACGGCGCTTCCCAGCCTGAAGCTCCCCGCGCCTGCCAGGCCTGCGGCTGCTCGGCGGCAGCGTGTTCGCACAGCCGTTGCAACGCGGGCGCGGCGTCGAAGCCATCGGCCATGACCAGCGCCTGCTCGGCATGCCGACCGAGCACCTGCAGTTTCTCGGCCAATGGCGGGTCGCCGGGCCGGCTCGGCGTCAGCTGCGGCGCGCCGGCCGCCAGCTGACGCAGCCCGGGCTGCATGCGGAACGGCGCAGTGACGGCGTTGAAGTCGAACGGCATGGCCCGTGATGATGCCCAAGAAAACGAAACGGGCGCCCGAAGGCGCCCGTCGTGGTGCCGGCAGGCAGCGTCAGACGCGCTTGCGGTACTCGTGCGTGCGGGTGTCGATCTCGATCTTGTCGCCGTTCTCGACGAACAGCGGCACCGCGATCTCGAAGCCGGTGGCGATCTTCGCGGGCTTCATGACCTTGCCCGAGGTGTCGCCCTTGACGGCCGGCTCGGTGGTCACTTCGCGCACCACGGAGGTCGGCATTTCGACCGAGATCGCCTTGCCGTCGTAGAACACCACCTCGACGGTCATGCCGTCTTCCAGGTAGCTGATCGCGTCGCCCATGTTCTCGGCCTCGACCTCGAACTGGTTGTACTCGGTGTCCATGAAGACGTACATCGGGTCGGCGAAGTAGGAGTAGGTGCACTCCTTCTTGTCCAGCACGATCTGGTCCATCTTGTCGTCGGCCTTGAAGACGACTTCGGTGCCCGAGTTGTTCAGCAGGCTCTTGAGCTTCATGCGCACCGTGGCGGCGTTGCGGCCACCGCGGCTGTATTCGGTCTTGAGCACGACCATCGGGTCCTTGCCCTGCATGATCACGTTGCCGGCGCGGATTTCCTGTGCGATCTTCATGGTGACTTCCGGTGTTGCGGGTGCCCCGCGCTCGAACGAGGCGGGCACCTTGGGGTGCGCTGCGAGGCGTGTCCCCGCGGGCGCAAAGCCCGCAATTCTAGCGCGTTTCGCGCGCGAAGCCGAGCAGCTGGGTGGCCAAGTCGGCCTGCGATGCCAGGCCCGTGCGCCAGTTCTCGCAGTGCCGGCGCCACGCTGCAGCGTCGGGCCAGCGCAGCGCGCCGCCCAGGCCGTTCCAGCGGCGCCACAACGCACGCAGGTCATCGGCCAGACCCGGCTCGGCGCCAGCTAGAAACAGGTCAAGAAAGGCATCGAGCTTGGCCGCATGCGCACCGTCGGACTGGGGGTAGATCTGCCAGACGAAAGGCACACCCGCCCATTGCGCACGCACGAAGGAATCCTCGCCGCGCACGAAGTTCAGCTCGCCGGACCACAGCAGGTGGTCGTAGTCGGTCTGGGTGAAGTAGGGCAGTTCGGTCACGCGCACGCCGGATGGCACGCGCCGCTGGTCGCACAGCGCGCGGAGTTGCCGCGCTGCCAGCCCCGGCGTGGCCAGCAGCAGCGTCGGCGGTCCGGCCATCGACGCGACGAACGCCGGCAACGCGTCGTTGTCGTAGCAGAACAGGCTGACAACCCGCTCGCCCGGCAGCGGCGCGAGCCCGTGGCCGGCCAGCCAGCCGCCCGCATCGAAGCGGGCGCGCCGCGCGAGCAGGTCCGGTTCGCGCAGCAGGCCGCCGGTGCGCTGCGTGAAGCCCGGGTAGAAGAACCACTTGTTCAGCCCGGCACCCGGCCCGCCGGCCTGCGGCGAGCGCAGGCCATGGCAACGTTCGACATAGGCCTCGGCACTGAGGTACTCGAGGTTGATCCAGCACGGCGCCGGGTGCATCGCCGCCATGCGGGCGACGAAGCCGGCTGGCGGATCGCAACCGAAAGCCTCGACCACCACGTCGCCCGCCACGGCGCCGGGCCGCTCGGCATCGGCCCAGGCACGAACTTCGACACCGGGAACACCATGCGGCGCCATCCAGACCAGCGCCGAAGCGTCGTCGACCCACAGGCGCAGCTGCTCGCCACGCGCGGCCAGGTCGGCCGCCAGCCGCCAGCAGACGCCGAGATCACCGAGGTTGTCGACCACGCGGCAGAACAGGTCCCAGAGCATGGCGGCGGATTATCCGGCTCGATAATCCGCGCCGATGGAAGCGACGACCCCTGGCGACACCCCCGACGACGCGGTCCGCGCACGGCTGCTCGACGAGGTTGCCGCATTGCCGGGCCTGCCCGGCGTGTACCGCTACTTCGATGCGCAGGGCGGCGTGCTCTACGTCGGCAAGGCGCGCGACCTGAAGAAGCGTGTCTCGAGCTACTTCCACAAGGACCATGGCGGCACGCGCATCGGCCACATGGTCGGCAAGATCGTGCGGCTCGAGACCACCGTGGTGCGCTCGGAGGCCGAGGCGCTGCTGCTCGAGAACAACCTGATCAAGACGCTGGCGCCGCGCTACAACATCCTGTTCCGCGACGACAAGAGCTACCCGTACCTGAAGATCGTCTCGGGCAGCTTCCCGCGCATCGCCTACTACCGCGGCGCGGTCGACCAGAAGCACCGCTACTTCGGCCCGTACCCGAGCGCCTGGGCGGTGAAGGAGTCGATCCAGATGCTGCAGAAGGTGTTCCGCCTGCGCACCTGCGAGGACACCGTGTTCGCCAACCGCACGCGGCCCTGCCTGCTGTACCAGATCAAGCGCTGCTCGGGGCCGTGCGTGAAGCTGATCGACGCGGCCGACTACGGACGCGACGTGGCCAACGCTGAACGTTTCCTGCTCGGCGGCGAGCAGGAGACACTGGACTCGCTGCAGGCGCAGATGATGGCGCACGCCGATGCGCTGCAGTTCGAGAAGGCGGCCGAGATCCGCGACCAGATCGGTGCGCTGTCACGCGTCCTGCACCGCCAGGCGGTGGAGGACAACACCGGCGTGACCACCAAGGATGCCGACATCCTCGCGGTGCGCGTCGAGGGTGGCAAGGCCTGCGTCAACCTGGCGATGGTGCGCGGCGGCCGCCACCTCGGCGACCGGCCGTACTTCCCCGCGCATGTCGAGGACGGAACGGTGCTCGCGGACGAGGCCTGGAGCGACGAGCCGGGCGAGCGCCCGCTGCCGGAAGTGCAGGTGCTCGAGGCCTTCATCGCCCAGCACTACCTCGATGCGCCGGTGCCGCCGCTGCTGGTGCTCAGCCACGCAGTCGACAAGGCGTTGATCGAGGCCCTCTCGGCGCAGGCGGGCCTGCGTGTCACCGCGCAGCACCAGCCGCGCGAGGCACGGCGCGCCTGGCTCGACATGTGCATCCAGGGCGCTCAGATCAAGCTGGCCCAATTGCTGGCCGAAGAAGGCTCGCAGCAGGCGCGCACACGTGCGCTGGTCGATGCGCTGGATCTCGCCGTCGACAACCTCGACACCTTTCGCATCGAGTGTTTCGACATCAGCCACACCGCCGGCGAGTCGACGCAGGCATCGTGCGTGGTGTTCGAGAACCACCGCATGCGCAACGCCGAGTACCGTCGCTACAACATCGAGGGCATTACCGGTGGCGACGACTATGCGGCGATGCGCCAGGTGCTGACGCGGCGCTACGCGAAGCTGGCCGAGGCGGCCAGTGCCGGCACGGCGCGGCTGCCCGATCTGGTACTGGTCGACGGCGGCCGGGGCCAGGTGGCGATGGCGCGCGAGGTGTTCGAGGAACTCGGCCTGGATCTCGGCCTGATCGTCGGTGTCGAGAAGGGCGAGGGCCGCAAGGTGGGGCTGGAGGAACTGGTGTTCGCCGACGGCCGGCCCAAGGTCTGGCTCGGCCGCGACTCGGCGGCGCTGATGCTGGTGGCGCAGATCCGCGACGAGGCGCACCGCTTCGCGATCACCGGAATGCGCGCGCGCCGTGCAAGTGTTCGCACTGGCGGCAGTCGGCTGGAGGAGATCCCCGGTGTCGGCCCGCGCAAGCGTGCGAGACTGCTGCAGCGCTTCGGCGGCGTGCGTGGTGTCGGGCAGGCGAGTGTCGACGACCTCGCCAGCGTGGACGGAATATCGCGGGAACTCGCAGAGGAGATCTATCGTGCGTTGCATTGATCCGAGAGTCGGCCTGTCGTTGGCCGTGCTGGCCTGGCTGGCGGGTTGTTCCACTCCGCCGCCGCCCGCACCGGCGCCCGCGCCGGTGGCACGGGCCCCGGCCGCGCCGCCGCCTGCGGCGGCAGCGCCTTCGGGCCGTGTGTCGATGGCCACCAGCGAGAAGGCCTACCGGCAGGACGGCGCACGTGCCATCTACGCCGCCTACCCGGACAGCGTCTACAAGGGCAAGCTGCCACCGCTGCTGCATGCCATCGCAGTCGTCGAGACCGAGATCGATGCGAACGGCCACGTGCGCGACGTGCGCATGATCCGTGCCCCCAGCCATGCCCCCGAGGTAACCGCGCGGGTGCGCGAGATGATCCGCAAGGCCTCGCCGCTGCCAGCGCCGGCGCGCCTCGGCACGGTGAAGTACACCGAGACCTGGCTGGTCGACAAGAGCGGCAAGTTCCAGCTCGACACGCTGACCGAAGGCCAGTTGTAGGTCTTCCGCGGCCGCGGGCGGCGGCGCGAAGAACTTCGGCACAATCGGCCGATGTTCTTCAACCTGCCGACCCTGCTGACCTGGGCGCGGATCGTCGCGATCCCGCTGATCGTCGGCGTGTTCTACCTCGAGCTCGAGCCCGGTGCGCAGAACCTGATGGCGACGGTGCTGTTCGTCGTCGTCGCGCTGACCGACTGGGCCGACGGCTACCTGGCGCGCCGGCTCAACATGACCTCGTCGTTCGGCGCCTTCCTCGACCCGGTCGCCGACAAGTTCCTCGTCTGCGCCGCGCTGCTGGTGCTGGTGCACCTGAACCGGCTGCATGCGCTGGTGGCGCTGGTCATCATCGGCCGCGAGATCGCCATCTCGGCGCTGCGCGAGTGGATGGCGCAGATCGGCGCCTCGCGCAGCGTCGCGGTGCACATGCTCGGCAAGCTGAAGACCGTCGTGCAGATGGTCGCGATCCCGTTCCTGCTCTACGACGGCCGCCTCTTCGGCCTGATCGACACGCATTGGTGGGGCACTGCGCTGATCCTGATCGCTGCCGTGCTGACCATCTGGTCGATGGTCTACTACCTGCAGAAGGCGCTGCCCGAAATCCGCGCCAAGGCGCGCTGACCGTGGCTGTCGACGAGCGCCCGCTGCTGCGGGCGATGCCCTGGGTGTTCGTGCTGATCTGGAGCACCGGCTTCGTGGTCGCGAGACTGGGCATGCCGCATTCGCCGCCGCTCGGCTTCCTGTCGGTGCGCTTCGCGCTGTCCGTCCTGTGCTTCGTGGCGTGGATGCGCTGGGCCCGGGTCGCGTGGCCCGAGCGCGCGCAGTGGCGGCCGCTGGCGATCTCGGGTGTGCTGATGCACGCGGGCTACCTGGGTGGCGTGTGGTCGGCGGTCAAGAGCGGCATGGGCGCGGGCACCGTCGCGCTGCTGGTCGGCCTGCAGCCGGTGCTGACGGCACTGTGGCTGAGTGCCACCGGCGGCGAACGCAGCCACGTGTCTGCACGGCAATGGATCGGGCTGCTGCTCGGCCTTGGCGGCCTGGTTCTGGTGGTCTGGCGCAAGCTCGGTGTCGGCGAGATCTCGCCCGTCAACCTCGCGCTTGCGATTGGTGCATTGCTCGCGATCACGGCAGGCACGCTGTACCAGAAGCGGCATGTGCGTGTGGCCGACGTGCGCGCCGCGAGCACGGTGCAGTTGATCGCCGCGTTCGTGGTCTCGGCGCCGCTGTCGCTGCTGCTCGAGCACGAGGCCGTGCAGTGGCATCCCGAGCTCGTGGTGGCGATGGCCTGGTCGGTGCTCGCGCTGACGCTTGGTGGCAGTTCACTGCTCTACCTGCTGATCCAGCGCGGCGCGGCGACGCAGGTGACCAGCCTTCTGTACCTCGTGCCGCCATGCACCGCAGCGATGGCCTGGCTGCTGTTCGGCGAGGCCTTCACACCGCTCATGATGCTCGGCATGGCGCTCACCGCAGCGGGTGTCGCACTGGTCGTTCGCGACGGCAGATGACACGCGTCACGAGCGTGTTCTCGAGGCGCAGCGAGGTAGCAAATGATTGCGCATAGAATCCCGCTCCGCCCTTGACAGCCTCGGGGGCACGGCTTGTAATGGTCCGCGCCCGACGTACCGTCGTACCGGTGCGCACCAGACACCCACCGAATACCGTTCGAGAAACTTTTGAGAGGGGGAAAACCCGTGAACAAGTCTGAATTGATCGAGCACATCGCCCGTCAGGCGGATATCTCCAAGGCTGCGGCCACGCGCGCCCTGGAAGCCATGATCGGCGGTGTGAAGCAGACGCTGAAGAAGAACAACAGCGTCTCGCTGGTCGGCTTCGGCACCTTCAGCGTCGGCAAGCGTGCCGCGCGCAGCGGCCGCAATCCCCGCACCGG
Source organism: Piscinibacter sp. (assembly GCA_047602365.1). GTDB lineage: Bacteria > Pseudomonadota > Gammaproteobacteria > Burkholderiales > Burkholderiaceae_C > Piscinibacter. The sequence continues at coordinate 762,355 of JASGHM010000002.1, read as the reverse complement.
CGCCACGATCAAGATCAAGGCCGCCAAGGTCCCGAAGTTCCGTCCGGGCAAGGCCCTGAAGGACGCGCTGAACTGATTGCTTCTTTCCGCGGGTGCTTAGCTCAGTTGGTAGAGCGGCGCCCTTACAAGGCGTAGGTCGGGGGTTCGAACCCCTCAGCACCCACCACCGGCCCCCAGGGGCCACGCCGGCCGGCCCGCAAGGCCTGCGATAGAATCCCGGCAGCTGTTCCAGACCCGAAGGCGAACCGAGGTTCGCCTTTGTCGCATCTGGACTTCCCGTTGTCGATCGAGGCGCCCGATGTTCGATTTCGTCCGCAAGCACACCCGCGTCCTGCAGTTCGTTCTGGTGTTGCTCATCTTCCCGTCCTTCGTCTTCTTCGGTATCCAGGGCTACAGCCGTTTCACCGGCGGCGACAACGAAGCCGTGGCGAAGATCGACGGCCACAACATCACGAAGGCCGAGTGGAACGCCGCTCAGCGCGACCAGGTCGAGCGTGTGCGCCGCCAGATGCCCGGCGTCGACGCGAAGCTGTTCGACACCCCCGAGATGAAGCAGCAGGTTCTCGACGGCCTGCTGCGCGAGCGTGTGCTGCTGACCGCGGCCGAGAAGCTGCACCTCGTGACCACCAACGAGCGCCTGCAGCGCGAGCTGCTCGCCATCCCGCAGCTGGCCACGCTGAAGAAACCCGACGGCAGCTTCGACGTCGATGCCTACAAGGCGCTGCTCGGCGCGCAGGGCATGAGCCCCGAGATGTTCGAGGCGCGCATGCGCCAGGACACCACGCAGCGCCAGGTGCTGCAAGGCATGGGCGGCACCGCCTTCGGCCCGGCGACGATCACCGGCGCAGCCTTCGACGCGCTGCTGCAGCAGCGCGAGATCCAGGTGCAGCGCTTCGACACCAAGGACTACCTGGCCAAGGTCACGCCGACCGACGCCGAGCTCGAGGCCTATTACAAGGCGCCCGAGAACGCCGCGCAGTTCGAGGCCCCCGAGCAGTCGACCATCGAGTACGTGGTGCTCGACCTCGACGCGATCAAGAAGGGCATCAGCGTGCCCGAGGACGAGCTGCGCAAGTACTACACCGAGAACGAGAAGCGCTATTCGACCCCGGAAGAACGTCGCGCGAGCCACATCCTGGTCAAGGCCGAGAAGAGCGCACCGGCCGCCGAGCGCGAGAAGGCCAAGGCCAAGGCCGAGCAACTGCTTGCCGAAGTGAAGAAGGCCCCCGGCAGCTTCGCCGACGTCGCGCGCAAGAACAGCGACGACCCCGGTTCGGCGCAGCGTGGCGGCGACCTCGACTTCTTTGGTCGCGGCGCGATGGTCAAGCCCTTCGAGGACGCGGCCTTCGGCCTGAAGCGCGGCGAGATCAGCGGCGTGGTCGAGAGCGACTTCGGCTACCACATCATCCAGGTCACCGACGCGCGCGGCGGCGAGAAGAAGAGCTTCGAGCAGGTACGTGCCGAGATCGAGGACGAGGCGAAGAAGCAGCAGGCGCAGACGCGCTTTGCCGCGGCGGCCGTCGAGTTCACCAACATGGTCTACGAGCAGGCCGACAGCCTCAAGCCGGCCGCCGACAAGTTCAAGCTCGAGCTGCGCACGGCCAAGGACGTGAAGCGCACGCCGGCGCCGGGCGCCAGCGGCGCGCTGGCCAATGCCAAGTTCCTCGAGTCGCTGTTCTCGGGCGACGCAGTGAAGAACAAGCGCAACGTCGAAGCCGTCGAGGTCGGGCCGAACCAGCTGGCCTCGGGCCGTGTCGTCGCGCACCAGGACGCACGCCAGCGGCCTTTCGAGGAGGTCAAGGCCTCCGTGCGCGACAAGGTGGCGGCCAAGCAGGCAGCAGCGCTGGCCCGCAAGGATGGCGAAGCCCGCCTGGCCGAACTGCAGAAGGCGCCGGACACGGCGATCCAGGCGCCCACCGTCACGGTGTCGCGTGGCGGTGCTGCCCGCGACGTGCCGCGCGAGCTGCTCGATGCCGCGCTGCGTGCGCCGGCCGCCAAGCTGCCGGCCTTCACCGGCGTCGACCAGGGCACGCAGGGTTATGCGGTCGTGAAGGTCGCGAAGGTGCTGCCGCGCGATCCGGCCACCGGCGACGTGCAGCGGCTGCAGGCGCAGTTCGCGCAGGCCTGGGGCGACGCCGAGGCGCAGGCCTACTACGCGGCGCTGAAGACGCGCCTGCACGCGCAGACGCTGCCGGCCGCCGCAGCTGCTGCCAGCGCGCCGGCAGCCAACTGAGTTCGAGGCCCGCTCGGTTATACTTGCGGGCTCTGCGGTGGCTGTAGCTCAGTTGGTAGAGTCCAGGATTGTGATTCCTGTCGTCGTGGGTTCGAGTCCCATCAGCCACCCCACCGAATGACGATCGAAGCCGGGCCCAGTGCCCGGCTTTTTGCTGGGCGCTTCAGGAACGCGACGACAGCTCGCGGATCGTCACCCGGCAGCCTATGCCGCGCGGGCTCAGCTCGCGCCATTCCACCTCGCCGCCGAGCTGCTTGACACGCTTGCGCACGCCGCCCAGCCCCAGGCCGTGCGACCACGCACGCGGGTTGCGCCCCTCGCCGTTGTCGAGCACCTGCAGGTCGAGGCGGTCCTTGCGCAGCGTCAGCGACACCTCGACCTGCGTGGCGCGCGAATGGGCGATCGCGTTGCTGACCAGCTCGCGCAGCACGCGGGTCAGCGCGGACCACTGCACCACCGTCAGCAGGATGTCCTCGTCGGACTCGAAGGTCCAGTCGAGCTGCACATGAGCCGCCGTGAGGCGCTGCGTCAGGTCGGCCTTCCATTCGGCGGCAGCGTGCGACAGCCGATGGTTGGGCGCCGCCAGCCCGCGTGTCAGAGTCTTCAGGTCCTGCAGCGTGTGGCGGACGTACTCCTCCATCTCCGGCGACTGCGCCTTGTACATCAGCGTCAGCAGCCGCGCGCCGATGTCGTCGTGCAGGTCCTGGGCCAGGCGCGCGCGCTCCTCGCTGCGGCCTTGCTCGACGGCCTTGTCGAACGCGACGGCGCGGCGCAACTGCTCGACGATGCGCGCGGTCAGCCGCGCGTCCTCGAAGGTGAACAGGCGACGGCCGCGGTTGGCGAAGCGGATCACGATCGAGCCGGTGGCCGGCGTCTCGCCGCTCGAGCGAAGGCACCGGGATCATCAGCGTCGAACCGTCGCCGGAGACGCGCGTGGCGCTGACCGAGCGTTCTGCCAGCACCACCTCCATCGGCTCGAACAGCTCGCGCAGCAGTTCCGACAGCAGCATCGCGGTTCGCTCGGGGTGCGCCTCCACCTCGCGCGCAATCCGGTAGAGCTGCTCGAACATGCGCTCGGTGGTCAGCATGTTGCTGCCCATCAGCTGGTTGAGGATCCACTGGCGCGCACCCGAATAGACCGCCAGCGATACGAACAGCGCCAGCGTCAGCGAAGCGAACTGCCCCAGCGAGAACACTGCGACGAACAGCAGGTCCAGCGAAGTCGCCACCGTGCTGACGGCCGCCAGCATCGAGAACTCGCGCAGGATCTGCTGCGAGCGCGACAGGAAGGGCACCAGCAGCAACAACGACGCGAAGAACACGTACCAGACCATCGACCCGATCGAGGCGATGTTCAGGTGCACGCCGGGGTGGGTGACAGCGGCGGCGAGCGACGCGGTCAGCAGCAGCCAGGTGCCGAGGGTCACTAACCCGAAGCGCCGAAGAACGGTTGCGAACGGGTGCGGCTCGATCTGGTACGACCAGCTCATCAGCATCACCATCGTCAGGCCATAGACCAGGATCGCGGCCTGCACCCACCACCAGCCGAAGGGCAGCCTGTCGAGCGAGACCAGTGCCGTCAGGCCGAACGCGACCAGCCAGGACACGGCCGCGATCGCCGTGGCGTAGGGCAGCCGGCGGGGGTGCAGGGCGGCCGCGTGCACGATCGCTGCCGCGCTGACCAGATCGAAGCCGATGCGCATCGGCAGGTTCAGGTTCGCGAAGGCGGAGGGCAGGGACAGGTCGAGCGTCGACTCGATGGCGATGAACACCAGGTTGCCGGCCTGCGCGATGACCAGCACCGCGTAGAGCAGGTTGCGGCCGTTGGGCTTGGCCAGCAGCACCACCATCGCCACCAGGTAGAGCAGCAGCGCCAGCGCGCACAGCAGCCAGTACATCGCCGGCAGCCCGGCAAAGCCACGCGGCGCCGTCTGCACCAGCGCACTGCGGCCGCCGGCGAACACCAGCTGCACGGCCGACTGGGACAGCACGTCGTCGAGCTGCTCGTGCAGCAGGTGGTGGCGCGCACGCGCCTCGTCGTCGATCACCCAGCGTGCCGAGCGCTGCAGCGTCAGTGAGTCGCGCAACTCGACGGTGCGCCCGTCGGCCTGCACGGCCACCAGCACCTGGCCCACCATCGGTGCGAGCACCGGGTCTGCGGCCTTGGCCAGCTCGACCTGGTCGCTGGTCGACGCCCGCCAGCTCGCGTCGATGCGCGGCAGCGCCGCCATCTCGCGGGCCAGCAGGAACAGTGCGAGACAGCCGATCAGCGCAGCGACGACGAGCAGGCGCAACCGCCAGCCCATCCAGCGCGACATCGAGTCGCCGGCCAGCGCCAGGCGCTCGCCGAAACTCGACTCGAGAACGGAATCAACGGGCGCGAGGGTCGACTGCGGCCCTTGCGCCGAGCCCATCGGCCGCGTGTGCCTCGCCTGCGGTGCGGTGTGCGCCACGGCAAGCTGCCGGCGTCAGACCAGCCCTTGCTTGCTCGCCAGCACGGCGGCCTCGGCACGGCTGGAGACGTTGAGCTTCTTGTAGATCGACTTGATGTGGTCGTTGACCGTGAACCACTTGATGCCCATCAGGTTCGCGATCTCCTTGATCGTGAAGCCCTTGCTGAGGTAGGTCAGCACCTCGCTCTCGCGCGGCGTGAGGCGCTCGTGATCGAGCGGAGCGCCGCGGCCCATCGGCATCGGGCGGCTGCTCTGGAACCCGGAGTTCAGCGGTGCCGGGCTGCTGTCCACCGCCTGGCCGCCGGGACCGTGGCGGAAGTGCGTCAGCAGCCGGCGTGCAATGGCCGGTGACAGCGGCGGCTGGCCGCGCACGATCTTCTGCAGTTCCTCGACCAGCACCTCGAAGCGGTCTTCCTTCAGCAGGTAGCCGTCGGCACCGCATTGCAGTGCAGGGAACAGGTGGTCGTCGTCGGAGTACAGCGTGGTGACGATCTTCGTCGCCGGGTACTTGGACAGCTCGGCCAGCAACTCCATACCGTTGCCGTCCGGCAGCTCGAGGTCGACCAGGATCAGCTTGAACGGATCGACCGGCTCCTGCCGCGAAGCCAGCGGCCCGATCTGGCGGCGAGCACTTTCGAGGTCACCGGCTTCGGTGATCGCGATCGCGTCGCTGAAGCTCTCCCGCACGACGCGGCACAGGAAGCTGCGCGCCACCGGGTTGTCTTCGAGAATGAGAACTTTGACTGACATGCTCCACCCAGCACGGCTTCGATGGGCCGTTTTCGTATGCGCTGCATGTTAGCGCACTCCGTTGAGCAAACCCTCGAAGTGTGACGAAGTTCCCGCCCATGGGGGTGTCTCACTCGTTGAGCAGCACGAGCTTGCCATGCACCTTCCGGGTGCCCATGCGCTCATAGGCCTGCGGCAGTGCCGTCATCGGGAGCCGTTGGTCGATGACCGGTTTGACCTTGCCTTGTGCGTACCACTGTGCCAGTTCGCCGAGCGCACGCGCATTGGCCTGCGGTTCGCGGCGCGCGAAATCGCCCCAGAACACGCCGACGATGGACGCGCCCTTGAGCAGCGCCAGGTTCAGCGGCAGGGCGGGGATGCTGCCTTGCGCGAAGCCGACCACCAGGTAACGCCCACGCCAGGCGATCGAGCGGAACACCGGCTCGGCCAGGTCGCCACCAACCGGGTCGTAGACGACATCGGGGCCCTTGCCGCCGGTCAGTCGCTTGAGTTCGTCGCGAATGCTTGCGCTCGTGTAGTTGATCGTCTCGTCGGCGCCGATCTCGCGGCACAGCGAGCACTTCTCGTCGCTGGAGGCCGCGGCGATCACGCGTGCGCCGACGGCCTTGCCGATCTGGATCGCCGCCGTGCCCACGCCACCGGCCGCGCCCAGCACCAGCAGCGTCTCGCCGGCCTTCAGCGCGGCGCGGTCGACCAGCGCATGGTGCGTCGTGCCATAGGTCAGCACGAAGGCCGCGGCATCGTCGAAGGCGAAGCCTGCCGGCAGCGGCATCACCACCGCGGCCGGCACGCAGGCGTGGGTCGCGAAGCCTCCGGTGCCCGAGAACGCGGCCACCGCATCGCCCGGCTTCAGGTGCTTCACGCCGTCGCCCACCGCCTCGACCACGCCGGCGAACTCCGAGCCCGGCACGAAGGGCGGATTCGGCTTCATCTGGTACTTGTTCTGCACGATCAGCAGATCGGGGAAGTTCAGGCTGGCCGCGCGGATCGCGATCAGCACCTCGCCGGCCGCCGGCTGCGGCGTCGGCAGTTCCTTCCAGGCCACGGCGTCGACGCCGGTCGGGTTCTCGCACAGCCACGCATGCATAGCTCGTCTCCTCGGATGCGATCGTTGTCGCGGCGCATGATAAGCATCAAGCAGGCGCGCCGGCGTCTCCTGCGCGACGTGTCACCGTGCCTCCCTACAATGCCCCGATGCGCATCCTCATTGCCAACGACGACGGTTACCTGGCACCCGGCATCGCCGCCCTGGTGCAGGCCTGTGCCGGGCTCGGCGAGATCGACGTGGTCGCCCCGGAGCAGAACGCCAGCGGCACCTCGAACTCGCTGACGCTGTCGCGGCCGCTGTCGGTCTACCCGGCGCGGCATGGCCACGGCGATGCGGTCAAGTCGTTCCGCTACATCAACGGCACGCCGTCGGACTGCGTGCACGTGGCGCTGACCGGGCTGTTGCCGCAGCGGCCCGACCTGGTCGTCTCAGGCATCAACAACGGTGCCAACATGGGCGACGACACGCTCTACTCGGGCACGGTGGCCGCGGCGATGGAAGGCTTCCTGTTCGGCATCCCGGCGATCGCCTTCTCGCAGGTCGAGAAGGGCTGGGCGCATCTCGATGCCGCGGCACAGGTCGCACGTGCGGTGATCGAGCAGGCACTGCGCCAGCCACCGGCCGGCGCGGCCTGGCTGCTGAACGTCAACATCCCGAACCGTGCCGATGCCGCACAGCTGCCGCGCAGGATCACCCGGCTCGGCCGGCGCCACGCCAGTGAGCCGGTGATCCGCCAGACCAGCCCGCGCGGCGAGACCATCTACTGGATCGGTCCGGCCGGTGACGCGCGCGAAGGCGGCGAGGGCACCGACTTCCATGCCACCGCGAACGGCGCCGTGTCGATCACGCCGCTGCAGGTGGACCTGACCGACCATGCCGCGCTGCCGGCCTGGCAGGCCTGGGCGGCCGGCGCCGGTTCATGAGCGGCGGCAGCGCGAAGCCGCCTCGCTTTCCGCTGCGGCTCGACCGTGTCGGCACGCCGCCGGCCGCGGGCAAGCCGTTGCTGCGCCCGCAGGCACCGCTGCAGCAGGCGCATGTCGATGCGGCGCGACGTATTGCGCCGTCGGGGCTGGGCCTCGATTCGGCCGACGTGCGCCGGCAAATGGTGCAGCGCCTGCATGCGCAGGGCCTGCAGCACGAGGTCGTGCTGGCCGCGCTGGCCAGCGTGCCGCGGCACCTGTTCGTCGATGCCGCGCTGGCCACGCAGGCGTACGAGGACACCAGCCTGCCGATCGGCCACGGGCAGACGATCTCCAAGCCCTCGGTCGTCGGGCGCATGCTCGAACTGCTGATGCAGGGCGAGAACGCCCGCAAGGCCGGATCGTTGGGCCGCGCGCTCGAGATCGGCACCGGCTGCGGCTACCAGGCCGCGCTGCTGGCCCAGCTGGCCCGGCAGGTGATCTCGATCGAGCGCCTGCGCCCGCTGCACGACAAGGCGCGCGAGCATCTCGCGGCGCTGAGGTTGACGCAGCCGCGTCTGGTGTATGGTGATGGCATGCGGGGTCACCCGCCGAATGCGCCTTACGACAGCATCATCGCCGCCGCCGGTGGCGAAGCGCTGCCTCCGGCGTGGCTGGAGCAACTGGCAGTGGGCGGCCGCCTGGTGGCGCCGCTGCAGGAACCGCGCACCCACAGGCAGGTTCTCGTCGTGGTCGATCGCCACGCACAGGGGTACGTGCACAGCGTTCACGAAGCGGTGAAGTTCGTGCCCCTAAAATCAGGTCTCGGTGGTTGATGCATGAATGAACAGATGCTGAGTCTCTCGTCCACGCACGGCATGCGGCTCGGTGCCGGCGCGCTGTGCGTGGCCCTGCTGGCCGGTTGTGCGACGTCCAAGAATCCGGCGCCGGTCGAGGAACGCTCGGTCGGCAACCGTGCGCCCGCGGCCGCCATCGCCGTGTCGCCGGGTGCAGCGCCTGCCGTGCCGGCGGCCGATGCCGCCAAGCCGCTGCCCGGTGCCGAAAACGCCGGCAAGCCCGGCTACTACACCGTCAAGCCCGGCGACACGATGATCCGCATCGGGCTCGAGAGCGGCCAGAACTGGAAGGATCTGGTCAAGTGGAACAACCTCGACAACGCCAACGTGATCGAGGTCGGCCAGGTGCTGCGCGTGCTGCCGCCGGGCGCCGACACCGGGGTCTCCACCCGGCCGGTGGCAGTGGCCGCCAAGCCCGAGACACGCCCGCTCGACGCCAAGCCCACGCCGGTGCCGGCCAGCGGCGCGTCGCCCGCCACGGTGCCGACGCCGGCACCGGTCAGCACGGCGGCGGCTGCGCGCGAGGGTGACGACGACGTCAACTGGATGTGGCCCGCCTCGGGGCCGGTGAGCAGCGTCTTCGAGGAAGGCAAGAGCAAGGGCATGGGCATCGCCGGCAAGCTCGGCGACCCGGTGCTCGCCGCGGCCGACGGCCGTGTCGTCTACGCCGGCTCGGGCCTGCGCGGCTACGGCAACCTTGTCATCCTCAAGCACAACACCACCTACCTGACCGCCTACGCGCACAATCAGACCCTGCTCGTCAAGGAGGACCAGGCGGTGAAGCGCGGACAGAAGATCGCCGAGATGGGCAACACCGATTCCGATCGTGTGCTGCTGCACTTCGAGATCCGCAAGCAGGGCAAGCCGGTCGATCCGGCGAAGCTATTGCCGCCGCGCTGACGGCGACCATGAGGAACAGCGGCCATGCCCAGAAAGCGCACATCGCTCGACGGGGCATCGGTCAGCCCGCCGCCGCGGCTTAATGGCCATTCCCTGGGCGACGGCGAAGGCCTGTCCTCCGAGATTCCCGCCCCTGACGCCGACGACGAGCCCGCCGGGGCGGAACCGCCGGCGGCGCTGCTCGCGGCAGGCGAGGGCGAGGTCGGCAACACGCTGCAGACCTACCTGCGCGAGATCCGCCGGGCGCCGCTGCTGACGCCGCAGCAGGAGTACGACACCGCGGTGCGCGCGCGCGAGGGCGACTTCAAGGCGCGCCAGGCAATGATCGAGCACAACCTGCGCCTGGTGGTCAGCATCGCGAAGAACTACCTCGGTCGCGGCCTGCCGATGCCCGACCTGATCGAGGAAGGCAACCTCGGCCTGATGCACGCGATCGGCAAGTTCGAGCCCGAGCGCGGCTTCCGCTTCTCGACCTACGCCTCGTGGTGGATCCGCCAGAGCATCGAGCGGGCGATCATGCACCAGGCCCGGCTGGTGCGGCTGCCGGTCCACGTGGTGCGCGAACTGAACCAGGTGCTGAAGGCGCGGCGCGCGCTGGAGGCGCAGGCGCCGGACGGCATCGACGGCGAGCGGCCGGTGCGCGTCGAGGACGTGGCTGCCGCGGTCGGCCGGCCGGTGCAGGAAGTCGCCGAACTGCTGCGCTTCGCCGAGCAGCCGACCTCGCTGGACGCGCCGCTGGAGCGCCATCCGGCGGACGGCAACTCGGAGTCGGTGCTCGACACCGTGGCCGACGACGGCGCCACCGACCCGATGAGCCTGACCCTGTCCAACGAGGTCGAGCGCCTGCTCGAACACGGCCTGGACGAACTCAACGACCGCGAGCGCGAGGTGCTGGCCGGCCGCTATGGGCTGCGCGATCGCGAGCCGGAGACGCTGGAGGTGCTGGCCGAGCGGCTCGGACTGACGCGCGAGCGCATCCGCCAGATCCAGCAGGAGGCGTTGCTCAAGCTGAAGCGGCGCATGCTGCGCAACGGCATCGACCGCGACTCCGTCTTCTAGAGCGACTCTTCGAGCATCTGCCGGTAGTCGTCGCGCGTCGCGATGCGCGGGTTGGTCTTGTGGCAGTGGTCGGCCATCGCACCATCGATGACCCGCTCGAACAGCTCGGGTCCCACGCCCATCGCGGCCAGGCCGGCGGGCAGGCCGAGGCGCACGTTCATCTCGCGGATCGCCTCGGCGACCTCGGTGCCGGCGCTGTCGCAGCCGCCGATGCCCATCGCATGGGCGATGCGCGCCAGTCGGCGGTCGCGCTGCATCGATTCGGCCGGTGCGTTGAAGCGCACCACCGCCGGCAGGAACACCGCGTTGAGCGTGCCGTGGTGCAGCCGCGGATTCACGCCGCCCAGGCTGTGGCTGAGGCTGTGCACGCAGCCCAGGCCCTTCTGGAAGGCCATCGCGCCCTGCATGCTCGCGCTCATCATCTGCCAGCGTGCGTCGCGGTCGCTGCCGTGGCGCGTGGCCCGCTCGATGTGCGCCCAGCCGCGCTCCAGGCCGTCCAGGCCGATGCCGTCGGCCGGCGGGTTGACCGCCGGCGCCATGAAGGTCTCGAGGCAATGCGCGATCGCGTCCATGCCGGTGGCCGCGGTCAGCATCGGCGGCAGGCCCAGCGTCAGCTCAGGGTCGCAGATCGCGGTCTTGGGCACCAGGTGCCAGCTGTGGAAGCCGAGCTTTCGGCCGTCGTCGACGATGACGATGGCGCCGCGCGCGACCTCGCTGCCGGTGCCGGCGGTGGTCGGCACCGCGATCAGCGGCGCCACACGCTCGCTGATCTTCGGGCTGCCGCCTTCGATGGTGGCGTAGGTCTTCAGCGGGCCGTCGTGCGTGGCAGCGATCGCGACACCCTTGGCGAGGTCGATGCTCGAACCGCCGCCGACCGCGACCAGGCCGTCGCAGCCGGCCTCACGGTAGACCGCGACGGCGGCGCGCACTGCGGCCTCGGTCGGGTTCGACGGCGTCTGGTCGAACACCGCATGGGGCAGGGCGGACAGCGCGGCAAGTGCCTTGTCGAGCACGCCGGCGGCGCGCACGCCGGCGTCGGTGACGACCAGCGGCTTGCGCATGCCGACACGTTCGCATTCCTGCGCCAGCAGCGACACCGCGCCGAACTCGATCTGGATCTGGGTGATGTAGTTGATGAAGGCCATGGGCGCGAGTGTAGGCAGCGAAGCCCCGCACGCAAGCGGGCACACCCGTGTGTGGCAGACTGCCGCGCGCCCATGAGCACCCATCTGCTGACTCCCCGCATGGCCGGCGTGCTCGATCGCATCCGCCGCGCCAACCGCCCGCCCTTCCACGCGATGACGCCGCAGCAGGCGCGCGTCGCCTACGTGACAGGCGCCGAAGTGCTGGACCTGCCGCGGGCACCGCTGACCAGGGTCGAGGACCTGCACGTGCCCGGCGCCGACGGCACGCCGCTGGCGGCGCGGCGCTACCGCCCCGGCGACGCGCCACGCGGCACGCTGCTCTACCTGCACGGCGGTGGCTTCACCATCGGCGGCCTGGAGACGCACGACAGCCTGTGCCGGCAGCTCGCGCTGCACAGCGGTGCGGAGGTGCTGGCGCTCGACTACCGGCTCGCACCCGAGCACCGCTTCCCGACCGCGGTGGACGACTGCTGGGCCGCGCTGCGCTGGCTGCACGGGCAAGGCGGCGAGCGCGGTTTCGACGTCGATCGCCTGGCCGTCGGCGGCGACAGCGCCGGCGGCACGCTCGCCGCGGTGACGGCGATCCTGGCCCGCGACCACAGGCTGCCGCTGCGCATGCAGCTGCTGATCACGCCAGGCACCACGGCGCATGCCGACACCGGCTCGCACCACCTGTTCGCCAACGGCTTCCTGCTCGACGCCACCACCATCGACTGGTTCTTCGAGCAGTACATCGAGCGCCCGCAGCGCAGCGACTGGCGCTTCGCGCCGCTGAATGCCGACGACCTCGACGGCGTCGCGCCGGCGGCCGTGCTGGTCGCAGAGTGCGACCCGCTGTGCGACGAGGGCGTCGCCTATGCCGACCGGCTGCGCGCGGCCAGCGTGGCGGTCACGCTGGAACTGGTGCGCGGCGTGACCCACGACTTCATCAAGATGGGCCGCGTGCTCGACGAAGCACGCCAGGCCCATGCCACGCTCGGCGCGGCATTGCGGGGAGCCTTCGAACCATGAAACGCAGCGAATTCCGCTTCTTCGACCGCCTGCGCGTGCGCTGGGCGGAGATCGACGCGCAGAAGATCGTCTTCAACGCGCACTACCTGATGTACTTCGACACCGCGGTCGCCGGCTACTGGCGCGCGATGGCGATACCCTATGCCGAATCGATGGAATCGCTCGGCGGTGACCTGTACGTGCGCAAGGCCACCGTCGAGTACCACGGCTCGGCGCGCTACGACGACCGGCTCGACGTCGGCGTGCGCTGCGCGCGCATCGGCAACTCGTCGATCCAGTTTCTCGGTGCGGTATTCCGCGGCGAGGACCTGCTGGTCGAAGGCGAGCTGATCTACGTCTTCGCCGACCCGCACAGCCAGACCTCACGGCCGGTGCCGGCTTCGCTGCGCGCGGTGCTGGAAGGCTACGAGGCAGGGCAGAGCATGGTCGAGGTGCGCCTGGGCGACTGGGCCACGCTGGGCCGCGAGGCCAGCGCGATCCGCACCGCGGTCTTCGTCGAGGAACAGCACATCCCCGCCGAGATGGAATGGGACGAGGCCGACCGCGAATGCCTGCACGCGGTGGCGTACAACCGCTTCGGCCTGCCGCTGGCCACCGGGCGGCTGCTGCAGCACGTGCCCGGCGTGGCCAAGATCGGCCGCATGGCGGTGACCCAGGCGGTGCGTGGCAGCGGCGTCGGCCACGAGGTGCTCGACGCCCTGATGAAGGCGGCTCGCGCACGCGGTGATCACGAGGTGCTGCTGCATGCGCAGAGCAGCGCCGCACCGTTCTACGCGAGGGCCGGCTTTGCGCCGCGCGGCGCCGAGTTCGAGGAAGCCGGCATCCCGCACATCGAGATGGTGCGGACGCTCTAGCCCGCGGCGGTTCAGGCGCCGACGGCCGGGCCGCGACGCCGCTTGGCGTCGGGTCGCAGCAGGCTGCGCACGCGGGTTCGGCGCTGCGGCGCGGCGGCGACCGCACCGTCGACCTCCGACTCCGAGACCGCGCCACCCTGCATGGCCGGCACGGCGTCACCGGCGCTGTAGCGCGGCGGCCAGTGGTTCAGCGTCGCACGGCGCAGCAGCGCCATGCCGCCGTTCGGCGCGAAGCTGCGTTCGAGCACGTGGGTCACGTTGTGGCGGTTGACACGCTCGGTGATGATCAGCGTCGAGCAGCGTGTGCCGTAGGCATGGTCGGGCGAGCGGATGAAGGCCGGCGCGAGCATGCGTTCCTTGTCGATGCCGACGCCGGTGTCGGGCAGGGCGTCGTCGGCCGGCACGGAGCGATCGGCCAGCGCCTCGAACAGGCGGGTGGCGAGTTCGTCGACCGAGGCCGATTCGGCCACCGCCTCTCGCGTGCGGTCCTTCAGCGCGACGACCTTGGGCCAGGGCGTGTCGAGGCCGGCGTTGGAAAGCCCGTAGACACCACGTTCGAGCCGCTGCGGGTGCAGGCCGTTGTTGCTCGCCCAGTAGCACTCGCCGAGCGCGAAGTCGGCGGCAATCAGGTTGAAGCCGTTGTAGCCGGCCAGCGCGGTGCGCATCCAGAACTGGTCGACACGCTCGCGCGCCGCCAGCCACTCCGGCACGATGCGGCCGCGCGACGGCGCGCCCGGGTCCATGCGCGAGGGGTCGCGCACGTTGGTCAGCAGGCCCAGGCGCCCTTCGGCGCTCAGCCCCAGCCAGGTACCGCCGGCATCGAGGTCACGGCCGCCGAGGATCTGCGTCGCTCCGGGCTCGGGCGTCCACCAGGCCAGGCGCGCGGCCGCCCGGGCGAAGAACTCGTCGCGGTTGGCCGCCACCACCAGCGGAAAGCGGCGGCTCTCGTCGAGCGCCAGGGTCAACAGGCACATGAAACGAACACCTCGGTGTGTCGCACGCCGTCGATGAACGGGCTCATTCCGGCGGCACAGGATTCGATCTCCTGCTGCAATGAGTCGTCGAGGACGGCGGCGGATTTCATCGTGGTTATCGAGTAGGTTTCCATCCAGGTGATCTGGCCGTGGGTCACCTCGGGGCGGCGCAGCAGTCGCGCCAGCAAGCCAGGGTGTTCGAGGCTCAACTGCGCCTGGAACCCGTGCACCATCGCCATCACCGCATCGGCATGCTGCACTGGCGATCGATAGTAGATGAACAGCTCTCGCATCGCCGCTCCGGCGGTCGGGCGCGCCTGCCGCCCGTGAAGTTTTGCCGTGCCGTCTGCCGCGTGCCCGATCAGGCTGCGGCCGAGCTCTCGACCGGCACCACGTAAGGCAGTTCGCGCCGCTGCAGCACGCTGCCGTCGGCGCTGCCCAGGTGCAGCGTGCCGCCGTCCAGTGCGGCCAGCTTGACCTCGGCGAGCAGCCGGCTGCCGCCCGCGGGCGAGGGCGCCGCGTTGGCCACCAGCCCGGCCGGCTGGCCGGGGTCGGCGCTGTGGAAGATCTCCTGCCCGGCGCGGGCCGCTTCGGCGACGTCGAACAGGAACATGCGGCGCTTCAGCGTGCCGCGGTACTGGCTGCGCGCCACGATCTCCTGGCCCGGATAGCAGCCCTTCTTGAAGTCCACGCCACCGACCAGTTCGAGGTTGACCATCTGCGGCACGAACTGCTCCACCGTGGCGGCTTCGATCGTCGGCACGCCGCTGGCCAGCTCGAGCCAGCGCCAGGTGTCCAGCGGCATCGCCACCGCGCCATCCGGCGCCGCACCGACGAGCAATGCGCGCTGCACGCCAGCGGCATCGGGCAGGCGGATCAGCGTTCCTGCACTCGTCTCTCGCCGCTGCCAGACCGTCGCATCACCGAGCAGAGCGGCGGCCGCATCGCCGGCCAGGCCATGCAGCGGCAGTTCGGCGCTGGCATCGCTCAGCTTGCACTGGGCACGCAGCACGAACATGGACAGCCGCTTCAGCGTCGGCGCCAGCAGGTCGGCCGAACAGGCGAGCAGGATCTCGTCGGCCTCGCCGTGCCAGACCACGAAGCTGGCCTGCAGCCGGCCCTTGGCCGAGCAGAAGCCGGCCAGCATCGCCCGGTCGCGATCGAGCTCGAGCATGTCGTTGGTGAGTTGCCCGTGGAGGAAGCGCGCGGCGTCGGCACCGCGGGCGCGGATCACGCCCCAGTGGCCCAGCGTGGCGACACCATTCGTTGCGAGGTCGGTCTGCATGCGCCGATTATCATCAGCCGCCATGAGTTGCGTCGTGCAGGGGTCTCGCGGCATCGGCCGCTTCGGGCAGCGGCCGTGATCAAGTGGCTGGTGCGGATCATCCTGCTCGGCGTGCTGGTCGGCGCCGCGGCCGCCGGCGCGGTGGCCTGGTGGCTGCATCAACCCCTGCCACTGGCCGCCGACAGCGTCGAGCTGTCGATCGAACAGGGCGAACTGCCACGCGACATCGCGACCGGCTGGGTGCGGGCCGGAGTCCAGGCGCCACCCTGGGCGCTGTACCAGTGGTTCCGCTGGTCGGGGCAGGCCAAGCGCATCCGCGCCGGCAGCTACGAGATCGGCGCGGGCACCACGCCGATCACGCTGCTCGAGAAGATGGTGCGCGGCGACGAGACTCTCGCCACCGTGCGCCTGATCGAAGGCTGGACCTTCCGCCAGTTCCGTGCCGAACTGGCCAAGGCCGATGCGCTGAAGCCGACGACGGCAGCGATGAGCGACGCGCAGATCATGGAAGCGATCGGCAGCCCGGGCGCGATGCCGGAAGGACGCTTCTATCCCGACACCTACGCCTACAGCAAGGGCAGCGCCGACCTGGCCGTGCTCAAGCGCGCTCACCGCGCGATGCGCCAACGCATCGACGAGGCCTGGGCGGCACGCTCTCCCGATCTGCCGCTGCGCAGCGCCGACGAGGCGCTGATCCTGGCCTCCATCGTCGAGAAAGAGACCGGTGCGGCAGCCGAGCGCGGGCGCATCGCGGCCGTGTTCGTCAACCGCCTGCGCATCGGCATGCCGCTGCAGACCGACCCGACGGTGATCTATGGCCTGGGCGAGGCCTTCGACGGCAACCTGCGCAAGCGCGACCTGCAGGCCGACACGCCGTTCAACACCTACACCCGCCCCGGCCTGCCGCCGACGCCGATCGCGATGCCCGGTGCAGCCTCGTTGCGCGCGGCCGTGCGGCCGGAGGCGTCGAAGGCGCTGTACTTCGTCGCCCGAGGCGACGGCAGCAGCGAGTTCAGCGAGACGCTCGCCGAGCATAATCGCGCCGTCAACAAGTACCAGCGCGGCCGCTAGAGCCCCGAACACAAGCCCGTGAGTGGCCGATTCATCACCTTCGAGGGCATCGACGGCGCCGGCAAGTCCACGCACATCGACGCACTCGCGCAGCGGCTGCGCGAGCATGGCGCCGAGGTGGTCTGCACGCGTGAGCCGGGTGGAACCGACCTGGCCGAACGCTTGCGCGAGATCGTGCTGCACCAGCGCATGGACGCGCTGACCGAGGCCTTGCTGGTCTTCGCGGCACGCCGTGACCACGTGCAGTCGCTGGTTTCGCCGGCGCTGGCACGCGGCGCCACCGTGCTGTGCGATCGTTTCACCGACGCCACCTTCGCCTACCAGGGCGCCGGCCGCGGTTTCGACCTCGCCGTGCTGGCGCAACTCGAGCAGTGGGTGCATGGCGCGCTGCAGCCCGAGCTGACGCTGTGGCTGGACCTGCCGGCCGAAACGGCGGCGCAGCGTCGTGCATTGGCCCGCCAGGCCGACCGCTTCGAGCGCGAGGACGTCGTCTTCTTCGAGCGCGTCCGCGCCGGCTATGCCCAGCGCTGCGCCCAGGCACCGCAGCGTTTCGTGCGCATCGATGCGTCGCTCGACCGTGGCGCCGTGTGGGCGCAGATCGACGCCGAGCTGGAGCGGCGCGGATGGTAGGGCCGGACGGCGCACTGCCGCTGCCGTGGCTGGCCGGCTGGCTGGACCAGGCGCTGAAGTCGCAGCGCAGCCATGCGCTGCTGATCCACGGCCCGGCCGGCATCGGCCAGTGGCAGTTGTCGCTGACCCTGGCGCAGGCCTGGCTGTGCCAGTCGCCGACCGCCGCTGGCCGGCCCTGCGGCCACTGCGCCTCGTGCCGGCTCGTGCAGGCGCGCTCGCACCCCGATCTGCTGGTGCTGCTGCCCGAGGCGCTGCAGGCGCCACTGGGCTGGACGACGTCCGACGGGGACGCCGAGGCCGCCGAGCCGGGCAGCAAGAGCAAGCAGCCGAGCAAGGAGATCAAGGTCGAGGCAGTGCGCGGTGCGGTGGCCTTCGCGCAGACCACGCCGGCGCGCGATGCCGGCAAGGTGGTCGTGCTGCATCCGGCCGAACGCATGAACGGCATCGCCGCCAACGCGCTGCTGAAGACGCTGGAGGAGCCGGCCGGCTCGGCGCGTTTCATCCTGAGTTGCGCGGCACCCGAGACATTGCTGCCGACGATCCGCAGCCGCTGCCAGGCACTGGCGCTGAACCTGCCGGACACCGCCCAGGCGCTGGCCTGGCTGGCCGGGCAGGGTGTCGCCGCGCCCGAGGTCGCGCTGGCCGCCGCCGGCGGCCAGCCGCTGGAGGCTCTCGAGCGCGTTCGCGACGGCATCGACTCCCGCCTGTGGACCCAGTTGCCCACCCTGGTGCTGCGCGCCGATGCGGCGGCGCTGAACGGCTGGCCCGTGGCGCGTGTCGTCGATGCGCTGCAGAAGCTCTGCCACGACGCCCTCTGCCTGGCCGTCGGCGCGGGGCCGCGCTACTTCCCGCGCGACACGCTGGGACCACCGCCGCCGTTGGCCGGCCTGCTGGCCTGGTCGCGCGAACTGCAGCGCCTGGCGCGGCAGGCCGAGCACCCGCTGAATGCCGGCCTGGCCACCGAGGCCCTGTTGTCGCGTGCCCGCCAGGCGCTCACGAGCGGGCAGGCTGCGCAGGCCGCGAAGCGTGGTGTTTCGGTACACTCGAATCCATGAGCGACGCCAGCGGCCGAAGCATGCTTCCCGGAACCCCTGCCACCGCCGCTGCGGCGCGACCCAGCGTCATCCAGTTGGTCTTCCGCGAGAAAGGCGCGCTGTACGCCGCCTACATGCCGGTGTTCTCCGATGGCGGGCTGTTCGTCCCGACGACACGCGAGTACCGCCTCGGCGAGGATATCTACCTGCTGCTGTCGCTGCCGGACGATCCGCAGCGCTATCCGGTGGCCGGCAAGGTCGGCTGGATCACACCGGCCAACGCCTCGGGCGGACGCACGCAGGGTGTCGGCGTGCGGTTCCCGACCGACGAGAAGACCCGGCTGCTGAAGGCCAAGATCGAAGAGATCCTCGGCACCTCGATCTCCTCGGCCAAGCCGACCCAGACCATCTGAGGCATCCCGCCTCGCCGTGGCCGGCGCGAACCGGCCGCATGCCCTTTTGCATCCGGCCCGCGCGATGTTCGTCGATTCCCACTGCCATCTGAGCTTCCCCGAACTCGCCGCACGGATCGACGAGATCCGTGCCGCGATGAGTGCCGCTGCGGTCGACCGGGCGCTGTGCATCTGCACGACGCTGGAGGAATTCGACCAGGTGCATGCGCTGGCACTGCGCTACGACAACTTCTGGTGCAGTGCGGGTGTGCACCCGGACAACGAGGGCGTGCTCGAGCCGAGCGTCGACGATCTGGTCGACCTGGCAGGGCAGCCGCGCGTGGTGGCGATCGGCGAGACCGGGCTCGACTACTACCGGCTCGGCGAGCGCAGCGTCGCCGACATGGCCTGGCAGCGTGACCGCTTCCGCACCCACATCCGGGCAGCCCGCGTCACCGGCAAACCCCTGGTGATCCACACGCGCAGCGCGTCCGAGGACACGCTGGCGATCCTGCGCGAGGAGGGC
Source organism: Piscinibacter sp. (assembly GCA_047602365.1). Classification (GTDB taxonomy): domain Bacteria; phylum Pseudomonadota; class Gammaproteobacteria; order Burkholderiales; family Burkholderiaceae_C; genus Piscinibacter. Next base: position 743,234 of record JASGHM010000002.1, on the reverse strand, counting down.
GGTGATGCGGCCGGCGGTGTCTTCCATTGCTTCACCGAGACCATGTCCGTGGCCCGCGCGGCACTCGATCTCGGTTTCTACATCTCGTTCTCGGGCATCGTGACGTTCAAGAACGCGACCGAACTGCACGAGGTGGCACGCTTCGTTCCGCTGGACCGCTGCCTGATCGAGACCGACAGCCCCTACCTGGCGCCGGTACCGTTTCGCGGCAAGACCAATACCCCGGCGCTGGTGCCCCATGTCGCGGCAAGGCTGGCCGAGTTGCGCGGCACGCCGATCGAAGTCATCGCCGAGGCCACGAGCCGCAACTTCGACACCCTTTTCAAGCATTCAAGCATTGCTTCATAAATCACTCATAAACCACTGTTTATGAATAGATTTCAATCCTCATTGCACAATCCGCAATGATCATGCGTTGCTTTAGGTCTGTCTCTTATCTCATTGTCGCGACGCTTGTTTTCGTCGCCACTGCTGGTTCGTACGACGACTTCTTCGTGGCCATCATCCGCGACGATGTCGGCAGCCTGCGCAAGCTGCTCGACCAGGGCATGGACCCGAACAGCCGAGACGCCAAGGGCCAGCCGGCGCTTGCCGTGGCGATCCGCCGTGAGTCGCCACGCGCGTTCCAGCTGCTGCTGGCACGACCCGGGGTCGACGTGAACGCGCTGAACGCCGCCGGTGAGTCGGCGCTGATGCTGGCGGCGATCGCCGGCGACATCGAAGCCTGCGAAAGCCTGATCGAGCGCGGCGCGCAGATCGACAAGCCCGGCTGGTCGCCGCTGCACTATGCCGCCAGCGGCCCTGAGCCACGCATCGTGCGCATGCTGCTGGACCGCGGCGCCACGATCGATACCGAGGCACCCAACGGGTCGACCGCGCTGATGATGGCCGCCATGCACGGGCCGGAAGCGTCGATCGAACTGCTGCTGGCGCGCGGCGCCGACACCCGACGACGAAACCAGCGCGGACTGCAGGCGATCGACCTGGCCGAGCAGGCCGGCCGCGACTGGCTGGTGGAACGACTGCAGAAGCTGCCGCACTGAGATTCCGTGCGCAGTTCACGCGCCGAGGTGCTTGTCAGGTTTTTTCTTACAGGCCGCATGGCGCGGCGACGACTTCCAGCGCCCGGGGGCAGCCCTAGAGTGCCACTCATCCCAGTGCACTTGCCGGAGGTTCTCGATGCAGTCCGCACATCTCGTCGCCAATCCGTTCGCGCTCCTGCTGAATCCGGCAGAGGTCGTCGCTGAAATGGAGCGCTCCGAACGCCTGAACCGGCTGGCAAGCCGGATCTGCCGACCGCTGGATCGGGTGCAGCCCGGCAGCGGCAGCGCCGACGCGGCGGCCGATGACGCCGACCTGATCGTCAGCTCCGAGGATGCCGCCACGCGGATCGGCTGAAGCGCATTGCAAATGCGCTACGATGTATATTATGTCAACTAGCGCCCGCAAAACTTTGCGGGCACGCTCGGTCGGCGAGCGCCGGCCACTCACCCAGATCGCCGCGAGCAGCTTGCTGATCCTCGCCGCGGCACTGAGTCCCCGCCTCGCGCACGCCACCGAGGCCTTTGCCGGCATCGGCAGCACCGGCTTCGAGATCGGCGTCGCGGAGCGCTTGGGCAGCACGGGTGGCCTGCGCGCCAGCGCCGAGTTCCTGAACTTCGGCCGCGACTTCGAGCGCAACGGCGCGACCTACGACACACGGCTGAAGTTCTCCAGCCTCGGCCTGTACGGCGACTATTTCCTTGGTGGCGGCTTCCGCCTGACCGGCGGCGCCTTGCTCGGCACGCGCAAGGCCACGGGCAACGCCGTCGCGAGCAACGGCACCATCACCATCAACGGCACGACTTATCCGGCTGCCGGCGAAAGTGTCGACGCCGAAGTGAAGTTCCCGCCGGCCGCACCCTACCTCGGCATCGGCTACGGGCATCACCAGTCAGGCAAGGGCCTCAGCTTCTACGTCGACCTCGGCGCCGCCTGGGGCAAGGCAGACGCCAAGCTCACGCCGTCGGCGGGCATCCTGGCCGCGGCGGGCCAGGCCAACATCGATGCCGAGCAGGCCAACCTGCAGGAGAGCGCCGACAGGCTGAAGGTCTACCCGGTGCTGAAGTTCGGCCTCGGCTACAGCTTCTGACGCCCCGCAGCCGAAACGAAAACGGGCCCCGAGGGGCCCGTTGTTCTTGCATCTGGCGGAGTCGGAGGGATTCGAACCCTCGATGCAGGTTTTGCCCGCATACTCCCTTAGCAGGGGAGCACCTTCGGCCACTCGGTCACGACTCCGGCGAAGTCCCGCATTCTAGCCGCGAACGCGGCGGTTTCCTGCTCAGGCCGCAGCCTGATCGAGATCGAATGCCTTGTGCAGCGCACGCACGGCGAGCTCCATGTACTTCTCGTCGATCACCACGCTGGTCTTGATCTCGCTGGTGGTGATCATCTGGATGTTGATGCCCTCCTCGCTCAGCGCGCGGAACATCTTGCTGGCCACGCCGACATGCGAGCGCATGCCGATGCCGACGATGCTGACCTTGCAGATCTTGGTGTCGCCGCTGACCTCGGCGGCGCCGGTCTTGGGCACCACGGTGCTCTTCAGCAGGTCCAGCGTGCGCTGGTAGTCGTTGCGGTGCACGGTGAACGAGAAGTCGGTCTTGCCGTCGTGCGAGACGTTCTGGATGATCACGTCGACGTCGATGTTGGCATCGGCCACCGGCCCGAGGATCGAGAACGCGATGCCGGGCTTGTCGGGCACGCCCAGCAGGCTGATCTTGGCTTCGTCGCGGTTGAACGCGATGCCGGACACGACGGCTTGTTCCATCTTCTCGTCTTCCTCAAAGGTAATCAGCGTGCCCGAACGGGCCTCTTCGGCGATGTCGATGTCCCACGGCGTGAAGCTGGACAGCACGCGCATCGGCACGCGGTACTTGCCGGCGAACTCCACAGAGCGGATCTGCAGCACCTTGGAGCCGAGGCTGGCCATCTCCAGCATCTCCTCGAAGCTGATGGTGTGCAGCCGGCGCGCCTCGGGGACGATGCGCGGGTCGGTGGTGTAGACACCATCGACGTCGGTGTAGATCAGGCACTCGTCGGCCTTCAGCGCGGCCGCCACGGCCACCGCCGAGGTGTCCGAGCCGCCGCGGCCCAGCGTGGTGATGTTGTTGTCGTCGTCGACGCCCTGGAAGCCGGTGATGATGACGACCCTGCCGGCCGCCAGGTCGGCGCGCACACGCTGGTCGTCGATGCTCTGGATGCGTGCCTTGGTGTAGGCGCTGTCGGTGGCGATCGGCACCTGCCAGCCGGTGTAGCTGACCGCCGGCATGCCTTCGGCCTGCAGCGCGATGGCCAGCAGGCCGACCGAGACCTGTTCGCCGGTCGAGGCGATCATGTCGAGTTCGCGCTGCAGTTCGGGGCTGGTCGACGCCGGCGACAGTTCCTTCGCGAGGCCGAGCAGGCGGTTGGTCTCGCCGCTCATGGCCGAAGGCACGACCACCATCTGGTGCCCTGCCCGCGCCCACTTGGCGACGCGCTTGGCGACATTGCGGATGCGCTCGGTCGAGCCCATCGACGTGCCGCCGTACTTGTGAACGATGAGTGCCATGGAAAGATTAGGCCGCGGTGATTGCTGAAAGGGGATTCACGCCGCGCTCGTGAACCCGGCATTCTATCCGGCGGGCTTGCGCTCCCATGACAGGCGGACCAGCGGCTGCCCCGGCAGGCCGATCACCCGTGCGTCCAGCCCCAGCCCCGGCACGAAGACCAGCTGGCCACCGCTGTAGACCAGCGGCCCGTCGCGCTCCCAGGCTGGTACGGCCTGGGCCTGGAACTGCTTCTTCAGGCTGCGTGGCGGCCGGCCGAAGCCGGCCTGGAACTGCTCGCCGCCACTGCGCTCGCGCAGTTCGAGAGCGGCCAGCCAGGCCAGCGGCACGCCACCCTCACGGACGCGTTGCACCTGCAGCGCACCGCCCCAACCCGGCAGCGCGTGGCGGCCGGCGCGACGAACGGCCAGCGTCGATTCGCGTTCCGGTCGAACCTGCGCACCAGGCGCCTGCTCGATCCAGCGCAGCCGGCCGCGGTAGGCGCGCAGCGTCCCGCCCGCAGCGTCCCAGACGCCCTGCCCGGCCGCGCTGAGCTCGGCCATCAGGCGCACGACCAGGCTGGCCGCCGCTGCCACTCCGGTCTGCGCACGCAACCAGTGGCGCAACGCGTTGGCTCGGCGCGGTTCGCTGAGAGTGGCCCACTCGGCGATCCTCAGGCCTTGTGCGTCGCTGATGCGAGCCAGGTCTTCGATGGCAAGTTCGTCGAGACAGGCGCTCGCCTGCTGTGCCCAACGTGCCGTGTCGGCGAGCGTGGTGGAGGCCTGCGGAAACGCCGCTTCGAGCGCCGGCCACACCTGCAGGCGCAGCCGGTTGCGGGCGAAACGCGCGTCGGCGTTGCTGTCGTCGTCGATGTGCCGCAGACGATGCCTGCGCACGTAGGCGGCGATGGCCTGCGGATCGTGGTCCAGCCAGGGGCGCAGCCAGCGGATGCCTTCGCGTTCGACCTCACCCGGCATGCCGGCCAGGCCGGCGACGCCGCCGCCGCGCAGCGCCTGGATCAGCACCGTCTCCGCCTGGTCGAGGCGGTGGTGGGCCAGCAGCACGGTGTCGGCGCCCTCTTCCAGTGCCATGCGCCGCAAGGCGCGGTAGCGCGCCTGCCGCGCCCAGGCCTCGATGCTCTCGCCCGCTGCGGGCCGGCCTTCGAGCCGCGTCACGCGCAGACGGATCGGCCAGCGTTTCGCCCAGCGGGCCGCCAGCGCCTCGCAGTGCGTCACCCAGGCGTCGGCCTGCGCGTTGAGCCCGTGGTGCACATGCAGCGCCACCACGTCGACGCCGAGCGGATGCGCGGCGAGCAGCGTCGCATGCAGCAAGGCCGTCGAATCGCGTCCGCCGCTCCAGGCGACGGCGATGCAGCGCCGGCGTGGCTTCACCGCGTCCGCGGCGGAGCGCTCAGCGCTCCTTGCTGTCGGTGAAGCGGCCGTAGGCCTGCAGGCGCTCGTAGCGGCGCTGCAGCAGTTCCTTCGGCTTCAGGTCGCTGACCTGGCGCAATGCGTCGTTCAACGCACGCTTGAGGAACGAGGCCATCTGCTTGTGGTCGCGGTGCGCACCGCCGACCGGCTCGCTGACGATCTTGTCGACCAGTTGCAGCGCCTTCAGCCGGTGCGCGGTGACGCCCAGCGCCTCGGCGGCGTCGGAGGCCCGCTCGGCCGTCTTCCACAGGATGGACGCACAGCCCTCCGGCGAGATCACCGAGTAGATCGAGTACTGCAGCATCAGCGTCTGGTCGCCGACGCTGATGGCCAGCGCGCCGCCGGAGCCGCCCTCGCCGATGATCGTGCAGATGACGGGCACCTCGAGCTGGGCCATCTCGAAGATGTTGCGGCCGATCGCCTCCGACTGCCCACGCTCCTCGGCACCGATGCCCGGGTAGGCCCCCGGCGTGTCGACGAAGGTGAACACCGGCAGGCCGAACTTCTCGGCCAGCTTCATCAGCCGCAAGGCCTTGCGGTAGCCCTCGGGGCGCGACATGCCGAAGTTGCGGGCGGCGCGCTCCTTGGTGTCGCGGCCTTTCTGGTGGCCGAGCACCATGCAGGGCTGGCCGTTGAAGCGGGCGAGGCCACCGACGATCGACAGGTCGTCGGCGAAGTGGCGGTCGCCGTGCAGTTCCTGGAAGTCGGTGAAGACCTCGGCGACGTAGTCCAGCGTGTAGGGGCGCTGCGGGTGGCGCGCGATCTGCGTCACCTGCCAGGGTGTCAGGCTGGAGTAGATGTCTTTCGTGAGCTGCTGGCTCTTCTTGCTCAGGCGGTCGATCTCTTCCGAGATGTCGACCGCCGACTCGCTCTGCACGTAGCGAAGTTCCTCGATCTTGGATTCGAGTTCGGCGACCGGCTGCTCGAAGTCCAGGAAGTGGCGTTTGCTCATGGGTGGGTTTCCTCCGCGTCGGGCGGCTGTCCCTGCGACGGGTCAGTAGTCTACCGGCAGCGGGTCCAGGCTCCGCCAGATGTACCAGGTGGCCACCGAGCGGTACGGCGCCCAGGCGTCGCCGACCTCGCGCGCCTCGGCGCGCGACACCGGCTCGCCGCTGAAATAGTTCAGGCTGATGCCCTTGAGCAGTCCGAGGTCGTCCAGCGGCAGCACGTTCGGGCGCATCAGGTGGAAGATCAGGAACATCTCCGCGGTCCAGCGGCCGATGCCGCGGATGGCGACCAGTTCCTCGATGATCGCCTCGTCGTCCATCTGCTGCCACTGGCGCACGTGGACCGTGCCGGACTCGAAGTGCTGGGCGAGGTCGAGCAGGTATTCTACCTTGCGCGCCGACAGCCCCGCGCCGCGCGCGTCGGCGATGTCGAGCCCCAGCACCGAGGCCGGCTTCAACCGTGTGCTCGGCTCGGGCATCAGCGCCGCGAAGCGGTCCCAGACGGACTGCGCCGCCTTGACGGAGATCTGCTGCCCGACGATGGAGCGCGCCAGCGTCGTGAAGGCGTCGCCGCGGCTCTGCAGGCGGCCTTCGCCGAACTGCGGGATCAGCTTGCGCATCACGCGATCGCGCCGCGCCAGGTGGCGGCAGGCATCGTCCCAGTAGTCGGGGGTGGTCCCCGCCTTGGCCGGCGACATCCTGTTCAGCCCTTCACCCAGGTGGTGCCCTGCGGCGAGTCCTTCAGGACGATGCCTCGCTCGGCCAGCTCCTTGCGGATCGCATCGGCCTGCGCGAAGTCGCGGGCCGCCTTGGCGGCCGCGCGCGCCGCGATGCGCTCGTCGATCCAGGCGGCCTCGCCGTCGCCCTGGCTCGCGCCGCCCTGCAGGAACTGCCGTGGCGGCTGCTGCAGGATGCCGACCGTCGCGGCCAGCCCCTTGAGCAGCGCGGCGGTCTGCGCCGAGCGGGTGCGGTTCAGCTCGCCAGCCAGATCGAACAGCATCGCGAAGGCCACCGGCGTGTTGAAGTCGTCGTTCATCGCCGCGCGGAAGGCCGCGGCCTGCGGCTGCGTCCAGTCCGGCTCGGCACTCGCGACCTCGACGCCATCGAGCGCGGTATAGAGCCGGCGCAGCGCGCTCTTCGCGTCGTCGAGGTTGGCGTCGCTGAAGTTGAACGGGCTGCGGTAGTGCGTGCGCAGCATGAAGAAGCGCAGCGTCTCGCCGTCGTAGTGCTTCAGCACGTCGCGGATGGTGAAGAAGTTGCCCAGCGACTTGGACATCTTCACGTTGTCGACGTTGAGGAACCCGTTGTGCATCCAGGTGTTGACGAAGCGGGTTCCGTTGGCACCCTCGCTCTGCGCGATCTCGTTCTCGTGGTGCGGGAAGATCAGGTCCAGCCCGCCGCCGTGGATGTCGAAATGCTGGCCGAGCAGCGTGCAGCCCATCGCCGAGCACTCGATGTGCCAGCCCGGCCGGCCGGCGCCGAACTCGCTGGCCCACTTGGCGTCGTCGGGCTCGCTGGCCTTGGCCGACTTCCACAGCACGAAGTCCAGCGGGTCCTCCTTGCCGTCGAGCACCGCGACACGCTCGCCGGCACGCAGTTGGTCGAGCGACTTGCCGGACAGCTTGCCGTAGCCCGGGAACTTGCGCACCGAGTAGTTCACGTCGCCGTTGCTCGAGCGGTAGGCCAGGCCCTTGCGCTCCAGCGTGGCGATCATCGCGAGCATCTGCGGGACGTACTCGGTGGCACGCGGTTCGTGCGTCGGCGGCAGCACGCCGAGCTTGCCGATGTCCTCGTGCATCGCGGCGGTCATCTCGGTGGTCAGCTGGCGGATCGTGATGCCGCGTTCGACCGCGCGCTTGATGATCTTGTCGTCGATGTCGGTGATGTTGCGCACATAGGTGACCTCGTGGCCGAGCGTGCGCAGCCAGCGGTAGACCATGTCGAAGACGAGCAGGAAGCGCGCGTGGCCGACGTGGCACAAGTCGTAGATCGTCATGCCGCACACGTACATGCGCACGTGCTTCGGATCGATCGGCGTGAAGGTCTCGATGTCCCGCGAGAGCGTGTTGTGGATGCGCAGCGTCATGGGCCGGTCGGCGGGCGGGTTCAAGGGGACGGGCGGCGGCACCGGGTGGCGGTCGCCGCGGCGACCCCGCGACGCGTCCGGTCGAGGGGCCTGATCTAGAATCGATTCAGTATAGCGGCAGCGCCCGGGCAGCGAGTCCGGGGTCCACCGCAGCACACATCCCCTTCCCTGCGCCGCTCCCCTGCCGATGAGCTTCCTCCGCTTCTGGCTGTTGTGCCTCCTGCTGGCCGCCGGCGTGGCGCGGGCGGACGAATACGCCGAGGTACAGCGCCTGCATGCCATCGGCCAGACCAGCGAAGCCTTGCAGCGTGCCGAGAAGCACCTGGCGACGAATCCGAAGGATGCCGGCATGCGCTTCCTCACCGGTGTGATGCTGGCCGAACTGCGCCGCCCGACGGAAGCCAGTGCCGTGTTCGAGCGTTTGATCGCCGACTATCCCGAACTGCCCGAGCCCTACAACAACCTGGCCGCGTTGAAGGCGGCGGCGGGCGATTACGACGGCGCGAAGGCCGCGCTCGACCAGGCCTTGCGTGCCAACCCGTCGATGGCCACTGCGCACGAGAACCTCGGCGACGTGCAGGTCATGCTGGCGCTGCGTGCCTATGCACGAGCGCTGCAGCTCGACCCGGCCAGCGCCACGCTGCCGGCCAAGCTGGCGATGGTGAAGCAGCTGCTGCGCCCGCTGGCCAGGCCGACGCCCTGACCCGATCCGATTCCACCCAAGGAGACATTCCGAGATGAACACCCGCCGCATCGGCAACGCCCTGCTCGCCGCCACTCTGGCGCTGGGCACGCACCTGGCCGCGCAGGCACAGAAGGTGCGCTTCGCCACCAGCGCCGGCGACATCGTCGTCGAGCTCGACGCCGCCAAGGCGCCGAAGACGGTCGCCAACTTCGTCGAGTACGTGAACGCCGGCCACTACGAGGGCACCGTGTTCCATCGGGTCATCCCGAACTTCATGATCCAGGGCGGCGGCATGAGCGCCGACATGAAGGAGAAGCCGACGCGCGCGCCGATCCCGCTGGAGAGCGGCAACGGGCTCAACAACGTGCGCGGCAGCATCGCGATGGCGCGAACGATGGACCCGAACTCGGCCACCGCGCAGTTCTTCATCAACGTGACCGATAACGACTTCCTCAACAAGGCGCAGTCGCGCGACGGCAACGGCTACGCCGTGTTCGGCAAGGTGACCGCCGGCATGGACGTGGTCGACAAGATCCGCGTCGTGCCCACCGGCAACAAGGGGCCGCACCAGAACGTGCCGCTCGAACCCATCGTCATCAAGAAGGCCACCGTGGAGAAGTGACATGAGTACCAAGGTTCAACTGCAGACCAGCAAGGGCGACATCACCATCGAGCTCGACGACGCGAAGGCGCCGGCCACCGTCGCCAACTTCGTCGAGTACGTGAAGAAGGGCCACTACGACGGCACGGTGTTCCACCGCGTCATCCCCGGCTTCATGATCCAGGGCGGCGGCTTCGAGCCCGGCATGAAGCAGAAGCCGACCGGCGCGCCGATCCAGAACGAGTCGGCCAACGGCCTGACCAACGACCGCTACACCATCGCGATGGCACGCACCTCGGCGCCGCACTCGGCGACCGCGCAGTTCTTCATCAACGCCACCGACAACGGCTTCCTCAACAAGGCGCAGTCGCAGGACGGCTGGGGCTATGCGGTGTTCGGCAAGGTCAGTGCCGGCGCCGAGGTGGTGGATGCGATCGAGCGCGTGAAGACCGGCCGCAGCGGCGGCCATGGCGACGTGCCGGTCGAGGACGTGCTGATCCAGCGCGCCACCGTGCTCGGCTGAGGGCCGACCGCCGCGCGATGACGCCGACGCCGCTGCCCACCTTCTGGGAGCTGGCTGCGCCGGCGGACTGGACGGCGATCGACTTCATCAGCGACCTGCACCTCGCCGAGGAGACACCGCGCACCTTCGAGGCCTGGGCCACGCATCTGCGCGACACCCCGGCCTCGGCGGTGTTCATCCTCGGCGACCTGTTCGAGGTGTGGATCGGTGACGACGCGCGCCATGCCGGCTTCGAGGCGCGCTGCGCGGAGGTGCTGGCCGAGGCCGCGTCGCGCCGCACCGTGGCCTTCATGTGCGGCAACCGCGACTTCCTGGTCGGCGCCGAACTGCTGCGCGACTGCGGCGTGCTCGCGCTGCCCGATCCGACCGTGCTGCTCGCCTTCGGCGAGCGGCTGCTGCTGTCGCACGGCGACGCGCTGTGCCTCGACGACGTCGACTACCAGCGCTTCCGCGCGCAGGTGCGCTCGCCGGCCTGGCAACGCGAGTTCCTGGCCAAGCCGTTGGCCGAACGTGCGCAGATCGCTCGCACGATGCGTGCGCACAGCGAGCAGCGCAAGCGCAGCATGGCTCCCGCTGACTGGAGCGACATCGACCGCGCCACCGCGGTGCGCTGGATGCACGAGGCGCAGACGCCGACGCTGATCCACGGCCACACCCACCGGCCGGCCCATGAAGACCTGGCGCCCGGCTTCGTGCGCGAAGTGCTCAGCGACTGGGACACCGATCATGCCGGCCCGCCGCGCGCCGAGGTACTGCGGCTGAAGCGCAGCGGCCTCACCCGCCTCCCGCTGGCCCGATGATCGGCACCTGGTGGCGCCAGTGGCGCTCGGCGCGCACGCTCGAGCGCCGCGCGATCCCCGACCCGCTGTGGCAGCTGACGCTGGCGCGCTATCCCTTCATCGCCGGCCGTTCGGAGGAAGACAGGCAGCGGCTGCGCGAGCTCAGCACGCTGTTCCTCGCCGACAAGGAGTTCGCCGGCATGCAGGGTCTCGCGGTCGACGACGGCATGGCGGTGGCCATCGCCGCGCAGGCCTGCCTGCCCATCCTGCGGCTGGGCCTGGCGCACTACGACGGCTTCAAGGGCATCGTCGTGCATCCCGACGTCGTCGTCGCGCGCCGCGAGGTGATGGACGAGGACGGCGTGGTCCACCACTACGACGAGGAACTGTCCGGCGAGGCCATGGAAGGTGGCCCGGTGATGCTGTCCTGGCGCGATGTCGCCGATGCCGGCGACAGCGCGGCCTGGGGCTACAACGTGGTGGTGCACGAGTTCGCGCATGTGCTGGACATGCGCGACGGCGCCGCCGACGGCGTTCCGCTGCTGCCCGACCGCGCCGCCCGCGAACGCTGGCTGGCGGTGCTGGAACCCGAGTGGCAGGACTTCTGCGAACGTGTCGACGCCGGCGAGGACACGCTGATCGATCCCTATGGCGCAGAGGCGATCGACGAGTTCTTCGCCGTCAGCTCGGAAGTGTTCTTCGTCGACCCGTCCGCGCTGCGCGCCGGGCATCCCGAGCTGTACGCCTTGCTGGCCGGCTACTACCGGCAGGACCCGGCCGGCGCCTGAAAGCAGCGAGGGGCCCGCAGGCCCCTCGTGATCACGCCGTGGCCGGCTCGGCCTTGGGCTTGTCGCTCTTCTTCGGCGGCGAGATGTCGAGCACCGGCTTGCCGTCGTCGCCGATGTCCACCGTCAGGCGGCCACCGTCGACCAGGCGGCCGAACAGCAGTTCGTCGGCCAGCGCGCGGCGGATCGTGTCCTGGATCAGGCGCTGCATCGGGCGCGCGCCCATCAGCGGGTCGAAGCCGTTCTTCGCCAGGTGCTTGCGCAGCCCGTCGGTGAAGGTGACCTCGACCTTCTTCTCGGCCAGCTGGCTCTCCAGCTGCAGCAGGAACTTGTCGACCACGCGCAGGATGATCTCCTCGTCGAGCGCGCGGAACGACACGATCGCGTCGAGCCGGTTGCGGAACTCCGGCGTGAACAGGCGCTTGATGTCGCCCATCTCGTCGCCCGCCTCGCGCGAGTTGGTGAATCCGATGGTCGCCTTGTTCATCGTCTCGGCGCCCGCGTTCGTCGTCATGATGATGATGACGTTGCGGAAGTCGGCCTTGCGCCCGTTGTTGTCGGTCAGCGTGCCATGGTCCATCACCTGCAGCAGCACGTTGAAGACATCCGGGTGCGCCTTCTCGATCTCGTCGAGCAGCAGCACCGCGTGCGGCTTCTTGCTGATCGCCTCGGTCAGCAGGCCGCCCTGGTCGAAGCCGACGTAGCCCGGAGGCGCGCCGATCAGGCGGCTGACCGCGTGGCGCTCCATGTACTCCGACATGTCGAAGCGGATCAGCTCGATGCCCAGGATGTAGGCGAGCTGGCGGGCCACCTCGGTCTTGCCGACGCCGGTCGGGCCGCTGAACAGGAAGGAGCCGATCGGCTTGTCCGGCCGGCCCAGGCCCGAGCGCGCCATCTTGATCGCCGAGGCCAGCGCCTCGATCGCCGGCTCCTGGCCGAACACCACGCTGTTGAGGTCGCGGTCCAGGCTCTTGAGCTTGCTGCGGTCGTCGTTGGACACGCTGGTCGGCGGGATGCGCGCGATCTTCGCGACGATGTCCTCGACCTCGGCGCGCGTGATGGTCTTCTTCTGCTTGCTCTTGGGCAGGATGCGCTGCGCGGCACCGGCCTCGTCGATCACGTCGATCGCCTTGTCGGGCAGGTGGCGGTCGTTGATGAACTTGGCAGACAGCTCCGCCGCGGCCTGCAGCGCGCCGAGCGCGTACTTGACGCTGTGGTGCTCCTCGAAGCGCGACTTCAGGCCCTTCAGGATCTCCACCGTCTGCTCGACCGAGGGCTCAACCACGTCGATCTTCTGGAAGCGCCGCGACAGCGCCGCGTCCTTCTCGAAGATGCCGCGGTATTCGGTGAAGGTGGTCGCACCGATGCACTTCATCGAGCCCGAGCTGAGCGCCGGCTTCAGCAGGTTGCTCGCGTCCAGCGTGCCGCCCGAGGCCGCGCCGGCGCCGATCAGCGTATGGATCTCGTCGATGAAGAGGATCGCGTTCGGCTGGTCCTTCAGGTGCTTCAGCACGCCCTTCAGGCGCTGCTCGAAGTCGCCGCGGTACTTGGTGCCGGCCAGCAGCGCGCCCATGTCGAGCGCGTAGACGACCGACTGCGCCAGCACCTCGGGCACGTCGTTCTGCGTGATGCGCCAGGCCAGGCCCTCGGCGATGGCGGTCTTGCCGACGCCGGCCTCGCCGACCAGCAGCGGGTTGTTCTTGCGCCGGCGGCAGAGGATCTGGATGACTCGCTCGACCTCGTGGTCGCGGCCGATCAGCGGATCGATCTTGCCGTCGCGGGCAAGCTGGTTCAGGTTCTGCGTGAACTGGTCGATCGGCGAGCCCTTGCCTTCGCCCTCTTCCTTTTCGCCGTCGTTGCTGCCGCTGCTGCCTTCGGCGGGCTTGGCGGGCTCGGGCGGGTCGCTCTTCTTGATGCCGTGGGCGATGAAGTTGACCACGTCCAGCCGCGTGACACCCTGCTGATGCAGGTAGTAGACGGCGTGCGAGTCCTTCTCGCCGAAGATCGCCACCAGCACGTTCGCGCCGGTCACTTCCTTCTTGCCGCTGCCGGTGGACTGCACATGCATGATCGCGCGCTGGATCACACGCTGGAAGCCCAGCGTCGGCTGGGTGTCGACCTCGTCGGTGCCGCCCACCGTGGGCGTGTTCTCCTTGATGAAGCCGGCCAGGCTCTTGCGCAGGTCGTCGACGTTGGCCGAACAGGCGCGCAGCACCTCGGCGGCCGACGGGTTGTCGAGCAGCGCCATCAGCAGGTGCTCCACCGTGATGAACTCATGGCGCTGCTGGCGCGCCTCGACGAACGCCATGTGCAGGCTGACTTCGAGTTCCTGGGCAATCATGCGGCCTCCATAATGCACTGCAACGGGTGACCACCGCGACGCGCGGCAGCCAGCACCAGTTCTACCTTGGTCGCGGCCACGTCCTTGGAATAGACGCCGCAGACACCGCGACCTTCATGGTGAATCTTCAGCATGATCTGGGTCGCGGTTTCGAGGTCGCGTTTGAAGAATTCCTGCAACACCATGACGACGAACTCCATCGGGGTGTAGTCGTCGTTCAGCATCACCACCTGGTACATGCGTGGCGGCTGGGTCCGCTGTGTCTTGCGCTCGGCGACGACCGCCCCCTGCCCGTCGTCGGGCACGCCCTTGCCGGGCGGCACGGGCGGTGGTGGAGGCGTTTCATCGGGCATGAAAACATTCTATCGAGTCAGGCGGCAACCCATTCACCTCGTTGGATATTGCGCCAGGATCACGGATCACAAGTGTGCAAAAAGCAAGGCCCGCGCCGGCTTGTTCATCAGGTCGGCGTGCCGCCGCTGACGCGGCCGCGCCTTCCTTGACACCTCCCGGGGCGGGATCGAGAATCTTCCGCCTCAGGGGAAGGAGACCGCCATGCCGATCGGCACCGTGAAATGGTTCAACGACGCCAAGGGCTTCGGGTTCATCGAGCCCGAGGGCGGCGGCGACGACGTGTTCGCGCATTTCTCGGCGATTCAGATGGACGGGTTCCGCACGCTGAAGCAGGGCGGCAAGGTCAGCTATGAGCTGGTCCAGGGCCCGAAGGGCCAGCTCGCGCAGAACATTCAGGCGCTCGACGCCCCTGCGCGCGCGGTTCGCCCCGAGGGCATGACGACCTCCGACGCCTGACGCCAGCTCGCACCGGATCCGGGGCCCGCACTGCGGGCCCCTTTTCGTTCTTGGTTGCGCCGGCCACGCAAGCCCGCGACGGCCACGTCGAGTTCGATCCGCGACCCCGGTGCTACACTGCCGCGCCTCGCGCACCGGTCCCGAGTTCCTGGCGAAGCCTCTCGCCGACCGTGCCGACCTCCGGCGTGCGTCCCGACAGTTCAGCGCCTGCGCTGATCGCCGAAACGGGACGGCCCGCCGCCGGAGCGAGCTCACCGACGCCTCGTGCGCCCGAGCCGCGCTGCCCCCAAAAGGGTCACGCCGGCTCGACCGCGCGCATGCGCCTGCCCGCCACCTTCGCACGAACAGGACTGAACACAGACATGGCCAAGGAAGAACTCATCGAGATGCACGGGGTCGTCAACGAAGTCCTGCCCGACTCGCGATTCAGGGTCACGCTGGACAACGGCCACTCGCTGATCGCCTACACCGGCGGCAAGATGCGCAAGCACCACATCCGCATCCTCGCCGGCGACAACGTCTCGCTGGAACTGTCGCCCTACGATCTCTCCAAGGGTCGCATCACATTCCGCCACCTCGAGCGCCGCGGCCCGGCGACCGGCTCCACCCCGCCTCGCCAGCGCTGAGGCGCGTCGCGCATCCGCCGGCCCTGCCGTCGCCGGCTGCAACGCAAGAAGCCCCCGCATCCGGCCGGATGCGGGGGCTTCGTCGTTCAAGTCAGCCGGCGCCTACGCGCCCGGCCCGGCTCACATGTTGTCGATCATCACCTGGCCGAAGCCGGAGCACGACACCTGCGTCGCGCCTTCCATCAGGCGGGCGAAGTCGTAGGTGACCTTCTTCGAGGCGATCGACTTCTCCATCGAGCTGATGATCAGGTCGGCCGCTTCCTTCCAGCCCATGTGGCGCAGCATCATCTCGGCCGAGAGGATCTCGGAGCCCGGGTTGACGTAGTCCTTGCCGGCGTACTTCGGCGCCGTGCCGTGCGTGGCCTCGAAGCAGGCCACCGAGTCGGACAGGTTGGCACCCGGGGCGATGCCGATGCCGCCGACCTGCGCGGCCAGCGCGTCGGAGACGTAGTCGCCGTTCAGGTTCAACGTCGCGATCACCGAGTACTCGGCCGGGCGCAGCAGGATCTGCTGCAGGAAGGCGTCGGCGATCGAATCCTTGACGGTGATCTCCTTGCCCGTCTTCGGATTCTTGAACTTGCACCACGGGCCGCCGTCGATCAGCTCGGCGCCGAACTCGTTGCGCGCCAGCGCGTAGGCCCAGTCACGGAAGCCACCCTCGGTGAACTTCATGATGTTGCCCTTGTGCACGATGGTCACGTTGGGCTTGTCGTTATCGATCGCGTACTGGATCGCTTTGCGCACCAGGCGCTCGGTGCCTTCGCGCGAGACCGGCTTGATGCCGATGCCCGAGGTGGCCGGGAAGCGGATCTTCTTGACGCCCATATCGTCCATCAGGAACTTGATGAGCTTCTTGGCCTTGTCCGACTCGGCCTCGTACTCGATGCCGGCGTAGATGTCCTCCGAGTTCTCGCGGAAGATCACCATGTTGGTCTTCTCGGGCTCCTTCACCGGCGAGGGCACGCCCTTGAAGTACTGCACCGGGCGCAGGCAGACGTACAGGTCGAGTTCCTGGCGCAGCGCCACGTTCAGCGAACGGATGCCGCCGCCGACCGGCGTGGTCAGCGGGCCCTTGATCGAGACCACGTACTCGCGCAGCACGTCCAGCGACTCGGTCGGCAGCCAGACGTCGGGGCCGTAGACCTTGGTCGCCTTCTCGCCGGCGTAGATCTCCATCCAGTGGATCTTGCGCTTGCCGGCATAGGCCTTGGCCACGGCGGCGTCGACGACCTTGATCATCACCGGCGTGATGTCGAAGCCGGTGCCATCGCCCTCGATGTACGGAATGATCGGGTTCGCCGGGACGTTCAGCGAGAAGTCGGCGTTGACGGTGATCTTCTGCCCGCCTTCGGGCACCTTGATGTGTTGGTACATGGAGAGTCGCTCCGGGAGAGGCTGGGGGACGTATCGAAGGGTGGAATTCTATTCCACGGTGTCTGTCAACCGACTGACGAGGGGCTGCGTTTCAGCGATGCCTCCCTGAGGAGGTTGGATCCAACCCTAAACCAAAGGTAAATGAAAATGACCAAGTTCCTGGCCGCTCTGATCGCCGCTTTCTTCGCCGTTGGCGCCTACGCCGCTGACAAGAAGGCCGAGGCCGCTGCCCCCGCCGCTTCCGCCGCCAAGAAGGAAGAGAAGAAGGCCGAGAAGAAGGAAGAGAAGAAGGCCGAGAAGAAGGAAGAAGCCAAGAAGTAATTCTGGCTCGCCGGCTCGCGCCGGCCTGACTTCTGCCGGACTCTGCTCTGGCCCGAACGCCCGGTGGTCCCCACCGGGCGTTTGTGTTTCCAGGGGTTACCGCGGGCTCAGAACGGCAGGCAGAAGTCGCTGCCCATCGCGGTGGCCAGGCCATGGGCCAGCGCCCAGCCCGACGCGCCGGCCAGCATCAGCCCGGCGACGCGCACCGCCAGTACCTGCGCCCGGCCCGCGTGCCGCCCGGCCAGGCGCAGCCACAGGGCGGGCCCGAGCCACAGGCCGAGCCCTGAGCCGGCAGCGAACACCGCCATCAGCAGCGCACCATCGAGCGGGCCCGAGCCCAGCGCCGCGACCACGAGCGCCGACTGCAGCAGGCCGCAGGGAAGCGCCACCCACATCGACCCCGCCGCGGCTGCACCGGCCGGCCCCTGCAGCCAGATCACCCGCCGTCCGCCCGGCGCCGAGCGACCGAAGCTCTCCACCCAGGCCGGCTGCCGGCCGCGGACCAGCAGCCACAGACCGAGTGCCAGCGCAGCCACCTGCAGCAGCGTCCACAACGGACGCAGCACCGCCACCTGGGCACCCTGCGTCGCCAGCCAGGACACACTGCCGGCCGCCAGCGCCCCGCCGGCGGCGTAGCTGGCCAGGCGCGCCACGTGGAACGACAGCGTGCTGGCCTCCTGCGCCGTGCCGCCGGCGCAGCCGCGCACGATGCCGGTGCATGCGGCGCCGCACATGGCGGCGCAATGCGGGGCACCCGCCAGCCCCATCAGCAAGGCGGTGGCAGCGAGGGCAGCGTTCATGCCCTAGATGATGCGCGAGAAGCGCTCCCGGGTGCGATCGGCCTGCAGGTGCTTGTCGAACACCATGGCGACGCTGCGGATGAAGTACCAGCCCAGCGCCGTGACCTGGATGGCGGCCGGCTCGATCTCGACCAGCCCGGCATCCTGCAGCGAGCGCAGTTGCTCCAGCTCGGTGGCGAAGTGCTTGCGCATGTCGATCAGGTGAGCGAGTTCGATCGACTCGAACTCCAGCCGTCCCTGGCACATGATGGCCATGATGACGGCGCGGCGCAGCAGGTCCTCGCGCGTCAGCGCCAGGCCGCGCACGATCGGAAACTGCCCCTGGTTCACCGCGTCGTAGTACTCGGGCAGGGTCTTGGCGTTCTGGCTGTAGGTTGCGCCGACGCGGCCGATCGACGACACGCCCAGCGCGATCAGGTCGCAGTCGGGCTGGGTGCTGTAGCCCTGGAAGTTGCGGTGCAGTCGCCCTTGCCGCTTGGCGGCCGCCAGCGAATCGCCGGGCAGCGCGAAGTGGTCCATGCCGATGTACTGGTAGCCGTGGCCGACGAAGCCGGCGATCGAGTTCGACAGCATCGTCACCTTGTCGGCTGCCGGAGGCAGTGCGGCGGAGTCGATGCGCCGCTGCGGCTTGAAACGCTGCGGCAGGTGGGCGTACGAGTACAACGCGATGCGCTCGGGGCGCAGCTCGGCCACCTGCTCGACGGTGCGGCGCAGCGACTCCGGCGTCTGCTTGGGCAAACCGTAGATCAGGTCGACGTTGGTCGATTCGAAGCCGAGCGCACGCGCCGACTCGATCAGCCCGGCGACCATCTCGCGGCTCTGCACGCGGTGCACGGCCTGCTGCACGGCGGTGTCGAAGTCCTGCACGCCGAAGCTCAGGCGGTTGAAGCCGAGCTGCTTCAAGTGCGCGAGCCGCTCGTTGGTCACCGTTCGCGGATCGACCTCGATCGAGTTCTCCGCCCCCGGGGCGAGCCGGAAGGCCTGGCGGAGCGCGCCCATCAGGCGGCTCAGCTCGGCGTCGCTGAGGAAGGTCGGCGATCCACCACCGAAGTGCAGCTGCGAAACCACCTGCCCGGAGCCCAGACGGGACACGTGCAGCGCAATCTCCTTCTCCAGCGCGTCGAGGTACTCGGTGGCGCGCTCGTGGTGCTTCGTGATCACCTTGTTGCAGCCGCAGTAGTAGCACAGCGACTCGCAGAACGGGATGTGCACGTAGATCGACAGCGGGCTGGCGCCGCCGATCACGCCGCCGCCGGCGGCACGCTGGTCCAATGCGCGGGCATAGTCGTCGGGACCGAAGGCATCGACGAAGCGGTCGGCCGTCGGGTAGGAGGTGTAGCGCGGGCCGTTCACGTCGAGGCGACGCAGCAGCTCTTCGGTCACGACCGGGCGCTCGGTGGAAGTGGTGCTCAACATGGCCTCAGACTGTGCCTTGCCGTCCGTCAAGCGCCTTGACGCGCATCAACGACCTCTCATCGGGGCGATCCGAGAATGCCTCCCCATGAGCTCACCATCCCCCGTCGTGCCGATCCGGGCGGAGGCCTTCAAGGTCGCCTGCTCCAACTGCAACCTGCGCGAGCTGTGCCTGCCGGTCGGCTTGTCGGACCCTGACCTGGAGCGGCTCGACCAGCTGGTCGCGAAACGGCGCTCGGTCACGCGTGGCGACGCGCTGTTCCGCTCCGGCGATTCGTTCCAGTCGCTCTACGCGGTGCGCACCGGTTTCTTCAAGACCTGCGTGTCGTCGGAAGACGGCCGCGACCAGGTGACCGGCTTCCAGATGGCCGGCGAACTGCTCGGCCTGGACGGCATCAGCCACGACCGCCACAACTGCGACGCGATCGCGCTGGAAGACTCGCAGGTCTGCGTGATCCCGTTCGGCCAGCTCGAGGAGCTGTCGCGCGACTTCACGCCGCTGCAGCACCAGTTCCACAAGATCATGAGCCGCGAGATCGTGCGCGACCACGGCATGATGCTGCTGCTGGGCAGCATGCGCGCCGAGGAGCGCCTCGCCGCCTTCCTGCTCAACCTGACGCAGCGCCTGCAGGCGCGCGGCTTCTCGGCCTCGTCGCTGATCCTGCGCATGACGCGCGAGGAGATCGGCAGCTACCTGGGCCTCAAGCTCGAGACCGTCAGCCGCACCTTCTCGAAGTTCCAGGACGACGGCCTGCTCGAGGTGAAGCAGCGGCACATCCGCATCCTCGACGACGCCGGCCTGCGCCAGCTGATCAGCAGCACCGCCTGTTGAGGCAGCGGCCCTCGCGGCCGCCGACAGGCTTCAGCGCGGCCAACCCCGGCCGCGGTCGGCGTTGATCTCCTCCGGGCTCGCGGCCAGCAGCGCGCTGAGCGCACCGGCCACCGAGATCACGCCCCAGAAGATCAGGAAGGTCACCGTGTAGACCGCCTGGTGCGACCAGTTCAGTGCCTCGCCGCCGAACCAGTGCAGGTCGCCCGGGTCGACCACCACGAAGACCAGCATCTCCAGCACGCCGGCCATCAGGAAGGCCGGCCAGAGGATGGTCAGCGCGCGCTGCTTCAACACGGCGGCGGTGGGTTCCATTTCAGCGCTGCGGCGTCGCCGCGTGGTTGCGGCCCTGCAGTGCCGGCGCCAGCGCGTCCTTGGGACTGAGCTTGGGCGCGACGTTGTCGCCAGGCCGGATCTCGCCCTGCGGCGTGGTCGTGATCACCGGGTCGATGTGCTTCCAGGCGATCACGGCGGTGGCCAGGCTGGCCACCACGACGGACAGCGGCCCGCCCAGCACCAGCCACACCGTCGGCACGCGCCACCAGGGGGTCGGCTTGTTCTCGTCGTCGTGCATGTCGGACTCCTTTGTGTCCTCGTCGTCTCAGCGGGGCACGACGAAGGTGGACTTCTCGTGCACCGCCACCGCGCCGTCGGCGCCGTCAGGCAGGCGGGTGATGGTGAATCGTAGCGGGTGCGCCCCGGCGCCCAGCGCGGCAGCGCTCTCGGGCGGCAGCTGCACCGCCACCGGCACCCAGCGCGCCTCGGTCGAGCCGACCTCGACCTCGGCCCTGGAGGCGATACGCGCCCCGGCTAGGCCTTCGACCTCGATGCGGAAGCGCTGCGGGCGCTCCATCGCGTTCATCAGTTGCAGCCGGTAGACGTTCTCGACGCGCCCATCTTCGACCAGGCGGGCCAGCGCACCGCGGTCGCGCACCACGTCGACGCGGAACGGATCGCGCAGCAGCAGGCTGGCACCGAACCCGGTCAGCACGATGACCAGGATCGCCGTGTAAATCAGCACCCGCGGACGCAGCACGCGGCGCAGCATCTGCGCGCGGTCCCAGCCCTGGTTCATCGCGTTCTGCGTCGCGTAGCGGATCAGCCCGCGCGGATAGTTCATCTTGTCCATCACGCTGTCGCAGACGTCGATGCAGGCGGCACAGCCGATGCACTCGTACTGCAGGCCCTTGCGGATGTCGATGCCGGTCGGGCAGACCTGGACGCACAGCGTGCAGTCGATGCAGTCGCCCTTGCCGGCGTCCTTCAGCGCCGCATGCCCCATCGACTTCGGCCGCGAGCCGCGCGGTTCGCCACGCGACGCGTCGTAGCTGATGACCATCGTGTCGTGGTCGAACATCACGCTCTGGAAGCGCGCGTACGGGCACATGTGCTTGCACACCTGCTCGCGCATGTAGCCGGCGTTGCCGTAAGTGGCGAAGCCGTAGAACAGGATCCAGAACCACTCCCACGGCCCGAAGCCGAGCGTCGGCACCGCGGCAGCCAGGTTGCGGATCGGCGTGAAGTAGCCGACGAAGGTGAAGCCGGTCCACAGGCCGAAGGCGATCCAGACGAACTGCTTGCCACCCTTGCGCAGCAGCTTCTCGCCGTTCCACGGCCCCGCATCGAGCTTCATGCGCTTGGCGCGGTCACCCTCGATGCGGTTCTCGAACCACATGTAGATCTCGGTGTAGACCGTCTGCGGGCAGGCATAGCCGCACCACAGGCGCCCTGCCACGGCGGTGAACAGGAACAGCGCGTAGGCCGAGAGGATCAGCAGGCCCGTCAGGTAGATGAAGTCCTGCGGG
Organism: Piscinibacter sp.; assembly: GCA_047602365.1. Lineage (GTDB taxonomy): Bacteria > Pseudomonadota > Gammaproteobacteria > Burkholderiales > Burkholderiaceae_C > Piscinibacter. Next base: position 721,513 of record JASGHM010000002.1, on the reverse strand, counting down.
TAGAGCACGAGCCCGCCGATGTAGAAGCGGCGGGCTCCGAGGTCGAACAGCACCGCCTGGCGGTCGTTCCACTGCAGCCAGGGCAGGCCGTAGAACAGGATCTGGGTAGCCCAGACCAGCACCCAGCGCCAAGTGGCGAACCAGCCGCTGACCGCACGCGCGTAGATCTTCTTCTGCGCGGCGTAGAGCGAAACGATCTCGCCGGCCGCGTCCGGAGCCCCGGGCCCCGATGCAGCCGCGTGCGTGTCAGACATTCAGGCTTCCGTTACTGAACTGCGCCGCCCTGCGCCAGGTTCCAGACATAGGCGGCGAGCACGTGGATCTGCTCGGGCGTCATGCGCGAAGCCTGGGCCGGCATCACGTTGGTCTTGCCGTTGTTGACCATCGCGACGATCGCAGGTTCGCCCCAGCCGTGCAGCCAGACCTTGTCGGTCAGGTTGGGTGCGCCCAGGGCCTTGTTGCCCTTGCCGTCCGCACCGTGGCAGGCGGCGCAGGCGCCGAACTTCGGCTTGCCGAGTTGCGCGGCCAGCTCGTTGTGCGGGCTGCCCGACAGGCTCAGCACGTAGTTCGCCACGTTCCTGACGTCGTCCGACGAACCGACCGCGGCGGCCATCGGGGGCATCATGCCCTGGCGGCCGTTGGTGATGGTCGCCTTGACCGCGTCGAACGAATCGGTTGCCAGGCGCGAGGCCACCGGCAGCGTCAGGTTCGGGAAGCCCTTGCTGCCCTTGGCGTCGGAGCCATGGCATTGCGCGCAGTTGTTGATGTACAGCCGCTCGCCGATGGCCATCGCCTGCGGATCCTTGGCCAGCGCCTCGGGCGCCTGGCTGGTGAACTTCGCATAGAGCGGTGCCATCGTCGCCTGGGCCTTGGCCTGCTCGGCGTCGTACTGCCCGGCGCTGGTCCAGCCCAGCTTGCCAGCCATGTTGCCCAGCCCCGGGTAAAGGGCGAGGTAGAGCGCGGCGAACACCACGGTCAGCACGAACAGGCCCATCCACCAGCGCGGCAGCGGGTTGTTCAGTTCGCGCAGATCCTCGTCCCACACGTGTCCGGTGGTGTTGTCCTGCGCCATGACCTTGCGCTTGCTGGCGATCACCAGCAGGCCGAGGCAGGCCACCAGGCCGAGGATGGTGACGGCGGCGATGAACATCGACCAGCCGCTGTTGACGAAGTCGCTCATTGTTGGTTTCCTCCACGCGAGGCGCCCTCGGCGCCCTGCTCCTCGACGAACGGCAGTCGTGCCGCCTCATCGAACGCTGCACGGTTGTTGCGCGACCAGGCCCACGCGATGATGCCCAGGAAGGCAAACAGCGAGACCACGGTCACCACGCTTCTGAGGTCATTGACATCCATGACGTGCCTCCCTCACTTGGCCGCCGCCGCGGTGCCCAGCACCTGCAGGTAGGCGATCACGGCGTCCATCTCGGTCTTGCCCTTGACCTCGTCGCCGGCCTTGGCGATCTCGTCGTCGCTGTAGGGCACGCCGACCACACGCAGCGCCTTCATCTTCGGCGCCATGTCGGCCGGGCTGATCGTCGACTTGTTCAGCCACGCATAGGCGGGCATGTTCGACTCGGGCACGACGTCGCGCGGGTTGTTCAGGTGGATGCGGTGCCAGTCGTCGCTGTACTTGCCGCCGACACGGTGCAGGTCCGGGCCGGTGCGCTTGCTGCCCCACTGGAACGGATGGTCGTAGACGAACTCGCCGGCCTTGGAGTAGTCGCCGTAGCGCAGCGTCTCGGCGCGGAACGGACGGATCATCTGCGAGTGGCAGTTGTAGCAACCCTCGCGGATGTAGACGTCGCGGCCGGCCAGTTGCAGCGCGGTGTAGGGCTTGAGGCCCGGCGCCGCCTGCGTGGTCGACTTCTGGAAGAACAGCGGGACGATCTCGACGATGCCGCCCACTGCCACGACCAGCAGGATCAGCACGATCATCAGGAAGTTGTTGGTCTCGATCTTCTCGTGGGAGAGACCGGTGGCTTGGTTGTTGGCCATTTGTTCGGTACTCCGTTGGACTCAGGCGTGCGCGGCGACGGCCGGCACGGGCACCGGCTCGTACTTGCCGGCGGTGGCCGTCTTGATGACGTTCCAGCCCATGATCAGCATGCCGCTGAGGTACAGCAGGCCACCGAGCAGGCGGATCACGTAGAACGGGAAGGTCGCCTTCACGCTCTCGACGAAGCTGTAGACCAGCGTGCCGTCGGGGTTGATCGCCCGCCACATCAGGCCCTGCATCACGCCGGCGATCCACATCGCGGCGATGTACAGCACGATGCCGATGGTGGCGATCCAGAAGTGCAGCTCGATGGCGCGCGTGCTGTACATCGTCTTGCGGCCGAACATGCGCGGGATCAGGTAGTACAGCGTGCCCATCGACACCAGGCCGACCCAGCCGAGCGCGCCGCTGTGCACGTGGCCGACGGTCCAGTCGGTGTAGTGAGATAGCGCGTTGACCGTCTTGATCGACATCATCGGGCCTTCGAAGGTCGACATGCCGTAGAACGACAGCGAGACGATCAGGAACTTCAGGATCGGGTCGTCACGCAGTTTGTGCCAGGCACCCGACAGGGTCATGATGCCATTGATCATGCCGCCCCAGGACGGCGCCAGCAGCACCAGCGAGAACAGCATGCCGACGCTCTGCGCCCAGTCGGGCAGCGCGGTGTAGTGCAGGTGGTGCGGGCCGGCCCACATGTAGGTGAAGATCAGCGCCCAGAAGTGCACGATCGACAGGCGATACGAGTAGACGGGGCGCTCGGCCTGCTTGGGAATGAAGTAGTACATCATCCCGAGGAAGCCCGCGGTCAGGAAGAAGCCGACCGCGTTGTGGCCGTACCACCACTGCACCATCGCGTCCTGCACGCCGGCGTAGGCCGAGTAGCTCTTGGTCAGGCTGACCGGGATGGCCGCGCTGTTGACGATGTGCAGCAGCGCGACGGTCAGGATGAAGGCGCCGAAGAACCAGTTGGCGACGTAGATGTGGCGCACCTTGCGCGTGCCGACGGTGCCGAAGAAGACGATCGCGTAGCTGACCCACGCGACGGCGATCAGCAGGTCGATCGGCCACTCGAGCTCGGCGTATTCCTTGCCCTGCGTGAAGCCCAGCGGCAGCGAGATCGCCGCGGCGACGATCACCAGTTGCCAGGCCCAGAAGGTGAACCAGGCCAGGCCACCGGCGAACAGGCGGACCTGCGAGGTGCGCTGCACGACGTAGTAGCTCGACGCGAACAGCACGCAGCCGCCGAACGCGAAGATCACCGCGTTGGTGTGCAGCGGGCGCAGGCGGCCGTAGCTGAGCCAGGAGATGCCCAGGTTGAGTTCGGGCCAGGTCAGCTGCGCGGCGATGATGACGCCGACCAGCATGCCGACGATGCCCCATAGCACCGCGGCGAGCGAGAACGCCCGTACCACGGCGTCGTTGTAGACCGGCCCCCCGTGCGGCGCGGTCGCTGAGTTGTTGACCATCGGGAGATCTCCTTCTTTGGCTGTCATTTACTCGATGAAACCATTGTTCCGCGCAGGGTCATTGTCGGGATTGATCGCTGTCAACGTTTCCCGCGGGCGGAAACGCCGCTGTCTCTTCGACACCCAGGATGCGCTCGCCTTCGCGTTCGAGATCGTCGAACTGCCCCGCATTGAGCGCCCACGCGAAGATGCCGATGACGGCGAACACCAGCACCACCGACAGCGGGATCAGCATGTAGAGGATGTCCATACGATCAGGCTCCGGCTGGTGTGTCGATGCGCGCGACACGCAGCGCGTTGAGCACCACCAGCAGCGAGCTCGACGCCATGCCGATGCCGGCCGCCCAGGGCGGCAGCCAGCCGACCAGCGCCAGCGGCACGCAGGCCGCGTTGTAGAGCACCGACCAGGCCAGGTTCTGGCGGATCACACGCAGCGTGCGCTGCGCCTGCCGGCGTGCCATCACGACGTCGGCCAGACGCTGGCCGAGCAGCACCACGTCGGCACCGCTGCGCGCCACCGCCGAGCCGTGCGCGAAGGCGAAGGAGACGTCGGCACGCGCGAGCACCGGCGCGTCGTTGAGGCCGTCACCGACCATCGCGACACGGCGGCCCTCGGCCTGCCAGGCGGCCACGGCGGCGAGCTTGTCGGCCGGCGTCGCGCCGCCGCGCACGTCGGCGATGGACAGCCGCTGCGCCAGCACCGCGGCACGTTGCGGCGCGTCGCCGGACAGCAGTGCGACACGCAGGCCGTCGCGCTGCAGCTGCGCCAGCGTGGCCAGCGCGTCGTCGCGCAGCTGCTCGCGCAGGACGAACACCGCACGCGTCTGGCCCACCGGGCCGAAGTGCAGCGCGCCGTCGTCGGGTTCGCCCACCGGGGCCGACGGCTCGACCCAGGTGCGACGGCCGAGCCGCCAGGCGAGGCCGGCTTCGTCGAATGCCTGCAGGCCCTGGCCCGGGTGTTCCTCGACCGCCGACCAGCGCTGTCCCGGCGTCCCTTCGCCTGCTGCCGCCACCAGCGCCCGCGACGCCGGATGCGTCGACAGGGCCGCCAGCGACGCGGCGCTGGCCAGCAGCCTGCGTTGATCGTCACCATCGTCCCGCACGGCGATCGAGGCCAGCTCGAGCTGGTCGCGCGTCAGCGTGCCGGTCTTGTCGAACACCACCGTGTCGATGGCCGCCAGCCCTTCGAGTGCCTCGATGCGTTGCAGCAGCACGCCACGCCGCGCCAGGCCGCCGGTCGCGGCCAGCAGCGCCGCCGGCGCCGACAGCGACAGCGCGCAGGGGCAGGTGACGATCAGCACCGACACCGCCACCCACAGCGCGCGCTGCGGCTCGACGAACGACCACCATGCGGCGGCGCCGGCGGCCAGCAGCAGCACGGCCCAAAGGAACGGGCCGGCCAGGCGCTCGGCCTGCTGCACGAACTGCGGGCGCTGAGTCAGCGCGCTGCGCATCAGCGCGACGATGCCGGCCTGGCGCGTGTCCTCGCCCAGGCGCAGCACCTGCATCAGTACCGGCGCGCGAAGGTTCAGGCTGCCGGCCACGACCTCGTCGCCCGCCTGCTTGGGCACCGGCTCCGACTCGCCGGTGAGCAGGGCTTCGTCTGCCAGCGTGCGGCCTTCCCGCAGCACGCCGTCGGCCGGGAAGGCCTGGCCGGCGGCAACCCGCACGCGGTCGCCGGCGGCCAGGCGCGCCACCGCGACACGCTCGACGCTGCCGTCGTCGCGCAGCCGCTCGACGCTGTCGGGCAGGCGGGCCGTGCCGGCCTCGAGCGAGAGCGCCACCTTGTGGCGGGCACGCAGTTCCAGCCAGCGGCCGCCGAGCAGGAAGAAGACGAACATCGTCAGCGAGTCGAAGTACACCTCGTGGCCGAAGACGCCGCCGGGATCGAAGGTCGCCCCCGAGCTGGCGACGAAGGTGACCAGAATGCCCAGCGAGACCGGCACGTCCATGCCCAGGCGACGCTGCCTCAGGCTGTTCCAGGCGCTGCGGAAGAAAGGCCCGGCGGAGAACAGCATCACCGGCAGGCTGAGCACCCAGCTCGCCCACTGCAGCAGGCGCAGCATGTCGGGGGTGATCTCGCCCGGCGCCGACACGTAGGCCGGCGTCGCGTACATCATCACCTGCATCATGCAGAAGCCGGCCACGAACAGGCGCCACAGCGCCTTGCGCTGCTCGGCCTCGCGCAGTGCGCGGGCGCTGGCGGCGGCGTCGGGCGCCGCGCCGTAGCCGGCACGCTGCACCGCCTGCACCAGGGCCGAGGCCCGCGTGCGCAACGGATCCCAGCGCACCAGCGCCAGCGAGGTGGCCGAATGCACGCGTGCCTCGAGCACACCGTCGACGGCCAGCAGCGCGGTCTCGATCAGCCCGGCGCAGGCGGCGCAGTAGAGGCCGGACAGGCGCAGCTGCGAGGTGGCCTCGCGGCGACCGCCGGTGTCCTGGGTCCAGGTGGTGAAGGCCGATTGGTTGAGCGGGTCGTCCAGCGCCGACAGTTCGGGCGCGCCCGGGTCAACCGCCCCGGCGGCGCTGCGTTCGGTGAGTACGGAAGCCACGGCGATAATCTAGTCGCTGCCCCCTGACTCCAGCATGACTTTCATCAAGACAATCACCCTCGCCGCCGCGCTGCTCGGCGCCCTCGCCTTGCCGGCGGCGGCCCAGGATGCGCCCCAGCGGCTGGCCACGACCCGGCTCACCGCCGGCTTTCATCTGATCAACGGCCGAGGTCGCGCGCACACCCGACCAGCGCGCCATCGGGCTGATGAACCGGCCGACGATGCCGGTCAACGACGGCATGCTGTTCGTCTTCGAACAACCCGGCCAGCAGTGCTTCTGGATGAAAAACACGCTGCTGCCGCTGTCGATCGCCTTCCTCGCCGACGACGGCAGCATCGTCAACATCGAGGACATGAAGCCGCAGACGCTGGACTCGCACTGCTCGGCCAGGCCGGTGCGCTACGCCCTCGAGATGAACCAGGGCTGGTTCGCCAAGCGCGCGTTGAAGGCCGGCACCAAGCTCACCGGCGCGCCGTTCGGCAACTGAACGCACGACGGCAGCCACGATGGACAAGGCCGGTCAGCGACCGGCCTTGTTCTTTGCTGCGCGGTGCGCGATCGTTCAGGCCAAAGCGAAGGCCCTGCGCAGCTGGCCAGCGTCGGCCTGAGTCGAGCCGCCTGCGCTGCGCAATTGCATAGGCGCTTCGCTTCGGCGGCTCAGCCGAAGTTCTTCTCCGCGAACTCCCAGTTGACCAGCGAGGCCAGGAAGGTCTCGACGAACTTCTGGCGCAGGTTGCGGTAGTCGATGTAGTAGGCGTGCTCCCACACGTCGACGGTCAGCAGCGCGGTGTCGGCGCCGGTCAGCGGCGTGCCGGCGGCACCGGTGTTGACGATGTCGACGCTGCCGTCGGCCTTCTTCACCAGCCAGGTCCAGCCCGAGCCGAAGTTGCCGACCGCGCTCTTCACGAAGGCTTCCTTGAAGGCGGCGTAGCTGCCCCACTTGGTGTTGATCGCCGCGGCCAGCGCGCCCTTGGGCTCGCCGCCGCCGGCCGGCTTCATGCAGTTCCAGAAGAAGGTGTGGTTCCAGATCTGCGCGGCGTTGTTGTAGACCGGGCCCGGGTTCGGCGCCTTCTTGACGATCTGCTCCAGCGTCAGCGCCTCGTACTCGGTGCCCTTCTGCAGGTTGTTGAGGTTCACGACGTAGGCGTTGTGGTGCTTGCCGTGGTGGTACTCGAGCGTTTCCTTGCTGTAGTGCGGCGCCAGGGCGTCGATCGCGAACGGCAGCGGCGGCAGGGTGTGTTCCATCGTGGTCCTCTCTCGGAAGTGGGCGGGTCGACGGGCATTGTAGGCAGGCCGGCAAGGCCTTGCCGGCCGCCGTGGCGCAGCTCAGCGCGGCTCGACGGCGGTGACGCTGAGACCGGCGTTCCCGTCGGCCAGTGCGGCCCGCAGTTCCTGCCCGACCGACAACTGCTGCACCGAATGCAGCACGCGGCCGTCGGCATCGGTCAGCCAGGCATAGCCGCGCGCCAGCACATGCTGCGGGTCGAGCGAATCGAGGCGCTGGCCGAACGATTCGAGCCGTCGCAGCCGGGCATCGTGATCCACCGCCGCCGCGCGCAGCAGGCGGCGCGCCAGCGGGTCGAGCTGCAGCGCCTGCCGGTCGGCCACCCGCCGTCCTGCGCCGCGCAGCCGCTGCGCCAGCAGGGCCAGCTGCTGGGCCCGCGCCCGCACGCCTTCGAGCGGCCGCGCCAGGCGCAACGACAGGCCATCCAGGCGTTGCGCCTGCGAGTCCAGCTGCGCATGCACACGCTGCGCCGCGCGCCGTTGCAGCACGGCCAGCGCCTCGAGGCAGGCCGCGGTGGCCGGCGCCGCCAGTTCCGCAGCGGCCGTCGGCGTCGGCGCACGCAGGTCGGCGGCCAGGTCGGCCAGCGTGATGTCGGTCTCGTGGCCGACGCCGCAGACCACCGGCACCGCGCAGGCTGCCACTGCGCGCACCACCCGTTCGTCGTTGAAGGCCCAGAGGTCCTCGAGCGAACCGCCGCCGCGGCACAGCAGCAGCGTGTCGACCTCGCGCCGCGCCGAGGCCGTCTCCAGCGCGCGCACCAGCGCGGCCGGCGCCTCGGCGCCCTGCACCAGGCTCGGGTAGACGATCACCTCGACGTGCGGGCTGCGCCGCGCCAGTGTGGTCAGCACGTCGTGCAGGGCCGCGGCGCCGAGCGAGGTGACCACGCCGAGGCGGCGCGGATGCGCGGCGATGCCCCGCTTGCGTCCGGCCTCGAACAGACCCTGGGCTTCCAGCTTGGCCTTCAGGCGCAGGAACTGCTCGAACAGCGCGCCGGCACCGGCACGCTGCATGCCCTCGACGACGAACTGCAGCTCGCCGCGCGGTTCGTAGACGCCGAGCCGGCCGCGCAGCTCGACCAGCTGCCCGTCGGCCGGTGTGAAGTCGAGCAGGCTGGCAGCCCGACGGAACATCGCACAGCGCAGCAGCGCTGCGGCGCCGTCGGCGTCCTTCAGGCTGAAGTAGCAGTGCCCGCTGGCCGCGCGCACGAAGGCCGACAACTCGCCGCGCACGACGCAGACCGGAAAGCGCGCCGACAAGGCATCGGACACCGCCTGCACCAGGCCGGCGACGCTCCACACCAGGCGCTCGGAGGGCGCAGAGAACAGCTCAGCCACGCGCAAAGCCAGTGCTGGCGCGGCCGGAGAACTCCACAACACGGCGCCATGCGGCCTGCAGCGCCACGATGACCGTCACAGCACCGTCATGATCATGCAAGTGCTTGATTTTCATGGGTTTCTCGCTGCTCAAGTTTTCAGCAATCCAATGCAGCGTCAGATTTCGCGCGCCTTCGCGCCCGACCCGCCCCGGTTGCCCACAAAGTTATCCACATCAGCGGTGGATTGCTCGGGCGTCTTCGCGACACCGAGCGCTCGCATGGCGCGATCGCGCACCCCTTGGTCTATCATCGCGCGTCCCGAAAGACCCGCTTTCGCCGACGTACTCGCCATCGAAAGGGCTCGCTTGTTTTCGATCATACAAGCCGCTGGCTGGCCGATCTGGCCGCTCATCATCTGCTCGATCATCGCGCTGGCCCTGGTGGTGGAGCGACTGTCCAGCCTGCGTGCCGCCCGCGTCGTGCCGCCGCGGCTGCTCGACGAGGTGCTGTCGGTGACCCGCGCCAACCTGCCCTCGCCCGACGTCGTCAACAAGCTGGCCGACAACTCCATCCTCGGCCGCGTGCTGGCCAGCGGCATCCGCGCGGTGATCGCCGACCCGCGCATCAACGAGGAGACGCTGCGTGGCATCTTCGAGTCGGCCGGCCGCGCGGCGGTGCACCGGCTGGAGAAGTACCTCAACACCCTGGGCACGATCGCGCAGTCGGCGCCCTACCTCGGGCTGCTGGGCACGGTGATCGGCATGATCGAGATCTTCGCGTCGCAGTCGCCCAACGGCGGCAACCCGGCGCAGCTGGCCCAGGGCATCTCGATCGCGCTGTACAACACCGCCTTCGGGCTGATCGTCGCGATCCCGGCGCTGATCTTCTACCGCTACTTCCGCGGCCTGGTCGAGCAGTACACGCTGGACATGGAACAGGCAGCGAACCGCCTGGTGCCGCATCTGCTGCGCTTCAGCGGGCAGCGCGGCGCGCCGGGCGCCTGACGAGGCCACGATGTCGCTGAACTTCCGCAAGGGTCGCCCCGAGGAACCGGAGATCAACCTGATCCCGTTCATCGACATCCTGCTGGTGGTGCTGATCTTCCTGATGATGTCGACCACCTACTCGAAGTTCACCGAGCTGCAGGTGACGCTGCCGGTGGCCGATGCCGAGAAGCTGCGCGAGCGCCCGCGCGAGATCATCGTCGTGGTCAGCGCCGACGGCCGCTACGTCGTCAACCGCAAGCCGGTCGAAGGGCGCAGCGTCGAGATCCTCGCCGCCGAGCTGACGGCGATCGCCGGCGGTGCCAACGATGCGGTGGTGATCGTCTCGGCCGATGCCACGGCCGCGCACCAGAGCGTCGTCAACGTGATGGACGCGGCACGCCGCGCCGGCCTGCCGCGCCTGACCTTCGCGACCCAGACTTCGGGCGGCGAAGCGCGCTGACGGCGCGTATCCGCTTGGTGGCTTCCAGTCCGTTCGCGACACGCCTGCAGCAGGCCTGGCTGCGACGCGGCCCGCTGGCCGTCGCGCTGCTGCCGCTGTCCTGGCTGTTCGGCGCGCTGGTGGCGCTGCGGCGGACGCTCTACCGCGTGGGCCTGAAGCGCCGCGAGCGCATCGACGTGCCGGTGCTGGTCGTCGGCAACCTGATCGCCGGCGGCGCCGGCAAGACACCGACCACGCTGGCGCTGCTGGCCCTGCTGCGGCGTGAGGGCTGGCAGCCTGGCGTGGTGTCGCGCGGCCATGGACGGCGCTCCGACGCCGTGCTCGAGGTGACGCACGAGACGCCCGCCGACGACGCCGGCGACGAGCCGCTGCTGCTGCGCCTGCGCGGCGATGCGCCGGTGTGCGTCGGCACCGACCGCGTGGCCGCGGCGCGCGCGCTGCGCGCGCACCACCCTTCGGTCGACATCGTCGTCTGCGACGACGGCCTGCAGCACCTGCGGCTCGAACGCGACCTGCAGGTGCTGGTGTTCGACGAACGCGGTGCCGGCAACGGCTGGCTGCAGCCGGCCGGCCCGCTGCGCGAACCGATGCCGCTGGCGGTGCCGCCGCGCAGCGTCGTGCTCTACAACGCGGAGCGGCCCAGCACGCCGCTGCCCGGCCACCTGGCGCGGCGTGGCCTCGCCGGCGTCGTGCGCCTCGAAGACTGGTGGCAGGGCCAGCGACCGGCCGCCGATTCGATCGCCAAGCTGCGTGGCCGCCCGCTGCTCGCCGTGGCGGGCGTGGCGCGTCCGCAGCGCTTCTTCGCGATGCTGCGCGATCAGCGCCTGGCCATCGTCGAGCACCCCTTGCCCGACCACCACGACTTCGCGACGCTCGACTGGCCGGCCGGCACCACCGACATCGTGCTCACCGAGAAGGACGCCGTGAAGATCCGCCCCGAGCGTGTGGCCGTGCTGCGCGTGTGGGTGGCGGCATTAGACTTCGGCTTCGATGCGGCCTTCGAGCGCGACCTGCTCGCGCTGCTGCCGCCCCGCCCCACTTTGCGCGCCTGAGCCATGGAAACCCGACTGCTGGAACTGCTGGTCTGCCCGATCTGCAAAGGCCCGCTGGAACACCGCCGTCCGCCGGTCGACGAACGGCACGAGCTGGTCTGCCACGCCGACCACCTCGCCTTCCCGGTGCGCGACGGCATCCCGGTGCTGCTCGAGGGCGAGGCCCGTCCGCTCAGCGACGCGTCGACCCCGTGAGCTTCACCGTCCTCGTGCCGGCGCGGCTGGCCTCGACGCGCCTGCCGCGCAAGCCGCTGGCCGACATCGGCGGCCTGCCGATGATCGTGCGTGTCGCGCAGCGTGCCGCGCTGTCGTCGGCGGCGGCCGTGGTCGTCGCCGCGGACCATGCCGACATCGTCGCCGCCTGCAAGGCGCACGGCGTGCGCGTGGTTCTCACCCGCTCCGACCATGCCACCGGCAGCGACCGCCTTGCCGAGGCCTGCGAGGCGCTCAGCCTCGACGGCGACGACGTGGTGGTCAACGTGCAGGGCGACGAGCCGCTGATCGAGCCGGCACTGATCGACGCCTGCGCTGCGCTGCTGGTGCAGCGCAGCGACTGCGTGATGAGCACCGCCGCGCATGCCATCGCATCGCCGGCCGAACTCGACAACCCGAACGTGGTCAAGGTGGTGCTCGACACGGCCGGCCGCGCGCTCTACTTCTCGCGCGCAGCCATCCCGTGGTGGCGCGACGGGCGCGCTGCCGGCGCGGCGGCGCTGCAGTCACCCGCGCCGCTGCGCCATGTCGGCCTGTACGGCTACCGGGCCGGCTTCCTGCGCCGCTTCCCGACGCTGCCGCCGGCGCCGATCGAGCAGACCGAATCGCTCGAGCAACTGCGTGTGCTGTGGCATGGCGAGCGCATCGCGGTGCACGTCAGCGAGCACGCGCCCGGGCCGGGTGTCGACACGCCCGAGGACCTGGACCGCGTGCGTGCATTGATCGCCGGCTGAAGCCCCGCGCGACGCGGGGCCAGCGTCAGTTTCGCGCAGGGACGCGCGTGTTATTCTCGTTCGCGAATGACGCGACGAGGGTGCGCCACGTCGCCGTCCGATGAACCATAACGACATTCGAGGCAGACCCATGAGACTCATCCTGTTGGGCGCACCCGGCGCCGGCAAGGGCACCCAGGCGGCGTTCATCTGCAAGCACTTCGGCATCCCGCAGATCTCCACCGGGGACATGCTGCGTGCCGCCGTCAAGGCCGGCACCGAGCTGGGCATCGCCGCCAAGCGCGTGATGGATGCAGGTGGGCTGGTCAGCGACGACATCATCATCGGCCTGGTCAAGGAACGCATCGCGCAGCCTGATTGCGCGAAGGGCTTCCTGTTCGACGGCTTCCCGCGCACCATCCCGCAGGCGGATGCGATGAAGAGCGCCGGCGTCAAGCTCGACCTCGTGCTCGAGATCGACGTGCCCGACGCCGCGATCATCGAGCGCATGAGCGGCCGGCGTGTGCACGTGGCTTCGGGCCGCACCTACCACGTCAAGTTCAACCCGCCGAAAGTGGCAGGCAAGGACGACGCGACCGGTGAAGACCTGATCCAGCGCGACGACGACAAGGAAGAGACCGTGCGCAAGCGCCTCGAGGTCTACCAGAGCCAGACCCGGCCGCTGGTCGATTACTACTCCAAGTGGGCGGCGACCGGCGACGCCAGCGCGCCGCGCTACCGCAGGATCGACGGCACCGGCAGCGTCGACCAGATCACCGCACGCGCGCTCGCCGCGCTGAACTGAGGACGCGTCGAATGGACATCGCAGGCAAGGTCTTCATCGTCACCGGCGGCGCGTCGGGCCTGGGCGAAGGCAGCGCGCGCATGCTCGCCGCCCACGGCGGCAAGGTGGTCATCGCCGATCTGCAGGCCGACAAGGGCGAGGCGATCGCCAAGGAACTCGGCGGCGTGTTCGTCAAGTGCGACGTCAGCCAGGAAGCTGACGGCCAGGCCGCTGTGGCTGCGGCGCTGAAGCTCGGCAAGCTGATGGGCCTGGTCAACTGCGCCGGCATCGCACCGGCGGCCAAGACGGTCGGCAAGGACGGCGCTCATGCGCTGGCGCTGTTCGCCAAGGTCATCACCGTCAACCTGGTCGGCAGCTTCAACATGATCCGGCTGGCCGCCGAGGCGATGGCGAAGAACGAACCCGAATCCACCGGCGAGCGCGGCGTGCTGATCTCCACCGCCAGCGTGGCCGCCTACGACGGCCAGATCGGCCAGGCAGCCTACTCGGCCTCCAAGGGCGGCGTGGTCGGCATGACGCTGCCGATCGCGCGTGACCTGGCACGCAACGGCATCCGCAACATGACGATCGCGCCGGGCATCTTCGGCACGCCGATGCTGTTCTCGATGCCGAAGGAAGTGCAGGATGCGCTGGCCGCCGGCGTGCCCTTCCCGAGCCGCCTCGGCACGCCCGAGGACTATGCCAAGCTGGTGCACCAGATCGTCACCAACGACATGCTCAACGGCGAGGTGATCCGCCTCGACGGTGCGATCCGCCTGGCACCGAAGTGAGTTGAGGCAGTGGCGGGCGTGACACCCGCCACCCTGGCTGCAGGTCAGCCCTTGCGCCTGGCGTAGAGACTCCAAAGCCGGGCCAGATCGGCGGTGCCGTCGGCGCCGCCGACACTTCGAAGCGTCGCCTGCGCCTTCGCATCGCCGGCCATCAGCTGCGCGACGCCCAGGTGCAGCTTGGCGTCCTCGGGCCGCTTCAGGCCACCCTTGGTGATGCCCTGCTGCATCATCTGCAGGCCTTTGGCGCTCTCACCGCCGAGCGCCGTGGCAAAGCCGAGGTTGACCAGCGCGTTGCCATCCTTGGCCGCGTTGGCTTCGCTCTCGGCGGCGGCGCGGCCGGCCTTGGCCTCGTCGATCTTCTTCGTCACCAGGTCGCGCAGCCGCTTGTGGCGGTCCGCCTCGGCACCGGTGCCGAGCACGCCGCTGGCGAAGCCCTTGTCGACAACCGCCTTGGCTTCGAGCTCGTGGCCGGCCTGCAGCGCCAGCTGGCTCATCTCCATGAAGTCGCTGGCGGAGCTCATGCTGCCGGTGGCCAGGCTCAGGCGGTAGGTGTCGAGCACCAGCCGGTCACTGAAGCCGGGCTTGCGCTGCATGCGGCTGAGCAGGTCGACCCAGTACTCCTTCTTCGGGTAGTAGGTGACCAGGCGCTCAAGCGCGAACACCGTCGCGCTCGGGTCCTTCAGCTGCGACGCGGCGTTGAGCAGCAGGTTCAGGCGGTCCTGCGCCGGCGGCGAGCCGGCCTTCTCGGCCGCCTGGATCTCGCCGGTGAGCTCACGGGCCGCGCCGGCATAGTCGCCGCTGAGGTACTGGCTCTGGATCAGCAGCGTGCGCATCGACGTGCTGGTGCCGCCCTCCTTGAAGTAGCGTTGGCCCCACTGCATGGCCTTGGCGTACTCCTTGGCGCGGTAGTAGCCGCCGGAGATCGATTCGGCCATGCGCGCCTTGTCGGCCGCAGAGACCTTGCCGCTGGCGGCCAGTGCGTCGAAGGCCTTCGCGGCGGTCTCGTTGTCGCCGGCGCCGGAGGCCGCGGCGATGCGCATGCGCTCGACCAGGAAGCTCTCGTTGGCGTTCTTGTTGCCGACCGCATCGGCCTCGCGCACCTTGGCCAGCGCCTCCTTGTACTTGCCGGTCTTGATCAGGTCCTGCGCGGCCTGCAGCGGCTTGCCGACGTCGGGGCGCACCGCCTCCTGCGCCTGCGCGCCGAGTGCGATGCACAACGCCGCGGCGAGCGCGGTGATTCGGAGATGCTTCATGGCGCTTACTTGACGAACTGTTCGTTGCCCACCATGCCGAGCTTGGTGACGCCCAGGCGCTGCGCGGAGGCCATCACCATCGCCACCGACTTGTACTCGACCAGCTTGTTCGGCCGGATGTGCACCTCGGCCTGGTCGGGCTCGGCAGCGACGCGCGCCAGCCGATCCTCCAGCGTGGGGCGGTCGGGCAAGGCCTCGCCGTTCCACAGCACCGTGCCGTCGAAGTCGATGTCGATGGTGACGACGACCGGATCCTTCTGCACCGCCGGCGGCGCGCCCTGCGGCATGTTCAGGTTGACGCTGTGCAGCTGGATCGGGATGGTGATGATCAGCATGATCAGCAGCACCAGCATCACGTCGATCAGCGGCGTGGTGTTGATGTCGACCATCACGTCCGGGTCGCTCGAGCCGGAGCCCGAGCCGATGTTCATTCCCATTGGTTCACCCCTTCGGCGGCGGTTCGG
Source organism: Piscinibacter sp. (assembly GCA_047602365.1). GTDB lineage: Bacteria > Pseudomonadota > Gammaproteobacteria > Burkholderiales > Burkholderiaceae_C > Piscinibacter. The sequence goes on along the minus strand of JASGHM010000002.1, from coordinate 706,179 downwards.
TGACGAAGCTGATCTTGGCGATCGCAGCGCGCTGGCAGGCGAACACGACGCGCCCGATCGACTCGTAGCGTGTCTTCTCGTCGCCTCGGATGTGGATCTCCGGCTGCGGGTTCATCACCGCGACCTTCTTCAGCCGCTCGAACAGTGCGTCGTTGTCGGCCACCGCCTGGTTGTTCCAGAACACGTCGCCGTCGCGGTTGACCGAGATCTCGATGTTCTCGGGCTTGGTCTGCCGCGCGATGTTGTTCTCCTTCGGCAGCGACATCGCGATCGACTGCGTCACCACCGGGATGGTGATGAGGAAGATGATCAGCAGCACCAGCATCACGTCGACGAGCGGCGTGGTGTTGATCGTGCTGGTGACTTCGTCCTCGTCGCCGCCCGAGCCTACGTTCATGCCCATGGCGTTCCTCCAGGTCCGTCGACGATCAGCGAACCTGCTTCGCGCCCATCAGCACGCCGTGCACGTCGGCCGAGAAGCCGCGCACCGCGTCCATCGTCACCTTGTTGCGACGCACGAGCCAGTTGTAGCCCAGCACCGCGGGCACCGCGACGGCCAGGCCGATGGCGGTCATCAGCAGCGACTCGCCCACCGGGCCGGCGACCTTGTCGATCGAGGCCTGGCCTGCGATGCCGATCGCGGTCAGCGCGTTCAGGATGCCCCACACCGTGCCGAACAGGCCGATGAACGGCGCCGTCGAACCGACGGTGGCGAGGAAAGCCAGGCCGTCCTGCAGGCGCGACTGCACCTCGTCGACGGCACGCTGCACGCTCATCGAGACCCAGGTGTTGCGGTCGATGTTCTCGGTCAGCGCGCCTTCGTGGTGGTCACCGGCCTCCATCGCGGTCTCGGCGATGAAGCGGAAGGCACTGCCGTCCTTCAGCTTCTTGGTGCCTTCCTGCAGGCTGGCGGACTTGAAGAAGCCGCTGCGCGCGGCCTTGGCCTCGCCGCTGATCTTCAGGCTCTCGTACAGCTTGGTGACCAGGATGTACCAGCTGCCCATGCTCATCAGCACGAGGATGATCAGCGTGCCCTTGGCGACGAAGTCTCCCTGGGCCCACAGCGCCTTCAGGCCGTAGGGGTTGTCGACGGTTTCCTTGCTGACCGTGGGTGCGACAGCCGCCGGCGCAGCGGCCGGGGCGGCGGTGGTGGCAGCCGGTGCGGCCTCGGGGGCCGAGGCCTGCGCGAAGGCAGCCGCCGGGACGATGCCGAGGGTCAGCGAGAGGAAGAAGGCAGCGATGTGTTGACGGAAAGACATGTGGGTTCTCTTTCTGGTGTGCAGAGAAATGGGAAGGTGAACGTGGGCGGCCGGGGTCGGGCCGGGTTCACTCCATCTTGTAGCTGAACGGTACCTGGACGATCACTTCGTGGCCCTGGCCCTGACAGGTGTACTCCTCGACGATCTTCTGCGCGGCACGCGCGAAGATCGGGTGCGAGGAACGGACCGCCTTGACGTTCTTGATCTCGCCTCCGGCGCCGAGGGTGAACTGCATCAGCACCTCACCCTTCTCGAGGCCGGCGCGGGCCGCTTCACGCGGGAACGAGGCGTCGCCCATCTTCTGGCGATAGTTCGAGCAGGCGACGGCGGCGGAGATCGGCGCGGGTGCCGGCGGCGCCGGCGCCGCGGCCACCACCGGCGGCGGCGCCGGGGCGATCACCACCGGCGCAGGCGGCGGCGTCGGCGTCACGGCCGTGATGGTCGGCTGTGGCGGCGGCGGCGTCGCGATCTGGATCTCGGGCGGGGGGATGAATGGCGGTGGCGGCGCCTCCAGCTTGGGTGGCGGCGGGACCACGACCTCGGGCGGCGGTGGCGGCTTCTTGATTTCTTCGATCACCTTGGTCTCGATCGGCGCACGCACCACCTCCACCACTTTCTTGGCGAGGCCGGTCACGAGCGCGTACACGACGAAGGCATGGAACAGGATGACAGCGCCGATCCCGACGAGGTGTCGTCGAGGGTCGCGCTGCCGCTGGGCGAAGTTCATGTCCTGGGGTCTCCAGTTCGCAAGCGGGCAAGGATAACGAAAATGCCCGCCGGCTCGTGACCAGCGGGCATGTGGGAACGTGTAACTAGGTGCGTTGCCCGATCAGAACTTGTACGACGCGTTGGCGTAGTAGGTACGGCCACGCGGATCGTAGTAGCGGTCGTCGTAACCGCGCATCTGACCCTTGTTGTTGCCGCCGGTCGCGATAGAGAACGGCGGGTTGCGATCGAACAGGTTCAGCACGCCAAGTTGCAGCGTGATCTGCTTGGTCGGCGTCCAGACCGTCTGCCAGTCGAAGGTCATGTGCGGACGCACACGACGCTGGATGACCGCGGTAGCACCGGTCGGAACACCGGCGGCGTCGATCTCCTCAGCCTCTTCCTGGCTGTCGGCGTAACCCGACTTGAAGTTCGCGGCCAGGGTGTGCGACCACTGGTCGGAAACCTTCAGCGTGTTCGACCACTTGCCCTGGATGCGGAACGTCACCGTGGTGTCGGCGCCGAACTGGCCCAGGCTCGAGAAGTACGCGTCACCCGGCAGCAGCTGGTAGGTGTTGCGGATCATGTACGTCGCGGTCAGCTGCGAGGTCAGGCCGCCGATGGCGGTGTCCGCACGGCCGACGACATCGAAGTCGATGCCGCTGTTCCAGGAGTTGCCGAGGTTGGCATTGCCCTGGAAGATCGCGATGTAGTTCTCGCCGGTGCCTGCGCGCTTGGTGCGGAAGCTGGAGGTGTACTTCGCCGGGTTGGCGAAGAACTCCGACTCCGGAACCTGACCGAAGGCGTCTTCGATGCCGACGACCCAGAAGTCCGCGCCCACCGAGAACGAGCGGTTCGGCTCGAAGCGGATGCCCAGGCTGGCCTGCTTGGACTTCTCCGGCTTCAGTTCCTTGTTGCCGCCGGCGAACACGTCGTACTGGTCGCCGTCCGGGCGGCACACCGCACCGAGGCTGGCCGCCACAGTCTGCAGCGCGGTGTTGGTCGAGCAGTCGTACTGGTCAGCCGTCACACCGAAGGACTCTTCCGGGCTCTTCGTCTGCTTGACGGTCGGGGCACGGAAGCCGGTGCCGAGCGAGCCGCGCACCAGCACTTCGTTCATCGGCTGCCAGCGGATCGCCACCTTGCCGTTGGTCGAGTCGCCGATGCCCTGGTACTTGTCGAAGCGGACAGCGGCCGTACCTTCGATCGTCTTGGTCACCGGAGCGACCAGTTCGGCGAAGGCGCCGGCGAACTTGCGCTTGCCCGAGTACGGAATCACCGCGGCTTCGTCACCGAAGCGCACTTCGCCGTTCAGGCCCTGCGCCAGCGCGCTCGGGGCGTTGTTGTTCTTCTCGACGCCGAAGTTGGCACCGGTACCGAAGCTCAGCGGGCCGCCTTCGAGCTGCGCGATCTCGCGCGAGGCCTTGGCGTTGATCACGTCCAGGGTCGACTTGCCGCCGTTGTAGTAGCCGTTGCGCAGCACGCCTTGCAGCGCGTCGATGGCGGCCTGGCTTTGCTGGCCCGGGCCGACGAACGGATCGAGCAGGCCAGCGAACAGTACGTCGTTGAACAGCGCGTTCTGCTCGGGGTAGCCCTTGTTGAAGATCTTCGACTTGCTGACCGAGTGCACGACCGAGGTGCCGTAATCCCAGCCGAACGCCGAGCCGTCCAGGCCGACGGTGAAGTGCACCAGGTCCGACTTGTTGATGGCCGTGCGCTGGCCCAGGTCGAACACGCGGTAGCGGGCGGTCACCGTGCCGGTGGCCGGCACGCCCGGCAGGTTGCGCACGGCGGCAGGCAGATCGGCCACGTCGACCGGGATGGAACCCGGGACCGGCGCGATGCGCGAGGTCTGCTCGCTCTTCGAGTACAGCAGTTCGGTGCTCAGGCGGTGATCCCCCGGCAGCTTGACCGCGCCCTGCAGGTACAGGTTGTTGCGCTTCTGCTCGGGATAGATCTCGAGCTGCGTCACGTAGTCGTAGTAGCAGGCACGCGCGCCGAACAGGAAGGTGTCGGTCGGGCACACCCCGTTCTCGACGAAGTACGGGCTGATGATCTCGCCGTTGATCACGACGTTGGCCGGGATCGGGCTGGGCGAGCCGCTGTTGATCTGGTACTGGCGGCCCTTGTCGGCGAACTTGACCAGCGCCGAGTCGGCGTACTCGCGCTGCGTGGCCTTCAGCTTGGTGCGCTTGTCGCCGCTGGCCGAGATCAGGACGTTGAAGCCGTCCTTGTCCATGTCGCCGAAGCCCTTGGTGGCGCTGATGCGGGTCTCGCGCGCGCCGCCGCTCGGGGTGGAGAAGCCGACGCTGACGTCGCCATCGCTGGCGTTGCGGCGGGTGATGAAGTTGACCACGCCAGCGATCGCGTCGCTGCCGTACAGCGCGGAGGCGCCGTCGGTCAGGATTTCGACGCGCTCGATGGCCGCCAGGGGAATCGTGTTCAGGTCGACGGCGGCGCCGAAGCCGGTGATCGACTGGCCACCGAACTGGGTGATGCGCTTGCCGTTGAGGAGCACCAGGGTGCGCTGTTCGCCGAGGGCACGCAGCGAGATGCCGACGAAGCCGCCGGTTTCACCGCCGACCGACGCCGCCTGCGAAACCGAGCCCTGCGCCGCGGGCAGCGACTGCAGCAGATCGGCCACGGTGGTCACGCCGGAGCGCTGGATCTCTTCGCGGGTGATGGTCTGGACCGGAAGAGCGCCTTCGGTCTGGATACGCTTGATCGACGAGCCCGTGATCTCGACCCGGTCCAGCGTCTGCTGGCCGAAGGCCGGCGCGGCGCCGAGGGTCAGCGTGCTGCCGAGCGCCACGAGGACGGCGGAACACACCTTGGTTCTTCTGAACATGTGATCTCCTGTGAAAGCGGAAAGGTTGATCGATAGACCCTGCCTCTGAGCAAGACACATGCCGCCTCTGTAAGCCGGCTGAGTCTCGTCTGCGAAGACATGTAAAAGAATTGTCACCACAGCGGTGCGCCAACTTGTCTAGGGATTTCCTTGAACCTCCCCGTAACCGCCCGCGGCCGGGCGATCGGCGGCCGTGCAGCCGCTCCCCGCGAAGCCGCGCGCGGCGCGGGTTTGCGCGGGTGCCATGGGCTGCGGCCGGTCTGTCACCGAGCGCCGGCACGCGCGCCTGGCTAGGGGCATCTCCCTAAGGTGGTGGGTATGCTTCGTTGGCTGTGTGCAACATGCACAGCCCTCGCAGCGCAGCGGCTGCGCGCGATGATCACGACGTGAGACTCCCGCGCCGCTCCGATCACCTCATTGCAGCCGCCGCATTGCTCGGCGGCCTGCTCGCCGTCGGTGCCCAGGCCGGTCAGACGATCGACGTCTGGCTCGATCTCGACCCGCCCGCAACAGTGCGGCAGGCCAGCGCGCCGGCGAGCGCCGCGCGCATCGCACTCGTGCGCGCGCAGCAGGACGGCATCGCTGCACGATTGCCAGCACTGGGCGCCGTCGAACTGGCCCGCGTGCAGCAGGTCGGCAATGCGATGGCCGTGCGTATCGATGCCGATCGCATCGATGAGCTCAAGGCACTGCCCGGTGTCAAGCGGGTTCGCCCGGTGCGGACCTTGCATCCACCCAGACCAATGCCCTGACGCCGCGATGGCGTAATCGCCGTTGACGCTGGTCATGCGGCGTGATGCAGTCGCACGTCGGGATCGCACGACACATCCGTGGGCCACCCGCTCGCGGATGCGTCGAAACCCGGCCGGCGCTCATCGGGCGCCGCCTTCAAAAAAGAGAGTCTAAGGAGGTCCATGTGAAAAGAGTGTTCTCACCCCTGGCGGTGGGCGCGGCAGCATGGCTGCTGGTTGCCTGCGGCGGCGGGGACTCCCCTGGCACGACGTCGGCCGACGCGCAGCGCGCGACCGAGAGTGCCTACCGCGTTGCCGCTCCCGCAGGAGCGACGGCCAACCGCATCGACGCACGCCTGAAGACCGCCAAGGGTCAGGTGCGCGTGTGGGTGTCGCTGGAGCAGAACTCGGTGGCCGCGCAGCGAGCCGCACTGGCCGATGCCGACGCCACGCTGGCCTCCGACCGCAAGGCGATCAAGTCGGCGCCCGCGCTGCGAGCCGGCGTGGCCGAGCACCGCCTGCGCATCCGCGACGCCCAGGGCGCGCTCGCCAGCGGCCTCGAATCGCTGGGCGGCAAGGTGCTGGCCCGGGTGCAGAACGCGCACAACGCGGTTGCCGTGAGCATCGATGCCGCACAACTGCAGCGGGTGGCAGCACTGTCGGGCGTGGCCAAGGTGCGCCCGGTGCTCGACTATCAGCTGGACCTCTCCGCCACCGTGCCGTACGTCGGCGCCACCGCGGTGCAGAACAAGGGCTTCGACGGCACCGGCGTGACCGTGGCCGTGCTCGACTCGGGCATCGACTACACGCACCGCAACCTCGGCGGTGACGGCACTGCCGCAGCCTACGCGGCGGCCTACGGCACCTCGACCTCCGACCCGAAGAACACCACCCTCGACGGCCTGTTCCCGACGGCCAAGGTCATCGGTGGCTACGACTTCGTCGGCGAATCGTGGCCGAACACCGACGAGGTTCCGCGACCCGGACCCGATCGACCTCGAAGGCCACGGCACCCACGTGGCCGACATCATCGGCGGCCGCAGCAACGACGGCCTGCACAAGGGTGTCGCTCCCGGCGTGAAGTTCGTTGCCGTGAAGGTCTGCAGCGCGGTGGCCACCTCGTGCAGCGGCATCGCGCTGCTGCAGGGCATGGACTACGCGATCGACCCGAACGGTGACGGCGACACCAGCGATGCTGTCGACGTCATCAACATGTCGCTCGGCTCGTCATACGGCCAGCTGGAGGACGACCTCACCGAGGCCGCGAGCAACGCGGTGCGCCTCGGCGTGGTCGTCGTGACCTCGGCCGGCAACAGTGCCAACAAGCCCTACGTCGTCGGCTCGCCGTCGATCGCCCCCGGGGTGATCAGCGTCGCGCAGACCGAGGTGCCCGGCGCCGTGGCCATCCCGCTGGTGGTCAACTCGCCGGCTGCGATCGCTGGCACCTACGCCAACACGCAGACGATGGACTGGGCGCCGATCGGCACCGGCACCAGCGGCGACGTCGTGTTCTACGGGCGTGGCTGCCCGGCGGGCAGCGTCTCCGCCGGCTCGCCAGCCGACCCGGTGCTGGCCAACCCGTCCGGCAAGATCGCACTGATCGACCGTGGCGGCTGTTCCGTCAGCCTGAAGATCGACAAGGCCGCGAAGGATGGTGCCAAGGGCGTGCTGATCGGCCTGGTCGCTGCCGGCGACGCCGTGTCGTTCTCGTACGGCGGTGGCGACACCTTCGTGCCCTCGCTGGTGATTCAGCAGACGCTGTCGAGCCGCATCAAGGCTCAACTCAACGCTGCGCAGACGGTGAACGTGACGATGTCGCCCAGCCTGGGCATCCCGCTGGTGGGCAGCATGGCGGCGACGTCCTCGCGTGGCCCGTCGATCAGCACGCAGGCCATCAAGCCCGAGATCGGCGCGCCTGGCGCGTCGCTGTCGGCCGAGGCAGGCACCGGCACCGGCGAAACGGTGTTCGGCGGCACCTCCGGCGCGGCACCGATGGTGTCCGGCGGCGCGGCGCTGCTGCTGCAGGCGTTCCCGAACCGCAAGCCCGAGCAGATCAAGGCGATGCTGATGAACAGCGCCGAGACCAACATCTACACCAACCCCGCACTGCTTCCGGGATCGCTCGCACCGATCACGCGCATCGGGGCCGGTGAGATGCGCGTCGATCGTGCGCTGGCTCTGACCACGCTGGTCTACAGCCGCGAGACGAAGTCGGCCTCGCTGTCCTTCGGCACGGTCGACGTGCCGGAGACGCTGGTGGTCTCGCGCAAGCTGCGCATCGAGAACCTGACGAGGTCCAGCCGCGCCTATGCCGTCTCGTCGAACTTCCGCTACGCGGACGACGAGGCCAGCGGTGCGGTGCGCGTGCTGGCGCCCTCGTTCGTCTACGTCGGTGCCCGTGGCAGCACGGAGTTCGACGTCAAGCTGGTGATCGATCCGTCCAAGCTGCCGACGTGGACGCTCAACGGCGGTTCGCTCGGCGGCAACGGCGCAGCGCTCAACGGCCCGGAGTACGACGGCTACGTGACGCTGCGCTCCGACGGCGAACGCGTGACGGTGCCCTGGCACGTGCTGCCCCGCAAGGCAGCCGCGACCAAGGCGACGCTGGTCGATCGCAGCCGCACCGGCGGCCTGCTGTACCTGGACAACCACGGTGTCGAAGCTTCGGACTACGACGTGTTCTCGCTGACCGGCCAGAGCGCGAAGATTCCGGCAAGCCAGATCCCCGGCCCCGGGTCCAACCAGGCGGTGATCGACCTGCGCTCGGTCGGCGTGCGCTACCTGGCCGACTATGGCGTGCTCGAGTTCGCGATCAACACCAACGGCCGCCGTGCGCATCCTGCGTACCCCGGTGGCTTCGAGGTGGACATCGACACGAACGGCGACGGTGTGGCCGACTTCTACGTGTTCAACGCCGAGAACGGAGGCTTCGCGGTCACCGGTCAGACGCTGATCAACGTGCAGTCGGCCGCCACCGGCGTCACCACGGCCTACTACTACGCCGATGCCGATCTGAACTCGGGCAACATGATCATGTCCTTGCCGCTCGCGGCACTGGGCCTGACCCCGGGCAAGACGTTCAGCTTCGACGTGCTGGCCTATGACAACTACTACTCGGGCCTGATCAGCGACGCCATCACCGGCATGATCTTCACGCCGGGCAGCGAGCGTTTCGCGGTCGACGGCGACCCGTTCAACTCGGTGTCTCCGAACACCGCGACGACGGTGGGCGTGACGATCGCGACCCAGCCCGACACGGTCAGCAGCGAGCGTGGCCTGCTCCTGATGTACCGCCGCAACACCGGCTCGGAGGCCGACGCGATCCGCCTGCGCTGATCGGCGTCATCGCCAACGACAAGGGGCCGCGCGAGCGGCCCCTTTTTTGTTGCGTGCTCGCCGCCGCGAGTGGGGCGCGCCACCTGCGGCGTCAGGCCGGCTGCGCGATGCGCGGCACTGCCGCCAGCAGCGTGCGCGTGTAGGCTGTCTGCGGCGCGCCGAGCACCTGCTCGACGCTGCCCTCCTCCTCGATGCGGCCGCGCTGCATCACAGCGATGCGGTCGGCGATGTACTCGACGACGCCGATGTTGTGCGTGATGAACAGGTAGGACACGCCGGTCTCGCGCTGCAGATCGCGCAGCAGGTTGAGGATCTGCGCCTGCACCGACACGTCCAGTGCCGAGGTCGGCTCGTCACAGACGATCAACCGCGGCTCCACGGCCAGCGCGCGTGCGATCGCGATGCGCTGCCGCTGGCCGCCGGAGAACTCGTGCGGGTAGCGCTGCAGCGCGTCGCGGCGCAGGCCGACCTGGTCGACCAGCTTGTGCAGCCGCTCGGTGCGCGCCGCCGGGTCGAGGTCCGGACGCAGCGCGATCAGACCTTCCTCGAGGATCTCGAGCACGCGCATGCGCGGGTTCAGCGAGCCGAACGGGTCCTGGAAGACGATCTGCACCGCACGCCGGGCGTTGCGCAAGGCCTCGCCCTCGAGCGTGAACAGGTCCTGGCCCTGGAAGCGCGCCTGGCCGGTGATCACTGCCTGGTGGCGCAGCAGTTGCACGATGGCCTTGCCGGTGGTGGTCTTGCCGCAGCCGGACTCGCCGACCAGCGCCAGCGTGCGGCCGGCGGGGATGTCGAACGAGATGCCGTCGACCGCGACGAAGGCGCCGGCCACACGTTGCAGCAGGCCCTTGCGGATCGGGAAGCGCACCGACAGCTCGCGCACCTCGAGCAGCGCCTGGTCGGCACTGTCGGCGCTCGTCGCGTCGTAACGCAGCGGCGCGGCCGGCGCCGCGTCGGCGGCGAGCGCGGCGCCGTCGCGGTACAGCAGGCAGCGCACGCTGGCCGTGCCAGCCGCTTCCAGCTCGGGAAGCACACGGTGGCATTCGTCCATCGCGCGGTCGCAGCGCGGCGCGAAGCGGCAGCCGCTGAACTCCTGCCACAGCGGCGGCACGGTGCCGCCGATCGCGGCCAGCGAGCCACCGCGCTTGCCGGTGTCCGGCAATGCGCGCAGCAGCGCACGCGCATACGGGTGGCGCGGCGACGAGAAGAACTCCGCTGCCGAGGCCACCTCGATGATCTGGCCGGCGTACATCAGCGCGACCTGCTGGGCCATGCCCGACACCACGGCCAGGTCGTGGGTGATCAGCAGCAGGCCCATGCCCTGCTCTTTCTGCAGCTGCTTGAGCAGGTCGAGGATCTGTGCCTGGATGGTGACGTCCAGCGCGGTGGTCGGCTCGTCGGCGATCAGGAAGTCGGGCTCGCAGGCCAGCGTCATCGCGATCATCACCCGCTGCTTCTGGCCGCCGGACAGGCGGAACGGGTACTCGTCGATGCGCCGCTCCGGCTCGGGGATGCCGACCTTGCGCAGCCACTCGATCGCCTTGGCGCGCGCGGCCTCGCCACGCAACTCGGTGTGGCTCTCGATCGCCTCGACGATCTGGTCGCCGACGCGCATCACCGGGTTCAGGCTGGTCGCCGGCTCCTGGAAGATCATGCCGATGCGGCCGCCGCGCACCGCGCGCATGCTGGACTCCGGCAGGCCGAGCACGTCGTGGCCGTCGACCAGCACGCGGCCGTGGGTGATGCCACCGTTGTCGGGCAGCAGCCGCATCAGCGCCAGCGCCGTCATGCTCTTGCCGCAGCCGGACTCGCCCACCAGCGCGAAGGTCTCGCCACGATTGATCGCCAGGCTGAGCCCGTCGATGGCACGCACCAGGCCTGCGTCGGCGTCGAGCGCCACCTTGAGGTCGTCGATCTTCAGCATGGATGGCGCCTCAGGCGGTGCTGCGCTTCAGGAAGCGCGGGCGGAAACTGCGCGCGCGCGGGTCGAAGGCGTCACGCACGCCATCGGCGAACAGGTTGGCGGCCAGCACCAGCGAGACCATGAAGCCGAAGGCGGCGGCGAAGCTCCACCACACCACCGGGTCGCGGCTCATCTCGCTGCGCGCCAGGTTGATCATGCCGCCGAAGCTGTTGGTCGACGGGTCGACACCGACGCCGACGTAGGTCAGCACCGCCTCGTAGAGGATCAGGTCGGAGAAGCTCAGCACGGTGGTGATCAGCACCAGATGCATCACGTTGGGCGCGATGTGCCGCGACATGATGCGCGCCGAGCCGACACCGAAGGCGGTGGCCGCCTGCACGAACTCGAGCTCGCGCAGCTTCAGCGTCTCGCCGCGCACCAGCCGGCACAGCGTGGCCCAGCCGGTCAGGCCGAGGATCACGCAGAGCAGGAAGATCTTCAGGTCGGAGCGCTCCAGGCCGGTCTCGAACAGGTCGGGGTTCTTGTCGAGGAAGACCTGCACCATCAGCACGCAGGCGGCGATCAGCAGCACGTTGGGCACCGAGCTGAGCGTGGTGTAGAGGTACTGGATCAGTTCGTCGACCCAGCCGCGGAAGTAGCCCGCCAGGATGCCCAGCACGACCGCAAAGGGCAGCGTCGCGACGGTGGCCAGCGTGCCGATCACGAAGGCCGTGCGCACGCTCTTCAGCGCCTGGTAGAGCACGTCGTTGCCGGTGCGGTCGGTGCCGAACACGTGGTAGTGGCCCATCAGCGCGAGGGTCGGGCCGACCAGCACGCAGATCACCGCCACGGTCAGCAGCGCGGCGCGCAGCGGCAGATCGCTGCGGTCGGCCGCGATGTCGTGCAGGGCCTGCCGCAGCCCACCGTGCGAACGGCGCAGCAGCGCCGCCGTGGCCAGGGCGATCAGCGCCGCGGCCACCAGGCCGCCGAGCACGCCGGTCACGGCGCGCGAAGCGATGTCGCCGGCCCAGTCCTTCGCCGGGTCCCGCAGGTGCGAGCCGGCGAACTTCAGGCGCGGAAAGTCGCGCACCGCCTGGCCATCGCGCTCGAACGGCTCCTTGTTGAGGCCGAGGTAGGCCAGCGGCGCCGAGTAGCCGGTCTCGCGCATGCCGATCTGGCGCGCCATCGCCACGTCGAGCAGGCTCTCGGTGCTGGTGGCGTAGAAGGTCTTCGCGTCGGCCGGCGCCCCGGCCGCGGGCGGCAGCGCACGGCGGAAGTGCACGCTGTCGGCCAGCGTGACCAGCGCGAACAGCGCCATCACGATGCCGGCCGAGAAGGCCGCCGGGTCGCGCAGCACCTTCCACCAGTTGGCGCGCAGGTTGGCGTTGAGGCGCACCCGCCAGGCGTACCAGGCGAGCGCGGCCAGCATCAGGAACAGGACCGCGTCGGTCCAGAGCAGAACGAACTTCGGCATGGGACTCTTCTCGCTCCGCTCAGGACAGCCGCACGCGCGGGTCGGCCCAGGTGTAGGCCACGTCGATCAGCACGTAGCTGGCGATGTACAGCAGCGCGCCGAGGAAGACCATCGAGCGCACGATCGCGAAGTCCTGGCCGCTGATCGCCTCGATCACGAAGGCGCCGAGGCCCGGGATGCCGAAGAAGCTCTCGAACACCAGGCTGCCGAGGAACACGTAGGGCAGGTAGGAGCCGGCGCTGGTGATGATCGGGATCAGCGCGTTCTTCAGCACGTGGCGGAACAGCACCACCGCCTCCGACAGGCCCTTGGCGCGGGCGGTGCGCACGTAGTCCTTGCCGATCTCCTCGAGGAACATCGCGCGGTACAGCCGCGCCTCGCCGCCCAGCCGCGACAGCAGCGACAGGATGATCGGCAGGACCAGGAACTTCGCCGCGTCCAGCCCCGGCGCGTAGCCGTTGATCGGCACCAGGCGCAGCACGCGCGAGAACAGGAACTGGCCGACGATGATGTAGAACAGCGCCGAGATCGACAGCATCAGCACGCACAGCACGACGCCCCAGAAGTCGATGCGCGAGTGGCGGAAGAACACCAGCATCAGCGCGAAGGCGGTGCTGACGATCACCTGCAGGATGAACAGCGGCAGCGCCAGCTGCAGGCTGACGCCCATGCGCGTCTTGATCTCGTGGCCGATGTCGATCGCGTTGCGCGCGTCCGAGCGCCCGAACTGCAGCGCGAACAGCGACACCGAGCGCTCCCAGACGATGGTCTGCGTCAGCTTGGCGCCGCCCTCCTCCTTGGCGTTCCAGTACAGCGGCTTGTCGTAGCCGCGTTCGGCCTTCCACTTGTCGATCTGCTCCTGCGTCACGCGCTTGCCGCCGATGTTCAGGCGGGCCATGTCGTCGGGCGTGTTGACGGTGAAGAACAGCACGAAGGTGAACAGGTTGACGCCGATCAGGATCAGCACCCCGTAGCCGAGACGGCGGATCAGGTAGTTCAGCATCTCAGGCCCCTGCGGCCGGGGCGACCGTGGCGTTCTTCGGTTTTGCGGTGGCCCGCTGGCGCAGGCGGTAGCCGCGCCAGGCCAGCCCGATCATGGCCAGCAGCGCCAGCACGATCAGCGCCAGCGGCCAGCGCACCGGCTGGTTCCACTCGGCCTGCTTGGCGACACGCATCGCCGGGTCGACACGGTAGTACTTGGCCAGGTCGCGCACCAGGATGCTCGGCTTGCCGTTGTGCGCCCAGGGCTGGAAGGCCAGCGCGACGTAGGGCCAGTAGCCCCAGGCCCAGGGTGCGTCCTCGCGCACCACGGCCACCATCTGGTCGATGACCTTCTGCTTCTCCGGGCCGTCCTCCAGCGTCTGCATGATGCGGTAGAGGCGGTCGTATTCGGGGTTGCTGTAGTTGGCCGCGTTCTCGCCCTGGTTCGGGTACTTGGCGTTCGGGCCGTAGAGCAGGAACAGGAAGTTCTCCGCGTCGGGGTAGTCGGCCAGCCAGCCCCACCAGAAGATCTGCTGCTTGCCCTTGAGCATCTTGTCCTGGAACTGGTTGTAGTCCGTCGCGCGGATCTCCAGCTGCACGCCGAGCTTGCCGAACTGCTTGACCATCCAGTCGAGCTCGGACTTCAGCTCGGGCGTCGGCGCGCGCTGGTAGTCGTAGTTCAGCACCAGCGGCTTGCCGGTCTTCGCGTCACGGCCCTCGGGGTAGCCGGCCTCGGCGAGCAGCTTCTTCGCATCGTCGAGCGTGCGGCGCACCGGCTGGCCGTTGACCACCTTGTGCGTCACCGGGTTGATGCCGTCGGGCTGGCCCTCGCGCGAACCGAACACGCCCGGCGGCACCGGCCCGTGCGCCGCCACGCCGCCCTTGGTGCGGAAGATGCGGCCGTAGCCTTCCTCCCAGTCGATCGCGATCGACAGCGCATGGCGCAGCTTGCGGTTCTTCGCCTGCTGCTCGGGCGTGTCGCCCTTGCCGACCACCGGGTCCAGCCAGTTGAAGCCGAGGTACCAGTTGTTGATGTCGGTGACCTGCGGAAATGCGAAGCCCTTGGCCTCGTACTGGCGCTTGACCTCGTCGGAGTCTTCCATGTCGACGCGGAAGTCGACGCCCCACTCGGGCCGCTCGATCTCGGGGATGTCGAGGTAGCCCTGCTTGAACATCTCCTTGCGCGGCACCTTCTCCTTGACGATCGTGGACACGAAGGTATCGGCGAAGGGCATGGTCTTGCCGCAGTCGTCGAGCAGGCCCTTCTCCTTGTCGCCCGGCTCGCCTTCACAGGGATAGGGTTCGCCGCGGTAGTTCGGGTTGCGCTTCATCACGTGCAGGCGGTCCTGCACGTACTCGGTCATCATGTACGGGCCGGTGCCGACCGGCCACTTGACCAGCGACAGGCCATTGGCGTTCATGCCCGGCTGCGCGTAGAAGGCATCGGCCTCCCAGGGCACCGGCGAGCTGAAGGTCATCGCCAGCCAGTACTTCCACTGCGGGTACTTGCCCTTGATGCGGAAGCGCACGGTGTGGCTGTCAGGCGCCGTCACGCCGGCCAGCGGCCAGCGGCGGAAGTCGAGGAAGGGCTTGTCGACGGTCGACTCCGGCAGGCCCTGCAGCAGCTTGGCGTCTTCGGCCTTGACCAGCGCCGAGTACTCCTTCAGCCCGACGATGTACTCGGAGAAGATCGCGAAGATCGGCGCCTCGATGCGCGTCGTCGCGTGGCGCTTGAAGGCGTAGACGTAGTCCTCGGCGACCAGCTCGCGCGTGCCCTGCTTGGCGAAGTCCCAGGGTGAGCGCTTGTCGCCCACTTCGCCCGGCTTCATCGCGTGGTAGAGGTACTCGCCCTTGTCGTTCTTCGCGAACGCCGGGTGCGGCGCGTAGAGGATGCCCTTCTTCAGCTTGATGTCGTAGATGCTCTCGGCGATCTGCTCGGCCGGGGCGTCATCGGGCAAGGGCTGTCCGGCCTTGTCGAGGTAGTGCGGCTTGGCCACCTCCTCTGCCGTCTTCGGGATCAGGACGTAGGGGCGCTTGAGGTAGTGGTACGCGTACATCGGCTCGTAGGCCGAGTAGGTGTAGGGCGTCTCGGGGTTGCTGTACGACGCCGTCGGGTCGAGGTAGCGCGGCGAGCGCTCGTCGAACGAGTTGAACAGCGTGTTGGTCGCTGCCGCGCCATCCGGGTAGGGGCTGTTGTTGCAGGCGGCCAGCACCAGCGACAGCATCACCGCGACCCGCGCGCCCCACCGTTTCATCGGACCGTGCATGCGGTCGTCCCCTTCGTCGATCGGGAGCTCGCCGCAGGCTTGGCGCGGCAGCTCCGCCAAAAGAATCTGCCCCCGACGAACACCGGCTTGTGGCCGGGCCGCCGGAAGGCAGTCGCGGATGATAAGCGCCTCGGGAGCGACCCCGCTCAGGGTTTCACCGCCACCGCCCCCGGAAACGCGGGGACTGGCGACGATTAGAGCAGGAACTCCAGGGCACGGTTCACCAGCCGACGAGCACGTCGCGTGCCTGCACCAGCAGCTGCACACGCGCGCCGACCGGCAGCGTCAGCTTCGTCGGCACATGGCCGAACGGCAGCCCGGTGAGGATGGGCGTGCGCGTCACGCTGCGCAGCATCGCGACCATGCTCTTGACCGTGTAGCCGCGGTCCAGCGGCGACTTCTTCCAGTCGCTGAAGGCGCCGAGCAGCACCGCCTTCTGCGCATCGAGCACGCCGGCCTGCTGCAACTGCAGCAGGCTGCGCTCGACGCGGTACGGGTGTTCGTTGACGTCCTCGAGGAACAGCACGCCACCCTTGATGCGCGGCCAGTGCGGCGTGCCGAGCAGCGACGCCACCATGCACAGATTGCCGCCCCACAGCAGGCCCTTGACGTCGAGTCCATCGAAGCCCGCCTCGGTGCGGAAGCCCACCGCCTCCAGTTCGCCGCTCATGGCCTCGAGGAAGCAGTCGCGCGTCACCTCGTCGACCGCCTCGATGCGCTTCTCGCCATGTTCCTCGGCCAGGCGGCCGAAGTCGTAGCAGGCCATCGGCCCGGCCCAGCTGCGCGCCCGGGTGTGCGCCAGCAGGCCGAGCTGCAAGGCGGTGAAGTCGCTGTGCCCGACCCAGCGCGTGCCGCCCTCGACGCTCTTCGCCAGCAGCGTCCAGTCGATGCGGTCGAGCAGGCGGGTGAGGCCGTAGCCGCCGCGGGTGGCCATCGCGATCGACGGCGCGGCGCGGGCGACACGGTGCAGCGCCGCCAGCCGGGTCTCGTCGTCGCCGCCGAAGCGCTGGTGGCGCGCCAGCGCCGCCTCGTCGACCTGCACCTGGAAGCCGAGCTGCGCAAGCCGGCGCTGCGCCAGCCGCAGCGGCCGCGCCGCGGCGACCACGCCGGAAGGCGTGAACAGCGTCAATGCCGTCATATCAGGTCCGCCGGGCGGGTGTCCGGATCGAGTTCGGTGGCCTCGCCGGCCGGGATGGTGTCAGGCGCGTCCTCGCTGCGCTCGCCGCGGCGCTGGCGGAACTGCTCGCGGCGTTCGGCGAAGAACTCGCGCAGCACCTGGCCGCATTCGTCGCCGAGCACGCCGCCTTCGACCGCCGTGTGGTGGTTGAGCTGGCGGTTGGCGAACAGATCGACCACCGAACCCGCCGCGCCGGTCTTCGGATCGAAGGCGCCGAACACCACGCGCTTGAAGCGCGCATGCATCAGCGCCATCGCACACATCGCACAGGGCTCCAGCGTCACGTACAGCTCGCACTCGGGCAGCCGGTAGTTGGCCATCAGCGTGGCCGCGTGGCGCAGCGCGACGATCTCGGCATGCGCGGTCGGGTCATGCTCGGTGATCGGCCGGTTGTAGCCGGTAGCCACCACCTGGCGGCCGGCCGGCGTGTCGCGCACGATCACCGCACCCACCGGCACCTCGCCGACCAGCCAGGCATTGCGCGCCTGGTCGATGGCGATGCGCATGGCTTGTTCGTCCTTCGGGTCGATCACGCGGGGCGTCTCCTTTGGCGTCGCATTCTCGCCGCAATCGGTCGCCGCTCGGCTACGCTGCACACATGCAGGACGATCTGTTCGCCACCGATACGACAGCGCCGAGCGCGCCGGCGCGCCCGCGGCGCCGCAGCGGCGTGCAGGCGGTCGCTGTCGACGCCCGCCTCGCAGCCGTGGCCGAACTGCTGCCGGCGCGGCTGCATCTGGGCACCTCGTCGTGGAGCTACCCCGGCTGGTCGGGGCTGGTCTGGGACGGCGAGTACGGCGAAAGCCGCCTCGCCCGCGAGGGCCTGGGGCCCTATGCCCGCCACCCGCTGCTGCGCTGCGTCAGCATCGACCGCACGTTCTACCAGCCGCTGAGCAGCGCACAGTACGCCGCCTATGCGGCCCAGGTGCCGGAGTCGTTCCGCTTCGTCGTCAAGGCGCCTGCCGCCGTCTGCGATGCCGTGCTGCGCGACGACAAGGGCCGCGCAACCTTGGCCAACCCGCTGTTCCTCGATCCCGCACGCGCACGGCAGGACTTCGCCGAGCCCGCGCTGTCCGGCCTCGGGCGACGACTCGGTGCGCTGGTCTTCCAGCTCAGCCCGCTGCCGGAGACCTGGCTCGCCGACCTGCCGGCGCTGTACGCGAAGATCGGCGAGATGCTGCGTGCCCTGCCCTCGCTGGCGGGCGAGGCGCCCGACGCCGTGGTGGCCGTGCAGGTCCGCGATGCCGCATTGCTGACACCGGACTTCGCTGCCATGCTGCGCGACGCCGGTGCGACCTACTGCCTGGGCCTGCACGCCAAGATGCCGCCGATCGAAGACCAGTTGCCGATGCTGCGCGCGCTGTGGCCCGGCCCGCTGGTGTGCCGATGGAACCTGCACCGCCGCCACGGCGCCTACGGCCACGAGAAGGCACGGGCGCTCTACGAGCCCTACACGCAGATCGCGGACGCCGACCTGCAGACGCGCCAGGTGCTCGCCAAGGTGGCGCTGGTCACCTGTGCGGCAGGCTGGCCGGCCTACATCACGATCGGCAACAAGGCGGAGGGTTGTGCGCCGGCCAGCGTGTTCGCGCTGGCCGAGCTGGCCGCGGCGCCGGCGTCGCGTTGACCGACTCCTACCAGCCTGCGAAGCGCGCCTGGCGAGGGCTCAGCGGCCAACGGCCGAGCACCTCGTGCTCGCCCTCGTTCACATGGCTGTCGATGAACAGCAGTTCGTCGACCTCCCACGCCACGCCGTCGATCGCCTCTGCCGTGACGTAGCGCGCTGGCCTCGGGTAGAACAAGGTGAGGTGCGGCCGGAACGCCGTGCGCACCCAGCGCCCGAGACCGAGCGCCGTCAGTTCGGCGCCCAGGGCGCGCTGGAACGCGCGCAGCGCTTTCAATCCGGTGCCACCGGTCAGCACCACGGGCCCGGGACGCGTCTCCCGGCCCAGGCTGACCAGGCGGTCGAACACGACACCGAAAGGCCCCGTCTCGATGCGTGCTCCAGCGGCCAGAGCCGCACCGATCGACTCGGTCGGCAGTTCGCCCGCATGGTCGCCCAGCCAGTGCAAGGTCACGTGCAGGCGCTCCGTTGCGACGGCTCCACCGCGCAGTGCGTACGCATCCTGGATGCGCTGCCTCTGCGTCGTCGCCCGGGCAGCCGCCGTGGTGTCAGGCCGCACCGCGAAGAACAGGCGATGCGTTCGTGCCATCCCGGCCTCGGCCTCGGCGTTCAACCCGCCGGGGCCGCCGCCGGCTTGCGCGTCAGTTCGAACAGGTGGTAGTAGGGCCCGAGGTTGGTCGGCAGCGGCATCGGCCGCTGCGTCAGCTGCCAGTTCGGCAGCACGCGGGCGACCAGCGCGGGGTAGTCCCAGGAATAGGAGTACGGCGTGGTGTCGATCTCGCGCTCCAGCCGTTCGTTGTAGTTGCGCACGACGCGGCCTTCGGCGCCCAGCCAGGGTTCGAGCAGGTACAGCGCCTTGGCGCTCATGCGCGCCAGTTCGCGCAGCGCGGGTGCCGGCTCGGGCAGGTGATCGAGCACCGAGACGGTGAAGCAGATGTCGAAGGCGCGGTTCGGGAACAGCTCGAGCAGCTTCTCGTCGCCGACCGACGTGCGCAGCTTCGACTTTCGCGCCGCCTCGATCGCCTGCGCGTTGATGTCGATGCCGGCGAGAAAACACTTGGGCAGACGCTCGCGCACGGTCAGCAGGTTCTTGCCGGCATTGCAGCCGAACTCGAACACGCTGCGCGGCGTGCGCGCGGCGAACAGCTCCGCCAGTTCGACCGACCAGGCCTGCCGCTTCAGGTAGGTGCCGTGGTTGCTGACGTCGATCGACGACCAGTAGTTCTTCGCGTCGCCGACCTCGTCGCCCGCGAACTCGCCGACGCCGACGATCTGGTGCTCTCCGGGCATGCGCTTCACTCCCACTCGATGGTTGCGGGCGGCTTGCTCGACACGTCGTAGGTCACGCGGTTGATGCCGCGCACCTCGTTGATGATGCGGCTCGACACCTTCTTCAGCAGCGCGTACGGCAGCTCGGCCCAGTCGGCGGTCATGAAGTCGCTGGTCTGCACCGCACGCAGCGCCACCACGTAGTCGTAGGTGCGGCCATCGCCCATCACGCCGACGCTCTTCACCGGCAGGAACACCGTGAACGCCTGGCTGGTCAGGTCGTACCAGCTCTTGCCGCTGGCCTCGTCCCTGAAGTTGCGCAGCTCCTCGATGAAGATCGCGTCGGCCCGGCGCAGCAGGTCGGCGTATTCGCGCTTGACCTCGCCGAGGATGCGCACGCCCAGGCCGGGACCGGGGAAGGGATGGCGGTAGACCATCTCGTGCGGCAGGCCGAGCGCCACGCCGAGTTCGCGCACCTCGTCCTTGAACAGGTCGCGCAGCGGCTCGAGCAGCTTCAGGCCGAGCGTCTCGGGCAGGCCGCCGACGTTGTGGTGGCTCTTGATCGTCGTCGCCTTCTTGGTCTTGGCGCCGCCGGACTCGATCACGTCCGGGTAGATGGTGCCCTGCGCCAGCCACTTGGCCGACTTCAGCTTCTTCGCTTCGGCCTGGAACACCTCGACGAACTCGCGGCCGATGATCTTTCGCTTCTGCTCCGGGTCGCTGACGCCCTTCAGGTGGCCGAGAAACTGCTCGCTGGCGTCGACATGCACCACCTTCGCGTGCAGGCGGCCGGCGAACATGTCCATCACCATCCTGCCTTCATCCAGGCGCAGCAGGCCGTGGTCGACGAACACGCAGGTCAGCTGGTCGCCGATCGCACGGTGGATCAGCGCCGCGGCGACGCTGGAGTCGACCCCGCCGGACAGGCCGAGGATCACCTCTTCATCGCCGACCTGTTCGCGAATGCGCGCCACCGCCTCGGCGACATGGTCGCGCATCACCCAGTCGGGCTTCGCCTTGGCGATCTGCAGCACGAAGCGCTCGAGCAGCGCGCGGCCCTGCACGGTGTGCGTGACCTCGGGGTGGAACTGCACCGCGTAGTAGCCGCGCGATTCGTCGGCCATGCCGGCGATCGGACAGCTCGGCGTGCTGGCCATCAGCTTGAAGCCCGGCGGCAGCGCGGTGACCTTGTCGCCGTGGCTCATCCAGACCTTCAGCATGCCGTGGCCTTCGGGCGTGGCGAAGTCCTGGATGCCATCGAGCAGCTTCGTGTGGCCGTGCGCCCTCACCTCGGCGTAGCCGAACTCGCGGTGCGTGCTCGCCTCGACCTGGCCGCCCTGCTGCACCGCCATCGTGAACATGCCGTAGCAGATGCCCAGCACCGGCACGCCCAGGTCCCACACCGCCTGTGGCGCACGCAGGTCGTGTTCTTCGTAGGTGCTGGCGTGGCTGCCCGACAGGATGACGCCCTTCGGGGCGAACTCGCGGATGAAGGCGTCGCTGACGTCGTTCGGATGGATCTCGCAGTAGACATGCGCCTCGCGCACGCGACGTGCGATCAGCTGCGTGACCTGGGAGCCGAAGTCGAGGATGAGGATCTTGTCGTGCATGGGCGGAGGTGGCTCAGGCGGTGGCGGGAGCGTGGCTGGCGCGCTGGCGGCGGAAGTGCAGGAAGGCGACGGTCGCCCCTGCGGCCTGCAGCAGCGCGCAGAAGAAGAAGGGCAGGCCGATCCAGACCTCGCCGCGCGGCAGGTGCGAGACGATGCCCAGCAGCGGCGCCGCGATGATCGGCGCGAGCACGGCCATCAGGCTGGTCAGCGAGGCCACCGAGCCAGCCGTCTGCCCCTGCGACTGCGGGTCGGCGGCGTTGGACACCAGGCTCTGGATTGCTGCCTGTGCGCCGCCGCCGATCAGCGTGCCGACGACGATCACGACGAAGATCATCCAGCCCTGCGTGGCCAGGCCGAAGCCGAGGTAGGTCAGCGACGAGGCGATCAGGCCGATCGTCGCCAGCCGCTGCGGCGAGAAGCGCTTGAGCAGGTGGCGCAGCAGCACGCCCTGCACGAGGAAGGACATCACGCCGACGGCGAACAGCGACCAGCCGTTCTCCGCGGGCCCCCAGCCGAACTTGAAGGTGTTGTGCAGCACCCAGCTCGAGTGCAGCGTGAACTGCGCCAGGTTGGCCAGCGCGATCACCGCGACCAGCGGCCCGACGCCCTTCAGCGCGCCGAGCTGGCGCAGCGCCGAGAACGGGTTGGCGCGGCGCCACTCGAAGGCGCGCCGGCGCTCCGCCGGCAGCGACTCGGGCAGTACGAAGAAGCCGTACAGCCAGTTGGCGATGGCCAGCGCGCCAGCGACGAAGAACGGCAGGTGGATGTCGATCGCGCCGAGCAGGCCGCCCATCATCGGCCCGAGGATGAAGCCCAGGCCGAACATCGCGCCGATCAGGCCGAAGCGGCGCGCGCGGTCGGCTGGCGCGCTGATGTCGGCCACGTAGGCGTTGGCGACGGCCGCGTTGGCCTGCATCGCGCCGCTGAACAACCGCACGACGATCAGCATCCACAGCGCGGTGGCCAGGCCGGTGACGATGAAGCTGGTGGCCAGGCCGCAGAAACCGAGCAGCAGCACCGGCCGGCGGCCGTAGCGATCGGACAGCGCGCCGAGGATCGGCGAGGCGAAGAAGTTCGCCAGCCCGAAGGTGAAGGTGACGGCGCCGAACCAGAAGGTCTGCTCGGTCGGCGAGGCGGTGAAGCGCCCGACGATCAGCGGCAGCACGGGCACGATCAGGCCGATCGCGACCATGTCGAGCAGCACCGTCACCAGAATGAAAGGCATGGCCGCCTCGCGGCGGCCGGGCGCGGCAGTTGCCACCGATCACTCCATGCGGTAGTTCGGCGCTTCCTTCGTGATCTGCACGTCGTGGACGTGGCTCTCGCGGATGCCTGCCGAGGTGATCTCGACGAACTCGGCTTTGTTGCGCATGTCCTCGATCGACGCGCAGCCGCAGTAGCCCATCGAGGCGCGGATGCCGCCGGCCATCTGGAAGACGATCGACACCATCGAGCCCTTGTAGGGCACGCGGCCCTCGATGCCCTCGGGCACCAGCTTGTCGGCGTTCGGGTTGGCGCCGGTGTTGTCCTGGAAGTAGCGGTCGGCGCTGCCCTGCTGCATCGCGCCGATCGAACCCATGCCGCGGTAGCTCTTGTAGCTGCGGCCCTGGAACAGCACGATCTCGCCGGGCGCCTCTTCGGTGCCGGCGAACATGCCGCCCATCATCACGGTGTGCGCGCCGGCGGCGATCGCCTTGGCGATGTCGCCCGAGTAGCGCACGCCGCCGTCGGCGATCAGCGGCACGTCGGAGCCGGCCAGCGCCTTGGCGACGTTGTCGATTGCGGTGATCTGCGGCACGCCGACGCCGGCGACGATGCGCGTGGTGCAGATCGAGCCCGGGCCGATGCCGACCTTGACACCGTCGGCGCCGGCCTCGGCCAGCGCCAGCGCGGCCGCGCCGGTGGCGATGTTGCCGCCGATCACGTCGACCTGCGGGAAGTTCTTCTTGACCCAGCGCACCCGCTCGATCACGCCGGCGCTGTGGCCGTGCGCGGTGTCGACGACCAGCGCGTCGACGCCGGCCTTGACCAGCAGTTCGACACGCTCTTCGGTACCCTCGCCCACGCCGACTGCGGCGCCGACGCGCAGCTTGCCCAGCGCGTCGCGCGCGGCATTCGGGAAGCTGGTCTGCTTGGTGATGTCCTTCACCGTCATCAGGCCGCGCAGTTCGAAGGCCTCGTTGACGACCAGCACCCGTTCCAGCTTGTGCTGGTGCATCAGCGCCTTGCCGTCGGCCAGCGAGGCGCCCTCGCGCACCGTGATGAGGCGCTCGCGCGGCGTCATGATCTCGCGCACCGGCACGTCCAGCCGGGTCTCGAAGCGCAGGTCGCGGTTGGTGACGATGCCGACCACGCGGCCCTCGTCGACCACCGGGAAGCCGGAGATGCCATGCTGCTTCGACAGCTCGATGACATGGCGCACCGGCACGCCCGGCGAGATGGTGATCGGGTCCTTCAGCAGGCCCGACTCGTAGCGCTTCACGCGCGCCACCTCGGCCGCCTGCTGCTTGGGCGTGAGGTTCTTGTGCACGATGCCGATGCCGCCTTCCTGGGCGATGGCGATCGCCAGGCGGGCCTCGGTGACGGTGTCCATGGCGGCGGACACCAGCGGCAGGTTCAGGCGGATGTTCCGGGTCAGGCGGGTGGCGAGCGAAGTGTCGCGCGGCAGGACCTGGGAGAAGGCGGGCACCAGCAACACATCGTCGAAGGTGAGCGCTTTGCCTAGAAGGCGCATGAGGAAAGCTCCAGACGCAAAAGCGAATTATACGGACCGCGCACTACGGCACGCTTTGTGACCGATTCCGCAGTTGGCGCGACGGTCCGGCCGCTAAACTGCCAAGTCGTCGCTTCCGCATCCGTCATCCCATGCGCCGCAGTCTCGCCGTCCTGACCCTCGCCCTGCTGGGTGCCACGCTGGCGCTGCCGGCGGCCGCGCAATGGAAGTGGCGGGGCGCCAACGGCCAGATCCAGTACAGCGACCTGCCGCCGCCCCCGGGAGTGGCCGATCGGGACATCCTGCAGCGCCCGAGCGCCAGTTCGATGCGCGCGGCGCCGGTGGCGCTGGCCGCTTCGGCGGCGTCGGCCCCGGCGCTGATGCCCAAGACCACCGACCCCGAGCTCGAGGCCAAGCGCAAGAAGACCGAGCAGGAAGACGCCGCCAAGGCCAAGGCCGAGGAACAGCGCATGGCCGCGGCCAAGGCCGAGAACTGCAAGCGCGCGCGCGACCAGATCCGCACGATCGAGAGCGGCATCCGCATGGCGCGTGTCAACGACAAGGGCGAGCGCGAGATCCTCGACGAGAAGATGCGCGACGAGGAGATGAAGCGCGCCCGCAACGTTGCCAACGCCGACTGCACGAAGTAGCCGCGGGCCGAGCCCCTCAGCCCGCCGGGCGCACGCTGCGCCCGCCCTTGCCCGACTTGCGGTAGCGCAGCCGCCGGGCCTCCTTCGGATCGACGATCAGCGGCCGGTAGACTTCGACCCGGTCACGCTCGCGCAGCGCCGTGTCCGCGGCCTCCACCCGCCCCCAGATGCCGAGCTTCGCGTGGGCCAGATCGATCTCCGCATGGCGCTCGAGCAACCCGCTGGCCCGGATCGCCTCGATCAGCGTCGCGCCCAAGGGCAGCGTCAGCGCCACCTCGTCGACCACGCCGGCCCGCGGGCTGTAGGCGACGCTGACGCTCAGCGTCTCAGCGGGCGCCATAGACCTCTTCGGCACGGCGCACGAAGGAGTCGACGAAGGTGTTGGCGACACGGTCGAACACCGGGCTGACCACCGCCTCCAGCGCCTTGCTGGCGAAGGCGTAGCGCAGGTCGAACTCGATGCGGCAGGCCTGCGCCTCGTCGTCGCCGGGCATGGCCAGCGGCACGAAGCGCCACTGCCCTTCGAGCAGCGAGAACGGGCCGTCGACCAGGTCGACCTCGACCAGCGAATCGGCCACATGGGCGTTGCGCGTCGTGAAGGCATGGCGCACGCCGGCATAGTGCAGGTGCAACCGTGCGGTCATGCCCTCGCCGTGCTCCTCCAGCACCTCGGCACGCTCGCACCAGGGCAGGAACTTCGGGTAGTCGGGGATGCCGGTGACGAGCGAGTACATCTCGTGCGGCGAGTACCACAGCAAGACGGACTTCTTCACGTGCTTCATACAATCGCGCGATTGTATTGGCGGCCCCTGGCCGCATCTGCCTGCTCATGTCCATCGCCGAAAACCGCCGCGCCCGCTACGACTACCACCTCGAGGAACGCTTCGAGGCCGGCGTCGTGCTCGCCGGCTGGGAGATCAAGGCCATCCGCGCCGGCCAGGTTCAGCTGACCGACGGCTACGTGCTGATCCGCGACGGCGAGCTGTTCCTGATCGGCTGCCGCATCAACGCGCTGCGCAGCGCCTCCACCCACGTGAGCCCGGAGGCCGACCGCACCAAGAAGCTGCTGATGCACAAGGAGGAGATCCGGCGCCTGATCGGCAAGGTCGAGCAGAAGGGTTTCACGCTGGTGCCGCTGGACCTGCACTACAAGGGCGGCCGCGTGAAGGCCGAGATCGCACTGGCCAAGGGCAAGGCGCAGCACGACAAGCGCGACAGCGAGAAGCAGAAGGACTGGGAGCGCGAGAAGGGCCGCCTGATGCGGCACAAGGTGTCAGCGAAGTCCTGAGGCGTCCAGCGCCTGTGAGCAGTCGGCGATCAGGTCGTCGACCGCCTCCAGCCCGATCGAGAAACGCACCAGCGTGCCCTGCCACGCCGGCTTCGCACGCATCGCACCCAGGGCATAGGGCACCGCCAGGCTGACCGGCCCGGCCCACGAATAGCCGAGCTTGAAGAGCTTCAGCGCATCGACGAAGGCGTCGACCCGTGCCGCTGCGATGCGCTCGTCGAACACCACCGAGAACAGGCCTGCCGCAGCGCTGCAGTGCGAGCGCCAGTGCTCGTGCCCCGGCGCGCCCGGCAGCGCCGGGTGCAGCACCTGGGCGATGCCCGGCTGCTGCGCCCACCACTGCGCCAATGCCCGGCCGGCCGCGTCCTGCGCGGCGTAGCGCAACGGCAGCGAGGGCAGCGCACGCAGCACCGCTTCAATGTCGTTGCCGCCGACGCCCCAGCCCATGCGCATGTGGGTGAACTTGAGCTTCAGGTGCAACGCCTCGTCGCGAGTCGTCACCGAGCCCATCAGCACGTCGCCGCCGCCGGAAGGGTACTTGGTCAGCGCCTGGATGCTGATGTCGACCCCCTGCCCCTCGCCGAGGTCGAACGGATCGAAGGCGATGCCGGCGCCCCAGGTGTTGTCCAGCGCGACGATCAGCCCGGGCCCGCCGCGCTCGCGGGCGATGCGCAGCAACGCGCGCAGGTCGGGGAACTCCATCGTCACCGAGCCGGCGGCCTCCAGCCACACGAGCTTCGTCGCCGGGCCGATCGCGGCGGCCAGGGCGGCCGGATCCTGTGCATCGTAGAAGCGGTGGCCGATGCCCCAGCCGGCGAGTTCGTTGCGCGCCAGTTCCTTGTTCGGGCCGTAGGCGTTGTCGGGGATCAGCAGCTCGTCGCCGGCCTTCAGCAGGCCCATGTCGACCAGCGTGATCGCCGCCAGGCCGCTGGGCACCAGCAGCGTCTGCACACCGCCTTCCAGCGTCGCGATGCGCTCTTCCAGCGTGAAGCTGGTCGGCGTGCCATGCAGGCCGTAGGTGTAGCCGGCCTTGGACTTCCAGTTGCGCGCGCGCAGCGCCGCGACGTTCGGGAAGATCACCGTCGAGGCCTTGTAGACCCCGGCCTGCGGCGCGGCGAAGCCGGCCGGCGGCTGGTACGGGTGGTGGATCAGCGTCGTCGCGGGATCGGGCTTCTTGCTCGCCATGGCGCGCTCAGACCGCCACGCCGACCAGGTCGTGGCCCTCGGCCGCGACGATGCGCGCCCGCGTGAACTCGCCGACCTTCAGCGTCTTCGAGGCCTTCTCGGGCGGCAGCAGCCGCACGCGGCCGTCGATCTCCGGCGCATCGGCGTAACTGCGGCCGACACCGCCACGCCGGCCCAGCGCCGGCGCCTCGTCGACCAGCACCTGCATGGTCGCGCCGACACGCCGCGCCAGCTTGGCCGCCGAGACCTGCTCGGCCACCGCCATGAAGCGCGCACGCCGTTCCTCGCGAACGGCAGCATCGAGCATGCCCGGCAGTTCGTTGGCCGTCGCGCCTTCCACCGGCGAGTAGGCGAAGCAGCCGGCGCGGTCGATCTGCGCCTCGCGCATGAACTCGAGCAGGTGCTCGAACTCGGCCTCGGTCTCGCCGGGGAAGCCGGCGATGAAGGTGCTGCGCACCACCAGCTCCGGGCAGGCCTCGCGCCAGCGCTGCAGCCGCTCCAGGTTCTTCTCGCCGCTGGCCGGCCGCTTCATGCGCTTGAGCACGTCGGGGTGCGAATGCTGGAAGGGCACGTCCAGGTAGGGCAGGATGCGGCCGCCGGCCATCAGCGGCAGGATCTCGTCGACGTGCGGGTACGGGTAGACGTAGTGCAGCCGCACCCAGGCGCCGTGGCGCTCGGCCAGCACGGCGAGCTGCTCGCACAGCTCGGTCATGCGCGTCTTCACCGGCTTGCCGTCCCAGAAGCCGGTGCGGTACCTGACGTCGACACCGTAGGCGCTGGTGTCCTGGCTGATCACCAGCAGTTCCTTGACGCCCGCCTCGAACAGGCGCTGCGCCTCGCCGAGCACCTCGCCGATCGGCCGCGAGACCAGGTCGCCGCGCATGCTCGGGATGATGCAGAAGCTGCAGCGGTGGTTGCAGCCCTCGCTGATCTTCAGGTAGGCGTAGTGCTTCGGGGTCAGCTTGACACCTTGCGCCGGCACCAGGTCGACGAAGGGGTCGTGCGGCTTGGGCACGTGCACGTGCACTGCGTCCATCACCTCCTGCGTGGCATGCGGGCCGGTCACGGCGAGCACGCTGGGGTGGATCTCGCGCACCAGGTTGTCGCTCGCATGGCCCGACTTCGCGCCCAGGCAGCCGGTGACGATCACCTTGCCGTTCTCGGCCAGCGCCTCGCCGATGGTGTCCAGGCTCTCCTTGACGGCGTCGTCGATGAAGCCGCAGGTGTTGACGATCACCAGGTCGGCGCCAGCAAAGGTCTTCGAGGTCTCGTAGCCCTCGGCGCGCAGCTGCGTGAGGATCAGTTCGGAGTCGGTCAGCGCCTTCGGGCAGCCCAGCGAGACGAAGCCGATCTTCGGCGCGGCGGTGGAAATGTCGGAACCCATGACCGCAATTGTCGTTCATCGGCGCTGCCCGGCTCGCCCTGGGGCCTGACCCGGCACCGTGCACGAACCTGGCCGGGAGGGTCACCTGAAACACGTTCGACAGCATCGAACGTCTGCATCGAACCGGTGATACGGCATCCAGGTCGTGCCCGACGAACATTCATTCACGGCGACGACGACAGCAAGGCAAGCAGTTCTCGCCGCGATCAACCCACCCATCCATCCACAGGAGTCATCATGAATCGCTTCGACAATCAAACCGTCCTGGTCACCGGCGGCAGCAGCGGCATCGGCCTGGCAGCCGCGAAGGCCTATGCCCACGAAGGTGCTCGTGTCGTCATCACCGGCCGCGACGAAAAGGCCCTGACCCGTGCGCCAGACCGAGATCGGCCACGGCGCCATCGCGCTGCGCAACGACGCCGGCAGCATCGACGAAGCCCGTCGCCTGGCCGCGTCGCTGCAGGCGCAGGACATCCAGCTCGACGCCGTCTTCATCAACGCCGGCGTGGCGAGGTTCGCGCCGCTTCCCGACGTGACCGAGTCGCTGTGGGACGAGACCTTCGCGGCGAACGTCAAGGGCCCCTACTTCCAGATCCAGGCCCTGGCGCCGCTGCTGCGCCCTGGCGCCGCGATCGTCATCAACGGATCCATCAACGCCCACATCGGCATGCCGAACTCGTCGGTGTACGCCGCCAGCAAGGCCGCACTGATCTCGCTGGCGAAGACGCTGTCGGCCGAACTGCTGCCACGCGGCGCCCGCGTCAACGTGGTCAGCCCGGGCCCGATCTCGACCCCGCTGTACGGCAAGCTGGGCCTGGACGCCGCGACGCTGCAGGCCACGGCGGCCGCCATCCAGGGCCAGGTGCCGCTCGGCCGCTTCGGCACGCCCGACGAGCTCGCGTCGACGGTGCTGCACCTGTCGGCCCGGGAGTCGGCGTTCATCGTCGGTTCCGAACTGATCGTCGACGGCGGCATGAGCACCCTCTAGCCAACCCATGCCGAGCCCGAACCTGCGCAGAATCGGGCCCTTCACCGCCGAGGCCTGCCCATGCTGACCCAAGACGAACTCGCCATGCTGCAGGCCATCCGCGCGAGCGGCAGCCTGTCCAAGGCGGCGGCCCGCCTGGGCAAGGCGCCGTCGACCATCTCGCACGCGGCGCGGCAGCTGGAGGCGCGCTACGACGCGCTGCTGTTCGACCGTCGGCGCTACCGCCTGGAGCTCACCCCCGCCGGCCGGCTTCTCGCCGAGGAAGCCGAGCGGCTGCTGAGCGACATGGGCCGCCTGAACACGCGCGTGCGCCAGATCGCCAGCGGCTGGGAGGACCGGCTCAGCATCGTCACCGACGAACTGCTCGAGTTCCAGACGCTGCTGCCGGTCGTCGCCGACTTCGACAAGCTCCGGTCGGGCGTCGGCCTGCGCATCACGCACGAGGTGCTCGGCGGCACCTGGAGCGCGCTCCGCGAGGGCCGCGCCGACCTGGTCATCGGCGCCACCAACGAACCGCCGGCGATTCCGCGCCTGCGGTGGTTCGAACTCGGCGTGATGGACTGGGTGTTCGCCGTCGCCCCCAGGCATCCCCTCGCGTCGCTCGCGGAGCCGCTGTCGCGCGAGTCCATCCAGCAGTACCGCGCCGCGGTGGTCGCCGACACCTCGCGTGGCTCCAGCGCACGAACCTATGGCGTGCACGGTGGGCAGGAGCAGTTCGCCGTACCGAGCATGGCGGCGAAGATCGCCGCGCAACGGGCCGGCCTGGCCGTGGGCTGGCTGCCACGACAGCGCGTCGCGTCACTGATCGCGAGCGGCGAGCTGGTCGAAAGGAAGACCGCCGACCCGCGCGAGCCCAACACGCTCTACGTCGCCTGGCGTGGCGAGCACGACGGCAAGGCGCTGGCCTGGTGGGTCGAGCGCCTGCGCGAACCGCGGCTGAAGAAGCGCCTGGTCGAGGGCCTGGCGGTGCGGTGATCGGTTCGACCGGGCCGTGGCCCACCCGGCCGTCCGCTCAGCGCTTCGGCGGCACGAAGCCGGCGACGCCGGGGAACAGTGTCTCGGCCTGCTTGGCCATCTGCTCCTGCATCTGCAGGAACATGCTCTTGGACTGCTCGAGGTAGTTGCCCATCAGGCCCTGCATCACCGGCGCCTGGCCCTGCAGGAACTGCGTCCACAACTCGGGGTTCATCGCCTTCGGGTCGTACAGGCCCTTGGACTGCTCGGCGAAGCGCTGCTGGATGTCGGTGAAGGTCTGCAGGTTCTTCTCGAGGTAGGAACCCATCATGCCCTGCATCGCGTGGCCGTAGAAGCGGATGATCTGCGACAGCATCTGCGTGCTGAAGATCGGCACGCCGCCGGTCTCCTCCTCGAGGATGATCTGCAGCAGGATGCTGCGCGTCAGGTCCTCGCCGGACTTGGCATCGCGCACGACGAAGGCCTCGCCGGACAGGACCATCTGCTTGACGTCGGCCAGCGTGATGTAGCTGCTCGACTGCGTGTCGTACAGGCGCCGGTTCGGGTACTTCTTGAGAACGCGGACCGCGGCCTCGTCGGGCTGCGCTGCGGCAGCCGCCTCGGGCGAGGCTTTGGCGGGTCGGCGGGTTGCGGCCATTCGGTGCGCTCCAGAGAATCTCGTTGTGCAGGGCAACAAAGATTCTAGTGAGCGCGCAAACACGCCTTCGGAGGGGTTTTCCCCGTCCGAAGTGGCCGGCCGTGGCGCTCAGATCATCGCCGCCGGGTCGGCCAGTTCGTCGCTGAAGCGTGTCACCTTGCGCGGCCGCAGGTGCACCGCCGAGCCCGGCTTCAGGCCCAGGCGCTCGCGCAGCGCCACGTACTCGGCGCGCGGCAGCTCGACGTCGAGATAGCCGGCCTCGTCGGCGCGCTTGAACTCGAGCCGCGTGTTCGGCCCGACGGTGAGCGCCTGCGCCAGCGTGACCGCCACCGAGCCCTCCTCCGCCTGCTCGACGATCTGCAGTTCGTGCGGGCGCACGTAGCTGACCTCGCCGTCCTGCGCGCCGGGGCCGTGGCCGAAGCGGCCATGGAACAGGTTCACGTCGCCGAGGAACTGCAACACGAAGGGCGAGGCCGGGTGGTCGTAGACCTCGTCGGGCGTGCCCTGCTGCTCGATGCGGCCTTCGTTCATCACGACGATGCGGTCGGCGACCTCCATAGCCTCCTCCTGGTCGTGGGTGACGAACACGCTGGTCACGTGCATCTCGTCGTGCAGGCGGCGCAGCCAGCGGCGCAGCTCCTTGCGCACCTTGGCGTCGAGCGCCCCGAAGGGTTCGTCGAGCAGCAGCACCTTGGGCTCGACGGCCAGCGCGCGGGCCAGCGCGATGCGCTGACGCTGGCCGCCGGAGAGCTGGTGCGGGTAGCGGTCGGCGATCCAGTCGAGCTGCACCAGCTTGAGCAGTTCGGTGACCTTGGCGCGGATCTCCTTCTCCGGCGGCCGGGTGGCCTTCGGCCGCACGCGCAGCCCGAAGGCGACGTTCTCGAAGATCGACATATGGGCGAACAGCGCATAGTGCTGGAACACGAAGCCGACCTGGCGCTCGCGCACGTCGGTGTTGGTCGCGTCCTCGCCATGGAACAGCACGGTGCCCTCGTCGGGCACTTCCAGGCCGGCGATGATGCGCAGCAGCGTGGTCTTGCCCGAGCCCGAGGGGCCGAGCAGTGCGACCAGCTCGCCGGCCGGAATGTCGAGGTTCAGCTTGTCGCAGACGACGGTCTGGCCGAAGCGCTTGTTCAGGTTGCGGACTTCAATCGACATGGTTCACTCGCTCCGTTCGCCCGCGACGCGCTTCTGCGCCTTCACCCGCTGCTCGACGGCGTACTTCAGCACCAGCGTCACCAGCGCCAGCAGCGCCAGCAGCGAGGCCACCGCGAACGCCGCGGCGAACTGGTACTCGTTGTAGAGGATCTCGATGTGCAGCGGCATCGTGTTGGTCTGGCCGCGGATGTGGCCCGAGACCACGCTGACCGCGCCGAACTCGCCCATCGCCCGCGCATTGCACAGGATCACGCCGTACAGCAGCGCCCATTTGACGTTCGGCAGCGTGATGCGCCAGAAGATCTGCCAGCCGTTGGCGCCGAGCACGCGCGCCGCCTCTTCCTGCTCGGTGCCCTGCGCCTGCATCAGCGGGATCAGCTCGCGGGCGACGAACGGGAAGGTCACGAAGACGGTGGCCAGCACGATGCCCGGCACCGCGAAGATGACCTTCAGGTCGTGGTCGCGCAGCCACTCGCCGAACCAGCCCTGCAGGCCGAACACCAGCACGTAGATCAGGCCGGAGATCACCGGGCTGACCGAGAACGGCAGGTCGATCAGCGTCAGCAGCACGTTCTTGCCGCGGAACTCGAACTTGGCGATGCACCAGGCGGCAGCGATGCCGAACAGCAGGTTCATCGGCACGCTGATCGCCGCGGCGATCAGCGTCAGCTTGATGGCCGACAGTGCATCCGGCTCGACGATCGCGGCGAGGTAGACCTCCCAGCCCTTCTTCAGCGCCTCGAAGAAGACGATGGCCAGCGGCACGAACAGGAAGAAGGCCAGGAAGGCCAGCGCCACGCCGATCAGCGTCCACTTCACCCAGGCCGGCTCGGTGGTGGCGCTGCGGATGCTTCGTGGCGCGACGCCGGCGGCCTTCGGCAGCGGGATGGATGCAGCGGTGGAGCTCATCGTCCCTGCCTCGCACGAGTCCACGCCTGCAGCGCGTTGATGCCCAGCAGCAGGATGAAGGCCGCCACCAGCATCACCACCGCGATCGCGGTGGCGCCCTGGTAGTCGTACTGCTCGAGCTTGGTGATGATCAGCAGCGGCGTGATCTCGCTGACCATCGGCATGTTGCCGGCGATGAAGATCACCGAACCGTACTCGCCCAGTGCACGTGCGAAGGCCAGCGCGAAGCCGGTCAGCAGCGCCGGCATCAGGATCGGGAAGATCACCTGCGTGAAGGTCTGCCAGCGGTCGGCACCCAGCGTCGCCGCGGCCTCCTCGACCTCCTTGTGCAGGTCTTCCAGCACCGGCTGCACGGTGCGCACGACGAAGGGCAGGCCGATGAAGGTCAGCGCGACGAACACGCCCAGCGGCGTGAAGCTGACCTTGAACGGCAGGAACTGGCCGATCCAGCCGTTGCCGGCGTACAGCGCCGTCAGCGCGATGCCGGCCACCGCGGTGGGCAGCGCGAACGGCAGGTCGACCAGCGCGTCGATCAGCCGCTTGAACGGGAACTCGTAGCGCACCAGCACCCAGGCGACGATCAGGCCGAAGAAGGCATTCACGATCGCCGCGGCCAGCGAGGCGCCGAAAGTCAGCCGGTACGAGGCCAGCACACGCGGCGAGCTGACCGCGTCCCAGAACGCCGGCCAGGTCATCGTGAAGGTCTTCAGGAACGCCGCCGACAGCGGGATCAGCACGATGAAGCCGAGGTACAGCAGCGTGAAGCCCAGCGCCAGGTCGAAGCCCGGCAGCACGCTGTGCCGCTTCAGCAGGGTGCGCTTGAGGAACACCGTCGCCCCTTACTTCTTCTTCGCGCGGGCGATGATCTGGTCGTACAGGCCGCCGTCGTCGAAGTGGTCCTTCTGCGCCTTCTTCCAGCCGCCGAAGACCTCGTCGACCGTGAAGGCGTTGAGCTTGGGGAAGTCCTTCGCGTACTTCGCCAGCACCTTGGCATTGCGCGGGCGCAGGTGGTGCTTCGCGGCGACCTCCTGGCCCTCGTCGGACCACAGGTACTTCAGGTAGGCCTCGGCCTCGGCACGGGTGCCGCGCTTGTCGACCACCTTGTCGACCACGCTGACCGGGTTTTCGGCCAGCACCGTCCAGGTCGGGTAGATCACCTCGTAGTCACCGCCGAACTCACGCTTGATCAGCGGCACCTCGCTCTCGAAGGTGACCAGCGCGTCGCCGAGCTGGCGCTGCGCGAAGGTGGTGGTGGCGCCGCGGCCGCCGCCGTCGAGCACCGGCACGTTGGCGAAGATGCGCTCGACCAGCGCCTGCGCGGCCGCCGGCGCGACACCGTTCTTCAGCCCCGCGCCCCAGGCGGCCAGGTAGGTGTAGCGGCCGTTGCCCGAGGTCTTGGGGTTGGGGATGATCACCGACATGCCCGGCTTGCCGAGGTCGCTCCAGTCGCGGATCTGCTTCGGGTTGCCCTTGCGCACCAGGATCACCGAGACGGACGTGGTCGGCGAGGCGTTGTCGGGCAGGCGCCTGGCCCAGTCGGCAGGAATGAGCTGGCCACGTTCGGCCAGCAGGTCGATGTCGTTGGCCTGGTTCATCGTGATGACGTCGGCCTCCAGGCCTTCGACCACACTGCGCGCCTGGCGGCTCGAGCCGCCGTGCGACTGGTTCAGCGTCAGCGTCGCGCCGGTGGTCTTCTTCCAGTGCGCCGCGAAGACGGCGTTGTAGTCCTTGTAGAACTCGCGCGAGACGTCGTAGCTGACGTTTAGCAGGGTCTTCGCCGGGGCCTGGGCCAGGGCAGGCGCCAGCGGCGCGATCAGGGCCAGGGCCAGCACGGCGCGGCGGGTCACGACAGTCATGGGAACGGGAACCGGAAATGGCAACAGGGCTGCATGCTAGGCAGCCCCTGCCAGAAGGAGAACGACGGCTTTCGCGCTTGCTTATGCGAAAAGCAAGTAAGAAGCGCGGCTCCGGCTCACTTGCGCGTGTAGACCTGATCGAAGGTCCCGCCGTCGGCGAAGTGGGTCTTCTGCGCCTTCGCCCAGCCGCCAAACACCTCGTCGATGGTGAACAGGTTCACCTTCGGGAACTGCTTGGCGTACTTGGCGGCCGCCGCCGGATCGATCGGGCGGTAGTAGTTCTCCCCGGCGATGTCCTGGCCTTGCGGCGAGTACAGGTACTCCAGGTAGGCCTGCGCGACGGCACGGGTACCCTTCTTGTCGACCACCTTGTCGACCACCGTCACCGGCGGCTCGGCCAGGATCGACAGCGACGGCGCGACGATGTCGAACTTGTCGGGTCCCAGTTCCTTCAGCGCCAGCAGCGCCTCGTTCTCCCAGGCCAGTAGCACGTCGCCGATGCCGCGCTCGACGAAGGTGGTGGTCGAGCCGCGGGCACCGGTGTCCAGCACCGGCACGTTGGCGAGGATCTGGCCGACGAACTGCTGCGCCTTCTTGTCGTCGCCGCCGTTCTTCTTCAGCGCGTAGCCCCACGCGGCCAGGTAGTTCCAGCGCGCGCCGCCGGAGGTCTTGGGGTTGGGCGTGATCACGGCAATGCCGGGCTTGGCCAGGTCGTCCCAGTCCTTGATGCCCTTCGGGTTGCCCTTGCGCACCAGGAACACGATGGTCGAGGTGTAGGGTGCGCTGTTGTGCTTCAAGCGCTTCTGCCAGTCGCCCGGGATCAGCTTGGCCTTGTCGGCCAGTTCATCGACGTCGTAGGCCAGCGCCAGCGTGACCACGTCGGCCTCCAGCCCGTCGATCACCGAGCGCGCCTGCTTGCCCGAGCCGCCGTGGCTCTGCTTGACCGTCACGGTGTCGCCGGTCTTGCCCTTCCAGTAGGTCGCGAAGGCCTTGTTGAAGTCGACGTAGAGCTCGCGTGTCGGGTCGTAGGAGACGTTGAGCAGGGTGATGTCCTTGGCCAGCACGGCGGCCCCGGCGGTGGCGAGGCTGGCGGCGACGAGGCCGGTGCGGAAGAGGCGGGTCAGGTTCATGCGGCGGTCCATGGCGGGCACACGGGCCCGTGATGCGATGCCTTCATCGTAGGAATCGCGATCCGGCGTGGGAACGAAGGAAAGCGACGCTGCTTATGCGCTTTCCGCGGAACGGCGCCCCGCCGGCCGCCGTCCGGACGGCCAGCGCCCGCACCCTAGAATCCGCGCCCCATCCTGCCCCCTGCCCTCGTCCTTCGCACCATGTTCAAGAACGCGCTCGTCTACCGCATCGACCTCTGGGAGCCGCCCACCCAGGCCGACATCGAAAGCCGGCTCGCCGCCGGCCGCTTCGCCGAATGCGGGCCGACGCAGCCCGAGGCCGCCGGCTGGGTGGAGCCGCGCGGCGAGAAGCATGGCGTGCTGCTTGAGAGCGTCGGCGGCCAGTTGATCCTGAAGCTGTGCAGCGAATCGAAGCCGGTGCCTTCCGGCGTGGTCAAGCAGCAGCTGGAGGCGCGGCTGGACAAGATCGAGGCCGAGACCGGCCGCCGGCCCAAGGGCAAGGCCGCCCGCGAGCTGAAGGAACAGATCGTGCACGACCTGCTGCCGCGCGCCTTCCCGAAACGTTCGGCGACGCTGGTCTGGATCGACCTGGCCGCGAAGCTGGTGCTGGTCGGCGCGGCCAGCGGCAAGAAGGCCGACGCGGTGGTGACGCGGCTGGTCGACCTGTTCGGCGGCGGGCTGCGCCTGGCGCCGCTGCAGACGGCGCTGGCGCCGGCCACCGCGATGTCGGCCTGGCTCAGCGACAAGGAGGCACCGCCACGCTTCAGCATCGACCGCGAGTGCGAACTGAAGCAGCCCGACAGCGAGAAGGCCGCGGTGCGCTACGCGCGCCACACGCTGGACATCGACGAGGTCGGCGAGCACATCCGCCAGGGCAAGCTGCCGACGCAGCTGGCGATGACCTGGAGCAGCCGCGTCTCCTTCGTGCTGACCGAGGCGCTGACGCTCAAGCGCATCAAGCTGCTCGACGTGGTGCTGGAAAACAGCGGCCCGACGGCGGGCGCCGATGGCGGCTTCGACGCCGATGTCGCGATCACCACCGGCGAGCTGCGCCTGCTGCTGCCCGACCTGATCGAGGCGCTCGGCGGGCCGCTGGTTCAGGACGGCGCGGCGCCAGCGCGCTAAGGCGTCGCCAGCAGGCGCTCGCCAAGCCCGCATCCGGGGGATGCGCGCGGCGTCGGCGCGACCGCGGGTGCGACAACAATCTCCGGCATCCCGACGCGGCCCCACCACGAGGAGATTGCGATGCCTGCGTACTCCGGCACCACCGGCAACGACACCCTGAACGGATCCACCGGCGCCGACACGCTGAGCGGGCTGGCCGGCAACGACGTCTACGTCGTCAACCACCTGGGCGACGTCATCGTCGAGGCCGCCAACGCCGGCACCGACACCATCCGCACCTCGGTGCTCGACGCGCTGGCCACCTACAGCCTGGCGTCGTGGGCCAACGTCGAGAACCTGTCGTACACCGGCACGCTGGCGGCGCAGCTGAAGGGCAACTCGCTGGCCAACCTGATCACGGCGAACTCGGCGGCCTCGGTCAACGACACGCTCTACGGCGGCGCCGGCAACGACTCGTTGTACGCGTACGGCGGCAGCGACATGCTGATCGGCGGCACCGGCAACGACGTGCTCGACGGCGGGCTCGGCAGCGACACGATGATCGGTGGCACCGGCAACGACACCTACACCATCGACGCCTCCACCGACCGCGTGTTCGAGTACCTGAACGGCGGCTTCGACACCATCCGCTCCGCCGTCGCCAAGGACCTGCGCCTGGCCTGGACCGCGCAGGTCGAGGGGCTGACCTACACCGGCACCACCGCCGCGACGCTGTACGGCAATGCGCTGGGCAACCAGATCACCTCCAATGCGGCCACTGCCGACCGGCTCTACGGCCTGGACGGCAACGACACGCTGAACGGCGGTGCCGGCACCGACACGATGGTCGGCGGCCTGGGCGACGACAACTACTATGTCAGCAGTACCGACGTGGTCAGCGAACTGGTCGGCCAGGGCATCGACACGCTGATCGGCACGCGCACCGACCTCAGCCTCACCACGTTCGCGAACACGGTCGAGAACCTGTTCTACACGAGCGCCACCGGCGCATCGCTGCTCGGCAACGGGCTGGCCAACCTGATGTCGGGCGGCGCCGGTGCCGACACCGTCAGCGGCGGCGAAGGCAACGACAGCCTGCTCGGCGGGGCCGGCATCGACTCGCTGCTCGGCGGCAACGGCGACGACGTGCTCTACGGCGGCGCCAACCCGGACTACCTGTGGGTGCCCAACCGCCCGCTGGTGGCCGACACCGTCGCCGACCGGCTGGTGGGCGGCGCCGGCAACGATCGCTACCTGGTCGACAGCAGCCTCGACGTCGTGGTCGAGGTCAGCAGCGGCGGCACGCTGGACGCGGTGATCTCGTCGATCGACAACTCGCTGACACGCTACGCCAACGTCGAGGCGCTGGTCTTGCAGCGCAACAGCGACGCCTGGTTCGGCCAGGGCACGGCCGGCGCCAACATCCTGGTCGGCAACGAACGCGACAACCTGCTCGTCGGGGGTGCCGGCAACGACACGCTGTCCGGCTTCGTCAACGTGGCCAACCTGCTGGACCCGCAGAGCGACGTGCTCGACGCCGGCGACGGCAACGACGTGCTGGTCGCGTTCGGCTTCGGCACCGCCTTCACCGCGGCCCGCGAGGTGAGCTTCTTCGGCGGCGCCGGCGACGACCTCTACATCCTCGGCACGCCGGTGGACACCTACGGCGGCCAGGACAGTGCCGGCAACGACACCGCGATCCTGCTGGCCAGCGGCTCGGTCGAAAACATCGAGGGTGTCGAGACCGTCGTGCTGTACGGTGCCGATGCAGGCCTCGATGCGGTGGCGCGTGCCACGCTGAACACGGTCCATGCCGCCGCCAACGGCGGCGCGCTGTACACGGGCAGCCTGGGCAACGCCTACAACGCGACCGGCAACGCTTTGGCCAACACCATCATCGGCAACCGCCTCGACAACCTGCTGATCGGCGGCGCCGGCAACGACAGCATCGCCGCCGGCCTCGGCAACGACACGCTCGAGGGCGGCAGCGGCGTCGACAGCCTGGTTGGCGGCGACGGCAACGACTGGTACTACCTCGACACCGGCGACGTGGCGGTGGAGGCTGTCAACGGCGGTTTCGATGT
The DNA here is from genome assembly GCA_047602365.1 of Piscinibacter sp. GTDB lineage: Bacteria > Pseudomonadota > Gammaproteobacteria > Burkholderiales > Burkholderiaceae_C > Piscinibacter. The sequence continues at coordinate 666,934 of JASGHM010000002.1, read as the reverse complement.
GCTCGCCTCGGCGACGATCAGCAGCTTCACCGGCTACGCGAACTTCGAGGGGCTGCAGTACCTGGGCGCGACCGCGGTTAACCTGAACCGCGGCTCGAGCAACACCTCGGCCGACTTCCTCGGCGGCGGCTCGGGCAACGACACGGTCAGCGGTTTCGGCGGCAACGACACGCTGGACGGAGGTGCCGGCAACGACACGGTCAACGGCGGCGCGGCCAACGACAGCCTGCTCGGCGGCCTGGGCAACGACAGCCTGCTCGGTGGCACCGAGAACGACACGCTCGACGGCGGCGACGGGCTGGACACGCTGCGCGGCGAACTCGGCGACGACTGGCTGCGTGGCGGCGCCGGTGCCGACCTGGTCGACGGCGGCGGCAACTGGGACACGCTGGAAGGCGGCGACGGTGCCGACACGATGATGGGCGGCGACGGCAACGACTCGCTGACGGGCGAGGCCGACGACGACCTGCTGTACGGCGACGCCAACAACGACCTGCTGGTCGGCGGCGCCGGCAGCGACCAGCTGTTCGGCGGCGCCGTCACCGTGAGCAGCGTCTTCTCCGGCAACGGCGACCACCTGTGGGGCGGCGAGCGCTTCGGCAGCGGCGACGGCAGCGCCGACTACTTCGCCTTCGACACCCTGACCGTGGACAACGCGGTGGTCGAGCAAGGCACCGGCAGTGGCACCTTCAGCTTCGTCGCGGGCGCGACGATCGGCGACTTCGAGGCCGGCCTGGACAAGATCGCGATCGCCAAGGAGTTCGTCGGCGACCTCGACGCGGTGATCGACGGCGTGGTGGTCAAGGCCGGCGCCGGCGGCACGTTCTCGGCCAGCGCCGAACTGGTGCTGGTGCGTGCCGACGTCGCCGACAGCTTCGCCAGCTCGAACACGGCCTTCCTCGACCCGATCGGCGCCAGCGCGGTGCTCGGCGCGATCGGCTCGGCGAGCACGGCGATCGGCGTCAACGAGACGCGCCTGTTCGTCGTCGACGACGGCAGCCACTCGGCAGTGTTCCTGTTCCAGTCGGCCAACGGCGACGCCAGCGTGACGGCCGACGAGCTGTACCTGGTCGGCGTCGTGACCGGGCAGAACAACCTCGCGGCCGGCGACTTCCTGCTGTTCTGAGCGTTGAGCGGGGTGGCATGCACCCCGCGCCAGCCTCAGCGGGCGATCTTGCGATCGATCTCGGCGACGACGCCGGAGCGCAGCGTCAGGATGGTCAGCGTCTGCGGGTCACGCGGCTGCGGGAAGTAGGTCCAGGTCTTCTCCTCCGGCTGGCCCTTGGTGTTGGCGATCAACGCCTCGTGGTCGGGCTTGCCGATGCGGAACAGCACCTCGCCTTCGGGCATGCCCTTGCGGATGAAGCCGCGTTCGCGGGCATCCTGCGCCAGCGCCGCCGAGCCGGCCGCGGCCAGCAGCACCAGCGCGAGCGTGCGCGGCAGGAGGTTCATTCGTCGATCGCTCATGGTCGCTCCAGTTCGGGTTGCACGATGCTGAACGCCCGGCCGCCCATCACGTTGACCCGGCAAACACCTGCCCGTTCCGCGGCCAGAAAGACAAAGGGCCCGGCATTGCTGCCAGGCCCTCGATCAATCTACCGTGTTTGGTAGGCGCGATTGGACTCGAACCAACGACCCCCACCATGTCAAGGTGGTGCTCTAACCAGCTGAGCTACGCGCCTGCGTAAGCCCGACAGTATAGCAGGCTTCAGACGGGCTACTTGCGTCGCGCCGTGCGCACGCCGCCGACGCGTGCCACCTGGCCCAGCACCTGCGCCAGGCGAGACGCATCGCCGACCTCGACGGTGAAGGTCATCCACGCCGTGCCGCCGCGCGAGTCGCGGATGGTCTGCGTCTTCACGCCGGTGACGTTCATCTTCTCCTTGGCGAACACCTCGGTCACGTCGCGCAGCAGACCTTGCCGGTCGCCCGCCTCGACGACCACGTCGACCGGGTAGACCGCGGCGCGGTCGCTGCGCGACTCGCCCCAGGCGACCGCGATGACACGCTCGGGCGAGCGTGTGGCCATCTGGCGGAAGTTGCTGCAGTCGCCGCGGTGGATCGCCACGCCCTTGCCGCGTGTCACGTAGCCGCCGATCGCATCGGGCGGCGCCGGGCGGCAGCAGCGCGCCAGGCTGGTCAGCAGAGACTCGACGCCGACCACCAGCACCCCGCCCTGCGGCGCCTGGCCCGGCGCACGCGTGTGGCGCGCAACGATGGCCTCGTCCTCGCTGGGTGCCGGCTCAGCCGGCCGCAGCAGGCTCTCGATGTTGCGCAGCGAGAACTCGTCCTTGCCGACCACCTCGAACAACGAGTCGGCGTTGCGGAAGCCGAGTTGCGTGGCCAGGTCGTCGAGCTTCATCGCCGTGCGGCCTTCGCGCTGCAGCAGCTTCTCGACCGCCTCGCGGCCACGCGCGATGGTGTCGCGCAGCGCCAGCGCGTTGAACCAGGCGCGCACCTTCGCCTTGCCGCGCGAACTCTGCAGGAAGCCGAGCTCGGCGTTGAGCCAGTCGAGCGAGGGGCCGCCTTCCTTGATCGCCGTCACCTCGACCGTCTGGCCGCTGGCCAGGCGGGTGTTCAGCGGCACCATCTGGCCGTCGACCTTGGCGCCGCGGCAGCGATGGCCGAGGTCGGTGTGCAGCGTGTAGGCGAAGTCGATCGGCGTCGCGCCGGCCGGCAGCTCGACCACCGCCGCCTGCGGCGTGAACACGTAGATGCGGTCGTCGAAGACGCCCCCGCCGGCCGGCGCCCCCTGCTCGACGAAATCACGCTCCCAGGCCAGCAGCTGGCGCAGCACACTCTTGCGCGCCTCGGCGACCTGGGCGTCGAAGTCGCTGCCGGCACTGACGCCGGCATAACCCTTGGCTCCGGCCTCCTTGTAGGCCCAGTGCGCGGCCACGCCGTGCTCGGCATGCTCATGCATCGCCCGTGTGCGGATCTGGATCTCCACCGGCCGCCCTTCGGCATCCAGCACCACGGTGTGCAGCGACTGGTAGCCGTTGGCCTTGGGCCGCGCGATGTAGTCGTCGAACTCGCCCGGCACCGCCTGGTAGATCTCGTGCACGCGCGCCAGCACCGCGTAGCAGGCCGGCACGTCGGCCACGATCACGCGCATCGCACGGATGTCGAACACGCGGGCGAAGTCCAGACCCTTGCCGCGCATCTTCTTCCAGATGCTGTACAGGTGCTTGGGCCGGCCCTGCACCTCGGCCTTCAGCCCGGCGCGCGCCAGCTCGGCGCCGAGCTCGATGCGGAACGCCTCCACGCCCTGCTCGCGCTCGACGCGCTTCTCGTCGAGCAGGCGCGCCACCTCGCGGTATTGCTGCGGCTCGAGGAAGCGGAACGACAGGTCCTCGATCTCCCACTTGACCTGCCAGATGCCCAGCCGGTTGGCCAGCGGCGCGAACACCTGCATCGATTCCTCGGCCAGCGCATGCGGGCAGGCGGTCTTGCTGGCGGCGTACCAGCGCAGCGTCTGCAGGCGCGAGGCCAGGCGCAGCAGCACGACGCGCAGGTCGCGCGAGAAGGCCAGCAGCATCTTGCGCACGCGCTCGGTCTGCTCGCCGCGGTCCTGCGACTCGACCTTGGCCTCGCGCGCGGCACGCTGGATCTGCACCAGCCTCCGCGTATGGTTGACCAGGCTGGCGTAGGACTCACCGAAGGCCTTGGCCACCACCTCGTCGGGCTTGTTCAGGAAGTCGCCGGCGTAGACCAGGTAGGCCGCCGCGCGCATCGACGGTGCGGCGCCTATGCCTTGCAGCACCGCCGCGACGCCGTCGGCGTGCGCCAGCGCGTCCTCGCCGGTGTCGAGTGCACGACCGGCCAGCAGCGGCTCGGCGAAGGCACGCGCGCGCTCCAGCGGCGCCAGATCGGCCTCGCTGGCCGCGCCGTCAACGACCTCGGCCAGTTGCACGATGGGCGCCGTATCGTCGCGCGCCTCCAGCAGCCCGGTCTTCATGGCGCGAGCAGGAACTCCCGCACGGCGGCGATCTGCCCGGGCGCGACCAATGTCGGCGCATGACCGACACCGGCGAACTCGACCAGCGTCGCCTTCGGCCCGCGCTGCGTCATCGCCTCGGCAGTCGCCCTCGACAGCAGGTCGGACTCGGCGCCGCGCAGCAGCAGCGTCGGCATGCGCAGCGTGTCGTAGCCGGCCCACAGCAGGGCCTCGCCGGCCTTGGCCTGTTCGGGCGTGACGGCGCGCAGCGGCAGCGCGATCGCCGGGTCGTAGTGCAGCTTGAAGCCGTCACCATCGGGGCGCAGCATCTGGCGCGTCAGCGCCAGCCACTGCGCGCGGCTGTGCGGGCCGAAGCTGGCCGAGATGCTCCACAGGTAGTCGGCCGCCTCGTCGACGCTGCTCCAGCGCAGCGGCTGGCCCAGGTAGGCGCCGATGCGCTGCAGGGCGGCCGGCTCGATGCTCGGTCCGACGTCGTTGAGCACCAGCTTCTTGAGCGGCGAGTTCGGCAGCGAGGCGAGGCCGAGGCCGATCAGCCCGCCCATCGAGGTGCCGACCCAGTGCAGCTCCGCGGCGTCCAGCCGGGCCAGCAGGGTCACCATGTCGGCCACATAGGCCGGAAGCTGGTAGCCGGAGGGGTCGGCCAGCCAGTCGGAGCGGCCGCGGCCGACGACGTCGGGGCAGACCACGCGGTAGCGGTCGCTCATCGCCTGGGCGAAGCTGTCGAAGTCGCGCCCCTGCCGGGCCAGGCCGTGCACGCACAGCAGCACGCGTGGGTTGGCCGGGTCGCCCCACTCCACGTAGGCCATGCGATGCAAGCCGCGGGCACCAAGGCACTGCACGTCGTGTTGTCGAGGCTCAGTCATGTTCGATTCAGCTGGTTCTTCATAATCGATGCTAAGTCAATCGTCGGAGAACCCTCATGCTCAAAGGAAAGACCGCCCTCGTCACCGGCTCCACCAGCGGCATCGGCCTGGGTATCGCCTGCAGGCTGGCCGCCGCAGGCGCCAATGTGGTGCTCAACGGCTTCGGCGACGCCGAAGGCCCGAAGGCCGAGGTCGCCGAGGCCGGCAAGGCCCATGGCGTGAAGGTCGGCTACCACGGCGCCGACATGAGCAAGCCGGCGGAGATCGAGGCCATGGTCGCCTACGCGGCCAAGGAGTTCGGCAGCGTCGACATCCTGGTCAACAACGCCGGCATCCAGCACGTGGCCAACGTCGAGGACTTCCCGGTCGAGCGCTGGGACGCGATCATCGCCATCAACCTCAGTTCGGCCTTCCATGCGATGCGCCTGGCGATCCCGGCGATGCGCAGGAACAACTGGGGCCGCATCATCAACATCGCCTCGGCGCATGGCCTGGTGGCCTCGGCCGGCAAGTCGGCCTACGTGGCGGCCAAGCACGGCATCGTCGGCCTGACCAAGGCCAGCGCGCTGGAACTGGCCACCACCGGCGTGACCGTCAACGCGATCTGCCCCGGCTGGGTGCTGACGCCGCTGGTGCAGAAGCAGGTCGACGCGCGTGCCGCCAAGGACGGCGTCGACAACGAGGAGGCCAAGCGCCGCCTGCTCGGCGAGAAGCAACCTTCGCTGCAGTTCACCACGCCCGAGCAGCTCGGCGACCTGGCGGTGTTCCTCAGCTCGGCCGCCGCGGACAACGTTAACGGCCAAGCCTGGGCCGTCGACGGCGGCTGGACGGCACAGTAGTCGAAACCGGAGCGGGCCGAGCGCCGGGCCGCTCCCAAGCTGGCCCGCGTTCCCTCGGGGGACCGGCCGATGTATCCATCGGCCGAGGGGCTGTCATTTCGTCAGCTGGACCGTCCCGTTGACGTTGACGACGATCGGCGCCTTGCCGGCCTCCACCGGCAGCGCCTCGTCGGCGGCGGCCGACATCGTCTTGGCGCGCATCATCGGCGCCGGCGAGAAGCCCGGCGGTTCGGAGGCGCCGACGTTGACCTCCCGGATCACGTAGCCCGTATAGCCGAACAGCTTCGCGTACTCGGCCGCCTTGGCGCGGTAGCGCGCGATGGCCTGCGCGGTGACCTCGCCCTCGACCTTCTCGCGCAGCTCGCGCGACACACCGTAGCTGACGCGCGCGATCGTCATCGTCGAGATGCGGCCGGTCAGCGTGCCGATCGCCGGCATGTCCTTGCCCTCGATCACCAGCTCGGCGCTGCCTTGCCAGCCATTGATGCCACCCTTGGGCGCGTAGCGCGGGTAGAGCGAGAAGTTGCCGGTCTGCACCTCCAGCTGCCCGGGCCTGGCGACCTTGCGCGCTTCGGCCAGCGCGGCGTCGAGCGCCTGCTTCAGCTGGGTCTGCACGGCCGTGGCGTCTTGCCCCTCGCGAGTGGTGGTCAGCACGACGTTGAGCAGGTCCTTGGTGACCTCGACGCTGGCACTCGCGTTGAGCGACACCACGCCTTGCGGCGGCGGCGTCTCGGCCTGCGCCGCCCCGGCAGCGACGGTGACGGCGGCAAGCAGCAGCGGAGCGAACGGTCGTGAACGCATCGGTTTCCATCCTCGTGAAGTGAACGACGAAGGCTTATACGCGCACGCGGTCTTGACGGGGTGATTGCACGGCGGCGCCCGACGGGGCAAGATTTGTAACTTATGGTCAGGCCCTCCCGAAACCCCCGGGAAAGCCGCGCAGAATCCCGCCTGTTACAAGTTCGGAGTTCCCTTGATGGCCACCAATCCCAACCAGCGCCCCGACCGTGTCGTCGTCGTCGACGACGACGCGCGCATCCGCGACCTGCTGCGCCGCTACCTGACGCAGGAAGGCTTCGAGGTGCTGCTCGCCGAGGACTCGAAGGCGCTGAACCGCGTGCTGACGCGCGAGACGGTCGACCTGATCGTGCTCGACCTGATGCTGCCCGGCGAGGATGGCCTGTCGATCTGCCGCCGCCTGCGCGCGGCCAACGACGTGACGCCGATCATCATGCTGACCGCAAAGGTGGAGGACGTCGACCGCATCGTCGGCCTCGAGGTCGGCGCTGACGACTATCTGCCCAAGCCCTTCAACCCGCGCGAGCTGCTCGCCCGCATCCATGCCGTGCTGCGCCGCCGCCCGACGCTGGAAGCCCCGGGCGCGCCCGCCAAGGAAGCGCAGACCGTCACCTTCGGCCCGTTCGAGTTCGACCTCGCGCTGCGCCGGCTGACCAAGGACGGTGAACAGATCGCGCTGACCACCGGCGAGTTCTCGATGCTGAAGGCACTGGTGCGCCACCCGCGCCAGCCACTGTCGCGCGACAAGCTGGCGCAGCTGGCGCGTGGCCGCGAGTTCGAGCCCTTCGACCGCAGCCTCGACGTGCAGATCTCGCGGCTGCGCAAGATGATCGAGCCCGACCCGGCGCAGCCGCGCTACATCCAGACGGTGTGGGGCGTGGGCTACGTGTTCGTGCCGGACGGCACCGCATGACACCGCGCCGGCCCGGCGGCACCACGGCCCCGCTCGTCGGGGCCTTTTTTGCGCCCCGGTCGTCGCCCTGACGTTTTCACACGCCCGTTTCACACCGCCGCACCCGGATGGCCCGCAGCAAAGTCGCCTTCAGCCTGTTCTGGCGCACCTTCTTCTTGCTGGCGCTGCTGCTGGTCGGCGGCGTGTTCGCCTGGACGCAGACCTTCCGCGCGCTCGAGTTCGAGCCGCGTGCGGTGCAGGCGGCGCAGCAGATCGCGGCACTGGTCAACCTGGCGCGCACCGCGCTGCAGGCCAGCGACACGATCAATCGCGTCGCGCTGATCAAGACCATGGCCAAGCAGGAGTCGGTGCGGCTGTCGCCGCGCGAGCCGGGCGACAAGTGGGAACCCTTCGAGGTCGACCGCTTCTCGAAGGCGATCGGCTCCGAGCTGCGTGCCCAGCTAGGCCCGGACACCGTGGTCGCCAGCTCGGTCAACAAGCAGCCGGGCCTGTGGGTCGGCTTCAGCATCGACAAGGACCCGTACTGGCTGCAGGCCGAATCGTCGCGTGTCGCCGCGCTGACCTGGAGCACGCTGGGCCTGTGGGGCGGCATCGCGGTGCTGGCCTCGATCTTCGGCTCGGCGCTGATCGCCCGCGCGATCAACCGGCCGCTGCAGGAGCTGTCGTTCGCCGCCAGCCGCATCCGCGAGGGCGAGTTCGACTCGGTGCTCGACGAGAACACGATGACCAGCGAGATCCGCCAGGTCAACATGGGCTTCAACCGCATGGCGCGCGAGCTCGCCAAGGTCGAGGAAGACCGCGCGGTGATGCTGGCCGGCATCAGCCACGACCTGCGCACGCCGCTGGCGCGGCTGCGGCTGGAGGCCGAGATGAGCGTCAACGACGACGAGGCCAAGCGCAACATGGCCTCCGACATCGACCAGCTCGACGCCATCATCGACAAGTTCATGGACTACGCCCGACCGGGCGACGTCAAGCTGGTGCCGGTGCACCTGTCCAGCCTGGTCGACCGCGAGATGGCGGCGTTCCGCGACACCAGCCAGATCCGCATCACCGCGCGCGTCGCGATCGACACCAAGGTGATGGCCGACGAGACCGAACTCGGCCGCGTGCTGCAGAACCTGTTCGAGAACGCGCGCCGCTATGGCCGCAGCACCGACACCGGCATCGCCCGCGTGGTGGTGACCTACGCGCGCACCGGGCCGTGGGTGATCCTCAGCGTGCGCGACCACGGCCCGGGCGTCGACCCGGCCAAGCTGGGCCAGCTGACCACGCCCTTCTTCCGTGGCGACGCCGCACGCACCGCCGCCACCGGCGCCGGCCTGGGCCTGGCGATCGTCGAGAAGGCGGTGCAGCGCATGGGCGGTGCCTTCGAGGTCACCAACGCGCCCGAGGGCGGGCTGGTGGCGCACATCCGGCTGAAGAAGGCGCCCTGAGCCTGCAACGCCTCAGGCCGGCACCACCGGCCGGCGCAGCGTGTAGAGCAGGCACACCGCGCGTGCCTCCATGGACTGCCCCTCGCCGACCGGGCCGAGGCCCTCGGCGGTCTTCGCCTTCACGCTGACCTGCTCGATCTTGATCGCCAGCGCCCCGGCGATGCGCTGGCGCATCGCCAGGATGTGCGGCGCCATCTTCGGCGCCTGCGCGACGATGGTGCTGTCGACGTTGGCGACCAGCCAGCCGGCCTGCTGCACACGGCGTCCGGCTTCGGCCAGCAGCGCCAGCGAGTCGGCGCCGCGGAAACGTTCGTCGGTGTCGGGAAAGTGGTGGCCGATGTCGCCCAGCGCCAGCGCGCCGAACAGCGCGTCGGTGATCGCGTGGCACAAGGCGTCGGCGTCGGAGTGGCCGAACAGGCCGTGGCTGTGCGGGATCGTCACGCCGCCGAGCACCAGCGGGCGGCCCTCGACGAGCCGGTGGCTGTCCCAGCCTTCACCGATGCGGATGTTGGGCAGGTTCATGAGTCTCCTTGGAGGCGCGCGGCCAGCACGCGTTCGGCGAGCATGAAGTCGGAGGGCCAGGTGACCTTGAGGTTGGCGGCATCGCCCTCGACCAACAGCGGCCGCAGGCCCAGAGCCTCGATCGCGCTGGCATCGTCCGTCACCGCCGTGCCGGCATGGCGCAGCGCATCGCGCAGCATGCCGATGCGGAACATCTGCGGCGTCTGTGCCGCCCACTTGTCGCCGCGCGGCAGCGTCTGCGCGACACGCCCGCCCTCGGCGCGCTTGAGCGTGTCGGCCACCGGCAGCGCGAGCAGCCCGCCGACCTGATCGGCCAGGCAGGCGTCGATCAAGCGGTCGACCCACTCGGCGCGCACCAGGCAGCGCGCGGCGTCGTGCACCAGCACCCAGTCGTGCTCGCGCGCGCCGCGTTCCAGCAGGTCGGCCAGGCCGGCGGCCACCGTATCGGCGCGCTGCGCTCCTCCACGCCGGCAGACCCAGCCGCGTTCGCCGGCAAAGCCGGGCACGTGCTGCTCGAACAGTTCGTCGTCGGGTGCCAGCACCACCAGCGTGGCGGCCAGGCGCGCCACGCCGGCCAGCGCCGCCAGCGTATGCGCCACCATGGCACGGCCGGCGATGGCCACGTACTGCTTCGGGATCGCCGCGCCGGAGCGCGAACCGACGCCGGCACAGGGCAGCAGCGCGTAGCAGCGGGGGTCGGAGGCGTCGGTCATGCGGGGCGGCAAATGGACGCGAATTGTATGATTCGCACCGTCCATCGCCCCGTGGGAAGCGCCTCGCGGGGCGTTTTGCTTTGCCATCTCCCGAACCGATGCAGATCCCGGCCATTGCCCCCGGCAAGCGCTTCACCCTGCCCCGCCCGCTGGGCTCGGCCGACGCGCTGCTGCTCGCCCGCTTCGCGCAGGCGCAGGCGGCGCAGAAGAAGCTCGTCGCCATCGTCACCGCCGAGCCGGCCGACACCCAGCGGCTCGAGGGCGAACTGGCCTTCTTCGCACCGGGCCTGCGCATCGCCGTCTTCCCCGACTGGGAGACGCTGCCCTACGACACCTTCAGCCCGCACCAGGACCTGATCTCCGAACGGCTGGCGACGCTGTGGCGCATCCAGACAGGGCGACGTCGATGTCGTGCTGCTGCCCGCGTCCACTGCGCTGGTGCGCCTCGCGCCGCCGAGCTTTCTGGCCGCCTACACCTTCCACTTCAAGCAGAAGCAGCGGCTCGACGAAGCGGCGCTGAAGAGCCAGCTGACGCTGGCCGGCTACACGCACGTCAGCCAGGTGGTGTCGCCCGGCGAGTACGCGGTGCGTGGCGGGCTGATCGACCTGTTCCCGATGGGCTCGGCGGTGCCCTACCGCGTCGACCTGTTCGGCGACGAGGTCGACTCGATCCGCACCTTCGACCCCGACTCGCAGCGCAGCCTCTACCCGGTGCCCGAAGTACGCCTGCTGCCCGGCCGCGAGTTCCCGATGGACGAGGACGCGCGCACCGCCTTCCGCGCCCGCTGGCGCGAGAAGATGGAAGGCGACCCGACCAAGGTGCGCCTGTACAAGGACATCGGCACCGGCATCGCGACCGCGGGCATCGAGTACTACCTGCCGCTGTTCTTCGACCAGACCGCGACGCTGTTCGACTATCTCGGCGAGGCCGCGGTACTCGCGCTGCACGGCGAGATCGACGAGGCGTTGAACCGCTTCTGGACCGACACGCGCGAGCGGCACCGCTTCCTGCAGCACGACCGCGAGCGGCCGATCCTGCCGCCGGAGGACCTGTTCCTGCGCAGCGAGGACTTCTTTGCCCGCGCCAATGCGCTGGCGACGCTGGCGCTGCGTAGCAACGAACCCGTCGACTGGGCGCGGCCGCTGCCCGAGCTCAGTGTCGACCGCGGCGCGCCCGAGCCGCTGGCACGGCTGCAGCAGCACGTGCAGTCGACACCGCACCGTGTGCTGATCGTCGCCGAGAGCGACGGCCGGCGCGAGAGCCTGCTCGAGCTGCTGCGCGACAACCGCATCGAGCCGCCGACCGTCGCCTCGCTGGCCGAGTTCGAGGCCGGCGACGAACATTTCGCGATCAGCGTCGCGCCGCTGGCGGCCGGCTTCTTCTGGCACGAACCGGCCGACGGCAAGACGATCCAGTTCGTCACCGAGACCGAGCTCTTCGCCACCTCGCCGACGGCACGCCGGCGCCGCAAGCAGGAGCAGGTCAGCGACGTCAACGCGCTGATCAAGGACCTGTCGGAGCTGAAGGTCGGCGACCCGGTGGTGCACGTCAACCACGGCATCGGCCGCTACGTCGGGCTGATGAACATCGACCTCGGCGACGGGCCTTCGGAGTTCCTGCACCTCGAGTACGCCGACAAGGCGACGCTGTACGTGCCGGTCGCGCAGCTGCACCTGATCGCGCGCTACACCGGCGTCAGCCCGGACGAGGCGCCGCTGCACAAGCTCGGCTCGGGCCAGTGGGACAAGGCCAGGCGCAAGGCCGCCGAGCAGGTGCGCGACACCGCCGCCGAACTGCTGAACCTGTACGCCCGCCGCGCCGCGCGCGAGGGCTTCGCGTTCCGCTTCCAGCCGCACGACTACGAGGCCTTCGCCGCCAGCTTCGGCTTCGAGGAGACGCCCGACCAGCAGGCCGCCATCCACGCGGTGATCCAGGACATGGTCAGCCCCAAGCCGATGGACCGGCTCGTCTGCGGCGACGTCGGCTTCGGCAAGACCGAGGTGGCGCTGCGTGCCGCCTTCGTCGCGGTGACCGGCGGCAAGCAGGTCGCCATCCTGGCGCCGACCACGCTGCTGGCCGAGCAGCACTACCAGAACATCGCCGACCGCTTCGGCAAGTGGCCGGTCAAGGTCGCCGAGCTGTCGCGCTTCCGCTCGCCCAAGGAAGTCAAGGCGGCGATGGAGGGCATCGAAGACGGCACCATCGACATCGTCGTCGGCACGCACAAGCTGCTGTCCCAGACGGTGAAGTTCAAGCGCCTGGGCCTGCTGGTGATCGACGAGGAGCACCGCTTCGGCGTGCGCCACAAGGAGGCGATCAAGGCGCTGCGCGCCGAGGTCGACGTGCTGACGCTGACCGCCACGCCGATCCCGCGCACGCTGGGCATGGCGCTCGAAGGGCTGCGCGACCTCAGCGTGATCGCCACCGCGCCGCAGCGCCGCCTGGCGATCAAGACCTTCGTGCGCAACGAGAGCAGCGGCACGATCCGCGAGGCGGTGCTGCGCGAGCTGAAACGCGGCGGCCAGGTCTACTTCCTCCACAACGAGGTCGACACCATCGTCGCGCGGCGCGACAAGCTGGCCGAGTTGCTGCCCGAGGCGCGCATCGCCATTGCCCACGGCCAGATGCCCGAGCGGGAGCTGGAGCACGTGATGCGCGACTTCGTCGCCCAGCGTCACAATCTGCTGCTGTGCTCGACCATCATCGAGACCGGCATCGACGTGCCGAGCGCCAACACCATCGTGATCAGCCGCGCCGACAAGTTCGGCCTCGCCCAGCTGCACCAGCTGCGCGGGCGGGTCGGCCGCTCGCACCACCAGGCCTACGCCTACCTGCTGGTGCCCGACGTCGAGGGACTGACCAAGCAGGCCGGCCAGCGGCTGGAGGCGATCCAGAACATGGAGGAGCTGGGCTCCGGCTTCTACCTGGCGATGCACGACCTGGAGATCCGCGGCGCCGGCGAGGTGCTGGGCGAGAACCAGAGCGGCAACATGATGGAGGTCGGCTTCCAGCTCTACAACGACATGCTGTCGGAGGCCGTGCGCTCGCTGAAGGCCGGGCGCGAACCCGACCTGCTGTCGCCGCTGTCGGCCGCCACCGAGATCAACCTGCACGCGCCGGCGCTGCTGCCCGATGCCTACTGCGGCGACGTGCACACCCGCTTGAGCCTCTACAAGCGCCTGGCGACGGCCGAGAAGCCCGAGCAGATCGACGCGATGCTGGAGGAGATCACCGACCGCTTCGGCAAGCTGCCGCCGCAGGGCCAGACCCTGTTCGACGTGCACCGCCTGCGCGTGCTGGCCAAGCCCTACGGCGTGCTGAAGATCGACGCGGCGCCGAAGCTGATGGTGATCAGCTTCCGGCCGAATCCGCCGGTCGACGCGATGAAGATCATCGAGCTGGTGCAGAAGAACCGGCACATCAAGCTGGCCGGCAACGACAAGCTGCGCATCGAGCGCGACACGCCCGAGCCCAAGGACCGCGCCCAGCTGATCCGCGACGTGCTGCGCTCGCTGGGCACGCCCCGGGCGGCCACCGCCTGAGCCGGCGGAGGCCGGCCGCTCACTCCGAGTCGGCCCAGATCACCAGCAGGATGACCAGCAGCACCACCACGCCGGCGCCGATGGCACCGGCCTTCCAGGGCGAGGTGCCCGACGCCGCCGCTGGGCTCGCCAGCGGCGCCGCCACGGCGGCCACCGGCGTCGGCGGCGCGGCGGCGGGCCGAGGCGCGGCGCCGCCCAGCCGCGACAGCGATTCGGCCAGCCGCCCCATGTCGCTCTTCCAGCGGGCGTCCTCCACGGCGAGCGCCTGACGCCGCACCAGCGGCTTGAGGTCTTCGGGCAGCTCGGACTCCTGCGGCAGGTCCGCGCCGTCGATCAGCACCGGCACGACGCGGATGCCGCGCCGCAGCGCGGTGACGATCTCGGTGCGGATCCAGTCGCCCGGCTGCTCGAGTCGACGCCGACCCTGGGCATCGGTGATCGCACTCCACTGCCGGCCGATCAGCACCAGCATCACCTCGCAATTGACCAGCGCCTGGTTGAGCGCCTGCTCGAAGTCGACGCCGAGTTCGATCTTCTCGATGTCGCGGAAGATGCGCTCGGCGCCGAGCGCATCGCCGAGGTCGTCGGCCAGGCGGCCGGCCGCCTGGCGGGTGTCGTCGCGCCGGTAGCTGATGAAGATGCCTGTCGTCATGCCCCCTCCTCGTCGCGAGCGCGATGGTCGGTGCCGGCCTGCAGGCTGTCAATCCTGCGCACGCTTGCGCTGGCGCAAATGGCTTCACCTGCAGCAACACGACCGCAGCACGGGGGACACCGCCACCACGCAACATCGGGTCATCGAACCAAGAGGACACGATGAGACTGCAACGCGACTGGATCACCCCGATCACGATGGGCGCCTTCGGCCTGCTGGCCGTGACCGGCGTGCTGATGTTCTTCCATGCCGACAGCGGCCTGAACAAGACGGCCCACGAGTGGCTGGGCTGGGTGCTGCTCGGCGGCGTGGTGCTGCACGGCACGGTCAACTGGCCCGCCCTGCGCCGTCACCTGGCCGGCTGGCGCGGGCGCGCCGCGCTGGCCTTCTTCGCGCTGCTGCTGGCCGCGTCCTTCCTGCCGCTGGGCGGCCAGGGCGAACCGCCCTTCGTGCCGCCGCTGCGGGCGCTGGCCGACGCGCCGCTGCCGGTGCTGGCCCAGGTCGCGAAGACCACGCCCGCGCAGCTGCGCGAGCGGCTGCAGCGTGCCGGCGTCTCGCCGGCCAGCGACGACGACACCGTGCGCAGCCTGGTCGGCGACGACACCCGCGCGCAGATCCGCGTGCTCTCGCAGGTGCTCGAGGCACGCTGAGCGCCGGCATCGGCCGGGTAACATGCACGCCGATGTCTGTCTCCGAACACGCTCCCGGCCTCTTCATCCGCGGCTTCGTGCCACCGCTGCGCCTGGCCGACTTCCGGCTGGTCGCGTTCGACATGGACTCGACGCTGATCAACATCGAGTGTGTCGACGAGATCGCCGACGCGGCCGGCCGCAAGGTCGAGGTGGCCGAGATCACCGAGGCCGCGATGCGCGGCGAGATCGCCGACTACAAGGACAGCCTGCGCCGTCGCGTGGCGCTGCTGGCCGGCGTGCCGGTGGCCGCGCTGGAGCAGGTCTGGGCCGAGAAGCTGCGCCTGAACCCCGGCGTGCAGGCCTTCGTCGAGGCCTGCCAGGCGGCCGGGCTGAAGACGCTGCTGGTCTCCGGCGGCTTCACCTTCTTCAGCGAGCGCATCCGCGGCCAGCTGAAGCTGGACTTCGCCCGCGCCAACACGCTGGGCGTGGCCAACGGCCGGCTGACCGGCACCCTCTTCGACCGCCCCTGGGGCGACATCGTCGACGGTGCCGAGAAGCGCCGCGTGCTGCTCGAGGTTGCCGAGCTGATGGGCATCGCGATGGACCAGACCATCGCCGTCGGCGACGGCGCCAACGACCTGCCGATGATGGGCGCAGCCGGGTTGTCGATCGCCTTCCACCCCAAGCCCGCGGTGCGCGAGCAGGCGATGATCTCGATCATGGACGGCGGCATGGACCGCGCGCTCGAGGTGCTGCAGCCCTGAGGCGCGACGCGCGCCCGGCTCACTCCGGCGGGCGCAGCACCAGCTGGACTTCGTGCGGCCGCGCGGCCGCGATCGGTTCGTAGCGCCACTGGCGCACCGCCTCGAGCACCGCGGCATCCATGGTCGGGTGGCTGGAGCGGCGCACCGCGGCGTCGGCCACGCGGCCGTCGGCCTGCACCGTGAAGGCCACGTGCACCTGCACCTCGCCACGCACCTTGCCGATCAGCCGCCGGGGCATCTCGGGCTCGACGACGCTGGCCAGCTTCAGGGCCGCGGGCTCGGGCTCGGCTGCCGCCTGCGCGGCCGCGACGAGGCTGTCGGAGCGCGGCGTGGCACTGGCCTCGACGGTGGCGACCGCGGACTCCGGCGGACCGGCCGGCGGCAGCACGACGGGCGCGGCCGGCGCTTCCACTGCAGCGGCGGCCAGCGGCGCCGTCTGGGCGGTGACGACCGGCGTGGTCGACGGCGGCGGCGCGGGAGGCGTGGCGGCGGCGACCGGTGCCGCAGGCCGTGGCTCGGCCGCCGCCGGCGCTGCGGCCTCGACGGCGGGTCGCACGACCGGGCGCGGCGCCTCGGCCGGCCTGGCCGGCTCCGCTGCCTTCACCTTGGGCTTGATCTTGGCCGCCTCGATGATCATGCGCATCGGGTTGCTCGCCTCGCGCTCGGCGCGGCGCGTGGCGTCGTCCTGCGCCGACGCCAGCGGCGCGGCGAGGGTCAGGGCCAGCAGGAGGAAGAAACGGGTCGGCATGATGGATCTCGGCGATTCTGGCAGCGCGCCGCGCGCCGGTGTGATCGGCCCCGGCGGGGAAAACCTGAGGCCGTGACGCAGTCCACAGGTCCTAGCATGACAGCGCTTGACACCGAGGAGCCCACGATGAGCACCACCACCAAGTTCCTGCTCGACGAGAGCCGGATGCCCAGGCACTGGTACAACATCGCCGCCGACCTGCCGACGCCGGCACCGGCCGTGCTGCACCCCGGCACGCTGCAGCCGGTCGGCCCCGACGACCTGGCGCCGCTGTTCCCGATGGAGCTGATCCTGCAGGAGGTCAGCAGCGAACGCGAGGTGCCCATCCCCGAACCGGTGCGCGAGGTGTTCCGGCTCTGGCGGCCGTCGCCGCTGGTCCGCGCGCACCGCCTCGAGAAGGCGCTGGGCACGCCGGCGAAGATCTACTACAAGTACGAAGGCGTGTCGCCGGCCGGCTCGCACAAGCCGAACACCGCGGTGCCGCAGGCCTGGTACAACGCCCAGGCCGGCATCCGCAAGATCGCCACCGAGACCGGCGCCGGCCAATGGGGTTCGTCGCTGGCGTTCGCCGGCGCGCTGTTCGGCATCGACGTGACCGTGTTCCAGGTGCGCGTCTCGTACGACCAGAAGCCCTACCGCCGCGCGCTGATGGAGACCTACGGCGCGCGCTGCATCGCCAGCCCGTCGAACGAGACGAACTCAGGCCGCGCCATCCTCGCCAAGGACCCGAACCACCCGGGCTCGCTAGGCATCGCAATCTCCGAGGCGGTGGAGGTGGCGGCGACCCACGACGACACCAAGTACGCGCTCGGCTCGGTGCTCAACCACGTGCTGATGCACCAGACCATCATCGGCCAGGAGGCGATGCTGCAGCTCGAAATGGCCGGCGACGACCCCGACGTGGTGGTCGGCTGCACCGGCGGCGGCAGCAACTTCGCCGGCATCAGCTTCCCGTTCATCGGCCAGCAGCTGCGTGGCAAGGGCAGGACCAAGCAGCGCCGCATCGTCGCGGTGGAGCCGGCCGCCTGCCCCTCGCTGACGCGTGGCAAGTACGCCTACGACTTCGGCGACACCGCGCACCTGACGCCGCTGACCAAGATGCACACGCTGGGCAGCACCTTCACGCCGCCGGGATTCCATGCCGGCGGGCTGCGCTACCACGGCATGGCGCCGTTGGTCTCGCACCTGAAGGAGCTGAACCTGATCGAGGCGGTGGCCTACCACCAGAACGCCTGTTTCGAAGCCGGCGTGCTGTTCGCGCGCAGCGAAGGCATCGTGCCGGCGCCCGAGGCCAACCACGCCGTCAAGGGCGCCGTCGAAGAGGCCTTGCGCTGCAAGCGCGAAGGCCGCAGCGAGGTGATCCTGTTCAACCTCTGCGGCCACGGCCACTTCGACATGAGCGCCTACAGCAACTACGCCGCCGGCAAGCTGGTGGACCAGCCCTACGACGAGAAGGAGCTGGCGATGGCGCTGTCGGGGCTGCCGGCGGTGCCGGCCTGACCTGCTCCCGGCTTCTTTCCGTTTACGGCCCCTGAACAGTCCTTCGACCATGCGGTCGGTTGGAGCGGCCGCGGCACACTGGGGCTTGTGTTCCGCTCATGTCCTCCGGACCCGCTTCGCGGGTCCTCCTCCTTTACTTCGCTCCAGCACAAGCACCCAGCGCGCCTCTGGGCACCAGAAGCCTTGGCGCCCTGCGCCAGCGGTACTGCCTGCGGGGCGGTGGGTGAAGGCTGGAGCGAAGTAAAGGGAGGAGGATTCGCGCAGCGAGTCCGGAGGACATGAGCGCAAGCCTTCACCCATGGCCCGACTCGCGCAAGCCCGGCGAGGTCTTCAAGCGATCGCCCAAGGCCGCGAGCCGCCCGCAAGCTTCACTTGAATGCGTAGGTCGCCGAGACGTAGAAGCTGCGGCCGCGCGGATCGGTGTAGCTGGGGTCGTAGCCCGAGATGAAGAAGTAGGCCTGGTTGGAGAACGGCGGCGAAGTGTTCGCCAGGTTCTTGATGCCGGCGCGCAGCGTCAGCGACTCGCTGGCGTTGAAGGCGCCGGCCAGGTCCCACAGCGAGTAGGCCTTGACCTTGTTCGGCTGCACCACCGCACCGGCGTCGGTATCGATGGCCGAGTTCTGGTCGGTGTAGGCCGACAGGTAGCTGTTGCTCAGCGCCAGGCTCCACGGGCCCTGCTCCCAGTCCACCGTCAGGCGGTGCCGCCAGCGCTGCACGACGCCGTTGGTGACGAACTTGCCGAGGTCGCTGACGAAGGGGTCGCCGTAGCCGGTCTGCTTCTTCGAGCTGAGTGCCACCGTGCCGACCAGCTTCGCGCCGAACTGGCCGAACTCCGTCTTCACGCCCCTCAGGTCGATCGTGATGTCGAGGCCCGAGGACTTCTGCTTGCCGCGGTTCTCCTTGTGCAGTTCGATGAAGCAGATCGTCGAATCGCTCGGGTCGTAGTCGCAGCCTTCCAGGCCCTCGTCCTCGTTGTAGCGGTGGATCAGGTTCTCGTACTTGCCGCCGCTGCCGAGGATGACGTCGTCGCCGATGGTGCTGATCAGGTCCTTCTTGGTGATGTTCCAGTAGTCGACACTGAAGCTCCAGTTGGCGCTGGCCACCGCGACGACGCCGAGCGAGAACTGCCGCGAGCGCTCCGGCTTGAGCTTCTTGTTGGCGTAGGTACGCGTCTCCCAGAAGTCGGCACAGGTCGCCAGGTCGTTGTCGTTCTCGGCCATGCAGACCGGGTCGGGCAGCACCGCCGTCTCGCCGGTCTTGGTCGGGCGGTACATGTCGTTGACCGAAGGCGCGCGGAAGCCGGTGCCGGCCGAGCCGCGCAGCAGCAGTTCCTTGCTCGGCTGGTAGCGCACGCCGATCTTCGGGTTGGTGGTGCTGCCCACCGACTGGTAGCGGTCGTGGCGCAGCGCGAACTGCAGCTCCAGCTCCTTGGTGACCGGCGCGAGCAGCTCGCCGAACACCGCCGCCACCTTGCGCGAGCGGTCGCTGAACTGCGAGTCGCCCGGCGTGGCGTCGCCGACGATGTTGTCGGACAGCAGCAGGTCGGAGGCACGCGAGCTGGTGCCCTCGCGGCGGAACTCGCCGCCCAGCGCCAGCGCCACCTCGCCGCCGGCCAGCTTGCCGATGCTGCGCGTGATCTTCGCATCGACCGAATCCATGCCGCCGCGCGCCGAGCGCACCTCCTGGTCGATCTGCGCCGAGGCGAGGTAGGCCTGCCCCGCCGCGCTGGACGGGCCGAAGGGGTTGATCAGCCCGGTGGCGAAGCCCTGCATCACGCGGTCGTAGAGCAGGTAGCCGTGCTTGTCGCGGTCGGCGACGCGGTTGACGCTGTGGTTCAGCGCCGCGTCGTAGTCCCACCCCATCACTGTGCCGGTGGAGCCCAGCACCATGCGCGTGCCGGTGCTGGTCAGCTCGCTGGTGCGGTTGCCGGCCTCGAGCAGGCGGGTGCGCACGGTGATGATGCGGTCGTCGGGCAGCGCCGCGCCCAGCCCGGTGGCGGCCAGCTCGGGGATCAGGCTGACGTCCATGTCGCCGTCGACGCGGTTGCTGGTACCGACGTAGTAGGTGCGCGAGCGCGTCAGCGAGACCTCGGCGAACAGCTGATGGTCGCCATCCAGCTTCAGCACGCCGCGGCCGAGCGCGCCGACCTTGTTCGACTTCGGGTACAGCTCGAGGTCGCGCATGAAGTCGTAGGTGCAGCCGTCCTCGCCGCCGATGCCGTCGGGCAGATACAGCGAATGCGGCGGCTGGCAGTTCGGCGCGCTGAGGTTGATCGTGCGGTTGACGATAGGCTTGCCGTTGATCGTGAAGTTCTGGCTCTGCAGGTAGTCGCGCTGGTCGCTGGACAGGCGGATGTTGCCCGGAAAGCTGGCCGACGACAGCAGGTAGGGCAGGCGCTGCGGGATCTTCAGGTCGTCGATGAACTTGCGCTGCGAGGTGCGCAGCGCCGAGGTCTCCTGGTAGTCGAGCACGCCGAAGACGTTGAAGCCGTCGCGCTCGATCTGACCCTTGCCCGCCGCCATCGCGAAGGTGCGCTTGCCTGCGCCGCCCTCCTGCGTCTTGGCCAGGCTGGCGTCGAGCTGCACGCCCTGGTAGTCCTTGCGGGTGATGAAGTTCACCACGCCGCCGATCGCATCGGTGCCGTAGATCGCCGAGGCGCCGTCGAGCAGGATCTCGACACGCTCGATCGCCGCGGCGGGGATGTTGTTGAGGTCGACGCCGACGTCGTCGCCGGGCGACGCGAAGTTGGCCATGCGCCGGCCGTTGAGCAGCACCAGCGTCGAGCTGGTGCCCAGGCCGCGCAGGTTGGCCGAGTTGAAGCCCATCTGGTCCTTGAAGCCGCCAGTGCCGATGCTGACGCCGTCGGTCAGGTTGTTCGCGCTGGCCGACAGCGTGGCGACGATCTCGGCCGCGGTGGTGGCACCGGCCTTGACGATGTCGCCGCGGGTGATCACCTGCACCGGCAGCGCCGCTTCCGACTCGATGCGCTTGATCAGGCTGCCGGTCACCTCCACGCGCGGCAACTCGCTGCTCTGTGCCAGCGCGCCGGCGCTGCCCAACAGCAGCAGGGCCTGGACGGTGGCCTTCAGCGCGAAGGCGGGAGCGGGACGGGGGCGGCGAGCGGGCATGCGGGACTCCGTGAGCGCGGGATGCGACGCAGTCTAGGAAGGTCGTGGCTTGCACGGCCTGACGTCTTCCCGCAGCGGTCGCAAGACGGCAAGTGGCCGTCGCTTCGCCGCAATTCGCCGCGCCGCCGCGTGGCGAAAGGGATGACAAGATCGTACCCGTCGCTGTCATCCCGGCCGCCCGCCGGTGTTTGCTCCATGCCGCCATTGCATCTCGACCGCCGCGCCGCCCTGCGCTCCGCTCTCGTGCTGCTCGGCGCCACCGGCCTCGCGCCGCTGGCCCGCGCCGCCGATGCGGCTGCGCCGCGCGGCTGGGCGGTCCCGATCGGTGGCGGCCTGAAGTCCAGCCACGACGCCGTGTGGGAGCGGCTCGTGGCGCTGGCCGGCGGGCGCGGCGCGCGTTTCGTGGTCTTCGGCACCGCCAGCGAGTCACCGCTGGCGGCGGCCGAAGCCGCCGCCGAACAACTGCGGCGCCGCGGCGCACAGACCAGCATCCTGCCGGTCTCGCCGCTGCTGAAGGAACGGCCGATCGCCGACGCGGTGCGCGACCCGGCCTTCGTCGAGTCGCTGCGCGACGCGCGCGGCGTGTTCTTCACGGGCGGCTCGCAGGACCGCATTGTCGACGGCTTCGCGCCCGGCGGCGAGATGTCACCGCTGCTCAAGGCGGTGTGGGGCGTGCTCGACCGTGGCGGCGTGGTCGCCGGCACCTCGGCCGGCGCGGCGATCATGAGCCGCACGATGTTCCGCGACGCACCCAACGTGCTGGGTGTCATGAAGGGCCGCTTCGCCGAAGGCAAGGAATGGGGTGCCGGGCTCGGCTTCGTCGGCGACCGCCTGTTCGTCGACCAGCACTTCCTCAAGCGCGGCCGGCTCGGCCGCATGCTGCCGCTGATGCACGCACGCGGCTACACGCTGGGCCTTGGCGTCGAGGAGGACGCGGCCGCGGCGGTGCGCGGCGAGCGCATCGACATCCTCGGCGGCAGCGCGATGCTGGTCGACCTGAGCGAGGCGAGCAGCGACGCGCGCGCCGGCGCCTTCAACCTGCGCGGCGTGCGCCTGAGCCTGCTGCAAGGCGGCGACAGCTACGACATGGCACGCCGCGAGCTGACGCCGTCGGAGGACAAGCGCCGCGGCCAGTTCATCGACCCGGCCGCACCCGGCTACAAGCCCTACTACACCGAGCAGGCTTTCCACGTCGACATGCTCGGCGACGGCACCATCGCCACCGCGATGGGCATGCTGATCGACGCGCGCTACGACGAGGTGCGCGGGCTGGCCTTCGACCCGCGACCGGTGCCGAACGACCCGCTGGCGCCGCTCGGCTTCGAGTTCCGCCTCTACAAGACCGCGGGCGCGCTCGGCTGGTACAGCGAGACCTCCGCCGGCGAGGACTACACCGTGCACCGCCTCGGCCTGGACATCGCCCCGGTGCGGCTGGCGCTGCCGCTGTACCAGCCCTGGTCACGTTAGTCTCGGCACCACGCTCGCCCTGTCCTCTTCCTCTGGAGCCCCCATGCACCGCCGCCTTGCCCTCCTCGCCGCCCTGCTGGCGTTCGCCGCCACCGCCCACGCCCAGGCGCCCGACTGGAAGAAGATCCGCATCGGCGTCGAAGGCGCCTACCCGCCGTTCAGCGAGGTCGGCCCCGACGGCAAGCTGAAGGGCTTCGACATCGACATGGCCAACGCGCTGTGCGCCGAGATGAAGGCCGAGTGCACGCTGGTGCAGCAGGAGTGGGACGGCATGATCCCGGCGCTGAACGCACGCAAGTTCGACGCCATCATCGCGTCGATGGCGGCCACCGACGAGCGCCGCAAGTCGGTCAACTTCAGCCAGAAGTACTACAACACGCCGGCGCGGCTGGTCGCCAAGTCGGGCGCGGGCCTGCAGGCCACGGCCGAGGCGCTGAAGGGCAAGAAGATCGGCGTGCAGCGCTCGACCATCCACGACCGCTTCGTCACCGAGATGTTCAAGCAGAGCGAGATCGTGCGCTACGCCAAGGCCGACGAGGTCTACCTCGACCTCGCCGCCGGGCGCATCGACGTGGCGATGGGCGACTCGGTGGCCGTCGACGGCGGCTTCCTGAAGAAGCCGCAGGGCAAGGGCTTCGCCTTCTTCGGCCCCGACTACAACGACGAGAAGTACTTCGGCAGCGGCTCCAGCATCGCCGTGCGCAAGGCCGACGAGGCGCTGGCGCAGAAGTTCAACGCGGCGATCCAGGGCATCCGCGCCAGCGGCACCTACAAGAAGATCCAGGACCGGTACTTCGACTTCGACGTCTACGGCAAGTGAGGCGATGCTGCACGGCTACACGCTCTCGCTGCTGCAGGGTGCGCTGCTGACGCTGTCGGTGGCGTTCGCCTCGCTGGCGATCGCGCTGCTGCTCGGGCTGGTCGGCGCGCTGGCCAAGCTGTCGCACCATGCGCTGCCGCGCCGCGCCGCGCAGCTCTACACCACGCTGATCCGCGCCGTGCCCGACCTGGTGCTGATGCTGCTGGTCTTCTACGGCGGGCAGACGGCGGTCAACGCGCTCGGCGAGGCGCTCGGCTGGGGTTACGTCGACATCGATCCCTTCGTGGCCGGCGTGCTGACCATCGGCTTCATCTTCGGCGCCTACTTCACCGAGGTGCTGCGCGGCGCCTGGCTGGCGGTGCCGGCCGGCCAGCGCGAAGCGGCCGAGGCCTTCGGCTTCACGCGCACGCAGGTGCTCTCGCGCATCGTCGGCCCGCAGATGCTGCGCCATGCCTTGCCGGGGCTGTCGAACAACTGGCTGGTGATGGTCAAGTCGACGGCGATCGTCTCGGTGATCGGCCTGTCCGACCTGATGAACCGCGCCGCGCAGGCCGCCGGCGCGACCCGCGAGCCGTTCCTGTTCTACCTCGCGGTCGGCATCGTCTACCTTGCCTTCACCTCGCTGTCGGAGGCCTTCTTCGTCTGGCTCGGACGCCGCCTGGCGGTCGGGCAGCGGGTGGCGGCACTGTGAACCTGCAGGTCATCACCGACAGCCTGCCGCTGTATGCCGGCGGCGCCTGGGTCACGCTGCAGCTGCTGCTCGCCGCGCTGGCCGTCGGCCTGGCCGCGGCGCTGCCGCTGGCCATGCTGCGCAGCCTGCCCTCGCCGTGGGCCTGGCGGCCGGTCTGGTGCTTCACCTACGTGATCCGCGGCACGCCGCTGCTGGTGCAGCTGTTCCTGCTGTACTACGGCCTGGCGCAGTTCGAGTGGGTGCGCGACAGCGCGGCCTGGCCGGCGCTGCGCTCACCGTGGTTCTGCGCCGTCGCCGCCTTCTCGGTCAACACCTGCGCCTACACCACCGAGATCCTGCACGGCGCGATCCGCGCGGTGCCGGCCGGCGAGGTCGAGGCGGCGCGTGCCTTCGGCATGACACGCGGCCAGACCTTCGCCCACGTGGTGCTGCCGCAGGCGCTGCGCCGCGCGCTGCCGGCCTACAGCAACGAGGTGGTGCTGATGCTGCACGCCACCTCGCTGGCCAGCGTGGTCACCCTGCACGACCTGACCGGCGTGGCCCGCGAGGTCAACTCGGTGCACTACCTGCCCTTCGAGGCCTTCCTCACCGCCGCGCTCGCCTACGTCGCCATCACCGTGGTGCTGGTCAGCGCCTTCCATGCCGCCGAGCGGCGCTGGCTGGCACCGATGGCCGGCCACGCGCGCGCGCACTGAACCGATGCAGATCGTCCACCACACCCTGCAGCCCTCGACACCGGGCACCGCGCACCAGCTGACCAGCCTGCACTACGGCACGCCGGGCCAGGGGGAGAAGGCCTTCATCCAGGCCTCGCTGCACGCCGACGAGGTGCCGGGCATGCTGGTCGCCCATCACCTGCGCGAGCGGCTCGCCCGTGCCGAGTCGGAGGGACGGCTGCGTGGCGAGGTGGTGCTGGTGCCGGCCGCCAACCCGCCGGGCCTCGGCCAGTGGCTGCTGCGCGGCCACCAGGGCCGTTTCCACCTCGGTACCGGCGAGAACTTCAACCGCGGTTATGCCGGCCTGGGCGACACCGCGGCGCAGGCACTGCAAGGCCGGCTGGGCGCCGATACCCGGGCCAACGCGGCGCTGGTGCGCGCCGCGCTGCGCGACGCGGCCGCCGCGCTGCCGGCCGCCGGCACGCTGGAGAGCCTGCGCAAGACGCTGT
Source organism: Piscinibacter sp. (assembly GCA_047602365.1). Taxonomy (GTDB): domain Bacteria; phylum Pseudomonadota; class Gammaproteobacteria; order Burkholderiales; family Burkholderiaceae_C; genus Piscinibacter. The sequence continues at coordinate 641,782 of JASGHM010000002.1, read as the reverse complement.
ACACGCTGGCCATCGACGCCGACATCGTGCTCGACCTGCACTGCGACGGCGAGGCCCTGCTGCACTTCTACACCACGCCGGCCTGCTGGCCGCAGGTCGAACCGCTGGCACGCTGCATGGGCGCCGGTGCGGTGCTGCTGGCCGAACATTCCGGCGGCGAGCCCTTCGACGAAGCCTGCTCGATGGTCTGGGCGCAGCTGGCGCAGCGCTTCGGCGCCGCGACGCCGATCCCGCAGGGCTGCATGGCGGTGACCGTCGAACTGCGCGGCGAGGCCGACGTCGATCACACGCTCGGCGCGCAGGACGCCGCGGCGATCGAGCAGTTCCTGGTGCTGCGCGGCGTGATCGATGCACCTGCCGTCGAACCGCCGCCGCTGCAGTGCGAGGCCACGCCGCTGGCCGGCTCGATGCCGCTGATCGCGCCGCACGGCGGCATGGTGGTTTTCGTGCGCGCGCCGGGGGAACGGGTGCGGGCCGGCGACACGATCGCCGACCTGATCGACCCGTTCACCGGCGCGCTCACACCCATGAAGGCGCCGGTCGACGGCCTGTTCTTCGCGCGCGAGAACCGCCGTTTCGCGTTGGCGGGCATGTCGATCGGCAAGGTGGCCGGCCGCGAAGTGCGCCGCGAAGGCGCGCTGCTGTCGCCATGAGCGGGCTCGGCCTGCAGGTCACGGACCTGCACAAGCGCTTCGGTGAACGCGAGGTGCTGCGCGGCGTGTCGCTGAGCGCGAGACCCGGCGACGTGGTCGCGATCATCGGTTCCAGCGGGTCCGGCAAGAGCACGCTGCTGCGCTGCCTGAACCTGCTCGAGCATCCGCACGAAGGCCGGCTGCAGCTGGGCGACGAGGTGCTGGCGCTGAAGCGCGAGCGCGACGGCAGCCTGGCGGCCGCCGACACCCGCCAGCTGCAGCGTTGGCGTGCGCGGCTGGCGATGGTCTTCCAGGGCTTCAACCTGTGGTCCAACCTGCGCGTGATCGACAACCTGACCGAGGCGCCGCTGCGTGTGCTCGGCCGCTCGCGCGACGAGGCGATGGCGCAGGCCGAGGCACTGCTGCAGCGTGTCGGCCTGGCGCACCGGCGTGACGCCTGGCCGGCGCAGCTGTCCGGCGGCGAGCAGCAGCGTGTGGCCATCGCCCGCGCGCTGGCGATGAACCCGGAGCTGATGCTGTTCGACGAACCGACCTCGGCGCTCGACCCCGAGCTGGTCGGCGAGGTGCTGGCGGTGATGCGCGAGCTCGCCGCCGAGGGCCGCACCATGCTGGTCGTCACCCACGAGATGGGCTTCGCGCGCGAGGTGGCCAGCCAGGTGCTGTTCCTGCACCAGGGCCGCGTCGAGGAGAGCGGCGCGCCGGCCGAGGTGCTGCAGCAACCGCGCAGCGAACGGCTGCGCCAGTTCCTCTCCGGCGGACTGAAGTAGCCTTCGCGGCATGTCCCTCGTGCAGCGCTGCGGCTTCGTGCTGGTGCCCGGCTTCGGCCTGGGCGCGCTGGCCGGCGCCGTCGACGTGCTGCAGGCCGCCGGCGCGCTGCTCGCCGGAACGCGCGGCGACGGCATCCCGGCCTACACGACCACACTGCTGGCGGCCGAGCCCGGGCCGGTACCCGCGGCCGGCGGTGTGCTGGTCAACGCGCAGGCGCTGACCGGCGCGGCCGGCTTCGACATGCTGCTGGTCGTCGCCACGGAGCCACCGCCGCCCAGCCTGCCCGTCGCGCTGCAGGCCGCCTTGCAGCAGGCCGATGCGGCGGGCCGGCTGCTCGGTGGCATCGACGCCGGCGCCGCCTGGCTGGCCGCCGCCGGCCTGCTCACCGGTCGCCGCACCGCGGTGCACTGGCCGCTGATCGCACCGCTGGCGCAGCGCCATCCGGAGCTGCTGGTCTCGCAGCGCCTGTTCGAGATCGACGGCCCGCGCCTGACCTGCGCCGGCCGGCAGGCCTCGCGCGACCTGATGATCGCCTGGCTGGCGCAGCGCCACGGCGCCCGCTTCGCGCAGGAGCTGGCGGCGCAGTTCGGCCTCGAGCATGTGACCGGTGCCGACGAGAACCAGCGTGCGCCGCTGGGCGCGCGGCTGGTGGCCAGCGCCGGCGGCGGCTCGGCCAAGCTGGCCGAAGCGATCGCGCTGATGGAGGCCAACCTGGCCGAACCGCTGCCGACCGAGGAGATCGCCCGGCTGGTCGGCGTGTCGCGCCGCCAGCTCGAACGACTGTTCAAGCAGCACCTCGACGCGCTGCCGGCGCGCTGGTACCTCGGCCTGCGGCTGGAGCGCGCACGGCGCGCACTCCGGCAGACCAGCCAGTCGGTGCTGCAGATCGCGCTGGGCTGCGGCTTCGCCTCGGGGCCGCATTTCAGCAACGCCTACCGCACCCACTTCGGCCGCACGCCGCGCGAGGAGCGCAGCCCGCGCGCCGCCGCCTGGCGCGCCGAGGGCGGCCACACGCCGCCAGCCATGGAGGACTCGCATGAGCCTTGACGACGATCCCGCCGCCGGCTGGCGGCTGCGCCCGGCCCGCCCCGGCGACCTCGACGGCCTGCTGCATCTCGCGCAGGCCAGTGCGATCGGCATCACCTCGCTGCCCGAGGACCGCGCCGAGCTGGCCGGCAAGCTGGAGCGTTCGTGCACCGCGTTCGCCAGCGACGACGAGACCGGCGGCGAGGAGAACTACCTGTTCGTGCTGGAGCAGCGGCGCGACGGCGCACTGGTCGGCACCGCCGGCATCGCCGCCGCGGCCGGTGCCAACGACCGCTTCTACAGCTACCGCAACGAGTTCATCGTGCAGGCCTCGCCGGCGCTCGGGGCGCGCAATCGCATCCACACGCTGCACCTGTGCCACGACCTCACCGGCGTGACGCTGCTGACCGGCTTCCACATCGACGCGTCGCTGGCGGCCACGCCGGCGCCGCAGCTGCTGTCGCGCGGGCGTCTCGCCTTCATCGCGGCGCAGGCCGATCGTTTCTCCGAGCGCATCGCCGCCGAGAACCCCGGCCTGGCCGACGACAACGGCCGCTGCCCGTTCTGGGCGGCGGTCGGCGAACGTTTCTTCGGCGTGCCCTACCCGGAGGCCGAGCGCAGCCATGGTGGCCTCGGCCCGAAGAGCTACATCGCCGAGCTGATGCCGCAGTCGCCGATCTACGTGCCACTGCTCAGCGAGGAGGCGCAGTGGGCGCTGGGCCAGCTGCACCCGGTCGGCGAACTGCCCTTCTCGATCCTGCTCGACGAAGGGCTGGACGGCGAGACCTACCTGAACCTGTTCGACGGCGGGCCGACCGCCGAGGGCCGCGTGGCCGCGCTGAAGACGGTGCGCCGCCGCCGGCGTGTCGCCGCCGAGCGCGGCGAGCCGGTCTCGGCCGGTGGCTGGTGGCTGGTCGACAACGGGCAGCGCGAAGGCTTCGCCGCGCTGCTGCTGCCGGCGCCGGCCGACGGGGTGCTGCGCCTGGCCGAGGCCGATGCGCTTGCGCTCGGCTGGACGCCCGGCCAGGCCTTGTGGGCCGCCGCACTGGACTCGCCCGCAGGCACGCCGGAGGAATCGTGATGAGCAGCCTGACCATCCGCGACGTGACGGCGGCCGACCTGCCGGCCCTCGAAGCCTGGCTGCGCCCTGGCGCCGAGCGCCTGCCCTGCGTCGACGGCAGTGGTGCCTGGCTGCTCGCCGAAGCGCGCGGCGTGCCGCGCGCCTGCCTGCGCCTGCGCCTGGCCATCGGGCTGGACCTGCCGCGGCCCTGGTACCACGTCGGCACCGTGGTGCACGCGGCACCGGCGCTGCACCTGTTCCACCGCCAGAACACGCTGCAGCTCGGCCACGACCACACCGGCGCCGCCGAACTCGCCGACCCGGCCTGGGACCCGCACAGCACGCTGGCCGAGCAGGCGGTGGCACTGCGCGCGCTGCTGCAGGCCGCGCTGGCCCGGCTGGCGACGCAGCGCGAGCGCGCCGGTGCGCAGCTGATCGTCGAGCTGCCGGGGCTGCGCGATGCGGATGGCCGCTCGCCGTTCTGGCACGGCCTGGGCCGGCATTTCTACGCCGGCGACCCGCTGGAGGCAGCTCGCCGCTTCGGCCCGGCCTGGCGCAGCCACGTCGCCGCACTGCTGCCGCGCCAGCCGGTCTACACCTCGTTCCTGCCCGAGGCGGCGCAGGCGGCGCTGGCCCAGGTCGACCCGTCGGCGCGTGTGCTGCTCGACCTGCTGTGGCAGGAAGGCCTGCGCTACGGCCACCATGTCACCGTCGACGACGGTGGGCCGGTGTTCGAGGCGACGCTGGACACGCTGCCGGCGCTGGTGCGCGCTGCGCGCGGCGATCAGAAATGAAGCACGACCAGTTCGCTGACCGCGGCGTCGGCGATCAACGGGATCACCACCAGGCTGCGCAGACCGGCGTCGGCCAGCTCGCCGGCAAGGCCCACGCCGGCGCGCTCGGCCGCGCGTGAGACGCGGGCGACGCCGTCGCCCGCTGCCTCGCCGATGCAGCCCAGCACGGCGGCCTCGATCGTGGTCTCGGCGCCACCGGGCAGGCGCCCGCGCTGCGCGCAGTAGCCGAAGCCGCGCTGCAGCGTGCCCGGCGCATCGCCGGGCAGCCAGCTCTCGACGCGGCGTGCGATCGGCGTCTCGCGCGAGGACAGCAGGCTCAGCACCCAGGTCTGCTGCAAGGGGCTGGCGCAAGGCAGCGCCAGGCCGTTGACGACCCCCGCTGCCGCCACACTTTGCGCGCGCAGGAACTGGCGCGAGTCGCCCAGCCCTTCGATGAACACCGCCGCCTCACGCTGCCAGGCCAGCCCCGGCAGGCCGCTGCCGCGTGGCAGATAGCTGTCGCGCGACAGCTCGGCCAGCGCTTCGGCGCCGGCGCCGAAATGGCCGCTCTCGAGGCGCAGGTCGCCGGTGATGCGCGGATCGTTGTGCCACAGCTCGATGGCGCCCCGGTGCGCCTCGGGGGCGCCACAGAGCAGCACCACCAGCGAGGTCAGCAGCTCGCCGCGAAACACCGGCAGCGCCACCGCGCAGGACAGGCCGGCGGCGCGCGCCGCGGCGGCGCGGCGGAAGTACGAACCTTCGAGCTGCGGCAGCAGGATGGGCCGCGCTTCGTTCCAGGCATGGCCGGGCAGTCCCTCGGCGCGACCGAAGCACATGCCTCGACTGGCTGCACCGAAGGCGGGCGCGCTCTCGAACAAGCCGTCGGACAGCTCCAGCAGGCTGCCATCCGCCGAGGGGCGCCAGACCTCGACCACGCGCACGAAGGTGTCCATGCGCAGGCCGCGAGCAAGTCACATGCCGGCGCGGCGCACGCTTTCGGCCCGATGTCAGGCCGCGGTGACGACGATGCCGTCCTCGTCGGCATAGAGCCGGTCGCCGGTGCGCACCCAGACGCCCTGGATCAGCACCGGGATGCCGGTCTGCCCGGGCGTCTTGCGGTCGGTCGGCATCGGCAGCAGCGCCAGCGCGCGGATGCCGACGTCGCAGGCGGCGAGCTCGGCCTTGTCGCGCGCCGCGCCGTCGATCACCACGCCGGCCCAGCCGTTCTTCGCCGCCGCAGCGGCGATGTTGCCGCCGATCAGCGCGCGGCGCAGCGAGCCGCCGCCGTCGACCACCAGCACGCGGCCCTCGCCGGGTGATTCGAGCGCCGCCTTGACCGGCGAGTTGTCCTCGAAGCACTTGACGGTCAGCACCGGGCCGCTGAACTTGCTGCGCCCGCCATAGCTGTGGAACACCGGCGGCAGCACGCGGAAGGCACCATCGCCTTCGGCGTAGCCGGCCTTGTGGGCGTCGCAGAGGTCGCAGGTGGCGAAGTCGAGCGGGGTGTTCATGCGTGGGTCACTTTGCGGATGGGAGGTTTCACGTCCTCGCGGCGCGGCGGCAGCATGGCCTGGTGCTCACGCGCGGGGTTGAGGATGATCGAGGTGGCAGTCTCGGTGAGGATGCAGAACTTGCTGACCACCGCGTCGAGGTGGGCCACGTCGATGACGGCGATCTCCAGCACCCAGCTGTCCTCGCCGGTGACGTTGTAGGCATTGATGCACTCCGGCGTCTGCTGGATCAGCTTGACCACGCGCGGGTACTCGGCGCGGCCGATGCGGATCAGCGCGCGGATGCCGTAGCCGAGGCGGCCCAGGTCCACCGTCGCGCGGTAGCCGGTGATGACGCCGGCCGCCTCGAGCTTGCGCACACGCTCGGTGACCGCGGGCTGCGAGAGGTGCACACGCCGGCCGAGTTCGGCCATGGTCAGGCGTGCGTCGGCCTGCAGTTCGGCGAGGATGCGCGTGTCGTGGGCGTCGAGTTCGAAGTTCAAGGCCATGGCGGGCGATCTCCTTGAAAGTCACGGCGATTGTGGCCTCAAGAACTTGATCGGCCATGGCCGGGACGGTCGCGGCTTTCATACGATGCTCGCATGTCGTCGCCCTCCCTCGCCGCCACCGCGCCCCGCGCGCCTGCGCTGTCCACCTTGCTGCTGCTGTGCCTCGCGGCCACCTGGCTGATCTGGGGCTCGACCTACCTGGCGATCAAGTTCGCGCTGCTCAGCTTCCCGCCCTTCTTCCAGATGGGCACCCGCTTCCTCGCCGCCGGCGCGCTGCTGATGGTGTGGATGCGCTGGCGCGGTGCGGCCTGGCCGAGCGGCCTTCAATGGCGCAATGCGTTGATCGTCGGCACGCTGATGCTGGGCGGCGGCATGGGCGGCACCGCGGTGGCCGAGACCAGCGTCGGCTCGGGCCTGGTCGTCGCCTTCATCGCCGTCGTGCCGCTGATGATCGCGGCGCTGAACCTGATCTGGGGCGTCAAGCCCGGGCGGCTGGAACTGGCCGGCATCGTCGTCGGCCTGGCCGGCGTGCTGATGCTGACGCAGGGCGCCGGTTTCCAGGCCTCGCCCGGCGGGCTGGCGGCGATCGCCATCGCCTGCATCACCTGGTCGATCGGCAGCGTGCTCAGCCAGCGCGGCCTGCCGCTGGCGCCCGGGGCGATGGGCTTCGCCAGCGAGATGCTGTGCGGCGGTGCGGTGCTGATGGCGCTGTCGTGGTTCGCCGGCGAGGCGCCGCAATGGCCGCCGCAGCCCGCCGCCGTGGCGGCCTGGTTCTACCTCGTCGTCGCCGGCTCGTTGATCGCCTTCAACGCCTACATGGTGCTGCTCGCGCAGGCCAGCGCCGGGCTGGCCTCCAGCTACACCTTCGTCAACCCGGTGATCGCGATGCTGCTCGGCGTGGCCGTGCTCGGCGAGGTGGTCAGCGGCTTCGAGTGGGCCGCGGCCGGCGTGGTGCTGGTCGGCGTGGTGCTGATGCTGCGCGGCGCGGCCCTCAAGCGCGACGCTTGAGCGCGGCCTCGCGGATCGCGCCCAGCGTCGTGCGCGTGGTGCTGACGTCGGTGGCCAGCTTCAGGTGGATCAGCGTCGGCCCGTCGGCTGCGAGCGCGGCGGCAAACGCGGGCTCGAACTGCGCCGTCTGCTCCACCTTCGCAGCGTTCCAGCCGTAGGCGCGCGCCAGCGCCGCGAAGTCGGGGTTGAACAGGTCGCTGCCCGACACCCGCCCCGGGAACTCGCGCTCCTGGTGCATGCGGATGGTGCCGTAGGTGCCGTTGTCGACCACCAGGCTGATCAGCTTGCCCGCGCCGCGGCCGGCGCCGTAGCCGGTGGCCGTGGCCAGTTCCTGGCCGGTCATCAGGAAGTCGCCGTCGCCGGCGACGTTGATCACCGTGCGCTGCGGGCACAGCAGCGAGGCCGCGATCGCCGCCGGCACGCCGTAGCCCATCGCGCCCGAGGTCGGCGCGAGTTGCGTGCGCCCATGGTGCTGCAGGCCGCGGTAGCGCACGTAGCGATGCAGCCAGCCGCTGTAGTTGCCGGCGCCGTTGGTGAACACCGTGTCTTCGGGCACCAGGCGTTCGACGGCGAGCATCACCTGCGCCATGTCCAGCGGCTCGACCGGTTGGGGCACACGATTGGCCGCGAAATCCGCGCCGGCGGCCTGCGCCCAGGCGGTCCAGGCGACCTGCGGCGGCGCGGTCAGCGACTCCAGCGCCTTGGCCGCGTGGTTGACCGAGGCCTGCAGCAGCAGGTCGGCGGCGTAGACGCGCCCCAGTTCCTCGGCACCGGCGTGCAGGTGCACCAGCTTCTGCTGCGGGCGCGGCACCTCGAGCAGCGTGTAGCCGCCGGTGGTCATCTCGCCGAGGCGAACGCCGAGCGCGATCACCAGGTCGGCGTCGCGCACGCGCGCCGCCAGCTTCGGATTGATGCCGATGCCGACGTCGCCGGCATACAGCGGGTGGTGGTTGTCGAACGTGTCCTGGAAGCGGAAGCCACAGCCGACCGGCAGCTGCCAGTTCTCGGCGAAGCGCTGCAAGGCGCGTGCGCCCTCGGCGTCCCAGCCGCTGCCGCCGACGATCACGAAGGGCCGCTGCGCCGCCACCAGCATCGCACGCAGATCGCGCAATGGCCCCGGCGCCGGCCAGGCCTGCGCCGGTTCGACGCGCGGCAGCACCGGCGCCGCGGTGGGTGTGGTCAGCAGGTCTTCCGGCAGCACCAGCACCACCGGGCCGGGCCGGCCCTGCAGCGCGGTATGGAAGGCGCGTGCGACGTACTCCGGCAGGCGGTCGGCGCTGTGCACCTCGCCGACCCACTTGGCCATGCCCAGCGTGCCGGGGCCGAACACCTGGCGGTAGTCGAGTTCCTGGAAGGCCTCGCGGTCGCGCTGGTCGCTGGCCACCTGGCCGACGAACAGGATCATCGGCGTGCTGTCCTGGAAGGCGGTGTGCAGGCCGATCGACGCGTTGGTCGCACCGGGGCCGCGGGTCACGAAGCAGATGCCCGGCCGGCCGCTCAGCTTGCCCTGCGCCTCGGCCATGAAGGCCGCACCGCCTTCCTGGCGGCAGGCGACGAAGCGGATCTTCTCGCGGTGTTCGTGGAAGCCGTCGAGCACCGCCAGGTAACTCTCGCCGGGCACGCCGAAGGCGGTATCGACGCCCTGGGCGATCAGTGCTTCGACAAGGGCATGTCCTGCAATGCGTGGGTTCATGCGGCCATTTTCGCCGCCGCTCCGCTGTTGCGCGCGACACGCACGCCGACCAGCGCCGCCGACACCACACCGCCGACCAGCGCCAGCGCCGCGCCGCTGAACACCGCCGAGGGCGAGCCGTGGTCGAGCAGCGCGCCGAACACCGGCGCGGCCAGCGCGAAGCCCAGGTCCAGCCCCGAGTACACCGTGCCGTAGACACGCCCGGTGGCGCCCGGCGGCGCGGCGCGCTTGATCAGCATGTCGCGCGACGGCCCGGCCAGGCCGGTGCCGAAGCCGGCCAGCGCGGCCAGCGTGGCCGCCAGCAGGCCGGGCAGGCTGGGCACGCCGGCGAGGAACAGCAGCAACGCGGCGCCGAGCAGGCAGGCGCCGATGGTGCGCTCCAGCCGTTCGCCGCGAGCGGCCAGGAAGCCGCCGACCAGCATGCCGGCCGCGCCGCACAGCATGAAGCCGGTGACGACGAAGGACGTGACCGAGATCGGCAGTTCGTGCAGCTTCTGCAGCGCCGGGCCGGCGAAGCTCTGCATCGCCGACAGCGCGCAGGTCGACCAGAAGAAGAACGAGAAGCACAGCCACACCGAGGGCAGGCGCAGGAAGGCCAGCGGATGCTCGACCGGTGCGCCGGCGACCGCAGCGGCTGCCTGGTGCGGCCAGGTCACCGAACGATCGTCGATGGCCCTGCGGTTCCACGCCAGCGTGGCCAGCACCAGCAGCGCCCAGGCGGCGGCGCCGACCGCCGCCCAGCGCCACGAACCGGTGGCGGCGGTCAGCGCGGTCATGAACACCGGCGCCGCGGCCCAGCCGAGGTTGCCCGAGATACCGTGCACCGAGAAGGCGTGGCCCAGGCGCGGCTGGGAGACACGCTTGTTCAGGATGGTGAAGTCGACCGGATGGAACGGCGAGTTGCCCAGGCCGGACAACGCCGCTGCCAGCATCAGCCCGGCGTAGCCCTGCGCCGTCGCCGCCGCCAGCGCAGCCAGCACGAAGCAGCCCAGCGCGGCGAACAGCACCGGCCGCGCGCCGACGCGGTCGACCAGGAAGCCGGCCAGCGCCTGGCCGATGCCGGAGATCACGAAGAAGGTGCTGACCAGCAGGCCGAGTTCCGAATAGCTCAACCCGAAGTCGCGGATGAACAACGGGAACAGCGGCGGCAGCAGCATGTGGAAGAAATGCGAGGTGCCGTGCGCCAGGCCGATCAGGCCTATGGTGCGGGCGTCGTCGCGCAGGGAAGGAGAAGCAGTGCTCATCGAGTCGGTGCCAGTGGGATGACCTGGACTCTAGGTGCCGGCGCAGCGTCGTAGTTACGATAGAGGGCCAATCTCTGTCGAATTGCCGCCAATGGCCAGTTTTACCCGCCCCCGCCGCTCCAGCGTGCCGCCGATCGACCCGCTGGCCTTTGCGCCCAGCGTCGATCGGCCGGTGCGTGCCAAGCTGCGCCGGCTGGCGGCGGCCACGCGGGTCGAGCCGCACAGCCACCCGTGGGCGCAGGTGGCGATGTCGGCGACCGGGGTGATCCGCATGAACGCCGGGCACAGCACCTACCTCGTGCCGCCCAGCCGCGCGCTGTGGATCCCGCCCGGCGTGGAGCATGTGGTCACGGTGATGGAGGACGCCGAGATCCGCACGCTCTACGTGCACCCGGCAGCGCGTTTCTTCGGCGACGCCGCCGAGACGCCGTTCCAGCGCTGGCCGGAATGCCGCGTGCTGGAGGTGTCGCCGCTGCTGCGCGAGCTGGTCGCCCACCTCGACACCGCGCCCGGCGCCGTGCTGCGCCACGGGCAAGGCGAGCGCGAGGCCAGCCTGGCCGCGCTGATCCTCGACGAGCTGCGCCGGGCCGCACCGGTGCGCCTGGGCATCGACCTGCCCACCGACAAGCGCCTGCGCCAGCTGTGCGAGGCGGTGCTCGATGCGCCGACACGCTGGAACTCGCTGGCCGACTGGGCCGCCCACGCCGGCGCCAGCCCGCGCACGGTCGCGCGACTGTTCCGCAGCGAACTCGGCACCACCTTCCAGCAGTGGCGCCAGCAGGTGCTGCTGGCCCATGCGCTGGCCCTGTCGGCACGCAAGCTGCCGATGGCGACCATCGCCGCCGAGCTCGGCTACGCCAGCGCCAGCGCCTTCACCGCGATGGTCAAGCGCACGCTGGGTGCGCCACCGACACACTTCTTCGCCTGAACCACCGACCTGGGGGGGTGGGTCGGTGACGCCTTGCAACACTTCTTCCATCTGCCACCAGAATGGCTGGTTGCGCTTGCACGTAGGCTGGAAGGCGTCGTGGGGTGCAAGCACGCCGGCGCTGCCGCAGGGGAACCACATCATGCTCAAGTCGCTGTTCGGTGAACTCGGTCCGGCCGAAGACCCGCGCCTGCGTGCCGCCACGCCGGACGAGACCGATGGCGGTTTCGCCGCCACCGCGATCCTGGAGAGCGTGGCCACCGAGGTCAACGAACGCGGCCAGATGGTCGACCGCCACCTGCGCGACCTGGTCGTCACCGGCTCGCCGGCAGCCGCCATCCGCGAGCACTTCGTCGCCACCCGCGCCGACCTGGGCACGGCGACGCGCCAGATCACTCTGCTCGACCCGACCGGGCTGTGGGCCTCGCCGGTGATCAAGGCGCTCTCCGACGCCGGCGGCCAGCCCGTCGAACGGCTGCATCTGCGCGAGCACACCACGCTGAAGACGCTGGCGGTGATCGAGCGCACCAGCCTGGTCCGCCGCCACGAGGAGAAGCTCAACCTGTATCACGCCGACGTGCGCGCGCCGGGCCACGACAACGCCGAGATCCCGGTGGCGCTGATGGAGCACAGCCACCTGACGGCGGTGATCGTCGGGCCGATGCAGCCGCACGCGATCGACGCGCTGCTCGCCTCGCTGGCCGACGCGACGCAGCTGCCCGCCTGGCGCTGCCCCAACCTGCTGTTCATGCTGCCGCCGAACGCGGTGTGGATCGCCAACAAGATCGCCGCGGTGCGCTGGCCCGGCCGCCTGCACGTGCACGTGATCGACGAGCCGCTGATCAGCGCTTCGGCGGTGTGGAACGCGATGCTGGGCATCTGGAACCTGGTCAAGCTGCAGCCGGCCTGGGAGACCAAGCCGGCCACCGAGTTCGCCTTCAAGGTGGCCGACCTGTCGGCACCACCGCAACCGCTCAAGCCTGCCACCGCGCCGGTGGCGCGCCTGGGCCGCGCGGTGCTCGACCCGGCACGCGCCCGCCAGGCGCTGGCCGACATGCTGCCGCTCGAAGGCATGCTCGGCTGTGCCGCGGTGGACGCGACCACCGGCCTGGTGCTGGCCCGCGAGCTGCGCGAGGACCAGCCGGTCGACATGGACGTGATCGGCGCCGCCTGCGCGCAGATCCTGCGCGACCACCGCAGCTCGTCCACCGCGATGGGCCTGGGCGGCCCGGTCGAGGAGATCATGACCAGCACCAGCGCGCGCCAGCAGGTGCTGCGGGTGATCTCGCGCTACCCCGACGTCTTCGTCGTTGCCCTGCTCGACCGCCAGCGCACCAACCTGCCGCTGGCCCGCTACAAGCTGATGGAGCTCGACAAGGCTTTGCTCTGAGCCACGGCGGCGGCCACGCGACTGGCCTAACATCGCTGCATGAGCCAAGTTTCCTACGACTACACGCAGCAGGACGCCAGCGGCGCCAGCTGCGTTGCCCATGCCTGGGCCAAGGTGCCGGAGGCGCTGACGCCCGAGCAGCGCCGCGAATGGAAGGCACGTGCCGCGGCGCTGCTGAAGCAGCATGGCGCAGTGCTGGTGGCGCACTACTACGTCGACGGAGACCTGCAGGACCTGGCGCTGGAAACCGGCGGCATCGTCGCCGATTCTCTGGAGATGGCGCGCTTCGGCCGCGACCATGCGGCGAAGACGCTGGTCGTCGCCGGCGTGCGCTTCATGGGCGAGTCGGCGAAGATCCTGTCGCCCGACAAGCGCGTGCTGATGCCCGACCTCGACGCGACCTGCTCGCTCGACCTCGGTTGCCCGCCCGACCAGTTCGCCGCCTTCTGCGACGCCCACCCGGACCGCACCGTCGTCGTCTACGCCAACACCAGCGCGGCGGTGAAGGCACGCGCCGACTGGATGGTGACCAGCTCCTGCGCGCTGGCCATCGTCGAGCACCTGAAGGCGCGCGGCGAGAAGATCCTGTGGGCGCCCGACCGCCACCTCGGCCGCTACATCCAGGAGCAGACCGGCGCCGACATGCTGAGCTGGCAGGGCGAGTGCATCGTGCACGACGAGTTCAAGGGCCTGGAGCTCGACCTGCTGCGCAAGGAGCATCCCGGCGCCAGGGTGCTGGTGCACCCCGAATCGCCGCGCAGCGTGGTCGAGCAGGCCGACGTGGTCGGCTCGACGACGCAGATCCTCAACGCGGTGCTGAACAGCGACGCGAAGACCTTCATCATCGCCACCGACAACGGCCTGATGCACCGCATGCGCCAGCTGGCGCCGGGCAAGACGCTGCTGGAGGCGCCGACCGCCGGCCGCAGCGCCACCTGCAAGAGCTGCGCGCACTGCCCGTGGATGGCGATGAACGCACTGCAGGGCGTGGTGCAGGCCCTCGAGAGCGGCAGCGGCGAGATCTTCGTCGACGAGCCGGTGCGCGCCAGGGCACTGGGCTGCATCGAGCGCATGCTCGACTTCACTGCGCAGCACCCCGGCAGCATCACCAAGACCGGCCTGGTGAAGAACATCGGCGCCGCCTGAACATGATCGAGCACAACGAAACGCTGGAGCAGGCGCGTGCGCGCAACATCCGCGATGCGCTCGCCGAGGACATCGGCCGCGGCGACTGGACGGCGATGCTGGTGCCGGCCTCGCAGCGCGTGCGTTCGCGCGTGATCGTTCGCGAGGACGCCCTGCTGTGCGGCCGCGACTGGTTCGACGGCACCGTGCACGCGCTGGACGCCGGTGCGCGCATCGACTGGCTGGTCCGCGAGGGCGATCGTGTCGCGGCCGGCGCCACGCTGTGCGAGATCGAGGCCAACGCACGCGCCCTGCTCTCCGCCGAGCGCCCGGCGCTGAACTTCCTGCAACTGCTGTCGGCCACCGCGACGCTGACGCGCGCGCATGTCGACGCGATCGCCGGCGCGTCGCCGAACCCGCGCGGCTGCGCCATCCTCGACACCCGCAAGACACTGCCCGGGCTGCGCCAGGCGCAGAAGTACGCGGTGCGCGTCGGCGGCGGGCGCAACCAGCGGCTGGCGCTGTGGCACGGCATCCTGATCAAGGAGAACCACATCGCGGCGGCCGGCGGCATCGCGCAGGTGCTGGTACAGGCGCGGGCGCTGGACGCCGGCGTCGAGATCCAGATCGAGGTCGAGACCCTGGCCCAGCTGGCCGAGGCGCTGAAGCACGGCGCCACCAGCATCATGCTCGACAACTTCGAGCCCGAGGCGATGCGCGAAGCGGTGGCCACTCAACGGCGGCCGCGCCGAGCTGGAGGTGTCCGGCGGCGTGCAGATCGAGCAGCTGCGCGACATCGCCGCCACCGGCGTGGACCGCATCTCGATCGGCGCGCTGACCAAGAACGTGCACGCGGTGGACCTGTCGATGCGGGTGATCGAGCGGCTCTGAGCCGCCGAGGCGAAGCGCCCATGCAATTGCGCAGCGCAGGCGGCTCATGCTCAGGCCTGCACTGCCGAATTGCAGCGGCGCTCCGGCCTGAGCATCGATCGAACTGCGCCGCGCGAATCCGCCCGCTGCGCCAGCCCGGCGCGGGACACTGGCGCCCATGAGCGCCGAATTCGAGTCGATCCACAACTTCCACGAGCGCGCCGTGTTCGAGGCCGTCAAGGCTCGCGCCAAGCGCTACCCGCACCTGGCCACGCCCGAGCTGCTGGCCGACATCGCCTGCGTGGCGCTGAACAGGCTGCCGCCGCGCTACATCCGCCACGAGGTCGACTTCGCGTTCTACCTGACCGACAAGGAGCGCGCCGACAACGCCCGCCTGATCGCCGACGCGGTGCAGTTCGCCTTCGAGTTCGTGCAGGCCCGCAAGGCGATGCGCGCCCGCGCCTGATCAGGTGCCGTGCACCGGCGCCGCTTCCGGCGCCTCCGGTGTGGTGATCTCGCCCGGAATCGACTTGCGCGCGAACAGCGTGTACATCGTCGGCACGACGAAGATGGTCAGCAGCGTGCCGAAGCTCATGCCGCCGACGATCACCCAGCCGATCTGCTGACGGCTCTCCGCGCCCGCCCCGCTGGCCAGCGCCAGCGGCAGCGCCCCCAGCACCATCGCCGCGGTGGTCATCAGGATCGGCCGCAGCCGCAGCGACGCCGCCTCGACCACCGCCGCATGCACGTCGCGGCCCTGCTGGCGCAGCTGGTTGCTGAACTCGACGATCAGGATGCCGTGCTTGGTGATCAGGCCGACCAGCGTGATCAGGCCGATCTGCGAATAGACGTTCAGCGTGCCACCGGTCAGGTGCATCGCGCCCAGCGCGCCGACCATCGACAGCGGCACCGCCAGCATGATCACGAACGGGTCGACGAAGCTCTCGAACTGCGCCGACAGCACCAGGAAGATGAACAGCAGCGCCAGCACGAAGACGAGGCCCAGCGCGCCGCTGGACGAACGGTATTCGCGCGACACGCCGTTCAGCTCGGTCGAGTAGCCCGGCTTCAGCACCTTGGCGGCTGTCGCATCCATGAACTCCAGCGCCTCGCCGAGCGAGTAGCCCGACGCCAGGTTGGCGGTGATGGTCACCGAGCGGCGCTGGTTGAAGTGGTTCAGCTCGCGCGGGCTGACCGACTCGGTCACCTTGACCAGCGAGGCCAGCGGCACCATCGGCGCGTTGCCGGCGGCATCGGTGCGGCCGCGCACGAACATGCGGTCGATGTCCTCCGGCGTCGTGCGGCCGCGGCTCTCGGTCTGCACGATCACGTCGTACTGCTCGGCGTTGCGCTTGTAGCGTGTCACGTTGCGCCCGCCGAGCAGCGTCTCGATGGTGCGCGCGACCTGCTCGACGGCGATGCCGGCGTCGGCGGCGCGGTCGCGGTCGACCTGGATGAACAGCTCGGGCTTGTTCAAGCGCAGGTCGGTGTCGGGCTGCACGATGCCGGGGTTCCTGGCCATCTCGGCGAGCATCTGCTGCGACACCTGGGCCATGCTGGCATAGCTGTCCGAGCTGACCAGCACGAAGTTGATCGAGCGCTCGCGGAAGCCCTGGCCCAGCGACGGCGGCGTGACCGGGAAGGCGGTGACGCCGGGCAGCAGGGCGAACTTCGGCTGCAGCTCGCGCGCCAGCTGCTGGGTCGAACGCTTGCGCTCGGTCCAGTCGACCGTGCGCAGCACCGCCGTGCCCTGCGATACCGTCGGGTTGCCGGTGACGACGAACACCCGGTCGAACTCGGGGTAGTCCATGCCGATGCGCTCGATCGCCTGCATGTAGCGCTGGGTGTAGTCGAGCGTCGAGCCGTCGGGCGCGTTGACCGAGGTGAAGATCACGCCGCGGTCCTCGATCGGCGCGAGCTCGCTCTTCGCCGTCTTGAACAGCCACCAGCTCGCCAGGCCGGAAGCGAGCATCACCAGCAGCACCAGCCAGCGGCGCAGCAGCACCCAGCGCAGCACCGTCTCGTAGCCGTTGCCGAGGCCGACCAGCACCGACTCCATCATCCGGTCGAAGCGGTTCGGTGCCGGGTTGTGGCGCAGCAGCTTGCTGCACATCATCGGCGTCAGCGTCAGCGCGATGAAGCCGGAGACGACCACCGCGCCGGCCAGCGTCAGCGCGAACTCGACGAACAACCTGCCGGTGCGCCCGGGCGTGAAGGCCAGCGGCGCATAGACCGCGGCCAGCGTCAGCGTCATCGCGACGACCGCGAAGCCGACCTCCTTGGCGCCCTTCAGCGCCGCCTGGAACGGCGCCAGCCCCTCCTCGATGTGGCGGAAGATGTTCTCGAGCACGACGATCGCATCGTCGACCACCAGGCCGATGGCCAGCACCAGCGCCAGCAGCGTCAGCGTGTTGACGGTGAAGCCGACCGCCGCCATCAGCCCGAACACGCCGATCAGGCTGACCGGAATCGTGACCAGCGGGATGATCGACGCGCGCAGCGTGCGCAGGAACACGAACACCACCAGCGCGACCAGCACCACCGCCTCGGCGATGGTGCGGTAGACCGACTTGATCGAGCGGTCGATGAACACCGAGTTGTCGTTGGCCTGCTGCACGCGCACGCCGGCCGGCAGGTCCTGCTGGATCTTCGGGATCACGTCGCGCACGCCGGCAGCCACCTCCAGCGGGTTGGCGGTGGCCTGGCGGATCACGCCCATCGACACCGACGGCACGCCGTTCAGGCGCACGCTGGAACGCTCGCTGGCCGCCGCCTGCTCGATGCGCGCGACGTCGCGCATGCGCACCACGTAGCCGCTGGCGCTCTTCAGCGCGATGTCGGCGAACTGCGCCGGCGTGGTGAGGTCGGTCTGCGCAGTGACGCTGAACTCACGCTGCTGGCTCTCGATGCGTCCGGCCGGCACCTCGAGGTTCTGCTTGCGCAGCGCGTCCTCGACGTCCTGCACGGTCAGGCGGAAGGCGGCCAGCTTGTCCGGGTCGACCCAGATGCGCATCGAGAACAGCCGGTCGCCGTTGACCTGCACGTCGGCCACGCCGGGCACGGTCTGCAGCCGCGGCTTGACGATGCGGTTGATCAGGTCGGTGATCTCCAGCGGCGACAGCGACTCGCTGCTGAAGGCCAGCCAGATGGTCGGCGTGGCGTCGGCCTCCACCTTGGCGATGACCGGCTCGTCGATCGCGTCGGGCAGCCGGGCGCGCACCCGCGAGACGCGGTCGCGCACGTCGGCGGCGGCATCCTCCGGGCTCTTGCTGAGCTTGAAGCGCGCGGTGATCTGGCTCTGCTCCGAGCGCGACACCGAGGTGATGATGTCCACGCCCTCGATGCCGGAGATCGAGTCCTCCAGCGGCTTGGTGACCTGCGACTCGATGACCTCCGAGGACGCGCCGGTCAGCCGCGTCGTCACGTTGACCACCGGCTCGTCGATGCGCGGGTACTCGCGCACCTGCAGCCCCTTGAACGAGACCGCGCCGACCAGCACCAGCAGCAGCGACATCACCGTCGCGAAGACCGGGCGGCGGATCGAGGTTTCGGAGATCTTCATCGCGCCGGCCCCGTCAGACCGCGGAGCGTGCGCCGGAGCCGGCCCGCGCCGGCGCCACCGGTGCGCGCGGTGCGCCGCCGCCGATCTCGACCACACGCAGCGCCAGGCCGTCGCCGCGCATCAGCCGGGCCTGGCCGGCGGTGACCACCATGTCGCCGGCGGCGATGCCTTCGAGGATCTCGGCGCGCCCCGGCAGGCGCACGCCCAGCCGCGCCTCGATGCGCTGCGACACCGGCCCGGCCGGGCCGTCGACCACCTTGACCAGGTACTGGCGCCCGCCCTGCGGCACCAGTGCCTCCTCCGGCACCACCACCGCCTGCTCGCGCACCGCGAACACCGTGCGCGAACGCGCGAACATGCCGGCCTTCAGCTCGCCCTGCGGGTTGGGCAGGCGCGCGCGCACCAGCAGCGAACGGCCGTTGGCGTCGATCTGCGAATCGACCGCGTCGATGCGCCCGCTGAAGCTGCGTCCGGGCAGCGCGTCGACCTGGACCTCGACCGGCTGGCCCGGCTTCAGGCGCGCCAGGTAACGCTCGGGCAGGCGGAAGTCGACCGACATGGACGAGGCGTCCTCGAGGTTGACCAGGTCGGCACCGTCCTTCACGTAGTCGCCCAGGTTGACCACCGCGATGCCGGCCACGCCGTCGAACGGGGCGACGATGCGCATGCGCTCGAGCTGCGCCTGTGCCAGCGCCACCTGGGCCTCGGCGACCTCCAGGGAGGCGGCACTCTGGTCGACCGCGCTCGCGCTGACGAAGTTCTGCGCCAGCAGCTCGCGGTTGCGCTGCAGGTTGGTGCGCGCGATGCTCGCCTGCGCCTGCGCCTGCTGCAGCTGCGCACGCTGCAGCGTGTCGTCGAGCTGCACCAGCAGCTGGCCGCGCCGGACCCGCTGGCCGTCGGCGAAACCCAGCCTCGCCACACGGCCGCTGACTTCGGGGCGCAGCATCACCCCCTGCCGCGAGCGCAGCGAACCGACCGACTG
Organism: Piscinibacter sp.; assembly: GCA_047602365.1. GTDB lineage: Bacteria > Pseudomonadota > Gammaproteobacteria > Burkholderiales > Burkholderiaceae_C > Piscinibacter. The sequence goes on along the minus strand of JASGHM010000002.1, from coordinate 622,701 downwards.
GGCATCGTCCTCGATGCGGGCGACGCTGGCGCGCGCCACCTCGACCACCACCGGCCCGGCGGCAGCCGCGGAGCCCGCCGTCGCGGGTGCCGATGCGCCGGCCGCCGCGGCTGCCTGCGACGCCGCCTTGCCGGCATCGCGGTTCTGCAGCCACCACGCCGCCGCACTGGCGACGCCGATGCCGACCACGGCGATCACGGTATGAAGCGTCTTCAAGTCGCTGCCTTCGTCATTGCTGTCGTTGCTCCTGCCGCACTGTAGCCCTCGGTGGCCGGGCCTGCAGTCTGATCAACCATCACTTCTGCAGCTCGACGCCGCGGTTGGCCAGCGCGTCGGCGCGTTCGTTGCCGGGTTCTCCCGAATGCCCCTTGACCCAGCGCCACTCGACGTGGTGCAGCTGGCGCAGCGCGTCCAGGCGCTGCCACAGCTCGGCGTTCTTCACCGGCTTCTTGTCGGCGGTCTTCCAGCCGCGCTGCTTCCAGCCGTGGATCCACTCGGTGATGCCCTTGCGCACGTACTCGCTGTCGGTGTGCACCGTCACGTCGCAGGTGCGCTTGAGTGATGCCAGAGCCTCGATCACCGCCGTCAGCTCCATGCGGTTGTTGGTCGTCATCGCTTCGCCGCCGAACAGTTCCTTCTCGTGTTCGCCGGTGGCCAGCCAGGCGCCCCAGCCGCCCTTGCCCGGGTTGCCCTTGCAGGCGCCGTCGGTGTAGATGGTCACGTGCGGGCGCTTGAACGCCGGCGTCGATACGGTCATGCCGCCTCTTCCTTCTCGCGCTCTCGGCGCCTCTGCGTGGCGACCACGGCCGCCGCCTTGCTGCGCTGGCGCTGCTCGCGTGCGAGGCCGACCAGGCGCATGCCGCGCACCCGCTTGACCGCGACGACGAAGTAGGCCGCACCGAACACCGGCCACCAGCGTTCGCCGGAGCCGTCCATCCACGCGCAGCGCTGCAGCCAGCGCTCCGACACCACCGGCAGCCGGTAGCAGCCGAAACGCCCGGACTCGACCTCGAAGCTGAGCAGTTGCAGCCAGTCGCGCAGCCGCCGGTAGCCGAGGAACTCGCCGCCGTCGGGCAGGAACAGCGGCTTGCTCTTGCCCAGGCCCACGCCCAGCCGCATGCGGCCCAGGCGCTGGCGCAGCCCCCACAGGCTGGCCGGGTTGAAGCCGACCACCACCACGCGGCCCTCCGGCCGCAGCACACGCTCGACCTCGCGCAGCGTCTGGTGCGGGTCGCGCGCCAGCTCGAGCGTGTGCGGCAGCACGACCAGGTCGAGGCTGGCGCTGTCGAAGGGCAAGGCATCGAAGTCGAGCTGCAGCGCCATCGCCGCGCGCGGCAGCGCGTCGGGCTCGTCCGGCCGCGCCGCCGGCGCACCGTCGCCGGCCACCCAGCGGTGCGGCATGCGGTTGCTGCGCAGCGCGTCGAGCTCGGGCAGGCCGAGCTGCAAGGCGTGGAAGCCGAACAGGTCGGCCACGGCCTGGTCGAGGTGGTGTTGTTCCCAGGCGAGCAGGTAGCGGCCTGCCGGCGTCGCGAGCCAGGGGGCCAAACCTATAATTCGCTCGCGTTGCGCCATGAATCTGATCGCCCTGCCTGCCTTCACCGACAACTACATCTGGATGCTGCACGACGGCTCGAACGCCGTCGTCGTCGACCCAGGTGACGCAGCGCCGGTCCAGGCTGCGCTCGACGCGCGGCAACTGGCGCTGGCGGCGATTCTAGTGACGCATCACCATGGCGACCATGTCGGCGGTGTGGACGCCTTGCGCAGCCGGTTGCAGGGCCCGGTCTACGGGCCGCGGCGCGAGAACATTCCGATGCCCTTCACGCCGCTGGCCGACGGCGAGCGCATCGACGTGCTGGGCCTGCCGTTCACGGTGATCGACGTGCCCGGCCACACTGCCGGCCACATCGCCTACTTCCACGACGGCGGTGCCGGCGAGGCGCCGATCCTGTTCTGCGGCGACACGCTGTTCTCCGGCGGCTGCGGCCGTCTGTTCGAGGGCACCGCCGATCAGATGCACGCCTCGCTGTCGCGGCTGGCCGCGCTGCCCGGCGACACGCGGGTCTGCTGCGCCCACGAGTACACGCTGTCCAACCTGAAGTTCGCACGCGCGGTGGAGCCCGGCAATCAGGCACTGTCGCGCTACCACGCGCAATGCGAGGCGCTGCGCGCGCGGGGCGAGCCGACGCTGCCCTCGCGCATGGCCGTCGAGCGCGAGATCAATCCTTTCCTGCGCTGCGAGGTCCCCGAAGTGGTGGGCTCCGCGCTCGCGCAGGGGGCGAGCGGCGAGCAGGCCCCTGCGGTGTTCGCCGCGCTGCGTCGCTGGAAGAACGAGTTCCGATGAAGAGAGTCCCCTCCGCGGCCGGGTTCGCCGCGCTCTGGCTGGCGCTGTCGCTGCTGGCCGGCTGCGCGACAACGCCGGCCGATGCGCCGAAGGCACCGCCGGCCAGCACGCCCGCCGTCGTCGAGCAGACTCCGCTGCCGACCGCGCCCCCCGCGCCGGCCGCACCCGCGGCCGATGCAGCGCCGCCCGACACCCCGGCGCCGACACCACCGGCGGTCGACCCGCTGACGCCCGAGCGCCCGGTCAATCTCGACGACCGCGCGGCGCAGCGCGATCTCTGGCAGCGTGTGCGCGACGGCTTCGTGCTGAGCGATCTCGACAACCCCCTGGTGCGCGACCGCGAGCGCTGGTACGCGACCCGGCCCGACTACGTGCAGCGCATGACCGAACGCGGCAGCCGCTACCTGTTCCACATCGTCGAGGAGGTCGAGAAGCGCGGCATGCCCACCGAGCTGGCGCTGCTGCCCTTCATCGAGAGTGCCTTCAACCCGCAGGCGATGTCGTCGGCCAAGGCAGCCGGCATGTGGCAGTTCATGCCGGCCACCGGGCGGCACTTCGAACTGCGCCAGAACGTCTTCCGCGACGACCGGCGCAGCGTGCTCGACTCGACCCGCGCGGCGCTCGACTACCTGCAGAGCCTGCACGACATGTTCGGCGACTGGCAGCTCGCGCTGGCGGCCTACAACTGGGGCGAAGGCAACGTGCAGCGGGCGATCGCGAAGAACCGCCGCACCGGCCAGCCGACCGACTACGCCAGCCTGCGCATGCCCGACGAGACACGCTGGTACGTTCCCAAGCTGCAGGCGGTGAAGAACATCGTCGCGCGGCCGGCCGACTTCGGCCTCCAACTGCCGGCGCTGGCGAACCATCCGTACTTCCTGGCCGTCGGCATCGAGCGCGACATCGACGTCGAGCTCGCCGCGACGCTGGCCCGGCTGCCGCTGGACGAGTTCCGCGCGCTCAACCCGCAGATGAACCGGCCGGTGATCCTCGCCGCCGGCACGCCGCAGGTGCTGCTGCCCTACGACAACGCCAACCATTTCGTGCGCATGCTGCCGCAGCACCGCGGCCCGCTGGCCAGCTGGACGGCCTGGGTGGCACCGAAGACGCTGAAGCCGTCCGAGGCGGCGCAGCTGGTCGGCATGGAGGAAGCCGAGCTGCGCGACGTCAACGACATCCCGCCGCGCATGCTGGTCAAGGCCGGCTCGACGCTGCTGGTGCCGCGCAGCCCGCACCGCCAGACCGACGTGTCGGAGCACCTGGCGGAGAACGCGACGATGTCGCTGGCGCCCGAAGGCCGCGCGATGCGCCGTGTCGCGCTGAAGGCCGGCAAGCGCGACAGCGTGGCCAGCGTCGCCAAGCGCTACCGCGTCAGCGCGGCACAGGTCGCGCAGTGGAACGGCGTCGGTGCCGGAGCCAGCTTCCGCCCCGGCCAGTCCATCGTCGTCTACGTGGCGCAGAAGGCGCCGCACGGCGCCACGGCATCGAGCAAGGTGGTGCGCAAGTCGGCCGCGGCGAAGACCGTCGTGCACAAGCCCGCGCGCAAGAGCGCCAGCGTGGCCAGCAAGACGGCGAAGCGGGCGAAGAAGCGCTGAGCCGAGGCGCTCAGCGCCGGTCGCTCAGCGCGTGGGCGATGGTGCCCAGGTCGACGTACTCCAGCTCGCTGCCGATCGGCACGCCGCGCGCCAGCCGCGTGACCTTCAGGCCGCGCGCCTTCAGCGCCTCGGCCAGCACATGCGCGGTAGCCTCGCCCTCGGCGGTGAAGCTGGTGGCGACGATCACCTCCTCGGTGCTGCCATCGGCGGCACGGCCCAGCAGTTCGGCGACGCCGATCTCGCGCGTGCCCACGCCGTCGAGCGGGCTGAGGCGCCCCATCAGCACGAAGTACAGCCCGCGGTAGCTGCCGGTGCGTTCCAGCGCGGCCTGGTCGGCCGGCGTCTCGACGACGCACAGCAGGCGCGCATCACGCTGCGGGTCGCGGCAGATGTCGCACAGCGGCGCCTCGGTGAAGGTGTGGCAGCGCTCGCAGTGGCGCACGTTCACGCAGGCCGATTGCAGCGCCGTGGCCAGCCGCAACGCGCCGTCGCGGTCGTGCTGCAGCAGGTGGAAGGCCAGGCGCTGCGCCGACTTGACGCCGATGCCGGGCAGCCGGCGCAGCGCGTCGATCAGCCCATCCAGGGAGGATCCGGACACCGCGGAATCAGAACGGGAACTTCATGCCCGGCGGCATCGGCATGCCGGCGGTCAGCTTGCCCATCTTCGCCTGGCTGACCTCTTCGGCGCGGCGGATCGCGTCGTTGAACGCCGCGGCCACCAGGTCCTCGAGCATGTCCTTGTCGTCGGCGAGCAGGCTGGGGTCGATGGCGACCCGCTTGACGTCGTGCTTGCAGGTCATCGTGACCTTGACCAGTCCGGCGCCGGACTGGCCCTCGACCTCGATCAGCGCCAGTTCCTCCTGCGCCTTCTTCAGGTTGTCCTGCATCGCCTGGGCCTGCTTCATCAGGCCGGCCAGCTGGTTCTTCATCATGGTGACTGCTCCTTGAAAATCAATGCGGCTTGACCGAGCCGGGCACGATGCGCGCCGTCTTGTACTGCGCCATCAGCGCCTGCACCAGCGGGTCGTCGTGGATGATCTGTTCCGCCTCGGCCTGGCGGCGAGCGCGCTCGACGGCGTCGCGCCGCGCCGGGGAATCTTCGGCCACGCCGGCCTCGACCTGCAACTGCACGGGCCGGCCGAGCGCCTGAGCCAGCGCCGCCTGCAGCTTGTCGACGTTGGCCGCGCTGCGCAGCATCTCGCGTTCGACAGCGAGCGTCCAGCGCGGCGGCGAGGCCGATTCGTCGATCGCGGTGCACTGCGCCTGCATCGCCAGCTCGCGCACCAGCGCGCCGATCGCGCCGCTGTCGCACAAGGCCCGCACCTGCGCCGCCCAGCGATCACCCAGCGGCGTGGGGACGAGGCGCGGCGGCTCGGCACGCGGCATCGGCTCGGGCACGGCGCGCGGCGCAACCGGCGCCGGCGCGGCCTCGGCTTCGGCCGCGTCGAATTCATCCGGCGCATCGACCCAGGGCGGTGGCTCCGGCGAACGTGCGACCGGTGCAACCGGCGCGACGGAGCACGCGCCAGCGGCGGTGCCGGCACGCGCAGCGCCGGCGCGCTGGCCACCACCGCGGGCTGGGCCGCGGCCGGTGCGCGCGCAGCCGGCGGCGCAGCGGCGGGACGCGGCGGCACTCGTTCGCCGGCGCCCGAACCTGCCGGGCGGAACGCCAGCACGCGCAGCAGCACCATCACCAGGCCGCTGTACTCGTCGGGTGCCAGCGCCAGCTCGGCGCGGCCATGCACGACGATGCTGTAGAGCAGCTGCGTCTCGTCGGCCGGCAGCGACGCGGCGAGCCGCTCGATGGCCGGCGTGTCGGGATCGTTCGCATCCAGCGCGCCGAGGCACCGCCTGCTGCACCGCCATCTGCTGCAGCAGCGCCGCCATCTCTTCCAGCGTGCCAGTGGCCGACAGGCCGAGCGCACGCAGGCCGTCGACCGCGGCCACCAGGGCGGCACCGTCGCCGGCGGCGAGCGCCTCGACCAGCCGCACCGCATGGCCACGATCCACCGCGCCGAGCATCTGGCGCACGCCGGCCTCGGCCAGCGTGCCGGCGCCGAAGGCGATGGCCTGGTCGGTCAGCGACAGCGCATCGCGCATCGAGCCGCGCGCCGCACGCGCCAGCAGGCGCAGCGCGCCGGGCTCGGCGGCGATGCCTTCCTCGGCCAGCACGGCGCCCAGGTGCTCCTGCACCGTCTGCGGCGCCATCGGCCGCAGGTTGAACTGCAGGCAGCGCGACAGCACGGTCGGCGGCACCTTCTGCGGGTCGGTCGTCGCCAGCACGAACTTCAGGTACTCGGGCGGCTCCTCCAGCGTCTTCAGCATCGCGTTGAACGCGGTGTTCGACAACATGTGCACTTCGTCGATCATGTAGACCTTGAAGCGGCCCAGCACCGGCTTGTAGACGGCCTGGTCGAGCAGCTGCGAGATCTCCTCGACACCGCGGTTCGACGCGGCATCGAGCTCGACATAGTCGACGAAACGGCCGGCGTCGATGTCGCGGCAGGCGTCGCAGACGCCGCAGGGCTGGGCGGTGATGCCGCCCTGGCCATCGGCGCCGGTGCAGTTCAGCGACTTGGCGAGGATGCGCGAGACCGTCGTCTTGCCGACACCGCGCGTGCCGGTGAACAGGTAGGCGTGGTGCAGCCGCTGCTGGGTCAGCGCGTTGGACAAGGCCTGCACGACATGCTCCTGCCCGACCATCGCCTCGAAGCTGCGTGGCCGGTACTTGCGTGCGAGCACCAGATAACTCATGCGGCTCATTCTACGGGCCGCCCCCGTGCCGTCCGGCCCGGGCTCGCCGGGATCGGCTGACCGATAATCGCGCCCCATGACAGCCGCCCGCCCCGACTCCTCCACTGCCGCCAGCGGCACGCTCAGCTACGAACAGGCCGGCGTCAACTACGATCTGATCGACCCGCTGAAGGTGGCCGCGCAGCGCGCCGCCGCCGCCACCGCCGGCAACCTCGCGGCGCATGGCTTCAGCGAGATCGCCGCCTCGCGCGGCGAGTCGGCCTACGTGGTCGACGTCGGGCCCTTCTACCTGGCCAGCATCGTCGAATGCCTGGGCTCGAAGGCGCTGGTCGCCGACGAGATGAAGGCGCTGACCGGCCGCAGCTTCTACGACTCGATCGCGCAGGACACCATCGCGATGGCGATCAACGACCTGATCACCGTCGGCGCCACGCCGCTGGTGGTGCAGGCCTACTGGGCCGCCGGCGGCTCCGACTGGTTCGGCGATGCGCAGCGCGCGCAGGCACTGGTGGCCGGCTGGAAGCGCGCCTGCGACACCTGCGGCGTGGCCTGGGGCGGCGGCGAGACGCCGGCGCTGGCCGGCATCGTCGAGGGCGGCCGCATCGACCTGGCGGCCAGCTGCACCGGCATCGTCAGCCCGAAGTCGCGCCTGTCGGTCGGCGACCGGCTCGGCGCCGGCGACGCGATCGTGCTGCTCGCCTCGAGCGGCATCCATGCCAACGGCCTGAGCCTGGCGCGCAAGCTGGTCGAACGCCTGCCGCAGGGTTACCTCACCGAGGTGGCGCCCGGCCTGAGCTACGGCGAGGCGCTGCTCGCGCCGACCGTGCTCTATTCGCCGGTCACCGAGGCGCTGGCCAAGGCCGGCATCGTGCCGCGCTACTGCGCCAACATCACCGGCCATGGCTGGCGCAAGCTGCTGCGCCATCCGGCCAGCTTCACCTACCGCGTCCATGCCGTGCCGCCAGTGCCCCCGGTGCTGAAGTTCATCCAGCAGCAGGCCCGGCAGGACGACCAGGAGGCCTACGGCACGCTGAACATGGGCGCAGGCTTCGCGCTGTTCGTCGGCACCGACGAGGCGCAGCGCTGCGTCGAGATCGCGCAGGCGCAAGGCATCGCCGCGATGGTCGCCGGGCGCCTCGAGACAGGGCCCAAGCGCCTGATCGTCGAACCGCTGGGCATCGAGTGGGGCGACGACGCGCTGCAGTTGCGCTGACACTCGTCCGCGCTCGGCGCCGAGGGCCATCTCGGCCCTCGCCTACAATGCGCCTCGACGGGCCTCCCCGCATGGGAGCGCGCCCAACCGGGTCAGGTGGGGAACCAAGCAGCCCTAAGCGTTGCAACCAGTGCCGGGGGTAAGGCTCGTCACCCACTCAGCCAGAACGAACTCGGCGCACCGCCGGTGCTTACATCAACTGGCTTGCTTGAAGGCCATCACGGCCTGATTGCGCAAGGTGCGCAGCAGCGACAGTTCCTTCTCGCCGAGTTCGATGCCGCCCGGCACCGCCTTGTCGGCGTAGATCAGCGCGAACGGCGCACCCTTGATCATCAGCGGCAGCAGCAGGAAGGCCGGTGCGCGCACCCCGCTGCGGTACCAGGCCGGCAGGCGAGCCTCGATGCTGGCCACGGTGGCATCGCTGATCAGCGTGTCGGCGCCCTTGGCGCAGACCGCGGCGAACAGGTCGGTGCCGCCCTTCAGCGGCACCTTGAACTGCGCCGCCACCGCCTCGACACCCTCGCCCAGGCCGAAGCGGCCGGTCAGCGTCTCGGTCTTGGCGTCGCGCAGGCAGAACACGATGCGGCGGAAGCCCAGCGCGCGGAACATGGTCTCGAGGATCATGCGCAGCACTTCGTTGAGCTTGAAGCTGTCGACCATCGAGTTGGTGATGTCGGCGATGCCGGCGGCCAGCACCTCGGCGGCGTTCTCGCGCGCCGGCTCGGCCTTCGGTGCCTCGACGCGCGTCGCCTCGAAAGCGGCCACGGTGGCCTGCAGGCTGTGCGGCGTCAGCGAGTCGGCGTCGGCGGCGCTGGCCGGCGGGTCGACCACGATGGTCGCCAGCAGGCGCCGCGCCGGCGAGCCGCTGGCCACCTGCAGGTTCATCGCCTGCGCCGCCTGCGCCAGCCGCTGGCGAGCCTGAGCGGTGGCCGACTGGATCTCGCGCACGCTCAGGCCGATGCCACGCGCGTGGCGCTCGGCGACGCTGGCCAGGCGCGCGCTCGGGTCGCCCTCGGTGCGCAGCAGCGTGTCGGTCAGTTCGTTGGCGGCCAGCGCCAGCCAGCGCAGCCGCTCGCCCGGCTTCTCGGGCACGCGCGCCGGCGGCTCGCCGTCGGGGCGGCGCATGCAGCGCTGCAGGTTGTCGGGCAGGCCCCAGTTCTTCGCGATGCCCAGGCCCAGGTCCTCGAAGCTCAGTCCGAGCACGCTGATCGAAGCCGCCGTCTCGGCCTGCACGATGGCCGCATGCGAGGCGCCGTCGCGCTGCGTGCTGGCCACGATGCTGCGGATCTGCCCGGCTTCCTCGGGAAAGTAGTACTCGGTCAGCAGGCGGCCGAGGTTCTGGAACATCGCGCCGATGAAGGCTTCCTCGCCGTCGCGGGCCACGCTGCACAGTTCGCCGGCCAGCGAGCCGGCCATCAGTGCGCGCAGGAACTCTTCCTTGAGCTTGTTGGCATGCCCCTTGTCGTGCATGTGCTCGAGCAGCACCAGGCTGAGCGCCATGTTGCGGATGCCGGCGAAGCCGACCAGCGCGACTGCACGCGACACCGTGCTGATGCTGCCGCCGCCGGCATGCGAGTAGTGGGCGGTGTTGACCAGGCGCAGCAGCTTGTTGGTCAGCGCGACGTCCTTGAGGATCTCGCTGGACAGGCTGGCCAGGCTCTCGTGCTCGGAGGTGGCGATGCGCTGGATGCGTGCCACCGAGTCGGACAGCGCCGGGAAGTCGCTCTTGTGGCGCATGCGACGCAGCAGGAACTCCAGCGTGCCGTTGTTGCCGGCAGCTGCCTCGGCCTCGCCGGAGCGCGGCGTCATCCACTGGCGCAGCGCGTCGGCAAACGCGGCAGCGTCGCCGAAACGCTGCGCCGGGTCGCGCGCGATCGCACGGCGCAGCAGCACGCGCAGGCTGTCGTCGACGCTCGACGGCAGCTCCGCCGGCAGCGCCAGGTCCTGCTGGGCGATGCGCTCCATCGCGCGGTAGGGATCGCGGTCCTTGACCATCGCCTGGCCGCTGAGCATCTCGACCAGCACCAGACCGGCGGAGAAGACATCCATCGCCGGCTTCGGCGTCGCGCCCTTGGTCGCCTCGGGCGACATGTAGTTCGGCGTGCCGACCACCAGCCCCTGGCCGGCCATGCGCGGGCCCTCGTGCAGCCGTGCGGCGATGCCGAAGTCCATCACCCGCGCGCGGCCGCCGCCGTCGACCAGGATGTTCGAGGGCTTGAGGTCGCGGTGCACGACGCCGGCGGCATGCGCGGTCTGCAGCGCGTCGAGCACGCCCAGCATCAGCGCCAGCGCCTCGTGTGCTGGCAGGCTGCCTCGGGCGCGCAGGTGCTCGGTCAGCGTGCGGCCGGGCACGTACTCGAACACCAGGTAAGGCCGGCCGTCCTGCACGTCGGCCTCGAACACCGGCACGATGTTCGGGTGCGTCAGGCGGCTGACGCTGCGCGCCTCCTGCAGCCAGTGGGTGATGTCCTGCGGGTCGACGTCGGCACCGGCGGTGATCACCTTGATCGCGACCTCGCGCTCCAGGCGCGGGTCGAAGCCGAGCCAGACGCTGGCCTGTGCGCCCTTGCCGAGCACACGGCGCAGTTCGAAGCGGCCGAGACGGCCGGCGGCAGGGGCGGCCAGCACGGCGCTCATGTGGTGACCCCGGCGCTGCCTTCGCCACCCTGGGTGACGGTGCGCGGCATCGCCGCGGCGGCCGTGCCGCTGTTCAGCGACGCGCGGGCGCCCTGCAGCGCCTCCTGCAGTTCCTTCGGGCTCAGTTCCAGCACACGCGCATAACGCTGCGCCACATGGGCCAGCGCGGCGCCGATGCGCGGCGTCGGCAGGCGTGTCATCGCGTCGACGGCCTCGTTGGCCGCGCTGGCGGCGGCACGCAGCATGTCGGCGTCGCTGTCGGGGTGGCGCACCGGCTTGTTGACCGGCAGGCGACGGATCATGTGCTGCACCTCGTCGCCAAGGCCCCAGTGGCGCGCCACGGCGGCGCCTATCGATTCGATGTCGGCGCCGAGCACCGCGTAGGCGGCCGACTCCTCGCTCATGCCCGGATGCTCCGCGCCGCCCGGCTGCGCCGGTGGCACCGGCTGCATCAGCTGGCGGACCTGCTCGGACTCCTCCGGGAAGTGGTACTGCACCAGCAGGCGGCCGAGGTTCTGCAGCACCGCGACCAGGTAGACGACCTCGGCGTCGTAGCCCGGCGGGCGCAGCGCCTGCGCCGCGTGGCCGCACAGGCGCACCACGTTCATCAGCCGCGCCATCGTGGCCGCGGCCTCCTCGCTCATCGGCCCGGGCCAGTGGCGCAGCGCGTTGGCGGCAGCACGCACGCCGTCGACGCCGAGCAGCGCCAGCGCACGGCGCAGCGTCAGCACCGGCCCGTTGCCGGCCATCTGCGTGCCGCGCACCTGGGCCGAGTTGACCATGCGCAGCAGCTCGAAGCTGAGCGCCAGGTCCTGCAGCAGCTGCTCGGCGATCTCGTCGGTGCGCTGGGTATCGGTGAACGACAGCCGCGCGATGCGCCGCGAGATGCCCGGCAGCGCCGGCAGGTGGCCGACGGTGCGCAGGCGGTCGATCAGCAACGCGATCGGATCGCCCTGCCCCTTGGCCTCGACCTCGCGCCAGCCCTCCAGCGCACGCAGCAGCGTGCGGGCGCTGTGGTAGCGCTGGCGCTCCTGGGTCGCGGTGCAGCGGTTGGCGATGGCACGCAGGCCCTCGGGCACCGGCTGCGGCGTCGACCAGGGCAGGCGCACCAGGTCGCGCCCCTGCGGCGCCATGCGGGCGATGACCGCCGCGATATCGGGTTCGTCGAGCACCGGCGCGCCGGCGAGCAGCTGGTGCAGCAGCAGGCCGCAGGCCAGCACGTCGCGCTGCGCGCCGTCGCGCTGGGCACGCAGCGCGCCGCCGTCCAGCACCGCAGCGCGCTCGCCCGAAGACGTGCCGGCAGGCATGGCGGCAGCGATGTCCAGGGCGGCCAGTGCCGCGACACGGGCCTGCCCCTGCGGGCTGACCAGCACGGTGTGCAACTGCAGGTCGCCATGCACGACCCCCGAGTCGTGCGCGAAGGCCAGGCCCTGCAGCGCCTGGCACAGCAGGCCGACCAGGTCCATCGGCGTGGAACGCGGCTGCGCCGCCAGCCATTCGCCCAGCGTGACGCCCAGGGCGCGGTCGCAGGCGACATAGGGCCAGTGGTCCTGCACGCCGATCTCGACCACATGCGCGAGGTTCGGGTGGTTGAGCCGCGCAGCCTGCTTCATCTCGCGCAGGCGCAGTTCGAGTGCCTCGGCGTCGGCCGGCTGCACACGCGGCAGCGTCAGCATCACCTCCTGGCCCAGGCGCGGATCGAAGGCCAGCCAGGCCATCGTGCCCAGGCTCTTGCCCAGCAACTGGCGCAGCTCGAAGCGGCCGAAGGCGCGTGTCGGGCTGGAGCGGGCGGCGGCGGTGGCGGGCGGGACGGGCGGGGCCATCGGGCGAAGGGAGTGACGTCCGATGATTGGAAGCGACGCCGGCAGGGTGCGAATCGACGATCAGTGGCCCGAAAGCCCCTCAATCGTGCGCTTCGCCACGCCGGAACCGCTTTCGCGTGCCCCGGGCGCCGCCACGGTTCAGGCCGATTCGATCAGCCGGCCGTCGCCGGCGATGAAGGCGCTGCGCACCCGGGCGCCCGGCTGGGCCTGGGCGACGGCACGGCGGTAGGCCGCGAGCTGGGCGCGGTAGGCGTCCAGTTCCTCGGGGCGGTGCTGCAGCTTGTAGTCCAGCACCCACCAGGTGTCGGCACCGTCGTCGTCCAGGCGGACCAGGCGGTCGATGCGCAGCACGGCACCGTCCAGCGCCACCGGCACCTCGTTGCCGGCCCAGCGCAACGCGGCGCCACCGAAGAAACGCGCGCAGTCCGGGTGGGCCAGGATGCGTGCCGCGATGCGGCCGACCTCCTCCGACGGCGCGCCGAACTCGGCCGCCGCGCCCGCCACCAGCGTCGCCAGCGGCTCGCCGCGAGCGCCCTGCCACTCGAGCACCCGGTGCACCGCCTGGCCCAGCCGCGCGGCAGCACTGTCCTCGCGCGCCGCGGCGACGGCCGGCAGCGCCGGCGGCGACCAGTGCGGCAGCAGCAGCACCTGCGGCAGCGGGTCGGCATGACCCGGCACGGCCGGGCCGGCATCGTCGTGCAACGGCCAGGGCCTGGCCAGCGCCTCGACGCGTTGCCACCAGTTCGCCGGCGCGTTCTGCCGCGGCCGCGGCTGCGTGGCGCTGAAGACCAGCCGGCGCCGTGCCCGCGTCATCGAGACGTACAGCGCGTTCAGCTCTTCGCGGCGGCGTGCGCGCTGCTCCTCGACCAGCGCCTCGGCCAGTTCGGCCGGTGCGCGGCTTTCGCTGTAGACGAAGGCGCAGCGCCGCGGCGCCTCGGCTTCCACCGGCCAGTCGACCAGCAGCGTCGCCACTTCGGGTTTCGCCGGCTCGGGATCGGCATCCATCACGAACACCAGATCGGCTTCCAGCCCCTTCGCGCCGTGCACGGTGAGCAGGCGCACCGCGCCGCCGAGATCGGGCGCCGGTACGGTGATCGTGCGGCGCTTCAGCGCGCGGACGAAGCCGTAGGGCGTCGCATAACGTCCGCCGTCCAGCTCCAGCGCCTGGGCGAGCAAGGCATCGACCGTGGCCAGCGCGCTGGCGCGCTGTGCCGCCGGCACACGCGCGGCCAGCCGCTGGCGCAGTTCGCCCTGCGCGATGACACGGTCGAGCAGATCGTGCGGCGGCAGTTCGCGCGCCGCCTGCTGCCAGCCGGGCAGCAGGCGACGCGCCCGCTGCAGCGCCGCGCCGGCGTCGTCGAAGGCCATCAGCGCCCCCCACCAGTCGCCATCGGGCGCGGCACGGCGCGCCAGCGCCAGCAGATCGTCGTCGCTGGCGTCGAACAAGGGGCTGCGCAGCGCGCGCGCCAGCGACAGTCGGTGCTGCGGCGAGACCAGCGCGTCGAGCAGCGCGACCAGGTCCTGCGCCTCGGGGGCCTCGATCAGCGAAGCTTCGTCGACGGCGACATGCGGCACGTGACAGTGTTTCAGCGCCTCGGCCAGCAGGCGCAGCGGCGCACGCTTGCGGCACAGCACCATCACCTGCGCCGGGGCGATGCCGGCATCGACCTGTTCGCGGATCGCCAGCGCCACCCGGCGCGCCTCCTCGGCGCGGCGCTGCTCCTCGGGCTCGTGGCGCGGTTCGGTGAGGCTGTCGCGCCAATGCGCCGGCTCGTCCGTGGCTGCGGCGCCGCGCGGTGCATCGGGCGGCCGCGGCACAGGCGGCAGCACCTGCAGGGCCGCTTCGCCGTCGTCGGCCACCTCGGTGGTGTGCGCTCGGTAGCCGCCGATCTCGCCGGCCGACTGGGCCTGGTCGAACACCAGGTTCAGCGCCTCGATCACCGCCGGCACGTTGCGCCGCGTGTGGTCGCATTCGAGCACGCAGCCATCGAGCGCCTCGACCACGAACGAGCGCACCGCGCCGAACACACGCGGCTCGGCGCGGCGGAAGCGGTAGATGCTCTGCTTCGGGTCGCCGACGACGAACAATGCCGGTGCACGCTGGCCGCTGGCACCGCCGCCGGCGCCGGCATAACCGGCCAGCCAGGCATGCAGTGCGTGCCACTGCAGCGGGCTGGTGTCCTGGAACTCGTCGATCAGCACGTGGCGGATGCGCGCGTCCAGCCGCTCCTGCACCCAGCCGGACAGCGTCGCATCGCGCAGCAGGGCCAGCGCGCCCTGCTCGAGGTCGTTCATGTCGATGAAGCCACGCTCACGCTTCCAGGCCGCGTAGCCGGCCAGCAGCAGGCGCGACAGCCGCACCATGCGGGCATGCTCGAGATGGCATTCGTGCTGGTGCTGGCGGGCGGCGATGAGTTCCAGCGCACGCTGGGTGGCGGCCAGGCCCTCGATGTCGCCAAGCTTGCGCGGCTCGCCGGTGGTGGTGAAAAGTGCCGCCCAGACCGCGGAGAAGAATGCCGTCGCTTCGCCCAGTGCCAGGGCGCCAGCCAAGGCGTCGCCGGCCTTGCGCGGCGTCTTGTTGGCATGCGCCTGCAACGCAGTGGCCAGGCGCGCCAGATCGTCGCGCCACGGCGCGGTACCCAGCTCGGCCAGCGGCGGCGGCGCGCCCTCCGGCACGGCCGGCGCGACACTGTCCGCCAGCGTGCCGTGGCGGTCAGCCAGTTCCAGCTCGACACGCCGCGCCAGCACCGTGTCGAGCCACTTCGCCGCCTGGCTGCGGCCACGCGCCGCCACCAGTGCCTCGTAGTCGGCCCGGCGCGGTGGATCGGCGATCAGCGCGGCATGGAATCGGCGCAGGATCTCGGCGCGGTGATCGTCCAGCTCCTGCAGCAGCTCGCCGTCGGGGTCGATGCCGATCTCGTCGAGCAGCTCGTAGGGCGCCGCCTTCAGCAGCTGGGCGAACCAGGCGTGGAAGGTGCGCACCTCGACCGCGCGGCCGGCTTCGAGCAGGCGCCGCTGCAGGCCGCCCAGGTCGCGCGCCAGCCGCGCCGCGTCGGCCGCGGCGACGCCGCGCGCTCGCAACTCGGCGATGCGCCCCGCGTCGTCCATGGCCGGATCGGCGAACGTGGCCAGCCACTGATCGAGCCGCTCACGCATCTCGCCGGCGGCCTTGCGCGTGAAGGTGATGGCCAGGATCTCCTGCGGCTGCGCGCCGTCGAGCAGCGCACGCAGGATGCGCGAGACCAGCATCCAGGTCTTGCCGGCACCCGCACAGGCCTCGACGACGACGCTGCGGCGCGGGTCGCAGGCCAGCGCATAGAAGGCCTCGCGCGTGACCTCGGCACCATCGGCGCGGTAGGCGGGCGTCACCGAACTGCCCTCCGCACTGCGTGCTGCGGGATTCGCACTTGGCCGAACCGCGCCCGGCGTGCTCATGCGCCCGCTCCGTCGGGCCAGTGGTCGCGGCGGCACAGGCCGCGCGCCTCGCAGAAGTCGCAGGTGCTGCCCTCGCCGAGCGCCGGCAGCGGCGCGCCGGCGCGCAGCCGGGCCATCTCGGCGCCGAGTTCGCGCACCAGCACCGCCGCCGAGACCTGCACGTCCGGATGGGCGATCTCGTCGATGCGCTCGCTGCTGTCGAGCAGCACATAGCTCGCCTGCAGCGGGCCGTCCGCCTCGGCGGCCAGCAAGGCCGCGTAGAAGGCCAGCTGCGTGTCCTCGAAAGGCTGGCGCACACGTTCCTTCAGCGTCTGTGCCGCGCTGGTCTTGTAGTCGATCAGCTGCAGCGCCCCGCCCTCGCCGAGACGGTCGATGCGATCGATGCGGCCTTCCAGTTGCACGCCGCCGAGCGCGTCGGGGCGGATCGACAGCTCGCGCTCGCCGGCCAGCCAGCGCGCGCCGTCGGCATCGCGCTGGTGCAGCCAGACGAGGTAGCGCGGCACGAAGCCGGCGAACGAGGCGGCGAATGGCAGGAACTGGTCGTCGGGCAGCGCCATCTGCTCACGCACCGCCTCCGCCACCGCCCGCAGCCGCGCCGACTCGTCCGCAATCGTCCCGGGTGCGACACGCTCGGCATGGAAGCGCATCAGCACCGCATGCAGCCAGGTGCCATAGTCGCGCTTCTCCAGTTCGGACTCCAGCTCGTCGTCCTCGCGCAGGCCGAGCACATGGCGCGCGAAGAAGCGGTAGGGGCAATCGCGCAGCGCCTCGACCGCGCTGGCCGACAACCGCGCCGGCAGCTGCCCGGCCGCCACCGGCAAGGGCCGGCTCAGCGCTTGCGGCGCCAGCGTGCGCCGTTCGCGCACGTCGGCCGCGTCGGCGAAGACCTGCCGGCGGTCGGCCAGATCGAGCGCAAGGCGCTGCAACAGCGGGCTGTCGGCCAGCGGCTCGCCACCGGCGTCGACGTGGCGGCGCAGGAAGCTCACGCGCGGCAGGACCAGCAGCTGCGCCAGCGCCAGGCCCTCGCGCTGCAGCCGTTCGACGCGATGCGGCAGGCCCAGCGCGATCAGCTCGGCGTCGGACAGCAGCGGGTGCGCAGCCGGCACGGCACCCAGGCGGCGCTCGTCCGCGCCTGGACAGACCACGGCGGCGAAAGGGCGCAGCATCGCCCGCGCCAGCGGGGTGACCACGACGCGTGCCTGCTCCGCCGGCGGCCCGGGCGGCGTGAAGGTCTCGCCCTCGAACACGGCATCGACCCAGGCCACGAAGTCGTCGAGACGCAGCACCGACTGCCGCGTCGCGTCATGCCACACGGCACCGGCCGCTCGGCCGGGCAGCCAGCGCAGGGCCTGCAGCACCGCCTGGCCGGCGGGGTCGGCAGCCAGCGAGTCCCAGGCTCCGCAGGCCTCCAGCACCTCGCGCAGCCGCGCCAGCCACTCGTCGACGCCGAGCCGCGCCGCCTGCAGGCGTGCCAGTGCGGCGACCACCGCATCGCGCAGCGTGGCGAGCGCCCCGTCGAGCGGCAGCGCAGCGACGCGGTCGATGCGCGCGACGCCCAGGCGTCGGCAACGCCGCTCGAGCTCGCGCATCAGCACTCCGGTCGGATCCAACCCGGGCCAGCACGGCAGCGTCTTCAACCAGTCGAACAGCGCATCGCTGCCGGCGCGCGGCGCGGCGGCACGCAGCAGCGCCATCACCTGCGCGCCGGAGCGCGTGGTCGACAAGGTCCAGCCGTTCTCGTCGGCCAGCGGCACCTGGGCATGCTCGAGCAGCGCGCGCACGCGGCGCACCAGCTGGCGGTCCAGCCCGATCAACGCCACCGGCCATTGGTCCTGCGCAAGGTGTTGCAGCACGCGCGCCGCGGCACGCTGGGCCTCGTCCTCGAAACCGTCACAGCGCGCCAGCGCCGGTGGTTCGGCCTGGACGAGGGCCCGAGCGACTGCGTCGTCGGCATCGACGATCAGCACCGGCAGGTCCCGCGCGTTCGCCGCCAGGGCCTGCGCGAGCGCATCGGCACCGCCGGCCTGCACGACGATCCAGGCCGCCGGCCGCAGCTCGAACAGGCGATCGCTGGCTGGCGCGTCGCACTGCGCGGCCCACTCGAGCGCGACGCGAGCCAGCCAGCGCTGCTGCGCGCCCGGCCCGCCGATCGGTGCCAGCAGCGCGCGCCCCGTCGACCAGTAGGCCGCACGCTGCGCCGGCGCCAGTGCGAAGGCCGCGCGGGCCAGCGATTGCGCGGTCTGCACGACGGCGTCGACCGCACGCTCGAAACGCCGCGGATCCTGCCGCGCCCAGACGCCGCTGGTGGCCTGCGCGCGCAGCAGCCGCGCTGCACCGAGGCGATCGGCCGCCATGTCGAAACTCAGCTGCTGCGCCTGCACGGGCGCTGCCGGGCCCAGCGAGGCGGCCAGCGTCTGCGTGGTCTCGACGCGTGGCTGCCAGCCGCCGGCACGTGCGAACGCCTGCCGGGCCAGCGGCAGCAGCTGCGCGAACGGCAGCAGCAACACCACGTCGCGCAGCGGCACGGACTGCGCCGCGGCCCAGCGCCCGACCTGGTTCGCCAGCGCCGGCCAGGGGCCGTCGGGGCCGATTTCAAGAGGGATGCGCGCTATCGCGGCCATAGAGGGAAAGGCGGCCTCACGCCCGGCGTCGGGCAGGTCTTTGTGTCAGAATCATTGTGCCTTGCCGCCACGGCTCGCGTGGCGCTTGCCGAAGGACCCATCCATGAGCAGCGAACTGATCAAACACACCTCCGACGCGTCGTTCGACAGCGACGTCCTGCAGTCCGATACGCCCGTGCTGGTCGACTACTGGGCCGAGTGGTGTGGCCCGTGCAAGATGATCGCCCCCATCCTCGACGAGGTGTCGAAGGACTACGGCGGGCGCCTGCGCATCGTCAAGATGAACGTCGACGAGAACACCGCCACGCCGGCCAAGTACGGCATCCGCGGCATCCCGACGCTGATGCTGTTCAAGGGCGGCGAGCTCGCCGCCACCAAGGTTGGCGCCCTGCCCAAGGCCCAATTGACGGCCTTCCTCGACGGTCATCTATAATTTCCTGAATCGCAGCGCAGGCTGGCCCCACGAGTCGCCGGCCCGCGCCGCAGGAAATCCAGCCACCACGCACGGAAGCGCGCCCACCACTCGACGGGCGCGGCCTCCAGCCCCAACGGGCTTCGCGTGGGTTCGGCCCCCACCCCAGCGTTCCGTTTTCCCAGACGCAGGTCCACGCCACCAGGCATGACGGTGGCGTGTGGCGGAGGCCGAGACCCCGGTCGTGCGCCCTTGGCGCGGTGCACGACACATCACCCCAGGGTGTTCACCCATGCATCTTTCCGAACTGAAAGCGCTTCACGTCTCCGAGCTCATCAAGATGGGCGAAGGGCTGGAGATCGAGAACGTCGCCCGCATGCGCAAGCAGGAGCTGATGTTCGCGATCATGAAGAAGCGCGCCAAGGGCGGCGAGCAGGTCTTCGGCGACGGCGTGCTCGAAGTGCTGCCTGACGGTTTCGGCTTCCTGCGCTCGCCGGACACGAGCTACATGGCGTCGACCGACGACATCTACCTCAGCCCGAGCCAGATCCGCCGCTTCAACCTGCACACCGGCGACGCCGTCGAAGGCGAGGTGCGGGTTCCGAAGGACGGCGAACGCTACTTCGCGCTCGTCAAGGTCGACCGCGTCAACGGCCTGACCCCGGAGGAGAGCAAGCACAAGATCATGTTCGAGAACTTGACGCCGCTGTTCCCGAAGGAACAGTTCAAGCTCGAACGCGAGATCAAGTCGGAAGAGAACATCACCGGGCGCATCATCGACCTGATCGCACCGATCGGCAAAGGCCAGCGCGCCCTGCTCGTCGCCCAGCCGAAGACCGGCAAGACGGTGATGATGCAGCACATCGCGCACGCGATCGTCGCCAACCACCCCGACGTCTACCTGATCGTGCTGCTCGTCGACGAGCGGCCCGAGGAAGTGACCGAGATGGTGCGCACGGTGCGCGGCGAAGTCATCAGCTCGACCTTCGACGAACCGGCGGCACGCCACGTGCAGGTGGCCGAGATGGTGATCGAGCGCGCCAAGCGCCTGGTCGAGCTGAAGAAGGACGTGGTGATCCTGCTCGACTCGATCACCCGCCTGGCCCGCGCCTACAACAACGTGCTGCCCAGCTCCGGCAAGGTGCTGACCGGCGGCGTCGACGCCAACGCGCTGCAGCGCCCGAAGCGCTTCTTCGGCGCCGCGCGCAACGTCGAGGAAGGCGGCTCGCTGACCATCATCGGCACCGCGCTGATCGACACCGGCAGCCGCATGGACGAGGTGATCTACGAAGAGTTCAAGGGCACCGGCAACTGCGAGATCCACCTCGACCGCCGCATGGCCGAGAAGCGTGTCTACCCGTCGATCCTGATCAACAAGTCGGGCACACGCCGCGAGGAACTGCTGCTCAAGCCGGAGATCCTGCAGAAGACCTGGATCCTGCGCAAGCTGCTCTACAACATGGACGAGATCGAGGCGATGGAGTTCATCCTCGACAAGATGAAGCAGTCGAAGAACAACCTGGACTTCTTCGACATGATGCGGCGCGGCGGCTGAGCCCGCCGTAGGTTATACTTCGCGGTTTTCCAGCGTCGGAAAGTGCGCCGAGAGGTTCGGCGTGGCTCCCGAGACCACAGCGCAAAGGCTCGTCATGAAAGAAGGCATCCACCCCAGCTACCGCGAAGTCTGCTTCGTGGACCTGTCCAACGGTTTCAAGTTCGTCACGCGCTCGACGGTGCAGACCAAGGAAACCATGAAGATGGACGACGGCCGCGAACTGCCGCTGGTCAAGCTGGAAACCACCAGCGAATCGCACCCGTTCTACACCGGCACGCAGAAGAGCGTCGACTCGCTGGGCGGCCGCGTCGAGAAGTTCCGCAACAAGTTTGCGCACCTGAAGAAGTGATCTTCTTCACGGACTTCGGTACAAAGGCAGCTTCGGCTGCCTTTTTGCTGTCTGGGGCGAACTTGCTGCATCATTCGCCGCCATCCGACCCCCTGCCCCGTTGAACTCCCCGAACCCAGCGCTCGTCACCCAGCGCGCCGCACAGCGTCTGCCGCGTGTTGCGCTGCTGCTGTTCTGCGCGGCCTACGTGCTGCCCGGCCTGTTCGGCCGCGACCCGTGGAAGAACGCCGACGTCAGCGCCTTCGGCCACATGGCAGCCATCGCCAGCGGCCGCACCGGCTGGCTGGCACCGGGCCTGGCCGGGCTGCCGGCCGACGGTGCCCTGGTGCCCTACTGGCTGGGCGCAGGCTTCATCCGCCTGCTCGGCCCCTGGGTCGATCCCGCGCTGGCCGCGCGTCTTCCCTTCGCACTGCTGCTGGTGATGGTGCTGGTGATGACCTGGTACGCCACCTACCACCTCGCGCGCACCGAAGCCGCCCAGCCGCTGCCCTTCGCCTTCGGCGGCGAGGCGACCTCGACCGACTACGCCCGCGCGATCGCCGACGGCGCGCTGCTCGCCGTGATGGCCACGCTGGGCCTGCTTCAGCTCGGCCACGAGACCACGCCGGAACTGGTGCAGCTGGCCGGTGCCTCGCTGTTCCTCTACGCCCTCGCCGCCAGCCCGTTCCGCAAGGGGCGCTCGCGTGCCGCGGTGCTGCTCGCCCTGCCGGTGATGGCGGCCAGCGGCGCGCCCGCCGTCGCGACCGCGCTGGCCGTGGTCGGCACGGTGATCTGCGCGCGCTCCGCCTATCCGCAGGTCCGCGCCACCGCCTGGTGGGTGGCCGGCGCCGGTGTCATCGCGGTGGCAGTCGGCACGGTGCTGCATGCCTGGGGCTGGCGCATCGCCAACCTGGCGTCGCTGCAGCCGCTGAGCACGCTGCGCCTGCTCGCCTGGTTCAGCTGGCCGGCCTGGCCGCTGGCGCTGTGGACGCTGTGGCGCTGGCGCACGCACCTGCTGCACCGCCATATCTCGGTGCCGCTGGGTTGCGCCTTGACCGCTCTGTTCGCCTGCCTGGCGATGGGCGGCTCGGACCGCGCGCTGATGCTCGGGCTGCCGCCGCTGGCCGTGCTGGCCGCGTTCGCGCTGCCGACCCTGCAACGCAGCACCGCGGCCGCGATCGACTGGTTCTCGGTGTTCTTCTTCAGCATCTGCGCGCTGGCCATCTGGGTGATCTACGCGTCGCTGCAAGTCGGTGTCCCGGCCAAGCCGGCGGCCAACATCGCCCGGCTGGCACCGGAGTTCCAGCCCAGCTTCTCGGCGCTGGCGCTGGTCGTCGCGGCGCTGGGCACGCTGGCCTGGATGTGGCTGGTGCGCTGGCGCACCGGGCGGCACCGCCACCCGCTGTGGAAGAGCCTGGTGCTGCCGGCCGGCGGCGTGGCCGTGTGCTGGCTGCTGCTGATGACGCTGTGGCTGCCGCTGCTCGACCATGCGCGCAGCTACCGCCCACTGCTCGAGCGCATTGCCGCGCATGTGCCGCGCGACGCCTGCATCGCCGCGCCGCAGGCGCCGCGGGCCTTGCTGGCCGCGCTCGAGGCGATGGGCGGCTACCGCGTCGACGCGATCACGCCGGCCGAACTGTCGCCCTGCGAGCTGATGCTGCTGTCGCAGACGCCGCGCGACCCGGTCGTCGACCGCGCCGGCTGGAGCCTCGTCGCCAGCATCGCCCGACCGACCGACCGGCAGGACATCACGCTGATCTACCGGCGCGCGCCCGCGGCGCGCTGATCCGGGGCAGAGTCGCTCAACCCCCTGCGCCGCGCACGCGCGCCGCAGGAAACACCAGTCGGAAGCGCGAGCCCTTGCCCGGTTCGCTCTGGATGTCGAGCTCGGCGCCATGGCGCTGCACCACGTGCTTGACGATCGACAGCCCCAGGCCGGTGCCACCGGTGTCGCGCGAACGGCTGCCGTCGACGCGGTAGAAACGTTCGGTCAGCCGCGGGATGTGTTCGCGCGCGATGCCCAGGCCGGTGTCGCTGACCGCCAGCTCGCCGCGCCCATCGTCGAGCACCGCCCAGCTGACGTCGATGCGCCCGCCCTCGGGTGTGTAGCGCACCGCGTTGCTGACCAGGTTGTGGATCGCGCTGAGCAGTTCGCTCTGTGCGCCGGCCAGCTCGACCGCGCCGACTGCCGCCACGCTGACCTCATGGCGCCCGCCCGACAGCGCCCGCGCATCGGCCTCGACCTGCGCCAGCAGCGGTGCCAGCGCCACCCAGCGGTCGGGCGCCGGCCGCGGGCTACCCTCGAGCTGCGCCAGCGTCAGCAGGTCGCTGACGATGGTCTGCATGCGCTGCGTCTGCTGCCCCATCAGCTCGAGCACACGCTTGCGCTCGACCTCGGTCAGCGGCAGGTTGCCCATGGTCTCGATGAAACCGGCCAGCACCGTCAGCGGCGTGCGCATCTCGTGCGAGACGTTGGCGACGAAGTCGCGCCGCATCGCCTCGTTGCGTTCGCGGTCGGTGATGTCCTGCGACAGCACCAGCTTCATGCCGTCTCCGTAGGGCCGCAGCAGCACCGACAGCATGCCGTCGCCGCGCGGCTTGGCGAAGCTGACCGCCTCGGCGAAGGCCTCCTGCTGCAGGTAGGCGACGAAGGCCGGCGAGCGCACGAGGTTGGTGATGCGCTGGCGCCGGTCGCGCTGCGGGTCGAGGCCGAAGTGATCGGCCGAGACCGAGTTGCACCAGACGATCTGGTCGTTCTGGTCGAGCATCAGCACGCCGTTGGGCGAAGCCTCGATCGCCGAGAGGAACTGCTCGAGCCGCAGCCGCTCCTGCGCCAGGCCCTGCTCGCGCAGGCGGATCGAACGTTCGACGCGATAGCCGAGTTCGCCCCAGAAGCCGGCATCGCGAGGCGCCTGCTGCTCCTGGCTGCCGCGCAGCCAGTTGATCAGGCGGTAGCCGCGCGCGGTATCGAGCATCGCCGCAATGGCCACGCCGATGCCGCCGCCGCCCAGCACACGCCAGACCACGGTGTGCTCGACGTTCGAGGCCACGAAGCCGAGGAAGCCGCCGGCCAGCATCGCCAGCACACCCGCGACGAGGCGCGGCAGCAGCCAGTTCATGACAACCCCTCGTCCGACGGGTACGTCGGCCGATCCCCCGGGGGGATGGCGGGCCGGCTTGGGAACGGCCCGGCGCTCGGCCCGCTCTTCATGCCGAGGGAGCCGCCACCTGTTGGGTCAGCCGGTAGCCGGCACCACGCACCGTCTCGACCATCTGCGCGCAGTTCGCCGGCGACAGCGCCTCGCGCAGCCGCTTGACGTGCACGTCGACCGTGCGCTCCTCGATGAAGACATGGTCGCCCCAGACGCGGTCGAGCAGCTGCGCGCGGCTGTGCACCCGCTCCGGGTGTGTCATCAGGAAGTGCAGCAGGCGGAACTCGGTCGGCCCGAGCTTCAGTTCGACCTCGCCGCGCGCCACGCGACGCGTCGACGGATCGAGCCGCAGGCCACCGAGTTCGACCGCCGAATCGAGCGCCTCCGGGGCCTTGCGACGCAGCACGGCGCGGATGCGCGCCATCAGCTCGTTGGTCGAGAAGGGCTTGGCCAGGTAGTCGTCGGCACCGGCGTCCAGGCCGGCGACCTTGTCGGTCTCGTCGGCGCGTGCGGTCAGCATGATGATCGGCAGTTCGCGCGTGCGCGCATCACCGCGCCAGCGGCGCGCCAGTGCCAGGCCCGACTGACCGGGCAGCATCCAGTCCAGAAGCACCAGGTCGGGCAGCACCCCGTCGACCGCCGCCTGCGCCTGTTCGGCGCTGGCCGCCAGCGTCACCTCGTAGCCCGCATGGCGCAGGTTCAGCGAGATCAGCTCGGCGATCGCCGCTTCGTCCTCGACCACCAGCACGCGGCTCATCTCGAACTCCTCATCGGACGATCGACTCGACGGCGTCGAGCGAGTTGTGGCGGACGTCCGTGCCCTTGACGATGTAGATGATCTGCTCGGCCAGGTTCTTCGCGTGGTCGCCGATGCGCTCGATCGCCTTGGCGACGAACACCAGGTCGATCGACGCCGAGATCGTGCGCGGGTCTTCCATCATGTAGGTGATCAGCTTGCGCATCAGGCCGTCGAACTCCTGGTCGATCTGGTTGTCGTCCTTGATGACCTCCAGCGCCTTCACCGCGTCGAGCCGCGCGAAGGCGTCGAGCGCCTTGCGCAGCGAGGCCGTGGCCAGGCTGGCCTCGAAGGAAACGTCGCTGGCCGGCAGGCGCAGACGGCTCGACACGCCGGAGTTGATCAGCCGCTGCACGGTGCGGCCGATGCGCGCCGCCTCGTCGCCGACACGCTCGAGGTTGCCGATGGTCTTGGAGATCGCGATCAGCAGGCGCAGGTCACGCGCGGTCGGCTGGCGCCGCGCGATGATGGTCGACAGGTCGCGGTCGATCTCGACTTCCATCTGGTTGACCAGTTCCTCCTGCTTGAGGACCTGCGAGGCGGTTTCGCCGCTGAAGTTGACCAGCGCGTAGATCGCCTGCGCGACCTGCGACTCGGCCAGCCCGCCCATCTCGAGCACGCGGGTCGAGATGGCGCTGAGTTCGGCGTCGAACTGCGTGGAGAGGTGCTTCTCGGTCATGTCTGGTGCTCCCGGGTCAGCCGAAGCGGCCGGTGATGTAGTCCTCGGTGTCCTTCTTCTTCGGCTTCATGAACAGTTCCGACGTCGGGCCGAACTCGATCAGGTCGCCCAGGTACATGTAGGCGGTGTAGTCGGAGCAGCGCGCCGCCTGCTGCATGTTGTGGGTGACGATGGCCACCGTGTAGTCGGTCTTCAGCTCGGTGATCAGTTCCTCGATCTTGCCAGTGGAGATCGGGTCGAGCGCCGAGCAGGGTTCGTCGAGCAGCAGCACCTCCGGCTTGATCGCGATGCCGCGGGCGATGCACAGGCGCTGCTGCTGGCCGCCCGAGAGGCCCGAGCCGCTCTGGTCCAGCTTGTCCTTGACCTCGGTCCACAGCGCCGCCTTCTTCAGCGCCCACTCGACGCGCTCGTCCATCTCGACACGCGGCAGGTTCTCGAACAGGCGCACCCCGAAGGCGATGTTGTCGTAGATCGACATCGGGAACGGCGTCGGCTTCTGGAACACCATGCCGACCTTGGCGCGGATCAGGCTGACGTCGAGCTTCTTCTCGAGGATGTTCGAGCCGTCGAGCAGGATCTGCCCTTCGGCGCGCTGCTCGGGATACAGCTCGAACATGCGGTTGAAGGTGCGCAGCAGCGTGCTCTTGCCGCAACCCGACGGGCCGATGAAGGCGGTCACCTTGCGCTCGGGGATGTCGAGGTTGATGCGCTTGAGCGCGTGGAAGCTGCCGTAGTAGAAGTTCAGGTCGCGCACCGAGAGCTTCACCTTCTCGGTCACGGGCAGGTCGACTTTCGCGTCCATGGGTCGGTCTCAGTGTTTGTTGCGGAACAGCACCCGGGCCAGGATGTTCAGCCCCAGCACGCCCAGCGTGATCAGGAAGACGCCGGCCCAGGCCAGCTTCTGCCAGTTCTCGTAGGGGCTCATCGCGAACTTGAAGATGGTCACCGGCAGGCTGGCCATCGGTTCGCCCAGGCTGCTGGTCCAGAACTGGTTGGACAGCGCGGTGAACAGCAGCGGCGCGGTCTCGCCGGCGATGCGCGCGACCGCCAGCAGCACGCCGGTGACCACGCCGGCGCGGGCCGATTTCAGCGTGATCATCGAGATCACCTTCCACTTCGGCGTGCCCAGCGCATAGGCGGCCTCGCGCAGCGCGTTGGGGATCAGGCTGAGCATGTTCTCGGTGGTGCGGATCACCACCGGGATCACGATCAGCGCCAGCGCCAGCACGCCGGCCCAGCCGGAGAAGGACTTGAAGCGCGCCACCACCACCGAGTAGATGAACAGGCCGATGACGATGGACGGCGCCGACAGCAGGATGTCGTTGATGAAGCGCGTCACGCCGCCCAGCCAGCCCTTCTGGCCGTACTCGGCGAGGTAGATGCCGGCCAGGATACCGATCGGCGTGCCGATCAGCGTGGCCAGCGAGACCATCAGCAGCGAGCCGAAGATCGCGTTGGCCAGGCCGCCGCTCTCGGCCTGCGGCGGCGGCGTCATCTCGGTGAAGGTGGCCAGCGCGATGCCGCCGATGCCGAGGTGGATGGTCTCGACCAGGATCCACACCAGCCAGAACACGCCGAAGGCCATCGCCGCCAGCGACAGCGCCAGCGCGATGCGGTTGGTGCGCTTGCGCGCACGGTGCATCGCCAGCCGCGATGCGTCGAAGCCGGCTAGGCTCATGAGCGGGTCCCCTCGTTGCGCTTCAGGCGCATCAGCAGCAGCTTGGACAGCGTCAGCACCACGAAGGTGATGAAGAACAGCACCAGGCCGAGGTAGATCAGCGAGGCCTGGTGCAGGCCTTCGCCGGCCTCGGCGAACTCGTTGGCCAGCGCCGAGGTGATGCTGTTGGCCGCCTCGAACAGCGACAGCGACTCGAGCTGGTTCATGTTGCCGATCACGAAGGTCACGGCCATGGTCTCGCCGAGCGCACGGCCGAGGCCGAGCATGATGCCGCCGATCACGCCGGTCTTGGTGTAGGGCAGCACCACCTTGTAGACCACCTCCCAGGTGGTCGCACCGAGGCCGTAGGCGGATTCCTTCAGCATCGGCGGCGTGACCTCGAACACATCGCGCATCACCGCGGCGATGAACGGGATCACCATGATCGCCAGGATGATGCCGGCCGACAGCAGGCCCAAGCCGACCGGCGGGCCCTGGAACAGCTGGCCGACCAGCGGCACGTTGCCGAACGCCGCCTGCAGCGGCTGCTGCACGTAGGTCGCCAGCAGCGGGCCGAACACCAGCAGGCCCCACATGCCGTAGACGATCGACGGCACCGCGGCGAGCAGTTCGATGGCCGTGCCCAGCGGCCGCTTCAGCCAGTTGGGCGAGAGTTCGGTGAGGAACAGCGCGATGCCGAAACTCACCGGCACGGCGATCAGCAGCGCGATGAACGAGCTCATCAGCGTGCCGTAGATCATCACCAGGCCGCCGTAGCGGTTCTGCACCGGGTCCCATTCGGCCCGCCACAGGAAGCTCAGCCCGTATTCCTTGATGGCCGGCGCGGCGCCGATCACCAGCGACAGGATGATGCCGGCCAGCAGCGCCAGCGTCAGCCAGGCCGCGCCGACGGCCAGACCGGCGAAGATCAGGTCGGGCCAGCGCGAGAAGCGCCGCACCGGGGGCGGTGAGCCGGCAGAGCCTGGGCGTTCGATGGGCGTCTCCTGCAGCGAGGCGCCGGCGGGCAAGGTGGCAGTCATGCGGAGTCCTTGGCCGGGCCGGTCGGAACGATCGGCCCGGATTGTCGCAGCCTGGGGTCAGATCACTTGAACGCGACGGGCTTGCCGGCGGTGTCCTTGATGTCGCCCCACTGCTTGCGCACCAGGTCCTTGACGTTGGCCGGCAGCGCGACGTACTCCAGTTCGGCCGCCATCGCGTCACCGCCGGTGTAGGCCCAGTCGAAGAACTTCAGCGCGGCCGAGGCGCTGGCCGGCTTCTCGGCGGCCTTGTACATCAGGATGAAGGTCGCGCCGGTCAGCGGCCACGAGTCCTTGCCCGGCTGCTCGGTGAGGATCTGGTAGAAGGTCTTGTTCCACTCGGCGCCGGCCGCGGCCGCCTTGAAGTTCGCGTCGTCCGGCGCGACGAAGTTGCCGGCCGCGTTCTTCAGCAGCGTGTAGGTCATCTTGTTCTGCTTGACGTAGGCGTACTCGACGTAGCCGATCGAGTTCGGCAGGCGCTGCACGAAGGCGGCCACGCCCTCGTTGCCCTTGCCGCCGGCGCCGGTCGGCCAGTTGACCGCCGTGCCTTCGCCGACCTTGCCCTTCCACTCGGCGTTCACCTTCGACAGGTAGTTGGTGAAGATGAAGCTGGTACCCGAACCGTCGGCGCGGCGCACCACGGCGATGGCGGCGTCGGGCAGCGGCACGCCCGGGTTCAGCGCGGTCAGCGCCGGGTCGTTCCACTTGGTGATCTTGCCGAGGTAGATGTCGCCCAGCGCCTGGCCGGTCAGCTTGATCTGGCCCGGGTTGATGCCCTTGATGTTGACCACCGGCACCACGCCGCCGATCACGGTCGGGAACTGCACCATGCCGTCCTTGGCCAGCTCGTCGTCCTTCAGCGGCATGTCGCTGGCGCCGAAGTCGACCGTCTTGGCCTTGATCTGGCGGATGCCGGCGCCGGAGCCGACCGACTGGTAGTTCATGCGCGCACCGGTGGCCTTGTTGTAGGCGTCGGCCCACTTGGCGTAGATCGGCGCCGGGAAGGTGGCGCCGGCACCGGTGATGTCCTGGGCCAGCACGGCGCCGGCAGCCAGGGACAGCGTGGCGGCGAGGGTGAAGCCGCGGACAGAGCGGGAAGTCATGGACAGGCCTTTCGTCGTTTCTGTGGGATGCCGGAATGCTAGGAAGCCACCATGACGATCGTGTGACAGCCCCGTGAGAGCCCGGCAACCGGCAGCCACCGCCGCCGGGCTGTCATCAATCCATCATGCCGCTGTCACACGAACGCCCTAGCCTGCCGGCCGACCCGATCACTCCGGAGGCTCCATGAAGCACACCCTCGCCCTGTTCGCCCTCTCGACCACGTTCTGCGCCGCCCTGTTGCAGGGCTGCGCCACCACCGCCGGCCCGGTCAGCGTCGCCGACACCGCGGCGAAGACGCCCCAGCTGTCGACCCTGAACAAGCTGATCGCCGACGCCGGCCTCGCCGACACGCTGCGCGGCCCCGGGCCCTACACGGTGTTCGCGCCGTCCGACGAGGCATTCAAGGCCGTTCCGGCGAAGACCATGGCCGAACTGGCCGGCAACAAGGAACTGCTCAAGTCGGTGCTGAGCTACCACGTCGTGCCGGGCGCGGTGCCGGCCGCCGAGGTCAAGAACGGCAACGTGAAGACGGTCCAGGGCGCCAACGTCGCGCTGGCCAAGTCGGGCACCTTCGTGACCATCGAGGACGCGATGGTGACCCAGGCCGACGTGCCCGCCAGCAACGGCGTGGTGCACGTGATCGACCGGGTGCTGATGCCGCCGAAGAAGTGAATCCCGGGGCCGCGGTGGCTTCGGCCGCCGCCCGGCCTGAACCCTGCCTCAGCCGCGCGCGGCCTCGGCGAGCTGCTCGGCGCTGCGCCTTGCGACGCCGGCGTCGCGCGCCTCTACCATCACGCGCAGCACCGGCTCGGTACCGGAGGCGCGGATCAGGATCCGCCCCTGCGCGCCGAGCTCACGCGTGATGCGCTCCTGCGCCGCCGCCAGCCCGGCGTTCTTCTTCCAGTCGGCGCCGTCGGCCAGACGCACGTTGATCAGCGTCTGCGGGAACAGCGTGACGCCGCCGAGCAGCTCGGCCAGCGTCTTGCCGGTGCGCCGCACCGCCTGCAGGATCTGCAATGCGCTGACGATGCCGTCGCCGGTGGTGTGGCGGTCCAGCGCCAGCAGGTGGCCGGAGCCCTCGCCGCCGAGCTGCCAGCCGCGCGCCGCCAGCTCCTCGAGGATGTAGCGGTCGCCGACCTTGGCGCGCACGAAGGGCACGCCGCGCTCCTTCAGCGCCACCTCGACGGCCATGTTGGTCATCAGCGTGCCGACGGCACCGGGCACGCTCTGCTGCAGGGCCAGCCGGTCGGCGACCATCACGTAGAGCAGTTCGTCGCCGTTGTAGAGCCGGCCACTGGCATCGACCAGTTGCAGGCGGTCGGCGTCGCCGTCCAGCGCAACGCCGTAGTCAGCGCCATGCTCCTTGACCGCAGCGACCAGCGCCGCCGGCGCCGTGGCGCCGACACCGGCATTGATGTTCAGGCCATCCGGGCTGCAGCCGATCTCGACCACCTCGGCGCCAAGTTCATGAAAGACGTTCGGCGCCACCCGCGAGGCCGCGCCGTGGGCGGCGTCGACGACGATCTTCAGGCCCTTCAGCGACAGCTCGCTGCTGAAGGTGCTCTTGCAGAACTCGATGTAGCGGCCGCGCGCATCCTCGAGCTTGCGCACCTTGCCCAGCCTCGCCGAGTCGACCCACTCGGCCGGCTGTTCGAGCATGGCCTCGACCTGCTGCTCCCAGGCGTCGGGCAGCTTCTCGCCGCGTGCCGAGAAGAACTTGATGCCGTTGTCGTCGAAGGGGTTGTGCGAGGCGCTGATCACCACGCCCAGCGACAGGCGCAGCGCGCGGGTCATGTAGGCGACGCCGGGTGTCGGCAGCGGGCCGGTCATCAGCACGTCGACGCCGGCCGAGGCGAAGCCGGCCTCGAGCGCCGACTCGATCATGTAGCCGGAGATGCGCGTGTCCTTGCCGATCAGCACCGTCGGGCGCGCTTCGCTCGCCTTCAGCACCCGACCCACCGCGTGGCCGATGCGCAGCATGAAGTCCGGCGTGATCGCGCCCTGCCCGACCGTGCCACGGATGCCGTCGGTGCCGAAATAGGTTCTGCTCATCGTTTTCCTCCGCGGCGGATTCTGTCAGCCGACCAGTCCGGCGCCATCCCATACCTTCAGGGCGTCGACGGTGGCCGCGACATCGTGCACACGAACGACACGCGCGCCGAGTTGCACCGCCGCCAGTGCCGCAGCGACGCTGGCGCTCAGCCGCTCGCCGACCGGCCGGCCAGTGACCGCCCCCAGCGTCGACTTGCGCGACCAGCCGACCAGCAGCGGCCGGCCCAGCGCCAGCAGCTCGCGCTGGCGGCGCAGCAGCGTCAGGTTGTGCTCGACGCTCTTGCCGAAACCGATGCCGGGATCGAGCACGATGCGTTCGCTGGCCACGCCACGCCCGACCAGCGCCGCCTGGCGCTCGCGCAGGAAGTCGCCGACCTCGGCCAGCACGTCGTCGTAGGCCGGCCGTTGCTGCATCGTCGCCGGGTCGCCGCGCATGTGCATCAGGCAGATGCCGCAGGACGGATGGGCCGCGACCGCCTCCTCGGCGCCGGGCAGGCGCAACGCATTGATGTCGTTGACGATGTCGGCGCCGCGCGCGAGCACCTGCCGCATCACCTCCGGCTTGAGCGTGTCGATCGACAGCGGCACGCCGAACTTCAGCGCGCCCTCGAGCACCGGAAGCACACGCGCCAGTTCCTGCTCCAGCGGCACCGGCGCGGCGCCGGGCCGGGTCGACTCGCCGCCGATGTCGAGGATGTCGGCCCCCTCGGCGATCAGCTTCTCGCAGTGCGCCAGCGCCGCCGTCGTGTCGTCGTGCCGGCCACCGTCGGAGAAGGAATCGGGCGTGACGTTGACGATGCCCATCACCTTCGGGCGGGCGAGGTCGAGGCGAAAGCGCGTGGTCTGCCAGAACATGCTCGTGGGCTCTCAAACGACGAACGGGGCCGAAGCCCCGTCCGATCCTGCTGCGTGCTGGACGCGCGTGCCTCAGGCCGTCGCCGTGGCGCTGCCGGGGCTGACCGGCGGCGTGGCCGTCGGGCTCTTGCCGGCGTTGGGCGACCAGTCCTTCGGCGGACGCGGCGGCTGGCCGCCCATGATGTCGTCGATCTGGTCGCTGTCGATGGTCTCCCACTCGAGCAGCGCCTTGGCCATCGCGTGCATCTTGTCCTGGTTGTCCTCGATCAGCTTGCGCGCGATCGTGTACTGCTCGTCGATGATGCGGCGGATCACCGCGTCGACCTTGCGCATCGTCTCTTCCGACATGCTGGTCGTCTTGGTGACCGAGCGGCCGAGGAACACCTCGCCCTCGTTCTCGGCGTAGACCATCGGGCCCAGCTCGTCGGTCATGCCGTAGCGGGTGACCATGTCGCGCGCGATCGCGGTGGCGCGCTCGAAGTCGTTGCTGGCGCCGGTGGTCATCTGGTTCATGAACACCTCTTCGGCGATGCGGCCGCCGAACAGCACCGAGATGGTCGACAGCATGCGCTCCTTGTCCATGCTGTAGCGGTCGCCCTCGGGCAACTGCATGGTCACGCCCAGCGCACGGCCACGCGGGATCACCGTCACCTTGTGCACCGGGTCGGTCTTGGGCATCAGGCGGGCGACCAGCGCATGGCCGGCCTCGTGGTAGGCGGTGTTGCGGCGCTCTTCCTCGGGCATGACCATGGACTTGCGCTCGGGGCCCATCATGATCTTGTCCTTGGCCTTCTCGAAGTCGACCATCTCGACCACACGCCCGTTGCGGCGCGCGGCGAACAGGGCCGCCTCGTTGACCAGGTTGGCCAGGTCGGCGCCGGAGAAGCCCGGCGTGCCGCGGGCCAGGATGTCGGCGCGGATGTCCTGGCCGACTGGCACCTTGCGCATGTGCACGTTGAGGATCTGTTCGCGGCCGCGCACGTCGGGCAGCGTCACGTAGACCTGGCGGTCGAAACGGCCGGGGCGCAGCAGGGCCGGGTCGAGGATGTCCGGACGGTTGGTCGCGGCCATCACGATCACGCCGAGGTTGGTCTCGAAGCCGTCCATCTCGACCAGCATCTGGTTCAGCGTCTGTTCGCGCTCGTCGTTGCCGCCGCCCAGCCCGGCACCGCGGTGGCGGCCGACGGCGTCGATCTCGTCGACGAAGATGATGCAGGGTGCGCTCTTCTTGGCCTGCTCGAACATGTCGCGCACACGCGCCGCGCCGACGCCGACGAACATCTCGACGAAGTCGGAACCCGAGATCGAGAAGAACGGCACCTTGGCCTCGCCGGCGATGGCCTTGGCCAGCAGCGTCTTGCCGGTGCCCGGCGGGCCGACCAGCAGCACGCCGCGCGGAATGCGGCCGCCAAGCTTCTGGAACTTCTGCGGGTCCTTCAGGAAGTCGACCAGTTCCTTGACCTCTTCCTTCGCTTCGTCGCAGCCGGCGACGTCGGCGAAGGTGGTGGTGTTGTTGGCCTCGTCGAGCATGCGCGCCTTGCTCTTGCCGAAGCTGAAGGCGCCGCCCTTGCCGCCGCCCTGCATCTGGCGCATGAAGTAGATCCAGACGCCGATCAGCAGCAGGATCGGGCCCCAGCTGGCCAGCAGCGACAGCAGGAACGAAGGTTCCTCGCGCGGCTTGACGTCGAACTTGACGTTGTTGTTGATCAGGTCGCCGACCAGGCCGCGGTCCAGATAAGTCGCGGTGGTGCGGACTTCCTTGTCATCGGTGGTGCGGGCGCGGATCTCGGTGCTGCCACCGCCGCTCTCCTGCAGCACCACGCTCTTGATGCGCTTGTTGCGCACTTCGTCGAGGAACTCGGAGTAGCCCATCTGGCCCGAGGTCGCCGCTCCGCGGTCGAACTGCTTGAACACGGTGAACAGCACGAGGGCGATCACCAGCCAGACAGCGACTTTAGAGAACCATTGATTGTTCACCGCGGCTCCTTTACCCGGTCACGACAACGCGGCGGACACGTTTTTCCGCCCATTGCCACGGTAGATGTGTGCGATTTTAGTCGACGCAAGACCCTGCACCGCCGAAGTTTCACCCTGGAACGTCTGTGTGAATCGGGGCAAATCAGGCACTTGGCGGGGTTTCTTCGAGCTTGTTGCGACCAGGCTTCAGACCGATGCCGACCAGAAAGGTTTCCGCCGACTTGTCGCGCGAGGCCTTGGGCTTGATCGGCTTGACGACCCGGAAGCTGTCCTTGAACAGCTTGACCAGCTGACTGTAGCCGCTGCCGTGGAAGACCTTGCAGACCAGCGCGCCGTCGGGCTTGAGGTGGCGCAAGCCGAAATCGACCGCCAGCTCGACCAGGTGGGCGATGCGCGCCGAATCGGAGCTTTCGATGCCCGACAGGTTGGGCGCCATGTCCGAGACCACCACGTCGACCGGCCGGCCGGCGACCACCGCATCGAGCTGGGCCAGCACCTCGTCCTCGCGGAAGTCGCCCTGGATGAAATGCACCCCTTCGATCGGCTCGAACTCGAGGATGTCCAGCGCGATGATGGTGCCGTTGAGCTCGCCGACCGCCGCCCCGCCAGTGCCGGCATCCTTGGGTGCGAACCGGCGGCGCAGGTACTGGCTCCAGGCGCCGGGCGTCGCGCCCAGGTCGACGACCAGCTGCCCCGGCTTGATCAGGTGCAGCGTCTCGTCGATCTCCTTGAGCTTGTAGGCGGCGCGGGCACGGTAGCCCTCCTTCTGCGCCAGCTTCACGTACGGATCGGTCAGGTGGTCGTGCAGCCACGCGCGGTTGACCTTCTTGCTGCCCTTCTTCATCGGGTCTGAACTCTCATCTCGCGGGGATAATACGGCCCATGCCTGCCATCCAGCTCACACCCGCCCAGCGCAAGGACAAACGCGCCGATGCCCACCACCTCGATCCGGTCGTGCTGATCGGCGGCGACGGCCTGACGCCGGCCGTGCGCAAGGAGGTCGACGCGGCGCTGAACGCCCACGGCCTGATCAAGGTGCGGGTGTTCTCCGACGAGCGCGAGACCCGCGAGGAGATCCTCGCCACGCTGGCCGATTCGCTCAACGCCGCGCCGATCCAGCACATCGGCAAGCTGCTGGTGCTGTGGCGGCCGATCCCGCCGAAGGAGAAGGCCGAGCGCGAAGACCGCATGCCCGGGCCGAAGGTGGTCAAGGTGCTGAAGTTCTCGCGCAGCGGCAACCACCGCCCGCAGATCAAGAAGGTCAAGGTGCTGGGCAACCAGCGGCTGGCTGCCGGCGGCGAGCTCAAGCGCGCCAAGAAGCGCGTCACCAGCATCAAGAAGCGCGTGGCCGACTGACACAAGCCCCCATTATATGAGCCGCCAGGCCAGCACCAGCACCAGCAGCGTCTTCAGGCCGTAGAACACGGTCGAGATGGCGTGCAGCGCGCCGAACGACAGGCTGCCCTGCCCGGCCCGTGCCGCCGCCATCATCGGCCGCAGCGCGAAGTAGCCGGCCACGGTGCAGAACAGCACGCCGGCCAGCAGCAGCATCTCGGCATTGAGCACCGAGCCCTGGCCCGCCTCGGCCGCACGCCGGGCGCGGCCGCGCTCGAGGATGAACAGCACGACGGCCAGTGCCAGGCTCAGGTAGGCCTCGCGCACGAACATGTGGCCGGCAACCCGCCCGGCCTCGGCGCGTTCGGCCAGCACGGCGAAGCCGGCCGGCGCACCGATCAGCGCGATGGCCAGCAGCACGCCGGCCCACAGGCCGGCGACCACGGCCAGCGCGCGCCCGGCACGTTCGCCCATCACAGGTAGCGGACGTCGACGATCTCGTAGTGGCGGATGCCGCCCGGCGCCTGCACCTCGGCGACGTCGCCGCTGCTCTTGCCGATCAGCGCCCGCGCGATCGGCGAGCTGATCGAGATCAGGCCCTGCTTCAGGTCGGCCTCGTCCTCGCCGACGATCTGGTAGGTCACCTTGGCGCCGCTGTCCTCATCTTCCAGGTCGACGGTGGAGCCGAACACCACGCGGCCTTCGGCGTCCAGCGTCGACGGATCGATGACCTGCGCCGCCGCCAGCTTGCCCTCGATCTCGAGGATGCGGCCTTCGATGAAGCCCTGCTTGTCCTTGGCTGCCTCGTATTCGGCGTTCTCGGACAGGTCGCCCTGCGCGCGCGCCTCGGCGATCGCCTGGATCACGGCGTGGCGTTCGACGTTCTTGAGCCGTGCCAGCTCTTCCTTGAGCTTCTCGGCCCCGCGCTTGGTGAGGGGAATGGTGGTCATGGGTCTGGCCTTGCCGAAAAAAACGAAGCCGCCGCCGGGAGGTCCGGCAGCGGCCATGGAGTCGCTACCAGTTTAGTGCAGTTCCGCGTGCAGTTCCTGCAGGGACTTCACCGCCAGCCCGGCCTGGTGCTTCATGCCTTCGACGGCTGCCTCGCAGCCGGCCATGCTGGTGTAGTAGGTCACGCGGTTGGCCAGCGCCGCCTGGCGGATGTGGCGCGAGTCGGCGATCGCGGTGCGCGTCTCGTCGACCGTGGTGAAGACGAGCTGGATCTCGCCCGCCTTGACCATGTCGACGATGTGCGGGCGGCCGTCCTTGACCTTGTTGACCGCCTTCACCGGCACGCCGGCCTCTGCGATCGCCGCCGCGGTGCCCTTGGTGGCGACCAGCGCGAAGCCGAGCGCGTGCAGGTCGCGGGCGACCGCCACGGCCCGCGCCTTGTCGTTGTTCTTCACCGTGATGCAGACCGTGCCCTTGCGTGGCAGCCGCGAGCCGGCTCCGAGCTGGCTCTTCAGCATCGCCTCGCCGAAGGTCAGGCCGGCGCCCATCACCTCGCCGGTGGAGCGCATCTCGGGGCCGAGGATCGGGTCCACGCCGGGGAACTTGTTGAACGGGAACACCGCTTCCTTGACGCTGAAGTACGGCGGGATGACCTCGTGCGGCACCTTGCCGCCGGCGCCCTTCTGCGCCGACAGCAGCTGGCCGACCATGCAGCGCGCGGCGATCTTGGCCAGCGGCTGGCTGGTCGCCTTCGAGACGAAGGGCACGGTGCGCGAGGCACGCGGGTTCACCTCCAGCACGTAGACCGTCGCCTTCGAGCCGTCGCCCGAGGTGTCGCCCTGGATCGCGAACTGCACGTTCATCAGGCCCTTGACCTTCAGCGCACGCGCCATCAGCACGGTCTGGCGGCGCAGCTCGTCCTGCAGTTCCTTCGGCAGCGTGTAGGGCGGCAGCGAACAGGCCGAATCGCCGCTGTGGATGCCGGCCTGCTCGACGTGCTCCATGATGCCGCCGATCATCACGCCGTCCGGGCGGTCGGTGCCATCGGCGATGCAGTCGACGTCGACCTCGATCGCGTCGTCGAGGAAGCGGTCGAGCAGCACCGGCGACTTCTCGCTGACCTGCACCGCCTCGCGCATGTAGCGCGCCAGGTCCTTGTCGCCGTGCACGATCTCCATCGCGCGGCCGCCGAGCACGTAGCTCGGCCGCACCACCAGCGGGTAGCCGATCTCGTTGGCCAGCAGCAGCGCCGCCTCCTCGGTGCGCGCGGTGCGGTTGGGCGGCTGCTTGAGGCCGAGCTCGTGCAGCAGCTTCTGGAAGCGCTCGCGGTCCTCGGCGATGTCGATGCTGTCCGGGCTGGTGCCGACGATGGGCACGCCGGCGCGTTCCAGGTCGAGCGCCAGCTTCAGCGGCGTCTGGCCGCCGTACTGCACGATCACGCCGGTCGGCTTCTCCTTGTCGACGATCTCCAGCACGTCTTCCAGCGTCACCGGCTCGAAGTACAGGCGGTCAGAGGTGTCGTAGTCGGTCGAGACGGTCTCCGGGTTGCAGTTGACCATGATGGTCTCGTAGCCGTCCTCGCGCATCGCGAAGGCGGCATGGACGCAGCAGTAGTCGAACTCGATGCCCTGGCCGATGCGGTTCGGCCCGCCGCCCAGCACCATGATCTTCTTGCGGTCGGTCGGATTCGCCTC
Source organism: Piscinibacter sp. (assembly GCA_047602365.1). GTDB lineage: Bacteria > Pseudomonadota > Gammaproteobacteria > Burkholderiales > Burkholderiaceae_C > Piscinibacter. The sequence goes on along the minus strand of JASGHM010000002.1, from coordinate 584,698 downwards.
GCACTCGCCGTCCAGCGTCTCGTAGCTGGAGTACATGTAAGCGGTCTGGGTGGCGAACTCGGCCGCGCAGGTGTCGACCCGCTTGTAGACCGGGCGCACGCCGGCCGCATGGCGCGCCTCGCGCACATGGTGCTGGTTGGTGCTCAGGAGCTTGGCCAGCCGCTTGTCGGAGAAGCCCTTCTGCTTCAGGAAGCGCAGTTCCTCGGCGGACAGGCTGGCCAGCGTGCGGTGCTTCAGTGCCGCCTCGGTGGCGACGATCTGCTCGATCTGCGCCAGGAACCACGGATCGATCGCGGTCTCCTCGAAGATCTCGTCCAGCGTCATGCCGATGCGGAAGGCGTCGGCCACGTAGAGGATGCGCTCCGGACCGGGCTCGCCGATCTCCTGCACGATCTCCTCGCGGTCGTCGCTGCGCTCGGTCAGGCCGTCGATGCCGGTCTCCAGGCCGCGCAGCGCCTTCTGGAAGCTCTCCTGGAAGGTGCGGCCCATCGCCATCACCTCGCCGACCGACTTCATCTGCGTCGTCAGGCGCGAGTCGGCGGCCGGGAACTTCTCGAACGCGAAGCGCGGGATCTTGGTGACCACGTAGTCGATGCTCGGCTCGAACGAGGCCGGCGTCGCGCCGCCGGTGATGTCGTTGCGCAGTTCGTCGAGCGTGTAGCCCACCGCCAGCTTGGCTGCCACCTTGGCGATCGGGAAGCCGGTCGCCTTCGAGGCCAGTGCCGAGGAGCGCGACACGCGCGGGTTCATCTCGATCACGACCATGCGGCCGTTGTCCGGGTTGATCGAGAACTGCACGTTGGAGCCGCCGGTGTCGACGCCGATCTCGCGCAGGATGGCGATCGAGGCGTTGCGCAGCAGCTGGTATTCCTTGTCGGTCAGCGTCTGCGCCGGCGCGACGGTGATCGAGTCACCGGTGTGCACGCCCATCGGGTCGAGGTTCTCGATCGAGCAGACGATGATGCAGTTGTCCGCCTTGTCGCGGACGACCTCCATCTCGTACTCCTTCCAGCCGATCAGGCTCTCCTCGATGAGCAGCTCGTTGGTCGGGCTGACAGGTCGAGGCCGCGCTTGCAGATCTCCTCGAACTCGTCGGGGTTGTAGGCAATGCCGCCGCCGGTGCCGCCGAGCGTGAAGCTCGGGCGAATGACCATCGGGAAGCCGGTGCCGCCGATCTCCTGGGTGATGCGGCGCTGCACGTCGAGCGCCTCTTCCATCGAGTGCGCGATGCCCGACTTGGCCGAGTGCAGGCCGATGCCGGTCATCGCGTCCTTGAACTTCAGGCGGTCCTCGGCCTTCTCGATCGCGTGCTCGTTGGCACCGATCATCTCGACGCCGTACTTGGCCAGCACGCCGTACTTGTGCAGGTCGAGCGCGCAGTTCAGCGCGGTCTGGCCGCCCATGGTGGGCAGCAGCGCGTCGGGACGCTCCTTCTCGATGATCTTCTCGACCATCTGCCAGGTGATCGGCTCGATGTAGGTCGCGTCGGCCATGCCCGGGTCGGTCATGATCGTCGCCGGGTTGCTGTTGACGAGGATGACGCGGTAGCCCTCCTCGCGCAGCGCCTTGCAGGCCTGGGCGCCGGAGTAGTCGAACTCGCAGGCCTGGCCGATGATGATCGGGCCGGCGCCGATGATGAGGATGCTCTTGAGGTCGGTGCGCTTCGGCATTTACTTCTTCTCCATCATGGCCACGAAGCGATCGAACAGGTAGCCGATGTCGTGCGGGCCGGGCGAGGCCTCCGGGTGGCCCTGGAAGCAGAACGCCGGGCGGTCGGTGCGGGCCAGGCCCTGCAGCGTGCCGTCGAACAGCGAGACATGGGTCGGGCGCAGGTTCTTCGGCAGCGTCTTCTCGTCGACCGCGAAGCCGTGGTTCTGGCTGGTGATCGAGACGCGGCCGCTGTCCAGGTCCTTCACCGGGTGGTTGCCACCGTGGTGGCCGAACTTCATCTTGAAGGTCTTCGCGCCCGAGGCCAGCGCCAGGATCTGGTGGCCCAGGCAGATGCCGAAGGTCGGGATGCCGGTGTCGATCAGCTCGCGCGTCGCGGCGATCGCGTAGTCGCAGGGCTCCGGGTCGCCGGGGCCATTGCTGAGGAAGATGCCGTCGGGCTTGAGCGCCAGCGCGTCCTTCGCGCTGGTCTGCGCCGGCACCACGGTGACGCGGCAGCCGCGGCTGGCCAGCAGACGCAGGATGTTGCGCTTGACGCCGAAGTCGTAGGCGACGACGTGGAACTTCGGCTGAGCGAGCTGGCCGTAGCCGTCTTCCAGCGTCCAGGCCGTCTCGACCCACTCATGGCTGGCGGTGCAGCTGACCACCTGGGCCAGGTCCTGCCCGGCCATGCTGGGCGCCGCCTTCGCGGCGGCAATCGCCTGCTCACGATGCTCGGCGGTCAGCGCCTCACCGAGCGGCAGCGTCAGGATGCAGCCGTTCTGCGCGCCCTTCTCGCGCAGCAGTCGCGTCAGGCGGCGTGTGTCCAGGTTGGCGATGGCCACCGTGCCTTCGCGCTTCAGGTAGTCGCTGAGCGTCGCGTTGCTGCGGAAGTTGGATTCGCGGACCGGCAGGTCCTTGATGATCAGGCCGGCGGCATGGACCTTCGAGGCCTCGACGTCTTCCTCGTTGACGCCGTAGTTGCCGATGTGCGGATACGTCAGCGTGACGATCTGCCGGCAGTAGCTGGGGTCGGTGAGGATTTCCTGGTAGCCGGTGATCGAGGTGTTGAACACCACCTCGCCGACGGTGCGCCCGGGAGCGCCGATCGAGATGCCTTGGAAGACCGTGCCGTCTGCGAGAGCCAGGATCGCCTGGGCTTGTGGGGACAGCAGTTGCGGCGGCACCGGGTTCTCCGTTCGAGTGTGCGCGCCCAGCTCGGCTCGTCGAAGCCGGAACCGGCGTCCGCGAAGGAGGCACCGGCAGGAAAACCGAGGGAGTTTCCGTCGGAATCAGCGAGAAATTCGCTGGGCGGGGTGGAAGAAGCTAAACCTGCGAAGTATAGCCGACCGACCACCCGCGCCCCGGGTTTTCACCCAGCTGTCACCCAGTGAGCCCGAGTGCGGCGATGCCAGCCCGCGCGATCTGCGCGTCCTCGGTGGACTTGACGCCGCTGACGCCGACCGCACCGATGCACTGGCCCTCGGCCATGATCGGCACGCCGCCTTCGAGCATCGCCTCGATGCCCGGCGCGCTGAGGAAGGACACCCGGCCCTGGTTGATCATCTCCTCGTAGAGCCGGCTCTCGCGCCGGCCCAGTGCCGAGGTGCGCGCCTTGTTCGGCGCGATCTGCGCCGAGATCGGCGCGGCGCCGTCCAGGCGCTGCAGCCACAGCAGGTGGCCGCCGTCGTCGACGATCGCGATCGCCACGGCCCAGTGGTTGGCCAGCGCCTCCGCTTCGGCGGCGGCGGCGACGCGCTTGACGTCGTCCAGAGTCAGGAACGGCTTGCTCTTCATGGTGTGTCCCGGTGCGTTGAGAGGGGCCGGAGGCCGGCGATGCGTGAACTCTATCGCGCCCCTGGCCACCGATTCCGCCATGTCTTGTACGGTCTTTCTGTACGCGAAAGAGGGGAACTTAGAATGCGGCGCGCCTGTCACAGGCTGCATCCACAACCCCTACGGAGGTTTCATGACCCAGAGCCTGCAAGCTGCTTACGGCGGATACGCCGGTACCGTCGCATCGGCGGAGCAGCGCAACCGCGTCCTTCGCAACACCTACTGGCTGCTCGCGCTGTCGATGGTGCCGACGGTGCTCGGCGCCTGGCTCGGCGTGACCACCGGCATCGCCCGTGCGATGTCGCCTGGCGTGGGCCTGGTCGTCTTCCTGGTCGGCGCATTCGGCTTCATGTTCGCGATCGAGAAGACCAAGAACTCCGCCGCCGGCGTGCCGGTGCTGCTGGCGTTCACGTTCTTCATGGGCGTCATGCTGTCGCGCCTGGTCGGCGTGGTGCTCGGCCTGGCCAACGGCGCCGGCCTGATCATGATGGCCTTCGCCGGCACCGGCGCGATCTTCCTCGGCATGGCGACGCTGTCGACGATCATCAAGCGCGACCTGTCGGCGATGGGCAAGTGGCTGTTCATCGGCGCCATCATGGTGCTGGTGGCGGGCATCGCGAACTTCTTCATCCAGTCCAGCGCGCTGATGATCACGCTGTCGGTGCTGGTGATCGGCATCTTCTCCGCCTTCATCCTGTACGACCTGAAGCGCGTTCAGGATGGCTACGAGACGAACTACATCAGCGCCACGCTGAACGTCTACCTGAGCATCTACAACGTGTTCCAGGCCCTGCTCTCGCTGTTCGGCATCGGCGGCAGCAGCGACTGATCGCCGCGAACTGCCAAGCACTTCAGACGGGGCCTTCGGGCCCCGTTTTCGTTGCAGCGTCGAACAGGTGCGCGATCGAGTTCGCGTAGTAGGCCAGCACGCGGCTCTCGGCCGGATTGGCGCGCAGCAGGCCGTCGGTGTCCAGTGCCAGGTGACGCAGCGTCAGCATGCGCAACCCGACGGTGATCGCGTAGTCGCGGTCGCTGCGCGGCACGTAGACATGCGCGCCCAGCGACTCGGCGCGGTCCATCAGCGCATGCACGGCGGCCTTGAGCTCGAGTTCGGACCAGGCGCGGTCCGGATCGGACAGCAGCACGCGGGCGACCAGCGGCACCGGCAGCACGGGGATGGTGCGGCCGATGGTCGCCATCAGCGTGCGGCCGACCTCGCCCACCGCCTCGCGGCGCTGCGCATCGGTCAGGTCGCGGAAGTCGATGCCATGTGCGGCGACCCAGGCGCGCATGGCCATCGGCTGGCCGAAGTTCACGCAGGCGTAGCCGAACCGGTAGCGCCGGCCGACCAGCGTGAAGACGAACTGCCGGCCGAGGTAGGCGCCGGTGATGCGCAGCGTGCGCCACAGGCCGGCGCGAGGCGGCTTGTCGTCGAGCTTGCGCAGCAGGCTGCGGTCCTCGATCACGCGGTCGTAGTTGATGCCCACCGGGATGAACACCAGGTCGCGCTCGCCGGCCGGATTGAAGCCCTTGAGCATGTAGTCGAGCAGGCCCAGCTTGGGTTCGCGCAAGCGGCCGTCGATGGTCAGCCCACCCTCCGGGTACATGGCCTGCGGCACGCCGCCCTCGGTGGCCATCTGCACGTAGCGCTGCAGCACGGTGCGGTACAGCGGGTCGCCCGAGTTGCGGCGCACGAAGTAGGCTCCCATCGCGCGGATCAGGCCCTGCAGCGGCCAGATGCGCGCCCACTCGCCAACCGCGTAGCTGAGCGCAACACGTTCGGCGGCGAGGAAGGAGACCAGGATGTAGTCCATGTTGCTGCGGTGGTTCATCACGAACACCACGGTCGACTTCGGGTTGATCGCGGCGATCGCCGCATCGTCGGTGTAGCCCAGGCGCACGCGGTAGACCAGCTGCGCGAAGGTCTTGGCCAGCCAGTAGCCGACGCGGAAGTACACGTAGGCGTTGAAGGCCGGCACGATCTCGCGGGCGTAGCCCAGCACCTGCTTCGTCACCGCCGCAGCCGGTTGGCCCGACTCGATCGCGTGCTGCTGCGCGGCGGCGAGCACGCGCGGGTCGCTCATCAGCCGGTCGATCAGCGCGCGCCGGCGCGTCAGCTTGAACTGCGGCAGATCGATCTTCAGCCGCAACTGGATCTCGTCGAGCACGCCGCGCACCTTGCGCCGCAGGTACCAGCGCACACCCGGCAGCAGCAGCCACTGCAGCGCCGCCGCCACCGCCAGCACCAGCAGCAGCACGAACAGCCACAGCGGGATGCTGACGGTCGCGTTCACCGCATCGCTTCTCGCTCGAAGACCGCGATCGACTCCACGTGCGCGGTGTGCGGGAACATGTTCACCGCGCCGGCCATTGTGCAGCGGTAGCCGGCCTGGTGCACCAGCAAGCCGGCGTCGCGCGCCAGCGTGGCCGGGTTGCAGCTGACGTAGACGATGCGCTGAGGCGGCGTCCAACCGGGCGCAAGCGACGCATCGGCGTGCAGGTCGGCCAGCGCCTTGGCCAGCGCGAAGGCCCCTTCGCGCGGCGGGTCGACCAGCCACTTGTCGGCGTTGCCGTAGGCGGCCAGGTCGGCCGCCGGCAGCTCGAACAGGTTGCGCGCGACGAACGAGGCATGCCCGGCCAGCCCGTTGCGCCCGGCGTTCTCGCGCGAGCGCTGCACCAGCGCCTCGCTGCCCTCGATGCCCAGCACTTCGCGCGCGCCGCGGGCGATCGGCAGCGTGAAGTTGCCCAGCCCGCAGAACCAGTCGATCACCCGCTCGTGCGGCCGCAGATCGAGCAGACGCAGTGCCCGCGACACCAGCATGCCGTTGATCTGGTGGTTGACCTGGGTGAAGTCGGTCGGCTTGAACGGCATCACGATGCCGAACTCGGGCAGCGTGTAGGCCAGTTCCGGCCCGTCCTGGTCGAGCCGCTGTACCGAATCCGGCCCCTTGGGCTGCAGCCACCACTGCACGCCATGCTCGCGGCCGAAGTCGCGAAGACGTTCCAGATCGCCCGCCGACAGCGGCTCGAGGTGGCGCAGCACCAGCGCCGTCACGGCATCACCCACCGCCACCTCGATCTGCGGCAGGCGGTCGCGCTGGTCCATCGCGGCGATCAGGTCGCGCAGCGGCATCAGCATCGCCGACAGGTGCGGCGGCAGCACCTCGCAGCGCTCCATGTCGGCCACGTAGCTGGACTTGCGCTCATGGAAGCCGACCAGCACCTTGCCCTTCTTGGCGACGAAGCGCACCGACAGCCGCGCCCGGTAGCGGTAGCCCCAGGACGGCCCCTCGATCGGGCGCAGCAGCTGCTCGGCCTTGACCTTGCCGAGATGCCACAGCGCGTCCTCCAGCGCGCGCTGCTTGGTGGCCACCTGCGCGGCCACGTGCAGGTGCTGCATCTTGCAGCCGCCGCAAGTGCCGAAATGCGGGCACTGCGGTTGCACACGCTGCGAGCTTTCGCGCCGCCAGGCCACCGCGGTGGCCTGTTCCCAGTTGTTCTTGCGCCGCTGCACCGTCACGCGCACCACCTCGCCGGGCAGCGCACCGTCGATGAACACCACCTTGCCCTCGGCGTTGTGGGCCACGCCCTGTGCTTCCAGGTCGAGCGACTCGACCGTCAACCATTCATCTGCTGGAGTCATGGCGAGTGATTATCCCGGCGGCGGCTGCTACACTCGCCGCCGCCAGGAGAGAGCTTCCCCGTGAAGCCGCCGAAGGCGCAGAACCGTTCCCTGTGGCCCGGTTCGAACGCTCAGGCAAAAGGACTGGCACGCGCCACGCGGCGACGCGCGGCGTTCCTCGCTGGAGAGAGGCCCGCCCCGAGCGGGTCCACCGAAGGGGCAAGCGGTGCATCGGCAACGGCGCATCGCCAATCTCTCAGGTAAAGCGGACAGAGAGGGCACGGCACCCGGCATGGCTCATGCAGCGCCGGGGTTGGCAAAGGCCCTCGAAGCATCGCCAGGAGGCGGTCATGTCCGACATTCCCCTGCAACAGACTCCGCTGCACGCGCTGCACCGCGAACTCGGCGCCAAGATGGTGCCTTTCGCCGGCTACGAGATGCCGGTGAGCTACCCGGAAGGCATCCTCGCCGAGCACCGCCACTGCCGCCAGTCGGCCGCGCTGTTCGACGTCTCGCACATGGGCCAGGTGCGTCTGACCGGCGACGATGCCGCGGCGGCGCTCGAGTCGCTGGTACCGGTCGACGTGGCTGGCCTCGCGCCCGGCCGCCAGCGCTACGGCTTCTTCACCAATGCGGCCGGCGGCATCCTCGACGACCTGATGATCACCCGCCGCGAGACCGACTGGCTGGTGATCGTCAACGCCGGCTGCAAGGACGCCGACATCCGCCACCTGCAGACGAACATCGCGCACCGCTGCACCGTGCAGCCCATGCCCGAGCGCGCGCTGCTGGCGCTGCAGGGGCCGAAGGCGGCCGAGGCGGTGGGCCGGCTGGCGCCTGAACTGCGCTCGCTGGTGTTCATGACCGGCGCCTTCTGCCGCATTGCGGGCATCGACTGCTTCGCGACGCGCTCCGGCTACACCGGCGAGGACGGCTACGAGATCTCGGTGCCCGCCGAGCAGGCGGTGGCGCTGGCCAAGGCGCTGCTGGCGCTGCCCGAGGTGAAGCCGGCCGGCCTGGGCGCGCGCGACACGCTGCGGCTGGAAGCCGGCCTGTGCCTGTACGGCCACGACATCGACGACAAGACCACGCCGATCGAAGCCGGGCTCAGCTGGGCGATCCAGAAGGTGCGCCGCGCCGGCGGCGCGCGCCACGGCGGCTACCCGGGCGCAGCGGCGATCGACAAGCAGCTGTCGGCCGGCCCGGCCTGCAAGCGCGTCGGCCTGCTCGGCCTGGAGCGCTTGCCGGTGCGCGAAGGCGCGATCGTCGTCGACGCCAAGGGGCACAAGCTCGGCCACGTCACCAGCGGCACGCTGGCGCCCAGCGTCGGCAAGCCGATCGCGATGGCCTACCTGGCCGCCAACCACGCGCTGCCCAACCACGAGGTCTACGCCGAGGTGCGCGGCAAGCGCCAGCCGATGCGCGTCAGCCCCATGCCCTTCGCGCCGCACCGCTACCACCGCGGCTGAACCCCTCACCCACACGACAACCCGAGGAGAGCTCCGATGACGACCATGTACACCCCCGACCACGAGTGGATCAACATCGAGGATCACGAGGCCGCCACCGTCGGCATCACGCTGCACGCGCAGGACGCGCTGGGCGACGTGGTCTTCGTCGACCTGCCCGAGGTCGGCCGCACCTTCAAGAAGGGCGAGGTCGCCGGTGTCGTCGAATCGGTCAAGGCCGCTGCCGACCTGTACATGCCGGTGACCGGCGAGATCGTCGAGGTCAACGAGGCTCTGCGCGCCGACCCGTCGCTGGCCAACTCCGACCCGCTGGGCAACGGCTGGTTCTTCAAGGTGCACATCTCCGAATCCGGCATGGCCGAGTTCGACCAGCTGATGGACGCGCCGGCCTACGACAAGCTGCTCAAGAGCGCCTGAACGCACACCCCCCTGCCCCGGACAGCCCCAGGACAACCCATGCTGATGTCTGCCCACCAGCCGCTGCGCGAGCTGGAGAACGCCACCGAGTTCGTCGCCCGCCACGTCGGCATCGATGCCGAGGCCGAGCGCCACATGCTGTCGGTGATCGGCGCCGCCTCGCGTCGCGCACTGATCGAGGCCATCGTGCCCGCCGCCATCAAGCGCAGCGCGCCGATGGCGCTGCCGGCGCCGCTGACCGAAGCACAGGCACTGGCCGAGCTGAAGGCGATCGCGGGCCGCAACCGGGTGCTGAAGAGCTTCATCGGCCAGGGCTACCACGGCACGCACACGCCGGGTGTCATCCTGCGCAACATCCTCGAGAACCCGGCCTGGTACACCGCCTACACGCCCTACCAGGCGGAGATCTCGCAGGGCCGCATGGAGGCGCTGGTCAACTTCCAGACCATGGTCTGCGACCTGACCGGCATGGCCATCGCCGGCTCGTCGATGCTGGACGAGGCCACCGCCGCTGCCGAGGCGATGACGCTGGCCCTGCGTGTCGGCAAGAGCAAGTCGCAGACGCTGTTCGTCGCCGACGACGTACTACCGCAGACGCTGGAGGTGGTGCGCACGCGTGCGGTGCCGATCGGCGTGACGGTGGTCACAGGTGCGGCCGAGGACGCCGGCAGCGCCGATGCCTTCGCGGTGCTGCTGCAGTACCCGGGCGTCAACGGCACGGTGCGCGACCTGAAGCCGATCATCGACGCGGTGCACGCCAGGGGCGGCCTGGCCATCGTCGCCGCCGACCTGCTGGCGCTGACGCTGCTGACGCCGCCCGGCGAGATGGGCGCCGACATCGCCGTCGGCACGACACAGCGCTTCGGCATGCCGATGGGCAACGGCGGCCCGCACGCGGCCTACCTCGCCACGCGCGACGAGTTCAAGCGGCAGATGCCGGGCCGGCTGGTCGGCGTCAGCGTCGACGCGCACGGCAACCCGGCCTACCGCCTCGCGCTGCAGACGCGCGAGCAGCACATCCGCCGCGAGAAGGCGACGTCCAACATCTGCACCGCGCAGGTGCTGCCGGCGGTGGTGGCGAGCATGTACGCCGTCTACCACGGGCCGGAGGGCCTGAAGCGCATCGCGCGCCGCGTGGCGAGCTACACCGCGGTGCTGGCCGCCGGGCTGAAGCAGCTCGGCGCGGCGGTGGTCGACGGCGCCGCCTTCGACACCGTCTGCGTGGGCACCGGCGCGAACACCGAGGCCGTGCTGCAGGCGGCGCGCGACGCCGGCGTCAACCTGCGCCGCGCCTCGCCGGCGAGCGTCGGCATCACGCTCGACGAGACGACGACGCGCGAGGACCTCTCGCTGCTGTGGTCGCTGTTCGCCGACGGCAAGACGCTGCCCGAGGTGGCGGCCTTCGAGAAGGGCCTGCCGCCGCGCATCCCGCTGGCGATGGCGCGCACAAGCGCCTTCCTGACCCACCCGGTCTTCAACCGCTACCACAGCGAGACCGAGATGCTGCGCTACCTGCGCAGCCTGGCCGACAAGGACCTCGCGCTCGACCGCACGATGATCCCGCTCGGCTCCTGCACGATGAAGCTGAACGCGACCAGCGAGATGATCCCGATCACCTGGCCGGAGTTCGCCCAGGTGCATCCGTTCGCGCCGCAGGACCAGCTCGCCGGCTACACGCTGCTCAACGATCAGCTGTGCGCCTGGCTGTCGCAGGCCACCGGCTACGCCGGCATCAGCCTGCAGCCCAACGCCGGCTCGCAGGGCGAGTACGCCGGGCTGCTGGTCATCAAGGCCTGGCACGAGTCGCGCGGCGACACGCAGCGCGACATCTGCGTGATCCCCGAGTCGGCGCACGGCACCAACCCGGCCAGCGCGCAGATGGCCGGGCTGCAGGTGGTGGTGGTGAAGTGCGATGCGCTGGGCAACGTCGACCTCGACGACCTGCGCGCCAAGTGCGAGCAGCACCGGGACCGCCTCGCCTGCGTGATGATCACCTACCCGTCGACCTACGGCGTGTTCGAGGCGCGCGTCAAGGAGCTGTGCGCGCTGGTGCATTCCTTCGGCGGGCGGGTCTACGTCGACGGTGCGAACATGAACGCGCTGGTCGGCGTGGCTGCGCCGGGCGAGTTCGGCGGCGACGTCAGCCACCTCAACCTGCACAAGACCTTCTGCATCCCGCACGGCGGCGGCGGCCCGGGCGTCGGCCCGGTGTGCGTGGTCGAGGACCTGGTGCCCTTCCTGCCGGCGCACCGCAGCGCCGGCATCGGCACGGGCAAGCAGGTCGGTGCCGTCAGTGCCGCGCCGCTGGGCAATGCGGCCGTGCTGCCGATCTCCTGGATGTACGTGCGCATGATGGGCGCCGAAGGCCTGCAGCAGGCCACCGAGGCTGCCATCCTGGCGGCGAACTACGTGGCCGCGCGGCTGGCCGACCATTACGACATCCACTTCAGCGGCGAGATCGCCGCCCTGAAGGGCGGCGGCGTCGCGCACGAGTGCATTCTCGACCTGCGCCCGCTGAAGGACACCAGCGGTGTCAGTGCCGAGGACGTCGCCAAGCGCCTGATCGACTACGGCTTCCACGCGCCGACGCTGTCCTTCCCAGTGGCCGGCACGCTGATGGTCGAGCCGACCGAGAGCGAGTCGCGCGCCGAGCTGGACCGATTCTGCGACGCGATGATCGCCATCCGCGCCGAGATCGCCCAGGTCGAGTCGGGCCCAGATCGTGGAGGTGGCCGCGCGAGGACAACCCGCTGAAGCACGCGCCGCACACCGCGGAGGCGCTGCTGAAGGCCGACTGGCCGCATGCCTACAGCCGCGAGCAGGCGGCTTACCCGCTGGCCTCGCTGAAGCGGCAGAAGTACTGGGTGCCGGTCGGCCGCGTCGACAACGTCTACGGCGACCGCAACCTGTTCTGCTCCTGCGTGCCGATGTCCGCCTACGCCGACTCAGCCGCCTGAAGCGGAGGCCCCATGGCGGTCTCGGTGTTCGACCTGTTCAAGATCGGCATCGGGCCGTCGAGTTCGCACACCGTCGGGCCGATGCGAGCGGCACGGCTGTTCGGGCTGCGGCTGCAGCACGACGGCCAGCTCGCCGCCACGGCGCGCGTCGTCACCCGCCTGTACGGCTCGCTCGGCGCCACCGGCAAGGGGCATGGCAGCGACAAGGCGGTGCTGCTGGGCCTGATGGGCCACGAGCCGGACAGTGTCGACGTCGATGCCGTGCCGACGATGCTGCAGGCGGCACGCAGCGGCGGTGCGCTGGACCTGCTCGGCACGCACCCGATCGCTTTCACCGAGAAGACCGACCTGGTCTTCCACCGCCGCGAGTCGCTGCCCTTCCACGCCAACGGCATGCGCTTCACGGCCTTCGACGCAGCCGGCGCAACGCTGGCCGAACGCACCTACTACTCGGTGGGCGGCGGCTTCGTGATCAGCGACGAGGTGGCGGCCGACGGTTCGAAGCAGAAGGTGATCGCGCCCGATGCCACCGTGCTGCCCTTCCCGTTCCGCAGCGGCGCCGAACTGCTCGCGCTGGCCGCAGGCGAAGGCTGCAGCATCGCCGAGCTGATGCGCCGCAACGAAGGCCACTGGCGCAGCGACGCCGAGATCGACGCCGGCCTGCTGAAGATATGGGGCGTGATGCAGGCCTGCGTGAAGCGCGGCTGCGAGACCGGCGGCACGCTGCCCGGCGGCTTCAAGGTGCGGCGCCGTGCGCCGGACCTGCATCGCCAGCTCTGCGCCAACCCCGAGGCGGCGCTGCGCGACCCTCTGCAAGTGCTCGACTGGGTCAACCTCTACGCGCTGGCGGTCAACGAGGAGAACGCCGCCGGCGGCCGCGTGGTGACGGCGCCGACCAACGGCGCCGCCGGCATCGTGCCGGCGGTGCTGCACTACTACGCGCGCTTCGTGCCCGGCGCCACCGATCGTGGCGTGGTCGACTTCCTGCTCACCGCCGCGGCGATCGGCATTCTCTACAAGGAGAACGCCAGCATCAGCGGCGCCGAGGTCGGCTGCCAGGGCGAGGTCGGCGTGGCCTGCTCGATGGCCGCCGGCGCGCTCTGCGCGGTGCTCGGCGGCACGCCGGCGCAGGTGGAGAACGCGGCCGAGATCGGCATGGAACACCACCTCGGCCTGACCTGCGACCCGGTCGGCGGGCTGGTGCAGATCCCCTGCATCGAGCGCAACGCGATCGCCTCGGTGAAGGCGATCAACGCGGCGCGCATGGCCCTGCGCGGCGATGGCACGCACCACGTCAGCCTCGACAAGGTCATCAAGACCATGCGCGAGACCGGCGCCGACATGATGACGAAGTACAAGGAGACCGCCCGCGGCGGTCTCGCCGTCAACATCGTCGAATGCTGAACCCTGCGAGCGCAGCGCTCAGCCAGCGGCAGCGACCTTCTGCTTGAACGCCGCGAGCCCGGCCGCCGCCTTGGCTCGCACCTTGGCCTGCAGGAAGCCTGACCAGCCCAGCAGCAGCCCCGGCAGACCGAGCGCCTGACGCGACCAGGTCCAGAACGGGAAGCGGTCGACGTGGCGCACGATCAGCCCGTCGCGGAACTCGAAGCTGGCGTCGATGCGATTGAGCACCTTGCGGCCGGTGGCGCTGAAGGTGTAGCGCGCGTCCCAGTGGGCGCGGCCGGTCCGGTCGTCGGCGCTGATGCCGCTGTACTCCAGCGTCAGGTCCTTGCCGGTGGTCAGCAGCATGCGCCACATCAGCCCGGCGTCGGCGCCGTGCAGGTCGAAGGCTTCGTCGCTGAAGTGCACCTCGGGGTGGTAGCAGGCGGCCATGGTCGCCCAGTCGCGGCGGGCGAAGGCGGCGTAGAAGCGGTCGATCAGCTGGGCGTTCGGGTGCATGGTCGATGGTTCCGGGTCGGGCAAGGCGGCGAGTGTCGCATCATGGTGGATTCATGGAGAGTTAAAGCTTCGTTAATCCGTTAAGCTTGAGCGCATGAAGCTTTTGCTCGCCGAAGACGACTCGATCCTCGCCGATGCCCTCAGCGCCAGCCTGTCCAAGGCCGGTTTCGAGGTGGAGGTGGCGCCCAACGGCGCCGTCGCCGAGTTCCTGCTGCTGCGCCAGCACTTCGACGTCGGCGTGCTCGACCTCGGCCTGCCGATGGTCGACGGCTTGACCGTGCTCAAGCGCGTGCGCGCCGCCAAGCCGGCCCTGCCGATGCTGGTGCTGACCGCCCTGGACGGGCTGGAGCACCGCGTCGCCGGCCTCAACGCCGGCGCCGACGACTACCTGACCAAGCCTTTCGACTTCCCCGAACTGGAAGCGCGCATCCGCGCGCTGCTGCGGCGCACGCGCGGCGCGGCGTCATCGGCACAGCAGTTCGGCAGGCTGGCCTTCGACCGCGACGCCCGCCGCGCCACCATCGAGGGCAACCTGGTCGACCTGTCGCCGCGCGAATGGATGCTGCTGGACCTGCTGCTGACCCAGCGCGACCGCGTCGTCACCAAGGACCAGATCGCCGAGAGCTGGGCGGTGGAGCGCAGCGCCGAGTCCGGCGCCGGCTCGATCGAGGTCTACATCCACCGCCTGCGCCGCAAGCTCGAAGGCTCGGGCCTGGCGATCCGCACGGTGCGCGGCCTGGGCTACCTGCTCGAGGAAGGCGAAAGCTGAGCGGCGCATGTTCGACTCGCTGAAACGCGCGCTGCACCGGCTGCCCGGCGTCACGCCCAGCGGCAGTTCGCTGCACCGCCACCTGCTGCTGTGGCTGCTGCTGCCGCAGCTGGTGCTGTGGCTGGCCGGTGCCTTCTTCACCTACAACCTGACCGCGCGCTACGCCAACCAGGCCATCGACGCCTCGCTGTCGACCGCCTCCAAGGCGCTGGCGCGGCAGGTCAAGCCGATCGGCAACGGCCTGTTCATCGACTTCCCCAAGGCCGCGCAGGACATCATCGAGGCCGACCCGGACGACCGCGTGTACTACATGGTCAGCACGCCGCCGGGCCAGTTCATCCTCGGCAACCACCGCCTGCCGACACCGCCGGCGATCGCCCCGCTGCGCCTGGGCCAGCCCTATTTCTACGACGGCAGCATGGGCGAGCGCGACAAGCGCGTCGACGTGCGCGTCGCGGCGCTGTACCTGTCCTATGGCGAGTCCGACGCGCCGCAGAGCATGCTGGTGCAGGTGGCGCGCAGCCGCGCCAGCCGCGAGCAGCTGGCCGGCCGCATCCTGCTCGACACCGCGCTGCCGCTGTCGGTGCTGATCGCGCTGATGTCGATGATCGTCTGGGCCGGCATCCGCGCCGGCCTGGCCCCGCTGGCCCGCATGCGTGCGCTGGTCGAGGACCGCGGGCCCAACGACCTGGCGCCGCTGCGGCTGGAATCGGCGCCGCGCGAGGTGCACGCGCTGGCCAAGGCGATCAACACGCTGCTGGCCGCGGTGCACGAGAGCGTCAGCGGCCAGCGCCGCTTCATCAGCGACGCCGCGCACCAGCTGCGCACGCCGCTGGCCGGGCTGAAGAGCCAGACCGAGCTGGCACTCAACGAAGCCGCCGATCCGGCGTTGCAGGCACGCCTGCAGCGTGTGCACGAGAGCGCCACACGCAGCGCGCACCTGGTCAACCAGCTGCTGACACTGGCGCGTGCCGAGCCGGAGTCGGCCGCAGCCCAGGGCCGCGGCCGCGTCGACCTGGCACGCCTGGCCAGCGAGGTCACCGCCGACTGGGTGCCGCGCGCGCGGCAGGCCGCCATCGACCTGGGCATCGACGAGACGATGCGCGACGACGGCGCAGCCGCCGTGACCGGCAACACCCTGCTGCTGCGCGAGGCCATCGTCAACCTGGTCGACAACGCGCTGCGCTACGCCGGCCGCGGCAGCACGGTGACCGTTCGTGCGCGCACGCTGGGCCACGACGTGCTGCTCGAGGTCGAGGACAACGGCCCGGGCATCGCGCCGGCCGATCGCGAGCGGGTGTTCGAGCGCTTCGCGCGAGCGACCCTGCAGGGCGACGGATGCGGCCTCGGGCTGGCGATCGTCCGCGAGATCACCAAGCGCCATGGCGGGCAGGTGGCGCTGGAAGGTGCCGTGCCGCGCGGCCTGCGCGTGGTGATGCGGCTGCCGCGCCTGGGCGGCTGAACCCGGGGCTCACGCGCCGCGCTGGCCCGCGATGGCCCGCGATGGACCACGCGCTGGCTCCTTCGGGCGATGCCCCGCCGGCATGCGTTTCCGACACTGGCAGCCACCCTTCCAGATGCTCGGAGAATCACGATGGCTTACCTCCCTGGCTCCCCCGTCAACGACACGCTGCGCGGCGGCGATGCCGGCGACGACATGTTCGGCCTGGCCGGCAACGACCTGCTGCAGGCCGGTTTCGAACGCGACCACGTCGAAGGCGGCGACGGCAACGACCGGCTGTACGGCGAGTTCCAGGACGACTGGCTGTTCGGCGGCGACGGCAACGACCTGGTCGACGGCGGCTCGGGCAGCGACCTGCTGGACGGTGGGCTCGGCCTGGACACGATCCGCGGCGGCAGCGGCGACGACCGTTTCCTGCTCGGCGACGCGGCCGAGCGTGCCGGCGACAGCATCGACGGCGGCGTCGGCTTCGACACGCTGCAGATCGAGCTGACCGACACCTCGACGGCACTGGCCTTCGTGGCAGCCGATCCGATCGCCAGGACCACGCTGTTCGGCGACGTCAGCGTCACCGGCGTCGAGGCCTACAGCATCGCCGGCGGCAGCGGCGCCGACTCGATGACCGGCGGACGCTGGAACGACTCCTTCACCGGCAACGACGGCAACGACTCGCTGCGCGGCGGCGGCGGCCGCGACGCGCTGGACGGCTCGGCCGGCAACGACACGCTGGACGGCGGCACCGGCAACGACATGCTGTTCGGCGGCGGCGGCGCCGACCTGCTCAAGGGCGGCTACGGCGACGACTACATGAGCGGGGACGACGGCGCAGATCGCCTCTATGGCGACGCCGGCAACGACAGCATCCAGGCCGGCGCCGGCAGCGACTCCGTCTATGCCGGCAGCGGCGACGACGTGGTCGATGGTGCCGACGGCAATGACCAGCTGCGCGGCGAGGCCGGCAACGACCATCTGCGTGGCGGCGCCGGCCTGGACACCCTCGCCGGCGGTGACGGCAACGACCTCGTCACGCTGTCGATCGGCAATGGCGCCGACGCGATCGACGGCGGCGCGGGCATCGACCGCATCGAGATCAACGGCCTGTCGGGCAGCTTCGCCGCCCGCGCCGCGACCGTGAGCAACACGCTCGCCGACGGCACGACGCTGATCGGCATCGAGGCCTACACCATCACCGGCTCGACCGGCCGCGACGTGTTCGCCGGCCAGGCCGCCGACGACGTGTTCACCAGCTATGGCGGCAACGACGTGCTGCGCGGCCTGGCCGGCAACGACCAGCTCGACGGCGGCAGCGGCCGCGATTCGCTGGACGGCGGCCTCGGCAACGACGTGCTGATCGCCGCGGGCGGCGGCGCCGACACGATCCTCGGCGGCGCCGGCACCGACATGGCGGTGCTCGACCGCAGCGACGCCTTCGACACCGCTCTGCGCTTCAGCGTGTCGGGCAGCACCGCGACACTGTCCGACGGCACGACGATCAGCGAGGTCGAGCAGTTCAAGGTCACCACCAGCTGGGGCAACGACACGCTGGTCGCCGGCACGGCGAGCCAGGTGACCTTCGAAGCCGGCTCCGGCAACGACCAGCTCAGCGGCGGCACCGGTGCCGACGTGCTCGACGGCGGCCGCGGCAACGACACGATCAAGGGCGGCGCAGGCAACGACCGCATCCTCGACGGCGGCGGTGCCAACCGCATCGACGCCGGCAGCGGCAGCGACAGCGTGCAGGTCGACAACGAGGTGAGCGGCTCGACCGACGCGACCAGCGTGCTGCTCGGCGACGGCGACGACATCGTCTACCTGAACAACGCCAGCGGCTCCACCGGCGGCGTCTACAGCGTCGACGGCGGCGCCGGCACCGACATGGCCTGGATCAACCGCTTCAACGTGCAGCAGGCGATGAGCTTCACGGTCGGCGCGAACGCCACGCTGGTCAACGGCGGTGTCACGCTGACCGGCATCGAGCGGGTGCACCTGCACGCCGGCTACGGCGCCGACTCGCTGACCGGCGGCGCGCTGGACGACTGGTTCAACGGCAACAACGGCAACGACCTGATCCGCGGCGGCAGCGGCCAGGACGAGCTGATCGGCTGGTATGGCAGCGACCGCCTCGAGGGCGGCGCCGGCAACGACACGCTGTGGGCCACCGGCGGCATCTCCGACGACGACACCGACCGCCTGATCGGCGGCGACGGCAACGACACGCTGCACTTCAACGCCGGCGATGTCGCCTCCGGCAGCGCCGGCACCGACCGTGCCGTGCTCGACCTGTCGGAACTGAGCACCGGCGTCAGCTTCATCTTCTCGACCGCGACGACGACGGTCAATGCCAACACACGGTTCGACAGCATGGAGAGCCTCGAGCTGAACGGCACCTGGGGTGCCGACACGGTCACCGCCGGCGCGCTGGCCGACCTGCTCGACGGCCGCGCCGGCAACGACCAGCTGCGCGGCGGCGCCGGCGACGACCTGCTCTACGACGGCGACGGCAACGACACGCTGTTCGGCGACGCCGGCGACGACCAGTTCGTGCGCAGCGACGCCGATGCCGACGGTGTCGACCGCTTCGACGGCGGTGCCGGCGTCGACACGCTGTTCTTCAACATCGTCTCCGGGCTGTCGGCCAAGGTCGACCTCGCCGACAGCACGCTCAACGCCGGCCTCGCACGCGGCCTGACGCTCAGCGGCATCGAGCGTGTGGTCGGCACCGACCTCGACGACGACCTCCGTGGCAGCACCGGTGCCGACACCTTCTGGGGCGGCAAGGGCGACGACCGCCTCGAGGGCCGCGCCGGCGACGACAACCTGGTCGGCGGCGGCGGCGGCGACGTGCTGTCCGGCGGTGCCGGCAAGGACCACTTCATCTACGGCGCCGACGCGCTCGGCAGCGGCGACCTGATCACCGACTTCACCCGCGGCCAGGACAAGATCGGCATCGACCGCGCGGCCTTCGGCATGGACGCCGACGACGTGCTGTCGCTGGTGGTCGGTGCGGCGCCGGTGGCCAGCGGCAGCGGACCGCAGTTCCTGTTCGAGACCGGCAGCGGCCGGCTGTGGTTCGACGCCGACGGCGCCGGCACCGGCCACGAAGCCGTGCTGATGGCGACGCTGACCGGCGTGAGCACGCTGACCAGCAGCGACTTCGCGCTCGGTTGAGGCAGCGCAAACGGAAGCACGCCAGCCTAGGGAAAGTCCGAATGAACGTACCGTTGTCGTAACCTTAACGCCTCTTTAACATCCGGTCCGCTTGATTCAACAAGCTGAACATTTCCTAAACCGGATCCCTGAGGAGACAAGAATGGCGATGACCCGCATTTCCCTGTCGCTGGCCGCTGCCGGCCTGATGAGCGCCACGCTGGCACAGGCGGGCGAAGTCGAGGTGCTGCACTGGTGGACGTCCGGCGGCGAGGCCAAGGCCGCTGCCGAGCTGAAGGCCTCGATGCAGAAGAAGGGCCACACCTGGAAGGACTTCGCGGTCGCCGGCGGCGGCGGCGATTCGGCGATGACGGTGCTGAAGTCGCGCGTGGTCTCGGGCAACGCCCCGGCCGCCGCGCAGATCAAGGGCCCGTCGATCCAGGAATGGGCGCGCGAAGGCGTGCTGGCCAACATGGACGACGTCGCCAAGGCCGAGAAGTGGGACGAACTGCTGCCCAAGGCGATCGCCGATGGCCTGAAGTACCAGGGCCACTACGTCGCCGCGCCGGTCAACGTGCACCGCGTCAACTGGCTGTGGGCCAACCCCGCGGCGTTCCAGAAGGCCGGCGCCAAGCTGCCGACCACCTGGGACGAGTTCTTCGTCGCCGCCGAGGCGCTGAAGAAGGCCGGCATCATCCCGGTCGCCCATGGTGGCCAGAACTGGCAGGACTTCACCACCTTCGAAGCGGTCGCGCTCGGCGTCGGCGGTGCCGACTTCTACAAGAAGGCGCTGGTGCAGCTCGACGCCGGCTCGCTGAAGAGCCCGACGATGGACAAGGTGCTGGCCACCTTCAAGAAGGTCAAGACCTACACCGACAAGAACGCCCCGGGCCGCGACTGGAACCTGGCCACCGCGATGGTGATCAAGGGCGAGGCCGGCATGCAGATCATGGGCGACTGGGCCAAGGGTGAGTTCCTCGCCGCCGGCAAGGTGCCGGGCAAGGACTTCTCCTGCGTCGCCGCGCCGGGCACCGCGAAGAGCTACACCTACAACGTCGACAGCTTCGCTCTCTTCAAGCTGAAGGACCCGGCCAACCAGAAGGCCCAGCAGGACCTCGCCGCGGCGATCATGTCGACCGACTTCCAGGAAGTCTTCAACCTGAACAAGGGCTCGATCCCGGTCCGCCTGGGCATGAAGCTGGACAAGTTCGACGACTGCGCGAAGACCTCGGCCGCCGACTTCGTGTCGACCTCCAAGGCCGGCTCGCTGGTGCCGTCGATCGCCCACGGCATGGCCGTGCCGTCGGCCGCCGAAGGCGCGATCAAGGACGTGGTCTCGCAGTTCTGGAACGACGACAAGATGACCTCGGCCGCGGCCATGGACAAGCTGGTCGCCGCCGCGAAGACCAAGTAAGGTCCTCGTCCGGTCCGTCCCGGGGGCGCGGCGCGGTACGGCCGCGCCCCCTTCTCTTCCCACGGGGTATGACGCCATGAGCACGTCAACGGCCTCGGCACGCCTGTCGGAATGGATGCCCAAGATCGTCTTGGCGCCTTCCTTCGTGCTGGCCTTCTTCTTCATCTACGGCCTGATGGCCTGGAACGGCTATCTGTCGCTGTCGGCCTCGCGGCTGCTGCCCAACTACGAGTTCGTCGGGCTCGACCAGTACGCCACGCTGTTCGAGAGCGAACGCTGGTGGGTGGCGCTGAAGAACCTGGCCATCTTCGGTGGGCTGTTCCTGTTCTTCGGCATGGCCATCGGCCTGCTGCTGGCCATCCTGCTCGACCAGAAGATCCGCGCCGAAGGCGTGCTGCGCACGATCTACCTGTACCCGATGGCGCTGAGCTTCATCGTCACCGGCACGGCCTGGAAGTGGATCCTCAACCCCGGGCTGGGCCTCGAGAAGGTGATGCACGAATGGGGCTGGACCAGCTTCGGCTTCGACTGGCTGGTCAACCCCGAGCGGGCGATCTACACCATCGTCATCGCCGGCGTCTGGCAGAGCGCGGGCTTCGTGATGGCGCTGTTCCTCGCCGGGCTGCGCGGCATCGACGACTCGATCCTGAAGGCGGCGCAGATCGACGGCGCCAGCCTGCCACGCATCTACTGGCGCATCATCATCCCCAGCCTGCGGCCGGTGTTCTTCTCGACGCTGATGGTGCTGTCGCACCTGGCGATCAAGAGCTTCGACCTGGTGATGGCGCTGACCGCCGGCGGGCCCGGCTACGCCACCGACATGCCGGCCACCTTCATGTACACGATGGCCTTCTCGCGCGGCCAGATCGGCCTGGGCGCGGCCTCGGCGACGATCATGCTGGCCACCGTCGCGGCGATCGTCGTGCCCTACCTCTACTCCGAACTGAGGAGCCGCAAATGAGCGCCGCCGTGCATCCGAACCGGCTCGACTGGCAGCGCCTGGCGCTGTGGTCGGTGCTGCTGCTGTTCGCCGCGGTCTTCCTGCTGCCGATGTACGTGATGCTCACGACCTCGCTGAAGGACATGGCGCAGATCCGCGAGGGCAACCTGCTGTCGCTGCCGACCGCGCCGAGCTTCGACGCCTGGAGCAAGGCCTGGAGCCACGCCTGCACCGGCATCGACTGCGGCGGGCTGAAGCCCTTCTTCATGAACTCGGTGATCATGGTGATCCCGGCGGTGCTGATCTCGACGCTGCTCGGCGCGATCAACGGCTACGTGCTGAGCAAGTGGCGCTTCAAGGGCAGCGAGCTGATGTTCGCGCTGATGCTGTTCGGCGTGTTCATGCCGATGCAGGTGGTGCTGCTGCCGATGAGCCAGATCCTCGGCTGGATGGGCATCGCCAGCTCGGTATGGGGCCTGGTGCTGGTGCACATCATCGCCGGCCTGCCGTCGACGACGCTGTTCTTCCGCAACTACTACGTCGGCCTGCCCGACGAACTGGTCAAGGCGGCGATGCTCGACGGTGCCGGCTTCTGGCGCATCTTCTGGCGCATCATCCTGCCGCTGTCGACGCCGATCACCGTGGTCACGCTGATCTGGCAGTTCACCAACATCTGGAACGACTTCCTCTACGGCATCGTGTTCTCGGGGGCCGGCAGCAAGCCGATCACCGTCGGCCTGAACAACCTGGCCAACACGACCAGCTCGGTCAAGGAATACAACGTGGACATGGCCGCGGCGATGATCGCCGGCCTGCCCACGCTGTTCGTCTACATCGTCGCAGGCAAGTATTTCGTGCGCGGCCTCACCGCCGGCGCCGTCAAGGGGTAAACATGGGCGCGCTTTCCATCCGCAACGTCCGCCGCAGCTACGGCAAGGTCGACATCCTCAAGGGCATCGACATCGAGGTCGAGTCGGGCGACTTCCTGATCCTGGTCGGCCCGTCCGGCTGCGGCAAGAGCACGCTCCTGAACATCATCGCCGGGCTGGACAAGCCCACCGAAGGCGAGATCCACATCGGCGGCCGCGACGTGACGCACGCGCTGCCGAAGGACCGCGACATCGCGATGGTGTTCCAGAGCTACGCGCTGTACCCGAACATGAACGTGGCGCAGAACATCAGCTTCGGGCTGGAGATGCGCAACGTGCCGAAGGCCGAGCGCGACGCCGCGATCGCCCGCGTCTCGAAGATGCTGCAGATCGAGCACCTGCTCGACCGCAAGCCCGGGCAGTTGTCCGGCGGCCAGCGCCAGCGTGTCGCGATGGGCCGCGCGCTGGCGCGCAACCCGACGCTGTTCCTGTTCGACGAGCCGCTGTCCAACCTCGATGCCAAGCTGCGCGTCGAGATGCGCGCCGAGATCAAGCACCTGCACAACAAGGCGCAGGTGACGACGGTCTACGTGACGCACGACCAGGTGGAGGCGATGACGCTGGGCGACCACATCGCGGTGATGAAGGGCGGCGTGATCGAGCAGCTCGGCTCGCCCGACGACATCTACAGCCGCCCGGCGACACGCTTCGTCGCCGAGTTCATCGGCTCGCCGGCGATGAACATCGTCACCGGCCAGCGTGCCGCCAACGGCTTCGCCTCGCACGGCATCGAGCTGGGCCTCGACGACGCGCAGCGTGCGCTGGTCGGCAACGGCCACGCCGATGGCATCCTCTACGGCCTGCGCCCCGAGGCCATGCTGCTGGGCGACAACGGCCTGCCCGGCACGATCAGCCTGATCGAGCCGACCGGCCCGGAGACCTACGTGCTGGTCGACACGCCGATCGGCAAGATGATGGCGCGCGTGCCCGGCAAGGTGCACCAGCAGGTCGGCGAGAACGTGCACCTGCGCTGGTCGGCGCACGACGCGCACCTGTTCGACGCCAAGACCGAGCGCCGCGTGTCCTGAAGTCGGGTTGTGCCGTTTCTTGACGGCTCTGAGCAGTCGTTGAGGATCGCGCTCGGAGTGTTGCGCGAGCCTGGGCCGATGGGTGAAGGCCTCCGCTCATGTCCCCCGGACTCGCTGCGCGAGCCCTCCTCCTTTACTTCGCTCCAGCCTTCACCCACCGCCCCAGGCCAGTACCGTTGGCGCAGGGCGAAGAGCTCGGTGGTGCCGTAGCGGCGCGCTGGGGCTTGTGTGGAGCGAAGTAAAGGGGGAGGACCCGCGCAGCGGGTCCGGAGGACATGAGCGGAACACGAGCCCCAGTGTGCCGCGGCCGCTCCAACCGCCGCATGATCGAAGGACCGCTCAGGGCCGTGAAGCGACGGCCGATCGACCTGCTTCGCGGGGGCAAGCGTCGCGTTCACCCAGGCGGCGCTTACACTGCGCCACACTGCAGCAGTACCGCGCCGCCATGCTCGACCGCCTCGACACCCTGACGCAGCGGATCGCCCCGACCAACGTCCGCTGGACGCTGCGTGGCGTCGAAGAGGTGTCCGAAACGCTCAGCGTGCGCCAGGACGTGGCCGAGGCGCCGCAGCGCTTTCGTGATGCCGGCGTGATGGTCAGCGTGGCTGCCGACGGCGGCCTCGGCCATGCGGCGACCAGCGACGTCAGCGAAACCGGCCTGGCCGACGCCTTCGCCCGCGCGCGCCGCATGGCGCAGGCGGTGGGCTCGCACATGGTCTTCGACCCCGCCGGGCTGCCCGCCGCCGCGGCGCGCGGCCGCTACGACGGCGTCGTGCAGCGGCCGGTGGGCCGCACCAGCCTGCGCGAGCGCACCCGGCTGCTCGCCGAGGTCTGCGCCGGCGCGCACCCGGACACCCGCATCGTCGACTGGTCGGCCAGCCTGTTCTCGACCGAGGTGTCGCAGCTGCTGCTGACCAGCGAGGGTGGTCGCAGCGAGCAGCACTGGAGCCAGACCATGCCGCATGTGCAGGCCACGGCGCACATCGCCGGTGTCACGCAGACACGCTCCTCGGCCGGCCAGTACAACGGCTGGTGCCAGCAGGGTGGCCTGGAGGTTCTGGAGCGCGCCCGCTTTGCTGTGGAAGGCACGCGTGTCGCGGCCGAGGCGATCGAGCTGGCGCTGGCCCCACCCTGCCCCGGCGGCACGATGGACGTGCTGCTGATGCCCGACCAGATGATGCTGCAGATCCACGAGTCGATCGGCCACCCGCTCGAGCTCGACCGCATCCTCGGCGACGAGCGCAACTTCGCCGGCACCAGCTTCGTGACGCTGGACATGTTCGGCCACTACGCCTACGGCAGCGAGTTGCTGAACGTCACCTACGACCCGACACGGCCGGAGCAGATCGCCAGCTTCGGCTTCGACGACGAAGGCGAGCCGGCGCAGCGCCGCCACCTGATCGAGAACGGCATCCTGAAGCGGCCGCTGGGCGGCGCCGTGTCGCTGGCGCGCGCGCGCGCGCAGCGGCCCGACCTGGAAGGCGTGGCGACCGCGCGTGCCAGCGGCTGGAACCGCGCGCCGATCGACCGCATGAGCAACCTGAACATCGAGCCCGGCACGTCGACACTCGACGCGATGATCGCGGGCATCGAGCTGGGCGTGATGATGCGCACCAACGTCTCGTGGAGCATCGACGACTCGCGCAACAAGTTCCAGTTCGGCTGCGAATGGGGTCGCATGATCCGCAACGGCCGCCTCGCCGAGGTGGTGCGCGACCCGGGCTACCGCGGCATCAGCGCGACCTTCTGGCGTTCGCTGGCGATGGTCGGCAATGCCGACACCTTCGAGGTCATGGGCACGCCGTTCTGCGGCAAGGGCGAGCCGTCGCAGATGGCGCGTGTCGGTCACGCATCGCCGGCCTGCCGCTTCAACGGCGTTGCGGTGGTCGGGGCGTCGGCGTGAACGTCGTTGCGCGCAGCTACTTCGATGCGCTGGCCGAGGCGGTGTGCGACGCCGCACGGCCCGGCGAGCGCAGTTCGCTGCTGCTGAAGGCCGAGTCCTCCGACTTCATCCGCTTCAACCGCGCCGCGGTGCGCCAGGCGACACATGTCGAGCAGGCCGTCGCCACGGTCGCGCTGACGCTGGGGCAGCGCCGCGCCGAGGGCCGGCTGACGCTGGCCGGGCGCCTCGACGCCGACGTGGCGGCGCTGCGCGGCGAACTCGAAGCCTTGCGCGCGCTGCTGCCCGAACTGAGCGACGACCCCTGGCTGCTGCTGCCCGAGACGCCGGCTCGCAGCGAACGCCACGAGACCGGCTCGCTGCCGGCGCCCGACCACGTGGTGCGCTGCGTCACCGAGGCGGCTGCGGGGCTCGATTTCGTCGGCTTCCACGCCGGCGGCCCGGTGGTGCGTGCCTTCGCCGACAGCACCGGCACGCGCCACTGGCACCATGTCGAGACCTTCCACTTCGACTGGTGCCTGTACCACGCGGCCGACAAGGCGGTGAAGACCGCCTACGCCGGCACGCACTGGCTCGACGACCAGTTCGCGCAGCGCGTCGCAGCCGGTGCGGCCCAGCTCGCGCTGCTGGCCCGGCCGCCGCGGGTGCTGAAGCCCGGCGCCTACCGCAGCTGGTTCGCGCCGGCGGCGATGGCCGAGCTGCTCGGTGCGCTGGGCTGGGGTGGCTTCAGCCAGAAGGCGCGTCGCACCGGCACCTCCAGCCTGATGCGCCTGGCGCATCGCGACGCGGTGTTGCACTCGCAGATGAATCTGTTCGAGGATCCGGCGCTCGGCACCGCGCCGGCCTTCACCGCCGAGGGCTTTGGCCGGCCCGCACGGGTCGGCCTGATCGAACGCGGGCTGGCCAGCGACACGCTCACCAACGCCCGCTCGGCGCGCGAGTACGGCGTGGCCGCGAACGGCGCGAATGCCTCGGAGACGCCGGAAGCCTTGTCGCTGCTGCCCGGGCGCCTGTCGGACGCGCGGGCCATGGCCGAGCTGGGCACCGGCCTGTGGGTGAGCAACCTCTGGTACCTGAACTACTCCGACCGCCAGGCCTGCCGCCTGACCGGCCTGACACGCTTCGCCTGCCTGTGGGTGGAGGACGGCGTGCCGGTCGCACCGATCGGCGTGATGCGCTTCGACGACTCGTTCCTGCGCATGTTCGGCGAGGGCCTGGTCGGCCTGGGCGACCGCGCTGAGCTGATCGCCGAAAGCGGCACCTACCTGGAACGCCAGCTCGGCTCGCTGAGCACGCCGGCTGCGCTGGTCGAGGGCTGGAAGCTGACGCTCTAGCTCAACCTTTGAGCGGCGGCGCCGGCTCGGCGTCGGCTTCGTCCTCGTCGGGCTCGAACTGGTCGTCGGGCAGCTGGCTGCGCCGGCGCAACACCAGCACCAGCACGACCAGCCCGCCGATCACCAGCAAGGCCGGGCCGGCCCACAGCAGCGCGGTGGTCGACTTCACCGGCGGCCGGTAGAGCACGAAGTCGCCGTAGCGCTGCGTCATGTAGTCGATGATCTGCGCCTCGCTCTGGCCCTTCTTCAGCATCTCGCGCACCTGCCCGCGCAGGTCCTGCGCCAGGTCGGCATGCGAGTCGGCGATGGTCTGGTTCTGGCAGACCAGGCAGCGCAGCTCGGCGGCGATGCGCATCACGCGTGCCTCCAGCACCGGGTCGTCGGAGGCCGGGGCAGCCTCCTTGGCGGCGGCCGCGAAGGGCAGCGCGAGCACCAGTGCCAGCAGCCAGTGCAGCATCGATCGGCTAGACATTGAGTTCCTTCAGCAGCGGCACGATCTTGCCGTCGAGCACCTCGGGCGTCAGCGGCCCGACATGCTTGAAGCGGATGGTGCCCTGCTTGTCGACGATGAAGGTCTCGGGCACGCCGTAGACGCCGTAGTCGATGCCGACACGGCCGTCGCCGTCGAACAGCGAGGCTTCGTAGGGGTTGCCGAGCTGGGTCAGGAAACCCATGCCGGCCGGCCGCGTGTCCTTGTAGTTCAGGCCGTAGACCGGGGCGATCTTGCGCCGCGCGAACTCGACCAGCAGCGGATGCTCCTCGCGGCACGGCGCGCACCACGAGGCCCAGACATTGAGCACCCAGACCTTGCCGAGCAGGTCGTCGCGCCTGAGCTTCTGGTCGGGCGCATCGAGCTTCGTCAGCTCGAAGGCCGGGGCCGGCTTGCCGATCAGAGGCGACGGCACCTCGCGCGGGTTGAGGTTCAGGCCGACGGCGAGAAAGGCTGCCAGCACCAGGAACAGTGCCAGCGGGATCAGGAACTTCAGCGACTTCATCAGGCGTTCGCCCCCACGCCCACCGTCGCCGGCTGCTCGCTCTTCACCTTGGCGCGGTAGCGGCGGTCGCTGGCGGCGAGCAAGCCACCGAAGGCCATCAGCACACAGCCGCCCCAGATCCAATCGACGAAGGGCTTGACGTAGACACGCACGATCCAGGCGCCGCGGCTGCCCTCCACCGGCTCGCCGAGCGAGACGTAGAGGTCGCGGGTCAGGCCGGTGTCGATGTCGGCTTCGGTCATCGGGTTCTGCTGCACGCGGTACATGCGCTTCTCGGGGTGCATCTCGCGCAGCACGCGGCCGTCGCGGCTGACCTCGATGGTGCCGCGCGCGGCCACGTAGTTCGGCCCTTCGACGTCACGCACGCCGCGGAAGGTGAAGGTGAAGCCGCGCACGGTGGTGGAGTCGCCGACGTCCATCTTGACGTCGCGCTCGACCTCGTGACCCTTGACCATCGTGACGCCGATGATGAACACCGCGACGCCGAGGTGGGCGACCATCATGCCGACCATCGCGCGCGGGATCAGGCGCAGGCGTTCGAACGGGTTGCCGCCGCGCACACGCTCGGCCAGGTCGGTCGCCACCGAGGCCATGATCCAGAACGCCAGCGCCAGGCCCAGCGTGGCCTGGAAGCCGATCTCGCCGGTGGACCACTCGACCGCGATCGCCGCGGCGATCGCCACGCCCAGCGCCCAGCGCAGGCGCGTCCACAGGTCGGGCAGGTCGGCCTGCTTCCAGCGCGCGATCGGGCCCACGCCCATCAAGAACACCAGCGGCGCCATCAGCGGCACGAACACGGTGTCGAAATACGGCGGGCCGACCGAGATCTTGCCCAGGCCGAGCGCATCGAGCACCAGCGGGTACAGCGTGCCCAGCAGCACCGCGCCGGTGGCCGCGACCAGCAGCACGTTGTTGAGCAGCAGCAGCGTCTCGCGCGACAGCAGCGCGAAGCGTGCGCCCAGGCCGACCTTCGGCGCCCGCCAGGCGTACAGCGTCAGCGAGGCGCCGATCACCACCACCAGGAAGGCGAGGATGAACAGGCCGCGGCGCGGGTCGGTCGCGAAGGCGTGCACCGAGCTGAGCACGCCGGAGCGGACCAGGAAGGTGCCCAGCAGCGACAGCGAGAAGGCCAGGATGGCCAGCAGCACCGTCCAGCTCTTGAAGCTGCCGCGTTTCTCGGTCACCGCCAGCGAGTGGATCAGCGCGGTGCCGACCAGCCAGGGCATGAAGGAGGCGTTCTCGACCGGGTCCCAGAACCACCAGCCGCCCCAGCCCAGCTCGTAATACGCCCACCAGCTGCCCAGCGCGATGCCGATGGTCATGAAGATCCAGGCCACCGTCGTCCAGGGCCGCGTCCAGCGTGCCCATTGCGTGTCGAGGTTGCCACCGATCAGCGCCGCGACGGCGAAGGCGAAGGCGACCGAGAAACCGACGTAGCCCATGTAGAGCATCGGCGGGTGGATCACCATGCCCGGGTCCTGCAGCAGCGGGTTGAGGTCGCGGCCGTCCGGCGCACCGGGGATCAGCCGGTCGAACGGATTGGAGGTCAGCAGCATGAACAGCACGAAGCCGACCGTCACCAGCCCCATCACCGACAGGATGCGCGACAGCACCGGCAGCGGCAGGTGGGCACTGAACTTGGCCACTGCCAGCTGCCAGACGCACAGCATCATCACCCACAGCAGCAGCGAGCCCTCGTGACCGCCCCACACGCCGGCGATGCGGTAGGGCAGCGGCAGCGCGCTGTTCGAGTTGCTGGCGACGTAGAGAACCGAGAAGTCGTGCATCACGAAGGCCGCGGTCAGGCAGGCATAGGCGATGCCGATCAGCGCGAACTGTGCGACCGTCAGCGGGCGGGCCAGCGCCATCCAGTCGGCGCGGCCCTTCTGCGCGCCGACCAGCGGCAGCACGCCGAGCAGCGCGGCGACGCCGAGCGCCAGCCAGAGCGCGAAGTGACCGATCTCCGGAATCATTTGCTGCTCCCCTGCACCACCGACTTGCCGACCTTCTCGTTGACCTGCTGGCCGTGCTTGAGCGCCTCGGCCGCCTCCGGCGGCATGTAGTTCTCGTCATGCTTGGCCAGCACCTCGCGGGCGACGAACACGCCGTCCTTCAGCTGGCCCTGCGCGACCACGCCCTTGCCTTCCTTGAACAGGTCGGGAAGGATGCCCTCGTACTGCACCGGCACGGTCTTGGCCGTGTCGGTGACGACGAAGTTCACCTTCACGCCGTCACGCTTGACGCTGCCTTCCTGCACCAGCCCGCCGATCCGGAAGGTGCGGTTGGCCGGCGCCTCGTGGGCCGCGATCTGCGTCGGCGAATAGAAGAACACCAGGTTGCTCTGGAAGGCGTTGAGCACCAGCGCGGCGATCGCACCGACCGCGACGACGACGCCCCCGGCGATGGCCAGGCGCTTGTGGCGGGGTTTCATTCAGGACTCCTCGTTCAGGTGGGCAGCCGCCTGGCGCGCCTGGGCGTGCCTGCGGCGCGCCAGGATCGGCTCGATGACCATCAGCAGCGCGCAGGCAATGTACGAGCCCCAGACATAGAGCCCGTAACCACCCATTGCGAAGAATTCGCTGGCACTGCCCCAGTTCATGCCGCCGCCCCTTGCTTGCGAACCATCTCCGACACCCATTCCGTGTGCTGCTCGCGCTCGACCACGATGGCCCGCGTGCGCATGAAGACCACCGCGAAGGCATAGGCCCAGAACGCGAAGGTCATCAGCAGCATCGCCGTCAGCATGGTGTGCGCCATCTTCGGCGCCGCGGTCATGCTGATCGTCGCGCCCTGGTGCAGCGTGTTCCACCACTTCACCGAGAAATAGATGATCGGCACGTTGACAGCGCCGACGATCGCCAGCAGCGCCCCGGCCTGGTCGGCGCGACGGGTGTCGTCGATCGCGTTGACCAGGGCCAGGAATCCCAGATACAGGAACAGCAGGATGAGTTCCGAAGTCAGGCGTGCATCCCACACCCACCAGGTGCCCCAGGTCGGCTTGCCCCAGAACGCGCCCGTCCACAGCGCCAGGAAAGTGAACACCGCGCCGGTCGGCGCGATCGCCCGCGCGACCATGGCGGCCAGCCGGGCGTTGAAGGCCCAGCCGATCGCCGCCCAGAAGGCCATCACCAGGTACAGCAGCATCGACATCCAGGCCGCGGGCACGTGGATGAAGATCACGCGGTACGACTCGCCCTGGGTCGCGTCGGTCGGCGCGACGAAGAAGCCGATGTACAGGCCGGCGAGGCTGAGCAGCGCGCAGGCCGCCCACAGCCACGGGATCAGCGTGCCGGTCAGCGCGTAGAAGCGCGGCGGCGACGAGAAGGTGAAGAAGGTCAGGCGGCCTTCCATGGCGTGTTCACTCCGTGGCGATGCGCAGCGCCGCGCCGGTCGCCCAGGGTGCCAGCAGCACCGAGGCGATCAGCAAGGCGCCGAGCAGGGAAAAGTGGCCGCGTGTCGAGATGCCGGCCTCGGCGGCCGACACCGCGCCGGCGCCGAAGATCAGCGCCGGAATGCACAGCGGCAGGATGATCAGGATCAGCAGCACTGCGCCGCTGCGCAGGCCCAGCGTCAGCGCCGCCCCCAGCCCGCCGAGCAGGCTGAGGATGGGCGTGCCCAGCAGCAGCGTCAGCGCCAGCGTCAGGTTGGCCGGCGCGCTGAGGTCGAACAGGATGCCGAACAGCGGCGCCGCCAGCACCAGCGGCGCGCCGGTGACGATCCAGTGCGCCAGCGCCTTGGCGGCCGAGATCAGCCACAGCGACTCGCCCGACAGCAGCATCTGCTCGAGCGAGCCGTCGGCATGGTCGACGCCGTACAGCTGCGTCAGCGACAGCATCGCCGCCAGCAGCGCGCAGACCCAGACCACGCCGGGTGCGATCTGGCGCAGCGTCTGCGGCTCCGGTCCGACGCCGAGCGGGAACAGGCTGACGGCGACGAGGAAGAAGGCGATCGGCAGCAGCGCCTCGACACGCCGCCGCGCCGCCAGCCGCAGGTCCCGCGCGACGATGGTGGCGAAGGTGCTGCTCATTGCACACGGTAGGCATCGAGTTGCAGCACCAGCGGCACCGGGTCGCGCAGGCTCAGGTCGATGTGGCTGGTCAGCACCGCCGCACCGCCGCGCGCCGCATGGGCCGACAGCGCGGCATCTAGCATCGCCGTGCCTTCGGCGTCGAGCGCGTCGTAGGGTTCGTCGAGGATCCACACCGGCGCCGTGGCGTCGAGCTGCAGGCGCGCCAGCGCGACGCGGCGGCGCTGGCCCTGCGACAGCGTGCGCACCGCGGCACGCCGGCGGCTGAACAGGCCGACGCGGCGCAGCGCCTCGGCGCAGCCGGCCTCGTCGCCGGCATGGCCGTGCAGCCGGGCGAGGAACTGCAGCGCCTCCAGCACGCTGAGGTCGTCCTTCAGCGCGTTGGCATGGGCCAGGTAGCACAGCGAGCGGCACCAGCGCGCGCCGGCCTGGCGCAGCGGCTCGCCGCCCCAGGTGATCTCGCCCTCGGCTGGGGTCGACAGCCCGGCCAGCAGGCGCAGCAGGCTGGTCTTGCCGCTGCCGTTGGGCCCGCGCAGCCAGACGATCTGGCCCGGCTCCAGCGCGAAGTCCAGGCCACGGAACAGCAGCCTGTCGCCACGGCGGCAGGCAAGTCGGCTGGCCGCGAGCGCGGGACGATGGGAAGGCACGGGAATGGGGCGCAAAACGCTGGAAAGCCCGAATGATGCCGCAAACACCTTGGGCCTCCCTTATCCACCGTCAACTGGAACGGTTGATGCATGCTGCACCTGCACATCAACCTGTGCGAAGGGCCTGCCATGCTCGACACCACCACCACCCTGTTCTCGCATGTCAAGCCGGGCGATACCGCCTGGCGCAGCGACGGCCTGCGCGACTTCTTCCTCTACAAGGACCTGGGCGTCGAAGGCGCCACGCACGGGCGAGTCATCGCGCAGCTGGTGAAGGCCAACATGGCACCCGAAAAGGGCACCGGCTGGCACCGCCATGAGGCGGACTTCCACATCGTCATCATGACCAAGGGCTGGGCCAAGTTCATGTACGGTGACCAGGAGACGCTGGTCGCCGCCGGCGACTGCGTGCACCAGCGCCCCGGCATCGTGCACTACCTGTACGACTACTCGCCGGACATGGAGTACATCGAGATCGTCGGCCCGGCGGACTTCAAGACCGTCGACATGCCCGCCCCCTGCCCGGTGCCCGAGCCGAAGGGCTGGTGATCAGAACTCCATGTCGAGTTCCTCGATCTCCTCGGGCTCGCTGCGCGCCGCGGCGACCCACTCCTTCATCTCCGGCATGGCCATGATGGTGCGGCAGTAGTCGTAGCAGGGCTTGTTCAGCTTGACGTCGTAGGTCAGGAAGCGCGTGGCCACCGGCGCGAACATCGCGTCGGCCATGGTGCGCTGCTTGCCGAACAGGAACGGCCCGCCGTAGTGGGCCAGGCACTCGGTCCAGATCTCGACGATGCGCTCGATGTCGGGCTGCGCGCCGGCCCAGATCTTGAAGCCCGGGTGGTGGGCCTTCAGGTTCATCGGCAGCGCCGAGCGCAGGTTGGCAAAGCCGGAATTCATCTCGCCGCTGACCGAGCGGCAATGTGCCCGTGCGATGCGGTCGGCCGGCATCAGGCCGGCATCGGGGAAGATCTCCGCCAGGTACTGCGCGATGCCCAGCGTGTTCCACACCTTGGCGCCGTCGTGCGTCAGGCAGGGCACGCGGATCGACGGGGCCAGCAGCAGCAGTTCCTTGCGTGCGTCGGCGTCGTCGGGCGAGACCATCACCTCGTCGAAGTCCAGCCCGGCGAACCGGCACAGCAGCCAGCCGCGCAGCGACCACGACGAGTAGTTCTTGCTCGACAGCGTCAGGGTCGCGCGCGGCCCGGCACGGCGCGCGGCCGCCGCGGGCGCAGCCTTCTTCTTGGCGGGGGCCTTGGAGCGGGCGGGCGTGGCGACGGGCGGCATGGTGCGGGCCTGGATCGAGTGGCGGTGGGATGGCATCGAGCAATCCACATGCCACCGCCGGGCCAGTTGGCGCGCAAGTTGCTGGTTCCTGCCCGACCACCGCTTCGGGAGACCTGTTTGATGTACCACGCCTACCAGGCGCATGCCGACGTGATGTGGCCGCTGCGGACCCTGGCCCGCGCCGCGGTGCCGATGCTGCTGGACGACAGCCTGGGCCTGGGCGGCCACCCGCCGCAGCGCCAGGTGGCGGCGGCCTGCGAGGTGATGCGCCTGGCCGAGGTGACCCACCGGCGGCCCGACTGGGGCATCCGCAGCGTGCACGCCCAGGGCCGCGACTGGGAGATCGCCGAGGAGGAGGTGCACCACGCCGCGTTCGGCACGCTGCGCCGCTTCGTCAAGCTCGGCGCGCCGGCGCAGCCGCGGGTGCTGATCGTCGCGCCGATGTCCGGCCACTTCGCGACGCTGCTGCGCGACACGGTGCGCACCGTGCTGCAGGACCACGATGTCTACATCACCGACTGGCTGAACGCACGCGACGTGCCTTTGTCCGAAGGCCGCTTCGGGCTGGACGAGTACATCGAGCACGTGATGGACTTCCTCGGGGCCATCGGCCCCGGCGCGCACCTGATGGCGATCTGCCAGCCCTGCGTCGCGGCGCTGGCGGCCACCGCGTTGATGTCCGAGGACGAGCATCCGGCGACGCCGGCCAGCCTGACGCTGATGGCCGGCCCGATCGACTGCCGCATCGAGCCGACCGAGGTCAACAAACTGGCGACGACCAAGACCATCGAGTGGTTCGAGCAGAACCTGATCAGCCGCGTGCCCTGGCGCTTCGCTGGCGGCGGGCGCCGCGTCTACCCCGGCTTCGTGCAGCTGACCGCGTTCATGAGCATGAACAAGGAGCGCCACCTCAACGCCTTCCGCGACTACTACGTCGCGCTGGTCGAGGAGGAACACGACAAGGCCGAAGCGACGCGCACGTTCTACGAGGAATACATGGCGGTGGCCGACCTGCCGGCCGAGTTCTACCTGGAGACGGTGCAGCGGGTCTTCCAGACCTACGACCTGCCGCGCGGCGAACTGATGTTCCGCGGCCGGCGTGTCGATCCGTCGGCGATCCGGCGCACCGCGCTGGTCACCATCGAGGGCGAGCGCGACGACATCTGCGCGGTCGGCCAGACGCTGGCCGCGCAGGACCTGTGCAGCAAGCTGCGGCCCTACATGCGCACCCACTACGTTCAGCCGGGGGTCGGCCACTACGGCGTGTTCAGCGGCCGGCGCTGGCAGAACCAGATCTACCCGCTGGTGCGCGACGTGATTCACGTCAGCGGCTGACGAACGCCGTCATCCGCGCTCAAGTCGCCAGCGCGACAGCCGAAATCCGCCAGATGGGAGCCGGCCCGGACGAGCCGGCCCGCCTTCCGGAGACATCGGCACATGAAAGCGATCCGCACCCTGTTCGGCCCTGGCATCGGCCTGATGCGCAGGCTGCGCATCCCCATCAAGATGGCCGTGATGGGCCTGTTCCTGCTGGTGCCGCTGCTGCTGCTGCTGCTCGACGGCTTCCGCACCGGACTGGAGAACCGCAACATCGCCCTGGCGGAGCTCGAGGGTGCCCACATCGTGCAGGCGGCCAACCGCCTGGTCGGCCAGGTGCAGAACCACCGTGGCCTGACCAACCGGGCGCTGTCCGGCGACGCCGCGGCCCGCGACGCCCTGCCGAAGGCGCGCGGCGAGTTCGACGCCGCACTGCGCGGCCTCGACACCACCATCGCCGCCACCCACCGCTTCGACGCCGACGACCTGTGGAAGGCTCGCCGCGACGGCCTGGCCGCGCTGGCCGAAGGGCGCCACGCCACCCAGCGCAGCGAGGCTTTCGCCCAGCACACCGCTGCGGTCGAGCAGGTGCGCCAGCTGATGCTGCTGGTCGCCGAACGTTCCGGCCTGCTGCTCGACCCGCAGGCCCATACCTTCTTCCTGATGGACATCGCCGTCGAACGCATGGTGCCGCTGGCCGAGACCATCGGCCTGGCGCGCGGCCAGGGCGCCGCGATCCTGGTTCGTGGTGACGCCAGCAACACCGAGCGCGTGCAGATCCTCGGCCGCACTGACCTGCTGTCGCGCCAGCTCGCCGACCTGCGCGGCAAGGTCGAGGCGCTGCAGCGCGCCGGAAGCCCGACCCCGGCCGGCTGGGACGAGGCCTTCGGCAGCGCCGACGCCTTCGGCCGCCAGGTACGCGACATCTTCACTGCCGAGGCGATCCAGGGTGAGCCGGCGGCCTACTTCGAACGTGGCAGCCAGGCGCTGGCGGCACTGGCCAGGCTCGACGACGGCATCCTCGCCGCGCTCGAGGCGGCGCTCGACGCGCGCGCCCGCGACAGCCTGCGCACGATGGCCGTGCAGGTCGGCGTGACGCTGCTCGGCGTGCTGGCGATGCTGTACTTCGCCGTCTCCTTCTACCTGAGCTTCGCCGGCTCGTTCAAGGCGCTGTCACGCGGCGTCGCGGCGGTGGCCAGCGGCAACCTCGAGTTCCGCGTCGACATCCGCGGCAAGGACGAGCTGGCCGAGATCGGCACGCTGCTCGAAGGCATGAACGCCCGGCTGTCGGGCATGGTCGCCGAGATCCGCAGCAGCGCGGTGCGTGTCGGCCAGGCCGGCGAGCAGGCGGCGGCGAGCAGTGCCGCGCTGTCGCAACGCACCGACGAACAGGCCGCCAGCCTGCGCCAGACAGTCGCCACGGTCAGCCAGCTCAGCGCGGCGGTGGCCTCCAGCGCCGACGCGGCGCAGGAGCTCGACCGCATTGCCGGTGCGCTGCGCGTGAAGGCCGAAGGCGGCGGCGAGGCGATGCGTGCCACGGTCGGTTCGATGGATGCGCTGCAGAGCAGCTCCAAGCGCGTCGGCGAGATCATCGGCGTGATCGACGGCATCTCGTTCCAGACCAACATCCTGGCGCTCAACGCCGCGGTCGAGGCCGCACGGGCCGGCGAGGCCGGGCGCGGCTTCGCGGTGGTCGCCTCCGAGGTGCGCCAGCTGGCCCAGCGCTCGGCCGAGGCGGCCAAGGAGATCAAGGGGCTGATCGCCGCGTCGAGCGAGCAGGTCGGCGCCTCGGTCGGTCGCATCGACGGCGTCAGCGCGACGCTGGGCGCAGTGGTCGCCGGCGTCAAGGACGTGTCCGAGCGGCTGCGCAGCATCGCCTCGGCGAGTGCCGAGCAGAGCCAGGGCCTGCGCGAGATGAGCCAGAACGTCGGCAACCTCGACGAGATCACGCGCCAGAACGCGGCGATGGTCGAGGAGTCGAGCACCGCCTCGCAGGACCTGGTCGAACGCGCCGGCCGGCTGAGCAGCGCGGTGGCCTCGATCCGACTGCGCCAGGGCAGCGCCGACGAGGCCCGCGCACTGGTCGAACGGGCGCTCGCCTGCATGCACGAGCACGGCTACGAGGCGGCCTGCCGGCTGATCCGCGACCGTGCCAACGGCTTCGTCGACCGCGACCTCTACGTCTTCGTCGTCGACCGCCAGGGCCAGTACCGGCTGCACGCCGCGCGGCCGGACAAGGAAGGCTCGCGCGTGCACGACGTGCCGGGCATCGATGGCGAGCGCTTCGTCGCCGACGCCTGGGAGCGCACCGAGCGCGGGGCCGGCTGGATCGAGTACGACATCCTCAACCCGGAGAGCGGCGCGGTGCAGGCCAAGGCCTCGTACGTGCACCGCTTCGACGAGCAGCACGTGGTCGGCTGCGGCGTCTACCGCAGCCTCGCGATCACCGCCTGAGCGCCGGCGGCGGCACGCCGCCGCCGCTCACTTGCCGCGCAGCTTGCCGAGCGCGGCCTGCGTCTCGTTCCACAGCTCCATGCCGACGTTGGCGGCGATCGAGGCGTTGACGCGCGTCAGCTTGTCGCGCATGCGCGCCGACTCGGCGGCCGGCAGCTCGTTGATCTGCATGCCCTTGGCCTTCAGCTCGGCCAGCGCCTTGGCGGCTTCCTCGCGGGTGTCCTTGCGCTCGAAGTCGCGGCTGGCCTTCGCCGCATCGGCGAGGATCTTCTGCTCGTCCTTGCTCAGGCCGTCCCACCACTTCTTGCTGACCATCACGATCCACGGGCTGTAGACGTGGTTGGTCACGCTGAGGTACTTCTGCACCTCGAAGAACTTGCTCGACAGGATGGTGTTGTACGGGTTCTCCTGGCCGTCGACGGTCTTGGTCTCGAGCGCGCTGAACAGCTCGGAGAACGGCAGCGGCACGGCATTGGCGCCGAGCATCTTGAAGCTGTCGAGGTAGACGTTGTTCTGCATCACGCGCAGCTTGATGCCGTCCAGGTCTTCCATCTTCGTCACCGGGCGCTTGCTGTTGGTGAGGTTGCGGAAGCCGTTCTCCCAGTAGGCCAGGCCGACCAGGCCCTTCTCGGGCAGCTTGGCCATCACCTTCTCGCCGATCGGGCCGTCGAGCACGGTGTCGGCTTCCTTGGCGTTGTTGAACAGGAAGGGCGTGTCCCACAGCGCCATCTCCTTGCTGATGCCGACCAGCGTCGCGGTCGAGCCGACCATCATCTCCTGCGCACCGCCGATCAGCGCCTGCTGCATCTGCACGTCCGGCCCGAGCGCGGCGGCGCCGATGGCGCGCACCTTCATCTTGCCGCCGGAGGCCTTCTCGACCTGCTCGGCGAACAGCTTCACCGCGCGGCCCTGGTTGCTCTGCTCGTTGAGGCCGTAGCCGAAGCGGATCAGGCGCGGCTTGATGTCCTGCGCGGCGGCGGTGAAGGGAGCGGCGAAGGCGGCTGCGGCGGCAGCGGCGACGAGGGTGCGGCGAACGAGGTTCACGGGAGTCTCCAGGGGGTTGATGGGGGAAGCGGCGCGGATCAGCGCATCCATGCCACCGGCGCGGTGACGATCTGCGGGAAGATCACGAACATCACCAGGATCAGCAGGTAGGTGACGAGGAACGGATTGACGCCCTTGATCACCTGGTGCAGCGACATGCGGCCGACGCCGGCGACGACGTTGAGCACGGTGCCCACCGGCGGCGTGATCAGGCCGATGGCGCCGTTGAGCACGAACATCAGGCCGAAGTAGACCGGGTCGATGCCGGCCTTGACGGCGATCGGCAGCATCACCGGCGCGAAGATCAGGATGGTCGGCGTGAGGTCCAGCGCGGTGCCGACCAGCACCAGCACGATCATCATCACCGCCATCAGCAGCTTCGGGTGGTCGACCAGCGGGCCCAGCCAGCCGCTCAGCGTGGCCGGCAGGTCGGCCAGCGTGATCATGTAGCTCGCCACCGCTGCGCCGGCGCACAGGAACATCACGATCGCGGTCGTCTTGGCGGCGCGCTCGAGCACCGGGCCGATCTCGGCGAACTTCATCTCGCGGTGCACGAACAGCGCGATCGCCAGCGCGTAGAAGGCCGCCACCACCGCCGCCTCGGTCGGCGTGAAGACGCCGCTCTTCATGCCGCCGATGATGATCACCGGCATCAGCATCGCCCAGAAGGCCTTGGCGGTGGCGCGCAGCCGATCGCCCATCGGCATCGCCTCGCCGGCCGGCAGGTCCATCTTGCGCAGCGCCAGCTTCCAGGCGATCACCAGGCCGATGCCCATGATCAGACCGGGCACGATGCCGGAGACGAACAACGCCGAGATCGAGGTGTTGGTGGTGACGCCGTAGATCACGAAGGGCATCGACGGCGGAATGATCGGCGCGATGATGCCGCCCGAGGCGATCAGCCCGCCCGAGGTGGCCATGGGGTAGCCCTGCCGCTGCATCATCGGCAGCAGGATGGTGGCCAGTGCCGCGGTGTCGGCCAGCGCCGAGCCGCTCATGCTGGCCATCAGCACGGCCGCGCCGATGGCGACGAAACCCAGCCCACCGCGGATGTGGCCGACCCAGGCCTGCGCCATGTCGATGATGCGCCGGCTGATGCCGCCGGAGTTCATCAGCTCGCCGGCGAGGATGAAGAAGGGCACGGCCAGCAGCGGGAAGCTGTCGACGCCGGCAACCAGGTTCTGCGCCAGCAGCTGGGTGTCCCAGAAACCGAGCACGAAGGCCATGCCGGCGCCGGTCAGCACCAGGGCCAGCGCCATGTTCATGCCGATGCCCATCAGCACCAGCATGCCGGCGGAGAAGACGAGGAAGGCCGAGGCTTCGGGGGACATGTGCATCACTCCACTTCTGCGCCGTGACCGAGGTCCAGCGGTTCACGCTTGATGAGTTCGATCAGCGCCATCACGCCGATCGCCACGGCGCACAGCAGCGCCGGCAGCGGCAGCAGCGCGGTCGGATAGCCGAGCACGACCGAGCGGCTGCCCAGCCCGACCACCACCTGCTGCCAGGCGCCCCAGGCGAGCAGCGCGCAGCCGAGCAGCACCAGCAGGCGGATCAGCGCGGTCATCGCCGCGAAGGCCGCGGGACGGCTGCGCAACGCGCCGACCAGGCTGGTGAAGGCCATGTGCTCGCCGGCCGGATAGGCGGCGGTGGCGCCGATGAACACCATCCAGACGAACAGCAGCCGCGACAGCTCCTCGCTGGCCGCGATGCCGCTGCCGAAGCCGTAGCGCAGCACGACGTTGACGAACACGGCCAGCGCCATCACGCCGAGACAGGCGGCCATGGCGGCGTGGACGATGCGTTGCAGGCGCGGGCTCGAGGCGGGCGAGTTCATGCGGAGTCCTTGGTGGTCAGCCAGCCGGTCACCTCGGTGCACAGCGTCGGCAGGTCTTGCCCTGCATCGACGCGCAGCACACCGGCTTCGCCCAGCGGCGACTCGAGCGTGGCGAACTGGCTGTCGACCAGGCTGGTGGAGAAGAAATGCGAGCCGGCCCGCTGCGCGACGCGCTGCAGTGCGTCGGCACGGCCGATGTCGAGGAAGACGAAGCGCAAGCCGGGCCGCGCGGCACGCAGCCGCTCGCGGTAGGCGCGCTTGAGGGCCGAACAGGTCAGCACCGCGCCTTCGGAACGCGATTGCAGTTGCTCGCCGAGGATGTCGAGCCAGCCGTCGCGGTCGGCGTCGGTCAGGGCCACGCCCCGCGCCATCTTGTCGCGGCTGGCCGGGCTGTGGAAGTCGTCGCCCTCGATCAGCGGCAGCGACAGCGCGGCGGCCACCGCCTGCCCCAGGCTGGACTTGCCGCAACCGGCCACACCCATGATCACCAGCCAGACTTGCATTGGATAGCGCTATCTCATCAAGACAAAGAAAAGGGCAGAACCACAGCCTCGGCGATTGCTGCCCGGGTCAGTTTCGGGCCAGAATCAGTCTGCTTGCGTTCTGCCTTTGGATAGCGCTATCCTAGTTGGTATCGGCCGCAGCGCGATCCGTACTTTCCCTAGGACATGCCACCCAACCCCGCCCGACCCCGTGCCACCGGACGCGTCACGCTGTCCGACGTCGCCCAGGCAGCCGGCGTCAGCCCGATCACGGTGTCGCGCGCACTGCGCGGCGAACGCGCCGTCGATCCGGAACTGGTCGCCCGCGTGCAGGCCGCCGCGACGCGCCTCGGCTACGTGCCCGACCCCGCAGCGCGCGCCCTCGCCTCGCGGCACAGCACGCACGTGGCGCTGCTGATCCCGATGCTGTCCAACGCGCTGTTCGTCGACCTGATGGAGGCGGTGCAGCGCACGCTGCGCCCGGCCGGCTACCAGACGCTGATCGGCGTGACCCACTACGACAACGCCGAGGAGGAGCAGTTGTTGCGCGAGCAGCTGCTGCACCGCCCGGCCGGCCTGCTGGTCACCGGTCTGGAGCGCAGCGAGGCCGCCCGCCAGCTGATCGCCGGCAGCGGCGTGCCCTGCGTGCACCTGATGGAGACCAGCCGCGCCGAGGGCGTGCACTGCGTCGGCTTCTCGCAGGCCGATGCCGGCGCGGCGATGACACGCCACCTGCTCGAGCGCGGCCACCGCCGCATCGCCTTCGGCGCCGCGCAGCTCGATGCGCGCACGATGCAGCGTCTCGAGGGCTGGCGGCGCGAGATGTCGGCCGCCGGGCTCTATGCGCCGACGCTGGAGTGGCTCAACCCGGCGCCGTCGTCGATCGCGCTCGGTGCGCTGATGTTCGAGCAGATCGCCGGGCAGACGCCGGCGGTCGACGCGGTCTTCTTCTGCAACGACGACCTCGCGCAGGGTGCGCTGCTGGCCGCGCTGCGGCTGGGCGTGCCGGTGCCGCAGCGCATCGCGGTGGCCGGGTTCAACGACCTGACCGGCAGCGACCAGATGCTGCCGCCGCTGAGCACGGTGCGCACGCCGCGCGCCGAAATCGGCCTGGCGGCGGCGCAGATGCTGCTGGCGCTGATGCGCGGCGAGACGCCGGCGCAGCGCTGCGTCGACCTCGGCTTCGCGCTGCTGCCGCGTGCCAGCACCTGATCAGTCGCGGCTGGCCGGCATGAAACTGCCCGCGCCGCTGCCGGCTTGCGGCATTGCCGTCGGCGCCACCGGTTCGGCTGCGCGCCGTTCGCGCACCAAGTAGCTCCACAGCACCGGCACGACGACCAGTGTCAGCAGCGTCGAGGTGATCACGCCGCCGATGATCGCGCGGCCCATCGGCGCCTGCAGCTCGCCGCCATCGTTCAGTGCCAGGGCCAGCGGCAGCATGCCGAAGACCATCGCCGCGGTGGTCATCACGATCGGTCGCAGGCGGATCAGCCCGGCCTGCAGCAGCGCGTCGGCCACCGTTGCGCCGTCCTTCAACGCGCGGTTGGCGAAGTCGACCAGCAGGATCGCGTTCTTCGTCACCAGGCCCATCAGCATCACCAGGCCGATCATCGAGAACACGTTCAACGTGCTGCGCCAGGCCAGCAGCGCCAGCATCACGCCGATCAGCGACAGCGGCAGCGAGGCCATGATGGCCACCGGCTGCAGGAAGCTGCCGAACTGGCTGGCCAGCACGATGTAGATGAAGATCACCGCCAGCGCCATCGCGCCGAGCATCGCGCCGAAGGCCTCCTGCTGCTCGCGGGTGGCGCCGCCGACGTCGAAGCGCAGTCCCGGCGGCAGCGCGGTGCTGTCCACCAGCTTCTGCACGTCGGCGCCGACGTCGCCGGCCGGCCGGCCCTGCACGCCGGCGAAGATCGCCTCGCGGCGCTGCAGGTCCTGGCGGCGGATCACCTCGGGGTTCTGCACCGGCTCGATGCTCGCCACCGTGTCCAGCGCGATCGGCGTGCCGTCGCGCGCGAACGCGACCGGCAGCGAACCCATCTGCGCGACGCGTTCGCGCTGCGTCTCGGGCAGGCGCAGCAGCACCTCGACCTGCTCGCCGTCGGGCGTGGTCCAGTAGGTGCCGACCTCGCCGTTGACGTAGGCGCGCAGGCTGGAGGCGATCTGCGGCGCCGTCAGGCCGAGCTCGCGCACCGCACCGGGCTTCAGGCGCACCGCGTAGGCCGGCAGGCCGGGCTTGACCGACAGTTCGACGTCCGCAATGCCGGGAATCTTCTTCACCTTCTCGGCGAAGTCGCTGGCCGCGGCGGCCAGCGCCTGCGGGTCGCTGCCGAGGATGGCGAC
This sequence comes from Piscinibacter sp., assembly GCA_047602365.1. Lineage (GTDB taxonomy): Bacteria > Pseudomonadota > Gammaproteobacteria > Burkholderiales > Burkholderiaceae_C > Piscinibacter. Next base: position 541,492 of record JASGHM010000002.1, on the reverse strand, counting down.
GTAGATCGGCCGGTCGAAGCCGACCGAGACCTCGATGCCGGGGATGCGCGCGATCTCGGCGCGGATCGCATCCTCGACCTGCTTCTGCGTGCGCTTGCGCTCGCGGCGATCGACCAGGCCGATGTTCAACGAGGCCTGGTTGCGCCCGACCGCCAGGCCGGTGCCCTGCCCGCCGACGTTGGTCGAGATCGTCTTCACCTCGGGGAAGGTGGCGACGATGGCCTCGACCTGGCGCACCTTCTCGTCGCTGCGCGCCAGGCTGGAGCCCACCGTCATGCGGATGGCGATCTGCGTGAAGCCCTGGTCGGTCTGCGGAATGAACTCGCTGCCGACCAGCGGCGCCAGCGCCAGCGCGCCGACGAAACTGGCCACGCCGACGCCGAGCACGATCGCGCGATTGCGCGTCGGCCGCTCGAACACCCAGCGGATCAGCCGTTCGTAGGCGGCGTGCAGCGCGTCCATCAGGTGGTCGACCAGGCCGATCAACTGCGCGACGCCGGGAATCCGCCGTGCGTAGGCACCGGGCGGGTCGGGCCAGCGGCTGGACAGCATCGGGTCCAGCGTGAAGCTGACGAACAGCGACACCAGCACGGCCACCGTCACCGTGATGCCGAACGGATAGAAGAACTTGCCGACGATGCCGCCCATGAAGGCCACCGGCACGAACACCGCGCAGATCGCGAAGGTGGTGGCCATCACCGCCAGGCCGATCTCCTCGGTGCCCTCGCGGGCGGCGGTGAAATGATCCTTGCCCAGGTGCACGTGGCGCACGATGTTCTCGCGCACCACGATCGCGTCGTCGATCAAGCAGGCCGATGCACAGTGACAAGGCCATCATCGTCATGAAGTTCAGCGTGAAGCCGAAGGCATGCACGGCGATGAAGCTGGAGATCACCGCGATCGGCAGCGTCAGCCCGGTGATGATGGTGCTGCGCCAGGAGTGCAGGAACAGGAAGACGATCGCCACCGTCAGCAGCGCACCCTCGATCAGCGTGTGGCGCAGGCCCTCCAGCGAGCCCTTGACGAAGTCGCTGTTGGCGTAGACCAGGCGCAGCTCGACGTCCTGCGGCAGCGACTTGCGCACCTCGGCCATCGCCGCCTTGATCGCCTCGCCGGTGGCGACCACGTTGGCGTCCTGCTGCTTGAAGACGTTGAAGTTGACTGCACGCTGGCCGTTGATGCGCGCCACCGTGTCGGCCTCGCGCTCGCGCTCGACCACGCGGCCGAGGTCGGCCAGGCGCAGCGGCAGGCCGTTGCGCTGCGCGACCACCATGTCGGCGAACTGGCGCGGGTCGGCCACCCGGCCCTCGACGCGCAGGATGGCGTCCTGCGTCGCATCCGACAGCAGGCCGACCGGCTGGTCGGCGTGGGCGTCGCGCAAGCCCGCGGCCACCTGCGCCGGCGTGATCGCGTAGGCGCGCAGGCGGTCGGGGTCGAGGTCGATGCGCACCTCGCGCTTGGCCAGGCCGGACACCTCCACCGTCGCCACGCCCTCGACACGCTGCAGCCGCCGCGCCACCACCTGCTCGGCGAGGATGGACAGCTCACGCGCGCTGCGCGTCGGCGAGATCAGCGCGCTGACCACCACCGGGCTGCTGTTGTCGTTGTTGAAGCGCGCCACCGTCGGCGGCTTGGCGTCCTTCGGGAAGCTGCCCTGCACCACCGCGATGCGGTCGCGCACGTCCTGCATCGCGCGCGCCATGTCGGCGTTGAGCGTGAACTCGACGCTGGTCTGGCTGCGGCCCTCGAAGCTGCGCGAGGTGATGCGCTTGATGCCGGCGATGCTGTTGAGCCCCTCCTCGACCAGCTTGCTGACCTCGCGCTCCACCGCCTCGGGCGATGCACCGGGGTAGGCCACGTCGATGAAGGCCACCGGCGGCTGCACGTCGGGCATCTGCTCGACGCCCAGCCGCGCATAGGAGAACAGGCCGAGCACGCACAGCGCGACCATCACCATGGTCGCGAACACCGGGTTCGCGATCGAGACTCTCGTGATCCACATGGCCGGCTCCTCAGCGCAGCACGCTGGACGATGCGGCCGAGGCCACCGCGGCGGCACGCGCCACCACGGCCGCCTTGCTGCCCTCGCGCAGGCTGTCGAAGCGCGCCGCCAGCACCTGGGCGCCGGGCGCCAGGCCGGAGACCACCTCGACGCGGCCCTGCGCCTCGTCGCGCCGCCCCAGCGTGACGGCGCGGCGCGCCAGCACGCCGCCTTCGATGACCCAGACCTGGCTCGCGCCGGCCGCGCCGATGACGGCCGACACCGGCAGCGTCAGCCGCTGCACCGGGTCGGGCAGCGTCACCGCGGCCACCGCGTACTGGCCGGCGCGCAGCCGTTCCTTCGGGTTGGCGACGACCACGGTGACGCCGATCGCCCGCGTGCCGGCCTCGGCTGCCGGCGCGATGCGCTCGAGCCGGCCCTCGACGGCTTCGTCCACGCCTTCGACGCGCAGCTGAACCGGCAGGCCCGGCGACAACAGCGCGACCTCGTGGGTGCCGACGCTGCCGGCCAGTTCCAGCGAGGCCAGGTCGACGATGGTCAGCACCGGCTGCTCCATCGCCAGCTTCTCGCCGGGCACTGCGTGGCGCTTGGCGACCAGGCCGGCGATCGGCGCGACCAGCGCGCCGTCGCGCAGCCCCTGGCGGGCGATCGCCAACTGGGCCTGGGCGGCGTCGAGGCCGGCCTTGGCGGCATCCAGCGTCGAGCGCGACGCGTCGAGCGCGGTCGGCGAGATGAACTGCTGGTCGGCCAGGCGCTGGTTGGAGGCATGCACCCGCTCGGCCTGGGCATACTGCGCGCGGGCCGACTCCACCGTCGCCGAGCGTTCGGCGACGCGGCTGCCGAGGTCGGCCAGGTCGATCTGACCGATCGCCTGACCGGCGCGCACCCGGCTGCCCTCGCCGACCGACAGCGACAGCAGCGTGCCGGTGGCCTTGGCGCGCAGCACGGCGCTCTGCGGCGCCACCAGCGGGCCGGAGAAGGTCAGCCGCAATGGCAGGCTGGCCGGCTGCGGCTGCACCACCTCGCGGGCGGTGAACTCGAGCGTCGGCTCGGCCGGCTTGGAATCCTTCGCGGCGCCGCCCAGGCCGCCCATCTTTGCGGCACCCAGCGCCGCCACCACCACCAACAGACCCGCCCCGCCCAGCCAGATCGACTTTCGCATGTCCCGTTCCTCCCTGGTTCGCTCTCGTGAAGCGCGGCCAGTCTAGGAACGTTGTGCGTTTTCTCCATCCCGCATGCGACAGGCTGCAGAGGCGGGGCGACAGACTGCGCCGCCGTCCGACGGACGGACGGCGCGGGGCGATGGAACGTCAGGCCGGCAGCCTGAAGCGCGAGACTTCCTCGGCCAGGCGCACCGCCTGCTCCTTGAGCGAGGCGGCGGCGGCCGCGGTTTCCTCGACCAGCGCCGAGTTCTGCTGCGTCATGCTGTCCAGGTCCTGCACCGCCTGCGCGGTCTGGCTGACACCGGTGGCCTGCTCGTTGGCGCCGTTGGCGATGGCCGCCAGCAGGCGGTTGACCTCGTTCGCGCTGCTGACGATCTGGCCGATCGTCGTGCCCGCGTCGCGCACGATCTTCGTGCCACCGGCCACCTGCTCGACGCTCTCGGTGATCAGGCCCTTGATCTCCTTGGCCGCCTCGGCCGAACGCTGCGCCAGCGCGCGCACCTCGGAGGCAACGACCGCGAAGCCACGCCCGGCCTCGCCGGCACGCGCGGCCTCGACCGCGGCGTTGAGCGCCAGGATGTTGGTCTGGAAGGCAATGCCGTCGATCACGCCGATGATGTCGCCGATGCGGGTCGACGAGGCATGGATGCCCTCCATCGTCGTCACCATCGTGCCGATGATCTCGCCGCCGCGCTCGGCGGTTGTCGCATTGCCGCGGGCGATCACGGCGGCCTGCTGCGCCTGATCGGAGGTTGCCTGCACGGTCGAGGAGATCTGGTCCATCGCCGCGGCCGACTGCTGCAGATTGGCCGCCGCCTGCTCGGTGCGACCGGACAGGTCCATCGCACCGTCGGAGATCTCCGCCGTCGAGTGCACGATGCTCTCCGACGACCCGCGCACCTTGCCGACGATGCCGCGCAGCGACTGCTGCATGTCGGCCAGCGAGCCCATCAGGCGGGCCGCCTCGTCGTTGCCCCAGGGGCGCGGATGCGTCGTCAGGTCGCCGGCGGTCATTGCCTCCAGGTGCTTCTGCACCTCGCGCAGGCCGCCGTGGGTGACGAGGAAGAACGAGTAGAAGAGATAGATGCCGATCGCGACGCAGACGACGACCACCGCCGACAGCGACCAGAGCTTGTGCTGCGCCGCGCCGATGCGGGCTGCCAGCAGTTCGTCGATGACCGGCAAGGCACGGTCATAGAGCCCGTCCAGGTCGGTCACGGCCGCCTTGCCGGCGGCGTACAGCGTCGCTGCGTCGGTGTCCTTGCCGTCGATCACCGCGCCCACCGCCTGCTTGCGGAACGCCTCGAGCTTGTCGAGCGCACCGAGCGGCACGCTGGTCTTGATCGACGCGTTGTAGGCTGCCGCCCGGCCGATGTAGTCGCGCAGGTCGGACGCGCCGGAACCCGCGGTGGCGGCACGGATGCCGAACTCCGACGACTGCTTCTTGTCGAGCGAGCCCTTGGCGGCGGCGTAGGTGCTCCAGCCCCAGACCTGGCCGGCATCCTCCATCAACTTCGGCATGGTCAGCACCATGGCGTTGATCACGTAGAAGCTGTCGACATCCGGATCGAGCACCAGGTTGGAGTCGTCCCCCATCTTGGCCACCAGTTCGCGCGCGGAAGCCACCACCGGGCCGAACACCGTGTGCCCCTGGGCGTCGACGCCGTTCGGTGCGCTCGCCGTCGCGGCCCAGGCCTGGGTCAGCTTGGTGGTCAGCGGCTGCAGCACCAGCGGATCGCCGCTCTCCTTCAGGTGCTTCTCCAGCGCCACCAGCGCTTCGTCGGCATGGGCGCGCGCGGCCGCATAGTCGGCCTTGGCATCGAAGCCGCCGAGCGTCGCGCGTGTCGCATTGCGGGCATTGGTCAGTTCGTTGTAGAAATGCGCCACCTTGCTCATCGCCGCGACGCCCTGGCGCTCCTTGACGGCGAAATCGATCACGTCCATCTGGGCACCCCACAAGGCCACCGAGACCAGCACCAGCGGAACGATGAAGACCGCCGAGATGATGGCTGCCTTGGTGCGGAACTGGATGCGGCGGAACAAGCGGACGCCGGGCGCCCAGGCGCCGTGATGGCGGAAGAACTCGATCAGACCGCCGGAGCCCATACGGCGATCACCCCCTGTTGCTACTGCGTGGTTCATGGCACTTCTTCAGGTGAGGATGAGGACTGTCATCACATGGATCACTAGTGATTTCATGTGACGAATGCCGTCATTCTCGGCACTTGCACCGCAGAACTTGAGGGAATATGTGGCGGAGAAACCGCCCTGTTCGTGCCGCCGCGCGAGTTGCGGCGCCTGTCAGCCGATCCGGCCCGGGATGGCAGCCAGTGTCGGCCGCACGTCGCCGCACTGGGCACGGTGCCGCAGCGCATGGTCCATCAGCACCAGCGCCAGCATGGCCTCGGCAATCGGCGTGGCGCGGATGCCGACGCAGGGGTCGTGGCGGCCGAAGGTCTCCACCGTCGCCGGCTGGCCGTTCAGGTCGATCGAGCGGCGCGGGCTGCGGATCGAGCTGGTCGGCTTGATCGCGATGCTGACGGTGATGTCCTGCCCGGTCGAGATGCCGCCCAGCACGCCACCGGCGTTGTTGCTGGCGAAGCCCTGCGGCGTCAGCTCGTCACCGTGCTGCGTGCCGAGCTGCGCCACGCTGGCGAAACCAGCGCCGATCTCGACACCCTTGACGGCGTTGATGCCCATCATCGCGTAGGCGATGTCGGCGTCGAGCTTGTCGAACAGCGGCTCGCCCAGGCCCACCGGCACGTTGCGGGCCGCCACCGCGATGCGTGCGCCGCAGCTGTCGCCGGCCTTGCGCAACTCGTCCATGTAGGCCTCGAGGCGCGGGATATCGCTGGCGTTGGCGGCGAAGAACGGGTTGTCCGGGATGTGCTGCTCGCCCTCGAAGGGAATCACGATCTCGCCGAGCTGGGTCATGTGGCCGACGAAGCGGGTACCGAACTTCTCCTTCAGCCACTTGCGCGCTACTGCCCCGGCGCCGACCATCGGTGCGGTCAGCCGTGCCGAGGAGCGGCCGCCGCCGCGTGGGTCGCGCAGACCGTATTTCTCGAAGTAGGTGTAGTCGGCATGCCCGGGCCGGAAGGTCTGGACGATGTTGCCGTAGTCCTTGCTGCGCTGGTCGGTGTTGCGGATCAGCAGGCAGATCGGCGTGCCCGTGGTCTTGCCCTCGTAGACGCCGGACAGGATCTCGACGGCATCAGGCTCGTTGCGCTGGGTCACGTGCCGGCTGGTGCCCGGGCGGCGGCGGTCGAGCTCGGGCTGGATGTCGGCTTCCGACAGTTCCATGCCCGGCGGGCAGCCGTCGATCACGCAGCCGATCGCCGGCCCGTGCGACTCGCCGAAGTTGGTGACGCGGAAGAGTTCGCCGAGGGTGCTGCCGGACATGCGCCGATTCTAGTCGGCGCCCTGCAGCCGCTCAGCTCGGGGTCGACTGCGTGCCGGCCTCTTCCACCGGCCAGTCGCGGATGTAGGCCTTGAGCATGCGGTTCTCGAAGTCCTGGCTGTCGACCACCGCCTTGGCCACGTCGTAGAACGAGATCACGCCCATCAGCGTGCGCTGCTCCATCACCGGCATGTAGCGTGCGTGGCGCTCGAGCATCATGCGGCGCACCTCGTCGATCTCGGTCTCGGGGGTGCAGGTCAGCGGGTGATCGTCCATCACGCTGCGGATGCTGGTCGTGCCCACCGTGCCGCCATTCTTGACGATCGCCTGGATGACCTCGCGGAAAGTGAGCATGCCCGCCAACTCGCCGTGATTCATCACGACCAGCGAGCCGATGTCTCGATCGGACATGGTCTTGAGCCCGACCGACAGGGCCTCGTCCGGACTGACCGTGTAGAGCGTTCCGCCCTTCACGCGCAGGATGTCGCTGACCTTCATGATCGTCTCCTCGTCGCAAGCCGCGGCCCAATATAGCCCACAATTCCTGGCGAATACAGCTTAGAGGAGACCCCATGCCCGGTGCCGCGGATCCCGGATTCGACACCCTCGCATTGCACGCCGGCGCGGCGCCCGACCCGGCCACCGGCGCCCGTGCCGTGCCCATCCACCTCAGCACCTCGTTCGTGTTCGAGTCCAGCGAGCATGCCGCCTCGCTGTTCAACCTCGAGCGCTCGGGCCATGTCTACAGCCGCATCTCCAACCCGACCAACGCGGTGCTGGAAGAACGTGTCGCGGCGCTCGAGGGCGGAGCCGGCGCGATCGCCACCGCCAGCGGCCAGGCCGCGCTGCACCTCGCGGTGGCGACACTGGCCGGCGCGGGCTCGCACATCGTCGCTTCCAGCGCGCTGTACGGCGGCTCGCACAACCTGCTGCACTACACGCTGTCGCGCTTCGGCATCGCGACGACATTCGTCAAGCCGGGCGACATCGATGGCTGGCGCGCCGCCATCCGCCCGGACACCAAGCTGCTGTTCGGCGAGACGCTGGGCAACCCCGGGCTGGACGTGCTCGACATCCCGACCGTCGCGGCGATCGGCCACGAGCAGGGCATCCCGCTGCTGGTCGACTCGACGTTCACGACGCCGTGGCTGATGAAGCCCTTCGACCACGGCGCCGACCTGATCTTCCACTCGGCCACCAAGTTCCTGTCCGGCCACGGCACGGTGATCGGTGGCGTGCTGGTCGACAGCGGGCAGTTCGACTGGGAGCGCTCCGGGCGCTTCCCCGAGCTGGCCCGGCCCTACGACGGCTTCCACGGCATGGTGTTCAGCGAGGAGAGCACGGTCGGCGCCTTCCTGCTGCGCGCGCGCCGCGAAGGGCTGCGCGACTTCGGCGCCTGCATGAGCCCGCACACCGCCTGGCTGATCCTGCAGGGCATCGAGACACTGCCGCTGCGCATGGCGCGCCACGTGGACAACACGCGCAAGCTGGTCGCCTTCCTCGCGGCGCACCCGATGATCTCGCGGGTCGGCTACCCGGAACTGGAGGGCCACCCCAGCCACGCACTGGCGAAGAAGCTGCTGCCGCGCGGCTGCGGCTCGGTGTTCAGCTTCGACATCAAGGGCTCGCGGGCGCAAGGCAAGACCTTCATCGAGTCGCTGAAGCTGTTCTCGCACCTGGCCAACGTCGGTGACTGCCGTTCGCTGGTCATTCACCCGGCGTCGACGACGCACTTCCGCATGGACGACGCGGCGCTGGCGCAAGCCGGCATCGCGCCGGGCACCATCCGCCTGTCGATCGGGCTCGAGGACGCCGACGACCTGATCGACGACCTGAAGCGCGCCCTGAAGGTCGCCGAAAAGGCGGTGGCGTGATGGAACTGATCGTCCAAGGCCGCAGGGCCTATGCCTACACCGGCGGCAAACCCTTCGACGCGGGCCTGCCCTGCATCGTCTTCCAGCACGGCGCGCTGCACGACCACAGCGTGTGGAACCTGCTGGCGCGCTGGTTCGCCCACCACGGCCACGCGGTGCTGGCGGTCGACCAGCCCGGCCACGGCCGCAGCGACGGCCCGCCGCTCCCCAGCGTCGAGGCGCTGGCCGACTGGACGCTGGCCCTGCTCGATGCCGCCGGCGCAGCGCACGCCGCGGTGATCGGCCACAGCATGGGCTCGCTGATCGGGCTGGAGATGGCGGCGCGCGCGCCGCAGCGGGTGTCGACACTGGTGATGGTGGCCACTGCCTACCCGATGAAGGTGTCCGATGCGCTGCTGACCACCGCGCGTGAACAGCCGCTGCGCGCCATCGACATGGTCAACGTGTTCTCGTTCGGCGGCATCGCCAGCAAGCCGTCGTTCCCGGGGCCCGGCATGTGGCTGCACGGCGCGAACCGCGCGCTGATGCGCCGCGTGTTCGCCGCCGGTGGCGAGCATGGCGGGCGCAACCTGTTCGAGCACGACTTCCGCCTCTGCGACGCCTACGCCAACGGCCTGCAGGCGGCGGCTCAGGTGCGCTGCCCGGTGACGTTCGTGCTCGGCGAGCGCGATCAGATGACATCGCCGAAAGCCACGCGCGAGATCGCGGCCGCGCTGCGTGCGCAGATCGTCACGCTCCCCGCCGGGCATTCCCTGATGACCGAGGCGCCGGACGGCGTGTTGAATGCGACGATAGCGGCCTTGGGCCGATCCGTGGAGGCCGCATGAACAGCACCGCCGCCGACCCGAAGGCCATGAAGACCTTCGCCGAGTTCTACCCGTTCTACCTCAGCGAGCACAGCAACCGCACCTGCCGCCGGCTGCACTTCGTCGGCTCGACGCTGGCGCTGGTCTGCCTGGCCATGCTGGTCGCCACCGGGCGGCCGCAGTACCTGCTTTACGGCCTGCTATGCGGCTACGGCTTCGCGTGGATCGGCCACTTCGGCTTCGAAAAGAACAAGCCGGCCTCGTTCAAGCGGCCACTGTTCAGCTTCATGGGCGACTGGGTCATGTACAAGGACATCTGGACCGGCCGCATCCCGTTCTGAACAGCATGAGCGACGCCCCCCAAGACGCCCCCGGCCCGAGCCCGATCGAGCGGCTCGTCAACGTCGTCGCCTTGCCGATCGGCCGCTGGGACCGCGAGTCCCGGCTGGTCTTCTGCAACACGCCCTACCTGCTGTGGTCGGGCCGCACGCGCGACGAGTTGATCGGCCACACGCTGGCCGAGCTGTACGGCGACGACGCCTGGGACCGTGCCCGCCCGGCCTTCGAGCGTGCCTTCCGCGGCGCCACCACCAGCTACGAGCGCCTGCTGCGCCACGGCACGCTGTCGGGGCGCTGGGCACGCATCCAGGTGTTCCCCGACGCCGACCCGAACGGCGAGGTGCAATCCGTGTTCACCATCGCCACCGACATCCACGAGGACGTCACCGCGCGCGAGGCGATGATCGCCTCGCGCGTGCGGCTGGACCGCTTCACCGAGAACATCCCGTACCCGCTGACCTACGTCGACCGCGAGTTCGTGCTGCGCTTCGTCAACAAGGCCTACTGCGACATCGCCGGCAAGCCCGCCGAGCAATTGCTCGGCCGGCACATCGGCGCGGTGCGCGGCCAGCGCCGCTGGGCCGAGCACGAACCGCACTTCCGCCGCGCGCTGGAAGGCAAGACGGTGCAGTACACACGGCTGGTCGACGGCCTGGCGAACAACCCGGAGGGCGGCCCGCGCTGGATGCGCACCAGCTACGTGCCCGACTTCGATGCCGACGGCAAGGTCGCCGGCCTGTACACGGTGACCATCGACGTGCACGACCTGACCGTCGCGCAGGAGCAGCTTCGCCGCAGCGTCGAGCGCGACATGCTCACCGACGTGCTGAGCCGCCGCACGATGATGGACCGCATCGAGGCGGCGCTGGTCACCGCGATGCACGAGCCGGTGGCACTGTTCTTCGTCGACCTCGACGGCTTCAAGGCGGTCAACGACCGGCTCGGCCACCGCGAAGGCGATGCGCTGCTGGTCAAGGTGGCGCAGGCGTTGCAGGGCAGCGTGCGCGCCGACGACGCGGTCGGCCGCTTCGGCGGCGACGAGTTCCTCGTGCTCGCCCAGGTGCGCGGCCCGGCCGGCGCGCGGGCGCTCGCGCTGCACATGCTCGAGGCGGTTCGCAAGGTCGGCGCCGAGGTTCCCGGCGGCGGCGTCAGCGCGAGCATCGGCTACGCGATGGCGCCGGCCGATGCACAGCACCCGCTGAAGCTGCTGCAGGCCGCCGACGACGCGATGTACGCCGCCAAACGGCTTGGCAAGGACCGCGTGCAGCACGCGCCGCCGCGCAGCAACGGCAGCGTCAAGGCCGAAGCAGCTCCGCCAGCGTGAGGCGCTCGAAGCCGGCGCGGTCGCGGAAGGCGTTCAGCCCCGGCGACGGTTCGAGCAGCAGCCGCGCGAGCAGCGGCGCGGCGGCCGTGGCCGCTGGGTCGGCGAGCAGCACGTAGCGCGCGGCGCCGGGTTCGTCCAGGCGCGCCAGCCAGTCCATCTCGGCGAGCAGGTCGACGATGGGCTCGGCCTGCAGCGGGTCGACGCGCAGCGTCTCCGACAGTTCGGCCAGACTCAGGCCACGCGCTTCGCCGTGGCGCGCACGGTCGAGCTCGGTCAGCAGCGCCACCGCCAGCGCGAAGCGCGAGCCGGGCGCATCGGGCCAGCGCGCAACGCGCATCTGCAGGCTGGGCGCGTAGGCGGCGATCACTGCGCCGAGCAGCACGATCACCCAGCCGAGGTAGATCCACACCAGCAGGATCGGCAGCGTCGCGAACGCGCCGTAGACCACTGCGAAGGTCGGCACCTGCGTGATGTACCAGGCCAGCGCCTTCTTCGCGACCTCGAAGCCGACCGAGACGAACACGCCGCCGGCGATCGCGTGCCGCCAGCGCACGTGGGTGTTGGGCACGTAGTGGAACAGCGCCGCCATGCCGGCAGCGAGCAGCACGAACTCGATGGTGTTGAGCAGCAGGCTGACGCCGCCCGGCAGCTCCGACACGATGCCGCGCGAGGCCGAGATCACGTAGGAAGTCAGGCTCAGGCTGACGCCCAGCACCAGCGGGCCGAGGGTCGCGGCGGCCCAGTAGACCAGCACCCGCTGCGCGATCGGCCGCGGCGTGCGCACGCGCCAGATGCCGTTGAGCGTGCGGTCGATGGTCAGCATCAGCGCCAGCGCGGCGAACACCAGGAACACCAGGCCGACGGTGCCGAGCCGGTTCGCCTTGGCGGCGAACTGGGTCAGCGCCGTCATCACCGGCTTGGCGATGTTGTCGGGCACGAGGCTTTGCAGGAAGTACTTCTGCAGCGAGTCCTGGAACGAGGCGAACATCGGGAAGGCGGAGAACAGCGCGAGCGTCACCGTCACCAGCGGCACCAGCGAGATCAGCGTCGTGAAGGTCAGGCTGCTGGCGGTCAGGCCGAGGTGGTCCTCGCGGAAGCGCTGGCGCAGCGTGCGCGCGGTGTCGAGCCACGGCCAGTGCTGCAGTGTCTCGATCAGCTGCGCCGCGCGCTCGCGCCAGCTCTCCTCGAAGCGGGCCTTCAGGTGCGAGGGAAGATTCATTGCTGGCATCATAGCCAGCGATGCATGCCTCACTTTCTCCCGCCGTCGCGTGGTCGCAGCGTGTGGCCGTGGCCGCGCTGCTCGGCCTGATCGCGCTCGGCCTGACCTGGGAGCTGTGGCTGGCGCCGACCGGCAGCGGCATGCTGGCGCTGAAGGTGCTGCCGCTGACGATCCCGCTGGCCGGCCTGCTCAAGCGCAAGCTCTACACCTACCGCTGGGTCAGCCTGGTGGTCTGGCTGTACTTCATCGAAGGCGTGGTGCGCGCCAGCGGCGACAGCGGCCTGTCGGCGCGCCTGGCGCTGGCCGAGATCGCGCTGTGCCTGGTCCTGTTCGCCGCCTGCACGGTGCACGTGCACTGGCGGCTGCGCCGCCATCCGGAGAGCGTGGCATGACGCTCGAGGCCACGCTGCGCGGCATCGTCGGCTCGCCCTACGTGATGCGCGGCGGCAATCTGCCGGCCTACGAGATCGACTGGCGCAAGCGTTACCGCGGCCAGGCCCGCGTGGTCGTGCGGCCGGCATCGCCCGAAGAGACCGCAGCCGTCGTGCGCGCCTGCGCGGCGGCCGGTGCGCCGATCGTCGTGCAGGGCGGCAACACCGGCCTGGTCGGCGGTTCGGTGCCCGACGCCAGCGGCACGCAGGTGCTGCTGCACCTCGGCCGGTTGAACCGCGTGCGCGGCGTCGACACGGCCAACCTGACGATGACCGTCGAGGCCGGCTGCCTGCTGCAGGCGGTGCAGGAGGCGGCCGCCGCGAAGGACCTGCTGTTCCCGCTCAGCCTGGCCGCCGAGGGCAGCTGCACGATCGGCGGCAACCTGGCCACCAACGCCGGCGGCACCCAGGTGGTGCGCTACGGCAACGCGCGCGAGCTGTGCCTCGGGCTGGAGGTGGTCACGGCGACCGGCGAGGTCTGGGACGGCCTGGCCGGCCTGCGCAAGGACAACACCGGCTACGACCTGCGCGACCTGTTCATCGGCAGCGAGGGCACGCTGGGCATCATCACCGCGGCGACGCTGAAGCTCTACCCGCAGCCGAGCACGGTGACCACCGCCCTCGCCTCGCTCGAGTGGCTGGATTCGGCGGTCGAGTTCCTCGGCCTCGCTCAGGCGCGGCTGGGCGCCGGCCTGACCGGCTTCGAGGTGATGAACCGCTTTTCGCTCGACCTGGTGCGGCAGCATTTCCCGCAGCTGCAGCAGCCGCTGCCCGCGTCGGCCTGGACGGTTCTGCTCGAACAATCGGCCAGCGACGACGCGACCCAGGCTGCGCAGCGCTTCGAGGACCTGCTCGCCCTCGGCTTCGAGCGTGGCCTGGTCACCGACGCGGCGGTCGCCTCGAGCATCGAACAGTCGCGCAACATGTGGCACCTGCGCGAGTCCATTCCGCTGGCGCAGAGCCTCGAAGGCCTGAACATCAAACACGACATCTCGGTGCCGATCTCGCGCATCCCGTCCTTCGTGCGCAGCACCGACGAACTGCTCGAACGCGCCGTGCCCGGCGTGCGGCTGGTCGACTTCGGCCACCTCGGCGACGGCAACCTGCACTACAACGTGCAGGCACCGGTCGACGTGCCGGCGGAGCGTTTCCTCGCCGAGCGCGAGGCCGAGGTCAACCGCATCGTCTACGACGCGGTGATGGCGCACGGCGGCTCGATCTCCGCCGAGCATGGCATCGGCGCGCTCAAGCGCGAGGAACTGGTGCAGCGCAAGTCGCCGGTCGCGCTGGGCATGATGCGGGCGATCAAGCAGGCGCTCGATCCGCAGGGGCTGCTGAATCCGGGCCGCGTGCTCTGACTGAGCGGCATCCCGCGGCGCGGGGTTACTGGAGCGGCCCCTTCAACGCGGCCGGCACCGGCAGAGCGGTCACCTCGATGCCCTCGTCGCGCAAGGCCTGTGCGTCCTCGCGGCTGGCCTGGCCGCGGATGCCGCGCGCCTCGACCTCGCCGTAGTGGATGCGGCGCGCCTCCTCCGGGAAGCGCTCGCCGACGTCCTCGGTCCGCGCGATCACCTGCCGCACCGCCTGCGACCAGGCCGCCTGCAGCGCCGCCATCGCGTCGACCGGCGCTTCTCCGGCCTGCGCGCCCGAGACGTTCAGACGCGGTGCCGTCGGCAGGCGCGTGATCGTGCTGTCGCCGCAGCTCGGGCAGTTCACCAGCCCTCGGTCGGACTGCGACACGAACTCGTCGTCGGAGCCGAACCAGCCTTCGAAACGATGGTCGTGCGAACAGCGCAGGTTCAGGACCTTCATGGCGCCGATTATGTCCGCAGCGCCCTCAGCGCGGCGGGAAGCCGGGGATGGCCCAGCGGCCGGTGCGCCAGTTCTGCAGCCACTGGAGCCCGACCAATGTCTTCGCGTCGGTGACCTCGCCGGCGGCGCAGCGGCGGTCGAGCTCGTCGATGCTGCACAGCTGGATGTCGAGGAACTCGCCTTCGTCGAGGCGACGTTCGCCGGCGGCGAGCCCGCGGGCGAACCAGATCTCGATGCGCTCGCTCGAATAGGCGATCGCGTTGTGCAGCACGCCGGCGCAGGCCCATTCGCTGGCCCGGTAGCCGGTCTCCTCGAACAGCTCGCGGCGTGCGCAATCCTGCGTCGATTCGCCCGGGTCGAGCTTGCCGGCAGGGAACTCGAGCATCACCTGCGCGAGCGGATAGCGCCACTGACGCTCCATCACCAGGCGGCCGTCGTCGAGCAGCGGTACCACCATCACGGCGCCACCGTGCACGATGAACTCGCGGGTGGCGTCGCCGCCGTCGGGCAACCGGATGCGGTCGCGACGAACCTGCAGCAGCCGGCCCTGGAACACCGTCTCGCTGGAAACGGTCTCCTCGCGCAGGTGCGCGTCGTCGGCTCGGGCGGGCGCTTCGCTCACGCCCGTGCGCTCAGGTGCCCAGTGCCTTGACGATGGCCTGCGCGCACAGGGCCATCAGGCCGCCGGGCACGATGCCGAAGACCAGCACCACGGCGCCGTTCAGCGACAGCAGCGTGCGCACCTCGCCGGTGCTGGCGATCGGGTGGGCATCGCTCGGCTCGTCGAAATACATCACCTTGACCAGGCGCAGGTAGTAGAACGCCGCCACCAGCGACAGCAGCACGGCGATCACCGCCAGCCAGATGTACATCGCGACGTTGGTCGAGACGATGGCCTGCAGCACCGCCAGCTTGGCGTAGAAGCCCACCGTCGGCGGGATGCCGGCCAGCGAGAACATCAGGATAGCCATCACCGCGGCGTACCAGGGGCTGCGCCTGGCCAGGCCCTTCAGGTCGTCGATCTGCTCCGCCTCGTGGCCGGCGCGCGACAGCAGCATCACGACGCCGAAGGTGCCCAGCGTGGTGAACACGTAGGTCAGCACGTAGAACATCGACGAGCTGTAGCCGTTGGCGGCCGACAGCGTGTTGCCCGACACCACCGTCGGCGTCAGGCCGAGCAGCATGAAGCCCATCTGGCCGATGGTCGAGTAGGCCAGCATGCGCTTCAGGTTGGTCTGCGCGATGGCGGCGAGGTTGCCCAGCGCCATCGAGGCCACCGACAGCAGGATCAGCATCTGCTGCCAGTCCTGCGCGATGCCGACCATGCCCTCGACGAGCAGGCGGATGGTGATCGCGAACGCAGCCAGCTTGGGCGCCCCGGCGATCAGCAGCGTGACCGCGGTCGGCGCGCCCTGGTAGACGTCGGGGATCCACATGTGGAAGGGCACGGCGCCGAGCTTGAAGGCCAGGCCCGAGACGATGAAGACGACACCCAGCACCAGCACCGAGGCCTTGGCCTGGCCGGAGCCGATGGCCTTGAAGACCTCGCCGATGTCCAGCGAGCCGGTCGCGCCGTACATCATCGACAGGCCGTAGAGCAGGAAGCCGCTGGCCAGCGCGCCCAGCACGAAGTACTTCATCGCCGCCTCGGTCGCCGGTGCGTGGTCACGGCGCAGCGCGACCAACGCGTACAGGCTCAGCGACATCAGCTCCAGGCCGAGGTAGACGACCAGGAAGTTGTTCGCCGACAGCATCACGTTGATGCCCATCAGCGAGAACATCGCCAGCGTGATCAGCTCGCCCTTCAGCATGTCGCGCTCGGCGGCATAGGGGCGCGCGTAGGCCAGCGAGACCATGGTCGCGAGGGTCGCGAAGAAGGCCAGCAGGTGGCCCATCGGGTCGGCCACCACCATGCGCTGCACGGCGTAGACCGTCTCGCCGGCGTCGAAGCGCAGCAGGTGCAGGATCGCCACCAGCGCCAGCGAGGCCTGCGCCAGCAGGTAGGTGGGCGTGCGGCGTGCGTCGGTGACCCACAGGTCGACCATCGCGACCACCAGTGCCGCGCAGAGCAGGAAGATTTCGGGCGCGATCGCCAGCCAGTTCATCTCGTTCATGTCAGGGCACCAGCTTGGATTGCGCCACGTGCTTGAGCAGTTCGGTCACCGACACGTGCATCACGTCGGTGAAGGGCTTCGGGTACACGCCCATCCACAGCACCGCGATCGCCAGGACCGCCATCATCAGGAACTCGCGGCTGTTCAGGTCGGACAGCGCCTTGACGTGCTCGTTGGCGACCGGCCCGAAATACACACGCTTGACCATCCACAGGTTGTAGGCGGCGCCGAAGACCAGCGCGGTGGCGGCCAGGAAGGCCAGCCAGAAGCCGGCCTTGACGGTGCCGAGGATGACCATCCACTCGCCGATGAAGCCGCTGGTGCCGGGCAAGCCGCTGTTCGCCATCGCGAAGAACACCGCGAAGGCAGCAAACTTGGGCATCGTGTTGACCACGCCGCCGTAGGACGCGATCTCGCGCGAATGCACGCGGTCGTAGAGCACGCCGATGCACAGGAACATCGCGCCGGACACGAAGCCGTGCGAGACCATCTGCACGATGCCGCCGGACACACCGAGCTCGCTGAAGATGAAGAAGCCCAGCGTGCAGAAGCCCATGTGGGCGATCGACGAGTAGGCGACCAGCTTCTTCATGTCCTGCTGCACCAGCGCGACCAGGCCGATGTAGATCACCGCGATCAGCGAGATCGCGATGATGAACCAGGCCCATTCGCGGCTGGCGTCGGGCGCGATCGGCAGCGAGAAGCGCAGGAAGCCATAGGCGCCGAGCTTCAGCATGATCGCCGCCAGCACGACGGAGCCGCCGGTCGGCGCCTCGACGTGGGCGTCGGGCAGCCAGGTGTGCACCGGCCACATCGGCACCTTCACCGCGAAGGCGGCGAAGAAGGCGAAGAACAGCAAGGTCTGCGCACTCGCCGTCAGCGGCAGCTTGTGCCAGGCGAGGATGTCGAAGCTGCCGCCCGACTTGTAGTACAGGTAGACCAGCGCCACCAGCATCAGCAGCGAGCCGGCCAGCGTGTAGAGGAAGAACTTGAAGGCCGCGTAGACGCGCCGCGGGCCGCCCCAGATGCCGATGATGATGTACATCGGGATCAGCGTGGCCTCGAAGAAGACGTAGAACAGCAAGCCGTCGAGTGCGCTGAACACGCCGACCATCAGGCCGGAGAGGATCAGGAACGCGCCCATGTACTGGTTGACGCGGTCCTCGATCACCTCCCAGGCCGAGATCACCACGATCACGGTGATGAAGGCGGTCAGCGGCACGAACCACATCGACAGGCCGTCGACACCGAGCGCGTACTTGACGTTGAAGCGCTCGATCCAGGGCAGCGATTCGGTGAACTGCATCGCCGCGGTGCCGGTGTCGAAGCCGCTGATCAGCGGCAGCGTGACCAGGAAGCTGATCAGCGAACCGACCAGCGCGGTCCAGCGCACGGCGTTCACGTGCGTGTCGCGGCCGAGCGCGAGCAGCAAGGCGCCGCAGGCGATCGGCAGCCAGATGGTCAGACTGAGCAAACCCATGTTCTTGTTCTCCGTCCCGTCCGCTACTTGGCGCCCAGGCTGCCCAGATAGGGCCACAACTGCCAGGTCATCAGGCCGATGACACCCACGATCATGACCAGCGCGTACCAGTACAGGTAGCCGGTCTGGAAGTAGCGCGTGACCGCGGCCAGGCCGCCGACCGCACGCGCCGAGCCGTCGATCACGATGTTGTCGATGATGCCGACGTCACCGCCCTTCCACAGGCCGCGGCCGAGGGCACGCGCCGCCGGAGCGACGATGTTCTCGTTGATCCAGTCCATGTAGTACTTGTTCTCGAGGACCTTGACGACAGGGCGGAAGGTCTTCGCGATCGCCGCCGGGATGCCCGGCTTGACCATGTAGAACACGTAGGCCGTCACCACGCCGGCCAGCGCCAGCCAGAACGGCAGCGTCTTCAGGCCATGCAGCGCCATCGCCAGCGCGCCGTGGAACTCCTTGGCCAGCTCTTCCATCGCCGGGTGGCGCTCGAGGTTGACAACGATCGAGTCGGAGAACAGCTCGCCGTAGAGCATCGGCTGGATCGTCAGGTAGCCGATCACCACCGAGGGCACCGCCAGCAGCAGCAGCGGCGCCGTCACCACCCAGGGCGACTCGTGCGGCTCGTGGGCGTGCCCGTGGTCGTCGCCATGATCGTCATGGTGGTCGTGCTCGCCCGGGAAGGGCTTGTGGCGGAAGCGCTCCTCGCCATGGAAGACGAGGAAGTACATGCGGAACGAATAGAAGGCGGTGACGAACACGCCGGCGATCACCGCGAAGTAGGCGAAGCCGGAACCCCACAGGTGCGAGGCGTGCACCGCCTCGATGATGCTGTCCTTCGAGTAGAAGCCGGCGAACAGCGGCGTGCCGATCAGCGCCAGCGAACCGAGCAGCGACGTGATCCAGGTCAGCGGCATGTACTTGCGCAGGCCACCCATGTTGCGGATGTCCTGGTCATGGTGCATGCCGATGATCACCGAGCCGGCGGCGAGGAACAGCAGCGCCTTGAAGAAGGCGTGCGTCATCAGGTGGAACACCGCCACCGAGTAGGCCGAGGCGCCCAGCGCCACCGTCATGTAGCCCAGCTGCGACAGCGTCGAGTACGCGACGACCCGCTTGATGTCGTTCTGGATGATGCCCAGGAAGCCCATGAACAGCGCGGTGATCGCGCCGATCACGAGGATGAAGCTCAGCGCGGTGTCGGACAGCTCGAACAGCGGCGACATGCGCGCCACCATGAAGATGCCGGCGGTCACCATGGTCGCCGCGTGGATCAGCGCCGAGATCGGCGTCGGGCCTTCCATCGAGTCGGGCAGCCAGACGTGCAGCGGGAACTGCGCGCTCTTGCCCATCGCGCCGATGAACAGGCAGATGCAGGTCACGGTGATCAGCATCCAGCCGGTGCCGGGCAGCATCAGCTTGGCCAGTTCGGGGCCTCTCGCGAAGGCTTCGCCGTAGTTCAGCGTGCCGGCGTAGGTGACGATCAGGCCGATGCCGAGGATGAAGCCGAAGTCGCCGACCCGGTTGACCAGGAAGGCCTTCATGTTGGCGAAGATCGCCGTCGGCTTGGTGTACCAGAAGCCGATCAGCAGGTACGACACCAGGCCGACCGCCTCCCAGCCGAAGAACAGCTGCAGGAAGTTGTTGCTCATCACGAGCATCAACATCGAGAAGGTGAACAGCGAGATGTAGGAGAAGAAGCGCTGATAGCCCGGGTCTTCCTCCATGTAGCCGATGGTGTAGATGTGCACCATCAGCGACACGAAGGTCACCACGCACATCATCATCGCCGACAGGCCGTCGATCAGGAAGCCGACTTCCATCTTCAGGCCACCGAGCACCATCCACTCGTAGACGGTGGCGTTGAAGCGGGCGCTGTCGACGGCGACCGACTTCAGCACCATCGCCGACAGGATGAAGGACACCAGCACGCCGAGGATGGTGATGCTGTGCGCGCCGCGGCGGCCGACGGTCTTGCCGAACAGGCCGGCCACCACCGCGCCGACCAGCGGCGCCAGCGGGATGGCCAGCAGGAGGTTGGGGTTCAGAGATGCGGACATGTCGGCCTCAACCCTTCAGCGAGTCGAGCTCGTCGACGTTGATCGTGGAGCGGTTGCGGAACAGCACGACCAGGATCGCCAGGCCGATGGCCGACTCGGCCGCCGCCACGGTGAGGATGAAGAACACGAACACCTGCCCCGCCATGTCGCCCAGGTAGTGCGAGAAGGCGATGAAGTTCAGGTTGACCGCCAGCAGCATCAGCTCGATCGCCATCAGCAGCACGATCAGGTTCTTGCGGTTCAGGAAGATGCCGATCACCGACAGCGCGAACAGGATCGCGCCGAGCGACAGGTAATGGCCGAGCGTCACCGGGCCGATCATTTGCTCTCTCCTCCCGCGGGCGCGGCCGGTGCCGGAACTTCCACCTCCGCCTTCATGCTGACGATGCGGACACGGTCCGCCTTCTTCGCCCGCACCTGGTCGGCCGGGTCGATGTACTTCGAGTCCTTGCGGCGGCGCAGCGTCAGCGCGATGGCCGCAACGATCGCCACCAGCAGCAGCACCGCGGCGATCTGCAGCGGGTACAGGTAGCGCGTGTAGATCTCGATGCCCAGCAGCTTGGTGTTGCCGAGCTTCAGCGCAGCGGCGTCGAGCACCGGCGCCTTGCGCACGTCGAAGCCGGGGATCAGCACCAGCGCCATTTCCAGCGCGATCACCACGCCGATCAGGCCGGCCAGCGGGAAGTGCTTCCAGAAGCCCTCGCGCAGCGAGTCGGTGTTCATGTCCAGCATCATCACGACGAACAGGAACAGCACCATCACCGCGCCGACGTAGACGAGCACCAGCGCGATGGCCAGGAACTCGGCGCGCAGCAGCATCCACACGCAGGCGGCGTTGAAGAAGGCGAGCACGAGGTACAGCGCCGCATACACCGGCGTGCGCGCGGTGATGACGCGGAAGGCCGCGAACAGCAGCACCGCCGAGAAGACGTAGAAGAGCGCGGTTTGAATGTCCATGTTGTTCTTGCAGGCGCGAAGGCCGACCGCCGTGGCGGTCAGCGGTACCTGGCGTCCGCCTCCTTGGTGGCCGCGATCTCGCGCTCGTAGCGGTCGCCCACCGCGAGCAGCATGTCCTTGGTGAAATACAGGTCGCCGCGCTTCTCGCCGTGGTACTCGAAGATGTGCGTCTCGACGATCGAGTCGACCGGACAGCTCTCCTCGCAGAAGCCGCAGAAGATGCACTTGGTCAGGTCGATGTCGTAGCGCGTCGTGCGGCGCGAACCGTCGTCGCGCACGTCCGACTCGATGGTGATCGCCATCGCCGGGCACACCGCCTCGCACAGCTTGCAGGCGATGCAGCGTTCCTCGCCGTTCTCGTAGCGGCGCAGCGCGTGCAGGCCGCGGAAGCGCGGGCTGAGCGGCGTCTTCTCTTCCGGGAACTGGATGGTGATCTTGCGTTGGAAGAAATGCCGCCCGGTGAGCTTGAAGCCCTTGAGCAGTTCCAGCAGGAAGAAGCTGGAGACGAAATCCTTGAGGGTGGAGGCCGATGCCATGGCGCGGTCCTTACTTCCAGATGTTCCAGGGCGACTGGATCCACAGGCCGACCACGACCAGCCAGACCAGCGTCACCGGGATGAAGATCTTCCAGCCCAGGCGCATGATCTGGTCGTAGCGGTAGCGCGGGAAGCTGGCGCGCACCCAGAGGAACAGCGTGCAGATGCAGAACACCTTGATGCCCAGCCAGATCCAGCCGGGGATCCAGTTGAACAGCGCGCTGTCGATCGGCGGCAGCCAGCCGCCGAGGAACAGGATGGAGGCCAGCGTCGAGATCAGGATGATGTTGGCGTACTCGGCCAGGAAGAACATCGCGAACGACATGCCCGAGTACTCGACCATGTGGCCGGCGACGATCTCCGATTCGCCTTCCACCACGTCGAACGGGTGGCGGTTGGTCTCGGCGATGCCGGCGATCACGTAGACGACGAAGATCGGCAGCAGCGGCAGCCAGTTCCAGGACAGGAAGTTCAGGCCCATCTGCGCGAACTGGCCCTTGCCCTGCCCCATCACGATGTCGGTCATGTTCAGCGAGGCCGAGACCATCAGCACGACGACCAGCGCGAAGCCCATCGCGATCTCGTACGACACCATCTGCGCCGAGGCGCGCAGCGCGCCGAGGAAGGCGTACTTCGAGTTCGAGGCCCAGCCGGCGATGATCACGCCGTAGACCTCCATCGAGGTGATCGCCATCAGGAACAGCAGCCCGGCGTTGACGTTGGCCAGCGCGACCTCGGGGCCGAAGGGCACGACGGCCCAGGCCGCCAGCGCCGGCATGATGGTCATCACCGGGCCGAGCAGGAACAGCGGCTTGTTGGCCGCGGTCGGCAGGATGATCTCCTTGAAGATCAGCTTGACCGCATCGGCGATCGGCTGCAGCAGGCCCTTGGGGCCGACGCGGTTCGGGCCCGGGCGGATCTGGCTCCAGCCGATGGCCTTGCGCTCCCACAGCGTCAGGTAGGCGACGCAGATCATCAGCGGCAGCACCAGCGCGACGATCTTGATCAGGCTCCAGGCCACGGCCCAGGTGGCCGGGTAGCTCTGGGGGAAGTGGATGATCCAGTCGATCATGCTCAGACCTTCTCGACCGTGAGGGCGCCGAACGCGGCACCGAGCGTGGCGGTATCGGCGTGGCCGGCCGGCACGCGCACGGTGCCGGCGGCCAGCGTGGCGTCCAGGCGTGCGCCCAGCACGGCGCTGGCGGCACCCTGGCTGATACGCACGCGGTCACCGGCGGTGAGGCCGAGCTGCTGCCACAGCGCCGCGGGCAGGCTGGCCTGCGGCGCGCGCGCATCGGCCGTGGCCTGCAGCGCCGGCGCGCGGCGCACCAGCGAGTCGGCGCTGTAGATCGGCAGGTCGGCGATGCGCTGCAGGCCACCGCTGGCCGGCGCGGCCGTCAGCGCGGCGTTCGAGCCGTTGTCCAGGCGCGCGGCGATGGCGGCCGCGTCGCCGAGCGCCGCGGCACGCACCTGTTCCGAGGTCTCGAACTCGAAGCCCGCGAGGCCCAGCATGTTGCCGAGCACACGCAGCACCTTCCAGGCCGGACGTGCCTCGCCGGCCGGCTTGACGACGCCGTGGAAGCTCTGCAGGCGGCCTTCGGCGTTGACGAAGCTTCCCGAGGTCTCGGTGAACGGCGCGATCGGCAGCAGCACGTCGGCCACGTCGAGCGCGGTCGACTTGAAGGCGCTCAAGGCGACGACCATCTCGGCGCCCTGCAGCGCGGCCTTTGCGGCGCTCGGGTCCGCGGCATCGAAGGCCGGATCGACGTCGAGCAGCAGCGCGGCCTTCAGCTGGGCCGTGCTCAGCATCTGGCCGGCGTTCAGGCCGCCCGCCCCCGGCTGGGCGCCGACGAGTTGCGCGCCGACCGTGTTGGCGGCTTCGCTCAGGTAACCGACCGTCGCACCGGTCTGCGTGGCGATCCAGTTCGCCAGCACCAGCAGCGCACCGGCCTGCGGATGCTGCGCGGCCGCATTGCCCAGCAGCAGCGCCTTGCGCTCGCCGGACAGCAGCGAGTCGGCGATGGCCTTGGCTTCGGCAGACGCCTGGCCCGCCATCGGTGCGGTCGCCCCCTTTGCAGCGGCCACGACGGTGGCGATGTCGGCCAGCGACTGCAGCCAGGCCGAAGGCGCCGCGACCAGCTGCGTGCCCATCGGCATCAGCCAATCGTCGGCCAGCGCATGCAGGCTGTGCACCTGCGCACCCTTGCGCGCCGCCTGGCGCAAGCGCGAGGCGAACAGCGGATGATCCTTGCGCAGGAAGGAGCCGATCACCAGCACTCGCTGCAGGCTCGACAGCGCGGCGATCGGCAGACCCAGCCAGCGCGCCTGACCCGCCGGCGCCAGGTTGGCGAAATCGGCGTGGCGCGTGCGGTGGTCGATGTTCTCGCTGCCCAGGCTGCGCACCAGCTTCGCGAGCAGGTGCAGTTCCTCGACGGTCGCGTGGGCCGAGCCGAGCGCGCCGATGGCTGCCGGGCCATGGTCGACCTTGATCTGCGTGAGGCCGCGCGCGACGTACTCCAGCGCGGTGGTCCAGTCGACCGCCTTCCACTGCCCGCCCTGCTTGAGCATCGGCGTGGTCAGCCGCTCGTCGCTGTTGACCGCCTCGTAGGAGAAACGGTCGCGGTCGGCGATCCAGCACTCGTTGACGTCCTCGTTCTCGAGCGGGACGACGCGCAGCACCTTGTTGTTCTTCACCTGCACGATCAGGTTCGCGCCGGTGCTGTCGTGCGGGCTGACGCTCTTGCGGCGCGACAGCTCCCAGGTGCGGGCGCTGTAGCGGAACGGCTTGCTGGTCAGCGCGCCGACCGGACACAGGTCGATCATGTTGCCCGACAGCTCGGAGTCGACGGTCTCGCCGAGCACCGTGGTGATCTCGGAGTGCTCGCCGCGGTGGATCATGCCGAGCTCCATCACCCCGGCCACTTCCTGGCCGAAGCGCACGCAGCGCGTGCAGTGGATGCAGCGGCTCATCTCTTCCATCGAGATCAGCGGGCCGACGTTCTTGTGGAAGACGACGCGCTTCTCTTCCTGGTAGCGCGACGAGGAGCCGCCGTAGCCGACGGCCAGGTCCTGCAGCTGGCATTCGCCACCCTGGTCGCAGATCGGGCAGTCCAGCGGGTGGTTGATGAGCAGGAACTCCATCACCGACTGCTGCGCCTTGATCGCCTTGTCGCTCTTGGTGCGCACGATCATGCCCTGCGTGACCGGCGTCGCGCAGGCCGGCATCGGCTTGGGAGCCTTCTCCACGTCGACCAGGCACATGCGGCAGTTGGCCGCGATGGACAGCTTCTTGTGGTAGCAGAAGTGCGGGATGTAGGTGCCGGCCTTCTCGGCGGCATGCATCACCATGCTGCCTTCGAGCACCTCCACCTTCTTGCCGTCGAGTTCGATTTCGATCATGTCAGTGCCCCGGTCGCTCAGGCGGTCGCAGCGACCTTGCGGGTCTTGTGCTCGATGAGATGCACGAACTCATCGCGGAAGTGCTTGATCATCGCGCGCACCGGCATCGCGGCGGCGTCGCCCAGCGCGCAGATGGTGCGGCCCTGGATGTTGTCGGCCACCGAGTTGAGCAGGTCGATGTCTTCCTTGCGGCCCTGGCCGTGCGCGATGCGCTCGATCACGCGGTGCATCCAGCCGGTGCCCTCGCGGCACGGCGTGCACTGGCCGCAGCTCTCGTGCGCGTAGAAGTAGGACAGGCGCAGCAGCGAGTTCACCATGCAGCGGCTGTCGTCCATCACGATGACGGCGCCCGAGCCCAGCATCGAGCCGGCCTTGGCGATGCTGTCGTAGTCCATCGTGCACTCCATCATGATGGAGGCCGGCAGCACCGGCGCCGACGAACCGCCGGGGATGACCGCCTTCAGCGTGCGCCCCTTGCGCACGCCGCCGGCGAGCTCGAGCAGCTTCGCGAACGGCGTGCCCATCGGGATCTCGTAGTTGCCGGGGCGCTCGACGTCGCCCGACACCGAGTAGATCTTGGTGCCGCCGTTGTTCGGCTTGCCGACCTCGAGGTAGGCCTGGCCGCCGTTGCGGATGATCCAGGGCACCGCGCCGAAGGTCTCGGTGTTGTTGATCGTGGTGGGCTTGCCGTACAGGCCGAAGCTGGCCGGGAACGGCGGCTTGAAGCGCGGCTGGCCCTTCTTGCCCTCCAGGGACTCGAGCAGCGCGGTCTCTTCGCCGCAGATGTAGGCGCCGAAGCCGTGCGAGGCATGCAGCTGGAAGCTGAACGGCGAGCCGAGGATGTTGTTGCCGAGGTAGCCGGCAGCACGTGCCTCTTCCAGCGCCGCCTCGAAACGTTCGTAGACCTCGAAGATCTCGCCGTGGATGTAGTTGTACCCGGTGGTGATGCCCATCGCGTACGCCGCGATCGCCATGCCTTCGATGACGATGTGCGGGTTGAACATCAGGATGTCGCGGTCCTTGCAGGTACCCGGTTCACCCTCGTCCGAGTTGCAGACCAGGTACTTCGCGCCCGGGAAGGCACGCGGCATGAAGCTCCACTTCAGGCCGGTCGGGAAGCCCGCACCGCCGCGACCGCGCAGGCCGGAAAGCTTGACATCGGCGATGACCTGCTCGGGCGTCATGCCGGGGCCGCCATCGAGGCCGAGGATCTTCTTCAGCGCCTGGTAGCCGCCGCGCGCCTCGTAGTCCTTCAGCGACCAGTTGCTGCCGTTCAGGTCGGCGTAGATCTGCGCGCCGATGTGGCGGCCGTGAAAGCAGGTCTCGGTGCCGGTGGACTGGAACTTGGAAAGGTCGAGCATGGTGTTCAGGCCTTGCGCAACGTGTCGAGCAGCGCGTCGAGACGCTCGGCGCTCATGAAGCTGCACATCTGGCGATCGTTGACCAGCAGCACCGGCGCGTCGGCGCAGGCACCCAGGCATTCGCTTTCCTGCACGGTGAACAGGCCGTCGGCCGTCGTGCCGCCCTTCTCGACGCCCAGCTTGCCGCAGACGTGGTCCAGCGCGGTCTGGCCGTCGCGCAGCTGGCACGGCAGGTTGGTGCAGACGTTCAGCTTGAAGCGGCCGACCGGCTGCTGGTTGTACATGTTGTAGAAGGTCGTGACCTCGTGCACCGCGATCGGCGGCATGCCGAGGTAGGCGGCGACCGCCTTCTCGCTCTCGGCCGAGACGAAGCCCTGCTCCTGCTGGACGATGGACAGGCAGGCCATCACGGCCGACTGCTTCTGGTCCGCGGGGTACTTGGCGACTTCCTTCGCGAAGCGCGCCAGCGTGGTGTCGGAGAAGCTCATCGATCGATCTCGCCAAACACGATGTCCATGGTGCCGATGATCGCGACGGCGTCGGCGATCATGTGGCCACGCGACATCTCGTCGAGCGCGGCCAGGTGCGGGAAGCCGGGCGGACGGATCTTCAGCCGGTACGGCTTGTTGGCGCCGTCGCTGACCAGGTAGATGCCGAACTCGCCCTTCGGGTGCTCGACCGCCGCGTAGGCCTCGCCCTCGGGCACGTGGAAGCCTTCGGTGAAGAGCTTGAAGTGGTGGATCAGCTCCTCCATGCTCGACTTCATCTCGACGCGCGACGGCGGCGCCACCTTGTGGTTGTCGGTGATCACCGGGCCGGGGTTGGCGCGCAGCCAGTCGACGCACTGCTTGATGATGCGGTTGCTCTGGCGCATCTCCTCGACGCGCACCAGGTAGCGGTCGTAGGTGTCGCCGTTGACGCCGACCGGGATGTCGAAGTCGAGCTTGGCGTAGACGTCGTAGGGCTGCGTCTTGCGCAGGTCCCACTCGACGCCCGAGCCGCGCAGCATCGGGCCGCTGAAGCCGAGGTTCAGCGCGCGCTCCGGGCTGACCACGCCGATGCCGACGGTGCGCTGCTTCCATATGCGGTTGTCGGTCAGCAGAGTCTCGTACTCGTCGACGTAGGTCGGGAAGCGCGCGACGAAGTCGTCGATGAAGTCGAGCAGCGAGCCCTGGCGGTTGTCGTTCAGCCGCGAGATCGCCTTGGCGTTGCGGATCTTCGACGCCTTGTACTGCGGCATCGTGTCCGGCAGGTCGCGGTAGACCCCGCCCGGGCGGAAGTAGGCCGCGTGCATGCGCGCGCCCGACGCCGCCTCGTACATGTCGAACAGGTCTTCGCGCTCGCGGAAGCAGTAGATGAAGATGTTCATCGCACCGCAGTCCAGCCCGTGCGCGCCCAGCCACATCAGGTGGTTCAGCAGCCGCGTGATCTCGCTGTACATCACGCGGATGTACTGCGCACGCTCGGGCACCGCGATGCCCAGCAGCTTCTCGATCGCCAGGCAGTACGCATGCTCGTTGCACATCATCGACACGTAGTCGAGACGGTCCATGTACGGCAGCGACTGGATGAAGGTCTTGCTCTCGGCCAGCTTCTCGGTGGCGCGGTGCAACAGGCCGATGTGCGGGTCGGCGCGCTGGATGACCTCGCCGTCGAGCTCGAGCACCAGGCGCAGCACGCCGTGCGCGGCCGGGTGCTGCGGCCCGAAATTCAGGGTGTAGTTCTTGATCTCGGCCATCTCAGTGCAGTCCGCCGTAGTTGTCTTCGCGGATGATGCGCGGCGTGATCTCGCGCGGCTCGATGGTCACCGGCTGGTAGACCACGCGCTTCTGCTCGGGGTCGTAGCGCATCTCGACGTGGCCGCTGGTCGGGAAGTCCTTGCGGAACGGGTGGCCGATGAAGCCATAGTCGGTGAGGATGCGGCGCAGGTCGAGGTGGCCGTCGAAGATGATGCCGTACAGGTCGAAGGCCTCGCGCTCGAACCAGTTCGCCGAGCTCCACACGCCGACCAGCGACTTGACCACCGGCATGTCGTCGTCGGGAGCGAACACTTTCAGGCGCACGCGCCAGTTCTTCGCGACGGACAGCAGGTGCGACACCACGCAGAAGCGCGGACCTTCCCAGGGCTGGTCCTTCCAGTTGGCATAGTCGACACCGCACAGGTCGACCAGCTGCTCGAACTTCAGCTCGGGGTGGTCGTGCAGCGTGCGCGCCGCTTCGATGTAGTTGATCGCCGAGACCGTGATGGTGATCTCGCCGCGGTCGCGCACCAGCTTGTCGATGCGCGCGCCGAGCGCGGATTCCAGGGCCGCCTGGAGCGTGTCGAGTTTGCTCATGTTCTTGTTGTGATCAGCGAGCGATGGTGTTCTCGCGACGGATCTTGGCCTGCAGCTGCAGCACGCCGTAGAGCAGCGCTTCGGCGGTGGGCGGGCAGCCGGGCACGTAGACGTCGACCGGCACGATGCGGTCGCAGCCGCGCACCACCGAGTAGCTGTAGTGGTAGTAGCCGCCGCCGTTCGCACAGCTGCCCATCGACAGCACCCAGCGCGGCTCGGCCATCTGGTCGTAGACCTTGCGCAGCGCCGGCGCCATCTTGTTGCACAGCGTGCCGGCGACGATCATCAGGTCGCTCTGCCGCGGGCTGGGCCGGAACAGCATGCCGAAGCGGTCGATGTCGTAGCGCGCCGCGCCAGCGTGCATCATCTCCACCGCGCAGCAGGCCAGCCCGAAGGTCATCGGCCACAGCGAGCCGGTCTTGGACCAGTTGATGACCGCGTCGAGGCTCGTCGTGACGAAGCCTTCCTTGAGTACGCCTTCGATGCCCATGTCGGTGCTCTCAGCTCATTCCCAGTCCAGGGCGCCCTTTTTCCACTCGTAGGCGAAGCCGACGACGAGGATGCCCAGGAAGATCATCATGGCCCAGAAGCCTGACGCGCCGATTTCATTCAGCGACACGGCCCACGGGAAGAGGAACGCGATCTCCAGGTCGAACAGGATGAAGAGGATCGCGACGAGGTAGTAGCGCACGTCGAACTTCATGCGCGCGTCTTCGAAGGCCTCGAAGCCGCATTCGTAAGGGGAGTTCTTCGCGCCGTCGGGCCGGCGCGGGCCGAGCAGGAAGCCCAGAACCTGGGGTGCGACACCGACCCCCACGCCGACCAGGATGAACAGGATGACGGGGAGGTAGGGTTCCAGATTCATGAGGGGCGGATGTCTGGTGCCGACGGCGAGACTCGAACTCGCACAGCTTTCGCCACTACCCCCTCAAGATAGCGTGTCTACCAATTTCACCACGTCGGCCGCGTACTTACGGTGTACTCACGGTTGTCTCGGCTTGCATGAGGATTGGCTTGCCGAACAGCCGCGCATTCTAACCTCAATCCCCGCGAAAACCCGCAGCGCAGCGGCATCGCAGGCGGGTGGCTTGCGCTGGCGCAGGGCGCGCCACGCAAGCACTTGATGCGATCACTTCGACGGCACGGCACCCGCGCCCGACGACGCGGTGGCAGCCGGCGCAGGCGCCGCGGCAGCAGGCGCGCTGGCCGCGCCCGGCACCAGTGCCGCACCGGCGGCCGGCACGCTGGCGGCCGGTGCCGCCGCACCTTCGAGCACGCTGCTGCCGCCGCCCGCGGGACGCGAGGCGCGATCGTTGGCGAAGAAGGCCAGCGTCAGCGTGCAGGCGAAGAACACCGCGGCGCAGACGGCGGTCGAGCGCGACAGGAAGTTCGCGCTGCCGGTGGCGCCGAACAGGCTGCCCGAGGCGCCGCTGCCGAAGGACGCGCCCATGTCGGCGCCCTTGCCGTGCTGGATGAGCACGAGGCCGATCATCACGAGGGCCGAGATGATCTGGACGGCCACGAGCAGGTTGTGCAACAGGTTCATTCTTCTGGACTCCGAATATTCAGCGCCGCGGACGCTCAGGTCCCGGCGCGACAGATGGCGACGAAGTCGCTCGCCTTCAACGAGGCTCCGCCGATCAGGCCGCCGTCGATGTCGGCCTGCGCGAACAGCGTGGCCGCGTTGTCGGCCTTGACGCTGCCGCCGTAGAGGATCTTCATCTCGCCGGCCTTCGAACTGGCCGCCTCGAGCTGCTTGCGCAGCAGCGCGTGCACCGCCTGCGCCTGCTCCGGCGTGGCGGTCTTGCCGGTGCCGATGGCCCACACCGGCTCGTAGGCCACGACGACCTGCGAGATGCAGTGGCCCAGCGTGTGGATCACCGCCGACATCTGCCGCTTGACCACCGCATCGGTCTGGCCCGATTCGCGCTCGGCCAGCGTCTCGCCGACGCAGACGATCGGCGTCAGGCCCTTGGCCAGCGCGATCTTCGCCTTGTCGGCGACCAGCTGGTCGCTCTCGGCATGGTAGGCGCGGCGTTCCGAGTGGCCGACGATCACGTAGCGGCAGCCGTACTCGGCCAGCATCGCTGCGCTGACCTCGCCGGTGTAGGCGCCGCTCTCGTGGGCCGAGCAGTCCTGTGCGCCGGAGCCGATGGCCGAGCCCTGCAGCGACAGCGCCACGTCGGCCAGGTACGGGAACGGCGCGCACACCGCGACCTCGGCCGAGTACGGCCCGGCCTCGCGGATCGCGGCCAGCAGCTCGATGTTGCCGACGCGCGTGCCGTTCATCTTCCAGTTGCCGACCACCAGCTTGCGACGAGTCATCGTGGCTTCCTTGCGTCTTTACCAGCTCAGGACCAGCTTGCCGACATGCTGGTTCGATTCCATCAGCGCATGCGCCTGGGCCGCCTCGGCGGCGGGGAACACCTTGTAGATCACCGGCTTGATGCGCCCGGCGTCGATCCACGGCCAGACGTTGCTGCGCAGCGCCTGCGCGATCGCCGCCTTGAAGGCCAGCGGCCGCGGTCGCAGCGTCGAGCCGGTGATGGTCAGCCGGCGGCGCAGCACGGAGCCGGCATCGATCTTCGCGTCGACACCGCCCTGCACCGCGATGATCACCAGCCGGCCGTCGTCGGCCAGGCAGTTCAGCTCGCGCGCCACGTAGTCGCCGGCGACCATGTCGAGGATGACGTTGGCGCCCTTGCCTTCGGTGAGGCGCTTCACCTCGGCGACGAAGTCATGGCTGCGGTAGTTGATCGCATGGTCGGCGCCGAGCGCCACGCAGGCGGCGCACTTGTCGTCGCTGCCGGCGGTGACGATCACCGTCGCGCCGGCCGCCTTGGCCAGCTGGATCGCGGTGACGCCGATGCCGCTGGTGCCGCCTTGCACCAGCAGCGTCTCGCCGGCCTGAAGCTTCGCGCGGTCGAACACGTTCGACCAGACGGTGAAGAAGGTCTCCGGCAGGCTGGCCGCCTCGATGTCGCTCAGGCCGCCGGGAATCGGCAGGCACTGACCGACCGGCGCCACGCACAGCTGCGCATAGCCCCCTCCGGCCACCAGCGCGCAGACGCGGTCGCCCAGCTTGAGGCCGGCCGCCGCCATCGCCGAGGTGTCGCCACCGACGATGCTGCCCGCCACCTCCAGGCCCGGCAGGTCGGGTGCGCCCGGCGGCGGCGGATAGACCCCCTTGCGCTGCAGCACGTCGGGGCGGTTGATGCCGGCGGCCGCCACGCGGATCAGCAGTTCGCCAGCGCCGGCCACGGGGTCGGGCCGGTCGGCGAGCTGCAGAACCTCGGGCGCGCCGGGCTGGCGGATCTCGATCGCCTTCATGCGCGAAGCGGCTGCCGCCTCACTCCTGCGCCGGCGCGGCCGGACGCGGCTCGCGCTCGAGCAGCGCCTTCATCGACAGCTTGACGCGGCCCTTCTCGTCGGTCTCCAGCACCTTGACCTTGACGACCTGGCCTTCCTTCAGATAGTCGGTGACCTTCTCGACGCGCTCGTGGGCGATCTGGCTGATGTGCAGCAGGCCGTCCTTGCCGGGCAGCAGGTTCACCAGCGCACCGAAGTCGAGGATCTTGGTGATCGGGCCTTCGTAGATCTTGCCGACTTCGACCTCGGCGGTGATCTCCTCGATGCGCTTCTTGGCATGCGCGGCCTTGTCGGCGTCGGTCGAGGCGATCGTGATGGTGCCGTCCTCGGCGATGTCGATCGTCGTGCCGGTCTCTTCGGTCAGCGCGCGGATCGTCGCGCCGCCCTTGCCGATCACGTCGCGGATCTTCTCCGGGTTGATCTTCATCGTGTACAGGCGCGGCGCGAACTGCGAGACCTCGGTCTTCGCGCCGCCCATCGCCTCGACCATCTTGCCGAGGATGTGCATGCGGGCTTCCTTGGCCTGGGCCAGCGCCACCTGCATGATCTCCTTCGTGATGCCCTGGATCTTGATGTCCATCTGCAGGGCGGTCACGCCGGCGGTCGTGCCGGCCACCTTGAAGTCCATGTCGCCGAGGTGATCCTCGTCGCCGAGGATGTCGGTCAGCACGGCGAAGCGGTTGCCGTCCTTGATCAGGCCCATCGCGATGCCGGCCACGTGCGCCTTCATCGGCACGCCGGCGTCCATCAGCGCGAGGCAGCCGCCGCACACCGAGGCCATCGACGACGAGCCGTTCGACTCGGTGATCTCCGAGACCACACGCATCGAGTACGGGAACTCGGTGCGGTCCGGCAGACAGGCGACCAGCGCGCGCTTGGCCAGGCGGCCGTGACCGATCTCGCGGCGCTTCGGCGAACCGACGCGGCCGGTCTCGCCGGTGGCGAACGGCGGCATGTTGTAGTGGAGCATGAAGTGCTCGCTGAATTCGCCGGCCAGCGCATCGATCTTCTGCGAGTCGCGGTCGGTGCCCAGCGTCGCGGCGACCAGCGCCTGCGTCTCGCCGCGGGTGAACAGCGCCGAGCCGTGCACGCGCGGCAGCACGCTGTTGCGGATCTCGATCGGGCGTACCGTGCGGGTGTCGCGGCCGTCGATGCGCGGCTCGCCGGAGAGGATCTGGCCGCGCACGATGCGGGCCTCGATCTCGAACAGCAGGCCTTCGACCTTGACGGCGTCGAAGTCGACACCCTCTTCCTTCAGCGACGCCAGCACGAAGGCGTAGGCGTCACGGCAGGCCTGGGTACGCGCCTGCTTGGAGCGGATCTGGTAGGCGGCGGCCAGCTTGGCCTCGCCCAGCGCATTGACCTTGGCGATGAAGGCCTCGTCCTTGGCCGGGGCCTTCCAGTCCCAGGCCGGCTTGCCGGCGTCGCGCACCAGTTCGTGGATCGCGTTGATCGCGATGTTGCCCTGCTCGTGGCCGAACACCACGCCGCCGAGCATCACCTCTTCGGAGAGCTGCTGCGCTTCCGATTCGACCATCAGCACGGCCGCTTCGGTGCCGGCGACGACCAGGTCCATCTTCGAGTCGAGCAGCTGGGTCTTGCCCGGGTTCAGCACGTACTCGCCGTTGACGTAGCCGACGCGCGCGGCACCGATCGGGCCGTTGAACGGGATGCCGGAGATGGCCAGCGCGGCGCTGGCGCCGATCAGCGACGGGATGTCGGCCGACACCTCGGGGTTCAGCGACAGCACGTGGATGATGACCTGGACTTCGTTGAAGAAGCCGTCCGGGAACAGCGGCCGCAGCGGGCGGTCGATCAGGCGCGAGGTCAGCGTCTCGAGCTCGCTCGGGCGGCCTTCACGCTTGAAGAAGCTGCCCGGGATCTTGCCGGCGGCGTAGGTCTTCTCGACGTAGTCGACGGTCAGCGGGAAGAAGTCCTGGCCCGGCTTGGCTTCGCTCTTGGCGACCACGGTGGCCAGGATCACGGTGTCCTCCACGTTGACGAGCACCGCGCCGCTGGACTGGCGAGCGATCTCGCCGGTCTCCAGCGTGACGCTGTGCTGGCCCCATTGGAAGGTCTTGGTGACTTTGTTGAACATGCTCATTGGGTTCTCCAATTCTTGGTGTTCGGCGACGGACGGGGTGTCGCCCTTGTCCCCGGAGCTGCGGCAACCTGGCGCGATGCCATTCCAGCGGCGTTCAGCGGTGAAACGCCCGTGGAATGACACATCGTCATCGGTGGTGGCCCGGCTCCAAACGCAAAGAGCCTGTGCTGGCAGGTCCAGACAGGCTCTTCGATCTCATCGTGTGCTTACTTGCGCAGGCCCAGCTTGGCGATCAGCGCGGTGTAGCGGTCGGCGTCGCGGTCCTTCAGGTAGGCCAGCAGGCTCTTGCGCTGATTGACCAGCTTGAGCAGGCCGCGGCGACCGTGGTGGTCCTTGGCGTGGGTCTTGAAGTGCGGGGTCAGCTCGTTGATGCGCGCGGTCAACAGCGCGACTTGCACTTCGGGGGAGCCGGTGTCGTTGGCGCCGCGGGCGTTGGCCTTGACGATTTCGGCCTTGTTGATGGCGGTCATGGTGCTCGTTTCCTGTTCATGAAACCGAGCTTCGGCACCCCTGCGAAGAGTCGGGTGCGACCTGCCACGGTTTCCGGTTTCACTTGCGGTCACCGGTGAAACCGACCGGTGCCGTGCCTGCCTTGCAGCCGCCTTTGGCCGCAAAACCCAAAGATTATAGCCTGAGAGCCCGGGCCAGCCGCCCCACCCCCTCGGTGAGCCGCGCCGGGTCGCGCGAGGCGAAGCACCAGCGCAGCCAGCCCTCGGCCTCCGGCCCGAAGGCCACGCCCGGCGCCAGGCCCAGCCCGGCCTCGGCGACCAGGCGCTTGGCGAAGGCCAGCGAGTCGTCCTGGCCGTCGACGCGGAAGAAGGCGTACATGCCACCGTCCGGCGTCGCCACCGAGACCCCGGGCAGCGCCGCCAGCGCCGGCAGCAGCGTGTCGCGGCAGGTCTTCAGGCGGCCGATCAGGCCCGGCACGAAGTCCTGGGCGCCGCCGAGCGCGGCCACGCCGGCGCGCTGGATGAACACCGGCGCGCAGGAGGTGTTGAACTCGATCAGCTTGCCCAGCGCCTCGACCAGCGGCGCCGGCGCAACCATCCAGCCCAGGCGCCAGCCGGTCATCAGGAAGCTCTTCGAGAAGCTGTGCACGACGACGAGGCGGTCATCGGCCGCCGCGATGTCGAGGAAGCTGGGCGCGCAGCGCGCGCCGTCACGGAAGTAGATGCGCTCGTAGACCTCGTCGGCGACGATCCAGGTGCCGGTGCGACGGCAGTGCTCGAGCAGCGCCTGCTGCTCGCTGCGCTCCAGCGTCCAGCCGGTCGGGTTGTTCGGCGCGTTGACCAGCAGCACGCGGGTGCGCGCCGTCACCGCGGCGAGCAGCGCGTCGAGATCGAGACGCCAGGCGCCACCCACCACCTTCAGCGGCACGCGCGTGACCGTGGCACCGAGGATCTGCGGCTGCGCCGTCAGGTTGGGCCAGACCGGGACCACCGCCACCACCTCGTCGCCGGCACCGGCCAGCGCCTGCATGGCCAGCATCAGCGCGTTGACGCCCGAGGACGTGACGGCGATGCGCTCCGGCCCGACCGGCCCGTGCAGCGCGCTCGTGTAACCGGCCAGCGCCTCGCGCAACTCCGGCAGGCCCAGGTTGTGCGAGTAGAAGGTCTCGCCGGCGGCGATCGACTGCTGCGCCGCGTCGCGCACGAAGGCCGGCGTGATCTCGTCGCTCTCGCCGAACCAGAAGGCCAGCACGTCGCTGCGCCCGAGGCCGGCGTTGGCCACCTCGCGGATCTTCGAGCCGGGCAGTTCGGCAATCACCGATCTCATGGACGCTCCATCGTGCAGGTGTGCGGTTGTTCGGTCTGGCGAGCGTCGAAGGCGCGCAGCGTGCGGAAGCCGTAGCCGGAGCCTTCGTTGTCGACGCGCACGCCGGGCGCACCGACCTTGTCCATCACGCTGACCAGCAGCGGCTGCATGAACTGGTGGTCAGCCGCCCGCATGGTACCGGTGTGCAGGCCGGCCAGCGTGCGGCCGTCGTAGCGCAGGCCCTCGAGGGCGCGTGCCACCGCGGTGGCGTCGGCGCTGCCGGCCCGCTCGATGGCGGCGGTCAGCATCTCGACCATCACCTGCATGCGGGCATGCTGGTAGTCCTCGTCGGGTTTCGGGAAGCGGGTGCGGAAGGCGGCGTGGAAGTCGCGCGACGCTGCCGTGTCGACGTTCGGGTGCCATTCGGCCACTGCCAGCACCCGGCCCACGCCCGCCTCGCCGATCGCTGCAGGCGCACCCAGCGCGTTGCCGTAGAAGCTGTAGATGCGCGCCTCGACGCCGACCTCGCGCATCGCCTTGACCAGCAGCGTCAGATCGTTGCCCCAGTTGCCGGTCAGCACGGCCTGCGCGCCGCTGGCCTTGATCTTCATCGCGTAGGGCAGGAAGTCCTTGACGCGGCCGATCGGGTGCAGTTCCTCGCCGACGATCTCGGCGTCGGGCCGCGCCAGCCGCGATGCGCATGCGCGCGGCGCGCACCACGTGCTGGCCGAAGCTGTAGTCCTGGCCGATCAGGTAGACCTTCTTCACCGCTGCGTCCTCGCGCAGCACCTCGACCAGCGCGGCCAGCCGCATGTCGGCATGGGCATCGAAGCGGAAGTGCCAGAAGCTGCACTTCTCGTTGGTCAGCGCCGGGTCGACCGCCGAGTAGTTCAGCAGCAGCGCACGCGCCTCCGGCACGCGCTGGTTGTGCTTGTTCAGCGCCTCGACCAGCGCGGCCGCCACCGCCGAGCTGTTGCCCTGGGTGACGAAGGCGACACGCCGGTCCAGCGCGGCGCGCAGCATCGACAAGGACTCCTCCGTCGAGCCCTTGCCGTCATAGCGCTGCAGCTCCAGCGGCCGTGCGCCGCCGGGCAGCTTGACGCCGCCGCGTGCGTTGATGCGTTCGACGGCGAGCAGCAGGTTGCGGTGCACCGCCTCGCCGGCGTTCGCGAAGGGGCCGGACAGACCCTCGATCAGCGCGATCGTGATCGGCTCGGCGGCGGCCCGCGCAGGCGCTGCCGTGAGAAGGGACAGCGCCGCAGCGAACAGGCCGGCAAGCAAGGGGAGGCGTCGAATCATCGAACGAGATGGCGCCGCGGCGCCGAGGTCCTGTGAAGGGCCGCGGATTCTAGGCGGCGGACCGGACCACGTCGGCCAAGCGGCCAGCGAGGCCGCACACTGAACGCGTAGTCGGGCGATGCGGCCTGCGCGGCGCTCTGCAGCCGCAGCGCCGCCGCCAGCGCGATCATCGCGCCGTTGTCGGTGCACAGCGCGAGCTCCGGGTAGTGCACACGCACGCGGCGCCGCTGGCAGGCCTCGTTGAGTTGCCGGCGCAGCGAGGCGTTGGCACCAACGCCGCCGGCCACCACCAGCCGATCCAGCCCTGTATCGCGCAGAGCGTTCATCGATTTGCGCACCAGCACCTCGACGATCGCCTGCTGCGTCGACGCGGCCAGGTTCGCGAGATCCTGCTGGCAGACGTTCGTGCCCAGCTTGCCGAGCTTCGTGCGCACCGCCGTCTTCAAGCCGGCGAACGAGAAGTCGAGGTTGCCGCTGTGCAGCAGCGGCCGCGGCAGATCGAAGGTCGCCGGGTCGCCGAACTCGGCCAGCCGCGCCAGCGCCGGCCCACCGGGGTAGCCCAGGCCCATCAGCTTGGCCGACTTGTCGAAGGCCTCGCCGGCAGCATCGTCGATGGTCTCGCCGAGCAGTTCGATACTGCGCGACACCGTCGACGCGCATCAGCTGCGTATGGCCACCGGAGACCAGCAGCGCCACGAAGGGGAACTGCGGCGGGTCGGCCGACAGGAACGGCGACAGCAGGTGCCCTTCGAGGTGGTGAATGGCCAGCGTCGGCCGGACCAGCGAAGCCGCCAGCGCGCAGGCCACGCCAGCGCCGACCAGCAGCGCTCCGGCCAGCCCCGGCCCCTGCGTGTAGGCCACCACGTCGATGTCGGCCAGCGTGCGGCCGGCCTGCGCCATCACCTGCCGCACCAGCGGCACGACACGGCGGATGTGGTCGCGCGAGGCGAGTTCGGGCACCACGCCGCCATAGGCCTGGTGCATGTCGATCTGGGTGTGCAGCGCGTGGGCGAGCAGCGCCGGCGTGCCCTCGCCTTCGGCGCGGACCAGCGCGACGCCGGTCTCGTCACAGGACGATTCGATGCCGAGAACATTCATGCGCCGAGTCTACGGCGCGGCCACAGACCCTCAGCGCTGCTGGGATTGCGGAGCCACGCTGCGCAGGTCCTGCGCGACGCGGCCGTTGGCGAGCACGACCACGCGCGAAGCCGCGGCGATGGTCTCGGGTCGGTGCGCCACCACCACGCGGGTGATCTCGAGCTGGCGGATCGCCTGGTTGACCTGGCGCTCGCGGTCGACGTCCAGCGCGCTGGTCGCCTCGTCGAGGAACAGGATCTTCGGCCGCCGGTACAGCGCCCGCGCCAGCAGGATGCGCTGCTTCTGCCCGCCGGAGATGCTCGCCCCCATGTCGCCGATCAGCGTGTGGTAGCCCATCGGCATGGCCTCGATCTCGTCGTGCACCGCGGCGAAACGCGCGCACTGCTCGACCCAGGCCATGTCGGCACGCGCGTCGAAGAAGGCGACGTTGTCGGCGATCGAACCGGCGAACAGCTGGTCGTCCTGCATCACCGTGCCGATCATCTCGCGCCAGGCACGCAGGCCCAGGCGGCGCAGCGGCACGCCGCCCACCGCGACCTCGCCGGCTTGCGGCGCGTGGATGCCCAGCATCAGCTTGAGCAGCGTGGTCTTGCCGCAGCCGGACGGCCCGACGATGGCCACCGATTCACCGGGCTCGATGACCAGGTCCAGCTTGTCGATCACCGCGGGTTCGCCGTCGGAATAGGCGAAGTGGATGCCGCGCAGTTCGAGCCGCGCCGCCAGCTCGGCACGCGCAGGCGCGGCCTCGGGCTGTGCCTCGGGCGCGGTCAGCACGATGTCGGCCAGGCGCTCGCCCTGCAGGCGCAGCATCTTCAGCTCGACCAGCTTGTCGATCAGGCCACTGATGCGCAGCGCGAACTGCTCCTTGTAGGCAAAGAACGCGAACAGCATGCCGACCGAAAAACGCTGGTCCATCACCAGCAGCGCGCCGACCCAGATCACCGCCACACGCTCGAGCCCGAACACCAGCTTGTGCAGCACGCCGAACACCAGCTCGAGCTTGCGCGTGGCGATGTCGGCGTTCATCGCGTCGACCACCAGGTTCATGAAGCGCGCCTGGCGGTCCTCCTGGCGATTGGCCAGCTTGATCGCCTGCACGCCGCGCAGCGATTCGAGGAAGTGGCTGGCACGCTTGGCGTCGTGCACGATCGCCTCTTCGGTGGCGTCGCGCAGTGGCCGGAAGAAGGCCCAGCGCAGCAGCGCATAGGCTGCCACGCAGCCCAGCGCGATGGCGCTCAGCGTCGGGCTGTAGATGAACATCATCGTCAGCGTGACAATGACCAGCGCGCCGTCGAGCACCGCCTCGATGAAGCTGGTGGTCAGCGTCTTCTGGATCTCCTGCACCGCGCCGAAACGCGACAGCACGTCGCCGGTGTGGCGCTTCTCGAACCAGTCCACCGGCAGGCGCATCAGGTGCGCGAAGACGTTGTTCAGCCACTGCAGGTTCAGCGTGCTCGACAGGTGCAGCACGGCCCAGGAGCGCACCGCGCCGGTGGCCACCTGCAGCAGCACCAGCAGCGAGAAGCCGATGCCCAGCGTGATCAGCAGGTCGCGGTCGGCGCTGACCAGCACGCCGTCGACCACCCATTGCATGAAGAAGGGCGTCAGCAGCACGAAGGCTTCCAGCGCCAGCGCCAGGGCGAAGATCTGCGTCAGCGAGCGCTTCAGCCCGCTGACCCGGCCGAGCAGCTGGCGCAGGCTCAGCGGCTGGCGCTCGCGCACAGGCTGGAAGTCGGCCTGCGGCGACAGCTCGAGCACGACGCCGGTGAAGTGGCGCGACAGCTCGGCCAGCGGCATGCGCCGCACGCCGCGCGCCGGGTCGTGGATCACCGCCTGGCCCCGCCGCACCTCCTTCAGCACCACGAAGTGGTTCAGGTCCCAGTGCAGCACGCAGGGCGTGGCGAGCTGGTCGAGGTGTTCCATCTCGGCACGCAGCGGCCGCGCGTGCAGGTGCATCTGGCCGGCCATGCGGACCATGTCGACGAGAGTGGCGCCCTTCATCGACAGCGAGAAGCGCCGCCGCAGCGCCTGCAGGTCGGTCTGCATGCCATGGTGCGAGGCCACCATCGCCAGACACGCCAGGCCGCATTCGGCGGCCTCGGTCTGCAGGATCATCGGCAGGCGGGCGGCACCGAGACCGAAGCGCAAGGCATCGATCATGCGGTCACACGCGCTGGGCCAGGCCGAACAGCGGCTCGAACAGCCATTCGATCAGCCGGCGGCGGTCGAGCAGCACGTCGGCTTCGAGCTGCATGCCCGGCGCCAGCGCCTGGTCGTGGCCGTAGGCGGCCACCGCCTGGCGGTCGAGCGTCACGGTGATGCGGTACAGCGGCTCGCCCTCGCCTGCCGATTTCGGCAGCGAGACGCCCGCCAGTTCGCTGGCCTGCAGCGGCGAGCGCGCCACCTGCGCCACCTGCCCGGCCTGCAGGCCGAACTTCTGGTACGGGAAGGCCTGGTAGCGCAGCAGCACGGCCTGGTCGGGCCGCACGAAGCCGACCGCGCTGGACGGCGCGAACAGATGGGCCTGCAGCCTGGCGCCGGCCGGCAGCAGGCTGGCCAGCGCGACGGTCTCGCTGACCGCCTGCCCCGGCTGGGCAACGACACCGGTCACAGTGCCGTCCTGCGGCGCGCGGATCTCGATGCGCTGCCGCGAGCTGTTCTCGGCCTGCTGCTGGGCGATCTCGGCAAGGTCGCGCTCGAGTTCACCCTGCACCACCTGGGTCTGCAACGGCAGCTCGCGCCGGCGCGCCCTGAGTTGCTCGATCTCGCGCTGCTGCGCCGCACGCTGGCGCTGCAGCGCCTGGGCCTGGGCGCGCAGGCCGAGCAGTTCCTCGTGCTTGGCCTGCACCTGGGCCGACGAGATGAAGTTGTCGGCGCGCAGCGATTCGAGGCGCGTCAGCGCCTGCTGCGCGAGCGCCAGGCGCTGCTCGTGCAGCTTCGCCTCGGCGTCGATCTGTGCCAGCTCGTTGGTGGAGGTATCGATCTGGCGATCGATGGCTGCGGCGCGCTCACGCTCCAGGTCGGCCTGTTGCTGGGCTGCACCACGCAGGCTGCGCTCGCGCGCGCTGAGCGTCTCGCGGATGTTGCCCGAGACATCGGCCGCGTCCAGCGACAGCACGTAGAGCACGTCGCCGCGCTGCACCGACGCGCCCTCGGTGACCCGGCTCTCCAGCACCGTGCCACGCTGCGGCGCGACGAGGCGGATCAGGCCGCGCTCGGGCGCCAGCACGCCGGTCACGCGCGCCTTGCGCGTGTACTCGCCGAACCAGAGATAGCAGGCCACCACCACCACGGCGCCCAGCGCCAGCAGCGTGAGCGCGTGCAGCGACACCGGCCGCAGCAACTGGATGCTGCCCAGCCACTGCCGCTGCTGGTTCTCGATGACTTCCGGACGGAACAGGCCGCTCATGAGATGACAACGCCAGCCGCCCGCGCGCCGCGGGACGCGATTACCAGTACTTCTTGGGACCGGCCTCGACGCCGCCAGCCACATGGCGCAGCGATTGCACGTCCAGTTCGACCGGCTTGCTGCGCTGAGCCACCGGCTTGACCGTCAGGGGCGACGCGGCCTTGGCGACCGGGGCGGTGTTCGAGGGCGTGCGCTTTTGGGTTTGCATCAAGGGCTCCTGTGCTGAATCGTTCGCGCATTCCATCGATGCGCGGGATTGATTTCAGCAGCCCGATGCGGCAAGCGTAACTGTCAGCTCTTACAGGTCGCCAGGACGCAACACCGCCCGGCGCAGCCGCCATGCTCAGCGGATCAGGCCCAGCCGCAGCGCCTTGAGCACGGCTTGATGTTTGTTGATGCAGCCGAGCTTGTGCATCGCATTGTTGACATGCAACACCGCGGTGCGCTCGCTGATGCCCAGGATGTTGCCGACCTCCCAGGCCGTCTTGCCGTCCATGGTCCAGCGCAGGCTCTCCACCTCGCGCGGCGTCAGCGCGGGCAGGGCCGGGTCCTTGGCGGCCGGCAGCATGATGCGCATCGCCGCCTCCTGGGCGTGGACGGCGAACAGCTGCAGGTCGGCGACCATGCGCGTCAGCTCGGAACGATCGCTCGGCAGCGACTGGTCGCGGTCGACGCCGAGGAAGAAGTGCCGCCCTTCGGGCAGGTGCAGCGCCAGCGCGATGCCCGTGTGGTAGCCGTAGCGCGCCTGCGCATCCCACAGGTCGGACTGTCCGACGCCGAGGTAGGTGTCGCGGTTCCAGATGATGGGCACGCTCTGGCGCTTGCAGTGCTGCATCACCGGGTCCTGACGGCCCTGCTCCATGCTTTCATAGACGTCGCGGAAGCTGTCCGGCGCGTTGTCGACGCTGATGAACTCCGGCTCGCCCAGGAAGTGGTCGATGATGGTCGTCGCGGTCACCGTCTCGAAGCCGAGGCGCTGTGCGAAGCGCACGACCTGCCCCAGGAACTCGTCGCGGTCCCTCGCCTCCAGCACCGACAGATAACCGTCCTGAAGCATGCTCTCCCTGAGCCTCGCCATTGCGGCCTTCTAGTGGCCCACGCTCGTTTCCTGCAAGGTCTTACAGATGGCAGGCCGGCGCCGGCTTGCCACACTCGGGTCCATCGGTTCCATAACGATGGCAGCCCATCGCATGAATTCAACCATGACGCCCGCCTGGATTGTCTGCGCGTGGCCACCTGTATTGTGGCCGGTGTCGTCGGCCGCAGAGTTGCATCTCGTCCATCTCGGCACGCGCGTGCTGCATTATGGTGACAGGGCGTGCCCCTGCAGCGGCCAGACGCTGTGGGGAGAAGCCTCCAATGATCACTCGGCCGGTGTCGCCTGGGACTGGATCGAGGTGCAGGAAGGGATCGTCGCGCTCGCCGACCCGCTGGGCCTCGTGACCAACCTGAAGCTGCTCGACGCCAGCGGGAAGGCGCTCAGCGACTTCGAGGTGGCGGTGCATCTGAACGGGTTGGTGCATGCCTTGCCCTGGCAGTCCGAAGTCCAGCGAGCGCTGCATCACCTCGACGCCTGATCGGCCCGGGCGGAGCAACTCGTTACCAAAACAGCGTCAGGAAAACCCCGAAAGGCCGCGGCGCGCTCTTCCCGCCGCGTTGCCACACGATTACGCTGACGATCATAGCGGCAACGAAGTATTGCCGCGTGACCTTCCTGTCGTTGGACTAATGAAAGAGTATCGACTCTCCGCCTGGCCCGAACTCAGCGCATCCTACGAGCGCACGGCCTATCGCCGCATGCTCAGCGACATGTCGCAGCGCTACGTGACGCTCGCGCAGCTGCGCATGCGAAGCGGTCTGGCTCGCCACGAGGTCGTGGAGTTCATCTCGCTGCTGGCCGATCGTGGACTGGTTCTGGAGCGCGACGCGGTGCGCCTGCCGCTGCCCATCTCGCTGGCGCCGCTGGGCCACTGGCTGCGCCGCACGCTGAGAACCAAGCCCTCCACCCGCCGCGCCTGAGCGCCGCGGGCCGGCCGCAGCCGGGCCGTTGGCGCGAATGTTGCACGGGCCGGCCATGCCGCCCGCGCCCCTGCTTCGCATCGTCATCGTGGCCCCGGAAGCGCTGGACCACGACCTGGCCGACGCCCAGAGCGCCGGCGAACTGGAGCGTTCCCGAAGCCTGCGCATCGGCCTGCTGGAGAGCGGCTACAACATCGTCGCCGTGCTGCCGGCCGACACCTTCCTGCCCGAGCGGCTGGCGCAGATCGCGCCCGACATGATCATCGTCGACGCCGAGAGCCAGGCCCGCGACACGCTCGAGCACGTCGTGATGGCCACGCGCGACGAACGCCGCCCGATCGTGCTGTTCACCAACGACGACGACACCAGCCAGGTCGGCGCGGCGATCGCCGCCGGCGTGTCGGCCTACGTGGTCGCCGGGCTGGCCTCCGAGCGCATCCGGCCGGTCCTCGAGGTGGCGCTGGCGCGCTTCCGGCACGAGGAGGCAATGCGCCGCGAACTGGCCGACGCCCGCACGCAGCTCAGCGAGCGCAAGACCATCGACCGCGCCAAGGGCATCCTGATGGCCCGCCACCAGTTGACCGAGGACCAGGCCTACTCGCGGCTGCGCAAGACGGCGATGGATCGCGGCATGAAGCTCGCGGACGTGGCGCAGCGCATCGTCGACGTGGCCGACCTCCTGATCTGAGTCAAGCCGCACAAGGCGAGTGCGCGGTCTGGGCATTCCCCCCAGCGATGGTGCACAGCAGCATGAAATTTGCGGCAAAACGCTGGCACACCGATTGCGTAGGGTGGTGTGCCGGGTCAAGGTCGATCCGGCAGTAATCATCGACCTGCGTCAAGGCTGGCGCAGATCGATGGGACGACGACGTCCGCACGAACTCCGCCCCGCGAGGGCAGACGACGTGTGGACGTTTTTTTTCGACTGCTCGCTTTGCCACCCGCCATGAACCACTCGACGACACGGAAGATCCTCATGAGCCGCAGAACCCTCATCAAGGCCGCCGCCGCCACCGGCGCCACCGGCCTCGTGCCCGGATTGCAGAGCGCCGTGTACGCGCAAGGCTCGGACAAGCCCGAGAAGGAAGAGGTCCGGATCG
Organism: Piscinibacter sp.; assembly: GCA_047602365.1. Taxonomy (GTDB): domain Bacteria; phylum Pseudomonadota; class Gammaproteobacteria; order Burkholderiales; family Burkholderiaceae_C; genus Piscinibacter. The sequence goes on along the minus strand of JASGHM010000002.1, from coordinate 496,729 downwards.
GCTTCATCCCGCTGACCGACTGCGCCTCGGTGGTGATGGCCTCAGTGCTGGGTTTCGACAAGAAGTACGGCGTCAAGATCGTGCCGACCAAGGAGGCCTCCTGGGCCGGCGTGCGCGACAAGCTGGTCAACGGCGAACTCGACATGGCGCACGTGCTGTACGGCCTGGTCTACGGCGTGCACCTCGGCGTCGGCGGCCCGAAGAAGGACATGGCCGTGCTGATGACGTTGAACAACAACGGCCAGGCGATCACGCTGTCGAAGAAGCTGGCCGACAAGGGCGCGGTCGACGCCGCCAGCCTCGCCAAGCTGATGACCAGCGACAAGCGCGAATACACCTTCGCGCAGACCTTCCCGACCGGCACCCACGCGATGTGGCTGTACTACTGGCTGGCCAGCGTCGGCGTCAACCCGATGAAGGACGCCAAGGTCATCACCGTGCCGCCGCCGCAGATGGTCGCCAACATGCGTGTCGGCAACATGGACGGCTACTGCGTCGGCGAACCCTGGGGCCACCGTGCCATCGCCGACGGCATCGGCATCACCGCGGTGACCACGCAGGACATCTGGAAGGACCACCCCGAGAAGGTGCTGGGAACCACCGGCGAGTTCGTCAAGAAGTATCCGAACACCGCGCGCGCCGTGATGATGGCCATCATCGAGGCCGGCAAGTGGATCGACGCCGGCCTGCAGAACAAGAACAAGATGGCCGAGACGGTGGCCGACAAGGCCTACGTCAACACCAGCGTCGACGTGATCAACCAGCGCATCCTCGGCCGCTACCAGAACGGCCTGGGCAAGACCTGGGACGATCCGAACCACATGAAGTTCTTCAACGACGGTGCGGTGAGCTTCCCGTACCTGTCCGACGGCATGTGGTTCCTGACCCAGCACAAGCGCTGGGGCCTGCTGAAGGAGCACCCGGACTACCTGGCCGTGGCCAAGCAGGTCAACCAGATCGACCTCTACAAGCAGGTGGCCAGCGCGATGAAGGTCAGCGTGCCGGCCAGCCCGATGCGCAGCAGCAAGCTGATCGACGGCGTGGTCTGGGACGGCAAGGATCCGGCCAAGTACGCCGACGGGTTCAAGGTCAAGGCCTGAGTGCCGCAACTCGAGGAGAACAGCATGGTCAGTGCCGTGTTCCATTCCCCCCAGCAGGCCCGCGAGGAACTGCAGGCCTCACGCAGTGCCGGTGCTGCGGCCGTCGCCGCAACGCCGGCGCGCGCAGCCGCCGACACACCACCCACGCGGCGCCAGCGTGCGCCGATCGACTGGCGCATGCTGGCCATCGCCGTGTTCGCACCGCTGGGCGGCCTGGCGCTGCTGGTCGGCGTGTGGGCGCTGCTGACGCTCAAGGGCGGCAGCTTCCCGACACCGGCGGAGACCTTCACCGAGGCCGTCAAGCTGTTCTCCGACCCGTTCTACCGCAACGGTCCGAACGACCAGGGCATCGGCTGGAACATCCTGTTCTCTCTCGAGCGCGTCGGCATCGGCTTCGGCATGGCGGCACTGGCCGGCATCCCGCTGGGTTTCATGATCGGGCGCTTCGAGGTGCTCAACCGCATGGTCTCGCCGCTGATCAGCCTGCTGCGCCCGGTCTCGCCGCTGGCCTGGCTGCCGATCGGCCTGCTGGTCTTCAAGGCGGCCAACCCGGCGGCGATCTGGACCATCTTCATCTGCTCGATCTGGCCGATGATCATCAACACCGCGGTGGGCGTGCAGCGCGTGCCGGCCGACTACCTCAACGTCGCCAAGGTGCTCAACCTCAGCGAGTGGAAGGTGATCACCAAGATCCTCTTCCCGGCGGTGCTGCCCTACATGCTGACCGGCGTGCGCCTGTCGGTGGGCACGGCCTGGCTGGTGATCGTCGCGGCCGAGATGCTGACCGGCGGCGTCGGCATCGGTTTCTGGGTCTGGGACGAGTGGAACAACCTCAACGTCAAGCACATCCTGATCGCCATCGTCGTGATCGGCGTGGTCGGCCTGCTGCTCGAAGCACTGCTGATCAGCATCGCCAAGCGCTTCAGCTACGACGAACACCACTGAGCCGGGAGTACCTCATCATGAACAACTTCATCCAGGTCCAGAACGCCGAGATGGTGTTCAGCACCAAGAAGGGCCGCTTCCACGCGCTGCGCGAGATCAACCTCGACGTGGCCCAGGGCGAGTTCATCACGCTGATCGGCCACTCGGGCTGCGGCAAGTCGACGCTGCTGAACCTGATCGCCGGCCTGATCAAGCCGAGCAGCGGCGTGCTGCTGTGCGACAACCGCGAGATCGCCGCACCGGGGCCGGAACGTGCCGTGGTGTTCCAGAACCACTCGCTGCTGCCCTGGCTGACCTGCTTCGAGAACGTGCACCTGGCGGTGGAACGGGTGTTCGGCGAGCGCGAATCGCGCACCGAACTGAAGCAGCGCACCCAGGCGGCGCTCGAACTGGTCGGCATGGGGCACGCCACCACCAAGCGCCCGCACGAGATCTCCGGCGGCATGAAGCAACGTGTGGGCATCGCCCGCGCGCTGGCGATGGAGCCCAAGGTGCTGCTGATGGACGAGCCCTTCGGCGCGCTCGACGCCCTGACCCGCGCCAAGCTGCAGGACGAGCTGCTGAAGATCGTCGCGCGCACCAGGAGCACGGTGGTGATGGTCACCCACGACGTCGACGAGGCCGTGCTGCTCTCCGACCGCATCGTGATGATGACCAACGGCCCGGCGGCGACGATCGGCGAGATCCTGAGCGTCGACCTGCCGCGGCCGCGCGACCGCGTCGAACTGGCCGAGGACGCCCGCTACACGCACTGCCGCAAGGAGGTGCTGGACTTCCTCTACACCCGCCACGGCCACGTGGAAGCGCAGGCGGCCTGAACCGGCGAACAAGGCACGCTGCTTGCTAGAGATCGAGCGATGGTTGGCAGAGCAACCATCGCTGTCTCCTCAGCAGGGCCTCGTCCCTTTCGAGCAACCCCCGCGCCTCACGGCCCGGGGGTTCTTTTTGCTCGGTGCTTCTGGCTCCGGCATCACGTCGCTGCGCGACATGAGCCTCGCCGAAAGCACCTTCAGTGCTTTTCTTTGGCGTGGTTGATCGAGTACTTCGGGATCTCGATCGTGACGTCCTGATTCGACAGGATGGCCTGGCAGGACAGGCGCGAGGTCGGCTCCAGGCCCCAGGCGCGGTCGAGCAGGTCTTCTTCGCTCTCGTCCATCTCGCCGAGCGACTTGAAGCCCTCGCGCACCACCACGTGGCAGGTGGTGCAGGCGCAGCTCAGCTCGCAGGCGTGCTCGATCTCGACGTCGTTGTCGAGCATGGCCTCGCACAGCGAGGTGCCGGCCGGCGCGCTGATCTCGGCACCGTTCGGGCAGTACTCGGGGTGGGGCAGGATGCGGATGACGGGCATAGGTCTCAGACGTCCTCGACGCGCTTTCCGGCCAGGGCCTGGCGGATGCCGCGGTTCATGCGTTCGGCGGCGAAGGCCTCGGTGCTCTTGGCGAGCGCCTCGACGGCGGCATCGATGCGGTGGTGGTCGCTGGCCTCGCGCGCCGCTTCGACCGCCGCCAGCTGCGCCTCGATCGCCGCGCGGCCGGCGTCGTCGAGCAGGTCGCCGTCGGCCGCCAGCGCGGCGCGCGTGGCCAGCAGCAGCCGCTCGGCCTCGACGCGCGACTCGCGCAGGCTGCGTTCGTGCATGTCCTGCTCGGCGCTGGAGAAGCTCTCGGTCAGCATGCGCGCGATGTCGTCGTCGGACAGGCCGTAGCTCGGCTTGACGGTGATCGCCGATTCGACCCCCGAGGTCTCCTCGCGCGCCGAGACGCTCAACAGCCCGTCGGCATCGACCTGGAAGGTGACGCGGATGCGCGCCGCGCCGGCCACCATCGGCGGGATGCCGCGCAGTTCGAAGCGGGCCAGCGAGCGGCAGTCGGACACCAGTTCGCGCTCGCCCTGCAGCACGTGGATGGCCATCGCGGTCTGGCCGTCCTTGAAGGTGGTGAAGTCCTGCGCGGCCGCCGTCGGGATCGTCGCGTTGCGCGGAATGACCCGCTCGACGAGACCACCCATGGTCTCGAGCCCGAGCGACAGCGGGATCACGTCGAGCAGCAGCAGTTCGTCGGCACCGGCATTGCCGGCCAGCGCGTTGGCCTGGATGGCCGCGCCCAGCGCCACCACCTCGTCGGGGTTGAGGTTGGTCAGCGGCACACGCCCGAACAGTTCGCCGACCGCGGCCTGCACGCGCGGCATGCGCGTCGAGCCACCGACCATCACCACACCCTGCACCTCGTCCTTGCCGACCTTGGCGTCGCGCAGCACCTTGCGCACGGCGGCCAGTGTCCGCGCGACCAGCGGTTCGGTGAGCGCATTGAATTCGGCCCGCGTGACGCGCACGTCGAGCTCGCCGGCCGCCAGCGGGCAGGCCAGGCTGGCATGGTCGGCAGCCGACAGCTTCTCCTTGGCCGCACGCGCGGCGGCGAGGATCGCACGTTTGTCTTCTGCTGTGGTCGCGGCGAGGCCGGCACGCTCCAGCGCGAGCGAAGCCAGCAGCGCATCGAAGTCGTCGCCGCCGAGTGCCGAGTCGCCGCCGGTGGCCACCACCTCGAACACGCCGGCCGACAGGCGCAGCAGCGAGATGTCGAAAGTGCCGCCGCCCAGGTCGTAGACGGCATACAGCCCTTCCGAGCCATGCTCCAGCCCGTAGGCGATGGCCGCCGCGGTCGGCTCGCTGATCAGGCGCAGCACGTTCAGGCCGGCCAGCTGCGCCGCGTCCTTGGTGGCCTGGCGCTGCGCATCGTCGAAGTAGGCCGGCACGGTGATCACCGCGCCGAACAGTTCGTCGTCGAAGCTGTCCTCGGCGCGCTGGCGCAGCGAGGCCAGGATCTCGGCCGACACTTCGACCGGCGACTTCTCGCCATCGACGGTGCGCAGCTTGAGCATGCCCGGCGCATCGACGAAGTCGTAGGGCAGCTTGTCGCGGCCGGCGACATCGGCCAGGCCGCGGCCCATGAATCGCTTGACCGAGACGATGGTGTTCTTCGGGTCGAGCACCGCGTCGGCAAGCGCCGCCGCGCCGATCTGCCGGCGGCCCTGCGGCAGGTAGCGCACCGCCGACGGCAGGATCACCTTGCCGTGCTCGTCGGGCAGGCACTCGGCGACGCCGTGACGTACCGCGGCGACCAGCGAATGCGTGGTGCCGAGGTCGATGCCGACCGCGATGCGGCGCTGGTGCGGGTCGGGCGAGCCGCCGGGCTCGGAGATCTGGAGCAAGGCCATGCCGCTATTGTCCCAGCGCCTCGAGGCGGCGATCGACGTCGTCGGCAAAGCGCTCGATGAACATGAGGGCTCTGACCTGCTGGGCCGCAGCGGCGGCGTCGTTCTCGTCGTCGAGCAGGCGCCGGACGCTCTCCAGCGACTCCTGCCGACGGGCGGCGACCTGCTCGGCCAGCGCCTCGACGTCGGCCTCGACATGCGCGTCGTCCAGCGCCTCGCGCCACTCCATCTGCTGCATCAGGAAGGCCCCGGGCATCGCGGTGTTGTTCTCGGCGTCGATGCGCTGGCCGGCCAGCTCGCAGAGGTAGGCGGCCCGCTTGAGCGGATCCTTCAAGCGCTGGTAGGCCTCGTTGACCCGCACCGCCCACTGCACCGCGACACGCTGCGCAGCGGCGCCTTCGGAGGCGAAGCGGTCGGGGTGCACCTCGGCCTGCAATGCGCGCCAGCGCGCGTCGAGCTCGCTGCGCTCCTGCGCGAAGCGCCGGGCCACGCCGAACAGGTCGAAGTCGTTGTCGTCCAGCTTCATGGTCGCGACGGCGATCGGATGAAACAACTGTGGAAAAGAAAACGCGGCCTGACGCCGCGCCTTCAGTGGAGTGGCAGAGGCGCTCAGACGCGGAACGATTCGCCGCAACCGCAGCGGTCCTTCTCGCGCGGATTGTGGAATTTGAAACCTTCGTTCAGCCCTTCGCGCACGAAGTCAAGTTCCGTGCCATCGATGTAGGGCAGGCTCTTCGGATCGACCAGCACCTTCACGCCATGGCCCTCGAAGACGATGTCCTCGGGCGCCAGTTCGTCGGCGTATTCCAGCTTGTAGGCCAGGCCCGAGCAGCCGGTCGTCTTCACGCCCAGCCGCACGCCGACGCCCTTGCCCCGCTTGGTGAGGTAGCGCGTCACGTGCTTGGCGGCACGTTCGGTGAGGGTGACAGCCATGGGATCGTTCACTGCGCCTGGCCAGCCGGCTGGCCCGTCTTGGCCTTGTAGTCGTTGACCGCCGCCTTGATCGCGTCTTCGGCGAGGATCGAGCAGTGGATCTTCACCGGCGGCAGCGCCAGCTCCTCGGCGATGTGGGTGTTCTTGATGGTCAGCGCCTCGTCGAGCGACTTGCCCTTGACCCATTCGGTGACCAGCGAACTCGACGCGATCGCCGAGCCGCAGCCGTAGGTCTTGAACTTCGCGTCCTCGATCAGCCCGGTGGCCGGGTTGACCTTGATCTGCAGCTTCATCACGTCGCCGCAGGCCGGCGCGCCGACCATGCCGGTGCCAACCGTCTCGTCACCCTTCTCGAAGGAGCCGACGTTGCGCGGGTTCTCGTAGTGGTCGACGACCTTTTCGCTGTATGCCATGGTGCTGCTCCAACAACTCGTTCTTCAGTGCGCCGTCCACTGGATGGTGCTGATGTCCACGCCGTCCTGGTACATCTCCCACAGCGGCGACAGTTCGCGCAGTTTGGCCACGCGGTCTTTCAAGGTGCTGACCACGTAGTCGATCTCGTCCTCGGTGGTGAAGCGGCCGATCGTCATGCGCAGGCTCGAATGCGCCAGTTCGTCGGAACGGCCCAGCGCACGCAGCACGTAGCTCGGCTCCAGGCTGGCCGAGGTGCAGGCCGAGCCCGAGGACACCGCGATGCCCTTGATGCCCATGATCAGCGACTCGCCCTCGACGAAGTTGAAGCTCATGTTCACGTTGTGCGGAACACGCTTCTCGGGGTGGCCGTTGAGGAAGGTCTGCTCGATGTCGGACAGACCGTCGATCAGGCGCTTCTGCAGCATGCGGATGCGCTCTAGTTCGGTGCCCATCTCCTCGCGGGCGATGCGGAAGGCCTCGCCCATGCCGACGATCTGGTGCGTGGGCAGCGTACCCGAGCGCATGCCGCGCTCGTGGCCGCCGCCATGCATCTGCGCCTCGATGCGCACGCGCGGCTTGCGCCGCACGTACAGCGCGCCGATGCCCTTGGGGCCGTAGGTCTTGTGCGAGGCCAGGCTCATCAGGTCGACCGGCAGTTGGGCGAGGTCGATCGCGACCTTGCCGGTGGCCTGCGCCGCGTCGACGTGGAAGATGATGCCGCGCTCACGGCACATCGCGCCGATCGCCGGGATGTCCTGGACCACGCCGATCTCGTTGTTGACGAACATCACCGAGACCAGGATGGTGTCCGGGCGCATCGCCGCCTTCAGCCTGTCGAAATCGATCAGGCCGTCTTCCTGCACGTCGAGGTAGGTCGCTTCGAAACCCTGGCGCTCCAGCTCGCGCACCGTGTCGAGCACGGCCTTGTGCTCGGTCTTGACGGTGATGATGTGCTTGCCACGGCCCTTGTAGAACTGCGCCGCGCCCTTCAGCGCGAGGTTGTTCGACTCGGTGGCGCCCGAAGTCCAGACGATCTCGCGCGGGTCGGCACCGATCAGTTCGGCCACCTGCTCACGCGCCTTCTCGACCGCCGCCTCCGCTTCCCAGCCCCAGGCATGGCTGCGCGAGGCCGGGTTGCCGAAGTGCTCGCGCAGCCAGGGGATCATCGCGTCGACCACACGCTGGTCCACCGGGTTGGTGGCACCGTAGTCCATGTAGATCGGGAAATGCGGGGTCATGTCCATGAGAAACAGCGCGGCGGCGAGCGTCGATGACTTACTTGTTGAAGGCGTTTCCGAGCGCGAACACCGAGTTCGGCGCGGTGACCTTGATCGGCTTGACGACCGGCTGGCTCGAGATCGCGCGCTTGACCGGGTGCTCCTCGATCGAGACGCCCTTGGCGATCTGCTCGTCGACCAGCTTCTTCAGCGACACCGAGTCGAGGAATTCGATCATCTTGGCGTTCAGCCCGGCCCACAGGTCGTGCGTCATGCACTTGCCGCTCTCCTCGCCCATGCAGTCGCCCTTGCCGCCGCAGCCGGTGGCGTCCAGCGGCTCGTCGACGGCGACGATGATGTCGGCCACGGTGATTTCCTCGGCCTTGCGGCCCAGCGAGTAGCCGCCGCCCGGGCCACGGGTGCTTTCGACCAGTTCGTGGCGGCGCAGCTTGCCGAACAGCTGCTCCAGGTACGACAGCGAGATCTGCTGGCGGGCGCTGATGGCCGCCAGCGCCACCGGACCGGTGTGCTCACGCAGAGCCAGGTCGATCATGGCGGTCACGGCGAAACGGCCCTTGGTGGTCAGTCGCATCTCACATCTCCTAAAGCCGGCAACGGCACGGGGTTCTGGAAACTGTCCAGGCAGTCGGCTCCCGCCCACCGCCGGTCATTCCCGAGCGGTTTGGTCGAGTATACCTGAGACCCACTGTTTTGGTCGGGATCGCGCCCGGAAGTTCCCCTCAGCGCGACAGGGTCGGCCCGGACAGCAACTGCAGCAACCCGTCGCAGGCGTCCTCGACCAGGTCGAGCACCTCCTCGAAGCCCTGCGCGCCGCCGGCATAGGGGTCGGGTACCACCGGGCTGTCGTGTCGGCGGCAGTGTTCTGTCAGCCGTCCGAGCTTGCGCCGATACGGCGGCGGGCAGCGTTCCTCCAGCAGGGCCAGGTTGTCCCAGTCCATTGCCAGGATCAGGTCGAACTGGTCGAAGTCGGCATCGACCACCTCGCGGGCACGCAGGGGGCGCAGGTCGTAGCCGCGCCGGGCGGCATGCACGATCGAACGCTCGTCGGGCGGAGCGCCCGCATGCCACGCATGCGTGCCGGCCGAGTCCACCCTCACCCGCTCGTGCAGGCCCGCGCCGTGCAGCTTGTGTCGCAACACGGCCTCGGCCGTCGGCGACCGGCAGATGTTGCCCATGCACACGAACAGAACACTGGAGATCATCTTGTTGCCTGATCCATCATCTCCATTGTCGCAGCGGCCCGGTGTGCCCGCCCGGCCATGGCAAGCTATCGCATGCCTCAAGCCCGACCCGAACGCTGGATGACCGACGCCGGCGACGCCGACATTGCCACGCTGGATGTCCCACCGGCATTGACGCGCGAACGGCGCTTCCTCGTCGACGTCCGTTTCGTCGTCGGCTGCCCGACACCGCCCGCCGACGCCTGGCACGCGCTGAGCGTCGAACTCGACGGCCGGCGCGCCTGGTCGCGCCAGATCCCGACCAGCAACCCAGGCCAGGCCGACAGCCTGGATTACCAGTGCGAGGTCGACCTGCCGGCCGGCTCGGCGCTGCGCATCCGCGCGCTGACGCGCGTCAGCCGCGCCACGCGACGACAGCTGCGCATCGACGCGGAGGAACAATGCGATTGAGCAAGCACCCCGCCCCGCTGCTCTGGCGCACTTCGGCCCTGCTGCTCGCGCTCGCTCCGGCCGTGGGCATGGCCAGCAACTGCGAGGCGATCCAGAAGCAGATCGAGGCCCGTATCCAGGCCTCCGGCGCGACGGGCTGGACGCTCGCCACGGTGCCGGCCGACAAGCCGGTGGCGGGCAAGGTCGTCGGCCAATGCGACCTGGGGCGGCAGAAGATCGTCTACCAGGCCTCGGCCAGCGCACCGGCCCGGTCTCAGGCTCCCATCCTCACCGAGTGCAAGGACGGCACGGTCTCGCTGGGCGGCGACTGCCCGAAGCGACCCTGACGCCGCGCTTCGCCCTCAGCGGCCCGACGACGCACCAGGCACCAGCGGCACGACGTTGACGTCGTGGCCGGTCGCGCCGAAGGCCTGCTCGCGCAGCAGCGCCAACTGGTCGCGTACCCGCGCCGCCTTCTCGAACTCGAGGTTGCGCGCGTGGTCGAGCATCTGCTTCTCGAGAAGCTTGATGCGCTTGGCCAGGTCCTTCTCGCTCATCGCCTCGACCGCCGCGGCCTCGGTGGCAGCCTTGAGGTCGTCCTTCGCGCTCTTCTCGCTGTAGACGCCGTCGATCAGGTCCTTGATGCGCTTGCTGACGCCGCGCGGCACGATGCCGTGCTCGGCGTTGAAGGCGATCTGCTTGGCGCGACGGCGTTCGGTCTCGTCGATCGCCCTGCGCATCGAGTCGGTGATCTTGTCGGCGTACAGGATGGCGCGGCCATTGAGGTTGCGCGCCGCCCGCCCGACGGTCTGGATCAGGCTGCGCTCGGCACGCAGGAAGCCTTCCTTGTCGGCGTCGAGGATGGCGACCAGCGACACCTCGGGAATGTCCAGGCCTTCGCGCAGCAGGTTGATGCCGACCAGCACATCGAAGGTGCCCAGGCGCAGGTCGCGCAGGATCTCGACGCGCTCGATGTTGTCGACGTCGCTGTGCAGGTAGCGCACCTTGACGCCGTTGTCGCTGAGGTAGTCGGTCAGTTGCTCGGCCATGCGCTTGGTCAGCGTCGTGATCAGCACACGCTCGTTGATCTTCACGCGCTCGCGGATCTCCTGCAGCACGTCGTCGACCTGATGGGTCGCGGGTCGCACCTCGACCTCCGGATCGATCAGTCCGGTCGGCCGCACCAGTTGTTCCACCACCTGACCGGCATGCGTCTTCTCGTAGTCGGCTGGCGTCGCGGTGACGAACACCGCCTGGCGCATCTTCCTCTCGAACTCCTCGAACTTCAGCGGCCGGTTGTCCAGCGCGCTGGGCAGGCGGAAGCCGTACTCGACCAGCACCGTCTTGCGGGCCCGGTCGCCGTTGAACATGCCGCCGAGCTGGCCGATCAGCACGTGGCTCTCGTCGAGGAACATCAGCGCGTCGGCCGGAAGGTAGTCGACCAGCGTCGGCGGCGGCTCGCCCGGCGCCGCGCCCGACAGGTGCCGCGTGTAGTTCTCGATGCCCTTGCAGTGGCCGACCTCCTGCAGCATCTCGAGGTCGAAGCGGGTGCGCTGCTCCAGGCGCTGCGCCTCGACCAGCTTGCCCGCCTTGACCAGTTCGTCCAGCCGCTCGCGCAGCTCGGCCTTGATGGTCTCGATCGCCGCGACCACGCGGTCGCGCGGCGTCACGTAGTGGCTCGACGGGTAGACGGTGAAACGCGGGATCTTCTGGCGGATCTTGCCGGTGAGCGGGTCGAACAGCTGCAGCGTCTCGATCTCGTCGTCGAACAGCTCGATGCGGATCGCCAGCTCGGAGTGTTCGGCCGGGAACACGTCGATCGTGTCGCCGCGCACGCGGAAGGTACCGCGCGAGAAGTCGGTCTCGTTGCGCTGGTACTGCATGCGGATCAGGTGCGCGATGACGTCGCGCTGGCCCATCTTGTCGCCTACGCGCATGGTCATCACCATGCGGTGGTAGTCGGACGGGTTGCCGATGCCGTAGATCGCGCTGACGCTGGCGACGATGATCACGTCACGCCGCTCGAGCAGGCTCTTGGTGGCCGACAGCCGCATCTGCTCGATCTGCTCGTTGATCGAGCTGTCCTTCTCGATGAACAGGTCGCGCTGCGGCACGTAGGCCTCGGGCTGGTAGTAGTCGTAGTAGCTGACGAAGTACTCGACGGCGTTCTTCGGAAAGAACTCGCGAAACTCGCTGTAGAGCTGCGCGGCCAGCGTCTTGTTCGGCGCGAAGACGATCGCCGGCCGGCCCAGCCGCGCGATCACGTTGGCCATCGTGAAGGTCTTGCCCGAACCAGTGACACCAAGCAGCGTCTGGTAGCTCAGGCCGTCCGCGATGCCCTCGGCGAGCTGTGCGATCGCTGCCGGCTGGTCGCCCGCCGGCGGGTAGGGCATGAACAGCTGGAACGGCGAATCGGGAAAGCTGGCGAACTCGCCGGCCGGCAGCGCGGCCGCCGCCTCGGCGGGGCGAAGGTCGCTGACTTCGTGGGAGTCGGCCATGGCGGATAAAATCTCCGGGTTAACCCACCTCGCGTGATTGCAAGGCAATCGAACAGGTTAACGGAAATCGCCCCCACGCTCTACTGACAAGGACTGACCATGTCTTCGCCCTCACCGTCGCTGTTCGCCGCCGTCGAAATGGCCCCGCGCGACCCCATCCTCGGCCTCAACGAGCAGTTCGCGGCGGACACCAACCCGGCGAAGGTCAACCTCGGCGTCGGCGTCTACTACGACGACGACGGCAAACTGCCGCTGCTCAAGTGCGTGCAGGAAGCCGAGAAGCTGATGATGGAGGCGCCGAAGGCGCGTGGCTACCTGCCGATCGACGGCATCGCCGCCTACGACAAGGCCGTGCAGGGCCTGGTGTTCGGCGCCGACAGCGCCGCTGTCAAGGCCGGCCGCATCGCCACCGTGCAGGCGCTGGGCGGTACCGGCGGCCTGAAGCTCGGCGCCGACTTCCTCAAGCGCCTGCGCCCGGGCGCCAAGGTGCTGATCAGCGACCCGAGCTGGGAGAACCACCGCGCGCTGTTCGAGAGCGCCGGTTTCCCGGTCGAGAACTACGCCTACTACGACGCCGCGGCCAAGGGCGTCAACTTCGCCGGCATGCTGGCGGCGCTGAACGCCGCGCCGGCCGGCACCATCGTCGTGCTGCACGCCTGCTGCCACAACCCGACCGGCTACGACATCACGCCGGCGCAATGGACGCAGGTGGTCGAGGCGGTGAAGGCGCGCGGCCTGGTGCCCTTCCTCGACATGGCCTACCAGGGCTTCGGCGACGGCATCGCCGAGGACGGCGCGGTGATCGGCCAGTTCATCGCCAGCGGCCTGGACTTCTTCGTCTCGACCAGCTTCTCGAAGAGCTTCTCGCTTTACGGTGAGCGTGTCGGTGCGCTCAGCGTGGTCTGCGAGTCGAAGGACGAGGCCGACCGCGTGCTGAGCCAGCTCAAGCGCGTGATCCGCACCAACTACTCCAACCCGCCGATCCACGGCGCCCAGGTGGTCGCGATGGTGCTGACCACGCCCGCGCTGCGCGCGATGTGGGAGGACGAACTGGCCGGCATGCGCGTGCGCATCAAGCAGATGCGCCAGGCGCTGCAGGAGAAGCTGGCCGCCGCCGGCGTCAAGCAGGACATCAGCTTCATCACCCGCCAGCGTGGCATGTTCAGCTACTCGGGGCTGAACAAGGAGCAGATGCAGCGACTTCGCGGCGAGTTCGGCATCTATGGCGTCGATTCGGGGCGGATCTGCGTTGCCGCGCTGAACAGCAAGAACATCGACGCGGTGGTCGCGGCGATCGCCAAGGTGTCCTGACGCGAAGGCCTGTCACACCGGCGACAGCAAGGGGCGCGATTTGCGCCCCTTTTTGATGCTCGATCGGGGTTTCTACATACCCGCAGCGACAGCACCATGCAAGCATTGTTCCTAGAATGCTGCATCGCACCAAGAAGGGTCAGTGACCATGCTTTACCAGTTGTACGAGACCCAGCGCGCGCTGCTCAGCCCGTTCGCCGAGTTCGCCAGCGCATCGTCCAAGCTGTACAGCCACCCGCTGTCGCCGTTCGCGCACACGCCGATGGCCGACCGGGTCTCCGCCGGCCTGGACCTGATGCACCGCCTCTCGAAGGAGTACGAGAAGCCGGAGTTCAACATCACCTCGGTGGAGGTCGACGGTGTCGACGTGGCGGTGCAGCAGCAGGTGGCGCTGGACAAGCCGTTCTGCCGCCTGCTGCGCTTCAAGCGCTTCAGCGACGACCTGCGCGTGCTCGACGCGATGAAGAAGCACCCGACGGTGTTGATCGTCGCGCCGCTGTCCGGGCACCACTCGACGCTGCTGCGCGACACGGTGCGTGCGCTGCTGCGCGACCACAAGGTCTTCATCACCGACTGGACCGACGCGCGCATGGTGCCGCACGAGATCGGCCCCTTCCACCTGGACGACTACGTCGCCTACGTGCAGGAGTTCATCCGCCACATCGGCCCGGAAGTGAACGTGATCTCGGTGTGCCAGCCCACCGTGCCGGTGCTCGCGGCGATCTCGCTGATGGCCAGCAACGGTGAAACCACCCCGCGCACGATGACGATGATGGGCGGCCCGATCGACGCCCGCAAGAGCCCGACCGCGGTGAACAACCTGGCGATGAACAAGAGCCACAACTGGTTCGAGCACAACGTCATCTACCGCGTGCCGGTCAACTACCCCGGCGCCGGCCGCCCGGTGTATCCGGGCTTCCTGCAGCACAGCGGCTTCGTGGCGATGAACCCGGACCGCCATCTGAGTTCGCACTACGACTACTTCCTCGACCTGGTGCGCGGCGACGGCGACAGCGCCGAGTCGCACCGCGAGTTCTACGACGAATACAACGCCGTGCTGGACATGCCGGCCGAGTACTACCTCGACACCATCAAGACGGTGTTCCAGGACTTCGCGCTGGTCAACGGCACCTGGCAGGTCCACGGCCAGCTGGTGCGGCCGCAGGACATCCGCGGCACCGCGCTGCTGACCATCGAGGGCGAGCTCGACGACATCTCCGGCGCGGGCCAGACGCGCGCCGCGCACGACCTGTGCACCGGCATCCCGAAGTCGCGCCAGTTCCACTACGACGTGATCGGTGCCGGCCACTACGGCATCTTCTCGGGCCGCCGCTGGCGCGAGAAGGTCTATCCGGAGGTGCGCAGCTTCATTGCCGCGCACCAGGACACACCGCGCAGCGCCGCTGCCCCGGCGAAGAAGGCGCGCAGCCGCGCCCGATAATCGGCGCGTGCTCCCGACCGATCACCTCGCCCGGCAAATCGACGCCGCGCTGCCGCAGACGCAGTGCACCCGCTGCGGCTACCCCGACTGCGCGGCCTACGCGCGGGCGGTGGCGGCCGGCGAGGCCGGCATAGACCAATGCCCGCCGGGTGGCGCCGAGGGCATCGCGCGGCTGGCCGCCCTCACCGGCCGGCCGGTCCGGCCGCTGAATCCGGCCCACGGCACCGAGGGCCCCTTGCGCCTGGCGCTGATCGACGAGGCCTGGTGCATCGGCTGCACGCTGTGCATCAAGGCCTGCCCGGTCGATTGCATCGTCGGCGCCGCGAAGCTGATGCACACGGTGGTCGCATCGCAGTGCACCGGCTGCGAGCTGTGCATCCCGGCCTGCCCGGTCGACTGCATCTCGCTGGTCGAGGTCGGTGACGGACGCAGCGGCTGGGCAGCGTGGAGCAACGCCCAGGCCGACACGGCCCGTGACCGCTACGCCTTCCGCAAGCTGCGGCTGGAGCGGGCGGCCCGCGACAACGACCTGCGACTGGCGGCCAAGGCCGAGGCCAAGCTGGCCGACCTGCCCAGCCACACCCGGCACACCGATCCGGCGGTGATCGAGCGCAAGCGCGCGATCATCGAGGCGGCCCTGGCACGTGCCCGGGCACGGCTGCCGTCTTCCGACTGATGCCGATGGAATCACGACTGATCGAGCCCTTCTTCGCCACGCTGAAGGCCGCCAACCCGAACCCGCTGACCGAGCTCGAATACACCAACGTCTTCGAACTGCTCGCCGCGGTGCTGCTGTCGGCGCAGGCCACCGACGCCGGCGTCAACAAGGCGACACGGCGCCTGTTCCCGCTGGCGAACACGCCACAGCGCATGCTGGCGCTGGGCCTGCCCGCGCTGACCGAGCAGATCCGCACCATCGGCCTGTTCCGCACCAAGGCGCGCAACCTGTACGAGACCTGCCGGCTGCTCGTCGAACAGCATGGCGGCGAGGTGCCGCGCTCGCGCGAGGCGCTGGAAGCCCTGCCCGGCGTCGGACGCAAGACCGCCAACGTGGTGCTCAACGTCGCCTTCGGCGAGCCGACGATGGCGGTCGACACGCACATCTTCCGCGTCGCCAACCGCACCGGGCTGGCGCCCGGCCGCAACGTGCGCGAGGTCGAGGACGGCCTGCTGGCACGCATCCCGCCGGCCTACCTGGTCGATGCCCACCACTGGCTGATCCTGCACGGCCGCTACGTGTGCCAGGCGCGCCAGCCGCGCTGCCGCGAGTGCGGCGTGGCGGCCTTCTGCGACTCGCGCCCGGCCTCGTCCTGACCCCCTTGTTCACGGGGACCCTGCAAGACCTTGCAGTGTCTTCGGAGTGTGAAACCTGCCCAGAATCCAGCCATGCCCGATGTCAAGGACATCCAGGAGATCTGCGGCCGCCTCGACCGCGGCGAGATTGATCGCGACCAGTTCTTCGAACTGCTGACACGCGCCATTGCCGATCTGATCGGCTGCACGCGCTCGGGTGTGTGGATCTTCATCGACACGGCGGAGGGCCGCGCGCTGCGCTGCATGGCGATGTACGACCGGCGCGTCGACCGCATCGTCGGCGCGACCGACATGCTCAATGCCGCGTCCGGGCCCTACTTCGATGCACTTGGTTGCCGACGGCTGCGTCAACGCACCCGACGCACGGAACCACCCCGACCACCGCGGCCTTCGTCGACGACTACCTGCGTCCGCTCGACCTGTACTCGGTACTCGACGTCTGCTTCTCGGTCAACGGCGTGCCATTCGGCACCTTCAGCTGCGAGCAGGCCGGCGCGCCGGTGGTCTGGACTCAGCGCCAGCTGCAGTTGCTGCGCCAGGTCGGCTCGCGTGCCAGCCTGGCGCTGCTGCATGCCGCGACGGCGAACCCCGAGACGCAACCCGCGTCGCTGTGGGAGCCGAGCTCGCCGAACCGGCTGCTCACCATGCCTGCTCCGCTGGACTCCGAGGACGACCCGCAGCGGCGGGATCCGAGCTGATCGCGCGTGACGCGCTGCACGGGCAGCTGCCCGGCTGCACAGGCCCCGGGGCCTACAATTCCGGCTCCGCCCACCTCTTCGTGCGCCATGTCCCAACTCCAGGATCTTGCGGAACGGGTCGAACGCCTGCTGCTGAGGCACCAGGAACTGCAGCGCACCCAGCAACTGCTCGACGAACAGCTCGCCGCGGTCACGCAGGAGCGCGACAGCCTGCGCTCGCGGCTGAACGCGGCGCGCGGTCGCATCGACGCCCTGCTCGAGCGGCTGCCTGCGGAGGCCGGCAACGGCGCCGGGAGCGCGCCGTGAAGCAGATCGAAGTGACGATCATGGGGCAGAGCTACATCCTCGGCTGCCCCGACGGCGGCGAGACTTCCTTGCTCGAAGCAGTCAGCAACGTCGACCGCGAGATGAGCGCGATCCGCGACGCCGGCAAGGTCAAGGCGCGCGAGCGCATCGCGGTGCTGGCGGCGCTGAACCTCGCCTTCGCGCTGGCCGAGCGCCCGAGCGCGCCGGCGGCACGCACGGGCGAGGGTGAGGTCGACGTCGATGCGCTCATCAAGCGCATCGATCAGACCCTCGGCGCCGATGGCCAATTGCTCTGAGCGGTCGCGGCGCCGGTCGTAGAATGGTCGGGTCCGTCGCGTTCGCGTGAGTCTTATATTTCCTTGAACCGATGCTCTTGCGAGCAAGGGCTTGGAACATCGCCTGGCAGGTGTGATCGTCTCGCGTCAGATGAACCCGAAGCCTTGCTGACCTCGCCCACCTGAATCCCCTGGGTTCAGGAATGCGGCTCCCGGTTCGTGGCGGACACCCTCTCCTCCCCGCAGCGCACGAGCCCGGCCGCGATGTCCCACTGGCTGATGAAGAGCGAGCCCGCCGAGTGCTCGATCGACGACCTCGCGGCGGCGCCCCGCCAGACGGTGCCGTGGTTCGGCGTGCGCAACTACCAGGCGCGCAACTTCATGCGCGATGCGATGCGCATCGGCGACGGCGTGCTGTTCTATCACTCGTCCTGCGCCGAGCCCGGCGTCGCCGGCCTCGCCGAAGTGGTCAGCACGCCCTACCCCGACGAGACGCAGTTCGACCCGAAGAGCCCCTACTTCGATCCGAAGTCGGCGCGCGAGACGCCGCGTTGGCTGCTGGTCGACGTCAAGCTGCGCCGCAAGACCACGCTGCTGTCGCTCAAGCGCATGCGCGAGCTGCCGCAGCTGCAGACGATGGCGCTGCTGCGCCCGGGCAACCGGTTGTCGATCACGCCGGTGACCGACGCCGAATGGCAGGCCGTGCTGGCGCTGCTCGACAAGTAGAAGAGCCGGACAGGAGACCCGATGAAATGGATGCGTTGCCGCCACCAGGGCCGCGAACTCTTCGGCCTGCTCGAGGGCGACCAGCTGGCGGTGCACGAGGGCGACCTGTTCGGCGAGCACCGGGCCACCGGGGAGCGTGTCGCAGTGGCCGGCGTCGAGTGGCTGACGCCCTGCCGCGTCGGCACCATGCTGGCGCTCTGGAACAACTTCCGCGCCGCGGCCGAGAAGAACGGCTGGGCGACGCCGGCCGAACCCTTGTACTTCGTCAAGACGCCGAACAGCCACGCCGCACACGGCCAGGCGATCGCCGCGCCGGCGCCCGAGGTCGGCCGCGTCGCCTACGAAGGTGAACTGGCCATCGTGATCGGCCGGCGCACCAGGGCCGTGACCGCCGAGAACGCGGCGGCCCAGATCCTCGGCTATGCCTGCGCGAACGATGTCACCGCGATCGAGCTGCTGCAGCGCGATCCCAGCTTCCCGCAGTGGACCCGCGCCAAGGGCTTCGACGGCTTCGGCGCGTTCGGCCCGGTCATCGAGACCGAGTTCGACGTGGCCGCGGCCGCGGTGCGCACGATCGTCGGCGGGCGCGAACGGCAGAACTACCCGCTCGCCGACATGATCTTCCCGCCGCACGAACTGGTCTCGCGCATCTCGCAGGACATGACGCTGCAACCCGGCGACGTGATCCTGTGCGGCACCTCGCTCGGCGTGCTGCCCATGAAGCCTGGCACGACCGTCGAGGTCGAGATCGACGGCATCGGCCGCCTGGTCAACAGCTACGGCTGATCAGCCCAGCGGCTGCACGTGCAGCCGCCCCTTCTGGCCCGCGAGCGTCTGCGCCAGAAGGCTGGCTGCGGCGTAGATCGCGTCGATGGTCGGCGTCGGCGTCTCGGTGATGCGGCCGAGCTCGACGACCGAGCCGATCAGCGCCTCCAGTTCGAGCGCACGGCCATGCTCGACGTCCTGCAGCATCGAGGTCTTGTGGGCGCCGACCGCCTCGGCACCGGCGATGCGCTGCTCCAGCGAGATCTTGAAGCGCACGCCGAGCTTCTCGGCCACCGCCTGCCCCTCGCGCATCATCGCCGCGGCCAGCGCGCGGGTCGGGCCGAAGCGGCAGATCTGCTCGAGCGTCGCGTGGGTCAGCGCCGAGATCGGGTTGAAGCTGAGGTTGCCCCACAGCTTGATCCACAGCTCGCTGCGGATGTCGCGGCTGACCGGCGCCTTGAAGCCGGCGCGCATCATCACCTGCGACAGCGCGTCGATGCGTTCGCTGCGCTGGCCGTCGAGTTCGCCCAGCGTGAAGCGGTTGCCCTCGATGACCTTGACCACGCCGGGCTCGACCAGTTCGCTGGCGGGGTAGACGATGCTGCCGATGATGCGTTCGTGCTCGATGTGCTGGTCGATCAGCCCGCCCGGGTCGACGCTGTCCAGCCGCCGGCCTTCGTAGTCGCCGCCGAGCTTGTGGAAGTACCACCAGGGGATGCCGTTGATCATCGTCACCACCATGGTCTGCGGGCCGAACAGCTCGCGCAGACCGGGCAGCACGTCCTTCACCTGGTGTGCCTTCAGCGTCAGCAGCACCGCGTCCTGCGGGCCGGCCTCGGCCATGTGCTGCACGGCCCTGGCGGTCGGCGCATGCTCTTCCGTGCCGTCCTCGAGGATCAGGCGGAAGCCGCGTGCGTTGATGGCCTCGAGGTTGCGATTGCGCGCGATGAAGGTGACATCCTCGCCCGAGCGGGCCAGCTTGGCCCCCAGGTAGCCGCCGATCGCCCCGGCGCCGACCACCGCGATCTTCATTCTCTGATCCTCACTTCGCCTGACTGTACTCGCGCGAGCGCAGCGTCTTGCGCAGGAAGGTCCACAAGGGCCAGACCAGCATCGCCAGCGCCAGCGCGACGATGCTGCCGACCAGTCCGTTCGACCAGAAGATGGCCAGGCTGCCCTGCGACAGCAGCATCGCCTGGCGGAAGCTGGCCTCGGCCATGTCGCCCAGCACGAGCGCCAGCACCAGCGGCGCCAGCGGGTACTTGAGCTTCTTGAACAGGTAGCCCAGCACGCCGAACACCAGCATCATCCACACGTCGAACATCGAGCTGTGCACCGTGTAGGCGCCGATCGCGCAGATGACGATGATCACCGGCGCGATCACCGAGAACGGAATGCGCAGCAGCGCCGCCCACCAGGGCACGGTGGTCAGCACGACCAGCAGGCCGACCAGGTTGCCGAGGTACATCGAGGCGATCAGGCCCCAGACGAAGTCCTTCTGCTCGACGAACAGCATCGGCCCGGGCTGCAGGCCCCAGATCAGCAGGCCGCCGAGCAGCACCGCGGCGGTCGGCGAGCCGGGGATGCCCAGCGTCAGCATCGGCAGCAGCGCCGAGGTGCCGGCGGCATGCGCCGCGGTCTCGGGCGCGATGACACCTTCGATCGCGCCCTTGCCGAAGTTCTGCGGCTCCTTCGAGAAGCGCTGCGCCACGCCATAGCCCATGAACGAGGCCGGCGTCGCGCCGCCGGGCGTGATGCCCATCCAGCAGCCGATCGCGGTCGAGCGCAGGAACACGCGCCAGTGCCTGAGGATCTGGCCCCAGGTCTGCCACACCACCTTGGGGCTGATGCGTGCGCTCTTGCCCTTGAAGGCCAGGCCCTCCTCCATCGTCAGCAGGATCTCGCCGATGCCGAACAGGCCGATCACGGCGATCAGGAAGTCGAAGCCCTTGAGCAGTTCCGGCACGCCGAAGGTCATGCGCAGCTGGCCGGTGACGGTGTCCATGCCGACGGCGGCGAGCGCGAAGCCGAGCATCATCGCGGCGATGGTCTTGGCCGGCGGCTCCTTGCTCATGCCGACGAAGCTGCAGAAGGTCAGCAACTGCACGGCGAAGAACTCGGCGGGGCCGAACTTCAGCGCGAACTTGGCCAGCCAGGGCGCGAGGAAGGTGATCAGCACCACCGCGAAGAAGGCGCCGACGAAGGACGAGGTGAAGGCGGCCGTCAGCGCCTGCGCCGCCTGGCCCTGCTGCGCCATCGGGAAGCCGTCGAAGGTGGTCGCCACCGACCAGGGCTCGCCGGGAATGTTGAACAGGATCGAGGTGATCGCCCCGCCGAACAGCGCACCCCAGTAGATGCAGCTGAGCATGATGATCGCCGAGGTCGGGTTCATGCTGAAGGTCAGCGGCAGCAGGATGGCGACGCCGTTGGCGCCGCCCAGGCCGGGCAGCACGCCGATCAGCACGCCCAGCACGATGCCCACCAGCATGTACAGCAGGTTGGGCCCGGAGAGCGCGACGCCGAAGCCGGCGATGAGGTTGCCGAGTTCTTCCATCTCGTGCCCCCTCAGAAGCCCAGCGCCCGCTCGAGCGGGCCCTTGGGCAGCAGCACGAGGAACCAGCGCTCGAAGAGCAGGAAGAAGGCGACCGGCACCGCTGCCGACACCACCACCGTCAGCAGCCAGCCGTAGTGGCCATGGCGCTTCATGAAGTAGGTGATCAGCGCGAACGAAGCCACGTAGATGCCCAGGCCGGCGATCAGGCCGACGTACACCACCATCGGCACCAGCACCGCGAACACCATGCCGATCTGCCCGCGCGTCGCGAACTCACCCTTCAGCGCCATGCGGCCGACCAGCGCGCGCACCAGCGTCCAGCCGCTCGCGCCGATCAGCATCAGGCCGATGTAGAACGGAAAGTAGCCCGAGCGCGGGCCATCGTCCGCCCAGCCGATGCCCACCCGCAGGCTGTCGGCGACGACCATCACGCCGATGGCCAGCAGCAGCACGGCCACGCCGATCTCCGGCCCGCGATTGCCTACGGCGCGCTCGGCGCCGGACTCCTTCTCGTCCGTCATGGACTCTCCCTCCTTGTGCCGGCTCGACGGCCGGCTGGGCGATGGTGGTAGCGCGCGATCAGTTGGCGAGGAAGCCCGCTTCCTTCATCAGCACGCGGTGCATCTGCTCGTTGCGGCCGAGCCAGTCGAAGTACTCCTGGCCGGACAGCGCGGTCTGGCGGAAGGCCCCCTTGTTCATGAAGTCCTTCCACTCGGGCAGCGCACGCACCTTGGCGAACAGGTCGGTGTAGTACTTGACCTGGTCGGGCGTCACGCCCGGCGGCATGAAGATGCCGCGCAGCATCACGTACTCGACCGGGATGCCGGCCGAGGCGCAGGTCGGCAGGTCGGCCCAGGACTGCGTGCCGGTCACCTTGTCCTTGTACGGCAGCGGCTCCTTGTCCATCACGCACAGCGCGCGCAGCTTGCCGGCACGCCAGTGCGACTCGGCCTCGATCGGGTTGTTGACCGTCGAGTCGATGTGCTTGCCCACCAGTTGCACGGCCACGTCGCCACCGCCCTTGAAGGGCACGTAGGTCATCTTCTTGCCGGCCGCCTTCTCCAGCATGACCGTGATGATCTGGTCTTCCTGCTTGGAGCCGGTGCCGCCCATCTTGAACTGGTTCGGCGTGCCGGCCTTGATCGCCTCGTAGTAGGCCTTCGCGGTCTTGTAGGGCGACTCCTCGTTGACCCACAGCACGAACTGGTCGAGCGCCAGCATCTGCACCGGCGTCAGGTCGCGCCAGTTGAACGGCACGCCGGTGGCCAGCGGCGTGGTGAACAGGTTGGACAGCGTGATGATGATCTTGTTCGCGTTGCCCTTGTCGCCCTTGACGTCGAGGAAGCCCTCGGCGCCGGCGCCGCCGGACTTGTTGACCACGACGATCGGCTGCGCCGTCAGCTTGTTCTTCGCGACGACGCCCTGGATGAAGCGCGCCATCTGGTCGGCGCCTCCGCCGGTGCCGGCGGGCACGACGAACTCGATCGGCTTGCTCGGCTCCCACGCCGACGCGGCGAAGCTGACGCCGGCGGCCGCCATGGCCAGCAGGCCACGGCACAACACTTTCAAGGGCTGGGACGGTTTCATGCGAGGTCTCCTGTGAGTCGAATCCTGTGGGGCGGCCAGGCGAGGCTCAGCCGAGTCCGAGCTTGGCGGCCAGGCCGATGCGCTGCAGCTTGCCGGTCGCACCCTTGGGGATCTCGGCCATGAACAGCACCTTCTTCGGCACCTTGAAATCGGCCGCGTGCTGCGCAACGAACTCCTGCAGCTCGCGTTCGCTGGCCTGCTGGCCCTCGCGCAGCACCACCACTGCGGCGACTTCCTCGCCGAGCTTGGGATGCGGCATGCCGAAGCACACCACCTGCGCCACCGCGGGGTGGTCCATCAGGATCTCGTCGACCTCGCGCGGGCTGATCTTCTCGCCACCGCGATTGATGATCTCCTTCAGTCGCCCGGTGATCGAGACGTAGCCGTCGGCGTCCATCACACCCTGGTCGCCGGTGCGGAACCAGCCGTTGACGAAGGCCTCGGCGTTGGCCTTGGGGTTGCTCTCGTAGCCGGCGGTGACGTTCGGGCCGCGGATGACGATCTCGCCGGTCTCGCCGCGCGACAGCAGCGTGCCGTCCTCGGCCATGATGCCGACCTCGGGGCCGCCCGACGGGCCCACGGTGCCCGGCTTGCGCAGCGCCGGCGGCAGCGGGTTGGAGCACATCTGGTGCGTCGCCTCGGTCATGCCGTAGGCCTCGATCAGCGGCGCCTTGAACACCTCTTCCAGCTCGCGAATGACCTGCGGCGGGATCGATGACGAGGACGAGCGCAGGAAGCGCAGCGGATGACGCGCGATCACGTCGGCGCTGCGCGCGGCACGGCCGAGGATGGCCTGGTGCATGGTCGGCACGGCCGTGTACCAGGTGGGCCGGGCCTCGTCCATCCAGCCGAAGAACTTCAGCGCGTTGAAGCCCGGCGTGCAGAACACCTGCGAACCGGCCGACAGCGGCGCCAGCACGCCGGCGATCAGGCCGTGGATGTGGAACAACGGCATGATGTTCAGGCCACAGTCGTTGGCCGTGAATTGCAGCGTGCGCGCGATGTGCGTGGCCGACGCCGCGAGGTTGCCCTGCGACAGTGGCACGATCTTCGGCCGCGAGGTCGTGCCCGAGGTGTGCAGCACCATCGAGATGTCGTCCGGCTGGGCGAAACCACCATTCGTCGCAGGTGTCGCGGGGCGGGCCTCGCGCGGCTCGAGGATGAAGCTGCCGGCAGCCTGGGCGGCGTCCGACACCAGGTCGACCACCGGCACGCCGAGCTTCTGGGCGACCTCGACCGCAGGCGAGGTGCTGCCGCGCGAGACGATCAGCGCCTTCGCGTTGAGGTCGGACAGGTAGAACTCGAACTCATCGGCGCGGTAGGCCGGGTTCAGCGGCGCACTGGCCACGCCGCTCGCGCAGGCCATGAAGCAGGTGGCCATCTCGGGGCCGTTGTCGAGCACGATCGCCACGCGGTCGTTGCGACCCAGACCGAGGCCGTTCAGGCGCACCAGCGTCGACGCGATCAGGTGGCGCAGCTCGCCGTGGGACAGCGCCGGGCGCCCGGGTGCGGAGACGGCGGCGGCGGACTCGGCGCCTTGCGCCAGCAGATCCTTCAGGGTGC
Source organism: Piscinibacter sp. (assembly GCA_047602365.1). Classification (GTDB taxonomy): domain Bacteria; phylum Pseudomonadota; class Gammaproteobacteria; order Burkholderiales; family Burkholderiaceae_C; genus Piscinibacter. Next base: position 472,244 of record JASGHM010000002.1, on the reverse strand, counting down.
GCGACATGAAATTCCTCAACGACAAGAGCACGCGCCGATGACGCGACATCGGCCGACGATACAGAAAGGGCACGGGATTCGCCTGCGGCGCGATGCGCGGCTGTTGGCCGCCGGAGCAACTGGGCCGGATGCAGACCCCCACCGCAAGCGCGTCCGTTATAGCGGCAAGCCCGGGACGGCACAATCCATGTTCTTCCCGTCGTCGCCACGCCCTTGCCGCTGCCCCTGCTTCTACCGCCTCCGACGCTGCTGATCGAGTTCCTCGTGCTCGGCGCCTGCACCGGCTTCCTCGCCGGGCTGCTGGGCATCGGCGGCGGCATGCTGATGGTGCCCTTCGTCACCTACATCATTTCGTCACGCGGCGTCGCGCCGGACCTGGCGGTGAAGATGGCGATCGCCACCTCGATGTCGACCATCCTGTTCACGTCGATCTCCAGCCTGCGTGCACACCACAAGCGCGGCGCGGTGCGCTGGGACCTGGTGCGCGGCATCGCGCCGGGCATCGTGCTCGGCTCGCTGGCCGCCGGCGCCGGCGCCTTCGCACTGATCAAGGGGGCCGTGCTGGCCGTGCTGTTCGCGCTGTTCGTCGGCTTCTCGGCGACGCAGATGCTGCTCGACCGCAAGCCGGCGCCGACGCGTGGCCTGCCGGGCAGGCTCGGCCAGGGTGCGGCGGGCGCCGGCATCGGCTTCCTCTCCGGCCTGGTCGGTGCGGGCGGTGCCTTCGTCTCGGTGCCGTTCATGACCTGGTGCAACGTGCCGATCCACAACGCCGTCGCGACGAGCGCGGCACTGGGCTTTCCGATCGCGCTGGCCAGCACGCTCGGCTACGTGATCGGCGGCTGGCACCTGCCGACCGCGCTGCCCGGCTCGCTGGGCTACCTGTACCTGCCGGCGCTGGTGTGCATCGCGGCCGCCAGCGTCAGTACCGCGCCGCTGGGCGCACGCGTTGCCCACAGCCTGGACGTGCGACGCCTGAAGCGTGTCTTCGCGATGATGCTGTACGCACTGGCCGCGTACATGATCTAGAAGGGACTGGCCGGCTGAGCCGGCTCAGCCAGCACTACTCCGCCGAGAAGCGGATGCTGGCCAGCGTGACGTGGTTGCCACCGCGCTTGCGTGCTTCGACGAGCGCGGTCTCGGCGGCTTCGACCAACGCCTCCTGCGTGTGCGCGGTGTGCGGGAAGCTCGCCACGCCCATCGACACCGTGAAGCCGAAGTTGCGGCCTTCGAGCACGACCATCTGCGTCGCGCACTGGCGGCGCAGGCCTTCCATGCGCGAATGCGCGGTGGCCAGGCCGACGCCGGACAGCAGCACCGCGAAACGGCTCTCGTCGAGGCGGCAGGAGGCATCCATCGCCCGCGTGTTGCCGCGCAGCAGCCGGCCGAGCGCCTCGAGGATGCGTGTGCGCGCCGCGGTGCCGAGCGCGGCCACGTCGGCGCCCGGCGGGTCGAGCTCGATCGAGACCAGCGAGAACTCGCGGTGCTCGCGCGAGGACAGATCGACCTCGCGGCGCAGCTGGTCCTCGAAGTGGATCTTCTGGTAGAGGCCGGTGACGGTGTCGCGCAGGCTCTGGTCCTGGGTCTCGCGGCGCAGCGCCTCGGTGGCCTGCTGCTGTTGCTCGAGCTGTGACAGCGCCAGCTGCAGCTTGGCATCGGCCTGACGCTGGGCGGTGAGCTCGGACCACAGGCTGCACAGCGCCAGCGGGTGGCCGTCGGCCGCACGCACCGGCACACGCGCCACGCCGAACTCGCGCCGCGCGCCGGCGATGTCCAGCTTGTGCTCGGTCAGCGCGCCGCGTGGCATGGCCATCGCGGCATGCTCGGCGGTGCGCAGCGCCGGCCACTGCGCAGCTTCCAGCCACTGGGCATCGGACGTGCCGAGCATCGCCTCCGGTGCGACGCCGAACAGCGCAGCCATGCGGCCATTGACGTAGCGGTACTGCAGCGAGGCGGCGTCCTTCACCGCGAAGCACAGCTCGAAGCGTTCGACGAGGTCCAGCAACGCGCCCGCCAGGGCATCACCGGAGACCGGCCATGCCGCTGCACGCCCGGCATCGGACTCGGACGGCGACGCGGTCGTCGACGGTGCGGCTTCGCTCATGAATGCTCTCTCGCGCGTGGCCCGGTCGATCGGGCCCGCCCCCAACAATCTTGTTCTCGGAGGCTTCGCTTTGCAAGGACGACGGCTGTCTGCCGCCGTCCATGGCCCCCCTAGGTTCGATTCGATGATAGCCGCGGACCGCCGGGTATCACCGCTCGAATGGGGGGTGAATGCGGGCTCAGATCGTCTCGGTCAGCTGCTGCGCGCCACGACTGTAGAGCTCGGTCAATTGTTCGAACGACGCCAGCAGGGCCTCGCTGTCGGCAGCGATCACCTCGCGCCCCGCGGCGGTGTCGGCGCTGCGCAGCCCCGCGGTCAGGCGCCGCCACAGTTCGCCGGCGCGCGTCAGCTCGGCGCGGATCAGCGGCGTGCTCAGCGGCGAACGCTCGAGCTCGCCCAGCGTCGCCTCGAAGGCCTGCATGCTGCGCACCGCTTCCTCGGCCACCGCCTGGGCAGCGACGCCGTCGAGCAGCGTGCCCAGCAGCGCCTGTTTGGCCAGACGCTGCGACAGCATGCGCTGCCGGCCGGCCCGGTTGACGATCGTCAGCGTCGGCGAGGGGCTGGCCGCTTCGAGCGCCGCGGTCAGCGCCTCGGCCGAGGCCAGCAGGCCCTCTGCCGCCTCGTCGATCTGCACCAGCAGCGCCACGTCGTCGCCGGCGCGCAGCAAGGGCACCAGCGCACGCCAGCCCAGCCCGACCGCGTCGAGCAGGTCGCCGAAGGTCTCGCGCGTCACGTTACGCCCGAGTTGCGCCAGGTTCTCGCCGACCCGCGTGACCGACTCGTCCAACCCACGCTGTGCCGCGTCGAGCCCCACGCCGGCCTGGCGCAGCGCACACAGCTTGACGATGCGCTGGGAAAGCATGCGCAACTGGCCCGCGCGGTTGATGGCCTCGGCGTCGCGCGCCGCATCGATCACCCGGCGCGACACCAGCCCGACACGCTGCTGGTCCTGCATCGAGGCACGGCGCAGCAGGCGGAAGGCCTCGTCTTCCGACACCTGCAACGAGCGCATCAGGATGCCCTTGGCACGGTCGACCAGCTTGCGCTCCTCGAAGCGGTGCGCCAGTTCGTCGTGGGCGTTGCGCAGCGCAGCCTCGCGCTCGAAGCGCGCCCGGGCCAGTTGCAGCAGCGCACGCAGGCGCGCCGGCGCGTAGCCGTTGACGACGTAGGCGTGCACGCCGCAGCGCAGCGCTTCGTCGAGCGTGGTCGCCTCGGCGTCGGTGGTGAACAGCAGCACCGGCAGCGGCGCATGCTGCTGCAGCGCGTCCAGCGCCTTCAGCAGGCCGGTGGCCGGGTACGGATCCCAGGCCAGCACCGCCTCGCAGTGGCTGCGCACGGCGTCGCGCAGCAGCGTCGCAGCGGCGCTGCGTGCGGCCACGCGCACACCGAGCGTGCCGAGATCAGCCTCGATGGCAGGCGCGTCGGGCGCGGTCAGGAGCAGGACGGACTTGGGCATCGGGCAAGTGCATCAGGCAAGGGCAGTTCGTTCCGGCAAAGCATAAGCCGTGCAGACCCTGTTCCTGCCCGGGCACGCTGCGCACCAGCTTGCCATGCTGCATCGCACCAATCTGGGGCCGCAAACACCATCAACGCTACCTGCCGTACTCGCCGCCGGCGTCGTGCCCGAGGCCATCGATCCAGCGCAAAGCGAGCACTGGCGCGGCCTGGCGCGTGATCGACCAGCTCAGAGCCACCCCTGGCCCGCGGCTTGCATCAGGCGAGCCGGGTGTAACGACGCACCCGGCCTGCTCCGATACCGCAGGCCACGCACACGCAGAAGTGTGCGGTGATGTATCTCCGACCTTCCGGCCTGGCCGGCCGGTTCGACTGGAGTCCGTCATGAGCGTCGTTCACACCTCTCCCAGCAGCACTTCCGGCACCCGGGCCTTCCTGGCCTCCGGCCACTGGCCGACGCTGCTGGCGTCCTTCCTCTACTTCGATTTCTGTTTCGCCATCTGGGTGCTCAACGGCGCCATGGGCCCGTTCATCAGCGAGACCTTCCAGCTCAACGCGGCGCAGAAGGGCTTCATGCTGTCGGTGCCCATCCTGGCCGGCGCGCTGATGCGCTTCCCGCTTGGCGTGCTGTCGCAGTACATCGGCCGCAAGAACGCCGCGATGGTCGAGATGAGCCTGATCATCGCCGCCCTCGCCTTCGGCTACGTCGCCGTCGACACCTACGACGAGGTGATCCTGATGGGCGTGCTGCTGGGCATCGCCGGCGCCAGCTTCGGCGTCGCGCTGAGCCTGGGCAGCGGCTGGTTCCCGCCCAAGTACAAGGGCCTGGCGATGGGTCTGGCCGGCGCCGGCAACTCGGGCACCGTGCTGGCCGTGCTGTTCGCGCCGCCGCTGGCCACCCGCTTCGGCTGGCAGGCGGTGTACGGCTTCGCCGCGCTGACCATGCTGCTGCCGATGCTGGTGATGTGGTTCGCCGCCAAGGAGCCGCCGGATCGCGAGCACCAGACCTTCCGCCAGCACATCGCCTGCCTGTTCGAGAAGGACGGCTGGGCCTTCAGCCTGATCTACATCGTCACCTTCGGCGGTTTCATCGGCCTGGCCAGCTTCCTGCCGACCTACTTCTACGACCAGTTCAAGGTCACCAAGGTCGAGGCCGGCCAGCTGACCATGCTGGCCACGCTGATGGGCTCGGCGGTGCGTGTGGTCGGCGGCTACATCTCCGACCGCGTCGGCGGCATCAACACGCTGACCGGCGTGCTGCTGGCGGTGGCCACCACGCTGGTGCTGTGCGGGATGAGCGGCGGCTCGGTGGCGGCGACCACGCTGCTCTTCATGCTCTGCTTCGCCTGCCTGGGCGCCGGCAACGGTGCGCTGTTCCAGCTCGTGCCGCTGCGCTGGCCGCTGACCACCGCGGTGGCCGGCTCGATGATCGGCGAGGTCGGCGCGCTCGGCGGCGGCTTCATCCCCAACGCGATGGGCCTGTCGAAGCAGCATTTCGGCACCTACCTGTGGGGCTTCGTCTCGTTCGCGCTGCTGGCGGTGCTGATGCTGGTGATGCTGCGTGTGGTGCAGATCCGCTGGACGCGCACCTGGGCGGAGAAAGGCGGCCGCGCCCGCCAGGGGCTGCCTGCCGAGAGCAGCGACGGTGCCGCCAGCTACTCGATCAGCCGCTGACCGGGGCCGTCAATGCGGCAGGAACACCAGCCAGAAGACCAGCAGGGCATTGAACAGCAGCGAGATGCCCAGCGCGATCTTCCACAGCGCGGCCGGGTCGCGCGCCGCCAGCGGCGTGGCCGCCGGGGCGCTGACCGGGCGCGAGGCGCCGCGCTCCAGCGCGAGCAGCATCTCCTCGGCGGTCTCGAAGCGCTGTCGCGGGTCGAGCGCAATGGCCTTGAGCACCAGATGGTCGAGCCAGATCGGCACGTCGGGCCGCATGCGCGAGGGCGGCTGCGGGTCGCGCCGGTAGCGCGCCGCCTGGTAGGGCTCGATCTCGCCGTGCGGCAGCCGGCCGGTCAGCCAGCGGTACAGCGTGACGCCGAGCGCGTAGAGGTCGGAACCCGCGTCCGGCGGCGCACCCGCCCATTGCTCGGGGTTGATGTAGCTGGGCGTGCCGGCGTGCAGTTCGCGCGCCGCCGCGCCTTCGCGGCCGGACAGCGCGACGCCGAGGTCGAGCACGCGCCACTGGCCGTCTTCGCCGAGGTGCAGGTTGCCCGGCTTGATGTCGCGATGGATCACCCCCTGGCGATGCAGCCGGCCCAATGCGGAAGCGATCTCGCGCCCGCCGGCCACCACCTCGGCGACCGTGACGTCGCGGCGCTGCGCGAGCAGCTGGTCCAGCGTCTGGCCGGCATGCCAGTCGAACACCGTGTACAGCGCAGTCGCGTCGCCAGGTTCGCGGCTGCGCACGAAGCCGCGCGGGTCCTTCTCGGTCACCCGCTGCGACAGCCAGGCCTCGTGGGCCAGCATCGCACGCTCCTCGGCGTCGGCGGCGCGCGACTCGTGCAGGGTCTTGATCGCCACCAGGTCGCCATGGCGGCCGTCGCGGGCCTGGTACAGCCGGTGCACGCCGGTGTCGGCGACCAGCGCGGTGATCGTGAACCCGTCCACCGCGTCGCCGACACGCAGCCGCGGCAGCGGCGGCAGGTGGCGGATGCGCGCGGTCTCGTCGGAGAGCGTGGCGGCGTCGAGGCCGATCACCTGCAGCACCAGCGCGGTGACGTTGTCCTTGCTGCCGGCGGCCAGCGCCGCCTCGACCAGCGCCTCGCTGGCCTGCTGCGCGCTGCCCCGGGCGGCGATCTCGCCGAGCCGGCGCGGCCGCAGCACGCCGTGCACGCCGTCGCTGGTCAGCACGAAGCGGTCGCCGAGATGGGCCTCGCCCTGCAGGTGGTCGGCGTGCAGCAGGTCGTCGAGCCCGACGGCGCGCGTCAGCCGGTTGCGCTGGTCGGGCTGGGCGAAGGCGTGGTCCTGCGTCAGCTGCGTGATCTGGCCGCCGGCGATGCGCCAGATGCGCGTGTCGCCGACATGCGCGACCGTCCAGCCCTGGCCCTGCAGAACCAGCGCGGACAGCGTGGTCAGCGCGGTGGCGTCGGTCGCGCCGGCGCGCTGGCGGTTCTGCGCCACCAGCCAGCCGTTCTGCGCCCCCATCAGCCGGTCCAGCGCGACGCTGGTCTCCCAGGTCGGCGGCGTGGCGAAGAAGTCGGCCAGCAGGCCGAGCACGCTGGTCTGCGCGGCTTCCAGGCCGCGGCCGCCGCCGCTGACGCCGTCGGCGATCGCCGCGATCACGCCGCGCACCGGGTCGCCAGACGCCGAACGGGTCGCGGCGGCGAAGTCCTCGTTGACCTCGCGCACGCCGCGCTGGCTGCACTGGCCGATCTCCACCTCGAAGCTCATGGCGCCATTCTGACCGGCGCCGGTGGCACCCCTCTTGCTATCACTGCTCTCCGGAGGCACGCATGAAGAAGATGAAACTCGTGATGGTCGGCAACGGCATGGCCGGTGTGCGCACCCTCGAGGAACTGCTGAAGATCGCACCCGACCTGTACGACATCACGGTCTTCGGCGCCGAGCCCCACCCGAACTACAACCGCATCCTGCTCAGCCCGGTGCTGGCCGGCGAGCAGACGGTCGACGAGATCATCCTCAACCCGCTGTCCTGGTACGAAGAGAACGGCATCAAGCTGCACCTGGGCAAGAAGGTGGTCGACGTGGATCGCCGCAAGCGCATCGTGCGTGCCGCCGACGGCACCGAGGAAGAGTACGACCGGCTGCTGATCGCCACCGGCTCCAACCCCTTCATCCTGCCGGTGCCGGGCAAGGACCTGGGCGGCGTGATCGCCTACCGCGACATCGCCGACACCAACACGATGATCGAGACGGCGAAGACGCACAAGCACGCCGTCGTCATCGGCGGCGGCCTGCTCGGCCTGGAGGCGGCCAACGGCCTGATGCTGCGCGGCATGCAGGTCACCGTCGTGCACATCATGCCCTGGCTGATGGAGCGCCAGCTCGACGACACCGCCGGCAAGCTGCTGCAGAAGTCGCTGGAAGACCGCGGCCTGAAGTTCATGATCGGCGCGCAGACGCAGGAACTGCTCGGCGGCGAGGACGGGCGCGTCCGGGCCGTGCGCTTCAAGGACGGCAGCGAGGTCCCGGCCGACCTGGTCGTGATGGCCGCCGGCATCCGCCCGAACACCGAGCTGGCGCTGAAGATCGGCCTGCACTGCTTCAACGACGGACGCGGCGGCATCGTCGTCTCCGACACCATGCAGACGGTGACCGACCCGCGCGTCTACTCGGTCGGCGAATGTGCCGCCCACCGCGGCATCGCCTACGGCCTGGTGGCGCCGCTGTTCGAGCAGGGCAAGGTCTGCGCGACGCACCTGGCCGAGTTCGGCATCGGCCGCTACACCGGCAGCCAGACCAGCACCAAGCTGAAGGTCACCGGCATCGACCTGTTCTCGGCCGGCAACTTCACCGGCGGGCCCGACTACGAGGAGATCGTGATGAGCGATCCCTTCGGCGGCGTCTACAAGAAGCTGGTCATCAAGGACGACAAGCTGGTCGGGGCCTGCCTGTACGGCGACACCGTCGACGGCTCCTGGTATTTCAAGCTGCTGCGCGAGGGCCGCACCATCCACGACATCCGCGACAAGCTGATGTTCGGCGAGAGCAACATCGGCGACGTCGGCCACGAGGGCCACCACAAGGCCGCGGCGATGGCCGACAGCGACGAGGTCTGCGGCTGCAACGGCGTCAACAAGGGCACCATCTGCAAGGCCATCAAGGACAAGGGCCTGTTCACGCTCGACGAGGTACGCAAGCACACCAAGGCCAGCGCCAGCTGCGGCTCCTGCACCGGCCTGGTCGAGCAGCTGCTGATGTTCACCGCCGGCGGCGACTACTCGAAGGCGCCGACCAAGAAGGCGATGTGCGGCTGCACCGACGCCAGCCACCAGGAGGCGCGCGAAGCGATCAAGGCCGAGAAGCTGCTGACCATCGACTCGGTCTACAAGCGCCTCGGCTGGCGCACGCCGAACGGCTGCTCGTCGTGCCGCCCGGCGATCAACTACTACCTGATCAGCAGCTGGCCCAAGGAGGCCAAGGACGACCCGCAGAGCCGCTTCATCAACGAGCGCAGCCACGCCAACATCCAGAAAGACGGCACCTACTCGGTGATTCCGCGCATGTGGGGCGGCGAGACCACCGCCGACGAGCTGCGCCGCATCGCCGACGCGGTCGACAAGTACAAGATCCCGACCGTCAAGGTCACCGGCGGCCAGCGCATCGACCTGCTGGGTGTCAAGAAGGAAGACCTGGTGCACGTCTGGAAGGACATCGGCATGGCCTCCGGCCACGCCTATGCGAAGGCGCTGCGCACGGTGAAGACCTGCGTCGGCTCCGAGTGGTGCCGCTTCGGCACGCAGGACAGCACGCAGATGGGCAAGGACCTGGAGCGCGCGCTGTGGCGCATGTACGCGCCGCACAAGGTCAAGCTGGCGGTCAGCGGCTGCCCGCGCAACTGCGCCGAGGCCGGCATCAAGGACGTCGGCGTGATCGGCGTCGACTCCGGCTGGGAGATCTACGTCGCCGGCAACGGCGGCATCAAGACCGAGGTGGCGCAGTTCCTCTGCAAGCTGAAGACACCCGAGGAGGTGCTGGAGTACAGCGGTGCCTTCCTGCAGCTCTACCGCGAGGAGGGCTGGTACCTGGAGCGCACCTGCCACTGGGTCGGCCGCGTCGGGCTGGACTACGTGAAGAAGAAGATCCTCGACGACCACGCGCTGCGCAAGTCGCTGTGGGAGAGGCTGCAGTTCAGCCTCGATGGTGAACCCGATCCGTGGTTCGAGTTCGACAAGGCGGCGGTCGACACCCGCCAGTTCACCCCCGTGGGAGCGCTGTGATGGCTCAGTGGAAATCGATCTGCACCGTCGACGAGATTCCGGTGCTCGGCGCCCGCCGCGTGACGCGGGCCAACGGCCCCGAGGTGGCGGTGTTCCGCAACTCCGAGGACAAGGTGTTCGCGCTGCTCGACCGCTGCCCGCACAAGGGCGGCCCGCTGAGCCAGGGCATCGTGTTCGGCGAGAGCGTCGCCTGCCCGCTGCACAACTGGACCATCGGCCTGGCCGACGGCTGCGCCAAGGCGCCCGATGAAGGCTGCACGCCGCGCTTCAGCGTCAAGGTCGAGAACGGCCAGGTGTCGCTGGACCTGGACGAGCTGAACTCGATCGCCCTCGACCCGACGCAACAGGCAGCCTGACGTGGCCGAGACCCGCTCCACCTGCCCGTACTGCGGTGTGGGCTGCGGTGTGATCATCGAGTCGCAGGGCCGGCAGATCACCGGTGTGCGCGGCGACCCCGAGCACCCGGCCAACTTCGGCCGCCTGTGCAGCAAGGGCAGCACGCTGCACCTGACCGCCAGCGCCGCGGTGAGCTGGCAGACGCGGCTGCTGCACCCGATGCTCCGCGCTCAGCGCGGCGGCCCGGCCGAGCGCATCGGCTGGGACGGTGCGCTGGACCTGGCGGCCGACCGCTTCGCCGGCATCGTGCGCGAGCAGGGGCCGGACGCGGTCGGCTTCTACCTCTCCGGCCAGCTGCTGACCGAGGACTACTACGTCTTCAACAAGCTGGCCAAGGGGCTGCTCGGCACCAACAACCTCGACACCAACTCGCGGCTGTGCATGAGCTCGGCCGTGTCGGGCTACAAGGCGACGCTGGGCGCCGACGCCCCGCCGGCCTGCTACGAGGACCTGGGTCAGGCGCACACCCTGTTCATCGCCGGTTCGAACGCCGCCTTCGCCCACCCGATCCTGTTCCGGCGCATCGAGGACGCCAAGCGCGCCAACCCGGCGCTGCGCATCATCGTCGTCGACCCGCGCCGCACCGAGACGGCCGAGGCCGCCGACCTGTTCCTGCCCATCCTGCCGGGCACCGACGTCGCGCTGTTCAACGGCCTGCTGCACGTCATGCTGTGGGAGGGCCTGGTCGACCACGCCTGGATCGCGGCGCACACCAGCGGCTTCGAGGCGCTGCGCGACCGCGTGCGCGAGTTCACGCCGAAGGAGACCGCGACGATCTGCGGCATCGCCGAGGCCGACCTGGTCACCGCGGCACGCTGGTTCGCAGGGCTGGACGGCGGAGGCATCGGCGGCACGGGCCAGCGCCGGCCGACGCTGTCGCTGTACTGCCAGGGTCTCAACCAGAGCAGCAGCGGCACCGCAAAGAACGCCGCGCTGATCAACCTGCACCTGGCCACCGGCCAGATCGGCCAGGCCGGCGCCGGCCCGTTCTCGCTGACCGGCCAGCCCAATGCGATGGGCGGTCGCGAGGTCGGCGGCCTGGCCAACCTGCTGTCCGCCCACCGCGACATGGGCAATGCCGAGCACCGCGCCGAAGTGGCGCGGCTGTGGGGCGTGGCCGACGTGCCCGCAGTACCCGGCAAGACCGCGGTCGAGATGTTCGAGGCCGCCGCCGATGGCCAGATCAAGGCGCTGTGGATCGCCTGCACCAACCCGGCGCAGTCCTTGCCCGACCAGGCCACGGTGCGCCGCGCGCTGGAGCGTGCCGAGTTCGTCGTCGTGCAGGAAGCCTTCGCGACCACCGCCACCTGCCAGTACGCCGACCTGCTGCTGCCGGCCAGCACCTGGGGCGAGAAGGATGGCACCGTCACCAACAGCGAGCGCCGCATCAGCCGCGTGCGCCCGGCCGTCTGGGCCGCCGGCGAGGCACGCCACGACTGGGCCATCGCCACCGCCTTCGCGCAACGCATGGAAGCGCGGCTGCGCCCGGGCCGGCCGACGCTGTTCGCCTATCCGACGCCGGAATCGGTGTGGAACGAACACCGCGAATCGACACGCGGCCGCGACCTCGACATCACCGGCCTGAGCTACCCGCAGCTCGAGGCAGCGCCGCAGCAATGGCCGTTCCCGGCCGGCGCCAGCACGGGGCGCGCGCGCCTGTACGAGGACGGCGTGTTCGCCACCGCCGACGGCCGCGCCCGCTTCGCCGACACCCGCCACGTGCCGCTGGCGGAGACCCGCGATGCACGCTACCCGTTCTCGCTGAACACCGGCCGGCTGCGCGACCAATGGCACGGCATGAGCCGCACCGGCACGGTGGGCCGGCTGTTCGGCCATGTCGCCGAACCTGCGATCGAGATGCATGGCCAGGACATGGCGCGGCTCAAGCTGGCCGACGGCGACCTGGTGCACGTCACCTCGCGGCGTGGCTCGCTGGTGCTGCCGGCACGCAGCAGCACCCAGGTGGCACCGGCACAGACCTTCATCGCGATGCACTGGGGCGAGGAGTACCTGTCGGGCCGCAGCGCCACCGGCGCACGGGCCAGCGGCGTCAACGCACTGACCAGCCCGGCCTTCTGCCCCAGCTCCAAGCAGCCCGAACTGAAGCACGCGGCGGTGAAGATCCTCAAGGCCGAACTGCCGTGGCGGCTGTTCGCGATGGCCTGGCTGCCGGAAGACCAATCGCTGCGTGCGCAGTCGCGCCTGCGCGAGCTGATGGGTGCCTTCGCCTTCGCCAGCGCCGTGCCCTTCGGCCGAGACCGCAGCGGCGTGCTGTTCCGCGCCGCGGCCTACGAGCCGGCGCCGGTCGAGCTGCTGGCGCGGGTCGAGGCGGTGCTCGGCCTCGACCAGCCCGGCGTGCTGCGTTATGCCGACCGGCGCCGCGGCCAGCAGCGCTGCATGAAGCTCGACACCGCCGGCAGCGGCGAGGCCCGCCTCGAAGCCTTCCTGCTCGCCGGCGACACCAGTGCCGAGGCCTGGGTGACGCCGCTGCTGCGCGACGGCGCCGATGCACGCGCGTTCGGCCGTGCGCTGCTGCAGCCGGGTGCGCGTGCACCGGTCGCGCTCCCCGAACGCGGGCGTCAGGTGTGCAGTTGTTTCGACGTCGGCGAGGCGGCGATCAACCAGACGCTGTCGCACTGCAGCGGCACGGCCGACGCACAACTTGCGCAACTTCAAGGCGAGCTCAAGTGCGGTACCAATTGCGGCTCGTGCATCCCTGAACTGAAGCGTATGGTTCGACTCCGACAGCAGGCGGCATGAAGCTTGCGAAATGCGTGGCGGAGACAACCATGAGCATTGCCCCCTACATCAAGGAAATCGGCCGCGGCAAGGAAGGCGCGCGAGCCCTCACCAGTGAGCAGGCACATGATCTGATGTGCCAGGTGCTCGACGGCCGCGTCACCGACCTCGAGATCGGCGCCTTCGCGATCGCGATGCGCATCAAGGGCGAGACGGTCGACGAACTGGCCGGCTTCCTGCGCGCCGCGCACGAGCGCTGCATCCCGCTGCACCCGCAGCAGGCCACCGTCGTGCTGCCGTCCTACAACGGCGCGCGCAAGCTGCCCAACCTGACCGCGCTGCTGGCGCTGCTGCTCGCGCAGGAGGGCGTGCCGGTGCTGGTGCACGGGCCCGAGCGCGACCCCGGCCGCGTGACCACCGCCGAGATCTTCCAGACGCTGGGCCTGCCCTGCGCCAGCGATGCGGCCGACATCCACGCCGCCTGGCAACGCCGCGAGCCGGTGTTCATCCGCACAGAAGCGCTGTGCCCGCCACTGGCCGGGCTGCTCGAGGCGCGCCGCGTGATCGGCCTGCGCAACCCGGCGCACACCGTCGCCAAGCTGCTGACGCCTTGCCGGCAGACGCCTTCGCTGCGGGTCGTCAACTACACCCACCCCGAGTACGGCGAGACGCTGACGCAGTTCCTCGCCCACACCCAGGCCGACGCGATGCTGATGCGCGGCACCGAGGGCGAGCCGGTGGCCGACCCGCGCCGCCTGCCGCGGCTGGACGTGTTCGTCGGCGGGCAGTTGCGCGCCGACCTGTCGCGCGCGGCGCAGGAAGGTGTGCTGACCGAGCTGCCGGTGCTGCCGCGCAGCAACGACGCCGCGACGACCGGGCTCTACATCCAGTCGGTGGTCAGCGGCGAGAAACCCGCACCGGCGCCGCTGCAGCAGCAGGTCGAGGCGATCACCGCCGCGCTGGCCGTGCTGCAGCACCCGCTGCCTCAGGAGAAATCCGCATGAGTTCAGGTTCCGTGGCCCTGGTCGGCGCCGGCCCGGGCGACCCCGAGCTGCTGACGCTGAAGGCGATCCGCGCGATCCGTAGCCGCGACCGTGCTGCTGGTCGACGACCTGGTCGGCGACGGCGTGCTGCGCTACGCGCGGCGCTCGGCGCGCATCGTGCACGTCGGCAAGCGCGGCGGCTGCAAGAGCACGCCGCAGGCCTTCATCGAGAAGCTGATGGCCGCCGAGGCGCTGAAGGGCGAACGTGTGGTGCGCCTGAAGGGCGGCGACCCGTTCGTGTTCGGGCGCGGCGGCGAGGAGGCCGAGCACCTGCGTGCACAAGGCATCCGCGTCGAGGTGGTCAACGGCATCACCGCCGGCCTGGCCGCCACCACGGCGCTGGGCGTGCCGCTGACGCACCGCGACCATGCGCACGGCGTGATGCTGGTGACCGGCCATGCACGCGGCGAGGATGCGGCACTGCACTGGCCGACGCTGGCCGCCGCGGCGGCGCAGGGGCTGACGCTGGTGATCTACATGGGGGTCTCGAGCGTGCACGAGTTGCAGGCCGGCCTGCTCGGCGCGCTGCCGGCCGACACGCCGGTGGCGGTGGTGCAGCACGCCAGCCTGCCGCAGCAGCGCCACGCGATCGGCGCGCTCGCTGGCCTGGCCACGCTGGTGCACGAGCACGGCCTGGCCAGCCCGGCGGTCATCGTGGTCGGCGACGTGCTGCGTGGACTGTGTCACGCCGGTATCGCCGAGCCCGCGGCGACGCAACCGATGCAACAAGAACGCGCTGCCTGAGACGCGATTCGGCTCGTATCATGCGGCGCCACCAGGGAGGCGCACGCAGATGCAGGACTTCGACAAACTCAACCAGCTGAGCGAATCGCACGGCGAGCTCCGCCCCGGCACCGGCCTGATCTCCGGCGTGATCGCGCTGTCGCTGGCGATCCTGTGCTTCCTCGGCGTGCTGGCTTTCCACTTCCCCGAGTACCTGACGACGCCGCAGCTGCGCAAGTCCTACAGCGTCGACGCGCTGCGGGTGGTGATGTTCGCCGCGATGGTGATCGCGGGCGGCATCGCGCTGGTCAACATCGTCTTCGGCCGCGCCCGCTGGCTGGCCGCCGCGGCCTTCGTGCTGGTGGCGTTGACGGCGCTGCTCGGCGGGCACAAGGTGCCGGTCAACGATTTCGCCGACAACACGCCCTACATCGGGCTGGACTGGTTCATCCTCGACCTGCTCGGCTCCTCGCTGATCTTCATCTTCGTCGAGAAGCTGTTCGCGCTGCGCAAGAATCAGCCGGTGTTCCGCCCGGAGTGGCAGACCGACTTCCACCACTTCATCGTCAACCACATGGTGGTCGGCTTCGTGCTGCTGGCCACCAACCTGCTGGTGCACAAGCTGTTCGGCTGGGCGGCGCAGGACGGTGTGCGCGGCTTCGTGCAGAACCTGAACTTCTTCGTCGCACTGTTCCTGATCGTGCTGGTGGCCGACCTGGTGCAGTACTGGACGCACCGTGCATACCACGAGGTCCCGCTGCTGTGGCGGCTGCACGCGGTGCACCACAGCGCCAAGAGCATGGACTGGCTGGCCGGCTCGCGCCAGCACATCGTCGAGCTGCTGATCACGCGCACGCTGGTGCTGGCGCCGATCTACGTGCTCGGCTTCAGCAAGGAAGTGATCGACGCCTACATCGTCATCGTCGGCTTCCAGGCGGTGTTCAACCAC
The DNA here is from genome assembly GCA_047602365.1 of Piscinibacter sp. Lineage (GTDB taxonomy): Bacteria > Pseudomonadota > Gammaproteobacteria > Burkholderiales > Burkholderiaceae_C > Piscinibacter. Next base: position 456,938 of record JASGHM010000002.1, on the reverse strand, counting down.
GCCAACGTCAGCGTGCGCCTCGGCCCGCTGCGCTACCTGATCGTCACGCCCAACTTCCACCACTGGCACCACTCGCAGGACGACGAAGCGATCGACCGCAACTACGCGGCCCACTTCGCCTTCCTCGACCACCTGTTCGGTACCGCGGTGCAATCCGACCGCAAGTGGCCCGACCGCTACGGGGTGCAGGGCGACTACGTGCCCGACGGCTTCTTCAAGCAACTGGCCTTCCCGTTCGTCTGGAAGAAGTCCTGACGTTGCTTTGAGCGGGAACGGGGCGACAGGGGGCCTTGCTCCGCTCATGTCCCCCGTCGCTGGCCTGCGGCCAGCGCCTCCTCCTTTACTTCGCTGCGCAAGGCCCCCTGCCGCCCCGTTCCTGCACCACCGCGGCATGCAATCAAGCGGGCGCCGCCGTTGGTGCCAGCCGGGGATGGGGTGGTGAGTCAGCGGGGGGGTATGGACCCGCATCCCCGTGCCCACTCGGTGAATACCCACCCCAACGACAGCTTGCCGCCCCCACTCGATTGACCTACATTAATATTCATTGACCGATCGGTCAATGAATTGAGTCAACCCCACTCGAGGTGCCGATGGCCGACGATGCCGCCCCCGTGCTGAGCCACCGCGATGGCGCGGTGCAGACCCTGACGCTGAACCGCCCGCAGGCGCTGAACAGCTTCAACGGCGCGATGCACGATGCCCTGACCGCCGGCCTGAAGGCCGCCGCCGCCGACCCCACGGTGCGCTGCGTCGTCATCACCGGCGCCGGCCGCGGCTTCTGCGCCGGGCAGGACCTGTCCGACCCGGCCATCGCCCCCGACCTCACACCCGGCGCCGAACCGCGCGACATCGGCAACCTGATCGAGGCGCGCTACAAGCCGCTGGCGATGCTGATCCACCACTTCCCGGTGCCGGTGATCGCCGCGGTCAACGGCGTCGCTGCCGGGGCCGGCGCCAACCTGGCACTGAACTGCGACATCGTGCTCGCCGCCCGCTCGGCCAGCTTCATCCAGGCGTTCTCGAAAATCGGCCTGGTGCCCGACTGCGGCGGCACCTGGCTGCTGCCGCGCCTGGTCGGCCGCGCCAATGCGATGGCGCTGGCGCTGCTGGGCGACAAGTGCGGCGCCGAGGAGGCGCAGCGCATCGGCATGATCTGGCGCTGCGTCGACGACGCCGCGCTGGCTGCCGAGACGAAAGCGCTGGCCGAACGGCTGGCGGCGATGCCGAGCAAGGCGCTGGCCGAGACGCGCCGCGCGTTCTCGGCGGCGGACCACATGGACCTGTCGACGGCGCTGAGCATGGAGGGCGACGTGCAGCGCCGCCTCGGCATGAGCCACGACTACCTCGAAGGCGTGGCCGCCTTCTTCGCCAAGCGTGCGCCTTCCTTCAAGGACCGCTGATGAAGGATGACAGCTTCGCCGCCGCGCAGCACCTCGCCGAGCGGGTGCGCGACACCATGTTCGCCACCGACAAGGCGGCCCACGCGCTCGGCATGGCGGTCGCCTCGATCTCGCCCGGCCACGCCAGCGTGACGATGACGGTGCGCGAGGACATGCTCAACGGCTTCGGCATCTGCCAGGGCGGCCTGATCGCCACGCTGGCCGACATGGCCTTCGCCTACGCCTGCAACTCGTACAACGAGCTGACCGTCGCCTCCGGCTTCGACGTCGACCTGCTCGGCCCGGGCCGACCCGGCGACCAGCTCACCGCCAGCGCCCGCGTCGTCTCGCAAGGCTCGCGCATGGGCGTGTACGACATCGATGTGAGCAACCAGGGCGGCGAGCGCATCGCGGTGTTCCGCGGCCGTTCGTACCGCATGAAGGGCAAGCAGGTCGTCACGACCTGACCCGCCCCACGGAGACAAGCCCATGCCCGTCAAGCGCCCTGCCCCCGGCGAGCTCGAGCCCATCGAGACCGCCAGCCGCGACGAACTGCAGGCCCTGCAGCTGCAGCGCCTGCAATGGTCGCTGCGCCACGCCTACGACAACGTGCCGCACTACCGGCGCGCCTTCGACGCGAAAGGTGTGCATCCGGACGACCTGAACTCGCTGGCCGATCTGTCGAAGTTCCCCTTCACGACCAAGAAGGAACTGCGCGAGAACTACCCCTTCGGCATGTTCGCCGTGCCGCGCGAGCAGGTGGTGCGTGTGCATGCCTCGTCGGGCACCACCGGCAAGCCGACGGTGGTGGGCTACACGCAGGGCGACATCGACCGCTGGGCGTCTCTGGTCGCACGCTCGATCCGCGCCTCGGGCGGCCGGCGCGGCGACATCGTGCACGTCGCCTATGGCTACGGCCTGTTCACCGGCGGCCTGGGCGCGCACTACGGCGCCGAGAAGCTGGGCTGCACGGTGATCCCGATGTCCGGCGGACAGACCGAGAAGCAGGTGCAGCTGATCGTCGACTTCAAGCCCGACATCATCATGGTCACGCCCAGCTACATGCAGGTGATCATCGAGGAGTTCCGCCGCCAGGGGCTGGACCCGAAAGAGATGTCGGTGAAGGTCGGCATCTTCGGCGCCGAGCCCTGGACCGAGGCGATGCGCCGCGACATCGAGGCGGCTGCCGGCATCGACGCGGTCGACATCTACGGCCTGTCCGAGGTGATGGGGCCGGGCGTCGCCAACGAGTGCATCGAGGCCAAGGACGGCCCGGTGATCTGGGAGGACCACTTCTACCCGGAGATCATCGACCCCGACACCGGCGAAGTGCTGCCCGACGGCGCCGAGGGCGAACTGGTGTTCACCACGCTGACCAAGGAAGCGCTGCCGGTGGTGCGCTACCGCACCCGCGACCTGACGCGCCTGCTGCCGCCGACCGCACGCAGCATGCGCCGCATCGGCAAGATCGTCGGCCGCAGCGACGACATGCTGATCATCCGCGGCGTCAACGTGTTCCCGACGCAGATCGAAGAACTGATCCTGCAGAACGACAAGCTGAGCGGCCAGTACCAGATCGTCGTGACACGCAACGGCCACCTCGACCAGATGCTGGTGCGCTGCGAGGTGCGGCCCGACGCCGGCGCGGCCGGCACCGCCGAGCGCCGCGAACTGGGCGAATGGCTGAACCATCGCATCAAGACGCTGGTCGGCGTCAGCACCGAGGTCGAGGTCGGGCTGCCCGACTCGATCGAACGCACGCTGGTCGGCAAGGCGCGCCGCGTGATTGACCAACGGCCGAAAGGCTGAGGAGAAGGACGATGTACACGCAAGCCATGGACACCCTGGCCCGCGAGGCCAAGGGCACCGTGCAGGCGGTCAAGTCGGCCGAGGAACAGGCGCGCGAGGCGGCCTTCGAGGCGCGCATCGACGCCGGCGAGTTCATCGAGGCCAAGGACTGGATGCCCGAGCACTACCGCAAGACGCTGGTGCGGCAGATCAGCCAGCACGCGCATTCGGAGATCGTCGGCATGCTGCCCGAGGGCAACTGGATCACCCGCGCGCCGACGCTCAAGCGCAAGGCCATCCTGCTGGCCAAGGTGCAGGACGAAGGCGGTCATGGGCTTTATCTCTACGCCGCGGCCGAGACACTGGGCGTGTCGCGCGACGAACTGCTGGACGCGCTGCACAGCGGCCGCGCCAAGTACAGCTCGATCTTCAACTACCCGACGCTGAGCTGGGCCGACGTCGGCGTGATCGGCTGGCTGGTCGACGGCGCGGCGATCATGAACCAGGTGCCGCTGTGCCGCTGCTCCTACGGCCCCTATGCACGTGCGATGGTGCGGGTCTGCAAGGAAGAGTCCTTCCACCAGCGCCAGGGTTTCGACGCGCTGCATGTGATGATGAGCCAGGGCACGGCCGCGCAGCGCGAGATGGTGCAGGACGCGGTGAACCGCTGGTGGTGGCCCAGCCTGATGATGTTCGGCCCGCCGGACTCGGAGTCCACCCACAGCACGCAGTCGATGCGCTGGGGCATCAAGCGCATCAGCAACGACGAACTGCGCCAGAAGTTCGTCGACGCCACCGTCGAGCAGGCGCGCGTGCTGGGCGTGACGCTGCCCGACCCGGACCTGAAATGGAACGAGCAGCGCCAGTCGAACGACTTCGGCGCGATCGACTGGACCGAGTTCTGGAACGTCGTCAACGGCCACGGCCCGTGCAACCGCGAGCGTCTGGCCGCGCGCGTGAAGGCCTGGGACGACGGTGCCTGGGTACGCGAGGCGGCCCTGGCCCACGAACGCAAGAAGCAACTCAAGACGAAGGCGGCATGAGATGAGCAGGAACGAATGGCCCCTGTGGGAAGTGTTCGTGCGCAGCAAGAGCGGGCTGGACCACAAGCACTGCGGCAGCCTGCATGCGAGCGACTCGGCGATGGCGATCCAGCTGGCGCGCGACGTCTACACGCGCCGCCAGGAAGGCGCCAGCGTCTGGGTGGTGCGCTCCGACCAGATCGTCGCCAGCGACCCGGACACCAAGGACATGTTCTTCGAGCCGGCCGAGGACAAGGTCTACCGTCACCCGACCTTCTACCAGTTGCCGGCCGACGTGGACCACATGTGATGGAAACGAAGACCGAATACGTCCTTCAGTATGTGTTGCGGATGGCGGACGCCTGCCTGATCCACGGCCAGCGCCTGGCCGAGTGGTGCGGCCACGCGCCGGTGCTGGAAGAGGACATCGCGCTGACCAACGTTGCGCTCGACCACATCGGGCAGGCGCGCGCGCTGCTGACGCTGGCCGGCCAGATGGAAGGCCGCGGCCGCGACGAGGATGCGCTGGCCTTCCTGCGCGAGGAACGCGAGTACCGCAACCCGACGCTGCTCGAGCTGCCGCCCGGCGACTTCGCCTGCACGGTGCTGCGCGCCTTCCTGTGGGCCAGCTTCATGAAGGTCTTGTGCCAGGCGCTGGCGACATCGACGAATGCGCAGCTCGCAGCGATCGCCGCCAAGAGCCTGAAGGAGGTGCGCTACCACCAGCAGCACAGCGGCGACTGGGTGGTGCGGCTGGGCGACGGCAGCGAGGAGTCGAGCCGCCGCATGCAGGCCGCACTGGCGCTGCTGTGGCCCTACATCGCCGAGCTTTTCGCCGACGATGCGATCGACGCGCAGGCGCAGGCCAGCGGCCTCGGGCCGGCCTGGGGCTCGCTGCAGGAGGCCTGGCTGGCCGAGGTGCAGCCGGTGTTCGACGAAGCCGGGCTGGTGCCACTGGCGGACACGCCCTTCCGCTCCACCGGCAAGCGCGGTGTGCACAGCGAACACATGGGCTATCTGCTCGCCGAGATGCAGTCGCTGCCGCGTGCCTTCCCCGGAGCGGTATGGTGAACACGGACCAGGCCTGGGCGACGCTGGCACAGGTGCCCGACCCCGAGGTGCCGGTGCTGTCGGTGGTCGACTTGGGGCTGGTGCGCGCGCTCGAGGTCGTCGAAGACGAGGTCAGCGTGACGCTGACGCCGACCTACTCCGGCTGCCCGGCCACCGAGGTGATCCACGACTCGGTGGTGCAGGCCCTGCGCGCCGCCGGTGCGCGCAGCGTGACGGTGACGACGCGGCTGGACCCGGCCTGGACCAGCGACTGGATCTCCGCCGAAGCGGCCGAGAAGCTGCGTGCCTACGGCATCGCGCCGCCGCACCTGAAGGCCGCTGACGCGCAACCGCTGCGCTTCCATCCGAAAGGCATCGCCTGCCCGCGCTGCGCCAGCCTGAACACGCAGCGCCTGTCCGCCTTTGGCGCCACCGCGTGCAAGGCGCTTTACCGCTGCCTGGACTGCCTGGAACCGTTCGAACACTTCAAGCCGATCTGACACCATGAGCCTCCAGTTCCATTCGCTGCCGGTGAAGAGCGTGGCCCGTGACGCCGATGCCCTGGTCGTCGGCTTCGGCGTGCCCGAGGCGCTGCGCGAGACCTTCGCCTACACGCCCGGCCAGTACCTGACGCTGCGCACCGAGCTGAACGGCGAGGACCTGCGCCGTTCCTACTCGATCTGCAGCGGGCTGGACGACGGCGCCTTGCGCGTCGGCATCCGCCTGCTGCCTGGCGGCGTGTTCTCCGGCTGGGCCGCCGAGCACCTGCGCGAAGGGCAGGCGTTGCAGGTGATGCCGCCGCAGGGCCGCTTCACGATCGCGCCCGACCCGGCGAAGCAGCGCCACCTGCTGTTCATCGCCGCCGGCAGCGGCATCACGCCGATGCTGTCGCTGATCAAGACGCTGCTCGGCCGCGAACCGCAGACACGCTGCACGCTGGTCTACGGCAACCGGCGTGTCGCGACGATGATGTTCAAGGAAGAGCTCGAGGACCTGAAGGACCGCTACCTGCAGCGCTTCGTGCTGCTGCCGGTGTTCTCGCGCGAGGCGCAGGACGCACCGCTGTTCAACGGCCGGCTCGACGAGGCACGCATCGCCGAATTCCTGCGCACGCTGGTGCCGGCCGACGGTGTCGACGAGGCCTTCGTCTGCGGCCCGGCCGGCATGCTCGACGGTGCGGTGGCCGCGCTGGCGGCCTCGCGGACTGGACAGCGAGTGCATCCACGTCGAACGCTTCGGCGACGTCAATGCCGCGGCAGCCCACCATATCGAGGAAGGCGATGCCGACCATGCCAAGGTCACGCTGGTGATCGACGGCCTGCAGCGCCAGGTGGAGTTCCGCCTGAGCGACCTGTCCATCCTCGACGCCGCCAAGCGCACCGGGCTGGACGTGCCCTATGCCTGCAAGGCCGGCGTCTGCTCGACCTGCAAGGGCAAGCTGCTCGATGGCCAGGTGCGCATGGACCGCAACCTGGCGCTGACGCCGGCCGAAGTGGCGCAGGGCTTCGTGCTGTGCTGCCAGGCGCACCCGACCACGCCGTCGGTCACCATCACCCTCGACGAACGCTGAACATCGCATGGCCCGCGGCCGCTCTGCCGACTACGACCTGAACCGCGAGACCATCGTGCGCACGGCCACGCAGCTGTTCGCGCTGCAGGGTTATCCGGGCACGTCGATGAGCGACCTGGCGCGTGCCTGCGGCATCTCCAAGCCGCTGCTCTACCACTACGTCGACGACAAGTACGAGCTGCTGCGCGAGATCACCGACGGCCACGTGACGCGGCTGGAGGCGCTGGTCGGCGAGGTCGAGGCACTGAAGCTGCCCGCGCCGGCGCGGCTGCGCGAGCTGATCCGCCGCTTCGTGCACGAGTACGCGCAGGCCCGCCACGACCACGGTGTGCTGACCCAGGACGTCAAGTTCCTCGCCGACGACGACCGCGCCCGTGTGCTGCGCAAGGAGCGTGCGGTGGTCGCTGCCTTCGCCGCCACCATCGCCGAGGCGCGGCCCGACCTCGCCGAAGCGGCGCTGGCCAAGCCGCTGACCATGCTGCTGTTCGGCATGATCAACTGGATGTTCACCTGGCTGAAGCCCGAAGGCCCGCTGGGGCACGACCACATGGCGCCGATCGTCGCCGACCTGTTCCTCGGCGGGCTGGGCGCCGTCCAGCCCCCCACCACCACCGTGTTAGCCCCGAACTGATTCGTCGACCGATCAGTCGATAATTTCGCCACCCCCTCTTCCAGGAGACAAACGATGAAACTGAAGCGACTGCTGCTCGTCGCCGCGCTCACGATGGCGGGCATCGCCCAGGCCCAGATCAAGGTCGGCGTCACCGTCTCGGCCACCGGGCCAGCCGCCTCGCTCGGCATTCCCGAGAAGAACACCGTCGAGCTGATGCCCAAGACGATCGCCGGCCAGAAGGTCGAGTACATCGTGCTCGACGACGGCTCCGACACCACCAAGGCGGTGGCCAACACGCGCAAGCTGATCACCGAGGACAAGGTCGACATCGTGCTCGGCTCGACCACCACGCCGAACTCTCTGGCGATGATCGACGTGGTCGCCGAAGCGCAGGTGCCGATGGTCTCGATGGCCGCCTCGGCACGCATCGTCGAGCCGGTCGAGGGCAAGAAGCGCTGGGTCTTCAAGACGCCGCAGAACGACATCATGATGTCGCTGGCCATCGTCACCCACATGGCCAACAACGGCGTCAAGACGGTCGGCTTCATCGGCTTCGCCGACGCCTACGGCGAAGGCTGGTACGGCGAGTTCGCCAAGGTCGCCGCGATCAAGGGCATCCAGATCGTCGCCAACGAACGGTATGCGCGCACCGACACCGCCGTCACCGGGCAGGTGCTGAAGATCATCGCCGCCAAGCCCGATGCGGTGCTGGTCGCCGGCTCGGGAACGCCGGCCGCACTGCCGCAGAAGACTCTGAAGGAGCGTGGCTACGCCGGCAAGTACTACCAGACGCACGGCGTCGCCAACGCCGACTTCCTGCGTGTCGGCGGCAAGGATGTCGACGACACCTTCCTGCCCTCGGGCCCGGTGCTGGTGGCCGACCAGCTGCCGGCCTCGCACCCGGTCAAGAAGTCGGCGATGGCCTATGTGCAGGCCTACGAGGCGGCACACGGCAAGGGTTCGGTGTCGACCTTCGGGGCCCACGCCTGGGACACCGGCCTGCTGATGGCCGCCGCGGTGCCGGCGGCGCTGAAGAAGGCCAAGCCGGGCACGGCCGAGTTCCGCGTTGCGCTGCGTGATGCGCTGGAGCAGGTCAAGGACGTGGCCGGCGCGCACGGCATCTTCAGCATGTCGGCCAACGACCACCTGGGCCTGGACCAGCGTGCCTACGTGATGGTCAGGATCCAGAACGGCGCCTGGAAGTACCAGCCCTGAACAAGGACTCGTTCGATGCGGTGATCGTCGGCGCGGGAGCGGCCGGCCTTCACTGCGCGGCGATGGCCGGGCAGCTCGGCGCGAAGGTGCTGCTGCTCGACCATGCGCCCAAGGTGGCGGAGAAGATCCGCATCTCCGGCGGCGGGCGCTGCAACTTCACCAACCGCGACGCCACGCCGGCCAACTTCCTCTCCGCGAACCCGCATTTCTGCCGCTCGGCGCTGGCGCGCTACACACCGGCGGACTTCATCGCGCTGGTCGAGCGCCACGGCATCCGCTGGCACGAGAAGCACAAGGGGCAGCTGTTCTGCGACCGTTCGGCCGAGGACATCATCTCGATGCTGCTGGCCGAATGTGATGCGGGTGGCGTGGTTCGTCGCCAGCCCTGCGCGGTGCGCGAGGTGCGCCGCAGCGACGATGGCTTCGCGCTGGAGACCGACGGCGGGCCGGTGTCGACGCCGCGGCTGGTGGTCGCCACCGGCGGCCTCTCGATCCCGAAGATCGGCGCAACGGATTTCGGCCAGCGGCTGGCCACCCGGTTCGGCCACCATGTCGTCGAGACCCGCCCGGGGCTGGTGCCACTGACCTTCGACAGCGCAAGCTGGTCGCCGTTCCTGCCGCTGGCCGGCATCTCGCTGGAGGTCGGCATCGAGGCCGGCAGCGGCAAGGCCCGCGGCCGCTTCCTGGAGGACCTGCTGTTCACGCACCGCGGCCTGTCCGGCCCGGCGGTGCTGCAGGCCTCGAGCTACTGGCGCGACGGCGAGGCCCTGCACATCGACCTGGCCCACGGCCGCGATCTGGGCGAGGATCTGCTGGCCGCCAAACGCAGCTCGCGCCGCCAGCTCGGCAACGAACTGGCCGAGCTGCTGCCACGCCGCCTGGCCGAGGCCTGGCTGGCGGCCCGCCCCGGCTGGGCCGCCCGACCCGTGGCCGAGATGCGCGACGCCGACCTGCGCGAACTGGCCGCCGGGCTGCAGGGCTGGCAGATCCGGCCGGACGGCAGCGAGGGCTACCGGAAGGCCGAAGTGACGCTGGGCGGCGTCGACACCCGCGAACTCAGCTCGCAGAGCCTGGAAAGCCGATTGGTGCCCGGTCTGTTCTTCATCGGCGAGGTGGTCGACGTGACCGGCTGGCTCGGTGGTTACAACTTCCAGTGGGCCTGGGCCAGCGCGGCCGCCTGCGCCCGGGCCGTAGGGGCCAGCTTGCACGGCTGACTTTCCGGCATATAATCGACGTCTTTGCTGGCAAACCCGCGCCGCGATTGCGGCGACAGATCCTGGCAGGAACTCCGGACCCTCCGGCCAGGAACGCGTCGCAACACCGAGCGCAATTCAACTCAAACCGTTCTACATGACTACGATTCGCGTCAAAGAAAACGAGCCGTTCGACGTGGCACTGCGCCGCTTCAAGCGCACCATCGAGAAACTCGGGCTGCTGACCGACCTGCGCGCCCGCGAGTTCTACGAGAAGCCTACCGCCGAGCGCAAGCGCAAGAAGGCTGCGGCCGTCAAGCGCCACTTCAAGCGCGTTCGCAGCATGCAGCTGCCCAAGAAGCTGTACTGAGCTTCCGGCACGCACACCCGAAGCCCGCAGCCTCTGCGGGCTTTGTCGCTTCTGGAGACGACGATGAGTCTGAAGGACCGCATCACCGAAGACATGAAGGCCGCCATGCGTGCCAAGGAAGCCGCCCGGCTGCTGACCATCCGCGGCCTGATGGCGGCGATGAAGCAGAAGGAAGTCGACGAGCGCATAGCCCTCGACGACGTGGCCATCGTCGGCATCGTCGACAAGCTGATCAAGCAGCGCAAGGACTCGATCTCGCAGTTCGCCGCCGCCGGCCGCACCGACCTGGTCGACAAGGAGACCGCCGAACTGCAAGTGCTCGAGGGCTACCTACCGGCGCGCCTGTCGGCCGAGGAAGTCGCCGCGCAGGTGGCGACGATCGTCGCCGAGCTGGGCGCTACCGGCCCCGGCGACATGGGCAAGGTGATGGGCGCCGCGAAGGCGAAGCTCGCCGGCAAGGCCGACATGGGCCAGGTGTCGGCGGCCGTCAAGCAGGCCCTGGCCCGCTGAGGTGAGACGAACATGATCCCGACCCGCCAGCTGCTGCGCCAGATCGCCGCCGACGTCTGCGTCGCCCCGCAACTCGACCCGGCGGCGATGGCCGAACTGGCCGCGCTGGGCTTCAAGAGCGTCGTCAACAACCGTCCCGACTTCGAGGAAGGCCCGCAGCAGCCGACCAGCGCGCAGGTGGAAGCCGCCGCCCAGGCCGCCGGCCTGGCCTACGCCTACCTGCCGGTGCAGCCGGGCTACCAGTCGCCCGAGGAGATCGCGCGCATGGCCGAGCTGCTGGCCAGCCTGCCGCGACCGCTGGTCGCCTTCTGCCGCAGCGGCACGCGCTCCGGCAAGCTCTACCAGGCCGCGCAGTCGCTCTGAGCCCGGCGCGCCGCGCTGCCCGCCCTCCCCGGCCATGCGCCCGCGCTCCAAGCTGCTGCTGCTGGCGATCCTGCCGCTGCTCCTGACGCTGGCGCTGATCGCGCTGGCCATGCACCGGCAGCAGCAGGACCTGCTGCGCCGCGAGCGGCAGCTGATCGAGTCGGCCACGATGGCCGCCAAGGAAGCCGAGCTGCTCAACCTGGTCGGCATGGCGCGCAGCGTGCTGACGCCGCTGTACGACACACGCCGCGACGACGCCGAGATCCGCGCCCAGGCGCTGCGCCTGCTGGCCGAAATGGACTACGGCATCGACGGCTATTTCTTCGCCTTCGACACCGGCGGCCGCAACCTGCTGCACCCGCGCCAGCCCGAACTGCAGGACCAGGATCTGTGGGACCTGCGTGATCCGCAGGGCGTGCGCGTGATCCGGGAGCTGATCGCGCGTGCCCACGAGGGCGGCGGCTTCGTGCGCTACCTGTGGGACAAACCCTCGACCCGCGCCTCGACGCCCAAGCTCGGCTACTCGATCTCGCTGCCGCGCTGGAACATGGTGATCGGCACCGGCGTCTACCTCGACGACATCCAGGCGACGCTGGCCCGGCTTGACGCGCAGGTCGACGAGAACGTCTCCGCCAGCATGTGGTGGCTGGCGGCCATCGCCGTGCTGGGCGTGGTGCTGATCGGCGCCAGCGGCATGCTGCTGAACCTCAGCGACGCACGGGTGGCCGACGGCAAGCTGCGCAACCTGGCGCGCCAGGTGGTGAAGTCGCAGGAGGAGGAGCGTGCCCACCTGTCGCGCGAGCTGCACGACAGCACCAGCCAGACGCTGGTGTCGATCAAGCTGCTGCTCGAGTCGGCGGCCAGCCAGCTCGGTCGCGAGCAGACGCCCGTCGCGCTGCAGCGCGCCGTGCAGCGCCTCGGCGACGCGCTGCAGGAGGTGCGCCGCATCTCGCACCGCTTGCGCCCGGCCGAGCTCGACACGCTGGGCCTGCCCGCCGCGCTGGACGACCTGGCCGAGGAGTTCAACCAGCATGGCCGGGTGCGTGTCGTGCTGCGCCTGTGGGGCGAGGCCGACCCGCTGCCCGACGAGGTGAACACCGTGCTGTTCCGCGTCGTGCAGGAGTCGCTGACCAACATCGAGAAGCATGCCCGCGCCCGGCGCGTGCAGGTGCGGCTGATCTTCCATGCCGGCGGCCTGCGGCTGCGCATCGTCGACGACGGCATCGGCTTCGACGTGCCGGCGATCCGCGTCGACCCGCGCCGTGGCATCGGGCTGCGCAACATGCGCGAGCGCGTCGAGTCGATCGGCGGCAGCTTCACGATCGACTCGCGCCCCGGCCGCACCGCCGTGTTCGCCGAGCTGCCGGGCCACGCCATCGCGCGGCTGCAGCCGGCACCACAGCAGGAGGCAGCATGAGCGCCGACCCGACGCGCATCCTGCTGGTCGACGACCACCCGCTGGTCCGCGAAGGCCTGCGCGCCCGCCTGGCCGACGTGCCGGGCATCGTCGTGGTCGGCGAAGCCGGCGACGCCGAGCAGGCATTTGCCCGGGTCGACATGCTGCGCCCCGACCTGGTGCTGATGGACGTCGGCATGAAGCAGGTCAACGGCATCGAGCTGACCGGCCGGCTGCGCGAACGCCACCCGGCGCTGCGCGTGCTGATGCTCAGCATGTACGACAACCCGGAGTACGTGCACCGGGCACTGGACGCCGGCGCGATGGGCTACGTGCTGAAGGAGGCACCGGCGGAGGAGATCGTCGCCGCCATCCTCGATGTCGCGGCCGGGCGCCCCTTCCTCGGCACCGGCCTGGCCGCACGGCGCAGCCGCGACGAGTTGGCCCGGCCGATGCTTTCGCAGCGCGAGAGCGAGATCCTGCGCGGCCTCGCCCAGGGGCACTCGAGCAAGCAGATCGCCGAGGCGCTGGGCATGAGCGTGCGCACGGTCGAGACCCACCGCCAGAACATCCGCCGCAAGCTCAACCTGGGCGGCCAGGCCGAACTCATCAAGTACGCCGTCGAGCGCTGCAACGACCCGGCTGCGTAGAACCACGTAGCGGAAAGCTCCCTGGCGCAGCGAGGGCCTTTCGAGGCACATTCCACGCTGTCCCAGAGGATCCGCCTTTCGCCGAGGTTCCCCATGAATGCCTTGTTCGCCTTCGCGCGCGCCGTCGACTGGCTGACCGACCGATTCGGTGTGGTCGCCAAGTGGGCGGTGCTGCTGTCCTGCTTCATCAGCGCCGGCAATGCCGTGGTGCGCTACGCGCTCGACATCAGTTCCAACGCCTTCCTCGAAGTGCAGTGGTACATGTTTGCCGCCTGCGTGATGTTCGGTGCCGCGCAGGTGCTGCGCCTGAACGAGCACGTGCGTGTCGACGTGCTGTACGGCCGCTACAACGGCAAGACGCAGGTGCTGATCGACCTGTTCGGCCTGGTGTTCTTCCTGCTGCCGGTGATGATGCTGATGTTCTACCTGTCGGCGCCGCTGTTCCTGAAGTGGTACCTGTCGGGCGAGATGTCCAGCCAGGCCGGCGGCCTGATCCGCTGGCCGGCGATGCTGACGCTGCCGCTGGGCTTCGCACTGATGACGCTGCAGGGCGTGGCCGAGGTGATCAAGCGGGTCGGCTGGCTGATGCACAAGTACGACCTGGACATCCACTACGAGAGGCCGCTGCAATGAGCATGGAGAACTTCGCCCCGCTGATGTTCGGCGGGCTCATCCTGATCATGCTGATCGGCTTCCCGGTGGCGTTCTCGCTGTCGGCGCTCGGCCTGCTGTGCGGCTTCGTCGCCATCGAGATGGGCTGGTTCGCGCCAGCCTTCATGGCCAACCTGCCGCTGAACGTGTTCGGCATCCTCAGCAACGACCTGCTGCTGGCGATCCCGTTCTTCACGCTGATGGGCGCGATCCTCGAGAAGTGCGGCCTCGCCGAGGACATGCTCGACTCGATGGGCCAGCTGTTCGGCCCGGTGCGCGGCGGCCTGGGCTACTCGGTGATCATCGTCGGCTTCATCCTCGGCGCCGTGACCGGCACCGTGGCCGGCCAGGTGATCGCGATGGCGATGATCTCGCTGCCGGTGATGATGCGCTACGGCTACAACATGCGCTATTCCACCGGCGTGCTGGCCGCCTCGGGCACGATCACCCAGCTGGTGCCGCCCTCGCTGGTGCTGGTGGTGCTGGCCGACCAGCTCGGCCGCCCGGTGGGCGACATGTACAAGGGCGCCTGGGGACCGTCGATCCTGCAGGTGCTGCTGTTCGCGCTCTACACCTTCCTGCTCAGCCGCATCCGCCCCGACTTCGTTCCCGGCGTGCCGAAGGAGGCCCGCACGCTGAGCGGCACGGCCCTGGTCCTCAAGTGCCTGCGCGGCATCATCCCGTCGTTCGTGCTGATCTTCGCTGTGCTCGGCAGCATGGGCGGCCTGCCCGGCATCAACACCGCGATCTGCACGCCGACCGAAGCCGGCGCGATGGGCGCGGTCGGCGCGTTCATCCTCGCGGCCATGCACGGCCGCCTGCAGTGGGAGCTGGTCAAGGGGGCGATGGCCGGCACGATGCGCATCACCGCGATGGTGGTGTTCATCCTGATCGGCTCGCGAGTGTTCTCGCTGGTGTTCCAGGGCGTCGAAGGCGGCAAGTGGATCGAGCACATGCTGACCTCGCTGCCCGGCGGCCAGATCGGCTTCCTGATCGCCGTCAACATCTTCATCTTCTTCCTGGCCTTCTTCCTCGACTTCTTCGAGATCGCCTTCATCATCCTGCCCTTCCTCGGCCCGGTGGCCGAGAAGATGGGCATCAACATGATCTGGTTCGGCGTGATGCTGTGCGTGAACATGCAGACCAGCTTCATGCACCCGCCGTTCGGCTTCGCGCTGTTCTACCTGCGCGGCATCTCGGACACGCTGCACAAGAGCGGCGCGCTGCCACGCAAGGTCGAGTCGAGCGACATCTACCTTGGTTCGATCCCGTGGGTGATCCTGCAGCTGCTGCTGGTGGCGGTGGTGATCGCCTTCCCGCAGACCGTGACCGCCTTCCTCGACGAGGAAGTCAAGGTCGACCTCGACAAGGTGAAGATCGAGGCCCCGACCGAGAGCTACGGCGACAAGGACAAGAACACCAACCTCGACGAGCTGTTCAAGTCGCAGCAGCCGGCCGAGGCCGGCAGCGCACCGAAGTGAGCGGGCCGGCCGGCGGCGAACCCTGCGTCGAGGGTGCCGCCTTCACGCCGCTGGTCAAGGGCACGGCGGCGGTTCTGATGGCCGGCGTGCTGGTCTACGGCCTGCGTTCGGCCGACACCCTGCTCGCGCAACGGCCATCGCTGTCGCTGCTGCTGTTCCTCGCGCTGCTGGCGGCGCTGGCGGCCTTCTGCTTCTGGTGGATGCTGATCAGCCGCACCACGGTCACCGCCACCCACGTGCACCAGACCTGGTGGAGCGACAAGCGTGTCGCGCTGGCCGACGTCACGCAGACCAAGCTGATCCTGATCCCCGGGCTGACCTGGCTGATCGCGCCGCGTCTGGTGCTGCGCACGCGCAGCACCGGCTCGGTGGTCTTCCACGCGGCGGAACGCCCGGTGATCGCTGCGTTCGCGCGCATCAGCCTGGGCCTGCCGCCGCTCGGCGACGGCTGAAAGCACGAAGGCCCCGCAAGCGGGGCCTTCTTCACTTCGGAGCGGTGACGCTCAGAGCTTCTGCGACTGCATGAAGTCGTCGAAGCCGGCCTCGGTGAAGCGGAACCACAGGTTGGCGTCGCGACGGAACACCGCGTAGTCCTCGTAGATCTTCTTCCACGCCGGGTTGGTGTTGTTCAGTTCGGCGTAGACCTCCATGGCGGCCTTGAACGCGCCTTCCATGATGTCCTTCGGGAAGCGGAACAGCTTGGTGCCCTGGCCGACCAGCGTCTTCAGTGCCGCCGGGTTGCGCGCGTCGTAGCGTGCCTGCATGTCGATGTGCGCGGTTGCCGCGGCGCTCTCGACGATGGCCTTGTACTCGGCCGACAGGCCCTCGAAGGCCTTGGTGTTGACGAACAGCGTCAGCTGCGGGCCGCCTTCCCACCAGCCGGGGTAGTAGTAGTTCGGCGCGACCTTGTTGAAGCCGAGCTTCAGGTCGTCGTACGGGCCGACCCATTCGGCGGCGTCGATCGTGCCCTTCTCCAGCGCCGAGTAGATCTCGCCGCCGGGGATGTTCTGCGGCACGCCACCGATGCGCTCGAGCACCTTGCCGCCGAAGCCGCCGATGCGCATCTTCAGGCCCTTCACGTCGGCCAGCGACTTGATCTCCTTGCGGTACCAGCCGCCCATCTGGGCACCGGTGTTGCCCATCGGGAAGTTGACGATGTTGTAGTTCTTGTAGAACTCGCGCGTCAGCTTCAGGCCGTTGCCCTCGACCATCCACGCCGTCATCTGGCGGCTGTTCAGGCCGAACGGGATCGCGCAGTCGAGCGCGAAGGTCGGGTCCTTGCCGAAGAAGTAGTACGGCGCGGTGTGGGCCATCTCGACCGAGGCACCCTGCACGCCGTCGACCACGCCGAAGGCCGGCATCAGTTCGCCGGCGGCATGCACCGAGATCTGGAACTTGCCGCCGGTCATGTCGCTGACCTTCTTGGCCATCACTTCGGCAGCGCCGTAGATGGTGTCCAGCGACTTCGGGAAGCTCGAGGCCAGGCGCCAGCGGATGTTGGCCTGGGCGTGCACGATCGCCGGCGCCATGCCGGCGGCCAGCACACCGGCGAGGCCGGCACCTTGAACGAATGAGCGACGTTCCATGCGTTTTCTCCTGTGGTGGATACGCGTGAGAGGGGGAATGAGCGCGGAAATTCTAGGAGGGGCGCCATGGGGCCCCGCCCGGTGTTTACCCCTCCGCGAAACTACGCGCCCCGCGAGCGCGGGAGGCGGTCAACTGCCGGCCAGCTTCATGCGTTCGACCAGCACCGAACCGAGCGTGCGGCTGCCCGCCGTGTAGGTGTCGGCGCCGACCGCGACGATGCCCTTGAGCATGTCGCGCAGGTTGCCGGCGATGGTGATCTCGTGCACCGGGTAGGCGATGCGGCCGTTCTCGACCCAGAAGCCGGCGGCGCCGCGCGAGTAGTCGCCGGTCACCTGGTTGACGCCCTGTCCCATCAGCTCGATCACGAACAGGCCGCGGTGCAGCTTGCGGATCATCGCGTCGAGGTCGTCGCCCGGCTGCGTCAGGCGGCTGCTCAGCGTCAGGTTCTGCGAGCCGCCGGCGTGGCCGGTGCTGCGCATGCCCAGCTTGCGTGCCGAGTAGCTGGACAGGAAGTAGCCCTGCAGCACGCCACCCTGCACGACGTCGCGCGCCCGCGTGACCACGCCCTCGTCGTCGAACGCCGCGCTGCCCTTGCCGCGCAGCACGTGCGGGTCTTCGCGCACGTCGAGGTGCGGCGCCATCACCGGCTTGCCGAGGCTGTCGAGCAGGAAGGTCGACTTGCGGTACAGCGCCCCGCCGCTGACCGCGCCGACCAGCGCGCCGAGCAGCCCCGAGGCCACCGTCGACTCGAACAGCACCGGCACCTCGGCGGTGGCGACCTTGCGCGCGGCCAGGCGCGACAGCGCCCGCTCGGCGGCATAACGACCGACGGCTTCCGGCGCCGCCAGGTCGTCGGGCGAACGCATCGAGCTGTACCAGGCATCGCGCTGCATGTCGTCGCCGCGCTTGCCGGGCAGCGAGGCGATCGGCGCGACCGACAGCGAATGGCGCGAGCTCGGATAACCGCCGCGGAAGCCGCGGCTGTTGGCCATGAAGAAGTGCGACTGCTGCGCCGACACGCCGGCACCGTCGGAGTTGGTGATGCGGCGGTCGACCTCCAGCGCCGCGGCCTCGCAGCGCTGCGCGATCTCGACCGCCTGCTCGGCGACGATGGACCAAGGGTGGAACAGGTCCAGGTCGCGCTCGGCGAGCGCACCGAAGGCCAGGTCCTCCACCTCGGGCAGGCCGGCGGCCGGGTCCTCGGCGGTGAAGCGCGCGATGTCGTGGGCGGCACGCACCGTCTGTTCGAGCGCGCTGCGCGAGAAGTCGGAGGTGCTGGCGTTGCCGCGCCGCTTGCCGACGTAGACCGTCACGCCCAGCGACTTGTCGCGGTTGCGCTCGACGTTCTCGACCTCGCCCTTGCGCACGCTGACCGACAGGCCGACGCCCTCGGACACCTCGACCCCGGCCTCGCTGGCGCCGAGCGACTTCGCCACCGCCAGCGCGTCCTCGGCGAGTTGCTGGAACTGGTCGCGCGTGTGCGCGAAGCCGCGGGCGTTCTTGTCGGTCATGGAGTGGGCGTGGCAGCAGGCGCTGGAGGGGCGCGGGCTATCATAACCATGCCCCCTCGCGCGCTGCGGCGCGCCTCCCCCCATGGCCAGCCACGACCCGTTCAACGACACCCACGACGCCGTCGACCCCGACGATCGTCCCAGCAAGACGCAGCGCAAGAAGGCCTCGCACGAGCTGCAGGACCTCGGCCAGGCGCTGGTCGACCTGCCCGAGTCGCGGGTCAAGGACCTGGCCATTCCGGAAAACCTGCGCGACGCGGTTCACCAGTACCGCCGCACGAAGACGCACGAGGGTCGGCGCCGGCAGATGCAGTACATCGGCAAGCTGATGCGCGGTGTCGACACCGAGCCGATCCGCCAGGCGGTGCTCGACATGCAACTCGGCCGCGCGAAGGATTCGCTGGCGCTGCACGAGGCCGAGCGCTGGCGTGCCGAGCTGGTGGCCAGCGACGACGCGGTGACCGGCTTCCTCGCCGAGTTCCCGGAGACCGACACGCAGCAGCTGCGCAGCCTGATCCGCGCCGCGCGCAAGGACGCCTCGCAAGCCCCCGAGCAGCGCAGCGGCCGCGCCTTCCGCGAGCTGTTCCAGTTCATCAAGCAGGCCCGCGACCATCATGAGTGAAATCAACTTCGATGCCGTGCGCATCGGCCTGGTGTCCGTCAGCGACCGCGCCTCCAGCGGCGTCTACGAGGACAAGGGCATCCCGGCGCTGCAGGACTGGCTGCAGCGGGCATTGCGCAACCCGATCGCCTGGGAGACGCGGCTGATCCCCGACGAGCAGGACGGCATCAGCGCCACGCTGCGCGAGCTGGTCGACGTGGCGCGGTGCGACCTGGTGCTGACCACCGGCGGCACCGGCCCGGCGCCGCGCGACGTGACGCCCGAGGCCACGCTGGCGGTGGCCGACAAGCCGATGCCCGGCTTCGGCGAGCAAATGCGCCAGATCAGCCTGAACTTCGTGCCGACCGCCATCCTGTCGCGCCAGGTCGCGGTGATCCGCGGCAAGGCGCTGATCATCAACCTGCCCGGGCAGCCGAAGTCGATCGCCGAGACGCTCGAGGGCTTGAAGGACCGCGGCGTGCACGGCATCTTTGCCGCCGTGCCCTACTGCATCGACCTGATCGGCGGCCCCTACCTCGAGACCGACGAAACGTTGTGCAAGGCCTTCCGCCCGAAATCCGCGATCCGCGCGCCGCGCTGAGATGACAGCCCGCCTGCGCCACGCCGTCGCCCTCGCCTGCCTGGCCGCGATGGCCGGTGCCGCCGCGCAGGAGGCAATCGTCGAGTACCGCGTCAGCGAACGCGACACGCTGATCGGCCTGTCGAACAGCGTGTTCATCAGCCCGCAGGCCTGGCGCGAGATCGCGCGCCTGAACCGGCTGCCCGATCCGAACCGCATCCGCCCCGGCCAGGTGCTGCGCGTACCGGCCCGGCTGATGCGCATGCGGCCGCTGCCGGCGACGCTGGCCAGCAGCGTCGGCGAGGTGAAGGTGGCCGGCACCGCAGCCGCGCCTGGCGCGAGCCTGGCCGAGGGCCAGCAGCTCGAGACCGGCGCCAACGGTTCGGCCGTGCTGGCGCTGGCCGACGGTTCGCGGGTGCGGGTGCCGCCGTCCAGCCTGGCGGAGATCATCGCCAGCCGCGGCCCCGGCGCGAGCGATGCACAGGCGTCGAAGCTGGCCGGCGACGGCTGGTTCACGGGCGCCCTGCGCATGCTGCGCGGTTCGGTCGAGGTGCTGGCCGCGAAGGTCCGGCGCGGCCCGCCGCTGGAGGTGAGCACGCCCACGGCGGTGGTCGGCGTGCGCGGCACGCAGTACCGGGTGTCGCTCGACGGCGAGACCAGCGCGACGCGCAGCGAGGTGCTGGAAGGCAAGGTCAAGTTCGAGTCGGCGCAGCGCAGCGTCGGCACCGATCTTCCCGCCGGCTTCGGCGCCGCGATCGACGCCGCGGCGAAGAAGCCCGAACCGGTCAAGCTGCTGCCGGCGCCGGACCTCGCGGCGATGCCCGACCGCTTCGAGCGCCCGCTGGTGCGCTTCGCGCTGCCGACCGAGAAGGACACGGTGCGCGTGCAGGTCGCGCAGGACGAAGCTTTCGAACGCATCGTCGCCGACAGCAAGGTGATCGCCGGCAGCGACGTGCGCATCGCCGGGCTGGACGACGCACGCTGGTTCCTGCGCGCACGCCGGCTCGACGGCCAGGGCATCGAAGGCTACGACGCGGTGCGTCCCTTCGTGCTGAAGGCGCGGCCGGAGCCACCGGCGTCGAACACGCCGCGCGCCGGCGGCAAGCAGTCGCTCGGCCCGGTGGATTTCCAGTGGTCACCGAACATCGAGGCGAAGACGGTGCGCCTGCAGGTGGCGCGCGACGCCAGCTTCAAGGACATCGTCGCCGAGCGGGATGGCGTCGACGGCACGCGCGCCACGCTGGAGCTGGGCGGCGCCGGGGTCTACTTCTGGCGCCTGGCCAGCACCCGCGCCGACGGCGACAAGGGCCCGTTCGGCGACGCGCAGCGCTTCGAGCTGCGCCCGCTGCCCGAGCCGCCCAAGGGCGGGCTGGACGGCGACGGCAAGTCGCTGACGCTGGCCTGGAGCGGCCGGCCCGAAGACACCCAGCATGTCGAACTGGCGCGCGATCCGGCCTTCAAGGAGATCGTCGCCCAGGCCGACCTGAGCGCGCCGGAATGGACGCTGCCGCGCCCGGCCAGCAGCGGCACCTACTACTTCCGCTACCGCAGCGTCGAGCCCGACGGCTTCGTGGGGCCCTACAGCTCGACGCTGGTCATCGAAGTGCCGCGCGACTGGCGCTACCTCTGGCTGCTGACGCCGCTGCTGTTCCTGCTGTAGACGCCGGCCCGGCTACTTCACGAGCCGGTTCAGGCGCTCGGCGTCGAACTGCTCGGTGGTGTGCGCGTCGTCGGGCACGCAGTCGGCACCGGGCAGCTCGCGCGAGCGCTGCGACAGCTTCTCGATCGCCTGCCACAGCAGCGCGATCTGGTGCTCGTGGCCCGAGGCGTTGTCGATCAGGCCCTTCATGGCCTGTGCCACCGGATCGTCGCCCTGCGTCACGCCGTAGGCCGAGAAGCCCATCTTCGCCGCCGCCGCCTCGCGTGCTGCATCGCCGTCGGCGTTGATGATGCGCGCCGGGTTGCCGACCGCGGTCGCCCCCGGCGGCACCGGCTTGACGACCACCGCGCCGGAGCCGACCCGCGCCCCGTCGCCGACCGTGAAGCCGCCCAGCACCTGCGAATTGGCGCCGACGATCACGCCGCGGCCCAGCGTCGGATGCCGCTTGGTGCCACGCCCCAGCGAGGTGCCGCCCAGCGTCACGCCCTGGTAGATGGTGCACTCGTCGCCGATCTCGGCGGTCTCGCCGACCACCACGCCCATGCCGTGGTCGATGAACACACGCCGGCCGATGGTCGCGCCGGGGTGGATCTCGATGCCGGTGAAGAAACGACCGAGCTGCGACAGGAAGCGGCCCAGCCAGCGCCAGCCGCGCGTCCAGCAGGCATGCGCCCAGCGGTGGATGATCAGCGCGTGCAGGCCGGGGTAACAGGTCAGCACCTCCCAGCGCGAGCGCGCCGCGGGGTCGCGCTCGAGGATGCAATCGATGTCTTCGCGCAGGCGCTGGAACATGGCTGATCTCGAGGAAGGGAGCGAACAGTGTAGCGGGGCCCGTACGACCCTGCTGGCGTCAGTCGCGCGGCCTGGCCTGGCCGACAAAACGTGCGATGCCGCGCAGGATGTCGACCTCCTCGCGGCTGAGCTGCGCCCGGTTGAGCAGCTGGTTGAGCCGCGGCATCAGCTTCTTCGGCGCGGCCGGATCGAGGAAGCCGATCTCCACCAGGCTCTTCTGCCAGTGATCGAGCAGGCCCTGCACCGAGGCGGCATCGGCCGGCGCCGGCTCGGCGGTGCGTGGCTCGACCGCGAAGCCGCCCAGCGCCTCGCGCCAGTCGTAGGCGATCAGCTGCACCGCCTGGGCCAGGTTGAGCGAGCCGTAGTCGGCCCGCGTCGGGATGCTCAGGCAGGCATGGCAGCGGTAGACATCCTCGTTGCTCATGCCGAAGCGCTCGGAGCCGAACAGGAAGGCGACCCGCTGCGCCGATGGCGCCAGCGTGGCGAACAACTCGCGCGGCGCGAAGGTCGGCGGGCCGAAGTCGCGCGGCGTCATCGCGGTGGCGCAGAGCGTGTCGACACCGTGCAGCGCCTCGGCGAGCGTATCCACCACGCGGGTGGCGGCCAGCACGTCGGTGGCGCCGCTGGCCATCGCGATCGCTTCGTCGCGCGTGTGCGCTTCGCGGTCGCGCGGCGCGACCAGCCACAGCTCCGAAAAGCCCATCACCTTGATCGCCCGCGCCGCCGCGCCAACGTTGCCCGGATGGCTGGTGCCGATCAGGATGAAGCGGGTCGGGTCCGGTGCTTGCATGGGGTGGCAGGTAAAATGGCGATTATCCGCAGCGCACCACGCGCCGCGCCGCTCTTTCCTCCCCGCCAGCCCCTTCTCTTCCCAGGTCGCCCCATGTCGCAAGCGCTCCACCCCATGCTCAACATCGCCATCAAGGCGGCACGCAGCGCCGGGGCCATCATCAACCGCGCTTCGCTCGACCTGGACCTGCTGAAGATCAACACCAAGGGACCGAACGACTTCGTCAGCGAGGTCGACCAGGCGGCCGAGCAGGCCATCATCGAAACCGTTCTGGCGGCCTACCCGGGCCACGGCATCCTCGCCGAAGAATCGGGGCGCAGCCACGGCGCGAAGGACAGCGACTACGTCTGGATCATCGACCCGCTGGACGGCACCACCAACTTCCTGCACGGCTTCCCGGTCTACGCGGTGTCGATCGCGCTGGCCTTCCGCGGCCAGGTGCAGCAGGCGGTGGTCTACGACCCGACGCGCAACGACATGTTCTATGCGTCCAAGGGTCGCGGTGCCTACCTGAACGACAAACGCCTGCGAGCCTCGAAGCGCACGCGCCTGTCCGACGCGCTGATCGGCACCGGCTTCCCGTTCCGCAAGGGTGACAACTTCCGCCGCTACGTGCAGATGTTCGAGGAGGTCATGCAGCACTGCGCCGGCCTGCGCCGCCCGGGCGCCGCGGCGCTGGACCTGTGCTACGTCGCCGCCGGCTACTACGACGGCTTCTTCGAGACCGGCCTGAACCCCTGGGACATCGCCGCCGGCTCGCTGATCATCACCGAGGCCGGCGGCCTGATCGGCAACTTCACCGGCGAGGCCGACTACCTCTACCAGCGCGAGGTGGTGGCCGGCAACCCGAAGGTCTACGCGCAGCTGGTGCAGATCCTCTCGCCCTACACCCGCGTGATCAAGCCCGACGAACCCGCCGCTGCCGCACCCGCCGCCGGCCTGACGCCCGAGCAGGCGCTGGCCGCAACGGCCACTGCCGCGCCGGCCACCGCCGACCCGGCGAAGAAGCGAGGCCCGGTGCGCATCCGCAAGGCGGACGTGGCGCGCGACGAAGACGCGCCTCTCTGACCGGCTGGAGCCACCCGCGTGGACCAGCCCGTGACGGCCGCGTTCGACGGCCACACGCCGATGATGCAGCAGTACCTGCGCATCAAGGCCGACTTCCCCGACACGCTCGTCTTCTACCGGATGGGCGACTTCTACGAGCTGTTCTTCGACGACGCCCGTCGTGCCAACCGCCTGCTCGACATCACGCTGACCAGCCGCGGCCAGAGCGCCGGCGAGCCGGTGGTGATGGCCGGCGTGCCGGTGCACTCGGTGGAGAGCTACCTCGCCAAGCTGATCAGGATGGGCGAGGCGGTGGCGATCTGCGAGCAGGTCGGCGACGTGGCGACCGCCAAGGGGCCGGTCGAGCGCAAGGTGGTGCGCGTGGTCACGCCGGGTACGGTGACCGACACCGAGCTGCTGGCCGACAAGAGCGACTCGCTGCTGCTCGCCGTCGCGAGACAGGGCAGCAGCTTCGGCCTCGCGTGGCTGTCGCTGACGCAGGGCGAGCTCGGGCTGACCGAGTGCGGCGAGCGCGAGCTGGCGACCTGGCTGGCGCGCTTGCAGCCCAGCGAGGTGCTGGTCGACCGTGAGCATGGCAGCGAGGCGCTGGCGCAGTCGCGCGCGCCGCTGACCCCCCGCCCGGCCTGGCAGTTCGACGCCGCGCTCGGCGTGCGCAAGCTGTGCGAGCAGCTGCGCGTCGACAACCTGGCCGGCTTCAACGCGCAGGAGCTGGCCGCCGCGCAGGCCGCCGCCGCCGCGCTGCTGGCCTTCGCCGAACACACGCAGGGGCAGTCGCTGGCCCATGTGCGCACGCTGGTCGTGCGCCGTTCCAGCGAGCTGCTGGAACTGCCGCCATCGACCCACCGCAACCTCGAGCTGACGCAGACGCTGCGCGGCGAGGACGCACCCACCCTCTTCTCGCTGCTCGACAGCTGCCGCACCGGCATGGGCAGCCGCGCGCTGCGCCAGTGGCTGACGCAGCCGCTGCGCGAGCGCCGCGTCGCCGGCCAGCGCCACGACGCGATCGAGACGCTGCTGCACACCGATCTCGATGCGCTGCGCGAGGCGCTGCGCGGCGTCAGCGACGTCGAGCGCACGACGGCGCGGATCGCGCTGCGCCAGGTGCGCCCGCGCGAGCTGGCCGGGCTGCGCGCCACGCTGCAGGCGCTGCCCGACCTGCTGGCGCGCGTGCCGCACGGCGCCACCACGCTGCTCGACATGCTGTGGGAGGCGCTGCACCCGCCGGTCGACATCGAGCAGCTGCTGCTGGCCGCCATTGCCGACGAGCCGGCCGTGCTGCTGCGCGACGGCGGCGTGATCGCCCCGGGCTTCGACCCCACGCTGGACGAGCTGCGCGGCATCGGCGCCAACTGCGACGCCTTCCTGCTCGACCTGGAGTCGCGCGAACGCACGCGCACCGGCATCGCCAACCTGCGCGTGCAGTTCAACAAGGTGCACGGCTTCTACATCGAGGTCACGCAGGGGCAGCTCGACAAGGTGCCGGGCGACTACCTGCGCCGGCAGACGCTGAAGAACGCCGAACGTTTCATCACGCCGGAGCTGAAGAGCTTCGAGGACAAGGCCCTGTCGGCGCAGGACCGTGCGCTGGCGCGCGAGAAGCTGCTCTACGAACAACTGCTCGACCAGCTGCAGACGCACCTGGAGCCGCTGACCGCGCTGGCGCGCGGCCTGGCCAGCCTGGACGCGCTGGCGGCGCTGGCCGAGCGCGCCCGCACGCTGGGCTGGACGCGGCCCTCCTTCGTCAAGGAGCCGTGCATCGACATCGAGGGCGGCCGCCACCCGGTGGTGGAAGCGCGCCTGGCCGAAACCGGCGCCGGCAGCTTCATGGCCAACGACTGCCGGCTCGACGCCAGCCGCCGCATGCTGGTCATCACCGGGCCGAACATGGGCGGCAAGAGCACCTTCATGCGCCAGGTGGCGCTGATCGCGCTGCTCGCCGCGATGGGCTCCTTCGTGCCGGCCAAGGCCAGCCGGCTGGGGCCGATCGACGCCATCCACACCCGCATCGGTGCCGCCGACGACCTGGCCAACGCGCAGTCGACCTTCATGCTCGAGATGACCGAGGCAGCGGCGATCGTGCACGGCGCCACCGAACAGTCGCTGGTGCTGATGGACGAGATCGGCCGCGGCACCTCGACCTTCGACGGCCTGGCGCTGGCCGGCGCGATCGCGACGCAGCTGCACGACCGCAACAAGTCCTTCACGCTGTTCGCGACCCACTACTTCGAGCTGACCGAATTCCCGGTAAAGCACGAACGGGCGCTGAACGTGCACGTCTCGGCGGTGGAAAGCGGCGAGGACATCGTCTTCCTGCACGACATCCAGCCCGGCCCGGCGAGCCGCAGCTACGGCGTGCAGGTGGCGCGGCTGGCCGGCATGCCGGCCGCCCTGATCCGCCAGGCCCGCCACACGCTGGAGAGCCTGGAGACGCAGCAGCGTTCGCACGACTCGCAGTTCGACCTGTTCGCGCCGGCGCCACCGCGCATCGAGCTGCCGGCGTCCGAGGTGGAAGACGCGCTCTCCGCCATCGACCCCGACACCCTCAGCCCGAAGGACGCGCTGGACGCGCTCTACCGGCTCAAAGCCTTGCAGAATTCGCAAAGGGAATCGCCATGACGTACTGCGTGGGCATCAAGCTCGATGCCGGCCTCGTGTTCCTGTCGGACTCGCGCACCAACGCGGGCCTGGACCAGATCAGCACCTTCCGCAAGATGATGGTCTACGAGAAGGCCGGCGACCGATTCATGGTGATGCTGTCGGCGGGCAACCTGTCGATCAGCCAGTCGGTGCGCGAGATCCTGCAGGTCGAGAAGATCGACAACCCGGGCGGCGAGCCGATCACGATCTGGAACGCGACCAGCATGTTCGACGCGGTGCGTGTGCTCGGCGCCGCGGTGCGCCGGGTCTACGACCAGGACGGCCCGTCGCTGAAGCAGAGCGGCATCGACTTCAACGCCTCGATGATCTTCGGCGGCCAGATCAAGGGCGAGGCGATGCGGCTGTTCCTGGTCTATTCGGCCGGCAACTTCATCGAGGCGACGCGCGAGACCTGCTACTTCCAGATCGGCGAGAGCAAGTACGGCAAGCCGGTGCTCGACCGCATGGTCAACCCGGCCACCGGGCTGGACGAAGCGGCCAAATGCGCGCTGGTGTCGATGGACTCGACGCTGAAATCCAACCTCTCGGTCGGCCTGCCGCTGGACCTGCTGGTCTACGAGCGCGACCGCCTGGCCAGCGACAAGATCGTCTGCGTCGACGAACACAACCCGTACTTCCACATGATCCGCAGCACCTGGGGGCAGAAGCTGCGCCAGGTGTTCGAGTCGATCGAGGACCCGCAGTGGAACGGCGGCGCGGCGGCCCATCCGCTGGTCGGCACCACCTCGCGACACGAGCCGATGCGCAAGATCACCCATGCCGGCGAGCGCATCATCTGAGGCGATGCAAGAGCGCAAGCCACCCATCGTCTTCAGCCACGCCAACGGCTTCCCCGCTGGCACCTACCGGGTGCTGTTCGAGACCTGGCGCGCGGCCGGCCACGCGGTGCACGCGGTGGAACGCTTCGGCCACGACCCGGCCTACCCGGTCACCAGCAACTGGCCGAAGCTGCGTGACCAGCTGATCCACTTCGCCGAGCGCGAGGTCAAGGCGCCGGCGCTGTTCATCGGTCACTCGCTCGGCGGCCTGCTCAGCCTGCTGGCCGTCTGCCGACGGCCCGATCTCGCCGCCGGCCTGGTGATGATCGACTCGCCGGTGATCACCGGCTGGCGCGCGCACAGCCTGCAGGTGGTCAAGGCGACCGGGCTGGTCCGGCGCGTGTCGCCCGGGCGCGTGTCGCGCACCCGCCGCCACGAATGGCCCACGCGCGACGCGGTGCGCCAGCATTTCGCCGGCAAGGCGGTGTTCGCGCGCTGGGACCCGCGGGTGCTGGAGGACTACGTGCAGTCCGGCTTCGACGAACAGGGTGGCAAGCTCGTGCTCGGCTTCGACCGCGCCATCGAGACGCACATCTACGACACCCTGCCGCACCACCTCGGCACGCTGCTGCGCCGGCATCCGCCGAAGTGCCCGGTCGGCTTCCTGGCCGGCACGCAGTCGGCCGAGATGCGCCAGGGTGGCTTCGATGCCTCGCACCGGCTGGCCGGCGCGAACTTCCGGACACTCGAAGGCACGCACCTGTTCCCGATGGAGAGCCCCGACGAGACCGCCCGCACCGTGCTCGAGCTGGTTGCGGGTTTTACGCACTCGGTTTCTACTCAGGACAAACCCTAGGCCGGCGCGCAAGATGCCGCTCCTGCCGCGACCACCCGCGGCACCCCCAAGGAGACAGGCATGACGACGACAACAGACACGGCCCGCAAGCTCCCGATCTACCGCTCGCTGTACTTCCAGGTCATCACGGCCATCGTGATCGGTGCGCTGCTCGGCCACCTGCTGCCGGCCACCGGCGAGGCGATGAAGCCGCTGGGCGACGGCTTCATCAAGCTGATCAAGATGATCATCGCGCCGATCATCTTCTGCACCGTCGTGGTCGGCATCGCCGGCATGGAGGACATGAAGAAGGTCGGCAAGACCGGCGGCCTGGCGCTGCTGTACTTCGAGGTCGTCAGCACGATCGCGCTGATCGTCGGCCTGCTGATCGTCAATCTGGTGCAGCCCGGCGCCGGCATGCACATCGACCCGGCCTCGCTGGACACCAAGTCGGTCGCCGCCTACACCGGCCCGGGCAAGATGCCCGGCACCACCGAGTTCCTGCTCAACGTGATCCCGTCCAGCGTGGTCGATGCCTTCGCCAAGGGCGACATCCTGCAGGTGCTGCTGTTCTCGGTGCTGTTCGGCTTCGCGCTGCACGCCTTCGGCGGCCGCGGCACGCTGGTCTTCGACCTGATCGAGAAGACCTCGCACGTGCTGTTCCGCATCGTCGGCTTCATCATGAAGCTGGCGCCGATCGGCGCCTTCGGCGCGATGGCCTTCACGATCGGCAAGTACGGCGTCGGCTCGCTGCTCTCGCTGGGCAAGCTGATGGGCACCTTCTACGCCACCTGCCTGATCTTCGTCTTCGTCGTGCTCGGCCTGATCGCCCGCTTCCACGGCTTCTCGATCTGGAAGTTCATCAAGTACATCAAGGAGGAGCTGTTCATCGTGCTCGGCACCTCGTCGAGCGAGAGCGTGCTGCCGCGCATGATGGCCAAGCTGGAGAACCTGGGCGCCAAGAAGTCGGTGGTCGGCCTGGTGATCCCGACCGGCTACTCGTTCAACCTCGACGGTACCTCGATCTACCTGACGATGGCGGCGGTGTTCATCGCCCAGGCCACCGACACGCCGATGACGCTGACCCAGCAGCTGACCCTGCTGCTGGTGCTGCTGCTGACCAGCAAGGGCGCCGCCGGCGTCACCGGCAGCGGCTTCATCGTGCTGGCGGCGACGCTGTCGGCGGTCGGCCACGTGCCGGTGGCCGGGCTGGCGCTGATCCTCGGCATCGACCGCTTCATGTCCGAGGCCCGCGCGCTGACCAACCTGGTCGGCAACGGCGTGGCCACGGTGGTGGTCGCCAAGTGGTGCGGCGAGCTCGACGAAGCACGACTGAAGCAGCATCTCGATCACGAGTCGTCCGCGGAAGCGGCCGAGCCCGAGGCGGTGCTGGACGTGCAGGAGGCACAGCTGGCGCGCTGAAGTCTGCGCGCCGTGGCGCCGGTCAACGCGCCCGCGCCGGGGCGCGTTGCCTCGTGATCATGCTGCAGCGCACCATCGACCGCACCCGCCAACTCGCCCGGCGGCTCGGCCCCGGCCTGATCACCGGCGCCGCCGACGACGACCCGAGCGGCATCGCCACCTATTCGCAGGCCGGCGCGGCCTACGGCTTCGGCCTGCTGTGGACCATCGTGCTGACCTTGCCGCTGATGGCGGCGATCCAGATCGTCAGCGCCCGCATCGGCTACGTCACCGGCCGCGGCCTCGCGGCCAACATCAAGCGGGCCTTTCCGAGGCCGGTGCTGCTGCTGGTCGTCGGCGCGCTGCTGGCCGCGAACACGCTGAACATCTCGGCCGACTTCGCCGCGATGGCCGAGGCGCTGCGGTTGCTGCTCGGCGGCTCGGCGCACGTCTACGCGCTGACCTTCGGGCTGCTGAGCCTGGTGCTTCAGGTCTTCCTGCCCTACCAGACCTATGTGCGCTGGCTGAAGTGGCTGACGCTGTCGCTGCTGTCCTACGCTGCCGTGCTGTTCAGCCTGCACCTCGACTGGCGCGAGCTGCTGGTCGCGACGCTGACACCGCGGCTGACGCTCGACCGCGACACGCTGCTGACGGTGGTGGCCGTGCTGGGCACGACGATCAGCCCCTACCTCTTCTTCTGGCAGGCCGCACAGGAGATGGAAGACCGCCGCGCCGGGCCGGGCGAGCCGCACACGCCCGCCGAGGTGAAACGGCACCTGCGCCGCATCAAGTGGGACACCAATGTCGGCATGGGCTTCTCGAACGCGATCGCCTTCTGCATCGTCGTCGCCGGGGCGGCCACGCTGCACCGCGCCGGGCTGACCGACATCCAGACCTCGGCCCAGGCCGCCGAGGCGCTGCGGCCGATCGCCGGCGACCGTGCGTTCCTGCTGTTCGCGCTCGGCATCATCGGCACCGGCATGCTCGCCGTTCCGGTGCTGGCAGGCTCGGCCGCCTATGCCGTGGCCGAGGCTGCAGGCTGGCCCGGCAGCCTGGACCTGAAGCTGCACGACGGCGAAGGCCGCGGCTTCTACGGCGTGGTGGCGGTGGCCACGCTGGGCGGCGTGGCGCTGTGCTTCACGGCCATGGACCCCGTGCGCGAGCTGTTCTGGTCGGCGGTGCTGAACGGCCTGATCGCCGTGCCCATCATGGCGGTGATGATGGTGCTGGCCACACGCCCGGCGACCATGGGCGCGCATGTCATCGGTCCGCGGCTGCGCGCGCTCGGCTGGCTCGCCACGCTGGCGATGGGCGCCACGGTGCTGGCGATGCTCCTCGCCTGAGCCGCGGAGGGCCGGAGGCAGGGAACCGGCACGCCTATAATCGCGCTTTACCACCACGGCATTCGTGAGCAACGGGTGCCGCACGCAATGACCAAGTTCGTCTTTGTCACCGGCGGTGTGGTGTCCTCGCTGGGCAAGGGCATCGCGTCTGCGTCTCTCGCCGCGATCCTCGAATCGCGCGGCCTCAAGGTCACCCTGATCAAGCTCGACCCGTACCTCAACGTGGATCCGGGCACCATGTCGCCCTTCCAGCACGGCGAGGTGTTCGTCACCGACGACGGTGCCGAGACCGACCTCGACCTCGGCCACTACGAGCGCTTCATCACGACGCGCATGCGCAAGGCCAACAACTTCACCACCGGCCAGATCTACAAAAGCGTGCTCGAGAAGGAGCGCCGCGGCGACTACCTCGGCAAGACGGTGCAGGTGATCCCGCACGTCACCAACGAGATCCAGGAATTCGTCAAGCGCGGCGCCGGCATCGGCACCGACCATGCCGTCGACGTGGCCATCGTCGAGGTCGGCGGCACGGTGGGCGACATCGAGTCGCTGCCCTTCCTCGAGGCCGCGCGCCAGCTGAGCCTGAAGGCCGGCCCGAACCAGTGCGCCTTCGTGCACCTCACCTACGTGCCGTGGATCGCCGCGGCCGGCGAGTTGAAGACCAAGCCGACCCAGCACACCGTGCAGAAGCTGCGCGAGATCGGCGTGCAGCCCGACGCGCTGCTGTGCCGCGCCGACCGCCGCGTGCCCGACGAGGAACGCGAGAAGATCTCGCTGTTCACCAACGTGCCCGAGTGGGGCGTGATCTCGATGTGGGACGTCGACACCATCTACAAGGTGCCGCGCATGCTGCACGAGCAGGGCCTGGACGGCCTGATCTGCGACAAGCTGCGCCTGTCGACGCCGCCGGCCAACCTGCGCCGCTGGGACGACCTGGTCAACGAGGTCGAGCATCCGCAGTCGTCGGTGAAGATCGCGATGGTCGGCAAGTACACCGACCTGTCCGACTCCTACAAGTCGCTCAACGAGGCGCTGCGCCACGCCGGCATCCACAACCACGCCAAGGTGCAGATCGAGTACGTCGACTCGGAGACGATCACGTCCGACAACGTCGATCGCCTGACCGAGTTCGACGCCATCCTGGTGCCCGGCGGCTTCGGCAAGCGCGGCATCGAGGGCAAGATCTGCGCGGCCCGGCTGGCCCGCGAGAAGAAGATCCCCTACCTGGGCATCTGCCTGGGCATGCAGGTCGCGACCATCGAGTTCGCGCGTCACAAGGCCGGCCTGGCCGACGCCAACAGCACCGAGTTCGAGCCGACCACGCCGCACCCGGTGATCGCGCTGATCGACGAATGGCAGGACCGCGATGGTTCGATCCAGAAGCGCGACGCCCACTCCGACCTCGGCGGCACGATGCGCCTGGGCGCGCAGAGCTCCGACGTCAAGCCCGGCACGCTGGCCCACGAGATCTACGGCAACGTGGTGACCGAGCGCCACCGCCACCGCTACGAGGCCAACGTCAACTACCTCGACCGACTGAGCGAAGCCGGCCTGGTGATCTCGGCGCTGACGCAGCGCGAGAAGCTGACCGAGATCGTCGAGCTGCCCAAGAGCGTGCACCCCTGGTTCATGGGCGTGCAGTTCCACCCCGAGTTCAAGTCGACGCCCTGGGGCGGCCACCCGCTGTTCACCTCCTTCGTGCAGGCGGCGCTGGCCCAGCACGCGATCCAACGCGCCAAGGAGACGGCATGAAGCTGTGCGGCTTTGACGCCGGGCTGGACAAGCCCTTCTTCCTGATCTCCGGCCCCTGCGTGGTCGAGAGCGAGCAGTTGCAGATGGACGTCGCCGGGCGGCTGAAGGAGATCACTTCGGCGCTGGGCATCCCGTTCATCTTCAAGTCGAGCTACGACAAGGCCAACCGCTCCAGCGGCACGTCCTTCCGCGGCCCGGGCATGGACAAGGGCCTCGAGATCCTCGCCAAGGTGAAGCGCGAGCTGAAGGTGCCCATCCTGACCGACGTGCACAGCGAGGCCGAGATCCCGGCCGTCGCCGCCGTCGTCGACGTGCTGCAGACGCCGGCCTTCCTGTGCCGCCAGACCGACTTCATCCGCGCCGTCGCACAGAGCGGCAAGCCGGTCAACATCAAGAAGGGTCAGTTCCTCGCGCCGCACGACATGAAGAACGTGATCGACAAGGCGCGTGCGGCCGCGAAGGAAAAGGGCCTGCCGGAAGACAGCTTCCTCGCCTGCGAGCGCGGCGCCAGCTTCGGCTACAACAATCTGGTCTCCGACATGCGCAGCCTGGCGATCATGCGCGAGACCGGCGCGCCGGTCGTCTTCGATGCCACCCACTCGGTGCAATTGCCCGGCGGGCAAGGCACCAGCAGCGGCGGCCAGCGCGAGTTCGTGCCGGTGCTGTCGCGTGCGGCCATCGCGGTCGGCGTCGCCGGGGTGTTCATGGAGACCCACCCCGACCCCGCCAAGGCGCTGTCCGACGGCCCCAACGCCGTGCCGCTGAAGCACATGAAGGCGCTGCTCGAGCAGCTGGTCGCGCTCGACCGCGTGGTCAAGACCCAGCCGCTGCTGGAGAACGACTTCTCCTGCTGACGCGCCCGCCCCCGATTCCTACAACATCCTCTGCCTGGAAAGACAAGACCATGAGCGCCATCGTCGACATCGTCGGAAGAGAAATCCTCGACAGCCGCGGCAACCCGACCGTCGAGTGCGACGTGCTGCTGGAGTCGGGCACCATGGGCCGCGCCGCGGTGCCCTCGGGCGCATCGACCGGCTCGCGCGAGGCCATCGAGCTGCGCGACGGCGACAAGAGCCGCTACCTTGGCAAGGGCGTGCTGAAGGCCGTCGAGCACATCAACACCGAGATCAGCGAGGCCGTGCTGGGCCTGGACGCCTCGGAACAAGCGTTCCTCGACCGCACGCTGATCGACCTGGACGGCACCGACAACAAGAGCCGGCTGGGCGCCAACGCGACGCTGGCGGTCAGCATGGCGGTGGCGCGTGCGGCCGCGGAAGAGTCCGGCCTGCCGCTGTACCGCTACTTCGGCGGCTCGGGCGGCATGCAGATGCCGGTGCCGATGATGAACGTCATCAACGGCGGCGCGCATGCCAACAACAACCTCGACCTGCAGGAGCTGATGATCATCCCGGTGGGCGCGCCGTCGCTTCCGCGAAGCCGTGCGCTACGGCGCCGAGGTGTTCCACGCGCTGAAGAAGATCATCGACGGCAAGGGCATGACCACCGCAGTCGGCGACGAAGGTGGCTTCGCGCCCAACGTGGCCAGCCACGAGGCGGCCATCCAGATGATCCTCGAGGCCATCGACAAGGCCGGCTACGAAGCCGGCCGGCAGATCGCCATCGGCCTGGACTGCGCCGCCAGCGAGTTCTACAAGGACGGCAAGTACCACCTCGAGGGCGAAGGCCTGACGCTCTCCGCGCCGGAGTGGACCGACATCCTCGCCACCTGGGTCGACAAGTACCCGATCGTCTCGATCGAGGACGGCATGCACGAGGGCGACTGGGACGGCTGGAAGCACCTCAACGATCGCCTCGGCCAGAAGGTGCAGCTGGTCGGCGACGACCTGTTCGTCACCAACACCCGCATCCTGAAGGAAGGCATCGAGAAGCGTGTCGCCAACTCGATCCTCATCAAGATCAACCAGATCGGCACGCTGACCGAGACCTTCGCCGCCATCGAGATGGCCAAGCGCGCCGGCTGGACGGCGGTGATCTCGCACCGCTCGGGCGAGACCGAGGACAGCACCATCGCCGACATCGCGGTGGGCAGCAACGCCGGCCAGATCAAGACCGGCTCGATGAGCCGCAGCGACCGCATCGCCAAGTACAACCAGCTGCTGCGCATCGAGGAAGACCTCGGCGACGTCGCCAGCTACCCCGGCCGCGCCGCGTTCTACAACCTGCGCTGACAGCGCAGCCAACGGCCGATGCGCATCGTCACCATCGCCCTGCTGGTGCTGCTGGCACTGGTGCATGCCGAACTGTGGTTCGGCAAGGGCGGGGTGCCGCGCGTGATGGAGCTGTCGGGCAAGCTGGCCGCGCAGAAGCAGGTCAACGAGGCAGCGAAGCAGCGCAACGCGCAGCTGCTGGCCGAGGTCAGCGACCTGAAGGAAGGCCTGGAGATGGTCGAGGAGAAGGCCCGCTTCGACCTCGGCATGGTCAAGCCCGACGAGATCTTCGTGCAGATCTCGTCGAAGCGCTGAGCCTGCCGCGCTCCCGCTGATGGACGCGCTGCTGCAGGCGCTGCGGCCGCTGTTCGCCCCCGCCTTCACGCTGTGGGGCTCGCCCGCCACCTGGCTGGAGCTGGCCGCGCTGGTGATCGCGCTGGCAATGGTCGGCTTCAACATGCGCGTCAACCCGCTGGGCTGGCCGCTGGCGATCGCCTCGTCGCTGCTGTACTTCCTGCTCTTCTGGGACAGCAAGCTCTACGGCGAGGCGGGCCTGCAGATCTTCTTCGTGGTCGTCGCGTTGTGGGGCTGGTGGCAATGGCTGCGCGGCACCATGGACGACGGCTCGGCGCTGCGCGTGCGTGCGCTGCCGCGCCGCGAGGCGATCGGCTGCCTGGTCGCGCTGGCTCTGGCCTGGCCGGCGCTGGCACTGCTGCTCGACCATGCGACCGATTCCGACGTGCCCTGGTTCGATGCCTTCCCGACCGCGGCCAGCCTGGTCGGCCAGTGGCTGCTCGGGCGCAAGTACGTCGAGAACTGGGCGGTCTGGCTGCTCGTCAACGTCGTCAGCGTCGGCCTGTTCGCGGTCAAGGGGTTGTGGCTGACGGTGCTGCTCTACGCGCTCTTCGCGCTGCTGTCGGTGGCCGGCTGGCGCGCCTGGGCGCGGCTCGGCCGCGCCGGCGCGGAGCGGGCCTGACATGCACGCTGCCGGCGTGCCTGCCGTCGACCAGCGCCTGCCCGCGCTCGACGGGCTGCGCGGTGTCGCCATCCTGCTGGTGCTGCTGCACCAGTTGCTGGTCGTCGACCCCGCGACACTCGGCCCCTGGGCGCGCCGCGCCGGCTACCTGCTCGACATCGGCTGGGTCGGCGTCACGCTGTTCTTCGTGCTCAGCGGCTTCCTGATCACCCACCTGCTGCTGTCGCTGCAGGGCCAGCCCGGTGCGCTGCGCAGCTTCTACGTCCGCCGTGCCCTGCGCATCGTGCCGCTGGCCTGGCTGATGGTGCTGGCGATGTTCGTGCTGCGCCCTGCGACCGGTCTGCCGCCGATCAGCAACGAGCCCGACCACGCCGCCTGGTACCTGCTGTTCCTGTCCAACTGGGCCAAGGTGTTCGGGCTGGGCGGCGGCGAGCTGCCGAGCTTCTGGTCGCTGGGCGTCGAGGAACAGTTCTACCTGCTGTGGCCGGCGCTGCTGGCGGGCCGCAGCGCCCGCGCCGTGCTGTGGCTCAGCCTCGGCGTGGCCACCGCCGGTGTCGCCGTGCGCGCGGCGATGGTGGCGCTCGGTGCCGCGCCCGAAGGCATCTACGTCAACACCTTCGCGCGCATGGACGCGCTGGCCGCCGGCGCCTCGCTGGCCGCGGCACTGCGCCTGCCGGGCGCAGCGGGCTGGCTGCAGCGCCACCGCCACCGGCTCGCCGCCGCGGCGCTGGGTGTCGCGCTGCTCGGGCTGCTGGCGACCTATGGCTACCCGCGCTTGCGGCCGATCGGCCAGACGCTGGGCTACACGCTGCAGACGCTGGCTTTCACGCTGTGGCTGGCCTCGGCGCTGGGCACGGACCTCGGCGGGTCGACGAGCCCGCTGCACCATCGCTGGCTGCGCAGCTTCGGGCAGTACAGCTATGCGATCTACGTCTTCCATCACCCGCTGCACATGCTGGCCGGCCCGTCGCTGCGCGAGGCACTGGGCCGGGCCGGGCTCGACGGCCTGGCGCTGGCGCTGGCCTGGATCGCCGTCGGCACGGCGCTGCTGTGGGTGCTGGGCTGGCTGTCGTGGCGGCTGATCGAGCGGCCTTTGCAGGCCTGGCGACCGGCCTATCCCTCGCAAGGCCGACCGGCATGAGCGGCCCGGCCTTCGTGATCAGCTTGCTCGGCGCCGAGAGCACCGGCAAGACCACGCTGGCGCTCGGCCTCGCCGAGACGCTGGCGGCGCGCGGGCTGCGCGTGGCCCAGGTGGCGGAGTACCTGCGCGAGTTCTGCGACCGCGAGCAGCGTACGCCGCGCATCGACGAGCAGCGTGGCATCGCCGCCGAGCAGACGCGGCGCATCGCCGTCGCAGCCGAGAGCCACGACATCGTGATCGCCGACACCAGCGCGCTGATGATCGCCGTCTACAGCGACCAGGTGTTCGGCGACCTCGGCCTCTACGACGAGGCACTGGCCGCCCACGCACGCAGCGACCTGACGCTGCTCACCGCGCTCGACCTGCCCTGGCAGGCCGACGGCCTGCAGCGCGACGGCCCGCAGGTGCGCGAGCCGGTCGACGCCAAGGTGCGCGCTGCGCTGGGCCGCGCGGCGATCGACTGGGCGGTGGTGTTCGGCCAGGGCCCGGCGCGGCTGGCCAACGCGCTGGCCGCCGTGGACCGCAGCCGCAACCCACCGACGCCGGGCCGGCGCTGGCAATGGGTCTGCGATCGCTGCGGCGACGCCGACTGCGAGCGCCACTGGCTGACGACGCTCTGATATCGTTCCGCGTCCTGTCAGCCGCCCCGCCCATGGCCCTAGCCTGCTCGAAGTGCAGTACCGAGAACGCCGATGGCGCGCTCGTGTGCCGCAACTGCGGTGCGCCGCTACCGCCGCCGGCCAGCTGGAGCCGTTCGCTGCTGCCCGAAGACGACCAGTTCGATCCGCTGTCGGCGCCGACGCTGGTGATGCAGCACACGGCGCCCGCGGCGCTGCCGCCGATCGAGGAGTCGCTGCTGCCCCGCCCGGCCCGCCGAAGCGGCCGGCGCCTGCTGCCGGCGCTGGTGGCAGGCGTCGTGCTCGTGGCGGCGGCCGTCTGGTTGCTGCGCCCGGACGAGACGGCGAGCGAGGCGGCGGCGCCGGCCGCCTCCGCCGTTGCGCCCGCCGCGTCGATGGCGGCATCACGCCCGGCCGCCGCCGCGTCGGTGGCCGCGGCCGCGTCGGCGGCGACGATCGTCACGCCGGCCTCCGCACCCATGGCGCTGCCGGTCGCCAGCGCCGTTGCCACTACGGCCTCGCCGGCGAGCGCGGCGCCGGCCAGCGTCCCGGCCTCGGCCACCGAAGGCCGCAAGCGCATTCCCGAGCCGGTGTCGCGCAAGCGCGCGCAGGCCACGTCGCCGGCCGCGTCGGTCGCCGCCCTGCCCGTGGCGCCGGCGCCCGAGCCCGTCGCTCCGCCCCCGCCGGCGCCCGAACGACCGAAGACCGTGGCCGAGCTGTGCGCTGGCGGCAACCTGATCACCCGCGGCTTCTGCGAGCAGCGCGAGTGCCGCCGCAGCGAGCACGCCAACGATCCGGTCTGTGCGAAGCTGAAGGACGCCGAGCAGCGCCGCCTGTTCCAGCAGTGAACTGGTTCAGTTGAGCGTGCTGCTGCCCGGCGGCTGCGAGCCGGCGGGCATGAACAGCCCGGCCGCGTCGACCGGATCGAAGTGGTACTTGAGGCCGCAGAAATCGCAGGCGATCTCGACCCGGCCCTGCTCGGCGAGGATGCCTTCGATCTCGTCGCGGCCCAGGCTGCGCAACATGCCGCCGACACGCTCGCGCGAGCAGCTGCACTCGAAGCGCGGCCCGTGCACGCCGGCCATCGGCTCGAAGCGGCGCAGGTCTTCTTCCCAGAACAG
The DNA here is from genome assembly GCA_047602365.1 of Piscinibacter sp. Taxonomy (GTDB): domain Bacteria; phylum Pseudomonadota; class Gammaproteobacteria; order Burkholderiales; family Burkholderiaceae_C; genus Piscinibacter. The sequence continues at coordinate 418,328 of JASGHM010000002.1, read as the reverse complement.
GCGGCGCAGGATGGTGTCGGCGTCCAGCGTCAGCAGTTCCTCGCGGGTCAGCGTGCTGGCGAGGTGCGCGATGCGGTTGAACGCCTCGTTCAGGCCGATCTGGTCCTCGTTGCGCTGGCCCGCCAGGTTGCCGGCACCTTCCACCGGCAGGCGCTGGATCAGCAGCCCGGCGGCGACCTGGTCGTTCGCCGCCAGCACCAGCCGCGTGTCGAGCTGCTCCGACTGCAGCATGTAGTGCTCCAGCACCTGCGACAGTTCCTGCAGCGGCTCGCGCTGGTCGCCATGCAGCGGAACGACGCCCTGGTAGGGCTGCTGGCCGGGCAGCTTGTCCTTCGGGTCCAGCGTGATCGCGCAGCGCCCCTTGCCGTGCACGTTGAGCATCGCCTCCAGCTTCGCGCCGGCGCCGACCTCGCCGACCACCTTGGCGGTGGCGCGGAAGGCCAGGTCGGGCTGCACCTCGGCCACCGCCAGGCGGACCGGGCCGTCGCCGAACACCTGCAGGATCAGCGCGCCGTTGAACTTGATGTTGGCCTGCATCAGCGCACCGGCCGCGGCCATCTCGCCGAGCAGCGTGCGCACCGGCGCCGGGAACGCATCGTTGGCCTTCTCGCGCCGCGCCAGCAGCTCCTGCCACGACTCGGTCAGGCGCACCAGCATGCCGCGCACCGGCAGGCCCTCGAAGATGAACTTGTGGAGTTCGGACATCAGGCGATCTTCTTCAGACCCTTGCGATAACGCGCAGACTTCTCGGCGTAGTGCACCGCCCCCTGCCTCACCCGCTCGAACTGCTCGGGCGAGAGTTGCCTCACCACCTTGGCCGGCGAGCCCATGATCAGCGAGCCGTCGGGGAACTCCTTGCCCTCGGTGACCAGTGCGCCGGCGCCGACCAGGCAGTTCCTGCCGATCTTCGCGCCGTTCAGCACCACCGCCTGGATGCCGACCAGCGAGCCGTCGCCGATCGTGCAGCCGTGCAGCATCACCATGTGCCCGACGGTCACGTCCTCGCCGAGCGTGAGCGGGAAGCCGGGATCGCTGTGCAGCACGCTGCCGTCCTGCACGTTGGAGCCGCGGCCGATGGTGATCCGCTCGTTGTCGCCGCGCAGCACGGCGCCGAACCAGACGCTCGCGCCCTCATGCAGGTCGACGCGGCCGATCACCTGGGCGCTGTCGGCCACCCAGGCGCTGTCCGCGATGCGGGGAATGTCGTCGTCGAGCTGGTAGATCGCCATGGGCTGCTTCCGGGAAAGGCGCGAAGTGTAGTCAGAGCGCGCGGTTGCTGCGCTCCTCGGCCAGCGTCATCACACGGATGCACGGGGTATAGCCGTCGTGCACCACGCCGTGCAGGTCGGTGCGCTTGTGCGAGCGCATCAGGCTGAGCAGGAACTGCACCGTCTCGCGGGTGATCACCTGGCCCGGCACCAGCGCCGGAATGCCCGGCGGATAGGGCACGATCTGGTCGGCACAGACACGGCCGTCGAGCGCGGCGTTGGCGTGCTCGTCCTCGTCGAGCAGCGGCAGCAGCTCGCCCTCGCAGTAGAAGGCGTCGCGCGGCAGGAAGCGCAGCGCGGTGAAGCCGGCGATCTCCGGCGCCTTGACCAGCCGTCGCGGCGCCTTGGCCTCGCGCGCCAGGCGCAGCAGCGCATCGTGCAGGCGCGACACCTTGCTGCGCGTGGTGCCGATGGTCAGCAGCAGCGTCACCGTGTTGAAGGTCGACTTCTCGACCTGGATGTTGAAGCGCTCGAACAGCACCTGCTGGAACTCGTCGACCGTGAAGCCGGACTTGGAGATGTCGACGGTGATCTTGGTCGGGTCGAGCTGGATGCCGTCGTCGCGCACTTCCTCGGGCAGCAGGTCGGTCAGCGTCAGCGCCTGGAAGACGTTGGTCGCATCGATCGCCTCGCGCAGTTCGGCGGCCAGCTCCAGCGTGCGCTGCAGCAGCTTGTAGCCCTCCATCACCGCCTGCTGGCGGCCGACGTCGAGGCTGGCGATGATCCCGTACTGCGGGCTGGTCGACGCGTGCATGTTGAAGTTCTCGCGGAACAGGTGCGCGTCGAAGTCCGGGTCGTTCACGTGGATCATGCTCGCCTGGCTGAGCGCCGACAGCACCTTGTGGGTCGACTGCGTCGCGTAGTCGGCACCGGCCTCCATCGCGGTGGGCCGGAAGGCCGGGTGGAAGCGCGCATGCGCGTACCAGGCCTCGTCGATGATCACCTTGATGCCCTTGGCATGCGCCGCGGCGATGATCGGCGCCAGGTCGTAGCGCAGGCCATCGTAGGTGCAGGAGGTCAGGATCAGCGCCTTGGCACCGGGATTCGCCGCGATGGCCTCGAACAGCGTCTTCTTCGGCACCGGGCCGAACAGCCCGTAGGTGCGGTTCACCGAGCTGTTCAGGTAGACCGGCTTCGCGCCCGACAGCACGACGCCGTGGTGCACCGACTTGTGGCAGTTGCGGTCCAGCAGCAGCGTGTCGCCCGGCGCCAGCAGGGTCTGGAAGATCACCTTGTTGGCGGTGGACGTGCCGTTGGTGGCGAAGAAAGTGCGCTGCGCGCCGAAGGCCCGCGCCGCCATGTCCTGCGCCTGCGCGATCACGCCCTTGGGGTCGAGCAGCGAATCGAGCATGTCGACCGACACCGACAGGTCGGCGCGCAGCAGGTTCTCGCCGAGGAATTCGTGGAAGGCCGTCGCCCACGGGCTGCCGCGCAGGCTGTCGCCGGACGAATGGCCCGGCGTGTGCCAGGCGTCCTTGGCCATCAGCACGTACTCGCGCAGCGCGTCGAAGAAGGGCGTGCGCGACTTCTCCTGGATCTCCGCCTGCAGGATGCGGAACCAGCCGCGCGGGTCGGACTCGTCGCGGATGAAGAAGCCGTCGATCGCCTCGCGGGTCAGCGCGCCGACGGTCTCCTCGTCGCGTGCGCTGTCGACCAGCACGTAGAGGTCGAGCTCGGGGCGCAGCCGGTGCAGTGCCTGCACCAGCGCCTCGGCCTGCCAGGGGCGCTCGCCCTGCGCATCGCCGAGCCCGTCGACCAGCACGCTCTGCAGGTCGCCGTCCTCGCGGGCGATGCGCAGCGCTTCCTCGGCGCAGTCGGTGCCGCTGAAGGTCAGGCCGCAGGGGTTGGGCAGGCTCTTCGCGGCAGCGCCCAGGCCCTTGAGCAGCGAGCGGCGGAACGTGGCGTCGGCGAGGACGATGAGGACATGGCTGTGAGGACGGGGCATGGCCGCGAGCTTAACAAGGGCCCGCCGGACCGCCGCCGATAATCGGGCGATGGAACTGCGCGCCGAGGCCCTGCGACTGCTGCTGATCGCCGATCCGGTGGCCAAGGCGGCGGCGGTGCGCGCGCTGTTCGATCAGCCCGCGCTGCCGGTGGACGCCGGCGCTTCGCTGGCCGAACCGCCCGGCCTGCCGGGCCGCCCGGCGCGGCCGCGCCTGGTGCAGCCGAAGGACGTGCCGGCGCGCTCGCCCTTCACGCTCGAAGGTCGCGCCGCGCTGCTGCACTCGATCGCCCACATCGAGTTCAACGCGATCAACCTCGCGCTCGATGCCGTCTGGCGTTTCGCCGGCCTGCCCGAGTCCTTCTACCGCGACTGGCTGCGCGTCGCCGCCGAGGAGTCGCTGCACTTCACGCTGCTGCGCGAACACCTGCTGACGCTCGGCCACGACTACGGCGACTTCGACGCCCACGACGGCCTGTGGACGATGACCGCACGCACCGCCCACGACCTCGTCGCACGCATGGCGCTGGTGCCACGCACCCTGGAAGCGCGCGGGCTGGACGCCACCCCGCCGCTGCAGGCCAAGCTCGCCAAGGCGGGCGACGCCCGCGCGGTGGAGATCCTGGCCGTGATCCTGCGCGACGAGATCGGCCATGTGGCGATCGGCAACCGCTGGTACCGCTTCGCCTGCGAGCGTGCCGGGCTGGACCCGGTGGCGATCTACCCGGGCCTGGTCGAGCGATACGCCGCGCCACGCCTGCGCCCGCCCTTCAACGACGCGGCGCGCCGCGCTGCCGGCTTCAGCGACGCCGAGATCGCCTATCTGACCCAGGTCAGCGGTTGAGCGCACGAGGGCATTCCCGGGCTGCCGCGGCCCGGGGCTGGCACGCCTCCCGCTTACACTGCGCGCCACGCCCGAAGGCCGATCCGGCCGGGCTCCCGACAATCCTTCACCGAGGACTTCATGACCACCATCACCACCCGTCGATTCCTGCAAACCACCGGCCTGCTGTTCGCAGGCGTGCTGCTCGCCGCCTGCGGCAAGAAGGCCCCGGAAGCGGCCGCGCCTGCCGCCTCCGAGCCGGCCCCGGCCGCCTCGGTCGCCGCCGCGCCGCCGCCGGCCAAGGTCTACGCGGTCGGCACCGACGCCGCCTATGCCCCCTTCGAGTCGCAGAACGAGAAGGGCGAGATCGTCGGCCTGACCGTCGACGTGGTGACCGCCGTGGCCCAGAAGGCCGGCATCGAGGTCAAGTTCGTCAACACCCCGTGGGAAGGCATCTTCAACTCGCTGCAGCAGGGCGACCGTGACCTGCTCGCCTCGTCGATCACGATCACCGACGAGCGCAAGCAGACGATGGACTTCACCAACCCCTACTTCGACGCCTACCAGCTGATCGCCGTGAAGGCGACCTCGAAGGTGAGCAAGTTCGACGACCTGAAGAAGCTCAAGGTCGGCGTGCAGACCGGCACCACCGGCGACGAGGTTGTCACCAAGCAGCAGGGCAAGAACAGCACCAACGTGAAGCGCTTCGAGTCGACCCCGCTGGCGCTGAAGGAACTGGAAGCCGGCGGCGTGGACGCCGTGGTGGCCGACAACGGCGTGGTCATCAACTACGTGACCAACAACCCGGGTGCCAAGTTCAAGACCGTCAGCGACAAGGCCTTCGCCCCCGAGCAGTACGGCTTCGCGGTCAAGAAGGGCAACGCCGAGCTGCTCGAGAAGCTGAACAAGGGCCTGGCCGACATCAAGGCCGACGGCAGCTACGACAAGATCTACGCCAAGTACTTCGGCGCTGCGCCGGCCGCCCCGGCCGCGGCTGCGTCCAAGTAAGCCGCGCGGGGGGCGCGCGTGGACCTGCGCTGGGAGATCCTCGCCGGCTACGGGCCGTTGTTCCTCAACGGCCTGTGGATGACGATCCAGCTGACCATCGTCTCGATCGGCGCCGGGCTGCTGCTCGGCGTGCTGCTCGGGCTGGTCAGCAGTTCACGCGACGCCCCGCCGCCCAAGTCCGTCCCGCTCGCCTGGCTGCTGAAGGCAGCGCGGGCGGTGACGCTGGGCTACGTCACCTTCTTCCGCGGCACGCCGCTGTTCGTGCAGATCCTGCTGGTGCACTTCGCGCTGATGCCGGCGCTGGTGCACCCGGACAACGGCCTGCTGCTCGCCGGCGACGCCGCCCGCGAGTTCCGCCAGTCGCACGGCGCGTTCTTCTCCGGCGCGCTGGCGATGACGCTCAACGCCGGCGCCTACATCTCCGAGATCTTCCGCGCCGGCATCCAGAGCATCCACCTCGGCCAGACCCAGGCCGCCTACAGCCTCGGCCTGACCCACCCGCAGGCGATGCGCTTCGTGGTGCTGCCGCAGGCCTTCCGGCGCATGATCCCGGCGCTGGTCAACGAAGGCGTCACGCTGATCAAGGACTCGTCGCTGGTGTCGGCGATCGGCCTGGCCGAGCTGGCGCTGGCGGCCCGCACCGTGGCGGGCGCCTATTCGCGCTACTGGGAACCCTACCTGGCGATCTCGGCCGTCTACCTGGTGCTGACGCTGACGCTGTCGATGCTGGCCAAGCGCCTGGAAGCCCCCTCCCACCTGCGCGGCCGCTGACCGCTCGTCACCTGGTTGTCGCGCTGCAGCAACGAACCTGCGGGTTTTCCTCGATCAGTCATTAAGATGCGGGCTTCCGGTCCGGTGACATGTGTCTACCGGTTGTGTTTCAAGACCAAAAGGATCTTCATGAAGCGCTCTCTCTTCCTGGCCGCCCTGGCCACCCTCGCCAGCGGCACCGCCCTGGCCCAAAGCAGCGTCACGGTCTACGGCCGCCTGAACGTCACTGTCGAGCGCCAGAAGGACGGCGACACCAGCATCACCGCGCTGCAGAACAACGCCTCGCGTATCGGCTTCAAGGGCACCGAAGACCTCGGCGGCGGCCTGAAGGCGTCGTTCCTGCTCGAGCACGGCTTCAACCCCGACACCGGCACGCAATCGCAGACCGGCTTCTGGGCTCGTGAGAGCTGGGTCGGCCTGGAAGGCGGCTTCGGCAAGGTGCGCCTGGGCAACATGGGCCCGACCGCTGCCTACTTCGCGACCGCTGACTACATCAGCATGCACAACCACGACACGGGCACGTCGTCGGATGCGTTCTACCCGTACACCGGTGACGTCCGCAACACGATCGCCTACACGTCGCCGACCGTTGCCGGCTTCACCGGCGAGGCTCAACTGGGCCTGGCCGAGAACACCTACAAGCGCAAGACCATCGTCCTGGCCGCCAACTACGACGCGGGCCCGCTGCACCTGGGCGCCGGTTACGTGTCGGCTCCGGCCGGTACCGCTGCCGCTGGCTTCACCAAGGACGACAAGTCGAGCGAGTTCGGCGTCCGCGGCCTGTACGAGCTGGGCGCGTTCACCGTCGGCGCGTACTTCGTGAACACGAAGACCGACGCCGCCGGCGTGGAATCGAAGCGCAACCTGCTGCGCTTCTCGGGCATGTACGCCATGGGTGCCAACGAGTTCCACGTGAACTACGGCATCGCCGGCAAGGCCAAGGTCAACGGCGCGACGGTCGACGATTCGAACGCCTCGCAGTTCACCCTGGGCTACAACTACAACCTGAGCAAGCGCACCAAGGTGTACGCGTTCTACACCCAGGTCGACAACAAGGACAACGCCGCCTACAGCGTGTCCACCGCCGGCACGAAGTTCTCTTCGTTCGCCGCTGGCGTGCGCCACAACTTCTGATCCCGGAAGTTCACAGCGTCCGAAAGGGCCGGTCGACAGACCGGCCCTTTTTCTTTGCCCCGGCGGCCGGGACGGTCAGCCGAGAAAGTAGCGCTTCAGGCCGGCGAGGATCATCTCCACCGCGATCGCGGTGAGCACCAGGCCCATCAGCTTTTCCGTCGCCGCGACCACCGAGTCGCCAAGCAGCCGGCGGATGCGCTCGCACAGCAGCAGCACCGCACCGGACACCGCCATCGCGACGGTCAGCGCCGCCACCCAGGTCAGCACCCGCTCGGGCTGGCGCGAGGCCAGCAGCAGCACGGTGGCCATCGCCGACGGCCCGGCCAGCAGCGGCACGGCCAGCGGGAAGATCAGCGGCTCCTTGCCCTCGGGCATGCCGTAGACCCCGCCCTCGGCGCCGAAGATCATCCGGATCGCCACCATCAGCAGGATCACGCCGCCGGCCACCTCCAGCGAACGCTCCGACAGGTGCATCACGCGCAGGAAGGCCTCGCCGGTGAACATGAAGGCGAGCAGCACCACGAAGGCGATCACCACCTCGCGGATGGCGACCTGCCGTCGCCGCTCGCGCGGCACGCTGTTCATGATCGGGATGAAGATCGGCAGGCTGCCCAGCGGGTCGAGCACGAGCAGCAGCAGGATCAGGGCGGAAAGAAAGCTGTGGTCCATGGGGCGGCGATTGTGCGGCAGCGTGGCGCCGCATGGCCCATGGATGGCTCCATCGGGCGATGCCGCGGCGGCGCGCCGCGGGAACACTGACGTCCATCGTCACTGCCAACCGCGCCGCCCGATGGCGCGCCCCGAATGCACATCGTCCACCACGCCCACCTGCGCTGCGAGCACGCCGACGGCGAGCACCGCCTGGTCGCCGTGGGGCGCGAACAGGGCATCGCCGCCTTCGAAGTCTGGACGACGCGCCTCGACCCGGGCGCGGCGACGCGCGAGATGCAGCACGGCGGCGAGCTGGTGGCGATCGCCCACGAAGGCGCCGGCAAGCTGCTCGTCGACGGTGGGCCGCAGCGCTTCCAGGCGCCCTGCACGCTGCTGATCCCCGCCGGCTGCTGCTTCCGCATCGCCAACAACGGCGGCGCGCCGCTGTACCTCGTCTGGGTCTGCACGCAGGCCCCCCGCCCGCTGGACGGCCCCGCCGCCGCCCTGACCACCTGAGAACCCGCCGTCCGGAGAGTCCGCCATGAAACACCACCCCACCGAACCGCTGCGCCCGCTGCTGCCGGCGAGCGTGCTGATCCCGCTGCTGCTGGCCCTGCTGGGCTGGTCGCTGCTGGTCCTGCCGGCACAGGCCGCCGAACGCCGCGGCCGCCTGACCATCGAGCTGCAACTCGAAGGCAGCAGCCGCTGGCAGGACGCCGGCGACAGCAGCCAGACGACGCTGAAGCGCCGCTACAAGCTGGTCACGTATCTGCGCGCCGAGGGCGACCCGATGACGGTCAACACCAAGGCGCCCGACTATGCGCAGAAGATGATGGCGCAGTCCGCCCAGGTGCAGGCGAAGGTGGCCCAGGCCCAGGCACGCAAGCCGCAGGCCTCGGCGCCGCCGCCGATGGACATGGCCAGGCAGATGGAGATGGCGCGCCAGGCCCAGGCCGCCTGCGGCACCGACCGCGACTGCCTGATGCGCATGCTCGCGCCGCAGGTGGCCGCCCGGGTCACACCCGACCCGGCCCGCCAGGCCCAGCTGGTACGGCACGCCCAGACCGCCGGCCCCGAGGACGACGGCGAGGACGCCCGCTACCTGAACTACGCCGGCATCGACCGCTGCGATGCGAAGTTCGAGGTGCAGGTCGAGGAGGTCATCGACGGCCGCTACGCCGACGTGCAGGGGCCGGTGCCCTGGCGCATCGTCCGTCGCGACCCGCAGCCGCTCGGCGCCGACGAGACCCGCCTGCTTTGCCTGGGCTTCCAGCTGGTGCTGGACCTGCGCAGCGGCACGATCACCACCGACACCGGCTTCGGGCTGCCCGAGCCGATGGTCAGCTCGGTGCACACCGAGCGCGGCCGCAGCACCCAGAGCGTCGACCGCCTCGGCGGCCTGGCCCAGGTGTCGCAGTGGATGGCCGAGCGCACCCGCCAGGCGCCGCGCGCCGGCAGCGCCAGCACCACGCTGCCGATGGTGTCGTCGCGCGAGGCCGGCCGCGGCCGCACCGACGGCACGCTGAAGGCCCAGCTGAGCTGGAAGTTCGAGGACCTCTGAGCCCTGGCCACGGCGGGCCATGGCCCGCCGGATGGCTCCTCCGGGCGATGCCCGTGCAGCGCCCCGACGGAACACTGACAACCATGCCGCGACGAGACGCGGCGACATCGACCCACCCCCGACACCGACCGAAAGGAACCCGCCATGAGCACCGCGACCGCCACCCGCCCCGCCACCCAGGCCACCGCCGCTGCCCGCCACGACATCTACGTCGGCATCCACAAGGCGCTGCGCCACTTCATGAGCGACACGCTGCACCGCGTTGGCCGCATGGACACGAACGACGCCGCCGACATGGCCCGCGCGCTCGGCCAGTTCGAGGACCTGATGGCGCTGTGCGAGCAGCACATCCACCACGAGAATGACTTCATCCACGCCGCGATCGAGGCCCGCCTGCCGCGCGGCGCGACGCGCACCGCCGGCGACCACGTCGAGCACTTCGCGCACATCGAGGCGCTGCGCACCGACGCCCGCCGTGTCGCCCAGGCCGACGCCGATGCCCGGCCGTCACTGGCACTGCGCCTGTACCGCCACCTGGCCCTGTTCGTCGCCGACAACTTCCAGCACATGAACTTCGAGGAAACGCAGAACAACGCCGCGCTGTGGGCCCACTACAGCGACGACGAGCTGGAAGGGCTGCACCACCGCATCGTCGCCAGCCTGCCGCCCGAGGAGAGCATGGTCGTGATGCGCTGGATGATCCCGGCCTCGTCGCCGGCGGAGCGGGCCGAGATGCTCGCCGGCATGCAGGCCGGTGCGCCGGCGCCGGCCTTCCAGGCCGCGCTCGACGTCATCCGACCGCACCTGGACGACACCGCCTGGGACAAGCTGGCGCGCGCCCTCGGCGTGCCGCAGCAGCCCGGACTGGTGAACTTCCGCTGACCCCTCCGACCCGGGACCGAACCATCATGAAGACCTGGCTCGTGCGAGCCGGCTGGGGCCTGCTCGCACTCGTGATCCTGATCGTCGCCGCGGTGGCGCTGCTGGTGGCCAACGGCCACCGCAAGGCGCAGCGCCACGTCGAGGTGGCGCTGCAGAGCGTCGCCGTGCGCAGCGATGCAGCAGCCGTCGATCGCGGCGGCTACCTGTTCCGCTCGCGTGGCTGCACCGACTGCCACGGCAACGACGGCGCCGGCCGCACCTTCCTGGACGACGGCAAGGGCCTGCGCATCCACGCGCCGAACATCACGCCGCGCAGCGCGGTGGTGGCGGCCTACCGCATGGACGACTGGGACCGCACCATCCGCCACGGTGTCGCGCCCGGCGGCCGGCCGCTGTTCATCATGCCCAGCGAGGACTACAACCGCCTGACCAACGACGACTTCGCGGCGCTGGTCGCTTTCCTGAAGCAGATGCCGCCGGCCGACGGCGGACCGGCGCAGATCGATCTGCCGCTGCCGGTTCGCGCGCTGTACGGCGCCGGCGCGCTGAAGGACGCGGCGCAGAAGATCGACCATGGGCTGCCGCCGTCGACACCGGTCCCCGAGGCCGTCTCGCGCGAGCACGGCGCCTACGTCGCCAACGCCTGCATCGGCTGCCACGGCGCAGGCCTGTCGGGTGGCCGCATTCCCGGCGCCCCGCCGGACTGGCCGGCCGCCGCCAACCTCACCTCGGGCGAGGGCAGCGCGATGCCGCGTTATGCCGACGCGACGCAGTTCGTCGCGATGATGCGCAGCGGCAAGCGCCCGGACGGCAGCGCCGTCAGCCCGGTGATGCCCTTCGGCGCGCTGAAGGAAATGAGCGACGTCGACCTGCAGGCGCTGTACCTGCACCTGCAGGGCCTGGCGCCGCGCGCCGCCGGCTCGCACTGACCCGGTCACGGAGCACGCCATGCATGTCATGACCCCCACCGCAGGCGCCCTGCTCGCCTGCGTCGCGCTGATCGCCTGCGGCGGCGGCGACTGGGAATCGGTCCGCGTCGAGAAGGACCCGTTCGGACTCGGCGCCGAGGCCCCGACCTCGGTCGGTGTCGAGGGCTGCCTCGTCGACCGCCGCGACCGGCCGCTGGCACAGCCGCTGCAGGCACGCGGCAGCGACGGCCGCCTCGTCGCCAGTGCGAGCAGCGATGCCGACGGCCGTTTCCGCCTGCAGGTGCCTGCCGGCGAGGTGCTGCGCATCGAAGCCGCGTCGGCGCCCGACGACGGCGTCACGATCATGGTCGGCCGCCACGCCGTGACCCTCGGCGGCTGCCTGCGCGCCTGACCGTTTGCGCCGCCGCGCGATCAGTCGCCGGCGGCCACCCCCTCGCGGCGCGGATCGGCGGCACCGAACCAGCCCTCGCCGCGGCGCGCGATGCCCTGCACGCCGCTGGTCAGCGGCAGCACCTGCAGCTCGTGGCCGCGGGCGATCAGCGTCTTGGCGACGTAGTTGATGATCGCCGGACCGCCGGGTGAACCGAGCGCCATCACGAGGCGGCCCGAGCTGCGTTCGAACACCAGCAGCGGCGCCATCGCCGAGCGCGGCCGCTTGCCGCCCTGCACACGATTGGCCACCGGCACGCCATCGACCGCCGGCACGAAGGAGAAGTCGGTCAGCTGGTTGTTGAGCAGCAGGCCGCGCACCATGATCTGCGCGCCGAAGCCGTTCTCGATCGTGCTGGTCATCGCCAGCGTGTTGCCGAAGGCGTCGACCACCGCCAGTTGCGTGGTCGACGGCAGCTCGGGGCTGGCATCGTCGGCCAGGCCGACCGGCACGCCGCGCAGCACACCCGGAGCGGCCCGGCCCATGCTGCGCGGGCCGATCGAGGCGGCGCGTTCGCGCAGGTAGTCGGGGCCCAGCAGCTCGGCCACGCCGCGGCCGGGCAGCGGCACGAAGGCCGGGTCGGCGACGTAGCGGTCACGGTCGGCGAACGCGAGCCGGCCGGCCTCGCTGACCAGGTGCACCGCCTCGGCGGCCGGCTCCAGCCCCCAGGGCGCAGCAACGGGTGTCAGCGCGGCCAGATCGTGGCCCTCGAGCAGGCCCAGCATCTGCCCGACCGCCAGCGTGCCCGACGACGGCGGTGGCATGCCGCAGACCTGCCAGCGCCGGTAGGCGAAACACAGCGGCGTGCGCTCGATCGCCCGGTAGCCGGCCAGGTCGGCCTCGTCGAGCAGGCCCGGGTTGCTGGCATGGCCGCGCACCCGCGCGGCGATCGCGCGCGCGATCTCGCCACGGTAGAAGGCCTCGGCACCCTGCTGCGCGACCGCTCGCATCAGTTCTGCCAGCGCCGGGTTGCGATAGCGCGCGCCGGCACGCAGCGGCTCGCCCTGCGCATCGAAGAACAGCAGCGCCGCCTCGGGGTCCTCGCGCAGCCGCTGCGCCATCGGCTCGCGCAGCAGCGTCGCCAGCCGCGGCCCGACCGGCACGCCCTGGTCGGCCAGGTCGATCGCCGGCTCGAACAGCCGCGCCCAGGGCAGACGACCGTGCTGCCGGTGCGCCAGCTCGAGTGCGCGCAGCGCGCCGGGCACGCCGACCGAGCGCCCGCCGACCAGCGCCTCGGCAAAACCCATCGGCCGGCCGTCGCGCAGGAACAGGCCGGGCGCCGCCGCGGCCGGCGCGGTCTCGCGGCCGTCGTAGGCCCGCACCCGCTGGCCGTCGTGATGGACCAGGAACAGGCCACCGCCGAGGCCCGAGCTCTGGGGCTCGACCAGTCCCAGCACCAGTTGTGCAGCGATCGCCGCATCGACGGCGCTGCCACCTTCGCGCAGCATCTGCAGCCCGGCCTGCGCCGCCAGCGGGTGCGCCGCGGCGACCATCTGCCGGCGGGCGCTCCAGCCGGGCTTGGCAACGAAGCCGCTGCCCGCCTCGGGGCCGTCGGGCAGCGCTGCCGGCCGAGTCGGCGCCTGCCCGGCGCAGCCGGCGAGCGCGATCCCCAGCGCCAGCGTCGCAACCCGGGCGGCGCGCAGGCGGCTCACTCGCCGCCCTTCTCCACCGCCGCGCCGCCGATGTGGTGCATCACCCGCTGCGGGAACGGGATCTCGATGCCCTGGCGGTCGAACAGGTCGAGCACCGCCAGGTTGACGTCGGAGCGCACGTTGCCCTGGCCGTTCTCCGGGTCGGCGATCCAGAAGCTGATGTTCAGGTTGATGCCGTCGGCGGCGAACTCGGCCAGCTGGCATGCCGGCACCGGATCGGCCAGCACGCGCGGCACCTGCCGCACCGCGTCGACCACCTGGGCCTGCAGCGCGCGGATGTCGGTGCCGTAGGCCACCTGCACCGCGGTGTTCAGCGACACCTTCATGTCGGCCAGCGACAGGTTCTCGACACGCTGCGTGATCAGCATCTCGTTGGGCACGATGGCCTCGCGGCCGGACAGCGCGCGGATCACCGTGTAGCGGGTGCGGATGTCGGTGACGCGGCCGTCGAAGTTGTCGATGCGCACCATGTCGCCGATGCGCAGCGAACGTTCGGCCAGGATCACGAAGCCGCTGACGTAGTTGGCGGCGATCTTCTGCAGGCCGAAGCCGAGGCCGACGCCGAGCGCGCCGCCGAGCACCGACAGCGCGGTCAGGTCGATGCCGACCGCCGACATCGCGAAGATCAGGCCGAGGAACAGCAGCAGCGCACGCACCAGGTTGGCGGCGATCTTGCGCATCGACAGGTCGTCGCCGGTACCGCGCAGAAGCTGCTTCTCGATCGCCGCCGAGATCCACAGCGCGACCACCAGCACCAGGCCGGCGGTCAGCGTGCCCTCGACCATGTTGCGCAGCGAGATCTGCGTGCTGCCGACCTTCCAGCGCACCTCGTCCATCGCCTCGAGCAGCAGCGGCAGCACGCCGGTGATCCACAGCACGACGGCCAGCCAGGCGACCCACGACACCGTGCGCTCGATCGGGCGCACCCAGCCGGCGTGCGGGAAGGTGACCTGCAGCACGCGCACCGCCAGGCGGATGACCAGCAGCGACAGCAGGATCGGGATCGCCAGCTTGAACACGGCGATCTTCAGCGTGCCGGCCAGCAGCAGCCGCGCGCCGAAGGCCAGCGCCAGCGCAAGCACCGGGAACAGCACGCCGTCGACGATGCGCTCGCCGAACCAGATCGAATCGTGCGCGGCGGCGCGGCCGCGCAGCAGGCGCACGATGCCCCAGGCCAGCAGCAGGCAGCCGACCAGCACGCCCAGCTCGGTCAGCGCGGTGGGCTGCAGCAGCGAGCCGAGCAGGTCGTTGAGTTCGGTGGTGTCGAGCGTTCGGGTCATGGTGCGGCGCTTCCGGGGGCCGCATTTGACCATGGCCTCACGTTACGGTTGGTGAGGGCCGGCGACACGGCGCGCGCTATCGTCACGGCTCGCTTCCGCTGCCGGACCACCGCCATGCCCCAAGCCCTGCGCCACACCCTGCTCTCGGTGCGCGACCTGCTCGCCACCGCCGGCCCGTTCATCCTGCTCGCGCTGCTGCTGCTGCTGCTGGCCTACAAGGTGCTGGACCCGAACCCGCCGAAGAAGGTGGTGCTGGCCACCGGCGCCGAGCAGGGCGCCTATGCCGAGTTCGGCAAGCGCTACGCGGCGCAGCTGAAGCTGCACGGCATCGAGGTCGAGCTGCGCGGCACCGCCGGCGCGGCCGAGAACCTGAAGCTGCTGCGCGACCCCGAGTCCGGCGTCGACCTGGCCTTCGTGCAGGGCGGCGCCGACCAGGAGTACGCCAGCACCGCCGACTACGAGGCGGCCAACGCCGGGCTGGAGTCGCTGGGCAGCCTGTTCTACGAGCCGGTGTGGCTGTTCTACCGCGAGGCCTCGGCACAACGTGTCACCGGCAAGCCGGCGCTGGAGGCGCTGGCCGACATCGCGCGGCCGGGCGACTGGAAGCTCAACATCGGCGCGCCGGGCAGCGGCGTGCCCAACCTGGTCAAGCGCCTGCTCGACGCGAACCGCATCGCGCCGGAATCGCTGACGCTGCTGCAGAACCCGTCGACGCCGGCGGTGGTGAGCCTGCTCTCCGGCGAGATCGACGCGCTGGTGTTCGCCTCGGCTCCGGAGTCGCCGCTGGTGCAGATGCTGCTGCAGACGCCGGGCGTGAAGCTGTTCGACTTCCCGCAGGCCGAGGCCTATTCGCGGCGCTTCACCTTCCTCAGCCCGGTGACGCTGCCGCGCGGCGTCGTCGACCTGGCGCGCGACATGCCGCCAGCCAGCATCCGCATGATCGCGCCGACCGCGACGCTGGTCGCCAAGGACTCGCTGCACCCGGCGCTGGTGCAGCTGTTCGTGCAGGCGGCCAAGCAGATCCACGGCGGCGCCGGCTGGTTCCAGCGCAAGGGCACCTTCCCGTCGGTGGAGAACACCGAGCGGCCGCTGGCCGCCGAGGCCGAGCGCTTCTACCGCAACGGCCCGCCGCTGCTGCAGCGCTACCTGCCGTTCTGGCTGGCCAACCTGATCGACCGCATGTGGGTGGTGATGGTGTCGATCATCGCCATCCTGATCCCGCTGTCGCGCGTGGTGCCGCCGCTGTACCAGTTCCGCGTGCGCTCGCGCATCTTCCGCTGGTACGGCCAGCTGCGCCGGCTGGAGGAATCGGTCGGCGAGCGCCCGGCCGCCGAGCTGCTGTCCGAGCTCGACGGCATGGAGGACAAGGCCGGCCAGATCCATGTGCCGCTGTCCTACGCCGACGAGCTCTACTCGCTGCGCAGCCATATCCACATGGTGCGCAGGCGTCTGCAGGCCAGCGCTCCCCACTCCTAGAATCCGGCCATGGACACACGCACCTCGCCCTACCGGGCCCGCATCGCGAAGACGCAGGAGGCGCTGGCCCGACATGGCCTGGCCGCGCTGCTCGTCCCCTCTTCCGACCCGCACCTGTCGGAGTACCTGCCCGAGCGCTGGCAGGGCCGGCAATGGCTGTCGGGCTTCACCGGCTCGATGGGCACGCTGGTCGTCGCCCGCGCCAGGGCGGCGCTGTTCGCCGACAGCCGCTACTGGGTGCAGGCCGAGGCCGAGCTGGCCGGCAGCGGCATCGAGCTGGTGAAGATCCCCACCGGCACGGCGACCCACCACGTCGACTGGCTGGCGCGCGAGGCCAGGGCCGGCGAGACGGTGGCCGTCGACGGCGACGTGATCGGCCTGGGGGCGGCGCAGCAGCTGCGTGCGGTGCTGGAGCGCGCCGGCGTGACGCTGCGCACCGATCTCGACCTGCTCGCCGAGGTCTGGCCGGACCGCCCGGCGCTGCCCGCCGAGCCGGTCTACGAACACCGTGCACCGCAGGCACCGCTGGCGCGCGCCGCCAAGCTGCGCCAGCTGCGCGAGGCGATGGCCCGCCACGGCGCGACGCAGCACCTGGTCAGCACGGTCGACGACATCGCCTGGTCGCTGAACCTGCGCGGCTCGGACGTGACCTACAACCCGGTCTTCCTGGCTCACCTGCTGCTGTCGCTGGACGGCGCGACGCTGTTCGTCGGCGAGGGCAAGATCGACGCGGCGCTGAAGGCGGCCCTGGCCGCCGACGGCGTGGCGCTGGCACCCTATGCCGACGCGGCGGCGGCGCTGGCCGCGCTGCCGACGGGCGCCACGCTGCTGCTCGACCCGAAGCGCGTGACGCTGGGCCTGCGCGAGCGCGTCAGCGTGCCGGTGATCGAGGCGATCAACCCAAGCACGCTGCTGAAGAGCCGCAAGAGCGCTGCCGAGGCCGAGCACATCCGCGCCGCGATGGCACAGGACGGCGCCGCGATGTGCGAGTTCTACGCCTGGTTCGAGCAGGCGCTGGGCCACGAGCGCATCACCGAGCTGACGGTCGACGAGAAGCTGTCGGCCGCGCGCGCGAAGCGCCCCGGCTTCGTCGGCCTCAGTTTCTCGACCATCGCCGGCTTCAACGCCAACGGCGCGATGCCGCACTACCGCGCCACGCCGGAGTCGCACGCGGTCATCGAGGTGACCGACGCCGGGGGCCTGCTGCTGATCGACTCCGGCGGCCAGTACCTCGGCGGCACCACCGACATCACCCGCGTCTGGCCGATCGGCACGATCACCGCGGCGCAGCAGCGCGACTACACGCTGGTGCTGAAGGGCACGATGGCGCTGTCGCGCACGAAGTTCCCGCGCGGCACGCTGTCGCCGATGCTCGACGCCATCGCCCGCGCGCCGCTGTGGGAACAGGGCCTCGAGTACGGCCACGGCACCGGGCATGGCGTCGGCTACTTCCTCAACGTGCACGAGGGCCCGCAGAGCATCTCCAAGGCCGTGCCGGACGCACACATGGCGATGGAGCCGGGCATGATCACCAGCATCGAGCCGGGCCTGTACCGGCCCGGACAATGGGGCATCCGCATCGAGAACCTGGTGATGAACGTGGCAGCCGGCGAGACGGAGTTCGGCGAGTTCCTCGCCTTCGAGACGCTGACGCTGTGCCCGATCGACACACGCTGCATCGACCGCTCGCTGCTGCGCGCCGACGAGATCGCCTGGCTGAACGCCTATCACGCCACGGTGCGCGAGCGCCTGGCACCGCTGGTCGACGGCCCTGCGCGCGACTGGCTGATGCGCCGGACCGAGCCGATCTGATCGCCGCGCGGCGCGGCCTGTACCGCGTTTTCCGCGCTTCGTCGCACGCCGCTGTCGGCGACCGGCGACCCTCGCCACACTGCGACTGCCGTCCTACCCTGCGACGGCTTCGCCCACGCCTGCCGCCCACAGATCTCCGGGCCGCAGGCGTTCTTTTTGATGCGACCCGGCCGGTGCCGGCTGCACTGCTCGTTCCCATCTCGTTCACGGATCCCGAGCATCACATCGGCGACCGGCGGCTCGCGGCCCTGAGCGGTCCTTCGATCATGCGGCGGTTGGAGCGGCCGCGGCACACTGGGGCTCGTGTTCCGCTCATGTCCTCCGGACCCGCTGCGCGGGTCCTCCCCCTTTTCTTCGCTCCACACAAGCCCCAGCGCGCCGCTACGGCGCCATCGCGGTCTTCGCAGACCTCCAACGGTGCCGGCCTGGGGCAGTGGGTGAAGGCTGGAGCGAAGTAAAGGAGGAGGGCTCGCGCAGCGAGCCCGGGGGACATGAGCGGAGGCCATCACCCACCGGCCCAGGCTCGCGCAAGACTCCGAGCGCGATCCTCAACGACTGCTCAGGGCCGCGAGCGCAGCTCCGCTTCCAAGGCGCATCGTCGCGCCATGCAGTTCATCCTTGCCAGAGCGCGTTTCGTCGCAATCCGCTGTCGGCGTGCCGCCCCGGCTCCTAGAGTTCACTCCAACGCGACACGACGTTGCGAACCGAAGGAGCCCACCATGATCGACCGCATCTTCTCCGCCCTGCTGACCTTCTGCCTGCTCGCCGGCGGCACCGTGGCCATCGGCAGCGCGCTGGTCGACGAGGCTCCCGCGGCCGCCACGCCCGTGGTGATGCTGCCGGCGGTCACGGTGATCGGCACGCGCGACGCGTCCGGCTCGCCGCTGGCACGCAACGACGTCTCGGCCGAGCCGAGCGCCCGCAACCTGCAGTGAAGCGCGCCGTGGCGCTACATCTGGCGGAACAGGTGCAGGTAGCTGCGGCTGACCGGCAGCAGCTCGCGGCGGCCCTTGAGCTGCACCTCCGCGGTCTCGTTGGGGCCGCGGGTCACCTGCACCACCTGGTGCAGGTTGACGATCACCGAGCGGTGCGTCTGCACGAAGCGTGACGGGTCCAGCTCGTCGGCGAGCTCGCGGATCGTCTTGCGGATCAGCGCCTCGCCGCCCTCCCACACCACCAGCGTGTACTTCTCGTCGGCCTTCATGTAGGCGATCTGCTCGACCGGAATCAGCCGCACGCTCTGCCCCACCGACGCCTTGATCCACTGCAGGTAGGCCGGCGCGCCACCCGAAGCGCCCAGCCGCCGCTGCAGCTCGGCCGACAGGCCGTCCAGCACCGCCTCCAGCCCCGCCGGTGCGGCCGGCACCGGCGCCACCAGGCGCTCACGCAGGCGCCGCACGGTGTCGGCCAGGCGCTCCTCGTCGAAGGGTTTGACCAGGTAGTCGACGGCGCCCTGCTCGAAGGCCTGCACGGCGTACTGCTCGAAGGCCGTCACGAACACCAGCTGCGCGCGCCGCGCGATCGCCTTGGCCGCCTCGATGCCGCTCAGGCCGGGCATGTGCACGTCGAGGAAGACGATCTGCGGCGCATGCTGGTCGAACAGCTCGATCGCCTCGCGGCCGTTGCGCGCCTCGGCGAGCACCTGCAGCTGCGGCCAGGCGCGCGCCAGCAGCGTGCGCAGCCGCTCGCGCAGCAGCGGCTCGTCGTCGGCGATCAGTGCGGTGGCGTTCATGCGGCCTCCTTCGGCGGGCAGCTCAGCGTCACCACCACGCCATGCGGCGGGTTCTCGGCCAGTTCGAGGCGCGCGCCGGCGCCGAAGAACATCGCCAGCCGCTCGCGCAGGTTGGCCAGGCCGGTGCCCGGCGCGGCGCCCTCGTCCAGGCCGACGCCGCTGTCGGCGACACGCAGGCTCAGCGCGCCGTCGGCGTCGCGCCGCGCCTGCAGCTCAATGCGGCCACCCTGTTCCGACGGGTCGATGCCATGGCGGATCGCGTTCTCCACCAGCGTGATCAGCGCCATCGGCGGGAACGATTCGCCGAGCAGCTCGGCCGGCACATCGATCGTGTAGGCCAGCCGGTCGGGCATGCGCATCAGCATCAGCTCGAGGTAGGCACGCACCAGCGCGACCTCGTCGCCCAGCGTGGCGTTGCGATCGTCCAGGCGCGGCATCGCCGCACGCAGGTAGGCGATCAGGCTCTTCAGCACCGGGCCGGCCTGCGGCGAGCCGCTTTCGACCAGCGCCTGCACGTTGGCCAGCGTGTTGAACAGGAAATGCGGCTCGATCTGCGCGTGCAGCAGGCGCAGCCGCGCATCCAGCGCCTGGCGCTCGAGCTGGCTGCGCTCGAGTGCGAAGGTCAGCGCCTGGTTGCGCGCCTGCGCGTCACGCTCGCGGTACAGCGCGCCCAGCGCCAGCAGCGGCGCCACCACCAGCACGGTGGCGGTGATCAGCACGAAGCCGCTGAGCCGGCCTTCGTGGCGGAACACCTCGAACAGCTGGCCCTGCACCGATGGCAGGTAGACCAGGTAGGTGGCGATCGGCGCCGCCAGCACCACCGCGATCACCTGCACCAGCCAGCGTGGCGCCCAGGGCACCTGCCACAGGCCGGCGGCGCTGAAGACCAGCAGCAGCAGCAGCGAGATCACCAGCATGCGGCCGAGCAACACCGGGTAGGGCGTCACGAAGGCCGGGTTGAGCAGCGTGGCCGCCACCACCGCGAGCACGATCGCGACCAGCACGCGGGCCAGGCTCAGCGAGGCGATGAAACGGTCGAGTGCCGGGTTCATGGCCCCACGATAACGTGCCGCCCCGCCGAGCGCCATGACCAGGGACCGCCGCTGCGACGGGCGACGGCCCGGCGGGTGCGAACGGCGGCCGGCCCGGCCTCAGTTGCGCAGCATCGTCGCGTTCAGCGCCTGGTCGAGCAGCGCCAGGCTCTCCTGCAGGTGGGCGCGCGACTCCACGCCCCAGCGGCGCTGCGCCAGCGCCTGGCGCAGCTCGTCGCGCAGCGTGCCGGCGTTGGCGCGCAGCAGGCTCTGCGCATCGGCCGGCAGCGGCGCGCTGACACGCACGAGCAGCGCGTGCAGCCGGCGCAGGTGCTCGCGCTGCAGGTTGCGGCGCAGGCGGTCGATCTCTCCGCCGTTCTTCAGCTCGCTCCACACGGCGCGCTGCAAGGTCGCGTAGACCTCGTTGAGCGAGATGATGTCGCGGCGCTCCTTCTCGGACACGTACAGCGGCAGGTCGAGCAGGCGCGAGGCCGTGCCCAGCGACAGCAGCCGGTCCATCGCGGTGGTCTGCAGCTGCAGCACCGCCGACGGGATGCTGACCATCGCGGCGCGGTTCCAGTCGCGGTAGTCGGGCACCAGGCTGGCCAGGAACTCGGGCTTGAAACGGAAGCTGTCGGCCGAGAACAGCCCGGTGGCGAGGAACTGCAGCGCCTCGCGCTGCCGCGCCGGCTCGACCGGCACGAAGGCCGGCGCGGCGCCGGCGCCCGGCACGGTGCGCGTGGTGTACATGCCGCCGACGTACTTGCCGATCAGCGCCGGCGAGTCGCGCAGCGCAGTGAAGCCGGTCAGCAGCACACGGCGCTGGCGCAGCGGGTCTTCGCCGGCCTTGGGCGTGCGCTCCTGCACCCGCTGCCACAGCTCGCGCGACAGCAGCAGGCGCTTCTTGTAGTAGGCCAGCGGGTCGTCGCCGAGGTCGAAGCGGTTGACCAGCGGGTCGATGCCGTCGTTGGCCGGGCTGCCGCCGGCGTCGGGGTCGTTGGCGAAGGCCAGCAACGGCTCGGTGCTGCGCGCGGCGATGCGCGCCAGTTCGGTCTTCTCGTCGGCCGCGGCGATGGGCTTGTAGGCGTACTCGATCGCCCAGTAGTCGTAGGGGCCGAGCGTGTTGTTGTTGAAGTTCGCCTGGCGCTCGCCGGCCAGCGCGATGTTGTAGGCGTTGTAGTCCATCACCGAGCCGGAGATGCCGTTCTTCTCGGTGAATTCCTTGTCCTGCAGCTGCGCGCGGGTGTAGACGGTCGAACCCTTGAAGTTGTGCGTCAGGCCGAGCACGTGGCCGACCTCGTGCATGATGGTGTCGCGCACCACCGCCTGCGCGAAGGCCTCGGCCTCGGCGCTGTCGGTGCTCAGTTCGCCGCGCGCCTCGAGCAGGTCGAGCGCGAAGCTGAACTCGTTGGCGGCCGCGTCGGCGTATTCGCAGGCCTGTGCGCTGCCCTTGCTCCATGGCAGCGCGATCGGCGTGGCGAACGGCGTCGCCGCACTGCCCACGCTCTCGACGCGGAAACGCCGCGCGCCGCGGCCGAACACGTCGCTCATCGCGATGTCGGCGTCGATGATTTCGCCGGTGCGCGGGTCGGTGTGGCTGGGGCCGCGCGCGAAGCCGACGTCGGCGCCGACGAACCAGCGGATGGCCGCATGGCGGGTGTCCAGCGTGTCCCAGTCGGCGTCGTCTTCCTGCTGCTTGACGACGATCGCATCCTTGAAGCCGATGCGCTCGAAGGCCTTGTTCCACTCCAGCACGCCCTCGCCCACCGACTTGCGGTAGGTGGTCGGGATGTTCTTGTCGAGCCAGAAGACGATCGGCTGCTTCGGCGCCGACAGCGACGCCGACGGGTCCGCCTTCTCGAGCCGCCAGCGGTTGACCAGGTAGCGCTTCGGCGCGAACTGCAGGTCGGTGGTCAGGTCGGTGACGGTGTCGAAGAAGTGGCCGATGCGCGGGTCGACGTCGCGCGTGGGCATCGGCTGCTCGGGCAGCTTGGCGAAGTTGAACACGTAGCCGACGAACAGGCTGCGCGCGTCGGGCAGCACCGACGGCGGCGCGGGCAGCGGCACCGGAGGCGGCACCAGCGGCGGTGCCGGCAGGCGCGGCGTCGCGAAATGCATGCGCAGGTTCAGCGTCGTCAGGTCGTCGGTGACGCCGGCCTTCTCGATCGACGAGTTGGCGCGGTCCAGCCCGTAAGGCAGTCGGAAGGCCTGCTCGAGCGCCGTCGAG
This sequence comes from Piscinibacter sp., assembly GCA_047602365.1. Lineage (GTDB taxonomy): Bacteria > Pseudomonadota > Gammaproteobacteria > Burkholderiales > Burkholderiaceae_C > Piscinibacter. The sequence goes on along the minus strand of JASGHM010000002.1, from coordinate 395,719 downwards.
TAGCCCGGCAGGTCGGTGAGCAGGAAGCTGGCGTCGACCAGCACCGACTTGCGTTCCGGGTGCGGCGCGCTGGCCACCGCGGTGGCGGCCAGCAGGCTGTCGGAGAACGACTGCGACACTGTCGCCTTCATCGCCGGCGACGTGGCGACGTACTCGGTGTTCAGCGCCACCAGCTGGATCTGGTTGCCGACACGGCGCCAGGTGGCCAGCCACGACGGGCCCATCTGGCCGCCGTACAGGCCACGTTCGCCGATCGATTGCGCGATGCTGGCCGACATCAGGAAGGGCTTGTCGAACACGGCGGCCGGAATCTCCAGCCAGGTCTTCTCGTCCTTGCGCCACACCGGCAGGTAACCGGCCTGCTGCTTGGCGTCCTTGATGACCTCGGCGAAGGGCTTGGGCGCCGTCGGGTCCGGGCGCGCAGCGGGTGCCGAGGCGGCAGCCCCCGGGGCGCTGGCCGCACCGGCAGCAGGCCGGGCCGCGGAAGCGGCCGGTGCCGCAGCCGCCGTCGTGGCCGGCGCATTGACGGTGGCACAGCCGGCGAGCGCCGATGCCAGCGAGCTCATGACGGCGAAGCGAACAGACATGGACATGGACGGGAGGGCGGCACGCCGCCGGAGATCATCGGTTGCGACTGATTTTGCAGCAGGCGCCGCGCCTGCGTGATCCGGGCAGTTCCCTTGCGTGCGCAGGGAACCTGCGCGATCCGTAGGGATCAACGGCGACGGTCGCGATCGGCCCAGCCGGCCAGGCAGACCAGCAGCAGCAACGCCGATCCGGCGCCGACCAGGCGCAGCACCCAGCCGACGGCACGCGCGGCGTCGCTCCAGCCCAGGCCCGACGTGGTGCCCGGCGCGGCCGCCCAGCCCGCCTGCTCGCCCAGGTCGATGCCGGGCAGCAGCAGATCGAGTGCATGCATCACCGGCGCGAACGGCGTCGCCGCGCTGGCGGCCACCGGGTTCAAGGCGCCGGCGTCATGGGCCAGCGCGAAGAACAACGAGCCCAGCGCCCACGCCAGCAGCCACCAGCCCAGCACCCGCTGCGGCCGCCAGCCATAGCCTGCCAGCGCGCCGAACAGCGCGTGGCCGCCGCGGGCCAGCCCGCGCAGCGCCGCCGGCAGCCCCAGGCCGATGCGGCCGGCGCGGCGCAGGCGCTGCTCGCGGCGCAGTGCCAGCGTGCCGGCGCCGCCGCCGTGGCCCATGCGGCGCAGCACCGCGATCACACGCTGCCAGGGCTGCATGCGGAAGTCGTCGCCGAGATGCGGCGCCGGCTGGCGCTCCAGCCAGCCGAGACGGAAGCCGGCATCCAGCGGCGCACCGTCGCCGAAGCGCGAGTAGGCGAAGCCGTCGAGCACCAGGCGCTCGCCCCAGGTGCCGGCGTCGTCGACCAGCGACTTCACGCGCGTGCCCGAGAACGAGGCACCGAGCAGTGGCGCCTGCAGGCCGACCAGGCGCAGCGTGCCGCCGATGCGGGCCCGGTCGAGCACCAGCGAAATGCCGTCGCCCCAGGCGGCGTCGCCGACGCGGTCGAAGGCCGCGCCACTGCAATCGAGGTCGCCGTCGACGCGGGCGCGCCGCGCACTGACGCGGCCCGCGGCGGCGAAGCCGTCGTCGAGGCGGATGTCGCCGTCGACGCGGATGCGGTCGAGCACCAGCGCGTTACGTCGCGCGCCGGTGGCGTCGACCGGGCCGTTGACACGCGCGCCGCTGGCGATCAGGTCGCCATGCACGCGTGCGCCGGCCAGGCGCACCTCGCCACCGGCATCGAAGCCTTCGCTCATGCGCAGGTCGCCGCCGACCTCGAGGCCGTCGGCCATCAGGCTGCGCCGGCCGGGCAAGGAGGCCTCGTTGCCGCTGAGCGTCAGCCGCGTCGCGTTGAAGTCGCCGGCGATGCGCGCCTGCTGCAGGCGCACCTCGCTGGCGATCGTGCAGCCGGCGTTCAGCGCCAGGTCCTGCTCGATGCGGCAGCGTTCGGCCAGCAGGCCGGGCAACTCGCAGTCGGGAAAGGCCAGCCCACCGGCGATGCGCGCACCGTCGAACAGCGGCGTGGTGTCGAACACGCAGCGGAAGAACCACAGGCTGGCCGGCACCGGGCATTCGCCGAGGTCGAGACGGCCTTCGATCCAGGCGCCGAGCAGCTGGATGCGCCGGCTCTGCCGGTGCGCACCGGTGATCAGCGCCAGTGCGGCGAGGAACGATGCGCGCACGGTGACGTCGGGGCTGGCCTCGCGCGGACGGCGCAACGCGATGCGGGCGATGTCGCCATGCCGGCAGGCGCGCAGCAGCACCGCCTCGGCGCGCCGCAGCGGCTCGAAACGGGCGAGAGGATGGTCCGGCGGCAGGGTCGCGGCGGCCACCGTCATCGGACGGCGCACCCCGCGCGGATCGAGCGCGGCCCAACCACGGCTCGAAGGATCTTGGACGGCTGCATGTTCATGTGTCGGCGCATCGCTGTGCGTTCGCGCCGATTTTCGAGCAGTGCCCTGACGCCGTGGGGTGGCGGCTCACCCGCGATCGGGGGCCGAACCCATGCAAAGCAACACATACCCCCCGAGCTGGAGGGGCGAGCCGACGCTTACTTCAGCGCCTTGAAGCGCAGCCGGTGCGGGCGAGCGCCTTCCTCGCCGAGGCGCTTCTTCTTGTCGGCCTCGTACTCCTGGTAGTTGCCGTTGAAGAAGACCCACTGCGAATCGCCCTCGGCGGCGAGGATGTGCGTGCAGATGCGGTCGAGGAACCAGCGGTCGTGGCTGATCACCAGCGCCGAGCCGGCGAACTCGAGCAGCGCTTCTTCCAGCGCGCGCAGCGTCTCGACGTCGAGGTCGTTGGACGGTTCGTCGAGCATCAGCACGTTGCCGCCACGCGCCAGCGTCTTGGCCAGGTGCAGGCGGCCACGTTCGCCACCGGACAGCTGGCCGACCAGCTTCTGCTGGTCGTTGCCCTTGAAGTTGAAGCGGCCCAGGTAGGCGCGCGAGGGCATCACGAACTGGCCGACGACGATGTTGTCGAGACCGCCTGAGACGTCTTCCCACACCGTCTTGTCGGCCGCCAGGCTCTCGCGGCTCTGGTCGACGAAGGCCAGCTTGGCGGTCTGGCCGATGTGCACCTCGCCGGAGTCGGGCTGCTCGACACCCTGCAGCATGCGGAACAGCGTCGACTTGCCGGCGCCGTTCGGGCCGATGATGCCGATGATCGCGCCGGCCGGCACCTTGAAGCTGAGCTTGTCGATCAGCAGGCGGTCGCCGAAGCTCTTGCTGACCTCCTTGAACTCGATCACGTCGTTGCCCAGGCGCTCGGCCACCGGGATGAAGATCTCGTTGGTCTCGTTGCGGCGCTGGTAGTCGACGTCGCTCAGTTCCTCGAAGCGGGCCAGGCGCGCCTTGCTCTTGGCCTGGCGGCCCTTGGCGTTGGAGCGCACCCACTTGAGCTCCTCCTTCATCGCCTTGATGCGCGCGTCTTCCTTCTTCTGCTCGACCTCCAGGCGCTGTTCCTTCTGGTCCAGCCAGTCGGAGTAGTTGCCCTTGTAGGGAATGCCCATGCCGCGGTCGAGTTCGAGGATCCACTCGGCGGCGTTGTCGAGGAAGTAGCGGTCGTGGGTGATCGCCACCACGGTGCCGGAGAAGCGCTTCAGGAAGATCTCCAGCCACTCGACCGACTCGGCGTCGAGGTGGTTGGTCGGCTCGTCGAGCAGCAGCATGTCGGGCTTGGACAGCAGCAGCCGGCACAGCGCGACGCGGCGCTTCTCGCCGCCGGACAGCACGCCGATCTTGGCGTCCCAGGGCGGCAGGCGCAGCGCGTCGGCGGCGATCTCGAGCTGCATGTCGGTGTTCTCGCTGCCCGCCGCGGCGATGATCGCCTCCAGTTCGGCCTGCTCGGCGGCCAGCTTGTCGAAGTCGGCATCGGGCTCGGCGTACTCGGCATAGACCTCGTCGAGGCGCTTCTTCGCCGCCATCACGCCGCCCAGGCCCGACTCGACCGACTCGCGCACGTTCTGCTCGGGGTCGAGCTGCGGTTCCTGCGGCAGGTAGCCGATCTTCAGGCCGGGCATCGGCTGGGCTTCGCCCTCGATGTCCTTGTCGATGCCGGCCATGATCTTCAGCAGCGTCGACTTGCCCGAGCCGTTCAGGCCGAGCACGCCGATCTTCGCGCCGGGGAAGAAGGACAGGCTGATGTCCTTCAGGATCTGCCGCTTCGGCGGCACGATCTTGCCGACGCGGTTCATGGTGTAGACGTACTGGGCCATGGGAGGTCTCGGGTGATGCACTGGATGCAGGGATTCCGCCGATTATCCCGGACGCCGCGCCGGCGCCCGCCGCCACCGGCTCAGCGCGGCGCGAGGTGCCGGCGCAGCTCGCTCAGCAGGTGCTCGGGTTCGATGGGCCGCAGCAGGTAGCCATCGGCCCCCAGCGCCAGGCCGCGCTCGCGCGAGCCGTCGTCGCGCGCCGTGGCGGTCAGGAAGACGAAGCGCAGCGCCTTCAGCGCCGGATCGGCGCGCACCGCGATCAACAGATCGAAGCCGTTGCCGCCGGCCATCACGACGTCGGCCAGGATGATGTCGACATGCCGCGAGCGGGCCAGCGCCAGCGCCTCGTCGCCGCTGCCGGCCGCCAGCACGGTGTAGCCGGCCGGCTCCAGCAGGCTGAGCTTGAACGACAGGTTGGCCTCGGTGTCGTCGACCATCAGCACGACCAGGCCGGGGCTCGGCGCCCTCAGCGAGTCGGGCAACGGACGCTGGCCGCGGCTGGACGACGGCGGCGCGGGCGGCTGCGGCGGTGGCGTCGGGCTCGCACCGGGCAGGAAGCGCGACAGCTCCACCATCAGGGTCGCCGGATCGATGGGCTTGGCGAAGTGGCCGTCGAAACCGGCACGCAGCGCACGCTCGCGATCGCCGACCATCGCATAAGCCGTCACCGCGATCAGCGGCACGCCGGCCATGGCCGGCTCGGCCTTCAGCCGCCGGGCGACCTCGTAGCCGTCGATGCCGGGCAGCTGGATGTCGCAGACGATCAGCTCCGGCCGGTCACCCAGCGCCTGCTCGATGCCGCGCTCGCCATCGACCGCCGCGACCGGCTCGTGGCCCCAGGCGCGCAGCAGGTAGGTCATCAACTCCAGGTTGATCGCGTTGTCTTCGATGACGAGGATGCGCGCCATGGTCGATCGCCGCCGGCTCAGCCGCGGGCCAGGTCCAGTGTGAACACGCTGCCGCGACCGAGTTCGCTGTCGACGGCGATGCGGCCATCCATCAGCTCGGCCAGCTTGACCGACAGGTGCAGGCCGAGGCCGGTGCCTTCGGCATGGCGCGCGCGCGGCTCGCCGACCTGCGTGAAGGCGCGGAACAGCCGACTGCGGTCCTCCGCGCCGATGCCGATGCCGGTGTCGTGCACGGCGATCGCCACGCGGCCGGCGGCCTCGCGCAGCACGATGGTCACGCCGCCCTGCACGGTGAACTTCAGCGCGTTGCCCGTCAGGTTGATCAGGATCTGCTGCAGCGCACGGCGGTCGGCACGCACCATCGGCAGCGGGCCCTCGGCCTCGACCCGCAGCCACAGGCCCTTGGTGTCGGCGGTCGGCCTGAGGGTCTGCACCACCTCGTCGAGCACGGCCTCGCAGGCCACCGGCTCGAGCACCAGCTCGACCCGGCCCGACTCGATCTTCGCCAGGTCGAGCAGGTCGTTGATCAGCGACAGCAGGTGCTTGCCGCTGGACTGCACCAGGCCGAGCTGCTTCTCCTGCTCGGCGGTCAGTGGCCCGGGCAGCTTCATCAGCATCAGTCCGGTGAAGCCGATGATCGCGTTCAGCGGCGTGCGCAGCTCGTGGCTCATGGTCGCCAGGAAGCGGTCCTTGGCGCGGTTGGCGCGCTCCAGCTCGACGTTCTTTTCCTGCAGCGCGCGCTCGAAGCGCTTGCGCTCGCTGATGTCGCGGATCGCGCTCATCACCAGCCGGCCGGCCTCGGTCTCGACCGGGCTCAGGCTGATCTCGACCGGGAACTCGTCGCCGTTGGCACGCCGGCCGTGCAGCTCGCGGCCCTCTCCCATCGAGCGCATGCGCGGCGCGCCGAGGTAGCCGGTGCGCTGGCCGAGGTGCGAGCGCTGCAGCCGCTCGGGCAACAGCATCTCGATCGGCTCGCCGAGCACCGCCGCCGCCTCGTGGCCGAACATCGTGCAAGCCTGCGCGTTGAACAGCACGATGCGGCCGGTGCCATTGACGATGACGATCGCGTCGGGTGCGCGGTCGAGCACCGCCTGGAAGCGCGCATGCACGAACTCGGCGTCGCGCCGCGCGCGGTGACGCGTCACGTCGCTGAGGTGGCAGACCAGGTAGGTGACCTGGCCCTGCGCGTCGCGCAACGCGCTGGCGCTGCAGTTGACGTACAGCGGCACGCCGTCCTTGCGGTGGCGCATCACCTCGTGGCGCGAGGCCACGCCGTCGAGCGCGGCGCGGCGCAGGGCCGCCTCGTCGTCGTGCAGTTCGCGCGGCACGATCAGGTCGGCCAGCAACTGCCCTTCGGCCTCGCCGGCGCTGTAGCCGAAGTCACGCTGCGCCGCCTGGTTCCACAGGCACACGCGCCCTTCGGTGTCGGTGGCGACCATCGCATCGGGTGCGTGGTCGAGCAGCAGTTCGCTCAGGGCCCTCTGCATCGATGCGTCTCTGCTCCAGAATCTCCCGCATTCACTGTAGCGTCGCCGCTGCGGCGCGGGCAAGTGCGAAAGCGACGTATTCACGAAGCGCAGCCGCAGTAGTGAGCACGATCATCATCGCGAAGCCCACACCGTCACGCACATCACTTCGAGCCCCGCGTCCCAGCCCCCATGCCCCGACTCCTGCATCTGTTCGCGCTATGCAACCTGCTGATCGGCACCGGCGCCTTCGTGCTCAGCGGCGTGCTGGCGCCGCTGGCCGCATCGCTGCAGGTCAGCGTTGCCGCCGCCGGCCAGGCGATGACGGCCTATGCGCTGTCGACCGCCGTGCTCGCGCCGCTGGCGCTGATGCTGACCGGCCACTGGCCGCGGCGACGCGTGCTGTGCGCCTCGCTGGCGGTGTTCGCGCTCGGCAATGCCCTTTGCGCGCTGGCGGGCAGCCTGCCGGTGCTGCTGGCCGGGCGGGTGCTGATGGGCGTGGGCGCGGTGTTCACCGCGGTGGCCGCAGGCATCGCCGTGGCACTGGTCGAGCCGGCGCGGCGTGGACGGGCACTGTCGCTGGTCTTCATCGGCATCAGCCTGAGCTACGTCATCGGCCTGCCGCTGGGCGCCTGGCTGGGCTTCGCCCATGGCTGGCAACTGCCGATCGCACTGGTCGCCGGGCTGAGCGGAGCCGCCAGCATCGTGCTGGCGGTCGTGCTGCCGCGCGACATCGCCGCGCCAGGTGCGAGCTTCGCCGGCCTGGGCAGCCTGCTGCGCCGGCGCGACGTCGCCTGGGCGCTGGCCTTGACCCTGCTGTACTTCACCGCGATCTTCTGCGTCTTCTCCTACATCGGCCCGGTGCTGCAGGCGCTGGTGCCGATGTCGACGCTGGCGATGAGCGTCACGCTGATGCTGTTCGGCCTGTCCGGCGTGGCCGGCACGCTGGTCGGCGGCTGGGCCAACGACCGCTTCGGCGCACGCCGCACGCTGACTGCGCAGCTGGCCGTGCTGGCGCTGATGATGATGCTGGTGCCGCTGACGCGCGGCCAGCACGCGACTGATGGTGGCGGTGTTCGTGGTCTGGGGCATTGCCGGCTTCGGGATGATGGCGCCGCAGCAGTCGCGCCTGGCGGCGATCGCGCCGGCGCAGGCGCCGATCCTGCTGTCGCTGAACACCTCGATGCTCTACCTCGGCACCGCCCTCGGCGCGGCGATCGGCGGGCCGGCCGCGCTGCGGGTCGGCTTCGAGCACCTGGCCTGGGTCGGCATGCCCTTCGCCGTGGCCGGCTGGCTGACGCTGCGCGCCGCTGCGGGCCGCGACGCAGCGCCGGCGCGGGCCTGATGGCATCATGCGGCCATGAACACGAGCAGCCTCGACGCTTCGCCTTCGCTGGTGCGCATCGCGCACATCGTCTATGCACTGCATGCGCTGGGCCTGGCCATCGGCGCCTTCGGCGCGGCCAGCGTGCTCGGCTCCTTCCTGTTCGGCTGGCCGTCGATCGTCGCGGTGATCCTCAACTACGTGAAGCGCAGCGAAGCGCGTGGCACCTGGCTCGAGTCGCACTTCGACTGGCAGATCCGCACCTTCTGGTACGCGCTGCTGTGGGCGCTGATCGTCGCCGCGGTGTCGGCCGTGCTGGCGGTGGTGCTGGTCGGCATCGCGACCTGGGTGCTCGGCCTGTTCGCGCTCGGCGTGTGGGCGATCTACCGCGTCGCCCGCGGCTGGCTGCGGCTGAAAGACCGTCAGCCGATGCCTTGATCGCGGGCCGGCTAGAATCCATACCGCGCCGCGAGACCAGTCGCCGCGGCGCTCGTCGTACCGACATCGTTCCCACGCCCCCGCGGCTTCCGACTGGTGCAGCCCTCGCAGGCGCAGCAGGTCGCGACAACGGCTCCTCTGCGAGCCCCCCTTTCGAATGAACTTTTCCGACCTCGGCCTGGCCGAGCCGCTCCTGCGCGCCGTGCGCGAACAGGGCTACGAGACCCCCACCCCGATCCAGGCGCAGGCGATTCCCGTCGTGCTGCAAGGCGGCGACCTGCTCGGCGGCGCGCAGACCGGCACCGGCAAGACCGCCGGCTTCACGCTGCCGATGCTGCACCGCCTGATGGCCCAGCCCGCGGCCAAGGACGCGCGCGGCCGCGTGCCGATCCGCGCGCTGATCCTGACGCCGACGCGCGAGCTCGCCGCGCAGGTCGAGGAGAGCGTGCGCCACTACGGCAAGTACAGCGGACTGACCAGCATGGTGATGTTCGGCGGCGTCGGCATGCAGCCGCAGATCGACCGCCTGAAGCGCGGCGTCGACATCCTCGTCGCCACGCCCGGCCGCCTGCTCGACCACCACGGCCAGCGCACGCTGGACCTGAGCCACGTCGAGATCTTCGTCCTCGACGAAGCCGACCGCATGCTCGACATGGGCTTCATCCACGACATCAAGAAGGTGCTGGCCATCGTGCCGGCGAAGAAGCAGAGCCTGCTGTTCTCCGCCACCTTCAGCGACGAGATCAAGGCGCTGGCCGACCGGCTGCTGAACAAGCCGGCGCTGATCGAGGTGGCACGCCGCAACCAGACCGCCGACACCATCGCGCAGAAGGTCCACCCGGTGGGCCGCGAGATGAAGAAGGAGCTGCTCAGTCACCTGATCAAGAGCAACGACTGGCACCAGGTGCTGGTGTTCACGCGCATGAAGCATGGCGCCAACCGCCTGGTCGAGTACCTGGAGAAGCAGGGCATCAGCGCGATGGCGATCCACGGCAACAAGAGCCAGGGCGCGCGCACCAAGGCGCTGGCCGACTTCAAGTCGGGCGACCTGACCTGCCTGGTGGCGACCGACATCGCCGCACGCGGCATCGACATCGACCAGCTGCCGCACGTCGTCAACTTCGAGCTGCCCAACGTGCCCGAGGACTACGTGCACCGCATCGGCCGCACCGGCCGCGCCGGCGCGCAGGGCGAGGCGGTCTCGCTGGTCTGCGTCGACGAGAACATCTTCCTGCGCGACATCGAGAAGCTGATCAAGCGCGAGATCCCGAAGGAAGTGGTGCCCGGCTTCGAGCCGCCCAGCGGCGAGAAGCCCGAGCCCATCGTGCTCGGCCGCATGGTGATCGGCGAAGGCGCCGCCCGTGGCAGCCACCGCCACCATGCCCCCTCGCGCGGCGGCTCCGGCGCGCCGCGTGGCGGCGACAAGCGCGGCGGCGGCGAGCCGCAGCGCCATCACGATCGCCCGCGTCAGGACTCGCGTGCCCCGGCGCCGCGCCCGGCTCATGGCGGCCACGTGCCGCCACAGGGTGGCGGCCGCCCTGGCGCACCAGCGCAGGGCGGTGGCCGGCCTGCCAGCGGCGCCCGTGCCGACGGCAACCGCAGCGGCGGCGGCAGCGGCAAGCCACAAGCGCGGCTGACCCAACCCAAACCGCGCTGACAGTCAGTACAGTCGACGCCATGCCGACCCGCCCGCCCGCCCCGCCCCGCTCCGTGCTGCTGGCCGGGGCCACCGGGCTGGTCGGCCGCTCGCTGCTGCCGCAGCTGCTCGACCATCCCGGCATCTCCCATGTGCACGTGCTGCTGCGCCGGGCCGCACCGAGCATCGCCGAGCACCCCAAGCTCGAGCTGCACCAGGTCGACTTCGCCCACCTGAAGCGCCTGCCGCGCGTCGACGACGTCTACATCGCGCTGGGCACGACCATCAAGACCGCCGGCTCGCAGCAGGCCTTCCGCCTGGTCGACCACGATCACGTGATCAACGTCGCGCGGCTGGCCCGCGAAGGCGGCGCGACGCGGCTGGCGATCGTCTCCGCGCTCGGCGCCGACCGCGGCTCGCGGGTCTTCTACAACCGCGTCAAGGGCGAGATGGAAGCCGACGCGGCCGCGCTCGGCTACGACGAGGTCTGCTTCGCGCAGCCCTCGTTGCTGGCCGGCGACCGCAGCTCGCTCGGCCAGCGCGAGCGGCCCGGCGAGGTCTGGGCGATGCGTCTGCTGCGCCCGGTGCTGCCGCTGGTGCCCAAGGGCATCCGGCCGATCGACGCACGCGACGTCGCCGCCGCACTGATCGCCGCGACGATGAGCGGCAAGCCGGGCGTGCACCGCCTCAGTTCGGCCCGCATGCAGGGGGCCGGCCCGCGTTGAGCGACTCGCTGTGGCGCCAGCGCGCCTTCATGCGCTTCTGGTTCGCACGTCTTTCCGGCACCGCCGCCAACCAGATGCTGATGGTGGCGATCGGCTGGCAGATGTACGACCTGACCGGCAGCGCCTGGGACCTGGGTCTGGTCGGTCTGATGCAGTTCATGCCCTCGCTGCTGCTGGTGCTGGTGGCCGGTCACGCACTGGACCGCTATCACCGCGCACGCATCCTCGCCGCCTGCCTGGCACTGCAGGCCGGGGTCGCGATCACGCTCGGCTTCGCGGCCACGCACGGCTGGGCCAGCCGCGAACTGCTGCTCGGCCTGTCGATCGCGATCGGCACCGCCAAGGCCTTCCAGCTGCCGGCGCAGCAGGCGATCACGCCGCTGCTGGTACCGCCGGAGATGCTGCCGCGCGCGCTGGCCTTCAGCTCGGCCGGCATGCAGGCGGCGATCATCGCCGGCCCGGCGCTCGGCGGCTTCGTCTACGTGGCCGGCGCCAGCGCCGTCTACGCCAGCTGCGCGGCGCTGTTCGTGCTCGGCGCGGCGCTGGTGCTGGCCGTGCGCTACGAGCATGCACCGTCGGGCCCACGCGGCGCGACGCTGGAAACGCTGCTGGCCGGCGTGCGCTTCGTCTGGCAGCGGCCGGTGGTGCTGGGCGCGATCTCGCTGGACCTGTTCGCAGTGCTGCTCGGCGGCGCCAGCGCGCTGCTGCCGATGTTCGCCAAGGACGTTCTGCACACCGGGCCCTGGGGCCTGGGCCTGCTGCGCGCGGCGCCGGCGGTCGGTGCGCTGACGATGGCGCTGCTGCTGTCGCGCTGGCCGGTGCAGCGCCGCGCCGGCACCGTGCTGCTCGCCTCGGTGGCCATCTACGGCGCAGCGACGCTGGGCTTCGCGCTGTCGACCTGGCTGGTGCTGTCGATGGTGATGCTGGCGATCTCCGGCGCCGCCGACATGGTCAGCGTGGTGATCCGCCAGTCGCTGGTGCAACTGGAGACACCCGAGGACATGCGCGGCCGCGTCAGCGCGGTCAACTCGGTGTTCATCGGTGCGTCCAACCAACTCGGCGAATTCGAATCGGGCGCTACCGCGGCCCTGCTCGGGCCGGTCGGCTCGGTGCTGCTCGGCGGTTTCGGCTCGATCGCCATCGCCGCGCTGTGGATGAAGCTGTTCCCCGCGCTGGCACAGCGCGATGCGCTGGTGCAACGGCCGTGATCGTGCATGTCGACGCGGCCTTCGTGATCGCCGAGAAGCCGCCCGGCCTGCCCACCGTGCCCGGGCGTCCGGTCGAGCTGCACGACTGCCTGTGGCATCGCGTGCGCGCACTGCATGCCGATGCGCTGATCGTGCACCGGCTCGACATGGGCACCTCCGGGCTGGTGGTGTTCGCACGTGGCATCGAGGCGCAACGCGCACTGAGCCGCGCCTTCGAGCAACGCCTGGTCGGCAAGACCTACATTGCGCTGGCCGCAGGTGATCTGGACGGCGACGAAGGCGAGATCGACCTGCCGCTGGCCGCCGACTGGCTGGCAAGGCCGCGACAAATCGTCGACCGCGAACACGGCAAGGCCGCACTGACCCGCTGGCGGGTGCTCGAGCGGTACGACACCCACACCCGCATCGAACTGCAGCCGCGCACCGGGCGCTCGCACCAGCTGCGCGTGCACCTGGCGGCGATCGGCCACCCGCTGCTCGGTGACCCGCTGTACGCACCGCCCGCGATCGAGGCGGCGATGCCGCGGCTGGCGCTGCACGCCAGCGCGCTGGCCTTCCTCCATCCGGACGACGGCACGCCGCGGGTCTACACGAGCAGCGTGCCGTTCTGATGCAGTGGTGCCTGCTTGCGCCCGCGCAAGCAGGCAGTGCTCCAGGGTCCCCATGCTTGCGAACAAGTCTTGCGCAACGTGGAGGGATCGTGCGTCACCCCACTCCGATCGTCAGCTGGCTGCGACTTCTGGTGCTGGCACTGGGGGTCAGCGGCTGCGCGCTCCAGGATCGCAGCCCGCCGGCAGGCCCCGCCGTCCCCTCGCTGGGCGAGGCGTGGCGGGCACCCCTGGTCCTGCGCCCCGGCCCTGTCGCCGTGAACATGCAGGCGCCGACCCGCACCGGCCAGAGCCCCGGCACGGCGGGCGAGGTCTTCTGGCTGTCGGTCACGGCACTGCTGACCTTCGGCGGCTCACTGCTCGATCTGCCGAACGTCGTGGCGCGACATCGGACCACGGTCCTGGACCTCCCGCCCGATTGCGCTGACAGCTGGACCCAGCTCATGAACCGGCCACAGTGGCTCGGTCCGCCCGAGGAGCGCATGTCGGCCCTCACGGTGCTCGCCGAGGCCATGAGAGAGGATCTGCAACGGCGCGGGCAGGCACTCACGATCCAGATCGAGCCGGTGGCGGCCGACGATCCCCGGTCCGCACCGGCGCTGGCCGATGCCGGCGCGCGACTCGCCAGCCCGATGCTCGCCGTGGCGGATGTGCTGTTCGGCATCGAACCGCAGCCCCGGCAGTGCCGCATGGAGATGCGCGTCTCGGTACGGATGCACCTGGAGGCGCCTGCCCAGGGGCCGCAGTCGCCGGAGTCGGTGTCCCTGACGCGTGCCCATGCCGTCTCGGTCGTGCAATGGGCCGCGGATCCCGACGTCGCAAGCCGGGCCCTGCAAAGCCTCCTGGGTCAGATTGGCCGCGACATCGTCGGCGCACTGCCCGCATCGCCGGCCCGCTAGCGGCGACCGTGCGCCGAATCCTGCGACGGCACGCGACCGCTCACAGGATCGCCCCGCTGGCCCGCTCGCCACGCTCGTAGACCACATGCGCGCGGCCGACCAGCAGCGGGTCGAGCGACTTGATGTGCGCCACGTCCTTGTTCGTGTAGGGCAGCTTGTGCAGCACGTAGCGCATCGCGTTGAGCCGCGCGCGCTTCTTGCAATCGCTCTTGATCACCGTCCACGGCGCGTCGGCGGTGTCGGTCTCGAAGAACATCGCCTCCTTAGCCTTGGTGTAGTCCTCCCACTTGTCCAGCGAGGCCATGTCGATCGGGCTGAGCTTCCACTGCTTGAGCGGGTGCGCCTCGCGTTCCTTGAATCGGCGGCGCTGCTCGGCGCGGCTGACCGAGAACCAGAACTTGATCAGGTGGATGCCGCTGCGCACCAGGTGGCGCTCGAAGTCCGGCGCCTGGCGCATGAACTCGCCGTACTCGCCTTCGCTGCAGAAGCCCATCACCCGCTCGACACCGGCGCGGTTGTACCAGCTGCGATCGAACATCACGATCTCGCCGGCGGTGGGCAGGTGCTCGACGTAGCGCTGGAAGTACCACTGGCCACGCTCGGTCTCGCTCGGCTTCTCCAGCGCGACGACACGCGCGCCGCGCGGGTTCAGGTGCTCCATGAAGCGCTTGATGGTGCCGCCCTTGCCCGCCGCGTCGCGGCCCTCGAACAGGATCACCACACGCTGACCGGTCTCCTTCACCCAGGCCTGCAGCTTCAGCAACTCGACCTGCAGCAGATATTTCTGCCCCTCGTAGTTCTTGCGCGACATCAGGTTGCGGTACGGGTAGCCGCCGTTGCGCCAGTCGGCCGCCAGCTCCTCGTCGGGCTTGACCCCCTTGGCACGCTGCACGGCCTCGGCGCCTTCGAGCAGCTCGCGGCGCAGCGCCGCGGCGTCGTCGGGCGATGCACCTTCGAGGATGGCACGCAGCTGCCGCGCGGTCTCCTTGCTGTCTTTCGAGCGGGCGAGGATGTCGTCGAGCGCCGCCACCTTGGCCCCCTGCGCCGCCTGCACGGCCTCGCCGACCACGGTGCGCTCGAGCGCGCCGGCGTCGGCGCTGGCGATCACGTCGCCGTCCGCGGCGCGCCGGGTGCGCGCCGGCCGCTGGCGTGCTGCGGGGCTGCGGGGGCTGCGTTCGTTGGCGCGGCTGCGGGGCATGGGGTCGTCCTTCCTGCGAGTCGAAACCGTCCACTCTGCGACGACCTCTTCCCGGGCTGGTTGACCTGACTCAAGGCGGCCTCGCGCGCGCCTGCCTACGCTCGGGTCCATCTCACCTCGGAATCCTGCCCATGCCCGCGCTCGAATGGTCGGAGGCGCTCTCGCTCGACCTGCCCCTGATGGACGACACGCACCGCGAGTTCGTCGCCCTGCTCGCCGCCTTCGACGCCGCCGGCACGGCCGATCAGCTCGCCGCCTGGCGCACGCTGATCGAACACACGCAGGTCCACTTCGGCCAGGAAGACCGCTGGATGCAGGAGACCCGCTTCGCCGCCGGCAACTGCCACAGCGTGCAGCACAGCGTGGTGCTGCAGGTGATGCGCGAAGGCCTCAAGCGCGCCGAGGCCGGCGAGCCCGAGATCCTGCGCATGATGTCCGGCGAACTGGCGCTGTGGTTCCCGCAGCATGCGCAGAGCATGGATGCGGGGCTGGCACTGCACCTGCGCCGCGTCGCCCATGACCCGTGACCGGCACGGTCGGGCGCCCCGACGCGCTGCCGCACGGCGAGATCAGCGGCTGCGGCTCGGCGGCCTGCACGCCGCACGACGCGGCGCAGCCCGCGCCGCTCTGATCAGCCGATCTCGCGCTTGGCGCGGGCACGCGCCGCGCCGGCCCGCCCGCGCGCCTTCCACTGCGCGACCTGGCGCTGCCGCTCCAGCGCGCTCATCGTGTCGCGCCGCGCCTCGCGCAACAGCTTGTGGTAGTTGCGCAGGCGGTCGTCGTCGAGCGATTCGCGCACCGCGCAGCCGGGCTCCTCGCGGTGCGTGCAGTTGCGGAAGCGGCAGCGTGGCGCCAGCGCGGCGACGTCGGAGAAGGTCGCCGCCACCCGCGCCTCGTCGGCGTCGGGCCGCAGCGCACGCAGCCCCGGCGTGTCGATCACGCAGGCGCCGCCGGGCAGGCGGAACAGCGAACGCGCCGTCGTCGTGTGCTGGCCGCGGCCGTCGCTCTCGCGCACCGCGCCGGTGTCCTGCTGCACGACGCCGAGCAGCGTGTTGGTCAGCGTCGACTTGCCGGCACCGGAGGAGCCCAGCAACGCCAGCGTGCGGCCGGGCAGCGTGTGCGCGGCCAGCAGCGGCACCGCGTCGGGATCGCGGGTGTCGAGCGCGACGATCTCCACGCCGGGCGGCATGCGCTCGCGCAGTTCCTGCATGCGGCACCACAGCGTGCGCGCGTCGGGCACGGTGTCGGCCTTGCTCAGCACGACCACCGGCGCCACGCCGCTGCCCTGCACCAGCGCGAAGAAACGCTCCAGCCGCCGCGGGTTGAAGTCGGCATCCAGCCCCATCACCAGCAGCGCGGTGTCGACGTTGCTGACCACCGGGTGGCGGCGGCCATCGGCATCGCGGCGTGCAAGGTGCGTCTGCGGCGGCACACGCTCGTGCACCCACAGCGCGCCGTGTCGATCGCTGGCCGCCAGCACCCAGTCGCCGACGGCGAGCATGTCGTCGTCGTCGGCGAGCTGGCGCGCCAGCCGCGGCAACACGCGGGCATCGGCCTCGGCCTCGCCGTCGTGCAGCCGCACCGTCTCGCGGTGCAGCACGGTGAGCCGCATCAGCCGCGGCGCGAGATCGTCAGCCGCCTCGGCGGCCAGTGCCGCGGCCTGGTTGGCGAGTGCGGCGTTGAGTCCCATCGAGCGAAGCCGCTCGAAATCGAAATGAACCATGATGGATCGTTGAACCTGTGAATCGCCTGGGGCGTGCCTGCGCACACCGGCCGACCCTGCGCGCTGCGCAGGGAACGGAAGAAGCGGAGGCGGCCGCGGCGCGCGCGGCTCAGGTCAGGATCCGGGAATGAGCGGGATGCCGCTCGAGAGAACGAAAGACCCGAGGTGCGTCAGGCGCTGGCCGCAGCGAGGGCAAGATCGGTCTTCTTCATCGTGCACCTCCTGAGCTTCGGGCCGATCGGACGGCAGCGAGCGCTGCCGCAAGAGGCGCGCAGTGTGGCACGCGATGCCTTGCCGGTCAACGGAGTCCGGCCGCAGCGTCGTGCTGTTACCACCCGCCGCAGCCACCCGCAGTGCATTCAGGGTCTTCGCCGAAGCACAGCAACTCGCTGCTTATGATCCTCGCGCCCGCACGCCTGCCGTGCCTCACCCGGACTCACCGACCATGAAACGCTGGCTGTTCGCCCTGCCCCTCGCCGTGCTCTTCGCGCTGTGCTCGCTCGCGCTGCTGCCGATCGAGGCCGAGGCCAAGCGCCTCGGTGGCGGCGGCAGCGCCGGCATGAAGCGCGACCTGCCCGCGCGCAGCACGCCCGACGCGACACCGGCCAAGCCCGCTGCGCCGACTCAAGGCGCGACGAACGCCGCGGCCCCCACCGGCGCCGCTGCAGCGGCTGCCGCGCCGAAGCGCTCGTGGATGGGCCCGATCGCCGGCCTCGCCGCCGGCCTGGGCCTGGCTGCGCTGGCCAGCCACCTCGGCTTCGGCGAGGAACTCGCCAACGTGATGATGATCGTGCTGCTGGCCATCGTCGGCATCGTGCTGGTGCGCTGGCTGATGCGCCGCTTCTCCGCGCCGTCGCCGCAGCTGGCCGGGGCCGGTGCCCCGCTGCAGCGCACGGCGACGCAGTGGCCGGCGGCCTCGGCGCAGAGCGCGCCGGCCGCGACGACACTCGCGGCCTCGGCCATGCCGGCCGACTTCGATGCCGCCGGCTTCGCGCGCATCGCCAAGATGATCTTCATCCGCATGCAGGCCGCCAACGATGCCGGCGACCTGAACGACCTGCGCGCCTTCACGACGCCCGAGATGTTCGCCAGCCTGCGCCTGGACCTGCAGGAGCGCCAGGGCGCGGCGCAGCAGACCGACGTGGTGCAGATCGACGCCGAGGTGCTCGATGTCGCGCAGGAGGACCAGCGGCAGGTCGTCAGCGTGCGCTTCCACGGCCTGGTGCGCGAGGCACGCGAGGACGGCGCCGCGCCGTTCGACGAGGTCTGGCATCTGGTGCGCCCGGCCGACGGCAGTCGCGAGTGGGCCATCGCCGGCATCCAGCAGATGGCGCAGGCCGCCTGACCCGGTGGGCGAACACCTCTGCGTCGTCACCGGCCATTCACGCGGGCTTGGCGCCGCGCTGGCCGCTGCGCTGCTGCGTCCCGGCCACCACGTGATCGGCATTTCGCGCAGGGTCAACGAGTCGCTCGCGCAGACCGCCGTGACATCGGGCGCGACGCTGGAGCAGTGGGCGGCCGACCTGGCCGAGCCGCTGCCGGTCGCGCAGCGACTGCGCGAGACGCTCGCCGGCTGCGCGCCGGGTCGCTACGCGAGCGCGGTGCTGATCAACAACGCCGGCGTGGTGGCCACGCCGACGGCGCTGCGCGATGCCGACCTGGCCACGCTGGCCACCACGCTGCGTGTCGACCTGGAAGCCCCCGCGCTGCTGTGCGCTGCCTTCCTCGACGCCACCCGCGCCTGGAGCGGCCAGCGCCGCGTGCTCAACATTTCCTCGGGACTGGGCCGACGGGCCATGGCCAGCAGCGCTGGCTACTGCGCCGCCAAGGCGGGCATGGACCACCTGACGCGCTGCCTCGCGCTGGAGGAGGCGCTGGTGCCCAACGGAGCGCGCGTGCTGTCGCTGGCGCCCGGTGTGATCGATACCGACATGCAGGTGCAGTTGCGCGAAGCCGATGCAGCGCAGTTCCCCGACCGCGAGCGCTTCGTCGCGCTGCAGCGCGAGGGCCAGTTGGTCAGCGCCGAGGCAACGGCGCAGCGTGTGCTGGCGGTCCTGGCCCGCGACGACTTCGGCACCTCGCCGATCGGCGACGTGCGCGACCCTGGCTGACGCAGCACGCTCACGAACGCGGCGCGGCGGTCGCGGGCTTCTGCGCCAGGCGGGTCGGCTCGTCGGCCGGCAGGCGCTTGCCGATCACCGTGACGCGCGGCAGCTGAACCACCTGCACCTCGGCCATCAGCGCCTTGCGGCTGGCCACCACCTCGACGCGCGGCAGCGTCACCACCGCCTTCGTCGGCTCGGCCGCTTCGGCGTGGCTGACGCTGAAGACGGCGGCGAGCGTGGCGGCGATCATCAGCGCGGGGGTCAGGTGGCGGGTGGTGTTCATGGCGTGCTCCTGGTGTCGATGGAACGCAGTATCGGCAGCGCGGCGGGCCGCCGCGAGCGCCTTGCGACGGGCTGCGTCCCGTCGCGGATGAACTGCAGGCCACGGCGATGAAACGCGCCGACTTTGCCCGCAGAATG
This sequence comes from Piscinibacter sp., assembly GCA_047602365.1. Classification (GTDB taxonomy): domain Bacteria; phylum Pseudomonadota; class Gammaproteobacteria; order Burkholderiales; family Burkholderiaceae_C; genus Piscinibacter. The sequence continues at coordinate 376,822 of JASGHM010000002.1, read as the reverse complement.
CGCCCCGACGACCGCCGACGAGCCCCTCGATGAGCCGAACCGCCCTGCCCCGCCATGCCGCGCCGATCGCCCTCGTGCTGGCCCTGCTCACCGCCTGCGCTGCCGCGCCGCCACCGCCGGCCGCGGCGCCCGCGCCGGCGGCCGTGCCGGCCGAGGCAGTCATGGCGCCCAACCCGCAGCTGTTCGTGCAGGGCATTCCGCCGGTGCCCGAGCGGCTGGCGCGCCAGGTGGCGCGCTACACCGAGTTCAGCGGCCACAACCTGGTCGAATGGCACCCGACACGCCGCGAGCTGCTGGTCAGCCACCGCGCGCCGGGCGCCAGCACGGTGCAGCTGTTCCGCGTCGCCGGGGCCATGGCCACGCCCGAACCGCTGACCGCCTTCGCCGAGCCGGTGCGCCGCGCCACCTGGGAGCCGCGCAGCGGCGAGTACATCGTCTTCGAACGCGGCAACGGCGGCGACGAGGCCGAGCAGCTGTACCGGCTCGACCTCGACAGCCGCCAGGTCACGCTGCTGACCGCCCCCGGCGAACGCCACAACATCGAGACCTGGATGAACCGCAGCAGCCGGCTGATCGCCAGCTCGGTGCCGCTGGACCGCACCGCGCAGGGCGGCTCGCGCGACGAGGTGCGGCTGACGCTGACGCTGTTCGACCCGGCTGCGCCGACCCAGCGGCGTCGCCTCGCCGAGCTGCCTGGCACCGGCTGGGAGGTCGGCGGCGTGTCGCGCGACGACCGCCGCGTCGTGCTGAACCGCTGGCTGTCGGCCACCGAGTCTCAGGTCTGGCTGCTCGACGTGGCCAGCGGCCGCAGCTGGCAGGTGCTGCCCGCCCCGGGCAGCAAGGCCAAGGGGCGCTACCTGGCGCAGGGTCTGCGCGCCAGCGACGGCGCGATCTGGGTGCTCAGCGACCGCGGCGGCGAGTTCCAGCAGCTGCACCTGCTGCGCCGCGGCCGGCTGATCCCGCTGTCACGCCACATCCCGTGGGACGTCGAGCAGGCCGTGCCGACGCGCGACGGCCGCTGGGTCGCCGCGCAGGTCAACGTCGAGGGCCGTTCCGAGCTGCGCCTGTTCGACGCCCGCACGCTGAAGGAGCACCCCGCCCCGGCGCTGCCGGCCGGCAGCCTGCGTGCGCTGGGCGTGCACCCTCAGCGCGGCGAGATCGCGCTGGCGCTCGACGGCGCCAAGGGCCCGAGCGAGCTGTACACGGCGATGCCGCCGCCTGCTCCCAGGAGCCCCAAAGGCAAGGCCAAGGCAGCCGCCGCCGAGCCGGCCGAGCGCTGGACGCAGGCCCACGTGCCCGCCGGCGTCGACACGCAGGCCTTCGCCGACGCGCAGATCGTGCGCTGGAAGAGCTTCGACGGCCGCAGCATCTCGGGCTGGCTGCACCTGCCGCCGGAGCGCTTCGCCGGGCCGCGGCCGGTGCTGATCGACATCCACGGCGGGCCCGAGGCGCAGGCGCGTGTCGGCTTCATGGGCCGCTACAACCACTTCATCGAGGACCTGGGCATCGCCATCGTGCAGCCCAACGTGCGCGGCTCGGCCGGCTACGGCAAGACCTTCCTGACACTGGACAACGGCGCGAAGCGCGAGGACGCGGTGAAGGACATCGGCGCGCTGCTCGACTGGATCGCCACCCAGCCGCGGCTGGACGCCTCGCGCATCGTCGTCAGCGGCGGCAGCTACGGCGGCTACATGAGCCTGGCCACGGCCACCAGCTACCCGCAGCGCATCGCCGGCGCGATCGACGTGGTCGGCATCTCGAACTTCGTGACCTTCCTGCGCAACACCGAGAGCTACCGGCGCGACCTGCGCCGCGTCGAGTACGGCGACGAGCGCGACGCGGCGATGCGCGAACTGCTCGAACGCATCTCGCCGCTGAGCAACGCGCAGAAGATCACCCGGCCGCTGTTCGTCGTGCAGGGCCGCAACGACCCGCGCGTGCCCTGGACCGAGGCCGAGCAGATCGTCGAGAAGGTGCGCGCCAACGGCACGACGGTGTGGTACCTGCGTGCCGAGAACGAAGGCCACGGCTTCCAGCGCAAGGAGAACGCCGACTACCAGTTCTGGGCGACGACGCTGTTCCTGCGCGAGACGCTGCTGAAGTGACCTGGGCTACTTGCCGGCGCGCGCGGCGCGCTCGCGCGCCTCGTCCTCGTGCATGTGGCGCAGGAAGAAGCGCACGTAGAACACGCCCATGCCGAGCGTGATCGCGATCACCGCCGCGCTGAGCAGGCCGTAGTCGGTCGAGAAGAAATCGCGGATGGCATGCATGGAAACCTCCTTCTTGTTCGTGCAAGGAGTCTCCGCCCGATGTCCCTCGGACCGTGTTGTGTTGCGTCAAGCGTTCAGCGTTGCGGGTCCTGGAAGCCGTCGGCGCGGAAGGTCAGCACCAGCGTGTCGCGGTGGCCGCCCTCGGCCGCCGGCTGGATCGGCGTGGTCTCGTGGATCACGCGCTGGTCGTCGAGCAGCAGCGTGGTCCACGGCTGCGTCAGCGTGAAGCGCAGGCCGCTCGGGCCGTCGGCCTCGAACACACGCGTCTCGCCGCCCTTGACGCCTTCGCGCGCGGCGAGGATCACCGCGACGAAATCGACGCCGTCGCGGTGCGCGCCTTCGGGCGTCGGGCGGCCGATGCCATCGGTGGTGTCGATGCGGAACTGGTGCGCCTCGACGTACCAGGGCTGCTCGCCCTTGCGCCGCGAGCAGGCGGCGGCGAGCGCGAGCAGCAGCCGCGCCCAGGCCGGGTCGGCGACCAGCGTGCCCTCCAGCGGCTCGAACCAGCGCTCCAGCCCGCCGTGCAGCGCGTTGTACGACACCGGCTGCCAGTGCGCCCGGTGCGCCACCTGCTCCAGTTCACCACGGCGGGCGACGAAGCTGCCATGGCGGCGGCGACGGTAGCGGCCGCCGTCCTTCAGGTAGGCATCGGGCGGCAGTCGGTCCCACGAAGCCTGCCAGGCATCGAAGGCTGCCGCGTCGACACCGCACAGTTCGCACAGGCCGGCCGGCGAAAGCGCCGCATGGCCCTGGCGGTACAGCGTGGCATCGAGTGCATCGGGTGTCGTGGTGGGAGGGGCGAGCAACTGGGTCATGCCCGCATCATGCCAACAGTTCGTGCGGCGTATGCTGCGCCACCCCCTTGCAGGAGACAGCCATGACGCTCTGTCCCATCGCACTGGCCGTCGGCTGCGCCAAGTGCCCGGCGTTCTCGGTCTGCCCGCTCAAGTCGACACTCGGTGACCAGCCCAAGCCGGGATCGACCCCGCCGCCGCCCGCCAAGAACGCCAAGGGCGGCAAGCCCAAGCGCTGAAGCGCGCTGGTCGCAGGCCACGTGCCTGACGCCGGCCTTGGATGGCGATCGAGGCCGCGGGTTCCCTGCGGAAACGGCCAGGGCAACGCCTTTCACTCAGCGTTACCGCGCACGACACAACTTCACCGCAGCAGCGCAATCGCTTCACGGACCGACGCCAACCTGCGTCTGTCGCCGATGCATCGCATCCGCGGCATTCACTCAGGAAAAGGAGTCACTCCATGAAGAAGATCGCCAACGCTCTGATCTGTGTGTCCCTGCTCGGCGCCGCCGCCGCGCATGCCGAAGGCCTGTCCGTCGGCGGCAGCCTGTCGAGCTCGAAGTGGAAGGGCGACGACATCGGCGGCCTCGCCACCGACAAGTCCGACACCGGCGGCAAGCTCTACGGCGGCTGGAACTTCACCCCGAACTTCGGCCTCGAGGCCGGCTACGCGCGGCTGGGCAAGTTCGAGAGCCCGGCCGGCAGCGTCAAGGCCGACGGCTACTTCGTCGACGGCGTCGGCACGCTGCCGCTGGGCAGCGGCTTCTCGGCGCTGGGCCGCGTCGGTGTGTTCAGCGGCAAGCTCGACAGCACGCTGGCCGGCAGCGACCGCGGCACCAGCTACAAGGTCGGCGCCGGCCTGCAGTACGACTTCGACCCGAAGCTCGGCGTGCGCGGCGAGTGGGAGCGCTACCGCTTCGACGCACTGGGCGGCAAGAGCAACGCCGACATGTACTCGGTGGGCCTGAACTACAAGTTCTGAGCGCGGCTCATCCGCCGTAGCGCTGGCGCGCGAGCTGCGCGCCGCGGGCCAGCGCTTCCAGCTTCTTCACCGCGACCTCGCGCGACATCGGCGCGAGGCCGCAGTTCGTGCAGGGGAACAGGCGCTCCTTCGGCACGAACTGCAGCGCGCGGCCGATGGTGTCGGCCACCTGCTCGGGCGTCTCGATCACGTCGGACGCCACATCGATCACGCCGACCATCACGTCCTTGCCGGCCAGCAGCGCCATCAGCTCGGGCGGCACGTGCGAGTGGTAGCACTCGAGCGAGACCTGATCGATGCGGCTCTTCGCGAGCGCCGGGAACACCTGCTCGTACTGCCGCCACTGCTCGCCCAGCGTGGCCTTCCAGTCGACGTTGGCCTGGATGCCGTAGCCGTAGCAGATGTGCACCGCGGTCTTGCACTTCAGCCCCTGCGCGGCACGCTCCAGCGCCGCCACGCCCCACTCGGCGGCCTCCTTCATGTAGACGTTGAAGGCGGGTTCGTCGAACTGGACGATGTCGACGCCGTCGGCCTCCAGCGCCAGCGCCTCCTGATTCAGCAACTCCGCGAAGGCGAAGGCGAGCTTGACCTTGTCGCCGTAGAAGCGGTCGGCCACCGTGTCGACGATGGTCATCGGGCCAGGCAGCGTGAACTTCAGCGTCTTGGTCGTGTGGGCCCGCGCGAGGCGCGCTTCCATCGCGTGCACACGCCCGCCCAGGCGCAGCGGCGCCACCACCTGCGGCACCATCGCGTCGTAGCGGTTGTTGCGGATGCCCATCTTCACCTTGTGCTCGAAGTCGATGCCCTCGACCCGCTCGACGAAGCCGTGCACGAAGTGCTGGCGTGCCTGCTCACCGTCGCCGACGATGTCCAGGCCGGCGTCTTCCTGCGCCTTGATCGCCAGCAGCGTGGCGTCGCGCTTGGCGGCATCCAGCTCGGGGCCGCTGGCGCGCCACTGCGGCCACAGCTTCTCGGTCTCGGCCAGCCAGGCCGGCTTGGGCAGGCTGCCCGCGATGCAGGTGTCGAACATGGTGAGCCCCGGCGAAGTCAGGCTGCCATGCTGGCCGCTTCAGCCCGGCGGCGCATCGGGGTCGGCCATGATCCGCACGCGCGCCCCGCTCACCGCGACCACCTGGCCCGCGCGGATCTTGCAGGTCTTGCGCAGTTCGTCGCGGCCGTCGACCTGCACCAGGCCGTCGGCGACCATCGCCTTGGCGGCGCCGCCGCTGGGCGCCAGGCCGGTCGCCTTGAGCAGCGCGTCGAGGGTGATGAACTCGCCGCGCAGCCTGAACTCGACGCTGCGCATCAGGCCACCGTCGCGCCGAGCCCGAACTCGCGCGCCAGCAGCGCGTACGAACGCTCGCGCACGCCGCTGCGCCAGGCCCAGGTGTTGACCACCAGTTCGTCGAGCTCCAGCGTGGCAGCGAGCGCCCGCAGGCGCGCCCCCACCTCCGCCGCGGTGCCCACGAAGGCCTTGGCGCGCATCGCCTCGAGCGCCGGCATGTCCTCGGCGCGGAAGCCCTGGGCGGCGATGCGCTCGGGGTCCTGCAGCGCAGCCAGCCGCCCGCGCTGGCGTTCCATGCGCCAGTGCTCGCGGCTGAGCGCGTGGTGGCGGGCCTCGTCGCCGCCGTCGGCCGCCAGCGCCCAGACACACACCGTGGCCTGCGGCTGCGGGTGACGTTCGCTGGGCCGGTAGAGGCTGCGGTACAGCTCCAGCGCCCGTTCGACGCCCTGCCCGTCCATGAAGAAGTAGGCGAAGGCATAGGGCAGGCCGAAGTGCGCTGCGAGCTGCGCGCCGTAGTCGGAACTGCCGAGGATCCACAGTTCGGGGGCGTGACTGCCGAACGGGTGCGCGCTCAGCCCGCGGTGCACCGGCAGCGAGGTCCAGGCTTGCAGGTCGCGCACCTGCTCGGGGAAATGTTCGGCCGCGCCGTGCGCGTTCGGATTCAGCGCGGTCGCGAAACGCATCTCGCTGCCCGGCGCGCGGCCGACGCCGAGATCGATGCGCCCGGGAGCCAGCGCCTCCAGCACGCGGAACTGCTCGGCCACCTTCAGCGCGCTGTAGTGCGGCAGCATCACGCCGGCGCTGCCGATGCGGATGCGCTTCGTGCGTGCCGCCACCGCCGCCATCAGCACCTCCGGCGCGGTGCCGACGATGGTCGGCATGCCATGGTGCTCGCTGAGCCAGAAGCGTGCGTAGCCGAGTGCCTCGGCCTGCTCGGCGAGAGCAAGGGTGTCGCGGATGGCGGCGTCTTCGCCCCGGCCTTCGAGGGCGATGGACTGGTCGAGGATGGAAAGCTTCAGCGGCATGCGCGATGGACGGCTCGGCAAATGCGCGAGCTTGTCACATCGGCGAAAGCCCTGCTGCGCGGATCAGTCGTCGCTGCTTGCCGTGTCCCTTGCCGTGGCCCTTGCCCTTGCGCGGCTCGTACTCGCTCGATTTCACGAAGTAGACCGGGCGCGCGCAGGCGTCGTAGCGCTGGCAGTGCTTGGCCCAGTTCTTCGCGTGGCCGGGCGGCACGTGCAGGTAGACCGGCTGCACGACCACCGGCTGCGGCTGGCGCACGATGACCACCGGCTGCGGATAGACCACCGGCGGCGGCGGCGCATTGCCGAAGTCCACGCGCCCGTAGACGCCGGGCGCAACCTCGCCGCCGACACTGACATGGATGGTGGGTTCGCCGGCCGCGGCATGCAGCGAGGTGATCGACAGGGCGGCCAGCGCGGCCAGGGTACGCAGTGACTTGGTCATGAGGTTTGCAAGCTGATGCGGGCGGTGCCCGCGGTTCAATGGGAGAGCATCCCACATCGAGACCGCTGCCGGGGGTGAGCGAATGTGTCGTGTGGGGCCTGAGCCCCTCGTGCGCGCACCGGGCGTGGCGCAGATCACGAAGCGCCGGCGCATGCGCCCGGCCCTCGTGTACATTAGCGCCCACAGTTCTACGCAAGTCTCAGTTCGTTCGTGATCTCCATCCTTCCCACCGCGCCCCGCGCGGTCGGCATCGCTAGAAATCCCCGTCTGGTTGCTTGAGTGTGCTGCGTGCGCCCGCACTGCGGCGCTTTTTGTGTTCCTTTAGATCGATAGATAGGATTCCGTCCATGACGACCCAAACCGGTACCGTGAAGTGGTTCAACGAAGCCAAGGGCTACGGCTTCATCGCGCAAGACGCCGGCGGCGCCGACCTCTTCGCCCACTTCCGTGACATCCAGGGCACCGGCTTCAAGACGCTGCAGGAAAACCAGCGCGTCGAGTTCGAAGTCAAGCAAGGCCAGAAGGGCCTGCAGGCGGCCAACATCCGCCCGCTGTGATGTAGCACGACGGGCCTTGCGGCCCGCCGGAGAGAGCCGCGGCAGCGTCCGCGGCTTTTTTTCGCCCGCATCGGACGCGACGCGTCAGTCACCGAGGCGACGACGTGGCCTCGCCGGCGCGCCTACCATGCGCGCTCCCGTTTCCTGGAGTCAGCCATGACCGAGCTTGCCAACGCCGTGAACCACCAGATCCGCCTCGCCGCCCGGCCGGTCGGCAGCCCGAAGGACTCGGACTGGCAGTTCACCGAGGAGGCCGTGGCCGCACCCGGCGACGGCGGCGTGCTGGTGCGTACGCTGTGGCTGTCGCTTGACCCGGCGATGCGCGGCTGGATGAACGAGGGCAAGAGCTACATCGCGCCGGTGGGCGTCGGCGAGGTGATGCGCGCCGGCGGCATCGGCGTCGTCGTGGCGTCGAAGAACCCGGCCTTCGCCGTCGGCGACAAGGTCAGTGCCACGCTGGGCGTGCAGAGCCACTGCCTGATCCCGGCCGAGCAGGTCAGGCGCACCGGCCTGGTCAAGATCGACACCCGGCTGGGCAGCGAGACGCAGTGGCTCAACGTGCTGGGCATGCCCGGCATGACCGGCTACTTCGGCCTGATGGACGTCGGCCAGCCGAAGCCGGGCGAGACCGTGGTCGTCTCCGGCGCGGCCGGCGCGGTCGGCCAGACCGTCGGCCAGCTGGCGAAGATCAAGGGCTGCCGCGTCGTCGGCATCGCCGGCGGGCCCGACAAGTGCCGCTGGGTGGTCGACGAGCTCGGCTTCGACGCCTGCATCGACTACAAGGCCCCCGCGCCCGCAGGCGTGACTCGCTGGGATCCGGTGCGCGAGGGCCTCAAGCAGCACTGCCCCGACGGCGTCGACATCTACTTCGACAACGTCGGCGGCGACATCCTCGACACCGTGCTGACTCGCCTCAGGCTCAAGGCCCGCATCATCATCTGCGGCGCGATCAGCCAGTACAACAACACCACGCCGGTGCAAGGCCCGAAGAACTACCTCTCGCTGCTGGTCCACCGGGCGCGCATGGAGGGCATCGTGGTGTTCGACTATGCCGACCGCTTCCCGCTCGCCGTCGCCGAGATGGCCGGCTACCTGCGTGACGGCCGCATGAAGAGCAAGGAAGACGTGGTGGACGGGCTCGCCGCGTTCCCCTCCGCCCTGCTGAAGCTGTTCAGCGGGCAGAACTTCGGCAAGCTGGTGCTGAAGGTGGCGGCCGAGTAGGACGGAATTGGCGCAAGGCGTGCGCCGGCGCACGTCTGCCGGCGAGGCGCACCGCTAGACTCGGCGCGTGACCAGAGGCGGCGATCCAGCTCCCCCACCCCAGGCGGCCGACGCGTGGGCGGCGATGTCGCGCGATGCGATGGCGCTCAGCGACGAAAGCGGCCGGCTGCTGTCGTGCAACGCGGCCTTTCGCAATCACTTCGGTGACGCACTGCCTGACGGTGTGACACCGGCGATGGTTCCTGATGCCGGACTGGCGCGGGCCGAGATGTCGCTCGATGCCGGCTGGTTCGCCGTGCAGGCGCGCCGCACCGGCGAAGGCATTGCCTGGCTGTTCGAGAGCCTGGCGGCGCAACGTGATGCCGCCGAGGCCGCCCGGCTGCGCGAACTGCTGGAGATTGCCCAGGAGTTCGGCCGGCTCGGGGTCTGGGAGCGCGAGGTCGCTACCGGCCAAGGCCGCTGGGACCGCCATGTCTTCGCCTTCTGGGGCCTCGACCCTGCCGATGGCACGCCCGGGCTGGAGGAGGCCACGCGCTACATCCATCCGGAGGACCATTTCCGCGGCACCTACGGGCGCTCGATGGAGGCGCCGGGGCGCTATGCGCAGCGCTATCGCGTGATGCGGCCGGACGGCACGGTGTGCCGCATCCATTCGCAGTGGGAAGTCAAGGCCGGCGCCGACGGCCAGCCGCAGCGCATCGTCGGTGTGATGATGGACGACACCGAGGTCTACGAGCTGGCCCGCTCGCTCGGCGACGCCAGCGCGCAGCTGCAGCTGGCGGTCGAGCTGGCCGACATCGCGATCTGGCGGCACGACCTGCGCAGCAACCGCATGTACTACAACGAGCGTGCCTTCGCCGTGCTCGACATCCCGTCGCGCCCGGAAGGGCTGCCGATCGAGGAGGTGCGCTCCTTCATCCACCCCGACGACATGCCGGAGGTGATCGCCTCGGCGCAGCGCGCGCTGGCCTCCGACCGCCCGACCGACATGCAGGCCCGCTACCGGCGCAGCGACGGCAGCTGGCGCCATGTGCTGACACGCCGTGTCGTTCAGCGCGCCGCCGACGGCACGCCGCTGGCCTTCCTCGGCGTCGCGCTCGACCTCACCGAGCAGGTCGATCGCCAGCGCGAGGCCAGCGACCTGGCCTTCCGGCTCGACATCGCCACGCGTGCCGGCGGCATCGGCATCTGGAGCCGCGACCCGCTGACCGAACTCGGCGAGTGGAACGAGCAGATGTTCGCCATCAACGGCCGTGCGCGGGAGCTCGGCGCGCCCACCCGGCAGGAGTGGATCGAGCAGATCATCCACCCCGACGACCGGCCGCGCATGCGCGCCGCGCGCGACGAGCTGCTGGTGGCGCCGGAGGCCGCGGTCGAACACGAGTACCGCATCGTGCGCCCCGACGGCGAGGTGCGCTGGCTGATCAACCGCGCGCGGCGCGTGCCGTGGAGCGGGCGCACGATGATCTTCGGCGTGACGCTGGACGTCACCGACCGCCGGCTGACCGAGCAGAAGCTGCGCAGCGCCGACCAGCGTGCCGCGCTGGCCGCGCGCGCTGCCGGCATCGGCACCTGGGAGGTCGACTTCGCCGGCGGCGCCGAACGCTGGGACGAGCAGATGTTCCGGCTGCGCGGCCTGGAGCCGTCGCCGCAGCCGCCGACCCGCGCCGAGCGCCTGGCGCTGGTGCACCCCGACGATCGCGGCCGCAACCTCGACGCGCGCCCCGACACCATGTACGACCGCCGCCCGATGCGCTACGAGTTCCGCGTGCTGCTACCCGACGGCGGCGTGCGCTGGCTGGCCTCGCGCTCGATCGCGGTCACCGACGAGCAGGGCCGCACGCTGCGCCGCATGGGCGTCAACTGGGACGTCACCGACGCCAAGCAGGCCGAGGCCGCGCGCGAGGCGACGGCGGTGGCCGAACGCGCCAGCCAGGCCAAGTCGCAGTTCCTCGCGCGCATGAGCCACGAGCTGCGCACGCCGCTGAACGCGGTACTCGGCTTCACGCAGCTGCTGCAGCTGGAGGACGCCGACCCCGACCGGCGCGCCAAGCTCGGCCACATCCGCAGCGCCGGCGAGCATCTGCTGTCGCTGATCGACAGCGTGCTCGACCTCTCCAGCCTGGAGTCGGGCAGCCTCAAGCTCGACGTCCAGCCGCTGGCGATGCCCGTCCTGGTCGACCAGGCGCTGCCGCTGGTCGCCGTGCTCGCGCAGCGCCACGGCGTGCGGCTGCTGCGCGGCGAGGTCGACGGCGTCGCGATGGCCGACCGCACCCGCGTGCTGCAGGTGCTGGTCAACCTGCTGACCAACGCGATCAAGTACAACCGCAGCGGCGGCGAGGTGCGCGTCGGCGCGCGTCTCGACGGCGAGTCCGTCGTGATGACCGTGCAGGACAACGGCCGCGGCATGAGCGCCGCACAGCTCGAGCACCTGTTCGAGCCCTTCAACCGGCTGGGCGCGGAACGCGACGAGATCGAAGGTACCGGCATCGGGCTGACCATCGTGAAGGCGCTGGTCAGCAGCATGGGCGGGCGCATCACCGTCGACAGCCGGCCGAGCATCGGCAGCCGCTTCGAGGTGCGGCTGCCGCGTAGCGCGGCCGCCGAGAGCCCCGGCGCCGGCGACGCCGCGGTGCATCCGCCGCCGGCGCCGCTGCCGCTGTCGCGCGGCCAGCTGCTCTACATCGAGGACAACCCGGTCAACGTGATGCTGGTCGAGGAACTGGTCAACGGCCTGTCGGGGCTGCGCATCGCCAGCGAGACGACCGGCACCGACGGCGTCGCGCGCGCCATCACGCTGCGCCCCGACCTCGTGCTGATCGACATGCAGTTGCCCGACTTCGACGGCTTCGAGGTGCTGCGCCGGCTGCGCGCCCATCCGGACACGGCGGCCATTCCCTGCGTCGCGCTGTCGGCCAACGCGATGCCGCAGGACATCGCCACCGCGATGGCCGCGGGCTTCGACGACTACTGGACCAAGCCGATCGACTTCCGCCAGTTCCTCGGCGCGCTCGAGCAGCGCTTCCCGCAGGGCGAGGTGCGCGGCCTCACCAGCTGAACGCCGGCAGCGGCCGCACGCCGCTCAGGCGCCCTCGCCCACCAGCCCCTTCTTGCGCAGCATCGGCTCGACCGTGGCCTCGCGGCCGCGGAAGGCGCGGTAGGCGGCGCGCGGCTCCAGCGAATCGCCGGCGCCGTAGATGAACTGCTGCAGCCGCTGCGCAACCGCCGGGTCGAACGGATCGCCGGCCTCGGCGAAGGCGTCGAAGCCGTCGGCGTCGAGCACCTCGGCCCACAGGTAGACGTAGTAGCCGGCGGCGTAGCTGGCGCTGCTGAACAGGTGCTGGAAGTGCGGCAGGCGATGGTTCATGCCGACGCCGGCCGGCAGCCCGATGCGCTCGACCTCGGCCCGCTCGGCGGCGACGATGTCCGGCCCCTCGGCCGAGGCCAGCGAGTGCACTGCCATGTCGACCATCGCCGAGGCGGTATAGCGCACCGTCTCGTAGCCCTGGTTGAACTTGCGCGCGGCGTGCAGGCGCTGCACCAGGTCGTCGGGAATCGGCTCGCCGGTCTGGTGGTGGCGGGCATGCAACTTCAGCACCGAGGGCTCGGTCAGCCAGTGCTCGAACAGCTGCGAGGGCAGCTCGACGAAGTCGCGCAGCACGTTGGTGCCCGACAGCCGCTCGTAGGTCACGCTGGACAGCAGCCCGTGCAGGCCGTGGCCGAACTCGTGGAACATCGTGCGTGCGTCGTCGAAGCTCAGCAGCGTCGGCTGGCCGGGCGCACCCTTGGCGAAGTTGTTGTTGTTGACGACGATCGGCGCCACCGCGCCGCCGCCCGGCGCGTTGCGCGACTGCTGCCGGTAGTTGCTCATCCAGGCGCCGCTGCGCTTGGTGGCACGCGCGAAGTTGTCGTGCAGGAACACGCCGACATGCGCGCCGTCGCGGCCGCGCACCTCGTAGACCTTGACGTCGGGGTGGTAGGCGCGCAGGTCCGGCCGCGGCACGAAGGCCAGGCCGAACAACCGTCTGGCGCAGTCGAAGATCGCATCGACCACACGCTCGAGCGGGAAGTAGGCCTTGATCGCCGCTTCGTCGAGGTCGTAGCGCAGCGCGCGCACCTTCTCGGCGTAGTAGCGCCAGTCCCAGGCCTCGATCTGCAGCGTCTCGCCGCGCGACAGCACCAGCGAGCGCAGCGACTCGCGCTCCTCCTCGGCGCGCGGCCGGGCGCGCGACCAGACCTGCTCGAGCAGCTGGTTCACCGCCGCGCGCGTGCCGGCCATGGTGTCGGCCAGCGCGTAGTCGGCGTAGCAGGCATGGCCGTGGGCGCGCGCCTGCTCGTTGCGCAGCGCGAGGATCTCGCGCGCCACCGGGCGGTTGTCGTGCTCGCCGGGGTGCTCGCCGCGGCTCGTCCAGGCGCGCCAGGCCTGCTCGCGCAGGTCGCGGCGGTCGGAGTAGGTCAGGAAGGGCACGATCAGCGAACGCGACAGCGTGATCACGTGGGCGTCGGGCAGGCCGCGGTCGATCGCCGCCTGCTTCGCGCTGGCACGCACGAAATCGGGCAGGCCGGCCAGTTCGTCGTCGCCGCGCAGCACCAGGCGGTAGGACGACTCGTCGGCCAGCACGTTCTGGCCGAAGCGTGTGGTCAGCTCGGCCAGGCGTTCCATCACCTGCGCGTAACGCTGCTGCGCTGCGCCGGCCAGGCGCGCGCCGGCACGCACGAAGTCGAAGTGGAAGCGCTCGAGCAGGCGGCGCTGCTCGGCCGTCAGCCCGAGCTGCTCGCGGCGCGCGTGCAGCGCGTCGATGCGCTCGAACAGGCCGCGGTGCATGTAGATCGCGTTGGTGTGGGCGGCCAGCTTCGGCGCCATCTCGAGCTCGACCTGCTGCAGCGCCGGCGAGGTTTCGCTGGCAGCCAGGTTGTGGAACACACCCTCGATGCGCCAGTACAGCCGGCCGCTGCGGTCCAGCGCGGCGACGGTGTTGTCGAAGCTCGGCGGCTCGGCCTGGGCGGCGATGGCGTCGATGTCCGCCAGGTGGGCCGCGCAGGCGGCCTCGAAGGCGGGCGCGAAGTGCTCGGCGCGGATCTGGTCGAAGGGCGGCAGTCCGAAGGGGGTGTCCCAGGCCTGCAGCAGCGGATTGCTGGTGGCAGTGGTCATCGCGGCTTCTCGGGGGTGGTGAGAAGCGGCGATTCTAGGAGCCTCAGTGTTCCAGCGCTGCCCCCAGGGCCGGGCCGCGCCGCTCGGAGAAGCGCTCGGCTGCGGCCTGGTAGAAGGCGATGCCCTCCTCCAACGCCGCCTGGTCGTGGTCGGGCGTCGCCACGCCGCCGGCGGCCGGCATCACGCGCGTGCCGCGCTTGGGCCGCAGTTCCACCTGGGCGCCTTCGCCGACGAAGCCGACCGTCTGGTAGTTGGCCATGAACAGCGACGGTGGCACGTTGCGGTCGTGCAGCACGTCGCGGCCGAAGAACTCCGAGACGTAGGGCAGGTTCAGCATGCCCAGCAGCGTCGGCGCGACGTCGATCTGCGAGGCCAGCGCCTCGATGCGGCCGGGCTCGACCTGCCCGGGCGCGTAGACCACCATCGGGATGTGGTAACGCTCCATCGGCAGGTCGCTGCGGCCACGCGCGATCGAGGTGTGGTCGGCGACGAACACGAACAGCGTGTGGGCGAACCAGGGCCGGGTGCGCGCCTTCTCGACGAACTGGCCGATCGCGAAGTCGGTGTACTTGACCGCGCCGTCGCGGCCACTGCCGGAGGCGATGTCGATGCGGCCGGACGGGTAGGTGAACGGCCGGTGGTTGGAGGTGGTCATCACGTGCGCGAAGACCTTGCGACCGCCGGCGGCGCGGCTGTCGATCTCGCGCAGCGCGAGGTCGAACAGGTCCTCGTCGGCGACGCCCCAGATGTTCTCGTGGTGGATGTCCTTCTTGTCGATCGCGGTGCGGTCGATCACCGTGTAGCCGTTGCCGCCGAAGAAGCTGGCCATGTTGTCGAAGTAGCTGTAGCCGCCGTAGATGTACAGCGGCTCGTAGCCCTTGTCCTTCAGCACGCCGCCGAGCGTGAACAGTCCGCTGTTGTTCGGCCGCATCGGCACGGCGTGGCCGGGCGTCGGCGGCACCGACAGCGTCAGCGCCTCCAGGCCGCGCACGGTGCGCGTGCCGGTGGCGTACATCTGCGTGAAGAACAGGCCTTCGCGGCCCAGGCGCTCGAGGTTGGGCGTCAGGCCCTTGGCGCCGCCCAGGCTCTCGACGAACTCCGCGCCCAGGCTCTCGATCGACACCAGCACGACGTTCATGTCGCGCTGCGGGCCGCTGCTCAGCACCTCGCGGCGGATCGGCATGCCGGGCACCGGTGTCAGGTGGTAGCGGGCCGGATCGGCAAAGCGCCGCTGCAGGATGCGCTCGACCTGCTGCGCCGGCAGCGTTGCGTAGAAGCGCTGGTAGTCGATCTGGTTGTAGCGCAGCGCATGGAAGAACTCCCACACGCCGTTGCCCGCCACCTGCACCAGTTGCGGCTGGCCCAGCCGGTCCTTCCAGCCGGTGCCGACCGCCGTGGTCACCGCCACCGCGCCGGCGACGTAGGCCAGCGCCTGCCAGCTGCGGCGCAGCGGGCCCGGCGCCGGTGCGGCGGCGGCGCGGCGCAGCCGGCCGGCGAGCGCCCAGGTCAGCCCCAGCGTGGCCACGCCGATGCCGCCGAACAGCGGCGCCAGCGCATACGACTCGCGGATGTTGCCGATCACCTCGCGGGTGTAGAGCAGGTAGTCGACCGCGATGAAGTTGAAGCGCGAGGCGAACTCGTTCCAGAACACGAACTCGGAGACGCTGACGAACACCAGGCCGCCGAGCAGCGCGGCGGCCAGCACGACCGCCACCACGCCGAGGGCGCCACGGCCACGCGCCGCCGGCCACCACCAGCCCAGCAGCACCAGCGGCAGGCACCACCACAGCGCCACCGCGGCGTCGTAGCCCAGCCCGATCAGCAGCGCCGGGCCGAGCGACAGCGGCGCGAACAGCGAGCCGTCGGCATTGAAGACCGCCAGACCGAGACGCGTGAGCGTGCTGAGCACCAGGAAGGCGACGAACAGCGGCGCGGCCAGCACCAGCCGGCCGGCGGCGGGCAGGTCGGCGGCTCGGGAAACAGGCTCGGACATCGGCGACACGCAAGGCGGCAGCGCGGCGCATGCGCCGCAATGCCACGATGCTCGCCAGCGGCGATTAAGCCTGCCTTAGCGACTCGCCGGCCGTATCCCGGCCCGGCGGCGTTTACTTGCCGTTACGAATGGCCGCTTCGTCGATCTCGTCGAAGCGGCGGTTGTCGCAACGCTGCGCAAAGGCGCTGCGATCGGCGTTCAGCCCGCCGACCCGGGTGTTGAACTCGGCGGCACGGGCGTCGAGCAGGTCGATCGCCTTGTCGCGCGCGACCACGCGGGCACGGTACTGCTCGATCGCCTCGGCGCTGGCGCGGTCGAGCTTGTCGAGGTCGGCCTTCAGCTCGTCGCCCTGGCGGATCAGGTCGGACTTCTCCTTGTCGATCTGCTCGCGGTCGCGGGTCGCCGTCTCGCCGCCGCTGCGTACGCGTTCCTGCAGCGCCAGGCACTCGCGCAGTTCGGCGCGGGTGAGCAGCGGCCCGGTGCCCTTGCCGCTGCCGAAGATGCCCAGACGCAGCTTGTCGCCGGCGGCAGAGGCTCCGCCGGCCAGCGAGGCGGCGATCAGGGCCAGGGACAGGGCGACGGGCAATCTCATGGCAGGCAGGGTCGACTTCGGACAGGCGCGCATCATGCCACCGGCTCGCGCATAGTCACGAACTCCTCGGCGGCGGTCGGGTGGATGCCGATGGTGGCGTCGAACTGCGCCTTGGTCGCCCCCGCGACCAGCGCGGTCGCGAAGCCCTGCACGATCTCGCCGGCGTCGTCGCCGACCATGTGCAGGCCCAGCACACGGTCGCTGTCGGCATCGACCAGCAGCTTCATCAGCACCCGCTCGGGGCTGCCCGACAGCGTGTGCTTCAGCGGCTTGAAGTCGCTACGGAACACCCGGACCCGCGCGAAGCGCTCGCGCGCCTGGGCCTCGGTCAGGCCGACGGTGGCGACGTTCGGATGGGTGAACACCGCGGTCGGCACCAGCGTGTAGTCGAGGCGCCGGCGGCCTTCGCCGAACAGGCGGTCGACCAGCAGCATCGCCTCAGCCAGTGCGACCGGCGTCAGCTGCACCCGGTCGATCACGTCGCCGAGCGCGTAGACCCCTGGCAGGCTGGTCTCCAGGCCGTCGTCGACGACGACCGCGCGGCGTGCGTCGAGCCGCACGCCCAGCGCCTCCAGGCCCAGGCCGGCGCTGTTCGGGCGCCGGCCGGTGGCCATCAGCACGGTGTCGGCCGGCAGCGCGCTGCCGTCGTCGAGCAGCACCCGCAGCGCACCGTCGGCACGTTCGATGGCCGCAGGCCGCGCACCGGTGCGCAGGTCGACGCCGTGCTGCACCATCTGGCGTGCCAGGAAGTTGCGCACGTCGTCGTCGAAGCCGCGCAGCACCTGCTCGCCGCGCACCAACTGCGTCACCTCGGCGCCCAGCCCGCGGAAGATCGAGGCGAACTCGCAGGCGATGTAGCCGCCGCCGACCACCACCAGCCGGCGCGGAAAGACCGGCAGGTCGAACATCGCGTCCGAGCTGACAGCCAGATCGGCGCCGGGCAGCGCCGGCAGCTCGGGGTGGCCGCCGGTGGCGACGAGGATGCGCCGCGCCGCATGCACGACGCGGTCGACCTCGACCGCACGGTCCGACACCAGCCGCGCGCGGCCGCGCAGCAGGGTCGCGCCGACCCCCCGCAGCAGGCCTTCGTAGACGCCGTTCAGGCGCTGGATCTCGCGCGCCCGGTTGGCCTTCAGCGTGGCCCAGTCGAAACGCGCCTCGCCTGGCACCCAGCCGAAGCCGCGCGACTGCTCGAAGGCATCGGCGAAATGCGCCGCGTAGCTGTACAGCTTCTTCGGGATGCAGCCGACGTTGACGCAGGTGCCGCCGAGCGCGCCGCTCTCCGCCACCGCGACCCGCGCGCCGCGCTGCGCCGCCATGCGCGCGGCACGCACGCCGCCGCTGCCGGCGCCGATGACGAACAGGTCGAAGGGGGCATCGCTCATGGCGTCTCCTGGGTCGGGCGCGACAATGCGCAGCTTTCATCTTGCCGCAGCTCGCCATGACCCCTCCCCCGTTGCGTGTCGGCCTGGTCGGCTATGGCTATGCCGGCAAGACCTTCCACGCGCCGCTGATCGCCGGCGTGCCCGGGCTGCGCCTGGCAGCGGTGTCCAGCCGCGACGCCGCGCGCGTGCTGGCCGACTGGCCCGACGTCGAGGTGCTGCCCGACGCCCGCGCGCTGGTGCAGCGCGCCGACCTCGACCTGGTGGTGATCGCCAGCCCGAACGACAGCCACTTCCCGCTCGCCCGCGCGGCACTGGCGGCGGGCCGCCATGTCGTGGTCGACAAGCCGTTCACGCTGACGCTGGCCGAGGCGCGCGAGCTGTGCGCACTGGCGCATGCCCGCGGCCGGCTGCTGTCGGTGTTCCACAACCGCCGCTGGGACAGCGACTTCCTGACCCTGCGCGCGATGCTCCAGAGCGGCACGCTGGGCCGCATCGTGCACGTCGAATCGGCCTTCGACCGCTTCCGCCCCGCCGTGCGGGTGCGCTGGCGCGAATCGGCCACGCCCGGCGGCGGGTTGTGGTTCGACCTCGGCCCGCACCTGCTCGACCAGGCGCTGCAGCTGTTCGGCTGGCCCGCGTCGATCACGCTCGA
The DNA here is from genome assembly GCA_047602365.1 of Piscinibacter sp. GTDB lineage: Bacteria > Pseudomonadota > Gammaproteobacteria > Burkholderiales > Burkholderiaceae_C > Piscinibacter. The sequence continues at coordinate 358,472 of JASGHM010000002.1, read as the reverse complement.
GCAGGCCGTGCTGCGCGAGGGCGGCCAGGCCGACGACTGGTTCCAGGCCCGCCTGCACTACCCCGGGCTGCGCGTGCTGCTGCGCGCCAGCATGCTGGCGGCGGCACCGGCACCACGCTTCGTCGTTCATGGCACCGCGGGCAGCTGGACCAAGCTGGGCCTGGATCCGCAGGAAGACGCGCTGAAGGCCAGCGTGCGCCCCGCCTGGCCACCACCGACCGACTGGGGCCAGGATCGCGGCGTCAGCCTGATCACGCGGCCGGACCCGCAGCACGGCGACGCGCTGGTCACCGACCACTGGCCCTTGCTCCCGGGCCGCCAGGGTACCTACTACGCGGCGCTGCACGATGCACTGCGTGGCGTGGCCGCCAACCCGGTGCCGCCCGAGCAGGCCGCCGCGGTGATGGCGCTGGTCGAGCTGGGCCAGCGCAGCGCACGCGACGGCCGGGCGCTGGCCGCCGGGGTCTCGCCGCTTGTGGCCGCCGCGCCAACGGCGCAGACTGCCGGCTCGCATCGCCCGCAGGAGACCGGATGAAGCTGATCAAGTGGCTGCTGACCGTGATCCTCGTGGTCGCCGCCGTGCTGGTGCTCGGCGGCTACCTGCTCTCGCCGAAGTTCAAGGTGTCGCGCAGTGTCGTGATCGCGGCGCCGCCGGACAAGGTCTACGCGCTGGTCGCCGAACCGCGCCGCTGGAAGGAATGGACGGTGTGGAACCGCCGCGACCCGGCCATGGCGATCCAGTACAGCGGCCCGCCCAGCGGCGTCGACGCCGCCTGGGCCTGGCAGAGCCGGACCGAGGGCGAAGGCCGCATGCGCTTCACCGCCGCCGAGCCGGGCCAGCGGGTCGCCTACGAGCTGTTCTTCCCCGATTTCGGCACCACGTCGACGGGCGAGCTGACCCTCGCGGCCGAGGGCAGCGGCACCCGCGTGACCTGGAACATCGATGGCGACATGGGCGCGAACCCGCTGATGCGCTGGTTCGCGCTCGGCGCCGACAAGTTCATCGGCCAGGACTTCGCGGCCGGCCTGGCCGGCCTGCGCACGCTGGCCGAGAAGCCCTGAGGCGCACGGACCGCCGCGGCGCTCTGCTGTAATCGCGGCTTCGCGCCCCGGCGCGCCTTCTCCCCGACATGGCACTCAAGGCCACCATCTTCAAAGCCCGCGTGCAGCTCGCCGACATGGATCGCGGCCTCTACGCCGACCATGCGCTGACGCTGGCGCGCCACCCTTCCGAGACCGACGAGCGGCTGCTGATGCGTGTGCTGGCCTTCGCGCTGAACGTGCCGGCCGACGACCGCGACGGCACGCTGGAGTCCGGCAAGGGCCTGTCCGACGCCGACGAGCCCGACCTGGTGCATCGCGACCTGACCGGCCAGGTGCGCCACTGGATCGAGATCGGCCAGCCCGACGACAAGACCCTGCTGCGCGCCGCCGGCCGCGCCGATCGTGTCAGCGTCTACGCCTACGCGGCGAGCACGCCGATCTGGTGGAACGGCATCGCGAACAAGGTCGCGCGCGCCGCCAACCTGGAGGTCTGGCAGGTCGATGCGGCGCAGAGCCAGGCGCTGGCCGCGTTGGCGCAGCGCACGATGAACCTGCAGGTGACGGTGCAGGACGGCACCGCCTGGGTGGGCGACGGCGAGACCTCGGTCGAGCTGACGCCGCAGCGCCTGAACGCCGGCGCCTGACACGACGGAGCTGCCGACCATGACGATGACGATCGAGCACGACGAGGCCGCGGGCCGCTTCAGCGCCCGCGTGCACGGCCACCTGTGCGTGTGCGACTACCGGCTGCGCGACGGCACGATGTTCATCACGCACACCGAGGTCGCCCCCGAGCTGGAAGGCCAGGGACTGGCCGCCGAACTGGTGCGCATCGCGCTGACCCATGCGCGCGAGCGCGGGCTGAAGGTGCGCCCGCTGTGCTCTTACGTGCAGGCCTACATGCGCCGCCACCCGGAAGTGCAGGACCTGCTCGCCTGAACCCACGCCCCCCTGCGACCGATGACCTCCTCCTCCACCCTGGCCCGCCGGCTGCTGTGCGCCGCCGTGGTCGCCCTCACTCCCCTCATCGCGATGAGCCAAGACAAGCCGACCGACGACGACCCTCACCAGTGGCTGGAAGAGGTTCAGGGCGACAAGGCCCTGGCCTGGGTGCGCGAGCGCAACGCCGAGACGATGAAGCAGCTCGGCTCGCGCGCCGACTTCGCGCCGACCCGCGCCAAGCTGCTCGCGGTGCTGAACTCCAGCGACCGCATCCCGGCCGTCTCGCGCCGTGGCGACTGGCTCTACAACCTGTGGCAGGACGGCACCCACAAGCGCGGCCTGTGGCGGCGCACCACGCTGGCCGAGTACCGCAAGGCACAGCCGGCCTGGGAGACGGTGATCGACCTCGACGCGCTGGGCGCGGCCGAGAAGGAGAACTGGGTCTGGGCCGGCGCCGACTGCCTGGGCCCGGACTACCGCCGCTGCCTGGTCTCGCTGTCGCGCGGCGGCGCCGACGCCAAGGTGGTCCGCGAATTCGACACGGTGAGCAAGCGCTTCGTCGACGACGGCTTCGTGCTGCCCGAGGCGAAGACCGACATCGCCTGGGCCGACGCCGACACGCTCTACGTCGGCACCGACTGGGGCCCCGGCTCGATGACCGACTCCGGCTACCCGCGCATCGTCAAGCGCTGGAAGCGCGGCACGCCGCTGGCCGAAGCGACGACGGTCTACGAGGGCCGCAAGGAGGACGTCTGGGTCGGCGTCAGCGTCGACCTCACGCCGGGTCACGGCCACACGATGATCGTGCGCGCCACCGACTTCTTCCACCAGGAGACGCTGCTGCTGGAAGGCGACAAGCTGGTCAGGCTCGACGTGCCCGACGACGCGCGCCTGTCGTTCATGCACAGCGCCGGCGTAGCCGCCGACACGCTGCTGCTCGAGCTGCGCAGCGACCTGCGCCTGGGCGAACGCACCCACCCCAAGGGTTCGCTGCTGGCCGCCGAGTTCGCCTCGTGGCGCAATGCGAAGGACAACAGCGAGCGCCAGGTGCAGGTGCTGTTCGAGCCGACCGAGACACGCTCGCTGGCCGGCACCACGCTGACGCGCAGCCACGTGCTGGTCAACGTCAACGACAACGTGATCGGCAAGCTGGAGGAGTGGCAGCGCGACGACGCCGGCCGCTTCACGAAACGCAGCGTCGACGCGCCGTCGCCGGGCAACCTGGGCGTCAGCGCGCTGCACGACCCGATGCGCCGCGACGACCCGCTGGCAGAGCAGTACCTGCTGAACTACACCGACTTCCTGACCCCCGATTCGCTGCTGCTGGGCCGCACCGGCAGCGACCGGCGCGACACGCTGAAGACGCTGCCCGCCTCGTTCGACGCCAGCGGCATGCGCGCCGAGCAGCGCTTCGCGACCAGCCGCGACGGCACCCGCGTGCCCTACTTCGTGGTCTGGCCCAAGGGCGCCAAGGCCGACGGCAACAACCCGACGCTGCTGTACGGCTATGGCGGCTTCCAGATCTCGCTGGAGCCCTGGTACTCGCGCGGCTTCGGCGCGGCGTGGTACTCGCGCGGCGGCGTGCTGGTGGTGGCCAACATCCGCGGCGGCGGCGAGTTCGGCCCGCGCTGGCACCAGGCGGCGATGAAGGAGAACAAGCAGCGCAGCTACGACGATTTCATCGCCGTCGCCGAAGACCTGATCAAGCAGAAGATCACCAGTGCACGCCACCTGGGCATCGAGGGCGGCAGCAACGGCGGCCTGCTGGTCGGCGCGGTGATGATGCAGCGGCCCGAGCTGTTCAACGCGATGGTCTGCCAGGTGCCGCTGCTGGACATGAAACGCTTCCACAAGCTGCTCGCCGGCGCCAGCTGGGTGGCCGAGTACGGCAACCCGGACGTGCCGGCGGAGTGGGCGGTGATCTCGAAGTACAGCCCGTACCAGAACGTGAAGCGCGACGGCAAGTACCCGCCGCTGCTGTTCACCACCTCGACGCGCGACGACCGTGTGCACCCCGGCCATGCGCGCAAGATGGTGGCGCGGCTGCGCGAACTTGGCCACCCGGTGCTGTACCACGAGAACATCGAGGGTGGCCACGGCGGCGCGGCCGACAACGAACAGCGCGCCACGCTGCAGGCGGTCGAGTTCACCTACCTGTGGCAGCGCCTGTCCCGCGAGGACTGAGCCGATGCAGGCCGACGCACGCGCAGTGCTCGACTTCTGGTTCGGCGACGAACCCGTCGCGCGCGCCGAGTGGTTCCGCAAGGACGCAGACTTCGACGCATCGATCCGCATGCGCTTCGGGCCGCTGATCGACGCCGTGCTGGCCGGCGAGCGACTCGGCCCGGCGCCGGCAGACCGACTCGCGGCGCTGATCGTGCTCGACCAGTTCACCCGCAACGTGTTCCGCGACACGCCACGTGCCTTCGCCGGCGATGCGGCGGCGCGCGCGCTGGCCCTGGGCCTGTGCGAACGCGGCGACGACCTGCATCTGCCGCCGTGGCAGCGCGCCTTCGCCTACCTGCCCTTCGAGCACGCGGAGGACCTGGCCTTGCAGGAGCGTGCCGTCGCCTGCTTCGAGGCGCTGGCCGAAGCCGCGCCGGAGCTCGAAGGCATGCTCGACTACGCACGCAGGCACCGCGAGGTGATCCGGCGCTTCGGCCGCTTCCCGCACCGCAATGCCATCCTCGGACGCAGCAGCACGGCCGAGGAACTCACCTTCCTGCACCAGCCCGGCTCGCGCTTCTGATATCGATCGAAGCTGTTGGGGGCTCAGGCCTTCGCGCGTTCCGCCTCGCGGTCCTGCAGCAGGCGCCACATCACCTTGCCCGAACCCGACTTCGGCAGGCTGTCGGTGAATTCGACCAGCCTGGGCACCTTGTAGGCCGCCATGTGGTCGCGGGCCCAGGCGGTGATGTCTTCCGGCGAGGTCCTGCCCTTCGCCTCGGCGCGCAGCACCACCACCGCCTTGACGGTCTCGCCGCGGTACTCGTCGCGCGCCGCGATGATGCAGGCCTCCTGCACCGCCGGGTGCTTGTACAGCAGCATCTCCACCTCGGCCGGCCAGACCTTGAAACCGCTGGCGTTGATCATGCGCTTCAGCCGGTCGGTCATGAAGAAGTAGCCTTCCTCGTCCATGCGGCCGAGGTCGCCGGTGCGGAAGAACAGCTTGCCGCTCGGATCGCCGGGCAGCGCGACGAAGGCCGCCTTGGTGGCGTCCGGATGGCGCCAGTAGCCCTTGAACACCATCGGCCCGTGGGTGACGATCTCGCCGGTCTCGCCGGGCGGCAGTTCCTGCAGCGTCAGTGGGTCCACCACGCGCGAGTCGACGCCGAAGATCGGGATGCCCAGGCACTGCAGCTTGGCACGCTCGGGCGGGTTGGCGTGGCTGGGCGCTGCGGTCTCGGTCAGGCCGTAGCCTTCGGCGAAGGTCAGGCCGAACTCGTCCAGCAGACGCTGCGCCACCGCCTGCGGCATCGCCGCGCCGCCGCCGCTGAGGTTGCGCAGCGAGGACAGGTCGAAGCTCTTGTAGTTCGGGCTGCCGAACAGGTCGATGATCATCGTCGGGATGCAGGTCCAGTGCGAGACCTGGTGGCGCGAGATCAGCCGCCCGGCCAGTTCGCGGTCCCAGCGCGGCAGGATCACCGTCGTTGCGCCGGCGTACACCGCGCCGAGCACGCTGTAGATCATGCCGGTGATGTGGAACATCGGCACCACGCCCAGACCCACGCTCTCGGGCCCGGTGTGGCTCCACTGCCCGCCGACCGCGTTGTGCATCAGCGTGCGGTGGGTGTGGATGCAGCCCTTGGGCAGGCCGGTGGTGCCCGAGGTGTAGGGCAGCAGCGCCATGTCGTCGGCCTGCGCGACGTGCTCGCCGGGGGCGAGGCCCTGCGCCAGCGCCTCGGCCCAGCGGGTCCAGCGCGGGCCGCCGCTGCCGGTGTCCGGCAGCGCCGGGTCGGCACGCAGCCATTGGTCGGTGGCGGCGTTCGGCGCCTCGGCCGGATCGATCGCACCCTCGGGCAGCGCGTCGGCGTAGCGTGCCACCAGCACGTCGGCCAGCCGCTGCGCCTCGGGCAAGGCGGCGTTGGCCTGCGCGACGATGCCGGCCAGGTCGGCGCTGCAGATCACCACCCTGGCCTGCGGGTCGGCGATGTAGTGGCCGAACTCGTCGGCGCGGTTCATCGGGTTGACCGGCACCACCACCGCGTCGGCGCGCAGGATGCCGTACAGCGCCGCGACGTACTGCGGGCAGTTCTGCATGAACAGCGAGACGCGGTCGCCCTTGGCGACGCCGCGCGAACGAAGCCAGCCGGCGATGGCCAGCGCCTGCGCGCGCAGCTCGCGGTAGCGCAGCGGCCGGCCGAAGAACAGGTAGGCCGGCTTGTCCGGGTAGCGGGTCGCCGCGACCTCGAGGTTGAACCACAGCGAGGTCTGCGGCGCCACCAGTTCGCGCGGCAGGCGCCGCGGCCAGATGCGGTGGTGCGGGCGGGCGTTGATCGCGGCGGAATCGACGGACACGGGCTCTCCCAGCGGGTCGGCCGCGCTCGGCCGGGTCGGCTCCGGGTATACCGCAGCGCCCCGCGGCCAGCCACGGGCGGAACCCGCTCCCGCTTGTCGCCTGCGGGACAAGGCCCGGCACTTGCTTGCGCCGCTGCATGGCCCGCAGCACGCCGCCCGCCTTCCTCGACATCGAGGCCTCCGGCTTCGGGCGTGACAGCTACCCGATCGAGATCGGCTTCGTGCTGCCCGACGGCGACGCCTGGTGCACGCTGGTGCGACCGGAGGCCGACTGGACCCACTGGGACCCGGCCGCCGAGGCCCTGCACGGCATCACCCGGGCCATCACGCTGCGCCACGGCCGGCCGGCGGTGGACGTGGCGCGCGAGCTGAACCGCCGCCTCGCCGGCCTGACCGTCTACAGCGACGGCTGGGCGCACGACTATGCCTGGCTGGCGCTGCTGTTCGACGCCGGCGGCCGCTCACCGCTGTTCCGGCTCGACCACCTGCGCAACACGCTCGACGAGGGCGAGGCGCAGGCCTGGCAGGCGACCCGCGACCGGGTGCGGCGCGAGCGGCCGCTGGCCCGCCACCGCGCCAGCAGCGATGCGCGCATCCTGCAGCTGACCTGGACGGCGCTGCACGAGCCGCCCTTGCAGCCCTAGCGCACCAGCGGCCCGCGCTCCAGCAGCGTGGCACGCAGGCCGGCACAGTAGGCCGCGTCGGCGGCCCAGGCGAGGCGCGACGCCTCGCGGTGCAGCGTCTCGCGCGCCGGCCGTTCGACCAGCGAGGCCAGTTCGGCCAGCGAGTCGTGCACGACGGCACGCGCGTAGTCGTCGAAGTCTTCGGTGATCTCGGCTTCGGCCAGCGCCCCGGCACGTTCGGCATCGGCGAGCCGTCCGCAATGCGCCAGACAGGTCGCCTGGTCGGCCCGCGCGATGGTCGCCTCCCAGGTCATGCCGGCGCGGGCGGCCGCGTCGACACAGTGTTCGAACACCTGCACCGCCTGGGCATGCTCGCCGGCCAGGCGCAGCATCTCGCCCAGGCGCAGCTGGCTCTGCAGGCCGGCGTCGTCGCTGGTCAGCGCCGCGGCCAGGTGCTGCGCGCTGCCCAGGCCCGCCAGCGACTGGCGCAACAGCTCGGGGTCGAGCCGGCCGGCAGCACGCGCACGGCGGATCTGCTGCGCCTGCGCCAGCGCCATGTAGCGGTGCACCGCCGCGACCAGCTGCTCGTCGTTGCCGGACCGCGCGATGGTGCTGGCGCGCCGGTAGTGGCGCATCGCCTCGTCGACCAGGTCGGCCTCCTGGTAGAGCGTGGCCAGCACGTACAGCGCACGGGCCGCTGCCAGCGGCCGGTGCGTCTGGCCGAGCTGCACCGCGCGGTGCAGGTGCGGCAGCACCTCGGCCGGGGTGTGGTGCAGCGTGCCGCGCACGCAGCCGATCCAGGCCTCGCACTCGGCCTCCAGGCCCGGATGGCCGAGCAGCGCAGCGGCCTCGGCGGCTGCACGCAGGGTCTCCAGCGACACCCCGACCTGCGCGCCGTAGTACATCGCCACGCCGCGCGCCAGCGCCAGCTCGGCATCGACCCGCCGATCGGCGGCGGACTGCGCGGCGGCCTCGGCGGCACGCAGCGCCTCGGGCACGTCGGCGGCGCGCCAGTGGCGCGCCAGCAGGATCACCCGCTGGGCCAGCAGACTGGCACGCTCCGCATCCCCACCGGCCTGGGCGATGGCGCGTTGATTGCGTTGCAGCAGGCGCGGCATGGTTCGGCAGACGAGCCGGATCCAGTATGCGCCGGCACCGTGGCGCTCAGGCGCGCGACACGCGCGCGCGCCGCACCCAGTGCGCCAGCACGCGCACCAGGCGTTCGGGATCGATCGGCTTGGCGAGGAAGTCGTTCATGCCGTGGCGCAGCGCGCTGTCGCGCTGCGAGTCCAGCGCGTCGGCGGTCAGCGCGATCACCGGCAGCATGGTCGGGCCGTGGTGGCGGCGGATCGCGACGGTGGCGGCGATGCCGTCGAGCACCGGCATCTGCAGGTCCATCAGCACCGCGTCGAAGGGCTCGCCGCGCGCAGCTGCGTCGGCCACCGACTGCACAGCCAGCTCGCCGTTGACGACGCTGACCACCCTCGCGCCCCAGTGCGCCAGCGTCGCCTCGGCGACCAGCGTGTTGACCGGGTGGTCCTCGACCAGCAGCACACGGGCGTCCTTCAGCGCATCGACCGGCGCGAAGCGCGGCGCCGGCGGCGGCGCCTGCTCCGCCGCGCTGCGCAGCGGCAGGTCGGCCCAGAAGCGGCTGCCCTCGCCGGGCGCGCTGAGCATGCCGACCCCGCCGCCCATCAGCACGGCCAGCTGGCGGCAGATGCTCAGGCCCAGGCCGGTGCCGCCGTAGCGGCGCGTGGTCGACGTGTCGGCCTGGGAGAACGGGTGGAACAGGCGCGGCTGCACGTCGTGTGCGATGCCGGGCCCGCTGTCGCGCACCTCGATGCGGGTGCGGCCATCGGACAAGCGTACCGCGCGCAGCTCGATCCAGCCGCGGTCGGTGAACTTCAGCGCGTTGCCCAGCAGGTTGGCAGGAATCTGGCGCAGGCGCACCGGGTCGCCGTTGATCCAGCGCGGCACCGCCTCGTCGAGCGAGAAGCGCAGCTGCAGCCCCTTGGCGGCGGCCAGCTCGGCATAGGCATCGCGCATCTGGCCGAGCATCTGGTGCAGGTCGAAGTCGACCTGCTCGAGGCTGAGCCGGCCGGCCTCGATCTTCGACAGGTCGAGGATGTCGGAGATCAGCCCGGCCAGCGCCTGCGCGCTGTCGTCGATGTGCTCGAGGTACTCGCGCAGCCGCGCCGGCGGCAGCGACGGGTCCTGCGCCAGGCGCACCAGTCCGAGCAGGCCGTTGAGCGGCGTGCGGATCTCGTGGCTGGTGTTGGCGAGGAACTCGCTCTTCGCGCGGCTGGCCGACTCGGCCTGGTCGCGCGCGTCGGCCAGCGCGGCGGCGACGCGGCGGCGCTCGGTGACGTCGTCGACGATCCAGATCGTGCCGCCGCTGCCCGGGTGCTGCGGGTCGATCGAGCGGGCGCGCAGGTAGGCCCAGAACACGCTGCCGTCGCGCCGCGCCATCTCGAACTCGCCCTCGAAGGCCAGGCCCTGCTGCAGCAGCGTTCCGGCGCTGAGGCCGATCTGCTCGTAGGCCTCGTCGCTCGGCCAGACGCAGCGCCCGGGCTGGCCGACCAACGCGCCCGGCGCCCAGCCGAACAGTTCCTCGAAGCGCGGATTGGCGTGCTCGAACAGCCGGTTGCGCGTGAGCGCGATGCCGACGAAGGCGGTGTCGAGGATCGCGTCGAGCGAAGGGGCGGTGGTGGCGAGCATGGAAAGCGGATGTCGGTCGGGCATTACAACGCGAGCCCGGCGCACCCAGCGACCCCTGCGACGCTCGCCGACGGCGCGAGCGTGAGCTATTGCCCGCCCGATACAGACCCTCACAGGGCTGCGCTAGCATGCGCGCCTTCCCCGAGCCCGATCACCGACCATGACCGACAGCCTGCAAGCCTCCGTGCGCACCCGCGCCAATGTCTACTTCGACGGCAAGTGCGTCTCGCACAGTCTGGAACTGGCCGACGGCAGCAAGAAGAGCGTCGGCGTGATCCTGCCCTCGACGCTGAAGTTCAACACCGGCGCGCCCGAGCGCATGGAGCTGATCGAGGGCGAATGCCGCGTCAAGCTGCCCGGCGCCACCGGCTGGGCCGCCTACCGCGGCGGCCAGAGCTTCGACGTGCCCGGCAATGCAGCCTTCGACATCGAGGTGACGCAGACGCTGCACTACGTCTGCCACTTCCTCTGAGGCGCTGACCATGCCGTCGCGGCGTGCGCTGCTGCAGGCCTGCCTACTGGCCTGGCTGTGGGCGGCCGTGACCGGTGCGGTGGCCCAGCCGCTGAAGCCGGTCACCGTCGTCGACCGGCTGGACAGTCCCTGGGCGCTGGCCTTCCTGCCCGACAGCCGCATGCTGATCACCGAGCGGCCTGGCACGATGCGCATCGTCGAGGCCGACGGCCAGGTCGGCAAGCCGCTGGCCGGCCTGCCGCCGGTCGACGTGACCGGGCAGTGCGGCCTGCTCGACGTGGCGGTCGACCCCGACTTCCCGCGCAACGGCCTGGTCTTCTGGACCTTCGCCGAGCCCGGCGAAGGCGGCAACTCGACCGCGGTGGCGCGCGGGCGCCTCGACGGCGACCGGCTGGTCGAGGTGCGCACGATCTTCAGCCAGAAGCCCAAGGTGGCCAGCCGGCTGCACTGCGGCTCGCGCATCGCCTTCGGCCGCGACGGCACGCTGTGGGTCGGCCTGGGCGACCGCTACTCGCGCAAGGACGACGCGCAGGACCCGTCCAACCACCTCGGCAAGGTGGTGCGCATAGCCCGCGACGGCCGTGCGCCGGCCGACAACCCGAAGTTCGCCGCCGCCGAGGTGTGGAGCCTGGGCCACCGCAACATCCAGGGCGCGGCACGCCACCCGGTCAGCGGCGAGCTGTGGACGATCGAACACGGCCCGCAGGGTGGCGACGAGGTCAACGTCCCGCAGCGCGGCCGCAACCACGGCTGGCCGCTGGTCACCCGCGGGCGCAACTACGGCACCGGCACGCGCATCGGTGAGGACGGTCCCAAGCCGGGCTTCGAGGAGCCCCTGCACGTCTGGGTACCGTCGATCGCACCCAGCGGCATGGCCTTCCTGAGCAGCGACCGCTACCCCGGCTGGCAGGGCAGCCTGTTCGTCGGCGCGCTGAAGGCCCAGGCGCTGGTGCGGCTGACGCTGGACGGCCGCAAGGTCAGCGGCGAGGAGCGCCTGCTCGAGGACCTGAACGAACGCATCCGCGACGTGCGCCAGGGCCCCGACGGCTGGCTCTACCTGGTCACCGACGGCCGCGGCGGCCGGGTGCTGCGGCTGGAGCGCTAGGCGACGGCGCGCTCAGTCGCCGCCGCAGCCGCCGCCGTCCCCGCCGCCATCGCCTCCGGAAGACCCACAGGACGAGCCGCACGACGAGCCGCAGCCGAAGCCGGTGGCGCAATGCGTGTCGCCGCGGTCGGCGCCGAGCAGTCGGCAGTCGGTCGCGTAGCGATAGCCGCCGGGAATCGCCAGCGCCGCGTCGAGTGCGAACAGCAGCGGCAGGCACTGCGGCTGCTTCGGGTCGATGCCCTCGTCGCGGCAGCTCCACACCCAGGCCCGGCGCAGGCCCTGGAAGTTCCGGTCGCCGCGGTCGGGCTCGGTGGCCAGCGCCTCGGCCGGCGTGTGGTGCAGCATGCGGCCGAAGGTCTTGCGGCAGAAGTGCTCGTACGCCCGGGTGTGCAGGATGAACTCGTGCCACATCGCGTCGACCGCCTTGGACGGCATCGCGACGAAGCGCCCCTGCGCCATCGCGCTGGCCAGGAAGAACTGCCGCAACCCGCGCTCCACCTCGGCGGCCTGGGCGGCGCTGAGCTGCGGCCAGGCGGCGCGCAGCTTGTCGTGCAGGTAGGGCGGGAAGGGGTGCGAGCGCACCAGGCGGCGGGCGGTCCAGGTGCGCCAGATGCGGTACAGCACGAAGGCCGCCGCCCCCACCGCAGCCAGCGCCACGACACTGCCGAAACTCCAGGTCATCGTCTTCTCCTTTCTTCTTGTTGTCGTCTTCTTCTTGTTGTCGACGACTGTGAAAGGTGGCTGTGACGATTCGATGACAGCGTGGTCAGACCACCACAGGCTCCGGTTCGAGCCGGATGCCGAAGCGCCCGTAGACGCTTTCCTGGATCGCCCGCGCCAGCGTCATCACCTCCGAGCCGATCGCGCCGCCGCGGTTGACCAGCACCAGCGCCTGGCGCTCGTAGACGGCCGCCTGGCCGACCGATTTGCCCTTCCAGCCGCAGGCGTCGATCATCCAGCCGGCGGCCAGCTTCACCGTGCCGTCGGGCATCGGGTAGTGCACGATCTCCGGGTCGCGGCCGATGATGTCGCGGCACTGTTCCGGCGTGACCACCGGGTTCTTGAAGAAGCTGCCGGCGTTGCCGATCAGCGCCGGGTCGGGCAGCTTGGCTCGGCGGATCGCGCAGACCCAGTCGAACACCTGCGGCGCCGACGGGTTGGAGATGCCGCTCTCGCGCATGCGCCGCTCGATGTCCAGGTAGCCCAGCACCGGCTGCCAGGGCCGCGGCAGGCGCAGGCGCACGCGGGCGATCAGCGTGCGGCCGGCCAGCGAATGCTTGAACACGCTGTCGCGGTAGCCGAAGGCACAGATGGCCGGCCCCAGCGTGACGCTGCGCCCGGTGACCAGGTCGACGGCGTCGAGCGACTCGAAGCGGTCCTTCAGCTCCAGCCCGTAGGCGCCGATGTTCTGCACCGGGGCGGCACCCACCGTGCCGGGGATCAGCGCCATGTTCTCCAGCCCGGGCCAGCCTTGCGCCAGCGTCCAGGCGACCAGATCGTGCCAGCTCTCGCCGGCGCCGCACTCGACGATCCAGGCGTCGGCACGCTGTTCGACCAAGCGCATGCCGCGCACTTCGACCTTCAGCACGACCTGCGGCATGTCGCGCGTCAGGATGACGTTGCTGCCGCCGCCGAGGATGAACTTGGGCGCGCGGCCCAGTTCCGGGTGGTCGACGACACGGCGCACGTCGGCATCGCCCTGGATGCGCACCAATGTCTGTGCGACAGCAGGCAATCCGAACGTATTGAACGGCTTCAGGCTGACGCCCGACTCGATTTGCATGCGAGAATTTTTGCATGCCCAGTTTCGACACCGTCATCGAACCCAATCTCGTCGAGGTGCGCAACGCCGTCGACCAGTCCGCCAAGGAGATCGGCACCCGCTTCGACTTCAAGGGTTCGTCGGCCGCCGTCGAGCTCGCCGACAAGCAGATCACGCTGTTCGCCGACAGCGATTTCCAGATCGGCCAGGTCACCGACATCCTGCTGGCCAAGCTGACCAAGCGCAGTGTCGACATCCGCTTCGTCGACCGCAGCGCCAAGATCGAGAAGATCGGCGGCGACAAGGTCAAGCAGGTGCTGACGGTCAAGAGCGGCGTCGACAGCGACAGCGCGAAGAAGATCCAGGCGGCCATCAAGCAGAGCAAGATGAAGGTGCAGGCGGCGATCCAGGGCGACACGGTGCGGGTCAGCGGCGCCAAGCGCGACGACCTGCAACTCGCCATGCAGCTGATCCGCAAGACCGTGCCCGAGGCGCCGGTCTCGTTCAACAATTTCCGGGACTGAGCATGAAGCTGGCGGCACTGGTCTTGTCGATGGCGATCCCTGCCCTGGCGGCCGCCCAGAGCGTGTCGATGAGCGGCAGCCTGGGCGACAAGGCCTTGCTGGTGATCGACGGCACGCCGCGCACCGTGGCGGCCGGCGCCACGGTCGGCAGCGTCAAGGTGATCCGCGTCGGCTCCAGCGAGACGGTGATCGAGGTCGGCGGCAAGCGCCAGACGGTGATGCTCGGCGGCACGCCGGTCAACCTCGGCGGCGAAGCCAGCGCCGGCAGCGCCACGCAGATCGTGCTGGCGGCAGGCCCCGGCGGGCACTTCGTCGCCAACGGCCAGATCAACGGCCGTGCGGTGCGTTTCCTGGTCGATACCGGCGCCACCAACGTCGCGCTGAGCGAATCGCTGGCGCGTGCGATCGGGCTGGACTACAGCAAGGGCCAGCGCGGCATCTCCAACACCGCCAACGGCCAGGTGCTGACGCACCGTGTCTCGCTGCGCGAGGTGCGCGTCGGCGACGTGACCGTCTACAACGTCGACGCCACCGTGCTGCCCGCCGGCATGGAGATGGTGCTGCTGGGCAACAGCTTCCTGTCGCGCTTCCAGATGAAGCGCGACGCCGACGTGCTGGTGCTCGACAAGCGCTACTGAGCCGGCAACGGCGGCTTCGCCATCGCGTAGGCGAGCACCGCCACCGCCCCCAGGCCGGCCAGCCCGAGCAGCAGCTCGCGGTAGCCCGGCAGCGCGAGCAGCAGCCAGGCCGTCAGCAGCGGCGCCGCAGCGCGCGACAGCAGCGCGATCGCGCTCATCGCCCCGCTGATGCGGCCGACATGGCCGCGGCCGAAGTACTCCGGCACGAGATTGCCGCGCACGATGGTCACCAGGCCGTTGGCCAGACCGAACAGCAGCGCGAACAGCAGCAGCGCGAGCGTGCCGTCGGCCAGCGCGAAGATCGCCAGCGACAGCGGCAGGCCGGCCAGCACGATCATGCCGAGCGCGCGGATCGACACCCAGCGGCCGAAGGCCAGGAAGGCGAAGCGCCCGGCCACCTGCGCCGGCCCGAACCAGACCACCACCGCCAGCGCACTGGCCTCGCTCAGGCCCTTGGCGGCGAAGGCCGGCATGATGTGCGCCCACAGCGCCGCGGCAGAGAACGAGTACAGCGTGAAGGTGGCCGTCAGCAGCCAGAACGAGCGTTCGCGCAGCGCCTCGTGCAGCGTGGCGTCGTCGCCCGGGTCATGCGCGGCGTGCGGCGTGTCCTGCGTCGGCGTGCCCTTCAACGCCCAGGCGTGCAGCGGTGCCACCACGATCAGCAGCACCACGCCGATCGTCGCCAGCGCGGCGCGCCACTCGAGCGCGCGGATCAGCCAGGCCACCGCGGGGAACGACAAGGTGCTGGCGAAGCCGCCGACCAGCGTCAGCGTCGTGATGCCTTCGCGGTAGCGCTGCGGGAAACGCTTGGTCAGCACGTTGAAGGCCGGCTCGTAGAGCGTCATCGCCATCGCCGCGCCGAGCAGCAGCCAGGCGCCGTACAGCCACGGCAGGCTGTCGGCGCGCGACCAGAGCAGGAAGCCGAGACCGGCCAGCGCCGCGCCCAGCGTCATCACCGCGCGGCCGCGGCCGTGGTCGATCGCGGCGCCGGCGGCGTAGGTGGTCGCGCCCCACACCGCCAGCCCGGCGGTGAAGGCCCCCATCATCTGCGGCTTGCTCCAGCCCAGCGCGCGCTGCATCGGCAGCACGAAGGACGAGAAGCCGTAGTACAGCGCCGCCCAGCAGATCAGCTGGCCCGCGGCGAGCGCCGCCACGGTGGCGCGAAAGCTCGGAGGGTTCACCGCCGAGATTATTCCCTGCGACCTTGTCGCCGCAGGGACAAGCAAAAAGGCACGGTCGTGCTAAAACCACCGCTGGCCCGGCGGGCCGCACTGGAGACAAGCGACATGGACCTGAATTTCACCCCCGAGGAGCAGGCCTTCCGGGAAGAGATCCGTGCCTGGGTGGCGCAGAACCTGCCCAAGGACATCAGCCACAAGGTGCACAACGCCCTGCACCTGACCAAGGACGACATGCAGCGCTGGGCGCGCATCCTCGGCAAGAAGGGCTGGCACGGCTGGGCCTGGCCGAAGCAGTTCGGCGGCCCGGGCTGGAACGTCATCCAGCGCCACCTGTTCGAAGAGGAATGTGCGCTGGCCGGTGCACCGCGCGTCGTGCCCTTCGGCCCGGTGATGGTGGCGCCGGTGATCATGGCCTTCGGCTCGCCCGAGCAGCAGAAGCGCCACCTGCCCGGCATCATGAGCGGCGACGTCTGGTGGAGCCAGGGCTACAGCGAGCCGGGTTCGGGCTCCGACCTGGCGTCGCTGAAGTGCCGCGCCGAGCGCCGCGGCGACTACTACGTCGTCAACGGCCAGAAGACCTGGACCACGCTGGGCCAGTACGGCGACTGGATCTTCTGCCTGGTGCGCACCAGCAGCGACGGCAAGCCGCAGACCGGCATCAGCTTCCTGCTGATCGACATGAAGAGCCCGGGCATCACCGTGCGGCCGATCATCATGCTCGACGGTGGCCACGAGGTGAACGAAGTCTGGTTCGACAACGTCGAGGTGCCGGCCGACAACCTGGTCGGCGAGGAGAACAAGGGCTGGACCTACGCCAAGCACCTGCTCGCCCACGAGCGCACCAACATCGCCGACGTCAACCGCGCCAAGCGCGAACTGGAGCGTGTCAAGCGCATCGCGAAGGCCGAGGGCGTGTATGAAGACGGCCGCTTCCGCGACGAGATCGCCAAGCTCGAGGTCGACGTCGTCGCGCTCGAGATGATGGTGCTGCGCGTGCTGTCGGCCGAGAAGAGCGGCAAGGCGGCACTCGACGTCGCCGGCCTCCTGAAGATCCGCGGCAGCGAGATCCAGCAGCGCTACACCGAGCTGATGATGCTGGCCGCCGGCCCCTACGCCCTGCCCTTCGTGAAGGAGGCGATGGAAGCCGGCTGGCAGGGCGACCAGGTCGGCGCGGCGCACTGCGCACCGCTGGCCGCTACCTACTTCAACTACCGCAAGACGACGATCTACGGTGGATCCAACGAGGTCCAGCGCAACATCGTCTCCGCAACGGTCCTGGGGAGCTGAGCATGGACTTCGATTTCACCGACGACCAGGAATCGCTGCGCGACGCGGTGCGCCGCTGGGTCGACAAGGGCTTTTCGTTCGAGCGCCGGCACGGCATCGCCAAGGCCGGCGGCGCGAGCCGCGCGGTCTACGCCGAACTCGCCGAACTGGGCCTGACCGGTCTGGCCGTGCCGGAAGCGCAAGGCGGCATGGGCTTCGGCGCCATCGAGGCGATGGTGGTGGCCGAGGAACTCGGCCGCGGCCTGGTCAACGCACCCTACGCCCATGGCGCACTGGTCGCGCCGGCGCTGCTGGCCGCCGCGCCGGCGGAGGTTCAGGGCGAGTGGCTGCCGAAGATCGCCGACGCCTCGGCGCTGGTCGTGCTCGCCCACCAGGAACGGGCGGCGCGCTACCGGCTGAACCACGTGACGACCCAGGCCGACGAAGTCCGGCGGCGGCTGGACGCTCAGCGGCGCGAAGAGCGTGGTGCCGGCCGGCGACGAAGCCGATGCCTTCATCGTGCCGGCGCGCACCGCCGGCGCCGAGGCCGATGCCGCGGGCATCGCGCTGTTCCTCGTCGCCAAGGGCAGCGCCGGCCTGCGCGTGCGCGGCTACCCGACGCAGGACGGCGCCCGCGCCGCCGAGATCACGCTGGCCGACACGCCGGCGACGCTGATCGCGCTCGATGGCCTGCCCGTGCTGGAGACCGGCGTCGACGTCGGCATCGCCGCGGCCTGCGCCGAAGCGGTCGGCGTGATGGACCGGCTGGTCGCCATCACCGCCGAGTACATGAACACACGCAAGCAGTTCGGCGTCGCGATCTCCAGCTTCCAGGCGCTGCGCCACCGCATCGCCGACGTGAAGATGCAGCTCGAGCTGGGCCGCTCGATGAGCTACTACGCCAGCCTCAAGCTCGGCGAGGCGCCGGCGGCGCGCCGCCGTGCGGTCGCCCAGGCCAAGTACCAGCTCGGCAACTCGATGCGCTACGTCGGCCAGCAGTGCATCCAGTTGCACGGCGGCATCGGCGTGACCGACGAGTACATCGGCAGCCACTACTTCAAGCGCCTGACCATGCTGGAGATGACATTCGGCGACACGCTGCACCAGCTCGGCGAGGTGTCGGCGCGCATGCAGGACACGGCAGGCGTCTTCGCGTGACGCATCGGCCGGCTAGGATGCCGGCATGAACGACCCGACCGTCGATTCGATCGTCGACGTGGCCGGCCTCGCCGTCGGCCACTTCACCGATGCGCGCCGGCCGACCGGCTGCACCGTGGTGCTGGTGCCCGACGGCGCCCATTGCGGCGTCGACGTGCGCGGCGCCGCGCCGGGTACGCGCGAGACCGAGCTGCTCTCGCCGCTGAACGCCGTCGAGCAGGTGCATGCAGTGCTGCTGGCCGGCGGCAGCGCCTTCGGGCTGGACGCCGCCGGTGGCGTGATGCGCTGGCTGGAGGAGCGTGGCGTCGGTGTCGAGGTCGGCCCGGCGCGGGTGCCCATCGTGCCGGCGGCGATCCTGTTCGATCTCTGGCTCGGCGATGCGCGCATCCGGCCCGATGCCGACGCCGGCTACGCGGCCTGCAACGCCGCCTCGCGCGAACCGCCCGCCCAGGGCAGCGTCGGCGCTGGCGCCGGCGCCAGTGTCGGCAAGCTGTTCGGCATCGCGCGGGCGATGAAGGGCGGCATCGGCAGCGCCTCGGTCACGGTGGCCGGCATCACGGTCGGCGCGCTCGTTGCCGTCAATGCGCTGGGCGATGTGATCGATCCGGCCACCGGCCAGCCGGTCGCCGGCGCACGCACGTCGGACGGCCGGCAGTTGCAGGGCACGATGGCCGCGCTGCTGCGCGGCGAGCTGCCGGCGCCGCTGCAGCCGGGCAGCGCCACCACCATCGGCGTGGTCGCCACCGACGCGAAGCTCACCAAGGCCCAGGCCGGCAAGCTGGCGCAGATGGCACACGACGGCCTGGCCCGCGCGATCAACCCGGTGCACACGATGGGCGATGGCGACACGCTGTTCGCACTCGCCACCGGCGCCGCCGGATGCACGGCCGACACCACCGTGCTGGGCGCGCTGGCCGCCGAAGTCACCGCGCGGGCGGTGCTGCGCGCGGTGCGCAGCGCCCGTGCGGTGGATGCCGATCCCCGCCTTCCCGCCTGTTCGGATCTCGCATGAACTTCGCCGCCCTCTCGCGCCGCGCCCTGCTGCTGTCGGCCATCGTCCTGCTGCCGGCCTGCTCGTGGCTGCCCTGGCGCACGCCGGCGCCCGAGGCGCCTGCCGCGCCGCTGCCGCCGCCCATCGTCTTCGTGCACGGCAACGGCGACACCGCCGCGCTGTGGCTGACCACGCTGTGGCGCTTCGAGAGCAACGGCTGGCCGCGCGAGCGCCTGCATGCGGTCGACATGCCCTACCCGCTGGCGCGCGACGCCGACGACAAGGAGCAGCCCGGCCGCACGTCGAGCGCCGAAGCGACCGCCTTCCTGGCTGCCGAGGTCGACATGGTGCTGAAGCAGACCGGCGCCGGCCAGGTGGTGCTGATCGGCAACTCGCGCGGCGGCAACGCGATCCGCAGCTACATCGCCGGCGGCGGCGCCGCCCGCGTGTCGCACGCCATCCTCGGCGGCACGCCCAACCACGGCGTGTGGTCGAACCCCGGCTTCCGCCCGACCAACGAGTTCAACGGCGCCGGACCGTTCCTGACCCGGCTGAACAACCAGGGCGGCCCCGGCATCGAGATCACGCCGGGTCCGAAATGGATGACCGTCCGCTCCGACGCCAACGACAAGTTCGCGCAAGCCGACGGTGTGTGGATCGGCGCCAAGGGCACACCGACGAACGTGACCGCCGCCGGGCCCGAGCTGAAGGGCGCAGAGAACGTGGTGATCCCCGGCATCGACCACCGCGAGACGGCCTTCGGCCCGCAGGCCTTCGCGGCGATGCACCGCTTCCTCACCGGGCGCGAGCCGGCCACGCGCGCGGTGCTCGCCGAGGCGCGCGTGACACTGGCCGGCAAGCTCAGCGGCCTGGGGCTCGACAACCGCCCCGGCAGCGGCAACTTCGCCAACAACCTGCCGCTGGCCGGCGCCACCGTCGAGGTCTATGCCGTCGACGCTGCCAGCGGGCAGCGACTCGGCCCGGCGCTGCACCGTCAGACCGTCGGCGCCGACGGCCGCTGGGGCCCGCTGGTCACCACCAGCAAGACAGCGCTCGAGTTCGTGCTCAGCGCCGAGGGCTTCGCAATCACCCATGTCTACCGCACGCCGTTCGCACGTTCGTCGGACATCGTGCACCTGCGCGCGGAACGCATCGCCGAGGCCGACCGCGACGCGCCGGCAGTGGTCACGCTGACCCGGCCGCGCGGCTACTTCGGCATCCCGCGCGACGAGATCGAGCTCGACGGCAAGAGCCCGCCGGCCGGCATCCCGAGCGGCGTGGCCGGTGTGTCGGTGGCCAAGGCGCGCCTGGCCGATACCGCCGATCGCCCGGTGGCGGCCTCGTTCAACGGCCAGCGCATCGTCGGCCGCAGCTGGCCGACCGCCGGCAACCACGTCGTGCTGCTGGAACTGCACGACTGAGATCGCCGCTCGCGGTCAGCCGCTCAACGACGCTGCGGCTCGATCGGCTCCAGCGCCCAGTCGGGCGCCATGATCTCGGTGTCCTGCGTGGCACGCTCGCGTTCGGCGCGTGTGACTTCCAGCTTGCGTGCCACCAGCTGGGCGCAGTGGCGCAATGCGGTCAGGTCGCGCAGCCGCAGGGCCTCGTTCGGCGCTGCGCTGAAGCAGCACAGCGTGCCGTAGGCCTGGCCGTCGTTCATCACGATGGGCGTGCTCAGGTGGGCGCCGACCGGGATGCCCGCCTTCGGCAGCCCGACCGAGGCCGGCAGGCGCGCCACGTCGGTCACCAGCTCCGGCATGCGCCCGTCGACCACCAGCTTGCAGTAGCTCTCCTCCAGCGGCGACGACTCGCCCGGCGCGATCGGTGCCGGTCCGTCGGCGTCGACGAAGCGAAACACCCGCCGGCCGTCGACGAACTCGGAGACGAAGACCACGTCCATCTTCATGGTCTGGCGCAGCATGCTCAGCACCTGCGACACCGAATCGTCGAGCAGCGCATCGCTCGAATCGGCGGTGGCGACCAGCAGGTCGGAGATCACCACCTCGACATCCCGGGTGCCGAAGCGTTGTTCGAAGAGATTCATGGCGACTTCCTGGCAAACGTTCCGGCGCGAAGACTAGCCGCAGATCGGCAACCCGGCGTTCGCGAGGGGGTAACCGGATGCACCTCAGCGGGCAGAATCACCCCATGACGACGCTCGCGCAGATTCTCTTCTCCCAGGGCTTCGGCTCGCGCCGCGAGTGCGAAGGGCTGATCGCCGCAGGATTCGTCAGCCTGGGCGGCCAGGTCTGCGACGACCCCTGGCACGAGGTCGACACGGCGGGCCTGGAGTTCGGCGTGCAGGGACAGCGCTGGCCCTTCCACGCGAAGGCACTGCTGATGCTGCACAAGCCGGCCGGCTACGAATGCTCGCAGAAGCCCAGGCACCACCCGAGCGTGATGAGCCTGCTGCCGGCGCCATTGCGCCGGCGTGGCGTGCAACCGGTGGGCCGGCTCGACGAAGACACCACCGGGCTGCTGCTGCTCACCGACGACGGCACGCTGATCCATCGCCTGACCTCGCCGAAGCACCATGTGCCCAAGGTCTACGAGGTGCGCTGCAAGCACGCGGTCGACACGAAGCAGCTCGAGGCGCTGCGCGCCGGCGTGGTGCTCGACGACGACCCGGCACCGGTGCGCGCGGCGGCCTGCGAAGCCGACGGCACGCACGGGCTGCGGCTGACGCTCACCGAGGGCAAGTACCACCAGGTCAAGCGCATGGTCGCGGCGGCGGGCAACCGCGTCGAGTGCCTGCATCGCAGCCACTTCGGCGCGCTGGCGCTGCCGGCCGACCTGGCCCCAGGACAGTGGCGCTGGGTGGATGGGCCTGCTGCGCTCGGCGGCCCGCAGGTGCTGGCGCCCTGAGCGCGGCCACCGCAGAATGCCGCCATGCCGTCGACACCTGTCACGCCCGATCCGCTGCACGACGAACTGCTGCGCGAGATCGCCGCACGCGGCAACGTCAAGCAGTACCCGGCCAACGCAGTGATCATCAACGAGGGCGACGCGGCCGACAGCCTGTTCATCGTGCTGGCCGGACGCGTCAAGGTCTATGCCGCCAACAAGGCCGGCAAGGAAGTCATCCTGAGCACGCTGGGGCCGGGCGAGTACGTCGGTGAACTCGCGCTCGACGGCGGCACGCGCAGCGCCTCGGTGATGACGATGGAGCCGACGCGCTGCGCGGTGGTCACCGGCGCCAGCCTGCGCGACTTCCTCGCCGCGCATCCCGGACTTCGCGCTGCACCTGATCCGCGACCTGATCCGCCGCGTGCGCCGGCTCACCGGCAGCGTCAAGAACCTGGCGCTGGAAGACGTCTACCACCGCGTCGTCGCGCTGCTGCAGGAACTGTCGCAGCCGCATGGACGACCAGCGCATCGTCGCGCAGAAGCTGACGCAGCAGGACATCGCCGACCACGTCGGCTCGTCGCGCGAGATGATCAGCCGCATCTTCAAGGAACTGGTCACCGGCGGCTACCTGCGCGTCGACGCCGGCCGCATCACCATCCTGAAGACGCCGCCAGCGGCCTGGTGACCTGTCGATGTGAATAGGTCACACCGGCGGCGTGCATGGCACGCTCGTCGGGACAGGCCCCGGCTCCTAAAGTCAAGTCATCGATGCAGCACATCGACAGACCCAAGCAACAGGAGCCCACCATGAACATGAACACCACCCGCCTCGACGACCAACTGAACAGCCTGATCGTTGCCGCCGCCGTGTTCGGTGTCCTGCTGACCAGCGCGCTGAACTTCCAGGCCAGTGACTCGGCCGAAGCGCAGATCGCCCAGGCCGCCGTGCAGACGCTGCCGACCGTCTACGTCGTCGCCTCCCGCTGAACGCCTCCGGCCGGAGCCGGGCCGGCGTCACTGCGGCGCCGAAGCCGGCTGCATCACCATCCTGAAGACGTCGTTGGCAGCCTGGTGACACGGCGATGTGAATAGGTCACACCGGCAGCGTGCATGGCACGCTCGTCGGGACAGGCCCCGGCTCCTAAAGTGAAGTCATCGATGCAGCACATCGACAGACCCAAGCAACAGGAGCCCACCATGAACATGAACACCACCCGCCTCGACGACCAACTGAACAGCCTGATCGTTGCCGCCGCCGTGTTCGGTGTCCTGCTGACCAGCGCGCTGAACTTCCAGGCCAGTGACGCGGCCGAAGCGCAGATCGCCCAAGCCAGCCGTGCAGACGCTGCCGACCGTCTACGTCATCGCCTCCCGCTGAACGCCCCCCGGCCGGAGCCGGGCCAGCGTCACTGCGGCGCCGACGCCGGCTTCCAGCCGTTGACCGACCCGATGTAGGCCCAGAGCAGATCGATCTGCTCGGGCTTCAGGGTCCCGCCCCACGCCGGCATCGCCCCCTTGCCCTGGCTGACCGACCGCACGAAGCGTTCCTTGTCGTTCTGCGGGAAGGTGCGCAGGTCGAAGCCGATGCCGTTGGTGACCAGGTTGATGCCGTGGCAGCGGGTGCAGGAACTCACGTAGAGCTTGCGGCCGGCCTCGGCCGCCTCCGCTCCCGCCACCTGCGCACCGGCCGCCGCCGAAGCGGCGGCGAGCACGAGGGCCAGCACGATCCGTCGTCGCACCTTCATCGGGCCGAGGGCAGCGCGAAGGTCCACACCGAGCCGCCGGCCGGCACGTTGGCGGTGTCGGGGTCGCCGGCCAGCGCGCCGTAGACATGGGCCGAGCCGCTGAGCACGGTGATGTACTGGCGGCCGTTCTTCTCCCAGGCGATCGGCAGGCCGGAGATGCCCGAGCCGGTCTGGAACGACCACAGCTTCTTGCCGTTCTTCGCGTCGTAGGCCATGAACTGGCCGTTCTGCGCGCCGGTGAAGACCACGCCCGAGGCAGTGGACAGCACACCGGCCCAGAACGGTGACTTGTTCAGCACCGTCCACACCGGCTTGCCGGCGACCGGGTCCCAGGCGACCAGCGAACCGCGGTTGCCATCATCGGGCGCGACGAAGCCGCCGAGTTCGAGGCCCAGGTACCAGTTCGGCCCGCCCGGGCGTTCCTGCTTGACGTACTTGACCTTCATGCCGAGGTCGATGGTGTTCAGGAAGACGAGCTTGCGGCCCGGGTCGTAGCTCATCGGCATCCAGTTCTTGCCGCCGAAGGCGCTCGGCCAGACCTCGATGAAGTCCTTCATCTCCTCGGTCTTGCGCACCATCGCCGTCATCGGCGTGTCGATCGGGCGGCCGCTGGCCTTGTCGATGCCGCTGGCCCAGTTGACCTTGCGGGCGAACTGCGTGCCGGAGATGAACTTGCCGTTGGTCCGGTCGATCACGTAGAAGAAGCCGTTGCGGTTGGCCTGCATGAGCACCTTCGTCGTCTTGCCGGCGATCGGAAGATCCGCCAGCACCAGCTCGTTGACACCGTCGTAGTCATACGGGTCGCCAGGCGAGAACTGGTAGTGCCAGACGATCTCGCCGGTGGACGGCTTGAGCGCCAGCACCGAGCCGATGTAGAGCGAGTCGCCGCCGCGCGCCGCGGCGTTCCACGGCCCGCCGTTGCCGGTGCCCCAGTAGACGAGGTTGAGCTCAGGGTCGTAGCTGCCGGTCAGCCAGGTCGGCGCACCGCCGGTCTTGGCCGCTTCGCCCTTCCAGGTGTCGCCGCCGGGCTCGCCGGGGGCTGCCGTGGTCCAGCGGTGCCACTTCTTCTCGCCGGTCTTCAGGTCCCAGCCGTCGAGGAAACCGCGCGAGCCGTACTCGCCGCCGGAGATGCCGGTGATCAGCACGCCGTCGGCGATCAGCGGCGCGTGAGTCATCGAGTAACCGTCCTTGTACTCGGCGGCCTTCTGCTTCCACAGCACCTTGCCGTCGGCCATGGAGATCGCCAGCACATGCGCGTCGATGGTGGTGCGGTAGAGCACGCCGTTCAGCGCCGCCATGCCGCGGGTGTGGATGCCGCAGCAGAGGTAGCCGGCGATGTCGTTGGGCAGTTCGATCGCCACCTTCCACTTCTGCCGGCCGGTGACCGCGTCGATCGCGATCGTGTGGGTGTGCGAGGCGACGTACATCACGCCGTCGATCACCAGTGGCTGGTTGGAGGCGTTGGTCGGGTTGTCCAGGCTGAGGTTCCACACCGGCACCAGCTTGCCGGCGTTGGCCGGCGTGATCTGCTTCAGCGGCGAGTGGCGCTGCAGCGACCAGCCCATGCCGTAGGTGGTGACGTCGCCCGGCGTGGCGGCGTCGTTGCGCAGGTCGGTGACCGTCTGTGCGTGCACGACCGTCAGCGCGCACGACAGTGCCAGGCCCGCCGCGCCGCGCATCAGCAGCTTGTTCATTGAGTCTCCTCGTTGTGGTGTTCCAGGGCGGGGCGCACGATAGATCCGCATCAAGCCGGCGGCCACTTCGGGAGTAACCCTAGGCCCGGGCTGTTCCGTTGCAGCACAGCTTGCCGAGTCCGGCACGTCGCGGCCACACTGCGCGGCCATGAGCACGCCGAGCCTGCCGTCCAACCCCTTCTATGCGTCGCCGGAGCAGCGTGTCGCGCTGGCGCGGCAGCGCTTCTTCGAGGACGGCGTGCGGCCCTCCGGCGTGGTCAGCGAGGCGGTGCTGCAGTCGTGGTCGCGCTGCCTGCGCGCCCATGCCGACCCCGAGCGGCCGGCGGTGTTCGAGCCGGTCACGCCGAGCCGCGTGCACGGCGTGCTGCGCAGCAACCGCGAGCTGCTGGAGGCGGCCGGCGACGAGATGGAACGCCTGCGCCTGACGCTGGCCGGCACCTGCAGCACCGCGATGCTGACTGATGCGCAGGGGGTGATCATCGGCAGCACCTTCACGCAGGCACGCAGCCACGAGCGGCTGATGCCGATCAGCACGCGTCTGGGCGTCAATCTCGCGGAGGAAGCCGTCGGCACCACCGCGCCGGGCATCACCGCGCGCACCGGCCAGGCCAGCGTGGTGCTGGGCGGCGAGCATTTCTTCGGCAACGTGCAGGTGATGCACTGCGCCGCGGCGCCGATCCGCGACGTGCGCGGCAAGCTGGCCGGCGTGCTCGACCTGTCCAGCGAGGGCATGCCCTTCGGCTTCGATGCCGCCTCGGTGGTGGCGCACTACGCAGCCGAGATCGAGAACCGCCTGCTGCTGGCACAGTCGGCCGAGCACCTGGTGCTGCGCATGCAGATCTCGCCGGCGCTGCTGGACACGCCGATGGCCGCGCTGCTGGGCATCACCGGCGACGGCCGCATCGACTGGCTGAACGGCGCCGCCGCGCGCCTGCTGGGCACCGGCGCCTCGGCTGGCGGCGGCCTGGACCTGCCGGTCGAAGACCACCTCGGGCTGCCGCTGGCGGCGCTGATCGGCATGAGCAGTGCCGACGCGCCGCAGCCGCTGCGCCTGCCCAACGGCCTGACGCTGTGGCTGCGCCTGGCCTGGTGTGCCCGCGACGGCCACCAGAACCTGCACGCCGTCGCGCCGGCACCCGCGCCGGCGCCGCCCAGCGAACCCGCACCGCCGTCCGCCACGCTGCGCGAGACCGAGCGCCAGACCGTGGTGCGGGTGCTCGGCGAGTGCGGCGGCAACGTGTCGCAGGCGGCGCGCACGCTGCGTGTCTCGCGTGGCCTGATCTATCGGCACCTGAAGAGCTCCGGCGAGTGAGGCGCTGCACGGGATAATCCCGTGCATGCGAGTCTTCCGCGGTCTCCACCATCCCGGCATCGCCCCCGCCTGCGCGCTGACCATCGGCAACTTCGACGGCGTGCACCGCGGCCATCAGGCGATGCTGGCGCTGCTGCGCAACGAGGCCCAGCACCGCGGCCTGCCGTCCTGCGTGATGACCTTCGAGCCGCACCCGCGCGACTACTTCGCTGCGCTGGCCGGCAAGCCGGAGCTGGCGCCGGCGCGCATCGCCACGCTGCGCGACAAGTTGGCCGAACTGGAACGCTGCGGAGTCGACCAGGCGGTGGTGCTGCGCTTCGACCAGCGCTTCGCGGCGCAGTCGCCGCAGGCCTTCGTCGACGACGTGCTGGTCAACGGCCTGGGCGCCCGCTACGTGCTGGTCGGCGACGACTTCCGCTACGGCAGCAAGCGCGCCGGCGACTACGCCATGCTCGACGCCGCCGGCCAGGCGGCCGGCTTCGACGTCGCGCGCATGATGAGCTACGAGGTGCACGGCCTGCGGGTGTCGAGCTCGGCGGTGCGCGAGGCGCTGGCCGGCGGCGACATGGAGCGCGCCGCCACGCTGCTCGGCCGCCCCTACAGCCTTTCGGGCCATGTGGTGCACGGCCGCAAGCTCGGGCGCAACCTGGGTGCCAGCGCCGAAGGACGCGCCGACGGCTTCCGCACCCTCAATCTGCGCTTCTCCCACCCCAAGCCGGCGGCGTTGGGCATCTTCGCGGTGCGCACCTTCGGCCTGGCCGAGCAGCCGCTGGACGGCGTCGCCAGCCTGGGCCGGCGGCCGACGGTGGACGACAGCGGCCGTGTGCTGCTGGAGGTCTACTGCCTCGACTGGCCGGCGTCCCTGGGCCGTGAAGGGGGCTACGGTAAAATCGTCCGCGTGGAACTGCTGCACAAACTGCGCGACGAAGCCCGCTACGACGGGCTGGACGCACTGACGGCCGCGATCCGCAAGGACGTCGACGACGCCCGCGCCTTCCTGGCGGCCCATGCCGCCAACTTCGTGAAGGTCGGCCGCCAGACCACCCGCGATCGAATTTAGCGCGCCGCCTGCCCGCGACGCGCGGCGCGACCGGACTCGCGCCGCTCCCCTGACCTTCCGGCGCGCCTTCGACGGCGCACGAGCAGCCATGACCGACACCACCCCCGTCGACTACCGAGCGACACTGAACCTGCCCGACACCGCCTTCCCGATGCGCGGCGACCTGCCCAAGCGCGAGCCGGGCTGGGTCAAGGACTGGGAAGAGCAAGGCATCTACAAGCAGCTACGCGACGCGCGCCACGGTGCGCCGCTGTTCGTGCTGCACGATGGCCCGCCCTACGCCAACGGCGCCATCCACATGGGCCACGCGGTCAACAAGGTGCTCAAGGACATGATCGTCAAGGCCCGCCAGCTGAAGGGCTTCGACGCGCAGTACGTGCCGGGCTGGGACTGCCACGGCCTGCCGATCGAGAACGCGATCGAGAAGAAGCACGGCCGCAACCTCAGCCGCGACGACATGCAGGCCAGGAGCCGCGCCTACGCGACCGAACAGATCGCGCTGCAGATGGCCGACTTCAAGCGCCTGGGCATCCTGGGCGACTGGGCCGACCGCTACGCGACCATGGACCCGGCCAACGAGGCCGGCGAGATCCGTGCCTTCAAGCGCGTGATCGAGCGCGGCTTCGTCTACCGCGGCCTCAAGCCGGTGTACTGGTGCTTCGATTGCGGCAGTTCGCTCGCCGAGTTCGAGATCGAGTACGCCGACAAGAAGAGCCAGACGCTGGACGTCGGCTTTCTGTGCGCCGAGCCCGAGCGGCTGGCCAGCGCCTTCGGCCTGACCCGGCTCGACAAGGACGCCTTCGCGGTGATCTGGACCACGACGGCCTGGACCATCCCGGCCAACCAGGCGCTCAACCTCAACCCGGCGCTGGAGTACGCGCTGGTCGACACCGAGCGTGGCCTGCTGGTGCTGGCCGCCACGCTGGTCGAGAAGTGCATGGCGCGGTTCGGCCTGAGCGGCCAGGTGCTCGCCACCGTCACCGGCGAGAAGCTGGGCGGCATCCACTTCAAGCATCCGCTCGCGCATGTCGACCCTGGCTACGACCGCCTCAGCCCGGTCTACCTGGCCGACTACGCCACCGCCGAGGACGGCACCGGCATCGTGCACTCGTCGCCCGCCTATGGCCTGGACGACTTCAACTCCTGCGTGCAGCACGGCCTGAGCTACGACGACATCCTCAACCCCGTGCAGGGCAACGGCAGCTATGCCGCCGACTTCCCGCTGTTCGGCGGCCAGAACATCTGGAAGGCGGTGCCGGTGGTCATCGAGGCCTTGAAGAACGCCGGGCGCCTGTTTGCCACCGAGACCATCACGCACAGCTACCCGCATTGCTGGCGCCACAAGAGCCCGGTGATCTACCGCGCTGCGGCGCAGTGGTTCGTGCGCATGGACGCGGGCGAAGGTGTGTTCACCAAGGACAAGGCGCCGCGCACGCTGCGCCAGATGGCGCTGGACGCGATCGACCAGACCGGCTTCTTCCCCGAGAACGGCCGCGCGCGGCTGCGCGACATGATCGCCAACCGGCCCGACTGGTGCATCTCGCGCCAGCGCAGCTGGGGCGTGCCGCTGCCCTTCTTCCTGCACAAGGATTCGGGCGAGCTGCACCCGCGCACGATGGAGATCCTCGACCAGGCCGCGACCATCGTCGAGCAGGGTGGCATCGAGGCCTGGAGCCGCGTCACCGCCGAGCAGATCCTCGGCGCGGCCGATGCGGTGAGCTACACCAAGAGCAGCGACATCCTCGAGGTCTGGTTCGACTCCGGCTCGACCTTCTGGCACGTGCTGCGCGGCCAGCACCCGGGCGGCTTCCATACCGAAGGGCCGGAGGCCGACCTCTACCTCGAAGGCCACGACCAGCACCGCGGCTGGTTCCACAGCTCGCTGCTGCTGGCCTGCGCCCTGTTCGACCGCGCGCCCTACCGCGGCCTGCTGACCCACGGCTTCACCGTGGACAGCCAGGGCCGCAAGATGAGCAAAAGCGCTGGGCAACGGCATCGAGCCGCAGAAGGTCAGCTCGACGCTGGGCGCCGAGATCATCCGCCTGTGGGTGGCGGCCTCCGATTATTCGGGCGACATCGCCGGCGACGACAAGATCCTCGCCCGCGTCGTCGACGCCTACCGCCGCATCCGCAACACGCTGCGCTTCCTGCTCGCCAACACCAGCGACTTCGACCCGGCGAAGGACGCCGTCGCACCTGGCGAGATGCTGGAGATCGACCGCTGGGCGCTGGCGCGCGCGGCGCAGTTCCAGGCCGAGGTGCTGGCGCACTACGAGGTCTACGAGTTCCACCCGGTGGTCGCCAAGCTGCAGGTGTTCTGCTCGGAGGATCTCGGCGCCTTCTACCTCGACGTGCTGAAGGACCGCCTCTACACCACGGCGCCGAAGTCGCTGGCGCGGCGCTCGGCGCAGACCGCGCTGTGGCAGATCACGCAGGCGATGCTGCGCTGGATGGCGCCCTTCCTCAGCTTCACCGCCGAGGAGGCATGGAAGGTGTTCGCGCCAGGCGCATCGGTGTCGATCTTCACCGAGACCTACTGGAAGTTCGAGACGCCCGACGAGGCGCTGCTGGCGAAGTGGTCGCGCATCCGCGAGATCCGCGACGTCGCCAACAAGGAGATCGAGGCGGTACGCACCGAGGGCAAGGTCGGCTCGTCGCTGCAGGCCAACCTGACGATCACGGCACCGGCGGCCGACCATGCGCTGCTCGCTGCGCTCGGCGACGACCTGCGCTTCGTCACCATCACCTCGGCGGTGGCGCTGGCGTTGGGCGACGCGCTCGCCGTGACGGTCACGCCCTCGAGCGCGCAGAAATGCGAGCGCTGCTGGCACTGGCGCGACGACGTCGGCCACGATGCCGCACACCCGACCATCTGCGGCCGCTGCACCAGCAACCTCTACGGCGCCGGCGAAGCGCGCATGGTGGCTTGACGATGGCCTGGCAGAAGTCTTCCGCCGGTTCGTCGTCGCTGCTGCCCTGGCTGGGCATCGCGCTGGCGGTGATCCTGCTCGACCAGTTCACCAAGACGCTGATCCTCGGCTACTTCCAGCTCGGCGACAGCCGCACCGTCACCTCGTTCTTCAACGTCGTGCGCGTGCACAACACCGGCGCGGCCTTCTCGTTCCTCGCCGGCGCCTCCGGCTGGCAGCGCTGGTTCTTCGTCGGCCTGGGCGCGGCGGCGGCGGTGTTCATCGTCTGGATGCTGCGCAGCCACGGCGGCCAGCGCCTGTTCTCGTGGGCGCTGGCGCTGATCCTCGGCGGCGCGCTCGGCAACGTGGTCGACCGGCTGCTGCACGGCTATGTGGTCGACTTCATCCAGGTGCACTACGGCGGCTGGTACTTCCCGTCGTTCAACATCGCCGACAGCGCGATCACCGTCGGCGCGGCGCTGCTGATCCTCGACGAGATCCTGCGCGTGCGCAGAAGCTGATCAGAGCCGCTCCTGTGCCGTCACCACGACGTTCTGCTCGTGGGGCGGCAGCAGGTCGCGCTGCGTCTTGCCGTCGACGAAGCGCAGCCTGACCTGGTAGCTGCCCACCGGCACGAAGACATTGGCCTGCGTCGCGCCGTTGGACAGGTCCAGCGCCTGCACGACCCGGCCCTGCTGCATCACGTCGAGCATGAAATGGCCGGTGCGGTCGGCCGTCTGGCCCTTGGCGCAGACGCCGAAGCCGTCGACACCGAAGTTCAGCGTGAACGGGCTGACCAGCGCCTCGCCGTCGCGCACGTTGGTCACAGTCACCCATTCACCCGGGCCGCGCGGCTTCGACATCTCGTCCTGGTACCAGGCCGCGCAGCTGGCCTCGAACTGGGCCGGGTCGATCTTCAGCGGCTCGGCGGTGCGCTTGGCCGTGACCTCGACGGTGATCTCCGGGCTGAACACGAAGTACGGCCGGTGCTCGTGGTCGGCGAACAGCAGCCGCAGCGTGTGCTTGCCCGGCGGCAGGTCCAGCACCGCGAAGGTCTGGCCCTTGCCGAAATGTTTGTGGCCGTCATTGAACGGCAGCTTCTCGCTGACCGAGTTCGGCATGCGCGTGTCGACCAGGATGTGGTGGTGGCCGGTGCCCTCCAGCGCCTTGCCGGCCGGCACCACGCCCATGCCCTTGATGCCGAACTCGACCAGGAAGGGGCTGCGCACGCGGTAGCCGTTGCGCAGGTTGGTGAACCCCACCGCGGTCAGCTCCTTCAGGTCCAGCCGCGTGCGCTCGCGCGTGTAGCGCTGCCAGCAGGCGCGCTCGGAATCGGTCTTGGGCAAGGGAGCGGCCGTGGCCATCGAGGCGGCGGCACCAAGCAGCAGGCAGAGCAGAAAGGGACGGATCATGGCCTTCACTTTTGTAACGCTGCTGCATTGCGTCATGCCGACCTATCCTGCGTCAATCCCCCGCGCCACTTCAGCGCGCCATACTTCACGACATGCTGATCGAGACGCTGGGCGCCGCCCGTGATCTGGGGCGGTTGAACGAGATTGCCGGCGTACTCGTGCGGCATGGCTTCGGCGACACCGTGCGCCGGCTCGGCCTGGCCGATGCGCTCGAACGTGCCGGCCACCTGCTGCACAAGGACCACGCCGCCGACCTGGCGCGGCTCGAGCCGCCGGTGCAGGTGCGCCTCGCGATGGAGGAGCTCGGCCCGACCTTCGTCAAGCTCGGCCAGATCCTCGCCGGCCGGGCCGACCTGTTCGGCCCGGACTGGATCGCCGAGTTCTCGCGCCTGCACAGCCAGGTGCCGGCGGTGCCGCTGGAGACGCTGCGCGCGCAGTTGCGCGAGGACCTCGGCGACGAGCCCGAGGCGGTGTTCGAACACTTCGACCCCGAGCCGCTGGCCGCGGCCTCGATCGCGCAGGTGCACCGCGCGCGGCTGAAGAGCGGCGAGGAGGTGGTGGTGAAGATCCGCCGCCCCGGCATCCGCAGCATCGTCGAAGCCGACCTGCGCCTGCTCGACCGCCTGGCCGCCATGGCCGAGACCGAACTGCCGACGCTGCAGCCCTACCGGCCGCGCCAGCTGGTGCGCGAGCTGGCGCGCTCGCTGCAGCGCGAGATGGACCTCGCCGCCGAGTGCCACAACGCCGAGCGCATCGCCGCCAATCTGGCCGCGCTGCCGCAGGTGCTGATCC
Source organism: Piscinibacter sp. (assembly GCA_047602365.1). GTDB lineage: Bacteria > Pseudomonadota > Gammaproteobacteria > Burkholderiales > Burkholderiaceae_C > Piscinibacter. The sequence continues at coordinate 325,758 of JASGHM010000002.1, read as the reverse complement.
CGCAGGTGCACTGGGAGCACACCAGCGAGCGCATCAACGTGCAGCAGTTCATCGACGGCATCCCGGGCAGCGACCTCGACCGTGTCAGCGCCGAGGGTCTGGACCGCCCGCGGCTGGCCCGCCGCGGCGCGCAGGCGGTGCTGAAGATGATCGTCGAGGACGGCTTCTTCCATGCCGATCCGCACCCGGGCAACGTCTTCTACCTCACCGGCAACCGGCTCGCCTTCATCGACTTCGGCATGGTCGGCCGGCTCGGCGCGCAGCGGCGCGAGGAACTGCTGGCGCTGCTGCTCGGCCTGGTCGAGCGCGAGCCGCAGGCAGTGGCCGACGTGCTGCTCGACTGGACCGGCGACGCGCACGGCGCCAACCTCGGCGCGCTGGAAGGCGAAATCGAGGCCTTCGTCGATCAGTACCACGGCACGCCGCTGGCCGAACTGCACCTCGGCCAGATGCTCGCCGACGTGACCACCATCCTGCGTGAGCACCGCCTCGCGCTGCCGGCCGACCTGGCGCTGCTGATCAAGGCCTTCATCTCGCTGGAAGGCATGGGCCGCGGCCTCGATCCCGGCTTCCACATGGCCAGCGAGGCGCTGCCGCTGCTTCGCCAGGTGCTGCGCGCACGCTACAAGCCCAAGGCGCTCGGCCAGCGCGCATGGCGCACGCTGCGCAACGCGCTGGCCACGGCCGAGCGGCTGCCGCAGGACGTCTCGCGGGCGCTGCGCAACCTGCGCCGCGGCCGCATGCAACTGCACATCGATCTCGCGCACCTGAAGCGTGTCGGCGACCAGCTCGACCGCGCGGCCAACCGCCTCTCGCTGGCGCTGGTGATCGCCGCGTTGATCATCGGCTCGTCGATCGTGATGACGGTACCGGCCGGGCCGCGGCTGTTCGGCCTGCCCGCCTTCGGCTTCCTCGGCTTCTGCGGCGCGGTGCTGGGCGGCGTGTGGCTGATCCGCTCGATCTGGCGCAGCACGCACCGGCGCGACGGCGACGATTGACGGAAATCAAGCATCGCCCGGGCCTTCCCGGATGCGCGCCCCGCGCCGGCACGGCCCAATGGCCGTCCATGAACGACAGCCCCGCCGAACCACGAGAGCCCTCGATCCTCGACCTGCCGCTGCAGCCGCTGCGCGGCGACGACCCGCTGCGCTGGCTGGCGCTGGGCTGGCGCGACTTCCGCCGGGCGCCGGGCATCGGCCTGTTCTACGGCGTCTGCTTCGCATTGATGGGCTGGCTGCTGCTGTGGATGTACCGCACGGCGCCGGCCTGGGTGCTGGCGCTGTCGGCCGGCTTCCTGCTGATGGGGCCGTTCCTGTGCCTGGGCCTGTACGACGTCAGCCGCAAGCTCGAGCAGGGCGAGGAGCCCGACCTCGGCGCCTCGCTGACCGCCTGGGACACACGCACCGGCACGATGGCGATCTTCGGCGGCGTGCTGCTGATCCTCGAGATGATCTGGGGCCGCGCCTCGCTGGTGGTGTTCGCGGTCAGCTTCGACGGCATGCCCGACTTCAAGGGCTCGCTGCTGGCGCTGCTCGATCCCGAGAACATCGGCTTCATCGTCGCCTACGTCGGTGTCGGCGCGCTGTTCGCCGGACTGATCTTCGCGATCAGCGTGGTCTCGATGCCGATGATCCTGGACCGTGCGGTCGACGCGGTCAGCGCCGGCCTGACCAGCCTGCGCCTGTGCCTGACGCAGCCCGGCGTGATGCTGATCTGGGGCGCGCTGATCACGCTGCTGGTGGTGCTGGCGATGCTGCCGGGCTTCCTGGGCCTGCTGGTGGTCGGCCCGGTGCTCGGCCATGCGTCGTGGCACGCCTACCGCAGCGCCGTCGGGGTGACGGGTTCCGGCACTGGCTGACGCTTCCCGTCACCTGCTGCGTAACGATTGGAAGCCGCCGCGCGCGGCGTGACTTCCGCACCACCGCGACGCATGGCCGGCAGGCAGAGTGGCTTCACCCCCTCCGCCGGAGACCGTCCATGAAGCTCGCACTTGCCGCCTTTCTTGCCGCCGGCGTCCTGCTGGCCCACCCCGCCCCCGCCATCGCGGCGGCACCGGACGCCTCGCAGGCTGCCGACGCCAAGGCCTACCGCAAGGACGGCGCGAAGCACATCTACGCGGCCTACCGCGACCAGATCTACAAGGGCAAGCTGCCGCCGCTGATCCACGCCATCGTGGTCGCCGAGATCGACCTCGACGCCGCCGGCAACGTGCGCGACGTCAACATGATCCGCACGCCCAGCCACGCGCCAGACGTCACCGAACGCGTGCGCGAGATGATCCGCAAGGCCTCGCCGCTGCCGGCGCCCAAGCGCATGGGCGGCACCAAGTACCTGGACATCTGGCTGGTCGACAAGAGCGGCCGCTTCCAGCTCGACACGCTGACCGAAGGGCAGCGCTGATCGGTCAACGACACACTGCCGGCGGGCCGCCGGCGGTCCACTCGATCCTCAGTGCGGCGATGCGGTCGCCGAGCAGCGTGAAGGCGTGCCCGAGGTGCGCGTCGAGCTGCTCGACGACGGCAGGGGCTTCGGCCGCTGCGACAGCCAGGCCCAGCCGAACAACGCCGCCATCAGCAGGTCACCGAGCCCGAACGCCAGCACCAGCGGCTTGCCCACGCCGGAAGCCACCAGCGCCGCGCAGGCGAGGAAGTAGACCGCCTTGCCTGCTCCGCCCGCGACCAGCACCGCCGCGCGCGACTGCGGCCAGAACGCCGCGAGTGCATAGGCGCCGGCCCAGGCGAGCACGTTGATCCAGGTGCATTGGTAGAAGTACATCAGCAGCGGATCGGCAACGACCGTCGGCGCCACGGTGTACATCTGCGCGAGATGGTTGGCAGGGTCGGCCAGCGAGGTCAGCCCGCCGGTGATGTTCCAGGCCGCCGACACCAGCAGCAGCCGCTTGATCCAGGTCTCGTTCATGAGGCACTCCTGTCGGTGAGCGAGGCGGCCGTCCGTGGCCGCCGATGGGTTGAAGGTGTGCTCACTGTATTGATTCACTCTCACGCCAGATAGCCGCAATCTGGAACAATATTGCTTCCATCCAGGAATCAGTGGCCATGGCAGCAGCGACGAAGCGACCGAGCCTCCCGGCCATGCAGGCCTTCCGGCGCGTGGTCGAGCTGCAATCGTTCGGCGCCGCGGCGCGCAGCCTCGAGATCACCGGTGGTGCGGTCAGCAAGCTGGTCGCGCAACTCGAGCACGACCTCGGCGTGCGCCTGCTGCACCGCACGACCCGCAGCGTGAGCGCCAGCGCCGAGGGCCAGGCCTTCTACCGCGACGCGGTGCGCATCCTCGAGGAGGTCGATGCCGCCGCCGAGGCGGTGCGTGGCGGCGCCGTGGTCGCCAGCGGGCGCCTGCGCGTTTCGCTGCCGACCTCGTTCGCGCTGGCCTGGTTGTCGCCCCGGCTGCCAGCCTTCATGCGCGCCCATCCCCACATCGAGCTGGACCTGGCCTTGAACGACCGCTACGTCGACATGGCCCACGAGGGCTTCGACTGCGCCATCCGCATCGCCACCGACCTGCCCGACTCCAGCCTGGTGGCGCGGCGGCTCGGCGTCGTGCAGCGCCTGCTCGTCGCCGCGCCGTCCTATCTGGAGCTGGCGCCGCCGCTGGCCCGGCCGCAGGACCTCGGGATGCACGCCTGCCTGGTCTACTCGCAGGACGGCGGGCCTGCCGAGTGGCCGCTGAAGGGCGTGACGCCGCATCGCACGCGCGGCCATTGCCGCGTCAACAACAGCATCATGCTGCGCGAGATGCTGCTCGACGGCCTGGGCGTGACGCTGACGCCGGACTTCGTGGTCGACGACCTGCTGGCCGCCGGCCGCCTGGTCGAGCTGCTTCCCGCGCACCGGCCGGCACCGCATGTCGTGTTCGGCGTCGTCTCGACAACGCGCCACGTGCCGCGCAAGGTGGGGGTGTTCCTCGACTTCGTCGGCGACCAGCTGGCACTGCCGCGCGCACACGGCCCGGCGGCGGGCTGATCCTTCGCTTCGTCTGGCACCATCGTGGCTCGACGTCCTGGAGCACCGATGAACCCCAACGCCCACGCTGCCGCCCAACTGCTCTGGAACTGCCGGCAGTCGGGCAGTGCCATCGATGCCCTGCCCGCCGAGCTGCGTCCGCACGACGCTGCCGCCGGCCATGCGATCCAGGCCACGCTGCCCACCGTCGCCGACCGTCCCGTCGTCGGCTGGAAGATCGCGGCCACCAGCGCGGCGGGACAGGCGCACATCCAGGTCGACGGCCCGCTGGCCGGGCGCATCCTCGACAGCTTCGTGCATCCGGTCGGGGCCACGCTCTCGCTCACCGGCAACCGCATGCGCGTGGTCGAGCCCGAGTTCGCCTTCCACATCGGCAGCGCGCTGCCGCCACGCGCAACGGCCTATGCCGTCGACGAGCTGCTGGCGGCCGTCGCCTCGCTGCACCCGGCCTTCGAGGTGCCCGATTCACGCTTCGCCGACTTCGCCCGCGCCGGCAAGGCGCAGCTGATCGCCGACAACGCCTGCTGCGGCCGCTTCGCCTTCGGCCCGGCGGCGCCATCGGCATGGCGAACGCTCGACCTCGCCGCGCACCGGGTGCACGCCAGCGTGCGCGGTGCCGATGGCCAGCTGCGCTTCACGCGCGATGGCGAAGGACGCGCACTGCTCGGCGACCCGCTCGCCGCGCTGACCTGGCTCGCCAACGAGCTGTCCGCGCTAGGCATCGGCCTGCGCGCCGGCGACTGGGCCTCCTGCGGTACCTGCATGGTGCCGCTGCAGATCGTGCCCGGCGACCACGTCGTGGCCGACTACGGCAGCTTCGGCCAGATCGAGATCGGCCTGTCCGACTAGCGGCCCGCGCGCCGCCGCACCGACCACCTCGGGAAAGCCATGAGTTGATGCGCCGCCGGATGAGTTGCGCACCTCATTTCAACTCACTAGCATGCGCGCCATGGAAACGATCGCGCGTGCCAGCCTGCAGGATGTCGCCCGAGCGGCCGGCGTCAGCCTGGCCACGGTGGACCGCGTGCTGCACGGCCGCCCGGGCGTGCGTGCGCGCACCGTCGAGCGTGTCAACGCCGCGGTGCATCAGCTCGGCTACCGGCCCGACCCGGCCGCGGCCCGGCTGGCACGCAGCAGCCGCACGCTGCGCCTCGCCTTCGTGCTGCCCTCGGGCACCAACAGCTTCGTCTCGATGCTGCAGCAGCAGGTGCAGGCGATGGCGCCCTGGCTGGCCGAGCAGCGCGCCGTCGCCGTGGTGCAGACGGTCGACGTGTTCTCGCCGCAGGCGCTGGCCGACCACCTGCACTCGCTCGACGAGGGCTTCGACGCGGTCCTGGTGATGGCGCTGGACCATCCGCAGGTGCGCGCCGCGATCGACGACCTGGTGGCCCGCGGCACCGAGGTGATCACGCTGGTTTCCGACGTGCCGACCTCGCGCCGCGCGCACTTCGTCGGCATCGACAACGTGGCCGCCGGGCGCACCGCCGCCACGCTGCTCGGCCGCTTCGTCGGCCGCCGGCCGGGCCGCATCGGCATCGTGCTCGGCAGCCGCGCGCTGCGCGACCATGCCGAGCGGCTGTTCGGCTTCGAGCAGGTGATGAGCACCGAACATGCGCAGCTGACGCTGCTGCCGCCGATCGAGGGCCACGACCTGAGCGAACGCACCGAGCCGCTGGTCGCCGAACTGCTCAAGCGCGAACCCTGGCTGACCGGCCTGTACAGCATCGGCGCCGGCAACCGCGGCATCCAGGCCGCGCTGGCCGCCAGCGGACGCGCCGAGCATGTCGTCTGGGTCTGCCACGAACTGACGCCGCACGCCCGCCGCGCGCTGCTCGACGGTGTCGCCGACGCCGTCATCAACCAGGACGCCGGCCATGAGGTGCGCTCCGCATGCCGCCTCGCGCTGGCCCGGCTGTCGGGCGAACGTGTGCTGGCCGACCAGGAGCGCATCCGCATCGACATCTTCCTGAAGGACAACCTGCCATGAGCACGCCGGGCCGCTCCCAAGTGCGAATCCCGGAGCACGGAGTGCAAAGGGTAGTCCAGTGAGCCGCACATGATCACGCTGGGCATAGACATCGGCACCTCGGGCGTGAAGGTCGCGCTGCTGGGCGATCACGACCAGGTCATCGCGCACAGCAGCCAGCCCTTGCGCGTCAGCCGCCCGCAGCCGGGCTTCAGCGAGCAGGCGCCGCAGGATTGGTGGCAAGCCACCTGCGATGGCCTCGACGACCTGAAGGCACGTCACGGCGCGGAACTGGCCGAGGTCACCGCCATCGGCCTGTCCGGCCAGATGCACGGTGCCACGCTGCTCGACGCAGCCGGCGAGGTACTGCGTCCCTGCATCCTGTGGAACGACGGCCGCAGCGAGGCCGAATGCGCCGAGCTCGAGCGCGACTGGCCGGCGCTGCGCCAGGTGACCGGCAACATCGCGATGCCCGGCTTCACCGCGCCCAAGCTGCTGTGGGTGCGCAGGCACGAGCCGCAGGTCTTCGAGCGCACGGCCAAGGTGCTGCTGCCCAAGGCCTACCTGCGCTGGCGGCTGGCTGGCGAGTACGCCGAAGACATGTCCGACGCCTCCGGCACGCTGTGGCTGGACGTCGGCGCACGGCGCTGGTCGGAAGCGGCGCTGGCGGCCTGCGGCATGCGGCTGGACCAGATGCCGCGCTTGGTCGAAGGCAGCGAGCCGGCCGGGCAGCTGCGCCCGGAACTGGCCGTGCGCTGGGGCTTCCGCCGTGCCCCTTTGATTGCCGGCGGTGCAGGCGACAACGCGGCCGGCGCGGTCGGCGTCGGTGCGGTGCACCCGGGCGATGCCTTCGTCTCGCTGGGCACCTCGGGCGTGCTGTGGGCCACCACGGCGACCTTCGCGCCCAACCCGGCGCGTGCGGTGCACGCCTTCTGTCACGCGGTGCCCGGCACCTGGCACCAGATGGGCGTGCTGCTGTCGGCGGCGTCGGCGCTGGCCTGGTGGTCCTCGGTGTGCGGCCGCAGCGAAGCCGAACTGCTCGCCGAACTCGACAGCGCCGCGAGCGGTGCCAGCCCGGTCTGGTTCGCACCCTATCTCTCCGGCGAACGCACGCCGCACAACGACGCGCGCGTGCGCGGCGGCTTCCTCGGCCTGGCCGCCGACACGAGCCGCGCGCAGATGACGCTGGCCGTGCTCGAAGGGGTGGCCTACGCGATGCGCGACGCGCAGCAGTCCTTGCAGAGCGCCGGCACCACGCTGGCCGAAGCCTCGCTGATCGGCGGCGGCGCCCGCTCGCCGCTGTGGGCGCAGATCCTCGCCGACGTGCTCGGCATCCCCTTGCACCAGGTCGCCGAGAGCGACATCGGCTGTGCGCTCGGCGCCGCGCGCCTGGCGCGCATGGCCACCGGCGAGGGCATCGCCGTCGCGCGGCCGGCCACGCGGCTGCGCAGCTTCGTGCCCCGCCCCGGTCAGGTGGCGCTGCACGCGCAGCGGCACGCCGACTGGCAACGCCTCTACCCGCTGGCGCGCGATCTCGCGCGCTGAACCCGAACCCAGGACACCATGAAGAAGACCCGCACCACCCAACCCGCGCCGGCACCCGCGTCCGACCGCTACTTCACGCTGAAGGAGCCGCTGCGCTTCGAAGGCCCGCGCTTCAAGCCGAGCGCGAAGCGGCCGATGGGCTACCGCTGGTACGACCCCGATCGCAAGGTGCTCGGCAAGCGCATGGCCGAGCATCTGCGCTTCGCCGTCTGCTACTGGCACAGCTTCGTCTGGAACGGGCTCGACCCGTTCGGTGGCGATTCCTTCCAGCGCCCCTGGCACGCCGCCGGCGGCGACCCGATGCTGCAGGCTCAGCACAAAGCCGATGTCGCCTTCGACCTGTTCCGCCTGCTGCGTGCGCCCTACTTCACCTTCCACGACCGCGACATCGCGCCGGAAGGCGCGACGCTGCGCGAATCGAACCTGAACGTGCGCCGCATCGGCGAGGTGTTCGAGAAGAAGATGGCGGCCACCGGCGTCAAGCTGCTGTGGGGCACTGCCAACCTGTTCTCCAACCGCCGCTACATGGCCGGCGCGGCGACCAACCCCGACCCCGAGGTGTTCGCCTACGCCGGCGCGCAGGTGAAGAACGTGCTCGAGCTGACCCACGAGCTGGGCGGCGAGAACTACGTGCTGTGGGGCGGCCGCGAAGGCTACGAGACGCTGCTCAACACCGACCTGAAGCGCGAGCTGGCGCAGTTCGGCCGCTTCCTGACGATGGTCGTCGAGCACAAGCACAAGATCGGCTTCAAGGGCGCGATCCTGATCGAGCCGAAGCCGGCCGAGCCGACCAAGCACCAGTACGACTACGACGTCGCCACGGTGTACGGCTTCCTGAAGGCGCATGGCCTGGAGAAGGAGGTCAAGGTCAACATCGAGCAGAACCACGCGCTACTCGCCGGCCACACCTTCGAGCACGAGATCGTGCTGGCGCAGGCGCTGGGCATCTTCGGCTCGATCGACATGAACCGCGGCGACGAGATGCTCGGCTGGGACACCGACCAGTTCCCCAACAACCTGCCGCAGGTGGCGCTGGCGCTGTACCACATCCTGCAAGGCGGTGGCTTCACCAGCGGCGGGCTGAACTTCGATGCCAAGCTGCGCCGCCAGTCGATCGACCCCGACGACCTGATCGCCGGCCACGCCGGCGCGATGGACCTGTGCGCACGTGCGCTGCTGGTGGCCGAGAAGATGATCAGCGACGGCGCGCTGGCGGCCCATGTCGACGAGCGTTATGCCGGCTGGAACGGCAAGCTCGGCAAGAGCATCCTGGCCGGCAAGCAGTCGCTGGACAGCCTGGCCAGGCTGGTGGCCGCCACCGACCTCGAGCCGCAGCCGCGCTCGGGCCGCCAGGAGCGGCTCGAGCAGCTGGTCGGCAACTACGTCTGAAGGAGCTAGCGGCCCTTCCCCACTTTCCACCCGGCCGGCATCACTCGCCCATGGGCGAGCAGCGTCCCGCTGATGCCGGCCCCGATGCGGTCGTTCGACCGCCCACGCTTACCGGCGGGCGCCCACAACAGAAGGAGACAAGACCCATGAAACTGAAGGCCATCTTCGCGGCGACGCTGGTCGCCACCGGAGCCCTCGCCACCGCCCCGGCCGTGCAGGCCAAGGGCGAGGTGATCGGCGTGTCCTGGTCGAACTTCCAGGAAGAGCGCTGGAAGAAGGACGAAGCGGCGATCAAGGCCGCGCTCGAAGCCGCCGGCGCGAAGTACATCTCGGCCGACGCGCAGGGCAGCAACGAGAAGCAGCTCGCCGACGTCGAGGCACTGATCGCCAAGGGTGCCAAGGCGCTGATCATCCTCGCCCAGGACGCCGACGCGATCGGCCCGGCGGTGGCCAAGGCCAAGGAGGCGAAGATCCCGGTGGTCGCCTACGACCGCCTGATCCAGGACACCGGCGTGCTCTACCTGACCTTCGACAACGTCGAGGTCGGCCGCATGCAGGCGCGCGAAGTGCTGAAGGTTCGCCCCAAGGGCAACTACGTGTTCATCAAGGGCTCGCCGACCGACCCGAACGCCGACTTCCTCAACGGCGGCCAGCGCGAGGTGCTGAAGGCGGCGATGGACAAGGGCGACATCAAGATCGTCGGCGAGCAGTACACCGACGGCTGGGCGCCGGAGAACGCGCAGAAGAACATGGAGCAGATCCTGACCAAGAACAACAACAAGGTCGACGCGGTGGTCGCCTCCAACGACGGCACCGCCGGCGGCGTGGTCGCGGCGCTGAAGGCGCAGAACATGGTCGGCATCCCGGTGTCGGGCCAGGACGGCGACGTCGCCGCGCTGAACCGCGTCGCGCGCGGCGAGCAGACCGTGTCGGTGTGGAAGGACGCGCGTGAACTCGGCAAGGCCGCCGGCACCTTCGCGGCGCAGATGGCCGGCGGCACCAAGCTGGGCGACCTAAAGGGCGCGGCCGACTGGAGCGGCGGCACCAAGAAGCTGAAGATCCGCTCGGTGTTCCTGAAGCCGGTGCCGATCACCAAGGACAACCTCAAGGTGGTCATCGACGCCGGCTGGGTCACCAAGGCCCAGGTCTGCCAGGGCGTGGACGCGGCCAAGGCGCCGGCCGCCTGCAAGTGATGCCGTAGCTGTCGAGAGGCGCCGGCGCCCCCACGCCGGCGCCTTCTCGATCCCCCACGGAAACGCATCCCTCGGGAGAACGCGCATGCGTTCATGGTTCGAGAGAGCGGGCTTCGACCCGCGCTTCTCTTCGCTGGTCATCGCGCTGGCGGTGATCTGGGTGTTGCTGGCGATCGCCACCGACGGCATCTTCCTGTCGCCGCGCAACCTCTACAACCTGTCGATCCAGACCTGCGTGACGGCCATCATGGCCTGCGGCATGGTGTTCATCATCGTCGCGCGGCAGATCGACCTGTCGGTCGGCTCGCAGATGGCGGTCACCGGCATGATCATCGCGTGGGTGCAGGTCACCGGGCTGGGCGCGGAGACGCCCGGCGCCTGGCTGGCCGGCATCGCCGCCGGGCTGCTCGGCGGCGTGCTGATCGGCGCCTTCCAGGGCTGGTGGACGGCCTACCGCGAGGTGCCGGCCTTCGTCGTCACGCTGGCCGGCTACCTGATGTGGCGCGGCAGCGCCTTCCTGGTCGCCGACGGCCAGACGCTGGCGCCGCTGTCGCTGACCTACCAGCGCCTGGGCGGCGGCGTGCACGGCTCGATCGGCACCTTCTGGAGCTGGGTGGTCGGTGCGATCGCCTGCGTGCTGGTGATCGCCGCGGCACTCGCCACGCGCCGCTCGCGGGCCCGCTACGGCGCGGCGATGGCGCCGGCCTGGGCTGACGCGGTCAAGGTCGGCATCAGCTGCGCGGCCATCCTCGCCTTCGTCGCGGTGGTCAGCGCCTATCCCGACCCGTCGGCGGCGAGCGAAGGCGCCACGCCTCCCGGCAAAGGCATCGCGGTGCCGGTGCTGATCCTGATCGCGGTGGCCGCGGTGCTGACCGTGGTCGCGCAGAAGACCCGCTTCGGCCGCTACGTCTTCGCCTACGGCGGCAACCCGGAGGCGGCGCTGCTGTCGGGCCTGCCGACCAAGCGGGTGCTGCTGATGCTGTTCGGCCTGATGGGTGCGCTGTCGGCGATCGCCGCGGTGATCACCACCTCACGGCTGAACTCGGGCACCCATTCGATCGGCCAGATGGCCGAGCTGTACGTGATCGCCGCGACGGTGATCGGCGGCACCTCGCTGGCCGGCGGCACCGGCACGATCGCCGGCGCGATCGTCGGCGCGCTGCTGATCCAGAGCCTGGACAACGGCATGGTGCTGATGGACGTCTCCAGCCCGATGCGGCAGATCTTCATCGGCATGATCCTGATCGCCGCCGTCTGGTTCGACGTGGTCTACAACCGCAGGCAGGGCAAATGAGCACCAGTGCAGAAGTCGTCGTCGACGTGCAGGGCGTGTCCAAGCGCTTCGGCGGCATCCACGCGGTCGAGCGCGCCAGCTGCAACCTGCATGCCGGTGAAGTCGTCGGCCTGCTCGGCCACAACGGCGCCGGCAAGAGCACGCTGATCAAGGTGCTGTCGGGCGTCTACCCGCCCGACGACGGAACCATCGTCGTGCACGGCCAGCAGCACCGCTTCAACACCCCGCGCGAGGCCCGCGCCGCCGGCATCGAGACCATCCACCAGACGCTGGCACTGGCCGAGAACCTCGACGCGCCGTCCAACCTGTTCCTCGGCCGCGAGCTGCTGACGCCGTGGCGCACGCTCGACGCCGACCGCATGGAGCACGAGGCACGCCAGGTGATCCAGCGCCTGAACCCGAACTTCACCGACCTGCGCAAGCCGGTGCGCGCGATGTCCGGTGGCCAGCGGCAGACGGTGGCGATCGCCCGTGCGCTGTACTTCAACGCGCGCATCCTGATCATGGACGAGCCCTGCGCGGCGCTCGGCCCGGCCGAGACGCGCATGGTGCTCGACACCATCGCGCGCCTGAAGGAACAGGGCATCGCGATCTTCCTGATCAGCCACGACATGGCCGACGTGTTCGAGGTCTGCGACCGCGCGACGGTGATGAAGAACGGCCAGGTGGTCGATACGGTCAACATCGCCGACGTCACGCAGGACGACGTGCTGGGCATGATCATCCTCGGCCAGAAGCCGAAGGCGAAGCTGGCCTGAGCATGCGCCGCGCGATCGTCGCCACGTTCGTGCTCGCCGCGTCGCTGGCAGCTTCGCTGGTCACGGCGGCGCCGGTGGTGCCGAGGTTCGTCGACGAGACCGATGCCGCCGGCATCCAGAGCCGCTTCGACGGCGACTGGGAGTACATGGTCGGCGGCGGCGTCGCCGCCTTCGACTGCGACGGCAGCGGGCTGCCCTCGCTGTTCATCGCCGGTGGCGCGAATCGCTCGAAGTTCTACCGCAATCGGAGCAGCCCCGGCGGCGCGCTGAAGTTCGTGCAGGAACGTGCCGGCCTGGAGCTGACCAGCACGCTGGGCGCCTACCCGGTCGACCTCGACGGCGACGGCCAGCTTGACCTGGTGGTGCTGCGTGTCGGCGAGACGCTGCTGATGCGTTCGCTCGGCAACTGCCAGTTCGAACGCGCCAACGAACGCTGGGGCTTCCAGGGCGGCAACCAGTGGACCACCGCCTTCGCCGCCGCCTGGCTGGGCAGCGACACACGCCCGACGCTGGCCATCGGCACCTACATCGACCGCGCGCGGCCCGACTTCCCCTGGGGCAGTTGCACCGACAACCAGCTGGTGCGGCCAGCCGCCGGCGAGACGCTGAAGTTCGATGCGCCGCAGGCGCTGAAGCCGGCCTACTGCTCGCTGGGCATGATGTTCACCGACTGGGATCGCAGCGGGCTGCCCTCGCTGCGCATCACCAACGACCGCGAGTACTACAAGGGTGGGCAGGAGCAGCTCTGGCACGTCGCACCCGGCACACCGCCGCGCCTGTTCAGCGCCGCCGAGGGCTGGAAGCCGCTGCAGATCTGGGGCATGGGCATCGCCAGCGCCGACCTCGACGGCAGCGGCCTGCCGGCCTACTACCTGACCAGCATGGCCGACAACAAGCTGCAGGTGCTGGCCGCCGGCGCAGCGCGCCCGGAGTACCGCGACGTCGCGTTCGCGAAAGGTGTCACCGCGCACCGGCCCTTCGCCGGCGGCGACGTGCATCCGTCGACGGCCTGGCATGCGCAGTTCGCCGACGTCAACAACGATGGGCTGCACGACCTCTTCGTCGTCAAGGGCAACGTCGGCAACATGGCCGACTTCGCGCTGCTCGACCCGAGCAACCTGCTGCTCGGCACGCCCGAAGGCCGCTTCGTCGAAGCGGCCGGCGACAGCGGCCTGCTCAACTACCAGCGTGGCCGGGGCGGCCTGCTGGTCGACCTCAACCGCGACGGCCTGCTCGACGCGGTGATCGTCAACCGCTGGGAGCGTGCGAAGCTGTGGCGCAACGTCGGTGCCGGCACGGCCGCGGCGCCGAAGCCGATCGGCCATTGGCTGCAGCTGCGGCTGCGCCAGGACGGCGGCAACCGCGACGCGATCGGCGCCTGGCTGGAGGTCGAATCGGGCGGGCGCATCCAGCGCCGCGAGCAGCTGGTCGGCGGTGGCCATGTCAGCGGCACGGTGGGCTTCCTGCACGTCGGCCTGGGCGACGCGACGGCGGCGCGCGTGCGGGTGCTGTGGCCGGGGGCGAAACCGGGCGACGCGGCGCTGACCAGCCCCTGGTTCGACGCCGCAGCCGATAACTTCTACCTGCTCGACCGACAGAAGGGGCTGCTGCCATGGGCGCCTTGAAGGCGGTGAAGGCCTTGGGGCTCGCGCTGCTGTGCGGCGTCGGCGCGGTGCAGGCGCAGGCGGTGATTCCCGATGCCTCGCGCTACAGCGCCGCGGTGGCCACCGAGTGGTTCCGTGTCGTGCTGCCGGCGATCCAGCAGACGCCGGGGCAGTCGCCGCCGGTGGCGGCGCGCACCATGGCCTACCTCGGCCTCGGGCTCTACGAGTCCATCGTCGCCGGCACCCCCGGCCGGCGCAGCTTCGCCGGCCAGCTGAGCGAGCTCGAATCGCTGCCCGCCGCGCAGCCCGACGAGGTGCTGCACTGGCCGACCGTGGCCAACGCGACGCTGGCCGCGCTGACGCAGATGCTGCTGCCCAACGCGCCGCCCGACTGGAAGGCGCGCTTCGAGGCGCTGGAGCGCAACATGCCGGTTGCGCAGGCGGCCGACTTCGACCCGGCGCAGCGCACGCCCGAGGTCATCATCCGCTCGGAGACGCACGGCAAGCTGCTGGCGATGGCGCTGATGACGTGGGCGCGCACCGACGGCGGCCACGACCCGACCGGGCCGCGCCGCACGCGGCTGGACGCGGCCTACGTCTCGCCCAGCGGCCCCGGCGCCTGGGTGCCGACGCCGCCACGCTTCGCCCGCCCGCTGCTGCCGAACTGGGGCGACAACCGGCCTTTCGTGGCCGCCGCGCAGCAGCGCTGCGCACCGCCCGGCCCGCCGCGCTACGACGAGACACCCGGCTCGGCCTTCCATCGCGAGGCCGACGAAGTGCGCCGCGCCGGCGTGCAGCCGACCGAAGAGCAGCGGCGGATCGCGCTGTACTGGGCCGACGACCCGGGCAAGACGCCGACCCCGGCCGGCCACTGGGCCTGGATCCTCACCGACCTGCTGCGCGACCGCAAGGCTAGGCTGCCGGACGCAGCCGAGCAGTACGCGCGCCTGACGATGGCGATGTCCGACGCCTTCGTCGCGACCTGGAAGGTCAAGTACCAGGTCAACCTGCTGCGCCCGGTGACCTACATCCAGCTCGCCTTCGACGCCAACTGGGTGCCGCCGCTGATGGAGACGCCGCCCTTCCCCGAATACCCCTCGGGCCACTCGGTGCAGTCCGGTTCGGCGGCGGCGGTGCTGGAAGCGTTCTACGGCCGCGACACCGCCTTCGAGGACCGCGCCCACAACGACCGCGGCTGGGGCCCGCAGCGCTTCCGCAGCTTTGCCGCCGCGTCCGAGCAGGCCGCGGCCTCGCGCCTGTACGCCGGCATCCATTTCCGCAGCGCCATCGAGCATGGCACGACGATGGGCCGCTGCATCGGCGCCCAGACCCTGGGGTTGAGCACCCGTGGCACACCTTGAGGCCCCGACCTACACTGCGCCGATGATCGGGAGCGCCCCCGCATCGCTCGCTGCACCGCGGCCCGCCGGGCAGGCCGATGCGGCGGTGCGCCACCTGCGCCAGGTGCTGCTGTGGCCGCTGCGGCTGCTGCCGCGCGCACGCGGCAGCGGCGACGACGCGCCGCCCTGGCAGCACCTGCGCGACATGGCCGACCGTTCGCCCTGGCGCGAGGTGGTCGACGAGTTCACCGGCGACAGCGCCGGCTTCCACGAGCGCCACTACAACGAGTTCGTCTCCTTCCTGCCGGTGGTGCAGCGCTTCCTGTTCGGCGAGGGCCGTGCCGGCCGCGACAAGGAGTCCGACGACGGCGGCGCACCGATGCGCGTGTTCCGCCGCCACGACATCGCCGCGGTGCGCGTGACGCCGCGGCCCGGCGATGCGCCGGTGCTGCTCGACATCGTGCACGTCGACCTGTACTTCTTCTTCGACGTCGACGTGGTGATGCTCAACGTCGAGGTCGCCGCCAGCGATCTGCCGCTGGACGTCGCGCAGGAGGTGCTGTACCGCTTCGGCCGCGCCTACCCGGCCGGCTGGGACGCGCAGGGCCGCGCGCTGAACTGCCTGGCCGGCTGCGAATGGCTGGATGCGCAGGGCCGTGTGCTGGCCGCCTCCGACACGCGCGAGCGCGACACCTTCCTCGCCCACGTGGCCGAGCACCGCGCACCACGGATTGCCTCGCACTGGGCCTTCGTGCTGGCGCCGCTGGTGGCCGATCACGCCGACGCAGATGCCACGCTGCGCGTGCGCCAGATCGAGTACTACCGCATGCCGATGATGGCCTACCTGGCGATCGACGACCCGCGCCGGCTGACGCGCGGCGACTTCATCCGCCTCGGCCTGGTCACCGGCGCGGCCACCGCCGACGCGATGCTGCCCTACGGCGAGCAGCATCTGGCCGACTTCGAGCAGCGCTTCTGCTACGACCGCTTCTGGGCCGACGGCGGCGCCGCGCCGAACACCCGCTACCTGTGCAGCGGCCATGCGTTGGTGGTGATCGGCTCGGCGCAGTCGCAGTTCTACGGCTGCCGCGACCGCGGCGTGCTGGCGCAGTTCCGCCACCAGCATTTCCTGCTGTTCCTGATCGCGCACTTCCAGAAGGCGGCGCTGCTGATGTTCAGCGACCGCCTGGTCGAGGCGCTGAAGGGCCTGGACGTGCGCAAGCCCGCCAGCGTCAAGCGCTTCAAGCGCGCCATCCGCGGCAGCTTCGAGGGCTTCCTGCGCTTCACCCACCGCTACTGGTTCCACGAGGTGTCCGACCAGGCGCAGGTGCGCGCGCTGTTCCAGATGTGCGCCGAGCACCTGAAGCTCGATTCGCTGTACGGCGAGGTCAAGGAGCGCATCGAGGACATGAACACCTACCTCGACGCCGACAGCCTGCGCCGCCAGGCCAACACCGTGGTGCGGCTGACGGTGGTGACCATCTTCGGCCTGATCGGCACGGTGACCACCGGCTTCCTGGGCATGAACCTGCTCGCCGAGGCCGAGGCGCCGCTGTCGCGCCGGCTGTGGATCTTCGGCGTGGTGTTTGTGCTGACCACGGCGCTGACGGTCTACACGATGGTCAAGTCCAAGCGGCTGTCCGACTTCCTCGACGCGCTGTCCGACGAGCAGCTGTCGAGCTGGCGCAAGCTGCAGGCGCTGGGCGCGGTGTGGCGCTCCGAGCGCCGCGACGACTGAGGCCAACCCCACTCACCCAAGGAGACTCCCGATGGCAAGCAACATCCAGGGCCCCGGCATCTACCTGGCGCAGTTCGCCGGCGACGCGGCGCCGTTCAACTCCTGGCCGGCAATCACCAAGTGGGCCGCCTCGCTGGGCTTCAAGGGTGTTCAGGTACCGTCGTGGGACGCCCGCCTGTTCGACCTGGCGCTGGCGGCCGAGTCGAAGACCTACTGCGACGAGTTCGCCGGCATCGCGAAGGCGAACGGCATCACGATCACCGAGCTCGGCACCCACCTGCAGGGCCAGCTGGTCGCGGTGCACCCGGCCTACGACGAGGCTTTCGACGCCTTCGCACCCGCCGCGGTGAAGGGCAGGCCGGCCGAGCGGCAGCGCTGGGCGGTGCAGCAGATGCTGCTGTCGGCCAAGGCCTCGAAGAACCTCGGGCTGAGCTCGAACGTCAGCTTCCCCGGCGCGCTCGCCTGGCCCTACCTGTACCCGTGGCCGCAGCGGCCGGCCGGCCTGGTCGAGACCGCCTTCGACGAACTGGCCAGGCGCTGGCGGCCGATCTTCGACGCCTTCGACGACGCCGGCTGCCACGTCGCCTTCGAGCTGCACCCCGGCGAGGACCTGTTCGACGGCGTGACCTTCGAGATGTTCCTCGAGCGCGTGAACAACCACCCGCGCTGCTGCATCAACTACGACCCCTCGCACTTCGTGCTGCAGCAGCTCGACTACCTGGCCTTCATCGACATCTACCACTCGCGCATCACCTCGCTGCACATCAAGGACGCCGAGTTCCGGCCCGACGGCCGCCAGGGCGTGTACTCGGGCTACCAGCCGTGGATCAACCGTGCCGGGCGCTTCCGCTCGCTGGGCGATGGCCAGGTCGATTTCAAGGCGATCTTCTCGAAGATGGCGCAGTACGGCTACGAAGGCTGGGCGGTGCTGGAATGGGAGTGCTGCCTCAAGCACCCCGAGCAGGGCGCGGCCGAAGGCGCACCGTTCATCCGCGACCACATCATCCGCGTCACCGAGAAGGCCTTCGACGACTTCGCCGGCGCAGCCCACGACGCCGCGCAGCTCAAGCGCATGCTCGGACTCTGAGGACCGCACGATGGCCATCGAAGGCAGCAAGAACAAGAACGGGGCAACGATGCCGGCGCGCATCCGCCTCGGCATGGTCGGCGGCGGCGAAGGGGCGTTCATCGGCGCGGTGCACCGCATCGCGGCGCGGCTGGACGACCACTACGAGTTCGTCGCCGGGGCGCTGTCGGCCAGCCCCGAGAAGGCCCTGCGCTCGGGCCTGGCGATCGGCCTGGCGCCTGAGCGCATCTACAGCGACTACGCGGCGATGGCCAAGGCCGAAGCGGCCCGGCCCGACGGCATCGAAGCGGTGGCCATCGTCACGCCCAACCACCTGCATGCGCCTGTGGCGGAGGCCTTCCTGAAGGCCGGCATCCACGTCATCTGCGACAAGCCGGTCACGACGACGAGCAAGGACGCCAGGAAGCTGCTCGCACTGGCGACGAAGCACAAGCGGGTGTTCGCCGTCACCCACAACTACACCGGCTACCCGATGGTGCGCCACGCGCGGCAGATGGTGCACGACGGTGCACTGGGCGAGATCCGCGTCGTGCAGGTCGAGTACCCGCAGGACTGGCTGACCGAGAAGCTGGAAGCCACCGGCCAGAAGCAGGCCGAGTGGCGCGCCGACCCGAAGCGCAACGGCATCGGCGGCGCGATCGCCGACATCGGCACCCATGCGCACAACCTCGCGGCCTACATCACCGGGCTGCAGATCGACGAGCTGTGCGCCGAGCTGAGCAGCTTCGTCAAAGGGCGGAAGCTCGACGACAACGCGCAGGTGATGCTGCGCTACGCCAACGGCGCGCGCGGCCTGCTGTGGGCCAGCCAGGTGGCGCCTGGCAACGAGAACAACCTGCGCATCCGCGTCTACGGCAGCAAGGGCGGCATCGAGTGGAAGCAGGAGCACCCGAACCAGCTGCACTGGTCGCCGTTCGGCCAGGCTACGCAGATCATCGCGCGCGCCACCGGCGCCGCGAACGCCAGCGCGGCGCGGGTCAGCCGCATCCCGGCCGGGCACCCCGAGGGTTACCTCGAAGGTTTCGCGACGCTCTACAGCGAGATCGCGCAGGCCATTCGTGCCGCGCGCAAGGGTGGTGCGAAAGCGGACAAGGCAGCGCACTTCCCGACGCTGCACGACGGCATCGCCGGTGTCGCCTTCATCGAAGCCGTCGTCGCCTCGTCGGCCAAGGGCGGCCGCTGGGTTCGTTTCAAGCCCTGACCCTGTTCACTCCACGCGCGGCACGGCCGCGCATTTCACGCACGAACATGAAAACGTTGCCACACTCATGAGCACCGCGACGATCCACAACCCGGTGCTGCCGGGCTTCCATCCCGACCCGTCCATCCTGCGTGTCGGCGAGGACTTCTACCTCGCCACCTCGACCTTCGAGTGGTGGCCGGGCGTGCGCCTGCATCATTCGCGTGACCTGGTGCACTGGCGGCCCGCCGGCTACGCGCTGACGCGCAGCAGCCAGCTCGAGATGCGCGGCAACCCCGACTCCGGCGGCATCTGGGCGCCGTGCCTGAGCTGGCGCGACGGGCTGTTCCACCTGATCTACACCAACGTGCGCAGCCTGCTCGGCGCCCACAAGGACACGCACAACTATCTGGTCACCGCACCGAGCATCGACGGCCCCTGGTCGGAGCCGGTCTACCTGAACAGCAGCGGCTTCGACCCTTCGCTGTTCCACGACGACGACGGACGCAGCTGGCTGCTCAACATGCAGTGGGACCACCGCCCCGGCCACCATCCGTTCTGCGGCATCCTGCTGCAGCAGTACGACCGCGACGCACGGCGGCTGGCCGGCGAGGTGCACCGCATCTTCCTCGGCAGCTCGCTGGCGGTGACCGAAGGCCCGCACCTGTACAAGCGCGATGGCTGGTACTACCTGCTGACCGCCGAAGGCGGCACCTTCTACGAGCACGCGGTGACGATCGCCCGCTCGCGCTCGATCACCGGCCCCTACGAGCTCAGCCCGATCCACCCGCTGCTGACGGCGCATGGCAGCTCACCTGCCGGACTGCAGCGCGCCGGCCACGCGAGCATCGTCGACACAGGCCGCGGCGAGTGGTACCTGGCCCACCTGTGCGGCCGGCCGGTCGAGTGGCGGCAGGATGCACCGTCCCAGGCGCCGGCCGCCTACTCGCTGGACGCACTGCATTGCCCGCTGGGCCGCGAGACCGCGTTGCAGAAGCTCGAATGGACCGCCGAGGGCTGGCCGCGCCTCGCGCACGGCGACAACCATCCGCGCACCGCAGTGTCGGCCCCGAACCTGCCGCCAGAGCCCTTCCCGGCCGACGCCGAGATCGATCACTTCGACGGCGCCGTCTTGTCGCCGCACTGGAACACGCTGCGCGCGCCGGCCGGCGCCTGGCTGTCGCTGAGCGCGCGCCCAGGCCACCTGCGCCTGGTCGGCCGCGAGTCGCTGATGTCCTGCTTCGAGCAGAGCCTGGTCGCGCGCCGCCAGCAGGCCTTCGACTGCGAAGCCGAGACCGAGCTCGACTTCGCGCCGGTGGACTTCCAGCAATGCGCCGGGCTGGTCGCCTACTACAACACCCGCAACCACGCCTACCTGCACGTCAGCCACGACGACCGGTCCGGAGGCCGGGTGCTGCGCCTGACGGTCAACGACCGCGGTGCGCCCAGCGAGCCGGCATTGCCGCGGCCCCTGCCCGCCAGCGGTGAGGTCGGGCTGCGCGTGCGCTTCGCCGGCACGACGCTGCGTTTCTCGTGGCGCGTCGACGGCACAGACTGGCAGGACATCGGCCCGCCGCTGCCGATGGCGCTGCTGTCCGACGAACACGCCACGCACTTCGAGGGCGACAACGTGGCGCGAAGTTTCGGCTTCACCGGCAACTACATCGGCCTGGCCTGCCAGTCGCTGGGCGGCGTTCTGGCGGTGGCCGACTTCGCGTACTTCCGCTACAGCGAGGGCTGAGCGCGGCGCGCCAACGACGAAAGGCCCCGCGGGGCCTTTCGTCGTCGATGCGAGGCTGCTCAGCGCCGCACGCGCTTCTCGATCTGCGCCTTCGCGTCGACCAGCGCCTGCTTGATGTCCTTGCCCTTCTCGAGCACGTTCTCCAGCTCGGCGTTGACGATCTCCTGCGCCACCGGGTCCTGGCGGTGCACGGCGGTGGCCGGGATCTTCGCCGCCGACACCTTCCACAGCTGGCGTGCCTTCTGGTCGCCGAGGAAGGCGATCGGCTGGTCGACGAAGGCGTCGTCCTGCGCCGCCACCAGCGCCGGGAAGGCATCGAGTGCACGGAAGGCGCGCAGCTGCTGCTCCTTGTCGAGCGTCATGAACTTGATGAACTCCCAGGCCAGCTTCTTGTTCTCCGCCTTCTTCGGGATCGCGTAGAACGAACCGCCCCAGGACGCGAACGCACCGTTGGGCAGCTGCGCCGAGCGCCAGTTGCCCTTGGTGTCCGGCGCCAGCCAGCTGGCCAGGTGGCCGCCGAGCCACGCACCCATCATCTGCGTGGCGATCTTGTCGCGCTTGAAGCCCTCGCCCCACTCGTTCGACCAGGCGTTGATCTTGCCGTCGATGCCGGCCACACGTGCCGCCTTGGCCAGCTCGAAAGCCTTCTGGAAGCGCGGCGAATCGACCAGCACCTTGCCGCCCTTGTCGAAGTAGATGCCCTCGCCGTCCTTCAGACCGGAGCGGATGTAGATGTCCTTCAGGTCGACCGCGCTGGCGATCATGTAGGCGCCGGTGGCCGCCTTGACCTTCTTGCCGGCCTCGACGAAGCCGTCCCAGGACTTCGTCAACTCCGCCTCGCTCACGCCGGCCTTGTCGAGCAGGTCCTTGCGATAGAACAGCGCACCCGGGCCGATGTCGGCCGGGATGGCGGCCAGCTTGCCCAGGCCGCTCATCGCCTGCGGATAGGTGAAACGCGCGAACTGCTTCTGGTACTGCATCGCGCTGTACGGTGCCACGCCGAGGTCCTCCAGCCCGCCCGATTCGGCGAACTTGCCAATGAAACCGATTTCAACAGCCATCACATCAGGCAGCTTGGTTCCGGTGGCCAGTGCGGTCGTCATCGCGGTGTGGTGATCCGGGTAGGCGAGGCTCACCAGCTTGATCTCGACGTCCGGAAACTTCTTCCTGAACTCCGGGATCGCGACCTTCACCGCCTCGTCGAAGCTGGGGAAAGACGCCACCGTCAGCGTGGTACCGGCCGCCGCCGGCAAACCCGTCCACAGGCCCAGCAGCAGCGCGCCGGCACCGATCGATCGCCTCGTCATCGTCTCCTCCTCGTTGGTTTGGAATCCACGCCGCGATGCTAGGCGACGTGAAAACGTTGTCAATAGAGGCGGTCTCAGGACCTACCCGCATGCCGCCCGGATCTCCACTGAAACCCTGATTGATTTATTTATTGATGGTTCTAACCTGAAGCCATCCGACCTGCCCACCATGGCCACGCCGACCACCATCGCCGACATCGCCGCCCGAGCGGGCGTCGGCACGGCCACGGTCGACCGGGTGCTGAACAAGCGCCCCGGCGTCAACGCCGAGACCATGCAGCGCGTGCTGCAGGTCGTCGCCGAGCTGGGCTCGCCGCCGCCGCGCGGCCGGCCGCGCAAGGGCGAGAACTTCCGCTTCGCCTTCGTGCTGCCGGCCGAGCCCTCGCCCTTCGTCGAGCTGGTCGACCGCCTCATCGCGCAGACCGCCGGTGAGTTCCGCCACCAGCACATCACCGAGGTGACACACCGCCTGCCCACGCTGGACGCCGCGCAGTTCTCGGCCGACCTGGCGCAACTGGCCGACTGCGACGCGGTGGCGCTGATGGCGCCCGACCTGCCGCCGGTGAAGCTGGCGATCAACGAGCTGGTGCGCACCGGCGTGCACGTGATCACGCTGTTCTCCGACGTCGCCGGATCGATGCGCGAGACCCACATCGGCGCCGACAGCCGTGCCGCCGGCCGCACCGCCGGGTTGCTGCTCGGCCGCATGGCCACCGGTCCGCGCGACACGCTGCTGCTGAGTTCGCAGGCGACGCGCCTGTCGGCCGAGATCGAGCGGCGCATCGGTTTCGCGCAGGTGATCGAGGAGCGTTTCCCGAAGCTGAAGGTCGTGCGCACGCCCGACCTGCCGCCCGGCGACGCCGCCGCCAGCCGCGCGATGCTGCGTTTCCTGCGCAGCAAGAGCGTCGACCTGGCCCGCGTGGCCGGCATCTACAACGTGGGCTCGGGCAGCGCCGGCGTGGCGCGTGCGCTCGAGAGCCTGGGGCTGACCGGCACGGTCGCGGTGGCGGCGCACGACTTCAGCGACGAGCACCGTGCGCTGCTGGGCGCCAACGGCCTCGCCTACGTGCTGCACCAGGACATCCACTACTGCATCTCCACCGCCGCGCGGGTGCTGCGCGCGCTGTGCGAGAACGTGCGCGGGGCACTCAACGTGGTGCAGCCGCGCGTCGAGATCCTGACGGCCGAGAACCTGCATTGACGGCGGTCGGATGTGTGTGCTCGTGAATCGAACAAACGTTAGGAGACCCTCATGACCTCTTTGTTGAAGAAGTTGCCGGCGTTGTCGACGCTGGCAGTGGCCACGCTGCTCGGCCTGGGCAGCGGCGCCGCGCAGGCGCAGGGCAAGACCATCACGCTGTGCTGGGCGGCCTGGGACCCGGCCAACGCGCTGGTCGAACTGTCGAAGGATTTCACCGCCCAGACCAAGGTGAACATGAAGTTCGAGTTCGTGCCCTGGCCGAACTTCGCCGACCGCATGCTCAACGAACTGAACAGCAAGGGCAAGCTGTGCGACCTGATCATCGGCGACAGCCAGTGGATCGGCGGCTCGGCCGAGAGCGGCCACTACGTCAAGCTGAACGACTTCTTCGCCAAGGAAGGCATCAAGATCAGCGACTTCGCGCCGGCCACCGTGACCGGCTACGCCGAATGGCCCAAGGGCACGCCGAACTACTGGGCGCTGCCGGCGATGGGCGACGCGCTCGGCTGGACCTACCGCAAGGACTGGTTCGCCAAGCCCGAGCTGCAGGCCGAGTTCAAGAAGAAGCACAACCGCGACCTCGCCGCGCCGAAGACCTGGACCGAGTTCAAGCAGGTCGCCGAGTTCTTCTCCGGCCGCATGATCGACG
This sequence comes from Piscinibacter sp., assembly GCA_047602365.1. GTDB lineage: Bacteria > Pseudomonadota > Gammaproteobacteria > Burkholderiales > Burkholderiaceae_C > Piscinibacter. The sequence goes on along the minus strand of JASGHM010000002.1, from coordinate 301,786 downwards.
GCAAGAAGGTCTACGGCACCTACCTGTTCACCGAGCGCGGCTCGGAGGGCATCACGATGGGCGTCAGCAACGTGCTGCACCCGATGGGCTTCAAGTACCAGGACCCGAAGAAGCCGTACGCGATGGACGGCTTCGTCAACGGGCCGGATGCGATCAAGGGCCTGGAGTTCTACAAGTCCCTCTACAAGTGCTGCACGCCGCCGGGCCTGACCAACTCGTACATGGGCGAAGGCCTGGACGCGTTCAAGTCGGGCCAGGTGGCGATGATGATGAACTGGTTCGCCTTCTTCCCGGGCCTGTACAAGGACCCGAACGTCGGCGGCGACAAGATCGGCTTCTTCGTCAACCCGAGCGACAAGGGCAAGGGCTCGCAGCTCGGCGGCCAGGGCATCTCGGTGGTGTCGTACTCGCCGAACCGGGCCGAGGCGCTGGCCTACATCAAGTGGTTCGCCTCGCCCGAGGTGCAGAAGAAGTGGTGGGCGCTGGGCGGCTACTCCTGCCACAAGGCGGTGCTGAATGACCCGGGCTTCAAGAAGAGCGCGCCGTTCGCGGCCGAGTTCCTCGACGCGATGGACCAGGTGGTCGACTTCTGGGCCGAGCCGAGTTATGCGCAGCTGCTGCTGGCCGAGCAGAAGCGTGTGCACGACTTCGTCGTCGCCGACAAGGGCACGGCGAAGGAGGCGCTCGACGGACTCGTTGCCGACTGGAAGAAGGTGTTCAAGGAAGACGGCAAGATCAAGTGACCTGACCGGGGCCGGCCGCGCGCCGGCCCCTTCCTCCGCGCACCAACGCCATGTCCTCTGTCATCCAACGCGCCGCTCAGGCCACGCCCGCACCGCTCGCGCGGCGCATGCGCGGCCTGTCGGACCGCGCCATCGCCTGGCTGTTCATCGCGCCGACGATGCTGCTGCTGCTGGCGATCAACATCTTCCCGCTGATCTGGACGGTGCGGCTGTCGTTCACCAACTTCCGCGCCAACCGGCCGAACGCGGAGGTGGTGGGCGTCGGCATCGACCACTACGTCAGCATCCTGACCGACCCCGACATCTGGGGCCCGATGCAGGCCACCGCGCATTTCCTGTTCTGGACCATCACACTGCAGACGCTGATCGGCTTCACGCTGGCCTGGCTGATCGACCGCAAGTTCCGCGGGCACGGCTTCTGGACCACGCTGATCCTGATCCCGATGATGCTGAGCCCCGCGGTGGTCGGCAACTTCTGGGCCTTCCTCTACCAGCCGCAGATCGGGCTATTCAACTACGCGGTCAGCTTCCTGACCGGCATCCCGCCGTCGAGCTTCGAGATGCTCGGCTCGGTGAAGCTGGCGCCCTGGGCGATCGTCATCGTCGACACCTGGATGTGGACGCCCTACGTGATGCTGATCTGCCTGGCCGGGCTGCGCAGCATCCCCGACTACATCTACGAGGCCGCCGAGGTCGACCGCGCCTCGAACTGGCGGCAGTTCTGGAGCATCACGCTGCCGATGGTGCTGCCCTTCGTGATGCTGGCGGTGCTGTTCCGCGGCATCGAGAACTTCAAGATGTTCGACCTGGTGAACCTGCTGACCAACGGCGGACCGGGCTCGACCACCGAGGTGGTGTCGATCACGCTGAAGCGCGAGGCCTTCGAGAAGTGGCGCACCGGCTACTCGTCGGCGTTGGCGATCATCCTGTTCGTCGCGGTGTTCGGGCTGGCGAACATCTACGTCAAGGCACTCAACGCGGTGAAGAACCGCTGAACGACCGATGAACAAGGGCATCTCCACCGCACACTCGGTCGTCGAGCCGACGAACGCGAGCAAGCGTGTCGCCGCGACGGTGGTCGTGTTGTACGCGCTGCTGACGCTGATCCCGCTGGTGTGGATCGCGCTGACGGCGATCAAGAGCCCGCCGGACTCGATCAGCTACCCGCCGAAGGTCGTGTTCGAGCCGTCGATCGAGGGCTTCTGCAACCTGTTCACCACCCGCTCGCGGCAGACCGACGAGTACCTCGCCAGCCTGCCGCCGCCGGCCAGCGCCTGCGAGCGCATCGCGCGCGAGAACAACATGGTGGTGGTCAGCCGCTCGAACTACCTGCCGCGCTTCGCCAACTCGCTGATCATCGCGATCGGCTCGACGCTGCTGTCGGTCGGCCTCGGCGTGATGGCCGCCTACGCCTTCTCGCGCTTCAAGGTGCCGGGCAAGGACGACCTGATGTTCTTCATCCTGTCGACGCGCATGATGCCGCCGATCGCGGTGGCCATCCCGATCTACCTGATGTACCGCGAGCTCGGGCTGTCGGACACCAAGCTGGGCATGATCCTGCTGTACAGCGCGGTCAACGTGTCGCTGGCGGTCTGGCTGCTGAAGGGCTTCATCGACGAGATCCCGCGCGAGTACGAGGAGGCGGCGATGGTCGACGGCTACACGCGCCTGCAGGCCTTCCGCAAGGTGGTGCTGCCGCAGGCGACCACCGGCATCGTCGCCACCGCGATCTTCTGCCTGATCTTCGCCTGGAACGAGTACGCCTTCGCGGTGCTGCTGACCAGCGGCGAGGCGCAGACCGCGCCGCCCTTCATCCCGATCATCATCGGTGAAGGCGGCCAGGACTGGCCGGCGGTGGCGGCGGGGACCATGCTGTTCCTGGTGCCCATCCTGGTCTTCACCGTGCTGCTGCGCAAGCACCTGCTGCGCGGCATCACCTTCGGAGCGGTGCGCAAATGAGCACGACGACCAAGTGGCCGAAATGGCTGCGCCGCGGCCCGCTGGAGATGGCCGCCTGCGTGGTCATCGCGCTGGGCATCTTCATGATGCTGCAGCCCTTCGCGCTGATCCTCTTCACCTGGTCGTTCGTGACGACGCTGGCCGGCGTCGTGATGTTCACCATCGTCTCCAAGTTTCCCCAGTAGACCGCGATGGCCGAGATCCGCGTCCAGAACCTGCACAAGGCCTTCGCCGACTTCACCGCGGTGAAGGACTCGAGCTTCACCGTCAGGGACGGCGAGTTCTTCTGCCTGCTCGGCCCTTCGGGCTGCGGCAAGACGACCACGCTGCGCATGATCGCCGGGCTGGAACTGCCGACCTCCGGACAGATCTTCCTCGGCGACGAGGACGTCACCTTCAAGCGTGCCTCGCACCGCGACATCGCCTTCGTGTTCCAGCTGTTCGCGCTGTACCCGCACATGAACGTGCGGCGCAACATCGCCTTCCCGCTGGTCTCGCAGGGCGTGCCGCGCGAGCAGATCGCCGCCAAGGTGGCCGAGGCGGCGCGTGTGCTGCGCATCGAGCACCTGCTCGACAAGCCGGTCTCGGGCCTGTCCAGCGGCGACCGTCAGCGTGTCGCGCTGGGTCGGGCGATCGTGCGCCAGCCGCTGGCCTTCATGATGGACGAGCCGCTGGGTGCACTCGACTCCGAGTTTCGCGAGCTGATGTGCCAGGAGCTGCGCGGCCTGCACGACCGGCTGAAAGCCACCACGGTCTATGTCACCCACGACCAGCTCGAGGCGATGTCGATGGCCGACACGATCGCGATCATGAACCAGGGCGTGATCGAGCAGCTCGGCGCGCCGCAGGAGGTCTACGACCGGCCGGCGAGCGTGTTCGTCGCCGACTTCATCGGCTCGCCGGCGATGAACTTCCTGCCTTTCGACGGCGGCTACACGGCCGGTGCGGCGCAGGTGCGGCTCGGCGACGCACTGCTGAGCGCGCCCGAACTGCGCGAGGACGCACCCGGCCCGACACTGCTGTACGGCGTGCGCCCCGAGCACGTGCGCTTCAGCACCGAGTCGACCCTGCGCGCCGAGGTGCTGGGCACCGAGTACCTGGGCACCAGCCAGGTCGTGACCTGCCAGACCGCACAGGGCACGACGCTGCGCGCCCGCGTCGGCACCGACATTCCAGCGCGGCGCGGCGACCATGTCGGCCTGGCCTTCGACAGCACGCAGGTCTCGCTGTTCGACGCCGCCAGCGGCCGCGCGCTGCGCACCGTGCGGCACGAGGTGGCCTCCCCCGTGCGCGCTGCGCGTTCGCAGTTCGCCGCCGGAGCCGTCCATGGCTGACCTGGTCCTGAAAGGCATCGGCAAGCGCTTCGGCGAGGTGCAGGCGGTCGCCGGCATGAACCTGGAGATCGCCTCGGGCGAGTTCATCGTGCTGCTCGGGCCCAGCGGCGCCGGCAAGACCACCACGCTGCGGCTGGTGGCCGGGCTGGAGCGGCCGGACGCCGGCACGGTGCACATCGGCGGGCAGGACATGACCACGCTGGCGCCGGCGCTGCGCGACGTGACCTTCGTGTTCCAGCAGTACTCGCTGTACCCGCACCTCAACGTGTTCGACAACCTGGCCTTCCCGCTGCGCTCGCCGATGCGGCGAATCGCGGAGGACGAGGTGCGCCGCAAGGTGCACGAGGTAGCGAAGCTGCTGCGCATCGACGACAAGCTGGCCAACCCGGCGACCAAGCTCTCCGGCGGGCAGATGCAGCGTGTGGCGATCGGCCGTGCGCTGGTGCGCGAGCCGGCGGTGACGCTGATGGACGAGCCGCTATCCTCGCTGGACGCCAAGCTGCGCAACGACCTGCGCCTGGAGCTCAAGCGCATCCAGCAGGACCTGGGCGCGACGCTGCTCTACGTCACCCACGATCAGACCGAGGCGATGACGCTGGCCACGCGCATCGGCGTGCTCGAGCAGGGCCGGCTGGTTCAGGTCGGTACGCCGCAGCAGATCTACCAGGACCCGGTCAGCAGCTACGTCGCCGCGCGGCTGGGCGCGCCACGCATCAACCTGCTGCCGCGCACGGCGGTGGGCTCGCTTCCTGCCCCGGCCGCGGCCGCCACCGTCGGCGTGCGCCCCGACGGCACGCGCCTCGCGCCCGCCAACGGCCACGACCGCGGCCACGCGCAGGCGCTGGTGCGGCGGGTCGAGCACCTGGGCGACCAGACGCATGTGCACGTGGCGCTGGGCGGCGCCAGCAGCGAAGTCGAGCTGGTCACGCTGTGCCGCGACACCACCGGCCTCGAGCCGGGCCGCGCCGTGTCGGTCGAGTTCAGCGCGCCGCTGTTCTTCGACGGCGCCGGCCAACGCATTCCCGGAGTCTGATCATGGAGTTGAAACGGACCATCCAGGCCTGCACGCAGGTGCTGGTCGACCATGTCGACGAGCTGACGGCGCTCGATTCGGCGATCGGCGACGGCGACCACGGCCTGAACATGCGCCGCGGCGCATTGGCCATCCAGGCGAAGCTGGCCGAGCTGGAGACGAAGAGCCTCAACGAGGCGCTGAAGGCGATGGGCATGACCTGCATGTCCACCGTCGGCGGCTCCTCGGGGCCGGTGTTCGGCACGCTGATGGTGACGCTGGCCAAGGAGCTCCCCGCGGACCCCGGCGCGGACGACGTCGCCCGTGCGCTGGCCGCCGGCATCGCCGCGCTGAGCCGGCTCGGCAAGGTCGAGGTCGGTCACAAGACCCTGCTCGACGTGCTCGACCCGGTGCAGAAGGTGCTGGCGGCCGGAGGCGACGGCCTGGTCGCCCGGGTTCGCCAGTGCGCGCTGGACAGCGCCCAAGCGACGGCGAACATGGATGCCATCAAGGGCCGCGCCTCCTTCCTCGGCGAACGTGCACTGGGCCATGTCGACCCCGGCTCGCGTTCGATGGCGCTGATCATCTCCACGCTGTGCGACACGCTCTGACCACAAGGCAGGAACCGCCATGAAGAAGCTCATCAACGACGTCGAGACCGTGCTGGCCGAGAGCCTGGACGGCTTTGCCGCGGCGCATGCCGACATCGTCGCGCTCGGCGCCGAGCGACAGTTCGTCCAGCGCCGCCACATCAAGCCCGGCAAGGTGGCGCTGATCTCCGGCGGCGGCTCCGGCCACGAGCCGCTGCACGCCGGCTTCGTCGGCCACGGCATGCTCGATGCCGCCTGCCCCGGCCAGGTGTTCACCTCGCCAACGCCGGACCAGATGCTGGCCGCCGCGCAGTCGGTCGAGGCCGGTGCCGGCGTGCTGTTCATCGTCAAGAACTACTCCGGCGACATGATGAACTTCGAGATGGCCGCCGAGATGCTCGACCGCGAGAACGCGACGGTGATCGTCAACGACGACGTGGCCGTCGAGAACTCCACCTACACCACCGGCCGGCGCGGCGTGGCCGGCACGCTGATCGTCGAGAAGATCGTCGGCGCGGCGGCCGAGCAGGGCATGAAGCTGGCCGAGCTGAAGGCGCTGGGCGACGCGGTCAACAAGGCGACCGCCTCGATGGGCGTCGCGCTGACCTCCTGCACCGTGCCGGCGGCCGGCAAGCCGACCTTCCAGATCGGCATCGACGAAATGGAGATGGGCGTCGGCATCCACGGCGAGCCCGGCCGGCGGCGCGTCAAGCTGACCACTGCCGACAACATCGCCGAGGAGCTGACCGGTTCGATCCTGAAGGACCTGTCGCTTAAGCGCGGCCAGGAGGTCATCCTGCTGGTCAACGGCTTCGGCGGCACGCCGCTGCTCGAGCTCTACGTGATGGTCAACGCCGCGCGCAAGGTGCTCGGCGGCGCCGGCGTGAAGGTCGCGCGGCACCTGACCGGCTCCTACGTCACCTCGCTGGAGATGGCCGGCTGCTCGATCACCGTCAGTGCCGTCGAACCGGCCGCACTGGCGCTGTGGGATGCGCCGGTGCACACCGCGGCGTTGCGCTGGGGCATCTGACACCCCGGTCGAGGAGGTAACGCTGCTTCGTTCCCGTGAACTTTCCACGTAGACTACACGTTGTTACAAGCGGGCCGCTGCAACGGCGGCCCAACGTGAAGTCAACGAAGGGGACAACGATGAACGACAGCCTGCCCGTGCGTGCCTACCAGGAATCCCGCATCGAGGACGAACCCATCCTCGGCTCGGTGCTCGCGCTGCCTGACGGTCGCATCCAGCCGCTGACCTGGATGGAGAAGCTGCTGCTCGCCCTGCGCCTGACCAACGCCAAGATGCTCGAGGCGCGCTACTACAAGCCGGCCAACGCCTGAGTTCGGCGGGTCGATCTCAGTCGACCCGCACGGTCACGACGACGCGGCGGTTCTGCGCCCGGCCTTCGGGTGTGGCGTTGTCGGCCACCGGCCTGGAGAAGCCCAGGCCGCGTCGCTCGATGGCGGCATCGCGCATGCCGCCCTTCACCAGTTGCAACGCCACCGACTGCGCCCTGCGCAGCGACAGCATCTCGTTGTGGCGCCCGCTTCCGAGATTGTCGGTGTGCCCCTCGACGATCACACGTTCGACGCCAGCCGAGCCCAGGCCGCGCGCCACGCCGGCCACGGCCTCGCGACCACTGTCCGAGAGTTCGTCGGCATTGGAGTCGAACAGCAGCTTCACCCCCAGGTTGAGCTCCCATTCGTCGCCGGCGGCCACGAAGCCCAGTCGCTGCAGCTGGACGATCTTCTCGCCCCTCGCATCGCGTGGTGGTGGCGGGGGCGGGGAAGCCTGGCAAGCCGCCAGCATCGCCGCCGGGGCAGCTGCCAGCAGCACTCGTCGTGTCAGGCCGGTCTTGGTTCCGTCCACGTCGCGCTCCTAGGCGGCCATCGGCCGCGGCAAGTCGTCCACACGCGCTTCGAACTGCTCCACCGAGCCGCGCGAGCGGGCCTTCGCCCTGTACATCGCCGCATCGGCCGCAGCCAGCCACTGCTCCAGCGAGCCACCGGTCTCGGGCAGCATCGCCAGGCCGACGCTGGCGCTGGCCTCGATGCGTCCGAAGGCGGCGCTGTCGATCGGCACGCGGATCGCCGCGGCGACCTTCTGCGCGATGCGCTGCGCGTCCTCGGCTGCGCGCACCGGTGACAGCAGCACCGCGAACTCGTCGCCGCCGAGGCGGGCGACGAAGTCGCCGTCACGCAGCTGCGAGCGGATGCGCCGAGCCACCTGCACCAGCAGTTCGTCGCCCGCCGCGTGGCCGAGTTCGTCGTTGACGGCCTTGAAACGGTCGCAGTCGAGGAACAGCAGCGCGGCCGTCTCGCCGCGCACACGCGGCAGGCCGACCACCCGCGTGGCGTGGGCGAGGAAGCTGGCGCGGTTGGGCAGGCCGGTCAGGTTGTCGTGGAAGGCCAGGTAGGACAACGATTCGTTGGCGGTGCGCAGCGTCTCGTGCTTGGCCACCAGCTGGGCCTCGCGGCTCTGGATCTCGGCCAGCAGCGCGTTGAAGTCCTCGCCGAGCTCGTGGATCTCCTTGACCGTCGCCGTCGGCGCCCGCATCTCCAGCGCCCGTTCGGTGCGCGCGGTGCGCGTCAAGGCCGCCAGGCGGTTCAGCGGCCAGACGATGTCGCGCTCGATGCGGCGCGACAGGCGCGTCACCAGCCAGGCGTTGGCGGCGGTGCACAGCGCGATCGCCGCCAGCACCTTCATCAGGTAGGCCAGCGAGCCGACCCCGCCCCCCTGCACCCGCACCTCGCCATAGGGCCGGCCCTCATGAACGATGGTGGCTCCGGCCTCTTGGGCGAACAGCAGCGCGGCGGTATCGGCCAGCGCCGCGTCGAGCGGCGTGTCGTTCCTCGCTTCCCACTCGGCCAGCGTGCGGCCGCGCCGGTCGATGATCCGTGCACTGCGCAGCTGCTCGCGCGCGGCCACCATCGCCAGCACCTCCTGCGCTGCGCCGGCGTCGCCGAATACCGTGGCGGCCTCGGCGGTGTAGGAGATCGAGCGCGCGACGAGGGTCAGGTTGTGGTCGACCTGGCCGCGCAACGTGACGAACGAGACCACGGTCAGCACCAGCGCTGCGGCCACCACCGCGGCCATGCCCAGCCGCAGGTGCGCGGTGTGCAGCGCGTCGAGCAGCGGCTGACGGACGTTCACGGGCTGCCTCCCGTCGCGCCGCGCGCGATGCGCAGCACCATCGGGTGCACGCGCAGGCCGCTGCGGGCGATCGCGTCGAGGTTGGCGCCGAAGCGCACCGCCGTGCCCGAGGGTTCCAGGCAGAACATGCCGCCGTCGCTGCAGAACCCGGCACCTTCACCGAGCACCAGCACCGGCTGGCCGGCTGTCGCCTTGAGCACCTCGCGGCCGGCGGCCGCGTCGTGCCCGCTCACGTAGACGGCGTCACAGGCGCCCCGCAGCTGCCCGGCATGGCTCAGCGTGCGCACCGCAACGCCACGCGGCGCGGCGCCGATCTCGGGCGAACCTTGCAGCTCGTCGACGAGACTGCCGCGGCCGAGCAGGCACAGACGGATCGGCGCGGCTTCGCCGGGCCAGCGTGTGTAGCTCAGGATGCCGGCGACCACCGTCGCCACCGAGCCCTGCGGCGCGGCGCTCTGGGCCGCCGCGCTGGCACAGGCCAGCGACGCAGCCACGAGGAGCAAGGCATGGCGGTACATGACGGCAGTATCCCGTCGGCCGCCTGCCCGCTGCGTCGCCGCGCGGTCAGGCTGCCCAGAACTGCCGTGTCAAATTGCGCGCCGCCCGGCGCCGCTCAGGGCTCAGGGCAGCAGGACACTGCAGCCGGTGGTCTTGCGCGCTTCCAGGTCGCGGTGGGCCTGGGCAGCGTCCTTCAGCGCGTAACGCTGGTCGATGCGGATCTTGACGGCGCCACTGCGCACCACCGCGAACAGGTCGTCGGCCATCGCCTGCGTCGATTCGCGCGTGGCGATGTGGGTGAACAGCGTCGGCCGGGTGATGTACAGCGAACCCTTGGCGGCCAGCATGCCGGGATCGATCGGCGGCACCTTGCCCGAGGCATTGCCGAAGTTGGCGGCCAGGCCGAACGGGCGCAGGCAGTCGAGCGAGCGCACGAAGGTGTCCTTGCCGACCGAGTCGTAGACCACCTTCAGCCCCTGGCCGCCGGTGATCTGCTTGACCCGCTCGACGAAGTCCTCGCTCTGGTAGTTGATCGCGAACGCAGCGCCGTGCTCCAGCGCGAGCTGGCACTTCTGGTCGCTGCCGGCCGTGCCGATCAGCTGCAGGCCCAGCGCCCTGGCCCACTGGCAGGCGATCAGGCCGACCCCGCCGGCGGCGGCATGGAACAGCACGAAGTCGCCCGGCTGCAGGCCGCCGACCGGCAGCGTCTTCTTCAGCAGGTATTGCACGGTCAGGCCCTTCAGCATCATCGCCGCGCCGGTCTCGAAGGAGATGTCGTCGGGCAGCCGGCAGACACTGCGCGCCGGCATCACCCGGGCTTCGCTGTAGGAGCCCGGCGGATTGCTGGCGTAGGCGGCACGGTCGCCGACCTTCAGGTGCGTGACGCCCTCGCCCACCGCCTCGACCACGCCGGCCCCTTCCATGCCGAGCGCCAGCGGCAGCGGGTTGGCGTACAGGCCGGTGCGCTGGTAGATGTCGATGAAGTTCAGGCCGCAGGCGTGGTGGCGGATGCGGATCTCGCCGGGGCCGGGCTCGCCGACCTGCACCTCGTCGAGCTGCATGGCTTCGGGGCCGCCGAAAGCGGCGACGCGGATGGCTTTGGCGGTCTGGGGCATCGTTGTGGGTCCTGCTCGGTTGAAGGGCTGTGCGTTCCGCTATCGTGCCAGAGCCTGCCGACCGCCATGCGCCGCCTGACCATCGCCCCCAACCTGGCCCTGGCCACCCTGTGGGCCGACATGCTGACCCACGCCGGCATCACGACGCATGTGCAGCGCGCCTTCGCCAGCAGCATCGCCGGCGAACTGCCACCCGACCAGGCGCTGCCCGAACTGTGGGTGATCGACGACGAGAAGCTGGAACCCGCGCGCAGCCTGCTGGCGCAGTTGCGCCACGCGCCGCACCAGCATTGGGCATGCCCCGGCTGCGGCGAGATCGTCGACGGGCCGTTCGAGCAGTGCTGGAACTGCGGCACGGCGATGCCTTGAGCGCCCCACCACGGATCGGCCGGGCAAATCCCCCCTCGGAATAGGGGGGCTCGCCTCCCTGATGCGTCGACTTGTCATGCGTCCAGGGTTACAACCGGCGGACAGCAACAAGGTGTGACGACTTCGAGGGAAAGTTGATCACCACCGACTGGACGCCGATTGGGATGCCTGGGACCGTGCCCGGGCGTATCGCTTCAAGCATCGAATGCCGCGAGGAACCCAATGGCCATCATCTCTGTTGAAAACGTCGTCGTCAGCGAAGCCGACGGCACCGCGACCATCGTCCTGCGCCTTGCCGACGGTCCCGGCTCGGCCGTGTCGGTCAACTACGCCTACGCCAACGGCACGGCGGCCAACGGATCCGACTACACCTACAGCAGCGGCACGCTGACCTTCGCGCCCGGCGAGACACTGATCACGCTCAGCGTTCCCATCGTCGCAACGGGCGCGTCCGCGCTGTCCGAAAGCTTCGAGGCCTTCTACTTCACGCTCAGCAACGCCACCAGCGGCGTGCTGATCTCCAACAACGTGACGATGGTCGGCATCGTCGACAACGACACCGTGGTCGACACGCCCACGCTGTTCGTGCGCGACGTGGTCGTCGACGAGAAGGCCGGCACCGCCAGCTTCGTGGTCATGCTCGGCGGGCCGGGCGGCCAGGCATCGAACAGTTCGGTCAGCGTCGACTACACGACCACGGACGGTACCGCCATCGCCGGCAGCGACTACACCGCCGAGAACGGCACGCTGACCTTCGCGGCCGGAGAGACGGTGAAGACCGTCACCGTGGCCATCAACAACGATGCCACCGCCGAAGGCGCCGAACGTTTCTACCTCGACCTGTCCAGCCCCAGCGGCGCGACCATCCTCGACGGCCGCGCCAGCGGCGTGATCGGCGCCAACGACGCCACCCCGGTCGCGCAGACGCGCATCTCGGTCACCGACCTGACGGTCGGCGAGAGCGATGGCTACGTCGACGTGGTGGTCAGCCTGAGCGCACCGGCGCAGGGCAACGTCTCGGTCAACTACACCTATGGCAACGAGACCGCCGCCAATGCCTACGACTACCACGGCTACACCGGCACGCTGAACTTCGCGGTCGGCGAGACCACCAAGGTGGTTCGCATCGAGATCGAGGACGACGCCGTCGCCGAGGGCTTCGAGACCTTCTACTTCGGCCTGAACACCCCGTCGACCAACGCGGTACTGGCCAAGGCCTTCAGCCAGATCGCCATCGTCGACGACGACACCGTGGTCGACACGCCGCGCCTGTTCGTGCGCGACGTGGTGGTCGACGAGAAGGCCGGCACGGCCAGCTTCGTCGTGATGCTCGGCGGTCCGACCGGCGAAGCCTCGAACGGCACGGTGACGGTGAACTACGCGACCGCCGGTGACACCGCCGCGGCCGGCAGCGACTTCACGGCGGCCAGCGGCACGCTGACCTTCGCAGCCGGCGAGACGCTGAAGACCGTCACGGTCGACATCACCGACGACGCCGTCGCCGAAGGCGCCGAGCGCTTCTTCCTGAATCTGTCCGGCGCCAGCGGCGCGACCATCCTCGACGGCCAGGGCCGCGCGATCATCGGCGCCAACGACGCCACGGCGGTGGCGCAGACGCGCATCTCGGTGTCCGACCTGATCGTCGGCGAGGGCGACGGCTACGTCGACGTGGTCGTCAGCCTCAGCGCGCCGGCACAGGGTGCGGTGACGGTCAACTTCACCTACGGCAACGAGAGCGCCGCCAACGCCTACGACTACAACGGCTACACCGGCACGCTGAACTTCGCCAGCGGCGAGACCACCAAGGTGGTTCGCATCGAGATCGAGGACGACACCGTCGCCGAGGGCTTCGAGACCTTCTACTTCGGCCTCAACACCCCGTCGACCAACGCGGTGCTGGCCAAGTCCTTCAGCCAGATCGGCATCGTCGACGACGACTCGGTGGTCGACACCCCCAGCCTGCACGTGCGCGACGTGGTCGTCGACGAGAAGGCCGGCACGGCCAGCTTCGTCGTGATGCTCGGTGGTCCGACCGGGCAGGCCTCCAACAGCGCGGTGACGGTGAACTACGCGACCGCCAACGGCACCGCGAGCGCCGGCAGCGACTACGCGGGTACCACCGGCACGCTGACCTTCGCCGCCGGCGAGACGGTCAAGACGGTCACCGTCGACATCAACGACGACACCAGCGCCGAAGGCCTGGAGCGCTTCTTCCTGAACCTGTCGTCCGCCAACGGCGCCACCATCCTCGACGGCCAGGGCGTCGCGACGATCGGCGCCAACGACGCCACCGCGGTGGCGCAGACGCGCATCTCGGTGTCCGACCTGACGGCGAGCGAAGGCGACGGCTACGTCGACGTGGTGGTGAGCCTCAGTTCGCCGGCGCAGACCGCGGTCACCGTCAGCTACAGCTACGGCAACGAAAGCGCCGCCAATGCCTACGACTACCACGGCTACACCGGCACGCTGAACTTCGCCGTCGGCGAGACCACCAAGGTGGTCCGCATCGAGCTGGAGAACGACACCACCGCGGAAGGCTTCGAGACCTTCTACTTCACGATGAACAGCCCGTCGGCCAACGCGGTGCTGGCCAAGTCCTTCAGCCAGATCGCCATCGTCGACGACGACACGGTGGTCGACACGCCCAGCCTGCACGTGCGCGACGTGGTGGTCGACGAGAAGGCCGGCACGGCGAGTTTCGTCGTGATGCTCGGCGGCCCCACCGGGCAGTCCTCGAACAGCCCGGTCACGGTCAACTACACGACGGCCAACGGCACGGCCAGCGCCGGCGCCGACTACGCGGGCACCAACGGCACGCTGACCTTCGCGGTCGGCGAGACGGTCAAGACGGTCACTGTCGACATCAACGACGACACCAGCGCCGAGGGCCTGGAGCGCTTCTTCCTGAACCTGTCGAACGCCAGCGGCGCGACCATCCTCGACGGCCAGGGCGTCGCGACGATCGGCGCCAACGACGCGACCGCGGTTGCGCAGGCGCGCATCTCGGTGTCCGACATGATCGTCGGCGAAGGCGACGGCTACGTCGACGTGGTGGTCAGCCTGGCGGCCCCGGCCCAGGGGGTCGTGACGGTCAACTACACCTACGGCAACGAGACCGCCGCCAATGCCTACGACTACCACGGCTACACCGGCACGCTGAACTTCGCGGCCGGCGAGACCACCAAGGTCGTGCGCATCGAGATCGAGGACGACGCCGTCGCCGAGGGCTACGAGAGCTTCTACTTCGGCCTCAACACGCCGTCCAGCAACGCGGTGCTGGCCGAGTCCTTCAGCCACATCGGCATCGTCGACAACGACACGGTGGTCGACACGCCGCAACTGTTCGTGCGCGACGCCGTGGTCGACGAGAAGGCCGGTACGGCCAGCTTCGTGGTGATGCTCGGCGGGCCGGACGGCCAGTCGTCGAACAGCCCGGTGACGGTCAACTACGCCACGTCGAATGGCACGGCGACGGCCGGCAGCGACTATGCCGCCACCACCGGCACGCTGACCTTCGCCGCCGGTGAGACGGTCAAGACGGTCACCGTCGACATCAACGACGACGCCACGGCGGAGGCGCTCGAGCGCATCAACTTCAACCTCAGCGGCGCCAGCGGCGCGACCATCGTCGACGGCAGCGGGGTCGCCGAGATCGGCGCCAACGATGCCGCCGCGGTCGCGCAGCCGACGATGAACGTCGCCGACACGCTGGTCGCCGAGAGCGATGCCTACGTCGACATCGTCGTCACGCTGAGCGCGCCGAGCGCCAGCGCGACCAGCGCCTTCTACACGATGAGCAACGGCTCGGCGACCAACGGCCCCGACTACCGCTACTTCAGCGGCACGGTGAGCTTCGCCGCCGGCCAGACGACCCAGACGGTGCGCGTGGCGCTGCCCGAGGACTTCGTCACCGAGACCCTGGAGAGCTTCAGCTTCACCATCTACAGCCCGACCGGCGCGGTCCTGGGCAAGCCCACCGGCACCATCACCATCGTCGACAACGACACCCCGGGGGTCGACGTCTTCAGCTACGGTCGCAGCGACGACGTCTACACCGTCGACCAGGCGACCGATGTCGTGGTCGAGAACCCCGGTGGCGGCACCGACCGCGTGAACTCCAGCGTGACCTACACGCTGGGCGTCAACGTCGAGAACCTGACGCTGACCGGCACCGATGCCATCAACGGCACCGGCAACGCCAGCAACAACGTGCTGACCGGCAACTCGGCCGCCAACCAGTTGTCCGGCCTGGCCGGCAACGACACGATCAGCGGCGGCGCAGGCGCCGACACGATGATCGGCGGCGCCGGCAACGACACCTACACCGTCGACAACGCCGGTGACGTGATCACCGAGCTGAACGGCGGTGGCACCGACACGGTATTCAGCAACCGCACCTACACGCTGAGCACCTACCTCGAGCACCTGACGCTGACCGGCACCACCGCGATCAACGGCACCGGCAACGCCAGCAACAACATCATCACCGGCAACAGCGGCGCCAACACGCTGAGCGGCGGTTCGGGCAACGACACGCTGGACGGCGGCCTCGGCGCGGACAGCCTGATCGGCGGCCTCGGCGACGACCTGTTCGTCATCGACAACGCCGGCGACGTGATCAGCGAAGCCGCCGCAGGCGGCACCGACTCGGTGATCGCCAACCGCAGCTTCACGCTGGCGACCAACTTCGAGAACCTGACGCTGACCGGCACCGCCGCGATCAACGGCACCGGCAACTCGGGCAACAACCTCATCACCGGCAACAGCGGCGCCAACACGCTGACCGGTGGCGACGGCAACGACACCCTCAACGGCGGCGCGGGCAACGACTCGCTGGTCGGCGGCCTGGGCAACGACACCTACGTCGTCGACAGCACCGGCGACGTGGTGGTCGAGGGCGCGAATGCCGGCACCGACACGCTGCAGATCAACCGCACCATCACGCTGACGGCCAACCTCGAGAACCTGACGCTGACCGGCGCCGCCGCCATCAACGGCACCGGCAACACCGGCAACAACCTGCTGACCGGCAACAGCGGCGCCAACCTGCTCAGCGGCGGCGCGGGCAACGACACGCTCAACGGCAGCACCGGCGCCGACACGATGGTCGGCGGCACCGGCAACGACACCTTCTACGTCGAGAACGCCGGCGACGTGGTCACCGAAGCCGCCGGCAGCGCCAACGGCACCGACACGGTGATCGCCAGCCGCACCTACGTGCTGGCCGCCAACGTCGAGAACCTGACGCTGGGCGGCAGCACGGCGATCAGCGGCACCGGCAACACGCTGGCCAACCGCCTGACCGGCAACGCCGCGGCCAACACGCTCAGCGGCGGCACCGGCGCCGACACCATGGCCGGCGGTGCCGGCAACGACGTCTACGTCGTCGAAAGTACCGGCGACGTGGTCACCGAGACCTCCACCGGCGGCACGGCCGACCGCGTCAACAGCTCGATCAACTACACGCTGGGCAGCTACGTCGAGAACCTGACGCTGACCGGCACGGCGAGCACCGGCACCGGCAACACGCTGGCCAACGTGATCACCGGCAACGCCGCCAACAACTCGCTGCGCGGCAGCAGCGGCAACGACACCCTCAACGGCGCGGCCGGCAACGACGTGCTGACCGGCGGCACCGGCGCCGACCGCGTGACCGGCGGCACCGGCAACGACACCTTCGTGTTCGACAGCAAGTCGACGGTGCAGTACGACACCATCACCGACTTCGCCTCGGTCAACGACACGCTGCGTTTCAGCCAGGCGACGCTGCGCGTCGGCGATGGCGACACGGTGGTCGACGGCGGCCAGACCTACAACGGCTTCGGCGGCCATTCCGCGGCCGCCGAGGTGGTGGTGTTCCAGGCCAACGTGTTCGGCACCATCGACACCGGCAGCGCGGCGGCGATCATCGGATCGGCGAGTTCCAACTACGGCACCGGCGCGACGCGGATCTTCGCCGTCGACAACGGCACCCAGACCGGCGTGTTCCTGTTCACGTCGTCGGCGGTCAACAGCACGGTATCCGCCTCCGAACTGGTCCAGATCGCGCTGATCGAAGGTACGATGACCTCGTTGTCGGACTACACCTTCGGGCCCTGACCCGGGCGGAGGTCTGCATCGCATGGGGCGGCGGCCGGCGTATACCGGCCCCGCCGGGGTGGCGTCGCGGTCGCTTCGATCGGCGGCGCCTGCTGGGGGATATCGATGACTGCCTTCGTGCGGGCCCACGCCCGCTTCTTCGTCGCGGCCGCACTGTTCAGCCTGGTGATCAACCTGGCCCTGCTGGCGCCGTCGCTGTACATGCTGCAGGTGTTCGACCGCGTGCTGACCACCCGCAGCGTCGAGACGCTGGTGATGCTGTCGCTGATCACCGCCGGCGCGCTGCTGCTGATGCTGGTGCTCGACGCGCTGCGCGGCCGGCTGCTGGCGTTGATGGGCGGCCTGTTCGAGCGCTCCGTCGGCCGGCGCGTGCTGCAGCGGGTGCTCGACGACGCGGCGCTGATCAACCCGGCCCAGCAGACCCATGCGCTCCGCGACGTCGGCGTGCTGCGCGCCTTCCTCAGCGGTGCCGGCATCGTAGCGCTGTTCGACGCGCCCTGGATGGTCGTCTACCTGGCGCTGATCGCGATGTTCAGCCCGCTGCTCGGCATGATCGCGCTGGCCAGCGCGCTGCTGCTGGTGCTGCTGACCTGGCTGAACGAGCGCACGACGCGCATGTCGCTGGAACGCACTCAGCAGCAGATGCGCGACGCCGGCCAGTTCGTCGATGCCGCGCTGCGCAATGCCGACGTGGTGCGGGCGCTGGGCATGGCGCCTGCAATGTCGCGCCGCTGGGAGACGCTGAGCGGTCAGTTGCAGTCGCAGCAGCTCGGCATCCAGCGCATCGCCGGCAGCATCGGCTCGGCAACACGCTTCCTGCGCCAGTCGGTGCAGGTGCTGATGATGGCGGTGGCCGCCTGGCTGGTCATCCAGCAGCAGGCCACGCCGGGCGTCATGATCGCGGTGACCATCATCCTCGGCCGGGCGCTGGCACCGGTGGAGGCGCTGATCGCGCAGTGGAAGCAACTGGTCGAGGCACGCATCGCCTGGCGCCGCCTGAACGAGCTGATCGGCAGGCAGGCGCCGAGCCGCTTCGCGGCCCTGCCCGAACCGACCGGCGCGGTGTCGGTCGAGGGGCTGAGCTACCTGCTGCAAGGCTCGCAGCGCGCCATCGTGCGCCAGGTCAGCGTCGAGATCGCGCGCGGCGAGGTGCTGGCCATCGTCGGGCCCAGCGGCTCGGGCAAGTCGACGCTGGCGCGCCTGCTGCTCGGCGTCATTCCGCCCAGCGGCGGCCAGGTGCGGCTGGACGGCGCCGCGCTGTCGCAATGGGACCCCGACCGCCTGGGCCGCCATGTCGGCTACATGCCGCAGGACGTGGCCCTGTTCGGCGGCACGGTGGCCGAGAACATCGCCCGCCTCGGCGAGGTGCAGGACGCCGCGGTGGTCGAGGCCGCCCAGCGCGCCCAGGTGCACGAGATGATCGTGCGCCTGCCGCAGGGCTACGACACGGCGGTCGGCGAAGGCGGCCGCTGGCTGTCGGGCGGCCAGCGCCAGCGTGTCGGCCTGGCCCGCGCGCTGTACGGCAACCCGCGCCTGGTGGTGCTCGACGAGCCGAACGCCCACCTCGACCACGACGGCGAGCAGGCGCTGGCACGCGCCATCGCCGACATGCGCAGCCGCGGCACGACGGTGGTGCTGATCACCCAGCGCACGCAGATCCTCTCGGTGGCCGACCGCATCATGGTGATGCGCGACGGCATGGTCGAACGCATCGGCGTGCGCCAGGAGAAGCCGGCCGAGGGCCAGCCCGACAACGCCGCCGCGACGCCTGGCGTCGCCGCCATCCACGCCAACCGAGCGAGCTGAAGCCGTGAGCGACCTGACCCTGCCCTCCTCCGCCGTCGCCGCAGCAGCGCCGCCCGCCACGGCCGATCTCAGCAGCACCTGGACACAGCACGCCGGTGCCGCGGTGCGCTGGGGCGATCATCACCACGGTGCTGGCCGTCGGCGGCTTCTTCGCCTGGACCTCGCTCGCGCCGCTGGCCGGCTCGGTCGTCGCGATGGGTCTGGTGAAGGTGGACACCAACCGCAAGACCGTGCAGCACCGCGACGGCGGCACGGTGCAGCGCATCCTGGTGCGCGAAGGCGAAGCCGTGAAGGCCGGCCAGCTGCTGATCGAGCTGGCCGACACCCGCGTCGACGCGACGCTCGACCAGACCAGCGCCCAGCTCGACGCGATGCGCCTGCGCCAGTCGCGCCTGACCGCCGAGCGCGAGTTCGCGCCGGCCTGGCGCGTGCCCGAGGCCTGGCGCAAGCGCCAGGGCGAGCCGCGTGTCGCCGAGGTGGCGGCGCGCGAGCAAGGCCTGTTCACCACGCGGCGCAACGCGCTGGACGCGCAGATGCGCCAGATGCGCGGCCAGATCGACGAAGTGGCGCGCGAGATCGCCGGGCGCGAGCGCGAGGCCGAGTCGATCCGTATCGCGCTGCAGCACATGCGCGAGGAGGTGCAGGTCAACGAGGCGCTGATGGAGCAGCAGTTCGTCAACAAGACACGCGTGCTCGGCCTCAAGCGCGCCGCCGCCGAGTACGAGATGAAGGCCGGCGAGAACGCTGCCGAGCTGTCGCGCGCCAAGCGCAGCGCGACCGACCTCGAGTTGCGCATCAGCACGCTGCGCGACGGCTATGCGCAGGAGGCCAGCACCGAGCTGCGCGACGTCAGCAACAAGATCGTCGAGCTGGAGGAGCAGCTGCGCACCGCCAGCGACGCGTCGACACGCCAGCAGATCGTCGCGCCGGTGGCCGGCCGCGTGGTCGACCTGCGCGTCACCACCACCGGCGGCGCGATCGGCCCGCGCGACCCGATCATGGACATCGTTCCCGACGATGCGCCGCGCATGGTCGAGGCGCGGGTCGCGGTCGACGCGGTCGGCGAGCTGCGCAACGGCCTGCACGCCGACGTGCGCCTGACACCCTACCGCCAGCGCGAGACGCCGCTGATCGACGGCAAGCTCACCTACGTCTCGGCCGACTCGCTGACCGACCGGCAGACCGGCGCGCCCTACTTCGTGATCCACGTCGAGCTCGACCGCGCCTCGCTCGAGAAGGCCGGTAACCCGGTCGTCTCGCCGGGCATGGGCGCCGAGGTGTTCGTGCGCACCCGCGACCGCTCGGCGCTCGAGTACCTGCTCGAGCCGCTGGTCAACGCGACGCGACGCTCGCTCAGAGACCACTGAGCGCGGGGCCGCAGGCGGCGGCGGCGATACTCGCCGCATGTCTGCCCTCACGCCGCGCATCGCCTTCATGCTGACCCTGCCGCCCCTGCTGTGGGCGGGCAACGCGGTGGTCGGCCGCGCGCTGGTCGGCAGCGTGCCGCCGCTGGCGCTCAACGCGATGCGCTGGTGGCTGGCGCTGGCGCTGCTGCTGCCGCTGGGCTGGCGTGCGCTGCGCGCGCCCGCGGCAGATCGGCTCGCGCTGGCTGCACCTGGCGCTGCTCGGCCTGGTCGGCGTCGGCAGCTACAACGCGCTGCAGTACCTGGCAGTGCAGACCAGCACGCCGCTGAACGTCACGCTGATTGCCGCCAGTGCGCCGGTGTGGATGCTGCTGGTCGGGCTGCTGTTCTACGGCGAACGGCCGGGCGCACGGCAGATCGCCGGCGCGCTGCTGTCGCTGGCCGGTGTCGCGCTGGTCATCTCGCGCGGCAGCCTGGACACGCTGCGCCACGTCACGCTGGTGCCCGGCGACCTGCTGATGCTGCTGGCCATCGCGCTGTGGTCGGTCTACAGCTGGATGCTGGCGCGGCCGCCGGCGGCGATGCGTGGCGAGCAGCGCCCGCCCTGGAACTGGGCCGAGTTCCTGCTCGTGCAGGTGCTGTTCGGCACCGCCTGGGCGACGCTGGGGGCCGGTGTCGAGGCGCAGCTGTCGCCGGCCGCGATCCACTGGTCGCCGGGGGTGATCGCCGCGCTGCTCTACGTCGCGGTCGGTCCGTCGCTGATCGCCTACCGGGCCTGGGGGCTCGGCGTCTCGACCGTCGGCCCGGCCATCGCCGCGTTCTTCAGCAACCTGACGCCGGTGTTCGCCGGCGTGCTCTCGGCGGCGCTGCTCGGCGAGGCGCCGAGCTGGTACCACGCGGCCGCCTTCCTGCTGATCGCCGCCGGCATCGTCGTGTCGGCCCTGCCGCGGCGCTGATCAGGGCGCCGGCATCTGGTTGAGCATCAGCCAGTAGCTGCCCAGCTCGCGCGCTGCCTGCACGAAGTTCTCGAAGTCCACCGGCTTGACGATGTAGCTGTTGACGCCGAGCTGGTAGCTCTCGACCAGGTCGCGCTGCTGCTTCGACGAGGTCAGCATCACCACCGGGATGCCACGCGTTCGCTCGTCGGCCTTGATGCGCGCCAGCACCTCCAGGCCGTCGACCTTGGGCAGCTTGAGGTCGAGCAGCACGAAGCGCGGCGCGTCCTCGATGCGCCGGTGGGCGTAGGCGCCTTCGCAGAACAGGAACTCCAGTGCCTCGGCGCCGTCGCGCGCGACATGGATGCGGTTGGCGATGTTCGCCTTGCGCAGGCCGCGCAGCGTCATCTCCAGGTCCAGCGGGTTGTCCTCGACGATGAGGATCTCGAAGGCTTCCGGCACGGCCACGGTTCGCTCCCTCAGCCCAAGGTGAAATGAAAGCTGGCGCCGCGGCCGGACTCGCCCTGCGCGCGCACCTGCCCGCCGTGGCGCTGCACGATGCGCTGCACGATGGCCAGGCCGACGCCGGTGCCCTCGAACTCGTCGGCACGGTGCAGGCGCTCGAACACGCCGAACAGCTTGTGCGCGTAGCGCATGTCGAAGCCGGCGCCGTTGTCGCGCACGAAGTACTCGACGATGCCGTCGCGCAGTTCGTGGCCGACATCGATCGTCGCCACCTCGCGCTGGCGCGTGTACTTGACGGCATTGCCGAGCAGGTTCACCCACACCTGGCGCAGCAGCGCCGGGTCGGCCTCGCAGGCCGGCAGCTCGCCGACGTTCAGCTCGATGCGCCGGTCGCCGCACTGCGCCGCGAGGCTGTCGTAGGCATGCCGCGCCAGCTGGGCCACGTCGACCGGCCGCCGGGTCAGCGACTGCCGGCCGAGACGGGAGAACTCGAGCAGGTCGTCGATCAGCACGCCCATCTTCTGCGCCGTGTCGCGGATGATGCCGAGGTAGCGCTGACCTTCCGGGGACAGTGTGGCGCCGTGGTCCTCGATCAGCGCCTGCGAGAAGCCGTCGAGCGCGCGCAGCGGCGAGCGCAGGTCGTGCGACACCGAGTAGCTGAACGCCTCCAGCTCCTTCACCGCGGCCTGCAGCTCGGCGGTGCGCTCGGCGACGTGGCGCTCGAGCTCGGCGTTCATGCGCTCCACCTCGTCCTCGATGCGGCGGCGCTGCGTGACGTCGGCGCATTGCAGCACGGCGAACAGCGGCTGCCCTGCCGCATCGTCGACGCGTGTGCCGCTGTAGGCGAACACCTTGTGCCAGCCACGCTCGCGGTGGTGGATTCTCAGCTCATGCTGGCGCAGCGTCTCGCCGCGCATCACCCGGGTCAACGGCCACTCGGCGCCGCGCAGCGGGGTCCCGTCGAGGTGCCGAAACTCGAAGGTCGCGCGGACCTGGTCGATCGTCAGGCCGGCGGCGGTCTCGGCCGTCATGTCGTGCATCGCCAGCGCCGAGGCGTTCCACTCGACCAGCGCGCCATCGCCGCTGCACAGCATCACGCCCTCGGTCATGTTCTCGAACACCGCCGACAGGCGTGCCCGGCTCTCGATCAGCGCGAGTTCGGTGCGCTTGCGCTCGGTGATGTCGGCCACGCTGCCATGCCAGACCATGCCGCCGTCGGCCTCCGGTACCGGGAGCCGAGTGGCCTTCGATCCACTGTTCCGAGCCATCGGGATGCACCATGCGGAACTCGGCACGCCACGGCTTCAGCATGCCCTTCCGACTCACCGATCGTCCTGAACACATGAGGTGCATCGTCGGGGTGGAGCCGTGCGAACACCTGCGAGGCATCGCTGCGACACGGTTCCCGGCGGCAGGCCGTAGAGCTGCTCGACCCGCGACGAGCCGAAGGGAAAGCTCAAGCTGCCGTCGGCGGCACGCCGGAACGAGTGCAGCACCGTCGGCGCCACTTCGGCGATCGCGGTGATACGCTGCTGCTCGGCAAGCAGCGCGAGTTGCGCCTGCTTGCGCTCGGTGATGTCCTCGGCGATGCCGCTCGCCCGGGTCAGCTGCCCGCGCGGGTCGCCGCCGAGATGCCCGACGTCGTGGATCCAGCGCACCGACCCGTCGGGCCGCACGATGCGGTACTCGACGTCGAAGCGCGCGTGCTGCGGGTCGGCCACCCAGAGACCGAACGCCTCGAGCACCGCCGGGCGGTCGTCATCGTGGATGCACTGCGCCCACAGCATCGGGTCCGCGTACATGTCCCGCGGCGGGCGGCCCCACACCGTCTCGACGGCCGGGCTCACGAAGGACACACGCTCCACCGGTTCGAGGTCGACCACCCAGAACACATGGTGCTCGGCCGCCGCGAACTGCAGGAACAGCTCGGCCATCTCCTGGACAGCCGGCGGTGGTGTCGGCTGCGTGCCCTGGTCCTGCGGCTGGTGACTCATGGCGGCGTCTGATTGCCATGATTATCACGAATGACATTGCCCGCCATGCACGGGCTTTCGCTATCTGTCGGCGCCGCGCGTCAGAAAGTGCCGGGGTAGCCGCCGCCGTCGAGCAGGATGTTCTGGCCGGTCAGGTAGCCGGCGTGCCGGCTGCACAGGAAGGCGCAGAACGCGCCGAACTCTTCGGCGCTGCCGAGGCGCTGCGCCGGGATGCCGGCGCGGCGCTTGTCCATGATCGCCTCGACGCTCTGGCCGCTCTTGCTGGCCGCCGCCTGCATCGTGGTGCGCACGCGGTCGGTGTCGAACCAGCCCGGCAGCAGGTTGTTGATGGTGACGTTGGCCGCCGCCAGCTTCGGCTGGCGCGCCAGGCCGGCGACGAAGCCGGTCAGGCCGCTGCGCGCGCCGTTCGACAGTCCCAGCGTGTCGATCGGCGCCTTCACCGCGCCCGAGGTGATGTTGACCACCCGGCCGAAGCCGCGCGCTGCCATGGCGTCGACGCTGGCCTTCATCAGCTCGATCGGCGCCAGCATGTTGGCGTCGATCGCCTTCAGCCAGGCCTCGCGGTCCCAGTCGCGGAAGTCGCCCGGCGGCGGGCCGCCGGCGTTGTTGACCAGGATGTCGACCTGCGGACAGGCCGCCAGTGCCGCCGCGCGGCCGTCCGGCGTGGTGATGTCACCGGCCACCGCCAGCACCTGCACGCCGGGGTGGGCCGCGCGGATCTCGGCCGCGGTGGACTGCAGCGTGTCGGCGCCACGCGCGGTGATCACCAGGTTGACGCCCTCGCCGGCCAGCGCCAGAGCGCAGCCCTTGCCCAGGCCCTTGCTGGCGGCGCACACCAGCGCCCAGCGTCCTGCGATGCCCAGATCCATGTCCTGCCTCCTGCGGAAAGAAAGGGGTTCAGCGCCAGCGCGCCAGCAGCCAGACGCCCAGCAGCACCAGCGCCGTGCCTGCGGCCACCCACACGGTGAACGGCTCGCCCAGCAGCAGCACGCCCATCAGGATGGTCGACATCGGGCCCAGCATGCCGGTCTGCGCGGTCAGCGTCGAGCCGATGCGCTCGATCGCCATCATCACCATCAGGACCGGTGCGAAGGTGCACAGCGTGGCGTTCAGCACCGACAGCCAGATGACCTGCGGCGCCACCTCGGTGGCCACCGACAGCGGGCGCAGCACCAGGAACTGCACGATGCACAGCACGCAGGCCACGCTGGTGGCCAGGCCGGTGAGCCGCATCGAGCCGACGCGCTTGACCTCCTCGCCGCTGTAGACGAGGTAGATCGCATAGCTCAGCGCGCTGCCGAACACCAGCGCGGCACCCAGCGCCACGTCAGGCCCGGCCAGCTGCATCTCGTGGCCGAACACCAACAGCACGCCGCTGTAGCTGACGGCCATCGCGGCCAGCTGCTTCGCGCTGGCACGCCGGCCGAACAGCACCCAGCCGAGCAGCAGCACGATGGTCGGGTTGAGGTACAGCACCAGGCGCTCGAAGCTGGCCGTCACGTAGGCCAGGCCGGCGAAGTCGAGGAAGCTGGCCAGGTAGTAGCCGGAAAAGCCGAGCCCGCCGATCGCCAGCCAGTCGCGCCGTGTCAGCGCCGGCTTGCCACGCCCTGCCCACCAGGCCAGCGCCACGAACATCGGCAGCGCGAACAGCATGCGGTACATGATCAGCGTCACCGCATCGACGCCGTGGCGGTAGGCCAGCTTGACGATGATCGCCTTGCCCGAGAAGGCGATCGCGCCCGCGGTGGCGAGTGCGAGGCCCGGCAGCACGGACGGCGGAGGCGGGTCGGCTGCGAGGGCGCGGGAACTCATGGCCGGCGGAATTCTACGGACCACGCCCCGGCCGCGTGCACCGCGGGCCTTTAGCGCGGCACGACGGCCGTCACCTCGATCTCGACCTTGGCACGGTCTTCCATCAGCGCACTGACCTGCACCGCGCTCATCGCCGCGTGGTAGACGCCGATCAGCTCGCGGAACACCGCGCCGACCTCGCGCCCGCGCGACAGGTACTCGCGCTTGTCGGTCACGTACCAGGTCATGCGCACGATGTGCTCGGGCCGCGCGCCGGCCTCGGCCAGCACCGCGACGACATTGGCCAGCGCCTGGCGCGTCTGCGCGACGAAGTCGTCGCTGTCGAAGCGGCAGGCCGCGTTCCAGCCGATCTGACCGGCGACGAACACCAACCGGCCCTCGGCAGCGACGCCGTTCGAATAACCCTTGGGCTTCTCCCAGCCCGGCGGTTGCAGCACTTGCATCATGGTGTCTGTCTCAGTCGAAAGCGCTGCAGCTTGCCGGTCTCGGTGCGCGGCAGCGCGGTGCGGAACTCGATCGCCCGCGGGTACTTGTAGGGTGCGATGGCCTGCTTGACGAAGTCCTGCAGCTCGCGCGCCAGCGTGTCGCCCGGCTCGTGGCCCGGCCGCAGCACGACGAAGGCCTTGACGATCTGGCCACGCTCGTCGTCGGGCTCGCCGACCACGCCGCACTCGGCCACCTTGGGGTGCAGCAGCAAGGCGCTCTCGACCTCCGGGCCGGCGATGTTGTAGCCGCCGCTGATGATCATGTCGTCGGTGCGCGCCTGGTAGACGAAGTAGCCGTCGGCATCGAGCAGGTAGGCGTCGCCGGTCAGGTTCCAGCCGCCCTGCACATAGTTCTTCTGCCGCTCGTCGGCGAGGTAGCGGCAGCCGGTCGGGCCTTTCACCGCCAGTCGTCCGACCTGCCCACGAGGCAGCGGCTGGCCCTGGTCGTCGAGCACGCAGGCGACGTAGCCCGGCACAGCCGTGCCGGTGGCACCCGGTCGGGCATGCGCCTCGTCGTGCGAGATGAAGATGTGCAGCAACTCGGTGGAGCCGATGCCGTCGATCATCTCGATGCCGCTGGCCTGCTTCCACAGCGCCCGCGTGGCGGCCGGCAGCGCCTCGCCGGCGCTGACGCATTTCTTCAGCGACGACAGGTCGTGGCCTGCCAGCTGGCCGGCCATCGCGCGGTACGAGGTCGGCGCGGTGAAGAGGACGGTCGCGCGGTGGGCGGCGATCGCCGCCGGCAGCGCCTCGGGCGAGGGCCTATCGAGCAGCACCGTCGACGCGCCGACCGACAGCGGGAACAGCAGCAGCCCGCCCAGCCCGAAGGTGAAGGCCAGCGGCGGGCTGCCGATGAACACGTCGTCCGCCGTCGGCCGCAGCACGTGGCGCGGCCAGCAGGCGCAGGCGGCCATCACGTCGCGGTGGAAGTGCATCGTGCCCTTGGGCTGACCAGTGGTGCCCGAAGTGAAGGCAATCAGGCAGGTGTCGTCCTTCGAGGTCTTCACGTTCTCGAAGCCGGCCGGCTTGGCCGCGGCGCGAGCATCGAGTTCACCGGCGTCGGCACTGTTGAAGTGCAGCACCTGCGCCAGCGTCGGGCAGGCCGGGCGCGCCAGCGCCAGTTCCTCGGCCAGCCGCGCGTCGCACAGCGCGTGGGTGACCTCGGCCTTGGCGACGATCTGCGTCAGCTCCTTCGCACGCAGCAGCGGCATGCTGCCGACCGCGATGCCGCCGGCCTTGACCACCGCGAACCAGCACGCCGCCAGCATCGGCGAGTTGGCGCCGCGCAGCAGCACGCGGTTGCCGGGCACCAGGCCGAGGTCCTCGACCAGCACGCGCGCGATGCGGTTGGCCTGTGCCTGCAGCTCGGCGTAGCTCCAGCGCACACCGGCGCCCTGCACGCACAGGCGGTCGCCGAAGCCACGCTCGACCCAGCGGTCGAGCAGCTCGGTGGCGCAGTTCAGCTGCTCCGGGAACTGCAGTTCCGGGCTGTCGAACAGGAACTCAGGCCACTGCTCGCGCGGCGGCAGGTGGCGTGCGGCGAAGGTGTCCACATGGGCCGAGCTCACTCACGCCTCCTTCAACAGATCCTTGCCGATGATCAGCTGCTGCACCTCGGTCGCGCCCTCGTAGATGCGCAGCGCGCGGATCTCGCGGTAGAGCGACTCGACGACGTTGCCGTGCACCACGCCAGCCCCGCCCCACAGCTGCACGGCGGCGTCGATCACCTGCTGCGCACCCTCGGTGGCCGCCATCTTGGCCATCGCCGCCTCGCGCGTGACGGTGCGGCCCTGGTCGCGCTGCCAGGCGGCGCGGTATGTCAGCAGCGCGGCGCTGTCGATGGTGGTCGCCATCTGCGCCAGCTTCGCCTGGGTGAGCTGGAAATCGGCCAGTCGCTGGCCGAACATCGGCCGGGCACGCGCGCGATGCAGACCCTCGTGCAGCGCGCGCCGGCCGAAGCCGAGCGCGGCCGCCGCCACCGAGGTGCGGAACACGTCGAGCGTGCGCATCGCGATCTTGAAGCCCTCGGCGGGCTCGCCGAGCCGGTTCGCCTTCGGCACGCGGCAGCCGCTGAAGCGCAGCCGCGCCAGCGGATGCGGCGCGATGACGTCGATGCGCTCGGCGATCTCGAAGCCGGGCGTGCCGGCCTCGACGACGAAGGCCGAGATGCCACGGCTGCCCGGCTGCTCGCCGGTGCGCGCGAACAGCACATAGAGGTCGGCGATGCCGCCGTTGCTGATCCAGGTCTTCTCGCCATCGATCGACATAGCTGTCGCCGTCGTCGCGTGCCGCGCAGGCCATCGCGGCCACGTCCGAACCGGCCTCGGGCTCGGACAGCGCGAACGCCGCCAGCGCCGCGCCCGACGCGACACGTGGCAGCCAGCGTTCGCGCTGCGCATGGCTGCCGGCCAGCGAGATCGCGCCCGAGCCCAGGCCCTGCATCGCGAAGGCGAAGTCGGCCAGTCCGTGATGCCAGGCGAGGGTTTCGCGCAGCAGGCAGATCGCACGGGTGTCGATCACCTCCGTGGCGCCGCCGTAGGCCGTGCCGGCCACCGCGTGGCGCAGCCAGCCGGCGGCACCGAGCTGGCGCACCAGCGCGCGGCACTGCGCATCGACGTCGGCATCGTGCCCTTGTGCGCCGATGTGCAACGACGCCCAGGCGCCGAGGTGCGCGGCCAGTTCGCGATGACGGTCCTCGAAGAAGGGCCAGGCGAGGTGATGGTGTTCCATCTCAATCGCCCTCGAAGACCGGCTTCTGCTTGGCGACGAAGGCGTGGTACGCACGCTGGAAATCCTGCGTCATCATGCAGATCGCCTGCGCCTGTGCCTCGGATTCGATCGCCTCGTCCACGCCCATGGACCACTCCTGGTGCAGCATGCGCTTGGTCATCGCATGGCCGAAGCTCGGACCGGCTGCCAGTTCCGCGGCCCAGTCGACGGCCGCGGCGCCCACCGCCTCGGGCGCGACGAGCCGGTTGTAGAAGCCCCAGGCCAGCGCTTCCTCGCCCGGCAGCGCACGGCCGGTGTAGAGCAGTTCCGACGCCCGCCCCTGGCCGACGATGCGCGGCAGGATGCTGCAGGCGCCCATGTCGCAGCCGGCCAGGCCGACACGCGTGAACAGGAAGGCGACCTTGCTGCGTGCGGTGCCGATGCGCAGGTCGGAGGCCATCGCGACGATCGCGCCGGCGCCGGCGCAGACGCCATCGATCGCGGCGAGCACCGGCTGCGGGCAGGCGCGCATGGCCTTGACCAGGTCGCCGGTCATGCGCGTGAAGGCCAGCAAGTCCGGCATAGTCATCGCGATCAGCGGGCCGATGATCTCGTGCACGTCGCCGCCGGAGCAGAAGTTGCCGCCCTCGCCCTGCACCACCACCGCACGCACGTCGTCGGCATAGGCCAGCGTGCGGAACAGCTCGCGCAACTCGGCGTAGGAGTCGAAGGTCAGCGGGTTCTTGCGTTCGGGCCGGTTCAGCGTGATCACGCCGACCTGGCGCTCGACACGCCAGCCGAAGTGCTGCGGCTTCAGCTCCGCCGCCGTGCGGCGGTTGCCGCCGGCCAGATGGGGACTCATCGCGCGGGTCATGCGTTCTCCTGGCTTCGGGTGAGGTGCTGCTTGAGCGTCGCCAGCAGGTCGTGCACCTGGTTCTTCTGCGCCGGGCTCCAACCGTCGAACAACTCGACGATCCACGTTTCGTGCACGGCCGCCATGCGGCGGAACTGGCGCCGGCCGGCCGCGGTGAGGCAGACACGGAAGGCGCGCCGGTCGGTCGGATGGTCTTCGCGCACCACCAGGCCTTCGCCCTCGAGCTGGTCGACGATGCCGGTGACGTTGCCGCCAGTGACCATCATCCGCGCCGACAGCTCACCCATGCTGAGGCCCGCGCTCTCGCGGTCGAGCTGCGCCAGCAGGTCGAAGCGCGGCAGCGTGGTGCCGAACTCGCTGCGCAGGCGCTGGCGGATCACGTTCTCGACGCGGGTGGTGCAGGCGAGCAGGCGCAGCCACAGCTTGATCGCCTGGTGGTGATCGTCGACGACCCGGGACTCGTGATCGACCATGCTCACACCCCCTGCGCCAGGTTGGCCTGTTCCTGCGCCGACAGGCCGGCGTTCTGCGCCGCCATCTGCCGCTCGCGCTCGAGGTTGCGCTCGAGCTGGTTCTTGCCCGACAGGTACTGCACCGGCCAGTCGGCGCCGACGCCGCTGGTGTGGCCGATGCGCGCCGCCTCGAGCAGCGTCCAGGCCGGGTTGGCGAGGTGCGGCCGGGCGATCGCGCAGAGGTCGGCACGGCCGGCGGCGACGATGCTGTTGACGTGGTCGGCCTCGCTGATCGCGCCCACCGCCATGGTCGCGATGGACAGTTCGTTGCGGATCAGGTCGGCGAACGGCGTCTGGTACATGCGGCCGTAGACCGGCTTCTGTTCCTTGCTGACCTGGCCCGAGGAGACGTCGATCAGGTCGCAACCGGCGGCCTGGAAGGCACGCGCGATCTCCACCGCGTCGGCCGGCGTGTTGCCGCCGGGCACCCAGTCGTGCGCCGACAGGCGCACCGACATCGGCCTGTCCGACGGCCAGGCGGCGCGCATCGCCGCGAACACCTCCAGCGGGAAGCGCAGCCGGTTGGCCAGCGAGCCGCCGTAGTCGTCGCTGCGCTGGTTGGTCAGCGGCGACAGGAAGGCCGACAGCAGGTAGCCGTGCGCGCAGTGAAGTTCCAGCCAGTCGAAGCCGGCCGCGGCGGCACGTGTCGTCGCGGCCACGAAGTCATCGCGCACGCGGTCCATGTCGGCGCGTGATCATCGCCTTCGACCAGGCACTGACGCCGTCGAGGTACTGCTGTGGCGATGCGGACAGCAGCGGCCAGTTGTCGGCCTGCAGCGGCAGATCCTCGCCCTCCCAGGGCACGCGTGTCGAACCCTTGGCGCCGGCATGGCCGAGCTGCATCGCGATCTTCGCGCTCGTGTTCGTGTGCACGAAGTCGACGATGCGCTTCCACGCGGCCTGCTGCTCGTCGCTCCACAGCCCCGGGCAGCCCGGCGTGATGCGTGCATCGGGCGAGGTGCAGGTCATCTCGCAGAACACCAGGCCGGCGCCGCCCATCGCCCGTGCGCCCAGGTGCACCAGGTGGTGCTCGCCGGGCAGCCCGTTCACCGCGCTGTATTGCGCCATCGGCGAGACGACGACGCGGTTCTTCAGCGTCACGCCGCGCAGCGTGAAAGGCGTGAACATCGGCGGCAGCGGCTGCGGGTTCAGCCCTGCCTTGCCGGCCAGCCAGCCTTCCAGCGACCCGACGTAGCCGGCATCGCGCAGCCGCAGGTTCTCGTGCGAGATGCGCTGCGAGCGTGTCAGCAGCGCGTAGGCGAACTGCTCGGGTTCGAGCTTGGCGTGGCGTTCCACGTTCTCGAACCATTCGGTCGAGTTGCGCGCGGCGTTCTGGATCTTCAGCACCTCGACGCCGCGCCGGGCCTCGTACTCGCCCAGCGCCGACGGCAGATCACCCGGGTGGGCCGCGATCCGGGCCGCCAGGTCGATTGCGTCCTCCAGCGCCAGCTTGGTGCCCGAACCGATCGAGAAGTGCGCGGTGTGAGCCGCATCGCCCATCAGCACGACGGGCGCACGGCCGTTGTGGTGCACCCAACGCTTGCAGACCACGCGAGGAAAGCGGATCCACTGCGCAGAACCGCGCAGGTGCGCCGCGTTGCTCATCAGCGCATGGCCGTCGAGGTACTTCGCGAACAGCCGCTCGCAGAACGCGATGCCCTCCTCCTTGCTCATGTCCTCCAGCCCGGCGGCACGCCAGACCTCCTCGGGCGTCTCGACGATGAAGGTGGAGGTGGTCTCGTCGAAGCGGTAGGCGTGGGCCTGGAACCAGCCCCATTCGGTCTTCTCGAAGGCGAAGGTGAAGGCGTCGAACAGCTTGCGGGTACCCAGCCAGACGAAGCGGCAGCGGCGCAGGTCGACATCGGGCTGGTAGGTGGCGGCGTACTTGCTGCGGAAGCGGCTGTTCAGGCCGTCGCAGGCGATGATCAGGTCGGCATCGACGTCGGCGTCGTCCGGGCACTCGGTCTTGTAGCGCATCGCCACGCCGAGTTCCTCGCAGCGCGCCTGCAGGATGTTGAGCAGCCGCATGCGCCCGATGCCGCAGAAGCCGTGGCCGCCCGAGCGCAGCGTGCGACCCTGGAAGTGCACGTCGATGTCGTCCCAGTGGTTGAAGGCGTCGAGGATCTGGCCGGCGGTCTTGGGATCGGCGCGCTGCAGCGCACCCAGCGTCTGGTCGGAGAACACCACGCCCCAGCCGAAGGTGTCGGTGGGTGCGTTGCGCTCGATCACCGTCACCTCGTGGCGCGGATCCTGCTGCTTCATCAGCAGCGCGAAGTACAGGCCCGCCGGACCGCCACCGATGCAGGTGATGCGCATGCCACCGTCTCCAGTCGTTTGCGATTGACTTTAGGGTTTGATATTTCAAGTGTCAAGCATTTATACTCCGCCCATCATGAGTCGACTGTGGGACATCTCGCCCGTGCTGGGGCCGGCCACGCCGCCCTTCCCCGGCGACCAGGCCTACGAGCAGCGCTGGACGGCACGCATCGGGCCTGGCTGCCCGGTCAACCTGTCGGCGCTGACGCTGTCACCGCACCTCGGCGCCCATGCCGACGCGCCGCTGCACTACGCCGACGACGCGCCGGCGATCGGCGCGGTGCCGCTGGCACCCTATCTGGGCCCCTGCCGGGTGATCCACGCGATCGGCTGCGGCGCGCTCGTCCGGCCGGAGCACATCGCCCATGCGCTGGCCGGCCTGCCGCCGCGCGTGCTGGTGCGCACCTGCGAACACGCGCCCAGCGTCTGGTCGGAGGACTTCTCCGCCTACGCACCCGAGACCATCGAACTGCTGGCCGCCCGCGGCGTGACCCTGGTCGGCATCGACAGCCAGTCGGTCGACCCCGCCAGCAGCAAGACGCTGGACAGCCACCACCTGCTGCTGAAGCACGACCTGCGCGTGCTCGAGAACCTGGTGCTCGACGAGGTGCCGCCCGGCGACTACGAGCTGATCGCGCTGCCCTTGAAGCTGGCGCAGGCCTGCGCCAGCCCGGTGCGCGCCATCCTGAGAGAACTGCCATGAGTACCCGACACGACGCGCTGGCCCTCGACGCCCGCGACCCGCTCGCCGCACTGCGCGAGCAGTTCACCCTGCCCGAAGGCCTGATCTACCTCGACGGCAACTCGCTGGGCGTGCTGCCGGCGGCCGCGCCGGCGCGGGTCGCCGCGGCCGTGCAGCAGGAATGGGGCGAAGGCCTGATCCGCAGCTGGAACAGCGCGCACTGGGTCGAACTGCCGCAGCGCGTGGGCGACAAGATCGGCCGCCTGATCGGCGCACGGCCCGGCCAGACGCTGGCCGGCGACTCGACCTCGGTGAACCTGTTCAAGGCGCTGAGTGCGGCGATCGCGATCGTCAAGGCGGACGGCGACGCACAGCGCCGGGTGATCGTCTCCGAGCGCAGCAACTTCCCCACCGACCTCTACATCGCCGAGAGCCTGGCGCGACAGCATGGCTTCACGCTGAAGCTGGTCGAGCCCGAGGAGATCGGCGCGCAGTTCGGCCCGACGCTCGCGGTGCTGATGCTGACCCACGTCAACTACCGCACCGGCCGCATGCACGACATGGCCGCGCTGACCCGCGCCGCACATGACTGCGGCGCGCTGGCGCTGTGGGACCTCGCGCACTCGGCCGGCGCGGTGCCGGTGGACCTGAACGGCGCCGATGCCGACTTCGCGGTCGGCTGCGGCTACAAGTACCTCAACGGCGGTCCCGGCGCGCCGGCCTTCCTGTGGGCGAATCCGCGCCAGCTGGCACGCATGGAGCGCGACGACCTCTGGCAGCCGCTGGCCGGCTGGTTCGGCCATGCGGCCCCGTTCGAGTTCACGCCGCACTACCGGCCGGCTGCGGGTATCGCACGCTTCGCCTGCGGCACGCCGCCGGTGCTGGGGCTGACTGCCCTGGAAGTCGGCGTCGACACCGTGCTCGCCGCCGAGCCGCTGGGCGGCATGGCGGCGCTGCGCCGCAAGTCGCTGGCGCTGACCTGCCACTTCATCACGCTGGTCGAGAAGCACTGCGCCGGCCACGGCCTCACGGTGGTCACGCCACGCCAGGAGAACGAACGCGGCAGCCAGGTCAACCTGGCGCGCAACGAAGGCGCCTATGCCATCGTGCAGGCGCTGATCGCGCGCGGCGTGATCGGCGACTTCCGCGCGCCCGACGTGCTGCGCTTCGGCTTCACGCCGCTGTACACGCGCTTCGTCGACGTCTGGGACGCCGTCGAGCACCTGCGCCAGGTGCTCGAATCAGGCGAGTGGAAAGAGGCGCGCTTCAACCAGAAGGCGGCGGTGACATGACCTGTCCTCACCACGGCGCTGGAGGCTCCGACGGCGAGCGCATCGTCGCCGACGAAGGCGCGAAGCTCGACTTCAGCCGCGACATGAGCTATGGCGACTACCTGCAGCTCGACGCCGTGCTGAACGCGCAGAAGCCGCTCTCGCCCGACCACAACGAGATGCTCTTCATCGTGCAGCACCAGACCAGCGAGCTGTGGATGAAGCTGATGCTGCACGAGCTGGGCGCCGCGGTGGCCTGCATCGCGAAGGACGATCTGGGCAGCGCCTTCAAGATGCTGGCGCGGGTCAGCAGGATCATGGAGCAGCTGGTGCACGCCTGGGACGTGCTGGCGACGATGACGCCGCCGGAGTACTCGGCGATCCGGCCCTACCTGAGCAACAGCAGCGGCTTCCAGAGCTGGCAGTACCGTTGCATCGAGTTCATGCTGGGCAACAAGAACCCGGCGATGCTGAAGCCGCATGCGCACCGGCCCGACCTGCTGGCGCGGGTGGAGGCGGCCTGGCGCGCACCGTCGCTGTACGACGAATCGCTGCGCCTGCTGGCACGCCGCGGCATCGCCGTGCCGACCAGCCACCTGGAGCGCGACTGGACCTTGCCCTACGCGGCGAGCGACGAGGTCGAGCAGGCCTGGCTGGCGGTCTACCGCGAACCGCAGCGGCACTGGGACCTGTACCAGCTCGGCGAGGAACTCACCGACCTGGAGGACGCATTCCGACTCTGGCGCTTCCGCCATGTCACCACGGTGGAGCGCGTCATCGGCTTCAAGCGCGGCACCGGCGGCACCAGCGGGGTCGGCTACCTGCGCAAGATGCTCGACACGGTGCTGTTCCCGGAGATCTGGAAGCTGCGGACGGATCTCTGATCCGTCCGTACTTCCGCACCGATCAGAAGCTCTGCCAGTCGTCGCCTGGCGCCGTCGTCGCCGGCACCGGCAGCGGTACCGCGGCGACCGGCTTGGCAGCCACGACCTTCGGCGCCACCGCCGCCGGCTTCTTCCCGGGCAGCAGCTTGGTTGCCGGCCAACGGCTTCCTGGCCTCCACCGGCGCCGCCGCGGGCGCGGCCACCGGCTTCATCTCGATGCGCGGCTCGCCTTGGGCGAGCTTGAACACCGCGACCGACTGCACCAGTTGCTGAGCCTGCTGCTTGAGGCTCTCGGCTGCGGCGGCGCTCTGCTCGACCAGTGCGGCGTTCTGCTGCGTCGCCTGGTCCATCTCGCTGACGGCCTGGCCGACCTGTTGCACGCCGGAACTCTGCTCGACGCTGGCCGAGCTGATCTCGCCGACGATGTCGCTGACGCGGCGGATCGAATCGACGATCTGCTGCATGGTCTGGCCGGCACGGTCGACCAGCGCGCTGCCGCGCTCGACCCGCTCGACGCTGGCGCCGATCAGCGCCTTGATCTCCTTGGCCGCCTCGGCGCTGCGCTGCGCCAGGCTGCGCACCTCGCCGGCCACCACCGCGAAGCCGCGGCCCTGCTCGCCGGCACGCGCGGCTTCGACCGCAGCGTTCAGCGCCAGGATGTTGGTCTGGAAGGCGATGCCGTCGATCACCGTGATGATGTCGGCGATCTTGCGGCTGCTGTCGTTGATGTCCTTCATCGTCGACACGACCTGGCCGACCACCTCGCCGCCCTCGACCGCGACGCTGGAGGCGCCGGCCGCGAGCTGGTTGGCCTGCTTGGCGTTGTCGGCGTTGTTGCGCACCGTCGAGCCGAGCTGGTCCATCGTCGCCGCGGTCTGCTGCAGCGCGCTGGCCTGGTGCTCGGTGCGGCTGGACAGGTCCTGGTTGCCCTGCGCGATCTGCGCGCTGGAGATGGCCACGTTCTCCGAGCCCTGCCGCACCGCGGAGACCGCCTGCGCCAGGCCACGCTGCATGGTCGCCAGGCGTGCCATCAGGCTGTCGCTGTCGCCCGGCTTCACGTGAATGGCGGTGCTGAGGTCACCCTCGGCGACTGCGCGCGCCACCTCGGCCGCCACCCGCGGCTCGCCGCCGAGCTGGCCGATCAGGCGTCGCGTGATGAGCAGGGGCAGCACGATGCCGATCAGCAGCGTCACCACCAGCATGCCGGCGATCGTCGTGCGCACGCCGGCGTAGACCAGCTCCACATGCGCGGCGGCCTGCTCCGCGCCCTCGAAGTTGAGCTTGTTCAGCGCGTCGAGCGCCGACACCGTCTCGTCGAAGGCCATGCTGGCCAGGCCGTCGCTGATGTCGGCGGCGTCCTGCTGCTTCTTGTCCCGGCCCAGCACGACGACCTTCTTCTGCGCGTCCTCGTAGGCTTTCCAGCCCTTGGTCAGCTTGCCGAAGGTCTCGCGCTCGGCGTCGCCGCCCACCAGTGCGTCGTAGGCGGCCAGCGCGGCGGCAGCCGACTTCGAGGCCGCGACGAGCTTGTCCTCGTACTCGGCCTGGTAGCTGCGGTCGGCCGCACGGCTGTGCTTGATCTCGAAGTCACGCGACTCGACGACCGCGGCACGCATCGCGGCCAGGTGGCCGACGCCTTGCAGCCACTTGTCGTTCAACGCCATGGCCTCGGTATCGACGCGCTTCAGGCCGACGATGGCCGTCGCCCCCATCACGACGGCCAGCACGAGCACTGCGGAGAAGGCCACGAAGAGCTGCTGGGCCACGCGCAGCCGCGCGAAGGCCGCGCCCAGGCGGGAGAAGAGCTTCATGTTCTTGGTCCAGGAAGAGGTGGCAGGGCGGAGTTACTGCTGTCCGCGACGGGTCACTTCTTGTGGCCGATGTAGCTCGCGCCGATGATCTTGCCGCCGGCGTCCTTGATCGGGTTGTAGCAGGCGTCGAAGGCGGTGCCGAGCACGTCGATCGGGCCGCAGTACTGCTGGCCCTTGGAGACCGCCTCGTAGGCCGCGTTGCGGGCCAGCTGCGTGCCGACGCCGCGCTTGCCTTCCGGCGTCAGCACGTTGGTGGAGACGCGCACGAACTCGTCGCCCTGCTTGACGAACACGGTCGCGGTCGCGTTGTGCGTCTTGCGCACCGCGTCGACGACGTCGTAGTTGTTGTTGATCTTGCGCTCACCGAAGAACAGCGCCGGCACGTCCTTGTCCGCCACCTTGTCGGTGCCGTCGACCTTGGGGGCGCCGATCTTGGCCAGGCGCGCGTCGAGGTCGGCGATGGTCGCCTTCGGGTCGTAGGCCTGGGCGCTGCCGACGGCAGCGATGGCGAGGACAGCGGCCGTGACGATGTGATGGAGCTTCATGGTGAATTCCTTGCGGGGCGTTGAAGGGGCGCAGCGCGCCCCATGGGCCGCTCTGCATACGGCGGTTGTCGGCATTCTTTGTGACCACTTGAGCGATGTCATGGCGAACAGCGGCGATTTGTGACGCCTGTTCCGACGCCACCGGGGGCGTCGATAGAATCCTGCCCCTCATGAGCCGCCTCGCCGACCGCCTTGCCGTGCTGCCGCAGTACCTGCTACCCAAGCAGGCCCTGACCGCCTTTGCCGGTGCCGCTGCCTCGCGGGCCGCCGGCGGGCTGACCACCGCCGCGATCCGCCGCTTCGTCGCGCGCTACGGCGTCGACATGGCCGAGGCCGCCGACCCCGACATCGCCCACTACGCCACTTTCAACGAGTTCTTCACGCGCGCGCTGAAGCCCGGCGCCCGCCCGCTGGCCGACGCCCCCTGGCTGTGCCCGGTGGACGGTGCGATCAGCCAGGTCGGCGCGATCGACGCCGACCGCATCTTCCAGGCCAAGGGCCACCACTACACGACCGCCGCCCTGGTCGGCGGTGATGCCGCTCTGGCCGCACGTTTCCAGGGTGGCAGCTTCGCGACGCTGTACCTGAGCCCGCGCGACTACCACCGCATCCACATGCCCTGCGACGGCCGGCTGGAACGCATGATCCACGTGCCCGGCGCGCTGTTCTCGGTCAACCCGACCACGGCGCGCGGCGTGCCCGGCCTGTTCGCCCGCAACGAGCGTGTGGTCTGCGTGTTCTCGTCCAAGCGCGGGCCGTTCGTGCTGGTGCTGGTCGGCGCGACCATCGTCGGCAGCATGGCCACGGTGTGGCACGGCGTGGTCAACCCGCCGCGGCCCGGCACGCTGCGCGAATGGCGCTACCGCGACGGCGAGGTCAACCTGGCGCGCGGCGCCGAGATGGGCCGCTTCCTGCTCGGTTCGACGGTGGTGCTGCTGTTCCCGAAGGACACGCTGCGCTTCAACCCCGACTGGCAGCCCGGCCGCGCGATCCGCATGGGCGAGGCGATGGGCCTGGCCGCGGCCGGCGCCTGAGCCCGCGCGCTCGCCGATAGACTGTGGGCATGCAGAAGTGCCCCGGCTGCGGCGAGGAGAACCCACCCAAGTTCCGTCTGTGCGGCTATTGCGGCACGCCGCTGGCCGCCGCGCCGGCCGCGTTGCCGGTGCGCGAGGTGCGCAAGACGGTGACCGTCGTCTTCAGCGACCTGAAGGGCTCGACCGCGCTGGCCGAACGGCTGGACGCCGAGGCGATGCACGAGGTCAAGGAACGTTACTTCGCGGCGATGGCGGCCGAGATCGTGCGCCATGGCGGCAAGATCGAGAAGTACGTCGGTGACGCGATCATGGCCGTGTTCGGCCTGCCGCGCGCCCACGAGGACGACGCGCTGCGCGCGGTGCGCGCCGCCATCGGCATGCAGACGGCGCTGCGCGGAGTCAACGCCGACCTGTCGGCCCGCTACGGCGTCGCGCTGGCCAACCGCACCGGCGTCAACACCGGCGAGGTGGTGGCCACCGACGATGCCGGCGCCGACCAGAAGCTGGCCACCGGCGACGCCGTCAACGTCGCCGCGCGCCTGGAGCAGGCTGCGCCGGAGAACCAGATCTACCTCGGCGAGACGACCTGGCGGCTGGTGCGCGACGCGGTCGAGGTCGAAGCGGTCGAGCCGCTCGAGCTGAAGGGCAAGGCGCAGCGCGTGCCGGCCTTCCGGCTGGTCGCCGCGCAGGGCCTGGACGGGCTGGTGCGCCGCCACGACCGGCCGCTGGTCGGCCGCGAGGCCGAACTCTCCGCCATTGCGCGCTGCTTCGACGAAGTGCGTCGCGAACGCGTCGCACGGATGGTGACGCTGGTCGGCGATGCCGGCCTGGGCAAGTCGCGCCTGGTGCGCGAGGTCATCGACCGCGTCGCCGTCGGCGCCCGAGTGCTGTCGGGCCGCTGCCTGCCCTACGGCGACGGCATCACCTTCTGGCCGCTGCTGAGCATGCTGCGCGAGGCCGCCGACATCCGCGACACCGACAACACCGAGCAGGCCGTCGAGCGGCTCGCCGCCGCTGTCGGCGACGCCGAGGTCGCGCAGCGCCTGGCCAGCGCCACCGGCCTGAGCCGCAGCACCTACCCGCTGGCCGACATCAACTGGGCGGCGCGCAAGTTCTTCGAGCGCTGGGCGGCCGAACGCCCGCTGCTGGTCTTCGTCGACGACATCCACTGGGCCGAGCCGGCCTTCCTCGATCTGCTCGAGCATCTGCGCGAGACGGTGGCCAACGCCCCGGTGCTGGTGCTGTGCACCGCGCGCCACGAGCTGTTCGAGCAGCGCTCCGACTGGGGCACGCAGCCCGGCACGCTGCGTATCGAGCTGCGCGCGCTGAGCGATGCCGCGGCCGCGCAGGTCGTCGCGCACCTGCTCGGCGACGCCGGGCTGAGCGCCGAGGTCACGCAGCGCATCGTGCAGGCCGCCGAAGGCAACCCGCTGTACGCCGAGCAGATGCTGTCGATGCTGATCGACAGCGGCGCGCTGCGCCGCGACGGCGACCGCTGGGTGCGCACCGACAGCGCCGCCGAGATCGCCGTGCCGCCGACCATCCAGGCGCTGCTCGAGGCGCGGCTGGACGGCCTGGCGCGCAGCGAGCGCGCCACCGTCGAGCCGGCCTCGGTGGTCGGGCTGGAGTTTCCGCAGACGGCCGTCGAGGCGCTGGCGCCGACGCCGCTGCAGCCCGAGGTGGCAGCCCACCTGGGCAGCCTGACGCGGCGCCAGTTCGTGCGGCCGGCGGCGTCGTCGGGGGTGGAACTGATGTTCCGCTTCCACCACCACCTGGTGCGCGACACGGTCTACAACGGCCTGCTCAAGCGCGCGCGCGCCAACCTGCACCTGGCCTTCGTGCGCTGGGCCGACCGCGCCAACGCCGACGCCGACCGTGCGCTGGAGTTCCAGGAGATCCTCGGCTACCACCTCGAGCAGGCGCACCGCTACCTGCGCGAGCTGGGCCCGCTGGACGCCGAGGGCCGCGCCGTCGGCCGCGACAGCGCGGCGCGCCTCGCTGCGGCCGGGCGGCGCGCGGCCGACCGCGGCGACCGCCACGCGGCGGCCAATCTGCTGCGCCGCGCGGTCGCCCTGCTCGAGGCCGACGACCCGGCGCGCTGGGCGCTGCTGCCCGACCTGGCCGAGACGCTGATCGGCATGGGCGACTTCGCCGGCGCGCGCGATGCGCTCGCCCAGGCCGAGGCGGCCGCGCGGGCGGGCGACGACCTGCGCCTGCGCGCGCACGGCACCGTGCTCGGCCTGTTCGTGCACATCTACAGCGGCGAGCAGCCGGAAGGCTGGAGCGAGGACGCGCTGCGCACCACCCACGCGCTGATCCCGGCACTGGAGGCGCAGGCGGCGCACAACGAACTGGCCACCGCCTGGCGGCTGATCGCGCTGGTGCACGGCATCGCCGGCCGCTACAGCCCGGCCAACGACGCCGTCGTGCGCTCGATCGCCCATGCGCGCGCCGGCGGCAACGAGCGCATGGTCGCGCGCAACCGCGCGGCGCAGGCGATGAACGCATTGCAGGGGCCGATGCCGGTCGGCGAGGCCATCGCACAGTGCCGCGAGCTGCTCGCCGCCGGGCTCAGCGACCGCCAGCTGGAAGGCAGCGTGATGTGCGTGCTGGCGCAGCTCGAGGCGATGAACGGCGGGCTCGACGCTGCCCGGGCACTGTACCGGCGCAGCCGGTTGATGCTGCGCGATCTGGGCCAGGGCGTCTACGCGGCATCGACCGGCATCGACCTGGCACGCGTCGAGCTGCTCGGCGGCGACCTCGACCTGGCACGCCGCGAGGTCGAGGCCGACTGCGCCTTCCTGGCCGCGCAGGGCGAGACCTACTTCCTCTCGACGATGACCGCGCTGCTGGCCCGCATCGCCCGCGACCAGGGGCGCGACGACGATGCGCTGGCACTCAGCCGCGATGCCGAGGCTGCCACCGCCGACGACGACATGGAGTCGCAAGCGCTGTGGCGCATGGTGCGCGCACCGCTGCTGGCGCGACGCGGCGAGCTCGCCGAGGCCGAGGCGCTGGCGCGCGCCGCGTTGGGCTTCGTGCAGCGCAGTGAGTCGCCTGCGCTTCAGGCCGACGCGCTGGTCGAGCTGGCCGAGGTGCTGGCGGCCGCCGGGCAAGCCGGCGAGGCCCGACGCACGCTGGCCGAGGCGATCGTGCTCTACGAGGCCAAGGGCCACCGCGTTGCCGCTGCCCGCGCCGCGCAGCGCGCCGTCGCCCTCACCGGCTGAGCGCGCGGTGCGCCGGTCAGGCGCTCAGAAGATCTTGTACGACCCGTTGCGGGTGTTGATCAGCGTCCACTCGAAGTCGTTCTCGAGTTCGACAGGGAACGACGCGCCCTGCTTCGAGTTGGTCGGATAGGCACGCCGCGCGGCGATGCAGGGCAGGCCGTCGCTGCGCGGCGTGGTCGGGCTGGCGCACAGGCCGACGTCGCCGCCTTCGTACTGCACCGTGACGCTCTCGATCTTGGTGCCCTTGGGGATCGCCGCCGCGTCGACACGCACGATGATCGTCAGGTAGGGCGAGAAGGTGCCGGGAATGGTGATGACCGTGCTGAAGCACTCGGCCAGCACGCTGCACACCGCCTCGGTGGACTCGGCAATCTCGGCGGTGGTGGACACCGCACCGGACGGCACCACCACCGTGGTGGCGAAGCGGTCGGTGCCGATGCTCAGCCCGCCGCTGCCGGTGAACAGTTTGCCGCCGCTCTTCTGCACCGCCGACTTCACCAGCGTCGGGTTGAAGGTACCCAGCGTCACCGGCGCGGCCCAGGCCACCGTCGAGTTCTGCGGCGTCGAGTTCTCCAGGCCGCCGGTGCCTTCGGCGTAGTAGGTGACGCCGCTGAAGGTCACGCAGTCGGTGCTCGCGCAGGCCCCCGCGACACCGTCGGGCGTCGGGCTCACAGTGTCCTTCACCGGAGCCTTGAAGAAGACCACGAAACTCGGCACGGCCTCGCCGCTGCGCAGTTGCCCGAAGTCGCAGCTGATCGAGATCTGGTCGGCGCCGATCTGGCACCCCGCCCCGCCCTCGATCGACGCGAACAGCGCCCGCTCCTGCGCATCGGTCACCGTGGTCGCGCCGGCGAAGCGCACGTTGTTGATCGTGTTGCCGCCGGCATTGCCGATGCTCACGCGGTAGCCGACGTAGGTGTCCAGCGCGGGCCGTGCCGGCGAGGTGCTGGCCAGGCTGCTGTAGGTGACCGCGGGCGACAGCGGCGTGACCGTGGTGGTCAGCACCCCGGCGCCCGCCCAGGCGGCCCCGGAACCAGCCAGCCACAGCGGGCAGCACAGCAGCAGACGGCGCGCCACGGCGCGCAGCGGAGTCGACGACATGGGGGTTCCTCCTGGAGCCTGGGCTCCATGCACTTTTTCTTACAGTTCGCGCTTGTACCGCGCTCACCGCGGAATGCAGCCCCCCGATTCGCGGGGTCAGTTCGTCGGGGCCGCGGCGGCGGTGCGGCCTGCGGTGCCGTGGCGCAGCCGCTGCGCCAGGTGCACGGCGATGCGGCGGTACAGCTGCGCCGCCAGTTCGGGCGACTCGCGCGCCAGCGCCTCGAGCGCGGGAGGTGTCAGCTGCCACAGCTCGGCATCGGCGTCGGCCACCGCGCTGGCGCTGCGCCCGCCGCCGTCGAGCATGGCCGTCTCGCCGAGCATCAGGCCGGGCGAGAAGCTGAGAAAGCGCTGGCCGGCCGTCGTCTCGACGGTGATCGAGCCGCGCGTCAGCACGTACAGGCCGTCGCCGGCGTCGCCCTCGCGGAACAGGCGTTCACCGCGCGCCAGTTCGCGGCGCCGCATGCCGGCACGCAGGCGCGCCGCGGCCTCGCTGCTCAAGCCCTCGAACAGCGTGCTCGCCTCCAGCGCCAGCGTATCGCCGTTCAGCGCCAGGCCGGCCTCGGCCAGCAACTGCTGCTCGGCCCACTCGACGGCACGGTCGGCATCGGCGAACCAGTCGTCGCGCGGCATCTCGCGGAAGCAGCCGTAGGCGTGCAGCCGGCGCGCATGGGCTCCATCGGCGCGCACGCCAGCCAGCAGCAGCGTGCGGCCCTGGCGGCGATGCGCCGTCGACGCACGCTGCAGCAGCATCGCACCCGACGCGTCGATCGTGCTGGCGCCGCTCAGGTCGACGATCACGTGCTTCGCGTCGGCCGGCAGGCGGTCCAGCGCGTCGGCGAGACGGCCGGCGCTGCCGAAGAACAGCGCACCCTCGAGTTCGAGCACGGCGATGCGCCGGCGCGCGCCGGCCAGGAAGGCTGCCTGCGCCGGCGGGTAGAGGCGCCGCGAGGGCGCCTCCGCAGCGGTGTGCGCCGAGCGCAGCAGCGAGCGGTACACGCCGCGCACGAAGATCGCCAGCGCGGCCAGAACCCCCGCCGCCACACCGACGGCGAAGCCCTTCCAGACCGTCACGGCGCAGACGAAGGCGACCACGGCCAGGGCCTGCCACAGGTCGGCGGAGCGCTCGCCGCCGCGCCACTGTGCGACCAACTGGCGTGTCCAGCGGTCGACCAGCGCGACGGCGACCGTCAGCATGATGCCGGCCAGCACGGCGTTGGGCAGCCGCGCGATCAACGGGCCGAGCGTGAAGTACATCAGACCGAAAGCCAGCGCGCCGGCCAGCGCGGCGCGTCGCCCGCGGCCGCCGGCATGCAGCGTGGCCAGCGCGCGGGCGCGCAGCACCACCACCGGCAGGCCGCCGAACAGGCCGACCACCACGTTGGCCAGCCCGAGCGCGCGCAGGTCACGGCCGGCGTCGTGGCGCGCGTCGAGCTGCTGGTCGATGGCCATGCCGCTGAGCACCGACTCCAGCGAGCCGATCAGGGCCAGCACCGTCGCCGCGGTCAGCAGGTCCAGCGCATGGCGGCGCAGGAATCCGGCCGTGGCCGGCGCGATCCAGGCCAGCGGCAGGTCGGGCACCGGCACCGCCGACGGCATCGGCCCGACGATCGGGCCCAGCGGCAGCGACGGCCACCCGGTCTGCAGCAGCGCATGCAGGCCGAGCCCGACCAGCAGGCCGATCAGCTGCGCCGGCGCGTTGCGCCAGCGCCAGCTCACCACCCAGGCACAGGCGGCGGCGCACAGGCCGAGCGCCAGCGGGGCGGCCTGCCACGCGCCCCAGGCCTCGCCCACGCGCAGCCCGAGCAGCGCCGGCACCTGCGAGACGAAGATCAGCACGGCGACACCGTTCATGAAGCCGGCCAGCACCGGCTGCGGCACGAACTGCGCCATGCGGCCGAGCCCGACCTGCGCGAACAGCAGCTGCAGCAGGCCGGCCGCCGTCACCAGCAGGCCGCCGGCGGCGAGCACCGGCGCGACCCCCGCCGATGCGGCCACGGCGGGCTCTTGCAGCAGCGGCACCAGCGCGCCGGCGAAGA
The DNA here is from genome assembly GCA_047602365.1 of Piscinibacter sp. Lineage (GTDB taxonomy): Bacteria > Pseudomonadota > Gammaproteobacteria > Burkholderiales > Burkholderiaceae_C > Piscinibacter. The sequence continues at coordinate 257,053 of JASGHM010000002.1, read as the reverse complement.
TCAGCGCCGTGGCCGAACTCGGGCCGCCCACCGGCAAGGCGCTGGCGCCGAACAGCGCGACCAGCAGGCCGCCCACGGTTGCCGACACGAAGGCGGCAGTGATGCCCGTCGCCGCCGCCGAGGGGCCCAGCGGTGCGAAGCCGAGCATGCCGATGGTCAGCACGACGGCCAGCATCACCGCCGAACCGACGGCACCGCCGAGGATCTCGCGCGGCCAGGGCGGCGGCTGGTGCTCGGCGTTCATCGCGCCGACCCCATGGCGCCCTTCAGAACAACGCGGTGACACGCACCGTGCTGCCCATGCTCTCGGTGCTGACGCTGGACCACTGGCCCTTGGCCAGGCGGATCATCGCGTCGTTGGTCGACAGGATCTCGGCGACGAAGCCGCGCACGCCGCGCCGCGCGGCGTCCTTCATCATGCGCATCTGCAGCGCCGTGCCCAGACCGCAGCCCTGCCACTCGGGGCTGACGATGAATGCGGTCTCGGCCAGGTTGGTCGACGGGTCGATGAAGTAGCAGGCCTGGCCGACGATCTGCGGGTTCTCGCGCGAGCCGGTGGCGGCCACGAAGCCGACCTCGGTCTCGAAGTTCAGGTTGCACAGGCGCTGCACGTCCTGGTTCGACAGGCTGCGCACGTTGCGGAAGAAGCGCGTGTAGACATCGCGCTCGGACAGGCGGTGGAACAGCGCGCGGATGCCCTCGGCGTCGGCCGCGGTCGACGGTCGCAGCATCACCGAGCGGCCACCCTTGATGGCCACCGTCTCCTCGTCCTGCACCGGGTAGGCGCGCATGTTCTTCAGCGCCTGCCCGGCCGGCAGCAGGCCCAGCGCCTGCGCCTGCGCGAACAGCTCGGCGCGGAAGTCCGGGTGGGCCACCTCGATCAGCGCGATCGCCCGTTCGCGCACCGACTTGCCGAACAGGTAGGCGATGCCGTACTCGGTGACCACGTAGTGCACGTCGCTGCGCGCGATGCCGACACCCTCGCCGGCGCGCAGCTGCACGCGGATGCGCGACTCGCGCGCCGCGGCGTCGGTCGAGGGCAGGCAGATGATCGCCTTGCCGCCTTCGGAGCGCGAGGCGCCGCGCAGGAACTCGCCCTGCGCCGCCAGGCCGCTGTACAACTCGCCGTCGAGCTGGTCGACGCAGACCTGCCCGCTGAGGTCGATCGCGAAAGCCTGCGTGACCGACACCATGCGGTGCTGCGCCGCGATCACCGACGGCTGGCAGATCGCCTCGATCGGCTGCAGCGAGAACAGCGGGTTGTGGTCGACCAGGTCGTACAGCCGGCGCGAGCCCATCACGAAGCTGGCGACGATCTTGCCGCGCTGCTCGCTCTTGCGCCGCCCGGTCAGGATGCCGCGCTCGAGCAGCGGCACGATCGCGTCGGTGATCACGTCGGAGTGGATGCCCAGGTCCTGGCGGTCGGCCAGGTACTTGAGCGCCTCGTTGGTGACGCGGCCCAGGCCGATCTGCAGCGTCGAGCCGTCGGCAATGATGCCGCCAATGTAGCGCGCGATCTGCTCGACCACCGGCCCCGGCAGGCTGTCGTGGTGGTACTCGATGACCGGCGTGTCCACCGGCACCAGCCAGTCGATGCGGTCGACGTGCACCATCGAGTCGCCCATCGTGCAGGGCATGGCCGGGTTGACCTCGGCGATGACCAGCCGCGCCTGCGCCAGCGCGGCCGGCGCGATGTCGACCGACACGCCCAGGCTGACGTAGCCGAACGCGTCGGGCAGCGAGACCTGCAGCAGCGCGACGTCGACCGGGATGCGGCCCTTGGCGATCAGCTCCGGCACACGGGCGATCGACATCGGCACGTACTCGGCCAGGCCCTGGCGCACTGCGGCGCGCATGTCGGCGCCGACGAAGAAGCAGCGATGCCGGTAGCCGGTGGTCGCCTGGCCGTTCTGGTCGTGCGGCACCGCGTGGTCGGTCAGGAAGTGCAGCAGCTCGACGTCGCCCGGCCGCGGCCGCCGGGCCTCGAGCGCCTGCACCAGAGCGCGCGGCGTCGCGCAAGCCGTGCCGACGAACACATGCTCGCCGTGGCGCACATGTTCGACCGCTTCGGCGGCGCTGCAGACCCTGGCGGCATGCGGCTGCAGCCGCGGGTGCAACGGCGGCGGCGCGGTGTCGGCGGGCGAGGCAGTGAATCGATCGCGCAGGCCCTGCATCAAGCGGCTCATCGGGCCGCGGCTCGGGCCGGAAGCCGCGCCGCCCAGTTCATCGTCCACGTTCGCGTTCCTGTTCTTGTGCTTGTCGTCGGTGCGTCGAGCCGAAGCCTACGCAAGGCGCGGTGCGTCGCGATGCCCGGGTTTTCCCGCGAGCGGACGGCAGCGCACAAGCATCGATGATTGCATGGAGAATGCGTCGCCGATGACCACCGCACCGACCGACTCGCCGCGCCCGCCCCACCAGGACGACCTGCTGCTGCAGCACCTGCGCGCCTACCTGGGCATCATCGACGACGCCGGTATCGAGGCCGTGCGTGGCCGCGTGCGCTGGCTGCAGCTGGCCGGCGGCGACACGCTGATGCGCCAAGGCGACAGCGGCGACGCGCTGTACCTGCTGGTCAGCGGCCGGCTGCGCGTCTACATCGAGGACGAAGGCCGCCAGCGCGTGGTGCGCGAGATCTCGCGCGGCGAGGTGGTCGGCGAGATGAGCCTGATCACCGACGAGCCGCGCTCGGCCACGCTGGTGGCGATCCGCGATTCGGTGCTGGTCAGCCTGGGCAAGGAGGACTTCGCCCAGCTGCAGGCCGCCAGCCCGCAGGTCACGCTGGCGCTGACGCGGCAGATCATCGCGCGGCTGCGCACCGAGCACGGCCGCCCGCCGCTGGATCGGCCGGTGACGATGGCCCTGCTGCCGGTCAGCGACGGCGTCGACATCGACGTCGTCGCCCGGCAGCTGGCCGCCGAACTCGGCCAGCGCGGCAGTGTCGCGCTGCTCGACGCCGCCGCCGTGCAGCGGCAGCTCGCCGAGCGTGGCCTGCCCGCCGCCACGGTGGACGACGAGCGTGCGCAGCGCAGCGTCAGCGCACTGCTCGACGAGCTCGAGGGCCGACACGACTTCGTGCTGCTGGTCGGCGAGCCCGGGCCGGGCGACTGGACGCGCCGCTGCGTGCGCCATGCCGACGAGATGCTGCTGTTCGCCGACGCGACCGCCGAGCCTGCGCTGCACCCGACCGAGACGGCGCTGCTGCACGGCCCGCAGACGCATGTCGAGGCGGCCGAGATCCTGGTGCTGGTGCACCCGGCCGACGCCCGCATGCCGCAGGGCACGGCGCGCTGGCTGGCGCGCCGCCCGGTCACCGAGCACCTGCACCTGCGCCGCGGCCACACCGGCGACATGGCCCGGCTGGCGCGCCTGCAGTCACGCAACGCGGTCGGCCTGGTGCTGGCCGGCGGCGGCGCGCGCGGCTTCGCGCACCTGGGCATCTACCGCGCGTTGCGCGAGCAGGGCACCGAGATCGACGTGGTCGGCGGCACCAGCATCGGCGCGGTGATGGCGGCGCTGGTCGCCACCGACCTGCCGCCCGAGCGCGTCGAGGCGATCGCCCGCCAGGCCTTCCTGCGCAACCCGACCGGCGACTTCTCGCTGCTGCCGCTGGTCTCGCTGATCAAGGGACGCCGTCTGCGCCGCATCGTCGGCGAAGCGGTCGAGGCCGCCATCGGCGCCGACGCCGGTCTGGAGGACCTGTGGAAGCCCTGCTTCGGCATCGCCACCAATGTCTCGGACCCCGGTGAACTGGTGCTGCGCCAGGGCAACCTGGTCGAGGCGCTGCTGACCAGCACGGCGATCCCCGGCGCGCTGCCGCCGCTGATCCGCGACGGCGACCTGCTGTGCGACGGCGGCACCTTCAACAACTTCCCGGTCGACGTGATGCGGCGCGCACGCGGCGTCGGCACGGTGATCGGCGTCGACCTGGCCGGCGCACGGCCGCGGCGCATCGAGTTCGAGCGCATGCCCGGGCCCTGGGCCTTGCTGCTCGATCGCCTGCGGCCGCGCCGCTCGCGCCGCTACCGCCTGCCCAGCCTGCCGGCGCTGCTGCTCAACGCGACCATCCTGTACAGCCTGTCGCGCCGCAGCCAGGGCCGTGCGCTCACCGATCTGTACTTCAACCCGCCGCTGCAGCGTGTCGGCATGCTCGACTGGAAACGCTTCGACAGCGTGGTCCGGCAGGGCTACGCGCATGCGCGCGAGGTGCTCGGCACGCCGGTCGCGCCGCCGCCGTCGGCGGCGCCACGGTCCGCGCTGGTGCCCGGCCCCGGCGCGGCGCACCAGGAAGGCTAGGGTCGCGCCCCGCGGCGGCGCGCGGAGGCTCACCGCGGCGGTGCATGTTCGTGCACGGAAGTTGCGATATGGGGCCATCCGCCATTCGCAACGCCGCCCGTGACCTCGCCCATCCAGGACTACCTCGAACAACTGCAACGCCGGCTCGCCACGATCGGCGACGGCCAGGTCGCCAGCTACATCCCCGAACTCGCCAAGGCCGACCCATCGCACTTCGGCATCGCGATCGCGACCATCGACGGCCGCGTCTACGAGGCCGGCGCGACGCGCGAACGGTTCACCATCCAGTCGATCTCCAAGCCGCTGGTCTACGGCATCGCGCTGGAGGACCGCGGCATGGACGCGGTGCGGCGCGCCGTCGGCGTCGAACCCTCCGGCGAGGCCTTCAACTCGATCAGCCTGGAGCCCGGCACCGGGCGGCCGATGAACCCGATGATCAACGCCGGCGCGATCGCCACCACCTCGCTGGTCGCCGGCAGCACGCGCGAGGCGCGACTGGCACGTGTGCTCGACGCGATGTCGGCCTATGCCGGCCGGCCGCTGGACATCGACGAGGCGGTGTTCGAGTCCGAGCGCAGCACCGGCCACCGCAACCGCGCGATCGGCCACATGCTGCGCAACTACGACATCCTCACCGAGGACCCGGACGCCGCGCTCGAGCTGTACTTCCGCCAGTGTTCGGTGCGTGTCGACTGCCGCGACCTGGCGCTGATGGCGGCGACGCTGGCCAATGGCGGCGTGCACCCGCTGACCGGCGCGACGGCGGTGCGCACCGAGTTCGTCGGCCCCATGCTCAGCGTGATGGCCACCTGCGGCGTCTACGACTTCACCGGCGAATGGGTCTACCGCGTCGGGCTGCCGGCCAAGAGCGGCGTCGGCGGCGGCATCCTCGCGGTGCTGCCGGGCCAGGTCGGCATCGGCGTGTTCTCGCCGCCGCTGGACGAACGTGGCAACAGCGTGCGCGGCGTGCGTGCCTGCGAGGCGATCTCGCGCGACCTCGGGTTGCACTTCCTGCAGCCGCCGCGCGCCACCGCCACCACGGTGCGCGCCGACTACACGCTGGCCCGGCTGCGCTCGAAGCGGCGGCGCAGCGCCGAGGAGCAGCGCGTGCTCGCCGAGCACGGCCACGAGGTGCGCATCTTCGAGCTGCAGGGCGACCTGCGCTTCTCCACCTTCGAGCCGGTGCTCGACGCGATCGTCGACGACCAGCAGGCGCCTCGCATGGCGGTGCTCGACTTCAGGCGCGTCACCCAGGTCGACCGCGCTGCAGTGCGGCTGCTCGCCGCGCTGATCGGCCGCTGCGCCAAGAGCGGGCAACACATCGTGCTGACGCGCGTGCGCCGAGGCGAACTGCTCGGCGCCCTGGACACCGAGGTCGATCCGCGCGCCGCGCGTGCCTTCAGCTTCCAGCCGCAGCTCGACATCGGGCTGGAGTGGTGCGAACGCGCCCTGCTGGCGGCGCGTGGCGTGGCGACGGGCGCGCCGGCCATCGATCGCCTGGCCGACCACCCGCTGTGCGCAGGCGCCACGGCCGCCGACCTGCTTGCGCTGGAGTCGCTGGTCGCGCGGCAGCAGTTCGAACCGGGCACGCTGGTGGTGCAACGCGGCGATCCCGCCGACGCGATCCACTTCCTGATGCGCGGCGAGGTCAGCGTCGTCGTCGACCTGTCCGGCGGCGGGCAGAAGCGGCTGTCGACCCTGTCGGCCGGCATGAGCTTCGGCGAGATGGCCCTGATCGACGGCGGCGTGCGCTCGGCCAGTGCGCGCGCCGACACACCGGTCGAGACCTGGGCGCTCGACCGCGACGCATTCGCGCAGCTCGAGCGCGAGCGTCCGGCACTGGCCATGCGGCTGTTGCGGAACCTGCTGCAGGGAGCGATGCAGACGGCCGTGCAGCTGACTCGCGAGGTGGAGGCACTGGAAGGCTGAACCGGGGCGCCTCAAGAAGCGACCGGCGCCGCCGATAAGCACGGATCACCGCCTCGCCGGCTCGCGGCGGCGGTGCTCCGCATGCACAGTTCTCCCCGTCTCGACTTCCCCAGCCTGACCGCCGGCATCGCCGCGCTCTACGGCCACCACGACCGCGAATCGACGCGGCTGCGCGGCGCGCAGCTGACCGCCATCCTGCGCCTGACGCCGTACGCGATGGCAGCCAACGTCGGCAGCAGCCTGATGGTGCTGTGGGCCTTCCGCGCAACGCTGTCGCAGGGCCTGCTGCTGTGGGCCGCCGCGCTGCTGCTGGTGGCCGCCGCCGGCACCGTGAACTGGTACCGCCACCGCCACCGCACCCTCGACGGCGCTTCGCCGCGCGCCTTGCACCGCGCCACGCGCAGCGCCGCGCTGCTGGCCGGCGTCTGGGCGCTGATGCCGCTGACCTGGTTTCCCGGCGCGACGCCTGCGCAGCAGATCCTGATCGCCGCGCTGTTCACCGGCATGCTCGGCGCCGGCACCTTCATGCTCAGCCCGCTGCCCCATGCGGCGCTGGCCTACGCGGTGATCTACACCGTCTCCGCGCTCGGCGCGCTGGCACGCACCGGCGACGCTGCCTTCGGCCCGGTGGCCGTGCTGCTGTGCCTGTACGCGCCGATGGTGGTGCTGGGCTCGCTCAACGGCTGGCGCAAGGCGACCGCGCTGCTCGCTTCGCAGAACGAGGCGCTGCGCCAGGAGCGCATGCTGTCGGTGCTGCTGCAGGACTTCGAGCAGCATGCCGACGAGGCGCTGTGGGAGACCGGCACCAGCGGGCACCTGAACCATCTTTCGCCGCGGCTGGCCGCGCTGCTGGGCGTGACCGAGGACGACATCCGCACGCGCAGCCTGAGCGCGCTGCTCGAGCGCCGCGCAGTGGCCGGCCTCGACGAACTGCAGCAGGCGCTCGACGCCGGTCACCCGTTCCGCGAGCAGCGCCTGGCCGTGCGCCACGGCGAAGGCATCCGCCACCTCGCCTTCAACGGCAAGCGCCTGCTCGACGAACAGGGCCGCACGCTGGGCTGGCGCGGCGTGATCGCCGACATCAGCGACAAGGTGGCCAGCGAGCAGCAGCTGCGCCAGCTGGCCCACACCGATTCGCTGACCGGCCTGGCCAACCGCTTCATGCTGCGCGACGCGCTGGCCGGCACGCTGCGCCAGTCGCAACCCGGCGCGCTGCTGATGGTCGACCTCGACCACTTCAAGATCGTCAACGACAGCCTCGGCCACAGTGCCGGCGACGAACTGCTCAAGTGCGTGGCCCAGCGCCTGCGCGACAGCCTGCGCGCCGGCGACATGGTGGCGCGGCTGGGCGGCGACGAGTTCGCCGTGCTGATGACGCACTCCGGCGATGCCAGCGAGGCCTCGACCCTGGCGCAGCGTCTGATCGACGCGCTGCAGGAGCCGATCGACGTGCAGGGCCGCCACCTGCGCGTCGGCGCCAGCGTCGGCGTCGCGCTGTTCGGTGACGCCGACGCCGGCGTCGACGACCTGCTGGTGCAGGCCGACACCGCGCTGTACGTCGCCAAGGAAGACGGCCGCGGCCGCCATGCGCTGTACTCGCCGAGCATGGGCGAGAACAGCCGCCGCCGCGTCGCCGTCGAGGAAGGCCTGCGCCACGCGCTGCTGCACGAGCAGCTGACGCTGCACTGGCAGCCCAAGGTCGACATCGCCGAGTGGACCATCGTCGGCGCCGAGGCGCTGATGCGCTGGGACCATCCGGCGCTGGGCCGCGTCAGCCCGGCGGAGTTCATTCCGATCGCCGAGCAGACCGGCCTGATCGACGACCTGGGCCGCTGGGCCCTGCGCGAGGCCTGCCGCATCGCCGCGGGCCCGCTGGCCGGGCTGTGCGTGTCGGTCAACGTGTCGCCCTCGCAGCTGCGCGACGTTCGCTTCGTCGCCCATGTGCGCGACGCGCTGCACGAGTCGGCGCTGAACCCGGCGATGCTGGAGCTGGAGATCACCGAGTCGGTGCTGATGGAAGACGTGCAGGGCGCGCTCGGCCAGCTGCACGCGCTGCGCGGCCTGGGCGTGCGCGTCGCGCTCGACGACTTCGGCGTCGGCTACTCGTCGCTGGCCTACCTGCGCCGCTTCCCGTTCGACACGCTGAAGATCGACCGCGCCTTCGTCAACGAGGTGCTGGCGCGCAAGGACGCGCGGGCCATCGTGCAGATGATCGCGCAGCTCGCCGCGACGCTGGGCATGCGCACCGTCTGCGAAGGCGTCGAGACGCCGCAGCAGCTGGCCGTGGTGGCCAAGGCCGGCTGCCAGGAGGTGCAGGGCTACCTGGTATCGCCGCCGCGGCCGCTGCCCGAGATGCAGCACTTCGTCGCCGGCTGGCATCCGCATGCGCCGGAGATGAACACGGTGCACTGAGCCCTGCCGTGCCCCGCCGCAGCGCGCGGCGCGGGCTCAGAACATCGTCGTCCAGCCCAGCGCCAGCGCGCTACGCGGCACCAGCTGGATGCCGTTGACCTTCTGATAGACCGGCAGCTGCAGGTAGGCGTAGAGCGTCGAGCCGGTGCCGACGGCCAGGGTCACGCCCGGGCTCAGGTCGAGCGTGGTCGAGCCCGAGACTTCCGGCTCCGCCTGCGCGCCGGCATCGCGCCCGCGCTGGCGCAGGTTGGCCTGCAGCACCGTGCCCAGCCGCGGCGAGTACGCGTGCGACCAGCCGAGCGACAGCTCGGTGCGCCGTCCCGGCTTGTAGCCTTCGTCGGCACCCAGCGCCTGCGCCAGGCTGGCCTGGGCGAACACCGCGTCCTGCACGCCCAGTGCATGGCGCGCCGCCACGCCGAGCACCAGGTCGGTGGTGCCGCTGCCCGGCTGCAGGCTGCGTTCGGCGCGTGCACCCGCCGCATTGGCCACGCGGGTCGAGCCGGTCGGCAGCTTGAAGCCGCCGAACAGCGCCCACGAGCTGTCCGTGCCGGCGACGTCGAACTGGCGCCGCGCGGTCAGCTGCACGTCGCCCAGGCGCGTGAATCGCCACTGCTCGCGCTCGCCGGGCTGGCCGGTGCTCTCGTCGATCAGGTCGTGCACATGGTCGCGGCGCAGCAGCGGCGCACGCAGGGTCAGCGACCAGCCGCCCTCGAAGCCATGGCTCAGGCTGGCCGCCAGGTTGAGGTTGCGCGTGTGCCGCTCGATCGCCTCCTCGTCGCCGATGTCGCTGGCGGCGATGGTGTGGGTGCCCGAGCGCAGGCGCTTCTGCGTCACGGCCTCGAGGCGCAGGTCGGCGCTCCAGCCGGGGTGCACCTCGGCGCCCTGGGCATAACTGTCGGTCATCAGCGAACAGGAGGCGGCGCCGCAGGAGGCATGGCCGGCGGTGGCGAGGGTGACGAGCAGCAGCGCTGCAGCGGTCTTACGGAATGGGAGGTGAATCATGGCGAGGTCCGGGAAGGCGTGGAGTCGAACGCCGCCCGCCCGCTCGTGCGGAGCGGCGGCATCGAGACGGATGAAGCGCAGGAACGGCCGGCGGCCGTTCAGGACCGGGCCGGTGGTGCGCGCGGCTGGGCGAAGCCGCCGTCGTGCAGCCGCGGCGGCGCGAAAGCGACTGCGACCGGCGCGGCCTCGCTCGGGCTGCGCCGCGCCTGCCCGTCGAACTCGGGCAGCGGCAGCGCCGGCAACTGGTGCGACGAGCAGGTGACGCAGTGCTCATGCGCCAGTGTGGCGGCGTCGTTCGAGACCGCGGCCGAGGTGTCGACGTCCGCGGCACGAACCCATTTCGAGCCCTGTGCCGTGCACACCTCGACCCAGTCGTCGCGCGCGGGCAGCGCGTGGGCCAGGGCCGGTGCGATCGCCGCGAACAGCAGCGCCAGGGCCGCGATCCAGGCGGTCCAGCGTCGGGTCGGCGAACGCCTCGTCATGAGGCTGGATTCTAGGTGCCGGCCTCGCCGCCGCCGGCGCGACTCACACCTCGTTCGCGCGGAGGAAGCGCCCTACCCGGCCGGACGCAGGCCGAGCAGCGCGCGTGCCTCGGCCGGGCTGGCGACCGTGCGCCCGGCGTTGCGCGCGCAGCGTGCCAGCGCCTCGATCAGCGCGCCGTTGCCCGGCGCACGCTCGCCGTCGGGCAGGTAGAAGCTGTCCTCCAGTCCGGTGCGCAGCATGCCGCCGAGCTCGGCGGTGCGCTGGTGCACCGGCCAGATCTCGGCGCGCCCGATCAGCGTGGTCTGCCAGACGCTGCCGGGCTTGGTCCAGCGCGGCAGCAGCGCCAGCAGATCGGCGTCGCAGGGCATGCCCGAAGCGACGCCCATCACGAAGTTGTACTCGGGCGTGCCCATCTGCGGCGTGAGCATGCCGGCGTCGAGGTACATGCCCACCGAGCGCACGATGCCGACGTCGAAGCACTCGAACTCCGGGTGCGTGCCGCACTCGGCCATCACGTCGAGGAACTGCTGCACCTTGGGCACCGGGTTGTCGAACACCATCGGCGGCCAGGCCCACTGGCCATCGGCCTTGATCTTCAGGTAGTTCAGGCTGCCGGCGTTGCAGGCGGCAATCTCCGGCTTCACGCGGCGGATGCAGGCGGCCGGGCCGGAGATGTCCTTGCCGATCACGCCGGTGGTCAGGTTGATGACCACGCCGGGGCAGGCGGCGCGGATCGCGTCCACCACCGCCACGGCGACCTCCGGGTCCCAGCTCGGCAGGTGGCCCATGCCGGGCTCCTGGGCGCGCAGGTGCACGTGCATGATGGATGCGCCGGCGTTGAAGGCGTCGCGCGCCGCGGCGGCCATCTGCGCCGGCGTCACCGGCACCGGGTGCTGCATCGGGTCGGTGAGCACGCCGGTCAGCGCGCAGGTGAGGATGGCCTTGTCCATGATCAGATGATCTCCAGCTCGACCAGCAAGGCAGCGGCAGCCACCTGCCGGCCTTCGACCGCGGCAACGCGCAGCACACGCCCGGCGGCGCCGGCCGTCACCCACATCTCCATCTTCATCGCCTCGATGCAGGCCAGTGCCTGGCCGGCCTCGACGGCATCACCCTCCTTCACCGCCAGCTTCGCCACCACGCCGGCCACCGGCGCCAACGCGCGACGCGGGTCGCGAGCGTCGTTGGCCTGCGGCAGCGGCGTAGGTTCGTCGAAGACGAAGGCATGGCCGTCGGCCGCAAGATGCAGCGAGGCACCCTGCCAGCGGGCGGTGCGCTGCCGGACCACACCCTGCCATTCGTAGCGCAGCGAAGTCTCGCCGGTCGTGCAGCAGGCGCAGTGAATGGGTGACGCCGCCGAGCGTGATCTGCACCCGGCCGCCCTCGCCCGGCCGCACACGCAGCGCCTCGATGTGATCGCCGCAAGTCAGCGTCAGGCCGTAGGCCGCGACGCTGTCGGGACGCTGCGGCGTGCCCTCGCGCAGCGCGACCGCGGCGGCCGCAAGGCACCAGTCTTCCTCGCCCGGCTGCGGCGGCGTGCAGAGTGCATCGCCTCGGGCCTGGGCGGCATCGAGCCAGGCGGTGGTGGTCTCGGCGCGACGGAAGGTCGGGTGGTCCAGCAGGTCGCGCAGGAAGCGCGCGTTGTTCTTCAGGCCCAGCAGCGGCGTGGCGGCCAGTGCGGCGCGCAGGCGACGGATCGCATCGTCGCGGTCGCGGCCGTGGGCGATCAGCTTGGCCAGCATCGCGTCGTAGAACGGGCTGACGCGGTCGCCTTCGGCCAGCCCGTGGTCGATGCGGATGCCGGGCTTCAGCGCCGCCTCGGGGCGCCAGTGCAGCACCGTGCCGGTCTCCGGCGCGAAGCCGGCATAGGGATCTTCGGCGTACAGCCGCACCTCGATGGCGTGGCCCTGCATCGTCACCTGGCCCTGCGCGAGCGGCAGCGCCTCGCCGGCGGCGATGCGCAGCTGCCACTCGACCAGGTCGAGCCCGGTGACGCACTCGGTGACCGGGTGCTCGACCTGCAGCCGGGTGTTCATCTCGAGGAAGAAGTGCCGCCCGCTCTGGTCGACGATGAACTCCACGGTGCCGGCACCGACATAGCCCACGGCCCGCGCCGCCGCCACCGCGTCGCGGCCCATGGCCTCGCGCAGCGCCGGCGAGACCACCGGCGAGGGCGACTCCTCGATCACCTTCTGGCGGCGCCGCTGCGCGCTGCAATCACGCTCGCCGAGGTGGACGACATTGCCCTGTGCATCCGCGAAGACCTGGATCTCGATGTGCCGGCCATGCTCCACCAGGCGCTCCAGCATCAGCGTGTCGTCGCGGAAGGCGCTCCGGGCCTCGCGGCGCGCGCCGGCGATCGCTTCGTCCAGTTCCTCCGCCGCGCGCACCAGGCGCATGCCGCGGCCACCACCACCGGCCACCGCCTTGACCAGCAGCGGGAAGCCGAGCTTCAGCGCCTCGGCGCGCAGCGTGGCCTCGTCCTGCGCGTCCCCGAGGTAACCCGGTGCGCAGGGCACACCGGCGTCGTGCAAACGTCGTTTGGCCTGCGCCTTGTCGCCCATCGCGCGGATCGCCTCGGGCGGCGGGCCGATGAACACCAGCCCGGCGTCCAGGCAGGCCTGCGCGAAAGTAGCGTTCTCGCTGAGGAAGCCGTAGCCGGGGTGGATGGCGTCGGCGCCGCTGCGCCGTGCCGCTTCGATGATCGCCACCGCGTTCAGGTAGGACTCCGTCGCCGGCGACGCGCCGAGGTGCACTGCCGCGTCGGCCTGCCGCACATGCGGCGCATCCGCATCGGCATCGCTGAACACCGCCACCGTGCGGTAACCCAGCGCCCGCGCGGTGCGGATCACGCGGCAGGCGATCTCGCCACGATTTGCGATGAGGATGGTCTCGAAGCTCACTGCAGCATCCAGTTCGCCTTGCGCTTACCGAGGAAGGCCGTCTGCCCTTCCGTGCCTTCGGCCGACAGCGCCGCACGCGAGAACAGTTCCGCCGCCTCCTGGATCAAGGAGGCCGGCGAATGCAGCCGCGCCTTGGCCATCAACGTCTTGGTGGCGGCGACCGCCTGCGGCGCGTTCTGCAGGATCTCGTTCAGCGTGTGCACCAGCGCGGCATCGAGTTCGGCGTCGGGATGCAGTTCGTGCACCAGGCCGATCTCGAGCGCGCGCCGCGCGGCTATGCGCCCACCGGTCACCGCCAGTCGCCGCGCCTGCGAGTAGCCGAGCCGCTCGACCAGGTAGGGCGCGATCTGCGCCGGCACCACACCCAGCGAGGTCTCGGGCAGGCGGAACACCGCGCTTTCGCCGGCCAACGTCACGTCGGCCGCGCAGGCCAGGCCGAAGCCGCCGCCCATCGCCGTGCCTTCCACCACCGCGACCACGGCACGGCCGCTGCGACCGAAGTCGGCGCACAACTCGCCGAACTGTGCGTTCAGCTCGGCGATCGCGTCCGGGTTGGACGCGAGCTTCAAACGCGCGGTCGCCATCTCGGCAATGTCGGCGCCGGCGCTGAAGTGCCCGCCGGCGCCGCGCAGCACCAGCACACGCACACCTTCGTCGGATTCTGCTTGCGCCAGCGCCTCGCGCAGCGCCAGCACCGTGGCCACGTTGAGCGCATTGCGCGCCTGCGGCCGGTTCAGCGTCAGGTGCAGCACGGCACCGTCACGGCGCTGCAGCACCGGGTCGCTGCTGCCCTGGCTCACTTGATCACCTTCGGCAAGGTGCCTTCGAGCTTGCAGATGATGCCCAGCATCACCTCGTCGGCACCACCACCGATCGACACCAGCCGGCTGTCGCGGTAGGCCTGCGAGATCGGGTTGTCCCAGGTAAAGCCCATGCCGCCCCAGTACTGCAGGCAGGAATCGGCCACCTCGCGCGACAGGCGCCCGCACTTGAGCTTGGCCATCGAGGCGAGCTTGGTGACGTCCTTGCCGCCCACGTACATCTCCACCGCACGGTAGGTCAGCGCACGCAGTGCCTCCACCTCCGTGCGCAACTCGGCGAGGCGGAAGTGCACCACCTGGTTGTCGAGGATGCTCTTGCCGAAAGCCTGGCGCTGCCGTGTGTAGTCGATGGTCTGGTCGATCAGCCGGTCCAGGCTGCGCAGCGAGCTGGCCGCGCCCCACAGCCGCTCTTCCTGGAACTGCAGCATCTGGAAGGTGAAGCCCATGCCCTCCTGGCCGATCAGGTGGCGCTGCGGCACGCGCACGTTGTCGAAGAACAGCTGCGCGGTGTCCGACGCATCCATGCCGATCTTGCGGATCTTCTGTTTCGTGATGCCCTTGGCATCCATCGGCACCACGATCAGGCTCTTGTTGCGGTGCGGCCCGCCCTGCTCGGAGGTGTTGGCGAGCAGGCAACACCAGTCGGCTTGCAGGCCGTTGGTGATCCACATCTTCGAGCCGTTGATGACGTAGTCGCCGCCGTCCTTGCGCGCCGTGGTCTTCACCGCGGCGACGTCGGAGCCGCCGCTGGCCTCGCTGACGCCCAGGCAGGCGACATAGTCGCCGGCGATGGTCGGCGCGAGGAACTCGCGCTTCAGTTCCTCCGAGCCGAAGCGCGCCAGCGCCGGCGTGGCCATGTCGGTCTGCACGCCGATGGCCATCGGCACGCCGCCGCAGTTGGCTTCGCCCAGCGCCTCGGCCATCACCATCGAGTAGCTGAAGTCCAGGCCCATGCCGCCGTACTCCGCCGGGTACTTGATGCCCAGCAGGCCCAGGTCGCCCAGCTTCTTGAACACCTCGTGGCTGGGGAACTGCTGCGCCGCCTCCCATGACGCGACATGCGGGTTGATCTCCTTCACGCAGAACCTGCGCACCGTGTCGGCGATCTGCTCGTGCTCGGGAGTGAAATTCATGTCCGTGCCTTTCTAGAAGCGGGCGACGCCGAAGCTGTTCGGGCGAAGCTGGCGGGCGTCGGCCTCGGCAGCGAGGTCCAGGCACAGGCCGAGGATGCGGCGCGTGTCGCGCGGATCGATGAGGCCGTCGTCCCACAGGCGCGCGGTGCCGAACAGCGCCGTCGACTCTTTGTCGAGCCGCGCGCGCAAGGCGTCGCTCATCGCCGCCAGCGCCTCTTCGTTGGCCGGCTGGCCGGCGCGTTCCAGCTTGCCGCGGTTGACGATGTCCATCACCTTGGCCGCCTGCGCGCCACCCATGACGGCAGTGCGTGCCGAGGGCCAGGCGAAGATGAAGCGCGGGTCGAAGCCGCGCCCGCACATGCCGTAGTTGCCGGCGCCGTAGCTGCCGCCGAGCACGACGGTGAACTTGGGCACCCGGGCGTTGGCCACCGCCTGGATCATCTTCGAGCCATGCTTGATCGCGCCCCCGCGCTCGGCCGCCGAGCCGACCATGTAGCCGGTGGTGTTCTGCAGGAACAGCAGCGCCGTGCCGCTCTGGTCGGCCAGCTGCATGAACTGCGCTGCCTTGGTGGAACCTTCGGGCTGGATGGGGCCGTTGTTGCCGATCAGCGCCACGGCATGGCCATGCAGCCGCGCGTGGCCGCACACCGTCTCTGCGCCATAGCCGGGCTTGAACTCGAGGAAGTCGCTGCCGTCGACCAGGCGCGCGATCACCTCGCGCACGTCGTAGGGCTCGCGCTCGTCGGCCGGCACGATGCCCATCAGCTCCTCGCGCTCGTAGCGCGGCTCCTCGAACCGGACGTGCCGCCGCCGGCCGCATCCCAGGGCAGCTTGTCCATCAGCTCGCGGGTCAGCGCGATCGCGTGGGCATCGTTCTCGCTGAGGTATTCGCCCAGCCCGGTGACCTCGGCATGGGTGACGGCGCCGCCGAGTTCCTCGTCCGTCGCGTCCTCGCCGATCGCCGCCTTCACCAGCGGCGGGCCGGCCAGGTAGATGCTGCTGCGGCCGCGCACCAGCACCACGTAGTCGGACAGGCCCGGTAGGTAGGCACCGCCGGCGGTAGACGACCCGTGCACCACGGCGATCTGCGGAATGCCCGCCGCCGACAGCCGCGCCTGGTTGGCGAAGCTGCGCCCGCCGTCGACGAAGATCTCGGCCTGGTACATCAGGTTGGCACCGCCCGACTCGACCAGCGCGATCAGCGGCAGCTTGTTCTCGCGGGCGATCTCCTGCGCACGCAGCGCCTTCTTCAGCCCCATCGGCGGCACGGTGCCGCCCTTCACGCCGCTGTCGCTGGCCGAGATCAGCACGCGCTTGCCGGCCACCGTGCCGATGCCGACGATGCTGCCGCCGCCCAGCACGGCCTTCCTGCCGTCGTCGTCGTGCATGCCGAGGCCGGCCAGCCGGCTCAGCTCGAGGAAGCCCGAACCACGGTCGAGCAGCCGCGCGACACGCTCACGCGGCAGCAGCTGGCCGCGCTGCTCGAAGCGCTCGCGCTTGGACTCGCTTTCGGCGATCACCAGGCCTTCGAGCCGCTGCACCTCGGCAAGCCGCTCGGCCATGCGCGCGGCGTTGGCCGCGAACGCCGCGCCGGCCGTGTCCATACGCGAGTTCAGCACCGGCATCAGGCGCTGCCCTTCAGCACCTCGGGCAGCACAGCGCGATGGAAGCCGTCGAAGGGCTGCCGACCGGTCGTGATCGAGGTCGGGGAACAGCGGGCTGCCCAGCGGCGCGCCACCGTCGATGGCCAGTGTCACGCCGGTGATGAAGGCCGCGCCGGGGCTGAGCAGGAAGCAGATCGCCGCGCTGACCTCGGCCTCCACGCCCATGCGGCGCAGCGGCACATGCTTCTTCAGCTTCGGGATGATCGTGCGCGTCATACCGCCGTAGGTGTCCATGCCGCTCGAGGCGATCCAGCCCGGCGCCACGGCGTTGACACGCACGCCGGCGTGGGCCCACTCGAATGCCGCCGTCATCGTCAGGTTCGACATGCCGGCACGGGCCGCGCCGCTGTGACCCATGCCGGGCATGCCGTTGCGGAAGTCGGCCGTCATGTTGACGATCGCGCCGCCGTGCTGCCTGCATCGATTGCAGGAACAGCTCGCGCATCATCAGGAAGCCGCCGGTCAGGTTGTTGGCCACCACCGCCTCGAAGCCGCGCTTGCTGATCGCCATCAGCGGTGCAGGGAACTGGCCGCCGGCGTTGTTGACCAGGCCGTGCACAGCGCCGTGCTGCGTCACGACCTCGGCCACGTTCGCCTTCACGGCCTCCTCGTCGCGGATGTCGAAGGCGCGGGTGATGGCCCGGCCGCCGTCCTCGGCGATCTCGGCGGCCACACGCTCGAGCTTGTCGGCCGTGCGGCCGCTGAGCACCACCGTCGCGCCGAGCGCAGCGAGTTCATGCGCGACGCAGCGGCCGATGCCGCTGCCGCCGCCGGTCACCCACAGGCGCTGCCCGGCGAACAGGCCGGGGCGCAGCACGCTGGCATAGCGCGAAGGAGCATTCATGGCGAATCAGCTTACGTTAACGTCATCTGCTTGGCGTATAGGTGATTACACGGTGCCTCGCGGCCGAACGTCGACCTAGCATGACCGCCATTCGCAGCCTCTTCCGCCTCACGATGAACCTCGACGAATGCACCGCCGCGATCCGCGGCAAGGTCGGCGACGACAGCGGCCTGAACGCGACGCTGAAGTTCGATTGCGGCGAGGCCGGCAGCGTCTACGTCGATGGCAAGGCGATCCCGAACGCGGTGGACAACCGCGGCGGTGAAGCCGACTGCACCGTCGGCATCACGCTGGACAACCTGGCGGCGATGCTGCGCGGCGAGCTGGAGCCGGCCACCGGCTTCATGACCGGCAAGCTCAAGGTGGCCGGCGACATGAGCGTGGCGCTGCGCATGCAGCGGGTGGTGTGAACGCGCCCAGGGAAGCCATCGCCCGCGCCTTCGTCGCCTCGCACCGCGACGAAGGCAGCGCCGAGCTGTTCGGCATCGCCGAACTGTGCCGCGAGTTTGGCGTCACGCTGCGCGCGCTGCGCTTCTACGAGGACAAGGGCCTGCTCGCGCCGCGCCGCATCAACGGCACGCGTGTCTACACCCGGCGCGACCGCGCGCGCCTGGCGCTGATCCTGCGCGCCAAGGCGATCGGCTCCTCGCTGGCCGAGATCAAGCACTACCTCGACCTCTACGGCGACCACGGTGAGGGCCGCGCCCAGCAGCTGAACTACGTGATCACACGCACCGACGCGGCGATCGCCGAACTGGAAGCACGGCGCGCCCACATCGACGCCACGCTGGCCGAACTGCGCCTGATCAACCAGACCTGCCGCAGCCAGCTCGACGCGCGCAAGCGCGGCGCCAGGTCTGCCGCCTGAGGAGTGCCGCATGGCCATCGCCAACTTCCCCTCGGCCTGGATGGACGAGGAGCACCGCGCACTGGAAGACGCCGCGCGGCGCTTCTTCACCGAACGCTGGGTGCCGCAGGCCGCGGCGTGGCGCGAAGCCGGGCGCCTGCCGCACGAGGCCTGGCGCGAGGCCGGCGCGCAGGGGCTGCTGTGCGCCGCGATGCCGGAGGCCTACGGCGGTGGCGGCGGCAGCTTCGCGCACGACGCGGTGATCCTGATGGAAGTAGCGCGCGCCAACCTGAGCGGCTTCGGCGGCGGCCTGCACTCGGGCATCGTCGCGCCCTACATCCTCCACTACGGCAGCGAGGAACAGAAGCGGCGCTGGCTGCCGAAGATGGCGACGGGCGAGTTCATCTCCGCGATCGCGATGACCGAGCCCGGCACCGGCTCCGACCTGCAGGCGATCCGCACGGCGGCACGGCGTGATGGCGATCGTTATCTGCTGAACGGCCAGAAGACCTTCATCACCAACGGCGGCAACGCCAACCTGATCGTCGTGGCCTGCCGCACGGGCGGCGAAGGCTCGAAGGGGATGTCCCTGCTCGTCGTCGAAACCGACCATGCCCCCGGGTTCCGCCGCGGCCGGCTGCTCGACAAGATCGGCATGAAGGCGCAGGACACCGCCGAGCTGTTCTTCGACGAGGTGCCGGTGCCGGCGGACAACCTGCTCGGCCCGGCCGAGGGCCAGGGTTTCATCCAGCTGATGCAGCAGCTGCCGCAGGAGCGCCTGATCGTCGCGCTGGGCGGCATCGCCGCGATGGAGCGTGCGCTGGCCGAGACGCTGTCCTACGTGAAGGAGCGCAAGGCCTTCGGCAAGGCGATCTGGGAGTTCCAGAACACACGCTTCAAGCTGGCCGAGGTGCAGGCGGTGGTGCTGGCGGCGCGCGCGATGGTCGACGCGGCCATGGTCGCCCACCTGAACGGCGAGCTGGGCGTGGACCGGGCGGCCCTGCTGAAGTACTGGGTCACCGAGCAGCAGGGCAAGGTGATGGACGAATGCCTGCAGCTCTTCGGTGGCTACGGCTACATGAGCGAGTACCCGATCGCCGAGCTGTACACCGACGCGCGCGTGCAGCGCATCTACGGTGGCACCAACGAGATCATGAAGGAGCTGGCGGCGCGCTTCATGTGAAGCGCGTGCCGCGGCGCGTCAGCCAGCGAGCGACAGCAGCTTGCGCAGTTCGGCCTGCACCAGCGCGGGATAGCCGGCCGTGCCCCAGCGGGCGTCGTCCGCCAGGGCCTGCAGCGCGGCGCGCGCGCCGGCCTTGTCGGCCCAGCCTTGCGCGAGGCGATTGGCCACGTGCGGGTACTTGTCGCACAGCGCCTTGGGGCGTGCGTCCATCGGGAAGGCGATCAGCCAGTCGATCGTCGCGCCGGCCAGCATGCGCTCGGTGGCCAACGGCTTGTGCACTTTCTCACGGCCGAAGTTGATCGACAGCGGGTCGGCGTCGATCTTGTCGTCGACCGGCGGGGTGGCCGATGCGGCGGGCGCGGTCACCGAGGGAATCGGCACCGCCTCGAATTCGATGCTGCCTGAAGGGCGGAATTCGATGGTGTTGTTGTTCGACATGAGCGACTACTTCTTCGACGAGGCAGGTTTGCCGCCCAGTCTAGGCGCAGCGGCCGCGGCGCGCGCGCCTGCGCCCGTCGGCGGCGTGCGAGCCGTCACGCGAAGCGCATCTGCGAACCCGCTAGCGTCGTGTGCTCAGCCAGATGCCCGGCAGGATCAGCGCAGCACCGACCGCATGGAAGCCGTGCACCGGCTCGCCCAGCACGGCCCAGCCCACGGCGGCGCTGTACAGCGGCCCGAGGTACAGCACCACCGAGACACGCGCCGCACCCAGCACACGCTGCATGAAGGAGTACGCGGCGTAGGCACCGGCGCCCGGCACCAATGCGGCAGCCAGCACCAGCGCGACGCTGCGCCACGACAGCTCGCTGGGCAGCCAGGCCAGCGCCTCCCAGGCCGTGAACGGGATCAGCACCAGCACCCCGCCCGCGGAGATCAGCGTCAACCGCGCCAGCGGCGAGAAGGCCGAAGGCCAGGCGCGCAGCAGCAGCGAGTAGGCGGTCCAGCAGATCACCGCCACCGCCACCCACAGGTCGCCGCGGTTCAGCGTGAGCTCGCCGATCGCTGACCAGCGCCCGCGCAGCAGCACGTGCAGCACGCCGGCCAGCGCCAGCGCGACGCCGGCCACCTGCAGCACTCCGACACGCTCGCGCAGCCACAGCGCCGACACCAGCGCGATCAGCACCGGCGAGGCGGCGTACAGCAGCCCGATGTTGACGGCCGTGGTGCTGCGCCCGCCGATGTAGACGAAGGCACCGCAGACCCACATGCCGAGCGCGCCGAGCACGACGAAGTGCAGCGCCTCGGCCCGCACCAGGTGGCGCTTGGCGGCGATCTCGCGGTGACAGAAGGCGAACAGCAGAAGTGCTGCCACGACCCAGCGGCCCAGCGCCAGCGCATGCGGCGCGATCACGCCGGGCGCCCAGCGCGCCACCAGGTAGTTGACGCTCCACAGCGCGGGGGCGACGAAGATCAGCGCCTGCGCCAGCAGCACGTCGCGGCGACCGGCGGCGGCCGGGTCGGTCACGCTCAGAACGCCGCCGCCAGGCCGTCGCGGCGCGGATCACTGGCCGCCACGTAGCCCTCCACCGCCGGGTCGCCAAGCCGCCAGATGAACTGGCCGGCGCCGAAGTCCTGGTAGCTGTCCTGGAAGGACTCGACCTGGTGGCCGAGCGACCGCAGGCCCTCGCGCGTCGCCGCCGGCATGGTCGCCTCGACGTTGATCGAGCGGCCCTGGTTGAAGCGCCAGCGCGGCGCGTCGCAGGCGGCCTGCGGCTCCTGGCGGAAGTCGAGCATCCGCACCAGCGTCTGCAGGTGGCCCTGCGGCTGCATGTTGCCGCCCATCACGCCGAAGCTCATCACCGGCGCGCCGCCTTTGGTCAGGAAGGCCGGGATGATGGTATGGAACGGCCGCTTGCCCGGCGCGACGAGGTTCGGGCTGCCCTCGCGCAGGCTGAAGCCGTGGCCGCGGTTCTGCAGCGAGACGCCATAGCCAGGCACCACGACGCCGGAGCCGAAGCCCATGTAGTTGCTCTGGATGAAGCTCACCATCAAACCGCGCTCGTCGGCGGCCGTCAGGTAGATGGTGCCGCCCTTGACCGGGTTGCCGGCGCCGAAGTCCTGTGCGCGCTTGGTGTCGATCAGCTTCGCGCGGCTGGCGAGGTAGTCGCCGTCCAGCATCTGCTCCGGCGTCACCTCCATCGTGGCGCGCTCCGACACGTAGCGGTAGGTGTCGGCGAAGGCCAGCTTCATCGCCTCGATCTGCAGGTGCTGCGCCGCCACGCCGTCGGCCTTCAGGCCCGCGAGATCGAAATGCGACAGGATGCCCAGCGCGATCAGCGCCGCGATGCCCTGCCCGTTCGGCGGGATCTCGTGCAGGCGATGGCCGGCGTAGTCCTGTCCGATGGTCTCGACCCACTCGGGCGCGTAGGCCGCCAGGTCGGCCGCCGTCAGCGCGCCGCCATGCAGCTTCGCATGGGCCTCGATGGCCTGCGCCACCTCGCCGCGGTAGAAGGCCTCGCCGCGCGTCTGCGCGATCAGGCGCAGCGTGCGCGCTGCCTCGCCGAAGCGGAACAGTTCGCCGACCTCCGGAGCACGCCCCTTGGGCAGGAAGGCCTGCGCGAAACCCGGCTGCGCCGTGATCTCGGGCAGCGCCGCGGCCATCGCCCATTTCTGCCGCACCACCCAGGGCACCGCGTAGCCGCGTTCGGCGATCTCGATCGCCGGCTCGAGCAGGTCGGCGAACGGGAGCTTGCCGAAGCGTTCGGACAGCGCCACCCACGAGGCCACCGCGCCCGGCACGGTGACGCTGTCCCAGCCGCGCTTGGCCGGCGCGCGCGCCTCCTCGCCGTAGCGCTCGCGGAAGTAGCGCGGCGTCCAGGCCTGCGGCGCGCCGCCGCTGGCGTTCAGGCCGTGCAGTTGCCGGCCGTCCCACAGGATCGCGAAGGCGTCGGAACCGAGGCCGTTGCTGCATGGCTCGACGATGGTCATCGCGGCGGCGGCGGCGATCGCCGCATCGACCGCGTTGCCGCCCTGGCCCAGCATGCGCAGCCCGGCCTGCGCAGCCAGCGGGTGCGACGTCGACACCACGTTGCGGCCGAACACCGGCAGGCGCTGGCTGGGGTAGCCAGCCCCCCAGTCGAAGGCGGAACTCATCAACGCGACTCCTGGTGGTTCGTGTCGGCGGCGGCGTGCGCCTCGGCGTGCAGGCGGCGCACGCCCAGCCACACCGCAACGGCGATCAGCGGGATGGCGAGCGCCACCGCCAGGTCGGGCGAGACGTTCCAGCCGGCCGACTTGGCACCCTTGGCGGCATAACCTACCAGCCCGGCGCCGTAGTAGGTGACCGCGGCGACCGAGAATCCCTCGACCGCGCTCTGCAGCAGCAGCTGGGCCTTCTGGCGGCGGTTCATCGCGTCGAGCAGTTCGCGGCTGCTCTGCTGCTGCTCGATCTCGACGCGGGTGCGCAGCAGGTTGGAGATGCGCGAGACACGCTCCGACAGCGCCTGCAGGCGCCGGCCGGCCCAGGCGCAGGTCTGCATCGCCGGCAGCAGACGGCGATCCATGAACTCGCGCAGCGTCTGCAGGTTGTGCAGGCGCTCCTCGCGCAGCTCGTCGATGCGTCGCTGCACCAGCTCGAAGTAGGCGGCACTGGCCGAGAAGCGTGCGTGGGTGCGCGCGTACAGGCCCTCGACACGGGCGGCCAGCTGCGTCAGCTGGCGCAGCAGCTCGGGTTCGTCGTCCTTGCTCGCGGTGCGGATGCGCTCGGCCACCTCGGCCAGGTCGCGCTCGGCGCCCGTCAGCGCGACGCCGACCTCGCGCGCCACCGGCAGGCCGAGCAGCGCCATCATCCGGTAGGTCTCGATCTCCTGCAGCCGCTGCACCAGGCGACCGAGCCGCCGCGGCGTCACGTCGTCGGCCAGCACGATCCAGCGCGCGAAGCCGTCGCCGTAGAGGCGGAAGTCGGTGTAGACCTCGGCCGAGCCATCCATCACCCGCGCGCCGACCAGGCTGTCGTCGCTGAGCATGCCGCGCACCAGCGGCGGCAGCTCGTCGCGCGGCACCCCCGAGGGCAGCACCAGCACGTGCAGGCCGACCAGCCACTCGCCCGGCAGGCCGGCGCGCCATTCGGCCGGCACGTCGTCGATCGGCAGCGGCGCGAAGCCCTCCGCGGCCTCGTTCAGCTGGCGCCAGAAGGTGCAGGTGTGGAACTCGCCGTGCTTCTCCCAGCGCAGCCGGATGCCGCCGATGTCGGCGCTCAGGTGGCTGGCGCCGTCGGCCGGCACCGCCAGCTGGCGCGACTGCAGCAGCACCGCGACATGCTGGCGCTCGGCGTCGCCGGCATTGCCGACCAGCGCCACGTGCGACAGCAGCAGCGGCGCGTACATGCGCTCGTAGGGTCGGGCGTGCACCTCGTGGTGCAGGGCTTCGCGCAAGGGATGGATGTTCTGCATCGCCGGCGATGCTAGTCGATCGCCTCGCCGATGAAGCGTTGCACCTTCGGCGGCTCGCCGCCGAGGTGGAAGGCCAGGCGCCGCTCGCGCAGGCCGACGTCGGCCGCGGTGAAACGCTCCAGCCGGCGCAGGTGCTCGACCCAGGTCTCGTCGAGGAAGTACTCGAGGTAGCGGCCGGGCTGTGCCGGGTCGCGGAACAGGCCCCAGGACAGCGCGCCCTGGCGCAGCCGCGCGCGGCGGGTCTGCTCCATGATCTCGATGAAGGGCTCGGCGCGGGCCGGGTCGATCAGGTACTCGACGGTGACCATCACCGGGCCGTCGTCCGGCTGCGGCTCGACCAGCGGCGCCGGCGCGGCACTGCCGGGCTTGGCCGGGCTGAGGTCTTCGTCCTCGCCGCCGTCGACGGTCAGGTGGCGGGTCAGCAGCAGCACCAGCGGGCCGGCGATCGCGGCGGCGAGGATGCTGGTGGGTACGCTCGTCCACGTGGCCACCTGGCCCCAGAGCGCGGCGCCGGCGGCGCTGCCGCCCATCAGGCCCATCTGGTAGATCGACATGCCGCGCGCGCGCACCCAGTTCGGCAAGGCCATCTGCGCGGCCAGCGTCAGCGAGTTGGCGGTCGAGATCCAGGCCACGCCGGCGACCGCCATCGCCGGCACCGCCAGCCAGAGCGTCGGCGCGAACACCACGGTGACCGAGGCCAGCGCATGCACGCCGGTGCCCCAGCGCACGAACTGGTCACGCCCGATGCTCTGGCGCAGCCGTGGCAGGTACAGCGCCGCGGCGATGGCGCCGCCACCCATCGAGGCCAGCAGCAGCGTGAAGGTGCCGGCACCACCGTCGTGGCTGCGCTTGGCGATCAGCGGCAGCAGCGCGGTCAGCGAGGTCGACTGCAGGAAGAACAGGAAGATGCGGATCAGCACGTTGCGCATGCGCGGCGACTGCATCACGTGCTGCAGGCCGACGCGCATCGCGCCGAGGAAACGTTCGCCCGGCAGCGCGCTGGCCTTGCGCTGCGACTTCCAGCGCAGGATCAGCACGAAGGCCACCACCGCCAGCACCGCGTTGAGCGCGAACACCGCCGCGCTGCCCGCGCTCGCCAGCAGCGCCCCGGCCAGCACCGGCCCGATGACACGCGACATGTTCATCGCCACGCCGTTGAGCGCCAGCGCTGCCGGCAGTTCGGGCCGCGTGACGACCTCGGGCACGATGGCGGCGAACACCGGCCAGCGCATCGCCAGGCCGATGCCGTTGGCGAAGGTCAGCGCGAGCAGCAGCGGCGCCGACAGCGCGCCGGCCAGCGAGGCCAGGCACAGCACCACCGCGACGCAGGCCACCCACAGCTGCGTGACGGCGAAGTAGCGGCGGCGGTCGACGATGTCGGCCAGCGCGCCGCTGGGCAGGCCGAGCACGAACACCGGCAGCGTGGAGGCAGCCTGCACCAGCGCGACCATCACCGCGCTGTCGGTCAGCGAGGTCATCAGCCACGCCGCCGCCACGTCGTTCATCCACATGGTCACATTGGCGGCCAGCCAGGCCAGCCACAGCATGCGGAACACCGGCCCCTTCAGCGGGGCCAGCGACGACGGCGGCGCGTCGCTCACACGGCGCTCGCGGGCATTCAGTCGGCGTCTTGGAACGCTTCGTCGCGCTTGTTCTTGATCGACGGCAGCATCACCACCACGATCATCAGCGCCGCGGCGACCAGCAGGCCGGCCGACAGCGGCCGCGTCAGGAAGGTGCTCCAGTCACCGCGCGACAGCAGCAGCGCGCGGCGCAGGTTCTCTTCCATCATCGGGCCGAGGATGAAGCCCAGCAGCAGCGGCGCCGGCTCGCAGGACAGCTTGTAGAAGATGTAGCCGACGATCGCGAAGCCCGCACCCATGTAGACGTCGAAGGCGTTGTTGTTCAGCGTGTACAGGCCGATGCAGCAGAACGACATGATGGCCGGGAACAGGAAGCGGTACGGCACCGTCAGCAGCTTGATCCAGATGCCGATCAGCGGCAGGTTCAGCACCACCAGCATCAGGTTGCCGATCCACATCGACGCGATCAGGCCCCAGAACAGCTGCGGGTTGCTGGTCATCACCTGCGGGCCGGGCTGGATGCCCTTGATGGTCATCGCGCCGACCATCAGCGCCATCACCGCGTTCGGCGGGATGCCCAGCGTCAGCATCGGGATGAACGAGGTCTGCGCACCGGCGTTGTTGGCCGACTCCGGCCCGGCGACGCCGCGGATGTCGCCCTTGCCGAAGCGGCCGCTGGAACCGGCCATCTTCTTCTCGACGGTGTAGGCCGCGAACGAGGCCAGCAGCGCGCCGCCGCCGGGCAGCACGCCGAGCAACGAACCCAGGCCGGTGCCGCGCAGCACCGCAGGCCAGGCCTGCTTGAAGTCCTCGCGCGTCGGCCACAGGCCCTTGACGTCCTTGGTGAACACCTCGCGGTGCTCGGCCGGCTTGCCCAGGTTGGCGATGATCTCGCCGAAGCCGAACACGCCCATCGCGATGGCGACGAAGCCGATGCCGTCGGTCAACTCGGGGATGTCGAAGCTGTAGCGCGGCGTGCCGGAGATCACGTCGGTGTTGATCTGGCCGAGCAGCAGGCCGAGGATGATCATCGCGATCGCCTTGACCAGCGAGCCCGAGGCCAGCACCACCGCGCCGATCAGGCCCAGCACCATCAGCGAGAAGTACTCGGCCGGGCCGAACTTGAAGGCCAGTTCGGTCAGCGGCGGCGCGAAGGCGGCGATGATCACCGTGCCCACGCAGCCGGCGAAGAACGAGCCCAGGCCGGCCGCGGCGAGCGCGGCGCCGGCGCGACCCTGGCGGGCCATCTGGTAGCCGTCGATCGCGGTCACCACCGAGCTCGATTCACCCGGCACGTTGATCAGGATCGCGGTGGTCGAGCCGCCGTACTGGGCACCGTAGTAGATGCCGGCCAGCATGATCAGCGCCGGCGTCGCGTCGAGCGAGTAGATCGACGGCAGCAGCATCGCGATGGTGGCCACCGGGCCGAGGCCGGGCAGCACGCCGATCAGCGTGCCGAGCATCGCACCACCGAAGGCGTAGAGCAGGTTCTGCAGCGTGAAGGCGACGCCGAAACCCAGGGCGAGGTTGGAGAGCAGTTCCATGTCCGGTCCTCAGTTGGCCAGGAAGGCCGGCCACAGCGGGATCGTCAGCTTGAGGCCGAGGATGAAGATCCCCCAGCTGCCGACGGTCAGGATCGCGGCATTGAGCAGCGCCTCGCCCCAATGGAACTCGTCGCCGGCCAGCGCCGCGACGATCACCAGCAGCGGCAACGCGATCACCATGCCCAGGTGGGGCAGCGCCCAGCCGAAGATGGCGACGGTGCCGACGATGAAACCCAGCGGCTTCCAGGCGATGTCGCCGATCGGGTCGCCACCTTCGGTTTCGATGGTGAGCGCCTTGAACAGCACCATGCCGCCGAGCACCGCCATCAGGATGCCCAGGCCGAAGGGAAAGTAGCCCGGTCCGGGACGGGCCGAGTTGCCGAAGCTGTACTCGGTGGCGCCCCAGGCGAAGCCGAGGCCGACGGCCACGAACATCAGGCCCGACCAGAAGTCGCGCTGGCTCTTGATCTTCACAACGAATCTCCTCCGCGAACGGATTGTTTGCGGCGATTCTAGGCAGCGATGCCCGACTGACCTGTGTGGTTTACACGTAAGCTGACAGCCCCTCGGCTGGCGGGTACGCCAGCCGATCCCCCAAGGGGATCGCGGGCCGGCTTGGGAGCGGCCCGGCGCTCGGCCCGCGAGCGCGGCCTCCCAACACTCATTCCCAGCCGGGGGTGGCGCGGAGGACTTCGTCCATCGTCGTCAGCCCTTCGGCGACCTTCATCGCGCCGGCCACGCGCAGCGGGCGCAGGCCGTCCTGCAGTGCCTGCTTGCGCAGCTTGGCGATGTCGGTGACGGGCGAGATGCACTGGCGCGCGCCCTCGCCCACCGTCAGCAGTTCGTACAGGCCGGCACGGCCGCGGTAGCCGGTCATGCGGCATTCCAGGCAGCCGACCGGCTTGTAGGGCTTGACCGCACCGGTCAGCCGCCAGGGCTTGACGAACTCGCCCAGCGCCTCGCGGCTCAGCACCTCGTCGGGCTGCTTGCAGGCCGGGCACAGCGTGCGCACCAGGCGCTGCGCGAGCACGCCGATCACCGTCGCACCGATCAGGTAGGGCGGCACGCCCAGGTCTTCCAGCCGGGTGATCGCCGACACCGAGTCGTTGGTGTGCAGCGTGCTGAAGACCAGGTGGCCGGTCAGCGCCGCCTGCGTCGCCATCTCGGCGGTCTCGAGGTCGCGGATCTCGCCGACCATGATGATGTCCGGGTCCTGGCGCATCAGCGCACGCAGGCCTTCGGCGAAGCCGAGCTCGATGTTGCTCTGCACCTGCGTCTGGTTGAACGAGGGCTGGATCATCTCGATCGGGTCTTCGATCGTGCAGACGTTGACCTCGTCGGTGGCCAGGCGGCGCAGCGTCGAATACAGCGTCGTCGTCTTGCCCGAGCCGGTCGGGCCGGTGACCAGGATGATGCCGTGCTCGTGGGCGACCAGGTCTTCCCAGCGCTTGCCGTCGTGGTTGCCGAAGCCGAGCGCATCGATGGTCTTGACCGTGGTGTCGGGGTCGAAGATGCGCATCACCATCTTCTCGCCGAAGGCGGTGGGCAGCGTCGACAGGCGCATCTCGACCTCGTCGCCCGACGGGTTGCGCGTCTTGATGCGGCCATCCAGCGGGCGGCGCTTCTCGACGATGTCCATGCGGCCGAGCAGCTTGACACGCGCGATCATCGCGTTGAGCACGCCCGGCGGCACCTGGTAGACGTTGTGCATCACGCCGTCGATGCGGAAGCGGATCACGCTGCGCTCGCGGCGCGGCTCGAGGTGGATGTCGCTGGCGCGCTGGTCGAAGGCGTATTGCCACAGCCAGTCGACCACCTGCACCACGCCCTGGTCGTTGGCGTCGAGCTGCTTGTTGCTGCGGCCCAGCTCGACCAGCTGCTCGAAGCTGGCCAGCGTGGCGGTCTCGCCAGTCTTGATGGCGGCTCGCACCGACTTCGACAGGCTGTAGAACTCGGTGGTGTACTTCTGCAGCTCGGCCGGGCTGGCCACCACCAGCCGGATCGGCTTGCCGGTGTGGGCCTCGATCTCCGGCACCCAGGCGGTGTCGCAGGGTTCGCAGGTGGCGATGGTCACGTCGCGCAGGCCGACGCTGACCGGCAGTGCCTTGCGGCGCTCGGCATAACTGATCGACATCACCTCGGCGACGCGGCCGACGTCGACCTTCAGCGGGTCGATGCGCAGGTAGGGCAGCTGCACCCGCGCGGCCAGCCACTCGGTCAGCGCCTCGACGTCGAGTACGCGGCCCTTGCCGGGGTCCTTGTCACGCTGCAGGCCCAGGCTGGCGAGGCGCACCAGCGGGTGCTGGCGGCTGTCGGCGCCGTGGAAGCGCTTCTCGGTGGCACGCGCCGCCTCGTCGCTGATCAGGCCGTCGCGCCTCAGCCAG
Organism: Piscinibacter sp.; assembly: GCA_047602365.1. Classification (GTDB taxonomy): domain Bacteria; phylum Pseudomonadota; class Gammaproteobacteria; order Burkholderiales; family Burkholderiaceae_C; genus Piscinibacter. The sequence continues at coordinate 227,637 of JASGHM010000002.1, read as the reverse complement.
CGCACCAGCACGCGCCAGTCCAGCGGGCCGACATGCGGCTTGTCGAGCGTCAGTTCGGGTGCGTTCATGAAGATGCGGTCGGAGCGCCGGGCAGAGGACGGATCATGCGCAGCCATTTTCGCGCCGGCAAGCCGTACAGGGTGTCGATCTGTTGCGCGCGCGCGGCGAGTTCTTCACGCTCTGGCAGGACAGCCTGCTTCGTGGCCAGCACCACGGTGTTGCCTTCCCGGGTCGGCTGCAGCGAGATCACCAGCCCGCCATCGAACGCCGCCGTGATGCGCTTGGCGCTGCGCGAGAAGCTGGCATGGCGGCCGAACAGGTTGACGCTCATCACGCCCTGCTCGGACAGTGCGCGTGCACAGGCGCGGTAGAAGTTCTCGCTGTCGAGCACCGGGCCGGCGGCCTGGTGGTCGTAGAGGTCGACGCAGAGCACGTCGGTGCCGCCGGGCTCGGCGACCTCGTCGACCCAGTGCTGCGCATCCATGGCCAGCACGCGGAAGCGGGCACCGTCGTCGGGCAGGCGGAAGTAGGCGCGGCAGACGCCGATCACCGTCGGGTTGAGCTCGACCACGGTGGTCTTCATCTTCATCACGCCTTGCGTGAAGCGGGTGATACTGCCGGCTCCCAGGCCCAGCTGCACGGCGTGGCCGCGGGCCAGCTGGTCGGCCGGCCGCAGCAGCATCCAGGCCATCATGCGCTGCACGTACTCCAGCTCGATCTGCGCCGGCTTGCGGATGCGCATCGCGCCCTGCACCCAGGGCGTGCCCAGGTGCAGGTAGCGCACGCCGTCGTGCTCCGAGATCGTGGCCGGCGCGAGCTCCGGTTCGGTCTTTCTCGTTCTCGTCGTCATTCGGTTCGGTTCAGAGCAGGCCGTGCGCGCCAAAGGCCGCGCGCCAGGCCGCCAGCTTGCGCTCGAAGCTCCAGCTGGCGTTGGCCGGGCTGGTCGACGGCAGGCGGATCACCTCGACGCCGAGCGCGCGGGTGAACGCCATCGCCTTGGCCGATTCGCCGCCGTTGTGGGCCACCGCCGCGAGGCGCGGCGCGCGTCGCTTCAGGCCGGCCAGGTCGTTGGGCACGCTGTCCTCGATCGCGCTGTCCGGGCTGCCCTCGCGGCGGCAGCTGGCGTAGACGTCCCAGATGCCGAGGCCGCGGCGCTTGATCTCGGACAGCCGCGCCGCGTAGGCCATGCCGGCCAGGTCGACGTCCCACAGCGCCGACAGCAGCGGCCAGAACTGGTTGCGCGGGTGGGCGTAGTACTGTCGCGCCTGCAGCGAGGCGACGCCCGGGAAGCTGCCGAGCACGACCAGCCGCGTGTCGCGGCCGATCACCGGGGCCAGGCCGTGCAGCAGCTCGGTCACGGCAGTCGGGGCAAGGCAGCGCGTGCGTTGGCACCGGTGGCCGCGGCGAACTCGTCCACCGGCAGGCCGCGCAGGCCGGCCAGCACGGCGCCGATGCGCGGCAGCTCGGCGGGTTCGTTGCGGCTGGTCTGCCCTTCGGCGCGCTGCGCCGCAGTGCGGTACAGCCAATGCGGCGGGATGTCGGGCGAGTCGGTCTCGACCACCAGCGCCGACAGCGGCAGCGAGCGCGCCAGCTCGCGGATCTGCAAGGCACGCTCGAAGGTGGCCGCGCCGCCGAAGCCGAGCCGGAAACCGAGCTCGACGAACACCTGCGCCTGCTGCGCGCTGCCGTTGAACGCATGGGCGATGCCGCCGGGCACCTCGGTGCGGCGCAGTTGCCTGAGCAGCGCGTCGGCCGAGCGCCGCACGTGCAGGATCACCGGCAGGCCGTGGCGGCGGGCGAGCTTCAGCTGCTCGGCGTAGAAGCGCTGCTGGCGGTCGCGGTCCAGCCCCGGCACGAAGTGGTCGAGGCCGATCTCGCCCACCGCCACCAGGCGCGGGTCGTCGCGTGCGGCGAGCAGCGCGGCGTCGAGCGCGTCCAGGTCCTCGTCGGCGGCGCGGTGCACGTACAGCGGGTGGATGCCCAGCGCGTAGGCGTAGCCGTGGGCATGGGCGAGATCGCGCACGGTGGCGAAGTTGGCCCGCTCCACCGCCGGCAGCACCTGCAGGTTGACGCCGGCGGCGCGGGCGCGCGCCACCGCCGCGTCGCGGTCGGCGTCGAACTCGGGCGCGTCGAGATGGCTATGGGTATCGATCCACACGGCACGCATCATGCCTCGCCTGTGACAGGGTTCGCCCGGACGTGCTACCGTTGCAGCGCATCCCGTCCCAGGGCAACGCGCCGGAGCAGCCGATGAAGAAGGCACCGCTGTACAGCCGTTCTCGCCGGGGGGTGGCCGCCGCCGACGCGCCGCCTCCCGAGCCGGTCGCGCCGCCGGCGGCGCCCTCGCGCCGCGCCCGCCTCGTCGCGTTCGCGGGTCGCCACGAACGCCGACTGTGGGCATTGGCGGTGATGGCGCTGGTCGCCGCGATGCTGTTCTGGCGCGCCGGCCCGAAGGCGCCCGCACCACTCACCTTCGAGCAGATCGACCACCTGGTGCGCAAGTCGATCGAGGAGAAGCCGCTGACTTCGGCGGCGGCGCTGGCCTACGACAAGATCATCCCCTCGGTGGTGCGCGTGGTCGGCTACGACCGCGAGGGCGAACCCTCGCCGCACGGCGAGCGCAAGGGCGGCAAGGACACGAAGGAGGCCGAGGACGCCCGGCCCAAGCGCGACGCCGCCGACATGCCCGGCTTCCAGGAGCGCGGCGTCGGCACTGGCGTGGTGATCGTCGACAACGGCACCATCCTGACCAACCTGCACGTGGTGATGGGCGCCGAGCGCGTCAAGGTCACCTTCATGGACGGCCTGGAGGCCGACGCCAAGCTGATCAGCGTGATGCCCGAGCACGACCTGGCCGTGCTGCGCGCGATGAAGGTGCCCGACGACCTGCACGCCGCCACCATGCGCGGTACCGGCGACCTGAGCCCGGGCGACCGGGTGATGGCGGTCGGCTTCCCGTTCGGCATCGGCCCCTCGGCCTCGGAAGGCATCGTCTCCGGGCTGAAGCGCGAGTTCCGCTCGCCCGAGGGGGAACGAACGCTGACCAACCTGATCCAGTTCGATGCAGCGGCCAACCCGGGCAACTCCGGCGGGCCGCTGGTGACCATGGATGGCGAGGTCGTCGGTGTCGTCACCGCCATCCTCAATCCGACCAAGCAGCGAGTGTTCGTCGGCATCGGTTTTGCTGTGCCGATCGAGAACGCCGCCGCGGGGGCCGGCATGCCACCGTTCTGACGAGGAGCTTCATGGATTCGATCAACCCCGCAGGCGCGCAAGCCGCCACGCTGATGGAACGGGTGCTGTACGAGGTCAAGCGTGTCGTGGTCGGCCAGGATGCCTTCCTCGAGCGCGTGATGGTGGCGATGCTGTCCAACGGCCACCTGCTGGTCGAGGGCGTGCCCGGCCTGGCCAAGACGCTGACGGTGAAGACGCTGGCGCAGACGCTGCGCGGCCAGTTCAAGCGCATCCAGTTCACGCCCGACCTGGTGCCGGCCGACCTGGTCGGCACGCGCATCTACAGCCCCAAGACCGGCGAGTTCGACACCTCGCTCGGCCCGGTCTTCACCAACCTGCTGCTCGCGGACGAGATCAACCGCGCGCCGGCCAAGGTGCAGAGCGCGCTGCTGGAGGTGATGCAGGAGCGCCAGGTGACGATCGCCGGCACCACCCACAAGGTGCCCGAGCCCTTCCTGGTGATGGCGACGCAGAACCCGATCGAGACCGAAGGCACCTATCCGCTGCCGGAGGCGCAGGTCGACCGCTTCATGATGAAGGTGCTGGTCGACTATCCGAGCGAGGACGAGGAGTTCGTCGTCGCCCAGCGGGTCACCGGCGCGCCGGTGCAGGTGCAGGCGGTGGCCAGCATGGGGCAGCTCGCCGAGCTGCAGCAGGAGTGCCGCAAGGTCTACGTCGACCCCTCGCTGATGCAGTACGCCGTCAAGCTGGTCAGCGCAACGCGCCGGCCGGCGCAGTACGGGCTGGCCGATGTCGCCAAGTACCTCAGCTTCGGCGCCAGCCCGCGTGCCACCATCGGCCTGATCGAGGGCGCGCGCGCGCTGGCCTACATGCGCGGCCGCAGCTATGCGCTGCCCGAGGACATGACCGGGCTGGTCGGCGACGTGATGCGCCACCGCCTGGTACTCAGCTACGAGGCGCTGGCCGACGGACTGAACGCCGACGCCATCATCCGCCAGGTGATGCAGAAGATTCCCGCTCCCGACAAGCCGCTGGCTCCGCATGAACAAGGTGCCGGAAAGAACTGAGGCCGCCGATTCGGAGGCCTTGCTGCGCCGCCTCGAGTGGACGGTGATCCGTCGCCTCGACGGCCTGCTGCAGGGCGACTACCGCACGCTGATGCGCGGCGCCGGGCTCGACCTGGCCGACCTGCGCGAGTACCAGCACCACGACGACGTGCGCCACATCGACTGGAACGTCACCGCGCGGCTGCAGACGCCCTACGTGCGCCAGTTCACCGAGGACCGCGAACTGGCGGCCTGGTTCCTGGTCGACCTGTCGGCCAGCGTCGACTTCGGCTCCGACACCCGCGCCAAGCGCAGCGTGGCGCGCGAGTTCACCGGCGTGCTGGCCCGCCTGCTGACCCGCCACGGCAACCGCGTCGGCGCGCTGCTCTACGGCACCGAGGTCGACACCGTGATCCCGGCGCGTGCCGGCCGGATGCACGTGCTGCACCTGCTGCAGCGCATGGCACAGCGCCCGGCCGAGGCGCCGCAGGGAGCGACGCAGTTGCGCGACCTGCTGCTCGCCGCTCAGCGATCGATCAAGCGCCGCTGCACGGTGTTCGTGGTCTCCGACTTCATCAGCCCGCCCGGCTGGGAGCAAGCGCTGGGTGAACTCGCGCGACGCCATGACGTGACCGCGGTGCGCCTGTACGACCCGCTGGAGATGGAACTGCCCGACCTCGGCCTGGTGACGATGCGCGACGCCGAGACCGGCGAGCAGCTGCTGGTCGACACGCACGACGCCGGCTTCCGCGCCCGCTTCGCGGCCGCTGCCGAGGCGCGCGAGACCGCGCTGCTGAGCGCGCTCGCGCAGGCCGGCGTCGACACGCTAGAGCTGGCCACCGACGACGACCTGCTCGATGCCATCCTGCGCTTCGCCGACCTGCGCCGGCAGCGCAGCCGCATCGCGGCCGGTGGCGGTGCACCATCGCACCTGGGCGTGCTGAGGAACGAACCGCGGAGGGCGTCATGAAAGGCACGATCCCGCTGAACTTCGTCTGGCCGGAGATGCTGTGGCTGCTGGTCGCCGTGCCGCTGCTGGTGCTGGCCTACCTGTGGCTGCTCGGCCGGCGCAAGAAGACGGCGCTGCGCTACGCCAACCTGGCGCTGGTCAAGCAGGCGATGGGCAGGGCCGTCGGCTGGAGACGCCATGTGCCGCCGGCGCTGATGCTGCTGGCCATCGCGGTGCTGCTGCTGGCCAGCGCGCGGCCGGCGGCGGTGATCAGCCTGCCCTCGCAGCAGGAGACCATCGTGCTGGCGATGGACGTGTCCGGCAGCATGCGCGCCGCCGACGTGCAGCCGAACCGGCTGGTCGCGTCGCAGGAAGCGGCCAAGGCCTTCGTCGCCGAGCTACCGCGCAGCGTGCGTGTCGCGGTGGTGCAGTTCGCCGGCACCGCGGCGGTGGTGCAGCCGCCGACGCACAGCCGCGACGACGTCTACGCCGCGATCGACCGCTTCCAGTTGCAGCGCGGCACCGCGACCGGCAGCGGCATCGTGCTGTCGCTGGCGACCATCTTCCCCGAAGCCGGCATCGACCTGTCGCAGATCACCGGCCAGAAGGCCATGCCGCCGGGGCCGAACGACAAGCCCAAGCCGGAGTTCACGCCGGTCGAGCCCGGCTCCTACGGCTCGGCGGCGATCATCATGCTCACCGACGGCCAGCGCACCACCGGTCCCGACCCGCTGGAGGCGGCGAAGATGGCCGCCGACCGCGGCGTGCGCGTCTACACCGTCGGCATCGGCACCAAGGATGGCGAGACGATCGGCTTCGAAGGCTGGTCGATGCGCGTGCGGCTCGACGAGGACGCGCTGAAGGCGGTGGCGCAGGTCACCCGTGCCGACTACTTCTACGCCGGCACGGCCGAGGACCTGAAGAAGGTCTACCAGGGGCTGTCGACGCGGCTGGTGGTCGAGAAGAAGGAGACCGAGATCAGCGCGCTGTTCGCGGCGTTCGGCGCGCTGCTGGTGGCGGTGGCGGCGGCGCTGTCGGTCGCGTGGTTCGGGCGGGTGAGTTAGTTCGCTGCCCGTTGCGTGCGGAGCCGTCGCGGCGGACGAAGTGAGCGAAGCGAGTTGGGCGGCCTGCCGCGAGGCCGAGCAGCGCATGGGAGTCGGCCCAAGGGGCCGACCGCCGAGGCGAAGCGCGGAAGCCTGCCCGCACGCGGCTTTGCCGGTCCATCCACGGCAAACAAACCACAAGCTCAGGAAGCGAACCGCCCCTTCACCAGGCGAAGCACCCGATCGCAACGCCCCGCCAGCGACTCGTCATGCGTCACCAGCACGAAGGCCGTGCCCTGGCTGCGCGCCAGTTCGAGCATCAGCGCGAACACCGCATCGGCAGTGTCGCGGTCGAGGTTGCCGGTCGGCTCGTCGGCCAGCACGCAGCCCGGCTGGCCGGCCAGCGCCCGGGCGATCGCGACCCGCTGGCGTTCGCCGCCGGACAGCTGCGCAGGCCGGTGCAAGGCACGATCCACCAGGCCGACCCGACCGAGCACCTCGCTCGCCCGTTCACGCGCCTCGGCCACCTCCATGCGGCGGATGCGCAGCGGCATCGCGACGTTGTCGAGCGCGGTGAACTCGGGCAGCAGGTGGTGGAACTGGTAGACGAAGCCGAGGTGGCGGTTGCGCCACTCGCCCTGCTCGGCCGCGTTCAGCGAGGCCAGGTTGCGCCCGGCCAGCAGCACCGTGCCGCTGGTGGGTGCCTCCAGGCCGCCGAGCAGGTGCAGCAGCGTGCTCTTGCCCGAGCCCGACGCGCCGACCACGGCGACCGTCTCGCCGGGCTGGATGGCCAGGTCGATGCCCTGCAGCACCGGCACGTCGAGCGCGCCTTCGGTGAAGCGCTTGTGCAGGTTCTGCGCCTGGACGATGGCCTCACTCATGGCGCAGCGCCTGTGCCGGCTGCACGCGGCTGGCGCGCCAGCTCGGGTAGAGCGTGGCGAGGAAGGACAGCAGCAGCGAGATGATCACGATGGGCACGATGTCGCCGCTGCGCGGGTCGCTGGGCATGTGGCTGATCAGGTAGATGTTGGCCGGCAGCAGCGTGGTACCGAGCAGCCGCTCGATCGCCGGCACCAGGCTGCCGACGTTGAAGGCGATCAGCAGGCCCAGCAGCAGGCCGACGAGCGTGCCGATGAAGCCGGAGGCGGCACCCTGCACCATGAAGATGCCCATGATCGAGCGCGGCGTGGCACCCAGCGTGCGCAGGATGGCGATGTCGGATTGTTTGTCGGTCACCGTCATGACGAGCATGGAGACGAGGTTGAAGGCGGCCACCGCGACGATCAGCGCGAGGATCAGGAACAGCATGCGCTTCTGGATCTGCACCGACTCGAACCATTGCCGGTTCGTGCGCGTCCAGTCGCTGACGAATATAGCCGGGCCGAGTTCGGCGGCGAGCGCATCGGCGACGAGACCGGCACGGTCGCGGTCGGCCAGGCGCAACTGCAGGCCGGTCGGGCCGGACAGGCCGAACAGCGAACGCGCATCGCCGATCAGCATCAGCGCGATGCTGCTGTCGTACTCGTAGTGGCCGGCCTCGAAGGTGCCCGCCACGGTCAGCGGCAGCAAACGCGGCGCGCCGTTCGGCCGCGACACATCGGGCACCACCAGCGTGACCCGCTGCCCGGCCGTGGCGCCGAGCTTGCGCGCCAGCTCGATGCCGAGCACCACCTCGTTGCGGCCCGGCACCAGCTTGCTCAGCAGCGACGCCTGCAGGTCCTTTGCCAGGTCGGACACGCCGGCCTCGGCCTCCGGATCGATGCCACGCAGCAGCGCGGGGCGCAGTTCTTCGCCGCGGCCGAGCAGCGCCTGCGCGGCGACGAAAGGCGCCACCGCCGTCACGCCAGGCTGCTGCTTCGCACGCGCGGCCGTCGCCTGCCAGTCGCGCAGCGCGCCGCCGTTGGCATCGAACAGCTGCACGTGCGCGATCACCGACAGCATGCGGTCGCGCACCTCCTTGCTGAAGCCGTTCATCACCGACAGCACGACGATCAGCGCCGCCACGCCCAATGCGATGCCGAGCATGGCCACCGCGGAGATGAAGGAGATGAAGCCGTTGTCGCTGCCGCCACGCGCGGCGCGCAGGTAGCGCCAGCCGACCTGCAGTTCGTAGGGCGGCTCGCGCCGCCGCCTGGCTGCGGTGGCCTCACTCATAGCGCAAGGCCTGCGCCGGCTGCACGCGGCTGGCGCGCCAGCTCGGGTAGAGCGTGGCGAGGAAGGACAGCAGCAGCGAGATGATCACGATGGGCCACACGTCGCCGCGCTGCGGGTCGCTGGGCATGCGGCTGATCAGGTAGACGCTGCCGGGCAGGAAGCTGACGCCCAGCGCCCGTTCGATGGCCGGCACGATGACGTCGATGTTGACCGCCACCAGCAGGCCCCCCAGCGTCCCGGCCAGCGTGCCGATCACACCCGATGCCGCACCCTGCACGACGAAGATGCCCATCACCGAGCGCGGGCTGGCGCCCAGCGTGCGCAGGATGGCGATGTCGGCACGCTTGTCGGTCACCGTCATCACCAGCGTCGAGACGAGGTTGAAGGCCGCCACCGCGACGATCAGCGTCAGGATGATGAACATCAGCCGCTTCTCGATCTGCACCGCGTCGAACCAGGCGCGGTTGCTGCGTGTCCAGTCGCTCAGCGCGAAGCCCGCGCCCAGGCTCTGCGCCAGCTGGTCGGCCACTGTGCGTGCGGCCTGCACGTCCTTCAGGCGCAGCTGCACGCCAGTCGGCCCCTCGACGCGGAACAGCCGCGCCGCGTCGTCCAGGTGCATCAGCGCCAGGCCGCTGTCGTAGTCGAAGTGGCCGGAGTCGAAGGTGCCGACCACGGTCAGCTGCTTCAGCCGCGGGATCACGCCGGCCGGCGTGACCTGGCCGCCGGGGGTGATCAGCGTCAGCTTGTCGCCTTCGCGCACGCCCAGGCTGCGCGCCAGCTCGCCGCCGAGCAGCACGCCCCAGCCGCCGGGCTGCAGGCGGTCGAGCGTGCCGCTGCGCAGGTGCGAGGCCAGCGCGGTGACGCTCGCTTCGTCGGCCGGCGAGATGCCGCGCACCACCGTGCCGCGCATCGCCTCGCCGTGCGAGGCCAGCCCCTGCGCGGCGACGAAGGGGGCCGCGCCGATCACCTGCGGGTTCTGCCTGGCCTTGGCCGCGACGATGCGCCAGTCGGGCAGCGCCGCATCGCCCTGCGCGTGCACCTCGACATGCGCGACCACCGACAGCATGCGGTCGCGCACCTCCTTCTGGAAGCCGTTCATCACCGACAGCACGATGATCAGCGCCGCCACGCCCAGCGCGATGCCGGCCATCGAGATCGCCGAGATGAACGAGATGAAGCCGTTGCGCCGGCCCGCACGCCCGCCGCGGGTGTAGCGCCAGCCGATCTGCAGTTCGTAGGGCCAGCTCATGTCGGGGCGCATGCTACCCGAGGGCAAGCGTGCCGCGGGGCCACCGATAATCTCCACATGCATCTTCTCGTTCCGTTCGCGTCGGCGATCTCGGAGGCCGGCCGGCACACCCTGAACGACCTGCAGCTGCCCCGACTCGATCACCTGCTGGCCCGGCTGCAGCCCGGCGAGCGCCTCGGCACCGACGAGTTCAGCCTGACCCCGCCACACGAGGCCGCGCTGGCCGCTGCACGCGGCTGGCAGGGCGGCGCCGGCAGCCTGCCCTTCGCGGCCCACGCCGCGCAGTCCGACGGCGTCGAGGTGCTCGACCTCGCCTGGGGCCAGCTGACGCCGGTGCACTGGCATGTCGGCCGCGACGAGGTGGTGCTCTCCGACCCGGGTGCACTGCAGCTCGACGAAGCCGCCTCGCGCGCACTGTTCGACGCGGTGCGCGACCTGTTCGAGAGCGAAGGCTTCGCGCTCGCCTGGGGTGCCCCGCTGCGCTGGTACGCCGCCCACGAAAGCCTGGTCGACCTGCCCTGCGCCTCGCTGGACCGCGTGATCGGCCGCAACGTCGACCGCTGGCTGCCGCCCGGCCGCGACGCGCGGCTGCTGCGTCGGCTGCAGAACGAAGTGCAGATGCTGCTCTACGGCCACCCGATCAACGAGGCGCGCGAAGCGGCCGGCCTGTTGCCGGTCAATTCGTTCTGGCTCAGCGGCTGCGGCCGCTGGCAGGCCAGCGAGGGCGAGCCGGTGGTGGTCGACGAGAGCCTGCGCACGGCGCTGCTGTCGGAAGACTGGGCCGGCTGGGCCGAAGCCTGGCGCGCGCTCGACGCCGGGCCGCTGGCCGCGCTGCTGGCCGCGGCCCAGCGCGGCGAGGCGGTATCGCTGACGCTGGCGGGCGAACGTTGCGCGCAGCGCTTCGAGACCGCCGACGATCCGCCGTGGTCGCGGCTGGCGCGGCGCTGGCGGCATCCTTCGCCCGCTACCGTGCTGGAGAGCCTGTGATGCTGGCCGAGCGCCGGGCCGCTCCCAAGCCGGCCAGCATCCCCGCGGGGGATCGGCCGGCGTACTCGCCGGACGAGGGGCAAACATGAACGCACCACTCATCACCCGCCGCGACGCACCGCCGCGTGTGGTCTGGGCGCTCGAACAGGCCGGAGTGCCGACGTTGCTGGCGCGGCTGTTCGCGGCCCGCGGCGTGAAGAGCGCCGAGGAACTCGACGATGGCCTGGCCAGGCTGCTGCCGCCGGCCGGCCTGGCCGGCGCCGCCGAAGCCGCGAAGCGTCTCGCCGATGCCATGGCGCGGCGCCAGCGCATCTGCATCGTCGCCGACTACGACTGCGACGGCGCCACGGCCTGCGCGGTGGCCATCCGCGGCCTGCAGCTGCTCGGCGCACCGCGCGACACGCTGGCCCATGTGGTGCCTGACCGCGCGGTGCACGGCTACGGGTTGACGCCGGCGATCGTCGACCTGGCGATGCAGCAGCGCCCCGACGTGCTGGTGACGGTCGACAACGGCATCGCCAGCCTCGACGGCGTGGCCCATGCGCACGCGCAAGGCCTGGCGGTGATCGTCACCGACCACCACCTGCCTGCGCTGCAGGACGGCCGCATCGTGCTGCCCGAGGCCGACGTGATCGTGAACCCCAACCAGCCCGGCTGCGGCTTCGCGAGCAAGAACCTGGCCGGTGTCGGCGTGATGTTCTACGTGCTGCTGGCGCTGCGCAGCGAACTGCGCGAGCGTGGCGCCTTCACGGCCGAGGCGCAGCCGCGCCTCGACGCGCTGCTCGACCTGGTCGCGCTTGGCACGGTCGCCGACGTGGTCAAGCTCGATGCCAACAACCGCCGCCTGGTCGCGCAGGGGCTGCGCCGCATCCGCGCCGGCCGCATGCATGCCGGCCTGGCCGCGCTGTTCGCCGCCGCCGGCCGCGATGCGCGGCGTGCCAGCGCTTTCGACTTCGGCTTCGCGCTGGGCCCGCGCATCAACGCCGCCGGTCGGCTGTCGGACATGACGCTGGGCATCGAGTGCCTGCTCACCGACGACCCGGGCCGTGCCGCCGAGCTGGCGAAGCTGCTCGACGGCATCAACCGCGAACGCCGCGAGCTGGAGTCGGGCATGCGCGAGCAGGCCGAGGCGCTGCTCGAGCGGCTGATGCCGCAGGGCACGCCGCCGGCGGCGCTGGCCCTCTTCGACCCCGAGTTCCACGAGGGCGTGGTCGGCATCGTCGCGGCGCGCCTGAAGGACCGTGTGCACCGGCCCACCTTCGTGTTCGCACGCGGACAGGATGGCCTGCTGAAGGGCTCGGGCCGCTCGATTCCGGGCTTCCACCTGCGCGACGCGCTGGACCTGGTCAGCAAGCGCCACCCTGGCGTGCTGCGCAAGTTCGGCGGTCATGCAATGGCGGCCGGCTGCACCGTCGCCGAGCCCGACCTGCCGCTGTTCGCACAAGGCTTCGAGCAGGTCGCGCGTGAATGGCTCGATGCCGCCACGCTGGCGCGCACGCTGCTCACCGACGGGCCGCTGGAGCCGTCGTTGTTCGACACCGCGACGGTGCGCGAGCTCGACGCGCAGGTCTGGGGCCAGGCCTTCGAGGCGCCGATGTTCTGCGACGAGGTGGAGGTGGTGTCGCAGCGGCTGGTCGGCGAGCGCCACATGAAACTCTCGGTACGCCATGGCGGCGCGCTACGCGACGCGATCTGGTTCGGCCACAACGAAGCGCTGGCGACGCGCGTGCGCCTCGTCTACCGCCTGAGCGTGGACGAGTACAACGGCCGCGAACGGGTGCAGATGGTGGTCGAGGGCGCGGAGGCGAGCGGCTGATCGAGGCAGCCCGCGGTTTCAACTGGTAGCCAGGAGCCGGTGCCGGCTGACCATACTCGCGCGGGTCATCCGCCACCGGACCCGGCCCATGGACCAGCCCTCGCGCCCCCGCCAGCCCACCCGCCGCAGCACGCTCAGCTGGATGCTGCTGATGGCCGGCGCCACGGCCGGACTGTCCTGCGGCGGTGGCAGCGGCAACACGCCGCCGGTGGCCGGGCCGTCGCCGGCACCGTCTCCTGCCCCGGCACCTTCGCCCTCGCCTGCTCCCGCACCGGCACCCGCCCCCGCACCGGCACCTTCGCCCGCACCGACGCCGACGCTGGCGACCTTCACCAGCGGCCTGGCCAGCCCCTGGGGCATGGCCTTCCTGCCCGACGGGCGCATCCTGGTCACGCTCAAGGGCGGCGACCTGGTGGTCGTCAGCGCCGACGGCTCGACCGTCTCGGCACCACTGGGCGGCGTGCCGGCGGTCAACGCCAACGGCCAGGGCGGCCTGCTCGACGTCGCGATCGACCCCGACTTCGCCAGCACGCCCTGGGTCTACCTCAGCTACTCGGAAGACGGCGCGGGCGGCACCGGCACCGCGGTGGCGCGCGGCCAGCTGGTCGGCAATGCATTGCAGGGGACCACGGTGATCTTCCGCCAGAGCCCGAAGGTCGGCGGCAGCGGTCACTTCGGCTCGCGGCTCGTCTTCCGCGACGACAAGACGCTGTTCGTCACGCTGGGCGAGCGCCAGCAGGGCAGCCCGGCGCAGGATCTCGGCCAGACCCTGGGCAAGGTGGTGCGCATCAACCGCGACGGCAGCATCCCCAGTGGCAACCCCAGCCTCGGCGCCGGCGCGCTGCCGGGCATCTGGAGCTACGGCCACCGCAACCCGCAGGGCGCGGCGCTGCACCCGACCAGCGGCGAACTGTGGCAGAGCGAGCATGGCCCGCAGGGCGGCGACGAGATCAACATCTCGCGCGCCGGCAGCAACTACGGCTGGCCGAACGTCAGCTACGGCTGCAACTACGGCGACCCGGTCGGCGACGCCTGCCGCATCGGCGGCGGCACGCATGCGCCGACCTACGTCGAGCCGCTGACCACCTGGACACCGACCTCGCAGGCGCCCTCCGGCCTGGCCTTCTACACCGGCAGCCTGTTCCCGCAATGGCAAGGCAGCCTGTTCATGGGTGCGCTGGCCGGCCAGGCACTGTGGCGGATGACGCTGAGCGGCAACACCGTCACGGCGCGCGAGAAGGTCCTCGACCCGATCGGCGCACGCATCCGCGACGTGCGCCAGGGCCCGGACGGCGCGCTGTACCTGCTGACCGACGGCAGCGGCGGCCGCATCCTGCGCATTGCGCCCTGAGCGGCGACGGCCGGCGGGCGGCGGCCGGCAGCAGGGTCGGGCCCCGCTCCCTACAATCGGGACTCGACGCTGCCGAGTTCCTGGATGAACGCCGACCTGCACTGCCACTCCTCCGTCTCCGACGGCACGCTGAGCCCGGAAGCGCTGGCGCAGCGCGCCAAGGAGCGTGGCGTCGAACTCTGGGCGCTGACCGACCACGACGAGATCGGCGGCCAGCAACGGGCGCAGACCGCCGCGCTGGCGCTCGGCCTGCCCTACCTGACCGGCACCGAGATCTCGGTCAGTTTCGCCGGCGTGACGGTGCACATCGTCGGCCTCGGCTTCGACGCCGAGAACGCGGCGCTGAAGCAGGGGCTGGCAGCGACACGCGGCGGGCGCCGCGAGCGCGCGCTGGAGATGGCCGAGAGCCTGGCCCAGGCCGGCATTCCCGGCAGCTTCGAAGGCGCGCTGAAGTATGTCGGCAACCCGGACCTGATCTCCCGCACGCACTTCGCGCGCTACCTCGTCGAGGCCGGCGTCTGCGCCGACACCAGCGAGGTCTTCCGCCGCTTCCTCACCGACGGTAAACCCGGCTTCGTGCCGCACCGATGGGCCAGCCTGCGCGACGCGGTGCGCTGGATCACCGACGCCGGCGGCATGGCAGTCATCGCCCACCCGGCACGCTACAAGTTCACCGCCAACGAGGAACACGCCCTGTTCACCGAGTTCAAGGCGCACGGCGGCCGCGGCGTCGAGGTGGTGACCGGCAGCCACAGCGCCGCCGAGGCAGTGCGTTATGCCGAGGCGGCGGTCGAGTACGGCCTGGCGGCCTCGCGCGGCAGCGACTTTCACAGCCCGGGCGAGAGCCACACCGACCTCGGCGCGCTGCCCGAACTGCCTGGCCACCTGACGCCGGTGTGGGAAGCGCTCGAAGCGCGCATCCAGCGGCCGCAATGAGCGGCGCCGGCAGCACGAGCCACCCGGGGCTCGGCATCGCGCTGGTTGTGGCGATGACGGCGTGCTTCGCGACCATGGACAGCACGGTCAAGTACCTCGGCGCCTTCCTGCCGGTGCTGGTCATCCTGTGGTCGCGCTACAGCGTGCAGGCGCTGTCGATGGGGCTGTGGCTGATTCGCGACCGCCGCCGCGCCGGCGGTGCCGGCTTCCGCTCGGCGCACCCGCGTTTCCAGTTCGCGCGCGGCGCGCTGCTGCTGACCAGCTCGCTGTTCAGCTTCTTCGCGCTGCAGCACCTGCCGGTGGCGGAGTTCACCGCGATCAACATGCTGACGCCGGTGGCAGTGACGCTGATGGCCGGCTGGTTCCTGCACGAACGGATCTCGCGGCTGCGCTGGCTGCTGGTGGTCGGCGGCCTGGCCGGCGCGCTGATCATGATCCGCCCGGGCAGCGGCCTGTTCGGCTGGGCGGTGCTGCTGCCGCTGGCAGGCATGTTCAGCTACGCCTGCTTCCAGGTGCTGACCAGCAAGCTGGCCGGGCTGGAGAACCCCTTCACCACCCACTTCTACACCGGGCTCACCGGCTCGGTCGCGCTGTCGGCGATGCTGGCCGCCAGCCCGATCGACCTGGCTCCGGCACTGGGCGGCGCGCCGCTCGGGCATTGGGGCCTGCTGCTGCTGATCGGCGCGCTCGGTACCACCGGCCACCTGTTGCTGGTGCTGGCCTTCCGGCTCGCGCCGACGGCCACGCTGATGCCCTTCCTCTACGCCCAGCTGGGCATGGCGGTGATCGTCGGCTGGCTGGTGTTCCGCCAGTCGCCCGACTTCTGGGGCTGGGTCGGCATCGCCGTGATCGCCATCTGCGGCGCCGCCAGCGCCTGGCTCAACGTGCGCGAGGCGGCCCAGCGCCAGCAGGCCATGTCAGCCGTTTCGGTGGACTCGATCGTTGATTGAGCCATGTCCCAGCTCTTCGAAGTCCACCCCGACAACCCGCAGCCGCGACTGCTCAAGCAGGCGGTGCAGATCCTGCACGGCGGCGGCGTCGCGGCGATCCCGACCGACTCCAGCTATGCGCTGGTCTGCCACCTCGACGACAAGGCGGCGGCGGAGGCGCTGCGCCGCATCCGCGGCGTCGACGACAAGCACCACCTGACGCTGCTGTGCCGCGACCTCAGCGAGCTGGCCAGCTACGCGCGTGTCGACAACAAACAGTACCGGCTGCTCAAGCTGGGCACGCCCGGGCCGTTCACCTTCATCCTCGAGGCGACCAAGGAGGTGCCGCGGCGGCTGTCGCACCCCTCGCGCCGCACCATCGGCCTGCGTGTGCCCGACCATGCGGTGACGCAGGCACTGCTCGCGCAGCTCGGCCAGCCGCTGATCGCGACCACGCTGATCGCCCCGGGCGAGAGCGAGCCGATGAACGAGCCGCACCAGATCCGCGAGCGTTTCCAGAAGCTGCTGCAGGCGGTGGTGGACGCCGGCGCCTGCCCGATGCAGCCGACCACGGTGGTCGACCTGACCGGCGACACGCCGGCGTTGATCCGCTCCGGTCGCGGCGACCCGCGGCTGCTCGGCCTCGAGCTCGAGGCCGACTGATCAGGCCCGCTCGATGCGCGAGGGGCGATCGTCAGGCGCGCTCGATGCGCGCTACGGCGCTGTGCGCGTGGATGGACTCGAAGTTCTCCACGTCGACGCAGTAGCGCCCGATGCGCTTGTCGGCATTGAGGCGCAGCGCGACGTCACGCACCAGGTCCTCGACGAACTTCGGGTTCTCGTAGGCGCGCTCGGTGACCCACTTCTCGTCGGCACGCTTGAGCATCGGCCAGATCTCGCTGGAGGCCGAGTCCTCGGCGAAACGCACCAGCTCCTGCCAGGACACCTCGCCCAGCAGCTCGATGCGGATCGTCACGTGCGAGCGCTGGTTGTGCGCGCCGTAGTCGGAAATCTCCTTCGAGCAGGGGCACAGGCTCTTCACCGGCACCACCGCCTCGGCCCAGACCGCGACCTGGCCGTCCCTGGCCTCGGCGATCCAGCGGCCCTGGTACTCGAGCAGGCTCTCGACGCCGGAAACCGGCGCCCGCTTGCGCAGGAAGAACGGGAAGCGCGCCTCGATGCGGCCGCTGCTCGCGTGCAGCTTGTCGAGCATCAGCGCCATCTGCGCACGCAGCTCGGCGGCGTCGATCGCCCGCTCGAGCGACTCGAGCCAGGCGACGAAGCGCGACATGTGCGTGCCCTTCTGCTCCGCCGGCAGCGCCACGTCGAGATCCCATTCGGCGACGGTGGCCAGTTCGGCATTGCCCAGGCGCAGCTGCATCGGGTAGCGCACGCCGCGCACGCCGACACGCTGGATGGCCAGATGGCGCTCGTCGCGGGCACTCTGGGTGTCCGGGATGTGCAGCGCGTCTTTCAGATTGCTCATGGTCAGGCTCGAAACTCAGGCCACAGCATGCCAGCAAATCGGCCGCCCCAGGCCCGCAAGGGCTTGAAGCCCGCGTTCAAGCGGGTTCAACGCCGCCTCGCTCAGTGGTTGACCGCCCGCAGCGCCGGCTTGGCGCCGAAGCGCTTCAGGATGGCCTGTTCGATGCCGGTGGCATCCAGCCCGCTCAGCGCCAGCAGCTTGGCCGGGTCGCCATGCTCGATGAACTCGTCGGGCAGGCCCAGCGTCAGCACCGGCGTCTGCAGGCCGGCGGCGGCCAGCGCCTCCAGCACCGCGCTGCCGGCGCCGCCCATCGTGCAGCCCTCTTCGACGGTGACGATGGCGTCGTGGCTGCGCGCCAGCTCTGTCGCCAGCGCGACATCGAGCGGCTTGGCGAAGCGCATGTTGGCGACCGTCGCGTCGAGCTTCTCGGCGGCGGCCAGCGCCGGGTACAGCAGCGTGCCGAAGGCGAGGATGGCGATGCGCGAGCCCTGGCGGCGGATCTCGCCCTTGCCGAACGGGATCGCCGTCATCTCCTTGACGGTCGCCACGCCGGCGCCGCTGCCGCGCGGGTAGCGCACCGCCACCGGGTGGTTCTGCTGGAAGGCGGTGTACAGCGCCTGCCGGCATTCGTTCTCGTCCGACGGCGTCAGCACGCTCATGTTCGGAATGCAGCGCAGGAAGGCGATGTCGTAGGCACCGGCGTGCGTGGCACCGTCGGCGCCGACCAGGCCGGCACGGTCGAGCGCGAACACCACCGGCAGGTTCTGCAGCGCCACGTCGTGGATCAGCTGGTCGTAGGCGCGCTGCAGGAAGGTCGAGTAGATCGCCACCACCGGCTTGAGCCCCTCGCAGGCGATGCCGGCGGCGAAGGTCAGCGCATGCTGCTCGGCGATGCCGACGTCGAAGTAGCGCTCCGGGAAACGCTTGTGGAACTCGACCATGCCCGAGCCCTCGCGCATCGCCGGCGTGATCGCCACCAGGCGCTTGTCGGCCTCGGCCATGTCGCACAGCCACTGGCCGAACACCTGCGTGAAGGTGGTCTTGGGCGCGACGGCCGGCTTCTGGATGCCCTGCGCCGGGTCGAACGGCGTCGGCCCGTGGTACTTGACCGGGTCGGCCTCGGCGAGCTTGTAGCCGTAGCCCTTCTTCGTGACCACGTGCAGGAACTGCGCGCCCGGCTTGTCGCGCAGGTTCTCCAGCGTCGGGATCAGCGCGTCGAGGTCGTGGCCGTCGATCGGGCCGACGTAGTTGAAGCCGAACTCCTCGAAGATGGTGCCGGGCACGACCATGCCCTTGGCATGCTCCTCGAAACGCCGCGCCAGCTCGAACAGCGGCGGCGCGTTCTTCAGCACGCCCTTCACGCCCTCGCGCGCGGCGGCGTAGAAGTTGCCGCTCATCAGCCGCGCCAGGTACTTGTTCAGCGCGCCGACCGGCGGGCTGATCGACATGTCGTTGTCGTTGAGCACCACCAGCAGGTTGGGCACATGGCCGACATGCGGCATGCCGGCGTTGTTCAGCGCCTCGAAGGCCATGCCGGCGGTCATCGCGCCGTCGCCGATGATGGCCACCGCATGGCGCTGCTCGCCCTTCTGCTGCGCGGCGATGGCCATGCCCAGCGCGGCGGAGATCGAGGTCGACGAGTGAGCCGTGCCGAAGGTGTCGTACTCGCTCTCGTCGCGGCGCGGGAAGCCGCTGATACCGCCGAGCTGGCGCAGCGAGCCCATGCGGTCGCGCCGGCCGGTGAGGATCTTGTGCGGGTAGGTCTGGTGGCCCACGTCCCAGACCAGCCGGTCGTGCGGCGTCGAGAACACGTAGTGCAGCGCGATCGTCAGCTCGACGGTGCCGAGGTTGGACGACAGGTGCCCGCCGGTCTTCGACACGCTGGTGAGCACGTGGTCGCGCAGTTCGGTGGCGAGCTGCTTGAGCTCGAGCCGCGACAGCTTGCGCAGGTCGGCCGGGCTGTTGATGTTGGGCAGCAGCAGATACTTCATCGTCAGTTGTCCCGTTCGACGACCTTGTCGGCCAGCATCGCGAGCGCACTGCTGTCGGCCAGCGCGCTGCGCGCGAGCGCCGCCTGAGCCTGTTCGCGCAGTTCGAGCGCATGGGCACGCGCGCGCTGCAGGCCGAGCACGCTGACGTAGGTCGGCTTGTTGTTGTCGACGTCCTTGCCGGCGGTCTTGCCCAGCGTCTCGGACGCCTGGGTGACGTCGAGGATGTCGTCGACCACCTGGAAGGCCAGGCCCAGCGCATCGCCGTAGTCGGACAGCGCCTGCCAGGCCGCCGTGGTGGTGGGGCCGCAGGCGGCGCCCATCAGCACGCTGGCCTTGAGCAATGCGCCGGTCTTGCGGCGGTGCATGTCGCGCAGCGCATGCTCGTCGAGCGGCTTGCCGATGCTGGCGAGGTCGATCGCCTGGCCGCCGGCCATGCCGGCATGGCCGGCCGAGCGGGCCAGCAGCGAGCACAGCCGCGCCTGCAGCGCCGGCGCGACGCCCTGCTCGGGCGTCAGCACCTCGAAGGCCAGCGCCTGCATCGCGTCGCCGGCGAGCATCGCCTGGGCCTCGCCGAACTGCACGTGCACCGTCGGCTTGCCGCGGCGAAGCACGTCGTTGTCCATGCAGGGCATGTCGTCGTGGACCAGCGAGTAGGCGTGGATCAGTTCGACGGCGCAGGCCGAGCGCAGCGCGGCCTCGCGCTCGCCGTCCACGGCCTGGGCCGCCGCCAGCACCAGCAGCGGGCGCACGCGCTTGCCGCCGTCGAGCACGCCGTAGCGCATCGCCACGCCCAGCCCGGCCGGCGCGTCGGCCGGCACCCAGCGGTCCAGCGCCGACTCGACGGCGTCGAGCTCGGTCGCCGCCCAGGCGTCGAAGGGGTGGCCGCTCATGATCCGCTCCAGGGCTTCAGCTGCCCGTCCTCGAGCACCTTGACCTGCGCTTCGACGGCCTCCAGCCGGCCACGACAGAACGCCAGCAACTCGGCGCCGCGGCGGTAGCTGTCGATCATCTGGTCCAGCGGCAGCTGGCCGCCTTCCATGCCGGCGACCAGGCGTTCGAGTTCGCGAAGCGCGTCTTCGTAGCTGGCCGGCGGGGGAGCGGCGGGAGGGGGCGTCGTACTTTTTGCCATGCGCAATATGAAGATGGGATTGTAGTCAGCCCCACCCCGATCGGGCCGCGCCTGTTGCAGCGATGCCGTCATGGACGGCCTCATATCTTCGCCGGCCGGCGGCGGTGTGGCTTTGCCCTGCCCGAAGACCCCCCGGGTACAATCCGCGGCCCGTCGCCCAAGACGGTTCCTGAAGACCCACGCCCGGCCCGCCGGGGTGGCGGTTTGACATTGGTTTTTGGAGATCCTGGGGATCATGTCCGACCTGAGCGTGCCTCTCGAGGCACTGCAGCGCAGCCGCTCGCAACTCTCCGTCTCGACCTATTTCGATCCGGCCCTGTACCGGAGCGAGATGGAGTTGATCTTCGAGTCCGGGCCGCGCTACCTCGGGCACGAGCTGTCGGTGCCCGAGCTCGGCGACTACCACGCCCTGCCGCAGGAGCTCGAAGGCCGCGCACTGGTGCGCACGGCGAGCGGCATCGAACTGGTCTCGAACGTCTGCCGGCACCGCCAGGCGGTGATGCTGCGCGGCCGCGGCCACACCGGCAGCAACATCGTCTGCCCGCTGCACCGCTGGACCTACGACACCCATGGCACGCTGCTGGGGGCGCCGCACTTCGCCGACGACCCCTGCCTGAACCTGCGCAACTATCCGGTGCAGAACTGGAACGGGCTGCTGTTCGAGGCCGGCAGCACCGACGTGGCGGCCGACCTGGCACGCCTGGGCCCGAAGGCCGACCTCGACTTCTCCGGCTACGTGTTCGACAGCGTGCACCTGCACGAGTGCGACTACAACTGGAAGACCTTCATCGAGGTCTACCTCGAGGACTACCACGTCGCGCCCTTCCACCCCGGCCTGGGCGGCTTCGTCAGCTGCGAAGACCTGCGCTGGGAGTTCGGCGCGCACCACTCGGTGCAGACGGTCGGCGCCAACAACGCGCTGGCCCTCGCCGGCTCGGCCACCTACCGCAAGTGGCACGACGCGGTGCTCGCTTACCGCGACGGCGTGCCGCCGAAACATGGCGCGATCTGGCTGACCTACTACCCGAACGTGATGGTCGAGTGGTACCCGCACGTGCTGGTGGTCTCGACGCTGTTCCCGAAGGGGCCGCAGAAGACGCTCAACATGGTCGAGTTCTTCTACCCGGAGGAGATCGCCGCGTTCGAGCGCGAGTTCGTCGAGGCCGAGCAGGCCGCCTACTGGGAGACCTGCACCGAGGACGACGAGATCGCGCTGCGCATGGATGCCGGCCGCCGCGCGCTGATGCAGCGCGGCGACGACGAGGTCGGGCCCTACCAGAGCCCGATGGAAGACGGCATGCAGCACTTCCACGAGTGGTACCGCCGTCGCCTGGGTGCCGCGCTGAAGGACTGAGCGGCTGCGGGCACAATCGCCCGCATGTCCGCACCCTGGTTGATGGTGCTCGCGTCGCTGCTGTTCGCGACGATGGGCGTCTGCGTCAAGCTCGCCTCCGCCCACTACACGACCGGCGAGATCGTCCTCTACCGCGGCCTGGTCGGCTCGCTGATGATGGCCGGCTTCGCCCGCTGGCAGGGCGGCACGCTGCGCACCGCCTTCCCGGCCATGCACTTCTGGCGCAGCGTCTCCGGCGTCACCGCGCTGTGCCTGTGGTTCTACGCGATCGGCAACCTGCCGCTGGCCACGGCCATGACGCTGAACTACATGTCCTCGGTGTGGATGGCGCTGTTCCTGGTCGGCGGCGCGATCATGCTCGGCGGCCAGCGCGTCGACGCGCGGCTGATCGCCACCATCCTGGCCGGCTTCGCCGGCGTCGCGCTGATCCTGCGCCCGACCATCGAGCAGGACCAGCTCTGGCACGGCCTGATCGGCCTGCTCTCGGGCATGGTCTCGGCCACCGCCTACCTGCAGGTCACCGCGCTGGGCCGCATCGGCGAGCCCGAGTACCGCATCGTGTTCTTCTTCTCGATCGGCGGCGTGGTCGCCGGCGCCTCGACCACGCTGTGGACCGGCATGACGCCGCACCGCACGTTGGAGGGCCCGGCGCTGTTGCTCGCCGTCGGCCTGCTGGCCACGGTGGCGCAGCTGATGATGACACGCGCCTACAGCATCGGCCGGCCGCTGGTCAACGCCAGCCTGCAGTACCTGGGCATCGCGTTTGCGTTCACCTACGGCGTGCTGCTGTTCGACGACCGCGTCACCTGGATGGCGGTGGCCGGCATGGCGCTGATCGTGGTCGCCGGCCTCGGCGCCTCGCTGCTGCGCAACCAGGCGGCGCCGGCCGATGCCCGCCAATCGACCCTGGAGAGCTGAGCTCATGGCCCGCAGCTTCACGACCCTGATCACCGCGGACGAACTCCGGGCACTGCTGGAGTCCGGCACGGAGCCGGCGATCGTCGACTGCGGCTTCGACCTCGTCGACACCGAGGCCGGTGAGCGCGCCTGGCGCGAGAGCCATGTCCCCGGCTCGTCCTACCTGCACCTGGACCGCGATCTGTGCGGCACCAAGACCGGCCGCAACGGCCGCCACCCGCTGCCCGAGCGCAGGGCCTTCGCCGCCACGCTGGGCCGGCTGGGCATCACACCGGCCACGCAGGTGATCGCGCTCGACCGCCAGGGCGGGCCGTACGCGGCGCGGCTGTGGTGGATGCTGCGCTGGCTGGGCCACGAGGCGGTCGCGGTGCTCGACGGCGGCTTCGACGCCTGGCGCGCGGCGGGCGGTGCCGCCGATGCGCAGGCGCCTGCACCGCGCGCTGCAGCGCCCTACCCCGAGCGTGCGCCGCTGGCCAGCACCACCGGCGGCGATGCGCTGGCCGCGCAGCTCGGCCGCATGCGCCTGCTCGACGCCCGCGCCGGCGAGCGCTTCCGCGGCGAGGTCGAGCCGCTGGACAAGGCAGCGGGGCACATCCCCGGCGCACTGAACCGCTTCTTCAAGGACAACCTCGACGTCGGCGGCCGTTTCAAGCCGGCCGGGCAGTTGCGCAGCGAGTTCGAGGCGCTGATCGGCCGCGACGCCGCCGCGCAGACAGTGCATCAATGTGGCTCAGGCGTCACTGCATGTCACAACCTGCTGGCGATGGAGCATGCCGGCCTGACCGGCTCGCGGCTCTACCCCGGCTCGTGGAGCGAATGGTCGGCCGATCCGTCACGGCCCATTGCCCGCGGTTGACCGCCATCAAGCCTCGGCCTAGGCTGTCGTTGAACACTGCCTCCATCGCGCCGCACAGCGGCCACCACTTCGGAAGGAGATCATCATGTTCAAGCGAATCCTCGTGCCCACCGACGGCTCCGACATCACCAGCAAGGCCGTCGACACGGCAATCAAGCTGGCCAAGTCGGTCGGCGCGCAGCTCTACACGATCAGCGTGAAGGAGCCTTTCCCGTACAGCGCGATCTCGGAGATGCAGCCGACGCCGCCGCAGGAGTTCTTCGACGCGCAGGAACGCATCGCCGCCAAGCGCATCGGCACCGTGGTCGACGAGGCCAAGGCCGCCGGCGTGGCCTGCCAGGCGCACACCGTCGAGGCGCTGCACCCCTGGGAGGCGATCATCGAACACGCCAAGCGCACCGAGTGCGACCTGGTCGTGATGGCCTCGCATGGCCGCCGCGGCGTCACCGCGCTGCTGCTCGGCAGCGAGACGCAGAAGGTGCTGACGCACTCGACGGTGCCGGTGCTCGTCGTCCGCTGACGCAACGATCGCGCGGCGCCCGGCACTCACGGCGCGGGCCGAGCGCCGGGCCGCTCCCAACCCGGCCCGCGTTCCCCTCGGGGGATCGCCCGGCGTACCCGCCGGGCGAGGGGCAGTCAGTTCACACGCCGTTGGCCTTGAACCAGGCGACGGCGCGCTTCCAGCCGTCCTCGGCCTGCTCCTTGCGGTAGCTGGGCCGGTAGTCGGCGTGGAAGGCGTGTGGTGTGTCCGGATACAGCACCAGTTCCACCTTCGGGTTGCCCGCCGCCTTCACGGCGGCGACCATCTTCTCGACCGTGTCGTTCGGGATGCCACCGTCGGCCGCGCCGTACAGCGCCAGCACCGCGGCCTTGATGCTGCCCGCCACGTCGAGCGCGACGCGGTCGCCGGCAAAGTAGCTGCGCGCCACCGGGCCGTACCAGGGCACCGCCGCCTTCACCGCCGGGTTGTGGGCAGCGTACATCCAGGTGGTGCGCCCGCCCCAGCAGAAGCCGGTGATGCCCAGCTTCGAGGTGTCGCCGCCGTTGGCCTTGGCCCAGGCGACGCTGGCGTCGAGGTCGCCCATGACCTGCTTGTCCGGCACCTTGGCGATCACCTCGGAGACCAGCTTGGCGACCTCGCCGTAGGACTGCGCGTCGCCCTGGCGCACGAACAGCTCCGGCGCGATCGCCAGGTAGCCGAGCTTGGCGAAGCGCCGCGCGATGTCGGCGATGTGCTCGTGCACGCCGAAGATCTCCGACACCACCAGGATCACCGGCAGCCCGGTCTTGCCGGCCGGCTGGGCGCGGTAGGCCGGCATCTTGAAGTCGCCGACCGGGATCGTGACCTCGCCCGTCGTCAGGCCCTCGCTGTCGGTCTTGATGGTCTGCGCTGTCACCGGCAGCACGGCGGCGGCGAAGCCGCTGCCCACTGCCGTCTGCACGAACCCGCGGCGCGAGAACTCGCGCGACGGGACCAGACTGTCGACTTCCTGCTGCATGCATCGCTCCCGAGGGTGGTGTCGAAGCGGCGCATTCTAGGAATGGCCAGCGGCGCCTGCACGACCCCGATGCCAGCGTGGATTGCCCGCACAATCGACGCATGCCGTCTCCCTCCCGCACGCCCGCCGACTTCGACACACGGTGGCCCGGCCAGCTCGCCGCCATCGACATGGGCTCGAACAGCTTCCGCCTCGAGATCGGCCAGCTCGACCAGGGCCGCTACCGGCGCGTCGACTACCTGAAGGAGACCGTGCGCCTGGGCGCCGGCCTCGACGCCAACGGCCTGCTGACCGAAGAGGCTGCC
The DNA here is from genome assembly GCA_047602365.1 of Piscinibacter sp. Classification (GTDB taxonomy): domain Bacteria; phylum Pseudomonadota; class Gammaproteobacteria; order Burkholderiales; family Burkholderiaceae_C; genus Piscinibacter. The sequence continues at coordinate 202,444 of JASGHM010000002.1, read as the reverse complement.
ACGCGTGGGCTGGCCTGTCTGGCCCGCTTCGCGCAGCGCCTGAACGGCTTCGCGCCGCAGCAGATCCGCGCGGTGGCGACGCAGACGCTGCGCGAGGCACGCAACCGTGACGCCTTCCTGCAGCGTGCACAGACCGTGCTCGGCCGGCCGATCGAAGTGATCTCCGGCCGCGAGGAAGCGCGCCTGATCTACGCCGGCGTGGCGCGCCTGCAGCCGTCCAACGTGCCGCGCCTGGTGGTCGACATCGGCGGCCGCTCCACCGAAATGATCCTCGGCCAGGGCCGCAAGCCGCTGCGCGCCGAATCGTTCCAGGTCGGCAGCGTCAGCCTGTCGCTGCGCTTCTTCGGCGACGGCAAGCTCACCGAGGCCGCCTTCCGCGCCGCGCAGGTGGCCGCCGGCGCCGAGCTGGAAGAAGCGCTGGAGCCGTTCGCGCCGGTCAACTGGCATGAGGCGCTGGGCTCGTCGGGCACGGTGGGCGCGGTGTCGCAGCTGCTCGCCGCCAGCGGCATCAGCGACGGCCGCATCACGCCCGACGGCCTGCGCTGGCTGATCGAACAATGCCTGCGCGCCGGCCGCGTCGAGCGGCTCGCGCTGCCCGGGCTGAAGGAAGACCGCCGCGCGGTGATCGCCGGCGGCATCGCCATCCTCTACACGCTGGCGGCGCACTTCGGCATCGCCGCGCTGCAGCCGGCGCGCGGCGCGCTGCGCCAGGGCGTGATCTTCGACCTCGACGAACGCCTGCACGCCACCTCGCTGGCGCAGGACGGCCACGACATCCGCGACGCCAGCGTGCGCGAGCTGCAGCGGCGTTTCATGGTCGACGTACAGCAGGCCCGGCGTGTCGCGTCGATTGCCGAGGCGCTGTACGAGCAGGTGCAGCCGCGCGCCAGCCGCGAGGCGCGCCGCGAGCTGCTGTGGGCCTGCGCGCTGCACGAGTGCGGCATGATGGTCTCGCACCACGACCACCATCGCCACAGCGCCTACCTGCTCGCCCATGCCGACGCACCGGGCTTCTCGCAGAGCCAGCAGCGCCGCGTCGGCGAGCTGGTGCTGGGCCAGCGTGGTGGCCTGCGCAAGGTCGAGACCGGGCTGACGCAGGAGACCTTCGCCTGGCAGGTGCTGTGCCTGCGGCTGGCGATCATCAAGTGCCATGCCCGCGGCGAAGTGCGCACCGATGCGCTGCAGCTGTCGCGCCACGGTGCGCAGGCGCGGCTGGACTTCAGCGCCGACTGGGCGGCCTCGCACCCGCGCACGCTCTACCTGCTGCAGGAAGAGGTGCAGGCCTGGTCGCGCGGCGGCGTGCTCAAGCTGTCGCTGCGCGACTGAGCCGGCCGCGCCGCGCCGCTCAGGCGCGCCAGTCGAAGATCTTCGCCATCGGCTGCCACTTCCGGCCGGCCGGCGTCCATGGCGTCGGCGCCTGGAAGGTCCACATCAGCGCCTCCCAGCGTGCGATCGCCGGGTCGTCTTCGCTGGCACGGGCCATCGCCTCGGCATCGAAGACCGCGTCGTCGGTCTCCATCACCATCACCATGCGCGTGCCGAGGCGGTGGATGGTCATCGACAGCACACCGTGGCAGTGCAGGTGAGCCTGCACCTCGGGCCAGACGGCGCGGTGGTGCTCCTCGTAGCGCGCGATCAGCGCCGGGTCGTCCTTCAGGTCGAGGGCGAGCAGGTGTTGCATGGGTTCAGTCGTCGTGGCCGATCGCGCGGTCGAGGTGGGTGTAGCCGCCGTCGACCAGCAGCCACTGGCCGGTGGTGTGGCTGGCGCGGTCGGAGAGCAGGAACACCACCGTGTCGGCGATCTCCTGCGGCGTGGTCATGCGCCGGCCGAGCGGGATGCGGCGCTCGATCGCTGCCTGCGCCGCCGCCGGGTCGGGCAGCCGGGCCAGTTCGCTGCGGTACATCGGCGTCATCACCTCGGCCGGCAGCACCGTGTTGACGCGGATGCCGTCGTCGCGCAGCGCCACCGCCCATTCGCGTGTCAGGCCGAGCAGCGCGCCCTTGGCGGCGACGTAGCCGCTGGTCGCGCCCTGGCCGGTCAAGGCGGTCTTCGAGCCGATGTTGACGATCGCGCCGCGCGTCGCACGCAGCATCGGCAGGCAGCGCTGCACCATCAGGTAGCAATGCGTCAGGTTGCGGTCGATCGAACGCAGGAAAGGTTCGCGGCCGCTGCCCGCGCCATCGAGCGGCACATGGTCGTTGACGCCGGCGTTGTTGACCAGCCCGTGCAGCGCCACGCCCGACGCTGCCACGCGGGCGACGGCGTCGGCGCAGGCCGCCTCGTCGGTGAGGTCGAGGCGATGAACCTGCAGGGCCGGCTGCAACGCACGCAGCTCGGCCTCGAAGGCCGGCGCGAGTGCATCGCGGTCGAAGACCACCGGCACCGCGCCTTCCTGCGCCAGCGCCAGCGTGATCGCCGCGCCGATGCCGGCGCCGCCGCCGGTGACGATCACCGCACGGCCCTTCAGGTGCAGGTCCATCGGCCGCGCGCCGTGTCAGTCGTACAGCACCGCAGCGATCTTCGGATCGGCGAGGTTGCTCTTGTCGTACCAGTAGAAGCCGGTGTCGATCACCTTGGGCAGCTTCTCGCCCTTCAGCGCCTTGACCGCCGCCTCGACGGTCTTGTAGCCGATGCCGACCGGGTTCTGCGTGATCGCGCCGGCCATCTCGCCGCTGGCGATCGCCGCCCTCTGCTGCTTGCCCGAGTCGTAGCCGATGACGACGATCTTGCGCTTCATCTCCTTGGCACCGTTGAGCACGCCGATCGCCGAGCCTTCGTTGGCGCCGAAGATGCCCTTCACGTTCGGGTTGCCCTGCAGGATCGACTTGGTGATCTCGGTCGACTTGAGCTGGTCGCCGCCACCGTACTGCACGCTGACGATCTTGATCTTCGGATAGGCCGCCTTCATGCGGTTGAGGAAGCCGTCGCGGCGGTCGATGCCGGTGCGGCTGGTCTGGTCGTGCACCACCAGCGCGACCTCGCCTTCCTTGCCGATCAGCTCGGCCATCTTGTCGGCGGCCAGGCCGGCAGCGGCCAGGTTGTCGGTGGTCGCGGTAGTCACCGGGATGTCGCTGTCGACGCCCGAGTCGAACGCGACCACCGGGATCTTCGCCGCCTGCGCCTTCTTCAGCAGCGGGATCGCCGCCTTGCTGTCCAGCGCGGCGAAGCCGATCGCCTTCGGGTTCTTGGCCAGCGCAGCCGACAGCATGTCGATCTGCTTGTCGACCATCGCCTCGGTCTCCGGGCCTTCGAAGGTCACCTTGACCTTCAGGTCCTTGGCGGCCTGCTCGGCGCCCTGCTTCACCGCCTGCCAGAACTGGTGCTGGAAGCCCTTGGACACCAGCGGGATGTAGGTTTCCTGCGCGAACGCGGGCGCGGCCAGGCCGAGGCCTCCGGCCAGGACCAGCGCCGCGGCGGCAACGCTTCTTCTCTTCAGCATGGACATGTCTCCTGTCGTGTTGGTGGGAAAGCTCACTGCCGCTTGCGCCGCAGGATGTCGGTGTAGACCGCGAGGATGATGATGACGCCCGTCACCACCGTCTGCCATTCCTGCGCCACCGACATGATGCGCAGGCCATTGGTCAGCACGCTCATGATGAACGCGCCGATGATCGTGCCGAGGATGGTGCCGGTGCCGCCCGAGAGGGACGTGCCGCCGATCACCACCGCGGCGATCGCGTCGAGCTCGTAGCCCTGGCCCAGCGCCGGCTGCGCCGAGTTCAGCCGCGAGGCGATCAGCAGCCCGGCGATGCCGCAGATCGCACCGTTGAGCGAGTAGATGGCGATCTTCCAGGCGTCGACGTTGACGCCCGACAGCCGCACCGCCTCCTCGTTGCTGCCCAGCGCGAAGGTGTAGCGGCCGAGCACGGTCCGGTTGAGGATCAGGCTGGAGAGCACCGCGACGATGAACAGGATCAGCACCGCGTTCGGGATCGGCAGCGAGGGGATCAGCGCGCCGATCAGCGACTCCTGCGAGATGTAGGGGAACTCCGGCGTGTCGTTGAAGTAGATCGGCTTGGTGCCCGAGATCACCAGCGCCAGGCCCTTGAGCAGCATCATCATGCCCAGCGTCGCGATGAACGGCGGCACCTTCAGCTTGGCGATCAGCACGCCCGAGACGAAGCCGCACAGCGCGCCGAAGAAGATCGCCGCGAACACGCCCCACGCGATCGGCAGGCCCCAGTAGGTGAGGAAGACGCCGGCCATCACCGAGCAGAAGGTCATCAGCGTGCCCACCGACAGGTCGATGCCGCCGGTGATGATGACGAAGGTGCAGGCGATCGCCAGCACGCCGTTGACCGCGGTGGCCTGCAGGATGGCGACCATGTTGTCGGCCTGCAGGAAGTTCGGCGACGCGAGGCTGAAGAACACCATCAGCGCCAGCAGGCTGGCGAAGGCGAGCAGCATCTGGCGGGCGGCGGAGGCAAGCGGGCGGGTGGTGCTCATCGGCAGTCGTTCTCGCTCAGGCGATGGTGGCGGTGTCGCGCTGCGTGGCCAGCGCCATGACGGCTTCCTGCGTCGCGCCGGCCGCGGGCAGCTCGCCGGTGATGCGGCCCTCGCACATCACCAGGATGCGGTGGCTCATGCGCAGCACCTCGGGCAGCTCGCTGGAGATCATCACGATCGCCTTGCCGGCCCCGGCCAGCGCGTCGAGCAGCTTGTAGATCTCGCTCTTCGCGCCGACGTCGATGCCGCGCGTCGGCTCGTCGAAGAACAGGATGTCGCAGTCGCGCAGCAGCCACTTGGCGATGACGATCTTCTGCTGGTTGCCGCCCGAGAGCAGCCGCACCTGCTGGTCCACCGAGGGTGTCTTGATCGCCAGGCGCTGCACGTAGTCGCCTGCCGTGCTGCGCACCGACGCGGCGTCGAGCCAGAAGCGGCCCTTCAGGAAGCGCGCCATCGACGGCAGCACCACGTTGGTCTGCACGTCCAGCCCGGTGGCCAGGCCGAACTGCTTGCGGTCTTCCGACAGGTAGCCGATGCCGTGAGCCACCGCGTCGCGCGGCGAGCGGATGGTCGCCGGCTTGCCGTGCACGCGGATCTCGCCGGCCTCCAGCGGGTCGGCGCCGAAGATCGCGCGGGCCACCTCGGTGCGGCCGGCGCCCATCAGGCCGGCCAGGCCGAGGATCTCGCCACGGCGCAGCGTGAAGCCGACGTCGCGGATCGCCTGGCCACGGCGCAGGCCGCGCACCTCGAGCACGACCTCGTTGCCCGAGGTGTCGGGGATGCGGCGCGCCTCGTGGGTGATCGCACGGCCGACCATCATGCCGATGATGGTCTCCATCGGCGTGTCGGCGGTCGGCACGGTGCCGATGTAGCGGCCGTCGCGCATCACCGTCACACGGTCGGAGATGCGCTTGAGCTCGTCCATCTTGTGCGAGATGTAGACGATGCCGACGCCGTGCTGCTGCAGCTGCCGGATGATGCGGAACAGCTCGGCGATCTCGGCATCGTTCAGCGCCGCGGTCGGCTCGTCCATGATCAGCACGCGCGAGTCGAACGACAGCGCACGGGCGATCTCGACCATCTGCTGCCTGGCCACCGTCAGCTCGCCGACCGGCGTGCGCGGGTCCAGCGCCAGGTGCATTCGCGCGAAGATCGCCGCCGCCTGCGCGTTCAGCGTGTCCTCGTCGAGCAGCAGGCCGCCGAGCTTCCTCGGCTCGCGGCCGATGAAGATGTTCTGCGCCGCGCTCAGATGGTTCATCAGGTTGAGCTCCTGATGGATGATCTGGATGCCCAGCGCCTGCGCGGCGCGCGGCGAGGCGATCTCCACCGGCCGGCCGTCGAGCAGGATCTCGCCGCCGTCGCGCTGGTAGACGCCGGAGAGGATCTTCATCAGCGTCGACTTGCCGGCGCCGTTCTCGCCCATCAGCGCATGCACCTCGCCGGCCTTCAGCTCGAACTGCACCTCGGCCAGCGCCTGCACGCCGGCGAAGGCCTTCGAGAGCGAGCGGATCTCGACCAGCGGGGCCGTCATAGCGCGTAGAAGCGGGCGGCGTTGTCGTGCCAGACGGCGCGGCGTTCGCTGTCGGACAGCCCGGCGAAGAGCTGCTCGCTCAGGCTCACCCAGCGCTCGTAGTCGGCAGCGAGGTTCAGCACCGGCCAGTCGCTGCCCCAGACGAGTCGCTGCGCGCCGAAATGCCCGAGCAGCGCCTGCCACACCGGCAGCAGCGCGTCGAGACCAGCCGCGCCGGCACCGCGTGCCGCTCCCGCCGCCTCGGTGAGCAGGCCCGACACCTTGCACATCACCTGCGGCCGGCGCGCCAGTGCGGCGATGCCGTGCCGCCAGGCATCGACCCAGCCGGCCGACCACCCCTGCGCGAGCTGCGGCTTGGCGGCATGGTCGATCATCACCGGCAACTCGGGCCAGGCGTCGACGAAGCGCAGCAGCGGCTCGAGATGCCAGGGCTGCACCAGCGCGTCGAAGCGCAGGCCCAGCGACTGCACCGCGCGCATCACCTCGGGATGCGGCCGGGTCGCGATCCAGTCGGCCTCGGGCAGGTCCTGCAGCATCGGCCGCACGCCCTTGAACGCCGGCTCGGTCGCCCAGCGCTGCAGCGTCGCGATCGATTCGATGCGCGTCAGGTCGACCCAGCCGACCACGCCGCCGATGAACGATTGTTCGCGTGCGAGCGACAGCATGAAGTCGGTCTCGGCCTCGCTGTCGGCCGCCTGCACCAGCACGGTCCTGACCACGCCGTGGCGCGCGAGCAGCGGCTGCAGTTCGTCGGGCCCGACGTCGCGGTGGATGGGCGCCAGCGCCGGCACGTCGGCACGCAGCCAGCGGTAGTCGCCGCGCGACAGCCGCCAGAAATGCTGGTGCGCGTCGATGCGCTCGACGGTCGCCTTCATCGGCGCCTCGGGTCAGCGGACTGCGGGTGGACCCGATGCGCCGGCTTGTTCATATGCAAATAGACTATCCATCGATGAACCACGCCGCAACAGGCCGGACCCGCAGATGACCCCGGGGAATCCCGCATCCCGAACGCCGCGCCATGCCGCTGCGGCGGCCGACGAGCGCTATCGCGCGCCGGCGCTCGACAAGGGGCTCGACATCCTCGAGCTGCTGTCCGAGCAGCCGCAGGGCATGACGCGTGGCGAGATCGTCAAGGCGATGGGCCGCAGCCCGAGCGAGATCTACCGGATGATCGAACGGCTGGTGGCGCGCCACTACGTGACCCGCTCGCCGGAGGGCGACCGCTATGCGCTGAGCCTGAAGCTGTTCGTGCTGGCGCACCGTCATCCGCCGGTCAACCGGCTGGCGGCTCGCGCGCAGCCGGAGATGGAGGCCTTCGCGAACGCGGTCGAGCAGAGCTGCCACCTGAGCGTCTACGACCGCGGCAACCTCACGGTGATCGCGCAGGTGGCCAGCCCTGGCAAGCTGGGCTTCTCGCTGCGCCTGGGTGCACGTGTCAGCCTGGTCGACACCGCCTCGGGCCAGGTGCTGCTGGCCTTCCAGGACGAGGCGCGGCGCGCCGAGATGCTCGCCGCCCACGAAGTGCTGGAAGGCGAGCTCCCGATCGGCGCCGTGCAGCTGGCCCGCGCGCTGGCCAAGGTGCGCCGGCAGGGCCACTGGCAGGGCGAGAGCGCGCAGACCTACGGCATCACCGATATCTCGGTGCCCCTCCTCGCCCCCGGCGGGGCGGCACTGGCCGCCCTCACCTGTCCCTACGTCAAGCGCATCGACCGCCGCGGCGGACCCTCCGCCGACGAGGTGCGCGCGAGGCTGAGCGACGCGGCGCAGCGGCTGTCGCTGGCCTGAGCCCTGCGCGACCCATGACCCACGCCGGACTTCTGCTGGTCGACAGCATCACCGAGGCGATCGGCCCTGGCGCCGGCGCTCTGGTGGTCAGCGGCTCGCACGGCGGCATCAGCGCGGGCCGCTTCGCGGTGCAGGCCGGCGTGCGGCTGGCCGTCTTCAACGACGCCGGCGTCGGGCGCGACGAGGCGGGCATCGCCGGGCTGCAATGGCTGCAGCAGCACGGCATCGCCGGCTGCACCGTGTCGCATCACAGCGCGCGCATCGGCGAGGCGCGCTCGACGCTGGACGACGGCTTGATCTCGCATGTCAACGCCGCCGCGGCCGCGCTCGGTGCCCGGCCGGGCCAGCCGCTGAAGGGCTGGCTGGCGACGCTCAATGCGCCACCAGCGTCAACGCCTCCAGGCCGCGCAGGTTGATCCATGACCGCCAGCACGGCGATTCATCGGCCAGCGCCAGTGCCGGGTAGCGCGCCAGCAGGCGCTGGAAAGCGATCTCGCCTTCGAGGCGCGCCAGCGGCGCACCGAGGCAGAAGTGGATGCCGGCGCCGAAGGCGAGGTGCGGGTTGTGGCTGCGGCCGATGTCGAAGCACTCGGGCTCGGCGAACACCGCCGGGTCGCGGTTGGCCGGCGCAAGCATGAAGAAGATCAGTTCGCCGGCAGGGATCAGCGTGTCACCCACGGCATAGGGTTCCGTCGTCGAGCGCGCCACCATGTTGACCGAGCCTTCGTAGCGCAGCATCTCCTCGACCGCGCTGGCCGCCAGCGCCGGCTCGGCACGCAGCCGCGCCAGTTCGCCGGGGTGGCGCAGCAGCGTCAGCGCGCCGTTGCCGATCAGGTTGGTGGTCGTCTCGTGTCCGGCGATGAACAGCAGGATCAGGTTGCCCAGCAGTTCGTCCTCGTCGAGCGCGCCGCCTTCGTCCTGCGCGGCGATCAGCAGGCCGAGCAGGTCGTCGCGCGGCGGCGCGGCGTGGCGCGCCGCGATGTGGCCGCGCAGGTAGTCGACCATCTCCTCGGCGGCACGGCCGGCCGCGGTGCGCTGCTCGCGGCGCACCACCGGCTCGACGATGATGGACAGCGCATCCGACCATTGTTTGGTCTGCGCGAAGTCTTCCGGCGGCAGGCCGAGGATGTCGCAGATCACGCGCACCGGCAACGGCTGCGCCAGGCCGCTCATCAGGTCGAAACTGCCCTGCCGCGGCAGCGCCTCCAGCAGCCGATCGGTGGTCGCCACGATGCGCTCGCGCATCGCCGCGACCACCGGCGGCTTGAAGGCACCGTTGACGAGGCGGCGCAGCCGGGTGTGCTTCGGCGGGTCGTTGAACAGCATCCACTGCAGCGCGGTGCGCTCCATCACCGAGTCGGCGAGAAAGGGGCGTGTCTTCTCCCAGGCCGGTGCGCGCCAGGGCTCGCGGCTGAGGTGCGAGCTGCGCAGGCCGGCGCTGACGTCGGCATGGTGCGACAGCAGCCAGAGGCCGACCACGTCGCGGGCCACACGGCCGCTGTCGCGCAAGGCGCGCATCAGCGGGTGCGGGTCGTCGCGGAATGCGCTGGCACGCATGTCCAGCGGGGGAAGGACGCTGGTCGAGGAAGCGGTTGCGGACGGCATCGTGGCACCTCCGAGCGTGCCACGCAGTGTCGGCGCTGGATCGCGGCGCCGCAATCCCGTCGACTACAGCCCGTCCGGCCCCATCACCGCGTGCAGCACCACCTGCGCCGAGCCTTCGCGGTCGCGGCTGCGCAGCCACCACACGGCGCCCTTGCGCACCGCCCAGGGCTGAGCCTGGCCACTGAGCAGCAGCGCCGCCACCTGGCCCAGCGTCGGCTGGTGGCCGATCACCAGCACCGGCTCGCTGGCCTCGGGCCAGCGTGCGGCCGCGAGCACCGCCTCGGGGCCGGCATCCGGCGCGATCGCATCGACCGTCCTGAACTTTCGGCCCAGCGCCTTGGCCGTCTGCTGGCAGCGCAGCGCCGGGCTGGCCAGCACCCGCGTCGAATGCGCGATGCGATGATTCAGCCAGTCGGCCATGCGCTGCGCCTGGCGCTCGCCCTTCGCGGTCAGCAAACGCTCGAGATCGGCCAAGCCTTCGCGCTCGACGGCCTCGGCATGGCGCCACAGGATCAGGTCCATGCTCAGAACCTCTGCATCAGCGCACGCTGCGCGCTCGGCCCGTCGCTGCCGATGCGCTCGTACTGGCCGTCGGCGCGCTGCGCCCAGGCGTCCTGGCGGTCGTGCAGGTAGGGCACCAGGCATTCGTCGATCACCCGCTGGCGCAGCGCGGCATCGCGGATCGGCCAGGCGATCTCGATGCGGCGGAACATGTTGCGCCCCATCCAGTCGGCGCTGGACAGGTACAGCAGTTCGTCGTCGTCGCTGTCGCCCCAGCGGAAATAGAACACCCGGCTGTGCTCGAGGAAGCGGCCGACCACCGAGCGCACGCGGATGCGCTCGGTCGCGCCGGGCACGCCCGGCGGCAGCATGCAGGCGCCGCGCACGATCAGGTCGATCGCCGCGCCGGCCTGCGAGGCACGCATCAGCTTCTCGATCAGCACGGTGTCGGTCAGCGCATTGACCTTGACGACGATGCGTGCCGGCCGCCCTGCGCGAGCCGCGTCGGCCACACGATCGATCAGCTGGCCCATGCGCCGGTGCAGCGTGAACGGCGCCTGCAGCAGCGCACGCAGCGGGCGGGTCTTGCCCTGGCTGGCGAGTTGCTGGAACACGGCGTCGGCATCGGCGGTCAGGTCGGCGTCGGCGGTCAGGTAGCCGACGTCGGTGTACAGACGCGCGGTCTTCGGGTTGTAGTTGCCGGTCGACAGGTGCGCATAGCGGCGCAGTGCGCCGCCCTCGCGGCGTGTCACCAACAGCAGCTTGGCATGCGTCTTCAGCCCGACGATGCCGTAGACCACCTGCGCGCCGACGGCTTCCAGCCGCTCGGCCCAGTTGATGTTGGCCTCTTCGTCGAAGCGCGCCTTCAGCTCGACGACGACCATCACCTCCTTGCCGCGCCGCGCCGCCTCGATCAGCGATTCCATCAGCGGCGACTCGCTGCCGGTGCGGTAGATGGTCTGCTTGATCGCCAGCACATCCGGATCAGCCACCGCCTCGCGCAGGAACTGCACCACCGGCTCGAAGGACTCGAAGGGGTGGTGCAGCAGCACGTCGGCCTCGCGCAGCCGCGCGAAGATCGACTGCTCGCGCGGCAGCCGGCGCTGCGGCCACGACGGTTCGTGCGGCGGGAAGCGCAGCGTCTCGTGCGGATCGAGGTCGGTGGCCTGGTCGATCAGCTGGTTCAGCCGCACCAGGTTGACCGGCCCGTTGACCTTGTACAGCGCGGCCTCGGGCAGCGCGAACTGCTGCAGCAGGAACTCGGACAGCTCGTCCGGGCAGGTGGCCACCACCTCGAGGCGGATCGCCTGGCCGAAGTGCCGCGTGGTCAGCCCGCTGCGCAGCGCCTGGCGCAGGTTCTGCACGTCGTCCTCGTCGACTTCCAGGTCGGAGTCGCGGGTGACGCGGAACTGCGAGAAGGCCTCGACCTCGCGGCCGGGGAACAGCTCGCCGAGGTGGGCACGAATCACGCTGGTCAGCAGCACGAAGGCCTGCTGGCCGGGCGCCAGCTCGTCGGGCAGGCGGATCACCCGCGGCAGCACACGCGGCACCTTGACGATGGCGATGCCGTTGGCGCGGCCGAAGGCGTCGCGGCCGCTCAGCCGGGCGATGAAGTTCAGCGACTTGTTGGCGACCTGCGGGAACGGGTGCGACGGGTCCAGCCCCACCGGCACCAACAGCGGCCGCACCTGCTTCTGGAAGAAGCGGTCGACCCATTCACGCTGCGCGGCGTTGCGGTCGGCGTGGTTGAGGATGACGATGCCGGCCGCGTTCAGGAGCGGCGTCAGCTCGTCGTTGAAGACCGCGTACTGGTCGTCGATCAGGCGGTGCGCTTCGGCCGCAACGGCCTGCAGCTCGCGCCGCGAGGCACTGGCGTCACCGTCGCGCGCGGCTTCCAGGAAGTCGGCGAAGCGCACCTCGAAGAACTCGTCCATGTTCGACGAGACGATGCAGACGTAGCGCAGCCGCTCGAGCAGCGGCACGTCGGCCCGCCGCGCCTGCGCCAGCACGCGGCGGTTGAAGGCGAGGATGGCACGTTCGCGGCTGAGCAACGCCGGGAGCAGCGGCCCCGCGGCAGCGGCCGCAGGCGAGGCGATCGCCGGCGGATCGTGCGGCTCGGGGGCGCGATCGTTCATCCTCCCAGTTTATGAAGGTATTGCGACAGCACTGTGACAGTGCTGTCGCCACCCTGGCACCTCAGAAGAACAGGATCGCGCCGGCAGCCAGGCCGTTCATGCGCGCCTTGGCGCCGTCGAAGGTCTTGGACTGCGTGCGGCTGAGCTCGCCGACCAGGGTCAGGCTGGGCGTCAGCTTGTAGTAGGCGCCGGCGGTCAGGTTGTTGTTGTCGCGCAGGTCGGTGCCGCTGCCGTCCTTGATCCGGCTCTGGCCGTAGCCGAGGCCCAGCTTCAGGCTGGCGCCGGCCTCGACCGTGCCCTGCAGCAGCACATTGGTCTGCTTCAGGTCGCCGGAGTCGCCGTCGGCGAGCACGCCGATGCCCTTGCCGCTCTGCACGTTGGCGAGCAGCCCGAAGCCGTTGCCCGACCAGCTGCCGCCCAGCTCGACGCCGCTCATGTTGAAGCCGTCGCCGGCGTCCTTGAACTTCTGCGACTTCACGGCCGCCCAGCCCTTCAGGCCCTGAGCCGCGTAGACGAGCATCGCCTGCACCTGCGGCGTGTCGTCGGCCTTGGCGACGCCGGTGAAGGCGTCGACCGGGCTCATCAGCGCCAGCGTGGCGCTCAGGCCGCCGGCCGACGGCGTGGTGTAGGCGATCTGCCCGTAGTGGCCCAGGTAGCTGTAGCCGCTGCCGATGTGGCCCAGCGTGACCCGGTTGCGCTGCGTCGCGGCGACGGTCGCGCCGGCGCCGACCAGGGTCATGTCGCTGAGGATCGCGTTCTGGCCGTACAGGCCGTAGTCGCGGCCGAGCTTGAAGCTGCCGGTGTCGGCACGGCCGAAGGTCAGGAAGGCCTGGCGCACGTCGACGTTGCTGTTGTTGCTGATCGAGTCGCTGCTCGAGGTGGCGGCGCCGATCATCAGCGTCGCGCCGAGGTCCCAGCCGGCCTGTTGCGTCTTCGCACTGGTGATCAGCGCGTTGGGCAGCAGGCCGTTGCCGATCACCGTGCTCTTGTCGTTGCCGCCGCAGCCCAGCCCCTTCGAGGCCAGCGCGAGTCCGGAACCGGTGAAGGTCTGGTCGCCCGAGCAGCTGGCATGGGTGTAGTAGGCGTTGACGAAGCCGCCGACCGACAGGTCCCAGGCACCGGCCTTGAAGTCGGCCGCGGCGGCAGGCAGGGCCAGCAGGCCGAGCGTGCCGATGGTGGACAGGGCGGAAAGCGAGCGCAGGTTCTTCATGGAGTCTCCTCGTGGTGGGGGACGGCGTGTTCGACGCCGTTGCCGCTGTTGCAGCGGCCACCACAAGGGCAAGCGACATGCCACGAGGGCCGCGCTGATCCAGGCTGGATCGTGGGACGTTGCGGCGCGCAACGTTCGTTCCGGCGCGGTGCAGACGCGCGGCAGCGGCGACGCACGACGCGCTTGCACGCGTCGCAGCGCCCCGCTCGCTTACCCTGGGATGCCGGCCCGGCACTGCGCCGCGCGGGCACAGCCAGCGGCTGTGGCGCCGCGCAGCATCTGCTCCGCGGCGCGACGCAGCAGCCTCAGTGCGCCTGGTCCCAGTTGGGGCCGACCCCGACCTCGGCCAGCAGCGGCACCTTCAGCGCCGCCACGCCGGCCATCACGCGCGGCACCGCCTCGCGCGCCCAGGCCACCTCGGCCTCGGGCACCTCGAAGACCAGTTCGTCGTGCACCTGCATGATCATCTTCGTCGCCCGCTGCTCGCGCTCGAGCGTCGCCTGCACCTCGATCATCGCCAGCTTGATCAGGTCGGCCGCGGTGCCCTGCATCGGCGCGTTGATCGCCTGGCGCTCGGCGCCGCTGCGCCGCGGACCATTGCCGCCGTTGATGTCGGGCAGGTAGATGCGCCGGCCGAACAGCGTCTCGACGTAGCCCTTGGCCTTGGCCGAGGCACGGGTCTCGTCCATGTAGCGCTTGACGCCGGCGAAACGCTGGAAGTAGCGATCGATGTAGGCCGTCGCCGCGCTGCGCTCGATGCCCAGGCTGGACGCCAGGCCGAAGGCGCCCATGCCGTAGATCAGGCCGAAGTTGATCGTCTTCGCGTAGCGGCGCTGCTCGCTGGTCACCGCCGCCGGCTCGATGCCGAACACCTCGCTGGCGGTGGCACGGTGCACGTCCATGCCTTCGGCGAAGGCCTTCAGCAGGCCCGGGTCCTCGCTGATGTGGGCCATGATGCGCAGCTCGATCTGCGAGTAGTCGGCCGACAGGATCGAACTGCCGGGCGCTGCGATGAAGGCCTCGCGCACGCGCCGCCCTTCCGGCGTGCGGATCGGGATGTTCTGCAGGTTGGGGTCGTTGCTGGCCAGCCGCCCGGTCACCGCCACCGCCTGCGCGTAGTTGGTGTGCACGCGGCCGGTCTCGGCGTTGACCATCAGCGGCAGCTTGTCGGTGTAGGTGCCCTTCAGCTTGGCCAGGCCGCGGTGCTCGAGCAGCTTCGCGGGCAAGGGGTAGTCGGCGGCCAGCTCGGCGAGCACCTCCTCGTCGGTCGACGGCGCGCCGGTGGCGGTCTTCTTCTTGACCGGCAGGCCGAGCTTGCCGAACAGGATCTCGCCGATCTGCTTCGGGCTGCCCAGGTTGAAGGGCTGGCCGGCGATCTCGTAGGCCTCGCGTTCCAGCGCCACCATGCGCTCGGCCAGCTCCTGGCTCTGCCGCGCCAGCACCGCAGCGTCGATCAGCACGCCGTTGCGCTCGATGCGGCCCAGCACCGCGGCACTGGGCATCTCGATCTTCTGATAGACGAACAGCGGGCCGGCCTGCTGCTGCAGCTGCGGCCACAGCACCTGGTGCACGTGCAGCGTCATGTCGCTGTCCTCGCCCGAGTACTCGGTGGCGCGCGCGACGTCGACCTGCGCGAACGGGATCTGGTGCACGCCCTTGCCGCAGACGTCCTCGTAGCTCAGGCCCGAGCGGCCGAGGTGGCGCAGCGCCAGGCTCTCCAGGCTGTGCGGCTTGTGCGCCTCGAGCACGTAACTCTGCAGCAGCGTGTCGTGCGCATAGCCGCGCACGGTGATGCCGGCATTGGCGAACACATGGGTGTCGTACTTGATGTTCTGGCCCAGCTTCAGCGCCGCCGCGTCCTCCAGCCAGGGCTTCAGCGCGGCCAGCACCTGGTCGGCTGGCAGCTGTTCGGGCGCGTCGGCGTAGCTGTGCGCCAGCGGGATGTAGGCCGCCTCGCCGACCGTCACTGACAGCGAGATGCCGACGATGCGCGCCTTCATGCCGTCGAGCGAATCGGTCTCGGTGTCGATCGCGGTCAGCGGCGCGCTGCTGATCAGGCCCAACCACCGGTCGAGCGCCTCGCGCGTCAGCACGGTCTCGTAGTGCTTCTCGATGCTCGCCGCCGGTGCGGCGGCGGGCGGCGGGTCGTCGCCGGCCGCCGTGCCCTCGCTGCCAGCGGCCGCGGAGGCGGCGGCGCCCGGCCCCTCCAGGTCCTTCTTCCAGGTCTTGAAGCCGAAGCGGCCGTAGAACTCGAGCAGGCCGTCGCGGTTCACCGGCTGCAGGGCCAGCGCGTCGAGAGACGGGAAGCCGGGCACCTCGGCGCTCAGGTCGCAGTCGGTGACCACCGTCACCAGCCTGCGCCCGGTCGGCAGCCAGTCCAGCGCCTTGCGCAGGTTCTCGCCGGCCACGCCCTTGATCGAGCCCGCCGCGGCGATCACGCCGTCCAGCGAACCATGTTCGGCGATCCACTTCGCCGCCGTCTTCGGGCCGACCTTCTCGACGCCCGGCACGTTGTCGACGGTGTCGCCCATCAGCGTCAGGTAGTCGACGATGCGCTCCGGCGGCACGCCGAACTTGGCGACCACGCCGGGCACGTCGAGCTTCTCGTTGCTCATCGTGTTGATCAGCGTGACATGCTCGCCGACCAGCTGCGCCAGGTCCTTGTCGCCGGTGGAGATGACCACCTCGTGGCCGGTCTGCGCCGCGATGCGCGACAGCGTGCCGATCGCGTCGTCGGCCTCGATGCCGGGCACCACCAGCACCGGCCAGCCGAGCAGCTTGACGACCTCGTGGATCGGATCGATCTGCAGGCGCAGGTCGTCGGGCATCGGCGCGCGCTGCGCCTTGTATTCCGGGTACCACTCGTTGCGGAAGGTGTCGCCCTTGGCGTCGAAGACGCAGGCCGCGTGCTCGGGGTTCACGTCCTGGATGGCCCGCTTCAGCATCGCCACCATGCCGTGGATCGCGCCGGTCGGGAACCCGTCCGGGCTGCGCAGGTCGGGCAGCGCGTGGTAGGCGCGGTACAGGTAGCTCGAGCCGTCCACCAGCAGCAGGGTCTTGGTCGTCATGGCGGGATTGTGGACCACGCCCGGCGCCTAGAATGAGGGCATGAACGGCTCCCGCACTCTCCTTTGCCTCGCCCTGGCGGCCCTGGCCGGCAGCGTGCATTCACAGGAGGCCAAGCCCGCTGCGGCCGCGCCCGCGGCGCCTTCGGCCGAGCCCCGCGTGCAGCAGATCGTCATCGAGGACGAAGGCAGCCGCATCGAGGAGCTGCGCGTGCGCGGCGCCACGCAGCGCATCACGGTCAAGCCCAAGGTCGGCACGACGCAGGGCTACGAGATCATCGTCGGCGACGGGTCGCGCGATCTGTCCGACGGCGTCAACACCTCGCGCGGCGCGGCGGGCAAGCGGGTCTGGCACCTGCTGAGCTTCTGACGCGGCGATGGCGGTCTACACCGAGGTCTCGTTCGACGAGGCAGCCGCGCTGGTATCGCGTGTCGGACTGGGCACGCTGACGACGCTGCAGCCCATCGCCAGCGGCATCGAGAACACCAACTACTTCGCCAACACCACGCAGGGCCGCTACGTGCTGACGCTGTTCGAGCGGCTGACGCACGAACAGCTGCCGTTCTACCTGCAGCTGATGAAGCACCTGGCCGAGAGCGGCATTCCGGTGCCGCGCCCGTACGGCGACGCCGCCGGCGCGCTGCTGCACACGCTGCATGGCAAGCCGGCGGCGGTAGTCGACCGGCTGCGTGGCCGCCACCACCTGGCGCCCGACGCGGCGCATTGCGCACTGGTCGGTGACATGCTGGCGCGCATGCACCTGGCGGCGGCCGACTTCCCGCTGGCGCAGCCCAACCTGCGCGGCCTGGACTGGTGGGCCGAGACCGTGCCGGTGATCGAGCCCTACGTCGGTGCCGAGCAGGCGCAGCTGCTCAGCGACGAACTGGCCTACCAGCAACAGCTCGCCGCGTCGGCGGCGTTCCAGGGTCTGCCGCGCGCGGCAATCCATGCCGACCTGTTCCGCGACAACGTGATGTTCGAAGCCGGCGAGGATGGCGCCGACCGCCTCAGCGGCTTCTTCGACTTCTACTTCGCCGGTGTCGACACGCTGGCCTTCGACCTCGGCGTGTGCCTGAACGACTGGTGCATCGACCTGGAAAGCGGCCGGCTCGACGAGCAGCGCGCGAGCGCCTTCGTCGCCGCCTACGATGCGGTTCGGCCGCTGACCGGCAGCGAGCTGCGCCTGCTGCCGGCGCTGATGCGTGCGGCCGCGCTGCGCTTCTGGATCTCGCGCCTGTGGGACCTGCACCTGCCGCGCGACGCCACACTGCTGAAACCGCACGACCCGACACACTTCGAACGCGTGCTGCGCGCGCGCCGCGAGGCACCATGGCACCACACCCGCACCTGAGCCGGATGCAGCGACGATGAGACTGCAGTCCGTTCCCGCCGCCGCCGGCATCACCTGGGTGAAGCAGGGTTTCCGCATCTTCACGCGCCAGCCGCTGGCCTTCAGCGGCATGTTCGCCGCCTTCCTGTTCCTCGTCTTCGTGCTGACCCTGCTGCCGCTGGTCGGCTCGCTGCTGCTGCTGGCGCTGCTGCCGCTGGGCTCGCTGGGCTTCATGATCGGCACGCGCGACGCGCTGCAGGGCCGCGTGCCGCTGCCGCGCGCCTTCGTCGCACCGCTGCGCCAGGGGCCGGACAAGCTGCGCGCGATGCTGTTCCTGGGCCTGATCTATGCGGCCGCCAGCGTGCTCATCATCACGCTGGCCGAATGGGCCGACGGCGGTGCGCTCGACGAGCTGATGCGCGTGCTGTCCGAGGGCAAGGCGACACCGGCGGACGTGGCGCAGCGGCTGGGCGACACGGGACTGTTCGCCGGGCTGCTGATCCGCTTCGGCCTGGCGGGCGTGCTGTCGGTGCCGTTCTGGCATGCGCCGGCGCTGGTGCACTGGGGCACGCAGGGCGTGGCCCAGTCGATGTTCTCCAGCACGATCGCGCTCTGGCGCAACAAGGCGGCCTTCCTGGCCTTCGCGCTGACCTGGTTCGCCGTCGTGCTGGTGCTGGGCGCCGCCGCCAACATCGTCGCCGCGCTGCTCGGCCAGCCGCAGCTGATCGCGCTGCTGGCGATGCCGGCCTCGCTGCTGCTGTCGACCGTCTTCTACGCCTCGCTGTACTTCACGTTCGCCGACTGTTTCCTCGAGCGAGACGACACTTCACCCACCCCTGCCACCGAAAGCACACCATGAGCAACCCCTCCCGCGTCGCCCTCGTCACCGGCGCCGGCAGCGGCATCGGCCGCGCCTGCGCGCTGGCCCTGCATGCGGCCGGCTACCACGTCGTGCTGGCCGGCCGCCGTGCCGATGCGCTGGCCGAGACGGTCGCCGCCGCCCCCGGCGAGCGCGAGCGGCTGCTCGCCGTGCCTGCCGACGTCGGCGACCCGGCATCGGTGAAGGCGCTGTTCGCGAAGACGCAGGAGGCCTTCGGGCGGCTGGACGTGCTGTTCAACAACGCCGGCATGGGCGCACCGGCGATCCCGATGGAGGACCTGAGCTACGAGCAGTGGAAGGCGGTGGTCGACGTCAACCTGACCGGCCCCTTCCTGTGCACGCAGGCGGCGATCCGCCTGATGAAGAGCCAGACGCCGCAGGGCGGCCGCATCATCAACAACGGCTCGATCTCGGCCTATGCGCCGCGGCCGTTCTCGGCGCCCTACACGGCCACCAAGCATGCGATCAGCGGGCTGACGCGCAGCACCGCGCTGGACGGCCGGCGCCACAACATCGCCTGCGGCCAGATCGACATCGGCAACGCCGCGACCGACATGACCCAGCGCATGGCCAACGGCGTGATCCAGGCCGACGGGTCGACCAAGGTCGAGCCGCGCATGAACGTCAAGCATGTCGCCGACGCGGTCGTGCACATGGCCAGCCTGCCGCTGGACGCCAACGTGCTGTTCATGACGGTGATGGCCACCAGCATGCCCTTCGTCGGCCGCGGCTGACACCGGCGGCGAACGCGGCGTCACGCAACGTCACGTTCGCCGGCAGGCGAGCAACAGAATCGCAACGCTCGGCCCGCACAGTGCGGGCGGCGCCACGACCGGCGCTGTCCCTCACTGCCGGAACCGAGCATGCGCCCTTCCCTTTCCCGCTTCTCCCGCCCCCTCCTGATCGCCGCGCCGCTGCTGGCGCTGGCCCTGCTGCACGGCTGCGGCGGCAGCCTGGGCGAGGAAGCCCAGGTGCGCCTGGTCAACGCGACCAACAACTACAGCGGCCTGGACGTGGTGGTGGACGACGAGGTGATCATCTCGTCGATCGCGATCGGCAGCAGCAGCGCCTACTCCAAGGTCGCCGACGGCGACCTGTCCTTCGAGCTGCGCAGCAGCGGATCGAGCAGCACCGTGGCGTCGACCTCGGCGAGCATCGCCACCGACGAGCACCGCACGCTGCTCGCCTACGTCACCGACGGCAGCCTGCAGGTGGTGTCGATCGCCGAAGACGAGGATGCGCCCGACGAAGGCAAGGCGCGGCTGAAGGTACTCAACGCCGCCTCCGGCGAGGTGGCCAGCATCGACGTCTTCCTGGTCGACAAGGACTGCTCCGCGCTAGCCGACACCGACGTGCCGGCCTTCTCCGACGTGACCGGCGTCGACAGCAGCAGCTTCAGCCAGATCACCGCCGCCGGCGCCGGCACCAGCTACCACCTGTGCGTGACGACCAGCGACGACCCGACCGACCTGCGCCTGGCGCTGCCTTCGTTCACGCTGAAGAGCCAGCAGGTGGTGACGCTGGCGCTGACGCGCAGCCGCGGCGGCGCGCTGCTCAACGCCGTGCGCGTGGACCAGCAGAGCACCGTGACCACGCTGGACAACCCCTCGGCGCGGGTGCGCCTGGTCGCCGATGCAGCCGCGGCCGCCACGGTCGGCGCGACCGCCAACGGCGTGACGCTGTCGGCCGGCACGGCGTCGCCCAGCGTCGGCGCCTACAAGCTGGTCGACGCCGGCACGCTGTCGCCCACCGTCACGATCGACGGCACCGCGGTGTCGAGCGGCTCGTTCACCGCAACCTCCGGCGCCGACCTGACGCTGCTGGTCGCCGGCAGCACCGCCGAGCCGACGCTGCGCCTGCTGGAAGACGCCAACCTGCCGTCGACCAGCAGCAGCAAGCCGGTGAAGATCCGCCTGGTCAACGGGCTGAATGGCGCATCGGGGTCGCTGCTGATGACGGTCGACGGCGACGTGGTCGCCGACGGCATCGCCTTCGGCGCGGCCTCCGGCGCGACCAACGTCGCAGCGAGCAGCGCCACCGCGATCCTCGAGGTCAGCCTGGGCGGCAGCGTGCTGAAGAACCTGAGCGACGTGACGCTGTCGTCGGGGCGCGTCTACACCTACTTCGTGCTGGGTGACGCGGGCGGCACGGTCACCGGCGTGCTGCGCGCCGACCGCTGAGACCGTTCTGCGTCGGCGGACGCGGAGCGCTGCGCGGACGATCGGCCGCTTCCGGCCCCAAGCAGTCATTCGATGCCCGTGGATCGGACGTTCGCCCCGAGCAATCGGTGGCAACAATGGACATGCAGTTCTGGGTGGGGTAAGCCAGTTGGCGACAGGAGCGATCGGGGCCGCAGCAACCACCCCGAAATGCGTCACCAGCCTCGCCCTTGCGGTCGGTCAACCGGCAACGCCGAACGGGCACCAGTTAAATTGTGGATCCGCAGGGGGGCAGCGAATTGTCCCGTTCACTCCGTCCTTGACCTGGAGCGCACATGTCATCAGACGCCTTGCTCGATCTGGCCATCATTGGCGGCGGTATCGCCGGTGTCATCCATCTCCACTACGCGCGCAAGGCGGGGCTGCAGGTGCAACTCCTTGAAGGGCGCGAAGCGGTGGGTGGCCTGTGGCGAACCCTGCCGGCTTGGCAGGACATCCAGATCTGCCCAGCCGACTGGACGGTGGGCGATGTGCCCATCGCAGGGCCGACGCAGCCCAACATCCTCGCGAACATCGAGGCTTGGGTGCATACCTTCGGTCTGGCGCCCGACATCCGGCTCGACACGCCCGTTCATCTGGCACGCCACGATGGCACGTGCTGGGAATTGACCACGCCCCAAGGCACGGTGCGCGCGAGGCACATGGTGGCTGCCACCGGCGCACACAACAAACCGATCGTGCCCGGCGTTCACAGGCAAGGCGTAAAGCTCACGGAATGTCACTCCAGCGCGCTCAGGAGCCCGGCGGATCTTGCCGGCCGCGCCGTCATGGTCGTCGGAGGAGGTGCTTCTTCGTTGGACCTGCTGGACCTGTGCATCGAGCATGGGGCACGGCGAGTGCTCTGGGTCCACCGCGGGCTGCGCTGGTTCACGCCGACCGGCAAACCCAAGGCGATCGCGGGAAGCATCAGACCACTGGCCAAGATGCAGGCCAGCGGGATCAGCATCGAACAGCAGAACGCCATGATCAACGCCGATCTGGAAGCGCGCTATGCGAAGTTCGGGCTCCAGGCCGTCAGGCCCGCGCAGCCACTCGATCTGCGAATCGATCAGTTGGTCCCCGGTCGCGCCCGCATGCTGGCCCGTTTCCTCGACATTGAACGCTTGCACGGTACCGTGGCGGCCATCGAAGGCTCTGAGGTCGTGCTGGCGGATGGCCACCGCATCGCAGCGGATGTCGTGCTGTGGGGTACGGGCTACAGCACAGACCTGGGGTACTTTGCCGATCCCCGCATCGCGGGCATCGCCAACATGGCCGAGTTGGTCAAACGCTGCGCATGCGTCTTCCGGAGCGCCGATGCACCCAACCTGTACTTCCCCGATGTTGGACTCGAAGGCGTGGGAGCCACATCCTGGGCCTTTGCCCTGGGTGCAAGGACGCTGATGTCGCACATCCGGGGCACCGCGCGGCTTGATATGCAGCCGACGCCCTATCGACTGAACCACCTGGACTTTGCGCGGCATCTGGTGGAACGTGATCCTGCAGCCGGCGAGCACGCCTGGCGAGACCTCAAAGCCATGGCGATGACAACACCCGACGATGCCCCATATCCGATGCCCTGATCACGGCCGCCACTGGTTGGTCCATTCAGGCTCAGGCGCCCAGCGTGGAGTCCAAGCGAACAGAAACTGCGTCGTGGGAGCGTGCACTTTCGGCGCAGGTGCTCAATGCCAGATCTTGGCCGCGAGCAGACACCGCAGCTCAATGCATCTTGTCGCGCGGCGGCTTCTTGAACTGGTCGGGGGTGTAGACGTTGCCGTCCCAGGTACCGCCCCCTTCGCGGGCGCGGCGGATCGCGTCGTCGGCGAGTTGGCGCGCCTGGCGGCGCGACTTCGGCCAACGCCAGAGTGCAGTCGCCCGCGAGCGCAGGCCGTGCCACAGGCGCACGAAGAAGGCGTCGAAGCGGATGCGCCGCACCGGGCCGATGGCCAGGCGCAGCAGCAGCACGATGCACACCGCCGCCACGACGGCGGCGAACAGCTTCTCGATCACGACGGCCTCCGCATGCCGTGATTCTGGCGCCGGATCGGCTCCGGCGCCATGAACCACCGCACGCGGCAGGCGTTCAGCTGCCGATGCGGCCGCCGTCGTCCTTGGTGATGACGATGGTCGCCGAGCGCGGCCGCGCCGTCGCGCCGCCGGCGCCGTAGCCGGCGTTGCCCGGCCAGTGGCTGAGGTACTTGGACGGGTCGCCGATGTTGGCCACGCTGATCGTCTCGCCCGGGTGCTGGATGTTGACGAACAGCGCACGGCCGTCCGGCGTTTCGCACAGGCCGGTGATCTCGCAGTCGACCGGGCCGACCAGGAAGCGCTTCAGCGCGTCGGCCGCCGGCTTCTTGCCGACATAGGTGTCGACGTCCAGCGTCGTGCCGTCGGTCTTGGTATAGCTCAGGCGGAGCGCGACTGCCCGTCACCGACCTTGCCGGGGATACCGGCCAGCATCATGCAGTTGGTCTTGTCGGTGTAGGCACCGTCGTCGGTCTGGATCCAGGCCAGGCCGGTCACGGTGCTGAACCACAGGCCGTCGGGGCTGGAGAAGTCCTGGTCGTCGGTCAGCGAGGACAGGTTGATCTTCGCCGGGTCGGCATCGGCCTGCGCGCCGAACAGGTAGACGTCCCAGGTGAAGCCGAGCGCGTCGGAACGGCCCTTCGCCTCGGCCATGCGGATGATGTGGCCGTTGATGTTGCCCGGGGCGCCCGGAGCTCCGCTTCCGTAGGCATCGCTGTACGAACGCGGGTTGGCCGCGTCGATGCCGAACTGCGAGCTGCTCGGCTGCACCTTGCGGTTGCTGTTGTTGGTCAGCGTGTAGTAGATCTCGCCGGTCACCGGGTGCACCGCGCACCACTCGGGGCGATCCATCTTGGTGGCGCCGACCGCATCGGCAGCCAGGCGCGCGTTGACCAGCACATCGGCCTGGTCGGCGAAGGCGTAGCCGGCGTAGCCCTTGATCGCCGGGTTGGCGATATCCAGCTCGATCCAATCGCCGCTGCCGTCGGCGTTGAAGCGCGCCACGTAGAGGCGGCCCTGGTCGAGGTACTTGTCGCCGACCTCGATGCTGTCGCGACGGTCGGCGTCGCGGTCGCGCCAGGTGGCGGTCGAGACGAACTTGTAGATGTACTCGCCGCGCGAGTCGTCGCCCATGTAGACGGCCAGCGGCTTGCCTTCGACCACCTTGCCGAAGGCGGCGCTCTCGTGCGCGAAGCGGCCCAGCGCGGTGCGCTTCTTGACCGACGCCTTCTTGTCGTAGGGATCGATCTCGACGATGTAGCCGAAGGTGTTCAGCTCGTTGCGGTAGTCCTCGCTGGCGCTGGCGCCGGTGACGCCGATGTTCCAGCGGGCGTAGTGGTCGTCGCTGCCGCCGGTCTCCCAGCCGTGGCGACTGGCGGCGCCCTGGCTGCGGCCGTAGCGGTTCAGCGAGACCACGCCCTTGGCGTCGCCGGCGGCGCTGCGCGCGGCGTTGTCGGTCACCGAGCGGGTGAAGTAGCCGGCCCAATTCTCCTCGCCGGTCAGGTAGGTGCCCCAGGGCGTCTCGCCGTTGCCGCAGTTGTTCAGCGTGCCGCGCGCAGCCTTGCCGGCCGGCGAGTACTTGGTCGCCACCAGCGCGTTGCCGCGCACCGGGCCGGACAGTTCCACCGCCGTCAGCGGCGTGATGCGGCGGTTGAAGCGCGAATCCTGCTGGTACTCGAAGCGGCGCTTGTGCGAGCGCACCTCGACGATCGAGACGCCGTGGATCGCCACTTCCTTGTCGACCTCGCCGGCCGGGCGCGGCAGCGCATTGGTGCCGCCGTTGGCGTGGATGAAGGCCGAGGCGAGTTCGCCGCCACCCTGGCTGGTCGCCTCGTGGTTGATCGCCAGCAGGCCGCGCGTCGCGCCGACACGGTCGCGCAGGCGGCCGAAGGCGTCGAGGCCGAAGTAGGCCATGCCGTCGTGGTGGTCGCCGGCGCGGCGGTCCATGTCGGCGTCGCTGCCGTCGTTGCGGTAGTCACCGGTCTTCCTGTCCAGCGGGTCGCCCAGCGCGTACAGCACCGTCGCGGTGTAGCCGGCCGGCACGATCACCTGGTCGGCCAGGCTCTTCGGCACGGCGGCGAAGTCCAGGCTGTCGATGCGCGGCGAACGGCGGTCGACATGCTCGGCCTGCTTGGTGCCGCCGGCGGCAGCCGCTTCGGCCGTGCCGGCGGTGGCTGCGACGGCATCGCCGCCGCCGCCGCAGGCGCTCAGCGACAGACCGCCGAGCACCGCTCCTGCCACACCACCGATGCCGCCGCGCAGCACGCCGCGGCGCGACAGCCGGGCATCCAGCACTTCATTGAAGGACGGCTGGGTGGAGGGGTTCAGATCGGTGTCGTCGTCGTGCTGGGGTGTCGCCTGGCGGTCCATGTGATCCTCTTGGGGCTGTGGTTGAGTCAGCCGCGCAGTCTCGGCAGGCGTGATGACAGTGCCGTGAACGGCGCGTGACAGCCGCATGAAGACCGGCTGGCGCGGCGACCCGGATTGCCCTGAGAATCAGTGCGAACGCAACCCTGACGAGGAAGGACGAAGCGGATGGCGAAGATCCATTTCATCGGCGGCGAGAAAGGCGGCGTCGGCAAGTCGCTGATGGCCCGGGTGCTGGCGCAGTACCTGATCGACCGCGGCGAGCCCTTCCTCGGCTTCGACACCGACCGTTCGCACGGCGCCCTGATGCGCTTCTATTCCGGCTACGCCTCGCCGGTGGTGGTCGACCGCTACGAGGCGCTGGACGCGATCATGGAAGCCGCCGTCGAGCAGCCCGAGCGGCGCATCCTGGTCGACCTGGCAGCACAGACGCACGACCCACTGGTGCGCTGGATGGACGACTCCGGCGTGCTCAACCTGGCCGACGAGACCGGCGTGGCGATCCACTACTGGCACGTGATGGACACCGGCAAGGACTCGGTCGACCTGCTGTCGCGCCTGCTCGACCGCTTCGGCACCAGCCTGAAGTACGTGCTGGTGCGCAACCAGGTGCGCGGCAACGACTTCTCGGTGCTCGAGCAGTCGGGCCAGCAGGCCCGTGCACTGGGCCTGGGCGCGCGCATCGTTTCGGTGAAGAAGCTGCACGAGAGCGCCATCAACAAGATCGACGCGACCAGCAGCAGCTTCTGGACCGCCAAGAACGGCGAAGGCAATGCCGCACTCGGCCTGATGGACCGCCAGCGCGTCAAGATGTGGCTGCGCGACGTCTACCGCGACCTCGACGAGGTCGGCGTCTAGCCCTCTTCGTTTCGTTCAGTGCAGCTTGACGCGCGGCTCGGTGCTGCGCGTCATCAGCCGGCTCAGCGAGCCCAGCGCGGTGCGCCAGAAGCCGTGCAGCGCCAGTTCATGCATCTTGTACAGCGACAGGTACATGGTGCGCGCGAACAGGCCCTCGACCCACAGGTTGCCGCCGACCAGCGAGCCCATCAGGTTGCCGACGGTGCTGTACTCGCCCAGCGAGACCAGCGAGCCGAAGTCGCGGTAGCGCCAGGGCTGCAGCGGCTTGCCGTCGATGCGGCGCGCCAGCTGCTTGACCAGGTGCGAAGCCTGCTGGTGCGCCGCCTGGGCGCGCGGCGGCACGTTGCCCTCGTGGCCCAGCCAGGGCGCGGCGGCACAGTCGCCGAGCGCGAACACGTTCGGGTCGCGCGTGCTCTGCAGCGTCGGCCCGACGACCAGCTGGTTCAGGCGGTTGTTCTCCAGGCCGCCGAGGTCCTTGAGAAACTCCGGCGCCTTGACGCCCGCCGCCCAGACGATCAGTTCGGCGGGAATCGTCTCGCCGCTGGCCAGGTGCACGCCCTCGGCGCTGACCGAGGTGACCCGCGACGCGGTATGCACCTTCACACCCAGCCCGGCGAGCAGCTTGTGGGCGGCACCCGAGATGCGTTCCGGCAGCGCCGGCAGGATGCGTGGCCCGGCCTCGATCAGGTTCAGGCGGATGTCGCGCTCGGGGTCGATGCGGTCGAGGTTGTAGGACACCAGCGCGCGTGTCGCCTTGTGCAGTTCGGCGGCCAGCTCGACGCCGGTGGCGCCGGCGCCGATGATCGCCACCTGCAGCTGGCGCGGCGTCAGCGGCTCGTTCTGCATGTGGGCGCGGATGCAGGCGTTGACGAGGCGGCGGTGGAAACGTTCGGCCTGCGTCGGCGTCTCCAGTGCGATCGCGTGCTCGGCGACGCCGGGTGTGCCGAAGTCGTTGGTCAGGCTGCCGACCGCCATCACCAGCGTGTCGTAGCCGCGCGTGTAGGGCGGCGTGATGGGCGCACCCTCCTCGTCGATGGCCGGCGCGACGATGACCTCGCGCCGTTCGCGGTCCAGCCCGACCATCTCGCCGACACGGTAGCGGAAGCCGTGCCAGTGCGATTGCGCCAGGTAGTCGGTGGCATGGCTGTGCAGGTCGGCGCTGCCGGCTGCGATCTCGTGCAGGTGCGGCTTCCAGAAATGGGTGCGCGCCTTCTCGATCAGCGTGATGTGGGCGCGGCCCTTCTTGCCGAGCCGGTCGCCGAGCCGCGTGGCCAGCTCCAGGCCACCGGCCCCTCCGCCGACGATGACGATGCGGTGCAGCGAAGGGTCGGCGACGTCGGAGGAGCTCATGGCGGCATCTTCGCATGCCGCTCGCGCAACTCGCGCTTGAGCACCTTGCCGATGGCGCTGCGCGGCAGTTCGTCGACCCGATGCAGCGCGGCCAGGCGCTGCGTCTTGCCGACACGCTGCGTTGAGCCATTGGCGCAGCGCTCTCGGCCGTCTTCGTCGTGTCCGGCGCGGCACACGACGAAGGCCACCGGCGTCTCGCCCCAATCGGGCGACGGCACCCCGACCACCGCAGCGTCGTCCACCGCCGGGTGCTCGCGCAGCTGTGCCTCCAGGTCGCTCGGATAGATGTTGAAGCCGCCGGAGATGATCATGTCCTTGCGCCGGTCCATCAGCACCAGGAAGCCGTCGGCGTCGAAGCGGCCGACGTCGCCGGTGCGGATGAAGCGCTTGCCGCTGGCGTCGAACCACTCCGCTTCCCGCGTCGCCTCGGGTCGGCGGTGGTAGCCGACCATCATGCCGGGAGAATGGCCGACCACCTCGCCGGTCGATCCGGGCGGCAGTTCCCGGCCCGCCTCGTCCATCAGCCGCATATCGGTGCCGGGCGCGGGCCGGCCGACGGTGTGCAGCTTGTCGGCATGCGCATGCGCCTCGAGGATGCAGGTGCCGCCACCCTCGGTCATGCCGTAGAACTCGACCAGCCCGCCTGGCCAGCGCTTCAGCACGTCGGCCTTCAGCGCCGCCGGGAACGGCGCGCTGGTGCAGAACTTCATGTGGAAGCTGCGCAGATCGAAGGTCTCGAAGTCCGGCAGCGCCATCAGGCGCTGGTACTGCACCGGCACCAGCATCGTGTGCGTCGCGCGCATGCGCTGCGCGATCTCGGCGTAGCGGCGCGCGTCGAACTTCGACATCAGCACCACCGCGCCACCGAAGGCAAGCGACGGGAAGAACACCACCAGCGTGGTGTTCGAGTACAGCGGCGTGGCCAGCAGCGTCACCGCCGCCGGCCCGTAGCCGTAGGGCAGGCCGCGCCTGACGTGGGCCCAGCGCATGCCGTGCGGCTGCACGATGCCCTTGGGCTCGCCGGTGGTGCCGGAGGAATAGATGATGTTGAAGGGCGCGCCCGGGCCGATCGCCACCGCCGTCGGGACGGCGCCGGCCGGAGCCAGCCAGGCGTCGAGCCCGTCGTCGATGTGTGTCACCGGCAGCGTGCTGCCGGCAAACTCGGCCGCCGTCGTGGCGTCGACGAACAGGCGCAGCGCCTGTGCATCGGCCAGCATGCGCGCCAGCGCCGCCGGCGTGCTGCCCGGGGCGAGCGGCGCCACCACCACGCCGGCACGCAGCGCGCCGAGGAAGATCGCCGCCTGAGTCGCCGAGGGCGCGGCGCACAGCGCGATCGCGTCGCCCGGCTTCAGGCCATCGCGTTGCAGCGCGGCGGCGACGCGGTCCATCAGGGCGTCGAGCGCGGTGTAGCTCAGCGAAGCACCGTCGTCGGCCAGCGCCAGCGCCGTCGGCCGGTCCTGCGCGTGGCGGCGGATGCATTCGGCGATGGTGGCGAAGACGGTGTCGGCGATCAGGGAGCTCATGCCCGCTGCTATACCATGCCTGCTGACGAAGGAGACCGATGATGGCCACCAAGCATGCCGCTTTCCAGTGGGACGACCCCCTGCTGCTCGACCAGCAACTGACCGACGACGAACGCGCCGTCCGCGACGCCGCGCGCGATTACTGCCAGGGCCGCCTGGCGCCGCGCATCCTGGAGGCGTTCCGCCACGAGAAGACCGACCCGGCGATCTTCCGCGAGATGGGCGAGCTGGGCCTGCTCGGCCCGACGATTCCCGAGGCCTACGGCGGCGCCGGCCTGAACTACGTCTGCTACGGCCTGATCGCCCGCGAGGTCGAGCGGGTCGACTCCGGCTACCGCTCGATGATGAGCGTTCAGAGCTCGCTGGTGATGGTGCCGATCAACGAGTTCGGCAACGACGCGACGAAGCAGAAGTACCTGCCCAAGCTGGCCAGCGGCCAGTGGATCGGCTGCTTCGGCCTGACCGAGCCCAACCACGGCTCCGACCCCGGCAGCATGATCACCCGCGCGAAGAAGGTCGATGGTGGCTACGAGCTGACCGGCTCGAAGATGTGGATCAGCAACAGCCCGATCGCCGACGTGTTCGTGGTGTGGGCGAAGGACGATGGCGGGCAGATCCGCGGCTTCGTGCTCGAGAAGGGCTGGAAGGGCCTCAGCGCGCCGGCGGTGCACGGCAAGGTCGGCCTGCGCGCGTCGATCACCGGCGAGATCGTGATGGACCGGGTGTTCTGCCCGGAGGAGAACGCCTTCCCCGAGGTGCGAGGCCTGAAGGGCCCGTTCACCTGCCTGAACAGCGCACGCTACGGCATCGCCTGGGGTGCGCTGGGCGCGGCGGAAGACTGCTTCACCCGCGCGCGGCAGTACGTGCTCGACCGCCAGCAGTTCGGCCGCCCGCTGGCCGCCAACCAGCTGATCCAGAAGAAGCTGGCCGACATGGAGACCGAGATCACGCTCGGCCTGCAGGGCTGCCTGCGCCTGGGCCGCATGAAGGACGAAGGCACGGCCTCGGTGGAAGTGACCTCGATCATGAAGCGCAACAGCTGCGGCAAGGCGCTGGACATCGCCCGCATGGCGCGCGACATGATGGGCGGCAACGGCATCAGCGACGAGTTCGGCGTGGCACGCCACCTCGTCAACCTCGAGGTGGTCAACACCTACGAAGGCACGCACGACGTGCATGCGCTGATCCTCGGCCGCGCGATCACCGGCATCGCCGCATTCGCCAACTGAGCCGGAGGCCGCGCGCGTGATCCCCTGGCTGCGCGGCCCGCACGACGCGCTGCCGGAGACGCGGCGCGCCCTGCCCGCGGGATCCGACGCGCCGGGGCTGCTCGCCGCCGGTGGCGACCTGACGCCGCAGCGCCTGGCCGAGGCCTATTCCAAGGGCGTGTTCCCCTGGTACAGCGAGGGCCAGCCGGTGCTGTGGTGGTCGCCCGACCCGCGCATGGTGCTGATGACGGACGAGTTCCGCCTCAAGCGCTCGCTGCGCAAGACGATCGCGAAGTTCATCCGCAGCCCGGGCTGCGAGATCCGCATCGACTCGGCCTTCCGCCGCGTCATCAGTGCCTGTGCGGCCACGCCGCGCGAGGGCCAGGACGGCACCTGGATCGTGTCCGAGATGATCGAGGCCTACGTGGCCTGGCACCGCCTGGGCGCGGTGCACAGCGTCGAGACCTGGATAGCCGGCGAACTGGCTGGCGGGCTCTACGGCATCGGGCTGGGCCGCATGTTCTTCGGCGAGTCGATGTTCTCGCACCGCACCGACGCCTCGAAGATCGCGCTGGCCGCGCTGGTCTGCTTCTGCCGCGAGCATGGTGTCGGAATGATCGACTGCCAGCAGCGCACCGGCCACCTGGCTTCGCTGGGCGGGCGCGAACTGCCGCGAGCCGAGTTCGAGCGGCGCCTGTCCCTCGCCCTGGGGGCGGAGACTATCGGCGATTGGACCTATGATGCGTCGCTGTGGCGCCACCTCGGTTTCTCGGTCGAGGGCGCCGACGCCGAGCAGGACAACGGCCCGTGACGCACCCGAAAGAGCTTCCGCTCGCCTCGCTGCAGTTCTATGCCACCGCACCGTACCCGTGCAGCTACGTGGCCGGGCGCATGGCCCGCTCGCAGGTGGCCACGCCCAGCCACCTGATCCACGCCGACGCCTACTCCGGCCTGGTCGCCAACGGCTTCCGCCGCAGCGGCATGTTCACCTACCGGCCCTATTGCGACGGCTGCCGCGCCTGCGTGCCGCTGCGTGTGCCGGTGGCCGGCTTCCAGCCGACGCGCAGCCAGCGCCGCGCGTGGAAGGCGCACCAGCACCTGCGCTCGCGCGTGCTGCGGCTGTGCTTCGCGCCCGAGCACTACCAGCTCTACCTGCGCTACCAGGCCGGCCGCCACAGCGGCGGCGGCATGGACCACGATTCGATCGACCAGTACACGCAGTTCCTGCTGCAGAGCCGGGTCAACAGCCGGCTGGTCGAGTTCCGCGAGCCGACCGACGACGGCTCGCTGGGCGCGCTGAAGATGGTGTCCATCCTCGACATCCTCAACGACGGCCTGTCGGCGGTCTACACCTTCTACGAGCCCGAGGCGCGTGCCAGCTACGGCACCTACAACGTGCTCTGGCAGATCGAGCAGACCCGCGCGCTGAAGCTGCCGCATGTCTATCTCGGCTACTGGATCGCCGGCAGCGAGAAGATGGACTACAAGGCGCAGTTCTCGCCGCACGAGTTGCTGCTCGATGGACGCTGGCAGCCCGGCGCGGCAGACAGCCCCCCCTGAAACAAGGGGTGCGGCGTGACGCTTCGCTGACGCCCCAGACGCTACAACCGTTCCCAACGGCCATTCGAAGGCCGCCCGTGGAGGAGTCGGCATGGCAGTGTTCATCTTCAGCGCGCTGAGCGACGCGACGCACCTGGACTTCGATCCGCTGGCCGACGTGCTTCGCTTCGACGCGACGACGATCAGCGCCAACGAGGTCCGGGTCGTGGTTTCCGGCGAGAACATTTCGCTCACCGTGGCCGGCAAGACGGTCTGGCTCGACGGCGTGAGCCTGAGCACCCTGGCACTGGAGAACTTCCAGTTCGCCGACGGCAGTTCGCTGCTGCTGGGCGACGGCACCGACAACGGCTTCCACGACGCCTATGGCGTGCACTACACGATGTCGGGGCTGGGCACCAGCAACCAGGTCTGGGGAACCGACGGCGCCGACCTGGTCACCACCGGCAGCGGCTCGGACTGGATGGTCGGCAACGTCGCGCTTGCGCCGCTGAACCACGTCTCGCGCAACGGCACGACCGGTTCGCCGGTCAGCAGCACTCACGCCTCGGTCAGCGCCGACGGGCGCTACGTCGCCTTCGACGGCGACTGGACGCAGCTCGGTGCCGACGGCGACGGCGTGATCGTCAAGGACATGACGAGCGGTATCTCGCACGACGAGCACCGCAACGCCTCCGGCGAGGCGGGCTCGTCCGGTGCGGGGTCGGCGGTGATCTCGGCCGACGGCCGCTATGTCGCCTTCCTCAGCGCCTCGTCCAACCTGGTCGACGGCCCGGGCAGCGGCGGCCTGTACGACATCTACGTCGCCGACACGCAGGGGACCGGCATCGTGCGCGCCTCCACCGGCACCGGCGGCACGCTGGCCGCCAATGGCCGCGCGCTGAACCCCGACATCTCCGGCACCGGCCAGTTCGTGGTGTTCGAGAGCGACACCTCGAACTACGCCGCCGGCGGTTCGACGGCGCAGACCGACATCTTCCTGAAGAATCTGACCGAGGGCACGACCACCCGCGTCTCGACCAGCCTGACCGGCACAGACGGCAACGGCGAGAGCATCAACGCCAAGGTCTCGGCCGACGGCGACTTCGTCGTGTTCCAGAGTCGAGGCCAGCAACCTGAGCAGCGGCGACACCAACGGCTACAGCGACATCTTCCTGTTCGATGTGAAGGCAGGCACGCTGACCAACCTGACCGGCGGCCTGCCGCCGGTCTCGAACCCGAACAACGGCAACTACAACGCCGACGTGGCCTACAACGGCGACGAGAACGCGATCGTCGTGTTCGAGACGGCACGCAACCTGGTTGCGGAAGACACGTCCAACGGCACCGACGTCTACGCACTGAACTTCAAGACCGGCGAAATCAAACTCGTCTCCTCGAAGGCCGACGAGAGCGGCGTTGCGCTGTCCAGCGGCGAGGCCTCGGTGTCCGACGACGGCCGCTGGGTCGTCTTCACCAGCTACTCGGACGAGCTGGTCGCCGGCGACACCAACGGCACGCGCGACATCTTCGTCAAGGACCTGTACACCGGCGCGATCGCGCTGGTCTCGAAGAACGGCTCGGTGGCCGGCAACGGCCCGAGCTCGCACGCGCAGATCTCTTCCGGCGGCGACTGGATCGTCTTCGAAAGCGCGGCCACCAACCTGGCCTCGACCGATGCCAACGGCAGCTTCACCGACGTCTTCCGCGTCGCCAACCCGCTGCTGCGTGATACACTGATCGGCGGTGCCGGCGACGACACCTACGTGCTCAGCCGCGCCGACTTCGTGCGCGAATCCGTCGGCGGCGGCACGGACACCGTGCAGGCCTCGATCAGCTACTCACTCGGCGCCAACGTCGAGAACCTGGTGCTGACCGGCACGGCCAACCTCAACGGCACCGGCAACGGCCTGAACAACGTCATCACCGGCAACGCCGGCAACAACGTGCTCAACGGCGGCGACGGCATCGACACCGTCTCGTACGCCAACGCGACCGGCGCGGTGACGGTGAGCCTCGCGACGACCACGGCGCAGGCCACCGGGTTCGGCAGCGACACGCTGAGCAACTTCGAGAACCTCGTCGGCTCGGCATTCAACGACCGACTGACCGGCAACGCGCTGGCCAACCGGATCGATGGCGGGCTGGGCAGCGACACGATGACGGGCGGCAGCGGCAGCGACACCTACATCGCCAACGCATCCAGCGACATCGTCATCGAGACCGGCACGACGGCCGGCGACATCGACACGGTGGTGTCGGCAGTCAACTGGACGCTGGGCGCCACGCTGGAGAACCTCACGCTGAGCGGCAGCACCGCGATCGTCGGCAACGGCAACAGCACCAACAACGTGCTGACCGGCAACGGCATCGCCAACAACGCTGAACGGCGCGTCCGGCAACGACACCGTCAACGGCGGCGCCGGCAACGACAGCCTGCTCGGCGGCATCGGCAGCGACCGGCTCGACGGTGGCACCGGCAACGACACGCTGGTCGGCGGCGAGGGCAGCGACACCTACATCACCGACAGCCGCAGGCGACATCATCAGCGAGATCGGCACCACCGTCGGCGACGTCGACACCGTCTACGCCGGCGTGAACTGGACACTGGGCGCCACGCTGGAGAACCTGACGCTGACCGGCAGCGCGACGACCGGTGGCGGCAACTCGAAGGCCAACGTGATCCTCGGCAATGCCGGCGCCAACACCTTGTCCTCGGGCGCCGGCGACGACACCGTCAGCGGCGGCTCGGGCAACGACACCATCAACGGCAGCACCGGTGCCGACCGCCTGACCGGCGGCTCCGGCAACGACGTCTTCGTGCTCAACACCCGCACCGGCAGCGACAACATCACCGACTTCGTCACCGGCACCGACGACCTGCGCATCAGCCAGGCCAGCCTGCGCATCGGCGACGGCGACACGACGGTCGAGGGCGCGGTGCGCCTGGGCGGGCCGGGAGGGTTCGCGAGCAGCGCCGAGCTGGTGATCATCACCGGCAACGCCGCGTCGCTGTCCACCAGCTCTGCGGCGGCGGCGATCGGCGCGGCCACGTCGGCCTACACCGTCGGCCGCACCGTGCTGTTCGCCGTCGACAACGGCAGCAGCACCGGCGTCTACCTGTTCACCGCGGCCGACGCCAACACGCAGGTTTCGGCCAGCGAGTTGACGCTGCTGGCCACGTTGACCGGCACACCGTTGACGTCCAGCCTCGACTACGTGTTCAGCGCCTGAGCCGCGCCAGCACCTCGTCGGCGATGGCGAGGCTGGCCGTCAGCCCGGGCGACTCGATGCCGAACAGGTTCACCAGTCCGGCCACGCCGTGTTCGGCCGGCCCCTGCAGCACGAAGTCGCCGGCCGCCTCGCCCGGGCCTTGCAGCTTCGGCCGCACGCCGCTGTAGGCGGGCAGCAGCGTGCCGTCGCGCAGTTCGGGCCAGTAGCGGCGGATCTCGGCGTAGAAGGCATCGGCCCGCGAGGGATCGACCCTGTAGTCGATGTCGTCCGGTGAACCCGGCGGCAGCCACTGCACGTCCGGCCCGAAGCGGGCCTGCCCGGCCAGGTCGAGCGTGAGGTGAACACCGAGACCGGCTTGTTCCGGCACCGGATAGATCAGGCGACTGAACGGCGCCCGGCCGGCCAGCGCGAAGTAGTTGCCCTTGGCGTGGAAGCCCTGCGGTCGGAGCGCCGCGGCGAGATCGGGCATGCGCGCGGCCAGGCCTGGCGCCCACAGGCCGGCCGCATTGACGACGACACCTGCCGCCAGCTGCATCGGGGCGTCGCCGCCAACATCGACGACCAGCCGGTCGCGCTCCCGGAAAACGCCCGACGCCGGCGATTGCAGCGCCAGCGCGCCGCCAGCGGCTTCGAGCTCACCCTGCAGGGCCAGCATCAACGCGTGGCTGTCGACGATGCCGGTGTCGGGCGAGAGCAGCGCGGCGCTGCAGCGCAGCGACGGCTCCAGCGCGCGCGCGGCGTCGGCCTCCAGCCACTGCAGCGGCACGCCATTGGCGGCGGCCTTGGCCTGCGTGGCCCGCAGCGCCGCATGCTGCTCGACCGAGGTGGCCACCACCAGCTTGCCGCAGCGCCGATGCGCAACGCCATGCGATTCGCAGAAGGCGTAGAGCATCTCGCGCCCGGCGACGCACAGCCGCGCCTTCAGCGAACCGGCCGGGTAGTACAGCCCGGCGTGGATCACCTCGCTGTTGCGCGAACTGGTGCCGGTGCCGATCGCGTTGGCGCGCTCGAGCACGACGGTCTCCAGCCCGCTGCGCGCCAGCGCCCGGCCGACCGCGAGGCCGACGACGCCAGCTCCGATCACCAGGGCATCGACGCTGTCCATGGCGCCGATTCTGCCGCGCCAAAAGCAAACGGCCGGGTGCAAACCCGGCCGCAGCGCATGTTCTGTCTGGATCGTTGGTGGGCGGCGAGGGTTTCGAACCCCCGACCCCCGCAGTGTGAATGCGATGCTCTACCCCTGAGCTAGCCGCCCTCGCGATCCGCAGAGCCTTGGATTATGCCACAGGCGCTTCGGCGGACTTCCACACGGTCTTGCCGCCGCTGGGCTTGTCCAGCTCGGCGATGAGCTTCGCATGCGCCTCGAGCTCGGACGCATCGGCGCGGAGCACCGGCAGCTCGAAGCGCGACAGGTCGATCGCTTCGACAGCCACCTCGTCGGCTGCCGCCTCGACCTCGTCGATGACCAGCGAGTCCTGCCCGCGCGTCATGCGGATGTAGACCTCGGCCAGCAGTCCGGCGTCGAGCAGCGCGCCGTGCAGGCTGCGGCTGGCGTTGTCGACCTCGAGGCGCTTGCACAGCGCGTCCAGCGAGTTCGACTTGCCGGGGAACATCTCGCGCGCCATCAACAGCGTGTCGGTGATCGACCCGACCTGCGCCTCGAACACCGGCCGGCCGAGCCGGCGCAGCTCGGCGTTCAGGAAGCCGATGTCGAACGCGGCGTTGTGGATCAGGATCTCGGCGCCGGCCAGGTAATCCATCAGTTCGTCGGCCACCGCCGCGAACAGCGGCTTGTCGGCGAGGAACTCGTCGGTCAGCCCGTGCACCTTGACGGCGTCCTCGTGGCTGCTGCGCTCGGGGTTCAGGTAGAAGTGCAGGTTGCGGCCGGACAGGCGCCGGTTGAGCATCTCCACGCAGCCGATCTCGATGATGCGGTCGCCGGACTCGGCGTTCAGGCCGGTGGTCTCGGTGTCGAGGAAGATCTGTCGCATGGCGTTCAGGCTCCGCTCTGGCGTGCGCCGCGTTGCCACAGCCAGGCGCCGACGGCAACCATCGGCACGCACAGCCACTGGCCCATGCTCATGTTCAGCGCCAGCAGGCCGAGGAACTCGTCGGGCTGTCGGAAGTACTCGGCAATGAAGCGGAACACGCCATAGCCGACCAGGAACAGGCCGGCCACCTGCCCGCGCCCACGTTCCTTGCGGCCGTAGATCCACAGGATCACGAACAGCAGCAGCCCTTCGAGCAGGAACTGGTACAGCGGCGACGGGTGGCGCGGCAGCATGCCGCCGGACTGCGGGAAGGCCATCGCCCAGGGCAGGCTGGGGTCGGCCTCGCGGCCCCACAGCTCGCCGTTGATGAAGTTGCCGATGCGGCCCGAGGCCAGACCGGTGGGCACGGCCGGCGCGATCAGGTCCATCACCTGCAGGAAGGGCCGCTTGCGCAGCCGCGCGAACAGCGCCATCGCCGCGATCACGCCGAGCAGCCCGCCGTGGAAGGCCATGCCACCCTTCCACACCGCGAACACCTCCAGCGGGTGCGACGCGTAGTAGCCGGGCTTGTAGAACAGCACGTAGCCGAGGCGCCCGCCGATGACCACGCCGAGCACACCGTAGAACAGCAGGTCTTCGATGTCGCGCCGCGTCCAGCCGGCCTGCGCAAAGTGTGGCAGCGTGGCCCGTTTGCCGGCCAGCCAGAGGAACAGGCCGAAGGCGACGAGATAGGTGATGCCGTACCAGTGAATGGCAACGGGGCCCAGTTGCAGGGCGACCGGGCTGAACTGCGGATGGACGAGCATGGAGGCGCGAAAGCGGAAGCAGCGCGAACGATAACCCAGTGCCGGAACCCGGCCTGGCGCCACCAAGATGCGACGCATGTCGCACTCGCGGCGCCTCCCGCTCGGACGCGGGCTTGTGCGCCGCACGCGCTGGGACAGAATCCGCGTTGCGTTCCGACCTCCCCTTCATGACCCCCTTTCGTTTCGGGCCGGCCGCGAGGCAGCTCTATGGCGTGTACCACGCGGCCATGCCGCCGCGTACCGGCGGCGACGCCGTGCTGATCTGCAATCCGCTCGGCCAGGAAGCAGTGCGCTTCCACCGCATGCAACGTGTGCTCGCCGACCGGCTGTCCAGCCGCGGCATCGCCGTGCTGCGCTTCGACTACCACGGCTGCGGCGAGTCCTCCGGCGAGGACGAGGATGCCGACCTCGCCGGATGGTGTGACGACCTGCTGCTCGCCCACCAGGAACTGCTGCGCCGCAGCCGCGCCGCGCGCATCAGCTGGCTGGGCGTTCGCCTGGGCGCCAGCGCCGCGGCGCTGGCCTCGGCACGTGCCGAGCCTGCGCCACACCGCTTGCTGCTGTGGGACCCGGTTCTCGACGGCCCGGCCTGCCTCGCCGAACTGGCTGCAGCGCAGGCCAGATCGCTGGCCGAGGCCAGCGGGCGGGCGTCTGCCGCCACCGCGGCGGCGATCGGCGGCGAGGCACTCGGCTTCGGCATCGGTGCGGCGATGGTCGAGCAGATCCGTGCGCTGCAGCCGCAGCGGCTGGACGTGGCACGTGCCGGCCATGCCCAACTGCTCGGCCGCGCTGGGGACGACGCCCTGGACACGCTGGCCGGGCGCTGGCGCGAGCGTGGCCTGCCGACCCGCGTGGTGCCGATCGGGCAGCGCTTCGACTGGTCGTCCGAAGAGGCGATGAACACCGCGCTGGTGCCGGCCGAGGTGCTGGATCTGCTCGCCGCCGAGCTGGAGGACGGCGTCCATGCTTGAGCTGGCCGTCAGCTTCGGGCCCGGCAAGCACCTGTCGGGCACGCTCGCGCTGCCCGACGAACTCGGCGGCCGGCCCGTCGGCTTCATCATGCTCAACGCCGGCGTGATCCACCGCATCGGCCCGCACCGTTTCAACGTCCGGCTGGCCCGCGCACTGGCCGACCAGGGCTGGCCCAGCCTGCGTTTCGACCTCGCGGGCCAGGGCGACAGCGACAACGCACCGCAGGTGCAGGCCTTCGAGCGGCAGATCGTCGCCGACCTGCGCGCGGCGATGGACCACCTCGGCCGCACCGCCGGCGTCGAACGTTTCGTGATCGCCGGCATCTGTTCGGGCGCGCACCGCGGCCTCGCGGTGGCGCAGGAGGACGAGCGGGTGATCGGGCTTGTGGATGCTCGATGGTCATGCCTACCCGAGCCCGCAGACGGCGGCGCAGCGCCGCCTGCTGCTGTGGCGGCGCGACCCGATGGGCACGCTGCTTGGCTGGTTCGGCTGGCCGCGCCGCTGGCTGGCCGCGCGGCTGGCCCGGCGCACGGCCGATGACGCCGACGCTCCGGCCGAGATCGACTTCGGCCGCAACACGCCGCCGCGCGACACCTTCGCCGCCATGCTGGCCAACGTCGACCGCCGCGGCGGCCGGGTGTTCATCCACCACAGCGGCGGCATGCTCGCCAGCTACAGCTACGCGCAGCAGTTCCACGACGTGTTCGGCCGGGAGCCGTTCGCCCCGCGGGTGCGCTGCGAGTTCTGGCCCGACGTCGACCACACGCTCAGCACACTGGCGGCGCAGCGCCGCGTGATCGACGCGATCGCCGGCTGGGCCGGCGACGTGTTCGCCGCTCAGGCCAGCCTGTCGAAGCAGAAGCCGGCGTAGTCCGACAGGCTGCAGCCGGGCTCGAACGGCAGGCGCAGCGGCTTGCCGATGTTGCGCCATTGGTGGCGCAGCACGTAGCCCTGTGCGACGAGTCCGTCGACGAAAGCCGCCCGGGCCTGCACACGGTAGGCACAGAACGCGGTACCGACACTGTTCAGAGTGAAGAAGCTGCGACTGTCGTGGATCGGCGTGGTGTTGATCAGCAGCCGGCGCGGCTTGCGCGCGCAGCCGGCGATCATCTCGGCCAGCGTGTTCGGCAGGTACTGCAGCGCGCCGGAGGCGAACACGAGGTCGACGCCGTCGATGTCGGCCAGTTCGCTGGAGAACTCCAGCCCGGCCGGCGAGCCGCGCTCGACGGCGAACTCGCGGCCCCGCGCCGCGACGGCGGGCATGTCGATGACGCGCCAGCACAACTGCGGCGGATAAGGCATGTGCTCGGCGAACGCGTAGTACTTGATGCCGATGCTGCCGCCGACGTCGGCCAGCGTGCGCAGGCCGTCGTCGAACGAGCGTTGCAGCCAGAACATGGCCGGGTAGTCGTAGTCGTCGATCTGCAGGCGTTTCAGGTACAGCTCGGCCGAGCCTTCGTTGTCGTAGGTCAAGGGCCGCGTGGGCGGTGCGCTGGCCAGCGCAGCCTCGGCGCTGCCGAACACGCCACGGAACAGGTTGGAACGCTGGTTGTTCGCGAAGGTACGGTCCGCGGCAGCACGCCGCAGGTGCCACAGGCCCGGCGCCTCCTTCAGCGCATCGACGGTACGGTGCATCAGGCCGAACATCTGTCTCATTCTCCCAGGGTGGGCTGGCGACTGGCGGCCGGCAGCGTTTGTGCGACGAAACCGGCGGCCTCGGCATCGCTCAGCGGCGTGATGCCGGCGGCGAAGCGCTGGTCGAGCAGCTCGATCAGCGACTGGGTCCACAGGACGTTCCACACCAGGCCGGCGTGGCCGTCGCCGATCACGGCATGGTGCGGATCATCGCCGATCGTGTTGTTCACGGTGAAGCCGGATGCCAGCACCACAGATTTGTAAGCCGGCGCGCCGAGCGTGTCACGAGTGCCCCAGCGCCGGGCGAACCAGGCGCGGTCGTCGAAGAAGGCGATTCGGGCATCGGCGGCCGCCATGCCGGCCAGCGCCTGGTCGAACACGTCCAGTCCACGGGCGA
Organism: Piscinibacter sp.; assembly: GCA_047602365.1. Lineage (GTDB taxonomy): Bacteria > Pseudomonadota > Gammaproteobacteria > Burkholderiales > Burkholderiaceae_C > Piscinibacter. The sequence goes on along the minus strand of JASGHM010000002.1, from coordinate 161,850 downwards.
TGTTGTCGAGCTCGGCGCGCGAACGCCAGCGGTCGAAGTAGCGCGGCCAGTGGCTGTTGTCGTAGATGCCGACCAGCACGATGCGCGTGCCGTCGTGGCGCGCGTGCAGCAAGGCGACTGCCTCGCGCACCTGCGCCAGACAGGCCTGCAGCTCGCGCTGAACCGGCGGGGCCATCGGGTCGCGCGCCAGCTGGTCGAGGCCATCATCCATGCCGAAGCTGTTGACGCCGATGCGAATCACGACAATGCCGTCGCGCCAGCGCCGGGGCTCGCGGTCCATCAGCGCGAGCAGGCGCTGCACCTGGCGGCCGCCGCCCTCGGTCAGCGTCTCGCAGCCGGCGCCGGAGATCGCGAAGTTGTAGCGGTAGTCCTGCTTGCGCGGCGCGCGATTCGCGAGCCCCAGCCACTGCTGCGCCCGCGCCACGACACGCGGCACGCCCCACACCCCCCACTCGCCCGGGTCGACCTGCTGCGGGCGCAGCCGCTGCAGCACCTCGGTCCACTGCAGCGTGCTGGCGCGATGCACGCCGCCGCGCTTGCCGCTGGCAGCGGGAAAGGACACCTGGTCCTGGTACGAATGGCTGTCCGAATCGCCGAGCACCGCCAGCGGCCGGGCGGAGGCCGCACGATGCGTGACATAGGCCTCACCGTCGCCTTGCAGGCGGTCTGCCGAGACGACCAGTGCGGCAGCTCCCAGCACGAGCACGAGGCCGGCCAGCGACAACGTGATTCGGCGGGTTGTCCACATTCGCACGCTTCGAGTATGCGCAAACGCTAGGGGGACGGATTCCACCCGTTCTTGGGGGCCTGCACGAACGAGTGGTCTCCATAATGGAACCCACTGCCCGTGACCCGTGTCCGCCGTGAACGGTGCACGACAGTGCGGAGGCCGGACCTCGCTCGGTCGCCCCGCAGCGCGCCGCAAGGGCGAGTGCGAGGCCGAGCCGACACGAACTGGAACAGCACCAGCCACCACGCATGCAGCCGCAGCCGACTCCCGGCGGAATCGATGTTCCGAGCCCACTTCCGCTGGGCGACCTCTTCCTCGCTCCGCGTGGCGGCGCAATGCCCGATGGACGCGCAGTCGTCGAGCAGCCGCTGCCCGCCGCCTCGGCGCGGCAACTGGCCGATGGCCTTGCGGCCGCCGGCTGGCAGCCCGACGCGGTGTGCGCTGCCGCCTGGCTCTGGCTGCGACGCAACTGGCTGTCCCCGACCGCGCCGCCCTCCGATGCCTCGTTGAACGTCGCGCAGTGGGTCCGTGACGTCACGGCCCAACTCCCCGCCTGGGCCGCGCAGGACGGCGACGCGCTGCGCTGGCAGCTGCAGCTCGGCAACGAAGCCGTGCTTCGGCTCGATCACGACGCCGCCCTGCTCGACGCGCCGCAGGCCCGCCTGCTGCTCGACAGCGTGCTGCAGGTGGCGACGCAGTTCGTCGACCAGCCTGACCGCCGCCTCGACAGCATCGAGCTGCTGTCCGCCGCGCAGCGCGGCCTGCAGTTCGAACGGTGGAACCCGCCGATCGCCGCGCGCGATGCGCACGCGACGGTGCACGGCCGCTTCGCCGCGATGGTCGCGCGGCACGGCGATGCCATTGCCCTGCGGCAAGGGGGCCAGCAGCTGAGCTACCGCGCGCTGGCCCAGCGCGCCGAGGCGCTGGCAGCACAGCTGCAGTCGGCCGGCGTGCAGCGTGGCGACCGTGTCGGCATCGCGCTGGAGCGCTCCTTCGACGCCACGGCCGCCCTGCTGGCCATCCTGCGCTGCGGCGCGGCCTACGTGCCGCTGGACACGCAGTACCCGCCCGAGCGCCTCGCCTTCCTGGTCGAGGACGCCGAGGTGCGCGTCGTGCTGTGCTCGCGCGGCGAGCGCGACACGCTGCCGGCGTCGCTCTCGCGGCTGCACATCGAGGACCTGCGCGACAACGGCACGGCCACGCCGGCCACGGTCGAGGTCGACGGCGACAGCGTCGCCTACGTGATGTACACCTCCGGCTCGACCGGCACGCCCAAGGGCATCGAGATCTGCCACCGCTCGATCCTGCGCCTGGTGATCGACGCGCACTACGTCGACCTGCCCGGCCGCGCGATGCTGCATGCGGCGCCACTGGGTTTCGACGCCTCGACGCTGGAGATCTGGGGCCCGCTGCTCAACGGCGGCCTCTGCGTGCTGCACGACGAGGCGCTGCCGACACCCGCCGGCCTGGCGCGCACGATCCGCGAGGGCAAGGTCGACAGCGCCTGGCTGACCGCTGCGCTGTTCAATGCGGTGGTCGACGACGACCCGGCCCACCTGGCCGGCCTGCGCCAGTTGCTGATCGGCGGCGAGGCGCTGTCGGTCGCGCATGTGCGGCGCGCGCTGCAGGCCTTGCCCGAGCTGAGCCTGATCAACGGATATGGGCCGACCGAGTGCACGACCTTCAGCACCACGCACCGCATCGCGCAAGACCTGCCTGCCGACGCACGCTCGGTGCCGATCGGCCGGCCGATCAACGCCACCCGTGCCTACGTGCTCAGCCCGACGCTGCAGCCGCTGCCGGCCGGGCTGGTCGGCGAGCTGTTCATCGGCGGCCCCGGTCTGGCGCGCGGCTACCTGAAGCGCCCGGCGCTGAACGCCGAACGTTTCCTGCCCGATCCGTTCGGCGCGGCCGGCGAACGGCTGTACCGCACCGGCGACCGCGTGCGCTTCCTGCCCGACGGCACGATCGAGTTCGTCGGCCGCGCCGACGCGCAGGTCAAGATCCGTGGCTTCCGCATCGAGCTCGGCGAGATCGAGGCGGCGCTGGCGGCACACCCGGCGGTGCGCGCCTGCGCGGTGGCGGCGCCGCTGGAGAACGGCAACGCCTCGCGCCTGGTCGCCTACGTCGTGGCGGACGGCACCGCGCCGTCGGCGGCGGCGCTGCGCGAGCACCTGGCGACACGCCTGCCCGAGTTCATGCAGCCCAACACCTGGGTGTGGCTGGAGGCCCTGCCGATCACGACGAACGGCAAGCTCGACCGCCGCGCGCTGCCAACGCCGCCGACCGGCCGCCCCGATCTGGCGACTCCCTTCGAAGCGGCGCAGGGCACGCTGGAACAGGCAGTGTGCGAGGCCTTCGCCACCGTGCTGAAACTCGACGCCGCCGGCCGCCACGACAACTTCTTCGAGCTCGGCGGCACCTCGCTGCAGGTGCTGCGGGTGATCGCCACGCTGCAGCGCGGCGGCCATGGGGCGCTGTCGACCGCCACCTTCCTGCGCCTGCCGACCCCGGCAGCGCTGGCACGTGAACTGGCCGGCCATGGCATCGAGACGCAGGACGGTCGCCGCATCGCCGCGCGCGGCATGGGCCACGACGATCCGATCGCCATCATCGGCATGGCCGGCCGCTTCCCGGGCGCGGCCGACATCGAGCAGTTCTGGGACAACCTCTGCGCCGGCCGCGACGGCATCCGCCACTTCGGCAGCGACGAACTCGACCCCAGCCTGCCGGCATCGCTGACCGGCGACCCCTGCTACGTGAAGGCGCGCGGCGTGGTCGACGGTGCCGACCTGTTCGACGCCGCCTTCTTCGGCATCTCGCCGCGCGAGGCCGAGCTGATGGACCCGCAGCAGCGTGTCTTCCTCGAGTTGTGCTGGCATGCGCTGGAGCACGCCGGCCAGGCGCCCGACGCCTGCAGCGTGCCGGTCGGCGTGTTCGCCGGCATGCACAACGCGACCTACTTCCAGCAGCATGTGTCGCGCCACCCGCAGCGGGTCGAGGCCTTCGGCGAGTTCCAGGCCATGCTGGCCAACGAGAAGGACTACATCGCCACGCGCGTCGCCAACCGGCTCGACCTGACCGGCCCGGCGATCAGCATGAACACCGCCTGCTCGACCTCGCTGGTGGCGATCGCACAGGCGGTCGCCAGCCTGCGCGCCGGGCAATGCGGCATCGCGCTGGCCGGCGGCAGTTCGATCCACTGCCCGCCGAACAGCGGCTACCTGCACCAGGAAGGCGCGATCCTGTCGCCCGACGCGAAGACGCGCAGCTTCGACGCCCGCGCCGCCGGCACGGTGTTCAGCGACGGCGCCGCGGTGGTGGTGCTCAAGCGCCTGTCCGACGCGCTGGCCGACGGCGACACCATCCACGCGCTGATCCGCGGTGCGGCGGTCAACAACGACGGCCGCGACAAGGCCAGCTTCACCGCACCGAACGCGGTCGGCCAGGAAGCGGTGATCGTCGCCGCGCAGCGTGACGCCGGCGTCGACGCCCGCAGCATCTCCTACGTCGAGACCCACGGCACCGCGACGCCGATGGGCGACCCGATCGAGATCGACGGCCTGACCCGCGCCTTCCGCCGCAGCACGGCCGACACCGGCTTCTGCCGCATCGGTTCGCTGAAGAGCAATGTCGGCCACCTGGTGATCGCCGCCGGCGCTGCAGGGGTCATCAAGACCGCGCTGTCGCTGGCCCGCGAGCAGCTGCCGCCGAGCATCCACTTCGACACGCCGCATCCGGCCATCGACTTCGCCGCCAGCCCGTTCAGCGTCAATACGACGCTCGCCGCCTGGCCGCGCGGTGCGCAGCCGCGCCGCGCCGGCGTCAGCGCCTTCGGCATCGGCGGCACCAACGCGCACATCGTGCTGGAAGAGGCGCCGCCGGTCGAAGCGCTGCCGAAGAGCGAAGCCACGCAGTGGCTGCAACTGTCGGCGCGCACGCGCACAGCGCTCGATGCGATGGCCGCACAGCTCGCGGGTCACCTCGAGGCACACGCCTCGACCGACCTGGCCGACGTCGCCCACACGCTGCGCGTCGGCCGCAGCCGCTTCGCCGAACGGCTGGTCGTGCGCGCCGGCTCGCTGGCCGAAGCGGTCGCCGGGCTGCGCGGCGCCGAGGGTGCGCAGCGTGCCGTCGGCAAGGCAGTGGCGGCGGCGCCGTCGCTGGTCTGGATGTTCACCGGCCAGGGTTCACAGTACGCCGGCATGGGCCGTGAGCTGCATGCCACCGACCCGGCTTTCCGCGAGGCCTTCGATGCCGCCGCTGCCGCGCTGAAGCCGTGGCTGGGCTTCGACATCGCCGAACGCATGTTCGGCGGCAGCGATGCGCTGGCCGAGACCGCCACCACGCAGCCGGCGCTGTTCTGCCTCGAACTCGCGCTGGCACGCGCCTGGCAGGCGCGCGGCGCCACCCCGGCGGTACTGCTCGGCCACAGCATCGGCGAGTTCGCCGCGGCGGTGGTTGCCGGCGTGATGTCGCTGGCCGACGCGGCGCGCCTGGTCGCACGGCGCGGCGCGCTGATGCAGGCCTTGCCGCCGGGACGCATGCTGTCGGTGCGCCTGGCCGCCGACAAGCTGCTGCCGCTGCTGCCCGACGGTCTGTCACTCGCCGCCGAGAACGGTCCTGCGGCCTGCGTCGTCGCCGGCCCGGCGGCGGCGATCGAGGCCTGCGCGGCCGACTTCGAAGCCCGCGGCATCGCGGTGCGCGTGCTGCACACCTCGCACGCCTTCCACTCGGCACAGATGGACCCGGCGGTCGAACCCTTCGAAGCCGAGGTACGCCAGGTGCGCCTGGCCGCACCGAGCATCCCGATCGTCTCGACGATGACCGGTACCTGGCTGAGCGAGGCCGAAGCGTGCGACCCGCGCTACTGGGCGCGCCATCTGCGCGAGCCGGTGCGCTTCGCGCCGGCGCTGCGCTGTGCGCGTGATCGCCAGCCTTCGGTGTTCGTCGAGCTCGGCCCGCGCGGCATGCTGACCGCGCTGGCGCGACAGCAGTCCTGCGCCGCGGTGGCCAGCCTGGCCGATGCGCCCGAGGCCGAAGCCGGGCGCTTCGCGCTGGCGCAGGCCGAGCTGTGGGCCTTCGGCCACGAACTGCCTTTCAACGCCTCTTCGGCGACACGCCGTCGGCGCGTGCCGCTGCCGGGTTATGCCTTCGAGCGCAAGCGCCACTGGCTCGACGCCGTTCCTTCTTCCGTTCCCTCTCGCGAAGCGACCATCACCATGACCGCCACGCCTTCCGCCCCCGCCCCCGCCCCTGCGGCCACAGCCTCGCGCCGGCCGCAGCTCCTGTCCCGCCTGCGCACGGTGTTCGAGGACGTTGCCGGCGTCGACCTGCAGCAGGCCGACGGCAGCATGGACTTCCTGCAGCTTGGCCTCGACTCGCTGACGCTCACGCAGGCGGCACTGCAGGTCAAGCGCCAGTTCGGCGTCGCGGTCACCTTCCGCCAGCTGATGGAAAGCCTGCGCAGCCTCGACGCGCTGGCCCAGCACCTCGATGAAGCCCTGCCGCCCGAAACTGCACCGGTTGCGGCAGCCGCTGCCGTCGCAACGCCGATGGCTGCCGTTGCAGCCACGCCGGTGGCCACCGCCCTGCCCGCCTTCGTGATGCCGCAGCCGGTCGCCGGCGCGGTGGCGAACCCGCAGCTGCAGCAGCTGATCCAGCAGCAGATGCAGCTGATGTCGCAGCAGCTCGCGCTGCTCGGCGGCATGGCGGCCATGCCCGCCGCGACCGTGGCTCCGGCCACCACGCCCGTCGTCGCGGCGCAGCCCGCGCCTGTCGTCAACCCCGCCGCGCCGGTAGCGGCCAGCGCTCCCACCGCCGACGAAGCGGCCAAGCCGATCAGCTACGACGTCAAGAAGGCCTTCGGCGCGATCGCCCGCATCCACACGCAGGCCAACAGCATCACCGAGCGCCAGCAGGCCCGGCTCGACGCCTTCGTGCGCCGCTACATCGAGCGCACCGCGAAGAGCAAGGCCTACACGGTCAGGCACCGCCCGCACCTGGCCGACCCGCGCGTGGTCAACGGCTTCCGCCCGGTGCTCAAGGAGATCGTCTACCAGATCGTCATCGAGCGCAGCAAGGGCTCGCGCATGTGGGACCTGGACGGCAACGAGTACGTCGACGTGCTCAACGGCTTCGGCATGAACCTGTTCGGCTGGCAGCCCGACTTCGTGCAGGACGCGGTGCGTGCGCAGCTCGACAGCGGCTACGACATCGGCCCGCAGCACCCGCTGGCCGGCGAGGTGGCGCAGCTGGTCTGCGAGATGACCGGCTTCGACCGCGCCGGCCTGTGCAACACCGGCTCCGAGGCGGTGATGGCGGCGATCCGCATGGCACGCACCGTCACCGGCCGCAACACCGTGGTGCTGTTCACCGGGTCCTACCACGGCACCTTCGACGAGGTGCTGGTGCGCGCCGGCCGCGGCGGCAAGGGCATCCCGGCGGCGCCCGGCATCATGCCCGGCGTGTTCGGCGACGTGCGTGTGCTCGAGTACGGCACGCCCGAGGCGCTGGAGTTCATCCGCAGCAATGCCGACGACCTCGCCGCCGTGCTGGTCGAGGTGGTGCAGAGCCGCCGGCCCGACTTCCGCCCGGTCGCCTTCCTGAAGGAACTGCGCGAGATCACCGCGAAGAGCGGCAGCTGCCTGATCTTCGACGAGGTCATCACCGGCTTCCGCTCGCACCCCGGCGGCGTGCAGGCGCTGTTCGACGTCCGTGCCGACCTGGCCTGCTACGGTAAGGTGATCGGCGGCGGCTTCCCGGTCGGCGTGGTGGCCGGCAAGCGCGAGTTCATGGACGCGCTGGACGGCGGTGCCTGGCAGTACGGCGACGATTCGGTGCCCACCGTCGGCGTGACCTACTTTGCCGGCACCTTCGTGCGCCACCCGCTCGCGCTGGCTGCTGCCAAGGCCTCGCTGCTGCACCTGAAGCAGGCCGGCCCGGCGCTGCAGGCCAACCTGAATGCGCTGACCGGCGCCTTCGCCGACGAGCTGAACGCCTTCTGCCGCGAGGTCGGCGCGCCACTGGAGATCCGCCACTTCGCCTCGCTGTGGCGCGTCACCTGGCTGGAAGACCATCCGCTGCAGGACCTGCTGTTCGCGATGATGCGCAACCGCGGCGTGCACATCCTCGACAACTTCCCCTGCTTCATGACGACGGCGCACAGCGCCGCCGACATCGCGGTGATCAAGTCGGCCTTCCGCGAGGCCATCGCCGAGCTGCAGCAGGCCGAGTTCCTGCCGCGCCGCGCCGACATGCCGGCCGCGGTCGATGCCTCCAAGCCGCCGGTGCCCGGTGCCCGCCTCGGCCGCGGGCCCGACGGCAAGCCGCAGTGGTTCGTGCCGAATCCCCAGCAACCAGGCAAGTTCATCGCCGTTTCATGAACGATCGCGTGCATCCCACCGTCAGCGACCTCGACGCCGCCGCGCTGCCCGACGACTTCGACCCCTTCGCCGCCGGCGAGGTCGAACGTGTCGTCCCGACCACCGAGGCCCAGCGCGAAGTCTGGCTGGCCGACCAGCTCGGCCGCGACGCCTCGCTGGCCTACAACGAGTCGGCATCGTTGCACTTCCGCGGCGCGATCGACCGCGAGGCGATGCAGGTGGCGCTGCTGGCATTGGCCGCACGCCACGAGGCGTTGCGCGCCACGATCGGCCCGGACGGCAACGAGCTGCTGATCGGCGCCGAGCCGCGCCTGCCGCTCGAGTGGCTGGATCTGCGTGGCCTCGCCCCGCAGGACACCACCGCGCGCCTGGAGGCGGTGCGGCAACTGGCGGTCGAGACGCCATTCGATCTCGGCCAGGGCCCGCTGATCCGCGCGACACTGGCATCGACCGGCGACGACGGCCACGAGCTGGTGCTCACCGCCCACCACGTCGTCTGCGACGGCTGGTCGCTCGGTGTGCTCTCGCACGACCTGATGCAGCTGTACCGCGCGGCCCGCGCCGATGGACCCACGACGCTGCCACCGGCGCCGTCGTTCGGCGAGCACGCGCTGGCCGACAGCTCGGCCGAGCTGCGCGCGCAGCGCGAGGCCGACGAACGTTACTGGCTGGCGGTGCACCAGGGTGGCGGCACGCCGCTGGAACTGCCCTGCGACCGCGCGCGCCCGGCCGGCACGCGCAGCTTCGCGTCGCGCCGCGAGGACCTGCTGCTCGACGCAAGCCTGTCGAAGGCGGTGCGCACGCTGTCGGCCCGTCACGGCTGCAGCCTGTTCGCGACACTGTTCGGCAGCTACGCGGCGCTGCTCGCGCGGCTGTCCGGCAGCATCGACCTGACCATCGGCGTGCCGGCAGCCGGGCAGGCCGCCGCCGGGCTGGACGGCCTGGTCGGCCATTGCATCAACCTGCTGCCGGTGCGCCTGCAGGTCGACCTCGACGCGGGCGCCGCGCCGCTGCTGGCCGCAGCGCGCAGCGCCGTGCTCGACGCCTACGAACACCAGCAATGCACACTCGGCAGCCTGCTGCAGAAGCTGCAGCTGCCGCGCGACCCGAGCCGGCTGCCGCTGGTCTCGGTGATGTTCAACCTCGACAGCGCGATCCCGGAGAACTCGCTGTCGGAGCCCGGCCTCAGCGTGCGCGTGCGCGGCAATCCGCGCAGCTTCGAGAACTATGAGCTGTTCCTCAACGTCAGCCAGATCGACGAGACGCTGCAGCTCGAGTGCCAGTACAACACCGGCCTGTTCGACGCCGCCACGGTGCAGCGCTGGCTGGGCCTGTACGTCGAGGCGCTGGCCCGGCTGGTGGCCGACGACTCGCAGCCGCTGGTCCAGGCGCTGGCGCCGACGCTGACCGAGCGTGCGCTGCTCGCCCAGTTCAACGCCAGCGACGCCGAGCACGACCGCACGCAGCGTGTCGACGCGCTGATCGCCGCGCAGGCCGCCGCGACACCCGACGCCACCGCCGTGCTCAGCGGCAACCGCCGGCTGAGCTACCGCGAACTGATGCAGCGCGCCGATGCGCTGGCCGTGACGCTGCGCCAGCAAGGAGTCGGCCCCGGCGAACTGGTCGGCATCAGCTGCTCGCGCAGCGAGCACATGCTGGTTGCGCTGCTCGGCGTGCTGCGCTCGGGTGCGGGCTACGTGCCGCTGGACCCGTCGTTCCCAGCCGAGCGGCTCGAGTTCATGTCGCGCGACGCGAAGCTGCGCTTCGTCGCCACCGATGCCGGCGTCGAGGGCGAATGGAAGTTCCCCGCGGCCGAAGCGATCGCCGTCGATGCACTCGCTGCCGTCGATGCGCCGCCCGCAGTGGTGTCGGGCAGCAGCGACGACGTCGCCTACGTGATCTACACCTCGGGCTCCACCGGGCAGCCCAAGGGCGTGCGCGTGCCGCACCGCAGCGTGGTGAACTTCCTGCATTCGATGCGCGGACGGCCCGGGCTGCGGGGCTCGGACCGGCTGGTCGCGGTGACGACGCTGTCCTTCGACATCGCCGTGCTCGAACTGCTGCTGCCGTTGAGCACCGGCGCCACGATCGTGCTCGCCAGCCGCGACGAGACGGTCGACGGCCATGCGCTGCGCTCGCTGGTCGAGACGCAGGCAGCGACGGTGATGCAGGCGACACCTTCCACCTGGCGGCTGCTGATCGACGCCGGCTGGCGCGGCAGCGCGACCTTCAAGGCCCTTGTCGGCGGCGAGGCGCTGCCGGCCGACCTGGCGCGGGCGCTGCTCGACCGCTGCGGCGAGCTGTGGAACATGTACGGCCCGACCGAGACCACGGTGTGGTCGAGCTGCGGCCGCGTGCAGGCGCCCGAGCAAGGCATCGACATCGGCACGCCGATCGCCAACACCCGCTTCGACGTCGTCGACACGCAGATGCGCCTGCTGCCGCTCGGGGCGGTCGGCGAACTGCTGATCGCCGGCGAAGGCGTCACGCTCGGCTACCTCGACCGGCCACAGCTCAGCGCCGAGCGTTTCATCGCCGACCCGCTGGGCGCGCCCGGAGCCTGGCGCTACCGCACCGGCGACCTCGGCCGCTGGCGCAACGACGGCACGCTCGAGTGCCTGGGGCGCATCGACCACCAGATCAAGCTGCGTGGCTACCGCATCGAGCTGGGCGACATCGAGGGCAACCTCGCGACGCACCCGCAGGTGCAGCGCGCACTGGCAGTGACGCGCGAGTTCGGCGCCGGCGACGTGCGACTGGTCGCCTACGTCGTGCCGCAAGGCGAGGCGCCGGACACGGCCACGCTGCGCAGCCACCTCGCCGCGCTGCTGCCCGAGTACATGGTGCCGCAGCACTTCGTGGTGATCGACAGGATCCCGCTGCTGCCCAACGGCAAGATCGATCGCCGTGCGCTGCCGGCACCGCAGGCCGCGACCACGGCCGTGCCGCGCAGCCCGCGCACGCGCACGCCGACACAGCAGCTCGTCGCCGACACGATGGAAAAGGTGCTCGCGCTGCCGGGCCTGGGCGACGACGACAACTTCTTCCAGCTCGGCGGCCATTCGCTGCTGGCCACGCAACTCGCCAACGCGCTCGGGCGCGCCGCCGGCATGCGCGTGCCGCTGCGGGTGATCTTCGAGGCGCCCACCGTCGCGCAGCTGGCGGCCTGGGTCGAGGCGCGCAGCGCCGAAGCGGCGACCGCCGCCGCGCCGGTGCCGCTCGCCCCGCCGGAGCCCGCCGATCGGGCTGCCGACGAGTCGCCGACGGCGCCGCTGTCGCTGATGCAGCAGCGCTTGTGGTTCCTCGACCAGCTCGAGCCGGGCCGGGTGATCTACAACACACCGTCGGCGCACCGTCTGAGCGGGCCGCTGGACCGGGCCGCATTGGAGCGCAGCTTCAACGCCATGATCGAGCGCCAGCCCATCCTGCGCACCGCGCTGGTGGCCGGTACCGACGGCGAGCCGGTGCAGCAGGTCGAGCCCCGGCTGACGATCTCGCTGCCGGTGGTCGAGGACTTCTCGGCGCTGCCGCCGGCGCAGCGCGAGGAGTTGCTGCTGGCGCGCATGCAGGCCCTCGTCGCAGAGCCGATCGGTCTCGGCACGGCGCCGCTGTTCCGCCACGCGCTGTACAAGCTCGCCGACGACGAGCACGTGCTCTTCTTCATGCCGCACCACGCCATCTGGGACGGCTGGTCCTTCGATCTGTTCTACGAGGAGATGGCGCAGCTGTACGGCGCCTTCGCGAGCGGAGGCACGCCGGCGCTGGCGCCCTTGCCGACCACGTATGCGGCCTTCGCGCGCGGCCAGCAGCAATGGCTGCAATCGGCCGAGCTGAACGAGCAGCTGGCGCACTGGAAGCAGCGCCTGGCAGACCTGCCCGAGCCGCTGGCGCTGCCCACCGACCGCAGCCGGCCGGCGCGCGCCTCGGGTGAAGGCAGCACGCAGTGGGTCAGCTGCCCGAAGGCGCTGGCCGACGCGGCACGGCAGTTCGGCCGCGAGGCCGACGCAACCCTCTACATGACGTTGCTGGCTGCCTATGCGCTGCTGCTGTCGCGCCTGAGCGGCCAGCACGACCTGGTCATCGGCACGCCGGTGCGCGGGCGCAATGCCAGCGAGCTCGAGAAGGTGATGGGCTTCTTCGTCAATGCGCTGCCGCTGCGGCTGCGGCTGCGGCCCGAGGCGAGCTTCCGCGAGCTGGTGGCGCAGGTGCGCGAGACCGTGCTCGACGCCTTCTCCGCCCCCGACGTGCCGTTCGAGCACCTGGTGCGCGAGCTGCACGTGCCGCGCGACGAAAGCCGCTCGCCGATCTACCAGGCCTTCTTCTCGTTCCAGGATGCGCGCCAGCGCATCCGCCAGTGGGGCGCGCTGAAGCAGGAGCAGGTGCTGCTGTTCCAGCCGGGCACGGCCGAGGACCTCGGCCTCTGGTTCCTGGAGCACGACGGTGGCCTGACCGGCGGCCTGAGCTACAGCACCGACCTGTTCGAAGCCGGCACCGCCGAGCGTTTCGGCGAACGTTTCGGCGTGCTGCTGGCTGCCGCGCTGGCGTCCCCGGACCGCCGCATCGACGAGCTCGAACTCGCCACGCCGGCCGAGCAGGCGATGCTCTCCCGCGCGGGCATCGGAGCCTCGCTGACCCTGCCGCCGGCAGCCACGGTGACGACGCTGATCGACGCGCAGGTGCAGCGCACGCCGCAGGCCGACGCCGTGGTCGGCCTCGACGAGACGCTCGGCTACGACGAACTCGACCGCCGCGCCCACCAGCTGGCCCACGCGCTGCGTGCGCGCGGCGTCGGCCGCGGCGCGCTGGTCGGTCTGTGCCTGGAGCGCACGCCGGCGATGCTGGTCGCCCAGCTCGCCGTGCTGCGCGCCGGCGCCGCCTACGTGCCACTGGACCCGGCCTACCCGTCGCAACGCCTCGAGGACATGGCGCAGGACGCCGGCCTCGCGCTGCTGCTCAGCGACGCCGCCAGCCTGCAGTCGCTGGCCTGGCCGCGCCAGCAGACGCTGTTGCTGGACATCGACGCCGGCAGCATCGCCCGCCAACCCGACACGGCGCTGGCTCCGGATGCGGCCCTCGATGCACGCCCCGAAGACCCGGCCTACGTGATCTACACCTCCGGCTCGACCGGGCGGCCCAAGGGCGTGGTGCTGCCGCACCGTGCGGTGGTCAACTTCCTGCTGGCGATGCAGCGCGAGCCCGGCATGCGCGAGGGTGACCGCATCGTCGCGGTGACCACGCTGTCCTTCGACATCGCGGTGCTCGAGCTGCTGCTGCCGCTGAGCGTCGGCGCGACGGTGGTGCTGGCCAGCCGTGACGACACCGGCGACGGCCACGCGCTGCGCGCGCTGCTCGAATCGAGCGACGCCAACCTGATGCAGGCGACACCCTCCATGTGGCGCCTGCTGCTCGATGCCGGCTGGGCCGGCCGCCCGGGCTTCCGGGCGCTGGTCGGCGGCGAGGCGCTGCCCGCCGATCTGGCCGCCACGTTGCTGCAACGCTGCGCGGCGCTGTGGAACATGTACGGCCCGACCGAGACGACGGTCTGGTCGAGCTGCTGGCGCGTCGAGGCGGAGGCCTCGGCCATCAGCATCGGCCGGCCGATCGCCAACACCACGATCCGCGTGCTCGATGCGCGCCAGGCGCCCTGCCCGGTCGGTGTCGCTGGCGAGATCTGCATCGGTGGTGCCGGCGTGGCCGACGGCTACCTGAAGCGCCCCGAACTGACTGCCGAACGTTTCGTCGACGATCCGCTCGCGTCCGGCCAGCGCATCTACCGCACCGGCGACCTCGGGCGCTGGCGCGCCGACGGGTTGCTCGAACACCTCGGCCGGCTGGACGCGCAGGTCAAGCTGCGCGGCCACCGCATCGAGCTCGGCGAGATCGAGGCACAGCTGGCCGCCCACCCCGGCGTCGCACGCGCCGTCTGCGCAGTGCGCGAGGCACAGCCGGGCGACCTGCGCCTGGTCGCCTACGTGGTGCCGCGCGAGACCATGCCGCCAGCTGCCGAACTGCGCGAGCACCTGCGCGCCGTGCTGCCCGAGTACATGCTGCCGCAGCACGTGATCGCCATCGCCGCCGTGCCGCTGCTGCCCAACGGCAAGGTGGCCAGCCGCCAGCTGCCCGGCATCGACGCGGCGGTGGGCGACAGCGCCACCCGAGACTTCGCCGCGCCGCAGAGCGACGCCGAGCGAACGATGGCCGAGATCTGGCAGGGGCTGCTGGGCGTTGCACGGGTCGGCCGTGGCGACAACTTCTTCGACCTCGGCGGGCACTCGCTGCTGGCGATGCGCGCGGTAGTCGAGATCGAGCGCCGGCTTGGCGTGCGCCTGGGCGTGCGCCGGCTGATCTTCGAGACGCTCGCCCAGGTCGCGGCCTCGCCGCAGGACGAGCCGCCGGCTGTCGCGGCTCCGGCGCCGGCACCCGAGGCACCCGCCTCTGCCGGCTGGCTCGGCCGCGTCGTCAAGGGCCTGCGCGGCTGATCCGGTGTCTGCGCCGCTGCAGCTGCCCGGCGCGCGGGTCTGGCTGGTCGACCTGACCGCCGAGCCGTCGCCGGCGCAGTGCGCCTGGCTGGACGACGAGGAGCGCGCCAAGGCCGCACGCTTCGTGTTCGACGCCGACGCGCGACGCTACAGAGCTGCGCATGTTGCGTTGCGCGCGCACCTCGGCGCGCTGCTCGACGTGACACCGGCGAAGCTGTGCTTCGCGCTCTCGGCTGAGGGCAAGCCGGGACTGCTCGGCCACGAGCTCGCCTTCAATCTCAGCCATTGCGGCGACGCCGCGGCGATCGCCGTCGGCGAAACAGCGGCCGGCATCGGCGTGGACATCGAACGGCTGCGCAGCGTCGACGACCTCGACGCGCTGGCGCAGCGCTGCTTCACCGCTGCGGAACAACGTGAGCTCGCTGCATGCGGCAGCGCACGCGACGAACTGTTCCTGCAGGGCTGGACGCGCAAGGAAGCCTGCCTGAAGGCGGTGGGCTGCGGCCTGTCGCTGGAACCGGCGCATGTCGAGGCCGGCCTCGCGGCACGCCCTGCCGAGGTGCTGCTCGAATGGGACGACCGCCTGCACCGGCTGCAGCTCTGCTCGTTCCGCCAGGGCAACCTGATCGGCGCCGTCGCGCTGCGGCGGCGGCCGGCGACCGGCGGCTGAGGCCCCTGCGGCTCAGCGCTGCACGCGCACGAACTCGACGAAACGCTGCACCGCCGGTGCGGCATCGGGAGGCCAGACCAGGCTGGTCTCGGCCCGCGGCGCGCCTTCGGCCAGCGACGCCGGCAAGGCGCGGTAGACGATGCCCGGCCGCTGCAGCGAGCGCATCGCCTGCGGCACCAACGCCAGCCCGAGCCCGGCCGACACCAGGTTGACGATGGTCTGCATCTGGATCGCCTCCTGGGCGATCACCGGCGTGACGCCGTGGCGGTGGTAGAAGGCCAGCACCGCGTCGTACAGCGAGGGTGCGATGGTGCGCGGGAAGATCACCAGCGGCTCGCGCAACACGGCGGCGGCATCCAGCCGCTTCGGTGCCGACTCGGGCAGCACCAGCAGCATCGGCTCGACGCCAAGCGACAGGCGCTGCAGCGTCGGCGGCAGCGCGATGCCCGGCGCGTGCAGCACGAAGCCGGCATCGAGCTCACGCGCCGCGAAGGCATCGAGCTGGACGTCTCCGGTCGCTTCGCGCAGCTCGATCGTGATGCCCGGCTGGGCGTCGCGGAAGCCGCGCAGCCACAGCGGCAGCGGCCCGAAGCCGATCGTCGAGACGAAGCCCAGGCGGATGCGGCCGACCTCGCCGCGCGCCGCATCGTGCGCCCGGCCGGGCAGCGCCGCGGCCTGCTGCAGCAGCTGCCGCACCGGCTCGACCAGCGCCGCGCCGGCCGGCGTCAGCGCGACACTGCGCCGCGTGCGCTCGAACAGCGGCACGCCGAGCCGCCGCTCGAGCTGCTGGATGGCCTGCGTCAGCGGCGGCTGGGTCATGTGCAGCGCCTGCGCCGCACGGCCGAAGTGCAGCGCCTCGGCCAGCGCGATGAACTGCCGCCAGACGCGCAATTCGATGTCGACCACGGGCAGGCTGTCGGCTTTCATATGTGCAGCATATCAATTCCGGCGTTCGGATCGATTGGACGCACTGCTGCGCGAGGCCGATACTTCGTCTCCCGCTGAAGGAGTGACCGATGACCAAGATCAACCGCCGTTCCGCCAACATCACCGAGGGCGTGGCCCGTGCGCCGAACCGTTCGATGTACTACGCGCTCGGCTACGAGGAAGGCGACTTCAAGAAGCCGATGATCGGCGTGGCCAACGGCCATTCGACGATCACGCCCTGCAACTCCGGCCTGCAGCGCCTGGCCGACGCGGCGGTGGTCGGCCTGAAGGAGGCCGGCGCCAACCCGCAGATCTTCGGCACGCCGACGATCAGCGACGGCATGGCGATGGGCACCGAGGGCATGAAGTACTCGCTGGTGTCGCGCGAGGTCATCGCCGACTGCGTCGAGACCTGCGTCGGCGGCCAGTGGATGGATGGCGTGATGGTGATCGGCGGCTGCGACAAGAACATGCCCGGCGGCATGATGGGCATGCTGCGCGCCAACGTGCCGTCGATCTACATCTATGGCGGCACCATCCTGCCCGGCAAGTACAAGGGCCAGGACCTCAACATCGTCAGCGTCTTCGAGGCGGTCGGCCAGTTCACCGCCGGCAAGATGAGCGAGGAGGACTTCTGTCAGATCGAGCGCCGCGCGATCCCCGGCAGCGGCTCCTGCGGTGGCATGTACACCGCCAACACGATGAGTTCAGCCTTCGAAGCGCTCGGTCTGTCGCTGCCCTACGCATCGACGATGGCCAACGTCGAGGGCGAGATCGTCTCGATGGTCGAGCGCGCCGCCAAGGTGCTGGTCGAAGCGGTGAAGGCCGACATCAAGCCGCGCGACATCGTCACCAAGAAGGCGATCGAGAACGCCGTCGCGGTGATCATGGCCACCGGCGGCTCGACCAACGCGGTGCTGCACTTCCTGGCCATCGCGCACGCCGCCGGCGTCGAGTGGACGATCGACGACTTCGAGCGCGTGCGCCAGCGCACGCCGGTGCTGTGCGACCTCAAGCCCAGCGGCCAGTACCTCGCGGTCGACCTGCACCGCGCCGGCGGCATCCCGGCGGTGATGAAGGAACTGCTGAAGGCCGGCCTGCTGCACGGCGACTGCATCACGATCACCGGCAAGACGGTGGCCGAGAACCTGGCCTCGGTGCCCGCGCTGTCGAGCGAACAGAAGGTCATCCGCCCGGCCGGCCAGCCGATCTACGCGCAGGGCCACCTGGCGATCCTGAAGGGCAACCTCAGCCCCGAGGGCTGCGTGGCCAAGATCACCGGCCTGAAGAACCCGAGCATCACCGGGCCGGCGCGTGTGTTCGACGACGAGCAGTCGGCGCTGGCCGCGATCATGGCCAACAAGATCGTCGCCGGCGACGTGATGGTGCTGCGCTACCTCGGCCCCAAGGGCGGCCCGGGCATGCCGGAGATGCTGGCGCCGACCGGCGCGCTGATCGGCCAGGGCCTCGGTGAGTCCGTCGGCCTGATCACCGACGGGCGTTTCTCCGGCGGGACCTGGGGCATGGTGGTCGGCCACGTTGCGCCGGAGGCCTACGAGGGCGGCAACATCGCGCTGGTGCACGAAGGTGATTCGATCACCATCGACGCGCGCACGCTGACGCTGCAGCTGAACGTCAGCGACGAGGAACTGGCGAAGCGCCGCCAGACGTGGAAGAAGCCGGCACCGCGTTACACCCGCGGCGTACTGGCCAAGTTCGCGAAGAACGCGTCCAGCGCCAGCTCGGGCGCCGTGCTCGACAAGTTCGAGTGAAGCGAGGCGTGGCGGCGGGAGCCGCCGCGCTCAGCGGCCGGCCTTCTTGGCGCGGCGCGCCGTCTTGTCCATGCCCAGCGCCTCGAGGTTCTGCTCGCGGCGCTGGCGCTTGCGCTCGTCCATCTTGTCCATCTCGCGGCGCTTGGTGTAGCCGGTCGCATCGGCCCAGGCCCACCAGACTGCGGCCAGCGCGAAGGGCAGGCAGAACTTCCACAGGTCACCGCCGATGTTCCAGGTCCAGTTCGCCGGCGGCCCGAAACCCAGCAGGTTCATCAGGATGATGATGACGCCGATGATGATGAATGCCATTGCTTTCGCTCCCGGGATGCGGGAAACCGTTGCAAGCCCCCGGTCAACCAGCACCCCTACAATCCGTTGATTCCAATGTAGCCGACCGCTCGGCGTGGCGGGTGACGAATCATCCGCAGATTTTCCCGTTTGAACCCGAAAGGAAAATGATGAAGCTGTTCCCCGCTCTCGCCCTGGTGGCCGCCGCCGCCACCGTGTCGGCTCCCGCGATGGCCGACGAGGCTCTGGCCAAGGCCAAGAACTGCATGGCCTGCCACGCCATCGACAAGAAGTTGGTCGGCCCGGCCTACAAGGACGTGGCCGCCAAGTACGCCGGCCAGAAGGATGCCGTCGACAAGCTGTCGCAGAAGGTGATCAAGGGCGGCGTGGGTGCCTGGGGCCAGATCCCGATGCCCGCGAACGCGCAGGTCAACGACGCCGAGGCGAAGAAGCTCGTCACCTGGATCCTCGGCCTGAAGTGATCCCGCTTCACGCCTGAGCCACGAAGCCCCGCTTGCGGGGCTTCGTCGTTTCCGGGCCTGGTGCGCCGTTCAGGCGAACGCCTGGCGCAGGCGTTCGCGCACCGCGGGCGAGAGTGCGAAGCGTTCACCGTGCCGTT
Source organism: Piscinibacter sp. (assembly GCA_047602365.1). GTDB lineage: Bacteria > Pseudomonadota > Gammaproteobacteria > Burkholderiales > Burkholderiaceae_C > Piscinibacter. Next base: position 142,980 of record JASGHM010000002.1, on the reverse strand, counting down.
GCGCCAGCATGTCGCTGTTACGCAGGAACACCTCCAGTCCCTCCGACGCGACGAACTGGATCGCACCGCCGGTCCAGGCCGGGAAGCCGATGCCGAAGATCGACCCGATGTTGGCTTCGTGCACGCTGGTCAGCACGTTCTCCGCGAGGCAGCGTGCCGTCTCGATCGCCTGGCGGTAGAGCAGGCGCTGCTTCAGGTCGGCGACACTGGCCGCGAGACCCGGCTTCTCGAAGTGCTGCTTGAGCCCGGGCCACAAGTGCTTCGGCTGCCCGGCCGGGTAGTCGTAGAAGCCGCCACCGCTGGCGCGGCCGGCGCGACCGAACTCCCCGACCATGCGCTCGACCAGCGCCTCGCCGGCCCCCGGCGTCCACGCCCGCCCTTCGGCAGCGAGATCGGCGCGCGTCTGCTCCATCACGTGCACCGACAAGGAGAGCGAGGTCTCGTCGATCACCGCCAGCGGACCGACCGGCATGCCGGCGGCCAGCGCCGCATGCTCGATCAGCGGCGCGGCGATGCCTTCGGCCAGCATCGCCGCACCTTCCATCACGTAGGTGCCGAAGACGCGGCTGGTGAAGAAGCCGCGCGAGTCGTTGACGACGATCGGCGTCTTGCCCAGCGCGAGCACGTAGTCGTAGGCGCGGGCGATGGTCTGATCGTCGGTCTGCGGCCCGCGGATGATCTCGACCAGCTTCATCTTGTGCACCGGCGAGAAGAAGTGCAGACCGACAAAACGCTGCGGCGTGCGGCTGGCGCGCGCCAGGCCGCCGATCGGCAGCGTCGAGGTGTTGGAGGCGAACACGCCGCCTTCGGCCAGCAACGGCTCGGCCTCGCGCGTGACCTTCGCCTTCAGCTCGCGCTGCTCGAACACCGCCTCGATGATCAGCTCGCAGCCTTTCAGATCGGTCGCCTCGGCGGTCGGCGTGATCAGGTTCAGCAGCGCCGCCTGCTTCAGCTCGTCCAGGCGCCCCTTGGCGACCAGCGGCGCGGTGATCCTGCGCACCGCCTCGTGCCCCGCCCTCGCCTTCTCGATCGTCACGTCCTTCAGCACGCAGGCCATGCCACGCGACGCGTTGGCATGGGCGATGCCCGAACCCATCATGCCGGCGCCGAGCACGCCGACACGCGCAGGCTTCCACGGTGCGAAGCCCGCCGGCCGCGACTTGCCGGCCTTGATCGCGTTCAGGTTGAAGAAGAACGCGGTGATCATGTTCCTGGCGTTCTGCCCGACCATGATCTTCGCCAGCTTGCGGCTCTCGATGCGCGTGGCCGTGTCGTAGTCGACCTGCGCCCCTTCGACCATGGTCTCGAGGATCGCCTCCGCCGCGGGATAGAGCCCCTGCGTCTTTGCGCTCAGCATCGCCGGCGCCACCACCAGGCCTGCAGCGATCTTCGGGCTGGCCGGTGTGCCGCCAGGCATCCTGTAGTCCTTGCGGTCCCAGGGCTGCTGCGGCTGCGGGTTGTCGGCGATCCAGGCCAGCGCCAGTTCGCGCAGGTCGTCCATCGTCGAGCCGATGCCGTCGACCAGGCCGAGGTCCATCGCCTCGCGCGGCCCGAACAGCTTGCCTTCCATCAGGTAGGGCTGCGCCGCCATCAGGCCGAGCAGGCGCACCGTCTTCGTGATGCCGGTCGCGCCCGGAATCAGGCCGAGCGAGACCTCCGGCGTGCCAAACTGGATCTTGCGCTCGCCCCGGTCATCCAGCGCGAAGCGGGCGTGCGCGGCCAGCGCCACCTCCCAGCCGCCGCCGAGCGCGGCGCCGTTGAGCAGCGCGACCACCGGGCGGCCGAGCAGGTCGAGCCGGCGGAAGCAAGCCTTCATCGCCTCGATGCCCTTGAAGCTTGCCGCCGCATCCTCGGCCTTCAGCTTCAGCACGCCGTCGAGCTGCGCGCCGGCGAAGAAGGTCTTCTTCGCCGACATCACCAGCACGCCCTTGAGGCGTTCCTTGTCGGCCTCGACGCGGGCCACCGCGTCGGCGAGGTCGGCCTGCCACTGCTCGGTCATCGTGTTGACCGGCGCGCCGGGGGCGTCGTGGGTGATCGTCGCGATGCCGTCGGCGCCCAGTTCGTAGCGGATGGTCTTCAAGCTCAGACCCTCTCGATGATGGTCGCGATGCCCATGCCGCCGCCGACGCACAGGGTGATCAGCCCCCGCTTCAGCTGGCGCCGCTCCAGTTCGTCGAGCAGCGTGCCGAGCAGCATCGCGCCGGTCGCGCCCAGCGGGTGGCCGAGCGCGATCGCGCCACCGTTGACGTTGACCTTGTCGTGCGGCACGCCCATCTCGTGCATGAAGCGCATCGGCACGGCAGCGAAGGCCTCGTTGACCTCGAACAGGTCGATGTCGTCCACCGTCAGGCCCGCCTTCGCCAGCGCCTTGCGCGAGGCCGGCATCGGCCCGGTCAGCATGATGGTCGGGTCGGCGCCGGACAGTGCAGTGGCGACGATGCGCCCGCGAGGTGTCAGCCCGAGTTCGCGGCCCTTGGCCTCGCTGCCGATCAGCACCGCCGCGGCACCGTCGACGATGCCCGACGAGTTGCCGGCGGTGTGCACATGCGTGATGCGCTCGACCTGCGGGTAGCGCATCAGCGCCACCGCGTCGAAGCCCATCGCGCCGAGCTCGGTGAACGCCGTCTTCAGCTGCCCCAGGCCCTCCAGCGTCGTGCGCGGCTTGATGAACTCGTCGCGTTCCAGCACCGGCAGGCCGATGTCGTCGGAGACCGCGATCACCGAGCGGTCGAAGCGGCCTTCGGCCTGCGCCGCGGCGGCGCGCTGCTGCGAGGCCAGCGCATAGCGGTCGACGTCCTCGCGGCCCCAGCCGGCCAGCGTCGCGATCAGGTCGGCGCCGATGCCCTGCGGCACGAAGCCGGTCGCCAGGTTGGTCGCCGGGTCCTGCGCCCAGGCGCCGCCGTCGCTGCCGATCGGCACGCGCGACATGCTCTCGACGCCGCCAGCGATGACCAGGTCCTCCCAGCCGCTGGCGACCTTCTGCGCCGCCAGGTTGACCGCCTCCAGCCCGGAGGCGCAGAAGCGGTTGATCTGCACGCCGGCAACGCGGAAGTCCCAGCCCGCCTTCAGTGCCGCCGTCTTGGCGATCACCGAACCCTGCTCGCCGATCGGCGAGACCACGCCCATCACCACGTCGTCGAGCGCCGCGGGGTCGAAGTCCAGGCGCTTCTGCAGCTTCACCAGCAGCCCGGCCAGCAGATCGACCGGCTTGACCTCGTGCAGGCTGCCGTCCTTCTTGCCCTTGCCGCGCGGCGTGCGCACGGCCTCGTAGATCATCGCGTGGGTCATCGTGCCCTCCTCACGCCGCGGGGCGTGGACAATGCATTATCGAGAGCGGCAGCGCCGCCGGCCATCCTCTTCAACCCATGCCCATCCACTTCGAACCCGAGTTCGTCAACGGCCTGAAGGACATCTTCGAGCAGCGCATCGTCTTCAACCGCCTGCTCGGGCTGCACATCGGCGAGGTCGGCGGCGATGCGGTCAGCGGCCACATCGAGATGCGCGAGGAACTGATCGGCCACTACGCCCACCGTCGCCTGCACGGCGGCGTGATCAGCGCCGGCCTGGACGCGATGGGCGGCCTGGCGGTGATGGCCGCGATCGGCGCCCGCCACATGGACGAGCCGCCGCTTCAGCGCCTGCACCGCTTCGGCAAGCTGGGCACCATCGACCTGCGCATCGACTACCTGCGCCCGGCCATCGGCGAGCGATTCGAACTCAGCGCGCAGGTGCTGCGGCTGGGCTCGCGCGTCGCCTCGACGCGCATGGAGTTCTGCGGCGCCGACGGCAAGCTGCTCGCCACCGGCGCCGCTGCCTACATCGTCTCGTAGGCGCGGCCGTTCACCGCGCTCACTGCGGCTTGACGTAGTCGGTCACCGGCTTCCAGCGTTCATCCTGCAGCTGCGACATGCGCGTCATGTTGCTTCCGGCGCGCTTGCTCGGGCTGAAGGTCAGTTCGGCCGAGCCGAACATGTCCGGCGCGAAGGTGGTCGACTCCATCGCCTTGATGAAGCTGTCCACCGTCAGGTTCGCACCGGCCTTCTGCGCCGCGACGATGAAGGTGTCGATCGCCGAGTAGCCGTAGACCGAGAACACCGTCGGGTCATCGCCGAACTTGGTCTGGTACTTCTTCGCCCAGAACTGGATCTTCGGCGAGGCCTCGTCGAGGTAGGGGTGCTGCACCGTGTGGGTCGCGTACAGGCCGTCCATCGCCTTCTTGCCGAGCTTGTGGATCAGGTCGGTGTAGGTCGCGCTGGAGCCCAGGTAGGTCGGGTTGAAGCCGGTCTTGCGACCTTCGGCGATGGTGCCGATGGTCTCGCGGATGATCGTGCCCAGCACCACCAGGTCGCAGTTGGCCGCCTTCATGCGCGCGACCTGCGACGAGAAGTCGGTCGCGCCGCGCTTGTAGGTGGTCTTCTCGACGAAGTCCATGTTCAACGCCTTCAGGCCCGCCTCGGCGCCGCGGAACACCTCGAGGCCGAACTCGTCGTCCTGGTAGATCGTGCAGACGGCCTTGGCCCCCTTGTCCTTGACCAGCTTGGGCAGCGCGACGCGCATCTGGTCGTAGTAGCTCGATCCGCCGGCGAACTTCAGCTTGTGCACCGGCTCGGTCATTTCGCGCGCCGCCGTGACCGGGAAGAAGTTGATGACGTTCTTCTCGAACTGCACCGGCATCGCCGCGTTGTTGGTCGGCGTGCCGATGTGTGCGACCATCGCGAAGATCTTGTCCTGGTTGACCAGCTTCTGCGCGGCGAGCACGGCCTTCTTCGGGTCGTAGGCCGAGTCCTCGATCAACAGCTTGAGCTTGCGGCCGTTGACGCCGCCCTGCTCGTTGATCTCGTCGACACGCAGCAGCATGCCCTGGCGGACCTGCTTGCCGAAGCCGGCGATCGGCCCGGACAGGTCCTGGATCGAGCCGATCACGATCTCGGTCTTGCTGACGCCTTGCACGGCCTGCGCGCCGGCGTCGGCTCCGGCCAGCGCGAGCAGCGCGGCCGCACCGAGAGTGAGAGAACGGTTGAGCAGAGTCTTCATCGTTTGCCTCCTTCGGCGGTCAGGATCGGTACAGAGCCTCGATGCGGTCGGAATACTTCTTCTCGACGAACTTGCGCTTGAGCTTCATCGTCGGCGTCAGCTCCTCGTCCTCGGCGCTGAGCTGCGTCTCGAGCAGGAAGAACTTCTTGATCTGCTCGACGCGCGCGAACTTGTTGTTGACGCGCTCGATCTCGCCCCAGATCAGCGCCTGCACTTCCTTCGCGCGCGTCAGGCTGGTGTAGTTGCTGAACGGGATGTCGCGGTCCTGGGCGAACTTCTCGACGTTCTCCTGGTCGATCATCACGATCACCGTCAGGAAGGGCCGCTTGTCGCCGATCACCACCGCGTCGGTGATGAAGGGGGAGAACTTCAGGTCGTTCTCGATCTCGCTGGGCGTGATGTTCTTGCCGCCGGCCGTGATGATGATGTCCTTCATCCGGTCGGTGATGCGGTAGTAGCCGTCGGCGTCGACCTCGCCGACGTCGCCGGTGCGCAGCCAGCCGTCGGGCGTGAAGGTCTCGGCGGTCTTCTCGGGCAGGTTCAGGTAGCCCATGAAGACGTTCGGACCCTTCACCTGGATCTCGCCGGTGAGCGGGTCGAGCCGCACCTCGTTGAACGGGCAGGCCGGGCCGACCATGCCAGGCTTGATCGTGCCGATCGGCGTCGCCGTCGCGGCGCCACAGGTCTCGGTCATGCCCCACACCTCGCCCAGCGGCACGCCGAGCGCGAGGTACCACTTGATCAGCTCGGGCGAGATCGGCGCCGCGCCGGTGACGCAGAAGCGCGCACGGTGCACGCCGATCAGCTTGCGCACGTTGTTCAGCGCGATGAAGCGGGCCACGTGGAACTGCAGCTTCAGCCAGGCGCCGACCGGCTGCTTCGCGAGCGCACGGTCGACGATCTTCATGCCGACGGCGATGCCCCAGCCGTAGGCGAGCTGCTGCACGCGGCTCGATTCGCGCAGCGCGATCGTCACGCCGGAATACAGCTTCTCCCACACCCGCGGCACGGCGGTGAACACCGTCGGCGCGATCTCGCGCACGTTCTCCGGCACCGTCTCGGGCCGTTCGACGAAGTTCAGCACCGAGCCGGTGTAGACGGCGAAGAAGGCGCCACCGATGCGCTCGGCGATGTGGCACAGCGGCAGGAAGGCGATGCGCTCGTCGTTCTCGTCCTGCGCGACGATCAGGTTGTAGCCGCGCACCGTGTAGACCAGCCCGGCGTGCGAATGCATCGCGCCCTTGGGCTTGCCGGTCGTGCCCGAGGTGTAGACCAGGATCGCCAGGTCGCCCGGCTGCACCGCGGCGACCCGCGCCTCCAGCACGCCCGGATGGTCCTGCGCATGCAGGCGGCCGAGTTCGCGCAGCGCGTCGAGGTCGATCACGCCGGGGTCGGCGAAATCGCGCAGGCCCTTGGTGTCGAACACGACCACCTTGCGCAGCAGCGGCAGGCGCTCGCGCACTTCCAGCGCCTTGTCGAGCTGCTCCTCGTCCTCGACGAACAGCACGGTGCTGCGCGAGTCCTCACACAGGTACTGCACCTGCTCGGCCGCATCGGTCGGGTAGATGCCGTTGCTGACGCCGCCGCAGGACAGGATCGCCATGTCGGCGAGCAGCCATTCGGTACGCGTGTTGGCGAGGATCGCCGCGCAGTCGCCCGGCTGCAGGCCGAGCGCAATCAGGCCATGGGCGATCTCGCGCACCGCCTGCGCGGTCTGCGCCCAGGTCCACTCGCGCCACAGGCCGAGTTCCTTCTGGCGCATGAAGACCCGTTCGCCACGTTGCGCGGCGGCATTCCAGAACAGGGACGCCATCGTCTCGCCGGGCACGACGATGTCGGTACGCGGTTTCAGGCTGCTGAGATCCCAGATGTTCGGCATCGCTTCACCTCCAGGTCTTCTTCTTCTTCCAGCGCCGCTCGCCGCGCACGCCGGAGTCCTTCATGCCGAGGTAGAACTCCTTGATGTCCTCCTTCTCGCGCAGGCGCTCGCAGGAGTCCTCCATCACGATGCGGCCGTTCTCCAGCACGTAGCCCTGGTCGGCGACGTTGAGCGCCATGTTCGCGTTCTGCTCGACCAGCAGCAGCGTCGTGCCGCGCTCGCGGTTGATGCGGATGACGATCTCGAAGATCTCGCGCGTCAGCCGCGGCGACAGGCCGAGGCTGGGCTCGTCGAGCAGCATCAGCTCGGGCGCGGCCATCAGCGCGCGCGAGATCGCCAGCATCTGCTGCTGCCCGCCGGACAGCAGCCCGGCGTCCTGTTTCGAGCGTTCGCGCAGGATCGGGAAGTAGCCGTAGACCGCCTCGACGTCGCGCGCGACGCCGTCGCGGTCGCGCCGCGTGTAGGCGCCCATCATCAGGTTGTCGTGCACCGACAGCAGCGGGAACACCTCGCGGCCCTCGGGCACGTGGCTGAGGCCGCGCTGCACGATCAGCGCCGGGTCCTTGGCGGTGATGTCCTCGCCCTTGAACTCGACCGTGCCCTTGGTCGGGTCGAGGATGCCGGAGATGGTCTTCAGGATGGTCGTCTTGCCGGCGCCGTTCGAGCCGAGCACGGTGACGATGGTGCCCTTGGCCACCTTCAGGCTGACGCCGCGGATCGCGCGGATCGGCCCGTAGCTGCTCTCGACGTTGGCGAGCGTCAGCACGTCGGTCATGCGGCCTTCCTCCGCAGGCTCTCGACGTCGCCGGCACTGCCCAGGTAAGCTTCGATCACGCCCGGATGCCGCTGTACCTCGGCCGGCGTGCCGAGCGCGAGCACCTCGCCCTGGTTCATCGCCAGCACGCGGTCCGACACCTTGGAGACCAGCGACATGTCGTGCTCGACCATCAGCACGGTGACGCCGAGCTCGTCGCGGATGTCGCCGATCCAGAACGCCATGTCGTCGGTCTCCTCGACGTTCAGGCCCGACGAAGGTTCGTCCAGCAGCAGCAGCTTCGGCTCGGTGCACAGCGCGCGGGCGAGTTCGACGACCTTGCGCACGCCATAGGGCAGGCCGGCGACCAGCGACTCGCGGTGCTTCTGCAGGTCGAGCAGGTCGATCACCTCTTCCGCCTTGTGGCGGGCGCGCACCTCGGCGGCGCGTGTCGCCGGCGTGAACAGCAGCTGGCTCCAGAAGCCGGTCTCGCGATGCACATGGCGGCCGATCAGCAGGTTCTGCAGCACCGTCGCATGCTCGAACAGCTCGATGTTCTGGAACGTGCGTGCGATGCCGAGCTGCGCGATCTGGTGCGGCGCATGGGCGAGCAGCGGCGCGCCGTCGTACTCGATGGAGCCCGAGGTCGGCGTGTAGATGCGGCTGATCAGGTTGAACACCGTCGTCTTGCCGGCGCCGTTCGGGCCGATCAGCGTGAACACCTCGCCGCGCTGCACGTCGAAGCTGACCTGGTTGACCGCGAGCACGCCGCCGAAGCGAACGCTCAGGTCCTTGGCGGAGAGCAGCAGGTTCGTGCTCATTTCAGCCGCTCCGACTTCTGGAACGACTTCTGCCGCTTGAACATGCCACGCCGGTAGAACGGGAAGATCTGGAACCAGGTGCGGAACTTCAGCCAGCGGCCGTACAGGCCGAGCGGCTCGAACAGCACGAAGGCGATCAGCACCGAGCCGTAGACGACACCCTGCAGGCCCGGCGCAAGTGCGATCGCGTCGGGCAGGTAGTCCTTCGCGAGCGCGATCGCCTGCGGCATCGTGATCAGGAAGATCGCGCCGAGGAAGGCACCATGCACCGAGCCGAGACCGCCGATGACGATCATCAGGATCAGGTCGATCGACTGCAGCACGCCGAACTGGTCGGGCGAGATGAACTTCAGCTTGTGCGCGTACAGCGCGCCGCCGACGCCGGCGAGCGCCGCCGAGATCGCGAACGACATCGTCTTGAAGCGCGCCAGATGGATGCCCATGCTCTGCGCCGAGATCTCGGAGTCGCGGATCGCGACGAAGGCGCGCCCGGTCGGCGAGCGCAGCAGGTTGAGGATCGCGAGCGTCGCCAGCACGGTGACGACGAGGCACAGGTAGAAGAACGACTCGCCGCTGTCCAGCGTCCAGCCGAACAGGTCGGGCGCCTTGACGTGCTTGCCGGCGTTGCCGCCGGTGACGTGTTCCCAGCGCGCGAACACCTCCTCGACGATGAAGCCGAACGCGAGTGTCGCGATGCCGAGGTAGATACCCTTCAGGCGCAGCGCCGGCAGCCCGACGATCACGCCGACGGCGGCCGAGATCGCCGCCGCCGCGGCGAGCGCGATCGGGAACGGCACGCCGGCACCGGTCAGCGCTGCCTGCGTGTACGCACCGACGCCGAGGAAGGCGGCATGGCCGAGCGAGAACTGCCCGGTGAAGCCGGACAGCAGCATCAGCCCGAGGCCGACGATCGCGTAGATCAGCACGAAGGTGACCTGCGCGAGCCAGTACTCCGGGAAGATCCACGGCGCGGCGAGCATCACCAGCAGCAGCGCGCCGTACCAGAACACATAACCGCCATGCTTGGCGATGCGGATGTCCTGCTCGTAGCGGGTCTTGAAGATGAAGCGCATCTCGTCCTACACCTTCTTGCGCAACTTCTCGCCGAACAGCCCGTTCGGGCGCACGACGAGCATGACCAGCACGACGACATAGGCGGCGATGTCCTTGAAGCCTTCGGGCAGATAGAAGCCCGACAGTGCCTCGACGACGCCGATGACCATGCCGCCGACGATCGCGCCGGGCAGGCTGCCGAAGCCGCCAACGACGGCTGCCGGGAACGCCTTCAGCCCGATGAAGCCCATGTTCGCGTGCACGAAGGTGATCGGCGCGAGCAGCAGGCCGGCGACGGCGGCGACGGCGGCGGCGAGGCCCCAGACGAGGCCGTTGAGCCGCTTCACCGGAATGCCCATGTAGTACGCGGCGAGCTGGTTCTGCGACGAAGCCTGCATCGCGACGCCGAGCTTGGTATAGCGGAACATCAGGTACAGCAGCGCGCTGAGCACGGCCGTCGCGGCGATCACGACGAGCTGCTCGACATTGAGCACCAGCGCGCCGGCATTCCAGGCCTGGTCCTTGTACGGCACCGGCAGCGTGTGCGTCTCGGTGCCGATGGTCGGGATCATCGTGATCAGCCCGCGCGCGACGTAGCCGATGCCGATCGTCAGCATCACGATCGAGAACGACGGCTGGCCGAGGATGGGCCGCACGACGACCCGCTCGAGCGCGACGCCGAACAGCGCCATCGCGGCGATCGCCGACAGCACGGCGAGCCAGAACGGGAAGCCGAGCAGCGTCATCAGGCCGAGGCCGCAGAACGCGCCGAGCATCATCAGCTCGCCCTGCGCGAAGTTGACCGTCTCGGTCGCCTTGTAGATCAGCACGAAGCCCAGCGCGATCAGGCCGTAGATGCAACCCTGCGCGATGCCGCTGATGATGATCTGCAGTAGCTGCAAGCCCTCGTCTCCCGCATGGACTTCCCGGGGCGTCAGCACCGCCGGACGGCCTTGGTTGTATGCGAACGGCCATTCCGCCGGTGATCGTGGAAACCCGCCCGGCGGGTCACCTTGGCGACACCGTGAACGGCCCCGATCGGCATGTCCGAATCCGGCCAGCGGCCGGCCGCCCGCTGACCATAATCAGGGCCATGGACTTCGATGCCGACGCCGCCTACCAGGCCCTCGCCGCCCGCGATGCCCGTTTCGACGGACGCCTGTTCGTGGGGGTCACGTCGACCGGCATCTACTGCCGGCCGATCTGCCGCGTGCGCACGCCGCAGCGGCGCAACTGCCGCTTCTTCGAGACACCGGCGCAGGCCGAGGCAGCAGCGTTCCGGCCGTGCCTGAAGTGCCGCCCGGAGATCGCACCGGGCGCCGGGCTGCCTTGGAGCGTGATGGACGCGTCGCGCACGCTCGCCCGCCAGGCGGCGCTCGCGCTGAACGCGCAGGCGGCAAGCGGCGAAGCGGCGTCGCTCGCGGCGCTGGCCGCGAAGCTCGGCGTCAGCGATCGCCACCTGCGCCGCATCTTCAGCGCGGACCAGGGCGTGACACCGATGCAGTACCTGCAAACGCGCCGGCTGCTGCTCGCGAAGCAGTTGCTGACCGACAGCACGATGCCGGTCGCGCAGGTCGCGCTGGCGAGCGGGTTCCGCAGCCTGCGCCGCTTCAACGCGGCGTTCGCCGAGCAGTACCGCATGAGCCCGACGCGGCTGCGCGGCGCAGCGGACGACGCTGCGTTGCACGACGCCGACACGGTGGACGCGGTGACGCTGACGCTGGCGTACCGTGCGCCGTTCGACCAGACGGCGCTGCTGCGCTTCGTCGCGCAGCGGGCGATCCCCGGTATCGAGGAGGTCGATGCGACGACGATCCGGCGCACGCTGCGTGCCGGTGCGCTCGCACCGGAGGGAGGCTGGCTCGAGGCGCGCTTCGACCCCTCGCGCGACCGCGTGCAGCTTCGGTTCGCACCGGCACTGGCGCCGGCGAGCGCACGTGTCGTCGCAGCGGCACGTCGCTGGCTCGACCTCGACGCGGCGCCGGCACACATCGATGCGGCGCTCGCCGACCTGCCCGGCGGCCCGGGCATCCGCCTGCCGGGCAGCGTCGACGGCTTCGAACTGGCGGTGCGCGCGGTGCTCGGCCAGCAGGTCACCGTCGCGGCAGCGCGTACGCTGGCGCGGCGGGTGGTCGAACGTTTCGGCGAACCACTCGCCACCCCCTGGCCCACGCTGGCCCGGCAGTTCCCGCAGCCGGCCGTGCTGGCCAGTGCGGCGCTGTCCGACATCGCGAGTCTCGGCATCGTGCGCCAGCGGGCGCAGGCGCTGATCGCGCTGGCGACGGCCTGGCCGGAGCTCGATGCGTTGATGGCGCCCGGTGCCAGCCCCGACGGTTTCATCGCCGCGTTGTGCGAACTGCCCGGCATCGGACCGTGGACGGCGCACTACATCGCGATGCGCGCGTTCGGCTGGCCCGACGCGTTCCCGCCGAACGACGTCGCCGTGCTGAAGGCGATGAAGCAGCTGTTCGGCACCCCTCACCAGCGCGCGGCCGACGAACGCGCGCAAGCCTGGCGCCCATGGCGTGCCTACGCCGTGCTGCGCCTGTGGAACAGCCTGGAGACGACCCGATGACGACACTCGCCCACACCCTCGATGCCTGCTGCACCGCGCAGGCGCTGCTCGACACGCCGCTCGGAGCGGTGCGCATCGCGCGCACCGCAAACGGCCTGGCCGGCCTGTGGTTCGAAGGCCAGAAGCACCACCCGGGCACGCTGCGCGCGCCGCTTCGTCCGGACGATCCGCTGCTGCGCGACGCGGCGGCGCAGCTGCGCCGCTACTTCGCCGGCGAATCGGGATCGTTCGAGCTGCCGCTGGACCTGCAGGGCACGGCGTTCCAGCGCAGCGTGTGGGCCGCGCTGCTGCGCATCCCGGCCGGGCGCACCTGCAGCTACGGCGAGCTGGCCCAGGCGATCGGCAAGCCACGTGCGGTGCGGGCCGTCGGCGCGGCGGTCGGGCGCAATCCGGCCTCGCTGGTCGTGCCTTGCCACCGCGTGCTCGGCCAGGACGGCTCGCTGACCGGCTACGCCGGCGGCGTGCAGCGCAAGCAGTCGCTGCTGCAGCTGGAGGCGAGCGCATGAGGCCCATGGACATCGGCGAACTGATCGCGCTGGCCGCGATCTGGGGTGCCTCCTTCCTGTTCATGCGCCTCGGCGCGGCGGAGTTCGGGCCGGTCGCGCTGGCGGCGGTGCGTGTCGGCGGCGCGGCGCTGGTGCTGCTGCCGCTGCTCGCCTGGCGCGGACAGTTCGCGGTGCTGCGCGCGCACTGGCGGCCGATCTTCGTCGTCGGGCTGACCAACTCCGCCCTGCCCTTCCTCGGCTTCAGCTACGCCGCGCTGTCGATCAGCGCCGGGCTGTCGTCGATCTTCAATGCGTCGACGCCACTGTGGGGCGCGCTGATCGCCTGGGCGTGGCTGGGTGACCGGCCGACCGCGCCGCGCATCGCCGGGCTGGCGATCGGCTTCGCCGGCGTGCTCGGCCTCGCGTGGGAGAAGGCTTCGTTCAAGCCCGGCGGCTCGGGCTGGGCGATCGTCGCCTGCCTTGCCGCGGCGCTGTGCTACGGGCTCGCGGCCAGCTACACGAAGAAGCGGCTGCAGGGCGTTGCGCCGATGGCCGTCGCGGCGGGCAGCCAGTTGTCGGCCGCGCTGCTGCTCGCGCTGCCGGCGCTGTGGTGGTGGCCGGCGCAGATGCCCTCGCCTCGTGCGTGGACCATGGTCGCGCTGCTCGCCGTGCTGTGCACCGGCCTCGCCTACCTGATGTACTTCCGGCTGATCGCGCATGTGGGCGCGTCCAATGCCATCACCGTGACCTTCCTGATCCCGGCCTTCGCGGTGCTGTGGGGCTGGATCTTCCTGGCCGAGCCGCTGACCGGCGCGATGGCGAGCGGCTGCGTGGTCATCCTGATCGGCACCGCGCTGGCCACCGGGGTGCTGGCGCCGCGCACGGCGCGATGGCTCAGGCCGTGACGCCTGTGGCGGCCTTGCGCCGCGCCGCGAGGAAGCCGGCCATGTGCTCGGCGATGCGCTCGGCCGCGTGGCCGTCCCACAGCTCCGGCGTGCGGCCGCGCTTGCCACCGTTGAAGATGCAGTCCCACATCGCCCTGGTGGCGAGTGCCTTGTTGCGGCCGACGACCTGGTTCGAGCCCAGCGTCGCCGTCAGCGTGCGCTCCTGGCCGACGCCGATCGTCAGGCAGGGGATCGCGAGCATGGTCGCCTCTTCCTGCACGTTCCACGAGTCGGTGATCACGCAGGTCGCGTTGCTCATCAGCTGCACCAGCGACGAGTAACTCTGTGAAGGCAGCGTCGCGATGCGCTCGCTGGCGACGATCGCGTCGAGCTTGAACTTGGCCATCTGCTCGCGCGTGCGCGTGTGCATCGGCCAGACCAGCGGCACGTCGTGGGCGACGGCACGCAGGATGCTGATCAGCTCCGACAGCACCTGGCGGTCGCCGACGTTGGCCATCGAGTCGAGCACGACGACGCCGTAGCCGTTGCGGTCGGACAGCAGGTTCGCCGGCAGGCCCAGGCGCTCGCGTGGGTTCGGCACCGCGAGCTTGGTGCGCAGCGCGATCTGCAGCGCGTCGGCCAGCGTGTTGCCGACGAAGCGGATGCGGTCGGCGGCGACGCCCTCCTGCGCGAGCTGCTGGTTGGCGGCCGACTCGGTGGTGTAGAGCACGTCGGACAGCTGGTCGGCGAGGCGCCGCGTGATGTCGGCCGCGTCGGTGTTGGTGCCGCTGCGCAGGCCGGCGCCGACATGCAGCACCGGCAGGCCCTTGCGGCTGGCGACCAGGCCGCAGGACAGCGCCGCGTCGCTGCCGTCGAACACGATCACGGCGGCCGGCTGGCAGTGGTCGACGACGAACTCGAAACGTTTCATCAGCTCGGCCGCGCGGCCGGCGTAGGTGCCGCCGGCGATGCCCAGGCTGACCAGCCGCCCGGCGACGTCGAGGCCGGCGAACATGTCGCGGTGGCGCTCGAAGGCACTGTTCGCGTAGCAGCGCACCAGCAGGGTCACCGGCAGTTCGGGGCGCGCAGCCATCGCGTGCATCAGCGCCGCCGCCTTGACGTGTTCGCCCTGGCCGCCGACCACGCACAGCAGCGGGCGTGCATCGACACCCTGGCGCAACGGCGGGATGGTCGGGCGCTGCTCGTCGGACACCGGCTCGACATCGAGGTCGATCTCGAGGTCGACGCTGGCTGGCGGCGGAGGCGGCGCCGCGCTGGCGCGGGCCGGCTTCTTCGCCGCCGGCGGCGGGCTGGCCGGAGCCTTGGCAGCGACGGCTGCGGGCACCGGGCTCGGCGCCGGGGCGGCGATGGGAGCGGCGACCGCGGCAGCAGCCGGTGGCGGCGGCGCGGCCGCCTCGACGGCCTCCTGCAGCACCGGCAGCGCGGGCAACGGTGGCGGGGGCGGCGAGGTGTCGCCGATCTCGGCGCGCAGGTCCTTCGCCGTCTCGGCCACCGCGGCGGCGTCGACGGCGTCCTTGCCGCTCAGGAAGCGCGACAGCATCAGCCGGTTGCACAGCAGGTTGATGCGTCGCGGAATGCCGCCGGTCCAGCGGAACACCTCCTCGAAGGCGCCGGGTTCGAAGCTCGGCTTGCCGGTCCAGCCCACCTTGGCGAGCCGGTGGCGGATGTAGGCGCCGGTCTCGTTGAGCGCAAGCGGCCCGAGGTGGCATTGCACGCCGATGCGCTGGCGCAGCGCCACCAGTTCGGGCGCGATCAGCATGTCGCGCAGTTCCGGCTGGCCGACCAGGCAGATCTTCAGCGGCACGCGTGTCGGCGAGTGGCCGCGCTCGAGCAGCACGAGCCGCTCGAAGGCCGAGCGGTCCAGGTTCTGCGCCTCGTCGACGATCAGCACCGCGCGCCGGCCCTGCTTGGCCTGTGTCAGCAGGAAGCCCTGCAGCGCCTCGGTCAGTTCGTCCGCCGTCTTGCCGTCGGCCGGCGCACCGAAGGACAGCATCACCGAGCGCATCAACTCGGTGTCGTCGAGCTGCGTCGTCAGCACCTGGCCCACCACCAGGCGCGCCGGGTCGATCTCGGCGAGCAGCGTACGCACCAGCGTCGTCTTGCCGGCACCGATCTCGCCGCTGACGACGACGAGCCCGCTCGGGTCGTTCAGCCCGCGGCGCAACTCCGCCAGCGCCTCGTGGTGGCCCTGGCTGTCGAAGTAGAAGCTCGGGTCGGGGCTGAGCTGGAACGGCGGCCCGCTGATCCCGAAGTGGGTTTCGTACATCCGCCGAGTATGCCCCGGCCCCTGGTAGGGCCTTCCCCCAAGACCTCAGCCGGACACGGCAAATGCCCGCACTGCGGTGACTTTGAACCCGGGGATCTTGCCGAACGGGTCCAGCGCCGAGCCGGTCAGCCGGTTCGCGGCCGCTTCCCAGTAGGCGAAGGGCACGAACAGGTGGCCGGGGTTGACCGCCCGGGTGACGTCGGCCACGCCCTCGATCGCACCGTGGTGCGACTCGACGCGCAACGCGCCGCCGTGGACGACGCCGAGGCGCGCCGCGTCGTCGGGGTGGATGCTGATCGTCGCCACCGGCGCCAGCGCGTCGAGCACGTCCGCATGGCGTGTCATCGCGCCGGTGTGCCAGTGTTCCAGCACCCGGCCGGTCGAGATGACGAACGGGAACTCGCTGTCCGGCTGCTCCGGCCCGGCGGCAAAACGTGCCGGCACCAGGTTGGCCCGGCCGTCGGTGGTCGGGAAACGGTCGATGAAGACGACCGCGTGGCCCGGCTCGTCCTCGCGTTCGGCCGGCGTCACCACCGCGTCCTCGCGCACCAGGCGGCTCCACGGCACACCGGCCAGCGGCTCCATCACCGCGCGCATCTCCTCGTAGACGCGGGCGGCCGGCGCTTCGGCGGCGGCATGACCGTCGCCGTCCTCGTCGCGCCAGTAGGCCCAGGGCAGGCCGAGCCGGCGGCCGATCTGCTCGATCGCCCACAGGTCCTGGCGCGCCTGGCCGGGCGGGTCGAGCGCCGGCCGGCCGACCTGGATCAGCCGGTCGGTGTTGGTCACGCTGCCCCACTTCTCGGCGAAGGCCGAGGCCGGCAGCACCACGTCGGCGAGGATCGCCGTCTCGGTCGCGAAGATGTCCTGCACGACCAGGTGCTCCAGCCTGGCCATCGCGGCACGGGCATGGTCGAGGTCGGGGTCGCTCATCGCCGGGTTCTCGCCCTCGACGTACATGCCGGTGATCCGGCCGGCAGCCGCCTCGTGCATGATCTCGACCACCGTCAGCCCCGGCTGCTGGCCGAGCGAGGTGCCCCACAGCGATTCGAACTGCGCGTGCACGTCCTCGCGCACGACACGCTGGTAGTTGGGGTACATCATCGGGATCAGGCCGGCGTCGCTGGCCCCCTGCACGTTGTTCTGGCCGCGCAGCGGGTGCAGCCCGGTGCCGGGGCGGCCGATCTGGCCGGTCAGCAGCGACAGCGCGATCAGGCAGCGTGCGTTGTCGGTGCCGTGCACATGCTGGCTGACACCCATGCCCCACAGGATCATCGAGCCCTTGGAGGTGGCGAAGGCCCGTGCCACCTCGCGGATGGTGTCGGCCGGGATGCCGCAGATCTCGGCCATGCGCTCCGGCGTCGCCTCGGCGACGGCCGCCTTGACCGCCTCGTAGCCGTTGACGCGCGCCGCGACGAAGCTCTCGTCGACCAGGCCCTCGGCGACGATCACGTGCAGCAGGCCGGTCAGCAGCGCGACGTCGGTATCGGGGCGGAACGCCAGGTGCCAGGTCGCGAAGCGGGCCATCGGCGTCGCCCGCGGGTCGGCCAGGATCAGTCGCGCGCCGCGCTGCACCGCGTTCTTCATCCAGCTCGCCGCGACCGGGTGGTTGGACGCCGGGTTGGCGCCGATCAGCAGGATCACGTCGGCCTGCGCGACGTCCTCCACCGGGTTGGACACCGCGCCCGAGCCGAGGCCCTCGAGCAGCGCGGCGACCGAACTGGCGTGGCACAGCCGCGTGCAGTGATCGACGTTATGGGTGCGCAGCCCGGTGCGCACCAGCTTCTGGAACAGGTAGGCCTCTTCGTTGCTGCCCTTGGCCGAGCCGAAGCCGGCCAGGCGGCTCGGCGAGCCGGCCGGCGTGGCGTCGCGGATGCGCGCGAGGCCGCCGGCGGCGAGGTCCAGCGCCTCGTCCCAGCTCGCCTCGCGGAACAGCGCCGCGAGCGGCAATTCGCCGCGCTTGAAACGTTCGATGTCGGCCGGGTCCTTGGCGACGCCCTCGCGGCGCACCAACGGCGTGGTCAGGCGGCGCTCGTTGTGCACGTAGTCGAAGCCGAAGCGGCCCTTGACGCACAGCCGGCCATGGTTGGCCGGGCCGTCGCGGCCGGTCACGTAGTGCACCTTCTGATCGCCCTGCTCGTCGCGGCCGACATGCAGCGTCAGCTGGCAGCCGACGCCGCAGTACGGACAGACCGAATCGACCTCGCGCTCGATCTTCGCGAGGCCGGCACCACGTGCCGGCATCAGCGCGCCGGTCGGGCAGGCCTGCACACATTCGCCGCAGGCGACGCAGCTCGACGAACCGACCGCATCGTCCTGGTCGAACACGATCTTCGCGTGTGCGCCGCGGTGCGACAGGCCGAGCACGTCGTTGACCTGGATGTCGCGGCAGGCGCGGATGCAGCGTGTGCACTGGATGCAGGCGTCGAGGTTGACCTCGAAGGCCGGGTGCGAGGCGTCGGCGGCGACCTTCTCGCGTCCGGGCAGGCGCCCGCGCGGCGCCTTCCACTTGTCGGCCCAGAACAGCAGCTCCGAGTCGTGGCTGTGCTGCGCGCTCGCCTCGCCGGCGTCGCTGACCAGCAGTTCGAGCACCATGGTCTGCGCGGCGACGGCGCGCGGGCTGGCGCTGTCCACCGTCATGCCGGCGCTCGGCACACGGCAGCACGACGGCGCCAGCGTGCGTTCGCCCTTCACCTCGACGACGCATGCGCGGCAGTTGCCGGCCGGCTCCAGGCCGTCCTTCGCGCACAGGTGCGGGATGCGCACGCCGCTGCGCTTGGCGACCTGCAGGATGGTCTCGCCCGGCGCCGCCGCGGCGGGCTTGCCGTTGAGGCTGAATTCGATCAGTTCGACCGGCTTGTTCATGACGCCCCCAGCTCGTGCGGGAAGTAGCGGACCACGCAGTCCACCGGGTTGGGCGCGGCCTGGCCGAGGCCGCAGATCGACGCGTCGCGCATCACCTGCGACAGCTCGGCGAGCAGTGCGGTGTCCCAGTGGTCGGATGCGATCAGCGCGCGGGTCTTCGTGGTGCCGGCGCGGCAGGGTGTGCACTGCCCGCAGGACTCGTCCTCGAAGAAGCGCATCAGGTTGCGCGCTGCGTCGACGGCACGGTCGGTGTGCGTCGCGCTCTTGCTCAGCACCATCACCGCGGCCGAGCCGATGAAGCAGCCGTGCGGCTGCAGCGTGTCGAAGTCCAGCGGAATGTCGGCCATGGCGGCCGGCAGGATGCCGCCGGAGGCGCCGCCGGGCAGGTAGCCGTACAGCTCGTGGCCCTCGGGCAGGCCGCCGCAGTATTCGTCGACCAGCTCGCGCAGCGTGATGCCGGCCGGCGCCAGCTTGACGCCGGGCTCGCGCACCCGGCCCGAGACCGAGAACGAGCGCAGCCCGTGGCGGCCATGGCGGCCATTGGCGGCGAACCATTGCGGGCCGCGCTCGACGATGTCGCGCACCCAGAACAGCGTCTCGAAGTTGTGCTCCAGCGTCGGCCGGCCGAACAGGCCGACCTGCGCGACGTAGGGCGGGCGCAGCCGCGGCATGCCGCGCTTGCCTTCGATCGACTCGATCATCGCCGACTCCTCGCCGCAGATGTAGGCGCCGGCGCCGCGGCGCAGTTCGATCTCGGGCAGGTTCGGCACCGGCGGCGCCGCACGCAGCGCGGCGAGTTCGCGCTCGAGCAGCGCGCGGCAGCCGTGGTACTCGTCGCGCAGGTAGACGTAGACCTTGGCGATGCCGACCGCCCAGGCCGCGACCAGCAGGCCTTCGACGAAGCGGTGCGGGTCGCGCTCGAGGTAGTGGCGGTCCTTGAAGGTGCCCGGCTCGCCTTCGTCGATGTTCACCGCCATCAGCCGCGGCGCCGCTTCCGCACGCACGATGCGCCACTTGCGGCCGGACGGGAAGCCTGCGCCGCCGAGGCCACGCAGGCCGGAGTCCTCCATCGCCTTGATCACCGACTCGACGTCGCGGATGCCGGCGTGGCAGTCGCGCAGCAGCTTGTAGCCGCCTTGCGCGAGGTAGCCGGCCAGGTCGATGGCGGCGGGCACGTCGTCGTGGCGGCGATCGGCCTTCACCAGCGCCTGCACCGCCGCCGCATCGGCCTTCGGCACGGCGCGCTGGTGCACCACCGCCACCGGCGCCTGCTCGCAGCGGCCGACGCAAGGCGCTTCCAGCACCCGCACCTCGGTGCCGAGCAGCGCCGGCAACTTCGCCAGCAGCGCATCGGCGCCGGCCAGTTCGCAGGACAGGCCGTTGCAGACACGCACGGTCAGCTTCGCCGGCGCCTCGTAGCGGCCATCGGCACCCTCGCGCACCACGTCGAAGTGGTGATAGAAGCTCGCCACCTCGAACACCTCGACCTGGGCCAGCTTGAGCAGTTGCGCCAGCGCCGCGATGTGGTCGGTGCGCAGCTGGCCGAAGCGGTCGTTCAGCGCGTGCAGGTGCTCGATCAGCAGGTCGCGGCGCAGCGGCAGCGTGCCGAGCGTCTCGCGCACCTGGTCCAGCGTCGCGCCGTCGGCCGTGCGGCCCTGGCGCCGGGCCTGCTTGCGGCGCGGCAGTTGTTCGCTGACGGACTGCAGCGAAATCGCGGTCGTGTTCATGGACTGGCAGGGTACGGCGGGGCGGCAGGCACAATATGTTCTGCATTTCCTATATGGACATCACCCTGCGCCCGCAATGGGACGTCGGCCCGCCCGGCGGCCCGCACATCGACAGCACCGCGCTGCTGGCGCTGCTCGCCGGCGTGCAGGACACCGGCTCGCTGGCCGAGGCGGCGCGGGGTGCCGGCCAGTCCTACCGGCATGCCTGGGGCCTGGTCAAGGATGCCGAGACGCTGTTCGGCGCACCGCTGGTCACCTCCGGCCGCGGCCGCGGCTCGGCGCTGACCGAGCTGGCGCACAAGCTGATCTGGGCCGACCGGCGCATCGCCGCGCGGCTGTCGCCGCTGCTGGAATCGCTCGCCTCCGAGCTGGAACGCGAGCTCGACCGCAGCCTGACGCCGCAGCGCGCCGCGGTGCGCATCGACGCCAGCCACGGCTTCGCGGTCGCGCGGCTGATGGAGCTGATGCACGCCGCCGAGCTGCCGGTCGAACTGCGCTACCGCAACAGCCTGGAGTCGGTCGCGGCACTGGCACGCGGCGACTGCGACCTCGCCGGCCTGCACGTGCCGATCGGCGAGTTCGAGGCGCACACGCTGCACCGCTACCTGCGCTGGCTGCGCGCCGACACCCACTGCCTGGTGCACGTCGCGGTGCGCACGCAGGGCCTGTTCGTCGCACGCGACAACCCGAAGAAGCTGCGCGGCCTGGCCGATCTGCGCCGCGGTGACCTGCGCTTCGTGAACCGCCCGCAGGGCTCGGGCACGCGCGTGCTGACCGAACTGCTGCTCGAGCGCGAGGGCATAGCCCCCGCCGAGGTGCCGGGCTACGCCGACACCGAGCTGACCCACGCCGCGGTGGCGGCCTACATCGCCAGCGGCATGGCCGACGTCGGCATCGGCGTGCAGACGGCGGCGCAGCGCTTCGGGCTGCACTTCATCCCGCTGCTGCGCGAACGCTACTTCTTCGCGCTGCGCATCGCCGCGCTGGACCAGCCGCACGTGCGGCCGGTGCTGGAGATGCTGCAGTCACCGGCCGCGCGCGCAGCGATCGCGGCGATCGCCGGCTACCACGCGGCGGAAACGGGCAAGGTGCAGCGCCTGGCCGAGGCCTTCGAGACGCTGAACTGAGCGCCCCGCCCGCTCAGGCGTGGATCTCGGGAATCGCCTCGACCAGCTCGGGGCGCGCGTGCAGGTAGTGCGTGGTGCGGCGCTTGGCCTCGATATCGGCGTAGATCAGCTGGGCATGTGCTTCATCGATGCCCAGCGCGGTGGCCAGTTCGGCGGCCGGCCGGCCGTGGTTGTGCGCCCACACGGCGAGGTCCATCTGCGCATAGGGCAGCGCGAAGTAGAACTCGTCCTGGCCCTGCGCCAGCGTGTAGGTGTCGGTGGTCGGCACCGCGTTGCAGACCTCCTCGGGCGCGCCGAGGTGGCGCACCATCGCGTAGACCTGCGACTTGTACAGGTGCGCGATCGGCTTCAGGTCGGCCGCGCCGTCGCCGTTCTTGACGAAGAAGCCCTGGTCGTACTCGAGCCGGTTCGGCGTGCCGGTGACGGCGTAGTTCAGCCGGTCGGCGTGGTAGTACTCCATCGTCTTGCGCACGCGCTGCTTGAAGTTGGTCGCGGCGACGATCTGCAGGTAGTCCTTCAGCGGCAGGCGCTTCTCGAGCATCTCGCCGTCCGGCGACTGCACGACCAGCTTGAAGAAGTTGATGCCGCGCTGCGTGCCGCCGGCGATCACGATCTTGTTCTTCCAGCCTTCGCCGTACTGCGGGAAGACGCGGCGGATCGCCTCGTCGCGGCGCGCGTAGCAGCCCAGGCCCTCGAGCGCCGGCGCGATGTCGTTGACCTCGTACTCGATGCCCAGGTGCTCGGCGAGCAAACGCCCACGGTGCGAGCTGAACGAACTGGAGTCACGCTCGGGCAGCAGCAGGCCGAACACCTTCTTCGGCCCGAGCGCGTGCACGGCGAGCGCGGCGCAGCAGGAGCTGTCGATGCCGCCGGACATCGCGACGACGACGCCGCGCTTGTGCAGCTTGTTGGCCAGCGTGTCGACCATCCAGCGGCCGATGCGGTCGGCCTCGGCGGCCATGTCGTACTTCAGGACGTCGGGCGTCAGTGCGGGGTGGCTCATGCGCGATCCTCTGGTCGGTCGTCGGGTTCAGGCGGCGCGCTTGCGCGCGACGAAGGCCTCGAGCGCGGCGAGCGAGTCGAGGTTCTCCGGAATCATCTCCTCGTCCTTCACCGAGAAGCCGTAGGTCTCCTCGAGGTGCGAGATCAGTTCGAGGAAGCCGGTCGAGTCGAGGATGTGCAGCTCCATGAACGAGTCGCCGTCGGCGAACTTCGTGCCGGTGCTGCCCATGATGAAGTTGTCCTGGATGTACTGGCGCAGCTCGGCCTTGGTGTCTGCCATGAAGATTCTCCTGTGATGATCTCGTGCGCTGCGCGGCAGGTGCTCAGCGCAGGTCCAACTTGCGGATTTTCCCGGAATCGGTCCGCGGTAGCGTGTCGACGAACACCACCGATTTGGGGGCCATGTAGCTTTCCAGCCGCGCCAAACAGTGACGAATGACCTCGCGCTCGGCCAGCGTGACGCCGGGCTTCAGCGTGACGAAGGCCTTGACCGCCTGGCCGAGCAGTTCGTCGGGCACGCCGATCACCGCGCAGTCGAGCACGCCGTCGAGCGCGTAGATCGCGTTCTCGACCTCGCGCGGCGCGACCTTCTCGCCACGGCTCTTGATGATGTCGTCGCCACGTGCGACGAAGTACAGCCAGCCCTCGGCATCGGTGCGGAAGATGTCGCCGGTGTAGAGCACCCGTTCGCCTTCCACCGCACCGGGCTTCAGCCGCTCGCCGGTCTCGACCGGCTTCTCCCAGTAGCCGCTCATCACGTGGCTGCCGCGCACCACCAGCTCGCCGGTGGAGCCGTTCGGCAGGCGGCGGCCGAACTCGTCGACCAGCCAGCACTCCTGGTTGGGGATGCCGCGGCCGACGCTGGTCGGGCGGATCGCAAGCTGTTCGGGCGGCAGGTAACTGATGCGCTTGCACTCGGTCATGCCATACATCGAGTACAGCTTCGCGCCGGGCAGCAGTTCTGCGAGGCGGCGCACATGCTCGTCGGGCAGCGCAGCGGCGGCGTTGGTGACGATGCGCAGCGCCGACAGGTCGAAGCTGGCCAGGTT
The DNA here is from genome assembly GCA_047602365.1 of Piscinibacter sp. Lineage (GTDB taxonomy): Bacteria > Pseudomonadota > Gammaproteobacteria > Burkholderiales > Burkholderiaceae_C > Piscinibacter. The sequence continues at coordinate 119,441 of JASGHM010000002.1, read as the reverse complement.
GGACAGGCCGAGGATGGACGAATAGAGCGTCGGCACGCCGGGGAACACGGTGACACGCTCGCGCGCCAGGTTCTCGACCACCTTGACCGGGAAGGCGCTCGAACGTTCGATGACCAGCGTTGCCCCCAGGCCCAGGCCCATCAGCACGTGGTAGAGGCCATAGCTGAACGAGGGCGACAGCGCCAGGCCGATCACGTCGTCCTCGCGGAAGCCGATGTAGGCCTGCACCGCGCGCCAGGCGCTGCACATGTTCAGGTGCGTCAGCATCACGCCCTTGGGCACGCCGGTGGTGCCCGAGGTGTAGATGATCGCGGCAAGGTCCTGGTCGATCAGTTCGTGCGCACGGGCGCCGTCGCCGGGCGACGCAGCCGCATCGGGCCAGGCGACGAGGCGCTCGCCGGCGGCGCCTTCGCCATGCACCACCACGCTGTGCACGCTGGCGCTGCGTGCCAGCGCGTCGGCCCACACCGGCTGCAGGCGGGCCTGCGTCAGCAGCGCGGCGGCGCGCGTATCGCCGAGCATGTAGGCAAGCTTGTCGGCCTTGGTCAGCGGCGAGATCGGCATGAACACCGCGCCGAGGCGCAGCACCGCATGCACCGCGACGGCGAACTCGACGCTCGGTTCGAGGTAGAGCGCGACACGCTCACCACGCTGCACGCCGCGCCGCTGCAGCAGCGTGGCCAAGGCGTCGACGCGCGCGGCGAGCTCGCCGTAGGCGACCCGCTCGGCGCCGCAGACGATCGCCGTCTTTGCCGGCAGCCGCGCGCAGCTGGTCTCGAAGGCCTCGTGCAGCAGCATGCAGCTCAGACCGAGAGCGCCTGCGGCCCACCGGCCGGCGCGACGAACTGCGCGTGCAGCAGCATCGCCGAGAGCACGCCGACGAAGGCGATGTTGTCGCCGAAGCCCAGCGCCTTGCCGGTGCGGCATTTCTCCACCAGCTTGCCGACCGCCACCGGATCGAACAGGCCGGCCTCGTCGACACGCTTCGCGCTCAGCAGCTCGGCCACGTAGTCCAGCGGCTTGCCGTCGACGAAGAAGCTCGAGCTGTCCGGCGAGCGGTAGGGCTGCTTGCTGCGCTTCGTGATCGACGGCGGCAGCTCGGCGGCCATCGCCTTCTTCAGGATGTACTTCTCGGTCAGCCCACGCAGCTTGTACTGCGGCGGCAGGCGGTTGGCGAACTCGATCACGCGGTGGTCGAGGAAGGGAAAGCGCGCCTCGATCGACGCCGCCATGCCCATGCGGTCGCCCTGCGAGGACAGCAGGTAGCCCGACATCAGCGTGTGCGCCTCGACGTACTGGTCGCGGCCCTGCGGCACCCAGCGGTCGATGCCGGCCGGCAGCGTCGCGCGCAGCGCCGCCTTCGGGTCCCAGGCCATTGCACGCTCGTGCAGCTCGGGGCGCAGGAACTGCAATGCACGGCGAGCCGTCGTCATGCGCGGGATGTGCGCGAACCAGGGCTCGGCGATCTGATCCAGGCCCTCGCTGAAGAAGCGCTGCGTGAAGGCGCGGCCGGCGGCCGGCGAATGCTGCAGGTATGGATAGAGGCGCTCGAGGATGCGGCCGCGCCACTTCGACTCCGGCTGGCGGGCAAGGAAGCGCCGCACCTTCGCTTCCTTGAACAGGTCGTAGCCGGCGAACACCTCGTCGGCGCCCTCGCCGGTCAACACCACCTTGTAGCCGGCGGCGCGCACGCTGCCGGCCAGCAGCATCATCGGTGTCGGCGCGGTGCGCACCAGTGCCGCCTCGGCGTGCCAGACGGCGCGCGGGAAGGCCGCGCCGATGTCGCCACGCCGGCACATCTGCGCCGAGTGTTCGGTGCCGAGGTGGCGCACCAGCTCGTTCTGGTGCGCGCTCTCGTCGAACTCCGGGTTCTCGAAGGTCAGCGAGAAAGTGCGCAGCGGCGTGTCGGTGTGGTTCTTGATGATCGTCGTGATGATCGACGAGTCGAGCCCGCCGCTCAGGTAGGCGCCGACCGGCACGTCGGCACGCAGCTGCAGGCGCACCGCGTCGATCAGCAGCGCACGCAGTTCCTCCGCGCATTCCTCTTCGCTGCGCACCTCGGGAATCACCTCGGGGAACGACCAGTCCCAGTAGCACTCGCTGCGCACGCCGCTCGCATCGACCACCATGCGATGTCCCGGCGGCAGGCATTCGACGCCCTCGAACACCGTGCCCGGCGGCAGCGCCGACCAGTAGCTGAAGGTCGAGGCCAGGCCCTGCAGGTCGAGACGGCGGGTCACCCCGGGCAGCGTGAACAGCGACTTGACCTCGGAGGCGAACGCGAGCCGGCCGCCGACGCGCGTGTAGAACACCGGGCGGATGCCGGTGCGGTCGCGCGCGATCACCAGCCGCTGGCGGCGCTTGTCCCACAGCGCGATCGCGAACTGGCCGTTCAGCTCGTCGACGAAGTCATCGCCCAGGTCTTCGTAGAGGTGGACGATGACCTCGGTGTCCGACTGGGTGCGGAAGCGGTGGCCGCGCCGCTCCAGTGCGGCGCGCAGCTCGACGTAGTTGAAGATCTCGCCGTTGAAGACCACCCAGACGCTCTCGTCCTCGTTGGCGATGGGCTGCCAGCCGGTGGCCAGGTCGATGATCGACAGCCGCGCGTGGGCCAGGCCGACCGGTCCGTCGATGAAGGTCGAGCTGCCGTCCGGCCCGCGATGGTGGACCGCGGCGATCATCGCCTCCAGCTCGCCCTTGCCGGGCGACGCCGCGTTGCCGAAGCTGAACAGGCCTGCAATGCCGCACATGGGATCAGTCCGCGTCGTTGTCGAAACTGGTGACGTACCAGCGCTCGGGCTCGTCGAGCGCTGCGTCGTCGCCGGGCAGCTTGAACAGCGGCGCCTGCTGGGGCCGCGCCTTCATGCCGCTGCGCTGCAACTCGCGGGCCACCGCGGCGGCACCGAAGAAGCTCACCGAGATGCTGGTGGCACCGGCACGGCGGGCCTCGCGCGTGAAGGCCAGCATCAACGGTGCCGTCAGCGCTGCCGGGTCGGCACTGAAGAAGTCGCCGATCTCGGCGAAGCCGGTCTTCATGCGCCAGACGACGTAGCCGCGCAGGGCACCGGCGCGGTCGTGCGCGAGGCTGAGCCGCCACTCGCCACGCTCGGCGCCGCCGAAGCGCCAGCGCAGCATCGCGAGGCTGCGCTCCGACAGCAGCAGCGCCTGCGGCCGCTGCGCCCACAAGGAATCGACTTCGGCTTCGCTCCACGCCACCGTGCGGCAGCGCAGCGCCGGTCGCTGGGCGACGGCGCGGAACTCGTCGCGCAGGCGCAGCGCGGCATCGACGAACGGTGCCGCTGCGCCGGCCAGCGCCGCCGGCAGGCGCCGCCCGAGCTGCGCGCGCGTGCGCAGCGGCTTGGCATAACGCTGCACGAAGCCGAGGCGCTTGAGCCCGGCGCGTGCCAGCACCGCGGCCGCCTTCTGATTCGGCAGCCCGTAGACGAGATCGAAGCGCTCGCGCCCCAGTTGCGTACCCTGGCGCATCAGCATCAGCGCCGGGCCGAGCGAACGATGTGCGGCATCGACGGCGTAGTCGGCCAGGCCGACCGCGCGCAGGCGCCGCGTGCCGAAGCAGAACGCACGCGGATGCAGCCCCTGCACACCCTTCGGCTCGGCGTCGCCTTCCGGATAGAGCAACAGCGCGCTGCCGAGACCCGCCGGGTTCTCCGCGTAGCCCAGGCGCAGCTTTGCGCCGGCGCTGCGCTCGTCGTGGCCGACGAGGTTGGCAACCCAGAGCTCACGGATGGCGCCGGCCGAGACGGACAAGTCGGCTTCCTGAATGTGGTACGAGATGGCCATCGACGTCGCGCAGCCCGCCTTGGCACCGGCGCCCGGGTGCACTTCGCACAGCGGGCGCGGCATGGCGGAACGATTGATGCCGACCCTCCGTCGGCGAGGGCATGCTATCACCCGACCCGGGCGTGAACTCCCCCCAGTTCGGGCCTCGCGCCGCCACGGATGCGGGCAAATGTCACTGGCACGCCGCCGGCGGCGCGCCCGCCCAGCGGCCAGGAGCAGACTCAGGTGAACGCCAGCAGCACACGCGTCAGCAGCCACATGCCGACCACGCTGCCGATGCACATCATCAGCAGCTTGCCCTTGCGCTGCGACCAGGTGATCGCGGCGAAGTCGGGCCGCTGCACGCGGGCCATCTGGTACACCGCGACGATCAGCGCGATGTGCAGGTAAAGGATGACGACGTAGCTGCGGCTGAGGAAGAAGGCCGAGACCAGCCCGCCGACGTAGCCGTACCACAGCGTGCGCGCGTTCTCGCGGATCAGCTCCCACTGGGCGGCCTGCTCGGCGCTGGCGTCCGCCGCCGGCGGCGTCAGCACCAGGCGCTGCAGCATCAGCCACGAGATGATGATGTTGGACAGCCAGAAGAAGTAGCCGATCATGCCCAGCTCGGCGAACGCGAGCACGAAGGAGTTGTGCGCGGTCAGGCCGTGGTGGTCGGCGAACAGGCCTTTGCCGACGCCGAACAGCGGCCGCATGATCAGCAGTTGCACGCCTTCGTACCAGGCCTCGATGCGGCCTTCGGCGGAGTCCTCGTCGGCGGACATGTCGGCCATGCGGCTGGGCCCGAGCGCGATCAGCGGCGCGAACAGGATCGGCAGCACGATGACGCTCTTGAGCACGCCGTAACGCAGGATGCCGTAGAGGAACAGCATCGCCCCCATCGCCAGAACGCTGCCGCGCGAGTTGGTCAGGTAGACCGCGTAGGCGACCGCGCCGGCCGCGGCGAACGAAGCCAGGCGGAACAGGAATCGCAGGTGCCGCGCCAGGTGCAGGATCATCGGCAGCACCATCACCAGCGCCATCGCCAGGTCGTTCGGATCGTTGAGGAAGCCGAGGTAGGTGATTCGCGTTCCCTGGCTCAGCTCGGCGCCGGTCCAGCCGATGCCCTTGATCGACTGGTCGATGCCGTGCCACGCGATCACCGTGATGCAGGTGGCGAGCACGAGGAAGATCTGCCGCATGCGCTGCAGCGAGTCGGTCGAGGTGGCGACCATGTAGAACAGCATCACCACCGGCGCGAAGTCCGACAGCACGTTGACGCCGCCCATCAGCCAGCCGGTGAAGATGACCGACAGCGACATCATCACCATCAGCACCGGGACCAGCCAGAACTGCGGCGCCTCGAAGCGCTTCTTCTGGCGGATCAGCCAGAACAGGAAGGCCGAGAGCAGCAGGATCGGCAGCACCGGCCAGCCCATGAACGCCGGCACGAACTCGTGCGGGCGGATGTACAGGATGGTCAGGTACGCCAGCAGGTAGAAGTACGGCTGGGTCGGATTGAACATAGCGTCGGCCGCGGGGCCCGGGTGCGCGGCGGGTCAGCGCGCCGTCACAGCGTCGCGAAGCGCAGCCCGGAGTTCAACCACTGCGGCAGCAGGCGCGAAAGCGCCGCCACGGCCACCGCACCGTCGTCGTGGAACAGCAGGATGTCGCCGCCGCGCAGGCGGATCTGCTCCAGGCGGGCGACGACCTGGTCGGCGTCGAGTTCGTAGTCCTTGCTGTCGACCGACCACAGCACCAGCGGGCGGCGGCGCAGCAGGCTGTTGAAGATGGTGGCCAGCGTGGCGCGCCCGTTCGGCGGCCTGAACAGCTGGCGCGGGCGGCCGTTGAAGCGGCGCAGCACGCCGTCGGCGGCGGCGATGTCGGCCAGCTGCGCGCGCGCCGACAGCCTGGGCATGCGCGGGTGCGTCATCGAATGGTTGCCGATCGCATGGCCCTCGTCGACGATGCGCTGCACCAGCTCGGGGTGGCGCTCCACCTGGTCGCCGATCAGGAAGAAGGTGGCCTTCACGCCGTACGCCTTCATCAGGTCGAGCAGCGGCGGCGTGTGCACGGGGTCGGGACCGTCATCGAACGACAGGTAGATCTCGTGCCCGCCGCGTGACATGCGCGTGCGCACGGTGAACAGCGTCAGTACAGCAGCGACGGACCAGATCCAGTGCATTGGAGAGACTATGAGGGACGAGGGCGGAACGCCCGTGGGTTGAAGCATCGCTTGGCTGCGTGACAGGTGTGCAGGAGAGCAACGAGTATCGCAGTCACGCTGCGGTGCAGCGATCCCTCATGCACGGGCAATCCGGCCACTGTCTTCATCGTTCGTGCGCCTTTGCACGCTCGCGCAGCGCGGCGCCGACGACGGCGAGCGTTTCGTCGACACGGTGATCCCAGCTCATGTCGCGCACGGCGTCCATGCGCCGCTGGCGCATCGCCGGTGCGTCGTCGGCCAGCGAGGCCTCGACAGCCGCCAGAAAGGCATCTCGCCCATTTGCGACGCGAACGACCTCCGCGAAGCGATCGATCTCCGGCGTCGCCACCGACACCACCGGCTTGCCAGTGGCGAGGTACTCGCGCAGCTTCAGCGGGTTCGAGTTGAGCACCTGCTGGTTCAGCCGGTACGGAATGATCGCCACGTCGAAGGCCTTGGCCCAGCCCGGCAGGCTCGCGTAGGGCTGGGCGCCGACCATCACGATGTTGCTGCAGCGGGCCAGGGCATCGACATCGACCTTGGCATGGCCGACCAGCAGGAAGGTCCACTGCGGCCGTTGCGCGGCCAGCCAGGCGATCAGCTCGATGTCGGTCCAGGCCGCGATCAGCCCGAAATAGCCGATCACCGGACGCTTCAGCGCGGCGGCAGCGGCCGGCACCGGCGTCGCCTCGTCCTGGGCGCGGGCGAACAGCGCGACGTCGACGCCATGCGGCGAGAAGCGCGCGCCGGGATGGACCGCCTGCTTGGCCGGCAGCAGCGCCGGCGGCGCGACGAACAGCAGTTCGGCGTCGCGCGTCAGGCGCTCGTCGCAGGCCTGGATCAGCGCGACGTCGACGCCGGGGTGGGCGGCGTAGTCGTCGATGCAGTAGTAGACCGCCAGCTCGCGCGGCAGCAGGTCGAGCATGAAGGCCGGGTGCGGAACGACGAACCACAGCACGGCGCGACGGATGCCGGCGTCGCGCATCGCACGGCGCACCGCCCAGGCCCCGAACCAGCGGTTCAGCGCGCCGACGCCGGGCAGACGCCGCCACGGCAGCTGCGGCACGGTGCAGTGCCACAGCCCCGGCTCGACGTGCTGGGCACGGCGGAAGGTCTGGCGCAGCTTGCGCCACAGCCGCTTCATGTCGCGCCCGCTAGCGCTGGGCGCGCGCATACCCGGCGAATCGACGTAGAGCAGGCGCGTGCGCCCGGCCAGCCGCTGCGCGATGTGGTGGCTGCTGGTGCGGTTCTCCGCGTACCAGTCGTTGCCGAAGTAGACGACGCCGACGCCGTCTTCGCCCAGTTCGTTGCCCGAGGCGGTCACGGCGCTAGCCTCCGCGCGGCGCCGACGGCCGCGCGGCGAAGGTCACCGAGGTGCAGCACAGCTGCTCGGGCGGGTAGTGGCGGAACTCGGGCGCGATCGGGATCTGCGCGAAGTTCGCCAGCAGTTCCGCGCGCGGCACGTGCATGTCGAGCAGTACGTCCATCCCGGCGTCGCGGGCCGCCTCGACGAAATCGACCGGGCGCAGCCGGTTCTGGTACAGCAGGTCGTTGTTCCACTTGCGCCACTCGCGCTCGCTGAAGCGCAGGTAGTGGATCTGCGTGATCGAACGGTCGAAGTAGGCGTAGTGGTCGCCGCAGTTGACGCTGTGCAGCGACAGGCCGTCCGGCTGCAGGATGCGGCAGGACTCGCGCATCATCGGCGCGAGCACCGCGGCGCCGACATGCTCGAGCACGCTGTTGGAGAACACCAGCGCGACCGAGGCATCGGGCAGGCCGGTCGCCGTGGCGTCGGCCGGCGCGTGGTAGTCGACGCCGGCGGCCTTCAGGATCGCCCAGCCGTCGCCCGCGGCGGACAACCGCTGCCAGCGCTCGCGCACGGTTGCTTCGTCGTCGCCGCAGGCCTGCGCGATCGCCGGCAGGTGCCGCTCGAGTTCGCGCAGGGCACCGGGCACGGCGACCGGGTTCAGGTGGCGGTTCAGGTCGAAGGTGGCGCAACGGCGTGCCCCGGCCAGCGCGAAGCACAGCGGGAACACCGGCAGCCAGCCGGTGCCGATCTCGAGCAGGTCGCGCCCCTGCACGCGCATGCCGAGGTCGTTCAGCACCTGCATCTGCACCAGCCAGTCGGCGCGGAACTTGATGTCGATGTGCCTCGCCTCGTCGCGCCGGCCGCCGGCGGCGCGCTGCAGCGCGTCGTTGACCGCCGTTCCCCCGGGAACGCGCGACAGCGCCCCCTGAATCACGCCCTTGATCCGCCAGTCCATGCCTCTCCCCGCAGCGGCCTCAGGCCGCCTCTGCGATCGCGAACCGCCGCAGCGCGAGCATGCGCAGCGACAGCGTTGCGCCGATGCCCGGCAGTCGCTCGAGCACACTCGCGATGACCTCAAAATCGCCCGCCCGCCAGGTGCGGAACACCACCGTCAGCGGCAGGTAGATGCCGAGGAAGGTCGCGCCGCCGCCGATGAAGGCGAGCTTCACATGCAATTCGTCGGCCACCAGATAGCCAACCACGGTGGCGATCAGGCCGGCCGCGGTCAGCCGCGCCATCGGCCCGTAGGGCAACTCCACCTTGGTGCGCCGGCGCGCATACCACCAGGACAGCAGGCTGTCGCACAGCTGCGTGATCGCGAAGCTGGCGATCGCCCCATCGAGGCCGAAGCGCGGGATCAGCGTGAAGCCGGCGATCAGGTTGACGATCAGTGCCGACACGATCACGCGGATGCGGTCCATCTGGCGGTCGCTGGCGGTCAGCACCGCGGCGGCGGCGCCGTTGACGACCACCAGCCCCGAAACGACCAGGTGCCACATCAGCGCAGGAATGGCGCCCTCGTAACGCTGGCCGTAGAGCAGGTGCACCAGCCCCTCGGAGACGGTCAGCCCGAGGCCCGCGATCGCCATACCGACGAACCAGTACAGCCGCGCGGACTCGGCCAGCATCTTGCCCAGCGACTGCGCGCCGCCCTCGCCGAAGCGCCGTGCCATCGCCGGCAGCAGCACCGCCGCCATGCCGCCGGCGAGGATCTCGACCGCCCCCTTGGTCAGCGCGCCGGCGATCGCGAAGTACCCCACCGTCTCGGCGGTGGTGTAGATCTTCAGCAGCGACATCTCGACCGCCTTGTTGGTGGCCACCACCAGCAGCATCATGATGCCGGTGAGCATCAGGTGCCGGCGCAGGCGGCGATCGACGTCGTCGGGGATGGGCGCCGTGCCCGGGCCGACGCCGCGCTGGCGGATCAGGTAGCGCACCAGCAGGTTGGACAGGATGCCCAGGCCTGCGTAGACCGCGAAGAACTCGGCCACGCTGGCGCCCTTCCAGGCCAGCGTGACGATCAGCACCAGGTTGGCGATCGCCGTCACCGCCAGCGACACGTTCTCGGGCACGAACAGCTCGTAGCCCTTGCTGATTGCCCCGCGCATCCAGAAGCCGGCCCGCGACCACACCGCGACCACCGCGATGCCCAGCATAAGCGGCAGGTGCTCGGCCCAGTCGGCCACCGGTCGTATCGCCATCACCACGGCGAAGATGCCGAGCACCAGCCCCGAGCTGATGTACTGCAGGCGCAGGAAGCGACGCACCAGCGCCGAGGCGACCTCGTCGCGCCCGGCACCGCGGGCTTCGGCGAGGAACTTGATCGACGAGGTCGGCAGCGCGTTGTTGCCGGCCATGATCAGCGCACCGCACATCCAGATGCCGAAGGCGTAGTGGCCGTAGTCGGTCGGACCGAGCGTGCGCGCGATCAGCACGCCCGCCAGCAAGCCCACTGCCGACTCGATGTAGCTCGCCATCGCGACCAGCGCGACATTGCGCAACAGCGCAATCTTTTCCTTCAAACGGCACTCCTTGCAGGGGGCCCAATGCTAGGCCAGCCGACCGCAGGCGCCGCGTGAGGATCACACGGCCGCATGCACGCAGGTTGGGGATTGCCCGAGCCCTGCCCCCATGATCCGGGGGGCGAGCCGCGCTCAGGCAAGCACACGCCCAGGGCGACGGAACAGGTACAGCGCCAGCAGGTCGGGCCGGAACCGGCCCTGACGGTCGGACACCGTGCCATTCTCGAAGCCCAGCCGGCCGAGCAGCCAGCCGACCTTGCCGGCGGTCGGGTTGACGACCGGCACGCTGGTGAAGACGAGTTCGTAGCCGGCCTCGCGGGCGCGCTGGGCGATCGGCGCATCGAAGCGGCCGTGCGGGAACGACATCGTCGCCGGCGGGTCGCGCTGCGGCAGCCGTGCCGCCATGTCGGCGCGGGCGCCGGCGAGTTCGGCGTCGAGGTCCGGCGCCGCGGTCATCGGCAGGTGGGTCTTGCCGTGCAGGCCGATCGCGACACCACCTTCGTCGAGCTGCCGCAGTTCGTCGGCATTGATCATGTGCCGCAGGCCATCGGGCAGGCGGTCGTTCAGCGTGTCGAGCAGTGCCGCACGCACCGGCGGCGTGAGCGACTCGACCCGCGCGATCAGATGGCGCAGCGCGTCGAGGTCGTCGCTCGTCGCCGCGGCCTGCGTGTCGCCGGCACCTTGCAGCGCCCGGGCCAGCGTGGCCGTGTCGAGCCGGCCGCGGCGCCACGCACCGACGATCTGCTCCTGGTAGAACGGCGCATCGCGCCCCACCGCATCGGCGACCACGAACATCAGCCCGGGCACCTTGCGGATGCGCATCGCGGGGAGCGCGAAGTCGACGTTGTCACGCCAGCCATCGTCGAAGGTGATCAGCAGCGCACGGTCCGGCAGACCCCCCTCACCTCGGCGGGCGCGCAACACGTCATGCGCGGTGACCATGTTGTAATGGCTGGCAAAGAACCCAAGGCACTGCGCGAACAGGTCGGCGCGCAGCGTGTAGTCCGGGTCGCAATGGGCCCAGCGTGGATCGCCCGGCTCCAGCACCCGATGGAACATGATCACCGTCAGCGTGCGTGCGTTGCGCAGGCGGTGGTAGAGACCGAGGGCCCCGCTGGCATAGAGCAGCTTCTTGATCAGATCGGAGAACATGGCGCTGGACGTGGAAGTCTCGGTGATCATACCGACGTACAACCGCCGCGAGTTGGTGCAAAGAGCCATCGGCACGGTGCTGGCGCAGACACGCGAAGTCCAGGAGATCGTCGTCGTCGACGACGGTTCCACCGATGGCACGGGTGAGGCACTCGCCCAGGCCTTCGGCCAGCGGATCCGCTATGTGCACCAGGCCAACGGCGGCGTGTCGTCGGCGCGCAACCACGGGCTGCGCATCGCCCGCGGCCGCTTCCTCGCGCTGCTCGACAGCGACGACGAGTGGCTGCCGAACAAGACCCAGCGCCAGATCGAGTGGCTGCAGGAGCGCCCGGAGTACGGCATGGTGCTGTGCGACGTGATGCGCACCAACGGCGAAGGCGATCCGGTCGAGCGCTTCCGCCGTCGCGAGCAGCTGCCGGTCGACGGCGACGTGCTGCGCTGGGTGCTGCTGAACCCGGCGCTCGCGCCGGCCTCGGCGATGATGCGCCGCGAGGTCTACGAGAGCATCGGTGGGTTCGACGAATCGCTGCCGACCGGCGAGGACCTCGACTTCCACCTGCGCGTCGCGGCGCGCTGGCCGATCGGCGTCGTCGAGGAAGAACTGGTGCGCGCGATGCGCGGCCACGACGGGCTGTCCAGCCTGGCGCGCACCTACGACGACTACGTGCGCGTCATCGAGCGCGCCGCGGCCCAGGCGGTCGGCCACCTGCCGCAGGCCGACATCGACCGTGCGCTGGCCCGTGCCTATGCGCGCAACGCACGCGGCATGGTGCTGATGCACCGCTGGCTGGAAGCCTGGCGGCTGGCCCGCCTGGCGTGGCGGTACGAGTCCGACCCGCAGGAACGCATGGCGCTGTTGCGCCTGCTGCCGCTGGCCGCGCGGCGCATGCTCAAGGCGCGCAGCTAGCGCCCCACTTCTCCGATCTGCACAGGAACGTTCGATGACCCGCAGAAGCCTGCTCGACCTGGTCGCCGCCGAAGGCGCGCCGACCCGCAAGATCGTCTCGAAGGTGTGGCGCCGCTACGCGATGCGCGGCATCGGCGCCAACGACAACCACGCCGGGCTGGACAAGCTCTACGCGCTGCCCGACCCGTGGGGCATGACGACGGCACGCGAGCAGTCGCGCTTCGCGCAGACCAACGCGGTGATCGCCTCGCACGCCGGCCGTGTCGGCACGCTGCTCGAGATCGGCAGCGGCGAAGGCCACCAGAGCGAGCACCTGGCCCAGCTGTGCGACCAGCTCTACGGCCTGGACGTCAGCGACCGCGCCGTCGAGCGCGCCCGCGAACGCTTGCCGGCGGCGCGTTTCGGCGTCGGCGAGATCACCGCGCTGCCGTGGTCGCCGCCCGAGGGCGGCAAGTACGACCTCGTGGTGGCCTGCGAGGTGCTGTACTACCTGAGCGACATCGGCAAGGCGGTCGAGGCCATGTCGTCGCTCGGCCATGCCTGCCTGGTGACCTTCTTCTGCCCGTCGGCCACGGCGTGTCGCCGAGCACCTGCAGGACCTGCCCGGCGTGCGACGCGGCTGGATCTACCACGACCCCTATGCCTGGCTGTGGGCCTACTGGGAGCCCGGCAAGGACGGTGCGCCGGATCAGTCGTAGCCGAACCAGGCCAGGTCGTAGGTCGTGCCGTACCACCAGCCGGCCTTGCGCGTCGGCGCCAGCCGGTAGCGCGGCAGGCCGGCGGAGTTGCGCACCCAGGCGGAGAAGGTGGCGTCGGCGGTGACACGCAGGCGCGCGATCTGCGCGTCGATCTGCGCCACCGGCTGGCCCAGGCGCAGCCGCGCCCAGCGGCCGCGCGCCAGCAGCCCCATCACGTCGAAGGCGTGTTCGGCCTCGATGCCCTCGTAGTTGCCCTTCAGCCCGGCCAGGTAGCGCGGCGCCCAGTCGATACCCTGCTGCTCGATGGCCCGATCGGCAACGAACTGCGCATAGTCGCCGAGGATCTGCAGCGCGCGCCGGTCGTCGCTGTGCAGGTAGTAGCGCCACAGCGCCTCGTTCATCAACGCGGCCATCCACGGGCTCATCACCACGTCCGGGAAGCTGCCCTCCTCGTGCACCTCGGGCCGATGCAGCAGCACGCCGGCCATCGCCTCGGCGCCCGGGTAGCCCGGCGGCGGGCGCGTCGCGTCGGCGCGCATGCCCTCGACGATGCGCAGCACGCGGTCACGATGGGCCGCCTCGCCCGTGGCCTCCCAGGCCGCCAACGCGCCGCCGATGGCCACGCTCATGTGCCGCTCGGTCCACAGCCCGGTGGTGCGCTCGAACGGCGGCAGCCGCGTGTTGACGCTGCCGACCAGTTCGGCGACGGCGCGGATGCGCTCGAGCAGCCGCGCATCGCCCGTCAGCAGGTAGGCGCTGAACAGGCCGCCGGCATGGGCGTACTTGGCGTCGCCCGGGCGCTTCGCGAACGAACCGCGCCGCCCCTCCACCGCGACCTGCGCGGCATAGAACTGCGTCGCCCGGTGGGCATGGCGCAGCCACTTCGGGTCGCCGCTCTGCACATAGGCGTTCCACAGCACGGCGGGCCGGTCGTACAGCCAGCCCTCGAACTCATTGCCCCAGTGGATCAGCCCCTGGCCGTTCTCGTTGCGCTCGAAGGCGCTGACGTCCGCCGCCACGTCGTTGACGTAGGTGCGCAGGAAGCCGGTCTGCCAGTCGCGCGCGATGCCGGCACGGATCGGCGCCACCGGCCCGCGCAGGTTGCACTGCATCAGCCAATCGGCCGGCGGCGACACCCACACCGCCGGCTCGCGCAGCGCGGGCACGGAGGTATCGATCGCGTAGTTGTCGGTCTGTGGGTGTTCGAGCGGATGCACCTCGGCCTGCGGCCCCCATGTGCGCTCCGCCACGTTCGCCGGCGTGATGCCCGTGTCGGCGCGCTGGCTGCGCGGCTGGCCCCAGCGCAGCGTGTAGTCGGCGCTCGGCGCCTTGCTGCAGTCGTGGCGGAAGGCAACCAGCACGGCGCGGATCGACTTGCCGTCGACCGCCGCATCGTTGAAGTGGCGCCAGCGCGCCAGTTCGGTGACGTCGGCCGCGACCTCGCCGGCAGCGTCTTCCAGCCGGATCCTGCCGGCATCGGCGACGAAGCCGCGCGGGAGCGGCAGGCCGAAGGCGACGACCCGGGAGCCCGCCGCGGCCGGGCCACAGCTCAGGCGCAACGGCACGGTACCCGTCGCCTGCACCGGGGGAAACGGGTCGAGCGCGGGCGGTGGCGCCTCGGCGGCTCCGCTCGCCGAAGCCTGCAGCACGAGGGCCAGCAACACGCCCAGCCGGCGAGCAGCACGTCGGCAGGGCACGTCGGGCAACGTCATCGATCCATTATCGACGGCGTCACCGTGATCACCGGATGAGACGATGGGGAAAGCCCCCCTCAAACAAGGGCGCCTGCGGCAAGGCGGCTGCGATTACAGTCGCGGCCACAGGCGCACCGCAGCGCCGACGAAGGACGGCGCATCGCCGGCCGAGCATGTCGTTGTGATTGCGCACAGCCCTGTCCTCACTGCTGCCGTGTCCCTGGACCCTCCACGCCTGGCCGACCGCGTCGACTATCTCGACGGGTGGCGAGGGCTGGCGATCCTGCTGGTGCTGCAGTCGCATTTCCTGCCCTGGCCGGCGATCGACTCCGGGCAGATGGGCGTCGACATCTTCTTCTGCCTGTCCGGCCTGCTGATGAGCAACCTGCTGTTCGTCAAGCGGGTGTCGCTGGTGCAGTTCTACAAGCGCCGCATCAGCCGCATCGTGCCGGCCTTCGTGCTGTTCGTGTCCATCGTCTACGGCGTCGCCGCGTGGCAGGGCGTGGGTCGCGGCTGGGACGAGATCATCTCCACGCTGCTGTTCCTGCGCACCTACCTGCCTGACCATCCGGACATCTGGCACACCGGCCTGCCGATCGGGCACCTCTGGTCGCTCAACGTCGAGGAACACAGCTACGTCTTCCTCAGCCTGCTGACGCTGATCGCCGTGCTGCGTGGCCGCGAGGCGTGGGTCGTGGGCGGGGTCAGTGTGCTGTCGATGGCGCTGTACTACTTCTACGAAACCTCGCACCGCTTCGCAGGCGGCTCGTTCGAGATCCGCACCGAGATCGCGGCCTCGTTCCTGCTCGTGTCGGCCGCGTACTTCCTGGTGCGCCACCGCGTCGCACCGCTGGTGCAGCCCTGGATGCCGCTGGCGGCACTGGCTGTCGCGTCGCTGGGCTACCTGCCGCACGCACACTGGTGGATGAGCGCCATCCTGTCGCCACTGGGCCTGGCGTTCTGCGTCAATCACCTCGAGGCGACGCCGGCGAGCGTACGCAGCTTCCTGACCTGGCGCCCGGTGCGCCAGATGGGCATCTGGTCGTACTCGATCTACCTCTGGCAGCAGCCCTTCTTCTCGTTCAAGTCCTCGCTGCCGATGGGCGTCGCTGCGCTGGGCGCACTGCTCGCCGGCCTGGCCTCGTTCTACCTGCTCGAGAACCCCAGCCGGGAGTGGATCAACCGGCGCTGGTGAGCGGCGCTGCCGTCACCCCCCGCGAAGCAGGGTTGTCCTGTCATCGACGGACGCTATTCTGCGCAACGACTTCAGCGAGGCACGACCGATGCCCATGCGCATGCCCGTTTCGTCAACCCTGGTCGCATTCGTCACGGCACTGGGCCTCGCGCTGGCCAGCATGGCCGTGCCCGCACAGACGGCCACCCGGCCGGCCACGACGGCACGCGCGACCACGGCCACGGCGCCGATCGCCTACCGCGTCGCGCCCGGCCACCCACGCATCCTGCTCAACGACGAGGCGACGCGCACGCGCCTGAAGAAGGTGCTCGACAGCCGCTCGGGCGCGTCCGGACGCTTCCAGGACCAGGTCGCCGGCCAGCTGATGGGCCGCCGCGCGTACGCCTTCCAGCCCTGGTACGCGGCGCTGATCTACCAGCTCGGCGGCGACAGCCGCTTCGCGAACTACGCGATCGAGGAGACCGAGAAGTTCGTCGCCGCGGAGGAAGAGAAGATCGCGCGCAGCCAGCGCGCCACCGTCGCCGGCGACAGCTACCTCGAGGTCGGCCAGTACATCGGCAACATCGCGCTGGTCTACGACTGGTGCCACTCGCTGCTGACGCCCGAGCAGCGCAAGCGCTGGGTGGCCTACGCGAACCTCGCGGTGGCCAACGTCTGGAACCACAAGGGCGCGAAGTGGGGCGAGACCACCTACCCCTGGACCGGCTGGTCGGTCGACAACCCGGCGAACAACTACTACTACTCGTTCCTGCGCGCCACCATGCTGCTCGGCCTGGCGACGCAGGGCGAGAACGACCAGGCCAAGGCCTGGCTGGACAAGTTCCGCATCGAGAAGATGGAGAACCAGCTGTTCCCCACCTTCAACCGAGACCTGGAGGGTGGCGGCTCGCGCGAAGGCACCGGCTACGGCACGGCACTGAAGGGCCTGTGGCAGCTGTACGACTGGTGGGAGCGCTCGACCGGCGAGCGCATCGCGACGCGCACGCCGCACACGCTGGCCTCGATGGCGCACCTGATGCACAGCATCGTGCCGACGCTGGACCGCCTGGCGCCGACCGGCGACCACGCCCGCGACAGCACTGCGGCGCTGTTCGACTACCACCGCGAATACCTGCTGGAGCTGCAGGCGCTGTTCCCCGACGAACGGCTGTCGGGCATCGCGCGCACGCTGCTCGAAGGCTCGTCAGTGCCGCAGATGAAGCAGAGCTTCATGTTCTTCTCCGACTTCCTCTACGAACAACCCGACCTGCAGCCCCGACCGCTGGCCGAACTGAACACGGCCTACTGGGCGCCCGGCACCGGCCAGCTGATGATGCGCTCGGCCTGGGAGCCAACGGCGACCTACGCGAACTTCATCTGCGGCCCCTACACCGAGAGCCATGCCCACCGCGACCAGGGCAGCTTCGTGCTGTTCAAGGGCAACTGGCTGGCGACCGACTCGAACGTGTACTCGAACTCCGGCATCGAGCAGGACGAGGAACTGCACAACCTGGTGCGCTTCGAGAGCGGTGGCGCCACCGTCAAGCAGGGCTACGGCACCAACTGCACGCTGGCCGCGCTGGCCGACAACCGCCACTTCACCTACGCGTCGGCACGCGTCACGCCGAGCTACCGCAACCACCCGGCGGTCGCCAAGTCGGAGCGCGAGTTCCTGTTCATCAAGCCTGACATCGTGGTCGTGTTCGACCGCGCGGTGGCGGCGCAGCCGGGCACCAAGCGCATCTGGACGCTCAACGTCGGCAGCACGCCGACCGTCACCGGCGACAGCCTGAGCGTCGTCGAAGGCCGCAACCGCCTCGACCTGCAGCGCATCGCACCACCCGGCCTGAACACCGAGGTGCGCGGCTGGCCCGAGCTGCGCAAGGGCATGCGCGGCGGCACGCGCATCGACGTGGCCGACACGGCCGGAACCGCCTCCTACTTCCTGCACGTCGCCTCGCTCGACGGTGCCGTGACGTCCGCCGTGCGCTCCGACGCCGCCGGGCAGACCGGCGTGCAGCTGCGCCTGGCCGACGGTCGTTCGGCGCTGGTGCGCTTCTCCAACCAGGGCAGCGGCGGAACCGTCGAACTGCTCTCGGCCACCAAGACGGCCGACTTCTCCGGAACCTTGCCTATCGGAATACAGACACCCCCCCTGTTCGCACGTTGAGGGACGTGCGGCAAGGGTCAGCCGATTCATCCACGGAACGAGGGAGCCGTACGAATGAACACCGATCTGACCGAACCCCACCGCAGCGAATTCGTGCAGATGCTGCAGCGTGGCGCGGGAGCGCAGGACATCTATGGCGAAGGGGTCGCCCCGCCGCCGCTGGAAGTCGCGCGGCCGGCTTTTGTCCAGCGCGAACTGGGCCGCGTGTCGATGCACCTGCGCGGCGCGGCGTCGCTGCTGGCGGCGCATGGCGTGCGCGGCGAGCGGGTGCTCGACGTCGGCTGCAGCACCGGCGGAACGACCGCCGCGGTGGCGCTGAATCCGAGCATCGGCGCGCGCGAGGTCATCGGAGTCGATCCGAACGGCCTGTCGATCGACGCCGCGCGCGTCCGCGCGGTCGGCCTCGGACTCGCCGACAAGCTGAGCTTCCGGCAGATCGAGGCCAATGCGGCGCTGCCCTTCGAAGACGGCAGTTTCGACCTGGTGATGGCGGTGTCGGTGCTCGAGTTCATCCCGACCGTCCAGGGCCGCGAGCGATTCCTCGGCGAGCTGCGCCGGGTGACGCGCAAGGGTGGCCACATCTACATCGCCACGCCGTCGCGCTGGGTGCTTCGTGAACTGCACACGGATCGCTGGCTCGGCAACTTCGTCCGGCGCCTGGACCGGCCTTGGGCCAGTGGCACACACTTTATCCTTCACGCCCTGGACGACTGCCAGGTGATCCGCGTCGACCGCTGGCTGGCGAGGCAGGCCACCGGCCGCATGGGTCTGCCGCAGAGCTGGCCTCGCCTGAATGCGCTGCTGGCCTGGGCGATGCGCTGGGCACCCTGGCAGAAGCATCTGCTGCAACGCCGCCTCTGAGACTCATTGCCCCGTGTACGAAACCCTCTTCAGGCACGCCCTCTTCCCCGCCTACGAAACGCTCGTCAAGCGCCGCGGCACGGCTTCGGCCGTCGCCGAGTACGAGCGCAGCCAGTGGTTCGACCGCGCCGCGCTGGACGCGCTGCAGCTGCGCAAGCTCAACGCGCTGCTGGCCCACTGCTGGGCACAGGTGCCGTTCCTGCAGCGCCACTGGCGCGCGCACGGCCTCGAGCCGGCGGCGCTGGGCCATGCCAGCGAGCTGGCGCGCTATCCGCTGCTGACCAAGGCACAGATCAGCGCGAACTACGCCGACATGATCGCTGCCGACTGGCGCGGCCGCACGCTGAGCAAGACCACCGGCGGCTCGACCGGCGAGCCGTTCCGCTTCGAGTACACGATGGACGTGTACGCACGCCGCACCGCGGTGATGTGGCGCGGCTACGGCTGGGGCGGCGCCAGCCTGGGCACGCGCACCGGCTACCTGTGGGGCACCGGCATGCGCAAGGGCGGCTGGGGCGGCTTCAAGGACAAGCTGTACCACGGCGCCTTCAACCGCCGCTTCTTCGACGCCTTCTCGCTGACCGAGCAGAACGTCGACCCGCTGATCGACGAGTTGATCGCCTACCGGCCGCAGGCGGTGGTCGGCTACGTCGCACCGGTGGTCGTGGTGGCGCGGCGCATGCTCGCCACCGGGCGCACGATGAGCGGCCTGCGCGGCGTGCTGACCGGCGCCGAGGCGCTGTACGAGCCGGAGCGCCGCGACATCGAGAAGGCTTTCGGCTGCCCGGCCTTCAACACCTACGGCTCGCGCGAGGTGATGCTGATGGCCTCGGAGTGCGAGCGTCACGGCGGCCTGCACGTCAACGCCGACCATCTCGTGCTCGAGACGATCGACGACGGCGGCCAGCCGGTGGCGCCGGGTCAGTCCGGCGACGTCGCGATCACCGACCTGCACAACTTCGGCATGCCGATGGTGCGCTACCTGAACGGCGACCGCGCCACCTATGCGACGGCGCCGTGCGGCTGCGGCCGCGGCCTGCCGCTGCTCGCCTCGGTCGACGGCCGCGTGCTCGACAGCATCCTGACCACCGACGGCCGCCACGTGCCGGGCGAGTACTTCGTCTACGTCATGCTCGACTGGCCCGACGTGCGCCAGTGGCAGGTGGTGCAGACGGCGCCCGACTGCGTGCAGTTCCGCCTCGTCGTGCCCGAACCCTGGACGCAGGAGCGCCGCGACAAGCTGACCGCCAAGGTGCAGGCCAAGGCCGGGCCGACGATGCGCGTCGACATCGCCGAGGTCGAGAGCATCCCGACCACCGCGTCGGGCAAGCGGCGGCTGACGATCTCGCTGGCCAACGCCGCGATGGCGCGGTGACAGGCGCTGTCATGGGCAAGCGCCCCCTGGGCCGCACCGGCCTGAGCGTGTCCGAACGAGGCTTCGGCGCCTGGGCGATCGGCGGCAGCAGTTGGGGCGCCGTCGCGCCCGAGGTGGCGCTCGACGCGCTGGCGCGTGCCGAGGAACTCGGCTGCAACTTCGTCGACACCGCCGCGGTGTACGGCGAGTCAGAAGCGCTGCTCGGCCGTTTCCTGCCCGGGCGACGCGAGCGCTGGATCGTTGCCAGCAAGTACTCTGGCCAGCCGCAGGGCATGACGGCGCTGGTCGACGAGCAGTTGCAGCGGCTGGGCACCGACCGCATCGATCTGTACCAGATCCACTGGGCGCCGCGCGGCAAGGACGAGGCGCTGTACGACGAGCTCGACGCGCTCAAGCGCGCCGGCAAGATCCGCTTCGCCGGCGTGTCGCTGCGCAGTGCCGGCGACATCGACCATGTGCTCGCCCGCGGCGGCATCGACGTGCTGCAGATGCCGGTCAGCCTGCTCGACCCCGCCCCGCTGGCAGAACGCCGGGTGCGGCTGCGCGAAGCCGGTGTCGGGGTGATCGCACGCTCGGCGCTGCGTGGCGGCTTCCTGACCGGCCGCTACGACGCCGCATCACGTTTCAGCGCCGCCGGCGACCAGCGTGGAGAGTGGGATGCGCAGCGCATCCGCCAGCTTGCGGAACAGGCTGCCGCCTTCCGCTTTCTCGCTGCCGAGGCAGGCTCGCCGCTGGCCGCGGCGATCGCCTACCCGCTGAACTTTGCCGAGGTGTCAACGCTGATCCTCAGCTGCAAGGACCGTGGTCAGGTCGAGGCCAACCTCGGCGGCGTGGCCCCGGCGCTGTCGGCCGAGGCGTTGCAGCGCACCGCGCAGTTGCAGCGGCGCCTCGGGCTCGGCAGCGCCTCGCCCGCGCAGCGCCTGTGGCGGCGCGCCAAGTCGATGCTGCGCCTCGCATGAACGCTGCCGTGACACGCGAGGTCGTGCTCGGCCGCAGCTCGAGCGTGTGGCGCCGGCTCGTCACCGAGCCGGCGCTGGCCGGGCGCGGGTTCGTCGCCATCGGCCATCACGACCTGGCCGGCTTCGCGTTCACGCCGGGCGACCGCGTCTGGGTGCTGTCGTATTCGCGCGCTCCCGCCGAGAACAGCGCGATGCTGGCGCGGCTGCGCGATGCCGGCGTCACCGAGATCGCCTACGTCTCGTCGTCGTCGACCATCGTCGCGCAGCGCACACGCTGCTACGAGTACCCGCGCGTCAAGCAGCAGGCCGAGGACGAAGCCCTGGCGCTGGCCAACGCGAAGGTGCTGACCATCGGCCTGATGCACGGTGACTCCGGCCGAACTACCGGCCGGCGACAACGTTGCGACGTCCTACGCCATGCTGGCCGCCTTCATGCGTGCGCCGGACTGGCCCGACGACGGCGGCCGGCGCAAGCGACTGTTCGGCATCGAACGCCGGCCGTTCGGCAGCGGCTTCGAACGTGCGCTGGCACGCGCCTACGGCGCCGCGCTCGATGCTGCCGGGGCCCGTCCCTGCCTGCTGCGCCCGCTCGACCTGCTGCTCAAGCTGCTGGGCATGCGCTGGTACGGCTACACCTTCCTGAGCAACCGCCTGTGGATTTCGACGACATCGTGATCGGCTCCGGGCTCGCCGCGCTGGGCACCGTGATCGGCCTGGCGCGCAGCCCGCGCGTGCTGGTGCTGGCCGGGCCGCGCGAGGGCCGTTTCAGCCACTATGACGCGCGCGCCACCGTGCCCAGCGCCTACCTCGGCGAAGGTGGGTTGGGCAACGACTGGCACGGCGTCATCCCGACCGGCTGGCGCAACAACTTCGGCGCCGGCGACGACGCCGGCTTCGCCGCGCTGTTCCGCCACTTCTACCCGCGCGGCGACGTGCAGGGCCGGCTCGGCCGGCCGTGGCTGTTCGTGCCCTGGCGGCCGATCCGCCCGCGCGCCGAGTTCGCGCGCCTGCAGCAGCAACGCGGCGAGCGGCTCGTGCTGGCGCCCGAGCTGGCGCAGGACTTCCGAGCCGATGCGGGGGGTGTCGAGGTGCGCAGCGCCAGCGGCAGCCACCGCGCCCGGCGGTTGTGGGTGGCGGCCGGTGCGCTGCACACGCCGCCGCTGCTCGAACGTTCGCTGGGCTCTGGCATTGCCCGCGGCAAGGTCTCCGACCATGTCGCCTGCTACATCGGCCAGGCCGACGGCCTCGTGGCGCCGCGCATCGAGCGCACGCCGGGAGGCGCGTTCTTCCAGGCCTGGCACGGCAGCGACGCGGACGCGCTGTACACGCTGCGGCCGGCACGTTTCGCCTTCCGCACGCTGGACCACGGCATCGAGCAGCGTGCCGTGTTCGGCCTGCCCACCGGCAGCGCGATCGCGAAGATCAGCCGGCGCATGTCGCCGGGCCTGCTCGCCGAGGCCTTCTTCAACCGCTTCGGGCTGTTCCCGCGGGCGCCGCGGCACAGCATCTACGCGCAGGTGCTGGTGCGCGACGCCTACACACTGGCCGGCGACGGCACGCAGCTGCAGGCCGACGAGGCGGCGATCCGAGCCGCCACCGACGCCGCCCGCGCGCAGGCGCCCTTCCCCGGCATGCGGCCGTCGCAGCGGCCCGAGCTGAGCATTCCCGGCATCCACCTGCACCACTCGGTCGACACCGAAGCGCTGGCGCGCAGCGGCGTCGGCGAGACCGGCTTCCCGGTGCGGGTGGTCGACGCCTCGGTGCTGCGCGAGATCGGCCCCGAACACCACAGCTTCAAAATGATGCTGGCCGCGCACGATGGCGCGGCCAGGGCCGTGGCAGCCGGTTGATCGTCAGTTGACGAACAGCGGCGGTGCGGTGACGGTGGTCGGCAGCGCGCCGCTGCTCAGCACCGTGCCGCCCGAGTCGCGGATCTCCAGCGTGCCACCGGTGCCGGTGCTGCTGAAGCGCACGGTCGCCGTGCGGCCGTTGGACATCGTGACCTGCGCGCCGGTCTGGCCGGTCGCGTCAGAGCGGGTGCTCGAGGTCACCGAGCCGTCGGTGCCCATCACGTGCAGGAACAGCGAGCTGTCGCCGTTGCTGTCGGCCACGTCGACACGCGCGCCGGAGCTGACGATGCCCGAGCCGGACCAGGCGTTGACCTGCGAGGTCAGGCCCGAGGGCGAGAGCCGCGTCACGTCGAGCCGGTTGGCGCCGTTGACGACGCTGAAGCTGTCGCCGTTGACCGTCGGCGTGACCGGCGTGTTCAGCGTCCACACGCGGCGCATGCCGGTGCCGCTGGTCTGCACGCGGTCGAACACGATGAAGGTACCCGGCTTCAGGAACAGGAACTCGCGCTCCACCTTCACGATGCCGGCCTTGCCGTCGTAGATCGGCGTCACGCGGGCCACACCGTAGGCGTAGTTCGCGTTCTCGGCCAGCGCCAGCATCTGGCACTGCGGGGCGCCTTCACGCTGCGTGATCACCGTGCCGTTCTGCTCGACGCGCACCAGGTTGTGCAGATTCTCGGCCTGCTCGATGCCCGAGGCCGACGCGATGTTCGAGTCGTAGGCCAGCCAGTTGCCCTTGAACACGACGAAGCTGCCCTGGTCGTGGTGGGCGTGGCTCTCCGAGTACGGGCCGCAGATGAAGTTGGCGAAGGCCGCATCACGTGCCCACGACGAGCGCATCGGGAACTGGCCGGTACCGCTGCCCCAGTACGCAGTCGACAGGTCGGTCAGCGGGCGGGCCGTCAGGTCGGCGCTGTCGTACAGGAAGTCGCTGTAGTACATGAAGCTGTTGGCCATGCGCGGCACCGACGAGGCAGCCAGCAGCGACTTGGCGATGCCGCTCTGACGCTCGGTCGGGTACAGGCGCATCAGCACCTGCAGGTAGTCGCGGTGGTAGTCGAACAGCGCCGCCGTGCTGTCGCGCGCATGGTCGCCGGTCGGGGCCAGGCGGTCGAGCGTCGGCGTGATCTGGTGCATCAGGTGCGTGATCGACGACAGCGTGTGCGGCGTCAGCGACGCGATGCGCTCGCCGGTGGACTTCTCCCACCAGTCGTAGATGCGCCACAGGTTCTTCATCGCCGTGCCGTAGCCCGTGCCTTCGCGCGAGCCGCCGCCGGTCAGGTCGCGGTTGAAGGTCGGCACCAGCTGGTTGGCGATCTTCGCGGTGCGGAACTTGTCGATCCAGGTCTGCGCCTGCGCGTTCTCGCCGTAGGTGGCCAGGCCGAGCAGCATGGTCGCCTCGAGGAACGAGTAGTAGTAGTTGTTGACCGGGTTGTCGATCGACCAGCCGCTCCAGGTGTAGGTGGTGCTGCCCCACTTGGCCTGCTGGTAGTTCCAGACGTTCCACACCGCCTGGTTGGCGTAGTTCATCCAGCGCGTGCGCTGGGTCGAGGTCATCGAGTCGCGGCACCAGTCGTAGACCAGCGCGACGTTGCCGATGATCGGACCGACTTCGAGGTAGCTGTCGCCGGCCACGGTGGCACGCTGGTTGGCGTTGATCAGCGCTTCCTCGGAGGCGACGAAGGATTCGGTGCGCGACACCGCGAAGGTGCAGTACGAGGCCGAGCCGGTGATCTTGCCCATCAGCGCCGCGTACCAGGGCTGGAAGTCATAGGCGCGCGAACCGGCGACCTCGGCGTCCACCAGTGCCTTGAAGCGCGTCGCGGACGCCGCGTTGCTGCTGACCAGGCTGCGATAGCGGGTCAACGTGGCAGCGTCGGAGATCAGGATGCGCGGCGTGCCCAGCGGCTGGATCACGGCGTTGCCGACCGGCGCGGGGGCCGGAGCAGGTGCGGGAGCCGGAGCAGGTGCGGGAGCGGGAGCCGGAGCAGGTGCGGGAGCCGGAGCAGGTGCGGGAGCCGGAGCAGGTGCGGGAGCCGGAGCAGGTGCAGGAGCCGGAGCAGGTGCGGGAGCCGGAGCAGGTGCGGGAGCCGGGGCAGGCGCAGGAGCCGGGGCAGGCGCAGGAGCCGGGGCAGGCGCGGGAGCTGGGGCAGGCGCGGGAGCCGGGGCAGGTGCGGGCGCCGGGGCAGGGGCAGGGGCAGGGGCAGGGGCAGGGGCAGGGGCAGGGGCAGGGGCAGGCGCCGGAGCCGGAGCAGGTGCAGGAGCCGGGGCAGGTGCGGGAGCCGGCACTTCCACCGTCGTCGTCGTCGTCGCCCGGTTGCCGGCGCCGTCTTCGGCCGTCACGGTGATGGTGTTCTTGCCGCTCTGCAGCGTGATCGCGTTGACCGACCAGTCCGCCGCGGTGTAGGTGCCGCTCAGCTTGGCCAGGCCGTTGCCGCCGCGGTCGCTGACCCAGCGCACACGGTACAGCCGCATGTTGTCGAAGGCCTTGCCGGCCAGACCGATGGTTGTGCTGACGTTGGGATCGCCCGCCTGGCTGTCGATCTCCACCGACGGCGCAACGATGTCCAGCTGGCGCCAGCGCAGCCGCTCGGCCTGCGCCATGTCGGCGCCGTCGAGGATCTGCTGGTCGGCCTGAGAGGCGTTGTCGGCGCCGCCGCAACCCGCCAAGGTCAGTGTGGCCAGTGCTTGCGCCACGACGATGGCGGTCTTGCTCATGCGGAGTTTCATTCCCAACGTTCCTTGTGTCGTACCCGGTGTGCACAGAAGGCGGCAGCACCTGCAGGGCTCATCGGTTGCTACGGTACGGGGACGTAGACCCCCCTCGGTAACGGGGGGGCCAACCTGTAACAGAGCCATCCCCCCGCCCTCGCTGCCGCCGCTGTGCAAAGCAAAGGGGCCGCTTTCGCGGCCCCTTCATACTTGTTACATCAACGCACCGAAGCAGCGGAACTGTTTCGGCACCCTGACGGACATCAATCGAGTCCGAACCAGGCCAGGTCGTAGGTCGTGCCATACCACCAGCCGGCCTTGCGCGTCGGCGCCAGGCGGTAGCGCGGCAGGCCGGTGCTGGTTCGCACCCATTCGGCGAAGGTTGCATCGGCCGTCGTGCGCATGCGCGCGATCTGCGTGTCCACCTGCGTGGTCGGCAGGCCGAGGCGCTGCCGCGCCCAGCGGCCGCGCGCCAGCAGGCCCAGCACGTCGTGCGCGTGCTCGGCTTCGGCGCTGTAGTAGTTGCCGGCGAGGCCGGACAGGTACCACGGCGCCCAGGTCGCTCCATCCTGGGTGATCGCCCGCTGGGCGACGAACTCTGCATAGTTGCTCAGGAAGCCGAGCGCCACGCCGTCGTCGCTGAGCAGGTAGTAGTGCCACATCGCTTCCATCATCAGCGCCGACATCCACGGGCTCATGATCACGTCGGGGTACGAGTCGCCCTCGTGCACCTCCGGGCGGTGCAGCAGCACGCCGGCCATCTGCGTCGCGCTCGGGTAGCCGGAAGGCGGCGAGCTGACGTCGGCCTGCATGCCGCTGACGATCTGGCTGACGCGGGTCTTGAAGGTCACATCGCCGGTCGCCTCCCAGGCGTACAGCGCGCCGGCCAGCGCCGCGCCGACATGCCGCTCGGTCCACAGCCCGCTGGTCTGCGCGTAGGCCGGCAGGCGGGTCGGCACCGTCGCCACCAGTTCGGCCACCGCGCGGATCTTGTCGAGCAGGCGCGCGTCGCCGGTCAGCAGGTAGGCGGCGTAGAGGCCGGCGTTGAGCGAGTACTTCGCGTCGCCGGGCTTCTTCGAGAACGAGCCGCGCTGGCCGCTGCTGGCGATGTTCGAGCCGTAGAACTGGCTGGCCCGGTGTGCGTGGCGCAGCCACTTCACGTCGCCGGTCTGCGTGTAGGCGCTCCACAGCGTCGACGGGCGGTCATACAGCCAGCCTTCGACCTCGCTGCTCCAGTTGACCAGGCCCTGGCCGTTGTCGGCTGACTCGTAGGCAGTCACGTCGCTGGCCACGTCGTTGACGTAGGTGCGCATGAAGCCGAGCAGGTTGCTGCGCGAGCCGCTGACCGTGATCGGCGAGGCCGGTCCGCGCAGGTTCTGCTTCATCAGCCACGCCGCCGGCAGCGCCGCCCAGGCGCGCGGCTCGCGCACCGGGTCGGAGGCGGTGTCGACCTCGTAGTTGTCGGTCTGCGTATGCTCGCCGGCGACCGGTGCCTGCTTGGCACCCCAGGTCAGGCTGGCCACGTTGGCCGGCGTGATGCCGGTGGCCGCGCTCAGGCTGCGCGCCGAGCCCCAGCGCACCGTGTAGGTGGCCGGTGTGGTCGACGTGCAGTCGTGGCGGAAGCTCAGCAGCACCGAGCGGATCGACTGGCCGTCGACCGCGCTGTCGCTGAAGTGGCGCCAGCGTGCCAGTTCGGTCGCGTCGGCCGCGACCTCGGCGCCGGCGCTGGTCTCGACCCGGACGCGGTTCGCATCGGTGACGAAGCCGCGCGGGAACGGCATGCCGAAGCTGACCACGGTGCTGCCGCTGGTACCGGCGGCGCAGTGCACCGCGACGCTGGTCGTGCCGGACGACTCGACGACCGGGTACAGCACGCCCGGTGCGGGTGCGGGTGCGGGTGCGGGTGCGGGTGCGGGTGCGGGTGCGGGTGCGGGTGCGGGTGCCGGCGCAGGTGCCGGCGCAGGTGCAGGTGCAGGTGCAGGTGCAGGTGCAGGTGCAGGTGCGGGTGCGGGTGCAGGTGCAGGTGCCGGCGCGGGTGCAGGCGCAGGCGCAGGCGCGGGTGCGGGTGCGGGTGCGGGTGCGGGTGCAGGTGCCGGCGCGGCGCGGGCGCGGGCGCGGGCGCGGGCGCGGGCGCAGGTGCGGGTGCAGGTGCCGGCGCAGGCGCAGGCGCAGGCGCAGGTGCAGGTGCAGGCGCAGGCGCAGGTGCAGGCGCAGGCGCAGGCGCAGGCGCAGGCGCAGGCGCAGGCGCAGGCGCAGGCGCAGGTGCAGGTGCAGGTGCAGGTGCAGGTGCAGGTGCAGGTGCAGGTGCAGGTGCAGGTGCAGGTGCAGGTGCAGGCGCCGGTGCGGGCGCGGCTGCCGCGTGATCGATCACGCGCGAGGTCGTCGCCTTGTTGCCCGCGGCATCTTCGACGACCACGGTCACGGTGTTGCTGCCGTTCTGCAGCGGGATCGAGGCCGCGGTCCAGGTGGCCAGTGTCACGGTGCCGCTCAGTTGCGCCGTGCCCTTGCCGCCGCGATCGTTGGACCAGCGCACGCGGTACAGCCGCATGTTGTCGCTGGCCTGGCCGCTGAGACCGACCGAGTTCGCGCTCGAGTCGCCGATCTGCTTGTCGATCTGCACCGCCGGTGCGATCTTGTCGAGCGAGCGCCAGCGCAGGCGCTCGGCCTGCGCCATCTCGGAGTCGTCGAGGATGGCTTCCTCGGCGGTCGCCGCCGGCTCATCGTTGCCGCCGCAGCCGGCCAGCGCGAGCACCGTCAAGGCCTGCGCCACGGCCCAGGCCGAGCGGCTCATCTTCATCGTCTTCATTCCCAACGTACCTTTCGATGTCAGCGTGCGACGGTGGATGTCGCTGTGTCGGCCGGCACGGTACGGGAGCACAGGCTCGGGCCGGTAACGGCATCGCAAGCCTGTAACCGGGGGCGAGGAGATCGCGAGCGCTCGTCGCCACGGTAACAAGTTCGAACGTTATCGCGGCCGCACCATGAAGAACGGCCCCTCGCGGGGCCGTCGTTCACTGCGCTGCGGTGCCGCGGATTCGCGCGCCTCAGTTGACGAACAGCGGCGGTGCCGTCACCGTGGTCGGCAGCGCGGCGTCGTAGGCGCTCAGCCCGGCGCCGGCCGACAGGCTCAGCGTGCCGCCGGTGCCGGTGTTGGAGAAGCGCACGGTGGCCGTGCGGCCATCGGCCAGCGTGACCGTGGTGCCGGTCGTGCCGCTGCCGTTGGCGGCCACCGCCGAGCTGACCGAGCCGTTGGTGCCCAGCACGTTGAGGAACAGCGACTGCCCCGCGGCGCTGTCGGTCACCTCGATGCGCCGGCCCGAGATCACTGCGCTCAGCGCGCTCGGTGCCACGCGGTGCACGTCGAGTCGGTTGGCGCCATTGACGTAGCTGAGCACGTTGCCGCTCTGCGTCGCGGTGCCCGGCGTGTTCAGCGTCCAGATCTTGCTCGCCCCGCTGGCGGTGATCACACGGTCGAACACGACGACGGTGCTCGGGCGCAGGAACAGGAACTCGCGCTGCACCTTGGTGACCGCGGCGTTGCCGTTGTAGATCGGCGTCACATCGGCCACTGCGTAGGTGAACTCGGGCCGTTATCGGCCAGTGCCAGCAGGTTGCACTTCGGTGCGCCCTCGCGCTGCGGCACCGTGCTGCCGCCCGAGGTGATGCGCACCAGGTTGTGCATCTCCTCGCCCTGCTCGATGCCCGACGACGAGTCGATGTTGGCGTCATAGGCCAGCCAGCCGCCGCGGTAGAGCACGAAGCTGCCCTGGTCGTGGTGCGCATGGCTCTCGGAGTACGGGCCGCAGATGAAGTTGGAGAAGGTCGCGCCGGTGTTCCAGGCCGAACGCATCATCAGCTGGCCGGTACCCGGCCCGTAGTAGGTGGTCGACAGGTCGGTCAGCGCCGTCGCGCTGAGCTGCGGCGGTTCGTACAGGTAGTCGATGTGGTACTCGAACTGCTGCGTCATCTGCGGCACGCTGGACGCATCGAGCAGCGACTTGGCCGCGCCGGACAGGCGCTCCTGCGGGAACAGCGCGATCAGCTCGAGCAGGTACTCGCGGTGGTAGTCGAACAGCGCGGCGCTGGCGTCGCGGGCATGGTCGCCGGTCGGTGCCAGGCGATCCAGCGTCGGCACGATGCTGTGCATCATGTGCGCGATCGAGGCCAGCGTGTGGGTGGTGCGCGTCGCGATGCGCTCGCCCGTGGAACGCTCCCACCAGTCGTAGAGCATCCACAGGCCCTTCATCGCCACGCCGTAGCCGGTTCCCTCGCGCGAGCCGCCGCCCTCGAGGTCGCGGTTGAAGGTCGGGATCAGCTGGTTCTCGATCTTCTCGGTGCGGAACTTGTCGATCCAGGCCTGCGCCTGCGAGTTCTCGCCGCGCGTCGCCAGGCCGAGCAGCATGGTGGCCTTGAGGAACGAGTAGTAGTAGTTGTTCGACGGGTTGTCGACCGACCAGCCGCTCCACTCGTAGGTGGTGTTGCCCCACTTCGCCTGGGTGTGGTTCCAGACGTTCCACACCGCCTGGTTCGCGTAGGCGATCCAGCGCGAGCGCTGGGTCGGCGTCAGGCGGTCGTAGGTCCAGTCGTAGACCAGCGCGAGGCCGCCGATCTTCGGGCCGACTTCGAGGTAGCTGTCGGCAGCAACCGTGGCCCGCTGGTTGGCGTTGATCAGCGCTTCCTCCGAGGCGACGAAGGCGTCGGTCTGCTCGATCGCGTAGGTCGCGTAGCGCGCGTCATTGGTCACCTGGTACATCAGCGCCGCGTACCAGGGCTGGAAGTCGTAGACATTGCCTTCCGACATCTGCCGGTCGACGACGTTGTTCTTGAACCGCGTGGCCGAAGTGACACCCGTGTTCATCAGCGTCTGAAGACACGTCTTCGTCGCCGCATGGTTGAGCAGGATGCGCGGGTGCGTGCTGGTATAGGTCGGCGAGGTGCCGCTGGCGCGTGTCAGCGAACAACCCGAACCGCCGGTGCCCGAGCCGCTGAAGGTGGCCGAGACCACACGGGCCTGCGACATCGACACCACGCAGGTGCCTTGTCCCGTGCAGGGGCCGCTCCAGCCCTGGAAGGTGTAGCCGCTGGCCGGCGTGGCCGTCAGCGTCACCGTCGTGCCGTTGGTGTAGGTCTCGCCGCAGTCGCTGCCGCAATTGATGCCGGCCGGACTGGACGTGACCGTGCCCGACCCCGCCTTGGAGACCGTCAGCGCGCTCGAGTTGGCCGCCACCTGCGAGAAGGTCGCCGTGACCGTGGTGTCTGCGCTGATCGTCAGCGCGCAGGAGGTGCTGGTGCCGCTGCTGCTGCAGGCGCCACCCCAGCCATCGAACTGGTAGCCCGAGGCGGCCGTGGCGGTCAGCGTGACCGCCGTGCCCGAAGGCACGTTGCCGCTGCAGGTGCCGCTGCTGCAGGTGATGTCGGTGCCCGCGGCACCGACGGTGCCGGAGCCGCTCACCGTCACGCTCAGCTGCGGCCCGTCGCCGCCGATGATGCTGCCGCCGCTTGAACCACCACCGCACGCCGCCAGAGCCAGGACGAGCGCCACCACGGCGCTCCAACGAAGACCACGAGAAAACATCAAGAACCTCACAAGCCCGCGGGGTCGGTGCCCCGCGTCATTCCGCGTCGAAACGCCACGCGGAATGGTCACCACTTTCGGCCTGGTGACGTTTCCAGACGTATCCACCCCCGTCGGGTGGCGTCATCCTCAGTTGCAGCTCGTCAGCGACGTGATCCAGCTGCGCAGCAGCGCGACCCCGGTCGCATCGACGATGTGGCTGCCCACCGGCGGCATCTGCACCGACACATCGCGGCTGTTCGCGCGTGCCAGCAGCACCGAACTGTCGGGCAGCCCGGGCGCGATGATCTTGGCATTGCTCAAACCGAGGTCACCGCGGGTCGGATCGACGTTGCAGGTGTTGGTCGCCGCCAGCGTCGCCGAATTCAGCAGGTTCAGCGACACCGGCGTCGGCCCGCTCGGCCGGTGGCACATCGCGCAGTTGGTGTGCAGCCAGGCACGGGCGCGTGCGCCCAGGGCATCGCTGCCCGCCGGGTCGGACAGCTTGGGCTGCGCCGTCGGGTCGCTGACCTGCGGCGTCAGCATGCCGATCGCCGAGGCGCTCAGCGTGCTCAGCTGATTGGCGGTGCGGCCGGTCTGCGCATAGGTCGTCGAGCGGTTCATCTGCTGCGTCTCGAGGCCGAGGCTGAAGCCGGCCGCCTGCGTGTGGCACTGCAGACATTGCGCACGGCTCGGGTAGCTCCAGGTCTGGCTGCCGATGGTGACGTCCTTGCCGGCGGTGTCGACCAGCGTCGCGTCGGTCTGGCCGCTGTTCCACTCGTAGGTGTAGCCGGCCCAGTCGCCGTTGGACTGGCGCATCAGCAGGCGCGTCTCGATCATCTGCCCGTTGAGGCGGAAGTCCTTGCGGATGACGCTGCGCGCCGGGGTGGTCCAGTCGCCGTCGCTGGCGGTGCCGAACGCGCCGCTGCTGGGCAGCGCGAAATAGCGCGTCTTGACCGCGTTGTCCGACCAGAACGGCGCGTTGATCTCGTAGCCGACCATGCCCGCCGACGGGTTCAGCGGGTTGCTGGCCGCACAACCGGTCTGCGACAGCAGCGTCGGCACGATGGGACCGCCACCGCCGCCGCCGGTCGAGAAGTTCAGCTTCTGGATCGTGCCGGCGCTGAACAGCAGCACGTACAGCTCGCCGTCGTTGCCCTGGCCGAACGAGGACGGCGAACGCGTGTAGTCCGCCGAGATCAGCTCGCGGTAGGTGTAGGTGCTCGGCGGGCCAATCGCGCCGAACACGCCGCTGCCGAAGTCGGTGAAGATGTACTGGCCGGCCAAGTCGGTGGTCTGCGTGCCGCGATAGACATAGCCGCCGGTGATCGACTGGCCATCGCCGCGCGGCACCGCGTAGACCGGGTCGGTGATGCCGCTGCAGCCGGAGGTGCAGTAGCCCTCGGTGGTCGGCCAGCCGTAGTCGGCATTGCGCGCGCCGATGTTGACCTCCTCGAAGCTGCCCCAGCCGACGTCGCCGATCCACATGCGGCCGTTGCTGCGGTCGAAGCTCCAGCGCCACGGGTTGCGCAGGCCACGCGCCCACACCTCGGGGCAGTTGTTCGCACCGCCGCGCCCGGTGGCGTTGCACAGCGCCTGGCCGGCATTCGGGTTGTCCGACGGGATCGCGTAGGGCACGCTGCCGGTGGTCGCGTTCGGGTCGATGCGGATCATCTTGCCGAACAGGTACTTGTCGTCGCGTGCCTGCGGGTTCGGGTCGCCGCCGCCGTCACCGAAGCCGGCGTAGAGGTAGCCGTCCGGACCGAAGGCGATGTTGCCGCCGTTGTGGTTGCTCTCCAGCTTGTCCAGGCCGAGCAGGTTGACCTCGGAGGAAACGTTGGCCGACGTGGCCGTCGAGTTCGCCGTGAAACGCGAGATCTTCGAGCGCAGCCGGTAGCCGGAATTGGGCGCACCGCTGTAGAAGAGGTAGAAGTTCTGGTTCTTGCCGCTGCCGGTGCCGAAGTTGGGGTCGAAGGCCATGCCGAGCAGGCCGGCCTCGAGCTCGCCGGCGGTGGTGATGCGGCTGGTGATGTCGATGAACACCGACGAGCTGGTCACCCCGGCGCTGTTGTCGAACACGCGCACCACGCCACTCTTCTCGACGACGAACCAGCGCGTGCTGTCGCCAGGCGCCTGCAGCATCGCGATCGGCTGCGTGAAGCTCAGGTTGGCGAAGGCGCGCGACAGCGTCAGGCTGGCGGTGCTGCTGGTCGGCGGATCGAAAGCGAAGCAGGTGGTGTTGCTCGGCCGCGTGTCCAGCCCGATGCTGCTGCCGGTGCTGCCGTTGAAGGTCGCGCTGACGCTGCGCGCCGCGCTCATGCTCACCGTGCAGCTGCCGGTACCGCTGCAGGCGCCGCCCCAGCCGGCGAAGGTCGAGCCGCTGGCCGGCGCAGCGCTGAGCGTGACGCTGGTGCCGTCGGCATAACGCTGCGAGCAGTCGGTGCCGCAGCTGATGCCGGCCGGCGTGGAGCTGACGGTGCCGGCGCCGGTGCCGCTCGTCGTCACCGTCAGCGTGCGCGCCAGCACGAAGGTGGCGGTCACGCTGCGTGCCGCGCTCATGCTCACGGTGCAGGTGCCGGTGCCGCTGCAGTCGCCGCTCCAGCCGCCGAACAGCGAGCCGGAGGCAGCCGTGGCCGTCAGCGTCACGGTGACGTTCTGTGCGAACGACGCGCTGCAGGTGCTGCCGCACGAGATGCCCGCGGGTGCCGAGCTGACCGAGCCGCTGCCCGCACCGGCGAGCGTCACGCCGAGCGAGCGTGTGACCACCGAGAAGCTCGCGGTGACCGCCACCGTGGCCGACATCGGCACCGTGCAGCTGAGTGCCGTGCCCGAGCAGCCACCGCCGCTCCAGCCGAGGAAGCTGGCGCCGGACTGCGGCGTCGCGGTCAGCGTGATCGGCGTGTTCTGCACCACGCTGGCGGTGCAGTCGGTTTCCGGACAGTCGATGCCGCCGATGTTCGAACTCACCGAGCCGGCGCCGCTGACGATCACGGTCAGGCCGCGGTTGCCCGGCGGCAGCGCCGTGTAGGCCGCCGTCGCACTGCGGTTGGCGGTCATCGAGAGGTGGCAGGGCGCGGTGCCGCTGCAGTCGCCGCTCCAGCCGCTGAACTCGTAGCCGGTGGCCGGCACCGCGGTCAGCGTGACGGTGGTACCGTAGGCATAACTCGCGCCGCAGTCGGTGGCGCCGCTGCAGTCGATGCCCGTGGGGTCGGAGGTCACCGTGCCCTGCCCGGCCGGCGAAGTCACCGACAGCGTGAAGGTGGTCTGCGCGAAGGTCGCCTGGACCGAACGGTCGGCGCTCATCGTCAGCGCGCAGCTCGCGGCAGCGCTGCAGGCACCGCCGGTGCCCGTCCAGCCGACGAAACGCCAGCCCGCAGCCGGCGCGGCGCTCAAGGTGACCACGTCGCCTTCCGCGACGGTCTCGCTGCAATCGCTGCCGCTGGCGCTGCTGCAGTCGATGCCGGCCGGTGACGAAGTGACGCTGCCGCCGCTGCCGGTGACGGTCACGTTCAGCGTGTGCGTCTGCCCGCCGCCACCACCGCCATCGCCGCCGCCGCCACCACCACAGGCGAGCAGCAGCAGGCACAGCGACAGCGAACCCCAGACCCTGATCTTGCCGAACATCGAATTCCCCTCGCAGCGGCGCGCCGGCGCCGGCCTTCTCTGGCTGATCGGCGGGATGATATGCCTGCGATGCGACACGAATCCCGCCAGCGGCCCGAAGGCGGCTGCCAGCCCCCAGCATCTAGGGGGGCGACATCGGTTTCGTGACGCTCAGGTGAACAGCGGCGGCATCGCCAGCATCGCGCGGAAGCGGTCGCGCGAGATGTAGCGTTCCACGGCAAGGCGGCGCAGGCGGAAGGCATCCATGCGCTGCGGATCGATCACGCCGGTCTCGTAGGTGAAGCCGAAGCGGTAGCCGGCCCGGCGCGCGACGCCGACGACTCGCTCGCTGTAGGCGCCAGGGCCGCCGACCGGATAGGCCAGCGAGACCACCGGCCGGCCGACGCGCGCCTCGATCTCGGCCTTGGAATCGACCAGTTCGCGTTCGAGCTGCGCGTCGTCGGTGACCTGCGCCAGCACCGGGTGCGACACCGAGTGCGAGCCGATCTCGATGCCGGCCTCCGACAGCGCGCGCACCTCGGCCCAGTCCATCGGGCCGTCGAGGCCCTGGAACTCGTCGTGCTCCGCGGCCCCCATGGCCACGCGCCAGCGCTCGAGCGTGTCGCGGCGCTCCGCATCGGGCAGCACCTTGAGATGCTTGAGCGCCGCGTAGGCTGCGCGGCGACGATGTGCCTCGCCGCCGCCGACCACGAGCGCCGGAGCGCCTCCGGGCATCGGCAGCGCGGCCTGCTCCACGGTGAGCATCTGGTGCACCAGGCGGTCGTACCAGTAGGTCTCGCGGCTGCCCATGTAGCCGGAGGCGACGAAGATCACCGCCGGCACGCCGTGGCTGCGCAGGATCGGCAGCGCGATGTCGTGGTTGTCGCGGTAGCCGTCGTCGAAGGTGATGATCACCGCGTTGCGCGGGACCGGCCGGCCGGCGTCGATCAGCGCGGCCAGATCGTGACAGGTGATGACCTCGTGGTGCTTGGCCAGGTAGCGCACCTGCCAGTCGAACTCGTCCTGCCAGGCACTGACCAGCTCGATGTCGTAGGAGAAGCCAGGCTCGGCCTCGCGCGGCAGCACGCGGTGGTAGGCCAGCACGCGCAGCCGGTGGCAGCTCGCTTCGTAGGCCGCCGCCAGCGGCCGCGCCAAGCCCGACCTGACGATCAGCTGCGCGGCCATGTCGCGCTTGCCGGCCATGTCAGGCGGCCAGAGAGCTTGTCGCGGCGCGACTGGCCGCCGGCCGGGGCAGCACGTAGTCGCGGTAGTCGGCCGGGTTGCCCGCCAGCCCGTGCTCGGCGGCCTTGGCGATGTTGTAGAGCTCGCGCGCGTTGACGTAGTGCAGCACGTAGCGCTGGCCGTCGTTGTAGTGGCGCTCGAGGTGGCTGAACATCGCGTCCGCCGGCGCGCCGAGCAGCGTCTCCATGTCGTTCTCCTGCGCGCCGTGGGTGTGCACCTTGACGAACAGCCACTCGGGCCGGCCCTGCACATGGATGTGCTGGCGCACCCACAGATCGACGCGGTCGCCGGTCGGCGGGCTGGAGGCGCGCACGTCGGCGTTCTCGATGCGCGGCACCAGGCCCCACTTGCGGCGGCGCCAGTTCAGCGCCAGCGGCCCCTGCACGATCATCAGGTCGCCGCTTTCCTTCTTGCCGACCTGCACGTCGACGCCGTCGTTGTGCGAGCACGGCCGGTGCGGGTCGTCGGTGGCGTAGTAGATGCTGTTGATCTTCGCGGTCTGCGTGTCGCTCGGCGCCGAAGGCAGCGTGAAGTCGGCGTAGCAGCCGAGCTCGGCGAGCACGCGGATCTCGTCGTTGACGCCGCACCAGCGGCCGTCGGGACGCGAGTTGTCCAGCGCCCAGTTGCCGTGGATGAAGCCGAACTTGAGCTGGCCGCTGGCCGGGTCGCGCGGCAGCGCACCGTGGCGCTCGTGCAGGATCGCACCGAAGCGTCGGATCTTCTCGCGCAGGCCGTCGGCGGTGTCGTTGTCGTGGTGCAGGTGCACCTCGATCTCGCCGTAGCCCTTGCGGCACAGCGCTTCGAGCTTGTCGAGGTGCGGCTTCTCGTACTCCTCTTCCGGATAGAAGAAGGTGTGCTGCGGCGGCACGCCGTCGGCATCGCGGTGGCGCGATGCGAGCGCCTCGTAGCGGTCGCACCAGGTCTGCACCCGCTGTTCCTCGACCGCGGCGCTCGGCCGGCCCCATTTCGGCTCGAAGTGGTCGACGAAGCAGAACATCACGTGCACCGGCCCCGGCGGCGCCGGCGGCAGGCGGCGGCGCAGGTAGGAGCCGAGCCAGATGTCGGCGTTCTTGCGCTTGAACTCGCGCGCCACCACGGCGAGCCCGCCGAGCACGGCCAATGCGAGCAATCCCAGCCACGCCATCATCGACACTGCCCTCCCATTTGTTCTTTCTCTGTCCTGCTCAGCGCGCCGACCGCGCCCAGGCGCCGGAGAAGGCGCCGGTCAGGTAGCGGTAGAAACCGATCAGCAGCGCCATGTTCATGCTGACGAAGAACACCGGCAGGCGCAGCACGCGCGGCACCTGGCCGCCGCGGCCGGCCAGGTGACCGACGGCCGCCAGCAGGTAGAAGGCCAGCTGCAGCGCCAGCATCACCTGCCAGAAGCTCGAGCCGACGAGCGCCAGCACGGCGTTGGTCAGCAGCGCGATCACCATGCAGTGCGGCGCGAACCAGCGCAGGCACTTGTGCGACAGGAAGGCCAGCGCCGCATAGCCGTGGCGCGGATTGAGCAGCCCGATGTGGCGGCGCAGCGCCTGGTAGTTGCCGATGCCGATGCGCACGCGGCGGCGGAACTCGTCGCCGATGCGCGGCGGGATTTCCTCGGTGGCGCGCGCCTCGGGGTCGTAGTGGCAGCGCAGGCCGCGCTCGATCAGGTCGACCGAGATGGTGAAGTCGTCGACGATGGTGTCCGGCGGGATCGGCCGGTAGTGCTCGCGGCGCAGCGCGTAGACGCCGCCGTTGGCACCGAGCAGCGCGCCCAGGCGGCCCTCGAAGAACTTCAGCATGCGCTCGTAGCGCCAGTAGACGTTGTCGGGGTTCTCGTTGCTCGCGCCGGCGACCAGGCGCAGTTCGCCGCACACGCAGCCGACGCCGGCGTCGCCGAAGTGGCGCACCAGCCGCGTCACCGCGTCGGCCTCGAACGAGGTGTTGGCGTCGGTGAAGACCAGGATCTCCTCCTGCGCCAGCGCGGCGAGATCGTTGATCACCGAGGGCTTGCCACGGCGCTGCTGGAACGGGCGGAAGACGATGCGCTCGTGGCCGGCCTCTTCGACGAGCCGGTTGGTGGCGTCCGCCGAGCCGTCCGAGCCGATGTAGATGCGCAGCCGGTCGGCCGGGTAGTCGAGCGCGAGCAGGTTGCGGATGCGCTCGGCGATGTGGCGCTCTTCGTTGTAGGCGGCGACCAGCACCGCCACCGTCGGCAGTTGCGCGGACAGTGCCGGATCGGAACGGCGCGACCCGCCCTGCGCGACATAGCGCAGGTCGGCACGCAACTGGCGCAGCGCGCTCAGGATCATCAGCAGCACCGGGTACGCGAAGTACGTGTACACGATGGCCAGCGCTGCCAGCCAGAAGGCGATCTCGACGGCGATCATGGTGTGGAGGGGGGACGCTCGGTCCGTTGGGCGGCGTCCTCGATCAGGGCGCGCAGCCGATTCACGTTTGTATCCCAATCGAAGCTGCGTGCATGTCCCGTGATCCGAGGGCGATCCCACGCAGCGCGCAAGGCCGTGAACAAAGCCTCGGCCAGCGCCGCAGGATCCTTCGGCGGCACCATCAATCCGGCGTGCTCGGGCAACACCTCGGGGATGCCGCCGACCCGCGTGGCCACCACCGGCGTGCCGCAGGCCATCGCCTCGAGCACCACGTTGGGCACGCCCTCGGCATGGCTGGGCAGGCAGAACACGTCGGCCGCACCGAACCACTGGACGATCTTCTCGTGCGCCAGCCGCCCGGCGAAGTGCACCGCACCGGCCGCGCCCGCCGCGGCGGCCTGCTCGGTCAGGTTGCGCAGCTGCGGGCCGGCGCCGACGTAGACCAGCTTCAGCCCCGGAACACGCTCGCGCAGTTGCAGGAAGGCCTGCATCAGTTCGCCGCAGCCTTTGCTCGGCTGAATGTTGCCGACGTAGAGCACGACGCGCTCGTCGTCGCCGAAACCCAGCGCCTGGCGCGCCTCGGCACGCGGCACCGGGTGGAAGCGCGCCGGGTCGACGCCGTTGTAGAGCACGCTGATGCGACCGCTGTCGACGCCGAGTTCGACCAGCCGGCCGGCCAGCGCCTGGCTGACCGCGACCACGTGGCGCGCCTGGCGCAGCGCCCAGCGGATCTGGCGCCCGCGCGCCGGCTCCTGCGCGAAGACGTTGATGTCCGAGCCATGCACCTTGGCAACCATCGGCCGGCCGCTCAGGCGCGCGATCGCCGCGACGGCGACCGCATCCGGATAGCCCCAGCTGCCGAACAGGCAGTCCCAGCGGCGCATGAACAGCGTCGGCAGGCGCTGCAGCACCAGCGAGGCGAACAGGAAGGCAGCGTGCAGCCGGCGGCCGACCCCCGGGATGTACCAGTAGGGCACGTAGTCGGCGAACGGCCAGTTCTGCATCGCCTCGCGCCTAAGGCGCCGGTAGGCCAGCGGCTGGCGCAGGATCTCCAGCCACGAGACCGGCACCATCACCGTCACGTCGAGCTGCCTGGCCAGGCGTGCGAACTGCTGCTGGTTGAAGGTCGCGCGCGACGGGTTGAAGGGGTCGGCGAACAGGTTGGTGACGATCAGGACTCGCAGCGACATGGCCGATCGCCGCTCAGGCGGAGATGCCGCGCACGCCCGTGCCGAGCGCCTCGGCACCCCTCCGGTACAGCTGCTCGTAGCCGTCGCACATCGCGTCGAGCGAGCCCTCGCGCAGCGCCCAGGCCCGCGCGTGCACACCCAAGGCCTGGCGCCGTGCGGCGTCGCGCGCCAGCGCGGCCATCGCCTCGGCCAGGCGGGCATCGTCGCCCGGCGGCACGATCAGGCCGGTGATGCCGTCCTGCACGATCTCGGCGTTGCCACCCACCGCCGTGGCGATGATCGGCAGGCCCGCCGCGCTGGCTTCCACCAGGGCGAGCGAATAGCCTTCGGTGCGCGATGGCAGCACGAACACGTCCATGCCGGCGAGCAGATCCGGGACATCGCCGCGCGCGCCCAGCAGGCGCACGCTTTCGCGCAGGCCGAGCCGGTCGACCTCCGCTTCCAGCGCAGCGCGCAGCTCACCATCGCCGGCGATGACCAGCGAAGCGCGCACCCCCGTGTCGAGCAGCGTCCGCATCGCGCCGAGCAGGCGGTGCTGCTGCTTCGCCTCGTTCAGGCGGCCCACCGTGCCGAACACCACCGCCTCGTCGGACAAGCCCAGCGCCAGGCGCAGCGAGGCACCGGCCTCGGTGTCGCGGGGCGTGAAGCGCGCCAGGTCGATGCCGTTGCGCACCACCACCGCCTTGGCTGCCGGCATCACGCCATGGGCGACGAAGCGCTGGCGCGCGGCGTCGCAGACGCTGACGGCGTGATCGGTGGCCAGAAGCGCGAGGCGGTACAGCTTCTCGCGGCGCGCCGACAGCTCGCCGGAGCCCATGCCGTGACGTGTGTTCAGCGTGCGCCCGACCCCGAGGCCGAACGCGGCCGCCACGGCGTAGTAGTGCGCCATCGGGTTGTGGGTGTGCAGCACGGCGGGGCGGAACTCGCGCAGCAGGCCGCGCATGGCCGACAGCGCACGCAGATCGAGGCCGGACTTCTTCTCGCACGAATCGACCCGCACCCCCGCGGCTTCGGCGCGTTCGGCCAATGCCCCGCGCCGCCACAGGCAGACGATGCGCACCTCGTGGCCGCGCAGCTTCTGCGCCCGCGCCAGTGCGACGACGACATGCTCCAGGCCTCCGATGTCGAGGCTCTCGACGACGTGCGCGATCCTCATTGGCGACGGCTCGGGCCGCTGGCCTTCCGGCTGCTCGCATCGCTGGGACGCACCGCCGACAGCCAGCGCACCACCGCGTCGGTCGCACGTTCGTCGACGGCGCCGGATGCACGCTCGCCCGGGTTGGCCAGCGCGTCAGCGATGGCGTGCACGACAGCGTCGGCATTGGCACCGTCCGATGCCAGCTCGATGACCGGCAGCTGCAGCACGCCGGCCAGTTCGGCCAGCTGCATGGTCTCGTCGGTCAGCAGCACGGCGGCGCCGGCGAGCAGCGGCAGTGCCTCGCTCAGGCCGGGCCGCGGCATCACGACGACATGCTGGCGCGCCAGTCGGTTCTCCATCGC
The DNA here is from genome assembly GCA_047602365.1 of Piscinibacter sp. GTDB lineage: Bacteria > Pseudomonadota > Gammaproteobacteria > Burkholderiales > Burkholderiaceae_C > Piscinibacter. The sequence continues at coordinate 78,608 of JASGHM010000002.1, read as the reverse complement.
CGCGGCACGAACGGCGTCGGCCGTGGCCGGGTCGACGAACCAGAGCATCGGCAGGCCACCCTTGAGCTGCCCCAGCAGCGCATCGACCTGCCGGGCCAGCGACTTGCCCTCGCGGCCCGCCACGGTCATCACGCCGAACGGGCGTGCCGGATCGATCGCCGCAGCCGGGATGCCGCAACGCTCCAGCACCTCGGCGGCGGTGAGCGGGTCGTCGCGGCGGCTCTGCACCACCGCATTGAGCAAGCTGCCGACACATTGCACACGCTCGGAGGGAACGCCCTCGCGATGCAGCGCATAGTGCAGATTGACGCTGCGGGTGAACACCGCGGTGGCGAGCCGGTCGAGGATCGCGGCGTTCAGCGCACGCTCGCCTTCGCGCAGCCCGCCATCGAGCCTCAGCAGCGGAACGCCGCGCTGCTCGCACACCAGGGCGCAGGCCAGCATCGCCGCGCTGTCGCCGATCACCGCCACCGCCCCCGGCTCGAGTTCGTCCAGCTGGGCATCGAAGCGCAGCATGACCTGCGCCATCAGCTCGGCGCCCTCGACGCCGCCGATGTTCAGGCAGATCTCCAGCGGCGGTGCCGGCAGCGACTCCAGCGCCGCGTCGTCGACACGGACGTCGCGCGCGCTGCGCGGAGACAGCAGCACCGGATCGCACGGCCCGGACGAACGCTCGAGCGCAGCGGACAGCGCACGCAGCTTCAGGTAGTCATCCGGCGTGTCGGCCACCAGCACCACCGGCCGTTCGGGCTTGACGCCCGGCGTGCGCTGCAGCCGCATCACCTCGGCCGCGGACGGCAGCGACTTCACCGCCGAAGCCGGGCTCGGCAACGCTGCGGGCGTGCGCGGCAAGGACTCGACGCTGGCCTGTTCGCCGACCTCGGCACGCAGTTCGTCGGCCACCCCCTGCACGGCCTCGACGTCGATCAGCTCCGAGTCCGCCAGGTACGCGGCGAGCATCACGCGGTTGCACAGCACGTTGATGCGGCGCGGGATGCCGCCGGTCGCCGCGTGGATGACCTCGAACGCGCCCGGATCAAAACGCGGCCGTTCCTGCCAACCGACGGTTCGCAGGCGATGCTCGATGTAGGCGCGCGTCTCGGCGTGATCGAGCGGGCCCAGGTGGCACGAAGCGATGACCCGTTGGCGCAACTGCTCCATCGACTTGGTCTGCAGCAGCTTGCGCAGTTCGGGCTGGCCGACCAGGAAGCTCTGCAGCAGTGCGTGCTGGTCGAACTGGAAGTTCGACAGCATGCGCATCTCCTCGACCGCCTCCAGGTTCAGGTTCTGCGCTTCGTCGATGATCAGCAAGGCGCGCTGGCCGCGTGTCGCCAGCACGGTGAGGAAGGCCTCGAGCGACGCGATCAGCTCGGCCTTGGTGAGCCCGCTGGAGGCCACGCCGAAGGCGGCAAGGATGGACTTCAGCAGGTCGCCCGCCTCGAGCTGCGTGCTGACCACCTGCGCGGCCACCACCTTCTCGGTGTCCAGCTCGGACAGCAGTGCGCGCACCAGCGTGGTCTTGCCGGCACCGATCTCGCCGGTCACGACGATGAAGCCCTCGCCCTGATAGGCCCCGAAGCGCAAGTAGGCCAGCGCGTTGCTGTGGCCCTTGCTGTCGAAGTAGAAGCTCGGGTCCGGGCTGAGCTGGAACGGCGGGGCACTCAGGCCGAAATGGGACTCGTACATGGTGCGATCAGAACCGGTGCAGCAGCGAAGCGACGATCGCCGTCTCGCTCGATGGATTCGTGACGGTGGAGTTCACCGTCTGGTAGCGCAGACCGGCGCTGACCCGCGTGGTCGGCGTGATCTGCCGGGTCAGGCCGACGCGGACCGTCGCATCGCGGCTCGCGTTGCCGGCGCTGGCACCCAGGCCCTTGACGCGCGCATAGCGCAGCCCGGCATCGGCCGACAGCACCGCGGTGAGGCGGCGCGAGATGTCGACCTCGGCGCCGGACTGCAGGTTGTCGGAGTCCAGCGCCGCGGGCGCCAGCACGTCTTCGAGATCGACCAGCCGGACACGCTTGCGCGCGAAGATGGTGGCCGACGCCGTGGTCAGTCGCCCGTACAGGAAGCCGGTCAGCGAGACGTTCGACTGCAGCTGCGCATAGCTGGTGTACAGCTCCAGCGGGCCGACCAGCGTGCCCGGCAGGTTCAGCTGGCGGATCAGGTCGTTGATCACCGCGCTGCGCTGCGCCGCGTCCGGGTAGCGTGTGGTCAGGATGCCGTCCAGCAGGCTCGACACGTTGTCGCCGGCCGCGCCGAGCAGGTGCGAGCCGGACTGCGCGACCGGCTGCCGGTTGGCCCGCAGCGCGAAGCCGAGATAGGGCGAGCGCTGCCGCCATTCGAAATCGCCGCCAACGCCGAAATAGCGGCTCTCGAGCCCGAGGTTGACCTCGCCGCGCTCGTTCGGCCGCCAGTTCACCCGCAGGCCGGCGATCGAGTCGTCGCGGTCGATGGTCGAGTACTTGCTGTTTTCGCGGCCAACGCTCACGCCGAGCGTCAGCTGCGGGTCGACCGCGTAGTTGCCGATCAACCGTGCCGCGGTCTGCGTCAGCGTCGGATCGGCGGCGCCGCGCAGGCGCGAACTGTCGCGGGTGAGCTCCGCCGTCCAGCCGAACGGGCGCGGCATCTGCTCCAGCCGCAGCAACTGCTGCTGCTCGTGCGCGTCGCGGGCCGGATCGGTACCGCCTGGGTCGGAGGCGCTGGAAGAACCGACACGACGGGTGATGACGTGGTCGGTGCGTGCGAGCAGCGACAGGGTTGGGTTCAGCTGGCGCTCGATGTACGGCGTGAACCGGTAACGCAGCTGCGTGTAGTCGTTGTACGAGGACGCCGTGTCCGGACGTGCTGCGTAGGGGTCGGCACTGACCGTGTCAGCCGTGACGGAGGCATCGAGGAACAGCAGCCGGTCGACGAGCTGGCTGCGCAGACCCAGCGAGCCGCGCGGACGAACCACCGAGTCTTCCGTGCCGTTGACGTACTTCACCGCCTCGATGCCGAAGGTGCCTTCCAGCGTCGCCCGGCCACCTCGGGAGGTGATGTGGATCCGCGGGTTCACGCTGATGATGGTGTCCGAGCGGGCTTCCTCGGCTGGTGTCGCGGCGGCATTGTTGGTGATCGTGATCGTGCTTTCGACTTCCGGCTGCACGAGCAGCGCCTGCGCGCCCACCGGGCCGGCCGCCGCCACCAGCAGCGCGCCGCTCAGCGCGGCGCGCAACGCCTGCGCCGATGCCGGAGCGTCAGTCGCCGTAGCCATAGGCGCCGCTGCCGTGATTGCGCAGCATGCCGCTGCGGCGATTGAGGACCGACATCACGTTCTTGCAGTTCTCGACCGCGGCAAAGGCTTCACCGAGCAGGGCCTGCGACGTGCGGCCGGCATCGACGACCATCACCACCTGCCCTGCCCGCGATGCCAGCGTACGGGCTTCGCTCGTCGGCAGCAGCGGCGGCGCGTCGACGACGATGATGCGATCGGGATAACGCCGCGACAGCTCGTCGAACAATTCCTTCATGTGCCCGCCGGCGAGCAGTTCCGCGGAGTCGGGTCGCGGCACGCCGGCCGGCAGCAGGGTGAACTTCGGCACGTTCGTCTTCAGCAGCACGTCGGGAAGGTCCACCGAACGATTCGACAGCACGTCGAGCAGCCCGCTGGAGGCCTCGACGCCCAGGCGCGTGCTCACCGACGGCTTCAGCACGTCGGCATCGACCAGCAGCACGGTCTTGTCGACTTCCGCCGCCATGCTCAGCGCCAGGTTGATCGCACAGAAGGTCTTGCCTTCGCCCTGAACCGCGCTGGTCACGACGATGAGATTGCCCGCGGTGGCTCCCTCCACGGCCGGAACGGTCACGTTGGCCACCAGCGGGCGCTTGATGGAGCGGAACTCCGCGGCCAGCTCCATCAACTCGTGCCCGGGCACGAGCAGGCTCTTGGCCAGTGCGGGCAGGTCCAGCGTGACGCTGCGCGACGTGCGGCCGCTGTTCGACGGCGCCACCGGCCGCCGGTTGTCCGCCACTGCGGGGCGCTGCGACACGGCTGCATCGCCGGAGGCAGGCCGTGGCGCGCCGACCGTCTGCCACGGCACGTCGACCCCGGCCTGTCGCAGTTGCTCGAGTCGCTTGGTCGCCTGTTCGATGATGCTCACGGACTGTTCCGATGCTTAGATGCGACTGTTGACGACCACCCAGCCGAGCCAGGCGATGCCTGCGATCAGCAACAGGCCGGTCGAGCCCCCGAACTGGATCAGTTGCCAGCGCTGGGCCCGCCGGCCCGCGGCGTCCAGCACCACCGAAACGCTGCCGATCACCGGCCGCTTGGTCACTTCCTGCAGCTGCTTCTCGTCGAAGAGCGCCGGGAAGAAGAACGTCATGCCGAACGCGGCGGCAACCCCCGCGGCGATCGAGGCCACGACGGCAGCGAGCGCGATGATCGCGCGCGACGGGAACACCGGCTTGGGCGCCACCATGGCCGGCTCGATGATGCGGAAGTCGGCCAGCTGGGCCGAGTCATCGAGCTTGATGCCCAGCGAAGCCGCCTCGCGCCGCTCGACGAGCTGCTGGTAGTTGCGGCGGATGACGTCGTAGTCCCGGTTCAGCTGCGCCAGTTCGGCCTCCACCTGCGGCACCTTGGACGCCTGCCCACGCACGATGTCGAGCCGGCCCTGCTGGACGTTCAGCTGCGAACGCAGCGAGGCGACCTGTGCCTCGGACTGCGCGAGCTGCACACGCAACTGCTGGAACACCGGGTTCGTCGGCGCCATGCCGCGTGCGCCGGCACGCGCCGCATCGGCCTCTTCCTTGCGCTGGCGCTCGATCTGCGCGATGTTGCGCCGTGCCGCCACGACGTCGGGGTGCACGTCGGTGAAGCGCCGCAGCAGGTCGTCGAGGATCCGGCGCTGCGCCTCCAGCCGGGTCTCGAGCTCGGTGGGACCAACCGGTACCCGGGTCTGCAGGGCTTCGGCAGGAAGCTGCGGCGACTCGGACTCCAGCTCGCGCTTCAGCGCATCGCGCGCCTGCTCGGCCGCGTTGAGCTCGAGGCGCAGGCGATTGACCTCGTCGGAGGTGGTCGCCATGCGGGCGAAGAAGTCCTGGTTGGTACCGCCGGAGACACCCGACACGCCGAAGTGCTTCAGCTTGAAGTCCTTCAGGCGCGACTCCGCCTCGGTGAGCTTCTTCTCGTTGTCGGCGATCTGGTCGTCGATGAACTCACGCGCGCGCTCGGAGTCGCGCCGCTTGTTGACCGCGCTCGACTCGACGAAGAGGTTGACCAGCGTCTCGACCAGCCGGCGCGCACGCACCGGGTCGCGGTCGCGGTAGCTGATGGTGTAGATGTTGCCGGTCGCGCTGCCTTCCAGCCTGATCGCCGTGACGAGATCGTTGACGATGCGCTCGCGCACGCGCGGACCGTCGGACTTCTCGGCGAAATCGAGCGCGTCGATCAGCTTCTCGATGTGCGGACGGGAGATCAGCGTGCGCGCCAGCATGCGCACCTGCATGTCGATGTCCGGCTGAACGGCCAGTTGGGCCATCAGCGGCTTGAGCACCGTCTGCGTGTTGACGTGCACCTTGGCGCTCGCCTCGTACCGGTCCTTGAAGAAATGGATGCCCACGACCGACAGCAGCGCGACCGACCAGGCCACGCCGACGCCCACCCAACGGAAGCGCCAGGCGCCGTTGGCTCGAATCAGCCCCAGACGAAGTGCGTCATTCATGAGAAACAGTCACTGCCCACTGTGCGCCACACACGCAGCCCGGACGGGCCGCGCCACGCGGCATTTCCTTCCATTCGCCCCATTGCGCATGCTAGCTGCCGCGGCTTTCGCCAAGCCCGCGTCCCGCTTCGCAATGCGCCCCGAGTGCGACGTAGTGCCGATCAGAACCAGCTTTGCGGGACGATGATGATGTCGCCCGGCAGCACAGGCGCGTTGGCCGAGATGTCGCCACGCTTGAGCAGATCCTTCAGACGAAGGCTGTACTGCTTGCCCTTCTCGGCGCCACGCACCAGCACGGCCGCGTTGCCGTCGGCGTAGTCGGTCAGGCCGCCAGCCTGGATCATCACGTCGAGCACGGTCATCTCCTGCCGGAACGGAACCGCCTGCGGGCGAGCCGCCTCGCCGACGATCCGGATCTGTTCACCGTAGGTGCCCTGGAACCCGCTGACGATCACCGTCACCGACGGATCACGCAGCAGCTTCGACAGCCCCTTCTCCAGTTCGCGGGCCACTTCGCTCGGGTTCTTGCCTGCAGCCATGACCTCGTCGATCAGCGGCATCGAGATCCGGCCATCCGGACGGACCGTGACCGTCGTCGAGAGTTCCGGGTTGCGCCACACGGTGATGGCCAGCACGTCCAGCGGGCCGACCTTGTAGCGGTGCTCCATCGATGGCACGGCGGACGGCGCCGGTGCGTAGGCCCCGCTGCTGGCGCAACCGGAGAGCAGTGCGGCCACGGCGAGCACCCCGATGGCCAGAAGACGGGACTTTGCCGCCAGAAGTTCGAATCTCATGTCGCAGCCCTCGAAAAGCGCTAGGTTCAAAGCCGAATGCACGCGCCGCGGCGGGAGACCCCGGCCGCCCGCGCTGCCCAGTGTCCAACGGTTGTTAGTCTAGGGTCAAACACCAAGCGTGCGTTCGATCCCCACCCCCTAACGGCCACCCCCTGTCCCGGTGCAGGACACAGCGGTGGCCTGGGGTCATGCGGCAGTCACTGCCCTTCGCCGAACAGCACGACCGTGACCGTCTCGATGAGGATCACGATGTCCAGCAGCAGCGAGTTGTTCTTGATGTAGTACAGGTCGAACTGGTGCTTGCGGCGCGAATCCTCGACGGACGCACCGTAGCAATAGCGCACCTGCGCCCATCCGGTCACCCCCGGCTTGACGGTATGGCGGAGGTCGTAGAACTCCACCTGGCTCTGCAGCTCCTTGACGAAACTGGGCCGCTCGGGCCGCGGCCCGACGATGCTCATCTCGCCCTTGAGCACGCTGAACAGCTGCGGCAGTTCATCGATGCGTGTCTTGCGGATGATCCGGCCGACCCGCGTGATGCGCGCATCGTTCTTCGTCGCCCAGCGCGCAACGCCGTCGCGCTCGGCGTCGTTGCACATGCTGCGGAACTTCAGGCACATGAAGGTCCGGCCACCGAGGCCCACCCGCTCCTGCCTGTAGATCAGCGGCCCGCGGCTTTCCAGCTTGATCGCCACCGCCGCAATCGCCATGACCGGCAGCGCGAGCACGAGCAGGATCGACGACGTGACGATGTCGAACACCCGCTTCAGCGCACGCCGCGTGTGACCCTGCACGAAGCCGGGGCCGTAGACCAGCCAGCTTGCCTTCAGGCTGTTCAGCGGCACCTCGGCATGAGTGCGCTCGTAGAAGCCGGCCAGGTCCATGATGGGGATGCCCATCGTGCGGCACAGCACCAGCTGGTCCATCGGCATGGCGCCGCCGCGCTGCTCGCGCGCGGCCACGATGATGGTGCTGACCTTCAGGTCGCTGACCAGTTCGGTCAGCGGGCGGCCGCTGTCGAGAATCAGGCGGCTGTCGATGCCGGCATCCGGCGTCACGCCGGGCGGCAGGTAGAAGCCGATCACCTCGTCGCGCGTGCGCGCTCCACCGCGCAGGTCGTTGGCCACCGACACTGCCTCGGGACCGGCCCCGACGATCAGCACCCGGCCCGCACCCTGCGCCGAACGCATCAGCAGCAGAGAGCCACGGACCGCGAGAATCGCGACCAGCAGGTACAGCACGGAGTGGCTCACCAGGCGGCTCGGATGCCCTTCGAAGCCGACTTCCTTCAGGACCAGGTAGGTGACGTAGCCGCCGAGCGAGAGCGCCACCAGCAGTCGCGCCAGCTGCGACGCGAACGACAGGCTGGCCTGGCGGTACAGACCGAGGAACGACTGCAGCATCGACATGCAGATGGCGAAGCCCAGAGCGGCCAGCACGACCGACGGGTTCGAGATGGTCCGCGCGAACTCCGCCAGCGGCACGGCGCTGATCGTCCATGCCGCGCACAGCACGGCCAGGAAGCCGAGGAACGCGTCCATCCCGGCTTCGAGCAGCAGTGGGGAGTAGGCGCGATGCTGAAATGCACGGAACATTCTTCCTCCTGTGCCGCTGAACAGAACGGCGCGTGAACCCGGCGGGGCTGCTGCTCGGGGAGGCGATCCAGGGCGCATGCACCTGTCTTCGCCGATCGTGAAGCCATCGAGACAACGGATGGCGTTCAACTCGTAGGGGAATTATCTGGACGGTGCCTGCCGTCGCAACCCTCCATGCGGGGGGACCGACCCCCCTGTGTCGCAAGCGACGCACGCCCGGCGAGGAACTTCGCACACCCTGCCCGACTCCGTTCAGCGCGCCAGCCCCGAGAACAACAGCCTTCGGCTGCGGTCGCCGGGCCAGAATTCAACGCTGCCCGGGAGGAAAGTCCTGATGACCAAGACAAAGACGTTGCTGATCGGGGCGAGCCTGCTTGTCGCCGCCGCCATCGCGGCGTGGCTGACCCCGAAAGTGCTGCGCCGCATGGACATGCAGGGGTTGCGGCCCGTGACCGTGGCCAAGGGGCTCGAAAACCCCTGGGCGCTGGCGTTCTTGCCCGACGGTCGCATGCTTGTCACAGAACGCCCGGGCCGCATGCGCATCGTCGCACCGGACGGCAGCCTCGGCCAACCGCTGGCCGGGCTGTTGCCGGTGGCCGCCGGCGACGAGGGCGGCCTGCTCGACGTGACGCTCGATCCGTCCTTCGCCAGCAACCAGACCATCTTCTGGACCTTTTCCGAGCCGGCCACCGATGCCGTGCAGCGGCGCAGCACCGCCGTCGCGCGCGGGCGCCTGCTCGACGACCGGATCGTCGATGCCCGCGTGATCTTCCGCCAGGCGAGCAAGTCCAGCGACGGGTCGCACTTCGGCTCGCGCCTCGTCTTCGGCCCGGATGGCTACCTCTACGTGGGCCTGGGCGACCGCGGCGCACGCCCGGACGTGCAACGCCTCGACTCGGCGCACGGCAAGATCCTGCGCATCGACAAGGACGGCAATGCGCCCGAGGGCAATCCGTTTGCCGGCCGAGCGGATGCGATTCCCCAGATCTGGGCGCTGGGCCTGCGCAACGTGCAAGGCATGGCCTTCCACCCGGATACCGGCGAGTTGTGGGCCACCGACCACGGGCCGCAAGGCGGTGACGAGCTGAACCTGATCCGCGCCGGCGTCAACTACGGCTGGCCGGTGATCACCTACGGAACGGAGTACGCCGACAGCGCGAAGATCGGCGAAGGCGTCGCCAAGGAAGGCCTGGAGCAGCCCGTCGTCTGGTGGGGTCCGATCTCCATTGCGCCGAGCGGCATGACCTTCCTGACCAGCGACCGTTACCCGGGCTGGAAGGGCCAGATGTTCGTCGGCAACCTGCGTGGGCGCGCGTTGCTTCGGCTCAAGCTGGACGGACACCGGGTCGTCGAGGAACAGCGCCTGGTCACCGGCCTGCTCGAACGCATCCGCGATGTGCGCCAGGGGCCCGATGGCTGGCTCTACATCCTCACCCACCACCCCGAGGGACGGATCATCCGCGTCGAGCGCTGACGCCCCTAGATGCCCGCGCGCACGTAGCCGCGGAACACCTTCTTCGCCGCGACCAGCGCATTGGCCAGCGGCGCCTTCAGCGCATCGGCCCAGGGGCGCGCGCCAGGAATGCCGGGGCGCATGCCGAGCCGCCGCAGGAAGCGGTTGAGCACATGCAGGCGGGCGATCTTCCTGGTTGCCTCGGTGTAGAACACCACGCCGATGCTGATGGAGATGCCTTCGCCGGGGCGAACCCAGTCGGTCTCGCAGCGTGTCATGTGCGGCGACGTGCTCGGGAAGTAGACGCCGTCACCGGGGCCTACGTCGAACTCGTGGCTGCGCTCCCTGAACCCGTCCTTGAGCCGCACGTTGTCGAGGTTCGCGTTGACGATGAAGGTCTCGCGATCGACTTCCGACACCACATGCGTGTCGGTCGGGTCCCAGACGTTCATCACCTTGCGCCCGCGGATCTGCAGCCAGAAGTTGTTCTCACGGTCGATGTGGAACGGCGTGACGGACGGCGGCGCCGAGATGAAGATGAATCCGCCGACGCCGAACATGCGCGACTCCTGCCGCTCGACCAGGGGCCGAACGCTAGCCGTGATCTCCTCCAGCAAGGCCTGGTACGGCGGATGCGTCTCGACGTTGTACAGCGCAATCCAGGAGCCAGGCTCCTCCATGCGCGCGAACACCTCGTCGATCATGCGGCCGCCGGGGTCGCTGTCACCATGCGCGAACGGCGTGTCCTGCTTTGCGCCCACAGGGATGAATCGGCACTGCTTCGTGGCGACAAGCACCTTGGCCAGCTTCGCCAGCTCCGGCAGCTGCAGCAGGGGATGGCGCTGGAAATCGTGGCGGATCGCCTGCACGCGGGCGGTGCTGAAGTTGGCCGGGTCCGCGACCGAGATGCTCGGCCGGCCCGATCCGGCGTCTTCGTTCGGCCTGGCCGCCCAGCCCGACGCGGCATCCACGCTTGTCATCATGTTCATCGGCCCTCGTGTCGACCGGCGAAAGTATAGGAACGCCGCCGTCCAGGCACATCCCCGGCCCCGGGGAAAACGCACGAGATGCGCACAAACGAAAAGAGCACCCGAAGGTGCTCTTGACGCCGATCTCGACCCGATGAGGCCGATACAACCGAGTGGCGGAGTGGACGGGGCTCGAACCCGCGACCCCCGGCGTGACAGGCCGGTATTCTAACCAACTGAACTACCACTCCGCGTGGCCGACAGCTTCAGGATTGCTCCTCAAGCGCTGCCGCAACTTGGCGTCCCCTAGGGGATTCGAACCCCTGTTACAACCGTGAAAGGGTCGTGTCCTAGGCCTCTAGACGAAGGGGACTGAAACTCCTCGTCGACTCGAAACTGCGCCCGCAACCATCGGCATTCTTGGTGGAGGTAAGCGGGATCGAACCGCTGACCTCTTGCATGCCATGCAAGCGCTCTCCCAGCTGAGCTATACCCCCGTGGTGCCGTTGGTGCAGCAGTCGCAGTTTCAAGCGAGACTGCGATTATAGACAGGTTTTCAGACGCTCTGCAATCTTCGCAGCACGAGGTCGCGAGGAAACAGCTCCAGCACCGCGTCGATCGACGGCGTCTGCGTGCGGCCGCAGACGAGCACGCGCAGCGCATGCGCGAGCTGCGGCATCTTCAGCGCGTGCGCGGCCAGCGTCTCCTTGATCGTCGCCGCGATCGTGCCCTTGTCCCAGTCGACCTCGCTCAAGCGGCCGCGCAAGGCCTGCAGCGCCGGGCGCACCTGCTCGGTCACGTGCGCGGCAACGTCCTCCTCGCGCGGCGACACGTCGACGAAGTACATGCCGAGCCAGTCGGCCAGTTCGATCAGCGTGGCGCAGCGATCCTTGAACAGCGCGCACATGCGGGCGAGCTGCGCATCAGCCGCCACGCTCGTGCCGCGGGAGACCAGTTGCTGCGCCACCAGCCGCGCCAGCACATCGTCCGGCGTGGCCTTGATGACATGGGCGTTGACCCAGTCGAGCTTGGCGACGTCCCACTGTGCCGGGCTGCGTGCGAGATGATGGCCATCGAACCAGGCGACGAGCTGAGTCCGGTCGAACAGTTCGTCGTCGCCGTGGCTCCAGCCCAGGCGCGCGAGGTAGTTCACCATCGCATCGGGCAGGTAGCCGGCCTCTTCGTACTGCGTCACGCTGACCGCGCCGTGGCGCTTGGACAGCTTGTCGCCGTCGGGCCCGAGGATCATCGGCACGTGCCCGTACTCGGGCAGTTCGGCACCGAGCGCGCGCAGGATGTTGATCTGCCGCGGCGTGTTGTTGACGTGGTCGTCGCCACGGATCACGTGGCTGATCTGCATGTCCCAGTCGTCGACGACCACGCAGAAGTTGTAGGTCGGCGTGCCGTCGGGCCGGCTGATGATCAGATCGTCGAGTTCGCGGTTGCTGATCGTGATCGAGCCCTTGACCATGTCGTTCCAGGTCACCTCGCCATCGAGCGGGTTGCGGAAGCGCACCACCGGAGGCACGCCCGCCGGCACCGGTGGGAGCGCCTTGCCGGGCTCCGGGCGCCAGCGGCCGTCGTAGCGCGGCTTCTCGCCGCGCGCACGCTGTGCCTCGCGCATCGCGTCGAGTTCTTCCGGCGTGCAGTAGCAGTGATAGGCCGTGCCCTCGGCAAGCATCTTGTCGACCACCTGCTGGTAGCGATCGAGCCGCTTCATCTGATAGAACGGGCCCTCGTCGTAGTCGAGTTGCAGCCAGTTCATCGCGGCGATGATCTGGTCGACGGCTTCCTGCGTCGACCGGGCCACGTCGGTGTCCTCGATGCGCAGGATGAAGTCGCCGCCATGGTGGCGCGCGAAGGCCCACGAGAACAGCGCAGTGCGCGCCGTGCCGAGGTGGAGGAAACCCGTCGGCGACGGGGCGATGCGGGTGCGGACTCTGCGGGTCATGATTCGTCGTGATTCACAGCGTCGACAGGCCGCGCAGCAGGTCGGCCTGCAGGTCGCGCACGTCGTCCAGGCCGACGGCGACGCGGACCATACCCTGCGTGATGCCCGCCGCCTGGCGCTGCTCTTCGGTGAGGCGCCCGTGCGAGGTGCTCGCCGGGTGCGTGATGGTGGTCTTGGTGTCGCCGAGATTGGCGGTGATCGAACACACGCGCGTGCTGTCGATGACGTGGAAGGCGTTCTTCCGCGCCTGCGCTGCCCCGCCCGCGGCCTGGCCGCGCACGATGAAGGACACCACCGCGCCGCCGCTGCCCGACTGCTGCGCCATCGCCAGCGCGTGCTGGGGGTGCGACTCGAGGCCCGGGTAGTACACACGCTCGACCTGCGCTTGCGCTTCCAGCCAGCGCGCGAGTTCCAGCGCACGGCGGCTCTGCGCCTCCATGCGAATGCCCAGCGTCTCCAGGCCCTTGAGCACCACCCAGGCATTGAACGGCGACAGGCTCATGCCGGCGCTGCGCATCACCGGTACGAACTTCTCGTTGACCAGCGCCTCGCTGCCGCAGATGGCGCCAGCGATCACGCGGCCCTGGCCATCGAGGTACTTGGTGCCGGAGTGGATGACCAGGTCGGCGCCGTACTCGATCGGCCGTTGCAGCGCCGGCGAGCAGAAGCAGTTGTCCACCGCCAGCCAGGCTCCCGCCTTCTTAGCGATCGCCGACAGCGCGGCGATGTCGCACACCTCGGTCAGCGGATTGGTCGGCGACTCGGCGAACAGCAGCCTGGTGTTCGGCTTGATCGCCTGCTGCCACTCGGCTGTGTCGGTCTGCGAGACGAAGCTGGTCTCGACGCCGAACTTCGCGAACTCGCGGCCGAACAGCATGATGGTCGAGCCGAACACGCTGCGCGAACAGATCACGTGGTCGCCGGCCTTCAGCAAGCCCATGCCGAGCAGCAGGATCGCGCTCATGCCGCTGGAGGTGGCGATGCAGGCCTGCGCACCCTCGAGCGCTGCGAGGCGCCGCTCGAACATCATCACCGTCGGGTTGGTGAAGCGCGAGTAGATGAAGGCCTCTTCCTCGTTGGCGAAGCGTGCGGCGGCGGTGGCTGCGTCGGGCTGGCGGAAGCTGCTGGTCAGGAACAGCGCCTCGCTGTTCTCGCCCCAGGCGCTGGCCGGCAGGCCTTCGCGCACGGCCAGCGTGTCGAGGTGAACGTCGTCCGGCAGGTCGACGCGCGGAATGCGCTTGTCGCTCATCAGCGCGACTCCGCCGCGTTCTGCAGCGCCAGGCGCGAGCGGTCGCTGCCCTCTTCGTCCTCGCCCTGCGCCTTGCGCTGCGCGGCCAGCGTGTCGAAGTCGGCCGCGCTGATGTCGCCGGTGATGTAGACGCCATCGAAGCACGAGGCCTCGAAGCCCTGCAACTTCGGGTTCAGCGCACCGACCACCTTCTTCATCGCCGCCACGTCCTGGTAGATCAACGCGTCGGCACCGATGTACTGGCGGATCTCCTCGGTGGTGCGGTTGTGCGCGATCAGCTCGTCCTTGGTCGGCATGTCGATGCCGTAGACGTTCGGGAATCGCACCGGCGGCGCGGCCGAGGCCATGTAGACCTTGCGCGCACCGGCGTCGCGTGCCATCTGCACGATCTCCTTCGAGGTGGTGCCGCGCACGATCGAGTCGTCGACCAGCAGCACGTTGCGGCCCTTGAACTCGCTGGCGATCGCGTTGAGCTTCTGGCGCACCGACTTCTTGCGCATGCCCTGCCCCGGCATGATGAAGGTGCGGCCGACGTAGCGGTTCTTCACGAAGCCCTCGCGATAGGGCTTGCCGATCTTCTGTGCCAGCTGCATCGCCGACGGACGGCTCGACTCGGGGATCGGAATCACTACGTCGATCTCGCTCGGCGGCATGGTCGAGATCAGGCGCTGCGCGAGCGTCTCGCCCATGTTCAGCCGTGCCTGGTAGACCGAGACGCCGTCCATCACCGAATCGGGCCGCGCCAGGTAGACGAACTCGAACATGCAGGGGTTCAGCGACGCCCGCTCGGCGCACTGCTTCGCGTGGACACGGCCTTCGAGGTCGATGAAGATCGCCTCGCCCGGCGCAACGTCACGCACCAGCTTGTGCCCGGTGCCTTCGAGCGCCACCGACTCGCTGGCCACCATCACCTCGCGGCCGTCCGGCCCCTCGCCCTCGCCGAAGCACAGCGGGCGGATGCCGAACGGGTCGCGGAACGCCAGCAGGCCATGGCCGGCGATCAGCGCCACCACCGCGTACGAGCCCTTGATGCGCTTGTGCACCGCCGCCACGGCCTTGAAGACCGCCTCGGGGCTCAGCGGCAGGTCGCGCGCCGCGAGCTCGAGCTCGTGCGCGACGACGTTGATCAGCACCTCGGTGTCGCTCTCGGTGTTGATGTGGCGGCGGTCGACGTCGAACAGTTCCTGCTTCAGCGAATGCGCGTTGGTCAGGTTGCCGTTGTGCACCAGCACGATGCCGAACGGCGCGTTGACGTAGAACGGCTGCGCCTCCTCCTCGCTGTAGGCGTTGCCCGCCGTCGGGTAGCGCACCTGACCGAGGCCGACCCGCCCCGGCAGCCCGCGCATGTTGCGGGTGCGGAAGACGTCGCGCACCATGCCGCGCGCCTTGTGCATGAAGCACTTGGTGCCCTCCATGGTCACGATGCCGGCCGCGTCCTGGCCGCGGTGCTGCAGCAGCAGCAGCGCGTCGTAGATCAGCTGGTTGACCGGCGAACGCGAGATCACACCGACGATGCCACACATGTCATCAACTCCAGTTCATCCCCAGCGCCTCAGGCCCGGCGCAGCTGCGACGCGACCTGTGGCGGCAGCAGTGGCAGCAGGCCTTCGAGCAATGCCGACAGCATGCCTGCGCCGCGCGAGTGTTGCCAAGCCGAGGACTTGATCGCCGGCGTCAGACCGACCACCGCCGCCACCGCCAGCAGCAGCACCACGCCGCGCAGCAGGCCGAACAGCGCACCCAGCCCACGGTCGGGCACGCTCAGCGGCGTGGCATGCAGAAGCAGGCGGATCAGCCGTGCCGCGATCGCCCAGGCGATCAGCGCCACCACGAAGACGACGGCAAAGGCCGCACCCAGGTTCAGCGCCGAGCCCGGCACGCCGATCGGCACATAGGGCGCGGCGACCGGCGCCAGCCATTGCGCCGCGAACCAGGCGACCAGCCAGCCGGCCAGCGACAGCAGTTCGAACACGAAGCCGCGCACGATGCCGACGATCACCGACACCGCCAGCACGACGAGCATCGTGGCGTCGACCCACCCGATCTGCGCGAAGTCCATGGCGCACCGATCAAAGCGTCAGCACGACCGCGTTCAGGCCGGCCGCCTTGGCCTTGGCGAGCGCCTTCTCGGCTTCGTCGCGCGACTCGTACGGACCGGCGCGAACGCGCGTGCGGCTGCCGGTCGAGGTCTCGACCACCTGCATGTAGCTCTTCAGGCCGAGCTTCTCGACGCGGCCGCGCATCTCGCGCGCCGCCGCCGCGTCGGCGAACGCGCCGACCTGCACGACGAAACGCCCGCCTTCGCGGGCCGGCTCGGGTTTGGCCGCTGCCGCCGGCTTGGCCGCTTCCTTGCCCTCGAGCAAGGCCTTCGCGCGCGCGGCGTCGGGAGCGGCCGCAACGGCTACGGGTGCGGGCGCCGGCTTGGTCTCGGTCACGGCCTTCTTCGCCGCTTCGGTCTTCGCCGGTTCCGCGATCGGCGCCTTCGCGGCTGGCGCACTGGCCAGCGGTGCGGGCTGCTCCCGCGGCGCTTCGGCCACGGCCGCCGCCGGTGTCTCCGCCGCGCCGGTCAGCGGCGCCGAGGCTCGCGTCGCGGGCGTCCGCACCGGCGGCATGCTCAGCGCCGGCGAACCGTCCTTGCGCGGGATGTCGATCGGGATGTCGACCGGCACCGGTCGCGGCTGCGTCTCGAAGACCAGCGGGAAGCCGATCACGCCGGCCATCAGCAGCACGGCCGCGCCCATCAGGCGGCGCCGCGCGCGGGTGCGTGCGGCGGCGATGGCATCCGGTGCGTCGCTCAGCCGGGAGCTGGCATCGGCCGGGCCGTTGCGGCGCTGGAAGAACGACAGCAGACCCATGCGAAGCGTGAGGTGCGAAGACAAGCGTGGTGGGCCGGCGCATTCCACTCCCGGCGCGGGAGATGGGGGCCAGTGGCAGCGGCGTTCAGCCGACGTGCCGCGCCCCGAGCCGGGGCAGGCCGTCCTTCAACACGCCACCGACGGTGTAGAACGATCCGAAGACGACGATTCTATCAGCCGGGTCTGCCTCGCTCAGGGCTGCGGCCAATGCCTCGGCGGGGCTGGCGTGCTCGCGAACGGTGACCGGCCCAGTGCCCTTGGCGCCGAGCGCGGCATGGATGGCGACGAGTTCGTCGGCACGGGCGGCGCGCGGACAGCGGCAGGTCGCTGAAGTGCCAATGGTCGACCAGCGGCGCCATGCGGCCTAGGATGGCGGCCACGTCCTTGTCGCGCATCGCGCCGAACACGGCATGCGTGCGCGGGTGGAAGCCCATCTGGTCGAGGTTCTGCGCCAGCGCCGCCACCGAGTGCGGGTTGTGCGCAACGTCGAGCACCAGGGTCGGCTGGCCGGCGACGATCTGGAAGCGGCCAGGCAGCTCGACCAGCGCGAAGCCGTTGCGCACCGCCTGCGCGGTGATCGGCAGCAGCGCACGCAGCGCCTCGAACGCCGCCAGCACGCCGGCGGCGTTGAGCAGCTGGTTGGCGCCGCGCAGCGCCGGGTAGGCCAGGCCGTTGTAGCGGCGCTCGCGCCCGGCCCAGTTCCACTGCTGGCGGCCGCCGCCGATGCTGAAGTCGCGGCCGAGCAGCCACAGGTCGGCGCCGATGCGCTCTGCCTCGCTGACCACGCTGTTCGGCGCCATCGGGTCGCTGACGATGGCCGGCTTGCCGCGGCGCATGATGCCGGCCTTCTCGCGGCCGATCGATTCGCGGTCGGGGCCCAGGAACTCGACATGGTCGAGGTCGATGCTGGTGACGATTGCGCAGTCGGTGTCGAAGGCGTTGACGGCGTCGAAGCGGCCGCCCAGCCCGACCTCGAGGATCACCAGGTCGACCGGCGCCTGCGACAGCGCCCGGGCGATGGCCAGCGTGGTGAACTCGAAGATGCTCAGCGTGATCTCGCCCCGCGCGGCCTCGACGGCCTCGAAGTGCGGCAGAAGCTCGGCGGCGTCGACCATGCGCCCGTCGATGCGGCAGCGCTCCTCGAAGTGCACCAGGTGCGGCTTGGCGTACAGGCCGACGCGGTAGCCGGCCTGCAGCGCGATGGCTTCCAGCATCGCGCAGGTCGAACCCTTGCCGTTGGTGCCGGCTACGGTGATCACCGGCACCTGGAAATCGAGCTTCAGGCGCGCGCGCACCTCGACCACGCGCTCCAGCGACAGGTCGATCTCGGTCGGATGCATGGCGGCGCAATGCGCCAGCCATTGTTCGAGGGTGCGCGAGCTCAAGTCGCTCAGGCGATCGCGTCGGCGCTCAGCCCCTGCAGCATCGCGATCGAACGCGCCACGGTGGCGCGCAGTTCGCGCCGGTCGACGATCATGTCGACCGCGCCCTTCTCGACCAGGAACTCGGCACGCTGGAAGCCTTCCGGCAGCTTCTCGCGCACGGTGTTCTCGATCACGCGCGGGCCGGCGAAGCCGATCAGCGCACGCGGCTCGGCGATGACGACGTCGCCGACGAAAGCGAAGCTGGCCGACACGCCGCCCATGGTCGGGTCAGTCAGCACGCTGATGTAGGGCAGCTTCGCCTTGGCCAGGCGGGTCAGCGCGGCATTGGTCTTGGCCATCTGCATCAGGCTGAGCAGGCCTTCCTGCATGCGCGCGCCGCCGGTGGCGGTGAAGCTGACGAACGGTGTCTTCTGCTCGACCGCGGTCTCGACGCCACGCACGAAACGCTCGCCGACCACCGAGCCCATCGAGCCGCCCATGAAGTCGAACTCGAAGCAGGCGGCGACCACCGGCAGGCTCATCACCGAGCCGCCGACCACTACCAGCGCATCGGTCTCGCCGGTGGCCTCGAGTGCGTCCTTCAGGCGCTCGGGGTACTTCTTGCTGTCCTTGAACTTCAGCGCATCGACCGGCAGCACCTCCTGGCCGATCTCGAAGCGACCTTCGGCGTCGAGGAAGGCGTCGAGCCGCGCCCGTGCGCCGATGCGGTGGTGGTGGCCGCACTTCGGGCAGACGTTGACGTTCTGCTCCAGGTCGGTCTTGTAGAGCACCGTCTCGCACGACGGGCACTTGATCCACAGGCCCTCGGGCACCGTGCGCCGTTCGCTCGGGTCGGTCTGCTGGATCTTCGGGGGCAGCAGTTTCTCAAGCCAGCTCATGGTGCCATTCCTTTCAGGAGTCGAGGGCGGCGCGGATGCCGCCGATGAAGTCGGCCGCGGCCGCAGCCACGTTGCCGCGCTCGCGCGTCTCGAGCAGTTGCACGAGCGCCGAGCCGATGACGACCGCGTCGGAGACCTGCGCCACGGCGCGTGCGGTCTGCGCGTCGCGGATGCCGAAACCCACGCCGACCGGCAGCTCCACGTGCTGCTTGATACGCGGCACCATCGCCGCGACTGCGGCAGTGTCGAGGTGCCCCGCGCCGGTTACGCCCTTCAGCGACACATAGTAGACGTAGCCGCTGGCAATGCGGCCGACCTCGCGCATGCGCTGCTCGGTGGAGGTGGGGGCGAGCAGGAAGATCATGTCCAGGCCACGACCACGCAGCGTGGCGGCGAAGGCCTCGCATTCCTCGGGCGGATAGTCGACCACCAGCACGCCGTCGACGCCGGCCGCGCTGGCATCGGCGACGAAACGCTCGACGCCGTAGCGCTCGACCGGGTTGGCGTAGCCCATCAGCACGACCGGCGTGTCGGCGTCGCGGGCGCGGAACTCGCGCACGATCCGCAGCACATGCGCCATGCCGATGCCCTTGGCCAGCGCACGCTCGGAGGCTTTCTGGATCACCGGGCCGTCGGCCATCGGGTCGGAGAACGGCACGCCGAGTTCGATCACGTCGGCACCGGCTTTCGCCATCGCGACCATGATGTCGACGGTCGCGTCGGCGTACGGGTCGCCGGCAGTGACGTAGGGGATCAGCGCCTTGCGGCCGCGTGAGCGCAGCGCGGCGAAACGGGTGGCGATGCGGCTCACAGCGCACCTCCCTTGACCGTCTGGCCACGGCACGAGGGCCGGCAGTAGAACTCGGCGCCGGACAGGTCGGCGACGGTGCCGATGTCCTTGTCGCCACGGCCCGAGAGATTGACCAGCAGGTGCTGGTCGGGCCGCATCGTCGGCGCCAGCTTCATCGCGTAGGCCACCGCGTGGCTGGACTCGAGCGCCGGGATGATGCCCTCGGTGCGACACAGACGATGGAATGCCGCCAGCGCCTCGTCGTCGGTGATGCCGACGTACTCGGCGCGGCCGATGTCCTTCAGGTAGGCGTGCTCGGGGCCGACGCCGGGATAGTCCAGACCGGCGGAGATCGAGTGCGTCTCGATGATCTGGCCGTTGGCGTCCTGCAGCAGGTAGGTGCGGTTGCCGTGCAGCACGCCCGGCGTGCCGGCCGACAGCGAGGCCGCGTGCTTGCCGCTGGCGATGCCCTGCCCGGCCGCCTCGACGCCGATCAGCCGTGTGCCGTCGTGCTCGATGTACGGGTAGAAGATGCCCATCGCATTGCTGCCGCCACCGACACAGGCGATCACCGCGTCCGGCTGCCGGCCCACAGGGCCACCCAGCGACTCGATCATCTCGGGCATCTGCAGCAGGCACTCGTCGCCGATCACCCGCTGGAAGTCGCGCACCATCATCGGATAGGGATGCGGGCCGGCCACCGTGCCGATGATGTAGAAGGTGTTCTCGACGTTGGTCACCCAGTCGCGCAGCGCCTCGTTGAGCGCATCCTTCAGCGTCTTGCTGCCGGATTCGACCGGCACGACCTTGGCGCCGAGCAGGTGCATGCGGTAGACGTTGGGCGACTGGCGCTTGACGTCCTCGCTGCCCATGTAGACGACGCACTCCATGCCGTAGCGCGCGCAGATCGTCGCGGTGGCCACGCCGTGCTGGCCGGCGCCGGTCTCGGCGATCACGCGCGGCTTGCCCATGCGGCGCGCGAGCATCGCCTGGCCGATGGTGTTGTTGACCTTGTGCGCGCCGGTGTGGTTGAGGTCCTCCCGCTTCAGATGGATCTGCGCGCCGCCGAGTTCACGGCTCAGCCGCGCGGCGTGATAGACCGGGCTGGGCCGGCCGACGAAGTGGGCGAGTTCGGAACGGAACTCGGCCATGAACGACGCATCGGCACGCGCCTCGTCGTAGGCGGCCTTCAGTTCGTCCAGCGCGTGGATCAGCGTCTCGGCAACGAAGGTGCCGCCGTAGACGCCGAAATGCCCCCGCGCATCGGGTTGCTGGTAATTCGACATGGTGGTGGAAAGAGGTTCAGGTCTCGGAGGCGGCGATGCGTGCATCGGCTTCGCGCACCGCCTCGCAGAACCGGCGGATCAGGAAGGCATCCTTGATGCCCTTGGCTGCTTCCACGCCGGAACTCACGTCAACGGCCCAGGGCCGCACCTGAAGAATGCCTTCGATCACATTTCCGGCATGCAACCCACCAGACAAAACGACCGGACGGGGCACGTTGGAGGGAATGAGAGACCAATCGAACACCTTTCCGCCGCCGCCATAGCCCTCGACATGGGCGTCGAGCAGGATGGCCTGGGCGTTCGAGAACTGCTGCGCAAAGTCTACCAAATCGAACCCCGGTGCCATCCGGGCCGCCCGCAGGTAGGGTCGGCCGGCGGCGTCGCAGCGTGCCGGGCTCTCGTCGCCGTGGAACTGCAGCAGCGCCGGCGGCACGGCGGTGACGGCGGCAGCCTGTTCCGTGTTGCTCGCATTGACCAGCAGCAGCACCGGCGTCACGAAGGGCGGCAGGCGGCGCGCCAGTTCGGCCGCGCGCGACGCGCTGACGTGGCGCGGGCTCTTCGCATAGAGCACGAAGCCGATCGCATCGGCCCCCGCTTCGACGGCGGCGTCGACATCGGCCTCGCGGGTGAGGCCGCAGATCTTGATGCGCGTGCGCTGGTTCATCGGCAGGTTCGCGGCCTCAGGGCAGCCAGTCCATCGCCGCCGTGACGGCCGGCAGCGCGAGGGCCGGATCGTAGTACGGACCGACGAAGTACAGCCCGCCGGCGGCGAAGGTGGGGGCCGCCAGGCTGCGGTCGCGCGCGCGCAGCACGCCCTCCAGCCAGGCGGCGTCGCGCGAGCCCGAGCCCACCGCCACCAGGCAGCCCATGATGTTGCGCACCATGTGGTGCAGGAAGGCGCTGGCGTCGAACTCGAAGCGCCAGTAGGCGCCGCGCTGCTCGATGTGGATGCGGCGCAGCGTCTTCACCGGCGAGGCGGCCTGGCATTCCGCCGAGCGGAAGGCGGAGAAATCGTGCTCGCCGATCAGGCACGCGGCAGCGGCCCGCATGGCTTCGCCGTCGAGCCGGCGGAAGCTCCAGCCGACCAGCCCGGCCTCCAGTGCCGGGCGCACCGGCGACTCGCGCAGCACGTAGACGTAGCGCCGGCCGAGCGCGCTGTTGCGGGCGTGGAAGCCGTCGTCGACCACCTGGCACCATTGCACCGCGATGTCGTCGGGCAGGAAGCGGTTGGTGCCGCGCACCCACGAGAACGGCTCGCGTTCGGCCTCGCAATCGAGGTGGACGACCTGGTTCAGTGCGTGCACACCGGCGTCGGTGCGGCCAGCGCACATCACGCGCACCGGCGCCGCCAGAAAACTCTGCAAGGCCTGCTCGAGACGGTCCTGCACGGTGTTGCCACCGGGCTGGCTCTGCCAGCCCTGGTAGCCGGTGCCCCGGTAACTGACGCCGAGGGCCACCCTCATGGCCGGCTCGCGACGGCGACACGGGCGCCGCAGCGCCCGGGCATCAGCCGAGCTGCTCGAGCATGCCCTGGGCCTTCGACTTCAGCGAGCCCGAGGCCTTGGACACCACTTCCTGCAGCAGGTCGCGCGCACCTTCCATGTCGCCGATCTGGCGGAACTCCTCGGCCAGTTCGAGCTTGCGCGACAGCGGGTCGCCGGCGTCGTCCTCGTCGAAGCCGGACAGGCCGGACTCGCCGAAGCCCGAGGGCACTGTCGTCGGGCCGGAAGGCGCAGCGGCGGGGCTGCCGCCGGCGGGCAGGTCGAGGTCGAGCGAGATGCCGGCCAGGTCGAACTCGACCGCCGGTGCAGCCGCCGGCGCAGCGGGCACAGCCGGGGGATCGAAGTCGGGCAGCGACAGGTCGGCTCCGCCGAGGTCGAAGGACGGCGCTTCGACCGGCGGGGCCGAGAACGACTGCGTGCTCTGCAGCGGCGCCGGCTCGGTCGGGCCGGGCGCGTCGCCGCCACCGATGTCCAGATCCAGATCGACGCCCGCGTCGGCTTCCGGCGTGGAGTCGATGATCGAGGCGTTGAACTGCGAGGGCGACGGCAGCACCGACTGCGGCATGGTGCTGGCGCCGAGCGCCTCGACCATCTGCCCGGCCGCGGCCGCGCCACCCACGGGCGCGCCACCCGGCTGGTACAGCGGGTTCTCCGGGTCGATCTGCTGGCCGAGTTCCTGCGCCTTCGCCCAGTCCTCGCCCTGCCCCTGCGTCAGCGAGTACAGCTGCGTGGCCAGCAGTTCGAAGCCCTTGGTGTCGCGGCGCTTGGCGTAGACCTCGAGCAGCTTGGTGCGGATCGCCATGCGCTCGGGGTTGCCGCGCATCGCTTCCTTGAGGATTTCCTCGGCCTGCAGGTCGCGGCCGTAGGCCAGGTACACATCGGCCTCGGCCACCGGATCGACGTCACCGATCGCATCGAGCTGGCTCAGCGAGTAGCTCATCGACGACGAGTTGCCGCCGGCATCGCGCGTGTCGATGCGCTGGCCGCCGCTGGCGCCGAAGAACGAGTCGGGCTGCAGGCGGCTCTCGAGGAACGAGGTCTCGCCGCTGTCCTTCTTGGCGCGGCGCGTGAAACGGTAGGCGCCGAAGCCGACCAGCGCGGCGATCAGGCCGCCACCGAGCGCCAGCGCGAGCGGGTTGTCGTCGAGCAGCGAGCCGAGGAAGCCCGGCTCTTCATGCTGCGCCGTCACCGGCGCGGGACGCGGCACGGCCGGCTTCGCCACCGACGCGGCCGGTGCAGCAGCCACGATCGGCGCGGAAGCGGGTGCCGAGGCCGCCGGCGCGGCGACCAGCGTGGGCAGCGACGCCGCAGCGGCAGGCGCGGCGGCCGATGCGGGGGCCGCGGCAACGACCGGGGCCGGCGGCGGCGGAGCGACGACCGGGGCGGGAGCCGGAGCAGCCGCCGAGGCCTTGGCCGCAGTGGTCGCCACCGGTGCCGAGGCGGCTGCCACGACCGGCGGCTTGACCGGCACGGCGACCGCCGCAGGTGCCGACGGCGCCGCAGGTGCGGCAGCGGCGCCCGGGCCGGTGGCCTTCGCGGCCTCGCCAAGCTTCTTCAGCTCGGCGACGTTCTTCGACAGCTCGGCGACGCGCGTCGCGCTGTCCTTCTTCTCGGCACCCTTGGCGATCTGCTCCTCGGTGGCGCTGGCCTTGCCGGCGGCGCCCTTGCTGAGGGTCAGCTTGTCAGGCGTCGCAGCCGCAGCCCGCTTGCTGTCCTGCACCTCGGTCTGCACCGTACCGGTGGCCTGGCGCGCCGGGCCACTGTCCTTGGCGGCCGGCACGGCGCCAGCCAGCTTCTGGCGATAGGCACCGAAGTCGGCACTCTGCGCCTGGATCAGCTGACGTGCCTCGGCGGACGACACCGCCTTGGCGTCCTCGGCGCTCGGCACCGACAGCACCGAGCCGGACTTCAGCCGGTTCATGTTGTTGCCGACGAAAGCCTCGGGGTTCGCCTTGTAGAGCGAGACCAGCATCTGGTCGAGCGAGACACCGCCCCGCTGCGTCTTGCCGGCGATGCGCGACAGCGTGTCGCCGGGACGGACCTTGTATTCGTCCGGACCGACGGGGCCCGAGGGCGCCGGTGTCGCCGACGGGAACCGGCGCGGCGGCAGCCGTCGCCGGACGCGGCTCGGCTGCCGGGCGGGTTGCGCGCGGTGCCGGGGCGGCGGGCGCCGTGGAAGGCGCCGCGGCCGGGGCAGCGGTCGGCGGTGCGGCGGCGATCGAAGGCGCGGCGGCCGGGGCGCTCGGCGCCGGCGCGCGTGCCGTCGTCGCCGGATCGAACAGCATCGTGTACTCGCGCACCAGGCGACCACTGGCCCAGGAGATCTCGAGGATCACGTCGACGAAGGGTTCCTGCACCGCGCGGTCGCTGGTCACGCGCAGGTAGGGCCGGCCATCGGCGCGGCGCTGCAGTTCGACGTTGGTGGCCGGCAGCACCGGGTTGTAGTCGACACCGGCGGCCTTGTAGGCCTCGGGCGGCGCCACGCGCACGCGCAAGGTGCCCGCCTCTTCCGGCGTCAGGCTGGTCACATCGATCTCGGCCCGCAGTGCCTCACCCAGTGCCGACTGCACGGAAAGCCTGCCCAGACCCAGCGCGTACGCATTCGATGCGGCCAGCCACAGAGCGGCTGCGGCCACACCGGTCAGGGCAAGGCGCCCTGAGAAGGTCGAGTTAGATTTCAAGGCGTCTCCCAAAAGGACCGTGCCGGGCGTGAACGATGCCCGCTGCTGTCGACCAATGTATCGGCGAAGGACATCCGCACCTCGCGCGAAGAGCTGGAAATCACAATAACATCAAGAGGATACGAAGACAAGCTCATGCATTGGCTGATATTCGTCCCGAGACGCTTGCATCACGCCCTGGCGTGACAAATGTTGCAGCGCGCCAACGGCCGGCCGTTGGCGCGCACTGACTCAGGCCTCGACCAGGATGCGCAGCATGCGGCGCAGCGGCTCGGCCGCGCCCCACAACAGCTGGTCGCCGATCGTGAATGCACCAAGGTACTGCGGCCCCATCGCCAGCTGGCGGATGCGGCCGACCGGGATCGTCAGCGTGCCCGTCACCGCCACCGGGGTCAGGTCCTTCATCGTCGCTTCGCGGGTGTTCGGCACCACCTTCACCCAGGCGTTGTCGGCGGCGATCATCGCCTCGACGTCGGCCACCGGCACGTCCTTCTTCAGCTTGAACATCAGCGCCTGGCTGTGGCAGCGCATTGCGCCGATGCGCACGCAGAAGCCGTCGACCGGCACCGCGGCGCTGGCGAAGCCCTCGCCCTGGCCGAGGATCTTGTTGGTCTCGGCGCCGCCCTTCCATTCCTCGCGCGACACGCCGTTGCCGAGGTCCTTGTCGATCCAGGGGATCAGCGAGCCGCCCAGCGGCACGCCGAAGTTCGCCGTCTCGGCCTCGGTGAGCGCGCGCTGCTTGCCGACGATCTTGCGGTCGATCTCGAGGATCGCGCTCTTCGGGTCGTCGAGCAGCGACTTGACCTCGGCGTTGAGCGTGCCGAACTGCGTCAGCAGCTCGCGCATGTGCTGCGCGCCGCCGCCCGAAGCGGCCTGGTAGGTCATCGTGCTCATCCACTCGACCAGCCCGGCCTTGTAGAGCGCACCCACGCCCATCAGCATGCAGCTGACGGTGCAGTTGCCGCCGATCCAGTTGCGGCCACCCTGGGCGAGCGCGTTCCTGATCACCGGCATGTTGACCGGGTCGAGCACGATGACCGCGTCGTCCTTCATGCGCAGCGTCGAGGCCGCGTCGATCCAGTGGCCCTTCCAGCCGGCCGCGCGCAGCTTGGGGAACACCTCGGTGGTGTAGTCGCCGCCCTGCGCGGTGATGATGATCTCGCAGCGCTTCAGCGCCTCGATGTCGTAGGCGTCCTTCAGCGTCTTCTCGTTCTTCGCCATCGCCGGGGCGGCGCCGCCGGCGTTGCTGGTGCTGAAGAACACCGGCTCGATGTGGGCGAAGTCGCCCTCGGCCTGCATGCGGTCCATCAGGACGGAGCCGACCATGCCGCGCCATCCGACCAATCCCGTGAGTCTCATCGTCGTCGCCTTTTCCAGTGAAGTTGCTGTGGAAACCTTCGTGCCCCCGGGTCGCTTCGCCGGGGGAGGGGCGAGACGAACCGGAGCTGAACTAGCCCTTGGTAATGGTTTTGGTGGTCTTGGCGGAAAGCGCGGCGACCACGGCGTCGCCCATGGCGCGCGTGCCCACCTTGGTGCTGCCTTCCGACCAGATGTCCGCAGTGCGCAGCCCCGACGCGAGCACGTGCTGGACGGCCGACTCGATCCGGTCGGCCGCCTCGGGCTGGTTCAGGGAGAAGCGGAGCATCATGGCCACGGACAGGATTGTAGCCAGCGGGTTTGCAAGATCCTTACCGGCGATGTCGGGCGCGCTGCCATGGCTGGGCTCGTACAGCCCTCGCCCGGCTTCGTTGAGCGAGGCCGACGGCAGCATGCCGATCGAGCCGGTCAGCATCGCCGCCTCGTCCGACAGGATGTCGCCGAACATGTTGCCGGTGACCAGCACGTCGAACTTCTTCGGCGCCTTGACCAGCTGCATCGCCGCGTTGTCGACGTACATGTGCTCGAGCTCGACGTCGGGGTACTGGGCGTGCACCTCGGTGACCACGTCCTTCCAGAACTGGAAGGTCTCCAGCACATTGGCCTTGTCGACGCTGGTCACCTTCTTGTTGCGCTTGCGCGCAGCCTGGAAGGCGACATGGGCGATGCGCTCGATCTCCGGGCGCGAGTAGCGCATCGTGTCGAAGGCCTCGGGCGCGCCCTTGAAAGCGCCGTCGGGCGACTCGCGGCGGCCGCGCGGCTGGCCGAAGTAGATGTCGCCGGTCAGCTCGCGGATGATCAGGATGTCCAGCCCCGCCACCAGTTCGGGCTTCAGGCTCGACGCGTGCGTGAGCTGTTCGTAGCAGATCGCCGGGCGGAAGTTGGCGAACAGGCCGAGGTTCTTGCGCAGGCCAAGGATGGCCTGCTCGGGGCGCAGCGCGCGCTCGAGCTTGTCGTACTTCCAGTCGCCGACAGCGCCGAACAGCACCGCGTCGGCTTCCTTGGCGAGCTTCAGCGTCGAATCGGGCAGCGGATGGCCGTGCGACTCGTAGGCCGCGCCGCCCACCGGTGCGGTCTCGGTCTCGAACTTCAGGTCCAGGCACTGCATCGCGCGCTGGGCCTGCGCGACGATCTCGGTGCCGATGCCGTCGCCCGGCAGGATGGCGATCTTCAAGCGGATGTCCTCGTGGTGATCAGAGAGTGTGGGTCAGCCAGGGCTTCTTCAGCAGCCGCTCGGCCTCGAAGCTGCGGATCTTGTCGGCATGGCGCAGCGTCAGGCCGATGTCGTCGTAGCCGCCGAGCAGGCAGTACTTGCGGAAGGATGTCACCTCGAACGGCAGACCGCGTGCCGTCCGGCTTGATCACCAGCTGACGATCGAGGTCGACGGTCAGCTGGTAGCCGGTGAAGGCTGCCACCTCGTCGAACAGCATGCTCACCTGTGCTTCCGGCAGAACGATGGGCAGCAGGCCGTTCTTGAAGCAGTTGCTGAAGAAGATGTCGGCGTAGCTCGGCGCGATGATGGCGCGGAAACCGTACTGGTCGAGCGCCCAGGGCGCGTGCTCGCGCGAGGAGCCGCAGCCGAAGTTCTTGCGCGCCAGCAGGATCGACGCGCCCTGGAAGCGCGGCTGGTTGAGCACGAAGTCGGGGTTCGGCTTGCGCTGCGCCGGGTCCTGGCCCGGTTCGCCGCGGTCGAGGTAGCGCCACTCGTCGAACAGATTGGGGCCGAAGCCCGAGCGCTTGATCGACTTGAGGAACTGCTTGGGGATGATCGCGTCGGTGTCGACGTTCTCGCGGTCCAGCGGCGCGACCAGCCCCTTGTGCACGGTGAAAGCTTGCATGCGTGTCGCCTCACTTCTTCTTGGCGGCTTCTTCGATCTTCTCGCCGCCCTTCTGGATGTCCTTGCCCATGCCTTCGATGGTGTTGCAGCCGGCCAGCAGGTACAGCGAGGCCAGGGCGGCGAACAGGATGCGCTTCATGAACGGTCTCCTTGGAAACGTGAGGGCGGGTCAGGCGATGCGCCGGACGTCGACGAAATGGCCTTCGATCGCGGCCGCCGCGGCCATCGCCGGGCTGACCAGGTGGGTGCGGCCGCCCGCACCCTGGCGGCCCTCGAAGTTGCGGTTGGAGGTGGAGGCACAGCGCTCGCCTGGCTCCAGCCGGTCGGCGTTCATCGCCAGGCACATCGAGCAGCCCGGTTCGCGCCATTCGAAGCCTGCTGCCTTGAAGACCTCGTGCAGGCCTTCGCGCTCGGCCTGCGCCTTCACCAGGCCCGAGCCCGGCACCACCAGCGCCTGCTTGACGTTGGCGGCGACACGCCCGCCCAGCTTGCGCACCACCGCCGCGGCCTCGCGCAGGTCCTCGATGCGCGAGTTGGTGCACGAGCCGATGAACACCTTGTCGATGCGGATGTCGGCGATCGGCTTGTTCGGCTCCAGCGCCATGTACTGCAGCGCACGCTCCATCGCGCCGCGCCGGCCGGCATCCTTCTCGCGGTCCGGGTCCGGCACGCGGTCCTCGATCGACAGCACCATCTCCGGCGAGGTGCCCCAGGTCACCTGCGGGCGGATCTGCGTGGCGTCGAGTTCGACCACCGCGTCCCAGCTCGCGTCGTCGTCGGAGCGCAGCGTGCGCCAGTAGGCCGCGGCCTGATCCCACTCGACACCGCTCGGCGAGAACGGCCGGCCCTTCACGTAGGCCAGCGTGGTCTCGTCCACCGCGACCAGGCCGGCGCGCGCGCCGCCTTCGATCGCCATGTTGCAGACCGTCATGCGGCCTTCCATGCTCAGCGCGCGGATCGCCGAACCGCCGAACTCGATGGTGTAGCCGGTGCCGCCGGCGGTGCCGATGCGGCCGATGATGGCCAGCACGATGTCCTTGGCCGAGCAGCCGCGGGCCAGCGTGCCCTCGACCTTGACCAGCATGTTCTTCGCCTTCTTGGCCAGCAGCGTCTGCGTGGCCAGCACATGCTCGACCTCGCTGGTGCCGATGCCGTGCGCCAGCGCGCCGAAGGCGCCGTGCGTCGAGGTGTGCGAGTCGCCGCAGACCACCGTCATGCCAGGCAGCGTGGCGCCCTGCTCCGGCCCGATCACGTGCACGATGCCCTGGCGCTTGTCGAGGAAGGGGAAGAAGGCCGCCGCGCCGAAGGCCTTGATGTTGGCGTCCAGCGTCGTGACCTGCTGCTTGGAGGTCGGGTCGACGATGCCGTCGTAGCCGCGCTCCCAGCCGGTGGTCGGCGTGTTGTGGTCGGCGGTGGCGACGATCGAGCTGACCCGCCAGGGCTTGCGGCCGGCCAGGCGCAGGCCTTCGAAGGCCTGCGGGCTGGTCACCTCGTGCACCAGGTGGCGGTCGATGTACAGCACCGAGGTGCCGTCGTCCTCGGTGTGGACGACGTGCTCGTCCCAGATCTTGTCGTACAGGGTGCGGGGCATGGGCTCTCGCAGCAGGTTCAGCGGGGAACCGGCAATTTTAGGCGCTTGGCAGACAAAAGGCCCCGGCACTTGCGTGCGGGGGCCTTTGCGACAGGGTCTAAGCGGTTCAGCCGCGCTGCGACATCGGCTTGACGTCGCGGCGCACCGAGCCGTGGTAGAGCTGGCGCGGACGACCGATCTTGTACTCCGGGTCGCCGATCATCTCGTTGAGCTGCGCGATCCAGCCGACCGTGCGGGCCAGCGCGAAGATCGCGGTGAACAGGCTCACCGGGATACCGATCGCGCGCTGCACGATGCCCGAGTAGAAATCGACGTTCGGGTACAGCTTGCGGGCGACGAAGTACTCGTCTTCCAGCGCGATCTTCTCCAGTTCCATCGCCAGCTTGAGAATCGGGTCGTTGGTCTTGCCCAGCGCGCCCAGCACCTCGTGGCAGGTCTCGCGCATCAGCTTGGCGCGCGGGTCGTAGTTCTTGTAGACCCGGTGGCCGAAGCCCATCAGCTTGACGTTGCTGTTCTTGTCCTTGACCTGCTTGATGAACTCGCCGATCTTCTCGACGCCGCCCATCTTCTGCACGTCTTCGAGCATGTTCAGCGCCGCCTCGTTGGCGCCGCCGTGCGCCGGACCCCACAGGCAGGCCACGCCGGCCGCGATCGCCGCGAACGGGTTGGTGCCCGACGAGCCGCACAGGCGCACCGTCGAGGTCGAGGCGTTCTGCTCGTGGTCGGCGTGCAGGATGAAGATGCGGTCGATCGCGCGCACCAGCACGTCGTTCGGCTCGTACTCCTCGCAGGGCGTGCCGAACATCATGCGCATGAAGTTCGCCGAGTAGGACAGCGAGTTCTTCGGGTAGATGTAGGGCTGGCCGATGCCGTACTTGTAGGCCATCGCCACCAGGGTCGGCAGCTTGGCGATCAGGCGGATCGCCGAGATCTCGCGGTGCACCGGGTTATTGATGTCGGTGCTGTCGTGATAGAAGGCCGACAGGCCGCCGACCAGGCCGGTCAGCACGGCCATCGGGTGGGCGTCGCGGCGGAAGCCGCGCAGGAAGAACTGCATCTGCTCGTTGACCATCGTGTGGTTGGTCACGAGCTTGGTGAAGTCGGCCTTCTGCGTCGCATTCGGCAGCTCGCCCTTGAGCAGCAGGTAGCAGGTCTCGAGGAAGTCGCAGTTGGTCGCCAGTTGCTCGATCGGGTAGCCGCGGTACAGCAGTTCGCCCTTGTCGCCGTCGATGTAGGTGATGGTCGACTGGCACGACGCGGTGGACAGGAAGCCCGGGTCGTAGGTGAACTTGCCGGTCTGCGCGTACAGCTTGCGGATGTCGATCACCTCGGGGCCGATGCTGCCCTTGTAGATCGGCAGTTCCATGCTCGGGCTGCCGTCCGAGAATGACAGGGTGGCTTTGACGTCAGACGGAGTCATGGTTGGTTCCTTAATGGCGAGTCGGGGTTGAGGCCGGGCTTGTCTCCACCGGTCGGGCTCGAGTCGGCCCTTGGACGTCTGGTGCGTCTTGTTGTTGGTCGCTGTCGTTCGGCGTGCGCATCAGGCGCAGCACCTCGATCACGTCGTCGCGCAGCAGCTCGCCCTCGGGCTCCTTGCGGCGCAGCAGCAGGTCGAGCAGGTCGTTGTCGGCGAGGTCCATCAGCGCCAGCATGCCGGCGGCCTGCTGTTCGGTGATGCGGCCCGCGCGGTTCGCGAAGAAGCGCTCGACGAACAGGTCGTTCTCGAGCAGG
The DNA here is from genome assembly GCA_047602365.1 of Piscinibacter sp. GTDB lineage: Bacteria > Pseudomonadota > Gammaproteobacteria > Burkholderiales > Burkholderiaceae_C > Piscinibacter. The sequence continues at coordinate 46,975 of JASGHM010000002.1, read as the reverse complement.
CCGCGCCGGCAGCGCCAGCGCAGCTTCGAGAGGGCACGTTCGTCGATCAGCGCGGGCATGGCTCGGTCGGTTCAGTCGACGGTCACACCGCGCGGCGGACCATCAGTTCCTTGATCTTGCCGATCGCCTTGGTCGGGTTCAGGCCCTTCGGGACAGACGTCGACGCAGTTCATGATCGTGTGGCAACGGAACAGACGGTACGGATCCTCGAGGTTGTCGAGGCGGTCGCCGGTGGCCTGGTCGCGGCTGTCGGCGATGAAGCGGTAGGCCTGCAGCAGGCCGGCGGGGCCGACGAACTTGTCGGGGTTCCACCAGAAGCTCGGGCAGCTCGTGCTGCAGCTCGCGCACAGGATGCACTCGTACAGGCCGTTCAGCTCGTCGCGCTCCTCGGGGGACTGCAGGCGCTCCTTCTCGGGCGGCGGCTCGTCGTTGACCAGGTAGGGCTTGATCGAGTGGTACTGCTTGAAGAACTGCGTCATGTCGACGATCAGGTCGCGGATCACCGGCAGACCGGGCAGCGGCTTGAGCACCACGACGTCCGGCAGCGTGCGCATGTTGGTCAGGCAGGCCAGGCCGTTCTTGCCGTTGATGTTCATCGCGTCCGAGCCGCACACGCCTTCGCGGCAGGAACGGCGGAAGCTCAGCGTCGGATCGACCGCCTTCAGCTTCATCAGCGCGTCGAGCAGCATGCGCTCGCTGCCGTCGAGCTCGACCTCGAGGGTCTGCATGCGCGGCTTGGCGTCGGTGTCGGGGTCGTAGCGGTAGATCTGGAAGGTGCGCTTGGCCATGTCGATCTCTGTTGGAACTCAGAAGGTACGGACCTTGGGCGGAATCGATTCCGCGGTCAGCGGCTTCAGGTTCACCGGCTTGTAGTCGAGGCGGTTGCCTTCGCTGTACCACAGCGTGTGCTTCATCCAGACGGCGTCGTTGCGGCCGTTCGGATGCTCGGCCGTGTCGCCGTAGTCGTTGACGGTGTGCGCGCCGCGGCTTTCCTTGCGGGCGGCGGCCGAGATCATCGTCGCCAGCGCCGCTTCCATCAGGTTCTCGACCTCCAGCGCCTCGATGCGCGCGGTGTTGAAGACCTTGGACTTGTCGGCCAGGTGGATGCTCTTGGCGCGCTCGGCGATCGCCTTGACCTTGACCACGCCCTCGTCCATCGAGGCCTGGGTGCGGAACACGCCGGCGTGTTGCTGCATCGCCGTGCGCAGGTCGTTGGCGACGTCCTGCGCGTACTCGCCGCCGCTGCTCTTCTCGTACTTGGCCAGGCGGGCCAGCGTGCGCTCGGCTGCATCGGCCGGCAGCGGCTTGTGGCTCTTCGCCTTCAGGCCGCTGTCGACGATGTGGTTGCCGGCCGCACGGCCGAACACCAGCAGGTCGAGCAGCGAGTTGGTGCCCAGGCGGTTGGCGCCGTGCACGCTGACGCAGGAGCATTCGCCCACCGCATACAGGCCGTTGACCACCGCATTCGGCACGCCGTCCTTGGGCACCACGACCTGGCCGTGGATGTTGGTCGGGATGCCGCCCATCTGGTAGTGGATGGTCGGCACCACCGGGATCGGCTCCTTGGTGATGTCGACGTTGGCGAAGTTGTGGCCGATCTCGAACACCGAGGGCAGCCGCTTCATGATCGTCTCGGCGCCGAGGTGGGTCATGTCGAGCACCACGTAGTCCTTGTTCGGACCGCAACCGCGCCCTTCCTTGATCTCCTGGTCCATGCAGCGGCTGACGAAGTCGCGCGGCGCCAGGTCCTTCAGCGTCGGCGCGTAGCGCTCCATGAAACGTTCGCCGTTGCTGTTGCGCAGGATCGCACCCTCGCCGCGGCAGCCCTCGGTCAGCAGCACGCCGGCGCCGGCCACGCCGGTCGGGTGGAACTGCCAGAACTCCATGTCCTCCAGCGGGATGCCGGCACGCGCCGCCATGCCCAGGCCGTCGCCGGTGTTGATGAAGGCGTTGGTGCTGGCCGCGAAGATGCGGCCCGCGCCGCCGGTGGCCAGCAGCACGGTCTTGGCCTCGAAGATGTGCAGCTCGCCGGTCTCCATCTCGAGCGCGGTGACGCCGACGCAGTCGCCGTCGGCATCGCGGATCAGGTCCAGCGCCATCCACTCGACGAAGAAGTTGGTGCGCGACTTGACGTTCTGCTGGTACAGCGTGTGCAGCATCGCGTGGCCGGTGCGGTCGGCCGCGGCGCAGGCGCGCTGCACCGGCTTCTCGCCGTAGTTGGCGGTGTGGCCGCCGAACGGGCGCTGGTAGATCGTGCCGTCCGGGTTGCGGTCGAACGGCATGCCGAAGTGCTCGAGCTCGTAGACGACCTTGGGCGCCTCGCGGCACATGAACTCGATGGCGTCCTGGTCGCCGAGCCAGTCGGAGCCCTTGACGGTGTCGAAGAAGTGGTAGTGCCAGTTGTCCTCGCTCATGTTGCCGAGCGAGGCACCGATGCCGCCCTGCGCCGCGACGGTGTGCGAGCGCGTCGGGAACACCTTGGACAGCACGGCGACATTGAGGCCGGCGCGCGCCAGTTGCAGCGAGGCACGCATGCCGGAGCCGCCGGCGCCGACGATGACGACGTCGAACTTGCGCTTCGAGACGTTGTTGGAAGTCATGGAATCACAGTCTCCAGAGAACCTGGATGGCCCAGCCCGCACAGCCCACCAGCCACACGATGGTGAACACCTGCAGCACGAGGCGGATCGCCACCGGCTTCACGTAGTCCATCCAGACATCGCGCATGCCCACCCAGACGTGGTACAGCAGCGAGACGATCACGACGAAGGTCAGTACCTTCATCCACTGCCGGCTGAAGATGCCGGCCCACTTGTCGTAGCCCATCTCGCCGGGCAGCAGGATCTGCACGATCAGCGCGAGCGTGAACAGCGCCATCAGCGCGGCGGTGATGCGCTGCGCGAGCCAGTCGCGCAGGCCGTAGTGCGCGCCGACGACGGTGCGCTTGGATCCGAAGTTCTGTGCCATGGGGAGGTTCTCAGAAGAACAGCTTGAAGCCCAGCGCCAGCGTCAGCACGACGCTCAGGGCCAGCGTCACGACCGCCGACAGGTGGCCGAACTCCTTGGTCACCGCATGTGTCGCGTCCATCCACAGGTGGCGGATGCCGGCGATCAGGTGGTGCAGGTAGGCCCAGATCAGCGCCAGCACGACCAGCTTGAGGAACCAGCCGGGGATGAAGCCGACGCCTGCCGCGAACGCCGCCTTGAAGACGCCGTACGAGACTTCGGAGGTGACGCTGGTGTCGAACATCCAGATGATGAACGGCATCAGCAGGAACATCAGCACGCCGCTGACGCGGTGCAGGATCGACACGATGCCAGCCGGCGGCAGGCGGTACGCGACGATCTGGGAGACGTGGATGTTGCGGAACTCGGGCCGCTGCTTGAGGGTGTCTGCCATGCCCAACCTTGTCTTCGGTGAAGGTGTAATCGACGCGAAACCAAACGATTCTATTGCACTGCAGCAGGCTTGCACGGCGCTTGCGCACCCACTCGCCGCTACGCTTCGGAGGCGCTCAACTCAGTTCGTTGCGATAGTGATGCGCCGCCGTGTTGTACAGGCCGCGGCGCAGTTCGACCGGCTTGTCGCCATAGCTCAGCGACAGCCGCTCGACCGACAGCAACGGCGTGCCCGGCGCCACCGCGAGCAGTTCGGCGGCCTGCCCCTCGGCCGCCACCGCGCGGATCTTTTCCTCGGCGCGGATCATGCGCACACCGTACTCCGATTCGAACAGGCCGTACATCGGCCCGCGGTAGCTGCCCAGCTTCTCGGCGGTCAGACCCTTGAACGGCGCGGCCGGCAGCCAGATCTCGTCGAACACGACCGGCACGCCGCGCAGCGACAGCACGCGCTTGATCTGGATCGCCGCGTCGCCCGAACGCAGGCCGAGCAGGCGCGCCACGTCGGCCGGCGCGCGCAGGCGCCGGCAGTCGATGAAGCGCCGCTGCGTGCCGCCCTCGGTGACGCCGTCGTCGGGCTGCAGGCGCAGGAAGCGGTACTGCGTGGTCTGCTCGGCATGCGTCGCGACGAAGGTGCCCTTGCCCTGGCGGCGCACCAGCAGGTTCTCGGTGGCCAGTTCGTCGATCGCCTTGCGCACCGTGCCCTGGCTGACCTTGAAGCGCAGCGCCAGTTCGATTTCGCTGGGAATCGCCTCGCCCGGCCCCCACACGCCGGCCTGCAGGTCGCGCACCATCAGTGCCTTGATCTGCTGGTACAGCGGGCTGAACGCGGGGCTGGTCGATTCGGAAACGGCGGTGGACATGGATGGATTGCAGCACAACGGGCGCCCATCGTCCACGATCAGCTGACAGATGTCTTATAGAAGACATAAGACTCGGGATTCCCCTCGCCCCGGCGCCGGCTTCGTCCTACACTCGCGCCCTGACCCTCCCCACAAGAACCCTCCCCCTCTTCCGGAGCCTTCCATGAGCAAGAAACCCGTTCGAGTCGCCGTCACCGGCGCAGCCGGCCAGATCGGCTACGCGCTGCTGTTCCGCATCGCCTCCGGCGAGATGCTGGGCAAGGACCAGCCCGTGATCCTGCAGCTGCTGGAGATCCCGGACGAGAAGGCCCAGAACGCGCTGAAGGGCGTGATCATGGAGCTGGAGGACTGCGCCTTCCCGCTGCTGGCCGGCATCGAGGCCCACAGCGACCCGATGGCCGCCTTCAAGGACACCGACTACGCGCTGCTGGTCGGCGCCCGCCCGCGCGGCCCCGGCATGGAGCGTGCCGACCTGCTGGCCGCCAACGCGCAGATCTTCACCGCCCAGGGCAAGGCGCTGAACGCCGTGGCCTCGCGCGACGTCAAGGTGCTGGTGGTCGGCAACCCGGCCAACACCAACGCCTACATCGCGATGAAGAGCGCGCCGAGCCTGCCGCGCGAGAACTTCACCGCGATGCTGCGCCTGGACCACAACCGCGCCGCGTCGCAGCTGGCGGCCAAGGGCGGCTTCAAGGTCGGCGACATCAGGAAGCTGACCGTCTGGGGCAACCACTCGCCGACGATGTACGCCGACTACCGCTTCGCGACGGTCGACGGCAAGTCGGTGAAGGACGCGATCAACGACCAGACCTGGAACAAGGACGTGTTCCTGCCCACCGTCGGCAAGCGCGGCGCGGCGATCATTGCGGCGCGTGGCCTGTCGTCGGCCGCCTCGGCCGCCAACGCGGCCATCGACCACATGCGCGACTGGGCCCTGGGCTCCAAGGGCGAATGGGTCACGATGGGCGTGCCCAGCAACGGCGAATACGGCATCCCCAAGGACGTGATGTTCGGCTTCCCGGTCACCACCGAAGGCGGCAAATACAAGATCGTCGAGGGCCTGACGATCGACGCCTTCAGCCAGGAATGCATCAACAAGACCCTGGCGGAACTGCAGGGCGAGCAGGACGGCGTCAAGCACCTGCTGTGATCCTGACCGGGACGTCGCCCGCGTGAGCGCCATGCTGCACCCCCGCGACGCCCTCGTCGACGCCGACGATCACGCACCGGCCTTGCCGGTGTGTGATCACTACAGCGGCGTCGAGGCGCGCATGCGCAAGAGCCTGGAACTGCAGGCCGAGCTCGGGCCGGTATTCGACGTCACGCTGGACTGCGAGGACGGCGCGCCGGTCGGCGGCGAGGCCGAGCACGCGAACCTGTGCGCCGAGCTGATCATGGGCGCGGCCAACCGCTTCGGCCGCGTCGGCGCGCGTGTGCACCTGGTCGAGCACCCCAGCTTCGAGAACGACGTCGACACGCTGGTGCGCCGCGCCGGTTCGCGGCTGGCCTACCTGATGGTGCCCAAGCCGCGCGGCGTCGCCGACGTGCGGCGCGCCGCCGACGCGATCGACCATGCCATCCGCGTCCACGGCCACGGGCACGCGGTTCCCGTGCACGTGCTGGTCGAGACGCATGGCGCGCTGCGCGAGGTCGATGCGATCGCCGCCCACCCGCGCGTCGAGTCGATCTCGTTCGGCCTGATGGACTTCGTCTCCGCGCACCGCGGCGCGATCCCGGCCAGCGCGATGAGCGTGCAGGGCCAGTTCAGCCATCCGCTGGTGCTGCGCGCCAAGCTGGAGATCGCGGCCGCCTGCCACGCCCATGCGAAGACGCCGTCGCACTGCGTGGTCACCGAGTTCAAGGACCTGCGCGCGCTGTCCGGCGCGGCCACGCGCGCCGCGCGCGAGTTCGGCTACACGCGCATGTGGAGCATCCACCCCGACCAGGTGCGCACCATCGTCGACGCCTTCGCGCCGACCGCCGCCGAGGTCGACCTGGCGATCGAGATCATCCGCGCCGCCCAGGCGGCGCAGTGGGCACCGATCCGCCACCGCGACACGCTGCACGACCGCGCCAGCTACCGCTACTTCTGGCAGGTGCTGGAACGTGCCCGCCGCACCGGCCAGCCGCTGCCCGCCGAGGTGCGCCAGGCGTGGTTCGACACCGACGCCGCCTGAGCGTAGAAACGTGGCAAGCGCCACGGCACGCTGCCGGTGCACGTTTGCACATGTAAGCGGCAGCACGCACCGCGCAGCAATTGGTTGCACGACCGGCCGCCGCGGCCTCATGCTGCCGCCACCGTCAACCGACTGCGCTTTCGCGCCCCGCCATGAACCTGAACACCCGCCTCGCCCTTGCCGCCGCCCTGTGCCTGGGCGCCACGCTCGCCACCGCGCAGACCGCCGCGCCGGCCAAGCCCGCCGCGAAGCCGGCCGCCAAGGCGGCCAAGGCCGCGCCGGCGCCCGCCGCCGTCGAGCCGGGCCCCGCCTCGGCCGAGCAGATGGCCGCCGCCGAGCGTGTGCACTACGGCACCTACGACTGCGAGTTCGGCAAGACCGCCGAGGTCTCGACCCTGCCCAAGTACCCCGGCTACGCCGAGGTCAAGTCGGGCAAGCAGAGCTGGCTGATGAAGCCGGTCGCCTCGAGCACCGGCGCGATCCGCCTGGAAGACATGAAGGGCCAGTTCCTGGTCATCCAGATCGCCAACAAGTCGATGCTGTTCGACAGCAAGTCGGGCCAGCGCGTGCTGGACGGCTGCGTCAACGAGAAGCAGAAGGAGTCGGCCGCTGCGGTGGCCGCCGCCGCGAACAAGTAAGCCTCGTTCCGCATCCCGACAGGCCCGCCTCGTGCGGGCCTTTTTCTTGCGTGCGACGCCACATTGACCGATGCTCACAGCGACAGTCCGGCGTCAGCCGCCACTGCGATGCTTCCCCAAGTCTTATATAAGACATAAAATATCGGGGTTACCCGAAGACGCCTCTTTCGCCCCCGCCAACGCACCGGAGCACCCCATGCTGCAAGCCTATCGCCAACATGCCGCCGAACGCGCCGCCCTCGGCATCCCGCCGCTGCCGCTGGACGCCAAGCAGACCGCCGAGCTGATCGAGCTGATCAAGGCGCCGCCGGCCGGCGAGGACAGCTTCCTGCTGGACCTGCTGACCCACCGCATCCCGCCGGGCGTGGACGACGCCGCCAAGGTCAAGGCCTCGTTCCTTGCCGCCGTCGCCCATGGCGACCTGAAGGTCGGCCTGGTCTCGAAGGCCAAGGCCACCGAGCTGCTCGGCACCATGGTCGGCGGCTACAACGTGCATCCGCTGATCGAGCTGCTCGACGACAAGGACGTCGCCGCCATCGCCGCCGAGGGTCTGAAGAAGACCCTGCTGATGTTCGACTACTTCAACGACGTCGCCGAGAAGGCCAAGGCCGGCAACGCCAAGGCGAAGGAGGTGATGCAGTCCTGGGCCGACGCCGAGTGGTTCACCTCGCGCCCCGAAGTGCCGAAGGCGATCACCGTCACCGTCTTCAAGGTGCCCGGCGAGACCAACACCGACGACCTGTCGCCGGCACCGGACGCCTGGAGCCGCCCGGACATCCCGCTGCACTACCTGGCGATGCTGAAGAACACCCGCCCCGACGCGGCCTTCAAGCCCGAGGAAGACGGCAAGCGCGGCCCGATGGCCTTCATCGACGAGCTGAAGAAGAAGGGCCACCTGGTCGCCTACGTGGGTGACGTCGTCGGCACCGGCTCCAGCCGCAAGAGCGCCACCAACAGCGTGATCTGGGCCACCGGCCAGGACATCCCCTTCGTGCCGAACAAGCGCTTCGGTGGCGTCACGCTGGGCGGCAAGATCGCGCCGATCTTCTTCAACACGCAGGAAGACTCGGGCTCGCTGCCGATCGAAGTCGACGTCGGCAAGCTGGAGATGGGCGACGTCATCGAGGTGCAGCCCTACGACGGCAAGCTGGTCAAGAACGGCGCGACGGTCGCCGAGTTCAAGCTGAAGAGCGACGTGCTGTTCGACGAGGTGCGCGCCGGCGGCCGCATCAACCTGATCATCGGCCGCTCGCTGACGGCCAAGGCGCGCGAGTTCCTCGGCCTCGCCGCCTCCACCGTGTTCCGCCTGCCGCAGGCCCCGGCGGCCAGCAAGGCCGGCTTCACGCTGGCGCAGAAGATGGTCGGCCGCGCCGTCGGCCTGCCGGAAGGCCAGGGCGTGCGCCCCGGTACCTACTGCGAGCCGAAGATGACGACCGTCGGCAGCCAGGACACCACCGGCCCGATGACGCGCGACGAGCTGAAGGACCTGGCCTGCCTGGGCTTCAGCGCCGACCTGGTGATGCAGTCGTTCTGCCACACCGCGGCGTATCCGAAGCCGGTCGACGTGAAGACGCACCGCGAGCTGCCGGCCTTCATCAGCAACCGCGGCGGCGTGGCACTGCGCCCGGGCGACGGCGTGATCCACAGCTGGCTGAACCGCCTGCTGCTGCCCGACACCGTCGGCACCGGCGGCGACTCGCACACCCGCTTCCCGATCGGCATCTCGTTCCCGGCCGGCTCCGGCCTGGTCGCCTTCGGTGCCGCCACCGGCGTGATGCCGCTGGACATGCCCGAGTCGGTGCTGGTGCGCTTCAAGGGCCAGATGCAGCCGGGCGTGACGCTGCGCGACCTGGTGCACGCGATCCCGCTGTACGCCATCAAGGCCGGCCTGCTGACGGTGGCCAAGGCCGGCAAGAAGAACATCTTCAGCGGCCGCATCCTCGAGATCGAGGGCCTGCCGGACCTGAAGGTGGAGCAGGCCTTCGAGCTCAGCGACGCCTCGGCCGAGCGCTCGGCCGCCGGCTGCACGATCAAGCTGAACCCGGCGCCGATCAAGGAATACCTCACCAGCAACGTCGTGCTGATGAAGAACATGATCGCCGACGGCTATGCCGACGCGAAGACGCTGCAGCGCCGCATCGAGAAGGTCGAGGCCTGGCTGGCCAAGCCGACGCTGCTCGAGGCCGACAAGGACGCCGAGTACGCCGCCGTCATCGAGATCGACCTGGCCGAGCTGAAGGAGCCGGTGCTGTGCTGCCCGAACGATCCGGACGACGCCAAGGTCCTCAGCGAAGTCGCCGGCACCAAGATCGACGAAGCCTTCATCGGCTCGTGCATGACCAACATCGGCCACTTCCGCGCCGCCGCCAAGCTGCTCGGCGGCCAGCGTGACATCCCGGTCAAGCTGTGGGTCGCGCCGCCGACCAAGATGGACCAGAGCGAGCTGATCAAGGAAGGCCACTACGCCGCCTTCGGCACCGCCGGTGCACGCACCGAGATGCCGGGCTGCAGCCTGTGCATGGGCAACCAGGCACAGGTGCGCGAGGGCGCGACGGTGGTCTCGACCTCGACGCGCAACTTCCCGAACCGCCTCGGCAAGAACACCAACGTGTTCCTCGCCTCGGCGGAACTGGCGGCGATCGCCTCCAAGCTCGGCAAGATCCCGACCGTGGCCGAGTACCACGAGGCGATGGGCATCATCAACAAGGATGCCGCCAGCGTCTACCGCTACATGAACTTCGACCAGATCGAGGAGTACGCGGAGACGGCGAAGTCGGTCGCGGTCTGACCGCCAGCGTCGCGCCCGGGCTCAACGCTCGGGCGTGATCTGCTCCGCCCAGTCGTACAGAGCGGCCAGGATCTCCTGGCCGTTTTCGTCGGCGCTCTCGCTGAGCGCATCGATGCGCTCGAAGAAGGCCTCCACCGTCAGCGCATTGCCCTCTCCGTCGTGCAGCCGCGCGACGCGGTGCTGCTCCCAGCGGGCTCGCTCGTCGGCGCTCAGCGTGGCGGAGAAGTTGCGCGCGCGGTAGCGGAACACGATCTCCTCCAGCCGCGCATCGTCGAAGGCCAGCCGCTTGCCGGCCAGCTGCTCGGGCGTGAGCTCGCGCAGGCGCTGCAGCCGGCCGCGGTCGCTGTGGCCGACGAAGCCGCCGTAGAGGTCCTCGTCGACGTCGATCGCCTGCACCGGCTTCGGCCGCTCGAAGACCTCGGCCCACAGGCCGGCCAGTGCGTCGCCGGCACGCGCCGCTGCCCCGACGCGGCTGAGCCCCTGCGCCACGTCGAGGCCCCAGCGTTCGGCCATCGCCGGGCTCAGTGCCTTCAGGTTGCCGACCACCACCGGCGACTTGTTCAGGTGGATGGTCTTGATCGGCAGGCGTTCGACGCCGTCGGGCAGCTCGTCGGCGCGGGTGAACATCCGTTCGCGCATCGCCGCCGCGTCGAGCGAGAGCAACTGCTCCGGGTCAGCCGACAGGTCCCAGACGATCAGTTCGTTCTTGTTCGTCGGGTGCGGCGCCAGCGGCCACACCAGCGCCAGGCAGCCGCGCTCCGCCGCGTACATGCCCGAGACATGCAGGAAGGGCCGCGCGCCGCCGATCTCGGCGATCACCGCGTCCTTGCGGCGCAGCTTCAGGCAGAACTCCCACAGCCGCGGCTGGTGCTGGCGGATCAGCCGCGCCACCGCGATGGTGGCGCGCACGTCGGACAGCGCGTCGTGCGCCGATTCGTGCGCCAGGCCGTTGGCGGCGCTCAGGTGTTCGAGCTTGAACGAGGGCTTGCCGTCCTCGTGGCTCGGCCATTCGATGCCGTCGGGGCGCAGCGCGCGCGTCGCGCGCACCACGTCGAGCAGGTCCCAGCGGCCGCAGCCGTTCTGCCATTCGCGCGCATAGGGGTCGATCAGGTTGCGCCAGAACAGGTGCCGCGTCACCTCGTCGTCGAAGCGGATCGAGTTGTAGCCGACGCCCACCGTGCCCGGCCGGGCCAGCTGCGCCTCGATCGCCGCCGCGAAGGCATGTTCTGCGACCCCGCGCTCGGCGCACAGCTGCGGCGTGATGCCGGTCAGCAGGCAGGCCTCGGGCTCGGGCAGCGCGTCCAGCGGCGGCTGGCAGTACAGCTCGACCGGCGCGTCGATCTCGTTCAGTTCGGCATCGGTGCGCACGCCGGCGAACTGCGACGGCCGGTCGCGCCGCGGCACGCGGCCGAAGGTCTCGTAGTCGTGCCAGAAGAAGCTGAAGTCCGCGCCGTCGCTCATCCCGGCACGATACCCGAGGCCGTGCGTGCTGCTCGCGCTACTTCTTCGTCGCCTTGGGCTTGGCGCTGCCGCCCTGCGTCAGCGCGTCCGACATGCCGATCAGCACGCCGCTGACCAGCGCCGCGTAGCTCTCGGCCAGCGTCTGCGCTGCCTTCAGGCTGGCGGCGCGGCTGTCGCGCATGGCGGTCTGCATCTGGTTGACGAACTGCTCAGCCGTGGTCGCCGCCTTGGCGCCGGACAGCGTGCCGCCAGCCTGCAGCTTCTCCAGCACCGGCGCCCATTGCGTGGCGGCCTGCGCGCCAGCGGCCTCGGCGGCCTTCTTCAGCGCACCGATGAAGCTGTCCTCCATCGCCTCCAGGTCGGTCAGCGCCTTCTTCAGGTGCTTCTCGCGCAGGTCGGCGCCCTGGTTGACGAACTGCTGCAGCGCGACGCGGTTGGCGTCCACCGCCTTCAGCAGCGCCTCGTCCATGCCGGTCACCGCCTTGTCCAGCAGATCCTCGACGTCGACGCCCGGCAGCTTGTTCTGCGCCGCACCGGTGGCCGCCGCCTGGGCGACCGACTTCAGCACCGAACGGATGTTCTTCAGGCTCAGCTCGCGGCCCTGCAGCGCGGCCAGCGTCGCCTGGGTCACGCCCTTGCGCAACTGGTCGGTGGCGCCGGCGCTGGCGTTGGCGAACATCTGGATCAGGGCGTCCTGGTCGATGCCGGACTTGAGCATGGTGCGTCTCCTCGGGGTGGTTGTTCGTGGCGGGGGTGCAGCGATGCTGGCACCAAACGCCGCGCCGCGCCAGAGGCCGGCGTCATCGAAGGCGGCGGCGATTCTGGTTATGCTGTGGCCCCTCTTCCCTTCCCGCCCCGCTCCCGGAGACCCGTTCCATGACCCGCGTGTTCAACTTCAGCGCCGGCCCGGCCGCCTTGCCGGAACCCGTGCTGCGCCAGGCCGCCGCCGAGATGCTCGACTGGCAGGGCTCGGGCATGTCGGTGATGGAGATGAGCCACCGCGGCAAGGAGTTCATGGGCATCCACGCCGAGGCGGTGGCGCTGCTGCGCGAGCTGCTCGCGGTGCCGGCGAACTACAAGATCCTGTTCATGCAGGGCGGCGCGATCGCCGAGAACGCCATCGTGCCGATGAACCTGCTGCGCGGCTTCACCGGCGCCGACTACATCGACACCGGCGAGTGGTCGAAGAAGTCGATCGAGGAGGCCGGCAAGTACTGCCAGGTCAACGTCGCGGCCAGCGCCAGGGACACGAACTACACGACCATCCCGGCGCGCGCGGGCTGGAAGCTGGACCCGAACGCCGCCTACGTGCACATCTGCGCCAACGAGACCATCGGCGGCGTCGAGTACCACTTCACGCCGGAGGTCGGCGACGTGCCGCTGGTGGCCGACGTGTCGAGCAACATCCTGTCGCGCCCGCTGGACGTGTCGAAGTACGGCCTGATCTACGGCGGCGCGCAGAAGAACATCGGCCCGGCCGGCCTGACGATCGTCATCATCCGCGATGACCTGCTCGGCCGCGCACTGCCGGTCACGCCCTCGGCCTTCGACTACGCGGCGCAGGCCGCCGCCGACTCGATGCTGAACACGCCGCCGACCTACGCGATCTACATCGCCGGGCTGGTGTTCAAGTGGATCAAGGCGCAGGGCGGCCTGACGGCGATGGAAGCGCACAACCGCGCCAAGGCGGCGCTGCTGTACGACTACCTCGACAGCCAGGACTTCTATTCGGCGCCGGTCGCGAAGGACTGCCGCTCGCTGATGAACGTGCCCTTCAAGCTGCGCGACGCCAAGCTCGACGAGGCCTTCCTGAAGGGCGCGCAGGCGCGCGGCATGGTGCAGCTCAAGGGCCACCGCGTCGTCGGCGGCATGCGCGCGTCGATCTACAACGCGATGCCGCTGGAAGGCGTGCAGACGCTGGTCGCCTACATGAAGGACTTCGAGAAGGAGCATGGCTGAGGCCGGCGCGCCCTTCCGGATCCTGGTGCTCAACCAGGTCTCGGCCAGCGGCCTCGCGCGGCTGCCGGCTGGGCGTTACCTGACGCGGCGCGGACATCACCGAGCCCGACGCCATCCTGCTGCGTTCGGCCGACCTGCACGGCCGCCAGATCCCGGCCAGCGTGCTCGCGGTCGGGCGCGCCGGCGCCGGCGTCAACAACATCCCGGTCGCGGCGCTCAGCGAGCGCGGCGTGCCGGTGTTCAACACGCCAGGCGCCAACGCCAACGCGGTGAAGGAACTGGTGCTGGCCGGCATGCTGCTGGCGGCGCGCCAGCTGCCGGCGGCGCTGGACTTCGTGCGCGGGCTCGACGCCGCGGCGCCCGATCTCGACCAGCGCGTCGAAAGCGGCAAGAAGGCCTTCGCCGGCCGCGAACTGGCGGGCCAGACGCTGGGCGTGATCGGCCTGGGCAAGGTCGGCAGCCTGGTCGCCGACGCGGCGATCAAGCTGGGCATGGACGTGGTCGGCTTCGACCCGGAGATCTCGATCGACGCCGCCTGGCGCCTGCCGTCGCAGGTGCGGCGTGCGCACAGCGTCGCCGAGGTGCTGCGCGAATCGAACTTCGTCTCGCTGCACGTGCCGCTGCTGCCGGCGACGCGGCACCTGGTCGATGCCAGCGGCCTGGCGCTGATGAAGCCCGGTGCGGTGCTGCTGAACTTCTCGCGCGAGGGCGTGGCCGACGATGCGGCGGTGGTCGCCGCGCTCGAACGTGGCACGCTCGGCCGCTACGTCTGCGACTTCCCGAATGCCACGCTGCACCGCCATGCCAAGGTGGTCACGCTGCCGCACCTGGGCGCCTCCACGCATGAGGCCGAAGAGAACTGCGCGGTGATGGTGGCCGACCAGCTGCGCGACTTCCTCGAGCACGGCAACATCGCCAACGCGGTGAATTTCCCCGCCGTCGCCATGGCCCGCGAATCGGCCTACCGTGTGGCCATCGCCAACGCCAACGTGCCCAACATGCTCGGCCAGATCTCCACCGCGATGGCGCGCGCCGGGCTGAACATCCACAACATGGTCAACAAGTCGCGCGGCGAGATGGCCTACACGCTGGTCGACGTCGACAGCGCGGTCGCCGCCGGCGCACTGGCCGAGATCGCCGCCATCGCCGGCGTGCTGTCGGTGCGCTACCTGCCGCTCACCTCCTAGACGAACGAAGCGAGAACCCCATGCCTGCCCATCCTTTCGCCACGACGCTGAAGCACTTCAAGACGGCCTCGGGCCGCGAGGGCAGGCTGTACTCGCTGCCGGCGCTGGCGAAACAGTTCCCGGCGGTGAGCCGGCTGCCGGTGTCGATCCGCATCGTGCTCGAATCGGTGCTGCGCAACTGCGACGGCCAGAAGGTCACGGCCGAGCATGTCGCCCAGCTGGCGACCTGGAAGCCCAACGCCGAGCGCAGCGACGAGATCCCCTTCGTCGTCGCCCGCGTGGTGCTGCAGGACTTCACCGGCGTGCCGCTGCTGGCCGACCTGGCGGCGATGCGCAACGTCGCCGCCGAGATGGGCAAGAACCCGAAGACCATCGAACCGCTGGTGCCGGTCGACCTGGTCGTCGACCACTCGGTGATGGTCGACCACTACGGCAACAAGCATGCGCTCGACCTGAACATGAAGCTCGAGTTCGAGCGCAACCGCGAGCGCTACGAGTTCATGAAGTGGGGCATGCAGGCCTTCGACACCTTCGGCGTCGTGCCGCCGGGCTTCGGCATCGTTCACCAGGTCAACCTGGAGTACCTGGCGCGTGGTGTGCACCGCCGCGGCGACGGCGTCTGCTACCCCGACACGCTGGTCGGCACCGACAGCCACACGACGATGATCAACGGCATCGGCGTGGTCGCCTGGGGCGTCGGCGGCATCGAGGCCGAGGCCGGCATGCTCGGCCAGCCGGTCTACTTCCTGACGCCCGACGTGGTCGGCTTCGAACTCACAGGAAAGCTGCGCGAAGGCGTGACGGCGACCGACCTGGTGCTGACCGTCACCGAGATCCTGCGCAAGCACAAGGTGGTCGGCAAGTTCGTCGAGTTCTTCGGCGAAGGCACGCGCACGCTGGCGCTGCCCGACCGCGCGACCATCGCCAACATGGCGCCCGAGTACGGCGCGACGATGGGCTTCTTCCCGGTCGACGAACGCACCGTCGAGTACTTCAAGGGCACCGGGCGCAAGAAGAGCGAGATCGAGGCCTTCGAGGCCTACTTCAAGGCGCAGGGGCTGTTCGGCGTGGCCAAGGCCGGCGAGATCGACTACAGCCAGGTGGTCAAGCTCGACCTCGGTACCGTCGCGCCCAGCCTGGCCGGCCCGAAGCGGCCGCAGGACCGCATCGAGATCGGCCAGGTGAAGGCGAAGTTCGGCGAGCTGTTCAGCGCGCCGGCCGCCGCCAACGGCTTCAACCAGCCGGCCGACAAGCTGGCAGCGCCGGTCACCACCGCCAGCGGCATCACGCTGCACAACGGCGACGTGCTGATCGCCGCGATCACCTCCTGCACCAACACCAGCAACCCCGGCGTGCTGCTGGCCGCCGGCCTGCTGGCGAAGAAGGCGGTGAAGGCCGGGCTGACGGTGAAGCCGCACGTGAAGACCTCGCTGGCGCCGGGCTCACGCATCGTCACCGAATACCTCGAGAAAGCCGGCCTGCTGCCCTACCTCGAGAAGCTCGGCTTCTACCTGGCCGGCTACGGCTGCACCACCTGCATCGGTAACGCCGGCGACCTGACGGCCGAGATCAACGAGGCGATCACGAAGAACGACCTGGTCTGTGCGGCCGTGCTGTCGGGCAACCGCAACTTCGAGGCGCGCATCCACCCGAACCTGAAGGCCAACTTCCTCGCCAGCCCGCCGCTGGTGGTGGCCTACGCGATCGCCGGCAACGTGATGCGCGACCTGATGAGCGAGCCGGTGGGCACCGGCAAGAACGGTCGCGCGGTCTACCTGGGCGACATCTGGCCGACCAGCGACGAGGTCCACGCGCTGATGAAGTTCGCGATGGACGGCAAGGCCTTCGAGGCGAACTACGCGAAGGTCAAGAGCAAGCCGGGCAAGCTGTGGAACGCGATCGAGGGGACCGCCGGCCAGGTCTACGACTGGCCAGCCTCGACCTACATCGCCAAGCCGCCGTTCTTCGAAGGCTTCACGATGCAGCCGAAGGCGGTCGGCCTGAAGGTCGAGGGCGCACGCATCATGGCGCTGTTCGGCGACTCGATCACCACCGACCACATCTCGCCGGCCGGCTCGATCAAGGAGAGCTCGCCGGCAGGGCAATGGCTGAAGGCGAACAAAGTTCTGAAGGCCGACTTCAACAGCTACGGCTCGCGCCGCGGCAACCACGAGGTGATGATGCGCGGCACCTTCGCCAACGTGCGCATCAAGAACCTGATGCTGCCGCCGCTGGCCGACGGCTCGCGCGAGGAAGGCGGGCTGACGCTGTTCCAACCCTCGGGCGAGAAGCTGGCGATCTACGACGCAGCGATGAAGTACATGGCGGCCGGCACGCCGACGGTGATCTTCGGTGGCGAGGAGTACGGCACCGGCTCCAGCCGCGACTGGGCGGCCAAGGGCACGCAGCTGCTGGGTATTGCGGCGGTGGTCGCGAAGAGCTTCGAGCGCATCCACCGCAGCAACCTGGTCGGCATGGGCGTGCTGCCGCTGCAGTTCAAGGCCGGCGACTCGTGGGAGAGCCTGGGCCTGAAGGGCGACGAAGTGATCGGCATCGACCTCGGAGGCGAGCTGAAGCCGCAGTCGGATGCTTCACTGGTGATCCGTCGCGCGGACGGCTCGACGCAGCGCGTCACGCTGACGCTGCGCATCGACACGCCGATCGAGGTCGACTACTACCTGCATGGCGGCATCCTGCCTTTCGTCCTCAGGCAGTTGCTGGCGGGCTGAGGGTCCTCCGGCGGGCACGCGCCTGCCTCGATTGGCGCGAGGGCCGAGGGGCCAGGCAGGCGTTCTCCGGCCCAAGCGCTCAGACCGGGGCAGGTGGAATGCGCCGATGAAGCCTCACCAGCTCGCCTCGCGCTCCGGCGTCGCGCCGATGCGGTGGATCGACAGGTCGGCGCCTTCGTGCTCCTCTTCGGGCGTCAGGCGCAGCGAGGTGACGGCGCGGATCGCAGCGTAGACCGCCAGGCCGCCGGCAAAGGCCCAGATCACACCCATCAGCGTGCCGACGAACTGCGACAGGAGGCCGACCCCGCCCAGGCCGCCCAGCGCCGTCTGGCCGAAGATGCCGCAGGCGATGCCGCCCCAGGCGCCGCACAGGCCGTGCAGCGGCCACACGCCCAGCACGTCGTCGATCTTCCAGCGGTTCTGCGTCAGCGTGAACAAGGCGACGAAGATCGCGCCGGCGACGCCGCCCGTCAGCAGCGCGCCGGCCGGGTGCATCACGTCGGAGCCGGCGCACACCGCCACCAGGCCGGCCAGCGGGCCGTTGTAGGCGAAGCCCGGGTCGTTGCGGCCCATCAGCACCGCCACCAGCGTGCCGCCGACCATCGCCATCAGCGAGTTCACCGCGACCAGGCCGGAGATCTTGTCGATGGTCTGCGCGCTCATCACGTTGAAGCCGAACCAGCCGACCGCCAGCACCCAGGCGCCGAGCGCGAGGAAGGGGATGCTGGAGGGCGGATGCGCGCTCATGCCACCGTCCTTGCGGTAGCGGTTCGCGCGCGGGCCCAGCAGCAGCACGGCGGCCAGGCCGATCCAGCCGCCGACCGCATGCACGACGACGCTGCCGGCGAAGTCATGGAAGGCCACGCCGGTGGTCGATTCGATGAAGCCCTGCAGCCCGAAGCGCCCGCCCCAGACCGCGCCCTCGAACAGCGGATAGATCACGCCGACGATCACCGCGGTGGCGAACAGTTGCGGGCCGAAGCGCGCGCGCTCGGCGATGCCGCCGGAGACGATGGCAGGAATGGCCGCCGCGAAGGTCAGCAGGAAGAAGAACTTGACCAGCTCGTAGCCGTTCTTCGCCGCCAGTGTCTCGGCGCCGCTGAAGAAGGCGACGCCGTAGGCGACGGTGTAGCCGACGAAGAAATAGGCGATGGTCGAGACCGCGAAGTCGACCAGGATCTTGACCAGCGCATTGACCTGGTTCTTCTTGCGCACCGTGCCGAGTTCGAGGAACGCGAAGCCGGCGTGCATCGCCAGCACCATGATCGCGCCCAGCAGAATGAACAGGGCGTCGGTGCCCTGCTTGACCTGATCCATCCGTGTCCCCTCGTGCGTTGTTGTCGTGCCAGGCGCACCGAGAGCGGACGCCAATCGCACCAAGATAGCAATTCTTATGCCTTGTTTGGTGCACTTGCGCCGCACCGCCACGGTGATCCAAGCCTCAGGTGCGCTTGACTTCGGTGCTGTAGCGCACCACTCACGTGCGTAAGGCATCGCTGGTTATGCTGCCGTCCCATGGCCGAACCGTTCAAGAACCTCCTCAACGCCGACATCGTCGGCTGGCTGCGACTGCACCTCTCGCGGGCCTGGCCAGGCTTCGACGGCCAGCGTTTCGAGGCGCTGTCGCTGGACGGCCTGGATGCACTCGAACTGAAGGCCCGCGCGCAGCACCTCTGCGCCGCGCTGGAGGCCACGCTGCCGGCGGACTTCGGCAGTGCCGCCGACCTGATCGAAGCCAGCCTGCTGCCGGTGCGCCAGGACGAGGAACTCGGCGAACTGCGCACGAGCGACGCCGGCCTGGCCGGCTGGGCACTGTGGCCGCTGACCGAGTTCGTCGCCCGCCGCGGGCTGGACTCGGCCGAACGCGCGCTGAGCTGCCTGCATGCGCTGACGCAGCGCTTCACCGCCGAGTGGGCGATCCGGCCGTTCATCGTCGAACATCCGGCATTGAGCTTCGCCACGCTGCGCGGCTGGCTGGACGACCCGAGCCCGCATGTGCGCCGCCTGGTCAGCGAAGGCAGCCGGCCGCGCCTGCCCTGGGGCCTGCAGCTCAAGGCCTTGATCGCCGACCCGTCACCGACGCTGCCGCTGCTCGAAGCCTTGCAGGACGACGCCAGCGAGTACGTGCGGCGCAGCGTCGCCAACCACCTCAACGACATCGCCAAGGACCACCCGGCGCTGGTGGCCGACTGGGTCGAACGCCACCTGCCGGCCGCGTCGGCCGAGCGCCGGGCGCTGCTGCGCCACGCCAGCCGCACGCTGATCAAGCAGGGCGATGCGCGCATCCTGAAGGCCTGGGGACTGGGCAAGCGTTTCACCGGTGAGGCGGCGCTGGCGCTGTCGCCGAAACGTGTGCAGCTCGGCGAGTCGCTGACTCTCACACTCACGCTGCGTTCGACCGCGAAGCGCATGCAGAAGCTGGCGATCGACTACGCAGTGCACCACGTCAAGGCGAGCGGCGAGCGCAGGCTCAAGGTGTTCAAGGGCTGGGTGATCGAGCTTGCGGCCGGTGAGTCGCGCACGCTGAGCAAGCGGCACTCGATGCGCGAGGTAACAACGCGGCGCTACCACGCCGGGCGGCACGCGCTGGACCTGCGCATCAACGGCGAGGTGCTCGCCGAGGCGGAGTTCGACCTGCGGCTCTGATCAAGAGAAGAACTGCGCCCAGTCGTTCGCGTCGAAGCCCACGCGCAGTTCGCCACCGCGCACCAGCACCGGCCGGCGGATCACGCTGGGCTGGGCCAGCATCAGCGCGATGGCGCTGTCGGCGTCGACCACGGCAGCCTGCGTCGCCGCATCGAGCTTGCGCCAGGTGGTGCCCTTGCGGTTGAGCAGCGTCTCCCAACCGAGCCGCTTCACCCAGGCGCGCAATTCGGCCTCGGGCACGCCCTGCTTCTTGTAGTCGTGGAAGCCGACCTCGACACCTTGCGCGGCCAGCCAGGCGCGCGCCCTCTTGACGGTGTCGCAGTTCGGAATGCCGTAGAGGATCGTCGTGCTCATCGGTGGCGCAGCAGCCCGCCGAACAGCGGCTTGTCGACGTCGTCGCAGATCGGGTCGGGGCCGTAGCCGGTGTCTTCGACGATGCCCGCCTGGCTGAGGCCGACCTGGAACCATTGGCAGAACGGGCTGGCGTAGCGGTAGTTCCACACCGTCTGCTTCTGCCAGCCGACGTAGCCGACATTGCCCGGCCGCCCGATGATCTTCAGCACCTCGTCGCGTGTCATGCCGGCCTTGATGGTGGCGAAGGTTGGCTCGGCCAGCACCTGCGTCGCCTTCAGCAGCCGGCCCTGTGCATCGACGTCGAGCATCCAGGTCTCGCGTCCGTAGGGGCCGCGCGCGTACTCGAGGCGCTGCGCGCCGTCGGCCAGCGCATAACGGCCGGTCGGCTCGCCGAGCTGGGCGCGGATCGCCTCCGCATCGGCGCCGGGCGCGAGCTTCGCCGGGCTGCTCATGTTGACGCAGCCGGCCGCCAGCAGCGACAGCAGCACGCAGGACATCGTTCTGACCATGGCGGGACGATAACGGAAGTCCGCCACGCCGGGGGCAACCCGCTGCCTAGAATCCCTGCCCATGTCATCGCTACCCGCCTACGCCCAGGCCCTCGGCCACGGCATCCATGCCATCGACACCGGCTTTCACCGCCCGCTGTTCGACGCCGCCTACCTGATCGTCGAGAACGGCCGTGCCGCCTTCGTCGACACCGGCACCAACTTCGCGGTGCCACGCCTGCTCGGCACGCTCCAAGCCCTGGGCCTGACGCCGGCCGACGTCGACTACGTGATCCCGACCCACGTGCACCTGGACCATGCCGGCGGCGTCGGCGCGCTGATGCAGCGCCTGCCGAACGCGACGACGGTCGTGCATCCGCGTGGCGCGCGGCACATGATCGACCCGACGGCGCTGGTCGCCGGCGCCACCGCGGTGTACGGCGCCGAGGAGATCGCGCGCTCCTATGGCGAGATCGTCGGCGTGCCGGCGCAGCGGGTGCGCGAGTCGGCCGACGGCATGACGATCGACCTGGCCGGCCGGCCGCTGCAGTTGATCGACACGCCGGGCCACGCCCGCCACCACCACTGCGTGTGGGACGCGCGCAGCCGCGGCTTCTTCACCGGCGACACCTTCGGCCTCAGCTACCGCGAGTTCGACACCGCGCAAGGCCCGTGGCTGCTGCCGACGACCACGCCGGTGCAGTTCGAGCCCGGGCCGCTGCGCGCCTCGGTCGAGCGGCTGCTGTCGTTCCAGCCCGAGTGCATGTACCTGACGCATTACAGCCGCATCGGCGACGTGCAGCGCCTCGGCCAGTCGTTCCTCGCGCAGCTCGGGCAGCTGGTCGCCATCGGCCGCTCGCTGAAGGACGCGCCGGACCGCCATGCCGCGCTGAAGCGCGCGCTGCTGGCGCACTACCTGGAGATCACCAAGGCGCATGGCTGCCGGTTCAGCGACGAGGAGGTGGCCGAGCTGCTGGCCGTCGACCTGGAACTGAACGCGCAGGGCATGGGCATCTGGCTCGACAAGGGGGCAGCATGACCGTCGCCAGCACCGTGCACTTCGGCCTGGAGGGCCAGGCGGCCATCATCACCGGCGCGGCACAGGGCATCGGCGAGGCCTGCGCCCGCCGGCTGGTGCGCGACGGCGCGGCGGTATCGCTGTGGGACGTGGATGCGGCTCGCGGCGAGGCCTTGGCCGCCGAGCTTCGCGAACAAGGTGCCGAAGCCGCCTTCGTGCGCTGCGACGTGTCGAAGAAGGCCGATGTCGACGCCGCGCTGGCCACCACGCTGCGGGCACATCCGCAGGTCCATGCACTGGTCAACAACGCCGGCATCTTCAAGGCCGCCGACTTCCTCGACATCAGCGAGGCCGACTGGGACGCGGTGCTGAACGTCAACCTGAAGGGCGCCTTCCTGGTCGCGCAGGCGGTGGCGCGGCACATGGCCGCGAGCGGTGGCGGCGCGATCGTCAACATGAGCTCGGTCAACGGCGTGATGGCGATCCCGAGCATCGCCAGCTACAACGTCAGCAAGGGCGGCGTCGACCAGCTGACCCGCGTGATGGCGCTGGCGCTGGCCGACCGCGGCATCCGCGTCAACGCGGTCGCGCCGGGCACCATCGCCACCGAGCTGGCGAAGAACGCCGTGCTGGGCAGCGAGGAAGCGAAGGCGCGCATCATGAGCCGCACGCCGATGCGCCGCCTCGGCGAGCCCGGCGAGATCGCCGACGTGGTGGCCTTCCTGCTCAGCGATGCATCGAGCTACCTGACCGGCGAGATCGTCTATGCCGACGGCGGCCGGCGTGTGCTCAACTACACCGTCTGAACGCTCCCACGGAGGCGACCATGGCCGATGAACTGATCCTGCAAGGCGGCTGCCTGTGCGGCCGCGTGCGCTACGAGGTGCGGCCCGAATCCGACGAGGGCTACTACTGCCACTGCCGCATGTGCCAGCTCGCCTTCGGCAACACCCGCGCCAGCTTCATCAACGTGCCGCAGGCCGCGGTGCGCTGGCTGACCGTGCCTCCGAAGCAGTACGCGTCGTCGAAGTTCGCGCTGCGCGGCTTCTGCGCCGAATGCGGAACGCCGCTGTCGTTTGCGTACGTCGACTCGAAGCGCATGGACCTGTCGGTCGGCAGCCTCGACGAGCCCTCGCGCATCCGGCCGGTGTCGCACTTCGCGATCGAGACGCGGGTCGAGAACTGGCACGCCGACGACGGCCTGCCCGGCGAGCGGCTCGACGCCAGCGAACGCCTCAACGCACGCTGGAAGGCCGCCTACGGCGACGACGTGGTACCGGGCGTCGCCGCGACACGCGACGACTGAGTCGGACCGCTCCTGCCACCTTGGGCGCAGGGCGGATGGTCCGGGCATGCGCTCTCCGGCCCTAGCTCGCGGGCGACCACCGAGGCCTGCCCGCCTCACCTCGTGAACACCGCGTCTTCACCTCACCGCCAGGGCGACCGCGAATGGGGGCCTGCGCTCGCACACCCGAACCACCCACCCCGCCCCGCACCGAGGACCTCATCGACACGCCCCACGAGCGCAGCGGCAGGGTGGTGGTTGGGCCCGTGGGCGCAGGTCCCCATTCGCGGTCGCCCTGGCAGTGGCACGAGGAGCTGGTGTTGAAGGGGTTCACGCTGCGCAACTCGGTGGCCGCCCGCGAGCCAGGACCGGAGAACACGGGCCCGGCCACCGCCCTGCCTCTCCGGCCTCGGCGCGACTGGGCTCAAGTCCGCATCACGCCGCAGCCGGCGCCGTGCGCGGCGGCAGCAGCTTCTCGCGGATCGGCAGGTGCAGCAGCGCCGCGGCGGCGGCGAGCAGGATGTCGGCGTACCACATCCAGTCGTAGTTGCCGCTGGCCTCGAAGGCCTTGCCGCCCAGCCAGGCGCCGAGGAAGCCGCCGAGCTGGTGCGACACCATCACGATGCCGAACAGCGTGGCCATGTTGGCCGGCCCGAAGAACTTCGCCACCAGCCCGGCGGTGGGCGGTACGGTGGACAGGAAGGTCAGGCCCATCACCGCGGCGAAGACCAGCATCACCACGGTGGTCTTGGGCGAGAACAGGAACACCAGCACCGCCACGCCGCGCGCCGCGTAGATCAGCGACAGCAGCGACTTCATGCGCCAGCGGCCGACCGCCCAGCCCATCGCCACGCTGCCGACGATGTTGAACAGGCCGATCACCGCCAGCGACCAGGCACCGACCTCGGGCGGCAGCCCGCAGGCCGCGACCACGCCGGGCAGGTGCGTGGCGAGGAAGGCGACGTGGAAGCCGCAGACGAAGAAGCCGGCGGCGAGCAGGCGGTAGCTCGGATCGGCCAGCGCCTGCGAGATCGCTTCGCGGGTGCCGAGCTTCTTGACCGGCGCGGCGCCGGCGGCGGGCGTCGCGTTCGAGTGGCCGCGCAGCACCCAGGCGGCCGGCAGCGCGAGCAGCGTGATCATCGCCAGGCTTTGCAGCGCCGCCGCCCAGCCGGCCACCGCGGTAATGCCTTGCGCGATCGGCGCGAAGATGAACTGGCCGAAGCTGCCGCCGGCGTTGACGATGCCGCTGGCCAGGCCACGCTTCTCCGCCGGCACCAGGCGCGTGGTGGCCGCCATCAGCACCGACGGCCCGGCCATGCCGGCGCCGCCGGCGGCGAGCACGCCGATCGCGAAGATCAACCCGGCAGTGCTGCTCATGTGCGGGATCAGCGCCGTGCCCAGCGCGACCAGCAGCACGCCGACGATCAGCACGCGGCCGGCGCCGATGCGGTCGGCGACGATGCCGGCGAAGGGCTGCGTCAGCCCCCACCACAGCTGGCCGAAGGCGAAGGCCAGGCTGATGCTGGCCAGGCCGAGGCCGGTGCTGGTGTTGATCGAGCCGAGGAACAGGCCCATCGACTGGCGCGCGCCCATGGTCAGCGCGAAGGTGCCGCCGGCGGCCAGCAGCACCAGGGCCAGCGGCGGCACGGCGCGGCGCAGCGGTTCATTCATCGTCGTTCTCCGGTTCGTCGAGGGTGGCAAGGCAGTCGTCGATCAGCGCGTGCAACGCGACGATGCGTTGATTGCCGAGGCGGGTGTTGAGCGCGAGCTGGGCCTGCTTCCAGGCGCGCTGCCCTTCGGCACGCTTGGCGCGGCCGGCTTCGGTGGCCTGCACCGAACGGCTGCGCGCGTCGTCGCCGGGGCCTTGCTCGACCCAGCCGGCGGCGATCAGCGGTTGCAGGTTGCGCGTCAGCGTCGACGGGTCGAGCTTCATGCGCGAGGCCAGCTCGCCGGGGCGCAACGGGCCGAGCAGCACGATGTGCGAGAGCAGCGAGTACTGCGTGTTCTTCAGCCCGGTTGGCGCGACGTAGGCGTCGTAGTGGCGCGTCACGGCGCGGCTGAGCTGGCGCAGCTTGAGGTTGGTGCAGCCCTGCGGCTTGACGGGATCGCTCATGCTGGTTTATTGTATCCACAACGATTGTAGATGCAATGTTCACGATGTTCAAAGAGACTGCCATGACGAAGACGACAGACGCCGACACCACCCTCGCCCGCTGGCTCGCGGAGGGTGCCGCCATCCTGGCCAGGCGCGGGGAGCCAGGCGTGGCACGGCCCGACCAGGTGGCCGGCATGAGCGGCATGGAAGTGTTCGAGGCCATGTTCGATGGCCGCCTGCCGTCGCCGCCGATCGGCACGACGCTGGACTTCCTGGCCGTGCACATCGAGCCCGGCTTCGCGGTGTTCCAGGGCAAGCCCGGCTTCGCAGCACTACAACCCGCTGGGCACGGTGCACGGCGGCTGGTTCGCGACGCTGCTCGACTCGGCGGTGGGCTGCGCGGTGCACTCCTCGCTGCCGGCCGGCAAGGCTTACACCACGCTGGAGCTGAAGATCAACATCGTGCGTGCGCTGACCGACAAGGTGCCGCTGGTGCGCGCCGAGGGCCGCGTGGTGCACGGCGGCAACCAGGTGGCCACCGCCGAAGGCCGGCTGGTCGGGCCCGACGGCAAGCTGTACGCGCACGCCAGCACCACCTGCCTGGTGTTCGACGCACGGCGCTGAAGCTTCTTCAGCGGCTCAGCGGCCGGCCTTCCACAAGGGCATCAGGAAGCACAGCCCGATCGCCGGGCCGACCGCCAGCCAGGGCAGCACCTGGGCCAGCGGCATCGCCGCGGCCATCGCGGCGAACAGCGTGATGGTGCCGACCGACAGCGTGAAGCCGATCGCGTTGACGAAGGTGAGCACGCTGCCGACCATCGCACGCGGCGCGTTGGCGGCGGTGAGCGCGCTGAACTGCGGCGAGTCGCCCGAGACCGTCGCGCCCCACCACAGCAGCCAGGCGCCCCACAGCGCGAGCGGCGCGTCGAGCAGCCAGGGGGCGACGAGGCCGCACAGGCCGCTGCTGGCGAGCTGGAACGCGGCGACACGCGCGCCGCCGACACGACGCACCAGCGCGCCGCCGACCACGCAGGCCACGCCACCCAGCGCCATCGCCAGTGCCACCCACCACGAGGCGGCGGCGCCCTGGAAGCGTGTCGCGACGATGGCCGGGATCAGCACGAAGAAGGCGTACAGCTCCCACATGTGGCCGAAGTAGCCGAAGGCGGAGGCACGCACCTGGCGGTCGTGCCAGATCACGCCCAGCGCACGCGGCGTGATGCGCGCGGCCGGCGCGAGGTGCGGCCCGTCGGGCACGAAGGCGGCCATCAGCACGCCGCCACCGGCTGCCACGGCGGCCACCGCCAGCATCACCGCCTGCCAGGGCCATTGCGCGC
Source organism: Piscinibacter sp. (assembly GCA_047602365.1). Taxonomy (GTDB): domain Bacteria; phylum Pseudomonadota; class Gammaproteobacteria; order Burkholderiales; family Burkholderiaceae_C; genus Piscinibacter. Next base: position 20,551 of record JASGHM010000002.1, on the reverse strand, counting down.
CGAGGGCACGCAGCACGAAGGGCAAGGCGTTGCCCAGCACCAGCGCGCCGACCAGCACACCCAGCGCCCAGCCCAGCCCTTGCGCGAACCAGCCGGCGGCGATCTTCATGCCCACCGGGTAGATGCCGGCCAGCGCGATGCCGGTGAGGAAGCGCAGCACCAGCAGCGACGTCAGCTGCGGCGGCAGCAACGCGGTGGTGGCGGCCAGCGCGCCGGCGAGCAGCGAACAGACCAGGAAGACCTTGCGCGGCGAGAAACGGTCGGCGATGGACAGCAGCGCGAAGCCGAAGGTGCCGGCGATGAAGCCGATCTGCACCGCGGCGGTCAGCCAGCCGATCGCCGCGGCGGGCAGCACGACGTCGCGCTGCAGGTCCGCCATCACCGCGTTGATCGCGAACCAGACCGAGGTGCCGGCGAACTGCGAGATCGCGATGACGGGAAGGATTCTTCCCGGAACCGGGTTCACGCAGCCTGCCTTCTGAACACCAGCCGGTCGGCCGTGGAGACCTCCGGCGCGAAGGCGTAGCCGTCGTCGTCGAAGTCACGCAGCGCCTCGGGCGTCTGGATGCGGTGTGTGATCGCGTAGCGCGCCATCGTGCCGCGCGCCTTCTTGGCGAAGAAGCTGACGATCTTGTAGCCGCCGCGACCCTGGCCTTGCTCGAACACACACTCGACCACCCTCGCCTTCAGCGCCGGCCGCAGCGCGGCACGCGAGTATTCCTGCGAGGCGAGGTTGACCACCACCGGCTGGCGCTGGCCGCGCTGCAGCCTGTTCAGGTGCACGGCCAGCGAATCGCCCCAGAACTCGTAGAGGCTGCGGCCGCGGGCAGTGGCCACCGCCGTGCCCATCTCCAGCCGGTAGGGCTGCAGCTTGTCGAGCGGCCGCAACACGCCGTACAGGCCGGAGAGGATGACCAGGTGCTGCTGCGCCCAGGCCAGGTCGTCGACCCCCAGCGTGCCGGCCTGCAGGCCCTCGTAGACGTCGCCGGCGAAAGCGAGCACCGCCGGGCGGCTGTTCTTCGCGGTGTTGCGGGTTCGCCAGGCGGCGTAGCGGCCGACGTTCAGCGCCGCGAGATCGTCGGACAGGTCCATCAGCGCCGCCACCTGGCGCGCTGTCTTCGCCTTCATCACGTCGATCAGCTCGGCCGCGTCGGCCATGTACTGCGGCGGGGTGGCGAGTGCGGCCACGTCGTCGGGAACGGGGCTCTCGTAGTCGAGGCGCTTGGCGGGGGACAGCAGGAACAGCATCGTCGTGGTGAAGGCAGCGAAGGTGAAACGGGCAAGGCGCGCATCTTGCCATCGCTGCGTGCGTGTTGCGTTCAGTGGAAGTCGCGGCTGTGCGCGACCAGCCCCGCCAGCAGCGGGCTGTGGTCGATCAGCTTCATCGCCACCAGGTGCATCACCTCGCCCTCGCGCTGCCAGCGGCCGTAGACGGTGAGCAGCTTCGTGCCGAGCAGCTCGCGGCGATGCGCCTCGAACACGCGCGGCCAGACGATCACGTTGACGGTGCCGGTCTCGTCCTCCAGCGTCACGAAGGTGGTGTTCTTCGCCGTCTCCGGGCGCTGGCGGTGGGTGACGATGCCGCTGGCACGCGCCAGGCGACCGTCCGGGTAGGTCTTCAGCACCGAGGCGGGCTGCACCTTGAAGTTCGCCAGCTGATCGCGCAGCAAGGCGATCGGGTGGCGGTTCAGCGTCAGGCCGACGCTGCGGTAGTCGGCCAGCATCTCCGCCACCTCGGAGGGCGGCGCCAGCGCGACCGGGGCTTCGTGCACGCGGGTCTCGCGCAGCATCGTGGTGGCGCGGGTGTCGATGCCGGCGACGCCCCAGGCGGCCTGGTGGCGATGCCCGGCCAGGCCACGCAGTGCATCGGCCTGGGCCAGCGACTGCAGCGCGAGGGCGTCGAGCGCGGCACGGCGCGCCAGGTCTTCGATGCCGGTGAACGGCCCACCGTCGCGGCGCGCGGCGACGATGCGCTGTGCGGCGTCGAGCGCCAGGCCGCCGACGCGGTCCAGCCCGAGCCGGACAGGCATCGATCGCTCACCCACCGGGCCGTCCAGTCCCTCCAGCACCGTCTCCACCTCGCTCACCGCCACATCCACCGGCCGCACCTCGACGCCATGCGCGCGCGCGTCGCGCACCAGCTGCGCCGGCGCGTAGAAGCCCAGCGGCTGGCTGTTCAGCAGCGCGGCGAGAAAGACGTCGGGGTGGTGGCACTTGATCCAGCTGCTCGCATAGGCCAGCTGCGCGAAGCCGGCCGCGTGGCTCTCCGGAAAACCGTATTCGCCGAAGCCCTCCATCTGCCTGAAGATGCGCTCGGAGAACTCGGGGTCGTAGCCCTTCTCGATCATGCGGCCGACCAGCCGCTGGTGGAACGGCCCCAGCCCGCCCTTGCGCTTCCAGGCCGCCATCGCACGGCGCAGCGCGTCGGCCTCGCCGGGCGTGAACTCGGCGGCGATCATCGCGATCTGCATCACCTGCTCCTGGAAGATCGGCACACCCTTGGTTCGCTGCAATGCCGGGCGCAACGACTTCGGGTAGTCGATCTCCTCGTCCTTCAGGCCCCGGTTCTTCAGGTAGGGATGCACCATGCCACCCTGGATGGGCCCGGGCCGCACGATCGCCACCTCGACCACCAGGTCGTAGTAACAACGCGGCTTCAGGCGCGGCAGCATGCTCATCTGCGCGCGGCTCTCGATCTGGAACACGCCGACGGTGTCGGCGGCGCAGATCATGTCGTAGGTGGGGGTGTCGCCTTGCTCGATCTGCTGCGCATCGAAAGGCTGGCCGCGCTTGCGGCCGATCAGCTCGTAGGCGCGGCGCAGCGCGCTCAGCATGCCCAGCGCGAGGATGTCGACCTTGATCAGGCCCAGCGCGTCGAGGTCGTCCTTGTCCCACTGCACCACCGAGCGGCCTTCCATGCTGGCGTTCTCGACCGGCACCAGCTGCTCGATCTGGTCGCGCGCGATGACGAAGCCGCCGGGGTGCTGCGACAGGTGGCGCGGGAAGCCGAGCAGCTGATGGGTCAGCGCCACCCACTGCTGCACGACCGGCGACTCGGGGTCGAAGCCGTTCTCGCGCAGGCGTTCGGCGCTGATGCTGCGGCCGTCGAACCACTGCTGGCCTTTGGCGACCGCGGCGATGCGCTGCTCGTCGATGCCCAGTGCGCGGCCGACGTCGCGCACCGCGCTGCGCGGGCGGTAGCTGATCACCACCGCGGTCAGCGCGGCGCGGTGGCGGCCGTACTTGCGGTAGATGTACTGGATGACCTCCTCGCGGCGCTGGTGCTCGAAGTCGATGTCGATGTCCGGCGGCTCGCGGCGCTCGGCGCTGATGAAACGCTCGAACAGCAGCGCGGCTTCGCGCGGGTTGACCTCGGTGACACCGAGGCAGAAGCAGACCACCGAGTTGGCTGCGCTGCCGCGGCCCTGGCAGAGGATCTTCTGCTCGCGCGCCCAGCGCACGATGTCGGCGACGGTCAGGAAGTAGGGTTCGTAGTCGAGCTGGCGGATCAGCGCCAGCTCGTGCTCGATCTGCCGGCGCTGCGCCGCGATCTCCTCGGCGCTGAAGCGCTCGGCCGGAAAGCGCCCCGGGAAACCGGCTTCGACCAGCGCGCGCAGGTGGCTGGCCGGCGTCTGCCCCGGCGGCACCAGCTCCTGCGGGTACTCGTACTTCAGCTCGGCGAGCGAGAAGCGGCAGGCGCCGGCCAGCACCAGCGTGTGCTCCAGCCACTCGGGCTCGTACAGACGCGCCAGCCGCGCGCGCGAGCGCAGGTGCTGCTCGGCATTCGGCGCCAGCGCACTGCCGCACTCGGCCACCGGCAGCTTCAGGCGCGTCGCGGTCAGCGTGTCCTGCAGCGCCTTGCGCGAGCGCACATGCATCAGCACGTCGCCGGCGGCGACGATGCGCAGGCCGCTCAGCTGCGCGACACGCCTGACCTTCGCACGCAGCGCATCGTCGCCCGGGCGCAGCAGCAGTTCGAGCGCGATCGCCGCGCGTGCACCATCGTCGAACCAGGTCTTCAGCCACATCGCCTGGTCGAGCAGGGTCTCGAAGGACTGCGAGGCGTCGGGCACCAGCAGCACGAAGCAACCGGGCAGGCCGGCGAGGAAGGGCGCGTTCGGCACCTTGCCTTCCAGGTCTTCGGCATGCGCGAGGTAGCTGCCCTTGGGCGCACGGCGCCGCGCGACGGTGATCCAGTGCGACAGGTTGCCGTAGCCGCGGCGCGACTGGGCGAGCACGACGAGGCGGGCCTCGGCCGCGCTGCCGGCCGGCGGCAGCGGCGATGGTGTTGGCGTCAACCGCATCTCGGCACCGACGATCAGGCGCGGCAGCGGGTGCGGCGACGCCGGCTCGGCCTGGCCGCTGCGCAGCCGCTCGCGCTCGGCCTCGATCTCGAGATGCGCGCGCACGACACCGGCGAGCGAACACTCGTCGGTGATTCCGAGCGCCGTGTAGCCCAGCTGCCAGGCGCGCTGCACCAACTCGCCCGGGTGCGAGGCCCCGGTCAGGAAGCTGAAGTTGCTGCGGCAGTGGAGCTCGGCGTAGCCCGGCAGGCCGGGGCGGCGGCCGGGCGGCGGGGCGACGGCGGCGGGAGGGTGGAGGTGGGCAGATAACACGGTGGCTCGGGTTCACGGGCGAAGCGGCCGGGGTGGGCAGGCCAGTGCGGCGACGGCGACGCGCCGGGCGAAGAGGACGGATACGACGTCATGGCCGGTGCCAGCTGGTCGAGCGGGCTGCGCACCGCGCCGCCGCCGAGCTTCAGCACATGGGTGTAGATCATGGTCGTGCTGACGTCGGCATGGCCGAGCAGTTCCTGCACGGTGCGGATGTCGTAGCCCGACTGCAGCAGGTGCGTCGCGAAGGAATGGCGCAGCGTGTGCGGCGAGGCCGGCTTGTGGACGCCGGCACGCTGCAGCGCCAGCTTGAAGGCCCGCTGGAAGGTCTGGTCGTACAGGTGATGGCGACGGACGATGGGTGGCGGGTGCGGCAGCACCGCACCATCGGGCGCCTGCGGCGGCGGGCCGAGTGGCCGGCTGCGCGGATCGACCGACAGCGTGGCCTGCGGGAAGACCCAGAACCAGGACCAGGACTCGGCCGCACGCGGGTACTTGCGCGACAGCGCGAAGGGCAGCTGCACGCCGGCGACGCCGGCGGCGCGGTCGGCCGCCCAGAGCTCGCGGGCCTGGGCCAGCTGCGCGCGCAGCGGCGCCTCGAGCGCCGCCGGCAGCATCACCACGCGGTCCTTGCCGCCCTTGCCTTCGCGCACGACGATGGCGCGGCGCTCGAAGTCGATGTCCTTCACGCGCAGGTGCAGGCCCTCGGTCAGGCGCATGCCGGTGCCGTAGAGCAGCTGAGCGAACAACTGCAGCACCGGAAGCGCGCCGGGCCGCGCCGATTCACCCAGCGCCGCGAGCACGCGCGACACCTCGTCGTGCGACATCACCACCGGCAGGCGCGCCTGGCGCTGCGGCCGGCCGATCTCGGCCAGCCAGGGCACCGGCTGGTTCAGCACCTTCTGGTAGAGGAACAGCAGCGCCGACAGCGCCTGCTTGTGCGTGGCGACCGAGACCTGACGCTCGGCCGCCAGCCAGGAGAGAAAGGCCTCGACCTCGGGCCCAGCCAACTGCGCCGGATGGCGCAGGCCGTGGAAGTGGATGTAGGCGCGCACCCAGTGCACGTAGGCCCGTTCGGTGTGCAGGCTGTAGTGCAGGTAGCGGACCTGCATGCGCAGCAGGTCGAGCAGGCGGGGGGCGGCGGAATCAGTCGGTGAAGAGGGGTTCATGGCGGACCTTTGCCTTCGTTGACTCCAATACTGTATATGTATACAGTATTGACGCGCATCGGTCCAGCAGCCGCGGAGCGGACTCACAGGCCCCACGGCAGGCGGCCTCGTGCCGACCCCGAACAGCCCCCCCCCCCCACCTGCGCACACGACGGAATCACCCTCATGTCATGAAGACCCAGCTGTCGCAACTGCGTGTCGTCCGTACCTACTCACCGCAACAGAATGGCGCCAAGCGTCTGGCGCTGCGCTACGGGAGTCGACTCGTCTGCGTGAGGCACCGGCTGAATCATCCAGGCACCCGGCGCTACACCACGGTCGAGTTGGTGGTCGACAGCACACCGATCGTGCAGCGGGCGCGTGCCCACATCGCGATCCGCATCCCATCAGCCGACCAGGGCACACGCGCCCTGCTGCATGCCTGCGGCGCACGATGGCAACCGCGGCAGAAGTACTGGTTGCTGCCGCAACTCGTCGCCAAGAACCTCCGCCTGCTCCGATATCAGGTCGCGCTGCCCGGCTGAACCCGCATGGATGCCTATGGCAACATGCCGCCACCAGCATCAACAAGTCGCTATGGGCATCAACCTGCTGTTGCTGGCTAAATCACGTTAGGCATCCGAATGACCAACCAGCCCGAAGCAGCGAGACTTGCCCGCAAAGCGTTCGAGCAGTGGGAGGCTGGTCAGCACTCAAGCGCCAAGGCGCTGTACGAAGAGGCAATTTCGCTGGCTGACCGTCAACATTGGGGTCTGTCCTCCTATCTCGGCGAGTTCGCATGCGTGCTCAACGCGCTCGGAGAGCACGAAGCGGCAACTCAGCAGTTGCGGCAGGCACTCGAAGTCGAGTTGGCGCAGGGCAACCCAGAAGGCTCGCCAAGCGCAACTGTCGCCCGCTATTTCTTGTCCGACCAACTGGTTCACGTTGGTAGTCCCGACCAAGCGTTGGAAGTTCTGGCTCCATCACTAAGTCACGCGCCGCACTGACTGGTGCACACGTGCAGCTCAAGCTCGCGCTCTCTATGCCCTTAACCGAAACAGTGAAGCGAAATCAGCGGCAAGCCTGGCCGTTCAGAACGCTCCATCTGCGCAGAAGGCAGAGGCACTGCGGCAAAACCTAAGCTGGGCTCTAGCGGAGCCGGATGCCTAACCCTTCGTTGGAGCGGGACCTCCACCGGCATGGCACTTGGCCCGCGAGGCGCTCTAGCTTATCATCCGCCTCGCGGGCCAAGCGCCACGCCGGTTCCGGCCCCTCAGCTCAAACGTTAGGCCGCACAGGTTGCACCGAGCGTTTGGCAAGCCAGCCTTTAAGACATCGCTTCAATCTACGCCCGAGGCTCTCCATAGATTCGTCGACCTTCATCTTCGCCAAGGGCCAGTGGGACGATGAGTTTCATCGGCTCGATGAAGCGATTGCCCAGGCTGCAAAGACAACGCCAGGCTATCTCGGCGAGGAATCTTGGGAGAACACCTCGATGGGGCTGATTTCAAACGTGTACTACTGGGAGTCTCTTGAAGCCTTGCAAGCGCTCATGTGTCATCCCACTCATCTGCAGGCCAAGTCCAAGCAAGCCAATTGGCTGGCCGGCTATCAAGTGGTCATCTCTCAGGTGCTGCGCACCTACGGTGACTCCAAGCTCGTAGGCATGCTTCCAACGGCAAGTGCGGCCTAACCCTTCGCTCGAGCCAGGGACCTCCACCGGCATGGCGCTTGGCCCGCGAGGCGCTCACTGTCCATCATCCGCCTCGCGGGCCAAGCGCCATTCCGGTTCCGGCCCCTCAGCTCATTGACCTTCACCGCGCCGGAACCGGAGATGACCCGTGCCTTCTCCCCAAGCAGCTCTGGGCATCCGCTGCAGCGGCGATGCCGAGCGAACCTCCCGCCGCCAGCAGCGCTGCGGCCATGATTCCCCTTAACTTCATTCGACTCCGTTCTCCCTGAATTGCCTGTCCGGAGGATACCTCTACGGCTTCATGCTCATCGGAACCGAATCTCGGAAGAGTTCGTTGCCTTCGTCATCCAGCCCCACCAGCGTGATGTCCTGGATACCGCAGATTGCGGAGTTCCAGGACGTTGTCGGGGATCTCGATCGGTGGTTTGGAATCCTCGAGCACGTTGATCGCGGCCACGTCGTCGTTGTAGACGGCAGCGAGGCTGAGGCGGTCGTTTCGCCACTCGGATCCCCAGCTGACGACTTTGCCCTCGGCGATCGACTCGAGATCGCCACAGCTGCCTCGCCCGAAGCCTTCTCTCCGGCATAGGAGCAGACCTCGTCGCCCTCGACGAGCAGGGTGACCGGATTGCCGGTGTTGGTCTCGCCGCGGCCGATCGCCGAGATGAAGGCCGGGTCCGGTTCGAACTTGGATTTGTCCCGTCCGAATGGCGGCAGCCCGTTCATGGTGTTCTCCATCGTCTGTTTCGAGATCGCGTGGAACGTTGCCGCCTGAGCTGCCCCCGCCGGCAGAGTGGCCAGGTCCTCCTGCGTCATCGGCTCCAAGATCTCGAACCAATCGAAGCCCACATCCGACTCGACCACCTTCAGGTCATCGGCGAAGACCGAAGCGATCGGATTGGTGCCGCTGGCGGCCCAGGCGACTCCGACTCCGACCAGCAGGACCGCGAGTACCGCCAGGACGATCTGGCCGATCCTCCTGAACAAGGAGACTCCCGGGGCCGAGGAGGGCGCCGGTCCGGGGACCGGATTCGCGGAGCGAAGCCTTGCGTTCAGTTGTGCGTCATTCATATGGCGTCCTCCACGGGACTCTTTGTAGTTTCGGCCGGTCCGGCAGCGCGCTCGTCGAGCGTCGCTGCCAGGCGGCTACGGGCGCGGTGAGCCGGGACCGGAAGGTGGCCGGGCGTATGCCCATCGATCGGGCGGCCTCGGCGGGGGTCAGTTCCTCCCACGCGACCAGCAGGATGGCTTCCCGATCGCTGGGTGAGAGCAAGTCGAGCGCACGACCGAGTTCGGGGTCGAGCGACTCGACTTCGAAATCGGGTTCCTGTCGCGGGTCGACTTTCGCCAGGGCGTTCGGCTCTGTCGGGATGCTTCGCCGCCGTGCCCGGTACTCGTCGGAGAGCAGGTTGCGGGCGGTGGCGATCAGCCAGGGCCGGCAATGCTTGAGGTTGAGTTCTTCCCGCCTGCTCCAGGCGATCGCGATCACCTCTGCCGGAGATCCCTTCGGGATCCCGACTGCCTCGTCGACGGCAGTACGCCGTGATCATCGGCCGAAGGTCATTGACCCTCTCGAACTCATCTCGGGATGTGCCACCCGTAGCCACGTCTACCTATGAATGGTTGAGACGACCCCAGCGTTACAGCTACTCGAGAACTCAGGCACCGGAGCGGCGCCTCCGGCCGCGCAACAGTCGTTTCCGCGCGAATTTCCGGAGTGACCCAAGAGGGGGTTAGTGGGCCGTGAAGGGATCCGAACCTTCGACCTTGAGATTAAGAGTCTCCTGCTCTACCAGCTGAGCTAACGGCCCGGAAGGTGGCTTCCCGTAAGAAGCCGGATGAAAAGTATAGGACTTGGGGCGAAGAGCGGGCGGGCCGTTTCGGGACCCGCCCGCTCTCGCGCGGTCGGTTGATCAGCCGCCGGTGGTGGCGCCGGAAGCGCCGGTGATCGAAGCGTCGGAGCCGAGGCTGCCGAGCGGGTTCTCGAGCGACTTGCCGCCGTCCTTCTGGGACTGCTTGATCGCCTTGTCGATCAGCTTGCCGACCCGCTTCGCGTCCTTCTCGGTCGAGGTGAAGGTCTGGTTGATCTGCTTCTGATCGCCCTTGTCATCGGTCGAAGCCAGGGCCTGGTCACGAGCCTTCTCCGCTGCGTCGTAATCCTGCGAGTAGAGCTGGTAGACGAACAGGGTCGAGAGCTGCTGCCAAGCGCTCGCCCCGCCCTGCTTCTGGGTCTTGACCGCTGCGTATCGGCCACGAATCTGCTGGGCCTCGGCGGCATCCTTGATGTTGCTCTGGAACTGGGCGACCGTTGAACCCTGCGAGAGGGTGAAGAGGATGTTGGCCATCAGCTGCGCGACCGTCGGATCGGGATTGTTCTTGGTCAGCTTGAGGTACTTGGCCCAGGTTTCGGCGGCCATCTCGTACTGAGTCGTCGCGTCATCGGTGATCGATGTGGTCTGGGGTGTCCGGATCGGTCGCGTAGAGCGACTGGCCGGCGGAGGCCCGGGCGCGGACCAGTTCCTTGGCGACGTTGGCGTTGTTCGGCTGCTGCTGGAACTTGGCCTGAAGGTCAGTGGCGCGGTCAACGTTCGCGTCCGCAGCCGACTTGTTGACCGACGAGTTGCCGCCGAAGAGGTTCTGCAGACCGAGCGTGCTGCTGCCGCCGAGCAGCAACAGGCTGGCCGCCATGATCACAGCCAGGAAGACGTAGATGACCTGCATCACCCTCTTGCGACGACCTCGAAGGTCGAAAAGCATCCTGTGTTCGGGTTCGTTGGCCACTTGGCTAGTTCTCCTGGATTGAAGGTATCTGGGACTCGGCGCTCTCCTTAGGTTCACCAATTCCCCGAGCGAGCAAGATACTCAACTCGTAGAGAAGCAGCAGCGGGACCGTCTCGATCAGCATCGAGATCGGGTCCACCCCGGGCAGGGCCGCGGCGATGACTGCGCAGATCAAATAGGCGTAACGACGGTTCTGGCGGAGCTGCTGAACGGACAAGATCCGCAGCCGCACCAGGGCCAGGATCACGATCGGCAGCTCGAAGACGATGCCGCCGGCGAGCAGGGTCATCGAGAAGAACGAGTAGTACTCCCGGGCTCTCAGTTGGATCGCGAACTGGGCGTCGTTGAAGCTGAGCAGGAAGTTGATCGCGGCCGGCAGCACCACAAAGTAGGAGAAGACGCAGCCGATCAGGAAGAGCATCGGGATCGAGATCAGCATCGGCATGATCGCCTTGCGCTCCCGGGGCGAGAAGGCGGGCAGCACATAGGCGAAGAGTTGATAGCTGATGAACGGTGCGGAGACGATGATCGCCGCGTAGGCGCAGACCGTCACCGTGGTCATGAAGGCCTCGGTCTGGGGCGAGCACGATCAGGGCCTTGTGCTCCGCCGGCAGGGGCGCGGCGGCGATGTCGAGGATGTGGTCGCTCTGCCAGAAACAGACCGCGAAGGCGACGACCAGGAAGACAATCGAGTAGATCAGCCGCGAACGCAGCTCATCGAGATGGTCGACGAGACTCAGCTGCTCGTCGTGACGGACCGGTTTGAGCTTGGCCACAGCCCGACCTCGGACCTCAGCTGCGGGAGTCGGGAACGACTTCCCCGTCCACAGGCTCCGCCTCGAGCGTTGCCGGTCACCTCGGTCACTTCCGGTTCCTCGCCGGGGCAGCGGATGAGCCGCATCGGTCGGCGGCGGACGTCAACTCGGCCGGTTCGTGATCATCCGCGTCATCGTCATCGTCGTCATCGTCGTGTTGACCGATGTCGCTCATGCCCTCGCGGAACTCGTTCAGGCCCTTGCCCAGCGAGCGACCGAGTTCCGGCAGCCGCTTGGGGCCGAACACGATCAGCGCGATGATGAGTACGAGGATTACCTCCATTGGGCCTATGTTGGGAAGCATCTGTCCACCAATCGTACCTACGCAACGCCCGTCGGCACCGGATCACTCCGGACCGGCGAAGCTAATCCCGGAAGTTCAGGTAGTAGCGGGAGGCCGTCGGCTCGGCCTGGCCCTGGTACTTCGAGCCCTTGCCGTCGGCTCCGTAGGCGGTGTCAACCGGTCGGTCCATCCGCATGAAAGAGAGCTGCCCGATCGGCATGCCCTTGTAGATCGTGATCGGGAGGTTGGCGACGTTCGAGAGCCTCCAGGGTGAGGTTGCCGGAGAAGCCGGCGTCGACGAAGCCCGCGGTCGAGTGGATCAGCAGCCCGAGACGTCCGAGTGAACTCTTGCCTTCCAGCCGGGCGACCATGTCATCCGGGACGGTGACCCGCTCCAGGGTCTGGCCGAGCACGAACTCGCCCGGATGCAGGATGAAAGGCTCCTCGTCATCGGGCTTGACCAGCTCGGTCAGATCTTCCATCGGCTGCTTCACGTCGATGAACGGGTAACGCGAATTGTTGAAGACCCGGTAGCTGTGATCGACTCGCAGGTCGATGCTCGAAGGCTGGATCAGCCGCTCCTCGAAGGGATCGATGACGATCCGACCGGCATCGATCTCCTCCCGCAGGGTCTTGTCGCTCAGGACCATGAGCCGGGAGTATCCCAGACCGGCCCGACCTGAAAGCCGCCGCCCGATCGCTAGCTGTAGCGGAGAACCACTCCGTCGGCGATCAGCTCCAAGAGCTTCGCGCTGCTGCTGGTCGAGGCCGGCTTCGGTGAGGGCCGACTTGGCCTCCTCGATCAGCTCGATCGCCCGGGCCCGGACCTGCTCCAGGGCACCGGTGGCCGCGATCCGGTCACAGGCGATGGCCGCCGTCTTCTCGTCGAGACCCCGCGGATCGAGCGCAGCCAGGGCCGGGTCGAACTGGGCGGCGATGATCAACGGCAGCGTGACCGTGCCGTCCAGCAGGTCGGTGCCCCGGGCCTTGCCGGTGCGCTCCGGCGGACCGGCGATGTCGAGCGCGTCGTCGAGCAACTGGAAGGCGAGACCGATTTCTGGCCGAAGGGTCCGACCGGCCCGGGATCTCCGCCGGTGCTGGCTCGGCCGAGCACGCAGGCCGCCTCGAAGAGCCGGCCCGTCTTGAGCGCGCACCGGTCGAAGTAGTCACCTTCGGTCAGATCCAGGTCAAAGGCACCTTCCCGCTGTCGGAGCTCACCGCGGGCCAAGTCGACCGCGGTGGCGCTGACCTCTCTCACGGCACCCGCGTCACCCCCGTCGACCAAGACCTTGAAGGCCGTGGAGAAGAGCCGGTCACCGAGCGCGGTCGCACGGTCGCGACCCGAGCTGGCGTAGACCGTCGGCAGGCCCCGGCGGAGAGGTGCCCGGTCGAGCACGTCGTCGTGGACCAGGCTGGCCATGTGGACCAGCTCGACCGCGATCCCGGCCCGGACCGCTGCCGGGCCGGCCTCCCGGGCCGGCGCAGAGCAGAACCAGCATCGGGCGCATCCGCTTGCCACCCGCATTCAGGGTGCGGACCGCGTCCTCGGAGAGCTCGCCCTTGTCTTCGACCGCGGCAAGGAGCCCGGCCTCGACTTCGGCCATGCGGGCCGGCAGCCAGTCCCCGGCGGTATCGGTAACTGCGGTGACCGGCTCGGGAAGCGAGCGGTTCCGGGGGGCTTCGTCAGCCGCGCCCGTCACCGGACCCCGGAGTGAAGGGCGATGATCCCGCCCGCCATCAGGGTCCAGCGCACATGCCGCAGACCACCGGCATCGAGCTTGCCGGCCAGCGTTTCGGCGTCGGGGAAGCTGCGGACCGATTCGGGCAGGTAGGTGTAAGCGGAGGAATCGCCCGCGACCTTGCCGAGCTTCGGCACTATCCGGTCGAACCAGAGGGCGAAGAAACCGGCCAGCGGCTGCCGCCGAGGCTGGGTGATCTCGAGGATCACCAGGCGACCGCCGGGCACCAGGACCCGGCGCATCTCGCTGATTCCCTTGTCGAGGTCGGCCAGGTTGCGGGCCCCGAAGGCGATCGTCACAGCGTCGAAGGATTCGTCCTCGAAGGGGAGGTCGAGGGCATCGGCCCACTTGAACTGGGCCTGCCTCAGACCCTCGTTTTTGGCTTTCTCAAGCGCAATATCGAGCATCGGGCGAGAAGAGTCCGCCCCGGTCACTTCGCCTTCCGGGCCGACCCTCTCGGCCAGCATCAAGGCCAGATCGCCGGTGCCGCAGCAGAGGTCGAGTGCCTTCATGCCAGGCTCAAGACGGGCCCGTTCCGCGGCCCGTGCCCGCCAACTCTGATCGAGCCCGGCGGTCATCACCCGGTTCATGCGGTCGTAGACGCCGCTGATCCGGTCGAACATCGAGTTCACCTCGCCGGCGAACTCCTGGTCACCTCGGCGGGGAGGTGCCTGGTTCATCGTTCCGGCCTCAGTCTTCGCCGTTGAGCGAAGCGAGATAATCGGCGACCGCGTTCAGGTTCTTCTCGCCGAGACCGGCGAAGGAGGGCATGATGCCCGGGCCGATCGTCACCGACTGCTTGATCGCTTCCTTGGGGATCCGCGACCCGATGTCGGTCAGGTCCGGCCCGAGGCCGCCGTCAGCCCCGTTCTCACCGATCGCGTGACAGGCGAGACAGCCCGATTCGGCGACCAAAGCCTTGCCTTGCTCGTACTGGGGCGACGTCTTCAGTTCGATCTCGCTCGGCGAGCCGGCGACCGCGCCCTTGTAGGTGAGCAGGGCCATGGCGATGATCACCATGATGCCCGTGGTGGTTGCGATCGGGCGCTTCCACGGCACCCGCTCCGGGCCCCGGTCATAGAACGGGAGCAAGAGCAGGAGCACCATGCAGATGGTTCGGGATGCCGATCGTCGCGACCGGAACCAGCGCCGGCGGCTTGATCACGCGCAGCAGCTCGAAGAGGTAGAAGAAGTACCACTCCGGGCGCGGGGTGTAAGTGGTGGTGGTCGGGTCCGCCTTGGGACCCTGCTCGGCGCCCATGACGATCGACATGACGACCAGGACGGCGGCGACGATCAGCATCATCACCGAGTCCTTCATGATCGCGTAGGGGAAGAAGGACTTGCCCTTCTTCTTCAGGATCTCGTATTCGCGGAGGTATTCCTCCTTCTCACGGGCGTTCACTGATTCACCTCCCCGTCGCCAGGTTCATCTGGGGCATCGGCCGGATCAGCCGGCGGCTCCTCGGGAGCGGTTTCGTCGGCGGCAGGCACCTCGGTAGAGGCTTCCTCGACCGGGGTTTCCTCGGCGACCTCTTCTTCGGCCGCCTCGACGGCCGGATCCTCGGTCGCCACAGCTTCCTCGGTCTCCTCGGCTTCCTTCGCCTCGACCTCTTCGGCCTCGGCGGCATTCGCGTCAGCCTCGCTGAGGTCCGGCGGTGCGGTCTCGATCGCGGCAGCCGCGACGGCACCGTTGACCGGGACTTCGTCGAGATCCTCGCGGGCAACGCCAGCGGTGACCTCCTCTTCCGGGCGTGAGCCCTCGGGGCCGGCCCGCTCGGACCCACGGCGGGGCGGTGGTGCCGAGCTTGACGACGAAGAAGAGATGGGCGCCGATCAGGGCAGCGATCAGCCCTGGCACGACCATCATGTGGAGCGCATAGAAGCGTGAAAGCGTGGTGGCGCTGAAGTCTGGGCCGGCTCTCAGGAAGTCAGCCAGGTAGGGGCCGACGATCGGGCCGGACGCGGTGATGTTGTTGGCGACGATGGTGGCCCAGAAAGAACGCTGGTCGAAAGGCAGCAGGTAGCCGGTGAGGCCCATGACCGTGGTCAGGATCAGCAGCACCACGCCGATCACCCAGTTCAGCTCCCGCGGGTACTTGTAGGCGCCGAAGAAGAAGGTCCGCGCCATGTGCAGGAAGATCAGGATGATCATCAGCGAGGCGCCCCACTTGTGCATGCCGCGCACGAACTCGCCCATGAAGACCTCGTTGGTCATGTGGGTGATCGACGCGTAGGCCTGGGTGGCGGACGGCGTGTAGTACATCGAGAGGAAGACGCCGGTGATCGCCTGCATGGCGAAGATGAACATCGTGGCCGAACCCAGCGTGTAGAACCAGTTGGTCCCCTTGGGAACGTGCCGCGACATCATCGCGGTGAAGATTCCGGTCGCGTTTACGCGCGAATCGACCCAGCCGGCGACGTCGATGCCCGTCTGGGTGCCGTGATGGATGCCCAGGTCCTTGGCCTGGCTCATTCGCTCGCCCTTGGTCGGCTTGGCGATCGCTTCCGCGTCGCCGGTGCCGTTCGCCTCGACCTCTTCGGTCTTCTTTCGCTTGAGAAGGCTCATTCAGATCAGCTGCTGGGCGGGGGGAAGGTGGACGGGCGCGGCGGGTACAGGTACTCCCAGATGCCGCCGGTGAACTCGCCGGGGTCGCGGACCCGGACGGCCTTGAGCTGGTTGGTCACCGAGTAGCGGGGACCGAGTTCGACCTGACCGCCACGGACGCGGGTCTGGAAACGGTCGAGCGGGCGCACCGGCGGTCCGCCGATCCGCTTGCCGAGGAAGTCGTAGACGCCGCCGTGGCAGGGGCAGATGAAGTTTTGGGCGGCCTGGACGAAACGGACCGGGCAGCCGAGGTGGGCGCAGCGGGTCGAGACCGCGATCACGTCGCTGGGATCCTCGTCGTACTTGGCCGAGCCGGTGCGGACGTAGGCGGTGGTCTTGCCGGCCTCGCCGATGCCCGGGGTCTCGGTGATGATGACCTGCTTGTAGTCATCGGGGTTGAAGTCGCTGACCGGACCGACCGCTTCCCAGCGTTCCTCACCGCGGGTGAAGAGCGGGGCCACGGCGAAACCGACCACGGGCAGGACGACGGCGGCGGCCGCGATGCCACCGACTGCCTGGCTTGCGACCGTGAATACGTGACGACGAGTCATCGACTCGCCTTCGAAGTAGCCGCGGGGTTCGGCCGGGGGCAGTTTGACGCGGGGCTCTTCCCCCGGCTTGGAGTTCTTGTTCAACGGATCAGACACGCTTCTAGAAATTCGACGGGCGGGAGTCTATCTGCAGTCTGCGCGAAGTCGAATTCCCGCCCGAGGTCGTTGGCTCGGACCGTGCGGGTCGTCCACTCGGCGAGGGCGTCGGCGCCGCCCGGCTGACCGTTCTCCAAGGCTGAGAGAGCCTGCTGCTGGGCTACGTCTTTTCCGCATGCCAAAGCGACAATCTGGCCCAACCAGAGCGTCTCGGCCAGATCGCTCCCGACCAGCTGCGTGCAGCTCGGCCGCGACCCGGATCAAATCCGACAGGATTCCTGTGGATTCGAGGTCGTCGAGCTCGGACAAACCGCGAATTCCGATCGCGTAGAAGAGATCGCCGGCCAGCAGGGCGAGATCGGGGTCCGGCTGATCGAGGACCCGCGAGCTGCCGTAGTGGCAGAGGTAACCCTCGCGAACCGCCTCGACCACGAACGCGTAGTCGCCGGCGCGGGCCGAGGTCCGCGGGCCGGACGCCGCCAACTCACCGAAGCCCGTTGCGGCCTCCGGCTCCCTTGCGACCAGAGGCGGACCCTCTTCGAGAACCCGGTCGGCGAGGCGCCGAAGGGCATCCGAGCCCGGCGCCGGGCTCACCCGATCGCCCTTCGCGGGTCGGTCGCGGCCAGGGCCTCGGCGGCAGCCATCAGGGTCCGGTCGATCTGGATCTCGTCCTGGGCCAGCGAGACGAACCAGGCCTCGAAACGGGAAGGCGGCAGCCAGATCCCTCGTTCAAGCATCCCTCTGTAGAAAGCGGCGTGCCGCTCGCCGTCGCTGGCCTGGGCGTCTTCGAAGTTCTCGACCGGCAATGCGGAGAAGAACAGGGTGACCAGGCCGGGGGCCGAGCCCACATTGAGGTTGTGCTCCCCGGCGAGATCGGTGAGTCCCTGAGTCAGTCGGTCGGTCAGGGCACCGAGCCGGCTGTAGGCATCCTCGTCGAGCCGGCGCAGCGTGGTCAGCCCGGCGGCAACCGCCAGAGGGTTCCCGGAAAGAGTGCCGGCCTGATAGACGTCGCCGGCCGGGGCCAGCCGTTCCATCAGCTCGCGGGGACCGCCGACCGCGGCGGCGGGCAGGCCGCCGCCGATGATCTTGCCCATCACGGTCAGGTCCGGGGTGACTCCGTATAGCTCCTGGGCTCCTCCCCGGGCGACCCGGAAGCCGGTGATCACTTCGTCGAAGACCAGCAACGCACCAGTCTTTGCGGTCGCCTCGCGCAGGAACTCGAGATAACCGTCCTCCGGCGGCACGACCCCCATGTTGGCGGCGATCGGCTCGGCGAAGACCGCCGCGACCTCGTGCTTTTCGAGCGCCTCGGTCACCGCGGCCCGGTCGTTCCACGGCACGACGACCGTGCCGGCCGCCTGGGCGGCGGGGATTCCCGGCCCGGACGGGATGCCGTGGGTGGCGACCCCGGAGCCGGCTTCGGCCAGCAGGCCATCGGAATGCCCGTGGTAGGCGCCGGCGAACTTGACCAGCACCTCGCGGCCGGTCGCCGCCCGGGCGAGGCGGGCTGCGGTCATCGCCGCCTCGGTGCCGGAAGAAGTCATGCGGATCATCTCGACCGACGGCATGCGGGCAGCGACCTCTTCGCCGAGGCTCTACCTCGGCTTCGGTCGCGGCGCCGAAGCTGGTCCCACGTGCGGCCGCCTCGCGGATCGCCTCCAGAACCTCGGGATCGGTGTGGCCGAGGATCATCGGGCCCCAGGAACCGACCCAGTCGAGGTAGCGGCGGCCGTCGCGGTCAATCACCTCGGCGCCTTCGGCAGCTTCGATGAAGACCGGGTCGAGACCGACCTGGCCCATCGCCCGGACCGGTGAGTTCACGCCTCCCGGCAGCACCCGCCGGGCCCGCTGGAAGAGCTCGGCGCCGGTTTCCCGGCCGGCCGCGGCCCGAGCCGCTTCCGCCTTGGCCTTCTCCTCTTCCTGGTACTCGACCTCGGACCCGGTGTCACCCAAGGGGCGACCGTCGCCACGGACTTTGATCTTGACCTTGTCGGGGGCGCCGCGGCTCAGACCAGACATTCGATGCTCCTCAGGATTCGGCGAGCCAAGCGGCCGCCTCTTTTGCGAAATAGGTGACCAGGAAGTCAGCTCCGGCCCGGCGGATCGAGACCAGCGACTCGAGCGCCGCCGCTCGCTCGTCGATCCAACCGTTGGCGCCGGCCGCCTTGATCGCCGAGTACTCGCCGGAGACCTGGTAGGCGGCGACCGGCGCGCCGGTCTCGTCCTTGACCCGCCGCACGATGTCCAGATAGTGCGAGGCCGGCTTGACCATCAGCGCGTCGGCGCCCTCCTCGAGATCGAGCTTCGCCTCTCGGACCGCCTCGTCGGAGTTGGCCGGGTCGAGCTGGTAGCCGCGCCGGTCGCCGAAGGCGGGAGTCGATTCCGCCGCCTCGCGGAACGGGCCATAGAAGGCCGAGGCGTACTTGGCCGCGTAGGAGAGAATTGCCGTGTCGGGATGGCCTTCCTCGTCGAGCTGGTAGCGGATCGAGCCGATCCGGCCGTCCATCATGTCGCTCGGGGCGACGATGTCCGCGCCCGCCTCGGCGTGCGAGATAGCGGTCCGGGCCAGGAGCGCTCCACGGTCACGTCATTGTCGACCTGGCCGTCACGCACGAAGCCGCACTGGCCGTGGTCGGTATACTCGCAAAGGCAGACGTCGGTGATCACGATCAGATCGGGATGGGCTTCCTTGAGCGCCCGCACCGCCATCTGGACCACGCCCTCGTCGTCGTAGGCGCCGCTCCCTGCTTCGTCCTTCTCCGAGGGAATCCCGAAGAGCAGCACGGCCGGGATGCCGGCCGCCTCGATCTCACCCGCCTCCTCGACCAGAGCAGCGATCGAGAAGCGATTCACGCCGGGCATCGCCTCGACCGGTTCGCGCAGGTCGGTGCCGGCCGTGACGAAGAGGGGCTGGATCAGGTCGGCCGCGCTGAGCGCAGTTTCACGGACCAGGCCGCGGAGAGCCGGAGTCCGTCGCAGACGACGCAGCCGGGTACTGGGAAAGCTCATAGGGCAAGTGTAGGCAGACCGGGCCTGCGAGGGAGGTGCCTGTTGCTTTGGGTGTCGGGGGATGCCTACGAACTGAACAGCCCTCCTGGCAGCAGGAGAAGTCGAGCCGATACACGGTTCGGCTCAATCAGCCCGTACCGCCGACGGTGGAGTCCGATCATCCATTCTTGGATGTCGTGATCGGACGGGTTGAACTTGGAGGGCGGGCGCAGACCCGCCCGACTGCAAGTTAAGTCAAAACCGGCGGAGGGCCAAGCGGGCGAGCAGGGAGTAGGCGACCGTGAGGATTGCCAGGTGTAGGAGGGGGAGCCAGAGGGAGGGGCCGGAGATCTCGAGTCCTCCGGTTATCGCGTCGAGGGTTGGGCGGAACGGGAAGATTGCGCTGACCAGGTTGATCGCGGTTTCGATCGCCGGGCCGACCGCGTCATCGGGCACCAGCGAGAGCAGCGCCACCGGCAGGCAGATCATCACTGCGGCGAGGGTCGCGGCCCGGACCTCTCGAGCCGCCGCCCCGAGCGCTGCGCCGCCGGCCGAGAACGCGGCAGCCCCGAAGATCAGAGCCAGCAGCCAGAAGGGAGCCTCTCCCCCACTCGATACCGACGAAGAGCCCCAGCCCGACCAGCAGGATCAGGGCGACCGCGGTGCCCACCACCGTCCCCAGCCCGACCTTGCCGACCAGGATCTAGAGCTCGGCTGACCAGCCCGGCGGTGAGCCGGGTGAAGGCGTTCTCCTCCTTCTCGAGGGCGAGTGAGCCCGCGACCAGCAGCACCGTCACGAACATCAGGGCGAAGGCGACCGTGACCCCGATCGCGAAGGTATCTAGCGATGGGGCTTCATCACCGACTTCGATCTTGTCGGCCTTGATCGGTTCCGCAATCGCGGTCAGGAGCGGGCCCGCAAGATCCAGGTTGTCGGTCGCCAGATGGGCGAATCGGACTGCCCGCTGCAGCTGCTCCTTGTCGGTTCCCGGTGGCAGCTTCGGTTCGATCCGCTTGAGGATATGCTCGCTCTTCTTCAGCCCGAGCACCTCGATCTGCTGGCCGAGCAGATCGAACTCGCCGCCCTTGAGGATCAGGTCGAGGTACTGCTTGGCGCCCTCGGAAAGCCGCTTGGCCAGCAGCAGATTGGCCTCGCCCAGCATCGCTTCGATCCGGTCATCGGTGACCTGGTTCTCGACCGCATCGGACCCGTTGACGATGATCTGGATCTCCGGC
>JASGHM010000001.1:0-2096984 GCA_047602365.1 Piscinibacter sp. | reverse complement strand
CGGGGACGTGCTGCTTGCCGTTGTGCACGGCGATCGTCAGCCCGATGAACTCGGGCAGGATCGTGCTGCGGCGCGACCAGGTCTTGATGGGCTTCTTGTCCTTGATGGCGGCGGCCTTCTCGACCTTGGCCATCAGGTGGTGGTCCACGAAGGGACCCTTCTTGAGCGAACGGGTCATGTCGTCGGCCCCTTACTTCTTGCGACGCGAGACGATCATCGTCTGCGTACGCTTGTTGTTGCGCGTGCGGTAGCCCTTGGTCATCGTGTTCCACGGCGACACCGGCACCTGGCCCTCGCCGGTGCGGCCTTCGCCGCCGCCGTGCGGGTGGTCCACCGGGTTCATTGCGACGCCGCGGACGGTCGGGCGCACGCCCTTCCAGCGGATCGCACCGGCCTTGCCGTACTGGCGCAGGCTGTGTTCCTCGTTCGACACCTCGCCGATGGTGGCGCGGCAGTCGATGTGGATCTTGCGAACCTCACCCGAGCGCAGGCGCAGCTGGGCGTAGGTGCCTTCGCGCGCCAGCAGCGTCACCGCGGTGCCGGCCGAGCGCGCGATCTGCGCGCCCTTGCCCGGCAGCATCTCGACGCAGTGGATGATCGAACCCACCGGGATGTTGCGGATCGGCAGCGTGTTGCCGGCCTTGATCGGGGCCTCGGCGCCGGACAGCACCGTCGCGCCGACTTCGAGGCCGCGCGGGGCGATGATGTAGCGACGCTCGCCGTCGGCGTAGCACACCAGCGCGATGTGGGCGGTGCGGTTCGGGTCGTACTCGATGCGCTCGACCTTCGCCGGGATGCCGTCCTTGTTGCGCACGAAGTCGACCACGCGGTAGTGGTGCTTGTGACCACCGCCCTTGTGGCGCATCGTGATGTGGCCGTTGTTGTTGCGGCCGGACTTCTGCTTCTGCGGCTCGAGCAGCGATGCCTCGGGCGCACCCTTGTGCAGGTGCGCGTGCACCACCTTCACCACGCCACGGCGGCCGGGCGAAGTGGGCTTGACTTTGACGATGGCCATTACGCGGCCTCCCCGGAGAAGTTGAGCTCCTGGCCCGGCTTCAGCGACACGTACGCCTTCTTGACGTGGTCGCGGCGGCCGATGCTCTTGCCGAAGCGCTTGATCTTGCCCTTCTGGGTCACGGTCGAGACCGACTTCACCTCGACCTTGAACATCAGCTCGACGGCCGCCTTGATCTCGGGCTTGGTCGCGTCGCGCAGGACCTTGAACAGCACCTGGTTGTTCTTCTCGGCGGCGGACGTGGCCTTCTCGGACACGATGGGCGCCACCAGCACCTGGGCCAGACGGCCCTCGTCGAATTTCACGGCGCTCATGCGAACATCTCCTTGAGCTGCTCCATCGCCGCCTTGGTCACCAGCACCTTCTTGTAGAAGACCAGCGACAGCGGATCGGCGTAGCGCGGCTCGACCACCAGCACGTTGGCCAGGTTGCGCGAAGCCAGCGCGAGGTTGTCGTCGACCTGGTCGGCGATCACCAGCACCGAGTCCAGGCCCATGGCCTTGAACTTGTCGGCCAGCAGCTTGGTCTTGGGCGCCTCGACCGAGATCGAGTCGACCACGGCGACGCGGCCTTCGCGGGCCAGCTGCGAGAAGATGGCGGCCATGCCGGCGCGGTACATCTTCTTGTTGACCTTCTGGCTGAAGTTCTCGTCCGGCGAGTTCGGGAAGATGCGACCGCCCCCACGCCACAGCGGCGAGGAGGTCATGCCCGCGCGGGCGCGGCCGGTGCCCTTCTGGCGGAACGGCTTCTTGGTCGAGTGCTTGACCATCGCGCGGTCCAGCTGGGCACGGGTGCCCTGGCGCGCGTTGGCCTGGAAGGCCACGACGACCTGGTGGACGAGCGCTTCGTTGTAGTCACGCGCGAACACGGTGTCCGGCGCGTCGACCTTCGAGGTCGCCTGACCCTGTTCGTTCAGGAGCTCGAGTTGCATCACTGGGCTCCCTTCTTGGCCTTGACCTTGACGGCCGGGCTGACGACCACATGGCCGTTCTTCGCACCCGGAACCGCGCCACGCACCAGCAGCAGCTGGCGGGCTTCGTCGACGCGGACGATGTCGAGGTTCTGCACGGTCTTGGTCACGTCACCGAGGTGGCCGGACATCTTCTTGCCCGGAAACACGCGGCCCGGGTCCTGCGCCATCGAGATCGAGCCCGGCACGTTGTGCGAACGGCTGTTGCCGTGCGACGCGCGCTGCGAGCCGAAGTTGTGGCGCTTGATCGTGCCGGTGAAACCCTTGCCGATCGAGGTGCCCTGCACGTCGACGAGCTGGCCCACGGCGAAGGTGGTCACCGGAATCGTGGCGCCCGGCTTCAGCCCGGCGGCAACGTCGGCGGCGACGCGGAATTCCTTGAGGACCTCGCCGGCCTCGACGCCCGCTTTCGCGAGGTGGCCAGCTTCCGGCTTGGTGACGCGGCTCGCCTTGCGCGTGCCGTAGGCGACCTGGATCGCCGTGTAGCCGTCGGTTTCAGCGGTCTTGACCTGGGTGACGCGGTTGTTCGACACGTCGAGCACCGTCACGGGAATGGCGTCGCCATCGTCCGTGAAGATGCGCATCATGCCCACCTTGCGGCCCAGCAAACCGAGACGGTTGCTCAGACTCATGTGTTAGCTCCAATGCCCCACATCGATTGGCGGGGCTGATGAGTTTGGCCCGGCAGGGGAGCTGCCGGGCCGGAAAACCGCAGAGTTTACTGCAGTTTGATTTCCACGTCCACGCCGGCCGGGAGGTCGAGCTTCATCAGCGCGTCCACGGTCTTGTCGGTCGGGTCGACGATGTCCATCAGGCGCTGGTGCGTGCGGATCTCGAACTGGTCGCGGCTCGTCTTGTTGACGTGCGGCGAGCGCAGGATGTCGAAACGCTGCATGCGGGTCGGCAGGGGCACCGGGCCCTTGACGATCGCGCCGGTGCGCTTGGCGGTGTCGACGATCTCCAGAGCCGACTGGTCGATCAGCTTGTAGTCGAAGGCCTTCAGGCGGATGCGGATCTTCTGCTTCTGCATGGTTCCGCTCCTTATTCCATGATCTTGGCGACGACGCCGGCGCCGACGGTGCGGCCGCCTTCGCGGATGGCGAAGCGCAGGCCCTCTTCCATCGCGATCGGGGCGATCAGCTTGACCGTGATGCTGACGTTGTCGCCAGGCATCACCATCTCCTTGTCCTTCGGCAGCTCCACCGCGCCGGTCACGTCCGTCGTGCGGAAGTAGAACTGCGGACGGTAGTTGTTGAAGAACGGCGTGTGACGGCCACCCTCTTCCTTGGACAGCACGTACACCTCGGCCGTGAAGTGCGTGTGCGGCTTGATGCTGCCGGGCTTGCACAGCACTTGGCCACGCTCGACTTCCTCGCGCTTGGTGCCGCGCAGCAGGATGCCCACGTTGTCGCCCGCCTGGCCCTGGTCCAGCAGCTTGCGGAACATCTCCACGCCGGTGCAGGTGGTCTTCTGCGTCGCACGGATGCCGACGATCTCGATTTCTTCGCCGACCTTGACGATGCCGCGCTCGACTCGACCGGTCACCACGGTGCCGCGGCCGGAGATCGAGAACACGTCTTCCACCGGCATCAGGAACGCGCCGTCGATGGCACGCTCGGGCGTCGGGATGTAGGTGTCCAGCGCCTCGGCCAGCTTCATGATGGCGCCTTCGCCCAGCTCGCCCTTGTCGCCTTCCATGGCCAGCTTGGCGCTGCCCTTGACGATCGGGGTGTCGTCACCCGGGAAGTCGTACTTGCTGAGCAGTTCGCGCACTTCCATCTCGACGAGCTCGAGCAGCTCGGCGTCGTCGACCATGTCGCACTTGTTCATGAACACGATGATGTACGGAACACCCACCTGGCGGGCCAGCAGGATGTGCTCGCGGGTCTGCGGCATCGGGCCGTCAGCGGCCGACACCACCAGGATCGCGCCGTCCATCTGCGCCGCACCGGTGATCATGTTCTTCACGTAGTCGGCGTGCCCCGGGCAGTCGACGTGCGCGTAGTGGCGGTTCGCGGTCTCGTACTCGACGTGCGCGGTGTTGATCGTGATGCCGCGCGCCTTCTCTTCCGGCGCCGCGTCGATCTGGTCGTACGCCTTGGCCTCGCCACCGAACTTGCTCGACAGCACCGTCGTGATCGCCGCCGTCAGCGTCGTCTTGCCATGGTCCACGTGACCAATCGTCCCCACGTTCACGTGCGGCTTGGTCCGCTCAAACTTGCCTTTTGCCATTTCAGAACTCCCAGTTCAAAGAGCGTTGTCCAGTGTGCGGTTTAAGGTCTCCGGCGGCTCGCTGATTCGCCTGCCACTGGCAGCAGGCGGCGTCGCGCCGAAGACCGGCTTGATTGCTTACTTGCCGCGCGCGGTGATGATCGCGTCGGCGACGTTCTTCGGAGCTTCGCTGTAGTGCTTGAACTCCATCGTGTACGTCGCGCGGCCCTGCGACATCGAGCGCAGCGTGGTCGAGTAGCCGAACATCTCCGACAGCGGCACCTCGGCCTTGATGATCTTGCCGCCGCCAGGCATGTCGTCCATGCCCTGCACCATGCCGCGACGGGACGACAGGTCGCCCATCACCGAGCCGGCGTAGTCTTCCGGCGTCTCGACTTCGACCGCCATCATCGGCTCGAGGATCACGGGGCTGGCCTTGCGGCAGGCTTCTTTGAAGCCCATCGACGCGGCCATCTTGAAGGCGTTTTCGTTCGAGTCGACCTCGTGGTACGAACCGAAGGTCAGCGTGACCTTCACGTCGACCACCGGGTAGCCCGCCAGCACGCCGTTCGGCAGCGTGTCGACCACGCCCTTCTCGACCGCCGGGATGAACTCGCGCGGCACCACGCCGCCCTTGATCGCGTCGACGAACTGGAAGCCCTTGCCCGGCTCCTGCGGCTCGACCGTGAAGACGACGTGGCCGTACTGGCCCTTGCCGCCCGACTGGCGCACGAACTTGCCTTCGACGTCGGTCGCGGTCTTGCGGATCGTCTCGCGGTAGGCCACCTGCGGCTTGCCGACGTTGGCTTCCACGCCGAACTCGCGCTTCATGCGGTCGACGATGATTTCCAGGTGCAGCTCGCCCATGCCGGAGATGATGGTCTGGCCGGATTCTTCGTCGGTGCGCAGGCGGAACGACGGATCCTCGGCGGCCAGGCGCGACAGGGCGATGCCCATCTTCTCCTGGTCGGCCTTGGTCTTCGGCTCGACAGCCTGCGAGATCACCGGCTCCGGGAAGACCATCTTCTCGAGCGTGATCACGTGTTCCGGATCGCACAGCGTCTCGCCGGTCGTCACGTCCTTCAGGCCCACGCAGGCGGCGATGTCGCCGGCCAGGATCTCCTTGATCTCTTCACGCTGGTTGGCGTGCATCTGCAGGATCCGGCCGATGCGCTCCTTCTTGCCGCGGATCGGGTTGTAGACCGAGTCGCCCGACTTCAGCACGCCCGAGTACACGCGCACGAACGTCAGCTGGCCGACGTACGGGTCGGTCATCAGCTTGAACGCCAGCGCAGCGAACTTCTCGCCGTCGTCGGCCTTGCGGACCACTTCCTTGTCGTCCTCGTCGGTGCCCGGCACCGGCGGGATGTCGATCGGCGAAGGCAGGAAGTCGATGACGGCGTCGAGCATGCGCTGCACGCCCTTGTTCTTGAAGGCGGTGCCGCACAGCATCGGCTGGATCTCCGTCGCGATGGTGCGCGTACGGATGCCCTGCTTGATCTCTTCCTCGGTCAGTTCGCCCGACTCGAGGTACTTGTTCATCAGCTCTTCGCTGGCCTCGGCCGCGGCCTCGACCATGTTCTCGCGCCACTTCTGCGCCTCGTCGGCCAGGTTCGCCGGAATGTCCTCGTAGCTGAACTTCATGCCCTGCGAGGCCTCGTCCCAGATGATCGCCTTCATCTTGAACAGGTCGATCACGCCGACGAAGTTCTCTTCCGCGCCGATCGGCACGACGACGGGCACCGGGTTGGCCTTCAGGCGCGCCTTCATCTGGTCGTAGACCTTGAAGAAGTTCGCACCGGTGCGGTCCATCTTGTTGACGAACGCGAGGCGCGGCACCTTGTACTTGTTGGCCTGACGCCAGACGGTCTCGGATTGCGGCTGCACGCCGCCCACGGCGCAGTACACCATGCAGGCGCCGTCGAGCACGCGCATCGAACGCTCCACCTCGATGGTGAAGTCGACGTGGCCCGGGGTGTCGATGATGTTGAAGCGGTGCTCCGGATAGGACAGGTCCATGCCCTTCCAGAAGCAGGTGGTCGCAGCCGACGTGATCGTGATGCCACGCTCCTGCTCCTGCTCCATCCAGTCCATCGTGGCGGCGCCGTCGTGCACTTCACCGATCTTGTGGTTCACACCGGTGTAGTAGAGGATGCGCTCGGTCGTCGTCGTCTTGCCGGCGTCGATGTGCGCCGAGATGCCGATGTTGCGATAGCGCTCGATGGGTGTCTTGCGGGCCATGGTTCACTCCAAATACTTGGGCCGCTCGCGGGTCAGGGTTGACCCGAAGAGCGGCCGACAGAAAGCTGCGTGCTGGTCGGTCAGAAGCGGAAGTGCGAGAAGGCCTTGTTGGCTTCGGCCATGCGGTGCACTTCGTCGCGCTTCTTCATCGCGCCGCCGCGGCCTTCGACGGCCTCCAGCAGCTCGTTGGCCAGGCGCTGGGCCATCGACTTCTCGCCACGCTTGCGCGCCGACTCCTTCAGCCAGCGCATCGCCAGAGCGACGCGGCGGACGGGGCGAACTTCCACGGGAACTTGGTAGTTCGCACCGCCGACGCGGCGTGACTTCACTTCGACCATCGGCTTGATGTTGTTCAGCGCGACGTTGAAGATCTCCAGCGGATCCTTGCCGGACTTCTTCTCGACCTGGTCGAGCGCGCCGTAGATGATGCGCTCGGCGATGGCCTTCTTGCCGGACTCCATGATCACGTTCATGAACTTGGAGAGTTCGACCGAACCGAACTTCGGATCGGGCAGGATCTCGCGCTTGGGTACTTCGCGACGACGTGGCATTTCAATCTTCCTTTTGCTTCAGTTGGCCCGGGTTTCGCCCCGGACCGCGAGGAGCCAGCCGACCCCTCACTTACTTTGCCGGCCACCAGGGCCGACGACGACGACCCGAAGGTCGAGTGCTTCTTAGGCCTTCTTCGGGCGCTTGGCGCCGTACTTCGAGCGGGCCTGCTTGCGATCCTTGACGCCTTGCAGGTCCAGCGAGCCGCGCACGATGTGGTAGCGCACGCCCGGCAGATCCTTCACGCGGCCGCCGCGCACGAGCACGACGCTGTGCTCCTGCAGGTTGTGGCCCTCGCCGCCGATGTACGAGATGACCTCGAAACCGTTGGTCAGGCGCACCTTGGCGACCTTGCGCAGTGCGGAGTTCGGCTTCTTCGGCGTCGTGGTGTAGACGCGCGTGCAGACGCCGCGGCGCTGCGGGCTGTTCTGCATCGCAGGCGACTTGGACTTCGTGACCTCGACCTGGCGGCCTTGGCGCACGAGCTGGTTGATGGTTGGCATGGCTTGACTTGTTCCCGTGTGAAGTCAGATTCGTTTCATTCCGGGAGAAGCCGAGCGCTCCGATGCGGAGACCAGCCCGAAGCCGCGACGCTGTTGATCACGGTGAGCCGCCCGACAAAGAGCGCAGCAGAATCTGCCGAAAAGCCTGCGATTATATTCGGGCGAACTCGGGCCTGCAAGGCGGCCCTGCGCGAACCATGCACACTCCGCCCCCGACCGGCCACTGGTGCTGGACACCAACGTGGTGCTCGACTGGCTGGTCTTCCGCGACGCCTCGACGGCCGTGCTGGACCGGCAGCTTGCCGCGGGTCTGTGGCACTGGCATGTCACCACCGAGATGCGCCAGGAGCTCGAGCAGGTACTCACTTATGAATCCCTGGCGCCGTGGAAGCCCGACCGCAGCGCCACGCTCGCCGTCTGGGACGGGCGGGCCCGGCTGGTCGCGGCACCGGCCGTCGCATTGTCCCAGCCGCTGCGCTGCACCGATCCGGACGACCAGAAGTTCATCGAGCTCGCGCTGTCGCTGCCCGGTGCCACCTTGCTCAGCCGCGACCGCGCGGTGCTCAAGCTCGCCCGCCGCGCCCGGCTGCTGGGCGTGACGATCACGACGCCGCAGGCCTGGTCAGCTGCCCTCGCCGGCCAGGGCGGCGAGCAGGTGTGAGAGGCAGACGTTGTGACGCGCAGCGCCACCATGATTTGGCTTATAAAATATCTAATACCCGCTCAGGCATTATAATGACTTCGGATACCGCCGGTGGCGGTGGCCATCAGGTGCAGGTCTTCAGGAACGCGGCATGGCTGCGCGCCAGCGCCACCATGTCGTCCTTCTTGCGATCGTGGGCGATCAGCGCCAGTCTCATCGTCTCGTCTCCCGGATGAGGGAATGAAAAAGGGGCGGCACGCGGCCGCCCCTGTCGCTCAGCCCGCGAGGGCCATGCTCACTCCGTCGCGTCGCCCGATGCGGCCGAGGCCGCATCGACCTGCGCCATCTGCACGGCGGCCAGTTCCTCGGCCTCCTGCATGGCGATGGCGCGGCGCTCGGCGTCGTCCATGGCTTCCTTGGCCTTGCGCGCGTCGTGGAAGGCCATGCCGGTGCCCGCCGGGATCAGCCGGCCGACGATGACGTTCTCCTTCAGCCCGCGCAGCTCGTCGCGCTTGCCCATGATCGCCGCTTCGGTCAGCACGCGGGTGGTCTCCTGGAACGAGGCCGCCGAGATGAAGCTAGTCGGTCGACAGCGACGCCTTGGTGATGCCCAGCAGCACGTCGGCATGGGTGGCCGGCATCTTGCCTTCGGCGAGCATCTTGTCGTTGGTGTCCAGCAGCTCCGAGCGCTCGACCTGCTCGCCAGAGATGTAGGTCGTGTCGCCCGGGTTGACGATCTGCACGCGGCGCAGCATCTGGCGAACGATCACCTCGATGTGCTTGTCGTTGATCTTCACGCCCTGCAGACGATAGACGTCCTGCACCTCGTCGACGATGTAGCGCGCCAGTTCCTCGATGCCCAGCAGGCGCAGGATGTCCTGCGGATCGGCCGGGCCGTCGACGATCGACTCGCCCTTGTTGACCACCTGGCCTTCGTGCACCAGGATGTTCTTCTCCTTGGGCACCAGTTCCTCGTAGACCTTGCCGTCCGGATCGGTGATCTGCAGGCGCACCTTGCCCTTGGTCTCCTTGCCGAACGACACCGTGCCGGTCTGCTCGGCCAGCGTACCCTTGTCCTTCGGCGAACGCGCCTCGAACAGCTCGGCCACACGCGGCAGACCGCCGGTGATGTCGCGGGTCTTCTGGCCTTCGACCGGGATGCGCGCGAGCACCTCGCCGGGCATCAGGTCCTGACCGTCGCGGATCTGGATCAGCGAGCCGACCTGGAAGCCGATCGTCACCGAGTGGTCGGTGCCGGGGATCTTCACCTCGTTGCCGGCGGCGTCGAGCAGCTTGACCTGCGGGCGCACCACCTTGGCGGCGCCGCGGCGCTTCGGGTCGATCACCACCAGCGTCGACAGGCCGGTGACCTCGTCGACCTGCTTGGCGACCGTCACGCCTTCCTCGACGTTCTCGAACTTCGCCTTGCCGGCGAACTCGGTGATGATCGGGCGGGTCAGCGGGTCCCAGTTGGCCAGCACCGTGCCGGCCTTGATCTGCTGGTCGGCCTTGACCGATCAGCAGCGCGCCGTACGGCACCTTGTGGCGCTCACGCTCGCGACCGTGCTGGTCGGAGATGATGATCTCGCCGGAACGCGAGATCACCACCAGTTCGCCCTTGCCGTTGGTCACGTAGCGCATCGTCGCGTTGAAGCCGATCAGGCCGTCGCTCTTCGCGTCGACGCTGGAGGCCACCGCCGCACGCGAGGCCGCACCACCGATGTGGAAGGTGCGCATCGTCAGCTGCGTGCCCGGTTCGCCGATCGACTGCGCCGCGATCACGCCGATCGCTTCGCCGCGGTTGACGACGCCGCCGCGGCCGAGGTCGCGGCCGTAGCACTTGGCGCACAGGCCGAAGCGCGTGCCGCAGGTCAGCGCGGTGCGCACCTTGACCTCGTCGACACCGGCCGCCTCGAGCACGTCCAGCGTGTCCTCGTCGAGCATGGTGCCCGCGCCGACCAGCTGTTCCTGCGTCTCCGGATGCTGCACCTCGATGGCCGTCACGCGGCCGAGGATGCGGTCGCGCAGCGACTCGATCACCTCGCCGCCTTCGACCAGCGCGCGCATGTTCATGCCGTTCTGCGTGCCGCAATCGTCTTCGGTGATCACCAGGTCCTGCGTCACGTCGACCAGGCGGCGCGTCAGGTAGCCGGAGTTCGCGGTCTTCAGCGCCGTGTCCGCCAGGCCCTTTCGAGCACCGTGGGTCGAGATGAAGTACTGCAGAACGTTCAGGCCTTCGCGGAAGTTCGCCGTGATCGGCGTCTCGATGATCGAGCCGTCCGGCTTGGCCATCAGGCCGCGCATGCCGGCCAGCTGGCGGATCTGCGCGGCGGAGCCACGCGCGCCCGAGTCGGCCATCATGTAGATGGAGTTGAACGACTCCTGGTCGACTTCCTTGCCGTGACGGTCCTGGACCTTCTGCTTGGCGAGCTGGGCCATCATGACCTTGCCGACCTCGTCACCGGTCTTGCCCCAGATGTCGACGACCTTGTTGTAGCGCTCGCCGGCGGTCACCAGGCCCGAGACGTACTGCTGCTCGATCTCCTTGACCTCCTTCTCGGCACGCTCGATCAGGCCGTGCTTCTCCTTGGGCACCAGCATGTCGTCGATGGCGATCGAGATGCCGGCGCGCGTGGCCAGGCGGAAGCCCGACTGCAGCAGCTTGTCGGCGAACACGACCGTGTCCTTCAGGCCGCACTTGCGGAAGCTGGTGTTGATCAGGCGCGAGATTTCCTTCTTCTTCAGCGCCTTGTTGATGTTCGAGAACGGCAGGCCCTTGGGCAGGATCTCGGACAGCAGCGCGCGGCCGACCGTGGTGTCGACGAGCTTGGTCTCCGGCGTGAACTCGCCGGTTTCCTTGTTCTTGACCCACTCGGTCAGGCGAACGCTGATCTTGGCGGTGATCTCGACCTGGCCGTTGTCCAGCGCACGCTGCACCTCGGTCACGTCGGAGAAGATGATGCCCTCGCCACGGCCGTTGGTGCGCTCGCGGGTCGCGTAGTACAGGCCCAGCACGACGTCCTGCGACGGCACGATCGACGGCTCGCCGTTGGCCGGGAACAGCACGTTGTTGGTCGCCAGCATCAGCGTGCGAGCTTCCATCTGCGCTTCGATCGACAGCGGCACGTGCACGGCCATCTGGTCACCGTCGAAGTCGGCGTTGAACGCCGAGCAGACCAGCGGGTGCAGCTGGATCGCCTTGCCTTCGATCAGCACCGGCTCGAACGCCTGGATGCCCAGGCGGTGCAGCGTCGGCGCGCGGTTCAGCAGGACCGGGTGCTCCTTGATGACCTCTTCGAGGATGTCCCAGACCACCGGCGTGCCGGCTCTCGACTTCCTTCTTCGCCGCCTTGATGGTGGTGGCGATGCCCATCGCCTCCAGGCGCGAGAAGATGAAGGGCTTGAACAGCTCGAGCGCCATCAGCTTCGGCAGGCCGCACTGGTGCAGCTTCAGCGTCGGGCCGACCACGATGACCGAACGGCCCGAGTAGTCGACGCGCTTGCCCAGCAGGTTCTGGCGGAAGCGGCCGCTCTTGCCCTTGATCATGTCGGCCAGCGACTTCAGCGCGCGCTTGTTCGCGCCGGTCATCGCCTTGCCGCGGCGGCCGTTGTCGAGCAGCGAGTCGACGGCTTCCTGCAGCATGCGCTTCTCGTTGCGCACGATGATCTCCGGCGCCTTCAGCTCCAGCAGCCGCGCCAGGCGGTTGTTGCGGTTGATGACGCGACGGTACAGGTCGTTCAGGTCGGACGTGGCGAAGCGGCCGCCGTCCAGCGGAACCAGCGGGCGCAGGTCCGGCGGCAGCACCGGCAGGACCTCCATCACCATCCAGCTCGGCTTGATGCCCGACTTCTTGAAGGCCTCCATCACCTTCAGGCGCTTGGAGTTCTTCTTGACCTTCAGCTCGCTGCCGGTCATGTCGTTGCGCAGCTTGTCGATCTCGATGTCGAGATCGATCTCCTCGAGCAGCTTCTTGACGCCCTCGGCGCCCATCAGCGCGATGAACTCGTCACCGTACTCGGTGCGCTTCGCGTCGTAGTCGTCCTCGGACATGATGCTGAACTTCTTCAGCGGGGTCATGCCGGGGTCGACGACCACGTAGGCTTCGAAGTACAGCACGCGCTCGATGTCGCGCAGCGTCATGTCGAGCACCAGGCCCAGACGCGACGGCAGCGACTTCAGGAACCAGATGTGCGCGCACGGCGCGGCCAGGTCGATGTGGCCCATGCGCTCGCGGCGCACCTTGGTCTGGGTCACTTCGACGCCGCACTTCTCGCAGATCACGCCACGGTGCTTCAGGCGCTTGTACTTGCCGCACAGGCACTCGTAGTCCTTGATCGGGCCGAAGATCTTGGCGCAGAACAGGCCGTCGCGTTCCGGCTTGAACGTACGGTAGTTGATGGTCTCCGGCTTTTTCACCTCGCCGAAGGACCAGGAGCGGATCTTCTCGGGGGAGGCCAGTCCGATCTTGATGGCATCGAAATGCTCATCCGGCGTGAACTGGCGGAACAGATCAAGCAAACCCTTCATGTTCTGTTTCCTTCCTTCTTAGTTGCGCTCGAGCTCGATGTCGATGCCGAGCGAACGGATTTCCTTGACCAGCACGTTGAACGACTCCGGCATGCCGGCCTCGATCGAGTGCTCACCCTTGACGATGCTCTCGTACACCTTGGTGCGGCCGTTCACGTCGTCCGACTTGACGGTCAGCATTTCCTGCAGGATGTACGACGCACCGTAGGCTTCCAGCGCCCAGACTTCCATCTCGCCGAAGCGCTGGCCGCCGAACTGCGCCTTGCCGCCCAGCGGCTGCTGGGTGACCAGGCTGTACGGGCCGGTCGAGCGGGCGTGCATCTTGTCGTCGACCAGGTGGTGCAGCTTCAGCACGTGCATGTAGCCCACGGTGACAGGGCGCTCGAACGCCTCGCCGGTGCGGCCGTCGTGCAGCGTCGCCTGGGTGCGCGTCGCGGTCAGGCCCTTGGCCTTGGCGATGTCGTCCGGGTAGGCGAGCTTGAGCATGCCGCGGATTTCCTCTTCCGCCGCGCCGTCGAACACCGGCGTCGCGAAGGGCACGCCCTTGCTCAGGTTGCCGGCCATCTCGAGGATGTCGCTGTCGGACAGGTTGTCCAGCTTCTCGGTCTTGCCGCCCGACTTGTTGTACAGCTCGTCGAGGAACTTGCGCAGCTCGGCCACCTTGGCCTGCTCCTGCAGCATGTTGCCGATGCGCTGGCCGATGCCCTTGCCGGCCCAGCCCAGGTGCACTTCCAGCACCTGACCCACGTTCATGCGCGAAGGCACGCCCAGCGGGTTCAGCACGATGTCGCACGGCGTGCCGTCGGCCATGTAGGGCATGTCCTCGACCGGAACGATCTTCGACACGACACCCTTGTTGCCGTGGCGGCCGGCCATCTTGTCGCCGGGCTGCAGGCGGCGCTTGACGGCCAGGTAGACCTTGACCATCTTCAGCACGCCGGCAGGCAGCTCGTCGCCCTGCGTCAGCTTCTTGCGCTTCTCTTCGAACGCGAGGTCGAAGCTGTGGCGCGTCTGCTCGAGCGAGTTCTTGATCGACTCGAGCTGGTTGGCGACTTCATCGTCGGCCGGACGGATGTCGAACCAGTGGTACTTCTCGACCGAGGCCAGGTAGGCCTTGTCGATGGTCGTGCCCTTGGCGATCTTCTGCGGGCCGCCGTTGGCGACCTTGCCGACGAGGATCTTCTCGATCCGGTCGAAGGCGTCGGCCTCGACGATGCGCAGCTGGTCGTTCAGGTCCAGGCGATAGCGCTTCAGCTCGTCGTCGATGATCTGCTGGGCGCGCTTGTCGCGCGGGATGCCTTCGCGGGTGAACACCTGCACGTCGATGACGGTGCCGCTCGTCCCTTGATCCACGCGCAGCGAGGTGTCCTTCACGTCGGACGCCTTCTCGCCGAAGATCGCGCGAAGCAGCTTCTCTTCCGGCGTCAGCGTGGTCTCGCCCTTGGGCGTGACCTTGCCGACCAGCGTGTCGCCGGGGCCGACTTCGGCACCGACGTAGACGATGCCCGACTCGTCGAGGCGCGCCAGCTGCTGCTCCGACAGGTTCGGGATGTCACGGGTGATTTCCTCGGCACCCAGCTTCGTGTCGCGCGCCATCACCACCAGCTCCTCGATGTGGATCGAGGTGTAGCGGTCGTCGGCGACGACACGTTCGCTGATGAGGATCGAGTCCTCGAAGTTGTAGCCGTTCCAGGGCATGAACGCGACCAGCATGTTCTGGCCGAGCGCCAGTTCGCCGATGTCGGTGGAGGCACCGTCGGCGATGATGTCCTCGGCCGAGACCACGTCACCGCGCTTGACGATCGGGCGCTGGTGGATGTTCGTGTTCTGGTTGGAACGCTGGTACTTGATCAGGTTGTAGATGTCGACGCCGACCTCACCGGCCACCGTCTCCGCGTCGTTGACGCGGATCACGATGCGGTTGGTGTCGACGTAGTCCACCACGCCGCCGCGGCGCGCCGCGACGACCGTGCCAGAGTCCTTCGCCGCCACGCGCTCGACGCCCGTGCCGACCAGCGCCTTCTCGGGGCGCAGCGTCGGCACCGCCTGGCGCTGCATGTTGGCGCCCATCAGCGCGCGGTTCGCATCGTCGTGCTCGAGGAAGGGCACCAACGAGGCGGCCACCGAGACGATCTGCGTCGGCGCCACGTCCATGTACTGGATGCGCTCCGGCGAGGTCAGGATCGATTCGCCGTTGTCGCGCGCGCTGACCAGCTCGTCGATCAGCTTGCCGTCCTTGTCGAGCGAGGCGTTGGCCTGCGCGATGACGTACTTGCCTTCCTCGATGGCCGACAGGTAGTCGATCTGGTTGGTCACCTTGCCGTCGATCACCCGGCGATACGGCGTCTCGAGGAAGCCGTACTCGTTGAGCTGCGCGTACAGCGCCAGCGAGTTGATCAGGCCGATGTTCGGGCCTTCCGGCGTCTCGATCGGGCAGACGCGGCCGTAGTGCGTGACGTGCACGTCACGCACCTCGAAGCCGGCACGCTCGCGGGTCAGGCCGCCCGGGCCGAGGGCCGAGACGCGGCGCTTGTGCGTGATCTCGGACAGCGGGTTGGTCTGGTCCATGAACTGCGACAGCTGGCTCGCCCCGAAGAACTCCTTCAGCGCCGCGGAGATCGGCTTGGAGTTGATCAGGTCGTGCGGCATCAGCGCCTCGGTCTCGGCCTGGCCGAGACGTTCCTTCACGGCCTTCTCGATGCGGGCCAGGCCCGAGCGGTACTGGTTCTCGGCCAGTTCGCCGACGCAGCGCACGCGGCGGTTGCCCAGGTGGTCGATGTCGTCGACCTGGCCGCGGCCGTTGCGCAGCTCGACGAGGATCTTCACCACGTCGAGGATGTCCTCGTTGGACAGCGTCATCGCGCCTTCAGGCGTGTCGCGGCCGACGCGGGCGTTGAACTTCATGCGGCCGACGCGCGACAGGTCGTAGGTGTCGGCCGAGTAGAACAGGCGATGGAACAGCGCCTCGACGGCGTCTTCCGTCGGCGGCTCGCCGGGGCGCATCATGCGGTAGATGGCCACGCGGGCGGCCAGCTGGTCGGCGGTCTCGTCGGAAGCCAGCGTCTGCGAGATGTACGCGCCCTCGTCGAGCTCGTTGGTGTACAGGCAGGGCACTTCCTTGATGCCGGCGGCGCGCAGCTTCTTCAGCAGCGACTCGGTCAGCTCGTCGTTGGCCTTGGCGATGATCTCGCCGGTGTCGCCGTCGACGACGTTGCGCGCCAGCACGCGGCCGAGCAGGAAGTCTTCCGGCACGCTGATGAACTGCGTTTCGCTCTGCTCGAGCGTGCGCACGTGGCGGGCGGTGATGCGCTTGTCCTTCTCGACGATCACGTTGCCGTTCTTGTCGGTGATGTCGAAGCGGGCCACCTCGCCGCGGATGCGGTCGGCGACGAACTCCATCTGCGCGCCCGAATCCATCAGGCGGAAATTGTCGAAGACGAAGAAGTGGGCGAGGATCTGCTCAGGGTTCAGGCCGATCGCCTTGAGCAGGATCGTCACCGGCATCTTGCGGCGACGGTCGACGCGGAAGTACAGGATGTCCTTCGGGTCGAACTCGAAGTCCAGCCAGGAGCCGCGGTACGGAATGATGCGCGCGCTGAACAGCAGCTTGCCGCTGGAGTGCGTCTTGCCCTTGTCGTGCTCGAAGAACACGCCCGGCGAACGGTGCAGCTGGCTGACGATGACACGCTCGGTACCGTTGACGATGAACGAGCCGTAGTCGGTCATGAGCGGCACTTCGCCCATGTAGACCTCCTGCTCCTTGATCTCCTTGACGGTCTTCGCCTGCGGCGACTCGCGGTCGTAGATGATCATCTGCAGCTTGGCGCGCACCGCAGCGGCGTAGGTCAGGCCACGCTGCTGGCACTCCCGCGTGTCGAACGCGGGCTTGGCCATGTTGAACTCGATGAACTTCATCTCGACGAACCCGTTGTGCGAGACGATCGGGAACGCGGACAGGAAGGCGGCTTGCAGCCCCTCGGGCTTGCGCTTCTGCGGAGGCACGTCCTTCTGCAGGAAGGCGACGTACGACTCCTTCTGCATGGTCAGCAGATAGGGAACGTTGAGGACACTCTCGCGCTTGCCGAAGCTCTTGCGGATCCGCTTGCGCTCGGTGTAGCTGTAGGGGGTGGTTTGCTGCGCCATAAACACTCCGTCTCAGGAACCTCCGCCCGGCCGTTGGCAGAGATGTTCCGTCGGCGACTGCCTTTCGGGCCTTGCGCCCGAAGCTTGGTGGCAGGCCACTACCTGCCGCTGGCGGACAACCCCGGCGTTGCACCGGAGCCCGACCAAACCCGTTCTCTGCAGTCGGATCAGAGAACTTCTAGAGATCACTTGGGAGGGCCCCGATTGTCGGAGCGAGGCCCTACCAGGTGCTCTCCAAGGGTCTTGCAACGCAAGACCTCTGGAAGCGCAAGAGGCTGGGAGCCGATTTCCGACTCCCAGCCCCGCAGACCGGACTCGAATTACTTGAGTTCGGCCTTGGCGCCAGCTTCCACCAGCTTCTTCACCGCGGCTTCGGCGTCGGCCTTGGCGATGGCTTCCTTGACGGGCTTCGGCGCGCCGTCGACCAGGTCCTTGGCTTCCTTGAGGCCCAGGCCGGTCAGTTCGCGCACGGCCTTGATGACCGACACCTTGTTCGCGCCGGCTTCGAGCAGCACGACGTTGAATTCGGTCTTCTCTTCCACCGCGGCGGCGGCGGCGCCACCACCACCGGCGGCCGGGGCGGCCATCGAAGCGGCGGACACGCCGAACTTCTCTTCGATCGCCTTGACCAGGTCGTTGAGTTCCATCACCGACATGCTGTCGAGGGCGGTCAGGAATGCGTCTTTGTCGAATGCCATGTTTGGCTCCTAGATATCTGTTGGATTCGGTTCAGTGGAAAGATCGTCTTCAGGCGGCAGGCGCTTCGGCCGCAGCCGGGGCGCCACGCTTTTCGGCCAGCGCAGCCACCACGGCAGCCATGCGCTGCACCGGCGACTTCAGCAGGCCGGCGATCTGGCTGAGCAGGACTTCCTTGCTCGGCACGGACGCCAGCGCCTTGACGCCGTCGGCGTCCAGGGCCTTGCCGGCATAGGCGCCGGCCTTGACGATCAGCTTGTCGTTGCCCTTGGCAAAGTCGGCGATGACTTTGGCCGCGGCGACAGCGTCTTCGGAAAAGCCGTAGATCAGCGGACCGACCATGGCACCCTGGGCGACCTCGAACGGCGTGCCGGCGACGGCGCGACGAGCCAGGGTGTTCTTCAGCACGTGAAGGTACACGCCCTTGTCGCGCGCCTGCTTGCGCAGCGCGTTCAGGTGTTCCACGGTGAGGCCACGGTACTCGGCCAGCGCGAGCGTCTGCGAACGGGCCACTTGCGCGGCGACGTCCGTGACAACGGCTGCTTTCTCGTTGCGGTTGAGACTCAAGGTCTGCTCCTCACAAACACGTGCGGTTCAGTCTCTCGACCTCCCCGCACACCGGGTTTCAGCGACCTACCGACTCCGGAACCGAAATTCCATCTGCGGCGGGACCGCCATCTGCGCTGGCCATTAAGCGGAGGAGTTGGACTCCGCACCAGCGGTCTTCGATGGCCTGCGCGCCGGTTGCCCGCCGCGCAGCCCACCAAACTCTGTTCAGCCTGTAGTCCGAAGACTGCAGGCTCTGCTGCTTCACGCCTGCACAGGCGCCGCGTTGATCGTCGACACGTCGACGCGGGCACCGACGCCCATGGTCGACGACACCGCCACCTTGCGCAGGTAGATGCCCTTGCTCGACGCCGGCTTGGCCTTGTTCAGGGCCTCGATCAGCGCGCGCAGGTTGCCGCTCAACTTGTCGGCGTCGAACGAACGGCGGCCGATCGTGGCGTGGATGATGCCGGCCTTGTCGACGCGGAACTGCACCTGGCCCGCCTTGGCGTTCTTCACCGCGGTGGCGACATCGGGCGTGACGGTGCCGACCTTCGGGTT
Organism: Piscinibacter sp.; assembly: GCA_047602365.1. GTDB lineage: Bacteria > Pseudomonadota > Gammaproteobacteria > Burkholderiales > Burkholderiaceae_C > Piscinibacter. The sequence continues at coordinate 2,078,378 of JASGHM010000001.1, read as the reverse complement.
CGGCATCAGGCCGCGCGGGCCGAGCACCTGGCCCAGCGTACCGACGATGCGCATCGTGTCGGGCGAGGCGATCACGACGTCGAAGTCCATGTTGCCGGCCTTGATGCTGGCCGCCAGGTCGTCCATGCCGACGATGTCGGCGCCGGCCGCCTTGGCTTCTTCGGCCTTGGCACCCTGGGCGAACACCGCGACACGCTTGGTCTTGCCGGTGCCGTTGGGCATCACGACGGCGCCGCGCACCACCTGGTCGGACTTCTTCGCGTCGATGCCGAGCTGCACGGCGACGTCGATCGACTCGTCGAACTTGGCAGTCGCGTTTTCCTTGACGATCGCCAGTGCATTGTCCAGCGGGTACAGCTTGTTGCTGTCGACCTTGCCGACGAGCGCCTTCTGCTTCTTGGTCAGCTTGGCCATGATCAGACTCCTTCCACGGTGACGCCCATCGAGCGGGCGGAACCGGCAATCGTGCGAACCGCGGCGTCGAGGTCGGCGGCCGTCAGGTCCTTCATCTTGGTCTTGGCGATTTCCTCGACCTGGGCGCGCGTCAGCTTGGCCACCTTGTCGGTGTGCGGACGGGGCGATCCCTTGTCGAGCTTGGCGGCCTTCTTGATCAGCACGGTGGCCGGCGGGGTCTTCAGAACAAAGGTGAACGACTTGTCCGCGAACGCGGTGATCACCACCGGCAGCACGAGGCCGGGTTCCATGCTCTGCGTCTGGGCGTTGAACGCCTTGCAGAACTCCATGATGTTCAGACCGCGCTGACCCAGCGCCGGGCCGATCGGGGGCGAGGGGTTGGCCTTGCCGGCCGGGATCTGCAGCTTGATGAAGCCGACGATCTTCTTTGCCATGAATGGCTCCTATCGAGTTCAAGCGCTTCCACCGCACACGCGGCTTCGGCTCCTCGTCAATTCGACCCTGCTTGTGACGGCGCGCCCCGGGGTCGGGACGGGGCGCACCCGGAAACTCAAACCTTCGTCAGACCTTCTCGACCTGCGAGAAGTCCAGCTCGACCGGCGTGGCGCGGCCGAAGATGGTGACCGACACGCGCACCTTGGACTTGTCGTAGTTGACGTCCTCGATCGCGCCGTTGAAGTCGGTGAACGGGCCTTCCTTGACGCGCACCAGTTCGCCGACCGACCACTCGACCTTCGGGCGCGGCTTCTCCACGCCTTCCTGCATCTGGTGGACGATCTTCAGCACTTCGGCTTCCGAGATCGGCGCCGGGCGGTTCTTCGCGCCGCCGACGAAGCCGGTGACCTTGCTGGTGTGCTTGACCAGGTGCCAGGTCTCGTCGGCCATCTCCATCTCGACCAGCACGTAGCCGGGGAAGAAGCGGCGCTCGGTGACCGACTTCTTGCCGTTCTTCAGCTCGACGACCTCTTCCATCGGCACCAGGATGCGGCCGAACTTGTCCTGCAGGCCGGAGCGGTCGATGCGCTCGCGCAGGTTGCGCTCGACCGCCTTCTCCATGCCGGAGTAGGCGTGCACGACGTACCAGCGCTTGTTGGTCGCCGGAGCGACGTTCTCGGCGGTGACGGTCGGGGTTGCTTGATCGCTCATCGCTCGGTCCTCAACGCTTCCAGCCCAGGATCAGGTCGTACAGCGCCCATTCGAGCGTCTTGTCGGTCAGCCACAGGAACAGCGCCATCACGAACACGAAGGCAAACACGTAGGCCGTCATCTGCATGGCTTCCTTGCGGGTGGGCCAGACGACCTTGCGCGTTTCCTTGATCGAGTCCTGACCATAGGCGACCAGCTGCTTGCCGGCCTCGGCGGTGAAGAACACGCCGATCGCCGCGGCCATCAGCACCAGCAGCGCGACCACGCGCAGCCACAGGTCCTGCTTGCCCAGCGCGTAGAACGCCGCCACCGCGCCGATGACCAGCACGCCGGCCACCGCCAGCTTGGCCTTGTCCGCGCCGGTGGAGACAGTTTCGACTTCAGGATTCGCCATTGTTCGCTTCGCTTTGCAGCGGCCTCGCCTTCGAAAAAGCGGGGCCGCCTTTCAGCAGCAAAGCCCGCAGGGACTTTGAAGTCACCTCGCGGGCTGCTGCGGCCAGCCATTGCGGCCCGTCAGGGCCTTCGTCTGGCAGGGGCAGAGGGTCTCGAACCCCCAACCTCCGGTTTTGGAGACCGGCGCTCTGCCAATTGAGCTATGCCCCTGTGGCCTTCCATTTACTCCATGATCTTGGCGACGACGCCGGCGCCGACGGTGCGGCCGCCTTCGCGGATGGCGAAGCGCAGGCCCTCTTCCATCGCGATCGGGGCGATCAGCTTGACCGTGATGCTGACGTTGTCGCCAGGCATCACCATCTCCTTGTCCTTCGGCAGCTCCACCGCGCCGGTCACGTCCGTCGTGCGGAAGTAGAACTGCGGACGGTAGTTGTTGAAGAACGGCGTGTGACGGCCACCCTCTTCCTTGGACAGCACGTACACCTCGGCCGTGAAGTGCGTGTGCGGCTTGATGCTGCCGGGCTTGCACAGCACTTGGCCACGCTCGACTTCCTCGCGCTTGGTGCCGCGCAGCAGGATGCCCACGTTGTCGCCCGCCTGGCCCTGGTCCAGCAGCTTGCGGAACATCTCCACGCCGGTGCAGGTGGTCTTCTGCGTCGCACGGATGCCGACGATCTCGATTTCTTCGCCGACCTTGACGATGCCGCGCTCGACTCGACCGGTCACCACGGTGCCGCGGCCGGAGATCGAGAACACGTCTTCCACCGGCATCAGGAACGCGCCGTCGATGGCACGCTCGGGCGTCGGGATGTAGGTGTCCAGCGCCTCGGCCAGCTTCATGATGGCGCCTTCGCCCAGCTCGCCCTTGTCGCCTTCCATGGCCAGCTTGGCGCTGCCCTTGACGATCGGGGTGTCATCACCCGGGAAGTCGTACTTGCTGAGCAGTTCGCGCACTTCCATCTCGACGAGCTCGAGCAGCTCGGCGTCGTCGACCATGTCGCACTTGTTCATGAACACGATGATGTACGGAACACCCACCTGGCGGGCCAGCAGGATGTGCTCGCGGGTCTGCGGCATCGGGCCGTCAGCGGCCGACACCACCAGGATCGCGCCGTCCATCTGCGCCGCACCGGTGATCATGTTCTTCACGTAGTCGGCGTGCCCCGGGCAGTCGACGTGCGCGTAGTGGCGGTTCGCGGTCTCGTACTCGACGTGCGCGGTGTTGATCGTGATGCCGCGCGCCTTCTCTTCCGGCGCCGCGTCGATCTGGTCGTACGCCTTGGCCTCGCCACCGAACTTGCTCGACAGCACCGTCGTGATCGCCGCCGTCAGCGTCGTCTTGCCATGGTCCACGTGACCAATCGTCCCCACGTTCACGTGCGGCTTGGTCCGCTCAAACTTGCCTTTTGCCATCGTTTCGCTCCTCGACAACGAGAATGAATATCAAGACTTGGTGCCCATGGCGCGGATCGAACGCGCGACCTCTCCCTTACCAAGGGAGTGCTCTACCACTGAGCCACATGGGCCGATCAACTGACCGTCGACACAGGCTTGAATCCGGACGGGATACCAAGCCTCTGGCGACATGGAGCGGGAGACGGGAATCGAACCCGCGTCATCAGCTTGGAAGGCTGGGGTTCTACCATTGAACTACTCCCGCTCGGGAGACAACACGCCGTACTGAATCTTTGGTGGAGGAGGCTGGATTCGAACCAGCGTAGGCGTAAGCCAACAGATTTACAGTCTGCCCCCTTTAGCCACTCGGGCACCCCTCCACGCAGAGCCCGCGATGATAGCACAGGCTAGAGAGCCCACCAGTCGATCAGATCGGCGGTGTCCAGGAAATGCCGGCCCTCGGCCATGAAGCGGCGCTCGAAATCGTTGGAAGGGTGGCGCGTCACCAGCGTGCGCACCGACGCGCCCGCGGGCTGCACCTCGAGGAAGAACTGGCGCGCCTTGTCGCCCCAGAGCATGAACACCGGCGGAGTCTGTGTTTGGCACAAAACCTTGACAATATCGGCTGTGAGCGCTTGCCAACCGCAACCTATGTGGCTGCCGATGGAGCCGATCTCGATGGTCAACGTCGGGTTCAGCAGCAGCGCTCCCTGGCGCGCCCAGCCGTCGAGCTTCCACACCGGCGGCGGCTTGAAGCCCGGCTTGTCCTCGGTCAGCACCTGGAAGATGCGGCGCAGCGAGGCCGGCTTGCCATGCCCGGCGGAGAACGCCAGGCCGTCGGCATGACCCGGCTTCGGGTAGGGGTCCTGGCCGAACACCACCACCTTGACCTGCTCGGGCGTCGCGAAGCGCAGTGCGCGGAACGGGTCGGGCGGGCCGATCTCGCGGCCATCGGAGACGGCGCGCACCCGCGCAATCACCTCGGCGAAGCGCTCCGGCGTCCACAGCGGCAGCGCCGCGGCCCAGGCCGGCGGCAGGCTGGCGCAGGCTGCCGGCAGGTCGTCGGCGGTCATCCGAACAGGCGCGCCAGCGCAGCACCCGGGTCCGGCGCACGCATGAAGGCCTCGCCGACCAGGAAGGCGTGCACGTCGGCGTCGCGCATGCGTTTCACGTCGTCGGGACCGAGGATGCCGCTCTCGGTGACCAGCAGGCGGTCCTTCGGTACGCGCGGCAGCAGGCCCAGCGTGGTGTCCAGCGTGACCTCGAAGGTCCGTAGGTTGCGGTTGTTGATGCCGACCAGCGGTGTCTTCAGGCGCAGGGCACGGTCGAGCTCGGCGCCGTCGTGCACCTCGACCAGCACCGCCATGCCCAGCGCCAGCGCCTGGGCCTCGAGGTCGGCCATCTGCGCGTCGTCCAGGCAGGCGGCGATCAGCAGGATGCAATCGGCACCCATCGCCCGCGCCTCGAACACCTGGTAGGCGTCGACCATGAAGTCCTTGCGCAGCACCGGCAGCGCGCACGCCGCGCGGGCCTGCTGCAGGAACGTGGCCGAGCCCTGGAAGAACTGCACGTCGGTCAGCACGCTGAGGCAGGCGGCTCCGCCATGTTCGTAGCTGGCGGCGATCTCGGCCGGCACGAACTGTTCGCGCAGCACGCCCTTGCTGGGGCTGGCCTTCTTGACCTCGGCGATCACGCCGGCTTGGCCGGTGCCGATCTTCGCGCGCAGCGCGCCGACGAAGTCGCGCTGGCCGCCCAGCGCCTCGGCGTCGCGGCGCAGCGAGGTTTCGTCGCGCGCTCGTTTCGCCGCCGCAATCTCCTCGCGCTTGACGGCGACGATCTTGTTCAGGATGTCGCTGCTCATGCCCCGGCCAGTTCCTTCGTGCGAGCCACGAACTGGTGCATCTTGGCCAGCGCCTTGCCCGAAGCCAGCGCCTCGCGTGCCAGCGCGACGCCGTCGGCCATGCTGGCGGCGATGTTGGCCGCGTAGAGCGCCACCCCAGCGTTCAGGATCACGATGTCGCGCGCCGGGCCGGCTTCGTTGTCGAGCACCGCGCGCAGCATCACCTTGCTCTGCTCCGGCGTCTCGACCTTCAGCGTGCGGTTGCTGGCCATGGTCAGGCCGAAGTCTTCCGGGTGGATCTCGTACTCGCGGATGTCGCCGTCCTTGTACTCGCCGACCATGGTCGCCGCGCCCAGCGAGACCTCGTCCATGCCGTCGCGGCCGTAGACCACCAGCGCGTGTTCGGCGCCCAGGCGTTGCAGCGCACGCACCTGGATGCCGACCAGGTCGGGGTGGAACACGCCCATCAGGATGTTCGGCGCACCGGCCGGGTTGGTCAGCGGCCCCAGGATGTTGAAGATCGTGCGCACACCCAGTTCCTTGCGCACCGGCGCGACGTTCTTCATCGCCGGATGGTGGTTGGGTGCGAACATGAAGCCGATGCCGGTGTCGGCGATGCACTTGGCGATGTCGGCCGGCTTCAGCGACAGGCTGACGCCCAGCGACTCCAGCACGTCGGCGCTGCCCGATTTGCTCGACACGCTGCGGTTGCCATGTTTGCTGACCCGCGCACCGCAGGCCGCGGCGACGAACATCGAGCAGGTGGAAATGTTGAAGGTGTGCGAACCATCGCCACCGGTGCCGACGATGTCGACCAGGTGCGTGCGGTCGGCCACCTCGACCTTCGTGGAGAACTCGCGCATCACCTGCGCGGCGGCGGTGATCTCGCCGATGGTCTCCTTCTTGACACGCAGGCCGATCAGCAGCGCCGCCATCATGACGGGCGACATCTCGCCGCCCATGATGCGGCGCATCAGCGCGAGCATCTCGTCGTGGAAGATCTCGCGGTGCTCGATCGTGCGGGTCAGCGCTTCGTTGTCGGTGATGGGCATGGCGGGCTCCTGAAGATGCGCGGGCTCAGTGCAGCGCGTCGCGCAGCGCGGCGATGGCGTGGTCGATCTGCGTGTCGTCGACGTCGAGGTGGGTGACCAGGCGCAGCTGGTACAGCCCGGTGGCCAGCACGCCACGATCGCGCAGCGTGGCAACCACCGCGGCAGCACGTTCGCGCGGCAGGTCGATGAAGACCATGTTGCTCTGCGGCGCCTGAACCGTCACGCCGGGCAGGCCTTGCAGGCCTTCGGCGAGACGGCGGGCGCGGGCGTGGTCGTCGGCCAGCCGGTCGATGTGGTGGTCGAGCGCGTACGCCGCCGCGGCGGCCAGCAGTCCCCCCTGGCGCAGCGTGCCGCCGGCCATCTTGCGCACCCGCTTCGCGCGGGCGATCAGCTCCTTGGAGCCGACCAGCGCCGAGCCGACCGGCGCGCCCAGACCCTTGCTGAAGCAGACCGAGACGGAGTCGAACAGGTCGGCCATCGTGCGCGCGTTGGTGCGCGTTTCGCCACCCATCGCCACCGCCGCGTTGAACAGGCGCGCGCCGTCGAGGTGGGTCGCCAGGCCGTGGCGGCGCGCCAGCGCGGTCGCGTCGCGCAGGTAGTCCAGCGGCAGCAGCTTGCCGCCCAGCGTGTTCTCCAGCGTCAGCAGCCGGGTGCGCGCGAAATGCGGATCGTCGGGCTTGATGTTCGCTTCGATCTCGGCCAGCAGCAGCGTGCCGTCAGGCTGATGCGCGATCGGCTGCGGCTGGATGCTGCCCATCACCGCGCCGCCGCCGGCTTCCCAGCGGTAGGTGTGGGCCATCTGGCCGACAATGTACTCGTCGCCGCGCTGGCAATGCGCCATCAGTGCGCACAGGTTGCTCTGCGTGCCGCTGGTGACGAACAGCGCGGCCTCCTTGCCGAGCAGCGCGGCGATGCGCTGCTGCAGTGCGTTGACCGTCGGGTCGTCGCCGAACACGTCGTCGCCAACCTCGGCGCGGGCGATCGCCTCGCGCATCGCCGGCGTCGGCCGCGTGACGGTGTCGCTGCGCAGGTCGACGATCATGGCTTCAGCTCCAGGAAGTTCTTCAGCATCGCGTGACCATGCTCGGTGAGGATGGACTCGGGGTGGAACTGCACACCTTCCAGCGGCGTCTTCGTGCCGGCCAGCTCGCGGTGCCGCACGCCCATGATCTCGCCGTCCTGCGACGTCGCCGTGATCTCCAGCAGCTCGGGCCGCGTCGACTGCTCGATCACCAGCGAGTGGTAGCGGATCACCGTGAAGTCCTGCGGCAGGCCGGTGTAGACACCGCGGCCGTCGTGGTGCAGCACGTCGGTCTTGCCGTGCATCTGCGTCTTCGCGCGCACGATGCGCCCGCCCAGCGCCGCGCCGATGGCCTGGTGGCCGAGGCAGACGCCGAGGATGGGCAGCTTGCCGACGAACGCCTGGATGGCTTCCACGCACACGCCCGCTTCGGCCGGCGAGCAGGGCCCGGGCGACAGCACCAGGTGGTCGGGCTGCAGCGCCGCGATGCCGGCGACGTCGATCTCGTCGTTGCGCAACACGCGCACCTCTTCGCCCAGCTCGCCGAAGTACTGCACCAGGTTGAAGGTGAACGAGTCGTAGTTGTCGATCATCAGCAGCATGATCAGAACCCCTCTTCCACCAGTTCGGCGGCGCGGATCAGCGCGCGCGCCTTGTGCTCGGTCTCCCTCCACTCCATCTCGGGCACCGAATCGGCGACCACGCCGGCCGCGGCCTGCACGTACAGCGTCTGGTCCTTGACGATGCCGGTGCGGATGGCGATCGCCACGTCCATGTCGCCGGCGAAGCTCAGGTAGCCGCATGCCCCGCCGTAGATGCCGCGCTTGCTGGGCTCCAGCTCGTCGATGATCTCCATCGCGCGGATCTTCGGCGCGCCGGTCAGCGTGCCGGCCGGGAAGGTGGCCTTCAGCACGTCGATGTTGGTCATGCCGTCCTTCAGCAGGCCCTCGACGTTGCTGACGATGTGCATCACGTGCGAGTAGCGCTCGATCACGAAGGCCTCGGTGACCTTGACGCTGCCCGTCTTGGTGATGCGGCCGATGTCGTTGCGCGCCAGGTCGATCAGCATCACGTGCTCGGCACGCTCCTTCGGGTCGGTCAGCAGCTCGGCCTCCAGCGCCTTGTCCTGCTCCGGCGAGGCGCCGCGCGGGCGTGTGCCGGCCAGCGGGCGGATCGTCACCTTCTCGCCCTCGGGCACATGCTCGTGGCGCACCAGGATCTCCGGGCTGGCGCTGACGATCTGGAAGTCGCCCATGTCGTAGAAGAACATGTAGGGCGAGGGGTTCAGCGAGCGCAGCGCGCGGTACAGCGACAGCGGGCTCTCGGTGTAGCGCTTGCGCAGGCGCTGGCCGATCTGCACCTGCATCATGTCGCCGGCGGCGATGTACTCCTTGCTCTTCTCGACCGCCGCGAGGTAGTCGCTCTTGGCGAACTCGCGCTCGACGCCGTGCGCGGCGACCCGCTTGACCTGCGGCGCGGTGACGCTGTACTTCAGCTTGTCGCCCAGCTCGGCCAGGCGCCGCTTGGCCTTGAAGTAGGCCTCGGGCTCAGCCGGGTTGGCGTAGACGATCAGGTACAGGCGGCCGGACAGGTTGTCGATGACCGCCAGCTCCTCGCACTGCAGCAGCAGGATGTCCGGGGTGTCGATGCCGCCGTCCTTCCAGGTCCTGGCCAGCTTGGGCTCGATGTAGCGTACCGCGTCGTAGCCGAAGTAGCCGGCGAGGCCGCCGCAGAAACGCGGCAGGCCGGGCCGCAGCGCCACCTTGAAGCGCTTCTGGTACTGGTCGATGAAGTCCAGCGGATTGCCTTCGTGCGTCTCGACCACGGCGCCGTCAGTGACGACCTCGGCCCTGAAACCGCTGGCGCGCAGCAGCGTCCGTGCCGGCAGGCCGATGAAGGAGTAGCGGCCGAAGCGCTCGCCGCCGACCACGGACTCGAGCAGGAAGCTGTGCTTGCCGCCGCCGTTGCCGTAGGCCAGCTTCAGATAGAGCGACAGCGGCGTCTCGAGGTCGGCGAAGGCCTCGGTCAGCAGCGGAATGCGGTTGTAGCCCTGCGCGGCCAGGCTCTTGAATTCCAGTTCGGTGATCACGGGTCAGGGCCCTCCACGGCCCGGCGGACGGCAGCTGCGCCCGCATGACGGTTCGATTCGGTGGTGCCGGCTGGAGGGTCCAGCCGATGGAGCCGAAGGGCGCGCTTCATGGTCGAACGCGGCGCTCCGCGGCAAGGCAAACGCGCCGGGTCAGCGCCCGGCGTGGCGGCAGGAGCGGCGCCAGGGCCAGGCTCCCCGGTCGTGCGACCCCTTGGTTTGCTTGCGCGTCGAAAACATGGGCGCCGAGTGTAGCAGCGCACACCAAGCGCCTGGGGAGGGCTCCCGAGTCGTGGAATTCGTCATGGACAGGCGCGGCGCGCGTTTGACACACTGCGAGGCTTCGCGGCCGACATGGCCGACACACACTTTTGGAGAGCGTCGTGATCCGTCGCACCATCGTCCTCGCCGCCGCGCTGGCGGCCCTGCTCGGCACGCCGTTGGCGCAGGCCCAGTCCGTCACCGAACTCGCCGGCGTCAAGTACGAAGCCAGCGCCCAGGTCGGCAACGCCAAGCTGCTGCTCAACGGCGCCGGCATCCGCTACAAGGCCGTGTTCAAGGTCTACACCGCCGGCCTGTACATGGGCGCCAAGGCGGCGACCACCGACGCGGTGCTGGCCGCCCCCGGCCCCAAGCGCATGCACATCGTGATGCTGCGCGACATCGACGCCAACGAACTCGGCAAGCTGTTCACCCGCGGCATGCAGGACAACTCGCCGCGCGAGGAGTTCTCCAAGTCGATCGCCGGCACGCTGCGCCTGAGCGAACTGTTCGCGGCGAAGAAGAAGCTGGTCGCCGGCGACTCCTTCTCGGTCGACTTCGTGCCTGGCCAGGGTACGACGGTGCTGATCAACGGCAAGGCCTCGATCGAGCCGATCAAGGAGCCGGAGTTCTTCACCTCGCTGCTGCGCATCTGGCTCGGCAACAACCCGGCCGACGCCCAGCTGAAGGACGCGCTGCTCGGCAAGGCCCCGCCGGCGCGCGACCCGTTCAACAGCTGACCGGGCCTCCACGGCACGCCGTGCCGCAGGCGGGAGCCTTCGGGCGGCGCGGAATCTGACTCGGGCGTCAGATTTGACATCTATCAGATCCGGGACATTTGGCGCATTTTCCCCTCAGGGTTTGGGCAGGGGTGCCGAAAGTGCAGTCGAGACCGCTCGACACCACTGCACCACGCGCCCATGGCCACCCTGCAAAGCTCCCGGAACGAGCCGATCGCCCCGCTCCAGGCGGTCCTGGCCGCACTGCGCCGCTGCCTGCCCGCCGGCCGCCGTGCGCCGGCTGCGGCGTCGGACGCCGCGGCCTTCGCCGCCCGGATCGACGAGGCCGCTGCGCTCTGGAACACCCACATCGGCACGGCCCAGGCGCAGATGCGCGAGGCCACCGGCGACCTGCTGGCCGGCTTCTCGGCCATCCTGTCGGACCTGGACGCGATCATCGCGCCACCCGCGGACGACGTACCCGGGCAGGCCGGCCTCGACCAGCGAGCCGCCGTCCTCGCACAGTGTGAGCAGCGCCTGCTGGGCCTGCTCGGCACCCTTCAGTCCTCGATGAAGTCGCGCGAGCAGGTGCTCGCGTCGGTACGTGAACTGTCGGGCGCGTCGAGCAGCCTCGGCGGCATGGCCGAAGACGTCGGCAAGCTGGCGCGCCAGACCAACCTGCTGTCCATCAACGCGGCGATCGAGGCCGCGCGGGCCGGCGAAAGCGGGCGCGGCTTCGCGGTCGTGGCCGCCGAGGTGCGCCGGCTGTCGGCCGAGTCGGGCAACACCGGCCGGCGCATCGCCGAGCAGGTCAACGGCTTCGGCGATCGCATGGGCCAGACGCTGGCCCGGGCCGACGAGCACGCGCGCCGCGACAGCAGCAGCATCCAGCATTCGGAACAGACCATCCGCGAGGTGATCGGCGATGTCGACGCCGCGGTTGCACAACTCAACGAGCGCGCCGCGCAGCTGCGCGCTCGTGGCGAGGCGGTGCGCGCGCAGGTCGAGCAGCTGATGATCGCCTTCCAGTTCCAGGACCGCGTCAGCCAGATCCTCGACCAGGTCGGCCACTCCATCACCACGGCCGCCGACCACCTGCGCAGCGCACTGGACCAGGGCCGTGCGCCCGATGCCGCCGACTGGCAGGCCCTGCTGTCGGCCGGCTACACCACGGCCGAGCAGCGGGCCGCGTCCTCGACGCAGACGGCCACGCCCAGCGCCTCGGCCAGCAGCGACACCACCTTCTTCTGAACGGCAGTCACATCATGGCCAAGACCATCCTGATCGTCGACGACTCGAGCTCGCTGCGCACCGTCGTCAAGCTGGCCCTGCAGCGGGCCGGCTACGACGTGCACGAAGCGGGCGACGGCAAGGACGCCCTCGGGCAGCTCGACAAGCTGGCCAAGGTGCACCTGATCGTCAGCGACGTGAACATGCCCAACATGGACGGCATCACCTTCGTCAAGAACGTCAAGCAGCACCCGCGCCACAAGTTCGCGCCGGTGGTGATGCTGACCACCGAGGGCCAGGACGCGAAGAAGGAAGAAGGCCGCGCCGCCGGCGCCAAGGCCTGGATCGTCAAACCCTTCAATCCGCCGCAACTGCTCGACGCGGTGTCCAAGCTGATCCTGCCCTAGGAGGCCCGCGTGAGCATCGCCCTGACCCTTCCGGCCGAGCTGAGCATCTACACCGCGGGCGAAACGCGCAGCGCGTGGCTGACCTGGCTGGCCGAGCACGGCGACGGGCCCCTGGCCGTCGACGCGGCGTCGGTGGCCGAGGTGGACGCCGCCGGCGTGCAGCTGATCGTCGCGCTGTCGCGCTCGCTGGCCGCGCAGCAGCGCGAGCTGTGCCTGATCAATCCCAGCCCGGCGCTGCACAGTGCCTGCGAGCGCCTCGGCCTGCTCGCGCTGCTGAACGCGGGAGCGCGCGCATGAGCGCCGCCGACCACGACAACAGCTTCATCGCCGAGGCGCTGCCGGCCTTCATCAGCGAGGCGCAGGAGCAGACCGCGGCCATCGAGCAGTTGCTGCTGCAGCTCGAGGACGCGCCCGGCGACCGCGAACTGCTCGACGCGCTGTTCCGCTGCGCCCACACGGTGAAGGGCTCAGCCGGCATCTTCGGGCTCGACGCCGTGGTTGCCTTCACGCACCACGTCGAGACCCTGCTCGACCACTTGCGCGAAGGTGCGATCGCACTGACGCCCGAGCTGTCGACGCTGCTGCTGCGCTGCAACGACCAGATCCGCCGCCTGATCGAACAGGCCAGCGGCGGCCTGGACGACAGCGAAGGGGTCGCCACCCGTGCCGCGCTGGTGGCCCAGCTCGGTGCGCTGGTGCCGTCGCGCGCGACGGCCATGGCCGCAAGTGCGCCGCAGGGCGCCGGCGGGGTGGGCCGCTGGCATGTCTCGGTCGGCTTCGGTACCGACACCTTCCGCAACGGCATGGATCCGCTGGCGATCCTGAACTACGTCGCCCAGCTCGGCACGCTCGACGCGATCGGCTGCGACACCGACGCCGTGCCGACCCTGGAAGCGCTCGACCCCGAGAGCTGCCACCTCGGCTTCGTCTTCGTGCTGCAGACCGACCGCGGCCGCGAGGCGATCGACGGCGCGTTCAGCTTCGTCGCCGACGACGCGCGCCTGCACATCATCGGCCCCGATGCCACGCCGGAGCGGCTGGCGACGCTGGTCGACGACCTGCCCGACAGCCCGCGCCTGGGCGAGATCCTGATGTCCATCGGCGTGGTCAGCTACGAGCAGCTGGCGCGCGCGCTGAAGCGGCAGAGCGAAGGCGTCGCCGCCGGCGAGGCGCCGCGGCTCGGCGAGATCCTGCAGGCCGAGGCCGGCGTGCACCCGAAGATCGTCGAGGCGGCGCTGAACAAGCAGCAGAAGGCCCGCGACACCGGTGCCGACAGCGGCCGCTACATCCGCGTGCAGGCCGACCGGCTGGACGCAGTGATCAACCTGCTGGGCGAGCTGGTCATCGCCGGCGCCGGGGCGCTGCTGCTCGCGCGGCAGACCCGCCAGGGCACGCTGGTCGAGGCCAACGAGCAGATCGGCCAGCTGATCGAGGAGATCCGCAACGGCACGCTGCAGCTGCGCATGGTGCCGATCGGCGAGACCTTCTCGCGCTTCCGCCGCGTCGTCCGTGACACCGCCGCCGAACTCGGCAAGGACGTCACACTGGAGATCGTCGGCGGCGAGACCGAACTGGACAAGTCGATGGTCGAGCGCATCGCCGACCCGCTGATGCACCTGGTGCGCAACGCGCTGGACCACGGGCTCGAGACGCCCGAGCAGCGCACGGCGAGCGGCAAGCCCGCGCAGGGCAAGCTGACGCTGGCCGCACGTCACGAGTCCGGCAGCGTGGTGATCCGCATCAGCGACGACGGCCGCGGCATCCAGCGCACCAAGGTGCTGCAGCGCGCCTGGGAGCGCGGACTGGTCGAGCGCGGCGTCACGCCGCCCGACGAGCAGATCCTGCAGCTGATCTTCGCCGCCGGCTTCTCGACCGCGGAGAAGGTCACCAACCTCAGCGGCCGCGGCGTCGGCATGGACGTGGTGCGCAGCAACATCGAGGCGCTGCGCGGCAGCGTCGCGCTGGACAGCGTCGAGGGCCAGGGCAGCACGATCGAGATCCGCCTGCCGCTGACGCTGGCCATCATCGACGGCTTCCTGATCGGCGTCGGGCCGAGCAAGTTCGTCTTCCCGCTCGACGCGGTCGTCGAGGTCATCGAGAACCGCCCCACCGCCACCGCGCTGGACGCACGCGGACGCAGCGTCCTCGAGCTGCGCGGCCGCGTGCTGCCGGTGCTGAGCCTGCGCCACCTCTACGCACTCGACTCGCCGCCGCCGGAGCGCAGCAGCGTGGTCGTCATCCAGTCCGGCGCCCAGCGCTTCGGCGTGATGGTCGACGCGCTGCTCGGCCAGCACCAGACCGTCATCAAGCCGCTCGGCCGCATGTTCAAGAGCCTGCGCGGCATGGCGGGCTCCACCATCCTGGGCAACGGCGAGGTCGCGCTGATCTTCGACGTCGCCTCCCTCAGCCAACTCGCCGCGGAAAGCGCGGTCCGCACCCTTCAACCCGCCATCGAAAGAGAACCGTCATGAGCCAGCCCAGCACCTCCCTGTTCGCCCAACTCTTTGCCGGTGCCGAGCTGCAGCAGGCGGCCCAGGCCCTGGAGCGATCCGAGCGCGCGCGCGCCAGCGCCGAGGCGGAGCGCACCGACCTGGCTGCGACGCTCGAGCAGATGAAGGCGCGGCTCGAGACGGTCGAGGCCGAGCTGAAGGTGCGCACGGACATCATGAACGTGACCAGCATCGTCTCGGAGGCCGACAAGAAGGGCGACATCCTGACGATCAACGAGAAGTTCATCGAGGTGTCGAAGTACTCCCGCGACGAGCTGATCGGCCAGCCGCACAACACCACCCGCCACCCCGACATGGCCAAGGAGGTGTTCAAGCAGATGTGGTCGACGATCGGCCGCGGCCAGATCTTCCGCGGCATGGTGAAGAACCGCGCCAAGGACGGCACGCCCTATTACGTCGACGCGGTGATCGCGCCGATCCTGGGCGAGAACGGCAAGCCGATCAAGTACCTCGGCGTGCGCTACGACATCACCGAGTCCGAGATCGAGCGCCAGAACGCGCGCGGCATCCTCAGCGCGATCGACGCCGCCTACGCCTACATCGAGTTCGACCTCGGCGGCAACGTGCTGACGGCGAACAAGAACTTCCTGTCGCTGATGGGCTACTCGCTCGACGAGGTCGCCGGGCGCCACCATCGCCAGTTCGTCGAGCCCGCGCTGTCGAACTCTGCCGAGTACGCCAACTTCTGGCGCGATCTCAACGAAGGCAAGTCGGTCAGCCAGGTGTTCAAGCGCATCACCAAGTCGGGCCAGCCGGTCTGGATCCAGGCCGTCTACGCGCCGGTCAAGGACGAGATGGGCCGCGTCTTCAAGATCGTCAAGATCGCCACCGACGTGACGGCCGAATTCCGCGCCAACCAGATGCTGCGCGAGGCCGTCGAGCAGGCGCAGAAGGTCACCGCCGCCGCGCAGGAGGGCGACCTCACGCCGCGCATCCCGATGGAAGGCAAGAGCGGCCCGATCGGCGATCTGTGCGCCGGCGTCAACGCGCTGATGCAGACCACCTCGGTGATCTTCGACGATGTCGGCCGCGTGTTCGGCGCACTCGCCGAAGGCGACCTGTCGCAGCGCATCAGCCGCGAATACGCCGGCACCTTCGGCCAGGTGAAGAACGACGCCAACGCCACCAGCGAGGCGCTGGCCGGCGTGATCGACGACGTCGGCCGCGTCTTCTCCGGCCTGGCCAATGGCGACCTGACCCAGCGCATCATCCGCGAGGCGCGCGGCACCTTCGACCAGGTCAAGCAGGACGCCAACAGCAGCTGCGAGAAGCTGGCCGGCATCATCGCCGAGGTGCGCAGCGCTGCCGAGGCGCTGACCGGCGCCGCCAGCCAGGTCAGCGCCACCGCCCAGTCGCTGTCGCAGGCGGCCAGCGAGCAGGCCTCTTCGGTCGAGGAGACCACGGCCTCGATCGACATGATGTCGGCCTCGATCACGCAGAACAGCGACAACGCCCGCGTCACCGACGGCATGGCCACCAAGGCCAGCAAGGAGGCGACCGAGGGCGGCAGCGCGGTCACGCAGACCGTCACCGCGATGAAGCAGATCGCCGCCAAGATCTCGATCGTCGACGACATCGCCTACCAGACCAACCTGCTGGCGCTGAACGCCGCGATCGAGGCGGCGCGTGCCGGCGAGCACGGCAAGGGCTTCGCGGTGGTCGCCGCCGAGGTGCGCAAGCTGGCCGAGCGCAGCCAGGAAGCAGCCAAGGAGATCGGCGACCTGGCCACCAGCAGCGTGTCCACGGCGGAACGCGCCGGCAAGCTGCTCGACGAGATCGTGCCGTCGATCCAGAAGACCAGCGAGCTGGTGCAGGAGATCGCTGCGGCCAGCAGCGAGCAGAGCCAGTCGGTCACGCAGATCGGCGGCGCGATGGGCCAGCTGTCCAAGGCCACGCAGCAGAACGCTTCGGCCTCCGAGGAGCTGGCGGCCACGTCGGAGGAACTCTCCGGCCAGGCCGAACAACTGCAGCAGTCGGTCAGCTTCTTCTCCGCCGGCGCCCGCAGCGAGGCCGTGGTCGAGCGCCGCGCACCGAACTCGCCGGCGCGCGCCACCACGCCGCGGCCGGTGGCGGCGGCCACGCTGCGCGGCGGCGCGACCGGAACGCACGGCAACTTCCGCCCGTACTGAGGGGAGCACGCCATGGTCGACGACAGCGGCAGCCAGTACCTCACCTTCCTGCTCGGCGAGGAGATCTTCGCACTCGACATCCGCAGCGTGCGCGAGATCATCCAGTACGCGCCGATGACCACGGTGCCGCTGATGCCCGACTTCGTGCGCGGCGTCATCAACCTGCGCGGCGCCGTCGTGCCGGTGATCGACCTGCATGCACGCTTCGGCCGCCGGCCGGCTCGCGTCGGCAAGAAGACCTGCGTGGTCATCTTCGACTCGCTGCGCGACGGCGAGCGCACCGAGCTCGGCCTGATGGTCGACGCGGTCAGCGAGGTCGTCGACATCGCCGCCGACGCGGTGGAGCCGCCGCCCAGCTTCGGCACCTCGGTGCGGCGCGACTTCATCCAGGCCATCGCCAAGCGAGGCGAACGTTTCGTGATCGTGCTCGCGCCCGACCGCGCCTTCGACGTCGACGACATGGCCCAGCTGTGCGCCCGCTCGCAGGAGGCGATCGCCGCCTGAGCGGCGCGACCGACCCATGGCGCCCGCGCTGCACGACAACACCTTCCGCGCCATCGCCGAGCTGATGCACTCGGCGATCGGCCTGTCCTTCGCCGCGCACAAGAAGCCGCTGATCGCCTCGCGGCTGGCACCACGCATGCAGCGGCTCGGCCTGCCGAGCTTCGAGGACTACTACGCGCTGATTTCCGGCAGCCAGGATCAGGGCGAGTTCCAGATGGCGGTCGACCTGCTGACCACCAACGAAACCTACTTCTTCCGCGAGCCGGCGCACTTCGACCTGCTCGAGAACGAGCTGTCGCGCACGCGGCCGAAGTCGCTGCGCATCTGGAGCGCGGCCAGTTCGTTCGGCGACGAGGCCTACAGCATCGCGATGCTGCTGTCCGACCTGCAGCAGCAGGGCCGCATCGGCGACCAATGGTCGATCCTCGGCACCGACATCAGCGACCGCGTGCTGCGCAGCGCGACGCAGGCCATCTACCCGAACGATCGGCTGCGCCACGTGACGCCGCAGCGCCTGAAGCGCTACTGCTGGCGCGGCGAGGGCGAGGCCGAGGGGCTGAGCCAGATCCAGCCCAAGCTGCGCGGGCGGGTGAGCTTCGGGCAGCTGAACCTGTGCCTGCCGGTCGAGGACATCGGCCCCTTCGACGTGGCCTTCCTGCGCAACGTGCTGATCTACTTCGACCTGCCGACCAAGGTGCAGGTGGTCGACCGCGTGCTCTCGCAGGTCCGCCCGGGCGGCATCCTGTTCCTCGGCACCGCCGAGGGCCGCGTGCCGTGCAGGACGCCGCTGCAGCCGCTGGCGCCCGGCGCCTTCCGCAAGGGCGCGGCGTGAACCGCCCGGGCGTCGGCGCGGCCGAGGCCGGCGCCCTGCACGTGCTGCACCCGGGCGACGTGGCCTGCGGCAACCGCGGCGAGCAGTTCGAGACACTGCTGGGCTCCTGCGTCGCGGTGATCCTCACCGACCCGCGGCGCACCGTCGGTGCGATGTGCCACATCGTGCATGCGGCGCCGGCGCCAGCGCATGCGCGCAAGGACGCCCACTACGCCGACGCCGCGCTGGCGGCGATGCACGCCCTGCTGCGGGCGCGCGCGATCGAGCCGGGGCTGTGCGACGCCTACGTCTACGGCGGCGGCAACATGTTCCCGGGCCTGTACAGCCGCGACACGATCGGCGAGCGCAACGTGCGCCGGGTGCTCGACACGATCGCCGCGACCGGCGTGAACCTGATTCACGAAGACGTCGGCGGCCACACCTATCGGCGCCTGCGCTGGACCGTCGGCCCCGCCGCGCCCAGTGTGACCGCCGTGTCCGTCTGAGGAGCCTTGATGACCATCCAGGTCTACGTCGTCGACGATTCGGCGGTGGTGCGGCAGACGCTGCAGCACCTGCTGCAGGGCGACCCCGAGATCCGCCTGGCCGGCAGTGCGCCCAACCCGCTGCTGGCCGGCCCGGCGATCCGCAAGAACCGGCCCGACGTGCTGCTGCTGGACATCGAGATGCCCGGCATGGACGGCCTGACCTTCCTGCGTCAGGTGATGGAGACCGACCCGATCCCGACGGTGATCTGCTCGACGCTGACCACCGACGGCAGCAAGGCCGCGCTCGAGGCGCTGGCCGCCGGTGCGGTGGCCGTGGTCGCCAAGCCGCGACTCGGCCTCAAGCAGTTCCTCGAGGAATCGCGGCGCGAGCTGCTGCAGGCCCTGAAAACGGCGGCGCGCTCGCGGCCCAAGGCGGTCGCCCGCAGCGCCGCGCCGGCCGTGCGCCCGGCCGCCCGGCCGGTGGTGGCCGGCCTGCATGCGCTG
Source organism: Piscinibacter sp. (assembly GCA_047602365.1). Taxonomy (GTDB): domain Bacteria; phylum Pseudomonadota; class Gammaproteobacteria; order Burkholderiales; family Burkholderiaceae_C; genus Piscinibacter. The sequence goes on along the minus strand of JASGHM010000001.1, from coordinate 2,059,468 downwards.
TCGGTCAACAAGCCGGTCGTGCTGGGCAGCTCGACCGGCGGCACGCAGGCGATCGAGAGCGTGCTGCTGCAGCTGCCCGGCGATGCGCCCGGCATCGCCATCGTGCAGCACATGCCGGAGAAGTTCACCGCGATGTATGCGCAGCGCCTCGACGGCCTGTGCGCGATGAACGTGCGCGAGGCCAAGGACGGCGACCGGCTGGAACGCGGCGTGGTGCTGATCGCCCCGGGCGGGCGCCACATGCAGCTGAAGAAGAACGGCGGCCAGTACTACGTTTCCGTGGCCGACGGCCCGCCGGTGAACCGCCACAAGCCCTCGGTCGACGTGCTGTTCCGCTCGGCCGCCGAATGCGCTGGACGCGATGCACTGGCCATCATCCTGACCGGCATGGGCGACGACGGCGCTCGCGGCATGAAGGCGATGCACGAGCGCGGCGCACGCACCATCGCGCAGGACGAGCAGAGCTGCGTGGTCTTCGGCATGCCCAAGGAGGCCATCGCCGCCGGCGGGGTCGACGAGATCCTGCCGCTGTCGCGCGTGGCCGGCGCGATCAGCGCCTTCGACGCGCGCGGCTGAGCGCCGCGCGCCCGCCCCGCGCTCAGTCGTTCTTCAGCAGCGGCAGCAGGTCCGAGCCGCCCGAAGGCAGCAGGCCGACCTGCGAGTAGGTGGCCAGCTTGTCGCGCGTGTCGACGATGTCGAGGTTGCGCATGGTCAGCTGGCCGATGCGGTCGGCCGGCGAGAACATCGACTCGCCCTTCTCCATCGTCAGCCGCTCGGGCTTGTAGGTCAGGTTGGGCGACTCGGTGTTCAGCAGCGAGTAGTCGTTGCCGCGGCGCAGCTCCAGCGTGACCTCGCCGGTGATCGCGCGCGCCACCCAGCGTTGCGCGGTCTCGCGCAGCATCAGCGCCTGCGGGTCGAACCAGCGGCCCTGATAGAGCAGTCGGCCGAGGCGGCGGCCGTTGTCGCGGTACTGCTCGATGGTGTCCTCGTTGTGGATGCCGGTGACCAGGCGCTCGTAGGCGATGAACAGCAGCGCCAGCCCCGGGGCCTCGTAGATGCCGCGGCTCTTGGCCTCGATGATGCGGTTCTCGATCTGGTCGCTCATGCCCAGGCCGTGGCGGCCGCCGATGCGGTTGGCCTCGAGCAGCAGCTCCACCGGGCTGGCGAAGCTCTTGCCGTTCAGCGCCACCGGCTGCCCTTCCTCGAAGCGCACGCTGACCTCCTCGCGCTTGACCTCGACCTCGTCGCGCCAGAACGCCACGCCCATGATCGGGTTGACGATCTTGATGCCGCTGTTCAGGTGCTCGAGATCCTTGGCTTCGTGCGTCGCGCCGAGCATGTTGGAGTCGGTCGAGTAGGCCTTCTCGGCCGACATCTTGTAGCCGAAGCCGGCCTTGGTCATGAACGCCGACATCTCGGCGCGGCCGCCGAGTTCGTCGATGAAGGCCTGGTCGAGCCAGGGCTTGTAGATCTTCAGCGACGGGTTGGCGAGCAGGCCGTAGCGGTAGAAGCGCTCGATGTCGTTGCCCTTGAAGGTACTGCCGTCGCCCCAGATGTTGACGTCGTCCTCCTTCATCGCGGTGACCAGCATCGTGCCGGTGACCGCGCGGCCGATCGGCGTGGTGTTGAAGTAGGTCACGCCGGCGGTGGAGATGTGAAAGGCACCGCACTGCAGCGCGGCGATGCCCTCGGCGACCAGCTGCGCGCGGCAGTCGATCAGGCGGGCCTTCTCGGCGCCGTACTGCATCGCCTTGCGCGGGATCTCGTCGTAGTCGGGCTCGTCGGGCTGCCCCAGGTTGGCGGTGTAGGCATAGGGCACGGCGCCCTTGAGCTTCATCCAGTGCAGCGCGGCGCTGGTGTCCAGGCCGCCGGAGAACGCGATGCCGACCTTCTGGCCGACGGGAAGGTGTTGGAGGATGGTTGCCATGATCTGGGAGGTGCGTGCCGCCCGGCGGGTCCGGACTGGGCAGCGGCCGTATTTTCGGGCCATTTCGGCCCGCCTCCGGGTTGATGCCGGTTTGACATCGGTCAGATCTGTCGTACTCTGTATACAGAGTACGCCAACAGCCCGCCGCCGCCGTGAGCACCCCGCTGATCAAGCTGCATGTCGCACCCGACCTGGTCGACCAGGTCTACCAGGCTCTGCTCGGCGCGATTGCCGACGGCACGCTGGCGCCCGGGGCGCGCATCACGCAGGAGGACCTGGCCCAGCAGTTCGACGTGTCGCGCCAGCCGGTGCTGCAGGCACTGCGCCTGCTCAAGCAGGACGGCCTGGTGCTCGACGCGCCGGGCCGCGGCGTGCAGGTCGCGCCGCTGACCGCCGCGGGCATCGCCGCTGTCTACCAGGTGCGCGGGGCGCTCGACGCGCTGGCCGCGCGGCTGGCGGCGCAGCGCGGCGAGGCGCTCGATCCGAAGCTGATCGAGCGCGGCCGCAAGGCGGCGCGCGGCCGCAGCGTGCAGGCCATGATCGACGCCGACGCCGCCTTCCACACCGCCGTCTATGCCGCCTCGGGCAATGCGCTGATCCCGCGCAGCGCACAGCTGCACTGGGCGCACATCCGCCGTGCGATGGGCGCCTCGTTGCAGGCGGCCGCGCTGCGCGAGTCGGTGTGGGACGAACACGAAGCCATCGCGCAGGCCATCGCCGCCGGCGACGCCGAGCGCGCCGAACGACTGATGCGCGAGCACGCCGCGCGCGCCAGCGAACACATCACCCGCCACCTCGGCGCTGCGTCGCGCGCTGCCGGGGACCCCATTGCCCAAGGAGACACCGCATGAGACTGACCCCCGAACAGATCGCCGAATTCGACCGCGAGGGCTACCTGTTCTTCCCCGGCCTGTTCACGCCGGAGGAAACCAGGCGCCTGACCGACGCCGTGCCCGACCTGTATGCGCGCCGCGAGGCCTACAACGTGCGCGAGAAGGGCAGCGACGCGGTGCGCACGAACTTCGCCGCGCACCTGTACAGCGACCCGTTCGCGAAGCTGGCGCGCCACCCGCGCATGGTCGAGCCGGTGCAAGACCTGTTCGGCGAGAAGCTGTACATGCACCAGTTCAAGATCAACGGCAAGATGGCCTTCGAGGGCGACGTCTGGCAGTGGCACCAGGACTACGGCACCTGGAAGAACGACGACCTGATGCCCACCGAGCGGGCGATGAACGTGGCGATCTTCCTCGACGACGTCAACGAGTACAACGGCCCGCTGATGTTCATCCCGGGCAGCCACAAGAAGGGTGTGGTCGACGCCAAGCACGACCTGACGACGACCAGCTATCCGCTGTGGACGGTCGACAACGACCTGATCCGGCAGCTGGTCGCGCGCGCCGGCGGCAAGGACGGCGGCATCGTCTCGCCCAAGGGGCCGGCCGGTTCGATGATCCTGTTCCACTCCTGCCTGGTGCATGCCTCGACCAGCAACCTGAGCCCGTGGAACCGCGTCAGCGTCTACCTGAGCCTGTGCGCGGTCAGCAACCACATCCGCCGCTTCAAGCGGCCCGAGTTCATCGCGCACCGCCAGTTCGATCCGATCGCCTGCCTGCCCGACGACTGCCTGCTGAAGGACTACCCGGTCGATCTGCCGTGGAAGAACGGCATGCCGGGCAGTGCGCTGGTCACCTCGTCGGAACCGTTCGACAGCACCAAGAAGGCAGCCTGAGATGAACCTCCACGCCAAGCTCCTGCAACGCCAGGCCGAAGGCCGTCCGGTGCGCATCGGCCTGATCGGCGCCGGCAAGTTCGGCTCGATGTACCTCGCGCAGGTTCCGCGCACACCCGGCGTGCACCTGGTCGGCATTGCCGACCTCTCGCCGGCCACGGCGCAGACCAACCTGGCCCGTGTCGGCTGGGAGGCGCAGCGCACCCAGGCCGGCTCGCTGGCCGAGGCGCTGAAGACCGGCGCCACCCACGTCGGCGACGACTGGCAGGCGCTGGTGCGCCACCCGGCGATCGACGTGATCGTCGAATGCACCGGCAACCCGATCGCCGCGGTCGACCACTGCCTGGCCGCGTTCGACAACCGCAAGCATGTCGTCAACGTCACCGTCGAGGCCGACGCCTTCTGCGGCGCGCTGCTGGCGAAGAAGGCCGCCGAGGCCGGCGTCGTCTACTCGATGGCCTTCGGCGACCAGCCGGCGCTGATCTGCGACCTGGTCGACTGGGCACGCACCTGCGGCTTCCCGGTCGTCGCTGCCGGGCGCGGCCACAAGTGGCTGCCGCACTTCAGCGAATCGACGCCGGAGACGGTGTGGGGCCACTACGGCCTGACGCCCGAGCAGGCGAAGCGCGGCGGCCTGAACCCGAAGATGTTCAACAGCTTCCTCGACGGCTCCAAGCCGTCGATCGAATCGACCGCGGTGTCCAACGCCACCGGGCTGGCGGTGCCGAGCAACGGACTGCTGTACCCGCCGGCCAGCGTGGAAGACATCCCGTATGTCACCCGCCCGAAGAGCGAAGGCGGCGTGCTCGAGAAGAAGGGCATGGTCGAGGTGATCTCCTCGCTGGAGACCGACGGCCGCAAGATCCCCTACGACATCCGCATGGGCGTGTGGGTCACCGTCGAGGCCGAGACCGAGTACATCAAGAACTGCTTCGAGGAATACAACGCCCACACCGACCCGAGCGGGCGCTACTTCACGCTGTACAAGCGCTGGCACCTGATCGGGCTGGAGGTCGGCGTCTCGGTGGCCAGCGTCGCGCTGCGCAACGAGCCGACCGGCGTGGCGATGAGCTGGAACGCCGACGTGGTGGCCACCGCCAAGCGCGACCTGGCGCCCGGCGAGATGCTCGACGGCGAAGGCGGCTACACGGTGTGGGGCAAGCTGCTGCCGGCTACCACCTCGGCCGCGATGGGCGGGCTGCCGCTCGGCCTGGCGCACAACGTCAAGCTGGTGCGGCCGGTGAAGAAGGGCCAGAGCCTGAGCTGGGCCGACGTGGCGATGGACACCACAACGCACGCCTACCGCACCCGCCGCGCGATGGAAGAGATGTTCGCGCCCGCGCAGCGGCGCGCCGCCTGAGTGCGATGAGCACGGCCGGCTTCGAGCAGTTCGCCGCACAGGCCCGCGCGCGCGGCTTCGACGAGGTGCTCGAGCGCCGCTGGGAGCCGGGCACGGTGCTGGACACGCACACGCATCCGTTCGCGGTCGACGCGCTGGTGGTGCAGGGCGAGATGTGGCTCAGCGTCGGTGGGCAGACGCAGCACCTGCGGCCCGGCGATCCTTTCGCGCTCGACGCCGACGTGCCGCACGCCGAGCGCTATGGCGAGCAGGGCGCGACCTACTGGGTCGCACGACGCAACAACCGGGGCACGGCGTGACGCGGGCCGAGCGCCGGGCCGCTCCCAAGCCGGCCCGCATCCCCTTGGGGGATCGGCCGATGTACTCGTCGGACGAGGGGCAGACATGAGCGACGACCTGCTGATCCGCGGCGCGACGCTGTACGACGGCAGCGGCGGCGAGCCATTCAAGGCCGACCTGGCCGTGCGAGCCGGTCGCATCCGCGCCATCGCGCCCTCGCTGCCGGTCGACGCCGTGCAGGTGGTCGACGCCGGCGGCCTGGCGCTGATGCCCGGCATCATCGACAGCCACACCCATTTCGACGCCCAGATCACCTGGGACCCCTACGTGCGGCCCTCGCCGTCGCTGGGCGTGACGACGGCGGCGATCGGCAACTGCGGCTTCACCATCGCACCGTGCCGGCCCGCCGACCGCGAACGCACGATGCGCAACCTGACCCAGGTCGAGGGCATGTCGCTGGACGTGCTGCGCCAGGGCATCCGCTGGGAGTTCGAGACCTTCGCCGAGTACCTCGCGCAGCTGCGCCGCAGCGGCAGCGCGGTCAACCTGGCCTGCTACGTCGGCCACTCGTCGGTGCGCACCTGGGTGATGGGCGACGCGGCGACGCAGCGCGAGGCCACGCCCGACGAGATCGTGCGCATGGCCGCGGTGATCCGCGAGGCGATGGATGCCGGCGCGGTCGGCTTCGCCAGCTCGACCAGCCCGGCCCACAACGGCGAGGCCGGCATCCCGATGCCGTCGCGGCTGGCCGGCGATGCCGAGCACCTCGCGCTGATCGAGGCGATGGCGCACCGCGGTGGCGGCGTCTACATGGTCACCAAGGGCGGGCAGATGCCGGTGGCGCTGCTCGAGGAGATGGCCGCGCGGGCGCAGCGGCCGGTGATGATCGCCGCGCTGCTGCACAACGGCACCAACCCGCAGGCGGTGTTCGACGACCTCGACGCGATCAGCGCGGCCAACACGCGCGGCCGCCGGCTGATCGGCCAGGTCTCGTGCTGCCCGCTGACGATGGAGTTCACGCTGGCCTCGCCCTACCCGGTCGAGGGCCTGCAGAGCTGGCAGCCGGCACTGGCGCTGAAAGGCGCAGCACTGGAGGCGCTGCTCGCCGACCCCGGCTTCCGCAACCGCGTGCGCGCCGAACTGGCCGCGCCGGCCACCTTCCGCCTGTTCAACGGCGAGTGGCAGAAGGTGCACGTGGTGCAGGTGTCGCAGGAGCGGCACCGCGCACTGGAGCAGAAGAGCATCGCCGAACTGGCCGCGCGTGCCGGCAAGGACCCGCTGGACGTCATGCTCGACCTCGCGCTCGACGAAGACCTGACGACGATCTTCACCGCCCAGCTGCTGAACAGCGACGAGCCCGCGGTGGCCCGGCTGCTGACGCACCCGCACAGCCTGGTCTCGCTGTCCGACGCCGGCGCCCACCTGACCTTCTTCAACGACGCCGGCTTCGGCCTGCACCTGATGGGCCACTGGTCGCGCGACCGCGGCGTGATGAGCCTGCCCGAGGCGGTGCGCCGGCTGACGCTGCAGAGCGCGCAGATCTTCGGCCTGGCCGACCGCGGCCTGCTGCGCGAGGGCCATGCCGCCGACCTGCTGCTGTTCGACCCGGCGACCGTCGGCCGCGCCGCGACACGGCGTGTGCACGACCTGCCCGGCGGCGCCGCGCGCCTGCACACCGACGCCCGCGGCGTGCACGCCGTCTGGGTCAACGGCCGCCAGGTGGCCGATGCGAACGGCCTGATCGACAAGGCGCCGCTGGCCGGTGAGTTGCTGACCGAATTCGCCCGTTGATCTGGCCGCAGAAGAACTCGCGCGCTGACTGCGGCGGACACTCGGCGCCTGTGGTGCGGGAGCATCACTTTCGCAGCGCCTGCACGCATCTGAAACATCCTGAATCAGGCCCCGAACGCCTGGTGGGGTTTCTTGTGCGTCCCTTTGTAAGGTCATCGCAGTTTGCCAAGTTTTGACGCAAATTGACCGCGTCAAGGCCGGAAGATGCGCCCGCATCACAACAGGGAGCGGGTCTTGTCATTCTTCGGCTTGACGTTCGGCAAGCGTGCCACGGCGCACACTGGCGCCGCCCGTGGTCGTTCCCGTGCCGCAGCGGCGACTGGTTCCACCGCGACGAGGCCATCATGGGCACGGCGATCCGCGTCGAGCTGTGGGCCGACGACGAGCGCGAGGCCCAGAGCGCCATCACCGCGGTGATGGACGAGATGCACCGCATCGACCACACGATGAGCCCGCACAAGCCGGAGTCGGAGCTGTCGCGCATCAACCGCGACGCCGGCCGCGAGGCGGTGCCGCTGTCGCTGGAGATGTACCGCCTGATCGAGCGCGCGATCGAGTTCTCGCGCTTCTCCGACGGGGCCTTCGACATCAGCTTCGCCAGCGTCGGCAACCTGTACGACTACCGTGCCGGCACCGTACCGAGCGCCGAGCAGCTGGCCCGCGGCCGCGCCGCGATCGGCTGGCAGAACCTGGTCCTCGACCCGAAGAACCGCAGCATCCGCTTCGCACGTGAAGGCATGCGCATCGACCTCGGCGGCTTCGCCAAGGGCCATGCGGTGGACAACGGCGTGGCCATCCTGGCCGCGCTGGGCGTCACCCATGCCATCGTCACCGCCGGCGGCGACAGCCACGTGCTCGGCGACCGCCGCGGCCGGCCCTGGACCATCGCGATCCGCGACCCGCGCCGCGCCGACGGCGTGGTCGCGCTGCTGCCGCTGGAAGACACCGCCATCTCGACCTCGGGCGACTACGAGCGCTGCTTCGAGCGCGACGGCGTGCGCCACCACCACGTCATCGACCCGCGCAGCGGCCGCTCGGCCGACGCCGTGCGCAGCGTGACCATCCTGGCGACGGACGGGCTGACCACCGAAGCGCTGTCCAAGACCGTGTTCGTGCTCGGCGTCGAGCGCGGGCTGAAGTTGATCGAAACGCTTTCGGGAGTGGATGCCGTCGTCGTCGACGCGAACGGTGTCCTGCACTACTCGTCCGGACTGCTCTCGGGCAGTTCGCCGTCGGTCGACGTGGCCCGCCAGTGAGCGGGACGGAATCAGAGGAGGCGAAGATGAGAAACCTGTCATATCCCCACGGCCGCCTGGCGGTCACCGGCCTTGCAGCACTGGCTGCGGCGATCACCGCGGCCTGTTCGGGCGGCGGCAGCAGCGACGGCACCGTCACGGTGTCCGGCGAAGTGCCGATCGCGTACGTCAAGCGCTCGACGTCGATGACGATCAACCCGACCAACGGCTCGCCCAGCGCGCCCGGCGGCGACCTGATCATCCGCGAGCGCTCCAGCGCCAGCGCCACCGAGCACAACATCACCGCCAAGTTCACGCAGGGCGTCGGCGACGCGTCCGACCCCGAGGTGTCGTACGACGGCAAGAAGATCGTCTTCGCGATGAAGTGCCCGACCTCGAACACCGCCCAGATCGACGGTGCGGCCGCCTGTACCGGCCGCTGGAACATCTGGGAGTACGACATGACCACCGGTGGCTTCACCGGCGGCACCTTCCGGCGCATCACCGCCTCGACCACCGACGACGACGTCGACCCGGCCTACCTGCCGGGCGGCCGCGGCTACGTGTTCGCGTCGAACCGCCAGGGCAAGACCAAGACCACCGCCGGTGGTCGCACCTCCTACGCGCTCGACGAGTACGAGCGCGAGCGTGTGCTGCAGCTGCACACGATGGACAAGGACGGCGGCGCGATCACGCAGATCTCGGTCAACGCCAGCCACGACCGCAACCCGGTGGTGCGCAGCAACGGCGAGATCATGTTCTCGCGCTGGGAGCACGTCGGCCCGCGCAACCGCTTCGCGGTGTTCCGCGTCAAGCCCGACGGCACCGACATGTTCGTGATGTACGGTGCGCAGAGCCCGGGCAACAGCTTTCTGCACCCGCGCGAGATGGACCCGAAGGGCAAGTACAAGGGCTTCATCTCGTCCGACCTGATGGCGCTGTCGCGCACGCAGGAAGGCGGCTCGCTGATGTTCATCGACGCTGCCAACTACTCGGAGCACAACACGCCGGCCAACAAGACCGTTGCGGCCGCCGGCGGCCAGACCGAAGTGACCGAGAAGTCGCTGAACCAGAACCGCGGCCTGTCGGAGTACGGCCGCATCTCGACGCCGTTCCCGCTGTGGGACGGCACCGACCGCGTGCTGCTGGCCTACCGCCCCTGCGAGGTGACGCGCAACGGCACGGTGATCCCCTGCGCCAACCTGACCGCCGAAGAGCGCGCGTCGCTCGAGGACGAGACGATGACACGCGCCGAGCGCGCCGCCGCGCCGGTGCAGGACAACGCGCCGGCCGCCTACTCGATCTACATGTACGACCCGGCCAAGCAGACCTTCCTGCCCGTGGCCACGCCGCCGGCCGGCTTCATGTACATCGACCCGGTCGCCATCGACAAGCGTGACGAGCCGAACGCCACCGACCCGACCAGCGTCGACTCGACGCTGGCCGGCCAGGGCCTGGGCGAGATCGAGGTGCGCAGCGTCTACGACACCGACGGCCTGGACCGCAACGGCGAATCGATGATCGCCGCGTCCGACCTGCCGGCCGGCTGCACCGCCGGCATCGCCAAGGCGGCGCCGCTGAACGCCAGCGACACGCGCGCCCAGGTCGCCGACCTGCGCCGCATCAAGGACCCGGCAGACGCCACCTACCTGTGCTCGCCGATGCGTTTCGTGCGCGCCACCCGCGTGGTGCCGCCCGGAGCCGGCAGCACCGGCATGCGCGAGGCGATCGGCGAGACCGACTTCGAGCCGCAGCAGATCCTCGGCTACGCGCCGATCGAACCGGACGGCTCGTTCAAGCTGCGCGTGCCGGCCGACACGCCGCTGGCGCTGACCGTCGTCGACGCCAAGGGCCGCGGCATCCAGACCCACCTGAACTGGATCCAGGTCCGCCCCGGCGAGCGCCGCACCTGCCTGGGCTGCCACAGCCCGCGCCGTGGCGCCTCGATCAACTCCGGCACGGTGGTCGACACGCTGCCGGCCGCGCTGAACCCGACGCTGGCCAGCCAGCACCAGTCCGGCGAGACCATGGCCTCGCTGCGCACCCGCCTGGACAACAGCCGCTTCGCGCTGAGCGCCGACATGGAGTTCACCGACGTGTGGGCCGACACCACCAAGACCGGTGTCGTTGCGCGTGCGCCGATCAGCGTGCGCTACACCGGCAACACCAACGCCGCCGACGACCTGGTGACCGCGGTGCCGACCAACGGCTTCATCAACTACCCGGATCACATCCAGCCGATCTGGACGCGCAACCGCGGCGCCAACACCTGCACCACCTGCCACGCCGACACCGCCAAGCTCGACCTGCGCGGCAGCATCTCCGGCACCGGCCGCGTGACCTCGTACGAGGAACTGGTGCTCGGCGACCCGGTGATCGACGCGACCACCGGCCTGCCGGTGACGCGCCTGCGCGACGGCGAGCCGGAGATCGTGCGCGGTGCCGCGCTGGTGGAGACCATGGCCGGCGGCGCGACGGGCATGGCGCGCTCCAGCCGCCTGACCGAGATCATGTTCGGCGAGACGCTGAAGTCCAGCGCCGACGCGCGCACCACCCACCCGAACCCGCCGAACACGGCGCCGAACCATGCGGCCATGCTCAACGCCGCGGAGAAGCGCCTGGTCACCGAGTGGATGGACCTGGGCGGCCTGTACTACAACAACCTCACCGCCAACGGCAGCCCGGTGCAGCTGAGCACGCTGAGCGAGGCGACCTTCGAGTCGGCCATCTTCCCGATCCTGCAGTCCGACTGCGCGAGCTGCCACCAGCCGGTCGGCAACTCGGGGGCGGTGACCGCGACTTCGTTCGCCAACAACCGCTTCGTGCTTGCCGGCAGCGTCGAGGGCGACTACAACGTCACGTTGACGATGATCTCCGACGTCTGCAACGCGCCGTCCAACGCGCTGCTGCGCCGGCCGTCGACGGTGCCGCACCCCTCGGGCGGCACGGTGGCGCAGTTGCCCGCCAGCGGCGCCAAGTACAAGACGATTGCCGACTGGATCGCCACCGGCTGCACGACCCGATGACAACACAGCGTCTCGCCGCGATCGCCGTTGCCGCGTTGCTGGCCAGCTGCGGCGGCGGCAACCCGCTGTCCAACCCCGACCCGGTGCAGAACCCGCCGGGCGCGGGGGGGCAGAAGCTGTCGTTCCGCTATTTCCAGAAGTGCATCAACGTCATCTTCGACACGCCGCTGCAGGTCAACCAGGGCGGCGTGATCTCGACCAACACCTGCGGCAGCGGCGGCTGCCATGACACCAGCACCGGCACCGGCGGCGCGCTGCGCGTCGTGCAGCACACCACCGAGGTGGACCTGGCGACCACCACGGTCGACGTCGCACGCACCACCGACATGTACAAGAACTTCTACTCCTCGCAAGGCGCGACGGTGATCGGCTCGCCGGCCGAGAGCCGCCTGCTGGCCAAGCCGCTGCTGACCGTGCTGCACGGCGGCGGGCAGATCTTCGCCAGCGCCGCCGACGACAACGCCAAGCGCATCGCCTTCTGGATCAGCCGGCCGATGCCGCAGGGCCAGGACGAGTTCAGCGAGGCGGGCAACAGCATGTTGGACAGCGCGACCGGCGCCTGCCTGACCCAATGAGGCCGGCCACGCAGGGAGCGCTTCGAAGCCTGTGCATGCTGGCACTGGTCGCGGCGGCGGCCATGCCGGCCCGTGCCGCCGACGACGCGCCACGCAGCGAGCGGGTGCAGATCACCGACCCGTACATCGAGATGCGCACCGGGCCCGGCCGCGGCTACCCGATCCATCACGTTGCCGCGCGCGCCGAGTGGATCGAGCTGTCGCTGCGCTACACCGACTGGTACAAGGTGCGCACCGAGAACGGCAAGGAAGGCTGGGTGCACCGGCGCCAGCTGGTCACCACGCTGACCGAGGCGGGCGTCGCCAAGTCGTTCCGCGACATCGCCTTCGACGACTACCTGCAGCGCCGCGCCGAGTTCGGCGCCGCCTGGGGCCACTTCAAGCAGGAGCCGATGCTCAAGTTCTGGGCCGGCTACAAGCTCTCCGAGGCCATCGGCATCGAGGCCACGCTGGGCCAGGTGCAGGGCATCTTCTCGGGCACCACGTTCTGGCACGTCAACCTGCAGCTCGAGCCGTTCAACGACCAGCGCATCTCGCCGTTCTTCGCTGCCGGCGTCGGCAACTTCAAGAACATCCCGAACCAGAGCCTGGTGGCGGCCACGCCGGCCGACGCGAAGCTCGCCAATGCGTCGGTCGGTGTGCGCTATTACCTTACCGAACGCTTCGTGCTGCGCGCAGACTATTCGATCTACACCGCGTTCCTGAACGACACCCGCTCCGGCGAGTACCGCGCCCTGACCGGCGGCCTGTCGTTCTTCTTCTGAGCCTCGCAACGAGAACAACCACCATGCGACTGCCCGCCCTCCTTTCCGCCCTGCTCGCCCTGCCCGCCGCCGTGCCGGCGCTGGCCCAGACCACCGCGCCGCAGCAGGCGCCCAACGAGCAGGTCATCGTGCCGGAGGTGCAGCGCCGCGACGTACGCATCCCGCGCTTCCCGTCGAAGGACTTCGAGGTCGGCGCACTGGTGGGCACCTACGCGACGCAGAGCTTCGGCGCCAGCGCCATCGGCGGCGTGCGCCTGGGCTACCACCTCAGCGAAGACTTCTTCGTCGAAGGTGTCTACGCGCTGACCAAGGTCAGCGACAAGACCTTCACCGAGATCTTCCCCGGCGCCGGCCCGCTGGCCGACACCGACAAGAAGCTCAGCTACTACAACGTCTCGGCCGGCTACAACGTCTTCCCGGGCGAGATCTTCCTCGGCAGCAAGTACGCCAAGGCCTCGTCGATCTACGTGATCGGCGGCGTCGGCAGCACCAAGTTCGCCAACCAGCGCAAGCAGACCTTCAACGTCGGCTTCGGCTTCCGCGTGCTCTTCACCGACCGCTGGGCGGTGCGCGTCGACGTGCGCGACCACATCTTCAGCTACGACCTGCTCGGCGTGCGCCAGAACACGCAGAACCTCGAGCTGACCACCGGCTTCGCCTACTACTTCTGAGCCCCTCGATGAGCCAGACCTCCGACTTCTCGCCGAAACGCCGCCGCCTGATCGCCGCCGCGCTGACGACCGCCGGCAGCGCCTGCCTGCTGGGCAGCGCACGCGCCGCGCTGCCCGCCGGCAGCGCCCCCGACTTCACGCTGCGCACCACCGCCGGCAGCAACCTGCGCCTGCAGGAGCAGCGCGGCCAGGTGGTGATGGTGAACTTCTGGGCCACCTGGTGCGGCCCCTGCAAGATCGAGATGCCGCACCTGAACCGCATCTACGAGAAGTACCGTGCCTCGGGCTTCCAGCTGCTCGGCGTCAACATCGACGACGACCCGCGCAACGCGGTGGCGACCGCCAGCAAGCTGGGCGTGAGCTTCCCGGTGCTGCTCGACGGCGACAAGCGCGTCAGCAAGCTCTACGACCTGTCGACGATGCCGACCACGCTGATCATCGACCGCGACGGCAAGCTGCGCCACCTGCACCGCGGCTACCGCGAAGGCTACGAGCTCACGTACGACCAGCAGGTCCGCGACCTGCTGAAGGCATGAGCATGCGACGCACCACCACCCTCGCCCTGCTGGCCGGCAGCGCTGCGCTGACGGCCTGCTCGTCGATCTCGCTGCCGACGATCCCGGAGCCCTGGGTGAAGCCGTACGAGCGCGAGCGCCTGGCCGACCCGATCATGCGCATGGGCGGCGACCCGCTGGCCGCACGCCACCGCGAGCACGTGCTGGTGGTGCGCGAGGCCTCACGCGGCGCGAACAGCGCACAAGGAGGCGGCTGTGGCTGCAACTGACGCGCTGGCGCTCCAGCGCCTGTGGCAGCGTATCGCCGGCCTGTTCGGCAGCCTGCTGGCGATGGGCGGTGCGAAGGCGATCGAGCTGCCGGAGAACCGCGCCGAAGCGCTGTACCACGTCTTCAAGGGCGGCGGCGTCACCGCCGACGGCCCGGCGCTGCTGGTCCGCAAGAGCCTGGCCGACAAGGTGTCGCTGTCGGGCTCGTACTACGTCGACTCGGTCAGCAACGCGTCGATCGACGTCGTCACCACCGCCAGCCCGTTCAAGGAGAAGCGCACCTCCTACGACTTCGGCGTCGACTACGCCTACCGCGACTCGCTGATGTCAATGGGCGTGTACCGCAGCAAGGAACCCGACTACCAGGCCGACAGTTTCAGCATCGACGTCGCCCAGGAGGTCTACGGCAACATGACCACGGTCGCGCTGGGTTTCACGCGCGGCATCGACAAGGTCGGCAAGAAGGGCGAGCCCAGCTTCACCGATCAGGCCAAGCACTGGCAGTACCGCCTCGGCCTGACCCAGGTGCTGACGCCGCGCATGCTGGCCAGTGCCAACCTCGAGGTGGTGTCGGACGACGGTTACCTCGGCAACCCCTACCGCGCCGCGCGCGTGTTCGGCGCCAGCGTGCCCGAGCGCATGCCGCGCACGCGCACCAGCCGCGCGATGAAGTTCCGCGTCATCGGCGACCTCGGCGACCGCAACGCCGCACGTGCCGAGTACCGCTACTTCTGGGACACCTGGGACATCAAGGCGCACACGCTGGAAGGCGGCTACAGCCGCTACATCGGCACCGACTGGCTCGCCGACGGCTTCGCGCGTGTCTACTCGCAGAGCGAGGCGCTGTTCTACGCCGACAACGCGACCACCGAGACCACCTACCTGACGCGCAACCGCCAGCTCGGCGCATTCCGCAGCTTCGGCATCGGCGGCAAGCTGAGCTACACGGCGCGCCGCGTGCCCGGGCAGTACGAGCTGAAGATCGTCGGATCGCTGGAGCGCATCCGCTTCAACTACTCGAACTTCACCGACATCCGCAACGGCTCGGCGTACCGCTTCAACGCCAACCTGCTGCAGCTGTACGCGACCGCCACCTTCTGATTCCCGAAAGCACCGGCGCCATGTCGTTCCTCTTCCGCTCTCTCCGGCCGTTCGCGGCAGGCCTGGCGCTCGCGCTGGCCGGCCTGCACTCCTTCGCCCAGACCGCCGCCGCGCCGGCCGCCGCCGCCTCGGCGCCGCCAGCGGCTGCCGCGGCCCCGGCGGCCGCACCCGCCAGCGCGCCGGCGCCGAGCACGCTGGACGCGCGCATCCAGGCGGTCAAGGGCGACGTGATCCGCCTCAACCGCGACCTGCTCGTGCTGGAGGAGGAACTGCTGTTCCCGGCCAACACGCAGGTGGCGCTGTTCGTCTCGATGGACGTCGGCAAGCTGTTCCAGCTCGACTCGGTGCAGATCAAGCTCGACGACAAGATCGTCACCAACTACCTCTACACGCCGCTGGAAGTGCAGGCGCTGCACCGTGGCGGCGTGCAGCGTGTCTACCTCGGCAACCTGCGCGCCGGCACGCACGAGCTGGTCGCCTTCTTCACCGGCCAGGGCCCGCACGAGCGCGACTACAAGCGCGGCGCGACGATCAAGTTCGACAAGGGCACCGAGCCGAAGTACATCGAGCTGCAGATCAAGGACTCCGCCGGCAAGCTGCAGCCCGAGTTCGACGTCAAGGTCTGGCAGTAGGCGTGTCCATGTCCGTGAAGCTCTCGCTGCGCCCGGCGTGGCGGCTCGCTGCAGCCGCCGCGGCGCTGTGCGCCTGCACCGCCGCGCTCGCGCGGCCGCCCGCGCCCTGGCCGGTGCCGCCGAACGAGACGGCACGCGCCATCGAGGCGCCCTACTACGGCGACGCGCTGTTCCACTTCTTCCAGAACCGCTACTTCACGTCGATCACGACGTTGATGGCCTCGCAGCATTTCGACCGCGTCGTCGCGCACCGCGACGAGGCCGAGGTGCTGCGCGGCGGCATGCTGCTGTCCTACGGCCTGCACCAGGAAGCCGGCGAGATCTTCACGAAGCTGATCGACCAGGGCGCCGCGCCGGCGGTGCGCGACCGCGCCTGGTTCTACCTGGCCAAGATCCGCTACCAGCGTGGTTTCCTGGCGCCGGCCGAAGAGGCTCTGGCGCGCATCGAAGGCAAGCTGCCCGGCACGCTGGAGGAAGACCGGCTGCTGCTGCAGTCCAACCTGATGATGGCGCGCGGCGACTACGCCGGCGCAGCGGCACTGCTCGACGGCGTCGACAAGCAGAGCCCGATCGGCCAGTTCGCGCGCTTCAACCTCGGCGTCGCGCTGGTCAAGAGCGGCGAAGAGGAGCGCGGCAGCGCACTGCTCGACACGCTGGGCCAGACGCCGGCGGCCAACGAAGAGATGCGCGCGCTGCGCGACAAGGCCAACCTGGCGCTGGGCTTCACCGCGCTGCAGTCGGGCAAGCCGGAGGGTGCGCGGCGCTCGCTCGAGCGCGTGCGCCTGAACGCGATGCAGTCGAACAAGGCGCTGCTCGGCTTCGGCTGGGCCGCTGCCGAGCTGAAGGACTACAAGCTGGCGCTGGTGCCCTGGCTGGAGCTGGCCGGGCGCGACGCCAGCGATGCGGCCGTGCTGGAAGCGCGCATCGCGATCCCCTACGCCTACGCCGAGCTCGGTGCCTACGGCGAGGCGACCGAGCAGTACAACGCGGCGATCGCCTCCTACGACAGCGAAGGCGGCCGGCTCGACGAGTCGATCGGCGCCATCCGCTCCGGCAAGCTGCTCGACGGCCTGATCGAGCGCAACCCGGGTGAGGAGATGGGCTGGTTCTGGAACATCGGCCAGCTGCCCGAGATGCCCTACGCCAGCCACCTGACGCAGGTGATGGCCGGCCACGAGTTCCAGGAGGCGTTCAAGAACTGGCGCGACCTGCGCTTCCTGTCGTCCAACCTGAAGGACTGGGAAGACAAGCTCGGCGTCTTCGGCGACATGCTCGACAACCGCCGCCGCGCCTACGCCGAGCGGCTGCCGGCCGTGCAGGCGCAGGCGCGCCAGGTCAACCTGGCCGCGCTGCAGCAGCGCGGCGACGCGGTGACCGGCGAGGTCGAGCGCGCCGTGCGCGAGCAGGACGCCGCCGCCTTCGCCAACGAGAAGGATCGCGAGCTGATGGACACCATCCAGGTCGTCCAGGAAGGCGTGAAGACGCTGGGCAGCGATGCCGACGCCGAGCGGGCGCGCCAGCGTGCACGGCTGGTGTCGGGCGCGATGACCTGGCGCCTCGCGCAGGAGTACCCGGCACGTTCGTGGGAAGCGCAGAAGGACCTGAAGACCATCGCCGCCGAGCTGGCCCAGGCGCGCGAGCGCGAGGCCGCGGTGGCCAAGGCGCAGGTCGAGGAGCCGGCGCGCCACGAGGCGTTCGCCAAGCGCATCGCCGAGCTGGCCGCGCGCATCAAGGCGCTGACGCCACAGGTGGCGGCGCTGTCGGGCGACCAGCAGAAGGAAGTGCAGGAGCTCGCCGTGGCCGAACTCGGCCGGCAGAAGGAACGCCTGGCGGTCTATTCGCAGCAGGCGCGCTTCGCCGTCGCGCAGATGTACGACCGTGCGGCCTCCGAGTCGCCGCGGAAGGACAGCGATGCGCCGAAGTGAGTTCGCCATGCGCCCGCTGCTGGTGCTGATGCTGGTCGGCCTGGCCGGCTGCGCCAGCCAGAAGAAGACGCTGCCCGGCGACGACGAGCCGACACTGGCCAGCCTGGCCGGCCGCACCGTCGAGGTGCCGCAGGGCAAGCGCATCGTCTCGAACGAAGAGCAGACGATCGCCGCCTACCGCAAGTTCCTCGAGGTGGCGCCGAAGGCCCCGCAGCGCGGCGAGGCGATGCGCCGCCTCGGCGACCTGGAGATGGACCTGGCCGACTCGCGCGCCGCCGCCGGCCAGGGCCCGGCCACCGGCCCCGACTATGCCGCCGCGGTGAAGCGCTACGAGGAGTTCCTCAAGGCCTACCCCGACGACAAGGGCAACGACCGCGTGCTCTACCAGCTGGCCCGCGCGCAGGAGCAGGCCGGCGACCTCGAGACCTCGCTGAAGACGCTGGACCGCCTGGCCGCCCGCTACCCCGACACGCTGTACCGCGACGAGGCCAACTTCCGCCGCGGCGAGCTGCTGTTCTCGCTGCGCGATTACGCCCGCGCCGAGAAGGCCTACAGCACCGTGCTGGCCAGCACCACCTCGACGCAGTTCAACGACCGCGCGCTGTACATGCAGGGCTGGTCGCGCTTCAAGCAGGGCCGGCTCGAGGAGGCGCTTCAATCCTTCTTCGGCGTGCTCGACCTGAAGGCCGCCGGCATGGACGGCGACGGCCCGATCGACAGCCTGCCCGGCCTGTCGCGCGCCGACCGCGAGCTGGTCGAGGACACCTTCCGCGTCGCCAGCATCAGCCTGGTCAACCTGCAGGGCGCGGAGAGCATCCCGGCCTACATCACCACCGACACACGCCGCAGCTACGAGTTCCGCGTCTACGAGCAGCTCGGCGAGCTGTACCTGAAGCAGGAGCGCGTGAAGGACGCCGCCGACACCTACAGTGCCTTCGCACGCCGCCAGCCGCTGCACGCGCGGGCGCCGCAGCTGCAGGCCCGCGTGATCGAGATCTACCAGGGCAACGGCTTCCCGGCACTGGCACTGGACGCGAAGAAGGACTACGTGTCGCGCTACGGCGTCGGCAGCGAGTTCCGCCGCGCCAACCCGGCCGGCTGGGAGAAGGCGCAGCCGCTGGTCAAGACGCACCTGACCGAGCTGGCGCAGCACTACCACGCCAGCGCGCAGAAGAGCAAGGCGAGCGCCGACTACCAGGAAGCGGTCAAGTGGTACCGCGCCTACATCGCCGCCTACCCGGACGACCCCGCCACGGCGCAGAACAACTTCCTGCTCGCCGAGCTGCTCTACGAGGACAAGCGCCTCGCCGAGGCCGCCGTCGAGTACGAGAAGGTCGCCTACCAGTACCCGAACCACGCCAGGGCGGCCGACGCCGGTTATGCGGCGCTGCTCAGCTACGCCGGCCAGGAGAAGGCCGCGCAGGGCGAGCCGCTGGCCGCGCTGCAACGCACCAGCGTCGACAGCGCATTGCGCTTCGCCCAGGCCTTCCCGAAGGACAGCCGCACCGGCACCGTGCTGACCAACGCGTCGGAGAAGCTGTTCGCGCTGCGCGACCCGGAGCGTGCCGAAGCCGTGGCGCAGCAGGTGCTCAAGCTCGACCCGCCGGCCGCCGCGGCGCAACGGCGTGTCGCCTGGACGGTGGTGGCGCACAGCGCCTTCGACAAGGGCCGCTTCGACCAGTCGGAGAAGGCCTACGCCGAGGTGCTGGCACTGACGCCCGAGAAGGACCCCGCACGCACCGAGCTGACCGAACGCCTGGCCGCCTCGGTCTACAAGCAGGGCGAGCAGGCCCGCGCGGCCGGCGACGCGAAGGCGGCCGTCGGCCACTTCGACCGTGTCGCGACGGTGGCGCCGACCTCGACCATCCGCGCCACGGCGCAGTACGACGCCGCGGCCTCGATGATCGTGATGAAGGACTACGACGGCGCGGCGCGCTCGCTGGAGGACTTCCGCCGCCGCTACCCGAACCACCCGCTGCAGGCGGATGTCGGTGCCAAGCTCGCGCTGGCCTACCTGGAACGCCAGCAGTGGACGCAGGCCGCCGGCGAGTTCGAACGTGTCGCCAGCACCGCGAAAGACCCGCAGGTCGCCCGCGAGGCGCTGTGGCAGGCCGCCGAGCTGCACGAGAAGGCGGCCGACGCGAAGTCGGCACCGCGCGCCACCGCCGCCAAGACTTACGAGCGCTACCTGAAGCAGTACCCGTTGCCGCTGGAGCGTGGCCTGGAGGCGCGCTACCGCATGGCGCGCATCGCCAAGGCCGACGGCGACACGAAGCGCGAAGCGGCGCTGATGAAGGAGATCTACCAGGGCGACCTGGCCGGCGGCAGCGCGCGCACCGATCGCACGCGCTACCTCGGCGCCAGCGCCGCGCTGGTGATGGCCGAGCCGGCCGTCGCCGAGTACCGCAAGGTCGCGCTGGTCGAGCCGCTGGCGCGCAACCTGAAGCTGAAGAAGGCGAAGATGGAAGAGGCGCTGAAGGGCTACGCGCTGGCCGCCAACTACGGCGTGGCCGACGTGACCACCGCGGCGACCTTCCACACCGCCGCGCTGTACCAGGACTTCGGCCAGGCGATGATCAAGTCCGAACGTCCGAAGAAGCTCTCCAAGGCCGAGCGCGAGCAGTACGACGTGATGCTCGAGGAGCAGGCCTTCCCGTTCGAGGAGAAGGCGATCGAGCTGCACGAGGTCAACGCGAAGCGTGCGTCCGAAGGCGTCTACGACAAGTGGGTCAAGGACAGCTTCAACGCGCTGGCCAAGCTGCGCCCGGTGCGCTACGGCAAGAGCGAACGCGCGGAAGGAGTCGTCGATGCGATTCGCTGACACGCTGACGCGCTCCACCCTGGCTGCCGCGCTGGCTCTCGTCGCCGGTTGCTCGACCTTGTCGGACGCCGGCCGGAAGATCCAGGAGACGGTGGTCGCCCCCGTGGCGAAGGCGCTGACGCCTGCGCCGGCCGCCTCGGCACCAGCCACGACGGCGGCTGCATCCACGGCCGCACCGGCTGCCGCCCCGGCGCGCGTGGAAGCGCCGGTGCCGCCGGCGGCACAGCGTGCCTTCGACGACGCGCTGCGCGCGCTGCGCGCCGGCCGCAACGAGGACGCCGAGCGTGGCTTCAAGGCGCTGACGCAATCGAACCCCGAGCTCGGTGGCCCGCACGCCAACCTCGGCATCATCTACCGCCAGGCCGGCAAGTTCGCCGAGTCGGTGACCGCGCTGGAACAGGCGACCAAGGCCAGCCCCGAGCAGCCGGTCTACTTCAACCAGCTCGGCATCAGCGCCCGCCACCTGGGCGACTTCGCGAAAGCGCGCAGCGCCTACGAACGTGCACTGGAGATCGAGCCGAAGTACGCCGCTGCGCAGCTCAACCTCGGCATCCTGTACGACCTCTACCTGCGCGACAGCGCGAAGGCGCTGGACGCCTACGAACGTTACGCGGCGATCTCCGGCGGCCAGGACGCCAGCGTCGCCAAGTGGGTCACCGACCTGAAGAACCGCAAGCCGGCGCAGAACAGCGCGCCGGCGAAGAAGGAGCAGTCATGACTCCGATGCCCCTGCTGATGCTCGCACTCGGCCTGGCCACCGGCGCCGTGCAGGCACAGACCGCCGCGAAGCCGCAGCCGCGCACGCCGCCGCCGGCCGCGCCTGCCGCGCAGCCCGCGGCGCCGACGCAGGACCGCGCCGACATCGACCGCACGCAGATCATCGGCAACCGCGAACTGCCCAAGGTGCTGTACATCGTGCCCTGGAAGAAGCCGCTGCCGGGCGACCTGGCCGGCCGGCCCGGCGGCGGCGTGCTCGACGAGGCGCTCGCGCCGGTCGATCGCGACGTGTTCCGCCGCCAGGTGCAGTACGACGCGCAGTTGCAGCCGCCCAAGAGCCCGACCACACCCGCAGCGGCGCCCGCGCGCCCCTGATTCCCCAGATCACAGACAGACAGCCGCCACAGGAGCACCACCATGAGCATCGTCGATTTCGCCGTCAAGTTCTTCCAGGACAGCGGCGTTGCCATCTACTTCAGCATCACCATCATGGCGATCGGCCTGGCCATCGCCATCGAGCGCTGGGTCTTCCTCAACAAGGCGCGCGCCGAGAACCGCAAGCTGTGGGCGAAGGTGCTGCCGATGCTGCAGAACGGCAAGTTCAAGGAGGTGCACAGCGTCGCCTCCGGCTCCGACGCCGCGATCGGCAAGATCGTCGCCAACGGCCTGGAGCGCATGCAGAGCCCGGCGCGCCGCGAGGACATCGACAACGCGATGGAGGAAGGCATGATGGAGATCGTGCCGCGCCTGGAGAAGCGCACCCACTACATCGCGACGCTGGCCAACGTGATCACGCTGGTCGGCCTGCTGGGCACCATCATCGGCCTGATCAAGGGCTTCACCGCGGTCGCCGCGGTCAACCCGGCCGAGAAGGCCGAGCTGCTGTCGGCCTCGATCTCGATCGCGATGAACAACACCGCGTTCGCGCTGTCGGTGGCGATCCCGTTCCTGCTGATCCACGCCTTCCTGCAGGCGCGCACCAGCGAGATCGTCGACGGCCTGGAGGCGGCCAAGATCAGCTTCCTGAACCTGGTGCAGCGCATCCGCGCCGAGACCGCCCCGACCGGGACGCGCTGATCATGCGAGTCCGACGCCTGCGCAAGCCCGCGGCGAGCCTCGAGGTCACCGCGTTCATCAACGTCATCGTCGTGCTGGTGCCGTTCCTGCTGTCGACGGCGGTGTTCACGCGGCTGTCGGTGATCGAGCTGTCGCTGCCGGCACAGAACTCCGGCGTCGAGCAGCTGAAGGTCGACGACCTGAAGCTCGAGGTGGTGATCCGCCCCGACGCGCTGGACGTCGGCGACCGCATCGGCGGGCTGATCCAGCACATTCCGGCCACGCCGCAGGGCCACGACCTGGTCGCGCTGTCCACGCTGATGCAGCAGGTCAAGGCCAAGTTCCCGCAGACCCGCACGGCCACCGTGCTGGCCCAGCCCGACACCTCCTACGACGTGCTGGTGCAGCTGATGGACGCGGTGCGCGAGGCCAAGGTGCCGAGCGCGGCCCACCCCGGCAAGACCGAGATGGCCGAGCTGTTCCCCGACATCTCGATCGGCGACGCGCCGGTCAGCGTCGCCAAGAAATAGGCGGTCCGCATGAAACTGACCCCGATCCAGAGGCGTGCGGCCCGCAAGGCACGCAACCACTCCGACCTGGACATGAACCTGGTCGCGCTGATCGACATCTTCACGATCCTGATCTTCTTCCTGATGTCGAGCACCGGCGTCGAGATCCTGTCGACCGCGCAGGCCGTCAAGCTGCCGCAGTCGACCGCCGAGAAGAGCCCGAAGGAGATGCTGGTCGTGACGGTCAGCGCCACCGACATCCTGGTGGCCGGCCGCAAGGTGGCGACGGTGGCCGAGGCGATGGCGGTGCAGGGCGACCTGATCGCGCCGCTGAAGGCCGAGCTCGACCTGCAGGCCGGTCGCAGCGTGCTGCGCAAGGAAGGCGAGGCGCCCACCCAGGCGGTGACCATCATGGGTGACAAGAGCATCCCGTACAGCCTGCTGCGCAAGGTCATGTACACCGCGGCGCGCGCGAACTTCAGCGACGTGTCCTTCGCGGTCTCGCAGAAGGCGGGCAAGGCATGAAACACACTGATTGCTGCCCGCGGGCCGAGCGCCGGGCCGCTCCCAAGCCGGCCCGCATCCCCTCGGGGGATCGGACGACGTACTCGTCGGACGAGGGGCTCACATGAGCGCCGCCGCGATCTCCTTCCGCGTCTCGGTGCTGCCCTGGGCGATCTCGCCCGAGGACGAGGCGCGCTTCAAGCGCATCCTGCGCACGGTGCTGGCGCTCAGCGCGATCATCTGCATCGTGCTGCTGCTGATGCCGCGGCCCAAGGAAGACCGCGCCGCGCCGGTGGAACTGCCGCCGCGGCTGGCCAAGCTGGTGCTGGAACAGCGCGAGCCGCCACCGCCGCCCAAGGCGGCGGCGAAGCTGGAGCAGGCGAAGACCGAGGCGCAGGCCAAGGCCGACACCAAGCCCGAGGTGGCCAAGCCGCTGCCCGACGCGAAGCCGCTGCCCAAGGCGATCGCGCCCGAGGCGCGCCAGCCCATCCCCGGCAAGCCGCCGGGCGAGATCGAAGGCGCGCGGCGCAAGGCGGCCGGCGTCGGCCTGCTGGCGATGAAGAACGAACTGGCCGAGCTGCGCGGCGCGCCGGTGGCCGTGCAGATCAACCAGAACATCAAGGCCGGCCCCGGTGTCGGCGCGGGCGTGGGTGTCGGCGTCGGTGCCGGCAAGGACCCGGGCCTGCCCGACCGCAACATGATCACCTCCAACGCCACTGGCGGCTCGGGTGGCATCAACACCGCGTCCTACAGCCGCGACACCGGCGGCGGCGGCCTCGCCGGCCGCGCGACCACGCTGGTCGAAGGTGTGGCCGGCGGCGGCGGTGGCGGCGGCCCGGGCGGCGGTGGCAGCTCCGGCAAGGGCGGCAACGGCACCGGTGTGGGCGGCGGCGGCGGTGCCGGTGGCTCGGTGGCCAAGGGCGGCGGCGGCAAGGCCTCGCGTTCGCTGGAGGAAGTGCGCCTGGTGTTCGACCGCAACAAGGGCGCGATCTACGCGATCTACAACCGCGCGCTGCGCGACGACCCGTCGCTGCAGGGCAAGGTGGTGCTGAAGCTGACGATCGCACCGTCCGGCCAGGTGACCGACGTGCGCATCGAGTCGAGCGAGCTGAAGGCGGCGGACCTCGAAGCCAAGCTGCTGGCGCGCATCCGCGGCTTCGACTTCGGCGCGAAGGACGTCAACCCGATGTCGGTGACCTACCCGCTGGACTTCCTGCCCTCGTGATCGAAGGGCCTTCGCTCAGGAGAAAGATGCAGCGCGGGCCTGAGTCGAGCCGCCTGCGCTCCACGGCTCACGCGCGCAGCATCAGCACCTGGGCGCTGCGGCGCGGCAGCAGCGGCTGCGCGTCACGGCGCGCGGCCAACCAGGCTCCGACCTGCTCGATCCAGCCGGGCTGGCGCAGCGTCGGCAGCGGTGTCGGTGCCGGCATGCGGGGCACGGCCGGCAGCTCCGAGATCACCACGGAGGTGTGCAGCAGGTCGGTCGGGCGAGGCAGCATGGCGGTACTTCCGTGAAGCAGTACCACCACGGTAACGGCAAGTTACGGACGCGCCCATCCCCCGAAGCGGTGCCGTGAGGCCGGCCGTTGCTCAGACGCCGCAGGCGGCCATCAGGGGCTTGCGCGAACTCTGCAAGGTGACATGCGCGATGCCGAAGCGCTCGCGCAGCCGTTCGGTGGCCGCAGCCAGGAAGGCGTCGTCGGCCGGGCCGTCGGGCATCACCAGGTGGGCCGTCAGCGCCACCTCGGCGGTGCCCATCGCCCAGACGTGCAGGTCGTGCACCTGCGCCACGCCGGGCAGACTGGCCAGGAACTCACGCACCTCGACCAGGTTCAGGTGCGCCGGCACGCCGTCGACCATCAGGTGCAGCGACTGGCGGAACAGCCCCCAGGTGCCGACCACGATGACCAGCGCGATCACCAGGCTGGCCACCGGGTCGATCCAGCTCCAGCCCATCGTCAGCGTCAGCACACCGGCGACCACCACGCCGGCCGAGACCAGTGCGTCGGCCGCCATGTGCAGGAAGGCGCCGCGCAGGTTGATGTCACTGCCGCCGCGCATGAACAGCAGCGCAGTCGCACCGTTGATCACGATGCCGACGGCGGCCACCACGATGATGGTCAGCCCCTGCGTCGGCTGCGGCGAGTGCAGCCGCCCGATCGCCTCCCAGGCCAGCGAGCCCATCGCGACCAGCAGCAGCAGCGCGTTGGCAAAGGCGGCCAGGATGCTGGCGCGCTTGAAGCCGTAGGTGTGGCGTTCGCTGGGCCGCAGCCGCCCTGCCGCCGCGCCAGCCCAGGCCAGCACCAGCCCGGCCACGTCGCCGAGGTTGTGGCCGGCATCGGCCAGCAACGCCAGCGAGTCGACCTTCCAGCCGTAGAAGGCCTCGATGGCGACGAAGGCCGTGTTCAGCGCGATGCCGATCGCGAAGGCGCGGTCGAAGTTCGCCGGCGCGTGGACGTGGCCATGGCCGTGCCCATGGCTGTGCCCGTGTTCATGCGCGTGGCCCTCCTCGTGGTCGTGGTGCCCGTGGTGATCGTGGTGTGCGTGTGTCGAGCTCATCGGGGATCGGCATCCGGAAGTTGCCACAGCCAGGCGGCGACGGCGAGGCAGACCAGCGCCGGCAGCCAGCGCCAGGGTTCGGGCATCACCCACCAGGCCCAGGCGCTGCCCAGCGCCATCATCACCCAGGCGAGTTGCTTGGCGCGGCGCGGCACGGCGCGCCGGGCACGCCAGTCGGCCACCATCGGGCCGAAGCGCGGGTGGGCGAGCAGCCAGGCCTCGAAGCGCCGGCTGCCACGCGAGAAGCAGAACGCCGCCAGCAGGATGAAGGGCGTGGTCGGCAGCAGCGGCAGGAAGATGCCGGCGATGCCCAGCGCGATGGCCAGCAGCCCGGCCGCCGTCCAGACGGCACGCTGCCACAGCGGGCGCAGCGGGGCGGGCGGCAGCGAGCTCATTGCCAGGCGAACACCGGCTGGTCGAAGTGGGCCGCGCGTGTTGCGCGGCCGAGCAGCAGCCACTCGCGGAACTGGTAGAGGAAGATCGCCGTCGGCGCAGCGATCCAGGTGGCGCCCACCGGCATGCGCAGCACCGGGTGTTCGGCACCGGCCACCTGGTTCAGCAGCGGCGCGTCGTTGCGCAGCAGTTCGTCGGTCGGGATGCGGTGGATGGAGGCCACCTCGCCGGCGTTCGGCAGCAGGTCGCGCGCCGCGCCGGCCCACACCAGCACCGGCGTGATCAGGTAGCCGGAGCGGGTGGCGTAGTCGTCGAGGCGGCCCAGCACGGCCGAGTCATCGAGCGCGAGGCCGACCTCCTCGTGCAGTTCGCGCAGTGCCGCCTGCTCCGGCGTCTCGCCGGCGTCGACGCGCCCGCCGGGCAGCGCCCATTGGCCGGCATGGCTGCGCAGGCTCTCGGCGCGGCGGGTCAGCAGCAGCGCCGGGGCATCGCTCCATTGCGCATGCACCGGCAGGCCGGGCAGGTCGGCACCGTGGCCGGCCTCGGTGACCGGCACCGCCACCGCCGCGCGGCGGCGTCCCTCCGGGTCGAGCGAATGCACCGGGATGCCGCGCAGGCGTTCGTGCAGCAGGGCGCGCAGGGTTTCGCCGCGGGGGGTCATGGCGCATAGCATAGAGCTCCGGCAACCAACGCCTTCCCGTGGCCACGAAGAGACCCGACCGGCCGGCGCGCCATCGCCACCACGTCTACGTGGTCGAGCTCGACATGCGCGTCTGGAACGAACCCAGCTTCCGCCGCGCCAACCCCGACCACGACATCACGAAGCGCTGCGTCTACGTCGGCATGACCGGGCTGGACCCCGACCAACGTTTCGACCGCCACAAGGCCGGCATCCAGGCCAACCGCTTCGTGTTCGAGTACGGCCTGCGCCTGCTGCCGGCGCTGTACGCGGTCTACAACCCGATGCCCTACGACGCGGCGCGTGAGATGGAGGTCGAGCTGGCGATCGGCCTGCGCGAGGCGGGTTACGCGGTCTGGCAGGCCTGATGCCACACGCCGGCTTCAGTGCCGCGCCGCCGGGCCGGTGCTGCCGCCGGCGTCGGGCTGCTTCGCGGCCGCGCGCCCGCCCAGGCGTGGCCACAGCATGCCGACCTCCTCGCGGTAGCGGCGGTAGCGCTCGCCGAACAGCACGATCAGGTCGCGCTCCTCGAACCAGATGCCGATCAGGATGTAGCCGCTGGTGGCAATCGCGAACAGCAGGTGGCCCGCCGTCATCACCGGCGCGGCCCAGAAGGCGAGCAGGAAGCCGAGGTAGATCGGATGGCGCACGCGGCGGTACAGCAGCGGCGTGCGGAACACCGGCGCCGGCAGCTCGCGGCCGGCGAGCCGCGCCAGTACCTGCTTGAGCCCGAACAGCTCGAAGTGGTCGATCAGGAAGGTGCTGAGCAGCACCATGCCCCAGCCGCTCCAGTGGATCACGGCCAGCACGGTGGCCAGCGGCCCGCCGGACAGGTCCCACACCACCGCGACGATCGGCCGCCACTGCGCGAACAGCAGGATCAGCGCCGCGCTGGCCAGCAGCACGTAGGTGCTGCGCTCGACCGGCTTGGGCACGAAGCGGGTCCACCAGCGCTTGAAGGCCGGCCGCGCCATCACGCTGTGCTGCACCGCGAAGACACCGAGCAGCAGCACGTTGATCAGCAGTGCAGCGGACAGCGGCAGCCCGGCGGCGCCGGCCGGCATGCCGAGGTCGATCGACTTCGGCACCCACAGGTTGCCGACGAAGCCGATGGCGTAGAGGAAGGTGGCGAGAAAGATCGTGTAGACGATCCCTCCGTAGAGCAGGGCGAAGACGGCCATGGGGGGCTCCAGCAGTGGCGCAGTGAAGATGGTCTCACTGTCCGGCGCTGCGCGCCGTGCGGCATGAGGCAGCGGTCCCGCAGCCGCCGCGCCCGCGCTGCAGGACGTGGGACCGGGGTCCCGCCCTCCCACGTTCGTGGGCGCCTCAGCGCGGCCCGCCGGCCTCGCGTGCACGCACGATCGCCTCGGCGCGTGTGCGCACGCCCAGCTTGGTGAAGATCGCCGAGACCTGGTTGCGCACCGTCTTCTCGCCCTTGCCGAGCTGCTCGGCGATGCGGTGGTTGTCCAGGCCCTGCGCGAGCAGCTCCAGCACGGCACTGTTCCGAGCGGTCAGGCCGAGCGACTCGAACGCCGCGGCGACCGGCGACAGGAAGGCGTGCAGCTCGGCGAGCAGCACCTCGAAGGCCGGTTCGCCGGCCAGCAGCACATGGTTGCGGCTGTCCAGCGTGACGAAGCGCGCCGCCGGGATCAGTGCCGCCAGCCGGCGTCCCTCCTCGTAGGGCACGCGGGCGTCGCCGTGCGCATGCAGCACCAGCGTCGGCAGGTCGAGCCGGCGGGCGAGGTCGCTGACGTCGACCTGGTGGAAGGTCTCCAGCATGCGCGCCGCGTTCTCGCCGCTCGAGGTCAGCCGCTCGAGCTCGGTCCACCACTGGTGCTGCTCGGGTGTGCCGCCGGGGATGAACAGGCTGGTGAACAGCCGGCGGAAGGCGTCGTTGTCGCTGCCCCAGCCGATGCGGATCAGGTTGATCAGCGTCGCCGCCTCGAGCCGTTGCGCGTCGTCCGGGTCGCGGCGCAGCACGCCGCGCGCATAGGCGCCGATCAGCACCAGCTGCGAGACCCGCTCCGGGTGGCGGGCCGCATAGGCCACCGCCACCGCCCCGCCCTGCGACATGCCGATCAGCGGAAAGCGCTGCAGGCCCAGGCCGTCGACCACCGCTTCCAGGTCGGCGACCCAGGCGTCCAGCGAGTAGTCGCGCACGTCGGCATCGGACAGCCCGCAGCCGCGCTGGTCGTAGCGGATGTAGCTGTGCTGCCGCGACAGCGCCTCCAGCCAGGGCCGCCAGACCGGGCTGGCGAGGTCGTGCTCGACATGGCTGAGCCAGTGAGCGGCACGCACCAGCGGTGCGCCGCTGCCGATCGAGGCCACTGCGATGCGCGTGCCGTCGGCCGAGGTGACGAAGCGAAGCTGCTGGCGCTGCGACATGGCCGGAGTCTGCACCAGGGCGACGGGTCAGCGTGGTGGCGGCAGCGGCTCGCCGAATGCGCGCCGCCACAGCCAGGGCAGCACGCGGCCGACATCGGGCCGGCCGCCGACCTGCTCGGCCACCGCCAGCGGCACCGGCGCGCTGGCGCGTTTGGCGATCACGAAGGTGAAGATGTAGGCCGGCTCCTGGCCCATGCGCAGGTCGGTCAGCAGCACACGCTCGCCATCCTGCTGCAGCTTGTAGAAGCCCTTGCTGAAGGCGGCGATGCGGCGCAGGCCGTCGTGGCCCGGCAGCTCGGCAGCCAGCGCGGTGCCGCGCGGAAAGCGGTCGAACTGCATTGCCGGCGTGCGGTCGAGCAGCGAGCGGAAGCCCTCGTGGTAATCGTCGCCGGCCACCGCGACCACGCGCCACAGCAGCGAGTTGAACGGGCTCGGCGTGACCAGCAGCCGCTCGGCCGCGATGCCTTGCGCGGCCAGCGACTCGCGCGCGACACCTTCGACCTGCGCCTGCGCAAGCACGCCCCAGCCGAGGTAGGCGGTGCTGAGCAGCAGGCCGGCCGCATTGGCGGCGAAGGACCGCCCGCCGCCCTTCTTCGCCAGCGCCCAGCCGGTACCGGCCAGCAACGGCAGCGTGTACAGCGGGTCGATGATGAAGACGCTGCCGACGCCGTAGGGGTGGTCGGAGAACGGCAGCGCGAGCTGCGTGCCGTAGACGGTCATCGCGTCGAGCAGCGGGTGGGTCACCAGCGCCAGCCACATCGCCAGCCACCAACGTCGCCAGTTCGCCGCTTCGC
Source organism: Piscinibacter sp. (assembly GCA_047602365.1). Classification (GTDB taxonomy): domain Bacteria; phylum Pseudomonadota; class Gammaproteobacteria; order Burkholderiales; family Burkholderiaceae_C; genus Piscinibacter. Next base: position 2,029,254 of record JASGHM010000001.1, on the reverse strand, counting down.
CGGCGAGCCGCGCCACCAGCAGTGCGAAGGGCAGCGAGAACAGCGTCAGCCAGAACGGCGAGTGGCTTTCGGCGCGATGCAGCACCATGTTGCGGATCGGGTCGCCATGGTCGATGAACACGTCGAGGTCGGGCAGCGTGCCGGCCACGGCGCCCCACAGCGCCGCCTTCCACACCGGCGTGCGCCGGCCCAGCGTGGCCACGCCGACGGCGGCGCCGAGTGCGATCTGGGACAGCGAATCCATCTGGCGCCACATTCTGCGGGGCCGGCAAAGACCGCGGCGCGTACCGGATACTGCGGGTCTGTCCGCCCGAGCAGGAACACCGAAGCGATGGTTCGATCGATCTGCACCGCGATGCTGCTGGCCGGCCTGGCCGGCGGCCTGACGACCCCGGCCCGCGCGCAGACCAGCGCAGCCGACTGCACCGTGCTCAGCGAGCCCGCCGCACGGCTGGCCTGCTACGACCGCCTGCACGGCCGCACCGAACCCGCCAGCACGCCGGCGGAGGCCGCAGGGCCGGGCGGCGCGGCATCGGCAGCGGCGCCGATGCCCGCGCCGACACCGGTGTCGAGCATCGACCCCGATTCGCAGCTCGGCGCACGCTGGGACCTCGACGGCCAGCGCAGCGCACTGTTCGCGCCGCGCGCCTACAAGCCGGTCTACCTGCTGCCGGGCACCTGGACCGACCGCGTCAACCGCCTCCCCGGCTCGCCGTCGCCGGAGCACGGCGTCGCCGACCCGCTGGTGCTGAAGTCGGTGGAGGCCAAGTACCAGATCAGCCTGAAGGCGAAGTTCGCGCACTCGGTGTTCGGCACGCCGATGAGCCTGTGGGGCGGCTACACGCAGTCGTCGCGCTGGCAGCTCTACAACGGCGCCGATTCGCGGCCGTTCCGCGAGACCAACTACGAGCCCGAGGTGATGCTGGTGGCGCCGCTGGACATCGCGCTGCCCGGCTGGAAGCTGCGCATGGCCTCGCTGTCGCTGAACCACCAGTCCAACGGACGTGCGCTGCCGCTGTCGCGCAGCTGGAACCGCCTGATCGGCGGCCTCGCCGTCGAGCGCGACGACTGGGTGGCCGAACTGCGCGGCTGGAACCGCATCAACGAAGCGCCCAAGGACGACGACAACCCCGACATCTCCGACTACGTCGGCCGCCTGGAGCTGCGCCTGGCGCGCTACTGGGGCGAGCATGCGCTGTCGCTGCAGCTGCGCCACTCGATGCGCAGCGGCACGCAGTCGCGCGGCTCGGCGCAGATCGACTACGTGTTCCCGCTGGCCGGCGCGCTGCACGGCCAGCTGCAGCTGTTCAGCGGCTACGGCGAGAGCCTGATCGACTACAACCTGCGCCAGAACAAGGCCGGGCTGGGCGTCACGATCGCCGGCTGGCGCTGAGGCGCTGAGACGCGACGGCATACGCCGTCGCACACCGGCTCACACGAACGCACACGAGCGCACGCGGGCGCACACACCGGCCGGCGCGGCCCGCTGTTCGGCCGTTCCGCGACGGCGGCGCTTCCTACGATCTCCTCACCCCAACTGCGGAGATCGCCATGTCCTCCATCAACTCCCTGGCTTCGGCCTATGTGCCGGCCAACACGCAACTCGGCAGCTACGAGCGCAACGCCAAGGCCTTCGGGCCGGTGGTCGCGACGGTGCTCGGCGCGGCCGATGCCGTCGGCGCCGCCGCCGAGTCGACCTGCACGTTCAGCAGCGATGCGCTGAGCCGGCTCGGCGACTCGATCGGCGACGGATTCGCCGCCGTCTCGGACGGGATCGAGCAGGCGGCCGACACGATCGGCTCGGCCGCCGGCGACGCGGTCGACACGGTCGGCGAGTTCGGCGGCAGCGTCGTCGACGGCGTCGGCGACCTGCTCGGCAGCCTGGCCGGCTACGCCACCACGGCCGGTCTGGCGATCGGCAACGCGCTCGACGAGACGACCTGATGGACGCCGCCCTGCGTCTCACCGCACTGACGATGTTCGGCTCGCTGCTGGCCGGCTGCTCGGTGCTGTCGCCGCAACCGGCCTGGGAGCTGCTGAAGGCCGCCGGCAGCGCCGCGACGATGGCGGCGTCCAGCGTCGGCGCGAAGGCCAGCAACACCGTCTACCACTTCCATGCGCCGGTGTCCGAGGTCTGCATCGAGTTCAACCCCGATGCACCGGTGGGAGACATCCTGCCGGCGCTACAGATCGAGCTGAAGACCCACCGCGTCGACAGCCGCGTCTACGCGCCGGGCAGTGGCGCGGCGGCCTGCAGCCACTGGCTGCGCTATGTCGCCTACGCCGACTGGGACGCGCCGCCGTTCGAGAGCGACAAGCGCCTGTACATGCGCAACGCCGCGCTGACGCTGCAGCGCGCCGACGGCCGCGTGCTCTCGCACAGCGAGTACGACGCCGGTGCCGGCGTGCTGTCCGGCAAGTGGGCGCCGACGCGCCAGAAGCTGGCGCCGGTGGTCACCGCGCTGATCACCGGTTTCGAGAACTAGACCCCTGGAGCCCACCATGACCGTCCTTCGCCTGCTCTGCCTGGCCCCGGCAACCCTGGCCGCCGCCTGCGCCAGCGCACCACCGAGCACGATCTCCGTGCCCCTGAGCGCCGCACCGTTGCCGCCGCCGCAGCAGGTCGAGCGCATCGCCACCGGCTCGCTGTTCCAGCCCAACGCACCGATCACCAGCCTGTTCAGCGGCGAGCGACGGCCGCGCAACATCGGCGACACGCTGAAGATCGACATCGCCGAGAACCTGTCCGGCAGCATCAAGCAGAACAGCGACACCAGCCGGGAGAACAAGGTCGCGTCGAAGGGGCCGGGGACAAGCTCGTCGTCGGTCAACGGCGCGCTGAAGAGCCTGCTCAACCTGGACGCGAGCGCCTCCGGCAGCGACTCGTTCAAGGGCGCCGGAGAAGCGGCCAGCAACAGCAGCTTCAACGGCCGCATCGCGACGACGGTGATCAACGTGCTGCCCAACGGCAACCTGGTGGTCGCCGGCGAACGCAGCATCGCGATGAGCAACGGCAGCACCGTGCTGCGCTTCTCGGGGATCGTGAACCCGTCGGACATCAAGGCCGGCAACGTGGTCGCCTCGGCCGACGTCGTCGACGCGCGGCTCGAGTCGGTCGGCAGCGGCGACACCGCCGACAGCACACGCCGCGGCTGGCTGCAGCGCGCGCTGACCAACAGCCTGCGCGTCTGGTGAGCCGGCGCCATCGACTCTCGCGGGAGCCCGACGATGAACCCGACGCACTGGACTCGCCTGGCGCTGGCGCTCGCCCTGTACGCGCCGGCTGCCGCCATGGCCGCCGACCTGGCCGGCGTGCGCCTGACCGACACGGCGCCGGTGGGCGGCCGGCTGCTGCGCCTGAGCGGCGCGGCGGTGGCCACCCGGGCGCTGGTGCTCAGGCTCTACGTCATCGCGCTGTACCTGCCCGAGGCCCGGGCAGCGGCGCCGGCCGACCCGTTGAACAGCGATGGGCCACGCCGACTGGTCATCACGCTGCTGCGCGACGTCTGCGGGCAGGACTTCATTGAGGTCGTGCAGAAGGCGGCGGACAGCCGCGGCCCGCAGCGCGAGCGCTTCGCCGACTACGCCGCCCGCCTCGGCGCGGCGCTGTCGCGGCGCGACTGCGCGCTGCGCCGCGGCGACACGCTGGCCTTCGACTGGCTGCCGGGCCACGGCGCGGTGCCGCGGCTCAACGGCGCGCCGCTGCTCGAGCCCGAGCCCGACGCCGGCATCTACGCCGCGCTGCTGCGCATCTGGCTCGGCGACGAGCCGGTCGATGCCGCGCTGAAGGCCGACCTGCTCGGCGCTCGCTCCTGAGGCGATTTCGGCGTCATGTTCAGCCACATTTCTTCACCAGCGGCTCAAGCGCCGTTGACGCAGCGGCGCTGCAATCGAGGCAATCCGACCCTGCTGCCACCCTCGACCATGACCAGCCCGCCGCCACGCCAACAGGTGTTCGTCGTCGAGGACGACCGCGAGTTGCGCAGCGTGCTGTGCGACTACCTCGAGCAGCACGGGCTGGCCGCCAGCGGCATGGCGTCGGCCGAGGAGATGCTGGCGCGTGTCGCCGTCGCGCCACCGGGGCTGGTCGTGCTCGATGTCGGCCTGTCGGGCATGTCCGGGCTGGAGGCCTGCCGGCAGCTGCGCGCCCGCGGCCATCAGTTCCCGGTGATCATGCTGAGCGGCCTCAGGGACGAGGTCGACCGCGTCGTCGGCCTGGAGCTCGGCGCCGACGACTACCAGTGCAAGCCCTTCTCGGCCCGCGAACTGCTGGCGCGCATCCGCGCGCTGCTGCGCCGCGCCGCAGCGGCCGTGGCGGCGAACCCCGCCGCGCCGGCCACACCGGTGCGCATCGGCGACTACCACTTCGACCCGCGCACGCGCAGCCTGCACTGCGGCGACGAGGTGCGCCAGCTCAGCAGCGTCGAACACAGCCTGCTCGCCGAGCTGTGCGCGCGACCCGGCAAGGCCGTCTCGCGCGAGCGGTTGCACGCAGCCACCCATCCGCGCGCCGACGGCACGCTGCTGCGCGCCGTCGACGCCGGCATCATGCGCCTGCGCAGGCTGCTCGAACCCGACCCGGCCGAGCCGCGCTTCATCCAGACCGTTCGCGGCGAAGGCTACATGTTCGTGCCGCCGCAGCGTGCGGGCTGAGGCAGCTCGCGCGGCAGCATCAGCTCGGCACGCAGACCGCCTTCGGGGCGGTTGTTCAGCCGCAGCCGCCCACCCTGGCGCTGCGCCAGTTCGCGGGCGATGAACAGTCCCAAGCCGACGCCGCCGGCGGCAGGGTGCATGCCGTCGTCGAGCCGGCAGAAGGGCTCGAACACCGCCTCGAGACGGGCCGGCGGGATGCCGGGGCCGTCGTCGTCGACGACGACGTGGACGCCCTCGCCCGCGACCCACACGCGCACCTCGGCGTGCTCGCCGTAGCGGACGGCGTTGCCGACCAGGTTGTCGACCAGCCGGCGCAACGCGCCGGGGTGCACGCTCGCCCAGGCCGGTGCCTGGGGCGGTGGCATCGTCACCGCCATGCCCTGCTCGACGAGGCGCTCGCACTGCCGATGCACCAGCGCCGCGACGTCGCAGCGCTGCGTCGGCGCGGGGCCGTCGTCGCGCCCGGCGCGGGCGGCCTCGAGCACCGCCGTGACCAGCGCATCGATCTCGCGCACGTCCTCCAGGCAGCGCTGGGCCAGCGCCGGCTCGGCCTGCATCGTCTCCAGCCGCACGGCGAGTCTCGCCAGCGGCGTGCGCAGGTCGTGCGAGACCGACGCGATCATCAGGCTGCGCGTGCGCAGCCACTGGCGCAGCGGCCGGGCCAGCCAGCGTGCGCCCCACCAGGCCACCAGGCCGACCAGCAGCAGGCGCGCCCCCCAATCGAGCAGCAAGGGCTGCCACGCCGGCCCGGGCGGGGGCGGCAAGGCCGTTTCGTCGGGGGGCGAAATGCCCATCATCCCGGCCAGCCAGGGATCGGGCGGCGCCGGCGGCAGCATCATGGCCAGCAGCAGCGGCCCGTCGGCATGCGGCGGTGGCGGCAGCGGCGGAGGCGGCGGCAGCGGCTGCCACGACCGCAGCGCAAACCACGCCAGCAGCTGCCCCGCCGCCAGCGCCACGACGATCAGCAGCAGCAGGCGCCGCAGCAGCGTGCCGTCCAGCCAGCGCCGCGCCGCGCCACCGCGATCGGGGCGCTGACCCCCGGCACCCGGCACGGAACGACGCATGGGGCGATGTTGCCGGCGCCGCGTTTCGCGCCGACGCGCGTGCGTCAAGTTTTGTGAAGCCGCGGCCGCGCCGCCGTGGTGGCATCGCCGAACAGCTCGACCACCTGCTGACGCAGCCACAGGCTGAGCGGCGAGCGGTGGTAGCGGGCATGCCAGAAGACGTTGATCGCCACCTCCGGCAGCCGCGCCGGATGCGCCACGCGGCTGAGCCCGAACGGCTCGACCAGCCGGTCGGCCAGCCGCTCCGGCACGGTGGCGATGAGGTCCGAGCCCTGCAGGATGTGGCCGACGCCGACGAAGTGCGGCACCGTCAGCCGCACCTGGCGCTGCACGCCCTGGCGCTGCAGCAACTCGTCGACCTGGCCGTGGCCGGTGCCGGCCGAGACGACGACGAGGTGCTCGGCGCCCGAGAACTCGGCCAGCGACAGGCGCCGCTTGTCGAGCCGGTGGCCGCGGCGCATCAGGCAGACGTAGCGCTGCGTGAACAGGCGGCGCTGAAAGAAGCCCGCCTTGAGCTGCGGCAGCAGGCCGATCGCCAGGTCGACCTTGCCGGTCTCGAGCTCGTCGCGCAGGTTGCCCGCCGTGTTGCGCACGGTGCTCAGCGTCAGGCCGGGTGCCTCGCGGCGCAGGCGCTCGGCGAGCGCAGGCAGGAAGTAGATCTCGCCGATGTCGGTCATGCCGATGGTCACGGCGCGCTGCGCGCGCGCCGGGTCGAACTCGCTGCGCTGGTTGATGCCGCCGTGCAGCATCGCCAGCGCGTAGCCCACCGGCTCGGCAAGCTGCTCGGCGAAGGGCGTCGGCGCCATGCCCTGCGGCGTGCGCAGGAACAGCTCGTCGCCGAACAGCCGGCGCAGCTTGGCCAGCGAGTTGCTGACCGCCGGCTGCGACACGCCCAGGCTCTCCGCCGCCTTCGACACGCGCCGCTCGAGCAGCAGCTGGTTGAAGACGACGAGCAGGTTGAGGTCGATCTGGTGCAGTTCCATGGCGGCGCTCCGGCGGCCTGCGATATCACGGCCGGTGATGAAGTCTATTTGCACGATCCCGTTGGCTGATTGTGCTCGGGCGCCCAAGATCGCCGCCATGGAACTGAGGATCGAGCCGCTGGGGCGCCGCATCGAGGTCGCCGCGGGTGCCAACCTGCTGGAGGCGCTGCGCGCCGCGCAGGTGCCGATGTCCTACAGCTGCATGGCCGGGCGCTGCGGCACCTGCCGCTGCCGCATCACGCAGGGCGAGGTGCTCGACGCCGGCCGGGCGCAGCGCAGCCCGCTGGAAGCCGGCGACGACCACGTGCTGGCCTGCCAGACCTTCGTGACCGAGCCCTGCACGGTGGAGATCGCAGAGCCCGACGAGGTGGTCGTGCATCCGGCGCGCATCGTCAAGGCCAGCGTGGTGGCCAACGAGGCGCTGACGCACGACATCCGCCGGCTGGTGCTGAAGCCGGCCAAGCCGATCGAGTTCTCACCCGGCCAGTACGCGCAGCTGCAGTTCACGCCCGAGCACATCCGCCCCTACTCGATGGCCGGCCTGGCCGGCGACGCCGAGATGGAGTTCCACGTCCGCGTGGTGCCCGGTGGGCGTGTCTCGGGCTACGTGGCCGAGACGCTGCGGCCGGGCGACACGGTGCGCGTCAGCGGGCCGCTGGGCTCGGCCTACCTGCGACAGCGCCACGACGGGCCGATGCTCTGCGTCGCCGGCGGCACCGGGCTGGCGCCGGTGCTGTCCATCCTGAGGGGGATGGTTGCGCAAGGCATGAAGAACCCGGTGCATGTCTACGTCGGCGCACGTTCGCCGCGCGACCTGTACGGGCTCGAATGGCTGCTGGCGTTGCAGCGCCGGCACCCGGCGATGACGCTGCAGATCGTGGTCGCCACCGGCGGCGACCGGCGCGAACTGCGCTGCGGCCTGGTCACCGAGGCGATCGCGCAGGACTTCGACAGCCTGGCCGGCTGGCGCGCCTACCTGTGCGGCTCGCCACCGATGGTCGAGGCCACGGCCGCGCTGGTGCGGCGCATGGGCATCGCCCCCGGGCATGTCTGCGCCGACGCCTTCTACACACAAGGCAGCTGAAGGAGACAAGAGATGAACGAGGCATCGACGCTGTTCCCCACCGCACCGCAGTGGGAGGGCGACGGCACGCATCGCATCCCGTTCGCGGCCTACACCAGCGAGGAGGTGCACAAGCGCGAGCTGGAGCGCCTGTTCTACCGCGGCCACTGGTGCTACGTCGGCCTGGAGGCCGAGATCCCGAACCCGGGCGACTTCAAGCGCACGGTGGTCGGCGAACGTTCGGTCATCATGGTGCGTGATGCCGACGGCGCCATCCACGTCGTCGAGAACGTCTGCGCGCACCGCGGCATGCGCTTCTGCCGCGAGCGCCACGGCAACCGCCGCGACTTCGTCTGCCCCTATCACCAGTGGAGCTACACGCTGCAGGGCGAGCTGCAGGGCGTGCCGCTGCGTCGCGGCGTCAAGCAGGACGGCCAGCTGCTCGGCGGCATGCCGGCCGACTTCAAGACCGCCGAGCACGGCCTGACCAGGCTGCGCGTGGCCACGCGCGGCGGCGTGGTGTTCGCGTCCTTCGATGCCGAGGTCGAGCCCTTCGAGGACTATCTAGGCCCGACCATCCTCGGCTACTTCGACCGCCTGTTCAACGGCCGCCGGCTGACGATCCTCGGCTACAACCGCCAGCGCATCCCGGGCAACTGGAAGCTGATGCAGGAGAACATCAAGGACCCGTACCACCCGGGCCTGCTGCACACCTGGTTCGTCACCTTCGGGCTCTGGCGCGCCGACAACAAGTCGCAGCTGCGCATGGATGCCAAACACCGCCACGCAGCGATGATCTCCACGCGTGGCAGCGCCGGCCAGGCCGGGCAGCTGACGCAGGTGTCCAGCTTCAAGCAGGGCATGCAGCTGCACGACCCGAGCTTCCTCGACATCGTGCCCGAGCCGTGGTGGGGTGGGCCGACGGCCGTGATGACGACGATCTTCCCGAGCGTGATCCTGCAACAGCAGGTCAACAGCGTGTCGACGCGGCACATCCAGCCGAACGGCCACGGCAGCTTCGACTTCGTCTGGACACATTTCGGTTTCGACGACGACAGCGAGGAAATGACGCAGCGCCGCCTGCGCCAGGCCAACCTGTTCGGGCCGGCCGGCTTCGTCTCGGCCGACGACGGCGAGGTGATCGCGTTCTCGCAGCAGGCCTTCGAGAGCAAGCCCTTTCACCGCGCGCTGGCCGAACTCGGCGGCCGCGAGGTGGAGGACACCGAGCACATGGTGACCGAGACGCTGATCCGCGGCATGTACCGCTACTGGCGCGAGGTGATGGAACGGGAGGACTGAACGATGGCGACCAACCTGAACTTCGAGGACTGGCTGGCACTGACCCAGCTGCAGGCAGCTTACGCCCACGCGGTCGACTCCGGGCGCTGGGAGCTGTGGCCCGAGTTCTTCACCGACGACTGCGTCTACCGGCTGCAGCCGCGCGAGAACCACGAGCGCGGCTTCCCGCTGGCCACGCTGTCCTTCACCAGCAAGGGCATGTTGAAGGACCGTGTCTACGGCATCCAGGAGACGCTGTTCCACGACCCCTACTACCAGCGCCACGTGGTCGGCACGCCGGTCGTGCACAAGGCGGAGGCGGGCCGTTTCGAATGCGAGTCGAACTACGCCGTGTTCCGCACCAAGCTGTCCGAACCGTCGACGGTGTTCAACGTCGGCCGTTACCTCGACGTGGTCGTGCGCACGCCGGCCGGGCTGAAGTTCGCGCGCCGCGAGTGCATCTACGACAGCGAGATGATCCCCAACTCCATCATCTACCCGATCTGACATGAACGAGACGAACTGGATCGACGCGATGGCGGCCGACGCCTTGCCGGCCGATGACGTGATCGGCGTCGAGGTCGCCGGGCGCGACATCGCGATCTACAGCGTCGGCGACGCGGTCTACGCAACCGACAACCTGTGCACCCACGGCCATGCGCGGCTTTGCGACGGCTTCCTCGACGGCCACCTGATCGAATGCCCGCTGCACCAGGGCCAGTTCGACGTGCGCGACGGCCAGCCGGCCTGCACGCCGGTGACCGAGGCGCTGCGCAGCTACCCGGTGAAGATCGAGGGCCGGCGGGTCCTGCTGCAGCTGGACTGAGGCGCGGCGCCAGCGCGATTCACCAGCGTGCCTGCAGTTCGACGAAGACCCCGCCCGGCCCCACCGAGGGCAGCAGCGACACCCCGGCCTCGCCGGCAGGTGTCACCAGCCACCGGCTCGACAGCCCGGCCAGCAGCGCGCTGCCGGCCACGTCGCCCCAGCGATGCCGGTGGGCATTGACACGCGTCCAGCCGACGTAGCCGGCCGCGACGTACCAGGGCCAGGCCGAGTCCAGGCCGTGCCGGCGATGCATGTAGGTGGCGGCGGCGAAGGCCTTGGCGGCATGGCCGGACGGAAAGGATTCGACCCCACCGTCCGGGCGCTGCACGTCCAGGCCCTTCTTCAGGGCCTGGGTGGCCAGCAGCGTGACGGTGAACGACGCGCCCAGTTGCCACAGGCCCTCGGTGTCGCCGCGCCACAGTTCGATGGCGGCGGCGCCGGCGGGCAGCGCGTTCTCGAGAATGTCGCCGGCGCGGCGGTGGTCGAGGGCGAGGGTCGGGGCGGCAGTGGCCGTTGCCACCAGCGCCAGGCACACACTCCCCCACGCCCTCGCAGAGCTCGGGCGGTTCGGCAGGCGCGGATCAGTGCGCAGGCACTGATCCACGTCCGGCCTCACCCACACTGCCCGACGTAGCCGCAGGCGGTACAGAAATCGCAGCCGTCCTTGTGGATCACCGTCGGGTTGCCGCACTCGGGGCAGACCGAGCCGGCCTGCAGCGCCGGCGTGGTCGCCGTGCTGCCGCCCTTCGGCGTCTCGAGCACACCCATGTCGCGCAGCGGGAAGCCCTGCTCGTCGAGCACGCCCAGCATCGCGTAGCGGTGGATGATCAGCCGCGCCAGGTAGGCCACCGTCGACGGCCAGGTCTGCTGGCGACGCTCGCCGTGCGGCAGCCCCGGCACGAAGGCCATGAAGTGGCCCAGCGGCTCGGCGTAGTTCAGCAGCTTGCGCAGCTTCATGCCGATCCAGGCCGGGTCGATCACGCGCATGTCCAGCGACAGCAGCCGCGCCAGCCCGTCGAGCGCACGCGGGTAGTTGCCGCTGAAGCCGACCGCGCACGGCCGGGTGACCGTACCGCCGTCAGGTCCCGGCAACGTGACTTCCTTCAGCGTCAGCGTGAAGTGTTCGCCGGTGGCCGGGTTGTCGATGTCGACCGCCCAGGCCAGCGTGCCCGAGGGGCCGGTGTGCGGCTCGTCGCGGCTGAACATCGCGTCGATCACCGGCGTCGCCACCTTCTGGCCCAGGCGCGGCAAGGCCCTCAGCTGCTCGCAGCGCCAGCGCACCACCGCCGCAGTGGCAGCGACGACGCCGGGGAACAGGCGCTTCTCGCCGTGCGGCGGGAACGGCATCTCGAACGAACGCTCCTCGGCCACCGTGGTCAGCGCATCGAGCTTGAGCTGCAGCCAAGCCGGGTCGTTGGCACGCAGGTCCATCGACAGCGTCTTGGCCAGCGCGCCCAGGCCGCGCGGCTGCTCGGCGCCGTTGACCCACACCTCGAACGGTTGTGGTGAGCCGCCGCCCTCTGGCGCCAGTTCGCCGACGAACAGCGCGAAGCTGCCGAACGGGTGGTTGATCATGAAGGTCCAGGCCGGGTTGCCGCCGGGCAGTTCGGGCCGGCCCGGCCAGCGCAGCGACGACAGCACGGGCGCCGGCAGGCGGTCGAGCGCGAGGCGGCGGTTCTTGTCTTCGATCTGCAGCGGCGCGGCCGCCGTCGGCGTCACGCTGAGCACCGAGCCCAGCACCGCGTTCGGCCGGTACGTCGCCAGGCCCTTCAGGCCCGACTGCCAGGCCTCGAGGTAGAGGTGCTGGAAGTCCTCGTACGGGTAGTCGGCCGGCACGTTGACGGTCTTGCTGATCGCGGTGTCGATGCACGGCGCCACCGCGGCGACCATCGCCTCGTGCGCCTTCGCGCTCATCTCCAGCGCAGTGACGAAGGCGTTGCTCAGCGGCGCCCTCTCGCCTTTCAGGTGGCGGTACAGGCGCCAGGCATGGTCCTCGACCGCGTACTCCTTGAAGCTGCCGTCGGGCATGCGCTTCTTGCGCGTGTAGGTCCAGCTGAACGCCGGCTCGATGCCGTTGCTGGCGTTGTCGGCGAAGGCCAGGCTGATGGTGCCGGTCGGCGCGATCGACAGCAGGTGCGAGTTGCGCAGGCCGTGCGCGCGGATGCGGTCCTTGACCGCCTGCGGCAGGCGCGAGGCGAAGGTGCTGCCGCTCAGGTACAGGTCGGCATTGAACAGCGGGAAGGCGCCACGCTCGCGCGCCAGCTCGGTGGAGGCCTCGTAGGCCGCATCGCGCAGCACCTCGCTGATGCGGCGCGCCATCGCACGCGCCTCCTGCGTGTCGTAGCGCAGGTTCAGCATCACCAGCGCATCGCCGAGACCGGTGAAGCCGAGGCCGATGCGTCGCTTGTTGCGCGCCTCCTGCTGCTGCTGCGGCAGCGGCCAGACCGTCACGTCGAGCACGTTGTCGAGCATGCGCGTCGCCACCTTGGCGACCTTGGCAAAGGCCGCGTCATCGAACGAAGCATTGGCCTCGAACGGGTCGCGCACGAAGCGTGTCAGGTCGATCGAACCCAGGCAGCAGCAGCCATACGGCGGCAGCGGCTGCTCGGCGCAGGGGTTGGTGCTGGCGATGGTCTCGCAGTACGACAGGTTGTTGTCGCGGTTGATGTGGTCGAGGAACAGCACGCCGGGTTCGGCATGGTCGTAGGTCGACCGCATGATCTGTTCCCACAGGTCGCGCGCGCGCAGCTTGCGGTAGACCCAGGTGACGTGCCCGCCCTGGCCGGCCGCCTCGGCCTTCTGGTAGGCACCGGCGGCCTTCTGCGCGGTGCCGGGCTCGGCGCGGTGCACCAGCTCGAAGTCGGCATCGGCCTGCACCGCCTCCATGAAGGTGTCGGTCACGCCCACCGAGATGTTGAAGTTCTTCAGGTCGCCGCCGTCCTTGGCGTGGATGAACTCCTCGATGTCCGGGTGGTCGCAGCGCAGCACGCCCATCTGCGCGCCGCGGCGCGCGCCGGCACTCTCCACCGTCTCGCAGCTGCGGTCGAACACACGCATGTAGCTGACCGGGCCGGAGGCCGAACTCTGCGTGCTGCCGACCCAGGCACCACGGGGGCGGATGCGCGAGAAGTCGTAGCCGACGCCGCCACCGCGGCGCATGGTTTCCGCGGCTTCGGTCAGCGCGGTGTAGATGCCGGGATGACCTTCGTCGTCGTGGGCAATCGAGTCGCCCACCGGCTGCACGAAGCAGTTGATCAGCGTCGCCGACAGGTCGGTGCCCGCGGCCGACTGGATGCGCCCGGCCGGCACGAAGCCGGCGTCGAGCGCGGCGGCGAAGCGCTCTTCCCACTGCTTGCGCTGCTCGGCCGGCTCGGCCTGCGCCAGCGCGCGCGCCACGCGGGCATGCACGGCAGCGATCGAACGTTCGTCGCCCTTGGCGTACTTCTCGACCAGCACCTCGTCGCTGATCGGCTGGGCGGGCAGGTTGGCGAGCGTGTGTGCCGCCTCGGCGGCCTTGCGGGTCTCATGCATGTTGGGTTGTCTCCGGGTGCGAGGGCGCACGGTAGCGACGCCGCCGGCGGGCCGATTTGACCTGGATGAAAAGACAGGGTGCATCGTGCCCGATGCAGCCGCGCTTGCGCTCCGGCAAAGCCCCACTGGCGAGATGCACATCGGGTGAAACCCCGCCATTGGTTGCAATACCAACTAGTTGACATACCAACTATCTGCACCGATCATTGCCACAGATCAACACGCGCACCCGACCGGGCCGCGCCCTTCCGGAGACAAGCCATGAATCCGTGCACCCGCCGCCGCGCGGCCGCGATGAGCGCCGCCCTCGTGTCCGTTTCGTTCGCCTCGTTCGGCGTTGCCGCGCAGACGGTCAAGGTCGGCATCGTCGGCCCCTTCTCCGGCCCCTTCGCCCACTACGGCACGCTGTTCAAGAACGGCGCCGAGGCCTACATCGCAGCGCAGGGCGGCAAGCTGGCCGGCAAGGAGGTGGAGCTGATCTACCGCGACACCGGCGGCCCCAACCCCGGCCAGACCAAGACGCTGGTGCAGGAGCTGATCGTCAAGGACAAGGTCGACTACCTCGGCGGCTTCGTCTTCACGCCGAACGCCTTCGCGGTCGCGCCGCTGATCCAGCAGAGCCAGACGCCGACGGTGATCTTCAACGCCGCCACCTCGGCGATCACCGACAAGAGCGAGTTCTTCATCCGCACCAGCTACACGCTGTGGCAGGTAACGGTGCCGCTGGCGCAATGGGCGGCGAAGAACAACATCAAGAAGGTCGTCACCGCGGTCACCGACTACGGCCCCGGCATCGACGCCGAGACCGCCTGGAAGAGCGAGTTCACGAAGCAGGGCGGCACGGTGGTCGAGAGCATCCGCATGCCGATCGCCACCACCGACTTCGCGCCCTTCGTGCAGCGCATCAAGGCCAGCGGCGCGCAGGCGGTCTACACCTTCCTGCCGGGCGGCCCGCCGAACCTCGGCTTCGTGAAGGCCTACAACGAGAACGGCCTGGCCAAGGCGGGCATCCAGTTCCTCGGCACCGCCGAGACCGACGAGTTCGACCTGCAGAAGTTCGGCGACTCGGCGCTGGGCCTGACCACCGCCTTCCATTACTCGGCGGCGCACGACTCGCCGGCCAACAAGGCCTTCGTCGCGGCGCTGAAGAAGAAGGACGCGAACGCGGTCGCCAACTACGCCTCGGTCGGCGCCTGGGACGGCATGTACGTGATCCACCAGATGATTGCCGCCACCGGCGGCCAGAAGGACGGCCTGAAGGCGGTGGCCGCAGCGCGTGCGCTGCAGTGGGAGAGCCCGCGCGGCCCGGTGCGCATCGACCCGAAGACGCGCCACATCGTGCAGAACGTCTACCTGCGCAAGGTCGAGAAGGCCGGCACGCTGCTGCTCAACAAGGAAGTTCAGAGCTTCGGGCCGCAGGTCGACTACGGCCTCGACAAGTAAGCCACGCAGCGTTCACCTGACCGGGACACGACGATGCAGTTGCTGGCCAATGTGCTGATCGACGGCCTCGCCTACGGCATGGTGCTGTTCATCATCGCCGTCGGCCTGTCGGTCACGCTGGGGCTGATGCGCTTCGTCAACCTGGCGCATGGCGCCTTCGCGATGATCGGAGGCTACGCGGCCGCGCTGCTGACCCGCGAGGCGCAGTGGAGCTTCTGGCTGGCGCTGCCGGCGGCGCTGCTGCTGGTCGCCGCGCTGGGCGCGCTGCTCGAGGCGCTGGTGCTGCGCCACCTGTACCGGCGCAGCGAACTCGAGCAGGTGCTGTTCACCATCGGCCTGGCCTTCTTCCTGATCGCGCTGACCAACGCGCTGGCCGGGCCGCAGGTGCAGCTGATCGTGCTGCCGCCGGCCATCGCGCAGTCGGTCGACCTCGGCTTTCGCACGCTGCCGGCGCAGCGGCTGCTGGTCATCGTTGCCGGCCTGCTGGTCGCCGCCGCCGCGGCCTGGACGGTGACGCGCACCCGCTTCGGCGTCTGGCTGCGTGCCGCGGTCGACCACCCGGACACCGCCGCGACGCTGGGCATCCCGATCCGCACCGTGCAATGCGCCAGCTTCGCGGCCGGCGCCGCGCTGGCCGGCCTGGGCGGCGTGCTCGGCGCCGAGCTGATGCCGCTGGAGCCCTACTACGCGCTGAAGTACCTGGTGCTGGTGCTGGTGGTCGTCGCGGTCGGCGGCATGGGCAGCCTGCCGGGTTCGCTGCTCGCCGCGGTGGCGCTGGGCACGGTCGAGACGGCGAGCAAGTACCTTGCCTCCGACTGGGGCAGTCTGTTCTTCTTCCTCGCCATGGCCGCGCTGCTGGCCTGGCGGCCGAACGGTTTGTTGAAGCGATGAGCACGATGGGCTCACAAGCGCCACGCATGGCGCCGCCCTGGCGTGCGCCGCTGATCGTGCTCGCGCTCGGCCTCGATCGCCTGGTGGATGCTGCCCGAGCAGCTGGGCCTGCTGACGCGCATCGCGATCACCGCGCTGTTCGTGCTGTCGCTGGACCTCGTCGTCGGCGTCGCCGGCCTGGCCACGCTGGGCCACGCGGCGCTGTTCGGCGCCGGCGCCTATGCGGCCGGGATCTTCGCGCTGCGCGCGCATGCCGACCCGCTGCTCGGCCTCGCGGTCGGCAGCGGTGCCGGTGCGCTGCTCGCGCTGGCCTCCGGCGCCTTCCTGCTGCGTTACCACGGCTTCACCTTCCTGATGCTCACCGTCGCGGTGGCGCAGATCGCCGCCAGCCTGGCGCAGAAGGCGCGCGACTGGACCGGCGGCGACGACGGCCTGACCGGCTTCACGATGGGACCGCTGCTCGGCCGCTTCGCCTTCGACCTCGAAGGCCGCACCGCGGCGCTGTACGCGCTGGCGGTGCTGGCGCTGGGCCTGTACCTCGCCCGCCGCGTGGTCGATTCACCCTTCGGGCTGGCGGTGCGCGGCATCCACGAGAACCGCGCACGCATGGCCGCGCTGGGCACGCCGGTGGTGCTGCGGCTGCTGGCCATGTACACGCTGGCCGGCGCGCTGGCCGGTGCCGCCGGCGCGCTGTCGGCGCAGACCAACGCAATCGTCGGGCTCGACAGCCTGTCCTTCGCGCTGTCGGCCGAGGCGCTGGTGATGCTGATCCTCGGCGGCGCCGGGCGGCTGCACGGCGCGTTGATCGGTGCCGTGCTGTTCACGCTGCTGCACCACACCGCGGCCTCGATCAACCCGTACCACTGGCTGTTCGTGATCGGCGCCGCGCTGATGGCGGTGGTGCTGGTGCCGCCGCAGAAGGCCTGGGGCTGGCTGCGCGCGCGCCTGGGAGCATCGGCATGAGCGCGGTGCTGCTCGAGACCCGAGAGCTCGACAAGCGCTACGGCGGCCTGCACGTCACGCGCCAGGTGTCGCTGCAGCTGCACGCCGGCGACCGCCTCGCGCTGATCGGCCCCAACGGTGCCGGCAAGACCACGCTGGTCAACCAGCTCAGCGGCACGGTGGCGCCGAGCTCGGGCAGCGTCTGGCTGAACGGCGAGGACGTGACCCGCCACTCGCAGGCGCAGCGCGTCCGCGCCGGCCTGGCCCGCACCTTCCAGATCACCACTCTGGCGCCGCACCTGCCGGTGCAACGCCAGGTCGAGCTGGCCCTGTTCGAACGCGAAGGGTTGACCCGCCACTTCTGGCGCTCGATCGACGGCTACCCGGCGCTGGCTGCCGAAGCGCAGGCGCTGCTGTGCGAGCTGGGCCTGGGCGAACACGCCGGCTGGCCGACCGAACGCCTGGCCTACGGCGAGCAGCGCCTGGTCGAGATGGCGCTGGCGCTGGCACTGCGCCCCAAGGTGCTGCTGCTCGACGAGCCGATGGCCGGCGTGCCGCAAGGCGAAGGCGCGCGCCTGCTCGCCGCGCTCGACGCGCTGCCGAAGGACCTCGCGGTGCTGATCATCGAACACGACATGGACCTGGTCTTCCGCTTCGCCCGGCGCATCGTCGTGCTCGCCGAGGGCGCGGTGATCGCCGACGGCACGCCCGAGGCGATCCGCAACGACCCGCGCGTACGTTCGGCCTACCTGGGGCATTGACCATGACGACGCCCCTGCTCGAACTGCACGACGTGGTCGCCGGCTACGGCCCGATCACCGTGCTCAATCGCCTGAGCCTGGCGGTCGCGCCGCGCGAAAAGCTGGCGCTGATCGGCCGCAACGGTGTTGGCAAGACGACCACGCTGGCGGCGATCATGGGCCTGGCGCAGCTGCGCAGCGGCCGCATCGTCTTCGAGGGCGTTGACCTGGCCGGCCTGGCGCCGCACCAGCGCGCCGCACGCGGCCTCGGCCTGGTGCCGCAGACACGCGACATCTTCCCGTCGCTGACGGTGGAGGAGAACCTGGTCGCCGGGCTGAAGCGCCGGCCGCGCAGCGCGCTCGACGAGGCCTACGCGCTGTTCCCGCGGCTGGCCGAACGGCGCCGCAACGGCGGTGCGCAGCTCAGCGGCGGCGAGCAGCAGATGCTGTCGGTGGCGCGCGCACTGCTCGGCCAGCCGCGCCTGCTGCTGCTCGACGAGCCGCTGGAAGGCCTGGCGCCGCTGATCCGCCAGGAACTGCTCGCCGCCTTCGCGCGCATGAGCCGCGAGCACGGCATCACCGTGGTGATCGTCGAGCAGCAGGTGCAGGAAGCGCTGGCTTATGCCGACCGCGCGATCGTGCTCGAACGCGGCGCGGTGGTTCACGAAGCCGCGGCCAGCGACCTCCGCGAAGACGGCGCCACGCTCGAACGCCTGGTCGGCATGGCCGTGCATTGAAAGGACCGACGATGAACGAGACCGCGAACCTTCCCGAACTGGACATCGACCCGTACTCGGCCGAGAACCTGATCGACCCCTACCCGATGCACCAGCGCCTGCGCGAGGCCGGGCCGGTGGTCAGGCTGACGCCCTACCCCAGCCTGGTGGCCTGCGCGCGCCACGAGCAGGTGCACGCGGTGTTCAACGATCACGCCACCTTCATCTCCGGCGCCGGCGTGGGCCTGACGAACTTCAACCTGGAGACGCCGTTCCGCCCGAAGAGCCTGATCCTCGAGGCCGACCCGCCGCTGCACACGCAGACGCGCACCGTGCTGTCGCGCATCCTCAGCCCGAAGGCCGTGATGCAGATCCGCGCCAGCTTCACCGCGGTCGCCGAGGAGATGGTCGAACGCTGTGTCGACAAGCGTGTCATCTGCGGCATCCACGACTTGGCGCAGATCTACCCGCTGAAGGTGTTCCCCGACGCGGTCGGCGTCGAGGCGGACGGCCGCGAGAACCTGCTGGTCTACGGCGACCTGATCTTCAACTCGATGGGCCCGCGCAACGCGCTGCTGGCCAAGGCGGCCGAACGCATGGGGCCGGTGACCGAGTGGATCATGGCGCATTGCCAGCGCGAGCACCTGCGCCCGGGCGGCTTCGGCGACCAGATCTACCAGGCCGCCGACGCCGGCGAGATCACTCACGAACAGGCGCCGCTGCTGGTGCGCTCCTTCCTGTCGGCCGGCGTCGACACCACCATCAACGGCCTGGGCAACGTGCTCTACGCGCTGGCCCACCACCCCGGGCAGTACGCCAAGCTGCACGCCGATGCCGCACTGGCCCGCCCGGCCTTCGAGGAAGGGCTGCGCTGGGAGTCGACCGCGCAGACGTTCTTCCGCACCGCGGTGCGCGACTGCGAGATCGCCGACCTGCCGGTGGCCGAGAACACCAAGGTGCTGTGCATGCTGGCGGCCGCCAACCGCGACCCGCGCAAGTGGCCGGACCCGGACCGCTACGATATCGAGCGGCGACCGAGCGGCCACGTGGCCTTCGGCGCCGGCATCCACGGCTGTGTGGGCCAGGCGGTGGCGCGACTCGAAGGCGAGGTGGTGCTGACGGCGCTCGCGAAGCGCGTCAAGCGCATCGAGGTCGCCGGGCCGCACACCCGCCGCCTGAACAACACGCTGCGCGCCCTCGACACCCTGCCCCTCGAGCTCATTCCGGCCTGATTCCAACCCAGCCCACGACCATGCCCGACATCACCTTCATCCTCGCCGACGGCAGCGAACGGGGCCTCGAGGCGCCCGAGGGCGTCAGCGTCATGGCCGCCGCCACCGGCGCCGGCGTGCCGGGCATCGTCGCCGAATGCGGCGGCTCGGCGATGTGCGCCACCTGCCATGTCTACGTCGACGCGGCCTGGGCCGACCAGCTGCCCGCGCCGCTGGCCAACGAGCTCGAGATGCTGGAGTGCACCGCCGCCGAGCGCGGGCCGACCAGCCGGCTGTCCTGCCAGATCAAGCTGACCGCCGCGCTGCAGGGCCTGGTGGTGCGCATCCCGGAGCGGCAGCAGTAGGCGATGGCCACCTCGCGGCGCAAGGCTCCCGCCGAGACCGGCGCCGAGGTCGTCGACCTCGAGCGCTACGTACCGGCCTTCCTGACCTGGATCGCCAACAAGCTGTCGCGAGGCGCCTCGCAGCATTACCTGGCGGTCTTCGACGTCGGCATCGAGACCTGGCGCTGCCTGGTGCTGCTGGCCATCCACGGCTCGATCTCGGCGCAGCAGACCTCGCGCATCATCGGCATGGACAAGGGCTCGGTCAGCCGCTGTTTCAAGGCCATGCAGGCCAACGGCCTGGTGACGATCAGCCTGGACGCCGACGACGGCCGGCTGCGCATCGCGACGCTGACGAAGAAGGGTCGCGAGCTGCACGACCAGATCCTCGGCGTCGCGCTGGAGCGTGAGCGGGCCTTCCTGTCGGTGCTGGCGCCGGCCGAGATCGAGACGCTGATCGGCCTGCTGCGGCGCCTGCACGAGAACCTGCCCGAGGTCGAGGCGGCAACGGCGCGCTACGTGACGCGTCGCTTCCCGGCGGCAAAGAACAAGCGCCCGGCGCGGCGCGAGGAGGACGACGATGAGTGATGCGGGTCCGATCGTGGTGGTCGGTGGCGGCCATGCCGGCGCGCAGCTGTGCAACGCGCTGGCCGCGGCCGGGCTGGGCGGGCGCACGCACCTGGTCTGCGCCGAGCACGAACTGCCCTATCAGCGGCCGCCGCTGTCCAAGGCCTTCCTGAAGAGCCCGGACGAGGCGCTGCAGGCGCACCGCGGCGAGGCCTGGTTCGGCGAAGCCGGCATCACGCTGCACCGTGGCGACGCCGCGGTGGCCGTCGACCGCGCGGCAAGGACCGTCACGCTGCGCTCCGGCGCGGTGCTGCCCTATGCCTGGCTGGTGCTGGCCACCGGCGCCGCGGCGCGCACGCTGCCCGCCCTGCCCACCACGCTGGCCAACGTCGCCGTGCTGCGCAGCGCCGCCGATGCGCAGCGCTTGCGCAGCCTGCTCGGCGCCGCGCAGCGCATCACCGTGCTCGGCGGCGGTTTCATCGGCCTGGAGATTGCCGCCACCGCCGCGCTGCTGGGCAAGCAGGTCTCGGTGCTGGAGGCCGCGCCGCGCTTGCTGCAGCGCTCGGTCTCGCCCGAACTCGCCGAACATGTGCTGGCCGCGCACCGCGCCGGCGGCATCGACGTGCGACTGGGCGTTTCGGTGAGCGACTTCGTGATCGAAGGCGATCGGCTGGCGGCGCTGTCGGTGGACGGCCGGCGCGAGCTGGTCGAGCTGCTGGTGATGGGCATCGGCGCCGCGCCCGAGACCGCGCTGGCGAAAGCGGCCGGGCTGGACATCGATGCACAGTCCGGCGGCATCGTCGTCGACGCCTCGTTGCGCAGCTCCGACCCGTCCATCCTCGCGCTCGGCGACTGCGCGAACTTCCCCGAACATGGCAGCGCGCGCCGGCTGCGGCTGGAGTCGGTGCAGAACGCCAACGATCAGGCGCGCACCGCCGTTGCGACGATCAACGGCGCGCCCGAACCCTACCGTGCGCTGCCCTGGTTCTGGTCGGAGCAGGGGTCGATGCGGCTGCAGATGGCCGGGCTGATGCCGGCCGACGGCGTGCGCCACCGCCGGCCCGGCGCGACCCCGGCCAGCTTCTCGTTGCTGCACTACGCCGGCGAACGGCTGGTCTGCGTCGAGAGCGTCAACGCGCCGATGGACCACATCGCGGCGCGCAAGCTGCTCGAGACCGGCAAGAGCCCGGCGCCGGCGCTGGCCTGCGACCCGGCCGTGCCGCTCAAGTCGCACGCCTGAGCGGCAGATAGTAGGATGGGGCGCTTGCGGCGCCTCAGGCGGGCGCCACCTCGGCACGCGTCAGCAGCCGTTCCATCAGCTCGCGCACGCTCCTGATCTGCTCGCCGAAGGGCAGCGCGCCGACGCCGCGGAAGAACAGGCCCTTCTTGGTGTCGCCGCGCAGCGCGGCGGCGAGCTGGTTGTCGATGCAGAACTGGCCCCAGCCCTTCAGGCCGTCGCGCAGCCCGCACTGCGCCAGGCAGTCGAAGGCCTTGGTGCAGCGTGTCTTGGCGTGCGTCACCGCCTGCAGCTTGTCCTCGATCTTCAGGTAGGCGCGCAGCCAGGGTGTCGCCACCGCACGCGCCGGCAGGCCGGCGACGCTGGTGAACTCGACCATGTCCTCGTCGCGCGCGCCGGCCAGGATGCGCTTGAACTCGGGGCTCGCGTCGCCTTCTTCGGTGACTGCGAAAGGCGTGCCGAGCTGCACCGCGGCCGCACCGAGCGACTGCAGCCGCGCGATGTCCTCGAAGCTGCGGATGCCGCCGGCGGCGATCAGCGGGATCTCGCGCTCGATGCCCGCGCTCTTCAGGAACTCGCGCGAGGCCGGGATCACGTTCTCGAAGTCGAAGCGCGGGTCGTTCAGGTCGGCGATCTTCGCCGCGCCCAGGTGGCCGCCGGCCAGGCGCGGATGCTCGATGACGATCGCGTCGGGCAGGCGCTTCTTGCGCTCCCACTTCTTGACGATCAGCTGCACGCCGCGCGCGTCCGACAGGATGGGCACCAGCAGCGCGTCCGGATGGTCGGCGGCGAGGTCGGGCAGGTCCAGCGGCAGCCCGGCGCCGACCACCACCGCGTCGATGCCGGCTTCCAGCGCCCGCTTGACCGACGCGGCGTACTCGGCGACCGCGCGCATCACGTTGATCGCCAGCAGGCCGCGGCCCTGGGCGAGCTGGCGCGCGGCGACGATCTCGCGCTCGATCGCCTCCAGGTTGGCGGCGTCGATCTGCGCCTTGGTGTCGTCGTCCATGCCTTGCCGCGCGGCCAGGCCCTGGGTGCGTTCCATCAGGTCGGGATGCTGGCGGCGCAGGTCCACCGACGAGATCGTGCCGACGCCGCCCAGCGCGGCCACGCTGCCGGCGAGCTGGTGCGCGGACACGCCGACGCCCATGCCGCCCTGCACGATGGGCAGCAGCGCGCGGCCGCGCAGGCGCAGCGGCGCCAGGCCGCTGTCCTCGAAGAGCGGCCGCATGCGCGGGTCGATGGCATCGGCGTCGGTTCTGAGCAGCATGGACAATCCTCCAGCGGGCGACTGTCGTGTGCCGCCGCACCAACGGCGTTGACGAGGGTCAAGGCCGGCTCATTCGGCGCTCAGGGCGTGGTGAGCAAGGACAACAGCTGCCACAGTGCGAAGCCGGCCAGCACCGCCGCGCTGGCCAGGTTGACGCGGCGCCGCCAGCGGGCGTCGAAGCGCTCGCGCAGGCGGCCGACGGTGCTGGTCAGCGCCAGCCACCACAGTGCCGAGCCGATCAGCACGCCGGCCACCATCAGCGCCGGCGAGCCGCTGGCCGCCCGCCCCGCCATCGCGCCGAAGATGGCGATGAACGAGAAGATCGTCGCCGGGTTCGACAGCGTCAGCAGGAAGGTGCCGGCGAAGTACTGCAGCGGGCCGCGCGCCGGCGCAGTGCTGGCGGCGCGCTCGGCCACCGGCGCACGCAGCAGGCCCCAGGCCATCCACAGCAGGAAGGCGCCACCGAACAGCGCCAGCGGCACCCGTGCCGCGACCAGCGCGTCGACCAGCCAGCGCACGCCGTAGGCGCCGATCGCGCCGTACACCGCGTCGGCCGCCGCGGCACCCAACCCGGTGGCCAGGCCGGCGCGCGGGCCGTGCTCCAGGCTGCGCTGGATGGTCAGCAGCCCGATCGGGCCGACCGGCGCGGCGATCGACAGGCCGATCAGCAACGAGGCAAGAAAGAGTTCGACGCCACCCATCGGCTCGGACTGTAGACGAGCGACGCCACAATCCGCACATGAACGTCTTCGGGATCGCCGGCCACTCCGGCATGGGCAAGACCACGCTGCTCGAGCGCCTGGTGCCGGCGCTGACCGCGCGCGGCCTCGCGGTGTCGCTGGTCAAGCACAGCCACAAAGCGATCGAGATCGATCGCCCGGGCAAGGACTCGTACCGGCTGCGCGAGGCCGGCTGCCAGGAGGTGCTGCTGCTCGGCGACGGCCGCTGGGCGCTGATGCACGAACTGCGCGGCGCCGAGGAGCCACCGCTGCCCTACCTGCTCAGCCGCCTGCAGCACTGCGACCTGGTGCTGATCGAAGGCTTCAAGCAGGGCGACTTTCCCAAGCTCGAGGTCTGGCGGCCATCGCTGGAGCGCGAGATGCTGTGGCCGCGCTGGCCGGGCATCGTCGGCATCGCCTCCGACGCGCCGCGCCCGGCCGGGAGCGATCCCGCACTGCCCTGGCTGGACCTGCACGACACGAGCGCGCTGGTCGACTTCGTGCTCGCCCACGCGCAACCGCGCGCGGGTTGATATCGACCCGTGTTCGTCGGCACAGGAAATCACGCGAGCGACCGGCGGTTCGAGGTCCGTTGCGGTCGTTCGTTTCGTGCCTGGATCGGCGCATCGCGGCAGGCACTGCCCGCTGGCGGCTCATGCGGTGGCGGTCGGCGCTGTGCGCCGACTGCACTGCGATGCTCGCACCGGGCTCGTGCCGCAGAACTCACTGCGCTCCCTGTGGTCGCTGCGTTCAGACAACCGCGGCAAGTCAGTTCACGAAGCGCGCTGGCGCGCGCCGACCCCGGCGCTGCGCTTCTCGTCGCCACCCAAATCGCCGCCAGCGGGCAGCACCTGCCGCGAAGACCACCAGCGGTTCTCCTCGACGGGCTGCCACCACCGGTTCAGCAAAGGCGCGCCCGGGCAGGCGCAGGCGCGCCTCGGAGGCGCCGAGAAGCGCAGGGCTCGTGGCCGCGCGCGTCAGCGCGCAGCGTTGTCTGACTCGTCGCGGTTGTCTGAACGAAGTGAGCGCAGCGAACGCAGCGAGTTCTGCGACGTGGCCACGAGACCGAGCATCGCAGGGGAGTCGGCGCGCAGTGCCGACCGCCGAGGCGAAGCGCCGGAGCTTGCCCGGGCGCGCTTTTGCCGCGCCAAGCTCAACTCGGACAGCGAACGGCGAGCGGCCGCTCAGGGCCGTGACCCGCAGCCGCACGAAGACTCGCCTCAGTACCTCAGCGCGACGCCCCGGACGCCGCCTGCGCCGGCGGCAGCTGCGCCGCGCCTTGTTTCTCGGCACCGATGTGCTGCTCGATCGGCGGCAGCGTGTGGGCGATGCCCTTGTGGCAGTCGATGCAGGTCAGGCCCTGGTTGAACGCCACCTGGTGCACGCCCGCCGCGCGCCGGTTCTGCTCGGCGTAGTCCATGTAGGTGAAGTTGTGGCAGTTGCGGCACTCCTGGCTGTTGTTCTTCTTCATGCGGTCCCACTCGTGCTGGGCGAGCGTGGCGCGCTTGGCGTTGAACTTCTCCGGCGTGTCGATCGAGCCCAGCACCTTGTGCAGCACCTCGTTGCTCGCCTGGATCTTGCGGATGATCTTCGGCACCCACTCCTTGGGCACGTGGCAGTCCGGGCAGGTGGCACGCACGCCGGTGCGGTTCTGGTAGTGGATGGTGTTGCGGTACTCGACGTAGACGTTGTTCTTCATCTCGTGGCAACCGATGCAGAACTCCTCGCGGTTGGTCCATTCCATCGCGGTGTTGAAGCCGCCCCAGAACAGGATGCCGAACACGAAGGCGATGCCGATCGCGCCGGTGGCGATGCCCCAGGCCCACAGCGCCAGGCGGCGCACGCGCCCGGCGGGGGCGGCGGCGTTGTTGTTGTTGTCTGCCATGTCGCTCACCTCACTGCAGGCCGCGGGCACGCTTGAAGCCGTTCTCGACCAGCGGCTTGGCGTCGGTCTGCGGCACGTGGCACTGCGTGCAGAAGTAGCGCCGCGGGCTGATGTTGTCGAGCTCCTGGCCTTCGCGGGTGCGGAAGTGCGTGACGCTGACCTTGGTCGCCCCGGTGTTCTTCGCCTTCTGCCAGGCATGGCAGTCCATGCACTTGTTGAAGTTCTTGGTGATCTGGTAGCCGGCGGTGTTGTGCGGGATCAGCGGCGGCTGCTGCACGAAGTCGCGGTCGGCCACCGGGTGGTCGCGCTCCTGGTGCGAAGCGACCGGCGGGTTGTCCTGCGCCACCGGCGTGCCGCCGCGCAGGCCCTTGAGCTGCACCGCGTCGTCGGCCGCGGGCGCGAGCTGGGTGCCGAGCGCGAAGATGCCAACGGCCAGTGCGTACTTGAGGAAGTCTTGGACTCTCATGGTCAGTCCCTTCGGGTGTCGAAACGGTGGGTGAATCGGAAGACATCGGGGCCGCAGACGTCGATGCAACGGCCGCAGTTGCTGCATTCGCGGTCGGTGATCACCGGCGAGGCGCCGTCCTTGCCCTTCAGCGGCATCACGATGACCTGCGGCTCGGGGCAGACGGCGTAGCAGTCGGCACAGTCGTTGCAGCGGCTCGAATGCGCGGCGCTGACACGCAGCAGGCTCCTGCTGCCGATCAGCGCATAGGCCGTGCCGACCGGGCACAGGTGGCCGCACCAGCCGCGCGGCGCGACCAGCAGGTCGAACAGGAACACCGCCGCGACGGCACCCCAGGCCAGCGTGCCGCCGAAGATCAGCGCCCGCTGCGTCATCGAGACCGGGTTGACGCTCTCCCACACCGTCTGGCCGGCCAGCGCGCTGGCGACGAGGACGGCGCCGAGCAGCCAGTAGCGCAGGGCCGCGCGTGGCACGCGCCCGCCGCCGATGTGCAGCCGCCGGCGCAGCCACGAGGCGGCGTCGGTGACCAGGTTGACCGGGCAGACCCAGCTGCAGAAGACCCGCCCGCCGACCAGCGCATAGAACGCGATCACGATCGCCGCGCCGGTCAGCGCCGCGGCCTCGGGCGCGTGGCGCGCGGCCAGGGTCTGCGCCAGCACGAACGGGTCGGTCAAGGGCAGCACGCCGAGTGTCAGGCTAGCCGACAGGTTGCCCTTGACGATCCACACGCCGGCCAGCGGGCCGAGCAGGAACAGCGCCAGGATGCCGAACTGGGAAACCCGCCGCAGCAGCAGGAAGCGCCAGGGACGCCACAGGGTCCGGGCGCTCATCGCGGCACTCCCGATGCGGCATCCGCGTACGGATCACGCCCCGAGCGCAGCGGCGCGAGGTCGCCCGGCACCGGCTGCGCGGGAAGGTTCTGCTGCGGCTGCTCGAAGTGCGGCCGGCCGGCCTGGTTGCCGGCCTCCCAGCCCTTGCGGTAGTGGTGGCCGAGTTCGCCGCGGGCGATCGCCATCGGCAGCACCTTGATCGCGGCCTGCTCGAGCACGCAACTCTTCTCGCATTTGCCGCAGCCGGTGCAGGCCTGCGCATGCACGGTGGGCAGCAGCATCGCGTGGCGGTCGCTGCGCGGGTTGCTGACCTTCTCCAGCGTGATCGCCTTGTCGATCACCGGGCAGACCCGGTAGCAGACATCGCAGCGCAGGCCGAGGAAGTTCAGACAGTTCTCCTGGTCGATCAGCACCGCGACGCCCATGCGGGCCTGCTCGATGTCGGTCAGTGCCGGGTCGAGCGCGCCGGTCGGGCAGGCCTTCACGCAGGGGATCTGCTCGCACATCTCGCAGGGGATCTGGCGCGCCTCGAAGTACGGTGTGCCGATCGCCACGTCGCGCGCCAGCCCGTCGCCCCAGGTCGACAGCTTCAGGTTCTGCGGCGGGCAGTCGCGCACGCACAGGCCGCAGCGGACGCAGGCGCCGAGGAAGAGGTCCTCCGGCAGCGCCCCGGGCGGCCGCAGCGCCTGCGCCGGTCGCGCCTGCGCGGGCCGGCCGACCAGCACCGCACCGCCGGCGATCAGCGCGGCGGTGGTGGCGCTGGCGCTGGCTTGCAGCACCGTGCGGCGGGAGAGGTCCATGACAACCGGCTGCTGTCGCGAAGGCTCAGGCGCGCGTCACCTTGACCGCGCACTTCTTGAAGTCGGTCTCCTTCGAGATCGGGCAGGTCGCGTCCAGTGTCAGCTTGTTGACCAGGCGCCCTTCGTCGAAGAAGGGGATGAAGATCAGGCCGCGCGGCACCTTGTTGCGGCCCTTGGTCTCGACATGCGCGGTGATCTCGCCACGCCGCGAGGCCAGCTTGACCTGCATGCCGCGCTGGATGCCGCGGTCCTTGGCGTCGTCGGGGTGCATGAAGACCACCGCCTCGGGCACCGCGCGGTGCAGCTCGCCGACCCGGCGTGTCATCGTGCCGGTGTGCCAGTGCTCGAGCACACGGCCGGTGCACAGCCACAGGTCGAACTCCTTGTCGGGGCTCTCGGCGGCGGGCTGGTAGGGCAGCGCGAAGATCACCGCCTTGCCGTCCTTGTGGCCGTAGAACTGCACGCCCTCGCCCTTCTTGACGTAAGGGTCGTAGCCCTCGCGGAAGCGCCACAGCGTCTCCTTGCCGTCGACCACCGGCCAGCGCAGCCCGCGCACCTCGTGGTAGGTGTCGAACGAGGCCAGGTCGTGGCCATGGCCGCGGCCGAACTCGGCGTATTCCTCGAACAGGCCCTTCTGCAGGTAGAAGCCCAGCTCCTTGCTCTCGGGGTTGCTGTAGTCCTTGATGTACTTGCCGTTGACCTTGGTGAGGTCGGCGAGCGGGAAGCGGTTGACCTTGCCGTTCCGGTAGAGCACGTCGAACAGGGTCTTGCCCTTCAGCTCGGGCTTCTTGGCGATCAGCTCGGCCGGCCACACCTCCTCGACCTTGAAGCGCTTGCTGAACTCGATGTACTGCCACAGGTCGCTCTTCGCCTCGCCGGGCGCGTTGACCTGTTGGCGCCACACCTGGGTGCGGCGCTCGGCGTTGCCGAACGCACCTTCCTTCTCGACCCACATCGCCGAGGGCAGGATCAGGTCGGCGGCCATCGCGCTGACGGTCGGGTAGGCGTCGCTCACCACCACGAAGGTGGCCGGGTTGCGCCAGCCGGGCAGGATCTCGCCGTTGATGTTCGGCCCGGCCTGCATGTTGTTGGTCGTGCTGGTCCAGTAGCACTTGAGCTTGCCGTCCTTCAGCGCGCGGCTCTGCGCCACCGCGTGCAGGCCGATCTTGTCGGGGATGGTGCCCTCGGGCAGGCCCCAGATCTCCTCGGTGTGCTTGCGGTGCTCGGGGTTGGTCACCACCATGTCGGCCGGCAGGCGGTGCGCGAAGGTGCCAACCTCGCGCGCGGTGCCGCAGGCGCTGGGCTGGCCGGTCAGCGAGAACGGGCTGTTGCCCGGCTGGCTGATCTTGCCGGTCAGCAGGTGGATGTTGTAGACCATGTTGTTGGCCCAGGTGCCGCGCGTGTGCTGGTTGAAGCCCATGGTCCACAGCGACATCACCTTGACCTTCGGGTCGGCATACAGCTTGGCCAGGTCCTCGAGCTGCTTGACCGGCACGCCGGAGAGCTTGCTGACCTTCTCGGCGGTGTACTCGCTGACGAACTTGGCGTAATCCTCGAACGTGCTCGGTGTCGAGTCGTTCGGGTTGCCCTTGGGCTTGCCGTCGGCGCCGGCGTAGCCGTTGCTCTTGGCATCCTTCTCCAGCGCGTGCGCCGGGCGCAGGCCGTAGCCGATGTCGTCGGCGCCCTTCTTGAAGTTGACATGCTTCTTCACGAAGTCCATGTCGACCTTCTTGTTGGTGATCAGGTAGTTGGCGATGTAGTTCAGGATCGCCAGGTCGGTCTGCGGGGTGAAGATCATCCCCAGGTCGGCGAGGTCGAAGCTGCGGTGCTCGAAGGTCGACAGCACGGCGACCTTGACGTGCGGGTTCGACAAGCGCCGGTCGGTGATGCGGCTCCACAGCACCGGGTGCATCTCGGCCATGTTGGAGCCCCACAGCACGAAGGCGTCGGCCTGCTCGATGTCGTCGTAGCAGCCCATCGGCTCGTCGATGCCGAAGGTGCGCATGAAGCCGGTCACCGCGCTGGCCATGCAGTGGCGCGCGTTCGGGTCGAGGTTGTTGGAGCGGAAGCCGGCCTTCCACAGCTTGCTCGCCGCATAACCCTCGTAGACGGTCCACTGGCCGGAGCCGAACATGCCGATGCCGGTCGGGCCGTCGCTCTTCAGCGTCTCCTTCCACTTCGCGGCCATCAGGTCGAAGGCCTGGTCCCAGCTCACCGGAACGAACTCGCCGTTCTTGTCGTACTGGCCGTTCTTCTGGCGCATCAGCGGCGTGGTGAGGCGGTCCTTGCCGTACATGATCTTGGACAGGAAGTAGCCCTTGATGCAGTTCAGGCCGCGGTTGACCGGCGCCTCGGGGTCGCCCTGCGTCGCGACGACGCGGCCGTCCTGCACGCCGACCATCACCGCGCAGCCGGTGCCGCAGAAGCGGCAAGGCGCCTTGTCCCAGCGCACCGCGGCGTCGTTAGGCGCCGGCGTGGCGGCTGGCGCGGGCGCGCCGATCGCGGTGATCGGAATGCCGGCCGCAGCAGCGCTGGCGGCCAGGGCCTGGGTCTTCAGGAAGTCACGGCGATTGGCTTGCATCTTCGGTTCTCCATGCGGGCGCAGCAGCGCCCGGGTGTCTCGCGATTGGTCCGGTTCAATCCTGCTTCGGGCCGCAGGGTCTTGTCGTTGAAGCAGTTCAAGAATCGCCGGCCGGGCTTGATCGAGCCCAATCCTTCAGGCTGCCGCGCCAGGCGCGGTAGTCCTCCACCACGCCGCTGCCGGCCGGCGGCGCGTCGGGGCCGGAGTACTCGTAGACCAGCGAGGTGTTCAGCACCTCGGGCCACAGTGCGATGGCGGCCAGCGTCGCGGCGGCCGAATGCACCACGCCATCGAGCTCGGCGTCTTCGAGCACCATCACCAGCCGGCCGTCGCCCGGGTTCAGCGCCACGTCGGCGCCGGGCAGCGCGGTGGCGCGCGGCAGCACCGCGGCCAGGTGTTCGGGACGGATGCGCACGACTGCACCGAGAATGCTCACGCTTGTCTCCTGCTCTTGATCTTGTCGAGGCCGCACTGTGCGTTCGCACCCTTTTGGTTCCCTTGACGGCGGTCAACCCAGCGACCGCTCGCCGCGCGATTGACGATGGATCCACGACGCCGCTCATTTCTTCGTGGCAAGTTGCACGACGCCGCCGCCGAGACGGTCGTGGCACCACCGCGCCCGCCCTGGTCGCTGCGCCCCGACGCCACGTTCACTGCCGCCTGCACCCGCTGCGGCGACTGCGTGAAGGCCTGCCCGCGCGGCGTGCTGAAGGGTGGCGACGGCGGTTTCCCGCAGATCGATTTCTCCCGCGCCGGCTGCAGCCTGTGCGGCGACTGCGCGACCGTCTGCGCCAGCGGCGCGATCGCGCCGACGCGGCAGCCACAGGCATTCGGCTGGCGGGTGCAGGTGGCCGACCACTGCCTGTCGCGGCGCGGTGTCGAGTGCCGTGTCTGCGGCGATGCCTGCGACGCGCGTGCGCTGCGCTTCGTGCCGGCGCGCGGCGGCATCGCACAGCTGCAGGTCGACAGCGCCGCCTGCACCGGCTGTGGCGACTGCCTGAGCGTCTGCCCGGTGACGGCGCTCAGCGTCGGGTGATGGTGACCACGGCCTGCTCTCGACGGGAGCCGGCCGTCTGCGTCACCTCGATGCGGTTCACGCCCACGGCCAGCGGCACCGACTGCAGCCAGTACGGCGCGCTGCCGCCGCAGTTGCAGATCCAGGCGAGCTGCATGCTGCCGCTGCCGCTGGTCGCGGCATTGGCCCAGCTCAGCGTGTAGGCGCCGAGCTGGCCGAACACTGGCGCGGGGATGGGCCAGGCGCATTCACCCGAACAGGTCGAGCCCGGCGGCAGGAAGCCGTTGCCGCTCATCACGACGCTGGCGGCCGTGGTGTCGACCTGCGCCGGCCCGTCGATGCTCAGCGCGTACGAGGGCGTGTCGTCACCGCCGCCACCACCACAGCCCGATGCGGCCGGCAGCAGGAGCAGCAGCAGCGCGACGAGATGCATCACGCGCGGCATGCGCCCGACCCGGCTCGACACGGCTGCGTCCATGCGCGGCATGCTGCGCGTGCGGCACGAGCCGGCGCTTGATCGGCCGCAAACGCGGCGCCGCGTCAGGCCGGGTAGAGCCCGTGCACGCGGCCGAACAGGCGGGTCAGGCCGAGCAGCGCGGAGATGGCCGGCATCGGCTCGCCGAGGCGGCTGCCGATCTCGTGCACCGCGCCGACGATCGCATCGAGCTCGATCGCACGGCCGGCCTCGACGTCCTGCAGCATCGAGGTCTTGAAGGCGCCGAGCTTGGCGGTCACCGCGTGGCGGTCTTCCGGCGACTGCACGATCGCACAGCCGATGCGCGCACCGATGGCCGCGGCCTCGCGCATCGCCGCCGAGCAGAACTCGCGCACCTGCGCATCGCCGAGGATGCGGTCCATGGTCGCGCCGGTGATCGCGCTGACCGGGTTCATCGTCATGTTGCCCCACAGCTTGTACCAGGCGTCGTAGCGCACGTTCTCGCTGTGGGTGGCATCGAAGCCGGCATGGGCGAGCAGGTCCACCACCGCTTGCGCACGTTCGCTGCGGCCGCCGCGCGGCTCGCCGACGATCAGGCCCTGCCCCATCTTGTGCTGCACCAGCCCCGGCTCGGGCGTCGAGGTGCTGGCATGCACGACACAGCCGAGCACACGCTCGAAGCGAATGGCGGCAGCGATCTCGCCGCCGGGGTCGACGCTGTCCAGCGTCACGCCCTCGAAGCCGGGCTCGCCCTGGCAGAACCACCAGGGCACGCCGTTCATCGCCGGCAGCACCATCGTCTGCGCGCCGAGCAGCGGCGCGATGCCGCGCGCCACCGCGGTCAGCGCCGGGCCCTTCACCGCAATCACCACCAGGTCCTGCACGCCGAGCTCGGCGGCGTTGTCGCTGGCGCGCGCCGCGGCCTGCACGCGGCCCGCCGCCGTGTCCAGACGCCAGCCGTGTTCGCGCAATGCCGCCAGCGTCGCGCCACGCGCCAGCGCGCTGAGCTCGGCACGGCCCGCCGCCGCGAGCCTGGTGCCGATGAAGCCGCCGATGGCGCCGGCGCCGACGATGCAGACCTTCATCGTGTGTCCTTCCGATTCGATGGGCGCGCATTGTCATTCATCGCCCGCGCGGCGAGGAACTCGACCAGCCGCGCGGCCGCCGGTTGCAAGGCGTCGAAGCTGCGGAAGCAGACCGCGAAGCGCCGCTGTGCCCAGGCGTCGGCCAGCGGCACGATGACCACCTCGCCGCGCGGCGCACGCTGCGCGACCTGGCGTGGGATCACGCTGACGCCGAGGCCGGCGGCGACGACACGCAGCGACGCCTCGAAGTTGCTGACGATGACGCGGTAGGTCAGCGTGCCGCCGGCACGCGCCGCGGCGCGGTGCAGCATGGTGTGCACCGCGGTCGCCGGCGGCAGGCCGACATGCTCGTGCGCCAGCGTCTGCTCGAAGCGCAGCTGGCGGCGCCGCGCGAGTTCATGCGCCGGGTGCACCGCCAGCACCAGCTGGTCGTGCCGGTAGGGCCGGTGTTCCAGGCCCTCGAAGTCGGCGCTGTCCCAGCACACGCCGAGCGCGGCGGCGCCGTCGCGCACCACGCGCACCAGGTCGCGCGAGAAACGCTCCTCGATATCGACCTTGATCTCGCGGTGCTCGGGCTCGCGCATGAAGGCCGCGACGTCGTCGAGCAGCGATTCGGCGATCGCCGAGGCGCTGGCGACCAGCCGCACCTGGCCCTTCAGCCCACCGGCGAAGGCGGCCACGTCGGCCTCGATGCGCTCCAGCGTGTACAGCAGCGTGCGCGCATGCTCGAGCAGCGCCAGGCCGGCCGGCGTCGGCTGCACGCCGCGGCGGCCGCGCACCAGCAGCGGCGCGCCGAGGCGGTGTTCGAGCGCAGCGATGCGCTTGCTGATCGCCGAGGGCTCGATGTGCTCCTGCACCGCCGCCTGCTTCATGTTGCGCAGGTCGCAGACGGCCACCAGCAGGCGCAGCGTCTTGGGGTCGATGTCGATCATGCGTGTGAGTTTCCCGATCGGCACTTCATCGGTTCCAACATACCACTTGTGAATCGCCCTGGAAACTCTAGAGTTGCCGCCATCACAACACAGGAGACAGGCGATGCGAGGGCTGCCGCGGCAGGTCGTGGTCCGCGAGGTGGGTTTGCGCGACGGGCTGCAGAGCATCGCGACGATCGTGCCGACCGAACACAAGCGCGCGTGGATCGCCGCTGCGTTCGCCGCCGGCCAGCGCGAGATCGAGCTCGGCTCCTTCGTGCCGGCGAAACTGCTGCCGCAGCTGGCCGACACCGCCGAGCTGCTCGCCTATGCGAACACGCTGCCGGGCCTG
Organism: Piscinibacter sp.; assembly: GCA_047602365.1. Taxonomy (GTDB): domain Bacteria; phylum Pseudomonadota; class Gammaproteobacteria; order Burkholderiales; family Burkholderiaceae_C; genus Piscinibacter. The sequence continues at coordinate 1,995,415 of JASGHM010000001.1, read as the reverse complement.
AAGGCCTCGGTGCTGGTGCCCAACCTGAAGGGGGCCGAGCGCGCGCTGGAAGGTGATGCGCACCTGATGATCCTGCCGCTGTCGGCCAGCCACGCGCACAGCCTGGCCAATCTGCGCAGAGCACCCGACGAGGTGGTCGCCGAGCTCGGCCGCATCCGCGCGGCGCGTGACGCCTCGGGCCGCAAGACGCTGATCGAAGGCGGCGTCGGCACCGCCTTCGGCTGCACGATCCAGGGCGAGGTGAAACCCGCCGAGGTGCTGCGCCTGCTGCAGGCGCTGCTCGACGCCGGCGCCGACCGTGTCAGCCTCGCCGACACCGTCGGTCATGCCGACCCGGCCGCGGTGAGCCGGCTGTTCGAGCAGGCGCTGAAGATCGCCGGCGAGCGTTTCTGCTGCGGCCACTTCCACGACACCCGCGGCCTCGCGCTGGCCAACGTGCTGGCCGCATTGCAGCTCGGCGTGGCGCGCTTCGACGCCTCACTGGCCGGCATCGGCGGCTGCCCGCATGCACCCGGCGCGAGCGGCAACGCGACCACCGAAGACCTCGCCTTCATGCTCGAGGCGATGGGCATAGCCACCGGCATCGACCTGCCCGCGCTGCTCGCGCTGCGCGAGCGTGTGGTGGGCTGGATCCCCGACGAACCCACCCACGGCACGCTGTGGCGCGCCGGACTTCCGAACACCTTCCGCACCGCCGCATGAACACCGAGACTTCCCACCGCCTGCCGCTGGCCGGCATCCGCGTGATCGAGTTCACCCACATGGTGATGGGCCCGACCTGCGGGATGATCCTCGCCGACCTGGGTGCCGAGGTCATCAAGATCGAGCCGCCGGGCGGCGACAAGACACGCAGCCTGCCCGGCCTGGGCATCGGCTTCTTCCGCAGCTTCAACCGCAACAAGAAGAGCGTCGTGCTGGACCTGCAGACGCCCGAAGGCCTGGCCGATGCGAAGTTGCTGATCGCCGGCTGCGACGTGATGCTGGAGAACTTCCGCCCGGGCCTGATGGCGAAACTCGGGCTCGACCACAACACGCTGTCGCGCCAGAACCCGCGCCTGATCTATGTGTCGCACAAGGGCTTCCTGCCCGGCCCCTACGAACACCGCACCGCACTCGACGAGGTGGTGCAGATGATGGGCGGCCTGTCCTACATGACCGGCCCCGAAGGCCGGCCGCTGCGTGCCGGCACCAGCGTCAACGACATCATGGGCGGCATGTTCGGCGCCATCGGCGTGCTGGCCGCGCTGCGCGAGCGCGAGTCCACCGGCCGCGGCCAGGAGATCCAGAGCGCGCTGTTCGAGAACTGCGCGTTTCTCTCGGCGCAGCATGTGCAGCAGTACCTGATGACCGGCGAGCCGCCGCCGCCGATGCCCTCGCGCGTGTCGGCCTGGAGCGTCTACGACGTGTTCACGCTGGCCGGCGGCGAACAGCTGTTCGTCGCAGCGACCAGCGACAAGCAGTTCCAGACGCTGTGCGAGGTGATCGCCCGCCCCGACCTGGCCGCCGACCCGGCGCTGGCGACCAACGCACAGCGTGTGGCGGTACGCCCGCACTTGCTGAAGACACTCGGCCGAGACCATGGCCACGCTGCGACAAGGCCGAGCTCGTCGATGAAGCTCGAGGCCGCCGGCCTGCCCTATGCACCGATCACGCGGCCCGACCAACTGGTCGACGACCCGCACCTGAAGGCCAGCGGCGGGCTGGTGCCCATGGCCACCGACGACGGCTCGAGCACCGAGGTCGTGCTGCTGCCGCTGCTGATGGACGGCCGCCGCCCCGGCGTGCGCAGCGCGCTGCCGAAGGTCGGCGAGCACACCGACGAGGTGCTGGGCCACCTGCACGCGATGCACACGATGCACGCGACACCCTGATCACCGCGCACCGAACAACGATTCCCAGGAGACAGCCCCATGACCACCCTGCTCGCCCGCCGCACGCTGATCGGCATCGCCCTCGCCCTCACTCTCGGCGCCGCCTCGCCGGCACGCGCCGACAACGCCACGCCGCTGCGCGTGATCCTGCCGATCGGCGCCGGCTCGGGCGTCGACGTGATCGTGCGTTCGGCGCAGGTCGCGCTGTCGAAGGCGCTGGGCGGCCAGCCGGTGGTGATCGAGAACCTGCCGGGCGCCGGCGGCATCACCGGCACGCAGGCGCTGGTCAAGGCGGCGCCCGACGGCAACACCATCGCCTTCGTCTCGAACAACCACGCCGTCAACCCCAGCGTGTTCAAGAAGATCCCCTACGACAGCCTGGCCGACATCACGCCGATCACGGTGGTCGGTGGCTCGCCCTTCGTGCTGGTGGTCAACCCGGCCAAGGTGACGGCGAAGAACGCCAAGGAACTGCAGGCCTTCCTGAAGGCGAAGCCGGACGGCTACAACTACGGCTCGTCGGGCAACGGCACCATCATCCACCTGGCCGGCGAGATGTTCGTCGACGCCGCCGGCGTGCAGATCAAGCACATCCCGTACAAGGGCATGGGCCCGATGATCTCGGACATCATCGGTGGCCAGGTCGAGCTGGGCGTCGGCGCGGTGCCGGCGGTGCAAGGCCACCTGAAGAGCGGCGCGCTGCGCGCCATCGGCATCATGGGCAAACAGCGGGTGGCCTCGCTGCCGGACGTGCCGACGATCGCCGAACAAGGCTTCCCGGAGGTCGACATCGCCGGCTGGTTCGCGGTGATCGCACCCAAGGGGCTGCCGGCGGCGCAGGTCAAGCGCCTGCACGACGCGGTGGTCGCGGCCTTCGCCGATGCCGAGGTCAAGGCGGCGATGGCGAAGCAGGACAACTTCATCAGCCCGAGCACGCCGGAGGCGGCCGCGCAGTTCTTCAAGAGCGAGCAGGACCGCTACGCGCGGCTGGTGCAGAAGGCCGGCATCACGCTGGAGTGAGCGCGGCGGCAGGCCGCCAGCGCATCACCACACGCAGCCCCGGCACGGCATGGCCGATGTGCAGCTCGCCGCCATGCGCCTGCGCGACCAGCCGGCACAGATAGAGCCCGAGGCCGACGCCGCCGGCGCTGCGTGTGCGTGCGCTGTCGGCGCGGTAGAAGGGCTCGGCCAGACGCTGCAGCTGCTCGTCGCTGACACCCGGGCCGTGGTCACGCACGCCGAGTTCGAGCAGGCCGTCGCCCTCGCGGCGCAGGAACACCGTCGGCGCTTCGGCGGCACCGGCACTGTGGCGCAGCGCGTTGTCGATCAGGTTGCGCAGCAGCAGGCGCAGGCGGGTCGGGTCGGCCTGCACGGGGCCGATGCCATCGTCGAGCTCGAGGTGCAGCGAACGCTGGGCAAAGCCGTTGCCGGTGGCCACCTCGCGCACCAGCACCACCAGGTCCACGACTTCGGTCTGCAGCGCGGCGTGGCCGGCGGCCAGGCGCTCGCTCTCCAGCAGGTCGGTGATCAGGTCGCGCATCTCGCCGAGGTCGCGCAGCAGCGCGTCGCGGTGTTCGCCCTCGGCCACCAGCTCGGCATTGACACGCGCACGTGTCAGCGGGCTGCGCAGCTCGTGGCTGATCGCCAGCAGCAAGGCGCGCTTGGCGTCCAGCATGCCCTGCAGGCTGCCGGCCATGCGGTTGATGCGCCCGGCCAGATCCGCCAGCTCGTCGTTGTGGGCGGTGACGATGGGCGCTGCGAAGTCGCCGCGGCCGAAGCGCGCCACCCCCTCGCCGATCGACTCCAGCGGGCGCAGCAGGTGGCGCACGTAGGCATAGGCCAGTGCGGTCAGCAGCAGCAGCCCGGCCAGCGTGAACCAGCCGAACATGCGCGGCCGCGACTCCGGCGAGGGCCCGGCCAGGCCGAAGGCGATGCGGTGGCCGTCGGCGCTGTTGCGCACCAGGCCCCAGTGCGAAGGATCGAAGCGGCGCGCGTGCAGCGACTCGTCGCGCGGGTGCGAGTCGTACTGCACCTGTGGCCCGTCGATGCGGATGGTCAGCGGCAGCCGCGCGACGATCGCCGCGGCCCGCGCCGGGTCGGGCGGCGAGCCGATCTCGGCGACCAGCCGATCGGCATAGTCGGCGACGATGGGCTTGACCCAGCCCTGCCAGCCGGACTGCAGCGCGCGCTGCGTGCCGAACATGAACACCGCGCTGGTGGCCAGCGCGAGCAGCAGGAACAGCGTGACCAGACGCCACTTCAGCGAATGGCGCCAGCGCTTGTGGGCCTCCTTCCAGCGCTCGCGGCGCCGCTTCACTCGCGCGCCCCGGCGAAGGTGTAGCCGGCGTTGCGCAGCGTCTTGATGCATTGCAGCGGCTCGAGCTTGCGGCGCAGCCGGCTGACCAGGATGTCTACGGCGCGGGTGTGGATGTCCTCGGCGGCGTGGCCGCGCAGCCGCTCGAGGATGTCGTCGCGGTGGAACACCTTGTTCGGCGCGCCGGCCAGCAGCGTCAGCAGCTCGAACTCGGTGCCGGTCAGCTCGACCGCCTCGCCCTCGCGCTGCACGCTGCGCCGGTCGAGGTCGATCAGCAGGCCGTCGAAGCGCCACAGCCGGCCGGCAGACGCGGCCGGCGCCGCGGGCACGACACGGCGCAACACGGTCTGGATGCGCGCCAGCAGCTCGCGCGGCTCGAAGGGCTTGGGCAGGTAGTCGTCGGCACCGAGCTCGAGGCCGACGACACGATCCATCACGTCGCCGCGTGCGGTGAGCATCACGATGGGCAGTGCACTCTCCTTGCGGATGGTGCGGCACAGCTCGAAGCCGTCCATCTCGGGCAGCATCACGTCGAGGATGGCGGCATCGAAGCCGCCCTGGCGCAGCAGCGCCAGGCCCGCGCTCGGGCGCGTCGCATGGACCAGCTCGAAGCCGGAGCGTGCGAGGTAGGTGGCCAGCGGCGCACCCAGCGCCTCGTCGTCGTCGATCAGCAGCAGTCGGGGCATGAAGAGGGATTCAGAACCAGCGCGGCACCGAGGCCGCGTAGTCACTGTACCAACCGCCGTACTGGCGACGCAGGCGCGCCTCCTCGCCCGGCACCAGCCAGCGGTCCACCACCGCGAAGCCGAGCAGCGCGGCGACGATCCATGCGGTCGAGGCCAGCGCCAGGCTCAGCCCCAGCAGCACGATCGCACCGCCCAGGTACATCGGGTGGCGGCCGAAGCGGAACGGCCCGTGCTCGACCAGCACGCGTGCCGGCCCGGCCGCGGTCAGCGGCGCGGGTGCACGCGCCAGCGTCCAGGCCGCCCAGCCGGCCCAGGCCAGGCCGGCGGCCGCCAGCGCCAGGCCGAGCGCGGCGACGGCGAGGCTCAGCGCCTCAGCCGCGCCAGCCATGGCGGCCCCGGCTCATGAATTCGCGCACCTTGGCCTGCTGCTCGGGGCGCAGGCTGTCGTAGAAGTCGCCGAAGGCGGCGATCAGCTCCGGGCTCTTCGCATTGATCGCGCCGGTCTTCGCGTCGATCAGCGCCTTCGCCTTGGCGCGGTCGAAGCTGCTGCCGGCGACCAGCGACTGCACCTCCTCGCGCGGGTTGCCGCCGGCCACCAGCGCGTTGCGCTGCTCGCGCAGCTTGTCGGCGACGACGCCGAGCTTGGCCTTCTGCGCCTCGTCGAGGTCGAGCTTGCCGGCCACCTTGTCGACCATGCGGGCCTTCATCTTCGCCGCGTCTTCCTCGCTCATCGCCTGCCAGCCATGGCCGTAGGACGGACGGTGCGAGCAGGCAGCCAGGCCGCCGAACAGCACGCTGGCGCCGAACACGCCGATCAGGGTTCGTTTGATCCACTTTCTCATCATCGGGCTCCATCGGTGGGCCATCGCGGCCCGGGTTGTGATGGAGCGATGGTGCGCAGCGGCCGGCGCGGCGTCCTTTCGCCGGGGTATCGTCGCGTAACGTTTCTTGTCACGCGCCGCTGCGGGCGCGCTGCGCGGCCACCTCGGCCAGCGCTCGGTCCACGCCGGCGAGCAGGCGCTCGACGTCGATCGGCTTGTGCCAGTAGCCCTTGGCGCCCAGGCTCATCGCCTTGACCACGTCGATCGAGAACGAGTCGGCCGTCAGCAGGATCACGTGCAGCCGGTTCAGCGAGATCGGCTCGCTGAGCGCACGCACCACCTCGAGCCCGCCGATGTCCGGCAGGTGCATGTCGAGCAGCACGACGTCGGGCCGCTCGCGCTGCGCGACGGCCAAGCCTTCGCGGCCGGACGAGGCCTTCAGCAGCCGCACGCGCGGGTTGGCGGCCAGCACCGCCTCGACCAGCAGCATGCTGGCCGGGTCGTCCTCGATGCACAGCACGCTGCCGGCCGGTGCGGGCGGCGGGGCGGCAGGAGGGTCGAGCGACATGGCGGCCGGACGGGTCTGGACACGGACGCCCGATTCTGAACCGACGCGGCGTCCGCGTCGACCGGCGCGTCAGCGCGCCAGGCGCTCGCGCATCGCGGTGATCACCGCCTTGTAGTCGCGCTGGCCGAAGATCGCGCTGCCGGCCACGAAGGTGTCGGCGCCGGCATCGGCCACGGCGCGGATGTTGTCGACCTTGATGCCGCCGTCGACCTCGAGGCGGATGTCGCGCCCGCTGGCGTCGATGATCTTCCTCGCCTGCGCGATCTTCTTCAGCGCCGCGGGAATGAAGCTCTGGCCGCCGAAGCCCGGGTTGACGCTCATGATCAGCACCAGGTCGACCTTGTCGATCACCCACTCGAGCACGTCCAGCGGCGTGGCCGGGTTGAACACCAGGCCAGCCTGGCAGCCCTCGGCCTTGATCAGCTGCAGCGTGCGGTCGACATGGGCGCTGGCCTCCGGGTGGAAGCTGACCAGGTCGGCACCGGCCTTGGCGAAGGCGCCGGCCAATGCGTCGACCGGCTGCACCATCAGGTGCACGTCGATCGGCGCCTTGTGGCCCGCCGGCGTCACCGCATGCTTGCGCAACGCCTCGCAGACCATCGGCCCGAAGGTCAGGTTGGGCACGTAATGGTTGTCCATCACGTCGAAGTGGATCCAGTCGGCGCCGGCGGCGAGCACGTCGCGCACCTCCTCGCCGAGGCGGGCGAAGTCGGCCGAGAGGATGCTGGGGGCGATTCGAAATGTCGTGGTCATGGCAGATGGGCCCTGGGGATCGCGGGAATTCTAGGTCGCCTCCTAGAATGCGCCGCATGGCCCGACCCGAGTTCACCAACACCGTCGTGGTGCGACCGCTGCCCGAGCAGTCGGACCCTGCCGAGGGCGTGCACGCCTTCGCCTACACGATCACCATCCGCAACAGCGGCGACGTGACGGCGCAGCTGATCGCCCGCCACTGGGTCATCACCGACGCCGAAGGCCAGGTCGAGGAGGTGCGCGGCCTCGCGGTGGTCGGCCACCAGCCGCTGCTCAAGCCCGGCGAGAGCTTCGAGTACACCAGCTGGACGCGCATCGCCACGCCGCACGGCACGATGCGCGGCACCTTCTTCTGCATGACCGAGGACGCCCACCCGTTCGACGCACCGGTGCCCGAGTTCGGGTTGACCACCGCGTCGGCGCTGCATTGAGCGCGGCGATGGCACGCGCTGCGTCGGGCTGGGACCTGACCGCGCTGCTCAACGCGGCCGACCCGAAGGCGGCACTGGCCGAGCGCCAGCTCTGGCTGGTGCGGCTGATGGAGTGGCTGCGCCACGCGCCGCTGGACGGCGAGACGACACGAACGACGCCGACGCCGGTGCTGCGCCTGAAGCACCTGCTCAACGTGCTGCAGCGCCACGAGGCGCACCGCGATGCGGTCGGCGCGCTGCTGGCGCGCTTCTGGCGCGAGGTCGACACCGTCGCGCTGTTCGCCGACTTCGGCTTCTCGCCGCGCATGAACTTCTTCGGCGAGCTGGGCCAGCGGCTGCGCCTGCGGCTGCTGCCGATCACACCGGAGACGCAGGACCTGGGCGAGCTGTTCGCGCTGCTGTTCCCGCGCGAGCGCGACGCGTCGTGGCTGGCGGCAATCGACGACGACACGCTGGCGCGGCTGGCCGAACTGCTCGGGCCGATGCTGGCCGGGCCGACCGGCGAAACGCTCGACTGGCGCTCGCCGCTGCTCGACGGCATCGCCTACCTGGCGGCCGCGGTGCGTGCCTCCGGCCACTCGGCGGCGCTGCGCCAGCGCATGAGCGCCGAGCTGCTCGCCGACGACCCGTTCCGCCAGCTCGCCAGCGCCGCCGAGCGCCTGGCCGAGCGTGCGCGCGAGGCCGAGTCGACCGCGCTGCTGCAGGAGGCGCATTACCTGCGCGCGCTGCTCGACGCCTGCCGGCGCTGCGCCGGCAGCGTGCGCGCGCACCTGGAGGAGTTCGGCGTCTCGGTCGACGTGGTTTTCGAGGTCGAGCAGCTGCACGCACGCTGCGACCGCATCGACGCACTCCTGAACACGCTGCTGGCGCCGCAGCCCTCGCGCGAACTGCTGCACCTGATCGCCAGCCTGGCGCAGCAGGCCGAGGCGCGGCGTGGCATCCGCAGCCTGTTCGCACGCCACTACTCGCTGCTGGCGCGCAAGGTCGCCGAACGCAGCGCCGAGACCGGCGAGCACTACATCACCCGCGACCGCGCCGAGTACCGCGCGATGCTGGGCGCCGCCGCTGGCGGCGGTGCGGTGATCGCCGGCACCACCTTCGTGAAGTTCCTCGTCGCGGCGCTGGGCTTCGCGGCCTTCTGGGCCGGGCTGCTGGCCGGCATCAACTACGCGGCCAGCTTCGTGATCATCCACCTGATGCACTGGACGGTGGCGACCAAGCAGCCGGCGATGACCGCGCCGGCGATGGCCGACAAGCTGAGCGACGTGGCCGACGACGCCCGCGTCGAGGCCTTCGTCGACGAGGTGGCGCACCTGATCCGCTCGCAGGCCGCCGGCATCATCGGCAACCTGATGGTCGCCGGGCCGCTGGTGCTGGCCATCCAGCTCGCCGCGCAGGGGCTGTTCGGCAAGCCGCTGGTCGGCACCCAGTCGGCCGAGCACGTGCTGCATTCGCTGACGCTGCTCGGGCCGACGCCGCTCTACGCTGCCTTCACCGGCGTGCTGCTGTTCGCCAGTTCGCTGATCGCCGGCTGGGCGGAGAACTGGTTCGTGTGGCACCGGCTCGACAGCGCGATCGCCTGGAACCCACGTTCGATCGCGCTGCTCGGCGCGGCGCGTGCCAAGCGCTGGGGTGCCTGGTGGCGCAACAACATCTCCGGTCTGACGGCGAACATCTCGCTGGGCCTGATGCTCGGCCTGGTGCCGGCGCTGGCCGCTTTCTTCGCGCTGCCGATCGAGGTGCGCCACGTCACGCTGTCGACCGGCCAGCTGGCCGCGGCGCTCGGCGCGCTGGGCACGCCGCTGCTGCACGAGCCGGCGTTCTGGTGGTGTGCCGCGGCGATCCCGGTCACCGGCGTGCTCAACCTGACGGTCAGCTTCGTGCTCGCCTTCAAGGTCGCACTGCGCTCGCGCGGCATCCGTCTGGCCGACCGCAGCCGCATCTACCGGGCGATCCGCGCGCGCATGCGCAGCAAACCCTTGTCCTTCGTGCTGCCGCCGAAGGACTCACTCTGAGTCGTCGCGCCGGCGCTCGCCGCCGCGGCGGCCGGAGAACATCGTCCACCACACGATGAGCAGCAGGACCACGAGCGCGCCGAGCGCTTCCAGCAGAATCAACCACATGACGATGTTGCGATGCCGCGCAATGATGGGCGCGGCGATTCTAGGAGGGCTGGCCGCCTGCGCGGTGGTGCCCGAGCCCGAGCCTCCCCGCACACCGACGCCGCCCGCCGCGGCGACGCCGCTGCCGACCGGCCAGGTGGTCGTTCGCGCGCGTTCGCGCTGGGTACCGGTCGACTGGGCAGAACTGCCCGGCTGGAGTGCCGACACCACGCGCGAGCTGTGGCCGGCGCTGCAACGCGGCTGCGACAGGCCGGCACCCGGCTGGGAAGGCCTCTGCGTCGCCGCACGCGGCTACGCGCCGGCGACCGATGCCGATGCGCGCGCCTGGCTGCAGGCACGCCTGCGGCCCTACCGTGTCGAGGCGCTGGACGGCGCCACCGACGGCCTGGCCACCGGCTACTTCGAGCCGCTGGTCGAGGCGCAGCGCCTGCCGCGCGGCAACTTCCGCGTGCCGCTGCACACGCTGCCAGACGACCTGGCCAGCCGCAAGCCGTGGTGGACGCGCCAGCAGATCGACACGCTGCCCGCGGCACAGGCCGCGCTGCGCGGCCGCGAACTCGCGTTTGTGGCCGACCCACTAGACGCGCTGCTGCTGCAGGTGCAGGGCTCGGGCCGGCTGCTGCTCGCCGACGGCAACGGTGCGAAGCGGCAGGTGCGTGTCGCCTACGCCGGCCACAACGACCAGCCCTACAAGTCGGTCGGCCGCTGGCTGATCGAGCAGGGCGAGCTGAAGCCCGAGCAGGCCTCGTGGCCGGCCATCAAGGCCTGGGCACGCGCCAACCCGAAGCGGATCAACGAGCTGCTGTGGAGCAACCCGCGCTACGTGTTCTTCCGCGAGGAGGCGCTGCCCGACCCGAACCTCGGCCCGAAGGGCGCGCAGGCCGTGCCGTTGACGCCGGGGCGTTCGATCGCCGTCGACCCGCAGTCGGTGCCCTACGGCACGCCGGTCTGGCTGGACACCACCGAGCCGCTGTCGAGCACGCCGCTGCGCCGGCTGGTGATGGCGCAGGACACCGGCAGCGCGATCACCGGCGCGGTGCGCGCCGACTACTTCTGGGGCTGGGGCGAGGACGCCGAGGCGCAGGCCGGCCGCATGAAGCAGGCGCTGCGCATGTGGGTGCTGTGGCCGCGTTGAATCTGCCCAGAGCGCCGTTCACGACCACATCGAGCGCGCCAGCGCGTGCAGCCGCGTCGCCGGGTCGGCGAGGTCGTGCAGCACGTTCATGTGGTGACGGCCCGCGATCAGCTCGCACACCGGCACCACGCGCCGCCCCCAGGCGCGGGCGATCAGCGCGTTCTGGCGCTGGAACTCCTCGCTCTCGTCGCCACCGGCCACGGCGATCAGCTCACCCGCCGGCGCGGGCATCTTCGCCGGGCTGAGGCGGCGCGCATCGGCGGCGCTCAGGCGCAGGTCGCCGGCCAGGAAGGGCGCGTGGCGCAGCGGCTCGAGGTCGAACACGCCGGAGACGGCCAGCGCGCGGCGCACCAGGTCGGCTGGCAGGTCGCTCGCGACCCGCTGCCATTGGCAGCGCAGCATCATCGCTGCGAGGTGGCCGCCCGCCGAATGGCCGGCGACGACGATGCGCCGCGGGTCGCCGCCATGCGCGGCGGCATGGCGCCACACCCAGGCCAGCGCGCGGGTCAGCTGCAGCACGATGTGCTCGACGGTGACCGCCGGGCACAGTGCGTAGCCGGGCAGCACCACCATCGCACCGGCGTCGACGAAGGACGGCGCGACGAAGGATTGCGCGCCCTTGTCCAGCGCCCGCCAGTAGCCGCCGTGGATGTAGACCAGCACCGGTGCGCCGCGCCGTTCGCTCGGGAACACGTCGAGCCGCTCGCGCTCGCCGTCGCCATAGGGAATGTCGAGCACGCAGCGCCGCTGCGCACGCGCCGCCGCCGACGCCTCGGCCCAGTGCTGCAGGATTGCCGGGTGTTCGGGGATGCGGCCGCGGCTGTTGTACTGCGCGTCGTGCCAGTCGGGACCGGGGCGCCTCATGCGGCGCCCGCGCTCTTGCGGCGCGCCGTGCGTTTTGCGGCGGCCGGCGGCGTGGCGCTCGTCGCGGCCCCTGCCGACTCGCGCAGCGCGGCGTCGACCAGGGCCTCGGCCATCCACATCGCGATGCGTTCGACCTCGCGGTCGGACACGCCCCAGATGTCCTTCAGCACCACGTAGGGCTCGATGCCGTAGACCACCGACAGCGCGCGGTGCAGGCGGTCGCGCGTGGCCGGCGCCAGCCGCGGCGCCAGCGGCGCCATCGCGTGCTCGAGGATGCGCACGCGGTGGCCGCGACGGTACGGCTCCTCCTCCAGCAGCCCGGCGCGCTCCAGCGCCCATTGTTCGAGCGAGAGCTGCGCCGCCGCGCGCAGCTGCGGCTCGAACTCCTTGAAGCGCGGGAAGGTCTGCGCGAACAGTTCGCGCAGGCGCTCGCGGCCGTCGGGGTTGGCCGACGAGAATGTGCGCACCGGGCCGAGCGAGCTGTCGATCACCGCGGTGATCAGCGCGCTGCGGCTGGGGAAGTAGCGGTAGGCCGTCGCACGCGACACCTTCGATCGCGCCGCCACCACCGCCACCGAGGGGATGTGGCCTTCGTCGCGGATCAGCTCCATCGCGGTGTCGAGCAGCAGCTTGAAGGTGGCCGCCTTGACGCCGCGCTCGGGCGGCGAAGGCGGGTCGCTCAGCTTGTGTTTGAGGCGCGCCATGCGGGTAATTCCGGGGTCCGTCGGGTGGGGTCTTGTCTTGTGCTGCGTCAAGTCACGCTCTTATGATGCATCCATCCCATTGTGAGACGCAAGTCTCATTCTGCATTCACAGTCTCGCGACAATGCCTCGCGGGCCACCCAGGAGACAACACGCATGCGCATCGCCAGCTGGCGCTGGGGTGATCGTGACCATGTCGGCACGGTGTCGCCGTGCGGCCGCGAGCTGACGCCGCTGGCCTGCGCCGACGCCTCGGCCGGCGCGCTGCCGCTGATCGAGCTGCTGGTGCGCGGCGAGCCGCTGCCCTCGCCCTCCGGAGCGCGCCTGCCGGTCGATGTGGTCACGCTGCGCGCACCGCTGCCGCGCCCGCGGCGCGGGCTGTTCTGCGTCGGGCGCAACTACCACGCGCACGCGGCCGAGCTGGCCGGCAGCGTGTTCCGCGACCACATCGCCAAGGACGAGGGCTGGCCGATCGTCTTCGGCAAGCTCGGCGAATGCGTGGTCGGCCCGCACGACGCGGTGCGGTTGCCGGGCAAGGCGGCGTCGAGCCAGATCGACTACGAGTCGGAGCTCGCTGTGGTGATCGGCCGCGGCGGCCGCGACATCCCGCGCTCGCGGGCGATGGACCATGTGTTCGGCTACACCATCGTCAACGACGTGACGGCGCGCGACGTGCAGATGCGCCACCAGCAATGGGACCTGGGCAAGAGCTTCGACAGCTTCTGCCCGATGGGGCCGTGGATCGTCAGCGCCGACGAGCTCGACGGCCGCGACACCCGCGTGCGCGGCTGGGTCACGACGGCCGGCGGCGCCCCCGAGCTGCGCCAGGACGGTCGCACGCGCGACATGATCTTCGACATCCCGACGCTGATCGAGACCTGCTCGCGCGGCATCACGCTCTACCCCGGCGACGTGATCGCCACCGGCACGCCTTCCGGTGTCGGCATGGGCTTCTCGCCGCCGCGCTACCTCGGCGCCGGCGACGTGGTGCGCATCGAGATCGACGGCATCGGCGTGATCGAGAACCGCTTCGCAGCGGCCTGAGCAGGACGGCACGATGCTTCACCAGATCGAACGCATGGTGGTGGAGGACGAAGGCGAGGGCGACGCAGTCGTCTGCGTGCACGGCCTGGGCGGCAGCGCCAGCACCTTCACGCCGCTGATGCCGGCGCTGGCGCGCCACCGCGTGCTGTGCGTCGAGTTGCCCGGCAGTGCACGTTCGCAGCGTGCCGAGGGGCCGCTGTCGATCGCACGCTTCGTCGAGGCCGTGCAGGCCGCCTGTGCGCGCGCCGGCGTGACCCGTGCCCACCTGGTCGGCCATTCGCTGGGCACCATCGTCTGCCAGCACCTGGCGGTCGCGGCGCCGAAGCTGGTGCGCAGCCTGGCGCTGTTCGGCCCGCTGGCCGCGCCGCCCGACGCGGCGCGCACCGCCATCCGCGCTCGCGCCGCGAAGGCGCGCGGCGAAGGCCTCGCCGGCATGCACGAGATCACGCTGGCGCTGGTCAACGCCGCACTCTCGGCCGACACGCGGCAACGCAATCCGCTGGCCGTGGCCTACGTGCGCGAGAGCCTGATGCGCCAGGACGGCGAGGCCTATGCGCGCAGCTGCGAGGCGCTGGCCGAGGCGCAGCCGGCGGCGTTGGAACGCATCGCGGTGCCGGTGCTGCTGGTCACCGGCGACGAGGACGGCGTCGCGCCGCCGCAGGCAGTGCGCACGCTGGCCGAGCGGCTGCACGCGGCACCGAACCCGCGCGTGGTGGTGCTGCCGCGCTGCGGGCACTGGACACCGATCGAGCGGCCGGAGGACTGCGCGCGCGAGCTGCGCGAGTTCCTCGCCGCGCAGCGTTAGGAGCCGTCGATGGCAGATGTCCTGTTCAGCAACGTGCGCGTCTTCGACGGCGGCGGCGAAGCGCCCTTCACCGGCGACGTGCTGGTGCAAGGCAACCGCATCAGCCGTGTGGTGAAGACCGGCTACGGCCAGCGCACCCAGCCCATCGCCGGCGCGCAGACCATCGACGGCGCCGGCGCCTTCCTGATGCCGGGCATGGTCGAGGCGCACACGCATTTCTCGTGGAACGACCAGCCCAGCCTCGACGCCATCCAGCGCATGCCGCCCGAGGAGCACATCCTGTGGTGCGCCGAGGTCGCGAAGCGCTACCTCGACATGGGCTGGACCAGCTGTGTCGGCGCCGCCACCGCGAAGCCGCGGCTCGACGTGGTGATCCGCAACGCGATCAACGACGGCACCATCGTCGGCCCGCGCTACCTCGCCGCCAGCCAGGAGATCACCGTGCCCGGCGGCCTGGGCGACACGACGCAGCCGCACCTGCCGCAGCCCGAGTTCGCCTTCGGCGCCATCGTCAGCGGCGCCGAGGAGATGCGCCGCTGCGTACGCATGTTCGCCAAGTACGGCGTCGATTCGCTGAAGATCAACCTCAGCGGCGAGTCGATCACCGGCATGCCCAGCGAGATGAGCCAGTTCACCGAAGAGGAGATCGCGGTGTGCGTGGACGAGGCCAAGCGCTGGGGCAAGCGTGTCGCCGCGCACGCACGCTCGTGCTGGGCGGTCAAGCAATGCGTCACGCAGGGCATCGAGGTGATCTACCACGCCAGCTTCACCGACGAGGAGGCGCTGGACATGCTCGAGGCGAAGAAGTTCGAGCACTTCGTCGCCCCCGGCCTGGCCTGGCTGATCAACACCTGCCACCACGCCAGCCAGTGGGGCCTGACGCCCGAAGTGACGCGCAAGATGGGATACCACCGCGAGCTCGAAGCCGCCATCGAGAGCATGAAGGCGATGCGCAGGCGCGGCATCCGCATCCTGCCCGGCGGCGACTACGGCTTCGCCTGGACGCCGCACGGCACCAACGCGAAGGACCTCGAGTACTTCGTCAGGCACGTCGGCATGAGCACGATGGAGGCGCTGCTGTCGGCCACCGCCTGGGGCGGGCCGATGATGAAGATGGGCAAGCAGATCGGCTACATCCGCGAGGGCTGCCTGGCCGACATCCTGCTGATCGACGGCGACCCGTTGGCCGACATCACCGTCCTGCAGGACAAGGCACGCATCCTGGCGGTGATGAAGGACGGCGAGTTCCACCGCGCGCCGCCGCTGCGCAGCGCGCATGCGACGCGCTGGGCGGCCTGAGGAGAAGCGCGATGGCCCAGGACATCCTCTTCACCAACGTGCGCATCCTCGACGGCAGCGGCACGCTGCCCTGGTCTGGCAGCGTGCTGGTGCAGGGCAACCGCATCCGCCAGCTCAGCCGCGGCAGCGCGGCACTCGCCGGCAGCGGCGCCACCGTGATCGACGGCGCCGGCGCGACGCTGATGCCCGGCCTGGTCGAGGCGCACACGCATTTCTCGTGGAACGACGCTGCCACGCTGGCCGGCATCCAGACCATGCCGCTGGAGGAGCATGTGCTGTGGTGCGCCAAGGTCGCGAAGCGCTACCTCGAGGCCGGCTTCACCTCCTGCGTCGGCGCGGCCTGCGCCAAGCCGCGGCTCGACGTGGTGATCCGCAACGCGATCAACAGCGGGCAGATCCCCGGCCCGCGCTACCTGGCCGCCAGCCAGGAGATCACCGTGCCCGGCGGCCTGGGTGACGAGACGCTGCCGCACCTGCCCTTCCCCGAGTTCAGCTTCGGCGTCAACGTCAACGGCGCGGAGGACATGCGCCGTGCCGTGCGCATGTTCCTGAAGTACGGCGTCGACTCGATCAAGCTGAACCTGTCGGGCGACAACTTCACGCCGCAGTCGCCGGCCGACACCACCTGGATGACCGATGCCGAGGTGGCCGCGGCGATGGAAGAGGTGCGGCTGCGCGGCAAGCGCGGCTCGGCCCACGCGCGCTCGGCGGCCTCGGTCAAGCAGGCGCTGCGCCACGGCATCGACGTGATCTACCACGCCAGCTTCAGCGACACCGAGACATTGGACATGCTCGAGGCGGCGAAGGACCGGGTCTTCATCGCCCCCGGCATCGCGATCCTCTACGCGATGCTCAACGAGGCCGAGGCCTGGGGCATCACCCGCGCGATGGCCACCGACATGGGCTACCAGGTCGAATGGGAGGCGGCGCTGGAGTCGCTGCAGAAGATGCACAAGCGCGGCATCCGCATCCTGTTCGGCGGCGACTACGGCTTCGCCTTCACGCCGCACTGCCAGAACGCGCGCGACCTGGAGTTCTTCGTCAAGTACCTCGGCTTCACGCCGATGGAGGCGATCCGCTGCGCGACGATGTACGGCGGCCAGATCATGATGCGCGGCCACGAGCTGGGCCTGGTCAAGGAAGGTTTCCTCGCCGACCTGCTGCTGGTCGACGGCGACCCGCTGGCCAACCTCGCCATCCTGCGCGACCCGAAGCGGGTGCTGGCGGTGATGAAGGACGGCCGCTTCGCCAAGCGGCCGGCGCTGGACGCGCGGCGCGGCTGGGAGCGCGCCGCATGACGAGCCGGCGCAGGCAATGGCTGGCCTGGCTGCTGATCGGCGGCCCGCTGCTGGCCTTCTCGGTCTGGGCGCTGGTCGACAACACGCGCCTGTACCTGGTCACGCTGCTCAACGGGCTGACGCTGGCCTCGCTGTACTTCATCGTCGCCAGCGGCTTCACGCTGGTGTTCGGGCTGATGCGCAACGTCAACCTCGCGCATGGCAGCCTGTACCTGCTCGGCGGCTACGTCGGCTACGTGGTGGCCGGGTACACCGGCTGGTGGATCGTCGCACTCGCCGCCGGCTTTCTCGCCGCGGCGATCGGCGGCTTGCTGATGCAGTGGCTGATCCTGCGCCACATGCAGGGCCAGGACCTGCGCCAGACCATGGTGACGATCGGCCTGTCGATCGTCATCGCCGACATCCTGCTGTGGATCTTCACCGGCCAGGTCCACCAGATGGAGGCGCCCGAGTGGCTGCAGGGACCGATCCGCGACATCCCGCTGATCCGCGCCTACTCGGCCTACCGGCTCAGCCTGCTCGGCTTCGGCATCGTCATCGGCCTGTTCCTGTGGTGGCTGCTGGCAAAGACGCGCGTCGGCGCGATGATCCGCGCCGGCGTCGACGACCGCGGCATGCTGGCTGCCTCGGGCATCAACGTGAACCTGGTGTTCGCCGCCACCTTCGCGCTCGGCGCCGGCCTGGCCGGCTTCGGCGGCGTGATCGGCGCGGTCGAGCTGTCGATGGTGCCGGGCGAGGACACCCGGCTGCTGCTGGCCTCGCTGATCGTCGTCATCGTCGGCGGCATGGGCAGCGTGGTCGGCGCCGCGATCGGCGCGGCCATCCTCGGCCTGGCCGAGACCTACGGCCTGGCCTACGCGCCGACCTACAGCGTGGTCTTCACCTTCGTGATCCTGATCCTGGTGCTGGCCTTCCGGCCGCGCGGGATCATGGGGAAAGCCGCATGAGCGCCGCGCAGTGGCGCCGGGCGATGAACTCGCGCACCGCGGCGGTGGCCGCGCGGCCGCGGATGCCCGCGCCGATGCCGACCAGCACATTGCCCATCGCTGCGGACGCTGCGCCTTCGGGCTGGTTCGCGGCCGTGCGCGCCAGCGTCGCGCCGCACCACATCGTCGTCGCCATCGGCCTGGCGGTGTTCCCCTTCGTCGCCACGCCCTTCTTCACCTTCCAGGTCGCGGCGCAGACGCTGGTGCTCGGGCTGATCGCGCTGTCGCTGAGCTTCCTGGCCGGCTACGGCGGCATGGTCTCGCTGGCGCAGATGACGGTCGCCGGCATCGCCGGCTACGCGATGGCGGTGCTGGGCACCAGCAGCAGCGCCGAGATCAGCCTGGGCTGGCCGTGGTGGGTGGCGGTGCCGGCGGCGGTGGCGGTCGCGGTGCTGTGCGCGACGCTGATCGGCTGGCTGTCGGTGCGCACCGAGGGCATCTACACGATCATGATCACGCTGGCCATCGGCGTGGCCTTCTACTACCTGGTGCTGCAGAACTACAGCGTCTTCAACGGCTTCCAGGGCCTGCGCGAACTGAAGCCGCCGACGGTGTTCGGCGTGCACTGGCGCGACCCGCTGCCGTTCTACTTCCTGTCGCTGTTCTGGGCGCTGGCCGGCTACTTCCTCGTCCGCTACGTGGTGCGCGCGCCCTTCGGCATCGCGCTGCAGGGCATCCGCGACAACCCGCGGCGCATGGCCTCGCTGGGCTTCCACGTCGTCGCGCACCGCGTCGCCGCCTATGCGCTGGCCGGCCTGATCGCGGCGGTCGGCGGCATCCTGCTGGCCTGGTACAACGCCTTGATGACCCCGGGCTCGGTGGGCACCGGCTGGCTCATCAACCTGCTGGTCATCGCCGTGCTCGGCGGCGTCAAGCACCCGATCGGCGCCTTCCTCGGCGCGCTGGTCTTCGTGCTGCTGCAGACCTTCGCCATCGACGTGATCGACCGCGAGCGCTTCAACCTCGTGATCGGCGGCATGTTCCTCGCCATCGTGCTGTTTTCCCCCGACGGCCTGCTCGGACTGTGGGCGAAGCTTCGCTCCCGCTTCGGCCCGCAGCAGACCTTGACTCAACCCGCAAGGAGACAAGCGTGAACAAGACGAAGAGACTCTGGGTCCGTTCGATGCTGGGCGCCGCCGCGGCGGCCGCACTGATGGGCAGCGCCTGGGCGCAGGGACAGCCGGTCAAGATCGGCCTGCTGGCCACCCTCGAAGGCCCGTTCGCCGCCGGTGGCGCCGACGGCATGCGCGGCGCCGAGCTGGCCGTGAAGCAGCGCGGCGGCGTGGTCGCCGGCCGCAAGATCGAGATCATCAAGGCCAGCTCGGACGCCAAGCCCGACGTGGCCGTCAACGCCACGCGCAAGCTGGTCGAGCAGGACAAGGTCGACATCATGGTCGGCCCGCTGTCCGGCGGCGAAGGCATCGCGGTCAAGGACTACTCGAAGACCCAGCCGCAGGTCACCTTCATCAACGGCGCCTCCGGCGCGCAGGCGACCACGCTGGTCAACCCCAGCCCGAACTTCTTCCGCTTCAACACCGAGGGTGCGCAGTGGATGGTCGGCCTCGGCAAGGCGGCGATGGACAAGGGCTACAAGCGCGTGATGGTGGTGGCCGAGGACTACGCCTTCCCGTACTCGCAGGTGCAGGGCTTCATGGCCGAGTACTGCCGTCTCGGCGGCAAGGTGCCGGAGAAGGCCTGGGTGCCGCTGGGCGGCAAGGACTATTCCTCGGTGATCGCCAAGATCCCGAAGGACGTCGACGCGCTGCTGGTCGTGCTCGGCGGCGCCGACGCGGTCAACTTCCTGACCCAGTACGAGAACGCCGGCGGCGACAAGCCGATGCTCGGCGGCTCGATCACCGTCAGCCAGGACGTGCTGAACTACAAGGGCAAGCGGCGCGACTCGCTGGTCGGCACGCTGTCGGCCGGCCCGGTGGCCGATGCCTACGACGGCGCCGACTGGAAGGCCTTCGTCGCCGACTACCAGAAGAACTACCCGGTCTCGGCCGGCGGCTTCCCCAGCCCCAGCCTGTTCGCCTACGTGTACTACATGAACATGAAGGCGGCGCTGGACGGGCTCGACGCCGTCAAGGGTGATCTCTCCGGCGGCCAGGCCAAGTACCGCGAAGCGCTGCAGAAGATGGTGCTGAAGACGCCGACCGGCGACGTGCGCCTGGACGGCAACCGCCAGGCCATCGGCACGACCTTCGTGACCGAGGTGGTGAAGGACGCCAAGGGCGAGCTGACCACCAAGGTGTCGCGCAAGGTCGACAACATCGACCAGTTGCTCGGCATGAAGGCCGAGGAGTTCAAGGTCGGCTCGCGCGACGTGCCGAGCTGCCCCTGAGCGGGCCTGCCGCGGTGGCCTCCGTCACGACACTCCGGCCCGCCGCGGCCGCCCCGCGTGGGGCGGCCGGCGCGGCGCACTCGGCGCTCGCCTCCAACGACGCGCTGGTGCTCGACGGCGTGACGCGCGCCTTCGGCGCGCTGCGCGCGGTCGACGAGGTGTCGCTGGCGGTGGCCGCCGGGCAGAAGTACGCCATCCTCGGCTCCAACGGGGCCGGCAAGACGACGCTGTTCAATGCGATCACCGGCGACTTCCCGGCCACCGCCGGACGCATCCGCTTCTTCGGCGAGGACATCACCGAGCTGCCGCCGCACGAACGCATCCGCAAGGGGCTGCGGCGCACCTACCAGTCCTCGCTGCTGTTCCGCGACCTGACGGTGCGCGACAACCTGTTGCTCGCGGTGCGCGGCGTGGCCAGCGGCCGCTTCTCGCTGCGCCGCGCCGGCCAGCGCCACGCCTCGACGCTGGCGACGGCCGAGCTGCTCGAGCGCGCACGGCTGACGCACATCGCCGACACGCGCGTGGCCGACCTCGCGCATGGCCAGCAGCGCCAGCTGGAGATCGGCATGGCGCTGGCCGGCGCGCCGCGGCTGATCCTGTTCGACGAGCCGGCCGCCGGGCTGTCGCCGGCCGAACGCCGCGAGCTGGTCGCGCTGCTGACCTCGCTGCCGGCGCACATGAGCTACGTGCTGATCGAGCACGACCTGGACATCGCGCTGCGCGTGGTCGAGAAGGTCACGGTGATGCACAACGGCCGGGTGCTGAAGACCGGCACGCCGGCGGAGATCGAGAGCGACGCGCAGGTGCAGGCGATCTACATGGGGAGCAAGCACTGATGGCCTTCTGGCGCCGCGATCGCGACGATCCCCCCGCCGGCGGCCCGGTGCTCGCCGTCGACGGCCTCGACGTCTACTACGGCCGCGCGCATGCGCTGCAGGGCGTCAGCCTGACCATCGAGCGCGGCGTGCTGGGCATCGTCGGGCGCAACGGCATGGGCAAGACGACGCTGTGCAACGCCATCACCGGCCTGGTGCCGGCCGGCGGCAGCGTGAAGCTGCAAGGCGAAGAACTGCTCGGCCTGGCGCCGCACCAGATCACCGCACGCGGCATCGCCTACGTGCCGCAGGGCCGGCGTGTCTGGCCCTCGCTGTCGGTCGACGAGACGCTGCGCCTGGTGGCGCGCAGGAAACGCGACGTCGAGCGTGTGTACACGATGTTCCCGCGCCTGGCCGAACGCAAGGGCAACGGCGGCGCGCAGTTGTCCGGCGGCGAGCAGCAGATGCTCGCGATCGGCCGTGCGCTGCTGCTGCAGCCGCGCCTGCTGGTGATGGACGAGCCGACCGAAGGGCTGGCGCCGGTGATCGTCGAGCAGGTGGCGCAGGCGCTGCGCGACCTGGCCGCCAGCGGCGAGATCGCCGTGCTGCTGATCGAGCAGAACCTCGGCGTCGCGCTCAGCGTCGCCGATCGCATCGGCGTGATGGTCAACGGCCGCATCGCGCAGACCCTGCCGGCCGCCGAGCTGGCCGCCGACCGCGAGCTGCAGGAGCGCCTGCTCGGCGTGCGCTCGGGCGGGCACGACGAACCCGAGGCGCCCGAGCCGGCCGCGCCGGTGGCGGACGACGCCGAACCGATGGTGTTCACCGTGCGCCGCGCGCATGGCGATGGCGTGCCTTCGCTGGACGACCCGGCGCCGCGCGCCGTGCGCGGCTTCAACCGCTGGAACGCCGGTGGCACGGCCGCGCCGCTGGCCGACATCCCGCGCGAGGTGCCGGCCGCGGCGGCCCCGACGGTGGCGCCGGTCGCCAGCGCCGCCGCGGCGGTCTACGACTTTCCCGTCGCCGCCAGCACCGGCCGCGCCGCCTACGTGGCCGGCACCTTCGACACCAAGGCGCGCGAACTGTTCTTCCTGCGCCAGTGCCTGGAGAAGCTGGGCCTGCGCGTGGTCACCGTCGATCTTTCCACCTCGGGCAAGACCTCGCCGGCCAGCGTGCACCCGCGCGAGGTGGCGCGCCACCACCCGCAAGGCGAGGCCGCGGTGTTCAGCGGCGACCGCGGCAGCGCGGTGACGGCGATGGCACTGGCCTTCGAGAACTACCTGCGCACCCGGCGCGACCTCGGCGGCATCATCTCCGCCGGCGGCTCGGGCGGCACCTCGCTGGCCACGCCGGCGATGCGCGCGCTGGCCATCGGCACGCCCAAGGTGATGGTGTCGACCATGGCCAGCGGCGACACGCGGCCCTACGTCGGCCCGAGCGACATCTGCATGATGTATTCGGTCACCGACGTGCAGGGCATCAACCGCATCAGCGAGAAAGTGCTGGCCAACGCCGCGCATGCACTGGCCGGCATGATCGCCCACCCGCCGGCCGAGTCGGCGGCGACCCGGCCCGCGCTGGGCCTGACCATGTTCGGCGTCACCACGCCCTGCGTGCAGGCGGTGGCCAAGCAGCTGCAGGACGAGCACGACTGCCTGGTCTTCCACGCCACCGGCGTCGGCGGCCAGAGCATGGAGAAGCTGGCCGACTCGGGCCTGCTGGCCGGCGTGATCGACGTGTCGACCACCGAGGTCGCCGACGAGGTCGGCGGCGGCGTGCTGTCGGCCGGGCCGACACGCCTGGACGTGTTCGCGCGCCATGCGCTGCCCTACGTGGGCTCCTGCGGCGCGCTGGACATGGTCAACTTCGGCGCCTGGGAGACAGTGCCCGAGCGCCACCGGGGCCGCCGGCTGTACCGCCACAACCCGACGGTGACGCTGATGCGCACCAGCGCCGACGAATGCCGCGCGATCGGCGAGTTCATCGTCGCCAAGCTCAACGCGATGCGCGGGCCGGTGCGCTTCCTGATCCCCGAGGGCGGCGTCTCGGCGATCGACAAGCCGGGCCAGCCCTTCCACGACCCCGAGGCCGACCGCGTGCTGTTCGACACCATCGCCCAGGGTTTCCGCGCCGGCGCCGACCGCAGGCTGATCCGCCTGCCGCAGCACATCAACGACGAGGCCTTCGCCGACGCGCTGGTCGCCGCCTGGCGCGAGATCGCCGCGCCCGCGCATGCCCAAGGGAGGAGCCATGCCGCGAATCGCTAGACAGACCATCCTCCAGCACCTGCGCGACAAGATCGCGCGCGGCGTGCCGATCATCGGCGGCGGCGCCGGCACCGGCCTGTCGGCCAAGTGCGAGGAGGCCGGCGGCATCGACCTGATCGTGATCTACAACTCGGGCCGCTACCGCATGGCCGGGCGCGGTTCGCTGGCCGGGCTGCTGGCCTACGGTAACGCCAACCAGATCGTCTGCGAGATGGCCCACGAGGTGCTGCCGGTCGTCAAGCACACGCCGGTGCTCGCCGGCGTCAACGGCACCGACCCGTTCATGATCCCCGGGCAGTTCCTGCAGCGGCTGATCGCGCTCGGCTTCTCGGGCATCCAGAACTTCCCCACCGTCGGGCTGATCGACGGCACTTTCCGCGCCAACCTCGAAGAAACCGGCATGGGCTACGGCCTCGAGGTCGAACTGGTCGCACAGGCACGCGCGCTCGAGCTGCTGACCACGCCCTACGTGTTCTGCGAGGCCGATGCGCGTGCGATGGCGCAGGCCGGCGCCGACGTGGTCGTCTGCCACCTCGGCCTGACCACCGGCGGCGCGATCGGCGCCGAGACCGCGCTGAAGCTCGCCGACTGCGTGGCCCCGATCAACGCCTGGGCGGCCGCGGCGAAGAGCGTCAACCCGGAAGTGATCGTGCTGTGCCACGGCGGGCCGATCGCGACGCCCGACGACGCGCAGTTCATCCTGCGCCACTCCCCGGGCTGCCACGGCTTCTACGGTGCCAGCTCGATGGAGCGGCTGCCCACCGAGGTGGCGCTCACCGACACGACGCGGCGCTTCGTCCAGATCACGCGATGAAGACCCACCCCCGAAGCGCCTTCGGCGCCTCCCCCTCAAGGGGGCGCCGCCAGCGGCCCGGCAGAGCCGGTTCCGCGGCGGCCGCTGGGTTGCGCCCTGCCAAAGAAAACGCTCGCATCGCTTCGAGCAACGTCCTTGAGGAGATCACACCATGACAGGCGCTCAATTCGGCAGTTTCATCCTCGGCCTGATCGTCGTCGCGATCGTCGTCGCGATCGTCGTCTGGCTGCTGCACTGGCTGTACCTGCGCAGTTCCAAGGAGCGCGCCTTCGTGCGTACCGGCCTGGGCGGGCAGAAGGTGGTGCTCGACGGCGGCGCCTTCGTGCTGCCGATCGTGCACGACGTCATCCCGGTCAACATGAACACGCTGCGCCTGGAGGTCAGCCGTGGCCGCGACAAGGCGCTGATCACCAAGGACCGCATGCGCGTCGACGTGATCGCCGAGTTCTACGTGCGCGTGGCCGCCAAGCCCGACGCGGTGGCCGCCGCGGCGCAGACGCTGGGCCTGCGCACGATGGAGCCGGAACAGCTGAAGGAACTGGTCGAGGGCAAGTTCATCGACGCGCTGCGCACCGCCGCCGCCGAAATGACGATGGAGGAGCTGCACGAGAAACGCGGCAGCTACGTCAAGCGCGTGCGCGAGGCGGTGGCCGAGGACCTGACCAAGAACGGCCTGGAGCTGGAAAGCGCCTCGCTGACCCAGCTCGACCAGACCGGCATGGAGTACTTCAACCCGAGCAACGCCTTCGACGCCGAGGGCCTGACGCGGCTGACCGAGCAGATCGAACGGCGCAAGAAGCAGCGCAACGACGTCGAGCAGGACACGCTGATCGCCATCCGCAACAAGAACCTGGAGGCCGAGAAGCTGTCGCTGGAGATCGACCGCGAGAGCGAGTACGCGCGCATCGCGCAGCAGCGCGAGGTCGAGGTGGCGCGCGCCCGCCAGCGCGCCGAGCTGAGCACCGAGCGTGCGCAGCGCGAGCAGGAGGCCGAGGGCGCGCAGATCGGCGCCAAGCAGGCGGTCGAGGCGGCGCGCATCCGCTCGGAGCAGAGCATCGAGCAGGAGCGCATCGCCAAGGAGCGCGCCATCCAGGCCGCCGAGATCGAGCGCCGCCAGTCGCTGGAGCTGGCCGAGCAGCAGCGTGCCATCGCGGTGGCCCGCGAGAGCAAGGCGCAGAGCGAGGCGCAGGCGCAGGCCGAGGCGGCGCGTGCGCTGGCGGTGGCGGCCGAGGAGAAGGTGTTCACCGCGCGCGAGGTCGAGACCGCCGAGCGCAAGAAGGCGATCGAGCTGATCGCGGCGCGCCAGGCGGCCGAGCGCGAGGCGCTGCGCCTGACCGCGGCCGCGCAGGCCGAGAAGGCAGCCAGCGCCGACCGTGGCGCCGCGCTGCGCGCCCAGGCAGAGGCCGATGCGGACGCCGAGCGCACCCGTGCGGTGGCGCTGCGCGTGCGCTCCGAGATCGAGGCCGAGGCGCTGCGCCTGATGAACGAGGCGCACAACATGCTGTCGCCGGAGGCGCGCATGTCGGCGCTGCGCATGAAGCTGGTCGAGAAGGCCGAGGCGATCATCCGCGAGTCGGTGCGGCCGATGGAGCGCATCGAGGGCATCAAGATCCTGCACGTCGATGGCCTCGGGGGCTCGGGCGGCAGCGGCTCGGCGGACGTCAACGGCGGCAGCTTCGCCGACGGCGTCGTCAACTCGGCGCTGCGCTTCCGCGCCCAGGCGCCGCTGGTCGACCAGCTGCTGCGCGAGATCGGCCTGGAAGGCGGCGACATCCAGCGCCTGGTCGGCCAGGCCAGCGGCGCCACCGCGGCACTGCCGCCGGCCGGGCCGGCCGCCAAGGAGTGAGGCGTGATCCGGATCTACGTCTCCAGCGTGATCGACGCCAGCGCCGACAGCGTCTGGTCGCGCATCCGCGACTTCAATGCGCTGCCGCAATGGCACCCGGCGATCGCCGACAGCCGCATCGAGAACAACGAGCCGAGTGACCGCGTCGGCTGCATCCGCCACTTCCACACCCGCGACGGCGGCATGATCCGCGAGCGGCTGCTGGCGCTGTCCGACTACGACTACACCTGCACCTACGAGATCCTCGAGAGCCCGATGGGCGTGGCCGACTACGTGGCGACGCTGAAGCTGACGCCGGTGACCGACGGCCAGCGCTGCTTCGCCGAATGGAGCGCCGAGTTCGAGTGCGAGGAAGGCCGCGAGCGCGAGCTCGGCGCGACCATCGGCGACGGCGTGTTCCAGGGCGGCTTCGACGCGCTGAAGCGCCACTTCGGCCGACGCTGATGCTGCAGAAGGTTGTCCGCTCGACCGTGATCGACGCGCCGATCGAGCGTGTCTGGGCGGTGATCCGCGACTTCAACAGCCACGACCAGTGGCACGACGTGGTCGAGGTCAGCCGCATCGAAGGCGGCGAGCGCAGCGACCAGGTCGGCTGCGTGCGCAGCTTCACGCTGAAGGACGGCAACCGCATCCGCGAGCAGCTGCTGACGCTGTCGGACCGCGAGCACAGGAGCACCTACTGCATCGTCGAGGCCACGGTGCCGCTGCAGCGCTACGTGGCCACGGTGACGCTCAAGCCGGTGACCGACGGCAACCGCACCTTCTGGCACTGGGAATCGAGCTTCGCGACGCCGCCCGGTCGCGAGCGCGAGCTGCGCGACATGGTGGCGCAGGGTGTCTACGAAGCCGGCTTCGAGAACCTGCGCCGCCACCTGAGCCGCGGCGGCGACCTGCGCACACCTTCGAGCGCGCCGATGCCGACCGCGCTGCCGCTGCCGTCGCGTCGTGTGCAGGTGGCTGCGTATGGTGGCCCGGAGGTGCTGCGCGCCAGCGACGGCGAATGTGCCGCGCCGGGGCCGGGCGAGGTGCGCATCCGCCAGCGTGCGATCGGCGTCAACTACTTCGACGTCTACCTGCGGCGTGGCTGGATCCCGTCGCTGCTGCCCTTGCCCGGCGTGCCGGGCATGGAGGCAGCCGGCACGGTGGTCGACGTCGGCGAGGGTGTGGCCGGCCTGCTGCCCGGCGACCGTGTCGCCGCGCTGACGCCGCTGCCCGGCGCCTATTGCAGCTTGCGCAGCGTACCGGCCGCGCAGGTGGTGCGCCTGCCTGCTGCGATGGACGACGAGCTTGCCGCGGCGCTGCTGCTGAAGGGCCTGACGGCCGACATGCTGGTGCACGACCTCGGCCGCGTGCGCGCCGGCACGCGGCTGCTGGTGCACGCGGCGGCCGGTGGCGTCGGCCTGCTGGTCTGTGCCTGGGCGCGCCGGCTCGGCGCCCGCGTGATCGGCACCGTCTCCAGCGAGGAGAAGGCCCGTGTCGCGCGCGAGCATGGCTGCGAGCAGGTGATCGTCACCCGCGAACACCGCTTCGCCGACACAGTGCAGCAGCTGTGCGGCGGCGCCGACGTGATCGTCGACGGCCTGGGCGACGCCGCCTTCGAGCAGAACTTCGCCGCGCTGGCGCGCTGCGGCCACTGGATCAGCCTGGGCCAGGCCACCGGCGGACTGCGCCCGATCTCGCCCGACCTGCTGGTGAGCAAGTCCGCGACCTTCTCGCGGCCGGTGGTGTTCGACTACGTCGCCGCACCGGGCGCGCTGGCCGCACGCGCCGACCGGGTCTGGGCGGCGCTGGCCGACGGCACGCTGAAGCGGCCGCCGATCGAGCGCTGGTCGCTGGACGCGGCCGACCGTGCCCATCAACGCCTGGAGTCGCGCGCCAGCATCGGCGCGCTGGTCCTGACCGCCTGAGGAGCTTCACCATGATCGTCGGCATGAACCACTTCACCGTGATCGCGGAAGACCCGCAGAAGACGCTGGACTACTACGTCGGCCTGCTCGGTTTCACGGTCGGCCACCGGCCGGACCTCGGCTTCCCGGGCGCGTGGCTGTACGCCGGCGGGCCGAGTGCGATCCTGCATGTCTACTTCGACCGGCCGGTGCCGACGCAGCGCGCCGGCGTGATCGACCACATGGCCTTCAGCGCCACCGACCTGAAGGCGGTGAAGGCGCGCTTCGACGAGCGCGGCGTCAAGTACGACCTGCGCCGCCAGGCCGGTGCCGGCACCTGGCAGCTGTTCAGCTTCGATCCGAACGGCGCCAAGGTGGAACTTGACTTCGACGCCGGCGAGACGCTCTGAGCGGAGCGAGGCTCAGCCCGACACCACCTTGTTGCGGCCCTGCTGCTTGGCCTGGTAGAGCGCGCGGTCGGCGCGCGCGATCGCCTCCACCGGCCGCTCGCCGCGCTGCAGCTCGACGACGCCGGCCGACAGCGTGAAGCTCAGCGGCACGCCGCCGTGCTCGAGCCGCATCGCCTCGACCCGCGTGCGCAGCCGCTCGACGCTCAGCCGCGCCGGGGTCAGCGGCGTATCGGGCATCAGCAGCATGAACTCCTCGCCGCCCCAGCGGGCCAGCACGTCGGTGCCGCGCAGCGCCGCCTGTGCCTCGCGCGCGAAGGCCCCGAGCACCAGGTCGCCGGTCGGGTGGCCGTGGGTGTCGTTGATGCGCTTGAAGCGGTCGATGTCGAGCACCGCCAGGCACAGGCGCGAGCCGAGGCGCTCGCAGCGTTCGCGCTCGGCCTCGATCAGCGCGGCCATGTGGCGGCGATTCGCCAGCCCGGTCAGCTCGTCGCGGTGGGCCAGTTCCTGGATGCGCTGCAATGCGTCCTTCAGCTCGGCCTTCTGCTCGCGCAGGCGGTCGCGCAGGCGGCTGAGCTGGCCGGCCAGCATCGACACCGCCGGCAGCATGATCGCGATGACCAGGAAGTGCGCGAACTCCACCTCGGACGGGTAGACCTGCGGCGACAGGCGCGACATCAGCGCCATCGCGCCGCCGAACAGCAGCAGCGCCAGCGTGCTCAGCCAGCGCACCTGCAGCGGCGTCAGCGAGTACAGGCCGAACATCAGCACCACCATCATGATCGGGAACACGGCACCGCGGCCGCGCCCGGCCAGCGTGTAGGCGATGGCGCCGATGACCAGCGCGAAGGCCATCTGCGGCACCGTCAGCGACGGATCGGCGAAGCGCAGGTTGGCGCCGCTGCGGATCGTCGCGTAGAAGCCGGCCATGCCGCCGAGGCCGAGCACCGCGAGCGCGGCCACCGGCCCGGCGGGCGCCATGCCGGCCAGCACGAAGTAGGTCATGCTCGCGGCGCTGTACAGCATCAGGCCGCAGGCGAGCGCGCAGCGCGCCGCGCGCACACGCTGGCGCGGGTCGTCGCCGAGCAGCCAGTCGACCCAGTCCTCCAGCCGCTCGTTCATCGTGCCGCCTCCGCCGCGCCGCGCAGGTGGCCGAGCGGCAGCGCGCCGCCGGACTTCACCTCGCCGAGCGAGAAGCTGGTATGCATGTCCTTCACGTGCGGCAGGTGCAGCAGCACGTCGAGCGCGAAGCGCGAGAAGGTGTCGAGGTCGGTCGCCATCACCTGCAGCTCGAAGGTGCCCGAGCCCGAGATGTAGTGGCAGGCGATCACCTCCGGGATGCGGCGGATCGCCTCCTCCAGCAGGCGCGTGGCGGCGGCGTTGTTGCGGTCGGCGTCCAGGCGCACGAAGGCGAGCACGCCCAGACCGATCTTGCGCCGGTCGATCTCGGCGCGGTAGCCGGTGATGAAGCCCTGCTCCTCCAGCCAGCGCAGGCGGCGCCAGGTCGGTGCGGCCGACAGGCCGATGCGCGAGGCCAGTTCGGCGTTGGACAGGCGTGCGTCTTGCTGCAGCGCGCGCAGGATCGCGATGTCGTAGCGGTCGAGCTGCGCGCCGTGCGGCTCGGCGGCCTCGGCGGCGGTCTCTGGGGTTTTCCCTGAAGAAGCCATATCGAGCGTCATTCTGACGCCACAACGCCATCCAGAGCAAGATTCTTTCTTCGATAGGCTGATTCCTGGCAACGAAAGAAAGCACCTGCAGGCAGCGAATCTCTACACTCTTGCTCGCCCCCACACGGAGCCGGCCATGAACGCACCCCTTCCCGAGGCAATCCGCAAGGCCCTGGAAAGCGCCTCGCTCGACGACAAGTACAGCCTCGACCACGGCCGCGCCTTCATGAGCGGCGTGCAGGCGCTGGTGCGCCTGCCGATGCTGCAGCGCCAGCGCGACCTCGCCGCCGGCTTGAACACCGGCGGCTTCGTCAGCGGCTACCGCGGCAGCCCGCTGGGCGGCTACGACCAGGCGCTGATGGCGGCGAAGAAGCACCTCGACGCCCACCAGATCGTCTTCCAGCCCGGCGTCAACGAGGAGCTCGGCGCCACCGCGGTGTGGGGCACCCAGCAGCTCGACCTCTACCCGCAGAGCAAGAAGTACGACGGCGTGTTCGGCATCTGGTACGGCAAGGGCCCAGGCGTCGACCGCTGCTCCGACGTCTTCAAGCACGCCAACATGGCCGGCACCGCGAAGCACGGCGGCGTGATCGCCATCGCCGGCGACGACCACGTGGCCAAGAGCAGCACCGCCGCGCACCAGAGCGACCACATCTTCAAGGCCTGCGGCCTGCCGGTGTTCTTCCCGTCCAGCGTGCAGGACATCCTCGACATGGGCCTGCACGCCTTCGCGATGAGCCGCTACGCCGGCGTCTGGTCGGGCATGAAGACGATCCAGGAGGTGGTGGAGTCCAGTGCCTCGGTCAGCGTCGACCCCGACCGCGTGAAGATCCTGCTGCCCGAGGACTTCACGATGCCGCCCGGCGGCCTGCACATCCGCTGGCCGGACGCCGCGCTCGAGCAGGAGGCGCGGCTGTTCGACCACAAGTGGTACGCGGCGCTGGCCTATGTGCGCGCCAACAAGCTGAACCACAACGTGATCGAAGGGCCGAACGACCGCTTCGGCATCATCGCCAGCGGCAAGGCCTACAACGACACCCGCCAGGCGCTGGCCGACCTCGGCCTGGACGACGAGCGCTGCCGTGCGCTGGGCATCCGGCTGCACAAGGTCAACGTCGTGTGGCCGTTGGAGGCGACCATCACGCGCGAGTTCGCGCAGGGCCTGCAGGAGATCCTGGTCGTCGAGGAGAAGCGCCAGGTCATCGAGTACCAGATCAAGGAAGAGCTCTACAACTGGCGCCCCGACGTGCGGCCCAACGTGCTGGGCAAGTTCGACGAGCCGGAGGGCGATTTTTCCGGCGGCGAGTGGGCCATGCCCAACCCGGGCGAGAACTGGCTGCTGCGCGCCAAGGCCGACCTGACGCCGGCGATCATCGCCAAGGCGATCGCCAAGCGGCTGAAGAAACTCGGCATCGCGCCGGAAGGCAGCGACACGGCGGCACGCATGAACCAGCGGCTGGACGTGATCGCGCAGCGCGAGCGCGCGATGCTGGAGCTGAAGTCCGACACCGGCGACCGTGCCCCCTGGTTCTGCAGCGGCTGCCCGCACAACACCAGCACCCGCGTGCCCGAGGGCTCGCGCGCGATGGCCGGCATCGGCTGCCACTTCATGTCGGTGTGGATGGACCGCAGCACCAGCACCTTCAGCCAGATGGGCGGTGAAGGCGTGGCCTGGGTCGGCCAGGCGCCGTTCACCACCGACCAGCATGTGTTCGCCAACCTCGGCGACGGCACCTACTTCCACAGCGGGCTGCTGGCGATCCGCCAGAGCATCGCCGCCGGCGTCAACATCACCTACAAGCTGCTCTACAACGACGCCGTCGCGATGACCGGCGGCCAGCAGGTCGGCGAGCGGCCCGAGGGCCACTCGGTGCTGCAGATCCAGAAGAGCCTGGTCGCCGAAGGCGTCAGGAAGCTGGTGATCGTCACCGACGAACCCGAGAAGTACGACGGCGTGGCGCTGGAGCCCGGCATCACCGTGCACCACCGCGATGAGCTCGACACGATCCAGCGCCAGTTCCGCGAGATCGCCGGCACCACCGCGATCATCTACGACCAGACCTGCGCGACCGAGAAGCGCCGCCGCCGCAAGCGCGGCAAGCTGGCGACACCGGCCAAGACGGTGGTCATCAACGAGCTCGTGTGCGAAGGCTGCGGCGACTGCTCGGTGCAGAGCAACTGCCTGAGCGTCGAGCCGGTCGAGACCGAGTTCGGCCGCAAGCGCCGCATCAACCAGAACACCTGCAACAAGGACTACTCCTGCGTGAAGGGCTTCTGCCCGAGCTTCGTCACCGTCGAGGGCGGCACGCTGAAGAAGGCCAAGAAGGAGAAGCGCGGCGACCTGGCGGCGCTGCCGCCGTTGCCCGAGCCGACGCTGCCGCTGGCCGAGCAGGCCTGGGGCATCGTGGTCGGCGGCGTCGGCGGCACCGGCGTGATCACCGTCGGCCAGCTACTCGGCGTGGCCGCTCACCTGGAAGGCCGCGGTGTCGTCACGCAGGATGCCGGCGGCCTGGCGCAGAAGGGCGGTGCGACCTGGAGCCACATCCAGATCGCCAACCGGCCGGAGGCGATCTTCACCACCAAGGTCGACACCGCGAAGGCCGACCTCGTCATCGCCTGCGACGCCATCGTCGGTGCCGGCAAGTACACGATGAGCGTGATGCGCGAGGGCCGCACCTTCGTGGCGCTGAACACCCACGGCACGCCGACGGCGGCCTTCGTGCGCAACCCCGACTGGCAGTTCCCCGGTGGCAACTGCGAAGCGGCGGTGGCCACGGCGGTGGGCGCGACGATGGTCGGTGCCTTCGACGCCGAGCAGGCGGCGGTGCAGCTGGTCGGCGACTCGATCTACACCAACCCGCTGCTGCTTGGCTACGCCTGGCAGAAGGGCCGCGTGCCGCTGAGCCACGCCGCGCTGATGCGCGCCTTCGAGCTCAACGGCGTGCAGGTCGACAACAACAAGGCGGCGTTCGAATGGGGCCGGCGCTGCGCGCACGACCTGGCCGCCGTGCAGGCGCTGTTCCAGGCCGCCGCGGTGATCGAGATCGTGCGCAAGCCTTCGCTCGACGAAGTGGTGGCCAGGCGGGTCGAGTTCCTCACCGGCTACCAGGACGCCGCCTACGCCGCGCAGTACAAGGCCTTCGTCGAGAAGGTGCGCGCGGCGGAAGCACCGCTGTCCGGCACCAGGCTCAGCGAAGCGGTGGCGCGCTACCTGTTCAAGCTGATGGCCTACAAGGACGAGTACGAGGTCGCACGCCTGCACACCGACGCCGCCTTCACGAAGAAGCTGGCCGACATGTTCGAGGGTGACATCAAGCTGGTGCACCACCTCGCGCCGCCGCTGTTCGCGAAGACGAACGACAAGGGCGAGCTGGTCAAGAAGCCCTTCGGGCCGTGGATGCGCAGCACCTTCGGCCTGCTGGCGAAGTTCAAGGGCCTGCGCGGCGGCGCGCTCGACCCGTTCGGCCGCACCGAGGAGCGCAAGACCGAGCGCGCGCTGATCGGCGAGTACCGCGCCTGCATCGAGGAACTGCTGAAGGGCCTGAACGCCACGCGGCTGGCGCAGGCCGTCGAGATCGCGCGCATCCCCGAGGAGATCCGCGGCTACGGCCACGTCAAGGCACGCCACCTCGCCGCAGCGCGCGGCAAGTGGGCGACGCTGATGGCGCAGTGGCGCGCCGGCTGATCGGCAGGCGCAGAAGACCGCGCCGTACTGCCTCGGGATCCCGCGGGGGAGCGACAGTTCGGCAGTTCTTTTGAATGGTCACATCAAGCGTCGTGAAGTTCCGTTGAATGGTCGCGGCCTACAGTGCCGCCCACCGGCCTCACCGACGCCCGACCATGACCGCCTCTCCCGCGCGCTACACCGGCACCGCGATCGCCCTGCACTGGCTGCTGGCGCTGGCGCTGCTCGGCTCGTTCGTCGTCGGCCTGTACATGACCGGGCTGGCCATGTCGCCGCAGCGGCTGAAGCTGTACAACTGGCACAAGTGGGCCGGCATCGTGATCCTGACGCTGTCGGCGCTGCGCCTGCTGTGGCGCCTGACTCACCGCCCGCCGGCCGACGTGCCGATGCCGGGCTGGCAGCAAAAGGCCTCGCACGCGGTGCACCTGCTGCTGTACGTGCTGTTCTTCGCCGTGCCGCTGGCCGGCTGGGCCTACAGCTCGGCGGCCGGCTTCCCCGTCGTCGTGTTCGGCGTGATCCCGCTGCCCGACTTCGTCTCGCCCGACAAGGAACTCGCCGAGGCGATCAAGCCTCTGCACAAGATCCTCGCCTTCACGATGGCCGCGCTGGTGCTCGGCCACGTCGCGGCGGCCCTGAAGCACCACTTCGTCGACCGCGACGGCCTGCTCGATCGCATGCGCCCCGGCCGCCACTGACCCTCACGAACCGACCATGAAGACCTACCTCGCCATCAGCACGCTGGCCATCGCCGCCGCTTCGTTCGCCGCGCCGGCCTGCGCCCAGCAGCTCGTCGCCGCCGGCAGCGAGATCGCCTTCACCAGCAAGCAGATGGGCGTGCCGGTGGACGGCAAGTTCCGCAAGTTCGACGCCAAGGTGAGCTTCGACCCGAAGAAGCCCGAGGCCGCGAACATCGGCTTCACGATTGACCTGGCCAGCGTCTCGCTGGGCGCCGCCGAGACCGAGGCCGAGGTGGTCAAGCCCGACTGGTTCGACACCAAGAAGTTTCCGCAGGCCAGCTTCCAGAGCAGCGGCGTGAAAGCCGCCGGCGCCGGCAAGTACGAGGTGGCCGGCAAGCTGACGATCAAGGGCGCGACGCAGAACGTTGTCGTGCCGGTCGCGCTGGCCCAGGCCGGCGGCACCACCACCGCCACCGGCGCCTTCGTCATCAAGCGGCTCGACTTCAGGATCGGCGACGGCGACTGGAAGGACACCTCGATGGTCGCCAACGACGTGCAGGTGAAGTTCAAGCTGGCGCTGACCGGCGTCGGCGCGCTCTGAGTTCGGCGCCGTTCCCCCCGTTTTCTCACCACGACTCCCCAGGAGAGGCTCACCCATGACCAAGACCCTGCTCGCCACTGCGCTGCTCGCGGCTGCCGGCTTC
Organism: Piscinibacter sp.; assembly: GCA_047602365.1. Taxonomy (GTDB): domain Bacteria; phylum Pseudomonadota; class Gammaproteobacteria; order Burkholderiales; family Burkholderiaceae_C; genus Piscinibacter. The sequence continues at coordinate 1,960,603 of JASGHM010000001.1, read as the reverse complement.
GCCCAAGCCAACAGCTACAGCATCGACCCGACCCACACCTTCGTGAACTTCGAGGCCAACCACTTCGGCACCTCGACGCTGCGCGGCCGCTTCGACCGCAAGGAAGGCATGGTGCAGTTCGACCGCGCGGCCAAGAGCGGCAAGGCCGAGATCACCATCGACATCGGCTCGGTGAGCACCGGCGTCGGCCCGCTCGACGGCCACCTGAAGAGCAAGGACTTCTTCGACGCCGGCGCCAACCCGAGCGCGAAGTTCGTCGGCGAGAAGTTCGTCTTCAACGGCGACAAGGTCAGCGAAGTCGTGGGCACGCTGACCATGCTGGGCAAGAGCAACCCGGTCACGCTGAAGGCCAGCAACTTCAACTGCTACCAGAGCCCGATGCTCAAGCGCGAAGTCTGCGGCGGCGACTTCGAGACCACGATCAAGCGCAGCCAGTGGGGCATGAGCTACGGCATCGCCGACTACGGCCTGCCCGACAACATCCGCCTGCTGATCCAGATCGAAGCGGTCAAGCAATAAGCCAGCCGCTCAGGCGCCGTCGTTCAGATGGCGCCGCAGCAGCACCAGCAGTTCGGCCTCGCCGAACGGCTTGGCGAGGTGATCGTCCATGCCGGCGTCGAGGCTGCGCTGGCGGTCGCCTTCCAGCGCATTGGCGGTGAGCGCAACGATGCGCTGTCGCGGCAGGCCGCCCCGGTGCTCGCGCGCACGGATGCGGCGTGTCGCCTCGAAGCCGTCCATGCCGGGCATCTGGCAATCCATCAGCACCAGGTCGTAGCGGCGTCCGGCCAGGCGGTCCACGGCCTGCGCGCCGTCCTCGACGGCGTGTACCGCCAGGCCGGCGCGCGTCAGGATGGCCTCGGCCACCAGCGCGTTGACCGGGTTGTCCTCGACCAGCAGCACCTCGCCGGACAGCACACCGGACACCGTCGGCGGCGGCACGGGCAAGGACGGCTCGCTGGCCGGCAAGGGCAGGCGCAGCACGAATCGCGCGCCCGCACCCGTCGGGTGCTCGTCGCAGCTCAGCTCGCCGCCCATCGCCCGCGCCAGTTCACGCGAGATCGCCAGGCCCAGGCCAGTGCCGCCATGCTTGCGGCCGAACGATCCGTCGCCCTGGCGAAAGGGCTCGAAGATGCGCTCGCGCTCGCCGGCCGGCACACCGTCGCCGCTGTCGATCACCTCGAACACGACCCGGCCGCCGGCATCGGCGCGCACGCACAGCTCGACGCGCCCGCGCGCGGTGAACTTGACCGCATTGCCGGTCAGGTTCAGCAGCACCTGCCGCAGGCGCACGGCATCGCCATGCACCCAGCAGGGCCGCGGCGGCATGAAGCTCAGCGCGAAGGCGAGGCCCTTCTCCGCGGCCGAGACCCGCGCCAGTTCGGCCACGCCGGACACCAGTTCGGCCAGCTCGAACGGCGCCGGCGACAAGGCCAGGTGGCCGCTCTCGATCTTCGAGTAGTCGAGCACGTCGTTGATCAGGCCGAGCAGGTGGCGGCCGGTGCCTTCGAGCATGCCGAGGTAGCGCTCGGCCTCGGGCGAGCCGGCGCGGGCCAGCGCGGCCAGGCCGAGCATGCCGTGCAGCGGCGTGCGCATCTCGTGGCTCATGGTGGCGAGGAACTGGCCCTTGGCGGCGCTGTGGCGTTCGGCCAGGTCCAGCGCCTGCTGGCGCTGCGCGGCGAGGCTGGCGGTCTCGAAGCCCAGCCGCAGCATCGTGCGCGTGGTCTGCGCGGCGCGCCGGCCCTCGGAAACGATCAGGCCGAGGAACACGGCCATCGCGGTGGCGGCATAGAACGACAGGCGCGTGCCCAGCGTCAGCTGGTGGATGATCGGCGGCACCAGCACCGGCACGCAGAAGGCCAGGCAGGCCGCCAGGCGCGACGACAGCACGATCAGCCCGACCGCCGCGATGCCGATCACCGTGGCCAGCATCAGCGCCGCTGCCTCGGGCGATTCCTGCGGCAGCAGCCAGGTGCCGATCAGCCCGTAGACGACGCCGTCGACCGCGACGGCCACCTCGTAGAAGCGGCCCCAGCGCGGTTCGTCGGCCGGTCCGACGCGCGCATGCCGCCAGACGATCGCCAGGCGTGCGGCGCTGACGAACAGCTTCAGCGCGAACCAGGTCAATAGCGTCGGCTGCGGCACGATGTCCCACAGCAGCACGCAAAGCAGCACACCGATCGGCGGGCCCAGCAGGTTGGAGACGCGCGTGCGCTCGAACAGCAGCGCGACCTGCGCCCGCTCGATGCGGTGCTCGAGATCGCTCCGACCGGCCTCGCCGGGTTCGGCGGGCCCGGCAGGTCGGGGATCGGAAGGGGTCTGCATCGTGCGCTGCGCTACCGGTCGCGAATTCTCACATCGCCGACACGGCGAGATGACCACAATGGCATCGATGAAGCGTCGAACAGTTCTCGCCGTCGCCGTGATCGCCGCCCTCGCGACGGGCCCGGTGGCGGCCGAGCCGCTCGGCTACCGCTTCGACCCGGTGCACAGCTTCGTGCACTTCGAGGTGATGCATTTCGGCACCTCGACGCTGCGCGGCCGCTTCGGACCGCTGGAGGGCTACGCGACGCTGGATGCGGCCGCGCGCCAGGGCAGCGTGTCGCTGCGCGTGCCGACGAAGCTCGTCAGCACCGGGCTGGCCGTGCTCGACAGCCGCCTGCGCCAGAGCGACCTGCTCGACAGCGAGGCCCAGCCCGAAGCCTTCTTCGTCGCCGATCGTTTTGTCTTCGACGCCGAGCGGCTGAAGGAGGTGCGCGGCGAGATCACGCTGCGCGGCATCAGCCGGCCGCTGGCGCTGCGCGTGCAGCGCTTCTCCTGCGCCACGCACCCGCAGCTGAACCGCCCCTGGTGCGGCGGCGACTTCGAGGCCGAACTTCAGCGCAGCGACTTCGGCATGGACTTCGGCCTGCCGCTGGTCGGCAACCGGGTGCGCCTGCTGGTGCAGGTCGAGGCGATCGCCGACCGCTGATCAGCGCGTCGCCTGCCAGGCGGCGACGAACTCGCGCGCGACCGCGCCGATCTCGGCGATCGCCATGCCCGGCTTGAACAGCTGGCTGCCGATGCCGAAGCCGCTCGCGCCGGCCTTCACCCAGCCGGCCAGGCTCTGCGGCGTGATGCCGCCGACCGGCCACAGCCCGGTGCCGGCCGGCAGCACCGAGGCCATCGCCTTCAGACCCGCGGTGCCGATCACCTCGGCGGGGAACAGCTTGAGCACGTTCGCACCGGCGGCCAGCGCCGCGAAGGCTTCGGTCGGCGTCGCCACGCCGGGCGCGACGAACTGGCCGAGCGAGCGCGCGCGTGCGATCACCGCCGCGTCGAAGTTCGGCGACACCATCAGGCGGCCGCCGGCGGCCTGCACCGCGTCGACGTCGGCCGGCGTCAGCATCGTGCCGCCGCCGACCAGTGCATCGGCCGGTGCCATCGCTGCGATCGCCGCGATGCCCTGCAGCGCACCGGGCCGGTTCAACGGCACCTCGACGATGCGGAAGCCCGCCTCGAACAGCGTCGTCGCGACGGCAACGGCCCGCTCGACTTCGAGGCCGCGAAGAATGGCCACCAGCGGTGGACCGGGGGGCAGGGACGTGCTCATCGTGTCGTCGAGTGCAGCGGGACGACGGACTGTATGACGATTCGACCCGCGCACCATGAGCGTGCCGTCGCGTCGGTCGCGCCGACCATCTTTGCGTTGAGGTCGAAACTGAATCGACTGCACCGCAGCAATCGGGTGCGTCGCTGGCAGGTGCAGCGCCGATGCTGCGCCGCGACAGGATGTCGGAGGGTTTTACCCACTTGCCCGCGGCGGTCCGGCGCGAAGAAATTAGGGGGTCCGTGTGCGTGCCCGAAGCGGGTGATGCGCGCAGTACCCACACCGTCGAAACGACACCCCAACGGAGATTCCTGATGAGCAAATCCCCCGCCCAGCGTCGCCGCTTTCTGAAGACCGCGGCCACGGGCACCGTCGCCGCCGGCGCGATGGCCGCGCCGATGGTGTCCAACGCACAGACCGTCGCGCTGCGCTTCCAGAGCACCTGGCCGGCCAAGGACATCTTCCACGAGTACGCCAACGACTTCGCCAAGAAGGTCAACGACATGGCGGGCAACCGCCTGAAGATCGAGGTGCTGCCGGCGGGCTCGGTGGTGCCGGCCTTCCAGCTGCTCGAGGCGGTGGCCAAGGGCACGCTCGACGGCGGCCACGGCGTGGTCGCCTACCACTACGGCAAGAACTCGGCGCTGGCGCTGTGGGGCTCCGGCCCGGCGTTCGGCATGGACCCGAACATGGTGCTGGCCTGGCACTACTACGGTGGTGGCGAGGCGCTGCTGGTCGAGATCTACAAGACGCTCAACCTCGACGTCAAGTCGTTCCTGTACGGCCCGATGCCGACGCAGCCGCTGGGCTGGTTCAAGAAGCCGATCGCGCGTGTCGAGGACCTGAAGGGCCTGAAGTACCGCACCGTCGGCCTGGCGGTCGACGTGTTCACCGAACTCGGCGCTGCGGTCAACCCGCTGCCCGGTGGTGAGATCGTGCCGGCGCTGGACCGTGGCCTGATCGACGCCGCCGAGTTCAACAACGCCAGCTCCGACCGTGTGCTCGGCTTCCCCGACGTGGCGAAGAACTGCATGCTGCAAAGCTTCCACCAGTCCGGCGAGCAGTTCGAGATCCTCTTCAACGGCCCGAAGTACAACGGCCTGCCGGCCGAGCTGAAGAAGGCGATCGACGTCGCCGTCGAGGCCTCCAGCGCCGACATGAGCTGGAAGGCCATCGAGCGCAACTCGAAGGACTACGCCGAGATGAAGAAGGCCGGCGTCAACTTCTACAAGACACCCGACGCGATCCTGCGCGCCCAGCTCGAGGCCTGGGACAAGGTGATCGCGAAGAAGTCCGGCGAGAACCCGATCTTCAAGAAGGTGCTCGACAGCCAGAAGGCCTACGCGCAGCGCGTGATCCCCTGGCAGAACGACTACATGGTCGACTTCAAGATGGCCTACAACCACTACTTCGGCAAGAAGTAATCCGGCCGCGCCCCCGGCAACAGCCATCCGGCGCCCCCGGATGGCTGTTGCGTTTCATGCGCCCCTGCGCCCCTTCCGATGAACGTTCAATCGATCCTGCACACGGCGGACAACATCAGCACCTGGGTCGGCAAGACCTTCGCGTGGCTGATCGTCGCGCTGATGCTCGTGGTCTGCACCGAGGTGTTCAAGCGCTATGCGCTGAACGCTCCGACGGCGTGGATCTTCGATGTCAACAACATGATGTACGGCACGCTGTTCATGCTGTGCGGCGCCTACGCGCTGGCCCACGACGGCCACGTGCGCGGCGACTTCCTCTACGGCAGCTTCAAGCCGCGCACGCAGGCCTCGCTGGACCTGGTGCTGTACATCGTCTTCTTCCTGCCCGGCATCGTGGCGCTGACCTGGTCGGGCTGGGACTACTTCAACGACTCGCTGCGCATGCGCGAGCAGACCTTCAACGCCACGCCGCTGCCGGTCTACCCGTTCAAGCTGATGATCCCGGTGGCCGGCGCGATCCTGCTGATGCAGGGCCTGGCCGAGATCCTGCGCTGCATCGTCTGCCTGAAGACCGGCGAGTGGACGCCGCGCTCGAAGGACGCCGAGGAGATCGACGTCGTCGAGCAGCAGCTCGCCGGCAGCGAGTACGTTGACGAAGAGGCCCGCCAGGCCGCGATCGAGAGCGCCAAACACATCGAGGAAACCGCGGCGCAGCAGCGCGTCGGCGGAGCGAAGTCATGAGCAATCCCGCACTCGGCCTGACGATGCTCGGCCTCATCGTCGTCGTGATCATGCTCGGCTTCCCGACCGCGTTCACGCTGATGGGCCTGGGCATGTTCTTCGGCTTCATCGCCTTCTACAACCCGGCCGTGCACTGGCTCGACAACCAGGTCTTCGACCTGATGGTGCAGCGCGCCTTCGGCGCGATGACCAACGAGACGCTGCTGTCGATCCCGCTGTTCGTGCTGATGGGCTACATCATGGAACGCGGTGCGCTGGTGGACAAGATGTTCCACAGCGTGCAGCTGGCGTTCCGCCGCGTGCCCGCCTCGCTGGCCGTGACCACGCTGATCGTCTGCACGTTCTGGGGCATCGCCAGCGGCCTGGTCGGCGCGGTGGTCGTGCTGATGGGCGTGATCGCGATGCGGCCGATGCTCAAGGCCGGCTACGACACGCGCCTGGCCGCCGGCGTCATCACCGCCGGGGGCACGCTGGGCATCCTGATCCCGCCCTCGGTGATGATCATCGTCTACGCGGCAGTGGCCGGCCAGTCGGTGGTCAAGCTGTACGCCGCGGCGATGTTCCCCGGCTTCTTCCTTGCGCTGCTGTACCTGTTCTACATCCTCGGCTGGGCGCTGCTGAACCCGAAGATCGCGCCCAAGCTGCCGCCCGAGCAGCAGACCGTGCCGCTGACCCCGTATGCAACGTGGCTGAGCCAGCGCTACTCGGGCCGCTTCATGCTGGTCACGCTGCTGCGCGCGCTGCTGTCGCCAGGCCGCGCCCGCGAGGGCGCGCCGGCCGACGTGTCGATCGGCTTCGGCTCGCTGCTCGCCAACCTGATCCGCGCGCTGGTGCCCGTGCTGCTGGCCGTGGCCTGCCTCGGCGCGGTGTGGTGGTACGTGACGATCTATTCGCTGAAGGACAACGTGCCGGCCGCGTCGGCGCCGGCCTCGGTGTCGGCCCCCGCCGAGCGCAGCGGCGCTGTGCAGGAACCGCCGGGGGCATCGGGCGGCCTGCAGGAACCGCCGCAGTCCAGCGGCGGGTTGAGCGAGCCGCCCGGTGCGGGTGGGCTGAAGGAGCCTCCCGGCAGTTCGGATGGCCTGAAGGAGCCCCCGGGCGCCGGCGATGGCCTGAAGGAACCTCCCGGCGCGGCCGCGCCGGCCGCAGCGCAGCGCAGCGACGGCCTGCAGCAACTGGGCACCGACGTGGTCGCCGACCAGCACATCACCACCGTGCCGGGCGGCTTCTACACCGGCTTCGCACTCGCCTGCGCGATCGTGCTGGCGCTGCTGGCGCTGTACTACTGGCACTTCGACGCCGAGCAGTTCGAGATCCTGCGCATGCTGATCAGCTCGGTGATGCCGCTGGCCGTGCTGACGCTGGTCGTGCTCGGCGTGATCCTGTTCGGCATCACGACGGCGACCGAATCGGCGGCGGTCGGCGCGGCAGGCGCGTTCCTGATGGCCTGGCAGGCACGCACGCTGAACTTCCAGCGCATCAAGGAGGCCGTCTTCCTGACTGCCAAGACCACCGCGATGGTGTGCTGGCTGTTCGTCGGCTCGGCGCTGTTCTCGGCGGTGTTCGCGATCCTCGGTGGCCAGCGGGTCATCGAGGAGTGGGTGATGGGCATGAACCTGAGCCCGCTGCAGTTCCTGCTGCTGTCCCAGGCGATCATCTTCATCCTCGGCTGGCCGCTGGAGTGGACCGAGATCATCGTGATCTTCGTGCCGATCTTCATCCCGCTGCTGTCGCACTTCCAGATCGACCCGCTGCTGTTCGGCACGCTGGTGTTCGTCAACCTGCAGGCCGCGTTCCTCTCGCCGCCGGTGGCGATGTCGGCCTTCTATCTGAAGGGTGTGTCACCACCACACGTGACGCTCAACCAGATCTTCGCCGGCATGATGCCGTACATGCTGATCGTCATCCTGTGCATGGTGCTGATGTACATCTGGCCCGGGCTGACGCTGTGGCTGCCCAACTACCTGTACGGCTGATCTGCGCACACGCCATTCGCGCCAGAATGGCGGCATGAATGCCGTTGGTCCCGACCGCGCGCGGCTGCGCGCGCTGGTCGCCCGGCTCGAAGCCGGGTTGCTGGAGCGCGACACCGCGGTGCGGCTGGCGCTGCTGGCCGCACTGGCCGGCGAGCACGTGCTGCTGATCGGCCCGCCGGGCACCGCGAAGAGCGAACTGGCCCGGCGCCTGCACGGCGCCTTCGCCGGCGCTCGCTACTTCGAGCGGCTGCTGACGCGCTTCTCGACACCGGAGGAGCTGTTCGGCCCGCTGTCGCTGAAGGCGCTCGAGCACGACCGCTACGAGCGCCTGGTCGACGGCTACCTGCCCACCGCCAGCATCGCCTTCCTCGACGAGGTGTTCAAGGCCAACTCGGCGATCCTCAATGCGCTGCTGACGCTGCTCAACGAGCGCGAGTTCGACAACGGCAGCGCGCGGGTGCGCACGCCGCTGGTCAGCGTGGTCGGCGCGACCAACGAGGTGCCGGCCGAGGAAGCATTGATGGCCTTCCACGACCGTTTCCTGGTGCGCGTGCCGGTGAGCGGCGTCAGCGACGCGGCCTTCGGCGCGCTGCTGACGCTGGACACGGCCGAGGCCACCGCCCACACCCCGGTCGAGCCGATCGACGCGCCGACACTGCGCGACCTGATCGCCGCCCGCGAAGCCGTGACGCTGCCGCGCGAGGCGGTCGCGGCGCTGGCTGCGCTTCGTTCGCATGTGCAGGCGCAGGGCATCGCCGTGTCGGACCGCCGCTGGCGGCAACTGGTCGGCCTGTTGCGCAGTGCCGCGCTGACCGAAGGGCGTGCGCAGGTCGATCTGCTCGACCTGTGGCTGCTGCCCTACGTGGTCGCCGCCCAGCCGGCACAGGTGCCGGCCTTGCAGGACTGGTTCGTCGCCGAGGTCGCGCAGGCCGCACCGCAGGATGCCCCGTGGCTCACTCGCGCCGTCGAGGCCTTCGAGCAGCAGCTCGAGATCGAGCTCTCGATGCCGGCCGACGACGGCGACGACAGCGCCGGCAAGCTCGCGCTGGCACGCTCGATCGGCGGCGCGGGCGACAACGGCATGCTGCGCATCGTCTCGTCGGCGCTGGAGGACCGCTTGCGTCGGCGCTGGAGCCCGGTGCACGTGGCCGCGCGGCTGGCGCAGGTCGACGAGGTGATGCAGCGCGCCGGCGAACCGCGGGCCGCATGGGTCGCGCGGCGCGCGGCGCTGCAGCAGGCGCTGGACGGCCGCCTGTGGCTGCCCCCCTCGCTGGCCGCCACGCTGCTCGGCAACCTCGACCGCACGATCGCCCTGCTCGAGGGCCTGCTGGCCCGCCTGGCCGACACCCGCGCAGGCTTCGCCGCCCTGCCGGTGGACGAGACGCTGCCGCAGGCCGAACCCGAGCCGATCGCGATCGGCGCCTGAGGCGGCATGGACCGGCTCGACGCACCCTACGACCGCCTGGGTGCCCTGCCGCGTACGCTGTGGCTGCCCGGCCTGGTCACCGCCTGCGGCGACAGCGCGCAGCGGCTGGCCGACCTGGACCGCTGGCTCGCGGCCCTGCACGAGGGCACCCTGCCCGACCCGGCCTGCAACTTCGGCGACGCCGACGCGCTCGGCCCGCTGCACGATGCGGTCGGCGAGCTGGCCCTGCCCGCGCTCGCCCGCGGCGTGCCGGCGCTCGCGCAGCAGGTGCTGCGCACGATGCTGTGGCATCTCGACCGCATCGTCGATGCGCAGCCGCGCTGCAGCCGTGAGCAGGCCATCGAGCGCTGTGCCGCCGACTTCCGCGCCGATTGGCAGGTCGAGAAGAGCGGCTGGGAGCAAGCGCTGGCGTTGATGCAGGATCTGGGCGACCTGAGCGCGCTGCGCTGGGACGAGCTGCGCGGCCGGTTGAACGCGCGCGAGTGGCGAGAGGCGCAGCGCCTGAGCGCGATGCTCGCGCACCTGCAGCCGCTGGTCGAGCTGATCCGCGCACTGGGACGGGCCCACCACCATCCGCAGCGGCCGCCTGCCGCAAGCGCCGCAGGCCGCGCTGCAGGAGTTGCCGCTACCGCTGATCGAGCGCGAGACGCGCCTGCCCGACGCACCCGGCGAGCTGATGGGCATCCGCCATTCCGACCGCCTCGAACGCATGCTCGGCAGCGAGGCGGTGCAGATGCGCCACCCGGTGCTGCACAAGCTGTGGCGCGCCCGCCTGGCGGAGAGCCGGCTGCTGACCTACCAGAGCGAGGCGCTGCTGATCGAGCCGGTGCCCGACCCGCGCGGACGCGCTCGCCACCAGGCGGCGCCCCGGCCCGAACGGCTGGAGCGCGGGCCGATCATCCTGGCCGTCGACACCTCGGGCTCGATGCGCGGTGCGCCGGAGAACATCGCCAAGGCGGTGGTGCTGGAGGCACTGCGCAGCGCGCAGCGCGAGAAGCGCGGCTGCCTGCTGATCGCCTTCGGCGGCCCCGACGAAGTCATCGAGCGCGACCTGCGCCCCACCGAGCGACCGCACGAGGGCCTGGATGCGCTGCTGGACCTGCTCGGCCAGAGCTTCGACGGCGGCACCGACGTGCAGGCGCCGATCGAACGCGCCGTGCAGCGGGTGCGCGAGGCACGGTGGCGCAGCGCCGACCTGCTGATCGTCAGCGACGGCGAGTTCGGCTGCACCCCGGCGACGCTGCAGCAGCTGGAGGACACACGCCGGGAGCTCGGCCTGCGCGTGCAGGGCATCCTGGTCGGCGACCGCGAGACGCTGGGCCTGCTGCAGACCTGCGACGCCATCCACTGGCTGCGCGACTGGCGGCGCTTTGCCGGCGACACGCCACAGCGCGAGGCCTTCGTGCCGGTGCACACCGCCAGCCTGACCGCGCTGTACTTCCCGAATGCACTGAACGCCCGCGCGGCGTCGACTGCGTCACGCCGCGGCAGCTGAGCAGCGTTGCGGCGCCGCCCGTTCGCCGGGCAGTGGTGACAAGCTGAAGCCGGCCGGCATGTTCCGGCACCTCGGCGTCACGTTTGGTCACCGCCAGGGCCGCCCGCTCGGGCATCGTCCCCGCTTCATGCCGCGTGATGACGGCAAAGGGAGTGGTATGCGCAAGTCAGTGGATGCTGCGAGAACCCTGCGCTCGCTGTTCGCCGTCGTCGGCTCGGCCGCGGTGCTCGGCGCCTGCGGCGGTGGCGGCGGCTCGGACAGCCCGCCCACCGGCGGCACACCCGCGCCTTCGCCGGCGCCGTCTCCGGCCCCCTCACCTGCACCTTCCCCTGCGCCTTCCCCTGCGCCCTCGCCCGCGCCGTCCCCGGCGCCTTCGCCCGCACCCTCTCCGGCCCCCGCGCCCGCGCCCGCGCCAGCCCCGGCCCCGGTGACGGCCAAGGACGCCTTCCGCCTCGCCGACCAGGCCAGCTTCGGCGCCACCGAGACGCTGGTGGCCGACATCCGCGCGCAGGGCCGCGTCGGCTGGCTGGCCACGCAGATGAGCGCATCGGCCTCGCGCTACACCTCGGGCAACGGCGACGCGATCCACAAGAACACCAGCAACACCGGCTTCTGCGACCAACCCGCCTACGCCGGCGACAACTGCTGGCGCGACTGGTTCTCCAGCCAGCCGCTGGTCTGGGACTTCTACCGCAACGCCACGCAGAACGCCGACCAGCTGCGCCAGCGCGTGGCCTTCGCGCTGCAGCAGATCGTCGTCGTCAACAACCTCGACGTCGAGGGCACCTACGGGCTGCGCAACTACCACAACGCGCTGCTCGACAACGCCTTCGGCAACTACCGGCAGGTGCTGAAGAAGGTCACGCTGTCGCCGGTGATGGGCGACTTCCTCAACAACGCCAACAACGACAAGGCGGCGCCGAACGAGAACTTCGCGCGCGAGCTGCTGCAGCTGTTCTCGATCGGCACCTGCGAGCTCAACGCCGACGGCACGCTCAAGGGCGGCACCTGCACGCCGACCTACAACAACGAGACGGTGCGCAACTACGCCTATGCGCTGACCGGCTGGACCTACCCGGCCGGCGGCGCCACGCCCTACGGCTGCTGGCCGGCCGGCACCAACTGCCGCTACTACGGCGGTGACATGGTGGCGGTGGCCAGCTACCACGACGCCAGCGTGCGACCGCTACTCAGCGGCAAGAGCAAGCCGGCGAGCAGCACGGCGGCGAGCGCGCTCGAGCTGGTGCTCGACAGCGTGATGCAGCACCCGAACACCGCGCCGTTCATCTCGAAGCAGCTGATCCAGCACCTGGTCTCCAGCAACCCCAGCCCGGCCTACGTGCAGCGGGTCGCCACGGCCTTCATCGCCGGGCGCTACAGCGCCGAGGGCTCCAGCTTCGGCACCGGCCAGCGCGGCGACCTGTCGGCCACCGTGGCGGCCATCCTGCTCGACGCCGAAGCCCGCACGACCACGCCGGCCGCCACCGCCGGCAAGCTGCGCGAGCCGGCGCTGATGTTCACCGCGGTGCTGCGTGCGCTGAACGGCCGCAGCGACGGCGAGGCGCTCGCCTGGTGGTGGGGCGAGACGCTGCGCCAGCACCTGTTCCGCCCGCCCTCGGTGTTCAACTTCTACCCGCCCGACTACCCGGTGCCAGGCAAGGCGACACTGGTCGGGCCGCAGTTCGGCATCCACAACGCCAACTCGGCGCTGGAGCGGCTGAACTTCCTGACCTACCTGCTCTACTGGGGCGGCTCGACGGCCTCGGCCTCGGTGCCGGGTGCGTTCGGAACGACGGTCGACACCACGCCCTTCGAGGCCGACGCGGCCGACGCCGGCAAGCTGGTCGACCGTCTCTCGGTGCTGGCCACCGGCGGCGCGCTGCCCTCCGGCACGCGCAGCCGCATCGTCACCGCGGTCGAGGCCTTCACCTCGACGAACAACGCCAACTGGCAGCGCGAACGGGCCAAGCAGGCGGCCTACCTGGTGTTCGCCACCCCGGCCTTCCAGGTGCAGCGATGAAGGAACGCAACATGACGATCTCTCGCCGCCACTGGCTGAAGGCCGCCGGCCTGATGGGCGCCACCGCCGGCGCCGGCGTGCTGGGCAACCTGCTGCTGCCGGCCGCGCCGGCGCGCGCCGCCGACTACAAGGCGCTGGTCTGCATCTTCCTGTACGGCGGCAACGACGGCATGAACATGATCGTGCCGACCGACGCCACCCGCTACGGCCAGTACAGCGCGGTGCGCAAGACGCTGGCCATCCCGCAGGGCAGCCTGCTCGGCCTGGGCAGCAGCGGCTTCGGCCTGCACCCGGCACTGGCCGGCCTGACCACGGCCTGGGGCGAAGGCCGGCTGGCACCGGTGTTCAACGTCGGCCCGCTGCACGAACCGATCACCAAGGCGCAGTTCCGCGCCGCGCCCGACAGCTCCGACCTGGTGCCCGACAGCCTGTTCTCGCACAGCGACCAGCAGTTGCTGTGGGAGAGCAGCAGCAGCGACGCGCTGACGCGCACCGGCTGGGGCGGCCGCGCCGCCGAGGTGCTGGCCACCGTCAACCCGGTGATCTCGGTCGGCGGCAATGGGCGCTTCGGGCTGTCCTCGCTGTCGGCGCCGCTGGTGCTGCCCGAGCCGGGCGCCACCTTCGGTGCCTACGAGCTGGGCACCGACAGCTGGCGGCTCAGCTACGCGCCGCTGGTCGCGCGCGCCGACGCGCTGCGCGGCATCTACCAGGAAGCGCAGAGCAACCAGCTCGCCGACGTCTACGCCGGCATGCAGCGCGATGCCTTCGCGGTGTCCGACCGGCTGGCCACGCTGATCAAGGTGAAGCCCGGCCAGACCGGCTCGGTGGCGGCGATCGACAACGCCTTTGCACCGCTGATCAGCGGCGGCGACGTCGCCGACGGCCTGCCGCGGCAGCTCTACCAGATCGCCAAGCTGATTGCCGGCAACGCCACCGTGCAGGGCAACCGGCAGATCTTCTTCGCCCAGCTCGGCGGCTTCGACACCCACGGCAACCAGATCGGCGCCAGCGTGCTGAACGGCACGCACGCCACGCTGCTGAAGGAGGTGGGCGACGCGCTCGGCTGCTTCTACGAGGCGATGAAGGGCCTGGCCCTGTCCGACGCGGTGACCGCGTTCACGCAGAGCGACTTCGGCCGCACCTTCACGCCGAACAACAGCAGCGGCACCGACCACGCCTGGGGCAACCACCACCTGGTGGTCGGCGGCGCCGTCAAGGGCGGCCTGACCTACGGCACCTATCCGACGCTGGCGCTGGGCGGCCCGGACGACGTCGGCGTCGACAGCTGGGAGCTGCAGGGCCGCTGGATCCCGACCAGCTCGGTCGACCAGTACGCGGCGACGCTGCTGAGCTGGTTCGGCGCCACGCCGACGCAGCTCGACGCCGTGCTGCCCAACCTGGCGAACTTCGGCAGCGCGCGCACGCTCGGTTTCCTGTAGCCCGGGGCCGGGTCGAGGTCTGCGCCGGCCGGCCTGTCGGCGCCGGCTGCAGCCTGTCCGGCGCGCCCGCCGGCGCATCGCATCGGGGTCGCGGGCGGGCGGAGCCGCCGCTTACAGTGGCGGCACGCTCGAAAGCCCGCCCATGTCGACCCCTCCTCCGACCCCCATTCCGCCGATCCCGCCCATCCCTCCGGTGCCGCCGCGTCCACTGCCGCCGGGCGGCTGGGAATCGTTCAAGTCGACCCTGCTGCGGGCCTTCCACGCCTACGGCAGCTGGCTCGTCAGCATCAGCTGGTGGCGCTTCGCGCTGCTGTCGGTGCTGCTGCTGATCATCTCCGGCGTGGCCCAGAACCTGCCGCCGTTCAGCTGGACGGTGCCGAGCTGGCACGCCTCCGACGCGCCGCCGAACGTGCCCGACGTCCCGCCGCCGCCGCTGCCGCCGTCGGTGAAGGTCATCCCGCCGAAGGCTGCGAAGGCACCCGAGACGGTGGCCAGCGGCGCCAAGGGCGGCGTCGAGATCTCGATCACCAAGCAGGGCATCATCGTGCGCCCGAGCGCCGAGTCGCAGCAGCCGGCGGCCTCGGAGCCGAGCCTGAAGGTCGAGAAGGACGGCATCGAGATCCGCGTGCCGCCCGGCGCCGACAGCGACGAGGTGCGCAAGGCCATCGAGGAAGCGCGCGACGAGATCAAGGCCGCCATCGAGGAGGCCCGCGACGCCGCGGAGGCGAACAAGGCCGACGGCATCGTCGTCACCGTCGATGGCAAGCCGCGAGTCGCGCGGGCGTCGCGCTTCGGCGACTCGCTGCCCGAGCTGGCGTTCATGTGGATCGTGATGTCGATCATCCTGAAGATCAGCTACAAGGGCCGCATGCAGGCCGAGGTGAAGGCCGCACAGGCGACCGAGACGGCCGAGGCCGAGTCGCTGAAGCGCCAGGTCGTCGAAGCGCGCATGGCGGCGATGCAGGCGCAGGTCGAGCCGCACTTCCTGTTCAACACGCTGGCCTCGATCGACCACCTGATCGAGACCGACCCGAAGCGCGCCTCGGTGATGCAGAAGAACCTGATCGCGTTGCTGCGCGCCAGCATGCCGACGATGCGCGAGGCCAACGGCGCCGCCAACGGCGTGCGCGACCTCGGCCGCGAGCTGGCGGTGATCACGCCCTACCTGGAGATCCTGAAGGTGCGCATGGAAGACCGCCTGGTCACGCAGATCGAGGTGCCCGAGGGCCTGCGCTCGGCGGCGTTCCCGCCGATGATGATCCAGAGCCTGGTCGAGAACGCGATCAAGCACGGGCTGGAGCCCAAGCCCGAAGGCGGCCTGCTGTCGGTGAAGGCGGAGATCGTGCACGGCAAGCTGGCGGTGTCGGTGGCCGACACCGGCGTCGGCTTCGGCAAGGCCGCGACGGCCGGCACCGGTATCGGGCTGAACAACATCCGCGAGCGCCTGCAGCTGCTGTATGGCCGCAAGGCGACGCTGACCGTGGCCGAGAACCCGCCCGGCGGCACCAAGGTGACGATCACCGTGCCCTATGTGGCGCCGGCGGCCGACGACGCTACGATGGACGCATGAACACCAGCACCTCCGGCCTGAAGGCGGTCATCGCCGACGACGAGCGACTGATGCGCGAGCAGCTGCGCGCCCGACTCGCCGAGGCCTGGCCGGAGCTGGAGATCGTCGCCGAGGCGAAGAACGGCGCCGAAGCGGTCGAGCTGGTCGGGCAGCAGCACCCGGACATCGTCTTCCTCGACATCCGCATGCCCGGCATGACCGGCGTCGAGGCGGCGCGTGCGATCGCGCAGCTGCCCACCGGCGACGACGCCGAGGACGGCTGGAGCGGCTGCGAGATCGTCTTCATCACCGCGTACGACGAGTACGCGGTCGAGGCCTTCGAGCAGGGCGCCGCCGACTACGTGCTCAAGCCCGCCGAACGCGAGCGCCTGGCACGCACCGCCGAGCGCATCCGCCGCCGCATCGCGCAGCGCGACAGCGGCGAGGGGCCGGCGGTCGGCGGCATGCAGCAGCTGCTGCAGAAGCTGAGCTCGCACATGAACCCGGCCGGCGCGGCAAAGCTGAAGTGGATCCAGGCCACCGTCGGCCAGAGCATCCAGATGATCCCGGTCGAGGATGTGCTGTTCTTCATCTCCGACGAGAAGTACACGCGTGTGCAGACGGCGACGATCGAGGCGCTGATCCGCAAGCCGATCAAGGAACTGCTCGAGGAGCTCGATGCCGAGCTGTTCTGGCAGATCCACCGCTCGACGCTGGTCAACGTCAAGGCGATCGCCGGCGTCAGCCGCGACCTGCGCGGGCGCCAGCTGGTCAGCGTGAGGGGACACACCGAGAAGCTCGAGGTCAGTCGCAGCTTCACCGGCCTGTTCAAGGGCATGTGACGCGGCCGGCGAGCCGGACATCGATCTGCAGGGAATAGGCGCGTGCGCCGCTGCGTAGACACGGTACCTCCTTCCACATGAAAGTTGCCGATGTCTCTCACCCGACTCTCGCTCGCAGCCGCACTGGCCGTCTCCCTCGCCGCCTGCGCCAGCATGTCCTCCGCCCCGGCCAGCGTCTCCGACGGCGTGCTGGTCGGCCCGAACAAGATGACGCTGTACACCTTTGACCGCGATCCTGCGGGCACTGGCAAGAGCGTGTGCAATGGGCCGTGCGCCGCCAACTGGCCCCCGCTGGCGGCGCCCGCGGACGCCTCCGCCTCGGGTGACTGGAGCATCGTCGCGCGCGACGACGGCAGCCGGCAGTGGGCCTTCAAGGGCAAGCCGGTGTACTACTGGGTCAAGGATCAGAAGCCCGGTGATCGCACCGGTGATGGCTTCAACAGCGTCTGGCGCCTGGCGCGGCCGTGATCGGCGAGGGCGCGGCGCTCAGCCGCGCCGGCGTGCCAGCGACATGACGATGCACCATTGCGCCGTCCAGTAGGTCGCGAGCACGAGCAGCGGCGACAGCGGCAAGGGCACGGCGAACCGGTTGGTCGCCAGCAGCGCGTCGGAGAGCATGAACAGCGCACCACCGATCGCGCCCGAGCGGGCCAGCGGCTCGGTGGCCGTGCCACGCGCCACCAGCCAGACGACCGCCGATTGCGCCGCCATCGAGCCCAGGCACAGCACGTAGAGCAGCACCGGCACGCGCAGCGCGACCGGCACGCCCGGCCAGAGCATCGAGAGCACCAGCGCCGCGATCGACGCATAGACGGCGAACGGCAACCAGCGCGCCGCGAAGCGCGTGCGGCCGTGGAAGGCGACGATGTAGGCCAGGTGCGCGAGCAGGAAAGCGATCAGCCCCGGCAGGAAACCTTCCTTCGGCCACAGCAAGGCCACGTCGCCGAGCAGAGAGAGCACCAACCCGGCGAGGATCCAGCGCCGCGTGCGCGGCTCGTCGGCACCGCGGCGCGCCGCGTGCACGATCAGCAGCACGGTGGTCAGCGGCTTGGCGATGAACAGCAGCGCTGCGGGCAGCAGGCTGATGCCCGCGGCGATCGAGGTCGCCGCCGACAGAACGATGGCCAGCGGCACCCAGCTCACGGCTCCACCTTCGCCGCCGCGGCACCGGCCGCACGCGCCGCCGCCGCCTCGCGCAGCGCCTTCAGCTTGGCGCGTGGGTCTTCCTTCTGCTGTACCTCGTGCAGCTTCATCTCGGCGATGAAGCGGCTCGGCACGCCGGCGACAGTGTCGCGGCCGCGCTTGCGCCGGCGCAGCGTGCTGACCGCCAGCGTGGTGCGCGCGCGCGTGATGCCGACGTACATCAGCCGGCGCTCCTCCTCGAGGCGTTGCGGCGTCATTTCGTCGTCTTCGCTTCGGAACGGCAGCAGGCCCTCGTTGACGCCCGCCAGCACCACGTGCGGCCACTCCAGGCCCTTCGCGGCGTGCAGCGTCGACAGCGTCACCACGTCCTGCTCGTCGCCGCGCTCGGCCAGGCTGATGATCACCGAGATGGTCTGCGCGACGTCGAGCACGCTCTTCTTCTCGGTCTCGACGGAGATGCCGCCGTCGTTCTCGATCTCGCCGCCGCAGCGCCTCGCGATCCAGTCGACGAAGTCGAGCACGTTGGCCCAGCGCGCCGCGGCCAGCTTCTCGCTGTCCTCGCCTTCGTAGAGGTGCTTCTCGTAGGCGATGTCGTTCAGCCAGCCGAGCAGCAGCGCCTTGGCGTCCTCGGCGCCGACGGTGTGGCGGGCGCGGTACTCGAGGTCGTTCACGTAGCGGCCGAACTCGTGCAGCGAGCCGACCGCACGCGCGGCCAGTGCCGTGCCCAGGCTCTCGGCGAACAGCGCCTCGTACAGGCTGGTCTTCCACTTGGCGGCGAACTCGCCGAGGCTGGCCAGCGTCTGGTGGCCGATGCCGCGCTTGGGCGTGGCCACCGCGCGCAGGAAGGCCGGGTCGTCGTCGTTGTTGACCAGCAGGCGCAGCCAGGCGCACAGGTCCTTGATCTCGGCACGGTCGAAGAAGCTCTGCCCGCCCGACACCTTGTACGGGATGTTCGCCTTGCGCAGCGCCTTCTCGAACACCTTGGCCTGGTGGTTGGCGCGGTAGAGCACCGCGAAGTCCTTGAAGGCGACCTGCCCGCCCTGGCCGCGCTGCGACTGGATGAAGGCCACCGCACGTTCGGCCTCGTGCTCCTCGCCGTCGCACTCGACCACACGCACCGGCTCGCCGTCGCCGAAGGCACTCCACAGCTTCTTCTCGAACAGCTTCGGGTTGTGGCCGATCACCGCGTTGGCGGCACGCAGGATGTGGCCGGTGGAGCGGTAGTTCTGCTCCAGCGGAATCACCTTCAGGTTCGGGTACTCGGCGGGCAGGCGGCGCAGGTTGTCGATCGTCGCGCCGCGCCAGCCGTAGATGCTCTGGTCGTCGTCGCCCACCGCGGTGAACATCGCCCGCTCGCCGGCCAGCAGCTTGAGCATCTCGTACTGCGTCGCGTTGGTGTCCTGGTACTCGTCGACCAGCAGGTAGCGCAAAGTGTTCTGCCACTTCGCGCGCACCTCCGCGTCACGCCGCAGCAGCGCCACCGGCACGCCGATCAGGTCGTCGAAGTCGACCGCCTGGAAGGCCGCCAGGCGTTCCTCGTAGCGCTGCATCACGCGCTGCGCGATGCGCTCGTCGTCGTTGGCCGGCTCGACCTGGCCGCTGGTCAGGCCCTGGTTCTTCCACAGGCTGATCGCCCATTGCCAGCGCCGCGCCAGCGCGTTGTCGTTGCTGCCGCCGGCGTCCTTCAGGATGGCCAGCACGTCGTCGCTGTCCATGATGCTGAACTGCGCCTTCAGGCCGATGCGCTGGCCATCCTCGCGCAGCAAGCGCACGCCCAGCGAATGGAAGGTGCTGACCACCAGCGGCTTGGCGGCACGCGCGCCGATCAGCGCCTTGGCGCGCTCGCGCATCTCGGCCGCAGCCTTGTTGGTGAAGGTGATCGCCGCGATCTGGCCAGGCGCATAACCGGCCTGCAACAGCCGCGCGATCTTGTGCGTGATGACGCGCGTCTTGCCCGAGCCGGCGCCGGCCAGCACGAGGCAGGGGCCGCCGAGGTGGTGCACCGCGTCGAGCTGGGCCGGGTTGAGCGAAGCGGCGGGTTCGGACACGGGGCGGAGCGGGCAGCGGAGTCGACGGGCAGCGGGCCATGATAGCGGTGCGAGGCCACGGCACCGCGCTGTGCAAATGTCACGCCGGCGTCGCCCGCGGCATGAACGCGAGGCCCCTTGCGGTGACGTTTTCGGTGCGCCCGGCCACGGCGTGGGCGCACGGTCTGGCGCAGCGCGCGCCCGGTCGGGACACTGCGGCCGCGACCCCCAACGACAAGCCGGCGCACCGCCTCACGAAGGCGGGAGACGTCGCCCAGCCCGATGTACCCCGCCATGCACTCGCCCTCTCACACCCGCTGGAAGCGGGCCCTCGACAGCGTTCTGCGCCTCACCCGGCTGGACAGCAGGCCGGCGCCGCTCGGCGATGCCGACGAGATGGCGTTCCTGCGCCAGCTGTGCCGCAGCCTGGTGCAGGACCTGCCGGCCGAGCCACGTTGTGCGCTGGAGGCGCGCGTCCTGCGCGCCCGCGACCGCGGCGACCTGTGGAACCTGCGCTCGCACCTGTTCGGCGCGGTCTCGCTGCAGTTCGGCGAACACGTCGCGCGCGAGCGCCTGCAGCGGCTCGACGCCCACTGGCAGTGAGCCGCCCGCGTCCGTGCGGCTGAGGCCGCGCGCGCTGCGATACTGGCGACCATGCAGGCGATCCTGGCCGTCACCTTTCCGTTCTTCGCGCTCGTCCTGCTCGGCTACCTCGCGGTGCAGCGTGGCTACCTGCCGGAGTCGGCCATTCCGGGCCTGAACGGCTTCGTTCTGTTCTTCGCGCTGCCCTGCATGCTGTTCCGCTTCGGCGCGAGCATGCCCTTTGCGCAGCTGATCGATCCGGTGCTGATCGCGATCTGGGGCGGCAGCGCGCTGCTGATGGTGGTGTTCACGATCGCGCTAACGCTGCGGCGCACACCCGACGGCCCCGGCGTCAGCATGAAGGATGCGGCGTTCGGCGCGCTGGTTGCCGCGTTTCCGAACTCCGGCTTCATGGGCTTCCCACTGCTGATCGGCCTGCTCGGCGAGAAGGTCGCCGGCCCGCTGATCGGCTGCATCCTGATCGACATCGTCGTCACCAGTTCGCTGTGCCTGGCGCTGGCCCAGCTGCGCCCGGCCAGCGAGACGGCGACGCAGCACGGCGTGCTGGTGCCGTTCGCCCGCGCGTTGCGCGGCGCGGTGTCGAACCCGCTGCCCTGGGCGATCGCGCTGGGTGCGCTGGTGGCCGCGCTGTCGGTGCCGCAGCCCGGGCCGTTCAAGGAGATCGTGCGCATGCTCGGCGACGCGGCCACGCCGGTGGCGCTGTTCACCATCGGCGCGGTGCTGTGGCGGGCGCAGCAGCACACCCACACACGCACACCGCTGAAGGACTACCTGCCGGTGGCGCTGGTCAAGCTGCTGGTGCACCCGCTGCTGGTGCTCAGCGGCGGCGTGCTCGCCAACGCCGCCGGCGCCAACGTCTCGCAGTTCGCGCTGCTGGTGCTGGTGCTCAACGCGGCGCTGCCGAGCGCGAGCAACGTCGCCATCCTGGCCGAGCGCTACGGCGCGGACAACGGCCGCGTGACACGCATCATCATGGTCAGCACCGCGCTGGCGTTCGCCAGCTTCTCGCTGATCGCCTGGGTGTTCGGCGTTCGCAAGGAGTGAGAAGCCAAGAAGAAACCCGCCGGGCGTTGCCGCCGGGCGGGTTATTCTGGAAGCGCAGCGCGCTTACTTGCGGCGCAGCTTCTGGATCGCGGCGAGTTGCGCGGCCATGGTCGCGAACTCGCTCTGCGCGGCGGCGAAGTCGATGTCGCTCTTGGCGTTCTTCATCGCCTCCTCGGCCAGCTTCTTCGCTTCCGTGGCCTTGGCCTCGTCGAGGTCGTGGCCGCGGATCGCGGTGTCGGCGAGCACCGTCACGCAGTTCGGCTGCACCTCGAGGATGCCACCGGCGACGAAGACGAACTCCTCCTCGCCGTTGTCGGCGCGCTCGATGCGCACCGCACCCGGCTTGATGCGGGTGATCAGCGGCGTGTGGCGCGGCAGGATGCCGAGCTCGCCGCCTTCACCCGGCAGCGCGACGAACTTCGCCTCGCCGGAGAAGATGCTCTCTTCCGCGGAGACGACGTCGACGTGGATGGTGGCCATCGTGGCTCCTTATTGGATCTTCTTGGCCTTCTCGAAGGCCTCGTCGATCGTGCCGACCATGTAGAACGCCTGCTCGGGCAGCGCGTCGCACTCGCCGTTGACGATCATCTTGAAGCCGCGGATGGTTTCCTTCAGCGGCACGTACTTGCCCGGGGTGCCGGTGAACACTTCGGCGACGTGGAACGGCTGCGACAGGAAACGCTGGATCTTTCGCGCGCGGGCCACCGCCAGCTTGTCTTCCGGCGACAGCTCGTCCATGCCCAGGATCGCGATGATGTCGCGCAGTTCCTTGTAGCGCTGCAGCGTGGCCTGCACGGCGCGGGTGGTCGTGTAGTGGTCCTCGCCGACGACGTTCGGGTCGATCTGGCGGCTGGTCGAGTCCAGCGGATCCACCGCGGGGTAGATGCCCAGCGAGGCGATGTCGCGCGACAGCACCACGGTGGCGTCCAGGTGGGCGAAGGTGGTCGCCGGCGACGGGTCGGTCAGGTCGTCCGCAGGGACGTACACGGCCTGGATCGAGGTGATCGAGCCGACCTTGGTCGACGTGATGCGCTCCTGCAGGCGGCCCATTTCTTCGGCCAGCGTCGGCTGGTAGCCCACCGCGGAAGGCATGCGGCCCAGCAGCGCCGACACTTCGGTACCGGCCAGCGTGTAGCGGTAGATGTTGTCGACGAAGAACAGCACGTCCTTGCCTTCGTCGCGGAACGACTCGGCGATCGTCAGGCCGGTCAGCGCGACACGCAGGCGGTTGCCCGGCGGCTCGTTCATCTGGCCGTAGACCATCGACACCTTCGACTCGGACAGGTTGTCCTGCTTCACGACGCCGGAATCCGACATCTCGTGATAGAAGTCGTTGCCCTCGCGGGTGCGCTCACCGACGCCGGCGAACACCGACAGGCCCGAGTGCGCCTTGGCGATGTTGTTGATCAGCTCCATCATGTTGACGGTCTTGCCGACGCCGGCGCCGCCGAACAGGCCGACCTTGCCGCCCTTGGCGAACGGGCAGATCAGGTCGATCACCTTGATGCCGGTCTCGAGCAGTTCCTGCGACGGGCTCAGCTCGTCGTAGGCCGGGGCCTTGCGGTGGATCGGGGCGGTCAGCGCCTGGTCGACCGGGCCACGCTCGTCGATCGGGTTGCCGAGCACGTCCATGATGCGGCCCAGCGTCGCCTTGCCGACCGGCACGGTGATGTTGGCGCCGGTGTTGCTGACCACCAGGCCGCGGCGGATGCCGTCCGACGAACCCAGCGCAATGGTGCGCACCACGCCGTCGCCGAGCTGCTGCTGCACTTCCAGGGTCAGCGGCGAGCCTTCGAGCTTCAGTGCGTCGTAGACCTTGGGCATCTTGTCGCGCGGGAACTCCACGTCGACGACCGCGCCGATGCACTGGACGATCTTGCCTTGAGCTTGCATGTTCAATCCTCTCGATGATTCTTGTTCAGACCGCTGCGGCACCGCCGACGATCTCAGACAGTTCCTTGGTGATCGCGGCCTGGCGGGTCTTGTTGTAGACCAGCTTCAGCTCGGCGATCAGGTTGCCGGCGTTGTCGGTCGCGGCCTTCATCGCGACCATGCGCGCCGACTGCTCCGACGCCATGTTGTCGGCCACCGCCTGGTAGACCAGCGCCTCGACGTAGCGCGTCAGCAGCTCGTCGATGACCGTCGGCGCGTCAGGCTCGTACAGGTAGTCCCAGCCGTACTGGGCCTTCTCCGCGGCGGTCTGCTGCAGGTGCTCGGCCGACAGCGGCAGCAGCTTCTGCACCTGCGGCTCCTGCTTCATCGTGTTGATGAACTGCGTGTAGCAGAGGTAGACCGCGTCGAGCTGGCCGGCGACGAACGCGTCGAGCATCACCTTGACCGGACCGATCAGCTTCTCGAGCTGCGGCGCGTCGCCGAGCTGGACCGCATGCGACACCACCTTGACGCCGATGCGGTTCAGGAAGCCGAAGCCCTTGTTGCCGATCGCCACCGCCTCGACCGCGACGCCCTCGCCCTGCAGCTCGCGCATCTTGGTCGTGACGGCACGCAGCACGTTGGTGTTCAGGCCGCCGCACAGACCCTTGTCGGTCGTGACGACGATGACGCCCACCTTCTTCGCGGCGCCGCCCTGGCGCATGTAGGGCGACTGGTACTCGGGGTTCGCCTGCGACAGGTTGGCCGTGATGTTGCGGATCTTGTCGCTGTACGGACGTGCCGCGCGCATGCGCTCCTGCGCCTTGCGCATCTTGGAGGCGGCGACCATTTCCATGGCCTTGGTGATCTTCTTGGTGTTCTCCACCGATTTGATCTTGCCGCGAATTTCCTTGCCGACCGCCATGGTCAGGACTCCTTGAGCTGGGGCTTAGGCGAAGGACTTCTTGAACGCCGCGATCGCGTTGTTCAGTTCGGCTTCGGCGTCCTTGTCCATGGCCTTGTCCTTCTCGAGCTTGGCGAGCAGGCCGGCGTGGCTGGACTTCAGGTGCTGGTGCAGGCCGTGTTCGAACGGCAGCACCTTCTTGACGTCGATGTCGTCCATGTAGCCCTTGTTCGCCGCGAAGATCGAGGCGGCCATCAGGCTGATCGGCAGCGGCGAGTACTGCGGCTGCTTGAGCAGCTCGGTCACGCGCGCACCGCGGTCGAGCTGCTTGCGGGTGGCGGCGTCGAGGTCGGAGGCGAACTGCGCGAACGCGGCCAGCTCGCGGTACTGCGCCAGGTCGGTACGGATGCCGCCCGACAGGCTCTTGACCAGCTTGGTCTGGGCGGCGCCACCGACGCGCGACACCGAGATGCCGGCGTTGATCGCGGGGCGGATGCCGGCGTTGAACAGCGAGGTCTCGAGGAAGATCTGGCCGTCGGTGATCGAGATCACGTTGGTCGGCACGAACGCGGACACGTCGCCGGCCTGGGTCTCGATGACCGGCAGCGCGGTCAGCGAACCGGTCTTGCCCTTGACCTCACCCTTGGTGAAGGCCTCGACGTAGTCGGCGTTGACACGCGCGGCACGCTCGAGCAGGCGGCTGTGGAGATAGAACACGTCGCCGGGGAACGCTTCGCGGCCCGGCGGGCGGCGCAGCAGCAGCGAGACCTGGCGGTAGGCGACGGCCTGCTTGGACAGATCGTCGTAGATGATCAGGGCGTCCTGGCCGCGGTCGCGGAAGTACTCGCCCATCGTGCAGCCGGAGTAGGCCGACACGTACTGCATCGCGGCCGACTCCGAGGCCGACGCGGCGACGACGACGGTGTACTCCATCGCACCGTTGGCTTCGAGCGCGCGCACCACGTTCTTGATCGACGAAGCCTTCTGGCCGATCGCGACGTAGATGCAGGTCATGTTCTGACCCTTCTGGTTGATGATCGTGTCGATCGCCACCGCGGTCTTGCCGGTCTGGCGGTCGCCGATGATCAGTTCGCGCTGGCCGCGGCCGATCGGCACCATCGTGTCGATCGACTTCAGGCCGGTCTGCACCGGCTGGTCGACGCTCTTGCGCGCGATCACGCCCGGGGCAACCTTCTCGATCACGTCGGTCATCTTGGCGTTGATCGGGCCCTTGCCGTCGATCGGCTGGCCGAGCGCGTTGACGACGCGGCCGATCAGCTCGGGGCCGACCGGCACTTCCAGGATGCGGCCCGTGCACTTGACGGTGTCGCCCTCGGAGATGTGCTCGTACTCACCCAGAATCACCGCGCCAACCGAGTCGCGCTCCAGGTTCAGCGCCAGGCCGAAGGTCGGCTGGCCGTCCTTGGTGGCGGGGAACTCGAGCATTTCGCCGGCCATCACGTCGGACAGGCCGTGAACGCGGCAGATGCCGTCGGTCACCGACACCACGGTGCCCTGGTTCTTGATGTCCGCCGAGGCGCCGAGGCCCTCGATGCGGCTCTTGATCAGTTCGGAAATCTCTGCGGGATTCAGATTCATGAGTTTCTCCGGGACGACCTGGCCACGCTCACGCGGACAGTGCGACCTTCATTTGTTCGAGACGGGCCTGGACGGAGGTATCGAGCACCTCGTCGCCGACAACCACGCGGATGCCGCCGATCAGCGACGCATCGACCACCACGCTCGGATTGAGCTTGCGGCCGAAGCGCTTCTCCAGCGAGGCCACCACCTGCTGGAGCTGCGCTGCGTCGATCGCGAAGGCGCTGTGGATCGTGGCGTCCGAGACGCCGGAGCGGGCGTTGACGAGCGCGTGGAACTGCGCGGCGACCTCGGGCAGCGCCGCGAGGCGCCCGTTGTCGATCACCGTGCGCAGCAGGTTCTTCGCGCCGTCGCCGAGGAAGGCCTTCGCCGCCGTCGTGATCAGCTCGAACACCTGCTCCGCCGACACCTTCGGGTTGTCGGCGAACTGGCGCACCTGCTCGTTCGCGGCGACCGCGGCGAGCGCGCTCACCTGCTCCGACACCGCAGCCGCGTCGCTCGGGGCGATCGCCTTGAACAGCGCTTCCGCGTAGGGCCGCGCAATGGTTGCCAGCTCGGCCATGCTCAGAGCTCCGTCTTCAGGCGGTTGAGCAGGTCGGCGTGCACGGAGGCATTGACCTCCTTGCGCAGGATCTGCTCGGCGCCCTTCACGGCCAGCGCGGCGACCTGGTCACGCAGCGACTCGCGGGCCTTGATGGCCTCCTGCTCGGCTTCGGCCTTGGCGGCGGCGATGATCTTGGCGCCTTCCTCGGACGCGCGGCCCTTGGCTTCCTCGACCAGCTGCTGGGCCAGGCGCTCGGCATCGGCCAGGCGCTGGGCGGCGTCGTTGCGTGCAGCGGACAGCTGCTCTTCGACACGCTTGTTGGCGCTGGCGAGATCCGCCTTCGCCTTGTCGGCGGCGGACAGGCCGTCGGCGATCTTCTGCGCACGTTCGTCGAGCGCCTTCACGATCGGCGGCCACACGAATTTCATCGTGAACCACGCGAGGATGAAGAACACCACGAGCTGCGCAAACAGGGTTGCGTTGAGACTCACGGCAACACCTTTCTAGGGCAGGTTGATCGGGGCGCCGCGAATTACTTCAGGACGAACGGGTTGGCGAACGCGAACATCATCGCGATACCGACGCCGATCAGGAACGCCGCGTCGATCAGGCCGGCCAGCAGGAACATCTTGGTCTGCAGTTCGTTCATCAGCTCGGGCTGACGGGCGGCCGACTCGAGGTACTTGCTGCCCATGATGCCGATGCCGATGCAGGCGCCGATGGCACCCAGACCAATGATCAGACCGGCGGCCAGAGCGACAAAACCGAGAACGTGTTCCATGTTGACTCCTAGGGGGAAAGGTGAGTTGTGGTTGGTGGAAAGAAAGGGGACTAGCGCTCAGTGCGCGTCGTGTGCCTGGCCGACATAGACGAGCGTGAGCATCATGAAGATGAACGCCTGCAGCGCCACGATCAGGATGTGGAAGATCGCCCAGCCGGTGCCGGCGATCACGTGGCCGAGCCAGAGGAAGATGCCGGTGGCCGAGCCGAAGCCCGCCGCGCCCATCAGCGCGATCAGCATGAAGACCAGTTCGCCGGCGTACATGTTGCCGAACAGCCGCATGCCGTGCGAGACGGTCTTGGCCAGGAACTCGATCATCTGCATCAGGAAGTTGAACGGCCACAGCAGCGGGTGCGCGCCAAACGGGGCCGAGAACAGCTCGTGGATCCAGCCGCCCAGGCCCTTGATCTTGACGTTGTAGTACAGGCACACCAGCAGCACGCCGATCGACATGCCCAGCGTGGCCGACAGGTCGGCGGTCGGCACGACGCGCATGTAGGCGTGGTGCGGGTCGTGGCCGGCGGCGCCGTAGATCCATTCCCAGATGCGCGGGATCAGGTCGACCGGCAGGAAGTCCATCGAGTTCATCAGGAAGATCCAGATGAACACGGTCAGCGCGAGCGGGCCGACGAACTTGCGGCTCTCGGCGTTGTGCACGATCGACTTGGCCTGGTTGTCGACCATCTCGAGCACCAGCTCGACGGCGGCCTGCATGCGGCCCGGCACGCCGGAGGTCACGCTCTTGGCGACGCTGCGCAGCACCCACAGGCCGAGCACGCCCATCAGGATCGACCAGAACAGCGTGTCGACGTTGAAGACCGTGAAGTCGACGATGTTCAGCTGCTCTTTCGAGCGCAGATGCTGAAGGTGGTGGCCGATGTATTCACCGGCAGTGGGTCCATGTTGAGCGTCGGCAGCCATGTCGATTCGGACTCTTTACGTTGTCTTCGTCACCACCGGTCGGCGCCGCCACAGCAGCGCCCACCAGTTCACCTTCACGCACACGACCATCGCGACCAGCAACGCTGGCCAGCTCAGGCCGGGTACCACCCTCGGAGCGGCCAGCAGCATGCCGACCGCCACTCCAATCTTGACCAGCTCCCAGAACATGAACCCGAACACCGCGGCGCCCGGATTGGAACTGGTCCCCCTCGTCATGCCGCGCGCCAGCAAGGCACCCGGCACCACCACAGCGGCCGCGCCGTACAGCGCCGACCAGGCTGCCCCGCTGCGCTGCGTGACGAGCCATGTGACGGCCCCGCACAGCAACCCCGCCGCAGCCTGCGCCGCGACGACCCGCCAGGGCGAGACCTGCGGGATGGATGCCCTCAAGGCCTGCGCTTCTTCGCGGCTCAGGGTCTTGAAAGGCGGATCCGTCGCCTCATCTGCTTCGCTGGCGTTTCTTGCACCGTGGTCGATCGTGTCGGTCATGGTGCGCGGATACGTCTGCTTGCAGCAAAGCCTCGGAATTATACGTGGTTACCCGGTCATTTCGACCGACCCCCGGTTCCGTCGGGTCTTGACATGCCCGCGTCAGCTTTTGCGGCATGGTTCCGACCTCGTGCCGGCGCGCATGCTCGGGCAGTTGCCTTACGTCACGCTTCCGCGTGGCTTCGGCCCGACAATCCACGACTGTCCGGACCTCCTTGCCCACCCATGCGTCTGCTGCGCTCCCTGATCACGTGCCTGCCCTTCGCGCTGGCCCTGCCGGCCGTCGCGGCGCCGGGCACGGGCGTGACGACGGACCAGGTTCGCGCCGAACTGGTGGCACACGCACCGCAAGGCATCGTTGCCGGCCAGTCGCTGTGGCTGGGCCTGGCGATCGAGCACAAGCCGCACTGGCACACCTACTGGAAGAACCCCGGCGACTCGGGCCTGCCGACCACGCTGCAGTGGACGCTGCCCGACGGCTTCAAGGCCGGCGAGATCGACTGGCCGACGCCGAAGCGGCTGCCGATCGGCCCGCTGATGAACCACGGCTACGAAGGCAAGCTGCTGCTGCCGGTGCGCGTCGAGGTTCCGGCCGGTTTCAGCGCCGACACGCTGCCGGTGAAGCTGCGCGCCGACTGGCTGGTCTGCAAGGACGTCTGCATTCCCGAGTCGGGTGAGTTCGCGCTCGACATCCCGGCGCGCTCGGCCTGGTCGGCGCAGGGTGCGGCCTTCGAGGCCGCGTTCGCGGCGCGGCCGCAGGCGCTGGCATCGGCGAAGGCCTCGGCCAAGGTGGGCAGCGACGGCCTCAGCCTGGAGGTCAACGGTCTGCCGGCCGCCTGGGTGGGCAAGGCCGTCGAGTTCTTCCCCGAGGCACCCGGCGTGCTCGACAGCGCGCTGCCGCGCCGCGCGAACTGGGACGGCCAGCGCTGGACCGTGCAGGTGCCGCTGTCCGAGCAGCGCATCGATGGCCCGGCACGCATGGACGCGGTGCTGGTCGCCGCCGGCAGCGACGCCGGCGTGCGCATCGCCTTCGACATCGCCGGCCCCTGGCCCGCCGCCGGCACGACACCGAAGCCCGCCCCCGCCGCGGCACCGGCTTCCGGCTCGACGGCGCCGCTCGGTCTGGGCGCGGCGCTGCTGTTCGCGCTGCTCGGCGGCGCGATCCTCAACCTGATGCCCTGCGTGTTCCCGGTGCTGTCGCTGAAAGTGATCGGCTTCGCCACGCATGCCGACGACCGCCGCGCCCTGGCGCTCGGCGGCCTGGCCTACACAGCCGGCGTGGTGTTGTCCTTCATCGCGCTGGCGGCGCTGCTGCTCGGCCTGCGCGCCGGCGGCGAGCAGCTCGGCTGGGGCTTCCAGTTGCAGTCGCCGGCGGTGATCGCGGTGCTCGCCGCGCTGTTCACGCTGATCGGCCTGAACCTCGCCGGCGTGTTCGAGTTCGGCTCGGTGCTGCCGAGTTCGCTGGCCACGCTGCGCTCGCGCCACCCGCTGGTCGATTCGCTGCTGACCGGCGTGCTCGCGGTGGCCGTCGCCTCGCCGTGCACGGCGCCGTTCATGGGCGCCTCGCTGGGCTTCGCGGTCACGCTGCCCGCCGCGCAGGCGCTCGCGGTGTTCGCCACGCTGGGCCTGGGCATGGCCCTGCCCTACCTCGCCGCCAGCCTGTGGCCCGGCCTGGCCCGCCTGCTGCCGCGGCCCGGCGCCTGGATGGCTCGTTTCAAGGTGCTGATGGCGTTCCCGATGTTTGCCACCGTGGTCTGGCTGGTCTGGGTGATCGGCCAGCAGACCGGCATCGACGGCGCCGCGGCGCTGCTGGCCGTGCTGCTGGCGCTGGCCTTCATCGCCTGGGCGCTGGGCACGCCGGGCATCGGCCGCATCGCACGCGCGGCGTTCGGCGTGCTCGGCGCGCTGAGCCTGGCCGCGGCGATGTCGTGGATGCTGCCGTCCTTGCATGCGTCCGCGGCGACGCCGGCCCGCAGCGGCGACGCCGGCCCCGCCTGGCAGCCGTGGAGCGAACAGCGTGTCGCCGAGCTGCGCGCCGCCGGCAAGCCGGTGTTCGTCGACTTCACCGCCGCCTGGTGCGTGACCTGCCAGTACAACAAGCGCACCACGCTGGCCGACCCGGCCGTGGTGGCCGATTTCGCCGCTCGCGGCGTGGTGCTGTTGCGCGCCGACTGGACGCGCCGCGACGCCGCCATCACCGCCGCGCTGGCCGCCTTCGGCCGCAACGGCGTGCCGGTCTATGCGCTGTACGGCACCGACGGCGCGCCGCAGCTGCTCAGCGAGATCCTCAGCGTGCGCGAAGTGCGCGACGCGCTGGCGCGCCTGTGAACTTCCGGCCTCGATTCCCGTCCACCCTGCCTGTGCGAAAGGAGTCCCGAATGAAGACCGTGTTCCGTCTTGCCGCTGCCGCAGCGGCGTCGTCACTGTCGGCCGCGGTGTTCGCCGCCGCCGCAGTGGGCCAGAGCGCGCCGGCGTTCAGTGCCGTCGACACCAGCGGCAAGACCGTCTCGCTGGCCGACTTCAAGGGCAGGACCGTGGTGCTCGAATGGGTCAACCCCGGCTGCCCCTTCGTGCGCAAGCACTACGACAGTGCCAACATGCAGGCCACACAGAAGAACGCCGTCGCCCAGGGCGCGGTGTGGCTGGCGATCAACTCCACCCACGCCGGGGCAGGCGACTACATGGCGCCGGCGGCGCTGGCCGGCTGGATGAAGGACAAGGGCGGCGCGCCCAGCGCCACGCTGATGGACGCCGATGGCAAGGTCGGCCGCGCCTACGGCGCGCGCACGACGCCGCACATGTACGTGATCGACCCGAAGGGCACCCTGGTCTACGCCGGCGCGATCGACAGCAAGCCGACGGCGAACCCGGCCGACATCAAGACCGCGACCAACCACGTCAACCAGGCGGTCGCCGAGGTCGCCGCCGGCAAGCCGGTCAGCCAGGCGGTGACGCAGGCCTACGGCTGCTCGATCAAGTACGGCGACTGAGCCTCGGCCCGAGGCGGGCGGTCAGGCGGTGAAGAGGTAGTCCGCCACGCCGGTGGACGCCGTGCCGGTCAAGGTGGCCAGCAGCGTCAGCTCGGCCGCCTCGACCGTGGCATCGGAGTCCGACTGGAAGAGGTAGACCGCGCTGCTGGCGCCGTCGTCGAACACGAACACCCGCGTTCCCCCGGCGATCGCCCCGCCGCCGGACTGGAAACCCGCGAGGCTGGCGGCAGCATCGGCGCTCAGGCTGGCCAGGTTGGTCGTGAACACGACGACCTCGCTGGACTGCGTCCAGTCGCCGCTGCCGGCGGACAAGGCCGCCGCGTCGACTACCGTGTCAAGGTTGCCGATCGCCACATCCGCCTTGCTCACCGCAATCCTGTCGGTGCCGCTGACGAAGTCGTCGATCGTGTCCGGTGCCAGGCCGATCATGAACCGATCGGCGCCCGATCCGCCGTTCAGGCTGTCGCTGCCGTAGCCGCCGTTGAGCGTGTCGTTGCCGTCGAGGCCGCTCAGCACGTTGTCGAAGTCGTTGCCAAGGATGTTGTTGGCGCGACCATTGCCACTGCCACTGGCCGCACCGGCCTGGTAGCGCAGCCACAGGTTCTCGAGGTTGTCGGCCAGCGTCCAGCAGATCGCGGCGTTGACGGTGTCCACTTCGGAAGCCAGCGTTCCGGTCTCGAGCGTGACATCGCCGACTTCGTCGACCTCGTAGAGGTCGTTGCCGGTACCGCCGACCATCGAGTCGGCGCCGCTGTCGCCGAACAGCGTGTCGTTGCCGGCGCCGCCGTCCAGCGTGTCGTTGCCACCGTTGCCGCCCAGCGTGTCGTTACCGCCCAGTCCGGTGAGCCGGTTGGCGGAGGTGCTGCCGCTCATTGCGTTGGCCAGGCCATTGCCGGTGCCATCGACCTCGCCCTCGTCGATCGTCAGGTTCTCGACCTGGCCGGCGAGCGTGTAGTTCCCAGACGTGAACGAGACATGGACCGTGTCTTCACCTTCGTTGACCACTTCCTGGACGACATCCCCGGCCGCGTCGACCATGTAGACATCGTCGCCGGTCCCGCCGAGCAGGGTGTCGATGCCCGCGCCGCCGTTCAGCGTGTCGCGGTCGGCACCGCCTTCCAGACGGTCGTTGCCGCCGTAGCCGCCGAGATAGTCCATGCCGGCGAGGCCGGAAAGAACGTTGGCACCGTCCGTGCCGCTGATCTGGTTGTTGGTCGCGTTGCCGGTGCCGTCGATAGCCAGCAGCACGCCGGCGCCGCCGAGGTGGAGCGCCTCGACGTTGGCCGACAGGGTCCACGACAGCCGGGCGTCGACGATGTCGAACGTGTCGGAGAGCGTCGTCTCCACGATCACGTCGCCGGGACTGTCGACGTAGTAGCGGTCGCTGCCGGCACCGCCGACCAGCGTGTCGTTGCCGGCACCACCGTCCAGCGTGTCAGAGGACGCGCCGCCGCTCAGCCGGTTGGCCAGCGCATTGCCAGTGCCGACGAAGGGATAGAAGCCGATGGACTCGAGGTGCTCGAGGCCGGCCGCCAGGGTGTACGAGGCCAATGTGGTGGCCACGGTGTCGATGCCGCTGCCGCCGCTCTCGCTGACCACGTCGAGCGCGGAGTCGACCAGGTAGCGGTCGTCGCCGGTGCCGCCGCTGAGTGTGTCGTTGCCAGTGCCGCCGTCCAGCGTGTCATTGCCGGCATTGCCGGCGAGGCTGTTGGCACCACTGTTGCCGGTGATCAGGTTGGCCAGCGTGTTCCCGGTGCCGGTCAGGTTCGCCGTGCCCGACAGCACCAGCCGCTCGAGGTTCGCGCCCAGCGTCCAGTTCACCGCCGAGGTGACGGTGTCGATCTGCGTCGCCGAGGCGTTGGTCTCGACGACGACGTCGAGCGCGCTGTTCACCACGTAGCGGTCGTTGCCGTCGCCGCCGAGCATCGAGTCGTTGCCGGTGCTGCCGTTGAGCAGGTCGTTGCCGCCGCCGCCGTTCAGCGTGTCGTTGCCGCTGCCCCCGTTCAGGCCGTTCGCCGCGCCGTTGCCGGTGATCAGGTTGGCCAGCGTGTTGCCGGTGCCGTTGATCACCGCCGTGCCGCTGAGCGTCAAGCGCTCGAGGTTGGCGCCCAGCGCGTGGCTGACCGCGCTGACGACCGTGTCGATCTCGCCCGCCAGCGTGCCCGACTCGGCGATCACGTCGCCGGACGCATCGACCACGTAGGCGTCGCTGCCGGCGCCGCCGTCCATCGAGTCGATGCCCAGGCTGCCGTTCAGCGTGTCGTTGCCAGAGCCGCCGAGCAGGGTGTCGTTGCCGCTGCCGCCATTCAGCACGTTGGCCGAGGCGTTGCCGAGCAGCCGGTTGGCCAGCGCGTTGCCGGTGCCGTTGATCGCCGCCGAACCGGCCAGCGTCAGCCGCTCCAGGTTCGCACCCAGCACCCAGGTCACGCTGCTGAGCACCGTGTCGATCTCGCTGGCCGCCGTCGTCGTCTCGAGCACGACGTCGGTGGCGACATCGACGACGTAGATGTCATTGCCCGTGCCGCCCACCAGGGTGTCGCTGCCCAGCCCGCCGACCAGCGAGTCGTTGCCGGTGCTGCCGATCAGCGAATCGTTGCCCGACCCGCCGGACAGCGTGTCGTTGCCGCTGCCGCCGTTGAGCGTGTCGGCCGCCGACGTGCCGCTCAGCGAATCGTTGCCGCTGGTGCCGGTGAGGACGACCAGCGTGCCGACGGTGCTGTCGGGCCAGCGGCCCTCTTCGACGAGTGCTGTGGCAAGACGGCGCATGGTCAGGGTCCTCGTCGCCGCCTGCGAATGTCAGTGGAACAGGCTGGCCGGCAGGCCCGGCACGTCGACGTCGATCGCCAGCACGCAGCCGGCCCATGGCTGTTGCGCCAGTTCCGCCGCCGGCCGCTTCTCGCGCCCGGTGGTGATGTACAGCGTTTTCAAGTCCGGCCCGCCGAAGCAGGGCATGGTCGCGCAGCGCACCGGCAGCACGACCTCGCGCACGACTTCGCCCGCCGGTGACAGGCGCAGCAGGCGCTGGCCCTCGAACATCGCCACCCAGTAGCAGCCTTCGGCGTCGACCGCCGCGCCGTCGGGCCGGCCGCCGTAGCCCTCCAGCGGCTGGCCGTCCCGCTTCTGCGGGAAGCGGGCGAACACCCGCTGGCCGCTGAGTTCGCCGCTGCCCGGCTCGAAGTCGAAGGCGTAGATGGTGTGCGCCTTGGTGTCGCTCCAGTACATCGTGCGGCCGTTCGGGCTCCAGGCCAGGCCGTTGGCGGTGGTCACGCCGCCGGCGCGCTGCACCAGCTTGCCGCCGCTCCAGCAGTGCAGCGTCGCCTTCGCGGCGTCGCGCGGCTCGTAGATCGTGCCGACCCAGAAGCGCCCCTGCGGGTCGCACTTGCCGTCGTTGAAGCGCTCGATCTTCGGGTCGTAGGGCGGCTCGGCCAGGCGCTCGCGCTCACCGCTGGCGGTGTCCAGCCGCCACAGGCCGTCGCGCATCGCCATCAGCAGGCCGCCGTCGAGCATCGGCGCGATGCTGGCCAGGTCGGTCTCGAACTGCCAGTGCGACAGCTCGCCGCTGCGCGGGTCGAACCGGTTCAGGCGATGGCCGGGAATGTCGCACCAGTACAGCGCCTGCTCGCGCGGATGCCACAGCGGCGACTCGCCGAGCAGCGACGCCTGCGCGACCGCGACACGAACGGCGGGGTCGGCCTCCATCGCGGTCACAGCACCGACACGTCGATCTGCATCCAGGCGCTGGTGCTGTCGCCCGGCGCGACGCTGCGCAGGCCGTGCGCCAGCGGGTCGGGCATGTGGATCGCGTTGTTGACGTGGCTGACCGGCTCGACGCAGAAGAAGTCCTTGTTCTGCGGCGTGTAGACGACCAGGCGGTCGAGCGACGAGGTCATCTGCAGCGAGAAACGTTCGTCGCGGATGCGCGCAGCGCCGCGCCAGCCTTCGAAGCAGTTGTCGAAGTCGAGGTGGGCGACGTCGCTGTCGATGCCCGGCTGCGCGACCTTGCGCACCGGCAGCAGCGTCGGGTCGTTGTCCCAGCGGTCGGAGAGCTCGATGTGCAGCCGGCTGCGCGCGCGCTTCGGAAAGTACGGGTGCCAGCCGAGGCCGATCGGCTGCGCGATGTCGGCCAGGTTGGTCACCACCAGCTCGGTGCGCATCGCCTGCGGCGTCAGGTCGAAGTACTGCATGGCCTCGAAGGCGAACGGCCAGTCGGCGTCGGGCATGTGGCGGTAGCGCAGCACCACCTCGACCGCGCTGGACGACACCAGTTCCCAGGGCCGCTGCCAGCCGACGCCGTGGATCGAGTGCGGATGGTCGCCGTAGTTGGGCGCGGTCGTGTGGTCGTGCCCTTTCCAGCGGAAGCGCTTGTAGCCGATGCGGTTGGAGTACGGCACCAGCGCATAGCTGCCGGCGTCGCGCACGCTGGCCAGTGCGACCGGCTCGACGCCGCGCAGGATCGGCGTCTCGCGGTGCCAGAAGCCGGCGATGCAGCCGCCGATGTCGGCACGCAGGGCCAGGCGCAGCGCGCCGGCGTGGAGTTCGAAGCTGTGGGCGGTGGAGGCGTGCGCGGTCATGGGGCCATGCTATCGCGGCAGCGGCGCGAAACCGCCGGTCGGGACCCGCTCAATAACCCTTGGTTCCCGAGGACACCGAGTGCACGTGCTCGCTGCCGGGCGTGCGCAGCGCGGCGATGGCCGAGCGGGCGCCCTGCATGAACAGGCCGAGGTCGGAGCCGACGGCGACGTAGTCGAAGCCGGCGGCGCGGTACTGCGCCACCGACTCCGGGTCGCCGCCGATCGTGCCCACCGGCATGCCGATCGCCTTGCAGCGCATCACCGCCTGCGACATGCGGTCCATCACCGCCGGGTGCATGGTCTGGCCGACATGGCCCATCGAGCCGGACAGGTCGGCCGGCCCGATGAACAGCGCATCGACGCCGTCCACCGCGGCGATCGCCTCGAGCTGCTGCAGCGCCTGCACGGTCTCCAGCTGCACGATCACGCCCATCTGCTTGTCGGCCGTGCCGAAGTGGTTGGGCACCGTGCCGAAACGGTTGGCGCGGCTCATGCCGGCCATGCCGCGCATGCCCTTCGGCGGGTAGCGCGTCGCAGCCACCGCGCGTGCCGCCTCCTCGGCGTTCTGCACAAACGGGAACATGACCGTCGTCGCGCCGGCGTCGAGCACCCGCTTGACCATCACCGCGTCGTTCCAGGGCACCCGCACGATCGGCACCAGCTTGGTCGCCGACAGCGCCTGCAGCACCTGCACGACCTCCATCATGTCCAGCGGCGCGTGCTCCATGTCGATCACGCCCCAGTCGAAGCCGGCGTGCCCGGTGGCTTCGGCCAGCAGCGGGCTGGCCGACATGATCCAGGTGCCCACCGGCGGGTGTGCGCCGGCGGCCTTGAGCAGGTGTCTGAACGGATTCATCGTGCTGTCCCCTTCGTGGCCTGTCTTCAGTAGCGGCTCGGGCTGTCGACCAGGTCGGCCCGCAGGTAGTGTGCGCCCGGAATCGGGTTGTAGTAGTACGGCGCCGTCTCGGCGAAGCCGAGCGAGGCGTAGAGCTCGCGCGCGGCCTCCATGTCGTCCAGCGTGTCCAGCAGCATGACCGAGTAGCCGCAACGCCGCGCCTCGTCCATCAGCGACTCGGCCAGCCGCCGGCCGAGGCCGAAGCGGCGGAACGCCGGCCGCACGTAGAGGCGCTTCATCTCGCAGGCGTTGGCCTGGTCGGCATCGGCCAGCGCCCGGAAACCGCCGCAGCCGGCCACCTCGCCGTCGACCAGCGCCAGCAGCAGGTGGCCCGCCGGCGCGTCGTACTCGCCGGGCAGGGCGGCGAGTTCGGCCTCGAAGTTCTGGAAGCACAGGTCGACGCCCAGGCCCTCGGCGTACTCGCGGAAGATGGCGCGTGTCGCGGCCAGCGCTTCCGCGCCTTCCGGGACGACCAGGCGGATGTCGGGGGTCAGGTCCAGCGTCATCGGCAAGCCCTCATCCGGCCAGCGTGACCAGCGTCGCCACGCCGGCCGCGCACAGCACCAGCAGCAGCAGCGCCAGGCCGCGCGTGGCCAGGTTGTCGGCGGCGGCCGGCACGCCGGCGGGACAGCCACTTGTCGCCGACGAGCATCGGCGTCACCAGGTCGCGGCCACGGCGCAGCCGGTAGACGGCGATCGCGGCGACGTGCAGCAACGCCAGCGCGATGATCAGGCCCTGCCCGAAGCTCTTGTGCCACGCGGTGAGCAGGCTGCTGGTTGCGCCGCTGACGAACCTGACCAGCGGGCCGGCGCTGGCGATCTCGTCGTCGGCGAACAGGCCGCTGCCGACCTGCGCCGCCAGCAGCGCCAGCAATGCGAATACGGACAGCGCGCCCAGCGGGCTGTGGCCGACCTCATGGTGCTCGTCGTCGCGGCTGGTGCCGCGCAGGTAGCGGCGCAGCGTGGACGGCGCGTAGAGGAAGCTCGCGAAGCGCGACCAGCGCCCGCCGACCAGCCCCCACAGCAGCCGGAACGCGAGCAGCGTGAAGACCACGTAGCCGATGCGGAAGTGCCAGTCCATCGCGTTGCCGCCGATCTTGGCGCTGACCACCGAGGCGATCACGCAGGCGGCCAGGGCCCAGTGGAACAGCCGCGTGGGCAGGTCCCACACGCGCACCTTCACCGCATCGGGGTTCATTGCTCGGTGTTCTCCGTGGCGTCGCAGCCCCCACGATAACCGCAGAGTGGAAAGGTCGGGAATGAAACGCGCCGGGGCGGCGTAGACACGTCAGCACCGCCCGCGCAGGACCCGCGGCGTGGCGCACCCACCCCATCCAGGAGAAGCTGCATGAATCGTCCGCTGCCGTCCGCCCTGCTCGCCGTCGTGGCGCTTGCCGGTGTGGCCACCGCCCTGCCTGCCGCCGCCCAGTTCGCCAAGCCGGAGGACGCGATCAAGTACCGCAAGGCCGGTATGACGATGATGTCCGTGCACTTCGGCCGCGTCGCCGCGATGGCCAACGGGCGGGTGCCATTCGACGCCAAGACCGCTGCCGCCGACGCCGAGATCGCCACGGCGCTGTCGAAGCTGCCCTACGCCGGCTTCATCCCCGGCACCGACAAGGGCGACACCCGGGCCAAGCCGGAAATCTGGAGCGAGGCCGACAAGTTCCGCGCCGCGGCCTCACGCATGCAGGACGAGATGGTCAAGCTGAATGCCGCGGCGAAGGGCAGCAACCTCGATGCGCTCAAGAGCGCCGCGGGTGAAGTGGGCAAGGCCTGCAAGGGCTGCCACGACGAGTACCGCCGCGATTGATGTTCGCCCCTCGGCCGACGGGTACGTCGGCCGATCCCCCGAGGGGATCGCGGGCCGGCTTGGGAGCGGCCCGGCGCTCGGCCCGCACGCTCGCTCGCCTCGAACAAGTTCAAGTAGCGGCGAGCACGCGCGCGAACACCGCGCTGTCGACGTTGCCGCCGCTGAGCGCGATGCCGACCCGCTTGCCTGCCCAGCGCTCGCGCTGCTGCAGCAGCGCGGCCAGCGCCGCGGCACCGGCGCCCTCGGCAACGTTGTGGGTGTCGGCGAACAGCGCGCGCATCGCAGCGGCCACCTCGCGGTCGTCGACCGAGACGATGTCATCGACCTCGCGGCGGATGATCGCCAGCGCGTCGGGCTCCGGCACGCGGCAGGCCATGCCGTCGGCGATCTGCGTGCTGACCGCCGCCTCGATGGTCCGGCCGGCCTCGAACGACAGCCGGTAGGCCGGCGCCAGCGACGACACCACGCCGACGATGCGCGTGCGCGCGCCGCAGGCGGCACGCGCCGCCGCGCAGGCGCAGATGCCCGAGCCCAGGCCGATCGGCACGAACACCACCTCCGGTTCGTCGCCGGCGGCGAAGTGGCCGAAGAACTCCATCCAGTAGCTGGCCACGCCGCGCACCAGGTCGTCGTGGAACGAGGGCACCATGTGCGCACCGCGCTCGGCCGCCAGCACGATGGCATGCTCGCGCGCGGCCTGGAAGTCGTCGCCGTGTTCGATCAGTTCGGCGCCGAGCGCACGCATCGCGGCGTTCTTCTCCACCGAGTTGCCGTGCGGCACGACGATGGTGGCGGCCAGGCCGTGGCGCGCCGCGGCGAAGGCGATCGACTGGCCATGGTTGCCGCGTGTCGCGCTCATCACCGAACGCACACCGGGCTCGCGGCGCTTCAGCGCATCCATGTAGACGAGGCCGCCGCGCACCTTGAAGGCGCCGACCGGCGTGTGGTTCTCGTGCTTGACCCAGACCTGCGCGCCGCAGCGTGCGTCGAGCAGCGGCCAGCGCTGCTGCGGTGTCGGCGGCATCGTGCGGCGCACCAGTTCGAGTGCGCTGAGCAGCGCGTCGCGTTCGGGCAGTTTCGTCGTCATCGTGTTCCCTCCAGCCGCACGCGGCCCAGCGGCGTCGCCAGCGTGGCGTCAAATCCTTCGTCGTTCGACACGTTCGCCGGCAGGCGAGCGGCCGCCGCTGCAGGCAGCCTTCCGACGCCCAGCGATTCGAGCTGCAGCCCGCTCGCAGGCAGGCTGTCGGCCGGGTGCACCGCGCCCCATTCGATCAGCGTCGGCAGCGCGCCGCCGTGCAGGCGCTGACCGTCGGGGCGCACCGCGATGCGCCAGCGCAGCAGGCCACGCGGCGTGTCGCGCTCGGCCTGCAACACCTCGCCGCGCTCGATGCCGGCCTCGCGCAGCGCGGCGCATTCCGCCGTCGCGTCGTCGCAGCGCGCCACCCAGTGGATCAGGCGCGGGCCGGCGGCCAGCGTGGCGCGCAGCGCCACGTCGTCGAGATCGAACCAGCGGCGCCGCGCCGGTGGCGGGGCCTCGGGGTCGATCGCGATGATCTCCAGGTAGCAGCGCGGGAACGCGGGCGATGCCAGCGACAGCAGCAGGTTGTGCGTGCCCATCAGCGGGTGCTTGCCACCCGGGCCTGGCAGCACGCCCAGCGTCGCGGCGCACCAGGCCGCGCCCTGCTCGAGCGTGGCCGCGCCGACGACGACGTGATCGACCTGCCAGCTCACAACACGACCTGGCCTTGCACGACGACCACGCTGTCGCCGCCGATCCAGATGTCGTCGCCACGCTGCTCGACGAACACCCGGCCGGCGCGAGCCATCGCCGTGCCCTGCGAAGCGACGTAGCGCGCCGGTGCGAGGCCGGTGCCGATCAGCCATTGCGCGATGCCGGCGTTGAGGCTGCCGGTCACCGGGTCCTCCTGCACGCCCAGCGTCGGCACGAAGGCGCGGACCTCGAAGTCGGCCTCGCCGTCGCGCCAGGGCGCGACCACGCCGAGCTCGAGTTCGCC
This sequence comes from Piscinibacter sp., assembly GCA_047602365.1. Classification (GTDB taxonomy): domain Bacteria; phylum Pseudomonadota; class Gammaproteobacteria; order Burkholderiales; family Burkholderiaceae_C; genus Piscinibacter. The sequence continues at coordinate 1,919,876 of JASGHM010000001.1, read as the reverse complement.
CATCGCGACGAAGTCCGGCTTCAGCGCCAGCACTTCGTCGCGCGAGCCGAGCATCACGGCAACCCATTGCGGCCCGTTGCTGACCCAGTTGGCGGCACGGATCGCGTCGCGCGGGATGCGCAGGCAACGCGCGATCTGCGCCAGCGTCGTGTCGTCGACCGCGCCATGGCGGCGCAGCGGCGGCGCGGCGAAGGCCAGCCGCGAGCCGTCGCGGCGGATGCGCACCAGGCCGACGCCGCACTGCTGCACCACCTCGTCGGCACTGCGCGCCACGCCACCCGCGGCCAGCCAGGCATGGCAGGAGCCCAGCGTCGGGTGGCCGGCGAACGGCAGCTCGCGGTCCGGCGTGAAGATGCGCACGCGGTAGTCGGCACCCGGCTCGGTGGGCGGCAACAGGAAGGTGGTCTCGCTGAGGTTGGTCCAGCGCGCGAAGGCGGCCATCTGCGCGTCGGACAGGCCTGCCGCATCGTGCACGACCGCCAGCGGGTTGCCCTTCAGCGGCGTGGCGGTGAAGACGTCGAGCTGGGTGAAGCGCCGTGTCGTGCTCATGCGTTGTCCTTCAGCATCTGCGCCAGCAAGGCTACGCCGCGTTCGATCTCGTCCGGCGGCACGGTGACGAAGCTCAGCCGCAGCGTGTTGCCCTTCGCATGATCGGCGAAGAAGGCCGCGCCGGGCACGTAGGCCATGCCGCGCTCGACGGCCTTCGGCAGCAGCGCGGTCGCGTCCATGCCTTCGGTCAGTTCGACCCAGAAGAACATGCCGCCGCTAGGCACGTTCCAGCGGCAGCCGGCCGGCATGTGGCGCTCCAGCGCGGCACGCATCGCGTCGCGGTGGCTCTTGTAGCGCGCACGCACCGTCGGCACATGCTCGCGCAGGAAGCCGTCGCGGATCACCTCGTGCACCACGCGCTGGTTGAAGCCCGGCGTGTGCAGGTCGGCCGCCTGCTTGGCCTGCAGCAGCTTGGGGAACAGCGACTTCGGCGCGATCACGTAGCCCAGCCGCAGCCCGGGCGCCAGCACCTTGGAGAAGGAGCCGAGGTAGACGGTGTCTTCGGGTCGCTGCGTGGCCAGCGGCGGCGGCGGCTCGGCGTCGAACCACAGGTCGCCATAGGGGTTGTCCTCGACGATCGGCAGGTCGATGGCCTGCGCGGCCCGGTTGATGGCCGACCGACGCGCCGCGCTCATGCAGCGCCCGCTCGGGTTCTGGAAGTTCGGCAGCAGGTAGAGGAAGCGTGCGCCCCGCGCGGCGGTCAGTGCCTCGGGCAGCGGGCCGTCGTCGTCGCAGTCGACCGAGATCACCTCCGGCTCGTAGGGCGCGAAGGCCTGCAGCGCGCCGAGGTAGGTCGGCCGTTCGACAGCGACGCCGCTGCCGGCGTCGAGCAGCACCTTGGCCACCAGGTCCAGACCCTGCTGCGAGCCGGTGGTGATCAGCACCTGCCCGGCATCGGCCCTCAGGCCGCGCGAACCCATCTCCGCCGCCACCCATTCGCGCAGCGGCGCGAAGCCTTCGCTGGCGGCGTACTGCAGCGCCTCCTTCGGCGTGTCGCGCAGCACCCGCTCGCAGGCAGCGCGCATCGCCTCGACCGGGAAGCTCTCCGGCGAGGGCAGGCCGCCAGCCAGCGAGACGATGCCCGGGCGTTCGGTGACCTTCAGGATCTCGCGGATGACCGAGGGGTTCATGCGCTCGGCGCGCCGTGCCAGCTGGAAGCTCATGCCTGTCTTTCGAGGGGGGTCAGGGGAATCTGCGCCGGGGGCCGGTGCGCGGGCAGACGTTTGCCGACGAACACCGTGGCGATCACCGCGAGCGCGAAAGCCACGGTGGGAAGTTCGAGCCGTTCGCCGAGCAGCGGCACGGCGAACAGCAGCGAGAGGAAGGGCTGCACCAGTTGCACCTGGCTGACACGCACCGTGCCGCCCAGCGCCAGGCCGCGGTACCAGGCGAAGAAGCCCAGCCACATCGAGAACAGCGTGACATAGCCGAACGCACCCCAGGACGCGGCGCGCACCGGCTGCGCCGGCCAGGTCAGGGCCGTCAGCGGCAGGGTCAGCGGCAGGCTCAGCACCAGCACCCAGCAGATCACCTGCTCGGCGCGCATCTGCGCCGCCAGCCTTGCCCCGGCCACGTAGCCGACCGCGCCGCTGCCCACCGAGGCCAGCAGCAGCGCATCGGCGAGCGACAGCCGCCCACTGCCTTGCAGCAGTGCGAAACCGACCACCAGTGCGCAGCCCAGCCCGGCGCAGGCCCAGAAGCCGAACGACGGCCGCTGGCGGAACCACAGCGCCGCGGCCAGTGCGGTGGCCAGCGGCAGCAGGCCGGTGACGACAGCGCCATGCATCGCATCGACCTGGCGCAAGGCCAGTGCGATGAAGAGCGGAAAGCCGACCACCGTGCCCAGCGCCGAGACGGCGAAGGCCCCGAGTTGCTCGCGGCGCGGCAGCGGCGCCCGCGTGAGCCACAGGTAGACCACGCTGAGCAACCCGGCGAAGCCGGCGCGGCCGGCGGTGACGAACAGCGGCGGCAGCTGCGGATCGTCGGCCGGGCCGACCGCCAGCCGTGTCATCGGCAGCGTCATCGCGAAGATGACCACGCCGAGCAGGCCGAGCCAGAGGCCGCGGGCTTCGTCGTGGCGTGACGGCACGGCGTTCATGCCGTGACGAGCCAGGCAGCGGTGGCCAGCAGCACGGCGGCCATCACGCGGTTGAAGACGAGCAGCCGCCGGCCCTGCGCCAGCCAGCCGCGCAGCAGCGAGCCGACCAGCGCGTAGGTCAGGTTGCTGGTCAGCGCGAAGCCGACCATCACGGCGCAGACGATCGCCAGCCGCTCGCCGGGGTTGGGTGCCGGCAGCGCGCCGGCGCTGGTCACCCAGCCGGCGGCCAGCGCGAGCGCCAGCATCCAGGCCTTGATGTTGAGGAACTGCAGGCCCACGCCCTGCCAGAAGCCGACGTTCAGCCTGGCCGGATCGGCCTCGCCGAGGCGCTGCACGCCGGTCAGCCTCCAGGCCAGCCAGATCAGGTAGGCGATGCCGCCGAACTTGACCGCCAGGCGCAGCCAGGGCACGGCCAGCACCAGCGCGGCCAGGCCGAGCCCGCACAGCAGCATCAGCAGCGTCCAGCCCGCCGGCACCGCGACGATGAAGGGCAGCGCACGGCGCAGCCCGAGGTTCGCGCCCAGCGCGGTGGACATCGTGGTGTTCGGCCCCGGCGTGAAGCTCATCGCCGTCGCGAAGCTCAGCAGGGCGGCGAGTTCTTCGGGTGTCATGGCCTCAGTCTAGACACAGCATCAGCACAGTGGCAGTACACTTCTGTCCATCTGCTCATCAACTGTACTGGTCAACACGCCAGCACAAGCCATGTTCGACGACGCCGTCCCCGCGATGGCCGAGCGCCCGGCCGCCCCCGGCGCCATGCGCCTTTCCCGCCAAGCCGACAGCACGCTGACCGACCAGCTGGCCGCGCGCTTCGCCGAGCGCATCCGTGCCCGCCTGCTGGCACCGGGTGCACGCCTGCCCTCGGTGCGCGAGTGCGCACGCCGGCACGAGGTCAGCCCGACCACGGTGGTCGCCGCCTACGACCAGCTGCTGGCGCAGGGGCTGGTCGAGGCGCGCGCGCAGCGCGGCTTCTTCGTCCGCGCACCGCTGGCCGAACCGGCGGCCGGCGCGGCCCGCCAGTCGGCGCAGCCACGCTCGCCAGTGCCGATCAGCGCGACCACGCTGATCCGCGGCATGTTCCAGCCGCCGGGCGCGCAGCCCATGCCCGGCCTGGGCACGCTGCCGGCGGAATGGCTGGACCCGGCGCTGCTCACCGCCGCGATGCGCAAGGTCGGCACCCAGCTCGGCCGCACGGCGCTGCAATACGGCGAGCCGGCCGGGGAGCAGCGGCTGCGCCGGGCGCTGGCCGCGCGGCTGGCCGAACACGGCATCTCGGCGACGGCCGAGCAGATCGTCACCACCGTCGGCGCCACCCACGCGCTGGACATCGTCACCCGCACGCTGCTCAAGGCCGGCGACACGGTGCTGGTCGACGAGCCGGGCTGGTCGGTCGAGTACGCGCGCCTGGCCGCGCTGGGCCTGCACATGCTGCCGGTGCCGCGCGGCCCGGAGGGGCCGGACCTGGCGACCATGCAGCGCCTGATCGAGGCCCAGCCGGAAGGTGCGAAACCTCGCCTGTACGTGACGGTCTCGGTGCTGCACAACCCGACCGGCGCGTCGCTGAGCCTGCAATCGGCGCACAAGGTGCTGCGGCTGGCGCAGGCACACGACTTCGCGATCGTCGAGGACGACACCTACGCCCACCTCGCGCCGGCCCACCTGCCGCGGCTGGCGGCGCTGGACGCGCTGGAGCGCACCATCTACGTCTCCGGCTTCTCGAAGATCCTCACGCCGAGCTGGCGGGTCGGCTACATCGCCGCGCCGGCACGCTGGGTCGATCAGTTGATCGACACCAAGCTGCTCTCCACACTGACCACGCCATCGATGACAGAGTTGGCGCTTGCTCACTGTCTCGAGCATGGACTTCTGAGACGGCACGCCGAGCGGGTGCAGCGCCTGCTGGATGCTGCGCGCGGCCGCGCGGTGGAACTTGCGCGCGCCCACGGGTGTCGATTCGTGGCCGAGCCGCGCGGGCTGTTCGGCTGGGTCGACACCGGTGTGGACACCGAGCGCCTGGCCCAGTGCATGCACGACGACGGCTGGCTGATCGCCCCCGGCGCCCTGTTCCACGCCACCCACCGACCGACCACGCTGATGCGCATCAACTTCGCCACCACGCAGGACGCCCGTTTCTGGCAGGCGCTGGCGCGGGCGCGCGAGACGCTGCGGCCTCTTTCGTGACCATCGGTAACGAGGGAGAATGCGGCGGTGATCAACAGCGAACTGTTCCAGCCCACGATTCCGGTCGGCGAACCGGAGTTGATGCGCGCCAGCGCCTACCAGCGCTACCTGGACGAGTTGCGCGCCGACGCCGGCGGCATCAGCACGCGCATCTCGCAGCTCAGCCCCTCGCTGAAGGCCGATCTGCTGCGCTTCGGCGAGGATGGCGGCGATTCCGAGGTCGTCGAGGTGATGGCCGCCTGCGTGCGCCACGGCAAGCGCGTCACCATCCACCTGCAGAACGGCGACCGTGTCGTGCCGCTGACCGTGTTCGCGCAGGAACGCCTGGTGCATTGCCCGGTGCCGCCCGACGAACTGGTCGGCAAGCCGATGCTCGACCTGAAGGTGATGCACGTCGAACCGGCGCTGCTGCACCCTCCCGGCGAAGAAGGCGGCTCGCCGCTGGTCGGCGCCGACGAGGCGCACTACCCGCTGGCCCCGCTGCTGTGGGAGCTGGCGATGCGCGGCCTGCGCCGCGAACTGCTGCCCGAGATCGCCGGCCCGGCGGTCTACCGCGTGGCCCCCGGGCTGGACGTCAGTTCGCTGCCGGCCAGCGGTGCGCTGGTGGCGGCCATCCAGCGGCTGGCGCGCCAGGGCGCGTCGCTGAAGGAACTGGCCGACTGGCCGGGCATGGACCGTGAGCGGGCGACGCGCCTGCTCAACGCGCTGTACCTGCAGTCGCGGCCTGATCGTCAGCCGCTCGCACCCGGACGCGGTGCGCGACGGCTGGTTCTGAATCGGTCGCGCCCTCTTCAGCGCGCGCCGAGTTCCTCCCAGCGCTCCAGCGCCGCCATCAGTTCGCCGTCGATCTCGGCGACACGCTTGTGCGCCGCGGTCGTGCGCTGCGGATCCTTCACGTAGCTCTGCGGGTCGGCCAGCACTTCGTTGAGTGCCTTCTGCTCGGCTTCCAGCGCCTCGATGCGGCCGGGCAGTTCGTCGAGCTCACGCTGTTCCTTGTAGCTGAGCTTGCGCGCCTTGATCGCCGGCGCGGCAACCGGCGCCGCGGCAGCGGCCTTCGGTTTCTCGCCCGGCGCGCTGCGCGCCGCGGCCTGCTCGCGCAGCAGCCCGTGCGCGCTCGCGCTGCACCCGCCACTCCTCGTAGCCGCCTTCGTACTCGCGCCACAGGCCCGCTGACTCCTCCCCTTCCCAGGCGATCGTGCTGGTCACCACGTTGTCGAGGAAGCGCCGGTCGTGGCTGACCAGGAACACCGTGCCGGCGTAGTTCTGCAGCAGTTCCTCGAGCAGCTCCAGCGTGTCGATGTCGAGGTCGTTGGTCGGCTCGTCGAGCACCAGCACGTTCGCCGGTAGCGCGAACAGCCGCGCCAGCAGCACGCGGTTGCGCTCGCCGCCGGACAGCGTGCGCACCGGCGAGTTGGCGCGCTCGGGCGAGAACAGGAAGTCGTTCAGGTAGCTCATCACGTGCTTGCGCGCGCCGCCGACCTCGATCCACTCGCTGCCCGGGCTGATGGTGTCGGCCAGCGTCGCGTCGAGGTCGAGCACGCTGCGCATCTGGTCGAAGTAGGCGACCTCGATGCGCGTGCCCTGGCGCACCGTGCCCGAACTCGGCGTCAGCTCGCCGAGGATCAGCTTGAGCAGCGTCGTCTTGCCGGCACCGTTGGGGCCGATCAGGCCGACCTTGTCGCCGCGCAGGATGGTGGCGCTGAAGCGATCGACGATCACCTTCTCGCCGAAGCGCATCGAGACATCCTTCAGCTCCGCGACGATCTTGCCGCTGGGCACGCCGCTGTCGACCTCCAGGCGCACCTGGCCGAGCGAGTCGCGCCGGGCCTGCCGCTGAGCGCGCAGCACCTCCAAGCGCTGGATGCGCGCGACGCTGCGTGTGCGCCGCGCCTCCACGCCCTTGCGGATCCACACCTCCTCCTGCGCGAGCAGCTTGTCGGCACGTGCATTGGCCAGTGCCTCGGCAGCGAGCTGCTCTTCCTTCAGGCGTTCGTAGGCGCTGAAGTTGCCCGGGTAGCTGCGCATCGTGCCGCGGTCCAGCTCGATGATGCGCGTGGCCACGTTGTCGAGGAAGGCGCGGTCGTGAGTGATCAGCATCACCGCGCCCTTGAAGTCGCGCAGCAGCTGCTTCCAGCCAGGCGATCGAGTCGAGGTCGAGGTGGTTGGTCGGCTCGTCGAGCAGCAGCACGTCGGGCACCGCGACCAGCGCCTGCGCCAGCGCGACACGCTTCTTCATGCCGCCGCTGAGCTCGCCGACGATGCGCTCGCCGTCCAGATGGAGCTGGTGCAGCGTGGTGTCCACGCGCTGCTCCCAGTTCCAGGCGTCGAGCGCCTCGATGCGCGTCTGCAGCGCGTCGAGGTCGACGCCCGGCGCATGCTCCTCGTAGGCCGCGCGCACCGCACGCGCCTCGGCCACGCCGTCGCTGACGATGTCGAACACGCTGGCCGCCGCGTCGAAGCTCGGCTCCTGCGGCACGTAGCGGATGCGCAGGTTCTGCGTCACCTGCAGCAGCCCGTCGTCGGGCTTCTCCAGCCCGGCGACGATCTTCAGCAGCGAGGACTTGCCGGCGCCGTTGCGGCCGATCAGGCCGAGGCGTTCGCCGCCTTCGAGCGAGAAGCCGGCGCCGTCGAGCAGGGCGACATGCCCGAAGGCGAGGTGAGCGTTGGAAAGCGAGAGAACGGCCATGCGGCGATTGTCGCCGCGGCTCGCGTGTGCGGCCCTAGAGCAGCCGGTCCATGCACCACTGCGCCGCCGCCAGCAGGCGGTGATCGTCGCCATGGCGGCCGACCAGCTGCAGACCGACCGGCAGGCCGTTCGCACCGCGCGCGAACGGCAGGTGCACACAGGGCAGGCCGAGCAGGCTCCAGGGCCGGCAGAACAGCGGGTCGCCGGTGAACTGCAGGCCCTCGGGCGCCTCGTCGAGCGCGCTCGGCGCGAGCAGCACGTCGTAGCGCTCGAACAGCGTGTCGATCTCCATGCGCCAGCGCGCCGCACGGGCGTGAAACGCGGCAGCCGCGGCGGCATCGATCACCCGGCCCCGGTCGAGCAGCGCGACCAGCGCCGCGCTGAGCAAGCCACGGTGGCGGCGGTGTTCGTCGGCCAGTGCCATCGCCGTCTCGAAGGCCTGGATCGCCCCCTGCACATCGGCCACATCGGCAAAATCGGCCGGCAGTGGCGCGTCCTCGATGCGCTGCGCCTGCGGCGCCAGCACGCTCACGGCCTGCTGCCAGCAGGCCACCACGTCGTCCTCGGCCTCGGCCCAGTCCGGCCCTTGCACGAGGCCGATGCGCAGCGTGTCGGGCAGCGGCTGCTCGCGCAGGCGCGCATCGCCGGTCAGCACCGAGGCGAGCAATGCCGCATCGGCCACCGTGCGGCCGAAGCCGCCCACGGTGTCCATCGAGTCGGCGTTCGGCTTGACGCCAGCGCGCGGCACGCGGCCGAAGCTGGGCTTGATGCCGACGATGCCGCAGCAGGCTGCCGGCCGGATGATCGAGCCCGCGGTCTGCGTGCCCAGCGCCAGCGGCAGCATGAAGTCGGCCACCGCCGCCGCCGAGCCGCTCGACGAGCCGCCGGGCGAATGCGCCGGGTTGAACGGGTTGCGCGTCGGCCCGGCCGTCATGTTGGCGAGCTCGGTGGTGACGGTCTTGCCGAGCACGATGGCGCCGGCTTCGCGGCACAGCGCCACCGCAGCCGCATCGCTGCGCGGCCGATTCCCCGCGAAGATCGATCGAGCCGCATTCGGTCGGCAGGTCGACCGTGTCGAAGATGTCCTTCACGCCCAGCGGCAGACCGTGCAAGGGGCCGCGCAGCCGGGCCGGCGTCGAGCGAGCGCGCCTGTATCGATGGCCGCCTGCGCATCCAGGTGAACGAAGGCGCGCAGCTCGACGTCACGCTCGGCGATGCGATCGAGGCAATCGCGCAGCAGTGCCTCGGCGCTCAGCTCGCGGCGCGCCAATGCCTGCCGCGGCCTCGGTGGCCGACAGCCGGTTGGCGGTCTTCATCCGCGGCGCAGCGCCGCTTCCAGCGCATCGATGAACATCTTCGCGACGTCGAAGCCGGTCTGGTCGGCGATCTCGCGGAAGCAGGTCGGGCTGGTGACGTTGATCTCGGTGAGGCTGTCGCCGATCACGTCCAGGCCGGCGAGCAGCAGCCCGCGCGCGGCGAGGATGGGGCCGAGCGTGGTGGCGATCTCGCGGTCGCGCGCCGACAGCGGCTGCGCCACGCCCTTGCCGCCGGCGGCCAGGTTGCCGCGGATCTCGCTGCCCTGCGGAATGCGCGCCAGCGAGAACGGCACCGGCTCGCCGGCTATCACCAGGATGCGCTTGTCGCCCTGCACGATCTCCGGCAGGTAGCGCTGCACCATCACCGTCTGCGCGCCGCCCTTGTTGAGCGTCTCGGTGATGCTGCCGAGGTTCAGCCCGTCCGGGCCGACACGGAAGATGCCCATGCCGCCCATGCCGTCCAGCGGCTTGAGGATCACGTCGTGATGTTCGGCGTGGAAGCGCTTGATCTCGGCCGCGTCGCGGGTCACCAGCGTCGGGCCGATGAACTGCGGGAACTCGAGGATCGCCAGCTTCTCGGGGTGATCGCGCAGCGCCGCCGGCTTGTTGAACACCCGCGCGCCCTCGCGCTCGGCCTGCTGCAGCAGGTGGGTGGCGTAGAAGTACTCGCTGTCGAACGGCGGGTCCTTGCGCATCAGCACCGCGTCGAGTTCGGCCAGCGCCAGCACCGGCGTGGCCTCCTCGACGAACCAGGGCTCGTCCTGGCCGGTCAGGCGAACCTGGCGCATGCGCGCCGTCACCCGGCCGCCGCGTTGCCAGACCAGGTCCTGCGGCTCGCAGGCGTGGATCTGGTGGCCGCGTTGCGCGGCCTCGCGCATCATCGTGAAGGTGCTGTCCTTGTACGTCTTGAAGTGTTCCAGCGGGTCGGCGACGAACAGCAGGCGCATGGTGGCAGTCCGGGGTCAGCGAATCGGCCGCCACTGTGGCACAAAACCCGCGCAGGTCGCCCTGCGCGGGTTTGTGGTGGGGGTCGGCTGCGGCCGGATCAGGCAGCGCGGCGCGCGTCGAGGCTTCCCGGGCCGGTGCCCAGCGCGGCCAGGATGAACATGCCGCCGGCGACCGACAGGTTCTTCATGAACATCAGCTGCTGGACCATCGCCTGCTCGGCCGGCACGGCCCAGAACTTGTGGAACAGCACGCTGGCGGCCAGCGTGAACAGGCCCAGCGCCAGCGCCGCCCAGCGCGCCTGGAAGCCGACCGCGATGGCCAGGCCGCCGACCAGTTCGAGCAGGCCGACGATCACCGCCAGCGCGGTGGCGAACGGCAGACCGCCGCTGGCGATGTAGCCGGCCGTGCCTTCGATGGCAGTCAGCTTGCCCCAGCCGGCAAGAATGAACATCAGCGCCAGCAGCACGCGGCCGACGATGACCAGGGGGGTCTTGAAGGAATCAAGCATTTTCAACGCTCCATGAATGGGTTTGCCGATCCGCGATGTCCGCGGTGTTCTGTGCACGAAACGAACTTTAGGCGCCGCCGATCCAACCGTGGCGAACGTTGATTGATGTCATCGTTCGGAAAAACTGGATGTCAGCCGTCCAGCGCCAGCCCGGCCAGCGGCACGCCGCACATCGTCGCCAGCACCTCGACGAGCATGCTGTGGTCCTCGCGCTGCGGCAGACCGGAGACGGTGACCGTGCCGATGCAGCCGCTGCCGCGCAGCACGATCGGGAAGCTGCCGCCATGCGTGGCGTGGTCGCGGGTGGCCAGGCCGAGCTTGCTTTCCAGCGAGCCGCCGTCGCGCTCCAGTTCGCGGCCGACACGGTAGGAACTGCGCTGCATCAGGTCGACGACGTTGCGCTTGCGCCGTGCCCAGTCGGCATTGACCGGCGTCGTGCCGGGCATCGCGAAGAAGAACACCGTCTCGCGCACGAGGCGGATCTCGATCGTCACCGCCTGGCCGCGCGACTCGGCCAGCGCCTTCAGTGCCGTACCCAGCGCCCAGGCCTCGGCGGCGCCGAAGCGTTCGAACTGCAGGCGGCGCTCCTGCTCGGTGATGCGTTCGATGTCGGTGTCGAGGCTCATGCGCCCTCCGTCGCGTAGTCGATCACCAGCACGTCGGCCAGCAGCGGCTGCAGCCGCTCGACGAAGTTGCGGTGCGCCGGGTGCGGCAGGTAGGCGTCACGGCCCGCCGCATCGGCAAAGCTGAGCAGGAAGGCATGCGTGAAGCCCTTGGCCAGCCCCTCGGGACTGACATCGGTGCCCCACTCCAGGCCGCGCACCACGCCGATGGTGTCGCGCAGCGCCGCGAAGGCCCGCACGATCGCATCGATCTCGGCCGGCGCGGCCTCCGCCCTGAACTTCAGCAGCACCAGGTGGCGCAGCATCTCAGTGGCGCCCGGCCGTTCCGAAGCCACTGAGCGCCCCCTCGGGGGGCCGCGAACGAAGTGAGCTTGGGGGGGTCATTTCAGGCGCCCAGGCCGCGCAGCACGTCGTAGCAGGCGCCCATGGTGTGGTAGTCGGTCTTGCCGGCGGGGCTCTTCTCGTCCGTCAGCTTGCGGTTGTCGGGCGCGAGGATGCGGTACCAGGCGCCGTGTTCGTGGTCGACGAAATGCTGCCAGGCGTAGGCCCAGATGCGCTCGTACCAGTCCCAGTACGACCGCCTCGCCGGTGCGCACCGCGAGCAATGCGGCGGCCGCGAAACTCTCGGCCTGCACCCAGAAGTACTTGTCGCCGTCGCAGACCTCGCCGTCGGGACCGAAGCCGTAGACCAGGCCGCCGTGTTCGGCGTCCCAGCCGCGCGCCATCGCGGTGTCGAAGAAGTGGCGCGCGCGCGGCAGCAGCCAGGCCGGGCGCTGCGCCTCGGGCAGCCAGCGCTCCAGTTGCATCAGCAGCTTGGCCCATTCGGTCAGGTGGCCGGTCTGGTAGCCCCAGGGGCGGAAGATGTTGGTCTTGTCGTCGCGGTTGTAGTCCCAGTCGACCGACCAGGCGCCATCGGGCCCGCTGCGGTAGTGCTCCCAGACCAGGCCGTCGGCCAGCGCGGCGAGCCGGCCGGTGACCGACTCGGCCAGCGTCAGCGCACGCTGCAGGAAAGCGCTCGATCGCGGGTCGCCTCGAACGCCGCCATCATGGCCTCGCACGAATGCATGTTGGCGTTCTGGCCGCGGTACGCGCTCAGTTGCCAGTCGGGCGTCGCCTCGTCGGCGAACAGGCCGTTGGCCGGTTCCCAGAAGCGCCGGTCCATCAACTCGCGCGTCGCCTCCAGCCCGGCACGAGCCTCCTCGACGCCGGCCATCAGCGCATGCGCATGGGCCAGCAGCACGAAGGCCAGGCCGTAGCAGTGGTTGGTGCCGTCCTGCACCGTCGCGCGGCCGTCGTGCCAGTCGAGCTGCCACGCGAATCCGCCCTGCGGCTGCGCGTGCGCCGCGTGCAGGAAGGCCAGGCCGTGGCGCACCGCCTGCTGGCGCTGCGCGCCGCCGAAGCGCCGGTACGCCATCGCGTGGTTGAAGACGAAGCGTGTGCTGCTGACGAGATGGCGTGTGCGCCGGTCATAGACCGTGCCGTCGTCCTTGAAGAAGTGGAAGAAGCCGCCGGACGCGTCGAGGCAGCGTCCTTCGTAGAAGGCCAGCGTATGGCGGATGTGCCCGAGCAGGAACTCGGGCGAACGGAAATCGGGCATGGCGAAGGCGGTGATGTCAGTTCCAGGGGCGCAGGCCCATCTGCATCTGGCCGAGCGGGCTCAGGTCGTCGGGCGTCGCGCGGCCGGCGAAGCCGAACTCGTAGTCCTCGGGCGCGAAGTCCGGGCTGCTGCGCCCTTCGAGGAAGGCCGCGGCCTGCTTCTTCGCGAAGGCCTCGTTCTTCTCGCACCACGGCGCCGCGCCGATGTAGATGACGTTGCTGTAGCCGCTGCCGCCGTGTTTGTCCTCCACTGCGTGGATCACGTCGGAGTGCCAGAAGATCGTGTCGCCGGGCTCCATCTGCGGAATCGACACCAGCCCTTCGAGCAGCGGCCCGTGCCACTTCGCGGAAGCGCCGAGCGCACGGCCGGCCTGGGCGCCGCACAGGTCGCCCTCGGGCACGTCGTCCTGCAGCGCGCGCAGCAGCATCCACGGCGTCGTCTTCGCCAGCGGCACCAGGCGCAGCGTGCCGTCGCCCGGGCCCTGGCGGGTCAGCGCGGTCCAGCCCTGGAAGGTGCGGAAGGCCGAGCAGACCGCCGGCGACGGGATCTCCTTGGTGGCGATGCGGTGCTCGGCGTCGAACGGGTCGAAGGCCAGCGGGTCGCCCTCGAAGACCTCGCGGTACATGCGGCGGAAGCTCGGCTCGCACCAGCGCTCGACCGAACCACCGTCGGAGTGCGGCGACAGGCCCAGCGTCGCGTCGCCCGGCTCGCGGCGGCGGATGCGGTCGGCGTAGTTGAACTGGCGATCGGGGTCGAAGAAGCGCTGGCCGTTCTTCTCGAAGGTCCACAGCCGGTTCAGCCAGGCCCGCGTGGTCGCCTGGTTCGGGTGCTGGCGCGCCTGCATCTGCGGCTGCGACCAGTACAGGCTGTAGATCTGCGGCCGGCTCGAGGCCAGCGTGCTGAAGTACTTGTCGAGCCCGGCCTTGTCCTTCATGCGCTCGAGGTAGCGCACCTCGTCGATGTAGCGGCTGGCCTGTGCGTTCCAGTCGTTCACCTGCGCGCGCTCGAACACGCCACGCACGACCACGCAGCCGCGCCGCTTGATGCGCGCGACCTGCTCGGCCGAGACCGCGCCGGCGGCCAGGTCGGCGAAGCCGATCTCGGGCACCGCACCGCCGCCGCCCTGCTCGGCGCGGATCGCGCTGACCTCGTCGTTCAGCGCTTCGCTGAGGCGACGGAAGCGCCCGCCCAGGTCGGGCACGCTCTCGCGCAGCGCACGCTGCGTCTGCACGATGGCCTGCGGTACGTCGTTCATCCAGGTTTCCATGTTCATCTCTCCGTCGCGGTGTCAGGCCACCGCCGAAATGGTTTCGCCGCGTCCGCTGGCGGCCGAGGCCAGGCCGGCCAGCGCCACCGCCATCGCCCGCGCGCCGTCCAGCCCGCTGGCCAGCGGTGCGCCCTGCCCGGCGCAGGCCTGCGCGAAGGCGCGGAAGCCGTCTTCGTACAGATCCACCGGCGGCACCGGGATCTCGCGCTCGCCGCGCGCGTCGCGTTGCCACAGCTGCGCCGTGCCGGCCTGCGACAGCGAGCCCAGCGCGTACAGGTTGCCGCTCGTGCCCAGCACATGCAGCCGCGTCATCGCGTGCTCGGCGACGAAGGACTCGTGCGTCTGCGCCAGCGCGCCACCCTCGAACTCGATCACGCTCATCGCGCTGTCTTCCACCGTGCCCTGGCCGAGGCCGCTCTGGCGCGTCACGGTGTGGATGCGCTGCGCCTCGCGGCCGAGCAGGAAGCGCAGCAGGTCGGCGTTGTGCACCAGGATGTCGAGCACCACGCCGCCGCCGGCACCGGGCTGGTCGAGCCGCCAGCCCTGCAGGTGCGGCGGCAGGTAGACCGCATGCGAGACCTGTACGCCGTGCACCGTGCCGATCTCGCCGGCGGCGACCATGTCGCGGATCAGCCGGTGCGAGGCCTGCGCCCGCAGGTGGTGGTTGGTGCCGAGCACGCAGCCGGCGGCACGCGCGGCCTCGATCATGCGTTTGGCGTCGCCGAGGTCCATCGCCAGCGGCTTCTCGCACATCACGTGGCAACCGGCGGCCAGCGCGGCCAGCGTCTGTTCGCAGTGCTGCTCGTTGGTGGAGCTGATGTAGACGGCGTCGAAGCGGCCTTCGCGCAGGAAGGCGGCCAGCTCGGTGTACGCGGACTGCAGCCCCTGCGCGGCGGCGAACTCGCGCGCCCGCGTCGCGCTGCGCGAGCACACGCCGACCAGCTGCTGGCCGTCGATCTTGCGCAGCGAGGCGATCACCCGCTCGGCGATGTTGCTGGCACCGATGAAGCCCCAGCGCATGGGTTTGGTCATGACGACCTCCGTGTTCAGTTGAGCCGCTGGCCGCTGCCCGGGTCGAACAGGTGCAGCGCCGCCGGCGGCACGTGCACGCGCACCACCTGCCCCGGTGCCACGCTGGGCAGGCCGCCCATGCGCACGGTGGCTTCGCCGACACCGAGGTCGACCAGTGCGTAGGTCTCCGGCCCGGTGGGCTCGACCAGCGACACCGTGCCGCGCAGCTGCGCGCTGTCGTCGGACTCGGGCCGCATCGACAGATCCTCCGGGCGCACGCCGACGATCAGCCTGTCGGGCGTGCTGCCGCTGGCCGTGCCGATCGGCTGGCCATTGGCCAGGCGAAGCACACCCGCCGCATCGCGCGTGGCCTCGAAGCTGTTGATCGCCGGCGAGCCGATGAACTCGGCGACGAAGCGGTTGGCCGGCCGCGAGTACAGCTCCAGCGGCGTCGCCAGCTGCTGGATCAGCCCGTCCTTCAGCACCGCGATGCGCGTGCCGAGTGTCATCGCCTCGACCTGGTCGTGGGTCACGTAGATCGTCGTCACGCCGGTGCGCATGTGCAGCCGCTTGATCTCGGCGCGCATGTCGACGCGCAGCTTGGCATCGAGGTTGGACAGCGGCTCGTCGAACAGGAACAGCTGCGGGTGGCGCGCCAGCGCACGGCCGATCGCGACACGCTGGCGCTGGCCACCGGAGAGCTGGCGCGGCTTGCGTTCGAGCAGGTGCTCGATCTGCAGCATCGCCGCCACCTCGGCCACCGTCTTCGCGCGCTCGTCCTTGGCGACGCCGCGCATCTCCAGCGGGAAGGCGATGTTGTCGGCCACGCTCATGTTCGGGTACAGCGCGTAGGACTGGAACACCATCGAGATGTTGCGGTCGGCCGGGCCGAGCTCGGTGATGTCGCGCCCGCCGAGCACGATGCGCCCGCCGCTGGGCTCTTCCAGCCCGGCCACCAGGTTCATCAGCGTGCTCTTGCCGCAGCCCGAAGGCCCGACGAGCACGAGGAACTCGCCGTCGGGCAGCGCGATGTCGATCTCGTGCAGCACACGGGTGTTGCCGAAGGTCTTGTGGATGCCCTGCAGGGCGAGTTCAGCCATGTGTTCGGCTCCATGCGTCGAGCGGGCAGCGGGCGGTGCCGGATCGGAGCAGCGGGGTGCCCTGCGCAGCGAAGTAAAGGAGGAGGTCCGGGCGCAGCCCGGGCCGGGGGACATGAGCGGAGCAGGGCACCCCGCTGATCCGATCCGTGCTCATCCCTTGACAGACCCCGCCATCAGCCCGCGCACGAAATACTTGCCCGACAGCACGTAGACCAGCAGCGTCGGGATCGCGGCGATGAAGGCGCCGGCGAAGTGCACGTTGTATTCCTTGACCCCGGTGCTGCTGTTGACCAGGTTGTTCAGCGCCACCGTCAGCGGGTAGGACTTGTAGTCGCTGAACGAAGCGCCGAACAGGAAGTCGTTCCAGATGTTGGTGAACTGCCAGATCACCGCGACGACGATGATCGGCCCGCTGTTGGGCAGCATCAGGCGCCAGAACAGACGGAAGAAGCCGGCGCCGTCCATGCGCGCCGAACGCACCAGTTCGCCCGGAAAGGCAGCGTAGTAGTTGCGGAAGAACAGCGTCGTGAAGCCGATGCCGTAGACCGTGTGCACGAAGACCAGACCGGTCACCGTGCCGGCCAGGCCCATCAGCCCCAGCGTGCGCGCCATCGGGATCAGCACGATCTGGAACGGGATGAACATCGAGAACAGCAGCAGCGCGAACACGATCGACGCGCCGCGCAGCTTGAACTGGGTCAGGATGTAGCCGTTGAACGCCCCGAACACCGCCGAGATCAGCACCGCCGGCACGACCATCAGGAACGAGTTCAGGAAGTACGGCTTCAGCCCGGTCGGCTGCACGCCGATCTGCGCCAGGCTCCAGGCCTGCGCCCAGGGCTCCAGCGTCGGCGCCTGCGGCAGCGCCATCAGGTCACCGGCGCGGATCTCGTCGAGCGGCTTGATCGAGTTGGCCAGCATCACGTAGATCGGCAGCAGGAACAGCAGCGCCAGGTAGACCAGCACCGCGTAGAGCAGCCAGCGCGGCAGCTGCTGGGCGAGCGTCTTCGGCCTAGCCATGGCCGACCTGCCGGGTCTCGCGCACGATGTGCGGCATCACGACGATCGCGATCGCGATCAGCATCAGCACCGCGCTCGCGGCACCGACCGCCATCTCGTTGCGGGTGAAGGTGTACTGGTACATGAACACCGACGGCAACCAGGTCGAGCGGCCGGGGCCGCCGCCGGTCAGCGCGATGACCAGGTCATAGGACTTGATCGCCATGTGCGCCAGAATCACCAGTGCCGAGATGAAGCTCGCACCGAGCTGCGGGAAGATCACGCGCTGGTAGATGCGCCAAGTGCGGGCGCCGTCCAGGCGCGCCGCGTTGATGACCTCGTTGTCGACGCCGCGCAGGCCGGCCAGGAACAACGCCATCACGAAGCCCGAGGTCTGCCAGACGGCGGCGATGACGACGCAGTAGATCGCCAGCTCGCCGTCCTTGACCCAGCCGAACGCGAAGCTCTCCCAGCCGATGGCGCGCAACGAGCGCTCCAGGCCGATGCCCGGGTCCATGACCCACTTCCAGGCCGTGCCGGTGACGATGAACGACAGCGCCATCGGGTACAGGAAGATCGAGCGGAACGCCGACTCGGCGCGGATCTTCTGGTCGATCAGCACCGCCAGGCCGAGGCCCAGCGCCGCGCTGATCACGATGTAGAGCGTCGCGAAGATGCCGAGGTTCTTGACCGACACCTCCCAGTTGCCCAGCTCGAAGAGCCGGTGGTAGGCCGCCGGCCCGACCCACTGGGTCACCGGCATGATCGTCGACGCGGTGAACGAGAGATAGAAGGTGAAGGCGATGTAGCCATACACGCACGCGCCGATCAGCACGACGCTGGGCGAGAGCACCAGCTTGGCGATGGGCGGTGCGCGCATGGCTCGTCGTCTCCGCTTCGGGGCAGGATCAGTTCGACGCCGCGGCGACCATCTCCTTGACGGCCGCCTTGCTGTCGATCTGGCCGTTGAAGTGGCGCGTGATCACGTCGTAGAACGCGTTCTTGATCGACGCCGGCACCGCGTGGCCGTGCGCCATCGAGCCGACCAGCGTGCCCTTGGTGTTGGCCTCGGCGAGGTCGGCCATGGCCTTCTTTCCGCAATCGTCGAAGGCGGTGTTGGGCACATCGGTGCGCGCCGGCGCCGAGCCCTTGACGACGTTGAAGGCCGACTGGAAGCCCGGTTCCATGATCGCGCTGGCCAGCTTGGTCTGCGCCGCGGCCTTGTCGCCGCCGACCTTGAACAGCGCGAACTGGTCGGAGTTGAAGCTGACGTTGCCCTGCGTGCCCGGGAAGCGGAAGCACAGGAAGTCCTTGCCCGGCACCTTCTTGGCGTTGATGAACTCGCCCTTGGCCCAGTCGCCCATCACCTGGAAGCCGGCCTTGCCGCTGATCACCATCGCCGAGGCGAGGTTCCAGTCGCGGTTGCTGAAGTCCTTGTCGACCAGCTTGCGGAACTGCGCGAAGCGGTCGAAGGACTTCAGCATGGTGTCCGAGCCCAGCGCCGCCTTGTCCTTCTGCACGAAGGCCTTGCGGTAGAAGTCGATGCCGCCGGTGGTCATCACGATGCTCTCGAACACCGTCGCGTCCTGCCAGGCCTGGCCGCCGTGGGCGACGGCGATGAAGCCGGCCTTCTGCACCTTGCCGGCGGCGTCCATGAACTCGTCCCAGTTGGCGGGCGCCTTGCCGACGCCGGCCTTGTCGAGCACCTCCTTGTTGGCCCACACCCAGTTGGTCGAGTGCACGTTGACCGGTGCTGCGACCCACTTGCCGTCGTACTTCGAGAAGGCCTGCAGCGCCTGCGGCACGGTCTTGTCCCAGCCCTCCTTGGCGGCGACGGCGTTCAGGTCGGCCAGCACGCCCTGCTTGGCCCAGTCGGTGATGTCGAAACCGAGCAGCTGCACCGCGGTCGGCGGGTTGCCGGCGGTGACGCGGGCGCGCACCGCGGTCATCGCCGCTTCGCCGCCGCCACCGGCCACCGGCATGTCGTTCCACTTGACGCCCTGCTTCTCCAGGTTGCCCTTGAGCACGTTCAGCGCGGCGGCCTCGCCGCCGGAGGTCCACCAGTGCAGCACTTCCACGCCCTGGGCCATGGCAGCACCGCTCATCAGCAGCGCGGCGGCGGCAGCGATCACGTTCTTCATGTCTCGTCTCCTGTTGTGGGTGTGTCGAACGGGAGGCGAGTGTGGCTCCGCGCCGGGGCCGCGTTCAGCGGACTTTCCCGGGCCGGAGTCAACGTCGGCAGCGAAACAAGCCGGCGCCCGCGGCGCCGCTGCTCAGGGCGCGCAGCCGAAGGAAACGTTGTCAGCCGAGACCAGCCCGGCCATCGACCAGTCGTGGTGGGGCGGCTCGCCGGGCATCACCAGCGGCTGGCAGAGCGCGCGCTCCCAGCGGTAGCGCGAGCGGCTGGCCGGCACGAAGCCACCGCCCTCCGGCGCCGGCCCGACCTCGACCTGCACCAGCCGGCCCTGCGCGTCGTGGGCCAGGCGCGCCTCCTCGAAGTAGATGCCGTCGTCGTTGTAGCTCGTCGCGACCAACCTGCCGTCGGCGTCGTAGCGGAACCCGTACGAGGCCACGAAGCCGCTGTAGACGCTCATGGCAACCGGGCGACCATCGGGCCGCCACAGGTATCTCGCCTGGTAGCCGTCGCCCAGCCAGCCCGGGTCGCGAGTCACCTCGGACACCCTCCCGTCGCTGCCGTAGGCGACGCGGCCGACGAAACGATCGGCACGGTCCGACCGCACGGTCGTGATCTCGACGATGCGCTCGTCGCGCCAGCTGAAGTGGTCGTCCAGCGTGAGATTGCCGGCGACCGTGCGCCGCGTGGCTTGCCGACCATCGGCGCCGTAGTGGTGGGAAGTGGTGACCACCCAACCCGAGGCGAAGCGCTCGATGCTGCCGACGATGCGGCTCCAGCGGTCGAAGCTCCACAGCAGCTCGTGCGTCGGTTCGCCGTCGGGCACCCCGGCGACGGCACGGTAGCTGCGCGCAGCGGTGCGCCGCCCCTGCCCGTCGTAGCTGTACAGCGTGATCTCGTCGATCGTGCCATCGGCATCTTCGTCGTGCTCGAGTGCCGCCCAGCGCGAGCCGCCGGCCAGCGGCAGCGGATCGGGCGGCGGTCCGGGCTCTTCGCTCTCGCCGCCTCCGCAGCCGGCGAGGAGTCCACCCAGCACGCAGGCCACGGCACACTCCCGGCGCCAGGCTGTCGGTTGTCCCATCTCCGTCCCTTCCCGACTCAGTCTGCCAGTCCGTGCCGCCCGCAGCGCACTCAGGGCGCGCAGCCGAAGGAGACGTTGTCCGCCGAGACGAGCCCGGCCATCGGCGATTCCTCGTGCGGCGGCTCGCCAGGCATCACGAGCGGCTGGCAGAGCCCCGCTTCCCAGCGGTAGCGGACGCGGCTGAGGGGCGCAAAGTCGCCGCCCTCCGGCGGAACACCTTGCTCGACCTGCAGCAGTCGACCCTGCGTGTCGTAGGTCAGGTGCGCCTCCGTCGAAGTAGATGCCGTCGTCGTTGTAACTCGTCGCGACGAGCCTGCCGTCGGTGTCGTAGATGAATCCGAACGAGGCCGTGAAGCCGCTGTAGACGCTCATGCCAGCCGGGCGGCCGTCGGGCCGCCATCGGTAGTTGGCGTAGTACTCTCCCGCGGCTGGATCGAGCTCCACCCGTTCCACCCGCCCGTCCGCGTCGTAGAAGAGCTGGGTCACGGCGACGTCGGAGCTGCCCGAACGGCCACTCCTGACTTCCACGATGTGGCCGCCGCTCCATATGAACCGGGCGTCCGAGGTGACGTCTGCCGCCGTGATCACCGAGTGCTGCGAAGCCAGCCGCCCGTCGGCACCGTACACATACGAATAGGTGTTGGTCGATCTGGCACCCGCCCGGTCGACACTGCCGACGATGCGGCTCCAGCGGTCGAAAGTCCACGAGCGCTCGCGCGTCGGCGCGCCGTCGGCCACCCCGTTGACGGCGCGGTAGGTGCGCGCCGCGGTGCGCCGGCCCTGCCCGTCGTAGCTGTACAAGGTGATGAAGTCGACCGTGCCGTCGGCACCGTGATCCTGTTCCAGTGCCGCCCAGCGCGACGCGCCGGCCGGGGGAAGCGGGTCGGGCGGCGGACCGGGTTGCTCGGCCGCGTCGTCGCCACCGCCCCCGCAGCCGCCGATCAGTGCGCCCAGCGCCCCGATCGCGGCATGCCGCCATCGCCAAGCCATCCTTGCCATCGGCCGTCCTCCCTGGCCCATGCTGCACCGGAGCCGCTGCGCAGGCAAGCAGCGCGGCCGCGTCGCCTCAGCCGCCGCTGGAGGCGCGCACGACCAGCTCCACCGGCAGCACCATCTGCTGCGGCATCTCGTGGCCGCGCATCAGCAGCTCGACACCGGCGCGGCCGAGCGCCTCCTTGTCGACGCGCAACGTCGACAGCGCCGGGCTCGCGCCGGCCGCGGCCGCGATGTCGTCGAAGCCGACGATGGCCACGTCCTGCGGCACACGCAGGCCGGCCTCGTGGCAGACCTGCAGCGCGGCCAGCGCGACCATGTCGTTGCAGGCGAACACCGCATCGGGCGGCTGGCGCAGCCGCAGCAGCTGGCGCATCGCCAGCGCCGCGCCGCGGTCGGGCTCGACGCCGGGTGGCGCCACCACCTCGAGGTCGGGGTCGGCGAGCACGCCCGCCTCGTACAGCGCACGCCGGTAGCCATGGTTGCGCTCGCGGATGCTGAAGTGGGCCAGCGAGCCGGCGATGTAGGCGATGCGCTTGCGCCCGATGTCCAGCAGGTGTCGCGTGGCGAGGAAACCGCCCTCGATGTTGTCCGGGTTCACCGAGGGCTGGCCGGGCATCCAGAAGTCGACCAGCGCCATCGGCAGCTCGAGCCCGGCGATCAGTGCCAGCACCTCGGCCTCGAAATAGCCGGCGGCCAGCACCACGTCTGGCTGGTGCAGGCGCAGCTGGTCGCGCACCGGATCCGCCGGGCCGGTGGTCAGCAGCGTCGGCGCGACGCCGAAGTCGCGACAGGCCTCCTCGACGCCGTGCAGCACGTTGGAGAAGAACGGGTTGGTGGCGAAGCTGCTGTGCTGGCGGTGCAGCAGGAAGACCAGCCGCTGTGCCTTGGCGCTGCGCAGCCGGGTGGCGTCGTAGCCGAGCTCGCGGGCGATGCGGCGCACCGCGCGGCGCGTCTCGTCGGACAGGCCGCGCTGGTTCTTCAGCGCCCGCGAGACGGTGCCGATCGAGACGCCCGCGGCCTCGGCGATGTCGCGGATGGTGACGCTCATGCCGGTGCCTGCGGCCGCGCCGCGAGGCGGTAGCGGAGGCGCAGCGGCTCGCCGGGCACCAGCGACAGGCCGTGGCGCGCCGCCAGCGGGTGACCCGCCGGCGCGCCGCTCACGCGGCCGAGGTCGAACAGCCCGTTCACCGGCTCGACGCCGAGCGCCAGGTGGCGCCCGTTCCACGGCGCATGGCGACGGCCACGGTGGCTGACCCACAGCATCAGGTCGGGCAGCAGCGTGTGATCCCAGTCGAGCTGCAGCGACCAGCCGGCGTCGAGGTAGTGCAGTTCGACCGGGCCGTCGAGCGCGTGCAGCTGCAGCAGCTCCTCGGTGTCGACCGCCAGCGGAAAGCGGCCCAGGTCGAGCGTGCCGCCGTCGGCGCGCGGCACGGCGGTGAGATCGTCGAACGCACGGTCGGGCGCCAGCCGCGAGATGCCCGGCTCGGCCGGCACCGGGTAGGTCACGCCACCGCGGTAGGCCGGCAGCTGGAGCCGCACCGCACCCGCGTCCAGGCGCAGCGTCGGGTGCAGCGCAACGGGCAGCGTGCAGGCCTGCTGAACCTCGATCTCCAGCGTGACCTCCAGCGCCGGCGCGTCGGCCTGCGCTCGCACCGTGCGGGTCAGGCGGCGCAGCGGCGCCGGCGGTTCGATCTGCAGCGCCAGCGTCAGCGGCTCGCCGGTGTCGATCCATTGCCAGTCGTGGTGGGCTGCGAAGCCGTGGCCCCAGTCGTCGCCCGGCAGGCGCCCGGTCCAGCCGGGCGGCAGATCGGCCGGCCGGTCGCAACGACCGAAGGGCACGCAGGGCCACTCGCCGCGCAGCCGGCGCAGGATGCCGGGCAAAGCGTCGGCACCCGGCTCGTCGGCCCAGGGCGCCACCTGCAGCGGCGCGAAGTCGCGCGCGCCGTCGGCACGGAACACCACCGGTGCGAGCATGCCGCCCAGGCGCTGCAGCTCGGCGCGGCCATGCGTCCACTGCAGCGTGCGGGTCGGGTCCGAGAGGGAAAGCGCCGCCATCGGCGCGCAGTCTACGACCGCCGCGGCTCAGCGCCGCCAGGCCTGCACGCCCCAGGCCAGCGCACCGGCCACCACGCCCCAGAAGGCCGAGCCGATGCCGAACAGGCTGAGCCCGGACAGCGTGACCAGGAAGGTGATCAGCGCCGCCTCGCGATGGATCTCGTCCTTCACCGCCACCGCCAGGCCGCCGCCGATGCTGCCCAGCAGCGCGAGGCCGGCCACGGCCACCACGAGCTCGCGCGGGAAGGCCGTCAGCACGCCGGTCACCGCCGCGCCGAACAGGCCGATGACGACGTAGATGAGCCCGCAGCTGACCGCCGCGGTGTAGCGCTTGTCCGGGTCCTCGTGGGCTTCGCGGCCCATGCAGATCGCCGCGGTGATGGCCGACAGGTTCAGCGCGAAGGCACCGAAGGGCGCCAGCAGCAGCGTCGCCACGCCGGTGACGGTGATGATGCGCGAGATCGGCATCTGGTAGCCGGCGGCGCGGATCGCCGCCACGCCGGGCAGGTTCTGCGAGGCCATCGTCACGACGAACAGCGGCAGCGCCAGGCTCACCGCGGCGGCCAGCGTGAACTCGGGCATCACGAACACCGGCGTGGTCAGCGTGAACGACACGCCCTGCAGGTGCAGCTGCCCGCCGATCCACGCGAACGCGGTACCCGCCGCCAGCACGCCGGGCACCGCGTAGCGCGGCCACAGCCGGCGGCCGAGCAGGTAGGCCGCCAGCATGACCAGCACCAGCGGCAGCGCGCTCTTCGCGGCGAGGAAGGCATCGATGCCGAAACGCGCCAGCACGCCGGCCAGCAGCGCACTGGCGATCGGCATCGGGATGCGGTCCATCATGCGCTCGAACCAGCCTGTCGCGCCGGCGGCGGTCATCAGCAGCGCGCAGACGATGAAGGCGCCGGTGGCCTGCGCCAGCGTGAATCCGCCGGCCACCGCGGCGGTGGCCAGCACCGCCGCGCCGGGCGTGCTCCAGGCCACCATCACCGGCTTCTTCAGCACCAGCGAGGGCAGCGCCGAGCACAGGCCCATGCCCAGGCCGAGCGCCCACATCCACGAGCTGATCTGCGCCGGCGTCGCGCCGAGCGCAGTGGCCGCCTGGAAGACGATCGCCACCGAGCTGGTGAAGCCGACCAGCACGGCGACGAAGCCGGCGGTGAAGGCAGGAAGAGAGAGATCGCGGAAGAAACTCAAATCTGCACTTTCGCGCCGAGCTCGACGACCCGGTTCGCCGGCAGGTTGAGGAAGTCGGCAGCCGCCGCGGCATTGCGGTGCATGCTGGCGAACAGCTTCTCGCGCCACAGCCACATGCCGCCGCCCAGCGTCGGGATGACGATGTCGCGCGACAGGAAGTAGCTGGTCTCCATGTCGTCGAGCTGCACGCCGCGGCCGCGCAGCAGGGCGAGCGCCTCGGGCACGTCGGGGTCGTTCTTGAAGCCGAAGTGCAGCGTCACCTGCCAGCAGTCGTTGCCCAGCGGCTCGAGCTCGCAGCGCTTGTCGAAGCCGATCCACGGCACCTCGTGGTGGCGCACGGTGACGAACAGGTTGGTTTCGTGCAGCACCTTGTTGTGCTTCAGGTTGTGCAGCAGCGCGTTGGGCGTGTTGCCCTGGTCGCTGACCAGGAACACCGCGGTGCCGGGCACACGCACCGGCGGGCTGATGAACACCGCCTCGAGGAAGCTCTTCAGGTCGATGGCGTCGTCGCGCATGCGCTCGGCCATCAGCACGCGGCCCTGCTTCCAGGTCATCAGCAGCAGGAACATCGCCGCGCCGATCACCACCGGGAACCAGCCGCCGTCGAACACCTTGACGACGTTGGCGGCGAAGTAGACGAAGTCGACCAGGAAGAAGAAGCCGGTGGCGGCGACGCACAGCCACCAGGGGTACTTCCAGCCGTAGCGGATCACGAAGAAGGTCATCGTCGTGGTGATCAGCATGTCGATGGTCACCGCGATGCCGTAGGCCGCTGCCAGGTTGCTCGACGAGCGGAACAGCACCACCGCCAGCACGATGCAGACGTACAGCCCCCAGTTCACGAACGGCAGGTAGATCTGCCCGGTGTCCTTCACCGAGGTGTGCAGCACGCGCAGGCGCGGCAGGTAGCCGAGCTGCACCGCCTGCTTGGTGACCGAGAAGGCCGCGGTGATCAGCGCCTGCGAGGCGATCACCGTCGCCGCGGTGGCCAGGCCGATCAGCGGGTACAGCGCCCAGGTCGGCGCCATCTCGTAGAACGGGTTCTTCACGTTCTCCGGGTGCGCGAGCAGCATCGCGCCCTGGCCGAAGTAGTTGATCACCAGCGAGGGCATCACCAGGCTGAACCAGGCCAGGCGGATCGGCTTCTTGCCGAAGTGCCCCATGTCGGCGTACAGCGCCTCGGCGCCGGTGACGCACAGCACCACCGAGCCGAGCGCGACGAAGGCGACGCGCGGGTGCGCGGTCAGGAACTCGATCGCGTAGGCCGGGTTCAGGGCCACCAGGATGGCCGGGTTGCGAGCGATGTGCATCAGCCCGAGCACCGCCAGCACGAGGAACCACAGCACGGTGATCGGCCCGAAGAAGCGGCCGACGCTGGCGGTGCCGTGGCGCTGCACCATGAACAGCACGGTCAGCACGAGCAGCGTGATCGGCATGATCCAGCGGTGCAGCGCCGGCGCCGCCACCTCCAGGCCCTCGACGGCGGAGAGCACCGAGATCGCCGGCGTGATCACACCGTCGCCGAAGAAGATCGCCGTGCCGAAGATGCCGATCAGCAGAAGTCGCGCGTGCAGCATCGGCTTGTCGGCCACCGCGCGCGAAGCCAGCGCCAGCATCGCGATCAGCCCGCCCTCGCCGTTGTTGTCGGCGCGCAGGATCAGCAGCACGTACTTCAGCGAGACGACGACGGTCAGCGTCCAGAACATCAGCGACAGCACGCCGTGGATGTTCTCCACGCTCATCGGCACGTGGCCGTGGGCAAAGACCTCCTTGAAGGCGTACAGCGGGCTGGTGCCGATGTCGCCGTAGACGACACCGATGGCGCCCAGCGTCAGTGCGGCGAGACTGGACTTCGTGCTGTGCTGGCTCACGCCCGTGAGTGTAGGGGCGGCCGCGGGGGCGGCCGGCCGCTCACTCGTAGATTTCGGCGTCCGGGTCGGTCGCTTCCAGCTCGTAGCTTGCCGCCACCATCGCCAGGCGCGCGATCACGCCGTACATGTAGAAGCGGTTCGGTGCGCTGGCGCCCGGCTTGGCGCCAGGCTTGGGCAGGTGGCCCGATTCGGCGAAGGCCAGCGGCACGAAGCTGGCCCCCGGCGAGTTCAGGTTCTCGTCGATGCCACGCTCGGCGTTGACGCGGTAGAAGCCGCCGACCACGTAGCGGTCGATCATGTAGACCACCGGCTCGGCGACCGCGTCGTTGACACGCTCGTAGGTCGGCACTCCTTCCTGCAGGATGACCTCGCTGACCTCCTGGCCGTCCTTGATGACGCTCATCTTGTTGCGCGTCTTGCGGTTCAGCTCGGCCAGGTCCTTGGGGTCGCGCACCGTCATGATGCCCATGCCGTAGGTGCCGGCGTCGGCCTTGACGATGATGAACGGCTTCTCGTTGATGCCGTATTCCTTGTACTTGCGGCGGATCTTGCCCAGCAGCGCCTCGGCGTTGCTCATCAGGCATTCGGCGCCGGTGCCGTCGCTGAAGTTGACCTCGCCGCAGCGCGCGAACATCGGGTTGATCAGCCACGGGTCCATGCCCAGCAGCTTGGCGAACTTCTTCGCCACCTCTTCATAGGCCTGGAAGTGGTTGGTCTTGCGCCGCACCGCCCAGCCGGCGTGCAGCGGCGGCAGCAGGTACTGCTCGTGCAGGTTCTCCAGCACCTTCGGGATGCCGGCCGACAGGTCGTTGTTGAGCAGGATGGTGCAGGGGTCGAAGTCCTTCAGCCCCAGGCGGCCGCGGTTGCGCACCAGAGGCTCGACCTTCAGGCCCGTCCCGTCGGGCAGCGCGATCTCGGTCGGCGCGGTGATGGCATCGTCCAGCGTGCCCAGGCGCACGTTGAGGCCCGCCTGCGTGAAGATCTGCATCAGCCGCTGCACGTTGGTCAGGTAGAACGTGTTGCGGGTGTGTTTTTCGGGGATCAGCAGCAGGTTCTTGGCCTCGGGGCAGATCTTCTCGATCGCCGCCATCGCCGCCTGCACGGCCAGCGGCAGCATCTCTTCCGTGAGGTTGTTGAAGCCGCCGGGGAACAGGTTGGTGTCCACCGGCGCCAGCTTGAAGCCGGCGTTGCGCACGTCGACCGAGGTGTAGAACGGCGGCGTGTGCTCCATCCACTCGAGCCGGAACCAGCGCTCGATGGCCGGGAGCGACTCGAGAATGCGTTGCTCGAGTTCGTTGATCGGGCCGGTCAGGGCCGTGATGAGGTGAGGAACCATGGGTCGGCCCGGGAGAGCGCTGCGGAAGCGGAATTCTAGGCATTTGGGGGCGGCAGCGCCGCCGCGCAAGCCCCCGCCCGCCGCCGAGACGAACTCCCGGGCGTCCGGCCTGGCACGGCCGGACGCCGGTCAGACGATGACGAAATCGGCTGCCGTGATCGCCGTGCCGGCCGCCACCGTCGCGAACTGCACCGCCGCGACGGCTCCGGTGCCGTCGGCGTCGTACAGCAGCCGGCCGGTCGCCGAGTCGTAGATGATGCGGTCGCTCGCATCGCCGGCCGCCGTGCCGGCGCGGAAGGCGCCGGCCGTCAGCGTGCCGGTCACGCTGCCCAGGCCGGTGTAGACGGCGTTCTCCATCAGGAAACGATCGTCGGCTGCCGAGAAGCCGCTGACCAGATCGACGTTGGTGCTCGCATTCGGCACGGTGTTGAACAGGAAGCTGTCCAGCCCCACGCCGCCGATCAGCGTGTCGCGGCCCAGGCCGCCGGCGAGCGTGTCGTTGCCGCTGCCGCCGTTGAGCGTGTTGGCCGCGGCGTTGCCGGTGATCAGGTTGGCCAGCGTGTTGCCCGCCCCGCTGATCGCGCTGCTGCCCGTCAGCGTCAGCCGCTCGAGGTTCGCACCCAGCGTGCGCGTCACGCCGGACAGCACCGTGTCGATCTCGGTGGCCAGTGTCGAGGTCTCCGTCGTCACGTCGCCGGCCACGTCGACGACGTAGATGTCGTTGCCCGTTCCGCCGACCATCGTGTCGATGCCCAGTCCGCCACTCAGCGAGTCGTTGCCGGTGCTGCCGACCAGGCTGTCGTTGCCCGATCCGCCGATGAGCGTGTCGTTGCCACTTCCGCCGCTGAGCGTGTTGGCCGCGGCGTTGCCGGTGATCAGGTTGGCCAGCGTGTTGCCCGCCCCGCTGATCGCGCTGCTGCCCGTCAGCGTCAGCCGCTCGAGGTTCGCACCCAGCGTGCGCGTCACGCCGGACAGCACCGTGTCGATCTCGGTGGCCAGTGTCGAGGTCTCCGTCGTCACGTCGCCGGCCACGTCGACGACGTAGATGTCGTTGCCGGTGCCGCCGACCATCGTGTCGATGCCCAGCCCGCCACTCAGCGAGTCGTTGCCGGTGCTGCCGACCAGGCTGTCGTTGCCCGACCCGCCGCTGAGCGTGTCGTTGCCGCTGCCGCCGCTGAGCGTGTTGGCCGCCGCGTTGCCGGTGATCAGGTTGGCCAGCGTGTTGCCCGCCCCGCTGATCGCGCTGCTGCCCGTCAGCGTCAGCCGCTCGAGGTTCGCGCCCAGCGTGCGCGTCACGCTGGACAGCACCGTGTCGATCTCGGTGGCCAGTGTCGAGGTCTCCGTCGTCATGTCGTCGGCTACGTCGACGACATAGATGTCGTTGCCCGTTCCGCCGACCATCGTATCGATGCCCAGCCCACCACTCAGCGAATCGTTGCCCACACCACCGACCAGACTGTCGTTGCCCGATCCGCCGTTGAGCGTGTCGTTGCCGCTGCTGCCGTCCAGCGTATTGGCCGCCGCGTTGCCGGTGATCAGGTTCGCCAGTGTGTTGCCGGTGCCGTTGATCGCACTGGCCCCGGTCAGCGTCAGCCGCTCCAGGTTGGCCCCCAGCGTGCGTGTCGCCGCCGACTGCACCGTGTCGATCTCGGTCGCCAGCGTCGAGGTCTCGCTGATCACGTCGCCCGCCACGTCGACGACGTAGATGTCGTTGCCGGTACCGCCGAGCAAGGTGTCGGTGCCCGTGCCCCCATCGATGGTGTCGTTGCCGGAACCGCCGATCAACGAGTCGTTGCCTGCGCCGCCGGCGATGTCGTCCGCACCGTCTCCGCCGTCGACCCGGTCGTCGCCGCCTTCGCCGGCGAGGTACCAGTCGTCACCGCCCAGGCCATAGATGCTGTCGTTGCCGTCGCCGCCGTAGAACTCGTCGCGGCCGAACACCTCGCCCCAGGTCGCGGTGTAGACCGGCGAACCGGTCAGCGTGTCTGCGAACGCCGAGCCAACCACGATGTCGCCGGCGCCGATGGCGATGCGATCGGTGCCGCCGGCACCATCCTGCGCCGTGCCCCAGGCGGCATCGCCCGTCGGGCCGCTGGCCAGCGTGACCGTCACGGCCAGCGCGGCACCCGCGTAGGACACCGTGTCGGTGCCCGCGCCACCGTTGAACTCGTCGTCGCCCGCGCCACCGAGCATCGTGTCGTCACCGTCACCGCCGACCAGCGTGTCGTTCCCGGCGCCGCCGTCGAGCGTGTCGTTGCCGCCCATGCCATCGATGTCGTTGGCGTCGCCGTTGCCGGTCAGCAAGTCGCCGTAGAACTCCGAACCGCGCAGGTTCTCGATGTCCACCAAGGTGTCGACGCCGTCCGCGCCGGCCGACGTATTGGTCAGCAGGCTGACCTGCACCGCCCCCGTGGCGTTGCGGTAGTCGGCGCGGTCGATGCCGGCGCGGCCGTCGATCAGGTCGTTGCCGCCGCGCCCGCGCAACAGGTTGTCCTGCTCGTCGCCGCGCAGCGTGTCGTTGAAGGCGCCGCCGAACGCCCCCTCCATGTTGATCAGCGTGTCGCTGCCGTCGGCGCCGGTCGCCGTGCCGGCGTCGATGTCCACCGTGACCGTGCCGGCCGCATCGCGGTAGTCGGCAAAGTCGAGGCCACCGCCGCCGTCGATGGTGTCGTCGCCGCCGTTGCCGCGCAGATAGTTGTTGACGTCATTGCCGGTCAGCGTATCGGCGAACGCCGAGGCGATCACCGCCTCGATGCCGACCAGCGAGTCGTTGCCTTCGCTGGCACCGCTGGCGCTGCCGGTGGCGAGATTGACGGTCACCGCGGCGCTGGCGCCGCTGTAGATCGCGTAGTCGAAGATCGTCGCATTGCCGCCGACCAGCGTGTCGTTGCCGGCGGCACCGGTGAAGGTGTCGTCGCCGTCGCCGCCCTCCATCGAGTCGTTGCCGCCGCGCCCTTCGAAATTGTTGGCTTCGGCGTTGCCGATGAACACGTCGTTGAAGTCCGACCCGCGCAGGTTCTCGATGTTGACCAGCGTGTCGGTGCCGCCCAGGCCGTCCTGCGCCACGCCGGTGAGCAGGTTGACCGTGGCCGCCGCGGTGGAGTTCTGGTAGCGCACCCAGTCGGCGCCGCCGCGCCCGTCGATGTAGTCGTTGCCGCCCTGCCCCTCGAAGGTCTGGGCGATGCCCGTCGGGTCCGAGCCGAACAGCGTGTCGTTGAAGTTCGAGCCGCGCAGGAAGTTGATGTTGGTGAAGGTGTCCGTGCCGCCGTAGCCGTCCTGCGCGGTGCCCAGCGCCATGTCGACGTAGACCGCCTGCGGCGAGGTCGAGTAGTTGAGCCGTGCCGAGGCGTTGGCCAGGTTGCCGCCGTTGAAGCTGTCGTTGCCGCCCAGGCCGGTGAACTGCTCGAACAGCGTGCCGTCGCTGCCGCGGATGGTGTCGTTGAAGCCGGAGCCGACCACCCAGTTGATGTTGATCAGCGTGTCGGTACCGCCCTGGCCGTCCAGCGCGATGCCCGTCTGCAGGTTGACGTTGACCCCGCTGATCGCTGTCGGCCAGTACTCGATCGAGTTCAGGTTCAGGTAGTTGACGGTGTCGGTGATCGTGCCGCCGTCGATGGTGTCGTTGCCGGCGCCACCGCTGAACAGTTCGGCCCACAGGTTGGTGCTGCCGGTCAGCGTGTCGTTGAAGGCGCTGCCGACCAGCGCCTCGATGCTGATCAGCGTATCCGTGCCCGCCCCGCCGGTGTTCTGCGCGCCGGCCACCGCCAGCGAGACGTTCACCGCGCTGCCGGCCTGGCGATAGTCGGCCCAGTCCGTGCCGGCTCCACCGTCGATCAGGTCGTTGCCCGCCAGACCGGACAGCCAGTCGTTGCCGGCCATGCCGAGGATGGTGTCGTTGCCCGCGGTGCCGCTGAGCGTGTCGGGGCCGTCGCCGCCGGGCACCGTGTCATCGGTCCCGATGGCCCGCGCCGGCTGCCGCGGGCCTGCGGCGCCCGCCGTGGCCTCGCTGGTCAGGACTTCCGGCGTCATGCCGCTCTCGTCGTCGCGAACGACGACACGTTCCATCGCTGTCATGGTGAGCCTCCCTGCGTCCGCCGTCGGCCATCCCGGCCACGGCTTGACGAGGCTCAAGTTACTCCGATACATCCGCTCACACCATGGGGCTGGACATACCTCTCCCACGAGCTAGGGGGCCTCGCGGCCGGCGACGCCACCAATGCAAAGGGCCACCTCGCGGTGGCCCTTGTTGCCGGAGCGCCGGCCGGCTCGCGCCGGCCGGACCCGTTGGCGTCAGTTGTGGTACGCCGTCTCGCCGTGCGAGGTGATGTCCAGACCTTCGCGCTCCTCGTCTTCCGGCACGCGCAGGCCGATCACCAAGTCGACGATCTTGTAGGCCACCACCGAGACGATGCCCGACCAGACGATGGTCAGCAGCACGGCCTTCAGCTGGATCCACACCTGGGCGCCGATGCCGTTGGACGTCACCGAGGCGGTGACCCAGTCGCCGACCAGGCCCGGGCCGCCGAGCGCCTGGGTGTTGAACACGCCGGTCAGCAACGCGCCGACGATACCGCCGACACCGTGCACGCCGAACACGTCCAGCGAGTCGTCCGCGCCGAGCAGCTTCTTCAGGCCCGACACGCCCCACAGGCAGGCGAAGCCGGCGATCAGACCGACGATGATGGCGCCCATCAGGCCGACGTTGCCGGCGGCCGGGGTGATCGCGACCAGGCCGGCCACCGCACCCGAGGCTGCACCCAGCATCGAGGCCTTGCCCTTGACCAGCGTCTCGCCGATGCACCAGGCCAGCACCGCAGCCGAGGTGGCCGAGAAGGTGTTGGCGAAGGCAAGCACCGCGCTGTTGCCGGCTTCCAGCGCCGAGCCGGCGTTGAAGCCGAACCAGCCCACCCACAGCAGCGAGGCACCGACCATGGTCAGCGTCAGCGAGTGCGGCGTGAAGGCCTCCTTGCCGTAGCCGACACGCTTGCCGACCATGTAGGCGCCCACCAGGCCGGCAACCGCGGCGTTGATGTGCACCACCGTGCCACCGGCGAAGTCGAGCGCGCCCCACTGCCAGATCAGGCCGGCCTTGCCGTTCATGGCGTCGACCACTTCCTTGCTCGCATAGGCGTCCGGGCCCATCCAGAACCAGACCATGTGCGCGATCGGCGCATAGCTGAAGGTGAACCACAGGGCCATGAACAGCAGCACCGCGCTGAACTTGATGCGCTCGGCGAAGGCACCGACGATCAGGCAGCAGGTGATGCCGGCGAAGGTCGCCTGGAAGGCGGCGAACAGCAGCTCGGGGATGTAGACACCCTTGCTGAAGGTCGCGCCCATCGCGAAGGCGCCGGTCGCGGGATCGAACAGGCCCTTCATGAACAGCCGGTCGAAGCCGCCGATGTAGGCATTGCCCTCGGTGAACGCGAGGCTGTAGCCGTAGATGAACCACAGCACGACGATCATCGAGAAGGTGACCATCACCTGCATCAGCACCGACAGCATGTTCTTGCTGCGCACCAGGCCGCCGTAGAACAGCGCCAGGCCGGGCACGGTCATCATGATGACCAGCAGCGTGGCGACGACCATCCAGGCCACGTCACCCTTGTTGGCCACCGGGGCCGGGGCGGCCGAGGCCGCTTCGGCAGGCGCTGCGGCCGAAGCCGCCTCGGCCACTGCCGCCACCGACGCTGCCGCCTCGGGCGCCGACGCCGCCTGGGCCATGACGGCCCCCGAGAAGCCCAGGACCGCGAGGCCCAGGGCAAGAGTCGCAATGAGTTTCTTCATGGTTGTCTCTTGTGGTCCTTCGCTCAGAGAGCGTCCTTGCCGGTCTCGCCCGTGCGAATGCGGACGACCTGCTCCAGCGACGACACGAACACCTTGCCGTCGCCGATCTTGCCGGTGCGCGCGGCACCCTCGATGGCCTCGATGACACGATCGACGATGCCGTCGTCGACGGCGGCCTCGATCTTCACCTTCGGCAGGAAGTCGACGACGTACTCCGCACCGCGGTACAGCTCGGTGTGGCCCTTCTGGCGGCCGAAGCCCTTCACTTCGGTCACCGTGATGCCCTGCACGCCGATGGCGCTCAGGGCCTCACGCACTTCGTCGAGCTTGAACGGCTTGACGATCGCGGTCACCATCTTCATGGTCGTCTCCAATGGGGTGGGTCAGAAAACGTACTTCACGGACAGAACGCCCGAGGTCTTGCCGAGGAACTTGGTGCTGTTCGCATCGGCGCCCGGCACGTAGAAGTTCTTGTCCGCATCGGTACCGACGATCGCGCCGCTCACCGAGAAGCCGGACCCGAGGTCCTTGGTCACGGTCAGCGAGTAGTCGGTGTAGCTCGCGGCATCCTCGGCCGGGCCCTTGATCTTCTGGTAGCCGACGTGCGGCACCACGACGATGCCGCTGCCGACGTCGAACGTGGCCGACAGATCGAAATAGAAGCTGTTCTTGCTGTCCGCGTTGCCGAAGGTGTTGGTCACGGCGTGCGAGTACTTGGCGGTCACCGGGCCGTAGGTCAGCGCGCCATACAGTTCGGTGGTGCTGGCGCTCGGGTTCAGGTTGTTGCTCGGGTACTCGTAGCGCAGCACACCGACGTCATAGGCGAGATCCTTGGTGATCTCGCCCTTCAGGCCGCCGTACAGGTCGATCTCGACGCTGCTGTCGCCACCGGGAATGTCGTCGATCCACTTGATCGTCGATGCCCACGCCCCGATGTAGAAGCCGGCCGGCAGGCCGTAGTCGACGCCGCCTTGCAGCGCAGGCTTCAGTCGCGTCTGCGAGATGCCGCGGTAGCGGTAGTCGGTCGTCAGGCCGACGTTGCCGGAGAACTGCGCGTACGACAGCGACGGCAGCACGGTCAGAGCGGCGGCGGCCGCGATCGCAAGCAGATGGGGTTTCTTCATTGGGGATCCTCCAGAATCGAATGGCACGTCAAATGCCATCCCGTTCTGCAGCTTCTGTGCCACACCTGAGAGTCGGCGCGGCACCCCACGATGGCGCAGATATACGCGCCATTCCACCGAAAAGCACCATTCAGGTGCAGTTCGGTGCGAAGTTCCGAGTTGGTGCGCCCCGGCCGGGCGCAGAACTCAGCCCAGCGGCCGGTTCTCGAGCAGCAGCAGGCCCGCCGCGGTGTTCGAGAGGGGGATGTGGTAGTTCGAGTGCAGCCGGCTCACGCGGCCGGTGAGTGCAGCGCGAGTGACCAACCACATCAGCAGCTCGATGCCCTGCGTGCCCGCCTTCTCGACCAGCTCGTGGTTGGTGTAGCGGGTCGCCCATTGCGGGTCGCGCACCAGGCTGTCCATGAAGCGCTGGTCGAACGCCTTGTTGATGAAGCCGGCTCGCTCGCCGTCGAGCTGGTGCGACAGGCCGCCGGTGCCGATCACCACCACCTTCGCTTCGCTGTTCCAGGACTCGATGGCGCGCCCGATCGCCTCGCCGAGCTTCCAGCAGCGGCCCGCCGTGGGCAGCGGGAACTGCACGGTGTTGATGCACACCGGGACGGTGCGCACCGGCCAGGCGCCCTGTCCGGGCCACAGCAGTGCCATCGGCAAGGTGAAGGCATGGTCGACCAGCATCTCCTGGCAGCTGGTGATGTCGAACTCGTCGCGCACCAGCGATTCGATCAGGTGCCAGGAGAGCTCGGCGTCGCCGCGGAACGGCGGCACCACCGGGATGCCCCAGCCCTCGTCGGCATTGCGGTACTCCGGCGCGGCGCCGACTGCGAAGGTCGGCATCTTGTCGAGGAAGAAGTTCAGGCCGTGGTCGTTGTAGACCACCACCGCGACATCGGGCTTCACCTCGCGCAGCCACTGGTGGACCGGCGGGAAGCCGTCGAACCAGGGTTTGAAGTAGGGGTCGCCCTGCAGGTTGCGGGCGATCGCGCGGCCGATGGCCGGCACGTGCGAAGTCATGATGCCGCCGACGATCTTGGCCATGGTCAGCTCCTTGCCGCCGCGGCGAGCTTCGCCTTGAACGCATCCTTGGTCATGCCGGTCTGCTGGGCACCGAGGTCCTGCACGTCCAGGCCGAAGATGCCGGCCAGCTTGGCCAGGTAGTAGACGTTGCCCCCGGCGGCGATCATCGCCAGCACGTTGCGCGCGGCCACCGCCTCGCGCTGCTCGGGCGTCAGCGCGTAGCGCGCGCAGTAGCCGTCCTCGTCGCGCAGGAAGGCCTCGCGGTTGGCGGCCTCGTTGAACGAGAAGCACATCCTGTTCAGCGCATAGCCCTTGCGGGCCTGTGCGCCGTCGAACAGCGTGGTGCCGGCGATCGGCGTCGGCAAGGGCGTGGTCATGGCGGTCTCCTGCACGGGCGGGTGCAGCGATTGAGCCGCGCACCGCGCGCAAGCGCCTTGACCTGACTCAACCCGGTGCGGCTAGCCAGGCGGACAGCGCGCGGTTGACCGCCTCGGGCCGCTCGATCGTGCTCATGTGGCCGCAGTCGGCGATCACCTCGAGCACCGAGCCGGCGACGTGCTCGTGCATGAACTGATGGCGCGACGGCGGGCTCCAGCCGTCCTCGCGGCCACACAGCACCAGCGTCGGCACGGCGATGGTCGCCAGCAGTCCGGTGGCATCGCGCCGCGCCAGCAAGGCCTCGATCTGCGCCGCGAAGGCGGCCACGCTGCCGCGCTCGAACATGTCGAGCACCGCGTCGAACAACGGCGTTGCGAGCCGGCTCGGGTGCACCATGCCCCGGGCCCATTCGCGCGCCATCTCACGCAGCCCTTGTGTGCGCGCGATCTGCAGCAGCGCCATGCGGCCGGCCCGTTCGCGCTCGCCCTCCTCGCCCGCCGGCAGCGGGTGGTACGAGGTGTCGAGCAGCGCCAGTCGCTCGACGCGCTGCGGCGCCTGCAGCCACATCTCGAAGGCGATGCGCCCGCCCATCGAGTGGCCGGCGACGGCCAGCGGCCCCGGCGGTGCCTCGCGCAGCACGTGCTGCGCCATCGCGGCGAGCGAATTCAGCTCGCCGTAGTGCGGCACGACGCAGTCGACGCGGCTCGACAGCGCGTCGATCTGCGGCGCCCACGCGGCGCGGTCGCACATCAGCCCAGGCAGCAGCAGCAGGGTCGGTCGGGTCATCGCGGCAGGCTACTCGGGTTCGATCTTCGCCGCGCGGATCACCGCCGCCCAGCGGCGGATCTCGCTGTCCAGCAGGCTGCGCAAGGCCTGCGGCGAGCCGGCCTCGGCACGCACGCTGAGCGCGGCCAGGCGCTGGCGCACCGCGGCATCGTCCAGCGCCTGGCGCAGCACGGCCGCCAGCCGCTCGATCACCGCCGGCGGCGTGCCGGCCGGCGCCGCCAGCGCATTCCACGACGCCACGGCATAGTGCACGCCGCTCGCCTGCTGCACGGTCGGCACCTCCGGCAGCGCGACGCTGCGCTGCTCGCCGGTGGTCGCCAGCACACGCAGCACATGGCCGCTGACCTGCGGCAGCACCGGGCCGAGGATCTCCACCGCCACATCGGCATCGCCGGCGCGCAGCGCCGTCAGCACCGCCGGCGTGCCCTTGTAGGGCACGATCAACGCATCGATGCCGAGCGTGGACTTCAGCAGTTCTGCCGCCAGGTGCTGGGTGCTGCCGACCGCGATGGTGGCGATCGTCAGCTGGCCCGGCCGGGCCTTCGCGTGCGCCAGCAGTTCGGCCAGCGTCGCGAAGCGCGAGCGTGCATCGACCACCAGCGCCAGCTCGAAGAAGCCGATGCTGCCGATCGGCGCGAAGTCGCGCTGCACGTCGTAGGGCAGCTTGCGGAACAGGCTGGCCGACACCGCGTTGGCATTGCTCATCAGCAGCAGCGTGTGCCCGTCGGGCCGCGCCTGCGCCACCGCCGCGCTGGCGACGATGCTGCCGGCGCTGGGCTTGTTGTCGACCACGACGGGCTGGCCCAGCGGCCGCGCCATCGCCTCGGCCACGGCGCGCGCGGTCAGGTCGGCGATGCCGCCGGGCGCGAAGGGCACGACCAGCGTGACCGGCCGCTGCGGGAAGGCCTGCTGCGCCAGCACGGGCGCGCCAAGCAGGCCTGCGCCGGCCGCGAGCAGCCGGCGCCGCCGCAGCTTCAGAACTCCTCCGTGTCGACGCCGGCCTGCGCGGCCGCGTCGTAGCGTGCACCGGCGACGCTGCCGTGGTGGATCAGCCCATCGAGCTGCGCGAGCACGGCCGCGTCGAGCACCAGATCGGCGGCGCCCAGGTTGTCGCGCAGGTGCGCGATCTTCGTCGTGCCGGGAATCGCCAGCACATGCTCGCCGCGCGACAGCACCCAGGCCAGCGCCAGTTGCGCCGGCGTGCACTGCCGCTCGGCGGCGATCGCCGCGAACGCGTCGAGCAGCTTCAGGTTCGCGGCGTAGTTCGCCGGTTCGAAGCGTGGCATCGAGCGGCGCATGTCCTTGGCCTCGAGGGCGGCGACGTCGCGCAGTTCACCGCCGAGGAAGCCACGCGCCACCGGGCTGAAGGCGACGAAGGCGGCGCCGATCTCGCGGCAGGCCGCCAGCACCGCGATCTCCGGGTTGCGCGTCCACAGCGAGTACTCGGTCTGCAGCGCGGCGATCGGATGCACGGCGTGCGCCCGCTTCAAGGTCGCGGCGGAGACCTCCGACAGCCCGATCGCACGCACCTTGCCCTCGCGCACCAGATCGGCCATCGCGCCGACGCTGTCCTCGATCGGCACCTTGCGGTCCCAGCGGTGCAGGTAGAACAGGTCGATGTGGTCGGTGCGCAGGCGCTTCAGGCTCTGCTCGCAGCTCCACCGGATCGTCTCGGGCCGGCCATCGACGACCCGCTTGCCATCGACGCCGTGCAGCCCGCACTTGCTGGCCAGCAGGAACTTCTCGCGGTGCGGTGCCAGCGTGCGGCCGACCAGGTCCTCGTTGGCACCGAAGCCGTACAGCGCTGCGGTGTCGAAGAAATCGACGCCGAGGTCCAGCGCCTCGCGCAACAGCGCCTGCGCGGCCTCGTCCGGCGGCGGCGCGCCGTAGCCGTGGCTGAGGTTCATGCACCCCAGCCCGAGGGCCGACACCTCGAATGGGCCGATGCGCCGCCTCTTCATGTCTGCCCCTCGTCCGCGGCGTACCGCGGCCGGTCCCCCAAGGGGACCTCGCCCGCCTTGGGGCGGCCCGGCGGCGGGCTCGCGGTCGCTTCGATCACCGCTTCAGCCCTGCGCGAGTTGGCGCTCCAGGTCGTGCAGCACTTCGTAGCAGGGCAGCACCTGCGCCGCGCTGGCATTCGGCTCGCGGCCTTCGCGGATGGCGGCGAAGAACTCGCGGTCCTGCAGCTCGATGCCGTTCATCGACACGTCGACCTTGGACACGTCGATCTTCTCGTCCTTGCCGGTGACCAGGTCGTCGTAGCGCGCGATGTAGGTGCCGCTGTCGCCGATGTAGCGGAAGAAGGTGCCCAGCGGGCCGTCATTGTTGAACGACAGACTGAGCGTGCAGATCGCGCCGCTGGCGGCCTTCAGCTGGATGGACATGTCCATCGCGATGCCCAGGTTCGGGTGGATCGGCCCCTGCACCGCGTTGGCCTTCACGATCGGCGAGCGCGCCTGGTAGGCGAACAGGTCCACCGTGTGCGCGGCGTGGTGCCACAGCAGGTGGTCGGTCCAGCTGCGTGCCTGGCCGAGCGCGTTCATGTTCGTGCGCCGGAAGAAGTAGGTCTGCACGTCCATCTGCTGGATGTTGAACTCGCCGGCGGCGATCTTCCTGTGCACCCACTGGTGGCTGGGGTTGAAGCGGCGCGTGTGGCCGCACATCGCCACCAGCCCGGTCTGCTTCTGCAGCTCGACCACCGCGTAGGCGTCGCGCAGCGAGTCGGCCAGCGGAATCTCGGCCTGCACATGCTTGCCGGCCTTCATGCAGGCGATCGCCTGCGAGGCGTGCATCTGCGTCGGCGTGCACAGGATCACCGCATCGACGTCGGGGCGCGCCAGGCTGTCGGCCAGCTCGGTCGTGCAGTGGGCGATGCCGTACTTGGCGGCAGTCTCTTTCGTCTTCTCGAGGTCGCGGCTGATCAGCGAGGTGACCTGCACGCCGTCGATCAGCTTGATGGCATCGAGGTGCTTGATGCCGAAGGCGCCGGCACCGGCCAGCGCCACACGAATGGGCTTGCTCATTGGTTCTCCAGGATCAGGTGGCCCACCGCCGTGTTGCTTGCCGGCACGTGGAAGAAGCGGTGTGCGACCTTGGGCGCCTTGCCGCTGCCGGCCACGTCGCTCATCGCCCCCCGGGCGATCAGCCACATGACGAGTTCGATGCCTTCGGAGCCCGCTTCACGAACGTACTCGATGTGCGGCACGGCGGACAGATCGGCCGGATCGGCGATCAGGCGGTCGAGGAAGCGGTTGTCCCACTCGGCGTTGATCAGGCCGGCGCGCGGCCCCTGCAGCTGGTGGCTCATGCCGCCGGTGCCCCAGATCTGCACTTTCAGCGGCTCATCGTAGGACTCGATCGCACGGCGGATCGCCTGGCCGAGCTGGAAGCAGCGCCGGCCCGAGGGCACCGGGTACTGCACGACGTTGACGGCGAACGGGATCACCGGGCAGGGCCAGGCCTGCGGCTGCCCGCACATCAGCGACAGCGGCACGGTCAGGCCGTGGTCCACGTCCATCTTGTTGACGATGGTCAGGTCGAAGTCGTCCTGGATCACGCTCTGCGCGATGTGCGAGGCCAGCTCCGGGTGGCCGATCACCTTGGGCACCGGGCGCGCGCCATAGCCCTCGTCGGCGGGCTGGAACTCGGCCGCGCAGCCGATCGCGAAGGTCGGGATCATCTCCAGGCTGAACGCCGTCGCGTGGTCGTTGTAGACGAGGAAGATGACGTCGGGCCGGTTGTCCTTCATCCACTGCTTGGAGAAGTCGTAGCCCTTGAAGAGCGGCTGCCAGTAGGCTTCGCCGGTCTTGCCGAGGTCGATGGCCGCGCCGATGGCCGGCACGTGCGAGGTGTAGACGGAGGCGGTGATCTTCGCCATGTTCATTTCCTCCCCGCCGCGCCCTGGGGCTGCCGATGCGCCTGCGCGTCGCCGTCCTCGCCGACCACACGGTTGCCCTCGGGCGAGCGGCCGCCCTTGATCATCATCTCGCGGTACTCCTCTTCGGTCATGCCGGTCATGCTGCCGGCCATCTGCTGGAAGCTCTTGCCGTCGGTCGCGCCGATCTTGGCCAGGAAGTAGATGTTGCCGCCGAGCGCGATGCAGCGGTTCAGGTCGCGCGCCAGCACCGCCTGCTTCTGGTCTTCGCTCATCGGCCACTCGTCGAGGTAGGCGCGTTCGTCGGCCTTGAAGCGCGCGCGGTTGGCGGCCTTCATCAGCGACATGCAGAACTGGTTCAGGTGGTAGCCCTTGCGCGACTGTTCGGCGTCGAAGATCGTCGTGCCGGGCACGTCGAGATAGGGTTTGTTCAGCGGCATGGTCAGGCCTCCTCCGGCCAGTACAGGCGCATCGGGTTGTCGACCAGCAGCTTGCGCTGCAGTTCGGGCGTGCTCGCGATGTGCGGGATGAAGTCGACCAGCAGGCCGTCGTCGGGCATGTGGTTCTTCAGGTTCGGATGCGGCCAGTCGGTGCCCCACAGCACGCGGTCGGGGAAGGTCTCGACGATGCGCTTCGCGAACGGGATGACGTCGCGGTAGGCGTAACGTTCACCGTTCAGCGCCGGCGGTCCCGGAGACGCTACAGGCGCTCGGGGCACGACACCTTGCTCCACACGTTCGGGTACTCGCGCATGAACTTGACGAACAGCTCGAACTGCGGGCCGTCCACCGGCAGGTTCACGTCGGGGCGCCCCATGTGGTCGACGACGACAGTGGTCGGCAGCGCCGGTGAAGAAGTCCCACAGCTCGGGCAGGTCGACCGCCTCGAAGTAGATCACCACGTGCCAGCCGAGCTTGGCGATGCGCCCGGCGATCTCCATCAGCTCGTCCTTGGGCGTGAAGTCGACCAGGCGCTTGACGAAGTTGAAGCGCACGCCGCGCACGCCGGCCGCATGCAGCTGCTGCAGTTCCTCGTCCGTCACGCTGCGCTTGACGGTGGCCACGCCGCGCGCCTTGCCGTTCGACGCGACGCAGGCATCGACCATCGCGCGGTTGTCGGCGCCGTGGCAGGTGGCCTGCACGACCACGTTGCGCGCGAAGCCGAGGTGGTCGCGCAGCGCGAACAGCTGCGCCTTGCTCGCATCGCAGGGTGTGTACTTGCGCTCCGGCGCGAACGGGAATTCGGCGCCGGGGCCGAACACGTGGCAGTGCGCGTCGACGCTGCCGGGCGGCAGCTTGAACGCGGGCTTCGTCGGGCCGGCGTACCAGTCCAGCCAGCCGGGGGTCTTGGTGAATTCCATCTCAATCGCTCTTCTTCAGATGCTTCAGGATGCGGTCGGCTTCCGTGCGCCAGTCGGCGCTGCGGGCAAATTCCTTGGTGCCCTTGGCGCCGAACAGGCCGGCGTCGGCCAGGTCGGCCACCCAGGCCTGGCGCTCGGCGGTGCCGCTGGCGCTCCAGGGCGTGAGGCCGGCTTCGCGCACCGTCTCGGCGACCTCGCGCACTTCCTCGCTGCGTCGCCGGCCATGCTCGATGACACGCTGGAAGAAGTAGGCGGCCTGCTTCTCCCAGTCGATCGCGGGGAAGGTCTCCTTCAGCGAGGCGATCACCGCGTCTTCGACACCGTAGTGGCGCGCCGCGGTGAAGCTCTCGATGACCATCACCTCCAGGCCCTTGATCATCACGCTGCGGCACATCTTGGTGGCGCTGGCGACGCCGAGCTGCTCGCTGGCCACCTTGGCCGCGAAGCCGAGGCCGTTGAGCACCGGCTTCAGTGCCGCCGCATCCGGCCCGCCGAGCAGCAGCGGCACCTTGATGCGGTAGGGCGGGATCGAGGTCATCACCGCACCTTCGACATAACGCCCGCCGGCAGCATTGATCAGCGACGCGGCGCGGATCTTCGCGCCCGGCGACGCGGAGTTGAAGTCGAGGAAGAACGCGCCGCTCGCGACCCCTGCCGCGCAGGCCTGCGCCACCGGCACGGCCTGGCTGGCGGTGACGGCCGAGACGACCAGCGCCGCGCCGCGCACCGCGTCGGCATGCGACGCGGCCAGCGCGATGCCATGCGCCGACGCGTGCTCGCGCAGCGCATTGCCACGTTCGTCGCCGAGCTTGAGGTCGTAGGCGACGACGGTCTCGCCGCGCGCACGCAGGTCCTCGGCGAGGATGCGGCCGACCTCGCCATAGCCGATGAGCGCGATCGTGTTCATCGTCAGTCGATGTACTTCAGGCCGGCCTTCTCGAGCGGCTCGCGCATCTTGTACATGTCCAGGCCCAGCACGCCGGAAGCCAGCTTGGCGCGCTTCTCGCCCTCGTTGGCCTCGCGCGCGGCGGCGGCTTGCAGCGTCTTCGCGGCGACGGCCCGCGGCACGCAGACCACGCCGTCGTCGTCGGCCACGATCACGTCGCCCGGTGTCACGTAGGCGCCGGCGCAGACCACCGGGATGTTCACCGAACCCAGCGTCGCCTTGATCGTGCCCTTGCTGCTGATGGCCTTGCTCCACACCGGGAAGCCCATCTCCTGCAGCGTCTTCACGTCGCGCACGCCGGCGTCGATCACCAGCGCTCGTGCGCCGCGGGCCATGAAGCTGGTGGCCAGCAGGTCGCCGAAGTAGCCGTCGGTGCACTCGGCCGTCACCGCGGCGACGACGATGTCGCCGGGGCGGATCTGCTCGGCGGCGACGTGCATCATCCAGTTGTCGCCCGGCTGCAGCAGCACGGTCACCGCGGTGCCCGAGACCTGCGCGCCGGGATAGATCGGCCGCATGTACGGCTTCAGCAGCCCGACGCGGCCCATGGCCTCGTGCACCGTCGCGCTGCCGAACTTCGCCAGGCCGTCGGCCGACGGCCGAATCGGTGCGCTGGATGTTGCGATAGACGACTCCCAACTCGTACATCTCACTTCCCCTTCTGCTTGAGAGCAGCATCGAGGCGCGGATAGACACGCCGCGCATTGCCCTCGTAGATCATCTGCTTCTGCGCCGCGCTCAGCTGCGTGCTCGCTTCGATGTAGCGCTTGGTGTCGTCGTAGTAGAAGCCGGTCTCCGGGTCGATGCCGCGCACCGCGCCGATCATCTCGCTGGCGAACAGGATGTTGGCCACCGGGATCACCTTGGTCAGCAGGTCGATGCCCGGCTGGTGGTAGACGCAGGTGTCGAAGAAGACGTTGTTCAGCAGGTGGTCCTTCAGCAGCGGCTTCTTCAGTTCCTGCGCCAGGCCACGGTAGCGGCCCCAGTGGTAGGGTGCGGCGCCGCCGCCGTGCGGCACGATGAACTTCAGCGTCGGGAAGTCCTTGAACAGGTCGCCCTGGATCAGCTGCATCACCGCCGTGGTGTCGGCGTTGATGTAGTGCGCGCCGGTGGTGTGGAAGCAGGCGTTGCACGAGG
This sequence comes from Piscinibacter sp., assembly GCA_047602365.1. Lineage (GTDB taxonomy): Bacteria > Pseudomonadota > Gammaproteobacteria > Burkholderiales > Burkholderiaceae_C > Piscinibacter. Next base: position 1,875,917 of record JASGHM010000001.1, on the reverse strand, counting down.
TGCTGACGTGGATCATCGCCGGGATGTCGTACTCGGCCATCTTCTCGTAGATGGGGTACCAGTGGCGGTCGGTCAGCGGCGGCTCCTTCCAGTGGCCGCCCGACGGATCGGGGTTCAGGTTGATCGCCACGTTGCCGTACTGCTCGACGCACTTGACCAGTTCGGGAACGCAGGTCTTCGGGTCGACGCCGGGGCTCTGCGGCAGCATCGCGGCCGGGATGAAGTGGTCGGGGAACAGCTGCGAAACGCGGAAGCACAGCTCGTTGCAGATCGCCGCCCAGGTGCTCGACACCTCGAAGTCGCCGATGTGGTGCGCCATGAAGCTGGCCCGCGGGCTGAAGATCGTCAGGTCGCTGCCGCGCTCGCGCATCTTGGCCAGCTGGTTCAGCTCGATCGACTCGCGCAGCGCATCGTCGGAGATCTTCAGGTCGGCGACCTTCGGTTTCGCCGCCGGGTCCTTGATGCCGGCGATCTGCTGGTTGCGCCAGTCCTCCAGCGCCTTCGGCGCGGTGGTGTAGTGGCCGTGGATGTCGATGATCATGGGGATCGCTCCTGCGGAATCTCTTGGGGATCAGGCCGGGTCCATGCCCTGCCGACGCTTGGCCTCGGCCGCCTCGGGCGAGGCCATGAAGGCGAGCAGCGCACGCGCCGCCTCGACCTGGGTCGTGGTGGCGCAGACGGCGGCAGTGAAGACGGTGTCGATCTGGATCGCCGGCGGCAGCGCGCCGACGATGCTGATGCCCTCGACATGGATCAGCTCGGACAGCTGCTGGAAGCCGAGCGCCACCTCGCCGCTGGCCACCAGCGTGCCCACCGGCACGCCGGCGCGCGCCTGCACGAGGCGGCCTTCGAGCTGCGCGGTGATGCCCCAGCGCTCGAACAGTTTCAGCAGCGCAGTGCCGCTAGGCCCGGTCGAGTAGCCGATGGACTTCGCGGCCAGCACGGCACGTTTCACCGCGGCTTCGTCGGACAGGTCGGGCAAGGGGCCGCCGGCGCGCACCGCCACCGCCACGCCCGAATGCACCAGGTCGACCACGCTGCCGGCAAGCACGCGGCCGGCCTCGGCGAGCTTGGCGATGGCGTCGGCGGCGAGCACGACCACGTCGAACGGCTCGCCGGCCTGCACGCGCTTCGCAGCGTCGACGCCGCCGACCGACTCGAAGCTCACCGCCCCGCCGCCGCGCTGTTCGTAGGCACGTGCCAGCTCGGCGAGCAGCGTGCGTGTCGCCATCGACGAGATGCCGCTGAGGCCTTGGCTGGTGCTCACGCCGGGTCTGCCCGAAGGATGAAGGGAGAAATGATTCTGCGGCGACGCCAGGACTGCGCCAATCGAATGGCGCCGCTAGCTGCTATCGCATCCTGTTATGGGCCTGCACCTGGCCCACCTTGCCGACGCCGGCCAGCACCAGTTCGTGCAGCAGCCGCATCGAGCGCTTGAGCAGCGGCGTGGCCGGCTTGTGCGCCGACACGGCCATGCACAACGTGCTGCTCAGCACGCCTTCGGCCAGCGGCCGCATGCGAAAGGCTGCTGCCTGGCCCGAGGCGGCGATCGCGCTGGGCGCCAGCACCGCGTGGCCGTGACCGCTGCGCACCAGCTCGAGAATGGCGCTGACGCTGGACACCTCGTAGGCGATGTTCAGCTTCAGCCCGGAGAGCGCCGCCTGCGTCTCCAGCAGCTTGCGGATCGCGTGGCTGTGCTCGGGCAGCACCAGCGGCAGCTTGATCAGCTCGGCCAGCGGCAGCGGCGGCTGCTTTCGTGTCGTGCCCTTGGCGGCGCTGACCAGGCACAGCGGTTCGTCGAGCACGTGCAGCGTCTCGATCGCCGGGTTGGCGTCGGGGTTGTGGATCAGGCCGAGGTCGACGCGGCCGGTGGAGATCCACTCGACGATGTGCGCCGACAGGCCCTCGACGATGGCCAGCCGCGCCTTCGGCAGGTGCTCGCGGAAGGCGTCGACCAGCGGCAGCGTCAGCATGCGGCCCATGCTGGGCGGCAGGCCGATGACGATGCGGCCGGTGGCCTCGTCGCGGTTGGCGCTCAGGTCTTCGCGGGCATGGGCGACCAGTTGCAGGATTCCGATCGCGTGCTCGTACAGGCGCTTGCCTGCCTCGGTGAGCAGCACGCCGCGGCCGGTGCGCTGCAGCAGCGTCACCCGCAGGTCGGTTTCGAGCAGGCGCACCTGGCGGCTCAGCGCCGGCTGGGCCACGTCCAGCTCGATGGCAGCCTTGCTGAAGCTGCCCATCTCGGCAACGCGGACGAAGTAGCGCAGCTGGACCAGGTTCATGCGGCGTGGCGGGTGGCGGGCCGACTGTAGCGCACCCCCTTCGTGGGGCACCCCTGCAGCGCCCGCGAGGGGGAATGACGGGCCGGCAGCAGGCCCGAAGAATCGGCCGCATGTCACTTGCCGTCGTCCACAGCCGCGCGCTCGACGCGCTGCGCTCGCCGCCCGTCACCGTCGAGGTCCACCTCGCCAACGGCCTGCCCAGCTTCACGCTGGTCGGCCTGGCCGACACCGAGGTCAAGGAGGCGCGCGAGCGGGTCCGCGCGGCGCTGCAGACCAGCGCGCTGGAGTTCCCGCACAACAAGCGCATCACGGTGAACCTGGCGCCGGCCGACCTGCCGAAGGAGTCGGGCCGCTTCGACCTGCCGATCGCGCTGGGCATCCTCGCGGCCAACGGCCAGCTCGACGCGGCGAAGCTCGACGCCTTCGAGTTCGCCGGCGAGTTGTCGCTGGCCGGGGAACTGCGCCCGGTGCGCGGCGCACTGGCGATGGCGCTGGCCGCGGCGCAGGAAGGCGGTGCACGCGCGATGGTGCTGCCCGCGCCCAGCGCCGCACAGGCGGCGCGTGTGCGCGGCCTGCGCGTGCTGGCCGCCGCTCACCTGCTCGACGTGGTGCGCTCGCTGCTGCCCGGCGACGCCGCACTGCCTCTGCCCGCAGCCGAGCCGGTGCACGACACGCCTGCCGCATCGCCGCCCGACATGCGCGACGTGAAGGGCCAGCCGGGCGCGAAGCGGGCGCTGGAGATCGCCGCGGCCGGTGGCCATGGTGTGCTGATGGTCGGCCCGCCCGGCAGCGGCAAGTCGATGCTGGCGCAGCGCTTCGCCGGGCTGCTGCCACCGCTGACCGAACAGGAGGCGATCGAGTCGGCTGCCGTGCTGAGCCTGAGCCTCGCCAGCGCCACGCCGCGCTGGGGCGAACGCCCGATGCGCGCACCGCACCACAGCGCGTCGGCCGCGGCGCTGGTCGGCGGTGGATCGCCGCCGCGGCCGGGCGAGATCTCGCTGGCCCACCACGGCGTGCTGTTCCTCGACGAGTTGCCCGAGTACCCGCGCCATGCGCTGGAGGCGCTGCGCGAGCCGCTGGAGACCGGCCGCGTGACCATCTCGCGCGCCGCGCGGCAGGCCGACTTCCCGGCCGCCTTCCAGTTGCTGGCGGCGATGAACCCCTGCCCCTGCGGCCACCACGGCAGCTCCAGCGCCGAATGCCGCTGCACGCCCGACGCGGTGGCGCGCTACCAGGGCCGGCTCAGCGGCCCGCTGCTCGACCGCATCGACCTGCAGGTGGAGGTGCCTGCGGTGGCGCCGCAGGCGCTGGCGACCTCACCGGACGGCGAGACCAGCGCGGCAATCGCCGCCCGCATCGCGCTGGCGCGCGAACGTGCATGGCAGCGACAGGGTGCACTCAACCGTGCGCTCGGTGGCGACGCGCTCGAGACCCACTGTGCGCTCGATGCCGCCAGCCAGGCGTTCCTGCACCAGACGGCGCTGCGCCTGGGCTGGTCGGCCCGTGGTTTCCATCGTGTGCTGCGCGTCGCGCGCAGCATCGCCGACCTCGCCGGCAGCGAGCGCATAGCGCTCGCTCACCTGGCCGAGGCGATCCAGTACCGGCGTGTGCTGGCGGCGCGCTGAGCGCCGGCGGGATCCGGGGCCGGGCTCAGCCCTGGCCGCCGATGGCGCGCAGTTTGCCGCCTTCGACCTGCACGCGGGAACCGACGACCGGCGCGGTGGACTGCTCGAGGGTGCGCACCGAGCCGTCGTCCATGCGGATGGTGACCTGCTGCACCGTGGTGCTCTTGGTGCGCTTCTCGATCTCGTTGCCGGCCACGCCGCCGCCGACCGCGCCCAGCACCGTCATCGCGGTGCGGCCGTTGCCCTTGCCGACCTGGTTGCCCAGCGCCGCGCCGATCACACCGCCGGCCACGGCACCGACGCCGCTGCCTTCACCCTTCTTGGTCACCGCGCGAACCGACTCGACGACGCCGCAGTCGTGGCACACCGGCGCCGCAGCCACCTTGGGTGCTGCCGGGGCGGGTGTGGCTTTGTGGGTGGCAGCGGCCTTCTCGACCGGCTTGTCGATCGGCTTGGCCGGCACGGCGGCCGCTTCCGCCGCCGGCGGCACCGGCTGGCCGGCCGGCTCGGGCAGGCCCTTGCGCGCCAGCATGCCGGCGCCGGCGGCGATCGAGGCCGCGCCGAGCACGCCGGCGATCAGCCAGACGGTGCGCGAAGGTGCGGCGGGCGCGGACACGGCGCCAGGGGACGATTCGGTGGACATGGGTGTTCTCCTGTTGACTTTCCAACGACAACGCGGATTGCACCGCAGGCGCGGACAGGGCCTGCCGTGCAGCCCGAATCAGTCGTAACCATTGGTCAATGGCGGTGGCCGACAGCCACCGCCGGTCACGTCTGGCGTCGTGTCAGAGCAGCGCCGACAGCGAGCGGCGCACCTGCGCCACGTCCTGCGCACTGCGCGCCGCCCAGTCGGCCAGCTGGTCCTCGCCGACCTTGCCGACGTTGAAGTAGGCCGCCTCGGGGTGCGCCAGGTAGAAGCCGCTGACGCTGGCCGCCGGCGTCATCGCCAGGCTTTCGGTCAGCGCCATGCCGATGTCCTCGCACTGCAGGACACGGAACATGTCGCGCTTGACCGTGTGGTCGGGGCAGGCCGGATAACCCGGTGCCGGGCGGATGCCGCGGTACTTCTCGGCGATCAGTTCGGTGTTGGAGAGCGACTCACCGGCCGAGTAGCCCCAGAACTCGGTGCGCACGCGCTGGTGCAGGCGCTCGGCGAAAGCCTCGGCGAGGCGGTCGGCCAGCGCCTTCAGCATGATCGCGCTGTAGTCGTCGTGGTCGTCGAGGAACTGCTTCTCCTTGCGATCGACGCCCAGGCCCGCGGTGACCGCGAACAGGCCCACGTAGTCGAGCCGGCCGCTGCCCTTGGGCGCGACGAAGTCGGCCAGGCAGCGGTTCGGGCGCATCACGCCATCGACCACCGGCCTCTCGGTCTGCATGCGCAGGCCGCGCCAGGTCATCAGCACCTGCTTGCGCGACTCGTCGGCGTAGATCTCGATATCGTCGTCGTTGACCGTGTTGGCCGGGAACAGGCCGATCACGCCGTTGGCGCTCAGCCAGCGGCCCTCGATCAGCCGCTTCAGCAAACGCTGGCCGTCGGAAAGCACGCGCCGCGCCGATTCGCCGACGATGTCGTCGGTGAGGATCGCCGGGTAGGGGCCGGCCAGGTCCCAGGTCTGGAAGAACGGGCCCCAGTCGATGCACTGTGCGATCTCGGCCAGGTCCTGGTTGCGGAACACCCGCCGGCCGGTGAACTTGGGCGCGGGCGGCGTGTAGGCCGCCCAGGCGATCGGCGTCTTGTTGGCCCGCGCCGCAGCCAGCGTCACCAGCGGCGTCGCCTTCTTGTTCGCGTGCTGGGCGCGCACACGCTCGTAGTCGGCCTTCAGCTCGTCGATGAAGGCGCTGGCCTTGCCGTCGGAGAGCAGGTCGGAGCAGACGCTGACCGAGCGGCTCGCGTCCGGCACGTAGACCACCGGGCCTTCGTAGTGCGGCGAGATCTTCACCGCGGTGTGCACGCGGCTGGTGGTCGCGCCGCCGATCAGCAGCGGGATCTTCTTGACGCGGAAGAAGTCGTCGCGCTGCATCTCGGCGGCGACATGCTGCATCTCCTCGAGGCTGGGCGTGATCAGGCCGGACAGGCCGATGATGTCGGCGCCCTCGACCTTGGCGCGCGCCAGGATGTCCTGGCAGGGCACCATCACGCCCATGTTGACGACCTCGAAGTTGTTGCACTGGAGCACGACGGTGACGATGTTCTTGCCGATGTCGTGCACATCGCCCTTCACGGTGGCGATGACGATCTTGCCCTTGGCACGAACGTCGCCGCCGGCGTCGATCAACGCCTGCTTCTCGGCCTCGATGTAGGGCAGCAGGTGGGCCACCGCCTGCTTCATCACACGCGCCGACTTGACGACCTGCGGCAGGAACATCTTGCCCTGGCCGAACAGGTCGCCGACCACGTTCATGCCGGCCATCAGCGGGCCTTCGATCACGTGCAGCGGGCGCCCGCCGCTCGCCTGGATCGCTATCCAGGCCTCCTCGGTGTCGGCGACGATGAACTCGGTGATGCCGTGCACCAGCGCATGGCTGAGGCGCTCGTCGACCGTGCCGGCGCGCCACGCGAGGCGTGCCGAGTCGTCCTTGGCCGCGCCCTTGGCGCGTTCGGCGATCTCCACCAGGCGCTCGCCGGCGTCCTTGCGGCGGTTCAGCACCACGTCTTCCACCCGCTCGCGCAACTCGGCATCGAGGTCGTCGTAGACGCCGATCATGCCGGCGTTGACGATGCCCATGTCCATGCCGGCCTTGATCGCGTGGTAGAGGAACACGGTGTGGATGGCCTCGCGCACCGGGTCGTTGCCGCGGAAGCTGAAGCTGACGTTGCTGACCCCGCCGCTGACCTTCGCGCCGGGCAGGTTCTGCTTGATCCAGCGTGTCGCCTCGATGAAATCGACGGCGTAGTTGTCGTGCTCCTCGATGCCGGTGGCGATCGCGAAGATGTTGGGGTCGAAGATGATGTCCTCGGGCGGGAAGCCGACCTCGTCGACGAGGATGCGGTAGGCGCGCGCGCAGATCTCGGTCTTGCGCGCGAAGGTGTCGGCCTGGCCCCGCTCGTCGAAGGCCATCACCACCGCAGCCGCGCCGTAGCGGCGCACCAGCCGGGCCTGGCGCACGAAGGCCTCGACGCCCTCCTTCAGCGAGATCGAGTTGACGATGCCCTTGCCCTGGATGCACTTCAGGCCGGCCTCGATCACCTCCCACTTGGAGCTGTCGACCATGATCGGCACACGCGCGATCTCGGGCTCGCCGGCGATCAGGTTGAGGAAGCGCACCATCGCGGCCTTGCTGTCGAGCATGGCCTCGTCCATGTTGATGTCGATGACCTGCGCACCGTTCTCGACCTGCTGGCGCGCCACCGACAGCGCCTCCTCGAACTGGCCGGCCAGGATCAAGCGCGCGAAGGCCTTGGAGCCGGTCACGTTGGTGCGCTCGCCGATGTTGACGAACAGCGAGCCGTCGCCGATCTCCACCGGCTCGAGGCCGGACAGCTTCATCGGGGGAACGGGATCGGTCGGGGCATTCATCGCGGCGCTTCCATCGGGGCCGCGGCTCACCGCGACCTGAGTGTCGGGTGAGCGCCGTTGACTGCAGCGCACTGCGGCGCCGCCCTGCCCGAGCCTGGCGACCAGCGGTCGTCGCAGCGCTCCTCGGGCAGCCCCGATTGTACGGTTACCGATGCTCGCAAGCCCGCCCTTGCCGGTGCCCGCGAGCATGGGGTGCAATCACCGGCATGTCGACAAGTTCACGAATCGCGCTCGGATCGGCGCTGCTTGCGTCGTGGCTGGCGGGCTGCTCGCTGCCCAAGGTCGCCACGCCGACGGTGCCGCCGCCGGTCAGTGCCGCACCGGTGGCGTCCGCGCCAGCCGGCGCCTGGGTGTGGTCGCCGCAGCTCGATTCGGCAGGCTCGCGGCTGCGCGCGTCGCTGTTCGGTTCGGGCGCGGACGTCTCGCAGACCGCCGACCAGCGCCTGTGGATCAGCCTGCCGTCGGAGGCCACCTTCCCGGCCGGGCGCTCGGCGATCACGCCGGCGGCCGGCTCGTCGCTGGACAAGATCGCCGCCACGCTGCGCGGCCTGCCGCGCGCCGAGGTGCAGATCGTCGGCCCGGTGGACAGCCGCGGCGGCGCGGCGCTGGCGGTCGACCGCGCCGCCAGCGCGCGCGACTGGCTGGTGATGCGCGGCGTGCCGGCACGCCGCATGGCGGTGTCGGGCCAGGCGCCGCGCGGGCGCAGCGCGGCCGAAGGCCGGCTCGACATCCTGGTCGGCGAACGGCCCTGAGGGCGCCGGTCCGCCCGGCTCAAGTCCGGTCGCCTGCCTGCCGATAACCCTAGGGTGACGCGGGTGATCCCGCGCCGCCTGCCCACCTGCCCATGTCGTACCAACTGCTGCCCCCGGATGTGCTGCGCGTCGGCCAGCCGACCCTGTTCGCGCTGCGCGACAAGACCGGCATGCTGCTCGTGCCCAAGGGCACGCTGGTGGCCAACAGCGAACAACTGCAGCAGCTCGCCGCGCGCGAGCTGTACGTCGACGAGCAGGACAGCGAGGTACTCCGGCGCGCCATCGCCGGCAAGGTCCACGAGTTGGTGCGCGGCAACGAGCTGCTCGGCCGCATCGCGCAGGCCCGCCCGGACGCGTCGGACCTGGTCGTGCCGTCGGCGGCCGGCACGCGCCGGCTGGACGACGCGGTCACCGCCTGGTCGAACCTGCAGGTGCGCATCGGCGCGCTGCTGCGCGACGCCGAACAGAGTGATTTCGCGGCCAAGGCCGGCCAGTTGCAGAAGACGCTTTTCGAGCAGGTCAACAGCGACCCGGACGACGCGCTGCTGCTGCTGGTGCACGGCGCCACGCAGGAGTTCCGCGACTACAGCGCCAGTCACGCAGTGCTCGTGGCGGTGGTCTGTGAACTGGCCTCGCGCCACGTGCCCGGCATCAGCCCGGCCGAGCGCAGCTCGCTGCGCGGCGCCGCACTGACGATGAACGTGGCGATGACCGCCCTGCAGAACCAGCTGGCGCAACAGGAGTCGCGGCTGAGCGCGCCGCAGCGCGAACAGGTCGACAGCCATGCCGAGCGCGGCGTCGCCGCCCTGCGCAGCGCGGGCGTGGCCGATGCGCTGTGGCTCGACGCGGTGCGCCACCACCACGACGCGCCGCCCGGCCCGCTGGCGGCGCTGAGCCCGGCGCAGCGACTGGCGCGGCTGATCCGCCGCGCCGACGTGTTCGCCGCGCGCATGAGCCCGCGGCGCGGGCGCCCGGCGATGTCGGCCACCGCAGCGGCCAAGGCCGCCTACCTCGACGAGAACGGCCAGCCCGACGAGGCCGGCTCGGCGATCATCAAGGCCGTCGGCCTCTACCCGCCGGGCTGCCTCGTGCGGCTGGCCAGCCAGGAAGTCGCCGTCGTGCTGCGTCGCGGCCGGCGCGCCAACGCGCCGATGGTGGCCACGATCACCAACCCGGCCGGCGCGGTGCTGGCCTCGCCGGTGCTGCGCTCCACCCACATGCCGGCGCATGCGGTGAGCGGCGGCCTCGCCCCGCACGAGGTCAAGGTGCGCCTGAACATGCAGCGCCTGCTGCAGATGCGCTGAACCGCCGCGCTCAGGCGGCCTGCAGATCGCCAAACACGCCGGCGCCGCAGCAGCGCGGCTGGTAGCGGCCGACCCGCTGCGCGATCTGCGCGATGTGCTCCGGCGTGGTGCCGCAGCAGCCGCCGGCGATGTTGAGGAAGCCCGACTTCGCGAACTCCTCGAGCAGCGCGCCGGTGATCTCCGGCGTCTCGTCGAAGCCGGTCTCGCTCATCGGGTTGGGCAGGCCCGCGTTCGGGTAGCAGCTGATGAAGGTGTCGCCGGCCACGCGCGACAGCTCCTCGATGTAGGGCCGCATCAGCGTCGCGCCCAGCGCGCAGTTCAGCCCGATGGCGATCGGCTTCGCGTGGCGCACGCTGTGCCAGAAGGCGCCGACCGTCTGGCCGGAGAGGATGCGGCCGGAGGCGTCGGTCACCGTGCCGGAGACGATCACCGGCAGGTGCTCGCCGGTCTCCTCCATCAGCTCGTCGAGCGCGAAGATCGCCGCCTTGGCGTTCAGCGTGTCGAAGATGGTCTCGACCAGGAACAGGTCGGCGCCACCCTCCAGCAGCCCGGCGGCCTGCTCACGATAGGCCTCGCGCAACTCGTCGAAGCTGACGTTGCGCGCCGCCGGGTCGTTGACGTCCGGGCTGATGCTGGCGGTGCGCGGCGTGGGCCCCAGCGCGCCGGCGACGAAGCGCGGCTTGTCCGGCGTCGAGTACTTGTCGCAGGCGGCGCGCGCCAGCCGGGCGGCGGCCAGGTTCATCTCGCGCGCCAGCGGCGCCAAGCCGTAGTCGTCCTGCGCGACGCTGGTGGCGCCGAAGGTGTTGGTCTCGATGATGTCGGCGCCGGCGGCGAGGTACTTCTCGTGGATCTCGCTGATCACGTCGGGGCGGGTGAACTGCAGCAGCTCGTTGTTGCCCTTCAGGTCCTTCGCATGGTCCTTGAAGCGCTCGCCGCGGTAGTCGGCCTCGCCGAGCTTGTAGCGCTGGATCATCGTGCCCATCGCCCCGTCGAGCACGACGATGCGGCGCTTGAGGATCTCCGGCAGCGCGGCGGCACGGGTGTAGGCGGGCGTCTTCATGCGCTCATTCTACGAACGCGGCCTTGTCCCGGCAGCCACCCGGGTCGGGGCTTCGTCACCGTCCTAGTGGATCGAGACCGGCTGCGTTTCCTGGAACAGCGAGGCGCGGAACTCGATCGAGCGCGGGCCGTCGTCGTTGACCGCCCACAGCCCCAGCGCACGCGCCGACATCGGCTTGGCGTACAGGTAGCCCTGCAGCACGTCGCAGCCGAGCGCGCGCAGCACCTGGGCCTGGCCTTCGGTCTCGACGCCTTCGGCGACGACCTTGCGACCCAGTGCCTGGCCGAGCTTGACCACCGCGTCGACCACCGCGCGCGCGTCGGCGCTGGTCTCCAGGTCGAGCACGAAGCTGCGGTCGATCTTCAGCTCCTCGGCCGGCAGCCGGCGCAGCATCGCGAAGTTGCAGTAGCCGGTGCCGAAGTCGTCGATCGACAGGTGGACGCCGACGGCGGCCAGCCGCTCGAAGATCGCGCGCGTGCCCTCGGCATCCTCCATCGCGGCGGACTCGGTGATCTCGCAGGTCAGCAGCTGCGGGTTGATCTGGTGGCGCTTCAGCGCCGCGGCGATGCGCTCGGCCAGGTCGGGCTGGCGCAGCTGGTGCACCGACAGGTTGATCGCCACGCGCATGCGCAGACCCTCGTCGCGCCAGGCGCGCGCCTGGCGACAGGCCTCGTCGATGACCCACTGGCCGAGGATGCCGATCAGGCCGTGCCGTTCGGCGATCGGGATGAACACGCCCGGGCTGACCATGCCGCGCTGCGGGTGGTGCCAGCGCAGCAGCGCCTCGGCGCCGGTGATCTCGCCGCTGGGCGCATGCACCTTGGGCTGGTAGTAGAGCTCGAGCTGGTTGCGCGCCACCGCCTGGCGCAGGTCGCGCAGCAGTTCGGCCTGCTCGCGCGCGTCGCCGAGCATGCGCGGCTCGAAGAAGGCGAAGGTGGCACCGCCGTTGCGCTTGGCGTAGCGGCAGGCCGCCTCGGCATTGGCCATCGCGGCGGACAGCGAACCGTCGCGCGGGTACAGCACCACGCCGATCGAGCCTGTCACCGGCACCGGCCGGCCCTCGATCTCGCAGGGTTCGGCCAGCGTGTCGAGCAGTTGCTGCGACATCGCCGCGGCCTCGGCACGGCCGGTGTCGGCGCCGAGCAGCAGCACGAACTCGTCGCCGCCGACGCGCGCCAGCATGCCACGCTGGCCGATCGCCTCGCGCAGGCGCTGCGCCAGCGTCTGCAGCAGCAGGTCGCCGATACGGCGGCCGAACGAGTCGTTGACCGGCTTGAAGTGGTCCAGCGCGATGAACAGCACGGCCATCGGCATCGGCTCGTGCGCGGCGTGGCGGGCCACCGCGTCGAGGCGCATCTCGAAGGAATGGCGGTTCGGCAGCCGGGTCAGCGCGTCGGTGCGTGTCGCCTCCTCGATGCGCTCGACCGCCTGGCGCAGCGCCAGCCGCATGCGCGACTCCATGATCGACAGCGCCAGCAGGGTCAGCAGCAGCGCGGCCGTCGCCGCCACCGCGAGCAGCGCCAGCGTGGTGTCGGACAGCCAGCCCATCTGGTTGAGCGAGACGCTGCCGGGGCTCACGCCCGCACCGAACACCACCAGCCGGTGAGCGCCGACCAGCCCGAGGCCGGCCAGCAGCGCGGCAGCGCAACGCCAGCGCAGCTCGGCACCACGCACGCCGGCGACCATCGCGCCGGCCAGCGCCAGCGGCACGGCCAGGGCCGGCAGGGCCAGCAGCGGCAGATCGACGCGCCAGTGCAGTACCGGCGCCATGTGCATGTCGGTAAGGAAGGCCACGGTGGTGGCCACGGTGCCACCGGCCATCAACAGCGCCGCGGCGCCCAGTCGCCGCCACTGCAGCGGCCCGCTGAAGCCCAGGCGCAGCACCAGCGCACTGGCCAGCAGGCCGGCGATCCAGCCGGCGGCGCTGAGCAGGCCGCCGTAGCCGACGCTCAGGTGCAGCGGCCGGCCAGCCAGCGTGACGAAGTGCACGCCGGGCAAGCCCATGGCCAGCGATAGTGCAGCGCCGCCCAGCCAAGCCACGGCGGCGCGCCCATGCGCCGCGCCGACGCGGCGAACGAGGTCCAGCGCCACGTAGGCCGCCAGGGCGGCCAGCGCGAATGCCAGCAAGTCGAGCGCCGGCGAGAACTGCCAGGCGATGAAGGCGGGAGTGTCCAAGGCGCGTGCAGGGGAATCCTGTCCGACCTTATCGGCTGGCCGACGCCGGCCTCAAGCCACGCAGCGGCGCGCAGCGTGCGGCCGGTCACGCTCCGGCCGGATGGGTTCAGTGAACGAAGCCGATGCCGCGGCGCTGCCGCACTTCCGGCTTGACGCGGTGCTCCGCCTCCAGCTGCGACAGGAACTCGTCGGGCTCGAAGCTTTCGCCGAGCACGTCGACCTGGCGCCGCACGGCGGCGAAGTCGCCCGGCGCCAGCAGTTCCATCGCGCCCAGGCGCTTGCGCTGCTCGACGCTCAGGCGCTCGGCCTCGCCGCCCAGCGCCTCGGCGACGAACATGCGCTCGCGCTGCACCGGCGTCAGCGGCTTGAACTGGATCTTGAAGGTGAAGCGGCGCAGCGCCGCCTCGTCGAGGTCCTGGAACAGGTTGGTGGTGCAGATGAAGATGCCGGCATAACGCTCCATGCCCTGCAGCATCTCGTTGACCTCGCTGACCTCGTAGTTGCGCTCGGCCAGCCGGCGGCTGCGCAGGAAGCTGTCGGCCTCGTCGAGCAGCAGCACGGCCTGCTCGGTCTCGGCCTCCTCGAACATCTTCGCCATGTTCTGCTCGGTCTCGCCGACGAACTTGCTGACCAGGTCACTGGCCTGGCGGATCATCAGCGGCCGCTGCAGCTGGTGGGCGATGTGCTCGGCCAGCGCCGTCTTGCCGGTACCGGGCGGGCCGTAGAAGCACAGCGTGCCGAAGCCCTTGCGGCGCAGCGCCTCGACGATCTTCGGCACCTCGAAGCGCGACTCGGTGTTGACCAGCGACAGGTCGTACTGCGTCACGACGCGGCGCGCGCCGCGCTCGGCGCCGCTGTTGCCCAGCGCCTTGTCGGCGTTGCTCAGCTGGCGTTCGATCAGCGCCTCGGCCCCATCGGTGCCGCCGTCGCCGGCCAGGCGGGCGAACTTGACCGCGGTGCGGATCTGCGCCGGCGTCAGCGCGCGGCGCTCGGACAAGCCGCGCGGCGAAACTCTCGCCGACCTCGACACCGGCCAGCGCGCGCTGCACCAGCGCCTCGCGCGCGCCCGGCGGCGGGCTCTTCAGCTCGAGGTGGTACTGGAAGCGGCGGCGGAACGCCAGGTCGATCTGCTCGATGCGGTTGGTGACCCAGATCACCGGCACCGGGTTGGTCTCGAGGATCTGGTTGACCCAGGCCTTGCCGCTGACGCTGCCGGTCGGCGCGGCGTCGCTGCTGTCCAGCCGCGCCATCAGCTGCGCGGCATCGGTGGAGATCGGCGGGAAGACGTCTTCCACCTCGTCGAACAGCAGCGCGACATTGGCGCTGCCCTTCAGGAACACCTGGCTGATCTGCAGCGAGCGGTAGCGGTCACGGCCGGACAGCGAGTTGCCGTCGCGGTCGGCGTACTCGACCTCGTAGAGCTCCAGCCCGGCGGCCTGCGCCGCCACCTTGGCCAGCTCGGTCTTGCCGGTGCCGGGCGGGCCGTAGAGCAGGATGTTGACGCCCGGCTCCTTGCGCGCCACCGCGTTGCGCAGCAGCGCCGTCATCATGCGGCAGTCGTCGACGACGTAGTGGAAGTCGCCCGCCGCCAGCTCGCTGCGCGTGGCCGGCCGGGTGAACACCGCCATCAGGTCGGACGGACCCTGATACTCGCGCATCAGCACCGGCGGCAGCTGCTCGCTGACCTTCATCAGGTCGGCCAGGTCGGTGATGTTGTGCTCGGAGATCAGGTTCTCGACCATGCCGATGCGTTCGAGCCGCGAGCCGGCACGCAGCGCCTCGGCGACCTCGGTCTCGTTGACGCCGGCGACGCGGGCGATCGCCGCATAGGCCTCCTGCGCGTTGCTGACCTTGAACTCGACCAGCAGGCCGCGCAGGTCGCGCTGGTAACGCGCCAGCGTGCCGTACAGCAGCAGCGCCCGTTCGGCCGGGTTGAGCTGCAACAGGCCGGCAAGCGCGTCGATGTTCTTCTCGACCAGCGTCGATTCCTTCTTCAGGCTGCGCTCCAGCCAGTCGGCGGTGGCACCGAGCACGGCCATCAGGTCCTTGGGCGCGTCCTTGACGTACTCGTCGATGTAGAAGAACAGCGTGCCTTCCTCGTAGGGGCCGCGCCAGGCGCCGTGGCGTTCGATGAACTTGGCGTCGGACAGCGCTTCGTGCTCGCGCCACTGCTCGTTCGCGCTTGCAGCGCAGCGTTGAGGAAGCCGCGCAGGCGCTGCAGCACCGAGGCCGGCCAGACCAGGTGCTTGCCGGTCAGCGAGAGCAGGCTGTTCCAGTCGCGCCGCGGGTTGAAGCGCGCGACGTTGCGCATGGTGAGCGACAGCACGAAGTGGGAGCACATGCGGTCCAGCACCGGCGCCTCGGCAAGCCCGGGCGACAGGACAGGCCGGCCTTCACCGGCGCTCCGGCTGTGCTTCACCATCGATCACCTCCTGGGGCGGGACCATCTTGGCCCACGCGGCGCCCTGGGGCAAGCCCCTGCGGCGTCACGCGCAGCCGACCCGACCATAACGCAGCCGGCCGGCAGGCGTCGACCGCGGCACCCCTGCGAACGTGGTGAAGCTCACACGGCCGTCTGCGGCCGTCGCGGCGCTCAGTGCAGCACCAGCGGCTGCGACGACAGCTCCGCGAAGCGCTCGATGTACTCGTCCATTTCCTCTTCCGAGGGACTGGACTCGATCAGCTCCTGCACGCCCTGCTTGAAACGCTCGGCCAGCGCGCCCTGCAGGAAGATCTCCTTGCGGGCGAACTTGTCGACGATCTCGTAGCCGCCACGGTTGACCGGCTGGGCGCCGCTGGCGTCCGGCACGTCGAACGAGACGACCGCGAAGCTGTCCGAGTTGTAAAGCATCTGCATGGCGAGATTCTCCTGACACCGGAGTTGCGTCCGCCGATGCATAAATCAAGCCCACGACGTGCTCAGGGCAGCATCTCGCGCAGGCGCAGCTCCAGCCGGTCCTCGTCGCCGCTGCCCAGCGTGGCGCGCACCGGCAGGTGGTGGCGTGCCGGATCCAGCCAGACCTCGACGCGCGTGTCGTAGGCCGAGCGCGGCTCGCGCAGCAGCCGCACCGTCTCGATGCGATCGGAGAACAGCGTCAACGTCTCCGGCCCTTCGCTGCGGAAGGCCCACAGCGAGCTGTCGCCACGCGCGCCCACCACCTGCAGCACGATGCGTTCGCCAGCGGCCAGCCGCGCAGGCTCGGCGGCCGCCACTGCGGCGAGCTGCACCATCCAGCTCAGCCGGTCCTGCACGCCGCGCTGCCAGGGCACTTCGTGCGAGGGGCCGGAGAAGCGGATACGCCCGGCCTCGCGCTCGAAGTTGGCGGCCACCGCGGCACGGCGGGCACGCTGGTCGGTGAAGCGCAGCGGCGCCAGGCCGTCCGGCCCGAGCGCACCTTCGCTGAGCTGGGTCAGCACGTTCAGGCCGACCACCGAGCCCTCCAGCTTCAGCGAGTAGCCACTGGCTTCGGGGCGCCACAGCAGCTCGCCGCTGCCGCTCAGGCGGCCGCGGCGCAGCTCGTAGCGCAGCGTCATCGGCGGCGGCAGGCGGGTGCTGTACAGCGGTGGCGGCGCGGCGTCGGCCAGCGCGCCTGCCGCCGAGGCCGGTGAAGCCGGCGCCACCGCTTGCTCCGCGGCGGCGACGGGCGCCGACGCCGCACGCTCGGCCTCGACCGGCAAGGGCAGCGAGTCCGGGTTGGCGCTGACCAGCGGCTCGGGGTTCAGCACCGGCTCCGACGGTGGCCCGCGCACATAGCCCGGCTCCGGCACCACCTCGGGCGGCACCACCACCGCCGGGCGCGGCGGCGGCGGCGGGCGAGGCGTCGGCGCGATGGCGACGGGCGCGGGCGGCGGCGGTTCCGCCACCGCCAGCACCGGCGCGACCAGCGTGCGCACCTGGATGGGTGTGGCTCCACCGGGCTTGTCGGGCAGCGGCGCCAGCCCGGGGCCGAGACTGCCGATCAGCAGACCGTGCAGCACCAGCGCCGCCACGGCGAGCCCGGCCAGCGCGCGGCGGCGGCGCGGATCAGCCCCGGCCGACAGCATCGACAATCGCCCTTTCGCCCACGCCCGGGCCCACCCTCTTGTCCCACCGCTTCGGTGCACACCGCATGAAACTCGCCACCTACCAGGACGGATCGCGCGACGGCCAGCTGGTCGTCGTCTCGCGCGATCTCTCGACCGCGCACTATGCCAGCGGCATCGCGACCCGGCTGCAGCAGGTGCTGGACGACTGGAACTTCCTGTCGCCGCAGCTCGAGGACCTGTACCTGACGCTGAACCACGGCAAGGCGCGCCACGCCTTTGCCTTCGAGCCGCAGAAATGCATGGCGCCGCTGCCGCGCGCCTTCCAGTGGGCCGACGGCTCGGCCTTCATCAACCACGTCGAGCTGGTGCGCCAGGCGCGCGGCGCGGCGGTGCCCGAGAGCTTCTACAGCGACCCGCTGATGTACCAGGGCGGCAGCGACGACTTCATCGGCCCGACCGCCGACATCGTCGTGCCCGACGAGGCCTACGGCATCGATTTCGAGGCCGAGGTCGCGGTGATCACCGGCGACGTGGCGATGGGCAGCACGCCGGACGCCGCGCTGGAGGGCATCCGCCTGCTGATGCTGGCCAACGACGTCTCGCTGCGCCACCTGATCCCCGACGAGCTGGCCAAGGGCTTCGGCTTCTTCCAGAGCAAGCCGGCCACCGCCTTCAGCCCGGTCGCGGTGACGCCCGACGAGCTCGGTGGCGCCTGGCGCGGCGGGCGGGTGCACCTGAACCTGGAGTCGGTGTGGAACGGCAAGCGTGTCGGCCTGTGCGACGCCGGCGAGGAAATGAGTTTCCACTTCGGCCAGCTGATCGCGCACATCTGCAAGACGCGCAACGTGCGCGCCGGCAGCATCGTCGGCAGCGGGACGGTCAGCAACAAGGACTGGTCGCGCGGCTACAGCTGCATCGCCGAGAAGCGCGCCATCGAGACCATCGAGTCGGGCGCGCCGAAGACCGAGTTCATGCGCTATGGCGACACCATCCGCATCGAGATGAAGGGCAGCGACGGCAGCAGCGTGTTCGGCGCGATCGAGCAGACGGTCGCGCCGCTGAGCGGCAGCGTTCAGGCGTCGTAGAGCTGGTCGAGGCGCTCGAAGCCCTTGACCTCGATCGGGTTGCCGCAGGGGTCGCGGAAGAACATCGTCCATTGCTCGCCGGGCTGGCCGGCGAAGCGCAGCTGCGGCTCCAGCACGAACGCGGTGCCGGCGGCGCGCAGACGCTCGGCCAGCACCTGCCAGTCGGCGCGCTGCAGCACCAGGCCAAGGTGCGGCATCGGCACCAGCTTGTCGCCGACGCGGCCGGTGTCGGTGGTCCTGAACGGTTCGCCCAGGTGCAGTGAGATCTGGTGGCCGAAGAAGTCGAAGTCGACCCAGGTGTCGGTGCTGCGCCCTTCGCGGCAGCCAAGCACGCCGCCGTAGAAGCGGCGCGCCGCCGCCAGGTCGGTCACGTGGTAGGCGAGGTGGAAGAGGGCTTTCATGGTCGTGGCATCGTAGCGGGATGAGTGCAGAACTGCCGCGAACCTTCAAGGTCGTCACCGTCTGGCTGCTGGTCGGCCTGGGTCTGTTCCTGGCCGTGCAGTGGTGGCAGCACCGCGCCGCGCAGGCGCGCTTCAGCATCGGCGGCGAGGTGGTCGAGATCCGCCGCGGGCCGGACGGCCACTACCACTGGCCCGGCACGATCGATGGCCGCGCGGTCGACTTCCTGATCGACACCGGCGCCACCGGCACCGCCATTCCCACCGCGCTGGCGCGCGAACTGGGGCTGCGCGCCATCGACACGGTGCAGTCCAGCACCGCCGGCGGCGTGGTCACCGGCGAGGTGGTGCGCGCCGACATCGCGCTGCATGGCGGCGTGCGCGCGCAGCGCCTGCCGGTGGTAGCGCTGCCCGGCCTCGAAGACCGACCGCTGCTGGGCATGGACGTGCTGTCGCGGCTGCAGTGGCAGCAGCGCGACGGCGTGCTGCGCATCGACCTGCGTGCGCCGGCAGGCCGCTAAGCTGGCGGGCATGCCGCTGCCGCGATCCTTCCGCCATGCCGTCGCGAGTACCCTCGCGTTGGCCGCGGCGCTGCTGTCGCCGGCGGCTCGCGCCCAGGCCGACTGCCCGCCACCGCCCGCACCGCCCAGCGCGCAGGCGCTGGCCAGCGCCGAGCGCGAGGCCCGCGACCGTGGCTTCCTGTGGCGGCTGCAGAAGGACGGGCGAGAGTCTTGGCTGTACGGCACGGTGCACATGGGCCGGCTCGACTGGGTGTTCCCCGGCCCGCAGGTGCGCGAAGCCTTCGCCGCCAGCCAGGTGCTCGCGCTCGAGCTCGACCTGACCGACCCCGACACCCAGCGTCGCCTGGCCGCCGGCAGCCGGGCCGTGCCCGGCGACGCGCTGCCCGCCGCCTTGCAGCGGCGCCTGGACCGGCGCGCGCTGGCCGAGTGCGCAGTGGCCGAGGCGCTCGGCGGCATGAAGCCGGAGCTGCAGCTGGCCACGCTGGGCATGCTCGCCGGCCGCCGCCTCGGCCTGGAGCCGGCCTACGGCATCGACATGGCGCTGGCCGCGCTGGCCCGGCGCGACGGCAAGGTGCTGGCCGCGCTCGAGAGTGTCGACGAGCAGCTGAAGGCGCTGGTCGGCGGCCCGCGCAGCGAGCTGCACGAGCTGGTCGCCAGCACCCTCGACGAGCTGGACAGCGGCCGTGCACAGGCCCTGCTCGGCCACATCGCGCAAGTCTGGGCCAGCGCCGACCACGCGCGGCTGGCGCGCTACGCCGAGTGGTGCGAGTGCCAGCGCAGCGCCGCCGAGGCCGCCGCGATGCGCCGCCTGCTCGAGGGCCGCAACCCGGCGATGGCGGCACGCATCGACCAGCTGCACCGCGGCGGCCAGCAGGTCTTCGCCGCGGTCGGCAGCCTGCACCTGATCGGCCCGCGCGGTGTGCCGGCGCTGCTGGCGCAGCGCGGCTACCGCGTCGAGCGCATCGTGCTGGAGGCACCCATGCCCGACATCCTCGCCCTGTGGGACTTCGACGACCCGGCGGCCAGCGAAGCACGCTTTCGCGCCGCGCTGGCAGACGCGGCGGCCCCGCCGACGCACGACGCCGCGCTGTCGCTGCGCACGCAGATCGCCCGTACGCTGGGCCTGCGGCGGCGCTTCGACGAGGCGCACCGCGAGCTCGACGCGGTCGACGCGCTGCTGCCCGGCGCCGGGCCGGAGCCGCGCGTGCGCACGCTGCTCGAGCGTGGGCGCGCCTGGCGGTCGGCACGCGAGCCGGCGAAGGCGCGGCCGCTGTTCCTGCAGGCCGAGCAGCTGGCACGCAGCGCGAGACTGGAGTACCTGCACGTCGACGCGCTGCACATGGTGGCGCTGGTCGAGCCCGACCCGCAGGCACAGCTGGAGGCCAACCAGCGTGCGCTGGCCGTCGCCCGCGCGGCGCAGGACCCGCAGGCGCGGCGCTGGGAGGCCTCGCTGACGCACAACATCGGCTGGAGCCTGCACGAGGCCGGCCGCCACGACGAAGCACTGGCCAGTTTCCGCGACGCGTTGGCAGCGCGCCAGCGCGACGGCGCCCGGCCCGAGCGCCTGCGCGAGGCGCACTGGATGATCGCCTTCGAACTGCGCGCGCTGCGCCGCCACGACGAGGCACTGGCTCTGCTGCGTGGCCTGGAAAGCGAGCTGGCCGCCGCCCGGGCGGTCGACGGCTTCGTGCCCGAGGAGATCGCCGAGAACCTGCTGGCGCTGGGCCGCGGCGCCGAGGCCAGGCCGTACTTCGCGCAGGCCCACGCGCAGCTGTCGCGCCTGGACAGCATCGAACGCCCGGACGAGCCCCGCCTGGCGCGCCTGCTGGAGCTGGCGCGCTGAACCGGCCGGCACGCACGGGCGGGCCGACACGAGCGGACGGGCCGCGCGCACAATGATCCCCACCCAGAACAACCACCGAGGAGACCTCCCCATGGCCGACGCCGCCGCCTTCGCCAAGCTCGTTCCCGGATTCGACTTCCTGCAGGGACTGGTCAAGAACGCCGGCTCCGCGCTGCCCAACATCGGGCAGTGGGTCGCGCCGACGCTGAACCCGGAGGAGCTGGAGAAGCGCATCGAGGAGCTGCGCACGGTGCAGTTCTGGCTGGAGCAGAACGCGCGCATGCTCGGCGCCACCATCCAGGCACTGGAAGTGCAGCGCATGACGCTGTCGACGCTGAAGACCATGAACGTGCAGATGGACGACCTGCGCGAGGCGATGACGCTGCGTGTGCCCGAGGCGGCCGCCGCACCCGCCACGAAGACCGACGCGGCGCCGGCGGCCGCGAAGAAGGCCAGAGCGGCACGCAAGCCGGCCGCGAAGGCCGACGCCGCTGCCGCCGAGATGGCCCAGGCCGTCGACCCGATGCAGTGGTGGGGCGCGCTGACCAAGCAGTTCACCCAGCTGGCCGCCAACGCGATGAAGGAAGGCGCCACCGACGCGGCCAAGAACCTGGCCGGCACGATGGTCAAGCAGAGTTTCGACGCCGCCGGCCAGACCCTGAAGAAGGCCGCTTCGGTGCCCGGTGCGGTGGCGCGCGGCGCCGGCGCGGCGGCACGCACGGCGACGCGCAAGTCGATCTCGAAGAAGAAGGGCGCGCCCTGATGAAGCCGTTCCTGCAGGCCCATGCCAGCCATCCCGACTGGCGCCTCGCGCTGGCGATGGTGCAGCCGCAGCTCGAGGCGCAGCGCCGCGAGCGCGCGCCCTTCGAGCCGACGCTGGGCTGGGTCTACCTCAGCGACCACCACGCTGGCGGCGCCGAGGCGCTGCTGGCCGAGCTGCAGCGCCACTGGCCCGGCGTGGCCTGGACCGGCTCGGTGGGCGTCGGCGTCGCCGCCAGCGGCGTCGAGTACTTCGACGAGCCGGGCCTGTCGGTGATGCTCGCCGAGCTGCCGCGCGAGGCCTTCCGCGTCTTCTCGGGCGCGCGGCCGCTGGGTGGCTTTCCGGCATTCACGGCGCAGGTGCATGCCGACCCGGCCACGCCCGACCTGGCCGAGCTGATCGCCGACATGAGCGAGCGCACCGCCAGTGGCTACCTGTTCGGCGGCCTGGCCTCGGCACGCACGCGCACGCTGCACATCGCCGACGCGGTGCTCGGCGGCGGTCTGTCCGGCGTGGCCTTCGGCAGCGGCGTCGGGCTGGTCTCGCGCGTGACCCAGGGC
This sequence comes from Piscinibacter sp., assembly GCA_047602365.1. Classification (GTDB taxonomy): domain Bacteria; phylum Pseudomonadota; class Gammaproteobacteria; order Burkholderiales; family Burkholderiaceae_C; genus Piscinibacter. The sequence continues at coordinate 1,854,008 of JASGHM010000001.1, read as the reverse complement.
TGCCAGCCGGTCGGCCGGCTGCGCACGGTGACGGAATCGAATGCCAATGTCATCACCGCGCTGGACGGCGAGCCGGCGCTGGACTGCCTGCTCGCCGACCTCGGGCTGGCCGGCCGCGAGCCGCGCGAGGCGCTGCCGCAGATCCGCCAGACGCTGGTCGGCCTGTCCGACCCGGCCGACCGCGGCGACGACGGCGGCGCCGCGCGGCGCGGCGCCTTCGGCCCCGACACGCGGGTGCGCCACCTGATCGGGCTGGACCCGGCACGCCGCGGCATCGCCATCGGCGACAGCGCGCCCGAGGGCCTGCAGCTCGCCTTCTGCCAGCGCAACACCGAGGCGGCGCGGCGCGACCTGGTGCGCATCTGCGCCGAGATCCGCGAAGAGCTGGCGCCGCAGGAGGAAGCCGTGCCGGCGCTGCCCGGCACGGCGGCCGAGCAGCCGGCCGCGGCCATCGCCGGGGCGATCTACGTCAGCTGCTCGGGGCGCGGCGGCCCGCATTTCGGCGGCGCTTCGGCCGAGCTGCAGATCGTGCGCCACGCGCTCGGCGACGTGCCGCTGGCCGGCTTCTTCGCCGCCGGCGAAATCGCCCGCCACCACCTCTACGGCTACACCGGCGTGCTGACGGTGTTCCGGGCCTGATGCCCCCGTCCAGAATCCCGCCGATCCACTGCCTGCTCAGCTTCGAGGCGCTGGCGCGGCTGCGCAGCGTCACGCTGGCGGCCGACGAGCTGAGCGTCACGCCCAGCGCGGTCAGCCACCGCATGCGCCAGCTCGAGTCGCAGCTCGGAGTGCGCCTGTTCGCGCGCAACGACTTCACGCTGTCGGCCGACGGCGCCGCCTACCTGGTGCACGTGCGCCAGGGCCTGCAGGCGCTGCAGCAACTGCCCGGCAATGCGCCGGCGCCGACCGGAGCCCGGCTGCGCCTGGCGGTCACGCCGACCTTCTCGCGCCAGATCCTGCTGCCGCGGCTGGCGCTGTTCCGCCATGCCTATCCCGAGGTCGAGCTGATCCTGCAGGTGGCCATCCCGCTGGCCGACGTGAAGGCCGAGGAGTCCGACCTGGAGATCCGCTACGGCACCGGGCCTTACGCGGGCGTCGAGCAGCTGCGCATCCTCAGCGACGAGGTGGTGCCGGTGTGCAGCCCCGAGTACCTCAACGAAGCCGGCCCGTTCGACGGCTTCGACACGCTCGAGCAGGTGTCGCGCGCGCGGCTGATCCGCAGCTCGCTGGAGTCGTGGAACACCTGGTTCCGCGCCTGCGGCGTCGCGCTGCCCGAGCCGCGCGAGGGTGCGCAGTTCAACGACGTCGGGCTGATGCTCGACGCCGCGGCCGCCGGCTTCGGCGTCACGCTGATGCGCCTGAAGCTGGGCCGCGACTGGCTGGACAACGGCCGGCTGGTGCGCCTGTCGCCACGCCAGGTGGCCTCGCCGAACCATCACTTCCTGTGCTGGAAGTCGGGGGCGCTGGAGCGCTGGGAATGCGCCGCCTTCGTCGACTGGCTGAGACTGGCACTCGCCTGACGGCGCGGGGGCTTGCACGGGCCTGACGGCCTGAAAAACGCTCACGCCGGCGCTGAAGAATCTTCACGCGCGGCCCTTGGCCCATCTCTACAGTCGCGCCCCAGATTCGGGCGGTTCGGCTGGCCGCCCGTGCACCACTTCAAATCAGGAGACAAGCCATGGTCTGGCAGCAGGTCTACGACCCCTTCGGCAACATGTTCGTGTCCACCCTGCTCGGCGCGGTGCCGGTGGTGGTGATGCTCGCGGCCCTCGGGTTCTTCCACATCAAGGCGCACATCGCCGCGGCGCTGGGCCTGTTGGCCGCGCTGGCGATCGCGATCTTCGCCTACGGCATGCCCGCCGGCATGGCCGGCAACGCCGCGCTGCTCGGCGGCCTGACCGGCCTGCTGCCGATCGGCTGGATCGTGCTGAACATCATCTTCCTGCACCAGCTGACCGAACAGAACGGCAGCTTCAAGATCCTGCAGGACTCGATCGCCGGCATCACCCAGGACCGCCGCCTGCAGCTGCTGCTGATCGCCTTCGCCTTCGGCGCCTTCTTCGAGGGTGCGGCCGGCTTCGGCACACCGGTGGCGGTCACCGCGGCGATCCTGATCGGCCTGGGCTTCTCGCCGCTGGCCGCCTCGGGCCTCTCGCTGATCGCCAACACCGCGCCGGTGGCCTACGGCGCACTGGGCACGCCGGTGATCACGCTGGCCAAGGTGCACGGCTACGACCTGATGGCAGTGTCGGCGATGATCGGCCGCCAGTTGCCCTTCTTCTCGCTGCTGGTGCCGTTCTGGCTGATCTGGGCCTTCGCCGGCCGCAAGGCGATGTGGGAGATCTGGCCGGCCATCCTGGTCACGGGCGCCAGCTTCGCGCTGTCGCAGTTCCTGGTCTCCAACTACATCGGGCCCGAGCTGGTCGACGTGATCGCCGCGGTGGTCTCGATGATCTCGCTGGTCGGCTTCCTGAAGGTCTGGCAGCCGAAGTCGATCTGGACCTCGGTGTCGCTGAAGGGCCACGAGCAGGACGGCGGCGAGGGCCATGTCGCACCGCCGCCGACCGTGCATCCGCGCGCCGACGTGATCCGCGCCTGGACGCCCTGGGCGATCCTGACGGTGTTCGTCTTCATCTGGGGCCTGCCGCCGGTGAAGGCCTGGTTCAACGGCATCTTCGCGCCCAGCTTCCCGATCGAAGGCCTGCACAACCTGGTCGAGAAGATGCCGCCGGTGGTCAAGGCGCCGCACAAGGAGGCGGCGGTCTACACGCTGAACCTGCTGTCGGCCACCGGCACCGGCATCCTGCTGGCGGCCATCGTCGGCGGGCTGGTGATGAAGTACAACCCGCTGCAGCTGCTGACGAGCTTCGTGCGCACGCTGTGGCTGGTGCGCTACTCGCTGCTGACCATCGTGCTGATGCTGGCGCTGGGCACGCTGACGCGCTTCTCCGGCACCGACACCACGCTCGGCCTGGCGTTTGCCAACACCGGCGTGCTGTATCCCTTCTTCGGCACGCTGATGGGCTGGCTGGGCGTGGCGCTGACCGGCTCGGACACCGCTTCGAACGTGCTGTTCGGCGGCATGCAGAAGGTCGCTGCCGAGCAGCTGGGCCTGAGCCCCAACCTGATGGGCGCCGCCAACAGCTCGGGCGGCGTGATGGGCAAGATGATCGATGCACAGTCGATCGTGGTCGCCTCCACCGCGACACGCTGGTTCAACCACGAAGGCGACATCCTGCGTTACGTGTTCTTCCACTCGATCGCGCTGGCCTGCCTGGTCGGCGTGTTCGTGACGCTGCAGGCCTATGTCTGGCCCTTCACGCTGATGGTCGTGCGCTGAGGAGCGCCCCCGCGCGGGGCGTTACAGTCCGCCCTCACGGGTGGCGTGCAACAGCCACTGGAGACTCGACGTGAACGCTCCATCGATGCTGGACATGGCGACGCTGCCGGGCGAGCCGGTGCGGGTCAACCGCGCCGCGCGCCGCGCCGAGGTGGTGGCCGAACTCTCCGCCGTGCTGCCGGCGCATGCGCTGCTGTGGCACACCGAGGACACGCTGCCCTACGAGTGCGACGGGCTGACCGCCTACCGCGAGCAGCCGCTCGCGGTGGCGCTGCCCGAAACCGAGGAGCAGGTGGCCGCCGTGCTGCGCACCTGCCACCGCCTGAACGTGCCGGTGGTCGCACGCGGCGCCGGCACGGGTCTGTCCGGCGGTGCGCTGCCGCACAAGCTGGGCGTGACGATGAGCCTGGCCAAGTTCAACAAGATCGTCTCGCTCGACCCGCTGTCGCGCACCGCGCGCGTGCAGTGCGGCGTGCGCAACCTGGCGATCAGCGAGGCCGCCGCGCCGCACGGCCTGTACTACGCGCCCGACCCGTCCAGCCAGATCGCCTGCACGATCGGCGGCAACGTGGCCGAGAACTCCGGCGGGGTCCACTGCCTGAAGTACGGCCTGACGGTGCACAACGTGCTGCGCGTGCGCGGCTTCACCGTCGAGGGCGAGGCAGTCGAGTTCGGCTCCGAGGCGCTCGACGCCGCCGGGCTCGACCTGATGGGCGTGCTGGTCGGCAGCGAGGGCATGCTGGCGGTGACCACCGAGGTGACGGTCAAGCTGGTGCCCAAGCCGCAGCTGGCGCGCTGCATCATGGCCAGCTTCGACGACATGAGGAAGGCCGGCGACGCGGTGGCCAGCGTGATCGGTGCCGGCATCATTCCGGCCGGCCTGGAGATGATGGACAAGCCGATGACCGCCGCCGTCGAGGACTACGTGCACGCCGGCTACGACCTCGATGCGGAGGCCATCCTGCTGTGCGAGAGCGACGGCACGCCGGAGGAGGTGGCCGAGGAGATCAGCCGGATGCTGGACGTGCTGACCGGCTGCGGCGCGACGCGGGTCGAGGTCAGCAAGGACGAGGCCCAGCGGCTGAAGTTCTGGAGCGGCCGCAAGAACGCCTTCCCCGCCTCGGGCCGCATCAGCCCCGACTACATGTGCATGGACTCGACCATCCCGCGCAAGCGCCTGGCCGACATCCTGCTGGCCATCCAGCAGATGGAGAAGAAGTACGGCCTGCGCTGCGCCAACGTGTTCCACGCCGGCGACGGCAACCTGCACCCGCTGATCCTGTTCGACGCCAACGACCCCGACCAGATGCACCGCTGCGAGCAGTTCGGTGCCGACATCCTCGAGACCAGCGTGCGCATGGGCGGCACGGTGACCGGCGAGCATGGTGTCGGCATCGAGAAGCTCAGCTCGATGTGCGTGCAGTTCGCGCCGGCCGAGCGCGAGCAGATGTTCGCTCTGAAGCGCGCCTTCGACCCGAAGGAACTGCTCAACCCCGGCAAGGTGATCCCGACGCTGCACCGCTGCGCCGAGTACGGAAAGATGCACGTCTCGCGCGGGCTGCTGCCGTTTGCCGACATCCCCCGCTTCTGAACGCCCATGTCGATCCACGATCCCGCGCTCCAGCTCCTGATCGACCGCGTGCAGAGCGCGCAGTCGGCCAATGCCCAGCTGTGCATCCAGGGTGGCGGCACCAAGGCCTTCTACGGCGAACCGCCGTCCGGCGAGCTGCTCGACACCCGCGTGCTCGAGGGCATCTCCAGCTACGAACCGACCGAGTTGGTGGTCACTGCGCGCTGCGGCACCTCGCTGGCCGAGCTGGAGGCCACGCTGGCCGAGAAGGGCCAGTGCCTGCCCTTCGAGCCGCCGCATTTCGGCGCCGGCGCCACCGTCGGCGGCATGGTCGCCGCCGGCCTGTCGGGCCCGTCGCGCGCGGCGGTCGGCGCGGTGCGCGACTACATTCTCGGCGCCACGCTGCTCAACGGCCGCGGCGAGGTGCTCAGCTTCGGCGGCCAGGTGATGAAGAACGTCGCCGGCTACGACGTCTCGCGCCTGCTGGCGGGCTCGATGGGCACGCTGGGCGTGATCCTCGAGGTCTCGCTGAAGGTGCTGCCGGTGGCGCCGGCCACCGCGACGCTGCGCTTCGCGATGGACCAGGCGCAGGCGATCCGCCAGCTCAACGAATGGGGCGGCCAGCCGCTGCCGATCAACGCCAGCGCCTGGTGGGACGGCACGCTGCTGCTGCGTCTGCGCGGCGCGCTGGCGGCGGTGCAGTCGGCCATCGACAGCATGGGCGGCGAAGTCATCGAACCGGCCCACGCGACGCCGTTCTGGAACGGCCTGCGCCACCACCACGACGAGTTCTTCACCAAGGCCGCCGCCGCGGTCGACGGCGGCGCGCGGCTGTGGCGTCTGTCGGTACCGCCGACCACGCCGGCGCTGGCCCTGCCCGGCGAGCAGCTGATCGAATGGGGCGGCGCGCAGCGTTGGGTGTGCTGCGCCGCGCCGGCCTCGCTGGTGCGCGACGCCGCCTCGAAGGCCGGCGGCCATGCCACGCTGTTCCGTGCCAACGACAAGTCGGCCGGCGCCTTCGCGCCGCTGAAGGCGCCGCTGGACCGCATCCACCGCGAGCTGAAGAAGTCGTTCGACCCGAACGGCGTCTTCAACCCCGGCCGCCTCTACCCCGGCCTCTGAAGACCGGGCGCGCAACACGATGCAAGCGCTGAAGGGCCTGGCCTACCTGCTGCTCGCGCAGTCCGCCGGCGAGGCACTGGCACGGCTCGGCGGCCTGCCGCTGCCGGGGCCGGTGCTGGGCCTGCTGATCCTGCTCATCGCGCTGAACTGGGCGCCGGTGCGCGCGCCGGTCGGCGCGGCGGCCGAGGTGCTGCTCGCCCACCTGTCGCTGCTGTTCGTGCCGGTCGGCGTCGGCGTGATGACCCACGTCGGCCTGATCACCCAGCACGGCCTGCGCATGCTGGTGGTGATCGTCGTCTCCAGCTGGGTCGGGCTGGCGGTCACCGCGCTGGTGCTGCGCGCGCTGATGCCGCGCGGCGCCGAAAACTGAACCACCATGCACAGCTTCGTCGAACTGTGGGTCTACCTGTCGGCGACGCCGCTGTTCGGCCTGACCGCGACGCTGACCACCTACGTGATCGCGCAGGCCGTCTACGAGCGTGTCGGCCATGCACCCTGGGCCAACCCGGTGCTGTGGACGGTGCTGACCCTGGCCCTGCTGCTGACGGCGAGCGGCACCGCCTACCCGACCTACTTCGCCGGCGCGCAGTTCATCCACTTCCTGCTCGGCCCGGCGGTGGTGGCGCTGGCCTGGCCGCTGTGGCAGCGCCGTGCCGAACTGCGCCGGCGTGCCGCGGCGGTGCTGCTGGCGGCGCTGGCCGGCGGCGCCGCTGCCGCCACGGCGGCGGTCGGCCTCGGCTGGGCGCTCGGCCTGCCCGACGCGGTGCTGCGTTCGCTGGCGCCGAAGTCGGTCACCGCGCCGGTGGCGATGGGCATCGCCGAACAGCTCGGCGGCATCCCGGCGCTGGCGGCGGCCTTCGCGGTGGTCACCGGGCTGGTCGGCGCGATCAGCGGCAAGTACCTGTTCGACGCGCTGCGCATCGCCGAGCCCGAGGTGCGCGGCTTCGCGCTGGGCACGGTGTCGCACGGCATCGGCGCGGCACGCGCGCTGCAGGTCCACCCCGACGCCGGCGCCTACGCCGGCCTCGCGCTGGGCGTGCAGGTGGTGCTGGCCGCGCTGCTGATGCCGCTGCTGGCGCGGCTGTTCTGAACGCAACGATTTTCGAGACCCCGTCATGCAGACCACGCTGTCCCCCGAGTTCAAAGGCACGCGCGACGGCGAGGTGGCCGAGGCCATCCTGCGCAAGTGCGTGCACTGCGGCTTCTGCACCGCCACCTGCCCGACCTACCAGCTGCTCGGCGACGAGCTCGACAGCCCGCGCGGCCGCATCTACCTGATCAAGCAGGTGCTGGAAGGCAAGCCGGTCACGCGCAGCACGCAGCAGCACCTGGACCGCTGCCTGACCTGCCGCAACTGCGAGAGCACCTGCCCGTCGGGCGTGCAGTATGGCCACCTGGTCGAGATCGGCCGCAAGGTGGTCGAAGAGCGTGTCGAGCGGCCGGCCGGCGAGCGTGCCGTGCGTTGGCTGCTGAAGGAAGGCCTGCCCTCGCCGCTGTTCGGCCCGGCGATGAAGCTCGGCCAGCTGGTGCGGCCGCTGCTGCCGGCCTCGCTGCAGAACAAGGTGCCGGCCCGCCAGCCCGAGCAGGCGCACCGCTGGCCGACGCGCGAGCACGAACGCAAGGTGCTGATGCTGATGGGCTGCGTGCAGCCGGCGATGATGCCCAACGTCAACAGCGCCACCGCGCGCGTGCTCGATGCCGCCGGCATCCAGACGCTGGTCGCCGATGGCGCCGGCTGCTGCGGCGCGATCCGCACCCACATGAGCGACGTCGCCGGCGGGCTGGCCGACATGCGCCGCAACATCGACGCCTGGTGGCCGCTGGTCAGCGCCGGCAAGGTCGAGGCGATCGTGATGAACGCCTCCGGCTGCGGCGCGCAGGTGAAGGACTATGCACACGCACTGGCCGACGACCCGGCCTACGCCGAACGTGCGCAGCGCATCGTCGGGCTGACGAAGGACCTCAGCGAGCTGCTGCCCGAGCTGGTGCCGAAGCTGAAGCCGCGCCTGCGCGGCAAGGGGCCGAAGAAGCTCGCCTTCCACCCGCCCTGCACGCTGCAGCACGGCCAGCAGCTGCGCGGCGGCGTCGAGACGCAGCTCGGCGCGCTGGGCTTCGACGTCAGGCTGGCGGGGAACGAGTCGCACCTGTGCTGCGGCTCGGCCGGCACCTACTCGGTGCTGCAGCCGGAGCTGTCGTACCAGCTGCGCGACCGCAAGCTCGGCCACCTGGCACCGCTGCAGGCCGAGGTGATCGTCTCGGCCAACATCGGCTGCATCCAGCATCTCGCCTCGGGCACCGGCACGCCGGTTCGCCACTGGGTCGAGGTGCTCGACGAAGCCCTGGGCTGAGTCCCGCGCCACGTCGGCCCGGCGCTTAAGCTCGCGCTAACCCGGTCTGCCCAACATCACCGCGTCCGGGTGATGTGCAGCGTCGCCGCCGTGCCGGCCCGGCGATGTCGACATGACCCTCCTGCGGACCACCCTGACCCTGCTCGCCGCGCTGGCGCCGGCACTCTCGCTGCGCGCCGGCGCCGCGGAGGACGAACTCGTGCAACTGCAGCACGACTGGGAGGTGATCCGCTACCAGACGCCGAACGCCGAACGCGAGAAGCGCTTCGAGGCGCTGGCCGCCCGCGCCCATCGGTTCGCCGAAGCGCAGCCGGCGCGTGCCGAGCCGCTGGTGTGGGAAGGCATCATCATCAGCTCCTGGGCCGGCGAGAAGCACGGCCTCGGCGCGCTGAGCCTGGTCCGGCGTGCCAAGGCCCTCTACGAGAGCGCCATCCGTATCGATGGCCGCGCGCTCGACGGCCTGGCGTACCACAGCCTGGGCATGCTGTACGCCAAGGCGCCGGGCTGGCCGCTGGGCTTCGGCGACAAGGCCCGCGCCAAGGCGCTGCTCGAGCAGGCGCTGGCGCTCGACCCGAACGGCATCGATCCGAACTTCTGCTACGGCGAGTTCCTGCTCGACAACGGCCATGCCAACGAGGCGACGATCTACCTCGAGCACGCGCTGCAGGCACCGCTGCGCCCCGGCCGCCACGTGGCCGACACCGGCCGCCGCGAAGAGGCCCGCGTGTTGCTCGACAGGGCCCGCGCGGAACGCTGAGCCTGCTCAGAAGCCGACGCTGACGCGCATGCCGCGCCCGCCCTCGCGGCGCGCGAAGCGCACGCCCATGCCGTGCAGCGCGGCGATGCGCTGCACGATCGACAGGCCCAGGCCGCTGCCGATCTCCTCCTGGCCTTCGGGGCGGTAGAAACGTTCGCCCAGGCGCGCGAGCTGCTCGTCGGCGAGCGGCTCGCCGTCGTTCTCGACCTCCAGCCGCGACTCGCCGAAACGCAGCAGCACGGCGCTGCCGGCCGGTGCGTAACGCACCGCGTTGTCGAGCAGGTTGCGCAGCAGCACCGCCAGCAGCGCGGCATCGCCGAGCAGCGGCAGCGGCGGCCGGCCGGCCGGCTGGGCCCAGTCGCAGGCCAGCTCGATGCGGCGCCGCTCGGCCAGCGGCAGGCAGTCGCTCATCGCCTGCTCGACGACCTGCTCCCAGTCGATCTGCTGCCGCGCCAGCGCGGTGCTGCCGGCCTCCAGCCGCGACAGCGCGAGCATCTGCGTGACCAGCCGGTCGAGCCGCTCGAGGCCGAGCGACAGCTTGCCCTCGGCCAGGTCGCGCTCGGCACCGGGCGCGGCGCGGCGCACCACGTCCCACTGCGCGCGCAGCACGGCCAGCGGTGTGCGCAGCTCGTGGGCGGCGTCGGCGGTGAAGCGGCGCTCGCGCGCCAGCGTGGCCTCGATGCGCGAGAACAGCCCGTTCATCGACTCGACCAGCGGCTGCAGCTCGGCCGGCGTCTTCGCCAGCGGCACCGCTTGCAGGTCCTCGGCACTGCGCGAGCCGAGCTCGTCGCTGAGCTGGCGCACCGGTTCGAGGGCGCGCCGCACGCCCCAGGCCATCGCGGCCAGCAGCAGCGGCAGCATGGCCAGCCAGGGCAGCAGCTGGCCGAGCGTGACGTCGAAGGCGAGTTCCTCGCGCTCATCGGCCTTCTGCCCCGCCGCGACCAGCCAGTTGCCCTCGAACGACTGCAGGTAGTAGACGCGCCAGGCGTCGGCGCCGATGCGCAGGTCGACGAAGCCGGCCGCATCGGGCCGGTAGGGCAGGCCGACGCCTTCGCGGTCGGACAGCAGCAGCCGCCCGTCGCGCCCCCATACCGCGATGGCCAGGTCGTCGACGTCCGCCTCCCCCATCGGCGCGCTGGCGGCCGCGTGGGGCAGCAGCGGCGCGCTGCCGTCCAGCGGCACCGCCAGCGTCACCTGGACCTGCCGCGCCAGGCGGATCAGCTCGGTGTCGAACAGCTCGTCGACCTCGTGGCGGGCGAACTGCATCGAGACGATCACCGCGACCAGCCAGACCAGCGGCGCGCTGATCAGCAGGTACACGAGCAGCCGGCGCTGCAGGCTCACGACGGCGATTCCTCGGCGCCTTCCGCACTGCCCAGCGCATAGCCGACGCCGCGCACCGTGCGGATGAGGTCGCGGCCGAGCTTGCGGCGCAGGTGGTGCACGTGCACTTCCAGCGTGTTGCTCTCCAGCGATTCGCCCCAGTCGTAGAGCTTCTCCTGCAGCTGCGCCTTGGACAGGATGCGACCCGGGTGTGCCATCAGCGCCTCGAGCAGCATCAGCTCGCGTGCGGTCAGATCGACCGGCGCGCCGTTCCACTGCACGCTGCGGCCGGCCGGGTCGTAGCTCAGCGCGCCGTGCTGCCAGACGCTCTGCACGCGCCCGGTGCTGCGCCGGCTCATCGCGCGCAGCCGTGCGGCCAGCTCGTCGAGCGTGATCGGCTTGACCAGGTAGTCGTCGGCGCCGGCATCGAGCCCGGCGACGCGGTCGGCCACGCCGTCGCGTGCGGTCAGGATCAGCACCGGCAGGTCGCGACCGGCGCCGCGCCACTGGCGCAGCCAGCGCATGCCGTCGCCGCCGGGCAGGCCGAGGTCGAGCACCACCGCGTCGTAGGGCACCCCGCTCAATGCGGCGTCGGCCTGCGTGCCGTCGCGGAACCAGTCGACCACGTGCTGGCGCTGGCGCAGCCCGGTGGCCAGCGCGTCGCCGAGCTGCGGGTCGTCCTCGACGACCAGGACGCGCATCAGCCCTGCGCCTCCGCGGCGATCTGGCGCAGCGCCTGCACGAACACCTCGGGCGGCTGGCCGCCCTGGATCAGGTGGCGGTCGTTGACGATCACCGAAGGCACCGACGAGATGCCGGCGCCCTGGTAGAAGCGCATCTGCTCGCTGACCTCATCGGCGTAGCGGTCGCTGTCGACCACCGCCGCGGCGGCCGTCGCATCGAGGCCGGCGCTCACCGCGCAACGCAGCAGCACCTCGCGCGCCGACGGGTTCTCGCCCTCGGTGAAATGCGCCGACAGCAGCGCATGCTTGAGCGCACGCTGCTGCGCGGCGCCTGACTGGCCGGCTTCGCCCGCCCAGTGCAGCAGACGGTGGGCATCGAAGGTGTTGTAGGTGCGGCTGCGGCGGTCCATGCGGAACTCGAAGCCGACCTCGGCGCCACGCTGGGCGATGGCCTGCTGGTTGCGCTCGACCTGCTCGGCGCTCATGCCGTACTTCCTCGACAGGTAGGGCACCACCTCGGCGCCCTCCGGTCCCATGTCGGGGTTGAGCTGGAAGGGCTGGAAGTGCAGCTCGGCGGCGAGCTCGCCGTCCAGCTTCGCCAGCGCGATCTCCAGCGAGCTGAGGCCGATGGCGCACCAGGGGCAGACCACGTCGGAGACGAAGTCGATCTTCAGGGTCCGGAGAGCGGGGGCGTTCATGGCGCGAGTCTATCGGCAGCCCGTGACGGCCGGGCATGGCCCTTGCTGACGCCCCTGCTCACCGCACCAACTTGGAGACATCGCCATGTACCGCCGCATGCTGCTGGCCGCCACCGGCGCCGCGCTCCTGCTCACCTTCGGCGACGTGCAGGCCCAGGCCGCGCTCGACGACGTGCTCGCGAAGAAGCTGATCACCATCGCCATCCCGACCGACTTCCCGCCCTACGGCTTCGTCGGCACCGACCTGAAGCCGCAGGGCCTGGACATCGACATGGCCAACCTGATCGCCGCCAAGCTCGGCGTCAAGGCCGAGCTGGTGCCGGTGACCAGCGCCAACCGCATCCCCTACCTGCAGACCAAGAAGGCCGACCTGGTGATCTCGACGCTGGGCAAGAACCCGGAGCGCGAGAAGGTGATCGACTTCACCGCCGCCTATTCGCCGTTCTTCCAGGCGGTGTTCGCCGCCAAGGGCACGGCGATCAAGGGCCCTGCCGACCTGGCCGGCAAGACCGTCGGCGTGACGCGCGGCGCGATCGAGGACATGGAGCTGTCCAAGCTGGCGCCGGCCAGCGCCGACGTCAAGCGTTTCGAGGACAACAACGCCACCGTCTCGGCCTTCGTCTCCGGCCAGGTGGTGGCGATCGCCACCGGCGCGTCCGTCGCCGGCAACATGATGGCGCGCAACCCGCAGCTCGGCACCGAGTTCAAGTTCGTGCTGAAGGACTCGCCGAACTTCATCGGCGTGGCCAAGGGCGAGGACAAGCTGCGCCTGAAGGTCAACGAGATCATCGCCGCCGCCAAGGCCTCGGGCGAACTCGACACGATGGCGAAGAAGTGGCTCGGCCGCCCGGCCGGCGAACTGCCGAACTGAGCTGAGCGGCCATGGTCGCGCTCGACTTCGGCGCCGTGCTCGCCGAGTGGCCGCTGCTGCTCAAGGGCGCGGCCTTCACGCTCGGGCTGACCGCCGTCTCGGCGGTGCTCGGTGTCGGCCTCGGCGTCGCCTGCGGCTGGGCGCGGGCCTGGGGGCCGGGCTGGCTGAAGCCGATCGTCGCCACCTACGTCGAGCTGATCCGCAACACACCGTTCATCGTCCAGCTCTTCTTCATCTTCTTCGGCCTGCCGTCGCTGGGCGTCAAGCTGACGCCGGAGATCGCCTCGGTGATCGCGATGGTGGTCAACCTCGGCGCCTACGCCGCCGAGATCGCCCGCGCCGGCATCGAGGGCACGCCGCGCGGGCAGATCGAGGCGGCGCGCAGCCTGGCGCTGAACGAGACGCAGGTGTTCGTGCGTGTCGTGCTGCCGCCGGCGCTGGCGCGGGTCTGGCCGGCGATGGTCAGCCAGATCGTCATCGTGATGCTGGGCTCGGCGGTGTGCGGCCAGATCGCCGCGCAGGAGCTGAGCTACTACGCCAACCTGATCCAGAGCCGCAACTTCCGCGCGTTCGAAGCCTTCATCGTCGCGACGCTGGTCTACCTGGCGCTCTCGCTGCTGCTGCGCCAGGCGCTGAACTGGATCGGGCCGAAGTGGCTGTTCGGGCGCATGCCTTCGGCCGGACGCTGAACGGAGCCGCACGATGGTCGACTTCAGCCTCTGGGACATCTTCCGCAACCTGCTGATGGCGGCACGCTGGACGGTGCTGCTCTCGCTGGTCGCTTTCATCGGCGGTGGTCTGGTCGCGCTGGCGCTGCTGCTCGCGCGGCTCGCCAAGCTGCGCGGCGCGGAGCGCGGCGTCGGCGCCTACGTGCTGCTGTTCCAGGGCACGCCGCTGCTGATGCAGCTGTTCCTCGCCTACTTCGGCCTGGCCTTGTTCGGCATCAACGTGCCGGCCTGGCTGGCCGCGGGGCTGGCGCTGACCTTCTACACCAGCGCTTTCCTGGCCGAGATCTGGCGCGGCTGCGTCGCCGCGATCCCGAAGGGCCAGTGGGAGGCGGCGGACAGCCTGGCGCTCTCCTTCGGCGAGAAGATGCGCCACGTGATCGGCCCGCAGGCGCTGCGCATCGCGGTGCCACCGACCGTCGGCTTCCTCGTCCAGGTGATCAAGGGCACCGCGCTGGCCTCGGTGATCGGCTTCATCGAGCTGACCAAGGCCGGCACGATGATCACCAACGCGACCTTCAAGCCCTTCACCGTCTACGCCTGCGTGGCGCTGATGTACTTCGCGCTGTGCTGGCCGATCTCGGCCTGGAGCCGGCGCCTCGAAAGGAAACTGCGCCGTGGCTGATTCGATCGTCAACATCGTCGGCCTGCGCAAGCGCTACGGCGACAACGAGGTGCTCAAGGGCATCGACCTCGACGTCAAGCGCGGCGAGGTGATCGCGATCATCGGCAAGAGCGGCTCGGGCAAGAGCACGCTGCTGCGCTGCGTGAACGGCCTGGAGCAGTTCCAGGATGGTTCGCTGGAAGTCGACGGTCAGCCGCTGAAACACGGCGACACGCGGGCGATGCGCGCACTGCGCCAGCACGTCGGCATGATCTTCCAGAACTTCAACCTGTTCCCGCACCTGACGGTCGGTCGCAACGTGATGCTCGCGCCGACACTGGTCAAGAAGAGCGCCTCGGCCGAGACCGAGTCACGCGCCCGCGACCTGCTCAAGCGTGTCGGCCTGGCCGAGAAGTTCGACGCCTGGCCGGACCAGCTCTCCGGCGGCCAGCAGCAGCGTGTGGCGATCGCTCGCGCGCTGGCGATGGCGCCCAGCGTGATGCTGTGCGACGAGATCACCTCGGCGCTCGACCCGGAGCTGGTCGGCGAGGTGCTCAAGGTCGTCGAGAGCCTGGCCGACGAGGGCATGACGCTGATGATGGTCACGCACGAGATGAACTTCGCACGCAAGGTCAGCGACCGCGTGGTCTTCATGCACGCCGGGCGCATCCACGAGATGGGACCGCCGGAGGAACTGTTCGGCGCGCCGAAGACGCCCGAGCTGCAGCAGTTCCTCTCGGCGCTGCACTAGCCCTCAGAAGCCGAAGCTGGCGCGCACGCCGAACACCCGCACGGTCGGCGCGAGCCCGTCGCCGCCGGGACGGCGGATCCATTGGAAGTCCGGCGAGACCTCCAGGTGCTCGTTGAGCTTCATGCGGTAGTACAGCTCGAGCAGCTGCTCGTTGCCGCTGGCCGCGTAGCCGGCCAGCGTGCCGTCGGCCGTCGCGTCGCGCCAGGCGCTGCCGGTGCGCAGCGTGCCGAACGCGGCACCCACGGCGTCGCGGCCGCGGCCCCACAGCCGGCCGCCATGTTCGAAGCCCAGCGTCAGCGCATCGTCGAAGCTGCCGTCGCCGCTGCCGCGCTTGCCCCAGCGCGCGAACAGGTTCCACTCGCGGCCGAGGCGCTGGTCGACCGACACGCCCAGGCCGCTGTGGCGCTGCACGTTGCCGGCCAGGTCGCTGCTGCGGCCGTTGCTCCAGGCGTAGACGCGGTAGCTGCCGCGCGGCTCGCCATTGATCTGCAGCGGCGAGACCTCGAACTGAACGATCGTGAACGGCTTGCCCAGACCACCGCTGAAGTTGGCGCCCTTGCCAGCGCCGAAGGCGCCGGCCGAGACGCCCCAGGCCCATTGGCCGTTGGTGTCGAACCAGCCCAGGCGCAGGCCGGGGGCAAAGCCATAGGCATCGGCACCGATGTCGCCGCCGGCGTCGAGCAGCGGGTTGTGCACGAACACGTTGTTGAGGAACTGCGCACCCTCGTCGCCGGCCACCGCGTTCTGGTCGAACAGCGTGAAGACGTCGAGCTTGCCCAGCGTCAGCTCGACACGCCGGCCCTTCTGGTCGTTGAAGCCGCCGCCGTCGAGCGCCCACTCGAGCTGATAGCCCGCCTGGGCGAGGATGGCGAAAGAATCGTCCGGCCCGGCGCCGGTCTCGAAGCCGACCGAGTTGACCGTGCTGGTGTGCGTGGGCCGAAGGCCGACGCCGGTGCCCTGGCCGAAGCGCACCTGCGCGAAGGCCGTGCCCTGCGCCTCGCCGATCGAGCCGGCGGGCAGGCTGACGGCCAGGTCGCCGCGGTAGTTCAGGCGCGACTGCGAAATGCCGTCGCTGCTGCCGCGCGCGTTGACACGCTGGCCGACCAGCAGCACGCCACCCTCGAACTTCGACCCCTCGGGCTCGCCTTCGCCGGCCGGCAGCGGTTCGGCGCCACCCCAGCCAGGCGCGGCGGCCGGCACGGGCGCCGGTGCCGCCGCGGCGGCCTCGGCCGGGCGCGCCTGCAGCGCACGCAGCTGGCGCTCCAGCTCGGTGTTGCGCTGCTCGAGCTGCTGCAGCCGTTCGATGACCTTGCGCAGCTGCTCGGCGACAGCCGGGTCCTCGGCCGCCTGCAGCGGCCCCGACAGCACCAGCGCTGCCGCGACGGCCCCGCCCAGCCGCAGCACCTTCCTCGTGTTCACGCCCATGGACTCACCTCCTCTTTGATCTGGGACAGCATATAAGAATCATTCGCATTTATGATACGCGCCCAAGAGACCCCGTCGTTGATCTGCCACAAGGAGAGGACCCCGATGAACAAACGAGACCTGCTGCGCAGCGCGCTGGCCATCGCCGCCGGCCTGGCCAGCGGCACCCTGCGTGCCCAGGCGATCGATGCCGGCGCGGTGATCCGCCACCACGCGGCGCTGGTGCAGGCGAGCTACGAAGACACGCTGGCCGCCGCGCTGGACCTGCAGAAGGCGCTGCAGGCTTTCGTCGCCGCGCCCTCGGCCGCCGGGCTGGACGCTGCGCGCAAGGCCTGGCTGGCCGCCCGCGAGTGGTACGGGCAGACCGAGGCGTTCCGCTTCTACGGCGGGCCGATCGACGACGACAAGGGCCCGGAGGGCCGCCTCAACTCGTGGCCGCTGGACGAGTCCTACGTCGACTACGTCAAGGGCAAGCCGAATGCCGGCCTGGTCAACGACCGCAAGGTGGTGATCTCCAAGGCCACGCTGGCGCGCTACAACGAGCGCGGCGGCGAGGAGAACATCTCCTGCGGCTGGCACGCGATCGAGTTCCTGCTGTGGGGCCAGGACCAGAACGAGAACGGCCCGGGCAACCGCTCGTTCGAGGACTACGTCGACGGCAAGGCCGCCAACGCCGACCGCCGGCGCCAGTACCTGCTGGTCGTCAGCGAACTGCTGATCGACGACCTGCGCTACCTGGTCGCCGCCTGGGTGCCGAACGCGCGCAACTACCGCGCCGCGTTCGAGCGCGGCGGCAACGAGTCGCTGCGCAAGATCATCGTCGGCCTGGGCTCGCTGTCGCGCGGCGAGCTGGCCGGCGAGCGCATGGAAGTGGCGCTGAACACGCAGGACCAGGAGGACGAGCACTCCTGCTTCTCCGACAACACCCACCGCGACATCGTCAACAACGCGCTGGGCATCCGCAACGTCTGGACCGGGCGCTACCAGCGCCGCGACGGCAGCGTGCTCGAAGGCCCGTCGCCGGCGGCGCTGGTGGCGGGCAAGGATGCCGCTCTGGGCGAGCGCACGACCAGGCAGATCGCCGCCTCGGTGACGGCGGCCGAGGCGATCCAGGCGCCGTTCGACCGCGAGATCATCGGTGGCAAGGACGCGCCGGGCCGCCAGCGCATCCAGAAGACCATCGACAGCCTGGTGCAGCAGTCCAAGGATCTGGTCGACGCCGCTGCGGCGGTCGGCATCACCCGGCTCACACTGGTCAAACCGAAGTGAAGGCCGCCCTGATCGGCGCGCTGCTCGGCGCCGGCCTGACCCTGCCGGCCGCTGCCGACAACGTGCCCGAGGAGCGCAGCGGCGGCGACACCACGGTGTTCGCCACCGGCCGCAACGCCTTCTCGTTCCCGCTGGCGACGCTGGACGATGCCGAGCGCGCGCGTTTTGCGGTCGGCAATTCGTTCTTCCGCCGCAACTGGGTCGAGGCACCGGCCTCGACGACGGCGCGCGACGGTCTGGGCCCACACTTCATCGCCCGCTCCTGCGGCGGCTGCCATGTGCAGGACGGTCGCGGCGCGCCGCCCGAACGTGGTGAACCGCCGGTGGCGCTGCTGCTGCGCCTGTCGGTGCCCGGCACCGGCGCCAACGGCGGCGTGCTGCCCGAGCCGAGCTACGGCGACCAGCTCAACAACAACGCGATCCAGGGCGTGACGCCGGAGGGCCGCGTGCGCATCACGCAGCGGCCGATCCGCGGCCGCTTCGCCGACGGCACGCCCTACGTGCTGCAGCAGCCGGTCTACCGCATCGACCGCCTCGCCTACGGGCCGCTGGCCAAGGGCACGCTGGTCTCGCCGCGCATCGCGCCGCAACTCGCCGGCGTCGGCCTGCTGGAGGCCATCCCCGAGACCGAGATCCTCGCCAACGCCGCCGCGCAGGCGGCCGCGCCTGGGCCGGTGAAAGGCCAGGTCAACCGCGTCTGGGACGACTTCCTGCAGGCGCAGCGCATCGGCCGCTTCGGCTGGAAGGCCAACGTCGCAACGCTGGCGCACCAGACCGCCGGCGCCTTCGCCGGCGACATCGGCATCACCTCGGCGCAGCATCCGCAGGAAGCCTGCATGCCGGCGCAGCGCGACTGCCTGGCCGCGCCGCACGGAGGCCGCGACGGCGCGCCGGAGATCGACGCGCGCACGCTCGGCGACGTGGTGTTCTACCAGGCCACGCTGGCGCCGGCGGCGCGGCGTGGCGTCGACGACGCCCAGGTGAAGCGTGGCCAGGCGCTGTTCGAGCAGGCGCAATGCAGCGCCTGCCACCGGCCGAGCTACCTGACCGGCGCCAGCCCGCTGCCCGCGCTGGCCAGCGAGCGCCTGGCCGGCCAACGCATCTGGCCCTACACCGACCTGCTGCTGCACGACATGGGCAACGCGCTCGCCGACGGCCGGCCCGACTTCGAGGCCAACGGCCGGCAGTGGAAGACGCCGCCGCTGTGGGGCGTCGGCCTGATCCACGACGTCAACGGTCACCGCCGCCTGCTGCACGACGGCCGCGCCAACGGCGTGCTCGAGGCCATCCTGTGGCATGGTGGCGAGGCCGACGCGTCGAAGAAGGTGGTGCTGCAGATGAAGAAGGCCGAGCGCGAGGCGCTGGTGCGCTTCGTGGAGTCGTTGTGAAACGGCGCACGCTGTTGCAGCGGGCCGCAGCCGCGCTGCTGCCGCTGGCGCTGCCGGCCGCAGCGCGGGCGCAGAGCAACTGGCGCGACGTCGCCGTGCCGTCCTACCTGCCGCCGGACTTCGTAGCCGGGGCGCTGAAGTTCTGGTTCGTGCCACGCGCCGAGGAGTTCGCCGGCCGTGCCGACGCGCTGGTCGCCGCGCTGGCCGCCGGCTGCGGCCCGGCGGCGCAAGCGGCCTGGCGCGAGGCGCTGCTCGCCTGGGTGCGCCTGAGCGCCGTCGCCGCCGGCCCGCTGCTCGAGCGCCGTTCGGTGCGGCGCATCGACTTCCAGCCGACGCGGCCGGAGGCCATCGAACGTGCGGTCGCGGCGCAGCCGGCCGGCGAGGCTGCGCTGGAACGGGTCGGCAGCGCCGCCAAGGGCTTCGCGGCGCTGGAGTGGCTGCTGTGGTCGCCCAAGCTCACGCCCGAGCATTGCCGCTACGCCGGCGAACTGGCGCAGGACATCGCCCGCGAGGCGGCGGCACTGAAGGCCGCCTTCATCGCCCAACGCGACCTCGAGCGTGACGACGAGGCCGTCGTCGCGGCGATGAGCGAGATCCTCAACCAATGGATAGGCGGCATCGAGCAGTTGCGCCTGCAAGGCATCGAGCGGCCGCTGCACGAGGCGCGCAGCCGCGTCCGTGCGAAGCCGCCGTTCCCGCGCGCGCTCAGCGGCAGCAGCGGCGCCGAACGCAGCGCGCGTGCGCAGGCTCTGCGGGCCCTGGCGGTGTTCGACGCCAAGCTGGCACCGGCCGGCGGCGCCGGCCTGGTGCCGCTGGAGACCTACCTGCGCGGCAAGGGGCTGAACCCGCTGGCCGACCGGCTGCGCGCCGCGGCAGCGCAGGCCGGCAACGGCCTGGGCAGCGACGCCGTGCCGGCGCTCCAGGCAGCGGCGCGCCGGCTGGCCGGCCTGAAGCATCTCGCCGAGTCCGAGGTGGCTCCGGCACTGGACGTGCGCGTCGGCTTCTCCGACGCCGACGGCGACTGATGCCGCGGCGGCGCGACTGGCTGGTCCAGGCGGCGGCCCTGCTGCTGGCGGTGCCGGCTGCGCGGGCGGCCACCGGCCGCAGCGCGCCACGCCTGGCTGCCGCCTGGGACGATGCCCAGGGCCGCCACCATGCCGGCTGGCTGGAGGCACGCGACGACGCGGCGCTGCGTGTGCAGCGTTCGATCGAACTGCCGACGCGTGCCCATGGCCTGTGGCTGGAGGCCGACGGCAGCCTGCTGGTGGTGGCACGCCGGCCCGGCGAATGGCTGCTGCGCTGGCGCGGCGGCGGCGAGCCGCAATGGCAGTGGAGCGAACCCGAGCGCCGCCTATGCGGCCATGCAATCGTGGCCCACGGCGCGCTCTACACCACCGAGTCGGACACCGACAGCGGCGCCGGCCGCGTGGTTCGCCGCGACCCGCGCAGCCTGCAGCCGCTGGACGACTGGCCCAGCCACGGCATCGACGCGCACCAGCTGCTGGTCGATGCCGACGGCACGCTGCTGGTCGCCAACGGCGGCGTGCCGACGCAACCCGAGCGCGGCCGCGTCAAGCTCGACCGTGCGGCGATGGATCCGTCGCTGGTGCGGCTCGATCGCGCGCGGTGGTGGACTGCTCGGCCAGTGGCGCCTTGACCGATCCGCGGCTGTCGATCCGCCACCTGGCGCGCCACGCACAGGGCGGCATCGGGATCGCGCTGCAGAGCGAACACAACGACGAGGCGCAGCGGCTCGCAGCGCCGCTGCTGGCGCTGTTCGACGGCCGGGCGCTGCGCATCGCCGCGCAGCCGCAGGCGCTGGCCGGCTACGCCGGCGACGTCGCTGCGACGCCGGAGGGCTTTGCGCTCGGCGCCACGCGCGCCGGCGGCGTTGCGCGCTGGACCGCCGACGGCCGCTGGACCGGCTTCACGCCGCTGCCCGAGGCCTGCCCGCTGGCGATGGACGGCGACGAGCTGTGGGCCGGCGGCCGCGCGCAAGCCCTGCGCGGTGCGGCGACAGCGGCCCCGCGGCCGCTGGCCGCGGCGATGCGGCTGGACAACCACTGGCTGCTGGCGGCGCCTGGCGCCTGAGCGCCGGCAGCGGGCGACACGCCGGTACGGCCATTCGATTGCAAACAGGAACGATTCGCATTATCATGGTCTCCATGGACCTGTCCGGTCTGCCCGCCCTGCCTCGTCGGAGTTCGTGCCCATGATCGTCTGCGTTTGCCACCGGGTGTCCGACCACGCGATCGTCCGCGAGGCGCGTGCCGGCTGCAGCAGCTTCGAGGAGCTGCAGGACACGCTGCGCGTGGCCACCGCCTGCGGCGCCTGCACCGACTGTGCGCTCGACACCTTCGAACGCGGTCGCGACGATGCCCACACGGCCGTCTGCTGCGCCGGCCGGGCCGGCAGCGGGCGCGCCAGCGTGCACGTGCACGCGAGCGTGGCCTGATCGGGCGTCACCTCGCACCGCCGCGGATCCGCTGCAGCACGATCGCCGATGACACCGCCCGGGGAGCGCGCACATGAGGCGTGACACCTGGCGCGCCGCGCTGGAATGGGCCGCGCTGGCGGCCATCGTCGCTGCCGTCTACCTGTTCGTTCCCGTCGCGGCCTGAGGCCGCGGCCGACTCAGCCCTTCGCGCCACCCCGGCAGGCCGGGTCGCGGCACAGCCCGTAGAGCGCCAGCGTGTGCTCCTGCAACTCGTAGCCGCGCTGCCGCGCGACCTCCTGCTGGCGGCGTTCGATCTCGGCGTCGTAGAACTCCTCCACCTTGCCGCAGCGCAGGCACACCATGTGGTCGTGGTGGCGGCCCTCGTTGAGCTCGAACAGCGCCCGCCCGCCCTCGAAGTACTGGCGGCTGAGCAGGCCGGCCTGCACGAACTGCATCAGCACGCGGTAGACGGTGGCCAGGCCGATGTCCGACCCGTCGGCGAGCAGTTGTTTGTAGACGTCCTCGGCGGCGAGGTGGCGCTGGCCCTCGCGCTGGAACAGTTCCAGCACGCGCAGGCGCGGCAGCGTGGCCTTCAGGCCGTTGGTCTTCAGCTCGTCGATGCGTTGTCGCGGTGTGTTGGGCATGGCGGCTCGCCTCGGCTCATTGATCGCTGCGGCCCGGCCGGAGCCAGGCGACCAGCGGGCGCAGCCAGCGCGGCCGCCAGCTCAGCGAAAACGCGATCAGCAGCGCCGACGCGGCCAGCGCCATCACCCAGACGAGCACCGCCATCGTCGCATGGTCGGCGCGCAGGCACAGCAGCAGCGCGAGCAGCAAGGCGGCCGCGCCGAGGACGCGCAGCAGTTGCACGGTGCCGCGGCCGGCGGCCGGATCGCCACGCACCTGCTGCCAGTGCGACTCCATCGCCAGCGCCAGCCAGCCCAGGCCACAGGTGCTGAGCAGCAGCGCGACGGCCAGCAGCCAGGGTTTGGCACTCACCACGATCTCAGGCACCGGCCGCCTCCGCATGGGCCGCAGCGCCCGCGTCGTCGGGGTCGACCGGTGCCGGCCCGGCCAGGCCCTGTTCGCGCAGGCGCAGTCGGCGTGCGGCCAGCACGGCGATCGCGGCACTGGCCAGCAACGCCAGGTCGAGGCCGGCGACCGGCCAGTAGCCCGCACCGATGGTGCGCAGCAGGTGGTCGCCGGTGGTCGCCCAGTTCAGCCCGACGGCGGCCAGGGCGAGCGCGACGATCGCCCAGCACTGCTCGCGCCAGGCCGGCGCGATGCGCGCTTCGCGCACCGCGGCGCTGCGCCAGGCGGCGTGGCCGAAGGCGAGCAGCCAGGCGGCCCAGAACACCCGCTCTTCCCAGTCGCCGCGGTGCGCCAGGTCGGCCGGCAGCAGCCGGTTGGCGACCAGGATGGCCAGCGCGGCGACCACCATGCCGGTGACCGTCGTGATGGCCAGCGCATCGACCCAGCGCGCCCCGCCGACGCCAGCCTTGGCGTGCTGCTTCTTGCGCTTCTCGACGAAGAAGATGAAGCCGGTGGCGATGCAGGCGCAGCCGGCCAGGCCGCCGAGCACGTAGAACCAGCGCAGCAGCCAGTGCTCGAAGTGCTGCAGGTGCAGCCCGGTGAGGAATTCGTTGATGCCGGTGACCACGCTGGGTGGCGGCTCCTCGCGGATCACCTTGCCGGTCGGCCCCTCGAAGTGCACCGCCTGGCCGACCAGCGCGACACGGTCGCTGCCGGCGCGGTAGATGCTGACGTAGCTGTTCGCGTCGCCGACATGGTTGACCGTCAGGAAGCCGACCTCGCCGGGCATGCCGCGTGCCTCCCAGCGGCGCTTGGCTTCCAGCACCATCGCGTCCACCGAGGCCAGCGGCGCGGCGACGCCGGCCGGCTTGAAGGCCAGCCCCTTGGCCTGCGCCTCGGCGACGGCATGGCGCATCGCCAGCGGCTCGAGCAGCGTGCTCGAGACCGGCAGGTAGATGCCGGCGAAGATCGTCAGCCCGGACAGCGCGAAGATGAAGTGGAACGGCAGCGCGACCACGCCGGTGAGGTTGTGCAGGTCGAGCACGCTGCGCTGGGTGTGCTTGTTCGGCCGGAAGGTGAACAGCTCGCGGAAGATCTTGCGGTGCATCACCACGCCGCTGACCAGCGCCGCCAGCATCACCAGCGCCGCCAGGCCGACGATCCAGTAGCCCAGGCCCTTCCAGTGCAGGTGCAGGCTGTAATGCATCGGGTAGAAGAATTCGCTGCCGATCTTCAGCTGGTCGTGCGGCAGCGCGCGGCCGTCGCGCGGGTCGATGGTGACGTGGCCGTGCACATGATCGTCGGGATCGTTCGGGTTGTTGGTCACCGCGAACTCGGCGAACAGCGACAGCACCGGGTCGCGGTGGGTCGTGTAGGCGCTCCAGTTCATCAGCGGCAGCGTGGCCGGCAGCGGCCCGCCGACGCGCTCGCGCGCGGCCGCGAGTTCCTCGTCCTCGGGCGTGATCTGGCGGAAGATCGGCGCCAGCATCCTGTCGAACGAGGGCATGGGCTGCGGCTCGAAGCGTGTCTGCGGAATCGCCCAGCGGTCGATCTCGCGGTCGAACACCGACAAGGCGCCAAAGAAGAACGCGATCATCAGCACGTAGCCGAGCACCAGGCCGAACCAGGTGTGCAGCCAGGTCATCGACAGGCGGAAGTTCGAGAACATCGTGAGGGCTCCGTCGGTGATCAGATCAGGCTGCGCGACAGCACCCAGGCGCCGAGCGTCATCGCGCCGCCGCCGCCGGCGAGCACCGCCCAGACGCGGCCGAGGCTGGCAGCGGCGAAGGCCCAGCAGAACGCCGCCAGGAAGACCAGGAAGGCGAGCAGGTAGACGAACGTGCGCGCCTCGTCGTAGCCCACCCCGGCGGCCACCAGCAGGCTGATGCCCAGCGTCACGAAACCCCACACGAAGGCATAACCGCCGAGCAGGCTGGCGGCCACGCGCGAGGCGACGTGCAGACGTGTCAGGGGCACTGAGCTCATGGGTGCGACGGCTGGCGCCAAGGTTGGCCGATATCTTGAATGCGAACGATTATTATCTAGAAACAGCCCGGCCGCGTCGCCGCAACGCTCACGGCAGGCTGCCCTCGCTTTCGGCCGCGGCCAGCTGTTGCAGTGCGCGGCGCAGGCCACTGCGGCTGGGGTTCTCGACGAACACGCAGCGCTTGCCGGTGCGTTTGCAGTGCTCCTTGACGCGCCAGTAGGCATCGTGGCTGATGCAGCCGGTCTGGCAGATCACCAGGTCGGCGCTGCCCAGCGTGCCGTCGAGCAGCGCGGCATGGTCGTGCTCGCCGCCGTCGTGGTGCAGGAAGCGGCCACCATGGTGCTCGACGATGCGCCGGTACACCGGCACGCTGGCCGGCCGGCCGCCAACGCACAGCACCGCACGTTCGCCGAGATCGGCCGGCGTCACCGGCTCGGCGGCAGCGCTGTCCGGCGCGCGCTGCGGCAGCGCAGCCAGCACCGCGTCGGCACGGCGCCGCTCGGCGTCCAGCGCCAGGTTCGACCGTGACAGCGCGCGCTCGAGGCTGCGCGCACGCTCGGTCTGCGTCTGCAGCTCGGCGGCGAGCTCGCTGCGCTGGCGCAGGCCCGGCGCGGCCGCCTCGATGGCACGCAGCTGGTCCCACAGCGAGGCGATCACGGTGTCGCGGCCGATCAGTTCGGCACGTGCGGTCATCAACGCCGACTGCAGCTGGTCGACCTTGCGCGACTGCTCGGCCACCGCGCGGCCGTGACGCTCCTGCTGGCGCGCCAGCTCGGCGGATATTGCCTCGTTCTGGGCGCGCAGCGCGGCGAGGCGGCGGCGTTCCTCGCCTTGGCCCTCGCCAAGCTGGTGCTGGCGCATGTGCACGTCGTGCAGCACCTGCTCCTCCAGCGCGTCGTCGCAGCGCGGGTGGGTCAGCGTCGCCCACAGCGCGCCGGCGAGGTCGTCGCCCTGCACCGCATCGAGCCACCAGCGCCGCAGGCCATCGGTTTCCTTCAGCGCGCCGCTGCGCTTCAGCGCCAGCGCATGGCGACGGTCGAGCTCGCGCTGCAAGGCCTCCGACAGGGCGCCGCGGTGGCCACACTCCTGCACCGCGCCGCTGTGCAGCTCGTAGTCGCCGGCAAGCACCTCGCCGCCGAGCGCCTTGTCGGCGATCCGCCTCAGCGTGACCAGGCTCAGGCAGACGCCGACCACCGGGCAGTGGGCATGCGCCGGCAGGTCCCACAGGCGACGGCGGCGCGTGCCGATGGGTGGCGCGGGCGGGCGGATCAGCTCGGGCGGGCAGCAGGATTGCCCGCCGGGATGCAGCAGGTGCGGCATGGCCAGGCGTGGTCTCGAAAGAGCACGGGCTGGCGGTGGGCTGGCTGGTGCGAAGGCGGCCCGCGGGCCACCGATGAAGCGAAGGGCTTACTTGGTGAGGATCAGCTTGCCCGCGGCCGTCAGCCGCAGGCGGTACTGCTCTCCCCGGTGGTCGATCAGGGCCTCGCGCCGCTCACCGAGCAGCACGCTGCTGCTCCAGCGCGGCAGCGCCGGCGCCGTCACCGCGGGGGCGGCGGGCGGTGGCGGGGGCAGCGCGGGCGGGTCGATGGCCATGCAGCGCATTCTAAATGCGAACCAGTCGCATTTGCAAGAAGCCGATGGCGCCGTGCTCTGCCTCGCCCGCCGCGGACCCGTTCAGCCGCGCTCGCCGCGGCGGCGGTGCGCGCTTTCCATCAGCCGCTGCAGCACGCAGAACAGGCCGAGCAGCGCGCCGATCGCGATGCGCGTCCACCATGAGCTGAGCGAGCCGTCGAACATGATCAGGGTCTGGATGACGCCGAGCATCAGCACGCCGGTCAGCGTGCCCATCACGTAGCCGACCCCGCCCGAGAGCAGCGCGCCGCCGATCACCGTGGCGGCGATGGCGTCCAGTTCCAGCCCCTGCGCATGCAGCCCGTAGCCGGACAGCGTGTAGATGCCGAACAGCACGCCGCCGAGCGACGCGCACAGCCCGCTGACCGCGTAGACCGCGATGCGCGTGCGCGCCACCGGCAGGCCCATCAGCTGCGCCGAACGTTCGTTGCCGCCGATCGCATAGACCGCGCGGCCGAAACCGGTGCCGTGGGCGAGCCACACCGCGAGCGCCAGCACCAGCAGCGCGACGATGACCCCCGGCGACACCTCGCCCAGCGGCCCGACCGGGATGCGCGCCTGCGACCAGGCGCTGAGCTGCGCCTCGCCGATGGCGATCGAATCGATGCTGATCAGGTAGCACAGCCCGCGCGCCAGGAACATGCCGGCCAGCGTGACGATGAAGGCCGGGATCTGGAACAGCTGGATCACCGCGCCCATCGCGGCGCCGAACAGCGTGCCGCCGGCCAGCAGCAGCGGGATCAGCAGCAGCGGCGGCAGGTGGGCGCGCTCGACGCCCCAGGCCAGCAGCATGGTCGTCAGCGCGACCACCGAGCCGACCGACAGGTCGATGCCGCCGGAGAGGATCACGAAGGTCATGCCGATCGCGACGACGAGCAGGAAGGCGTTGTCGATCAGCAGGTTGAGGAACACCTGGCCGGAGAAGAAGCCGGTGTAGGCCAGCGAGCCGCCGGCGAACATCAGCAGGAACAGGATCACCGCGACCCAGCTGGGCAGCGTCTGCGCGTCCAGCCTCATCGCGCCGGCCTCCAGGCCCGCGTCACCCAAGCGCGTGCTTCGGGAGACTGCAGCAGGCAGACCAGGAACACCACCACCGCCTTGACGACCAGGTTGATCTCCGGCGGCACGCCCAGCGAGTAGATGCTGGTGGTCAGCGTCTGGATGATCAGCGCGCCCAGCACGCTGCCGCGCAGGCTGAAACGGCCGCCGAGCAGCGAGGTGCCGCCCAGCGTGACGGCGAGGATGGCGTCGAGCTCGAGCAGCTGGCCGGCGTTGTTGCCGTCGGCGCTCTTCACGTTGGAGCTAATCATCAGTCCGGCCAGTCCGGCGGCGAGCCCGCAGAAGGCGTAGACGCCGACCAGCAGCCCGCGCGCGTTGATGCCCGACAGCCGTGCCGCCGCCGGGTTGCCGCCGCTGGCCTGGATGAACAGGCCGAGCGCCGTGCGGTGCTTCAGCCAGGCCATCACCGCCAGCAGCGCGGCGACCAGCCACAGCGCGAACGGCAGCCCGAGCAGGTAGCCGCCGCCGATGAAGAAGTAGGGCTTGTAGTAGATCGTAATGATCTGGCCCTGCGTGATCAGCTGCGCGATGCCGCGGCCGGCGACCATCAGGATCAGCGTCGCGATGATCGGCTGGATGCCGACGGCGGCCACCAGCAGCCCGTTGAACAGGCCGCACAGCGCGGCCACGCCGAGCGCCGCGGCCAGTGCCACCGGCATCGAGGTGCGTGTCGCGTAGGTCTGCTGGCCGTCGACGATGACGAGCTGCCCGCCGATCAGCGCCGCAGCCACCGCGGCGGCGATGGCAACGATCGCGCCCACCGAGATGTCGATGCCGCGCGTCGCGATCACCACCGTCATGCCCAGCGCCACCGCCATCAGCGGCGCGGCGCGGTTGAGGATGTCGATCAGCGCGCCGTAGAGATGGCCCTCGCGCCAGGTCAGCACGAAGAACTGCGGGTTGGCGATGCCGTTGCCGGCCAGCAGCAGCGCCAGCACCAGCGCCGGCCAGAACTGCGGGTGGGCGGTCAACCGCCGCCAGTTCATGCTCATGCCGCGGCCTCGACGGCATCGCCATGGCCGGCGACGATGCGCAGCACGCGCGCTTCGTCGAGCTCGGCGGCCGGCAGCTCGGCGACCTGGTGGCGGTCGCGCATCACCACCACGCGGTGGCTGGTGGCCAGCACCTCGGGCAGCTCGGCCGAGATGAAGACGATCGCCATGCCTTGCGCGCACAGCTCGAGCACGCGCTGCATGATCTCCTGCTTGGCGGCGACGTCGATGCCGCGCGTCGGCTCGTCGAGGATCAGCACGCGCGGATCGGTGGCCAGCCAGCGCGCCAGGATGGCCTTCTGCTGGTTGCCGCCGGACAGCTGGCCGACCGGCGTCTCGGCGTCGGCGGTGACGATGCCCAGCGCGGCGATGAAACGCTGCGCCAGTTCGCGCTGCGCGCGCGGGCCCAGGTGGCGGAACACGCCGTGCCGCGCCTGCAGCGCCAGCACGATGTTCTCGCGCACGCTCAGCTCGGCGACGATGCCCTCGGTCTTGCGCTCCTCGGGGCAGAAGGCCAGTCCGCAACGCAGCGCATCGCGCGGCGAGTGCAGCGCCAGCGCTTGGCCTTCGAGCGTCAGCGTGCCTGCATCGGCACGGTCGGCACCGAACAGCAGCCGCGCGGTCTCGGTGCGGCCGGAGCCGAGCAGCCCGGCCAGGCCGAGCACGGCGCCGCCGCGCACGTCCAGGTCCAGCGGGCCGACGCTGCCGCGCCGCGCCAGGCCGCGCGCCTCGAGCAGCGGCGTGGTCGGGCCTTCGGCCGGGCGCTGCGCGTCGAGCTCGCCTTCGCGCAGCGTGCGGCCGACCATCTCGCCGACCAGCGCCAGCCGCGGCAGTTCGGCCGCCAGGTGTTCACCGACCACGCGGCCGTTGCGCATCACCGTGATGCGGTCGGCCATCGCGTAGGTCTGGTCGAGGAAGTGGGTGACGAAGAGGATCGCGACGCCGCGCTCCTTGAGCCGGCGCATCACCGCGAACAGGCGCTCGGTCTCGGCCTCGTCGAGGCTGGAGGTCGGCTCGTCGAGGATCAGGATGCGCGCCTGCTGGCCGACGGCGCGTGCGATCGCCACCATCTGCTGCACCGCCACCGGGTACTCGCCGAGCAGGCGCCGCGGGTCGACTTCGATCTGCAGTGCATCGAGCGCCTGCTGAGCCCGCCGCTGCACCTCGCGCCAGGCGATCCAGCCGAGCCGCCGCGGCATGCGCCCGGCGAGGATGTTCTCGGCCACCGACAGGTTGGCGCAGAGGTTGACCTCCTGGTAGACGGTGGCGATGCCCAGCGCCTGCGCCTCGCGCGGCGAGGCCGGTCGGATCGCCTCGCCGGCCAGCGTCATCGTGCCCGCGTCGGCCGGGAACACGCCGGTCAGCACCTTGATCAGCGTCGACTTGCCGGCACCGTTCTGGCCCATCAGCGCGTGCACCTCGCCGGCGCGCAGGCACAGGTCGGCCTCGTGCAGCGCCTTCACGCCGACGAAGGACTTGTCGATGCCGCGCAGTTCGAGGATCGGGGCGATGCTGGCCTCGCAAAAAAGGGCAGGTGCGAACCCTCACGCACGCACCTGCCAACCCTGGCCGGATCGGGCCTTCCTGCCCGGGCTTCCGGAGACGAGAACGATCTCGGTGGGACTCAGTACTTCCGCTTCGGGAATTCCTTCGCCGCCACCTCCATCGGGAAGATGCCTTCTTCGGTGACGATGCGCCGCGGCAGCGTCTTGCCGGCCTTCAGGTCCTTGACCGCCTGCATCAGCTGCGGCCCGAGCAGCGGGCTGCACTCGACGCTGACGTTGAGCTTGCCGGCCATCATCGCCTCGAACGCGCCCTTCACCGCGTCGATCGAGATGATGACGATGTCCTTGGCGGGCTTCAGGCCGGCTTCCTCGATCGCCTGGATCGCGCCGATCGCCATGTCGTCGTTGTGCGCGTAGAGCACGTTGATCTTCTTGCCCTCGGCCTTCAGGAAGGCTTCCATCACCTCCTTGCCCTTGGCGCGGGTGAAGTCGCCGGTCTGCGAACGGATGATCTTGTAGTTCGGCTTGGCCTTGATGATCTCCTCGAAGCCCTTCTTGCGGTCGATCGCCGGCGCCGAGCCCACCGTGCCCTGCAGCTCGACGATGTTGACGTCGCCCTGGCCCTTGTAGTTCTCCAGCAGCCAGCGGCCGGCCTTGCGGCCTTCCTCGACGAAGTCCGAGCCCATGAAGCTGACCCACAGCGAGTCGTCCTTCTCGTCGACCGCGCGGTCGGAGAGGATCACCGGGATCTTCGCCGCCTTGGCCTCGCGCAGCACGGTGCCCCAGCCCGAGGCCACGACCGGCGAGAAGGCGATCACGTCGACCTTCTGCGCGATGAAGGCGCGGATCGCCTTGATCTGGTTTTCCTGCTTCTGCTGCGCGTCGGAGAACTTCAGCTCGATGCCGGCGTCCTTGGCCGAGGCCTTGATCGACTCCGTGTTGGCGGTGCGCCATTCGCTCTCGGCGCCGATCTGCGAAAAGCCCAGCACGATCTTGCCTTGCGCGCGCGCCCACTGCGGCACGGCCAGCGCTGCCGGCACGGCGGCGAGCGTCGCGATCACCTGTCTTCTGCGTGTGTTCATGGTGTCTCCTTGTGTGTCGTGGACGGCGTCGGCGAAGAGTGCGGCGCCGGTCTGCCGTCGAGCGGCCGGTCGCTGCGGGGGTTGGCTAGGCAGCGGCGGTGTAGGCGGTCTTCACCGTCGTGTAGAACTCGACTGCGTGGTGGCCCTGCTCGCGCGGCCCGTGGCTGGAGGCCTTGCGGCCGCCGAAGGGCACGTGCGGGTCGACACCCGCGGTCGGCAGGTTGACCATCACCATGCCGGCCTGCGCATGGCGCTTGAAATGCGTCGCCTTCGCCAGCGAATCGGTGCAGATGCCGGCGCACAGGCCGAAGGGCGTGTCGTTGGCCAGCGCCAGCGCATGCTCGTAGTCGTCGGCGCGGATCAGGCAGGCCAGCGGGCCGAAGATCTCCTCGCGCGCGATGCGCTGCTTCGGCTGCGCGATGAACAGGGCCGGGCTGATGTAGTGGCCGCGCTTCGGCCGCTCCAGCGCTTCGCCGCCGGCCAGCCACTCGGCACCTTCCTGGCGGCCGATGGCGACGTAGGCGAGGTCCTGCTCGAGCTGCTCGCGGCTGACCGCCGGGCCGATCTGCGTGTCGCGCTCCAGCGCATGGCCGACCACCAGCGCACGCGTGCGCTGGCGCATCAGCTCGGCGAAGCGGTCGAACACCGGTGCCTCGACGATGATGCGGCTGGTCGCGGTGCAGCGCTGCCCGGTCGAGTAGAAGGCGCCCTGGATCGCGTGCTCCGCGGCGCGCTCCAGCGCCGCGTCGGCCAGCACCACCAGCGGGTTCTTGCCGCCCATCTCGAGCTGCACCTTGGCGCGCCGCGCGCTGGCGGCGGCCAGAATGCCCTCGCCCACCGGCACCGAGCCGGTGAAGCTGATCGCGTCGACCAGCGGGCTGTCGACCAGCGTCTGGCCGACGCGCCGGCCGCTGCCCAGCACCAGGTTGAAGGCCCCGGCCGGCAGCCCGGCACGGCTGAGGATCTCGGCCAGCGCCCAGGCGCAGCCCGGCACCAGTTCGGCCGGCTTGAACACGACGGTGTTGCCGTAAGCCAGCGCCGGCGCGATCTTCCAGGCCGGTATCGCCAGCGGGAAGTTCCACGGCGCGATCAGCCCGACCACACCGACCGGCTCGCGGGTGACCTCGATGTCGACGCCGGGGCGAACCGAAGCGAGCCGCTCGCCGGGGATGCGCAGCGCTTCGCCGGCGAAGAACTTGAAGATCTGCCCGGCCCGCGCGGTTTCGCCGATCGCCTCGGGCAGCGTCTTGCCCTCCTCGCGGGCGAGCAGCGTGCCGAGCTCGTCCTTGCGCGCCAGCAGCTCGCTGCCAACGAAGTCGAGCACCTCGAAGCGGCGCTGCGGCGTGCTTGCCGCCCAGGCCTCGCGGGCGTCGGCGGCAGCACGGATCGCGCTCTCGGCCTGCTTGGCGTCGGCGCGGGCGAACTCGCCGATCACGTCGGACAGGTCCGACGGGTTCTCGCTGGTGCCCAGCGTGACGCCGGTCTCCCAGCGACCGTTGATGTAGTGCTTGAACGAAACCGCCATCGTGATGCCGTCGTGAAGAGGCCTACAGCGCGCGCACGCCGCCGGGGGCGAACGCCGTGCGGTCGATCACCACCGGGTTGACCAGCGCGGCGCCGAGCAGCGGCTGCTCGATCTCGAAGCGGTCGCCCGGCTCGACGACCACGCCGTCGGCGCAGCTCAGCGTCGCGGTGCCGAAGAAGTGCAGGTGCACGTCGCCGGGCCGGCGGTGCTGCGGGTACTTGAAGTGGTGGTACTCGAGGTTCTCGAGCGTGTGGCTCATGTGCGCTTCGCCGGTGGCGAAGGGCTTCTCCCAGATCACCTGGTCGCCACGGCGGATGCGGCTCGTGCCCTGCAGGTCGGCCGGCACCGCGCCGGCCAGCAGTTCGGGGCCGACCGAGCAGACACGCAGCTTCGAATGCGCCAGGTAGAGGTAGTTCTGCCGCTCGGTGACATGGTCGGAGAACTCGTTGCCGGCCGCGACGCCGAGCCGGCACGGCGTGCCGTCTGGTGCGATCCAGTACAGGCCGACCAGTTCGGGCTCCTCGCCGGCGTCGAGCGCGAACGACGGCGAAGGCAGCGGCGCGCCCGGCGCAATGACGATGCGGCCGTCGCCCTTGTAGAACCATTCCGGCTGCACGCCGGTCTGGCCGCGCGCGGGCCGGCCGCGCTCGAGGCCCCACTTGAACATGCGCATCGAGTCGGACAGCGACTCCTCGCCCTGGGCGCCGAGCTTGTGGTGCATCGCGTCGCGCGTGGCCGCGCTGCCCAGGTGGGTCAGGCCGGTGCCGCTGACCAGGCAATGCGCCGGGTCGTCGTGCATCAGCGGCGTCAGCACGCGCAGGCCGTCGAGCAGCCGCGCCAGCGGCGTGGCTTCCAGCGCGCCCAGCCGCGACTCGGCCATGTGCACCAGCGTGCGGCCGTGGTCGAACGCGGCCTGTGCCAGCGCCGGCAGGCTGGCCGTGCCGTCGAGGCGGCGCACCCGGCCGGCGTCGCTGCTGGTGCAGCCGACGCGCTGGTTGCCGTCGTCGTCGAGGTACTGGATGAATCGCATGTCGCCTCCGGGTGCCGCGGTGAGCCCGCGATCTGTGGGTGGGCGCATGCTAAGGAGCCGACCGATAACGATCCAATAGATTTTCGGCGTCGTGACATATACGATCCGAGATCGCATGGCCACCAACTACACCCACTGGTTCATCCGCGCCCGACTGAAGACGCGCCAGCTGCTGCTGCTGATGGCGCTCGAGGAGGAGGGCAACATCCACCGCGCTGCGCAGGTGCTGAACATGACTCAGCCAGCCGCCTCCAAGCTGCTCAAGGAGCTGGAGGAGATGCTCGGCGTGCCGCTGTTCGAGCGCCTGCCGCGCGGCATGCGCGCCACCTGGTACGGCGAGACGATGATCCGCCATGCGCGCATGGCGCTGGCCAGCCTGTCGCAGGCACAGGACGAGATCGAGGCGCTGAAGTCGGGCCGTTTCGGCCAGGTCAGCGTCGGTGCGATCACCTCGCCGGGGCTGAACCTGATGCCGGCGGCGGTGGCGTTGGTCAAGCAGCAGCACCCCAGCCTGCGCATCCAGCTGGCCATCGAGACCAGCGACGTGCTGATGGAGCGGCTCGCGCAGGGCAAGCTGGACATGGCGGTGGGCCGCCTGTTCGAGCGTCACGACAAGACCGACCTGCGCTACGAGGCGCTGGTCGAGGAGCCGGTCAGCGTGATCACGCGGCCCGGCCACCCGCTGATGGCGCAGCCGCGGCTGACGCTGCGCGACGTGGTCGGCCAGGCCTGGATCGTGCCGCCGCCGGGCAGCGTGCTGCGGCATCGTTTCGAGCTGATGTTCCAGGAGGACGGGCTGGAAGCGCCGGCCGACCTGATCGAGACCACCGCGCTGCTGTTCGTCACCAAGATGCTGCAGGGCAGCGAAGCGCTGGCGGTGATCGCCACCGACGTGGCGCGCTACTACGCGCAGCACGGCATGGTGGCGATCCTGCCGATCGCGCTGCCGTGCAAGATGGACGCCTTCGGCCTGATCACCCGCACCGACCGCCTGCTCTCGCCGGCGGCCAAGGTGATGCTGCGGGCGATCAAGTCGGCGGCGCTGACGGCCTACGGCACCGAGCTGGACCTGACCGGGCTGGAGTGACTATCTCCAACCCCCATCCACGATGAATTCCTGCGCGGTGCACATGCGCGCGTCGTCCGACGCCAGGAACAGCACCATCGCCGCGATGTCCTCCGGCTGCAGCCGGTCGGGCAGGCACTGGTTGCGCTCGATCTCGCGCGCGCCCTCGGGGGTGACCCACAGCTTGAGCTGGCGCTCGGTCATCACCCAGCCCGGCGAGACGGTGTTGACGCGGATGCGATCGCGGCCGAGCGAGGCGGCGGTGCCGCGCGTCAGGCCGTTGACCGCCGACTTGGCGATCGCGTAGCAGGGCAGGTCGGCCTGCTTGATCTGCCAGCTGATCGAGCCGAGGTTGACCACCGACCCGCTGCCGAGCCGCTGCATGCCCGGCACCACCGCCTGCAGCGCGAACAGCGCGGCACGCTGGTTGATCGCGATGCGGTCGTCGTAGAACTCGGGCGTGACCTCGGCCAGCGTGTGGCGGTTGTCGCTGGCGACGTTGTTGACCAGCACGTGGAAGTCACCGAGTTCGCGCGCCGCGTCGGCGATCGCCACCTGCAGCGCATCGATGTCGCGCACGTCGCAGCGGCGCCACCAGGGCCGCGGCTGGCCGGCGCTGACCAGTGCCTCGGCGAGCGCGCGGCTGCTGTCTTCGGCGACGTCGATGAACGCCACCTTCGCGCCCTGCGCGGTGAAGGCGCGCACCAGCGTCTCGCCGATGCCCGAGCCGCCGCCGGTGATGAACACGGCGCGGCCGCGCAGGCTGGGGTACTGGGCGGTATGGCCGGCGGCGAGGTATGTCGAATTTGACATGTCAGATCGCGATTCAGTTATTTTTCAAGCATCAGTGTGGAGCGATAGCATCCGGCGCGTCAAGCCGCCGCAGGAGAACCTGGTCATGGATCCGAAGAAGCCCGTCCGCCGCAGCCAGGCCTGGTTCGGCCGGCAGGACCGCGACGGCTTCGTGCACCGCAGCTGGCTGAAGAACCAGGGCTACCCGCACGACCTGCTCGACGGCCGCCCGCTGATCGGCATCTGCAACACCTGGAGCGAGCTGACGCCGTGCAACGGGCACTTCCGCGAGCTCGCCGAGTTCGTCAAGCGTGGTGTCTACGAAGCCGGCGGTTTCCCGCTCGAGTTCCCGGTGATGAGCCTCGGCGAGACCCAGCTGCGCCCGACCGCGATGCTGTTCCGCAACCTCGCGTCGATGGACGTCGAGGAGAGCATCCGCGGCAACCCGATCGACGGCGTCGTGCTGCTGATGGGCTGCGACAAGACCACGCCGGCGCTGCTGATGGGCGCGGCCAGCTGCGACCTGCCGACCATCGGCCTGTCCGGCGGGCCGATGCTCAACGGCAAGTTCCGCGGCAAGGACATCGGCTCGGGCACCGGCGTCTGGCAGATGAGCGAGATGGTGCGCGCCGGCGAGATGACGATGGACGAGTTCACGCAGGCCGAGTCGTGCATGCACCGCAGCAAGGGCAGCTGCATGACCATGGGCACCGCGTCGACGATGGCCTCGATGGTCGAGGCGCTGGGCATGTCGCTGCCCGAGAACGCGGCGATCCCGGCCGCCGACACGCGCCGCAACCGCCTCGCGCAGCTGACCGGCCGGCGCATCGTCGAGATGGTCAAGGACGACCTGCGCATGTCGAAGATCCTGACCCGCCAGGCCTTCGAGAACGCGATCCGCACCAACGCAGCGATCGGCGGCTCGACCAACGCGGTGATCCACCTGCTGGCGGTGGCCGGCCGCATGGGCGTGGACCTGAAGCTGGCCGACTGGGACGCGCTCGGCTCGCAGATCCCCTGCCTGGTCGACCTGCAGCCCTCCGGCCGCTTCCTGATGGAGGACTTCTTCTATGCCGGCGGGGTGCCGGCGGTGCTCAAGGAGATCCGCCACCTGCTGCACCTCGATGCGCTGACCGTCAACGGCAAGACCATCGGCGAGAACAGCGCCGAAGCGCCATGCTGGAACCGCGAGGTCATCAAGCCCTTCGACGACCCGTTCAAGCCGGCGGCCGGCATCGCGGTGCTGCGCGGCAACCTGGCACCCAACGGCGCGGTGATCAAGCCTTCGGCCGCCAGCGAACACCTGCTGCAACACCGCGGCCGCGCGGTGGTGTTCGAGACCATCGAGGAGTTCCATGCCCTGATCGACGACGAGGCGCTCGACGTCGACGAGAGCTGCATCCTGGTGCTGAAGAACTGCGGCCCCAAGGGCTACCCGGGCATGGCCGAGGTCGGCAACATGCCGCTGCCGCCCAAGGTGCTGCGCAAGGGCATCACCGACATGGTCCGCATCAGCGATGCGCGCATGAGCGGCACCGCCTACGGCACCGTGGTGCTGCACACCTCGCCCGAGGCCGCCGCCGGCGGACCGCTGGCGCTGGTGAAGAACGGCGACATGATCGAGCTCGACGTCGCTGCGCGTCGCCTGCACCTGGAGGTCAGCGACGAGGAGCTGGCACGCCGGCGCGCCGCCTGGCAACCGCCCCAGACACCGAAGCGAGGCTGGTACAAGCTCTACGTCGACCACGTGCAGCAGGCCCACCTCGGTGCCGACCTCGACTTCCTGGTCGGCGGCAGCGGCGCGCCGGTGCCGCGCGACTCACACTGAACTCGATGCGCGCCACTTCCCCGCTGATCGGCACCCCTCGCTGCGTCTGGGCCGCGGGCGCGGCGCTGGGCGAAGGGCTGTGCTGGTCGCCGCGCGAACGGGCGCTGTACTGGGTCGACATCCTCGAGCAGCGCCTGCACCGCTACCTGCCGGCCAGCGGCGAGCAGCGCAGCTGGCCGCTGCCGGACACCATTTCCGCGCTGGCCGAACGCAGCCGCGGCCCCGGCCTGGCGATCACGCTGCGCCGCGGCTTCGCGTTCTTCGACCCGGCCGACGGCACGCTGACACGCTGCGACGAACCCGAACCCGAGCGCCCCGGCAACCGTTTCAACGACGGCAAGTGCGATGCCCAAGGCCGCTTCTGGGGCGGCACGATGGACTTCGCCATCCGCGAGCCCAGCGGCGCGCTGTACCGTTTCGACGGCCCTGGCCACTGCGTACGTGCGCTCGACGCCGGCTTCGTGGTCACCAACGGGCCGACCTGGTCGCTGGACGGCGGCACGATGTTCTTCAACGACACCGTCAACAAGACGGTTCGGGCCTATGCCTTCGATGCGATCGCGGGCACGCTCGGCGCCGGGCGCGACTTCCTGGTCTTCGCCAAGGGGGACGGTTATCCGGACGGCATGACCACCGACGCCGACGGCCGGCTGTGGATTGCCCATTGGGGCGCGGCCTGCGTCAGCTGCCACGACCCTGTCAGCGGCGCCGAGCTGGCGCGCGTTCAGCTGCCCACGGACCACATCACCAACGTCGCCTTCGGCGGCACCGACCTGAAGACGCTGTACGTCAGCAGTGCACGCTTCGAGCTGAGCGCCGAGAAGCTGGCGGCGCAGCCGCTGGCCGGCGCGCTGTTCGCGATCGACACCGACGCGACCGGCTTGCCGGCCCACCGGTTCGATGGATGAGCGACGGATGAGATGACCCGGGTTGCCGCGCCGAGTCGAGCGGTGCGGCAACCGACATGACCCACGACACTCGAACACGACAAGGAGACAGAGCATGCAACGCAGAACCACCCTGCTGGCCACCCTGGGCCTGGCAGCCGCCACCTGGATGCTTCCTGCCGCTGCGCAGGACAAGGGCACCGTCGGCATCTCGATGCCGACCAAGTCCTCGGCGCGCTGGATCGCCGACGGCGACAACATGGTCAAGGTGTTCAAGGAGAAGGGCTACAAGACCGACCTGCAGTACGCCGACGACGACATCCCGAACCAGCTCGCGCAGGTCGAGAACATGATCACCAAGGGCGTGAAGGTCCTGGTGATCGCCGCGATCGACGGCACCACGCTGTCCGGCGCGCTGCAGAAGGCGGCCGACAAGGGCGTCAAGGTCATCGCCTACGACCGCCTGATCCGCGGCTCGAAGAACGTCGACTACTACACCACCTTCGACAACTTCCAGGTCGGCGTGCTGCAGGCCGGCTCGATCGTCGACAAGCTGGGCCTGAAGGCCGGCAAGGGGCCCGTTCAACATCGAGCTGTTCGGCGGCTCGCCCGACGACAACAACGCCTTCTTCTTCTACGACGGCGCGATGTCGGTGCTCAAGCCCTACATCGACAGCGGCAAGCTGGTCGTGCGCAGCAAGCAGATGGGCATGGACAAGGTCGGCACGCTGCGCTGGGACGGTGCGGTCGCGCAGGCGCGCATGGACAACCTGCTGTCCGCCTTCTACGGCAAGGACAAGGTGCATGCGGTGCTGAGCCCGTACGACGGCCTGTCGATCGGCATCCTGTCGTCGCTGAAGGGCGTCGGCTACTGCACCGCGCAGCAGCCCTGCCCGGTGGTCAGCGGCCAGGACGCCGAGGTGCCGTCGGTCAAGTCGATGCTCAAGGGCGAGCAGTACTCGACCGTGTTCAAGGACACGCGCGACCTCGCCAAGGTCACCGCCAACCTGGTCGACGCGGTGCTCGCCGGCAAGCAGCCCGAGATCAACGACACCAAGACCTACAACAACGGCGTCAAGGTGGTGCCCAGCTACCTGCTCAAGCCGGTGGCGGTCGATGCGACGAACTGGAAGAAGATCCTCGTCGACAGCGGCTACTACAAGGAAAGCCAGCTGAAGTAAGGCCGCACGCGGTCTTTCTCGGTGAAGGTCCCGCTGGCGCGGGACCTTCTTCTATGCATCATCGTCCGCCATGGGAGACACCGTGGACGCCTTGCTCGAGATGCGCGGCATCACCAAGCGCTTTCACGGCGTGGCCGCGCTGTCCGACGTGAACCTGAGCGTTCGCGCCGGCGAGATCCATGCCGTGGTCGGCGAAAACGGCGCCGGCAAGTCGACGCTGATGAAGGTGCTGTCCGGCGTCTACCCGCACCCGGAGTACGAGGGCGAGATCCGCTACCAGGGCCAGGAGCGGCGCTTCTCCGGCATCCACGACAGCGAACGGCTCGGCATCATCATCATCCACCAGGAGCTGGCGCTGGTGCCACTGCTGTCGATCGCCGAGAACATGTTCCTCGGCAACGAGCCGGCGAAACACGGCGTGATCGACTGGACGCTGGCGCACCGCCGCACCCGCGAGCTGCTCGCCAAGGTCGGGCTGAAGGAGTCGCCGGCGACGCTGATCACCGACATCGGCGTCGGCAAGCAGCAGCTGGTCGAGATCGCCAAGGCGCTGGCCAAGGAGGTCAAGCTGCTGATCCTCGACGAGCCGACCGCCAGCCTGAACGAGAGCGACAGCGACGCGCTGCTCGAGCTGCTGCTCGAGCTGAAGTCGCACGGCATCGCCTGCATCCTGATCTCGCACAAGCTCAACGAGATCGCCAAGGTGGCCGACGCGATCACCGTGCTGCGCGACGGCTCGACGATCACGACCATCGACTGCCGCGACGGCCCGGCCAGCGAAGACCTGATCATCCGCGCGATGGTCGGTCGCGAGATGGCCGACCGCTACCCGAAGCGCACGCCGAAGATCGGCGAGACGGTGTTCGAGCTGCGCGACTGGCGTGTCTTCCACCCGCTGCACCACGACCGCGAGGTGGTCAGGGGCGTGAACCTGCAGGTGAAGAAAGGCGAGATCGTCGGCATCGCCGGGCTGATGGGCGCCGGCCGCACCGAGCTGGCGATGAGCGTGTTCGGCCGCAGCTACGGCCACCGCATCAGCGGCACGGTGCGCATGAACGGCCGCGACATCGACACCGGCACGGTCGGCAAGGCGGTCGCCCACGGCATCGCCTATGTCACCGAGGACCGCAAGTCGCTCGGCCTGGTGCTCGACGACACGATCGCCCACAACACCACGCTGGCCCACCTCGACGGTGTCTCGAAGCGCGGCGTGATCGACGAGGGCCGCGAGTTCGCCGTGGCCACCGAGTTCCGCCAGCGCCTGGCGACGCGCTGCGCCGGCGTGCACCAGCCGGTCGTCAACCTCTCCGGCGGCAACCAGCAGAAGGTGGTGCTGGCCAAGTGGCTGTTCGCCGACCCGACGCTGCTGATCCTCGACGAGCCGACACGCGGCATCGACGTCGGCGCCAAGTTCGAGATCTACACGCTGATCGCCCGCCTGGCCGAGGAAGGCCGCAGCATCCTGATGATCTCTTCCGAGATGCCGGAGCTGCTGGGCATGTGCGATCGCATCTACGTGATGAACGAAGGCGAGTTCGTCGCCGAGTTCGATGCCGCCGACGCTTCGCAGGAGAAGATCATGCGCGCGATCGTGACGGCCGGGACCTGAGAGGCACCATGGAACAGACGATCCAGCAGCACGGCAGCTCGGCGGGCTCGCGCGCCGGCCATTTCCTGAAGCAGAACCTGCGCGAGTACGGCATGCTGCTGTCGCTGGTCGCGATCATGATCTTCTTCCAGGTCATGACCGACGGCACGCTGCTGCAGCCGCTGAACCTGACCAACCTGGTGCTGCAGAACAGCTACATCGTCATCATGGCGCTGGGCATGCTGCTGGTCATCGTGGCCGGCCACATCGACCTCTCGGTCGGCTCGGTATGCGGCTTCGTCGGCGCGCTGGCCGCGGTGCTGATGGTCCAGTACGAATGGCACTTCGTGCCGGCGACGATCGTCTGCCTGGTCGTCGGCGCGCTGATCGGCGCGGCGCAGGGCTGGTTCGTCGCCTACTTCCACATCCCGTCGTTCATCGTCACGCTGGCCGGCATGCTGGTCTTCAAGGGCCTGGCGCTGGCGCTGCTGGCCGGGCAGTCGGTCGGGCCTTTCCCGGTCGAGTTCCAGCGCCTCAGCTCGGGCTTCATTCCCGATCCACTGGCCGGTGCCGAGCTGCGCCTGACCTCGCTGTTGCTCGGCGTGGCGGTCGCGCTGGCGATGGTGGTGATGGCCTGGCGCGCGCGCAGCAACCAGCAGCTGCACGGCATGGACACCGAGCCGGGGGGCCTGTTCGCGGCGCGCAACGCGGTGTTCGCCGCGATCATCGTCGCGCTGTCCTGGCTGCTGGCCACCTACAAGGGCCTGCCGAACGTGCTGATCATCATGTTCGTGCTGATGGTCGCCTACGACTTCGTGACCACGCGCACCACGGTCGGCCGGCGCATCTACGCGCTGGGCGGCAACGAGAAGGCGGCTCGGCTGTCGGGCATCCGCACCGAGCGGCTGGCCTTCCTCACCTTCGTCAACATGGGCGTGCTGGCGGCACTGGCCGGGCTGGTGTTCGCCGCGCAGGCTGAACACCGCGACGCCGAAGGCCGGCCTGGGCTTCGAGCTCGACGTCATCGCCGCCTGCTTCATCGGCGGCGCGTCGGCCTCGGGCGGCGTCGGCAAGGTGATGGGCGCGGTGATCGGCGCCTTCGTGATGGGCGTGATGAACAACGGCATGTCCATCCTCGGCATCGGCATCGACTACCAGCAGGTCATCAAGGGCCTGGTGCTGCTGGCGGCGGTCTGCGTCGACGTCTACAACAAGAAGAAGTAGCGGCACGCCAAAAGAAAGGAGCGGCTGCATCCGCTGCAGCCGCTCCGGCGTAGAAGCCAGCGAAGAATTACTTCTTCGCTTCTTCCTTCTTCTCGGCCTTCTTCACTTCCTTCTTCGCGGCCTTCTTGGCGGCGCTGGCCTTGGCAGCCGGCTCGCTGGCCTTCATCGGGGCGCCACCGGCGTGCGAGCCGGCTTGCGCGTTGAAGGCGACGGCGGCGAACAGGGCGGTGATCACGGAAGCAACGGTCTTGCTCATGGCGGTACTTTCGGTGGAGGGTTGGAATGCGGTTCCGGAGACGGGTGCGGCCCCGGTCCTCCCGAAACGCGACGGCCGCGCGGCGGTTGACCGGCGGCCGGCGCGGATTGTGCACCGGCGCCACGGTTGGTGACGGAATTCACCCGATACTGTTGCGCATCACTCATGTCGTCACTGGTGTATCGATTCGTTTTCGC
The DNA here is from genome assembly GCA_047602365.1 of Piscinibacter sp. GTDB lineage: Bacteria > Pseudomonadota > Gammaproteobacteria > Burkholderiales > Burkholderiaceae_C > Piscinibacter. The sequence goes on along the minus strand of JASGHM010000001.1, from coordinate 1,811,837 downwards.
CGCGCTGCTGTCCAGCGCCCTGCCGCCGCCCGCCGGCGCCGCTCCCTTTCTCCCCTCGTCCGATCAGCAGGTGCTGGAGCGCCTGCCGGCGCGTGCCGCCGACCCACGCCAGCGCGAGCTGCGGGCGCTGCGCGAGCAGTGGCGCGCGGCGCCCGACGACCCCGCCATCGCGGTGCGTCTGGCGCGTCGCTACGTCGAGGAGGCGGGCACCGAGGGCGACCCGCGCTACGTCGGCTACGCGCAGGCGGCACTGGCGCCCTGGTGGACACAGGCCGATCCGCCGATCGACGTGCGCGTGCAGCGCGCCGTGCTGCGCCAGTACGGCCATGAGTTCGACGCCGCGCTGGCCGATCTCGGCGCTGCCCTCGCGCTCGACCCGGAGCATGCGGAAGCGCGCTCCTGGCAAGTCGCGGTCCAGCTGGTGCGTGCCGACTATCCGGCAGCGCGGCAGGCCTGCGAGCAGCTCGCCGCGCTCGCCGAGCCGCTGGTCGGCGCCGGCTGCCATGCGCAGGTCGACGCGCTGACCGGCCGCGCCGGGCAGGCCGCCGAGTCCTTGCGCAAGGCCCTGCGCGGCGCCTCCGCCGAGCCGGCGCTGCGACTGTGGGCGCTGACGCGGCTGGCCGAGATCGAGGTTCAGCGCGGCCGCCACGCCGAAGCCGAGGTGACGTTCCGTGAAGCACTGGCGCTCGGCCTGCCCGACGTCTACCTCGAGTCCGCCTACGCCGACTTCCTGCTCGACCGTGGCCGTGCCGCCGAGGTGGTCGAGCGCCTGCAGGGCCGCGAGCGCTCCGACCTGCTGCTGCTGCGGCTGGCGATCGCCGGCAAGGCGTCGAACGCACCGAAGGCCGACGAGTGGCGCCGGGCGCTCGCGGCGCGCTTCGACGCGGCCCGCCTGCGTGGCGACGCGCTGCACCAGAAGGAAGAGTCCCGCTTCGCACTGAGCGTTCTGGGCGACACCCGGCGTGCACTCGAACTGGCGCGCAGCAACTACGCGCTGCAGCGCGAGCCGGCCGACGCCCGCGTGCTGCTCGAAGCCGCGGTCGCGGCGCGCGATGCCGCCGCCGCCGAACCGGTGCAACGCTGGCTGGCGACGAACCAGGTCGAGAACGTGACCCTGCGCGCGCTGTCTGCGACGCTGAAGGCGCGCCCATGAAGGCGCTGGCACGCGCCTTCGCGGCCCTGGGCCTGGCCGCGGCGACGCTCTTCGCGGCGCTGCCGGCGCAGGCGCACAAGCCCTCCGACAGCTACCTGACGCTGACGCAGGAGGGCAACCGCCTGCGCGGCCAATGGGACATCGCGCTGCGCGACCTCGACGCCGCCATCGGGCTGGACGCCGACGGCAACGGCGAGATCACCTGGGGCGAGGTGCGTGTACGCCACGCCGAGATCGCCGCCTACGCGCTGGCCCGGCTCGGCATCAGCGGCGACGGCCAGCCCTGCGTCGCCCGCGCCGGCGAGCAACTGATCGACCACCACACCGACGGCGCCTACACGGTGCTGAACTTCGAGGTCGCCTGCCCGGCGCCGCCGCACCGGCTCGAACTCGGCTACCGGCTGTTCGCCGACATCGACCCGCAGCACCGCGGCCTGCTGCGCCTGCAGGCGCAGGGCGCCACGCGCACGGCGGTGCTCGGCCCGGACAGCGTCGGCGCGGCCTACGAGCTGAAGCAGCCCGGCCGCCTCGAGCAGTTCGTCGACTACCTGCGCGAAGGGGTGTGGCACATCTGGATCGGCTTCGATCACATCCTGTTCCTGCTCTCGCTGCTGCTGCCGGCGGTGCTGGTCTGGCAGGCGGCGCGCTGGCAACCGGCCGCGCGCTTCCGCGACGCCGCCGTCGAGGTCTTCAAGATCGTCACCTCGTTCACCGTGGCGCACTCGATCACGCTGACGCTGGCGACGCTGGGTTATGTGTCGCTGCCATCGCGCTGGGTCGAGGCCACCATCGCCGCCTCGGTGGTGCTGGCGGCGCTCAACAACGTCCGCCCGGTGTTCCACGGCCGGCGCTGGCTGATGGCCTTCGGTTTCGGCCTGGTGCACGGCTTCGGCTTCGCCAGCGTGCTGGCCGACCTGGGCCTGCCGCGCGACGCGCTGGCGCTGGCGCTGTTCGGCTTCAACGTCGGCGTCGAGCTCGGCCAGCTGGCGATCGTGCTGGCCTTCCTGCCGCTGGCCTTCGCGCTGCGCGACACGCGCTTCTATCAGCGCGCCGTGTTCATCGGCGGCTCGCTGGTGATCGCGCTGCTGGCAGCGCTGTGGTTCGTCGAGCGGGCGTTCGGCGTGATCATCCTGTCGGCCTGATCCGCGGCGGCGGCCACCTCGAAGGCCAGCGTGACGAAGCGGCTGTCCCAGCGGCCCGGCACCTCGGGCACGGCACGCAGCTCGGTGCCGCGCAGCACCCAGCGGCCCGGCAGCGGCAGCCGCATCTCGACCACCCCCTGCGCATCGCTGCGCCGCCACAGGCCGACCGGCGCACGCTCGTGGCGGAACTCGACGGCGAAGTCCGCCAGCGGCCGGCCGTCGCGCAGCAGCTCGAAACGCGCGAGCCCGCCGACACGCCAGCTGCCGACCTCGCCCAGCGGCCGCGCATCCAGCGCCATGCCGCTGGCCGCCACCTCGCGCGGCAGCGCGCCCGGCAGTTCGATGCGCGCGTGCTTGGCGTAGCGCTCGGTCCAGGCGATGCCGCGCGACTTCATCTCGGCCCAGGCGGCGCGCACCGCCGGCGGCGCGGCGATCTCCTTCAGGTAGACGTCGACGATCGCCGGCGCTAGCGTGATCTCGAAGGGCTGCGACTGCGCCCAGCAACTGAGGCCCTCGCCCGCCGGCGGCGTGCGCAGCAGCAGCGCGTGCTCGGTGGTCTGCAGCGGCTGCAGCGGCTGCGGCCCGCCTGCCGCGCCGCGGCATGCAGCCGTGACGAGGTACTCGGCGCCGATCGCCGTCTCCTGCCGCGGGAACTGGTTGCCGGTGCCCAGCGCCAGCGTGCGTGCGCCGGCCGAGGCCGCATCCACCGGCTGGAACCAGGTGTCGTGGGCGGTGGCAGGGCCGGCCACGGCCAGCACCGCCACCAAGGCGCAAAGAGTCGGCTGTCGCATGCGCGGGTCTACGCAGGCGTGGACGGCGCGGATGCACCGCCGGCTTTCGGGCATCATGCGCGCCGTCCACCGGCCAGGAGCCGCCATCAGCCTCTTCCTGCTCAAGCGCTTCGCCACCTTCGTGCTCACGCTGGCCGTGGCCTCGGTGGTGGTGTTCGCCGCGCTGAGCGTGCTGCCGGGCAATGCCGCCGAGGTGATGCTCGGCGAGAGCGCCACGCCGCAGGCGGTGAAGGCACTGGAGGCGAAGCTCGGCCTCGACCGCCCGGCACCCGAGCGTTACCTCGCCTGGCTGAGCGGCCTGCTGACGCTGGACCTCGGCACGAGCCACGCCTACGACGCGCCGATCACCGCGCTGATCGGCGAACGGCTGGCCGTCACCGTGCCGCTGGCGTTGCTGGCGATGCTGCTGAGCACGGTGCTCGCACTGGCCGCCGGCGTCTATGCCGCGTCGCGCCACCGCCGCGCCGGCGACCTCGGCGTGATGGCGGCCAGCCAGCTCGGCATCGCGGTGCCCAGCTTCTGGTTCGGCATCCTGCTGGTGATGCTGTTCGCGGTGCGGCTGCCCTGGTTCCCGGCCGGCGGCTTCCCGGGCTGGAGCGAAGACGAGGGCGGCGGCCTGTGGGACGGCCTGCACGCGCTGCTGCTGCCGGCGATCGCGCTGGCGGTGGTGCAGGCGGCCATCCTCGCGCGCTTCACACGCTCGGCGGTGCTCGACGTGCTGCGCGAGGACTTCGTGCGCACCGCCCGCGCCAAGGGTCTGTCGCGCCGCGCCGTGCTGTGGGGCCATGTGCTGCGCAACGCGATGGTGCCGGTGGTCACGGTGATGGGCCTGCAGTTCGCCAACCTGATCACCGGCACGGTGGTGATCGAGAACGTCTTCTCGCTGCCCGGCCTCGGCCGGCTGGTCTTCCAGGCGATCGGCAACCGCGACCTGCCGCTGGTGCAGAACATCGTGATGCTGCTGGCGGCCACGGTGATCGCCATCAACTTCGTCGTCGACCTGCTCTACGCGCTGATCGACCCGCGGCTGAAGGTGGCGGGGCGATGAGGACCGAGGGGCTGTCGTGACGTTCTGGTCGCGTGCGCGCCATCACCCGAGCTTCGTCGCCGGCGGCGTGCTGGTCGCGCTGCTGCTCGGGCTGGCGCTGCTGTCCTTCGTCTGGACGCCGCATTCCGCCACCGAGATCGACGTGCCGAACAAGCTGCAGCCGCCGTCGGTCAGCCACTGGCTGGGTACCGACAGCCTGGGGCGCGACGTCGTCTCGCTGCTGATCGTCGGTGCGCGCGCGTCGATCGCCGTCGGCGTGATCGCGGTGGGCATAGGCATCGCGTTCGGCGTCGCGCTGGGCCTGTGGGCGGCGGCGCGGCGCGGCTGGGTCGACGAGCTGGTGATGCGCGCCAGTGACTTCGCGATCGCCTTCCCGGCGCTGCTCACCGCGATCATGCTGACGGCGGCCTACGGCCCCGGGCTGGTGACCGCGATCGTCGCGATCGGCATCTTCAACATCCCGGAGTTCGCGCGCATCACGCGGGCTTCGGCGGCTTCCGTCTGGACGCGCGAGTACGTGCTCGCGGCGCGCGCCTGCGGCAAGAGCGGCTGGCGCATCACGCTCGAGCATGTGCTGCCGAACATCGCCTCGGTGCTGATCGTGCAGGCGACGATCCGTTTCGCGATCGCCATCCTCGCCGAAGCGGCGCTGAGTTACCTGGGCCTGGGCACGCAGCCGCCGACACCGAGCTGGGGCCGCATGCTCGGCGAGGGCCAGAGCATGATGTACCAGGCGCCGCTGCTGGCCGTCTGGCCAGGGCTGGCGATCGTGCTCAGCGTGCTCGGCCTGAACCTGATGGGCGACGGGCTGCGCGACCTGCTCGATCCCAAGCTGGCGCGGCAACGCTGAGCGGCGTCAGGCGATCACCGGCGGGATCGCCTCGGCGAGGAAGTCGTAGACGCGGCGCACGATGGGGTTGCCGCGGATCTCGCGGTGCACCGCCAGCCAGCACGGCAGGCGCGGCAGCGGCAGCTGCGGCAGCACCGGCAGCACGCCGGGCCAGCAGGGCAGCAGGTAGGCGGTGACGAAGCCGATGCCGGCACCGGCGGCGACCAGCTGGCCGTAGGCGATCTGCGCATCGGTGCGCAGCACGAAATCCTCGCTCGAGAGGGGCATGCCGCTCGCCGCAAAGCCGCGCAGGATGCCATCGTCGCGGTCGTAGCCGATCAGCCGGTGGCCGGCGAGCTGCTCGAGCCGTTGCGGCGTGCCGTGCGCGGCCAGGTAGTCGCGGTGCGCGGCAGCGACGATGCGCATCTCGCCGAGCTTGCGCGCCACCAGCGAGGACTGCTCCGGGCGCACCATGCGCACCGCGATGTCGGCCTCGCGGCGCAGCAGGTTCGTCAGCTGGTTGGAGGCGACCAGCTCGATCGCGATGCCCGGCTCCTGCACCTGCAGCCGCGCCAGCAACGGCGGCAGCAGCCAGGTGGCGGCCACCTCGCTGGTGGTGATGCGCACCGTGCCGGTGTCGGCGCTGCGTGCACGCAGCAGCGACTGCGACAGCGACTGCGCACCCGCCTCCATCTGGCGCGCCGCATCGGCGATGGCGAGCGCCGCGCCGGTCGGCGTGACACCACGGCCGGTGCGCTCGAACAGCGGCGTGCCGAGCTGCGCCTCGAGCTCGGCGACGTGACGGCTCAGCGTCGGCTGCAACGCGCCCAGGCGCTTGGCCGCGCCGCTCAGGCTGCCGCTGTCGAGCACGGCGAGGAAACTGCGCACCAGGGTCCAGTCGAAGCGGGCAAGGTCGGAATCGGCCATGCGAAAGTGTATGGCTGCCTTGCTGACTTCGGTCATTGTGGAATGAGCCCTGGCGCCGCACACTGCCGGAACACCTCAGGCACAGCCCCCACCGGACCTCACCATGACCGCCACGACCCTCGCTCCCGCGCGCCGCTGCGTGCTCATCCTCGGCGCCAACGGCCGCTTCGGCGCAGCCGCCGCGAAGGCCTTCGCCGAGGCCGGATGGCGCGTGCTGGCGCAGGTGCGCCGGGTGCCCCCGGCCGCCATCGCCGGCGTCGAGACGCTGGCCGTTCCGCTCACCGACACCGACGCGCTGCTGGCCGCCGCAGCCGGCGCCAGCGTCGTCGTGCACGCCGTCAACCCGCTCTACACCCGCTGGGATGCCGAGGCCATGCCGCTGCTGGAGGCCGGGCTGGCCGTGGCGACGCGGCTGCACGCGCACTTCCTGCTGCCCGGCAACGTCTACAACCACGGCGAGCAGATGCCGCCGCTGCTGCGCGAGGACACGCCGCAGCGCCCGACCACGCGCAAGGGCGAGATCCGCGTCGCGATGGAAGCGGCGATCGCCGCGGCCTGCGCCCGCGGCGAGATCAGCGCGACGGTCATCCGCGCCGGCGACTTCTTCGGCACCGGCACCGGCAGCTGGCTGGACCTGGCGATCGCCAGGTCGCTGCGCGAGGGCAAGCTGGTCTATCCCGGCCCGATGGGCCTGGCCCATGCCTGGGCCTACCTGCCCGACCTGGCCAGCGCCTTCGTCGCGGTGGCGTCGCAGGGTGGCAGCGGGTTCCGCACACTGCACTTCGGCGGCCACACGGCCACCGGCACGGAGTTCCTCGCCGCGCTCGAGCAGGCAGCCGGCGAGCTGGGCCTCGCACCGGCCGGCGGCTTCCGCCGCGGCGGCATGCCCTGGGGGCTGATCCGCGCCGTCGGCATCGTGCATCCGCTGTGGCGCGAGCTGGCGCGCATGTCCTACCTGTGGCGCGTACCGCACGCGCTGGACGGCCAGCGGCTCGCCACCCTGCCCGGCGTACACCACACGCCGCTGCCGCAGGCGCTGCGCCAGTCGCTGCTGGACCTCGGTTTCGCCGCCGCGAATCGCGCTATCGTGCCTGCATGAAGGCTTCCGCTGCCCGGCGCCATGCTCGCCGTCGATGACCTGCGCGTCACCCTGCCAGGCCCGCACGGCCCGGTCGCGGCGCTGCGCGGCGTCTCGTTCGCGCTGCAACGTGGCGCCAAGCTCGGCCTGATCGGCGAGAGCGGCTGCGGCAAGTCGCTCACCGCGCTGGCGCTGATGGGCCTGCTGCCCGAGGGCGCCCGCGTCGAGGGCAGCATCCGCCTGAACGGACAGGAGCTGGTCGGCCTGCCCGAGGACGCCATGGCGCGGCTGCGCGGCGACCGGCTGGCGATGATCTTCCAGGAGCCGATGACGGCGCTGAACCCGCTGCACAGCGTCGGCACGCAGGTGGCCGAGCCGCTGCGCCTGCACCGCGGCCTGGACCGCGCGGCGGCGCGCGCCGAAGCACTGAGGCTGCTCGACCGCGTGCGCCTGCCCCAGGCGGCGAAGCGGCTCGACACCTACCCGCACCAGCTCAGCGGCGGCCAGCGGCAACGCGTGATGATCGCGATGGCGCTGGCCTGCGGGCCCGAGCTGCTGATCGCCGACGAACCGACCACCGCGCTGGACGTGACGCTGCAGCACGAGGTGCTGATGCTGATCGACGAGCTGGTGCAGGGCAGCGGCATGGCGCTGCTGCTGATCAGCCACGACCTCGGCGTGATGGCGCGCCACGTGCAGCGTGTGATGGTGATGTACGGCGGCGCGGTGGCCGAGGCCGGGCCGGTCGGCGCGGTGTTCGCTCGTCGCGCCCACCCGTACACGCGCGGCCTGTACGCGGCGCGGCCGCGCCTGGGCGCGACACGCGGCACGCGGCTGCCGACCATCCCCGGCCGGGTTCCCGAGCTGGCCGACCTGGGCGTGGGCTGCGCCTTCGCCGATCGTTGCGAGCGCGCCATCGCCGACTGCCGGCTCGCCCCCCCGGCGGCAGTCGAGCTCGGCGCCGATCACCTGGCCCGCTGCATCCGCATCGATCAGGCCGTGGCATGAGCCGAGAGGGCGCGGAGGCACGACGCCGCGAGATGGTCGCGGCGCAGATCGAGGCGCGCGGCGTGGCCGATGCGCGCGTGCTCGCCGCGATGCGCACGGTGCCGCGCGAGGAGTTCGTCGCCGCCGGCTGGCACGACCGCGCCTTCGACGACAACCCGTTGCCGATCGCCGCCGGGCAGACCATCTCGCAGCCCTACATCGTCGCCTTCATGGCCGAAGCGCTGCAGCTGCGCGGCGACGAACGTGTGCTCGAGGTCGGCAGCGGCTCGGGCTACGCCGCGGCGGTGCTCGGCCGGCTGGCCAGGGAAGTGCACACGGTGGAGTGCATCGCCGAACTCGCCGACGCGGCGGCGACGAAACTCGCCGCACAGGGCGCGCACAACGTGCAGGTGCACCGCGGCGACGGTTCGCTCGGCTGGCCCGCCGCAGCACCCTACGACGCGATCGTCGTCACCGCCGTCGGCCCGGCCGTGCCGGTGGCGCTGACCGCGCAGCTGGGCGATGGCGGCCGGCTGGTGATGCCGGTGGGCGCCCGCGAGGGCCGCCAGCAGCTGTTGCGCCTGACCCGCGAGCGCGACGGCACGCTGCGCCGCGAGTCGCTGATGGACGTGCGCTTCGTGCCGCTGACCGGCGCGCAGGGCTGGCCCGGCTGAACCGGGCCAGCCTCCGCGCCACCTCTACTTCGCGCTGGCGATGTAGGCCGCGATGTCCAGCTTCTGCTGGCCACTCAGCACCGAGCTCAGGTAGCCCATCGAGCCGACCTTGGCGACGGCCGCGTCCAGTGCCGCCACGGTGCTCGCGTTGGCCACGTTCATCACGTTGTTCTTCACGTTGGCCGTGTGGCAGCCGGCGCAATAGTTCGTGTAGGCGGTGAGGCCCGCGGCCACATTGCCCACCGGCGCGGGCGCGGGTGCAGGCGCGGGTGCAGGCGCGGGTGCAGGCGCAGGCGCGGGTGCAGGTGCAGGTGCTGGTGCTGGTGCTGGTGCCGGTGCCGGTGCCGGTGCCGGTGCGGGTGCGGGCGCAGGAGCCGGTGCACCGCCCGCCGTCGTCGCCGTCCAGGTCCCCTTGTCGTCAGCGGACGGCCCCTCGAAGCTGCCGCTCAGGCTGCCATCGCTCGCCGATACGGTGCCGGTGGCCTTGACGACCGTCTTCCTGCCGTAGCGGATGCTCAGCGTGATCGTGCCGTCCGCGGCGATGCTGCCCTTCACCGGGTAGCCGCGCATCTCCTGACGGTCGTCGTCGCCGTCGTGCGAGCCGCGATCCGAGAGTGTCACGCCGAGCGCCTGCAGCTGGCTGCGCAAGTCCTGCGTCACGGTCGCCACGTCGTCCTGGTAGCGTGCGCTGCGTTCGGCGAACGCTGCCTTGAACGCGGCGAGCGCCTCCTTCTGCGCTGCGCTCAGCGTGCGGCTGCCGTCGCCGGTCGCGCCGGCCTTCATCGCGGCCTTGAGGGTGTCGAGCAGCACCTGCACGTCGGCGCGGTAGGCGGTGCGCAGCGCGTCGAGCTTCGCAGCGAACTGCTCGCGCAGCGCCGTCACCTGGGCCTGCGTCGCCGCCGGTGCGGCCGCGGCGGTCGTCGGGATCAGCCGGCCCTCGACCTCGGTGACGCCGTCTTCCTGCTCGGTCTTGAGCATCAGCGTTCCGCTGATCGACTGGCCCGCGTGCGATCCCTCGGCCACGCTGGCACTGAAGCTGTACTGTGTCTGGGCCAGCACTGTGCCGGCCGCGGCGCCCTCGCCGCTCGCCACGCTGACGCGCAACGCGCTCGCAGTCTCGTCCACCTGGACCGCCGAGGTCCCCGCCGTGCCCGCGCTGTCCGTGCCGTTGCTGCCGCCGCAGCCGAACAGCACGGCCGTGGCCAACGCGATCGCACTCAATCTCAACGACGTCGATGTCTGTGCCTTCATGCTCGTACCCTTCTGTGTGTGGTGGAGTGAGCCGGGCTGGCGCCTCGGCGGGTGCGAACCATACGTTTGTGATGGGACGGTTTCCCATCTGTATCCGGCACACTTACCTCGGTCACAGCTTCGGACCGCCGCGCCACCGGCGCTTACGAAGCTGTGGACCACATATTGGTGACGCGTCGCAACGCCATCGACGGCGCAGCAAGCCGCGTCGCTCGGGCATCATTCGCGCCATGAGCGCCGAACCACCCCCGCTGCTCGCGTTGCACGAGGTCACGCGTCGCTACAGCCTGCCGCGCGAGAGCCTGTTCTCGCCGGCACCGGTGGTCGAGGCGCTGCGTGGCGTCAGCCTCGAACTGCACGCCGGCCGCAGCCTCGGCGTGGTCGGCGAGTCGGGCTCGGGCAAGTCGACGCTGGCGCGCCTCGCGATGGCGCTGGAGGCGCCGGATGGTGGCCGGGTCGAGTTCATGGGCCAGGACCTGAACCGCCTGAGCCCGGCCGGGCTGCGCGCCGCGCGGCGTGGCTTCCAGATGGTCTTCCAGGATCCCTACGGCTCGCTCGACCCGCGCCAGACCGTCGGCCGCATCGTCGCCGAGCCGCTTGCGCTGGACGGCGGCACGCCACGCGCGCAGGCAGTGGCCGAGGCGCTCGAGGCGGTGGGCCTGCGCGCAGCCGATGCCGCGAAGTACCCGCACGAGTTCTCCGGCGGGCAGCGCCAGCGCATCGCGATCGCGCGGGCGCTGATCACCAAGCCGAAGCTGATCGTCGCCGACGAGCCGGTCAGCGCGCTCGACGTCTCGGTGCAGGCCCAGGTGCTGAACCTGCTGGTCGATCTGCAGCAGCGCTACGGCGTCACCTACCTGCTGATCAGCCACGACCTCGCGGTGGTCGACCATGTCTGCGCCGAGGTGGTGGTGATGCAGCACGGCCGCATCGTCGAGCGCGGCGACAGCGCGACGCTGTTCGGTGCCCCGCAGCATCCGTACACGCGCACGCTGATCGCTGCGCACGAACCGTTGGCGCCGCCCTCCGCTACAGTGGCGGCCGTTTCCGCACAGCCCGTGGAGCCTCGATGAAGCCCGTGTTCCAGTTCGCCGGCGGCCTCTTGCTCGTCGCCGTCGCCGCCCTCGCCGCCACCGCATCGGCCCAGGGCCGCAAGGACAGCGTCGTGCTCGGCATGACGCTCGAACCCGCGCCCGGCCTGGACCCGACCGCGGCCTCGGCGGCGGCGATCGGCGAGGTGGTGCACTTGAGCGTGCTGGAGGGGCTGACGAAGATCGGAATGGACGGCTCGGTCAGCCCGCTGCTGGCCGAACGCTGGACGGTCGACCCCGACGGCCGCGTCTACACCTTCACGCTGCGCCGCGGGGTGAAGTTCCACGACGGCGAGGACTTCGACGCCAGCGACGTGAAGTTCAGCTTCGAGCGTGCCAAGGCCGAGGGCTCGACCAACAAGGCCAAGAAGGCGGTGTTCGACAACATCAGCCGCATCGACACGCCCGATCCGCACACCGTGATCCTGGTGCTCAACCAGGCCGACGGCAACTTCCTGTTCCGCATGGGCGAGACCACTGCGGTGATCCTCGACCCGAAGAGCGCGTCGACGACGGCGAGCAAGCCGGTCGGCACCGGCCCGTTCCGCTTCGAGGACTGGAAGAGGGGCGCGTCGATCACGCTGGTGAAGAACGACGCCTGGCGCGGCGCCGCGGCGGTGAAGATGAAGAAGGTGACCTACCGCTTCATCAGCGACCCGTCGGCGCAGGTCTCGGCACTGCTGGCCGGCGACATCGACGGCATGCCGCGCTTCGGCGCGCCGCAGAACCTGAAGCAGTTCCAGGCCGACAAGCGCTTCACGGTGGAGATCGGCGGCACCGAGGGCAAGACCATCGTCGCGATCAACAACAAGCGCAAGCCCTTCGACGACGTGCGCGTGCGCCGCGCGATCGCCGCGGCGCTGGACCGCAAGGCCATCGTCGACGGCGCGATGGAAGGCTACGGCGCGCCGATCGGCAGCCACATGGTGCCCAGCGACGCCGGTTATGTCGACCTGACGGCGAGCAGCCCGCACAACCCCGACAAGGCGAAGGCGCTGCTGAAGGAGGCCGGCGTGGCGACGCCGCTGAACCTCACGCTGACGCTGCCGCCGCCGCAGTACGCCCGCAAGGGCGGCGAGATCGTCGCCGCGCAGCTGGCCAAGGTGGGCATCGTCGCGAAGATCGAGAACGTCGAATGGGCGCAGTGGCTGTCGGGCACCTTCAAGGGCAGCTACGACCTCAGCATCATCAGCCACGTCGAGCCGCTGGACTTCGACCGCTATGCCGACCCGGCCTACTACTGGGGCTACGACAGCAAGGCCTTCCGCGACCTGCTGGCGAAGTACAACGGCACGACCGAAGCCGAAGGCGCGGCTGAAGCTGGCCGGCGACATCCAGCGCCTGCTCGCCACCGACCAGGTCAACGCCTGGCTGTTCCAGCTGCCGCAGTTCGCGGTGGCGCGCAAGCCGCTGAAGGGCTTGTGGAGCAGCTCGCCGATCTTCGCCAACGACCTCGCGGCGCTGAGCTGGTAGGCGGCGGTATGGCCGAGCTGCATCAACTCAGCGCGGTCGAGCTGCTCGACCTGTACCACCGCAAGGCGGCCTCGCCGGTGGAGGCGACCCGCGCGGTGCTCAAGCACATCGCGCGCTGGGAGCCGCTGCTGAACGCCACCTACGCGCTCGAGCCCGAAGGCGCGTTGGCGCAGGCCGAGGCGGCGCAGTCGCGCTGGATCCGCGGCGAACCGCAGGGCGCGCTCGACGGCGTGCCGGCGATGATCAAGGAGAACATCGCCACCCGCGGCACGCCGGTGCCGCTGGGCACTGCCGCGACCACGCTGCTGCCGGCGGCCGACGACGCCCCGCCGGCGGCGCGCCTGCGCGAGGCCGGCGCGGTGATCCTCGGCAAGACCACCATGCCCGACTACGGCATGCTGTCCTCCGGTCTGTCGAGCTTCCACCCGCTGACGCGAAACCCCTGGGACCCGGCGAAGAACCCCGGCGGCAGCAGCGCCGGCGCCGGCGCCGGCGTCGCCGCGGGCTACGGGCCGCTGCACATCGGCACCGACATCGGTGGCTCGGTGCGCCTGCCGGCAAGCTGGTGCGGCATCTTCACCTTGAAGCCCAGCCTCGGGCGCATCCCGATCTTCCCGCCCTATGCCGGCCGCGTGGCCGGGCCGATGACACGCACGGTGGCCGACGCGGCGCTGATGATGGGCGTGCTCAGCCGCCCCGATGCGCGCGACACGATGAGCCTGCCCTGGCAGGACATCGCCTGGCAGAGCCTGCACCGCGAGATCCGGGGCCTGCGCATCGGCCTGCAGCTCGATGCCGGCTGGGGCCTGCCGGTGGAGCCCGAGGTGCGGGCCGCTGTCGAGGCCGCGGCGCGTGCCTTCGAGGCGGCCGGCGCGGTCGTCGAGCCGGTGCCACCGTTCATGACCCGCACGATGATCGACGGCATGGACAGCTTCTGGCGCTGCCGCAGCTGGCTGGACATCTCTGCGCTGCCCGAGGAGCGTCGGGCGAAGGTGCTGCCCTTCATCGTCGACTGGGCGCGCGGCGGTGCGGGCCTGAGCGGCGAGCAGGTGTTCCGCGGCTACAGCCAGATGGGCGCGATGCGCGAGGCCGCGGTGGCCGCCTGCGCGCCTTTCGACGTGCTGATCTCGCCGACCGCACCGATCGTCGCCTACGCCGCCGAGTGGCCCTGCCCGACCAACGACCCGGCGCGGCCCTTCGAACACATCGCCTTCACGCTGCCCTTCAACATGAGCGAGCAGCCCTCGGCCAGCATCAACTGCGGCTACACGGCGGCCGGCCTGCCGATCGGCCTGCAGATCACCGGCCGGCGCCACGACGATCTGACCGTGCTGCAGGTCGCGCAGGCCTGGGAGCAGATGCGCCCGGCGCAGCGGCCGTGGCCGCAGCCGCCCGTGTCATGAGAGAGGACACGCGCGGCAACCCGGTCGGCACGGCCTCGACCGAGGCGCTGGCGCATGCCGAGACCGCGCTGTGGCGCATGTGCTCGTTCTTCGACGCGCCGCTGGCCGACATCGACGCCGCGATCGCCGCCGACCCCGGCTGGATGCTGCCCCACGTGATGAAGGCCGCGTTCCTGCTGACGCTGACCGAACCTTCGCTGGTGGCCGACGCCCGCGCCGCGCTCGACCAGGCCGACCTGCTGGCTGCCGACGCCCCCGAGCGCGAGCGCGCCCACTGGGCGGCGGCCGACCGCTGTGCCGCCGGCGACTGGCATGGCGCCTGTGCGGCCTGGGAGCAGATCCTGATCGCACACCCGCGCGACCTCTACGCGCTGCAATGGGCGCACCTGTTCGACTTCTACCGCGGCGACGCGCGCAACCTGCGCGGCCGCGTCGCCCGTGTGCTGCCCGAGTGGCCGCACGACGATGCGCTGCGCCCCTACCTGCTGGGCATGCACGCGTTCGGGCTGGAGGAGAACAACCTCTACCCACAGGCCGAAGCGATCGGCCGCGAAGCGCTGGCCGGCACGGCCAAGGTGCCCTGGGCGACCCACGCAGTCGCGCACGTGATGGAGATGCAGGGCCGCTTCGACGAAGGCCGGCGCTGGCTGGAGGCGCAGCGCCCGGTCTGGGCCGAGGGCAACGGCTTCGCCGGACATCATTGGTGGCACCTGGCGCTGTTCCACCTGGAGGCGATGGACCTGCCCGGCGCACTGGCGCTGCACGACGCCCACCAGGGCAGCGCACATGCGGTGCTGACGCTGCAGCGACTGGACGGCGCGGCGCTGCTGTGGCGGCTGAAGCTGCTCGGCGCCGGGGATCTCGCCGCGCGCTGGGCCGACCTCGCCGACGGCTGGGACCTGACGCCGCGCGACGCCGGCCATTCGGCTTTCAACGACGCACACATGCTGATCGCGTTGATCGGCCTGGGCGATGCGGCGCGTGCGCAGGCGCTGCTGGCCGCGGTGCAGCGCCGCGCCGAGCGCGGCAGCGCCAGCAACGCTGCGATGGCGCGCGAGGTCGGCCTGCCGCTGATGCGCGGCCTGCTCGCGTTCGAGGCCGGCGAAGCGGCCGAGGCGATCCGCCTGCTCGCGCCGCTGCGCGAGACGGCCCACCGCTTCGGCGGCAGCCACGCGCAGCGCGACCTGATCGACCAGACGCTGCTCGCCGCCTGCGCGCTGCCGGGCGGCGAACGATCGTTGGGCCGCGCGCTGCTCAACGAGCGTGCGCTGGCGCGTGGCGAGACACCTCAGCTCGGCCACTGGCGCGAGCGGCTGGCCGCGCCGCGCTAGTTGGCAGCCAGCCCCGCAAAGCCGACCGGAAGGCCGGTCGCGGCGCCCAGCGCATCCAGTTCGCCCTCGCCGCCGATGCGGAAGGCGACGATCTGCTGGCTGCGCGGTGCGACGGCGAACAGGCGCCGGCCGTCGGTCGACACCGCGAGGTCGGTGGTTCCGGCGCCCGTCCCGCTGCTGCCGGCCACGGCATGGGCCAGCGTCAGGCGGCCGCCGCGGTCGATTCGGTAGCTGCTGACGTTGCTGGTCGCCGCGTTGCCGGTGAAGGCCAGGCGACCGTTCGGCGTGACCGCCACCCAGCAGGCCGCGCCCTGTGTGTTCGGCACCGAGGCGCTGATCAGGATCGGCGTCGCCGAGCGTTCGGCAAAGCGATAGGACGAGGCAGCGCTGCCCGGCGCCTCGGAGACGATCAGGTGGTCGCGGCGGTCGACCGCGAAGCCGAAGGGCGTCGCACCGGACGACGGGGTGACGACCATCGTGCCCAGCGTGCCGTCGCGGCGCACCGGGTAGCTGACGATGCGGTTGGTCGCCTTCTCGGTGACAACGAGCACGTCGCCGTCCTCGGCGAATCCCACCTGCGCCGGTGCGGTCCCGCCGGCGGCGGACAGGCCGCGCGCACTGCCGGCGATCGGCGACAGCTGTCCCGCGACGTTGCGGAAGCCGGCCACGTTGCCCGCGCCGCCGGCATTGAGCACGTAGACCAGACCTTCGTGCTCGGCGACGCTGATCGGCTGCAGGCCACCGGAGTCGATCACCGAGCGCAGCGTCGGCGTGCCGTCGCGCAGCTCGAAGGTCGAGACGCTGTGGCTGGCCGCATTGACGACGAAGACATGGCGGCCGCTGCCGCTGAGCGTCACCGCGCCCTGCGAGCCGAGGCCGGCGCCGGTGCCCAGGCCCTGGGTGGCGGCGCGCGCCACCAGCACGAGCGAGCCCCCGGCCGCCGGGGCATGGACCAGCAGTTCGTTGCCGGCCGGCGCGTTGCTGCTGGTGAAGACCATGCCGGCGCGCAGGCCATCCTCGTCATGCGACCAGGCGGGCGTGGTGGCGATGGCGGCGCCGAGCGCGCCGAGCTGGAACGCGAAGCCGCGTCGGGTGGGGTGGGTCATGCGAATCTCCTCGGGGTGGATGAATCGCCAGGGCGCACCCGAACGCTCGGGGCCTGCTGGCCCCTGTCCGTCGACCCTTCCCCCACGGCCTTACGGCCGCGAAAGATCACATTTGCGTTCGCTGCCGGGCGCCCTCAGACCCGCGGCTCGCCCAGCCCTTCGTTGGCGTAGGCGCGCCGAACCGCCGGCCGCGCCAGCATTCGCTGCAGGTAGGGGCCGAGCGCCGGCAGCGTGCGTGCCGGTCGCGCCATGCCGCGTGTCCAGCGGCACAGCATCAGCACGAACGGGTCGAGCGCGCTGTAGCCCTCGCCGAGGAACCAGGGCCCGCCGTGACGGGCGAGCTCGGCCTCGAGCTGGTCGACCATCGCGGCGATGTGCGCCTCGGCATGGCGCTTGACCTGCGCCGCCGCCTCGGGCGTGTCGGCCCAGCGGTCGGGGTAGAAGTACAGGATCATCTCGGCCTGCAGCGTGTTGGTCAGCCACATCAGCCACTTGTAGAAGCTCGCGCGCTCGGCGCTGCCGATGGCCGGTGCCAGGCCCGCCTGCGGATGCGTGTCGACCAGGTGCAGCACGATCGCCGCGGTCTCGTAGAGTACCAGTTCGCCGTCGACCAGCACCGGGATCTTGCCGTTCGGGTTCAGCGCCAGGTACTCGGGCGAGTGATGCGCGTTCTTCGTGCGGTCGACCAGCACCCGCTCGTAGGGAACGCCGAGTTCCTCGAGCAGCATGTGCGGCGTCATGCTGGCGTTGCTGGGGAAGTAGTGCAGCTGCATCATGCCGCGATGCTAGCGGCACCGGCGCGAAGCCCCGCCCTCAGCGCGGCACCAGCGTGAAGCCGACCCGCGTGCTGCCGCCTTCGCTGGCCGCCAGCGGCCGGCCGGCGTGCATGCGCGCGATCGCCGCGACGATGGCCAGGCCCAGGCCGTGGTGCGACTGGCTGCCGCCGGGGCGCGCCTCGTCGACGCGGAAGAAGCGGTCGAACAGGCGCGCCAGGTGCTGCGGGGCGATCGCCGCGCCGGCGTTCTCGACCTCGACACGCACCTGCTCGGCCTCGTCCGGCACGATGCGCACGACCACGCAGGAGCCCGGCTGGGCATAGCGGATCGCATTGCCCAGCAGGTTGGCGACGGCGCGCTTGAGCAGCGGCTCGTCGACGGCGGCCTGCGCGTCGCCGTCGATGCGCGCGGTCAGGCCGGCCTCCTCGAGCAGCGCCTCGTGGAACTCGACCACCTGCGCGGCCAGCGCCGCCAGGCTGGTCGCCGCACCGCGCCGCGCGGTCGCGCCGCGGTCGGCCTGCGACAGGAACAGCATGTCGTTGACCATCGCGGCCAGGCGCTGCGCCTCCTCGAGGTTGGACAGCATGGTGTCGCGCAGCTCCTCGGCCGGCCGCTCGCGCGACAGCGCCACTTCGGTGTGGCCGATCAGCGCCGCCAGCGGCGTGCGCAGTTCGTGGGCCACGTCGGCGTTGAAGGCCTCGAGCTGGGCGACCGCGCGCTCCAGCCGCTCCATCAGCGCGTTGAACTGCTCGACCCAGGGCAGCAGTTCCTCGGCCGGGTCGTCGAGCGCCAGGCGCTGGTCCAGCCCGCTGGGCGAGATCGCACGTGTCTGCGCGGCCAGGTCGCGCAGCGGGCGCAGTGCGCGCCGCACGTGCCAGTAGCTGCCCGCCGCCACCAGCGTGCCCGCGGTGAGCGTGACGATCACGAAGACGATCACCCAGTTGCGGCCGAACTTGGCGTCGCTGGCGAAGTCCATCGTGTAGCGCGCCTTCAGCACGCCGCCGGCGAGGTTCGGCGCCGGGATGTCGAAGTCGACGCTGTGCGTGTGGTCCGACATCGCGTGCGAGCCGCTCGCCGCATCGGCGTAGAAGGGCGTGCCGTCGGCGCGCCACAGCTCCAGCCGTGTGTTGGCGCGCATCGGCGCATCGGCACGCACGCGCGACAGGCAGGCCTCTTCGCCGCCGTTGCGCAGCTCGAGCGCGAGGATCTGCGCGATCACGCTGCCGCGGAAGCGCGCGTCCTCCGCGTTCTTCTCCCTGATCATCATCTTGACCGACAGCCAGGCGCCGAGGAACAGCGCGGCGAGCACGACCATCGTGACGACGGCCAGCTTGCGCGACAGGCGCAGGCTGATCGAGTGGCTGCAGCGCGCGTTCATGCCGAACGGTCCTCGAGCACGTAGCCCATGCCGCGCACGGTGTGCAGCAGCTTGTTCTGGAACGGGTCGTCGAGCTTGGCGCGCAGCCGGCGCACCGCGACCTCGACGACGTTGGTGTCGGAGTCGAAGTTCATGTCCCACACCTGCTCGGCCAGCGTGGTGCGGCTGAGCACCTGGCCGCGGCGGCGCAGCAGCAGCGTCAGCAGCGTGAACTCCTTGGCCGTCAGGTCGAGCCGCTTGCCGTCGCGATGCGCTTTTCGGCTGGCCAGGTCGATCTCCAGGTCGGCCAGGCGCAGCTGCGTGCCGGCGCCGTTGGCCGCATGGGCCGCGCTGGCGCCGCGGCGCAGCAGCGCACCGACCCGCGCCAGCAGTTCGGAGAACGCGAAAGGCTTGACCAGGTAGTCGTCGGCGCCTTCCTGCAGGCCGCGCACGCGGTCCTCGATCTTGTCGCGCGCGGTCAGCATCAGCACCGGCGTCTGGCCGCGCTCGCGCATCGCCTTCAGCACGCCGAAGCCGTCGACGCCGGGCAGCATCAGGTCGAGCAGCACCAGGTCGTACTCGCCCTCGCAGGCCAGCAGGCGGCCGCGGATGCCGTCGCTGGCCACGTCGACGACGTAGCCGTTCTCCGACAGGCCCTTGTGCAGGTAGTCGGCGAGCTTGGGTTCATCTTCGATGACGAGCAGGCGCATGGCGGATTCGCTGTGACAACGGCACGAATGTTCTCACCGATGGCGCCCGCGCTGGATTACGAATTTGTCATCTCGCTGTTCGGGAAAGCGCGAGGGTCGATTTCTAAAGTTCACCCCATGCCGACGGACGACGCCGGCACCAACGGAACAAACCCAGTACCCAACCTCTTCAAGGAGCTCATCATGAATGCCAAGACCCTGATCGCAGTCGCCCTGTTCGCTTCCTTCGCCGGCACCGGCGCCGCCTTCGCGCAGGAAGGCACCCAGGACTTCCCCGTGCCCGTGCTGCAATCGTCGACGACGCGTGCCGAAGTGATCGCCACGCTGAAGGCCGCTCCGCGCAGCGAAGCCGTCTTCGCCGGCGAAGCGTCTGCCGCGCCGAAGGCGCAGTCGCAGCTGAGCCGCGTGCAAGTGGCCGCCGAAGCGCGCGAAGCCGCCCGCCTGGGCCTGACCGAGACCAGCGACGGCAACGTCCGCATCGCGACGCCGGCCCAGCTCGAGCAGATCCACGCCGCCGGCCTGCGTGCGCTCGACAACGGCATGACCACCGCCGCCGCGAAGTGACCGTCGGGGATGCGGCGCACCCCAGTGCGCCGCCACCTCAGGCGTCGGTCGAACGGTCGCGTTCGCCCATCTCGCCCTCGACCTGTCGGAACAGGTCGGCCAGTGTCCTTCCCGGTTCGTCGCGGAAGCGCTCGTCCAGCACCTCGAGCTGGTTCGATGCGGTCGACACGGAAGTTGCGGAAGTCGGCACGCTCCTCGCACCACGCCGCCAGCGTCCACACCTCGCTCCAGTAGAAGCAGCCCAGCGGCCGCACACGGCGTTCGCTGGCGCGGCCCTTGAGGTCGACGTAGCGCATCCGCACGACCCGGCGATCCTCCGCGGCGACACGCAGGCGCTGCAAGCGCTCGCGCGTCGCTTCGTCGGGGCCGACCGGCGGCGCGTAGATCGCCAGGCTCTCGGCCGCCGCGCGCGCCGCTGGCGGCAGTACCGCCAGCATCTTGGATAGCGCGCTCTCGGCACGTGCCGCGAGCTCGGTGTCCAGCCGCGACTGCGCCAGCCGCACCGCGGCGACCAGCGCACGCGCCTCGTCGGCGGTGAACATCAGCGGCGGTAGGTCGAAGCCGGCACGCATGCGGTAGCCGACACCCGCCTCGCCCTCGATCGGCACGCCCTGCGCGAGCAGGTCGGCGACGTCGCGGTAGACGGTGCGCTCCGACACCTCCAGCCGCTCGGCCAGGAAGCGCGCGGTCGACAGCCGCCGGCCGCGGATCAGCTGGACGATCTGGAACAGGCGCTCGGCGCGACGCATGCGCGACTCGCTCTCAGCCGATCGGCGTGCACAGCTCGACCAGCGTGCCGTCGGGCGTGCGCACGTAGGCCACGGTCTGGCCCCAGGGTTTGGTCGCCGGGGCCTTCAGCAGCGTGGCGCCGGCCGCGACCGCGCGCTCAACGGCGGCCGGCACGTCGGCAGTCAGCAGACCGATCTCCATGCCCAGCGGCGCCGCCGAAGCATCGGCCGCGACATAGTCTTGCCCGAGGTTGTCGCGCGCGATGCCGTGCTGCGCGAAGGCAAGCGTGGTCGCACCGGTGTCGAGCTCGCCGTAGCTGCCCGATTCGTGCAGGAAACGACGCTTCAGGCCGAAGGCGCGCTCGAAGAAATCGAGCGAGGCGCCCGGGTTGGCGACGTAGACGATGGTGTAGCCGAGCTGCATGCAGGCCTCCGGTGACGAAGCGGGAGTCCGCGATGCTGCGCGGCCCCTGCTGACAACGTGATGTCAGCAGGGTAAGGGATCACGGCGTCGGATCACAGCGTCGCCTGCGCGACCGCATGCTCCCAGTGCCGCATCAGTTCGTCGGCGCGCTCGCGCGGCATGGTCGGCAGGAAACGCCGCTCGACCTGCCACTGGGCGGCCAGTTCGTCGAGGTTGCGCCACACGCCGCAGGACAGCCCGGCCAGGTAGGCCGCGCCCAGCGCGGTGGTCTCGATCACCTGCGGCCGCACCACCGGGATGCCCAGCAGGTCGGCCTGGAACTGCATCAGCAGGTCGTTGACGCAAGCACCGCCGTCGACGCGCAGCTCGGCCACCGGTGCGCCGCCGTTGGCCACCGCGTCGCGGCTCATCGCCTGCAGCAGCGCCGCGCTCTGGAAGGCGATGCTTTCCAGCGCGGCGCGGGCGATGTGCGCCACCGTGCTGCCGCGTGTCAGGCCGACGATGGCACCGCGTGCCTCGGCCTTCCAGTACGGCGCGCCCAGGCCGGTGAAGGCCGGCACGAACATCACGCCGCCGGAGTCGGGCACGCTCTGCGCGAGCTGCTGCACCTCGCCGGAGGCCTTGATCGCGTGCAGGCCATCGCGCAGCCACTGCACCACCGCGCCGCCGATGAACACGCTGCCCTCGAAGGCGAACTCGGGTGTGCCGGTCGGTTGTGCAGCGCTGGTGGTGATCAGCCCGTTGTCAGAGGTCTGGAACTGGCTGCCGGTGTGCATCAGCATGAAGCAGCCGGTGCCGTAGGTGTTCTTCGCCAGCCCGGCCTTGAAGCAGGCCTGGCCGAACAGCGCGCTCTGCTGGTCGCCGGCGACGCCGCCGATCGGCAGCGAGGCGCCGAGCAGCTCGGCACGGGTGTGGCCGTAGACGTGGCTCGATGGCCACACCGCCGGCAGCACCTCGGCCGGCACGTCGAGGATCTTCAGCAGCTCCTCGTCCCAGGCGTTGTCGTGCACGTTCAGCATCAGCGTGCGCGAGGCGTTGCTGACATCGGTGGCGTGTACGGCACCGCCGGTCAGCTGCCACATCAGCCAGGTATCGACGGTGCCGAAGGCCAGCTCGCCGGCCAGCGCCGCGGCGCGCGCGCCGGCCACGTTGTCGAGAATCCACTTCAGCTTGGTGCCGGAGAAGTAGGCGTCGACGATCAGGCCGGTCTTGCGCTTGAACGTCTCCTCCAGACCGCGCGCGCGCAGCGCCGCGCAGGTCGGCTCGGCGCGGCGGTCCTGCCAGACGATCGCGTTGTAGATGGGTTCGCCGCTGCAGCGGTTCCACACCACGGTGGTCTCGCGCTGGTTGGTGATGCCGATCGAGGCGATGTCGCCCGCCTTCAGCTTCGCCTTGGCCAGCGCCTCCTGCGCGGTAGCCAGCTGCGTGGCCCAGATCTCCTTCGGGTCGTGCTCGACCCAGCCCGGCTGCGGGTAGATCTGGCGGAACTCGCGCTGCGCCATCGCGACGATGCGGCCTTGCGCATCGAAGACGATGCTGCGCGAACTCGAAGTGCCCTGGTCGAGGGCCAGCAGGTACTTGCTCATGATTCGGTCACATGCAGCGTCACGCCGGCCTCGGCCAGCAGCGACGGGAAGGGAGTCGGCGGCGGCGCGTCGGTGAACAGCGCGTCGATCTGGTCCAGCCGCGCCAGTTCCACCATCGCCGGCCGGTTGAACTTGCTGTGGTCGGCGGCCAGCCAGACCTCGCGCGAGTGGCCGATGATGGCGCGCGCCACCTTGACCTCGCGGTAGTCGAAGTCGCGCAGCGTGCCGTCGGCCTCGATCGCCGAGATGCCGATCAGCGCGATGTCGACCTTGAACTGCGCGATGAAGTCCACCGTCGCTTCGCCGACGATGCCGCGGTCGCGCGAGCGCACCACGCCGCCGGCGACGATGACCTCGCAGTCGGGGTTGTCCGACAGGATCGCCGCGACGTTCAGGTTGTTGGTGATCACGCGCAGGCCCTTGTGGCGCAGCAGTTCGCGCGCGATCGCCTCCGTCGTCGTGCCGATGTTGATGATCAGCGAGCAGTTCTCCGGCACGGCCCTGGCGACCGCCCGCGCGATGCGCTGCTTGGCGCTCTCGTTGAGCTTCTGGCGCTGGCGGTAGGCGATGTTCTCGGTGGTCGAGGCGGGCACGCGCACGCCGCCGTGGAAGCGCGCCAGCAGGCCCTCGTCGGACAGCAGCTTGACGTCGCGGCGCACCGTCTGCAGCGTCACGCCGAAACGTTCGGCCAGCGCCTCGACCGACACCGAGCCGCGCGCACGCACTTCTTCCAGCAGGTCCGACTGGCGGGGATTGGGCGTCATGGCGGCGAGCGTAGCGGCGCGTTTCGGGAAAACCACAGGGCTTACCCATCTTGCTTCGGTGCCCGGTCTGGGCTAAAAAGAAAAAAGAAGCGCGCAAACGAACACAAACGAACATTCCCGAGACAGCCACCGACATGGCCGGATGCGCACCGGCCCCACTCCCCGGAGACCGCTTGAACCACCCCCGCCCCGAAGGCTGGCGCCAGAACACTTCGGCGCTGCCGCCGATGCCACGACCGCCTGCGACGTGCTCGTCGTCGGCGGCGGCATCAATGGCGCCGGCATCGCGCGCGACCTGTCGGGCCGCGGCTTGAAGGTGGTGGTGGCCGAGAAGGACGACCTCGCCTCGCACACCTCGTCGTCGTCGACCAAGCTGATCCACGGCGGACTGCGCTACCTCGAGTACTACGAGTTCTCGCTGGTGCGCAAGGCGCTGGCCGAGCGCGAGGTGCTGCTGAAGAGCGCGCCGCACATCATGTGGCCGCTGCGCTTCGTGATGCCGCACGACCCCGGCATGCGTCCCGTCTGGATGATCCGCGCCGGGCTGTTCCTCTACGACCATCTGGCGCGCCGCGAAGTGCTGCCCGGCTCGACCACCGTCGACCTGCGCTCGCACGCCGCCGGCGTGCCGCTGAAGAAGGACTTCCGCAAGGGCTTCGTCTACTCCGACGGCTGGGTCGACGACGCGCGCCTGGTGGTGCTCAACGCGCTCGACGCCCAGGCCCGCGGCGCGACCGTGCTGACGCGCACCGCCTGCGTCGATGCGCAGCGCGGCGCCACGCAGTGGCAGGCCACGCTGGCCGGCGCCGACGGCGCGCGCCGCACGGTGACCGCGCGCGCGCTGGTCAACGCCGCCGGCCCCTGGGCGGCGCAGTTCCTCGCCGAGCACGCCCATGCGCCGAAGCCGAAGTCGCTGCGCCTGGTCAAGGGCAGCCACATCGTCGTGCCGAAGATGTTCGAGCACGACCATGCCTACATCTTCCAGAACCCCGACAAGCGCATCATCTTCGCGATCCCCTACGAGGGCGAGTTCACGCTGATCGGCACCACCGACGTCGAGCACCACGGCGCCATCGGCGCGGCGCGCATCGATGCCGACGAGACTGCCTACCTGTGCGAGCAGGCGAGCCGCTACTTCGCCCGGCCGGTGCGCGCGGCCGACGTGGTGTGGAGCTACTCCGGCGTGCGCCCGCTGCTCGACGACGAGTCGGGCGATCCGTCGGCGGTGACACGCGACTACTCGCTCGAGCTCGACACCGCGCAGGCGCCGCTGCTCAACGTCTGGGGCGGCAAGATCACCACCTTCCGCAAGCTCGCCGAAGAGGCCGCCGACCTGCTGGCCGCGCCGCTGAAGGTGTCGCGCGGCGCCTGGACCGAGCGTGCCTTCCTGCCCGGCGGCGACCTCAGCGCGACGATCGGCGCGGCGCAGCGCCCCGACACCGACTTCAGCCGTTTCGTGCAGGCGCTCGCGCTGGCCCACCCCGAGCTGCCGACGCCGCTGGTGCGCCGCCTTGCGCGCGCCTACGGCTCGCGGGTGGTCGGCCTGCTCAAGAAGGCGCTGGGCACCGAGATCGCGCCGGGCCTGTACGAGGCCGAGCTGCAGTTCCTGCACGACGAGGAGTGGGCGCGTTGCGCCGACGACGTGCTGTGGCGGCGCAGCAAGCTCGGCCTGCATCTCGAAGAGCACCACCGCACGGCGGTGGACGACTGGTGCCGCCGGCACTGGGGCACCCTGGCTTCGGCCCCGACGGAGACCCAATGGAACTGACGCTCGACCGCATCGAGCAGAAGGTGGGCGCAGCGACCCACCTCTACCCGCTCGACCTGACGCTGGTGCCGCGCGCCGTGACGGTGCTGCTCGGTGCCACCCAGGCCGGCAAGACCACGCTGATGCGCGTGATGGCCGGGCTGGACAAGCCGCATGCCGGCCGCGTGCTCGCCGACGGCCGCGACGTGACCGGCGTGCCGGTGCGCGAGCGCAACGTCGCGATGGTCTACCAGCAGTTCATCAACTACCCGTCGATGACGGTGTTCGACAACATCGCCTCGCCCTTGAAGCTGCGCGGCGGGAACGACGCGAGCGGGAACATCGCGCAGCGTGTGCAGGCGCTGGCCGCCAAGCTGCACATCGAGCCCTTCCTGAAGCGCCTGCCGGCCGAACTCTCCGGCGGCCAGCAGCAGCGCGTCGCGCTGGCGCGTGCGCTGGCCAAGCAGGCGCCGCTGATGCTGCTCGACGAGCCACTGGTGAACCTGGACTACAAGCTGCGCGAAGAGCTGCGCGAAGAGCTGACACAGCTGTTCGCCGCCGGCGACTCGACCGTGGTCTATGCCACCACCGAGCCGACCGAGGCGCTGCTGCTCGGCGGCTACACCGCGGTGCTCGACGGCGGCGAGCTGCTGCAGTACGGCCCCACGGCCGAGGTGTTCCGCAAGCCGAAGTCGATCCGCGTCGCCCGCGCCTTCAGCGACCCGCCGATGAACCTGCTGCCGGCCAGCAGCGCATCCATCGGTGTCACGCTGGCCGCGGGCGTCAACCTGTCGGTGCCGCTGCCGACCACGGCCAGCAGCACGCTGACCATCGGCGTGCGCGCCAGTGCGCTGCACGTGCAGCAGCGCCCCGGCGACCTCGCGCTGCCCGGCCAGGTCGAGCTGGCCGAGATCTCCGGCTCCGACACCTTCGTGCACGTGGCCACGCAGGTCGGCGAGGTGGTCGCGCAGCTGACCGGCGTGCACCAGTTCGAGCTCGGCTCGGCGGTGACGCTGTACCTGAACCCGGCGCAGGTCTACGTGTTCGACGCGGCCGGCGACCTGCTCGTCGCCCCGGGGGGAAACTGACATGGCCCGCATCGACCTCGACCTGGCGCACAGCTACCGTCCGAACCCGCAGAAGGACGAGGACTACGCGCTGCTGCCGCTGAAGATGAGCTTCGCCGACGGCGGCGCCTACGCGCTGCTCGGTCCCTCGGGCTGCGGCAAGACGACCATGCTCAACATCATCTCGGGCCTGGTCGTGCCTTCGCAGGGCACGGTGAAGTTCGGCGAGCGCGAGGTCACGCGGCTGACACCGCAGGAACGCAACATCGCCCAGGTGTTCCAGTTCCCGGTGATCTACGACACGATGACCGTGGCCGAGAACCTCGCCTTCCCGCTGCGCAACCGCGGCGTGCCGGCCGATCGCATCAGGCAGCGTGTCGGCCAGATCGCCGAGATGCTGGAGATGAGCGACCAGCTCGACAAGCGCGCCGCCGGCCTGGCCGCGGACGCCAAGCAGAAGATCTCGCTCGGCCGCGGGCTGGTGCGCGAGGATGTCTCGGCGGTGCTGTTCGACGAGCCGCTGACGGTGATCGACCCGCACCTGAAGTGGCAGCTGCGTCGCAAGCTCAAGCAGATCCACCACGAGCTGAAGCTGACGCTGGTCTACGTGACGCACGACCAGGTCGAGGCGCTGACCTTCGCCGACCAGGTGGTGGTGATGACCCGCGGCCGCGCGGTGCAGGTGGGCAGCGCCTCGGAGCTGTTCGAGCGGCCGCGCCACACCTTCGTCGGCCACTTCATCGGCTCGCCGGGCATGAACTTCCTGCCCGCCGCACTGGCCCCGGCCGCCCCTGCGGGCGCGACGCTGCTGGGCATCCGCCCGGAGTACGTGAAGCTGGCCGCGCCGAACACGGGCGGCGCCGTGCCCGGCACGGTGAAGACCGTGCAGGACATCGGCACCTACTGGCTGCTGACCGCCACGCTGGCCGACGGCACCGTGCTGCGCGCGCGGCTGTCGGGCGAACAGTCGGTCCCGAAGGCCGGCGAAGCGGTCTGGCTGTCCATCGTCGGCAGCCACACCTGCTACTACATGAACGAGGAGCTGGTGGCATGAAACCAGTCAACCAGAGAGCCTGGCTGCTGATCCTGCCCGTGGTGCTGTGCGTGGCCTTCTCGGCCATCCTGCCGCTGATGACGGTGGTGAACTACTCGGTGCAGGACATCATCTCGCCCGAGCGGCGCATCTTCGTCGGCACCGAGTGGTTCAAGGCGGTGATGCGCGACGACGACCTGCAGGGCGCGCTGCTGCGCCAGATCGGCTTCTCGCTGGCGGTGCTGGTGGTCGAGATTCCGCTGGGCATCCTGCTGGCACTGTCGATGCCGGCGACCGGCTGGAAGGCCTCGGCGGTGCTGGTGATCGTCGCGATCTCGCTGCTGATCCCGTGGAACGTGGTCGGCACGATCTGGCAGATCTACGGCCGCACCGACATCGGCCTGCTCGGCGCCGCGCTGGCCAAGCTCGGCGTCAACTACAGCTACACCGGCAGTGCACGCGACGCCTGGCTGACCGTGCTGGTGATGGACGTCTGGCACTGGACGCCGCTGGTCGCGCTGCTGTGCTACGCCGGCCTGCGCGCGATCCCCGACGCCTACTACCAGGCGGCGCGCATCGACGGCGCCAGCAAGCTGGCGGTGTTCCGCTTCATCCAGCTGCCGAAGATGCGCGGCGTGCTGATGATCGCCGTGCTGCTGCGCTTCATGGACAGCTTCATGATCTACACCGAGCCCTTCGTGCTGACCGGCGGCGGGCCCGGCAACGCGACCACCTTCCTCAGCCAGTACCTGACGCAGAAGGCGGTCGGCCAGTTCGACCTCGGCCCGGCGGCGGCCTTCTCGCTGATCTACTTCCTGATCATCCTGCTGCTGTGCTTCATCCTCTACAACTGGATGCAGCGCGTGGGCACCGCCGACAAGTCGGAGGCCGGCCATGCATGAGAAGCGCTTCCACAAGCGGGTGTTCTTCCTGCTGCTGTACCTGCTGTTCGCCATCCTGCCGGTGTACTGGATGGTCAACATGAGCTTCAAGACCAACGAGGAGATCCTCGGCACCTTCTCGCTGTGGCCGAACGCCTTCACCTGGAACAACTACAAGGTGATCTTCACCGACGTGTCCTGGTACTCGGGCTACATCAACTCGCTGATCTACGTGGCCATCAACACGGTGGTCTCGCTGCTGGTCGCGCTGCCGGCGGCCTATGCGTTCAGCCGCTATTCATTCCTGGGCGACAAGCATGTCTTCTTCTGGCTGCTGACCAACCGCATGACGCCGCCGGCGGTGTTCCTGCTGCCCTTCTTCCAGCTCTACACGACGCTGGGGCTGATGGACACGCACATCGCGGTCGCGCTGGCCCACCTGCTGTTCAACGTGCCGCTGGCGGTGTGGATCCTGGAGGGCTTCATGAGCGGCGTGCCGCGCGAGATCGACGAGACCGCCTACATCGACGGCTACTCGTTCCCGCGCTTCTTCCTGACCATCTTCATCCCGCTGATCAAGGCCGGCGTCGGCGTCGCGGCGTTCTTCTGCTTCATGTTCAGCTGGGTCGAGCTGCTGATGGCGCGCACGCTGACCAGCGTCAACGCCAAGCCCATCGTCGCGACGATGACGCGCACGGTCTCCGCCTCCGGCATGGACTGGGGCGTGCTCGCCGCCGCCGGCGTGCTGACCATCGTGCCGGGTGCGATCGTCATCTGGTTCGTCCGCAACTACATCGCGAAGGGGTTCGCGATGGGGCGCGTATGAGCGCGAACGCTTGCCTCATGGTGCGGGAGCGGGCCGGCGCGGTGCCCTGTTCCGCTCATGTCCCCCGGCCACGGCCTGCGGCCATGGCCTCCTCCTTTACTTCGCTCCACAGGACACCCCACCGGCCCGCTCCTGAACCGCTGTGGCGTGCGATGCGTTCGCACGTCATCGCTGGTGGTGGGGCCGAGTGAGTGGGGAGGCTCACGCAGCGAAGTAAAGGAGGAGGCGCGGGCACAGCCCGAGCCGGAGGACATGAGCGGAGTGGGCCGCCCCATGCACTCGGCCCGTGCTCAAGCTTCGGCATAAGAGGAGTTGACGCATGCTCAACTGGATGGCCTGGACCCTGCCGGTGGCGGTGTTCTTCAGCTGCATCGTGCTGATGCTGGTCGGCATGACGGTGTGGGAGATCAAGTCGCCCACCGTCGAGCGCAAGGGTTTCCTGCCGATCGCCACGACGCGCGGCGACCGCCTGTTCATCGGCCTGCTCAGCGCGGCCTACGTGAACCTGACCTTCGTCGCCGTCAGCGAACGATTGATGACCTGGCTGGGCCTGGCCCAGGAGCCGTCGATCTGGATCAGCTTCGTGGCCTCGATGGCGCTGCTCGCGCTGATCATGCGACGCGGCTGAGTCGTCCCGATTCCGCAATCCGGCCCGGAGCTTCCCCGGGGCCGTGTTGAATTCAACGCACACGGGGAAGTCGAAGAAGAGGAGATGGACATGAAACTGCGATACACCGCGATGGCCGCAGCACTGCTGGTGCTGGCCGCCTGCGGCAAGAAGGAAGAAGCAGCGGCTCCCGCCGCTCCGGCGCCGGCTGCGGCCGCTTCGCCCGTAGCCGCCGCCGCGCCTGCCGCCGGCGACGCGGCGCAGCGCTGGATCGACAGCGAGTTCCAGCCGTCGACGCTGAGCAAGGCCCAGCAGGGCGAGGAAGTGAAGTGGTTCGTCGACGCGGCCGCCAAGCTGAAGGCCAAGGGCGTGACCGAGATCTCGGTGGTCTCCGAGACGATCACGACGCACGAGTACGAGAGCAAGACGCTGGCCAAGGCGTTCAGCGAGATCACCGGCATCACCGTCAAGCACGACCTGATCCAGGAAGGCGACGTGGTCGAGAAGCTGCAGACCTCGATGCAGTCCGGCAAGTCGATCTACGACGGCTGGATCAGCGACTCCGACCTGATCGGCACGCACTACCGCTACGGGAAGATCATGAATCTGACCGACTACATGGCGGGCGCCGGCAAGGAGTTCACCAACCCCGGCCTGGACCTGAAGGACTTCATCGGCACCAGCTTCACGACCGCGCCGGACGGCAAGCTGTACCAGCTGCCCGACCAGCAGTTCGCCAACCTGTACTGGTTCCGCGCCGACCTGTTCGCGCGTGACGACCTGAAGGACAAGTTCAAGAAGAAGTACGGCTACGACCTCGGCGTGCCGCTGAACTGGAGCGCCTACGAGGACATCGCCGCGTTCTTCACCAACGACGTGAAGGAGATCGACGGCAAGCCGATCTACGGCCACATGGACTACGGCAAGAAGGACCCGTCGCTCGGCTGGCGCTTCACCGACGCCTGGCTGTCGATGGCCGGCACCGCCGACATCGGCATCCCGAACGGCAAGCCGGTCGACGAGTGGGGCATCCGCGCCAGCGACGACGGCTGCACGCCGCTGGGCGCCAGCGTCTCGCGCGGCGGTGCGACCAACTCGCCGGCCGCCGTCTACGCGCTGACCAAGTACGTCGACTGGATGAAGAAGTTCGCCCCGAAGGAAGCCACCGGCATGACCTTCGGCGAGGCCGGCCCGGTCCCGGCGCAGGGCCAGATCGCGCAGCAGATCTTCTGGTACACCGCCTTCACCGCCGACATGACCAAGGCCGGCCTGCCGGTGGTCAACGCCGACGGCACGCCGAAGTGGCGCATGGCCCCCGGCCCGAACGGCCCGTACTGGAAGCAGGGCATGCAGAACGGCTACCAGGACGTCGGCTCGTGGACCTTCTTCGCCGAGCATGATGCCAACCGCACCGCGGCCGCCTGGCTGTACGCGCAGTTCATCACCTCGAAGACGGTGTCGCTGAAGAAGACCATCGTCGGCCTGACGCCGATCCGCGAGAGCGACATCCAGTCGCAGGCGATGACCGACCTGGCGCCCAAGCTGGGTGGCCTGGTCGAGTTCTATCGCAGCCCGGCGCGCGTGGCCTGGACGCCGACCGGCACCAACGTGCCCGACTACCCGAAGCTCGCGCAGCTGTGGTGGAAGAACGTGGCGGTGGCGGTGACCGGCGAGAAGACGCCGCAGCAGGCGATGGACAACCTGGCCGAGGAGATGGACCAGGTGATGGCCCGCCTCGAGCGCGCCGGCATGGCCCGTTGCGCGCCGAAGCTGAACGCCAAGGCCGATCCGTCCAAGTACCTGAGCGACAAGGGTGCGCCGTGGAAGAAGCTGGCCAACGAGAAGCCGAAGGGCGAGACCATCGCCTACCAGACGCTGCTCGATGCCTGGAAGGCCGGCAAGGTGCGCTGAGCACCGATCCTCACTGAACCAGCAACGGACGCGGCGGCCGGTCGCCGCGCCACTTCGACCCCCGGGGCGCAAGCGTCGGGGGTCTTTTTGCGTCTGGCGGTCGCGCAGCGGGCCTGGGGCGACGGCATCCTCAGCATGATTGACACCGCGGCTTGCACAGGGAGGCCGCGCGGGCCACCATGCGCTCGCATCGACCACCGATCGAGGCCCGCCATGGTC
Source organism: Piscinibacter sp. (assembly GCA_047602365.1). Taxonomy (GTDB): domain Bacteria; phylum Pseudomonadota; class Gammaproteobacteria; order Burkholderiales; family Burkholderiaceae_C; genus Piscinibacter. Next base: position 1,780,353 of record JASGHM010000001.1, on the reverse strand, counting down.
ACACCGCATGAACTCGTGCCGCAGCCGTCGGCCGACCGCGCCGCCTGGCACGACGCGCTGCAGGCCGGCGACACCGGGCGGCTGGTGGCGCTGGCCGAGCACGACGCGCCGGGTGCGTCGCTGCTGGAGATCGAAACCTTCATCAACGGCCTGTACCGCGGCGTGGCCATGTCGGGCGCCCCGTCCGGTGCCACCGACGCGGCATTCCGGCGCGTGGCGGCCGCGCACTCCGTCGCGCAGGCGTTGCGCCGCTCGCTCGGCTGGCAGGTGCGGCATTTCGACCTGGAGCTGCTGCGCATGATCCGACGGTCCAGTGCGCTGAGCGCCGTGCTGGGCGCCGGCGTCTCGATGGGCGCCGGCGGGCCATCGTGGGCGAAGCTCGTGCGCCGGCTGCTCGAGACCACGCTCGAACGAGGCATCGAGTTCCGCGCACCGGTGTCGCGCTCCACGCACACCCGGGAAGACGGCACGGAAGAGCTCAGCGTGACGTACGGCGTGGTCGAGACGCGCCGCTACGACGACGCTCAGCGCCGCCAGGCCGAGTCCGTGCTGGAGGCGGTGCGCCGCGACGGCAGCGCCACCGACGTGGAGGCGCTGATGCAAGGCGCGCAGCTGTGCCTGGACCTGTGCGGGCAGGAACTGTTCCGCCTGCTCACCACCGAGCTCTACGGCCCGATGAAGGCGCCCAGCGCCACGCACCGCGCCATCGCAGCGCTGGCACATGCGCAGCCGGTGCCGTCGCGAGGCCCCGGGGCGTGGCCGGGCTGGGACACGATCGTCACCTACAACTTCGACAGCCTGATGAGCGAGGCGCTGGCCGAGTCCCGGGTGCCGCATGCCGCGTATGCGGCGCGCAAGGGGGGCATGGGAATCGACCCCGACCCGCTCGCCCGGGATGGCGATTGGCACGTGCCGGTGCTGCACCTGCACGGCTACACGCCGCGCCGGCTGTTCCGCATCACGGACACGCACTTCGTCTTCTCCACCTCGCAATATGCCCAGGCCTACGGCGGGGAGCGCTTGCCGATGCTCGACCAGGTCGTCGATCGCGTGCTCGCCAACCCGGTCCACGTGGCGCTGTACATCGGCTGCTCGTTCGCCGACGAGGCGATGAACGGCCTGCTGGCGCGGGCCTTCGCGCGCTGGCCGGGCCGCTACCACTACGCCTTCCTGCAGTGGCCGCATGCGCGCCTGGACGCGGAGCCTTCACCGGAGGCAGTTCAGGCCGAGGCCGAGCGCTATCTGGCGTTCGGCGTGCGGCCGGTGTGGTTCGACGACTTCGCCGAACTGCCCGCCATGGTCGAGGCGCTGGCCTGAAGCGGCTGGATGTTCATGTGCTCCCGGCGCGCGAGGCCTGGGGCCGAGTGCGAGGGAGGAATCGATGCTCTACCAAGCGGACCGCCACGAACTGCCGGGCCCCGACGATGTGCCGGCCTGGGACGAGGATCGTGCACGCGACCTGCATCGCCGCCATCGTGCGCGACACCGAGACGCGATTCCGTCCGGGGCAGGGCTGGCCCGCGCACCCGCTGGACATCGAGCCGGGCGACGACCCGGAGGCCGGCAACCCTTCGCTGTACTTCGGTACCTGCGGCGTGCTGTGGGCGCTGCACTACCTTCGCGCCCGAGGCGCCGCGGCGCTCGAGCACGAATGGCCCGTCGACGCACCGGCGCTGATCCGGCAGACCGAGGCCTGGTTGAGGGCGGATGCACAACGCGAGCGAGCCGCCTACCTGATGGGCGAGACCCCGGTGCGGCTGCTGGAGCATGCGAGCTCCGGCAGCGCCGCGTCGGCGGACCGCCTCGCCGAACTGATCGAGGGCAACATCGAGCACCCGGCGCGGGAACTGATGTGGGGCTCTCCCGGAACGCTGCTCGCAGCGCTGCTCATGCACCAGCGCACCGGGCAGGCGCGCTTTGCCGAACTGTTCCGCCGCACGGCAGCGGTGCTTTGGTCGCAGCTCGAGTGGTCCGAAGCTCACGGCTGTCATTACTGGACACAGGCACTGTACGGCCAGGTGTCTTCCTACATGGATGCGGTGCATGGCTTCGTGGGGACGGCCCTGCCGCTGATCCGCGGCCGGCATCTGCTTGGCGGTGATTGGGAGCGATGGCAGGAATGCATCGCCACCAGCGTGCGTCGCTCGGCCACCCTGGAGCGCGCGCCGGGCAGCGATGCCATGCATGTCAACTGGGTCCCCTGGCTGGTGCTGGACGCCGCACAGCGCGAGCGATGGGACGCCCATCCTCGCTGGCTGCTGCAGTACTGCCACGGTTCGCCGGGCTTCGTCATCAACCTGGCCGACTTTCCCGGCACCGGGCTCGACGACCTGCTGCTCGCGGCCGGAGAAACGACGTGGGCCGCCGGCCCCCTGAAGAAGGGCTCGAACCTGTGCCACGGGACCGGCGGCAACGGCTACGCCTTCCTGAAGCTCTTCCAGCGGACGGGTGATGCGCGCTGGCTGGGGCGGGCGCGTGCCTTCGCCATGCACGGCATCCGCCAGACGCAGCAGCATGCGGCGCAGTACGGCCGCATGCGCTATTCACTGTGGACGGGCGACCTGGGCTTTGCCGTGTACCTGTGGGACTGCATCCGGGGCGAGGCGGCGTTCCCGACCCTGGACGTGTTCTGACGCGACCCGAACGCGGCCGCAGCTCAGCCGGCACGCCCCATCGGCAGCGAGTCGCACAGCAGCTTCAGCCGGGCGGACTCCTCGGCCAGCAGCTCGCCGGCGCGCAGCATCACCGCGCGCTGCACGCCGCGCAGCCGGAAGTAGAGCTCGTCTTCCATCGCCTCGACCTCGGCAGCGTCGGCGCCGGCGGCGGCCTGCGGGCTCCACAGCCCGCTCTCGTTCCAGCCGATGCGCAGCCGCGCGATCAGGTACTGCGCCAGCTCGAGCGCGGCCAGCATGTCGGCCGAGCGGGCGCCGACGGCCAGCAGCGCGGCGTTGTCCTCGGCGGCCTGCAGCACCTCCTCGAGCGCGGCGCGGCGGGCACGGATCTCCGGCGGCGTCATCGCCGGCTGCAGCGGCGGCTGCTCGCGCGCGGCGCGCGCCAGCTGGCCGACCCAGGCCATGTCGAATTCACCAGGCACGGCGCGCAGCGCGATGCTGGCGTGCAGCAGCTGTTCGTGCGGGCCGCGCAGCGCGCCCAGCGCCGCCTCGGTCACCGACAGCAGCCGGCCCAGCGGCGACAGCGCGTCGCCGCTGCGCGCATGCGGGTAGCCGGAGCCGTCGAGCCGCTCGTGGTGCTCGGCCACCGCGCGGGCCACCGAGCCGGGGTACTGGGTCAGCTGGGCGATCAGCAGCAGGCCGACATGCGGGTGCACGACCAGCTGCCGGTAGCTCAGTGCATCGAGTTCGCGGTCGGCCTCGGCCTCGCCGTGCTCCGGGGCGATGTACATCTCGCCGAGGTCGTGCAGCAGGCCGGCGAGCATGGCCAGGCGGATGTCCGGCGTCTGCCCGCCATGCGCGATCATCAGCGCGCCGGCCAGGCCCATCGCGGCGATCGCGTGGTCGAAGGATTGCGGGCGCGCGGCGCGGCCGGCGCTGAGCAACAGTTGCGCCACCGGGTGCAGCGGCAGGTGCAGCGCCTCGCGCACCAGCTTGGCGGCCTGCGGCCGCAGCACCGGCGCGAGGCGCGCGTCGGTCTCGACCAGCTGGGCCAGGCGCTCGGAGAGCGAGGCACTGGTGACGCCGTCCTCGGCGATCAGGCAGCTCTCCAGCGGCTCGCGCAGCTTGCGGTCGAGCAGCTTGCGCTGCAGTGCGGCCGACACCGGCTGGTTGCGCGCCCACAGCTTGGTGCCGGCGAGATCGAAGATGTCGGTCGCGGCGATGATGCGCTGCGTCTCGCTGGCCTGCAGGATCGTCGCCAGCGCGTGCGGGTTGGCGGACTGGAAGGCCGAGGCGGTGGCGGTCGGGGTCGGCATGGCGGTTTCCTTGGCGTGTCGACCGGTTATCGGCCGGCACGCGGGAAACCGAAGGCCGAGGCTGTTACTTCTTGAACTGGAACAGCGTGGGCGCGATGTTGATGGCCATCAGCGAGGTGGTCTGCACCTCGCCGTCGACCACCGAGCGGTTGCGTCCGAGCCGGAACTCCAGCCACATGCCCTGGGACAGCTTCTTGTCGAGGCCGACGGCGTGCATGAAGGCGGTGCTGAACACGCCGGCCTGCGACTTGCGCGAGTTGCTGGCCTCGACCATCGCGCGCAGGCTGGAACTGTCCTGGTCGCCGTAGGTGAAGCGCAGCGCCACCAGGCTCGAGCCCTTGAAGGTCGGCGCCGCGCCCGCCAGCGAAGCGGTCTCCACCGCGTCGCGCGCATGGCGCAGCGACATCTGCGCCACGCCCTTGCGGCCCAGCGGGTACTGACCGTTGAGCGTGACCTGCTTGCCCAGTGAGTACGACGGGCCGCCGCCGTCGACCGGGCGGATGCGGCCTTCGCCGATGCCGAGCGAGAAGCGGGCCGCGTTCCAGCGCGCCGACTGGCGTGCCGTCATCGCCGCGTCGATGCAGGGCTGCAGTTCGCCGACGCGGTTGTTCATCAGCGCCTCGAAGCGCTTGTTGAACTCCGCTTCGCTCAGCTGGTCGCGCATCAGCTCAAGGTCGAGCAGGGCCTTGGCATGGGCGTCGCCAGACTTGCCGTCGGCACAGGCCTTGAACGCCTGGCCGCTCTGGTAGACCGGATCGTCCTTCAGATGCAGGTAGTGCGAGGTGTCGAGCGCGAACGCGGCCTTCTTGTAGGCCTGGCCGCTGATCTCCTCGCGGTCCTGCGCATAGCTCAGCGTCAGGTTGCCGAGCAGGCGCATGTACCAGTGGTCGACGTAGCTGGATCCAGCCATCGGCAGCAGCGTGGTGCGCGCCGGCGTGATCGCCACCGCAAACGCACCCTTGCGGCCTTCGGCCGAGGTCAGAGGCTGCAGCGCGACGATGATGTCCTGCGAGGTCTGGATGGTCGAGATGGCCGACGGGTCGGCCCCGACCAGCGCCACCGCAGAGACCGCGCCGCCGCTGATGTCGACCAGGTAGTCGTTGATGTCGCCCGTCTCGGCCGCCGCCGAGGCGGCCAGCACGGCGAGGGCGATGCCGGAGAGGCTGCGCTTGGTCATGGCCGCCTCCTAGGACACGGTGAGAACGAAGTCGCCGCGGCCGAAGTCGTTGCCGCGACCCTGCGGGATCTTGCCCTTGGCCTCGGCGGCCGCCACGCCGTTCATGCTCAGCGACACGTCGTACATGCCGTTGAGGTTGTCCTTGTGGGTCAGCGCCAGCACGATCAGCGTGCACTTGTGGTCGCCCTTCTTCATGCGCGGCAGCGGCACGCGGATGCTCCCTTCGGTGAAGTCGAAGGCATGGCGGATCGGCATCTGGTTGCCCACCAGCAGCACGAGTTCGACATGCGCGCCGCTGGCATCTGTCATCTCCACCTCGACAGGCGAGGTGGTGTCGACTGCGGTCGTCTTGACGGTGATGGTCATGGTTGCCTCCAGGTCAGAGACCGCCAGCATCCCGCGCCGGCCGCTGCCGGGCATCCGCAGTCGAGGGGACGCAGCGCCCGGCTGTGGCGCGGAAGCCGCGCCGGCTGTTGCGGTTACTTGCACCTCCCCCCGTCGCGCGGCCCGCTTCCGGGCGCTTGTCACGGATCGCCGCGCACAACTGTTTCCGCGGCTGCAGTGGCCGCGGCGGCTGCCGTTCACTGCCGGCATGGACAGGCTTCACGTCCTCCGCTGGGGGCGCCTCGGCGCCGCGCTGCTGCTCGCCACGGTGCTGGCCGGCTGCGGCTCGCTGCGCCTGCCGACCCTGCCCTGGCCCGGCTCGGGCGAGCCGGCCGCCGTGCCGGCGCCACCTGCCGCGCCGCCGGTGGTGGCGAAGCCGGCGCCGCGCCGCGATCCCCCCGATGCCGTGCCACGCGTCGTGGCGATCCCGCAGGGCGCGCCGAACGTGCCGTACGAGATCAAGGGCGAGCTGTACGAGCCCGAGAACGCCGACGTGCCACTGGTCGAGACCGGCATCGCTTCGTGGTACGGCCACCCGTTCCACGGCCGGCGCACCGCCACCGGCGAGGTCTACGACATGCACGCGATGACCGCAGCGCACAAGACCATGCCGCTGCCCAGCTACGCGCTGGTGCGCAACCCGCGCAACAAGCGCGAGGTGGTGGTGCGCGTCAACGACCGCGGCCCGTTCAAGGACGGCCGGGTGATCGACCTCAGCCACGCCGCGGCGCGCAAGCTCGGCATCAGCGGCATCGGGACGGTCGAGGTACGCCGGCTCACGCACGCGGAGATCCGCAGCGGCGCCTGGAAACTGCCGCCGCAGCGCGTCGCGACGACGGCGGCTGAATAGCGAAGCCCGCGCCGCCGGCGCGCTACGCGCTCAGGTAGTCGGGGTGGCTGCGGCGGATGGCGTCGACCTGTGCCAGCGTGCCCGAGAGGTGATCACGCACCGCCGCCTGCGCGGCCTCGGGGTCGCCACCGGCGATCGCCTCGACGATGCGCTTGTGGTCGCGCAGGATCTGCCGCTCCTTGCCCGCGGTCGGCAGATGCAGCAGGCGCAGCCGGTCGACATGGCCGCTGCGCCGGCGCACCAGTTCGAACAGCTCGGGCACACCGGCAGCTTCGTACATCAGGCGGTGGAAGCCGCGGTCGGCCTCGATGAACTCGCGGTAGGAGTCGGCGCCCATCAGCGCCGCCTGCAGGTCGACCTGCGCGCGCAGCCGCGCCAGCAGAGGCGCATCGGCCTGGCCCGCGAGCACGCGGGCGATCTCGCACTCGATGGAGCGGCGCAGGAAATGCGCCTGCACCGCGGCGGCGACATCGATGCGGCTGACCACCGTGGCGTGCTGCGGAAAGATGTCGACCAGGCCTTCCTCGCCGAGACGCATCAGCGCGTCGCGGATCGGCGTCTGGCTGAGGCCGTACTGCTCGGCCAGTTCGCTGCGCGACAGCACCGTGCCGGGCGCCAGGTCCAGCGACAGCACACGTTCGCGCAGGTGCTCCAGCACCTGCGGCGCGGCCTGACGGGAACGGTCGCGGCGCAGCGTCGGGGTCTTGGTGTTCATGGTCGGCCGGAGCATCACGTGGCCGGATCTTAGCGGTGTCGCGCATTGACACACTAATACATTAGTGCTTTACTCCCGATCCCAGAACCGGAGACAAGCCCCCATGAAACGCCTTCTCGCGCTCGCCTGCCTGGCGGCCACCGCCTTCGCCGGCCTCGCCCATGCCCAGGGCAGCGACTGGCCCAAGGCCAAGCCGATCAACTACATCGTGCCCTTCACCGCCGGCGGCTCGACCGACGTGGTCGGCCGCACCATCAGCGAGAAGCTGCAGGCCGCGCTGGGCCAGACCATCGTGGTCGACAACAAGCCCGGCCAGGGCGGTGGCATCGGCGCGAGCTTCGTCGCCAAGGCGCCGGCCGACGGCTACACGCTGTTCGGCGGCACGATCAGCACGCACGCGATCAATGCCAGCCTGTACAAGAACCTGCCCTACGACCCGGTGAAGGACTTCGAGCCGGTGGCACTGGTGGCCACGCTGCCCAACGTGCTGCTGGTCGACCCCAACCTCGGCGTCAACAGCGTCGCCGAGCTGATCGCGCTGCTGAAGAAGGACGAGAAGAAGCGCACCTTCGCGTCCTCCGGCGCCGGCACCTCCACGCACCTGGCCGGCGAACTGTTCGCCGACCTGATCGGCGTGCAACTGCAGCACATCCCCTACAAGGGCACGCCGCCGGCGATGGTCGACGTGTCGTCGGGCCAGGTGACCTTCATGTTCGACCAGATGACCGCGGCGCTGCCGCTGCTGCAGGCCGGCAAGCTGAAGCTGCTCGCGGTGACCACGGGCAAGCGCATCGCGCTGTCGCCGAACACGCCGACGATGATCGAGTCCGGCGTGGCCGGCTTCGAGATGTCGTCCTGGCAGGCGATCTACGCGCCCAAGGGCACACCCAAGCCTATCGTCGAGCGGCTGCACGCCGAGATCGCCAAGGCGCTGAAGCTGCCCGACGTGCAGGCCAAGCTGCACGACCAGCTCGGCATGGACCTGGTCGGCGGCTCGCCGCAGGAGCTGGCGGCCTTGATGGCCAAGGAGATCCCGCGCTGGGCGGCGCTGGTGAAGAAGTCCGGCGCCAGCGCGAACTGAGAGGCGCTCCGCATGAGCCGCGACATCCGCATCAGCGCCGTCCGCATCACGCCGATCGCATTCCGCGACGGCCCGCTGCTCAACGCCGCCGGCATCCACGAACCCTGGGCGCTGCGCGCCATCGTCGAGCTGGAGACCAGCGACGGCCGCGTCGGCCTGTCGGAAACCTACGGCGACACGCCGATGCTGAAGGCGCTGGAGCAGGCGCGCGAACTGGTGATCGGGCTGTCGCCCTTCGACCTGAACCGCATGGAAGAGCGTGTGCGCGCCACGATCCGCGCCACGCCGGGCGCGGTCGAGTTCGAGCTGGCGCCGGGCTCGCACACCGCGAAGAACGCCGCCAAGGTGACCAGCACGCTGGAAGTGGCGATGCTCGACCTGCAGGGGCAGGTCGTCGGCGCGCCGATCGTCGACCTGCTCGGCGGCAAGGTGCGCGACGCGGTGCCCTACAGCGCCTACCTGTTCTTCAAGTACGCCGAGCACATCGACAAGCCCTATGCGCCCGACGCCTGGGGCGAGGCGATCTCGCCCGAGCAGGTGGTCGCGCAGGCACGGCGCATGATCGCGCTGTACGGCTTTCGCAGCATCAAACTCAAGGGCGGCGTGTTCGAGCCGGCCCACGAGATCGACTGCATGCGCGCGCTGCACCAGCGCCTTCCCGGGCCTGCCGCTGCGGCTGGACCCGAACGCCAACTGGTCACTGGCCACCAGCATCGCCGCCGCACCCGAACTCGACCAGTTGCTCGAGTACTACGAAGACCCGACGCCGGGCCTCGCCGGCATGGCCGAACTGGCGAAGCACACGAAGCTGCCGCTGGCCACCAACATGGTGATCACCACGCTGGACGAGTTCCGCCGCGGCGCCGGCATGGGCTCGGTGAAGGTGCTGCTGTCCGACCACCACTACTGGGGCGGCCTGCGCGTGACGCAGACGCTGGCGCGCATGTGCGCACTGTGGGATCTGGGCATGTCGATGCATTCAAACTCGCACCTGGGCATCAGCCTGATGGCGATGACGCATGTGGCGGCCAGCATTCCCAACCTGACCTACGCCTGCGACACCCACTACCCGTGGCAGGAGGAAGAGGTCATCGCAGGCGGGCGGCTGCGCTTCGAGGGCGGCTCGCTGCGCGTGCCGGGCACGCCTGGCCTGGGCGTCACGCTCGACCGCGGCGCGCTGGCCACGCTGCACGAGCAGTACCTCGAATGCGGCGTGCGCCAGCGCGACGACCTGGCGCAGATGCGCAAGTACGACCCGTCGTTCAGCGGCAGGCAGCCGCGCTTCTGACGCCACGGCCCGGCGCACGACTTTTGTCATGGTCGCCGGTGTGTCCGGCGCCACAGTGGCGCCGGTTCCGCGCTGGCGCCTTGCGACACTCCCGGGGGTCGACCCAGGGAGAACAACATCGTGTCCGCGACGCCCAATGCCGAACCCAGCCCGCTGATCCAGAAACTGGCCCGCCCGAGCGCGGCCTACAAGCGCCGCGCCTGGCTGGCGATGGGCGGCCTGGCGCTGTTCATCGTCCTCTACTTCGCGCTGGCCGGATGGTTCGGCCTGACCGCCTGGCGGCTGACCTTCGGTGCCGGCTCGGGCACGCGCGACGCGTTCTGGGGCTGGATCGTCGGCGCCTGCGCCGCCTTCCTCGCGGTGTTCATGCTCAAGGCGGTGCTGTTCGTCAAGCATGGCGGTGGCGACGACGGCGTGGAGATCACGCCCGAACAGCAGCCCGAGCTGTTCCGCTTCCTGCACCGCCTGGCCGACAAGGCCGGTGCACCGCGGCCGCACAAGGTGTTCGTCTCGCCGCGGGTCAACGCGGCAGTGTTCTACGACCTGTCGATCCTGAACCTGTTCCTGCCGTCGAAGAAGAACCTGGAGATCGGCCTCGGCCTGGTCAACACGCTGACACTGGGCGAGTTCCGCGCCGTGCTGGCGCACGAGTTCGGCCACTTCGCGCAGCGGGCCATGGCGGTCGGCCGCTGGGTCTACATCGCGCAGCAGATCGCCGGCGCGCTGGTGGCACGGCGCGACAAGCTCGACGACTTCCTCAACGGCCTGTCGCGCTTCGACCTGCGCGTCGCCTGGGTCGGCTGGGTGCTGCGGTTGATCGTCTGGTCGATCCGCTCGCTGGTCGACTCGGTGTTCCAGCTCGTGCTGCTGATGCAGCGCGCGCTGTCGCGCGAGATGGAGCTCAACGCCGACCTGGTCGCGGTGTCGCTGACCGGCAGCGACGCACTGATCCACGCGCTGCACAAGCTCGATGCCGCCGACGACGCCTGGAACCGCGCCGCCGGCTTCGTGCTCGCCGAGAAGGCCAAGGGCCGGCTGGTGCCCGACCTGTTCGAGATCCAGACGCAGATCGTCGAGCACATGGGGCGCCTGCTCGGCGACCCGGCCTATGGCCGCACGCCGCGGCCGGCGCCCAGCGACCCGGCGATGCACCGCGTGTTCCGCGCCGAACTCGCCCAGCCGCCGCAGATGTGGCTGACCCACCCGCTCAACCACGAGCGTGAGGCCAACGCCAAGCGCCACTACATCGCCGCGCCGATCGACGAGCGGCCGGCCTGGGCGCTGTTCGCCGACGCCCCGGCGCTGCGCGCATCGGTGACGGCGCGCCTGCTCGGCCAGACACCCGAAGGCGCGACGCCGCACGACGATGCGCTCGGCGAACTGGGCCGGCAGTTCCAGCGCGCCTGCTTCGACAGCCGCTACCGCGGCGTCTACTTCGGCCGCTCGATCGTGCGCCACGTGAGCGAGCCCAGCGCGCTGTACGGCAAGGTGCCCGCGCCCGACGCGGCGGCGTTCGCGGCGCTCTACCCCGAGTCGCTGACCACCGACATGGAGCGCCTGCGCACCCTCGAGAAGGAAAAGGCGCAGCTCGCCGGGCTGCAGCTCGGCACGGTGCAGGCACCGGGCGGCGTGATCCGCCACCGCGGCCGCACGCTCAAGCGGGCTGCGCTGCCAGTGGCGATCCGCCAGGTCGAGCGCGAGCTGGCCGAGGTGACGCAGCGCCTGCAGGCGCACGACATGCAGTGCCGCAGCCTGCACCTGGCCGCCGCCAAGCGCGCCGGCGGGGGCCAGGCCGAGTACCTGGCCGGCCTGCTGGCCGTGCTGCACTTCGCCGACCACACCGAGGACGACCTGCGCGACCTGCAGGGCCTGCTGATCAACACCGTCAACGTGACGACGGCGACACGCAAGGTCAACAAGAAGGGCATCGCGCGCATCGTCGCCGACGGCAATGCGCTGCGCGAGGCGATGGCCCGGGTCTACGACCAGGCCGCCGGCGTGAAGCTCGACGAAGAGCTGCTGCGCCGCCTCGGTGCGGCCAGCTGGGCCGAGGCGCTGGGCGAGCTGAAGCTGCCCGGCGTGGCGGCGGAGACGGTGTCGGACTGGCTCAATGCCGTCGACAGCTGGGTCGACCACACCGCTGGCGCCTGCGCCATGCTGCGCTCGCATGCGCTGGAACTGCTGCTGGTGCACGAGGCCGCCGTGGCCGCGCATGTGCAGCAGGGTGCCGAGCTGCCGGCCGTGCCGGTGGCCAGCGTGGTGCCGGCGGGCTACGCGACGCTGCGCCCCGGCGGCGAACGCAAGCGGCAGACGCAGCTCGACTGGTGGGCGCGCTTCCAGCTGGCCGACGGCTGGCTGCCGGCGACGGCGCGGGTGCTGGTCGCCGGCGGCATCGTCGCCACGGTGCTCGGCCTCGGCGGTTCGGTGGGCAGCGCCAGCATCACCGTCTACAACGGCCTGGCGCGTGCCGTCACCGTGAAGGTCGGTTCGCACCCGACGGTGACGCTGTCGCCCTACGGCCACTGGACCCGCGAGATCGACGCCGACAAGAGCGTGCACCTCGAAGCGCGCGGCCTCGACGGCCAGCTCATCGAGAGCTTCGACGCCGAGGCCAGCGGCAGCTTCGGCCAGTTCATCTACAACATCGCCGGCGTCGCGCCGCTGGTCGAATGGACGGCGACCTACGGCAACGCCAGCCCGCAGCCCGAGCGGCCGCTCGGCGCGCCGCGCTGGACCAGCAGCTCGGCCAGCGTGGTGTTCGTCGAACCGCCCGCCAGCGTCAGCACCAAAGGCGGCGGCGCCACCCGCTCGGTGCTCTCGGCGCTGGCCGACGCTTCGCCCGGCGAGCAACTCGGCATGCTGGCCGACCCGGCCGAAGGGCGGCGTATCGCGACGCTGCATGCACGCTGGGATGCGACCGGCTCGCCCCACCTCGCCGAGTGGCTGTGGGCCGCCAAGGACACGCCGGGCTTCGCCACGCTGCTGAAGACGCGCCTGGCCGAGTCGCCCGACGACGTGCTGCTGCTGCGCATGACACAGGACAGCGCCGGCGAGGCCGAGCATGCGGCGATCTGCCAGCGCGACCAGGCCCGCGCCGCGGCCGCGCCGGACAACGCCAACCTCGCGTACATCGCGACGCGCTGCCTGCCCGAGGGCGCCGACAAGGACCGCGCCTTCGTCGACGGCTTCGTGCGCCACCCCGACCATGGCTGGTATGCCTACGCGGCCGGCTACGTCGCCGGCGGCAGCGCGCAATGGCCGCAGGCGATCGCTGCCTCGGAGATCGCGCGGCGCAAGCTGCCGGCACTGGCCAATGCGCTGGCGCTGGACATCGCCCGCATGCGCCGCATGACCGGCCAGGCCGACGCGGCCGCGATGAACGAGCTCGTCAAGACCTCGCCCGCGCTGCGCCAGGCGCTCGCGCTGGAGAGCGGCCAGGGCCTCGAGGCACCGGCACTGAAGGCCTATGCGGAGCTGGCTGGCGGACGCCTCGACGCCGCTGTGACGCTGGCGCAGAACCGGCCGCAGACGCTGGCCCGCCTGCTGCGCCTGGCCGCGGCGTCGAACGGCGCCAGCCCGGCACTGGTGGCGCGTGCGCTCGCGCTGCCGGTCGACAAGGGGCTGGACGAAGGCACGGTCTGGTCGGCGCTCGCGCTGGCGCAGCGTGCCGGTCAGGACGCCGCCCCGCTGGCCGAGGCCGCACGGCGCGCCTCGCCGCAGCACGGCGAGTTGCTGCTGGCTTTCGCCGACGCGCTGCGCCGCGGCGAGCCGGCCGAGCGGGCCGAGCGCCTGCTCGACGGCCTGCCGCCGGAACTGCGCGGCCAGGCCTGGGCCATGGGCGCGATGCTGCTCGGCGACAAGGCGCCGCCGGCCTGGCGCGACGGCGCGCGCCGGCTGCTGTTCGCCTCGGAGCGGCCCTTCCTCGGCTGATCGGCGCCGGGCGGCGCACGGCGCACAATGCGCGGCGCCGCCATGCAAGCCGTCCCCGACACCTTCGAGCACCCGCTCGACGCCGCCGAGTTCAAGCGCCCCGCACACCGTCCGGGCGTCGAGCTGTACCGCGCGCACATCGTGCGCCACTCGTTCGAGCCGCACACCCACGAGGCCTTCGGTCTGGGCGCGATAGAGGCCGGCGTCGAGCGCTTCCGCTACCGCGGCGAGGAGCATCTTGCACCGGCGGACACGCTGGTGCTGATGAACCCCGACGAGTTGCACACCGGCCGCGCCGAGACGGCCGCCGGCTGGCGCTACCGCATGGCCTACATCGACGCCGACGTGCTGGAGCAGCTGACCGGTGAGCGCGGCTGGTGGTTCGCCGAGGCGGTGGGCCACGACGCACCGCGCGCGCGCCGCATGACCCGGCTGCTGCGCCAGCTCTGGCATGCCCACGATCCGCTGGCCTTCGACGGCCTGCTGCTCGAACTGCTCGACGAACTGCGGCCGGTGGCGCGCATCGACCGGGCGGCACGCGAATCGGCGCTGCCGCGCTTCACGCCGGTGGTCGAGCACCTGCGCGAGCGCCTGGACCAGCGCATCACGCTGGAGGAACTGGCCGCAGTGGCCGGCCTCAGCCCGTTCCACTTCCAGCGCCAGTTCAAGCGCGCCTACCACGCGACGCCGCAGCAGATGCTGATGGCGCTGCGCCTGTTCGAGGCCAAGCGGCGGCTGGCCGCCGGCGAGGCGCCGGCGATGGTGGCCGCGGCCACCGGGCTGGCCGACCAGGCCCACCTGACCCGCGCCTTCGCGGCGCGCTACGGCGTGACGCCGGCGCGCTACCAGCAGCAACTCGGTACAAGACCGCCGCGCAGCGCCTAGCCGACACTGGCGGCCATCATGTTTGCCGCTCCCTTGTTCACCGGAACCCTGTTCGCCCTCGCCGCCGGCCTGATGTGGGGCCTGGTCTTCGTCGGCCCGCTGCTGCTGCCCGAGTACCCGGCCACGCTGCAGTCCTTCGGCCGCTACCTCGCCTTCGGCCTGATCGCCTTGCCGCTGGCCTGGTTCGACCGCACGACGCTGCGCCAGCTGACCCGCGCCGACTGGCGCGAGGCGCTGCGCCTGGCGCTGGTCGGCAACGTCGTCTACTACCTGTTCCTGTCCAGCGCGATCCAGCGCGCCGGCGGGCCGCTGCCGACGATGATCATCGGCACGCTGCCGGTGGTCATCGCGATCACCGCCAACCTGCGCGGCCACCGCGCCGGCACACGCCGCGAACAGCCGCTGCGCTGGGGGCAATTGGCCCCGTCGCTGGGGTTGATCGCGCTGGGCATCGCGCTGGTCAACCATGTCGAGATCGAGCGCCTGAAGGCCGAGCCCGGCGCCGACCTCGGCGCCTACGTGCTCGGCGCCGCGCTGGCGGTGGGCGCGGTCGCCTGCTGGACCTGGTACCCGATCCGCAACGCCGAATGGCTGCGCGCCCACCCCGACCGCAGCCCACGCGGCTGGGCCACTGCGCAGGGGCTGGCGACGCTGCCGCTGGCGCTGCTCGGCTACGCGCTGACCTGGGCCTGGTTCGCGCTGTCGGGCTCGCCGTTCGTGATGCCCTTCGGCCCGCGCGCGGGCGACTTCCTGCTGCTGATGTTCGCCATCGGCCTGCTCGCCTCGTGGCTGGGCACGCTGTGCTGGAACGAGGCCAGCCAGCGCCTGCCGCCGACCATCGCCGGCCAGCTGATCGTCTTCGAGACGCTGTCTGCGCTGGCCTATGCCTTCGTGCTGCGCGGCCAGTGGCCGGCGCCCGAGACGCTGGCCGGCATCGTGCTGCTGGTGGCCGGCGTTCTGTGGGCGCTGCGCGCCCGCCCGGAGCCGGAGACGGCCGACGCGCATCCGAACTGAAGCGAAGGTCGGCGCCGTAGATCTGGATACACCTGCGGGCGAACGCTGGCGTAGTCTCGCGGTCCCACCCTCTCAGAGGGAAGCATCCACGGAGGCCGCATGCAAGCACGCCACATCGCCCTGGTCGCGGGGCTGGCGGTCGCGATCGCCGGCGCCGGCGGAACGCTCTGGTGGCTGTACCGCGCCAAGCCGCCCGCGCCGGCACCCTATGTCGAGGCACCTGCCGCGCCCGAAGCGCCACCCGCCTCGGCGCCGCTGGCCGATGCCGGCCCCAGGCACCCGATCGAGCCGCTGGCCGCCGCCTCGGCAGCGCAGCCGCTGCCGGCGCTCGACGAGTCCGATGGCGTGGTGCAGGCCGCGCTGGCGGGGCTGATCGGCAAGCAGGGCGTGATGGCCTTCCTCAACGCCGACGGTTTCGTGCGCCGCTGCGTCGTCACCATCGACAACCTGGCGCGCCCGCACGCCGCGCCGCGGCTGTGGCCGGTGCAGCCCTCGCCCGGCCGGCTGCAGCGGGTCGCTGCCGGCGACGCCGAGCTGATCGCACCGGACAACGCCAAGCGCTACGCCCCCTTCGTCGCGCTGGTCGCCTCGGTCGAGCCCTCGCAGGCGGCGGCGCTGTACCGCAGCCTCTACCCGTTGTTCCGCCAGGCCTACGCCGAGCTGGGCTATCCGCAGGGCCATTTCAACGACCGCCTGGTCGAGGTGATCGACCACCTGCTCGCGGCGCCGGAGCCGAAGCAGCCGCCGGCGGTCAAGCTGACCGAGGTGAAGGGCGAGGTGCCGTCGACGCGGCCCTGGGTGCGCTACGAGTTCGTCGACCCGAAGCTCGAGGCGCTGTCGTCGGGGCAGAAGATCATGGTGCGCCTGGGCGCGACGAACGAGCAGCGCCTGAAGGCCTGGCTGGCCGGCTTCCGCCAGGCGATCGTGGCGCCGCGCTAGCGCCGGCCGCTAGCGGTAGAAGGCCTCGACGCGGCCCTTCAGCTTGATCATCACCGGGTTGCCCTTGCGGTCGACCGTGCGGCCGGCGGGCACCCGGATCCAGCCTTCGCTGATGCAGTACTCCTCGACGTCCTGGCGCTCGCTGCCGTTGAAACGGATGCCGACGTCGTGCTCGAACACCGCCGCCACGTGGTGCGGGCTGCGCGGGTCGATCGACAGGTGGTCGGGCAGGGGAGGCCGGGAAGGCTGGGTGTCGCTCATCGGCGCATTGTCGGCGAATCCGTCGGCGCACCTGCCGACGATCCCGGCGCCGGCTCAGACGCCGGCCAGCGAGGCCAGCGTCGCGGTGTCCAGCGCGCCGGCGTGCATGCCGTGCTGGCCGGTCTGCGCGTTGCGGTAGACGATCAGCGGCACGCTCTCGGCGCCGAGCTGGCGGAACAGGCCGGTGTTGTCCTTGACCTTCTGCTGCACCTCGTCGCTCAGGTTCGACGGTACGCTGATGCCGCCGCCGCGCGCCAGCACGCTGGCCTCGTTCTCGGCCATCGCCTTGGCCGGGTCGGGCGCGGCGAGGATGGTGGCGCCCTGCGGGCCCGACTGCGCGCGCAGCAGGCCGACCGGCATCCAGACGATCTTCAGTTTGGTCAGCAGCGGCTGCGAGGCGTTCCACAGCTCGGCGCAATGCGGGCAGGTGGTGTCGAAGAACACGTAGACAGTGTTCGCGGCCATCACGGCGCCGACCGTGAAGCCGGTGCCACGCGAGGCGATCGCGTAGGCCTCGATGGCCGTGATGCGGCGCGCCGGCGCCTCGGCGGCCGGGGCCTCCTCGTTCTTCGAGCAGGCGGCCAGCGCTGCGAGCGGCAGCGCGGCAAGGCCGAGGATCAGCGGGCGGCGGTTCATCATCGGTTCTCCGTCAGGGGTTCGGTGTCAGGGGTTGGCACGCAGCCAGGCAGCGGCCTGGCCGCGCGACTGCAAGGCCAGCTTGTCGAGGATGTTGGCGACGTGGCGCTTGACGGTGTGCGGGCTGATGTCGAGCAGCCGCGCGATCAGCTTGTTGCTGTCGCCGGCGGCGATGCGCTCGAGCACCTCGCGTTCGCGGCCGCTGAGCAGGGCCGCGCCCGTCTCCGCCGACGCGGCCGCGGGGGCCGGCTCGACCACCGTGGCCACGGCCGGCACGGCGCCACCACGCAGCGACTGGGATTGCGCAGCCAGCGCCGTCAGCACCTGGCGCTGCGAGGCGTCGAGTGCCGTCACTGCGCCCGGTGCGGCCAGCGCCGCGAGCACCACCGGCCCGGCCATCAGCGCATGCCCGGCGCCGCCGCTGTCGATGACCCGCTGCAACGCCTCGGCCAGCGGCGCCGCGGCCCCGGCGGCAAGGCCGGCGCGCAGCATCGCGTGCGCACCACGCAACTGCAGTTCGATGCCCTGGCCGAGCAGGTCCAGCCGCGCGGCGTCGGGCAGCAGCGCCGCGAAGGCGGCCGCGGCATCGGCCCAGCGCCCCTCGGCGGCCGCCACCCGCGCGGCCAGCGGCCCCGGGCCGTCGCCCTCGTGGGCCGGATGCCAGGTCTGCCAATGGCGCAGCGCTGCACCGTCGGCGCCGGCCAGGTCGAGCGCCCGCACCGCGATGCGCGCCACGTGCGCGCGCCAGAAGCGCAGCCGGCTCGGCGAGGCGTGTTCGGCTTCCTGCATGAACAGGTCGTCGAGCCGGCGTGCCACCGCAGCGACGTCGCCGCGCAGCGCGTCGATGTAGGTGCGCACGATGTTCAGCGCCACCGCGATCTCGGAGGAGCGTGCCAGCCAGCGGGCATCGGCCTCGGCCTGGGCGGCACTGGCTTGCGCCTCGGGAATGCGCCCGGCCCAGACCAGCGACGCCGCCTGCAGCGCATGCAGCGTCGCGCGCACCGGCAGTTCGCGTTCGCCGATGCGGCGCAGCGCCTCGCGCCCGTAGCGCTCGAGCAGCGCCGCCATGCCGGGCAGCCCGGCCCAGGAGGTCGGTGGCGAACATTCCCACCAGTTGAGCAGCGAGCCGTGCGCCTCGAGGCGCTGCAGCACCTGTGCGAAGCAGTCGCGCAAGCCGACGTAGTCGCCACGGTCGTGCAGCAGCGTGCACTGGCCGTCGAGCGCCAGCAGTTCGGCCTCGGGCGCCAGCGGCTGGGCCAGCAGTTCGTCGGCCAGCGCCTGCGCACGATCGACCTGGTCGTTGGCGTTCCACGCCGCCAGCAGCAGCGCCTGCGACAAGTGCAGCTCGTCGACGTCGCCGGCCTGCCGCGCCGCCTCGACCGAGGCCTCCATCAGCACCGCCATCTCGCTCCAGCGCCAGCGCATGCAGGCGGCGATCGCGTCGTAGCGCAGCAGCCGCGTCGAGCGCTCGCGCCAGCCGGCCGGGAACTGCGCGACCAGGCGCGACACCTCGGTGCCCTGGCCTTCGAGCAGCAGCTCGTCGGCGATGGCCGCCAGCGCCGCCTCCGCAGCCGCCCAGTCGCCGGCGCGCAGCTGCAGCAGCACACGCCGCAGCGCGTCGGTCTCGACCGCCGCGGCACGCTGCAGCAGCTGCGGCAGCTCGTCGGGGAAACGCTTGCGCAGGCGTTCCTCCAGCGCGTCGCGGAACAGGTCGTGCAGCACCAGCGTGCGCTCGTCGGCATCGAGCGCGGTGACGAACAGGCCGCGGCGCTCGATCTCGTCGAGGCGCTGCGCGGCGCGCTGGTCGCCGGTGACCGCGGCGGCAGAGCCGGCGGTCAGCACCGGCAGCACCGAGCTGCGCACCAGGAAGTCGTGCAGGCTGATCGGCATCTCGTCGATGACCTCGCTGGCCAGGTAGTCGAACAGGCTGCGGTCCACCGCCGCCGGGCGCGCCGTGCTGCCGGCCAGCGGCGCGCTGCCGGCACGCCCGCGCAAGGCGGCGAAACACAGGCGCAGGCCGGCCGGCCAGCCCTGCGTGCGCTCCATCAGTTCGGGCAGCCGCGCCGCGAGTTCGGCCCCCTGGCCCGCCGGCTGCTCGGCCTCGACCAGCGCGCGCGCTTCGTCGAACGTGAAACGCAGCGATTCCTGCGTGAACTCGGCCAGCTCGTCGGCGGCGCGCCAGCGCGGCAGCGACAGCCGCGGCGCGATGCGCGAGGAGATCACCACCGTCCACTGCGGCGGCAGCCCGGCGACGAGCGCGTCGAGCAGCGTGTGCACCTCGGGCGACTGCACGCGGTGCAGGTCGTCGAACACGATCACGCCGTGCGCCGCCTCGCTGGCCGCCAGCGCGTTGACCAGTTCGGCGACCGTGGCGCGCAGCCCGGCGCCGTCATCGTCGATCAGCTGCCCGGCCAGCGCGGCCGGCGCGGTGCGCCAGGGCAGGTCGAAAGGCTCCAGCGCCGCGGCCAGCGCAGCGAACAGGCGCGCCGGGTCGTCGTCCTCGTCGAGCGAGACCCAGGCCAGCGCGGTGCCCGCCGGCAGCGCGGCGATCTGCCCGGCCAGCGCCGAGGTCTTGCCGAAGCCGGCCGGCGCGACCAGCAGCACCAGGCGCTTGTGGCCCAGCGCATCGCGCAGCGCGCCGTCGAGCACCGGCCGCGCGACACGCGCCGTGCGCGCGCGCGGCGGCTGGATCTTGGTGGTGGCCAGGGTGGAACGTTGCATCGCCGCGCTATTGTGCGGCGTTGTGCGGCGCGCGCGTGACGGGCGTCAGCGCAGCTCGGGCCGGTCGCTCAGCTCGTTCGGGTTGTGCTCGCCGGGCGCCAGCGGGAAATGCTGCACCAGCAGCGCATCGACCGCGTCGATCGCATCGTTCAGCCCGGCCTCGAAGGCGCCCTGGCGGAACGCGCCGCGCATGCGCTCCATCACCGCCGCCCATTGCGTGGCATCGACATGGCGGTTCAGGCCGCGGTCGGCGACGATCTCGATGCGGTGCTCGGCCAGCAGCAGGTAGATCAGCACGCCGTTGTTGCGCTCGGTGTCCCAGACGCGCAGCTTGCCGAACATCGTCACCGCACGCTCGCGCGCCGTCGCGCCGCGCCACAGGTAGGACAGCGGCAGCCCGGCCTCGGCGCAGACGCGGATCTCGCCGCCGTGGCGGCGCTCGCTGGCGGCCACGCGCGCCTCGATGCGCGCCAGCGTGGTCTCGTCGAGCGCCCGCGCCAGGTCGCGCTCGTCGAGCCAGCGGTGCTTGAGGATTCTCAGCAGCTTGCTCACTACCAGTCTCCCGAGGCGCCGCCGCCGCCGAAGTCGCCGCCACCGCCGGAGCTGAAGCCGCCGCCGTCGCCACCACCCCAACCGCCGCCACCGCTGCTGCCGCCGCCCCAGATGACCGGGCCGCCGTGGCGCGAGCCGCGCGACACACCGCGGCGTGCCGCGCCGATGCCCAGCACCAGCACCAGGATCAGCGCGACCACGCCGACGCCCAGCGCCACCGCAACGCTGGCGCTCAGCCACCAGCCCATGCCGCCAGCGGCGCCGGCGGTGGCCAGCGAGCCGAGCTTGCGGCCGAAGATGCCGGTCAGCACGGCGCCGATCACTGGCACGGCGACGAACAGGAACAGCGCCAGGTCCTGCAGGTTGAAGCCCTGGCCCGATGGCGGCAGGGCGCCCTTGTTCGCCGACGACGGCTCGGGCAGGCCTTCGTTGGCGATGCGCGCGTCGAGGCGGTCGATGGCGGCGTTCAGGCCGCCGGCGTAGTCGCCCTTGCGGAAGGCCGGGCTGATGACCTCGCTGATGATCTGCTTGGCGGCCAGGTCGGGCACCGCACCTTCGAGCGCCTTGGCGACCTCGATGCGCACACGCCGGTCGTCCTTGGCGACGACGATCAGCAGGCCGTCGCCGACCGCCAGGCGGCCGATCTTCCAGCTGTCGGCGACCCGCTGGCCGTAGGCCGCGATGTCCTCCGGCTGCGTGCTCGGCACCAGCAGCACGACCAGCTGCGAGCCGCGCTTGCTCTCCAGCGCGGCGAGCTTGTCGCTCATCGCCTGGCTCTGCGCCGGCGTCAGCGTGCCGGTCTGGTCGATCACGCGGCCGGACAGCGGCGGCACCGGCAGCACGCCTTGCGCATGGCCGAGCGCCGCCACCGCCAGCAGCGCGGCAGCGACCCCCAGGCGCCACAGGCGCATCACGATCCCCGGCTTACTTCGACGCCGGCTTCTCGAAGCTCACCGCCGGCGGCTGCGAGATCTGCGCCTCGTTCTGCACGGCGAAGTTCTCCTTGACCTTGTAGCTGAACAGCATCGCGGTCAGGTTGGTCGGGAAGCTGCGCGCGAGCACGTTGTAGTCCTGCACCGCCTTGACGTAGCGGCCACGCGCCACGGTGATGCGGTTCTCGGTGCCTTCGAGCTGCACGCGCAGGTCCTGGAAGCCCTGGTTGGCCTTCAGGTTCGGGTAGTTCTCGCTGACCACCAGCAGGCGCGACAGCGCGCCCGACAGCTCGCCCTGCGCGGCCTGGAACTTCTGGAAGGCCTCGGGGTTGTTGACCAGCTCCGGCGTGGCCTGGATCGAGGTGGCCTTGGCGCGCGCCTCGACCACCTTGGTGAGCGTCTCCTGCTCGAAGTTGGCCTCGCCCTTGACGGTGGCGACGATGTTCGGAATCAGGTCGGCGCGCCGCTGGTACTGGTTCAGCACCTCGGACCAGGCCGACTTGGTCTGCTCGTCCAGGCGCTGGAAGTCGTTGTAGCCGCAGCCAGTCAGCACGAGGGCCGCGCCCAGCGTGGCGATGGCGGCAAGCAGGCGGCGGGCGATGGAGAAGGTCATGGTCGGTCTCCCTGTGAGGCGCGGGATGGTACCCCGCGCCACCGGATATGCGCCTGCTCCAGCGCATTTCAATCACGCATCGGCATTCACACCTTCGCCAGCGCCGCGTCCAGGTCGGCCTTCAGGTCGTCGATGTGCTCGATGCCCACGCTCAGCCGCACCGTCTCCTCGCTGACGCCGGACTTCTTCAATTCCTCGGGCGACAGCTGGCGGTGCGTCGTCGAGGCCGGGTGGGTGGCCAGCGACTTCGCGTCGCCGATGTTGACCAGGCGCGTGAACAGCTGCAGCGCGTCGAGGAAACGTTCGCCACCGGCGCGGCCGCCCTTGACGCCGAAGGTCAGCAGGCCCGAGGCGCGGCCGCCGAGCTGCGACTTCACCAGGTGGTGGTCCGGATGGTCCTCCAGCCCGGCGTAGTTGACCCAGTTCACCTTCGGATGCGCCTGCAGGTGGCGGGCCACTGCGAGCGCGTTGTCGCTGATGCGCTCCAGGCGCAGCGACAGCGTCTCGATGCCCTGCAGGATCTGCCAGGCGTTGAACGGCGAGATCGCCGCGCCCATGTTGCGCAGCGGCACCACGCGCGCGCGGCCGATGTAGGCGGCCGGGCCCAGCGCCTCGGTGTAGACCACGCCGTGGTAGCTGACATCGGGCTCGTTGAGGCGCTTGAAGCGTGCCTTGTGCTGGGCCCACGGGAACTTGCCCGAGTCGACGATCGCGCCGCCGATGCTGGTGCCGTGGCCGCCGAGGTACTTGGTCAGCGAGTGCACGACGATGTCGGCGCCATGTTCGAACGGCCGGCACAGGTAGGGGCTGGGCACGGTGTTGTCGACGATCAGCGGCACGCCGTGCTTGTGCGCGACCTGCGCGATCGCCGCGATGTCGGTGATGTTGCCCTGCGGGTTGCCGAGCGACTCGACGAACACGGCCTTGGTGCGATCGTCGATCAGCGGCTCGAAGCTCTTCGGGTCGCGGTAGTCGGCGAAGCGCGTCTGCACGCCGAACTGCGGCAGCGTGTGCGCAAACAGGTTGTAAGTGCCGCCGTACAGCGCGCTGCTGGCGACGATGTTGTCGCCGGCCTCGGTGATGGTCTGGATCGCGTAGGTGACCGCGGCCTGGCCCGAGGCCAGTGCCAGCGCGGCGATGCCGCCTTCCAGCGCAGCGACACGCTCCTCCAGCACCGCCTGCGTCGGGTTCATGATGCGGGTGTAGATGTTGCCCGGCACCTTCAGGTCGAACAGGTCGGCACCATGCTGCGCGCTGTCGAACGAGTAGGCCACGGTCTGGTACAGCGGCACCGCGACCGCGTGGGTGGCCGGGTCGGGCACGTAGCCGGCGTGGACGGACTTGGTCTCGAAGCGCCACTGGCTGGTGTCGCGGGTCATCGGGGTCTCCTTGTCGTTCTGGGGGGAGCGCAGTCTATGCGCGGCACGGCGGCGGGCAGCGGCCAGAATCCGCCTATGGATATGCTCAAACAGGCCTTGCGCGCCAGCCACGGCGAGGCCCCCGTGGCGAAGCCGCGCCGCCACGGCACCTGGGTGGCCGGCGGCGGCGGAGCGCTCGGCGCCGCGGTGCTCGAGGCCCTGCTCGCCTCGCGCGCCTTCGCACCGGTGCGCGTGCTGGTGACGCAGGGCTTCCACGCCACCGTGCAGGGCCTGCAGACACAGGACATCACGACGCTGGACAGCGCGCCCGGCCTGCCGCTGGCGGTGGTGGTGTTCGACAAGCCGCGCCATGCGAACGGCCGCGAGGCTGCGTTCTGGCAGCCGCCGCCGGCCGGGCTGCCGGCGCTGGCGACACAGTTGCATGCGCTGGGCACGCGCCACCTGATCGTCGTGCTGCCGCACGACGGCGCGACGCTGCCGCAGGCGCTGAAGGCCGGCCTCGCCAACCTCGACGAGCAGGCGGTGGCCGCGCTCGGCTTCGACCATGTCGTGCTGGTGCGCACCGCGCAGCGGCCCGACGCCTTGCAGCGCCCCGGCCTGCAGCGGGTGGCCGACCTGGTGCTCGCGCAACTGCGCCTGATGGTGCCGCAGCGTGACCAGCCGGTGCGGCCGGCCAAGGTGGCCGCGCTGGTCGCCGCGCTGGCCCGCGCCCTGCCCGCCGGACCGGCCGGCACACGGGTGATGGCGCCAGAATGGGTGTGGCAGGCGGCGCAGGGTGGCGATGTCGATGCGCTGGTCGCCGACTGGCTCGCCGGCGCGCCGCTGCCGGCGACGGCACTGCCGCGCCAGCGGCTGTGATCAGCGCCGCCCGATCGGCGGCCGCCAGCTGACCAGCGCGTCGAGCTCGGCCTCGCGGCGCTCGCGCGGCAGGCGCTTGATGCCCTTGAGCACCCAGGCGGCACGTTCGCGCGCGGCCTCTTCCTCCAGCGCCCAGCGGCGCAGCTGCTGGTCGGGGTTGACCAGCAGGCTGGCCAGCCAGGCCGCTTCGCGCGGCTTCAGCAGGTGGGCCGGTTTGCCGAGGTGGTGGCGTGCCGCCGCTTCGGCGCCGCAGATGCCGTCGCCCCAGGGCAGCACGGCCAGGTAGAGCTGCAGGATGCGGCCCTTGCCGAGCGTGCGCTCCATCTCCACCGCGTACAGCCACTCACGCAGCTTGCGCATCGGGTCGCGTGCATCGCCGGTGTAGAGCAGCTTGGCGAGCTGCTGGGTGATGGTGCTGGCACCCTGCAGCGGCTCGCCGTCGCGCTGGTTGGCCTTCAGCACCGCGACCCAGGCGTCGAGCTCGTAGCCGGGGTGCTCGAAGAAGCGCTGGTCCTCGGCGGCGATCACCGCGTTCTGGATCCAGCCCTCGATGCGCCCGGTCGCCGGCTGCGGCCGGCAACGCGCGCCGGCATCGGCATCGCGCAGCGACTCGGTGCCCAGGCCCTCGACCGCCACGTCGGCGAGCACCGGCTTCAGCTTGACGAGGCGCAGGCCCTGCGCGTCCCAGTTCGCCTCGGCGCGCAGCGCCACGCTGCCAGTGATGCGCGCCTGGCGCGCCTCGGGCAACGCGTCGCCGAACACCGCGAGCAGCCGGGCCAGCGGCGTGGCGGGCAGCTCGGCCTGCAGCTGCAGCCCATCGCGCTTCAGCTCGGCGCGCCAGGCCAGGCTCACCGGCTCGGTGTCGCTGCCGAGGCGCAGCGTGCCGTCGAAACGATCGGCGCCGCGCACGTGGATGCGCAAGCGCGCGGCGTCGATCACCAGCGGCTGCGGCCCCAGCGCGGCCAGCTGCAACCGGCAGGGCGCGCAGTGCGCTTCCAGCGTGTGCTCGTCGAGACGACGCAGCTGCCAGCCACCGAGGCGGCGGCCGTCCAGGTGCGGCAGTGCCAGCGGGTGGCTGCCCCAGCGCAGCAGCGTCGGCACGCTGGCACTGCGCTCGATGGACCCGAGCCGCAGCGTCGTCGCCCATTCGCCCGGCTGCGGCGCCAGCGCGCGCAGCGTCAGCCACAGCATCGCCGCGCCGATCAGCGCCACCGCGAGCAGCAGGCCGGCAAGGAACAGCAGGATCTTCTTCATCTCAGACTCTCCACCACGGTGATCGCCTGCCACGGCCCGTGCGACTGCCCGAGCGTGGCGGCCCAGAACCAGGACGAGGGGTCGACGAAGGCCGTGCCGTCGCCGGCCTCGATGCGTTCGCAGACCCGCAGGCGCTGGCCGTCGATGCCGTCGGCCTCGAAGCAGCGCCACAGCCGCTGCTGCGCATCGCGCTCGAGCTGCGTCTGCGCGATGCGCCAGCCGAGGCCGCGGAAGCAGTCGGCGGCCGGGTGCAGCATGCGGGTCGGCGCATCGACCTGGCGCATCACCAGCACCCGCTCACCGTCGGAGAAGCGGGCGATCGCGCCGGGAAAGCGCGCGGCGAAACGCTGCTCGACGGCGCTGATCGCCAGCGGGCGCAGCGCGCGGCCGTCCCATGACGTCGGCCACTCGACGTGGCGTGCCGTCGCTTGCATCTGCGACGCCGGCGCGAGCAGCGGCAGCGCCGCCGTCAGCACGATCGCCAGCATTGCCAGCGCCGGCCAGTGCCTAGACCAGAGCTGCATGCGACCTCCTCGTCATCAGCGCGATCACCGCCATGCAGACCGCCGCCAGCGCCAGCAGGCCGATGCCTTCGTGCAGCGCGCTGTGCAGCCCCTGCGGGCGCGACTCCAGCGCCACCAGCACGCTGTTGCGCAGCACGTTGCCAAGCAGCACGATCGCGCCAGCCCCACGGCAGGCGGCGCAGGAAGTCGCCGTCGCGCAGGCCGACCAGCGCCGCCACTGCGCAGGCGCAGAACCAGGCCATCCAGGCCATCTGCACACCCGAGCAGGGCGCGTCGACGATCACCAGTTGCCCGCGCACCAGCATCGCGGTGCCGCTGCGCTCGGCGGCGATGCCCAGGCCCTGCAGCAGCCAGGCGCTCGCCTGCGCCGTCAGCACGCGCAGCGGGTAACCGCCGTAGTACTGCAGCGAGGCGATCCACGGCAGCGCGAGCAGAACGAAACCGGCCAGCGGCAGGCGCGGGCCGCCGGCCGGCAGCCAGGCCATCAGCGCGGCGGCCAGCGACAGGGCCGCGAGCAGTGCGCAGGCCAGCGGCGGCAGCCAGCACAGCGCCAGGTTGGCGGCCACACCGAGCAGCACGCCAGCGGCCAGCCAGCCGGTCTGTGGCGCGATGCGCAGCCCGGCGTTCACGCTCAGCGCACGCATCGCCACGAGCATCAGCAGCGCGGCGATGGCGGCCAGGCCGAGCGGGTCGTCCGAGCCGTCCTGCACGCGGCGAGCCATCCACAGCCCGTGCGGCCACAGCGCCAGCGCCTGCAGCGCGAGCCAGCCGGCCGGTGCCAGGTAGGACGGCCGGCAGGCGAGCGTCGCCGGCCCCGCCGCGGCCGAACGCAGGAAACTCGGCACGGCCATCACCACTTGCCCCGGCCCGACAGCGCGACACCGACCAGGCCCAGCACCACCAGCAGCGACAGCCACGCCGCCGGCTCCGGCGTGCTGGGGATCGCCGCACCGACCTCGCCGCCGACCGCCGCGTTGCCCACGCCCTGCGGCAGCGGCAACGGCTGGTTGACCGGCACCGCGGCTTCGCTGGTGCGCACCACCTCGTCGACGGCGATGAAGCTGGTGTACTGCGTCAGCAGGCCGTAGTGCAGGCCCAGCGCAGTGATCGCCTCACGCTGGCCGCTGCCGCCTTCCAGCGCTTCCTGGTCGGACAGCTGCTGGATGCGGCTGCGAGCCCACAGGTGGCGCAGCGCCGATGCTTCGGCCTCCGGTGCGCGCACCGGCACCACGTCGATGTGGTTGCCGCTCGCCGCGGTGCCTTCCAGCACCAGCTGGCCACGCGGCTCGCCGCGCCACTTGCCGTGGATCACCACCGGGCGGCCGCCGAGCACGTCGGGCAGCGCGTTGAGCGCGGCCGGCTCGACGTCGTAGACCTCCAGGCCGTCGAAGCGCACCTTCAGCTGGGTCAGCACCGGTGCGTCGATCATCCTGCGCAGGCGCTCGGCCTGCGCCGCGGCCAGTTCCGGCTTCGTCACGATGAAGGGCTCACCCTGGCCGGCACGTGCGATGCCTTCGATCAGGTGGCGGTTCACCGAGCTGCCGATGCCGAAGGCGAACACGTTGCTGTTGCCGAGGTTGCGGCGGATCAGCTGGAAGACCTCGTTCTCCACCGTCACGTAGCCGTCGGTGACGACGATGACGCTGCGCGACAGGTCGCCGGCCTTGGGCAGCGCGGCGATGCGGCGCAGCGCAGGCACGATCTCGGTGGAGCCGCCGCCACGCGCCTGGTCGATGGTCGCGATCGCACGCTCGATGTTGGCGCGCGTCGCCGGCACCGGCGCCGGGCTCAGCATCTGGCTGCTGCCGCTGAACAGCAGCACGTTGAAGGTGTCGGTGGGTCGCAGGCTGCCGATCAGGTTGCGCAGCAGCACCTTGGCGGTGGCCAGCGGCTGGCCCTGCATCGAGCCGGAGATGTCGACCACGAACACGTACTCGCGCGGGTTGATCTGCGCCGCCGCGATCGCTTTCGGCGGCTCGACCAGCGCGAGGAAGAAGTTCTCGCCGCCACCGTCCAGGCCCTCGCCCTTGAACAGCGTCAGGCCGGTGGCGGTGCGCTCGCCGGCCAGGCGGTAGGACAGGATGAAGTCGCGATCGGCACGCTCGCCGCTGTCGTTCAGCGCGACCTCGGCCTGCGCAGTGCCTTCGCCGCTGACCTCGATGCCATGCGACGGCG
Source organism: Piscinibacter sp. (assembly GCA_047602365.1). Classification (GTDB taxonomy): domain Bacteria; phylum Pseudomonadota; class Gammaproteobacteria; order Burkholderiales; family Burkholderiaceae_C; genus Piscinibacter. The sequence goes on along the minus strand of JASGHM010000001.1, from coordinate 1,752,257 downwards.
AACGCAGCTCCGACACCGGCAACGGCGAGGCAAAGTGCACGCGCAGATCGAAGCCGGCGCGCGAGGGCTCGCCCTCCTTCAGGTGCGACGTGGCCGGGAAGCTGGACGTGCCGCCGTCCGCGACCGGGCGGTGGTAGCGCGGCCCGACCACGGTCGGGAAGACGAACTCGTAGCGGCCCTCGGTGGGCGCCACCAGCTCGGTGTAGCGCAGCTCGACCTGCACCTCGTCGCCCGGCAGGATGTTGGCCACGGCCATCTGGAAGACGTTCGGCCGCTCCTGCTCGAGCAGCGCGCTGGTCTTGCCCTCGCGCTTGGCCGTCTCGTGGCGGATGCGCGCGCGCTGCTTCTCCTCGATCTTCGCGTTCAGCACGCGGCCGGCCAGGCGCACCTGCATCGCGTGCACCGCGGCACCGGTCGAGCCCGGGAAGACATAACGCGCCTCGATCGGCCGCCGGCCCTCGTTGCGGTAGCGCTGCGTGACGGTGACGTCGGCGATCACGCCGGCCAGACGCACCTCCACCTGCGTAGCCTTCAGCGGCAGTGCATCGACCGCCGGGTCGCCCGCCACCTGGAAGTACGGCCCTTCGGCCGGCCGCGCCTGCGCGTCGTCGGCAAAGGCCGGCGACCAGGCCACGCTGATCGCGAAGGCCCACAGCGCGAACAGGATGGCGATGACCACCCGCCCGGTGCGCGACAGGGGCGCGAGCGGTTGGCGGAACAGCGGAAAGATCGGACCTCGAACACGGCGCATGCGGCTTCTCCTGATGGCGTGCCGCGCTCCCATGGCGGCACGGTGCTCAGGATGGAAGCCGCCTGCGAAGCGGGTTCGAAGCGAATCGGGCTTGTGTGAAGTCGGCGTGAAGCCACGAGGCCAACTTGACAGTTTCCGGTGATTGGGAAAATAATCCCAACATGGCCGCCGAGAATCGAATCCAGCTCGCGCTCCACGCGGCGGTGCTCAAGCTGCTGCGGCCGCTGTGCCGCCTGCTGCTGCGCCACCACGTGCCCTTCGGTGCGTTCGAGGAGCTGGCCAAGCACACCTACGTGCAGGTGGCGCTGGAGGACTTCGGCATCCCCGGCAGGAAGTCGACGCTGTCGCGCGCCTCGATTCTGACCGGTCTGACCCGCAAGGACGTCACGCGCCTGGCCGCGGACACCGCACCCGAGCGCGCCGCCAGCGACGAAGGCTACAACCGCGCCGCCCGCGTGCTGACCGGCTGGGCGCGCGACGCCGACTTCCACGACGCCGACGGCAAGCCGATGGTGCTCGACCCGGTCGACGGGCCGGCCAGCTTCGCGCAGCTCGTCCGGCGCTACAGCGGCGACATGCCCGCCCGCGCGGTGCTCGACGAACTGCTGCGCGTGGGCGCCGTGCGCGAGCGCGAGGACCGCCGGCTCGAACTGGTCACCGCCGGCTACGTGCCGCGCAGCGGCGAGACCGAGAAGCTCGGCATCCTCGGCAGCGACGTGGCCGACCTGATCGCCACCATCGACCACAACCTGCAGCACGCCGACACCGACCCGCGCTACCAGCGCAAGGTGATGTACCTGAACTACCCGGCCGACCAGCTGCCCGCCTTCCGCGCGCTGAGCGGCGCCCAGGCCCAGGCGCTGCTCGAACAGTTCGACCAGTGGCTCGCCGAACATGGCAGCCAACCCGGAGAGGACCCGCCCGAGCCCACGATGCGCGTGGGCCTGGGCATCTACTACTTCGAGGAGCCGATGGCTCGCTCACCAGGGAAGGAAGACTGACATGAACCTCAGGAAGCTCGTGGCCGCCTTCGCGGCCACCGCGGCGGCCCTCACCGCCTGCGGCGGCGGCGGATCGTCCGGCGGCATCGGTGGCACCGGCAGCAATCCCGACGTCGCCTACGGCGGCATCAGCAACTTCGGCAGCGTGTGGGTCAACGGCGTCGAGTACCAGATCGGCGCCGACACCCGCATCCGCATCGACGGCCAGCTCGTGGCCGAGAGCGACCTGCGCATCGGCATGGTGGTGCGCGTCGACGGCTCGATCTCCGGCAAGCGTGCCGGCGAGATCACCGTCGACGGCGCGGTGAAGGGCTGGGTCGAACAGGTCATCGACGCCAACCAGATCGTCGTGATGGGCCAGACCATCCAGATCGACACCACGACGCGCTTCGACAACAACGTGCGGCCGGCGGCGGGTGAGCGCGTCGACGTGCACGGTCTGGTCGCCGGCGACGGCGTGATCGCCGCCGGCTACATCGAGCGCAAGAACACCGCGCCGACGCCGCCCTTTGCGGTCAAGGGCGTGGTGAAGAACCAGAACACGGCGGCGCAGACCTTCCAGGTCGGCTCGCTGACGGTGGTCTACGCCGCCGCGACGATCGCCGACATGCCGGCCGGCTCGTGGAACGGGCTGCAGGTCGAGGTCAAGGGCAACGCGGGTGCCTGTGCCGGCATCCCGGTCTGCGGCACGCTGACCGCCAGCCAGGTCGAGCCCAACGGCGTCGACATCACCGGCGCGGAGAAGGCGGAGATCGAGGGCGTGGTGGCCTCGCCGACGGCCGGCGGCTTCACGCTCGGTGGCATGCAGGTCAGCACCGGCGCATCGACCCGCTACGAGGGCGGCCTGGCCACCGACCTGCTGGCCGGCACCAAGGTCGAGGTCGAAGGCACGGTCTCCGGCAGCACGCTGGTCGCCACCAAGGTCTCGTTCCGTGACGCCATCAGGATCGAGGGCGACATCGCCTCGGTCAGCAGCAACACGCTGACCATCACGGGCCTCGACCGGCATCAGCGTCAACCTGACCTCGATCACCGAGCTGAAGGATCTGCTCGCCATCGGCGACCTGGCCGTGGGCAACCACCTGCGGCTGCGCGGCAAGCTGAACAGCGGCAACAGCATGGAGGCCTCGCAGCTCGAGCTGCGCTCGATCACGCCGGACCGCGACGTCGAACTGCAGGCGCCGGCCAGCGCGGTGGTGGCCAACACCAGCGTCACGCTGCTGGGGGTCACGGTGCCGGTCACCGACATAGAGACCTACCAGGACAGCAACGAGGCGGTGATCACGCAGGCGCAGTTCTTCGCCGGCGCGAAGGTCGGCACGCTGATCAAGGCCAAGGGGCGGCTGGCGGGCAGCGTGCTGACCTGGCGCGAGCTGCAGCTGGAGAACTGAGCAGGCGTCGGTCCGGCTCGCTCGAGCGATGGGTTCAGAGCGGGCCGAGCTGGTAGCCGACGCCGCGGAGGGTGACGATCAGCTCGGCGCCGAACTTGCGCCGCAGGTTGTGGATGTGCACCTCGATCGCGTTGCTGCCGACGTTCTCGTTCCAGCCGTAGACCTCGGCCTCGAGCTGCTGCCGCGTGACGACGCGGCCCTGCCGGCGCAGCAGCACCTCCAGCACGCGGAACTCGCGCGCGGTCAGCACCACTGCGTTGTCGTGCCACTGCACCGAGTTGCTCAGCGGTTGCAGGCGCAGCGGGCCGAGCACCAGCTCGCCCTCCGGCAGGCGCTCGCTGGCCTGGCTGCGCCGCACGATCGCCTTGATGCGCGCGACCAGCTCGCTGAGGTCGTAAGGCTTCACCAGGTAGTCGTCGGCACCGAGGTCGAGCAGGCGGATGCGGTGCTCGCGGAAGCCGCGTGCGGTGGTCACGATGACCGGCGTGCTGTTGCCGCCGCTGCGCAGGTTGACCAGGCAGTCCTGCCCGTCGAGCTCGGGCAGGCCCAGATCGAGCAACAGGCAGTCGTACGAATACCGGCCCGACAGCTCGAGCAGCTGGTTGCCGTTGGTGACCCAGTCGACGGCATGGCCGTCGCGCAGCAGGTACTTCGAGGTGGCCCGGCCGAGCTCGGTGTCGTCTTCGGCCAGCAGCAAGCGCATGGGTGATCTCTTCGACAGCGATAGGACTCGCGTGATTTCAACAGCCCGCGCGTCGGTCGTGGCGCCCCCACCCCAAGGGCAAGGGGGGTCGATCCGTGCCGAACTGGGGGTCGCTCCCCGTTGGTCACGGCGCGGGCCTGCGCTGCAATCCGTCCTGACCATGCGCCTTCTCGTTCGCAAACTGCCTGTCGGTCGTCCCGTTCGCGGCGGCGATCGCGCTGGCGTGGTGCGTGCCGGCGCGGGCGCAGATCTACGCCGGCGCGGGCGAGGGCGGCAGCATCGTGCTCAGCAACCACGCCAGCGAGGCCACGCCGACGCTGCTGGTCAGCGGCGACGTGCCGGCGACGCTGGACGTGGTCAGGCCCGCAGCCGAGCCGGCCCGCAGCACCGTCGGGCCACGCCAGGCGCCGCGCGAGCTGGCCCCGGAGATCCGCGACGCGGCGCGGCGCCATGCGCTGCCCGAGGCTTTGCTGACCGCCGTGGTGGCCGTCGAGTCGGGCTTCGACCCGAAGGCGGTCTCGCCCAAGGGCGCGAAGGGTCTGATGCAGCTGATGCCGGCCACCGCGCTGCGCTTCGGCGTCCGCGACGTGTTCGCGGTGCGCGACAACCTGCATGGCGGCGCCGCCTACCTGCGGCTGCTGATCGACCAGTTCGACAACGACATCGCGCTCGCGCTGGCCGCCTACAACGCCGGTGAGGGCGCCGTGCAGCGCGCCGGCCGCCGCCTGCCCGACTACCCCGAGACACGCGACTACGTCGCCCGTGTGCTGGCGCAGGCGCCGCAGCGCTGAGTAGGAGGTACCCGCCCCCGCGCTTCAGGGGTTCCCCAGTGCGGTAGGGTGCCCCGGCATTAAGAACCGGTTAAGCCCCGGCCGAAGAATGAATCGCATCGACGGGGAGGTCGGTGCGATGGCGATGACGATGGGTCGGAGAGGCGTTCGGCGCTCGGCGGGCTTCACGCTGCTCGAGCTGCTGGTCGTGATGGTCATCATCGGCCTGCTCGCCGGCATCGTCGCGCCGCAGTACTTCGCGCAGATCGGCAAGAGCAACGCGAAGGTGGCGCGGGCGCAGATCGAGTCCTTCGGCCAGGCGCTCGACCAGTACCGCCTCGACGTCGGCCAGTACCCGACCAGCGAACAAGGCCTGGGCGCACTGCGCGCGGCGCCGCAGCAGGTGCTGCGCTGGCAGGGTCCCTACCTGAAGCGCGACATCCCGGACGACCCCTGGGGCCGCCCCTATGTCTACAAGCGCCCCGGCCAGCACGGCGACTACGACCTGGTCAGCCTGGGTGCCGACGGCCAGCCCGGCGGCGAGGGCGAGGCCGCCGACGTCGTCTCGTGGTGAACCCCGTGATCAAGCCGCAGAGCGCATTGCTCGTCGACGCCGCCACGCCGCGTGCGCCGGCGCCCCACGTGCGCCGCATCGACGAGGAACAGTTCGCCCACGACCTGGCGCTGATGCTGCGATCCGGCCTGAGCCTGCTGGAGGCGCTGCGCACGCTGTCCGAGCAAGGCGCCGGCCCCGCCGCCGCGCCGCTGCGCCAGGTGCTGTCGGCACTGCAGCGCGGCGAGAGCCTGTCGCGGGCGATGCAGTCCAGCGGTGCCTTCGGCGTGCCGCTGCTGGCCTGCGCCAAGGCCAGCGAACTGACCGGCGACCTGGCCGACAGCCTGCAGCGTTTCGCCGCCAACGCCGCGCGCATCCGCGCGCTGCGCAGCCGGCTTGTCTCGGCCTGCGTCTACCCGGCGCTGCTGGTCGGCGTGACCTTCCTGGTGGTGCTGTTCCTGCTCGTCTACGTGGTGCCGCGCTTCGCGCTGGTGCTCGACAACGCGGCGCAGGATGTCGCCCCGCTGTCGCGCGCGCTGATCCACCTCGGCCGCGCGATGCACGAGGTGCAGGCGCCGATCTGGCTCGGCCTGGCGGTGGCGCTCGGCGCGCTCGCCGTCGTGCTGTGGCGGCAGGCCCGTGCCGGCCAGCTGGCCGGCTGGGTGCTGCAGCAGACGGTGCGGCTGCCGTGGATGCGCCCCTACGTGCGCAGCTTCGGCCTGTCGCAGCTGGCGCGCAGCGGCGCGATGCTGATCCGCTCCGGCGTGCCGGCGCTGAAGGCGCTGGCGATGTGCCGCGAACTGGTCGCCGCCGGCGACCGGCCGCGGCTCGATCGGGCGCTGGCCGCCGCCGCCACCGGCGAGCCGCTGGCGCAGTCGCTGCACGAGGCGCAGCTGCTCGACACGCTGGCCTGGCGCGTGCTGCGCGTGGCCGAGGAGACCGGCCAGCTGCACACCGCGCTCGACCGTGTCGCCGATGTGCACGACGCACTGCTCGAGCGTGGCCTCGAGCGACTCGGGCGGCTGATCGAGCCGATGCTGATGCTGGCCATCGGCACCGTGGTCGGCGGCATCGTCGTGCTGATGTACGTGCCGATCTTCCAGATGGCCAGCAGCATCCGCTGAGCCCGGCGCACCCGACCATGGCCGACGCCCTCGCCCCGCTCGCCCCCCCGGCCGGTGACGCCGCGCGCCATGTGCGCGACATGCTCGCGCGGCTGGAGCAGCGTTTCGCCGCCAGCCGCGCGACCGCGGCGGACGTGCCCGCCGACGCCCGCGCGACGGCGCTGAAGCGCTGGCTGGCCGAAGGCAGTGGGCTGACGCTGGCCGACCTGACCCACTGGACGCCGGAGCAGGCCGACGTCGACCTGGTGCCGTTCAGCGCCGGCCAGCAGCGCCTGTGCGTGGTGCTGCGCGACGGCAGCGCGCTGCGCCACGTGGTGCTCGCCGATCCGTTCGACACCGGCACGCGGCTGTGGCTGGAGTCGCGCATCCGCGCCGCCGGCCACCCGCCGTCGGTCTGGTACGTGGCCGGTGTCGACGATGTCGCCGCGTTCTATGCGCGCCTGGAGCGCGAGACCCGCGCGCTCGACGGCGCCGCGCCGCTGACCGCCGACGAGCTGCCCGCCGACGAGGCCGCCGAGGTGCTGCAGCTGTCGCTGGCCGGCATCAGCGCCGACGAGAGCCCGGTGGTGCGCTTCGTCAACGGCACGCTGTACGACGCGCTGAAGGCGCAGGCCAGCGACATCCACCTCGAGTGCGCCGCGCAGGGCCTGGCCGTCAAGTACCGGCTCGACGGCGTGCTGCAGGCGGTGGCGCGGCCCGAGGGCCGCGAGTTCGCCGACCGCGTGGTCTCGCGCATCAAGGTGCTGGCCGACCTCGACATCGCCGAGCGCCGCGTGCCGCAGGACGGCCGCCTCAAGCTCAGCTACGGCGGCCGTGCGATCGACGTGCGCGTCTCGATCATGCCCAACCTGTACGGCGAGGACGCGGTGCTGCGCATCCTCGACCGCTACCAGCTGTCGGCCGACGAGACGCTGAACATCGAGCACCTCGGCTTCGATGCCGGCAACGCGCGCTTCATCCGCCGCCTCGGCGCGATGCCCTACGGCCTGCTGCTGGTCACCGGGCCGACCGGCAGCGGCAAGACGACCACGCTGTATGCGGTGCTCTCCGAGGTCAACACCGGCCAGGACAAGATCATCACGATCGAGGACCCGGTCGAATACCAGCTGCCCGGCGTGCTGCAGATCCCGGTCAACGAAGCCAAGGGGCTGAGCTTCGCGCGCGGCCTGCGCTCGATCCTGCGCCACGACCCGGACAAGATCATGGTCGGCGAGATGCGCGATGCCGAGACGGCGCAGATCGCGATCCAGGCCGCGCTGACCGGCCACCAGGTGTTCGCCACCGTGCACGCGAACAACGTGTTCGATGTCATCGGTCGGCTGTCGACGATGGGCGTCGACCCCTACAACCTGGTCTCGGCGCTCAACGGCGTGGTCGCGCAGCGGCTGCTGCGCATGATCTGCCCGCATTGCAGCGTCGCCGACCAGCCGGCCGCGCAGCGGCTCGAGGCCAGCCTGCTGCCGGAGGGCGCGGGCAGTTGGAGCTTCCGCCGCGGCATCGGTTGCGCGCACTGCCGCGGCACCGGCTACAAGGGCCGCCGCGCGATCGCGCAGACGCTGGCGATGGACATCGGCCTGCGCAGCCTGATCACCGAACGTGCCAGCCCGGCGCGGCTGCGCGAGGCCGCGCGCGAACGTGGCCTGCGCACGCTGCGCGAGGCCGCGCTGGAGCTGGTGGCCAGCGGCCAGACCACGCTGGAGGAGGCCAACCGTGTCACGGCCGTGGAAGAGTGAGCTGCGCATCCGCCTCGGGCGGCGCGGCTGCGAGCTGCAGCTGTGCGCCGCCTGGTCGCGCCGCGTGATCGCGCAGGCGGGTGCCGCCGGCACGCCGGCCGAGGCCTTGCCGGTGGCCCTGGCCGCGCTGCGCGAACAGGCCGGGCCGGCGCTGTCGGGCGAGGCGCGGCTGCGTGTGCCCGACGAACTGGTCTACCTGTCGCTGCGGCCTGCCGCGACGACCTGGCCGGCCGCGCGGCAGGAAGCCATCGCGCATTTCGGCGCAGCGCTGGGCCGGCAGGATCTGGTCGTGCAGGTGGTCGCTTTGCCCGGCGGCTCGGGCTGGCTGGCCGCGGCCATCGAGCCCGGCGACCTGCGCGCCTGGCAGGGTGCGCTGGCCGACGCCGGCATCCGCCTGGCCCATGTCGAGCTGGCGCTGCTCGACGACCTGCGCCAGCTGGCCGCGCAGGTGGCCGACGAGGCCGTCGTCGCGCTGCTCCGCGACGAGGGGCTGACGCTGCTGCGCATCGCTTCCGGCGTGCCCGTCGGTCTGGTCTGGGAGCGCTGCGACCCGCGCACGCTGCGCCTGGCCGAGCAGCGTGTCAGCGCGTTCCAGAGCGCCATGGCCGGCGACACCGCCACGCCGGTGTGGCTGCGCTGCCGCACCCGCGCCGAATGCGCGCAGTGGCAGTCGCTTGCGCACGAGCACGGCTGGACGCTGCTGCCGCCCGGTGATGCCGCTGCGGCCGCGACCGCCGCGCCGGAGGCCCGTGCATGAAGCGGCTGCCGCGCCTCGACTTCCTCGCCAGCGCGCCGCGGCCCTGGACAGGCATCGTGCTGGCGCTGCTCGCCGCCGTGCTGCTCGGCGCCGCGTCGTTCTCGGCCTGGCGCATCGAGCAGCACAACCGGGTCGAACTGGCACGCCTGAACGAGCAGGCCGCGCGGCGCCTGCCGCCGCCACCGCGCAAGCTGAGCGAGGCGGAGCGTGTGCGCCATGCGCAGGCCGCGCGGGTCGCCGCCGAACTGCGCGCGCCCTGGGCCGACCTGCTGGCCACCTTCGAGGAGCACGGCCACAGCGACGTCGGCCTGCTCAAGCTCGAGCCCGACGCCAAGGCCGGCGTCGTGCGCATCACCGGCCAGGCACGCAGCACCGAGGCGCTGTTCGCCTACCTGCACGAACTGGAGGCCGACCCGCGGCTGGTGCAGGTCGCGCTGACCACGCAGCAGGCCGAGCGCGAGACGCCGGGCCAGCCGCTGCGCTTCGTCATCCAGGCCGGCTGGCGCAGCGCGCGCCCGGCGGCGAAGGAGCAATCGTGAGCGCCGGCCCGTCGTGGCGATCCCTGCTGCTGCCGGCCTGGCATCGCCATCTCGGCCGGCCGGCCTGGCTGGCGCTGGCTCTGCTGGCGGCGCTGATGATCGTGCAGTGGCAGCTGCGGCCGGCGCTGCAGCACGAGCGCGCGCAGCTCGATTCGCGCAGCGTGGCGCTGGCCGCCATGCCGCCGATGGCGGCGGGCGGGCCGGCTGCGCAGCCGCCGCTGGCCGCCGACGAGTTGCCGTCGACACGCCAGCGCGGCCGCGACCTCGAGACCCTGGTGGCCGCGCTGCAGCGCGCCGGGCTGAGCCTGGATCGCGCCGACTACTCGGCCGGCAGCGCCGCCGCGGGCGGGCTGCTGCGCGTCGAGGCGACGCTGCCGCTGACCGGCAACTACGCGGCGCTGCGCCGCTTCGTCGCCGACGCGCTCAACGCGCTGCCGCATGCCGCGCTCGAGAGCCTGCAGATCGAACGGGCCACCGCGCAGTCCAGCCAGCTGCAGGCCACCGCGCGGCTGGTGCTGTTCTATGCCGAGGAGGCGCCATGAAGCGCCGCCCGGTGCTGTTCACCAGCGCGGCGGTGGTCGGGCTGTGGTCGGCCTGGATCGTGCTGCACGGCGACTCGCGCGTGGTCGCCGCCGGCACGCGCACCGACGCCACGGTGCGCCCGGCGCCGCGCCCGGCGAGCGCGGTCGCCCCCGCTGTCGCGGCCGAAGCGGCGGCCTCGCAGCCCGCCGCCAGCCCCGGCCCGCGCGAGCGGCTGGCCGAGGCCTCCGGCTCCGACGCCTTCGCGACGCGCGAGTGGCAGCGGCCGCCTCCGCCGCCGCCCCCGCCGCCGCCGGCGCCACCCGCACCGCCACCACCCCCGCCACCGCCGCCGCCTCCGCCGACGCTGCCCTACCGCTTCATAGGCCTGCTCGACGAAGGCCCCGCCAGCCGGCCACGCGTCTTCCTCGCGCTCGGCGAGAAGCTGCTCGTCGCCGGGGTCGGCGACAGCCTGGAAGGCGGATTCCGTCTCACCGCGATCTCCGCCCAGGAGCTCGTCTTCGAGCATGTCCAGAACCGGCTCACGCTGAAGCTCGCCGTGGCCGCAGGAGCCTCCTGATGACACCCACACGACGCCTCGCCGCCCTCGCCGCCGCACTGCTGCTGGCCGGCTGCGCCGCGCAGAAGCACCATGACGACGGCCTGCAGCAGATCCACGAGGGCAAGCTCGCGCCCGGCCTGCAGAACCTGCGCAAGGCCAGCGAGCTGGAGCCGTCCAACGCACGCTACCGCATCGACTACCTGACGCAGCGCGAGCTGGCGACGCAGGCCGTGCTTGCGCGCGCCGACGATGTCCGCTTGGCCGGTCGCCTCGACGAGGCCGCGCAGCGCTACCGCGACGCGCTGCAGCTCGACGAGGGCAACGAGCGTGCGCAGCGCGGCGCCCTGCTGGTCGCCGAGCAGCGCAAGGCCGACACGGTGATTGCGCAGGCCGAGCGGGCGCTGAAGGCAGGGCAGACCGACGCCGCGCAGGACATGCTGCGCCGCGCCGCCAAGGACCTGCCCGGCAACGCCAGCGTCAACGCGCAGCTGCGCGCGCTGGACGAACGCATCGAGGGCGAACGTGCGGCGCGCGAGCGCGCCCAACAGGCCACCAGCGCGTTCCGCCGGCCGGTGACGCTGCAGTTCCGCGACGCCAACCTGAAGATGGTGTTCGAGGCACTGTCGCGCACCGCGAACGTCAACATCATCCTCGACCGCGACGTGAAGAGCGACCTGAAGACGACGATCTACGTGAAGGACGCGTCGGTCGAGGACACCATCGACCTGATCCTGCTGCAGAACCAGCTCGAGAAGCGCGTGCTGAACAACAACACGCTGTTCGTCTACCCGGCGGTGGCGGCCAAGCAGAAGGAATACAACGAGCTGAAGGTGAAGAGCTTCCAGCTCAGCAACATCGAGGCGGCGCATGTCGCCAACATCATCAAGTCGCTGCTGAAGACCAAGGACATCGTCACCGATGCGCGCAGCAACACGCTGGTGATGCGCGACACCGCCGACGCGATCGCGGTGGCCGAGAAGCTGGTCGCCGCCAACGACGTGCCCGACCCCGAGGTGATGCTCGAGGTGCAGGTGCTCGAGGTCTCGGCCGACCGCATGTCCAGCCTGGGCATCAAGTGGCCCGATGCGTTCAGCGTCGCGACGCCGAAGTCGGTCACCAACATCGGCGAGTTCAAGGCGATGAAGCGCGACGAGCTGCTCATCTCGCCGCTCGGCATCGCGCTGAACCTGATGCTGCAGGACACCGAGACCAACATCCTGGCCAGCCCGCGCATCCGCGCGCGCAACAAGGAGAAGGCACGCATCCTGGTCGGCGACAAGGTGCCGGTCATCACCAACCTGATCACGCCGCAGCAGGCCGGGCAGAGCTCGGTGATCACCGGTTCGATCCAGTACATCGACGTCGGCATCAAGCTGGAGGTCGAGCCGCAGGTCTACGTCGACGGCGACGTCGGCATCAAGATCAACCTCGAGGTCAGCAACATCGCCAAGACCATCACCACCGACTCGGGCCAGGCCTACCAGATCGGCACGCGCAGCGCGCAGACCTCGCTGCGCCTGAAGGACGGCGAGACGCAGGTGCTCGCCGGGCTGATCAACGACCAGGACCGCAGCACCGCCAGCAAGGTGCCCGGGCTCGGCCAGGTGCCGGTGGCCGGGCGGCTGTTCTCGTCGAACAGCGGCAACGCGACGAAGAGCGAGATCGTGCTGTCGATCACGCCGCACATCATCCGCCCGCAGACCCTGCCCGAGGCGCGCAGCGGCGAGGTCTGGTCGGGCACCGAGTCGGTGGTGCGCGAGAAGCCGCTGCGCCTGGACCCGATCGGCGCGGCCAAGGCCGGCAACAGCGCCGAGATGCCGGCGCTGGCCCCTTCCGGCAGCGGCCCGACGGCGGCGCAGCCGGCGACCGGCCCGAAGGCCGGCGGCGCCGGCGGCAGCAACATCCTCAACGCCAGCCGTGCGCCGATGGACAGCGCGCTGCCGCCGCCGGCAGCGGCCAGCGCTGCAGCGGCCAGCGGCGGTGCGGGCGGCAGCAGTGCGATCGTCGCGCCGGGCAGCGGCGGAGGCACCGGCAGCGGCGGGACCGGTGGCAGCGGCGCGGTCTACGGCGGCATCAGCGGCTCCACCACGCCGGCACCGACCTACCAGCGCGGCCGCGCACCGGCGTCGATCCAGCCCGGTCGGGCGATGGCGCCGGCCGCACCGAGCGGCCCGGCCGGCACGGCGGCACCGCCGCCACCGCCCGCGCCGGCACCACCCGAGGAAGGCTGAGGGCGAAACACCATGCGACGCAGCACACGCGGCTTCACGCTGATCGAGCTGGTGGTCACGCTGGCCCTGCTCGGCGTGCTGGCGATGCTGGCCGCGCCGATGACCGAGGCCGCCGTGCAGCGCAGCCGCGAGCAGGCCTTGCGCGAGTCGCTGCGCGAGATCCGCAACGCCATCGACCAGTACCACCTGGCGGCCGAGCAGGGCCGCATCGCACGCAACCTCGGCGAGTCGGGCTACCCGCCCAGCCTCGAGGTGCTGGTCAGCGGCGTGCCCGATGCGCAGAACCCCAAGGGTGGCCGCATCTACTTCCTGCGCCGCCTGCCGCGCGACCCGTTCTTCACCGATGCACGCGTCGCCGCGGCGGCCACCTGGGGGCTGCGCAGCTACGCCAGCGCGCCGGACGACCCACGCGACGGCGACGACGTGTTCGACGTCTATTCGAAGTCCGCCGGTACCGGCATGGACGGCATCGCCTACCGCGAGTGGTGACACGATGAGCCGCCGACACCCGAACGCGCTGCGAGGCTTCACGATGATCGAGCTGGTGATCGTGATGGCGATGATCGGCCTGCTGCTGTCGCTGGCGCTGCCGCAGTACATGGCGACGCTGGAGCGCGGCCGCGAGCAGGTGCTGCAGAGCAATCTGGCGACGATGCGCGAGGCGATCGACAAGTTCTACGGCGACCGCGGCCGCTACCCCGACAAGCTGGAGGACCTGGTCACGCAGCGCTATCTGCGCGCGATCCCGATCGACCCGTTCACCGAGTCGCCGACCTGGGTCGTGGTGGCGCCGCGCGAGGCCGACAAGGGCGGCGTGATCGACGTGCAGAGCACGATGACCGACATCGAGGGCCAGCCGCGCCGCGCCCCGGCGACCGGGCCGGCGGCGGCATCGACCGACACGCTGCCCAACCTGGTGACGCGCGAGGGCGGCGTCAGCAGCATCGTCACGGTGGTCGCCGGCGCCGCCTCCGCGCCCGAGAGCGGAGAAACGCGATGAACGGCCGGCGACGCTCGCGCGGCGTGGTCCTGATGGGCCTGGTGGTGCTGTTGGCGCTGGCCGGGCTGTCGCTGCTGCAGTTCGCCGAGTCGGTGGTGACCTCGCGCCAGCGCGAGCGCGAAGCACAGCTGCTGTGGGTCGGCCTGCAGTACCGCAACGCGCTCGAGTCCTACTACCGCAGCACGCCGGGGCCGGTGAAGCACCTGCCGGTGTCGCTCGACGAACTGCTGCGCGACAGCCGCTTCCCGAACCCGGTGCGCCACCTGCGCAAGCTCTACCCCGACCCGCTGCAGCCCGAACTGCCCTGGGCGCTGGTCAAGCGCGGCAACCAGATCATCGGCCTGTACAGCCAGGCCGAAGGCGTGCCGCTGCGCCGCAGCGGCTTTGCCGCCGGACTCGAATCCTTCGAAGGCGCCCAGCAGTACTCGGCCTGGCGCTTCCTGTTCATTCCCCGTGCCGCCCCCACCGGCGCCGCGCCCGCACCTGCAACCACCGCGAAGCCATGAGCCACCGCATCCTCGTTGCCGAAGATCACCCGCTGCTGCGCCACGGCCTGAAGGCGCTGCTCGCGGCCAACCCCGACTACAGCATCGTCGACGAGGCCGTCGACGGCCGCGAGGCGGTGGCCAAGGCCTTGCGGCTGCAGCCCGACCTGGTGCTGATGGACCTGTCGCTGCCCGGCACCAGCGGCATCGACGCGACCGCGCAGATCCGCCGCCGCCTGCCGCAGCAGAAGGTGCTGGCGCTGTCCGACTACGACTCGGAGATCCATGTCGGCGAGGCGATGCGCGCCGGCTGCATCGGCTGCCTGAAGAAGGATTGCGCGCCCGAGGAGATGCTGCTGGCGGTGAAGACGGTGCTGGCCGGGCGGCGCTTCCTCGGCCAGGACCTGGCCAGCCGCCTGCTCGACGGCATGCTGCACCCGGAGAAGTCGCGCGAGGCCAACCCCTGGGACACGCTGTCCAGCCGCGAGCGCACGATCTTCAAGCTGATTGCCGAGGGTGGCACCAACCGTTCGGCCGCGGCCTATCTGAACCTGAGCGCGAAGACGGTGGAGAAGCACCGCGCCAACCTGATGCGCAAGCTGCACCTGAACTCGGCGCTGGAACTGGTGCTGCTGGCGGTCGAGCTGGGCCTGGTGCAACGGCCGCACATGCCGGCGCGTGTGCCCGCCGGCACGTTCTTCGAGCCCGGCATGGCGGGGTGAGCCCCCGCTCGCACGATCAGGGCGAGACGACCCACTGCCACTGCAGGCGGCCACCCTGCAGTTCGCCGACCCAGCTGCCCTTGGAGGCGACGCGCTGGCCCGGCCCGATGGCCAGGCGCGGATAAGGACTCCACGGCACGACGTTCTCCAGCCCATGCTCGAGCAGTTCGAGCAGGTACTCCGGCGTGAAACCGAAGTCGACGTGCAGCAGGCCCTCGCCGAGCACCGTGGCGGCCTGCAGCGTGCTCGCCACCACGTCGGCCGGCAGCTCCCCGAGGCCCTCGCCGCGCATCCACAGCCGTGCCCGCTGCAGCTGGCGGTCGAGCGCCTCGCCGGTGCGCATCGGCGTGACGATCCAGCCCTGCGTGCCGGCAGGTGCCGCCGCGGCGAGTTCGCGCACGCCCAGCGCATGCGTGCCGGCCAGCCACAGCAGCGGTCGCATCTCGCCGGCCAACCGATCGGCGTGCGCGGCCGGCGCCAGCAGCGAGACCACTGCCGCGCCGCCGCCGTCGACCACGTCCACGCCTTCGTCGCTCAGCACCTCGCGGACCCGCGCGGCCAGTGCCGGCGCCTGCGCCCACAGCTCGACGCGGTGCAAGCCACGGCGGCGCAGCAGGCGCGCGGCCAGGCGTGCGTCGGCATCGATGCCGGCGTGGAAGTGCAGGCTGTAGAAGTCCGGCCGCTCGGCGCCGACCTCGACCAGAGGCAGCAGGCAAGGCAGGCGCTGCCGCGCGCAGAACGCATCGACCGGCGCCCAGTGGGCCGCGCCGATGCCGCCGACCACTGCGTAGACCGGCCGCTGCGCCTGCCAGGCGTCGAGCTGCGCAGCCCAGCTGTCGGGCTCGCCCTGCAGGGCCCAGTGCTCCAGCTCCCAGACGCGGAACTTGCGGTACATGACCATCTCGCGCGTGCGCTGCGCCTGCACCGAGCGGTGCGACTCGTGGCGCGACTGGCCGTTCTTCTGCGCGACGAAATGCTGCAGCGTCGCCAGCATCGCATCGCGGCGCAGCGGGTCGGCGTCGGGCGTGCTGATGGTGGCCACACGCACCGTCTCGGCATCGATGCCCGGCGGCGCACGCGCCGACAGCGTGCGCAGGTAGGCCGTCAGGTCGGCGAGCTGGCCGTCGTCGATCGCATAACGCGGCATCGCCGGCGCCAGCGTCACGCCGTCGGGCGTCTGCCCGCTGCGCAACAGGCGGCCGAGCGTCGCCTCGTCGTAGGCCGGCCGCACGCGCCAGGTCGCCGAGGCCTTGAAGAAGCGCCCGGTGTCGCGGTCCAGCGGCTGGAACAGCGTCGGCCCGGCGATCGGCGGCACCGCGATGCCACCCTCGAAGTTGCCCATGCCGCTGGGCCGGTGGCAGCTGGCGCAGCCGGCCGACAGCAGCGCGCCGGGCGCGACGGCAAGTGTCGTGCGGCCTTCGTAGATCGCCCGGCCGCGCGCCAGGTCGCCGGCGGCGAACAGCGATGCCGGCTGCATCAGCAGCGCCAGCAGCAGTGCCGCAACGGGCCGGCGCATGGTCACGCGCCCGCCGGCAGCGACTCGATCAGCGCCAGCAGTTCGGCGGCTTGCGGGAAGCCCTCGACGCGCAGCCACGGCGCGCGTGCATGGCGGCGCAGCAGCAGCACCGGCGGGTGCGAGGCCTTGCTGCCGCGGTAGACGTCGAAGTGCTTCTGCACGCGCAGCAGGTCGTCGAAGCGGCCGGTGTAGAACTGCCAGCCCGGGCCGGTCTGGAAGCTGGCGGCAAAACGCCGCAGCTGCTCGGGCGTGTCGTTGTCGGGGTCGATGGTGATGCTGGCCAGCTGCAGGCGCTGCCCGCGTGCACGCCACTCGCGCTGCACCTGCGCGAGCACGGCGGTCTGCAGCGAGCACGAGGTGGAGCAGGTGGTGAAGACGAAGTTCAGCACCAGCGGCACCTCGGTGGCCAGCTCGCGCTCCAGCGAGCGTGCCTCGCCGGCCATCGTCTGCAGCACCACTGCCGGCAGCGGGGCGATGCTCGGGCGCAGCACCTGCACGGCGCTGTTCGCCGTGCTCGCCGCCGCGCGGCCCGGCCCGCCGAGCGCCGCACCGAGCAGCAGCGCAAGTGCCGCCCTGCGGCCCGGCGAGGCGTCCATCGTCAGGGGGCGCTGCGCGGCGCCAGGCCCAGCGCCCGGGTCAGCGGCGGCTGCCTGTCGCCGGGGGCGACGCGCAGCAGCGTCTCGCGTTCGGCGATCGTGAGGTCCGGGCGCGCCTGCAGCAGCAACGCCAACTCGCCGCTCACCAACGCCGCCGCGTAGGAGGTGCCGGTACCCAGCGTGGTCGCCGCGATGCCGCCGGCCGACAGATCGGTGCTGCGCAGCAGCTCACCCGGTGCAGCCACATCGGGGTACGGGCGGGAATCGCAGGCCGACACGCCGCGGCTGGAGAACAGCGTCGGCCTGCCCTCGGCGTCGAGCGCGCCGACAGCCAGCACGCCGCTGTTGTTGGCCGGGCTGACGCTGGAGTTCTCGGCCGGCCCGCCATTGCCGGCAGCGAACACCACATGCATGCCCGCGGCACGCAACCAGCGCAGGTCGCTGGCGAACTCGTCGTCACAGGTCCCCGGCCGGTCGCCCAGGCCCCAGGCATTGAGCACGACCTGCGGCGCGTCCGGCGTGGCCGGCTTGCCATCGGGGTCGAGCAGCCAGGCCATGATGCGGTGCAGCTGCGACAGCCGGCCGACGTTGCGGTCGTTGTAGATGCGCGCCGCGATCCACTTCGCCTGCGGCGCGACACCGAGCGTCTGCCCGCTGGCGCCGGTGCCGGTCACCAGGCCGGCGATCTGCGTGCCATGGCCGTGGCGGTCGACCGGCCGGGCATGTTCGCCGTGCACGTCGAACCAGTCGGCGGCACCACCTCGGAAGCTGCCGGCGAGATCGGGATGCGCCGCATCGATGCCGGTGTCGACCAGCGCGACGGTGACACCCTTGCCGGTGTGGCCGGCCTGCCAGGCCGCCGGCACGCCGAGGGCCTGCAGCACCGGCGACGCCGGCAGCTTCGCATCGAAGGCGGCGGGCTGCACCGCGGCCGCCGGGCGCGCGTCTTCGCGGCACGACTTCGGCAGGCGCTGCTTCGGCGTCGGCCGGTCCGGCTTGCAGGGGTCGCCCATCAGGCGGCGCGACGGTGCCAGCAGGCCCAGGTCGTAGCGGATCGAGGCGAGGTCACTGCGCTTGGCCAGCTCGCGGATGTCCCTGGCCGGCAGGGATGCGGCGACGGCGTTGAGCGTGACCAGCGGCACCACCTGCTCGGCATGCCGGGCCTGCAGTTCGGCCAGCAGCGGCGCCTGCAATGGTGTGTTGTGGGCCTTCAACGCCTCGAGCAGGCGGCCGCCGCGCTGACCCTGCGGCACGCCGGCGACCCGCTTGGCGAACTCGGCCGCATCGGGTTGCTGCGCCAGGCGCAGGATCACCGGATAGCGGCTCGCACCCTGGTCGCGCGCCAGCCGTGCGGCGAACTCGGGTTCGACGGTCGCGGCATTCGCCGCCGCCACCCACATCATCGCCGCGGCGATTGCCGCCGCAGGGCTACTGGACCGTGAGGTCCTTGACCACCGAATCGCCTGCATAGAGGGTCACCTTCTCTCCGGACTTGAGCTTGCGGTCCGGGTTGGCAAACAACATGAAGTACACCCGGCCGGGAATGGCCGGCTGCTTGCTGGTGGCCGATTGACGGAGCGAGCCGACCTTCGGCGCCTGCGGGACGTAGAAGCGGTCGCCGGTCGCCTCGTTGACCAGCACCGGATGCAGCTTGCGCTCGAGCAGCGGCTGCGCCTTCGCCACGTCCTTGACGCGGTAGCGCAGGTCGATCAGGAACTCGGAAGCATCGAGACGCAGCATCGTCAGTTCGACGCCGAGATCGTCGAGCACACGCAGCGCCGGTGCCGGCGGCAGTCGTGCTGCTGCGGCGCTGGCTGCAGCAGCCTGCGCCGTCGCGGCCTGCAGCGCATCGGCGGCCGGGCCGGCCGCCGATGCACGCCGTGCCCACAGACCGGCGACACCACCGACGCAGGCGGCCGTCGCGGTCATCAACCAGCGGCGTCGTGCCGATGCGAGGGTAGGTTCGACCATGCTGAGGCTCCTTGCGATCGATGATGGCACCCGTGCTGCAAGGCCTTGCCCCCGTGGCTGCAGGCTTTTGGCCCGTGGCGGCTTAGAGGAAATTAAGGTCCCGCGCCGCATCGCGGCTGCGGGACCTCGTGCCGGGGCTTCAGTTCACCGTCACGCGAACCACCGCCTGGTTCGACAGCGCGTTCTGGTCGTCGCGGATCGTGTAGCGGAACTCGTAGGTTCCGGGCACCGGGACGGACAGCAACGTGTGCGGGGTCAGCATGAACGTGCCCGCCGCAGTGTTGAAGCTGACGCTGGCCTGCGCCTGGCCGATGCCCGGGTTGATCGTCGCGCAGTTCGTCGTGCAGCCCACCGGGCTGTTCGGGTTGATGCGCCGCGCCGAGATCGTGCCACTCAAGGGCGGCACCGGCACCACCGCTGCGATGGTCGTTGCCACGACCGTGCCGTCGTCGCTGTCGTTGGCCGTCAGGGTCGCGACCGGGCGTGTCAGCGCCGCGATCTGGGTCGCGTTGGTGACGCTCAGCGGCACGTTCAATGCCCCGCGGGCCAGCGTGATCGTGTAGGCATCGTTCGCTGCCAGCGGCGCCACGTTGGCGGCCACGTTCAGCGTCACCGTGGCCGGATTGGACTGCAGGCCGTACGGGTCACGCGAGGCGACACCGAAGCTGACCTGGCTGGTGCCCGTGGCCGGCTGCGGCCCGCTCCAGCTGTACGAACCGTCGGCATTGAGCAGCAGCGTGCCGGCGCTCGGCGCGCTCGTCTGCACGACGCTCATCGGCGCATCGCCGTCCGGATCGGCGGCCGCCGACAGCAACCCCGGCGCAGCGACGGTGATCGCACCATGCGCGACGTTCTGGATGACGTTGCCCATCGTCGGCCGGTGGTTGATGCGCAGCGCGAACGTGCGGCTGGCGGCCGCGGTGTTGGCATCCGCATCGTCGCCGGTGACGGTGATGCTGTAGCTGGTCGGCACGACGGTGCCAGTCGGCACGCTGGTCCAGGTGATCAGGCCGCTGGCATCGATCGTCATGCCCGCCGGCGCGCCGGACGACAGGCTGTAGGTCGTGATGTTGCCGCCGTTGACCTGCAGCGTGTACGGCGTCGCGCCCTCGTTGGCCACCTGGTCGGCGATCGGTGCGATGAAGGGCACCGCAGGCCCGGTCTGCGCGATGCGCGCGACCTGGCCGCCCAGCGCCGTGCCGTCGGCGTTGTCGGTGCCGCCACGGCGGTCGAACAGTGCCAGCGCGCGGCTGGTCGATCCGTTGGTGGGCGCGGTGGAGATGATCTGCGCGTCGCTCGTCTTGCCGGCCGGCAGCAGCGTGGTGGCCTGCTCGCGTGCGGCCGGATAGGGGTTGCCGTCCTCGGTCAGCAGCTTCCAGGTGCCGCTGTTGAGCATCAGGCTGCGCGACTGCAGCCCGGCGTTGGCGAGGCGCAGGATCACGCGCGAGCCGCTGCCGGCGTTGGCCACCAAGTCGTTCGCGGAGCTCCCGTCGAAGACGCGGCCGTTGATCAGGAAGAAGCGCGGCGCATAGTTGAAGGTGCTGTTGTTGCCCGCCTTCCAGCTGGCCGGGTCGGCACTGCCGAGCGTCTGGCTGATGCGCGCATGCTGGTCGGGGTCGATCTCCGACAGCACCACCGGCACGTCGACGTCGAAGCCGGCATCGGTGCCCACGAAGAGTTGCCGCACGCTGCTGCCCGACAGCAGCGGGGCGTCCTGCCGCGCCATGCCGAACAGGCCCATCTGCACCTGCACCTGCGGGTGCGTGCCGCTCTGGTAGAGGTAGGTGCCGGGCTTCAGGTTCGAGAAGGTGTACAGGCGCGCCGTGCCCGGGTCGGTCTCGCCGGTAAAGGAGCGCACGCGGCAGTTCTGCGGGTGCTCGGGAGCGGACGGGGCCGCGCCCGGCGTCGGCGTGCAGGCCGCGCCGAACAGGTCGGCCGCCATCACCGGCGCGCCGCCGTTGCTCGGCAGGCGCTGGCCGGAGATGACAACCGAGGTCGGTACGGTCAGCTTGTTGACCAGCGTGATCGCCAGCGTGGTGTTGCCTGCGGGCACGGTGATCAGCGGGCCGGGCGAGGCGGTGCCGACGCCGGCGTTGCTGTCGCACTCGGCGGCTGCGGCCACCTGGCGATAGCCCCACATCGGCACGTTGCCGACGACAGGCAGGCTCTGCAGATAGGGCTCGGCGCACAGCGTGACGCTGGTGGTCTGCGCCGTCGCCTGCGCGCCGCCGAGGGCCAGCAGCGCGGCCGCCATCGAACGCAGCAGCATCGAACCCTGGCTGCGAGACTTGCTTGCGGTACTCATGATCGCTCCCTGCCGCCGATCAAGGCTGCTTAGTCAATCGTCACGCCGAAGGGCTCGATCACCATCATGGTCATCATGCCGCCGGGGAAGATGCCGCCGTTCACCACCTCGCGCTCGTTGTGCGAGTGAAACATGTGGAAGAAGGCAGCCGTGGTGTTGGCGATGCCGGCGCCCACCGGGCGCAGGCCGAAGTCGCCGAGGTAGGGGCTGCCGCTGTAGAACTCGCCATAGGCCAGTTCGAACTCCGAGGGCAGCTTCACCGGGATCGGCTTGCCGCGCTCTTCGGGCAGCTGGTGCAGCATGCGCGGATCGGTGTAGAGCGATGCGCACGTCGGCTGGCCGGTGCCGCCGCACTGGCGCCCGTAGATGTCCCAGCCCAGGCCGGCGCCGCTCCAGGTCCAGATCGCGTCGTAGGTCTGGCCGGGCACGACGGCGATCGTGTAGTCCGACACCGCGAGGTTCGGGCCTGCTGCCGGGTTGTTCGTCAGCATGCGGCCGTCGCGCGCGATGGCCCACGAGTTGTTGCCGTGGTGGTGCATCGGGTGCAGGTCGGTGCCGGCGCCGACCATGCGCAGCAGGATGCGTTCGCCCGGATGCAGGCGCGGCAGCGCGTTGTAGGGCTGGTGCGGCATCTCGCCGATGTAGTTCTTCGCGAACACGTCGGGCGAGGTGCGGCCGTTGAGGAACCAGTACTTCGGGAAGCGCTTGCTCATGTCGGCGGTGAAGACGCAGCCGGCCGCGGCGGCGAGACAGGGGTCGGCCGCGTCGGCCTTGACCTTCAGCTGGTCGGCCACCGCGGTGTGGATGTCGGAGTCGGCGTCGCTGACCACGAACAGGTTCTCGCGCTCATAGGCGGTGGCGGCGTGGCCGTAGGCCCAGCGTGTCGCGCCGCTGGTCGGCCCGGCGTTCGGGTAGACGATCAGCGCGCCGACCATGCCCATCTCGACCTGCAGGCCGGGCTGCGTGCCGCTCTGGTACAGGTAGGTGCCGGGCTGGCTGGCGGTGAACGAGTAGGTGACCGTTCCGCCGGGGCCGACTTCCTTGGTCAGCACACCGTCGCTGCACGCGCCGGCGCCGCAGCTGGCGGTGACGTTCGACTGCCCGGGAAACAGGATCGACGTCGTCGTCTTCAGGTTGTTGGTGAAGGTGACCGTCACCGCCTGGCCCTGCTGCACCTTCAGCGTCGGCCCGCTGATCTGCATCAGGCCGGTGCCGCCGTTGGCCACCGGGGCACCGTAGCCCCACATGTAGATCTGCACGCCGTCGGCCGCGCTGATGTAGCCGTCGGCGGCGAACAGCGTGAAGTCCGGCCCGGTGATGCCCTCGATCGCGGCCTGCGACGACAGCGTGCACAGCACGCCCGACGCAGCGACGAGCCAGCGCGCAGCGCGGCGCAGAAGTTGGTTCGGCCTCATGGTGTTTTGCTCCCGTTGGCTCGGATCACTGCAGCACGAAGGTGGTCATCAGGCCGCCGCGGTCTTCGCTGGCCCCGTTGCTGAGGAAGTTCAGGTTGGTCGTGTACAGGTAGTAGGTGCCGGCGGCGAGGCCGCGCGTGTCGACCAGCAGGTCGACGCCGTCGCCGCCACCCAGCGTCACCGACGAGGTGTCGTAGGCCCAGCTGTTCGCCGCACCGCCCGCCGGGCCGCGCGCGATGAACGCGCCGCGGCCGACCATGCGCAGCGGCAGGCCCAGCGCCGTGAAGGTGTAGTAGGCATCGACGCTGAGGTTGCTGACGCGCAGCAGCACCCGCTCGCCGACGTTCGCGCGCACCACCGCGTGCAGCTGCTGCGACAGCCCGGGTGCGTCCGGGCTGACCGGCATGTCGGCCTGGTTCTCGAAGGTGGTCATCGGGTAGCCGCGCCCGTTGACCTGCGTGAAGTCGGCCTTCAGCTCCAGGAAGGGCAGCGGCTGAACCAGGTCGTGCAGTTCGTGGAAGTTGGAGTCCACGCCGCCGAGCTGCAGCGAGAAGGCCTTGTCGTAGCCGGTCGAGCCGTCGCCGTCGTTGTAGGCGAAGGTGCTGAAGGTCTTGACGCTGTCGTAGGCCGCGTCGATGCGCGCCGTCCCGTCCTGACGCGGCAGCACGTTGAGCATGCCCAGCATGCCCATCTCCATGTGCTCGGTCGCTTCCACGTGGCAGTGCCACATGAAGGTGCCGGGATCGTTGACCTTGTAGTAGTAGGTGAAGGTCGAGCCCATCTGCACCGTGGCCGAGGCCTGCGGCACGCCGTCGAAGATCGCCGAGGCCTGCGGATAGCCGTGCCAGTGCACCGAGTGCTGGTCGAACAGGTCGGGCCGGTGGATCATGCCGACGTTGGTCAGCGACAGCCAGACCTCGTCGTCCTGCCGGAAGGTGATGGTTGGCGCCGGGAACTTGGCGGCCGCGGTGCCGTTGATCATCACCTGCTCGTCGCTTCCGACCGCCGGCGCGAAGCCGAAGCCGTAGGTTGGCGCACCATTGCCCAGCACCATGTAGCCGTCGCCGGCGACCACGTGCAGGCAGACCTGGCGGTGCGGCGTGGCCACGTTCGGCGAGGAAGCCACGTTGCGCGAGTGCAGCGTCAGACCGGTGGCCTGATCGGTGTCGTGACTCACGCCGAGGCCGTTGACGTCGAACGGGCACTGCGGGTTGACGCCGGCCATCGCCGCCGGCACCGCCAGCGCGCCGCACAACGCCAGGACGAGTCTGCTGAGCTTCATGATGGTTCCTCTCCCTGCCGTTTACTGTTGCAGCGCGCCGCGCACCCAGTTGGCTGCCGTTCGAGCGCTGCCGTTGCGGTCGGTCTGCAGCAGGTTGCGCACGAACAGCGAGTACGAGGTGCTGGTCGTCGTCACCGCCGAGCCGCCGTTCAGCGGCACGGCCGCCGGCGCCGCCGGGTTGTAGACACCGAAGTCGGTCCAGCTGGTCGAGCAGTTCGGATTGGTCAGCGTCGTCGACGTGGTGCAGGTGCCGCGGGTCAGCGGGCCGAAGCGCACGTCGATGAAGTTGCCGCCTTCGTCGAAGGCCGCCGCCGTCGTCGCCGTGGTCGGCTCCTGCACCTCGAGCACCGGCGCACCGATCGGCACCGACTGTTCGACTGCCCACACCAGCTGCTTCAGCGCACCGTTGTCGCCGTTCGCGTAGGCGCTGGCGAACACCGCGGCCTGCCCGACCCGGTTGGTCGCACCGGTCGTGCCGTCGGCGGCGTTCTGCGCGGTGAACACCGAGTAGGTCGGCGCCAGCGCACCGGTCACCCCGCCGATCACCGCGATGTCGTTGCCAGCCGCGGTCTGGTCCGCCGGCCCCGGCGTCAGCGTGGTGCCGACCAGGTGGCCAAGCCCGAAGCAGGTGTTGAAGCCGGTGGCGTCGTAGCGGCACGCCGCCTGGTCCTGCGCCACGTTGTAGTTGACCTGCCACTGGTAGCGGCGGTTGCCGACCGCGACCGTGTCGAGGATCGTCGGGTTGGAGAAGTTGCGATGGTTGCCCAGGCCCGTCGCGGTCGGCATCACCGCGCGCAGCGGCGCGCTGTGCCGGTAGGCGGCGATGCCGGCGCCGTTCTGCAGCGAGGAGGTGGCGATCTTGTCGAGGCCGTTCTGCGCCTGTGTCGGGTCGCCGCCGGAGAAGGCGCGCGCCGCGGTCGCGTAGCTGTCGTTCAGCGACACCGTGTTGTTGACGATGTAGACGTTGCTCGAGTCGAGCAGCGAGATGCCGCCCCCGGCCACGCCGGCACCGTTGTTGACGATGACGTTGTTGACGATGTCGACGCGGTTCCAGTTGGCCGTGCTGCTGGTGCCCTGCACTTCCGTGCCGTTGACGCCGACCAGCGCGATGCCACCGCCGTCGCCGGCGCCGGCCAGGTTGCCCTGGATCACGTTGTTGGCCACCACCACGTTGCCGCTGCCTGCGGACAGGCCGTTGTCGGCATTCGGATCCGGCACGCCCATGATCGCCAGCCCGCCGCCCTGCACGGTCTTGGCCTGCGAGAACGACTGGTTGAAGCGGAACTGGTTGTCGAGTACCGCGGCCGCGTACGACAGCGTCGGGTTGGCACCCGTGCCCTGCGTGCGGTTGCCCTGGGCGATGAAGCTCGCCACCGGGTTGGCGGTGTTGGTCGACACGCTCAGCGTCGTGCTGCGCCCGTAGTGCGCCAGGCCGCCGCCGTCGCCGGTCGAGAAGTTGCCGCAGACGTAGTTCTTCGTCACCAGGTAGCCGTCGGCGCCGGTGTACAGCGAGATGCCGCCGCCGCCGCCTTCGGATTCGCCGGCCAGGTTGCCGTTCTTCAGGACCTCGTTGTGGTGGATGTTGACCAGCGGGTTGTTGGAGCCGCCGACCTGCAGCACCACCGTGCCGTCCAGCTGCGTCACCTCGTTGACGAAGCCCGGGTGGCCGATGCGGATGCCGCCGTTGTAGAGGCCCTGGTTGCCGGTGATGCGGTTGTTCGAGATCTGCAGCTGCACCGCGTTGCCGTTGGCGACGATGCCGCCGCCGGTGTCGGCACCGGTCACGGTGAAGCCGTCGATCTGCAGCGCCGTCAATGAACGCGCGGCGAACGCGCGGTTGCCGACGCCGCCCGCCATCGTGTTCTGCAGGATGAAGAAGCCCGAAGCCTCCTCGGTGGCGAACAGCAGCGGCGCGTTGTCCACCGTGTCGCCGGTCAGGCAGGCGTTCATGTCGGCGGGCAGCGTCTGATCGCCGACCAGCGCGTTGCCCATGCCGCGGTTGAGCACCAGGTCGCACACCTTCGCGCGCCAGGCCTGCTGGCGCACGTATTCCGCGCCCATCGCCGCGTTGATGATCGACACCGGCGCGCCGTAGCCCTGCACGCGCAGCCGCTTCCAGACGATCGGCGCCTCTTCGTAGAGGCCCGGGCCGACGGTGATCAGCGCACCGGGGGAAGCACCGTCGATGGCCGCCTGGATGGACTGGCCGGCTGACACCACGATCGGCTGGCTGCCGCCGACGTGCAGCGTGACGCCGCGCGGCGAGCGGCTGCCGTTGGCATGCACCACCTCGACGGTCCCGCCCGCCGCGGCGGCAGCCGGCACGGTCAGCCGGATCTCGGTGTCGGTCCAGGAGCTGACGCTGGCCGTCACGTCGACGCCGCCGATCAGCACCCTGCTGGCCGCGCCCTGCGTGCCGAAGCCGAAGTTGCGCGTGAAGGTCTTCGGTGCCACGTCGGTCGCGCCCGGCGTGCCCAGGTTGGTCTGCTCGTAGGCCGGGTTGTTCACCTGCGTCATGCCCATCGAGACGATGCGCAGGCCGCTGCCGGCGGCCGGGACCCAGGGGCCGGGCTCCACGCCACCGACGGTGGTGGTACCGGTGACCATCTTGATGCCCGGCGTCGCCTCGGGCTGCTCGCAGTCCAGCGCGTACTGCGACGGGCCGGCGAAGGCCGCGATCGGCAGCACCGGCGTGTCGAGGTAGGTCGTCTTGCCCGGCAGGTACTGGAAGGTGTAGCAGTACTGGCTGTACTGCGGGTTGTAGTGCGGGTCGAGCACGGTGTTGCCCGCCGCATCCTTCATGGTCGGCGAGTTCAGGCACACGTTGACCATGTTCGGCGCCACGCCCGAGGGCAGCGGCACGTTGTAGGCGAAGGTCGAGGGCACCAGCGCGTTGTAGGTTCCGTAGCGGTCGCTGTAGACGCGGTTGATCTCGTTGCCGGCGTAGTCGCGGATCGAGATCGGCATGAACGGCGGCGCGTACTTTTCGCCGAAGCTCGGCGAGTACGGGTCGAACTCGTTGGCCAGGTCGTCGAGGATCATGCCGACGATGTGGCCGGCCACCGGCGCCTTGGCGAACATGTGGAAGTCGCTGAACGGGTTCATGCCCGGCGCGACGACGACCAGCTTCTTGTTGCAGTAGGGCCGCGGCGCGTTCGCTGCATCGCGGAAGCGCGCCGGGATCTCGACGCCCGGGAAGGTCTCGAGCTCGGCCGGCACCAGCAGCGGGATCGCCACCGGGTTGCCGCTGTCGTCGTAGGTGATGCCTTCGCTGCGCGAACCCATGCACTCGGCCGGGTTGGCCAGCGTGCCGGGCGACAGCAGGTCGCCGAAGTCGACGTTCTTGTCCTCTTCCTTCTGGTGCTCGTAGCCGTAGGGCGCGACGCCTTCGGTCATGTAGCGGCCGGGCTCCAGCGCGACCGGGTCCAGCGGCGTGCCGCCGGCCAGCGGAACGCATTCCGTGTGGTCGTACTCGCCGTCGACGCGGACGACGTTGACGCGCGTGCCGTCGGGGCAGCGGTCGACGAAGGCCCAGCCGCCGTCGAACACGCCGTCACGCACCTGGTTCCAGATGCGCAGGCCGTCGTAGCACTTGCTCTGGTTCGTGCCGGTCGCGAAGGACTTGCCGGTGCGGTCCTCGTAGGGCAGCGGGTCGACGCAGTTCTCCGGCATGGCCTTGTCGAAGCTGTCCGACACGACCACCTGCACGGCATGCGCCTCGTTGGCGTCCTTCGGGGCGATCCGCGGCCCGGTCGGGTTGGCCGGGTCGATCACCATGTTGTTCGCGTCGAGCTTGTACAGCCGGATCTCGACGCTCGGGATGCCCGGCTCGTTGTTCTCGGCGGTGGCGAACTTCGGGTCGAACTCGGCCCGTGTCGACGCGTAGTGCACGACGCCGGTGATGCCGCCGTGGTCGTTCGGGTCGCCTGAGGTGTAGTCCTTCTTGCCCCAGTGGATGATGTTGGTCTGGCCGAGGAAGCCCTGCATCGCCTGCAGCAGGTTGGCCGAGCTCGGCGCCACCGGCGCGCCGGTGCTGTCGAGGCCGCCGAAGATGCGGTACGGCGCGCCGCCGTTGTCGGGCTGGGCCTGCGGCGACAGCTGGCCGTCCGGCCACAGGCCGAATGGCTGACCGAGTGCCGCGGGGTTGACCACCGCACCGCCGTTGTCCGAGATGATGGTCGCGCCGGTGGCCTTGAAGCGCGTGAAGTCGGTCTCGGCGACCATCCAGTTGAAGAACGGGAAGAACTCGGGGAACTCGTAGTTGCCCTCGTCGTCGGTGACGGTGGACTGGTAGATCGAGCCGTCGCGGAAGCGGATGTTGACGATCGAGCCGGGGATGCCGGGCTTGGCCGCGCCGGCGCTGTCGAACGGGAAGCCGGTGCCTTCCCTGTCGTAGAACACCTTGCCTTGCAGCTTGCTGAACCAGCTGAACACCGGCACGTCGTTCAGCGGCACGGTCTTGGCCGAGTTCTGCGTGATGCAGGCCGGGCCGATCGGCAGCGGGTTGGGCAGGTCGCAGGGCACCGTGAACTCGTAGTTCGCGATCACGTTGTCCAGCGGCTCGTCCCAGATCGACAGCTGGTAGCGCTGGCCCTGCTTCAGGCCGCCGATGCGGAAGCTGCCGGCCTGGTCGGCGGCCGGGCGCGAGGTGTCGGGGATCTCGGCGCAGGCGTTGGCGTACAGCGTGCGGCCCAGGCCGGTGCCGGTGACCACCTCGTTGAGCGCGACCCAGCAGGCGCTCATCGGTTCGCCGGAGAAGAACTTGATGCCGGGCGGCCGCGACATGTGCGTGCTGACCACCTTGCCGGTGACCGTCGAGCCGCCGCTGGCCAGCAGGCCGGTGGCCGAGGTGTCCTTGAAGCGGCGCACGAAGCCGTGCCAGACATGGTGTCCCGGCGGGCCGAATTCCTTGAAGAAGGCCGGCTCACCCGACTTGACCCAGGCGTCGACGCCCCAGGTGCCTTCGATCGTCGTCGTCTGGTGCCACTTGGTGCGGTCGGCATCGAGCGCCGGCGGCGCGATCTCGTACGGCGTGTCCCAGACCATCTGGTCGGGCCGCGTGCGCGAGGCCTCGTTCTTCACCCAGATCGGCACGTTGGTCGGCTGGCCGTTCGCATCGGCGAAGTTGCAGCGCGTCACGCTGGGCATGACGTTCGGCGCGATCGAGTAGATCGTGTACTTGGCCGGCGACAGGTTCTTGATGCGGATCACGCCGTTGCGGTCGGTCCACAGCTGGTTGGCGCCGATCTTGGCGACCTTCAGCGAGCCGTCGTCGTTGTACTGCGGCACGCCGTTGACGAACTCGTACTCGGTGCCCAGCGGGTTGCCGAAGGTGTCGGTCGAGACGCGACCGCCCGAGGCGCCGTAGGTGCCGCCGGCCTCGAACAACTGCACCTCGAAGCCGCACAGCGCGGCCTCCTGCTCGCCCGGCGCGTCCGCGGCGCCGTTGACCGGCGCGTTGTCCTCGAACACGAACACCGACACCTGCGCGGTCTTGAACGGCAGCGGGTTGACCGGGACCGAGACAGTCAGCGGGTCGCCCTTGAAGCCCACGCCGTTCATCGTGTAGCCGTTCGGCGTCGCATCGCCAAAGCCCGGGTTGTCGGGCATCACGGTCACGAAGTAGCGCTTGCTCGGATCCAGAGTCAGATCGGGCGTCACGCTGCCACCGGTGGCACGCCCCACCTTGACCACCTTGGCGTGGCTCTTGTGGAAGGCCAGCGACAGCGTGTCCTGCACGTTGCCCGCGAGGCCGGTGACATCCGGCGTATGGTCGAAGGTCGGGTCTTCCTGGATCGTGTAGCGGAAGCCGCCGCTGAACGTCCCGTTGTCCGTCGGGCGGACGGTAATGGTCACCGCCTGGGCGGACATCACCCCGACGCAGCCCAGCCCGACCAGCAGCCGCGCCATGCCCCCGAGGGCCCGGTTCAAGAGCGCACGAACGGACGTCGATTCCATGGTTCCCCCTACAGACCCTGGACCGGCGCCGCGCACGGCCCGGTCGATTGGTGTTGGGATCACTCTATGGAGCGCATCGCAGGCCGCGTCGGCGCGTCGACCCGCTGCGCAAGGTAGGGTCCACCCCCTTCCCCCCGCAGTCGCGGGGGCCTCGGGGGGTGCCGCCGTCGCGAGCCTTAGCGATGCTTAATCGCCGCTGAAGACACTGGCCCCGTGGGCGCAGGCTGGCCGTCGCGGCGGGCAGGCGCCAGAATCAACCCGTCGAGACTGCTGCACAGCCAGGCCTCATGCGCATCCTGATGGTCGAGGACGACACGCTGTTCGGCGGCGCGCTGCACAAGGCGTTGCTGCGCGCCGGCTATGCGGTCGACTGGATCCACTCCGGGCGCGAGTTCGTCGCCTCGATGCGCGCGGCCGAGTACGGCTGCGTGATGCTCGACCTGAACCTGCCGGACCTCGGCGGCGAGGAATGCCTGAGGGTCCTGCGCGAGCGCGACCCGGGCCTGTCGGTGATCGTCATCACCGCGCGCGGCGGCCTGGTCGACCGCGTGCGTCTTCTCGAGCTGGGCGCCGACGACTACCTGACCAAGCCGGTCGACCTCGACGAGGTGACCGCACGCGTGCGCGCAGTCACGCGGCGTGCGCAGCAGACGCAGTCGGGCGGCGCCGGCGTGCTCAGCCACGGCGCGCTGAAGCTGCAGCCGGCGCGGCGCACCGCGACCTGGAAGGGCAAGGTCGTGCCGCTGACCAACCGCGAGTTCTGGCTGCTCGAGACGCTGGTGCGCAAGAAGGGCCAGATCCTCTCGCGCGAGCGGCTCGAGGAGGCGCTGTACGGCTGGGGCGACGAGGTCGACAGCAATGCGGTGGAGGTCTACATCCACCACCTGCGGCGCAAGTTCGATCCGGCGCTGATCAGGACGGTGCGCGGCATGGGCTATCACCTGGGGGAGGCGGTCGGCGATGAAGTCGGAGGCTAGGGACTGGTCGCTGCGCACGCGGCTGCTGCTGATCGCCGCGCTGGCCAGCCTGGCCACGCTGCTGGCCGGCGGCGCCGCGATGTACTGGGCGGCGGCGCGCGAGGACGACCGGCTGCTCGACTCTCGCCTCGAGGACCTGGCGCGCACCGTGCTGTCGTTTTCCGAGCACGAGATCACCGAGATCATCGGCGAGGGCCGCACCGAGCTGATGCACACCGAGACCGCGGCGACGCTGGGCTCGCGCTACCGCTACCAGATCTGGACCCGCCACGGCCACATCCTGCTGCACAGCTACAAGGCCTCGCCCACGCAGCCGATGGCGCCGCTGCGCCAGCTCGGCTTCAGCACCGTGCCGATCGACGGCGAGGACTACCGCGTCTTCGCGATGGAGGGCAACGGCGGCGAGATGGTGATCCAGGTCGCCGAGTGCCTCGACGAACGCGAGTCGGCAATCGGCATCGTCAGCCTCTATTTCCTGTCGTTCCTGTTGCTGCCCTTTGCGCTGGTGTTCACGGTGACCTGGTGGCTGATGCGCCGCTCGCTGCGGGCGATCGACACCTCGGCCGCCCAGCTCAGCGAACGCAGCCCGATCGACCTGACCCCACTGGTGGCCGACAACCCGCCGGTCGAACTGAAGCCGATGATCGGCGCGATCAACGCGCTGTTCGAGCGCATCAACAAGACCCTGTCGCTGGAGCGTGGCTTCACCTCCGTGGCCGCGCACGAACTGCGCACGCCGCTGGCCGGCCTGCGCGCACAGGCACAGATCGCCGCAACCGCCCGTTCGCCGGAGGAGCTGGCCGAGGCGCTGGCGTCGGTGATGAAGGGTGTCGACCGCGCCGCGCACCTGCTCGACCAGTTGCTCGACCTGGCACGCATGGAGAGTGTCGCGCACCAGGCCCAGGGGCTGAGCCGCGCGGTCGACGTCGCGGTGGTCTACGAGAGCGTGCTGCACGACCTCGGCAAGCTCGCCGAGCGGCGCGGCCTGCGTCTCGAGTCGGCGTTCACGGAGCGCAGCATCGTCGCGATGGAGCTGGGCATGCTGCTGCTGGTGCGCAACCTGGTCGGCAATGCGATCCGCTACACGCCGGCCGGCGGCAAGGTCAGCATCAGCACCCGACGTGAGGGCGACTCGGTCACGCTGACCGTCGACGACTCCGGCCCCGGCATCCCGCCGGAGTCGCGCAGCCGGGTGTTCGAGCGCTTCGACCGACTCGACGTCCAGGGCAGCGACGGCGTCGGCCTGGGCATGTCGATCGTGCAGTCGGTCGTCGTCGCCCACCACGCGATCATCCGCCTGCTCGAGTCGCCGCTGGGCGGGCTGCGCGTGCAGGTGCAGTTCCCGCTGCGCCGCGCCTGAGACAGCGCATCTTCATGCTGGTTTAAGCCACGCGCACCAGACTGCGTGGCAGGTGCTGCGACGTGTGCGGATCGTCCGCACGTGGGTGCAGCGGATCGGGCCACGGGCCCGCCTGCCATGGACAACGACTGGATCGATGCAGCGCAGTTGCATCACGCGCTCGGAGGGATCCCGGCCGCTGGCCGGGCGGGCCGTCCGGGCACGCGCCTGCCTCGCCGGGGCGTGTCGGAGACGCGCTTGCACTTCCATCTGCTGACCCTCGACGACGGTCACGCGCGTGCGCTGAACGATGCGCTGCGTGCGGCCGGCCACGAGGTGACGCGGCTGCACGCACTGCCCGAACCGCTGCCGCGTGCCGATGCACTGCTGGCCGACCCGGCCCTGCTGCTCCACCACGTCGCCGGGGCGCCGGACCGGTGGATGCGCCTGGTCACCGCGATGCCGGTGCTGCTGGCCGGCGAGGCCTGCGCCGACCTGCCGGGTGCCGAGCAGATCGACGCCGGCAGCGAGGTGGCGCTGATCGCCGAACGCCTGATGGCGCTGGGCACCGCGAGTGCCCAGCGCAGCGGCGAGCGCTGGCTTGACGGCGAGCTGATCATCGACCGCGTGCGCGAGACCGTGCTGCTCGACGGGCGCCCCGTCGACCTGACGCCGATCGAATGGCGTGTCGTCGCCGCCTTGTCGGCCCACGCGGCGCGTGCGGTGCCGCGCGCCGAAATCGCACGGCTGATCGGCGGCGACGCCGGCGAAGCCAGCGACAACGCCGTCGCAGTGCATCTCTACAACCTGCGCCGCAAGCTCGGCCGGCACGCGATCGAGACGATCCGCGGCCGCGGCTTCCGCCTGCGGCCCTGAACGCGGGCCGTCGCGCCGGGCTCAGCGCGCGCTGTAGCCGCGCCCGTCCATGCAGGCCAGCGTCGCGCGGTGGAAGACGCTGGCGTCGGCCATCGCCGAGGGCTGCGTCGTCGCCCAGCGGTTGCAGGCCTGCCGATCCGCCTCGAGCTGTGCGCCGTCCTGGCCCTGCCGTGGGTAGAAGATCGGCTCGGGCGGGGCCTTGACCGGCGGCGTCGGTGGCGCCGCAGGTTCGGCGTAGACCACCGGCGGCGGCGCCACGACCACCGGCGCCGGGTAGGCGACCCACGGGCCGCCATAGGGCCCGACATAGAACGGAACGCCGATGCCGATGCTGACGCCGCCCCACCAGCGGCCGGGGCGGCCATGCGCCTGCGCGACCTCGCTGGCCAGCAGCGCGGCGCAGATCACGAGCGACAGGGAAACAACGCGTGGCATGGTCGACTCCTCGGTGCCGAAGCCTGCATTCTGGACCGCGCGGCGGCCGCTTAGAAGTCGCGCTGCAGGCGTCTTCGTGTCGGCCAGTTTCCGAGCCAGCCGGCCAGTCGGGCGAGCACGCCGCCACGCCGCGGCGCCGCGTGCAGCACGTCCAGCGGCACCTGCGCCGTCGACGGCGAGAACACCGGCACGCGGGCCGGCCGCGGCGGCGCGCGTGTGGCGGCGGGTGCCGGCGTGGGAACGCGCGCCGGCACGCGGCCCGGCTCCGCCTCGACCGCCCGCCGTGACGGCTCGAACACCGGCTGCAGCCAGTCGAGGATCGGCTGCCATTGCGCCAGGTCGGCCTGCACGCGCGACGGCGGCAGGTCGAACACGGTCAGGCCCTGCTCAGCGCAGCGCACGTAGGTCTGCGTCTCGCGCAGCACGCCGAGCACCGGCAGGCCGATGCCGGCCGCCCAGCTGCGCAGCGTCTCCTCGCCGCGGGTGCGCGCGTCCAGCCGCATGCCGATGGCGGCCACCTTGCAGCGCCCGGCAGCCACACGCGGCAGCAGCTTCAGCTCGGCGTAGCAGTCGGCCGCCGACTCGCGGTCGAACATCGAATGGCTGACCGGCAGCAGGATCGCGTCGGCGGTCATCACCACCTTGGCCAGGTCGAGGCCGCGCAGCCCACCGGGGGTGTCGAGCACGACGTGGGTGACGCCGGCCGGCGGCCGCATCACGTTGCGCGGGTCGGCCGACCAGCCGACGATCGTGCGGCCCCGCACGCCGGGCTGCGCCTCGCGGCGCTTCAACCAGGATTGCGCCGAGCCCTGGAAGTCGACGTCGCCCAGCATCGCGGCACGCCCGGTGGTGGAACACCAGGCGGCGAGGTGCGTGGCCAGCGTCGACTTGCCGCTGCCACCCTTGCGATTTATGACTGCGACGACAGGCATGGGCGGAATTTCCGCCGCATTAAACCATCCGTGCGGCCCCACCGGAGCGGGTGAGAACACGGAGTAATCGCCCGCATTTCACGGCGCAGCGCGGCGGGCGACGGTGGCAGGCCTCAGTTGCCCTCGATCTCGACCTTGACCTTCTGCGCCACCAGCACGCCGTCGACCAGCCGGCCTTCCACCTCGACACGCTGGCCGGCCAGCGTGGCCGGCGTCACGTTCTTGAAGTAGGTCAGTTCGGTCCAGCGCACCGCCAGCACCTCGCCCGACCCGGTGCTCAGCGTGAAGCGCGACGCCGCCGCATCGACGCTGCCGGCCGTACCCTTGCGTTCGACGGTGGCACCGTCCGGCTCGTCCTCGCAGTGGACCGACTTGGCGATCACCCCGGTCGCGCCGAGCGCGCCCTCGACCTCGACGAACTGGCCGTCGGCCAGTGCGCCGTTCGGGCAGGACTCGATCTCGGCACGGCTGGCGTCGACCGCCACGCCGCGCACGCTGAAGTGCAGCGTCGCCAGGTCCAGGCCCTCGACGTTGCCCTTCAGTTCCGCTTCGGCCTCGCTGCGGCCGTCGCGCACCCGCACCGAGACCGCGTTCACCGAACCGTCGGCGCGCACGGTGCCACGCACCTGCACGTACAGCCCGTCGGCCAACGCCGTGCCGGCCGGCAGCACCTGCGCGCCGGCCGCCTCGACATGCGTGGTGCCGAGGTCGAAACGCGCCGCGGCGGCGTCGAGCGCGCTGATGACCCCGCTGAGGCGCACCTCCTCGCCGGTGCTGCCGGCCACGCGGATGCGCACCTGCGCGGCATCGACCTGCGTCGGCGCGCCGGCCGAGCCGACCAGCGAGGCCAGCGGCGCCAGCACCGCGACGGCCTGCCCGTCGGCCAACGACGCACCGGCTGGCAGCACCGTCGCCGTACCGGTCAGAACACGCAGCGCACCGAGTCGGAAGCCGGTCGGGTCGACCGCACTGGCCACGCCGCTGAGCTTCAGGAAGGCGGGCAGGGCGGTGCGGCGCTCGACACGCGTCGCCTGGATGGCCGCTCCGGCCGCGCCGTGCACGATGAAGCCGTGCACCTCGACGGCATCGGCCGCCAGCATCGAGGCCAGGCCGGTGTAGCCGCCGCCGAACTGCGTGACCGGGCCCTGCGTCGCGTCGGTGTTGATCGTCACTGCCTGGCCGAGCACCGTGAAGCCGGCCGCCGCATCGACCCGATCGACCGGGCCGACCAGCGCGGCGTCGACACGCAGCCGCGTCAGCAGGCCCGCGGCGTCGAGCTCGAACTCGACGCGCTCGCCGAGCAGCGCTTCGGTGCGCGTCTGGTTGCCCGGGCCGTCCTCCTCGAAGACGGCGACCTGGCTGTCGTCGAAGCGTTCGCCGTCGACGATGACGCTGCCGAAGCCGTTGACCGTGCCTTCGGCCAGACCCGGGCTGATGCCGGTGCCGCCCGAGCCGACACCGCCACCGCAGCCAGCGACCAGCAGGGCCAGCACAGCCGCTGCGAACGCGAGCCAGCGCGCCATCGCGGTGAGCTTCATGCCTTCTTCCTCTTCGTGGCCGGCCGCGCCGCCCGCGCCGTGGCCGCGACCGGCGCCGCATCGCCGGTCGTGGCGGCCTGCGGCTCCCCATAGAAATACACGCCGAAGCGCATGCGGTGCTGCTCGCCCGGCGGCAGCCGGTCGTCGGCCGCGACACGCTTGCGGGCTTCCTTCACCATGGTCTCGAACGCCTCCTGCCAGGCCTCACGGGCCAGTTCGTGCAGGTCCTCCACGGACGCCGCGCCCAGACCGTCGGCGAAGACGCTCTGCTCGAGGTAACGAGGCGCATCGGTCGTGAGGTTGCTCACGGCCGCGGCCATGTGATCGGCAGCGTTGGCGGCAAACAGCGCGGTCAGTTCGTCGAGTCTGCGACTCGGCAGAAACGACAGGCTGACCGGGATCAGAAGATCGCCTTCCAGCGTGACCAGGCCGAGGCGCAGCAGTTCGTCC
This sequence comes from Piscinibacter sp., assembly GCA_047602365.1. Lineage (GTDB taxonomy): Bacteria > Pseudomonadota > Gammaproteobacteria > Burkholderiales > Burkholderiaceae_C > Piscinibacter. The sequence goes on along the minus strand of JASGHM010000001.1, from coordinate 1,715,826 downwards.
ATCACGGTGCGCGGATGCACGTCGACCGACACCTCGCGCGCCAGCGCCTCGAAGGTCACGCCCGAGCCGCTGCGCGGCAGCGCGCGCGGGTGGCCGTCACGGTCGCGGTAGCGGCGCGCCGTCAACCAGCGGGTGTAGACCTGCGACGCCAGCGGCACGCCACGCGGCGGCAGCGCCGCGGGGTCGCGCGGCGCCTCGGCGATCGCACGCACATCCTTGCGGTGCACGCCCGACAGCACGCTCAACGCCGAGTAGGTCGCTGCGGTGCCGCCCCGCTCCAGCTCGACGCGCGCCGCGTCGACGAACACCGTCTTCAGCATGCCGGCGAAGGCGCCGTAGGACACGCCGCTGCGCAGCAGCCAGCGCGCCACGGGCTCGAGCAGCACGCCGGCCTCGCGCAAGGCGAGTGCGGCGGTCTCTTCGCTGGGTGCGATGGCCGGCTGCGCCTGCGGCACCGGGCGCTTCATGGACGGGCTCGTGACATCGAATGGGATCCTATCCCACGGTGAATTCACCCACAACGCGCCGCCCTGTGATTCGGGTTCTCCATGAACCAAATGTTGCAAAGATGTGGGAAACCTTCCCATAGCATGATCTTGACCCGATCCCGACCGTTCCGACCCCGTCATGAGCAGCACCCTGGACGCCACCGTGCCCGTCACCATCGAAGCGCCTCCGCCCGCGCGGCGCAGTTCCTCCGGCGACATCTGGGTCTACCTGGTGATCGCGGCGCTGGTGTCCGGCGCCTGGTGGATCTCGCAGCAAGGCTGGTTCAAGGCCGGTGACGACCTCGGCTACTGGCTCGGCGTGGCCGGCGGCGTGCTGATGCTGCTGCTGTTCAGCTACCCGCTGCGCAAGTACGTGCGCGCGCTGCACCGCATCGGCAAGGTCAAGTGGTGGTTCGCCGCGCACATGGTGCTGGGCATCGGCGGGCCGCTGCTGATCCTGGTGCACTCGACCTTCCGCATCGGCTCGCTCAACGCAGCGGTGGCGATGTACAGCATGCTGGTCGTGGCCGGCAGCGGCGTGGTCGGGCGCTTCCTCTACCTGCGCATCCACCGCGGGCTGTCGGGCCAGAAGCTGTCGCTGCAGCAGCTGCGCTCGCGCGCCGGGCTCGACGAGTCGGAGGCGCGCTCGCGGTTGCACTTCGCGCCCGAGGTCGAGGCCCGGCTGCTCGACTTCGCCGAACGCCAGCTCTCGGCCAAGCCCGGCTGGGGCACCTGGCTGCGCCAGGTGTTCGTGCTGCCGGCGCAGATGTGGCTGCTCTACTTCCGCTGCGCCGCCGAGCTGCGCCGGCCGCTGCGCAAGCTCGCGCGCCAGCGCGGCTGGAGCCGCAGCGACCTGGCGCGGCGCAACTACCTGGCGCGCAAGCTGGTGCGGCGCTACCTGACGAGCGTGGTCACCGTGGCGCAGTTCACCGCCTTCGAGCGGCTGTTCGCGCTGTGGCACGTGCTGCACACCCCGTTCGTCTACATCCTCGTGATCAGTGCCGTCGTGCACGTGGTCGCGGTACACATGTACTGACCGAGTGGCGGGATGACGTCATGGACCGGCACCCTGGCTCGACTCACCCGCTGCGTGCTGGTGACGCTCGCGCTGGCGGCGTCGGCACTGGCGCAGGCGCAGTCCATCGAGTCGGTGCTGTCGCCGGGCAAGGTGATCGAGGGCCACGCGAAGCTGGACGACGACTGCAAGGCCTGCCACGTCCGCTTCGACCGGGCTGCACAGGATCGGCTCTGCATGGACTGCCATAAGGACGTCGGCCAGGACGTGCGCGCCAAGGCCGGCTTCCACGGCCGCCTGAAGCCGCAGGCCTGCAACGAGTGCCACACCGACCACAAGGGGCGCGGCGCGAAGATCGTCGTGCTCGACAAGCAGCGCTTCGACCATGCGCTGACCGACTACCCGCTGCGCGGCAAGCACGCCAAGACCGAGTGCGACAAGTGCCACGAGCCGGCCAAGAAGTGGCGTGCCGCGCCGGGCGACTGCAACGCCTGCCACCGCAAGGACGACGTGCACAAGGGCTCGCTGGGCCCGAAGTGCGCCGACTGCCACACCGAGAACAACTGGAAGGAAGCGAAGTTCGACCACTCGAAGACACGCTTCGCGCTCGAGGGCAAGCACGTCGACGTGAAGTGCGCCGACTGCCACCGGAACAAGGCCGACTACAAGGACACGCCGCGCACCTGCTACGGCTGCCACAGGAAGGACGACGACGGCAACAAGGGCCATAAGGGCCAGTTCGGCGAGAAGTGCGACAGCTGCCACGGCGTCAAGGCCTGGAAGCCGTCGACCTTCAACCACGACACCGACACGAAGTACCTGCTGCGCGGCAAGCACCGTGCCACCAAGTGCACCGACTGCCACAGCGGCCACCTCTACAAGGTGAAGACGCCGACCGACTGCTACAGCTGCCACAAGAAGGACGACAAGCACAAGGAGACGCTGGGCAAGGATTGCGCCGCCTGCCATACCGAGCGCGACTGGAAGGAGAAGGCGAAGTTCGACCATGACAGGACGGACTTCCCGCTGCTCGGCAAGCACGCCGACGCGAAGTGCGACGCCTGCCACAAGAGCCAGCTGTTCAAGGAGGCGCCGAAGCAGTGCATCGGCTGCCACAGGAAGGACGACAAGCACGAGAACACGCTGGGCGAGAAGTGCGGCGACTGCCATGGCGAGCGTGACTGGAAGACCACCAAGGGCCGCTTCGACCACGACAAGACGAAGTTCCAGCTGCGCAACGCGCACGCGGCGGCCAAGGTCAAGTGCGACGCCTGCCACAAGGACCTGAAGAGCTTCCGCAAGACGGCCACCGAGTGCTACGCCTGCCACCAGAAGGACGACAAGCACGAGGCGCAGCTGGGCCGGCAGTGCGAGACCTGCCACAGCGACCGCGACTGGAAGGTGCCGGGCTTCGACCACAACAAGACGCGCTACCCGCTGCTGGGCAAGCACATGAAGGTGGCGTGCAAGGACTGCCACTTGACGCCTCGCTACAAGGACGCCAGCCGCGAGTGCTACGCGTGCCACAAGAAGGAAGACAAGCACAAGCTGGCCTTCGGCACGAAGTGCGAGAGCTGCCACAACGCACGCAGCTGGGCGATCTGGGACTTCGACCACGACCGGCGCAGCCAGTACAGGCTGGACGGCGCCCATCGCAAGGTCGCCTGCGAAGCCTGCCACACCAGGCCGGCGCCGGCCGGCCGCGACTTCGCCGCGCTGGGCAGCGACTGCCTGTCCTGCCACCGCAAGGACGACGTGCACGACGGCGGCTTCGGCGCGCGCTGCGACCAGTGCCACGTGGCCGACAACTGGAAGAAGGTGTCGAACCGGACGCTGCGCGGCGCCGCGCCGCCCGGGCGCACGCAATGGATCGGATGGCTGCAATGAACAGATCGACAAGCTTTCTGCGCTGGCTGCCCCAGACCCTGCTGCGCCTGTGGTTCGCGCTGCTGCTGCTGGCCTGCGTCGAACCGGCGTTCGCGCAGGGAGCGCCGGCCACGCGCGCCTTCGACCACACCAAGACCGGCTTCGCGCTGACCGGCCAGCACGCCAACGAGCGCTGCGAGTCCTGCCACATCAACGGCATCTTCAAGGGCACGCCGCGCGACTGCGCCACCTGCCACACCGCCGGCAACCGCTGGTCGCGCAACAACGTCGTCAAGACGCAGAACCACGTGCCGACGCAGCTGGCCTGCGACACCTGCCACAACACGCGCACCTATTCCGGTGCGCAGTTCAACCACACCGGCGTGACGCCGGGCACCTGCGCCAGCTGCCACAACGGCAACACGGCGCCGGGCAAGAGCAGCAACCACATCGCCACCACCAGTTCCTGCGACAGCTGCCACAAGACGACCGCCTGGACGCCGGCCTCGGGCTTCGACCACAGCGGCGTCTCGCCGGGCACCTGCGCGAGCTGCCACAACGGCTCGCGCGCCACCGGCAAGTCGGCCACGCACGTGCCGGTGGGCTCGCAGAGCTGCGACGCCTGCCACCGCACCGGCGGCTCGTGGCGGCCGTCGAGCTTCAACCACACGCAGCTGGTGGTGGCCAACCAGTGCTCGACCTGCCACACCGGCGGCTTCCCGCCTGCCGACGGACGCAGCGCCACCCACATCCCGTACCAGGCGCTGTCGGGCGTGGCGATCGCCAACTGCGACAGCTGCCACAAGGCCGGCTTCTCGGCCTGGGCGCCGGCGAAGTTCCACGGCTCGGTGTCGGTCAGCACGCAATGCGGCACCTGCCACACCGGCAGCTACCCCGGCGCGGTGGGCAAGCCCAACACGCCGATCCACGCCGGGCAGACGGTGTGCGAGACCTGCCACAAGTCGACGACCAGCTGGAGCTCGGCCAAGGTCGACCACAGCACGTTCACCTCAGCCACCAATTGCAGCAGCTGCCACAACGGCAGCGCGGCCACCGGCAAGAGCAGCACACACGTGCCGGTGGGCGCGACCAACTGCATCGCCTGCCACAGCACGACAGGCTGGAAGCCGACCAGCTTCAGCCACACGCAGGTGACGGTGGCGAACCAGTGCGCCAGCTGCCACAGCGGCGCCTACCCGCCGGCCGACGGGCGCAGCGCCACGCACATTCCCTACCAGACGCTGAGCGGCGTGACGATCGCCAACTGCGACAGCTGCCACAAGCAGGGCTACACGGCCTGGAGCGGCGCCAAGTTCCACAGCTCGGTGTCGGTCAGCACGCAGTGCGTGGCCTGCCACACCGGCAGCTTCCCGCCAGCCGTCGGCAAGCCCAACACGGCGATCCACACCGGCGTGACCGGCAACTGCGAGAGTTGCCACAAGAGCACGACGAGCTGGAGCTCGGCGAAGGTCGACCACAGCACCTTCACCACCGCCACCAACTGCGCCAGCTGCCACAACGGCAGCACGGCCACCGGCAAGAGCAGCACCCACGTGCCGGTGGGTGCGACCAACTGCATCAGCTGCCACACGACGAGCGCCTGGAAGCCGACCAAGTTCAACCACACGCAGGTGGTCGTCGCCAGCCAGTGCGCGAGTTGCCACACCGGCAGCTACCCGCCGGCCGACGGCCGCACCACGAACCACATCCCGTACCAGACCCTGAGCGGCGTCGCGATCGCCAACTGCGACAGCTGCCACAAGCAGGGCTACACCGCCTGGAGCGGCGCGCGCTTCCACAGCTCGGTCACGATCAGCACGCAGTGCGCCAGCTGCCACGTCGCCAGCTACCCCGACGCCACCGGCACCAAGCCGAACGACACCACCCACGCCGGCGTGACCGGCAACTGCGAGAGCTGCCACAAGAGCACGACGAGCTGGAGTTCGGCGAAGGTCGACCACAGCACGTTCACCACCGCCACCAACTGCGGCAGCTGCCACAACGGCAGCACCGCCACCGGCAAGAACACGACCCACGTGCCGGTGGGCGCGACGAACTGCATCAACTGCCACACGGTGACGGCGTGGAAGCCGACCAAGTTCAACCACACGCAGGTGATCGTCGCCAGCCAGTGCGCCAGCTGCCACAGCGGCGCCTACCCGCCGGCCGACGGCCGCACCACGAACCACATCCCGTACCAGACCCTGAGCGGCGTCGCGATCGCCAACTGCGACAGCTGCCACAAGCAGGGCTACACGGCCTGGAGCGGCGCGCGTTTCCACAGCTCGATCACGATCAGCACGCAGTGCGTCAGCTGCCACGTCGCCAGCTACCCCGACGCCACCGGCACGAAGCCGAACAACACCACCCACAGCGGCGTCACCGGCAACTGCGAGAGCTGCCACAAGTCCACCGCTTCGTGGAGCACGGTGACCTTCGCGCACTCCGCCGCCAACGCGGTGGGCACCGGCACCTGCGACACCTGCCACAACGGCAGCACCGCCAAGGGCAAGCAGAGCGGCCACATCCCGGTGACCACCGGGCCGACCAAGTGCGACAGCTGCCATCGCTCGCAGACCAGCTTCGCCAGCTCGGTGACGATGAACCACAGCGTGGTCACCGCCACCACCTGCAAGACCTGCCACAACGGCGCCTACGTCTCGCAGGGCGCCACCGGCGCGCTGGCCAAGCCGACCAACCACATCCCCGAGGCCACCCAGCTGCTCAGCGGCAGCAGCATGGACTGCAAGGCCTGCCACACCAGCACCAGCAGCTGGAGCTCGATGACGATGAACCACAACGGCAGCCAGGGCGGCGGCGCCGGCTGGTGCAAGGGCTGCCACCAGAGCGGCACGGCCTACCTCGGCAGCATGGAGAAGAAGGCGCTGACGCACCGGACCAAGACGCCGCCGGCGATCGACTGCTCCGAGTCGGGCTGCCACCGGCCGCTGGGCACCCGCGGCACCACCTACAGGGAATGGGACTGACGTGACACACGCATTGCGGCGGCTGGCGCTGCCTTTCGCCCTCGTGGCCCCGGCCGCGGCCCATGCCCAGCTGATCGACGACGTCGACTTCCGCCGCGACGGCAACGACGCGGTGCTGCAGGTGCGTTTCGTCGCGCCGGTGCAGTACCGCCGTGCGCTGGTGGCACGCAGCGGCGACTCGGTGCAGGTGATCTACGACCTGGTCAGCCAGCGCGAGAGCCTCAGCCTGGTGCCGTCGGAGCGCCGCGTCACCGGCGGCGGCGCGATGCCCGACTTCATCGTCAGCGACGAGAGCCCGGCACGCGAGAACCTCAACCGCAGGCTGGCGATCCGGCTGAGCAAGGCGGTGCCGTTCAAGGTGCGCGCCGGCAAGGGCGACCGGCTCATCGAGGTGGTGCTGCCGGGCCTGGGCACGGCGATCCCGGCGTCGGTGCAGGGCAAGGGCGGGACGGCGCCGCCGACCAGCGGCTTCCAGATCACGCTGCAGCAGTCGGACTCGCCCAACGTGCAGCTCGACACGCCGATCCCGGCAGCGCTGCAGCGCTACCAGGTGTTCACCGCGCCGCGCCAGGTCGATGGCCGCACGGTGCACGAGGTCAGCATCGGCTACTTCGAGACGCTGGTCGAGGCCGAAGCGGCACGCCAGCAGTTGCTGAAGCGCTTCCCGGACGCGACGCTGGTGGCCCTGGCACCGCCACCGTTGGCGGCGCCGACACCGGCCCCTGCACCGGCACCCGCCGCGGCGCCGGCCCCCGTGGCGGCCGAGAGCGCGGTGCCCAGCCCGGTGCCGGCCAGCGCGGGCGAGGTGGCCACGCAGGCTGCCGCCCTGCTGGCCGCAGCCAAGGCGGCCGATGCCGCGCAGGACAGCGCCACGGCGCTGGACAAGCTCAACGTGCTGCTGAACCTGCCGTCGAACCCGTCGACGCGCGAGGCGCAGGCCCTGGCCGGCGACATCCGCGCCAAGACCGGCGACGTGCTGCGTGCACGCGCCGAGTACGAGACCTTCCTGCAGCTCTACCCGACCGGCCCCGATGCCGACCGCGTGCGCACCGCGCTGGCGCGGCTGCCGGCGGCCGCGCCGGCCCCGGCGCGCACGGCCGAGGCCAAGGCCGCCCCGGCGGTGGAGCCGACCTCGACGCTGACCGGCTCGGTCGGCGCGTTCTACTACGGTGGCGCGTCGAAGGTGCGCACGCAGGAGTTCCTCGACTCGCCGATCAGCGGCCTGCCGCCGGTGCCCGGCGAGCCGGTGCTCGACAGCGGCGTCGACCAGAGCCTGCTGCTGACCAACGTCGACGTGAACTGGCGCTACCGCGACGCCGACACCGACATGCGCTTCGTCTTCCGCGACGCCTACTCGGCCGACCTGAAGTACAGCGACAAGAGCAAGAACCGCATGTCGGCGCTGTACTTCGAGCACCGCTCGCTGTCGGCCGGCACGCAGGTACGGCTGGGCCGCCAGTCGCCCACCGGCGGCGGCGTGCTGAACCGCTACGACGGCGTGCAGGCGGCCTACACCTTCGTGCCGAAGTGGCGGGTCAACGTCGCGGCCGGCGTGCCGACGGAGAAGCTGCTCGACAGCAAGCGCAGCTTCTACGGCGTGTGGGTGGACGCCGACGCGCTGACCCCGCAGCTCAGCGGCAGCCTCTACTACAACAAGCAGCTGATCGACAGCGAGACCGACCGCAGCGCCATCGGTACCGAGCTGCGCTTCTTCAGCGGCGGCGTGTCGGCCAACGGCATCCTCGACTACGACGAGGCGATCAAGGGCGTCAACATCGCGTCGCTGCAGGGCACCTGGCAGATGGAGGACAACTCTGTCGTCAACGTGCTGCTCGATCGCCGCAAGACGCCGCTGCTGGCGCTGGGCAACGCACTGTTCTTCCAGGATCCGTCGGCGGCCAACCCGGCGACGAGCATCAAGGATCTGCTTGCCGGCTCGACGCTGGACGCGTTGCGGCGGGTCGTGCGCGCGACCACCTCGAACACCATCCAGGGCCTGCTCGGCGCGACGACACCGATCAACGCCAACTGGCAGGTCGGTGCCGACATCCGCCTGACCGACGTCGGCGAGATCCCGCCGGTGGCCGTGATCCTGCCCAACGGCCAGGGCCGCAACCGCAACCACGCGCTCGGCGGCCAGCTGATCGGCACCAACCTCTACTCGCAGCGCGACACGCACGTGATCAGCGCCTCGTGGCAGCGTGGCACCAGCTACGGCCTGGGCGGCACCAACACGCTGCGCTACAGCGGCAAGCTGATCAGCTACAACAACTCGTCGCAGGTCAGCGAGGAACTGCTGCTCGAGCCGTCGCTGCGCTTCTATCTGCAGAACGACAACAGCGGCGTCAAGCTGACACGCTGGAGCCCCGGGCTGCGGGCCACCTACCGCGTGCTCAAGCAGGTGGCCATCGAGTCGGAGCTGAGCGGCGAGTACAGCAAGAGCAGCGGGCCGTCACGTACCGAGACCGCCAACCGGCTCTTCTACTATCTGGGTGGGCGCTACGACTTCTGAGTCCCTCCGGCGCCGCGCCGCAGGATGAACTACGCCTACCTCTATCTCGCCGCGATCGTGATCGTGGTCCTGCTCTACCTGCGCCGCCACCGGCGGCTGCACCGGGAGCACGCGCAGGAGCTGAAACAGTCGCAGGAGGCCGGCCTGGGCGAACCGCCGTCGCTGCATCCGGTGATCAACCCGTCGCGCTGCATCGGTTCGGGCTCGTGCGCCCGCGCCTGCCCGGAGGAGGCGCTGGGCGTGGTCGGCGGCAAGGCGGTGCTGGTCAACGGCTCGGCGTGCATCGGCCACGGCGCCTGCCTGTCGGCCTGCCCGGTGGAGGCGATCACGCTGGTGTTCGGCACCGAGAAGCGCGGCATCGACATCCCGCACGTCAGCCCGGAGTTCGAGACCAACGTGCCGGGCATCTACATCGCCGGCGAGCTCGGCGGCATGGGGCTGATCCGCAAGGCGGCCGAGCAGGGCCGGCAGGCGATGGACGCCATCCGCAAGCGCGCCAACGGCTCGCACGAGCTCGACGTGCTGATCGTCGGCTGCGGGCCGGCCGGGCTGTCGGCCGGGCTGGCGGCGATCCAGCACAAGCTGCGCTACCGCATCATCGAGCAGGAGGACTCGCTCGGCGGCGCGGTCTACCACTACCCGCGCAACAAGATCGCGATGACGGCGCCGGTGCAGCTAGCGCTGATCGGCAAGGTCAGCTTCGGCGAGATCAGCAAGGAACAGCTGCTCGAGTTCTGGCAGGGTGTGGTGGAGAAGACCGGGCTGCAGGTGTCGTTCCGCGAGCGCCTGAGCGGCATCGAGCCGCAGGGCGAGGGCTTCGTCGTGCAGACCGACCGCGGCAGCTTCTCGACCCGCTCGGTGCTGCTGGCGATGGGCCGGCGCGGCACGCCGCGCAAGCTGGACGTGCCGGGCGAGGAGTCGTCGAAGGTGGTCTACCGGCTGGTCGATGCGCAGCAGTACGCCGGCCGGCACGTGCTGGTGGTCGGCGGCGGCGACAGTGCCCTGGAAGCAGCGATCGCGCTGGCCGAGCAGCCGGACACGACGGTGACGCTGTCCTATCGCAGCGAGGCCTTCTCGCGCGTCAAGACGAAGAACCGCGAGCGGCTCGAACTGCTGCGCGACGCCGGCCGGCTGAGCGTGCTGCTGTCGTCGAAGGTCAAGGGCATCGAGCAGCGCACGGTCCACATCGAGCACGACGGCAAGCTCGCGGCGGTACCCAACGAGGCGGTGATCGTCTGCGCCGGCGGCGAACTGCCGACGCCGCTGCTGCGCCAGATCGGCATCCGCTTCGAGACCAAGTTCGGCACGCGCTGAGCGCGCGGCGCCTCAGTCGTCCATCTCGTCCCAGAACTGGTCGTCGGCCAGCGCCTGCGCCTCGTCGCGCGAGTCCAGCGCCGACGAGGCCCAGTCCCATTCGGGCCCGATCGACTCGATCTCGGCCTCGCTGACGACGCGGTACTCGTGGCGCTCGGCCGCTCCGGGCTCGCCGACGACGGCCCGCTTGGCAACGAACCAGGGCATGGTGTCTCCTCCTGCGCCCATGCCAGCGATCGAACGCGCCGGCTCGCAGAGTCTACGTTCGCGGCGGCAGACTATTCCAGCGCCGCCCGCGCGCGGCGCTCAGAAACCCAGCAGTTCGGGCGTGGGCAGCAGGTCGAAGTCGGTCGCCTCGCGCAGGCGGCGTCGCGCCTGCGCCCGGCCGACGCAGCGCACCAGCAGGCCGACGCGGTCGGCGAGTGTCTCGCCGGCAAGGGGGGCTTGCGGGGCCAGCCGCGCGAGCAGGCCGTCGAGCGAGGCGATCGCATCTTCCTCGCCGAGGCTGAGCAGCAGCACGTGCACCAGGCCGGCCACCAGGGCCGGCTCGCTGCAGGCGGCGTCGAGCTGCTGCACGGCCAACGTGAGCTGGCCGCCCTCGATGCCGTTCTCGCGCAAGGCGGCAAGCGCCGGGCCCAGGCCCGCCAAGCCGCGCTCGGCATCGGGCGCGTGGCGCAGCAGCTCGGCGACGACGCGCACGAAGCGCGAGCGCGCTTCCAGCGGCAGGTCGCGGCGCAGGCCGCGGCAGGGTCCGGACTGGGTCTCTTCGGTGCGGCCGCTGTCGCCCAGGCGCAGCACGTCGAGGTACAGGTGGGCGGGGTCGACACCCGGCAGGTCGGCCAGGCGCACGATCACCGCGCCGGCGCGGTAGCCGGGCAGCTCGCGCGTGCCGATCCAGCCCTCATGGGCGTCGGGCGGGCGGTTGCGCCACGGCCCGGGGGCCGTGGCGCCGGAGCCCTCGGGCTCCGGGGGCAGCAGGGAGCTCATGGTCGGCTCCCCGGTCTGGCGCGCCTCAGGCGGCGCGGCGGCCCTTGGCAGCGACCGGCTTGGCCGCGGCGCTCAGCGTCGCGAAGTTGGCTTCGGCGGCGCCGACGGCCTGCTTGGTGGCCTTCTGCAGGTTGTCGAAGGCGTCGTTGGCGGCGGACACGGCCGCCTTGGCCAGCATCACGGCGTTCTCGGTGCCGGCCGGGGCGTTCTTCGAGGCGGCCTCGACCAGCGCGGCGAGCTTCTTCTGCGCGTCGGCGGCGCTGGCTTCGGCGACCTTGCTGAACTCGCCCTGCACGCCGGCGACGATGTCGTACAGCTTGCGGCCGTAGGCGCTGGCCTTTTCCGGCGCCGGCTGCAGCAGCTCGGACTGCAGCGCGAACAGCGACTGCACGTCCTTGGCCGACAGCACCGACTGCGCCTGCGCGCTGGCGTCGGCCAGGGCGGCCTTGGCGGTGTCGAGGTTCAGCGCGACGAGCTTCTCGGTGGCTTCGAGGCTGGTGGCGGTCAGGCCCACCAGGGTGGCGAACTGGGCCTTCTGGGCGGCGGCGAACTGTTCTTGGGTCAGCATGGTGGGCTCCGGGTCGGGTGGTTGGGTTGGGTCACATTTGCTGCAATGCAGCATGACGCAACTATAGAGGTCCCGCGGCCGATTGCAAGCGATATTTGCTGCAATGCAGCAAAGTAGGGGCATCGCCCTAGGAAGCAGCCCGGCGGGCGCCGCCGGAGCGCGGCTCAGGCGCCGACCACGAGCCGGTTGCGGCCGGCCTGCTTGGCCGCCAGCACCGCCTCGCTGGCGCGCTGGACCAGCGACAGCGGGCTTTCGGTGCCGGCATCGAGCTGGGCCACGCCGACGCTGGCGGTCAGCGGCACCAGGCGCTGCTCGATGCTGCGGATCTCCGCCGCGGCGACCTGCCGGCGCACCCGTTCGGCCACCCGGGCGCCGGTCTCGAGGTCGGTGTCGGGCATCACCAGGCAGAACTCCTCGCCGCCGTAGCGCGCCAGCCAGTCGGTCAGGCGCACGCTGTGCCGCGCGATCTCGGCGAAACGGCGCAGCACATGGTCGCCGGTCGGGTAGCCGTGGGTGGCGTTGACGTCGTGGAAATGGTCGAGGTCGATCAGCGCGATGGTCAGCGCGCGACCATGCTTGTGCGCGGTCTCGATCTCGCGCGACAGCCGGGCGTCGAAGTAGCGGCGGTTGTGCAGTTGCGTCAGCGCGTCCTGGTTGGCCTCGCGCCGTGCCGCCTCGACCAGGCTGCGGCCCATGTTCGTGACCAGCGTGGTCATGCGCTCGGTCATCACGCGGGTGACGTTCTCGAAGTGGCGCACGTAGAGGTCGCGGTCCTCGCCGCCGGAGGACTCCTGCAGCGACTCGTAGGACACCAGCCGGTTGCGCCCACGCCCCTTGGCCTCGTAGAGCGCGACGTCGGCCTGGTTCATCACGTCGGCGAAGGTCGAGCGCTCGCCGAGGAAGGCCAGGCCGGCACTGGCGGTGACCGCCATGCGCTGCGTCGCCTCGCCTTCCAGCGGCGCCGGCGCGGTCTCGTCGAAGCGGTTGACCAGGCGCTCGAAGGCGGCCCCCGCGGCAGTGGCCGCGGCCGGTGCATGGAAGGCATGGCCGGCCAGGCGCTGCAGCAAACGCTGCACGTCGGCGACGACGGTCGCCCGGTCGTAGCGCGAGACCAGCGCGGCGAACTCCTCGCCGCCGAATCGCGCCAGCCGGTCGCCCGGCGCCATCTCGTCGCGCAGCAGCGCGGCGGCCTCGCGCAGCACCTGGTCGCCGGCCTGGTGGCCGAAGCGGTCGTTGATCTGCTTGAAGTGGTCGAGGTCGAACAGCACGACGGCGCGGCTGTCCGCCGACAGCGGATTGCCCAGCTCCTGCGCCAGTTGCGACTGCCAGCGCTTGCGGTTGGCCAGGCCGGTCAGCTCGTCGGTGAACTCCAGCGACTGCAGCAAGGCCTCGCCGCCGGCGTGCTTGAGCAGCCGCGCCAGGCGCAGCACCAGCAGTTCGACCGGGCGGGTGCCGCGCACCACGTCGTCGCGCGGCTTGATGAACTCCAGCGCATCGGCTTCCTGCTCGGCCGTGCTGGCGACGATCAGCGTCGGCCGCGGATCCATCACGTACTCGCGGCGCAGGCGGCGGCTGTCGCCGAACAGATCGGCCTGCAGCACGCGCAGTTCGGCGTCGGCCGGCGGCGCCGTGCCGGCGATGCAGACGAGCACGCGGAAACCCTGCTCGCGCAGCGGCGCGATCACGGTCTCGTCGTCGTAGCCTTCGTGCGGCAGCACCCAGGCGATCGTCTTGGCGTCCACGCGTGCGGCCCCTCCCGAGCGGCCATAACCTCGCAGCATAGCCGGGCGCGGACTCAGGCCGTCGGAGGCTCGATCAGCGGCAGCGACAGCGTCGCCACCGCGCCGCCGCCGACGCCGTTGCGCAGGCTCACGCGGCCGTGGTGCAGTTCGGCGATCTCCTTCACGAAGGGCAGGCCGAGGCCGGTGCTCTTCTTGTTCGTGCCCGGGCGGGCCAGCGAATAGAACTTCTCGAACACCCGCTCGTCGGCGTAGTCGGGAATGCCGGGGCCCTGGTCGCGCACGACGATGTCGACGCTGCGCCGCTGCGCCGCCAGCTCGAGGCGGATCAGCCCGCCGTCGGGCGAGAACTCGAGCGCGTTGGCCAGCAGGTTGCCGACCGCGCGGCGCAGCAGGAAGGCCTCGCCCTCGACCCAGGCCGGCGCGCCGGCGGCGAGTTCGATGCGCAGGCCGCGCGCCGCGCCGCTGGCCTCGGCGCTGGCCGCCAGCTCCTCCAGCAGCGGGCGCAGCGCGACCGGCTCGGCCTTGGGCAGGCGGCGCTGCTGCTCGAGCGCGGCCAGCTCCATCATGCGGTCGACCAACTCCTGGATGCGCTGCGTCTCGCGGCCGATGTTGGCGGAAAAGCGCTGGCGGTCGGCCTCCGGCATGCCGGGCTCCTGGATCAGCTCGGCGGCGCCGCGGATCGCCGACAGCGGCCCCTTCAGCTCGTGGGTCAGCGTCTGCACGTAGTCGGCGACGTAGTGGCGGCCGGCCAGCGCATCGCGCATCTCGTCGTAGGCCGCGCCCAGCGTGCCCAGCGCGCGCCGGCCCAGCCGCGGCAGGCTGAAGCTGCGCTGCGCGCGCACGTAGCGTGCGTAGTCGGCGATCAGGCCGAACGGCCGCACCAGCCACAGCGACAGGATCAGCGCCAGCACCAGCACCGCGGCCACCGAGGTGGCGCCGACGAGCATGGTCTTGCGCCGCGCCGCGGCGACGAACTGGTTCAGGCTCTGCACCGGCTTGCCGACGCTGACCACGCCGATGATCTCGCTGTCACCACCCTGGGCGCGCACCGGCGCGGAGACGTACATCACCGAGCTGAGTTCGTCGCCGGCGATCTTCGGCGTGGTGCGCGCGCGGTACTCGCCGGCCAGCGCGCCGCGCACGTCGCGCCACTGCGAGAAGTCCTCGCCCTCGCGCTGACCGAGCGAGTCGAACACGACGATGCCGTCACGGCCGATGACCAGCGCCTGCAGCTCGACGCCGGTCTTCTCGAAGTCGAAGATGCGCGCCGAGAAGCTGCGCGAGTAGAGCTTGCGGAACACCGGGCGCAGCGGTTCGGCGTCGAGCACGCCGGTGCCGCTGTGCTGCTCGACCTGCGCGGCCAGCAGGTGGGCGGTCTCGACCAGCGATTCCTCGGCCGACTCGCGGTAGCGCGGGTCGATGTCGGCGAGCAGCCTGTACATCAGCAGTCCGACGCCGAGCGCGTAGACCAGCAGGATGCCGACGAAGATGCGGGTGCGCTGGGTCACGCCAGGGACGCCGGCAGGTCCTCGGCCAGCGCGTAGCCGCTGCCGCGGTGCGTGCGGATCGGCTCCAGGCCGGGCGCCACCGCCTTCAGCTTGGCGCGCAACGTCTTCACGTGCGCGTCGACGGTGCGGTCCAGGCTCTCGCTGCTGGTGTCCCAGACCTTGTCGAGCAGCACGTCGCGGCTGTAGACGTGGCCCGGGCGCTCGACCAGCGTCTTCAACAGCCCGTACTCGTAGCGCGACAGCTCCAGCGGCTGGCCGTAGAAGCGGATCTGTCGCCGGCCTTCGTCGACCACGAAGGGCAGCACCGGCGCCGCCGGCGCGGCGGCCTTCGCCGCCCGGCGCAGGATGGTGCGCACGCGCGCCACCAGTTCACGCGGCGAGAACGGCTTGGCAACGTAGTCGTCGGCACCGAGCTCGAGGCCGACGACACGGTCGATCTCGTCGGCACGTGCGGTGAGGAAGACCACCGGCACGTCGCTGAAGGCGCGCAGCCGCTTGAAGACCTCGAAGCCGCTCAGGTCGGGCAGGCCGACGTCGAGGATCACCAGCGCCGCCGCCGCCTCGCGCTGCCGCGCCAGCGCCGCCTCACCGGTGGCCACCCACAGCGGCTCGAAGCCGTCGGTGCGCAGCGCGTACTGCAGCGTGTCGGCGATGCCGGGCTCGTCCTCGACGATGAGGATGGCGGGCTTGTTGTTCACTCCGTGGGGAGGAAGCCTTCGATCGACAGATAGCGCTCGCCGGTGTCGTAGTTGAAGCCGAGCACGCGCGTGCCGGCCGGCAGCTCGGGCAGCTTCTGCGCGATCGCCGCCAGCGTGGCACCCGACGAGATGCCGACCAGCAGGCCTTCCTCGCGCGCGCTGCGCCGGGCCATCTCGCGCGCCGCCTCGGCTTCGACCTGGATCGTGCCGTCGAGCAGTTCGGTCTTCAGGTTGGCCGGGATGAAACCGGCGCCGATGCCCTGGATCGGGTGCGGGCTGGGCTTGCCGCCGCTGATCACCGGCGAAGCGGCCGGCTCGACCGCGAACACCTTCAGCTTCGGCCACTTCGCCTTCAGCACCTGCGCGCAGCCCGACAGGTGCCCGCCGGTGCCGACGCCGGTGATCAGCACGTCGATGCCCTCGGGGAAGTCGGCGGCGATCTCCTGCGCCGTGGTGCGCACATGCACGTCGATGTTGGCCGGGTTCTCGAACTGCTGCGGCATCCACGAGCCCGGCGTGGCGGCGAGCAGTTCCTTGGCGCGTGCGATCGAGCCGTTCATGCCCTTCTCGCGCGGCGTCAGCTCGAAGGTCGCGCCGTAGGCCAGCATCAGGCGGCGTCGCTCGACGCTCATGCTGTCGGGCATCACCAGCACCAGCTTGTAGCCCTTGACCGCCGCGACCATCGCCAGGCCGACGCCGGTGTTGCCCGAGGTCGGCTCGATGATCGTGGCGCCGGGCTTGAGCGCGCCGGAAGCCTCGGCCGCCTCGATCATCGACAGCGCGATGCGGTCCTTGATCGAGCCGCCGGGATTGGCCCGCTCGCTCTTGATCCACACCTCGTGCGTGCTGCCGAACAAGCGGTTGACGCGGATGTGCGGTGTGTTGCCGATGGTCTGCAGGACGGTGCTCGCGCGCATGGAGGTCTCCTCGGAGGTGGCCGAATTATGGGCGTGATAATTGCCGCATGTACGCGCCCCTCCAGAACGACAGCTTCCTGCGCGCCTGCCTGCGCCAGCCCACCGAGCACACGCCCGTCTGGCTGATGCGTCAGGCCGGGCGCTACCTCGCCGAGTACCGCGAGACGCGTGCAAAGGCCGGCAGCTTCATGGGCCTGGCGACGAACACGCAGTTCGCCACCGAGGTGACGCTGCAGCCGCTGGAGCGCTACGCGCTGGACGCGGCCATCCTGTTCAGCGACATCCTGACCGTGCCCGACGCGATGGGCCTGGGCCTGAGCTTCGCGCTCGGCGAAGGCCCGCGCTTCGCTCACCCAGTGCGCGAGGAGGCCGACGTCGCGAAGCTGGCCGTGCCCGACATGGACAGGCTGCGCTACGTGTTCGACGCGGTCACCTCGATCCGCAAGGCACTGAACGGCCGCGTGCCGCTGATCGGCTTCTCGGGCAGCCCGTGGACGCTGGCCTGCTACATGGTCGAAGGCGCCGGCTCGGACGACTACCGGCTGGTCAAGACGATGCTGTACCGCCGGCCCGACCTGATGCACCGCATCCTGGCGATCAACGCCGATGCGGTGGCGCTGTACCTGAACATGCAGATCGAGGCCGGCGCCCAGGCGGTGATGGTGTTCGACAGCTGGGGCGGCGTGCTCGCCGACGGCGCCTTCCAGGCCTTCAGCCTGGCCTACACGCGCCGCGTGCTGAAGCAGCTCAGGCGCGAGCATGCGGGCGCACGCATTCCGCACATCGTCTTCACCAAGGGCGGCGGGCTGTGGGTCGAGCAGATCGCGGCCAGCGTCGACGGTGTCGGCCCCGACGTGGTCGGCCTGGACTGGACGATGAACCTCGGCGAGGCACGCCGGCGCACCGGCGACCGCGTCGCGCTGCAGGGCAACCTCGACCCCAATGTGCTGTTCGCGGAGCCGGCGCAGATCCGCGCCGAGGCCACCAAGGTGCTGGAGAGCTTCGGCGCGCCGCGCAGCGCGCAGGGCAGCTATGGCGGCCATGTCTTCAACCTCGGCCACGGCATCAGCCAGCACACACCGCCGGAATCGGTGTCGGTGCTGGTCGACACCGTGCACGAGGTCTCGCGGCGCATCCGCGCGGCTGGCTGAGCGCGCGCCCGCCCGCGCGGTGCGCGCCGGGTGAGTGAGTGCTCAGGGCTTGACTTATCCCCAAAAATGGATTCGGCCTCCCCACGGCGGCAGCGTGCTGCGGCGCGTCATCGAATTTCACGCAGGATGACGCAAGTCATTGATTTCATTCATTGTTATTCGCTGCCGCGAAAGTGGGCACAGAACCGTGAAACTCGGTGGATCAAGCATTTAGCGCGTCTTTGGGCAGGTTCTGCACAAAGTTATCCACAGAGCGCGTGGAAAGCGTCAAAAGTCTTGCCAAATCAGCGACTTGCCAGCGTTCCTTCACTGTCGAGTGAGCAATGGCGGCTAAGTGGCTGGAGGACGGCGGCGTGACAGGCATGGCCCGACTGCAGGTCGCGCTCGAGACACCGCAGCACGCCGGACTCGGTGACGTGCTCGACTACCTGAGTGAGCGAACGCTCCCGCCTGGGACACTGGTGCGAGCGCCTCTTGGGCGCCGCGATCTGCTCGGCATCGTCTGGGGCGACGGCGCTGGCGAGCTTGCCGCCGATGCGCTGAAGCCGGTGTCGGCGGTGCTCGAGGAACTGCCGCCGCTGGACGGCGCCTGGCGCGAGCTGGTCGCTTTTGCATCTGGTTACTATCAGCGCGGCCTCGGCGAGCTGGCGCTGTCTGTGCTGCCCCCCGAACTGCACAAGCTCGACGGCAAGCAACTCGCGCTGCGACTGCGCAAGCTGCACAAGGCCATGGCACTGCCGGTGGAAGCACAGCCAGAGCCGTCGCTCGCGCCGAGCGCCGAGCAGGCCGAGGTGCTGGCCCGGCTCGACGGCCTGAACGATGCGACGCCGGTGCTGCTTCACGGCGTCACCGGCAGCGGCAAGACCGAGGTCTACCTGCACGCCGCCGCGCGTGCGTTGCAGGCCGGCCAGCAGGCGCTGGTGCTGGTGCCCGAGATCAACCTGACACCGCAGCTCGAGGCGCGTTTCGCGGCGCGCTTCGCCGGCCGGCGCATCGTCTCGCTGCACAGCGGCATGACGCCGGCGCAGCGCCTGCGTGGCTGGCTGGCGGCGCACCTGGGTTTGGCCGACCTCGTGCTGGGCACGCGGCTGGCGATCTTCACGCCGATGCCACGGCTCGGGTTGATCGTCGTCGACGAGGAGCACGACCCGTCGTACAAACAGCAGGAGGGCGCGCGCTATTCGGCTCGCGACCTGGCCGTCTACCGCGCCCGGCTGCAGGGCGCGCGGGTGCTGCTCGGCTCGGCCACGCCCTCGCTGGAGAGCTGGCAGCGCGCCAACGAGGGCCGCTACCTGCGCCTGGCCCTGCCCTCGCGCATCGGCGGCGCCGCACTGCCGCGCGTGCGCCTGGTCGACATGACCCAGCAACCCAAGGACCGCGGCGCCGGCACCGCGCTGTCGCCGCCGCTGGTCGAGGCGATCCGCCAGCGCATCGATCGCGGCGAGCAGAGCCTGGTGTTCCTGAACCGCCGCGGCTACGCGCCGGTGCTGCATTGCGCCGACTGCGGCTGGAAGAGCGGCTGCCCGCATTGCAGCGCCTGGCGCGTCTTCCACAAGCTCGACCGCACGCTGCGCTGCCACCACTGCGGCTTCACCGAGCGTGTGCCGCGCGCCTGCCCCGACTGCGGCAACCTCGACATCGCGCCGATCGGCCGCGGCACCGAGCGGCTCGAGGAGCAGATCGGCATGCTGCTGGCCGATGCCGGCGGCACGCTGCCGCGCGTGGCCCGCATCGATGCCGACAGCACGCGGCTGAAGGGCTCGCTGGAAGCGCAGCTCGGCGCGGTGCACGCCGGCGAAGTCGACGTGCTGGTCGGCACGCAGATGGTCACCAAGGGCCACGACTTCCGGCGCATCACGCTGGTCGCTGCAGTGAACCCCGACAGTGCGCTGTTCAGCAGCGACTTCCGCGCCCCCGAACGCCTGTTCGCGCTGCTGATGCAGGCGGGCGGCCGCGCCGGCCGCGCCGCCGAGCACGCGCAGGGAGCCGAGATGTGGGTGCAGACCTGGCATGTGCAGCACCCGCTGTACGCCGCGCTGCGCCGCCACGACTTCGCCGCCTTCGCCGCCGATCAGCTGACGGAGCGCGAGTCGGCCGGCCTGCCGCCGTTCACGCACCTGGCGATGCTGCGCGCCGATGCCAAGCAGGCCGACGCGGCGCAGGGCTTTCTCGAGGCCGCCGCGGCGCTGGCCGCGCAGCTCGACGGCGCGGCGACGGTCAGCGTCTATTCGCCGGTACCGCTGCCCGTGGCACGGGTGGCGGGCGTCGAGCGCATGCAGATGCTGGTCGAGTCGGCCTCGCGGCCTGCGTTGCAGCGCTTCCTGTCGGCCTGGCTGCCCTCGCTGCACGCCCTGCGGCGCAGTGGCGGCCACAAGGTGCTGCGCTGGGCGATCGACGTCGACCCGCTGGCGATCTGAACGCGCCGCGGCGTTTGCCCTTCAGCGCCGCCGCGGCGGCGGCGGCTTCGGCCGCGACACGTCGGCCAGCAGCAGCGTCGCGCGAACCAGTTCCTCCACCGCCTCGGCGAGGTCGGCCGGCGGCTCGAGCGACTCGATCTCTTCCAGCAGATCGTCGGCGTCCTCCAGGTCGTCGGCATCGAGATGGCGGTAGAGCAGGGCCAGCGGCTCGCTCAGGCGCTGTGCGTCGAGCGCGTTCAACGCGGGGAAGAACTCCATCGCCGTCGCGAAGCCGGCCACCCAGGCATAGACCGCCTCGCTCGGCGTGGCCTCGTCGTCGAGCTCGAACACCCAGGGGTCGAACCATTGACGCGCCTCGATCGCCGCGTCGAGTTCGGCGTGGCGTCGACGCACCAGCGCATGCAGGCGTGCCGCATCGAAGCCCGCTGGCAGCGCACGGCCATCGACGTCGGTGACATGGCGCAGCCACTGCGCTTCGGGCACCCGGCGCGGCTGCAACAACACGCCACAGAGGAAACCATCGAGCATGCTCGGGTCGAGCGCCTCGAAGGGTGCGGGCACGGCGTCGAGCAGCTGCTGGAGCGTGCCCAGTTCCTGCTCCGTGAGTGCTTGCTGTGGTGCCTGCCGTGGGGCCGCGGTGCGCGGCTTGCGATGCGTGACCATGAAGCATTGTGCGTTGGCTGGCGAGCCGAGCAACATCTGTGCATATCACCCACTTGCAGCTTGACATCGTTCCCTCGTATTGGGGATGGTTCACGATGTGGCACGCACCTAGAGTGCCACGCATAGCTGTCACACGGGATCTGCCACAGATCGCGCGCTCAAAGGTCCGCAACGCCCGCCGCACGGAAGCCCCGCTTCCGAGCTCAACGACAGGGCGAGAGACTGGCACCGCACCCAACGACGTCCTTACTTGAGGACTTGACACAGCCCACCTGCTCACGCGGGTGGGCTCTTTTTTTGGCCATGCCCGACAATGCCTGTCTCGACCGACAGGAGACCTGCATGGGCGCCCCCGAAGCCTTCACCGCCAACACCGAAGTGGGCCACTTCATCGCCGGCCGTGCCGTTGCCGGCACCGGCGGCCGCCGCCAGGCCGTCTACAACCCCGCCACCGGTGCGGTGGCGCGCCAGGTGGCGCTGGCCAGCGTCGAGGACGTCAACGCCGCCGTGGCCGCCGCGAAGGCCGCGTTTCCGGCCTGGGCCGACACGCCGCCGATCCGCCGCGCGCGGGTGATGAACAAGTTCCTCGAGCTGATGAACCAGCACCGCGACACGCTGGCCGCGATGATCACCGCCGAACACGGCAAGGTGTTCACCGACGCGCAGGGCGAGGTCACGCGCGGCATCGACATCATCGAGTTCGCCTGCGGCATCCCGCAGCTGCTCAAGGGCGACTACACCGACCAGGTCAGCACCGGCATCGACAACTGGACGCTGCGCCAGCCGCTGGGCGTGGTGGCCGGCATCACGCCGTTCAACTTCCCCTGCATGGTGCCGTGCTGGATGTTCCCGGTCGCGATCGCCTGCGGCAACGCCTTCATCCTCAAGCCCAGCGAACGCGACCCGTCGCCGTCGCTGTTCATGGCCGAGCTACTCAAGCAGGCCGGCCTGCCCGACGGCATCTTCAGCGTCGTGCAGGGCGACAAGGTCGCCGTCGACACGCTGCTGCACCACGTCGACGTGAAGGCGCTGAGCTTCGTCGGCTCGACGCCGATCGCGCAGTACATCTACGAGACCGGCGCGCACCACGGCAAGCGTGTGCAGGCGCTGGGCGGCGCGAAGAACCACATGGTGGTGATGCCCGACGCCGATCTCGACCAGGCGGTCGACGCGCTGATCGGCTCGGCCTACGGCTCGGCCGGCGAGCGTTGCATGGCGATCAGCGTCGCGGTGCTGGTCGGTGACGTCGGCGACCGCATCGTGCCGCTGCTCGCCGAACGCGCGAAGACGCTGAAGGTGAAGAACGGCATGGAGCTCGATGCCGAGATGGGCCCGATCGTCACCAGACAGGCGCTCGACCGCATCGAGGGCTACATCGACGTCGGCGTGAAGGAAGGCGCGAAGCTGGTCGTCGACGGACGTGGCTTCAAGGTGCCGGGCCACGAGGCCGGCTTCTTCACCGGCGGCACGCTGTTCGACCACGTGAAGCCGACGATGCGCATCTACCAGGAAGAGATCTTCGGCCCGGTGCTGACCTGCGTGCGCACCAAGGACTTCGCCGAGGCACTGCAGCTGGTCAACGACCACGAATACGGCAACGGCGTGTCCTGCTTCACCGGCGACGGCAACGTGGCGCGCGAGTTCGCGCGGCGCGTGCAGGTCGGCATGGTCGGCATCAACGTGCCGATCCCGGTGCCGATGGCCTGGCACGGCTTCGGCGGCTGGAAGAAGAGCCTGTTCGGCGACATGCACGCCTACGGCGAGGAAGGCGTGCGCTTCTACACCAAGCAGAAGAGCGTGATGCAGCGCTGGGCCGGCTCGATCGGCAAGGGCGCCGAGTTCGCGATGCCGACCGCCAAGTAGAGCGGCCGGCCCGCGTTCGCCTGCACGCTCAGTCCGAGACCTTGGGCGTGTTCCAGTCGATGCGCTGCGTGCCGTTGCCGACGGTCACGTTGCGCCGCTCGATGCCACCGTCGAAGTCGGCCTCGACGGTGTAGCGGCCGGGCGGCAGCTTCATCATCAGGTAGGGGCCGGCGTCGGCGACGCTGACCAGCGTCTCGCCGGCACGCCGCACGGTGACCCGGTCGGCCACGCCGTACTCGCCGCCGCGGCCGCTGAAGACCAGCTGCAGCGGGAACTCGCGGGCGCGCGCCTTCATGTAGTCGGCCTCCTCGCGGCCGGCACCACCGTTCAGGTAGGCCACCGACCCGGCGCGCTCGACATGCGGCAGGGCCGCCTGGCCCTGCGGCGCGAACATCGACAGGACATCGGCTTCGGGCAGCGGTGCCGCCGTGGCGACAACCGCACCGGACAACGCAAGCGATACGGCAATCAGTGCTTTCATGGGATGCTCCGTTCGTCGTTGGACATGAACTCACTGTAGAAAGCGCCATCGGCCGGGTCTGTCGGCGCGCCCCGGCTGCGTTTGTAGGACAAGGCCGACACGATTCCATCACCGCCCCGAGAGCCGCCATGAATCCGTTCCCGCCCGCCCCCACGCTGCTGCCGATGACCCGGATCCGCTGCGAGGTCGGCGCCCTGGTCAGCCTGGGCGCCGCACCGACCGGCGAGCGCCGCTACGTACCGCTGGGCGGCGGCACGGCCAGCGGGCCGGAGCTGAACGGCACGCTGGTCGAAGGCGGCATCGACTGGCAGGTCGCGCGTGGCGACGGCGTGCTCGAGATCGCCGCGCACTACGTGATCCGCACCGACGACGGCGCGCTGGTGGAGGTGCGCAGCGACGGCCTGCGCCACGGCCCGGCCGAAGTGATGCAGCGCCTGGCGCGCGGCGAAGCGGTGCCGCGCGAGGCCTACTTCTTCCGCACGCTGATGCGCTTCACCACCGGCGCGCCGGCCTGGTCGCACCTCAACAAGGTGATGGCCATCGCGGTCGGCCAGCGCGAGGCGCGCGCGGTGCTGCTCGACGTCTACCGGCTGGCCTGAGCCGGCGGATCAGGTGCCGACGACCCCGCCGTCGCGGCGGCGGATCACCACCGTCGCCGAACGCGGCCGGCCGCCGTACGGCCACTTCGAATACTTGTTCGGCTCGGCCGGGTCGCTGCGGTCGCTGGGCGTCTCGCCGGGGTGCTGCACGTTGATGAACATCGTGCGCAGGTCGGGTGTCATCGTCGCGCCGGTGATCTCGCAGTTGACCGGGCCGGTGAGGAAGCGGCGGATCTGGCCGCTGGCGCGGTCGCAGGCGAGCATCTGGTTGTTGCCGATGCGCAGCATCTCGCCCTGGTTCATCTGCGTCGCGTGTGCATCGGTCTGGATCCACAGCACGCCGCGTGCATCGAGCATCAGGCCATCCGGGCAGGCGAAGATGTCGCCCTGGATGTTGCCCTTCGCCTCGGGCCGTGCGTTGGCCGGGTCGCCGGCCAGCACCAGGTGGTTCCAGCGCATCGTCAGGCCGTCGAAGTCGCCGTCCTCGGTCCAGCGGATGATCTGGCCCATCACGTTGTTGGCGCGCGGGTTGGCGGCGTCGATGCCGGGCATGTCCTTGGCGCCGCGCGAGCTGTTGTTGGTCAGCGTGCAGTAGATCTCGCGCCGCGCCTGATCGATGGCCAGCCATTCGGGGCGGTCCATCTTCGTCGCGCCCAGCGCATCGCTCGCCTGCCGCGCGCGGATCACCACGCTGCCGGGGTCGGGGAAGCCGTTGGCGGCGGTCAGCGGCCCCTGGCCGTGCACCAGCGGCAGCCAGCGGCCCGTACCGTCGGCATCGAACCGAGCCACGTACAGCGTGCCGTGGTCGAGCAGCTCGCGATTCGCCTGCGCTTGCGTGCCCGCCGCCCGGCGCGATGCGATCTCGGCTGACGAACTTGTAGATGTACTCGAAGCGCGCATCCTCGCCCGAGTAGACGACGGCGCGGCCGTCCTTGGTCACCGCGACCCAGGCGCCCTCGTGCGCGGCGCGGCCCAGCGCGGTGCGCTTGACCGGCGTGGCGCCCGGGTCCAGCGGGTCGATCTCGACCACCCAGCCGAAACGGTGGAACTCGTTGGGATGCCTGCGCGCGTCGAAGCGTTCGTCGTGCTCGCCCCAGCGGTAGAAGCCGGTCTTGCGCAGGCCCCAGCGCTTCTGGTCGGCGTCGGGCGTGTCGCCGCCGTCGAAATAGTTGGCCCAGTTCTCCTCGCCGGACAGGTAGGTGCCCCAGGGGGTCATGCCGCTGGCACAGTTGTTCAGCGTGCCCAGCACGGTGCGGCCGTCGGGGTCGGCGGCGGTCTTCATCAGCGCATGGCCGGCGGCCGGCCCCTGCACGGCGAACGGCGTGGAAGCCGTGAAGCGGCGCGCGTAGCGCGACGGCCGCACCATCTGCCAGCGCCCGTCTTTCATTTCGACCTCGATCACCGCCACGCCGTGCGCGGCCTGCGCCTTCCTGACCTTCTCGGCGCTCCAGGTCTTCAGACCGTCGGCGTGCAGCAGGCCGTCATCGGTGTACTCGTGGTTCATCGCCAGCACGCCACGCGTGCTGCTGCCGTCGAGCGGATAGAAGTGGATGCCGTCATGGTGCATGCCCATCTGCAGCGCCTGGTCGGCGGCGCTGTTGCTGGCGTCCTCGCGCCAGGCCGGCATCGCGCCGGCCACGCCGACCGGCTCGCCCCAGGCGGCGATGGCCTCGGCGACGTAGCCCTCGGGCACCACCAGCGTGTCGGCGGCGCTGGCCGGGATGCCCTTGAAGCCGATCAGCGGCCCCTTGCCCGCATCGCCGGCGCCGCTGGCGCAGCCGGCCAGCCAGGGACCGAGCACGCCGCCGGCCAGCGTCGCCAGGCCGCCCTGCACCCACAGCCGCCGCGCCGGATCGGACACCTCGTGGATGCTCGGGTTGCTCGATCGGTTGCTGTCTTCCATCGTGTCGAAGTTCTTGGCCATGCTGTCTCCGGGTGAATTCGTGTCGAGTTTGGCAGACGACGTCTTGCCGGCGCCACGGTGTCTTGCCCGGGTGGCGGCTCGAAAGCCTGCCGTCATGCCTCCGCGCCATCCTGCGGTATGGTGCGCGCTGCATAGACGATGACGGTCGAACTCTCTCCCGACGCCCCGCTGCTGCGTGCCCGCCAGGCACGCAAGAGCAGCGACCTGCTGGCAGGCCGCGAAGCTGCGGCCGCCGCCTGGCAGGCCGCGGCGCTGGCCGGCGACCGCGCCGCGCAGGTCGAGGCGGGCTGGTTGCTGTGCTTCTTCCTCTATCGTGTCGGCGCGCTCGCCGAACTGCTCGCGCAGGGTGAGGCGACGCTGGCGCTGATCACCCCCGACGACCAGCCGACCTACCGCGTCGAGCTGCTGCGCTGGCTGGCCTTCGGTGCCTGCGATCTCGGCGCCTTCGACGTCGCGCTGCAGCGCGCCCACGAGGCCTGCGAACTGGCGCGCACGCTCGGCCCGGCCGACCAGGCGATGGCGCTGAACACGCTGGCCGGCGCGCTCGAGCGCATGGGCGACCCCTGGCAGGCCGAACGTCTGATGAACGAGGCGCTGCCGCTGGCACGCGGCTCGGGCGAGCCCTACCCGCTGCTGGTGACGCTGAACAACCTCGGCGCCATCACCATCGGTGCCTTCTACCTGCTGCGCGACAGCGATGCCGGCGACGAAGCGCTGGCCGCGCTGCAGCGCTCGCGCGCCGCCACGCAGGAGGCGCTGAGCCTGACGCACCTGCTGCCCGACCCGGCCTTTCCGGTGTTCGTCGAAGGCAACCTCGGCGAAGCGCTGGTGCACCTGGGCGAACTGGAGGAGGCCGACGAGCGCCTCGCCCGCGCGCTCGAGCGTGCGCTGGCGCTGGGCGCGCAGGCGCAGGTCTGGCGCATCCGCTGCTCGATGGGCGAAGCGCTGCTGGCGCGTGGCCGCCACGCCGCGGCCAAGGCCACGCTGGCGACGCTGCTCGACGAACTGCGCGCCGCCGACCCGCTGGCGACGCTGTTCCGCGTCCACCACGCCCTGCACCGCGCCTGCCGCGCGCTCGGCGAGCATGCGCTGGCGCTCGAGCACCTCGAGGCCTACCTGCGCATCGAACGCCAGCGTTCGACCAGCCAGCTGCGCGCGCAGTCACGCCTGTTCGTCACCCGCGTCGAGGCCGAGCAGGCCCGCCTGCAGGCCGAGCGGGCGCGTCTGGAGGCGCAGCTCGCGCACAGCCGCGCGGCCGAGTTCGAGGCCCATGCGCTGAGCGACCAGCTCACCGGCCTGGCCAACCGCCGCCACCTCGACATGCAGCTGCCGCTGCT
The DNA here is from genome assembly GCA_047602365.1 of Piscinibacter sp. Lineage (GTDB taxonomy): Bacteria > Pseudomonadota > Gammaproteobacteria > Burkholderiales > Burkholderiaceae_C > Piscinibacter. Next base: position 1,688,789 of record JASGHM010000001.1, on the reverse strand, counting down.
GCTGGGCGATGCCGAGCAGCGCGGCCAGCCGCTGACGCTGGCGCTGGTCGACGTCGACCTGTTCAAGTCGATCAACGACCGCTTCGGCCACGCCGTCGGCGACCGTGTGCTCGCCACGCTGGCGCAGATGCTGCGCGAGAACACGCGCGGCTCCGACCTGGTCGCGCGCATCGGCGGCGAGGAGTTCCTGCTGGTGCTGCCCGACGCTCCGCCGGCCGATGCGCTGGAGGTCTGCGAGCGGCTGCGCGCACGTGTCTCGGCGCACGACTGGAGCGTGCTGGCACCCGGCCTGACGGTGACGCTGAGCCTGGGCCTGGCGCACGCGCCCGACTACGCCGCGCAGCCGCTGTTCGAGCGCGCCGACGCGGCGATGTACCGCGCCAAGCACCTGGGCCGCAACCGCGTCGAGACGGCCTGAGCGCGCTGCGGGCTCAGAGCTTCTCGGTCTCGCCGCTCCTCGGCTGCCACTTCATCAGCCGCCGCTCGATGCGGCCGACCGCGGCATCGAGCACCAGCGCGAAGGCGGTCAGCACCAGGATGCCGGCCATCACGGTGTTGATGTCGAACGCGCCCTCGGCCTGCAGGATCAGGTAGCCGACGCCGCGCGAGGAGCCGAGGTACTCGCCGACCACCGCACCGACGAAGGCCAGGCCGACGCTGGTGTGCAGCGAGCTGAACACCCAGCTGGTCGCGCTCGGCAGGTAGACGTGGCGCAGCAGCTGTCTCGAACTCGCGCCCAGCATGCGCGCATTCGCCAGCACCACCGGGCTGACTTCCTTGACACCCTGGTAGACGTTGAAGAAGACGATGAAGAACACCAGCGTGACGCCCAGCGCCACCTTGCTGGCGATGCCGAGGCCGAACCAGACCGCGAAGATCGGCGCCAGGATCACCCGCGGCATGCTGTTCAGCGCCTTGATGTAGGGGTCGAAGATGGCCGCGGCCATCGGGCTGAGCGCCAGCCAGAGGCCGCAGCCCAGGCCGAGCAGCGTGCCGATGCCGAAGGCGAGCACCGTCTCGACCAGCGTGACCCACAGGTGCTGGTAGATGTCGGCCTGGGTCACGAACCAGGTCCAGATGCGGCCGAAGATCACCAGCGGCTCGCCGAAGAAGAACGCGGCCTGGCGGTCGTCGGCGAACACCAGGGGCGGGATCAGCCCGGGCTTGGTCAGCACGTGCCACAAGCCGAACACGGCCACCAGGACGGCCAGCTGCCACAGGCGCAGGTTGCCGGGGCGCGGCTTGATGAGCTTCCACATGGTCGTCAGGCGGCCAGCTGCTGCTGGTAGCCCTTCAGCACCTCGTCGCGCAGCACCGCCCAGATGGCCTGGTGCAGCTCGATGAAGCGCGGCGTGTTGCGCACCTCGGCGACGTCGCGCGGGCGCTCCAGGTCGACCGTGAACTCGCCGATCGGCCGCGAGCCGGGGCCGGCGGAGAGCACCACGACGCGGTCGCTCATCGCGATTGCCTCGTCGAGGTCGTGGGTGATGAAGAGCACGGCCTTCTTCTTCGCGGCCCACAAGGCCAGCACCTCGTTCTCCATCAGCTGGCGGGTCTGGATGTCGAGCGCGGAGAACGGTTCGTCCATCAGGATGATGTCGGGGTCCAGCGCCAGCGTCTGTGCCAGCGAGGTGCGCTTGCGCATGCCGCCGTGACAGCTGGTGCGGGTAGCGGTCGCCGAAGGCGCCGAGGCCGACGCGGCGCAGCCAGTCCATCGCGCGCTCGTGCGCATCGGCGACGCCGCGGAACTCGAGGCCCGCCATCACGTTGGCCAGCGCGGTGCGCCAGGGCATCAGGCTCTCGGCCTGGAACATGTAGCCGGCGCGAGCGTTGATGCCGTTCAGCGGCGCACCGAACACCTGCACGCTGCCGCTGGACGGCGCGAGCAGGCCGGCGGCGACGTTGAGCAGCGTGCTCTTGCCGCAGCCCGTCGGCCCGACGACGCTGACGAACTCGCCGGCGCCGACGGTCAGCGTCACGTCGCGCACGGCGGTGTAGCGCTGCGCGGCATCGTGGCGGTCGACGAAGGTGCAGGTCACCCCCGCGAGCGACAGGGCCGGCGTGTTCATCCCTTCGGGTACTTCGTGTTGGCCTTGCGCACGAACTCGTTCGTGTACGACGCGGCGAGGTCGAACTTCACGTCCTTCAGCGTCTCGTCGATGCTCTGCAGCGCGCGCACCGCGGTGGCCGCGCCGGCTTCCGGGAACAGGCCGTCCGGCGACAGCGCGCCCTTGGCGGCCATGAAGGCGTCGATGTAGACGGCGCGGTCGCCGAGCAGGTAGTTCTCCGGCACCGCCTTGATGATCTCGCCCGGCCCGGCGGCCTGGATCCACTTGTCGGCGCGCACCAGCGCATTGGCCATCGCCTGCACCGCGCCGGGGTTCTTGTCGATGAAGGCCTGCGGCGCGTACAGGCAGCCGGCCGGCATCGGCCCGCCGAACACCTTGTCGGCCTCGGCGAGGATGCGCGTGTCGGAGATCACCTTCAGGTCGCCCGAGCGTTGCAGCAGCGTGATCACCGGGTCGAGGTTGCTGATCGCGTCGATCTGGCCGGCGCGCATCGCCGCCACCGCGCCGCTGCCGGCGCCGACGCCGACGATGGAGACGTCGCCCGGTTTCAGCCCGGCCTTGGCGAGCACGAAGTTGGCCATCACGTTGGTCGACGAGCCCGGCGCGGTGACGCCGATCTTCTTGCCCTTCAGGTCGGCCACGGTCTTGTAGCCGGCCATGGTCTTCGGGTTGACGCCCAGCACGATCTGCGGCGCCCGGCCCTGCAGCGCGAAGGCACGCAGCTTCTGGCCCTTGCTCTGCATGTTCAGCGTGTGCTCGAAGGCGCCGGAGACCACGTCGGCGCTGCCGCCGACCACTGCGCGCAGCGCCTGCGAGCCGCCGGCGAAGTCGGCGATGGTCACGTCCAGCCCCTCGGCCTTGAAGTAGCCCTGCGTCTCGGCAATCGTCAGCGGCAGGTAGTACAGCAGGTTCTTGCCGCCCACCGCGATGGTCAGCTTGGGCTTGTCGAGGGCCTGCGCGCGCAGCAGCGCGGGCGCGGCAAACAAGGTCGATGAGGCGATCAGCAGGGCGCGGCGTTGCATGGCGAGGCAGGCTCGAAGTGGCAGCGGGCCCGATTCTGGCTTGCAGCGCCGGGTGGCGCATCGGGGACAAACGCCGCCCCGTAGAATGGTTTCAATGAAGTCCGCCCGAGCCCGCGGCTGCAGCCGCCTCGTCCGGGTCGGCATGGCAGCGCTCATGCTGGCCGCGGCCTGCGGCGCAGGGGCGCAGGGCGCGCCGGAGAACGGCGACGCGGCCTCCGGCACCACGCTGTCGCTGTCGGCGCGCAAGGTCTACGAGCAGGCACGCTCGCAGCTCGTGCAGATCCGCACCGTGCTGAAGGGCCGGGCCAGCCAGACCTCGGTCGGCTCGGGCTTCTTCGTCAGCGCCGACGGCCACATCGTCACCAACTTCCACGTCGTCAGCCAGGCGGCGCTGAAGCCGGACCGGCACGACCTGGTCTACGTGACCGCCGACGGCCGCGAGGCGCCGCTGACCATCCTGCAGATCGACGTGCGCCATGACCTGGCGCTGCTGAAGGCCGGTGACACCCCCGCACGCCGCTTCGACGCGCTGAGCCTGCGCCCGGCCAACCGCGCGCTGGCCCAGGGCGAGCGAATCTACTCGCTGGGCAACCCGCTGGACGTCGGCTTCGCGGTGATGGAAGGCAACTACAACGGCCTGGTCAAGCGCAGCTTCTACCCGCAGATCTTCTTCGGCGGCGCGTTGTCGGCCGGCATGAGCGGCGGCCCGGCGCTCGACCAGGACGGCCAGGTGATCGGCGTCAACGTCGCGCGGCGGGTCGACGGCGAGCAGGTCAGCTTCCTGGTGCCGGCCAGCTTCGTCGCGGCGCTGTTCAGCCGCGCCAAGGACGCGCCGCCGCTGAAGACACCTGCCTACGCCGAACTGACCGCGCAGCTGATGGCCCACCAGGCCGAGCTGACCGACCGCTTCGTCGCCCAGGGCTGGAAGCCGCAGACCCATCCGCGCTACCGCGTGCCGGTGCCGCCCGACGAGTTCATGCGCTGCTGGGGCGGCAGCGAGGTGTCGCGGACCGGCGGGCTCGATCTCGAACGCTCCGATTGCGTGATGGACACCCACATCTTCGCCGGCGAGTTCAACACCGGCGCGATCACCGTGCGCCACGAGAGCTACGACGGCAGCAAGCTCGGGCCGCTGCGCTTCGCGGCGCGCCATGCGCAGAGCTTCCGCAACGAGTCGTTCACCCGGCTGCGCGGCGAACTGCAGACCAAGCCGCAGTGCCAGGAGGACTTCGTCGACCGCAGCGGCCTGGTGCTGCGTGCGGTGGTCTGCCTGCGCGCCTACAAGAAGCTGCCGCAGCTGTACGACGTGTCGGTGCTGGTGGCCACGCTGGACCAGCCGTCCTCCGGCGTGCAGGGCCGCTTCGACGCGCAGGGCGTCAGCTTCGCCAGCGCGCAGCGGCTGGCGCGCCACTACCTGCAGGCCTACGAGCGGGTGAACAACTGAGATGAGTCCGCTGGCAGTCATCGAAGTGCTGGACCGCGACGGCCAGGTGCGCCAGTCGCAGCGGGTGCTGGCCTGGCCGCTGCGCATCGGCCGCGCGCTCGACAACGACCTGACGCTGCCCGACCCGCATGTCGCGCCGCACCACTGCCTGCTCGACATGGACGCGCAGGGCCTGGCGCTGCAGGCGCTGGACACCGCCAACGGCGTGCAGCTCGGCAAGCAGCGCGTGCGCAGCGGCGAACGCGCCCCGCTGCCCGACGACGGCGCGCCGCTCGAGCTGGTGGCCGGCCGCACGCGCATGCGGCTGCGCCGCGCCGGCGAGTCGCTGGCCCCCGAGCTGCCGCTGGAGGCGGTGGCCACGCGCACGCGCCGCTTCGGCCCGACCGCGGCCGCGGGTGCCGGCCTCGCGCTGGCACTGGGCTTCGTGACCTGGCTGGACAGCGACCCCGACACCTTCGCCCGCTCGCTCGGCGCCGCCGCGCTGACCGCGGTGATGGGCGCGGCGATCTGGATCGCGATCTGGTCGCTGCTGTCCAAGACCTTCACCCGCCAGACCGCCGCCGGCTGGCACCTGAAGGTGTTCCTGTTCGGCTCGCTGGCCTGGATGGTCAGCGGCACGGTGCCGGAACTGCTGGCCTTCTCGCTGTCGTGGCCGGCGCTGGCCGACTTCGGCTTCGTCGCCGGCCATGCCGTCGCCGCGGCGACGCTGTACTACCACCTGCTCGCCGTCGAGCCGGCGCGGCCGCGGCTGATGCGCGGTGTCGCGATCGCCGCGCTGGCCGGCGGCATCGGCCTGACGCTGTGGTCCAACCACCAGCGCAGCGACCGGCTCGGCTCTGATCTCTACCTCAGCAACCTGTACCCGCCGGCGCTGCGGCTGGCGCGGCCGGTCCCGGCCGAGCGCTTCGTCGACGGCCTGGCCGCTCTGCAGCCGGTGCTCGACAAGAAGGCCAAGGAAGCACCGTCGGGTGACGGCGGAGGAAGCAGCGATGAAGAGTGAAGCGACGACCACCGTGCTGGTGACCGGCGGCAGCCGCGGCATCGGCGCCGCCGCGGTGCGGCAGCTCGCGGCCTTGGGCCACGCCGTCGCGGTGAACTACACCCGCGACGCCGCGGCCGCCGAAGCGCTGGTGGCGGCGGTGCGCGCCGGCGGCGGCACCGCGCTGGCGATGCAGGCCGACGTCGCCGACGCGGCCCAGGTGGCGGCGATGTTCATGCGCATCGACGCCGAGCTGCCGCCCCTGTCCGGGCTGGTCAACAACGCCGGCGTGGTCGACCAGCCGGCACGTGTCGACCAGATGGATGCCGTGCGCCTGCAGCGCATGTTCGCGATCAACGTGTTCGGCAGCTTCTTCTGCGCGCGCGAGGCGGTGCTGCGGCTGTCGACGAAACATGGCGGCCGCGGCGGCGCCATCGTCAACCTCAGCTCCGCGGCGGCACGCATCGGCTCGCCGGGCCAGTACGTCGACTACGCCGCCGCCAAGGGTGCGATCGACACCTTCACGGTCGGCCTGGCGAAGGAAGTGGCCACCGAAGGTATCCGCGTCAACGCGGTGCGGCCGGGCATCATCGAGACCGACATCCACGCCAGCGGTGGCATTCCCGACCGCGCGAAGCAGATGGCGCCGATGGTGCCGATGCAGCGCGCCGGCAGCGCCGACGAGGTGGCCCAGGCGATCGTCTGGCTGCTCTCCGACGCCGCCAGCTACACCACCGGCGCGGTCATTGACGTGACGGGCGGGCGCTGACAAGCTCGCGCCGCGTCGCGGGCGGGATGAAACCGGCACCGGCGCACGTATCCCGTATACCGCGCCGGCACGTCGCCCGGGGCGGCCACCATCACGAGGAGAGCCCATGATCAGAACCCTTGGCCTGAGCGTCGTCGCGGCCGCCCTGCTCGCCGGTTGCGCGGTGCCGCGCAGCAACCCGACCACCTTCTTCGTCACCAGCGCCGGGCCGGGCCAGGGTGCGAACCTGGGTGGCCTGGCCGGTGCCGACGCCCACTGCGAGAAGCTGGCCAGCGCCGCCGGCGTGGGCGACCGCGGCTGGCGTGCCTACCTGAGCACCACCGGCGCGGCCGGCGTCAATGCGCGCGAGCGCATCGGCAGCGGCCCCTGGGTCAATGCCAAGGGCGAGACGATCGCCAAGGACGTGACCGAACTGCACGGCACCAACAACCTGACCAAACAGACCGCGATCACCGAGAAGGGCGAGGTCATCAACGGCCGTGGCGACACGCCGAACATGCACGACATGCTGACCGGCTCGACGCCGGACGGCCGTGCCGTGGCCGGCAGCGACGACACCACCTGCGGCAACTGGACGAAGAGCGGCGAGGGTTCGGCCTGGGTCGGCCACCACGACCGCCTCGGCCTGCGCGACGACGACATCGCGCGCTCGTGGAGCGGCTCGCACCCGTCGCGCGGCTGCAGCGCCGACGCACTGAAGGCCACCGGCGGCAACGGCCTGTTCTACTGCTTCGCGACGCGCTGAACGTCGCTTGCGGGCTCAGGCCTCGCTGGCCTGCAGCCCGTTGACGTAGACCAGCCGGCCGCTGCCGGGGTCGACCACGTAGCTGAGCACCTGGCGCCGGTTCCTGCCGGCGCCGGGCGGCAGCAGCGAGATGTGCACCCAGCCCGAGTTGGGACCTTTGCGCGGGTCGTAGCACTCGCAGATGATCTGGTCGAAGTCGGCCAGCGTCGTGCTCGCCCAGGCGGCCAGTTCCAGCGTCGGCTTGGCGACGATCTCGACGTCGCAGGCCCGCCCTTCCGCGTGCTGGCTGGTCGAGATCCAGCTCGACGGCTTGGCCTTCAGTGCGCGTTCCAGCGCCTGCGAGCGGAACACGCTGTTCGGCGAGAAGCCGCCGAAGGCCTCGCGGATCGGGTCGAGCACCTCGCGCGCCAGGTGCACCGCGCTGCGCAGCACCGCATCGTCGGGGATGCGGTTGTCGATGCGCTGGCGGTCGGCGGTCTCGCTGATCGTCAGCTCGTAGAGCCTGAAGTGCTTCGCGATGCGGTCCTGCGGGTCGATGTCCGCGAGGCGCAGGTCCTTCAGCGGCGTGGTGGAAAGGTCTCGGCCTGCCATGATGGTCCCCCGCTAACGGCTCACATGGCTCGCCGCACGCCGGCGAGCGCGTCGCGCACGGTCGCCGGCCAGGGCGCAGCCGGGTCGGCGCACAGCTCGATCAGGAAGTCGAGGTGCTCCTGGATCGAGGCGATCTCGCGCGGGCTGGCGCCGCGCGCAAAGGCGGCGCTGTACAGCCCGGCGGCCGCGCGGCCGATGGCCTCGTGGCCAGCCTTGGCGTCGTCGACCGCCAGCAGCAGGCGCACCAGCTGCAGGTCGCCCTGCCCGGTGGCCAGCCACAGCTGCGGCGACTCCTCGGCGCGGCGCTGCGTGGCGGCCATCTGCCGTTCGCACATCGCGGCCAGTGCACCCAGCCAGGGACCGGCAGCGCGCTCGGGGTCGAGCCGGCGCAGCAGCATGCAGGCCACCGCCCAGTTGTTGAAGGCGTAGGAGTCGTCGCCGTCCTTCATGTCCAGCGCCGCCCGGTAGTACTGGGCCATGTTGAGCAGCGCCTCGACGCGCGGCCGGCCCGTCTGCACCCAGGCCAGCCGCTTGCACGCGCTGCCGAGCAGCACCTGCCGCTCGTAGGTCGGCGCGCGGGTGTTGATGACGTCGAGCTGGTACAGCGAGGACTCGATGCGCTCGGCGATCGCCGCCCGGCGCGCCTGCAGCGCCAGCGGGTCGGCCGCATCGGCCGCCGTCGCGTGGGAGCGCGACCATTCGGCCGTGGCCAGCCGCACCTGGTAGTTGGCGAACTGCTCGGCGGCGCGCACCGGGCAGTCGCCGACACCGGCGCGCAACGCACGGTCCAGCCAGTCCACCGCCTCGTCGAACAGCCGGCCCTCGCCGTAGGCGAAGCCGATCGCCGCGCAGACGTCGGCGCGCTTGAGCCAGTCGTCGCGCCCGCCGGAACGTGCAGCCTCGGGCACACGGCCGACCAGCGCATCGATGTCGGCACGCAGCCTGCGCGCGGCGGCGTCCTCGTCGCGGTCGCGGCGCTGGCTGCTCATGCGCGTCGCCTCGGTCACGTTGCGCAGTTCGGTGACCAGCTCCGACGGCGCGAAGAACGCCGGCGGCGCCGGCCGGTCGATGCCGACGTCGTCGCGCACCAGGCGGAAGCCCGGGTCGCCGTAACACTGGTAGGCACCCCAGGTGTTGACGCCGGGGTGGCCGCTCCAGGTGGCCAGGCGCGCGCGGTGCACCGCATCGCCGAAGGTGGCGCCGGCGAGCATGCGCGCATAGAAGGCCTCGGCGAAGGTCAGCGCCGCGGCGTCGTCGACCGCCCAGCCGGCGCAGACCACCGCGCGCACGCCCATGCGGATGAACTCGACGCCGAGGTTGGCCGCCAGCTTGTTGTACTGCGCGCTGCCGCCGCCGGTCTTGCCGAGGTGGCAGCAGTTGATGAACACCAGCTCGGGCACGTGGCGCATCTGCGCGACGTCGCCCGGCGTCAGGAAGGTGTCGCGGCCGATCACCATGCCGGAGACCGTCTTGCGCTGTGGCTGCGGCACGGCCAGGCGGCCGTCGGGCAGCTCGACCGGCACCTGCACACGCTCGCGGCCGCCTTCGTCGGACGACTCGGTGACCTCGAACTCATGCTCGCCGTGGCCGGCCAGGTGCAGCACGCGCCAGGCGCGCGAATGCAGCCCGTCGACGATCTCCGAGGCCTGCGCATCGATCGCCTCGCCGGCCACGTAGCCGGCCCGCGCGAACAACTCGCGAACGCGCTCGGCCTCGCGGCGCGCGCCGGGCAGGTCGGAGAAGGCGTTCCAACCGGCCAGGTCGGGGTTGCCGACCACGAAGGCGGTGTTGTCGAAGGCATGCAGCGGATCGACGCGGTACTCGCTGGTCTTGAGCTGGCGCACGATGCCGCCGACCACCGCCGGCGGCCGGCCGAGGTGGCTCCAGCGGTCCTCCAGCAGCTCCCAGGGAAAGCGTGCCGAGGCCTCGTCGAGCAGGATGACGATGTCGCGCTGGTCGGGCGAGCTCTGCTTGAGGCGGTGCGGCAGCAGCATCTCGAACAGCGTCTTCGACACCTCCGAGTTGGCGGTCGCGCTGCCGCAGGCCTGCGCGATGAAGCGATCGGCCATGCGCAGCTGGCCGGCGGCGAGCTCCTCCTCGGCGCGCGCGCGGTCGGCGGTGGTGACGAAGCGCAGCCGGTCGGCCTTGCGGTCTTCCGTCACCTCGATGCGCTGCCACCACGACTGGTCGGCATCGAAGCGGCTGCGCTGGCGGCGGCCTTCGCCGTCGAGCACGGTCGACTCCTTCCACAGCAGCCGCGAGCCCAGCTCGGCGCCCTCGACCAGCATCGCCAGTTCCTTGGCGGCGCTGATCGCCAGGTCTTCGTACAGCTCGATGAACTCGACGTGGTCGATCAGCACCTGCTGGTCGAGCTTGGCATCCTCGAGCTTGCGGTTGGCCGCCAGTGCACCGCGCAGCAGCGCCTCGATCGAGTCGCGCACCTGCAGGCTGCCGGCGCCGGTGCCGACCAGCAGGCAGCTGACCGCAGCGCTCAGCCGGCCGGTCGACACCGCCGAGCCGCGCTCGGTCGCCGCGCGCGTCTGCAGGCGCAGCGCGTACTCGAGCAGCGCGTCGCGCGCGCCGGTCTCCAGCCGGCTCGGCGACAGCTCGCCGACCTGGCCCAGGCCGACCACCAGCGCACCCATCGGCTGGCGCTGCGGGTCGTCGTTGAAGAACACCGCGTGCGTGCCGTGCGGGCCGGGGTAGAGGCCGAGGTCGCGGCGCCGCGACAGCGGCCCCTGCGGCTGCTCGCCCTTCATCTGCCGGTCCAGCGCGTCCTCGGCGCTGACGATGGTGTCGCCGGCGTAGTGGCCGACCAGCACCGGGTGGCGCGCGTAGCGCAGGTCGCCGTGGCGGATGCTGACGCGCAGCTGCGCCGAGCGCACCGCCACGCCGCGCTTGCGCGGCCGCCCGCCGCCGAAGCCGAGGCCACGCACGGTGGCCGCGTCGGGCAGGTCGTCGGCCACCGGCAGCGGTGGCAGCACGAAGCGTTCCGGCTCGGCACCGGCGACGCGCGCACGGCCCGGCGGCGTGGTCGGCAGCTGGTCGGTCTTGCCGGTGGTCAGCAGGTCGACGTAGCCGCGGAAGATGCGCCGGTCGTCGGTGTTGCTGCACAGCTGGTCGTGGCCGGTGTCGGGCGCGTAGTAGACCGGCACGTCGGGCAGCCGGCCCGAGGCCCAGCTGACCGTGCCGTCGCCCTCGCGGGTGGCGATGAAGCGCAGCTCGCGGCGTGCCGTGCCGAACTCGTCGGGCGCCACCTCGTGGCCGATCACCGTGGCCGGCTGGCAGCCCGCGACGTAGATCATGCGGCCCTTCTCGGGCGGCGCCGCACGCAGCAGCTTCCAGGTCGCGCCGGCCTGGCGCAGCACCGCATCCTCGACCAGAGGGAAGCCGGCACCGAGCTCGCTCTTCAGCTGCTTCCAGGCCGCCACCTGCCCCCAGGGGCTCGTGTCGTCGAACGGCAGCAACTCAGCCAGGCCGGGGTAGCGGCGCACGATGTCGATGATCCCGTTGCTGCCGCGGGTGAAGTCCAGCAGCGTCAGCTTGGACTGGGTCGGGTTGGTGCCGGTCAGCCAGCGCACCGCCTCGTGCGAGCCGAGGTTGGGCGTGCCCAGCATCAGCAGCTTGCTGCCCGGCAGCGCGCTCATGCGCCGCCAAGCCTGCGCGCCGGCACCGCCGTCGGCGATCATCGCGCGCGACACCAGGCCGCCCATCGAGTGCGCGACGATGTGGATCGGCTGGCGCGTGCGCTCGGCCTCGGGCAGCAGGCCCTCGAGGCGCAGCGCCAGCTGCTGCGCCGCCTCGCGCACCGAACGCCGCCAGTCGTAGGGGAAGATCTCGACGCGGTGGGTGCGCGTCAGGTGCTCGATCAGCGGGCCGTAGAAATCGTCGAGCAGGTCGGTCGGGCGCACGTCGGGCTCGTCGATGCCGATGTCGCCGAGGCCGCCCTTCATCAGCGCGAAGTACTCCAGCCAGATGCCGCGGTCGCGTGCCGACATCGCACTGCCCATCGTGCCGGGCACCACCACCGCGATCGGCCGCGGCGTGGTCACCGAGCGGCTGGCGCGCACTGCCGAACGCCAGCGCGGCTCCTCGTGCGGCGCCTCGGCCAGCGACAGGAAGCCGGCCTCGCTGCCGTCCTCGCGGGCCAGCGCGTCGGCCAGCCAGTCGATCGACTTCTTGTTGGTGAAGTAGCGGAAGTGGTTGACCTGGTCGCCCTCGTCGCGGCGGAAGCGCGCCGCGCCGCCGGCGCGTGCGATGCCGCCGAGCATCGAGCCGGTGTTGACCACCAGGTCGTGGTCGCTGGCGTAGAACCAGTCGAGCGCGAGGATCTTCAGCTGCCCGAACAGGCCCTTGCCCTGCACGTCGCCGCAGATCACGCTGAGGTCGGCGGTGGTCGTCAGCTGCGGCAGGTGCAGCATGCGAGTCAGCGCCGAGCCGGGCATCATCGCCTCGATGCCGGGCAGCGTGCGCGGGTCGGTGCGCTGCTTCAGCACGGCGAGCAGGAAGTCGGCCCCGCCGCCGATCAGCCCGTCGCCGGTCAGGAAGTTGATCACCGACAGCCAGCGGTCGAGCCGGCCCGAGGCCAGCGTGGTGCCGCGCGCCGGGCAGGCCACGCGCACGAAGCGCTGCACCTGGATGCGCCGCTCGTCGAGCGTCTTCAGCAGCTCGGCCAGCGCCTCGCGGTCCTTCGTGTAGGCGGCGTCGCGGTCCTGCGCGTCCTTGCCGTCGAGCGCGCCGAGGCCGAGCTGGTCGGCCACCGTGCGGTCGGCCGCGAACAGCTGGCCGAGCAGTTCGCTGCGCAGCGGGTCGTCGGCCTTGTTGCGGCCGCCCAGGCACATCAGCTCGCCGACCAGGCCGCCGCGCGAGTGCGAGACCAGGTGCAGCTGCGCGCCCACCGGCAGCTGCTTGGCCAGCTCGAGCGCGTTGTCGATCGGGCTCCTGGTCAGCGTGCGGTGCTCGAAGGCGTAGACCTGGTCGCCGTAGCGGCGCTGCATCGCGCCGCGCAGCGCCGCCGCGGCCTGGCCGCCCTCGTCGTTGGCACCCGACCACAGCGCCGAGAAGCTGCCGTTGACGCTGGACATGGTGCCGTGCAGGAACACCAGCACCGGCTTGCCCGCGGCCACGGTCTTCGGCCCGGCCCCGTCGGCGATGCGCTGCGGCGCCGGCACCGCGCCGAGCGAGACGCGGAACAGGCCGGGCTCGGTGCCATCGGGCAGCTTCAGCTGGCGCAGCTCGAACTTGTCGCCGATCACGCGCGCCGAGGTGGCCGCGACCTTGACGCCGAAGAACTCCAGCACCTTGATGCCCAGGCCGACGACGCCGCGGTCGGCCGACACGCCGGCGTCGTCGCGCAGGTTGCCGAGCCGCGGCGCGGTGTCGATCTCCCAGGCCGCCGGTTCGCCGCCGCGCGAAGCGGCCTGGCGGCCGCGGTCGCGCAGCAGGTCGTCGGCGCGCATCCACAGCTTGATGCCGTTCTCGTACTCGACGCAGACCGCATCGTCGGGCGAAACGTCGACCAGCGCCGCCGCGCCGGCCGCGTCGCGCGCCGCGCCGCCGACACGCAGCCGCCGCGCCGAGGACACGACGACATCACCATCCGGCGTCAGCAGCGACTGCGCGTTGCCCTCTTCGACGGCACGCAGCGTGATCGTGCTCGGCGCCGGGGTCTTCGACTTGCTGGTGGCCATGGTCGCTCCTTGCGGGGAGCCGATGACAGCACCGAAGCGCGCGCGGGGTCAACCCCCAACGGAACGAGGCCTCAGAGGCTGCGCGTGTCGATCCAGATGGCCTCGCCATGGCGCCGGCGCACCTCGTCGACCATGTGCCTGGTGCCGCCCGGTCCGTCGCCGCCGGCGCCATCCCACAAGGTGATGAAGCGCAGGCGATGCGCGCCGTGCGCCAGCGCGCTGTCGAGCAGCCAGCGGTTGGCGCGCTCGAACGGGTCGGCACCGGACGGCAACGGGCCGAGCACCTCGTCGGCCTGCAGCGGCGGCAGCGTCAGCCGCGCCTTCACCGCGCGATACCGATCGCGCCACGCGGCGCCGTCGACGCAGGGCAGCATCGACTGCGCGACGAACTCCTCCTCGGGCAACGGCAGCAGCAGCTGCACGCTGACGCCGCGCGCGAGGCAGGCCTCGGCGAACAGCAGGTCGCCACCGGCCGCGCCTTGCGTGATCGCGAGGTCGGCAGGGCCTGCATCGAGGCGCTCGAGCTCGGCGGCGATGCGCCGCGCCGCGGCGCCGACCTTCTCGGCCGGGAAGCGTGCCCGCGGCCGATCCGGCGTGTCGACGAGGTGGCCCGAGAACAGCAGCACCTGGCGCGGCGGCGGAGGCGGCGTGGCGGCTCGTGTCATGGTTTGCGAGCAGCATACCGTGCCGGCCCGCACCAAGGGGTTGCGCAGGCCCGCGTACAGCGTCGAGACTGCACGGCCTGTCCGCTTCGCTTCGCCTCGAAAGGAGCATTGCCATGGTCCGCAGCCCGATCGCCCCGCTTGTCCTGGCCGCCACGGTCACGATCGGCGCCCTCGCCGCCGGATGTGCGTCGATGTCGCGCCCGTTGAACGACGGCGAGCTGGCGGTGCCCGCCGACTACAAGAGCTGGCCCAAGTTCCTCTCGGCGGTGCAGCGGCCGGATGCGAAGCAGGTGCGCGAAATCTACATGAACCCGGCAGCGGCGTCGGCCAACTCGGCCGGCGGCTTCGGCAACGGCACGGTGTTCGTGATGGAGAACTACGCCGCGCTGGAGACCACCGAGGGCAAGCTGGCCACCGGCGGCGACGGCAAGCTGATCAAGGCCGACCTGCTGCGCGTGTTCGTGATGGGCAAGGGTGCCGGCTGGGGCCAGGGCGTGGCCGAGCCGCTGCGCAACGGCAACTGGGTCTACGCGAGCTACCAGGCCGACGGCCAGAAGGGCCCGGAGGATCTGGCCAGCTGCCGCGCCTGCCACCTGCCGCTGGCCAACAAGGACTTCGTGCACCGCTACGACGAGCACTTCGCGCAGCGCAAGTGAAGCTCACTTGCGCTCGACGATGACGGGCACGAGCTGCAGCGCATCGCGGATGCGCTCGGCGCCGTCACGCGCCTCCTCGCGGCTGGCATAGGGCCCGGCCTGCAGGCGGAACAGCGGCGTGTCGACGAACACCGCCAGCAGCGGCGACAGCCATTCGAGCTCGTCGGCGACACGGCGCTGGAAGTTCTCCGCACCGTCACGCTGGCGGAATGCGCCGAGCTGGATCCAGTAGCCGCGCGGTGCGCTGGCCAGCGGCCGCAGCGCCGGCCCCTCGAGCTCGGGCGCCGCAGCGACGCTCGGCAGGGGCGGCGCGTCCAGCGGCGGCGTGGCGCTGGACGGTGCCACGGCCGGCGGCACGGGCGGCACCACGGCCGCGACCGGCGGCTCAGTCCGGTCGGGCAGATCGGGCACCGGCCGGTCGCGCCGCCACGAGCCGCTGCGGATCTCCGCGAAGGTGATGCGCTCCAGCTCCACCGGCGCCACACCGCGCAGCAGGTCGAGCTTCAGCGCCGCGGTGTAGCTGAGGTCGACGATGCGGCCCTTGTGGAACGGGCCGCGGTCGTTGACCCGCACGATCACCTCGCGGCCGTTGGCCGGGTTGCGGATACGCGCATAGCTCGGCAGCGGCAGCGTCGGGTGCGCCGCCGTCATCGCGTACATGTCGTAGGTCTCGCCGCTGGCGGTGCGCCGGCCATGGAACTTCTTGCCGTACCACGAGGCCAGGCCACGCTCCCTGAAGGCGCGGTCCTGGGTGATCGGCACGTAGTTCTGCCCGAGCACCTCGTAGGGCCGGTTCGGGCCGCCGCTGCGGATCGACTCGATGCGCGGTTCGGCGTCAGGCACCTCGGACAACCGCGCCGGCGGGTTGGCCTCGGGGCCGTCGCGGCCACCGAGCTTCGGCCCGCTGCCGCAGGCGGCCAGCAGCAGCGCCAGCAGCAGCGGCGCGCAGCGGGCGCGCGCGCCGGCGTGCGAGGCGGGGCGGGTGGTCATCACGGCGGGCCGATGCTATGCGAAGCCGATCGTCGCCGAAGGCGGCGACACAAACCGCAACGCGCCGGCACGCTTGCGCACGTTACGATCGCACGCATTCCGACCCTGCAGGAGCATTCCATGGCCCACCCGCTGCACCGCGTCGCGCTGGCGACCCTCGTCGCCCTCGGCTTCACCGCGCCCGCCTGGGCCGATCCGGCCTCGTCGGCGTCGTCGGCCTCGTCGGCAGGCTCGCAGAGCTCGGCCAGCATCTCCAACTCGATCCAGGGCTCGAGCAACAGCTCCTCCGGCAAGACCAACGTGGCCGAGGGCGAGTACCGCATCATCGAGGTCGCCGAGGTGGCGGAGCAGCCGGGCACCCAGCGCCTGAAGCTGCAGGCGGTGAACCCCGCCGGCACGCCCGACGACGAGTTCTACCTGTTCCTGCCGCAGCAGGTGGTCGACCAGGGCCGGCTCGCCAACGGCGGCACGGTGCTCGCCAAGCACAAGCCCTACGGCCTGGCATTCGCCCACGGCAAGACGCTGAAGGGCTTCTTCATGGCGCTGAAGGACGAGTGGTACCGCGAACTGCAGACGCGGCCCGTCGCGCTCTGATCCGCGTCGCCGCTGCGGCCGCGGCGCTCTGCGCTGCAGTGGGTGCATCGCCGGCGCACGCCGGCACGCTGCGCTATTGCGATGCGCCGACCGAGATGTCGCACGAGCAGCGTGACCGCCTGCTGCGCTTTGCCGAGATCGTCCGGACCGAACTGCAGACCTCCGGCCAGCGTGTCGCCCTGGTGGCGCGTGCCGGCCTCGACCTGTCGCGCTTCGAGCAGCGCTACTCGCACGCCGGGCTGAGCCTGCAGGGCAACGCGGTGGCGCCGTGGTCGGTGCGACAGCTCTACTACGCCTGCGACGAAAAGCGGCCGCGCCTGTTCGACCAGGGCCTCTCGGCCTTCCTGTTCGGCATGAGCAGCCCCGAGGGCGGTTATGTCTCGGCGGTGTTCCTGCCCGACGATGCCTCGGCACCGCTGGAGCGCGCGGCACTCGACGACCGCAGCGCGCTGGCGCTGCTGGCGCCGGTCTACAGCGCCAACGCCTATGTCTGGGGCGATCGCTACCAGAACTGCAACCAGTGGGTGGCCGAGATGCTGGCGATGGCCTGGGGTGGCACCTCCGCCGGCGAGGGCGCACGCGGCCAGGCGCAGGACTGGCTGCGCGGACAGGGCTACAGCGCCCACGAGTTCCGCATCGCCTTCCCGCCGACGATGTGGCTGTCCGCGGTGATTCCCTGGGTGCACCACGACGATCACCCCACCGAGGCGCTGGCCGAGGGCGTCTATCGCGTCAGCATGCCGTCGTCGCTGGAGGCGTTCGCCCGCCAGCGCTGGCCGCAGGCGCGCCGCGTCGAGTTCTGCCTGGCCGGCAACCGCGCCGTCGTGCGGCAGGGCTGGGCGCCGATCGCCGAGGGCTGCCAGGCCGAGCCGGGCGACCGCGTCGTGACCTTCGACTGACCCGGTTCGCGGGGCCTGCCGAGGCGATAGCCATCGCCAATCGTCGGCATTTTCTCAATCAAACCCGAACATGCTGCGGCGCACACAAAATAGGCGCCGTTGTATCCCTTCGCTCACTTTCAATCCAAGGAAACCCCATGTCGATCATCAACACCCCCGTGCAGCCGTTCAAGGCCAACGCGTTCCACAACGGCAAGTTCATCGAGCTCAGCGAAGAGTCGCTGAAGGGCAAGTGGTCGGTGCTGATCTTCATGCCGGCGGCCTTCACCTTCAACTGCCCGACCGAGGTGGAAGACGCGGCCGAGCACTACGACACCTTCAAGTCGCTCGGCGCCGAGGTGTACATCGTCACCACCGACACGCACTTCGCGCACAAGGTCTGGCACGAGACCAGCCCGGCGGTCGGCAAGGCCAAGTTCCCGCTGGTCGGTGACCCGACGCACCAGCTGACCCGCGCCTTCGGCGTGCACATCGACGAAGAAGGCCTGGCGCTGCGCGGCACCTTCGTGATCAACCCCGAAGGCCTGGTCAAGACCGCCGAGGTGCACGACAACGCGATCGCCCGTGACGTCAAGGAAACGCTGCGCAAGCTGCAGGCCGCCCAGTACGTCGCCAAGAACCCGGGCCAGGTCTGCCCGGCCAAGTGGCAGCAGGGCGCGAAGACGCTGACGCCGTCGCTGGACCTCGTCGGAAAGATCTGACCACCCCCGCAGCGCCTGACGGCGCTCCCCCTCTAGGGGGCGACGCCAGCGGACCGGCAGAGCCGGATCCGCGGCGTCCGCTCGACTTCGTTGGAGCATTGCCACCATGTTGGACGACAGCCTCAAGACCCAACTCGCTTCGTACCTGGAACGCCTGCGCGAGCCAGTGCAGTTGATCGCCTCGCTCGACGAGCGTGAAGCGTCGGCGGAGATGCGCGAGCTGATCGAGGAGATCGCCGCGCTGAGCCCGCTGATCAGCGCGCGCTTCGACGGCGCGGACGAGCGCCGGCCGTCGTTCCAGATCACCCGCGCCGGTGCCGACATGGGCCTGCGCTTCGCGGCCATCCCGATGGGCCACGAGTTCACCTCGCTGGTGCTGGCGCTGCTGCAGGCCGGCGGCCACCCGCCCAAGCTCGAGGCCGAGGTCATCGAGCAGATCCAGTCGCTCGACGGCGAGTTCGCCTTCGAGACCTACATGTCGCTGACCTGCCACAACTGCCCGGACGTGGTGCAGGCGCTGAACCTGATGGCGGTGCTCAACCCGAAGATTCGCCACGTGGCGGTCGACGGCGGCCTGTTCGAGGCCGAGGTGCAGTCGCGCCAGATCATGGCCGTGCCGACGATCTTCCTCAACGGCCAGCCGTTCGGCTCGGGCCGCATGGAGGTCGGCGAGATCCTCGCCAAGATCGACACCGGCGCGGCGGCGCGCGACGCCGCCAAGCTGGCGAAGAAGGACGTGTTCGACGTGCTGATCGTCGGTGGCGGCCCGGCCGGCGCGGCCGCGGCGGTGTACGCCGCGCGCAAGGGCATCAAGACCGGCATCGTCGCCGAACGCTTCGGTGGCCAGACGCTGGACACGCTGGGCATCGAGAACTACATCTCGGTGCTGGAGACGCAAGGCCCGAAGTTCGCTGCCGCGCTGGAGGCGCATGCGCGCCACTACGACGTCGACATCATGAACGGCCAGCGGGTCGAGAAGCTCGAGCCGGCGCTGCAGCCGGGCGGCACGGCGACGATCACGCTGGCCAACGGGGCGCAGCTGCAGGGCCGCACGGTGATCCTCTCGACCGGTGCTCGCTGGCGCAACGTCAACGTGCCCGGCGAGGCCGAGTACCGCAACAAGGGCGTGGCCTACTGCCCGCACTGCGACGGCCCGCTGTTCAAGGGCCGGAAGGTGGCGGTGATCGGCGGCGGCAACTCCGGCGTCGAGGCGGCGATCGACCTCGCCGGCATCGTCGAGCATGTCACGCTGATCGAGTTCGCCGAGACGCTGAAGGCCGACGCCGTGCTCGTGAGCAAGCTGAAGAGCCTGGCCAACGTGACCATCCACACCAACGCGCAGACCACCGCGATCATCGGCGATGGCCAGAAGGTCACCGGCCTGCACTACAAGGACCGCACGACCGGCGCCGACTTCGGCATCGAGCTGGCCGGCGTGTTCGTGCAGATCGGCCTGGTGCCCAACACCGAGTGGCTGAAGGGCACGCTGGAGCTGTCGCGCTACGGCGAGATCATCGTCGACGCAAAGGGTGCGACCAGCGTTCGCCGGCGTGTTCGCCGCCGGCGACGCGACGACGACGCCTTACAAGCAGATCGTCATCGCCGCGGGCGAAGGGGCGAAGGCGGCACTGTCGGCCTTCGACCACCTGATCCGCCACTCGACTCAGGGCTGATCGATCAGTCGGCCTTCTTGGGTTTGTCCGCGGGCGGCATGGCCGCCTGCTGGGCCAGTTCGCTCCATTCCGACTCGGTCATGTCGAGCTCGGCGACCTCGGGCTTGCGCGGCTCGGCGACACGGCGCCGCTCGACGCGGCCCGGCGGCCCCTTGTCGACCTGACGGCGGTCGTGGCCGGAGCGACGTTCCATCGTCGCCTTGCTGCTGGCCTTCGGGGGCTTCTGCGTCATCTGCCGTGGAACCTGCTGCAGGGAGCGGCGCGGCAGCGTGGGGAGTGCGGCGCCGAGTGGCGCGACCGGCAGGAATCGAACCTGCGACGTAGCCTTCGGAGGGCTGCATGATATCCACTTCACCACGGTCGCACGCCGGCGCGGATTCTACGCCCCGGCGTGCGACACGCCCGGCTCAGCCTTGCAGGCCGCGCTGCGGGCAAGCGTGCCCGCAGCTCTTCGCCAGTCACTCGCGGGCCCGCAGGGGCCCGCTCGGCACCGGCTCAGCGCTTGTGGTGGCTCGGCGCCGGCTCGTAGACCGGCGTCGCGATGCCGGCCTGGCGCGCCTTCAGCTGCAGCGACAGGAACTGCGAGTAGTGGCGCGACTGGTGCAGGTTGCCGCCGTGGAACCACAGGTGCGGCACCTGCGTCGGCTTCCACATGTTGCGCAGCTCGCCCTCCCACGGCCCCGGGTCCTTGGTCGTGCCCGAACCCAGGCCCCAGACCTTGCCGACCTGGTCGGCCACTTCGGGTGAGATCAGGTCGGCCAGCCAGCCGTTCATCGAGCCGTAGCCGGTCGCGTAGACGATCAGGTCGGCGGGCAGCTCGGTGCCGTCGGACAGCGTCACCGATTTCGGGTTGATGCGCTCGATGTTGACCCGGCTCTTCAGCTTGATGCTGCCGTTGGCCACCAGCTCGGAGGCGCCGACGTCGATGTAGTAGCCCGAGCCGCGGCGCAGGTACTTCATGAACAGGCCCGAGCCGTCGTCACCGAAGTCGAGCATGAAGCCGGCCTTCTCGAGGCGAGCATACAGGTCGGCATCGCGCTTCTTCATCTCGTCGTACACCGGCACGTGGAAGCTGTGCATGATCTTGTACGGCACGGAGGCGAAGATCAGGTCGGCGGTGTGGTGGTCGATGCCGTTCTTCACCGCCTGCTCGGAGTACAAGCCGCCAAGCGCCAGCTCCATCAGCGAGTCCGACGGCGCGATGTGCGTCGAGCTGCGCTGGATCATCGTCACGTCGGCGCCGTGCTCCCACAGCGCGGCGCAGATGTCGTGCGCCGAGTTGTTGGAGCCCAGCACCACGCATTTCTTGCCCTTGTACTTCTCCGGGCCGGGATGCTGGCTGCTGTGGTGCTGGTCGCCGAGGAAGGTCTCGGCACCGGCGATCTTCGGCACGTTCGGGTAGCCGGAGACGCCCAGCGCGAACACCAGCTCCTTCGGGCGCAGCGTCAGCGGCTTGCCGTCGCGCTCGACCTGCACTTCCCAGGTCTGCGTCTTCTCGTCGAAGCGAGCCTTCTTGCAGACCGTGGAGCCCCAGTAGTTGAGCTCCATGATCTTCGTGTACATCTCCAGCCAGTCTCCGATCTTGTCCTTGGGCGCGAACACCGGCCAGTCGTCCGGGAAGGGCAGGTAGGGCAGGTGGTCGTACCAGACCGGGTCGTGCAGGCACAGGCTCTTGTAGCGCTTGCGCCAGGAATCGCCGGGCTTCGCATTCTTCTCGACCACGATGGTCGGCACGCCGAGCCGGCGCAGCCGCGCCGCCAGCATGATGCCGCCCTGCCCGCCGCCGACGATCAGCACATGCGGCTGCTCGCTGTAGCCCAGCGTGCGCGCCTCTTCCTCGCGCTGCTCCAGCCAGTTCTTGCGCCCCGGGTGCACGCCATGCTCGGCACCCTTGATGCGCTGCTCGCCCTTCTTCTCCTCGTGGCCCTTCAGCTCGACCATCGTGGTGAGCAGCGTCCACGCCTTGTCGCCCTTCAGGCGCAGGTGGCCGCGGCCGCGCGCCACGGCGGTCTCGAAGCGGAACCAGGCCTCGGTGACGCCGCCGGCCTCCGTCGCCTCGCCCTCGATCCTGAAGCTGGAAGGCTTCACGTCGGCCAGGCGCGCATCGAGCATCGCGCGCACCGCCGCCTTGCCCTCCTGCGTGCGGATGTTCCAGGTGAAGGCGACCAGGTCGCGCCAGTAGCAGTCGTCGTCGAACAGCGCGGCGGCGGCCGCGGCGTCGCCGCGTGCCAGGGCTGCGCCGAAGCGGGCTAGCCAGGCCGTGGCCTGTTCGGTGGGCGAGATCAGGGTCTCGGTCGTCATGGGCTTGTCTCCATCGGGTGAATGCACCGGCGCGTCGTCGGCCGGCAGGTGATGGAGATCAAGTTGCGGGCCTGCAGCATCGGCCGCCCGCCGAAGCGCCCCGCAGCGCTCGTTAAGCGTGGCCTGGCGCGCACTTGCGTCGATTGCGGCGGCGCAGCAGCGCAGCCCGCGCAGCTGTCACAGCGAGACAGCTGTCACACCCCGCGCAAGGTGACAGCTGTCGCAGCGCGGGACGCGGCTCAGGCGTCGTCGAGCCGGTTCGGCGATGCGATGCCCCAGCGCTTCATGCGCCGGTACAGCGTCATGCGCGACAGACCCTGGGCCCGCGCCACCGCGCTGACGTTCCAGTGCGCCAGGCGCAGCTGCTGCAGCAGCCGCGCGGCTTCGTCGCTGGCCGCGGACGGGTCGAGACTGCGGCGCTCGGCCGGGCGCAGCGCGTCCGGCAGGTCGGCCAGTCCGATCTCGCCGTCGCTGGCCACGCTGCAGGCGTAGTCGAGCACGTTGCGCAGCTCGCGCAGGTTGCCCGGCCAGGGGTGGGCGAGCAGGCGCGCCCGCGCTGCCGCGCCCAGCGCCGGCGCCGTCTCGTGCTCGTCGCCGCACTGGCGCAGCAGGCGGTCGATCATCCAGCCGAGGTCGCGGCGCTCGCGCAGCGGCGGCAGCGTGAAGTGCGCGCCGTTGAGGCGGTAGTACAGGTCGTCGCGGAAGCGGCCTTCGCGCACCAGCCCCTCCAGGTCGGCATGGGTCGCGGCGATGACGCGGATGTTGACCGGCACCGGCCTGGTCGCGCCGACCGGCAGCACCTCGCGCTCGGCCAGCACGCGCAGCAGCCGGGCCTGCAGCGCACGCGGCATGTCGCCGATCTCGTCGAGGAACAGCGTGCCGCCGTCGGCCTCCTGGATCAGCCCGCGCTTGCCGCGCGGCGCCGCGCCCGAGAAGCTGCCCGGCAGGTGGCCGAACAGCTCGCTCTCGATCAGCGTCTCGGGAATCGCCGCGCAGTTCACCGCGACGAAGGGCCGGCCGCGGCGCTCGCTGCTGGCATGCAGCGCCTTGGCGAAGAACTCCTTGCCCGAACCGGTCTCGCCGGTGATCAGCAGGCTGACCGGCGAGTTGACCAGCCGCGCGGCACGTTCGATCTGCCGGTCCAGCGCCGCATCACCACCCGACAGCGCCGCCAGCGGCGCCGGCACCACCGCTGCGCTGCGCGCCGGCAGCGGCCGTGCCGGCGGCGGCGTGGCCGCCATGAAGACCAGCTGGCGGCCGCCGGCGAGCAGCACCGCGCGCTGGTCGGCCGGCCGCGTCGAGCCGAAACGCGGCAGGTCGTCGACACGCAGGTCGAACAGCCGCTCGATGTGCTGGCCGATCAGCGGCAGCCGCGCATCGGCCTGCAGCAGCTGCTGGGCGCGGCGGTTGTGGCCGAGCACCCGCCCGGAGGCGTCGACCGCCAGCAGGTACTCGGGGTTGACGTCGAGGAACTGCGGCGCGGCCGACAGCCGCAGGATCCAGTCGCCGCGGAAGCGGTGCAGGAAGGTGGCGTTCTCGATGTGCTGCGCGTAGACCTTGACCAGCTGCAGCGCCAGGTGCTGGCTGGCCTTGGGCTGCGGCGAGCTGAGCGCGGAGATGTCGAGCACCGCGGTCAGCTGGCCGGCGGCGTCGAACACCGGCGCGGTGGTGCAGGTCAGCGGGATGTGGGTGGCGTCGAAGTGATCGCCCAGGTGCACGGTCAGCGCCTCGCCGGTGCTGATGCAGGTGCCGACGCCGCAGGTGCCGGCGTTGTGCTCGCTCCAGTCGGCGCCCAGGTAGAGGCCGGCGCGGCGCAGGCTGGAGTCGAGCTGCAGGTCGCCGATGAAGTCGACCGTCACGCCGCGCGCGTCGGTCAGCAGCACCACGTAGCCCATGCCGGCGACCTGCTGGTACAGCGTCTCCAGCCCATGGCGGGCGATGTGCAGGAAGGCCTCGAGCTGGTCCTGGTGCTCGCGCAGCCGCTCGCCGGGCAGGATCACCGCCTCCTGCATGCGCGTCGGGTCGAGCCGGTGCTCGTGCACGCAGCGGTGCCAGGAGCGGCGGATGATCTCGTCGTGCGTCAGCGCCGCCCGGGCGTGGGCGCCGTCGGCGGCGACCTGCATCACGGTGGCGATGTGCTCGCGCTGGGCATGTTCCATCGGCTGTCTCCTGGCCCGCGGATCTGCCGCCCGCGAAGGCCGGACCATCGCCGCCGCCCGGGCGACTGTCAAGCCGGGGGCTGTCCCCGGGGCCTGCCGCGGTGCCCCCTATAATTCGCGGGTTTTTGCTCCCCCCGGCCGGGCCGCGCGGGAGCGGCGCCCCGAGAACACCCGACAGCCCCGACACCGAGGATTTCATGAGCGACTCCCACGACCACGACGGCCCGCACGAAGGCCCGATCAAGACGCCCAAGCAACTCGTCCTGGCGGTGGTGTTCTCCTTCGTGATCCCGATCTTCCTGATCGTGCTGCTGGTCAAGTACGTCGGCGCCGAGCACCGGGACGCCGCCGGCAGCGACGCGCTGGGCGCCGAAGCGGTGGCGCGCCGCATCCAGCCGATCGGCAGCATCGAGGTCAAGGACGCCTCCGACGCTTCCGCCCTGAAGACCGGCCAGCAGGTCTTCGCCGCCCAGTGCACGGCCTGCCACACCGCCGGTGCCGCCGGCGCGCCGAAGGTCGGCGACGCCGCCGCCTGGGAGCCGCGCATCAAGACCGGCTTCGAGGCCCTGCTGAGCTCGGCCCTGAAAGGCAAGGGCGCGATGGGCGCGCAGGGCGGCGGCGACTTCAGCGACCTGGAGATCGGCCGCGCGGTGGTCTACATGGCCAACCAGGGCGGCGCCAAGTTCGAGGAGCCCAAGGCGCCGGCAGCGGCGGCCTCGGCCGCGAAGTAAGCGCCTCGCGCTGCAATGAAAGCCGGCCCGCGGGCCGGCTTTTTCATGCCCGCTGCATCCGCGCAGGGGACCCCGGCGTACAGCGCGTCGGGGCCGGCAGGCCCCGCCCCGCACCCACCCACCCGGAGCCCCCTGATGAACAAGACCCTCCCGCTGCTCGGCCTCGCCGCGCTGATCTCGGCCTGCGCCACCACCCCGTCGCCGATGGCGATGAAGCCGGTCGACAACACCACGCTGCCCGAGGCCGTGCGCGTGCCGGCCGGCCTCAGGCAGACGATGACCACCACCGGCGTCGGCGAGATCACCTACGAGTGCCGCGAGAAGAAGGACATGGCCGGTGCCCACGAGTGGGCCTTCGTCGCCCCGGTGGCGACGCTGTACTCGATGGACCGCAAGACGGTCGGCAAGTACTACGCCGGCCCGACCTGGGAGGCCGCCGACGGCTCGCGGGTCACCGGCAAGCAGGTCGCCGTGGCGCCGGCCGCGCCGGGCAACATCCCGCTGCAGCTGGTCAAGGCCGAACCGGCCATGGGCGCCGGCGCGATGCAGGGCGTGGCCTACATCCAGCGCCTGAACACCAAGGGCGGCGTGGCGCCGGCCGCGACTTGCGACGCCACGGCCAAGGGCCAGCGCAAGCAGGTCGCCTACGAGGCCGACTACGTCTTCTACGGCAGCTGAACCGCGGCGTCGGCCGCCGGGCTGAGCCGGTAGCCGAAGCGCTGTGGCAGCGCGGCGAAGGTGATCTCCTGCGGCGCCCAGGCGCCGCGCTCCACCGCCTCAGCGGCGGCCTCCATGTCCAGCGTGTGGACGATGCCGAGGCCGAGGTCGGTGGCGAGGAACAGCCGCCCTTGCCCGTCCAGCCAGGCCGATTCGAACTGCGCCGGCAGGCCGCTGTGGCTGGTGATGCTCGGCGATCCGTCGCCCGGCGCCAGCCGCCACACGAACGGTGCCGCCTCCAGCTCGACGTAGACCCGCTGGGGCCCGTTCTGGAAGAACCAGGCGCCGTGTTCGTCGGCCGCGTAGTTGCGGTGGATGAACTCGCGCAGCTTGTCGTGCAGGATGCGGCTGCCCTTGACCTGCGGGAACGGCCCGGCGCGCTGCACGCGGTCGTCGCGCATGTACCAGTCGCCGCGTGCGTCCAGCGCCAGCCAGCCGCGGCAGTGCGGCACGTTGGGCCACTTCTTCAGCGCCGCCTTGACGATCTCGTCCATGGGCCGATGCTGCGTCAAAGCCGGCGGGTGATCCAGCCCATCACCTCGTCGGGCAGGGTCATCACGTGGCCCGGCCAGCGCCCGCCCGGAAAGCCGACATGGCCGCCGTGCGCCGGCTGCCACAGCGTGACGTGGCGCCCGACCTCCTGCGCCACCGGCAGGCTGCTGCCCGGCACGAAGGGGTCGTTGATCGCGTTGAGCACCAGCGCCGGGATGCGGATGCGGTGCAGGTGCGGCTTGGCCGAACCGCGCGCCCAGTAGTCGTCGGTGTCGCGGAAGCCGTGCAGCGGCGCGGTGAAGACATTGTCGAAGTCGTAGAGGTCTCGCGCGGCAAGCAGCTTCTCGCGGCTGAACAGGCCCGGGTGCTGGGCCAGCTTGGCCAGCGCCTTCGGCTTCATCGAGCGCAGGAACATGCGTGTGTAGACCAGCCGGTTGAAGCCGCGGCCGATGGCGTGCCCGCCGGCGGCCAGGTCGATCGGCGAGCTGATCGCTGCGACCGCCTTCGCGCTGGCCGAGGCGCTCTCGCCGGCCTCCTCGGCCCAGCGCAGCAAGGCATTGCCGCCCAGCGACACGCCGACCGCCGCCATCGGCCCGGCGTGGCGGGCCTTCGCCTGCGCGAGCATCCAGCCGATCTCCTCGAAGTCGCCCGAGTGGTAGGCGCGCGGCGCACGGTTCAGCTCGCCCGAGCAACCGCGGAAATGCGGCATCACGAAGCGCCAGCCGTGGCGTCGCGCCCAGTCGGCGAAGGCCTGCGCATAGTGGCTCTTCGTCGAGCCTTCGAGGCCGTGGAACATCACCAGCAGCGGGGCAGTGATGTCTTCGCCCAGCCAATCCGCATCCACGAAGTCGGCATCCGGCGTGTCCCAGCGCTCGCGGCGGAACCGCAGCGGCGGGCCATGTCGGCGCCGCCCGAACAGCGCCGGCCAGATGGTCTGGGCATTGCCGCCGGGCAGCCAGCGCGGCGATCGGTAGCGCTCCACTGTTCAGTGGATCGTCGAGCCGGCCTCGACGATGTCCTGTACCTCGCGCGCCGAGCCGGGGCTCGCGTGGTGCGCCGCCATCGCCCAGCGTGCGCCGGACTTCACGTAGACGTTGGTCGCCACCACCCAGGCCGTCTGCACGCCTTCGTCGGTGGCGATGTCGATGCGCTCGAGCACGCTGTGCACCGCGCAGTTCATGGTCTGCAGCCGGCGCACCTTGTCGGGCCGCGCCGCGATCGCGCCGTTGGCGAAGATCGCCTCGAAGGCGGCGCGGATCGCCGCCGCGCCGACGACGCGCGGGCCGCCCGGGTGCACGCAGACGATGTCGTCGTCGTCGGACCAGACCGCCATCAGCGCGTCGATGTCGGCCGACTGCATCGCCTCGTAGAACTGCTGCTCGATCTCGTCGGGCGTCGACGGCGGCGGTGGCGGCTTGGCGCGCGGCATGTCGGCGTCGTGCCTCGACTCAGCGGAACACGACCGTCTTGCGGCCGTTGAGCAGCACGCGGTGCTCGACGTGCCAGCGCACCGCGCGGGCCAGCACCACGCACTCGACGTCGCGGCCGACGGCGGTGAAGTCCTCCGGGCTCAGCGTGTGGTCGACACGCTCGACGTCCTGCTCGATGATCGGGCCCTCGTCGAGCTCGGCAGTGACGTAGTGCGCCGTCGCACCAATGAGCTTCACGCCGCGCTCGTGTGCCTGGTAGTACGGCTTGGCGCCCTTGAAGCTGGGCAGGAAGCTGTGGTGGATGTTGATCGCCCGGCCGCGCAGGAACTGGCAGAACTCGCTGGACAGGATCTGCATGTAGCGCGCCAGCACCACCAGGTCGATCTGTTCCTTGTCGACCAGCGCCTCGACCTGCTGCTCCTGCGCCCGCTTGGCCTCGGCGCCCGAGCCGGTGGCCAGCGGCAGGTGGTGGAAGGGGATGCCGTAGCTGGCCGCCAGGTCGGCGTAGTCGGGGTGGTTGGAGACGATCGCCGGGATCTCGACGTCGAGCTGCCCCGAACGCCAGCGGAACAGCAGGTCGTTCAGGCAGTGGCCGTGCTTGCTGACCATCAGCAGCAGGCGCGGCTTGCGCGCCAGCGAATGAAGCTGCGCCGACATGCCGAACTGCTCGCGCAGGTGGGTGAACAGCGGGTCGAGCTTGGCCGTGTCGGCCAGGTGCGGCGGCGCCTCGAAGTGCACGCGCAGGAAGAACAGGCCGGTCGCGTCGCTGGCCAGCACGTCGCCGAACTGCTGCGAGTCGATGATGTTGCAGCCGGCCTGGAACAGCAGGCCCGAGACGGCGTGCACGATGCCCTTGGTATCGCGGCACGACAGGGTGAGGACGAACTGGTTGCGGCTGGACATCGGTGCTTTCCTGTGGGCAGGGCATTGTACGAAGCGCATCCGGGCGCCGCCCGGCTGCGTACATTGGAGGTCATGCCCGCCGCCTCCGCGACCGACTGGACCGAACGCAGCCGCGAGCTCGCGCAGCTGCTCGGCCGCGCCGGGCTCGGCGATCGTGCGGCATTTGCCACGCTCTACCAGCGCAGCAGTGCGCATCTGTTCGCCGTCATCCTGCGCATCAACCGCGACCGGGCCCAGGCCGAGGACATCCTCCAGGAGGTGTATGTCAACGTCTGGCGCTCGGCGCAGAGCTTCGATGCGGCGCAGAGCCAGCCCTTGACCTGGCTGACCAGCATCGCGCGCAACCGCGCCATCGACAGCCTGCGCCGCGCGCAAACCCAGCCGCAGATCCAGGCCGCCCGCCTCGCCGGCGGCGATGATGCAGAGGACGTGGACGTGTACGACCAGGTGGCGGACGACAGTGCCGGCCCGCTCGAACTGCTGAGCCGGGCGGCCGATGCGCGCGCGCTGTCGCGCTGCATGGCGGGCCTGAGCGCGCAGCAGCGGCAGAGCGTGGCGCTGGCCTTCTTCGACGGCCTGTCGCACGCCGAGGTGGCGCAGCAGATGCGCCAGCCGCTGGGCACGGTGAAGTCCTGGGTGCGGCGCGCGCTGATCTCGCTGAAGGGCTGCCTCGACGGCGCCGCGAAGCGCGACCTGGCCGGAGGCGCCTGAGATGGACTATGGCCGCCCCGAGCTCGCCGACCGCCTCGCCGCGGCCTACGTGGCCGGCACGCTGCGCGGGCCGGCGCGGCGGCGCTTCGAGGCGCTGCTGCCGGCCCACCCGATGCTGCGCGGGGCGGTGCGGGGCTGGCAGCAGCGGCTGATGCCGCTGACCGCGGGCATCGTGCCCGAGCCGCCTTCGCCGCAGGTGTGGCAACGCATCGAGGCGCGCCTGTTCGGCGCCGCCGCCGCGCCGCCGCCGGCACGCTGGTGGGCGCGGCTGGCCTACTGGCGCGGCTTCGCGGCGCTGGCCAGCGTCGCGGCCCTCAGCCTGGCCGTGTTGCTGGCCAGCCCGGCACCGGTGCAGCCACCGATCGTGGTGGTGCTCAACGCCACCGCGCCGGGTGGCGAGGGCGGCGTGATGCCGGCGTCGTTCGTCGCCAGCATCAGCGGCGACGGCCGCACGGTGGTGGCCAAG
This sequence comes from Piscinibacter sp., assembly GCA_047602365.1. Classification (GTDB taxonomy): domain Bacteria; phylum Pseudomonadota; class Gammaproteobacteria; order Burkholderiales; family Burkholderiaceae_C; genus Piscinibacter. The sequence goes on along the minus strand of JASGHM010000001.1, from coordinate 1,659,392 downwards.
CCGATCGCCGCCGTCGAGCTGCGCAACGACCGCACGCTCGAGCTGTGGGCCGCGGCCGGCAAGAACCCGCCGCGCTCGCTGGGCCTGATCGCCGCCAACGCTGCGACGGTGGTGCGCCGCGCCCAGCTGCCGCCGGGCACCGACCACCTCGCGGTCAGCCTGGAGCCGCCGGGCGGCTCACCCACCGGCGCGCCGACGGGGCCGGTACTGGCGGTGGGCAACCTGTAGCCAGCTGCCGCTCAGCCGCGCGGCAGCCGCACGCTGAAGGTCGAGCCGACACCCGGCGTGCTGTCGACCTCGATCTGCCCGCCCATCAGCTCGACCAGCGATTTCGTCACCGCCAGGCCGATGCCGGCGCCTTCGATGCTGCTGCTTGCCTGCGCACCGCGGTGGAACGGCTGGAACACGGTGGCCATGTCCTCGGCGGGGATGCCCACGCCGGTGTCCCGCACCGACACCACGGCCCGCTCGCCAGCCTCGCCGACGACGATGTCGACGCGGCCCTCGGCGCGGTTGTACTTGATCGCATTGCTCAGCAGGTTCAGCAGCACCTGGCGCAGCCGCGTCGCATCGGCGCGCACCGTCGCCGCGCCGCCGGCCAGCTGCAGCGATACGCGGGCGGCGTCGGCCTGCGGGCGCACCATCTCGACGCAGTCGGCCACCAGCATGTCCAGCGACAGCAGGGTCGGCGTCACCGCGAGCTGGCCCGACTCGATGCGGGTCAGGTCGAGCAGCTCGCTGATCATCTGCAGCAAGTGCGTACCGCCCTCGCGGATCAGTTCGACGCGGCGGCGCTGCATCGCGGTCAGCGGCTCGCGCTCGTCGATCTCGAGCAGCTGTGCGAAGCCGAGCACCGCGTTCAGCGGCGTGCGCAGCTCGTGGCTCATGCGCGAGAGGAACTCGGTCTTGGCGCGGTTGGACGCCTGCGCAGCGGCCGCCGCGGCACGGGCCTGCTCGAGCTCGTGCGTGTCGGTGATGTCCTCGATGTAGCCGTGCCACAGCACGCTGCGGTCGGCCTCGCGCTGCGGGGTCGCGTGCAGGCGCACCCAGCGGTGCCGGCCGCCGGCCAGGTAGAGGCGGAACTCGCAGCGCCAGCTCTGCATCGCGCGCAGCGCCGCCGCCACGCCGGCGAACACGCGCGGCCGGTCCTCGCGCTCGATCAGCCGCAGCGCACGGCTGGCGTCGCCCATCAGCGCCTTCGGCATCACGCCGAGCAGGTCGATGCAGCTCTCGCTGATGAACGGGAACTGGCCGCTGCCGTCGGGCAGCGTGCGGTACTGGTAGACCACGCCGGGCACGCTGCGCACGATGCGGCCGAGGCGCTCGGCCAGCTCCAGCGCCTCGCCCTGCGCGGCACGGCGCTGGCTGATGTCGGTGAGCGTGCCCACCACACGCAGCGGTTCGCCCTCGGGCGTGCGCTCGACGATGCGGCCGCGTTCGGCCACCCAGCGCCAGCTGCCGTCGTGGGCGAGCGCACGGTACTCGTGCTCGAAGATCGCCGTCTCGCCGCGCGCATGGCGCAGGTAGGCCTCGTGGTTGGCGGCCAGGTCGTCGGGATGGATGAAGCGGTTCCAGGTCTCCTGCACCGGCTCCAGGCCCTCGTGCGAATGGCCGAGCACGGCCACACTGGCCTGGAAGTTGGTGAGCCGGTCGCTGCACACGTCCCATTCCCACACCGAGGTGCCGGCGCCGAGCAGCGCGTCGCGCATCAGCGCATCGCTGCGCCGGCGATCGCCGTCCGCGTTCACTGTGGTGCTCGAAGCGCCTCGCCGAGTGCCGCATGAACGCGCTGCGGCGCCACCTCGGTCAGGCAGCGGGTGTGGCCGTAGCGACAGCTGCGTTCGAAGCAGGGCATGCAATCGAGCTTCAGCTCGTCCTTGAGCCACAGCACGCGGGCACGCGGGTTCAGCGGCGGCGTGTGTTCGGGGCTGGTCGAGCCGAACACCGCCACCTGCGGCAGGCCGAAGGCGGCGGCCACGTGCATCAGCCCGGAGTCGTTGCTGACCAGGCCGCGCGCGCCGGCGATCAGCGCCATCGCATCCATCAGCGAGGTCTGCCCGGCCATCACCCGGCAGGCGCCTGGCGCGGCGTCGGCGATCTCCTGCGCCAGCGCGGCCTCCTTGCCCGAGCCGAGCAGCAGCACCGGTGTGCCGTCGGCCGCGTGCAGCGCACGCGCCAGCTCGGCGTAGTGCGCCGCCGGCCAGCACTTGGCCGGGCCGTACTCGGCCCCGGGCGCAAAGGCCCAGTAGCCGCCGGGCTCGACACCGGCGCCGCGCGCCGCGGCGTGCACGATGCGCGGCTCGAAGGCCATGCGCGGACGCTCGCCGTCGCGCGCCGCCTCGCCCGACAGCGCGGCGTAGAACGCCACCATCGGCGGCCGCCCGCCCGGGTTGGCGTGCATGCGGTTGAGCAGCAGCCAGCGGCCTTCGCCGCGGTAGCCGATGCGCAGCGCGATGCCGGCGAACCAGGGGATCAGCGCCGCCTTGATCGAGTTGGGCAGCACGTAGGCCACGTCGAAGCGGCCGCGCAGCGTGGCGGCGATGCGCCGCCGCGCCGCCCAGTCGAGCCGGCCGTGGGCGAACGGCAGCTCGATGACCTCGCGCACCTGCGGCATCGCCCGGTACACCGGCGCCACCCAGGGCAGCGCGGCGACGGCGAGCGACTCGCCGCGCGCCGCCAGGCGCGCGAGCAGCGGCTCGGACATCACCGCGTCGCCGATCCACTGCGGCGCGATGACGAGGGAGCGGGTCATGGCGCGCTCGGCGTCAGTGCGCGTGGAGCTTCTCGCCTGCCTTCAGCCGGTACACCGTGCCGCAGTACGGGCACTTGCCTTCGCCCTCGGTCGCCACGTCGATGAAGACACGCGGATGATTGCTCCACAGGGTCATCTTCGGATTCGGGCAGGCCACCACGCCGGGGCCTTGCACGTCCTTCGCGGTCACCTCGACCACGGCCTTGGATTCGCTGCTGCTCATGATGCTCAGACCTTGGTCAGCCACTCGGCGTACTTGGGGTTGCGTCCGTTGACGATGTCGAAGAACGCGCTCTGGATCTTCTCGGTGACCGGCCCGCGCGAGCCACGGCCGATTTCGACACGGTCGAGTTCGCGGATCGGCGTGACTTCCGCCGCCGTGCCGGTGAAGAAGGCCTCGTCGGCGATGTAGACCTCGTCGCGGGTGATGCGCTTCTCGACCAGCTTGATCCCCAGGTCCTGGCAGATCGCGAAGATGGTGTTGCGCGTGATGCCGTTGAGCGCGCCGGCCGACAGGTCGGGCGTGTAGACCACGCCGTTCTTGATCACGAACAGGTTCTCGCCGGCGCCTTCGGAGACGAAGCCGGCGGCATCGAGCAGCAGCGCCTCGTCGTAGCCGTCGTCGGTGGCCTCCATGTTGGCGAGGATGGAGTTGGTGTAGTTGCTCACCGCCTTGGCCTGCGTCATCGTGATGTTGACGTGGTGGCGGGTGTAGCTCGAGGTCTTCACGCGGATGCCGCGCTTCATACCTTCTTCGCCGAGGTAGGCGCCCCAGGCCCAGGCGGCGATCATCAGGTGGATGGTGTTGCCCTTGGGGCTGACGCCCAGCTTCTCGGAGCCGATCCAGGTCAGCGGCCGCAGGTAGCAGCTCTCCAGCTTGTTGACACGCACCACCTCGCGCTGCGCCTCCATCACCTGCTCGACGCTGAAGGGGATCTTCATGCGCAGGATCTTGGCGCTGTTGAACAGCCGCTCGGTGTGCTCGCGCAGGCGGAAGATGGCCGTGCCGTTGACGGTGTTGTAGGCCCGCACGCCCTCGAAGGCACCGCAACCGTAGTGCAGCGTGTGGCTCAGCACGTGGATCTTGGCGTCGCGCCATTCCACCAGCTGGCCATCCATCCAGATCTTTCCGTCGCGGTCGGCCATCGACATGGCAGCTCTCCAGGGTTTTTCCGAACCGGCGATTTTACGGCGCAGGTCGCACCAGCTCGAACCGTGCCAGCTTGCCGGCCGTGAAGTGCAGCCGCACCTCGCTGCCGCCTTCGTCGCCCCAGGCCCAGTCGTCCTGATCGCCGGCGTCGCCGGCAGCCTCGAGCTTGCGGCCCAGGCTCTTCGTCAGGCCGATCACCTGCAGCATGGTCATGCCCGTGCGCAGCCTGGCGTTGAGCATCACGGCGCTGTCGACCCGGCCGACCGGCGCCTGTCCGGCCAGCTTCATCGCCCGCATCGCGCGGCTGAACTGCAGCAGCAGCCAGAACACCACCGCGGAGACCGCGAACAGCACGCCCGGCCAGCCGTACTGATACCAGGCGAGGGCGGTGAAGAGGGCGGCCAGCGCCCAGCCGACGATCGGATTCATGGCCGCGATGCTACGGGCACGGCGCCACTTTCCCAGCGGCCGACGCGGCCGCTGCGCAGCGCATCGACCCAGTCGCCGCGGCCGTTCGCCTCGGCGCGCCGGGCCGCGTCCTCGTGCGCATAGGGCAGGGCACGCAGCTCGACCTGCCAGTCGGCGCCGCGCTGCGTCAGCAGCGCGTAGCGTGCGTGCGGCGAACCGTTCTCGACCAGGTGCGGCTGCGGGTGCACGTCGTCGTAGGCCTGCAGGCCGACGCTGCCAGGGTTGACGACCAGCCGCCCGTCGTCGAGCCGCACTGCCCGCGGCACATGGGTGTGGCCGCAGAGGATCAGCCGCTGGCGTGTCCCGCCGAGCCGCTGGTCGACTTCGTCCGCCGTCGCCGCGCGCAAGCCGGCTTCGCCCGGGCCGCGCCAGCCTGCGGGCGTGACGGTCTCGAGCAGGTAGGTCAGGTCGCTCGCCGGCGTGCCGTGGCAGCAGAACACCCCTGGCGCCGGTTCCATCGTCGACGGCAACGCCACCAGCCAGTCGCGCTGCGCGGCGCTGATCACGTCGGCCGCGAAGCCGTCGGAGGCGCCCAAACGCTCGCGCGGCAGCGTCAGCAGCTGGCGTTCGTGGTTGCCGCGGATCGTCGGCAGGCCCAGCGCCATCAGCCGCTGCGCGGTCTCGACCGGCCACAGCGGGCCGGACAGGATGTCGCCGAGGTTCAGCGTCAGGTCGGCTCCGCTGGCGGCGATGTCGGCCAGCACCACGTCGAGCGCCGGCAGGTTGCCGTGCACGTCGGAGATCACCGCGATGCGCATCGTGCCCGCCTCAGAGGTTGCGCACCAGCTCGATCGCCTCCTCGATGCGCTCGACGGCGTGGATCGTCAGGCCCTCGATGGCCTTCTTCGGCACGTTCGCCTTCGGCACCACGGCGACCGAGAAGCCGAGCTTGGCGGCTTCCTTCAGCCGCTCCTGGCCGCGCGGCGCCGGGCGGACCTCGCCGGCGAGACCGACCTCGCCGAAGGCGAAGAAGCCGCGTGGCAAGGGCCTGGCGCGCAAGGACCCCTGGATGGCCAGCATCACCGCCAGGTCGGCGGCCGGCTCGCTGATGCGCACGCCGCCGACGGCATTGACGAACACGTCCTGGTCGAAGGCGGCGATGCCGGCATGGCGGTGCAGCACCGCCAGCATCATCGCCAGCCGGTCGCGCTCCAGGCCCACCGAGAGACGCCGCGGGCTCGGCCCGCCGGCATCGACCAGCGCCTGGATCTCCACCAGCAGCGGCCGCGTGCCCTCCAGCGTGACCAGCACGCAGGAGCCGGGCACCGGCTCGCCATGGGTGGACAGGAAGATCGCACTCGGGTTGGCGACGCCCTTCAGGCCACGCTCGGTCATCGCGAACACGCCGATCTCGTTGACCGCGCCGAAGCGGTTCTTGATCGCCCGAACCAGGCGGAAGCTGGAATGGGTGTCGCCCTCGAAGTACAGCACCGTGTCGACGATGTGCTCGAGCACACGCGGGCCGGCCAGCTGGCCTTCCTTGGTGACATGGCCGACCAGGATCACCGTCGTCCCGCTGGCCTTCGCGGTGCGCGTCAGGTGCGCCGCACACTCGCGCACCTGCGCGACCGAGCCGGGCGCCGAGCTGAGCTGGTCGGAGTAGACGGTCTGGATCGAGTCGATCACGCACACCGCCGGCTGCTCGGCTTCGATGGTGGCGAGGATGCGCTCGAGCTGGATCTCGGCCAGCACACGCACCTGCGAGCCGTCCAGACCGAGCCGGCGCGACCGCAGCGCGACCTGGGCGCCACTCTCCTCGCCGGTCACGTACAGCGTCTTCATCGAGCGCGACAGCGCGTCGAGCGCCTGCAGCAGCAGCGTGCTCTTGCCGATGCCCGGGTCGCCGCCGATCAGCACCACGCCGCCTTCGACGATGCCGCCGCCGAGCACGCGGTCGAGCTCGTCGATGCCGGTGGGCTGGCGCTCGACCTCGCTGGCCTCGATCTCCGACAGCGTCGCCACCGGCTGCGCCCTGGCCAGCGACTGGAAGCGGTTCTTGCCGCTGCCACCCTCGGCGATCGTCTCGACCAGCGTGTTCCACGCCCCGCAGCCCGGGCACTTGCCCAGCCACTTGGCGCTGGTGGCGCCGCATTCGTTGCAGGAGTAGATCGACTTGTCCTTGGCCATGCAGCATTCTCGCTGCAGCCGCCGCAGCGAAGCGCCTCTGCAAGTGCGCAGCGCAGGCGGCTGCGGTCGCGCATGCGCCGGCGACACGTGCGGCGGCCAAGGTCTTGCGCGACCGGCGACAATCGCCCGATGGACCTCTCGACCTGGATTGCCTTCTTCGCCGCCGCCTGGGCGATCAGCCTGTCGCCCGGCGCCGGTGCCGTCGCCGCGATGAGCGCCGGCCTGAACCACGGCTTCCGCCGCGGCTACGTGATGAGCTTCGGCCTGGTCGCCGGCATCTGGACGCAGATCGTCGTGGTCGGCATCGGGCTGGGCGCGCTGATCGCCGCCTCCAGCCTGGCCTTCACGGTGGTCAAGTGGGGCGGCGTGGCCTACCTGGTGTGGCTGGGTTTCAGGCAGTGGCGTGCGCCGGCGGCACCGATGGTGGCTGCCGACGGCATGCGGACGAGCGCCGGGTCGCCGCGCGAGCTGTTCGTGCGCGGCTGGATCGTCAACGCGCTGAACCCCAAGGGCACGGTGTTCCTGCTCGCGGTGGTGCCGCAGTTCCTCGACCTGGCGCAGCCGCTGCTGCCGCAGTACACGGTGATCGCGCTGACGCTGGCCTTCACCGACCTGGTCGTGATGGCCGGCTACACCGCGCTGGCCGCGCGTGTGCTGCGCACGCTGAAGGCGCCGTCGCACATCAAGGCGATGAACCGCACCTTCGGCGCGCTGTTCGTCGCCGCCGGCACGCTGCTGGCGTTCTTCAAGCGCGCCTGATCAAAGGCTGATCTTCGCGCGGCCGGCCTTCACGCCGCTGCGCTGCGACTTGCCTTCCAGCCGGCGCTCCTTCGAGGCGCGCGTCGGCTTCGTCGGCCGGCGGGTGCGCGGCAGTGTCGCCGCTGCGTCGAGCATCGCCTGCAGCCGCGCCATCGCATCGGCGCGGTTCATCTCCAGGCTGCGGTGCTGCTGTGCCTTGATGACCACCACGCCCTCGGCGCTGATGCGCTGGTCGGCGGTGACCAGCAGACGCTCCTTCAGCGCTTCAGGCAGGGACGAGGCACGCACGTCGAAGCGCAGGTGCACCGCGTTCGACACCTTGTTGACGTTCTGGCCGCCGGCGCCCTGGGCGCGGATGGCGCTGAACTCCACCTGCGCCGGGTCGAGCGTGAAGTTGATGCGCATCAGGCACCGCCACGCAGCAGCCGGATCGCCTGCGGCAGCGAGCCGGCCTGCGGCATCCAGTGGTCGATCACCACGCCGAGCAGCGCCGCGACCGCGATCAGCGCGAACATCGCCTTCCAGGTCCGGCCGGTGGCGTGCAGCAGCCAGCCCTCGCGGCGGGCGCGGAAGGCCAGAGCACCGCCGGCCGAGGCGAAGGCGATCTCCACCGCCACGCCGAGCAGCACCTCGACACCGAACAGCCCGAACACCGCCAGGCTCAGGCCGCTGGCGATCAGCACCGCGATGCCCACCACGATGGCCAGCGGCACGGCGATGACGACTCCTTCGTCGGCCGAGCCGACCGCCTGCAGCGCACCTTCGGCGAGGTCGCCGGCCTCCAGGCCGCTGTCGCCACACTCGACGCCACCGCCGCTGCGGCGCGATGCCAGGCCGTCCAGCGCGTCGTCCAGCGGCAGATCCAGGTCGCCCTCGCCGCGCGACAGCAGCCAGCGGCACCACAGCCACAGCAGGGCCAGGAACACCAGGTAGCCGCCGGCCAGCGCCAGCGGCCAGCGCAAGGCCAGGCCGGCGACACCGGCACGCATCAGCGCCGCGGAGATCGCCCAGCAGGCCAGGAAGGTCAGGCTGCCGAGCAGGAAGGCATGCACGCGCAGCCAGCGGCGCCGCTGCAGGTCGGCGCGCACGCCGCGCTCGAATCGGTCGGCGTCGGCGCGGCCTCGGCTCACGACGCTCAGCCGACGCTCACCGGCACGCGCGGCGCCAGCGCGCACATCAGCTCGTAGCCGACCGTGCCGGCCGAGCGCGCCACCTCGTCGATCGACAGCAGGCTGCCGTGCGGGCCCTGCCCCCACAGCGTGGCCTCGCTGCCCAGGCCCGCCCCGGGCACCGGCGTCAGGTCGACGGTGATCATGTCCATCGAGACGCGGCCGACGGTGCGTGTGCGCACGCCGTCCACCAGCACCGGCGTTCCGGTCGGTGCAATCCGCGGGTAGCCGTCGGCATAACCGCAGGCGACCACGCCGATGCGCATCGGCCCGGGTGCGCTGAAGCTGCCGCCGTAGCCGACACGGTCGCCGGCGCGCAGGTCCTGGATCGCGATCAGCTTCGCGCTCAGCGTCATCGCCGGCTGCAAGGCCCAGCCGGCGGCGTCGTGGTCGGGGTAGTCGGGCGCCGAGCCGTAGACCATGATGCCCGGGCGCACCCAGTCGGCGCCGACACGCAGTCCGTCGCCCTCGGCACCGGCAAAACGCAGCGTCGCCGCACTGTTGCTGACCGAACGTTCGCCCGGCAGGTCGCGCGTCGCCGCCTCGAAGGCCTCGAGCTGCGCCGCCACGCCGCCGGTGCCGTCGGCATCGGCGAAGTGCGTCATCAGCGTGATCTCGTCGACCTGCGTCAGCCCCGACAGCCGCTGCCAGGCGGCCCGGTAGTGCTGCGGCCGGAAGCCGAGCCGGTTCATGCCGCTGTTCATCTTCAGGAAGACGCGGTGCGGCGCGCTGGTCTTGTGGGCGGCGAGCATGTCGATCTGCGCCTCGTGGTGCACTGTGTGCCAGAGGTCCAGGCGCGAACAAAGTTCCAGGTCGCGCGGTTCGAAGCAGCCTTCGAGCAGCAGGATGGGCCCGCGCCAGCCGAGCTCGCGCACCCGGCGCGCCTCGTCGAGGTCGAGCAGCGCGAAGCCGTCGGCACCGGACAGGCCCGCGTAGGCCCGCTCGATGCCGTGGCCGTAGGCATTGGCCTTGACCACCGCCCAGACGCGCGACTGCGGCGCCGCCTGCCGCGCGCGCCGGACGTTGTGGGCCAGGGCCTCGGTGTGGATGGTGGCGGCAATCGGACGGGGCATGGTGAAACCGATTCTGCCAGCGCGTTCACGCTCGGGGACGGATACCCGGCGGAGTGCCCGTAACCACATGCTATAACCCTGCGCCGCCGACCCTTCCCCGCATCCCCGGGCCCAGAGCGCGCGATACGGAGCGAATGAAAAAAGGCTTCTACACCATCATGTCGGCGCAGTTCTTCAGCTCGCTGGCCGACAACGCATTGCTGGTGGCCGCGGTGGAGCTGCTGCGCATGTCCAAGGCGCCGTCCTGGCAGGTGCCGGCGCTGGCTCCGATGTTCGCGCTGTTCTATGTGCTGCTGGCGCCGTTCGTCGGCGCCTTCGCCGACGCCATTCCCAAGGGCAAGGTGATGTTCGCGTCCAACGCGATCAAGGTGGCCGGATGCCTGCTGATGCTGTTCGGCAGCCACCCGCTGGTGGCCTACGCGGTGGTCGGGCTGGGTGCGGCGGCCTACTCGCCGGCCAAGTACGGCATCCTCACCGAGCTGCTGCCGCCGTCGCAGCTGGTCAAGGGCAACGGCTGGATCGAAGGCCTCACGGTCGCCTCGATCATCCTGGGCATCCTGGTCGGCGGCCAGCTGGTCGGCCAGCGTGTGGCCAGCGAGCTGCTGTCCATCGACCTGCCGGTGTTCGACACCGGCATCGACACCCCGCCGGAGGCGGCGATCTCGGTGATCGTGTTCTTCTACATCATCGCGGCGCTGTTCAACCTGCGCATCCCGCGCACCGACGCGCCGCTGCAGCCGATGAGCGGGCTGCTGCCGCTGGTGCGCGACTTCTCCAACTGCAACTCGCGGCTGTGGGGCGACAAGCTCGGCCAGATCTCGCTGGCCACCACCACGCTGCTGTGGGGCATCTTCGGCAACCTGCGCGTGATCGTGTTCGCCTGGGCCGCCGCCGCGCTCGGCTACGGCACGGCGCAGGCCTCCAACCTGGCCGGCGTGGTGGTGATCGGCTCGATCGCCGGCGCGGTGATCGCCTCGCTGACGATGAAGCTGGACCGCGCCACCTCGGTGATCCCGACGGCCATCGTGGTCGGCTTCCTGATGATCGGCCTGGTCTTCATCAACACGCTGTGGACGGCCGTGCCCTTCCTGATCGTGATGGGCGCGATCTGCGGCTTCCTGATCGTGCCGATGAACGCGCTGCTGCAGCACCGTGGCCACAACCTGATGGGCGCCGGGCGCTCGATCGCGGTGCAGAACTTCAACGAGCAGGCCTGCATCCTCGGCCTCGGCGCGTTCTACGCCGGGCTGACCAAGTTCGGCATGTCGGCGTTCGGCTCGATCACCATCTTCGGGCTGGTGGTCGCCGCGACGATGTGGCTGATCCGCCGCTGGCACCAGTCCAACCTGGTCAAGCACAAGGACGAGCTGGACCACCTGCTGGCGATCGCACGAACCGACAAACACTGAACTTCGTTCAGTGTTTGCGTCGCAGGCTAACTTCGCGAGGCGAAGTTAAGCCGCGAAGCGGCGGCCGCAGACACAAGCTCGCGGCAGACCTCAGCCTCGCTGCTCGACGATCACCTTCTCGATCGCCTCCGCCCACGGCCGGGCCAGCTTCTCGCAGCCGCTGCTGGTCAGGTGGATCTCGTTGACCCAGTCGCCGCTGACGCCGCTGCTGCCCTTTGCCGCCGGCGTCACCGCGATGGCGGTGGTGTCGAAGAAGTGTAGGTTGGGATAGCGCAGCGCATCGGCGGCGCAACTCGCCAGCAGGGCGGCCAGGCGGCCGATCAGTAGCGTCGCCACCGCCGCGTAGTCGGCCTCGGGAATGCCATAGGCCTGCACCGAGGGCAGCAGCCAGGGGCCGATGCCCAGCTCGGCCGGCGCCGGGCGCGGCGTCGGCACCGAGTAGCCGTGCAGGAACACCGGCACACCCTTCGACTGCGAACGCGGCGCATCGCGCAGCGCGACGATCTGGTCCAGGTTGGCCTTCAGGTAGGTGCTGAAGGTCTGCCAGCCGGCGTCGCTGAGATAGCGCGCCGCGCCCTGCCCCGGATCGCCCCACTCGGCCGCTTCGCGCAGCAGGCGCAGGTGCAGCGGGATGCCGGCGCCACGCACGGCCAGCGCGTCGATCAGGTCGTTGCCGCCGCAGGACAGCAGCAGCGCGTCCCAGGGCCGCCGGCGCTTGCCGACCAGCAGGTCGACGAACACCGGGTCGCTGCTGGTCTGCGCCATGCGCTGCAGCGTATCGCCGGGTGTCGCGCAGTTGACCGCCACGGCGCTCTGCGCGAAGCGCATCTCGAACATCAGGTTGGAGTTCTTGGCCGGATTCAGCGCGCCGATGGTGAACCAGGAGTCGCCTTCGGCGAGAAAGCGGATGCCGAACTCGCCGAAGTTCGGCGCCAGGTCGGGGGTGTTCAGGTCGGACGGCGGAACGATCTTCAGCTGGGGCATGGCGGCACTCCTGAGCGGGGAGGCCGACGGTAGCGCCGCGCGCGCCGCGCCGCAATCCGACAGGCTGGGGAGGCGCCGCGCGCAGCGGCGAGAATCGCGGCGATGTCCCTGGCTTCCGCGCGCACGCCCTTCCTCTGGCCAGCCCTGGCCCTCACCCTCAACGCCCTGGTCTGGGGCACCTCCTGGTGGCCGTTCCGCCAGCTCGAGCAGCGCGGCCTGCACCCGCTGTGGGCGACGGTGCTGATCTACGCCGCCGCGGTGCTGGTCATCGTCACGCTGCGTCCGCGCGCCGTCGGCCAGCTGCTGCGCACGCCCGCACTGTGGGTGCTGGTGCTCGCCTCGGGCACCACCAACGCGACCTTCAACTGGGCGGTCACCATCGGCGACGTGGTGCGCGTGGTGCTGCTGTTCTACCTGATGCCCCTGTGGACGGTGCTGCTGGCGCGAGCGCTGCTGCACGAGCCGCTGACGCGCCTGGCCGCGGCGCGCGTGCTGCTGGCGCTGAGCGGCGCGGCCATCGTGCTGTGGCCAGCCGATCGCAGCGGCTGGGACGCGCTGCCGCTGCCCCGCTCGCTGCCCGACTGGCTGGGCGTGATCGGCGGCTTCAGCTTCGCGCTGAACAACGTGATGCTGCGCCGCGAGGCGCACCGGCCCGAGGAAGGCCGGGCGCTGGCGATGTTCGGCGGCGGCATGGTGGTGGCCGGCGTGCTGGCGCTGTCGCTGTCGGCCGGCGGCGCGGTGCCGCCGCTGCCGGCGCCGGCTGCGCCATGGCTGGCCGGCGTCGGTGCGCTGGCGTTGCTGTTCCTGGCCGGCAACCTGGCGCTGCAGTACGGCGCCGCGCGGCTGCCGGCCAACGTGACCTCGGTGGTGATGCTGACCGAGATCCTGTTTGCCTCGGCCTCGGCGCTGGCGCTAGGCGGCGGTCGGCTCGACGGCCAGCTGCTGCTCGGCGGGGCGCTGATCCTGCTGGCGGCGCTGCTGTCGACGCTGGCGGGCACCGACCCGCACTGAGCCGCGCCGGTCGAAGGCCGGGGTTCAGGCGCTCGCCTGCGCGTCGACGCTCCACTCGAAGGCCGGGTCGACCTGCAGCAGCGTGGCGATGAACTCCGCCTCATGCAGCGGCTTGGTCAGGTAGGCGTCGCAGCCGGCCAGCGAGCCGCGCACGCGGTCGGTGGCGCCGTCCAGCCCGGTCACCATCACGACGATGGTGCGCAGCCCGGCACCCTGTGCGCCGCGCTGCTTGAGACGCTGGCACAGCTGCAGGCCGTCGATGCTGCCCGGAGGCCCCAGCGTGATGTCCAGGAAGGCCATGCCGAAGGTGCGGCGCGACAGCATGTCCATCGCCGCCTCGCCCGACGCGCACTCGTGCACGCGGTAGCCCAGTGCGGTCAGCCGGCGCTTGAGGAACTGGCGGGCGATCGCGCTGTCCTCGACGATCAGCACCTCGCGCCCGCCGCCACCGCGCGGCGGCGGTACCGGCGGCGCCGGGGCACGCGGCACGACCTTGGCCTTGGCCGGCACGGGCGCCGGCGTCGGCTCGCGCCGCAGGTCGTCGAGCCCGCCGCGCAGCGTGTCGATCTCCATCGGGTCGAGGTCCATCATCGCGCTGGGCGGCTCGGGCGCGGTCAGGCGGATCTCCACCAGACCTTCCAGTTCGCGCAGCACGTGCACCGGGTCGATCGGCCGCGGCAGCCAGGCGGCGGCGCCGGACGGCGCCTTGGCGCCGATGAAGACCGTGTCGTCGAGGCGCTGGCCGCGCCGCACCGCGGCGACGGAGCCGGCGTGGTCGGCGTCGGCGATCAGGAAATCGGCCATTCCGGCCTCGTCGACCTGGTGGAAGGCCGGCGAACGCTGCGCCGCCAGCCGGAAGAACGAGGCCAGCGCCTGGCGCTCGAAGGCCGAGAAGCCCTCGATGGCGACGGTGAAGTTGTCGACGAATGCCGAGTCGGACATGGGCATTCATCATCGCGCCGCCGGAATCGCCGTCAAGCGAGGCTGTTGGGGATTGCCGGTTCTTCACGGTGATTCCTCACGGCGGCGTTTACCATCGCGGCTTCACGCCAGGAGCAGCCATGGCCCAGCCCAGCATCTACGATTTCGAGGCCTTGTCGATCGAGGGCAAGCCCGCCCACCTGTCGACGCAGCGCGACAAGGTGCTGCTGATCGTCAACACTGCCAGCCAGTGCGGCTTCACGCCGCAGTTCGGCGGGCTCGAGCAGCTGTGGCACGACTACCGCGACCGCGGCCTGGTCGTGGTCGGCTTCCCGAGCAACGAGTTCGGCGGCCAGGACCCGGGCGACAACGGCGAGATCGCCAGCTTCTGCGAGCGCAACTACGGCGTCAGCTTCCCGATGATGGCCAAGGTCGAGGTCAACGGCGCGAACGCCCACCCGCTGTGGAAGTTCCTCACCAGCGAGGCGCGCGGCCTGCTCGGTTCGCAGTCGGTGAAGTGGAACTTCACCAAGTTCCTGATCGGCCGCGACGGCAGTGTGCTCAAGCGCTACGCGCCGAACGACACGCCCGAGTCGCTGCGCAAGGACATCGAAGCCGCGCTGGCGGCCTGACCCCGAACTCTCCCGTCACCACCCATGTTCTCCCACGTCGAACCCTTTGCCGGCGATCCCATCCTCAGCCTCAACGAGGACTTCCAGAAGGATCCGCGGCCGCACAAGATCAACTTGTCGATCGGCATCTACTTCGACGACGCCGGGCGCATCCCGGTGCTCGAGTCAGTGAAGCTGGCCGAGGCCAAGGTGGTCGCCGCCGGTGGCCCCAAGCCCTACCTGCCGATCGAAGGCGCGGCCAACTTCCGTGCGGCGGTGCAGGGGCTGCTGTTCGGCGCCGGGCACGAGGCGGTCGGCAGCGGCCGCGTGGCGACGATCCAGTCGGTCGGCTCGTCCGGCGGCCTGAAGGTCGGCGCCGACTTCATCGCCCGCTGGTTCCCCGGCAGTGGCGTGTGGGTCAGCGATCCGACCTGGGACAACCACCGCTCGATGTTCGAAGGCGCCGGCATCGCGGTGAACACCTACCCGTACTACGACGCGAAGACTGGCGGCGTGCGCTTCGCCGAGATGCTGGCGGCGCTGGACAAGCTGCCCGCCAAGAGCATCGTGCTGCTGCACGCCTGCTGCCACAACCCGACCGGTGTGGACCTGACCCGCGCGCAGTGGGACGAGCTGATCCCGCTGCTCAAGCGCCGCAACCTGATTCCCTACCTCGACCTGGCCTACCAGGGCTTCGGCGACGGCATCGCCGAGGACGCCTACGCGATCCGCGCGATCGCCGCGGCCGGGATCTCCGCCTTCGTCGCCAACTCGTTCTCCAAGAGCATGAGCGTCTACGGCGAACGTGCCGGCGCGCTCAGCGTGGTCTGCCCCGACGCGGCGCAGGCGGCGCTGGTGCTGGGCCAGCTCAAGTTCACCGTACGGCGCAACTACTCCAGCCCGCCCATCCACGGCGGCCAGCTCGTCGCGCGTGTGCTGACCGACCCCGAGCTGCGCCCGCTGTGGGAGAACGAACTCGCCGCGATGCGCGTGCGCATGCTGGCGATGCGCCAGCAGCTGCACGGCGTGCTCAGCGCCAAGCTGCCGGGGCGCGACTTCGGCTACTTCCTCAGCCAGCGTGGCATGTTCAGCTACACCGGCCTGTCGGCCGCGCAGGTGGACCGGCTGCGCGAGGAGTTCGCGGTCTACCTGATCCGCTCCGGGCGGCTGTGCGTGGCCGGGCTGAACCAGGGCAACGTCGAGGCCACGGCGACCGCGATGGCCGCGGTGATGTGATCTGAATCAAGCGCTGGCGGCCGGGTGCTAAGACTTCCTTAAACCCGGCTGCCGACCATGGCGACACCGAAAGGAGTCGCCATGACGAACAAACCCCTCTTCCTGCTCGCCGCCGCGCTGCTCGCCGCGGCCGGTGTGCAGGCTGCCACCCCCGCCGAACAACTCGCCGGCTACAGCGCCGCCGCCAAGGTGGCCGCCGACCCGGCGCGCGGCCAGACGTTCTTCACCGCCCGGGGCCCGAAGGACTGGAGCTGCTCGTCCTGCCACGGCAGCACGCCCACCGGCACCGGCAAGCACGCGTCGACCGGCAAGCCCATCCAGCCGCTGGCACCGGCCGCCAACGCCGAGCGCTTCGCCGACGTCGCGAAGACCGAGAAGTGGTTCCGCCGCAACTGCAACGACGTGCTCGGCCGCGAGTGCAGCGCCGGCGAGAAGGCCGACGTGCTGGCCTGGCTGATGACGCTGAAGTGAAGCGCAGGAGAACGACGATGAACACCTCGATCTCCCTGCTGTCCGCGCTCGCGCTGACGGCGCTGGGCAGCGGCGCCGCACGCGCCGACGACCACGGCCGCGCCATCGTGCTGCTGCCCGCCTACGTGCAGGAGTGCGGCGCCTGCCACGCGCCCTACCCGCCGGGCCTGCTGCCCAACGAGTCGTGGCAGCGGCTGATGAACACCCTGCCGAAGCACTTCGGCACCGACGCCTCGCTCGATGCGCCAACGCAGAAGGCGCTGGGCACCTGGCTGGCCGCCACCGCCGGCAGCGGCAAGCGTGCCCGCGTCGCGCCGCCGGAGGACCGCATCACCCGCGGCGACTGGTTCATCCGCGAGCACCGCGAGGTGCCCAGGGCGGCCTGGACGCGCGCCTCGGTCAAGAGCGCCTCGAACTGCGGCGCCTGTCACGACGGAACCGCCCAGGGCCTGTACGACGACGACAGCGTGCGCATCCCGCGCTGAATCCCACCGGAGCACGACATGAACAGCGAGACCCGATCTGCGTCCACCACGCTGGTGTGGGACGCCCCCGTGCGCATCTTCCACTGGCTGCTGGTGCTGTGCTTCGCCGGTGCCTGGCTCAGCGCCGAGAGCGAACACTGGCGCCTGCTGCACGTGACGCTGGGCTACACGATGGCCGGCCTGGTCGCCTTCCGCCTGATCTGGGGCCTGGTCGGCACGCAGCACGCCCGCTTCGCCAGCTTCGTGCGCGGGCCGCGTGCCGCCTGGGCCTACCTGCGCTCGCTGGCCAGCCCGCGACCCGAGCACCACACCGGCCACAATCCCGCCGGCGCGCTGGCCATCGTCGGCCTGCTCGGCTTGATCCTGCTCACCGCCGCGAGCGGCTACGCCACGTACAACGACCTCGGCGGCGAATGGCTGGAGGAACTGCACGAGCTGGCCGCCCACGCCTTGCTGATCCTGGTCGGCGTGCATCTCGTCGGCGTCGTGGTGGGCAGCCTGGTGCACAAGGAGAATCTCGTTCGCGCCATGGTCACCGGCCGCAAGCCACTGCCTCCCGAACCTCACCCCTGAAGCTTCATGCGCATCCTGCTCGTCGAAGACGATCCGCTGCTCGGCGACGGCCTGCGCGCCGGGTTGCGGCAGCTCGGCTTCCAGGTCGACTGGGTGCGCGACGGCCAGGCCGCCGAGCGCGAGATGCGCAGCACCAGCCACGATGCCGCGGTGCTCGACCTCGGCCTGCCGATGAAGGACGGCATGGACGTGCTGCAAGCCGTGCGTGGCGAAGGTGTCCGCCTGCCGGTGCTGGTGCTGACGGCGCGTGACGCGGTCAGCGAGCGCATCCGCGGCCTCGACCTCGGCGCCGACGACTACGTGCTCAAGCCGGTCGACCTGCACGAGCTGGCCGCGCGGCTGCGTGCGCTGGTGCGCCGCGCCCACGGCGTCGCCGAGCAGCAGCTCGCGGTGGACGGTGTGACGCTGGACGCCGCCAAGCGCCTGGTCACGCTGGACGGCGAGCCGGTGAGCCTTTCGGCGCGCGAGTTCGACGTGCTGCACGCGCTGATGCTGGCTGACGGCCGCGTGCTGTCGCGCGAGCAGCTCGAGCAGCGCATCTACGGCTGGGGGCAGGAGGTGGAGAGCAACGCCGTCGAGGTGCACGTGCACCACCTGCGCCGCAAGCTGAAGCCCACGCTGATCCAGACCGTGCGTGGCATCGGCTACGCGATCACGCGCACGCCCTCGTGAAGCTGCCACGCTCGCTCCAGGCGCGTGTGCTCGCGCTGGTGATCACCACGGTCTGCGTGGTCTGGCTGGCCGCCGCCGCCTTCACCTGGTGGGAGGCGCGGCGCGAGCTCGACGAGCTGCTCGACGGTCACCTTGCCCAGGCCGCCGCGCTGCTGATCGTTCGCCAGGTCGACGACATCGACGAGCACGAGCACGACGAAGGCATCGATGCACCGACGCTGCACCGCCACGCCCCCAAGGTCGCTTTCCAGATCTGGCACGACGGCCGCCTGGTGGCACGCTCGGCCAATGCGCCGGCCACGCCGATGTCCGAGCTGCGCGCCGGCTTCGCCTCGCCGAAGATCGGCCGCGAGCGCTGGCGCGTGTTCGCGGCGCATGGTGGCGAACGTGATGTGCAGGTCTACGTCGGCGAGCAGCTCGACTCGCGCGAGTCGATTCTCGAAGGGCTGCTCGCCGGGCTGGTCGGGCCGATGCTGGTGGCACTGCCGCTGATGGCGGTGCTGCTGTGGTGGGCGGTACGGCGCGGCCTGCTGCCGCTGCGCCGGCTCAGCCATGCGATCGCGGCGCGCGAGCCGCGTGCGCTGCAGCCGATCGCCCCGGATGCTGCGGGCGCCGACCTGCCCAGCGAGATCGCGCCGCTGGTCGACGCGCTCGACGGCCTGTTCGCACGCATCGCCGAGCTGCTCGACAGCGAACGCCGCTTCACCGCCGACGCCGCGCACGAGCTGCGCACGCCGATCGCGGCGATCCGCGCGCAGGCGCAGGTGGCGCAAGGCGCCGGCGACGACGACGCAGCGCGAGCGCAGGCGCTGGCGGCGACGCTGGCCGGTTGCGACCGCGCGACACGCCTGGTCGAGCAGCTGCTGACGCTGGCGCGGCTGGAGTCGTCGGCGCAGGCATCGACCGAGACAGTCGACCTGGCCGCAGTAGCGCGCGAGGTGCTGGCCGAACTGGCCCCCGGTGCGCTGGCAAAGGGCCAGTCGCTGGCGCTGGAGGCCGAAGGCGCCTGGCCGGTGCGCGGCAGTGCCACCTTGCTGGCGGTGCTGCTGCGCAACCTGGCCGACAACGCGCTGCGCTACGGCGGCGACGGTGTGCGCGTGCGGGTCACGCTGACCCGCGAGGGTGGCCGCACCGTGCTGTGCGTGGAAGACAGCGGGCCGGGCCTGAACGACGAACAACGCTCACGGCTCGGTGAACGTTTCTTCCGCGTGCTCGGCACGGCGGTGCCGGGCAGCGGGCTGGGCTGGTCGATCGTCCGGCGCATCGCTGCCGTGCATGGCGCGGAGATCGAGACCGCGCGCTCGCCGGCGCTGGGCGGGCTGGCGGTGCGGGTACGCTTCCCGGTGCCTGTCGAATCGGCGTGACCCCGATCGTCGTGTCGGCATGCACATCCCGGAGACCTGCATGAAGACCTGCCTGAGCGCGATGGCCCTGCTGCTGGCGGCATCGGCCGCGCACGCTGCGCCGACCACCTACACGATCGACCCGACCCACACCTTTCCCAGCTTCGAGGCCGACCACATGGGCATCTCGGTGTGGCGCGGCAAGTTCAACAAGAGCAGCGGCAAGGTGCTGTTCGACAAGACCGCCGGCACCGGGACCGTCGAGATCGTCACCGAGCTGGCCAGCGTCGACTTCGGCATGGACGCGCTGGCCTCCTGGGCGCGCGGCAAGGACTTCTTCGACGTGAAGAAGCACCCGCGTGCGGTCTTCAAGGGCAGCCTGCAGTCGCCGGTCAACGGCGTGCCGACCCAGCTGGTGGGCGAGCTGACGATGCACGGCGTGACGCGGCCGCTGACGCTGGCGGTCCACTCGCTGAAGTGCATCCCGCACCCGATGCTCAAGCGCGACTACTGCGGTGCCGACGCCAGCGGCAGCTTCAACCGCGACGAGTTCGGCCTGGGCGCGGGCAAGGACTACGGCTTCAAGATGAACGTCGACCTGCGCATCCAGGTCGAGGCCCTCGCGCAGCCCTGAGGCGGGCGCCAGCGCCGGCCCGCTTCGATCAGACGCCCAGGTAGCCCGCCAGCGCCGGGCTGGCCGCGACCGTCTCGCTGTCGCCCTCCAGCACCACCTGGCCCTTCTGCAGCACGATCGCGCGGTCGCTGCGTGCGAGCACCTTGCGGTAGTCGCGGTCGACGATCAGCGTGGCGATGCCGCTGGTGCGGATCTCGCCGATCACGCGCCAGATGTCGGCAACGATCAGCGGTGCCAGGCCCTCGGTGGCCTCGTCGAGGATGATCAGCTCGGGGTGCGTCATCAGCGCGCGGCCGATGGACAGCATCTGCTGCTCACCGCCGGAGAGCTGCGAGCCGAGGTTGCCGAGGCGCTCCTTCAGGCGCGGGAAGGTCTCGAGCACACGCTCGTAGCTCCAGTCGCTGCGGCCGTCGCGGCCAGGGCGCGCCGCCATCACCAGGTTCTCGCGCACCGTCAGGTTGCCGAACACGCCACGGCCCTCGGGCACGTAGGCCACGCCCAGGCGCGCCACCTGGTGCGGCTTCGCCTTCGACGCATCCTGGCCGAACAAGGCGATGCGGCCTTCGCGCTGGGTCACGTGGCCGAGCAACGAGCGGATCAGCGTGCTCTTGCCCATGCCGTTGCGGCCCAGCAGGCCGAGCGTCTGGCCGCGCGCGATGAGAAGGTCAACGCCGTGCAGCACGTGGCTGGAGCCGTACCAGGCGTGCAGGCCACGCGCTTCGACGAGATAGTCGTGTTGCATCTCAATGCCCCAGGTAGGCCGACTGCACTTGCGGATTGGTGCGGATCGCATCCGGCACGTCGGAGGCGATCACACAGCCGTTGACCATCACCGTGATGCGGTCGGCGATGCGGAACACCGCGTCCATGTCGTGCTCGACCAGCAGGATGGCGTGCTCGGCGCGCAGCTCGCCCAGCAGCGCCAGCATGCGTTCGGTCTCCTCGGCGCCCATGCCGGCCAGCGGCTCGTCGAGCAGCAGCACCTCGGGCGACGTCGCCAGGCACATCGCGATCTCGAGCTGGCGCTTCTGGCCGTGGCTGAGCAGGCCGGCCGGGCGATCGAGCAAGGCATCGAGACCGGCCTTCGCGGCCGCCTCGCGCGCGGCGCTGACGCTGGCCTCGCAGGTCTGCGCGCCTTGCCACCAGGCCCAGGGCTTCTGCACCGCCGCCTGCGCGGCGAGCCGGCAGTTCTCGAACACGCTGAAGGTCGGGTAGATGGTGTTGCGCTGGTAGCTGCGGCCGAGGCCGGCCCGGGCGCGCTTCGGCTGCGCCCAGCGTGTCACGTCCTGCCCGAGCAGTTCGACGCTGCCGCCCGAGGGCGGGATCTCGCCGGAGAGGATGTTGATCAGCGTGCTCTTGCCGGCGCCGTTGGTGCCGATCACGGCGTGCACGCTGCCACGTTCGAGCTCGATCGACACCTTGTCGACCGCCACCAGCCCGCCCCAGCGCCGCGTGATGTCGCGGCCGCGCAGCAGCACGCCGTCGTTCGCTTCAGGCTTCATTCAAGGCCTCCTCGCCGACGATCGGCGGCCGGCTTCGGCCCACAAGCCGCTCCCGCCACTGCCCGGGCAGCCCCACCAGCCCGCGCGGCAGCAGCGCGACGCTGGCGATGATGGCCAGGCCCAGGCCCAGGTGCCAGTGCTTCGCGAAGCCGCCGAAGATCGCCTCGCTCTTGAAGAACTCCTGCAGCAGCGCGAAGGCGAAGGCGCCGATCAGCGCGCCGCGCAGGTGACCGATGCCGCCGAGGATGATCATGATCAGCACCGCGCCGCTGAGGTGCCAGCTCATCAGCTCGGGGTTCACGAAGCCGTCCTTCACCGCGAACAGGAAACCCGCCAGCCCGGCGATGCCGCCCGACAGCGTGAAGGCCGCCAGCTTGTACGGGTAGGTCGAGAAGCCGGTGGCGCGCATGCGCTGCTCGTTGACGCGGATGCCGGCCAGCGCGCGGCCGAAGCGCGAGCGCAGCAGCACCGCGAGGAAGACGAAGGTCGCGGCCAGGCAGGCGAGGGTGAAGAAGTACAGCGTCAGCGCACCGTCCAGGTCGATCAGCGCGCCCAGCGCCGGCTTCACGTACAGGTAGATGCCGTCGGTGCCACCGCCCAGCGGTGTGTCGTGCACCACGTAGTAGGCCATCTGCGCGAAAGCCAGCGTGACCATGATGAAGTAGACGCCCTTGGTGCGCAGGCTGAGCGCACCGACCGCCAGCGCGTACAGCGCTGCCGCCACGATGCTCACCGGCAGCAGCCACCACAGCCCCGCCGCTTCGCTGGCCGGCGACAGCAGCACCGCCGCATAGGCGCCGATGCCGAAGAAGGCAGCCTGGCCGAAGCACACCAGGCCGGTGGCGCCGACCAGCAGTTCGAGGCTGAGCGCGAAGATCGCGTAGACCATGATCTTGGTGACCAGGTCGACGCCGTAGCTGCCGGCCAGCAGCGGCAGCGCGGTCAGCGCCAGGAAGCAGGCAGCGACGAAGCCGGCCTTGGAGCGATCGAAGCCGTTCATGGTCAGGCTGCCTTGAAGAGCCCGTCGGGCTTCCAGAGAAGAATCAGCGCCATCAGCACGTAGACCAGCACGCCGGCCGCCTGCGGCAGCAGCACCTTGCCGAAGGTGTCGACCGCGCCGATCAGCAGTGCCGCCAGCAGCGCGCCGCGGATCGAGCCGATGCCACCGATCACGACGACGACGAAGCAGATGATCAGCACGGTGTTGCCCATGCCCGGGTAGACGCTGGACACCGGCGCAGCCACCATGCCGGCCAGCACCGCGATCGCGACGCCGGCGGCAAACACCACGCGGTAGAGGAACTTGATGTCGATCCCGAGGCTTTGCACCATCTCGCGGTTGGTGCTGCCGGCGCGGATCATCATGCCCAGCCGCGTGCGTGTGAACACGAACCACATGCCGACGGCCAGCGCCAGGCACACGCCGCTGACGAACAGACGGTAGACCGGGTAGGTCATCATCTCGCCCAGCGGCAACGTGCCGGCCAGGATCTCCGGCGGCTGCACGCCGTGCACGTCGTCGCCGACCAGCAGGCTGCGCAGTTCCTCGAACACCAGGATCAGGCCGTAGGTCATGAGCACCTGCTGCAGGTGCTCACGCTCGTAGAGAAAGCTGAAGAAGGCCCACTCGAGCACGTAGCCCAGCAGCACCGCCAGCACCGTGCCGGCCAGCAGCGTCGCGAAGAAGCCACCGCCGAAGGTGGCCGCGACCACCGGCGCCAGCGCGAAGGCCATGTAGGCGCCGATCATGTAGAAGCTGCCGTGGGCCAGGTTGATGACGCCCATGATCCCGAAGATCAGCGTCAGGCCGCTGGCGACGAGGAACAGCAGCAGCCCGTACTGCAGCGAGTTCAGGCACTGGATCAGGAAGGTGGCGAGGTCCATGCGAAAAGCCTCCCCCACGGCCGCCGCGCGGGCGGCCGTCGGTGCAATGGAACGTGGGGTGCGCGGCTTAGAGCTTGCAGCCGCGGCCGGGGTCGGCGAGGGACTTGCTGGCCACGCTCACCAGCTTGTTCTCCTTGCCGCTGACCTGGCGCAGGTAGATGTCCTGCACCGGGTTGTGCGACTTGGAAACGCTGAACGCGCCGCGTGGGCTGTCGATCTTGGCCTTCTCGATCGCCGCGGCGATCTCGGCCTTCTTGCTGACGTCGCCCTTCGCTGCCGCCAGGCCGATGGCCAGCATCTGCGCGGCGTCGTAGCCCTGCACCGCGTAGACGTCGGGCTGAAGCTTGTAGGTCTTGGCGTAGGCGAGGCGGAAGGCGTTGTCCTTCGCATTGCCCAGGCTGTCGGCGTAGTGCAGCGTGGTCAGCAGGCCGTCGGCGTCGGCGCCCTGCGCTTCCAGCGTGCCGTCGGTCAAAAATCCCGCGCCGTACAGCGGGATGTTCTTCTTCAGGCCCGCCGCGGCGTAGTCCTTGACGAATTTCACCGCGCCGCCACCGGCGAAGAAGGTGTAGACCGCGTCGGGCTTGCTCGCCGCGATCTCGGTCAGCAGGGCCTGGAACTCGACGTTGGGGAAGGGCAGCGACAGCTCCTTCACCACCTTGCCGCCGGACTTCTCGAAGGCTTCCTTGAAGCCCTTCACCGACTCGTCGCCGGCGGCGTACTTCCAGGTGATGGTGACGACGTTCTTGTGGCCCTTCTTGGCCACCACCTCGCCCATCGCATAACCCGGCTGCCAGTTGCTGAAGCTGGAGCGGAAGATGTTCGGCGCACACATCGGGCCGGTCACGGCGTCGGCGCCGGCGTTGGGCACCAACAGCAGCGTGCCGGTGTCCTTGGCGACCTTGGCCATCGCCATCGCGACGCCCGAGTGCACCGTGCCGACCAGCACGTCGACGTTGTCGCGCTTGATCAGCTTGTTGACGTTGTCGGTCGCCTTGGCGGGGTCGCTCTCGTCGTCGACCTTGACGAACTCGATCTCGCGGCCGCCGAGCTTGCCGCCCTGCTCGCCGACGTAGAGCTTGAAGCCGTTCTCGATGGCGGTGCCCAGTGCGGCGAAGGTGCCTGTAGCCGGCAGCATCAGGCCGACCTTCAGCTTGGCGCCCTGGGCTTGGGCGGTGGCGGCGGCGGCAACGAGCGCTGCGGCAAGGGCAATGGTCTTCAGCTTCATGCGGTCTTGTCTCCTGCGGTTCACGAATGAATGTGCGAGCGAATGAATCGGGTGGCGGCGTCGATCAGCCTGGCCGGCTGGTCCTTGTGCGGCGAGTGGCCGCAGTCGGGCAGTTCGAGCAGTTCGGTGTGCGGCACGCGGCGTGCGATGCCGCGGATCTGTTCCAGCGTGCCGTACTCGTCGTCCAGGCCCTGCACGGCCAGCAGCGGGCAGTCGATCGAGCGGATCTCCTCCTCGATGGACCACTGCTTGAACGGCGGGTGCAGCCAGATGCGGTTCCAGCCCCAGAAGGCCGAGTCGGGGTCGTCGTGGTACTTCGCGAGGCGCTGCTTCAGGTCGGTGGTCTCGTAGGCGGTCTTGGCCTTGGCGATACTTTCGACCGACAGGTCCTCGACCAGGATGTGCGGCGCCAGCACGATGGCGCCGGCGATCGCCTCACGCAGCTTGGCGGCGTAGAGCAGCGTGATCGAGCCGCCGTCGCTGTGGCCGAACAGCCAGGGCTTGTCGTGGGTCGCATCGATGTCGAGCGCGCTCAGCAGCGCCGGCAGCACCTCGTGCGCCTGGCGGTGCATGAAGTCCAGGTCCCAGGCTTCTTCGGACGCGCGCGGTGTCGAGCGGCCGTAGCCGGGGCGCGAGTACACCAGCCCGCGCACGCCGGCAGCGTCGCACAGCGCCTTCGGGAAGTCGCGCCACATCGACAGCGAGCCCAGGCCTTCGTGCAGGAACACGAGCAGCGGCGCGTTCTTGCGCTCCGGCGCGATGAAGGCGTGCTCGATGCGGACCTTGCGGTCACGCCACGCGATGTCGACGAACGACGAGCTCACTGCGCGCCCTTCTCCATGTCGCGCAGCTTGAAGCGCTGGATCTTGCCGGTGGCCGTCTTCGGCAGGTCGGCCACGAAGACGATCTGGCGCGGGTACTTGTAGGGCGCGAGCTTGTCCTTGACGAAGGCCTTCAGCTCGGCATCCGTCGCTTCGGCGCCGGACTTCAGCACGACGAAGGCCTTGGTCTTGGTCAGGCCCTCGGCGTCCGGCACGCCGATCACCGCGGCTTCGAGCACCGCCGGGTGCTGCACCAGCGTCGCCTCGACCTCGAAGGGAGAGACGTAGATGCCGCTGACCTTGAGCATGTCGTCGCTGCGGCCGCCGTAGGTGTAGCTGCCGTCGCTGTTGCGGATGTACTTGTCGCCGCTCTTGGTCCAGCCGCCCTGGAAGGTGTCGCGCGTCTTCTGGCGGTTGCCCCAGTACATCATCGCCGCCGAGGGGCCGTGGATGTAGAGGTCGCCCGGCTCGCCGTCGGGCACCGCTTGACCGTCGTCGCCGCGCAGCTCGATCTGGTAGCCGGGCACCGGCCAGCCGGTGCTGCCGTAGCGCACGCGGTCGGGGCGGTTGCTGATGAAGATGTGCAGCATCTCGGTGGAGCCGATGCCATCGACGATGTCGACGCCGAAATGCGCCTTGAAACGTTCGCCGAGTTCGGCCGGCAGCGCCTCGCCGGCCGAGGAGACCAGGCGCAGCGCCACGTCGTTCTTCTTCGGCAGGTTGGGGCTGGCGAGCATGCCGGCGAAGCCGGTAGGGGCACCATAGAACACGGTGGGCTTCGTTCCGCCCACGCCACCGGTCCAGCGCTTGAACGTGGCGTCGGGCGTCGGGCGCTCGCCCATCAGGATCGTCGTCGCACCCACGCTCATCGGGAAGGTCAGCGCGTTGCCCAGGCCGTAGGCGAAGAACAGCTTGGCGGCGGAGAAGCAGACGTCGCGCTCGGCGAGGCCGAGGATGGCCTTGCCGTACAGCTCCGAGGTCCAGTACGGGTTCGCGTGCGAGTGCACCGTGCCCTTGGGACGACCGGTGGAGCCCGAGGAGTAGAGCCAGAAGCCGGGATCGTCCGGGCCGGTGCCGGCAGGCTTGGCCATCGGCGTCTGCGCACCGAGGAAGGCCTCGAACTCGACCTCGGCAGGATGCAGCGGGGCGACCGGGCGCGAGACGATGACCTTCTGCACCTCGTGGTCCGACTTGATCAGCGCACTGGTCAGCGCCGGCAGCAGCGCGCCCGACACCAGCACCGCCTGGGCACGGCTGTGCTCCAGCATGTAGGCGTAGTCGTCGGCGGTCAGCAGGGTGTTCACCGCCACCGGCACCGCGCCGGCGTACATCGCACCGAGGAAACTGACCGGCCAGTCGTTGCCGTCCTGCATCAGCAGCAGCACCCGCTCTTCGCGCTTGAGACCCAGCGAGCGCAGGCCTGCGGCAAGGCGCTTCACACGGTCGGCAAGTTCGCCGTAGGTCAGGGTGCCCGCGTCGTCGATGAAGGCCGCCTTGCTGGCGCGCGCGGCATTCAGGCCGAGCAGGTGCTGCGCGTAGTTGAACTGGTCCGGCGGCGCGGCAACGTCGGCGGTGTCTGTCTGGGTCATGGTGCGTCTCCTCCGGCTCAGGCCAGATGGTCCAGCGTGGCCGTGCTCGCCTGGATGGCAGCGCGGCGATGGTAGAAGTTCAGCGCGCGCAGGCCGCCGAGTTCCTCGCCGCCACCGGCGCGGCCGGGGCCGCCGTGCAGCGATTGCGGCATCACGTTGCCGTGGCCGGTGTGCAGCGCGGCGACGTCGGGGCTGATCACGTGCACGCGGCCGTGCAGCGGCGCGAGTTCGATCGCCGCGTCGGCCAGTGCCTTCGCATCGCTGCCATACAACGAGGCGACCAGCGAGCCCTGGCCGCGAGCGATCAGCTGCAGCGCGTGGGCCGGGTCACGGTAGGGCACCAACGTGGCCACCGGGCCGAACACCTCGGTATCGTGGATGCGGTCGCTGGCGTCGCTGCCGGCGGCGTTGCGTGTGCCCAGCAGCGTCGGGGCGACGCAGCAGGCCAGCGCCGGGTCGGCGTCGACCAGTGCCTGCTTCGCGCCGTCGTGCAGCGTTTCGGCTTGTGCCTGCAGATGCGCCAGTCCCTCGCGCACCGCGTTCAGCTGTGCGCGGCTGACCAGGGCGCCCATGCGCACGCTCTCGTTGCGCGGGTTGCCGACCGTGGTCTTGGCCAGGCGCGCCGAGATCGCCTCGGCGGCCTGCGAGTACAGGGCCTCGGGCACGAACACACGGCGGATCGCGGTGCACTTCTGCCCCGACTTCTGCGTCATCTCGCGCGCCACTTCCTTGACCAGCAGGTCGAAGGCTTCACTGCCCGGCGCCTCGCCCGGCAGCAGGAAGGCGCTGTTGACGCTGTCGGCCTCGATGTTGACGCGCACCGAACGCTGCGTCACCGCGGCGTGCGAGCGGATCAGCGCCGCGGTGTCGGCCGAACCGGTGAAGGAGACCACGTCGAAGGGCTCGAGCGCGTCCATCAACCCGGCCGAGCTACCGCAGACCACGGAGAGCGCGCCGGCCGGCAGCACGCCGGCCTCGACCACGTCCTTGACCATGCGCTGCGTCAGCCAGGCGGTGGCGGTGGCCGGCTTGATGACCACCGGCACGCCGGAGAGCAGCGCCGGCGCCGCTTTCTCCCACAGGCCCCAGCTCGGGAAGTTGAAGGCGTTGATGAACAGTGCCAGGCCGCGGCTGGGCACCAGCACGTGCCGGCTCTGGAACAGCGGCTCCTTGGCCAGGCGTGCCAGGTCGCCATCGAGCAGGAAGCGGCGCTCGCCCAGGCCTTCGCCCAGTTTGGCGTAGGTCGACAGCGTGTAGATGCCGCCGTCGATGTCGACCGCCGAATCGTTCTTCACCGTGCCGCTGTTGGCGGTGGCGATGGCGTAGTAGTCGTCGCGTTGGCCCTGCAGCACCTTCACCGCGGCGGCCAGCATCGCGGCGCGTTCCCGATAGGTCATCGCGCGCAGCGCGGCGCCGCCGGTCTGGCGCGCGAAGGCGAAGCCAGCACGCAGGTCCAGGCCGGTGGCGTCGACACGGGCGACTTCGTCGCCCAGGACCGGGTCGAACAGCGCCGTGCCGGCGCCCGTGCCGGCGACCCAGCGGCCGCCCAGGTAGTTGTTCAGCAGTTCGCTCATCACTTGCTCACTTGGTGAATTCGATCGCGCCTTGCGGCAGCAGGTAGAGCACCAGCGCGCGGCCCTGGCGCACCGTGGGGCGGTGGGCGCTGCCCGGCGGCATCACCACCCAGCCGGCGGGGCGGCCGTCGAAGGTCGCATCGCCGCCCATGGGCATCACCAGGTCGATCTCGCCGTTCGGGTGCACATGGTGGGGGCCGGCGATATCGGTCATGTCCACCACGTCGACCGAGAAGCCGTGCAGGTCGTCGGCCGGCTTGAAGATGCGGCCGTACTTGATGCCGCCGCCTTCGCGGTTGCACAGCCAGCCCTCGGCCACACCCGCTTCGCAGCTGGCCTTCAACCCGGCGTAGGTGGCGCTGGTGGCGCCGTGCTCGCGGTTCAGCCAGGCGTCGAGCTCGGCATCGACCGGGCGGCTGGCGAGCTGCGCCGTCAGTGCGGCGATCTGTGCGCGGAACTTGTCGGGGGTCATGGTCCGGTCTCCGGAGACCGCATCCGCCTTGCCTTGCCCCAGGGGATGCAGTATTGTGCTTGAAGGCACTCTAGGGCCCGAAGAACACCATGTCAAGCACTATATTGCAGGCTCCGGGGAATCCCCAGGCCGAGGCCGAGTTGTCCGGGGAGGGTGAGGAGGCCAAGAACCCGTTCCTGGTGGCGCTGGGCGAGCGCACCCGCTCGCTGCGCTCGCGCCGCGGCATGACGCGCAAGGCGCTGGCGGTGGCCGCGGATGTGTCCGAGCGCCACCTGGCCAACCTCGAGTACGGCGTCGGCAACGCCTCGATCCTCGTCCTGCTCGACGTCGCCCGGGCGTTGCAATGCTCGCTGGCCGAGCTTCTTGGAGATGTGAGCACAAGCACACCTGAGTGGTTGATGCTGCGCGAGCTGCTCGAAGGTCGCGACGAAGAGACCCTGCACCGCGTCCGCGTGACCGTCGGCGAGATGCTCGGCACCGGCGGCGCCAACGCCAGCCACGGTCGCAAGCGCAGCCCGCAGGTCGCCCTGATCGGCCTGCGCGGCGCCGGCAAGTCGACGCTGGGCGCGATGCTGGCCGAGGACCTGGGCTTTCCCTTCGTCGAACTGAGCCGCGAGATCGAGCAGTTCGCCGGCTGCAGCATCAGCGAGATCCAGGCGCTCTACGGCCAGAACGCCTACCGACGCTACGAGCGCCGTGCGCTGGAGGAAGCGATCCAGATCTATCCCGAGGCGGTCATCGCCACGCCTGGCGGCATCGTCTCCGATCCGGCCAACTTCAACCTGCTGCTGCAGCACTGCACCACGGTCTGGCTGCAGGCCGAGCCTGAGGATCACATGAAGCGGGTGCTCGCTCAGGGCGATACGCGCCCGATAGCGGCCAGCCGCGAGGCGATGGACGACCTGAAGTCCATCCTGGCCGGCCGCGCCGCTTTCTATTCAAAGGCGGAGTTCCAGCTCGACACCAGCCGCCAGGCGCTGGAACCGACCTTCGTGGCCCTGCGCAAGCTGGTGAGAGAGGCACTCGAACTGCCGGCCTGACCTCGGGTCATCCCGACACATGCATAAAAATGCATTCAAGTGCTTGATCTTCAGAAGTTGATGCACTATGCTGCTCATCATTCGCTGATCCAACACCTGCAGCCCTTTGCATCCTGACCGGGAGACATCCATGACCCAAGACCTGCGCGTCGACTACCAGACCTCGCCCGAGCAATACCGTCACTGGAAACTCAAGTTCGAAGGCCCGGTGGCCACGCTGGCCGCCGACTTCGACGAGAACGGCGGGCTGCGCCCCGGCTACAAGCTCAAGCTGAACAGCTACGACCTGGGCGTCGACATCGAGCTGAACGACGCCATCAACCGCATCCGCTTCGAGCACCCCGAGGTGCGCACGGTCGTGGTGACCAGCGCCAAGGAGAAGGTGTTCTGCTCCGGCGCCAACATCTTCATGCTCGGCGTCAGCAGCCACGCCTGGAAGGTGAACTTCTGCAAGTTCACCAACGAGACGCGCAACGGCCTGGAGGATTCCTCCAAGCACAGCGGCCTGAAGTTCCTGGCCGCGGTCAACGGCGCCTGCGCCGGCGGCGGCTATGAGCTGGCGCTCGCCTGCGACGAGATCGTGCTGGTCGACGACCGCAGCAGCGCGGTCAGCCTGCCCGAGGTGCCGCTGCTCGGCGTGCTGCCGGGCACCGGCGGCCTGACCCGCGTGACCGACAAGCGCCATGTGCGCCACGACCTCGCCGACATCTTCTGCACCACCACCGAAGGCGTGCGCGGCCAGAAGGCCAAGGACTGGCGCCTGGTCGACGACATCGCCAAGCCGGCGCAGTTCGCCGCCAAGGTGCAGGAACGTGCGCTGGAGCTGGCCAAGGGCAGCGACCGCCCGGCCAACGGCAAGGGCGTCAGGCTCGCGCCGCTGACGCGCACGATCGAGCCGAACGCGCTGCGCTACCCGAACGTCACGGTCGAGATCGACCGCGCCAAGCGCACCGCGGTCTTCACCGTGAAGGCGCCGGCCGGCGCGCAGCCGACCGACGTGGCCGGCATCGAGGCCGCCGGCGCGGCCTGGTACCCACTGGCGATGGCGCGCGAGCTGGAAGACGCGATCCTGAACATGCGCACCAACGAGCTCGACATCGGCCTGTGGCTGATCAAGACCGAAGGTGACGCCAAGGCGGTGCTGGCGATGGACGCCACGCTAGCCGCTCACCAGAACCACTGGCTGGTGCGCGAGACCATCGGCCTGCTGCGCCGCACCTTCAGCCGCCTGGACGTGTCCTCGCGCAGCCTGTTCGCGCTGGTCGAGCCGGGCTCCTGCTTCGCCGGCAGCTTCCTCGAGCTGGCGCTGGCCTGCGACCGCAGCTACATGCTGATGCTGCCCGACGACGAGGCGAAGACGCCGAAGTTCACGGTCGGCGAAGCAAACTTCGGCCTCTACCCGATGGCCACCGGCCAGAGCCGCCTGCAGCGCCGCTTCTACGACGAGGCGCCCGCACTCGAGGCCGTGCGTGCCCAGGCCGGCCAGGCGCTGGATGCCGACGCCGCCTTCAAGCTCGGCCTCGTCACCAGCAACCCGGACGACATCGACTGGGCCGACGAGACCCGCATCGCCATCGAGGAGCGTGTGGCCATGAGCCCCGACGCGCTGACCGGCATGGAAGCCAACCTGCGCTTCAACGGCCCGGAGAACATGTTCACCCGCGTCTTCGGCCGCCTCACCGCCTGGCAGAACTGGATCTTCCAGCGCCCCAACGCCGTCGGCGAGAAGGGGGCCCTGAAGGTCTACGGCAAGGGCGAGAAGGCCGCCTTCGACTGGAATCGCGTCTAAGCAGAGATCGGATCACGGAGCAGACAGCATGAGCACCATCAACTACAGCGAGAAGATCCCCAACAACGTCAACCTCAGCGAAGACCGCACGCTGCAGCGCGCGCTCGAGCAGTGGCAGCCAAACTACCTGCAGTGGTGGGGCGACATGGGTCCGGACGGCTCGCAGGACTTCGACGTCTACCTGCGCACCGCGATCAGCGTCGACCCGCAGGGCTGGGCGCAGTTCGGCCACGTCAAGATGCCCGACTACCGCTGGGGCATCTTCCTGAACCCGGCCGAGAAGGACCGCAAGATCCACTTCGGCGACCACAAGGGCGAGGACGCCTGGCAGGACATCCCCGGCGAGTACCGCGCCAACCTGCGCCGCATCATCGTCACCCAGGGCGACACCGAGCCGGCCTCGGTCGAGCAGCAGCGCCACCTGGGCCTGACCTGCCCGAGCCAGTACGACCTGCGCAACCTGTTCCAGGTGAACGTCGAGGAAGGTCGCCACCTGTGGGCGATGGTCTACCTGCTGCACAAGTACTTCGGCCGCGACGGCCGCGAGGAAGGCGAGGCGCTGCTCGAGCGCCGCAGCGGCCAGGAGGACAACCCGCGCATCCTGCAGGCCTTCAACGAACAGACGCCCGACTGGCTGTCGTTCTTCATGTTCACCTACTTCACCGACCGCGACGGCAAGTTCCAGCTGTGCGCGCTGGCCGAGTCGAGCTTCGACCCGCTCGCCCGCACGACCAAGTTCATGCTGACCGAGGAAGCGCACCACATGTTCGTCGGCGAGTCGGGCATCAGCCGCGTCGTGCAGCGCACCTGCGCGGCGATGAACGAGCTGAAGACCGACGATCCGAAGAAGCTGCGTGAAGCCGGCGTGATCGACCTGCCGACGCTGCAGCGCTACCTGAACTTCCACTTCTCGGTGACCATCGACCTGTTCGGTGCCGACGAGTCGAGCAACGCGGCGACCTTCTACTCGACCGGCCTGAAGGGCCGCTACGAAGAAGGCAAGCGCAGCGACGACCACATCCTCAAGGGCCAGACCTACCGCGTGCTGAACGTGGTCAACGGCCAGCTGGTCGAGAAGGAAGTGCCGATGCTCAACGCACTGAACGAGGTGCTGCGCGACGACTACATCAAGGACTCGATCGCCGGCGTGGAGCGCTGGAACAAGGTGATCGAGAAGGCCGGCATCCCGTTCCGGCTGAAGACGCCGCACAAGGCCTTCCACCGCAACATCGGCGCGCTGGCCGGCGTGAAGGTCAGCCCGGACGGCCGCGTGATCAGCGAAGCCGAATGGAAGGCCAAGGTCGACGAGTGGCTGCCCTCGGGCGCCGACCGCGCCTTCGTCGCCAGCCTGATGGGCCGTGTCGTCGAGCCGGGCAAGTTCGCCAACTGGATCGCGCCGCCGGTGATGGGCATCAACCGCCAGCCGGTCGATTTCGAGTACGTGCGCTTCAACTGATTTCGCGCATCATCGAGGCAGTCGCAAGGGGCCTGCGGGCCCCTTGTGTCTAGAGGAGACCAGGCGATGGACATGGCCGTCAGCGTCATCAGGCAGCACCTGATCGACCCCGAGATCTGCATCCGCTGCAACACCTGCGAGGCGACCTGCCCGGTGCAGGCGATCACGCACGACTCGCGCAACTACGTGGTCGACGCGGAGAAGTGCAACCTGTGCATGGCCTGCGTGCCGCCCTGCCCGACCGGCAGCATCGACAACTGGCGCAGCGTGCCGCGTGCCAAGGCCTACGCCGTCGACGAACAGCTCGGCTGGGACGTGCTGCCCGCCGAACTGACGCCCGAGCAGCTGGCCGAGGCCGGCGTGTCGGCCGACGCGGCGGCGCTGGCCGAGCCTGCGCCGGCCGCGGCCGCGGTGGCCACGCCCGGCACCGAGCCCGCCTTCAACAGCGCGCAGTACAACGCGACGCTGCCGCCCTGGTCGGCCGCGCACGCCTACAGCAACCTCTACGGCCCCAAGGCCGCCGAGAAGAGCGTCACCGCGACGGTGGTCGGCAATGTGCGCGTCACCGAGGTGGGCAAGGAGTACGACACCCACCACATCGTGCTCGACTTCGGCGCCATGCCCTTCCCGGTGCTGGAAGGCCAGAGCATCGGCGTGGTGCCACCGGGCAGCGATGCCAACGGCCGTGCCCACCATGCGCGCCAGTACTCGATCGCCAGCCCGCGCAACGGCGAGCGGCCAGGCTATAACAACGTCTCGCTGACCATCAAGCGGGTGCTCGAGGACCACCAGGGCCAACCCGGTGCGCGGCGTGGCGAGCAACTACATGTGCGACCTGAAGGTCGGCGACACGGTGCAGGTGATCGGCCCCTTCGGCAGCACCTTCCTGATGCCCAACCACCCGAAGAGCCACATCGTGATGATCTGCACCGGCACCGGCTCGGCGCCGATGCGCGCGATGACCGAGTGGCGCCGGCGCCTGCGGCAGAGTGGCAAGTTCGAAGGCGGCAAGCTGATGCTGTTCTTCGGCGCGCGCACCAAGGAAGAACTGCCTTACTTCGGCCCGCTGCAGAACCTGCCGAAGGACTTCATCGACATCAACTTCGCGTTCAGCCGTACGCCGGGCCAGCCCAAGCGCTACGTGCAGCACGCGATGGCCGAACGTGGCGCCGACCTGGCTGCGCTGCTGGCCGACCCGAACGCCTGCTTCTACGTCTGCGGGCTGAAGGCGATGGAAGAGGGCGTGGTGGCGACGCTGCGCGACATCGCCCGCGGCGCGGGCATGGACTGGGACACCGTCGGCGCGGCGCTGAAGCGCGAAGGCCGGCTGCACCTCGAGACCTACTGATCATTCGCTGAAACATGGCCATCGATCTTCGCGGCACACCGGTGCTGGTGGTGGGCGCCGGCATCATGGGTGCCGGCATCGTGCAGGTGGCGGCGCTGGCCGGCCACCCCGTCAAGCTGTTCGACATGCGCGAAGGCGCGGCGGCGCAGGCGCTGGACAAGCTGGTGACGACGCTGAAATCGCTGGTCGACAAGGGCCGGCTCGGTGCCGAGCAGGCGCGTGCGGCGATGGACCGCATCGCGCCGATCAACTCGCTGGCGCAGGCGCGCGACTCGGGCCTGGTGGTCGAGGCCATCGTCGAGAACCTGGAGGCCAAGCGCAGCCTGTTCCGCGAGCTCGAAGGCATCGTCGCCGTGGACACGGTGCTGGCCACCAACACCTCGTCGATCAGCGTCACCGCGATCGCCAACGGGCTGCTGCACCCGGGGCGGCTGGTCGGCATGCACTTCTTCAACCCGGTGCCGCTGATGAAGCTGGTCGAGGTGGTGCACGGCCTGCAGACCGATGCCGCGGTGGCCGAGGCGATCTTCGAGTTGAGCAAGACCTGGGGCAAGGTGCCGGCGCATGCGAAGAGCACGCCGGGGTTCATCGTCAACCGGATTGCCCGGCCGTACTACGCGGAGACGCTGGCGCTGCTTCAAGAACAGGCGGCGACGCCGCAGGTGCTCGACGCCTGCCTCAAGGCAGCAGGCTTTCGCATGGGGCCATGCGAGCTGATGGACCTGATCGGCCACGACACCAACTTCGCGGTCACGAACTCGGTCTACGCCGCCAACTTCAACGACAAGCGCTACGTGCCCTCGCTGGTGCAAGGCGAAATGGTCGCCGGCGGCCTGCTCGGCCGCAAGAGCGGGCGGGGCTTCTATGCCTACGGCGAAGGCGCCGGCGGCATCCCGCCACTGCCGGTGGCGGTGCACGAGGCGCCGGCGACTGCGCGCGAAGTCACCGTGCATGGCATCGGCCCGGTTGCCGACCACCTCGAACACGCGGGGATCGCCGCACTCGCGCCGCAGGGCTGGGGGCCGGCACGCGAGCTGGCCAGCGGCTGGGTCGGCCTGAGCATCGATGGCGCCCGCCTGGTCATGACCGACGGCCGCAGCGCGCAGCAGGTCGCCCGCGACCTCGGCACGAACGAGGTCGCGGTATTCGACCGCCCGGTCACACTGCCGATCGCCGCCGGCACGGCGCTGGCCTATGCCATCGCGCCCGGTGCGCACGAGGCCTGGCGCACCCAGGCCGGCGCCTGGCTGGCCGCGCTCGGCTTCACACCACTGCCGCTGGCCGATGCGCCGGGGCTGGTGGTGGCACGAACCATCGCGATGCTGATCAACGAAGCCGCCGACGCGGTGCTGCAAGGTGTGTGCGACGAGGGCGGCGCCGACGCGGCGATGAAGCTGGGCGTCAACTACCCGGCGGGCCCCTTCGAATGGCTGAAGAGCTGGAGCATCGACGGCGTCATCGGTGTCGTGCGCGCGCTCGACGCCGAGTACCGTGGCGAGCGCTACCGCGTCAGCCCCTGGCTGCGGCGGCGCGCCCATCTCGCATGAAGTTCGCTGAGTTCAGCGAGGGCCAGGTCATCGAGGCCGGCCCGTACGCAGTCAGCGAAGAGGAGATCGTGCGCTTCGCGACGCAGTACGACCCGCAGTGGTTCCACACCGATGCGCAGGCCGCGTCGAAGGGCCGCTTCGAGGGCCTGATCGCCAGCGGCTGGCACACCTGCGGCATCGCGATGCGACTGCTCGCCGATGCGGCACTGGCCGGCAGCGAATCGTTCGCTTCGCCCGGCCTCGCCTACGTGAAGTGGCCGCACCCGGTGCGGCCCGGCGACTCCCTGCGTGTGCGCGCCACCGTGGTCGAGACGCGCCGCTCCAAGGGCAACGGCAAGCTGGGCATCCTGCGCTGGCGCTGGCAGCTGTTCAACCAGCACGGCACCGAGGTGCTCGACCTGGAGGCAACCAGCCTGTTCGACCTCGCGCCGGAAGCGTCCGCCTAGGCCCGCCCGTACCAGCGCTGCGCGAACACGGCGAGGCCGCTGGCCACGCTGGCGAAGCGGTCGCCGCGCACGATGCGCGCGTCCGGGAAGGCGGCGGCGATGCGCTGCGCCAGCAGGCGCAGGCCGGTCGAGCCGCCGGTGAAATACAGCGCGTCGATCGCCTCGGGCGCCACGCCGGCCTGGTGCGCCGTCTCGCGCGCGGCGGCCACGATGCGCTCGATGTCCGCCTCCAGCGCGGCGACGGCCTGCGCCTCGGCCAGTTCCACCGCGAGCCGGTTCTCCACGTGCGACAGGTCGATGCGCGTGTGGCCACCTTCGGCCACCGCGATCTTCGCCCCCTCGGCACGCGCCGCCAGCTCGTGGCCGAGCCGCTCGGTGACCACGGTCATCAGCCGGTCGTGGTGGCGGGTGTCGGCATAGAAGCCGCGCATGCTGCGCAGTTCGGCCACACGCGCCGGGTTGTAGACCGTGTTGATCAGGTGCCAGGTGGCGAGGTCGAAGTAGACACCGCTGGGCACCTCGCGCGGCACGGAACCGGCGATGCTCGGGCCGTAGGCGCCGTAGCCGAACTCGGGCAGGATCGCGGCCAGCTCGACACGCCGGTCGAAGTCGGTGCCGGCGATGTGCACGCCGTGGTTGGCGAGGATGTCGTCCTTGCGCTCCAGCCGTTTCGCCCGCCCGGGGCCGACACGCACGATCGAGAAGTCCGAGGTGCCGCCGCCGATGTCGGCCACCAGCACGACTTCCTCGTGGGCGATGGTTCGTTCGTGGTCGAAAGCGGCGGCGATCGGCTCGTACTGGAAGTGGATGTCGGCGAAGCCGACCTGGCGCGCCGCCGTTTCCAGCGCGGCCTGGGCCTGCGCGTCGCGGGCCGGGTCGTCGTCGACGAAGAACACCGGCCGGCCCAGCACCACACGGTCGACCGGCGCCTTCGCGTCGGCCTCGGCGCGGCGCTTCAGGTGGCGCAGGTAGCCGGCGACGATGTCCAGGTACTTCACGCCACGGCCGCCGCCGACGTCGGTGGTCTGCTCGATCAGGCTGCTGCCGAGGATGCTCTTCATCGAGCGCATCAGGCGGCCGTCCAGCCCGTCGACATAGGCGGCCACGGCGGCGCGGCCGAAGGCGCGCGGCGGGCCGTCGTGCTCCGGGCCTTCGACGAAGTAGAAGACCGCCGTCGGCATGGTCGTCTGGCCGGGCTCGAGTTCGACCAGGCGCATGCCGGCCGTCGCGCCGGTCACATCGGGGATGGCGACGGCGGAGTTGGAGGTGCCGAAGTCGATGGCGCAGTACATGGGCAGTCTCTCGCGAAGGGGCGCGATTGTAGGGGCGTCGGCCGCGGCCGCCACAATCGCTGCAATGCAGCGGCGCGAACTCCTCCAGCAACTCGGACGCCAGGCCGCGGCGCTGGCGCTGGCGCGGCTGTTCGGCGCGCCAGCGCAGGCGCAGACCACGGCCGCGCGCTGGCCGGCCCATCTGGACGACCCGTTCACGCTGGGCGTGGCCAGCGGCATGCCGCGGCCCGGCTCGGTGGTGATCTGGACCCGCCTCGCGCCGCGACCGCCCGAGCCGGGCGGCGGCCTTCCGCCCGTGCCGCTGGCGGTCCGCTGGGAACTGGCCGAGGACGAGCAGTTCTCGGTCGACCTGCGCCGCGGCGAGTTCATCGCCCGGTCGGCGCAGGCGCACAGCGTGCACGTCGAGGTCGACGGCCTGGCCAGCGGACGCGTCTGGTTCTACCGCTTCATCGCCGGCGACGCGCTGAGCCCGGTCGGCCGCACCCGCACCGCGCCGGCCGAGGACACCGTGGTGTCGCGGCTGCGCATCGCGCTGGCCTCCTGCCAGCACTACGAGCAGGGCTGGTATGCGGCGCACCGCGAGATCGCGGCGAGCGAGCTCGACGCGGTGCTGTTCGTCGGCGACTACATCTACGAGTCGAGCAACCCGCGCTTCCGGCTGCGCGCGCACGAAGGGCCGGTGCCGCGCACGCTGGACGACTACCGTGCGCGCCACGCCACCTACAAGCTCGATGCCGACCTGCGCGCCGCGCATGCCGCCCACCCCTGGCTGCTGACCTGGGACGACCACGAGGTCGAGAACGACTACGCCGGCGAGGCCAACGGCAGCGGGCTGGACACGGCGGCCTTCCTGCGCCGCCGCGCCGCTGCCTACCAGGCCTACTTCGAGCACCTGCCGGTGTCTCCCGGCATGGCGCCACAGGGACCGGCGATGACCATCCACCAGCAGTTCCGCTGGGGCCGGCTGGCCGAACTGTGGACGCTGGACAACCGCCAGTACCGCGACCTGCAGGCCTGCAACCCCGAGGGACAGTCCGGCGGGCGCGTGCTGTCGTCCTGCGAGGCGCTGGCCGACCCGGCGCGCAGCATGTTCGGCGCAGCGCAGGAGCGCTGGCTGGCCCAGGGCCTGGCCGCCAGCCGCCGGCCGTGGAAGCTGATCGCCCAGGCGACGCAGCTCAGCCCCAGCGGCATCGACACGCCGTTCGGCCGGCGCCTCTACACCGACGGCTGGGACGGCTACCCGCACGCCCGCGAGCGCCTGCTCGATGCCATCGCCGCATCGACGGCCCGTGGCGGCGGCAATGCGCTGGTGCTCGGCGGTGATGTGCACCGCCATGTCGCCGCCAACCTGCGCCAGCGCCCGGACGACCCGCGCTCGCCGGTGCTCGCCGGCGAGTTCGTCTGCAGTTCGCTGACCAGCCGCGGCCTGTCGGAGACGCTGATGGCCGCGATCCGCGCCAGCAACCCGGACCTGCTGCACGCCCGCAGCGACGAGCGCGGCTACGCGCTGCTCGACATCCGCGCCGAGGCTACGACCTGCGACTTCCGCGCCACGCCCTTTCCGGCGCAAGCGGGCGCACGGCTGCACTCGCAGGCCCGCTTCGCCGTCGAGGCCGGCCAGCCGGGTGTGGTGAGCGGCTGACGGCCGCCGTGTTCCTTTGTCACGCTCGGACGCAGCTTGTAGCGAAATGCACGTGAGTGGGGCACTTGTTCGCGGGTTTGCACACCGCACCGGTTCATCACACTGGGATCATTCCGATATCGGGGTGATCAACAGCGGGTGGGGTGGCGACATGAGCAGCAAGTCTTCTTCGGTTCCTTGGTGGTCTGCGCTGGGTTTCGGCAAGGCCGCGCCGGCGCCGGACACGGACTACGCCGACATGGGCACCGCGTTCGGGCTCGATGCCAGCATGGACACCCTGCCGATGCCCGACGAGCGCAGTGCCTCGTCCATCGACAAGGGCCGCGCGCCGTCGGCCGGCGCCGCGCCCGCCAAGAAGCGCTGACTGCACGACGGCTACTGCCGCGTGCAGATGTGCACGCGACGGTCGCGACAAGACTTGTGCGTTCGGCCGGCCACTAGAATGGCCGCATGGCCAAGCTGTCGTTTCGTGAGCAGGTGCTGCGCGCCCGGGAGGACGCGATCGTGTCCTCGGTCAACCGCCTGCTGGCTGAAAAGGGCTTCGACCTGATGACGGTCGACGAGGTGGCCGCCGACGTCGGCATCGCCAAGGCCAGCCTCTACAAACACTTCACCTCGAAGGAAGAACTGGCCGCGGCGGCGATGATCCGCATCCTCGAGCGTGCGCTCGGTTTCCTCGACGAACTCGGCGCCCGCGAGCCGGCCCGCGCGCTCGACCAGCTCATCGCGGTGGCGCGCTGGACCATGCAGGTGCAGCTGGCCGGCGAGATGCCTTCGCTGCCGGCGCAGAACTCCAGCCTGCGCGCCACGCTGACCACCAACAAGGCCTACCTCGACCGCCTGATGGAGGTCAGCGATCGGCTCGGCGCCTGGATCACCGCCGCGCAGGCGGCGGGCGACCTGAACCCGACGCTGCCGCCGGAGGTGATCCTCTACACGCTGTTCGCGCGCGCCTGCGACCCGGTGCTGAGCCTGCTGAAACTGAGCGCGCAGTACAGCGACGAGCAGATCATCGAGCTGCTGTTGTCGACCTGCTTCGACGGGCTGGCGAAGCGATAGCGTCGCCCCCGGCCGGGCGCCGGGCGGTCAGGTTCAGCGGATCAGCAGCACCGGCGTCTTGCACGCCGCCAGCACCTTGGTCGCCACCGAGCCCATCACCAGGTTGCCCAGCGTGCCGTGGCCGTGCGAGCCCATCAGCAGCAGGTCGAAGTCACCGGAGTCGGCCAGCTTGGCGATCACTTCGGGCGCATGGCCGACCTTGCTGACGAAGGAGGCCTCGATGCCCTGCTTCTTGAAGAAGGCGCGGATCGGCTTGAAGACCGCCTCGGCGGTGTCGGCGTAGTAGGACTTCAGCGTGTCGCGGTCGATCACCGAGGCCGCTCGCGCCGGCACCGGCATCACCGTGTTGAGCACGGTGTACTCATGCCGCCCCGCGCCCAGCCATTCATCGTGGGCCGCCAGGTAGGCCAGCATGCGCTTGGTGAAGGGACTGCCGTCGGCGGCGATCAGGATCTTCATGGGGCAAGGTCTCCGGGGAACATCTTTGCAACGAGGCGAGTCTCGCACAGCCGAAACCGGGTTTCTTGACATCCCGCAAGCGTGCCCGGCCTTACCATCCACGCCCCATGAACCCTCGCATCGAAGAACTCAAGCGGCAGATCCGCCAGCTCGACGAACTGGCTGGCTCGGGCGCATTGCCGGCCGAGCAGGCCGCGGCATCGCGGAGCCGGCTGGAGCAGGAACTGCTGTCGCTGGTCATGCAATCGGGGGACGCGCCGACGGCTGCAGCAACGCCCGCGCCTGCACCGTCCGCGCCTGCGGGCACGCGCCCGTCGCGCCGCCTGCTGGTCGGTTCGGCCGCCTTCGTGCTCGTGCTCGCGGTGGCAGGCTACGCGGTCTACGGCACGCCGTCGGCCTGGCGCGGCGTGCCGGTGGCCAAGAGCGACGGCGAGACCGGCCACGCCAGCGGCGCCGGCCAGATCGAGGCGATGGTCGCCAAGCTCGAGGAGCGGCTGAAGGAGAAGCCCGACGACGCCGAAGGCTGGTCGATGCTCGGCCGCAGCTACAGCGCGCTGGGCCGCTACCCGGAGTCGGTGGCGGCTTTCAAGCGTGTGACGACGATGCGCCCGCAGGACGCCCAGGGCTTCGCCGACCTGGCCGACGCGACCGCGATGGCGGCAGGCCGCAACCTCGCCGGCGAGCCCACGAAGTTGATCGCCAAGGCGCTCGAGCTCGACCCGAAGAACCTCAAGGCCCTGGCGCTGGCCGGCACGATCGCCTTCGATGCCGGCGACTACCCCAAGGCCGCGACGCTGTGGGAAGCCGCCGTGGCCGCGGCCGAACCGGGCAGCGAACTCGCCCGCAATCTGCAGGGTGGTGTGGCCGAGGCGCGCACGCGCGCCGGCATGCCGGCGGCGAGTGCCTCGTCGGCCGCGCCGTCGTCACCGCCGGCCGCCGCGGCCAACGCGAGCGTCACCGGCGAAGTGAAGCTGGCCGCCGCGCTGAAGGGCCGCGTCGCGCCGGACGACACGGTGTTCGTGTTCGCCCGCGCCGTCGACGGCCCGCGCGCGCCGCTGGCCATCCTGCGCAAGCAGGTCAAGGACCTGCCGATCAGCTTCAAGCTCGACGACTCGATGGCGATGAGCCCGGCGATGCGCCTGTCGACCGCCAAGCAGGTGGTCGTCGGTGCGCGCATCAGCAAGAGCGGCAACGCGATGGCCCAGCCGGGCGACCTGCAGGGGTTCTCGCAGCCGGTCTCGGTCGGCGCCAGCGGCTTGGCGATCGAGATCGGCGAAGAGGTGAAGTGAGAGGCCTGACGCCTTCAGACCTCGTAGAGGCGCAGCGGGTCGTGGCCGTCGGCTTCGCCCTTGCGGCCATGGCCGCGTGCGTTGCAGACCACGCGCGTGTGCCCGCCAGCATGTTCGACCAGATAGTCGTGGCGGCAGTGCAGGTGGCCGTGGATCCAGGTCGACGCATGCGGCAGCAGCCTGTCGTCGGCATTGCAGAAACTCGCGGTGCCCGGCTGCGCGCCGTAGCGCGGGTCGGCGCTGCGCAGCGAAGGCGCGAAATGCGTCAGCACCACGGTGCGGTCCCAGTCGCCGGTCTTGGCAAGTTCGGCGGCCAGCCAGTCGCGGCAGGCCAGCGCCTCCTCGCGCACGCCTTCCGGATCGAAGGCCACGCCGCGCCGCGTGCTGCGCATGATGCGCATGTAGTAGCCGGCCGCGCGCATCGCGGTCGCGCGGCCTGATTCGCCGAACAGGTCGAAGTCGCACCAGCGCACGGTGGCGACGACGCGGACGCGCGCGCCCGCGGCATCGGTGAACACGCGGCTCTCGCGCTCCAGCAGCACGATGCCGAGCGCATCGCAGCGCGCACGCAGCGCCGGCCAGGCCTCGTCGAGCTCGCGGCCGTCGAACTCGTGGTTGCCGGCCACCATCCACACCGGCACCGGCCAGTCGCGGAAGCGCTGCAGCGCCTCCCAGCGGCTGTCGATGTCGCCGCCCAGCACCAGCAGTTCGGCGGCCGGGTTCGGCTCCGGCTCGAAGGCCTCGGTCTCGAGGTGCAGGTCGGAGAGGAGCTGGATCCTCATCTCAGCCGCGGCTCAGGCCTTGCCGTGGCACTGCTTGTACTTCTTGCCGCTGCCGCAGGGGCAGGCGTCGTTGCGGCCGACCTTGGGTGCCTCGCGCTTGACCGTCTCGACCTTGTAGCGGCGCTCGCGCGTCAGGTCCTCGAGGTCGGCGACGATGACGATCAGGTCCTCGATCGCCGCGTCCAGCGTGGCCAGCGGGTGCTCTTTCTCGAGCGTGGCGACGACCTCGCGCTCCTCGTCGCTCTGCGCCGGCAGGTGGCGGTACAGGCGCGCCAGCGCGACGTCGATCGCCGGGTCGGGCAGTTCCAGCAGGTCGGGGAAGCTCTCCATCGCATGCTGGAAGCCGGCTACCCAGGGGAACAGCGCCTGCGAGACCGGGTTCAGGCTGGCGGCCGGCTCGTCGCTGCGCGGCGGGTTGAAGTCGTCGAGCTCGAGGATCAGCGGGTCGAACCAGCCGTCCTCGGCGATCGCCCGGTTCAGCGCCGCGTGCCGGCGCAGGATCAGCGTGG
The DNA here is from genome assembly GCA_047602365.1 of Piscinibacter sp. GTDB lineage: Bacteria > Pseudomonadota > Gammaproteobacteria > Burkholderiales > Burkholderiaceae_C > Piscinibacter. The sequence continues at coordinate 1,615,819 of JASGHM010000001.1, read as the reverse complement.
TGACCCGCTCGCGCCACGCCGGGTCGGCCTCGTCGGGCAGCGGCTGGCCGTCGAAGTCGAACACATGCGGCAGCCAGGCCTCGGTCTCCAGCAGCACCGGCAGCACGACCACGCCGCACAGGAAGCCGTCGAGCATCACCGCGTCGAGCGGCTCGAAGGGCTCGGGCGTCCTGGCGAGCAGATCGTCGAGTTCCTCGAACTCGGCGTCGGTGAGGTCCTGGCTCATGGCAAGCGGATCAGACCGAGAAATGGCCGATCAGTCGATAGCGGGAGCCGGGATGGTACAGGCGCGCCACCGACGCCACGGCGCCTTGCGACACCGTGCGCCGCGACACCATCAGCAGCGCGCTGCCGTCGGGCACGTCCAGCGCCTGGGCCTTCTCGGCGTCGGCCAGCACCGCCTCGACGACCTGCTCGGCCTCGGTCAGCGGCGCATGCTGGAACAGCACGTGCGAGGGCGTGACCTCGGTGAAGTCGAGCGTCGTGAAATCGGGCGCCAGTGCCGGGTTGACGTGGCGGTCCTCGAACTGGATCGGAACGCCGTTCTCCAGGTGCACCAGGCGCACGTGGTAGACGCTGGCCCCCTTGCGCAGGCGCATCGCCGCGGCGATGTCGGGCGCCGCCTTCTCGCGCGACACGCTGAGCACGCGCGTCAGGTGCACATGGCCACGCTCGGCGATCTCGTCGTGGATGTCGCGCACCTGCAGCACGTTGGAGATCGGGTGCAGCTGCGCGACGTAGGAGCCCGAACCCTGGCGGCGCTCGATCAGGCCCTCGTCCTCCAGCTCGCGCAGCGCGTGGTGCACCGTCATGCGCGCGCAGCCGAACTGCTGCACCAGCTCGCGCTCGGAGGGCAGCCGCATGCCGGGCTGCCAGCCGCCCTCGGCGATGCGCTGGCGGATCGAGGCCTTGACTTCCTCGGACGGCAGGCGGCGGGGCGCGGCGGGCAGCGTCATGATTCCATTCTATCCCTGGTCATGCTAAAGTTGTCTAGACCACTTTGCGGAGCGCGCCGATGAACGCCACGACCCTCGCCACCATCACCCCCGGCAGCCTCGACAAGCCCCTGCTCGCCCGCGTGGCGGCAGGCCCGGTGGCGCTGACCGTCGCCGAATCGGCCCATGCCGGCATCGCGGCCAGCGTCGAGGCAGTGCGCACGCTGGTGTCGCGCCACGAGCCGGTCTACGGCATCAACACCGGCTTCGGCAAGCTGGCGCAGACGCGCATCGCCGACGACCAGCTGACCCAGCTGCAGAAGAACCTGGTGCTGTCGCACAGCGCCGGCATCGGAGCGCCGCTGGCTGCGCCGGTGGTGCGGCTGATGCTGCTGCTGAAGGCCGCCAGCCTGGCGCATGGCGTGTCGGGCGTGCGCATGGAGGTGATCGAGGCGCTGCTCGCGCTGCTCGCCCACGACGTGCTGCCGGTGGTCCCGGAGAAGGGCTCGGTCGGCGCCTCCGGCGACCTGGCGCCGCTGTCGCACCTGGCCGGTGTGCTGATCGGCGTCGGCGAGGCGTTCGTCGGCGGCAAGCGCGTCAGCGCACTCGAGGCGCTGCCGCACGCCGGTCTGAAGCCCCTCACGCTCGGCCCCAAGGAAGGCCTGGCGCTGCTCAACGGCACGCAGGCCTCGACCGCGCTGGCCATCCACGCCGCGCTGCGCCTGGAGAACGTCTTCGACGCCGCGCTGGCGGTCGGTGCGATGACGGTCGACGCCGCCAAGGGTTCGGACACCCCCTTCGACGACCGCATCCACGCGGTGCGCGGCCAGCGCGGCCAGCGCCTGGTGGCGACACGCTACCGCGCCTGGCTGGCCGGCAGCGCGCTGCGCGCCTCGCACATCGATTGCGAGAAGGTGCAGGACCCGTACTGCCTGCGCTGCCAGCCGCAGGTGATGGGCGCCTGCCTCGACCAGATGGCCCATGCCTGGGGCATCCTGCTGACCGAGGCGAACGGCGTGTCGGACAACCCGCTGGTCTTTGCCGACACGATGGAGGCGCTGTCCGGCGGCAACTTCCACGCCGAGCCGGTCGCCTTCGCGGCCGACAACCTGGCGCTGGCGATCGCCGAGATCGGCGCGCTGTCCGAGCGCCGCACCGCGATGCTGATGGACCCGGTGCTGTCCAACCTGCCGGCCTTCCTGGTCGACAACGGCGGGCTCAACTCGGGCTTCATGATCGCGCAGGTGACCTCGGCGGCGCTGGCCTCGGAGAACAAGTCGCTGGCGCATCCGGCCAGCGTCGACTCGCTGCCCACCTCGGCGAACCAGGAAGACCATGTCTCGATGGCCACCTATGCGGCGCGGCGCCTGCACCAGATGCTGGACAACACCGCCGGCATCGTCGGCATCGAGTGGCTGGCCTCGGCGCAGGCGCTCGATTTCCACCGGCCGCTGCAGTCGTCCGCGGCGATCGAGGCCCTGCACGCCCGGCTGCGCGCCCAGGTGCCGCGCCTGGCCGAAGACCGGCTGATGGCGCCGGACATCGCCACCGCGACGGCACTGGTCGAACAAGGCGCCACGATCTGATCAATGTTCCATCTGGGCGGTCTTCAGACTCTCCGCCCGGATGTCCTCGGTCACCACCGCCTTCAGCTCGGAGAAGCGCGGCGTGGTCTTGACCGTGTAGTGGCGCGGGTAGGGCAGGTCGATCGCCAGCTCGTTCTTGATGCGCCCCGGCCGCGCGCTGAACACCACGCAGCGGTTGGCCATGAAGATCGCCTCGTCGACGTCGTGGGTCACGAACAGCACGGTCTTCCTGTGCAGCTCCCAGATCGACAGCAGCAGTTCCTGCATCAGCGCGCGGGTCTGGTTGTCGAGTGCGCCGAAGGGCTCGTCGAGCAGCAGGATCTTCGGGTCGTTGGCCAGCGCGCGGGCCAGTGCCACGCGCTGCTGCATGCCGCCGGAGAGCTGCTTGGGAAAGTGGTTCTCGAAGCCGCGCAGGCCGACCTCGGCGATGAAGCGCGCCGCGACCTCGGCCTGCTGCGTCGCCGCCATGCCCTTCTCGCGCAGGCCGAAGCAGATGTTCTGGTGCACCGTCAGCCAGGGGAACAGCGTGTAGCTCTGGAACACCATGCCGCGCTCGGCGCCGGGGCCGCGCACCGGCTCGCCGTCGAGCAGTACCTCGCCCTGCGTCGGCGTGTCCAGGCCGGCGACGATGCGCAGCAGCGTCGACTTGCCGCAGCCCGAAGGACCGAGCACGGTGATGAAGTCGTTGTCGGCGACCTCCAGGTCGGTGGGCTGCAGCGCCACCGTCGGCGCGCCGCGATTGACGCCGGGGAAGGTGCGGCCGACGCCGCGAATGCTCAGGCGGCTCATAGCGATGCCCAGCGGAACAGCGTGCGGTTGGCGCGCTTGAAGGCGAGGTCGGAGACGAGCCCGATCACGCCGATGGTGATGATGCCGAAGATGATCTGGTCGGTGGCCAGCAGCGCCTGGCTGTCGGTGATCATGTGGCCGATGCCTTGCGAAGCGCCGATCAGCTCGGCGACGATCACGTAGGTCCAGGCCCAGCCGAGCACCAGGCGCAGCGTCTCGGCCACCTGCGGCGCCGACGCCGGGATCAGCACACGGCGCACGATGCCCCAGTCGTTGGCGCCCAGCGTGTAGGCCGCCTCGACGAGGTCGCGCCGCGTCCCGCCGACGCTCACCGCGATCATCAGCACCAGCTGAAAAAACGAGCCGAGGAAGATCACCGAGAGCTTCTGCGCCTCGCCGATGCCGGCCCACAGGATCAGCAGCGGGATGAAGGCCGAGGCCGGCAGGTAGCGCGCGAACGAGACGAAGGGTTCGAAGAAGGCCTCGATCGGCTTGTAGGCGCCCATCGCGACGCCCAGCGGCACGGCGACGACGGCGGCGAGCAGGAAACCGCCGACCACGCGCCACACCGTGTAGCCGATGTCCTTCGCGAAGCCCTGCTCGGCCAGCAGCGTCCAGCCCGACTTCAGCATCGTCACCGGGTCGGCCAGGAAGGTCTTGGACACGTAGCCGCCCAGCGTGGCGAAAGCCCACACGGCGAAGAACAGCACGAAGAAGGCGACGCCCAGGACCGTGCGGGTCCCGGGCGCGACCTCGCGCAATGGCTTCACTGGATGAAGGAGGTGTCGGCCAGCGACTTCAGATCGGGCACCTGCTTGATGATGCCGATCTCCAGCAGCAGGTCGGCCGCTTCCTTGCTGAACTGCGCGTGCTCGCCGGCGAAGAACTTCTGGTTCGCGGCCTTGTCCTGCCAGCGCAGGAAGGCCTGGCTCTTCTCGAAGGCCTCGGCGCTCTGCTTGACGTCGGCGCCCATGATCTCGAAGCTCTTCTTCGCATCGGCCTTGATCATCTCCAGCGCGGCGAAGTAGCCGTCGGCCAGCGCCTTGGCGGCCTTCGGGTTCTCCTTCAGGAACTTGGGCGTGCAGCCGAAGGTGTCCATCACCATCGGGTAGTCCAGCGTCGTCGCGATGATCTTGCCGGCCTCCGGCTTGGCGCGCACCGCGGAGAGATACGGCTCGTAGGTCATCGCGGCGTCGAGCTCGGCGGTGCCGGCGATCATCGCGTTGGCGGCCGGCTGCGGCTCCAGCGTGACGACCTTGACGTCCTTCACCGACAGGCCGTTCTTCTTCAGCATCCAGGCCAGCGTGAAGTAGGGCGCCGTGCCGGGCGCGGAGGCGGCGACGGTCTTGCCCTTCAGGTCGGAGATCTTCGCCACCGACGGCTTGACCACCATGCCGTCGGCGCCGTAGCTCTTGTCGAGCTGGAAGATCTGCGTGGTGGCCACGCCGTTGGCGTTCCAGACCACCCAGGTCTCGACGGTGGTGGCGGCGCACTGGATGTCGCCCGAGGCGATGGCCAGGTGGCGGTCCTTCTGCGGGATCTTCTTGATCGACACGTCCAGGCCCAGCTTCTTGAACAGCCCGGCCTCCTTGGCCAGCGTCAGTGGCGCGAAGCCGGTCCAGCCGGAAATGCCGATGGCCACCGGGGTTTCCTGGGCAGCGGCGGGCGCGGCGGCGGTCAGAATGGCGACGGCGGCCGCCAGGCCGGTGAACGTGCGATGGAGGATCATGGGGGCTCCTGCGTTGAGGGTGTTCCGTCGCCTTGCAAGGCGCGTGCCGCAGTCTACACTGCGGCCTCCACTTGTCTAGACCACTTCAGCAAGGGTTGTCACGCATGGATCCGGACATCTTCGCACTGACCCGGGGCACGGCGCCGCTGCTGGTGTCGATCCCGCACGCCGGCACGCACATCCCGCGCGCGATCGAACGGCGCCTGACGCCGGCCGCGCTGCAGCGCGCCGACGTCGACTGGCACCTGCCCCAGCTCTATGCCTTTGCCCACGCGATGGGCGCGACCATCCTGGCGGCGAACGTCGCCCGCCACGTGATCGACCTGAACCGCCCGCCGCAGGACGAGAGCCTCTACCCCGGCCAGGACGTCACCGGCCTGCTGCCGCTGGACACCTTCCGCAAGGAGCCGCTCTACCTGCCGGGGCAGGCCCCCGACGCGGCCGAGCGCGACGAGCGCCGCGAACACTACTGGCGGCCGTATCACGACACGCTGCGTGCCGAGCTCGAGCGGCTGCGTGGGCTGCACGGCCAGGTGGTGCTGTGGGATGCGCACTCGATCTGCAGCGTGCTGCCGCGCTTCTTCGAGGGCAAGCTGCCCGACCTGAACCTGGGCACCGCCGACGGCCGCGCCTGCGCGAGCGCCGTGCAAGCCGCCGCCGAAGCGCCGATGGCGGCGCAGACCGGGTTCAGCCATGTCAGCAACGGCCGCTTCAAGGGCGGCTGGATCACCCGCCACTACGGCGCGCCGGCACAGGGCATCCACGCGCTGCAGCTGGAACTGTGCCAGTGCACCTACATGGACGAGAGTGCGCCTTTCGCCTACCGCACCGACCTGGCGGCGCGGGTGCAGCCGCTACTGCAGCGGATGGTGGCGGCCGCCGTGCAGGCGCGCCCGTAGCGGGCTGGCGCCGATCGTGTAGGCCAGTTCGGCCGGGTGGTCGACGTTCCACAGGCACAGGTCGGCCTGCTTGCCGAGCTCGATGGTGCCGAGCGAGTCGAGCAGGCCGAGCGCCTGCGCGGCATGGCGTGTGACGCCCAGCATCGCCTCGGCCGGCGTCATGCGGAACAGCGTGCAGGCCATGTTCATCATCAGCGGCAGGTGCGTGGTCGGGCTGCTGCCGGGGTTGCAGTCGGTCGCCACCGCCATCGGCACGCGGTGGCGGCGGAACAGGTCGATCGGCGGCAGGTGGGTGTCGCGCAGGAAGTAGTAGGCACCGGGCAGCATCACCGCGACGGTGCCGGACTTCGCCATCGCCATCACGCCGTCCTCGTCGACATGCTCGAGGTGGTCGGCCGACAGCGCGCCGAACTCGGCGGCCAGCGCCGCACCCTGCATGTTGGACAGCTGCTCGGCATGCAGCTTGACCGGCAGGCCATGCTCGCGCGCCGACTGGAACACCCGCCGCGTCTGCAGCAGGTCGAAGGCGATGGTCTCGCAGAAGGCATCGACCGCGTCGGCCAGGCGCAGGCGTGCTGCCTCGGGCACGATGTGATCGACGACGTGGGCGATGTACTCGTCGGCGCGGCCGGCGTACTCGGGCGGCAGCGCATGCGCCGCCAGCAGCGTGGTGCGCACGTTGACCGGCGCGCGCTGACCGAGGTCGCGCGCGACCTTCAGGCACTTCAGCTCGTCCTTCAGCGACAGGCCGTAGCCGGACTTGATCTCGACGGTCGTGACACCGTGCGACATCAGCTCGTGCAGGCGCCGCGCCGACTGCGCGAACAGGTCGGCCGGCACGGCCTCGCGCGTCTGCTTGACCGTCGAGACGATGCCGCCGCCGGCGCGCGCGATCTCCTCGTAGCTTGCGCCCTGCAGGCGCAGCTCGAACTCGCGCGCACGGTGGCCGGCATGCACCAGGTGCGTGTGGCAGTCGATCAGCCCGGGCGTCAGCAGCGCGCCTTCGGCATCGATCTCCTCGCGCACCGGCGCATCCGGGTCCAGGTGCGTCATCGGCCCCAGGCCGGCGATCAGGCCGCCGAAGACGGCGACGAAGGCGGGCGGCGTGATGCTGCACGCATCGTCGGTGCAGGTGACGATGCGCACATTGCGCAGCAGCAGGTCGATGTGTGCTGTCATTGCAGTCCGGCCATCAGCCGACGGCGGGCGGCGACGAAGCGCGTCGCAGCAGCCTCCGCGTCGGCGTGGCGGCCATTCTGCACCCGGCGGATGCCAGCGACCCAGACCTCGCGCAGCGTCGCCCGGCGATGGCTGGCGAAGACATGGGTGGCGAGCTGCTGCGACGGCGTCAGGCCATCCAGCGTCTCGTCGGCCAGCAGCACGAAGTCGGCCTGCTGGCCGACTGCGAGGCCGGCGAGGGCACGGCCCGAGGCCTGGGCACCACCGGCCACCGCGGCCAGCCACATCGCCTCGGCCACGCCCGGGTGCCGTGCATCGGCGAGCACGTTGCGCTGGCGCTGGGCGAGGCGCTGGGTGTACTCGAGCAGGCGCAGCTCCTCGGCTGCATCGACGCTGGCGTGGCTGTCCGAGCCGATGCCCCAGGCGCCGCGCCAGGCGACGGCGTCGAACACACCATCGCCGAGGTTGGCCTCGGTGCTCGGGCACAGGCCGATCACCGCGCCGCTCGCGGCGGCACCGGCACGCTCGGCATCGTCGAGGTGGGTGGCATGCACCAGGCACCAGCGGCGATCGACCGGTGCGTGGTCGAGCAGCCATTGCACCGGCCGCTGGCCGCTCCAGGCGAGGCAGTTGTCGACCTCCTGGACCTGCTCGGCGACGTGGATGTGAATCGGCGCGGTCGGGTCGATGCTGTCCAGCCCGGTCAGGAGGTCGGCCAGTGCCGGCGGCGCGACGGCACGCAGCGAGTGCGGCGCGACGCCGCTGCGCACGCCCTGCGCCCGCAAGGCCTCGACGATGCGCAGCAGCCCCTCGACGCTGTTGATGAAGCGCCGCTGGTCCGCGCGTGGCGGCTTCGCGCCGAAGCCGCTGTGCTGGTACAGCACCGGCAGCATCGTCAGCCCGATGCCGGCACGCCGCGCCGCGGCGGCCAGGCGCAGCGACATCTCTGCCGCGTTCGCATGCGGCCGGCCTTGCGCATCGTGGTGAACGTAGTGGAACTCGCACACCGCGGTGTAGCCGGCCTGCAGCATCTCGACGTAGAGATGAGTGGCAATGTCTTCCAGCGTGTCCGGATCAAGCTGCGCGGCGAAGCGGTACATCAGGTCGCGCCAGGTCCAGAAGCTGTCCTGCGCCGCGCCGCGGTACTCGGTCAGGCCGGCGAAGGCGCGCTGGAAGGCGTGCGAATGCAGGTTGGGCAAGCCCGGCACCAGCAGTCCGGTCGCGCGTTCGACGTCCGTCGGGCAGGGCACGTCGGTCACGACCGAGCGCAGCGTGCCGCCGGCGTCCCACTCGAGCAGCACGCCGGCGGCGAAGCCGCCGGGCAGCAGGGCGTGGTCGGCGTGCAGGCGCTTCATGGGCGGACATCCTGGCACAGCCGCAGTCGCAGCAGCGCCGCGTCGGCATCGAGCGGGCGGAGTTCGATGGCCTCGCCAGGCGCCGACCAGAGCAGGCCCTGCATCGGGGCCACTGTCTCGTCACCGAGCCGCCAGTGGCCGCGCACGGCCAGCAGCAGGGCTGCATCGGCCACCTCGAAACGTGCCGCGTCATGCGCCATGTCCAGCGTGGCGCGCCAGCGGCCACGCCGCGTCATCACATTGAAGTCGCGACACGGTCCGGCCGGCAGGCGCGCACTCAGCGTGGTTTCGCCGCCGAAGGCCCAGGGCTCGAGCGGGCGCAGTTCGCGCACCTCGCCGCCCGCCGCGTCGTGCAGTGTCATGCCGGCACCGTCGAGCACGACGATGCAGCGGTCGATGCCGGGAAAGGCGGAGAACGGCGCGTCGTGCTCCAGCTCGGCGACGCTGAGGCGCCAGTCGAAGTCGTCGATGCCGGCACCGTCCGGGCCGGTCGCGATCTCGCGTGTCAGCCCGGCGCCGTTCTTCCAGCGCTGGGCGGGCAGCGTCGCGACATCGATGCGCCGCGGAGCAGCGCTCATCCGCGCAGCATCGGCAGGTTCAGGCCCTGCTCGCGCGCGGTCTTCACCGCCAGCTCGTAGCCGGCATCGGCGTGGCGCATCACGCCGCTGCCGCAGTCGTTGACCAGCACGCGCGCCAGGCGCCTGGCTGCCGCGTCGGTGCCGTCGGCGACGATCACCATGCCCGAGTGCTGCGAGTAGCCCATGCCGACACCACCGCCGTGGTGCAGCGACACCCAGGTGGCGCCGCCCGAGGCGTTGAGCAGCGCGTTCAGCAGCGGCCAGTCGGACACGGCGTCGGTACCGTCCTTCATGCCCTCGGTCTCGCGGTTCGGGCTGGCCACCGAGCCGGTGTCGAGGTGGTCGCGGCCGATCACGATCGGCGCCTTCAGCTCGCCCGACTTCACCATCTCGTTGAAGGCCAGACCGGCCAGGTGCCGCTCGCCCAGGCCCAGCCAGCAGATGCGCGCCGGCAGGCCCTGGAAGGCGATGCGCTCGCCGGCCATGTCGAGCCAGCGGTGCACGTGGGCGTTGTGCGGGAACAGTTCCTTGATCTTCGCGTCGGTCTTGCGGATGTCTTCCGGATCGCCCGACAGCGCCACCCAGCGGAACGGCCCCTTGCCCTCGCAGAACAGCGGGCGGATGTAGGCCGGCACGAAGCCGGGGAAGTCGAAGGCGTTCTTCACGCCCTGATCGAAGGCGACCTGGCGGATGTTGTTGCCGTAGTCCACGGTGGGCACGCCCATCGCGTGGAAGTCGAGCATCGCACGCACGTGCACGGCGCAGGACTGCGCCGCCTCCGTCTTGAGCCGCCCATGCTGCGCCGGGTCGGCCTGCGCGGCACGCCATTGCGCCACCGTCCAGCCCGCCGGCAGGTAGCCATTGATCAAGTCGTGCGCCGAGGTCTGGTCGGTCACCAGATCGGGCCTGATGCCACCGGCCTTCGCGCGCTTGACCAGTTCGGGCAGGATCTCCGCCGCGTTGCCGAGCAGGCCGATCGACACCGCCTCGCGCTTCGCCGTGTGCTCCTGGACCAGGCGCAGCGCGTCGTCGAGGTCCTTCGCCTGCTTGTCGAGGTAGCGCGTGCGCAGCCGGAAGTCGATGCTGCTCTGCTGGCACTCGATGTTCAGCGACACCGCGCCGGCGAAGCTCGCCGCCAGCGGCTGCGCGCCGCCCATGCCGCCGAGGCCGGCGGTGAGGATCCAGCGGCCTTCCATGCTGCCGCCGAAGTGCTGGCGCCCCGCCTCGGCGAAGGTCTCGTAGGTGCCCTGCACGATGCCCTGCGTGCCGATGTAGATCCACGAACCGGCGGTCATCTGGCCGTACATGAACAGGCCCTGGCGGTCCAGCTCGTGGAAGTGCTCCCAGTTGGCCCACTTGGGCACCAGGTTCGAGTTGGCCAGCAGCACGCGCGGCGCGTCGGCGTGCGTCTTGAACACGCCGACCGGCTTGCCCGACTGGATCAGCAGCGATTCGTCGTCGCCCAGCTCCTTCAGGCACTCGAGGATGCGATCGAAGCTCGCCCAGTCGCGTGCAGCGCGGCCGATGCCGCCGTAGACGACCAGTTCCTCGGGACGCTCGGCCACCTCAGGGTCGAGGTTGTTCTGGATCATGCGGAAGGCCGCCTCGGCCAGCCACGACCTGCAGGAGATCGTGCTGCCACGCGGCGCACGCACGACTCGGCCGGGGGCGCTGCGAGCGGCTTGCGCGGCGGCGTGGGCGACGCGGTTCTGGTCGGCGGGTGAGTTCATGACGACGGCTTCCACAGGTTGGTTTCGCGGGCTGGTCCGGCAAAGTGGCCTAGACCACTTGGCGAAGCATCGGCGAAATCGTGCCGGCCGTCAAGCGCCGGACGCGTCAGCCGGCAGCGACTGGCCGATCTCGTCGAAGCGCGCCAGCAGCCATTGGTGCGCCGCGGAACGGTCGTGGCGCACGTGCCAGAGCGCGTCGGCGTACACCGTGCCCGGCTCGACCGGCAGTTCGCGCAGCACCAGCCGGTCCTGCAGGCCGGTCAGCGGCAGGAAGCCATCGGGCAGCACGGTCAGGTGGTCGCAGGCGGCCACCACGTGCGCAGCGGTGAAGAACTGGTTGACGGTCAACGCGACGTAGCGGGTGCGGCCCTCGCTGGCCAGTGCCTGGTCGACGAAGCCATGCGCGCGGCCGCTGAAGCTGACCAGCACGTGGCTGGCGGCGCAGAAGGTGTCCAGCGTCAGCGGCGCTTCCGCGAGCGGATGGCCGCGCCGCATCGCGCAGACATAGCGACCTTCGGCGAGACGGCGGTGGCGCAGCGGCGCGACACGGCCCTGGGCGACCAGCGCGGCCACGGTTTCCGGGAAGTAGCCGATCGCGAAGTCGATGTCGCCCTGGCTGAACAGGCCGCGCGGATCGCGGTCGAGCAATGGTCGCACTTCGATCTGCAGGTGCGCCTTCAGTACCTCCAGGCGCGCCATCAGCGGCGGCAGCATCAACGCGGCGACGGCGTCGGCCATCGCCAGCCGGAACACGCGCGTGTCGGCCGTCGGATCAAAGTCACCCGGCTCGAGCGCCGAGCGCAACTGCCCCAGCGCCGTGCGGACCTGCGGCCACAGCGCCTCGCCGAAAGCGGTCGGCTGGACGCCGCGCGCGGCTCTGGTGAGCAAGTCCTCACCAACAGAATCACGCAAGCGCCTGAGCGCGTTGCTGACCGCGGGCTGGGTCATTGCCAGCCGCTGGGCGGCACGGGTGATGCTGCCTTCTGCCATCACCGTGTCGAACACACGCAGCAGGTTGAGGTCGAGTGTGCGGAAGTTCATGGTCGATCACTCATCACACTGATGAATGACGACTATTCATAACATTCACTGCAACGCATGAGTGTTTACCCTATACTGCACTGCAGCATCAATCCGATGCCAAGGAGTTAAACGCCATGACCAGCCATTCCCTGCCTTCGCAAGCTTTCCGGTCGGCTCGCCCGCTGGGCGTCGGCCAGGCACTGAGCAATCTGGCTCTCGCCACGGCACGCCTCACCCAGGCACTGCTGTCTTCCCTGCGCCGACCCGTGCGCCACAACCGTCGCCTGAGCGTGATCGAAGAGGCCAACGAGCTGCGCAATTTTGCGAGCGCCTACCTGCGCACCGACCCCGGTTTCGCTGCGGACCTGATGGCCGCCGCCGACCGTCACGAACTGAAGGGCGAGAAGGCCTGAGCCTTCACAGCCCAGCGACCTGAATTCAGAAAGGAGGTCTGACATGACCACCATCACCATGATCGTTCCCGCCACCACCTCGAGCTACGGCGTCGAAGGCCCGGCTCCCCGCCTGTCCGACTGGATCGCCCGCGCGATGCTGAAGCTGCAGTCCGTCGGCAGCCTGCTGCGCATGCCCGCCCCGGGCGTGCCGGAAGCCACCGCACAGCTGCTGCGCATGGCCGAGGCCTACGAGTCGACCCAGCCGAGCTACGCTGCCGACCTGCGCGCGGCCGCCAGCATGGCCAGCAAGTGAGCAAACGCTCTCGCTAAGAGGCTCTGCTTGAAACGACAAAGGCCGGCGAAAGCCGGCCTTCGTCTTGGTGCGGACCGTTCTCAGGCCGCCAGGCGCGACTCGATCTTCGCCTTGGTCGCCTTCAGCGCGTCGGGCAGGTGGTACGAGAGCTGGTTGAACAGCTCGGCATGCAGCGCCATCTCGGCCTTCCACTCGGCGGCGTCGATGCGGGTGACCTGGTCGAACTGCGTGCGGCTGAAGTCCAGACCGCTCCAGTTCAGGTGCTCGTAGTTCGGCGTGACGCCGAACACATGCTCCTCGCCACCGCCGGTGCCTTCGAGGCGCTCGACCATCCACTCGAGCACGCGCATGTTCTCGCCGTAGCCCGGCCAGACGAACTTGCCGTCGGCGCCCTTGCGGAACCAGTTGACGCAGTAGATCTTCGGCAGCTTGGCGCCCGAGGCCTGCAGCTTGGCACCCAGGTCCAGCCAGTGCTGGAAGTAGTCGCTCATGTTGTAGCCGGTGAAGGGCAGCATCGCGAACGGGTCGCGTCGCACCACGCCCTGCGCACCGGCGGCGGCGGCGGTGGTCTCGGAGCCCATGGTCGCGGCCATGTAGACACCTTCGGTCCAGTCGCGCGCCTCGGTCACCAGCGGCACGGTGGTCGAGCGGCGGCCGCCGAAGATGAAGGCGTCGATCGCCACGCCGTTCGGGTTGTCCCACTCGGCGTCGAGCGCCGGGTTGTTGATCGCCGAGACGGTGAAGCGGGCGTTCGGGTGCGCGGCCTTGGCGCCGGTCTCCTTGGCGATCGCGGGCGTCCAGTCCTTGCCCTGCCAGTCGGTCAGGTGCGCCGGCGGCGTGTCGGTCATGCCCTCCCACCAGACGTCGCCGTCATCGGTCAGCGCGACATTGGTGAAGATCACGTCGCGGGCCAGGCTGGCCATGCAGTTTTCGTTGGTCTTGTGGTTGGTGCCCGGCGCGACGCCGAAGTAGCCCGCTTCCGGGTTGATCGCGTACAGGCGGCCGTCGGCATGCGGCTTGATCCAGGCGATGTCGTCGCCGATGGTCGTCACCTTCCAGCCGTTCAGGCCGGCCGGCGGGATCAGCATCGCGAAGTTGGTCTTGCCACAGGCGCTGGGGAAGGCCGCCGCGACGTGGTACTTCTTGCCCTTCGGCGAGGTGACGCCGAGGATCAGCATGTGCTCGGCCAGCCAGCCCTGGTCACGGCCCATGGTCGAGGCGATACGCAGCGCGAAGCACTTCTTGCCCAGCAGAGCATTGCCACCATAGCCCGAGCCGTAGCTCCAGATCTCCTGCGTCTCGGGGTAGTGGACGATGTACTTGGTCTTGTTGCACGGCCAGGCCACATCCTTCTGGCCCGGCTCCAGCGGCGCGCCGACGGTGTGCATGCATGGCACGAAGAAACCGTCGCTGCCCAGCACGTCGAGCACCGCCCGGCCCATGCGCGTCATGATCTTCATGTTGACCGCGACGTAGGGGCTGTCCGACAGCTCGACACCGATGTGCGCGATCGGCGAGCCGATCGGGCCCATGCTGAACGGCACGACGTACATCGTGCGGCCGCGCATCGCGCCGCGGAACAAGGCCTTGTCGCCGGTCTGCAGCAGCTCGCGCATGTCCGCCGGGGCGATCCAGTTGTTGGTCGGGCCGGCGTCTTCCTTGCGCTGGCTGCAGATGTAGGTGCGGTCCTCGACACGCGCCACGTCGCTCGGGTCGCTGCAGGCCAGGTAGCTGTTCGGGCGAAGCTCGGGGTTGAGCTTCTTCATCGTGCCGGCGGCGACGAGCTGGCCGCACAGGCGGTCGTACTCTTCCTTGGAGCCGTCGCACCAGTAGACCTCGCGGGCCTCGGTCAGCGCCGCCATCTCGGCCACCCACGACAGCAGGCGGGCATGGCGGACATACGCGGGCGCGTTCAGGCGCACCCCTTCCAGCACGGGACGATTCATGTCGATTCCAATCTTCAAAGTCAAAAGCAGGATTGGGTAAGCCGGCTGGGCCCGGTTCGCGGACTCGGTGGGCTTGCCCAATGCCGCTCTTCGTGCAGCGCCGCGGAGGTTACGGCGGGTTTCATGGCGGCGCCGGGTCTCGGCATGCAGGCCACTCGCACGAGAGGTCGAAGAGATTGTCGACCCAGTGTAATTGGGAGGTAACCACCGGAGCCCGGGGGTCCCATGCGTTTCCGGAATAGTTTCATGCAAGACGCCGCGCCTATGATCCAGCGCATGAATTCACGCCGCCTTCTGCTCGGCGCCGCGGTCGCGCTGGCCCTGCCTTCCCTGAGCCGGGCGCAACAGCGCCAGTCGCTGGCCGACCCGCTGCGGCTCGGCGCCGACCAGGCGCTGATCGACTCCGGCCTGGCCGCCGCGCTGCAGACCGCCTTCGGCAAGGACACCGGCGTGGCGGTGCAGCTGATTCCGGGCCTGGCACTGCCGCTGCTCGAAGCGCTGGAGCGCGGCGAACTCGACGCCACGCTGACCAACGCGCCCGAGGCCGAGGAGAAGCTGGAGAAGCAGGGGCTCGCCCATGACCGCCGCCGCATCGCCGACGCGGCGATGGTGCTGGTCGGCCCCGCGCCGTCGAAGAAGAAGCCCGAACCGGCCGGCGTCGCGCGCATGACCGACATCGGCCAGGCGCTGACGCAGCTGCGCGACACCGCCGTGTCGAACCCCGGCAGCGTCGGCTTCCTCAGCGCCGGCGATGCCTCCGGCAGCCACCTCGCCGAACAGGCGCTGTGGCGTACCGCCAAGGTGGCGCCAGCGGCGCCGTGGTACCTGAAGGCGCAGGCAGCGGGCTCGCTGCTGGCCCAGGCCCGCCAGCAAGGTGCCTACGCGCTGGTCGAACGCGGTGTCTGGCTGGCCCGCGGCGGTGCGCCGCTGGCGGTGCTGGTCGAAGGCGATCCGCGCATGACGGTGCCGGTGCACGTGATGCGCTCGTTCCGGGTCAACCACCCCGGAGGCAAGTTGTTCACCGGCTGGATCGGCGGGCCGAAGGGCCGCGCCGTCGTCGCGGCGCAGCGCGGCTACCGCGTGCCGGCCTGAGGCGCGCGCCGATGGGCCGTCTCGCCAGCCTCAACATCGCCGGCGCCGTGGCGGTCGAGATCAACGGGCGCAGCGTGATGACCGCGATCGGCAAGCGTCCGGTCGAGGGGCCGCAGCGCGTCGGGCCGCTGGGCATCGAGGGCGACGAGCAGGCCGACCCGTCGGTCCACGGCGGGCTGTCCAAGGCGGTCTACGCCTACCCGTCCGAGCACTATCCGTTCTGGCAGACGGTGCGCGCGCAGGCCCGCATGGGGCTGTGGGACGAGCCGCTGCCGCCGGGCATGCTGGGCGAGAACCTGACGATCGAGGGCCTGCTCGAGAAGGACGTCTGTGTCGGCGACGTGCTGCGCTTCGCCGATTGCGAGCTGGCTGTCAGCGAACCACGCTTCCCCTGCTTCAAGTTCAACGCCGTGATGGGCTTCGACCAGGCCAGCAAGCTGATGTTCGCCAACGGCTGGTGCGGCTTCTACCTGGCGGTGCGCCTGCCCGGCACCCTGAGCGCCGGCGAGCCCTTCGAAGTCATCGCCGGGCCACGAGAAGTGGGTATCGTCGAGCTGTTCCGTGCCCGCGCGGCCGCTGCGAAGCAGCGCTGAGCCGGGTGTTCAACCCCAAGGGAAGGAGAACCGAGATGGGCATCGTGAGTTTCTTCAAGGAGGCCGGCGAGAAGCTGTTCGGCCACAAGGACGCCGAAGCCGCCGCCGCTGCGGCCGCCAAGGCGCCCAGCGAGGCCGAGCTGCAGGAGCGCTCGGCCAAGGCCAACGCCGCCGCGGCGAGCGCGATCGAGGAGTACATCGCGACGCAGAAGCTGTCGGCCGACGGACTGCGCGTGGAGTTCGACGGCGCCACCAGCACGGTGAGGGTGGCCGGCGTCGCGCCGGACCAAGCCACCAAGGAGAAGATCCTGCTGTGCTGCGGCAACGTCACCGGCGTCGCCCAGGTGTCCGACCTGATGACCGTGGCGCAGCCGGCCGACGAGTCGCAGTACCACACCGTGGTGCGCGGCGACACGCTGTCGGCGATCGCCAAGAAGTTCTACGGCAACGCCAATGCGTATCCGAAGATCTTCGAGGCGAACAAGCCGATGCTGACCCACCCGGACAAGATCTACCCGGGCCAGCTGCTGCGCATTCCGCCGGCCTGATGGCGCCCCCGGCTGCGGCCTACCGCAGCCACCCCCCGCGGGGGTCGCCGGCCGCTTGAGAACGGCTCGGCGCTGGCCGACGTGCGGCTAAGCCAGAGCGGGATAGTCGGTGTAACCCACGGCGCCGCCGCCGTAGAAGGTCTCGCGCTTCGGCTCGTTCAGGGGCGCCGCCTCGCGCAGGCGCCGCACCAGGTCCGGGTTGGAGATGAAGGGCTTGCCGAAGGCGACCAGGTCGGCCTCGCCGCGCGCCACCACGTCCAGCGCCATCGCCCGGTCGTAGCCGTTGTTGACCATCCAGGCGCCGCCCGGGTGCGCCGCCTTGTAGACACGCCGCAGCGCCTCGAAGTCGAACGGCGCAACGTCGCGCGGGCCGCCGGTGGCGCCCTCGATCAGGTGCAGGCAGGCCAGCTTCAGCGGCGCCAGCTGCTCGACGACGTACCCGTACAGCGCCTGTGCGTCGCTGTCCTGGCCGAGGTCGTTGGCCGGCGTGACCGGCGAAAGGCGCAGGCCGGTGCGGCCGGCGCCGATCTCCTCGCTGACCGCCCGCATCACCTCGAGCAGCAGGCGCGCCCGGTTGGCGATGGTGCCGCCATAGGCGTCGCTGCGCTCGTTCAGGCTGTCGCGCAGGAACTGCTCGAGCAGGTAGCCGTTGGCGCCGTGCACCTCGACGCCGTCGAAGCCGGCGGCGATCGCGTTGCGCGCCGCGGCGCGGTATTCGGCGATCAGGCGCGGGATCTCGTCGGTGCGCAGTGCACGCGGCGCCGACACCGCCTCGAAGCCCTTGCTCGTGTAGGTCTTGGTGTTCGCGGCGCGCGCGCTGGACGACACCGGCACCGTGCCCTCGGGCAGCAGCGAGACATGCGAGATGCGGCCGACGTGCCAGAGCTGGATCACGATCTTGCCACCGGCGGCATGCACGGCGTCGGTGACGCGACGCCAACCGGCCACCTGCTCGGCGCTGTAGATGCCCGGGGTGTCGAGGTAGCCCTGGCCCTCGGGCGAGATCTGCGAGGCCTCGGTGACGATCAGCCCGGCGCTGGCGCGCTGGCGGTAGTACTCGACCTGCAGGTCGCCGGGCACGCGGCCGGGCAGCGCGCGGTTGCGCGTCAGCGGCGCCATCACGACGCGGTTGGCCAGCGTGATGTCGCCGGCCTGGAACGGGGTGAAGAGTGTGTTCATGGTGGAAGTGAATCAGAAAGCTTCGAGAACCGCCTTGCCACGGGCTTTTCCGGATTCGATATAAGCGTGCGCGCGACGCAGGTTCGCCGCATTGATCCGGCCGAAGTGTTCGCCCAGCGTGCTGCGCAGCCGGCCGGTGTCGATCAGCCCGGCGACCTGCTTCAGCAGCTCGTGCTGCGCCTGCATGTCGGGCGTGGCGAACATCGAGCGCGTGAACATCAGCTCCCAGTGCAGCGACAGGCTCTTGCGCTTGAGCGGCCGCACGTCCAGCGGCTGCGCCGGATCGTCGATCAGCGCCAGCTTGCCCTGCGGCAGCAGCGCCTCGACCAGCTGCGCGAAGTGCTGCTCGGTCTGCGTCAGGCTGGCGACATGGCTCACGCCGGCCAGACCGGTGGCGCGCAGCGCCTCGGCCAACGGCTGGCGATGGTCGATGACATGGTGGGCGCCGAGTTCGTGCACCCAGGCCGATGTCTCGGGCCGCGAGGCGGTGCCGACCACGGTGAGCCGGGTCAGCTGCCGCGCGAGCTGGGTCAGCATCGAGCCGACACCGCCGGCCGCACCGACGATCAGCAGCGCACCCTCGGTCTGCGCATTCACGCCGAGGCGGTCGAACAGCAGCTCCCAGGCGGTGATCGCAGTCAGCGGCAGCGCCGCCGCGTCGGCAAAGCCCAGCGTCGCCGGCATCGGCCCGACGATGCGTTCGTCGACGAGATGAAGTTCGCTGTTGCTGCCCGGCCGGGTGATGTCGCCGGCGTACATGACCCGGTCGCCCGGCTTGAACAGCGTGACCTCGGGGCCGACGGCGTCGACGATGCCGGCGGCATCCCAACCCAGCACCTTGGCCTGGCCGGCCGGCGGAGTGCTGTTGCGCCGCACCTTGGTATCGACCGGGTTGACCGAGACGGCATGGACCCGCACGCGCAGGTCGCGGCCTTGCGGCACGGGATCGGGTAGATCGAGGTCGATCAGCGACTGCGGATCGTCGATCGGCAGGCTGTGATGGTAGGCAACGGCTTTCATGCGAGTCATGGCGAGGGGAACGATGCAGCCAGTGTAGGGTCGCGCTCTCGGATTGATAATTGCAGCCGATCTGACTTCAGTTTCAATCTGCGTTTGACAATGGAACGGCCCGCCGACCTGCAACTCTCCCAGCTCCAGCTGTTCCTGCGCCTGGCCGACGCTGGCAGCCTGAGCGCGGCGGCCCGCCAGCTGCAGCTGACACCGGCGGCCGCCAGCGCGTCGCTGAAACGGCTGGAGGGCCTGCTGAAAGTGCGGCTGGTCGAGCGCAGCACACGATCGCTGCGCCTGACGCCCGAGGGTGAGCTGCTGCGCGAACATGCCCAGCGTGCGCTCGGCTCGATCGACGACGCGATGGCGCTTGCTCGGCGCACGACGCGAGCGGCTGGAGGGCGAGATCCACATCGCCGCGCCGTCCGACCTCGGTCGCCAGGTGCTCAGCCCGATGCTCGACAGCTTCCTCGCCCAGCATCCGGGCCTGCGCGTGGCGCTGCACCTGTCGGACGCGATGCACGACCTGCGCCGCGAACAGGTCGACATCGCGCTGCGCTACGGGCAGCTGCGCGATTCCGGTCTGGTGGCGCGGCACCTGCACACGACGACGCGGGTGCTGGTGGCCTCGCCGGCCTACCTGGCCGCACATGGCAGCCCGTCGCAGCCGCAGGAGCTGGAACGCCACAACTGCCTGCCGCTGACGCTGAGCGGGCGCGCGCAGATGGTCTGGCCGTTCGCCAGGGGTGCGCAGACGGTGGAGGTGCGGGTCACCGGCAACCGCCGCGCCGACGACGGCGGCCTGGTGCGCGAATGGGCGCTGCAAGGCCTGGGCGTGGCCTACAAGTCGCGGCTGGACGTGCTGGCCGACCTGCGCGCCGGCCGGCTGGTGGCGCTGCTGCCGCAGTGGACACGCGAGCCCTTCCCGCTGCACGCCGTGCTGCCCGGCAACCGCCATGTGCCGCTGCGCGTGCGCCGACTGGTCGATTGGCTGGCCGAACGCTTCGGCCACATCGAGGACGAGGGGCTTGGCGATACAGTCCACGTCTCGCCCGCCGACTGACACCATGCTCGCCTACCGACACGCCTTCCACGCGGGCAACCATGCCGACGTGCTCAAGCACATCGTGCTGGTGCAGGTGCTGCGCTACATGAACGGCAAGGACAAGCCGTACCGCTTCGTCGACACCCACGCCGGTGCCGGCGGCTATTCGCTGGAAGGCCGCTACGCGCAGAAGAAGGGCGAGTACGAGCGTGGCATCGGCACGCTGTGGGGCCGCGACGGCCTGCCCGAGGTCGTGGCCGACTACGTCGAGCGCGTGCGCGAGTTCAACCCCGGCGGTGCGCTCGAGCAGTACCCGGGCTCGCCGGCCATCGCGCGCATGCTGCTGCGCCCGGGCGACCAGATGCGCCTGTTCGAGCTGCACCCGACCGAGCACCGCATCCTCGAGTCCTACCTCGGCAGCCAGCGCGGCGTCGAGGTCAAGCATGCCGACGGCTTCGACGGCCTGAAGGGCCAGCTGCCGCCGTCGACACGCCGCGGCGTGGTGCTGATGGACCCCAGCTACGAAGGCCACGGCGACTACGGCCGCGTGGTCGCCTCGCTGCGCGACGCGCTGCAGCGCTTCGCCGAAGGGGTCTACCTGGTCTGGTACCCGCAGGTGCAGAAGGTCGAAGCCGCCGAGCTGCCGCGCCGGCTGCAGGCGCTTGCGCCCAAGGGCTGGCTGCATGCGCGGCTGAGCGTGGCGCGCGCCGACGCGCAGGGCTTCGGCCTGGCCGGCAGCGGCATGTTCGTGATCAACCCGCCCTACACGCTGCACGACACGCTGGCCGGCGTGTTGCCCTGGCTGGTCGAGACCCTCGGCCAGCACGAAGGCGCGAACTTCCTGCTCGAGCAACGCGCCGGCTAGGGCTTGGCCGCGGCCGGCTGCGCCGCATGCATCTTGCGCAGCTGGTCCAGCCAGCCCGACCAGTCCACCGGCCCGCTGTCGAAGCGCTTCTTCAGGTTGGCCAGCACGTTGCCCCAGGCGCGGTCGAAGTAGGCGTGGGTCTGGTCCCATTCACCGCCCTCGCCCCAACCGACGTGGTGCAGGCTCACACGCGTGCTCTTGCCATCCAGGTCCTTCAGCCGGACGACGACGAAAGTGCGCTGCTGCCGCGCCTGGGCCAGGTGCGGCGGCGCGTTCCAGTCGAAGCTGAGCATGGTCGGCGCCTGCAGCGCCATGTAACGCATGTCGTCGGCGCCCTTGGCACCGGGTGCCCCGAAGGGATCGAAGTGGACGTGAAATGCACCCCCGACGCGGGCGTCGATCTCGGCATCGGGCGCGAAGAAGGACGTGATGCCCTCACGCGTGGTCCAGGCACGCCACACCTCGGCGATCGGCGCGGCGACGACGACTTCCTTGTTCAGTGCCCGCTCCTGCGCTGCCGCCACCGAAGCAAGCACCAACAACACGAAGGTCATCAGGACACGCATGTGCGGCTCCGGCAGTGGGGATCGCAGCCAGCCTAGCCGCCGGATTGACCGCTGACAAGCCGCCCGCGCAACAAGCACTTACCAGCGGCCGACAGAGCGTGTCAGTCGGCGCCAGGGCACGCTTCTTGATGGTTCCGGAGGCCGCCTGTAACCGACGCCCCGATGAACCGCCTGCACCGCCTCCTCGCCCTTGCCGCCATGGCGCTCGGCGCGCTCGGCCTGGGCGGCTGCACGACCACGCTGGTGGTCATGCACGTGTACGAGAAGCTCACCGACGGCGACCCGACGTCCTGTTTCCGCCTGAACACGGTCGAGCGCGCGCTGCAGCCGCGCTGCGGCCGCTACGTCGAAGGCAGCCTCGCCAAGGCCGACGTCGCCAGCCCGCATCTCCCCGTCTGCCCGCTGGCGCTGGCGGCGCGCGAGCCGGCACTGTGGCCGATGCTGCCCGAACTGGTCGCCAAGGGCGCGACGCCCGAGGCCTGCACCACCGCCCCCTGGGTGGCGCTGGCGCAGGCCCAGCCCTGCCCCGACTTCACCCGCGCCACGCCGGCCCAGCTGCAGTCGCTGCGCTGGCTGGCCGAGGCCGACGCACGCGCGATCCACCACGACGTGGTGCGCACGCTGAGCTGCCCGAACGCCCGCCAGGCCGGCCTGGACCGCGTGCTCGACCAGTGGCTCGCGCAGGACCAGCTGCGTGCCGACGCACTGCCCTTCGGCATGCTCGGTGCGCTGCACCCCTCGCACCTCGGCTCACCGCTGGCGCGCTCGCTGGAGTCGCGCGGCCACACCGCGATCGCCGGCCTCGGCGCCTACGGCGGCAAGCTGGCGCCCGGCTTCGAGGAGGCACTGCGCAGCGCCGACTACGACGCGCTCGACTGGTGGATCCAGCGGGTGCCGACGCTGGTCAACCGCGTGCCGCCGGCCAACGGCAACCAGCTGCCCTGGGCACCGCTGGCGCGCGTCATCGCACCGGCCTTCCTGCCCGACCCGGTGCAGCAGCGCGAGGTCGTGGCCTACCTGCTCGCCCATGGCGCCGAGCCGTGGCGCGCGCTGCCGCACGACCCACAGCAGACGCCGGCCTCGCTGGCGATGAAGATGCACAGCCCGCTGGCCGAGGATCTTGCCGGGCCGCGCGTGGCGACCTCTCGCGGTGCCACGCCGGTGGCCGCGACGGCAGCCACTGCAGCGGCGATCCTGCCGCGCCGCTGATCGCGCAGGCCGGGCTTCAGCCGGTCTCGCGCTTGAGGTCGCGGAAGGCCGCGAACAGCCACGAGCGCATGCCCACCACCAGCGTGTAGGGACGCTTCTGCTCCGGCGCCAGCTTCTGGTCGGCCAGGTGCTGCTGCGCGAAGTCCTGGCCGACGCGCTGCAGCCGCTCGACGAAACTCGCCGCCAGGCTGCGGCCGACCTGGCCGTGCACCAGCATCAGCATCTCGCCCTCGCCGTCGAAGCCGCCGCTGAAGTAGTCGTCGGCGACATGCTCGCGGAAGTAGGTCATCACCGGGCCGTGCGGCCGCCAGCGGAAGCCCTTGGCCACCTTCAGCCGGTAGCGGTTCAGCGGGCGCAGTTCGATGATGCCGAGCTTGTCGAGCTGCACCAGGTACTTGACGCACTCCGCCTCGGTGAAGGTGTAGGTGGCGATCATCTGCTCGAAGGTCCACTGGCTGAAGGCGCAGATCGCCACCAGCAGCAGCTTGCGGTCGGCGATCACCGCCGCCTCCTGTTCGTGCGTCAGCTCGCGGCGCAGCGGCTGCGCGTCGGCGACCTTCCTCGCCAGGTCGGCGAAGTCCATCTTCAGCACGCGCAGCACCTCGTCGATGCGCGACAGCGGCATGTCGGCCTTCGCGAAGATGCGCTTGATGCTGGACTCGGCCATGCCGAGTTCCTGCGCCAGGTCGGCGTAGGTCAGGCCGGCAGCCTTCAGCTCGGCTTTCAGCGCGGTGACCAGGTCGTGTGTCGTGCTCATGCTCGGAACCCCCGAAAAGTACCGCTATGAGATACCGGAGGCCCGCCTCGTTGCAACCCTCGTAGGGGGGATGGATACCCACCCTGAGGTCCGAGACGATGCGCCCACCTTCAACCACCCGACAGGGATTTCGAGATGAACAGCGCCACGATCCACCACGACACCAAGGCCTGGAAGGCCCAGGTCTGGATCTCCTTCGGCATCGCCGCCAGCCTGTGCGCCATCGGGCTGGCCTACCTGCCCGGCCAGGACCTGGACCGCGCCTTCATGTTCATGGGCTACGGCTTCTGCCTGTCGGCGGCCTTCATGGTCGCCAAGCACGTGCGCGACAACCAGCGCCAGCGTGTCGACACGCCGATGTGGGGCCTGGTCGTCTGGGGCGCCTTCGCGCTGGCGATGGCGCTGACCGGCTGGGGCCTGTGGCGCATGGACGTCAACCCGACCTACAAGGCCTTCCTCGGCGTGTGCTGGATGTTCCTGATCTCCAGCGTGTTCACGCTGGCCAAGACGCTGCGCGACGCCCACGAGGCCCGCATCGCCGAGATCCGCCACGAAGCCCGCCGCATGGCGAACGAGCAGTGAGGCCGGCCATGGAGAAGACCTTCATGCGCTCGATCGCCGCCGCCGCCGCGCTGGCCGCGGCCCTGCACGGCCCGGCCCGTGCGCACGGCAACGCCTCGGACGCCAGCGCGCTGTCGGCGCTGCCGATCGCGGTCTCGGTCGCCGCGCCGGCGATGCTTCTGTCGGGCGGCGTGATGCTGACGGTGGTCGCCGTCGAGGCCTCCGCCGAGGGCACGGTGTGGGTGCTGGAGCGTGCCTCCGACGGCGCCCGCGCCAGCGTCACGCTGTCGGCCGCAGCCGTCGGCGGCGTGTCGGTCGCCGCCGGCACCGCTGTCGTCGTCACCGCCTTCAGCGCCGGCTGGGTGCTGTCGGCCGCCGGCAGGGCGCTGGCCTACATCCCGAATGAAATCGGCGCCGCGTTGCTGCACAACGAGCGGCTGACACGATGAAGGCCGCGCTGGTTCTGGCGCTCGCGCTTGGCGCGGGCGCGGCCCAGGCCGGGCGCAGCTGCGAGCAGAAGCCGCCCGAAGCGGCCAACGTGCAGCGGGCGATGCAACTGGCCGAGCGCACCGCCCGCGCGCTCGACGCGAGCGGCGCGCAGGTCGTGGTGCTGGCCCGCGACGGGCAGGACCTGTCGAAGTACGGCCTGGCCTGGTCGCACCTGGGCCTGGCCTACAAGGACGGCGCACGCTGGCGCGTGGTGCACAAGCTCAACGGCTGCGGCACCGCGCAGGCCGCGGTGTACCGCCAGGGCCTGGGCGAGTTCTTCCTCGACGACCTGCACGAGTACAAGGCCGGCCTGGTGGTGCCCGCGCCGGCCGTGCAGGCGCGGCTGCTGCCGGCGCTGCGCGACAACCAGCAGGCCACCCGCCTGCACACCAGCGCCTACAGCATGGTCGCCTACCCCTGGTCGCAGCGCTACCAGCAGTCCAACCAGTGGGCGCTGGAGACCCTGGCGATGACGCAGGACCCGGCAGCCACCAGCCGCGAACGCGCCCAGGCCTGGCTGCGCCTGCAGGGCTACGAGCCGACCACACTGCGCCTGGGTGCCCTGACCCGTCTGGGCGCCCGGGCCACTGCGGCCAACATCGCCTTCGACGACCACCCGAACGAGAAGCGCTTCTCGGATCGCATCGAGACCGTCACCGTCGATTCGGTCTTCGCGTGGTTGAATCGCAGCGGTCTGGGCGGGCCGGTGCAGGTGGTCCGCTGAGCCGCATCAGAAGAACACCCGGAGGAGACCTTGAGCGCATCGCCACACGACCCGCATCCGAACCAATTCGCGCTGCTCGGCCAGCGCCGCTTCGCGCCCTTCTTCTGGGCCCAGTTCCTCGGCGCCGGCAACGACAACCTGTTCAAGTTCGCCTTCACCGTGATGGTGACCTTCGGCACCGCGAACGCCAGCGGCCTGGCACCGGCATTGGTGGTGCAGCTGATCGCCGCGCTGTTCATCCTGCCCTACGTGCTGTTCTCCGCCACCAGCGGCCAGCTGGCCGACAAGCACGACAAGGCGACGCTGATCCGCTTCGTCAAGAGCCTGGAGATCGCGCTGATGGCGCTGGCCGTCTGGGGCTTCACGTCGAAGAACGTGACGGTGCTGCTGGGTGTCACCTTCGGCCTGGGCCTGCACTCGACACTGTTCGGCCCGGTCAAGTACGCCTACCTGCCGCAGCACCTGAACGAACGTGAGCTGACCGGCGGCAACGGCATGGTCGAGATGGGCACCTTCGTCGCCATCCTGCTCGGCAACGTGGTCGGCGGCCTGCTGATCGCGATTCCCGGGCTCGGCCCCAGCTACGTCGCCTGGAGCTGCCTGGGCCTGGCCGTGCTCGGCCGCGCCGCGGCGCAGTTCGTGCCCAGTGCACCGGCCACCGACGCCGGCCTGACGATCAACTGGAACCCGTTCACCGAGACGGCGCGCAACCTGAAGCTGGCCCACCAGGACGTCGCGGTGTTCCGCTCGCTGCTGGGCATCTCGTGGATGTGGTTCTTCGGCGCCGTCTTCCTGACCCAGTTCCCGTCCTTCGCGAAGGACGTGCTGGGCGGCAACGAGCAGGTCGCCTCGCTGCTGCTGGTCGTCTTCTCGATCGGCATCGCGATCGGCTCGCTGCTGTGCGAGACGCTGTCGCGCCGCCATGTCGAGATCGGCCTGGTGCCCTTCGGCGCCTTCGGCATGAGCGTGTTCGCGATCGACCTGTACTTCGCCTCGCGGGCGATCGCCCATCCAGACACCGCACTGACGCTGTCGCAGTTCGTCGCGCTCGGCGCCAACTGGCGCGTGATGGCCGACCTGGGCCTGCTGGCGCTGTTCGCCGGCCTGTACAGCGTGCCGATGTACGCGCTGATCCAGATGCGCGCGCAGCCCAGCCACCGCTCGCGCATCATCGCCGCCAACAACATCCTCAATGCCCTCTTCATGATCGGCAGCGCGGCGATGGCGGCGCTGCTGTTGAAGGCCGGCGTGACGGTGCCGCAGCTGTTCCTGATCACCGGGCTGCTCAACCTGCTGGTCGCCGGCTACATCTTCCTGCTGGTGCCCGAGTACCTGCTGCGCTTCATCGCCTGGGTGGCGACGCGCCTCGTCTACCGATTCAAGGTGCGCGGCGACGAGCACATCCCGGTCAGCGGTGCGGCCATCCTGGTCAGCAACCATGTCAGCTTCGTCGACGCGATCCTGCTGATGGCGGCCAGCCCGCGGCCGATCGTCTTCATCATGGACCACCGCATCTTCAAGCTGCCGGTGCTGGGCACGCTGTTCCGGCTGGCCAAGGCGATCCCGATCGCGCCGCAGAAGGAAGACCCGCAGGCCTACGACCAGGCCTTCGCGCGGGCCAAGGCCGTGCTCGACGGCGGCGACCTGCTGTGCATCTTCCCCGAAGGTGCGATCACCCGCGACGGCCAGCTCGGCGAGTTCAAGGGCGGCGTGATGAAACTGCTCGAGGCCAACCCGGTGCCGGTGGTGCCGCTGGCGCTGCAGAACCTGTGGGGCTCGTTCTTCTCGCGCATCGAGGGCAGCGCGATGAGCAAGCCCTTCCGCCGCGGCTTCTTCACGCGCGTCGGCCTGCTCGCCGGCGAGCCGGTGCCGGCCGCGCAGGTCAGCCCGGCGGGCCTGCGCGAGCGTGTCGCCGCGCTGCTGGCCACATGATTGCCAGCCAGGGCCGCGATGCGCTGCTGCGCATCGCACCGTTCGCGCTGTTCATGCTGATGCTGGCGCTGCGCGGCTTCGCCGCCGACGGCGCCTGGGGTTTCGACGAGCGCTGGCTGTATGCCGTGTCGGCCGTCGGCGTCGCCACGCTGCTGATCGTGTTCTGGCGCGAGTACGGCGAGCTGTCGCGTGTGCTGGCGCCGACGCTGCGCGAGACGCTGCTCGCGGTGTTCGCCGGCGCGCTCGTCTTCGTGCTGTGGATCCAGCTCGACGAACCGTGGATGCGCATCGGCGAGGCCACCGCCGGCTTCCGCCCGGTCGACGACGGCGGCAACCCGTTGTGGCCGCTGATCGCCGTGCGCTGGCTCGGTGCGGCGCTGGTGGTGCCGCTGATGGAGGAGCTGTTCTGGCGCTCGTTCCTGATGCGCTGGATCGACAGCCCGCGCTTCGCCGCCGTGCCGCCGCAGCGCGTCAGCCTGCGTGCGCTCGCGCTGTCGACCTTCGTCTTCACGCTGGCCCACACGCTGTGGCTGGCGGCCATCGTCGCCGGCCTGGTCTATGCGTGGCTGTACCAGCGCAGCGGCAAGCTGTGGGTCGCCGTGATCGCCCACGCGGTCACCAACGGCGCGCTCGGCGCCTGGGTGGTCTTTACCGGCAACTGGGGCTACTGGTAGCGGCGCCCGGGGATGGGCAAGCTCGGCAGCGTCGGCAGCTTCGGCAACGAGGGCCAGACGAAGCCGCTGCGCCGCGTCAGCTTCTGCGTGATCGCCGACTTCAGCAGCGGCAGGCGGTCGGCGACGCGGATCACCGCCTCGCGCATCCAGCGTGCTGGCTCGCTGTCGTCGGTGAACAGGCCGACCACCGCGTTGGTGCCGTGGTAGACCGGCCAGGTCTCACGGCGATGGCGCGTCTGGTAAGGCTGCAGCACGGCCAGGCTGCCGAGGTCGCGCCCGGCGCGCTGCGCGCCGGCGAGCAGCGCGCCCAGCACCTCGACGCCGTAGAGGCCGAAGTTGTAGCCGTGCGCGGTGACCGGGTGCATGCCGACCGCGGCATCGCCGACCAGCGCGAAGCGGGGTGCGACGAAACGCTGCGCATACACCGCCACCAGCGGGTAGAGGTGGCGTGAGCCGCGCGGTGTCATCGTGCCGAGCCGGTCGCCGAGCTGCCGCTGCACCCAGGCGGCGAAGGCCTGGTCGTCCCAGCGCATCATCGCCGCCGCGACGTCGGACGACACCGTGACGACGATCGAACTCTCGCCGCCGTTCATCGGCAGCACCGCCAGCGTGTGGCCGGTGTGGAAACATTCCTGCGCCAGCGCCCGGTTCGGCTCGCTGTGCGCCATGCGGCAGACGATCACGCTGCGGCCGAAGTCGCGCATCTGCGCGCCGATGCCGGCATGGCGGCGTGTCTCCGAGAAGCGGCTGTCGGCCGCCACCGCCAGCGGCGCACGCAGCGTGGTCTCGCTGCCATCGGCGGCGCGGCAGCGAACGCTGGCCGCGTCGGCGGCGATGTCCAGGCCGAGCACGCGCGTGCCTGGCCGGACCTCGATCGCCTCGCGGCCCTGCACGGCCTGCCAGCTGACGCGGCGGATGCAGTGGTTGGCGACCAGGTGGCCCAGTTCGTCCTCGCCCGAACCCTTGGGGTCGAAGTGCAGCGGCCGCGGGTCGCTGTCGTTGTAGACCACGGCCTCGCGCAGCGGCGCCAGCTCGTCGGCCGGCAGCGCGTCCCACAGCCCGAGGCGTCGCATGATGGTCTGCGCACGGTGCGTCAGCGCGATGTCGCGTCCGTCGGCAGGCGGGTCGGCCAGCGTGGCGGCGTCCTGCGCGTCGAGCACGATGCTGCGGATCTTCGCGTCGGCCAGCGTGCGCGCCAGCGCCAGGCCGCTGGGGCCAGCGCCGATGATCAGCACGTCGGTGTCGCACGTCGAGGAAGCAGAGGCGATGCGGCGGGGCATGGCAGGGCACGGCAGCGAAAGGGACACCGATGCTGCCCGCCGCCCGCACTGCCGGTGCTGACCGGGGTCAACGCTTGTTCACACGCCGCGGCCGCGGTCCTCGGCGAACTTCGCGGCGAAGGCCGCGAAGGCGCCGGCGTCCAGCGCCTCGCGCACCTCGCGCATCAGGTTCACGTAGTAGTGCAGGTTGTGGATGCTGGCCAGCATCGGCCCGAGCATCTCGTTGCAGCGGTCGAGGTGGTGCAGGTAGGCGCGGCTGAAGTTCTGGCAGGTGTGGCAGCTGCAGGTCTGATCGACCGGCCGTTCGTCGGTCTTGTAGCGCGCGTTGCGCAGCCGCAGGTCGCCGAAGCGGGTGAACAGGTGGCCGTTGCGCGCGTTGCGCGTCGGCATCACGCAGTCGAACATGTCGACGCCGCGGCCCACGCCTTCGACCAGGTCTTCCGGCGTGCCCACGCCCATCAGGTAGCGCGGCTTGTCGGCGGGCAGGCGGTGCGGCGTGTGCGCCATGATGCGCTGCATGTCCTCCTTGGGCTCGCCGACGCTGACGCCGCCGATCGCGTAGCCGGGCAGGTCGAGCTCGACCAGCGCCGCCAGCGACTGCTCGCGCAGGTGCTCGAACATGCCGCCCTGCACGATGCCGAACAGCGCGTTCGGGTTCTCCAGCCGCTGGAACTCGGCCAGGCAGCGCTTCGCCCAGCGCAGGCTCAGCTCCATCGAGACGCGCGCTTCCTTCTCGGTGGTGACGTGGCCCTTGGTCTCGTAGGGCGTGCACTCGTCGAACTGCATCACGATGTCGCTGTTCAGCACACGCTGGATCTGCATGCTGACCTCGGGGGTCAGGAACAGCTTGTCGCCGTTGACCGGCGATGCGAACTTGACGCCTTCTTCGCTGATCTTGCGCATCTCGCCCAGCGACCAGACCTGGAAGCCGCCGCTGTCGGTCAGGATCGGCTTGCCCCAGGCCTCGAAGCGGTGCAGGCCGCCGAACTGCGCGAGGATGTCCAGCCCTGGGCGCAGCCACAGGTGGAAGGTGTTGCCGAGGATGATCTGCGCGCCCATCGTCTCCAGCGACGAAGGCATCACGCCCTTGACCGTGCCGTAGGTGCCCACCGGCATGAAGACCGGTGTCTCGACGACGCCGTGGTTGAGCGTGAGGCGCCCGCGGCGGGCCTGGCCCTCGGTGCGCAGCAGTTCGAAGTTCAGCATGCGCCGATTGTCGCAGCGCCTCCGTGCGGCCCGCGCCGCGGCTCAGAGGGTCTGCCAGCCGGTGTCGGCGAAG
The DNA here is from genome assembly GCA_047602365.1 of Piscinibacter sp. GTDB lineage: Bacteria > Pseudomonadota > Gammaproteobacteria > Burkholderiales > Burkholderiaceae_C > Piscinibacter. The sequence goes on along the minus strand of JASGHM010000001.1, from coordinate 1,585,561 downwards.
GCCGGGCGGCCGGCGTTGCGCGCCGGATGTTGCGTCCAGCGGCCGACGGTGGCCTCCAGGCTGGCCGCCAGCACCGGCTTGGTCAGGAAGTCGTTCATGCCCGAGGCGAGGCAGGCGTTGCGGTCCTCGACGAAGGCGTTGGCGGTCAGCGCGACGATGGGCACGATGCGGCCGTGGCGGCCCGCCTCGCCCGAGCGCAGCCGGCGGGTCACCTCCAGGCCGTCCATGTCGGGCATCTGCCAGTCCATCAGCACCAGGTCGTAGTCGTTGCAGGCCAGCATCGCCAGCGCCTGCGCGCCGTCGTCGGCGGTACTGGTGCGGTAGCCGGCGTTGCGCAGCATCGCGCAGACGATGGTCTGGTTGACACGGTCGTCCTCCACCACCAGCACGTGGCGCTCGGCGCCGGCCTCGTCCACCCGCGCCGGCGTGGCCGGCAGCGCGTCGCGGTCGCGCGCGGCCGCGCCGAGCCGGCTGACCAGTGCCGAGCGCAACACTGGCTTGACGACGCCGCGCGGCACCGCCAGGCGGTGGCGCATTGCCTCGATGCGCAGCGGTTCGCCGCTGGACATCGTGACGATCTGCCGCGGGTCGATCCGCGACACCGCCATTTCCAGCAGCGCCGCGGCGTTCGGCGCATCGAGGCTCACCATCAGCCATGGCGCCGGCTGGTCGGCGGCATGTTCGTGCAGCCAGGCGTCCAGCTCGGCCGGGCCGGCGCAGCGCCAGGCCGTGCAGCCCAGCCGCTGCAGCTGTGCAGCCAGCGCCTCGGCGCTGGCCTCGTGGGGCTCGTGGAAGGCGAGATGCTGGCCCAGCCGCACCTGGCCGGCGCCCTGATCCGGCAGGACCGGCAGTGTGATCTCGGCGGTGAAGCACGACCCGCGGCCCGGCTCGCTGGTCGCGGCGATGCTGCCGCCCATCGCCTCGACCAGCTGGCGGGCGATGGCGAGCCCGAGCCCACTGCCGCCGAAGCGCCGGCTGGAGGCGTCCTCGGCCTGCTGGAAGGGCTCGAAGATGCGGCCCAGCGAGGCCTCGCCGATGCCGATGCCGGTGTCGGCGACCGAGATGCGCAGCGCGTCGGCGCCAGGCCCCGGCCCGACCCGCAGCAGCACCTCGCCCTGCAGCGTGAACTTGACCGCGTTGCCGAGCAGGTTCAGCAGCACCTGGCGCAGCCGCAACGGGTCGCCGCGGCGCCACAGCGGCAGCGCCGGGTCGACGATGCAGGCCACCTCCAGCCCCTTGATGCGCGCCGGAACCGCCGCGGTGGCCAGCGCCGCCTCGACGCAGTCGAGCAGGTTGAAGTCCTCCGGCGCGAGGGCCAGCGAGCCATGCTCGATGCGCGACAGGTCGAGCACGTTCTCGATCAGGCCGAGCAGGTTCAGGCCGCTCTGCCGGATCACCTCGACCAGATGGGTCTGCGCGCTGGCCCCGCCGGCCGGCGGCGGCTCGGGCACGGGCATGGGTGCCGGCGCGGGCACGTCGTCCTGCGCCTGCAGCAGCTGTGCCGCGCCGATCACCGCGTTCAGCGGCGTGCGCAGCTCGTGGCTCATGTTGGCGAGGAAGCGTGTCTTGGCGACCGAGGCCGCCTCGGCACGCTCCTTCTCGCGCTGCAGCGCCGCGGTGCGCTCGGCGACGCGGCGTTCGAGTTCGCGGTTGGCCTCGAGCAGTGCGGCGTCGCGCGCGGTGATCTGCTCGCGCATGCGGTTGAAGGCCTCGATGGCGTCGACGATCTCGCCACCGCCGGCGCGCTGCAGGCGCACCGAGGCGGCCGGGTCGGCCGCCATGCTGCGCGCGGCAGCCGCCAGATCGGCGACCGGCCGCGAGATCGCCCGCGCCATACGCCGCGCGACGGCCAGCGTGGCGACGAAGCCGAGCAGGCTGGCCAGCCCGACGGCAGCGATGTTCAGCAGCAGCAGCGTCCACAGGTGCGACAGGTCGTTGGTGAGGATCAGCGTGCCGACCGGCACCGCGTCGAGTTCGATGACCTGCTCCAGCGTCAGGCGGCCGCGCAGCAGGCCGCCGCCGCGCGTGGCCGGCGGCGCCTCGACGCTGCCGAAGCGGCCGATCAGCCGCCCCTTGGCGTCGAGCACCCAGGCGCCGTCGACCGTTGGGCGTGTGCGCAGCACCGCCAGCGCGTCGTGCACACCCTTGGCGTCCTCGAAGGCCAGCGGCGCCTGCAGGTTGAAGGCCAGGGCCTGCAGGACCTCGTCCGCGTCCTCGTGGGCGTGTTCATCCTGCAGCCACCAGCCGCTGCCGGCCACCGCGGCGACGCCGAGCGCGGCCACCAGCCCGGCACACAGCGCCACCAGCCAGGTCAGGCGCTGGCGCAGCGACAGGCCGGAGAGCCAGCGGGACAGGGGGCGCGGCAGGCGGCTCATCGCGTCACTCCTGCACGTGCCGCGCGAGCTTCAGGGCCTGTGCCGACAGGCTCAGCCCGGCCTGGCGCAGCGGCTTCATGTGGACGTCGAAGCGCAGCGCGTCGTTCACGTTGACCAGCTCGACCATGCCGCCGCGAGACAGGAAGCCGTCGGCGCTGCCGATGGTCAGTGCCGGCGCGGAGGCGGCCAGCGCCTCCATGCCGGCGCTGCCGGCGCTGGCGTCGACGAACAGCAGGTCGCAGGCGGCCCCCTTGACCGCGGCGCCGTTGAGCACCTCGAGCGGGCGGCCGGTCACCGTCGTTCCCTTGCGGCTGACGAACGCGGCTTCCACCGCCCGGCTGTTCTGCAGCAGGCACAGGCGCAACGGCGCGCCGGGCGCTGCGGGCCCGTCGGGCCACTGGACGAAGCGGGCCAGCGTGAGCGTGAATCGCACCATCGCCTCGGCCTCGCTGCTCGGTGCCTGCGCCGCCGTCGGTTCGACACCGGTCATGGCCGCCAGCAGCAGCACGATCGCACCGCAGCCGCGGCGAAGCCGCAGCATGGTCGACCGGTCCCCGCCCATGGTCAGTAGCCCCAACCGAACTGCACGCGCCAGACGCGGCCGTCCTGCGGCAGGCTGTCCTGCAGGTGCTCCGGCCCGCCCGGGTCGGCATAACGTGCGCCGCCCAGGTTGTAGGCGCCGATCGCGAAGGACCAGCGCTCGCCGGCGGGCGCGAGCAGGAACTGCGCGTTCAGCCGCGTGTACGGCTCGAGTCGCGCGCCGGCGACGCTGCGCCGCTCGCCCAGGCGCAGCAGGTTCAGGCCCAGCGTCGTGCCGGGCCAGGGGCCGGACGCGGTGAGCATCAGCTTGGCGACCGAGCGTGGCGTGTCGCTCAGCGGCTGGCCGTCGCCGCCGTCGCGCGCGTTCTGCCGCGCCCAGCTGCCACGCAGGCGCAGGTGGTCGGTCCACTGCCAGGTCGACTCGAGCTCGACGCCGCGTGTGGACAGGTGGCCGGCATTGGCATAGACCTGCTGGCCGTCGGGCCGGTCGACGAAGTCGATCGCGTCGCGCAGGTCGAGCCGGTAGGTCGACAGGCTGGCGTCGAACTGCTCGTTCGGCCGCCACAGCAGCGCCAGCTCCGCCGAGCGCAGCGTCTCGGCCTCCAGCTTGCCGCCCAGGGCCTGCGAGGAATCCAGATAGCTGGTCTCGGAGACGTTGGGTTCGCGGAAGGCGCGCCCGCCTTGCAGCTTCAGCGTCCACTGCGGCGACGGCGCATACAGCGCTGCCAGCCGCGGCGTGAAGGCACTGTCGCCGTCGAGCAGGCGGTCGACGCGCAGGCCGGCGTTCAGCCGCAGTGCCTGCAGCGCCTGCCACTCGTCGTTGACGAACAGCGAGTAGCGTGCCGAGTGCAGCCGGCTGTCGGTGTAGACCTGCGGTGCCGGTTCGAGGTCGGCCGAGTAGATGTGCTGGCGCCAGTTGCTCTGGAACTCGGCGCCGGCCAGCACGCGGTGGCCGGCCCAGCCGCTCCACACGTAGCGCAGCTCGCCGGAGCTCCAGCGCGCGGTGGCCTCGGTCACCGCCGGCACCGGCGCCGCGCGCGTGCCATAGAGGCCGGTGCCGCGGTACTCGTAGCTCGCCACGCCGAAGCGGGCGAACAACTCCTGCGCCGCGTCGAGCTGGCGGCTGAGCGAGAGGTCGGCAGAGGCGAAGCGGTCGAGCGAGTCGCTGAGGGTGTCGAACAGCACGCCATAGGCGCCGGTCGGGTCGTCCTTGCGCCGCTCGGACAGCAACGCGGACAGGCTCAGCTCGCCCCAGCGCGCCTTGCCGTAGAGCTTGTCGTTGCGCTCGCCGTCGCGACCGACGGCCAGGCCGTGGTTGTTCTCCGCACTGTCGTACTCGGGGTAGTACAGCGCGCCGTGGCCGCGGTTGCGCTCGCTGGCCAGGCCGAGCAGCACCCGCGCCTGGCCGAGATTGCCGCCCCAGGTGGTGGTCAGCTTGCGCCGGCCGAGCGAGCCGAAGTCCAGCCCGACCGCGCCGCCGGACAGCTGCGCCGCCGAGCGGGTGACCACGTTGACCACGCCGAGCAGCGCGTTCGAGCCGTACAGCGAGGACCCCGGGCCGGGAATGAACTCGACCCGGTCGATCAGCCCGACATCGAGCGGGAACTCGGCGCCGGCGGTGGCGGAGTCGTAGATCGCCTCGTTGACGCGCACGCCGTCGATCAGCAGCAGCAGGCGCGAAGAGTAGTCGCCCGGCCGCTCGATGCCACGCACGCCGGTGTAGGTGTAGGAACGGTCGCGGCGCAGGTGGATGCCGGGCATGCTCTCCAGCACCTCGGCCAGGCTGCGGTAGCCCTGGGCGCGGATCTCGCCGCCGGTGCGCACGTAGACCAGGCTCGGCGCCTCGGCCGCGTCCTGCTCGTACTTGGAGGCGGCGGCCAGCCGCGCGCCGCCGTGAACCGGCCGCGACAGCAACTCGGCCAACTCGTCGTCCGCTGCCGGCTCGCCGGCGGCCTGCGCCGGGCCGAACGCCAGCAGCGCCGCGACCAGCGCGGCGGCGACGTGCGGGGGCCACGCCAACGGCGCGGCGCGGAGGACGGAATCCGAGGCCATGCCACCGAGGCTATCGGCAGCCGGCAGGCACCGATCAAGTGCAAAGCAGCGCCAAGTGGGCGCTTTTCACTGCCACGCACCGGCCGCGCTGTCTACTTCTTCACGTCCAGCGCGAGGATCCAGCCGACCAGCTTCTTCGCGTCGGCTTCCTTGATCGCCACCGCATTGGGCGGCATCGCCAAGCCGCTGGCCTGGCCCTTCCAGTGGCTGTCGTACGGGTTGGAGCCCTTCATCACGGTGGCGGTGAGCTGGGTGTCGGCACCCTTGACGCCCTTGTACTTGGCGGCCACGTCGCGCCAGGCCGGGCCGATCGGCGGCAGGCCGTCCGGGCCCTTGCCGCCGGGCTCGACCTGGTGGCAGGTCAGGCAGCCGGCGTTCTTCGCCAGCGTGGTCATTGCGTCGTCGTTGCCAGCAGCCCAGGCCGGCGCGGCGGCCAGGGCGAGCAGGAGCAGTGCGGTCTTGGTCATGGTTCCTCCACGAGGGTCGTTGTGCCTGCGACCCATGCTAGGAAGCCGATCTCACCCCCCATTGACCGACATCAACACGCCCCGGCGTTTTGCCAGCGTGGAGCAGCCCGTGGTCGCAGCCGCACGACGGCTGTGTCAGCGCGGAGCAGCGTCTGTGCCGCGCTCGAGCAGCATCGCGTCGCCGTAGCTGAAGAAGCGATAGCGCTGCAGGATCGCGTGGCGGTACAGCGCCATCACCCGTGCATGGCCGGCGAAAGCGCTGACCAGCATCATCAGCGTGCTCTTCGGCAGGTGGAAGTTGGTCACCAGCCGGTCGACGACGCGGAAGGCGAAGCCGGGCGTGATGAAGATGTCGGTGTCGCGTGCGCCGGCGCGCAGTTCGCCCGGCAGCGCGGCCGACTCCAGCGCGCGCAGCGTGGTCGTGCCGACCGCGACCACGCGGCGGCCGGCCGCACGCGTGGCGGCGACCGCGTCGACCGTGGCCTGAGGCACCTCGAACCACTCGCTGTGCATGCGGTGCTCGGCGAGGTTCTCGCTGCGCACCGGCTGGAAGGTGCCGGCGCCGACGTGCAGCGTGACGCTGGCCGTGCCGATGCCGCGCTCGGCCAGCGCGGCCAGCACGCCGGCGTCGAAGTGCAGCGCCGCCGTCGGTGCCGCCACCGCGCCGGGGTGCTTCGCGAACACGGTCTGGTAGCGGCGCTCGTCCTCGGCGCTGTCGGCATGGGTGATGTACGGCGGCAGCGGCACATGGCCGTGGCGCTCGAGCAGGGCCAGCGGCTCGTCGGGGAAGCGCAGCTGGAACAGCGAGCCGTCCGGCCCGGCGCGACCGAGCACCTCGGCGTCGAAGGACGAGCCGCTGTCGCCGCCGGTGAAGCGCACCGTGCTGCCCGGCTTGGGCGACTTGCTGGCGCGCAGGTGGGCCAGCACCTCGCGGCCGGGCAGCACCCGCTCGACCAGCGCCTCCACCGCGCCGCCGCTGGCCTTGGCGCCGAGCAGCCGGGCCTTGATCACGCGGGTGTCGTTGAAGACCAGCAGGTCGCCTTGTTCGAGCAGGCCGGGCAGTTCGCGGAACACCCGGTCGACCGGCGCGGCGCCGGTGGCGTCGAGCAAGCGCGAGGCGGAACGTTCAGCGGCGGGGTGCTGGGCGATCAGCTCGGCCGGAAGCTCGAAGTCGAAGTCGGCCAGCGTGAAGGGTTGCGGTGTCGGCAGAGGGCATGGAGGCTGTACCGGCCTGTGATGCGAGGCCGCGATGGTGCCATGCCCGCGCCGGGCAGCCGCCGCTTCAGTGCGGGCCGAGCTGCGCAGCCGGCTGCGCCGCGGCGCGCTCGGAGCGGTCCCAGGCCAGCGCGGCGAGCGCGCTGACGGCGGCGATGACGACGAGGACCAGGGCAACGCGGGCGACGAAGCGCATGAGTCGGAGCAGGTGGGAATACGACAGGCCGCGATGCTAAGCCCGCCGAGGCAGCGGCGGTCTGGAGTGAACACCCGGTTGCACAGTGCTGCCGCAGCCCGCACCCGCGGCGCGACGTCCACCGGCCCGAAGTCACGCTCGCGGCAGCGGCGAGAATCCGCCCATGGCCGAGGCCGTGCCCCCGTCGAACGAGAAGAAGCCGAAGTCGGCCCCGCAGCGCGCGCTCGAGAAGCTCGGCCTGCTGCGCGACATCGACCTCGCGCTGCACCTGCCGCTGCGCTACGAGGACGAGACGAAACTCGTCGCCATCGCCGCGCTGCGCGACGGCGACCATGCGCAGGTCGAAGGCGTGGTGACCGACAGCCGCGTGCAGTTCCGCCCGCGCCGCCAGCTGGTGGTGAAGATCCACGACGGCGCCGATGACCTGGTGCTGCGCTTCCTGAACTTCTACCCCTCGCACCAGAAGACGCTGGCCGAGGGTGCGCGCGTGCGCGTGCGCGGCGAGGCGCGCGGTGGCTTCTTCGGGCTGGAGATGGTGCACCCGAGCTTCAAGGCGGTCGACGAGCACACGCCGCTGGCGCGCGCGCTGACGCCGGTCTACCCGGCCAGCGCGCAGCTGCCGCAGGCCTACCTGCGCAAGGCGGTGGCCTCGGGGCTGGCCCGCGCCGACCTGTCGGAGCAGCTGCCGCCGGGCACCGTGCCCGTCGGCCTGCCGCCGCTGCGCGAGGCGCTGGACTTCCTGCATCACCCGGCGCCCGACGTCAGCGTGATGGCGCTGGAGGACCACAGCCACCCGGCCTGGCAGCGCCTGAAGTTCGAGGAGCTGCTGGCGCAGCAGCTGTCGCAGCTGAAGGCCAAGCTCGAACGCGAGCGGCAGAGGGCGCCGGCCTTCGCCGTGCGCGCCGGCGGCCTGCAGGAGAAGCTGCTCGCCGCGCTGCCCTTCTCGCTGACCGAGGCGCAGCGGCGCGTCGTCGAGGAGATCGCCCGCGACCTGGGCACGACCACACCGATGCACCGCCTGCTGCAAGGCGACGTCGGCTCGGGCAAGACCGTGGTCGCGGCCCTCGCGGCGACGATCGCCATCGAGCAGGGCTGGCAATGCGCGCTGATGGCGCCCACCGAGATCCTCGCCGAGCAGCACCTGCGCAAGCTGGTCGGCTGGCTGGCGCCGCTGGGCATCACGGTGGCCTGGCTGACCGGCAGCCGCAAGGGCAAGGCACGCCGCGAGATGCTGGCGCAGATCGCCTCGGGCGAGGCGGCGCTGGTGGTCGGCACGCACGCGGTGATCGAGGACCAGGTCGAGTTCGCGAAGCTGGGCCTGGCGATCATCGACGAGCAGCACCGCTTCGGCGTGCAGCAGCGGCTCGCGCTGCGCTCCAAGCTGCAGGACGGGCCGCTGGAGCCGCACACGCTGATGATGTCGGCCACGCCGATCCCGCGCACGCTGGCGATGACACTGTTCGCCGACCTCGACATCAGCACCATCGACGAGCTGCCGCCGGGCCGCACGCCGGTGGTGACCAAGCTGTTCGCCGACGACAAGCGCGAGGCCGTGGTCGCGCGCATCCGCGACGAGGTGGCCGCCGGTCGGCAGGTCTACTGGGTCTGCCCGCTGATCGAGGAATCGGAGACGCTGGACCTGCAGAACGCCACCGCGACGCACCAGCAGTTGTGCGAGGCGCTGCCGGGCCAAATGGTCGGCCTGCTGCACGGGCGCATGCCGGCGGCCGAGAAGGCGGCGGTGATGTCGCTGTTCAGCGGCGGGCAGATGGGCGTGCTGGTCTCGACCACCGTCATCGAGGTCGGCGTCGACGTGCCGAACGCCTCGCTGATGGTGATCGAACATGCCGAGCGCTTCGGTCTGTCGCAGCTGCACCAGCTGCGCGGGCGCGTCGGCCGCGGCGCGGTGGCCAGCGTCTGCGTGCTGCTCTACACCACGCCGCTGTCGGACACCGCCAAGTCGCGGCTGAAGGCGATGATCGAGACGACCGACGGCTTCGAGATCGCCCGCCGCGACCTGGAGATCCGCGGCCCCGGCGAGTTCTTCGGCGCGCGGCAGTCGGGCGCACCGCTGCTGCGCTTCGCGGATCTCGCCGAGGACGAGCCGCTGGTCCGCCAGGCACGCGCCGCCGCGACGCTGCTGCTGGCGCAGCACCCGCAGGCGGCGGAACGCCACATCGCGCGCTGGCTCGGTTCGAAGAGCGACTACCTGAAGGCCTGAGGCCGCGCAATGGCCTCCCCCTAACTGCTCGCCGGAGCCTTGCCGGCCGCGAGCGCTGCATGCCATGCTGACCGCGCAGGCAGGCTTGGAAAGGAGCGCCCACGATGGCCCGGATCACGCTGAACGTCGGATTCGACATGTCGACCTTGCTCTCGGGCAGCGGCATCGCCAGTCCGTTCGTGCCGTCGGCGAGCGTCGCCTTCCTCAACAACATCAACTTCACCAGCGCGCAGGGGCTGGTCTACGAGGACCTGGTGCGCGCCACCTTCGGCGGGCCGATCGCCAGCCGCGACAGCTGGGCCGGCACCGGACTGGCCTTCGACACCGCGACGCGCAGCTTCAGCGCCGGCACGCTCACCGCGCTGATCGGCGAATGGGCGCCGGCGGGCAGCTTCGTGCAGGTCTATGCGATCGAGGGGCTGTCGGTTTCCGCGGTGAACTTCTCGCGCTCGCTGCTGGCGGCGAGTTCGCCGTCCAGCGTCATCTCGACGCTGTTCGCCGCCAACGACACGCTGACCGGTTCGTCCGGTGCCGACAGCTGGAACGGCCTGGATGGCAACGACCGGCTCAACGGCAATGCCGGCAACGACACGCTCACCGGTGGCAACGGCGTCGACACGCTGGACGGCGGCGCGGGCAACGACCTGCTCAACGGCGGCGCCGGCAGCGATCTGCTGCGTGGTGGTGCCGGCAACGACCGCTACGTCGTCAATGCGGCGAGCGACAGCATCGTCGAACTCGCCAGCGGCGGCACCGACTCGGTCACATCGACCGCCACGGTGACGCTCGCCGTCAACGTCGAGAACCTGACGCTGTCCGGCAGCGCGGCGATCGGGGGCACCGGCAACGCCGGGATCAACACGATCACCGGCAACGCCGCAGCCAACCTGCTGCGCGGGATGGACGGTTCCGACCGGCTGCTGGGCAACGCCGGCAACGACACGCTGGACGGCGGCACCGGCATCGACACCCTCACCGGCGGCGCCGGCAACGACGTCTACATCGTCGACCGCGCCAGCGACGTGATCTTCGAGAACGCCAACGCCGGCCTGGACACCGTGCGCAGCCCGACGAGCCGGGTGCTCGGGGCGAACCTCGAGAACCTGGTGCTGACCGGCAGCGCCGGCACCAGCGGCACCGGCAACCCGCAGGCCAACGTGATCACCGGCAACGCCGGCGCGAACCTGCTGCGTGGCGACAGCGGCAACGACACGTTGATCGGCGGCGCGGGTAACGACACGCTGGCCGGCGGGTACGACAGCGACACGCTGACCGGCGGCGCCGGCCTCGACGCGTTCCGCTTCGACACGGCGATCACACCGATCTACGACCGAATCACCGACTTCACGCCCGTCGACGACCGCATCGAACTCGACGATGCGGTGTACTCCTCCGTCGGCCCGGTCGGCGCGCTGGCAGCCGGCGCCTTCCGGCTTGGCGCAGCCGCAGTCGACGCAGACGATCGCATCGTCTACAACGCCGCGACCGGGCAGATCCTGTTCGACCGCGACGGCAGCGGCAGCAGCCCGGCGAACGTGGTGGCCACCGTCACCGCCGCCACGGCGCTCACCGCCGCGGATTTCTGGATCGTCTGACCGCGGCCACGCTGGGGCCTCAGCCGAAGTGCATCTGGTACTTGGCGCCGTCGGAGAACAGGCACACGCCGGTGCCCTGCGCCGGCCCGCTGATCAGGTACTCGCACTGCACGTTGACGCCCTTGCTGCCGTAGGCGTTGGCGATGCCGCGGCGGCCGCTGAAGTTGCGCGCGCTGCTGCCCAGCACCTCGTTGTGGATGCGGCCGAAGGCGGCGTAGCTGCCGTCGACACGCGTCGCCTCGCCCTGCAGCGTGTCGCCCAGGTAGGCCAGGCTGAAGCTGCCGCGGCCGGTGTGGCTGTCGACCACGACCGCGTTGAGCAGACCACCCTGGTTGGCCTGCGGGTTCAACGGGTACAGGCGCACGTTGAGCAGCCCGGGCTGCGGCGGCGCGGCGGGTGCGGGCGGTGCGACGATGGTGACGCCGCCGCCGTCGCGGGCCGGCGCGGTCACGGGGTAGGGCGCTCCGGTGCGCGGATCGAGCGGCACGACGTAGCACGCTGACAGCGTCGCCATGGCGGCGGCGCAGGCCGCGAGCAGCGGCAGCCGGGAGACAGGTCGTTCGGTGGCTGTGTGCATGGAAGTGGAGGTGGCGCGGCACATGCCGCCCGCGCAGGTTGGGCGCGCGGGGGCCGCGCGGCAAGCGCTGACCATGCGGGTATCGGGCCACGATGCCCCGCGGCGCACGCCGCGATGCGGGGCGCTGCGATACTTGCCGGAATGCAGCCCCCACGCTCACTTCGTTCGCCGCCCCCCGGGGGGGCCGTCAGCACCTTCGGAACGGCCGGGCGGTACTGACATGACGCTCACCGAACTCCGCTACATCGTCGCCGTCGCGCGGGAGAAGCATTTCGGCCGTGCCGCCGAGGCCTGCTTCGTCTCGCAACCCACGCTCAGCGTGGCGATCAAGAAGCTCGAGGAAGAGCTGGACGTGAAGATCTTCGAGCGCGGCGCCAGCGAGGTCAGCGTCACGCCGCTGGGCGAGGAGATCGTGCGCCAGGCGCAGTCGGTGATCGAGCAGGCGGCGGCGATCAAGGAGATCGCCAAGCGCGGCAAGGACCCGATCTCCGGCCCGCTGCGCCTGGGCATCATCTACACGATCGGCCCCTACCTGCTGCCCGACCTGGTCAAGCAGGCGATCGAGCGCGTGCCGCAGATGCCGCTGATCATCCAGGAGAACTTCACCGCCAAGCTGCTGGAGATGCTGCGCACCGGCGAGCTCGACGCGGCGATCATGGCCGAGCCCTTCCCCGACACCGGCCTGGCGGTGGCGCCGCTGTACGACGAGCCCTTCATGGCCGCGGTGCCGAAGTCGCACCCGCTGGCCAGGCGCAAGAGCCTGAGCGCCGAGGAGCTGAAGAACGAGACCATGCTGCTGCTCGGCACCGGGCACTGCTTCCGTGACCACGTGCTCGAGGTCTGCCCGGAGTACGCCCGCTTCTCCAGCGATGCCGAGGGCATCCGCAAGAGCTTCGAGGGCTCGTTCGCTGGAGACCATCAAGTACATGGTCGCCTCCGGCATGGGCGTGACGGTGGTGCCGCAGCTCAGCGTGCCGAAGGAGCCGCAATCGCACGTCACCTACATCCGGTTCGCGGCGCCGGTGCCGACGCGCCGCGTGGTGCTGGTCTGGCGGCGCACCTTCACGCGCTACGAGGCGATTGCTGCGTTGCGCAACGCCATCTACGCCTGCGAACTGCCGGGCGTGAAGCGGCTCACCGACTGAGGGTTCCGGCGGGCGGCAACGTTCTGCCTATCGCCGCGTTTCGGATCGCCAATTGGCCGTGGCGAGGCATCGCGCCTACCCTTTCGGGACCCGCTGTATCAGGCGGGAGCTGAACAAGTCCGACGCTATCGACCCGAGACAGGAGATCCCGATGTCAAACGAAGCCAAGTGCCCGTTCAACCATGCTGCCGGCGGCGGCACGACGAACAAGGACTGGTGGCCCACTCAGCTGCGCCTGGAATTGCTGAACCAGCACTCGAGCAAGTCCGACCCGCTGGGCGCGAGCTTCGACTACGCCACCGAATTCGGCAAGCTCGACTACTTCGCGCTGAAGAAGGACCTGCTGGCGCTGATGACCGACTCGCAGGACTGGTGGCCAGCCGACTTCGGCCACTACGGCCCGCAGTTCATCCGCATGGCCTGGCACGCCGCCGGCACCTACCGCACCGCCGACGGCCGCGGCGGCGGCGGCCGCGGGCAGCAGCGCTTCGCGCCGCTGAACAGCTGGCCCGACAACGTCAACATCGACAAGTCGCGCCGCCTGCTGTGGCCGATCAAGCAGAAGTACGGCCAGAAGATCAGCTGGGCCGACCTGCTGATCCTGACCGGCAACGTGGCGCTCGAATCGATGGGCTTCCGCACCGCCGGCTTCGGCGGCGGCCGCCCGGACGTCTGGGAGCCCGACCAGGACGTCAACTGGGGCAGCGAGACCACCTGGCTGGCCACCGACAAGCGCTTCACCGGCGACCGCGATCTCGACCAGCCGCTGGGCGCCACCCACATGGGCCTGATCTACGTGAACCCGGAAGGGCCGAACGCCAGCGGCGACCCGGTGGCCGCCGCCAAGGACATCCGCGTGACCTTCGGCCGCATGGCGATGGACGACGAGGAGATCGTCGCGCTGATCGCCGGCGGCCACACCTTCGGCAAGGCGCATGGCGCCGCGCCGGAGTCGCACAAGGGCCCCGAGCCCGAAGGTGCGCCGCTGGAAGCGCAGGGCCTGGGCTGGAACAGCGACTTCGGCAGCGGTCACGGCAAGGACACCGATGTCCAGCGGCCTGGAGGTGACCTGGACGACCACGCCGGCGCGCTGGAGCAACGACTTCTTCGAGCACCTGTTCAAGTACGACTGGGAGCTGACCAAGTCGCCGGCCGGTGCCAAGCAATGGGTCGCCAAGAACGCACCGGACATCATTCCGGACGCGCACGTGCCCGGCAAGAAGCACAAGCCGACGATGCTGACCACCGACCTGACGCTGCGCTTCGACCCGGCGTTCGAGAAGATCTCGCGCCGCTTCCTCGAACAACCCGCAGGCCTTTGCCGACGCCTTCGCGCGCGCCTGGTTCAAGCTGACCCACCGCGACATGGGCCCGAAGGCTGCGTTACCTGGGCCCGGAAGTGCCGAAGAACGACGAGATCTGGCAGGACCCGCTGCCCGCCGCGACGCCTGAAGCCCGGCGCGGCCGACATCGCCGCGGTCAAGGCGAAGATCGCCGCGTCGGGGCTGACGGTCGCGCAGCTGGTCTCGACCGCCTGGGCCTCGGCCTCGACCTTCCGCGGCGGCGACAAGCGCGGCGGCGCCAACGGCGCGCGCATCCGCCTCGCCCCGCAGAAGGGCTGGGAGGCCAACACGCCGGGTGAGCTGGCCAAGGTGCTGGCCAAGCTGGAGGACATCCAGCAGACCTCGGGCAAGCTGTCGCTGGCCGACGTGATCGTGCTGGCCGGCGGCGTGGGCGTCGAGCAGGCCGCCAAGGCGGCGGGTGTGGCGGTCGAGGTGCCGTTCACACCCGGCCGCGTCGACGCGACGCAGGCGCAGACCGACGTCGCTTCGTTCGGCGTGCTCGAGCCGGTGGCCGACGGCTTCCGCAACTTCTTCAAGGGCCCGGCCTCGCGTGCCGGTCGAGCACCTGCTGGTCGACAAGGCGCAGCAGCTGACGCTGACCGCGCCCGAGATGACCGTGCTGGTCGGCGGGCTGCGTGTGCTCGGCGCCAACGCCGGCGGCAGCAAGCAGGGCGTGTTCACCGACAGGCCGGGCGTGCTGTCGACCGACTTCTTCGTCAACCTGCTCGACATGGGCATCGACTGGAAGGCGGCCGGCGGCGGCTACGAAGGGCAAGCGAGCGCAAGGGCGGCAAGGCGAAGTGGACCGCCAGCCGCGCCGACCTGGTGTTCGGCTCCAACTCGGTGCTGCGTGCGCTGGCCGAGGTGTACGCCAGCGCCGACGCGAAGGAGAAGTTCGTGCGCGACTTCGTGGCGGCGTGGACCAAGGTGATGAACCTGGACCGCTTCGACCGGCCTGAGCGGGGAGTGCGTCGCATGCGTACCGTTCGCCGCACCGCCGGCTGGCTGATCGAGGCCGGTGGCCTCGCCATCCTGTCTCGCAGGCCTGGCGTATCGGCTGATCCTTGCTGCGCGTCATTGGCCCGACCCCGGCACTTCGCTACAGTGTCGGGGTCGTTTTCATTTCCAGGGAGCAAGTGCATGGCGAAGAAGAGCAAGGCCCCCGCGAAGTCCTCCGGCCCGGCGATCAACATCGGCATCAGCGAGAAGGACCGCGTGGCCATCGCCGGAGGCCTGTCGCGCCTGCTGGCCGACACCTACACGCTCTACCTGAGCACGCACAACTTCCACTGGAACGTCACCGGGCCGATGTTCAACACGCTGCACGCGATGTTCATGACCCAGTACACCGAGCTGTGGAACGCGGTCGACCCGATCGCCGAGCGCATCCGCTCGCTGGGTTCGCCGGCGCCGGGCTCCTACGCGCAGTTCGGTGCGCTGGCCTCGATCAAGGACGCGCCGGCCAAGCCGCCGAAGGCGCTGGAGATGGTGAAGATCCTGGTCGACGGCCACGAAGCGGTGGCGCGCACCGCGCGCAGCATCTTCCCGCTGGCCGACGCCGCCGGCGACGAGCCCACCGCCGACCTGCTGACGCAGCGCCTGACCGTGCACGAGCAGACGGCATGGATGCTGCGCTCGCTGCTCGAAGAGTGATGTCGGCCCCTCGCCCGATGGGTACATCGGTCGATCCCCCGAGGGAATGCGGGCCGGCTTGGGAGCGGCCCGGCGCTCGGCCCGTGCGGGAGTGCTCATGAAGATTGCGATCCTGACCTTCGACGGCTTCAACGAGCTCGATTCGTTCATCGCGCTGGGCCTGCTGAACCGGCTGGGCAGCCAGGGCTGGAAGGCCGAGATCGCGAGCCCGACCTCGCACGTCACCTCGATGAACGGGGTGACGGTGCAGGCGCAGCGGCCGCTGGAGTTCGCCAATGAGGCCGACGCGGTGATCTTCGGCAGCGGCATCTACACCCGCGCCATCGCCGCCAACAGCAAGCTGCTGGACCGGCTGCGGCTGGACCCCTTGCGCCAGCTGATCGGCGCGCAATGCTCGGGCACGCTGCTGCTGGCCCGGCTCGGGCTGATCGCCGACGTGCCGGCCTGCACCGACCTGACCACCAAGCCCTGGGTGATCGAGGCCGGCGTGCGCGTGATCGATGCACCGTTCCACGCCCGCGGCCCGGTGGCCACCGCCGGTGGCTGCATGGCGTCGCAGTACCTGGCCGCCTGGATGATGCTCAAGCGCGCCGGCCCCGAGGCCACCGCGCAGGCGCTGCACTACGTCGCGCCGGTGGGCGAGAAGGACACCTACGTCGACCGCCTGCTCGGCGTGGTCAAGCCTTTCCTGACGGACTGAGCCATCGCATCACGGGTCGATCTGGTCGATGTGCTTCGGCCAGCTCGCCTTGAGCAGGCGCGACAGCGCGCGGTCGGCGAGCAGCTTGCCGCCGGTCTGGCAGCGCGCGCAGTAGTTGGTCTCGTTGTCGGCATGCACGATGCGTTGCACCGGTGAGCCGCACACCGGGCAGGGCTGGCCGTAGCGGCCGTGCACCGCCATCTCGGGGTGGAAGGCCGTGACCTTCTTCGGCCAGCCGCCGGCCTGGGCCGCCTCGGCGCGCAGGCGGTCGGCCCATTCAAGAAGCACCTCGCGCGTCGCGGCGTGCAGGCGCTGCAGCGCCGCATCGTCGAGCGCACGCGTCAGCGTCACCGGCGACAGCCGCGCGCGGTGCAGGATCTCGTCGGAGTAGGCGTTGCCGATGCCGCTGAACAGGCGCGGATTCGTCAGCGCACGCTTGAGCGTGTGGTTCTCCGACTTCAGGCGTTCGGCGAAGCCGGCAAGGTCGGCGGCCAGCGGCTCCACACCCCCGGGGTCGGCGGCCGCGAGCGCGTCGCGCCCGGCCAGCAGGTGCAGCGACGCGCGGCGCTGCGTGCCGGCTTCGGTCAGCACCAGCGTGCCGGCGTCGAACTCGAGCGCCAGCAGCGCCGACTTCGCCGGCTTCACCCCGGCGGCCAGCCATTGCAGACGGCCCGCGATCATCAGGTGGATCACGAGGAAGAGTTCTCCGTCGAGGGCGATCACCACCCGCTTGCCAAGCCGCTCGATGCCCACGACCCGCTGTCCTTCGGCCGAGCCGATCGGCGGCACGGCGGTGCGCAGCACGAAGGGGTTCGTCACCCGGACACGCTGCAGCGTCGCGCCGCTCAGCTTCGCGGCCAGGCTCTCGACGTAGACGGTGATGTCGGGCAGCTCGGGCATGCGGCGCAGTGTGCCTGTGCAGTGTGGGGCCCAACTGGGATAATCGCCGCCCCATGTCCGATCTCACGCCCCAGGTCCGGCGCCGCCGCACCTTCGCCATCATCTCCCACCCCGACGCCGGCAAGACCACGCTGACGGAAAAGCTGCTCCTCTTCAGCGGCGCGATCCAGATCGCCGGCTCGGTGAAGGCGCGCAAGGCCTCGCGCCATGCCACCTCGGACTGGATGGAGATCGAGAAACAGCGCGGCATCTCGGTGGCTTCGTCGGTGATGCAGATGGAGTACCGCGACTGCGTCATCAACCTGCTCGACACGCCGGGCCACCAGGACTTCTCGGAAGACACCTACCGCGTGCTGACCGCGGTGGACGCGGCGCTGATGGTGATCGACGCGGCCAACGGCGTCGAGCCGCAGACACGCCGGCTGCTGCAGGTCTGCCGCGCGCGCAACACGCCCATCCTCACCTTCGTCAACAAGATGGACCGCGAGGTGCAGGAGCCGCTGTCGCTGATGGACGAGATCGAGCGCGAGCTCGGCATGTCGGTGGTGCCCTTCACCTGGCCGGTCGGCATGGGCAAGCTGTTCGGCGGCGTGCTCGACCTGCGCAAGGATCAGATGCGCGTCTTCTCGCCCGGCGAGGACCGCATGAAGGACGGCGGCGACGAGATCATCGACGGCCTGGCCAACCTGGCTCTGGCCGAGCGTTTCGGCGCCGCCTATGCGCAGGCGGCCGGCGAGGTCGAGCTGGTGCGCGAGGCCGCGCCGGCCTTCGACGAGCAGCAGTTCCTCGACGGCCACCAGACACCGATGTTCTTCGGCTCGGCGATCAACAACTTCGGCGTGCAGGAGGTGCTGGACGCGCTGGTCGACCTGGCGCCGCCGCCGGGCTCGCGCCACGCCATCCAGCGCGAGGTCGTGCCCGACGAGAGCAAGTTCAGCGGCGTGGTGTTCAAGATCCAGGCCAACATGGACCCGGCGCACCGCGACCGCATCGCCTTCGTGCGCGTGGCCTCGGGTCGCTTCGAACGCGGCATGAACCTGAAGGTGGTGCGCTCGGGCAAGACGCTGCGGCCGAACACGGTCGTCACCTTCATGAGCCAGAAGCGCGAACTGCTCGACGAGGCCTTCGCCGGCGACATCATCGGCATCCCCAACCACGGCGTGCTGCAGCTCGGCGACACGCTCACCGAGGGCGAGGCGCTGCAGTTCACCGGGCTGCCGTTCTTCGCACCGGAGATGTTCCGCACCGTCGAGGTGGCCGACCCGCTGAAGACCAAGCAGCTGCGCGCCGGCCTGACGCAGCTCGGCGAGGAGGGCGCGATCCAGGTGTTCCGCCCGGTCGGCGGTTCGATGCTGCTGCTCGGTGCAGTCGGCCAGCTGCAGTTCGAGGTGGTGGCGCACCGCCTCGAGCACGAGTACGGCTGCAAGGCGCGCATCACCTCGGCACGCTACAACGTCGCGCGCTGGGTGACCTGCGAACTCGAGGAGGGCGCCGCCGCCAGCGAGCGTGAACTGAAGCGCTTCATCGACGGCAACTCGCACCGTGTCGCCCACGATGCGGTCGACGCGCCCTGCGTGCTGCTGGAGTACGCCGGCGAGTTGCGTGCGATGCAGGAGAACTGGCCGAAGATCAAGTTCCACGCGCTGCGCGAGCACGCGGGACTGGTGTTCCACAAGCAGATGGACTGAGCACCCGGCCCTGGGCGGCCTAGGCTTCGATCGGAATGGTGAGCCGGTCCTCCTCGTGCAGCATCAGCGCCTGGCGCGCCGTGACCTTGCAGACCCAGGTCTCGAGACGATGCGCCGCGGCCAGGCTCAGCGAGCGCGGCGCCAGCACCGCACCGCAGCTGCCGCCGGCCCGGCGCACCGAGGCATAGCGGATCCACTGCGCCTTGCCGTGCGCGCGCGCCGCGCGTGCGAGCGCCTGGCAGGGCGCGTAGTCGTCACGCCGCATCCAGGACTTCAGCGCTGTCCGACCAGGGCTCGCGCCGTAGGTCCAGCACCACGCCTTTGACCTGCGCCTGGAAGAAGGTGTGCTCGGTCACCAGCTCGCCGCCGCGCAGGCCCTCGCTGTCCATCAGGAAGCGCCAGCGCCAGTAGCCGACCTCGGTGCAGGCGGTCTCGCGCTCCTTCGCGCCGTACCAGACGCCGGGGTCGGTGCCGGCACGGAAGCGCGAACCCCAGGGCGAGCGGTAGCGGAAGGGCGTGGCCAGCAGGTAGTGCAGGCCCTCGGCCGCCTCGGGCAGCGGCGGCTTGCTCGCTTCGAGCAGCCGCTCCAGCGTGGCCTGGTCGTCCAGGCTGTCGACCAGGCGCATGGTCGCCACGCGGTGCTGTGCCTCGACGCCGCGCCACAGCAGCGCGCTGGCGCTGCGCAGCGGGGTGGCGAACCACTCGTCGCGCCAGGCTTGCATCGGCGCGCGGCTCAGACCGGTGCGCGCATCGCGTCGAGGTAGGCCACCGCCGCCACCAGACCCTGCGCGCCCAGGATCAGCGTGGCCGGCACGCCGCCGAGCGCGTCGTTCGGGCTGCGCATCCAGGCCAGCCGGCGCGCCTCGTCGTTGCCGACCAGCGCGTCGAGCGAGCGGTACAGGCGCACCAGCAGCAGCGCCAGCTCACCCTCCTTCGACTCGGGCGGCAGGCCACGCTCGCCGCGCAGCACACGCGACACGGTGGCCTCGCTGAGGCCGAGGATGCGCGCCAGCGCCGCACCGTTCAGGCCCAGCAGCGCGGCGGCGCGCTGGGTGGCGGTGGCCAGCACGGTGGCTGGCGCGGCGGCATCGCGGGCCGGCTGGCGGCGAGGGGAGAGGTGGATCGCACTCATTTCAGATGAAAGAGTAGTTCACTTTGCATTCATGTGCAAGCGAAGAGCCAGCCTGGCCGTGCCGACCCGGCGGCGTCGCACAATCGTGGCCATGCACACGCTCGCCGCCCCGCCGCGCCTGGCGCTCTACCTGAACCTGATCCGCTGGGATCGCCCGGCCGGCAGCTACCTGCTGCTGTGGCCGACGCTGTCGGCGCTGTGGCTCGCCGCCCAGGGTTTCCCGGGCTGGCACCTGCTGTTCGTGTTCGTCGCCGGCACCTTCCTGATGCGCAGCGCCGGCTGCGCGGTCAACGACGTCGCCGACCGCGAGTTCGACCGCCACGTCAAGCGCACTGCGCAGCGCCCGGTCACCAGCGGCGCGATCTCGGTGCGCGAGGCGCTGCTGTTCGGCGCGGCGCTGGCCCTGGTCGCCTTCGCGCTGGTGCTGACCACCAACCTCGCCACCATCCTGTGGAGCTTCGCGGCGCTGGCGGTGACGATCTTCTACCCCTTCACCAAGCGCTTCTTCTCGATGCCGCAGGCGGTGCTGGGCGTGGCCTTCAGCTTCGGCATCCCGATGGCCTTCGCGGCCGTCACCGGCAGCGTGCCGGCGCTGGCCTGGTGGCTGCTGGCCGGCAACCTGTTCTGGGTGCTGGCCTACGACACCGAGTACGCGATGGTCGACCGCGACGACGACCTGAAGATCGGCATCCGCACCTCGGCGATCACGCTGGGCCGTTTCGACGTGATCGGCGTGATGGCCTTCTATGCCGCCTTCCTGGCGATCTGGGCCTGGCTGGGCGCGGGCCTGGGCCTGCGCTGGCCGTACTTCGCCGGCCTCGCCGCCGCCGGCACGATCGCCCTGTGGCACTACACGCTGATCCGCACGCGCACCCGCGAGGGCTGCTTCCGCGCCTTCCGGCTCAACCACTGGGTCGGCTTCGTGGTGTTCGCCGGCGTGGTGGCCGACCTGTCGTTGCGCTGAGCCGCCGGCCCGCCCCGCGTGATCAGGCCGACAGGGCCTTCATCTCCCTGAACAGGTCGGCCTTCCCCTCGAAGCCGATGCCGGGCAGCTCGGGCAGGGTCACGTAGCTGTTGTCGACCTTCACGCCGTCGGGGAAACCGCCGTAGGGCTGGAACAGGTCGGGATAGGACTCGTTGCCGCCCAGGCCCAGGCCGGCCGCGATGTTCAGCGACATCTGGTGGCCGCCGTGCGGGATGCAGCGGCTCGGCGACCAGCCGTGCTGCTTCAGCATCTCCAGCGTACGCAGGTACTCGACGAGGCCGTAGCTCAGCGCGCAGTCGAACTGCAGCCAGTCGCGGTCGGGGCGCATGCCGCCGTAGCGGATCAGGTTGCGTGCGTCCTGCATCGAGAACAGGTCTTCGCCGGTGGCGATCGGGTTCTCGTAGAAGTTGCGCAGCGTGGCCTGCAGCTCGAAGTCCAGCGGGTCGCCCGGCTCCTCGTACCAGAACAGGTCGTACTGCGACAGCGCCTTGGCATAGGCGATGGCGGTCTCCAGGTCGAAGCGGCCGTTGGCGTCCACGCACAGCTTCTGGCCGTCCTGCAGCACCTCCATGATCGCGTCGATGCGACGCAGGTCTTCGTCCAGCGAAGCGCCGCCGATCTTCTTCTTGACCACCGTGTAGCCGCGGTCGATGTAGCTCTTCATCTCGTCCTGCAGCTTCTTGTAGTCCTGGCCGGGGTAGTAGTAGCCGCCGGCGGCGTAGACGAAGATCCTGCGGTTCGGCCTGCCATCGCCGTAGCGGTCGGCGAGCAGCTGGAACAAGGGCTTGCCCTCGATCTTCGCGACAGCGTCCCACACCGCCATGTCGATGGTGCCGATCGCCACCGAACGCTCACCGTGGCCGCCCGGCTTCTCGTTCCTGAACATCGCGGCCCAGATCTTGTGCGGGTCGAGGTTGCTGCCGCTGGCGTCGACCAGGTCGTCGGGCGCGGTCTCCAGGATGCGCGGGATGAAGCGCTCGCGCATCATGTTGCCCTGTCCGTAGCGGCCGTTGGAGTTGAAGCCGTAGCCGACCACCGGCTTGCCGTCGCGGATCACGTCGGTGATCACCGCCACGAGGCTGAGGTTCATCTTGCTAAAGTCGATGTAGGCGTTGCGGATGGATGAACTGATCGGAACAGTCTTCTCGCGAATCTCGACGATCTTCACGCGGGTCTCCGGTGTGTGTGGGTTGCGATGCGGAGATGATCGTTGTCGGCGGCGCGCCTTTCCAATGCTGTTTATCTCGTCTTTGATGCCCTGAAAGCACCGCGATGACTTGCCCCCACGTCGCTTCGCTCCTGCCCCCCGAGGGGGTGCGTCCGTGGCTTCGGGCGGCCGTGCGCCACTGACATGTCGATGAACCTGTCCTGGATCGACGACTTCATGGCGCTGGCGGCCAGCGGCAACTTCTCGCGCGCGGCCGAAGAGCGGCACATGACGCAGCCGGCGTTCAGCCGTCGCATCCGCGCGCTGGAAGAGTGGCTGGGCGCGGACCTGTTCGACCGCAGCTCGCAGCCGGCGCGGGTCACCGAGGTCGGCGAGTGGTTCCGCACCGTGGCGCAGGACCTGCAATCGCGCGTGGCCGGCATCCCGGGCGAGGCCCGTGCCATCGCCGAGGCCCATTCGACGACGCTGCGCTTCGCCGCGACCCACGCGCTGTCGTTCACCTTCCTGCCGCGCTGGCTGCATGCACTCGAGGCGCAGGCGGCGATGGGCCAGCTGCAGCTGATGTCCGACGTGCAGCAGAAGTGCGAGACCCTGCTGTCGCAGAACCAGGTTCACTTCATGCTCGCCCACGGGCATCCGGGCGTGCGCGGCCCGCTGGACGAGGCCGAGTTCCCCAGCCTGGTCGTCGGCACCGATCAGCTGATCCCGGTCTCCGCGCCCGACGCCGACGGCCAGCCCCTGTACCGCCTCGCCGCCGGCGACAAGGGGCCGCAGGTGCAGTGGCTGGGCTACAGCACCGAGTCGGGCCTCGGCCGCATCCTCAAGGAGCTGAAAGGGCCCGCGCTGGACCGCATGCAGGTGCACCAGGTGCTGACCGCGCACCTCGCCTCGGTGCTGCGCACGATGGCGCTGGACCGGCGCGGCCTGGCCTGGTTGCCGAGGCTGCTGGTCGACGACGACATCGCCAGCGGACGGCTCGTCGTCGCGGCGCCGGACGAATGGCGCATCGAGCTGCAGATCCGCCTGTACCGCCAGCGCGGCGCGTCGGGCAAGGCGGCCGAGGCGTTCTGGCAGGCCGCGAGCGCAGCGGTGCTTTGAAGGCATCGAAGCCAAGAAATCGGGCATTGGCCTTCGCCAGCACGGCCCACGATCATCCTGTCCACGGCGCCCCTGGAGGCGCTCCACATCGGAGACAAGCATGGACAAGATGCAGCGGCGCCGCTGGGGCCTCGCGCTGGCCGCGGTTCTTCTCGCCGGCACGGGCGTGGCCCGCGCCGAGTTCCCGGACAAGCCGGTCACGCTGGTCGTCCCCTTCGCCGCCGGCGGCCCGAGCGACAAGATCGCGCGCGACCTGGCCGAAGCGCTGCGCAAACGGCTGAACCAGACCGTCGTCGTCGAGAACGTCGGCGGCGCAGGCGGCACGCTGGGCGCCGCGAAGGTGGCCAGTGCGACAGCCGACGGCTACACGCTGCTGGTGCACCACATCGGCTTCGCGACGGCGCCGGCGCTGTACCGCAAGCTGCCCTACAAGGGCATCGACGACTTCGCCTACCTCGGCCTCGTCAACGAGGCGCCGTCCACGCTGATCGGCCGGACCTCGCTGGCGGCGAAGAACTTTGCCGAGCTGCGCAAGTGGATCGCCGCCGATCCGGGCAAGGTCAACCTGGCGCATGCGGGCGTCGGCTCCGCGTCGCATCTGTGCGGGCTGATGCTGCAGAGTGCGTTGAAGGCCGAGATGACCACCGTGCCCTACAAGGGCACCGGCCCGGCGATGACCGACCTGATGGGCGGCACGGTGGACCTGATGTGCGAACAGGCCACCAACGCCGTGCCGCAGATCGAAGGCGGCAAGGTGCGCGCCTTCGCCGTGACCAGCAAGGAGCGCATGACGCTGCCCGCGCTCGCCACGCTGCCGACGCTGGCCGAAGGCGGACTGAACGACTTCAGCGTCACGGTCTGGCACGGCCTCTACGCACCACGCAATACGCCCGCGCCGGTGCTGGCGAAGCTGAACGAAGCGCTGCGCGCGGCCCTCAAGGACCCGGAGCTGGTCAAGCGCCAGGAGGCACTCGGCATCAGCGTGGTGTCGGACGCGCGCGTCGAGCCCGCGGCGCACAGGAAGTTCGTCGAAGGCGAGGTCGCCCGCTGGGCGAAGGTGATCCAGGCCGCCGGCGCCTACGCGGACTGAGCACTTCGGGGGCCTTGCTCTGATCTGAGTCCAGCGCCCCATTCCGGCGCGCCGCGCACCGCGGCGCACCACGGACCGCCGCCCTCCGCGCCGGCAACCATCGGCCTTCCCAGGCGCATCCCGCTGATCGGCGGGGTGGCACGGTTTCTGCTGAATCCCTGCTTGTATACCAGCAGGTGCACTCAAACCGTGAATCCGCCCCTGATCACCCTGTCCGACTGGCAGCAGGCCTACCGCGATGGTGCGTCACCCGGCGATCTGCTGGGCGCGCTGCGCGGCCGGCTGGCGGCACGCGGCAAGGACGCGGCGGTGATCCGGCTGGTCGGCGAGGCCGAGCTGCAGGCCCGCGTCGCGGCCCTGGCGCAGGCCGCCGCGGCGCATGTCGACCGCGCCGCGCTGCTGGCCGCGCTGCCGCTGTACGGCGTGCCCTTCGCGGTGAAGGACAACATCCACATCGCCGGCGTCGAGACCACCGCCGCCTGCCCGGCCTTCGCCCAGCGCGCCGAGCGCAGCGCCACGGTCGTGAAGCGCCTCGAAGCGGCCGGCGCGGTGTGGATCGCCAAGACCAACCTCGACCAGTTCGCCACCGGGCTGGTCGGCACCCGTTCGCCCTACGGCCGGCCGGCCAGCACGCTGGCGCCGGAGCGCATCAGCGGCGGCTCCAGCTCCGGCTCCGCGGTGCTGGTCGGGCGCGGCGACGTGCCGTTTTCGCTCGGCACCGACACCGCCGGCTCGGGTCGCGTGCCGGCCGCCTTCAACCAGCTGGTCGGGCTGAAGCCGACGCCCGGGCGCGTCTCCACCAGCGGCGTGGTGCCGGCCTGCCGCAGCCTGGACTGCGTGTCGGTGTTCGCGCACACGGTGGACGACGCCGCCACCGTGCTGGCCACGATCGAAGGCCCCGATGCCGACGACGCCTACAGCCGCTTTGCCACCGGGCCGTCGGCCAGCGCCGCGCGGCTGCGCATCGGCGTGCCGGTGCAGCCCGAGTTCTTCGGCGATGCCGGCTACGCCGGTGCCTGGATGCAGGCCGTCGAGCAGCTGTCGTCGCTCGGCCACAGCGTGGTGCCGCTGGACTTCGGCCCGCTGCACCAGATCGCCGCGCTGCTCTACGACGGCCCCTGGGTGGCCGAGCGCCACGCCGCGGTGCGCGGATTGCTGGCGCAGGAGCCCGGCGCCTTCGACCCGACGGTGCGGCGGGTGATCGAGAAGGCCCTCGGCCTCAGCGCAACCGACGCCTTCGTCGGCCAGTACCGCCTGCGTGAGCTGGCGCAGAAGGCCGCGGCGCTGTGGTCGTCGTGCGAGCTGCTGATGGTGCCCACCACCACCGGCCACCCGCGCTTCTCCGAGGTCGACGCCGACCCGGTGGGCGTCAACTCGCGGCTCGGCCACTACACCAACTTCGTCAACCTGCTCGACTGGTGCGCGATCGCCGTGCCGGCCGGCACCACCGCCGCGCAGCTGCCCTTCGGCGTGACCTTCATCGCACCGCCGCGGCACGACGCCGCGCTGGCCCGCTTCGCACGCGGCTGGCAGCTCGCCACGCCGCTGCCACTGGGCGCCACCGGCGCGCTGCGCACGCTGCCGGCGCAGCCGCCGGCTCGCTGGCCGGCTGCCGAGCCGACGCTGGCGATCGCGGTGGTCGGCGCACACCTGTCGGGCCTGCCGCTGAACGGCCAGCTGACCGAGCGCGGCGCCACGCTGCTCGAAGCCACCACCACCGCGCCGCGCTACCGGCTGCATGCACTGCCCGGCACGGTGCCGCCCAAACCCGGCCTGGTGCGCGACGAAGCGCAGGGCCACGCCATCGCGCTCGAAGTCTGGGCGATGCCGCAGTCGGCGGTGGGCAGCTTTCTTGCATTGATCCCGGCGCCGCTGGGCCTGGGTTCGATCGAACTGGCCGACGGCCGGCGCGTGCACGGCTTCCTCTGCGAGGCGCACGCCGTCGCCGCGGCGCCCGATGTCAGCGCCTTCGGCGGCTGGCGTGCCTACCTCGCAAACGCTTCACTGAACCGGAGTCACTGATGGACCGTCGTCGTTTCATCCAGTCGGGCAGCGCCGCCGCCGCACTCGGTGCGCTGCCGCTGGCATCGCAGGCGCAGGCACGGCCGAAGGACGTGCTGGTCGTCGCCAACGAGTTCGGCCCCAACTCGCTGGACATCCACACCGTCGGCGCCAACCGCGCCAGCTACGGCGTGAGCTGGATCTGCTACGACCGCCTGATGAGCTACGGCAAGCGAACGCTGCCCGACGGCCGCATCGCCTACGACCGCAACAAGCTCGAGCCCGAACTGGCCGAGAGCTGGCAGATCGCGCCGGACGGCGGCTCGGTGACCTTCAAGCTGCGCAAGAACGCCAAGTTCCACGACGGCACGCCGGTGACCGCGAAGGACGTCAAGTGGAGTTTCGACCGCGCGGTCACCGTCGGCGGCTTCCCGACCTTCCAGATGGCCGCCGGCTCGCTGGAGAAGCCCGAGCAGTTCGAGGTGGTCGACGACCACACCTTCCGCGTCAAGTTCCTGCGCAAGGACAAGCTGACGATGAACGACCTGGCGGTGCCGGTGCCGTGCATCTTCAACAGCGAGCTGGTGAAGAAGAACGCGACGGCGGCCGACCCCTGGGGTCTGGCCTGGACGCGCAACAACACCGCCGGCGGCGGCGCCTTCAAGGTCGAGGCCTTCCGCCCGGGCCAGGAAATCGTCTACGTGCGCTACGACGAGTGGAAGAGCGGGCCGGCGCCGAAGCTGCGCCGCATCGTGCAGCGCGAAGTGCCCAACGCCGGCAACCGCCGTGCGCTGCTGCTCAAGGGCGACATCGACATCACCTACGACCTGCCGCCGAAGGACTTCTCCGAACTGTCGAAGGAAGGCGCGGCGGTCAAGGTGACCAGCACGCCGATCGAGAACGCGATGTTCTACCTCGGCATGAACACCACCAAGGCGCCGTTCGACAACCCGAAAGTGCGCCAGGCCGTCGCGCTGGCGCTGCCCTACGACAAGCTCTACGACAACGCGCTGTACGGCCGCGCGATCAAGCTCTACGGCGCGCCGGGCACGAAGGTGACCAGCACCGCCTGGCCGCAGGCGACCGGCTACAAGACCGACCTCGCGAAGGCCAAGGCGCTGATGGCCGAGGCCGGCGCCGGCGCGGGCTTCGAGACGACGCTGAGCTTCGACCTCGGCAGCGGCACGATCAGCGAGCCGATGGCGATCCTGATCCAGGAGTCGCTGGCACAGATCGGCATCAAGGCGCAGATCAACAAGATCCCTGGCGCCACCTGGCGCGCCGCGCTGCTGAAGAAGGACATGCCGCTGATCATCAACCGCTTCGGCGGCTGGCTGGACTTCCCCGAGTACTTCTTCTTCTGGTGCTACCACGGCCAGAACGCGGTGTTCAACACGATGAGCTACCAGAACGCGACGCTGGACAAGGTCATCACCAACGCGCGCTTCGCCGAGAGCAAGACGCTGTACGACTCGTTCGTCAAGGACATGATCCAGATCGCCTTCGACGAGGTGCCGCGCGTGCCGCTGTTCCAGCCGACCATGGACGTGGCGATGCAGAAGGACGTGCAGGGCTACATGTACTGGTTCCACCTGCAGCCGGACTACCGGCAGCTGTCGAAGGCCTGAACGATGGGCACGCTGACGCCGCAGCAGGTCGAGGCCCTCGTGAAGGCCAGCGCCGACGCCATCGGCCTGCCGCTGGCCGCCGAGCACCGGCCCGGCGTGATCGCCTTCTTCACGCTGGCCGCCAGCCTGGCCGAGCGGGTGATGGACCAGCCGCTGACGCCCGAAGACGAGTCGGGCAGCGTGTTCGTGCCGGTGTCGCCGCGAGGACCGCTGGCATGAAGGCCGTCGAGATCGCCGCCAAGGTGCGTGCCGGCACGCTGTCGGCCGCCAGCGCCGTGCAGTCCAGCCTGGCGCTGATCCAGGCCACCGAACCCAAGGTCAACGCCTTCACCGCGGTGCTGACCGAGCGCGCGCTGAAGCGCGCCGCGCAGATCGACAAGCACACGCGACGCGCCGAGCTGTCGCTGGCCGGTGTGCCCTTCGCGGTGAAGAACCTGTTCGACCTCGCCGGCATCGCCACGCTGGCCGGCTCGAAGATCGAGCGTGACAGCCCGCCGGCCACGCGCGACGCGCTGCTGGTGCGCCGCCTCGAAGCGGCCGGCGCGATCTGCGTCGGCGCGCTGAACATGGACGAGTACGCCTACGGCTTCACCACCGAGAACACGCACTACGGGCCGACGCGCAACCCGCACGACCTGGCGCGCCTGTCGGGCGGCTCGTCCGGTGGTTCGGCCGCTGCGATCGCCGCCGGCCAGGTACCGCTGACGCTGGGTTCGGACACCAACGGCTCGATCCGCGTGCCCTCGTCGCTGTGCGGCACCTTCGGCCTGAAGCCGACCTACGGCCGCCTGCCGCGCCTGGGCAGCTACCCCTTCGTCACCAGCCTCGACCACCTGGGGCCCTTCGCACGCTGCGTCGCCGACCTGGCGCTCGCCTACGACGCGATGCAGGGCCCGGCGGCGGACGACCCGCATTGCGCACAGCGTGCGCCCGAGCCGACGCGCACGACGCTGGACGCCCGTGCCGAAGGCCTGCGCATCGCGGTGCTGGGCGGCTGGTTCCGCGAGATGGCGATGGCCGAGGCCACCGCGGCGGTCGACGCGGTCGCGCAGGCGCTGGGCACCACGCGGCTGGTCGAGCTCGACGGCGTCGACCGCGCACGCGCCGCCGCCTTCCTGATCACCAATGCCGAAGGCGCCAACCTTCACCTCGCCGACCTGAAGAAGCGGCCGCAGGACTTCGAGCCGCTGTCGCGCGACCGCTTCCTCGCCGGCGCGCTGCTGCCGGCCACCTGGGTGGTGCAGGCACAGCGTGTGCGCCACGCCTTCGCACGCCAGCTGGCGCGGGTGTTCGAGACGGTCGACGTGCTGATCGCGCCGGCCACGCCCTGCGTCGCGCCGGTGATCGGCACCGAGTGGCTGGAGATCAACGGCCAGCGCCTGCCGGCACGGCCCAGCATGGGCCTGCTGACGCAGCCGATCTCCTGCATCGGCCTGCCGGTGGTCACGGTGCCGCTGTGGGGCATGAACCCGGCGCTGCCGCACCTGCCGATCGGCGTGCAGGTGATCGCCGCGCCGTGGCGCGAGGACCACGCGCTGCGCGTCGCGGCGCAGCTCGAAACGCTGGGCCTCGTCGCCGCGCCGGTCGCGGCGCTGAACTGAACGGACGCGCGCATGGACATCAACCTGCCCGACGTGCATGCCGAGGTCAGCGCGATCTTCGCCTTGTACGAACAGGCGCTGACGAGCAACGACGTCGACATGCTCGACCAGCTGTTCTGGGACTCGCCGCACACCGTGCGTTACGGCGTCGCCGAGAACCTGCTCGGCATCGACGCCATCCGCGCCTTCCGCGCCGCGCGCTCGCCGGTCGGCCTGGAGCGCACGCTGAAGAACACCGTGATCACCACCTTCGGCCGCGATCTGGCCACCGCGATGACCGAATTCGTCCGCCCCGCCGTGAGCGGCCGCCAGAGCCAGACCTGGGTGCGCACCAGCGCCCCGGGCCATGGCGGCTGGCGTGTCGTGGCCGCCCACGTGAGCCTGTTGCCGAAACCCTCTCAACCCTGAACGAGGAGAACCCCATGGACCACAACACCCACGACGCCCAACGTCGCCGCCTGCTCGCCGCCAGCGCCCTCGGCGCCGGCTCGCTCGCCCTGCCCGGAGCGCTGCGCGAGGCGCTGGCACAGACGCCCATCGTCGTCGGCGTGATCTACGTCGGCCCGCGCGGCGACTTCGGCTACAACCAGGCGCAGGCGCAGGCTGCCGCGGCAGTCAAGAAGCTGCCGGGCGTCAAGGTGGTCGAGGAAGAGAACGTGCCCGAGACCGCCGCCGTGCAGAAGACCATGGAGGCGATGATCAACCAGGACAAGGCCTCGTTGATCTTCCCGACCTCGTTCGGCTACTTCGACCCGCACATGCTGAAGATGGCGGAGAAGTACCCCAAGGTGCGCTTCGCCCACTGCGGCGGCATGTGGACCGAGGGCAAGCACCCGAAGAACACCGGCAGCTACTTCGGCTACATCGACGAGTGCCAGTACCTGGCCGGCGTCGTGGCGGGCTACACCAGCAAGACCAAGAAGCTCGGCTTCATCGCCGCCAAGCCGATCCCGCAGGTGCTGCGCAACATCAACGCCTTCACGATGGGCGCACGCTCGGTCGACCCGAGCATCACCACGCGGGTGATCTTTACCGGCGAATGGTCGATGCCGGTCAAGGAGGCCGAAGCCTCGACCAGCCTGATCGACCAGGGCGTGGACGTGCTGACCTGCCACGTCGACAGCCCGAAGGTGATCATGGAGACCGCCGAGAAGCGCGGCATCTTCTGCAGCGGCTACCACGCCAGCCAGGCGGCGCTGGCGCCCAAGGGCTACCTCACGGGCGCCGAATGGGACTGGGCCACGCCCTACAACGCGCAGATCAAGGCGGCGCAGAGCGGCGCGGCAATGCCCAACTTCCTGCGCGGCGGCCTGAAGGACGGCTACGTGAAGATGTCGCCCTACGGTGCGGCCGTCGGCGCGACCGCCAAGGCCAAGGCCGACGAGATCAAGGCGGCGATGATCAAGGGCGGCTACTCGATCTTCAAGGGCGGCCTGAAGGACAACAAGGGCGCGGTCGTCATCCCGGCGGGCAAGAACCTCGACCAGTTCGACGCCGAGCTCGAGAAGATGAACTACCTGGTCGAAGGCGTGATCGGTTCGATCCCCGGCTGATCGGGCACACGCGATGAGCAGCATCCCGCTCCCCGCCGGTGTGCCCGCGGCCGCGCCTTCGCCGGGCGTGCTGAAGGTGCGCGCGCTCGCCGATGCGCTGCTGCCGGCGGCGGCCGCGCTGCTGCTCACCGTGCTGCTGTTCTCGCTGGCCGTCGCGCTGGCCGGCTTCAACCCGCTGGAGGTCTGGGGCCTGATCGTGATGGGCGGCTTCGGCGACGCCTTCGCCTGGCAGAACACGCTGCAGCGCGCCGCGCCGCTGATCCTCACCGGGCTGGCGGTCGCGCTGCCGGCGCAGGCCGGCCGCGTGATCATCGGCAACGAGGGCGCGCTGGTGCTCGGCGGCCTGGCCGCCTCGGCGTTCGGCAACCTGCTCGCCGCCGCGCAGGCCGGGCCGTGGCTGGTGTGGCCGGCGATGGCGATCGCCGGCATGCTGGCCGGCGGCGTGTGGATCGGCCTGGTCGGCGCCCTGCGCGAGAAGCGCGAGGTCAACGAGACCATCGCCTCGCTGCTGATGTCCTTCATCGCCATCGCGCTGTTCAACCAATGTGTCGAGACGGTGCTGCGCGACCCGGCGAGCCTGAACAAGCCGTCGACCAAGCCGCTGCCCGACGCCCTGCTGCTGCCGGCGATGCCCGGCCTGGACGTGCACTACGGCCTGCTGCTCGGCGTGCTGGCCGCGCTGGCCGCCTGGGCGGTGATGCGCTTCACCCCGCTGGGCCTGGCGCTGCGCGTGGCCGGCGGCAATGCCCGCACCGCGCTGGGTGTCGGCCTGCCGGTGTCGACGCTGACCATCGGCGCCTGTGCCGCGGGTGGCGCCTGCGCGGGCCTGGCCGGCGCGGTGGAGGTGGCCGCCGTGCACGGCGCGGCCAACGCCTCGCTGATCGCCGGCTACGGCTACAGCGGCATCCTGATCGCCTTCGCGGCGCGCTTCTCGCCTGCCGGCGTGGTGCCGGTGGCCATCCTGGTCGGCGGCATCGCCGCCAGCGGCAGCCTGCTGCAGCGTCGGCTGGGCCTGCCCGATGCATCGGTCACCGTGCTGCTCGGTTTTGCCTTCGTCGCGCTGATCGCCTGCGAGACGCTGCGCGGGCGTTCGTTCTTCAAGGGGAAGCCATGAGCGATGCCAGTGCGCTCGGCTGGTGGGGCGTTCCGCTGGCCATCGTCGGCGGCGCGATCCGCGTCGGCACGCCGCTGCTGTGGGTCAGCCTCGGCGAGACGGTGACCGAGAAGGCCGGCCGCATCAACCTCGGTCTCGAAGGCACGCTGCTGATGGGCGCGATGAGCGCCTTCGCGGTCTCGCTGGCCACCGGCAACCCCTGGTGGGGCGTGCTGACGGCGGCGCTGGTCGGCACGCTGCTCGGCGCGCTGCACGGCGCGCTGTGCAGCCTGGCCCGCGTCAACGACACCGCGATGGGCATCGCGCTGATGCTGGCCGGCTCGGGCCTGGCGTTCTGGCTCGGCAAGCCGCTGATCCAGCCCAGCGCACCCGGCCTGCCACCGATCGCGCTGGGCGAGTGGTCCAGCCTCGCGCCGGTGAAGGCGGCGCTGGCCATCAACCCGCTGTTCGTGCTCGGCCTCGTGCTCGCCTTCGCGACCTGGTGGGCGCTGGGCCGCACCCGTTTCGGCCTGCGCCTGCGCGTGGTCGGCGACAGCGAGAACGCGGCGCGCGCCTTCGGCCTCTCGCCGACCGCCTACCGCGTCGCCGCCACCGCCTTCGGCGGCGCCTGTGCCGGCGTCGGCGGCGCCTCGCTGTCGCTGGTCTACCCGGGCGCATGGAGCGAGGCGCTGTCCAGCGGCCAGGGCGTGATGGCGGTGGCGCTGGTCATCTTCGCGCGCTGGGACCCGCGCCGCTGCGTGCTCGCCGGGCTGCTGTTCGGCGGCGCCAGCGCGATCAGCCCGGCCCTGCAGGCGCTGGGCTACAGCCAGGGCTACTACCTGCTCGCCGCGCTGCCCTACGCACTGACGCTGGCGTTGCTGATCGGCCTGGGCAAGCCCGGCCCCAGCCACGGCGCGCCGGGCGAACTGTCGCTGAACCGCTGACACCGCTGACCGAGACCATGCGCCGATGAAACCTTTCGCCCTGTCGACGCAAAACCCTATGCCTGGCCCTTCGACGGCGACTGGACGCCGGCGAACACCGCGCTGGTCATCATCGACATGCAGACCGACTTCGTCGGCCTCGGCGGTTATGTCGACCGCATGGGCTACGACCTGTCGGCGGTGCGCGCGCCGATCGCGCCGATCCAGAGCCTGCTGGACAAGGCACGCGCACTCGGCATGCACGTGATCCACACCCGCGAAGGGCATCGGCCCGACCTCGCCGACCTGCCGGCCAACAAGCGCTGGCGCTCGCGGCAGATCGGCGAAGGCGGCGTCGGCATCGGCGACGCCGGGCCTTGCGGCCGCATCCTGGTGCGCGGCGAGGACGGCTGGCAGATCATTCCCGAGCTGGCGCCGCTGGCCGGCGAGCCGGTCATCGACAAACCGGGCAAGGGTTCGTTCTGCGCCACCGATCTGGAGCTGCTGCTCAACGTCAACGGCATCCGCAACCTGATCCTGACCGGCGTCACCACCGACGTCTGCGTGCACACGACGATGCGCGAGGCCAACGACCGCGGCTTCGAATGCCTGATTGTCAGCGACGGCACCGGCGCCACCGACCCCGGCAACCACGCCGCGGCGCTGAAGATGGTGACCATGCAGGGTGGTGTGTTCGGCGCGGTGGCCTCGTCGGCGGCGATCCTCGCCGCGCTGGGGTGAACGGCCATGAGTGATCTCATCCCTCCGCAACCCGAGCCGACCGGCGCGGCCAAGGTCGAGATGCTGAACTTCAGCAAGCGCTTCGGCGCGCTGCAGGCGCTCGACGACGTGTCGCTGACCGTCGAGGCCGGCAGCTTCCACGCGCTGCTCGGCGAGAACGGCGCCGGCAAGTCGACGCTGGTCAAGTCGCTGATCGGCTTCTACCGCGCCGACACCGGCAGCGTGATGGTCGATGGCCGCGAACGAGACATCGGCAGCCCCAAGGACGCCGCGGCGCTCGGCCTGGGCATGATCTTCCAGCACTTCACCGTGGTGCCGGGCATGACGGTGGCCGAGAACCTGGCGCTGGCGCAGCGCGACCTCGGCGCCTTCATCGACTGGAAGCTCGAGCGCAACAAGCTGGCCGACTTCATGGCCACTGCGCCCTTCCCGCTGTCGCTCGACGCGCGCGTGGCCGAGCTGGCCGCGGGCGAGAAGCAGAAGCTGGAGATCCTCAAGGCGCTGTACGCGAAGCGGCGCTTCCTGGTGCTCGACGAGCCGACCTCGGTGCTGACGCCGCAGGAGGCCGACGAGGTGCTGGGCCGCGTCAAGGGCATGTGCCGCGACGGCCTGCTCTCGGTGCTGATCATCACCCACAAGTTCCGCGAGGTGTTCGGCTTCTGCGACGAGGTCACGGTGCTGCGCCGCGGACGGCGCACCGGCGCGGCGAAGACCGAGGCGACCAGCCGCGACGAGCTGGCCGGCTGGATGATGGGCGTGGCCACCGACGCGGCGGCACTGCCGGCGGCGACCTCGGGCCTGGCCACCGCCACCATGCCGGTGACGGTCGGCGGCCCGGCGCGGTTGGCGCTGCGCGGCCTGGCGGTCGCGGGCCATGAGGGCCGGCGTGCGATCGACGGCCTGTCGCTCGAGGTGCGGCCGGGCGAGATCGTCGGCGTCGCCGGCGTCTCGGGCAACGGCCAGCGCGAGCTGCTGGCGGCGCTGACCGGCGCGCTGCCGCTGGCCAGCGGCGAGGTGACGGTCGACGGCCAGGCCTACCGGCCGACGCGCGCGCAGATGCAGCGCTTCGGCGTGCGCAGCCTGCCCGAGGAACCGCTGCACAACGGCTGCGTCGGCAAGCTGTCGGTGGCCGAGAACCTGGCGCTGCGCAATTTCGACCGCGCGCCGCTGGCCCGCGGCCCGTGGCTGTCGCGGCCGGCCATGCGCAGCCAGGCGGTGGCGCAGATCGAGGCCTACCGGGTCAAGACGCCGGGACCGGAAGCGCCCATCGAGACACTCTCCGGCGGCAACGTGCAGCGCGCCGTGCTGGCGCGCGAGCTGGCGCCGGACCCGACGCCGCCGCGACTGCTGATCGTCGCCAACCCCTGCTTCGGCCTCGACTTCCAGGCCACCGCCGAGATCCATGCGCGGCTGCGCGCGGCGCGCGACGGCGGTGCCGGCGTGCTGCTGATCAGCGAGGACCTCGACGAACTGCTGGCGCTGTCGTCGCGGCTGCTGGTGCTGTCGCACGGCCACATCGCGATGGAATGCGCGACGGCGCAGGCCGACATCGGCGCGATCGGGCGGGCGATGGCGGGTGACAGCACGCATGCGGAGGCGGCGTGATGAAGACCATCCACGCGAGGCCGTACGACTTTCCGTTCGACCCGGCGCACACCGCCGTCGTGATGATCGACATGCAGCGCGACTTCCTCGAGCCCGGCGGCTTCGGCGCGATGCTGGGCAACGACGTCGGCAAGCTCACGAGCATCGTGCCGGCCTGCGTGAAGCTGCTGGCGCTGGCGCGCGCCCACGGCATGGCGGTGATCCACACGCAGGAGGCGCACGATCCGCAGCTGGCCGACTGCCCGCCCTCGAAGCGCGCCCGCGGCGGCCTGGCCTGCGGCATCGGTGACCCCGGGCCGCTGGGCCGCGTGCTGGTGGCCGGCGAGCCGGGCGCCGGCTTCGTCGCCGAGCTGCAGCCGCAGCCGGGCGACATCGTGCTGCGCAAGCCGGGCAAGGGCGCGTTCCACGCCACCAGCCTGGACGCCATCCTGCATTCGCAAGGCATCACCCACCTGCTGATCGGCGGCGTGACCACCGAGGTCTGCGTGCAGACGACGATGCGCGAGGCCAACGACCGCGGCTACGAATGCCTGCTGGTCAGCGACTGCGCAGCCAGCTACTTCCCCGAGTTCCACGCCGTGGTCGTCGAGATGGTGGTCGCGCAAGGTGGCATTGTCGGCTGGGCGGCGCCGCTGGCCGAGATCGAGAAAGCGTTCGCAACATGATCAAGGTGATCGCGAAGCGCCTGCTCGGCGCGCTGCCCAA
The DNA here is from genome assembly GCA_047602365.1 of Piscinibacter sp. GTDB lineage: Bacteria > Pseudomonadota > Gammaproteobacteria > Burkholderiales > Burkholderiaceae_C > Piscinibacter. The sequence goes on along the minus strand of JASGHM010000001.1, from coordinate 1,549,571 downwards.
CCTGATCGGCGTGATCGTCGTGACCTTCCTGCTCACGCGCGCGCTGCCGGGGGATCCGGCCGCCTACTTCGCCGGCGGTGCGGCGACGCAGGAGGCGGTCGACCAGGTGCGTGCCCAGCTGGGGCTGGACAAGCCGCTGGTCGAGCAGTTCTTCCGCTACGTGGCCGACCTGGCTCGCGGCGAGCTGGGCACCTCGCTGACCACCGGCCAGCCGGTGCTGAACGAACTGCTGACCCGCCTGCCGGCGTCGATCGAGATGGTGCTGCTGGCGCTGGCGCTGGCCTGCGCGATCGCGCTGCCGCTGGGCGTGCTGGCGGCGACGCGGCCGGGTTCGTGGATCGACCAGCTGTGCCGGCTGGTCACCACCGCCGGCGTCTCGCTGCCGACCTTCTTCACCGGCCTGGTGCTGGCCTATGTCTTCTACTTCCTGCTCGGCTGGGCACCGTCGCCGCTGGGCCGGCTCGACCCGATGTGGTCGCCGCCGGCCACGGTGACCGGCTTCTACCTGATCGACGCGCTGATCGCCGGCGATGCCGGGCTGTGGTGGGCCTGCTTCAAGCAGCTGATCCTGCCGGTGCTGACGATGGCGATCTTCGTGCTGGCGCCGATCGCGCGCATGACGCGCGCCTCGATGCTCTCGGTGCTGGGCAGCGACTTCATCCGCACCGCACGCGCCTCCGGGCTGACCAGCAGCACGGTGCTGATCACCTACGCGCTGCGCAACGCGCTGCTGCCGGTGGTCACCACGCTGGGCATGGTGTTCGGTTTCATGCTCGGCAGCAGCGTGGTGATCGAGAAGGTGTTCGGCTGGCCCGGCGTCGGCAGCTACGCGATCGACGCGCTGACGGCCAGCGACTACGCGCCGATCCAGGGCTTCGTGCTGGCGATGGGCGTGCTGTTCGTGCTGCTCAACCTGCTGGTCGACGTGCTGTACACGCTTGATCGATCCCCGCGTGTCTGATGGAAAGCTGAGCCGACCTGAACGAGACGCTCAAGCACATCCGCCACGTGCTCTCGGAGAACCCGGTGACGATGGTCGCCGCGGCGCTGTTCCTGCTGTTCATCCTGATCGCGCTCGATCGGCCCGGCGATCGTGCCGCACGACCCGCTGGCCAGCAACGCGACGGCGGCGCTGCAGCCGCCGTCGGCGGCGCACTGGTTCGGCACCGACGCGCTGGGCCGCGACATCTTCTCGCGCACGCTGGTCGCCACCCGGCTGGACCTGGGCATCGCACTCAGCGCCGTCGTGCTGTCGTTCGCGATCGGCATCGCGCTGGGCCTGGCGGCCGGCTTCTTCGGCGGCTGGTGGGACACCGCGATCACCCGCGTGTCCGACACCATCATGGCCTTCCCGCTGTTCGTGCTGGCGATGGGCATCGTCGCGGCGCTGGGCAACACGGTGGGCAACATCGTGCTGGCCACGGCGATCATCAACCTGCCGTTCTACATCCGCGTCGCACGCGCCGAAGCGAACGTGCGGCGCGGCGCCGGCTTCATCGAGGCGGCGCGGCTGTCGGGCAACGGCGACGTGCGCATCCTCGCCGTGCACCTGTTCCCCAACATCCTTCCGCCGGCGATGGTGCAGGTGAGCCTGAACATGGGCTGGGCCATCCTCAACGCGGCCGGCCTGAGCTTCATCGGCCTGGGCGTGCGCCCGCCGACGCCGGAGTGGGGCATCCTGGTCGCCGAAGGCGCGCAGTTCATCGTCTCCGGCGAGTGGTGGGTCAGCTTCTTCCCGGGCGCCGTGCTGATGCTGGCCGTGTTCACCTTCAACCTGCTCGGCGATGCGCTGCGCGACATCTTCGATCCGCGGAGGCGGACGTGATCGGCGCGCGTGGTCTGAGCGGGATCGGGAGCGCGCGGGGCATTCCACTCCGCTCATGTCCCCCGTCGCCGGCCTGTGGCCGGAGCCTCCTCCTTTACTTCGCTATGCGGAGCGCCCCACGCACTCCTGATCTGGCACCACCGATACCCCGTGTCGCGAGGGCATTGCGCGGGCTGGTCGGCTTGACCGTGACGCTGGGTGGGTCGGCGCAGCGAAGTAAAGGAGGAGGGACTGCGCGCAGCGTGGCCCGGGGGACATGAGCGGAGCCAGCCACCCGGTGGCGCGGTCTCGCTCGAACGAGCGAGCATCGACCATGAGCGCACCACCCCTGCTCGAAGTCAGCGACTTCGGCCTCGAGTTCCGCACGCGAAGTGGCACCGTCCATGCGCTCCAAGGCATCGACCTGCGCATCCACAAGGGCGAGATCGTCGGCCTGGTCGGCGAGAGCGGCTCGGGCAAGTCGGTGCTCAGCTACGCGATGCTGGGCATCTCCGACCGTGCCGCCAGGGTCACCGGCGGCACTGCGATGTTCGGCGGCATGGACCTGCTGAAGGCCGACGAGAAGACTTTGGCCGACCTGCGCGGCCGCGAGATCTCGATGATCTTCCAGAGCCCGCGCACCGCGCTGAACCCGATCCGCCCGGTCGGCGCGCAGATCGAGGACGTGCTGCGCCGCCACGCCGCCGCACGCGGCGCCGACCTGGCGCAGAGCCTGCGCGAGCGTGCCGTGCAGGCATTGCGCGAGGTCGCGATCTCCGACCCCGAGCGGCGTTACGCCGCCTACCCGTTCGAGATGTCCGGCGGCATGTGCCAGCGCGTGATGATCGCGCTGGCGCTGGCCTGCCGGCCTTCGCTGCTGATCGCCGACGAGCCGACCACCGGGCTGGACGTGACCACCCAGGCGGCGGTGATGGATCTGATCACCTCGCTGGCGCGCGAACGCCAGATGGCGACGCTGTTCATCACCCACGACCTGGCGCTCGCCGCCGACCACTGCGACCGCATCGTCGTGATGCACGCCGGCCACGCGGTCGAGGCGGCGCCGGCGCGGGCCCTCTTCACCCAGGCCCGCCACCCCTACACCGCGCGCCTGCTCAGCTCCACGCCCGACGAGCGCACCCACTCGGCGCAGGCGCTGCACCCGGTGCCGGGCAACCTGCCCGACCTGCGCCGCAACGACCTGCCCGGCTGCCGCTTCGCCGAACGCTGCGAACGGCGCAGCGATCTGTGCGTTCACGAGCGTCCCGCCCTCGACGCGGCGGCGCCGCACAGCGTGGCCTGCTGGCACCCGCTGTTCGGCCCGCCGGCACGTTCACGCGGAGTGACCCACCATGCTTGACGCCGCCCCGCTGGTGAACGAACTGACACCCCCCGCGCCAGCGAAGCCGCCGGCCTCGACGGCACCGCTGCTGGTGCTCGAACGCCTGCACAAACGTTTCCCGGTCGCCGGCAAGCGCCAGCTGCACGCCGTCGACGATCTGAACCTCGCGATCGCCGCCGGCGAGAGCCTCGGCCTGGTCGGCGAATCGGGCTGCGGCAAGAGCACGCTGGTGCGGCTGATCGCGCGTCTGCTCGACACCACCGAAGGCCGCATCGTCTTCGACGGCACCGACCTCGCCGCCGTGCCGGCGAAACGTTTCGCGAAGGCGCCGCAGCGCAGCGAAGTGCAGATGGTCTTCCAGGACCCGACCGACAGCCTCAACCCGCGCTTCACCGCGCGCGAGGCGATCCGCGAGCCGCTGACACTGCTGACGCCGATGACACGCGCCGAGGCCGATGCACGCGTCGACGAGGTGGCCGCGCAGGTCGGCCTGCCGGCGATGCTGCTGCCGCGCTTTCCGCACCAGCTGTCCGGCGGGCAGAAGGCACGGGTCGGCATCGCCCGCGCGCTGGCCGTCAAGCCGCGCCTGCTGATCCTCGACGAGCCGACCGCCGCGCTCGACGTCTCGGTGCAGGCGGTGGTGCTGCAGCTGCTCGAGCAGCTGCGCGCCGAACTCGGCCTGACGCTGCTGTTCGTCTCGCACGACCTCAACGTCGTGCGCCTGCTGACCGACCGCGTCGCGGTGATGTACCTCGGCAAGCTGGTCGAGGTCGGCCCGTCGGAGCAGGTGTTCCGCTCGCCCAAACATCCGTACACGCAGTCGCTGGTCTCGGCGATCCCGGGGCAGGGCCCGCGCATCAAGCTGTCGGGCGAGGTGTCCAGCCCGATCGACCCGGCGCCGCAGGCCTGCCGCTTCCACGGCCGCTGCCCGCGCGGCGAAGACCGCTGCGGCCGCGAGGCGCCGCTGCTGCGCAGCGTCGGCCCGCAACTGGTGGCCTGCCACTTCGCCGAGGCGCCTGCGCCCTAGCCGCGCCTTAGACTCGACCTCATGCCCTTGCGCGCCGTCTCCGCACCGAGCTCCGACAGCACCCGCAGCAACCTCGCGGAGCAGGCCTATGCGCAGCTGAAGGCGCTGATCCACGACTTCCAGCTGCTGCCGGGCGACCGCTTCTCGGAGAACGAGATCAGCGCGCGGCTGGGCGTCAGCCGCACGCCGGCGCGCGAGGCGCTGTTCAGGCTGCGCAACGAAGGTTTCCTCGACGTCGAGAGCAAGGCCGGCTGGTTCGTCAAGCCGATCGACTTCGACCGCCTCGACCAGCTCTACGACCTGCGCGTGCTGCTCGAGCTGGCCAGCGTCGCGCGGCTGTGCGCGCGCGAGAGCGACCCGCCCGAGCTGGAGGCGCTGAAAGCCGCCTGGCTGGTGCCGGCCGCCGAGCGGCTGACCGACATGCGCGAGGTCGGCGCGCTCGACGAGCAGTTCCACGCGACGCTGGTGCGCGCCGCCGGCAACGCCGAGATCGCCAAGGTGCACTGGGACGTCACCGAGCGCATCCGCATCGTGCGTCGGCTCGACTTCACGCGCGAGGACCGCATCGACGCCACCTACGCGGAGCACGCGAAGATCCTGCGCGCGGTGCTGCAGCGCAAGCTCGACCAGGCCCAGCTGCTGCTGAAGAGCCACGTCGAGCAGAGCAAGTCCGAGGTGCGCAAGATCACCCTCGGCACGCTGCACGAGGCGCGGCAGCGCGCCCGTGCCGCCCACTTGCCCTGACTCAGGGGTACAGCCCGCGCTCCTCGCGTGCGGTCAGGATGCGCTCGCAGGCCACCGCGAAGGTGGCGGTGCGCAGCGTGATCTGGTGCTTGTCGGCGGTGTCCCAGATGCGCTTCAGCGCGCCGACCATGATCTTGTCGAGCCGCACGTTGATCTCGTCCTCGGTCCAGAAGAACGAGCTGAAGTCCTGCACCCACTCGAAGTAGCTGACGGTCACGCCGCCGGCGTTGCAGATCACGTCGGGCACGACCAGGATGCCACGGTCGGCGAGCACGTCGTCGGCGGCCGGCAGTGTCGGCCCGTTGGCGCCTTCGAGCACCAGCTTCGCGCTGGTCCGCTTCGCGCGGTCGACGGTGAGCTGGCCTTCCAGCGCGGCCGGGATCAGGATGTCGCACCTGGCGTCCCAGAACGACTCGTCATCGGCCTTCTCCGCGCCGCCGAAGCCGGCGATGCCACCATGGGTCTTCAGCCAGGGCATCAGTTCGGCCATGTCCATGCCGCTTGCTCGTTGACGATGCGTGCCGGTGTGGTCCTGGATGGCGACGATCTTCGCGCCGGCCTGCGCGAACAGCTCGGCCGCGGCCGAGCCGACGTTGCCGAAGCCCTGCACCGCGACACGCGCGCCGTCGAGCTCCAGGCCGATCCGACGCGCCGCCTCGCGGCCGGTGACGAAGACGCCGCGGCCGGTGGCCTTGACGCGGCCCAGCGAGCCGCCGAGGTGGATCGGCTTGCCGGTGACCACGCCGGTGGCGGTGCTGCCGGTGTTCATCGAGTACGTGTCCATCATCCACGCCATGATCTGCGGGTTGGTGTTCACGTCCGGCGCCGGGATGTCCTGGTGCGGGCCGATGATGATGCCGATCTCGCTGGTGTAGCGGCGCGTCATGCGCTCCAGCTCCTTGGTCGACAGCTTCTTCGGGTCGACGCGGATGCCGCCCTTGGCGCCACCGTAGGGCAGGTTGACCGCGGCGTTCTTGATCGACATCCAGGCCGACAGCGCCATCACCTCTTCCAGCGTCACGTCGGGGTGGTAGCGCACGCCGCCCTTGCCAGGGCCGCGCGACAGGTTGTGCTGCACGCGGAAGCCCTCGAAGTGGGCGACGCTGCCGTCGTCGAGCTCGATCGGCACGTCGACGATCAGCGCGCGCTTCGGGCCGCTTCAGCGTCTCGCCCCAGCGGGCCAGGTGACCGAGGTAGGGCAGCACACGATCGACCTGCGACAGGTAGGTCTGCCAGGGGCTGTCGGCATGGGGGGTGACGTAGGACAGGGTCATGGTGTCTCCGTGGGTTCGTATGCTCGAACCGGCGGCGCTCGTGGCGCGGCCGGCCGCATGCGGCGAGACTGTAGGCGCGCGCGCGCCGAGTTTTTCACCAAGCCCCATGCCGGCTTTGCATGGCTTTCGCCATGGCCGGCATGCGCTGGCGCTTACGCCCCGAACTCGTCCCCGAGTTCCTTGGCGCGCTGCTGCGCCGCCTTCATCGCCTTCACGAACGCAGACTTTGACACCACTCGCCTCCAGCGAGGTCAGCGCGGCATACGTGGTGCCGCCCTTGGACGTGACACGCTCGCGCAGCGTCTCGGGCGGCTCGTCGGAGGCCTGCGCCAGCGCGGTGGCGCCGGCGAAGGTGGCCAGCGCGAGCTGCTTGCCCTGTTCGCCCGACAGGCCCATCTCGCGCGCCGCCTGCATCATCGCCTCGACGAAGTAGAAGACGTAGGCCGGGCCGGAGCCCGACAGCGCGGTGACGGCGTCGAGATCGTGCTCGTGCGCGACCCACAGCGTGCGCCCGGTCGGCGCGAGCAGCTGCTCGGCGGTACGGCGCTGGTCGGCACTGACCGCGTCGCGCGCATACAGGCCGGCGATGCCCTGGCCGATCAGCGCCGGCGTGTTGGGCATGCTGCGCACCACACGCTCGCTGCCGGTGGCGCGCACGATCGCGTCGCTGCGGATGCCGGCCATTACACTGAGCTGCAGCGCGCCGTGCACATGGGCGGCGCAGGGCGCGGCGGCGGCCTGGAACAGCTGCGGCTTGACCGCCCACACGACCACGCGGGCCTGCGCCAGCGCCGCATCGGCGGCGGCCAGCGTGCGCACGCCATGGGCGGCACGCAGCTTGTCGCGCTGCGCCTCGCCGGGGTCGACGACGATGATCGACTCGCCGGCACGGCCGCTGGCGCGCAAGCCGCCGATGATGGCGGCGGCCATGTTGCCGCCGCCGATGAAGGCCAGGGTGTCGTCGCTCATGCTCGGTACTCTCTCATTTCGACGCCGCCGCGGCAGGGGCGGTCGGCAGGCTCACGCCGGGGCCCAGCGGGATGTCCGGCGTCTCGACCACCTTGGTGACGAAGTAGCGCGTCTCGCCGAAGCAGCTGGTCGGCAAGCCGACTTTCTCCTCGTAGTGCAGGCTGACACGCTTGCCCATCACCGCGCTGATCTGCTGCGCCACCGCGTCGTCGTGCACGGTGAAGTTGAACTTTTCCACCGTGCTGCCGGGCAGTGAGACCAGCGCCAGCTCGCCCTCCCAGGTCTTGCAGACCCAGCCCTTGTGCGAGAACTTCTGCACCCAGCCGGCGCGCTCGCCGCTGGAATAGCTCCAGTTCAGCGCGAAGGCGAACCAGGCGACGGTCAGTGCCACGATGGCGACGAGGGCGATGACGAGGTTGCGGATCAGCATGCCCATGATCGTCGCATACCGGCGGCGTCATCCGTGCACCCGGCCGGCCGGCAGGTCGGCAGCGTGACCCAGCCCGGCGAGCAATTCCGCGTTGCCGCCCGCAGCCGCGGTGTTGATGGTCAAGGTCTGCTCGGCGCAGAAGCGGTACAGGTAGTGCGGCCCGCCGGCCTTCGGCCCGGTGCCCGACAGCCCTTCGCCGCCGAAGGGCTGCACGCCGACCACCGCGCCGATCATGTTGCGGTTGACGTAGACGTTGCCGATGCGCGCGCCGTGGGCGATGCGCAGCGCACGACCGTCGATGCGCGTCTGCACGCCCAGCGTCAGGCCGTAGCCGAGCGCGTTGACCTGGGCCACCACCGCGTCGATGTCGCCGCGCCAGCGCACCACGTGCAGCACCGGGCCGAAGATCTCCTGCTTCAGCGCGCCGATCGAAGCCAGCTCGAAGGCCACCGGCGGCACCAGCCGCGCCAAGGTCGAGCTGACCGGCGTCTCGCCGAGCAGCGTCGCCTCGCGGCGCAAGCGCTCGACCTGCGCGCGGATCCCTGCAAACGCCTCGGCGTCGATCACCGGGCCGACGTCGGTGGCGAGCTCGGCCGGGTCGCCGACCACCAGCTCGCTCATCGCGCCGCGGATCATCGCGATCACGCTGTCGGCGATGCCCTCGTGCAGCAGCAGCAGGCGCAGCGCCGAGCAGCGCTGGCCGGCCGAGCGGAACGCGCTCTGCACCACCGCGTCGACCACCTGTTCGGGCAACGCGGTGCTGTCGACGATCATCGCGTTGATGCCGCCGGTCTCGGCGATCAGCGGCACGATGGGGCCGTCCTTGGCGGCCAGCGTGCGGTTGATGATCTTCGCCACCGCGGTCGAGCCGGTGAAGCAGACGCCCGCGGTGCGCGCATCGGCGACCAGCGCCGCGCCGACCGTCTCGCCGGCGCCGTGCAGAAGCACCAGCGCATCGGCCGGCACGCCGGCCTGGTGCAGCAGCGCGACCATTCGCTGCGCGACGACCGGCGTCTGCTCGGCCGGCTTGGCGGCCACGGTGTTGCCGGCAACCAGCGCCGCCGCCACCTGGCCGGCGAAGATCGCCAGCGGGAAGTTCCACGGGCTGATGCAGACGAACACGCCGCGGCCATGCAGGCGCAGCTCGTTGTGCTCGCCGGTCGGGCCGGGCAGGGCCTGCACGGCCAGGCGCTGCTCGGCCTGGTCGGCGTAGTAGCGCAGGAAGTCGACCGCCTCGCGCACCTCGGCGACACAGTCCCCCAGCGTCTTGTGCGCTTCCTTGACCAGCAGGCCGCAGAACTCGGCCAGTTGTGCGTCGAGCGCGTCGGCGGCGCGGCGCAGCACGGCCGCACGCTGCGCCAGCGGCACGGCGCTCCAGTGCGGAAAGGCGGCGTGCAGGCGCTGCATCGTGGCCTCGATCTCGGCCGGCGCGGCCTCGCGCAGCGCTTCGACGCGGGCGGTGGCCACCGCCGCCAGCAGCGGCTGGCGCTGCGCCGGCACGGCCAGGTCGGCGCCGCTGGAGTTGGGTCGTGTGCCGTACAGCGCCACCGGCATCGGCAGCCCGGATTCGGCCGCCGGCACCAGCGGCGACGCCAGCAGCGCCTCGACGTCGACCTGCGGGTCGGCGAGCTGGTGCACGAAGGACGAATTGGCGCCGTTTTCGAGCAGGCGGCGCACCAGGTAGGCGAGCAGGTCGCGGTGCTCGCCGACCGGCGCGTAAACGCGCACCGGCACCTCGCTGTCGGCCATCACCTCGCGGTAGACGGCCTCGCCCATGCCGTGCAGGCGCTGCATCTCGAAGCGCCCGCGATGGCCTTCTCCCATCTGCAGGATCGCCGCGATGGTGCCGGCGTTGTGGGTGGCGAACTGCGGGTAGATCAGCTCGGCGTGGCCGAGCAGCGCACGCGCGCAGGCCAGGTAGGAGATGTCGGTGTGGTGCTTGTGGGTGAAGACCGGATAGGCCGTGAGACCGAGCTCCTGCGCACGCTTGACCTCGCCGTCCCAGTAGGCGCCCTTGACCAGCCGCACCATGAAGCGCAGGCCATGCGCCTTCGCGATGCGCGCGACCTCGTCGACCACCGCCAGCGCACGCGTCTGGTAGGCCTGCACGGCCAGGCCGAAGCCGCGCCAGCCCGGGTGCGTCTGCGCGATGCGTGCGGCCAGCGCCTCGAAGACGTCGAGCGAAAGTTCGAGCCGGTCGCTCTCCTCGGCGTCGATGGTCAGGTTCATGTCGGCCCGTGCGGCAGCGTCGACCAGCTGCCAGACCCGTGGCAGCAGCTCGGCGAACACCCGCTCGCGCTGCGCCACCTCGTAGCGCGAGAACAGTGCGCTGAGCTTGATCGAGATGCCATCCGCAGTCTCGGGGCCGCCGGTCGCAGCCTTCGACTCGGCGATGCGCGCGATCGCCTGCGCGTAGGCAAGCAGGTAGCGCTGCGCATCGGCCTCGGTGCGCGCGCCTTCGCCGAGCATGTCGTAGCTGAAGCGCAGCTGTGGCTGCGCACGGCGCTGCTGCGCGGCCTCGGCCATCGCTTCGACGATGTGGCGGCCGAGCACGAACTGGCGGCCGAGCAGCTGGATGGCGCGCACCGTCGCCGCCACCACCGTCTGCGCGCCCAGGCGCTTCAGCAGGCCCGATTCATGCTCGGCATCGGGCAGGAAACGTTTGGACAGGGCGATCGCGCTGGCCGACAGGCTGGCCAGCATGCGGTGCGGGCCATCGCCAGCGTGCGTCTCGAAGCTGGCCTTGCCGAGCTGGTCGGCGGTCAGCGCGATGGCGGTCTCGGCGTCGGGCACACGCAGCAGCGCCTCGGCCAGGCGCATCAGGGCCAGGCCCTCGGCGCTGGAGATCGGGTATTCGCGCAGCAGCGACTCCATCGCCCAGAACGGCGCCGGTGTGTCGCGCACCGCCTGCACCCAGGGCGTGGCACGCTGCATCGCCTGCGGCCAGGCCAGCGCACCGGCCAGGCGTTGCAGTGCGGCGGCCAGCGCCTGGGTCTCGGGGCGGTACGGGTCGGGCAGGCGGTCGGTCTCGGGCGGGGTGATGAACATCGCAGCTCTCCATGACGGCAGCCGCCGTCGAATAAGTTGCTAGGTTAGTGAAGCAACGCTAGGATTAATCACCGAATCAAAGTCATTCAACCGAACGAAGATCGGCCATGCTTCCCAACACCGACGACGAGACACGTGCCCATTCGCTCGACAAGATCGACGTCCGTATCCTGCGCGTGCTGCAGAAGGACGGGCGCATCTCCAACCTCAAGCTGGCCGAGGAGGTGCACCTGTCGCCGACCGCCGTGCTCGAGCGCGTCAAGCGCCTGACCCGCGACGGCTTCATCCTCGGCTACGAAGCAAGGTTGAATCCCGACAAGCTCGGTGCGGGCATGCTGGTGTTCATCGAGGTGGTGCTCGACCGCACCACGCACGACGCGATGAACGCCTTCAAGGCCGCGGTGCAGGTGCGCGCCGAGATCCAGGAATGCCACCTGGTGGCCGGCGGCTTCGACTACCTGATCAAGACGCGGGTGGCCAACATGCAGGCCTACCGCGAGCTGGTCGGCTCGGTGATCTGGGCGCTGCCCGGCGTGCGCGAGACGCGTACCTACGCAGTGATGGAAGAGGTGAAGAACACCGCGCTGCTGCCGATCTGAGCGCGCCGCCGCTCAGCCGCGCGCGCCGAAGATCGCGCTGCCCACGCGCACCATCGTCGCACCTTCGAGGACCGCGGCCTCGAGGTCGGCGCTCATGCCCATCGACAGCGTGTCCAGCTCGAGACCCTGGGCGCGCAAGGTCGTGAACAGTTCGTGCAGCGCCCGATGCGGCGCGCGTTGTCCGGCCAGGTCGCCGGTCGGCTCGGGGATCGCCATCAGCCCTCGCAGCCTGATGCGCGGCAACGCCGCCACTGCCTGCGCCACCGCAGGCACCTCGGCCGGCGCCAAGCCCGCTCTTGCTGGCTTCGCCGCTGATGTTGACCTGCAGGCAGACGTCGAGCGGCGGCCGCTGCGCCGGCCGCTGCTCGGACAGCCGCTGCGCGATCTTCAGCCGGTCGACCGAATGCACCCAGTCGAACTGCTCGGCGACGATCCGCGTCTTGTTGCTCTGCAGCGGCCCGATCAGGTGCCACTCGATGGCGCCACGCAGGTCGGCCAGCGCGGCGATCTTGTCGACGCCTTCCTGCACGTAGTTCTCGCCGAAGCAGCGTTCGCCGGCGGCATGGGCTTCGCGCACGGCGTCCGGCCCGAAGGTTTTGCTCACACACAGCAGCGTGACGCTTTGCACGGGGCGTCGCGCGTCGTCGCAGGCCCTGGCAATGCGAGCGCGCACTTGTTGTATGTTGCCGAGGATCGTCGCCATAATGATTTGAGAGTATCCACGCGACGACGCCCCCACTCGTCGTGCCCGCGCACGAACAACCCGTTACTCCATGGACATCACCCAGCTGCTCGCGTTCTCGGTCAAGAACAAGGCGTCCGACCTGCACCTGTCGGCCGGGCTGCCGCCGATGATCCGCGTGCATGGCGACGTGCGCCGCATCAATGTCGACCCGCTCGAGCACAAGCAGGTGCACGACATGGTGTACGACATCATGAACGACTCGCAGCGCAAGGCCTACGAAGAGACGCTGGAGTGCGACTTCTCGTTCGAGATCCAGGGCCTGGCGCGCTTCCGCGTCAACGCGTTCAACCAGAACCGCGGCGCCGGCGCGGTGTTCCGGACCATTCCGTCGAAGATCCTGACGCTCGAGCAGCTCAACGCGCCCAAGGTGTTCGCCGAGCTGGCGCTGAAACCGCGCGGCCTGGTGCTGGTCACCGGCCCGACCGGCTCAGGCAAGTCGACGACGCTGGCGGCGATGGTCAACCACCTCAACGAGAACGAGTTCGGCCACGTGCTGACGGTGGAAGACCCGATCGAGTTCGTGCACGAGTCGAAGAAGTGCCTGGTCAACCAGCGTGAGGTCGGCCCGCACACGCTGAGCTTCGCCAACGCGCTGCGCTCGGCGCTGCGCGAGGACCCGGACGCCATCCTGGTCGGCGAAATGCGCGACCTGGAGACCATCCGCCTGGCGCTGACCGCGGCGGAAACCGGCCACCTGGTGTTCGGCACGCTGCACACCTCCAGCGCCGCGAAGACGGTCGACCGCGTCGTCGACGTGTTCCCGGCGGCCGAGAAGGAGATGGTGCGCGCGATGCTGTCGGAGTCGCTGATCGGCGTGATCTCGCAGACGCTGTGCAAGCTCAAGGACGGCAGCGGCCGCATCGCCTCGCACGAGATCATGCTGGGCACGGCGGCGATCCGCAACCTGATCCGCGAGAACAAGATCGCGCAGATGTACTCGTCGATCCAGACCGGCAACAGCATCGGCATGCAGACGCTGGACCAGAACCTCGCCGACCTGGTGCGGCGCAACGTGATCTCGCCGGCGGAAGCCCGCGCCAAAGCCAAGTTCCCCGAGAACTTCCCCGGCTGAGCACTGAAGGAACGCTGAATCATGGAACGCGACCAGGCATCCAAGTTCGTCAACGACCTGCTGCGGCTGATGGTCAGCCGCAACGGCTCGGACCTGTTCCTCACTGCCGACTTCCCGCCGGCGATCAAGGTCGACGGCAAGGTCACCAAGGTCTCGCCGCAGCCGCTGACCGGCGCCCACACGCTGGCGCTGACACGCTCGGTGATGAACGACAAGCAGGCCGCCGAGTTCGAGAAGACCAAGGAGTGCAACTTCGCGATCTCGCCGCAGGGCATCGGCCGCTTCCGCGTCAACGCCTTCGTGCAGCAGGGCAACGTCGGCCTGGTGATGCGGACGATCCCGCAGACGCTGCCGACCATCGACAGCCTGAACCTGCCGCAGGTGCTCAAGGACGTGGCGATGACCAAGCGCGGCCTGGTCATCTTCGTCGGCGCCACCGGCTCGGGCAAGAGCACCTCGCTGGCGGCGATGGTCGACTTCCGCAATGAGAACTCGCACGGCCACATCATCACGATCGAGGACCCGGTCGAGTTCGTGCACCCGCACAAGAACTGCATCGTCACGCAGCGCGAGGTCGGCATCGACACCGACGGCTGGGAGCAGGCGCTGAAGAACACGCTGCGCCAGGCGCCCGACGTCATCCTGATGGGCGAGATCCGCGACCGCGAGACCATGGAGCACGCGGTCGCCTTCGCCGAGACCGGCCACCTGTGCATGGCCACGCTGCACGCCAACAGCGCCAACCAGGCGCTCGACCGCATCATCAACTTCTTCCCGGAAGAGCGCCGCGCCCAGCTGCTGATGGACCTGTCGCTGAACCTGCGCGGCCTGGTGTCGCAACGCCTGCTGCCGCGCCAGGAGGGCAAGGGCCGCGTCGCGGCGGTCGAGATCATGCTGAACACGCCGCTGATCGCCGACATGATCTTCAAGGGCGAGGTCGCCGACATCAAGGACCTGATGAAGCGTTCGCGCGAGCTCGGCATGCAGACCTTCGACCAGGCGCTGTTCGACCTCTACGAGAGCAACCTGGTCACCTACGAAGACATCCTGCGCAACGCCGACTCGGTCAACGACCTGCGCCTGCAGGTCAAGCTGCACAGCCAGCGCGCGCGCAGCGCCGACCTCGCGGCGGGCACCGAGCACCTGACCATCGTCTGAAGTCCGTCGTGCCTTGGGCCAGAATCGGCCCATGAGCACGACCCCCACGAAGACCTACGACCCCGTCCCGCCGCGCGACGTCGCCTTCCTCGGCCTCGGCGTGATGGGCCTGCCGATGGCCGGCCACCTGGCACGCGCCGGGCACCGCACCACCGTCTACAACCGCACGGCGGCCAAGTCGGCCGCCTGGGCGGCCGAGTACGGCGGCCGCCACGCGGCGACCCCGCGCGAAGCGGCGCAGGGCGCCGACATCGTCTTCGCCTGCGTCGGCAACGACGACGATCTGCGTTCGGTGACGCTGGGCGCCGACGGCGCCTTCGCCGGCATGAAGCCGGGCGCGATCTTCGTCGACCACACGACGGCCTCGGCCGAAGTCGCGCGTGAACTGGGCGCCGAGGCCGCGAAGCGCGGGCTGCAGTTCATCGATGCGCCGGTCTCCGGCGGCAACCTCGGCGCCATCAACGGCGTGCTGACCGTGATGTGCGGCGGCGACGCCACGCACGTTCGAGACCATCAAACCGGTGGCGATGGCGTTCTCGAAGGCCGTCACGCTGCTCGGCCCGAATGGCGCCGGTCAGCTCGCCAAGATGGTCAACCAGATTGCCATTGCCGGGCTGGTGCAGGGCCTGTCGGAGGCGATCGCCTTCGGCGAGCGCGCCGGGCTGGACATGAAGGCCGTGCTCGGCGTGATCGGCAAGGGCGCCGCGCAGAGCTGGCAGATGGACAACCGCGGCCCGACGATGGTCGAAGGCAAGTTCGACTTCGGCTTCGCGATCGACTGGATGCGCAAGGACCTCGGCCTGTGCCTCGAGGAGGCGCGCCGCAACGGCGCCCGCTTGCCGGTGACCGCGCTGGTCGACCAGTTCTATGCCGACCTGCAGGCGCAGGGCGGCAACCGGCTCGACACCTCCAGCCTGGTCAAGCGGCTGCGCTGAGCGCCCCGGCCCGCGAAGCCCGGGGCGTTCCCGCTCAGGGCTTCTGAGCCTGCTTGGGCTGCAGGTCGGCCAGCTCGGCCTCGGTGATCACCTCGAAGACCTTGACCACCTTCTGCACGCCGGGCACGCCGCGCGCGATGTCGGAGGCACGGTTGGCCTCGCGCTCGGTGACACGGCCCATCAGGTAGACGACGCTGCGCTCGGTGGTCACCTTGATCGCGTTGGCGAACACGTCCTTCGCGTCGATGAAGCTCGCCTTGACCTTGCTGGTCAGCACCGCGTCGTTGGAACGGTTGGCCAGCGACGAGGAACCCATCACCGCCAGTTCGTTGACGACGCTGCGCACGCCTTCGATCCTCGCCACCGCCTGCTCGACCGCGACCTTGTCGCTCTCGGCCGCCACCTCGCCGGTCAGCAGCACGATGCGGTTGTAGCTGGTGGTGTTGACGTGGCCACGCTCGCCGACGGCTTCGCGCACGCGCGTGTTCGCCTTCAGCTCGTTGGCCTGGTCCTCGAGCTGCGTGCCCGAGGTGCGGCGGTCGGTCACCACCATCGAGGTGCCGACCACGGCACCACCGAGCAGCAGTGGCGCACAGGCCGACATCAGCGTGGCCGTGGCCAGGCCGGCCAGCAGCAGGACGGAGCGATGGCGCGTGAAGGCTTGAATCGTCATGTGTTTTCCTGTTCTCCCAGCAGCTGCAGGTCGACCGCGTCGCACAGGCAGTGCAGCGCGAGGATGTGCACTTCCTGGATGCGCGCGGTGCGCTCGTGCGGCACGCAGATGTGCACGTCGGTCTCGCCGAGGCGTTCGCGCAGCTTGCCGCCGCCCCGGCCGGTCAGCGCGATGACCGTCATCTCCTTGGCCTTGGCGGCCTCGACGGCGGCGAGCACGTTGGCCGAGTTGCCGCTGGTCGTGATGGCCAGCAGCACGTCGCCCGGTGCGCCCAGCGCCTGCACCTGCTTGGAGTAGATCGAGTTGAAGTCGTAGTCGTTGCCGATCGCGGTCAGGATCGACGTGTCGGTGGTCAGCGCGACGGCCGCCAGGCCGGGGCGCTCACGCTCGAAGCGGCCGACGAACTCGGCCGCGAAATGCTGTGCGTCGCTGGCCGAACCGCCGTTACCGCAGGCCAGCACCTTGCCGCCGGCGGTGATGCAGCCGACCACCGCGTGCACGGCATCGGCGATGGGTTTGGAGAGGATCTCCGCAGCGGCGTACTTCAGGTCGGCGCTATCGAAGAACTGCTGCTGAATGCGTTGCTCAAGCATGGTGGGCGATGATAAGACACGCACCTGTCGCGACGGTTCCCCATGCACCGTGACAGGGCGTCACGAGGCGTCGAAGGCGCCGCGCAACCACTCGACGCGGCCGCCGTCGATGGCGACCACGTCGAAACGGCAGGGCGGCGGGCTGGCCAGGCGCAGCAGGTAGTGGCGCGCCGCCAGCACGATGCGCTGCTGCTTGGCGGCACCGACCGTGGCGGCCGCGCCGCCATGGCCAGCGTCGCGGCGGGTGCGCACCTCGACGAACACCAGCGTGCCGTCGCGCTCGCGCAGGATCAGGTCGACCTCGCCGCCGCGGGCGCCCGGCCCGCGCGCGACCCGATAATTGCGCTCCACCAGCACGAGCCCGGCACGCTGCAGATGCGCCAGCGCGAGGGTCTCGCCTTCGTCGCCGATCGCCTTCGTCGTCCGCCGTCCCGTGAACACCATCGATGCCTCGCTGTTGCGGCAGGCCGCCGCGGCCGCGGCGGGCGGCCAGAGCTTCCCGGCCGGCGCACTGTACGTGGTGGCCACGCCGATCGGCAACCTCGCCGATCTCAGCCTGCGCGCCATCCACGTGCTCGGCCTGGTCGACGCCATCGCCTGCGAGGACACCCGCCACAGCGCGCCGCTGCTGCGACACGCTGGGCATCGAGGGCAAGCCGCTGCTGGCGGTGCACGAGCACAACGAGCGCGAGGCGGCCGATGGCGTGATCGTGCGGCTGGCACGCGGCGAGCGGGTCGCCTTCGTCAGCGACGCCGGCACGCCGGCGGTCAGTGACCCGGGTGCCGCGCTGGTGGCCGCCGTCTCGGCCGCCGGCCACCGCTGCCTGCCGATCCCCGGCGCAAGCAGCGCCGCAGCGGCACTGAGCGTGGCCGGCGATGCGTTCGGCCATGGTTTCGTGTTCCACGGCTTCCTCGGCAGCAAGGGTGCCGAGCGGGCAGCGGCGCTGAAGCGGCTCGGTGACGACCCGCGCACGGCGATCCTGTTCGAGGCGCCGCACCGCATCGAATCGCTGGCGCGCGAACTGGCGGCTCTCGGCGCGCGGCGGGTCACGGTCTGCCGCGAACTGACCAAGCAGTTCGAGTCGGTGCACACGCTGGCCGCCGAGGCGCTGCCGGCCTGGCTGGCAGCGGACGCCAACCGCCTGCGCGGCGAGTTCGTGCTGGTGCTGCACGCCCAGCCGCGCAGCGACGACGACGCGCCGGCGCAGCACGACCGTGTGCTCGATGCGCTGCTCGCGGCGCTGCCGCTCAAGCAGGCGGTGGCGCTGGCCGTGGAACTCACCGGTGCAGCGCGCAACACGCTCTACGAGCGTGCCCTGGCGCGCCGGCGGTCGGCCGCCGGCGACGACGACGCTGGCTGAGCCGCTCAGGGCTTGGCGGCCGGGGTGGCAGGCGCCGTCGGCGCCGTCTGCGCGTCGTGCTTCTGGTGGTGGATGTCCTTGCTGGCGTGGTCCTGCATCTTGTGCAGGCGGCGACGCTCGGCCTTGGTCACCGTGCCGTCGGCCTTGGCGTGGTTTTCGGCGCGGTCGATGGCGTGCTGCTCGCGGGTCAGGCGGCGCGTCTCGTGCTTGGTGAGCTGGCCCGAGGCGACGCCCTGGTCGATGCGCTTCTCCTGGTTGGCCTGGCGCTGGTCGACACGCGGCGTGCCGGCCGGCGCGGAGGCGGCCTGGGCGAAGGCGCCGGCGGCGGCAAGGGTCAGCGTGGCGGCGGCAAGGATGCGGAGCTTGAACATGGTTCTGTGCCTTTCGGTGGACGGGATGCCGGTTCAACGGCACCTGCACAAGGCCCGTGCACGGCGAGGCTGTAAAGCCTCGTAAAGCCCGCAGCGCAGCGTGCACTCCTAGAATGGGTTCAGCCTGCCGAGGACACCGCCATGATTTCCCGCGAACCCACGATCGAACGCCTGGCCATCGCCCGCTCGCTGCTGCTCGAACCGTTCGGGCTGAGCGAGGCGACGCTGTCCAAGGCGCTGGCGACCATCGCCACCCACCGCATCGACGACGCCGACCTCTACTTCCAGTACACGCGCAGCGAGGGCTGGAGCCTGGAGGAGGGCATCGTCAAGAGCGGCAGCTTCGGCATCGACCAGGGCGTCGGCGTGCGCGCGGTGGCGGGCGAGAAGACCGCCTTCGCGTATTCCGACGACATCTCCGAGGCGGCCCTGCTCGACGCCGCCGCGACGGTGCGTACCATCGCCGCCGCCGGGCAGAGCCGGCGCATCAAGGTCGATGCGCCGCAGAAGGTCGCGGCCAGCCGCATCCTCTACGCGCCGATGGACCCGATCGCGACGCTGGACAGCACGCAGAAGGTGGCGCTGCTCGAGAAGGTCGAGAAGCTGGCCCGCGCCAAAGACCCGCGCATCGTGCAGGTGATGGCCGGCCTGGCCGGCGAGTACGACGTGGTGCTGGTGGCACGCGCCGACGGCACGCTGGCTGCCGACGTGCGGCCGCTGGTGCGCCTGTCGGTGACGGTGATCGCCGAGCAGACCGTCGACGGGCAGGTGCGCCGCGAGGTCGGCAGCGGCGGCGGTGGCGGCCGCTTCGGCTTCGGCTATTTCCACGACACGATGATCGAGAGCTACGTCGACCAGGCGGTGAAGGCGGCGCTGACCAACCTCGAGTCGCGCCCGGCCAAGGCCGGCGAGATGAGCGTCGTGCTCGGCCCCGGCTGGCCCGGCGTGCTGCTGCACGAGGCGGTCGGCCACGGTCTGGAGGGCGACTTCAACCGCAAGGGCTCGAGCGCCTTCTCCGGCCGCATCGGCCAGCGTGTCGCGGCCAAGGGCGTGACGGTGCTCGACGACGGCACCATCCCCGACCGGCGTGGCTCGCTGAACATCGACGACGAGGGCCATGCCTCGCAGCGCAACGTGCTGATCGAGGACGGCATCCTGAAGGGCTACATCCAGGACGCGATGAACGCGCGGCTGATGAAGGTCAAGCCTACCGGCAACGGCCGGCGCGAGAGCTACGCCGCGGTGCCGATGCCGCGCATGACCAACACCTACATGCTCGGCGGCGACAAGTCACCCGAGGAGATCGTCGCCGGCCTCAAGCGCGGCCTGTACGCGACCAACTTCGGCGGCGGCCAGGTCGACATCACCAGCGGCAAGTTCGTCTTCTCCGCCAGCGAGGCCTTCTGGGTCGAGAACGGCAAGATCCAGTACCCGGTCAAGGGCGCGACCATCATCGGCAACGGGCCGGACGCGCTGACCCGCGTCAGCGGTATCGGCAACGACATGAAGCTCGACACCGGCGTCGGCGTCTGCGGCAAGGACGGCCAGAGCGTGCCGGTCGGCGTCGGCCAGCCGACGCTGCGCATCGACCGGCTGACGGTGGGCGGAACGGCGTAGAGCGCAACGGCTCTCAGCGCGTCACTTCAGTCCCTTGGTGAAGATGGTCGCGCCGTCCACCGGCGAGATGCCCCAGGCGCTGCCGAGCGTGGCGTCGACCTTGTCGCTGATGTCGAAGTCCCCTCGGCCGGCCTGCACGTAGAGGATGGTGCCGTACGGGCCGGCGGCCTTGTCGATACACACCGAGCTCGGCGTGTAGGCCGTGCCCTTGTAGCTGACGCTGCCGTCGCTGCCCAGCACCAGCGTGGCGTCGGCCGACTTGACGAACGGGTCGCCCGGGTTCGGCCCGTAGGCGCCCTCCTGGCCGGCGTAGCTGCCGGCATAAGCGGCGAGCTGCGCGCTGCTCGGCAGTTCCACGCTGCCGGCCTGGTAGGCCGCGGTGTTGCAGCTCAGCGCGGCCGGTGGCGTCGTTCCACCTCCGCCGTTGCCGGCCGGCGCGGGGTCGTCGCCTCCACCGCCGCAGGCGGCCAGCAGGGTGGTGACGAGGGCGATCGCGGAAACTCTTGCACGCATGGCTTGCTCCTTGGCTGTGACCTCGGGCCGGCGTCCATGCCGGGCCTCATGGGCATACGCAGCGCCGGCGCCACGGACGGCTCATCGCTGCCGCCATTCCGTGCTAGAGTGGCCGTCATGTCTTCGCGCAACTTCTTCTTTGCGTACTTTTGGTTCTCGCACCGCCCGGCGGATGGAGAGGCAAGCGCATAAGCGAAGACAGCGCAGCGAATCCAGAAAACCGCCGGGCCGAAAGCCCGGCGGTTTTTTTTCGCCCTGCGCGCCAGCCACACCGACACACAAGGAGCCGTCCGCCATGTCCGCCAAGTCCACCGCCGAGGGTTGGTATGCCCACACCGAGCGCACCAGCCAGACCGACGACCAACGCATCAAGGACGTGACGCCCTTGCCGCCGCCCGAACACCTGATCCGCTTCTTCCCGATCGCCGGCACCGCGATCGAGAAGCTGATCGGCAACACCCGCTCGGCGATCCGCCACATCATGCAGGGCAAGGACGACCGTCTGCTGGTCGTCATGGGCCCGTGCTCGATCCACGACCCGGCCGCGGCGCTGGACTACGCGCGCCGCCTGAAGGTGCAGCGCGACAAGTACGCCGACCGGCTGGAGATCGTCATGCGCGTCTACTTCGAGAAGCCGCGCACCACGGTCGGCTGGAAGGGCCTGATCAACGACCCCTACCTCGACGAGAGCTACCGCATCGACGAGGGCCTGCGCATCGCGCGCCAGCTGCTGGTCGAGATCAACCGGCTGGGCGTGCCGGCCGGCAGCGAGTTCCTCGACGTGATCTCGCCGCAGTACATCGGCGACCTGATCTCCTGGGGCGCGATCGGCGCGCGCACCACCGAGAGCCAGGTGCACCGCGAGCTGGCCTCGGGCCTGTCGGCGCCGATCGGCTTCAAGAACGGCACCGACGGCAACCTGAAGATCGCCATCGACGCGATCCAGGCGGCCGGCCGGCCGCACCACTTCCTGTCGGTGCACAAGAACGGCCAGGTGGCGATCGTCGAGACCAAGGGCAACAAGGACTGCCACGTGATCCTGCGCGGCGGCAAGGCGCCGAACTACGACGCCGCCAGCGTCGCCGCGGCCTGCAAGGAGATCGAGGCGGCCAAGCTCGACTGCACGCTGATGGTCGACTGCAGCCACGCCAACAGCAGCAAGCAGCACGAGCGCCAGGTCGATGTCGCGCGCGACATCGCGCAGCAGATGAAGGGCGGCAACCGCTGCATCTTCGGCGTGATGGTCGAGAGCCACCTGAGCGCCGGCGCACAGAAGTTCAGCCCCGGCAAGGACGATCCGGCCAAGCTGGCCTACGGCCAGAGCATCACCGACGCCTGCATCGGCTGGGACGACTCGCTGGAGGTGCTGGAGATCCTCGGCGCGGCCGTCAAGCAGCGCCGCGGCTGAGCGCCCGGTCTCGCGCGAGCCAGCGCGAGAACAGGCCAGGCACGCGGCCGTCGGGCGAAGCCTCGGCCCAGACCGCCAGTGCTTGGTTCGCGGCTCGTGCGGCTTCGGTGCCGCGGCCCAGCGCGGCCAGCGCGGCGGCCCGTTCGCCATGCGCCTGGGCCAGTGTCCACAGCCGGCTGGCATTGCCGTCGGCGCCGTCGAAGCGCACGCCCGCCACCGCCTCGTCGGCCCGAGCCAGCGCACGCTTCGGGTCGGCCGGCCGCCAGGCGCGCGCGGCCCAGACCAGCGCGTCGCTGCGCGCCCGGGCCACGTAATAGTCCTCGGCCAGCGAGACCGGCGGCAGCGCGGCCAGGGCCTGATCGAGCAGCGTGCGCGCCTCGCCGTCGCGCCCGGCCAGCAGCAGCAGGCGGCCGCGCGAGAAGTCGCTGACCCGCAGGTCGCGCGCCGCCGCCTGGTTCGAGGGGTCGGCGGCCACGCTGGCGCGCACGATGGCCTGCGCCTCGTCCATCAGCGGCATCGCCCGCGCATGCTCGCCGGCGTGGGCCAGCGACACCGCCAGCACCAGCCGTGCGATCGCCGTCTGGTGGCGCAGGTGCGCGTTGTCGGGCGCGGCGCGCGCGGCCTGGTCGCGCAGCTGCAGCGCCCGTTCGGCCAGTGCCACGGCCTGGGCGTCCTCGCCGCGCAGGTTGGCGGCCAGCGCGCCGATGTAATGGGCCCAGGCCAGTTCGTGCATCCACTCGACGTTGGCGGGATCGCGCAGCGACAGTGCCTGCAGGTGGGCCAGCGCGGCCTGCAGGTGCGGCACGGCCTCGTCGGTGCGCCCGAAGCTGGCGCTGGCCGCACTGCCGCCGATCAGCAGCCCGAGCCGGCCTTCCAGCGTGCCCAGCAGCGACAGCATGCGCGCATCGTCGGGGCCGCGCCGACGGGCGCGCTCGGCCAGCGTGCGCGCCTGCTCCAGCGCCTGGCGGGCCAGTGGCAGCTTCGCCCGCCGGACGGCCAGCGAGGACTGCGCCATCCACAGGTCGGCCGCGTTCATCAGCACGGCCGACTCGACCGACGGTGTGTCGAGGTAGCGCGGCAGCAGCGCGATCGCTTTGTCGAGGTTGGCCTGCGCCGCGTCGAGCCGCTCCAGGCTGGGCGAGAACGATTCGCCCTGCAGCACCGCGAGGCGGAAGTAGGTCTCGGCCAGCTCGCGGGCCAGTGCCGGGTCGCCGCCGACATGCTGCAGCAGGTCGTCGAGGTAGGCCTGCGCATCGGCCAGCAGTTCGGCGCGGACCTTGGTCGAGCCGGGCAGGCTGGCGATCTGGTCGTGGTACTGGAAGACCAGCCGGTTGGCCAGCCGGCGCACGTCGGCGAAGCGCTGCTCGGCCGCGAGGCGGGCCTGCTCGGCGCGCTGCATCTGCCACAGCGTCGAACCGAGGCCGCCGACCAGTGCCAGCAGCGCGAGCGCCCCGGCCGTCACCGCCCAGCGGTGGCGGCGCACGAACTTGGCCGCCAGGTAGCCGGCGCGCGGTGCGCGCGCGCTGACCGGCCGGCCGGCGAGGTGCGCACGCACGTCCGCCGCCATCGCCTCGACGCTCGAGTAGCGCGCCTCGATGCGCTTGTCGAGCGCCTTCAGCAGGATGGTGTCGAGGTCGCCCTGCAGGCGCCGGCGCGTGGCCGGCCACTGCGGGTCGGTGGCCAGGCCCGGCGAGAGCGCGCTGGGCCGCGTCGGCTCTTCCTCGAGCACGCTGCGCGCGGCCTGCATCGGCGTGCGTGCGTCGCGGCCGTAGGGCCGCGTGCCGGTCAGCATCACGTAGAGCAGCACGCCGAGGCTGTAGATGTCGGTGGCGGTGCCGACCGATTCGCCGCGCACCTGCTCCGGGCTGGCGAACTGCGGCGTGAACGGGCGCGGGCCGGCCTGCGTCAGCTCGGCATCGGCAACGTCGAGCGGGTCCAGCGCCTTGGCGATGCCGAAGTCGAGCAGCTTGACCTGGCCGTCGTCGCTGACCAGCACGTTGCCAGGCTTCAGGTCGCGGTGCAGCAGCAGGTGGCGGTGTGCATGCGCCACCGCGTCGGCGAGCTGCAGGAACAGCGCGAGCCGGCGCTCCAGCGGCAGCCCCGTGCAGGCCTGGTCGATGGTCCGGCCGGCGACCAGCTCCATCACGAAGAAGGGCAGGCCGTCGTCGCTGCGGCCGGCGTCGAGCAGGTGGGCGATGTGCGGATGGTTCAGCCGCGCCAGCGCCTGCTGCTCCAGCGCGAAGCGCGCCAGCACCGCGTCGGAGTCCATGCCGCGCTTGAGCAGCTTGATGGCGGCCTGGCCGACGAAGGCGCCGTCGGCGCGCTCGGCCCGCCACACCTCGCCCATGCCGCCGCCGCCGATGCGCGCGGTGATGCGCCACGCGCCGCAGCGCTGGCCGATGCGCCTGGGCTCGTCGGCGTGCAGCGCCGATGCCGCCGGCCGCGCCAGGAAGTCGTCGCCGGTCGCGGCCGCGTGCGCCAGCAGCGAGCGCACTTCGGCGATCACGGCGTCTTCGTCGCCGGCCTGCGCCAGCAGCGCCTCGCGCGCTGCGCCGTCGAGCCCCAGCGCGGCGTCGAACAGGGCGCGCACTTTGTCCCAGTCGGCGGGCGCAGAGGTGATCGGCGGCATCAGCCGATGCTAGGGCCGGCGGCACAATCGCCGCATGCCCGCCGCACCCCGGAAATGAGCGTCGCCCCCGACACGCTGGACCCGTCCGAGGTGACGCAGTGGCTGGCCCACGTCGACGCGACCGACCCGCAGGTGGCGCACCGCCTGTTCGAGGCCTTGTACGGCGAGCTGCGCCGCATCGCGCGCGGGCACCTGCGCCGCGAGGATGCCGGCCACACGCTGACGCCGACGGCGCTGGCGCACGAGGCCTGGTTCCGCCTCGCCGAGCAGACGCGCACACGCTGGAAGAACCGCGGCCACTTCCTCGCCGTGGCCTCGACGATGATGCGCCGCATCCTCGTCAACCATGCGTTGGCGCGCCGCGCCGACAAGCGCGATGCCGAACTGGTGCCGCTGACGCTGGGCGTGCTGGAGCGCTGGGCCGGCACGCCGGAGCGTGATCTGGTCGAGGTGCACGAGGCCTTGCTCGCCTTCGAGGCGGTCGACCCGCGCGCCGCCAAGGTGGTCGAGCTGCGCTTCTTCGGCGGCCTGGAGAACGAGGAGGCCGCCGAGGTGCTGGGCATCTCGCTGGCCACGCTGAAGCGCGACTGGACGGTGGCGCGCGCCTGGCTGCACCGCGAACTCGGCGCGCGCTGATCAGAGCGCGTCGCGCGCCAGCGCCATCTCGATCCAGCGCGTGCCGGGCTCGTCCGGGTTGGCCGACTCGGCGAAGCCGAGTTCACGCGCCAGCTGAAGCATGCGTGTGTTCTCCGACAGCACCGTCGCCACCAGCCGCTGCGTGCCGTGCTGGCGCAGGTAGTCAATCAGCTGCTGCATCAGCAGCTCACCCAGGCCTTCGCCCTTCAGTTCGCTGCGCACGATGATGCCGAACTCGGCTTCGACGTTGTCCGGGTCGGCCACCGCCCGCACCACGCCCAGCGTCTGCTCGGCGCCGTCGGGCCCCGGCGCGGTGGCGACGAAGGCCATCTCGCGTGCGTAGTCGATCTGCGTCAGGCGGGCCAGTTCGCTGCGCTCGATGCTGCGCCGGCTGTAGAAGACACGCAGGCGCACGTCCTCGGGGTCGAGGTGCTGCAGGAACTCGAGGTGCTGGGCCTCGTCCTCGGGCCGGATCGGCCGCACCGTGAGCCGCCGGCCATGCCAGTCCTGCGTGTGGGCGAGCTGCGCCGGGTAGGGCCTGATCGCGAAGTTCAACGCACCGGCCGGCGCGGCGATGTTGAGCCGGACGCGCGCGTCCAGCGCCACGGCCCCCTTGGCGTCGACGATCAGCGGGTTGATGTCGAGCTCGGCGATCTGCGGCACGTCGGCGAGCAGCTGCGAGACGGCCATCAGCACGCCGAGCAACGCAGCCTCGTCGGCCGGCGGCGTGTCGCGGAAGCCGCGCAGCAGCCTCGCCACTCGCGTGCGTGCCACCAGCGCACGCGCCAGCGGTTCGTTCAGCGGCGGCAGCGCGACGGCGCGGTCGGCCAGCACTTCGACCGCCGTGCCGCCCTGGCCGAACAGGATCACCGGGCCGAACACCGAGTCGATGCTGGCACCGACGATCAGCTCCTGCGCGCCGGTGCGCTGCACCATCGCCTGCACCGTGAAGCCCTCGATGCGTGCCTGCGAGCGTTGGGCGCGCACGCGCTCGAGCATCTCGGCGGCAGCGGCGCGCACCTGTGCCTCGCCCTCCAGGCCGAGCACGACGCCGCCGACGTCGGACTTGTGCGAGATGTCGGGGCTGAGGATCTTCAGCGCCACCGGGAAACCCATTGCCGTCGCAGCCGCCGCGGCCTCGGCCGGGTCGGCGCCGACACGCTGCGTCGCCACCACCGGGATGCCGCAGGCGGCCAGCAGCGCCTTGGCCTCGGGCTCGGTGAGCATCTCGCGGCCGCTGCCCAGCACCTGCTGCACGATCGCGCGCACCGCGGCCAGGTCGGGCTCGATAGCGTTCAGCGGCCGCGCCGGTGCCGCTTCGATCAGCTGCGCCTGGTTGCGGCGATAGGTGGTCAGCATGCCGAAGGCACGCACGGCTTCCTCGGGCGTCTCGTAGCCGGCGATGCCGGCGGCGCGGAAGATCTCGCGCGCTTCGGCCACTGCCTCGCCGCCCAGCCAGCAGCCGAGCACACGCGGCGGGCTCTGGCTGGCCAGCGGCACCAGCGCGCGGGCGATGTCGGCACTTGGCACGATGGCGGTCGGCGCGTGCACGAACAGCACCGCGCCGGCGGCCGGGTCGGCGTTGATCGCTTCCAGCGCCTGCACATAACGTTCGGCCGGTGCATCGCCGATGATGTCGACCGGGTTGCCGCGCGACCAGTTGGCCGGCATCTGCGCATCGAGCCGGGCGATCGTCTCGGCACCCAGCTCGGCGAGCTCGACGCCGACATGCGCCGCGCAGTCCGCCGCCATCACACCCGCGCCGCCGCCATTGGTCAGGATGACGAGCTGCTCGCCGCGGTTGGCGCGGAAGCGCGCAAGCGTCTCGGCGGCGAGGAACAGCTGCTGCATGGTGTCGACACGCAGCATGCCGGCGCGGGCGATCGCCGCGTCGTAGACGATGTCCGAGCCGGCCAGCGCGCCGGTGTGCGAGGCCGCAGCGCGCTGGCCCTGTGCCGAGCGGCCCGACTTGATCACGATCACCGGCTTGTTGCGCGCCGCCGCGCGCGCCGCCGACATGAACTTGCGCGGCGCGTCGATCGACTCGATGTAGAGCAGGATGGCGCGGGTCTTCGGGTCGCTGCCGAGGAAGTCGAGCATGTCGCCGAAGTCCACGTCGGCATGTTCGCCGAGCGACACCAGGTGCGAGAAGCCGATGCGCCGCGAGCGTGACCAGTCGAGCATCGCCGTCATCAGCGCGCCCGACTGGGTGACGAAGGCCAGCTCGCCGGGCAGCGCACCGGTGTGCGCGAAGCTGGCGTTGAGGCCGCGGTGCGGCACCAGCATGCCGATGCAGTTGGGCCCGAGGATGCGCAGCAGGTGCGGCTTCGCGGCGTCGAGCATGGCCTGGCGCTGCGCCTTGTCCAGCCCGGCGGTCAGCACCACGGCAGCGCGTGTGCCGGCCGCGCCGAGCTCGGCGATCAAGCCCGGCACGCTGTCCGCTGGCGTGCAGACGATGGCCAGCTCGGGCACCTCGGGCAGCTCGGCGACGCGGGCGTACACGGGCACGCCGTCGAAGTCGCGGTGTTTCGGGTTGACCGCGTAGCTGCGCCCCTGGAAGCCGTTGCCGTGCAGGTTGCGCCACACCGTCGCGCCGACGCTGCCGGCGCGCTGCGAGGCGCCGATCACGGCCACCGAGGCGGGGTCGAAGAGATGGTCGAGGTGGCGGATGCTCATGGTGGGCCGATGATGGCGTGGCTTCGTGACGGATCCTCGCCGGCACGCTTGACGCCGGTCAATCGCCGTGCAGGTCGGCATCGTCCATGCAGGGTGCGTGCCCAGAATGGCGCCCATGCACTCCCACTGGCACCTGCGCGACGCGCACGACCTGGCGCGCGAGCATGGTGTCGACCCGGCGCTCGGCCTCGACGAAGCCGAAGCGGCGCTGCGCGTGCTGCGCCACGGCCCGAACGAGATCGCCGGTGCCGCGCGGCGCACGCCGCTGTCGCTGCTGCTGGCGCAGTTCAAGGACTTCATGATCGTCGTGCTGATCGGCGCGGCGCTGATCTCCGGCCTGATCGGCGACCTGGTCGACACGCTGGCCATCGTCGTGATCGTGCTGCTCAACGCGCTGATCGGCTTCGTGCAGGCCTGGCGCGCCGACCGTGCATTGGCCGCGCTGCAGCAGCTCGCCGCGGCACGCGCCACCGTGCTGCGTGGCGGCCAGCGGCAGCTGATCCCGGCCGCCCAGCTGGTGCCCGGCGACATCGTGCTGCTCGAGGCCGGCAACCAGGTGCCGGCCGACCTGCGGCTGATCGAGATCGCCCAGTTGCGCGTCGACGAGTCGGCGCTGACCGGCGAATCGGTCGCGGTCGACAAGCACACGCAGGCGCTGCGGGAACACGACGCGGCGCTCGGCGACCGGCTCAACATGGCCTTCAAGGGCACGACTGCCGCGCATGGCCGCGGCCGCGGCATCGTCGTCGCCACCGGCATGGCCACCGAGCTCGGCAAGGTGGCCGGCCTGCTCGACCGCGCCGGCGAGCTGCAGACGCCGCTGCAGCTGCGCCTGGCCGCCTTCGGCAAACGTCTTGCGCTGGTGGTGCTGGCGATCTGCGCGCTGATCTTCGTCGTCGGCGTGCTGCGCGGCGAAGCGCCGATGCTGATGGTGCTGACTGCAGTGAGTCTGGCGGTGGCGGCGATCCCGGAGTCGCTGCCGGCGGTGGTCACCGTGCTGCTGGCGCTGGGCGCGCGCCGCATGGTCGCGCACAACGCGCTGGTGCGGCGCCTGCCCTCGGTGGAGACGCTGGGCTCGGTCAGCACCATCTGCTCCGACAAGACCGGCACGCTGACGCTCAACCGCATGCACGCCGAGGCGGTGATCGCCGAGGGCGTGGCACATGCCGAGACGCTGCGCGCCGCGGCGCTGTGCAACGACGCCGTGCTCGATGCCGACGAGCGCTGGCAGGGCGACCCGACCGAGACCGCGCTGACCGTGCTCGCCGCGACCGAAGGGCAGCACAAGGCGGCGCTGGAAGCGGCCTGGCCGCGCATCGCCGAGCTGCCGTTCGACGCGCAGCGCAAGCGCATGAGCACGCTGCACCGCGCCGGCGACGGCTTCGTGCTCTACACCAAGGGCGCTCCGGAGTCGCTGCTGCCACGCTGCACGGCGCGTTGGCGGGCGGACGCAGAGGGCGGCGCCGCGCCGTTGGCCATCGCCGCCGAGATGGCCGCCGCCGAAGCGCTGGCGGCCCGCGGGCTGCGCGTGCTCGCCTTCGCGCGGCGAGCGCTGCCCGACGCCACACTGCCGGCGGATACCGATGCGGTTGAACGGGATCTCCAACTGATCGGCCTGGTCGCGCTGATCGACCCGCCGCGCCCCGAGGCCGCCGCCGCGGTGCGCGACTGCCTGAGCGCCGGCATCACGCCGGTGATGATCACCGGCGACCACCCGGCCACCGCACGCGCGATCGCGCAGCGGCTCGGCATCGTCACCGACGACAACGCCCCGGTGCTGACCGGGGCGATGCTGGCCGGCTTCGACGACGCCACGTTGCGCGCAAGCTGCGCCGAGGTGCGCGTCTACGCGCGGGTCGACCCGGAGCAGAAGATCCGCATCGTCGAGGCCCTGCAGTCGCTCGGCCGCTTCGTCGCGATGACCGGCGACGGCGTCAACGACGCGCCGGCGCTGAAGCGCGCCGACATCGGCGTCGCGATGGGCCGCGGCGGCACCGACGTGGCCCGCGAGGCGTCCAGCTTGGTGCTGCTGGACGACAACTTCGCCACCATCGTCGCGGCGGTGCGCGAGGGCCGGCGCATCTACGACAACATGCGCAAGTTCGTGCGCTACGCGATGACCGGCAATTCCGGTGAGATCTGGACGCTGTTCCTCGCGCCGATGCTCGGCCTGCCGATCCCGCTGCTGCCCATCCACATCCTGTGGGTCAACCTGGTCACCGACGGCCTGCCCGGACTGGCGCTGGCCGCCGAGCCGGCCGAACGCGGCGTGATGCAGCGGCCGCCGCGCCCGCCCGGCGAGAGCCTGTTCGCCGACGGGCTGTGGCAGCACGTGCTGTTCATCGGCCTGCTGATCGGCGGGCTGTGCCTGGCCGTGCAGGCCTGGGCGCTGCAGACCGGCCATGCGCACTGGCAGACCATGGTGTTCTGCGTGCTGACCTTCGCGCAGATGGCGCATGTGCTGGCCATCCGCTCCGAGCGCGAGCCGCTGTGGCGGCAGGGCCTGGCCTCGAACTGGCCGCTGACCGGCGCGGTCGGCCTGACCCTGGCGCTGCAGCTGGCGACGGTCTACCTGCCCTGGCTGCAGCCGATCTTCAAGACCGAGGCGCTGGATGCCGGCGAGCTGGCGATCTGCGTCGCGGCGGCGCTGGTCGTCTATGCAGCGGCAGAAGCCGAGAAAGCCTGGCGGCGTGCCCGCAGGACATCATGTGAGCAAGCACTTGCAGTCAAGCGTAAGCAGATGGGCTGAGCCCGTAACCCGGGTAATGTGCGGCAAGATTGCTGGTCGCGTCGCGTGATGCGGGCTGCAATGGGCCTCCTCTCAACCACAAGGAGGTCACCATGACCCTGCGTGCATCGCTCATCCGTTTCACCCTCGCCACCGCCTGCACCGGCTTCGCCGCCGCCAGCATGGCGCAGACCGCGGCGCCCGCCGGCCCCGACGCCAAGGCCCGCATGGCGCTCGAGGCGGCGTTCACCAAGGCCGACGCCAACGGCGACGGCAAGATCACCAAGGACGAGGCGGCCAAGGTGCCGGAGATCTCGGCCAAGTTCGATGTGCTGGACAAGGACAAGGACGGCGCGCTGACGCTGGCCGAGTTCGCGGCCGGATTCAAGGCCGGCTGATCGACAACCTGCCCCCGCGAGCGGCGACACTCGCGGGCCGAGCGCCGGGCCGCTCCCAAGCCGGCCCGCGCGCCCCCTCGGGGGGCGCGGCCGACGTACCCGTCGGCCGGGGGCTGTCATTCCCCGCGAGCGAGCTTCTCGCTCTTCCAGTAGACGTCGTCGCCGCCCAGGCCGTCGAGGTTGGCGCGGTTCAGCACGCGCGCCAGCACGAACAGCAGGTCGGACAGCCGGTTCAGGTAGTGGCGCGGCGTGGCGCGCACCGTCTCCACCTGGCCCAGCGCCACCACGGCGCGCTCGGAACGGCGGGCGATGGTGCGGCAGACATGCGCGATCGCCGCGCTGCGCGTGCCGGCCGGCAGGATGAACTCCTGCAGGCGCGGCAAGGCGGCGTTGTGCAGGGCCAGCGCCTCGTCCAGGCGCAGCACGGCCTCGTCCTTCACGAGTTCGTAGCCGGGAATCGACAGCTCGCCACCCAGGTTGAACAGCTCGTGCTGGATCACCACCAGCAACTCGCGCACCGCGTCGGGCAGCGGCTCGGCGAGCAGCACGCCGATGTTCGAGTTCAGCTCGTCGACGTCGCCCATCGCCTGCACGCGCAAGTGGTCTTTCGCGACCCGCGTGCCGTCACCCAGACCGGTGGTGCCGTCGTCGCCGGTGCGCGTGGCGATCTGTGTCAGTCGTTGTCCCATGGGCGCGATGGTAGCCAATGCCTAGAATGGTTCGACGCCTCTGGAGTGATGCCATGAACGCCCCCACCGAACTGCCCCTGCATGTGCAACCCCGCGAGGTGCCGGCCGCGATGATGGAGGCGCTGAAGACGCGTTTCGGCGAGCGCTGCAGCACCGCGCTGGCGGTGCGCGAGCAGCATGGCCGCGACGAGTCGCCGTTCGACGTGCGCCCGCCCGACGCGGTGGTGTTCTGCGAAACCACCGAGGAGGTGGCCGCGGTCGTGTCGCTGGCCGACCACCACGCGGTGCCGGTGATTCCCTACGGCGTCGGCTCCTCGCTCGAAGGCCACCTGCTGGCGGTGCAGGGCGGTGTCAGCATCGACCTGTCACGCATGAACCGTGTGCTGCAGGTCAACCCCGAGGACCTGACGGCCACCGTCGAGCCCGGTGTCACGCGCGAGCAGCTCAACCGCGAGATCAAGGACACCGGCCTGTTCTTCCCCATCGACCCGGGCGCGAACGCGTCGCTGGGCGGCATGGCGGCCACCCGCGCCAGCGGCACGAACGCGGTGCGCTACGGCACGATGCGCGAGAACGTGCTCGGCCTGACGGTGGTCACGGCCAGCGGCGAGGTCATCCACACCGGCACGCGGGCGAAGAAGTCCAGCGCCGGCTACGACCTCACGCGCCTGATGGTCGGCAGCGAAGGCACGCTGGGCGTGATCACCGCGGTCACGCTGAAGCTGTACCCGCTGCCCGAGGCGGTCAGCGCGGCGATCTGTCACTTCAAGGACATCGGCTCGGCCGTCGACACGACGATCCAGACCATCCAGATGGGCGTGCCGATCGCACGCTGCGAACTGCTCGACGCGAACGCGGTGCGCGCGGTCAACGAGCATTCCAAGCTCGGCCTGCGCGAAGCGCCGATGCTGCTGATGGAGTTCCACGGCAGCGAGGCCGGTGTCAAGGAGCAGGCCGAGACGGTGCAGGCGATCGCCGCCGAGAATGGCGGCGACGGCTTCGAATGGGCCAGTACGCCGGAAGAGCGCACCCGGCTGTGGAGCGCGCGCCACAAGGCCTACTTCGCCGGCATGACCAAGTACCCCGGCAGCCGCACCGTCACCACCGACACCTGCGTGCCGATCTCGCGCCTGACCGAGATCATCGAAGCCTCGGTGGCCGAGGCCGACGCCTCGGGCTTGCCCTACTACATCGTCGGCCATGTCGGCGACGGCAACTTCCATCTCGCCTACCTGGTGAAAGACGGCGATGCGCAGCAGCGCGAGACTGCCGAGCGCCTGAGCATGCAGATGGTTCAGCGCGCCATCGCGCTGCAGGGCACCTGCACCGGCGAGCACGGCATCGGGCTGCACAAGCAGGGCTTCCTGGTCGAGGAGACCGGCGCCGGCGCAGTCGAGATGATGCGCACGCTCAAGCGCGCGCTCGACCCGAAGAACATCCTGAACCCCGGGAAGATCTTCAGTCTCTGATCAGTGCGAGTGGTTCGCCGGTGCCGGCACCGACCAGTGCTTGGTCACCGTGCCCTGGCCATTGACGCTGTCGAGGTGAACGCCGAAGCCCCACAGCCGCGCGACGTGCTTCAGCACCTCCTGCGCGGTGTCGTGCAGCGGCCGGTCGTTGTGCTGCGTGTGGCGCAGCGTCAGTGAACGGTCGCCGCGCAGGTTGACGCTCCAGACCTGGATGTTCGGCTCACGGCTGCCCAGGTCGTACTGGTGCGACAGCGCCTCGCGCACGCCGCGGTAGCCCATCTCGTCGTGGATCGCGGCGACCTCGAGCTCGCTTTCCTTCTCGTCGTCGACGATCGCGAACAGGCGGAAGTCGCGCATCAGCTTGGGGCTGAGGTACTGGCCGATGAAGCTCTCGTCCTTGAAGTTGCGCATCGCGTGGTCCAGCGTCTCCAGCCAGTCGCTGCCGGCCATCGCCGGGAACCAGGCGCGGTCCTCGTCGGTCGGGTTCTCGCAGATGCGCTTGATGTCGGTGTACATCGCGAAGCCCAGCGCATACGGGTTGATGCCGCTGTAGTGCTTGTGGCCGACCGGCGGCTGGTACACGACGTTGGTGTGCGACTTCAGCCACTCGATCATCATGCCGTCGGTCATGTGGCCGTCGTCGTACATGGTGTTGAGCAGCTTGTGGTGCCAGAAGGTGGCCCAGCCCTCGTTCATCACCTGCGTTTGGCGCTGCGGGTAGAAGTACTGCGCCACCTTGCGCACGATGCGCACGATCTCGCGCTGCCAGGGCTCGAGCAGCGGTGCGTTCTTCTCGATGAAGTACAGCAGGTTCTCCTGCGGTTCCTCGGGAAAGCGGCGCGCTTCCTTCTCGCCGGCGGCCTTCTCGGCCTTGCGGGGCAGCGTGCGCCACAGGTCGTTGACCTGCTGCTGCGCGTAGGCCTCGCGGTCCTTGCTGCGCGCCAGTTCCTGCGTCAGGCTCAGCTTGCTCGGCCGGCGGTAGCGGTCGACGCCGTGGTTCATCAGCGCGTGGCAGCTGTCGAGCAGCTCTTCCACGGCGTCGAGGCCGTGGCGCTCCTCGCAGGCGGCGACGTAGTTCTTCGCGTAGACCAGGTAGTCGATGATCGACGCCGCATCGGTCCACATGCGGAACAGGTAGTTGCCCTTGAAGAAGCTGTTGTGGCCGTAGGCGGCGTGGGCGATCACCAGCGCCTGCATCGCCATCGTGTTCTCCTCCATCAGGTAGCTGATGCAGGGGTTGCTGTTGATGACGATCTCGTAGGCCAGGCCCATGTGGCCGCGCTTGTAGTTCTTCTCGGTGGCGATGAACTCCTTGCCGTAGCTCCAGTGGCGGTAGTTCACCGGCATGCCCACGCTGGCGTAGGCGTCCATCATTTGCTCGGCGGTGATGATCTCGAGCTGGTTCGGGTAGGTGTCCAGCCCGAAACGCTGCGCGGTCTCGCGGATCACCGCGTGGTACTGCTCGATCAGCTCGAACGACCAGTCGCTCGGCGCCGGCAGGTGCTCGGCCGCACGCGGCGGCGTGACGATGTCGGCGGCGCGCCGGACCCGGCCCTTCAGCGCCTGGCTCAGCTCGGGCTCGAACAGGTCCGCCGTGCCGTCGGGCACGAAGTTGGCCTTGCGCGTCATGCGGGCGTCCCTTCCTTCTTGAACAGATCGCGGAACACCGGGTAGATCTGGTTGGCCTCGGTCACCTTGCGGATCGCGAAGGCCTTGGTCTCGGCCGCCAGCGCGGCGTACTCGTCCCACAGGTTCTGCTCTTCCTCGGCCACCTGCACGTAGGCGAAGTAGCGGCACAGCGGCAGGATCTTGTCGGCCAGCAGCTCGCGGCAGCGGCCGCTGTCGTGGTGCCAATTGTCACCGTCGCTGGCCTGCGCACCGTAGATGTTCCACTCGCTGGTCGGGTAGCGTGCGCGGGCGATCTCTTCCATCAGCACCAGCGCGCTGCTGACCACGGTGCCGCCGGTCTCGGTGGCGTGGAAGAAGTTCTGCTCGTCGACCTCCTGCGCCTGCGTGTGGTGGCGGATGAAGACGATGTCGATCTTCTCGTAGTGCCGCGTCAGGAACAGGTAGAGCAGGATGAAGAAGCGCTTGGCCAGGTCCTTGCGCGACTCGTCCATCGAGCCGGAAACGTCCATCAGGCAGAACATCACCGCCTTGCTGGTCGGCACCGGCGTGCGCACGCGGCTGCGGTAGCGCAGGTCGATCGGGTCGAGGTAGGGAATGCGCTCGAGCCGCGCGCGCAGCGCGGCGATCTCGCGCTCCAGCTCGGGGATCTCGTGAGCGAACGGGTTCGGCTGCGGGTGGCGGCGAATGCTCTCCAGCTTCGCCTCCATCTCCTTCAGCTCACGGCGGCTCTCGCTGCCCAGCGCGATGCGCCGCCCGATCGCGCCGCGCATCGAGCGCACCACGTGCAGGTTGTTCGGCGTGCCGTCACTGGAAAAGCCGGCACGGTGCGTCTTGAACTCGGGCGTCTCGGCGAGCGTCGTGCGCGCCAGGTTGGGCAGCGCCAGGTCGTCGAAGAAGACCTGCATGAACTCTTCCTTGCTGAGGTGGAAGACGAAGTCGTCCTCGCCCTCGCCGGAGTCGCTCGCCTGGCCACCGCCTCCGCCGCCGCCCCCGCCGCCCTTGGGCCGCTCGATGCGGTCACCGCGCACGTAGTCCTGGTTGCCCGGGTGCACCATCTCCCGCTTGCCGCCCTGGCCATGGCCGAACACCGGCTCGGTGATGTCGCGCTTCGGGATGTGGATGTCCTCGCCCTGCTCCATGTCGCGGATGCCGCGACCGTCGACCGCACGCTTGACCGCCTCGCGGATCTGATCCTTGTGGCGGCGCAGGAAGCGCTCTCGGTTGCCGATGGACTTGTTCTTGCCCGCCAGCCGCCGGTCGATGATGCTCTGCAGGGCCATTCAGCGTTTCTCCGTGCTGCTCGTCTTCGGCGCGCCTCAGGACGACTTGCGCACGCGCAGGTACCACTCGCACAGCAGGCGCACCTGCTTGGCCGTGTAGCCCTTGGCGACCATGCGGGTGACGAAGTCCTCGTGCTTCTTCGCCTCGTCGGCACTGGCCTTGGCGTTGAAGCTGATCACCGGCAGCAGCTCCTCGGTGTTCGAGAACATCTTCTTCTCGATCACCGTGCGCAGCTTCTCGTAACTCGTCCACATCGGGTTCTTGCCGGCGTTGCTGGCCCGCGCGCGCAGCACGAAGTTGACGATCTCGTTGCGGAAGTCCTTCGGGTTCGAGATGCCGGCCGGCTTCTCGATCTTCTCGAGCTCGGCGTTCAGCGAGGCGCGGTCGAACACCTCGCCGGTGTCGGTGTCGCGGTACTCGTGGTCCTGGATCCAGTAGTCGGCGTAGGTGACGTAGCGGTCGAAGATGTTCTGGCCGTACTCGCTGTAGCTCTCCAGGTAGGCGGTCTGGATCTCCTTGCCGATGAACTCGGCGTACTTGGTCGCCAGGTGCTCCTTGATGAACGAGAGGTACTTCTGCTCGGTCTCTGCCGGGAACTGCTCGCGCTCGATCTGCTGCTCGAGCACGTACATCAGGTGCACCGGGTTGGCGGCGACTTCCGTGCTGTCGAAGTTGAACACCTTGGAGATGATCTTGAAGGCGAAGCGCGTCGAGATGCCGCTCATGCCCTCGTCGACGCCGGCGTAGTCGCGGTACTCCTGGAAGCTCTTCGCGCGCGGGTCGGTGTCCTTCAGGTTCTCGCCATCGTAGACCAGCATCTTGGAATACAGCGACGAGTTCTCCGGCTCCTTCAGCCGCGTCAGCACGGCGAACTGGCTCATCATCTTCAGCGTGCCCGGCGCGCAGGTGGCGTTGGCCAGCGAGGAGCCGCGCAGCAGCTTCTCGTAGATCCGCACCTCCTCGCTGACGCGCAGGCAGTACGGCACCTTGACGATGTAGATGCGGTCGAGGAAGGCCTCGTTGTTCTTGTTGTTGCGGAACGCCTTCCACTCGCTCTCGTTGCTGTGCGCCAGCACGACGCCGTCGAACGGGATCGCGCCGAAGCCTTCGGTGCCCTTGAAGTTGCCTTCCTGGGTGGCGGTCAGCAGCGGGTGCAGCACCTTGATCGGCGCCTTGAACATCTCGACGAACTCGAGCAGGCCCTGGTTGGCCAGGCACAGGCCGCCGGAGAAGCTGTAGGCGTCGGGGTCGTCCTGCGCGAAGGTCTCGAGCTTGCGGATGTCGACCTTGCCGACCAGGCTGGAGATGTCCTGGTTGTTCTCGTCGCCCGGTTCGGTCTTGGCGATGCCGACCTGCTTGAGCACCGACGGATAGCGCTTCACCACCTTGAACTTGCGGATGTCGCCGCCGAACTCCTCCAGACGTTTCACGGCCCAAGGTGACAGGATGCGGTTCAGGTAGCGACGCGGAATGCCATATTCCTTCTCGAGGATCGGCCCGTCTTCGGCAGCGTCGAACAGGCCGAGCGGCGACTCGTTCACCGGCGAGCCCTTGATCGCGTAGAAGGGCACTTCCTGCATCAGCTGCTTGAGGCGCTCGGCGATCGAGCTCTTGCCGCCGCCCACCGGCCCGAGCAGGTAGAGGATCTGCTTCTTTTCTTCCAGCCCCTGCGCGGCGTGGCGGAAGTAGGAGACGACCTGCTCGATCGAGTCCTCCATGCCGTAGAACTCGGCGAAGGCAGGATAGATCTTGATGACCTTGTTCGCGAAGATGCGAGACAGGCGCGGGTCGTTGCGCGTGTCGATGGTCTGGGGCTCGCCGATGGCCTTGAGCATGCGCTCGGCCGCGGTGGAATAAGCCACCGGGTTGCGCTTGCACTCGGCGAGGTACTCCTCGAGCGAGAGCTCTTCCTCGCGGGTGCGCTCGAAGCGCGCGGTGAAGCTGCTGATCACATCCATGCCGATCTCCTACTCAGGACTGCGGCACACCGGCGTGATCCCGGTCTGCCGCGAGGGGGGAAGTTCTGATGAAGTCCTACGGGCTCCATCAGAGCTTTCCAGATCGATCGGCCAGCACTTGGCTGTGGTCGTGCGGTCAAGCTTGCTGCATCTTGCTCCTGCCGTGAACCCGAATACAAGGGTGATCACACGGCTGTTCGTCACTCAGGTGGCGTTGGTGCAACTTCAGCAAGTAACGTGCCTCGTGCCGCGGCGGTTGAACGCCATGGCCGAATGAGCACGCCGCGGCGTGCAAAGTTCCGCAAAGCGCGGGCGGGAACCGCGGCTCAGGCCGGACCGAAGCCGCTATGCAATTCGGCAGGGCAGGCCTGAGGACGAGCCGCCTGCGGTGCGCAATTGCATAGGCGCTTCCCTTCGGCGGCTCAGCGTTCGCCGAGGCCGAGCTTGTCGAGCAGGCCGTTGAGTTCCTCGAGCGAGCCGAACGCGATCGCGACTTCGCCCTGCTCGCCACGCTTGGTTCGCTTCTTGATGCGGATCTCGACCTTGGCGGTCAGCGCGTCGGACAGCTCTTCCTCGATGCGAGCGACATCGCGCGGCTTCTCCTTGGCCACGCGCAGCAGCGGCTGCTGGCGCTGGTGCTGCAGCTTGTTGACCAGCTTCTCGGCCTCGCGCACGCTGAGCTTGCGCGCGACCACGTCGCCGGCCGCGAGGATCTGCTGCGCGCCGTCCAGCGGCAGCAGCGCGCGGG
Organism: Piscinibacter sp.; assembly: GCA_047602365.1. Taxonomy (GTDB): domain Bacteria; phylum Pseudomonadota; class Gammaproteobacteria; order Burkholderiales; family Burkholderiaceae_C; genus Piscinibacter. The sequence continues at coordinate 1,511,047 of JASGHM010000001.1, read as the reverse complement.
CGTGCCCCATGTCCAGGTCGCCGGCCATCAGCATCTGCTGCACCGGCTCGCTCAGATTGAGCAGGCGCAAGAGATTGCTCGCCGCGCTGCGCGAACGGCCGACCGCCTGCGCGGCCTGCTCGTGCGTCAGGCCGAATTCGTCGGTGAGCCGCTTCAGGCCCTGCGCTTCTTCCAGCGGGTTGAGGTCCTCGCGCTGGATGTTCTCGATCAGCGACATCGCCGCGGCGGCTTCGTCGGGCACGTCCTTGACCAGCACCGGCACCTCGTCGAGGCCGGCCAGCTTCGCGGCGCGCGTGCGACGTTCGCCGGCGATGATCTCGTAGCGACCGCCGCCCACCGGGCGCACCAGCACCGGCTGCATCACGCCCTGCGCCTTGATGCTCTCGGCCAGCTCGTAGAGCGAGCCTTCGTCCATGCGCGTACGCGGCTGGTACTTGCCGGCCTGCAGCAGCTCCAGCTTCAGCGCGGAAGGCAGCTGATCGCCGGCGGGGCGCGGCGTGTCGGAGACCTTGGGGCCGAGCAGCGCTTCCAGCCCGAGCCCGAGGCCCTTGGGTTTCTTGGTGACCATGGGCGGCGATTGTCCGCGATCAGACGGTGCGGGCCGGCAGGCGCCCGAGCAGCGCGACGCCCTCCGGCCAGTCGCCGAGACCGGATTCGCCGTTGATGTGGCCGCGCGGCCCGATGTCGACCCGCTCGGCGCCCCAGTCGTCGGCCATCTGCGTGGCGCGCGGCAAGGCGCAATACGGATCGTCGTTGCTGATCACGGCCAGGCTCGGAAAGGGCAGTCGCTCGCGCACGATCGGCCGCCAGTTGAACAGGTTGGGCGGCATGTCCTCGCGCTCGGTATCCGGCGGCGCGATCAGCAGCGCACCCGCCACGCGTTCCACGTGCGCCGAATGGGCCGCCCATGCTGCCACCAGCTGGCAGCCCAGGCTGTGCGCGACGAGCAGCACCGGCTGCGGCGTTTCGAGCAGCACTTCGTCGAGACGGGCCATCCAGTCGCCGCGCCGCGGCCACAACCAGTCGTCCTGGTCGACACGCCGGTGCCCGTGCAGCAACTCCCAGCGGCTTTGCCAGTGCGCCTCTCCGGAGTTCAGCCAGCCCGGCAGCAGCAACACCGTGTGCCCGTTCGGATCAGGGTTTGCCTTATGCTTGTCGTCCATCTTTCGGGAAGCGTGACATGAAGACCCGCGTGTTCGTCGACGGCCAGGAGGGCACCACCGGCCTGCGCATTCACGAGTATCTCGCGCAGCGTGCCGACGTCGAGGTTCTGCGCATCGACGCCGACAAGCGCAAGGACCATACCGAGCGCGCCCGCCTGCTCAACGCCGCCGACGTCGCTTTCCTGTGCCTGCCGGACGCCGCTGCCAAGGAAGCTGCCAGCCTGGTCACCAACCCGGCCACCTGCCTGATCGATGCCAGCACCGCGCACCGCACTGCGCCGGGCTGGGTGTTCGGCCTGCCGGAACTGGCGCCGGAGCAGCGTGCGGCGCTGCGCGCGAGCAAGCGCATCGCCAACCCGGGCTGCCACGCCTCGGCCTTCATCCTGCTGCTGCGCCCGCTGGTCGATGCCGGCCTGGTGCCGGCCTCGCTGCCGATCAGCGCCACCTCGATCACCGGCTACTCCGGCGGCGGCAAGAAGATGATCGAGCAGTACCAGGCGGGTGGCGATACCCGGCTGGAGTCGCCGCGGCCCTATGCGCTCAAGCTCACCCACAAGCACATCCCGGAGATGACGGCGCATGCGCGGCTCACCCAGGCGCCGCATTTCATGCCGATCGTCTCCAATTTCTACAAGGGTTTGTCGGTGAGTGTGCCCTTGCATCTGTCGCAGCTTCCAGCCGGAACGACCGGCGCGTCGCTGCACGCCGCCTACGCCAAACGCTATGCCGGCGAACGTTTCATCCGGGTGATGCCGTTGTCCGACCCGGGCACCCTGGAAGACGGCTTCTTCGACGTGCAGGCCTGCAACGACACCAACCGCGTCGACATCTTCGTGTTCGCGAGCGACACCCAGGCACTGCTGATGGCCCGCCTGGACAACCTGGGCAAGGGCGCCAGCGGTGCCGCCGTCCAGGCGATGAACGTGCACCTCGGCGTCGACGAAGGCCTCGGGCTCTGAGCGACGCCGCCGCTCAGGCGCTGTCTGCGTCGCGCGAGCGGTAGTGGTAGGCGTAGGCGTCGCCGAAGCCGAGGCGGTGGTAGATGGTGCGAGCCGGGTGATTGTCACCATCGACCTGCAAGTAGGCGTGCCGCGCACCACGGTTGTGCGCCTCCACCAGCAGCTGGGCGCACAAGCGCGAGGCATAGCCGCGGCCCCGGGCCGACTCGGCGGTGAAGATGTCGTACAGGCCGACCAGATCGGCCTCCTGCGCGAACTGGCCGCAGGCGACGACCTCGCCATCGAGCTTCATCTCGAAGGCCTGGAACGGGACCGGTGACTGCGCGAGGCGCTGGCCATGGGCCAGGCGCTGCGACAGCGGCGAACCACGAAGCGCACCGACCCGCTGCGCAAAGGCTTCGAGGCCGACGGGCTGAACGCTGAGCGAGGATGGCAGGCTGGGTGGCACGATGTTGGTCAGGTCTTCCAGCACCATGACCCGGGTGTCGTCGAAGCGCTCCAGGCCCATGGCCTCGAGCATGGCGTCCAGCCCGGTCGGCTCGCTGAAGGGCGTGATGCGCACGATCAGCGGCAACGCCGCCTGCACATAGACCGACTCGCACAAGGCCAGCTTGTGCGCCACCGGCATGCGACCGGGCGCGACCGCGTTGATGCAGCGCGCGCGCTTGGCCTTGCCCGGCGACAGCCGCACCAGCCAGCCATCCAGCCAGCGCTGCTGCGGTGGCGCGCTGGCGTTCAGGCCGGCGTCCTCCACCCGCGACAGCAGGTAGGGGTCGAAGCTGCGGGCGACGACTGGGTTCATGCGCATGGCATCACCGCATGGCTTCGATGCGCTTGACCATCTCGCCGGCAAACTCGACGAAGGCTTGAGCGCCGCGCGAGGCCGGGTCGAACACCACGCCAGGCAGGCCGTAGCTCGGCGCTTCGGCCAGCCGCACGTTGCGTGGAATGACCGTGTCGAACACCTTGTCGGCGAAATGAGTCTTCAGCTGCTCGCTGACCTGCTGCTGCAGCGTGATGCGCGGGTCGTACATCACCCGCAGCAGGCCGATGATCTGCAGGTCCGGATTCAGGTTGGCGTGCACCTGCTTGATGGTGTTGACCAGGTCGGACAGGCCTTCGAGCGCGAAGTACTCGCACTGCATCGGCACCACCACGCCATGCGCGGCGCACAGGCCGTTCAGTGTCAGCAGGCTGAGCGAGGGCGGGCAGTCGATCAGCACGAAGTCGTACTCCGCGTCGACGGCCGCCAGCGCCGTCTTCAGCCGCTTGTCGCGCCGTTCCAGTTCGACCAGTTCGACCTCCGCGCCGGCCAGTTCGCGATTGGCGCCTAGCACGTCGTAGCCAGTCTTGTCGTTGCGCTGCCGCGCTTCGGCGACGCTGGCGCTTTCCAGCAGCACATCGTAGACCGACAACTCAAGCGCGCGCTTGTCGATGCCCGAGCCCATGGTCGCATTGCCTTGCGGGTCGAGGTCGACCACCAGCACACGCTGCCCGATGCGCGCCAGCCCGGCGGCCAGGTTGACGGTGGTGGTGGTCTTGCCGACGCCGCCTTTCTGATTGGCGATGCAGAAAATTCGGGCCATGGGCGCAGAGGAGGACGGGTGGGGCGGGCCAGCGGCCCAGGGCGGCGACACGCCGGAAGACCCGGAGTGCGAGTCAGGAATGTACCAGCCCCACCCCCGCCGGCGCCGCCTCGCGCATCCACACGATGCAGCGTTCGGCATCGAGACCTGGAACCCGGATCGGTTCCACGTGAAACACGGTGACGCCTGCGGGCAGCGCCGCCAGTTCCGCCTCGGGGGTCTTGCCCTTCATCGCCGCCCACACGCCGTCCGGCGACAGCAGAGGCCGGGTCAGCGAAACGAAGTCCGCCAGCGACGCAAAGGCGCGCGACGTGATCAGGTCGAAGGCCGGGCGCTTCAGCGCCTCGACACGCGCATGCTCGGCCTCAAGATTGCGCAGGCCCAGCTCGACGGCCACCTGCCGGATGAACGCCGCCTTCTTTCCGACGGTGTCGACGCAAGTCACCGACCAGGCCGGCTCCAGCACCGCCAGCACCACCCCCGGCAGCCCGCCGCCGCTGCCGACGTCGAGAAGCCTCCGGGCGGCGCCCACACCAAGCTGGCGCCGCAACGGGGCGACGACGGCCAGGCAGTCGGCAAGATGCTGGGTCAGCATCTCCGCCGGATCGCGCACCGCGGTCAGGTTGTAGGTCGCGTTCCAGCGCTGCAGCAGCGCAAGGTAGGCGAGCAACCGGTCGAGCGCCGCATCGTCGATCTCCAGCGCCAGCTCGCGGCACACTGCCGCCAGCGCCGGTCGCAGCGCCGACACTTCAGGCGGCATCGCTGGCCTGGCCGGCGTTGGCGGCAAAGCCCTTGAAGCGGCCCTTGCGCAGATGGATCAGCAGCAGCGAGATGGCCGCCGGTGTCACGCCGGAAATCCGCGAGGCCTGGCCCAGCGTCTCCGGCTTGTGCCGTGCCAGCTTCTGACGCACCTCGAAGGACAGGGCGGTGACCTGCGCATAGTCCAGCTCGGCCGGCAGCTTCAGGCTCTCGTAGGCCGCGGCGCGCTCGACTTCCTCGTTCTGCTTGTCGATGTAGCCGGCGTACTTGATGCCGATCTGCACCTGCTCGATCACCGCGTCGGCGAGGTTTGACACCGAGTTCAGCGCGCAAGGTTTCACGTGAAACGCCAGCCTCGGGCTTGGCGATCGCCACCAGCTCAGCCACCTTGTCGAAGTCGACGCTTGGCCTGCGCAGCAGGTCGGCCAGGTTGTATTCATGCTCCAGCGCCTTGCCGAGCAGGCGTTCGGCGTCGGCCGCCGACACCAGCGTCGGGTTCACCCAGGTCGCCTTCAGCCGCTCGCTTTCGCGCAGCACGGCGTCGCGCTTGCGGCAGAAGGCGTCCCAGCGCGCGTCGTCCACCAAGCCCAGGCGCCGGCCTTCTTCGGTCAGGCGCAGGTCGGCGTTGTCTTCGCGCAGCTGCAACCGGAACTCGGCCCGGCTGGTGAACATGCGGTAGGGCTCGGTAACGCCCTTGGTGATCAGGTCGTCGACCAGCACGCCGAGGTAGGCCTGGTCGCGGCGCGGCAGCCACGCCGATTCGCCGCGCACCTGCAGCGCCGCGTTCAAGCCGGCGAACAGGCCCTGCGCCGCCGCCTCTTCGTAGCCCGTCGTGCCATTGATCTGGCCGGCGAAGAACAGGCCTCCGATCGCGCGCGTCTCGAAGCTGGACTTCAGCTCGCGCGGGTCGAAGTAGTCGTACTCGATCGCATAGCCCGGGCGCAGGATGTGCGCGTTCTCCAGGCCGACCATCGAGCGCACCGCGGCGATCTGGATGTCGAAAGGCAGTGAGGTCGAGATGCCGTTCGGGTAGACCTCGTGCGTCGTCAGGCCCTCGGGTTCGAGGAAGATCTGGTGCGAGCCCTTGTCGGCGAAGCGGTTGATCTTGTCCTCGATGCTCGGGCAATAGCGCGGGCCCACGCCCTCGATCACCCCGGTGAACATCGGGCTGCGGTCGAAGCCGGAGCGGATGATCTGATGGGTGCGTTCGTTGGTGTGGGTGATCCAGCAGGGCAGCTGGCGCGGGTGCGTGGCCGCATCGCCGACGAAGCTGAACACCGGCATCGGCGTGTCCGACCCGGGCACACCATCGCCCGGCTGCTCGGCCAGTTTCGAGAAGTCGATCGAGCGCCCGTCGATGCGCGGCGGCGTGCCGGTCTTCAGCCGCCCCTGCGGCAGCTTCAGTTCCTTCAGCCGCGCCGACAAGGCGACGGCCGGCGGGTCGCCGGCGCGTCCGGCCGAATGGTTCTGCAGGCCGACGTGGATGCGCCCGTCGAGAAAGGTCCCCGCGGTCAGCACCACCGCACGCGCGTTGAAGCGCACGCCCACCTGCGTCACGACCCCGGCCACCCGATCGCCTTGCAGGAGCAGGTCGTCGCAAGCACCCTGGAACAGCCAGAGATTGGGCTGATTCTCGATCCGGCGGCGGATCGCCGCCTTGTACAGAACACGATCGGCCTGGGCGCGTGTCGCCCGCACCGCCGGCCCCTTGGAACCGTTGAGGATGCGGAACTGGATGCCGGCCTCGTCGGTGGCCAGTGCCATCGCACCGCCCAGCGCATCGACCTCCTTGACCAGGTGCCCCTTGCCGATGCCGCCGATCGACGGGTTGCAGCTCATCTGGCCCAGCGTCTCGATGTTGTGGGTCAGCAGCAGCGTGGCCGCGCCCATGCGCGCCGCGGCCAGCGCGGCTTCGCTTCCGGCGTGGCCGCCGCCGACGACGATGACGTCGAAGTCCTTAGGGAACAACATGTCAGTGGCGCCCGACCGTCCCGAAGCCACTGAGCGCCCCCTCGGGGGGCCGCGAACGAAGTGAGCTTGGGGGTTTCATCCTGGTGCCTAAATTTTGAGCAAGGCGGCATTGTAGAGACCGCCTCTGCCGAAGTCACCCGAAGGGTCGGCCCGCGGGCCTATCGGCTATCGTTCTGGCCGCAAGACTGCACATACCCCGCATGGACTGCCGCCCGCATTGCGCCGCCTGCTGCATCGCCCCGTCGATCAGCAGCCCGATCCCCGGCATGCCCGACGGCAAGCCGGCGGGTGTCGCCTGCGTCCAGCTGACCGCCGATCTGCGCTGCGCGATCTTCGGCCAGCCCGAGCGGCCCGCCGTCTGCGCGTCGCTGCAGCCCAGCGAGGCGATGTGCGGCAGCAGCCGCGAACAGGCGATGCGCTGGCTCGGCCACCTCGAAGACGCGACGCAGCCACGCTGAGTGCGGCCGGCGGCGCGGCATGACCGAGATCAACACCGCGTCGCCCATTGTCGCGACACTGTGTACCCCGGCCGGTATGGCCGCCAACGAGGAACACAGTCATGAAGACCAACGAAGGAAGCATCGATCGCGCGCTGCGCATCATCGCCGGCCTGGTGCTGATCGCGCTGGCCGCCACCGGCAGCGTCGGCGTCTGGGGCTGGATCGGCGTCGTGCCGCTGGCCACCGGCCTGATCGGCTGGTGCCCGGCCTACACGCTGCTGGGCATCAACACCTGCGCGGTGAAGTCCGAGCTCAAGTAGCGGCGCCGGCGGGGCGCAGCATCTCGATGTGCGGGATGCCGTCCTCCATGTACTCGTCGCCGACGACCTCGAAGCCGAAGCCGCCGTAGAAGCGCGCCAGGTGCGCCTGCGCCGAGATGCGGATGCCCTGACCGGGATGCAGCGCGACGGCCTGCTCGACGGCGCGCCGCACCAGTTCGCGGCCGAGGCCGGTGCCACGCGCGGGCGCGGTCGTGATCACGCGCCCGATCGACGGCTCGGCGTACTTCACGCCGGGCGCGACGATGCGCGCGTAGGCCAGCGGCTGGTCGTGCGCGTCCGACCAGGCGGCCAGGTGCATGCACTGCGGGTCGACACCGTCGACGTCGAGATAGACGCAGTCCTGCTCGATGTTGAAGACCTGCTGGCGGGCGCGGTAGATGCGCTCCAGTTCCTGGACGCCGAGTTCATCGAAGCGGCAGCAGCGCCAGCGGATCTCGTGGGTAACGTGGCTCATGCCGCGATGATGCCCTGCATCGCGCTCCGCTCAGCGCACCGCCGCGCGGCGCAGCACACGCGCGACGAAGCCGACGCCGAGCAACGCCAGCAGCGCGCACATGCCCAGCGAGACGAGCAGCGGCTCGGCACCCAGCGCGTCGCCCTTCAGCACGCGTGTCATCAGCGTGTTCTGCGCCAGCGCCGGCACCCACAAATGCCAGCGCTCCTCGCCGCCCGGGTTGAGCAGCCCGACCAGCGGCATCAACGACACCCCCAGCACCAGCACCGCCGAACTGGCCTGCGCTTCCTTGACGCTGCGGCAGCGGATCGCCAGCGCCATCAGCAGCGCCGACAGCGCCGCCGCGAAGGGCGCGATGATGGCGACGAACCACAGCGCCTCGCGCCAGCCGAACTGGAACAGCGCGGCCAGCGTGTCGCTGCGCAGCAGCCACTGCGCCGGGATGAAGCTGAAGCAGCTGAGCACCGCGATCAGCAGCGCCACCGCCGACACCGCCGCCCACTTGCCGGCGACGATGGCCAGCGGCGAGGCCGGGTTCATCAGCAGCGGTTCCAGCGAACCGCGCTCGCGCTCGCCGGCCGTGCTGTCCAGCGCCGCATTGAGCGCGCCGTAGAGCACCGCCATCAGCACGAAGAAGGGCAGCATGCCGGTGATCTGCGTGCCGCGCGTCTGCGGGTTGGCGAGGTCCTGCGCGTCCACACGCACCGGCTCGAGCAGCTCGCCGGAGACACCGCGCAGCGCCAGCGCCAGCGTGGCGCGCTCGCGGTTGAAGCCGCCGACCAGCCGCTGCAGCCGGCCCACCCCGGCCTCGGCGCGCTTGTTCGCGCTGTCGCTGACGATCAGCAGCAGCGGCGCCTCGGCGCGCTGCAGCGCCGCCTCGAAGTCCTTCGGAATCACCAGCACCGGGTCGCCGAGGTCGGCGCTGCGCAGCTTCGCTTCGTGATCCGGCGGCGCCGGCTTCACCGTGAAACCCTGGCGGGCGATGTAGTTGACCAGTGTCGGCGCGGCTTCGGCGTTGGCCAGCACCACCTCGCGGCGTTCGGCGCGCGACTCGAACGAGGCCACCAGGCCGGACAGCGCCACCAGCACCAGCGGCCCCATCAGCACGCTGGACAGCAGCACCACCATCAGCGTGCGGCGGTCGCGCAGCGCGTCGATCCACTCCTTCGCAAACACCGTCCATGCGGTCATGACTGCACCTCGTCCGCATAGGCCAGCCGCACGAACGCCTCCTCGAAGTCGCGCGTGCCGCAGCGCGCACGCAGCTCGGCCACGGTACCCTGCGCCACCGTGCGGCCGCGCGCCACCACGACGACGCTGTCGCACAGCCGCTCGACCTCCTGCATGATGTGCGTCGAGAAGACGATGCACTTGCCGCCGCCGGCCGGCGAGGCGAGCCACTGCAGCGTCTCGCGCAGCGCGCGCGTGGCGACCACGTCCAACCCGTTGGTCGGCTCGTCGAGCACGATGTTCGCCGGGTCGTGCACCAGCGCGCGGGCCAGCGCGACCTTCATGCGCTCGCCCTGGCTGAAGCCTTCGGTGCGGCGCTCCAGCAGCGCCGTGCAGTCGAGCATCTGCGCCAGCGCTTCGGCGCGTGCCTGGGCCTCTTCGCGCGCCATGCCCTGCAGCGACGAGAAGTAGACGATGTTCTCGCGCGCCGTCAGCCGCGGGTAGAGGCCGCGTGCGTCGCTGAGCACGCCCATGCGCGCGAGCGCCTCGCGCGGGCGCTGAGCGACCTCGATGCCGTCGACCTGCAGCGTGCCGGCATCGGGGCGGATCAACCCGGCCAGCATGCGCAGCGTCGTCGTCTTGCCGGCACCGTTCGGCCCGAGCAGGCCGGTGATGGCGCCGTCCTTCGCGCTGAATCCGACCTCGCGCACCGCCAGCACCGGCGTGCCGCGTCGGCCGAACAGGCTGGCACGCGGTGCAGCGAAGCTCTTGGCGAGTTGCTCGATGCGGATCATCGGGCCGCCTCCGGCACCGGTGGCACGAAGGCCGGCGGGCGCGGGATGCCGGTGATGCAGGCGGCGTCGAGCGCCAATGCCTGGGCGTCGTCCGCGGCGTCGATGAAGCGGTAGAGCAGGTCGGGCACGCAGCCGCTGCCGAGCAGGCCGTGGCCGGCGTTCGGCACGAGCACGAGCCGCGCCTTCGCGCCCAGCGCCTCGGCCACCCGTTTCGCATGGCGCGGCGGCGTCGCCGGGTCGATGCCGCCGGCCAGCAGCAGCACCGGCGCAGCGGCCGTGCCGACACGGTAGAAGGCCTCGGGCACCGCGGCACGCGGCCAGCCGGCGCAGGCCTGTTCGTACAACGGCGCGAGGCCGTTGCCGAAGTCGCGCGCCGGAGCCGATGCGGCGCCGGCGATGCGCGGCGCATCCTCGGCACAGATCACCGCGAAGTGCATGCCGGTGTAGAGCCGCGGCCCGCCGCGACGCGACAGCACGCCGGCCAGCGCCGCCAGCGGCTCGAAGCGGCCCTCGGCGGCGGCGGCGATCGCCGCCGGCAGCGCGGCGCTCAGCGTCGGCACGTACAGCGGCGCACGCACCGCGCCGAGCAGCAGCTCGCGGCTCAGCGTGAACGACTCCGGCCTGCCACTCAGCGGGTCGGCCACCGCCACCACGCGCGGCAGCGAACCCAGCAGCGCGTCCCATTGCGCGCGCAGCGTCGGCCACCGCCGTGTGCAGGCCGGCTCGGCGCTGCAGGCGGCGAACAAGGCGTCGAGCGCCGCCTGCGCGTCGGCACCGGCGCTAACCGGCAGCACCATGTCCGGCGGCGCGACACCGTCGAGCACGCTGCGCCGCACGCTGGCCGGGAACTGGCGCTGGTACTCCAGCGCTGCCCGCGTGCCGTAGGACGCGCCGACCAGGTTGATGCGCTCGGCGCCGAGGGCCTGGCGCACCGCGTCCAGGTCCTGCATCGCCAGCGTGGTGGTGAACAGGCCGAGGTCGGCGGCGCTCTTCACGTAGGACAGGCGCAGCAACCGCTCCCGGCACGCGGCCAGGCGCTGCAGCTGTTTCGCCGGATCGGCCGCTTCGGCGAGCCCGGCCTCGCGCGGCTCCTCGCAGTCCAGCGGCGCCGAGCGCCCGGTGCCACGCTGGTCGACGAAGACGATGTCGCGGCGGTTGTTCAGGCGCGCGAACAGCGGCATCACCTGCGCGGCCAGCGAGATTGCACTCTGGCCAGGACCCCCGGCGAGCAGGAACACCGGGTCGGGCAGCTTGCGCCGCGCCAGCGCCGGCACGACCACGTAGTTCAGCGGGAAGCGCGGGCCGTCGGCGCGCGCGGGATCGAGCGCCCGCTCCAGGCTGCCGCAGAGCACCTCGTGGGGCAGGCCGTCGATGCGGCACGGCGCCGGCCCGGCGGCCTGCGCCAGCGGCGCGAGCGCCGCCACAGCGACCGACAACAGGGCGCGTCGTTGTCTCACGGCTCGCCGAGGAATCGCATCAACTCGCCACTGGCCAGCAGGCGCTCCAGGTCGCTGGCGCCGCCGATCAACACACCCTTGGCGAACACCATCGGGAAGGTCGGCCAGCCGCTCCACATCTTCAGCGCGTTGCGGCGCCGCCAGCCGCTGAAGTAGCTGCCGAACTCGAGGTACTGGTGGGCCAGCCCGGCGGCGTCGAGCGCCTTGCGTGCCTTGCGCACATGCGGGTTGCCGGCCATGCCGACGACCAGCAGCCGGTTCGACGCCGCCGCGGCCTGCACGTTGTGGACGATGTCGGCGTGCAGGTTGGCGACCTTGTCGCGGATCGCCGTGTGCAGGCGGCTTTCTTCCAGGATGCTGCGGGGCATGGGCGGGCGCTGAACCTCGGGGACGAAAGCCCCGAGGTTAGCCCAGCCGCGTGGCGGCCCTGTATCAGCCGGCCAGCACCCCGCGCTGGAAGTCGGCCACCGCTTGGTGGATCTCCTGCGTCGTGTTCATCACGAACGGGCCGTACTGCGCGATCGGCTCGCCGAGCGGCGCACCGGCGACGAACAGGATCTGCGCATCCGCCCCACCGGCCGGCGCGACGAAGCGCACACCATCGGCCTGCGGGTCGTTGCGCAGGATGGCCATGTGCTCGCTGGCCGCCGGCGAACCGCCGATCTCCACCGCCACGCCGCCGTAGACGTAGGCGAAGGCGTTGTGACCGGCCGGCACCGGCAGCTCGAAAGCCTGGCCGGCGGGCAGCGTGATGTCCAGCACCAGCGGCTCGGTGGTGGGGCGGCTCACCGCGCCGGTCACGCCATGCGTGCTGCCGGCGATCACGCGCACGCGCACGCCGCCGTCGAGCTCGAACACCGGCACGTTGGCCGGCGCCACGTCGCGGTAGGCCGGCGGCTGCATCTTGTCCTTCGCGGCCAGGTTGACCCACAGCTGGAAGCCGGCCATGCGGCCCTGCTCCTGCTCGGGCATCTCGGAATGGATGATGCCGCGGCCGGCGGTCATCCACTGCACGCTGCCCGGCTCGAGCAGGCCGACGTTGCCGACGCTGTCGCCATGGCGCATGCGGCCGGCCTTCATGATCGTCACCGTCTCGAAGCCGCGGTGCGGGTGGTCGGGGAAACCGCCGATGTAGTCGCTCGCCGCGTCGCTGCCGAAGGCATCGAGCATCAGGAACGGGTCGAGCCGGTGCTGCAGCGGCTGCGTCAGCACGCGCGTCAGCTTGACGCCGGCGCCGTCGGAGGTGGGCTGGCCGCGCACGAGGCGTTCGACGCCGCGCGAGCGGGTGATGGAGGCAGTGGTGGTCTTCATGGAACCAATGTAGCGGCCGCATGGCGCCGTTTCGAGTCAGCGGATTTGCACACCTCGCTGAATCGCCTTGCATGCCGGTGGGCGCGCGCGACGCTGTAATGTCATGGCCCGAAACCCGACCCAGGAGACACCCGATGAAGCTCTACTACAGCCCCGGCGCCTGTTCGCTCTCGCCCCACATCGTGCTGCGCGAGGCCGGCCTGGCCTTCGAGCCGGTGCTGGCCAGCACGAAGACGCACAAGCTGCAGGACGGTACCGACTACTACACGATCAACCCCAAGGGCTACGTGCCGCTGCTCGAGCTCGACAACGGCGAGCGCCTGTCCGAAGGACCGGTGATCGTGCAGTACATCGCCGACCAGGTGCCCGCCAAGGGCCTCGCGCCGGCTGCTGGCACGATGGCGCGTTACCGCCTGCAGGAATGGCTGAACTTCCTGACCAGCGAAGTGCACAAGAGCTTCTCGCCGCTGTTCAACCCCGCCGTGCCGGAAGAGGCCAAGGCGGTGTTCCGCAAGCGGCTGGTCGACCGCTTCACCTGGGTCGACGGCCAGCTCGCCGGCAGGAACTACCTGATGGGCGAGGCCTTCAGCGTCGCCGACGCCTACCTGTTCACCGTCGCCAACTGGGCGGGGGTGGTCGGTGTCGACATCACCGGCCTCGCCAACGTCGGCGCCTTCATGGCCCGCATGCGCGAGCGCCCGGCCGTGCAGGCCGCCCTGAAGGCCGAAGGCCTGCTGAAGGCGGCGTGACGACGATGCGCGGCGGCCCGCTCCTCGTGCTGGCGCTGGCGTCGACGGCGATGGCCGCGGCCGCCAGCGCCGAGGCGCCGCCGCCGGGCCGCTACGAGGGCCGCTGGTGCGTCGCCGTCGGCGAGGCGACGGCCGACTGCGGCGCAGCGCAGGTGGACGTGCTGCGCCCGCGCCGGCTGAACGTGCGCATCAGCGACATCGTCTACCAGCTGACGCTGAACAGCAGCCAGCTCGACGTCGTGCTGATGCACGGCACGATGCAGATCGACGGCTTCTTCGCCAGCTACGAATGGGACGACGGCGTCTTGCAGTTCCTCGACGTGGACAAGCGCACGCGCTACGAGCTGCGCCTGCCGCCCAGGCCGCGTTGATCGCCCTCAGTGGCGCCCGGCCGTTCCGAAGCCACTGAGCGCCCCCTCGGGGGGCAGCGAACAAAGTGAGCCTGGGGGCTTCATTTCAACTGGCCACCGGCGGCTTCAGCACGCCGTCGCACAGCGTGTGCGCCTCGCCCGGCGGCAGCTTCGCGCAGACCGGGTCGAGCCGCTTCTGCAGCCGGCGCTTCAGCGCGGCCTGTTCGCCCAGCGGGTCCCAGTCGCGCAGCAGCTTGCCGACGCGCTGCATCGAGCGGCCGCTGCGGGCGTCGAAGGCGTCGGGCTGCGCCGCCGCCTCGTCGATCAGCTTCGCCGCCAGCGCCTCGATGCGCGCCGTGTCCTTGGGCGCCAGCTCGGTGAGCGCCCGCAGGTAGCTGGCGCCCCACTGCAGCCGCGTCGCCGTGCCTTCGCTCTTCTCGAAGGCCTGTGCCGACCAGTCGAGTGCAGCGGCCTTGTCGCCACGCTTCTTGGCGTTGTCGGCCAGGTCGCTCATCAGGTAGTAGGGCGAATGGCTCTTGGCCAGATTCGCCTTCAGCAGCGCGTCCGACTCGTCGAGCAGCGTCGCCTGCTCGAGCGCCCAGGCCGCCGTGGTGATCACGGCCTGGCGCTCGTAGCCGTCGCGGATCTCGGCGTCGAAGCGGGCGGCCATCTCGCGCACCTCGACCTGCAGCGCCGGCAGCGCGCCCGGCACGGCCAGCTTGATGCGTGCGACCAGCGCGACCAGGCGGTCGGCGCGCGACAGCGTCGAGTCGGTCTGCAGCCGGGCCAGCGCAGTGTCGAGCGCCGCGACCAGCGGCGTGCGCTCCGGCGCGCCGGCAGCAGCCAGCGCCGAGACCAGTTCCTGCGCGTTGCCGGCCAGCACGTCGACAAAACGGCGCGAGCGCGCCGGATCGGCCAGCAGCGCCATCACCGCCTCGCGCTGCGCGGCGGCGTCGGCCACCGGGCCGGCCTTCGCGTCGCCGGCGGCCAGCGCCTTCAGACGCAGGCGCATCGCGCTGTCGGCCAGCGCCGGCGTCGACTGCGGGCAGGCCAGCGCCAGCTCGCGCAGCAGCGGCGCCAGCGCTTCCTTGCCGGCGAGTTGCTGCTGGTCGGTCTCCCACGAATAACCGGCCAGCAGGCGCCAGTCGGCCTCGGCCAGGCCCTCGCCGCCACGCCGCGCCACGGCGAGCAGTTCGCGGGCCGGGCGCTGCGCGCCCAGCGCCACGCCGAGCAGCTCGTTGTACTGCTCGGCATCGACCTCGCCGGGCAGGCGCGTCAGCTCGCGGCCGTCGCGGTCGAACAGCACGGTGGTCGGGTAGCCACGCACCGCGAAGCGGGTGCCGAGCTTCTGCGCGCCAGGCCGGTCGCCGTCGACATAGACGGCGACGAAGCTGCGCGACCGTTCGATGAAGTCCTGCCGGTTGAACAGCGTCGCCTGCAGCTGGTTGCACGGCGGGCACCACTTGGCGCCCCAGTAGACGAACACCGGCTTGGCCTCGGCCTTGGCGCGCGCGAACGCGGCGTCGACCTCGGCCTCGCCGGCGACGCGCTCCCAGGCGATGCCGCCGTCGGCCGGGGCCTGCGCCACCGCGCCGGGCGCCGCGGCGGCCGCCGACTCGGGCTCGCGCTTCGAGCAGGCTGTCGCGAGCGCAGCGGCCAGCACGGCCAGGGCGAACGAAACAACGCGGTTCATGGGCGGCTCTCCGACGACGGAGAGGCAGTGTGCCGCATCAGCGCCGGCCCCGCACGCCGTCGAGTTTCTCGCACAGCCCCTGGATGCCCTGGGTGATGCGGTCCGACGAGCGGTGCAGCGTGTCGGGGTCGATCACCAGCAGCGCGCCGTTGCGCGTCGCCTTCAGCTGCGTCAGCCGCCGCCAGGTGTCCAGCCCGTCCGGGCCGCTGCCACGCTCGCCGCCGACACGGCTGGTGACGATGGCGTCGGGGTCGGCGGCCACCACGGCTTCTTCGCCCACCGTCGGCGTCAGCGGCGGCAGGCGGCCGAACACGTTGCTCGCCCCGCACAGCGCCAGGCCCTGGCTGATCAGGTGGCGGTCGTTGATGGTCAGCAGCGGCCGCTGCCAGATCTGATAGAAGACCCGCAGCGGCTTGCGCCCGGCATAACGTTCGCGCAGCGCCGCCAGCTCGGCCTCGTAGCGCTGCGCGCGCGCCTCCGCCGCGGCCTCGCTGCCGGCCAGGCGGCCGAAGCGGCGCAGCGTGGTCGCGATGTCGGCCAGCGTGCCGAGCTGGCTGGCGTACATCGGGATGCCCAGCGTCGCCAGGCGCTGCAGCTGCTGCGGCGAGTTGCCGTCGCGCCAGACCACCAGCAGGTCGGGTTTCAGCGCGACGATGCGTTCCAGGTCGAGCAGCGCGCTGTCGCCGACCTGTGGCAGCGCCTTCACCGCCTCCGGGTAGTCGCTGTAGGCGCCGACCGCGACCACCTGCGCGCCGGCACCGGCGGCGAACAGCAGCTCGGTCAGGTGCGGTGCGAGGCTGACGATGCGCTGCGCCGGGCGTGCCAGCGTGATGCTCGTGCCGGCGTCGTCGGACACCTGCACGGCGGCATGCGCCGGCAGCAGTGCGAGACCCAGGGCCAGGAGCAGGGCGCTGCGCCACATGGCTCAGTCGGCGACGAACACGGTGCGCCTGCCGTAGCGCTCGGCCGCCACCGGGTGGCCGAAGGCGGCGCTGAGCACCACCTCGTTCATCGTCGACTCGGCCGGGCCCTGGTGCAGCCGCTCGCCCGGCCCCATCACCAGCGCATGGGTGGCGAAACGCGCCGCCAGGTTGAGGTCGTGGATCGACATCACGACCGCCCGGCCGCGTTCAAGGGCCAGCCGGCGCAGGTGTTCGAGCACCGTCACCTGGTGGTGCAGGTCGAGGTGGGCGACCGGCTCGTCGAGCAGCAGCAGCGACGGGTCCTGCGCCAGCAGCGCGGCGATGCCGACCCGCTGGCGCTCGCCGCCGGACAGCGTGGTCACGTCGTGGTCGGCCAGCGCCGCGACATCCATCGCCTGCATCGCGGCGGCGGCGATGTGCCGATCGGCGTCGCTCTCCCAGGCCCAGCGGCCCAGGTGCGGGTGGCGACCGAGCAGCACGACGTCGCTGACCGCAGCGCTGAAGGCGTCGTGCTGCGCCTGCGGCAACAGGCCACGCTGGCGCGCCAGCTCGGCCAGCGGCCAGTCGGCCAGCGGCCGGCCCTTCAGCGCGATGCTGCCGCCTTGCGCCGGCCGCAGCCCGGCCAGCGTGTGCAGCAGCGTGGTCTTGCCGCTGCCGTTCGGGCCCATCACGCACCACAGCTCGCCGCGCTGCACCTGCAGGTCGAGCGAGCTGATCAGCGTGCGCGGGCCGGCGACCACTTTCAATGCGCGCGTCTCGAGCAGCAGCTTCGTGGCGCTCATCGCCGCCCCCCACGATGCAGCAGCAGCGCGATGAAGGTCGGCACGCCGAGCAGTGCGGTGATCACGCCGACCGGCAGCTGCTGCGGTGCGACGATCGTGCGCGCGATCGTGTCGGCGGCCAGCAGCAGCGTGCCGCCGGCCAGCGCGCAGGCCGGCAGCAGCAGGCGCTGATCGTTGCCCATCGCCAGGCGCAGTGCATGCGGCACCACCAGGCCGACGAAGCCGATGGCGCCGCCGGCGGTCACCGCCACCGCGGTGGCCAGCGAGGCCAGCACGTAGACGACCCGGCGCAGCCGCAGCACCGGCACGCCCAACGCCTGCGCACCGGTGGCGCCGCGCAGCAGCACGTTGAGTTCGCGCGCCAGCGGCCAGGACAGCAGCAGCAGCAGCGCCAGCACGCCCAGCGGCCACAGCGAGGCCTCGCTGCCGCCCAGGTCGCCGGCCAGCCAGAACAGCATGCCACGCAGCCGCGCTTCCGGCGCCAGCATCAGCAGCAGCGTGATCAGCGCCGACCACAGCGCCGCCAGCATCACACCGGTGAGCAGCAGGCGCGGCGCGCTGTCCAGCCGCGCGGTGGCGTCCAGGCGCGACAGGTCACGCTGCGCCAGCGCGAACACCAGCACGATGGACAGCAGCGCGCCGGCGAAGGCACCGGCCTCGATCCACCACGTCGCGCCGGCGAGCAGCAGCGCGATCAGCGCGCCGACCGAGGCCCCGCCGGACACGCCCAGCACGTAGGGGTCGGCCAGCGGGTTGCGCAGCAGCACCTGCATCAGTGCCCCGGCCACCGCCAGCAGGCCGCCGATGCCGAAGGCCACCAGCGCGCGCGGCAGGCGCAGCGTGTGCAGCACCTGCGAGGCACTGCCGGCGTCGGGCTCCAGCAGCAGCCGCAGCACCTCGTCGGGCGGCAGCCACACGCTGCCGCTGGCCAGCGCGAGCCACGCCACCGCGCCGGCCGCGAGGGCCAGCAGCAGCCAGGTTCGCCACGCGCGGGCCATCGGCAAGGGCTTTCCTTCGTCGTCTACAGGTCGGAGTAGGCCAGGGACACGAACAGGTTGCGAGCCGGCGTGTTGTAGCCCTGCACCAGTTCATAGGCCTTGTCGGCGGCATTGTTCAGCCGCGCGACCAGCGTCCAGCGCGGCGTGATCGACCAGGCCGTGGTCAGGTTGACCAGCCCGTAGCCGCCCATGCGCGAGGCATCGCTGTTGCTCGCCGCGCCGAAACGCTCGCCGCTGCCGACCCACTCGACGCCGGCGCGCCAGTCGCCCAGCGTCACGCCGACGCTGGCGCTGCCGAACAGCTTCGCGCGGCGCACCAGCCGCGTGCCGGTCTCGGCATCCTCGGCGTCCTGGCGGGTGATCTCGCCGCGCGCGGTCCAGATGCCTTCGCGCCAGGCGGCGTCCAGCGTCGCACCGCGGATGCGCGCCTTGTTGACGTTGACCACGGTGGTGAACGTCGGGTCGACGGCGATGAGATCGCGCACACGGCTCTGGAACAGCACCAGCCCGCCCTGCAGCGCGCCGCCGTCGTGGCGCAGCGCCAGCTCGGCGCTGCGCGCACGCTCCGGCTTCAGGTCCGGGTTGCCCGAGAAGCCGAACGACAGCGGGTAGTACAGGTCGTTGAAGCTCGGCGCCTTGAAGGCCGTGCCCAGGCTGGCCGAGGCGCGCCACTGCGGCGTGAACTTGAAGCCGTAGCCGAGCTTGCCGGTGGCGTGGCCGCCGAACTGCGAATCGTCGTCGTGGCGCGCCGAGGCCTCGACCAGGTGGTCGCCGAAGCGGGCGCTGTAGCCGCCGAAGGCGGCCAGGAAACGCCGCGTGGTCTTCGAGAAGGCGGTGTCGCTGTGCACCTTCTCGCGCCGGCCCTCGAGACCGGCGACCCATTGGCCGCCGAGCGCGGCGATGTCGTTCTGCCAGGTCGCCTGGTCCTGGTCGGTGTCGAAGTAGCCGGGGAAGGCGCCGTCGGTGCGGATGTGGTCGGCGCCGCGCGCCAGGCGCAGCAGGCTGCGCCAGTTCGCGTCGATGCGGTCGCGGCCTTCCAGCGCGAGGCTGGACAGGCGCTGGCGGTTGACGTCGGCGGTGCCGGGGCCGGCATCGAACTCGGTGCGGCCGCGGCTGGTCATGCCGCGCAGCGTCAGCGTGTGGCCGTCGGCCCAGTCGTGGTCCAGCGTCAGGCCGAGATTGGTGTTGCGGTAGCCGTCGTCGTCGGGGTCGAAGGAGAAGGTGTTCTTCTCGATTGGTGGCCGAGAAGGCGTCGGACTCGCGCCAGCCGGCCTGCAGCGACAGCCGCGTCGCGCCGAAGCGCCGCGACAGGCCCGCGTTGGCCTCGCGCAGGCCCCAGCGGCCGGCGGCGACGCTGGCCTCGGTGCGCTCGGCATCGGCCTTCTTCGTGAACACCTGGATCACGCCGCCGATCGCGTCGGCGCCGTACAGGCTGCTGCCGACGCCGCGCAGGATCTCGATGCGCTCGATCTGCGCCAGCGGCAGGTTCTCGAAGGCGTTGGTTCCGGCGGTGGCGGAGTTGATGCGCACGCCGTCGACCAGCAGCACGACATGGTTGGCATTGCTGCCGCGCAGGAACAGGCCGGACACCTGGCCCGGCCCGCCGTTGGCGCTGATCTCGACGCCGCCGCGTGCCTGCAGCAGCTCGGTCAGCGTCATCGCGCCGGCGGCGGCGATGGTGTCGGCGTCGATCACGCGCAGGTCAGCGAGCACGGTGTCGATCGGCTGCGGCGTGCGCGTGGCAGTGACCACCACCGGCTGCAGGTTCTGCGGCTCGGCGGCCAGGGAAACAAAGGGAAGGGTGGAAGAGACGAGAAAGCCCAGACCGCGCAGGGCGGACGAGCGACGACGGGAAGCGGACATCAGATGGACTCCAAGCAGCCAGCGTCCCCGCAGGCTGCGTTGTTGGCATGTACCGACGGCCTTGCGGCACACCGGCGGCTGCGCTTGGCAGGCCGGTATCCGGGCTCGCGGGTTGCCGCAGCAGCGCTGCGACGCGACCACCGCCTTCCCACGGGCGCGAGCCCGCAGTGGCACAGAGATGGACGTGTACCCGCTTACCGGTGCGGGGGCAGCGCAGGCTTTCGTGTCCTCGCGGACACGGCACCTGCTTCCCGTTTAACGACCGGCCGAGGATCGGCCGGAAGCACCTGAAGCCCGCGAATGATAGCGGGCGCGCTGATCAGTCCACGGGAGGGACCGAGTCGCGCACCTCGTCGCGGGAAGAGGCAGAGGCGTATTGCGCCAGCGCCACGCCGCCCAGCGTGATCGCCGCGCCGAGCAGCTTGATCGCCGTGTAGCGCTCGCCGGTGACCGCCCAGGCCACCAGCGCGGCCACCGGCGGCATCAGGTACATCAGCGGCGCGGTGCGTGCGACGCCGCGCACCGCGTTGACCCAGCCCCACACCATCCAGCCGAGGAAGGCGGCGATCAGCACCGCGTACAGCGTGCCGACCCAGATCCACGGCCTGACCGCCGCCCAGTCGACCTGCAGCCCGGCGGCGGCGCTCAGCGCCACCACCGGCAGGCTGGCGAGCAAGGTGCCGTAGGCCATCACGACCACGCCGCCGTGGCGCTGGATCAGCGGCTTGGCGGCCACCGTGTAATAGGAGAAGAACGAGGCGGCGACGAGCAGCGTCAGGTCGCCGCCGCTGGCCTGCCACTGCGCGCCGAGCAGCTTGTCGGACAGGAACACCAGCACGCCGACCACCGCGACGGCGACACCCGCCACCTGGCCGCGCGTCAGCCGCTCGGTGCCGTGCCAGCGCAGGATCAGCAGCGTGAACACCGGCCCCATCGCCAGGATCAGCGAGCTGGAGAATGCCGTCGACCAGTGGATGCCGTAGGTCACCAGGCCGACGTGCAGCAGGTGCCCGGCGATGCCCAGCTTGAGCAGCTGCAGCAGCTCGCCGCGTGGCAAGCGCGGCCAGCGCCTGCCGAAATGGGCGACCAGCAGCAGCGCCGCGGCCACCGGCATGATCAGGTAGCGCACGAACAGGAAGCCGCCCGGCGACAGCGCCGCGAAGACCTCCTTCTGCACGCTGAAGTTGGCACCCCAGGCGACGATCAGCGCCAGCGCCGCCCACAATGCCGCCCGCTCGCGCGCCGCGTGGTCGTTCATGCCGCGCCCGCCTGGGCACGGGCCAGTGCGGCGGACCAGGCCCAGGCCTCGTCGGCCCGCGCCAGCACGGCGTCGAGCCCGCCGAAGGGCTGGGCCAGCGGTTCCGCGCCGTCGAGGTCATGGCGTTCGATGCGCATCGCCAGATCCAGCGCCGGCCACCAGGGCCCGGCACGCTCGAGCAGCGCGGCGCGGGCCGGCTCGGCCAGCTGCAGCGGCTGCAGCGCATCGGCCAGCGGCACCTGCAGCAGCGTGTCGAGCATCGACAGCAGGCCGACGGTGAACATCGCCGCTGGCGGGACGGCGCCAGCGTCCAGCGCCAGCAGCTCGAGCAACCGCGCGCGGGCCAGCGCCACGTCCTGCAGCGCGCGCGAGGCCGGCCGGCCGCTGCCCGAGGCGGTCAGCAGCACGCTGAGCCAGCGGTACAGCTCGGCGCGGCCGAGCACCATCACCGCCTGCTCGACGGATTCGACCGGCCGCGCCAGGCCCACCGCCGGGCTGTTGACACAGCGCAGCAGCCGGTACGACAGCGCCAGGTCGGAGCGCAGCACGGTACCGATCTGCGCGGTGTCGCGGTCGGCCACCACGTCGTTGAGCAACTGGCACAGGCGCTGCGTCGCCGGCTGCACGATGCGGCGCTGGGCGAATGCACCGTCGCCGGCCTCGACGCGCCCGGCGGCGAGGAACACACCACGCTCCAGCGCCTGCTCGATCGCCTCCACGCCGGGCAGGTCGACGGCGATGCGGGTGCGCGCGGGCTCCTCGCGCTGCCAGCGGTCGGCCGCCTGCAGCACCGCCTCGATGCCGCCGGCCGCGGGGCGCAACAGCACGAAGCTCGCCCCCGGCGGTTGCGGCGCGCCATCGGCCGCGCCCAGCTTCACGCCACGGGTGCGCCACTGCATCAGGGCGCCGGCGATGCTGTCGCCGGCGTCGAAGGCCCCCTGGACTGCGATCCACGCCCCCTCGGGCACCTGCTCGGCGACGGCCGGCCGCGTCAGCAGCCCGGCCGGCAGTTCGCCCAGCGCGATGCGGCCGGCGGCCAGCGTCGAACGCATCGCCGACAGCAGCGCGATCGCGTGCGCCGCGGCCGCCGGACCCTCGCCACCGGCCTGCAGGCGGCGCTGCGTCGCCGGCGACAGGCGGAACTCGAAACCGGCCAACTCGCCGTTGGCACCGACCAGCGGGCGGCGCGCGCCGAAGGTCGGCATCGCCGACGGCGTGGCCGCTGCTGCCGTCGGCGCAGCCGCCGGCGCTGCGGCCGGGGCCGCGGCCGGTGCGGGCTTGCCGCCGAGCAGCCGCGACCAGAAGCCGCTCATGAAGCGTCCCCTTCGGCCGACGCACCCAGCCAGGCCTTGCGCCTCGCCGTCGGGCGACGCTTCGGCGTTGGCGCGGGCCAGCGCCATCCAGGTGCCCAGCGGCAGGCGCATCGCCCGCTTGGCGGCGGGCCGGGCCACGTCCAGCGAACCGTCGTCGAGTGCGAACATCACGCCGAACTCGGCCGGTACCTCGTCGACCTCGGCGATGCCCGCCTTCAGCACGTACCAGCACTGGCTCGACAGCGCCAGATAGGCCTGGCGCTTGTGCGGGTGGCGAAGGTCGGAACGCAGGTCGGCGCGTGCTCACCTTGATCTCGTGAACCACCGGCTCCAGCCAGTCCTCGACCGTGGTGTGGCGGATCGAGAAGACGTCCGGCATCGCCATCACCCAGCGGCCACCGCTGTCGTCGGCGTCGTCCACATGGGCGCGCAGCGACAGCCCACGCCAGGCGATGCGCCCGGCGCGCGACATCTCGCGCGCGACGCGCTCGACCAGCGCCTCGTGGGCATCACGGCGGCGGCGGTTGTGCTGCAGCGTCGCGGCCAGCGCAGCGACGCCGGCGTCGGTCACGCGCAGCGTCTCGTGGCCACTGGCCTGGCGCACACGCTCGAGCAGGCCGGCGGCGAGCAGCTCGGCCTCGACCAGGTCCTGGCAGGGCCAGCCGGCCGAGCGCCACACCTCGCGCAACCGCCGCTGGTGCACGGCCGATGCGGCCAGCGATGCGGCGGGAGCGGGCGGGTTCAGGGAAGGCATTGCCGCAAGCGTAGCCGGTTCGGCCGGACGCTGTTTTCTTGCATACCCCAATGGGTATATACTCGAGGCCCGTACCAAGCTTCGCCGCACCATGAAGTTCCACCCCGTTCCGTCGATCCTGCTGAGCGCCCTGTTGTTCGCCGCCGGCGCCGTGCACGCGGGCAACGAACCCGCCGTGGCGACCTTGACGGTCGGCACGGCCAGCGCCGGCGCCGCCGCCGACTTCGACGCCGTGCTGCAGCCGCTGCGCCAGGCGACGCTGACTGCGCAGCTCGGCGGCAACGTGCTGGTGCTGCGCGTCAAGGCCGGCGACAGCGTCAAGCGCGGCCAGCCGCTGTTGCGCATCGATGACCGCGACAGCCGCGCCGGCGTCGCCCGCAGCGACGCTGCCGTCACCCAGGCCGAGGCCGAGGCGCGCAACGCCGAACTGGCACTGAACCGCAACCGCGATCTGCTGAAGAGCGGCTTCGTCAGCCAGGCCGCGGTGGACAGTGCCGACACCCAGCACCGCGCTGCCCAGGCCGGGCTCGCGCAGGCGCGCGCAGCACGCGCCCAGTCGGCCGTCGCACAGGGCAACGCCGAGATCATCGCGCCCTACGACGCGGTGGTGTCGGCCACCCATGTCGAAGCCGGCGACCTGGCGCTGCCCGGTCGCGCGCTGATCACGCTGTACGAACCCGGCCGCCTGCGCGCCGTCGTGCAGCTGCCGGCCTCGCGCGCCGCCGCGGTGGCCGTGGCGAAGCAGGTGCAGGTACAGCTGCCCGACGGCCGCGTCGTGCAGCCGACCGCCCGCGAGCTGCTGCCCGCCGCCGATCCGGTGTCGCAGACCGTCGAGTGGCGGCTCGAGCTGCCGGCCGACGCCGCCGGGTCGCGACCGGGGCAGAGCCTGCGCGTGCTGGTGGCCGGTCTGCCGGCCGCGGCCGCCAGCGCACGACCGACCATTCCGGCCGACGCGCTGCTGCGCCGCGGCGAGCTGACCGCCGTCTACGTGGCCCGGCCGGACGGCTTCGTGCTGCGCGCAGTGCGGGTCGGCTCGGAGGTGGCGGGGCGTGTCGAGGTACTGGCCGGTGTTGCCTCTGGCGAACGCATCGCCGCCGACCCGGTGCGTGCGGGCCTGCTGGGCGCGCGTGCGGCGCCCTGAGGAGCACGCCCGTGCATTCCCCGACCCTCGGCATCTCGGGCCGCCTCGCGCGGACCTTCCAGAGCCACGCGCTGACGCCGCTGCTGGCGCTGGTCGCGCTGCTGCTCGGCCTGTTCGCGGTGCTGGTCACGCCGCGCGAGGAGGAGCCGCAGATCAACGTGACCATGGCCAACGTGCTGATCGCCTTCCCCGGCGCGTCGAGCGCGGACGTGCAGAACCTCGTCGCCCGCCCGGCCGAGCAGGTACTCGGGCAGATCGCCGGCATCGAGCACACGTTCTCCGTCTCGCGGCCGGGGCTGGCGCTGTTGACGGTGCAGTTCCAGGTCGGTGTGCCGCGCACCGAGGCGCTGGTGCGCCTGTACGACGTGCTCAACGCCAACCAGGACTGGCTGCCGGCCAAGCTCGGCGTGCTGCCCCCGGTCGTGAAGCCCAAGGGCATCGACGACGTGCCGGTGCTGGCGGTCACGCTGTCGACGGCAGAAGGCACTCCTGCCGCCGATCTCGAGCGCATTGCGCACACGCTGGAGGCCGAGCTGAAACGTGTCGCCGGCGTGCGCGAGGTGCAGACCATCGGCGGCCCCGGCCGAGCGGTCAACATCTGGCTGGACCCCGGACGCCTGCGCGAGCGTGGCATCGACATCGCCCGCCTGCAGGCCACGCTGGCCGCCGCGAGTCAAGCCATGCCGGCGGGCGCGGTGCTCGACGACGGCGCCGGCGCGCCGCGCCTGCTGAGCGTCGAGACCGACGAGTTCCTGCGCTCGGCGGCCGAGGTCGGCGAACTGGTTGTCGGTGTCGCCGGCGGCAAGCCGGTGCGGCTGTCGGAGGTCGCGCGCATCGAGGACGGTGCTCGGCAGACGGCGCGCTACGTCTGGTTCACGCCCGGAGCGGCAGCCTCGGGCGGCACCGGCAGCGTGCAGCCGGCGGTGACGATCACCGTCACCAAGAAGCCAGGCCAGAACGCCGTCGACGTGGCACGCGCCACCCGTGCGCGCCTGGACGAGCTGCGCAACACCGTGCTGCCGGCCGACGTGACGGCCACCATCACACGCGACTACGGCGAGACGGCTGCCGAGAAGGCCAACAAGCTGATCCAGAAGCTGGCCTTCGCAACCGGCTCGGTGATCCTGCTCGTCGGCCTCGCGCTCGGGCGGCGCGAAGCGGTGATCGTCGGCGCGGCGGTGATCCTGACGCTGACGGCCACGCTGTTCGCCTCCTGGGCCTGGGGCTTCACGCTGAACCGGGTGTCGCTGTTCGCGCTGATCTTCTCGATCGGCATCCTGGTCGACGACGCCATCGTGGTGGTGGAGAACATCCATCGCCACCAGGCGCTCGCGCCCGGCAAGCCGCTCGTGGAGATCATCCCGGCGGCGGTCGACGAGGTCGGCGGGCCGACCATCCTGGCCACGCTGACGGTCATCGCCGCACTGCTGCCGATGGCCTTCGTCAGCGGGCTGATGGGACCGTACATGAGCCCGATCCCGATCAACTCCAGCCTGGGCATGGCGCTGTCGCTGGCGATCGCCTTCACCGTCACGCCCTGGCTGGCGCTGAAGCTGATGAAGCCGCACGGCGGCGAGCACGCCGCCGCCGCATCGAGCGCGCCGACCCGGCTGCAGCGCCTGTTCGAGCGCGTGCTGCGCCCGCTGCTCGACAGCGCGCGCAAGCGTTGGCTGCTGCTGGGCGGCGTGCTCGCCGCGCTGCTGCTCTCCGCCGGCCTCGCCGTCGTGCAGTGGGTGGTGCTGAAGATGCTGCCCTTCGACAACAAGAGCGAGTTCCAGGTGGTGCTCGAGATGCCTGCCGGTACGCCGCTGGAAACCACCGCGCAGACGCTGCAGGAGCTCGCCGCCCACCTGGCGAAGCAGCCCGAGGTGCGCGACCTGCAGGGTTACGCCGGCAGCGCCAGCCCGATCACCTTCAATGGCCTGGTGCGCCAGTACTACTTGCGCGCCGATGCCGAGCAGGGCGACCTGCAGGTCAACCTGGTCGACAAGGCACACCGCCACGAGCAGAGCCATGCGATCGCGCAGCGCCTGCGCCCGGCGCTGGACACGATCGCCGCGAAGGCCGGCGCGCGGCTGAAGGTCGTCGAGGTGCCACCCGGCCCGCCGGTGCTGGCACCACTGGTCGCCGAGGTCTACGGCCCCGACGAGGCCGGCCGCCTGAAGCTGGCCGAGCGCGTCGTGAAGGCCTTCGGCGACACCGCGCACATCGTCGGCATCGACAGCACCTTGGCCGCCGACGCGCCGCGCGCCTGGCTGCGCATCAACCGCCAGCGTGCCGAGACGCTGGGCATCCCGGTCGCCACCATCGCGCAGACGGTGCACGCCGCGCTGTCCGGCGCCGACGCCGGCTACCTGCACGACGGCCAGAGCAAGTACCCGGTGCCGCTGCGCCTGCAACTGCCCGCCGAGCAGCAGCTCGGGCTGGATTCCCTGCTTGCGCTGCCCTTGCGCAGCGGCAGCGGCCAGCTCGTGCCGCTGTCCGAACTCGTGCGCATCGAGCGCGGCGTGATCGACAAGCCGCGCTACACCAAGGACCTGCAGGGCGTCAGCTACGTGATGGGCGATGTCGGCGAGCGCAACGTCGCCGGCGACGCACGCGGCCTGGTCGACTCGCCGCTGTACGGCCTGTTCGCGATCCGCGGCAAGCTCGCCGACGAAGGGGCGGGCGAGTACTGGATCCGGCAACCCGGCGACCCGTTCCGCCAGTACGCGATAAAGTGGGACGGCGAGTGGCAGATCACCTACGAGACCTTCCGCGACATGGGCGCCGCCTACGCCGTCGGCCTGATCCTGATCTACCTGCTGGTGGTGGCGCAGTTCCGCAGCTACCTGACGCCGCTGGTCATCATGGCGCCGATCCCGCTGACCCTCATCGGCGTGATGCCCGGCCATGCGCTGCTCGGCGCGCAGTTCACCGCCACCTCGATGATCGGCATGATCGCGCTGGCCGGCATCATCGTGCGCAACTCCATCCTGCTGGTCGACTTCATCGAGCTGCAGCTGGCGCAAGGCATGGCCTTCAAGGACGCGGTGGTCGCCTCGGCCGCGGTGCGCGCGCAGCCGATCGCGATGACCGGCCTGGCCGCGATGACCGGCGCCTTCTTCATCCTCGACGACCCGATCTTCAACGGTCTCGCGGTCTCGCTGATCTTCGGGATCTTCGTCTCGACGCTGCTGACGCTGGTCGTCATCCCGGTTCTCTACCACACGCTCTACTCAAGGAGTTCACCATGACCATCGAACGTGCCATCCGCAGCATGGCGGGCTTCTTCGTGCTGCTCTCGCTGGCACTCGGCGTCGACGGCAGCCCGATCTTCGTCAGCCGCTGGTTCCTCGCCTTCACCGCCTTCGTCGGCTTCAACCTGCTCCAGTCCGGCTTCACCGGCTTCTGCCCGCCGAGCTTCCTGATGAAGCGGCTGGGCATGAAGGAAGGCGGTGACGCGTGCTCGCGCTGACCCGACACGGCACTCCGCCCTGCGGTAGCCTGCCGACATGAACGACGACCGCACGCCCCTCAAGCACCTGATGCCCGGCTGGTTCGCCACCGTGATGGGCTGGTCCGGCCTCGGCCTGGCCTGGCACCGCGCCGCGCCGGCCATGGGCGAGATGGCCGGGGTGCTGTCGCTGGGCGCCGCCCTCGTCGCGCTGCTGGTCTTCGTGACGCTGCTGCTGGCGCTGGTGCTGCGCTGGCAGCGCCATGCCGACGCGGTGCGCGAGGACCTGAACCATCCGGTGCGCCATGCCTTCTTCGCCGCCATCCCGATCTCGCTGCTGCTGCTGGTGACGCTGGCGGTGGCCCACTTCGGGCCGGAACTGCCCGGCCTGCGCGCGCTTTGGCTGATCGGCTCGCTGGGCCAGTTCGGCATCACGCTGTGGGTGCTGTCGCGCTGGCTGCGCGGCACTGCCGTTCAAGGCGCGGCGGCGTGGAACTGGGGCGGCATCACGCCGGCGCTGTTCATTCCGGTGGTCGGCAACGTGCTCGCGCCGCTGGCCGGCGTGCCGCTGGGCTTCCAGCCCTGGGCTGCGGCGCAGTTCGGCCTCGGGCTGCTGTTCTGGCCGGTGGTGGTGGTGCTGACCCTCGTGCGCATCGGCCAGGCCGGCATGCTGCCCGAACGGCTGCTGCCGACGCTGTTCATCTTCGTCGCGCCGCCGGCGGTGATCGGCCTGGCGGCGATGCAGTTCGGCGCACCCGCCGTGCTGAGCTGGATGCTGTGGGGCATGGCGCTGGCGCAGGCACTGTGGGTGGCCACGCAGGCGCGGCGCATCGCCGACCAGCCCTTCGGCATCCCGCACTGGGGCATGAGCTTTCCACTCGCTGCCCTGGCGGCGCTGACGCTGCGCCTGGCCGAGCAGCCCGACGGCCGCTGGCTGCAGGTGCCGGCGCTGGCGCTGCTGGCGCTGGCCTCGCTGCTCATCCTGGGCCTGAGCTTCGCCACCGTGCGCGGGCTGCGCGCCGGCACGCTGCTCGTGCCCGAGGGGCCGCCGGTCATCCCGATCCAGGCGCGCGCGGGGGCAGCGTGAACGGCGGGGGTATCGCACAATGCCGACCCATCGCACGACTCCTGCCCCGCCCGCGGCGGCCGCCTGCACCATGTCCGTCCTCAACGACGAGAAGTCCCGCACCGACCTGCTGCACCGACTCAAGCGTGCCGAGGGCCAGCTGCGCGGCATCCAGCGCATGATCGAAGAAGGCGAGGAATGCCTGGCCATCGCGGGGCAGATGTCGGCGGTGCGCAAGGCGCTGGACAGTGCCTACGTGCGCATGACGGTGTGCTTCATGGAGCAGGAACTGTCGGCCCGCCTGGGCGACAAGCCGGCGGCGCGTGCCGACCTCGGCCACATGCTCGACAACGTCGAGACCCTGCTGGGCAAGATCCGGTAACGAGACCCTGTTGCGGTCAGGGCCTCGCGCGCATAGATTGCGCGGCACGGCCCCTTCCGGCCGGTGTCAGAACAAGGAGTCCACGATGAGGTCTGCTCTCCTGGCCACCGTGCTCGCGCTCGCCGCGGGCGGCGCCCTGGCCCACAACTGCCCGAACGAGATGAAGGCGATCGACGCCAAGCTCGCCACCAACCCGAAGCTCGCCGATGCCGACGCCGCCAAGGTCAAGCAGCTGCGCGCCGACGGCGAGGCCGCACACAAGGCCGGCAAGCACGACGACTCGATGAAGGCGCTGGGCGAAGCCAAGAAGATCCTAGGCATCTGACCCCAGGCGCGCCAGCGGGGTGCGCGGCTACGATGCCGCGCATGAGCGCCTACCCCCACCTCCTCGCCCCGCTGGACCTCGGCTTCACGACGCTGCCCAACCGCGTGTTGATGGGCAGCATGCACACCGGGCTGGAGGACGGGCGCAAGCATTTCCCGGCGATGGCCGCGTTCTTCGCTGAACGCGCGCGTGGCGGCGTCGGCCTGATGGTCACCGGCGGCTTCGCGCCGAACATCGAAGGCTGGGCCAAGCCTTTCGCCGGCACGCTGGCCACCCACGCCGCGGCGCGGCGCCACAAGCTGGTGACCGACGCGGTGCACACCGAGGGCGGCAGGATCGCGCTGCAGATCCTGCACACCGGCCGCTACGGCTACCACCCGCTGTGCGTCGCGCCGTCGCGCATCCAGTCGCCGATCTCGCCGTTCACGCCCCGCGAGCTCTCCGCGCGCGGCATCGAGCGGCAGATCCGCGCCTTCGTGCGCTGCGCGACGCTGGCCCGCGAGGCCGGCTACGACGGCGTCGAGGTGATGGGCAGCGAGGGCTACTTCATCAACCAGTTCCTCGTCACCCACACCAACCAGCGCCGCGACGACTGGGGCGGCGCCTACGAGAACCGCATGCGCCTGCCGGTGGAGATCGTGCAGCGCGTGCGCGAGGCGGTGGGCCGCGACTTCATCCTGATCTACCGGCTGTCGATGCTCGACCTGATCCCCGACGGCAGCTCGTGGCCCGAGGTCGTGCAACTCGCCAAGGCGGTCAGCGCCGCCGGTGCGACCATCCTCAACACCGGCATCGGCTGGCACGAGGCGCGCATCCCGACCATCGCCACCAGCGTGCCGCGCGGCGCCTTCGCCTGGGTGACGAAGAAGATGCGCGAGGAGCTGCGCGCCGCCGGCCTGACGATCCCGCTGGTCACCAGCAACCGCATCAACATGCCCGAGGTCGGCGAGCAGATCCTCGCCGACGGCTGCGCCGACATGGTCAGCCTGGCGCGCCCGCTGCTGGCCGACGCCGACTTCGTCGCGCAAGGCGCGTGAAGGCCGCAGCGGCGACATCAACACCTGCATCGCCTGCAACCAGGCCTGCCTGGACCACACCTTCCAGCTGAAGATCGCCAGCTGCCTCGTCAACCCGCGTGCCGGCCACGAGACCGAGCTGGTGCTGCAGCGTGCGCCGGCGAAGAAGCGTTACGCGGTGGTCGGCGCCGGTCCGGCCGGCCTCGCCGCGGCGACCACGCTGGCCGAGCGTGGCCACGAGGTGCATCTGTACGAGGCCAGCGGGCGCATCGGCGGCCAGTTCAACATGGCCAAGCGCATCCCGGGCAAGGAAGAGTTCCACGAGACGCTGCGCTACTTCGAGCGGCGGCTGGCCGCCACCGGCGTGACGCTGCATCTGGCCACGCGGGCCGACGCCACGACGCTGGCCGCGCAGCAGTTCGACGCCGTGCTGCTGGCCAGCGGCGTCAGCGCCCGCGACCCGAAGATCCCCGGCCAGGACGGCCCCAACGTGCTCAGCTACATCGACGTGCTGCTGCACGGCAAGCCGGTCGGCGAGCGGGTGGCCATCGTCGGCGCCGGCGGCATCGGCTTCGACGTCGCCGAATTCCTGGTCACCGCCGACGGCCATTCGCCGACGCTGCACCTGAAGGAGTGGCTGGCCGAGTGGGGCGTGGCCGATCCGGCCGAGGTGCGTGGCGGCGTGGTGCGCGCCCAGCCCGCGGCGCCGGCGCGCAAGGTGACGCTGCTGCAGCGCAAGGCCGGCAAGCTCGGCAAGGGCCTGGGCAAGACCACCGGCTGGATCCACCGTGCGGCGCTGCAGATGAAGCAGGTCGAGATGGTCGGCGGCGTCAACTACGAGCGCATCACGCCGCAGGGCCTGTTCGTGACCTACGGCGAGAAGCGCCAGGACGGCCAGCTGATCGAGTGCGACACCATCGTGCTGTGCGCCGGCCAGGAGCCGCTGCGCGAACTCGAGGCGCCGCTGCGCGCCGCCGGCGTGCCGGTGCACCTGATCGGCGGTGCGCTGGAAGCCGGCGAGCTCGACGCCAAGCGGGCGATCGACCAGGGCACGCGGCTGGCGCTGACGCTGTGACGGATCAGCCCAGTGGCAGCGTCATGATCCAGAAGTCGTTTCCCTTCTGCAGGTGCTTCACGGCGCCGAGCCGCTCGTAGAAGCCCGGCCCGTCGGTGCCGAACCAGAGCCGCTCGAAGCCCATCACCTTCGCCTCGCGCGCCAGCGCCTTGACCAGCAGCGAGCCGATGCCCTGGCCTCGCCGCCCTGGAACGACGACCATCGCCGCCAGCCAGGGGTAGAGCTCGGGCAGCGACTCGTCGTCGTTGTCGATCAGGTGCACGCAGCCGAGCGGTTCGTCACCGTCCAGCGCGATCAGGCTGGCCAGCACACGGCCGGGCGCAGCCCGGCCGGCAAAGGCGTCGGCCAGCTCGGCCTCGCTCATGCCGCCGGGCACGTCGGCCCAGAACTCGCGCCACACCAGCTGCGCGACGAAGTCGAGATGGCGGGGGTGGCACGACAGTCGATCGACGATCACCGCCATGGCCGCCCCGCCGCCGCCGCGCTCAGGTCGCCGGCTTGTCCGACAGCGCCTTCATGTTGTCCTTCAGCTCCTGGCTCATCGGCGCCTGCAGGTTGATGCCCTTGGGCGGGATCGGCGACATGAACCACTTGTTGTAGAGCTTCTCGAACTCGCCGCTCTTCATCAGGCCGGCCAGCGTGTCGTCGACCAGCTTCTTGAACGACGGGTCGTCACGGCGCAGCATGATCGCGTAGGGCTCGACCTGGATCGGATCGCCCACCACCGCGAGCTCGGCCGGGTTCTGCGAGCTCGCTTTCAGGCCGTAGAGCAGGATGTCGTCCATCGCGAAGGCGACGGCGCGGCCGCTCTGCACCATCAGCGCCGACTCGGCGTGGTCCTTCGCGCCGAGCAGGTCGATGCCGAGCTTCTGCTCCTCGTTGAGGTTGCGGATGATCTTGAAGTTGGTGGTGCCGGTGGTCGACACCACCTGCTTGCCCTTCAGATCGGCCAGCGCCTTCACCGGCGTGCCGGCCTTCACCAGGAAGCGCGTGCCGGTGTAGAAGTAATTGGTCGCGAAGGCGACCTGCTTGCCGCGCTCGCTGTTGTTGGTGGTCGAGCCGCACTCGATGTCGATGGTGCCGTTCTGCAGCAGCGGGATGCGGTTGGCCGAGGTCACCGCCTGGGTGTTGACCTTCAGGTCGGCGCGGCCGGTGGCCTTCTTCACCTCGTCGACGATCTTGCCGCAGATCTCCCAGCCGAAGCCGGTGGGCGCGGCCTTGTCGTCGAGGTAGCTGAACGGGATTGACGACTCGCGGTAGGCCACGGTGATGGCACCGCTGGCCTTGACCTTGTCGAGCGTGGACTGCGCCTGCGCTGCGACGGGCAACGCGCATGCGGCGGCGATCAGGGCGAGAGCGAACTTTTGCATCGGTTCTTTCCTTCGTGGGGGAGGGGTTCGGCAGCCGGTCGCCGCCGCAAGAACCATGCTAGCGAGTACCGCCGTTTTGTCACTCGGTGACTTTCACCCCTTTCCAGAACGCCATGCGGCCCTTCAGCGCCAGCGCGGTTTCGCTGGGCGCGGGGTAGCACCAGACGGCATCCGGGTTCATCTCGCCGTTGACCAGCAGGCTGTGGTACTGCGCCTGGCCCTTCGCGGAGTTCGTGCGATGGTTGCTGAAGGTCAGGTACTCGCGCTTCACGCTGGCCTCGGGGAAGTAGTGATCGCCGTCGACCACCACGGTGTCGTCGCTCTCGGCGATCAGCACGCCGTTCCATGTCGCCTTCATCTCGGTCTCTCCTCTGCGGGTGCCATGCGGGAGCTCAAGCGTACTGCGCGGCGGCGCTGCGCAGCCGTGCGCCGATCGCCGCGGCCAGCGCCTTGTCGCCGGTCACCTGCACGCTGTCGCCGTGGCGCAGGATGTCCATGACCAGCTCGGTGGCGTCGGTATAGGGCACCTGCAACTCGTAGCGGCCATCGGCCAGGTGGCGCGCCTTCTGCTGCGGGTGCCACTCCTCGTTGGCCACCCATTGCGCGGCGTCGGCGGCGAACAGCAGCGTCGCCCACTTCACCTTCGTGTCGGCGCCGCCGTAGATGCCGTAGCCGGCGTCCAGCGCCGCCTCCAGCTCGCGCACCGGCACGTTCTTCGCCTTGGCCTCCAGCGGGCGCGCCTCGCGCACTGCGTCGAGCGCGAAGCGGCGCAGCCCGTCGCTGGCATGGCACCAGGCGTCGAGGTACCAGGTGGCGCGGTAGTTGACCAGGCGCTGCGGCGAGACCTCGCGCTCGCTCTCGCGCCGGTCGCTGCGCTTGAAGTAGCGCAGCCAGACTCGCTTGCGCTGCACCAGCGCGCTGCCGAGCAGCTCGAACCAGCGGCTGGGCACGCGCCGCCGCGCGGTGCCGATCACCTTGACGCGACGCATCAGCTCGCGCGCCTCGGCGGCGTCGGCCCCCAGCATGCCCTGCAGGCGCTCGAGCATCGGTTGCAGGTGGCGCGACAGCACGCCGTCGTCGTCCAGCCCGGCAAGCAGCTGGTGCATGGTCAGCAGCGCGTGGATCTCGTTCTCGCTGAACCACAGGCCGGGCAGCTCGTGGCGCGGGCCGACCTGCGTGCCGCCATCGAAACGGTAGCCGTTGTCGAAGCTGTCGTAGACGATCGGCGCGTTGAGCCGGTCGCGCAGGTACTGCAGGTCGCGCTTGAGCGTGGCCGGCGAGACGTCGAGCTCCTCGCGCAGCGTCGCGAAGCTCACGCTGCCGCGGCTCTTCAGCAGCATCTCGATCTTGTAGAAGCGTTCGGTGCGGTCCATCGGCGGTGTCTATCGACAGGGTGGCTCAGCAGATGAGCCAGTGTGGGCGAGCATACCCCGAGCATCGCTGCCGAGGGTGGCTCACGCATTGAGCCACCTGGCCAAGAGACTGCCCTCCATGCCGCAGCCCGCGGCGCCACCGAGAGGACTCTTCCATGGCCACCGCCTTCGTCCACGCCACCGGCGAAACCTTCCGTTCCACCGTGTCGACCTCGCTGACCACGCACGAGCACATCGGCTTCGAGCTCGGCTGGGACTACGCCCACCACGGCCTGCTGCCGCCGGCGCCGTACGACCAGGAGCCCTCCAGCCTGCGCCACGGCCTGCTCGCCGGCCAGGCCGCCTTCGGCAGCCGCACGCTGCTGGCCTCGCGCCATGTGCGCAAGTGGCTGCAGCTGCGCCTGCACGCCTGGCTGCGCGGGCGCAGCGTCGAGCTGGTGCAGGTCACGCCCAACCACCTGCAGCAGATCGAGGTGAGCCACTGCCCGATCACCCGCCTGGCCTTGTCCACCGCGACGCTGGAGGGCAGCGACGCTTCGGTCGACCGGGTGCGCAACGACGCCGGCTACGCCGCCGGCAACCTGGCGATGATCAGCACCAAGGCCAACCACGCCAAGGCGGCGAACGGCTTCCGCGATGCGCTGCGCATCGTGCGCGACATGGAAGCGGCCCACACCGCCGGCGCCGGCGGGCTGAGCCTGGCGCAATGGGCGCGCGTTGCGGTGCTGTGCAGCTTCGTCGAGCCGCTGTCGCACGAGGAGGCCAGCGCGCTGCCGATGCTGGTGCTGCCGCCGAACCGGCTGCGCCTGTTCAACCCGGTGCAGGCGCTGCAGGCTTTTGTCAGCCGACAGCTGCTGACGCCGGGCTGGAGCCAGCGCATCGCCCGCTTCGAGGTGCTGCTGCCGGGCAAGCCGGCGCGCCGCGCCTTCCAGATGTTCTTCCATGCGCTGCTGCCGCGGGTGCTCGAGGCCGGCCGCACCGAGGACGCCCAGCGCGCTCGCTGGGCGGTGGAAGACGCCTGGCGCAACCCGCTGGTGATGAAGCGCTGGGTCGCCTTCGCCCGCATGCTGACGCCGGCGCAGTGCGAGGCGGTGGTGGCGCGCGCCGCAGCCCGCCAGCTCGGCACCCAGCGCATCGAGCAGATCGCCCCGGCCCAGGCCACCGAAGGCTGGAACCTGGAGTCGCGCGGCTACGTGCCGCATGCGGTGCTGATGCGCCGCCGGCCAGTGCCCGCCGGCCAGGCCAGCCTCGCACTCTGGCAGGACGATGTGCTATGAGCGGCAACATGTGAGCGCCCACCCCTGCTGACACGACGCTGTCAGCAGGGGTGCGGGAACATCCCGGGTCCTCGACCCCCGGGAGAACCCGATGCCCATGCTGACCAATGGGTCATTAATTAGTCAAGTAAATCAAACGTTTGATTTACTTGATAGCATCACGGGCATGACCGAAGTCAACGATGCCCCGCGCCACCGTGCACCCCGCAGCGACGGCGAACAGTCCCGCGAGCGGCTGCTGCACGCCGCGCTGAGCCTGTTCGCGCAGCAGGGCTTCGCCAAGACCTCGACGCGAGAGATTGCCGAGGCGGCCGGCACCAACCTGGCGGCGATCAAGTACTACTTCGGCGACAAGGCGGGGCTCTACCGCGCGGTGTTCTTCGACCTGCAGTCGAAACCCGAGGACGAGATTCGTCGTTATGCCGACGAGGCCATGAGCCTGCGCGAAGCCTTGCGCGGCCTGTACTTCGGCTTCCTCGACCCGCTGAAGCAGGGAGAACTGACCACCTTGTGCATGAAGCTGCACATGCGCGAGATGCTCGAGCCGACCGGCCTATGGGCCGAGGAGATCGAGCAGGGCATCCGGCCGATGCACGAGGCGCTGATCAAGGTGCTGTGCCGCCACCTCGGCATCGCGCAGCCCGACGACGAGCTGCAGCGCCTGGCGGTGTGCGTCTGGGCGCTGGGCGTGCACCTGCATGTGGGCCGCGACGTCACCGACGCGCTGGCGCCGACGCTGAACGCCAGCGCCGAAGCGCTCGACCGCTGGCTGGACACGCTGGTGATGTATGCCGAGGCGATGGTCGACGCCGAGGCGCGCCGCCGCGCCGGCGCCTGACCCCCACCAACCAAAGAGACGGGAACCCAGGGAGAACAACAAGCATGAGTGCACCGAACCACCCCCGTCGCATCGCTGCGGCGGGTCTCCTCTTGACGGCGGCCCTGGCGGGCTGCGCGAGCGTCACGACGCCGGCCCCCGGCGCAGCGGCTTCGACCGCCGCGGCCTGGCAGGCCCCGCTGCCGGCCGCCGACCCCGGCGCCGAGCTGGCACGCTGGTGGCAGCAGTTCAACGACCCGCTGCTCACCGCGTTGATCGACGCGGCGCAGGCTGCCAGCCCGACCGTGGCCGACGCACGCGCCCGCATCGAGCAGTCGCGTGCCGCGCGCGTCAGCAGCGGCGCGGCGCTGGGTCCGACGCTGGACGCCGGCGCCAGCGCCTCGCGCGGCCGCTTCGACATCGGCGCGCCGGTCGGCACCAGCA
This sequence comes from Piscinibacter sp., assembly GCA_047602365.1. Classification (GTDB taxonomy): domain Bacteria; phylum Pseudomonadota; class Gammaproteobacteria; order Burkholderiales; family Burkholderiaceae_C; genus Piscinibacter. The sequence goes on along the minus strand of JASGHM010000001.1, from coordinate 1,474,237 downwards.
CCGGCGCCTCGCTGCAGGCGGCCTGGGAGATCGACCTGTTCGGCGCCAACCGCGCCGGCCGCGACGCCGCGCAGGCGCGCCTGGCCGGTGCACAGGCGTCGTGGCACGACGCGCGCATCTCGGTGGCGGCTGAAACGGCCTCCGGCTACCTGTCGCTGCGTGCCTGCGAAGCGCAGCTCGCGCAGACCGAACTCGACGCCGCCTCGCGCGCCGAAACCGCCCGCCTGACCGACCTGGCCGCGAAGGCCGGCTTCCAGGCCCCGGCCAGCGCCGACCTGGCGCGCGCCAGCGCCGCGCAGGGCAATGCCACGCTGACCCAGCAACGCGCGCAGTGCGACCTGGCCGTCAAGTCGCTGGTCGCGCTGACCGCCCTGGCCGAACCCGAGCTGCGCACGCAGCTGCAGGCCGGCCGCGCCAAGCTGCCGCAGCCGGCGCAGCTCGGCGTCGCCCAGGTGCCGGCGCAGGTGCTGGCTCAGCGGCCCGACGTCGCCGCCGCCGAGCGTGAACTCGCCGCCACGCTGGCCGACGCCGAGCAGGCGCGCGCGCAGCGTTACCCGCGCGTCTCGCTGGCCGGCAGCATCGGCCCGTCGCGCTTCGAGAGCGGCGGCGTGCGCAGCAGCGACACGCTGTGGAGCATCGGCCCGGTCAGCGTCAACCTGCCGCTGTTCGACGGCGGCCGGCGCCGCGCGAATGCCGAGGCAGCGCAAGCCGCCTACGACGCCGCCGCCGTGCGCTACGCCGCACGCATGCGCACGGCAGTTCGTGAGGTCGAAGAGACGCTGGTCGCCCTGCAGAGCACTGCTGCCCGTGGCGACGACGCTCGCACCGCGGCCGACGGCTTCGAACGTTCCTACCGTGCCGTCGAGTCGCGCTACAAGGGCGGCCTCGCCAGCCTGTTCGAGCTGGAAGACGCGCGGCGCAGCGCCGTCGCAGCGCAGTCGGCCCTGATCGACCTGCAGCGCGAACGTGTCGCGGCCTGGATCGCGCTGTACCGATCCCTCGGCGGCGGCTGGTCGGCCGATCCGGCGCAGGCCGAAGCCAACCCGACCCCGCGCAGCTGAACCCCCGAAGAACAACCATGGCACGCCGGCCCACGAAGCCCGACGCCCCACCCGAGATGACCACCATGCCCAGCTCGACCCGCCTCCTGCTCGTCGCCACGCCGCTCGCCGTGGCGCTGACCGCCCTCGTCGTCACCTTCGCGGTCCACGCCGCCGACAAGCCCGCCGCCTCGGCGCCGGTGAAGCCGGCACTGACCGTCACGGTCACCACGCCGCAGCCGGCCAGCGTGCCGTTGAAGATCGCCGCCAACGGCAACGTCAGCGCCTGGCAGGAAGCCAGCGTCGGCACCGAGGCCAACGGCCTGCGCCTGGCCGACGTGAAGGTCAACGTCGGCGATGTCGTCAAGCGTGGCCAGGTGCTGGCCACGTTTGCCGCCGACACCGTTGCCGCCGAACTGGCGCAGACGCGCGCGGCGGTTGCCGAAGCCGAGGCCACGCTGGCCGAGGCCAGCGCCAACGCGCAGCGGGCCCGCGAGCTGCAGGCCACCGGCGCGTTGTCGGCACAGCAGATCAACCAGTACCTGACCGCCGAGCGCACCGCGCAGGCGCGGCTGGAGGCACAGCGCGCCGCCGCGAAGACACAGCAGCTGCGCCTGGCGCAGACCCAGGTGCTGGCGCCCGACAACGGCGTGATCTCGGCGCGCAGTGCCACCGTCGGCGCGGTGCTGCCGGCCGGCCAGGAGCTGTTCCGGCTGATCCGCGGCGGCCGCCTCGAATGGCGCGCCGAGGTGCCGGCGGCCGACCTGGTGCAGCTCAAGCCCGGCCAGGCGGCAACCGTCACGCCCGCGGGTGGCACGCCCATCGTCGGCAAGCTGCGCATGGTCGCGCCCACCGTCGACCCGGCCACACGCAACGGCATCGTCTACGTCGACCTGCCGCAACCCGGCGCCGCACGCGCCGGCATGTTCGCGCGCGGCGAGTTCGAGCTCGGCAACGCCGCCGGGCTGTCGCTGCCGCAGAGTGCGGTGGTGCTGCGCGACGGCTTCAGCTACGTCCTGCAGGTCGGCGCCGACTCGAAGGTGCAGCAGGTCAAGGTCAGCACCGGCCGGCGCTGGGCCGACCGCGTCGAGATCACCGGCGGCATCGACAAGACGCGCCCGCGTGGTCGCCGCCGGCGGCGGCTTCCTCGGCGAAGGCGACGTGGTGCGTGTCGTCGACGCGGCGCCCGCCGCGCCCGCCGCCGCGCAGAAGACCGCGTCGAAGTAAGGCGGAGCGAACAACATGGCGATCAACGTCTCCTCCTGGTCGATCCGCAACCCGACGCCGGCCATCCTGCTGTTCGTGATGCTCACGCTCGCCGGCCTGATCGGCTTCCGGGCGATGAAGATCCAGAACTTCCCCGACATCGACCTGCCGATGGTCACCGTCACCGCCTCGCTGCCCGGCGCCTCGCCCGGCCAGCTGGAAACCGAGGTGGCGCGCAAGATCGAGAACTCGCTGGCCACCGTGCAGGGCATCAAGCACATCTATCGCACGCTGCAGGACGGCACCGCGACGCTGACCGCCGAATTCCGCCTCGAGAAGCCGACCCAGGAAGCGGTCGACGACGTGCGCGACGCGGTCTCGCGTGTGCGCTCCGACCTGCCGGCCGACCTGCGCGACCCCGTGATCAAGAAGGTCGACCTCGCTGGCACGCCGATCCTGACCTACACCGTCGCCTCGCAGAAGATGGACGACGAGGCGCTGTCCTGGTTCGTCGACAACCAGGTCACCAAGGCGATGCTGTCGGTGCGCGGCGTCGGCGCGGTGTCGCGTGTCGGCGGCGTGACGCGCGAGGTGCGCGTCGAGCTCGACCCGGCGCGGCTGCTGGCGCTGAACGCCACCGCCGCCGACATCTCGCGCCAGTTGCGCCAGGTGCAGCAGGAAGCCTCCGGCGGCCGCGCCGACCTCGGCGGCGCCGAGCAGTCGGTGCGCACCATCGCGACGGTGCAGTCGGCCGAAGGAGCTGGCGCGATGGAAGTCGCCCTGTCCGACGGCCGCCGCATCCGCCTCGACCAGGTCGCCCGCGTGCACGACACCGTCGCCGAGCCGCGCTCGGCGGCGCTGCTCGACGGCAAGCCGGTGGTCGGCTTCGAGATCGTGCGCTCGCGCGGCGCCGGCGAGATCGAAGTCACGCAGGGCGTGCGCGCGGTGCTCGACAAGCTGAAGGCCGAACACCCCGACATCACCATCACCGAGGCCTTCAACTTCGTCGACCCGGTCGAGGAGAACTACGACGGCTCGATGAAGCTGCTCTACGAAGGCGCGGCGCTGGCCGTGCTGGTGGTGTTCCTGTTCCTGCGCGACTGGCGCGCCACCTTCGTCTCGGCGGTGGCGCTGCCGCTGTCGGCCATCCCGACCTTCTTCCTGATGCAGCTGATGGGCTTCACCGTCAACGTGGTCACGCTGCTGTCGCTGTCGCTGGTGGTCGGCATCCTGGTCGACGACGCGATCGTCGAGATCGAGAACATCATGCGCCACCTGCGCATGGGCAAGACGCCGTATCAGGCAGCGATGGAAGCCGCCGACGAGATCGGCCTGGCGGTGATCGCCACCACCTTCACGCTGATCGCGGTGTTCCTGCCGACCGCCTTCATGAGCAGGCGTGGCCGGCAAGTTCTTCGTGCAGTTCGGCTGGACGGCGGCGATCGCGGTGTTCTTCTCGCTGGTCGTCGCGCGCATGCTGACGCCGATGATGGCCGCCTACATCCTCAAGGTGCCAAAGCACGAGGAGAAGGAGCCCGCGCTGGCTGGCCGTCTACATGCGCTGGGCCAAGTGGTGCCTGAAGCACCGCTTCATGACACTGATCGGCGCGGCGGTGTTCTTCATCGGCAGCTTCGCACTGGTGCTTCTTCCTGCCCATTCGGCTTCATCCCGCCGGACGACCTGTCGCAGACGCAGGTCACGGTGACGCTGCCGCCGGGCAGCACATTGAAGGAGACCTACGCCGCGGCCGAGCAGGCGCGCGAGCTGGTGCAGAAGAACCCGCACGTCAAGCTGGTCTACACCGCGATCGGCGGTGGCGCGGCCGGCTCCGACCCGTTCGCCGGCGGCGGCCTGCCGGAAGTGCGCAAGGCCGTGCTGACGATCAACATGACGCACCGCAATCGACCGCCGCGGCCTCTCCAAGCAGGACATCGAGGCGCAGCTGCGCGACGCGCTGGCGGTGCTGCCGGGCGCGCGCGTCAAGGTGGGCCTGGGCGCGTCGAGCGAGAAGTACGTGCTGGTGCTGGCCGGCGAGGATGGCCGCGCACTGGCCGAGCACGCCGCCAAGGTCGAGCGCGAGCTGCGAACCATCCCCGGCATCGGCGCGGTGACCTCCACCGCCAGCCTGGTGCGACCGGAGCTGATCGTGCGGCCCGACTTCGCCCGTGCCGCCGACCTCGGCGTCACGTCGCAGGCCATCGCGGACACGCTTGCGCATCGCCACCAACGGCGACTACGACCAGGGCCTGCCGAAGATGAACCTCAGCCAGCGCCAGGTGCCGGTGGTGGTCAAGCTGGCCGACGACGCACGCGCCGACCTCGCGCTGCTGTCGCGCCTGCCGGTGCCCGGCGCGCGCGGCCCGGTGCCGCTGTCCAACGTGGCGACGCTGGCAATGGACTCCGGCCCGGCCGAGATCGCCCGCTACGACCGGCTGCGCAACGTCAACTTCGAGATCGAGCTGAACGGCCAGCCGCTCGGCGAGGTCGAGCAGACCGCGCTGGCGCTGCCGACGCTGAAGAACCTGCCGCCCGGCATCCTGCAGACCTCGGTCGGCGACGCCGAGGCGATGGGCGAGCTGTTCGAGAGCTTCGGCCTGGCGATGGCCACCGGCGTGCTGTGCATCTACATCGTGCTGGTGCTGCTGTTCAAGGACTTCGTGCAGCCGGTGACCATCCTGGCCGCGCTGGTGCTGTCGATCCCGGGCGCCTTCCTGGCGCTGTTCGTCACCCACACCGCGCTGTCGATGCCGTCGATGATCGGGCTGATCATGCTGATGGGCATCGCGACGAAGAACTCCATCCTGCTGATCGACTACGTGATCCTGGCGCGCCGCGACCATGGCCTGAGCCGCTGGGACGCGCTGCTCGACGCCTGCCACAAGCGGGCGCGGCCGATCGTGATGACGACCATCGCGATGGGTGCCGGCATGATGCCGATCGCGCTGGGCCTGGGCGTCGACCCGAGCTTCCGCGCGCCGATGGCGATCGTCGTGATCGGCGGGCTGATCACCAGCACCTTCCTGAGCCTGCTGGTCATCCCGGTGGTGTTCACCTTCGTCGACGACGTGGTGCAGTGGGTCGGCCGTCATGCCCACCGGCGACGCCACGAGGCCAGCGCGGTGCCTGCAGCCCAGGCCGCGGAGGTCCGCTCGTGAAGCGCCGCGCCTGCCTCGCGCTGCTGGTCGGCACGCTGCTGAGCACCTCGGCGGCACGCGCCGAGGAGTTCGGCACGCTCGACTTCGACTGGCACGACGCCACGCGTGGCCGCGACGTGCCGGTGCGCCTGTACCTGCCCGAGAGCGCCGATGCGGCGCACCCGGTACCGCTGGTGGTGTTCTCGCACGGCATCGGCGGCTCGCGCCTGGGCTACAGCTACCTGGGCCGGCACTGGGCCGCCCAGGGTTACGCCAGCCTGCACCTGCAGCATGTCGGCAGCGACCGCAGCCTGTGGGCCGGCAACCCCTTCGCGCTGGTCTCGCGGCTGCAGGGCGCGGCGCAGGACAGCGAGGCCATCGCCCGCGTGCTCGACCTGCGCTTCGCGCTCGACACGCTGCTGGCCGGGCCGCTGGCCACGCGCATCGACGGCGCGCGCATCGTCGCCGCCGGCCATTCCTACGGCGCCAACACCACGCTGCTGGCCGCCGGCGCCCGCGTCGAACGCCAGGGCAGGCTGGTCGACTACCACGACCCGCGCATCAAGGCGGCGATCATCCTGTCGGCGCCGCCCTTCTACGGCGAGAGCGATCCGGCGAAGATCCTCGCCAACGTGACCGTGCCAACGCTGCACGTCACCGCCACCGAGGATGTCATCCGCATTCCCGGCTACTACTCCGGCGCCGACGACCGCGTGAAGGTGTTCGACGCCACCGCCAGCGCGGCCAAGGCACTGGCGGTGTTCGACGGCGGCTCGCACAGCATCTTCACCGACCGCAGCGGCACCGGCGGTGCGACGCTGAACCCGCAGGTGAAGGAGGCGACGCGCGCGCTGTCGCTGGCCTTCCTGCGCCGGGTGTTCGACGGCGACGAGGCTGCGCTGCGTCAATGGCCGACGCAGTTCGCCGGCATCGTCGCGCGCTTCACCCGCGCCGGGCTGTAGGCTTGCGCGGGTGGACCGCGATGCCGATCTGACGCTCGACCAGCACCGCACGCTGGTGGCGGCGCTGCAGCGTGCGCTCGGACCCGACTGCAAACGGGTCGAGACGCACATCTCCTCGCTGCTGCTGGCCGGCGGGTTCGCCTACAAGCTGCGCAAGCCGCTGCGCCTGCCCTTCCTCGACTTCAGCCGCGCGGCGCAACGCCGCCGCGACTGCGACGAGGAGCTGCGCCTGAACCGGCGCACCGCGCCGGCGCTGTACCTCGACGTGCGGCCGGTGCTCGGCAGCGTCGCCGCGCCGCGCATCGGTGCGCCCGGTGCAGCCGACGGCGCGATCGACTGGCTGCTGCGCATGCACCGCTTCGATGACGAGGACTTGCTCGACCGCCTGGCCTCGCGTGGCGCGCTGTCCGCGGCGCAGGTCGATGCGCTGGCGCTCACCGTGGCCGACTTCCACGAGGCGCTGCCCGCCTCGCCGGCAGCCTGGGGCGATCCGGCCGCGGTGCGGGCCTGGGCACTGGCCAACTTCGAGGCGCTCGGCACCGACGCACCGGCCGCGTTGCACGACTGGAGCGAAGGCGAGTTCGCCCGCGTCGAAGCGCGCCTCGCGCGGCGCCGCGCCCAGGGCCGCGTGCGCGAGGGCCACGGCGACCTGCACCTGGGCAACATCGTGATGCTGGATGGCGTGCCGACGCCCTTCGACGCGATCGAGTTCAACCCGGCGCTGCGCCATGGCGACACGATGGCCGACGCGGCCTTCGTGTTCATGGACCTGTGGCGCCATGGCCTGCCGCGGCTGGCCTGGCGCTTCGCCAGCGGCTACGCCGAGCGTGGCGGCGACCACGACGGCCTGCCGCTGCTGCCCTTCTTCGCGGCCTACCGCGCGATGGTGCGTGCGCAGGTGGCGGCGCTGCGCGCCCGGCAGGCCGGCGCGAATGCTGCTGCCGCCCACGACGCGCTGCAGCGCGACCTGCGGACCGCCGCCAAGCTGGCCGCGCTGCCGCAGGCCCGGCCGCGGCTGGTGCTGGTCGGCGGTCTGTCGGGTTCGGGCAAGAGCCATGTCGCGCTGATCCTGCTCGAGCGCCTGGGCGCGGTCCGCGTGCGCTCCGACGTCGAACGCAAGCGCCTGGCCGGCATGGCGGCGCTGGACCGCCCGGCACCCGCCGACCTGTCCCGGCTGTACGGCCCGGCAATGACGCTGCGCACCTACGCGCGCCTGCAGACCCTCGCCCGCGATCTGCTGCGCGGCGGGCTGAACGTGGTGATCGATGCGGCCTCGCTGCGCCGCCACGAACGTGATGCCTTCCGTGCGCTGGCGGCGCAGGAGGGCGCGGCGTTCAGCCTCGTCGAATGCACCGCACCCGAGGCGGTGCTGCGCGAGCGCATCGTGCGGCGCATGGCGGCGGACCACGACGCTTCGGATGCCACGCCGGCGGTGCTCGACTTCCAGCTCGGCGTGCGCGAACCGCCGCAGGTCGACGAAGCGGCCGAGCTGGTCGACACCGATGCCGATCGTTCGCTCGTCGCGCAGCGCTGCGACGCGCTGGCCGAAAGCTGGCTTCAGTGATCCTCGAGCCGCGTGCCGGTCTGCTCGGCCAGTTCGCCGGTGTCGGCGTCCACCCAGTCGGCCAGGCCGAGTTCCATCTCGGCCTCCTGCAAGGTCTCACCGGGCTCGATGCCATCCTCGCCGGCGGCGTTCATGTCCTCCAGCGCCTCCTGCAGCGTCGCGAAGGGGCCGAACTGCTGGTGGCCGTCGGCGGCCAGCCAGTAGTAACCATCGGGGTGGCGGACCACGCTGCCGTCGTCGGGCAAGGAGCTGTCGGCCAGCGACGTCTCGTCGAAGCCGGGCTCCGGTGGGGTGTTCAGCGTGGCTTTCAGCGACTTCATGGCGCACTCTCGTCCATCGACGCCCGCATGGTATGCCCGTCGCGCCAGCTTGTGTTGAACTGCATCAAGCGTGCACGGCCAGCGCCGGCGCCGCGTTGAAGCCCGATGTCCCTTACGGAGCCCCGCCCATGTTCGCCCGCCTGCTGATGCTGCTTTCCGCCCTGCTGCTGGCCGCCTGCGCCGCGCTGCAGCCGAACGACCCGCTGCGCGTGGAGGTGGTGGGCATCGAGCCGGTCGACAGCCAGGGCCTGGAGCTGCGCCTGGCGATCAAGCTGCGCATCCAGAACCCGAACGAGGGCTCGGTGTCGTACGACGGCACCGCCCTCGAGCTGGAGGTCAACGGCAAGACGCTGGCCACCGGCGTGAGCGACCAGAAGGGCAGCGTGCCGCGCTACGGCGAGGGCATCCTGGTCGTGCCGGTCAGCATCTCGGCGATGAATGCAGTGCGCCAGGCGCTGGTCTTCACCGACGGCAAGCAGCGCGATGAGCTGCCCTACGTGCTGCGCGGCAAGCTCGCCGGCGGCGCCTTCGGTACGGTGCGCTTCACGAAGGAAGGGTCGATCGGGATCGCGGCGCTCACGCGAGGGCGCTGAGCCGCGCGATCTCGCGCCGCGAGCGCCGCTGCAGCGTGCACAGCAGCGCGTGGTTCGCTGCGCCGCCGGCATCGGCCAGCAGCGCGGCGTGCCGCTCGCGCAGGTCGGCCTGCATGCGGATCAGCAGGTGCGCCGTCACCTCGGCATCGGCCAGCGCCCGGTGCGCGCGGCCGCTGCGCGGCAGGCCGTGCCAGTCGGCCAGCGTGCCCAGGCGGTGGTTGGGCGCCTCCGGGTAGAGCCGCCGCGCCAGCAGCAGCGTGCAGGCGAAGGCATGGGCCTCGTCGCGCTCGCAGTCGGCACGCGCCGACTCGGCGTCCCAGAAGCCGCGGTCGAAGGCGGCGTTGTGCGCCACCAGCGGGCAGCCCTTGGTGAAGCGCATCAGCTCGTGCATCACCGCGCGCGCCGGCGGCGCGTCCTCCAGCATCGTGTTGCTGATGCCGGTCAGCTGCTCGATGAAGGGCGGCACCCAGGCGCCGCTGTTCATCAGGCTCTGGAAGCGGCCGACGATCTGCCCGTCCTGCACCAGCACCGCCGCCACCTCGGTGGCACGCGCGCCCTGCGCCGGCGCCATGCCGGTGGTCTCGAAGTCGACGACCGCGATGGTTTCCATGCGCGCGCTCAGATCGCACCGACACAGCCCGGCGCGCCGCAACGGCAGGCGAGCCGGCCTTCGTGGTGCGTCTCGCCGTAGTCGACGGTGATCTCCTCGCCCGGTGCGATCGCGCGCATCGCGTAGAACTCGACACGCCCCTGGCGGATGCGCAGCACCGCGTTGGGCCGGCAGGAGTGGTTGGTGAAGCGCAGCGGGTCGGCCGAGCCCGAGGCGTCGATCGCGCGCGTCTCGCTCAGCTCGACGATCATGATGCGCTGCTGCGTCTTCGCGCGGCGCCGTGCCTCGCGCACGCTGATCGGCTCGCCGCGGATCTCGCCGATCTTGCGCCGCGCCGGCACCGCCTCGCCGGCGAAGGCGCCGCGGCCGTCGATGCGGCTGTCGTGCACCTCCACCTTGAACTTCTGCGGGTCGGCCGGCACGCCGCGCGGCCGCGGTTCGGGCAGGGCTTCGGGAGCAGCGGGCAGCGAGGCGAGTCGAGGCATGGGCGGCATTGTCGCGTCAAGCCCTGCGCCAGGGGGTCGGGCCCCGGCGGCAGCGAACTTCTTCACGCAATACCCGCTCACGAATGGAAATGAGCACTTACATGGCGGCTTATCGGGTTCATGGCCTGCGGCGATGGTCGATAAGCTTCCCATCACGACATCGCAGCAGGACCCTCACCATGAACCGCCACCCGAACCACCCTCTCGCCGCCACGATGCAGCGCACCGGTCACTACGGCCCGGCCATCGAGTGGGAAGACATGCCCTCGCTGACCGGCCGCCTGGTCAACGTCGAGGCGCGTCGCGGTCGCGAGTTCCAGAACTCGTCGTCGTTCACCGGCACCTGGGACGTGACCATGCCCGCCGCGCTGGACCCGCTGACCGAGAGCGGCCCGTTCCAGGAACCGCTGCGCGGCCTGGTGACGCGCGAGCTGCGCGAGCCCGACGTGTTCCGCCACTTCTTCTCCTGATCGCTGCAGCGTGACCCGCCTCCGCTGAGCACCCGCATACTGCCGGGGCGCCCCTTGCGCCCCGGACCGTGCTCCAACTCGACGCCACCGCCACCGCCGCCCCGCTGGGCTGGCCCGACCTGATCGCCGCGCTGCGCTCCGCCTTCACGCAGGGCCGCGTCGTACCGCTGCGCCACACCCACCGTATCGACGATCCTGCCGGCGCCGGCGGCACGCTGCTGCTGATGCCGGCCTGGCAGCCGGGCCGCTGGCTGGGCCTGAAGACGGTCGCCATCTTCCCCGCCAACAGCGCGCACGGCCTGCCCGGGCTGCACTCGACCTACACGCTGTTCGACGCCCGCACCGGCGTGCCGACGGCCATGCTCGACGGCGACGTGATCACCTCGCGGCGCACTGCCGCAGCGGCCGCGCTGGCGGCCTCGTTCCTCGCGCGCGAGGACGCGGCGACGCTGCTGGTGCTCGGCAGCGGCCGCGTCGCGCGCCTGCTGCCGGCGGCAATGCGCAGCGTGCGGCCGATCGAACGTGTGCTGGCCTGGAACCACCGCCCCGAGGGCGCGCAGGCGCTGGCGCGGCAGTGCCGTGACGAAGGCTTGGCGGCGCAGGCGGTCACCGATCTCGAAGCCGCGGTCGCCGAGGCCGACATCGTCAGCTGCGCAACGCTGGCCGCCGCGCCGCTGGTGCGCGGCGCCTGGCTGCGCGAGGGCGCGCACCTCGACCTGATCGGCAGCTTCACGCCGCAGATGCGCGAGAGCGACGGCGCATGCTTCGTGCACAGCCGGGTCTTCGTCGACACCGAGGAGGCGCTGGCCAAGTCGGGCGACCTGCTCGGCGCGATCGCCGACGGCGCGTTCGCGCCCGCGCAACTGCAGGGCACGCTGGCACAGCTGTGCCGCGGCGAGGTGGCCGGGCGCGGCGATCCGCACGAGATCACGCTGTTCAAGGCGGTCGGCAACGCGCTCGAAGACCTGGCCGCCGCCGAACTGGTGGCCGACGCTATGCTGAACCCATGACGACCCCAACCCGTGAGATCCGCTTCTGGTGGGAGGACTTCCCCGCCGGCAGCGTGCGCGAGTTCGGCGCCAAGCAGGTGACACGCGAGGCCGTGCTCGCCTTCGCTGCCGAGTTCGACCCGCAGCCCTTCCACCTCGACGACGCGGCCGCCGAGGCCTCGCTGTTCGGCCGCCTGTCGGCCAGCGGCTGGCACACCGCCGCGATGACCATGCGCATGATCTGCGACGACCACCTGCTCGACGCCGCGAGCCTCGGCTCGCCGGGCATCGACAGCCTGCGCTGGACCAAGCCGGTCTACCCGGGCGACACGCTGAGCGTGCGCCTCGAAGTGCTGGAGGCGCGGCCGATGGGCAGCCGGCCCGAGGTCGGCCTGCTGCGCCAGCGCTGGCAGGTGCTCAACCAGCAGCAGGAGGTGGTGATGACGATGGAGGGCTGGGGCATGCTGCGCCGCCGGCCGCAAGGAGGCGCGGCATGAGTCAGTCCGGCATCGAGGCCGTCACCGCCGCGCTGCTGCGGGCGCGCCGCAGCAACAGCCTGGTCGACGCGGCACCGCTGGCCGATGCGCTGGCCGACGCCGGCGAGGCCTATGCGGTGCAGCAGCAGGTGGCGCAGGCGCTGGGCTGGTTCGCCGCCGACGGCGCGCCGCGCTTCTGGAAATCCGGCGGGCCCGGCCGCGAGCAGCCGCTCACGCATGCACCGCTGCCACCGGCCGGTGTGTGGTCGAGTCCGGCCGAGCTGTCGCGCTGGCCGATGAACCTGCGCCTGGTCGAGTCGGAGATCGCGTTGCGCCTCGGCCGCGATGTCGATCCGGCGCTGGCCGCGACGCTGGACTTCGACGACGCGTACGGCCTCGTCGATGCGATGGCGGTGTCCATCGAGCTGGTCGACTCGCGCTGGCAGCAGGGCCTGGCCGCGCCGGCGCTGCTGCGCCTGGCCGACCTCGCCTCGCACGCGGCGCTGGTGCTCGGTGAGTGGCAGCCCTGTGCGCCGTGCGACTGGGCCGCGCAGCGCTGCCGCCTCGCCATCGGCGCGCAGCCGCTCGTCGAGCGCACCGGCACGCATTCCTGCGGCGACCCGGCCTGGGTGCTGGCCGACTGGCTGCGCCACGCAACATCGCGCCACGGCACGCTGCGCGCGGGCACGGTGGTCACCACCGGCACCTGGGCGGGCGCGCCGGCAGCCGCAGCGGGCGATACCGTCGTGCTGAAGTTCCCGGGCATCGGCCAGGCATCGACTCACTTCTGACTCACGCGCACCCGTTCTGAGACGGGCCGCTGTGAATCGCGGAGAATGACGGTTCCGCCCGACGAGAAGGTTCTTCCGCCGCATGCATTACCCGGACTCCAAGGACCGCTCGGCGGAACTGCTGCGCCAGGCCATCCCGATGATGGCGCAGCAGCCGGCACCGCTGCACCCGATCACCTACGCCGTCTGGTACGACTACCTGGCCGGCCGCAACGCCGACCTGCGCAGCGAGATCGACTCGGCCCGCTCGCAGCAGGTGCCGCTGGGTGACGAACTCGTCCACACGCTGTACCGGCGCCACATCCTCGACGCGGCGGCGCAGGCGGCGCACAAGGTCTCCGACGAACTGCGCACGGTGATCGACGAGGTCGGCCAGTCGGCGGCGAAGACCGGCGAGCAGGTGTCGGTGTTCGGCGCTTCGCTGGAGCAGGCCAGCGGCCGCATCGCCAACCTCGGCATGCCCGAGAGCCTGGGCCCGGAGATCGACGCGCTGCTCAGCGACACCCGCGATGCCCGCGCCAACCTCGCCACCCTGGCGCAGCGCCTGCAGTCGTCCACCGCCGAGCTGGAGCGGCTGCGCGCCGAACTGGATCTTGCCAAGGTGCAGGCGACGATGGACTCGCTGACCGGCGTGACCAACCGGCGCGGCTTCGACGAGTCGATCGAAGTGCTGCTGCGCGAGCACCAGCCGGGCGAGGACGGCCCCAGCGTCGTGCTGATCGACCTCGACCACTTCAAGCAGATCAACGACCAGTACGGCCATGTCTTCGGCGACACCGTGCTGAAGAACATCGCGCTGGCGATCCGCTCCTGCGTGAAGGGCCGCGACCTGGTGGCGCGCTACGGCGGCGAGGAGTTCGTCGTGCTGCTGCCGTCCACCGCGCTGCAGGGCGCGACGGTGCTGGCCGAGCAGATCCGCGCCACCATCGCCGGCGCCCGCATCCGCCGCGGCAGCACGCAGGAGAACATCGGCGCCATCACCGTCTCGCTCGGTGTGGCCGCCTGGCAGCCCGGCGAGGCGCTGGAGGCGCTGATCGACCGTGCCGACCAGGCGCTGTACCGCTCCAAGCGCGAAGGCCGCAACCGCGTCACCGCGGGCGCATAGCACCGCCGCTCCAGGCCGCGGCGATCGCCGCGACGTGGCGGTGGTCGGTGCCGCAGCAGCCGCCCAGCACGTTCAGCGCCGGCAGCACGCCGCGCAGCCGCGGGTAGCGGCCGCCGAGATCGTCCGGGTCACCGTCGTCCAGCGTCGTCATCGCGTCCAGCTCGGCGTGGCTGCAGCGCGAGGCGTTGGCGCGCAGGCCGCGGATGCGCCGCTGCCAGCCCTCACCCTCCGTCAGCACCGCGTCGAAGTGGCTGGGGTGCGCGCAGTTGACCATGTAGTAGGCCGGCGGCGTGCCCGCCTCGCGGTCGGTGGCGGCGATCGCCTCGGCGAGCGGCTCGCCGCTGGGCAGGCGGCCGTCGGTCTCGACGGTGAACGAGATCGCGCAGGGCAGGCCGAGCGCCGCGGCAGCACGGGCCACGCCGATCGCCTCGCCGCGGGTCGTCATGGTCATCGCGGTGATCATGTCGACGCCGGCCTCGGCCAGCGCGGTCGCCTGCGGCGCGTGGGCACGCATCGCGTCGTCGCCGCTCATCGGCTGGCCGGGCAGGTAGCCGTCGCCGCGCGGGCCGATGCAGCCGCTGACGACGATCGCCCCGCCGATCGCGCCGGCGTAGGCGTCGCGCAGCGAACGCATCAGCGCGACACCTTCGTGGTTGAGGCGGCGCATCGCCGCCTCGTCGAGGCCGAGCACGCGGCACCAGTCGAGGCCGGCACGCCAGGTCGGGCTCTCCAGCACGAAGCCGGCGCCGGGCGTGGCGGCGGCAATGTCGAGGTAGCGGCGGTAGTAGCGTGCCAGCGTCTCGCGGCCGGCCGGGCTGTCGAGCAGCACGCAGGCGGCGAACTCGGGCAGCGTGACCCCCTCGTGGTAGATCAGGTCGGTCTCGAGGCCGCCGTCGGTCAGGAACCAGCCGCCTTCGGTCTGCGGCAGGGCAGGTGCAACAGCGTTCATCTCAAGCCTCCCTGGTGGCCGCCGGGCGCGACACGTCGCGCAGGCGCAGCATGTCCAGCACACGCGCCGAGGCGCCGTGCCAGAAGCCGGTATCGTGCTCGTAGCCAGCCGGGTTGCGGTAAGTCCCCCCTAGCATGTCGATCACCGGCAGGTCGGCGTAGTTGTAGTGGTGCACGCCGCGGGCATGGTGGACGGTGTGCATTTCCGGCCGCTGCACGAACCAGCCCAGCCAGCGCGGTGTGCGGACGTTGGCGTGCTGGAAGACGGACAGGAACGTGATGCTCAGCAGCACGATCGTCGCCGCCTGCGCCGGCAGGCCGAGCAGGGCCAGCACCAGGCTGGGCAGCAGCGTCCAGGTGACCATGTCGACCGGGCTGAACCAGAACGCACCCAGCACGTCGAGGCGCTCGGCGCTGTGGTGCATCTGGTGGATGCCGCGCCACAGCGGCGTGAAGCGGTGCATCGCGCGGTGCCAGGCGTAGGCACCGATCTCGTAGGCGAACAGGCCGGCCGCCACCGCGGCCCATGTCGGCCAGCCCGACAGGTCGAAGCGCTGCAGCGGCGCCAGCGCCTCGCCCCACAGCAGCGGCAGGTAGGACGACAGCAGGAAGTAGACGACCAGCGCCGCGAACGAGCGTGCCGTCCAGTGGCGCACTGTCGGCAGCGTCCGGCCGGGTGCCAGCGCCTGCCACAGCGACAGCGCGGCGAGCATTCCGAAGAAGACCCAGCTGATCGGGTCCAGGATGAGATCGAGGGGAGTGGGCATCGCAGGCCTTTCGTTGAACAGGCCGAGACTGTCGCGCGCCGGACGAGCCGGCACTAAAGTCATCCGTGCAAGGAACCGTCCATTCGTGCCACTGCCGCCATGACCAGTGCCTCGCCCGCCCCGCGTGAACCGATCGCCGTCGCGCTGCTCGCTGCCCCGGCGGTCAGCGCGGCCACGCTGTACGGCTTCTACGACGCGCTGTGCAGCGCCGGCCGCGACTGGCAGATGCTGCACGGCCAGGCCGAGCCGCGCTCGCTGTTCCGCCCGCTGGTCGTCAGCCGCGACGGCGGCACGGTGACCGGCGCCAACGGCGTGGCGATCCGCGCCGACTGCAGCCTGGCCGACTGCCCGCCGGTGCACGCGGCCTGTGTCACCGACCTGGTGGTGCCGCCTGGCGAGCCGATCGGCGACCTCTACGACGCCGAGATCGCCTGGCTACGCCAGCGCCACGACCAGGGCACGCTGATCGGCTCGGCCTGTTCGGGCGCGATGCTGCTGGCGCGTACCGGGCTGCTCGACGGCATCGACGCGACCACCCACTGGGCCTATTGCGAGGCGCTGCGGCGCGACCATCCGGCCACCCGCTGGCACCCCGAGCGCGGGCTGATCGTCGCCGGCGGCGACCGCCGCATCGTGATGGCCGGCAGCGGCGTCGCCTGGCACCAGCTGGTGCTGTTCCTGATCGCCCGCTTCGCCGGCGCGCAGGAGGCGATGCAGGTGGCTCGCATCAACCTGCTCGACCTGAACCAGACCAGCCCGTTGAGCTACGCCTCGCTGACCCGCGGCGGCCAGACCGGGGACCCGCTGGTGGCGCGTTGCCAGCAATGGGCGGCGCAGAACTACCAAGCCGAGGCGCCGGTGACGCAGATGGTCGCGCTCGCCGGCCTGCCCGAGCGCACCTTCAAGCGCCGCTTCACCCAGGCCACCGGCATGAGCCCGCTCGAGTACGTGCACACGCTGCGGCTGGAGGAGGCCAAGCAGATGCTCGAATCGGGCGACCTGCCGGTGGAGGCGATCGCGCTCGAGGTCGGCTACCAGGACGCCAGCTTCTTCGGCCGGCTGTTCCGCCGCAAGGTGGCGCTCACGCCGGCGCAGTACCGGCGGCGTTTCCAGCCGCTGGCGCGGCGCCTGCGCGAGCAGGCCGACGAGGCCTGATCACCAGTCCTCGTCGTCCAGCCGACCCGGCGTGCTGTCTTCGTCGACCAGCGTGTTGCCGAGGCCGAGCAGTTCGCGCGCACGCTGCAGCGCCAGCAGGCCGCGGTGCGAACGCTGGTGGTGGTGCAAGCCGCGCTCCATGGTCCAGACCACGTCGACCAGCGCCGAGCTGCCCTGGGCGGCGCGAACGCGGTCGGTCAACCGGCCGGCCGCAGGCTGCGGGTCGCAGCGCAGCGACTCAAGCAGCTGGGCGCGCGCCTGCTCGAGCACCGGCTGGTCCTCGAGCGGAACCGCCGGCGGCGGCGCCGCCACCGGTGGTGTCTGCGACGGTGGCAGGAAGGGCCGGCGCGGCAGTTCGGCCGCCGGGTCGAAGCGGGCGGCGGCCGCGGCCGGCGGCTCGACCGGCGCCGGCTCGGGTGGCGGCATCGCCACCACGCGGCGCACCGGCCGGGCCGGCGGCGGCGACGGCGGGCGCGGCAGCGGCGGGGGTTCCGGCGCACGCGGCACCGCCTTGGCGGCTGGCACGGCCTGCGGCAGCGGTGCCGCCGGGGCCGGCTCGGGCTCGATCGGCGGTTCGTCCGCCGGCACCTGCACCTCCAGCTCGGTGAGCTGAGCCACGCTCGACGACAGCTCGGGCTGCTCCGACTCCGGCGCGCTGCTGGCCGGCGCTTCCGCCGGCAGCTCGACGAAGCCCATGCGCACCAGGTCCTCGAAATGGCTGGTCGCCGCGCCGGCCTGGTGCGCCAGGCTCAGCACCTCGGACAGCGGCCGCCGCCCGTCGACGAGGAACAGGATGGTGCGGTGCCGCTGGCCCAGGTCACCGGTACGCCGGCGCAGGGCTTCCTGGCCGCGGGCGGTCTTGGTGGGGATGGCGGGCAGCGACATGGGGCCGGCGTGCGTGATGCGAAATGATTGTCGCAGTTCGCTCCCCTCTGCACGCAAGCGGACGAAGCGAGCGCACGCGCTCGTGCGAAATCTGGCTTGATGTCGGTCAGCCCGCCACGGCCGGCGCTCCGGAGAATCCCTGATCTTCCGCGCGACGCCGACATGAGCACCCCCCCTGCCACCCCCCGCAAGATCGTCTTCCGCGCCCGCGGCCTGGCCAAGACCTACGGCAGCGGCGAGGTCGAGGTGCGCGCGCTGCACGACGTCGACCTGGAGATCGCCGCCGGCGAGTTCGTCGTGCTGCTCGGTCCGTCGGGCAGCGGCAAGTCGACGCTCTTGAACATCCTCGGCGGGCTGGACGTGCCGACGCGTGGCGAGGTCTGGTTCGCCGAGCACCGGCTCGACGGTGCCGACGAGTCCGCGCTGACCACCTACCGCCGCGAGCATGTCGGCTTCGTGTTCCAGTTCTACAACCTGATCCCCAGCCTGACGGTGCGCGAGAACGTCGCGCTGGTCACCGACATCGCCGAAGACCCGATGCCGGTCGACGAAGCGATAGCCCTGGTCGGGCTGACGCCGCGGCGCGACCATTTCCCGGCGCAGCTGTCCGGTGGCGAGCAGCAGCGTGTGGCGATCGCGCGCGCCATCGCCAAGCGGCCGCAGGTGCTGCTGTGCGACGAGCCGACCGGCGCGCTCGACTACACCACCGGCAAGCTGGTGCTGGAGGTGATCGCGCGCATCAACCGCGAGCTCGGCACCACCGCGATCGTGATCACCCACAACGCGGCGATCGCCGGCATGGCCGATACGGTGATCTCGCTGGGCGACGGCTGCGTGCAGAAGGTGCTGCGCAACGAGCATCGCCTGTCGCCGTCCGAACTCGCCTGGTAAACCGGCGATGAAAGCGCTCGACCGCAAGCTGCTGCGCGACCTGCGCCTGATGTGGAGCCAGGCGCTGACCATCGCGCTGGTCGTCGCCAGCGGCATCGGCGGCTTCATCACCAGCCTGTCGGCGGTCGACTCGCTGGCATTGGCGCGCGACCAGTTCTACGCCGACGCACATTTCGCCGACCTGTTCGGCAGCGTCAAGCGGGCGCCCGACGCGCTGGCCGCGCAGCTGGCCGCGCAGCCCGGCGTCGCCGAGGTGCAGACCACGGTCGAGCAGATGGTGCGTGTCGAGCTGCCCGACGTCTCCGACCCGATCGTCGGCCAGCTGATCGGCATGGACCCGCGCCGCCCGGCCTCGCTGAACCGCGTCACGCTGGCCAGCGGCCGCGCACTGTCGGCCGACGGCCAGCGCCGCGGCGACGGCGCGCTGGAGGTGCTGGTCTCCGAAGGCTTCGCTCAGGCGCGTGGGCTGAAGCCGGGCGCGACCGTGAAGGCGCTGGTCAACGGCCGCCAGCGCACGCTGCTGATCGTCGGCACCGCACTGTCGCCCGAGTTCGTCTTCGCCGGCCTGTGGGGCATGCCCGACCTGCGCGGCTTCGGCATCTTCTGGGTCGACCACGAGGCGCTGGCCGCTGCCTACGACATGAACGGCGCCTTCAACCGCATCGCCATCCGCCTCGCGCCAGGCGCCTCGGAACCGGCGGTGATCGACGCGCTGGCACGCGCGCTGGAACGCTGGGGCGGCCGCGAGCTGATCGGCCGCGCCGACCAGACCTCGCACGCGATGCTCGACAACGAGATCAAGGAGCAGCGGGTGCTGGGCACCGTGCTGCCGGCGATCTTCCTCGGCGTCGCCGCCTTCCTGCTCAACGTGGTGGTGTCGCGGCTGGTCGCCACGCAGCGCGAGCAGATCGCCGCGCTGAAGGCGCTGGGCTACCCCAACCGCGACATCGCGGCGCATTACCTGAAGCTGGTGATGCTGATCGTCGCCGTCGGCCTGGCGCTCGGCGTGGCGGTCGGCGACCGGCTCGGCACCATGTTCACCGGGCTGTACGCCGAGTTCTTCCGCTTCCCGCAGTTCGAGCACTCGATCGCGCCGTCGCTGCTGCTGGTCAGCGCCGGCATCACCGTCGCCACCGCGGTGGCCGGCACGCTCAATGCCATCCTCGCCACCGTGCGCCTCGCGCCGGCCGAGGCGATGCGCCCGCCGGCGCCGGGCCGCTACCGGCGCACACTGCTCGAGCGCCTGGGCATCCAGGCCATCGGCCCGGCGCTGCGCATGATCATCCGCAACATGGAGCGCCGGCCGCTGCGCAGCGCCATCTCGGTCAGCGGCGTGGCGGCGGCGGTGGCCATCGTCGTGCTCGGCAACTTCTTCCGCGACGCCATCGAGTACGTCGTCGACGGCCAGTTCAACGTCGCGATGCGCAGCGACGTCGCGGTCTGGCTGGTCGAGCCCGGCGACGACGCGGCGCGGCTCGACCTGGCACGGCTGCCCGCGGTGACGCAGGTCGAGTCGACCCGCTTCGTGCCGATCACCTTGCACCACGGCCACCGCAGCGAGCGCAGCCTGCTGCGCGGCTACGATGGCCGCGCCGTGCTGTACCGCGTGGTCGATGCGCAGAACCACGCGACCACGCTGGAAGGCGCCGGCCTGGTGATCACCGACCGCCTCGCCGACAAGCTCGGCGTGCGCGTCGGCGAGGCGCTGCAGGTCGAGGTGCTGGAAGGCCGGCCGCGCACCATCACGCTGACCGTCGGCGCCACGGTGCGCGAGATGATGGGCCTGAACGCCTACATGGACCGCCGCGCGCTGAACCGTGCGCTCGGCGACGGCGACCTGTCCAGCGGCTTCGTGCTCGCCGTCGAGCGTGGCCGCGAGCAGGGCCTGCTCGAGGCGATCAAGGGCCTGCCGCTCATCGCCGGCGCGTTCAGCAAGGCCACGATGCTGCGCAACATGCAGGAGATCAGCGCTCGCAACGTGCGCATCATGAGCACCATCCTGACCGCCTTCGCCGCCGTCATCGCGGTCGGCGTGGTCTACAACAACGCGCGCATCGCGCTGGCCGAGCGCGGCTGGGAGCTGGCCTCGCTGCGCGTGCTCGGCTTCACGCGCGCCGAGGTGTCGGCGTTGCTGCTCGGCGAGCTGGCGATCGTCATCGCCATTGCGCTGCCGCTGGGCATGGCGCTGGGCTTCGGCCTGGTGCACCTGATCTCCGGGCTGCTGGCCTCGGACCAGTTCTACTTTCCGGTGGTGATCCTGCCGCGCACCTATGCCTGGGCGGCGCTGTGCGTGCTGGTGGCCGGCGTGCTCAGCGCGCTGATCGTGCGCCGCCGCATCGACCGGCTCGACATGGTCGCCGTGCTGAAGACGAGGGAGTGAGATGAAGACGAAGACCTGGATCGTTCTGGCCGCCACGGGCCTGGCCACCGTCGCGCTGCTGGCCTGGGCGTTCGCGCCACGGCCGTTGGAGGTCGAGGTGGCGAACGCCACCGAAGGGCCCGTTCGAGACCCACATCGAGGAGGACGGCAAGACGCGCCTGCGCGACCGCTACGTGGTCTCCGCACCGCTGTCGGGCAGCATCGGTCGCGTCACGCTGCGCGAGGGCGACGCGGTCGAGGCCGGGGCACTGCTGGGCACCATCGCCCCGGTGCTGCCGGCGATGCTCGACGAGCGCACCCGCCGCGAGCAGCAGCTGCGTGTCGAGATCGCGCAGGCGCAGCGGCAACGGGTCGCCGCGCGCATCGAAGGCGCGAAGGTCGCGCTCGCACAGGCGCGCAACGACCAGCAGCGCAGCGAGCAGCTCGCGAAGCAGGGCTTCGTCGCGCCGACCAAGCTGGAGACCGAGCGCCTGGCCGTGCTGGCGGCGCAGAAGGACCTGGACGCCGCCATCGAGGAAGGCCATGTCGCCGCGCACGAGGTCGAGCAGGCGCGTGCCGCGCTGCTGGCGCTGAGCAGCCCGGGCGGCGGGCGCGGCTTCGCGGTGCGCGCGCCGGTGGCCGGGCGGGTGCTGAAGGTGGTGCAGGCCAGCGAAGGCGCGGTGGCGCTGGGCGCGCCGCTGCTCGAGCTGGGCGACACCGCACGCCTCGAGGTGGTGGCCGAGCTGCTCACCGCCGATGCGCTGCGCGCCGTGCCGGGCAGCCCGGTGCGCATCGAGCGCTGGGGCGGCGACGGCCTGCTCGAAGGCCGCGTGCGGCGGGTCGAGCCGGCGGCGTTCACCAAGGTCTCGGCGCTGGGCGTCGAGGAACAGCGGGTGCGCGTGCTGATCGACCTGACCAGCCCGCCCGAGCAGTGGCGCGCACTCGGCGACGGCTTCCGCGTCGGCGTGCGCATCGTCACGCGCTCGATGGACAAGGTCACCAAGGTGCCTGTCAGCGCGGTGTTCCCGCGGCCCGACGGTGGCTTCGCGGTGTTCGTGCTCGACGGCGGCCGCGCGCGCGCCACGCCGGTGAAGCTGGGCGCGCGCAATGGCCACGAGGCCTGGATCGAGTCCGGCGTGGCCGGCGGCGCGACGGTGATCGTCTACCCGCCGGCAGCCACCCGCGACGGGCTGCGCGTCAAACCCCGCCAGGTCTGAGGGCAGCCCACGCACAGGCATGATGGGCGCCAGGAGGCCCTGCCCACCATGCACTTGAAGACCTTCGGCGCACGCGCGTCCGGCCAGCGCCTGGAGCGCATGCGCGATTCTCCCCGCTGGGCCGGCGAGGGCTTCCGCAACGTCCACCCGGTGCTGCCCGGGCTGCGCGACCCCGCTGCGCCGCGGCCGACGATCTCCGACTTCCTCTGCGGCGGCCAGCGCCGCGTGCCGCAGGGCCCGCTGCCCTCGCTGGACCCGCGCGAAGGCTGGTTGCGGCCGGTCGGCAGCGGCCTGCGCGCCACCTGGCTGGGTCATTCCACGGTGCTGATCGAGATCGACGGCTACCGCGTGCTGACCGACCCGGTGTGGGGCGCACGCGCCTCGCCCTCGCGGCTGGTCGGGCCCAAGCGCTTCCAGCCGGTGCCGATCCCGCTGCGCGCGCTGCCGGCGCTCGACCTGGTGGTCGATCTCCCACGACCACTACGACCACCTCGACCACGCCACCGTGCGCGCGCTGGCGAAGACCGGCGTGCCCTTCGTCACCTCGCTGGGCGTCGGCGCGCACCTGGAGGCCTTCGGCGTGCCGGCCGAGCGCATCACCGAACTCGACTGGTGGGAATCGCACACGCCTGCCTGGCGGCGAGCTGAGCGTCAGCGCCGCGCCGTCGCAGCATTTCAGCGGCCGCAGCCTGAAGGACCGCAACGCGACGCTGTGGTCATCGATGGTGATCCGCAGCGCCAAGCACTCGGTGTTCTTCAGCGGCGACACCGGCCTGACCGCCGAGTACGCGGCGATCCGCGAACGTTTCGGCCGCTTCGACCTGGTGATGCTGGAGGTCGGCGCCTTCCATCCTTCGTGGGGCGACATCCACCTCGGCCCCGACAACGCGCTGAAGGCGCTGGACCTGCTCGGCGGCGGGGCCTTCCTGCCGGTGCACTGGGGCACCTTCAGCCTGGCGATGCATGCCTGGGACCAGCCGGCCGAGGCACTGCTGGCCCAGGCACCGGCGTTGGGCGTGCAGCTGGTCATGCCGCGGCTGGGCGAACCGGTCGAACCGGCCTTCGCGGCGCCGCCCGTGCCCTGGTGGCGCAGCGCCGACGCGCCCCGGGCCGGCGAGCCGCAGCTGGTCGAGGCCGAGGCGCTGAGCGTGCCGCGAAGCGCCGCCTGGCCGCTGGACTGAGGCCACATCAGCGTGACCCTTGCCACGCCCCCGTATCGGCGTGGCGACGCCGGCCGCCACCTTCGTGCTTCGGCCACGGCCGTGCGCAATCGGGGCGATGACGCTGGCCGATCGCCTGCGTAAGGTCCGCCCCCGACGCAACGTTGTGCGCAGTGGCAGCCGTGAAGAGGGTCTGGGTGATGTTGATGAAGTGGTTCTCGTTCGGCCGCCGCCGGCGTGGTGTGAGGCCGCCACCCGGCGGCCGCAAGGTCTGGCGCATCACCGCCGAGCATCCACAGGGCGGCTGGGTCGATGCCGAGACGCGGCCGTCGCGCCCGCGCGAGAGCACCTCGCCGGCGCCCTTCGACAGCTGGACCACCTCGTCGATGGACCTGCGCGACGGCGTTCAGGTGGTGGAGGACGGCAAGGACGAGAGCCACGGCCCGCAGGACCCAAGGCCTCACTGAGACACGAGCCAGGTGCCGCGCGGACAATGGCGGCATGAAATACCTCCACACCATGGTCCGCGTCACCGACATCGACGCCTCGCTGCGCTTCTACTGCGACGCCCTCGGCCTCGAGGTGATCCGCCGCAAGGACGTGCCGGCCGGCCGCTTCACGCTGGTCTTCCTGGCCGCGCCGGGGCAGAGCGAGGCGCAGGTCGAGCTGACCCACAACTGGGACCCGGAGGACTACGGCGGCGGCCGCAACTTCGGCCACCTGGCCTACGAGGTCGAGGACATCTACGCCACCTGCACGCGCCTGCAGGAGCACGGCGTGACCATCAACCGCCCGCCGCGCGACGGCCGCATGGCCTTCGTGCGCTCGCCCGACAACATCTCGGTCGAGCTGCTGCAGGCCGGCAACGCGCTGGCTCCCGCCGAGCCCTGGGCCTCGATGGCCAACGTCGGCGCCTGGTGAGCCGTGACCTGTCCGGCGATGGCCGCCGCACCGCACGTGGCGCGGCTGCCGGCTCGCTGCCGATGGCTTCGAGACACGCCGACACGCCGAAAACGCGTGGCCGAGATCACTCGGCCGTGTCGGCGCGCTTGCGCGACATGGCCACCTTGTGCAGCAGCTCGACCAGGATGGCGCGCTCGGCGGCACTCAGCGCCGCCAGCGCCGCCTGCTCGCCTTCGAGCAGCGCCAGCACCGAGCGCTCGACCAGCGTCGCGCCGCCGCGGCTGATGCGGATGTGCTGCATGCGCGCGTCGCGCTCGCTGCGCGTGCGCGTGACCAGACCGCGCGACTCCAGCTTGTCGAGCCAGATCGCGATGTTCGGCGGCGTCACCGCCAGCGCCTTGGCGAGCTGCCGCGCGGTCACGTCCGGGTTGCCGTGCACCAGCGCCAGGATGGTGAACTCGACACGGCGCAGCCCGCCGTCGCGGCCGACACGTTCGTCGAACACCTGGTCGGTGACGATCGCCGCCTGCGCGAGCTGGTAGCCGACGATCGAATGCACGCCGGCCTCGGCCAGCTGGGCCAGCGGCGTGCGGTCGGCCTTGGGAACGGGCTTGCGGTTCATCGTGAGGTCGGCAAGGTAAATCAGCTTATCGGTCTGTGAACAGAAGTCTTAGGGTAACTCCGGGAAGCGCCGGTTGATATTAGATAAGTACCATATCTATTCACCGGTCCAAGCCGGGGCTCAGGAGACAGACCCATGCCCGCCACCCCCCGCCGCGCTGCCACGGGCAGTATCGCCGCAGCATTGCTCGCGCTGGCCGCCGCGCCGGCACAGTCCGACGACGGCGCGCACCGGCGCAGCCGCCTGCCGCAACTCGCCGAGGCCACGCCGGCGGCGCTGGTCGGTGCCTGCGAGGAGCTCGCCGCACGCGCCGCCACGCTGCCGAACACCGTGATCACCGCCGCGACGACGGTGGCCGCCGGCACGCTCGTGATCGCCGGCACGCCGGTGGCCGAGCACTGTCGGGTCACCGGCCGCATGAACGAGCGGGTCAGCCCGGTCGACGGCAAGACCTATGCGATCGCCTTCGAGATGCGTCTGCCGAAGGCCTGGAACGGGCGCTTCTTCCACCAGGGCAATGGCGGCATCGACGGCAGCGTGGTGACCGCCACCGGCAGCTTCGGCGGCGGCCCGCTGAGCCATGCACTGGCGCAAGGCTTCGCGGTGCTCAGCTCCGACGCCGGCCACAGCAACGCGCAGGGCGGCCCGGCCTTCGGCCTCGACCCGCAAGCGCGGCTGGACTACGGCTACCAGGCCGTCGGCACGCTGACGCCGATGGCCCGGCAATTGATTGCACTGGCCTACGGCAAGGGCCCGGATCGGGCCTACTTCGGCGGCTGCTCGAACGGCGGCCGCCACACGCTGATCGCCGCGGCGCGCTACGCCCGCGACTACGACGGCTTCCTTGCCGGCGCACCCGGCTACCACCTGCCGCTGGCGGCGCTGGCCAACATCTTCGGCGCGCAGCGCTACGCGACGGTGGCCACCGCCGACCCGTCGACGCCAGCCGGCCTGGAGACCGCTTTCACCGCCGCCGAACGCAAGACGGTGGCCGCCGCGGTGCTGGCGCGCTGCGACGCGCTCGACGGAGCGCGCGACGGCCTGGTGCAGGACACCGCCGCCTGCCAGCGTGCCTTCAGCTTCCAGCGCGACATGCCGACCTGCAGCGGCGCTCGCGACGGCAGCTGCCTGACGCAGGCACAGAAGCTCGCCATCGCGCCGATCTTCCGCGGCGCCACCACCTCCAACGGCGAGCGCTTCTACGCCGGATTCCCGTTCGACAGCGGCATCGGCGCCGGCGGCATCCCGTTCTGGGAGTTCACCGCGCCGCTGGTGCTGGACTCGGGCGCTGTCGGCACGATCTTCAAGGTGCCGCCGTCGACACTGCCGCTGAGCAACGGCCCTGCCTTCTCACTGGGCCTGGACATCGACGCGACGCTGGCCGAGCTGCACACGAGCAACGCCACCTATACCGAGTCGGCGATGAGCTTCATGACGCCACCGGACGCGTCGGACCTGTCCACGCTGCGCCGGCGCGGCGCGAAGATCATGGTCTACCACGGCGTCAGCGACCCGATCTTCTCGGTCTCCGACACCGAGACCTGGTACCGCCGCCTCGGCCGCGACAGCGGTGGCGACGCCGAGGACTTCGCGCGCCTGTACCGCGTGCCCGGCATGGGCCACTGCAGCGGCGGCCCGGCCACCGACCAGGCCGACTTCCTCGGCCCGCTGGTCGCCTGGGTCGAGAAGGGCAAGGCGCCGGACGCGATCGTCGCGACGGCCCGCGGCGCGGGCAATGCCGGCGGCGTCAACGCGGAAGTGCCGGCCGACTGGGCACCGAACCGCACGCGGCCGCTGTGCGCCTTTCCGACGGTGGCGCGCTACAAGGGCTACGGCGACGTCGAGTCGGCGAGCAGCTGGAAGTGCGTCGAGCCGCGCGGCCACGGCGGCCGCGACGACCACGACGACTGAACCCTCAGCCGCCGCGAACCAGCGCCATCACCTTCGCGGCGTCGAGCGTGCGTGCACGCTCGCGCATCTGCGGCAGGTAGCGCTGCTGCAGGCCCTGCGCGTCGCCGGCCATCGCCGCGTAGGCGTCCTTCAGCACCTGGGCCGACATCGTGCGGCCGCCGGCGTAGTAGCGCTTCGCGACATGGCCCAGCGCATAGGTCGCCGCGAAGCTCATGCCCGAACTGACCGCCTGCTTGCCGAGGCCGCCGAGCAGGCCACCGCCGACGCGCCCGAGCAGGCCGCCGAGCAGCTTGCGGCCGGCTTGCTCGAGGTACTGCGAGGTCAGGCCGACACCGACGGTGGCGAGGAAGTCCTTCACGTGGCCACTGTCCAGCGGGTAGCCATGCGCTTGCCCGATGCGATAGACCAGGCGCATCTGCAGCGGCACGATGGCCAGCGTCGACAGCGTCTCGGGTAACAGCTCGAGTGCACCGTTGAGGATCGCGGCGTCGAGGATGGCCTTGTCCAGCGCGGCCTCGTCGACCGTGGCGGTGGCTGCCGCCTTCGCCGCGGGCGGCGCGGCGGGCAGCACTTCGCTCACCATCGTGTCGGCCTGCTGGCGGAAGTCGGCGGCGGCCGCGGCGTCGAGCTTCAGCACACGCGCGAGATCGTCGAGGAAGGCACGCTCGGCGGCCGACTGCGCACCGTCGGCATCGCACACGCACACCGCCATCTCGTAGGCCAGCTGACGGGAGGGGTCGCTGGCCAGCGTCGGCAGCACATCGGCCAGCGTCACACGCTTCAGCAGCACGTCCTGGAGCAGCGTCGGCAGCTGCGCGGCGTCGGAGGCCGACAGCCCTTCGGCGATGCGCTTGATCTCGGCACGTTCGCGCTCGTGCTTGCTGCCGTCGGCGAAGGCGGCGAGCACGGCGACGGTGAGTACCGCACGGGTTTCGGTCTCGGTCATGCGGGTTCTCCAGGTCAGGCGGGTTGCGGCTGAGGCCTTGCGCGACCCACCAGCCAGTGGCCGGCACCGGCCAGCAGCAGCATCACGCCGAGGCCCAGCGCCCAGACCACCCAGATCACCGGCACCAGCCAGCCGAGCAGCGCGCCGACGCGCGGCCAGTTGTCACGCAGCCACTCGAGCAAGGCAACGACCGACTGCTGTACGGCCTGCACGGTGGCCACGTCCAGCCAGGGCAGCAGCCAGGCCGGGACCGGCCACTGCACCGCCACGCCGGCGAGGTCGACGGCCGCGCCCGAAGCGATCTGGTCGGCGACCCATTGCGTCACGCCCACGGCAGCCAGCGCGGCGCCGGTCCACAGCGCGGCGAAGACACCGAAGACGATCCAGATCAGCAGTTTCATGTGCACTCCCCCGCAGCCGATGCTGGGAGGGTGCAAGCGACGAAAGGTTCCGCGCCGACTCAGACGTCGATGTTCGCCGCCCGCAGCGCATTGGTCTCGATGAAGTCGCGACGCGGTTCCACCTCGTCGCCCATCAGCATCGTGAACACACGGTCGGCCTCGATGGCGTCGTCGATCTGCACCTTGAGCAGGCGGCGCACCGCCGGGTCCATCGTGGTCTCCCACAGCTGCTCGGGGTTCATCTCGCCCAGGCCCTTGTAGCGCTGGCGGCCCACCGCGTTCTCGGCCTGGCCGATCAGCCAGGCCATGGCCTGGCGGAAGTCGCCGACCTTGGACTCCTTCAGCTTGTCGCCCTCGCCGCGGCTGACCACCGCCTCGCTGCTGACCAGGCCCTTGAAGGTCTTACCGGCGGTGGACAGTGCCTCGTAGTCGGCGCCGTGCACGAAGTCGGCCGTGATCACGCTGCTCTTGACGTTGCCGTGCAGCCTGCGGCTGATGCGCAGGTGGTGCTTGTCGCTGCGCACGTCGAACTCCGCCGCCACTTCGGCGTCGTGCAGCGCCTGCTGCAGTGCCGCCGCCGAGGCTTCCGCGGCCTCCAGCGTGTCGAGGTTCAGTTCCAGGCCGTTGGCCATCGCGCGCAGGCCTTCGACGTCCATCCAGTTCGACAGCCGCTCGACCACGTTGTTGGCCAGCACGTACTGGCGCGCCAGCGTCTCCAGCGCATCTCCCTGCAGCAGCGCGGCGCCGGGCACGCCGGTGGCCAGCCTGGCATCCTTCAGCGCCACGCGCAGCAGGTAGGCGTCGAGCTCGTGGCCGTCCTTCAGGTACTGCTCGTCCTTGCCGAGCTTGACCTTGTACAGCGGCGGCTGCGCGATGTAGATGTGGCCGCGCTCGACCAGCTCGGGCATCTGCCGGTAGAAGAAGGTCAGCAGCAGCGTGCGGATGTGGGCGCCGTCGACGTCCGCGTCGGTCATGATGATGATGCGGTGGTAGCGCAGCTTGTCGACGTTGAAGTCTTCGCTGCCGATGCCGGTGCCCAGCGCGGTGATCAGCGTCAGGATCGCGTCGCTGGACAGCAGCTTCTCGTAGCGCGCCTTCTCGACGTTGAGGATCTTGCCGCGCAGCGGCAGGATCGCCTGGAACTTCCGGTCGCGGCCCTGCTTGGCGCTGCCGCCGGCCGAGTCACCCTCGACGATGTAGATCTCGCACAGCGACGGATCCTTCTCCTGGCAGTCGGCCAGCTTGCCGGGCAGGCCCATGCCGTCGAGCACGCCCTTGCGGCGTGTCATCTCGCGCGCCTTGCGAGCCGCCTCGCGGGCCCGCGCGGCCTCGACGATCTTGCCGCAGATGATCTTGGCGTCGTTCGGGTTCTCGAGCAGGTAGTCGGTCAGCGCCTTGCTGACCACATCTTCCACCGGGCCGCGCACTTCGCTGGATACCAGCTTGTCCTTGGTCTGGCTGCTGAACTTGGGCTCCGGCACCTTCACGCTGAGCACGCAGCACAGGCCTTCGCGCATGTCGTCGCCGCTGACCTCGACCTTGGCCTTCTTGGCCAGCTCGTTGTCCTCGATGTACTTGTTGATCACCCGCGTCATCGCTGCACGCAGGCCGGTCAGGTGGGTGCCGCCGTCGCGCTGCGGGATGTTGTTGGTGAAGCACAGCACCGATTCGCTGTAGCCATCGTTCCACTGCATCGCCACCTCGGTGGTGATGGTCGTGCCCTGCTCGCTGTTCTTCTCGCCGGTGGCGTGGAAGACGTTGCCGTGCAGCACCTTCTTGCCGGTGTTGATGAAGTCGACGAAGCCCTTCACGCCGCCGGCGAAGGCGAAGTTGTCTTCCTTGTTGTTGCGCTCGTCGACCAGGCGGATCTTCACGCCGTTGTTCAGGAAGCTCAGCTCGCGCAGCCGCTTGCTGAGGATCTCGTAGTGGAAGTCGACGTTGCTGAAGATCTCCTCGTCGGGCAGGAAATGCACCTCGGTGCCGCGCTTCTCGGTGTCGCCGGTGATCTTCATCGGCGAGACCTCGAAACCGTCGCGCAACTCGAGGATGCGGTCCTGCGGCACACCCTTCCTGAACTCGATGAAGTGCATCTTGCCGTCACGGCGCACCGTCAGGCGCAGCCATTTCGACAGCGCGTTCACGCAGCTGACACCGACGCCGTGCAGGCCACCCGAGACCTTGTAGCTGTTCTGGTTGAACTTGCCGCCAGCGTGCAGTTCGGTCAGCGCGATCTCGGCGGCCGAGCGCTTGGGCTCGTGCTTGTCGTCCATCTTGACGCCGGTCGGGATGCCGCGGCCGTTGTCGATCACCGAGATCGAGTTGTCGGTGTGGATGGTGACGACGATGTCGTCGCAGTAGCCCGCCAATGCCTCGTCGATCGAGTTGTCGACCACCTCGAACACCAGGTGGTGCAGGCCGGTGCCATCGGAGGTGTCGCCGATGTACATGCCCGGCCGCTTGCGCACCGCCTCCAGGCCTTCGAGGATCTGGATGCTGCCTTCGCCGTAGCCGTCGACGGGCTGGGGCGTGTTCTCGGGGGTGTTCGGGGTGTCGCTCATGGCAGCTTTCGAAACGCGATTCGCACTCTGGAGAAATGCGCAAGCGGGCCGCAGCCCGCTCGCTGGGTGATGTCGACGGCGCGGCTCAGATCCGCATCGGCATCACCACGTACTTGAAGCCGGCCTGCTCGGGCACGGTGATCAGCGCGCTGGAGTTGGTGTCCTGCAGCTCGACCTTGATCATCTCCTGGCTCATGTTGGTGAGCGCATCGATCAGGTAGGTCACGTTGAAGCCGATCTCGATGGCGTCGCCGTTGTAGTCGATCTCGAGCTCTTCCTTGGCCTCTTCCTGCTCGGCATTGCTCGATGCGATGCGCAGGGTGCCCGGCTCGATGTTGACGCGCACGCCCTTGAACTTCTCGCTGGTCAGGATGGCGGCGCGCTGCAGGCTGGCCAGCAGCGGCGCACGGCCGAGCGTCACGGCGTTCTTGTGGTTCTTCGGGATCACGCGGTTGTAGTCGGGGAACTTGCCTTCGACCAGCTTGGTGACGAACTCCATGCCGCTGAACACGAACTTGGCCTGGTTGCCGGCGAAGCGCATCTCGATCGCGCCCTCGTCGCCGTCCTTCTCGTCCTTCAGCAGGCGCTGCAGCTCGAGCACCGTCTTGCGCGGCAGGATGACCTCCTGCTTGGGGATCTCGACGTCCAGCGTGGCCTGCGCCAGCGCCAGGCGGTGGCCGTCGGTGGCCACCAGCGTCAGGCTCTTGCCTTCGGCGACGAACAGGATGCCGTTCAGGTAGTAGCGGATGTCGTGCACCGCCATCGCGAAGTGCACCTGGTTGATCAGCGCCTTCAGCGTCTTCTGCGGCACGCTGAACATCGGGCCGAAGTCCGCCGCCTCCTGCACCAGCGGGAAGTCGTCGGCCGGCAGCGTCTGCAGCGTGAAGCGGCTCTTGCCGCCCTGCAGCGTCAGCTTGTTCTGGTTGGCGCTCAGCGTCACCGTCTGATCGGCCGGCATCGAACGCAGGATGTCGATCAGCTTGCGTGCGCCGACGGTGGTCGCGAAGTTGCCGGCATCGCCATCGAGCTCGGCCGTGGTGCGCACCTGGATCTCCAGGTCACTGGTGGTCAGCTCGACCTGGCCGCCGTTCTTGCGCAGCAGCACGTTGGCGAGGATGGGCAGGGTGTGCCGACGTTCGACGATGCCGGCCACGGCCTGCAGCGCACCGAGCACCTTTTCCTGCGTTGCCTTCAAGACAATCATGTCAACCTCTTCATTTGGTCGTCTTAGTAGAGGACTGCGGCTTCTGTGGAGAACCGCATTTTCCCCTTTTCTCTCAAGCCCTTAGCGGGACGCAAACCCTGTGTGCCATCGGTCTGCGACTCCGCTGCCGGAGATGAACAACTCCGGCCGGACGCTGGTGCCTGTGGACAGCTTCGAACTTGTCCCGCAACCGTCCACAGGCTTGTTCGGCGCTGCCATGCTCATCCCTTCAGCGTCTGCTCCAGCACGTGCAGCTGCTGGTTCAGTTCGCTGTTCTTCTGCCGCTCGCCGGAGATCTTGCGCACCGCGTGCAGCACCGTCGTGTGGTCACGCCCGCCGAACAGCTCGCCGATCTCGGGCAGGCTCTTCTGCGTCATCTCCTTGGCCAGGTACATCGCGATCTGGCGCGGCCGCGCGATCGAGGCCGGGCGCTTCTTGCTGTACATGTCGGCAACCTTGATCTTGTAGAAGTCGGCCACCGTCTTCTGGATGTTCTCGACGCCGATCTGCCGGTTCTGGATCGACAGCAGGTCCTTCAGCGCCTCGCGCGCCAGGCCGATGTTGATCTCCTTCTGGCTGAAGCGCGAGTAGGCGAGGATCTTGCGCAGCGCGCCTTCGAGCTCGCGCACGTTGGCGCGCACGTTCTTGGCGACGAAGAAGGCGACGTCCTCCGGCATCGGCGAGCCTTCCTGTTCGGCCTTGCGCATCAGGATGGCCACGCGCATCTCCAGCTCGGGTGGCTCGATGGCCACCGTCAGGCCGGCGTCGAAGCGGCTGGTCAGGCGCTCGTCGATGTCCACCAGTCCTTTCGGATAGGTGTCGCTGGTCATGATGATGTGCGCCTTCTTGGCCAGCAGCGCCTCGAAGGCGTTGAAGAACTCCTCCTGGGTGCGCTCCTTGCCGGCGAAGAACTGCACGTCGTCGATCAGCAGCAGGTCCAGTGAGTGGTACTTGGCCTTCAGCTCGTCGAAGGTCTTGCGCTGGTAGTTGCGCACGACGTCGGTGATGAACTGCTCGGCGTGCAGGTAGAGGATGCGTGCGTCCGGCTTGTCGGCCAGCAGCGCGTTGCCGACCGCATGGATCAGGTGCGTCTTGCCCAGGCCGACGCCGCCGTAGATGAACAGCGGGTTGTACATCTGCCCCGGCGCGCCGGCCACGTGCAGCGCGGCGGTGCGGGCCATCTGATTCGCGCGGCCAGGCACCAGGGTGTCGAAGGTCAGCTGCGGGTTCAGACGGCCGCGTGCGGCGGGTGTCGGCGCGGCCGCTGCCAGCTTGGCCGCCGGTGCCTGCGGCCTGGCGGTGCTGGCCGCATGGCCATTGAGCAGCTGCGCGATCGGCTGCGGGCCCGCTGCCACCGGGCGGACGGCCGCGATCGCGGCGTCGCGCGGTGCGAGTGTGATGTCCAGCCGCACCGGCTTGCCGGCCAGTTCGCTCAGCACCGACTCGATGCGGTTGGCGTACTGGTTACGGATCCAGTCGAGCTTGAAGCGATTCGGCACGCGCAGCGTCACGACCGAACCACCACCGGCATCGTCTGCCACGTCGGCAGCCGGCAAGGGTCGGATCCAGGTATTGAATTGCTGCTCTGGCAACTCCGCCGCGAGTTTCTCGCAGCCACGTTGCCACAGGTCTGCCGCCATGTTGTGGAAAAGTTCTTCTTGGAGCGGCCGCATTCTATCCATCCCGGGGCCGCGCGCCAGTGGTTATCCACAGATGTTCTAGGTGGCCTTCCCGGCCGCCGGCCTGCGGGTTTCGGGGCCAAGTCGTTGACCAGGAACGGGTTTTTTGCTGTAATCGCGGGTTCCCCGAAGCGCCCAGAGCTGCCGGGGTATGTGCCGGGGAACGTGCGGGGGTCTTGCCATCGCGTGGCCCTCGCTGCCCCCGAACCGTCTCGCTGGACCGATCATGAAGCGTACCTACCAAGCCTCCAAAGTCCGCCGTGCCCGTACGCACGGCTTCCTCGTGCGCATGAAGACGCGCGGCGGCCGCGCCGTCATCAACGCGCGCCGCGCCAAGGGCCGCAAGCGCCTGGCCGTCTGAGGCCGGCGGCCTTCGCCGCCCGCCCCGGGCCCGCGAGCGCAGCCACCCCGCCGTGATCGGCCGCATCGTGCGCTCCGTCGACTTCGAACGGGTGCTGCGTTGCCCGCCGCGGGCGCGCACCGCCCACTTCGCACTGCACCATCTGCAGGCGCGGCCGACGCCACCCTCCAGACCCGCCGGCAAGCGCGGATCTGCCGAGTTGTCAACAGGCGAAGTCCCTGTGTTTCAGGCTCCTGTGGATGACTTTCTGTCGTCGGGTCCGTCCGATGGGCCGACATGCTGGCTCGGCATGGTCATCCCGAAGCGCCATGCACGCCGCTCGGTGACCCGTTCCCTGCTCAAGCGGCAGATCCGCCTGCTGGCGAATCGGCATGCGCAATCCTGGCCGGCCGGCCTGTGGGTGGTCCGCCTGCGGGCGCCGTGGGACCGGCAGGCGTTCCAGTCGGCCGCTTCCGCCGCGTTGGCCGATGCCGCTGCCGAAGAACTGGGCGCGCTGATGACGCCTTCCGCGTTCGACCGAGCCAAGCCGAGGCGCGGCGCATGAACCTCGCCACCTGGAAGGCGCTGCCGCAGCGCATCCTGATCCTGCTGGTGCGCGGCTACCGGTTGTTTCTCAGCCCCTGGCTGGGCAGCAGCTGCCGCTTCGAGCCCACCTGTTCCGTCTACGCGCTGGAAGCGCTGCAGCGCCACGGCGCTGCAGCCGGCGCCTACCTGGCGGCGGCCCGCATCGCACGCTGCCACCCGTGGTGCCAGGGCGGCATCGATGCGGTGCCGGCGCAGGCACCCTCCCTGTTCCGCCGCTTCGCCCGCGAGACGGCGCCATCCTCTCTCCTGTCCGACAAGACCTCCCCATGACCGACCTTCGTCGCACCCTGCTGTGGGTGGTGTTCTCGATGTCACTCGTCCTGATCTGGGATGCCTGGCAGCGCCACAACGGCCAGCCCTCGATGTTCGGGCCGGCACCGGCCAGCAAACCGGTGGCCGCCGGCGCCTCGGCCGCCCCCGGTGCGCTGCCGACGCCCAGCGCGCCGGCCCAGCAGGTCGCGGGTGCCTCGGCCACCCCGACAGCGCCCGCCGCACCGGCTGCCGCCGCCTCCGATCCGGTGGCCAAGCAGGTGGTCGTCAGCACCGACCTGATCAAGGCGACGCTGGACAGCAAGGGCGGCTCGCTGGTCCGCCTGGAACTGCTCAAGCAGCTCGACCAGAACGACCGCACGAAGAACGTCGTGCTGTTCGACCAGTCGGCCAAGCGCCTGTACACCGCGCAGACCGGCCTGATCCCGCCGGCCGGCGGCGCCGGGCTGCCGAACCACCACACGGTGATGAACCTGGTGCCCGGCCCGCTGGAGCTGACCGAGGGCAGCAACGAGCTGCAGCTGCGCTTCGAGTCGCCCGAGGTCGGCGGCATCAAGCTGGTCAAGGTCTACACCTTCCGCCGCGGTGACTACATCGTCGGCGTGCGCCACGAGGTGGTCAACAACTCCGGCGCGGCGATCAGCCCGCGCCTGTACCTGCAGCTGGTCCGCGACGGCAACCCGCCCGAGGG
Organism: Piscinibacter sp.; assembly: GCA_047602365.1. GTDB lineage: Bacteria > Pseudomonadota > Gammaproteobacteria > Burkholderiales > Burkholderiaceae_C > Piscinibacter. The sequence goes on along the minus strand of JASGHM010000001.1, from coordinate 1,438,978 downwards.
CGAGTCGAGCTTCTACTTCACCTTCACCGGCCCGGCGGTCTACACCGACGCGACCAAGTTCCAGAAGGTCGACTTCAAGACCATCGAGAAGCACAAGGCCGGCGACAAGGCCGACCACGCGACCACCGGCGACAACGGCTGGGTGGCGATGGTGCAGCACTACTTCACCTCGGCCTGGCTGGTCGACAACGGCAGCGGTGCCAAGCTGCCGCGCGAGTTCTACACCGGCAAGGTCGATACCAACACCTACTCGGTCGGCATGTTCCTGCCGGTCGGCGAGGTGGCGGCCGGTACCACCAAGGCCTTCGACGCGCAGCTGTTCGCCGGCCCGCAGGAAGAGAACAAGCTCGCCGCGCTGGCGCCGGGCCTCGAACTGGTGAAGGACTACGGCTGGTTCACCATCCTCGCCAAGCCGCTGTTCTGGCTGCTGACCCAGCTGCACAGCCTGCTCGGCAACTGGGGCTGGGCGATCGTCGCGCTGGTGGTGCTGCTGAAGATCGCCTTCTTCTGGCTCAACGCCAGCGCCTACCGCTCGATGGCCAAGATGAAGGCCATCAACCCGAAGGTGATGGAGCTGCGCGAGCGGCTGAAGGACAAACCGCAGCAGATGCAGCAGGAGATGATGCGCATCTACCGCGAGGAGAAGGTCAACCCGCTGGGCGGCTGCCTGCCGATCGTCGCGCAGATGCCGTTCTTCATCGCGCTGTACTGGGTGCTGCTGTCGAGCGTCGAGATGCGCAACGCGCCGTGGATCGGCTGGATCAAGGACCTGTCGGCGATCGACCCGTTCTACATCCTGCCGCTGCTGATGACCGGCACCAGCCTGCTGCAGACCTGGCTGAACCCGACGCCGCCGGACCCGGTGCAGGCCAAGATGATGTGGATCATGCCGCTGATCTTCTCGGTGATGTTCTTCTTCTTCCCGGCCGGCCTGGTGCTGTACTGGCTGACCAACAACATCCTGTCGATCGCCCAGCAGTACCTGATCAACAAGCAACTGGGCGTGCTCGGGAAGTAGCGACGCGGCGATTTTCGTGATGCATTGGCGCTAGGGGGCTGGCCCCCTCGGCTGGGGGCTTGTTGGCGGGTCGGCACGAGCCGACGATGCATTCCACGGAAGCGATTCCACCCATTCCATGCGGGGCAGACCCGGTACAGCACGAAGGTGTGCACCGGCCGGCTCGGGCAGTGCAACGGATCGGCGCCCTCAGGCCGGACGACTCTACCCCCCGCGCCAACCCGGGGCGGTGCCTTGTCGAGACGACAGCGCACCGCCCTTCGCCTTTGCACCGGCCGATGCGCCGGGGCGCTGCGCCAGAATCGCTCCATGCTGTCGCGACACCGTGATCCCATCGTCGCCGTGGCCACCGCCGCCGGGCGCGGTGCGGTGGGCATCGTGCGGGTGTCCGGCGCCGCGCTCGACGGGCTGATCGCCGCGATCTGCGGCCGCGTGCTGGCGCCGCGGATGGCGACCTACCTGCCCTTCCTGGCCGCCGACGGCAGCACGCTCGACCAGGGCCTGGCGCTGCACTTCCCGGCGCCGAACTCCTACACCGGCGAAGCGGTGCTCGAGCTGCAGGCGCATGGCGGTCCGGTCTTGCTGCAGCTGCTGCTGGCGCGCTGCCTGGAGGCCGCCGCCGAAGCCGGGCCGGATGGCCGGCCGCGCCTGCCCGGCCTGCGCCTGGCCGGGCCGGGCGAGTTCACCGAGCGTGCCTTCCTCAACGGCAAGCTCGACCTGGCGCAGGCCGAGGCGGTCAGCGACCTGATCGAGGCCAGCACCGAGTCGGCGGCGCGCTCGGCGGGACGTTCGCTCAGCGGCGCCTTCTCGAAGCAGGTGAACACGCTGCGCGACGGCCTGGTCGAGTTGCGCATGCTGGTCGAGGCGACGCTCGACTTCCCGGAGGAGGAGATCGACTTCCTCGAGAAGGCCGACGCACGCGGGCGCCTCGCACGCATCGCCGCCGAGCTCGACGCGGTGCTCGACCGGGCGCGCAGCGGCGCGCTGCTGCGCGAGGGCATCAAGGTCGTGCTGGCCGGCCAGCCCAACGTAGGCAAGAGTTCCCTGCTCAACGCGCTGGCCGGCGCCGAGCTGGCGATCGTCACGCCGATCCCCGGCACCACGCGCGACAAGGTCAGCGAAACCATCCAGATCCACGGCGTGCCGGTGCACGTGGTCGACACCGCCGGCCTGCGCGACCCGTTGGAGTCCGCCGACGAGGTCGAGCGCATCGGGATCGCGCGCAGCTGGGCCGAGATCGCCTCGGCCGATGCGGTGATCTTCCTGCGCGACCTGACGCGGCTGGGCGAGCCCGGCTACGACGACGGCGACCGGCGCATCGCACGCGACTGGCCGGAAGGCCTGGCCGCCTCAGGCCGGCTTGCTCGAGGTCTTCAACAAGCTCGACTCGACGGCGCAGCGCCCGCCGGGTGAGGCCCTGCTCGTCTCGGCGCGGCAGGGCCAGGGCCTGGACGCCCTGCGCGAACGGCTGCTCGAGCTGGCTGGCTGGCATGCGCAGCCCGAGGGTGTGTTCATCGCCCGCACGCGCCATGTGCAGGCGCTGCGCCGCACCCGCGAGCACCTGCTGCTCGCGCAGCAACTGGTGGCGCGGCAGGACGCCGCACTCGACCTGCTGGCCGAGGAACTGCGCCTGGCCCACGACGCGCTCGGCGAGATCACCGGGGCGTTCAGCGCCGACGATCTGCTGGGTGAGATCTTCGGCCGCTTCTGTATCGGGAAGTAAAGTCCTCGCCGTGGGCGACGGCCGGCGTCACACACTCGACAGCCGGTACCTTGACCGCACGCTTGCGGGTTGAGTGCACACGCGGCGCTGCCGATAATCGAACGGGAGAACGATGCGCCGCCCACGGCGCGTCCCAACACAAGGAAGCAGATGGACATCGCCCCGCTCGTCCAGGCCATGCAGACGCTCAACGCCGAGGATGCGTTCCGCCCGCGGCTGACGCTCGACCAGTGGCGCGTGATCGCGCCCTACCTGACGCGCCACGAGATCCGCTCCGGCGACCTGCTGATCAAGCAGGGCGACGCCGACCGCTCGATGTACTTCCTCGCCCAGGGCTCGCTGCAGGTCTTCGTCACCGGCGGCCCGCCGGGCAGCAGCCGCATCGCGATCCTGCGCGCCGGTTCGGTGGTCGGCGAGCCCGGCCTGTTCAACGACGGCCCGCGCATGGCCAACGTCGAGGCGATGACGGCCTGCGAGGTCTGGGCGCTGCGTGGTCCACGCCTGGAGGAGCTGGCACAGCGCACGCCGGCGCTGGCACTGGAACTGCTGCGTGCGGCCGGCAACGTGATGGCCGTGCGCATGCGCGCCAACCTGTCCAAGCAGACGCCGTTCACCTGAGGCGCCGCCCGCGAGGGGCTGGCCGTTCAGTGCCCTTCGAACGACACCAGCGTGTGCACCTTCAGCCCGGCGGCGCGCAGCTTGTCGGAGCCGTGCAGTTCCGGCAGGTCGACGATCGCCGCGCCCTCGATCACCGTCGCGCCCAGGCGCTCGAGCAGGCGCATGCCGGCCATCATCGTGCCGCCGGTGGCGATCAGGTCGTCGATCAGCAGCACACGGTCCCCGGGTTTCACCGCGTCGGTGTGCATCTCCACCGTGGCCGAGCCGTACTCCAGCTCGTAGGTTTCCTCCACCGTGGTGAACGGCAGCTTGCCCTTCTTGCGGATCGGCACGAAGCCGACATTGAGCTCGTAGGCCAGCACCGAACCGATGATGAAGCCGCGGGCGTCGAGCCCGGCGATCGCCGTCGGCCGCAGGTCGAAATAGCGGTGAACGAACTGGTCGATCAGCACGCGGAACACCCGCGGGTTGGACAGCAGCGGCGTGATGTCGCGGAACTGGATGCCCGGTGCCGGCCAGTCGGGCACGGTGCGGATGTGGCGCTTGATGTACTCGGCGGGGGTCTGCTCGGGCAGGTCGGTCGGTGTCACGGCGGGATCCTCGCGCAATCGGGCCAATCGGGCGCCGGCATTGTGCCGCCGCGCCGGCCGCTCAGGCGCGGCCGAGCAGCTTGCCTTCGGCCAGCGCCAGCGGCTCGGGCAGGCCGGACAGCACCAGCGTGTCGCCCGGGCCGAGCACCATCGCCTCGTCCGGGCCGCTGACGGCGCCGCTGGCACGGCGCACCGAGACCACCGTCACGCCGACCGCGTGCAGCGCCTGGTCGGCCAGCGACTGGCCGACGCTCGCCGCTGCCGCGGGCAGCGTGATGCTGTGCAGCCGGGCGGTCTGCAGTTCGTCGGCGGTGTCGTCGTCGGCGCCATGGAAATAGCCGCGCAGCAGGCCGTAGCGTGCGTCGCGCTGGTCCTGCACGACGCGGATCACGCGCCGCATCGGCACGCCGACCAGCGCCAGCGCGTGGCTGGCCAGCATCAGCGAACCCTCGATCGCCTCCGGCACCACCTCGGTGGCACCGGCCGAGCGCAGCTTCTCCATCTCGGAGTCGTCGATCGTGCGCACGATCACCGGCACCTTGGGCGCATGGGCCTGCACCAGGCGCAGGATCTTCAGCGCGGAAGCCGTGTCCTGGTAGCTGACCACCACCGCGCTGGCCCGTGCCAGGCCGGCGGCCATCAGGCTCTGCAGCCGTGCCGCGTCGCCGAACACCACGCTCTGGCCGGCGGCGGCGGCCTGGCGCACGCGGTCGGGGTCGAGGTCCAGCGCCATGTAGGGAATGCGCTCGCCCTCGAGGATGCGCGCCAGGTTCTGGCCGCTGCGGCCGTAGCCGGCGATGATCACGTGCGCCTCGGTGTTGATCGAGCGCTTGGCGATCGAGGTCATCGCCACCGACTGCATCAGCCAGTCGGTCGCCGACAGCTTCATCACGATGCGGTTGCTGTACATCACCAGCAGCGGCGTGGCCATCATCGACAGCACCATGCTGGCCAGCACCGGGCTCAGCCATTGCGGGTCGATCAGCTGGTTGGCGGCGCCCAGCGTCAACAGCACGAAGCCGAACTCGCCGGCTTGCGCGAGGTACAGGCCGGTGCGCAGCGCGATGCCCGGCGCCGCGCCGAACAGGCGCGCCAGCGCGGCGACCAGCACGAACTTGGCGAGCACCGGCCCCAGCGACAGCAGCAGCACCAGCGCCCACTGGTCGAGCACCGGCCGCCAGTCGAGCTTCATGCCGATGGTGATGAAGAACAGGCCCAGCAGCACGTCGTGGAAGGGCCGGATGTCGGTCTCCACCTGGTGCTTGTATTCGGTCTCGGCGACCAGCATGCCGGCGACGAAGGCGCCCAGCGCCAGCGACAGCCCGAAGTGTTCGGTCAGCCAGGCCAGGCCCAGCGTGATCAGCAGCAGGTTGAGGATGAACAGCTCCTCGCTCTTGCGCCGTGCCACGAGTGTCAACCACCAGCGCATCGCCTTCTGCCCGCCGACCAACAGCACCGCCAGCAGCGCGCCGGCCTTCACACCGGCCAGCGCCAGCGACATCGCCATGTCGGCGGCGCCGGAGCCGAGCGCCGGAATCAGCACCAGCAGCGGCACCACCGCCAGATCCTGGAACAGCAGGACGCCGAGCACACGCCGGCCGTGCTCGCTCTCCAGCTCCAGCCGGTCGGCCATCAGCTTGACGACGATCGCCGTGCTCGACATCGCCATCGCCGAGCCGAGCACGACCGCGCCCTGCCAGGACAGCTCCCAGGGCCGCGGACCGAACGAGAACAGCCAGCGCAGCAGCAGGTGGCCGGCGATCGAGCCGAGGATGGTCAGCAGCACCTGGGCCAGGCCGAGGCCGAAGACCAGCTTGCGCATGCTCTTCAGCTTGGGCAGGTTGAACTCCAGCCCGATCACGAACATCAGGAAGACGACGCCGAACTCGGCCAGGTACTGCACGCCGGCGGAGTCCTTGGCCAGCGCGGTGGCGTTCGGGCCGATCAGCACGCCGACGGCGAGGTAGCCGAGCATCGGCGGCAGCTTGGCCAGCCGGCACAGCACCACGCCGGTGACCGCGGCCACCAGATACAGCAGGACGAGTTCGAGCGTAGAGGCCATGCGGGCGCGAAGGGGATGGGCCGATGCTACTGGACGCGCAGTGCTCGGCTAGACTGCGCCGGCCATGCCGATGCGCCCGATCGATCCCGTCCTGAGCTTCGCGCCCGAGCTGCTGCTCGCCGCGCAGGGCGTGCGGGTGGCGATCTTCGACGTCGACGGCGTGCTGACCGACGGGCGCATCTACATCGGCGAGCAGGGCGAGGCGTTCAAGGCCTTCAGCACGCTCGACGGCCATGGCCTGAAGCTGCTGGCCCGCGGCGGCATCGTGCCGGTGGTGATCACCGGCCGCGACTCGCCGGCGGTGCGACGGCGTGTCGCCGACCTCGGCATCGCGCACGCGGTCTACGGGGCGGGCGACAAGCTCGCTGCTGCGGCGCCGCTGCTGCAATCGCTGGGCGCTGGCTGGGATGTGGTCGCCGCGATGGGCGACGACTGGCCCGACCTGCCGCTGATGACCCGTGCCGCATTCGCCTGCGCGCCGGCCGGCGCGCACGCCGAGGTGCGAGCGATCGCCCACCACGTGACCCGCGCCGAGGGCGGCCACGGCGCGGCGCGTGAGTGCTGCGACCTGCTGCTGACCGCCGCCGGGCGCTACGCCGAGCTGCTGCGCGGGCACCTGGTGACGCTGGACGGCGGAGCGTCGTGAGCGAGACGCTCGACGATCTGGCGGTGCTGGCGCCCGCGCCGGCCACCGACAGGCGCCGCCTGCGCCTGCCCTGGCACCTGCGCCTGCTCGAAGCCGCGACCGCCTACCTGCCGGTGCTGCTGATGGGGGCGCTGGCGCTGTCGACCTGGTGGCTGGTCAACGTCGCGCCGCCGGCCGACGTGGCGCGCCCGCCAGTGCCGCCGCGCCACGAGCCCGACTACACGATGGAGCGTTTCACCGTGCAGCGCTTCGCCGCCGACGGGCGCATGCGCGTGCAGATCGAGGGCGTCGAGATGCGCCATTTCCCCGACACCGACACGCTGGAGATCGACAGCCCGCGCATCCGCGCCTTCGCGGCGGACGGCAGCGTCACGGTCGCCTCGGCGCTGCGCGCGCTGTCCAACGGCGACGGCACCGAGGTGCAGCTGTTCGGCTCGGCGCAGGTGGTGCGCGAGGCGGCGCAGCCGCAGGACGTGGTCGAGTTCCGCAGCGAGTTCCTGCACGCCTTCATCACCACCGAGCGGGTGCGCTCGCACCTGCCGGTGGTGGTGCGCCGCGGCGGCACCGAGGTGCGCGCCGACGGCATGGAGTACGACAACCTGTCGCGCATCGTCGATCTCAAGGGTCGCCAGCGTGCCAGCTTCGCGCCGCGCGGAGGGTGAGGCGATGAACCAGCCACCGCTCGTCTTCATCACCGGCGCTTCCAGCGGCATCGGGCAGGCGCTGGCGGCACGCTTTCGCGCCGCCGGCTTCCGCCTCGCGCTGGTGGCCCGCCGCGAGGCCGAGGTGCGTGCCTGGGCACAGGCCCAGGGCTGCGGCGACGCCGGCGTCTACGCCGCCGACGTGCGCGACCTGGCCGCCATCGAAGCGGCCGGCCGCGCCTGCATCGCCGCGCAGGGCGTGCCCGACGTGGTGATCGCCAACGCCGGCATCAGCGTGGGCATCGACACCGAGGTCTTCGACGATCTCGAGGTGATGCGCGCCACCTACGAGACCAACGTGATCGGCGTGGCCGCGACCTTCCACCCGTTCATGCGCACGATGCGTCAGCGCGGCAGCGGCACGCTGGTGGGCATCGCCAGCGTCGCCGGCATCCGCGGCCTGCCCGGCCACGGCGCCTACTGTTCGAGCAAGGCGGCGGTGATCAGCTACTGCGAGAGCCTGCGCGGCGAGCTGCGCCCGAGCGGCGTGAAGGTGGTGACGCTGCTGCCCGGCTACATCGACACGCCGCTGACGCGCGAGAACCGCTACAGCATGCCCTTCCTGATGAGCGCCGACGATTTCGCCGACCGTGGCTTCCGCGCCATCGACGCCGGCACCAGCTACCGCGTGATTCCCTGGCAGATGGGCGTGGTGGCCAAGCTGATGCGGCTGCTGCCCAACGGCCTGTTCGACCGTGCGCTGGCGGGCCGGCCGCGCAAGCATCGACAGGGCGAGTAGCGGCCACTGATGAGAGACCACCTCGGACGCCGGCCGCCGGTTCGGCGTTGGACGCTGATCCTCGGCCTTCTGCTCTGCTTGGCTGCCGGCCGCGGCACGGCCCAGCCGCAGGCCTTCCGGCCCGGGGCCGACAGCCCGCCGCTGAAGATCGACGGCCGGCTCGACGAAGCGGCCTGGCAGGCCGCGCCGCTGCACGACAGCTTCGTGCAGTTCCTGCCGCGCGACCGCCAGCCGGTGCCCGACGGCTACCGCACGACGATGCAGATCGTGATCGAGGAACATGCGCTGGTGGTCGGCATCCGTGCCTGGGACCCGCGACCCGAGGAGATCCGCGCGCCGCTGATGCGCCGCGACAAGGTCACGCGCGACCAGGACTTCGTCTCGGTGATCATCGACCCGGTCGGCACGCGGCGCTCGGCGCAGTTCGTGCGCATCAACGCCGCCGGCGTGATCGCCGACGGCATGTTCATCGCGGCCACCGACACCGAGGACTTCGCGCCCGACTTCGAGGTCGAGGCCGCGGTGCAACGCCTGGCAGACGGCTACAGCGTCGAACTGCGCCTGCCGTTGATGACGCTGCGCTATCCCTACGAGGGCGGCGCGCCGTGGCGCATCATGGCCACGCGCAGCATCCCGCGCGAGTTCAGTACGCTGCTGCTGTCGGCGCCGCTGACCAAGGACGCGCTGAACTTCATCGCCGAACTGCAGCCGATCGCCGGGCTGGACGACATCGCCGAGCGGGTGCGCGCGCATGCGCTGCTCTCGGTGCGCCCGGAGCTGACGCTGCGTTCGACGCGGCGCGACGACGGCGCGACGGTGCAGCGCCAGTCGCGCGGTGCGCTGGGCGCCGAGATCAAGTGGCGGCCGCGTGCCGACTGGGTGTTCGACGCGACGCTGAACCCCGACTTCTCGCAGGTCGAGCTCGACGTGCCGCAGCTCGCCGGCAACACACGCTTCGCGCTCAGCGTGCCGGAGAAGCGGCCGTTCTTCCTCGAGAGCACCGACGTCATCGACCTGCCGCTGGCGGCGTTCTACTCGCGTTCGGTGACCGACCCCGGCTGGGGCCTGCGCAGCACCTGGCGCGGCACCGGCGCCGATGCGACAGCGCTGTCGCTGCGCGACGATGGCGGCGGCCTGCTGCTGCGCCCCGGCCCCTACGCCACCGCCGTGCTGCCGCAGGACCGGCGCTCGCAGGCGACGCTCGTGCGTGGCCGCTGGCATGGCGAGAGCTTCAGCGCCGGCGCGCTGCTGTCGCAGCGCGACGAGAGCGATGGCGGTGCGCACAACCGCGTCGCCGGCGTCGACTGGGTCTGGCGGCCGAGCGACGAACAGCAGTGGCGTGCCCGCGCGATGGGCTCGCGCAGCCGCGACAGCGACGGCGCGCCCGGCGACAGCGGCCACCATCTCAACGCCGCGTGGTGGATGCGCGTTCCCGGCTGGAACCTCACCGCCGAGGCCACCGAGGTCAGCCCGCGCTTCCGCAACGACAACGGCTTCGTCGAGCAGGCCGGCGTGCGCATCCTGCAGAGCGAGCTGATCCGGCGCTGGGGCGAGGTCGCGCTGCCCGGGCCGCTGGGTTTCGACGCCCACGAGTTCGAGACCTACCTGTGGATGCAGCACAAGAGCACGCTGGCCGATCGCGACGTGCCCGGCGGCCAGACCATTGCGCGCTCCGCCCATGCCGGCATCTGGCTGGTCGCCGTCGCGCAACACCGAGGCCTGGGTGCATGCGCAGTTCGACACCGAACGCGCGCGCAGCGACACGCCGCTGCGCTCGGTGCCGGCCATCGCGGCGAGCTACAGCGTCAACCCGGCACCCTGGCTGACCAAGCTGCACGTCGAGACCACCGTGGGCCGGCGCCTGGACGTCGAGGCCGACCGGCTCGGCCGCGGCAGCGAACTGCTGGTCGAGCTGAACCTGCGCGCGCCGCTCGGGCCGTTCTGGCTGGAGAGCGAGCAGCGGATCGAGCAGAACCGCATCGCCGCACCGGATGGTCGCCGCGCGCTGACCGACACGGCGCTGCAATGGCTCGGCGTGCTGCACTTCGATGCGCGCGACTCGCTGCGTGCCGTCTGGCAGGGCACACGCTTCCTGCGCCCCGGCACCGGCGAATCCGTGCCGGCGGCCGACCTGCGCGGCCAGACCACCTCGCTGGTGCTGCTGCGTCGCTTCGGCCTCGGCCGCAGCCTCAGCGCGGGTCTCAGCCGGCAGACCCAGCGCCCGGGGCCGGGCTTGGCGCGCAGCGTCGAGACCGAGCTGTTCGCCAAGGCCTCGTTCGAGTTCGGGCCCTGACAGGCGCGGCGCGCGGGCAAAGAAAAAGGCGGTGTGCTCTCGCACCCGCCTTTCTCGTCAGCGCCTGAAGCGCTCAGTAGCCGCCGCGGCCGCCACCACCACCGCCGTAGCCGCCGCCACCGCCGGAGCGGCCACCGCCGCCACCGCCGTAGCCGCCACCACCGCCGGAGCGGCCACCGCCGCCACCGCCGTAGCCACCACCACCGCCGTAGCCGCCGCCACCACCGGAGCGGCCACCGCCGCCGCCGCCGTAGCCGCCACCACCGCCGTAGCCGCCGCCCGAGCGGCCGCCGAAGCCACCCGGACGCTCTTCACGCGGGCGGGCTTCGTTGACCACCAGGGCACGGCCCTGCAGCGGCTGGCCGTTCATGCCGTTGATGGCCGACTGCGCTTCCGCGTCCGAACCCATCTCGACGAAGCCGAAGCCCTTCGAGCGGCCGGTGTCGCGGTCCATCATGACCTTCGCCGACGTCACCGTACCGAACTGCGCGAACGACTGTTGAAGGTCGTCGTCGCGGATCGAATAGGCGAGGTTACCGACGTAGAGTTTGTTGCCCATGGGTGAGCCCCTTTCCGTTTCCTGCAGACCATGTGGAGCTTCTACCCATCGTGAACCATTCAAGCGAAGGCGCCGCGTCCATACACAGACTGGCGAATATAAGTGAACTGCGCAAAAGTGCGCACCGAGTCAAGCACGAAAGTGTTGTTTTCGGGATCAAGCTGTCGGTGCCCCGTGACGGGGCGCCAGGCCGCGCCCAGCCTAGGATGTGGACATGGATCTCTTCAAGCCGCTGATCGCCTTGCTGGCCATCGTCAATCCGATCGGGGTTATCCCTTTCTTCATCCATTTCACCCAGGGTTTCAGCCGCGAACAGCGCCAGCGCACCATCCGGGTGTCCGCATTCAGTGCGTTCTGCGTCATCGCGGTGAGCGCGCTGGCCGGCATCAAGATCATCGAGTTCTTCGGCATCTCGCTGGCCTCGTTCCAGGTCGGCGGCGGCATGCTGCTGCTGATCTCCTCGCTGCAGATGCTCAACGCCCAGCCGGCCGAGGGCCGCAAGGAGGACGTCAACGAGGGCAACACCAAGGTCGATGCCGGCGACAGCATCGCCATCGTGCCGCTGACCATCCCGCTGCTGACCGGCCCGGCGACCATCTCGACCATGGTCATCTACGCCGACAAGACGCGCCACTGGTGGCAGCTGGCCGTGCTGGTCGGCTACGGCGTGGTGATCGGGCTGTCGGTGTGGGTCGCGTTCAGCCTGTCGGGGCGCATCGCCCGCGTGCTCGGCCAGACCGGCATCAACGTGATGACGCGGCTGATGGGCCTGATCCTCGCCGCGCTGGCCGTCGAGGTGATGAGCGACGGCCTGGTCAAGCTGTTCCCGGTGCTGGCCGGCAGCCTGCGTTGAAACCCCAGGGAGCGACCCCGCCATGAACGAGCGCCTGCCACCGCTGCTCCACGAGCAACTCGACGACGCCCAGCGCGCGGCCGCGGCCGAACTGATCGCCGGCCCGCGCAAGGCGGTCAAGGGGCCGTTCATCCCGCTGCTGCGCAGCCCCGAGCTGGTGCAACGTGTCGGCAAGCTGGGCGAGTACCTGCGCTTCGGCAGCGTGCTGCCGACGCGGGTCAACGAGTTCGCCACGCTGATCGTCTCGCGCGCCTGGACGCAGCAGTTCGAGTGGGCCGTGCACGCGGCGGCGGCGGCCAAGGCCGGTACCAGCGCGGCCAGCATCGCGGCGCTGCGCGAAGGCCGGCGCCCGGACGACATGGACGCCGACGAGGCGCTGACCCACGACTTCTGCACCGAGCTGCTCGCCCACCACGGCGTCAGCGACACCACCTACGAGCGTGCCCGGGCGCGCTTCGGCGAACGTGGCGTGGTCGAGCTCAGCACGCTGGTGGGCTACTTCGTGATGGTTTCCATGGTTCTCAACGTCGCGCACACGCCGGCCGAGCCGGGCGCGGCCATCGAGCCCCTGCCGCCCTTGCCGCGCTGAGCCGCCGGGCGAGCGCCACAATGCGCAGCGCTCCTGCCCCCGAGGCGGCGCTGCCCGACTTGGGGCGGCGCCGGCCCGAGCAGCTCACCTATCATCGCGCCCATCTCACAAGGGCGTGGATGAGCGAGAACCGCTACGACTACATCGTCTGTGGCGCCGGCACCGCCGGCTGCCTGCTGGCCAACCGCCTGAGCGCCGACAAGAACCGGCGCGTGCTGCTGGTCGAGGCCGGCGGCAACGACGACTATGTGTGGGTGCACATCCCGGTGGGGTATCTCTACTGCATCGGCAACCCGCGCACCGACTGGCTCTACGCCACCGACCCCGACCCCGGCCTGAACGGCCGTTCGCTGCGCTACCCGCGCGGCAAGGTGCTGGGTGGCTGCTCGAGCATCAACGGCATGATCTACATGCGTGGCCAGGCGCGCGACTACGACCACTGGGGCGCGCTCGGCAACCCCGGCTGGAGCTGGGCCGACTGCCTGCCGTTCTTCCTGAAGCACGAGGACTTCCACAAGGGCGCCGACGCCTTGCATGCCGCGCCCGGCTTCGACCCGACCGGCGAGCGCCCCGGTGGCGAGTGGCGCGTCGAGAAGCAGCGGCTGCGCTGGGAGATCCTCGACGCCTTCGCACTGGCCGCGCAGCAGGCCGGCATCCCGGCCAGCGACGACTTCAACCGTGGCGACAACGAGGGCGTGGGCTACTTCGATGTCAACCAGCGCGCCGGCGTGCGCTGGAACGCGACCAAGGCTTTCCTGCGCCCGGTGCAGGAGCGCGACAACCTGCAGGTCTGGACCGGCGCGCAGATCTCGCGCCTGCTGCTCGAACGTGGCGACGGTGGCCTGCGCGCCGGCGGCATCGAGGTGCTGCCGCGTGGCGGCGACGCGCCGCTGCAGGCGCTGCTGAACGACGGCGGCGAGGTGATCCTGGCCACCGGCGCGATCGGCACGCCGCAGATCCTGCAGCTCTCGGGCATCGGGCCGGCCGGCCTGCTGCAGCAGCACGGCATCGGCGTCGAACATGCACTCGAGGGCGTCGGCGCCAACCTGCAGGACCACCTGCAGATCCGCGCGGTGTTCCAGGTCGACGGCGTGACCACGCTGAACACGCTGGCCAACTCGTGGTGGGGCAAGGCGCGCATCGGTCTCGAGTACCTGTTCAAGCGCAGCGGGCCGATGAGCATGGCGCCGTCGCAGCTGGGCGCGTTCACGAAGAGCGACCCGGCGCAGCCGCACGCCAACCTCGAGTACCACGTGCAGCCGCTGTCGCTCGACGCCTTCGGTCAGCCGCTGCACCGCTTCCCGGCCTTCACCGCCAGCGTCTGCAATCTGAACCCGGCCAGCCGCGGCACGGTGCGGATCCGCACGGCGGACGCCACCGACGCACCGAGCATCGCGCCGCACTACCTGTCGACCGACGAGGACAGGCGCATCGCCGCCGAGTCGCTGCGGCTGACGCGGCGCATCGCCGCACAGCCGGCACTGGCGAAGTACCGGCCGCGCGAATACAAGCCCGGCGTGCAGTTCCAGACCGACGAGGAGCTGGCGCGGCTGGCCGGCGATATCGGCACGACGATCTTCCACCCGGTCGGCACCGCCAAGATGGGGCCGGCGGGCGATCCGGCCGCGGTGGTCGATGCACGCTTGCGTGTGCACGGCGTGGCCGGGTTGCGCGTGGCCGACGCCAGCATCATGCCGACCATCACCAGCGGCAACACCAACTCGCCGACGCTGATGATCGCCGAGCGGGCGGCGCAGTGGATCGCGCAGGACCGGCGCTGACGGAATCCGGCACCCCGTGAACCAAGCGGTCTTCATCGCCAACATCGCCGTCTGCCTGGCCTGCGGCCTCGCGCTGCTGCTGGCCTGGCGGCGCGACCACTCGCAGGCCTTCCTGCGCATGGTCGGCCTGGCCTTCGTGCTGCACGCGGCGTTGCCGCCGGCCTACCTGCTGATGAGCGGCGACAGCGAGGCCTGGCGTCCGGCGGGGCTGCTCGGCCTGGTGATCGTCGCGATGTTCTCCGCCGGCCTGATCGCGATGGGTGTCAGCTACCTCGCCGACCGCCCGTTCACGCGCCGCCAGCGGCAGCTCGGTGCGGCCGTGCTGGCGCTCGCCGGCCTGGGCCTGCTGCCGCTGGGCTCGCCCTATGCGCTGGCGCTGCCGGCGCTGGTCAATCTGCTCGTCGGCGTCGCCGCGGCCGCCTGGCTGTGGGGCCGCGGCGGCGCGGAGCGACTGTCGGGCCTGCTGATGGTGCTGCTGGCCCTCAACCAGTTCCAGATCTTCTTCTTCGGCGACGAGGTGGTCGAACGCCAGTCGGTGGCCGGGGCGCTGCTGCGCATGGGCGTCGGCCTGGCGCTGCTGCATGCTGCCGGCCGGCGCTCGGCCGAGGCGTCGTTGCAGGCTCGCGAGCGCTTCATGCGGCTGACCGAACATTCGCACCAGGGCGTGGCGGTGATCCGCGGCGAGCAGATGCTCTACGCCAACCCGGCGATGCTGCGCATCTACGGCCTGAACTCGCTGCAGGAGGTGCACACGGTGTGGCGTGACGCCACGATGCCGGTGACCGAACGTGCCGCCGGCCGCGAGCGCCACCGGCAGCTGATGGCCGGCGAGATCGAGCAGGCCAGCTGGTCGGGTCAGCGCTTCCGCTTCGACGGCGTGCCGATCCGGCTGCGCTTCTCCGCGTGGCGTGTCGACTGGGACGGTGAGCCTGCCGAGCAGGTGGTGATCAGCGACGAGACGGCGCAGCACGATGCCACCGCCGCGCTGCTGCACCAGGCCACCCATGACGAGCTGACCGGCCTGCCCAACCGCAGCGCGCTGCTGGCGCGGCTGCGCGAGCTGTGCGCGAACGGCACCGGCTTCGCGCTGCTGCTGCTCGACGTCGACCGCTTCAAGCTGTTCAACGAGGCGCATGGCCACCCGGTCGGCGACGACGTGCTGCGCGTGCTGGCGAAGCGCCTGGACGAGACGCTGCGCGGCCGCGCCGAGACGATGCGCCTGGGCGAGGACGAGTTCGCGCTGCTCGCGCCGGCCGACGACAGCGAGCACAGCGCACGCGAGGTGGCGCAGCGTGTGCGCACGCTGCTGGCGCAGCCGCTGGTGCTGCCCGGGCACGAGTTCTTCCTCGACGTGTCGATGGGCGTCGCGCTGCACCCGGCGCATGGCCGCGGTGCCGAAGCGCTGCTGCGGGCCGCCAACGCGGCGATGCACGAGGCCAAGCATGTGCCGGGCACCTCGCTGCAGTTCGCCGAGGAGCGCTTCGAGCGCGGCTCCGGTGCGACGCTGCTGGCCGAGCAGGCCCTGCGCGCCGGCCTGAAGAACGAGGAGTTCAGCCTGGTCTACCAGCCCAAGGTGGAGATCCGCAGCGCGGCGCGGCCGCCGGTGCTGGTCGGCTTCGAGGCGCTGGTGCGCTGGGACCGGCCGGGCATCGGCCGCATCGGGCCGCTGCAGTTCGTGCCGGCGGCCGAGCGCACCGGCCTGATCCGCGAGCTCGGCAAGCTGATCCTCGAGCTGGCCTGCGCGCAGCTCGAGCGCTGGCGCGCCGAGTACGGCCACGGCGTGCCGGTGGCGGTGAACGTCTCACCGCTGCAGCTGCTCGACCCCGGCTTCGCCGACGACGTGCTGCAGGCGCTGCGCCGCCACGGCGTGCCGCCGTCGCTGCTGTCGCTGGAGATCACCGAGAGCGTGGCGGTCACGCACATGGAGCAGGCGCGCGGCCGCATCGCGCTGCTGCGCTCGCAAGGCATCGAGGTCGCGCTGGACGACTTCGGCACCGGCTTTTCGTCGCTGAACATGCTGCGCAGCCTGCCGCTGCGCACGGTGAAGATCGACCGCACACTGATCGAGCCGCTGCCGGCGCCGGATGCCACCGCGGTGGTCAAGGCGATCTGCGACCTGGCCTCGACGCTGGACCTGGACGTGATCGCCGAAGGCGTGGAGACGCCGGCGCAGTCGGAAGCGGTGCGCGCCGCCGGCTGCAACGTGATGCAGGGCTACCTGTACGCCCGCCCGCTCGCGCCGGCCGAGGCGGCGCGCTGGCTGGACCGCTCCGACGCCGCCGGCCAGGCCGCCTTCAGGCTGCGAGGCTGAGCAGGCTGCCGCTCGCCGGCGCCATCGTGTGGTCGTCGTTGCCGCTGCCGTTGCGCAGTGCATCGGCAAGCTGGCGCAGGAAGCCCGACAGGCCACCGGCGCTGCCGCTGCCGCGTTGCTGCTACCGGCGCTGCTGGCCGACGAGCTGCCGCCGGCCGGTTGCAGCGCGTCGAACAGCTTGCGGAAGGCGGCCTGCAGCGGCGACTCGCTGGCCGCGCTGGCCGCCGTCGTCGTCTGCTGGGTGATGTCGATCTGCAGCGTCGTCACCGACAGCTCGGCGCTGGCCGAGTCGCCGTCGACGCTGGCGCTGAACGAGGCGGTGCTCAGGCTGGCGCTGATCGTCGTCGTGCTGGTGGTCGTCGCGGCCGCCGGAGCATCCACCTGGCTGGCCAGGCGGTCGAGCCGTTGCGCCAGGTCGCCGTAGCCGCGTCCTTCGCCGTGGTGACGGTGGTGGCCATGCGCCCGGCCGCGCTCGCCGCTGCCGCCGCGCAGCGCGTCGAACAGTTCGTGGGCGAAGGCCTCGGCGCTGCTCTTCAGGTCCGCGCTGGGCGACGCATCGCTCTGCGCATCGCCCTGGGTCGGGGTGCTCGGCAGCAGCGCGCTGAGCGCGCTCATCATCGCCGACACCAGCGCATTGCCGCGGCGCTGCGGCGCGTCGCAGCGGTTCGACGTGTCGTCGTCCTGCTGCGGCGCGCAGCGCTGGCGCGGTGCGCGGGTGCTGGCCGCGCTGGTCTCGGCGGCGCTGGGGCGGGTGGCGATGGCGGCGATGGCGGGCATGCGGGCTCCTGGTGCATCTTGAGAGCGGCGGCCTCGACAATCATCACGGGCCGCGGGTGATGCCCGGGATTTCGACACGCCACGCGGCCGCCTGAGCGCCGGGTGGTAACGGTTTGCACGGCACACTGCGGGCATGTCGTCGCCACGCGCCTTCACCACCGTGCTGCTGCCAGGCCTGGCCTGCGATGCCGAGCTCTGGCGCGAGCAGCTCGGCGCGCTGGCGCCGTACCGGCCACGGGTCGGCGACCCGCACATGCGCGCCGCGTCGCTGGCGGAGATGGCGGCGGCGCTGCTCGCCGCGCATGACGGCGAGCTGGTGCTGGTCGGTGCGTCGATGGGCGGCCGCATCGCGCTGGAGGCCGCGCTGCAGGCGCCGCAGCGGGTGCGCGGCCTGGCCCTGCTGGGCAGCACGGCCCGTGCCGACACCGACGAGCTGCGTGCGCTGCGCGGCGAGGCGGTGCTGCGTTTCGAGGCCGGCGAGATGGAGATGCTGATCGACGCCAACAGCTGGTTCGTGTTCCACCGCAGCGCCTGGGACGACGACGCGCTGCTGGCACGCTACCGCACGATGGTGCAACGCGCCGGCGTGGCGCAGCTGGTGCAGCAGAACCGCGCGATGATGGCGGCGCCGGACCTGCGCCCGCGCCTGGCCGCGCTGCGCTGCCCGACGCTGGTGGTCTGCGGCGAGGGCGACGGCGTCACGCCGCCGGAATGTTCGCAGGAGATCGCCGCGGCGATCCCCGGCGCGCGGCTCGAGCTGCTGGCCGACTGCGGCCACATGCTGACGATGGAGAAGCCCGCGCAGGTCAACCGCCTGCTGGCCGGCTGGCTGGCGACGCTGCCGGGCTGAGCGCGCCCGGCCCACCGCTCAGGCCAGAGCGAAGGCCCTGCGCAGCTGGCCAGCGTCGGCCTGAGGTGAGCCGCCTGCACTGCGCAATTGCACAGGCGCTTCGCTTCGGCGGCTCAGGCCGACAGCTGGCGCCGCGCCCGGTGCAGGCGCACGAACAGGTTGTCCTCGCTGATCGCCAGCGCGGCGCAGACGCGGTCGGTGTCCTGGTCCTGCAGCAGGCGCAGCTGCACCGCGTCGCGCAGGCCAGTCGGCAGCGCGGCGATGCGCGCGAGCGTCTGCGCCAGCCGTTCGCGCTGCTCGGCGACCTCGTCGGGGCGCGGCTGCGGGCATTCGATCTCGGCGCCATCCTCGTCGTCTTCCGCGCCGCGATCGAGGCTGTGCAGCGGCGCGCGCTGGCGCACCAGGTCGACGATCTTGTGCTTCAGGATCGCCGTCAGCCAGGAGCGCAGCGCCGAGCGCCCGGCGAAGGCAGCACGGCCGGACAGCACCGCCTCGAAGACGTCGTGCACCACGTCCTCGGCGAGCACGGGGTCGAGCAGGCGGCGCTGCGCGAAGCGCACCAGCGTGTCGCGGTGCGAGACCATCTCGGCCCAGTCGACGGGGGCGGTCGGCGCGGCGGCGATGGCAAGGGCGGCGTGCATGGCGTGGCTCCTGGGCGTGTTGATCGATGGAGCGACTGTGAACAGCCGATCTCGCGCCACCCTCACCGAAGATCACGGGAAGATCACATCGGCGTAAGTTCGGTCCGCGCGGGCCGACAATCCGGCCATGTCCTCGCCCCTGCCCGCGCCGGCCCGGGTCCTCGTCGCCGAGGACCAGACCGACATCCGCGACCTGCTGGTGATGAACCTGCGCAACGCCGGCTACGAGGTCACCGCGGTGGCCGACGGCCGCGCGGCGCTGGCCGAGCAGACCGCGCAGCCGCGCGACCTGCTGGTGCTCGACCTGATGATGCCGGGGCTGGACGGGCTGGAGGTCTGCAAGGCGCTGCGCGCCCGCGGCAGCGCGGCGCCGATCCTGATGCTGACCGCCAAGTCCACCGAGCTGGACCGGGTGCTCGGCCTCGAACTCGGCGCCGACGACTACCTGACCAAGCCGTTCTCGCTGGCCGAGCTGCTGGCGCGGGTCAAGGCGCTGCTGCGCCGCGCCGAGCTGCTGCGCGCCGCGCAGACGCAGCCGGCCGGTGCGGTGAACCTGATCCGCCACGGCGAGCTGGAGATCCAGCCGGCCAAGCGCCAGGTGCGCTACCGCGGCCAGGCGATCGAGTTCACCGCGCTGGAGTTCGACCTGCTGCTGCACTTCGCGACCCACCCGGGCCACGTGTTCTCGCGCACCCAGCTGCTCGACGCCGTCTGGGGCTACAGCCACGACGGCTACGAGCACACCGTGACCACGCACATCAACCGCCTGCGCAACAAGCTGGAGGCCGACCCGATGCGGCCCGAGCTGATCCTGACGGTGCGTGGCGCGGGCTACAAGCTGCGCGAGGCGCCCTGAATGACGGTCCGCCTGAAGCTGGCCCTGACAGTCATCGCGACGGGCCTGCTGACTGCGCTGGGCGTGATCGCCGCCGTGCTCTACGCCTTCGAACGTTTCGAGCACGAGAGCACCTTCTCGCGCGCCAACAACTTCCTCGGCCGCATCACCGCGCAGTACGACGACCTGCTCGACCTGCAGCAGCGCCAGCCCGACGAGTTCCGCAGCTGGCTGCGCGGGCTGGTGCTGTCCGAGCCCGACACCCAGCTGTACCTGCTCGACGCCCAGGGCACGGTGCTGGTGACCAGCGGCGACGCGAAACTGCCGCCCGACTTCACGGTGGCGCTGGCGCCGGTGCGCGAGGCGGCGGCCGTCGCCGAGGGCCGCAGCGGCAACCGCTACGTGATGGGCGACGACCCGGAGCGCATGTCCGACGACGCGGTGATCGCCGCGCGCCCGCTGCGCCGCGCGACCATCCGCAACGACGGCGACGCCGCCGGCTGGCTCTACCTCGTCTGCCACAAGAGCACGCTGCCGGCCTCGCGCTGGGAGGCGCTGCGCATCAGCCTCGCGTTGCCGGCGCTGCTGCTGATCTGCGGCATCGTCGCGCTGACCACGCTGTTCGCGGCGCTGATCATCGCCGCGGTGACGCGCCCACTGCAGCGCCTGACCGACGCGGTGGCGACGCTGTCCGCGCGCGGCATCGACGAAGGCCTGGCGGACAGGCCGCAAACGCTGCTGCCGCCGGCCGGGCGCGACGAGTTCGGTCGCCTCACCGAGGCCTTCTCGATGATGTTGCAGACGCTGCAGCGGCAGTGGGCGGCGCTGCGCCGGCTCGACCATTTCCGGCGCGAGGGCGTCAGCAACCTGTCGCACGACCTGCGCTCGCCATTGACCGCCACCGCTGCCTGCCTGGAAACGCTGCAGGGGCGCTGGCGTGGCGACGCGGCGCGCGCCGAGGAGCTGGGCCTGGTCGAGGTGGCGCTGCGCAACACCCGCAACGCGGCGCGGCTGGTGCAGTCGCTCGGCGACCTGGCGCGGCTCGACGAACCGAGCTTCGAGCTGCGTCGCGCACCGGTCGACGCCGGCGAGCTGCTCGACGACATCGCGCTGCGCTTCGGCGACCGGGCGGCGCGGCAGGGCGTGCGGCTGGCGGTCGAGCATGCCGCCGGCGAGCCGCCGTTCGCCGCGCTCGATATCGAGTTGTTCGAGCGTGCGGTGGCCAACCTGCTCGACAACGCGCTGAAGTTCTGCCCCGCCGGCGCGAGCGTCACGCTGGCGGCGCGCGTGGAGGGAGAGCGGCTGCAGGTCAGCGTCGCCGACAGCGGCCCGGGCATCGCGGAGGCCGATCTGCCGCACCTGTTCGACCGCTTCTACCAGGCGCGCCAGAGCGTGGCGCCGGCCACCGGCGAAGGTGGCAAGGGACTCGGCTTGGCGATCGTCAAGCGCATCGTCGAACTGCACGGGGGGACGGTGCAGGTGCACAGCCGTCCGGGCGAGGGCACGCGGGTGCAGATCGCGCTGCCCCGGGACCTTCCCGCGGTCCGCCCCGAGGCAGGGTAAGCCCTGCTGCGCCGCCAATGGCGCCCCGCCTACAGTTCGCCCACTGCGCGGCAGGCACCCTCGGGTGCTCGTCTGGGCGGGGGACTGAGGAGACGCAAGAGAGCGCACCGCGGGCAACGCAGGCTGCGCACACCACAGGTCGCTGAAGCGGCCGATGCAAAATGCGAAGGGCGCCGGGTGTTTCACCCGGCGCCCTTTTCACTTCCCATGACCGAACTGGCCCTCGTCGCACTGGCGTCGCTGTTCGCCGGCTGCGTCGATGCGATCGTCGGAGGCGGCGGGCTCATCCTCGTGCCGGCGCTGTTCGGCATGTACCCGGGCGCGGCGCCGGCCACGCTGCTGGGCACCAACAAGGGCTCGGGCATCTGGGGCACCGGCTGGGCGACCTGGCAGTTCGCGCGCCGCGTGCAGCTGCCCTGGGGCGCGCTGCTGCCGGCCGCCGGCGCCGCGCTGGCTGGCAGCTTCGCCGGCGCCTGGGCGCTGACGCTGGCCAGCCCCGACGGCCTGCGCAAGGCCTTGCCCGTCGTGCTGCTGGCGGTGCTGGCCTACACGCTGGCGCGCAAGGACCTCGGCCGCCATCACCAGCCGCGTTTCCACGGCGGCACGCAGACGCTGCTGGCCTGCACGATCGGCACCGCGGTCGGCTTCTACGACGGCTTCTTCGGTCCCGGCACCGGCAGCTTCTTCGTCTTCCTGTTCGTGCGCCTGCTCGGCTTCGACTTCCTCAACGCCTCGGCCAGCGCCAAGCTGCTGAACACCGCCACCAACGCCGCGGCGCTGCTGCTGCTGGCCGCCAAGGGCCATGTGTGGTGGCATGTCGCCGCGGTGCTGGCGGTGGCCAACGTGGCCGGCAGCCTGGTCGGCACGCGCCTGGCGCTGCGCCACGGTGCCGGCTTCGTGCGCGTGGCCTTCATCGTGGTCGTCGCGGCATTGATCGCCAAGACCGGCTGGGATGCCTTCCTGCGCTGAGCCGGCCGTCGCGAACTGGGCCGATCGGCCAATTGCGCCACGAACCGCTGCCATTTCGGCCCATCGCCGCCGGGTGGCGTGACTAGCATGGCTGCAGGAGCCCGAGTCTTTCCCGCGAGTCAGCCATGCCCGTCGATCCGAAACTGCGATCCCTGAACATCGATGTCCCGGCCCAGCCGGAGGCGCTGGTCAAGCTGTCGCTGCTGCTGGCCGACGACGACGTCAACCTGCAGGCGCTGAGCGCGCTGGTCACCGGCGACATGGCACTCGCCTCGGCGGTGCTGAAGGCGGTCAACTCGTCGCTGTACGGCCTCAGCGGGCGCGTGCAGAGCGTGCAGCAGGCGATCACCTACCTGGGCACGCGCGAGGTCGCGGCCGTCACTTTCGAGATGGGCCTGAAGGCCGTGTTCCCGAGCGCACCCGAGCTCGACCCGGTCTGGGAACGCGCCAGCGCGCGCGGCCTGCTGATGGGCCGCATCGGCATGGCGCTCAATGTCGATCCCTGGGCGGCGCATTCGGCCGGGCTGTTCGAGGAATGCGGCAAGGCGGTGCTGTTCCGCCATGCGCCCGAACGCTACAAGCCGCTGCTGCGCGCCGCCGAGAGCGACGAGGACCTGCTGCTGCTCGAGCACGACGAGTTCGGCGTCAGCCACGACGCACTGGGCGCGGCGCTGTGCGAGACCTGGGGCCTGGCGCCCGCGGCGGTCAACAGCGTGCGCTACCACGTGATGGTCAACGCCACGCTGCAGCTGCCGATGCAGGTGCCGCGGCGCGCGATCTGCGCGATCTCGGCGTTGGCCAACGCGCTGATGACCGACCCCGACACGCTCGACGCGGTCGCCGGCAAGGTCGCGCCGCAGGCCGAACTCGACCCGCTGCTGGTCGTGCGCGGCGCGCGCAAGGTACAGGAACAGATCGAGAACGCGGTGGCGCGAGAACGCGCCTGAGCCCATCGGCTCAGAGGCGGCGCGTCGTCTCGCGCACCACCAGCTCCAGCGCCGGCACCGGCGACTGCGCCACGGCGTGGCCGAGCATGCCGAGCAGCGCCTGCGCGACGGCCAGCCCCAGCTCGTAGATCGGTTGGCGAACGGTCGTCATCGGCGGCGTCGCATAGGCCGCGCCGGGCAGGTCGTCGACGCCGACGATCGACACGTCGTCGGGCACGCGCACGCCGCGCCGGTACATCGCCATGCGCGCGCCGAAGGCGGTCTGGTCGTTGGCGGCGAACACCGCGGTGAACGGCTGGCCGCTGTCGAGCAGGCGATTCATCGCCAGCAGGCCGCCGCTTTCCATGAAGTCGCCCTGCACGACCAACCCGGGCCGCACGGTGAGGCCGGCCTCGCGCAGCGCGCGCTCATAGCCGGCGCGGCGCTCGGTCGCGTCGGTGTGGTCGGCCGGGCCGGCGATGTGGGCGATGCTGCGGTGGCCCAGGCTGAGCAGGTGCCGCGTGGCCAGGTAACCGCCGCCTTCCTGGTCGAAGCTGAAGGCACGCACCTGCGGCGCGTCGAGCTGCCGGCCGGTGACGACGATCGGCTGGTGGCGCGCGAACTCGGCGACCTGCGCATCGTCGAGGTGGCCGGTCAGGATCACCAGGCCGTCGATGCGCCGCGCCATCAGCAGGCGCACCCGCTCGGCCTCGTCGGCGGCGTTCCAGTGGCCGCTGACGATGATCGGCGCGTAGCCGGTGCCGGACAGACCGGCCTCGATGCCCTTCATCGCGCGGCCGTAGAACGGGCTCTCGACGTCCTGGATCAGGATGCCGACCGTCATCGTCGTGCCGGTCTTCAGGCTGCGCGCGAACAGGTTGGGCCGGAAGTCGAGCTTGCGGATCGCCGCCTCCACTGCCTGCCGCTTGTCGGAGGTGACACGCGCCGTGCCGTTGAGGATGCGCGACACCGTGCTCGGCGAGACGCCCGCCTCGCGGGCGACATCCAGGACCGTGATGGTGGAAGGCGGGGAGTCGGTGTCTGAATTCGCTGCCACGGGTCGAGGATCGGGAGGAGTCGCACGAATTGTGCACGTCGTGCCGCTCATGATAACGTTTTCACATCTACCTTGCCGGTGCGCGCCCGGCGCGAAAGGATTGCCCCGTGCCTGCCCGGATCTGGATGAAGCCGCTGCTCGGTCTGCTCGCCGCCGTGGCGGCGGGAACCGCACTCGCCTGCAACAACGAACAGCCGCCGGCCGAGCGTGCGGCCAGCTGCAACCGGCTGCTGGCGCGCGGCATCAACTTCGGCAACATGCTCGACCACGCTCGCGAGGGCATGGCCGGCCCGATGCTGCGCGACGAGTTCATCGCGCTGACTGCGCAGGCCGGCTTCACCGCGATCCGCCTGCCGGTGCGCTGGGATGCGCGTGCCGGCGTGCAGCCGCCCTACCGCATCGCGCCAGACTTCCTCGAACGGGTCGACGGCGTCGTGCAGCTGGCGCTGAAGCACGGCCTGGCGATCGTGCTCGACATGCATCACTACGCCAACATGATGCTCGAGCCGGCTGCCGAGCGGGAGCGCTTCCTGTCCATCTGGCGCCAGGTCGCCGAGCACTACCGCGACGCGCCGCCGACGCTGCTGTTCGAGCTGCTCAACGAGCCCAACCGCGAGCTGACGCGCGAGCGCTGGAACGAGGCGCTGGCCGCGGTGCTGCCAGTGGTGCGCGCGAGCAACCCGCAGCGCACGCTGATCGTCGGCGGCGGCGACTGGAACAGCGGCCCGGCGCTGGAGAGCCTGAAGCTGCCGGCCGACGACCGCAACCTGATCGCCACCTTCCACTACTACGAGCCGATGGCGGTGACGCACCAGGGCGCCGAATGGGTCAGCGGCGCCGGCGCCTGGGTCGGCACCCCGTGGCGCGGCACGGCCGCCGAGACGAACAGGCTGCGCGCCGACTTCGACCGTGTGGAGCGCTGGGCGCAGCACGAGCAGCGGCCGGTGCTGCTCGGCGAGTTCGGCGCCTACTCGCGGGCCGACGAGGCCACGCGCGTCGCCTGGATGCGCGCCGTGCGCGAGCAGGCCGAGGCGCGCGGCTTCTCCTGGGCCTACTGGGAGCTGGCGTCGGGCTTCGGCGTGCTGGAGCCGCTGTCGCTGCAATGGCGGCGGCCGCTGCTCGAGGCCCTGCTGCCGCGCCGCTGACCGGCTCAGGACTTACCCCGATTCGGCGGAAACCTCGTTGACAACGTTTTCAAGCCCTGCTGCAATGCGGCCAGTTCTGAAAACGTTGTCAAACAGGCTGCTTCACCACAATCGAGCCCCCGCGAGGGCATGGAGACACCGGATGAGACCTTTCCTGAAACCCCTGATCGGCATGCTGGCCAGCAGCCTGTCGGTGGCTGCCATGGCGCAGACCGTGACGCTCAACGTCGCGTCCTTCCCTGACCTCGACCGCGGCATCAAGCTGGCGATCCCGTTGTACAAGAAGCTCAACCCGAACGTCGAGATCAAGCTGACCAGCCTGGCCTATGCCGACCACCACACCGCGATGACCACCGCGCTGGCCACCGGCGCCAACCTGCCCGACGTGATGGCGGTGGACATGGGCTTCATCGGCAAGTTCGCCGAGAGTGGCGGTCTGGAAGACCTCTCCAAGGCGCCGTACAACGCGCTGCAGTACCGCGACAAGGTCGCCCGCTTCACCTACCCGCTGGCGATGAGCGGCCAGGGCGTGATGACCGGCATGCCGGTGGACATCGGTCCCGGCGCGCTGTTCTACCGCAAGGACCTGCTCGACAAGGCCGGCGTCGGCGAGGCCGAGCTGACGAAGAGCTGGGAGTCGTACATCGACGCGGGCAAGAAGCTGAAGGCCGCCACCGGCGCCTGGTTGCTGGCCAGCGCGGTCGACATCAAGGACATCTACATCCGCTCCGACCTGAAGGACGGCGAGGGCATCTACTTCGACAAGTCGGGCAAGCCGACCATCGACAACGCCCGCTTCCGCAAGGCCTTCGAACTGGCCAAGGCGGCGCGCGAGGCCGGCATCGACGGCAAGATCGGCGCCTGGTCGAACGAGTGGAGCGAAGGCTTCAAGCGCGACAAGATCGCCTCGCAGATGATGGGTGCCTGGCTGGCCGGCCACCTCAACAACTGGCTGGCGCCGGAGTCGAAGGGCAAGTGGCGCTCGGCGCAACTGCCCGGCGGCGCGTTCGGCTCGTGGGGCGGCTCGTTCTACGGCGTGCCGAAGAAGGCCGCGAACAAGGCCGCGGCCTGGGACTTCATCCGCTTCCTGACCACCGACAAGGCGATGCAGATCGAGGCCTTCCGCGGCTTCGACGCCTTCCCCTCGCTGATCGAGGCGCAGAACGACCCGTTCATCGACCAGCCGATCGAGTACCTCGGCGGCCAGAAGGCGCGCCAGCTGTGGAAGGTGGCGGCAGCGAAGATCCCGGCGATGGACGTCGACAAGTTCGACCCGGTGGCCGCCGAGGTGGTCAACGCCGAGCTCGAGAACGTGCTGGAGAAGAACAAGGACATCAAGGCCGCGCTCGCCGACGCGCAGGCCGCGGTGGCCAAGCGCGTGCGCCGCTGAGCGCCGCGATGCTCCTGCTGTGAACCGACGGTGCGGCCCGCGCGGCCGCACCCCACGACAACCCGGATTCCCCCCGGCCGATGCCCCAGGCAGCCTCGTTGCCCATGAGCGAACGCCGTCCGAACATGCACGCCCAGACCGCCCAGCCCCGCGACGAAGCCGTCGCCGCCGAGACCGCGCAGCAGCGCGCGCCGAAAGCAGGCGTGCGCCGGCCCTGGCTCTCCAAGCGCTGGGCGCCATACCTGTTCATCAGCCCCTTCTTCATCGTCTTCGCGGTGTTCGGGCTGTTCCCGCTGCTGTTCTCGATCTACCTGTCCTTCCACCGCTGGGACCCGGCCGAGGGCCTGGCCGCGATGCGCTTCGTCGCGCTCGAGAACTACCTCTACGTGCTGCAGGACGACGAATGGTTCCACAAGTCGATCTACAACACGCTGTGGCTGTCGGTGGTCTCGGGCCTGCCCCAGCACCTGGTCGCGCTGCCGCTGGCCTTCTTCTTCCACCATGCGCTGGGCCGCTGGCGCAACGCCATCGTCGGCGCCTACTTCCTGCCCTTCATCACCTCGACAGTGGCGATCTCGCTGGTCTTCTCGTCGCTGTTCTCGCGCGACTTCGGCGTGGTCAATGCCGCGTTGACCTCGATGCATCAGCTGCCGGTGATCGGCTGGCTGTTCCCCGACACCAACATCGACTGGGGCCAGCCCGGCTACACCAAGTGGATGATCGCCTTCGTGGTCTGGTGGCGCTACGTCGGCTGGAACGCCGTGCTGTACCTGTCGGCGATGCAGACCATCCCGCGCGACCTCTACGAGGCCGCCACCATCGACGGCGCGAAGCCCTGGCAGCAGTTCCGCTTCATCACGCTGCCGCTGCTGCGCCCGATGATCTTCTTCGCGGTGACGCTGACCATCATCGGCAACCTGCAGCTGTTCGAGGAGCCGTTCATCCTGACCGGCGGCACCGGCGGCATCGGCCAGGCCGGCAAGACCGCGGCGATGCACATGTACGGCACCGCGTTCGTCGACGGTGATTTCGGCACCGCCTCGGCGATCGCCTGGCTGCTGTTCCTGCTGATCGGCGCGGCCACCTGGGCCAACAACCGCCTGCTCGGCCGGCGCGACTGAGATGCAGACGATGAAACGCCACGCCCTCACGCCGCAGCGACTGTCCGCCTACGCCATCGTCGCCCTCGGCGCGCTGATGATGCTCGGGCCGTTCTGGTTCATGTTCGTGTTCGCCACGCACAGCAACCGCGAGATCCTGTCGCTGCCGCCGCCGCTCTGGTTCGGCGACGCGTTCCTCGACAACCTGCGCCAGCTGCTGACCAGCCTGCCGCACTTCTGGAAGAACGTCGGCTGGAGCTTCTACGTCGCGCTGATGTCGACCGCGCTGAACCTGTTCTTCTGCTCGCTGGCCGGCTTCGCGTTCGCGATGTACGACTTCCGCTTCCGCGAGCCGCTGTTCGGCTTCGTGATGGCGACCATGCTGCTGCCCAGCTTCGTCGGCATGATCCCGACCGCGCTGACGATGAGCTGGCTGGAGTGGATGAACCAGCCGCGTGCGCTGTACGTGCCCGGAGCCGTCGGCGCCTTGGGCATCTTCATGATGCGGCAGTACATCGAGTCGGCGATCCCGAAAGAGCTGATCGACGCCGCGCGCATCGATGGCTGCGGCGAGTTCGCGATCTACTGGCGCATCGTGCTGCCGCTGATCGGCCCGGCGCTGGGCACGCTCGGCCTGATCACCTTCATCGGCTCCTGGAACAACTTCATCGGGCCGCTGATCGTCATCCGCGACATGGAGATGTACACCGTGCCGCTGGCGCTGCGCTCGCTGCAGGGCACCGGGCAGATCCCCTGGGGCGCCATCTCCGCCGGCTCGGCGATCGCCGTGCTGCCGCTGCTCGTGCTGTTCATGCTGGCCTCGCGCCGGCTCATCGAAGGCTTGACCGCCGGGGCCGTGAAGTCCTGAGCGTGCGACCGAAGGAAACCGAACCGTGACCGATCCGAGATTCCCATCCGACTTCCTCTGGGGCGTGGCGACCAGCGCCTACCAGATCGAGGGTGCCGCCAACGAAGACGGCCGCGGCCCGTCGATCTGGGACACCTTCTCGCACACGCCGGGCAAGACCGTTCACGGCGACCACGGCGACGTGGCCTGCGACCACTACCACCGCTGGCGCGACGACGTGGCGCTGATCGCCGGCCTGGGCCTGGGCGCCTACCGCTTCTCGATCGCCTGGCCGCGTGTGCAGCCGCAGGGCAAGGGCGCCTGGAATCAGAAGGGTCTGGCCTTCTACGACCGCCTGGTCGATGCACTGCTCGAGCGCGGCATCACGCCGCACGCGACGCTCTACCACTGGGACCTGCCGCAGGCGCTGCAGGACGAAGGCGGCTGGCTGAACCGCGACACCGCAGCGCGCTTCGCCGACTACGCGGTGACCATCGGCGTGCGCCTGGGCGACCGGCTCGCCGCCATCGCCACCCACAACGAGCCCTGGTGCACCGCGCACCTGGGCCACCACAGCGGCAAGTTCGCGCCGGGACTGAAGGACCCGCAGGCGGCGGTGCAGGTGGCGCACCACCTGCTTCTGTCGCACGGCCAGGCGCTGCAGGCGATGCGCGCCGCCGGCGTGAAGACACCGCTGGGCATCGTGCTCAACCAGTCACCGGCGCACGGCGCCACCGACCGCGCCACTGACCGCGCGCTGGCCGAGCGCGAGTACGCGCTGTTCGTGCGCTGGTACATGGACCCGATCTTCCGCAAGCGCTACCCGACGGCCAGCGGCGTGCACCTTTACCCGCAGGTGCATGACAACGATTTCGAGACGATCGCCCAGCCGCTCGACTTCCTCGGCATCAACTACTACACGCGCATCTGGGTTTCCAGCGAGGAGCCGCCGCGCCCCGCGCCCAAGCTTCAGGGCGAGACCGACATGGGCTGGGAGGTCTATCCGCAGGGCCTGGCCGAACTGCTGGTCGGCCTGCAGCGCGACTACACGCTGCCGCCGATCTACATCACCGAGAACGGCATGGCCAACGCCGACACGCTGGTCGACGGGCGCGTCGGCGACACGGCGCGCATCGCCTACATGAAGGGCCACCTCGAGGCGTTGGCGCAGGCCATCGCGGCCGGCGTCGACGTGCGCGGCTTCTTCTATTGGAGCCTGCTCGACAACTACGAGTGGGACTCCGGCTACGACAAGCGCTTCGGCCTGGTCCACGTCGACTATGCGACGCAGCAGCGCACGCTGAAGGACAGCGCGCACTGGTACCGCGAGTTCGTCGCGCGGCAGCGCGCGGCGTCGAAAGGGGGCTGAGATGAGCGACCTGCGCCTGCGCGGCATCCGCAAGTCCTTCGGCCCGGTCGAGGTGCTGCGTGGCATCGACCTGGACATCGCCGACGGCGAGTTCGCCGTCTTCGTCGGTCCCTCGGGCTGCGGCAAGAGCACGCTGCTGCGCATGATCGCCGGGCTGGAGGACATCGATCAGGGCGAGGTCGCCATCGGCGGCCAGCGCATCAACGACGTGCCGCCGGCCGAGCGTGGCATCGCGATGGTGTTCCAGAGCTACGCGCTGTACCCGCACATGACCGTGGCCGAGAACATGGGCTTCGCGCTGAAGATGGGCGGCCAGCCCAGGGCCGAGGTCGACGCCGCGGTGGAGCGTGCCGCCGAGATCCTGCAGATCGGGCCGCTGCTGACGCGCAAGCCGCGAGAGCTGTCCGGTGGCCAGCGCCAGCGTGTGGCGATCGGCCGCGCGATCGTGCGCAAGCCGGCGGTGTTCCTGTTCGACGAGCCGCTGTCCAACCTCGACGCGGCGCTGCGCGTGCAGATGCGCATCGAGCTGTCCAAGCTGCACAAGGAACTCGGCGCGACGATGGTCTACGTGACCCACGACCAGGTCGAGGCGATGACGCTGGGCGACCGCATCGCGGTGTTCAACGGCGGGCGCATCGAGCAGGTCGGCGCGCCGCTGGCGCTGTACACGCGGCCGGCCAACCAGTTCGTCGCCGGCTTCCTCGGTTCGCCGCGCATGAACTTCATTCGCGGCCAGGCGCTGGCCGCTGCGTCCGGCGCGATGCAGTTCGAGGCGTCCGGCGCCGGGTTGATCGAACTGCCGCTGCCCGCCGGGGGCCGGCCTTCGACAGCCGAGGAGCTGGTGCTCGGCGTGCGCCCGGAGCACCTGAGCGTGGTGCGCGCCGACGAAGGCCTGGCGGCGCGCATCGAGGTGCTCGAGCACCTCGGCGACGCGCTGATCGTGCACGCCAGCCTGCGCGGCTCGCGCGAGAGCGTGGCGTTGCGCCTGGCGGCCGACCACCCGGGCCTGGCCAGCGGCCAGGAGATCGGCCTGCGGCCGCATGCCGCCCACGCGCTGCTGTTCGACGGCAGCGGCCGCGCCCTCGCGCCGCACTGAGCGCGCCGGCCCATGGACCCGCGAGTTCCCCGCGTCAGCCGACCGACATCGCTTGTGAAAACGATTTCTAAGCGAGTGGGCCGGGCACGCACACCCCCGCCGCGACCCGGCACTTCAACCACCACAGGAGACGAGGAGACCCCATGAAGAAGACCACCCTGATCGCCGCGCTGGCGCTCGCCGGCCTGGCCGGCGGCGCACAAGCCGTCGAGCTGAGCTATTCCGGCTACATCCGCGCCGGCACCGGCATCAACGTGCGCGGCGGCACGCAGGTCTGCTACCAGCTGGCCGGCGCCGACACCAAGTGGCGCCTGGGCAACGAGTGCGACTACGTGATCGAGCCCAACTTCGTCGCCAAGCTGGCCTCCTACGAGGGCAGCGACTGGTACGTGCACGTGATGCCCAGCGTCTACCACGGCTGGGGCCCGCAGGGCACCAACGAGCCCGACACGCTGACCACGCGCTTCGGCCAGATCTACGCCTACGGCACCAAGATCGCCGGGCTGGCCAACGGCAAGGTCTGGGCCGGCCGCCGCTTCTACAACCGCCTGCAGCTGGGCATCAACGACCAGTTCCTCGAGAACAACGACGGCAACGGCGCCGGCATCGAGGAGATGGACTTCGGCGCGGCCAAGCTCAGCGTCGCGTTCATGATGGACCCGAACAACTCGGCCAACGACAACCGCTTCGCGCTGCCGATCCGCGCCACCGGCATCAAGACGCTGCCCAACGGCGAGCTGTCGATCTACGTGACGCCGTCGGCGCAGCTGAAGAGCAAGAACCAGGTGACCGGCGTGGACCCGGCCAAGCAGCCCAAGGGTATCGCCGTCGGCCTGTACCAGACCGCCAACGGCACGCTCGGCGGCGACTGGATCTTCGGCTTCAAGCACGACAAGACCGGCGAGGTGAAGAACACCCGCGTCGTCGCGCAGTACGGCACCAAGATCGGCGCCGCCACCGGGCTGGACGTGATCGGCGAGTACCGCGTCAACGACGCGCCGAACGACGGGGGCAACAAGTGGTTCTCGCTCGGCGCGCGCACCGACACGCACCTCGGCGGCGCATTCCGATTCCTGTTCGAGGCCGGCCACGACCAGGTCAAGCCCGACGCCGGCGACACCCGCAACATGACCAAGCTGACCGCCGCGCTGGCCGCTTCGGCCGGCAAGGAACCGGGCTCGCGCCCGACGGTGCGCCTGTTCGTCACCCACGCGGTGTGGAACGAGGCGGCGCGCGCGACGCTGAGCGGCCGCACGCAGGAGGTGTTCGGCGACAAGAAGGCCGGCACGTCCGTCGGCATCCAGGCCGAAACCTGGTGGTGACCGGTTCGGGGGGCGGCCGGCCGAAGAGGTTCTGCCGCGGTTTGGGGGAATCGTCACGATCCGATTCCAACGGCCTGCCTCCCGATCCCTTCACGGCGGGCGGCTCCGCGCCCGCCGTATCTCGAGAGAGCGTTCGCCCGGCCATGCGCCGGGCGTTTTTTCGTCACGAAGCGGCTGGAGTCATCACCCTACTGGCGGGTCAACCCGGATGGCCTCGCTGCGCTCATCCACTAGCGTGTCGGCCGCAAAGGAGCTCACCCGCCCATGACCGAACGCATCGCCCCCGAACACCTCGCGCTGCAGCGCCTGTACCACTGGGAGAAGACCACGCCGGAGCGCAACGTGTTCACCCAGCCGATGGGCGGCGGCGTGATCCGCAGCATGAGCTGGCGCGAGGTGATGGACGAGACGCGGCGCATGGCCGCGCACCTGCAGTCGTTCGGCTTCCCGAAGGGCAGCCGCATCGCCATCCTGTCGAAGAACTGCGCCCACTGGCTGATGAGCGACTGGGCGATCTGGATGGCCGGCCATGTCTCGGTGCCGCTGTACCCGACGCTGGCCGCGGAGACGATCCGCCAGATCCTGGTGCACAGCGAATCCCGGCTGGTGTTCGTCGGCAAGCTCGACGGCTGGGACGCGATGAAGCCCGGCGTGCCGGCGGCGCTGCCGTGCATCAGCTACCCGCTGTCGCCGCCCAACGACTACCCGACGTGGAACGACATCGTGCAGCGCACTGCGCCGCTGGCCGGCGAGCCGCTGCGCGACGCCGACGAGCTGTCGACCATCATGTACACCTCGGGTACCACCGGCGTGCCCAAGGGCGTGATGCACAGCTTCGCGACCTTCGCCTGGTCGATCCAGTCGGGGCTGAAGCGCGTGCCGATCAACCAGAACGCGCGCATGCTCAGCTACCTGCCGCTGGCCCACGTGGCCGAGCGCACGCTGGTCGAGCATGGCCTGCAGGCCACCGGCATGCAGGTGTTCTTCGCCGAGAGCCTGGACACCTTCACCGCCGACCTGCAGCGCGCGCGGCCGACGCTGTTCTTCTCGGTGCCGCGGCTGTGGGTCAAGTTCCAGCAGGGCGTGCACGCGAAGATGCCGCCGGCCAAGCTGCAGCGGCTGCTGAAGATCCCCATCCTCGGCGGCATCGTGCGCAGGAAGGTGCTGAAGGCGCTGGGCCTCGACCAGTGCCAGTTCGCCGCTGGCGGCGCAGCGCCGATGCCACCCGAACTGCTGGCCTGGTACGAGCGCCTCGGCCTGCCGGTCATCGAGGTCTACGGCATGACCGAGAACTGCGGCGTCTCGCACAGCACGCTGCCCGGCGTGCAGCGCCCGGGCACCGTCGGCGTCACGCTGGACGGCGTGCAGGCGCGGCTGGACCCGGCCAACGGCGAGATCCAGATGAAGAGCCCGGGGCTGATGCTCGGCTACTACAAGGAAGAGGCGCTGACGCGCGAGACCTTCACCGCCGACGGCTGGCTGCACACCGGCGACAAGGGCCAGCTGGAGAGCGACGGCTGCCTGCGCATCACCGGCCGCGTGAAGGACCTGTTCAAGACCAGCAAGGGCAAGTACGTCGCGCCGGCGCCGATCGAGGACCGGCTGGTGATGCACGCCACGGTGGAGGCCTGCGTCGTCACCGGCGCCAACCTCGGCCAGCCGCTGGGCATCGTGATGCTCAATGCCGACGCGGCGCTGCAGGCCCGCGATGCCGCGGCGCGCGCCACGATGGAGGCGGCGCTGGCCGAGCACCTGGCGGCGGTCAACGCGCCGCTGGACCCGCACGAGCAGCTCGAGTGCCTGGTCGTCGTCACCACGCCGTGGACGGTGGACAACGGCTTCATCACGCCGACCTTCAAGGTCAAGCGCAACCGCATCGAGGACGTCTATGCCGGGCGCTACGACGGCTGGGTGTCGTCGCGGCGCAAGGTGATCTGGGAGCTTGCCTGAAGCGCCTCAGGACGGCGGTGCCACGCCGTCCTGCATGCCCTGATGGTGGCTGAGGAACACCCGGCCGCGGAACCACTGCTCCCAGCCGCCGGCGCGCAGCCGGTCGAGCACCGGGCCCTTGACCTCGCTGAGATCGAGACGGATGCCGCGCTCGGCCAGCAGCTCGTGCAGCGCACGCAGTGCCTCCAGTGCGCTGAAGTCGATCGCATTGACCGGCGACATCAGCAGCACGACGCGGCGGGTGTCGGGCAGCGCGGCGAGGTGCTGCGCGACCACGCCGGCCAGCCGGCGTGCGTTGGTGAACACCAGGCTCTCGTCGATGCGCAGCGCCAGCACGCCGGGCGTGCAATGCACCGCGTGGCGGTCGACGTTGCGGTAGTGCTCGGTCTCGCCGACCCGGCCGATGCGCGCCACGTGCGGGTTGGCGCTGCGCTGCAGCAGCAGCGCGATCGACAGCGCGACGCCGGTGGCCAGCGCCGCCTCGGCACTGACGAACAGGGTCAGCAGGCCGACCACCACCATCACGACGAACTCGCTGCGTGCGTAGCGCCAGGCCTCGGCGAAGGCGCGCCACTCGACCACGCCGAGCACCGCGATGACGATGCTCGCGGCCAGCACCGCGCGCGGCAGCCAGGCCAGCGGCGCGGCGAGCAGCAGCATCGCCAGCGCCATCAGCAGCGCCGTCCAGGCGCCGGCGGCGCGGGTGCGTGCACCGGCCTCGGCATTGAGCGCGCCGCGCGAGAAGCTGCCGCCGATCGGCATGCCGGCCGAGCAGGCGGCCACCAGGTCGGCCGCCGCCAGGCCGCTCAGCTCGCGGCGCGCGTCGACCTGCTCGCGGCGGCGCAGGCCCAACCCCTCGGCCACCGCCAGGCTGCTGACGAAGGTGACCAGCGCCAGCGGCACGGCGCTGGGCAGCAGCTTCCACCACAGCGCGGCGTCCAGCGGCGGCAGCGCCAGCGGCAGCGAGAAGGCCGGCAGCGCGCCGACCAGCGCGACGCCGCGTGCATCGACGGCCAGCGCCCAGGCCAGCACGATGGCGGCGACGACCACGGCGAGCGGCGCACAGCGTGCCAGCAGCGAGGCGGTGGCAGCGGGCAGCCAACGCGCGAGCAAGGCCCTGGCCTGCCGGCGCGCCAGCCACAACAGCGCCAGCGAACCGACGCCGAAGGCCGCCGTCCAGCCCTGGCCGGCCACGCCGCCGGCCCACCAGGACGACAGCACCTGCGGCGCGGTGAAGCCGCCCGCCGGGCTGCCCAGCAGCGCCGGCAGCTGCGACAGCGTGATCGCCAGCGCCGCGCCGGTCGAGAAGCCGTGCAGCACCGGCGTGGACAGCAGTGCGGCCAGCGCGTCGAGGCGGAACAGCGCCGCGGCCCCGAGCAGCAGCCCGGCCTCGGCGGCCAGCACCAGTGCGGCTGCGGTGGCCGGCGTGCCGTCGGCCACCAGCGGGGCGATGGCCTGCGCGGTCAGCAGCGCCACCACCGCCACCGGGCCGACCGAGTTGACACTCGACGAGCCGAGCGCTGCATAGGCCACCATCGGCAACAGGCTGGCGTAGACGCCGACCTGCGGCGGCAGCCCGGCCAGCAGCGCGTAGGCCAGGCTCTGCGGGATCAGCAGGATGGCGACGATGAACGCGGCGACCAGGTCGTCGCGCAGCGCATCACGCCGGTAAGCCTGCCATCGTTCGAACATTCAATCGACTTTAGCGCCCGAGGCCTTGACGACCTCGGCCCATTTCTTGGTCTCGGCAGCGATCAGCTTGCCGAAGTCGGCCGGGCTCATGCCGCTCGGGATCGCGCCCTGCGCCAGCAGCCGCTCCTTCAGCGCCGGCGTGGCCAGCGCCTTGGCCGTTTCCTGCTGCAGCCGGTTGACCACGTCTGCCGCCGTGCCGGCCGGCGCCAGCAGGCCGAACCAGGAACTCGCCTCGTAACCCTTCAGCGGGCCGGCCTCGGCGACGGTGGGCAGCTCCGGCACGGCGGCGCTGCGCTCGGCGCTGGTCACCGCCAGCGCCTTCAGCTTGCCGGCCTTGATCTGCGGCATCGCCGAGGGCAGGTTGTCGAACATCAGGTCCATGTTGCCGCCGATCAGGTCGAGCAGCGCCGGGCCGGAGCCGCGGTAGGGGAAGTGGACCATGAAGGTGCCGGTCATGGTCTTGAACAGTTCGCCGGCGAGGTGGATCGAGGTGCCGTTGCCGCTGCTGGCCATGTTCAGCTTGCCGGGGTTGGCGCGGGCGTAGCGGATCAGGTCGGGCACACCCTTGATGCCCAGCGTCTCGGCCTTGGCCGGGTTCATCACCAGCACGTTGGGCACGCCGGCCACCAGCGTGACCGGCACGAAGTCCTTCACGTGGTCGTAGGGCATCTTCGGGTACAGCGCCGGGTTGATCGCGTGCGTGCCCACCGTGCCCATCAACAGGGTGTGGCCGTCGTTGGACTTGGCGACCAGGTCGGCGCCGAGGTTGCCGCCGGCGCCGGGCTTGTTCTCGATCACGAACGGCTGGCCGAAGGCCTTGCTCAGTTCGGGCGCAAGCGCGCGGGCCAGGATGTCGGTGGTGCCGGCCGGCGCGAAGGGCACGACGATGCGCACCGGCTTGTTCGGCCAGGCGGTCTGCGCGAAGAGGGGCAGCGGGAGCAGCGCGGCAGCCGTGGCGGCAAGCAGGCGGCGGCGGGCGGGAGAGCGCATGGCGGGATCCTCGCGGGGGCAGTGGAAGCCCTGGAGTTTCCGGCACCGGCCGGGCCTGCCGTCAGAGGCATTTCCCGGGCGCGACGACACCAAAAAAAGAAGGGAAGCGGGACGAAAGGGCCGGGGCTCGCTCTCAACCTCCCCGACGTCGCCCGCTTCCCTGGTGGACAGGTGTCAGTCCGCGAAAAACCTCTCTACTACCTCTCAGGAAACGCTCAATCTCAGCGTGCGCCGCTCGGGCGCGGGAACAGGGACAGCTGAGCCGGTTCCCGGCTCGACTTCAGGACCTGGCTCTGGCGCGTCGCGACCAGCGGCCGGACGGTGCTGGGCCGCACCGGCTGCGATGCCGTGCGAGGTGCGGGTGTCAGTGCGATCGGGGGCATGGTGCTCTCCTCGATGGCGACCGGTCAGCGGAACTCGCTGGCCATGAAGGCCGGCCGCGGCTCGGCGCCCAGGCCCAGCACGCTGGCAGCACGCTCGACCCAGTCGCTCAGCGCCGGCGCCTTGGGCAGGCGCGGCGAGGCCGGGTTGGCCAGGCGCAGCAGCGACGAGGCGCCGCCGCGGCAGTGCGGGCCGGCCGGGCGCATGCGGCGGGTGGCGGGGGCGATCTGCGAGCGGGCTTGCGGCATGGTCAACGACGTCCTGGTAGGTGTTCGGTTCCCGGCGTCGCGTGGTACGCGCGTGTCGGGCCTGTGCCTGCCATAGCGCAACGAGCGTGCCATCCCGGTGCGGCCAAATGCCCGTGTGAAAAGTCACGGAAAGCGACCGGTTTTGGAAGCGGCGCTGAGCGCCCACTTTCGAAATTCGGCCGATATGTAAGTGCTTCGATACAAGCCCGACACGATTGGTCGCGGCCGGCGGGCCGCGACCGCGTCAGGCCGCCGCCCGGTAGCCGCGCGGGATCGCGCCGAGCAGCCGGCGCGTGTACTCCTCGCGCGGCGCTTCGAGGATCTGTTCGACGCCGGCCTGCTCGACCACCTGGCCGTCCTTCATCACCAGCACCTCGTCGGCCATGAAGCGCACCACCGCCAGGTCGTGGCTGATGAAGACGTAGGCCAGGCCGAGCTCGTCCTGCAGGTCGCGCAAAAGATTGAGCACCTGCGCCTGCACCGAGACGTCGAGCGCGCTGACCGCCTCGTCGAGCACCAGCACCTCGGGCTCCAGCGTCAGGCAGCGGGCGATCGCGATGCGCTGCCGCTGGCCGCCGGAGAACTCGTGCGGGTACTTGTTCAGCGCCGCGTCGTCCAGCCCGACCTTGGCCAGCAGTGCGCGGGCGCGCGCCTGGCGGTCGGCGTCGCCGGCACCGACGCCGTGGATGACCATCGGCTCGACCAGTGTCTGCGCCACCGTGAAGCGCGGGTTCAGCGAGGCATAGGGGTTCTGGAACACCACCTGGATGCGGCGGCGGATCGGCAGCAGCTCGTCGCGGGACAGCGCCAGCAGGTCGCGGCCGTCGAACATGGCCTTGCCGCCGACCGGCCCGCCGGCCGGCTCGTGCAGGCGCAGCAGCGTCAGGCCCAGCGTCGTCTTGCCCGAACCGGACTCGCCGACGATGCCCAGCGTGTGGCCGCGCCTGAGCGTGAAGCTGGCGCCGCGCACGGCCTGGAACTCGCGCCGGCCGAACACGCCCCGGCGGATCCAGAAGCTCTTGGTGATGCCGCTGGCTTCCAGCACCACCGGCGCGGCCGGATCCTTCGGCTTGGCCGCCCGCGCCGACGGGCCGCCGTTGCCGGCGATGTGGTCGTCGATCACCATCAGCCGCGCGCTGCGCTGCTCCAGCGTCGGCCGGCAGGCTAGCAGCGCCTTCGTGTAGGCGTCCTGCGGCGCGGCGAAGATGTCGGCCACCGCGCCCTGCTCGCGCACCGTGCCCTGGCGCATCACGACGACCCGGTCGGCGATCTCGCCGACCAGGCCGAGGTCGTGGCTGATGAACAGCATGCTCATGCGGTGCTTGTCCTTCAGCCTGGCCAGCAGCTCGAGGATCTGGCGCTGGATGGTCACGTCCAGCGCGGTGGTCGGCTCGTCGGCGATCAGCAGCCTGGGCTCGCAGGCCAGCGCCATCGCGATCATCACGCGCTGCTGCTGGCCGCCCGACAGCTCGTGCGGGTGCGCCGCCAGGCGCCGCTTCGGTTCCGGCAGGCCGACCTCGGCGAGCAGCGCCTCGGCCTTGTCCAGCGCCTGGCGCCGGCTCAGGCCCAGATGCTGCTGCATCGGTTCGCACAGCTGGCGGCCGATCGTGAACACCGGGTTCAGCGAGGTCATCGGGTCCTGGAACACGCAGGCGATGTCCTTGCCGCGCAGCGCCTGCAGCTCGGAGAGCGTCGCGCCGAGCAGGTCGCGGCCCTGGAAATGGATGCGGCCGTGGCGCTCGGCGTTGTCGGGCAGCAGGTTGAGGATGGACATCGCCGTCACGCTCTTGCCCGAACCCGACTCGCCGACCAGTGCGACGGTGGTGTTCTCCGGCACGTCGAAGCTGACGCCCTGCTCGCCGCGGCCGACGGCTTCCGCGTAGCTGGCCTTGGCGCCGCGCCCCATGCGGAAGCGCACGCGCAGATCCTGGATGGTCAACAGCATCGTCTTACTCCGCGCCGCGCAGCTTCGGATCGAGCGCGTCGCGCAGCGCGTCGGTCATCAGCGAGAAGGCGGTGACGAACACCGCCATGAAGGCCGTCGCGGCGACCAGCTGCCACCAGTGGCCGAGGATCAGTTCGCTCTGCGCCTCGGCCAGCATCGTGCCCCAGCTCACCTGGTCGACGCTGACGCCCAGGCCCAGGTAGGACAGGATCACCTCGGCCTTGATGAAGCCGACGACGAGGATGGACAGCTGCACCAGGATCACGTGGCTGACGTTGGGCAGGATGTGGCGGAAGATGCGCGAGCCGGTGCTGGCGCCGATCGCCTCGGCGGCGCGCACGTACTCGCGCACCGAGTGCTTGAGGAACTCGGCGCGCACCAGCCGGTAGATGCCGGTCCAGCCGGTCAGGCCGAGGATCAGCACCACCGACTGCACGCCGCGCCCGGCCACCGCCGCAAACGCGAAGATCAGCAGGATGCCGGGGATCGACGTGAACACGTTGTAGACCCACTCGAGGAAGTCGCCCAGCCGGCCGCCGAAGAAGCCGGCCAGCGCGCCCAGCACGGTGCCGATCAGCGTGGCGACGATGGCGGCGGCGACGCCGACGAACACCGAGATCTCGGCGCCCTTGATCGCCTTGGCCAGCACGTCGCGGCCGAGGCGGTCGCCGCCGAAGGGCAGCGTCTCGCGCCGGGCCGCCTCGGTGGTCTGGTACTTCTTGGCCAGCTCGGCCCATTCGGCGTAGCGCGGCGCCAGCGGGTCGACCGCGGAGATGTCGACGTTCGGGCCGGTGGGCACCGGGATGGCCGCGTTCGTCTGCTTCGCGGCCGGGCCCATGAAGCCCGGCGGTGCGTTGGGCACGCCGACCTCCTTCTGCCAGTCGCCGGCGACCAGCTTCAGCGCCGCGGCGACCATCAGCAGCGCGAAGGCGGCGACGATCAGCATCGCGACCATGCCGACGCGGTCGCCCTTGAAGCGGCGCCAGGCGGCGGCCCAGACGCCTTCGGAGCGCGAGCCGGCGGCAGCCGGGGGCATCGTCAGGACGGCGCTCATTTCAGCACCACCCGGGGGTCGACCAGCTTGTAGAGCACGTCGGTGAGCAGGTTGACGACCATCGTGATGACGGCCAGGTAG
Source organism: Piscinibacter sp. (assembly GCA_047602365.1). Lineage (GTDB taxonomy): Bacteria > Pseudomonadota > Gammaproteobacteria > Burkholderiales > Burkholderiaceae_C > Piscinibacter. Next base: position 1,398,267 of record JASGHM010000001.1, on the reverse strand, counting down.
ACGGTGACCGCCTGGATCACCGGGTAGTCGCTGCGGTTGACCGCCAGCAGCACCTCGCGGCCGAGGCCCGGGATCGAGAAGAACACCTCGATCAGGAAGGAGCCGACGAAGATGCCGGGCAGCGACACCGCGACATTGGTGAGGATCGGGATCATCGCGTTGCGCATCACGTGGGTGAGCAGGATGCGCGGCTCGGTCAGGCCCTTGGCGCGTGCGGTGCGCACGTAGTCCTGGCCGATCTCGTCGAGGAAGAAGGTGCGGTACAGCCGCGTCTGCGGCGCGATGCCGACCATCACCGCCAGCAGCACCGGCAGCGGGCTGTAGACGAGCAGGTTGGTCGCCACGCTGTCGGTCCAGCCCTGTACCGGGAACCAGCCGAGCTGGAAGGCGAACACGTACTGGCCGACGATCACGTAGACCAGGAAGGAGATCGACAGCGCGACGGTGGTCGCCACCATGATCGTGCGGTCGGTCAGCGAGCCGCGCAGGTAGGCCACCAGCAGCGCGATGGGGATCGCCAGCAGCGTGTCGAGGATCAGGATCGGCACCATCACCGTCAGCGTCGCCGGCAGGCGGGTCGCGAACAGGTTGGCCACCGATTCGTTGGTCGCCCAGCTGCGCCCCCAGTCGAAGGTGGCGATCTGCTTGAGGAAGATGCCCAGCTGCACCCACCACGGCTCGTTCAGCCCGAGCTGCTGGCGGATCGCGTCGATCTGCTCCGGCGAGGCCGACAGCCCGCCGAGGATCTCGGCGGGATCGCCGCCGAAGGCCTTGAAGAGGAAGAACACCAGCAGCACGACGCCGATCAGCGTCGGGATCATCTGCCACAGGCGCCGGATCAGGTAAGCCGCCATGCGCGAAGGAACTCCAGGGAAATGCAGGCGCGAGTCTAGGGCCGGGGCGAAATGCCCCCGCCCCGGTGTTTGCCCTCGTGACCCGGCACGCAACTCGCATGCCATCCGCTCATAAACTCCGTGCGACGTTGAACCGAGGAGACGAAGCAATGTTCCTGCGTGCCCTGACCCGGGCCCTGATCCTCGCGCTGACCTGCAGCTGCGCGGTGGCCCAGAAGGCCCCCGCCGCCGATGCGCAGGCGCGCGTGCTGCGTTATGCCTTCCCGATCGCCGAGACCGGCTTCGACCCGGCGCAGATCTCCGACCTGTACTCGCGCACCGTCGCCGCCGGCATCTTCGAGACGCCGCTGGCCTTCGACTTCCTGGCCCGGCCGTTCAAGCTCAAGCCGAACACCGCGGCCGAGATGCCGACCATCAGCGCCGACTTCCGCACCTTCACCTTCCGCCTCAAGCCGGGCACCTTCTTCGCCGACGACCCGGCGTTCAAGGGCCAGCGCCGCGAGCTGGTCGCGCAGGACTATGTCTACAGCCTGAAGCGCCACTACGACCCGAGGTGGAACAGCCCCAACCTGTACCGGCTGGAGAACGCCAAGATCCTCGGCCTGTCGGAGCTGCGCCGCCAGGTGCTGAAGGACAAGACGCCCTTCCCCTACGACCAGGAAGTCGAGGGCCTGCGCGCGCTGGACCGCTACACCTTCCAGGTCCGGCTGGCCGAGCCGGCGCCACGCTTCCACCAGGAGATCATGACCGACGCCGGCAACTACGGCGCGATGGCGCGCGAGGTGGTCGAGGCCTACGCCGACAAGATCATGGAGCACCCGGTGGGCACCGGGCCGTTCCGGCTGGCCGAATGGCGGCGCAGCTCGAAGATCGTGCTCGAGCGCAACGCCGGATTCCGCGACGAGCGCTACGACGAGCAGGCCCCGGCCGACGACCCGCGCTCGATGGCCATCGCCGCGCAGCTCAAGGGCCGCCGCATGCCGATGCTCGACCGCGTCGAGATCGTCATCATCGAGGAGGCGCAGCCGCGCTGGCTGTCCTTCCTCAACGGCCAGACCGACCTGATGGAGCGCCTGCCCAGCGAGTTCGCGCCGGTGGCGATCCCGAACAACCAGCTGGCGCCCAACCTCGCCAAGCGCGGCATCACGATGGACCGGGCGCCGCTGGTCGACATCACGCTGGCCGCGCTGTTCAACCAGGACAACCCGGTGGTCGGCGGCTATACGCCGGAGAAGGTGGCGCTGCGCCGGGCGATCGCGCTGGCCTACGACGTCGACCAGGAGATCCGCCTGGTGCGCAAGTCGCAGTCGATCCCCGCGCAGACGGCGATCGCGCCGCTGGCCTTCGGCTACGACCCGTCGCTGAAGACCTCGATGAGCGACCACGACCCGGCACGTGCCCGCGCGCTGCTCGACCTGTACGGCTACGTCGACCGCGACGGCGACGGCTGGCGCGAGCAGCCCGACGGCTCGCCGCTGGTGCTGGAGTACGCCACCCAGCCCGACCAGCTGAGCCGCCAGCTCACCGAGCTGTGGGAGAAGGGCATGAAGGCGGTCGGGCTGAAGATCGTCTTCAAGGTCGCCAAGTGGCCGGAGAACCTGAAGGCCTCGCGCGCCGGCAAGCTGATGATGTGGGGCGTGGCCTGGTCGGCCACCACGCCGGACGGCGACACCTTCCTGGCGCTGGCCTACGGGCCGAACAAGGGTGGCGCCAACCATGCGCGCTTCGACCTGCCGGCATTCAACGCGCTGTACGTGAAGCAGAAGGAGATGCCCGACGGGCCCGAACGTCAGCAGGTCATGGAAGAGGCGAGCAAGCTGATGGTGGCCTACGTGCCCTACAAGCTGGCCGGCCACCGCATCGCCACCGACCTGATGCAGCCCTGGGTGCTCGGCTTCCGGCGCAACCCCTTCGTGCGCGAGTTCTTCAAGTTCCTCGACGTCGACCCGGCGATCCGTGCGCGGGAGGCGCCGTGATGAGCCTGCGTCCACGTTGGCTCGCGCGTGCGGCGGCGCTGCTGCTGGCCACGCTGCTGCCGCTGGCGGCCGCGGCGCAGGCACCCAAGGTGCTGCGCTACGCCTTCCCGATCGCCGAGACCGGCTTCGACCCGGCGCAGATCAACGACATCTACTCGCGCACCGTCACCGCGCATGTGTTCGACGCGCTGTACATGTACGACCACCTGGCGCGGCCCTTCCTCGTGCGGCCCAACGTCGCCGAAGGCATGCCGCAGGTCAGCGACGACTTCCGCACCTGGACGATCCGCATCAAGCCGGGCATCTACTTCGCCGACGACCCGGCCTTCAAGGGCCAGAAGCGCGAGCTGGTGGCGCAGGACTTCGCCTACTCGTGGAAGCGCCACTTCGACCCGGTCAACAAGAGCCCGAACTACAGCCCCTTCGCCGAGGAAGGCGTGATCGGCGTCGAGGCGCTGCGCGCGGCGGCGCTGAAGAACAAGACGAAGTTCGACTACGACGCGCCGGTCGAGGGCCTGCGCGTGCTCGACCGCTACACGCTGCAGTTCCGCCTCGAGAAGCCGCGGCCGCGCTTCCTCTACACCATCGCGCAGAACGACCTGATCGGCGCGGTGGCGCGCGAGGTGGTCGAGTTCTACGGCGACCAGATCATGGCCCACCCGGTCGGCACCGGGCCGTTCAAGCTGGGGCCGTGGCGGCGCAGCTCGCTGATCGTGCTCGAGCGCAACCCGGACTTCCGCCGCGTGCAGTACGAGGAGATGGTCACGCCGACCGCCGACGACGCCGAAGGCCAGGCGCTGCTGGCGCGCTTCCGCGGCCGCACGCTGCCGATGATCGACCGCGTCGAGGTCAGCATCATCGAGGTCAGCCAGCCGCGCTGGCTGGCCTTCCTCAACGCGCAGTTCGACCTGCTCGCGGTGCCGCTGGAGTTCGCCAACGCGGCGGCACCCAACGGCAGGCTGGCACCCAACCTGGCCAAGCGCGGCATCGGGCTGCAGCGCATCGTCAACCCCGACCGCACGATGTACTACTTCAACATGGAGGACCCGCTGGTCGGCGGCTACACGGCGGAGAAGGTCGCGCTGCGCCGGGCGATCTCGCTGGGCACCGACGTCTGGCGCGAGATCAACAGCATCCGCCGCGGCCAGGGCGTGCCGGCGCAGACCGTGGTGGCGCCGGGCACCTGGGGCTACGACGCGCAACTGAAGACCGAGAACAGCGACTTCGACCCGGCGCGTGCCAAGGCGCTGCTCGACCTGTACGGCTACGTCGACCGCGACGGCGACGGCTGGCGCGAGACGCCCGACGGCAAGCCGCTGGTGCTGGAGTACGCCACCCAGCCCGACGACCTGTCGCGCCAGTTCGACGAGCTGTGGAAGAAGAACATGGACGCCATCGGGCTGCGCCTGAAGATCCTCAAGGGCCAGTGGCCCGAGCAGCTGAAGATGGCGCGTGCCGGCCAGCTGATGATCTGGCAGCTCGGCTACTCGGCCAGCGAGCCCGACTCGCAGACCGCGCTGCAGATCCTCTACGGCCCGGCCGCCGGCGGGCAGAACCTGGCGCGCTTCCACGACGAGCGCTTCGACGCGCTCTACCAGCGCATGCAGGAGCTGCCCGACGGCCCGGAGCGGCTGGCGCTGCTGCGCGAGGCGCAGCGCATCGTGCAGGCGCTGGCGCCGCACAAGTACAACGTGCACCGGGTGATCACCGACCTCACCCAGCCCTGGCTGAGCGGCTACCGGCGCCCGCTGTACGGCAACCGCTTCTGGCAGTACGTCGACATCGACGCGGCGACCCGGCCGCCGACCCGCTGAGGCGGCGCGCTGTCGTGACGATGAAGCGGCGCGACTGGCTCGGCGCTTCCGCCGCGATGCTGGCGGGGGCCGGCCTCGCGCCTGCGGCCGCAGGCCGAGACACTCCGCGCGACAACACGCTGCGCGTGGCCTTCCGCGTCGCCGAGACCGGCTTCGACCCGGTGGCCATCGGCGACGAGAACTCCAACCGCGTCGCCGCCTGCATCTTCGAGTCGCCGCTGACCTACGACCACCTGGCGCGGCCGGTGACGATGGTGCCGCTGACCGCCGAGGCGCTGCCCGAGGTCGAGGACGACTTCCGCAGCTTCACCTTCCGCATCCGCCCGGGCATCTTCTTCGCCGACGACCCGGCGTTCAAGGGCCGGCCGCGCGAGCTGGTGGCGCAGGACTACGTCTACGCGGTCAAGCGCTACTACGACCCGCGCAACAACAGCGAGCTGCTCTACCTGTGGGAGAACGCCGGCGTGCTGGGCCTGAGCGAGCTGCGCGAGCGTGCCATCAAGGAGAAGAAGCCGTTCGACTACGACCGCGAGGTCGACGGCATCCGCACGCTCGACCGCTACCGCTTCCGCGTGCGCCTGGCCCGGCCGGGGCCGCGTTTCGCCTACCTGTTCGCGCAGACCGGCCTGGCCGGCGCGATCGCGCGCGAGGTGGTGGAGGCCTATGGTGCCGACATCGCCGCCCACCCGGTGGGCACCGGCGCCTTCATGCTCGGCGCCTGGCGGCGCAGCTCGCGCATCGAGCTGCTGCGCAACCCGCGCTACCGCGAGCGTGTCTTCGCCGGCGCCCCTGCGGAGGGCGACGTGCAGGCGCAGGCCATCGCCGAGCAGCTCAAGGGCCGGCGCCTGCCGCTGGTCGACCGCATCGACATCGCCGTGATCGAGGAGTCGCAGCCGCGCTGGCTGGCCTTTCTCGACGGCTCGCTGGACCACCTCGAGCTGCCGGTGGACTTCGTGCCGGTGGGCGTGCCCGGCGGAGCGCTCGCGCCGCACCTGGCGCGGCGCGGCGTGCGCCTGCAGCGTGTGCCGCAGTCGGACATGCTGATGACCTACTTCAACATGCTGAACCCGGTGGTCGGTGGCTACACGCCCGACAAGGTGGCGCTGCGCCGCGCCGTCGCGCTGGCCTATGACAGCGAGGAGGAGCTGCGCCTGATCCGCCACGGCCAGGGCATTCCGGCGCAGTCGACCGTGCCGCCCTTCACCTCGGGCTACGAGCCCGGCTACCGCAGCGAGATGGGCCAGCACGACCCGGCCCGCGCCAAGGCGCTGCTCGACCTGCACGGCTACCTCGACCGCGACGGCGACGGCTGGCGCGAGATGCCCGACGGCTCGCCGCTGGTGCTGCGCCTGTCGTCGACCACCAGCCAGCTGTCGCGCCGCCAGAACGAACTGTGGCGCAAGCAGATGGCGCGTGTCGGGCCTGCGCATCGAGTTCGACCTCGCCACCTGGCCCGACCTGCTCAAGCGCAGCCGCGCCGCGACGCTGATGATGTGGGGCTACAGCTGGGTGGCGCAGTCGCCAGACGGTGGCTTCTTCCTCGGCATCGCCTACGGGCCGAACGCCAACGAGTCGAACGACGCCCGCTTCGCGCTGCCCGCGTTCGACCGCGTCTTCGAGCGCCAGAGCGTGCTGCCCGACGGGCCCGAGCGTGATGCGCTGATGCGCGAAGGCAAGAACCTGATGGTCGCGCACATGCCCTACAAGGCGCACCTGCACACCATCGTGAACGACCTGCTGCAGCCGCGCGTGCGCGGCTTCTGGCGCCACCCGTTCGCACGCGACACCTGGGTCTGCACCGGGGTCGACATGGAGACAAGCCAATGAACGTCCCGGAAATCAGATCCAGCGCCGAGCGCCGCCGCTCCAAGCCGCCCAATCCCTACGGCCGACGCCGTACGAGGCTGTCATGACCAGCCTGCCCGAGCCGCGGATCCTTCGTTATGCCCGCTGGCTGGCCGAGCATCGCGGGCTGCGATTTCGACCCGACGACCACCGAAGGCTACGAGCGCATGTGGCGCTGGTCGGTCGACGACCTCGAGGCCTTCTGGGGTTCGATCTGGGATTACTTCGGCATCGAGTCGCCGACGCCGCACGCGCGCGTGCTCGGCGAGGCGGTGATGCCCGGCGCGCGCTGGTTCGAGGGCGCGCAGGTCAACTACGCGCGCCAGGTGCTGCGCCATGCCGATGCCGCGCAGGCGGCCGGCCATCCGGCCATCGTGTTCCAGAACGAGCGCCAGCGCGAGCGCGGGCAGATGCAGCAGCTGGGCTGGGGCGAGCTGCGCGCGCAGGTGGCCTCGCTCGCCGCCGCGCTGCGCGGCATGGGCGTGCAGCGCGGCGACCGGGTCTGCGCCTTCCTGCCCAACACGCCGCACACCATCGTCGCCTTCCTCGCCGTGGCCAGCCTGGGTGCGGTCTGGTCGGTGTGCTCGCCCGACATGGGCCCGCTGGCGGTGCTCGACCGCTTCCGCCAGATCGAGCCCAAGGTGCTGATCGGCGTCGACGGCTATGTCTACGGCGGCGTCGAGCACGACCGCCTGCCGGTGCTCGCCCAGCTGCTCGCCGAACTGCCCAGCGTGAAGCACGCCGTGCTGCTGCGCTACCGCGACGAAACGGCCGACGCCTCGGCGCTGGCCTCGCCCGGCCGCACGCTGCACGACTTCGCCGCGCTGGTGGCGAACGAGGCCGAATTCGCGCCCGAGTGGCTGCCCTTCGACCACCCGCTGTGGGTGGTCTACTCGAGCGGCACCACCGGCCTGCCCAAGCCCATCGTGCACGGCCACGGCGGCGTGATGCTCGAGGCGCTGAAGATGGGCTCGCTGCACAACAACGTCGGTGCCAGCGTCGACACCGGCGACCGCTACCACTGGTACAGCTCGACCGGCTGGATCATGTGGAACACCCAGCCCGGTGCGCTGCTCGGCGGCACCACCGTGTGCATCTACGACGGCAACCCGGGCGGACGCATCGCGGCGCCCGACCTGAACACCATCTGGCAGTTCGCCACCGATGCCGGCGCGACCTTCTTCGGTGCCGGCGCGGCCTTCTACGCCAACTGCCTGAAGGCCGGCATCACGCCGGCGAAGGTGGCCGACCTGTCGAAGCTGCGCGCGATCGGCTCCACCGGCTCGCCGCTCGCAGTGGACGGCTACCACTGGGTCTGGGACCACATGCCCCAGGTCGATGGGCAGCGCATCTGGCTGACGCCGATCGCCGGCGGCACCGACTTCGCCGGCGCCTTCGTCGGCGGGCTGATCACGCTGCCGGTGGTCGAGGGCGAGATGCAGGTGCGCTGCCTCGGCGCCGCGGTCGAGGCCTGGAGCGAACCCGATGCGCAAGGCCGCGGCCGCGCGCTGGTCGACGAGGTCGGCGAGCTGGTCTGCGTGAAGCCGATGCCGTCGATGCCCTTGCGCTTCTGGAACGACGAAGGCGGCCGACGCTACCGTGACTCGTACTTCGACATGTACCCGGAGGTCTGGCGCCACGGCGACTGGATCCGCATCACGCCGCGTGGCGGCGCGATCATCTACGGCCGCAGCGATGCCACCATCAACCGCCACGGCATCCGCATGGGCACGGCCGAGCTGTATCGCGCGGTGGAGGCCCAGCCCGAGGTGCTGGACAGCCTGGTGGTCGACCTCGAGTACCTGGGCCGCGATAGCTACATGCCGCTGTTCGTGGTGCTGCGCGAGGGCCTGGCGCTCGACGAGGCGCTGGTCAGGCGCCTGCGCCAGTCCATCCGGGAGGCGCTGTCGGCGCGCCACGTGCCGAACGAGATCTTCCAGGTGAGCGCGATCCCGCGCACGCTGTCGGGCAAGAAGATGGAGCTGCCGGTCAAGAAGCTGCTGATGGGCACGCCGCCCGAGCAGGTGTTCAAGCTCGACGCGATGGCCAACGCGGACTGCGTGCCCTGGTTCGTCGCCTTCGCGGCGCGGCGCGCGCAGGCGCAAGCGCAGCGCTGAACGCCCCCGCGTCGAGGTGCTTGGCGGCCCGCAGGTAGCCGCGTAAGCTGGTCGCGCGCGCCCCCGCCCACGGTGCGCGGGGAGCGCGCCATGGCCACCATCCTGTTCAGCAGCATCGCCAACGGCGCGTTGGTCGCCTTCGATCCGGCGGTCGACATCCTGGTCTTCGACGACGCCTCGATCAGTGCGTCCGCAGTGCAGCTGAGCTACGACGCGGCCAACCTCGACAGCATCGGCTTCAGCGTCGGCGGCGTGTCGTTCACGCTCAGCGCCGCGGTGCTGGTGACCGCGCTGACCAGCAGCAACGTCACGTTCGCCGACGGTTCGCGGCTGCTGATCGGCGACGACAACCCGGCCGCCAACGACATCGCCGCCAACCTGCTGACCGGCGGCGCCGGCGGCGACCAGCTGCTCGGCCTGCAGGGCAGCGACACCATCGCCGGCGGCGCCGGCAACGACTGGCTCGACGGCGGCCTGGGCGCCGACCTGCTGCGCGGCGGCCTGGGCGCCGACACCTACGTGGTCGACAGCGCCGGCGACGTGGTCGACGAGGCGCCGACGGTGGACACCGTGCGCGTCAGCGTCAGCAGCAGCGGTGTCGAAGGCAACGCCAACAGCGCCGAGGGCCTGATGTCGGCCGATGGCCGCTACGTGGTCTTCCACGGCTACGCGAACAACCTGGTCGCCGGCGACGTCAACGGCGCCAGCGACGTGTTCGTCAAGGACCTGCTGACCGGCACCGTGCAGCGCGTGTCGACCACGGCCGCAGGCACCGAGAGCAGCGGCGGCGACAGCTTCGTGCACTCGATCTCGCCCGACGGCCGCTATGTCGTCTTCCACAGCCTGGCGAGCAACCTGGTCGCCGGCGACGGCAACGGCGTGCAGGACGTGTTCGTCAAGGACGTGCTGACCGGCACGATCCAGCGCCTCTCGACCAGCGGTGCCGGCGTCGAGGCCAACGGCAGCAGCGCCCAGGGCCGCTTCGCCGCCGACGGCCGCTACGTGGTGTTCGAGAGCCAGGCCACCAACCTGGTCGCCGGCGACACCAACGGCGTCAGCGACATCTTCGTCAAGGACCTGCTGACCGGCGCGGTGACCCGCGTCAACACCGACGCCGCCGGCAACCAGGCCAATGCCTCGGCGACGCGGGCGCAGATCAGCGCCGACGGTCGCTACGTGCTGTTCGACTCCGGCGCGACCAACCTGCTGCCCGGGGACACCGGGACCCTCGACGTGTTCGTCAAGGACCTGCGCACCGGCACGATCGTCAAGGTGTCGAGCAGCGAGGCCGGCGTCGGCGGCAATGGCGCCAGCTCGCGGGCGGTGTTCAGTGCCGACGGTCGCTCGGTGGTGTTCGAGACCAACGCGAGCAACCTGGGCGTCGGCGACGACGGCGGCGTCACCGACATCGTCTTCAAGAACCTGGACAGCGGCGTGCTGCGCCTGGTCTCGGCGGACGCTGCCGCCGCGGCCGGCAACGGCAGCAGCCTGTCGCCGGCGATCTCGGCCGACGGCCGCTGGGTGGTGTTCGACAGCGGCGCCACCAACCTGGTCGGCGGCGACGCCAATGGTGCGCGCGACATCTTCGTCAAGGACATGGTCAGCGGCGAAGTGCGGCTGGTCTCGACCAATGCGGCCGGCATCCAGGGCAGCGGCACCAACGAGCTGGCGCAGATCTCCGCCGACGGGCGCTGGATCAGCTTCCGCAGCACCGCGACCACACTGGTCAGCGGCGACACCAACGCCGCGCTCGACACCTTCCGCGTGCGCAACCCCTTGTTCGCCGACAGCGCGGTCGACACCGTACGCGCCAGCGTCGACCACACGCTTGGTTCGTCGGTCGAGAACCTGGTGCTGACGGGCACGGCGGCGATCGCCGGCAACGGCAACCAACTGGCCAACCGGCTGACCGGCAACAGCGGCGCCAATGCGCTGAGCGGTGGCGCCGGCAACGACACGCTGGACGGCGGCGGCGGGGCCGACACGATGACGGGCGGCGCGGGCAACGACAGCTACGTCGTCGGCGTCGCCGGCGATCGGGTCGTCGAGAGCGCCGGCGGCGGCACCGACAGCGTCACCAGCAGCGTGGCCCTGACGCTGGCCGCCGAGGTCGAGAACCTGACGCTGTCGGGTGCCAGCGCGATCAACGGCATCGGCAATGCGCTGGCCAACCGGCTCACCGGCAACGCGGCGGCGAACACGCTGAACGGTGCGGCGGGTGCCGACACGATGACGGGCGGTGCCGGCAACGACATCTACGTGGTCGACAACGCCGGTGACCGGGTCGTGGAGGCGAGCGGCGGCGGCACCGACCGTGTCAGCACGACGGTGAGCCTGGTGCTGGCCGCACAGGTCGAGAACCTGACGCTGGGCGGCAGCGCCGCGATCAACGGCACCGGCAACACGCTGGCCAACGCGATCAGCGGCAACGCGGCGGCGAACACCCTCGACGGCGGCGCCGGCAACGACACGATGACGGGCGGCGCCGGCGACGACGTCTACGTGGTCGACGCTGCCGGCGACAGCGTCGTCGAAGCAGCCTCCGCCGGCACCGACACCATCCGCGCCGGCATCGGCTTCAGCCTGGGCGCGCTGGCCAACGTCGAGAACCTGACGCTGCTGGGCAGCGCCTCGATCAACGCCACCGGCAACGGCGGCAACAACCTGCTGACCGGCAATGCCGGCAACAACCGGCTCGACGGTGGCGCCGGCAGCGACACCGCCAGCTACGCCGCCGCCGCCGGCGCGGTGCAGGTGGACCTGTCACTCACCGGCGCGCAGGCCACCGGCGCGGGCAGCGACACGCTGGTGGCGATCGAGAACCTGCTCGGCTCGGCCTACGCCGACACGCTGATCGGCAACAGCGCGGCCAACCGTCTCGACGGCGGCGCCGGCGCCGACCTGCTGGCCGGCGGTGCCGGCAACGACAGCTACGTGGTCGACGGCCTGGCCGACAGCATCGTCGAGGAGGCCGGCGGCGGCACCGACCTGGTGCTGACGGCGCAGTCGTACCGGCTGCCCGACGAGGTCGAGAACCTGACGCTGACCGGCAGCGCCTCGGTGGCGGCGGTCGGCAACGGGCTGGCCAACCTGCTGACCGGCAATGCCGGCAACAACCTGATGAGCGGCGGCGCCGGCAACGACACGCTCAACGGCGGCAGCGGCCTCGACAGCTTCAGCGGCGGCGCGGGCCTGGACACCTTCCGCTTCACCACCGCGCCCAGCACGAGCAGCAACGCCGACCGCATCGCCGACTTCAACGCCGTCGACGACCGCATCGAGCTGGACAATGCGGTGTTCACGCGCCTGCTGACGCCCGGTGCGCTGTCGGCTGCCAACTTCCGCGCCAGCGCCACAGGCACCGCTGGCGACAGCAACGACTACCTGCTCTACGAGACCGACACCGGCCGGCTGCTCTACGACGCCGACGGCAGCGGCGCCGGCGCGGCGGTGCTGATCGCCACGCTGGCCGGTACGCCGGCGCTGACCGCGGCCGACCTGTTCGTCATCTGAGCACGCGGCGGCTCAGCCGACCCAGCCGACGATCTGCGCCGCCTGCAGCGCGCCCGACATCCGCTTCAGCTCGCGCCCGCCCTGCAGCTGCACCATCGTCGGGATGCTGCGGATGGCGAAGCGCGAGGCGACCTGCGGGTTGGCGTCGGTGTCGACCTTGGCGAGCAGCGCGCGGCCCTTCAGCTGCTTGGCCGCCTGCGCGAACTGCGGCGCCATCATCCGGCAGGGCCCGCACCACGAGGCCCAGAAGTCGACCACCACCGGCAGCTCGGTGCGCGAGGTCACGGCGTCGAAGTTGGCGTCGGTCAGCTCGACCGGTTCGCCGGCCAGCAGCGCCTCGCCGCAGCGGCCGCAGACCGGGTCTTCGGCCAGGCGTTCGTCGGGCACGCGGTTGGTGGCGCCGCAACGGGCGCAGGCGATGTGCATGGAGTCCTCCAGGGATACCCGGGGGAGTTCAGGGCGGCGTGCCGGGATTCAAGTCAGAGGGGCAATTCGGTGTAGTAGCGCCCACCGTGGAACAGCAGCGGCTGGGCGCCGGCGCGGTGCGTGCAGCGTTCGACCTCGCCGACGAAGATGACGTGGTCGCCTTCCTCGTAGCGGCTGCGGTTGAAACACTCGAACACCGCCACCGCACCGTCGATCACCGGCGCGCCGGCGCAGCCTTCGTGCCAGGCCACGCCGGCGAAGCGGTCGACCGCCTTCGACGCGAACTGCTCGGCCAGCGCACGCTGGTCGGCGGCGAGGATGTTGATCGCGTAGTGCGAGCCGGCGCGGAACGCCGGCATCGTGCCGGCACGGCGCGACAGGCTCCACAGCACCAGCGGCGGCGTCAACGAGACCGAGTTGAACGAGTTGGCCGTCAGCCCGACCGGCGCGCCGTCGGGCCCGCGCGCCGTGACGATGGTCACGCCGGTGGCGAACATGCCCAGCGCCGCGCGGAACTCGAGGGACGAAAAATCGGGCGATCGCGCCCTGGCGGGTGCGGACGAAGGCGGCGTCATGCGTGACATTCTCGCGGAAGGGCGCAGGCCGTGCCCGGTGGCGGGGGAATAATGGCCGACCCGTCGCCGTATGCCCTTCGTGGACGCACCGACCGCCTTCCGCCAGCAGCTGCTCGCCGCCATTCCGCGGCTGCGCCGGTATGCGCGCTCGCTGGTGTTCGATGCCAGCGGCGCCGACGACCTGGTGCAGACCACGCTGGAGCGTGCGCTGGCGCACTGGCACCAGTTCGACCAGCGGCGCGACATCCTGGTCTGGACGCTGTCGATCGCCCACAACGCCTTCATGGACGAGCGCCGGCGCGACAAGCGCATGTCGCTGGTCGACAGCGGCGAGGCGAACACGACGATCGACGCGCTGCCGGCCGTCGGCAACGACGTCGGGCTGCGTCTGGACCTGCTCGCCGCGCTGGCGCGGCTGCCGGTCGAGCAGCGCGAGCCGCTGCTGCTGGTCACGCTCGAACAACTCTCCTACGCCGAGTGCGCCGAGGTGCTGCGCATCCCGGTGGGCACGGTGATGTCGCGCATCTCGCGGGCCCGCACGGCACTGCGCGAGCTGCTCGACGGCCACTCGCCGAACAATCCGCGCGGCCTGCGCCGCGTCGTCTGAGCGGCAGGAACCCGGTCATGAACACCCCGATCTCCGACACCCTGCTGAACGCCTGGCTCGACGACGAGCTGGACGGCGACGAACGTGCACGCGTCGAAGCCTGGCTGCGCGAGCAGCCCGAGGCGGCGGCGCGTGTGCGCCTGTGGGCGGCCGACCGCGAAGCGCTGCGCGCCCGGCTCGACGCCGTGCTGGCCGAAGCCGTGCCGCAACGCCTGGAGCAGGTGGTCTGGAGCCGTGCGCCGGCGCAGGCGCCGCGCGCGGGGCTGGGCTGGCAGCGCTGGGCTGCCGCGCTGGCGGTGTTCGTGCTCGGCGCGGCGGTCGGTGGCGGCGTGGTGTGGCGCGCCGAGAAGCGTTCGGCGGCGACGCTGGCCGCCGCGGGCGGCGGCCCGGGCTGGGTGCAGCGCGCCGCCGTCGCCCACAGCGTCTACGTGCCCGAGCTGCGCCATGCCGTCGAGGTCAAGGCACAGGAAGAGCACCTGGCACGCTGGCTGACCAAGCGCCTGGAGATGCCGGTCAAGCTGTTCGACCTGCGCGACCAGGGCTTCGAGCTGGTCGGCGGCCGCCTGCTGCCCGATGCCAAGGGGCCGAGTGCACAGCTGATGTACCAGGCGATCGGCGAGGTGCCGGCCGGCACGCAGCCGGTGCGCGTGACGGTCTACCTGCGCAAGCCGGAGGACGGCACGCCGGTGAGCTTCAGCTACGAACAGCAGGGCCGCACCGGCATGTTCTACTGGGTCGAAGGCGCCAGCGCGGGGCGCCCGCCGTGCGGCTATGCCCTCGTCGGCGACCTGCCGAAGGAGCGCCTGCTGGCGCTCGCACAGGCCATCGAGCAGCAGGGCAGCGGGTCCTGAGCCGCAGGGCGTCTGCGCCGGCCGCTGGGCGGCGGGAGCGGCGTCACGATAATCGGCCGGTGCCTTCCCACACCCACTCCGTCACGCAGCGCCTCGCCGCCTGGCACCGCCTGCTCGTCGTCACCCTGCTCGGCTTCGCCTCCGGCCTGCCGCTGGCGCTGACCGGCCAGGCCATGCAGGCCTGGCTGAGCATGGAGGGACTGGACGTCGCGACCATCGGCTTCCTCAGCCTGGTCGGCCTGCCCTACACCTTCAAGTTCCTGTGGGCGCCGCTGATGGACCGCTTCGAGCTGCCCTGGCTGGGCCGCCGCCGCGGCTGGCTGGTGCTGACGCAGCTGGCGCTGGCCGGCGTGCTGATGTTGATGGCCGCCACCTCGCCGACCGACGCGACCCGCGCCTTCGCGCTGCTCGCCGTCGCGGTGGCCTTCGTCTCGGCCTCGCAGGACGTGGTCATCGACGCCTACCGCACCGACCTGCTGCCGGCCGCCGAACGCGGCCTCGGCTCGTCGCTCAACGTGCTCGGCTACCGGCTGGCGATGATCGTCTCCGGCGGCCTGGCGCTGATCTGGACCGACCCCAACCAGGGCGGCGGCTGGACCTGGCCCGAGGTCTACCGCTTCATGGCCGGCGTGATGGTGGCGGCGGCGGTGGTCTCGGCGCTGCTGCTGCCGCGGCTCGCGGCGCTGGCCGCGCCGAGGAGCGTGGCGCGCCACGACCTCATCGGCTTCGCCGCCGTCGTGGCGGCGGTGGTCGCCGGCGTGCTGCTGACCGACCGGGTGCTGTCGCCGCTGTTCCGGTCCTGGCTGCCGGCCGCGCCGAAATGGGCCGACCTGCTGACCCTGCTGGCCGGCATGGCCGTCACGCTGCCGCTGGCGGCCTGGGCGGCGCGGCGCGCGCGCTTCGAGACGCTGCTGTCGGGGCTGTCGAGCTACTTCGCGCAGAGCGGCGCGGCGGCCTTCCTCGCCTTCATCGTGCTCTACAAGCTCGGCGACGCCTTCGCCGGCTCGCTGATGACGCCCTTCCTGCTGAAGAGCATGGCCTTCCCGCCGGCCGAGGTCGGCGTGGTCAACAAGGTGATCGGCCTGTGGCTGACCATCGCCGGCGCGCTGCTCGGCGGCGCGCTGATGCTCAAGCTCGGCCTGTGGCGCTCGCTGCTGCTGTTCGGCGTGCTGCAGATGGCCAGCAACCTCGGCTTCTGGTGGCTGGCGGTCAACGGCAAGGGCGTGCTGCCGGGGCTGACCATTCCGGCCTTCGACTGGGGCTTCGTCAAGCTGGCGGCCGCGACGCCGGTGGACGGCGGGCTGCTGATGGTGATCGCCTTCGAGAACCTGTCCGGCGGCATGGGCACGGCGGCCTTCGTCGCCTTCCTGATGAGCCTGTGCAACCAGCGCTTCACCGCGACGCAGTTCGCGCTGCTGTCGGCATTCGCGTCGATCGGGCGGGTCTGGGTCGGGCCGCTGGCCGGCGTGCTGGCCGAGGCGATCGGCTGGCCGGTGTTCTTCCTGGTGTCGACCGCCGCGGCGCTGCCAGCGTTGTGGATGCTCTGGTGGCTGCGCGTGCCGGTGCGCGCGCTCGAGGTCGACCCCAAGACCGCGGGCGCCACCGACGACTGAGCCTGCCGTAAATTACGCCGCATGAACGACGACCGCTTCGCCACCGACGCCCAGGTTCCGCTGCCCGCGATGGCCCACGCCCGCGGCTGCCGCTGCGCGCTGCACTCGCGGCGCCTGTTCACCGGCGGGCTGCTGGCCGGCGCGGCGCTGCCGGCGCTGGCGCGCGAGGGCGTCGACGTCGGGCCGCGCTCGAGCTTCTCGAAGCTGGTGTCGGCCGAGCAGGTCGAGCAGGCGGCGGCCGGCCAGTACCAGCAGATGCGCCAGCAGGCGGCGCAGAAGAATGCGCTGGCACCCGACGACCACCCGCAGCTGATCCGGCTGCGCGCGATCGCCAAGCGCATCATCCCGTTCACCTACGAGTGGAACTCGCGGGCGCGCAACTGGAGCTGGGAAGTCAACCTGATCGGCAGCAAGGAGCTCAACGCCTTCTGCATGCCCGGCGGCAAGATCGCCTTCTACTTCGGCATCCTGCAGCAGCTGCAGCTCAACGACGACGAGGTGGCCATGATCATGGGCCACGAGGCGGCGCATGCGCTGCGCGAGCATGCCCGCGAGCGCATGGGCAAGACCGCGGCGACGCGCATCGGCGCCAGCGCGCTCTCGGCGCTGCTCGGTCTGGGCAACACCGGCGACACGCTGCTGAACATGGGCAGCCAGCTGCTGACGCTGAAGTTCAGCCGCGAGGACGAATCCGAGGCCGACCTGATCGGCATCGAGCTGGCCGCGCGCGCCGGCTACGACCCCGGCGCCGGCGTGACGCTGTGGCAGAAGATGGGCGAGGCCTCCAAGGGCGCGCCGCCGCAGTTCATGAGCACGCACCCGTCCGGCCCGACGCGCATCCACGACATCGAGAGCAACCTGGTCAAGGTGCAGCCGCTGTACGAGCGTGCACCGCGCCCGCCGCAGCGCTACGCGCCGCCGAAGAAGGCCTGAGCGGGGCGGCCGCACGGCCGCGACATGCCGCGTTGCATTTGCGCGCGCCTCCTCCAGAATGCGGATGACGTCTTCAGGGGGAGACAGGACGATGACGGCGCATCTCACCGAAGCTCCATGGCCCCTCCAGCGCCGGCCGACACGCACCGTCGTGGTGGTCGATCTCGTCGAATCCGTCAGGCTGATCGCGATCGACGAGGAAGGCGCGGTCTGGCGCTGGCAGTGCTTCGTGCGCGAGGTCGAGGCGAACCTGCTGCCGGCGCATGCCGGCCGGCTCGTCAAGCGCACGGGCGACGGTCTGATGCTGGAGTTCGACAGCGTTCCACCCGCCATCCGTTGCCTGTTCGACATGTTCGCCGCGCTCGCCGCCCTGTCGCCCGCCCCGCCGTCGCCGGCGGTGATGCGGCTGCGCGGCAGTGCGCACGTGACCGACGTCATCGCCGATGAGCACGACCTGTACGGGCCGGGTGTCAACCTCGCCGTGCGGCTGTTGCAGCTGGCCGCGCCGGGCGCGATCGTCGTCTCGGGCGAGGTCCGCGATCGCCTGGTGCCCGGGCTCGACGCCGAGGTGGAAGACCTCGGCGACTGCTACCTCAAGCACATCGACGAGCCGGTGCGGGCCTACCGCCTGAGCGCGCCGGCCGAAGCACCTGCCTGGAGCGCGCCCGTGGTTCCCGATCGCCTGCGCCCGGCCATCGCGGTGGTGCCGTTCGACACCCTGCAGTCCGACGCCACGCACGAGCTGCTCGGCGATGCCGTGGCCGACGAACTGATCGCGTCGCTGTCGCGCAGCCCGGAGCTGGCGGTGGTCTCGCGGCTGTCGACCACCGTGTTCCGCGGGCGCGCCGGCGCCTTGCACGATATCCGTGCGCACTTGCGCGCCGACTACGTGCTGGCCGGCCGACTCCACGTGGCCGGCGATCGGCTGCGCCTGGTCGTCGAGCTCACCGAGGCGGCCGGCGGCGAGGTGATCTGGGCCGGTGAGCAGCGCGGCAGCCTGCCGGGCGTGTTCAGCGGCGATGACCCGCTGATTCATGAACTGACGCACCGCGTCTGCCAGGCCCTGTCGCGGCGTCAGGTCGAGCGGGCCCGGCGCGAGCCGCTGGCGACGCTGGACAGCTACTGCCTGCTGATGGCCGCGGTCAGCCTGCTGCACGGCACCGCATGGGCCGACTTCGACCGCGCCCGCGAGATGCTCGAGCACTTGATCGAGCGCGACCGGCGCCACGCTGCGCCGCACGCCTGGCTGGCCAAGTGGCACGTGATCCGCGTGCAGCAGGGCTGGACCGCCGACATGCGGCGCGACACCCGGCTGGCGCAGGACTGCACGCAGCGTGCGCTCGAGGTCGACCCGGCGTCGTCGCTGTCGCTGGCGATCGACGGCTTCGTGCACTGCAACCTGATGAAGGACCTCGACGGCGCCGCGCAGCGCTACGCCAGCGCGCTCGCCGAGAACCCCAGCGAGCCGCTGGCCTGGCTGTTCCAGGGCACCTTGCATGCCTTCAAGGGCGAGGGTGCACCGGCGCTGCAGGCCGCCGAGCAGGCCTTGTCGCTGTCGCCGCTGGACCCGATGCGCTACTTCTTCGAGTCGCTGACGGCGACGGCGGCGCTGGCCGCCGGCGAGTACGAGCGCACGCTGGAACATGCGCGCCGCTCGCTGCGCCTGCACCGCACCCACACCTCGACGCTGCGTGCGATGGCGATCGCCCAGGTGCAGCTCGGCCGCCTCGATGACGCACGCGAGACCGTGCGGGCGCTGATGGCGCTGGAGCCGCAGTTGACGATCAGCGCCTACCTGGCGCGGTCGCCGAGCAGCGCCTACGCGACCGGCGCGCTGTGGTCGGAATCACTGGCCGCGGCCGGGGTGCCGCGCGCGTAGCGACTGCCAACACAAAGGGGGACAGACATGGTTTGGCCGAAGTGTCAGGTGTTCGAGAACGTCTACGGCGGGGCGCGCGGGCTCGGTGGTGCGGGCGGCGCGGGAGGGGCCGGCGGCGCTGGCGGAGCGGGGGGCGCCGGCGGTGCCGGAGGCGCTGGTGGTGCTGGTGGCGCAGGTGGAGCAGGTGGGGCGAGCGGGCCGGGCGGCAACGACCTGCTCGACGTCGGCGGAGCGCTGACCAACCGCGACGGCATCGTCGGCAGCACCCTCAATGCGCAGGCGGCGGCGGCGCCGATGGCCGGCGCGCGCGCGGTCGTCGATGCGAGCGAACCGCTGCGCCACTGGGAACCCTGGGTTCGTGGCACCGTGTTCGATGTCGAGGCGCTGCAGCCACTGCGGCTGCGCGCGAGGGGTGTCCGCGGCTTCGAGGCGGTGCTGGTCGATCACGACGGCCGCGAGCGGCTGTTGGTTCGCCTGCACCGGCCCGTCGACGAAAGCCCGCAGCGCCTGGCGCGCCAGCTCCAGCTGGTGCTGGACCATGCTGACCTGCGCAGCGACCGGCAGGCCGAGATCCTGTCGCAGATCCCGCAGCTGACGACCTACTGGGCAGCCATCGCCGGGCTGCATCCGTCGCGGCACCGCTGGACGCTCGAGTTGCTCGGCGCCGCGATGCGGCTGGCCATCGCCGTCGAGATGCGCTTCAAGCACGCCCTGCCGGTGCCGCGGGCGGTCGAGCTGTCACCGCAGGTGCAGCCGATGATCCAGACGCCCGGCCACAGCGCCTACCCGAGCGGCCACTCGACCGAGGCACATTGCGTGGCCCGCGTGCTGATGGCGCTGCGCGGCGTCGACGACGCCGACCCACTGGGCGAGATGCTGCTGCGCCAGGCCGCGCGCATGGCGATCAACCGCACCGTCGCCGGGGTCCACTACCCGATGGACAGCCGCGCCGGCCAGGTGCTGGGCACGACGCTGGCCGAGTACTTCGTCGCGCGCTGCGGCGACCCGGCGCTTCGGGAGCGCGGTCTGCAGGTGCCCTACGTGGACTGCCAGGCACGCGAGTTCGATGCCGAAGACTACCTGCCCAACGACTTCCAGCCGCCGCTGCGCGATCGTGTCGACCAGGACGGCCGTGGCCTGACCCTGCACCCGCCGCAGTACGTGCCGCCCTCGCCCTCGCTGGGCTGGCTGTGGGCGCAGGCGGCGGCGGAGTGGCGCTGAGATGCGGGCGCACCGGGTCGATCTGGCGCATCCGGCCGGGCTGCCGCTGGCCGACGCCTACCTGCCGTGGGGGCGGGTCACCGGCTTTCGCGATGCCGGGCGGCCGGGCCAGGGCGGCGACTGGCTCTGGCTGCTGCTCGAGCTCGGCGTGCCGGCACAGGACTTCGCCGGCCTGGTGCGGGTGACCGCGCGCGAGCACCTGCGCGTGCCGGGCCACTACCTGTGCCCGCCGCGCGGGCTGGAAGGGTCGGTGTACTGCACCGCCGCCTGCTCGAGGCACTTTCTCGATGTGCTGACCGGTTTCGCCGCGGGCGGCGCGTGGGCCGAAGTGCTCGCCGCGATCCGCCGCTTCGAGATCGGCTTCGTCGCGCCGCAGCCGCCCGACCCGGACGCCGGGCCGGAGGTGGTCGCCGCGCACGGCCTCGCGCCGGCGGCCGTCGTGGTGGGCGTCGTCGACGACGGCATCGCCTTCGCGAACGAGCGCTTCCGCTCGCGGGCCGCGAACGGCGAGGCGACAACGCGCCTGCTCGCCTTCTGGGACCAGAGCCGCGGCGGCGTCGCCGGCGGCCCGTGGACGCATGGTCCGGTCCACGATCGAGAGCGTCTGCAGGGCGCGCTGCGCGCCGCGGGCGCGGCCGGCCGGTTCGACGAGCAGGAGGCCTACCGCTCACTCGACTACCGCGAGGTCCGCCATCGTGTGACCCACGGCAGCCATGTCATGGACCTGGCCTGCGGCGCCGACCCGGGCGATCCACCGGCGCCGCCGATCGTCGCCGTGCAGCTGCCGGTTACCGCGATCGCCGACACCTCGTGTGCCTCGACGACGGTCTACATGCTCGATGCGATCCGTTTCGTGCTGGCGGCCGCCGACGCCGTCGCGCTGCCGGGCCGCACCTGCCCGGTGGTCGTCAACCTGAGCATTGGCAACATCGCCGGCCCGCACGACGGCAGCTCGATCTTCGAGCAGGCCCTCGACGCGATGGTCGCCGCGCGCGACGACTGCCACATGGTGCTGGCCGCCGGCAACAGCTACCTGTCGCGCTGCCACGCCTGGACGACCGTCGGGCCGGACGGCGAGGCGCCGCTGGACTGGCAGATCCAGCCCGGCGACGGCACGCCCAGCTACCTGGAGCTGTGGGTCGGCCGCGGCGATGGGGCAAACGAAGGTGTCGCCGATGTCTCGGCGGTGTCGCTCGCGGTCACGCCGCCGGGCGGACCGACGGTCACGGTAAGCCCCGGGCAGGGGCAGGTGCTGCGCATCGACGGCGCGCCTGTCGCGATGATCAGCTGGCAGCAGCAGGTCGCCAACGGGCGCCGCGCGATGGCGCTGATCGCCGTCGCGCCGACCGCCGCCAACACCGGCTGGCCGCGCCCCGCGCCTTGCGGCGCCTGGCACGTCGCGCTGCACAACGCCGGCCGCGTCGAGCTGGAGTGCCGAGCCTATGTGCAGCGAGACGACGCCCCGCTGGGGCATCCGACTCAGGGTCGCCAATCCCGGCTCGAGGATGCGGACTATCACCGCTTCGATCGCCGCGGTGGTACGCAGCTGCGCGACTCGCGCAGCGCCTACGTGCGCCGCTCGGGCACCCTCAACGGCCTGGCCAGCGGCGCGTGGGTGCACGTGGCCGGCGGTGCGCTTCGCGATCGCGACGACCGGGTGGAGCCAGCCCGCTACTCGTCGGTGCCGCTGCCCGACGAGCGCGACGGCGGCGGCGGGCTGAGGCCACTGGTCATCACCGAGGACTCGCCACTGCTGCACGGCGTGCTCGCGGCTGGCACGGCCAGCGGCTCCCGCGTGGCGCTCAGTGGCACCAGCATGGCGGCGCCGCAGCTCACGCGGCTGATCGCCGACAGCCTGTCACACCGGGACGCGGCGCCGCCGGCGTGGCAGACGGCGCTGGATCACCAGGATCAGCCGGTACCGCTGGCACCCGTGGCTGCAGCGCAGGCGGAGCGGGCCCGCCGGCGCCGTGGAGACGCCTGAACGTCGTGCCCTACCAGTGCTCGGGCAGGCGGGCGATGCGCCGGGTTCCGTCGGTGGCCGTGCTGACGTAGCCGCCGCGCTCGAGGTCGCGCAGCAGCCGGGTGACCATCTCGCGCGAACAGCCGACCCGGGCGGCGATGTCGGCGTGGGTCAGCCGTTCGGCGATCTGCCGCGAGCCGTCGTGCTGCGCCTGCGCCAGCGACTCGAGCAGCCGCGCCAGGCGGGTGTAGGTGTCGAGCAGCGCCAGGTCGCGCGCGCTCTTGGTGGCCAGGCGCGCACGCCCGATCACCCGCGCGATCAGCTCGAACGCGAAGGGCGGGTGGGCGGCGATGTGCTGCTGCAGCGAGTGCCGCGTGATCACCGCGCAGGCCGTGGCCTCCAGCGCATCCACCGAGGCCGAACGCGGCCCGCCGTCCAGGCTCATCTCGCCGAGGTACTCGCCGGGGCCGTAGACGCCGTAGACGATCTCGCGGCCGCGCTCGTCGGCCGAGTAGGCGCGCAGCCGCCCGGCAAGAATGACGAACAGCGTGTCGCCCAGCGAGCCTTCCTCGATCAGCCGCTGGCCCTTGCGGAAGCGCTTGACCTCACCACGCTGCGCCAGCGGGCGCAGCGAGTCGGACAGGGCGGCGATCAGCGCTGCGTCGGATACGTCTGGCATGCGGCGTCCGGCCGGCCCGCCGGGGGCCCTGGCCGGTGCCGCGATGCTAGCGGCGCGATCACTCGGGCGCGAGACCCTGCAGCAGCGCACCCATGCGGTCCAGCCCGCTGCGCAGCCGGCCCATCAGCGGCGGCAGGCGCGCCACCTGCCCGAGCAGGTCGCGGATGCTGGCGGCGCCGGTCTTCTGGCGGATGCTGCTGATCTGCGTGCGCACCGTGCTCAGCGCCACGCCGTGCTCACGGGCGACCTCGGCCGGCCGCGCACCGCCGCTGAGCGCGGCCAGCACGCGCGCCTCGCCGCCGGTCAGGCCGTGCAGCCGCGCGAAGCCCTGCACCGCCAGCTCGGCGCTGACCTGGCGCTTGCCGAGGATCACCAGCGCACCGCCCGAGGCCGGCAGCGGCACCACGCTGGCGCTGACCTGCTGCGCGCCCTCGGCGAGCGTGAGCAGCCGGCGCAGGCCACGGTGGCGGGCATCGTTCAGCGCGGCCAGCAGCGCCTGCGCGTCGACGCCTCGGCGGGCGCGCAGCTCGCCGAAGGCCAGCAGCAGCGGGTGCTGCGCGTCCAGCTCGTCGAGCGCGACCTGGTTGGCGTGCTGCACGCGGCCGTCGGCGCCGATCAGCACGATGCCGTAGTCGATCTCGTCGAGCGCGGCCGACAGCCAGCGCCAGCCGGCCAGCGAGGCATGGCGGCGCTCTGGGCCGCGGTACGGCAGGGCCGGTCCGGGCGCGCTCGGGTGGGTCGCGGCGCCGGCTCCGGCGCGGGTCATCAGTTCCAGCATGACGGGCTCCTCACGAAGGCGCCGGTCACGTCACACGGCGCCATGGAGGTCAGCATAGGTAACAGTCGTTCGCGCAGGCGGTGAATATTCACCGGACCGCGCCACCCCTCAGGTGCCGCCGACGAAGGGGTTGCTGCGCCGCTCCCGCCCGAAGCTGCTCTGCGGCCCGTGGCCCGGCGTGAAGCGCACGTCGTCGCCGAGCGGCCACAGCCGCGTGGTGATGGAGCGCACCAGCGTGTCGAAGTCGCCCTGCGGGAAGTCGGTGCGACCGATGCTGCCGGCGAACAGCACGTCGCCGACGAAGGCGTGCTTCGTCGTCGGCTCGAAGAACACCACGTGGCCGGGCGTGTGGCCGGGGCAGTGGCGCACCTGCAGCTCGCAGCCGCCGATGCGCACGCTGTCGCCGTCGTGCAGCCAGCGGGTCGGCGCGAACGGCTCGGCGGCGGGGAAGCCGAACATGCGGCTTTGCTGCGGCAGCGCATCGATCCAGAACTGGTCGGCCTCGTGCGGCCCGACGATCGGCAGGCCCAGCGTGCGCGCCAGCGTGCCGGTGGCGCCGGCGTGGTCGATGTGCGCGTGGGTGAGCCAGATCTGCTCGAGCGTCAGGCCCAGTTCCTTCACGGCGGCGAGCAGCACGTCGATGTCGCCGCCGGGGTCGATCAGCGCGGCCTGCTTGGTTTCGTCGTCCCAGACCAGGGAGCAGTTTTGCTGGAAGGCGGTGACGGGGAGGGTGCGGTGCCGGAATGTCATGCGGGGGTGATGTTTCGGGGCTCGGTGTCGAGAGACGGAATGCAGCGTCGATGCTCGCCCGCTCCGCTGCCGACCGACGCAGGATAGCCGCGCCCGCCATGTCGATCTAGGTGTTGCCGCGCCGGGGCCGACGCCTAAAGTCTTGCATGTCACCGATCGTTGAGGAGAAGCGCATGAAGCTTGCCTCCACCGTGCGTGTCCTGGCCGTGCTGCTGCCCGCACTGCAGGTCGCGCGTGCCGACGTGGTCACCGACTGGAACGTCACGGCCTTGAGCCTGACCGTGTCCAGCACGCCCCAGATCGAGATGCGCACGCTGGCCATGGCGCATGTCGCGATGTTCGATGCCGTCAACGCGGTCACGCGCACGCACCAGGCCTACATGAGTCCGGTCCCGGTCGCCCCGACAGGCGCATCGGCCGAGGCCGCCGCGGCCACCGCCGCGCACACGGTGCTGCTGTCGATCTATCCGCTGCAGAAGGCGGTGCTCGACGCGGCGCTGCAAGCCTCGCTGGCCAAGCTGCCCGACGGCAGCGCGAAGACCGATGGCAGCGCGTTGGGCCGCCAGGTCGCCGAACAATGCGTCGCCATGCGCAGCGGCGACGGCTGGAACGCGCGCGTCGCCTACACGCCGCCCACCGCTCGCGGCGGCTGGCAACCGGCGCCGCCTTCCATGGCGCCGTTCGGTTCGGTCTTCTGGGCCGAGGTGAAGCCCTTCTTCCTGAAATCGGTGAACGAAGTGACGGCGCCCGGCCCGCTGGCGCTGGACAGCGCGCAGTACGCGAAGGAGCTCGACGAGGTGCGCCGCCTCGGCCGGCGCGACTCGACCGAGCGCACCGCCGAGCAGACCGCCTCGGCGATCTTCACGCTGCTCAACGGCGGACAGATGTGGAACGCCGCCGCTCGCGCCGCGGCGGCGGCCAAGGGCACCACGATGCCGGAGAACGCCCGCATCTTCGCCATCATCAACATGGCCGCGCTCGACGCGGTGATCGCGGGCTGGGACGTCAAGCGCAAGGTCGGCACCTGGCGCCCGGTCACGGCGATCCGCGGTGCCGCCAGCAACCCCGACCCGAAGTGGGAGCCGCTGATCAACACGCCGCCTCACCCGGACTATGTCTCCGGGCACTCGGTGACCTCGGGGGCCTGGTCGCGCTCGCTGCAGCTGCTCTTCGGCGACGACGGCGTGCCCTTCAGCGCGACCTTCGGTGGCGGGCTGACGCGCCAGTTCAGCAGCTTCTCGCAAGCGGCGACCGAGATCGAGAACGCCCGCATCTGGGCCGGCATCCACACGCGGACAGCCGACGAGCACGGCACGGCGCTGGGCCGCCAGGTGGCCGAACTGGCCGTGCAGCGTGCGATGAAGAAGCTCGACTGACGAACCGGGACGTCGAACACAGGGCTGGCTGCGCGGCAGTGTCGCGGGCGCGGCGGGCGCGCGACAAACGAAACGTGTGCTGTGCGGTGACGAAACCGCCGTGCGACCGGCGCGCCGGATCATCGCGCCATTGCGGCACGAGGACAGCACGATGGCCATGACAGAGACAAGAACCCGCGGTTCCGGTGGTGCGCCGACTGGCCCGTCCTACCTCCTCGCCGACCAGGCGTCCGAACTCGGGCGCCTGCGCCTGCAGTCGCGCGTCTGGGAGCCGGCGGGGGAAATGCTGCTGCGCGAGATGCAGCTGCCCGCGGACGCCGTCGTGCTCGACGTCGGCTGTGGTGCCATGGGCTGGCTGCGTGCGTTGCGTCGCCGGCTCGGTGATGGCGGCCGCGTGGTCGGCAGCGACGTCGACCCGCGCATGCTCGCTGCAGCGCGTGCCTTCGTCGTCGACGAGAAGCTGGCCGGCGTCGAGATCGTCGAGGACGACCTGTTCGCGAGCCGGCTGCCCGCCGCCGGCTTCGACCTCGTGCACGCGCGCTTCCAGCTCGCCCCGCTGGGGCGCGACGCCGAGCAGCTGCACAGCTACTGCGCGCGGCTCAAGCCCGGCGGCTGGCTGGTGCTGGAGGATCCGGACGCCGCGTCCTGGCGCATTCACCCGCAGGGGCCGGCAACCGAGGAGTTGATCATGCTGCTGCAGCAGGCCTTCACGGCCGCTGGCGGCCACTTCAACGCCGGCCGCGAGCTGCCCCGCCTGATGCGCCAGCACGGCATCGAGCCGGCACTGCGCGCGCAGGTCGTCGCGCTCGAGCCGGGCCACCCGTACCTGCGGCTGCCGCTGCAGTTCGCCGCGGCACTGAAGGGCCGCCTCGAAGCCCTCGTCGGCGCGGCCAGGCTCACGGCGCTGCTCGACGCGGCCGAGTGGGAGCTGCAGCGCCCCGGCGTCTGGGGCACGAGCTTCACGCTCGTCCAGGCCTTCGGCCGCAAGCACTGAGCGGCACGGACGGGCCGGCGTCGTCCCGCCTCGCCGGGTCGGCGAGGTCCAGCTGGCGATGCAGGCGCAGCAGCAGGAGCAGAACCGGCCGGACCGTGCCACGATGGCTGCCTGCGAACCAGGCACGGGAGTGTCACCATGGCCATCGTCCGTTCCAGGCACCGCCTGGTCTTGCTGGTCGTCGATGTGCAGGTATGACCTCACGCTGCTGCAGGACGCGCACAGCACCGGCACGCTCGACCGCGGCGATGGTCGTCGCGTCGAGGCGGCGGCCGACGTCACCGACCTGAACGTGGTGATGACCTGGTTGCGCTACCCGGGCCGTTAGCAGCCGGCCGCGCTCGGCTCAGTCCCAGCGGATCACGGCCTGCGCGCGTGCCCGCGTGGCCGCGATGCGCCGCGCGTTCGGCTCGTCGGTCTGCTCAACCCAGGCGCGTGCGGCTGCCAAGTCGCGGCCGAAGCGCATGTGCCGGTCGATCAGCCGTTGCCGGCGCAGGTCGTCATCGACATCGACGTACCAGCAATCGTCCAGCAGGCCGGCGACCTCGGCCCAGGGGCCGTCGTCGAACAGCAGGTAGTTGCCTTCGGTGATCACCAGCCGCGTCGTCGGCAGCACGGCGATCGCGCCGGCGATCGGCTCCTCGATCTCGCGGCGGAACTCGGGCGCGTAGACGATCTGGTCGTCGTGCTGCTCGCGCAGGCGGCGCAGCAGCGCAACGTAGCCGGCGGCGTCGAAGGTGTCGGGTGCACCCTTGCGCCCGGCGCGGCTTAGGCGCGCCAGCTCCACGTTGGCCAGGTGGAAACCGTCCATCGGCACCACCTGCGCCAGCGTCACCCAGCGTCTGCAGCAGCGCCTGCGCGAGCGTCGACTTGCCGGCACCCGGCGCGCCGACCAGGCCGAGCACCCGGCGCCCGCCGGCGGCCAGCAGGGCGTCCACACGGGAACGGCAATCGGGAGGCAGCGGTGGCGTCATGGCCTGCACTGTAGGGCCTGCCGGGGCCGGCACGACTGCGGTCAGAATGCCGCCATGGACGACGCCCCCGACCTCGAAGCCCTGGAAGGTGCGACCGGAGAGCATCCGGTCGCCAGCGTGATCGTGCTGCACGGCCTGGGCGCCGACGGCAGCGACTTCGTGCCGGTGGCCGAGGCGCTCGACCTGTCGGCCGTCGGCGCGGTGCGCTTCGTCTTCCCGCACGCGCCGGTGCGGCCGGTGACCATCAACGGTGGCTACCGCATGCGCGCCTGGTACGACATCCTCGGCGCCGACCTGCAGCGCCGCGAGGACGAGGCCGGCCTGCGTGAATCCGGCCGTGCCGTCGCCGCGCTGATTGCCCGCGAACGCGAACGTGGCATCGCGGCGAACCGCATCGTGCTGGCCGGCTTCTCGCAGGGCTGCGCGATGACGCTGCTGGCCGGGCTGCGCTACCCCGAGCGGCTGGCCGGGCTGGTCGGCATGTCGGGCTACCTGCCGCTGGCCGCGACCACCGCCTCCGAGCGCAGCGAGGCCAACCGCGACCTGCCGATCTTCCTCGCCCACGGCAGCGAGGACGAAATCGTCGTGCCGGCGCGCGGCCACGCATCGCGCGACGCGCTGGTGGCTCTGGGCCACCCGCTCGAGTGGCACGAGTACCCGATGGGGCACTCGGTCTGCCCGGAAGAGATCGCCGACCTGAACCGCTGGCTCGTCGATCGCCTCACAGCGTGAAGTCGTAGTCGATCACCAGCGGCGCGTGGTCGGAGAAGCGCTGCTCGAGGTAGATGTGCTCGTGCTTCGCCTTCGCGGCGATCTTCGGCGTCGCCAGGTGGTAGTCCAGCCGCCAGCCGACGTTCTTCGCCCAGGCCTGGCCGCGGTTGCTCCACCACGTGTACTGCTCGGGGTGCGGGTTCAGCGTGCGGAACACGTCGACCAGGCCGATCTGGTCCAGCGCATGCGTCATCCAGGCCCGCTCCTCGGGCAGGAAGCCGCTGTTCTTCTGGTTGCTCTTCCAGTTCTTCAGGTCGATTTCCTTGTGGGCGATGTTGACGTCGCCGACCAGGATGAACTCACGCTCGGCCTTCAGCTTGATCAGGTGCGGCGCCATCAGCGCCAGGAAGCGGAACTTGGCCTGCTGGCGCTCCTCGCCGCTGGAGCCGCTGGGGAAGTAGCAGCTGATGATCGACAGCTTGCGCCGCGCGTTGTCGAAGCGCGCCTCGACGTAGCGGCCCTCGGCGTCGAACTCGGCATTGCCGATGCCGGTGATCACCGCGCTGGGCTTCTTGCGCGAGTACAGCCCGACGCCGGAGTAGCCCTTCTTGTCGGCGAAGTGGAAATGCCCGGTCATGCCGGCGACGCTGTCGAAGCGTCCTTCCACGTCGGCGGCCTGCGCCTTGACCTCCTGCACCCCCATACAATCGGCCGCCACGCCTTCGGCCCAGGCCTCGAAGCCCTTGGTCGCCGCCGAGCGGATGCCGTTCAGATTGAGCGTGACGAGACGGAACACGAGAAAGCCTCCGATGACGACGAGCCCTGCCACCGATCCCCTGGCCCAGGACTTCGTGAGGTTTGCGGTCGACGCCGGCGTGCTGCGCTTCGGCGAGTTCAAGACCAAGGCGGGCCGGCTGTCGCCCTACTTCTTCAACGCCGGCCTGTTCGACGATGGCGCCAAGCTCGGCCGCCTGGCGGAATTCTATGCACGTCGCCTGATGGCGTCGGGCCTGCAGTTCGACATGCTGTTCGGCCCGGCCTACAAGGGCATCACGCTGGCCGCCGCGGTGGCCATCGAACTCGCCCGGCTCGGCCGCAATGTGCCCTTCGCCTACAACCGCAAGGAGGCGAAAGATCACGGCGAGGGCGGGACGCTGGTCGGCGCGAAGGTGACCGGCCGCGTTCTCATCATCGATGACGTGATTTCTGCGGGAACCTCGGTGCGTGAATCCATCTCGATGATCCAGGCGGCCGGCGCCACACCCTGCGGCGTGGCGATCGCGCTCGACCGCCAGGAGAAGGCGACCGACGGCCAGGGCGACACAGCGTGGTCGGCCGTGCAGTATGTCCAGCAACAGCTCGGTCTGCGGGTGGCAGCGATTGCGACGCTTTCGGACTTGCTGCAATACTTGAACTCGACCGCCGACACCGGATTGGGCGCCCACTTCGGCGCCGTGGCGGCCTACCGCGAACGTTACGGAGTCTGAATGCACCGCTGGGTCCTGGCCCGATCGCTCACTGCCGCCGGCTTGCTGGCGACGGTGGCTGCCGTCGTGCCCGGCCAGGCGATCGCGCAGGCGACCAAGACCGGTTCGATCTACAGCTGCGTCGATGCCAACGGCAAGCGGCTGACCTCCGACCGGCCGATTCCGGAATGCACCGCCCGCGACCAGCGACTGCTCAACTCCGACGGGTCGGTCAAGCAGGTGCTGCCGCCGTCGATGACGGCCGACGAGCGCGCCGCCTACGAGGCGCGCCAGCAGGACGAGGCGCTGGCCCGTGCCCAGCAGCGCGAGGCGGTGCGCCGCGACCGCAACCTGCTGCAGCGCTTCCCGAACGAGGCGGCGCACAACAAGGCGCGCGAGGCAGCGCTCGACGACACGCGCAAGGGCCTGAAGATCTCCGAGGCGCGCCTGGAAGGCCTGGAGAAGGATCGCAAGCCTCTGATGGACGAGTCGGAGTTCTACGTCGGCAAGCAGCTGCCGCTCAAGCTGAAGCAGGCGATCGACGCCAACGATGCCTCCACCGAGGCGCAGCGCACGCTGATCCAGAACCAGAAGGCCGAGCAGGTGCGCGTCAACAAGCTCTACGACGACGAGTTGGAGCGGCTGCGCAAGCTGTGGGGCGGCGCCCAGCCCGGCTCGATGGGCGTGCTGGCCTCGTCGGAAGCGGCCGCGTCGGCGCCGAAGAAGCCGGTCAAGCAGTGAGCGGCGCGCGCCCGCGCGTCCGCGTTCAGCCCAGCTTCTTCTTCAGCAGTTCGTTGACCTGGGTCGGGTTGGCCTTGCCCTTGCTCGCCTTCATGGCCTGGCCGACCAGCGCGTTGAAGGCCTTGTCCTTGCCGGCACGGTATTCCTCGACCGACTTCGGATTGGCGGCCAGCACCTCGTCGACGATGCGCTCGAGCTCGCCGCTGTCGGACATCTGCTTGAGCCCGAGCTTGGCAATGGTGCGATCAACATAGTCGGGAGATGGCTTCTGTGTTGACCGACCTGCGGCCCACATCAGGTCGAACACCTGGCGCGCGCCGTTGTTGGAGATGGTGCCGTCGGCGATGCGGCCGATCATCGCCGCCAGCTGCGCCGCGCCGACCGGGCTGGTGTCGATGCCACGCTCCTCGGCGTTGAGGCGCCGCGACACCTCGCCCATCAGCCAGTTGGCGACCAGCTTGGGCTGGCCGCAGGCTTTCGCGGCGGCCTCGAAGAAGGCGCCCATCGCCTTGCCCTGCGTCATCATCGCCGCGTCGTAGGCGGGCAGGCCGTAGTCGGCCTGGAAGCGCTGCGCCATCAGGCGCGGCAGCTCGGGCATCCCGGCCTTCACGCGCGCGACCCACTCCGGCGCGATCGCCAGCGGCGGCAGGTCGGGGTCGGGGAAGTAGCGGTAGTCGTGCGCGTCTTCCTTGGTGCGCATCGCCCGCGTCTCGCCCGTGTCGGGGTCGAACAGCACGGTGGCCTGCTGGACGGCGCCGCCGTCCTCGATCAGGTCGATCTGCCACTGCACCTCGAAGTCGATCGCCTGCTGCAGGAACTTGAAGCTGTTCAGGTTCTTGATCTCGCGGCGCGTGCCGAAGGGCGCACCGGGCTTGCGCACCGAGACGTTGGCGTCGCAGCGGAACGAGCCTTCCTGCATGTTGCCGTCGCAGATGTCCAGCCACACCACCAGCGCGTGCAGCGCACGTGCGTAGGCGGCGGCCTCGGCGCTGCTGCGCATGTCGGGCTCGGTGACGATCTCCAGCAGCGGCGTGCCGGCACGGTTCAGGTCGATGCCGGTCTGGCCGTGGTAGTCCTCGTGCAGCGACTTGCCGGCGTCTTCTTCCAGGTGCGCGCGCGTCAGGTGCACCACGTGGCGCGTTTCGCCGATGAAGAACTCGACCTCACCACCCTGCACGACCGGGGTCTCGTACTGGCTGATCTGGTAGCCCTTGGGCAGGTCGGGGTAGAAGTAGTTCTTGCGCGCGAAGATCGACAGCGGCGCGACGGTGGCGCCGACCGCCAGGCCGAAACGGATGGCGCGCTCGACGGCACCGCGGTTCATCACCGGCAGCGTGCCGGGCAGCGCCAGGTCGACCGGTGAGGCCTGCGTGTTCGGCGCGGCGCCGAACTGCGTGCTCGAGCCGCTGAAGATCTTCGATTGCGTGGACAGCTGCGCGTGCGTCTCGATGCCGATGACGACCTCGTAGCCGCGGATCAGTTGGGGGCTGCTCATGGTGTTCAGAACCCGCTGGGCACGCGTGCGTGCCAGTCGGTCGCCTGCTGGAAGGCGTGCGCGGCGTGCAGCAGCGTGCCCTCCTGGAAGTAGTTGCCGATCAGCTGCAGGCCGACGGGCATGCCCGAGCCTTCACCGGATTCGGCGAAGCCGGCCGGCACGCTCATGCCGGGCAGGCCGGCCAGGCTGGCGGGCAGCGTGAAGATGTCGGCCAGGTAGGCGGCGACCGGGTCGTCGCCCTGCGCACCGATCTTCCAGGCCACGCTGGGCGCCACCGGCCCGGCGATGACGTCGCACTGCGTGAAGCAGCGCTGGAAGTCGTCGGCGATCATGCGGCGCAGCTTCTGCGCCTGCAGGTAGTAGGCGTCGTAGTAGCCGTGGCTCAGCACGTAGGTGCCGATCATGATGCGGCGCTTGACCTCGGCGCCGAAGCCTTCGCTGCGGCTCTTCTTGTACATGTCGAGCAGGTCGCCGTACTTCGCGGCGCGGTGGCCGTAGCGCACACCGTCGAAGCGCGACAGGTTCGAGCTCGCCTCGGCCGGCGCGATGATGTAGTAGACCGGGATCGACAGTTCGGTGCGCGGCAGGCTGACGTCGACCAGCGTCGCGCCGAGCTTCTCGAGTTCGGCCAGCGCCGCGCGCACCGCGCCGTCGACGTCGGCGGCCAGCGCGGCGGGGAAGAACTCCGTCGGCAGGCCGATGCGCAGCCCGGCCAGCGGCTTGCCGGGGGAGGCGCCTGCGCGCGCGGCGAGCATCTGCGCATGGAAGTCCTGCGGCGGCCGCTGCGCGCTGGTCGAGTCGCGTTCGTCGAAACCGCTCATCGCCGACAGCAGCAGCGCGCAGTCCTCGGCCGAACGTGCCATCGGCCCGGCCTGGTCGAGGCTGGAGGCGAACGCGACCATGCCATAGCGCGAGCACACGCCGTAGGTCGGCTTGATGCCGGTGATGCCGGAGAAGCTGGCCGGCTGGCGGATCGAGCCGCCGGTGTCGGTGCCGGTGGCGGCGGGCACCAAGCGCGCTGCCACCGCGGCAGCCGAGCCGCCCGAGGAGCCGCCCGGCACGCGCGTGGTGTCCCAGGGGTTGCGGGCCAGGCCGTAGGCGGAGTTCTCGTTGGCCGAGCCCATCGCGAACTCGTCGCAGTTCAGCTTGGCCAGCGTCACCGTGCCGGCCTGGCCGAGCCGTGCGACCACCGTCGCATCGAACGGGCTGCGGTAGTCCTGCAGCATCTTCGAGCCGGCGGTGGTGGGCAGCCCGGCGCTGACGAAGATGTCCTTGTGGGCGATCGGCACGCCCAGCAGCACGCCGGTGTCGCCGGCGGCGCGGCGCGCATCGGCGGCGGCGGCCTGCTGCAGCGCGGCGTCGCGGTCGCTGGCCAGCACGGCGCCCAGCGCGGTGTGCGCGGCCATGCGCTCGAGCAGAGCGCCAGTCGCCTCGACACTGGAGAGCTCGCGCGAACCCAGCGCGCGACCCAGCTCGGCCACGCCCATCTGATGGACCGGCTTCATTCGATCACCTTGGGCACGAGGAACAGGCCATCCTCCACCGCCGGCGCGCTGCGCTGGTTGAGCGTGCGCGCGTCGGTCTCGGTGACGGCGTCGTCGCGCAGCCGCAGGCCGACCTCCTGCACCGCCGACAGCGGCGTGTACAGCGGTTCGACGCCGGTGGTGTCGACCGCGCTCATCTGCTCGACGATTCCGAAGAAGCCGTTCAATTGCGTGAGCAGCGAGCCTTGCTCGGCGGCGGACAACTCCAGCCGGGCGAGGTGGGCGATGCGGCTCACGTCTTGCGGGGTCAGGGCCATGGACTCACAGGCGGAAACAGGGTGAAAACACGCGGCCTGCACCCCGGTGGAGGCAGGCCGATGGGGTATTATCCCCGGTTATCCACAAGCCCTTGAAGCCCGCGTCCCGCCTCGGTTTGCGAGGCCCCAAGGAACGACCCCGACAACCCGAATCGACCATGCCGCCGCGCCCGACCCGATGGTCCGAAGGCGGCGAAGGCCGAGAGCTCCCCACACCATGTTCGGATCCTTTCGTCGCTACTTTTCGACGGACCTGGCCATCGACCTCGGCACTGCCAACACGCTGATCTACGTGCGTGGCAAGGGCATCGTGCTCGACGAGCCGTCCGTCGTCGCCATCCGCCACGAGGGCGGCCCCAACGGCAAGAAGACCATCCAGGCGGTCGGTGCCGAGGCCAAGGCCATGCTCGGCAAGGTGCCCGGCAACATCGAGGCGATCCGCCCGATGAAGGACGGCGTGATCGCCGACTTCACCGTCACCGAGCAGATGCTCAAGCAGTTCATCAAGATGGTCCATCCGCGGTCCGTCCTGAAGCCGAGCCCGCGCATCATCATCTGCGTGCCCTGCGGCTCGACCCAGGTCGAGCGCCGCGCGATCCGCGAATCGGCGCTCGGTGCCGGTGCCAGCGAGGTCTACCTGATCGAGGAGCCGATGGCCGCGGCGATCGGCGCCGGGCTGCCGGTGTCGGAAGCGTCGGGCTCGATGGTCGTCGACATCGGCGGCGGCACCACCGAGGTCGGCGTGATCTCGCTGGGCGGCATGGTCTACAAGGGCTCGGTGCGCGTCGGTGGCGACAAGTTCGACGAGGCCATCATCAATTACATCCGCCGCAACTACGGCATGCTGATCGGCGAGCCGACCGCGGAAGCGATCAAGAAGCAGATCGGCTCGGCTTTCCCCGGCTCCGAGGTCAAGGAGATGGAGGTCAAGGGCCGCAACCTCAGCGAAGGCGTGCCGCGCAGCTTCACGATCTCGTCCAACGAGATCCTGGAGGCGCTGACCGACCCGCTGAACCAGATCGTCTCCAGCGTGAAGAACGCGCTCGAGCAGACGCCGCCCGAACTCGGCGCCGACATCGCCGAGCGCGGCATGATGCTGACCGGCGGCGGCGCGCTGCTGCGCGACCTCGACCGCCTGCTCGCCGAGGAAACCGGCCTGCCGGTGCTGGTGGCCGAAGACCCGTTGACCTGCGTGGTGCGCGGCTGCGGCATGGCGCTGGAGCGCATGGAGCGCCTCGGCGCGATCTTCACCTCCGAGTGAGCACGATGCATCGCACGGGCCGGCGCGTGAACCACGTGGCCGGCTTCGTCGTTTCTGACGACTGAGCAGTAGTAGTCACAGGCCATGCCGCTCGGCACCCTCGACCGGTCCCCACCGCCCTTCTTCCGCCAGGGGCCGTCGGCGCTGACCAAGCTGACCTTCTTCTCGGCGCTGGCGCTGTTCCTGATGGTCGCCGACACGCGCTTCCAGCTGACGCGCCCGCTGCGCGCCGCGATCGCCACCGTGCTGCACCCGATCGAGCGCGCGCTGCTGGTGCCGGTGGCCGCCTGGGAGGGCGGCAGCGACTACCTGCTCGGCCTGCAGGGTGCGCTGGCCAAGGAAGAGGCGGCGCGGCGCGACCTGGCCCGCCAGGCAGAACGTTCGTCGCGCGTCGAGCAGTTGCAGGCCGAGAACCAGCGGCTTGCGAGCATTGCTCGACCTGCGCCCGGCGCTGACGGTGCGCTCGATGGCCGCCGAGGTGCTGTACGACGCGCCCGACCCGTTCTCGCGCAAGATCGTCATCGACCGCGGCGCCACCCACGGCGTGGCGATCGCCTCGCCGGTGATCAACGATGCCGGCGTGCTCGGCCAGGTCACGCGGGTCTATCCGCTGTCGTCCGAGGTCACGCTGCTGGCCGACAAGGACGCCGCGATCCCGGTGCTCAACACGCGCAACCAGCTGCGCAGCGCCGCCTTCGGCGTGCGCAACGGCATGGAGCTGCGCTTCATGGCCGGCAACGCCGACGTGCAGGTCGGCGACCTGCTCAGCACCTCGGGCGTCGACGGCGTCTACCCGCCGGGCCTGCCGGTGGCACGGGTGACGCTGGTCGACCGCAAGATCGACACCAGCTTCGCGCGCATCCTGCTCGAGCCGGTGGCGGTGCCCGACGCGGTGCGCCACGTGCTGGTGCTGGAGCCGGTCGGCGTGCAGATGCCGCCCAAGCCGGAGCCGACGCCGGACGAACCGGTGAAGCCGGCGGCGAAGAGGGGGACGCGCAAGTGATCCTGCCCCGTGGCGATGCGCTGCTGCTGCCGGCGAACCCGCTGTTCGTCTGGCTGACGCTGGTCGTCGCCTTCATGCTCAACCTGGTGCCGCTCGGCCGGGTGCCGGGCATGCCCGATTTCCTGGCCGTCGTGCTGGTGTTCTGGAACGTGCACCAGACGCGGCGTGTCGGCGTCGGCGCGGCCTTCCTGTTCGGCCTGGCGATGGACGTGCACGACGGCGCTGTGCTTGGCCAGCATGCGCTGGCCTACACGCTGCTGAGCTTCTTCGCGACGACGATCCACCGCCGCCTGCTGTGGTTCACGGTGCCGTCGCAGGCGGTGCAGATCCTGCCGCTGTTCTTCGCCGCGCACCTGGTGTCGCTGGTCGTGCGCATGATCGCCGGCGGCATGTTCCCCGGCTGGGAGCTGCTGCTCGCGCCGGTGTTCGAGTCGCTGCTGTGGCCGCTGGTGACATGGGTGTTGCTGGCGCCGCAGCGCCGGCCACCCGATCCGGACGAGAATCGTCCTCTCTAGCAGGCAGGAACGGGTCGGCATGACCGAAATCAGGAACGTCGAACAGGAACTCGCGCGCTTCAACCTGCGCCTGCTGGCCGCCGCCGTGTTCGTGCTGTTCGGCTTCGGGCTGCTGGCCGCGCGCCTGGTGCACCTGCAGGTCTTCAAGCACGAGGAGCTGTCGACGCAGGCCGAGAACAACCGCATCGCGGTCGTGCCGATCGTGCCCAACCGCGGCCTGATCGTCGACCGCAACGGCATCGTGCTGGCCAACAACTACTCGGCCTACACGCTGGAGATCACGCCGACCAAGGCCGGCGAGCTGGAGCCGCTGATCGACCGCCTCGCCGAGGTGGTCGACATCCAGCCGCGCGACCGCAAGCGCCTGAAGCGGCTGCTCGAGGAGAGCAAGAGCTTCGAATCGCTGCCGATCCGCACCAAGCTGAGCGACGACGAGGTGGCGCGCTTCACCGCGCAGCGCTTCCGTTTCCCCGGCGTCGACATCAAGGCGCGGCTGTTCCGCAACTACCCGCTGGGCGAGACCGGCAGCCATTTGATCGGCTACATCGGCCGCATCAACCAGGCCGAGAAGGAAGCGATCGACGAGACCGAGGACGCCGCCAACTACCGCGGCACCGAGTACATCGGCAAGCTCGGCGTCGAGCAGAGCTACGAGGCCGAGCTGCATGGCGCAACCGGCTTCGAGGAGGTCGAGACCAGTGCCGGTGGCCGCCCGGTGCGGCGCCTGAAGAGCAACCCGGCGACACCAGGAAACAAGGTGGTGCTGTCGATCGACATCCGGCTGCAGGCGCTGGTCGAGGAACTGTTCGGCGAGCGGCGCGGCGCGCTGGTGGCGCTGGACCCGCGCAACGGCGAGGTGCTGGCCTTCGTCAGCAAGCCGACCTTCGACCCCAACCTGTTCGTCGACGGCATCGACAGCGAGTCGTGGAAGGAGCTCAACGAGTCGATCGACAAGCCGCTGCTGAATCGGGCCCTGCGGGGAACCTACCCGCCGGGCTCGACCTTCAAGCCCTTCATGGCGATCGCCGCGCTGAACACCGGCAAGCGCAGCCCCAGCCAGGTGATCTACGACGGCGGCACCTTCCAGTTCGGCAACCACACCTTCCGCAGCCACGGCGACACCGGCCTCGGCCCGGTCGACATGGTGCGCAGCATCGTCAAGTCGAG
The DNA here is from genome assembly GCA_047602365.1 of Piscinibacter sp. Taxonomy (GTDB): domain Bacteria; phylum Pseudomonadota; class Gammaproteobacteria; order Burkholderiales; family Burkholderiaceae_C; genus Piscinibacter. The sequence continues at coordinate 1,360,369 of JASGHM010000001.1, read as the reverse complement.
CAACGTTTACTACTACTCGCTGGCCAACGAGATGGGCGTCGACCTGATGCACGAGCAGCTCGAGCCCTTCGGCTTCGGCCGCAAGACCGGCATCGACGTCGAGGGCGAGGTCACCGGCCTGCTGCCGTCCACCGAGTGGAAGCGCAAGGCCTACAAGAAGCCCGAGCTGCAGAAGTGGTATGCCGGCGAGACCATCTCGCTGGGCATCGGCCAGGGCTACAACAACTTCACGATGCTGCAGCTGGCCAGCGCCACCGCGACGCTGGTGTCCGGCGGGCAGCGCTACAAGCCGCGCCTGGTGCGCGAGATCGAGGACGTGGTCACCGGCGAGCGCCGCCGCATGGCCAGCGACGCGCTGTCGTCGCTGCCGCTCAAGCCGGAGCATGTCGAGCTGATCAACCGCGCGCTGTACGGCGTCACGCAGGAGGGCACCTCGGTGCGCTCCTTCCTCGGTGCGCCCTACAAGACCGGCGGCAAGACGGGCACCGCGCAGGCGGTCGGCATCAAGGCCAACGAAAAGTACAACGCCGCGAAGATGGAGGAGCACAAGCGCGACCACTCGCTGTACATGGCCTTCGCGCCGATCGAGGCACCGACCATCGCGCTGGCCATCGTCGTCGAGAACGCCGGCTTCGGCTCCGAGGCGGCGGCGCCGATCACGCGGCGCGTGTTCGACTACGTGCTGAGCGGCGTGCTGCCGAGCGTCGAGGACATCGCACTGACCCGCGAGGGCAAGTCGGGCGCGCCGGTCGGCAAGCCGCGGCCGGTCGCGGAGGTGCCGCTGTGAACACCCGCCCCGCGACGATGAACGTCGCCTTCGAGCGGCCGTCGATCTGGCAGCGGCTCGCGCCGGTCTTCACCGGCTTCGACTTCCCGCTGTCGCTGGCCATCCTGCTGCTGGCCGCCGCCGGGCTGGTGACGATGTACTCGGCCGGCTTCGACCACGGCACGCGCTTCGTCGACCATGGCCGCAACATGCTGATTGCCGTGGCGATCCTGTTCGCCGTCGCGCAAGTGCCGCCGCAGCGGCTGATGGCGCTGGCGGTGCCGCTGTACGTGGTCGGCGTCGCGCTGCTGGTGGCCACCGCGCTGTTCGGCATCACGAAGAAGGGCGCGACACGCTGGCTCAACGTCGGCATGGTGATCCAGCCCAGCGAGATCATGAAGATCGGCATGCCGCTGATGCTGGCCTGGTGGTTCCAGCGCCGCGAGGGGCAGCTGCGCGCGCCCGACTTCCTGGTCGCCGGGCTGCTGCTCGGCGTGCCGGTCGGCCTGATCATGAAGCAGCCCGACCTCGGCACCGCGATCCTGGTGCTGTCGGCCGGCCTGTACGTGATCTTCTTCGCCGGGCTGTCGTGGAAGCTGATCATCCCGGTGCTGCTGACCGGCGCGGTGGCCGTCACCGCGCTGGTGATGTCGGGCGACCGCATCTGCGAGCCCGACGTGAAGTGGCCGGTGCTGCGCGACTACCAGAAACACCGTGTCTGCACGCTGCTCGATCCGTCGAAGGACCCGCTGGGCAAGGGCTTCCACACGCTGCAGGGCATGATCGCGATCGGCTCCGGCGGCGTCGAGGGCAAGGGCTTCATGAAGGGCACGCAGACGCACCTGGAGTTCATCCCGGAGCGCACCACCGACTTCATCTTCGCCGCCTTCTCCGAGGAGTTCGGTCTGCTCGGCTGCGCCGGCCTGCTGGTCGGCTTCGTCTTCCTGATCTTCCGCGGGTTGATGATCGCCGCCGAGGCGCCGGTGATGTTCAGCCGCCTGCTCGCCGGCGCGATCACGCTGAGCTTCTTCACCTATGCCTTCGTCAACATGGGCATGGTCAGCGGCATCCTGCCGGTGGTCGGCGTGCCGCTGCCGTTCATCAGCTACGGCGGCACCGCGATGGTCACGCTGGGGCTCGGCCTGGGCATCCTGATGTCGATCGCCAAGAGCCGCCGACTGGTCCAGACATGAGCGGGCCGACGCGCGTCGCCGTGGTCGGCATCGGCAACATGGGCCTGGCGATGGCGCTGCGGCTGCGCGACTGCGGCTTCGACGTGCAGGTGCGCGACATCGATCCGTCGCGCGAGGCGATGGCTCGCGACGAAGGGCTGGGCGTGCATGCCTCGCCCGCGGCGGCGGCGTCCGGTGCCGGCTGCGCGATCGTCGCGGTGGTCGATGCGGCGCAGACCGAGGCCGTGCTCTTCGGCGCCGATGGCATCGCCGCCGCGCTGCCGCCAGGCGCCGCCGTGCTGCTGTGCCCGACGATCGCGCCGCACGACACCGAAGCGCTGGCCGCGCGGCTGGTCGCCCAGGGCCTGGCGCCGATCGACGCGCCGATGTCCGGCGGGCCGGCACGCACGCGCGACGGCACGATGAGCCTGATGGTGGCCTGCGCCGACGACACCTTCGAACAGCAGCGCGCGGTCATCGAGACACTGTCCAACGCGGTGTTCCGCCTTGGCACGCGCATCGGCGACGGCGCGCGCACCAAGCTGGTCAACAACCTGCTGGCCGGCATCAACCTGGCCGGTGCCGCCGAGGCGCTGGCGCTGGCCGAGCGCGCCGGGCTGGATCCGTCACGCACGCTGGACGTGATCGAACGCTCCAGCGGGCAGAGCTGGATCGGCTCCGACCGGCTGCGCCGCGCGATCGCCGGCGACCTGGCGCCGCGCGCCCACACCACGCTGCTGAACAAGGACACCCACCTCGCGCTGGCGATGGCGGGCCGGCTGGACATGAGCACGCCGGTGGGCGCGCAGGCGGCCGCGCTGTTCGCGCGAGCCTGCGACAGCGGCTTCGCGGCGTTCGACGACGCCAGCCTGTTCGAACTGCTACGCCGGCGCTGAGTCGCCCTCGGGTGGCGGGCCGTCGCCGCCGTCGGCATGGGCGGCGGGAAAGCGCAGCGTGAAGCGTGCGCCCGGGCCGAAGGCGGCGCCGCCCTGGTCGCTGAGCCCCGGGCGGTGGCGCAGGTTGGCATCCTCGAGCTGGATCTGCGCGCCATGCTGCGTGGCGATCTCGCGCACGATCGCCAGGCCCAGGCCGCTGCCGTCGACGTCGGTGCCCAGCGTGCGGTAGAAGGGCCGGAACACCTTCTCGCGTTCGGCCATCGGGATGCCCGGGCCGGAGTCCTCGACCTGCAGCACCACCACCTGGCCGAACGGGTCGTCGACGATGCGCACCGTCACCGTGCCGCCGGCCGGCGTGTACTGCAGCGCGTTGTCGACCAGGTTGCGGATCAGCTCGCGCAGCAGCAGCGGGTTGCCGCTGACCAGCGGCTTGCGGACGCCCGATGCCGCACGGCCGGTCTCGGGGCCTTCGTAGCCGAGGTCGATGCGCTTTTCCAGCGCGCGCGGCACGAAGTCGTGCACGGTCTCGGTGGCCAGCCGCGCCAGGTTGACTGTCTGGCGCTGCGCCTGCTGCTCCTGGTTCTCGGCACGCGCCATCGCCAGCAGCTGGTTGACCATGTGCGCCGCACTCTGGCTCGAGTGCGCGATCTGCTGCAGCGACTTCTTCAGCTCCTTGGGGTCACGCTGGCCGGCGTCGATCTCGCGCTGCGCCAGCTCGGCCTGCGTGCGCAAGCCGGCCAGCGGGGTCTTCAGCTGGTGCGCCGCGTCGGCCAGGAAGTGCTTCTGCGCGCCGATCGACTGGTCCAGCCGTGCCAGCAGGTCGTTGATCGCGCGCACCAGCGGCGACACCTCCTCGGGCGCCTCGCGCTCGTCGATCGGCGACAGGTCGCTGCTGTCGCGGCGGCGGATGCGCTGCTGCAGCTCGTTCAGCGGCGCGATGCCGCGCACCAGTGCCAGCCAGACCAGCAGCACCGCCAGCGGCAGGATGACGAACTGCGGCAGGATGACGCCCTTGATGATCTCGGTGGCCAGGCGCGAGCGTTTGCCCAGCGTCTCGGCCACCTGCACCAGCGCCATCGGCGGTTCGCCCGCGCGGCCGGGCAGCGCCACCCAGACGTAGGCGATGCGCAGGTCGTCGCTGTTCATCTCGCCGTCGCGGAAGCGCACGTCGCCGGCGCTGCGCGGTTCCTCCTCGGGCGGCAGCGGCAGGCTGCGCTCGCCGCTGAGCAGCTCGCCGCGCAGGCCCAGCACCTGGTAGTGGATGTCGTCCGACTCGTCGGTGCGCAGGATCTCCGAGGCACCGGCGGGCAGCGTGAACTGCACGCTGCGCTCGCCCTCGTTGCTCTCGCGCAGCACCACCTGCTTGGCCAGCGTGCGCGACATCTCGCCCAGCTCGCGGTCGAAGGGCTTGTTGGCGATGCTCTGCGCCACCAGCCAGGTCAGCGCCACGCTCATCGGCCACAGCAGCAGCAGCGGCGCGAGCATCCAGTCGAGGATCTCGCCGAACAGGGAGCGCTGTTCCTTGGTGTGCGGCATCGGCGCTCAGGATAGCGCCGCGCGGTGGTGCCCCCGGCCGCGGTACACCGCGGCGGCGGCGCCAATCATGCGGCGATCTTCTCCAGGCAGTAGCCCAGCCCGCGCACGGTGGCGATGCGCACCGGCCCCTGCTCGATCTTCTTGCGCAGGCGGTGGATATAGACCTCGATCGCGTTGTTGCTGACCTCTTCGCCCCACTCGCACAGCCGCTCGACCAGCTGGTCCTTGCTGACCAGGCGGCCGGCGCGCTGCAGCAGCACCTCGAGCAGCGACAGCTCGCGCGCCGACAGCTCGATCATCTGCTCGTTGATGTAGGCCACACGCCCGGTGGCGTCGAAGGTCAGCGGGCCGTGCTTGATGACGGTGGACGCGGTGCCCAGGCCGCGGCGCGTCAGCGCACGCACGCGCGCCTCGAGTTCCTGCAGCGAGAAGGGCTTGGCCATGTAGTCGTCGGCGCCCAGGTCGAGCCCCTTGACGCGCTGCTCGACGCTGTCGGCCGCGGTCAGGATCAGCACCGGCACCGACGAGCCGCGCGCGCGCAGCTTGCGCAGCACCTCCAGCCCATGCAGCTTGGGCAGGCCGAGGTCGAGGATCAGCAGGTCGAACTCGTGCGAAGCCAGCGCGGCGTCGGCCTCGGTGCCGCTGCTGACCCGGTCGACCGCATAACCGGCGTTGCGCAGCGAGCGCAGCAGTCCGTCGGCCAACACTTGATCGTCTTCCGCGACCAGGATGCGCATGAGATGTCTCCTCACCGGATCGCGTCCGGCTGTCACACGCATTGTAGGGATGGGCGCTGGATGATGGCGAAGGTACTGTACAAACATCCAGCTTTTGCCATAATGGCCGCCACATCCCAGGAGAACGCCGCATGGACGCACCCGTCAAAGCCCTCAACACCGAAAAAGCCAAGGCCCTGCAGGCTGCGCTGGCGCAGATCGAGAAGCAGTTCGGCAAGGGCTCGATCATGCGGCTGGGCGAGGGCGAGAAGATCGAGGACATCGAGGTCGTCTCCACCGGCTCGCTGGGGCTGGACATCGCGCTGGGCGTCGGCGGCCTGCCGCGCGGCCGCGTGGTCGAGATCTACGGCCCGGAATCGTCCGGCAAGACGACGCTGACGCTGCAGGTCATCGCCGAGATGCAGAAGGGTGGCGGCACCTGTGCCTTCATCGACGCCGAGCACGCGCTCGACACCTCCTACGCGCAGAAGCTGGGCGTGAACCTGCAGGAACTGCTGATCTCCCAGCCCGACACCGGCGAGCAGGCGCTCGAGATCGTCGATGCGCTGGTGCGCTCGGGCTCGGTCGACCTGGTGGTGGTCGACTCGGTGGCGGCGCTGACGCCGAAGGCGGAAATCGAAGGCGAGATGGGCGATTCGCTGCCCGGCCTGCAGGCCCGCCTGATGAGTCAGGCGCTGCGCAAGCTGACCGCGACGATCAAGAAGACCAACACCATGGTCATCTTCATCAACCAGATCCGCATGAAGATCGGCGTGATGTTCGGTTCGCCCGAGACGACCACCGGCGGCAATGCGCTCAAGTTCTACGCCTCGGTGCGCCTGGACATCCGCCGCATCGGCAGCATCAAGAAGGGCGAAGAGGTCATCGGCAACGAGACCAAGGTCAAGGTCGTCAAGAACAAGGTCTCGCCGCCGTTCAAGACCGCCGAGTTCGACATCCTCTACGGCCAGGGCATCAGCCGCGAGGGCGAGATCATCGACATGGGGGTCAACAACAAGATCCTCGAGAAGAGCGGCGCCTGGTACGCCTACAACGGCGAGAAGATCGGCCAGGGCAAGGACAACGCGCGCGAGTTCCTGCGCGAGAACCCCGAACTCGCCCGCGAGATCGAGAACAAGGTGCGTGACGCGGTGGGCATCCCGCAGCTGCCCACGGGCGACGCCGCCGAGTGAAGCGCCCCCCGCCCTCGCTGAAGGCGCGGGCGATGCAGTGGCTGGCCCAGCGCGAGCACAGCCGTGCGGAGATGCAGCGCAAGCTGCTGCCGCACGCGCGCGCATTGGCGGCGCAGGCGCAGACCGGTGATGCACCGGCGGGCCCAGCAGAGTCCGCGGCCCCCGAGCCCGGCGCCGTGATGGCCCGGGTCACCGAGGTGCTCGACTGGCTGGAGGCCGGCAACTACCTCTCGCAGCAGCGCTTCACCGAGTCGCGCATCCATGTCCGCGCAGCCCGGCATGGCAACCTGCGCATCCGCCAGGAGCTCGCCCAGCACGGCATCGCGCTGGATGGTGAATCGGCCGAGGCGCTCAAGGCCAGCGAGTTCAGCCGCGCGCGCGAGGTCTGGGGCCGCAAGTTCGACGCCCCTGCAGCCGACGCCGCCGGGCGTGCGCGGCAGGCGCGCTTCCTGACCAGCCGGGGCTTCTCGCCCGAAACGGTGCGCCGGGTGCTTCGCAGCGCCGGCAGCGTCTCCGACGAAGACTGAGCGCCGCCCGCACCTGCTCAAGGCGGTGCCAGCCAGCCGTCAGCTTTGGTGCAACGCAGCATGCTACATTGCGCGGCGTTTGCGCCGGTTACGGTGGAGTGACAGCCCCGCTCTGTGCCGCGCCCGACAGCCACAGACCTCCACCGTCACGCTTTCCCATGGCCCTGCCGCCCGCCGCGCCCGAGCGACTGCTCAAGCATCGCCGCAGCATCGACGTGCATGTCTATGCACGCGGCAACGGCTTGTGGGAGGTCGATGCCGAGATCCGCGACGTCAAGACCCGTGACGCCAGGCTCGCCGGCGGCCTGCGCCGCGCCGGCGACCCGATCCACGACATGCTGCTGCGCCTGGTTGTCGACGAGCAGTTCAACGTCATCGAGGCCGGCTCCGAGACCCGCTGGATGCCTTACCCGGGCCAGTGTGACGACCACGGCGACGCCTATGCCGCGCTGGCCGGCCTGAACCTGCTGAAGGGTTTCCGCCAGGCGGTGAAGGAGCGGCTGGGCGGCATCGCCGGCTGCACCCACCTCACCGAGCTGACGCAGGTGCTGCCGACCGCCGTCATCCAGGCCTTCGCCGGCGAAGTGCTCGACACCCGCGAGGACAGCGAGCACCGCCCGTTCCAGATCGACCGCTGCCACGCCTTGCGCGCCGATGGCGAGGCCGTGAAACTGTTTTATCCGCGCTGGTACCGGGGCAGCCAAGACCCCGCGGCCGCTTCCCTCCCTCCCGAAACCCGAGCAAGCGAGACACTCCCATGAAGATCCACGAGTACCAGGGCAAGGAAATCCTGCGTCAGTTTTCCGTGCCGGTGCCGCGCGGCTACCCGGCCTTCAGCGTGCACGAAGCGACCGAAGCGGCGCAGAAGCTCGGCGGCCCCGTCTGGGTGGTGAAGGCGCAGATCCACGCCGGCGGCCGTGGCAAGGGCGGCGGCGTGAAGCTCGCAAAGTCGCTGGACGACGTGAAGACGCTGGCCGGCCAGATCCTCGGCATGCAGCTGAAGACGCACCAGACCGGCCCGGAAGGCCAGAAGGTGCGCCGCCTGTACATCGAGGAAGGCGCCGACATCAAGAAGGAGTACTACGTCTCGCTGGTCACCGACCGCGCGACGCAGAAGGTCGCCTTCATCGCCTCCAGCGAAGGCGGCATGGACATCGAGGAAGTCGCGCACAGCACGCCGGAGAAGATCATCACCGAAGTGATCGACCCGCTGACCGGCCTGGGCGATGCGCAAGCCAAGAAGATCGCCGCGGCAGTCGGCCTGCCGGAAGGCTCGCACGCGCAGGCGGTCACGCTGTTCCAGAACCTGTACCGCTGCTACATGGAGACGGACGCCTCGCTGGTCGAGATCAACCCGCTGAACTGCGACAGCAAGGGCAACCTGATCGCGCTGGACGCGAAGTTCAACTTCGACTCCAACGCGCTGTTCCGCCACCCCGAGATCGTCGCCTACCGCGACCTCGACGAAGAGGATCCGGCCGAGATCGAGGCCAGCAAGTTCGACCTCGCCTACATCCAGCTCGACGGCAACATCGGCTGCCTGGTCAACGGCGCCGGCCTGGCGATGGCGACCATGGACACCATCAAGCTGTTCGGCGGCGAGCCGGCCAACTTCCTCGACGTCGGCGGTGGCGCCACCGCCGAGAAGGTCACCGAGGCCTTCAAGATCATGCTGTCCTCGCCCAAGGTCAAGGCCATCCTGGTCAACATCTTCGGCGGCATCATGCGCTGCGACACCATCGCCGAGGGCGTGATCGCAGCCTGCAAGGCGGTCAACCTGAAGGTGCCGCTGGTGGTGCGCATGAAGGGCACCAACGAGGAACTGGGCAAGAAGATGCTCAAGGACTCCGGCCTGCCGATCATCAGCGCCGACACCATGGCCGAAGCCGCGACGAAGATCGTCGCCGCCGTCAAGTAACGCACCCGTCTGCCAGAGAGAACCGACATGAGCATCCTCATCAACAAGGACACCAAGGTCATCACCCAGGGCATCACGGGCAAGACCGGCCAGTTCCACACCAAGGGCTGCCAGGCCTACGCCAACGGCAAGAACTGCTTCGTCGCCGGCGTCAACCCGAAGAAGGCCGGCGAGAGCTTCGAAGGCATTCCCATCCACGCCAGCGTGAAGGACGCCAAGCAGGCGACCGGCGCGACCGTCAGCGTGATCTACGTGCCGCCGGCGGGCGCCGCCGACGCGATCTGGGAAGCGGTCGAGGCCGACCTCGACCTGGTGATCTGCATCACCGAAGGCATTCCCATCAAGGACATGCTGATCGTGCGCAACAAGATGAAGGCCAAGGAAGCCGCCGGCGGCAAGAAGACGCTGCTGCTCGGCCCGAACTGCCCCGGCCTGATCACGCCCGACGAGATCAAGATCGGCATCATGCCCGGCCACATCCACCGCAAGGGCCGCATCGGCGTCGTTTCGCGCTCGGGCACGCTGACCTATGAAGCGGTCGCCCAGCTCACCGAGATCGGCCTGGGCCAGTCGAGCGCGGTCGGCATCGGCGGCGACCCGATCAACGGCCTCAAGCACATCGACGTGATGAAGGCCTTCAACGACGATCCGGACACCGACGCGGTGATCATGATCGGCGAGATCGGCGGTCCGGACGAAGCCGACGCGGCGCGCTGGTGCAAGGCCAACATGAAGAAGCCGATCGTCGGCTTCATCGCCGGCGTCACCGCCCCCCCGGGCAAGCGCATGGGCCATGCCGGTGCGCTGATCTCCGGCGGCGCCGACACCGCCGACGCCAAGCTGGCGATCATGGAGGAGTGCGGCTTCACCGTGACGCGCAACCCGTCGGAAATGGGCCGGCTGCTCAAGGGCCTGCTCTGATCCGCGGCGTGCGTTCGTAGTTGTACGAACGCACCGGTCCGGCGGTGCTGCCTAGAATCCGGGCAGCTCGCAACAAGGAGGGCCCTCGCGGCCCTCTGTTTCATTCCTACAAACGGGCCTTGTCATGGATCTCACTTCCGGCGCCTTCTGGACCGCTCTCGGGTCGATCATCCTCGCCAACGTGGTGCTCTCCGGCGACAACGCCGTGGTGATCGCGCTGGCGGCGCGCTCGCTGCCGGCGGAGCAGCAGAAGAAGGCGATCTTCTGGGGCAGCGGCGCGGCGATCGTGATGCGCATCGTGCTGACGCTGATCGCCGTCGAGATACTGAAGTGGCCGTGGCTGAAGGTGATCGGCGCGGTGCTGCTGGTCTACATCGGCGTTTCGCTGCTTGCCGAGGACGAGGGCGAGGAGGGCGAGCATCACGAGACCGGCGGAATGGCCGCGGCGATCCGCACCATCCTGGTGGCCGACCTGGTGATGAGCCTGGACAACGTGCTGGCCGTCGCGGCCGCCGCCAAGGGCAACACGCCGCTGCTGGTCATCGGCCTGGCGATCAGCATCCCCTTGATCATCTTCGGCAGCACGCTGCTGCTGAAGGTCATGGAGCGCTTCCCGATCATCATCACGCTGGGTGCCGCGCTGCTCGGCTTCCTGGCCGGCGAGATGCTGCTCACCGATCCGGCGGTCACCGCCCGTTTCGGTGAACTTTCGCACGATGTGGTCAATGGCGCGGGCGCCATCGGTGCCGTGCTGGTGGTCGCCATCGGCATGTGGATGCAGAAGCGCGCGCGTGCGCGGGCGGCGGTCTGAGCCTTCGGTTTCCCCTCACTTGCACCGGCGCGAAGCCGACGCCTATACTGCGTCGCAGAAGGGGAGTAGCTCAACTCCACCGCACGTGCCTCCCCGGGCGTGCGCCAAAGTTTCGCCAGGCCGTCAATACGTAGCGTCAGCTTCCGGTCTGTCGGGCAACAACAAACGACTTCAGCCGAGCAAGACCTTCGATGCAAGCCGCATGAGCGGCCGGATCGAAGCCGTCCGACCCACCTCGGGCCACCACGTCTGCGTTCCAGCGCTCATACGGCTTGCACCGTCGTTCGTGCAAACCCGTCTGGAGCCGTCATGGAACTGTTTTCCGCCCCGTGGTGGTCAGCGCTGCTGGCCATCGTCCTGATCGACCTGGTGCTCGCCGGCGACAACGCGATCGTCATCGCGCTGGCCGCCCGCAGCCTCCCCGCCCACCTGCAGAAGCGCGCCATCATCTGGGGCACCGTCGGTGCCGTCGTCGTGCGCAGCACGATGACCATCGGTGTCGTCTGGCTGCTCAAGATCCCCGGCCTGATGCTGGTCGGCGGCCTCGGGCTGGTGTGGATCGCCTACAAGCTGCTCGCGCCGGGCGAGTCGCACGACGAGCATGGCCCGCAGGCCAACACCTTCTGGGGCGCGATGAAGACCATCATCGTCGCCGACGCCCTGATGGGCGTGGACAACGTGCTCGGTGTGGCCGGTGCCGCCAAGGGCAGCTTCGACCTGGTCGTGATCGGACTGCTGATCAGCGTGCCGATCGTCGTCTGGGGCAGTACCCTGGTGCTCAAGCTGGTCGACCGCTTCCCGGCTATCACCTATCTCGGGGCTGGCGTCCTGGCCTATACCGCGGCACATATGATTGTGAGTGAGCCGTTGCTGGACGACGTCTACGACCCGAGCCTGCCCGGCCGTGTCGCGACCTACGTGCTGGCCATCGGCGGCGTGCTGGCGGCGGGCTGGTGGGCAGCCCACCGTGCCAGCAGCCGGCCGCAAGCGACAACGACCTGAACTGCCACGCCCGACCCTCAGGAGGCCCGAGATGGAGAAGATCGCCGTGTTCGTCAACGACGCCGAGCATGCCCTGCAAATCCTGCAGCCCATGCTCCGCAGCGCCGGCCCCACCCATTGGATCGTCGTGGCCAGTGCGCCCACGCTCACCCGGCACATCGGCCGCTGGGTCTCGCACTCGGCGCGCCAGCAGTGGCTCGACCGATGGAGCACCGAGCTGTTCGCGCAGCTGGAGCCGCTGCTGCGCGCCGCGCCGGGCAGCAAGTTCGAGAAGATGCTGGTCAAGCGGCCGCTGGTCGAGGTGAGCGAGAAGCTGCAGGCCCGCCTCGGCAGCATGCGCCTGCTCGATGCACGCCGCCCGCGCGTCGGCAAGACCGACGAGCCGATCGCGGCCGGCCAGCCGGTTCCGTCGCACGGCCGGTGGGCGCCGGTCGCGGCGACGGCCGGGCTGAGCGCCATGCTGACGCTGGCTGACTGAGCACGCCTCGGCTGCTGCGGCGCCCACGCGCCGTGTGCTATGGTTTCCGGCGCCATGGTCGGTTCGCGTCGGGACAGCATTCGAATGCCAAGGGGGCGGCGCGTCCGCGCCTGATGCCGTGAACTGGCCCGGCGTTCTGGCCTCGCTCGTCCTGGCGACCCTGCACGTCGGCTTTTTCGTCCCGCGCCTGCGCCGCGAACTGGGCTGGGCGTTGACCGCAGGGTGGATCGTCGCCGGCGGCGTGCTGGTGGCGACGGGTGCGGGCTTCTGGCCGCTGCCCGCCCTCGCGGCGATCGCCTTCGGCCATGCCGGCTTCGCGCTTGGCGGCCTGCGCCGGTCCGCTGCCGCGCCCACACCGGCCCCTGCCGAGCCGGCCCCGCCGCGACCCACTGTGCCGATGCCCGCCGGGCCGCGCACCATGCCGGTCACGCTGGGGCGCTATCGCGTCGACAGCGAGATCGGCCGCGGCTCGATGGGTGCCGTCTACCTCGGCCGCGACCCGCAGATCGGCCGCCAGGTGGCGATCAAGACGATGGCCTTGAGCCGCGAGTTCGAGGGTGACCAGCTGGCCGAGGCCCGCGCCCGGTTCTTCCGCGAGGCGGAAACGGCCGGGCGCCTGCAGCACCCGGACATCGTCACCATCTTCGACGCCGGCGAGGCCCAGGACCTCGCCTGGATCGCGATGGAATACGTCAAGGGCGAGGACCTGCTGCGCTACACCGCGCCCGGGCGGCTGCTGCCGGTGCCACAAGTGCTGGGCGTCATCGCACGCGTCGCCGAAGCACTGTCCTATGCGCATTCGCAGGGAGTGGTGCACCGCGACGTCAAGCCAGCCAACGTAATGATCGACCCCGCCGGGACGCTGGTGAAGGTGATGGATTTCGGCGTCGCGCGCATGGACGACACCAGCCGCACGCGCACCGGTCTCGTGCTGGGCACACCCTCGTTCATGTCCCCCGAGCAGATGGCCGGCCGCCATGCCGACGGGCGCAGCGACCTCTATTCGCTGGGCGTGGCGCTGTTCCAGCTGCTGACCGGTCACCTGCCGCACGAGGGCGACTCGATGGCCGAGCTGATGCGGCAGATCGTCAACGTGCCGGCGCCCGACGTGCGCGGGCTGCGGCCGGAGTTGCCGCAGGCGCTGGCCGACGTGGTCGCCCTGGCGCTCGAGAAGCGGCCCGAAGTGCGCTACGCGGACGGCGTGCAGATGGCACAGGACCTGCGAACGGTGGCCGCGGCGATGCTTGCGCCGCCCCCACCGGAACCGGTGCCTGGCGAGGAGTTCGAGAAAACCGTGACATTCGCGCGCGTCGAACCAAGGCACAATTCCGAATCGTGAGATCCTGCGCGGGGCGCAGAACACCGGCCGAAGCGACCCATGCCATTGCCCGATTCAGACCCGACCATGACCCTGGAGTTCTTCAGCGCCACCGACACGGGCCGGGCACGCAACAACAACGAAGACTCGGTCGCCGTCGACGAGGCCTCCGCGCTGATCGTGCTGGCCGACGGCATGGGCGGCTACAACGCCGGCGAAGTGGCCAGCGGCATGGCGACCTCGTTCATCAAGAGCGAACTCGGCCGCTGGCTGTCCGAGGCCTCGGACAACGCCTCCGACACCGACGTGCGCCGCGCGATGGACATCTGTGTCGACAACGCCAACCGCGCCATCTTCAACGCCGCCAACTCGAACCCCCAGTACGCCGGCATGGGCACGACGCTGGTCGTCGGCGTGTTCCGCGAGGGCCGGCTGCTGATGGGCCATGTCGGCGATTCGCGCGGTTACCGGCTGCGCGCCGGCCGGCTGGCGCAGATCACCCACGACCATTCGCTGCTGCAGGAGCAGATCGACTCCGGCCTGATCACCGCCGAGCAGGCGGCGTTCTCGTCGAACAAGAACCTGGTGACGCGCGCCGTCGGCGTCGAGGACACGGTGCTGCTCGAGACTCACCTGCACGACGTGCTGCCGGGCGACATGTACCTGCTGTGCTCGGACGGCCTGTCCGACATGCTCGACGACGAAAGCATCTCGCAGCTGTTGCAGACCAGCGACGTCCTGGGCGAAGTCGCCGCGGCGCTGGTCGATGCCGCCAATGACGCAGGCGGAAAGGATAATATCTCCGTCGTACTGGCGAGGGTGCGCGGACCGGCGGGCCCGGCGCGATCGTGGTGGCCGTTCCGGCGCTGACGGCGCTTCGGTGACGGTCCTAGAACACAGAAGACAGAGATCACGAGGACACGAGCATGGGCAAGCTGGTCGTTTCTTTGGACGGCGTGGTGATCAAGGAAGTGCAGATCACCAAGGACAAGACGACCCTCGGTCGGCGTCCGTACAACGACATCGTGATCGACAACCTCGCCGTCAGCGGCGAGCACGCGGTGCTGCAGATGGTCGGCGCCGACGTCTTCATCGAAGACCTGAACAGCACCAACGGCACCTACATCAACGGCAAGGCCGTCAAGAAGCAGCTGCTCAGCCACAACGACACGGTCGAGATCGGCAAGTACAAGATCAAGTACCTGGTCGAGGACGGCACCGACTACGAGAAGACGATGATCATGAAGCCCGGCGCCGCACCGGCGTCGGCGGCACCCGCCTACGCGCCGACCGGCGGCTTCGGCGCCTCGGGCTTCGGTTCGCTGGGTGGCGGCGCGGGCCCGGCCTCGATCAAGGTGCTCAACGGCGCGGCGGCCGGCCGCGAGGTCATGCTGACCAAGGTGGTCACCACCGTCGGCAAGCCCGGCGTGCAGGTCGCCTCGATCACCAAGCGCCCGGGCGGCTACGTGCTGGCTCACGTCGAAGGCGCGCTGCGGCCGACCGTCAACGGCAGCCCGGTGACCAGCGAGACGGTGCAGCTGAAGAACGGCGACGTGGTCGAGCTCGCCGGCACGCAGATGCAGTTCGTCCAGGCCTGATCCGCCAGGCGCGCACGCAGCGCCGCTGCGCATGACACCCGGCGCGCTGCGCCTGCTGCGCTGGGGCCTCCTGCTCTTCGCCCTTGCCTTGTCGTTGCTGCATGCCAGCGGCGTGATGCCGCTGCGTGTGCTGCGCCAGCTCGACCTGGCGATCGACGACGCGCGCCTGCGCGCCGCGATGCCACGCACCCGCGAGCCGCGCATCGTCATCGTCGACATCGACGACGCCAGCCTCGCGCGGGTCGGCCGCTGGCCGTGGCCGCGCGAGCGCATCGCCGCGCTGGCGCAGGAGCTGTTCGAGCGCCAGCGGGTGGCCGTGGCCGGCTTCGACATGGTCTTCGCCGAGCCCGATCCGGGCGACGCATCGCTGGCGCGCGTGCTGGCTGGTCGTCCCGCCGTGCTGGGCTACTTCCTCACCGACGGCCCGGGCGCGCAGCGCAGCGGCGTGCTGCCGGCGCCGCTGTTCGACCCGGCCACCCTGGGCGGACGCCGCCTGTCGACGACCCGCTGGAGCGGTCATGCCGCCAATGTCGCCACGCTGGCCGCGGCGGCGCCGGCGGCGGGCTTCTTCAATGCGTTGCCCGACGACGACGGCATGCTGCGCAGCCTGCCGCTGCTGGCCGAGGTCGACGGTGCCTACCGCGAGTCGCTGGCGCTGGCCATGTTCAGGCTGTACGGCGGGTCGCCGGCCGCGCGGCCGGTGCTGCCGCCGGCGCCGGGCGTCGAAGGCGTTGCAGCGCTGGCCGCCGTCGAGCTGCACCAGGGCACGCAGACGCTGCACATCCCGGTCGACGCACGCGCCGCCGTGCGCGTGCCCTACCGCGGCGCGGGCGGGCCGGCGGGCGGCTCGTTCGACTACGTGCCGGCGGCCGACCTGCTCGAAGGCCGCGTGGCCGCCGGCGCGCTGGCCGGCAAGCTGGTGCTGGTGGGTTCCAGCGCGCCCGGCGTGTTCGACCTGCGCAGCACACCGGTCGCCGCCGTGTATCCGGGCGTCGAGGTGCATGCGAACCTGCTGTCAGGCCTGCTCGACGGGCGCGGCCCGCTGACCCCGGACTGGGCGCGCGGCTACGAGGTCGCGCAACTGCTCATCGTGGCGTCGCTGCTGGCGCTGGCGCTGCCACGGCTGCGTGCGCTGGCGGCGATCGGCGTCACGCTGGCGGTGGGCCTGGCGCTGGTCGTGCTCGACCAGTGGCTGTATCGCCGCCACGGCCTGGCACTGCCGCTCGCCTCGGCGCTGCTGCTGACCGCGCTGGTCTACCTCGGCATCACCGGCTGGGGCTACGTGACCGAGGGCGCGCGGCGGCGCTCGCTGGCGCGCCTGTTCGGCAGCTACGTGCCGCCCGAGCTGGTGGCGCAGATGGCGCGCGACCCGCAGCGCTACGGCATGCAGGCCGAGAACCGCGTGCTGACCGTGATGTTCTGCGACATGCGCAACTTCACGCGCGTCTCGGAGGCGCTGCCGCCCGAAGAGCTGCGTGCGCTGGTCAACCGCTTCTTCACCGCGATGACGCAGGAGATCCGCGCCCACCGTGGCACGCTCGACAAGTACATCGGCGACGCCATCATGGCCTTCTGGGGCGCGCCGGTCGCCGACCCGGACCACGCGCTGCACGCCGTGCAGGCGGCGCTGGCGATGAGCTCGCGGCTGGTCGAGCTCAACCGCGACCTGCGCGCGCGCGGCCTGCCGGAGATCGGCCTGGGCATCGGCATCAACAGCGGGCTGGTCTGCGTCGGCGACATGGGCTCGGACATCCGCCGCAGCTACACCGTGATGGGCGACGCGGTGAACCTCGCGTCGCGCATCGAGGCGCTGACGCGCCAGTACGGCATCGACATCGTGCTGGGGGAAAGCACGCGCGAGGCCATCGGCGAGCGGCTCACGCTGATCGAGGTGGACCGTGTGCGCGTCAAGGGCAAACAGCAGGCCGTGACGCTGTTCACGCCGACCCCTGCGGATCGCCCACACACCGAGCGGTTTGCCGAGGAAATGCGACTTTGGCAGCTTGCGCTGGCCCACTACCGCCAGCAAGATGCCGAGCAGGCGCTGACTTCGCTGGAAGCATTGAGAAACAGCTTCGGTGGATCGCCGCTCAGCGCTTTGTACAGTCAACTGGGCGACCGCATCGCCCGTTGGTCCAGCCACCCCGAGCCGCCGGGCTGGGACGGCACCCGCACCTTCGACAGCAAATGAATTTCACCGTCCTCGGCTGTTCCGGCGCCATCGCGGCCGGCTGCAGGACCACGGCCTTTCTCTGCGACGACGACGTGCTGATCGACGCCGGCACCGGCGTTGGCGACCTGCCGCTGGACGCGCTGGCGCGCATCGAGCACATCCTGATCAGCCACTCGCACCTCGACCATGTGCTGGCCATCGGCCTGCTGGCCGACAGCGTGATGCGCGCGCGGCGTGCCGCCGGCCGCGGGCCGATCCAGGTGCACGCGCTCCCGGAGACGCTGGCGGCGCTGCGCGCGCACATCTTCAACGGCGTGATCTGGCCCGACTTCACCCGCCTGCCCAGCGCCGAGCACCCGGTGCTGCAGCTGGTGCCCTTCGCGATCGGCGACGTGCTGAAGATCGCCAACAAGCGCATCGAGGTGATCTCCGCCTCGCACACCGTGCCGGCCTGCGGCTTCGCGGTCGACGGCGGCGACGCCGGCTGGTGGGTCTACACCGGCGACACCGGCCCCAACCCGACGCTGTGGATGCGCCTGCGCCACATGAAGATCACCCACCTGGTGATCGAGACCGCGTTCAGCGACGAGGAGCGCCAGCTCGCCTACATCAGCCGCCACCTCTGCCCGGCGGCGCTGGGCCACGAGCTGGCCCAGCTGCCCGGCAGCGTCGAGGTGCACATCACGCACATCAAGCCCGGCGAGATGGAGGCGGTGATGAGCGAGGTCGGCAAGCTGGCCAGCAGCCACCGCATCCGTGCCCTCGCAGCCGGCCAGACCATGGCGCTCGGCAGCGCGTGAACATGTTTGGCAGGCCCGGTCATGACGGGCAAGAAATACGGGCCTTCGGGCCCGTTTTTCATTGGAGCGCATCCGACGCAATCGGGTGACCATTTGCGTCAGTCGTGACCCGGCCCGTCTGCTGACGGCCGCAGGCTGTGACTGTTTGCGTCAGCCTTCAGGCTGCATTTCACGGATTTTCGAGCCGTTCCCGGTGGCACGCCCTTCGCATCTGGGAAGCCGTGTCCTCTCCCAACCCTCAGGAGTTCTCAATGAAGCGTCGTATCCAGCAAGGTTTCACCCTCATCGAACTGATGATCGTCGTGGCGATCATCGGCATTCTGGCCGCCGTCGCGCTGCCGGCCTACCAGGACTACACCATCCGTGCGAAGGTCACGGAAGGTCTGTCGCTGGCCTCCGCCATCAAGGCCGACCTGTCGAGCAGCTTCGCCGCTGACGGCATGAACGGTGTCGCCGCCTACGCCGCGCAAGTCGCCCTGGCGCCCCCGGTCTCGAAGTACATCGGCTCGGCCGCTCAAGCCGGTATCGTCATCACCCCGGCCACCGGCGTGATCACCGTCTTCCTGAACCCGGCCAACGTCGGCCAGGCGATCGGCGCGGGCTTCCCGACGCTGGCCCTGACCCCGTACCTGTCGACGCAAGCTGGTGGCGCCGTGCTGCTGGCCGCCGCCGCCCCGGGCACCACCGGTTCGGTGGACTGGGCCTGCGCGACGACCAGCCAGGTCGCCGCCAACAACCGCGGTCTGGCTGGCGCCACCGCCGGCACGCTGAACCCGCGCTTCGCCCCGGCCGAGTGCAAGTAAGCTGAGCAAACCTCGCCGGCCCGCCCGGCGAATGGTTGGTGAACACCGGCGTGCGGCCTCCGCACGCCGGTTTTCCTTTTGGGGCTCCGTATCATCCGCGTCCAGTCGACTGCCCACCGCCATGCCGATCTCCGACACCCAGCGCGCCCGGCTGAAAGCCGCGGGCATCCACGTCCTCGTCTCCGGCCTGATCGCCGCCTGTGTCGCGGTGGTCACGCTGCGCTTCTGGTACCCGGGCCAGATCGGCACCATCGCCGGCGGGGCCCGGCTGTTCATGCTGATCCTCGGCGTCGACGTGGTGATGGGGCCGCTGCTGACGCTGATCGTCTTCAACATCGCCAAGCCGCGCGCCGAGCTGGTCCGCGACCTCGCGGTGATCGGCGTGCTGCAGCTCGCCGCGCTCGGCTACGGCCTGCACACCTTGTACGTGGCGCGGCCGGTGGCGGTGGTGTTCGAACCCGGGCGTTTCAGGCTTGTCGGTGCCCACGAGGTGCGCCTCGAGGAACTGCCCGAGGCGCGGCCGGAGTACCGCGCGCTGTCGCTCAGCGGGCCGCTGCTGCTCGGCGCCCGCCTGGCGACCAGCGGCGAAGCGAAGCTGAAGTCCATCGAACTGGCGCTCGCGGGATACGACATCGGCCAGCGCCCCAGCCTGTGGCAGCCCTATGCCGAGTCGCGTGCCGACGCCTGGGCGCAGGCGCAACCGCTCGACGCGCTGGCCAAGCGCTACCCCGAGCGGCGCGATGAGCTGCTCAAGGCGCTGGCGGCGCTGGGCGTCACGCCGGAACAGGGTCGCTACCTGCCGGTGGTGGCGCGCGGCAACTGGGTCGCGGTGCTGAAGGACGGCGGCGACATCGCCGGCTACGCCCCCTTCGACGGCTTCTGATGCCGGCCCTGCCTTCCGTTCCGCACGACACGCCGGCCAGCCGCGAGCTGCACCTGGCGGCGGCTGCCGCCGCGATCGCCGCGCCGGCGCTGATCGCCTTCAACGTCCCGCCCTCGGCCACCTTTCTCAACCAGGCCGCGGCCCTGATCGGCTGGGGCCTGTGGCTGTCGCTGCTCGCGCTGCAGCTGCCGCCGCGCGCGCTGGCCGGGTTGGACCGCGGTGCGACGGCGCTGTTCGCGGCGCTCGGCCTGCTGGCCGCCTCGGCGCTGGTCTCGCCGTTGTGGACCGGCCTGCCGTCGACGCTGTCGGTGCCCGCCGGCGGCCTGATCGTCGCGGCGCTGCTCACCGCCGCAGTGGCGGTGGCGCTGCAGCGCGCCGGGCTCGGCGAGCGGGCCTTCGCGGTGTTCTGCATCGCCCTGCTGGTGGCCGGCATCGCCAGCGCGCTGATCGGGCTGGTGCAGGTCTACCTGCCCGCCTGGGCCGACGGCGACTGGATCGCGGTGAGCTCGCTGGGCGACCGCGCGGTCGGCAACCTGCGCCAGCCCAACCACCTGTGCAGCCTGCTGCTGTGGGCGATGATCGCGACGCTGTGGCTGGCCGAGAGCGCGCGCATGCCGCGGCGCCTGGCCGTTGCGGTGCTGGCGCTGCTGCTGGTCGGCGTGGTGCTCACGGCGTCGCGCACCGGCATGGTCGGCGCCGCGCTGCTGGCGCTGTGGGGTGTCGTCGACCGCCGCCTGTCGCGCGGCGCACGGCTGCAGCTGTGGCTGACGCCACTGGCCTATGCGGTGATCTACCTCGTGATCACTGCGATCGCCCACCAGCACAACGCCGTGTTCGGCGGCGAGGTGCAGCTGCAGAAGTCCGACATCTCCAGCTCGCGCTTCGGCATCTGGGCCAACACGCTGGCGCTGATCGCCGCGCATCCCTGGGCCGGCGTCGGCTTCGGCGAGTTCAACTTCGCCTGGTCGCTCAACGCCTTCCCGGGCCGGCCGATCGCCTTCTTCGACCACACCCACAACCTGCCGCTGCAACTGGCCGTCGAGCTCGGCCTGCCGCTGGCCACGCTGGTCATCGTGCTGCTGCTGGCCGCGCTGTGGCGCGCCTGGCGGCTGGCTGGCGAGGGCGGCGATGGCGATCTGCGCGCGCGCCGCGCCGCGCTGGTGATGGTGCTGATGATCTCGCTGCACAGCCTGCTCGAGTACCCGCTGTGGTACGCCTACTTCCTGCTGCCGGCGGTGTTCGCCTTCGGCATGACGCTCGGCGGTGCCGCGGCGCGCGAAGACGATGGCGCGGCCGGCGCGCCCGCGCGTGGCAGCCCGTGGCTGATCGCTGCGCTGGCGCTGCTGCTGGCCGGTACGGCCTCGCTGGTCGACTTCCGCCGCGTGGTGGTGATCTTCGCGCCGCCGCTCGACGCCACGCCGCTGTCGCAGCGCATCGCCGAAGGACGGCGCAGCTGGTTCTTCGGCCACCATGCGGACTACGCGGCTGCCACCACCGCCGAGCACCCATCGACGGAGATGGCTTCGTTCGCGCGTGCCCCGCACTACCTGCTCGACACGCGCATCATGATTGCCTGGGCGACCGCGCTCGACGAGAGCGGCCAGACCGACAAGGCGCGCCACCTGGCGGCGCGGCTGCGCGAGTTCCGCAATCCGCTGGCCGAGGATTTCTTCTCCGCCTGCACGAAGCCGATGCCGACCGACGGCAAGCCGCCGTTCCAGTGCGAGGCGCCGCAGCGCGTCTACGACTACACCGACTTCCGCTGAGCGTGCGTCACGCGGCAGCGACCCAGTCGCCGCTCTTGCCGCCGTGCTTCTCGAGCACGCGGATGCCATCCATCACCATGCCGCGGTCGGCGGCCTTGCACATGTCGTAGACGGTCAGCAGGCCGACCTGCACCGCGGTCAGCGCCTCCATCTCGACGCCGGTGCGGCCCAGCGTCTCGACCTGCGCAGTGCAGCGCACGCTGCTGCCGGTTTGATCGAGCTCGAACTCGACCGCCACCCGCGTGATCGGCAGCGGATGGCACAGCGGGATCAGCTCCGCCGTGCGCTTGGCCGCCTGGATCGCCGCGATGCGCGCGATGCCGATCACGTCGCCCTTCTTCGCCGTGCCCGAGGCGATCAGCGCGAAGGTGGCCGGCTGCATGCGGATCACGCCGGTGGCGCGCGCAATGCGGTGCGTCTCGCTCTTGGCCGACACGTCGACCATGTGCGCCTGGCCTTGGCCGTCGAAGTGGGTCAGCGGGGATGTCATGGCAGGAAACACGGCGGAAACGATTCGGGGGCATGATAGCGACGCTCCGGGCGCCGCCTCGGCGGATGCCCCTCCCGACGTGCCGAAGACGACTCCCCTCTCCCGCCGCTGGCTCGCCGCGCTGTGTGCCGCCAGCCTGCTGATGCCGGCCGCACCGCTGCGTGCGCAGAACAACCTGCCCGCGCTCGGCGACGCGGCGACCGAGGACTTCGGCGTTGCCACCGAGCGGCGTGTCGGCGAGCAGATCATGCGCGAGATCCGCCGCGATCCCGACTACCTCGACGACCCGCTGCTGCTCGAGTACCTGCAGTCGCTGTGGTCGCCGCTGGTCGCGCAGTCGCGCCGCGAGGGCCACATCACGCCGGACATCGACGGTCGCTTCGCCTGGGAAGCCTTCCTCGTGCGCGACCGCAGCGTCAACGCCTTCGCGCTGCCCGGCGGCTACATCGGCGTGCACCTCGGGCTGATCGCGATCACCAGCACGCGTGACGAGCTGGCCTCGGTGCTCGCGCACGAACTGACGCACGTCACGCAGCGGCACATCGCGCGCGGCATCAGCAACAGCAAGAAGCAGTCGCTGATCGGCCTGGCCGCGATGATCATCGGCGTGATCGCCGCCAGTCGCGCCGGCAGTGTCGATGCCGCCAACGCGGCGATCGCCGGCAGCCAGGCGGCGTCGATCCAGGGCCAGCTCAATTTCTCGCGCGACATGGAGCGCGAGGCCGACCGTATCGGCTTCCAGCTGCTGACCGGTGCGGGCTTCTCGGCCGGCGGCATGGCCAGCATGTTCGAGAAGCTCGACCAGGCCTCGCGCCTGAACGACAACGGCAGCTACCCCTACCTGCGCAGCCACCCGCTGACCACCGAGCGCATCGGCGAGGCGCGCTCGCGCCTGGGCACCGAGCAGGCGCGGCCGGCGCCGGGGCCGAACGGCGCCAGCTTCGAGCATGCGCTGGCGCAGGCGCGCTCGCGCGTGCTGATGGACACGCGGGTCGACGCGCTGCGCCGCTGGCAGGCGCTGGACGCGCCGCGCAGCGACCTCGCCGCGCCGCAGCGCTTGGCCGATATCTACAGCAGTGCGCTGGCTTCGCTGCTGCTGCGCGACAGCGCGCGCGCCGACGGCGCGATCGCCCGCGCGCAGACGCTGCTGGCCGATGTGGCGCGACCCGAGCCGCGCGCCGCACGCTGGCTGGCCATGCTGCAGGCGCAGGCACTGATGACACGCAACGACGCGGGCGGTGCCGAGGTGGCGCTGCGGCCGCTGGCCGGCGACACCAGCCGGCCGGTGACGATGATGGTGGCCGAGGTCGCGCTGGCCGGCGGCGGTGGCGAGGCGGCGCTGCGTCGCAGCGCCGAGGACCTGCAGACGCGTGTCGCCACGCAGCCCGGCGATGCACTCGCCTGGTCGCTGCTCGCGCGGCTGTGGACGCGCATCGGCCAGCCGCTGCGTGCGCTGCGCGCCGAAGGCGAGGCGGCCTATGCGATCGGCGACCTGCGCGGCGCGGTCGATCGCCTGCGCGCCGGCCAGCGACTGGTGCGTGCCGGCAATGCGTCCGACTTCATCGAGGCCTCGGTGATCGACGCACGGCTGCGCGACATCCAGGCGCAGCAGCGCGCGCTGGCCGCCGAGGAACGCGAAGCGCGCTGATCGGTCCGCGTAGACTGCCCCGCAACAAGACAAGGTCAGGGGGCAGGATGAAGGTGGCTTCGTTGCATCGCGCCGCGGTGCTCGTGGGGGCGATGGCGGCCGTCGCGGCCGCGCAGGCAGCCAGCATCAGCGGCGTGAGCCCGCGCGGCGAGGTCGCGCAGGTGCGCCAGGTCACGGTGCGCTTCAGCGAAGCGGTGGTGCCCTTCGGCGATCTGCGCCAGCCCGATCCGATGCGGCTGGCCTGCGAAGGCACGGTGCCCGCTGGCAGCGGCCGCTGGGCCAACGACCGCAGCTGGCTGTACGACTTCAGCGCGCCGCTGCCGCCCGGCGCACGCTGCACGCTGAAAGTGAAGCCGGGCTGGAAGCCGCTGAACGGCGTGTTGACCGGCGCGACCGAGTTCAGCTTCGGCTACTGGTGGCCCGGCGGTGCTGAACCTGCAGCCCTGGCAGGGCAGCACGATCGAGGAGGATCAGCATTTCCTCGCCCAGCTCAGCGGCGCCGCGACACCCGCCAGCGTGGCCGCCAATGCCTGGTGCGAGATCGAAGGCATCGGCGAGCGTGTGCCGCTGCGCAGCGTCACCGGGGCCGAGCGCGACGCGGTGCTGAAGGCGCGCCGGCTCGACAAGCTGGCCGATCGCACGCTGCTGCTGAGCTGCCAACGGCCGTTGCCCACCGATGCGCGGGTGCGCATCGTCTGGGGTCGCGGCATCGCCGCCATGGCCAATCCGAAGGTGGCCACCAGCGTCGAGCAGCGCTTCGACTATCGCGTGCGTGCGGCCTTCACGGCCGAGTTCAGCTGCGAGCGTGAACGGGCCGAGGCGCCCTGCCTGCCGATCCGCCCGATGACGCTCGGCTTCTCGTCGCCGGTGCCGCGCGCGCTCGCGGCGCAGGTGCGGCTCAAGCCCGCCAGCGGCAACCCGATCGCGCCGATATTCGACAAGGACGACAAGGCCGAGGAGCTGTCGGCGATCCAGTTCCCGGTGCCCTTGCCCGAGAACGCCAGCTTCACGATCGAGCTACCGGCGGGACTGAAGGACAACGTCGGTCGTGCGCTGTCCAACGCGGGCAGCTTTCCGCTGAAGGTCGCCACCGGCGACGCGCCGCCGATCGCCAAGTTCGCTGCCGCGCCATTCGGCATCGTCGAGCGCGAAGGCCGCGAACGCCGTGCTGCCGCTGACACTGCGCCACGTGCAGGGCGACCTGCGCCCGGCCGCGACCGGCGGCCAGGTGCGCGTGCGGCATCTGAGCAGCGACGCCGAGGTGCTCGCCTGGTACGCCCGCGTGCGCCGCCACCACGAGACACAGCTCAGCGCGAAGGAGCTGGGCCGGCCGGAGCGCGAATGGTTCGAGACCGTCGAGGAGCGTGATGCCAAGGGGCGCACGCTCAAGCGCAAGGTCGAGCGCCTGATCGCCACCCGCGAGGTGGCACTGCTGGCCGGCGACGCGCAGGCCAGGCGGCTCGACCTGCCGCAGCTCGCCGGCGGCGACCCGCGGCCCTTCGAGGTCATCGGCATCCCGCTGGCCGAGCCGGGCTTCCATGTCGTCGAGATCGAGTCGCAGCGGCTCGGCGCCTCGCTGCTCGACAAGAAGGCGCCGATGTACGTGCGCACCGGCGTGCTGGCCACCAACCTGGGTGTGCACGTCAAGCTCGGCCGCGAGAACGCGCTGGTCTGGGTGACCTCGCTGGACCGCGGCAAGCCGGTCGCCGATGCCGAGGTGGCGGTGAACGACTGCCGCGGCGGCTCGCTGTGGCGGGGCCGAACCGATGCCAGCGGCCTGGCGCGCATCGCGCAGGCCCTGCCTGTGCCGACGGTCGACTGCCCGGCCGACGAAGGCTTGTTCGTCACCGCGCGCAAGAACGACAGCAGCGGCGCCACCGACATGGCCTTCGTGTTCAGCAGCTGGCAGAAGGGCATCGAGTCGTGGCGCTTCGACCAGCCGACGGCCAGCGACCCTTCGCCCGACCTGCGCGTCCACAGCGTGCTCGACCGCACGCTGCTGCGCGCCGGCGAGACGGTGGCCATGAAACATTTCCTGCGCGCCGAGACCTCGGCGGGCCTGGCCATGCTCGCCGCCGACGCGCTGCCCGACCGGCTGAAGATCGTGCACGAAGGCAGCGGCCAGGAGTTCACCCAGCCGCTGCAATGGAGCGGCACGCGCAGCGCGCTGTCGAGCTGGAACATCCCGGCCGCTGCCAAGCTGGGCAGCTACCGCATCGTGCTCGAACGGATGAAGGGCGACGAACGGCAGCGGCGCAGCTGGGACAGCGGCGAGTTCCGCGTCGAGGAGTTCCGCCTGCCGCTGGTCGACGCGCGCCTGTCCGGCCCGAAGCAGATCCCGTTCGCGCCGAGCGAGCTGGCCTTGTCGGCGCAGCTCAACTTCTTCTCCGGCGGTGCGATGGGCAACGCGCCGATCAAGGTCAACGCGCTGCTGCGCGAGCGGGCCGCGTTCTTCGACGGCTTCGAGAGCTTCAGCTTCGCGCCGCCGCGCGACCTGTCGCGTGCCGAAACCGGTGACGAGGACGATGCCTCGCGCGGTGACGGCAAGCTGGTCGCCGACAAGCTGGCGCTCAGCACCGACAAGCAGGGCGCCGCCACCGTCACGCTGAAAGACCTGCCGAGCCATCCAGCGGCCCAGCGAACTGCTGGCCGAGATGACTTATGCCGATCCGAACGGCGAGACGCAGACGGTGGCGACCACGCTGCGCCTGTGGCCGGCGGCGGTGGTGCCCGGACTGCGGGCCGCCTCATGGGCCAGCGTGCGCGGCCAACTGGCCCTGACCGCGCTGGCGCTGGACACTGCCGGCAAGCCGATCAAGGGCCAGGCGCTGGAGGTGAAGGCGCGTCTCGCGCAGATCATCAGCACGCGCAAGCGCATCGTCGGCGGCCTCTACGCCTACGACAACCGCACCGAGGTCAAGGAGCTCGGCACGCTGTGCAGCGGCACGAGCGACGAACGCGGCCAGCTGGCCTGCGAGGCAACGCTGGACACGGCCGGGCAGGTCGAGCTGATCGTCAGCGCGAAGGACTCCGCCGGCCGCAGCGCACAGGCCGCCACCGGCGTGTGGGTGACCCGGCAGGGCGAACTGTGGTTTGCGCAGGACAACGACGACCGCATCGACCTGCTGCCCGA
Organism: Piscinibacter sp.; assembly: GCA_047602365.1. Classification (GTDB taxonomy): domain Bacteria; phylum Pseudomonadota; class Gammaproteobacteria; order Burkholderiales; family Burkholderiaceae_C; genus Piscinibacter. The sequence goes on along the minus strand of JASGHM010000001.1, from coordinate 1,333,821 downwards.
GAAGAAGCGCTACGAGCCGGGCGAAACTGCGAAGCTGCAGCTGCGCGTGCCCTTCCGCGAGGCCACCGCGCTGCTGGCGATCGAGCGCGAAGGCATCGTCGAGTCGCGCGTGCTGACCGTGCGCGGCGACGACCCGACCATCAGCCTGAAGATCGACAAGGCCTGGGCGCCGAACGTCTACGTCAGCGTGCTGGCGCTGCGCGGGCGCATCCGCGAGGTGCCGTGGTACTCGCTGTTCCAGTGGGGTTGGAAGCAGCCGCTGGCCTGGTGGCGTGCGTTTCGCGACGAAGGGCCGGACTACCAGGCGCCGACTGCGATGGTCGACCTCGCCAAGCCGGCCTTCAAGCTCGGCGTGGCGGCGCTGCAGGTCGGCCTGGCGGCGCACGAGCTGAAGGTCAGCGTGGTGGCCGACCAGCCGCAGTACGCGGTGCGCCAGACCGCCAAGGCGCGCATCAAGGTGCTGCACGAGGGCCAGCCGCTGGCCGGCACCGAGGTGGCGTTCGCGGCGGTCGACGAAGGCCTGCTCGCACTGCGTGGCAACGACTCCTGGGACCTGCTGCACCAGATGCTGCGCCAGCGCGCCTGGGGCGTTGCCACCGCCACCGGGCAGAGCGAGATCATCGGCCGGCGCCACTACGGCCGCAAGGCGGTGGCGGCCGGCGGCGGCGGCGGGCAGGGCGGCGCGCGCGAGCTGTTCGACACGCTGCTGGTGTGGAAGCCGCGCGTGACGCTGGACGCCAACGGCGAGGCGCTGGTCGAGGTGCCGCTGAACGACTCGCTGACCAGCTTCCGCCTCGTCGCCATCGCTGACGAAGGTGTGCAGCGCTTCGGCACCGGCAGCACCAGCATCCGCGTCACGCAGGATTTGCAGGTGCTGTCCGGCCTGCCGCCGCTGGTGCGCGAGGGCGACCGCTTCGCCGCGATGCTGACGCTGCGCAACACGACGACGCGCAGCATGAAGCTGCGTGCGACGCTGGCCGGCAAGGCGAACAGCGGTGCTGGCCAGGGCAGCAGCGAGATCGTGCGCACGCCGCTGAACCTGCCGCCGCAGGAGATCACGCTGGCCGCCGGCGCGGCGCAGGAGATCGCCTGGCCGATCGACGTGCCGGCCGATGCCTTCAGCATCAGCTGGGAGGCGGCGGTCGACGAGCAGGGCGGGGCGGCGAAGGACCGCCTGAAGCTCACGCAGCTGGTGATGGCCGCGGTGCCGGTGCGTGTGCTGCAGGCGACGCTGGCGCAGCTCGACGGTGCCTATGCGCTGCCGATTGCCGCGCCGGCCGACGCCTTGCCTGCGAGCGGCGCGAAGCGCGGCGGTGTCGCGGTCGCGCTGCAGCCAAAGCTGACCGGCGCGCTGCCCGGCCTGCGTCGTTTCTTCGAGACCTACCCCTTCGCCTGCCTGGAGCAGAAGGTCTCGAAGGCGGTGGGGCTGCACGATCCGGCGCTGTGGACCGAGGTCAGCAACGTGCTGCCGACCTACCTCGACAGCGACGGCCTGGCCAACTACTTCCCGCCGCGTGCCGAGGACGGCGCCCGCGGCAGCGACCGCCTGACCGCCTACCTGATCGCGGCGACGCACGAGGCCGGCTTCGCGCTGCCGCCGGCGGCGCGCGACGCGATGCTCGCTGGGCTGACGGCCTTCGTCGAGGGGCGCATCGAACGCAAGTTCTGGTCGCCGCGTGCCGATCTGGACGTGCGCAAGATCGCCGCCATCGAGGCGCTGTCGCGCCACGGCCGTGCGCAGCCGCGAATGCTCGGCTCGGTCAACCTGACGCCCAACCTGTGGCCGACCGCCGCGGTGATCGACTGGCTGCGCATCCTGAAGCGGGTCGACGGCATTGCGAACCGGGCCCAGCGTCTCGACGAGGCGCAGCAGATCCTGCGTGCACGCCTGACCTACGCCGGCACGACGCTGCGCTTCTCCACCGAGGACGAGGACTTCTGGTGGTGGCTGATGGACAGCGCCGACGCGAACGCGGCCAAGCTGATCCTCGCCACGCTCGACGAAGCGGGCTGGAAGGACGAGCTGCCGCGTCTGGTGGTCGGCAGCCTGGCGCGGCAGAAGCGCGGCGCCTGGCTGACGACGACGGCCAACCTGTGGGGCTCGTTGGCACTCGACAAGTTCGCGGCGAAGTTCGAAGCCGACAAGGTGGCCGGCCGCAGCAGCGCGACGACCGGCGCCGCGCCGCAGGCGATCGACTGGGCACGCAGCGCCGACGGTGGCCGCCTGCTGCTGCCCTGGCCCGAGGCCGCCGGCACGCTGAACGTCAAGCACGAGGGCAGCGGCAAACCCTGGCTGACGGTGCAGAGCCTGGCAGCGATCCCGCTGAAGGCGCCGCTGCGCGCGGGGTATGCGATCACGCGCAGCGTCAGCGCCGTCGAGCAGAAGGAGAAGGGCCGCTGGTCACGCGGCGACGTGATGCGCGTGCGCCTGGAGATCGACGCGCAGTCCGACATGACCTGGGTGGTGCTGAGCGACCCGGTGCCCGGCGGCGCCACGCTGCTCGGCTCCGGCCTCGGCCGCGACTCGGCGATCGCCACACGCGGCGAGAAGCGCGAGGGCTCGGCCTGGGCTGCCTACGAAGAGCGCAGCTTCGAGGCCTTCCGCAGCTACTACGAACACCTGCCGCGCGGCAAACACGTGGTCGAGTACAGCCTGCGGCTGAACAACCCCGGCCGCTTCGCGCTGCCGCCGACACGCGTCGAGGCGATGTACGCGCCGGAAAGCTTCGGCGAGGTTCCGAACGTGATGGTCGAGGTCGCGCCGTGAAGCGTGTGCTGCCCGGGCTCGTGTCGACGCTGCTGCTGGCGTGGCCACTGGCCGCATCGGCCGTACCGAGCTTCGAGGCGGTGCGCGCGGCGCACCGGCCGTCCGACATCGTGCTGACCGACCGTCACGGCGTGCCGCTGCAGACGCTGCGTGTCGACGACCGCGTGCGCCGCCTGCCCTGGCTGCCGCTGGAGGCCACCTCGCCAGCGCTGCTGCGTGCACTGCTGCTCAGCGAAGACAAGCGCTTCCACGAGCACAGCGGCGTCGACTGGCGCTCGGTGGCGGCCAGCGCCTGGGGCAACCTGTGGAACACGCGCACGCGCGGCGCGTCGACGCTGACCATGCAGCTCGCCGGCCTGATCGACGACGGCCTGGCGCGGCCCGAGGGCGGGCGCAGCGTGGTGCAGAAGATCGGCCAGGCGATCACCGCGACGCAGCTCGAGCGCCGCTGGACCAAGAGCCAGATCCTCGAGGCGTACCTCAACTCGGTGCCGCTGCGTGGCGAGATGATCGGCATCAGCGCCTTGTCGCAGACGCTGTTCGCCAAGCACGCCAGCGGCCTGGACGACACCGAAGCGGCGATCGCCGCGGCGCTGGTGCGCGCGCCGAACGCGCCGGCCGAGCGTGTCGCGCAGCGCGCCTGCGAACTGCTGCAACTGCAGCAGCTCGGCTGCGACGGCCTGCCGGTGATCACCGCCGCCGCGCTGGCACGCCGCGGCGGCATGCCGCTGGGCGAGCAGCTGGCGCCGCACTTCGCACGCCAGGCCATAGCCCCTCGCGGGCCGGCGGTGCAGCGCAGCACGCTGGATGTCGGCGTGCAGCGCCTGGCCATCACGTCGCTGCGCCGCCAGCTGGCCGAACTGTCCGGCCGCAACGTCGAGGACGGTGCCATCGTCGTGCTCGACAACACCAGCGGCGCGGTGCTCGCCTGGGTCGGCGCCAACGGCGCCAGCTCGGCGGCGGCGCAGGTCGACGGCGTGCTCGCGCGGCGCCAGCCCGGCTCGACGATCAAGCCCTTCGTCTACCAGCTCGCTTTCGAGCGCCGCCTGCTGACGCCGGCCAGCCTGCTCGACGACTCGCCGGCACAGATCGCCACCGCTGCCGGACTGTACCTGCCGCAGAACTACGACCGCGAGTTCAAGGGCTGGGTCAGCGTGCGCACGGCGCTGGGCAACAGCCTCAACGTGCCGGCGGTGCGGGCCGGCGCGATGCTCGGGCCGGATGCGCTGTTCGCGCGGCTCGACGCCTTCGGCCTCGCCTTGTCGGAGTCCGGCGGCTACCACGGCCATGCGCTGGCACTGGGCAGCGCCGACGTGACGCTGCTCGCGCTGAGCAATGCCTACCGTGCGCTGGCCAACGGCGGTGTCTACAGCGCGCCGTCGCTGCGCGGCGAGAAGATGCCGGCGCGGCGCATCGCCGATGCCGCGGCCACGCACCTGGTGGTCGACATCCTGGCCGACGACGCGGCACGCGCACGTACCTTCGGCCTGGGCAGCTCGCTGGCCACGCGTGGCTTCGCGGCGGTGAAGACCGGCACCAGCAAGGACCTGCGCGACAACTGGTGCATCGGCTTCAGCGAGCGCTACACCGTCGGCGTGTGGGTCGGCAACGCCAGCGGCGCGCCCATGCATGCGGTGTCCGGCGTCAGTGGCGCGGCGCCGATCTGGCATGAGCTGATGGCGCGCTTGCATGAAGGTCAGCCGTCTCGTGTGCCGGCGCGACCGGCCGGCGTGCTGGCGCAGCGTGTGGTGTTCGACGGCCAGCGCGAAGCGGCGCGCGACGAACTGTTCCTCGCCGGCACCGAGCAGGCGCGGCTCGCGGCCACGGCGCAGCTCGCGCCGGCGCGGCCTTTCGGCATCGTGAGCCCGCGCGACGGCAGCCGCTTCGCGCTCGACCCGGACATCCCGCCGCAGGCGCAGCAGATCCTGTTCGAGGGCGAGGCCGGCACCTGGGTGCTCGACGGCCGGCGCCTCGGCCAGGGCACGACGCTGCGCTGGGCACCGTGGCCCGGCCGGCACGAGCTGCGCCTGCTCGACGCGGCAGGACGCACGCTGCAGACGGTGCGCTTCGAAGTGCGCGGCGCGACGCTGAAGAGCGCCGCAGCGCCTGGCCGCACCGGCGGGTGACTCAGCCGGCCGCGCCGGCGCGCGGGAACAGGCGTTCCATCGCGACGTCGATCACCATGCCGATCAGGCTGTAGATCAGCGAGCCGATCAGCGCGGCCGCGAAGCCGGCGACCGCGAAGCCGTCGAGCACCTGCGCGGCGGCCCAGAACATCATCGCGTTGATGACGAACAGGAACAGGCCCAGCGTCAGCAGCGTGACCGGCAGCGTCAGCAGCACCAGCAGCGGTCGCAGCAGCGTGTTGAACACGCCGATCACGAAGGCCGCGATCATCGCCGCGCCGAAGCTCGTGACGGTGACGCCGGGGTAGAGGTAGGCCACCAGCAGCAAGGCGGCGGCGAGCAACAGCCAGCGGACGATGGTCTTCATGGCGCGAAGAATAGCGCCAATTCCCCAGGCCTTCAGGGGGAACCGGGCTGCCGCGACAATCGCGCCCGCTGAAGGGGGAGTAGCGAACGGCGCAATACCGTCGCGCAGCCCGTCAATCCGTCGGTGGCCGCCAGGCCGCTGTCCGGGCTCGCAGTCCGACGCGATGCACGCCACCGCATCGGACCCCCGCAAGACTCTTCGGCACCCCTCCCGGCGGCTGGTTCGCCGTCGGATCGTGTGTCGAGTTCAAGGAGTCTTGCCATGAATACCGTGGCCCCGGATTGGCTGTGGGCGTTTTTCATCGTGTCGGTGCTGGCCGCACTGTTCGTCGACTTCGTCGTGCTGCGCAAGCAGGGTGCGCACGAAGTGACCGTGCCCGAGGCGATCAAGTGGTCGGTGATCTGGGTGCTCCTCAGCCTGGCCTTCAATGCGCTGTTCTGGTGGGCGCTGAAGACCCACGAAGATGCGGCCATCGCGGCCGAGGCGAACACCCGCGCGCTCGAGTTCCTGACTGGCTACCTGATCGAGAAGTCGCTGGCGGTCGACAACATCTTCGTGTTCCTGATGATCTTCAGCTACTTCGCGGTGCCGCCGGCGTACCAGAAGCGCGTGCTGATGATCGGCATCGTCGGCGCCATCGTGTTGCGCACGGTGATGATCCTGCTCGGCGGGCTGCTGATCGCCGAGTTCCACTGGGTGCTGTATGTCTTCGGCGCCTTCCTGCTGGCCACCGGCATCAAGATGTGGTGGGCGGCCGGCAAGGAACAGAGCCTGGACGACAACCCGGCGCTCAAGCTGCTGCGCCGCGTGCTGCCGGTCTCGAAGGGCTTCGACGGCGAGAAGTTCCGGACGGTCGAGAACGGCAAGCGCATCGCGACACCGCTGCTGATGGTGGTCGTGCTGGTCGGCATCACCGACGTGATCTTCGCGGTCGACTCGATCCCGGCGATCTTCGCGATCACCGACGACCCCTTCATCGTGCTGACCTCGAACATCTTCGCCATCCTCGGCCTGCGCGCGATGTTCTTCCTGCTCGCCGCGATGGCCACCAAGTTCCACCTGCTCAGCTACGGGCTGGCGGTGATCCTGGTCTTCATCGGCACGAAGATGCTGCTGATCGACGTGCTCAAGATCCCGGTGCTGGTGTCGCTCGGCGTGGTGGTCGGCATCCTGGCGATCACGATGCTGTGGAGCGTGCGCACCGCGCCACGCCTGCCGGCGACGGACTGATCACTTGCGCAGCGCGCCGGGGCTGCGCAGCTCGGCGCGCTTGCGGCGGTTCTCCAGCGCGCCCGCCGCCGCTGCCTTCAGCAGCCGCTGGAACGACGGGCAGGCGGCGTGGCTGGGCGCGGGGCACACCGCGGCGTGGCGCAGGCCGCGGCTCATCGCCCGCAGCCGCGCGACCATGCGGTCGATCTCGTCCGCCTTGGTGGAGAGCATCTGGCGGTCGATGTTCGGCTCGCCGCCGGGCGTGAACATCGACCGGATCTCGTCGAGCGAGAAGCCGGCCGCCTGGCCGAGCGCGATCAGCGCCAGCTGGTCGAGCACGCCGGGCGCGAAGGTGCGGCGCGCGCCCGAGCGCCCTGCCGAGCTGACCAGCCCCTTCTCTTCGTAGTAGCGCAGTGTCGACGCCGGGATGCCCGAGCGCCTGGCGACTTCGGCGATGTCCATGGCTGCTTGACTTCAAGTTGACTTGAACTTCTATATTGACGTTCAGACGCTCTCGCGTCAATCGACGAGTCAACTGCAGGAGTGCTCCATGAGCCCGACATTCACCTTCCTCCACGTGGCATGGGTCGGCATCGGCGCCACCGCCGTGATGGACCTCTGGTTGCTGCTGCTGCGGCGCCTGGGCGTGCCGACGCTGAACTTCGCCTTCATCGGCCGCTGGGTCGGCCACCTGCCGCGCGGCCGCTTCGTGCACCCGGCGATCGCCCGCGCGCCGGCGGTGCCCGCCGAGCTCGCGCTGGGCTGGCTCACGCACTACGGCGTCGGCGTGCTGTTCGCCGGCCTGCTCGTCGCACTGCAGGGCACGGCGTGGCTGCAGCAGCCTCGCCTGCTGCCGGCCGTTGCGGTGGGCATGGCGACGGTGGCCGCGCCGCTGTTCGTGATGCAGCCGGCGATGGGCGCCGGCATCGCCAGCTCGCGGACGGCGACGCCGCTGAAGAACGTGCTGCGCAGCCTGGCCAACCACACGGTGTTCGGCGTCGGCCTCTACCTTGCCGCCCGGCTGTTGACCGCCTTGCCGGCCTGAGGCGCCGGCGCATCCCGCCAACCCTTTCGATCCACAGGAGTCATCGTCGTGAAGAAGCTCGCCATCGTCTTTCACAGTGCCCACGGCCACACGGCGCACATCGCGCAGCAGGTGGCCGAAGGCGCAGGCAGCGTGCAAGGGACCGAGGTGCATCTGCTGAAGGCACAGGACCTGGCGCTGAACCCGGAGCAATTGCTGCGCTACGACGGCATCGTGCTGGGCTCGCCGACATACCTCGGCGGTGTGTCCGCGCCGTTCAAGGCCTTCATGGACGCCACCGGCCGTTTGTGGCGCACGCAGCAGCTGCGCGGCCGTCTGGCGGCCGGCTTCACGGTGTCCTCGCTGCCCTCGGGCGACAAGCAGTCCACGCTGGTGTCGATGTTCGTGTTCGCGATGCAGCACGGCATGCTGTGGGTCGGCAACCCCATCCTGCCCGAGCAGCATGCCGGCGTACCGATCGACGAGGCCGCGAACCGGCTCGGCTCGTGGTCCGGGCTGATGGCGCAGGCCGGGCATTCGGCGCCGGCGGACTCCTTCGTGCCGGGCGACATCAAGACCGCGCGCTTGTTCGGCCGCCATGTGGCCGAGAGCCTGCAGCGCCTGTTCGTCGAGGCCTGAAGACGGCGGTGCGGCACGCTCGACAGCGTCGTGCGCGAGGGTGCGCGCCATCTTGATTTCGACTACAAATGAGAATGATTCGTGTTAAGCTGATGGCAAGCAACGTGAACCATCGTGAACCGAATCGCTTCTTTGCCTCCGGGGTCGCCCTCCGCGCGCGACGACCTGCCGCCGGCGCTGCGTCGCAGCGTGGTCGCGGCGATCCTCGCTTTGCACGGTGTCGCCGCCTGGGGGCTGTTGCAGATCGACGCGGTGCGCGAGGCCGTCGGCGAGGCGGTGCCGCTGTTCGTCGACCTGATCGCGCCGCCCGCACCTGAACAACCGCGGCCCCCCGAGCCACCGGCGCCGCCGCCCCCGAAGCCACTGCCGAAGACGCCGCCGCCGCCGGCGCCGCTGATCGCTGCCGCGCCGACGCCGACACCGGCCGCACCGGCCTTCGTCGCACCCGAGCCGCCACGCGAGCTGGCACCGCCGGAGCAGGTGGCGGTCGTCGCCGAACCGGCGCCACCCGCACCGCCGCCACCGCCGGCGCGCGAACTGCCCGCATCGGCGATCCAGTACCTGGAACCGCCCGCGCCGGTCTACCCACGCGCCTCGCGCCGCCTCAACGAGAGCGGGTTGGTGATCGTGCGTGTGTTCGTCGATGCCGACGGCGCGCCGCGCCAGCTGCAGATCGCCCAGTCCAGCGGCTTCGTCCGCCTGGACGAGGCCGCGCTCGAAGGCGTGCGCCGCGCCCGCTTCAAGCCGCCCACCGAGAACGGCCGCCCGACGGCCGGCTGGGCGCGCATCCCGATTCCTTTCGAACTGGAGAAATGAACGTGAACGCTGAATCCACCCTCGGCTTCGGCCACTTCATCGCGCAAAGCGATGCGGTGGGCAAGACGCTGCTCGCCGTGCTGGTGGCGATGTCGGTCCTGTCGTGGGTCATCATCGCCATCAAGGGACTGACCCTGGCCGTGCGCAAGCGGCGTAGCGCGGCGTTCCTCAACTTCTTCTGGAACGCGACCTCGCTGGACGCGGTGGCGCACGAGATCGCGACGCACGGCGCGCACGATCCGTTCTCGCACCTCGCGAGCCACGCGATGCAGGCGCAGACCCACCATGCCCGCTACGGTGCGGCGAAGCTCGAAGAAGCCGGCAGCGCCAGCGACTTCGTCACGCGCACCATCAAGAAGGTGCTCGACGAGGAGACCACCCGGCTGGAGAACGGCCTCGCGGTGCTGGCCACCGTCGGTGCGACGGCGCCCTTCGTCGGCCTGTTCGGCACAGTCTGGGGTGTCTACCACGCGCTGGTGGCGATCGGCATGAGCGGCGCCGGCACGCTGGACAAGGTCGCCGGCCCGGTCGGCGAAGCGCTGATCATGACCGGCCTGGGCCTGGCGGTCGCGATCCCTGCAGTGGTCGGCTACAACTGGCTGACGCGTGCCAACCGCGTCGTTCTGTCGCGTCTCGATGCCTTCGCGTACGAGGTGCACACCTTCGTGGCGATGGGCCAGCCGCTGGCCGCCGCCGACGCGCCGGCCAACGCCAACGTGCGTGCGCTGACGCCGCGCCCGGCGGCCTGAGCGGAGGACCATCATGGCCTTCGCCAGCTTCGATTCGCAGCGCGCCAGCGCGCCGATGTCGGACATCAACATGGTGCCGCTCATCGACGTGATGCTGGTGCTGCTGGTGATCTTCATCGTCACCGCGCCGCTGCTCACCCACGCCGTCAAGCTCGAACTGCCGCGCGCCAGCGCGCAGGTCAACCAGGCCAAGGCCGAGAAGATCGAGTTCGCGATCGACGCCGCCGGCGGGCTGTTCTGGAACGGCGAGTCGGTCACCCGCGAGGCGGCGATCGCCCGCTTTGCCAGCGCCGGCCAGCAACAGCCGCAGCCCGAGGTCCATCTGCGCGCCGACCAGGCCGTGCCCTATCGCTTCGTCGCCCGCACGCTGGCCGACGCCTCGCGCGCCGGCCTGGCCAAGGTCGGCTTCATCAGCGAACCCGAGTTGCCCTGAATCCCTTTCGAACCACCGTACCGAGGACGACATGACCCCGAAGAAGAAACGCAAAGCCGCCCCCGCTCCCACCCTGCTGCCGCTGGGCGCCCTGGCCGCCGGCTTCGGCCTGGCGCTGGGATCCGCGCAGGCGCAGACCGCCACGCCGGAGAACAAGGACACCACGCTGGCGCCGATCAAGGTGAAGGCGCAGGCCGAGAACGCCGGCAAAGACGCCTACCAGGCGACCGAGACGCGCATCGGCAAGGGTGTGCAGGAACTGCGCGACGTGCCGCAGTCGATCACCGTGGTGACCGAGAAGCTGATCGACGACCGCAACCTCGACACGCTGAAGGACGCGCTGAAGAACACCGCCGGCATCAGCTTCCAGGCCGCCGAAGGCGGCGAGGAGGACATCCGCCTGCGCGGCTTCTCGCTGCAGAGCACCGGCGACATCTTCATCGACGGCATGCGCGACCCGGCCTTCTACGACCGCGACAGCTTCAACTGGGACCGCCTCGAAGTGCTGCGCGGCTCGGCGTCGATGCTGTTCGGGCGCGGCTCCACCGGTGGCGCGGTCAACCAGGTCAGCAAGCAGCCGATGCTGATCAACCAGAACGAGCTGGCGATCACGATCGGCAACGGCGAGTACGCGCGCGTCACCGGCGACTTCAACCTGAAGACCGGCGAGAACGCCGCGCTGCGCCTGAACGTGATGAACACCGCCGCCGATCAGTGGGGCAACAAGATCGACAAGCAGGGCATCGCGCCGACGCTGCGCTGGGGCATCGGCACCGCCGACGAGTTCTCGGCCGGTCTGTACCACCTGCAGAACGACAACGGCATCCACTACGGCCTGCCGTGGCTGGCGCCGGGCGCCGGTGGCGGCGACTTCCTGTGGAACACCGACCCGAAGAACTACTACGGCCTGAAGAGCGACTACGCGCGCAGCGGCACGACGCAGGGCAACTTCAGCCACATCCACCGCTTCGGCGGCCCGAGCCAGGGCGAGCTGCGCACGGCCTTGCGCATCGCGCGCTACGACCGCGACCAGCGCGCCAGCGCGATCCGCTTCTGCACGCAGAACAACGACCCGAGCTGCCCGGCCGAGGTGACCAAGGACAACTTCGGCCCCGACACCGTGCTGCGCCGCTCCGGTGACACCGGCGTGCAGGCCAAGGTGATGGACATGGACACCCGCTACCTGCAGAGCGACTACAGCGGCCGCTTCGACTGGGGCGGCCTGAAGCACAGCGTGCAGGCCGGCGCCGATCTGGCGCGCGAGGACTTCGACAACTTCGCCGTCGCACAGACCAGCCCCGAGCTGATCAAGCCGCGCACCACGGTCGGCACGCCGAACGACGGCGCCAGCGTCGACGAAGCGGCGCGCCAGCTGGTGCGCAACCGGACCTTCGAGGCGCGCGCGCTGGGGTTCTACGCGCAGGACCTGCTGCAGGTCGCGCCGGCCTGGAAGCTGCTGGCCGGGCTGCGCTGGGACAAGATGGACGGCACCTACCGCAACCTGGTCGCCACGGGCGGCGGCGGCGGTGGCGGCAACAACCCCTGCACGGTGCAGCCGGGCACGACGCTGGAACGCAGCGACTCGCTGTGGAGCAAGCGTTTCGGCGTGCTGTACCAGCCCAACGAGTTGCAGTCCTACCACCTCTCCTACGGCACCTCGTTCAACACCTCGGGCGACACCTACCAGTACGACGCCGGCACCGCGCAGACCGCGCCGGAGTCCAGCCGCAACATCGAGCTGGGCGCGAAGATCGACTCGGCCGGCGGCAACATGAGCACGCGGATCGCGCTGTTCCACTCGACCAAGTACAACGAGCGCAACCGCGACAGCGAGTCGGTCAACGCCTGCAACTACGTGCTGTCGGGTGAGCGCCATGCCGCCGGCGTCGAGCTCGACCTGTCCGGCCGCATCACGCCGGCCTGGGAGATCTACGGCTCCTACGCGTACATCCCGGTGGCCAAGGTCGATTCGTCCAGCGGTGCGCAGGGCACCGAGGCCGTCGGCTCGCGCCCTGGCCTGACGCCCAAGCACACCGGCACGCTGTGGACCACCTACAAGATCACGCCGAAATGGCGGGTCGGTGCCGGCCTCAACGCACGCAGCGGCGACAAGCCGGCCGGACTCGCGCCGGACTCGCTGGTGCGCGCGTCGAAGTTCATCACTGCCGACGCGATGGCCGAGTACAGCGACGGGCCGGTCAGCTTCAAGCTCAACGTGACCAACATCGCCGACGAGCACTACGCCGACCAGCTCTACCGCGGTCACTACATCCCGGGCAAGCCGCGTACCATCCAGCTGACCACGGCCCTGAAGTTCTGAGCGAGACGGCGCGATGCTGCTGCACATCCCGGAGGTGCTGACCGGCGCGCCGCTGGCGCGCGCCCGCGCGCTGCTCGCGGCGGCGCGCTGGAGCGACGGCCGCGCCACCGCCGGGGCGCAGGCAGCGAAGGTGAAGAACAACGAGCAGCTCGCCGCCGGCAGCGCGGAGCTGGCCGAGCTGCAGTCCATCGTGCTCGGCGCGCTCGAGCGCCACGCGCTGTTCTTCTCGGCGGCATTGCCCAAGCGGGTGCTGCCGCCGCTGTTCAACCGCTACGGCGGCAGCGCCAACACCTACGGCGCGCATGTCGACCAGGCGATCCGCTACCACCCGGACGGCCAGCAGCGTGTGCGCACCGACCTGTCGTGCACGCTGTTCCTCGCCGATCCGGCCGACTACGACGGCGGCGAACTGGTCATCCAGGACACCTTCGGCACGCCGCGCATCAAGCTGCCGGCCGGCGACCTGGTGCTCTATCCCGGCACCAGCGTGCACCGCGTCGAGCCGGTGACACGCGGCCATCGCCTCGCCAGCTTCTTCTGGATCGAGAGCCTGGTGCGCAGCGACGAGCAGCGCCGCCTGCTGCACGACATGGACATGGCGCTGGTGCGGCTGCGTGCGCGCCACGGCGACAGCGACGAGGCGGTGGCGCTGACCGGCACGTACCACAACCTGCTGCGCCAGTGGGCCGACACCTGAGCGGCGCATGACGGGCAGCGACACCGCCGGCATCGTCAACCTCGACGACTTCGAGGCGAAGGCGCGCGAGCGGCTCGACGCCAACGCCTGGGCCTACCTCGCCGGCGGCGCCGGCGACGAGCGCACGCTGCGCGCCAACCGCGAAGCCTGGGCCGCGCCGTGGCTGCAGCCACGCGTGCTGCGTCGCCTCGTGCAGGGTCACACGCGTGTCGAGTTGCTCGGCCGCACGCTGGCGCACCCGTTGCTGGTCGCGCCGGTGGCCTACCAGCGCCTGGCGCACGACAGCGGCGAGCTCGCCACTGCGCTGGCCGCCGCGGCGCAGGGTGCCGGCATGGTGCTGAGCGCGCAGGCGAGCGTGGCGATGGAGGAGGTCGCGCAGCTGGTGCTGCCGGAGGCGCAGCGCGGGCCGCTGTGGTTCCAGCTCTACCTGCAGGGCGACCGCGGCTTCGACCTCGAGCTCGTGCGCCGCGCCGAGGCCGCCGGCTTCGAGGCGCTGGTGCTGACCGTCGATGCACCGGTGCACGGCGCACGCGACCGCGAGCGCCGTGCCGGCTTCAGGCTGCCGCCCGGCATCACTGCCGTCAACCTCGCCGGCGCGCCGCGTGCGCCGCTCGGCGGCGAACTGTGCGGCGGCCTGCTGCAGGCCGCGCCGAGCTGGGACGACGTCGCCTGGCTGCAAGCCAACACCCGGCTGCCGCTGCTGCTCAAGGGCGTGCTGCACGCCGACGACGCGCGCCTCGCGCTGCAGCATGGCGCCGCCGCACTGATCGTCTCCAACCACGGTGGCCGCACGCTCGACGGCGCACTGCCCACGGCGTGGGCGCTGCCGCGCATCGCCGAGGCGGTCGACGGCGCGCTGCCGCTGCTCGTCGACGGTGGCATCCGCCGCGGCACCGACGTGCTGAAAGCGATCGCGCTGGGCGCGCGCGCGGTGCTGGTGGGCCGCCCGATCGTGCATGCGCTGACCGTCGCCGGCGCGCACGGCGTGGCGCTGGCGCTGCGCCTGCTGCGCGACGAACTCGAGATCGCGATGGCTCTGTGCGGTGTCGACACGCTCGCGAACGTGCCGCGTTCGCTGCTCGTCGACAGCTCGAAAAGTGCCCTCGAAGCTCCCTGGGAGCGCCCTAGGTGACGCTTAGGCGAGACAAAAGCGCGATTTGCCTCGACAAGATCAACGTTCTCCGAGTGAAAACTGCTTCTCAATGCAGCAGTGACGCTATACCATTCGCTCCGCACGGTGCTATGGAGAAATGAGGTTCCACGCGAGCCTCGCCCATCCCGGGCACATCAACAGACTTTTGATGGAGAGAATCAACATGGCAACTGCGAAGAAGGCTCCCGCCAAGAAGGCGGCAGCGAAGAAGGCCCCGGCCAAGAAGGCGGCACCCGCCAAGAAGGCCCCGGCCAAGAAGGCCGCTCCGGCGAAGAAGGCGGCCCCGGCCAAGAAGGCCCCGGCCAAGAAGGCCGCCGCGAAGAAGGCTCCGGCCAAGAAGCGCACCCCGAACGCCGCGTTCCTGAAGCCGATGACGCCGAGCGCTGCGCTCGCCGCGATCATCGGCGACAAGCCGCTGCCGCGCACCGAGGTGACGAAGAAGGTCTGGGAGTACATCAAGAAGAACGGCCTGCAGGACAAGGTCAAGCGCACGCTGATCAACGCCGATGCCAAGCTGAAGGAAGTCGTGAAGCAGGCTCAGGTGTCGATGTTCGAGCTGACGAAGTACGTCAACGCCCACCTGAAGTGAGCGTGGCTGCCGCGGCGCCCTGAACAAGGGTGCCCGTCGCGCAGACTGGAAGCCGGCCCTTGTGGCCGGCTTTTTCATGCCGGCACGCTGTCGATCACGCCGGCTCTTTCATGCCGGCCTGGTGTCGATCACGCCGGCTTTTTCATGCCTGCTGCGCCTCGGTGCCGAGCAGCCGGTCGAGGCCGGCCAGCACCTGCGAGACGTCGATCGGCTTGGTCCAGTAGTCGTCGAAGCCGGCGGCCAGCGCGGCCTCGATCTGCTCGGCCATCACGTCGGCCGACAGCGCGACGCAGCGCAGCGCGTGCGTGCGCTCGTCCGCGCGCAGGCGGCGCACCACCTCGGCGCCGTTCATGTCGGGCAGGTTCATGTCGACCAGCACCGCGTCGGGCCGCAGCTCGGCGGCTCGCGCCAGCCCCGGCTGGCCGCGGTCCACCACCTGCAGCGTCCAGGCCGGCCGCAGGCGGAACACCTCCTGCATCAGCAGCGCGTTGAGCGGCTCGTCCTCGATGTAGAGCACCGTGCGCGGCGCCGTCCAGGCCGAGGCCGTCGCGGCCGCCGGCGATGCGGCGTTCGCTTCCGCACCGGCCGCCGCATCGCTGGCCGACAGCACGATCGTGAAGGTCGAGCCCTCGCCCGGCACGCTGTGCACCTGCAGCTCGCCACCCATGGCGCGCACCAGCTCGCGCGAGATGACCAGGCCGAGGCCGCTGCCCGGCACGTTGCTGGCCTCGGCGCCGAGCCGCTCGAAGTGCTGGAACAGCCGTGCCTGCTGCTGGGTGTTCAGGCCGGCACCTTCGTCGCGCACCGCCAGGCGCACACGCTCGCCCTGCGCTTCGATGCGCAGGTGCACGGCGCCGTCGCGGCGGTTGTACTTGATCGCGTTGGACAGCAGGTTCATCAGCACCTGCTCGAGCGCGCGGCGCTCGGCGCGCACCCAGCACGGCGGCAGGCCAAGCTGCGGCAGCTGCACGCCGGTCTGCTCGGCCAGCGGCGCGATCAGCGCCAGGCAGCGCGACAGCACGGCCGCGGCGTCGACCGGTTCCAGCGTCAGTGAGTCGGGGCCGTGCTCGATGCGCGCCAGGTCGAGCACGTCGTTGATCAGGTCCAGCAGGTGGGCACCGGCCTGGACGACGCTGTCGAGCCGGCGCTGCTGGTCGGGTGCCAGCGGTGCCTGGCGGTCCAGCGCCATCAGCTGCGCGAAGCCGAGGATGCCGTTCAGCGGCGTGCGCAGCTCGTGGCTCATGCGCGACAGGAACTCGCTCTTCGCGCGGCTGGCCTGCTCCGCGCTCTCCTTGTCCTGGCGCAGCCGCTCGTTCTCGGCCTGCTCGGTCACGTCGCGGCAGGTCGCGAGGATGCCGGTCGGTGCGCCCTTCGCATCGACCAGCGTCTGGCCGACGAACTCGAGCGTGCGCACGCCGCCGTCGGGCCGGCAGACACGCGCGCGGTCGTTCAGCGGGCCGCAGGTGGCGATGGCGTGGCGCACGGCCGCCGCCGCGCGCTCGCGGTCCTCGGGATGCATGGCCGCGACCCAGTCGGCCAAAGTGAAGTCGGGCGACGGATAGGGCAGGCCGTGGTTGCGGCAGGCGCGTTCGTCGAAGTCGAGCCGGCCGCTGGCCAGGTGCAGCTCGGCCAGGCCCAGGCCGGTGGCGCGCGCTGCCATGTCCCAGCGTGCCTCGACCTCGCGCAGTGCCTGCTGGGTCTGCTGTCGCTCGGTGACGTCGGCGCTGAAGGCGTGCCACAGCGTGCCGCCGTCGGGCAGGCGCTCGGGCGAGGCGCGTGTCTCGATCCAGCGCATGCGGCCGTCGATCAGCGTGACGCGGTAGACGTCCTGCCACAGCGACAGCTGCTCGGCCGAACGAGCGATGCCGCCGAGCACACGGTCGCGGTCGTCGGCGTGGACGATCTGGAAGGCGTGCGCCGGGTTGGCCATCACCGCATCGGCCGGCACGCCGAACACCGTCTCGACCCCGCGGCTGACGTAGGGGAAGCCGATGCGGCCGTCGGCATGGCGCACGAACTGGAAGATCATGCCCGGGATCTGCGACGACAGCTTGCGCAGCAGTTCGTCGTGCCGCGCCGAGCTGGTCTGCGCCTCGATCTGCGCGGTCACGTCGCGTGCGGTGCCGCGCCAGCCGCGCAGCCGGCCGTCGTCGTCGACGATCGGCAGTGCACTGCGCGACACCAGCAGACGCCCGCGCGGTGTCTGCTTGGCGGTGACGATACGGCTGAACGGCTGGCCGCGGCGCAGCAGCTCGACGATGCCGCGCAGCGGCTGCAGCGGTTCGCCCTGCACATCGAGCAGCGGTGTGTCGACGATGGCCTGGCCGAGCAGGGCCTCCGGCGGCATGCCGGTGATCGGCTCGAACAGCCCCGAGATCCAGCGGTAGCGAAGCTCGGCATCGAGCTCCCACATCCAGTCGCCGGAAGCGCGCGCCAGGTCGTGCAGCCGCGTGCGTTCGTCGTGCAGCGCACGCAGGCGGCGCCGGCTGCGCAGCAGCTCCACGCCGATGCCGGCCAGCCCGACCAGCGCCTGCTGCTGCGCGTCGTCGAGCCGGCGCGGCACGGCATCCATGACCGCCAGCGTGCCGAGCTTGCGGCCATCCAGCGCCAGCGGCACGCCGGCGTAGAAGCGGATGCCGTCGTCGGCGACCACGTAGGGGTTGGCGCGGAAGCGGCTGTCGGCACGCGTGTCGGTGATCACCATCGGAGCGTCGCCGAGGATGGCGTGCGCGCAGAAGCTGTTCTCGCGCGGCACCTCGCGCAGCGTGATGCCGTGCGCGGCCTTGAACCATTGCCGTGTGGAGTCGATCAGCGAGAACGAACCGATCGCGCAGCCGGTGATCGCGGCAGCGGCGGCGGCGAGTGCGTCGTAGGCCGGCTCGCGCGGCGTGTCCAGCAGGCCCAGCTCGCGCAGCACGGCGAGGCGCGAGGACTCGTCGACGGGCAGCGGGAAGTCGGGCATGGGCGGCGCGAGGGGCTCGCCCCATTGTGGCCCGGCGAGCCTCAGCGCGGTGGCAGTGTCTGTGGCAAACCGAACAGGCGCGCGCCGTTTTCCCAGGCGATGCGTCGCGCAGCCGGCTCGGGCAGGTCGGCCAGCCAGCGCCGCGCGTCGTCCATCAGGCTCTCGTAGCCGGCCCAGCGTGCGTTGATCCAGGTGTCGGAGCCGACCAGGAAGCGCTCGCTGTGTGCGTTCAGCAGTGACTTCCACTCGTTGCTGAGCCCGCCCTTGCCTTCGGTCAAGCCAGGCCGGTAGGACAGCTCGCCCATCAGCTTCGGATACTTCGCCAGCAGCGCACGCACCCGCTCGACCGGTGCGCCGCCGATGCCGGTGTGGGCCCAGATCAGCCGCGCGTTCGGCGCATGCGCCATCAGCAGGTCGATCGCCGTGTCGTCGACATGCGCGAGCACCGCCAGGTCCCTGGCCTCGGCCAGCTGCATCAGCTTCCTGGCCACCGGGCCGTTGGCGTTGGCGCTGTCGTAGAGGTGGAACTCGCCGAGGCCGCGATACGGCCCGGCGGCGGTGCCGGCGGCCAGCTCCTTCAGCACCATCTCGTGGATGCTCTCGTCGCGGAACCAGTTCGAGTAGTCGTCGCGGTTGCGGTACAGGCGGACGAACGGCACCACCGTCACGCCGGCCGCGGCCGTCTTGTCGCGTGCGCTGGCCAGCGACTTGGTGCCGTCGTTGGGCCGGCTGTTGGCGACGATCGCGCGCACGCCGCTGCGGCTCATGCGGCCGAGCGCGTCGTCGAGCGGATGCGCCGACATCCAGGCCTCGTCGTTGTAGTGCAGGTGGGCGTCGAAGATCGGGCCGACGTAGGCCTGCGCGCGGGCCGCGCCGGCCAGCACCAGCATCAGCGCGGCAAGCAGGATGCGGCGCATCGCGCTCAGCCCTGCGCGAGGCGGCGCTGCAGGAAGTCGAGCCGGTCCTGGCCCCAGAAGAGCTCGCCGTCGACCACGTAGCTCGGCGCACCGAACACACCGGCGTCGACGGCACGCTGCGAATCCTGCTCGTAGCGCACGTGCACCGCCTGGCTCATCGCGTCGTCGAGCCGCCGCGCCGGCATGCCTTCCTCGGCGAGCATCGTCGCCAGGTCGCGCAGGTCGGCGATGTTGCGCTCGTCGACCCACACGCCGCGCAGGATGCGCCCGGCGATGCGCATCGCGGCCTCGCTGCCGTCGTGCATGTCG
Source organism: Piscinibacter sp. (assembly GCA_047602365.1). Lineage (GTDB taxonomy): Bacteria > Pseudomonadota > Gammaproteobacteria > Burkholderiales > Burkholderiaceae_C > Piscinibacter. The sequence goes on along the minus strand of JASGHM010000001.1, from coordinate 1,314,744 downwards.
ACGGCGATGATCAGCTTGGCGGCGTCGTCGGCGTTGACCGGGAAGTACTTCGGCTGCAGCACGATCGGCTGCCCGAGGAAGTCGCTGAAGCGCTTCAGCTCGACGAGGCGGTAGGCCTGGCGCTGCGGTGCGCGCTTGGCCAGCGGCAGGCCGCCGGACACCGGGAAGACCTTGCCGCCCAGGTCGACCGGCAGCACGTTGACGGCGGCGCCCGCCGCCTTCGCGATCTGCGCGAAGCGCTCGTGGCCGAGGTAGGTCCACGGCGAGTTGGGAGCGAAGTAGTAATCCACCGTCAGCGCCATCGTGGTCTCCTCGTGCTTTCGTGAGGGCGCAGTCTAGCCACGCCGGGGAAGACCCCGTGCCGCGCTCGGTCAGCGCCGCGTCACTCGGCGAGCAGCGGCGCCAGGTAGCGGCCGGTGTGGCTGGCCGGGTTCGCGGCCACCGCTTCGGGCGTGCCCTGCGCCACCACCGTGCCGCCGCCGGCGCCGCCCTCGGGGCCCATGTCGATCAGCCAGTCGGCGGTCTTGATGACGTCGAGGTTGTGCTCGATCACGACGATGGTGTTGCCGGCATCGCGCAGCTGGTGCAGCACGCGCAGCAGCAGGTCGATGTCGGCGAAGTGCAGGCCGGTGGTCGGCTCGTCGAGGATGTACAGCGTGCGGCCGGTGTCGCGCTTGCTGAGCTCCAGCGCCAGCTTGACGCGCTGCGCCTCGCCGCCCGACAGCGTGGTCGCGCTCTGGCCGAGGCGGATGTAGCCGAGGCCGACGTCGAGCAGCGTCTGCAGCTTGCGCGCGATGTTGGGCACCGCGTTGAAGTAGCCGAGCGCGTCCTCCACCGTCAGGTTCAGCACCTCGGTGATGTTCTTGCCCTTGTAGAGCACCTCCAGCGTCTCGCGGTTGTAGCGGCGGCCGTGGCAGACGTCGCAGGGCACGTAGACGTCGGGCAGGAAGTGCATCTCGACCTTGATGACGCCGTCGCCCTGGCAGGCCTCGCAGCGCCCGCCGGCAACGTTGAAGCTGAAGCGGCCCGGGCCGTAGCCGCGTTCGCGCGCCGCCGGCACCTCGGCGAACAGCTCGCGGATCGGCGTGAACAGGCCGGTGTAGGTGGCCGGGTTGGAACGCGGCGTGCGGCCGATCGGGCTCTGGTCGACGTTGATCACCTTGTCGAAGGCGTCCAGCCCCTCGATCGCATCGTGCGGCTCCGCCTCGGTGTGCGAGTTGTAGAGCTTGCGCGCCACCGCCGCGTACAGCGTGTCGTTGACCAGCGTGCTCTTGCCCGAGCCCGACACGCCGGTCACGCAGGTGAACAGCCCGACCGGGATCTCGACGTCGACACGCTTGAGGTTGTTGCCGCGCGCGCCGCTGATCTTCAGCAGCTGCGGGTCGGTGCTGTCGGCCAGCGTGCGGCGCGCAGCCGGCACGGCGATCTTCAGCACGCGGCCGAGGTAGCGGCCGGTCAGCGAGTCGGGGTTCGCTGCCACCTCGTCGGCGGTGCCCTGCGCGATCACCTGCCCGCCATGCACGCCGGCGCCGGGGCCGAGGTCGATGACATGGTCGGCGGCGCGGATCGCGTCCTCGTCGTGCTCGACGACCAGCACGCTGTTGCCGAGGTCACGCAGGTGGCGCAGCGTGCCGATCAGGCGCTCGTTGTCGCGCTGGTGAAGCCCGATGCTGGGTTCGTCGAGCACGTACATCACGCCGGTCAGGCCGGAGCCGATCTGCGACGCGAGGCGGATGCGCTGCGCCTCGCCGCCGGACAGCGTATCGGCCGAACGGTCCAGGCTCAGGTAGTTGAGGCCGACGTCGTTGAGGAACTTCAGCCGCGAGCGGATCTCGCGCACCACCTTGTCGGCGATCTCGGCCTTGGCGCCGACCAGCCGCAGTGACTCGAAGTAGGCCAGGCACTCGCGCAGCGTGAAGTGCTCGACGCGGTAGATCGGCTCCTTGGGCGCGTCCTTGGTCTCCGGGCCGTCGACCAGGAACACGTTGCGCGCCTCGCGGCGCAGCCGCGTGCCCTGGCAGTCGGGGCAGGGGCGGGCCGCCTGGTAGCGCACCAGGTCCTCGCGCACCGCCGCCGAATCGGTCTCGCGGAAGCGCCGCTCGAAGTTCGGCAGGATGCCTTCGAACGGGTGCCAGCGCTTGACGACACGCTGCTTGCCTTTCGCGCCTTCGGCCTGGTAGATGAACTCGACGTCCTCCGTGCCCGAGCCGTACAGCAGCACCTTCTGCGCCGGCTTCGGCAGCTCCTCGAAGGGCGTGTCGATGTCGAACTGGTAGTGCCGCGCGACACTCTCCAGCAGCGAGAAGGTGTAGGCGTTGCGCCGGTCCCAGCCCTTCACCGCGCCGCTGGCCAGCGACAGCGACGGGAAGGCGACCACCCGCTCGGGGTCGAACACCGTCACCTGGCCGAGGCCGTCGCAGCTCGGGCAGGCGCCCACCGGCGAGTTGAACGAGAACAGCCGCGGCTCCAGTTCCGGCAGCGAGTAGCTGCACACCGGGCAGGCGAACTTGCTGGAGAAGAGATGCTCCTGGCCGGAGTCCATCTCCAGCGCGATCGCGCGGCCCTCGGCGATGCGCAGCGCCGCCTCGAAGCTCTCGGCCAGGCGTTGCTGCAGGCCGGGCTGCACCTTGACGCGGTCGATCACGACGTCGATGTCGTGCTTCTCGGCCTTCTTCAGCTTCGGCACGTCGGCCGCCTCGCAGGGCGTGCCGTCGACGCGGAAGCGCACGAAGCCCTGCGCCTGCATGTCCTGGAACAGCTCGACGAACTCGCCCTTGCGGTCGCGCACCACCGGCGCCAGCACCATCAGCTTGGTGCCTTCGGGCAGCGCCAGCGCCGCGTCGACCATCTGGCTGACGCTCTGGGCCTGCAGCGGCAGGCTGTGGTCGGGGCAGAACGGCGTGCCAGCGCGGGCGTAGAGCAGGCGCAGGTAGTCGTGGATCTCCGTCACCGTGCCGACGGTCGAGCGCGGGTTGTGCGCTGGTCGCCTTCTGCTCGATGCTGATCGCCGGCGACAGCCCCTCGATCACGTCGACGTCGGGCTTGTCCATCAGCTGCAGGAACTGCCGCGCGTAGGCCGACAGGCTCTCGACGTAGCGGCGCTGGCCTTCGGCGTACAGCGTGTCGAAGGCGAGGCTGGACTTGCCCGAACCCGACAGCCCGGTGATCACCACCAGCCGGTGACGCGGGATGTCGAGGTCGATGTTCTTCAGGTTGTGGGTGCGCGCCCCGCGAACGCGGATGACCGGGGACTCCGGAACGATGGACGCTGCAGGTTTCGACATCGACGGCGCTCGGGGCAAACCGCCCATGATAGCGACGCGCGCTGTCGCGAGCTGTCAGGGGCCGAGCGCGTCGAGCGAACCCTGCAGCGTGGACGCGGTACCGCGCGACAGCTCGGCCTGCTCGGTCTTGCCGCCGCGGGTCAGCCGCATGCCGTTCGGGCCCAGGCGCAGCACCGCGCGCACCACGCCGCCGCGGGTGAAGCGCAGCGTCGTGGTGGTGGTGTCCGGCCCGCCGGCGCCTGCCAGCCACACCGTGCGCGCGGCACGGTCGGCCTGGGCGATCCAGTCTTCCATCGACCGGTCCATGGCCCGCGCCTCGCCCTCGTCGCGCTGCCAGGTCCAGGCGTCCGGCTGGCGGCGGATCTCGAAGCGCAGGTTGCTCAGGCTGGGCGTCTCGATGTAGGCCGACGCCGCCGCCGCCGCTGCCGGCGGCGCCGCGGCAGCCATGCGGGCCGAGGCCATGTCGCGGCGTTCGGCCAGGGCCTCGCGCTCGCGGGCGGCGCCGTCGGCCGCGATGGCGGGCGCTGGCGCGGGAGCCGGCGCCGCCGCCACTGCCGGGGCGGTCGGGGCCGGGGCTGCGGCCACCACCGGCGGCGCGGCCTCGGCCTTCTTCATCGTCAGCGCGGTGGCAGGTGCGGTCGACGCCGACCGGTTCTTCGCCAGGTCGGTCTCGGCCGGCACCGGTGGTGCCGCGCGCTTGGCGGCATCGGGCAGCCCGGCCGGCTTCGCTGCCGCCGCATCGGCCGTGGCGGTCGTCGCGGCGTTCGGCGGCGTGGCAGGGGCGGCAGCCACCACAGCCTCCTCGCGCGGCGGCAGCGCCTCTTCCAGCGGCCGGTCCCACCACATCACGCCGACCACGGTGGCCACCATCAGGCCGGCGAAGCCCGCCGCCACCGGCGGGCGGGCCAGCCACGACCACCAGGCCGAGAGTGTCCGGGCCAGGCCGCCCGACGACGGCGCCGTGGCCATCGGCATCGCCGGCGCGGCCTTGCGCTCCGGCCGCGGCGCCACTGCCGCGCGGCCCATGCGCAGGATGGTCTCGTTCAGCTTGGGCGGCGGGCCGGCCTCGGCATCGGGTGCATGGCGCAGCGCCTCACGCAGCCAGGCGTCGTGCGGCAGGTCGTCGTCGTGGCCGGTGGGTCATGCAGCACTACGACTCATCGCGTCGACTCCGGCGCGAGGTAGGCGCCCATGCAGGCGCGCAGCTTGGCCATCGCATAGCGCAGCCGCGTCTTCGCGGTCTCGAAGCCGACCTCCAGCGCATGCGCCACGTCGGCCAGCGCGAGGCCGTCGTCGTGGTGCAGCAGGAAGGCGCTGCGCTGCGCCAGCGGCAGTTCGTCCAGGCAGGCTAGCAGCTTCTCGCCGGCGCGGCGCCAGAAGGCGAGTTCGTCGCCCTGCAGCGTCGACGAGGCCGGCGCCGGCCAGTGCTGCCAGGCCTCGGCAGCGTTCACCTCTGGCTGCCAGGGTTCGCCGTCCTCGCCTTCGTGGGCGTCGATCGCGACCTCGCGGCCACTCTTGCGCAGCAGGTCGATCGCGCGGTGGTGGGCGAGCGTGAACAGCCAGGTGCGGAAGCTCGCGCCCTGCGGCTGCCAGCGCGCGCGCGCCTGCACCACACGCAGCCAGGTGTCCTGGAACACCTCGTCGGCCTGCGCCGCGTTGGCGCTGCCGAGCAGGCGCCTCACGAAGCGGTACAGCGCCAGCCGGTGGCGCTCGTAGAGCTGCTCGAACGCGACGGCCTCGCCGCGCACGTAGGCGGCCATCAGCGTGTCGTCGTCGTCGGGCATCGCGCTCATCGGGGTGGGAGTCTGCCTCATCCGCCACTGATACGGCCGGCGGGCCGCCACGGGGTGATCTCCATTTGTAGTGCGGCCGACTCACCCCGTTCATGTGGCTCGTCCGTATCAGCCCTCGTTCCACCCGCACGACCCACCACCCACGAGGAGAAACCATGATCCCGTCCTTCCGCCTCGCCGCCGCGCCCGTCACGGCCGTGCTGGCCTTGCTCGCCGCCTGCGCGGTGGCCGAGTCACCGACCGCCCATGCCGCCGCGCCGGGCGCCTGGCCGCCACCCTGGTCCGAAACGCAGCCCGCGGCGCAGGACTTCACGCTGCCGGTCTTCGAGTCGCCGAGCGCCAGCCACTGCCGCCGCCTGCCGACCACGCGGGAAGTGCCCGGCGGTGCCGGGCAGTACGGTCACCGCGGCCGCGGCGCCGAGCGCGACGACCTCGCCGCTTCAACGGCCGATGCGCGCCTGCTGCGCCGCGCCGAGTCGGCCAAGAGCGCGGCGCCGAGCGCACCCGGCATCGCCACCGCGCCGGCCGAGCGCGAAGCCGCTGCCGACGCCGCGGCCGCGCAGCCGGCGCCGATGCCGGAGTCGCGCCGTCAGCTCCTGCCGCGTGCCGAGACGGTCACCGCCGGCATGGTCGACGACAACGCCGACTTCGGTGAATACCTCGCCTACCGCCAGCGCAATGGCGGGCTGGCGGTGCGCGATCGTGACGTCGCCGAACGTTACCTGCTCGAGGTCACCGACAACGCCGGCCGCCCGGTGCACGACGCCGAGGTCGCGGTGCAGCGTGCCGGCCGCCATGCGCCGGTGATGTGGGCCCGCACCGACACCGCCGGCCGGGTCTGGCTGCACCCGCGTGCCTTCCTGTCGCCCGAGGTGTCCGACCGCACGCTGGGCATCGCGGTGCGCAAGGGTGCGGCCTGGTCGCGCACGACGCTGGTCCGCGGCGAACGTGCCGCGCTGCAGGTCAGGCTGGGCCAGGCGAGCGTGGTGCAGCGGGCGCGCCTGGACCTGGTCTTCCTGATCGACGCCACCGGCTCGATGGGCGACGAGATCGCCAAGCTGAAGGCCTCGATGCGCGCGATGTCGCAGCAGATCTCGCAGCTGCCGGGCCAGCCCGACATCTGCTACGGCCTGGTCGCCTACCGCGACCGCGGCGACGCCTTCCTGACCCGCACGCACGACTTCACCGACGACCTCGGCGCCTTCCAGAACGTGCTGGCGCGAGTGCAGGCCGGCGGTGGCGGCGACAAGCCCGAGGCGCTCAACGAGGCGCTGCACGAGACCGTGCACGGCCTGAGCTGGCGCAGCGATGCGGCACGTTTGGTGGTGCTGGTGGCCGACGCCGCGCCGCACCTGGACTACGGCGGCCCGCAGTACGACGTCGACATGCAGGCCGCGCTGGCCAAGGGCATCAAGCTGTTCGCCGTCGGCGCCAGCGGGCTGGAACCGGAGGGCGAGTACATCTACCGCCAGATCGCGCAGTACACCGCCGGCCGCTTCGTCTTCCTGACCTACAAGGACGCCGCCGACCCCGGCAGCGGCCCGGGCACGAAGACCGTTCACGACGTGCAGAACTATTCGGTGCAGACGCTGGACAAGCTGGTGGTCAAGCTGGTCGGTGACGAACTGGCACGACTGCCGCGCGGCTGATGGCTACCATCGTGGCATGAAGCGCCTCGCCGCCGCCATCGCGCTGTGCGCCCTGCTGCTGCTCGCCGGCTGCGGCGGCGGGCTGTACATCGGCTGGGGTGGCGGCGGCGACGACGATGGCGCACCGTCGGTCAGCATCACCAGCGCACAGTCCAGCGTGGCTGGCCGGCGGCGTGCTGCGCGTCGCCGCCGCGGCATCGGACGAGAGCGGCATCGACAGCGTCGCCTTCTACCGTCTCGACGGCGGCGTCGCGACGCGGCTGGGCAGCGACGGCGCCGAGCCCTACCAGTGGGACGTCGCCGTGCCGGCCGACGGCCGCACCGAGGTCAGCGTGTTCGCCCGCGCGCGCGACGGCTGGGGCAACGAGGCCGACAGCAGCCTGCTGACCGTCGCGGTCACTCGATGACCACCTTGGCGTCCTTGACCAGGCGGGCGAACTTCTCGGTCTCGTTCTTCACCTGCGCGGCCATCTGCGCCTGGCTGTCGCCGATCGGCTCGGCACCGATCTCCTCCATGCGCTTGCGGAACTCGCTCGACTGGATGATCTTCACCATCTCGGCGTTCAGCCGCGCGACCACCTCCTTGGGCGTCGCCGCCGGCGCCAGCACGCCGAACCAGGTGCCGATGTCGAAGCCGCGCAGGCCGGACTCGTCCAGCGTCGGCACGTCGGGCAACGCCGAGGCGCGCCGCCCCGTGGTCACTGCCAGCGCACGCAGCTTGCCGCTGCGGATGTGCTGCAGCACCGGCGTGATGGTGTCGAACGACATCGTCACCTGGCCGCCGAGCAGGTCGGTGGTCAGCGGGCCGCTGCCCTTGTAGGGGATGTGCGCGATGTCGGTGCCGGTCATGTTCTCGAACTGCGTGCCGATCAGGTGCTGCGCGGTGCCGTTGCCGTTCGAGCCGTAGTTGAACTTGCCCGGCTGGGCCTTCAGCATCGCCACCAGCTCGGCGACGTTCTTCGCCGGCGTCGCCGCGTTGACCACCAGCACGTTGGGCACCAGCGCGATGGTCGTGACGGGCAGGAAGTCCTTCTGGAAGTCGTAGGGCAGCTTCTTGTAGACGCTGCTGGCGATGGTGTGGTGCACCGCACCGACCAGCAGCGTGTGGCCGTCGGCCTTGGACTTGGCGACGTAGTCGGCGCCCAGCGTCGCACCGGCCCCCGGCTTGCTCTCGACGATCACCGGCTGGCCCAGGCTGGCCTGCAGCTTGTCGGCCAGCGCGCGGGCCAGCACGTCGGTGGTGCCGCCGGCCGGGAAGGGCACGACCAGGCTGATCGGCTTGCTCGGCCAGGGCTGCGCCACCGCGCCACCGGCAGCGGTGGCGAAGGCGAGGCACAGCGCCTGCAACGCGCGGCGGCGCGAGACGGCGGAAGAGGTTAGGGGCATGGCAGTCTCCGTGTGTGTTCTGTGGTGGTGCGGCAGCGCCGGCTCAGGCAGCGCGGCGGACCTCGGCGGCAAGGCGCTCGCACACCGCCTGCGTGACCTGCGCGGTGGTCGCGCGGCCGCCGAGGTCGCGGGTGTGCAGCGCCGGGTCGGCGGTGACCTGCTCGATCGCGCGCATCAGGCGCGCCGCCGCGGCGTGCTCGCCCAGGTGCTCGAGCAGCATCACGCAGGACCAGAAGGTGCCGACCGGGTTGGCCAGGCCCTGGCCCATGATGTCGAAGGCCGAGCCGTGGATCGGCTCGAACATGCTCGGGTAGCGGCGCTCCGGATCGATGTTGCCGGTCGGCGCGATGCCCAGGCTGCCGGCCAGTGCCGCGGCCAGGTCGCTGAGGATGTCGGCGTGCAGGTTGGTGGCGACCACGGTGTCCAGCGTCGCCGGCCGGTTGACCATGCGCGCGGTCATCGCATCGACCAGCTCCTTGTCCCAGCGCACATCGGGGAACTCCTGCGCGACCTGCACGGCGATCTCGTCCCACATCACCATCGCGTGGCGCTGCGCATTGCTCTTGGTCACGACGGTGAGCTGCTTGCGCGGCCGCGACTGCGCCAGCCGGAAGGCGAAGCGCATGATGCGTTCGACGCCGGCGCGGGTCATCATCGACACGTCAGTGGCCACCTCGATCGGGTGGCCCTGGTGGGCGCGACCGCCGACGCCGGCGTACTCGCCCTCCGAGTTCTCGCGCACGATCACCCAGTCCAGGTCCTGCGCGCGGCAGCGCTTCAGCGGCGCATCGATGCCGGGCAGGATGCGCGTCGGCCGCACGTTGGCGTACTGGTCGAAGCCCTGGCAGATCTTCAGCCGCAGGCCCCACAGCGTGATGTGGTCGGGGATGTGCGGGTCGCCGGCCGAGCCGAACAGGATCGCGTCCTGGCCGCGCAGCGCGTCCAGGCCGTCGGCCGGCATCATCACGCCGTGGCTGCGGTAGTAATCGCCGCCCCAGTCGAAGTTCTCGAAGGCGAGGCGGAAGCCGGCGCCCGAGGCGGCCAGCGCCTCCAGCACCTGGCGGCCGGCAGGAACCACTTCCTTGCCGATGCCGTCTCCGGGAATGGTGGCGATGCGGTAGGTCTTCATCGGGTGTCTCCGTGGGGGTGAATGGACAGTGGCGCCACTGTAGGAACGCGACGCCATCGCCGATCAGTGCCGAAGTGAAGCCATTGTTGAATCCAGGTTCACAATCGCCCGTCACGATCCGCGACCGGGAGCCCCGCATGGCCAAGCGCATCCAGCCCGCCGACCTCGGCTTCTTCTCGGTGCTCGCCAGCGCCGGCAGCCTCGGCGCCGCCGGCCGCGAGCTCGGCGTGTCGACACCGGCAGTCAGCAAGCACCTGGCGCAGATGGAGGCGCGCCTCGGCGTCACGCTCGTCAACCGCACGACGCGGCGCATGAGCCTGACGCCGGAGGGCGAGGTCTGCCTCGACCATGCGCGGCGCATCCTCGGCGAGATCGACGACCTCGAGCAGCAGCTCGGCGTCGCGCGCGCCACGCCCAGCGGCCTGCTGCGCGTCAACGCGACGCTGGGTTTCGGGCGCAGCCATGTCGCGCCGCTGGTGTCGCGCTTCGTGCGCCGGCATCCGGAGGTGGAGGTGCAGCTGCAGCTGTCGGTCAACCCGCCGCCGCTGAGCGACGACGCCTTCGACGTCTGCCTGCGCTTCGGCGTGCCGCCCGATGCACGCGTCATCGCGCGACGCATCGCGCCGAACCGCCGCCTGCTGTGCGCGGCGCCGGCCTACCTGACGCGGCACGGCACGCCGCGCGTGCCCAACGACCTGACGCGCCACCAGTGCATCAGCATCCGCCAGGGCGACGAGGCCTACGGCCTGTGGCGGCTGAGCAGCGGCCGCGGCCGCGCGCAGCGGGTCGAGGCGATCAAGGTGCGCGGCCCGCTGAGCACCAACGACGGCGAGATCGCGGTGCACTGGGCGCTGGATGGGCACGGCATCCTGATGCGTGCCGAATGGGACATCGAGCGCTACCTGCGCAGCGGTCGGTTGGTGCAGGTGCTGCCGCAGTACGCCACGCCGGAGGCCGACATCCATGCGGTCTACCCGCAGCGCCACCAGATGGCGGCGCGGGTGCGTGCCTTCGTCGACTTCGTCGCCGCCGCGTTCGCGCAGCAGGCCAGCGCGCGCGACACGGCCTGAGCCGCGACGGCAAGCGGATTCACGCCGCTTCTTCCAGCACGCGCAGGATCTCGCGTCCGTAGGCCTCGAGCTTCTTCGCGCCGACGCCGCTGATGCCGCCGAGCGCGTCGAGCGAGGCGGGCTGGCTGCGCGCCATCTCGGCCAGCGTGGCATCGTGGAAGACGACGTAGGCCGGCAGGTTGTGCTCGCGCGCCACCTCGGCGCGCCAGGCCTTCAATGCCGCATAACGCTGCTGGCCGGCGGCGTCGAGCGCGATCGGCGCGGCCTTCTCCTTCGCGGCGCCACCGCGCGCGCCGCGGCCGCGGCCGCGCGCCGGCGCCTCGCTGGGCACGCGCAGCAGCAGCGGCACCTTGCCCTGCAGCACCTCGCGCGCGCTCGCCGCCAGCTCCAGCGTGTTGTACTCGCCCTCGGTGCGCAGGTGGCCCAGCGCGATCAGCTGGCGCAGTACGCCGCGCCACTGCGCCTCCGACAGGTCGGCGCCGATGCCGAAGGTCGACAGCTGCGCGTGGCCGTACTGCGCCACCTTGTCGGTGTTCTTGCCGCGCAGCACGTCGATCAGGTGGCCGGCGCCGAAACGCTGGCCGCGGTTCTGGTGGAAACGGTAGATGCAGGACAGCGCCTTGCGCGAGGCCTCGGTGGCGTCCCAGGTGGCCGGCGGGTTCAGGCAGTTGTCGCAGTTGCCGCAGGGCGAACTGTGCTCGCCGAAGTAGGCCAGCAGGCGCACGCGCCGGCAGTCGTGCGCCTCGGCCAGCGCCAGCAGCGCGTCGAGCTTGGCGCGCTGCCCGCGCTTGAACTCCTCGTCGGCCGGACTGTCGTCGATCATGCGGCGCTGGTTGACCACGTCGGCGAGGCCGTAGGCCATCCAGGCGTCGGCCGCTTCGCCGTCGCGGCCGGCGCGGCCCGTCTCCTGGTAGTAGCTCTCGATGTTCTTCGGCAGGTCGAGGTGGGCGACGAAGCGCACGTCGGGCTTGTCGATGCCCATGCCGAAGGCGATGGTGGCGACCATCACCACGCCGTCCTCGCGCAGGAAACGGTCCTGGTGGCGGCGGCGCACGTCCGCATCCAGGCCGGCGTGGTAGGGCAGCGCGGCGATGCCCTCGTCGTTCAGCCAGGCCGCCGTCTCCTCGACCTTCTTGCGGCTCTGGCAGTAGACGATGCCGGCGTCGCCCTCGTGCTCGTCGCGCACGAAGCGCAGCAGCTGGCGGCGGGCGTCGTCCTTCTCGACGATCGCGTAGCGGATGTTCGGCCGGTCGAAGCTGCTGATGAAGACCTTCGCCGTCTGCAGCTGCAGCCGCTCGATGATGTCGGCGCGCGTCAGCTCGTCGGCGGTGGCGGTCAGCGCGATGCGCGGCACGTCGGCAAAGCGCTCGTGCAGCACGTTCAGGCCGAGGTAGTCCTCGCGGAAGTCGTGGCCCCACTGGCTGACGCAGTGCGCCTCGTCGATCGCGAACAGGCTCAGCAGGCCGCGTTCGTGCAGCGAATCCAGCTGCGCCAGCATGCGCGGCGTGGTGATGCGCTCCGGCGCGGCGTACAGCAGCACCAGCCGCCCGGACATCATCTCGCGCTCGATCTTCTGCGTCTCTTCGAGCGTCAGCGTCGAGTTCAGGAAGGCGGCGTGCACGCCGGCTTCTTCCAGCGCGCCGACCTGGTCGTGCATCAGCGCGATCAGCGGGCTGACGACGACGGCCACACCCTGCTCGCGGCGGTGCCGCACGATCGCCGGCACCTGATAGCACAGGCTCTTGCCGCCGCCGGTGGGCATCAGCACCAGCGCGTCGCCGCCGCTGCTGACATGCTCGATGATGGCCTGCTGCTGGCCGCGGAAGGCCGGGTAGCCGAACACCTCGTTCAGGACGGCGAGCGGGGCGAGGGCGGGAGCGGGCACGGCGGGCAACGGACGGGAAGGACGCGCGATGTTAAGCGAGTCGTCTGGCTCGCTGACTCGCGCGAGGGAGGGTACGGTGGAGCGCGGGGCCTCGACGGGCTTGCCGAAATGCGGAGACCGCGGACCTGCGAGCATGCCGTTGTACCGCGGTGCACCGAGAAGGCGTCCACTGGCGAGGCCGGCATAGTTGTAGGCCGCGTCGCTGGCCGTCCTGATGATCTGCTTCACGACGGCAGCCACGAGCAGGTCGATGAGCCCGCCCTGGTGCTGCTGTTGTTGCTCGGCCGAGGAGGCGGCGGCCTTGCCCTGCCACGCAGTCGCCACTGCGCAGGTCGACGACCTTCGCCTCTGCTTCGACGCGTGTCTCGCTGGCCACGACTGCGTAGCTCGTACCGTACTTCGTGACCTTGATGTAGACCGCTGCATCGCTCGAAGAACTCACGAAGCTTCGGCAGGGGGATGCCCTGCGCGTCGGTCGCCGTCTGCACACCGTTCTGCTGGAAGGTTTATCGACCAGCGTCACCGGCAACACGTAGTACCGGCCTCGGCGAGCGGCAGCGTCGCGCTCCACATGGCCGATGTCGCCTTGACGTCGGCGACTCGTTCAGCGGAGGCATGACGAGCAGAGTCGCTGGCTGGGCGCTGGAACGCACCGTAGTCGTAGGGTGGAGGCGGAGTGGCGCAACCGGCCAGCGCGCACACGCTGGTGAGCAGGGCCGAGAGTTGTAGCGAGTGGGCATCATGCGGGGTTGTTGTTCGTGACCGAGGCGGGGGCGCCTTCGAGCTTGATCAGCAGCCGATCCATGTAGGGTGTGGACTCGGGGAACGCCGCGCGTTCCGCCTGCCACAGCTCGCGAGCACGTTACGGATTGCCGGCGCCAACGTAGAGCATGCCCAGGTGGGCGCGGAACCCTGGAGGCAAGGCGGCGTTGGCGGCCCGTGCCTTTCGGCATGCGCCTCCATGTCACGGATCTGCTGGTTCGGGTCAACTCCCTCGCGGAGCAGACGCTGTACTGCTGCCGCGGGAACGACTCCCACATATAGAGCGGGCCGGGTCCCTTGGTCGCGCATCCGCCGAGCAGGACAATGCCCGCGATGGCCGCCAATCCGGCCGTCTGGCGATCCGGCGCATTACTTGCCCCACTGGCCGCTGTCGCGACCCGCAGCGATGTTGTCGAGGCTCGCACGCCAGGTCCAGCACCTTGCTGTTGAGGGTCGCGTCGTAGCCGGCGGCCTCCGAAGCCGAGCATGGGTTCGACAATTCGTACTCACCCGCTCCGCGCGCGAAACACACCTCACTCGTCAGCGTTTGACCACGTTGAGCGTGATCTTCGCGTAGGCCACCTGCTTCTTGCCCCGGCCGAGGATGCCGAAAGTTGCATGTGCCGACGTCCTTGGGCCGAACTCGGAAATGTCGCCCGTGATGACGTAGACGCGCCGCGCAGAGTCTGCGCAGTGCCTGCAGTTTGGCTTCCTGGCTGAATCGGATGTTGCTGCAGGTGCGCACGCGTCGTCTTGCCTGGCTGCCCGACGATCCACGCCGTCGGAAACTCCCCGAGAAGCTCGAGCGGTTGTCGAACTTGCCGATCGACACAGGAACGCGCGTGCCGGAGAAGGCCTGCCGCCTGACCTTCTCACCTGAATGGGTGAACTCTCTGTCGCACAACCTGCAACAACGACGCAGAGCGAGAGCGAGGCATCGGTGCCACGGCCCTGATCAGCCCGCCTCGCCCGCCACGGCGCTGGTCGTGAAGGTCCAGGTGCGGTCGATGTCGCCATCGTTGCCCCAGTCGGCTTGCACCGTCAGCGTGCCGGGCACGACGCCGATCAGCAGCCGGTTGTTGGGCAGCGTGACCGTCCAGTTGCCCTGCGTCGGCACGCCGTTGGCGTCGTAGAGCACGCCGCCCTGCGTCGCCGTGGTGATGGACCAGGTCGCGTTGGGCAGCGTCGCGCGCATCGTGTGCGTGCCGTTGACGCTGCTGCCGGTGATCACGCCGTTGCTCGACGTGACCGTGCGCGTGATGTCGACGGCGCTCAGCGTGTAGTTGCTGGTGCCCGCCGCGCGAACGCTGCTCAGGTCGATCTGCGTCGCCATCCAGCGGCTGGTGATGGTGGTGTCGGCGCCGCTGGTGACGACCGATGCGCGACAGCGTCGAGGCGCCGTCCAGCGTCAGCGTGCGTAGCGGCAGTGCGATCGTGATGCCCTGCGTGTCGGTGTCCACCACCGTCGCGCCGCTGCCGGCGCTCACCACGGTCAGCGTCGCGGCGCCGTTGACCATCGCGGCGCCGGCGCTGCCGCGGCAGTCGGTGAAGCTGATGCTGTAGACCTCGCCGGTATCGAGCTGGCCGTTGATCACGCTGGCCAGCGTGCCGCCAGTGACCAGGAACGTGGCCGTGCCGCCACCGGCGCAGTTGTAGGTCTGGGTGGCCGTGCCGCCGGCCACCACGGCCTGCGTGGTGACCAGCACGGTCGCCGCGGCCTCGGTCGATTCGCCCGGCACGACGGCACTGTTCGCGCTCATCGCCGAGGCGGTGCTCTCGCTGACCGAGTTGATTGGCGCGCCGGCATCGGCGCCGCCACCGCCGCAGGCAGCGAGCAGGCTCAGCAGTACAGCGGCGGGCAGCGCCGCCAGGCGGGGGGAGAGTTTCGGGTTCATGCGGGACTCCTGGAAGTGGGGGGAGTGGAGGGTTGGGGGCAGGGGCGAGGGGTGGGTGGGCCGAACAGGATGCGTGCCGCATCACTCGCCGAGCGCGCCAGTCGCAGGTCGGCCGCGAGTGTGATCCAGCCGTGCAAGGCAATGCGCAACGGGTTGTACGAACGCAGCGGTTCGGTCAGCCCGTAGTGCGGCGGGCAGTCGTCGCGTTCGGCGGCGAAGCTGCCGAACAGGCGGTCGAAGACGATCAGCACGCCGCCGAAGTTGCGGTCGAGGTAGTCCGCGTTGCTGGCGTGGTGCACGCGGTGGTGCGACGGCGTGTTGAGGATCCACTCCAGCGGCCCGAGGCGGGGGATCCAGGTTGCATGCAGCCAGAACTGGTACAGCAGGTTCAGCGCCAGCGCGGCGGCCACGGTCGGTGGCGAGAAGCCCAGCCAGACCAGCGGTGCGAAGACCAGCGCACCACCGGCCAGGCGCCCGGTCCAGCCCAGCCGCAGCGACGAGGCCAGCGTCAGCTGCTGCGGCGAGTGGTGCACCAGGTGCGAGGCCCAGAACCAGCGCATACGATGCGCCGCGCGGTGCTGCCAGTAGTAGCAGAACTCCTGGCCGACGAACAGCAGCACGATGGCGCCGGCGCTGTCCAGCACGATCGTCGTCAGCCGGTGCGCATGCACCCACCACAGCAGCGGTGCGGCGATCGACACGCCCAGCGCATCGACGCCGCGGCGCAGCGCCAGGTCGGCCAGCGTCGCCGCGAAGGCGCGCCAGTCGTGCTGGCCGCGGCGCTGCAGCCAGAGCGCCTCGAGCAGCGCTGCGGCGAGCGCCAGCACGAGCAGCCCGGCCAGCCAGGGCCGCCACTCGGGCGGCACCACTTCGCGCAGCGCGTCGCGGTTCATGACGGGCGTGCCCGGCACTCGGGGCTGATCTTGTCGGCGTGCTGGCGCAGGCATTCGCGCCGTTCGCGCTGGCCGCCGGTCGCGCAGACGGCCTGCAGCTCCTGCGCGCAGCGCTGCAGCACCGGCAGCGCGGCCCGGCAGTCGGCGGACAGCTCGGCCTCATGCTGCTTCAGGCAAGCGGCGATGCGGCCGCCGCCGGGCTGCGTGCCGGCGCACAGCTTCTGCGCGTCGGCCCGGCAGGCCTGCGGCGAGGCCGGTTCGGCCGCGGCGGCGAGCAACGCCGCGAGCGCCAGCGCCACGCCGAGCAGCGCCGCGGGGAGATGGAGCGTGCGCATCGCGGCCTCGGCCTTCACTTCTGCACCGTGGTCGTGCGCGTGGCGGTCTTGCCGTTCGGCCCGGTGATCGTCGCGGTGGTGCCGCTGGCGCTGCGGTCGACCGTGCGCGAGCTCGTCTTGCCGTTCGGGCCGGTGGTGCTGGACTGCACGTCGCCGCCGGCACGCTGCACCTGGCGCGTCGCGGTCTGGCCGTTGGCACCGGTGATCGTCGTGCTGCGCTCGCGCGCCTCGACGGCGGTGGCGAGCAGCGTGGTGCCGGCGATCACGGCGGCCAGGGTCATCAGGGTCAGGGTCTTCATGGGCGGTCCTTTCGGGTTCGCTGAGTTGGGCAGCGGCGGGTTCGCCGTGCCTTCATTGAACGCGCCGCATGCGGCCCGGGCGCCGACACCGCACGACGAATTGCGACAGTTCTGCAATGCAGCGGAACAGGATGTTTCCGGCCCCTACACTGCCGTCGCATGAACGCCAAACCGCTGGTGCTGATCGTCGACGACGACGCCGAACTCTCGGCGATGGTGGTCGAGCTGTTCGGCCGCGAAGGCTGGGCGGTGCACGCCGTGCTGACCGGCGGCGACGGCGAACGTGCGCTGGCCGAGCAGCGCCCCGACGCGGTGCTGCTCGACGTGATGCTGCCCGATGCCAGCGGCTACGAGCTGTGCCGCCGCTGGCGCGCCGCGCACCCCGGCCTGGGCCTGCTGATGTTCACCGCGCGCGGCGACCCGATGGACCGCGTGCTCGGCCTGGAGATCGGCGCCGACGACTACCTTGCCAAGCCCTTCGAGCCGCGCGAGCTGGTGGCGCGCATGCGTGCGCTGCTGCGCCGCCAGGCGCCCGGCCGCAGCGACGCCGCGCTGCTGCGCTTCGATGGCCTGAGCATCGACCTGCTCAAGCGCGAGGTGCTGGCCGGCGCCGGCAGCGTCGTGCTGACCAGCGTCGAGTACAAGCTGCTCGTCGCACTGGCACGTGCGCCGGGCCAGGCGCTGTCGCGCGAGGCGCTCAGCGAGGCGGTGCAGGCCGGCAGCTACAAGCCGCAGGATCGCACCGTCGACGTGCAGGTGGCGCGGCTGCGCCGCAAGCTGCGCGAGGCCAGCCCCGGCAAGGAATGGGTCGACACGG
The DNA here is from genome assembly GCA_047602365.1 of Piscinibacter sp. Classification (GTDB taxonomy): domain Bacteria; phylum Pseudomonadota; class Gammaproteobacteria; order Burkholderiales; family Burkholderiaceae_C; genus Piscinibacter. The sequence goes on along the minus strand of JASGHM010000001.1, from coordinate 1,297,547 downwards.
TGCGTGGCGAAGGCTACGTGTTCGTCCCCCGCTGACCCGATGGCGAAGCCGCCGCGCGCCGACAGCCTGTTCGCCCGCCTGCTGCTGCTGCAGGTGCTGGTCGCGGTCATGCTGGTCGCGGTGTTCGGGCTGCTGGTCTACATCGAGCGCAACGTCGCGGTCGCCCGGCTGGTCGGCGAGCGCTGGGCACCGACTTTGCGGCATGCCGCAGGGCTGCCGCCGTCCGAAGCCGGCGCCGACGCCGGTCGCACCTTGCTGCGCAGCGAGGTGCGACCGGCCGGCTCGTGGCGCCCGCCGCTGGCGGCGCCGCGCCTGGTCGCGCTCGACGAGGAGCTGTCGCGCCGCGGGCTGGTCGTGCGCGACGCGGTGATCGCACGCGGCGCCAGCGGCCCGGTGCTGTGGCTGCAGCTGCACCGCGCCGACGGTTCGCTCGGCTGGTTCGGCATGGCCGACGTCGCGCTGCTGCCGCGCCTGCCCGGCCGGCTGGCGGTCGCGCTGCTGGTCAGTGCGGCGCTGCTGGTCGCGGTGAGCTGGTACTTCACGCGCCGGCTGACGCGGCCGCTGGAAGCGCTGCGCACGCGCATGCAGTCGCAGCGGCCCGGCGAGCCGACGCGCAGCCGCGAAGGCATCGCCGGCGCGACGCCGGAGATCGCCGCCATCGAGACCGCCTACGAAGATCTGCTCGCGCGCTTCGAGCGCCACGAACGTGAGCGTGCACTGCTGCTGGCCGGGGTGTCGCACGACCTGCGCAGCCCGCTGGCGCGCATCCGCATGGCCGCCGGGCTGCTGCGCGACGACGCCGCCGACGCCCGCTGGCGCGAAGCCATCGTGCGCAACACCGAGGTGGCCGACCGGCTGATCGGCAGCTTCCTCGACCATGTGCGCGCCGGCGAACTGTCGCTCGACCAGAACGCCGACCTGGCCGCCGAGGCGCGCGCGGCCGCGGCCGCCTGCGGGCACGGGGCCGATGAACTGCAGGTCGAGGCGCCGCAGGCGTTGCCGCTGCCGCGATCCCATCCGCTGCTGCTCGAGCGGCTGGTCGCCAATCTGCTCGACAACGCGTTCAAGCACGGCCGCGCGCCGGTGCGCCTGGTGGTGCGCTCGGCGGCCGGGCAGGCGATCGTCGAGGTCAGCGATGCCGGCGCCGGCGTGCCCGAGGCGCAGCGCGAGACGCTGCTGCAGGCTTTCGCGCGTGGCGACGCGGCGCGCGGCACGCCGGGCACCGGCCTCGGCCTCGCGATCGTCGCGCGGGTGGTTGCGCGCATGGGCGGCACGCTGGGCTTCGACCGGGTTGATGGCCGCCACGTCGTGCGTGTCACGCTGCCGCTGGTCCCCTGAACGGGGGCACCCGCCGCTGCCGCCAGCCGGAGGGAAGCGCCGGCCACGGCAGCCGGCGGATAATCCGCTCATTCCCCCATCCGACCACCCGAATCCCAGCGGAGAGCGCCATGGCCTCGTTGAACAAAGTCCAGATCATCGGCAACCTCGGCCGCGACCCCGAAGTGCGCTACACGCCCAACGGCAACGCGGTCTGCAACGTCAGCGTGGCGACCACGCGGCAATGGAAGAACAAGGACTCCGGCGAGCGCCAGGAAGAGACCGAATGGCACCGCGTGGTGTTCTACGACCGGCTCGCCGAGATCGCCGGCGAGTACCTGAAGAAGGGCCGCTCGGTCTACGTCGAAGGCCGCCTGAAGACGCGCAAGTGGCAGGACAAGGAAGGCAAGGACCAGTACACCACCGAGGTCATCGCCACCGAGATGCAGATGCTCGGCGGCCGTGAAGGCATGGGTGGCGGCGCCGGCGAGGAGCGCGGCGGCGACGATTCCTACGCCGAGCGCCCGCAGCGCAGCGCCCCGGCGGCCCGCCCGGCGGCCAGCAAGCCTGCCTCGAAGCCGGCCACTGGCTTCGACAACATGGACGACGACATCCCGTTCTGAGCACGGCCCGGCGGGCGCCGGGGCTCAAGTCCGGCCAGCGGCAGCCGATGACCCCCGGATGAGCCGTCCTGCCGCTGTCCGAGTCGCCGCCATCGCCCAAGAGATCGACGCCGCCCGCCGCAACGGCCCGCTGCGGCAGATCGTCGTGCCGCCCTGCCCGGAGCTGCTGACGCGGCTGCAGCAGGCGCTGGCCGAGGCCGAGCCCGACCTCAACGAGGTGGCGCGCATCGCCAACGCCGACGTGGCGATGGCCGCCACGCTGATCCGCAACGCCAATGGCGCGCTGTTCGCCGGGGCGCCCCCCGTGGTCTCGGTCGGGCAGGCGATGAACCGCCTGGGCCTGCGCCAGACCGCCGCGCTGATGACCGGCTTCCTCGCCCGCCACGCCCTGCCGGTGAACAGTGCCTTGCTGTCGGGTTTCTGGGAGCAGTCGACGCGCCGTGCGCAGGCGCTGGCCTGGATCGCCGGCCAGCTGCCCGGCCTGTCGCCCGAGCTGGCCCACAACTACGGCCTGTTCAGCCATGTCGGCCTGCCGGTGCTGATGCAGAGCGTGCGTGGTTATGCCGGCACGGTGGTCGAGGCGCGTGCCCGCAAGGACCGCAGCTTCGTCGAGACCGAAAACGCCAACCACCGCACCGACCACGCCGTCGTCGGTGCGCTGACTGCCCGCGCCTGGTCGCTGGCGCCGGCCGTGATGGCGGCGATCCGCCTGCACCACAGTCTGGAGTCTTTGGGGGCCGGCGACACCGAACCCGAGGTGCACACGCTGGTCGCCGCCGGTCTGGTGGCCGACTTCCTGCTCGGCCGGCAGGCCGGCGTCGCGCCCGATGCCGACTGGGAAGGTTTCGGTGCCGCGGCCTGCGACTGGCTGGGCCTCAGTGGCGACGACCTGCAGCACTGCCTCGAGAGCTTCGGCGAGGCGGACACGCTCGCCGAGGCCTGAACGGGCCCTAACCAGCGCCCTCGCGCACCGCGCGCGCCATCGCCGCAGCCGCGTCGCCACCCTCGGCGTCCAGCGTGCGCGCCACGCCCTCGCGGTCGGCGGCGCTGCGGTTCTGGCTGACCTTCCACTTGCCGACCAGCGACTCGAGCTCGATCTCGATGCCGACGATCGCACCGAGCATCTTCTCGACGTAGTCGGCCGGCGCGTCGCCGACCGCCCAGGGCGCGGCGCGTGGCGATTCGTGGCGTTCCGTCAGGCGCGAGACCAGCGCATGCAGCCAGGCCGCATCCTCGATCGCGCGCAGGCGGCCGCGCGCCTGCACCATGACGTAGTTCCAGGTCGGCACCACCTTGCCGTGCTCGGCCTTGCTCGGGTAGGCGCTCGGGCTGACGTAGGCCTGCGCGCCCTGGAAGACCACCAGCGCATCGCCACCGGCGGCTTCGCGCCACAGCGTGTTGGCCCGCGCGACGTGCGCCACCAGCGTGCCGTGCGGGCCGCGCTGCGCATCGAGCATGAAGGGGATGCTGTCGGCGCGCAGCACGCCGCCGGGCTGCGTGACCAGCAGGCCGAGCGGATGGGCGCGCAGCAGTTCGTGCAGGACTTCGGCGCGGTTCTCCTCGAAGTGCTTGGGCAGGTACACGTTCACTCCCCGGTGAGCACCGGCTCGCAGCGCACCTCGCTGCGCACCGAGTTGGCGATGAAACATTCCTCGTGCGCGGCGTGGTGCAGCCGCACGATCTCGGCGGCGTCGGGGCGCTTGTCGCCGCCGAAGCGCACCGCCGGGCGCAGCGTCACCACGGTGATGGCCAGGCGGCCACGCTCGTCCTTGGCCATCACGCCGACGGCGTCGTCGCGGTAGTCGTCGACGATCCAGCCGGCGCGGCAGGCGATGTCGAGGAACCACAGCAGGTGGCAGCTCGACAGCGCGGCGACGAAGGCTTCTTCGGGGTCGACCGCGGCCGGGTCGGAGAAGGGCACGCGCACCGAATGCGGCGACGACGAGGCCGGCACCATCGCGCCACCGTCGAAGTGCATCTCGTGGCGGCGGCTGTAGCGTCGGTCGCTGAACGGCTGGTCGCCGCGTTGCCAGCGCAGGCTGGCGACGTATTCGGACATGGCGGGCTCCGGGCTGCGGGAGCCCGGATTCTCGCCGCGCGCGGCGTTTCAGTGCAGCAGTGCGGCGCCGGCGGCGCGGGCAGGCAGCGCGCGCGCCTCGACCCAGCGGGCCGACCAGGGCCGGAACTCGGCCACCGGCATCGGCTTGCCCATGTGGTAGCCCTGCGCCTGGTCGCAGCGCAGCTCGTGCAGCAGCTCCCAGATGCGGGCGTTCTCGACGCCCTCGGCGACCACAGTGAGCTCGAGGTTGTGCGCCAGCTCGACGATGGAGCGCACGATCTTGCCGTCGACCGGGTCCTTGTCCATGTTGCGGATGAAGACCATGTCGATCTTCAGCTCGTCGACCGGCAGGCGCTTCAGGTAGCCGTAGGACGACTGGCCGGAGCCGAAGTCGTCGATGGACAGCTTGAAACCCATCGCGGCCAGGCGGTTCAGCGTGCCCAGCGCGCGCTCGGGGTCGTCCATGATCGCGCTCTCGGTGATCTCCAGGCAGAAGGCCTCGGCCGGCACGCGGTGCTTGACCAGCAGCGCCTCCAGCTTGAGCGGCAGGTCCTGGTCCATCAGGTCGCGCACCGACAGGTTGACCGACAGCACCAGCCGCGTGCCGTCGGCATGCAGCTCGCGCCAGGCCTGCGCGGCGGCCTCGAACACCCAGATCGTCAGCTGGCGGATGAAGCCGGTCTGCTCGGCGAAGGGAATGAACTGGATCGGCGGCACCAGGCCGCGCGTCGGGTGCTGCCAGCGCACCAGCGCCTCGGCGCCGACCACCGCGCCGGTCGCCAGCGCGAGCTTGGGCTGCAGGAACAGGCGCAGCTCGCCGTGCTCGATCGCCCGGCGCAGGTCGCTGAGCAGCGACAGCGTCAGCGCGCTGCCGGCGTCCAGCGAGGGCTCGTAGCGCAGCGCGCCCTGGTGGCGCTGCTTGGCGGCGTACATCGCCACCTCGGCGCGGTTGATCAACGCATCGGCATCGCCGGCGTCCTGCGGCCAGCAGGCGATGCCGATGCCGGCGCCCATGTCGACCTTGTGCTCGTCCAGCGTCAGCGGCTGCTCGAAGGCCGCCGCCACACGCTGTGCCACCGAGGCGGCCAGTGCCGGGTCGCCGGCGCGCAGCAGGATCGCGAACTCGTCGCCCGACAGCCGGGCGACCAGGTCGCCGTCGCGCATCACCTCGCGCGACAGGCGCTCGGCCACGCCCTGCAGCAGCTTGTCGCCGAAGGCATAACCGAGCACGTCGTTGACATGCTTGAAGCGGTCGAGGTCGAGCATCAGCACGGCCACCGGCGCGCGCGCGGCGCCGGCGCCGGCGATGGCCGCGACCACCGCGTCGCGGAACTGCGCCCGGTTGGGCAGCCCGGTCAGTGCGTCCCAGTAGGCCAGCCGCAGGATCTGATCCTGCTTCTCGGCCACGCTGATGCGCATGCTCTCGAAGGATTGGGCCAGCTCGCCGATCTCGTCGCTGCGGTGCAGGCCGCGCACCGGCGTCGCATAGTCGCCCGAGCCGAGGCGCTCGGCCGCGCTGGCCAGCGTGCGCAGCGGCTTGATGACACGGCCGGCGGTGTAGAGGCTGCCGATCGCGAAGACGCCGAAGGCGGCCAGCGTGATCAGCAGCAGGCCCAGCTGCAGCTGCCGCGGCACCTGGGTGGCCTCGTCGATCGACGCCGAGACCACGCCGAGCACCGTGCCGCCGGCCAGCGGCCGCACGCGCAGGCCCAGTTCCTCGCCGTGCACGTGGATCGAGCGCATTGCCGAGCGGTCGTCGGCCGCCGCCTCGTCCGCGAAGCCTTGCGCAAGCGCCGGCGCCACGCTGCTCAGCGCCAGCTGCCAGCCGTCGGCGTCGCGCGCGAGCAGCGTGAAGTGCAGCTTGGACAGGACGCGCATGTCGTCGATCAGGCGGGCGTCGAGGCGGAAGCTCATCAGCAGCCAGCCGAGCTGTTCGCCGTTGGGCGGCTTGACCGGCGCGATCACGATGCGATGCAGGACGCCGGCCAGCATCGTGACCTCGCTGGCGCTGCCTTCCCGCGCAGCGGTCGTGGCCAGGTGCTGCATGCGCGGCACCAGCGTGGCGATGTGCTTGCCGAAGCTGGCGCGCGGAGCCAGGTCGCGGTCGAGCAGCGCGGCCTCGTCCGCGCCGGTGCGCCCGGTGGCGTTCTCCTCGAGCAGCGAGCGGATGGTCTCGGCGTCCTCGTTGACGACGCTGTGCAGCCCGTAGTCGGCGCCGTAGACGCGCACCCGCTGCGACTGCTGCGCGGCCTGGGCGTCGAGCTGGGCCAGCATCACCCGCTCGGCGACGGCCAGCGCCTCGGGCAGCTCGCGGTAGGCCTGCTCGCGCAAGCTGTGCTTGATGGCGCTGAAGCTGGCGATCTGCACCAGCGCGAGCAGGCCGAGGAACAGCGCCACGACACGCGCGCCGAAGGAGCGATGGAACCAGGCCAGGGCCGGGTGGTGCTGCGGCGCGCAGGGTCACGGCTGTGCCTCCACGGCGAGCTTGAGCGCCTCGGACTGCTCGCCCGCGCCGAGTTGCAAGGCTCGCGCCGGCGTGGCGCCTCCGGCGGCCAGGCCCGGATGCCAGGCGCTGAGCCGGTAGGCGCCGGCCGGAGCCTCGTCGATGCGCGCCACGCCGTCGGCGCCGCTGCGCGCGAACCAGGGTGTGTCGGCCACGACGACCCAGGCCGCCATGCGGTCGTGGATGTTGCAGCCGAGCACGACCAGCCCGGGCTTGTCGAACTGGATCGGCGCCGCCGGCACGCCGGCATACAGCTTCAGCTCGAAGGTCTTTGCCGCCGAGAACGAATAGACGTGGTGGCGCACGGTGTCGAAGTTCGGGAAGGCCACCCGGGTGCCGACCGTGACCACCGTCACGCGTGGCATGAACTGCCGCTTGGACTGCGAGATCTCGGTCTCGGGCAGGGGCTTGACCGCGGCCTTGCCGGCGGCCGGCTCGAGCAGCACGACGGCGTCGGGCAGCGGCTTGCCCGTGGCATCCGTCACGGACACGACGAGCGCGCCGGCCCGTGCTGCCAGCGGCGCGGCCATCAGGGTCAGGCAGGCGAGGTGCAAGGGGCGCATCGGACTCAGGGCGGATCTCGGCGGCAAATGGCGGTGCCGGCCCCGTTGTCGAGGCCGCCAGCCATGATGGCTTTCGGACTGGCGTCGTGGGACTTGAGTGCCGGCGCCGGGCGTGGCGCTTGTCACGTGAAACAGCGCACTGAAGGGCTTGCTTACGGTTCCTCACCGCCACGAGGCGGGTGGCCGGCTAGGCTGCGCGCCCATGTCGACCTGCGTGAAGCTTCGGACCCTCGGGGTCGTGTGGATGGTGGCGGCGCTGGCCGCCTGCGGCGGCGGTGGCAGCGACCCGGCCCCCGCGCCCACACCGTCGCCGACCCCGGCACCCACCCCGGCACCCACCCCGGCACCCAGCCCCGCGCCCGCGCCGAGCCCGGCCTCCGCGACCACCTGCGGGCTGAGCGACTTCGAGGCCGGCCTGCTGGCCCGCATCAACCAGGTTCGTGCTGCCGGCGCGAGCTGCGGTGCGCGCGGCAGCTTCGCGCCCGCCGGCGCGCTGACCTGGAACGCGCAGCTGACCACCGCCGCCGCCGCGCATTCGCAGGACATGGTGACCAACAACTTCTTCTCGCACACCGGCTCGAACGGCAGCTCGATGTCGGCGCGCGTCGACGCGGCCGGCTACGCCTGGAGCAGCCTGGGCGAGAACATCGCCGCCGGCTACGGCACGGTGACGGCGGTGATGGACGGCTGGATGGCCAGCGACGGCCACTGCGCGAACATCATGAACCCGGGCTTCACGCAGGTCGGCGTGGCCTGCATCCGCGGCAGCTCGTCGAACAGCTACGGCAGCTACTGGACGATGGACCTGGCCAGCCCGCGCTGAGCCGGGGCGCTCACTCGCGCACGCGCCTGGCGCCGGGCCGCCCCAAGCCAGGCACGATCCCCGCGGGGGATCGGCCGGGGTACTCCGCGGACGAGGGGTCGTCAATCACGCCGCCGCCCAGGCAGACCTCGCCGTCGTAAAGCACCGCCGACTGCCCCGGCGTGACCGCCCATTGCGGCGTGTCGAAGTGCAGTGCGAAGTCACCCGCCGTGCCGGCCTCGAAGCGGCACGGTGCGTCGGCCTGGCGGTAGCGTGTCTTCGCGCCATGGCCGCCGGCGGCCGGCGGCGCACCGGCCACCCAGCTGGTGTCGTCGGCACGCAGGGCGTGCGAGAGCAGCCAGGGATGCTCGTGGCCCTGCACCGCGTACAGCGTGTTCGTCGCCATGTCCTTGCGGGCGACGAACCAGGGCTCGTGCTCGCTGCCGCCCTTGACGGCGCCGCGTTCCTTCAACCCGCCGATGCCGATGCCCTTGCGCTGGCCCAGCGTGTAGAAGCTCAGGCCGACGTGCTCGCCGATGGTCCGCCCGCGGTCGTCCTTGATCGGGCCAGGCTCGTTGGCCAGGTAACGGTTGAGGAACTCGCGGAACGGCCGCTCGCCGATGAAGCAGATGCCGGTGGAGTCCTTCTTCTTCGCGTTCGGCAGGCCGATCTCCTCGGCGATGCGGCGCACCTCGGTCTTCGGCAGTTCGCCGACCGGGAACATCGTGCGCTCCAGCTGCGCCTGGTTCAGGCGATGCAGGAAGTAGCTCTGGTCCTTCAGCGGGTCGAGCCCCTTGAGCAATTCGAAGCGGCCGTCGCGCTCGCGCACCCGGGCGCCGTGGAGACTGGTCATGCGCCACCGGCAGCCCGGGTTCCAGCGCCCGGCGTAATGGCCGGTGGCGATCTTCTCCGCGCCCAGCCGCATCGCGTGGTCGAGGAAGGCCTTGAACTTGATCTCGGCGTTGCACAGCACGTCGGGATTCGGCGTGCGGCCTGCCTGGTACTCGCGCAGGAACTCGGCGAAGACACGGTCCTTGTAGTCGGCGGCGAAGTTGACATGCTCGATCTCGATGCCGATCACGTCGGCCACCGCGGCGGCGTCGACGAAGTCGACGTTGCTCGAGCAGTACTCGGAGTCGTCGTCGTCCTCCCAGTTCTTCATGAAGATGCCGACGACGTCGTGGCCCTGCTGTTTCAGCAGCCACGCGCTCACGGCGGAGTCGACGCCGCCGGACAGACCGACGACGACCCGCAGTTTCTTGCCCATGGGCGTGATTATCCCGTTCGCGGCGCGGCACACTCGGCGCATGGACGAGTACGCCAGCTGGATCGGCCGCAGCGAGTCGCGGCGTGATGTCTTCGGTGCCACCCCGGTGGCGGCGCTGGCCGCGACGCTGGACCGTCCGGGCGCCGCCATCGCACCGGGCAGCGTGCTGCCGCTGCTGTGGCACTGGCTGTACTTCCTGCCGCTGCACCGCGCCAGCGAACTGGGGCCGGACGGCCACGCCCGGCTGGGCGGCTTCCTGCCGCCGCTGCCGCTGCCACGCCGCATGTGGGCCGGCAGCCGCTTCGAGTTTCTCGCGCCCTTGCGGGTCGGCGACGCCGCCGAGCGGGTCTCGACCATCGAGAACGTGGTGCTGAAGGACGGCCGCAGCGGCTCGCTGGCCTTCGTCACCGTGCGCCACGAGCTGTTCGTCGGCGGCGCGGCGACACCGGCGCTGCGCGAATGGCACGACATCGTCTACCGCGCCGCGAAGCAGCCGGGCGACGTGGAGCCTCCGCCCCAGGCCGCCCTACAGGACGCGCAGTTCAGCCGCGAGTGGGTGCCCGACGACGTGCTGCTGTTCCGCTACTCGGCGCTGACCTTCAACGGCCACCGCATCCACTACGACCGCCGCTACGTCACCGAGGTCGAGGGCTACCCTGGCCTCGTGGTGCACGGCCCGCTGATCGCCACGCTGCTGCTCGACCTGCTGCACCGCGAGATGCCGGGCGCCGTGCTGGCCGGCTTCCGCTTCAAGGCGCAGCGGGCCAGTTTCGACGGCCGGCCGCTGCGCGTCAGCGGGCTGCCGCGACGGCGCTACGGTGCACCTGTGGGCGCAGGACCATGAAGGCTGGCTGACCATGGATGCCCACGCCATGCTGAAGGACTGAGCATGCTGCCGCTCGAAGGCATCACCGTCGTCGCGCTCGAACACGCCATCGCCGCGCCGTTCGCCACCCGCCAGCTCGCCGACCTCGGCGCGCGGGTGATCAAGATCGAACGGCCCGGCGTCGGCGACTTCGCGCGCGGCTACGACACGCGGGCGCGCGGCCTGTCCTCGCATTTCGTCTGGGTCAACCGTGCCAAGCAGAGCCTGACGCTGGACCTCAAGCACCCGCAGGCGGCGCCGGTGCTGGCCGCGCTGGTGGCGCGCGCCGACGTGGTGGTGCAGAACCTCGCGCCGGGCGCCGCCGAGCGCCTCGGCCTGGGCTGGCCGGCACTGTCGGCGAACAGGCCGTCGCTGATCCTGTGCGACATCTCCGGCTACGGCGGCGACGGTCCGTTCCGCGACAAGAAGGCCTACGACCTGCTGATCCAGAGCGAGGCCGGCTTCCTGTCCATCACCGGCACGCCCGACGAGCCCTGCAAGGCCGGCATCGCGATCGCCGACATCGCCGCCGGCATGTACGCCTACTCGAACATCCTCGCCGCGCTGATCGAGCGCGGCCGCACGGGCCGCGGCCGGCACATCGACGTGGCGATGCTGGAGTCGCTCGCCGAGTGGATGGGCCACCCGCTGTACTACACGCAGGACGGTGCCGCAGCGCCGCCGCGCAGCGCTGCGGCGCACGCGACCATCTACCCCTACGGCCCGTTCGCCACCGGCGACGGCGGCAGCGTGATGCTCGGCCTGCAGAACGAACGCGAGTGGCTGAGCTTCTGCCGCGTCGTGCTGCAGCGGCCGGCGCTGGCCGAGGACGCCCGCTTCGCCGGCGCCGCGGCGCGCAGCGCGGCGCGTGGCGAGCTGCGCGGCATCATCGAGGACCAGCTGCGCACGATGACGGCCGAGCAGGTGATCGAGCGGCTCGACGCGGCGCAGATCGCCAACGCGCAGGTGCGCACGATGGCGGGGCTGTGGGATCACCCGCAGCTGCGCGCGCGCGAACGCTGGCGCGAGGTGGGGTCGAGCGCCGGGCCGCTGCCGGCGCTGCTGCCGCCGGGCCGCGACGACGCCCGGCTGGACCCGGTGCCGGCGCTGGGCGAGCACAGCGACGCCATCCTGGCCGAACTCGGCTTCGACGCCGCGGCACTGCGCGCCGCCGGCGCGGTCTGATCAGCCGCGCTTGATCTCCGGCGCGTAGACCGTCGCGTCGGTGCTGATCGCGTCCAGCGGCAGGCGCCGGCCGGCCGCGTGGTCCTCGATGCAGCGTTGCACCAGGCCGCTGCGGTGGCGGTCGCGGCTGGCACGCACTTCGTCCAGCGTCATCCACAGCGTGCGCACGATGCCCTCGTCGAGCCTGCGCGCCGGGTCGGGCTCGCCGACCGTGCCGCCGAAGGCGAAACGCACGTAGGTGACGTCCTCGCCCGAGGCCGGCCGCTGGAAGCGCGACAGGTAGACGCCGACCAGCCGGTCGGGCGTGAAGATGCAGGCGGTCTCTTCCAGCGCCTCGCGCTCCACACCCTGCTGCGGGCTCTCGCCGGGGTCGAGGTGGCCGGCCGGGTTGTTCAGCTTCAGGCCCTCGGGCGTGTGCTCCTCGACCAGCAGGTAGCGGCCGTCGCGCTCGATGATCGCGGCGACGGTGACGCTCGGTTTCCAGCGTTCGGGCATGAGAGATATGCGCTGCGGGCGAAGGTGCCGGGGCCGGCATTGTGTAAGCTCCGGCCCGATTCACCAAATAACCAGGGCCTGAGGAGGCATCCATGTTGATCGGCGTTCCGCTCGAGACAGCGGCTGGGGAGAAGCGCGTCGCCACCGTGCCCGACGTGGTCGAGAAGCTGGTCAAACTGGGCTTCTCGGTGGCGGTGCAGAGCGGTGCTGGCGCCGCGGCGAACTTCGCCGACGAGGCCTACACGGCCGTCGGCGCCACCGTGGTGGCCGGCGCTGCCGACATCTGGGGCGCCAGCGACATCGTCTTCAAGGTGCGTCCGCCGACGCTGGACGAAGTGGGCCTGATGCGCGAGGGCGGGGCGCTGATCGGCTTCGTCTGGCCGGCGCAGAACCCCGAGCTGATGCAGGCGCTGGCGGCGCGCAAGGCCACCGTGCTGGCGATCGACAGCCTGCCGCGCCAGCTGTCGCGCGCGCAGAAGATGGACGCGCTGACCTCGATGGCCGGTGTCAGTGGCTACCGCGCGGTGATCGAGGCGGCCAACGCCTTCGGCCGCTACTTCAACGGCCAGATCACCGCCGCCGGCAAGATCCCGCCGGCCAAGGTGTTCATCGCCGGTGCCGGCGTCGCCGGCCTCGCCGCGATCGGCACCGCTGCCGGCCTGGGCGCGATCGTGCGCGCCAACGACACCCGCGCCGAGGTGGCCGACCAGGTCGTCTCGCTGGGCGGCGAGTTCGTCAAGGTCGACTACGAGGAAGAAGGTTCGGGCGGCGGCGGCTACGCCAAGGTGATGAGCGAGGGCTTCCAGGCGGCGCAGCGCGAGATGTACGCGAAGCAGGCCAAGGAGTGCGACATCATCATCACCACTGCGCTGATCCCGGGCAAGCCCGCGCCCAAGCTGATCACCGCCGAGATGGTGCGCAGCATGAAGCCCGGCAGCGTGATCGTCGACATGGCGGCCGAGCAGGGCGGCAACTGCGAACTCACCGAACCCGGCCAGGCCGCGGTGAAGCACGGCGTCACCATCATCGGCTACACCGACCTGGCCAGCCGGCTGGCGCGCCAGTCGTCGACGCTGTACTCGACCAACCTGCTGCGCCTGACCGAGGAGCTGTGCAAGACCAAGGACGGCGTCATCAACGTCAACATGGACGACGACGCGATCCGCGGCCTCACGGTGATCAAGGACGGCACCGTCACCTGGCCGGCACCGCCGCTGAAGCTACCGGCCCCCGCGCCCAAGCCGGCCGCCGTCGCGGCGCCGGCGCCGAAGGGCCACGGCCACGGTTCGAGCGAACCGATGTCGGCGAAGTCGCTGGCCATCACCTTCGGCATCGGCGCGCTGGCGCTGCTGTTCGTGGGGCTGTTCGCGCCGGCCTCTTTCCTGTCGCACTTCACCGTCTTCGTGCTGGCCTGCTTCATCGGCTACATGGTGATCTGGAACGTGACGCCCTCGCTGCACACGCCGCTGATGAGCGTGACCAACGCGATCTCGTCGATCATCGCCATCGGCGCGCTGATCCAGATCGCGCCGCCGCTCACGGGCGGCGGCGGGGACCGGCCCTCGGGCCTGATCCTCGGCATGGCCGTGGTGGCGCTGGTGCTGACCGCCATCAACATGTTCGGCGGCTTCGCGGTGACGCGTCGCATGCTGGCGATGTTCCGCAAGTGAGGACGAGAACAACATGACCGACAGCCTCGCCACCGTCGCCTACATCGGCGCCACCGTTCTCTTCATCCTCAGCCTTGGCGGTCTCGCCAACCCCGAGACCGCCCGCCGCGGCAACGTCTTCGGCATGATCGGCATGGCCATCGCGGTGATCGCCACCGTGCTCGGCCCCCGCGTCACGCCGGCCGGTTATGCCTACATCGTCGGCGCGCTGGTGGTCGGCGGTGCCATCGGCCTGTACGCCGCGAAGACGGTTCAGATGACGCAGATGCCCGAGCTGGTCGCGCTGATGCACAGCCTGGTCGGCCTCGCGGCCTGCCTGGTCGGCTTCGCCAGCTACGTCGACACCTCCACCGTGTTCGCCACGCCGGCCGAGAAGACCATCCACGAGGCCGAGGTCTACATCGGCATCCTGATCGGAGCCGTGACCTTCTCCGGCTCGGTGATCGCCTTCGGCAAGCTGTCCGGCAAGATCGGCGGCAAGCCGCTGCTGCTGCCGGGCCGCCACTGGATGAACCTGGCCGCGCTGCTGGTCGTGATCTGGTTCGGCCGCGCCTTCCTGAACGCGCACGACGTGGCCTCGGGCATGACGCCGCTGATCGTGATGACGGTGATCGCGCTGCTGTTCGGCATCCACATGGTGATGGCGATCGGCGGCGCCGACATGCCGGTGGTGGTCTCGATGCTGAACAGCTACTCGGGCTGGGCCGCGGCGGCCACCGGCTTCATGCTCGGCAACGACCTGCTGATCGTGATCGGCGCGCTGGTCGGCTCCTCGGGCGCGATCCTGTCGTACATCATGTGCCGGGCGATGAACCGCAACTTCATCAGCGTGATCGCCGGCGGCTTTGGTGGAGGTGCACCGGCTGCAGCCGCTGCGGGCGGCGGCGTGGCCCAGCCGCAGGGTGAGGTGACGCCGATCAGCGCGGTGGAGACCGCCGAGCTGCTGAAGGAAGCCAAGAACGTCGTCATCGTGCCGGGCTACGGCATGGCGGTGGCGCAGGCCCAGCACGTGGTCTGCGAGATCACCAAGATCCTGCGCGCCAAGGGCGTCAACGTGCGCTTCGGCATCCACCCGGTGGCCGGCCGCATGCCGGGCCACATGAACGTGCTGCTCGCCGAGGCCAAGGTGCCCTACGACATCGTGCTCGAGATGGACGAGATCAACGAGGACTTCCCGGAGACGGACGTCTCGATGGTGATCGGCGCCAACGACATCGTGAACCCGGCCGCGCAGGAAGACCCGGCCAGCCCGATCGCCGGCATGCCGGTGCTCGAGGTCTGGAAGGCGAAGACCTCGATCGTGATGAAGCGCAGCATGGCCTCGGGCTACGCCGGCGTCGACAACCCGTTGTTCTACAAGGAGAACAACCGCATGCTGTTCGGCGACGCGAAGAAGATGCTCGACGAGGTGCAGGCGGCGTTGAACGCCTGAACGACGGACGACGCGCCGCCGGGGGCGGCGCGTGCGCCAGCTACTTCTTCGGCGTCAGCCCGTGGTCCCAGCGGGTGTCGACCCACTTGTCGCCGCGCCACACCTCGCGGCGGCCACCGCTGCCGTCGCTGCGGATCACCAGCCGCCACTTCTCGCAGCCGGCCAGCGTGACCTCCGGCTCGATGGTGATCTCGCTGTCGCTGCGGGTGACCTGCGCCGGCATCTCGGCACGCCGGCAGGCGTCCATCACGCCGGCGTTGAGCTGCATCGACGCCTTGCCGTCCTTCTCCTCCAGCGACACGCTGCCCAGCACGTAGTTGTCCTTGTTGTACTGGCCGCCCTGGCCGCCTTTCTTGTAGGACTTGTACTCCCAGGTCTGGGCCGTCGCGCCGGCGGCGCACAGTGTCAGCGCGGCCAGCGCCGCGGCGTGTCGAATCGTCCGTGAGTTCATCGCGTTCTCCTCATGCTGGCAGGGTGATGGTCACCGTGCATTTGCCCGGCCCGGTCAGCGGGCCGCCGAAGCCGATCCAAACCGCCCAGAACGTCGCCGCCTCGCGTGCCGAGAACGGGTGGTAGGTGATCGGGAAGCTGCAGCCGCCGCCGTCGCCGACCTCACTGGTCCAGCTGATCGAACGGTTGCAGGGGCCGTAGCCGAAGTCGCTGAACACCGCGGTGTAGAGCGTCGCGCCGGGAAGGCGCGGCACGATGTAGGCGGTGTAGTCGGTCACGCCGCAGGTCGGGCCGCAGGGGAACACGCCGCCGCTGGCCTCGAAGGTGATGGTGCGTTGGTCCTTCTTGAGGCGCAGCGTCGCGCTGACCGGGTCGGCCTGCACCACGGTCTCCGGCGCGGTCGCAGTGGCCGGGATGGTGATGCGTGCGTTGACGGTCACCGTTGCCGTGCCATCGCTGCTGCCGGTGTCCAGCGTCGCGGTGCTGTTGCCCGGGTCGCCATCGGCGGCATCGGTGCGCAGCGAGCCGGCGCCGCCGTGGGTCCAGGTCCACTCCACGGTGGCTCCCTCGGGCAGCTTCTCGACCACGAAGGCCGACATCGGCATCTTCACGCCGGTCGGCAGGTCGGTGCCGCCGGCCGGGCTGAGGCCCAGGTTGAACAGGCGCTTGAACTTGATCGTCGTGCTCGCGCTGCCCAGTGCACTGCGTTCGCCGGTGGTCGGGTCGCGGTACTGCGCGCTGACCTTGACGGTGTCGGGCCGGGCCGGGTCGTCGTCGACGCCGCTGGGGATGTAGTCATGCGTCGGGTTGGCCAGCGTGCTCTCGAAGCTGTTGGTGCCGTCGGCGCCGCGCTTGTAGAGGTCGCCCCAGCGGTGCGTGCAGGTCCAGGTCAGGAACACGTTCTCCGGCGTCATGCCGGCGTCCAGGCCTTCCAGCGTCGCGGTGATCTCCGCCTTGCCGGCCGCGCCCGCGGTGGCGTCGACCAGCGCCGGGTTGGGCGTCAGCGTCAGCTTGACCGCCGAGGCCTCGAGCGTGAACTCGATCCGCTTGGTGGCCGCCAGCCAGTCCTTCGCCATCGCCGCGTAGTCGGCGGCCAGCGCCACCGCCTTGGCCACGGCGATGATGCGCGCGACCTTGGTCAGCCCGTTGACCAGCTTGTCGACGTTGCTCTTGACCAGCGCCTCGTTGTCGAGCAGGTTGACGGCGACCAGCTTGCCGCTGCTGTCGCGGATGTCCAGCGGCGTGAAGTTCGGGCCACGCGGATCGGCACTCTGCACCCAGGCGCGCATGATCTCGTTGAGCAGGTTCAGCCAGGTGTAGCTGTTGAAGAACTCGACCAGGAAGTCCTGCAGCGCGGTGGCGGCATCGCCGGCGTTGATCGCGGCGATGGTCTTCGGGAAGTACTGCACCGCGACGCCCAGGTTGGCGTAGTCGACCACGCCGTTGAGCAGCATGTTCTGGCCGACGCGCAGCACCGTGTCGTAGCTGCTGCTGCCCAGCTTGTCGGCGATCAGCGGCAGCACCAGCGTCTTGATCGCCGGCACGAAGACGTCCTCCCAGAAGGTCTGCGAGGTCAGCTGGTCGAACACCGCCGCCTCCTCGACCGTCATCGTGTCGCCGTCGTGCGCGCCCATGCCGACGATGCTGGTGCGGTAGCGCGTGCTGCGCGCCTCCTCGGGCGTGACCGGCAGCGCCAGCGGGTCGCTGGCGACCGGCTGCCACGGCGCGCTGCCGGAGTCGTAGGGATCGAGCGCACCGATGCTCTCGGCCAGTTCGGCGACGAAATCGCCGACCGAGGTGACGAAGTTGTCGAACGACAGCGCCGTCGTCGCGCTCAGCGCGAAGTGGGTCAGCGGCACCGGCGGCGTGGCCGGCACGAAGGTTCCGCCGGTGTCGGTGTGGCCGATGCGCTCGACCCACACATGGGCACGGCGGCGCAGGCTGTTGGTCCAGCGCAGCGTGTTGTACTGCTCGGGCTCGCTGACCACGCTGACGCCGCTCTGCGCGACGTTCGGCGTGGCGCGCACGCTCTTGGCGCGGACGCGGCTGGCCGCGGCGGCGGCGCCACGCGGGAACAGCGTCTTCAGCGCGCCGTCCAGCGCTTCCATCAGTGCGCTGTCGCTGGCGTCGATGCCGCCGCGCTTCAGCGCTGCCTCGACGGCCTGCTGCACCGGCTCGACCAGCGCATGCGTGCGCAGCGTGCGGCGCAGCGCCAGGGCCGGCGCGTCGCCGAGCAGCGTGACCTCCGAGGCGAGCAGCACCAGCGCCTCGGCCGTGCTGCGGCTGTCGACCGTGGCCTGCGTGCCCGGGTCGATCAGGCCCATCAGCAGCAGCCGGCCGTCCGGCGCGAACAGGTAGCTCATCTGCGCGCCGCCTTCGACCAGCACGACGCCGCTGGTGCCGTCGGCAGCCACCTCGGCGGTGTTGTGCGCGCTGACCAGGCGGGTCTCGGCCAGCTTGATGCCGCTGCCGGCCGGCAGCGTCACCGCCACCTGCGCCGCGCCGCGCTGCACCTCGGGCAGCTTGGCGATGATCTCCTTGACGCGGGCGGCGCTGGCGGCGGCATCGTCGCCGCCGTCGCCCCCTCCGCCGCAGCCGAGCAGGGCCAGCGGCGAGGCGAGCAGGGCGCCGCTGGGCAGGGCCAGCAGCAGGCGGCGGCGTGCCGGCATGTCCGGCAGGCGGGTCTCGACGGTCTTCTTCATGGTGTCCTCCCTGTGGGTCGTGGAATCGGTTCAGCGGCGCGCCTGCAGCGGGTACCACCAGCCGTCGGTGCCGAGCACGTGGTACTGGCCGCTGGCGTCGACGCGGTAGGTCTGGCCCTGGTGGCTGTGCTGCGTGTTCGGCTGCCAGGTGTGCGGCAGCGCGAAGGCCGTGCCGTTCGGGGCCAGGTAGGTGCTCTGACCCATCAGCCCGCGGCCCGCCTCCTGCTGGTTGGCGAAGTAGCCGTCGCGCTGCTGCTGCTGGGCCTGGCCGCGCTGGCGTTCGGCATCGCGCAGCTCACGCACCTTGGCCTGCTCGGCGCGGGCGATGCCGGCCTCGTTGGCGCGCGCATGGGCGAGGCCCTGGGCCGAGAAGCCGGCGGTGTAGATCCAGTTGTAGGTGTAGGTCGGGTAGTCCATCGCCGGACGGCCGGCGGCGCGCATCTGCGCCAGGTACTGGCGATAGCCGGCCTGCACCTGCGGGTCGGCCATGCGCTGGCGCACGATGTCGTTGACCATCTGCTGGCCGCGCGCGATGTTGGCGTTCATCGCCGCCATCTGCTGCTGGACCATCGCGCCGTAGTCCTGCGCGGCGGCGGGTGCGGCCAGCTGCAGTGCGGCAGCGGCGGCGAGGATCGAAACGAGTGCTCGGGTGTTCATGGCTGGCCTCCTTCCCTGTAAAGGCGCAGCCGGTGCGGAAAACGGATCAGTCCGCCACGAATTTTTTTGTAACAGCGGCGGGACGCTGGGCTAGAGTCGTCCGCAACGATGAGCTCGCCACCCGCCGTCACCGAACTGCTGCAGCGCGCCGCCGGTGGCGACGCCGGCGCGCGCGATGCGCTGCTCGCGGCCGTCTACCAGGAGCTGCGCCGGCTGGCGCGCCAGCTGCTCGCCGGCGACCGCATGCGGGCGCAGCTCGCGCCGACCGAGCTGGTGCACGGCGCGGCGCTCAAGCTGATGGGGCAGGCGCAGGTCTCGGCGCATGACCGCGCGCATTTCCTCGCCTATGCCGGGCAGGTGATGCGCCAGGTGCTGATCGACCATGTGCGCCGCGAGCAGGCGGCCAAGCGTGATGGCGGCACCCAGGTGACGCTGGTCTCGACGCTGCCCGACGAGCCGCGCAGCGACGTCGACGTCGAGGCGCTGCACGACGCGCTGCAGCGCCTGGAGCTGGTGTCGCCCGAGCTGGCCCGTCTGGTCGAGCAGCGCTACTTCGCCGGCATGACGGTCGAGCAGATCGCCGAGCTCGACGGCAGCTCGAGCGCCACCGTCAAGCGCCGCTGGCGCGCTGCGCGCGCCTGGCTGCACGACGCGCTGAAGGGCGTGGCGGGCTGATCAGCGGTTGCAGCGCCGCGCCGCCTCGGCTTCCTTCTCGGTGTTCTGCTTGCGGTCGAGCTCGGTCATGCTCCAGCGCGCGGCGTAGGCGGCCCAGGCGGCGATCGCGCGGCGCGCGGTCTCGCAGCCGCGTGCCGCGTCGCCGCGCTGCCAGTACAGCTCGGCCAGCGCGTGCATCGGCACCACCGCGTCGCGCGCCGGCTCGGACAGCTCGGGCGCGCGCTGCGCGCGCGCGGCGCGTTCGCGCAGCGAGGCTTCGGCCAGCACGATCGCCTCGTCGAAGCGCTTCAGGCGGCCGAGGATCAGCGCCCGGTCGCTGCGCAGGATCAGCACCAGCCGCTGGGCGTTGTCGTTGCCCGGGTCGAGCGCGATCAGCCGCTCGGCCTGGGCCATCGCCAGCTCGCTGTCGGCCAGCGCCTCGGCGTGGCGGCCCAGCTCGGCGAGGGTCAGCGAGCTCGACCAGCGGCTGACCGCCAGGCTGTCGACCAGCCGCCGGTCGTTCGGCCGCGCGGCCTGCGCCTGCACGTAGTGCTGCTGGGCGCGGCGGTAGGCGGCCAGCGCCTCCTCGAAGCGGTTGAGGAAGAACAGCGAGTCGCCGGCTTGGTTGGCGGCGCGGCCGACGCGGTGGGCGAAGTCCATCTCGCGGCGCACCGCCTCCGGCAGCGCCTGCAGCCGCTCCTCCTCGTCGCGCGCCAGCGCCACGGCGCCGGCCGAGTCGTCGATCCAGTCGCGCGCGAAGGCCTGGGTCACGCGCGCGCTGCTCAGCGCGGTCTGCAGCTCGGCCTGCTCGCGCGCGCTCGCGCCCGGCGCCAGCTCGATCGCGCGGCGCAGGTTGGCCTCGGCCTGCTGGGCGGTGGCGAGCTGCTTGCGCGAGTCGTTGTCGACCCCGCCGTAGTAGTCGGCCAGGCGTTGGCGCAGCCGGCCGAGGTCGCGCTGCCAGGCCCATTCGGCCGGGCGCTGCGCGACCAGCGCGGCGAGCAGGGCCTCGGCGCGTTCGAAGGTCTGGCGTGCCGCGGCACGTTCGCCGGTGTTGGGGATCGCCCAGCCGCCCTGGATCTCGGCCAGCCGGCCCAGGCCAACGGCCACCTCGCGCTGCAGGGCCAGGTCGGCGCCGGCGGTCTGCGCCAGCACGTCGAGGTAATGCTGGCCGCGCTCGACCAGCTCGCGGCGCAGCGCCGTGGTGCCCGGCGTGGCCTCGAGCCGGGCATCGAGCTCGCCGAGCATGTAGTTGGCCAGCGAGCGCACCTCGGAGAAACGCTGCTCGGCGTTGCGGCGCGCCGTCTCGGCGCGCAGGTACAGCGTCGCGATCACCGCCAGCGCGACCAGCAGGCCGGCGAGCGACAGCGCCAGCGCGGCGACGCGGAACGGATGGCGCTGCAGCAGCTTGGCCGCCCGGTAGCGCCAGTGCGCCGGCATGGCCTCGACGGGCCGGTGGGCCAGCCAGCGCTGCAGGTCGGCCGAGAAGGCCTCGACGCCGGGATAACGCGCCGCCGCTTCGGCGGCCATCGCACGGCCGGCGATCGCCGCCAACTCGGTGTCCATCTCGGTGTTCATCGCGGCCGCCGCGCCCGGCGCCGTGGCGCCGTCGGGGCGCTGGCCGCCGACCAGCTCGCGCAGCAGCACACCCAGCGCGTAGACGTCGTCGGCCACCGTCGGCGCTTCGCCGGCCAGCCGCTGCGGGCTGGCATAAGCGCGCGTGTAGCCGTGCGGCAGCGTCGGGTCGATGACGTCGCGCAGCCGCGCGATGCCGAAGTCGATCAGTTTCGCCCGGCCCTCGCCGTCGACCAGGATGTTGGCCGGCTTCAGGTCGCAGTGCAGCACCAGATGGCGGTGCGCGTCGGCCACCGCGTCGCAGACCTCGCGCAGCAGCGCGACCCGTTCGCGCGCGCCGGCCGCACGGGCGCGCAGATGCTCGTCGATCGGCACGCCCTGCACATGTTCCATGACCAGGTAGTGCAGTCCGTCGGCGGTGGTGCCGCCGTCGAGGATGTGCGCGATGCCCGGGTGCTGCATGCGCGCCAGCGTGCGCCGTTCGGCGTCGACCAGCGCCTGCGCCGCACGCTGGCCGCCGAGCGGGCGCACGAACTTGATCGCCACCGTCTGCTCGAACAGCCCGTCGTTGCGGCTGGCCTTGTAGACGGCGCCCATGCCGCCGCTGCCGATCAGCTCGTCGAGGCGGTAGGGCCCGACCTGGGGCGGCGGCTGCAGCGCCGGCGCACGAGCGGCGGGCGGCAGCGTGGCCCACTGGCTGCCGGCGGCGTCGGAGCGCAGCAGCTCCTGCACCCGCTGCAGCAGCGCCGCATCGCCGGCGCAGCGCTCGGCCAGCCAGGCGTCACGGGCGTCGTCGGGGCGGTCGAGGGCAGCGTCGAACAGCGCGAGCGCCTCGCGCTCGGCATCCACGCCGGAGGCGGGCAGGGGCATGCGGTGCAGCCTAGCGAAATCGCCTCGGGCGGGGCACCCGCAAACCGGTGCTGCAAGGGCCGGCTACAGGCCGGGTGGCAACTGTGCACGGCGCGGCAGGCCGTCCATGTCGCCGACCACCTGGATGACCTGCGCACCGACCCAGTTGCCGCGCGCCAGCGCCCCCGGCCAGTCGCGGCCCTGCAGCCGCGCGCTGATCACCCCGGCGGCGAAGGCGTCGCCGGCGCCGACGGTGTCGACGATGGTCTCCACCTTCACCCCCGGGACGCGACCGGACCCGTCGGTCGTGCGCCAGTACGCACCTTCGGCACCGAGCTTGATCACCACCGCGCGCGCGCCGCGTTCGAGGTAGAAGGCGGCGATGTCCTCGGGCCGCTCCAGCCCGGTCAGCGTGCGCCCTTCGGCGATGCCGGGCAGCACCCAGTCGGCCAGGCCGGCCAGGCGATTCAGGTGCTCGGCCATAGCCTCGCGGCCGGGCCACAGCCGCGGCCGCAGGTTGGGATCGAAGGACACCGTGCGGCCGGCGGCGCGCATCGCCTTCATCGCATGTTCGACCAGTTCGGCGCAGCTGGCCGACAGCGCCGGTGTGATGCCGGTGACATGCAGGTGGCGCGCGGCGAGGAAACGGCCGGCGTCGAAGTCGGCCAGCGACAGCGCACTGGCCGCCGAGCCGCGGCGGAAGTACTCGACCACCGGGTCCTGGCCTTCGAGCGCGCGTGACTTGAGCATGAAGCCGGTCGGGCGCGTGGTGTCGGTGGCCACCGCACTGCAGTCGATGCCCTCGGCTTCGAGCGCATGGCGGATGTGGCGACCGAAGGAGTCGTTGCCGAGCCGGCTGATCCATGCCACGCCCAGGCCCATGCGTGCCAGCCCGACGCCGACGTTGGTCTCGGCGCCGGCGACGATCTTCGTGAAGGTGGCCGCGTCCTCCAGCGCACCGGGCTCGTGGGCGGCGAACGAGATCATGGTCTCGCCCAGCGTGATCACGTCGGGAGTCGGTGTCGTCGTCATAGCGGCGAGGCTACACCGAGGCGTGCGCTCCACGAGCGCATCTCGTCGGCCAGGCCGGGCTCGACCGGGATGCCGTCGACGCGCCGCCGCGCCTCGGATTCGCGCTCGGGGTCGCCGGGCATCTTCGGCGCGCCCGGCTCGGCGGCCAGCGCGCGGGCCATCTGCTCGACGGTGGCGGCGAACATCGGGCCGCCGGCGAAACGTCTCGGGTCGAGCACGACGAAGAAGGCGCCGATGCGCCGCGGCCGCTCCAGCTCGGCGTACATCGGTCCGATCTGCGGCCCGTAGGGGTTGCCGTTCAGCGGCCCGCACAGCAGCTCGACGATCAGCGCCAGGCCGTAGCCCTTGTGGCCGTACTCCGGCCCGCCGAGCGGGCGCAGCGCGTTGGCAGTCTGCGCGTCGGTGGTGTCGTGGCCGTCCATGTCGACCGCGACCCCCGGTGCGATCGCCGCGCCTTCGCGGCGTGCGTTCATCACCCGGTTCCACGGGATCGAGGTGGTCGCCATGTCCAGGCAGACCGGCTCCGAACCCTCGCGCGGGAAGGCCATCGAGATCGGGTTGGTGCCGAGGAAGGGTCGATGCCCGCCGAAAGGCGCGGCGATCTTGTCCGAGTGCGTGAAGGCCATGCCGATCAGCCCCTCGCGCGCGGCGACACGGCTGTACAGGCCGACCGCACCGCAATGCGAGGAGTCGCTGACGCCGACCGCGGCGATGCCGCTCTCGCGCGCGATGTCGATCGCCACGCGGTTGGCGCGGTGCGCGACGACGATGCCCAGGCCGCGGTCACCGGCCACCTGGGCGGTGCCCGGGCCGGTGCGGGTGACGACGATCTCCGGCCGCGCACTGATCGAGCCGTGCGTGAGGCGGTTCAGGTAATGCGTCAGCCGCGCGATGCCGTGCGAGTCGATGCCCCACAGGCTGGTCTGCACCAGGCTGTCGGCCAGGCAGCGGGCATCGTCCTCGGGCAGGTCGAAGCGGCGCAGGCAGGCGATCGCCCAGTCGGTCAATGCGGCGGCGCCGACCTTGACCACGCCCGCGCTCATTCCATCGCCTCCAGCGTGGCACGCACGCCATGCTGGCGCAGCGCCGCGGCGTGGTGCGCCACGACGTCGATCAGGCCATGCTCGCGCGCCAGCGTGCCGAACACCGGCGCGTAGCCGAGCAGCGTCGCGATGCGTGCGGTCGCGGTCGGCGCCTCGGTGGCACGGGCGTGCAGCGCGCGCAGTTCGGCGGCCAGCGGGTCGTCGACCGTGTAGTCGCGGCCCGCTTCGTCGACGCCGCCGAGGAACTGCAGCCACGCGGCCAGCGCGAGGGCCAGCCGATCGACCGAGGCGCCGGTGGCCAGCCGCTCGCGCAGCGTGCCCAGCCAGCGCTGCGGGATCTTCTGCGAGCCGTCCATCGCGATCTGCGTCGTGCGGTGGGCCAGCGCCGGGTTGGCAAAACGTTCGACCAGCCGCGCGCGGTAGGCGGCCAGGTCCACGCCGCGCATGCCGTCCAGCGTCGGCTCGATCTCCTCGCGCATCATCGCCTCGACGAAGCGACGCAAGGCCGCTTCGCCGATGGCGCGGTCCACCGTGGCCCAGCCAGCCAGCACGCCGAGGTAGGCGATCGCCGAATGGCTGCCGTTGACCATGCGCAGCTTGAGCTTCTCGAAGGGTTCGGCCTGGGCCACGAAGCGGGCGCCGTAGGCCGTCCAGTCGGGCCGGCCGGCGGCGAAGTCGTCCTCGATCGCCCAGTCGAAGAAGGGTTCGGCGGTGACCACCGCGAGCTCGTCGTTCTTCGGCACGATGCGGTCGACCATGCCGTTCGGGAAGCGGCAGCCGCTGGCGATCCACTCGGCCAGCGCAGCATCCACTTGCGCCGCGAAGGCCTGCACCAGGCCGCGCAGCGTGCGGCCGTTGCTCGGCAGGTTGTCGCAGGACAGCAGCGTCACCGGGCCGAGCCCCCGCGCACGCCGCAGCGCCAGGCCGTGCACCAGGAAGCCCAGCGTCGTGCGCGGCGCCGCGGGGTGGGCGAGGTCGTGGGCCAGAGCGGTGTCGCCATGCTTCAGCGCGCCGGTGGCCGGGTCGTGGTGGTAGCCCTTCTCGGTGACGGTCAGGCTGACGATGCGTGTGGCCGGCGCGGCAATGGCCTCCAGCACCGCCTGCGGGCTCTCCGGCGCGACCAGCACCCCGAGCAGCGAACGCAGCGTCTGGCGGCGCTCGCGCGGCCGGCCCTGCGCATCGGCGTCGCGCAGTGCGAGCGTGTAGTCGAAGCCCTGCGGCGCCAGCGCATCGCGCACGTCGGGGTGGCGCAGCGACACGCCGAGCACGCCCCAGTGGCGCTCGCCGCGGGCCGCCATCGCCGCTTCGGTGGCCGGGATCAGGTGGGCGCGGGCGAACGCACCCAGCCCCAGGTGCACGATGCCGGGCGCGAGCCCGGCCTTGTCGACCACGGCGCTCACCAGTGCCTCACCAATGCCATAGCGTGCCGTCGTGCTGCTGCCGGTTCACCGGCAGGTAGGCGCGCTGGTAGGGGTACTTCGCCGCCAGCGCCTCGTCGATCTCGACGCCGTGGCCGGGCGTCTCGCCGGGGTGCAGGAAGCCATCCTTGAAGGTGTAGGCATGCGGGAACACCGCGTCGGTCTCGGCGGTGTGGCGCATGTACTCCTGGATGCCGAAGTTGGGCACCCACAGGTCGAAGTGCAGCGCCGCGCCCATGCACACCGGCGACAGGTCGGTGGCGCCGTGGCTGCCGGTGCGCACCTGGTACAGCGCCGCGAGGTCGGCGATGCGGCGCAGGTGGCTGATGCCGCCGGCGTGCACGACCGTCGTGCGGATGTAGTCGATCAGCTGGTTCTGGATCAGGTCCTTGCAGTCCCAGATCGTGTTGAAGACCTCGCCGACGGCCAGCGGCGTCGTCGTGTGCTGGCGGATCAGGCGGAAGGCCTCCTGGTTCTCGGCCGGCGTCGCGTCTTCCATCCAGAACAGGCGAAACGGCTCCAGGTCCTTGCCCAGCCGTGCCGCCTCGATCGGCGTCAGGCGGTGGTGCACGTCGTGCAGCAGGTGGATGTCGGGGCCGACTGCGGCGCGCACTGCGTCGAACAGCTGCGGCGTATGGCGCAGGTACTTCTCGGTCGACCAGTCGTGCTCGCTGGGCAGGTCGGCGTCGGCCGGCTCGTAGAACATGGTGCCGCGCCCGACGCCGTAGACCTTCTCCAGCCCGGGCACGCCGCTCTGCGCGCGGATCGCCTTGTAGCCCTCCTCCTTGTAGCGCTGCACCTCTTCCACGGTCTGTGCGATGTCGCGGCCGTTGGCGTGGCCGTAGACCATCACGCCGGTGCGGCTGGCACCGCCGAGCAGCTGGTACAGCGGCATCCCGGCGGCCTTGGCCTTCAGGTCCCACAGCGCGGTGTCGACGGCGGCGATCGCGCTCATCGTCACCGGCCCGCGCCGCCAGTAGGCGCCGCGGTAGAGGTACTGCCAGATGTCCTCGATCTGGTGCGCGTCGCGCCCGATCAAGCAGGGGATGACGTGGTCGCTCAGGTAGCTGGCCACCGCCAGCTCGCGGCCGTTCAGCGTTGCGTCGCCGAGGCCGGTCAGGCCCTGGTCGGTCTCGATCTTGAGGGTGACGAAATTGCGCCCGGGGCAGCAGACGATGACACGCGCGGCGGTGATCTTCATGGGCAGGACAGACCGAAATCGGTCAAGTGGTCAGGCCAATTTTGCGAGCCTGAGCCACGGGCTCCCATTCGCGTTTTCCTCTAGCGCAGGGGAATCGGCGTGGCGCGGTCCACCGGCACCGCGGTGACGCTGTTCTGCGGCGAGCCCTCGATCACTCGCTCCGAATAGGTCAGGTAGACCAGCGTGTTGCGCTGCTTGTCGACCATGCGCACCACGCGCAGCCGCTTGAAGACCAGCGAGATGCGCTCGCTGAACATCTCCTCCTGCACGCGCAGCGGCTTGGGGAAGGCGATGGGCCCGGTCTGGCGGCAGGCGATCGAGGCTTCGGACTTGTCCTCGGCCAGGCCCAGGCCGCCCTTGATGCCGCCGGTCTTGGCGCGCGAGACGTAGCAGGTGACGCCGCTGACGGCGGGGTCGTCGTAGGCCTCGACGACGATCTTGTCGTCGGGGCCCAGCCACTTGAACACGGTGTCGACTTCGCCGATCGGCTCGGCGCGCGAGCAGGCCGCGGTGGCCAGCGCCACGACGAACAGGGTCTTCTTCATCTCTCGGGCTCCCCGGGGAACAGGGGCCGAGCGTAGCCGACGCGGCGCCGGCGCGAGATCAGACGATCGAGCGGGCCAGCGCGACCAGCGCGAAGGCGCTGGCGATGCAGACGACCAGCGCCCAGTTGGGCATCTGGCCCTTGGGCACGAGGCTGGGGCGGTGACGAATCTTGTCGGGCATGTGAATTCCGGTCACTTTCGGGGCCGCTTTCGAGGCCCCAAGCGTGAAATCCGGACCTGCAAAGGGCGAATGCCCCATGACAGCGAACTTCGTGCCAGCCCGGCTCAGACCACCTTGCCGTCGCTGGGCATCAGCTCGCAGCTGGTGATGCGCCAGGCGCCACCACGCTGGCGCTCGAGCTGGTAGACGGCGACCCACAGCGTGCCGTCGCGGTCGGCCATCTCGACCGCCTGGATCACCGTGGCGCCGTTCGCCTCGGGCGCCAGGAAGCCGACCGAGGCCGGCCGGTAGACCACCGGGTAGCCCTCGCGGACCATCGCGAGAAAGCGCTCGGGCGTGCCGAACATCTTGCGGATGCCCGGCGCGGCGTAGGCGAAGGCGCTGCGTGCGTCGTCGCGCGCGAAGGCGTCGAGCTGGGCCTGGATGACGCCGCGGATCCGTTTCGCTTCGGCCTTGGAGACCGGCGCCGCCTGTGCGGCGAACGAGGCCGCCAGCGCCAGCGCGGCGAGCGCACGAAGCAGGGAACGCAAGACGCTGGTCATGGCCGGCTCCCGCGGGTGGACACGCCCGCATCGTCGCGCAGCGCCGCTGCCCCGTCCAGCAACAGGGTGTGAGCGCTGCGGCGTGGCCTACATCACCGCGCCGAGCTGCCAGGGCACGAACTCGTTCTGGCCGTAGCCGTGCTCCTCGCTCTTGGTCTTGCGGCCCGACGCGGTGTCGAGCATCAGGCGGAAGATGCGTTCGCCCAGCTCGTCGATGCTGGCCGTGCCGTCGACCACCTCGCCGCAGTTGATGTCGATGTCGTCCTCCTGCTTCAGCCACAGCGCCGTGTTGGTGCTGAGCTTCAGCGAGGGCGAGGGCGCGCAGCCGTAGGCCGAGCCGCGGCCGGTGGTGAAGCAGATCAGGTTGGCGCCGCCGGCCACCTGGCCGGTCGCCGAGACCGGGTCGTAGCCCGGCGTGTCCATGAACACCAGGCCCTTGGCCGTCACCGCCTGCGCGTACTCGTAGACCTCGACCAGGTTGGTCGTGCCGCTCTTGGCGATCGCGCCCAGGCTCTTCTCGAGGATGGTCGTCAGCCCGCCGGCCTTGTTGCCGGCCGAGGGGTTGTTGTCCATCTCGCCGCCGTTGCGCGAGGTGTAGTCCTCCCACCATTTCAGGCGGGCGATCAGCTTGTCGGCCACCTGCTGGCTGACGGCACGGCGCGTCAGCAGGTGCTCGCCGCCGTAGACCTCGGGCGATTCGCTGAGGATGGCGGTGCCGCCGTGGCGCACCAGCCGGTCGACCGCCGCGCCCAGCGCCGGGTTGGCGCTGATGCCGGAGTAGCCGTCGGAGCCGCCGCACTGCAGGCCGACGGTGATGTGGCTGGCCGGCACCGGCACCCGCTGCACGCGGTTGGCCTCCTCCAGCATCCACTCGACCAGCTCGATGCCCTTGGCGACCGTCTTCTTCGTGCCGCCGCTGTCCTGGATGCTGAAGGTCTGCAGCTGCGCGCCTTCCTGCAGCCCTTCCTGCGCGAGCAGGCCGTCGATCTGGTTGGTCTCGCAGCCCAGGCCGACCATCAGCACGCCGGCGAAGTTGGCGTGGCGCGCGTAGCCGCCCAGGGTGCGGCGCAGGATCTGCAGCGGCTCGCCGTCGCTGGCGGTCGCGCAGCCGGCGCCGTGGGTCAGCGCGACCACGCCGTCGACGTTCGGAAAGCGCTCCAGCGCGCGCGGGTTGATGTCGCGGCGGAAGTGGTCGGCGATCGCCCGCGCCGCAGTGGCCGAGCAGTTCACCGAGGTCAGCACGCCGAGGTAGTTGCGCGTCGCCACGCGCCCGTCGGGCCGCACGATGCCCATGAAGGTCGCCGGCTCGGCCGCGTACTCGGTCGGGTGCGTGCCGGTGCCGGCGGCGTAGTCGCGCGCGAAGCTGGCGAACTCCAGGTTGTGCGTGTGCACATGCTGGCCGGGCGCGATGTCGGCCTTCGCGGTGCCGATGATCTGGTTGTAGCGCCGCACCGGCTGGCCGGCGCGGATCGCCTTCACGGCAACCTTGTGGCCGGGCGGGATCAGCCCGGCGACGGTGACGCCCTCACCCTCCAGCAGCGTGCCGCCGATCAGCTGCTGCTTCGCGATGACGACGTCGTCGGCCGGGTGGATTCGAATGAAGGCGCTCATCACATCACCCGTCGATGATGGCCGGGTCCCAGGCGTAGACCTTCTGGTTCTGCTCGCCCAGCTTCTCGATGCCCAGGCGAATGGTGTCGCCGGCCTTCAGGTACACCGGGTTCGGCTTGACGCCCATGCCCACGCCCGGCGGCGTGCCGGTGGAGATCAGGTCGCCGGGGTACAGCGTCATGAAACGGCTGACGTAGCTGACCAGTTGCGCGACGCCGAAGATCATCGTCTTCGTGCTGCCGTTCTGGAAGCGGTGGCCGTTGACCTCGAGGAACATGGCCAGGTTCTGCGGGTCGCCGACTTCGTCGCTCGTCACCAGCCAGGGGCCGACCGGGCCGAAGGTGTCGCAGCCCTTGCCCTTGTCCCAGGTGCCACCGCGCTCGATCTGGTACTCGCGCTCCGACACGTCGTTGATCACGCAGTAGCCGGCGACATGGGCCAGCGCCTCCGCCTCCGACACGTAGCGCGCCTTGCTGCCGATCACCACGCCCAGCTCGACCTCCCAGTCGCTCTTCACCGAGTTCTGCGGCAGCACCACCGGGTCGTTCGGGCCGGTCCGCGCGCTGATCGGCTTCATGAACAGGATCGGCTCCTTGGGAATCGGCAGGTTGGACTCGGCCGCATGGTCGGCGTAGTTCAGGCCGATGCAGAGGAACTTCTCGCAGCCGCTCCACGGTGCGCCGATGCGGCCGGGGTTCTCGACGACAGGCAGCGAGGCCGGGTCGATCGCGCGAAGGCGCTCCAGGCCGTTGGGCGTCAGCGTCTGCGCGCTGATGTCGGCGAGCACGCCGGAAAGATCGCGCACGCGGCCCTGGGCGTCGACGAGGGCGGGCTTCTCGGCGCCCTTGGCGCCATATCGCATCAGCTTCATGGTGTGGATTCTTCGGAAGTTAGTTGGACCAGCCGCCGTCGATGACTTGCGCGGTGCCGGTGGTGAAGGAGGATTCGTCGCTCGCAAGATACACGGCCAGCGCGGCGATTTCCTCGACGCGGCCGAGTCGGCCCATCGGCTGCCGGGATATGAACGCGGCCTCGACCTGCTCCAGCGTCTGGCCGCTGGCCTTGGCCTGCGCCGCGATGCGATCGCGCAAGGACGGCGACTCGACGGTGCCCGGGCAGATCGCGTTGCAGCGGATGCCCTTGGTGATGAAGTCGGCCGCCACCGCCTTGGTCAGGCCGATCACCGCCGCCTTGGTGCTGCCGTAGACGAAGCGGTTCGGCGCGCCCTTGATGCTGCCGGCCACCGAGGCCACGTTGATGATCGAGCCGCCGCCCGAGAGCATGCCCGGCACGAAGGCCTTGATGGTGCGGAATTGCGAGCGCACGTTGAGGTCGAAGGCGAAGCTCCAGTCCTCCTCGCTGCACTCCAGCACCGAGCCGGCGTGAACGAAGCCGGCGGCGTTGACCAGCACGTTCACGGGCCCGACCTCCGCGGCCGCTGCGGCGATCGCCGCCGGGTCGAGCACGTCGAGCTTGCGTGTCGTGATCGCCGGCGACTTCAGCGTGGCCAGCAGCGCCTCGTTCAGGTCGGTGGCGACCACCGTCGCGCCTTCGCGCACGAAGGCCTCGGCGATGGCGCGGCCGATGCCCTGGCCCGCGGCGGTGACGAAGGCCTTCTTGCCGGCCAGTCGTTGGGTCATGTCAGTGTTCTCCGGGTGAAGGCGTCACAGGCCCATCGTGCGCGGCAGCCACAGCACGATGGCCGGCACGTAGGTCAGCAGGATCAGGCTGGCCAGCAGCGGCACCAGCCAGGGCAGGATGGCCACCGTGGTGCGCTCGACGCTGAGCTTGGCCACCCGCGCGAGCACGAACAGCACCATGCCCATCGGCGGGTGCAGCAGGCCGATCATCAGGTTCAGCACCATCACCAGGCCGAAGTGCACCGGGTCGACGCCGAGCTGGCGCGCGATCGGCAGCAGGATGGGCACGAGGATGGTGATCGCCGCGGTCGGCTCGAGGAAGCAGCCGACGAACAGCATCAGCAGGTTGGCCATCAGCAGGAACAGCCAGGGCTCCTTGGTGACCGCCAGCACCCAGGCGGCGATCTGCGCGGTGACGCCGGTGGCGGTCAGCATCCAGCCGAAGATCGACGCGGCGGCGACGATGAACATCACCGTCGCGGTGGTCTCGACGGTGTCGAGGCAGACCTTGACGAACATCTTCCAGGACAGCGTGCGATACCAGGCCAGGCCCAGCACCATCGCCCACACGCAGGCGGCGATCGCGCCTTCGGTCGGCGTGAAGATGCCGGTGGTCATGCCGCCGATCAGCAGCACCGGCGTCATGATGGGCAGCACCGCCTGGAACTTGAAGTAGCGGTCGGCGGCGAACAGCACCACCAGCGCGATCAGCACCGTGATCTGCGGCTGCGCGCCCGCCTGCACCAGCCAGTACACCGCCAGCGGCCAGCCGGCCACCACCGCCGTCTCGATCATCGCCTTGCCGAAGCGCGAGCCGCTGAACGTGATGTCGCCGCCCCAGCCGTTCTTGTGCGCGAAGTACGCGACGGTGGCCATCATCAGCACCGCCATCAGCACGCCGGGCAGGATGCCGGCGAGGAACAGCGCGCCCACCGACACGTTGGCCATCATCGCGTAGATCACGAAGGGCAGCGAGGGTGGGATGATGGGCCCCAGCGTCGCCGACGCGGCGGTGACGCCAACCGCGAACTCGGTGGCGTAGCCATGGTCCTTCATCGCCTTGATCTCGATGGTGCCGAGGCCGGCCGCATCGGCGATCGCGGTGCCGCTCATGCCGGCGAAGATCACCGAGCCGACCACGTTGACGTGGCCCAGGCCGCCCTTCAGCCAGCCGACCAGCGCCAGCGCGAAGTTGTAGATGCGGTTGGTGATGCCGGCGTTGTTCATCAGGTTGCCGGCGAGGATGAAGAAGGGCACCGCGAGCAGCGGGAAGCTGTCGATGCCGCCGATCATGCGGTGCACCACCGCGAACGGCGGCATCGTGCCGCTGGCGACGATGTAGATCAGCGAGGCGCCGGCCATCGCGATGGCCACCGGGATGCCGCCGGCCATCAGGAACAGGAAGACGATCTTGAGCATGAGGGGTCCTAGCGGTCTTCCATCGTGGTCTCGGGCCGCTCCAGCACGCTGTAGCCGCGCTGCCAGTGCACCTTCATCACCCACACCGAGCGGATCGCTGCCATCGCGAAGCCGAACAGGCAGACGCCGTAGACGATGTTCATCGGCAGGTCGATGATCGTCATCTGGTAGCTGTCCATCTTCTGCATCATCTGCGCGGTCAGCACCACCATCGCGGCGAAGAAGGCGATGCGCAAGGTGTCGACGGCCAGCGCCATCGTGCGCGCCAGCCTGGCCGGCATCCAGCGGTACAGCAGGTCGACCTGGATGTGGTTGTTCTTCGCCACGCCGATCGCCGCGCCGACGAACACCGTGCCGATCAGCAGGTAGCGCGCGATCTCCTCGGTCCAGGAGGCCGAGTTGTTGAGCGCGTAGCGGGTGATGAACTGGTAGAACACCACGCCGCCCAGCGCCCAGAACAGCGCCAGCGCCGCCCAGGCTTCGAAGGTGGTGTGCGAGAGGTCGACGGCTTCGTCCTGGGCATGGAACTCGCCGTCGTCCCCCATCACCTTGGGGCCGCTGTCGAGATCGATGCTCATTTGATCGCGACGATGCGGTCGTAGTCCTTCTTGTCGTAGCCCAGCGACTCGACCGGCTTGTTCTTGACCACCGCGTCGACGAAGCTCTGCCGGTTGATCTGGTGCACGCCCAGGCCCTTCTTCTTGAACTCGTCGACCAGCTCGACCTCGCGCTTCTTGATCAGCGCGCTGGCGCGCGTCGCGGCCTCCTGCGTGACCTCGGTGAACATCTTCTTCTCGGCGTCGGACAGCGTGTTCCAGACGTGCGGCGCGATCTGCGTGGTCAGGCCGTCGACGATGTGGCCGGTCAGCATGATGTGCTTCTGCACCTCGTAGAACTTCTTCGCCTCGATGGTCGTCAGCGGGTTCTCCTGCGCGTCGACGGTGCCGTTCTGCAGCGCCAGGTAGACCTCGGCGAAGGCGATCGGCGTCGGGTTGGCGCCGCAGGCCTCGGGCGTGGCGCGGTAGGCGGGCACGTCGGGCACGCGGATCTTCAGGCCCTTCATGCCGGCACAGTCGGTGAACGCCTTCTGGCTGGTGGTGTGGCGGGCGCCGTAGTAGGTGTACGCGGTGATCTGGATGCCGGTCTTGGCGCGGTAGCCCTCGACCATCTCCTTGAACACGTCGCTCTTGGCGTAGGCCAGCAGGTGCTCGCCGTCGCGGAAGATGAACGGGTAGTAGGCGATGCCCAGGCGCGGGTAGCTGCGTGCGGCGAACGAGGTGCCGCTGATGATCATGTCGACCGTGCCCAGCGTCATGCCCTGGTTGATGTCGGTCTCCTTGCCCAGCGACGACGCGGGGAAGACCTGGATGTCGAACTTGCCGTTGCTGCGCTTCTTGATCTCGGCGGCGGCCCACACCGACTCGGTGTGGTACGGCTCGCTGGTCTCGTAGACATGCGCCCACTTGAGCTGCTTGGTCTGCGCGAAGGCGCCCGTCGCCGTGGCGAGCACGGCGGTGGCGATCAGGCCTTTCAGGATGCGGTTCATGCTCGTTGTCTCCTCTTCGGGTGGTTATCTCAATCGCTCACCAGCTGCACCTTGGTGCTGCGGCTGCGGTCGGCGGCGAGTTCGAAGGCTTCGGCGGCACGCGACAGCGGCAGCTGCGCGCTCAGCAGCGGGCGCACGTCGACGCGGCGCGTGCGCAGGTACTGCACCGCCCAGTCGAAGGCGTGCGCGGCGCGGAAGGCGCCGACGTAGTCGAGCTCGCGCGCCATGATGCTGTTGGCCGGGAACTGCAGGCCCTCGGCCGGCAGCGTGCCGACCTGCACGATGCGCCCGCCGCGGCGCGTGGCCGCGAGGCAGGTGGCCAGCGCCGCCGGGCTGCCGGCGGCTTCGATCGCGATGTCGGCGATGTCGGCCAGCGTTGCGGCATCAGCCTGGTCGCTGCGGATCAGGCGGTCCGCGCCGACCTGCTGCGCGATGTCCAGCGGCCGCTGCGCGATGTCGCAGACGATCACCTCGGCGGCACCGGCCAGCCGCGCGGCGATCACGCACATGCTGCCTATCGTTCCGCCGCCGGTCACCAGCACCGTCTTGCCGGTCAGCACGCCGGCGCGGTGCACCGCGTGCAGGCCGATCGACAGCGGCTCGGCGCAGGCGATCTCGCCGAGCGACACGTCCTCGTGCACCGGCGTGAGCTGCGCTTCGCCGAGCACGAAGCGTTCGCGGAACAGGCCCTGCGCATGCGGGAACACGCTGGCGCTGCCGAGGAAGAACATCCTGCGGCACAGGTTGAAGCGCCCGCCCAGGCAGTAGTCGCACTGTCCGCAGGCATGCGAGGGGTTCACCGCCACCTTGTCGCCCGGCTTGACGCGGGTGACGCCGGCGCCGATGCGCTCGACGATGCCCGAGGCCTCGTGCCCCGGGATCAGCGGCTCGCGGATCACGAAGGCGCCGACGCGGCCGTGGCCGAAGTAGTGCAGGTCGGAGCCGCAGATGCCGCCGGCGCCCAGGCGCATTTCCACCTGGTGCTCGCCGAGCGGCGCATCGGGCACCTCGTCGAGGCGCAGGTCCCTGGCAGCGTGGATGCGGCAGGCGAGTGTCATCGTGCGACCTTTCTCTTGCGGGCCGGCGTGCGCGCCGGCGCCTCGGTGTCGGCCTGCCAGCCCGCCATGAAGCGGTCGTGCGAGTTGGCCAGGTGACGCGCCATCGCCTCGCGGGCGCCCTGCGGCGACTGGTGGGCGATCGCGTCGACCACCGCGCGGTGCTCCTCGACCGCGGTGGCCCAGCTGCGCGCATTCTCGAAATGGCTGCCGAGCTGCTCGAACAGCGGGTTGTGGCGCTCGTCGAACAGCTCGCTGACCACGCGCAGCAGCACCGAGTTGTCGCAGGCCTCGGCGATGCGGGTGTGGAACAGCCGGTCGCCTTCGGTCGGCGTCTGTCCGGCGGCGGCCTCCTGCTCCATCAGCGCGATCGCCTCGCGCAGGCCGTTCAGCTGCGTGCGCTTCATGTGCAGCGCGGCGTAGGCGGCCAGCTCGCTCTCGATCAGCGCACGTGCGCGGATGGTCTCCAGCGGGCTCTCGGCCTCGTGCTCGACGGCGGGTGCGCGCGCGGCCGCCTCGCGAACGTAGATGCCCGAGCCCATGCGCACCTCGACGCGGCCCTCGACCTCCAGCGCGATCAGCGCCTCGCGCACCGACGGGCGCGAGACGCCGAGCTGCGCCGCCAGGTCGCGCTCGGGCGGCAGGCGCGTGCCGGCCGGGAACTCGCCGCCGTCGATCAGCAGGCGCAGCTGGTCGGCGATCTGGCGGTACAGGCGGCGCGGTTCGATGGTCTGCAGGGGCATCGCGGCGGGACGACGGGCGGTCAAGTGGCCTGACCAATTCCGCGAGCATAGGTGCGATGCGCCGCCCGACGACGCCGGGATTTCCCGGGTGGGCGAGCGCTATCGAAACACCTTAGCGGGCGGCCTCCGGGCGTCCGTCAGAATCGCTGCTGCCCCTTGGAGAATCCGAGCAATGGAAAAGACCTGGTTGAAGCAGTACCCCGCGGGTGTGCCGGCGAACATCGACGTCGCGCAGTACCCGTCGCTGGTCGCGCTGCTCGAGGAGAGCCTGAAGAAGTACGCGTCGCTGCCGGCCTACAAGTTCATGGGCAAGGCGATCAGCTTCGCGGCGGTCGACGAGGCCTCGCGCGCGATGGCGGCCTACCTGCAGTCGCTCGGACTGGCCAAGGGCGACCGCGTCGCGATCATGCTGCCCAACGTGCCGCAGTATCCGGTGGCGGTGGCGGCCGTGCTGCGCGCCGGCTACGTGGTCGTCAACGTCAACCCGCTGTACACGCCGCGCGAGCTGGAGCACCAGCTGAAGGACTCGGGCGCCAAGGCGATCATCATCGTCGAGAACTTCGCCCACGTGCTGCAGCAGGTGATGAGCGCGGTGCCGACCAAGAAGGTCATCCTCACCGCGCTGGGCGACATGCTCGGCTTCCCGAAGTCGCTGATCGTCAACTACGTGGTGCGCAAGGTGAAGAAGATGGTGCCGGCCTACGAGCTGCCCGGCGCCGTGCGCTTCGGCGACGCGCTGTCGCAGGGGCGCGGCAAGACCTACACGCCGGCGCAGGTCGGCCCGGACGACATCGCCGTGCTGCAGTACACCGGCGGCACCACCGGCGTCAGCAAGGGCGCGGTGCTGCTGCATCGCCACCTGGTGGCCAACGTGCTGCAGGCCGAGGCCTGGTACCAGCCTGCGCTGAAGAAGATCCCCAAGGGTGAGCAGATCAACACCGTCTGCGCCCTGCCGCTGTACCACATTTTCGGCTTCAACACGAACATGATGCTGTCGCTGCGCATGGGCGGCTGCAACATCCTGATCGCCAACCCGCGCGACCTGCCGGCGATGTTCAAGGACCTGTCGGGCGAGAAGTTCCACAGCTTTCCGGCGGTCAACACGCTGTTCAACGCGATGGCCAACCACGCCGACTTCGGCACCGTGGACTGGAGCAGCCTGGTGATCTCGGTCGGCGGCGGCATGGCGGTGCAGAGCGCGACCGCCAAGCTGTGGCTGGAGAAGACCGGCTGCCCGATCGTCGAGGGTTACGGCCTGTCGGAGACCTCGCCGTCGGCGACGTGCAACCCGGTGGACAGCACCGCCTACAGCGGCAACATCGGCCTGCCGATGCCCAACACCGAACTGACGCTGCTCGACGACGACGGTCGCGAGGTACCGTTGGGCCAGCCCGGCGAGATCGCGATCAAGGGCCCGCAGGTGATGGCCGGCTACTGGCAGCGCCCCGACGAGACCGCCAAGGTGATGACCGCCGACGGCTTCTTCCGCACCGGCGACATCGGCGTGGTCGACGAGCGCGGCTACTTCAAGATCGTCGACCGCAAGAAGGACATGATCCTGGTCAGCGGCTTCAACGTCTATCCGAACGAGGTCGAGGACGTGGTCACGCAGATGGACGGCATCCTCGAGTGCGCCGCCGTCGGCATCCCCGACGAGAAGGCCGGCGAGGCGGTCAAGCTGGTCATCGTCAAGAAGAATCCGGCGGTCAGCGAGGGCGACGTGCGCGCCTACTGCGAGGCGCACCTGACCGGCTACAAGCGGCCCAAGGTGGTCGAGTTCCGCACCGAGCTGCCGAAGACGCCGGTGGGCAAGATCCTGCGCCGGGAGCTGCGCGGGAAGTAGCCCGCGGCGCGCCTCATGCGAGACTGACAGCATGAGCCGCATCGCCATCGTCAGTGCCATGCACCAGGAGCTGCGGGCGCTGCTGCCCGCGCTCGACAAGCCGCAGCGCGCCGAGTTCGCCGGGCGCGTCTTCCACCTCGGCCAGATGGAAGGCCAGCCGGTGGTGATGGCGCTGTCGGGCATCGGCAAGGTGGCCGCGGCGACCACCGCGGCGCTGCTGCTCAACGAGATGGGCGTGCAGCGCATCGTCTTCACCGGCGCCGCCGGCGGGCTGGGTACCGGCGTGCGTGTCGGCGACGTGGTGGTGGCGCGCGAACTGCTGCAGCACGACATGGACGCCTCGCCGCTGTTCCCGCGCTACGAAGTGCCGCTGACCGGCCGCTCGCGCTTCCCCACCGACCCCGACCTGAGCGACTCGCTGGCCGCCGCCGCGCTGCACTGCCTGAACCACGCCACCGAACGCATCGGCGAGGCCCACCTGGCCGACTTCGGCATCGACAGCCCGCTGCTGCACGAAGGCCTGGTGATCAGCGGCGACCGCTTCGTCGCCACCGCGGCCGAAAGCGACACGCTGCGCGCCGCGCTCCCCGACGCGCTGGCGGTCGAGATGGAAGGTGCGGCGCTGGCCCAGGTCTGCGCCGACTTCGGCCGGCCCTTCGCGGTGATCCGCACCATCTCCGACCGCGCCGACGACAGCGCCCACGTCGACTTCAACCGCTTCATCGCCGAGGTGGCGAGCGTCTACACGCGCGAGATCCTCGCCACCTGGATGGCAGGCATCGTCGAATGAAGTGGCTGCGCGGCGTGGCCCGCGCGCTGCGCGGGGTGCTGCTCGCCCTGGCGGCGCTGGTACTGTTCATCGAGGAATGGGGCTGGCGGCCGCTGACCGCCTGGGCGGCGCGGCTGGCGCAATGGCCGCCGCTGGCGCGCCTGGAGGCGCGCATCCAGCGCCTGCCGCCGAAGGCGGCGCTGGCGCTGTTCCTGGTGCCGGCGGTGGTACTGTTCCCGGTCAAGCTGCTGGCCTTGTGGGCCATCCACCAGGGCCACGCGCTGCTCGGCGTGGCGGTGATCGTGGCGGCCAAGCTGCTCGGTACGGCGTTGGTCGGGCGGCTGTTCATCCTCACCGAGGCGCAGTTGACGCAGTTCGCCTGGTTCGCCGCCGCGCTGGACTGGTGGCGGCGCACCAAGGAGCGCATCCGGGCCGCGGTGCATGTGTCGCCGCTGTGGCAGGGGCTGCGCGCGAGCGTGCGCCGCTGGCGGCTGTGGTGGCGGCGCCTGCGCCGCTGAACGGGCCAGCGCGCTGGGGCACACTGGCGGCCCACGTTCAATCACCGAGCCCGTGCCGCCACGCATCCATGTTCCCCTGCCGCTGGCCGGCGGCGCCGAGATCGATCTGCCGGAAGGCGCCGCGCGCCACGTGCAGGTTCTGCGCCTGCAGCCGGGCGCCACGCTGACGCTGTTCGACGGCCGCGGCGGTGAATGGTCGGCCCAGGTGCTGCAGATGGGCCGGCGCGACGTGTCGGTTCGGGTCGACACATTCGACGACGTCTCGCGCGAACTGCCGCTGGCCATCACGCTGGCCGTCGGCATGCCCGCCAACGAGCGGATGGACACGCTGGTCGAGAAGGCCTGCGAGCTCGGCGTCGCGGCGATCCAGCCGCTGGTCTGCGAGCGTTCGGTGCTGCGCCTGTCCGGCGAGCGCGCCGAGAAGAAGGTGCAGCATTGGCAGGCGGTCGCGGTGTCGGCCTGCGAGCAGAGCGGGCGCACGCGCGTGCCGCTCGTCGCGCCGGTGCGAGGCCTGCCCGACTGGCTGGCCAGCCTGCCGATGCCGGCCGTGGCCCCGCGCCTGCTGCTGAGCCTGCGCGATGCCCAGGCCCTGCCTGCCGTCGCCGCGGCCGGCGAGCTGCTGTCGCTCAGCGGCCCCGAGGGCGGCCTCGGCGAAGGCGAAGAAGACGCGGCGCGTCGTGCGGGCTTCACGCCGGTGTCGCTCGGCCCCCGCACACTGCGGGCGGATACCGCGCCGCTCGCGCTGCTGGCTCGACTCGCGGGCGGCACGGGCGGATGATCGCGCTCCTCTTCATCCACGCATGGAGGCAGGCATGGGCCTTCTCGATTCAGTGATCGGCGCGCTCGGCCAGGGTGGCCAGGGCGGCGACGGCGGCGGTCAGGCCGCGCTGCTGCAGGCGGTGCTGGCGATGCTGGCGGGCCAGGGCGGCGCGCAGGGTGGTGGCCTGGGCAACCTGGGCGATCTGGTGTCGCGCTTCCAGCAGGGTGGCCTGGGCGACGTGGTCGGCTCCTGGGTCGGCACCGGGCAGAACCTGCCGGTCTCGCCCGATCAGCTCGGCAGCGTGCTGGGCGACGATGTGCTGGGCCAGCTGTCGCGCAGCACCGGCATGGACAGCGGCGACCTGCTGGGGCCGCTGTCGCAGATCCTGCCGCAGGTGGTCGACCGCCTGACGCCCGACGGTCAGCTGCCGCAGTCTGGCGGGCTCGACGTCGGCGCCGTGCTCGGACAGCTGCTGAGGCGCTGAACGCGGCGCGACGCCGTCAGGCGGCGGGCCGGGGCGCGCGCGCCGAGCCGGCGACCAGATCGAAGCGGTACAGGCGGCACTCGATCGGCCCGTTCCACATCGGGATGCGGCGGCTCTCCTTCAGCCGCATCGCCGAGGCCAGCTTCATGTCCGGGCTGAGCACCCAGGCCGTCCAGCCGGAGGCGTGGCGGGTGTAGGCCTGCTTCCAGTGCGAGGCGAGGCGGGCGAAGAAATCGGTTGGTGTGTCGCGGTCCTGTGCCGAGGCCCGCGCCGCCTTGCCGCCGACCTCGATGCGCTCGCCGTACGGCGGGTTCAGCATGATCGTGCCGGGCAGTCCGGCCGGCAGCGCCGGCGCCGGGCGCTCCAGCGCATCGCCGCCGTTGAAGGTGATCGCCGCCTCGACGCCGGCGCGCTGCGCATTGCGCCGCGCGAAGTCGACCATGCGGAAGGACACGTCGCTGGCATGGATGGGCACCGCCGACGCGTGGATGCGCGCCTTCGCCTCGGCCTTCAGCTGCTGCCACAGCGAGCGCTCGTCGGGCCCGCTGAAGGGCAGCAGGCGTTCGAAGGCGAAGCGGCGTTGCAGCCCCGGAGCGATGCCGCAGGCGATCTGCGCGGCCTCGATGGCGATCGTGCCCGAGCCGCAGCAGGGGTCGTGCAGTGCGCCGCCGGCCTCGGGCGTGCCGCGCCAGCCGGCGGCGGCGAGCATCGCGGCGGCCAGCGTCTCCTTCAGCGGCGCGTCGCCCTTGTCCTCGCGCCAGCCGCGCTTGAACAGCGGTTCGCCCGAGCTGTCGACGTAGATCGAGGCGCGCTCGGGGCCGAGGTGCAGCCCGATCGCCAGGTCGGGGTGGCGGGTGTCGACGCTGCTTCGCTCGCCCGTCGCGTCGCGCTGCTGGTCGCAGACCGCGTCCTTGATGCGCAGCGCGGCGAAGTTCAGGCTCTTCAGCGGGCACTTGGTCGCGGTGGTGTCGACGCGCAGCGTCTGCTGCGGCGTGATCCACTGCGACCAGTCGACCGTGCGCGCCAATTCGTAGAGATCGTCCTCGTGGTGGTACGGCCCTTCGGCGACCTCGATCAGCACACGCTGCGTCAGGCGCGACTCGAGGTTGAGGATCATCACCTCGCGCGGGTCGCCGTCGAGCGCGACGCCGCCGCGGCGCGTGTGCAGGCGGACGCCGGGCAGCACGCGGGCGACTTCCTCGGCGAGCCAGTCCTCGACGCCGGCGGCGCAGGGCAGGAACAGCGGCAGTGGCATCTCGCGACCTGCGGGCCTACATCGCCTTGCGCAGGTTCGCCGGCGCGATCTTCAGCGCCTCGCGGTACTTCGCGACGGTGCGCCGCGCGACCTGGATGCCCTGTTCCTCGAGCATCTGCGAGATCTGGCTGTCCGACAGCGGCTTGTTGGCGTCTTCCGCCGCGACCAGCTGCTTGATCAGCGCGCGCACCGCGGTGCTCGAGGCGTTGCCGCCGGCGTCGGTGTTCAGCGAGGAGCCGAAGAAGTACTTCAGTTCGAAGGTGCCGAAGGGCGTGGCCATGTACTTGGCCGTCGTCACCCGCGAGATGGTCGACTCGTGCAGGCCAAGCTCGTCGGCGATCTCGCGCAGCACCAGCGGCTTCATCGCGATCTCGCCGTGGGTGAAGAAGCTCTTCTGCCGCTCGACGATGGCCTGCGAGACACGCTGGATGGTGTCGAAGCGCTGCAGGATGTTCTTCATGAACCAGCGCGCTTCCTGCAGCCGCGCGTTCAGCCCGGCGCCGGCGCCGTTCAGGCTGTTGTTGCCGCGGCCCTGGCGGATCGCGTTGGCATACAGGTCGTTGATGCGCAGCTTGGGCATCACGTCCGGGTTCAGCGTGACCTTCCAGTTGCGGCCGGACTTCTGCACGATCACGTCGGGCACGATGATGTTCGCCTCGGCGCGTGCGAACGGCCGGCCCGGCTTGGGCTCGCAGGCGACGATCAGCGCCTGCGCCTGCTTGAGCAGGTCTTCATCCGCGCCGGTGGCGGCGACCAGCTTCTTCAGGTCACGCCGCGCCAGCAGGTCGAGGTGGCTCTTGCAGACGATGATGGCCACCAGCTGGGCTTCGCTGCGCGGCAATGCGCGCAGCTGCAGCGCCAGGCACTCGGCCAGGTTGGCCGCGCCGACGCCGGTGGGCTCCATGCTCTGCAGGAAACGCAGGCCGCAGCGCAGCCGGTCGATCAGTTCCTCGCGGGCCTCGTCGTCGGCCTCCTCGCCGAGCAGCTGCGCGGCGATCTCCTCGATCGGGTCGGCCAGGTAACCATCGTCGGTCAGCGACTCGATCAGCACCATCACCGAGGCGGCGTCCTCGGCCGACAGGCGCATGCCCGACAGCTGCTCGCGCAGGTGGTCTTGCAGCGTCGGCAGCGCGGCGTCGCGCTCGGCGCCGTCGAAGTCGTCGCTCTCGCCCTGCCCGGCCGACTTGCTCGGCGTCTCGCCGATGCCGTCGAAGTCGTCGCGCTCGGTGCCGTTCTCCCAGTCGTCGCGTTCGGTGGTGCCGAGCTCGGCGCTGTCCAGTCCCGGCGCGTCGTCGCCGCCCTCGGCAGGCGCTTCGGCGGCGCGTTCGGTCTCGCGCTCGCCGGCACGCTCGGCGGCGCTGGTGCGCTCGGCCAGCGGCTCGAAGGCCGAAGGCGCGTCGTCGTCGGGCTCGAGGAACGGGTTCTGCTCCAGCATCTGCTCGACCTCCTGGTGGAGTTCGAGCGTCGACAGCTGCAGCAGGCGGAT
Organism: Piscinibacter sp.; assembly: GCA_047602365.1. Classification (GTDB taxonomy): domain Bacteria; phylum Pseudomonadota; class Gammaproteobacteria; order Burkholderiales; family Burkholderiaceae_C; genus Piscinibacter. The sequence goes on along the minus strand of JASGHM010000001.1, from coordinate 1,254,791 downwards.
CGACTGCTGCAGCTGCGGCGTCAGCGCCAGATGCTGGGACAGTCGGACTTGCAATGACGGTTTCATGTCCCGTCGCTCACATTCTGAAGTGCTCGCCGAGGTAGACCTTGCGGACGTCCGCGTTCTCGACGATCTCGGACGGCGTGCCTTCGGCCAGCACGGCGCCCTCGCTGATGATGTAGGCGCGGTCGCAGATGCCCAGCGTCTCGCGCACGTTGTGGTCGGTGATCAGCACGCCGATGCCGCGTGCCTTCAGGAAGCTGATGATGCGCTGGATCTCCAGCACGGCGATCGGGTCGACGCCGGCGAAGGGTTCGTCGAGCAGGATGAAGCGCGGCTGTGTGGCCAGCGCGCGGGCGATCTCGACGCGGCGCCGCTCGCCGCCGGACAGTGCCGGAGCGGGCACGCTGCGCAGCTTCTCGATCGACAGGTCGTGCAGCAGGCCGTCGAGCATCTGCTCGATCTGCGCGTCACGCAGCGGCTTGCCGTCGGCGTCGAGCTGCAGCTCGAGCACGGCGCGGATGTTCTCCTCGACCGTCAGCTTGCGGAAGATCGAGGCCTCCTGCGGCAGGTAGGACAGCCCCAGACGCGAGCGCAGGTGGATCGGCAGCCGCTCGACGCGCTGGCCCTCGATGCTGATCTCGCCCGCATCGGCGCGCACCAGGCCGACGATCATGTAGAAGCTGGTGGTCTTGCCGGCGCCGTTGGGGCCGAGCAGGCCGACCACCTCGCCGCTGTCGACCGCCAGGCGCACGTCCTTGACGACCTTGCGCACGCCGTAGGACTTCTGCAGCCCCAGCGCCTCGAGGCGGTGCACACGCGGCGCCGCGGCCGCCGTCGCGGCGCTCACTTGCCGCTCCCGAGCGACGGGCTGAGCTTGAGCGCCGGCGCCGCCTGCGAGGCGGCGGCCGCGGCTTCGGCCGCCGCGGCGCTGCCCTCGCGCGGCGTCAGCACCGCGCGCACCCGGCCGCCGGGGTTGCTCGGCGTCGCCGCGGCGCCGCCGGAAACGCTGAACACCTCGGCGATGCTGTCGTAGCTGACCACGTTGCCGGCGATCTCGTCGGCCACCGTGCTGCCGCGCAGGCGGCGTACCGCGGCGTTGGTGACGAAGCGGATGGTGTCGGTCTTGCCGTCGTACTCGAGCCGCTCGGCCTCGCCCTCGATCCATTCGTCGACGCCGTCGCGCTTCTGGCGGAAGGTGGCCGGCTTGGTGCTGGCGCCGATCGCCACCGCGCTGTGGTAGCCGTCGGCGGTTTCACGCACCTCGATGCGGCCGGCGCGGATGGTCATCGTGCCCTTGGTCACCACCACGTTGCCGTTGAAGACGACGTGCTGGTTGAGCAGGTCGATGCGGCCGGGCTGGTCGGCCTCGACGTTCAAGGCCTTGAAACGGTCGGCCTTCTCGGCCAGCGCCGGCGCGCTGGCGACGAGGCCAGCCAGTGCGGCGGCCAGCGCCAGCAGGCGCCGGCTGGGGGGGAAGATCGGAAGAGAGGTCATCAAGGGCACGAAACTTGCAGGCCATTCTAGCCACAAGCCGTGCCCTCGGGCCGCGCGACGCGGCAAGAATCGTCAGCTCTTGCGCGAGGCCTGGATCAGGAAGTCGGCCACGACCAGCATCTTGTCCTGGCCGCCGGCCAGGCTGCCGGAGGTGTAGAAGCGGCCCTGGATGCCCAGCGCCGGCACGCCGTCGATCTTGTACGACTCGGCCAGCTGCTTGGCCTGGCGGGCCTTGGTCTGCACGCCGAACGAGTTCATCACCTCGACGAACTTGGCGCCGTCGACGCCGTTCTTGGTCATGAAGGCGCCGATGTCGGCCGGCTTGTCGAGCTTCTGGCGGTCGTTGTGGATCGCGTAGAACACCTTGCGGTGCATCGCCTCGAGCTGGCCCATGGCCTCCAGCGCGTAGTAGATGCGCTGGTGGGTACCGAACGGTTCCTCGCGGAACTGCACCGGCACGCGGCGGAAGACGGCGAAGTCGGGCAGTTTCTTGACCCAGGCTTCCAGCGACGGCTCGAAGGCGTTGCAGTGCGGGCAGCCGTACCAGAAGAACTCGACCACCTCGACCTTGCCGGCGGCGGCCGTCACCGGCAGCGGCTGGCCCAGGCGCACGTAGTGGGTGCCTTCCTGGAAGCCGCCCTGGGCGGCGGCGGGCAGGCCCAGCGACAGGGCGCCGGCACCCAGCAGGGCGGTGGAAAACTCGCGACGTTGCATCTTCTGGATCCGTTTCTGGGCTTCGATCGGGTGATCGATTCTGTCGGCAGAGTCGCGATCGCGCAGGAAAGTTCAGCAACGACCCTTGACCGTGCTCAGGCCAAGGCGAAGGCCCTGCGAAGCTGGCCAGCGTCGGCCTGAGCCGAGCCGCGTGCGCTGCGCAATTGCATAGGCGCTTCGCTTCGGCGGCTCATTTCTGCACGCGGACCAGCGCCGACTCGACACCGCCGGCGGCCAGCTTGTCCTTCGCGCCGTCGGCGGCGTCCTTGGCCGGGAAGGGGCCGATGCGCACGCGGTAGACGGTGCGCCCGGACTGCTCGCGCTCGGTCACCTTGGCCTCGTAGCCCATGATGGCCAGCTTGGCGCGCTGCTGCTCGGCGTCTTCCGGCTTGGCGAAGGCGCCGGCCTGCACGAAGTAGTTGAACGGGTCGGCGGCCGGCGTCGGCTTGACCGTGCTGCCTTCGCGCGCGGCGAGGATCGCCGCCGGGTCCTTCGGCGCCGCCGCGGCCGAGGCCTTGGGGGCGGCCGCCACCGGCGGCGCCGCGGGCGTGGCCGGCGCCGTGGCCACCGGCGCGCTGGCCGCCGGCGCGGCACCCTTCTGCCCGGGCTTGTGGCCGAGTCCCGCGTTCGGGTCCCAGTTCTTGTTCTTCTCCTGTTCGGCCGCGTCCTGCTCGGCGGTGCGCTGCGGCACCTTGTTGACGAAGGGCACCGGCACCTTGGTGACGTACAGGGCCACGGCCAGCGCCAGCGCCAGGCCGATCAGCAGGCCCACGATCAGGCCCATGGCGAATCCGCCGCGTTGCGATTTCATGCGGTCTCCAGCGCAGGTTGTTCCCGGTCCATGCGTTGCGGGGCCGACACGCCCAGCACCGCCAGCGCGTTGCGCAGCACCTGGCGCGTGGCGGCCAGCAGTGCGATGCGCGCGCGTGCCAGCGCGTCGTCGTCGACCAGGAAACGTTCGTTGGCGTAGTAGCTGTGGAAGGCGCCGGCCAGGTCGCGCAGGTAGAAGGCGATGTCGTGCGGCGCGAAGTCGGCCGCGGCGCTCGCCAGCACCTCGGGGAAGCGCGCCAGCTCGAGCATCAGCGCGGCCTCGCTGGGTGCGGCCAGCAGCGACAGGTCGGCCCCGTGCAGCGCGCCGACGTCGCCGCCCTTGTCGACGTACTGCTGCACCACCGAGCAGATGCGTGCGTGCGCGTACTGCACGTAGAAGACCGGGTTCTCGTCGTTGCGCTTCAGCGCCAGGTCGACGTCGAAGACGAACTCGGTGTCGGCCTTGCGGCTGAGCATGAAGAAGCGCACCGCATCGCGGCCGGTCCAGTCGACCAGGTCGCGCAGCGTCACGTAGCTGCCGGCGCGCTTGGAGATCTTCACCTCCTCGCCGCCCTTCATCACCGTGACCATCTTGTGCAGCACGTAATCGGGGTAGCCGGCCGGCACGCCCATGCCGGCGGCCTGGATGCCGGCGCGCACGCGCGCCACCGTGCCGTGGTGGTCGCCGCCCTGGATGTTGATGGCCTTGCCGAAGCCGCGCTCGTGCTTGGCCAGGTGGTAGGCGACGTCGGGCACGAAGTAGGTGTAGCTGCCGTCGGACTTGCGCATCACGCGGTCCTTGTCGTCGCCGTACTCGGTGCTGCGCAACCACAGCGCGCCGCCATCCTCGTAGGTCTTGCCGGCGGCGATCAGGCGCTTCACGGTGTCCTCGACACGGCCGTTGGCGTACAGGCTGCTCTCGAGGAAATAGTGGTCGAAGCGCACGCCCAGCGCCTTCAGGTCCAGGTCCTGCTCGTGGCGCAGGTAGGCGACGGCGAACTGGCGGATGCTGTCGATGTCGTCGCTGAGGCCCGAGCCGGTGAACTCGCGGTCATCGGCGTGCACGGTCTTGCGGGCGGCGAAGTCGGCGGCGACCTCGGCGATGTAGTCGCCGTTGTAGGCCGTCTCCGGCCAGCCCGCATCGCCCGGCTTCAGGCCCTTCAGGCGCGCCTGCACCGAGGTGGCCAGCGTCGCGATCTGCACGCCGGCGTCGTTGTAGTAGAACTCGCGCGTGACCTGCCAGCCCTGCCAGTCGAGCAGGTTGCAGATCGCGTCGCCCAGGCAGGCCTGGCGCGTGTGGCCGGTGTGCAGCGGGCCGGTCGGGTTGGCCGAGACGAACTCGACCAGCACCGGGCGGCCGTTCGGCGCGGCGCGGCCGAAGTCGTCGCCGGCATGCAGCACCTCGCCGACCACCGCCTGCCGCGCGGCGTCGCGCAGCCGGAAGTTGACGAAGCCCGGGCCGGCGATCTCCATCGCGGCCACCCAGCGCTGCACGGCAGCCTGGCGGTTCAGCGCCGCCACCAGCGCCGCGGCCACCTCGCGCGGGTTCCTCTTCAGGGGGCGCGCCATCTGCAGCGCGGCGGTGCAGGCGAGGTCGCCGTGCGCGGCCTGCTTGGGCGACTCGAAAGCCGCGGCCACCGCCGCCTCGGGGCTGACTTCGCCGATCGCCGCGGCCAGCGCCGCCAGCAGCTCCTGTTTGGCTTGGATCATGGCCGGATTCTATGGTGGGGCCCCCCGGTGGCCGGCCGCAGCGCGGCGGTCACAAGCGGTTGCATTCGCCCGCCGGAGCACAAGATGGGGCGATTTTCTGCGCCAGATCGGGGCTGCCGGCGGCGCCCGGGTGTGGAATCATGCGCATGCCTTCGGGCCGTGCCATGTCCTCGACCTCCACCACCCACCCTGGCGGGCCGTCCGCCGACGCGGCCGACCTGCCGCTGCTGATCGGCAAGTACCGCGTGCTGCGCAAGCTCGGCGAAGGTGCCACCAGCGAGGTCTTCCTCTGCCACGACGACTTCCAGGACATCGACGTCGCGATCAAGCGCGTGCGCCCGGTGGCCATGGGCGACGCGCAGGACAACCGCTACTTCGAGCGCTTCTTCGCCGCCGAGGCGGCGCTGGTCGGCCGGCTCAAGCACCCGAACGTGGTGCAGATCTACGACGCGGTGCCCGACCCGGTCGAGCCCTACCTGGTGATGGAGTACGTTGCCGGCAGCACGCTGCGCCCGTACTGCCGCGCCGACCAGCTGCTGTCGCTGGAACTGATCGTCGAACTGGGTTTCAAGTGCGCGATGGCGCTGGGCTACGTGTACCGCCAGGGCCTGATCCACCGCGACGTCAAGCCAGCCAACCTGCTGGTGACACTGAACAGCGGCACGATCACCGACGTCAAGATCACCGACTTCGGCAGCGTGCTCAACCTGGCCTCCGACGTGACCCAGGTCTACCGCGTCGGCTCGCTGGCCTACATGTCGCCGGAGCAGCTCGACGGTGCGGCACTCGATTGCCGCGCCGACATCTACTCGCTCGGCGCGGTGCTCTACCACCTGATCGCCGGCCGCCCGCCGTTCGACGCGCAGGTGCAGTCGGCGATGATGCATCAGATCTACCACCAGACGCCGCCGCCGCTGTCGCAGCTGCGCACCGGCGTGGCGCCGACGGTCGATGCGGTGATCCAGCGCGCGCTGGCCAAGGACCCGGGCCACCGCTATCGCGACTGGGACGAGTTCGCGCAGGCGCTGTCCGGCCTGATCACGCACCAGCATGTGCCGCGTGGCCAGCTGCAGGGCGTGCTCGACTCCGAGCGCTTCACGCTGCTGCGTTCGCTGGACTTCTTCTCCAGCTTCGGCGACGTCGAGCTGTGGGAGGTGGTGCACCGCGCCAAGTGGCAGCGTCACGACTTCGGCCACGCGCTGTACCGCAAGGGCGAGGAGGGCAACACCTTCCACATCATCGCCAAGGGCGAGCTGGAGGTGTTCCGCGACGGCCAGAAGGTCGCCCAGCTCGGCGCCGGCACCAGCGTCGGCGAGATGGCCTACCTCGCGCCCAGCCCCGACCTGCGCCGCCACAGCACCGATGTGATCGTCACCGAGACGGCCACCACCATTTCCTTCACGCCCGAGACGCTGGCCCAGCTGAGCCCGGGCTGCCGGCACCTGTTCGACGAGGGTTTCATCCGCGTGCTGGTGCGCCGGCTGCACGCCGCGCACGAAGCGCTGGCCCATCCGCGACGGATTCTTTGAGTTCGGTCACGCCACCGTGTCCGCCGCGACACGGCCGGGTGCGTTCCTTCCATTGCCGGCGGTCGGGCAGGGTGCTCCAATCCGCTGCGGCAATCTCGCCCCCTCAGCAGAAGGAGACTCCATGAACAAGCTGATCACCGTCGCGGCACTGGCCCTGTCCGCTTTCGCCACTTCGTCGTTCGCGGCCGACGCGGCCAGCGCGCCGAAGGCCACCGCCCAGCAGACCAAGATGGGCACCTGCAACAAGGAAGCCGGCGACAAGAAGGGTGACGAACGCAAGGCCTTCATGAAGCAGTGCCTGTCGGCCAAGAAGGCGACCCAGCAGGACAAGATGAAGTCCTGCAACAAGGACGCCGGCGACAAGAAGGGCGACGAGCGCAAGGCCTTCATGAAGCAGTGCCTGAGCGCCTGATCCTCGCGCGCATCACGTGACGAGCCCGGCCCGGCGCCGGGCTCGTCCGTTTCAGGCCGGCGGCCGCCGCCAGTAGGCCGGATCGCCGTAGCTGTGCTTGAGGAAGTCGATCCACAGGCGCACGCGCAGCGGCAGGTGCTTGGCGTGCGGGAACACCGCGTAGATGCCGTTGGGTGGCGCGGCGAACTCGTCGAGCACCGTCACCAGCTGCCCGCTGCCGACCTCCTGCTCGACCTCCCAGGTCGAGCGCCAGGCCAGCCCGAGGCCGGCGAGGCACCAGTCGTGCAGCACCTGCCCGTCGCTGCAGTCGAGCCGGCCGCTGGGGCGCAGGTGCGTCACCGCGCCGTCGACCACGAAGGCCCAGCCGCGTGTCTGGCTGGCGTCCGAGCTCAGCGTCAGGCACTGATGGCGCAGCAGCTCGTTCGGGTGTTTCGGCGTGCCGGCGCGCTTGAGGTAGGCAGGCGTGGCCACGCACAAGCGCCGGTTGTCGGCCATGCGCACGCTGATCAGGCTGGAGTCGGGCAGATCGCCGACGCGCACCGCGCAGTCGTAGCTCTCGTTGACGATGTCGACCACGCGGTCGCTGAGGTTCAGCGAGACGTTGACGTCCGGATGCTGTTCGATGAAGCGTGGCACCAGCGGCGCCACATGGCGGCGACCGAAACCGGCTGGCGCTGTGACGCGTAAGTAACCACTGGCTTTGACGCCGCCCGCGCTGACGCTCGCCTCCGCGTTGGCGAGGTCGGCCAGCAGGCGCTGGCAATCCTCCAGGAAGGCGCTGCCTTCGTGGGTCAGGCTGATCTTGCGCGTGGTGCGCACCAGCAACTTGACGCCCAGACGCTCCTCAAGCGCATCGATGCGCCGGCCGATCACCGCCGGTGCCACGCCCTCCGCATTGGCGGCCGCCGTCAGGCTGCCCCGCGCCGCCACCGAGACGAAGGATTCGATCTGCTTAAGCCGGTCCATGAGTGGAAATTATGCGCGCCACCCGGTTGATTAGGCTGTTGGCGTCACAAATCCAACACTTTTGGCGCCATTAATGTTGTTGCCGGCATGGAATAGATTCCTGCCATGGAGTCCCGGCCAGGAAGTCCCCCGCCCGTGCCCCGCGCCGTGCTGTTCGACGCGTACGGCACCCTGTTCGACGTGTACAGCGTCGGGCTGCTGGCCGAGCAGCTCTTCCCGGGCCAGGGCGACAAGCTCGCCGTGCTGTGGCGCGACAAGCAGATCGAGTACACCCGCCTGGTCTCGATGAGCGGCCACTACCGGCCGTTCTGGGACCTCACCCGCGCCGGCCTGCGCTTCGCCGCCGAACGCCTTGGCCTCGCGCTGGACCGCACGGCCGAAGAGCGGTTGATGAACCAGTACCGCCACCTCAGCGCCTTCCCGGAGAACCGCGAGGTGCTGCATGCGCTGAAGGAGCGCGGCATCACCACCGGCATCCTCTCCAACGGCGACCCCGAGATGCTCGGCGTCGCGGTGAAGAGCGCCGGCTTCAGCGGCCTGCTCGACCACGTGCTGTCGGTGCATGCGACGCACAAGTACAAGACCGACCCGGCCGCCTATGCGATCGGGCCACACGCGCTCAACCTGCCGGCGCGCGACATCCTGTTCGTCTCCAGCAACGGCTGGGACGCCGTCGGCGCAACCTGGTTCGGCTTCACCACGCTGTGGGTGAACCGCGCCGGACTGCCGCTCGAGCAGCTCGACACACCGCCTTCGCGCGTCGGCAGCAGCCTGCGCGACGTGCTCGACTTCTTTCCGAAACCTTGACGCATCGAGGACCGCCATGACCGATCGCACCACCATCCACCGTCTGCAGGTCGCCACGCCGCTGTACCGCTTCATCGAGGACCGCGTGCTGCCCGGCACCGGCGTGTCCAGCGAGACCTTCTGGGCCGGCTTCGACACGATCGTCGCCGACCTGGCGCCGAAGAACGCCGCGCTGCTGGCCGAGCGCGACCGGCTGCAGTCCGAACTCGATGCCTGGCACAAGGCCAATCCCGGCCCGATCAGCGCGCCGAAGAAGTACCGTGCCTTCCTCGAGAAGATCGGCTACCTGGTGCCCGAGCCCGGCAAGCTGAAGGTGACGACGAAGAACGTCGACGCCGAGCTAGCGCTGCAGGCCGGCCCGCAGCTGGTCGTGCCGATCACCAACGCGCGCTATGCGCTGAACGCCGCCAACGCACGCTGGGGCTCGCTGTACGACGCGCTGTACGGCACCGACGCGATCAGCGAGGCCGACGGCTGCGAGAAGGGCAGCGGCTACAACCCGAAGCGCGGCGCCAAGGTGATCGAGTACGCCCGCTACGTGCTCGACCGCTGCGCGCCGCTCAAGAAGGGCTCGCACATCGACTCGACGGCCTACCGCGTGGTCGACAACAACCTGGCCGTGACGCTGAATAGCGGCGCGACGGTGGGCCTGAAGAACGCGGCGCAGTTCGTCGGCTTCCAGGGCGAGACGGACGCGCCGCGCTCGGTGCTGCTGTCGCACCACGGGCTGCACCTGGACATCCGCATCGACAAGACGCACTCGATCGGCGCCACCGATGCGGCCGGTGTCGCCGACCTGGTGCTCGAGTCGGCACTGTCGACCATCCTCGACCTCGAGGACTCGGTCGCCGTGGTCGACGCGCAGGACAAGGTGCAGGCCTACGGCAACTGGCTGGGCATCATCGAGGGCACGCTGACCGAGGAGGTCAGCAAGGGCGGCAAGAGCTTCACCCGCGGCCTCAACCCGGACCGCCGCTACACCGGCCCGCGCGGCGAGGACGTCGCGCTGCACGGCCGCTCGCTGCTGTTCGTGCGCAACGTCGGCCACCTGATGAACAACCCGGCGATCCTGTGGGGCGACGACGCTCGCGAGATCCCGGAAGGGATCATGGACGCGGTCATCACCACGACGATCGCGCTGCACGACCTGCAGCGCCACGGCAAGAACGGCATCGTCAATTCGCGCACCGGCTCGGTCTACATCGTCAAGCCGAAGATGCACGGCCCGGCCGAGGTGGCGTTCGCCAGCGAGCTGTTCGGCCGCGTCGAGCGCCTGCTCGGCCTGCCCGACAGCACGGTCAAGCTCGGCATCATGGACGAGGAGCGTCGCACCAGCGTCAACCTGAAGGCCTGCATCGCCGCGGCGGCCTCGCGCGTGGCCTTCATCAACACCGGCTTCCTCGACCGCACCGGCGACGAGATGCACACCGCGATGCTGGCCGGCCCGATGCTGCGCAAGGGCGACATGAAGACCAGCGCCTGGATCCAGGCCTACGAGCGCAACAACGTTCTGGTGGGCCTGTCCTGCGGTCTGCGCGGCAAGGCGCAGATCGGCAAGGGCATGTGGGCGATGCCCGACCTGATGGCGGCGATGCTGCAGCAGAAGATTGCCCACCCGAAGGCTGGTGCCAATACCGCCTGGGTGCCGAGCCCGACGGCGGCGACGCTGCACGCGCTGCACTACCACCAGGTCGACGTGTTCAAGGTGCAGAAGGAACTGGAGAAGGTCGATGCCGCCGCTGAACGCGAGACGCTGCTGACCGGCCTGCTGACGATTCCGGTGGCGAAGAAGCCGGACTGGAGCGACGAGGCGAAGCAGCAGGAGCTGGACAACAACGCGCAGGGCATCCTCGGCTACGTGGTGCGCTGGGTCGACCAGGGCGTGGGTTGCTCCAAGGTGCCCGACATCCACGACGTCGGCCTGATGGAAGACCGCGCGACGCTGCGCATCAGCAGCCAGCACATCGCCAACTGGCTGCAGCACGGCGTGGTGACCAAGGCGCAGGTCAACGCCACCTTCCGCCGCATGGCCAAGGTGGTCGACAAGCAGAACGCCGGCGACCCGCTGTACCAGCCGATGGCCGGCAACTGGGACTCGAGCCGCGCCTACCGCGCCGCGCTCGACCTGGTCTTCAAGGGCAAGCAGCAGCCCAGCGGCTACACCGAGCCGCTGCTGCACGCGGCCCGGCTGGAGGTGAAGGCGGTGACGCCGCAGGCCACCGCGGCGGTGGCCTGAGCCCGGGTCAGGTCGGCGTCGGCGTGCCGGCCATCCGGTCGTACTTGAGGAAGTACTTGCGGGCCAGCGCCACCAGCTGGGCCTCGCTCGGGTGGTCGACGGTCTCGTAGCCGACGATCTGCTTCGCCGTCTCGGCGCGGTGCTTCTCGGCGTAGTGCCGGAAGTCGGCGGTGGCGGTGTGCGAGCCGGTCGCCAGTACCTCGCTGATGCCCTTCAGCGCGTCACACACCTCGCCGAAGAATTCGTGCTCGCTGCGCACCGCGCTGCCGTGCTGCGCCGTGTGGTGCGTGTGCGCCTTGACCTTCTGCGACTGCACATGCTCGGCGTCGAACTGCAGCACCTGGGCCTTCTGGTGATCGATCCAGACCACGGCGTGGAACAGACTCATGGGGTTTCCTTTCTCTGATGGGTCTGCAGCGATCGTCGCGCCGAGTGCCGCCGCCTGTCTTGAGCGGCGTCAACGCGCACAATGCCGGCCATGGCTGCCGCAACGCACTGGGCCTGGTTCGACACGGCGATCGGCGAGTGCGCGATCGTCTGGGGCGAAGCCGGCGTCCGCGGTCTGATGCTGCCGGGTGCCGGCCGCGCACGCACGCTGGCCAGCCTGCGCCGGCGCCATGGCCAGGCGCGCGAGGGTGAGTTGACACCGGCGATCGCCGACGCCGTGCGGCGCCTGCAGGCGCTGCTCGAGGGCGGGTCGGACAGTCTGGAGAGCATCGGCCTCGACATGGATGGCGTGCCCGCCTTCCATCGCCGCGTCTACGACGCAGCGCGCCGCATCGTGCCTGGCCGTACCTGCAGCTACGGCGAACTGGCCGAGGCGCTCGGCGAACCGGGCGCTGCACGCTCGGTCGGCCAGGCGCTGGGCGCCAACCCGTTCGCGCTGATCGTGCCCTGCCATCGTGTGCTCGCGGCGCACGGCGCGAGTGGCGGCTTCTCGGCGCCGGGCGGGGTCGATACCAAGCGACGCCTGCTCGAGATCGAGCGGGCGCGCATCGGCAACCAGCCGCAGCTGTTCTAGGCCGTCACGCCGGCGCGTGGCAGACGGCCTCGACGTTGTTGCCGTCAGGGTCGATCAGGAAGGCGCCGTAGTAGGTCGGGCTGTAGTCGCTGCGCAGCCCCGGTGCGCCGTTGTCGCGGCCGCCGGCGGCCAGGCCGGCGCGGTGGAAGGCGTCGACCTCGGCACGTGTCTTCGCGCGGAACGCGACGTGCACGCCGGGTCCGCCGGTCTGCTTCTCGGCATAGAGCCACAGCGCCGGCTCGCCCGGTGGGCCGAAGCCGGCCCAGCCGTCGCCGGCGCTGCCCTTGACATGGCCGAGCGGCGCCAGCGCCGCGGCGTAGAAACGCAGGCTGGCGCCGAAGTCCTTCGCTTTCAATCCGATGTGGTCGTACATGCAAGCCTCCTGGGATGGAGCGCCGATGCTAGGAAAGCCCGGCCAGCCGCTCTTGGAGAATCTTGCGGTCGCCGCGCGCGGCGCGACGGAAGCCACCGGGCGATACGCCGGCGGCGCGGTGGAAGCTGCGCACGAAGTTCGACAGGTCGCCGAAGCCGACCTCGTAGGCGATCTCGGTCACCGGCGCCGTCGTCTCGGCCAGCGCACGGGCGGCGCGGCGCAGCCGCGCCCGGACCAGGTACTGGTGCGGCGTGGCACCGACCACCGCGCCGAAGACGCGCAGGAAGTGGAACGCGCCGAGGCCGGCCTGCGCCGCGCTGCGTTCGAGGTCGACGGCCTCGTGCGCATGCGCGTCCAGCCACAGCGCGGCCTCGACGGCGCGGCGGCGGTCGATCGCGCGGGGCGCGGCGAAACGCTGCGGCGCTGCCTCGATCAGTTCGGCGAAGCGAGACGCGAACAGCAGCCCGATCTCGTCGAGCCCGGCATCGTGCTCGCCGCGCACGGCGGCATCGGCGAGTTCGCCCAGCACCATCAGCGGTGCCAGCGGCGGCAGCCCGCGCGTGACCCAGGTGGCAGCCGTGCCGAAGCGCTCGGCCCACTCGGCAGACAGGTGGATGGACAGGCATTCGTCGCCACCGCCGTGGTGCTCGTGGGTACAGGTGTACTCGTCGCCGGGCCGGCCGACGAACACGCCGCCGGCGACCAGCTCGTGGCTGCGGCCGCAGGCCAGGCAGCCGAAGCTGCCACGTTTCACGAAGGCCAGCGCGTGCTGCGAGTGCCGCTCGACGAAGGGCCGGTCGTGCGGCCCCATCGTGCAGCGGTACTCGACCACCGACATCGACGCGGAGCGGTGCAGCACGGTCGCAGCCATGCGCGCCATGCTAGCGCGATGCCCTGCAGGCTGCTGGGCGCTGCCTAGAATGCATGTTCGCTGCCGAACCGCCCATGAACCTGCCGATAGAGCAATTGCCCGAACGCTGCGACGTGCTCGTCGTCGGCGCCGGCCCGGCCGGCGCGGCGGCGGCGATCGCGCTGGGCCGCGCCGGTGTCGACGTCGTGCTGATCGACCAGCACGCCTTCCCGCGCGACAAGGTCTGCGGCGATGGGCTGATTCCCGACGCCCACCATGCGCTGCGCCGCCTCGGCGTGCTCGACGAGGTGATGGCTCGCGCACAGCCGGTCACGCATGCCGGGCTGATCTCGCCGCGCGGCATCCGTGTCGACGTGCCCGGCTCGCTGGCCGTGCTGCCGCGCCTGCAGCTGGATCAGATCGTCTGCAACGCCGCGGTGCGTGCCGGCGCGCGCATGTTTGCGCCGCTGCGCTTCGTCGCGCCCGTCGAAGAGCAGGGTGTCGTGGTCGGCGCGCGTGTGGTCGATGCCGGCGTCGAGCGCGAGATCCGCTGCCAGTGGCTGGTGCTGGCCAGCGGTGCGGTGCCGCAGGCGCTGATCGCCGCCGGCATGGCGCTGCGCCAGCGCCCCAGCGGCGTGGCGTTGCGCGGCTATCTGAAGAACGAGGCGATGCAGGGCCGCATCGACAAGCTCGAGGTGGTCTGGCACCGCGCCGTCGCCCCGGGCTACGGCTGGATCTTCCCCTGCCGCGACGGCGTCTTCAACGTCGGCGTCGGTGCCTTTACCGGTCAGGACCTCAACCTGCGCGCGCTGTTCGAGGCCTTCACCCACATCTACCCGGCGGCGCGCGACCTGGTCGCCGGCGGCCACTGGCTGGCGCCGCTGAAGGGCGCGCCTTTGCGCACCTCGTTGACCGGTGCACGTTTCTCGCGGCCCGGCCTGCTGGTCAGCGGCGAAGCGGCGGGCAGCACCTACGCCTTCACCGGCGAAGGCATCGGCAAGGCGCTGGAGACCGGCCTGCTGGCCGCCGAGGCGGTGCTCGCCGGCCGGCGCGCCGGCCACGGCGAAGCGCTGGTGCGTGCCGACTACGAAGCGAAGCTCGCCGCGCTGAAGCCGCGCTTCACGCTGTACGAACGGGCCAACTGGGTCAACCACCATCCCTGGCTGGCCGACCTGGTGCTGTGGCGCGGCCAGCGCAGCCCGCGGGTGCTCCGGCGCATGAGCGGCGTGCTCGACGAGAGCAGCAACCCCGGCCACCTGCTGACCTTCAAGGGCGTCGTGCGCCTGATGACGGAGTAGCCACCGCACCATGTGCCAGCTGCTCGGACTGAACGCCAACACGCCGACCGACGTGATGTTCAGCTTCACGGGCTTCTCGACACGTGCCGAGGAACACAAGGACGGCTTCGGCATCGCCTTCTTCGAAGGGCCGGGTGCGCGCGTGTTCGTCGACGCGCAGAGTGCGCGCCTGTCGCCGGTGGCCGAGATGGTGCGCCGTTACCCGATCAAGAGCCGCAACGTCATCGCCCACATCCGCAAGGCGACGCAGGGCCGCGTCGCGCTGCAGAACACGCATCCGTTCCAGCGCGAGCTGTGGGGGCGCTACTGGGTGTTTGCCCACAACGGCGACCTGAAGGGCTACGCGCCGCGCCTGCATGCCGGTTTCCGGCCGGTCGGCGACACCGACAGCGAGCGCGCCTTCTGCTGGCTGATGCAGGAGCTGGCCAAGGCCCACGCCAGCCTGCCGCCGATCGAGGAGCTGAGCACGACGCTGCGCGAGCTGGTGCCGCAGGTGGCGGCGCACGGCAGCTTCAACTTCATGCTCAGCAACGGCCAGGCGTTGTGGGCACACTGCTCGACGAAGCTCAGCTGGCTGGTGCGCGAACACCCGTTCCGCGCCGCGCGGCTGGCCGACGAGGACCTCAGTGTCGACTTCGCCGCAGTGACGACACCGGAAGACCGGGTCGCGGTGATCGTCACCGAGCCGCTGACCCGCGACGAACCCTGGACCGCGCTGCAACCCGGCGAACTCGCCGTGTTCCGCGACGGTGCCCGCATCGACCTTGGCCGACCTCCGACGATCACGCCCCCATGACGCAACCCGCCACGCCGACCCCGCGCTTCGACACCTTCTACAAGTACGACGCCCTGACCCGGCTGCTGTTCGACTATGCCGACGCGCACCCGCAGCTGGTCGGCGTCGAGACTATCGGCAAGAGCCACGAGGGCCGCGACATCTGGGTCGCGACCGTCACCAACACCGCCACCGGCGCGGCGGGCGACAAGCCGGCGTTCTGGGTCGACGGCAACATCCACGCCGCCGAGCTGACCGCCAGCACCGCGGTGCTGTACTACCTGCACCGCCTGGTCACCGGCTACGGCACCGACAGCGACGAGGGGCGGCAGATCACGCATCTGCTCGACACGCGCACGATCTACCTGTGCCCGCGCCTGAACCCCGACGGCGCCGAACTGGCGCTGGCCGACCGGCCACGCCACATCCGCTCGTCGACACGGCGTTATCCGTTCGACGAGGAGCCGGTCGAGGGCCTGACGATGGAGGACGTCGACGGCGACGGCCGCATCCTGACGATGCGCATCCCCGATCCGCACGGCGCCTACAAGAAATGCACGCAGGACCCGCGCCTGATGGTGGCGCGCGAGCCCGGCGAGTTCGGCGGCGAGTACTACCGGCTGATCCCCGAGGGCACGCTGACCCATTGGGACGGCCTGACCGTCAAGGTCAACAAGGACCTCGAGGGCCTGGACCTGAACCGCAACTTCCCGGCCTTCTGGCGGCAGGAGTTCGAGCAGGTCGGCGCCGGCCCCTACCCGACCAGCGAGCCCGAGGTGCGCGCGATGGTCGACTTCGTGATCGCCCACCCGAACATCGGCGCCGGCATCAGCTACCACACGCACAGCGGCGTGATCCTGCGGCCGATGGGCACGCACAGCGACGACGACATGATCCCCGAGGACCTGTGGTCCTACAAGCGCTTCAGCGAGCTCGGCCACCAGCTGACCGGCTACCCGGCGGTGAGCATCTGGCATGAGTTCAAGTACCACCCCAAGGAAGTCATCGGCGGCACGCAGGACTGGCTGTACGAACACCTCGGCGCGCTGTTCTGGGTGGTCGAGATCTGGTCGCCCAATCAGGCGGCGGAGATCAAGGACTACAAGTGGATCGACTGGTTCCGCGAGCACCCGGTCGAGGACGACCTCAAGTTGCTGAAGTGGAGCGACGAGCAGTGCGGCGGCCAGGCCCATGTCGACTGGAAGCCCTTCATGCACCCGCAGCTCGGCGCGGTGGAGATCGGCGGCTGGGACAAGATGAACTTCTGGCGCAATCCGCCGGCCCATCTGCGCGAGCGTGAGGCGGCGCGTTTCCCGGCCTGGATGACGCAGCTGGCGCTGAGCCTGCCGAAGCTGGAGCTGCTGCGCACCGAGGTGCGCGCGCTCGGCCCAGACAGCTGGCGCGTGCGCATGGCGGTGGCCAACAGCGGCTGGCTGCCGGCCTACGTCAGCCAGCGCGCGCTGCAGCGCAAGGTGGTGCGCGGCGTGATGTTCGAGATCGTGCTGCCGCAAGACGACCCGGCCGTCTCGCTGATCAGCGGCAAGCAGCGCGTCGAGGGCCCGCAGCTCGAGGGCCATGCGCCGAAGAACTCGCAGATCGCCTTCCTGCCGAGCCGCGAGGTGACGGCCGATCGGGCCGTCGCCGAGTGGGTGGTGCGTGCGCCGCAGGGCACGCGCCTCGCACTCGTCGCGCGGGCCGATCGGGCCGGGACCGTGCGCACCGAAGTCAGCCTTGACTGACCATTAAGTGGGCAGAAGTTCCGCACATCTGTGCGGCGCTTCGCTTGGCCTGCGAATTACTTCCGACACCGATCACTTCGTGTTCCCTAGGATGACGTCCAAGAAACAGATGGATACGCAGCGTATCCGCTGAAGGACGTCAACGAGGGCAGGCCCAAGTCGCCTGCGGGAGCCGAAGATGGTCAAGGGCCTGCTGCCGTTCATCGTCATCATCGAGCGCAGGCTGCGCGCCGCGCGGA
The DNA here is from genome assembly GCA_047602365.1 of Piscinibacter sp. Classification (GTDB taxonomy): domain Bacteria; phylum Pseudomonadota; class Gammaproteobacteria; order Burkholderiales; family Burkholderiaceae_C; genus Piscinibacter. Next base: position 1,237,815 of record JASGHM010000001.1, on the reverse strand, counting down.
CCTGGCTGGCGCTGGGCACGCTGCTGCTGCTGGCCACGCTGCTGGCGCTGCCGCTGGCGGCCAAGGCCGAGCCCTGGTCCGACCGGGTGCGCGCCAAGATCGCCCGCGACATGGACGACGAGCTGCGCACCGACCGCAAGCCGCGCGAGCGCTGGGCCCGGGACGTGCGCGGCGAGCGCCATGTGCAGGTGATCGTCGTCAGCGACTCGACCGACCCCGAACTGCGCGAGCTGCGCGCCGCCGTGCTGAAGATGGGCGGTTCGGTACACGCCTTCCACCGTTCGATGAGCGCGCTGACCGTGCAGGTGCCGGCGCAGAAGGTGCAGGCGCTGGCGCAGCGCGACGACGTCGTCAGCGTGACGCCCAATCGCAGCGTGCAGCGCACGCTCAGCACGCTGGAGTACGTCTCGGGCGCACTGACCACGCGCGGCCGCAGCTACTCCAGCGCCACCGCGTACAGCGGCGTCGACGGCAGCGGCGTCGGCATCGCGGTGCTCGACTCCGGCGTGATGAAGTCGCACCGCGCCTTCGACGGTGCCTGGAACGACCGCGTCAAGCGCAGCGTCACGATGCTCAACACCACGCTGGCCAGCTGGACCACCGGCGTGGACAGCACGGTCTCGCTGGCACCGGGCAGCACGGCGCTGAACACCTACGAAGCGGCGGTCAACAACGACAACGCGGCGACGCCCGACGGCTACGGCCACGGCACGCACGTGGCTTCGGTGGCCGCAGGCCGCGGCTTCGGCTTCTATGCCGCACCCGACAACACCGGCGTCGCGCCGGGGGCCGACATCTACGACGTCAAGGTGCTGAACGACCTGGGCGTGGGCACCATCAGCGATGCCATCGAGGGCATCCAGTGGGTGATCTACCACGCCCGCGAATACAACATCCGCGTCATCAACCTGAGCCTGGCCGCGCAGTCGACGCAGAGCTGGTTCTACGACCCGCTGTGCGTCGCTGCGCGCAGCGCGACGGCGGCCGGCATCACCGTGGTCGTCGCCGCCGGCAACTTCGGCAAGACCACCGCGGGCAAGGAAGCCTTCGGCGCCATCAGCTCGCCGGGCAACGATCCCTCGGTGATCACCGTCGGCGCGGCCAATTTCAAGGGCACGAACGCGCGCAGCGACGACACGGTGACGACGTTCAGCTCGCGCGGACCGACCCGCGGCTCCTACGTCGATGCGTCCGGCACGCGCCGCATCGACAACCTGATCAAGCCGGACCTGGTCGCCCCCGGCAACCGCGTGCTCGGCGCGGCGTCGACCACCAGCACCGGCAGCTGGAACTACCTCGCGGCCACCTACTACAACGACCTGGTGGTGCCGGCGAACAGCGGCCAGTACTACTACGAGTCGGTGATGGTGATGAGCGGCACCTCGATCGCCGCGCCGGCCGTCGCCGGCGCCGCGGCGCTGCTGCTGCAGGCCAACCCGGGCCTGACCCCGCCGCTGATCAAGGCCATCCTGCAGTACAGCGCGCAGCCGCTGGCCGGGCAGAGCCTGGTCCACCAGGGTGCCGGCCTGCTCAACATCGACGGCGCACTCGCATTGGCCCGTGCGTTGCGCACCGACATCGCCAGCGTCGTGGCCAGCGGTTCGATTGCCGCCGGTGCCAACCTGCTCGCCAGCGGCCAGTCGCTGCCGGCACGCTCGTCGACGGTCAACGGCAGCGCCTTCAACTGGTCGCGCATCGTCATCGCCGGCGGCAACCGCGTGCTCAGCGGCGACGCGCTGTTCACCAAGTACCAGCCGATCTGGGACCCGCGCATCACCTGGGCCAGCGGGCGTGTGCGCCTGCGCCAGCCGAGCTACTGGGGGGCGACGCTGTTCACCCCCGCCAACACCTTCGTCAAGTCGTTCAGCGATGTGGTGCCGGGCAACCAGAACCTGGTCACTGCCGGCGTGGTCAACGCCACCGCGCTGGTCGGGGCCACGTCGTCGGTCGGCAAGACCGGCCTGTTCACCCTGACGCCGACGCTGGCCGGCTGGCTGGCCAGCGGCAGCGGCACGACGCTCGGTTCGGGCATCGTGATCAGCGAAGGGCTGGTGATCAGCGAGGGGCTCGTCATCAGCGAAGGCCTCGTCATCAGCGAGGGGCTGGTGATCAGCGAAGGCCTCGTCATCAGCGAGGGCCTGGTGATCAGCGAGGGCCTGGTGATCAGCGAGACCGGCGTGCCGGTCATCAACTACGACCTGCGCTCGGCCACCACCGGCGAGAACTGAACCCATGAGCAGCACCGCAACCTCGCTGGCAAGCACACCCTGGCAGCGCCTGCATGGCGCGCTGATGCCCGACTACAACCGCAAGGCCACCGCCTACTGGTGGACCATGGTCGCCATCGGGGCCCTGGTGCTGCTGCACTGCGCCGGCCAGGTCGCCCTGCTGCCGCGCGACGCGCTGGGGCAGATCATCGCCGGCGCCGCGATCGCGACGCTGGCCGGCTTCTTCCCGGTGCGCATTCCGCGCTCGACCAACTCGTTCGCCGCCGGCGAGATCTTCATCTTCCTGGTGCTGCTGCTGCACGGCCCGGCGGCTGCGTCGCTGGCCGCCGCCGGTGAGGCGCTGGTCGGCTCCTGGCGCACCTCGAAGCGCTGGACCAGCCGCATCGCCAGCCCGGCCATGGCGATCGTCTCGATGTTCGTTGCCGGCACGATGCTCGACGCCGCGCTCGCGATGCTGCGCGCGCGCGGCTGGTACAGCGACGGCCTGCTGATGACCGCCGCGATGGTCTTCTCGATCGTCTACTTCGTGCTCAACACGGTGCTGGCGACGCTGGTCATCCACCTGAAGCGCAACCAGCCGCTGGTGCTGCGCGAGATGCTGTCCAACTTCGGCTGGGTGGCGATCGCCTATGCCGGCAGCGCCTCGGTGGCCGGCCTGCTGTTCCTGACGGTGGCGCAGTCCGGCCCCGGCGTGCTGATGGCGGTGGTGCCCATCGTCGGGCTGCTGCTGGCCACGCTGCACTTCTTCTTCCGCCAGCAGGCCGCCGACGAGGCGATGCGGCGCAGCCGTGTCGAGGCCGCCGAGCGCGAGGCCGCGCAGTCGGCACTTCACGTGCGTGCGCTGGAGATGAGCGAGCAGCGCTTCCACGCCGCCTTCACGCATGCGTCGATCGGCATGGCGCTGGTCGCCGCCGACGGCGGCATCCGCCAGGTCAACCGCGCGATGACGGCGCTGTTCGGTGCCGAGGACGAGTCGCTGATCGGCCAGCCGCTCGCGTCGCTGATCCACGATGGCGACGCCGAGACCTTCACCGCGCTGCTCGGCCGCGTCAACCGCCGCGAGGTCGACGCGATCAACCTCGAGCTGCGCTGCCGCCACCGCGACGGCAGCGACGTGTGGGTGGCGCTGGACGGCAGCTTCTTCGACGACGCCGGCGGCGAGGCCTCCAGCCTGATCGTGCAGATGCAGGACATCACCGCCCGGCGCAGCGCCGAGGCGCGGCTGCAGCACATCGCCTTCCATGACAGCCTGACCGGGCTGCCCAACCGCTCGCGTTTCCACGAGCACCTGGCGCAGGCGATCGCCCACGCGCAGCAGGACGCGCAGCGCCGCTTCGCGGTGATGTTCCTCGACTTCGACCGCTTCAAGCTGATCAACGACAGCATGGGCCACAGCGCCGGCGACGCCTTCCTGATCCAGGTGGCGCGGCGCATCCGCGACAACGTGCGCCCGGGCGACGTGGTCGCGCGGCTCGGCGGCGACGAGTTCGCCGTGCTGTGCGTCGACATCGAGCGCGAGGCCCATGCGGTGACGCTGGCTGAGCGGCTGCAGCTGGTGCTGGCCGAGCCGCTGCAGATCGGCGGCACCGAGATCGCCACCAGCGCCAGCATCGGCATCACCTTCAGCGCGATCGGCTACCAGCTGCCCGAGGAAGTGCTGCGCGACGCCGACATCGCGATGTACCGCGCCAAGGCCGCCGGCAAGGCGCGCCATGCGCTGTTCGACGCCAGCCTGCACCAGCAGGTCACCGACCGCGTGCGGCTGGAGGGCGACCTGCGCCGCGCGATCGAGAACGGCCAGCTGACCGTGGCCTACCAGCCGCTGTTCAACCTCGGCACCGGCCGGCTCACCGGCTTCGAGGCACTGGCACGCTGGCAGCATCCGACGCAGGGGCTGATCAGCCCGGCCACCTTCATCCCGATCGCCGAGGAATCGGCGCTGATCGGCCCGCTGACCGACTTCGTGCTCGACACCGCCTGCCGCCAGCTGAAGCTGTGGCAGGCGCGCAGCGAGGCCTTCAACGGGCTGACGATGCAGGTCAACGTGTCCGGCAACGACATTGCCCACAGCGGCTTCGCGCAGCGTGTCACGCGCGCCATCGTCGCGGCGCGGCTGAACCCCAGCCAGCTGACGCTGGAGCTGACCGAGAACGTGCTGATGGACCGCGTCGACGGTGCGGTCGACACGCTGACGCGCTTGCGCGAGCTCGGCGTGGGCCTGTCGATCGACGACTTCGGCACCGGTTACTCGTCGCTGAGCTACCTGTCCTCGCTGCCGATCGACAGCCTGAAGATCGATGCCTCGTTCGTGCGCGGCATGCGCAGCGGCTCGAAGGAGGCCGAGGTGGTGCGCGCGATCGTGACGCTCGGCGCCTCGCTGGGCAAGTCGGTGATCGCCGAGGGCATCGAGACCGAATCGCAGTACGACCAGCTGCGCGGCATGGGCTGCGAGTCCGGCCAGGGCTACCACCTGTCGCGGCCGCTGGTGGCCGAGAACGTCGAACTGCTGCTCGACCGGCTGGAGACCGAGCGCTGGACCGGCCAGCACGGCCAGATCAGCCGCCCGATGCTCCACCACTGAGGCGCGGCCTCAGCGCTCCAGGTCCTTGCTGCTCGCAGCGGCCGACTGCACCGGCGCGGCCTCGAACGCGGCGCGCCAGGTGCGTGCCGGCAGGAAGGTGCGCAGCTGGTCGATCGCCTTCTCGATCAGGCGCGGGTCCAGTTCATGACCGATGTCCGGCAATACGTCCGCCGTGACGTCGGCGCCGAGCGTGACCAGGTGGCGCGCCGCTTCCACCGACGCGGCATACGGCATCACGCGGTCGTCCAGGCCGTGCAGCAGGTGCACGCAGGTGTCGCGCGGCGGGTGGTCTGGCAGCATCGCGTAGCGACCCGAGAAAGCCAGCACGCGGCCGGCCAGCTCGGGCTCGGCCTGCGCCGCCTCCAGCGCCATGATCGCGCCCTGCGAGAAGCCGAACAATGCGGTGCGCGGCCAGTCGATGCCGAAGCGCAGCTGCAGCGCCCGCACCGTGGCGACGAACCGCGGCAGTGCATCGGCCACACGCTGCGGCCGGTTGGCGTCGGTGACACCCTGGATCGAGAACCACTGCTTGCCGTTGCCACCGGGCGCAGCATCGAAGTCGTCCGGCGCGTCGATGCACAGCACCGCCGCCTGCGGGTACTCCTGGGCCAGGCGCTGCGCGAGCACGGCCATGTGCTCGGCGTTCGCACCCACGCCGTGGAAGAGCAGGAACAGCAGGTCGGGGTCGCCGGTTTCGGGCAGGCGGGCCAGCACGTTGGTCATGCGGCCAGTGTGCCGCAGCGCCAGCCCGCGATCGCCCATGCGCTCTGAACGCAGCGCTCGGCCTGGCCGAACGGTGGGCCGGCTAGAATCCCCACTGCGCTCTCACTGTCATTGGGGAGTAGCCGCCCCGCAGCAACGCTGCGGGGGCTGGCGTCAACACACTTGGCCCGCAGGCCATGGCGTCCGCAACCCCCGGGTTTGGCAAGACCTTTGACCACACAGCCTCCGTCCGCGGCCGGGGAGGCCGTGCGGTCATCCGTCTCGTCCTCCGGCCCGGAGTCTCTTCGTGGAAGCCTTCCTCGTCTCGACCGGTATCGTCGCCCTCGGTGAAATGGGCGACAAGACGCAGCTGCTCGCGCTGCTGCTGGCGGCCAAGTTCCGCCGCCCGCTGCCCATCGTGCTGGGCATCCTCGTCGCCACGCTGGTCAACCATGCGCTGGCGGGCGTGCTCGGCGACTGGATCGCGCGGGCCCTCGGCCCCGACATGCTGCGCTGGGTGATCGGCATCTCCTTCCTGGCGATGGCGGCCTGGATGCTGGTGCCCGACAAGCTCGACGAGGCCGAAGGCGGCACGCAGCGCTTCGGCGTGTTCGGCACCACGGTGGTCGCCTTCTTCCTCGCCGAGATGGGCGACAAGACGCAGATCGCCACCGTCGCGCTGGCGGCACGCTACACCGACCTGGTGGCCGTGGTCGCCGGCACCACGCTGGGCATGATGCTGGCCAACGTGCCGGCGGTGCTGCTCGGCGACGTGGTCGCCAAGAAGGTCTCGATGACGCTGGTGCACGGCATCGCCGCGCTGATCTTCGCGGTGCTCGGCGTGTTGACGCTGCTCAACGTCGGCCGCCTGTTCTGAAGCGCCGCTGTTGCGCGTCGACACCGGGTGGCGCGGCAGGCTGCCGCACAATCGGCGCCGTACTCCTGCCACGATCATGCAGCTGAACATCAACGGCGCCGCACGCGAACTGCCCGACGACGCGGTCGATCCCGACATGCCGCTGCTGTGGGCGCTGCGCGACGTGCTGAACCTGACCGGCACCAAGTTCGGCTGCGGCGTCGCTGCCTGCGGCGCCTGCACGGTGCATGTCGACGGCCAGCCGCAGCGCTCCTGCGTGACACCGCTGTCTTCCGTCGTCGGCAAGCCGATTCGCACCATCGAAGGCCTGGCCGCCGGTGACCAGCTGCACGTGCTGCAGAAGGCCTGGGTGGCGCGCCAGGTGCCGCAATGCGGCTACTGCCAGAGCGGCATGCTGATGGCGGCGGCCGCGCTGCTGCAGCGCCTGCCGGCGCCGACCGATGCCGACATCGACGCGGCGATCACCAACCTGTGCCGTTGCGGCAGCTACCCGCGCGTGCGCGCCGCCATCCATGCCGCAGCCGAGGAGCTGCGAGGGGCGAAGAAATGAAGCGCCGCAGTCTGCTTCTGGCCGGGACCGGCCTCGCCGGCGCGCTGATCGTCGGCTGGGGGCTGATGCCGCCGCGCAGCCGCCTCGGCCGGCCCGACACGCTGGGCGATGCCGACGACCGCATCGCGCTGAACGGCTGGATCCGCATCGCACCGGACGGCCATGTCGTGCTGGCGATGAACCGCAGCGAGATGGGCCAGGGTGTGCACACCGCGCTGGCCATGCTGGTGGCGGAGGAACTGGAACTGCCACTGAACCGCATCGAGCTCACCGACGCCGGCGCCGATGCCATCTACGGCAACGTCGCCGCGCTGGTCGCCAGCCTGCCGGTGCAGCCGCACGATGCCGAGCCCGGCCGCGAGACACGCGGTGTGCGCCTCGGCCGCTGGCTGGTCGGCAAGGTGGCGCGCGAACTCGGCCTCAGCCTCACCGGCGGCTCGAGCAGCGTCGCCGATGCCTGGGAGCCCTTGCGACTGGCCGCGGCCACCGCGCGTGCGCAGCTGCTCGGCGCCGCCTCGTTGCGCTGGAAACTGCCGGTCGACGAACTGGTCGTGGCCGACGGCATCGTCTCGCACGCCGGCAGCGGCCAGCGTGCGCACTACGGCGAGCTGGTGCGTGCCGCCGCCGCGACGCCGCCGGGCGAGGTGCAGCTGAAGCCGCGCGAGAGCTGGAAGCTGATCGGTCGCGACGTGCCACGCATCGACCTGCCCGCCAAGGTGACCGGCGCGGCGCGTTTCGGCCTCGACCAGCGCCTGCCCGGCATGGTCTACGCGGTCGTGCAGCCATTGCCCGATGCTCGGCGGCGGGCCGGGTGCGGTCGACGTCGCGCCGGCGATGAAGCCTGGCCGGTGTCGAGCGTGTGGTGCGCCTCGGCCCCTACGCCGGCTCGACGCCGGCGCTCGCAGTGGTCGGGCGCAGCACCTGGCACGCACGGCGCGGCGCCGCGGCGCTGGTGGTCGACTGGCAGCCACCGCCGGCCGGCACGCTGGACAGTGCGCGCATCGCCGACACGCTCGCCGCGACGGCGCGCGAGGCCGCCGCGAAGAAGGACGGATTCGCCTTCCATGCCCAGGGCGACGTCGATGCCGCGCTGGCCGGCGCAGCGAAGCGGGTCGAGGCGCTGTACCGCGCGCCCTACCTCGCCCATGTCACGATGGAGCCGCCCAACTGCACCGCGCGAGTCGCCGACGGCCGCGTCGAGCTGTGGGTGCCGACACAGGTGCCGAGCTTCGCGCGTGCCATCGCGGCGCGTGTGGCCGGTGTACCCGAGGCGAACGTAGCCCTGCATGTCAGCTACCTCGGCGGCGGCTTCGGTCGCCGGCTGGAGGTCGACGTGATCGGCCAGGCGGTGCGCATCGCGCTGGAGACCGGCGGCCGCCCGGTGCAGCTGGTCTGGCCGCGCGAGGAGGACATCGGCCACGACTTCTACCGCCCGGCCGGTGCCGCCTTCCTGCAGGCCGGGCTGGACGCCGACGGTCGCCTGCAGGCATTGAAGATCACCAGCGCCGGCGACGCGCTGACGCCGCGCTTCATGGAGCGCAACGCGCCGGCGCTGGCCGGCCCGGTCGACCTGCCGGACAAGACCGCCAGCGAGGGACTGTTCGACCTGCCCTACGCGGTGCCGAACCAGCGCGTCGCCCATGTCGCCACGCACAGCGGCGTGCCGGTCGGCAACTGGCGCTCGGTCGGCCACTCGCACAACGCCTTCTTCAGCGAGGCCTTCATCGACGAGATTGCCGCGACCGCCGGCCGCGACCCGGTCGACTTCCGCCTCGCGCTGCTGGCCGACATGCCGCGCCACGCGGCGGTGCTCAAGCTGGCTGCCAGCAAGGCCGGCTGGGGCACGCCGCTGCCGGCGGGCAGCGCACGCGGCGTGGCGCTGCACGAGAGTTTCGGCAGCATCGTCGCGCAGGTGGTCGAGCTCACGCTGGTCGATGGCAAACCCCGTGTGCAGCGTGTGGTCTGCGCGGCCGATGTCGGCACCGTGGTGAACCCGGGCATCGTCGCGCAGCAGATGGAGAGTGCGATCGTCTTCGCGCTGTCGGCGGCGCTGTACGGTCGCCTGGACATCGTCGGCAGCGTGGTGCAGCAGAGCAACTTCCCCAACCACCCGATCGTCACGCTGGCGCAGACGCCGCGCATCGAGACGCATCTGGTCGCCAGCACCAACCTGCCCGGCGGTGTCGGCGAGCCCGGCACGCCACCGCTGGCGCCGGCACTGGCCAACGCGCTGTTCGCGCTGAGCGGCCAGCGCGCGCGCGAGCTGCCGCTGCTGCGCTGATCAGGCCGCCGCGGTGCGCCGCAGGTAGCGCGCCAGCGTGGCGCGCAGGCGGCCGACGTCGATCGGCTTGGTCAGGAAGTCGTTCATGCCGGCGGCCAGCGCTTCCTCGCGTTCCGAGGTCAGCGCGGCGGCGGTCAGCGCGACGATGGGCAGCGCCTCGGCGTCCAGCCGCGTGCGCAGCTGGCGCACCGCGGCGTGGCCGCTCATCACCGGCATGTGCACGTCCATCAGCACCAGGTCGAAGGGCCGGCCGGCGGCGATGGCGGCGTCGACCGCCTCGATCGCGCCGACGCCGTCGCTGGCCTGCTCGACGTCCAACCCCCATTGCTCAAGCATGGCCACCGCGATCAGCATGTTGACCGGGTTGTCCTCGGCGATCAGCACGCGGCCGTGCGGCAGCGGCGCGAGCGTGTCGGCGCCGGCGTCCAGCCGCGCCGGGCTGCAGGCCGGCAGCGGCAGGTCGGCCCAGAAGGCGCTGCCGTAGCCGGGCGCGCTGTTGACGCCGACGCTGCCGCCCATCAGCGTCGCGAGCTCGCGGCAGATCGACAGCCCGAGGCCGGTGCCGCCGTAGCGCCGCGTGGTCGAGTCGTCGGCCTGCGAGAACGGCACGAACAGGCGCGCCTGCGTCTCGGCATCGATGCCCGGGCCGGTGTCGTGCACCGCCAGGCGGAGCATCTCGCCGCGCAGGCTCGCCTCGATGCGCACGCTGCCGCGCTCGGTGAACTTGATCGCGTTGGCGACCAGGTTGGTGAGGATCTGCCGCACGCGCAGCGGGTCGCCGCGCACGGTGGCCGGCACCTCGTCGGCGATGGCCAGCACCAGCGCCAGGCTCTTGCCCTCGGCCAGCGACAGGTAGGCGTGGTGCACCGCGGCCAGCGTGTCGCGCAGCCCGAAGGGCAGGTCTTCCAGCGTGATGCGCCCGGCCTCGACCTTGGACAGGTCGAGGATGTCCGAGATGATGCCGGCCAGGCTCTGCGTGCTGTCGATCATCTGCGCCAGGTACTGCTGGCGGCGCTGCTCCGTCAGGCCGGGCTGCATCGCCAGCCTCGCCAGGCCGAGCAGGCCGTTCAGCGGCGTGCGGATCTCGTGGCTGGTGTTGGCCAGGAAGGCGCTCTTCGCGCGGTTGGCCGCCTCGGCGGCGTCGCGTGCGTCGGCCAGCGCCTGCTGCGTCAGCCGGCGTTCGGTGATGTCCTCGGCCGACCAGATCGTGCCGCCGCCGATCGGGTTGCTCGGGTCGACCGACTGCGCCTGCAGGCGCACCCAGAACAGGCTGCCGTCGCGGCGCCTCAGTTGCGTCTCGCACTCGTAGCCGTGTTTCTGGCGCAGCTTGGTCACCGCCTGGCGGCGCATGCGCTGGAACTCGGCGGCCTCGGGCCACAGCACGCTGAGCGTGTTGCTGCGCAGCTCGTCCTCGCTCCAGCCGAACATCTCGCGGTGGCGCGCGTTGATGCGCACGATGCGCTGCTCGCGCACGAAGGCGATCGCCAGCGAGACGCTGTTCAGGATCGCCTCGACCTCCAGCCGGGTCTGCTCGCTGGCGCTGACGTCGCGCGCCGCCAGCACGAGGAAGCGCTGGCCGTCGAAGTCGAAGCGCGCGCCCGAGACCAGCATCGGGATGCGGCGCCCGTCGCGGCTGTGGAAGGTGATCGGCATGCCCTGCACGCCGCCGTGACGGCGGATCGCGTCGACGAAGCGTGTGCGCTCGACGCCGTCGCGCCAGACGCCCAGCTCGGTCGACGTGCGGCCGATCACCTCGTCGCGCGCGAAGCCGGCCACCTGCAGGAAGCAGTCGTTGACCAGCGCGTAGCGGCCGCTGTCGAGCTCGGTCAGCGTCAGGCAGTCGGGGCTGGTGGCGAACAGGTGCGACAGCAGCGCCTCGGAGCGGCGCAGTGCCGCCTCGGCGGCCTTGCGCGCGGTGATGTCGACGTAGATGGTCAGCAGCGCCGGGCCGGCCACGCTGTCGACGCACACCGCGGTGGCCTGCACCGCGAACGGCCGGCCGTCGAGCGCCTGCATCTGCAGGTCCTCGACCGGCATCGCCTCGCCGACCGCCATGCGCTCGGACTGCGCGATGCGCTCGCGCACCGCCTGGCGCAGGTCGGCCGCGCCGAAATGGTCGAGCAGGTGGCCGCCCTTCATCGCCTCGGCGTCGCGGTAGCCGAACAGTTTCGCGGCAGCCTCGTTGGCGTCGAGCACCGTGCCGCGGCGGTGCAGCACCAGCGGCGAGGGCGAGCGTGCGAACAGCGTGCGGTAGCGCATCTCGCTGGCGGCCACCGCCTGCTGCGCGCGCACCTGCGCGGTGACGTCGCGGCCGACGCCCCAGTAGCCCTGGAACACGCCGGCGGCGTCGAACTTCGGCTCGCCGCTGAGCGCCAGGTGGCGCAGCCGGCCCTGCACGTCGACGGTGGTGGTCGACAGGCTGCTGAACGGGCGATGCGCCTCCAGGTCGGCGCGGTGTGCGTCGAGTTGCTCGTCGTCGAGGCCGAGGCCGGTGTGTTCCCACGGCGTGCGGCCGAGCGCACGCTGCGGCGACAGCGCGCCGGCGCCGGCGCGGCTTTCGGTGACGCGGGTGAAGCGGAACTCGTCGTCCTGCTCCCAGTACCAGTCGACCGCGATGCCGAGCAGGCCGCGGAAGCGCCGCTCGCGTTCGGCGCTCTCGGCCAGGTAATGGCCGATCACCCGTGCGATCAGCGAGCCGCCGACCGCACCGCAGCCGATCACCAGGCCGTGGAAGGCCAGCAGCAGCGCCGGGCCATGGGCGTCGGCGCCGGCGCCGATCAGCCCCTGCGACTGCCCCCAGGCCAGACCGAGCACCGAGACGACGCAGGCGCTGGCCAGCAGCAGGCCGCGGCGCAGACCGGCCACCGCGCCGAGCATGCAGACGATCAGGCCGTAGAAGCCCAGCGAGGGGTTGCGCAGGCCGTCGCCGAGCAGCGTCGCCGAGATCGTGATCAGCACCACCGCCAGCAGCGCCACGCCGAAAAGGCCGGCGTCGACCCGAAACTGCGCGGCCTCGCTGCGCCGCAGGGCCCAGGCGTTGACCAGCGCGAAGCCGACGAAGGCGGCCGGCAGGGCCCAGCGGGCGATGCCTTGCAGCGGCGTGGCCATCAGCGCCAGCACCAGCGCCGCGGCGATGCCGGCGGCGCAGCCGGTGCCGAAGAACAGCCGGCCGACCAGCCGCCACACCGCTTCAGGTGGCTCGGCCTGGGCTGCTCGGGGTCGTTGGCTCATCCGGCAAGGCCCGGCTGTGAGGCCGGCTGGGGTGGGTGGGTCCGGCCCGCGTCTGTCGAGAGCGCGCCGGCGAATCGCTCGATGTTACGACGCGGCGGGCCGGGCCGGGCGTGCGTTCAGCGCGAACGGCGCAGGGTCGTGGCCAGCGTGTCGTGCAGTTTCTGCGGGTCGATCGGTTTGGTCAGGAAGCCGTCCATGCCGCAGGCGAGCGCCTGCTCGCGCTCGGAGGTCAGCGCCGCGGCGGTCAGCGCGATGATCGGCAGCGACCGGCCGGCCGCCATGCCGCGCAGCAGCCGGGTCGCCTCGTAGCCGCTCATCACCGGCATCTGCACGTCCATCAGCACCACGTCCGGTGGCTGCCCCTCGCTGGCGCAGCGCTGCACCTCGTCGACCGCCTGCGCGCCATCGGCCGCCTGCAGCACCTGCATGCCCCATTGCTCGAGCATCGCCACCGCGATGGTCATGTTGACCGGGTTGTCCTCGACCATCAGCACCCGCGCGCCGGCCAGCGGCGAGGCGTCGAGGCTGCCGAAGCCGGAGTCGTGCGCCGGTGCGTCGGTCGCCGGCAGCGGCAGCTCGGCCCAGAAGCGGCTGCCGGCGCCAGGCTCGCTGTCGACGCCGACCTGGCCGCCCATCAGCGTGGCCAGCTCGCGGCAGATCGACAGCCCGAGGCCGCTGCCGCCGAAGCGGCGCGTGGTCGACTGATCGGCCTGGGTGAAGGGCACGAACAGGCGTTCGCGCACCTCGCGCGTGATGCCCGGCCCGCTGTCCTGCACCTCGAAGCGCAGCAGGCGGCCGGGCAGCGACAGCGCGCGCAGCGCCACCGAGCCCTGAGCGGTGAACTTCAGCGCGTTGTTCAGGTAGTTGCCCAGCACCTGGCGCACACGCACCGGGTCGCCCCACACCCATTGCGGCACGCCGGCGTCGACCTCGACCGAGAAGCCCAGCCCGCGCGCCTCGGCCAGCATGCCGTAGGCCTGGCGCAGCGAGTCCAGCAGCGCATGCAGGTCGAAGGCGAGCTGCTCGACGTCGAGTTTGCCGGCCTCGATCTTCGACAGGTCGAGCACGTCGGAGATCAGCGCGGCCAGCGTCTCGGCGCTGTCGCCGATCTGCTCGAGGTACTGGCGGCGGCGGGTCTCGTCGACGTCGGGGCGGCGCGCCAGCCGCGCCAGCCCGACCAGCCCGTTCAGCGGCGTGCGGATCTCGTGGCTGGTGTTGGCCAGGAAGGCGCTCTTCGCGCGGCTGGCCGCCTCGGCGTCGTCGCGCGCCTTGGCCAGCGCCTGTTCGGTGCGGCGGCGCTCGGTGATGTCCTCGACGATCCAGATCGTGCCGCCGGCCATCGGGTGGCGCGGGTCGACGGCCTTGGCCACCATGCGGCACCAGAAGCTGCCGCCGTCGCGGCGGTGCATCTCGCGCACGAAGTCCACCGACTCGCCGATCGACAGCGGCACGCCGATCAGCGCGCCGATCTCGGCGTACTCGGCGTCGCTGGCCCAGACCACGCGGCCGGACTGGCCACGCAGCGAGCCGGGCGCGAAGTCGAACATCTTCTCCAGCGCCGGGTTGGCCTGCACGAAGCGGCCCTCGCGGGTGAAGGCGATGCCCAGCGAGGCGTTGTCGAGCACCGCCTCGTGCGCCAGCCGGGTGTGTTCGACGGCGGTGACGTCGCGGCCGTTGAGCACCAGGTAGCGACCGCCTTCGAGCTCGAAGCTTGCCGCCGAGACGAGCAGCGAGAAGCGCTGGCCCGAGCGGGCGACGAACACCACCGGCAGGTCCTTCACCGCGCCGTGCGCGCGGATGCGCTGCACGAAGTCGTCGCGTGCTCGCCGCGCTCTCCCACACGCCCAGTTCGAGCGAGGTGCGCCCGACCGCCTCGGCGGCGCTGTGGCCGGACAGGCGCACGAAGCTCTCGTTGACCATCACGTAGCGGCCGCTGTCGAGGTCGGTCAGCGTGATCAGGTCCGGGCTGGTGGTGAACAGGTGCGACAGCATCGCCTCCGAGCGCCGCAGCGCCTCCGATTCGGCGATGCGCTCGGTGACGTCACGCGAGACGCCCCAGTGGCCGAGGAAGCGGCCGCCGACGTCGAAGCGCGGCTCGCCGCTGACCAGCTCGTGGCGGAAGCTGCCATCGGCCTGGCGCAGCCGCACGTGCAGGTCGCGGAACGGGCGCCGGTCGGCCAGTTCGCGGCGGTGGCGCGCGAGGGCGTCCGGCTCGAACACGAGCTCGGGTTGGTCCCACGGCGCCCTGTGCGGCTGATCGGTGACGACGAAGCTGCCGTCCGGCTGGCGCCGCCACACGTCGGTGATGATGCCGTGCGCATCCATTTCCCAGTAGGCGTCGGCGGCGATGCCCAGCAGGCCGTGGAAGCGCAGTTCGCGTTCGCGCGTCGCACCGAGGTAGTGGTCGAAGACCCGCTGCACCAGCAGCCCGCAGAACAGGCCTACGGCCACCAGGACCAGCAGGTTGATCAGGCGGCGCGGCAGCGGCATCGCCGCCAGCGCCGAGACCCCCGGCAGCCGGCCGCTGTGCTCGGCCCAGGCCAGGGCGATCAGCACCGCCGCACTGACCACCGCGACCGTGATGCCGAAGCGTGTGCTGACCGTGGCCGCGACCAGGAAGGTCAGCATCGCCAGGAAGCCGATGATCGGCCCGTTCATGCCCCAGCCGTTGCCGACCGCTGCAGCGCCGATCAGCACCAGGCCGGCGGCACAGACCAGCACCACGCTGGCCTCGCCGCGCAGCCGCTGCCAGCGCCAGGCCGACAGGCTGTACAGCGCCGTCAGCAGGCAACCGGCCAGCAGCGGAATGCGAACTGCGCCGGGCAGGGCCACGTTGGTGGCCAGCAGCACGACGGCGATGCTGCAGACCAGCGCGACCGTGCCGAACAGGTAGCGCCGCACCAGCTCTCGTGCGGCGAGGCGTGGGTCGGTCAGAAGGGTCGGGCTCACGGTGGGTCTCGGCCCGGAAGGCTCACCGCCAGTCTGCCCGCAACCGCCCCGCGTACGGGGCCGGGTTTATCCCGCTGTGCCGCGCCCCGCTGCCAAGGATGCACGGGTGGCCAGCGCGGCCTCGCGCGCGGCGGCCGCGAACTCGTTGCCGCGGCTGGCGTAGAGGATGGCGCGCGAGGAGTTCACCACCACCGGCCCGGTGGTGCGGCCGTCGTGCGTGCGCCAGCCGGCGCGCACCGTCGACACCGCGTCGCCACCCTGCGCACCGACGCCGGGAATCAGCAGCGGCAGCGTCGGCGCCAGCTCGCGCACACGCTCGATCTCGGCCGGGAAGGTGGCGCCGACCACCAGGCCGAGCTGCCCGCTGCGGTTCCACGGCCCCTGCGCGAGGCGCGCGATGTGCTCGTACAGCAGGTCGCCGGTGACCAGGCGCTGCGCCTGCAAGTCGGAGCCGCCCGGGTTGGAAGTGCGGCAGAGCAGGAACAGGCCCTTGTCCTCGTACTTCAGCCAGGGCTCGACCGAGTCGAAGCCCATGAACGGCGACAGCGTCACCGCGTCGGCCTGGTAACGCTCGAAGGCCTCCAGCGCGTACTGCTCGGCGGTGCTGCCGATGTCGCCGCGCTTGGCGTCGAGGATCACCGGCACGTTCGGCGCCACCTTGCGGATGTGCGCCATCAGCCGCTCGAGCTGGTCTTCGGCGCGCTGCGCGGCGAAGTAGGCCACCTGCGGCTTGTAGGCCAGCACCAGGTCCTTCGTCGCGTCGACGATGGTGGCGCAGAAGTCGAAGATGCGCGCCGGGTCGTGTTGCCAGGCGCCGGGGAACTTCGACGGCTCGGGGTCGAGCCCGACGCACAGCAGCGACTCGTTGGTGCGTTCGGCGCTGGCGAGCTTGTCGGTGAACTTCATCGCGCGGCCCTTCGCGTTCAGCGGCCCAGCCGCCTGGCCAGTGCGGCGGCGGCACCGGTGTAGCTGCCCGGCGTCATCGCCTTCAGCCGGGCCTTCTCGGCCTCGGGCAGCTCCAGCGTGTCGATGAAGCGGCTCATCGCCTCGCCGGTGATGGCCTTGCCGCGCGTCAGCTCCTTCAGGCGTTCGTAGGGGTTGGGCAGGCCGTAGCGGCGCATCACCGTCTGGATCGGCTCGGCCAGCACTTCCCAGGCGGCGTCGAGGTCGGCGGCCAGCGCCTCCTCGTTGATCTCCAGCTTGTCGAGGCCGCGCAGCAGCGAGTCGTAGCCGAGCACCGCGTAGCCCAGCGCGACGCCCATGTTGCGCAGCACCGTGCTGTCGGTCAGGTCGCGCTGCCAGCGGCTGATCGGCAGCTTCTGCGACAGGTGCGTCAGCAGCGCATTGGCCAGGCCGAAGTTGCCCTCGGCGTTCTCGAAGTCGATCGGGTTGACCTTGTGCGGCATCGTCGACGAACCGATCTCGCCGGCCTTGGTGCGCTGCTTGAAGTAGCCCAGGCTGACGTAGCCCCAGACGTCGCGCGACCAGTCGATCAGGATGGTGTTGGTGCGGGTGACGGCGTCGAACAGCTCGGCCATCCAGTCGTGCGGCTCGATCTGGATGGTGTACGGGTTGAACGTCAGTCCGAGCTGCTGTTCGACCACCTTGCGGCTGAAGCCCTCCCAGTCGAACTGCGGCCAGGCGGCCAGGTGGGCGTTGTAGTTGCCGACCGCGCCGTTCATCTTGGCCAGCAGCTTCACCTCGGCGATGCGCCCGCGCGAATGGGCCAGCCGCGCGACGACGTTGGCGATCTCCTTGCCGACCGTGGTCGGGCTGGCGGTCTGGCCATGCGTGCGGCTGAGCATGGGCACCTCGGCCAGCGCCTGCGCCATGGCGGTGAGCTTGTCGACGATGCGGTCCAGCGCGGGCAGCAGCACGTCGGCGCGCGCCGCCTTGATCATCAGCGCGTGGCTGGTGTTGTTGATGTCCTCGCTGGTGCAGGCGAAGTGCACGAACTCGCTGGCCGACTTCAGCTCGGCGTTGTTGTCGAAGCGGCTCTTCAGCCAGTACTCGACCGCCTTGACGTCGTGGTTGGTGGTGCGCTCGATGTCCTTGATGGCCTGCGCGTCGGCTTCAGAGAAGCGCAGCACCAGGCCGCGCAGCAGGCCGCGCGAGGCCTCCGACAGCGGCTTGAACTCGGCGAAGCCGGCGTCGGACAGTGCGATGAACCACTCCACCTCGACCTGCACGCGGCGGTGCATCAGGCCGAACTCGGAGAGCAGCGGGCGCAGCGGAGCCACCTTGGCGGCGTAGCGGCCGTCGAGGGGGGAGAGGGCGGTCAGGGCGGAGAGGGTCATCGCGGCAGCGCTCTCGACAGCGCCTGTTTTCTCGGGGGAAACCCGATTTTAGGCGGCCGCGCCCGCGCTTCTCGGAACGCCTCTTGCTACGACGGCAGAATCACGCCACCGCCCAACCGAACCCCGAACCACGAGGAGCTCTCATGTCGCTGACCCGCCGCCACACCCTGGCCGCCACCCTGTCCGCCGTCGCCCTGGCTGCCGCCACCGGCAGCGCCTTCGCCCAGGCCAAGCTGAAGGTCGCCGCGATCTACACCGTGCCGGTCGAGCAGCAATGGGTCAGCCGCATCGACAAGGCGCTGAAGGCCGCCGTCGCGCGCGGCGAGATCGAGTACGTGTTCAGCGAGAACGTCACCAACGCCGACTACGAGCGCGTGATGCGCGGCTATGCCGAGAAGGGCCACCAGCTGATCGTCGGCGAGAGCTTCGCGGTCGAGGCGGCGGCGCGCAAGGTCGCCAAGGACTACCCGAAGATCAGCTTCCTGATGGGCAGCTCGGGCAAGCCGCAGGCGCCCAACTTCGGCGTGTTCGACAACTACATCCAGGAGCCGGCCTACCTGAGCGGCATGATCGCCGGCGGCATGACCAAGACCAACAAGATCGGCATGGTCGGCGGCTTCGCGATCCCCGAGGTCAACCGGCTGATGAACGCCTTCATGGCCGGCGCGAAGGAAGTCAACCCGAAGGTCGAGTTCATGGTCACCTTCATCAACAGCTGGTTCGACCCGCCGAAGGCCAAGGAGGCCGCCTTCGCGATGATCGACAAGGGCGCCGACCTGATGTACGCCGAGCGCTTCGGCGTCAGCGATGCCGCCAAGGAGCGCGGCAAGCTGGCCATCGGCAACGTCATCAACACCCAGGACAAGTACCCCGACACCGTGGTCGCCTCGGCGCTGTGGAACATGGAGCCGACCATCGACCTGGCGATCAAGGCGGTCAAGGACGGCAAGTTCAAGGCCGACGACTACGGCATCTACTCGACGATGAAGCACAAGGGCAGCGAGCTGGCCCCGCTGGGCACCTTCGAGAGCAAGGTGCCGGCCGAGCTGGCCGCCAAGGTCAAGGCCAAGGAGGCGGCGATCCGCGAGGGCAAGTTCGCCGTCAAGGTCGACGACGGCCAGCCCAAGCCGACCGCGAAGTGAGCGCGCTCGCTTGAGCGAACCCGCGCTCCGGCTGCGGGGCATCACCAAACGCTTCGGCAGCCTCGTCGCCAACGACGGCATCTCGCTCGAGCTCGGCCGCGGCGAGGTGCTGGCGCTGCTGGGCGAGAACGGCGCCGGCAAGAGCACGCTGGTGTCCATCCTGTTCGGTCACTACCTGGCCGACGAGGGGCACATCGAGGTGTTCGGCGCACCCTTGCCGGGCGGCCAGCCGAAGGCGGCGCTGGCCGCAGGCATCGGCATGGTGCACCAGCACTTCACGCTGGCCGACAACCTCTCGGTGCTCGACAACGTGATGCTCGGCACCGAACCGCTGTGGCGGCCGGTCTCGCGGCGCGGCGAGGCGCGTGCCCGGCTGCTCGATGCCGCGCGGCGCTTCGGGCTGCAGGTCGACCCCGAAGCGCGCGTCGGCGAGCTGTCGGTCGGCGAGCGCCAGCGCGTCGAGATCCTCAAGGCGCTCACGCGCGGTGCGCAGATCCTGATCCTCGACGAACCGACCGCGGTGCTGACGCCGCAGGAGAGCGAGTCGCTGTTCGCGACGCTGGGCCAGCTGGTCGCCGCCGGGCTGTCGGTGATCTTCATCAGCCACAAGCTCGACGAGGTGCTGCGCGTCTCGCACCGCATCGCCGTGCTGCGTGGCGGCAGGCTGGTCGCCGACCTGCCCGCGCAGGGCGCCGACAAGGCCCTGCTCGCCGAGGCCATGGTCGGCCGGGCGGTGGCGCCGGCCAGCAAGCGCAGCCATCCGCGCGGCGCGCCGGTGCTCGAGCTGCGCGGCGCGACGCTGCGCGGGCACGGCGCACGGCCGCTGCTCGATGCCGCCGAACTGACGCTGCACGCGGGCGAGGTGCTCGCCATCGCCGGCGTGGCCGGCAACGGCCAGGAGGCGCTGGCCGATCTGCTGTGTGGCCTGCATGCGCCCGACGCCGGCACGCTGACCATCGCCGGCCGCGCCATCGCCGCGAGCCCGCGCGCCTTCGTCGATGCCGGCGTCGCGCGCATTCCCGAGGACCGCCACGCGGTCGGCGTGGTCGGCGACCTGCCGCTGTGGGAGAACGCGGTGCTGGAGCGCTACGCGAGCCCGGCGTTCTCGCGCCACGGCATCGTGCGTCGCGAGCGCGCGCTGGTGCATGCGAAGGCGCTGGTCGAGCGCTTCGACGTGCGCGGCACCGAATCGGCCGGGCTGGCGACGATCACTCGCTCGCTGTCCGGCGGCAACATGCAGAAGCTCATCCTGGGCAGGGCCTTGTCGGGCGACCCCGACGCCCCTGCCGCAGCGGTGCTGATCGTCGCCAACCAGCCGACCTGGGGCCTGGACATCGGCGCGGTGGCCTACGTGCACCAGCAGCTGCTCGACGCCTGCGCGGCCGGCAGTGCGGTGCTGCTGATCAGCGAGGACCTCGACGAGATCTTCGCGCTGGCCGACCGCATCGCGGTGATGCACCACGGCCGGCTAGGCGCCCCGCGGGCGACGGGCGACTGGACGCTGGCCGCCATCGGCCTGGCGATGGCCGGAGGCGAGGCCGCCCATGCAGCTTGAGCGCCGCACCTCCACGCCTCGCCTTCTGCTGCTCGGCGCGCCGATCGTCGCCGTGCTGGTCACGCTGGTCATCACCTCGCTGCTGGTCGCCTGGGCCGGCGCGCCGGTGACGCAGGCCTATGCGCTGCTGCTCGAAGGCGGCTTCGGCTCGCGCTTCGCCTGGACCGAGACGCTGACGCGCGCCACACCACTGATCCTCACCGGCCTGGCGGCCGCGGTGGCCTTCCGCGCGCGCCTGTTCAACATCGGCGGCGAGGGCCAGCTCTACGCCGGCGCGCTGGCCGCGGTGGCGGTCGGCGGGTTGCACGGCGGTACCGGCTTCGAGACTTCGCCGTGGTTGCTGTTCCCGGGGATGATGCTGGCAGCCATGCTGGCCGGCGCGCTGCTGCTGCTCGGCCCGGCGCTGGCCAAGGCGCGGCTCGGCGTCGACGAGGTGGTCACCACGCTGCTGCTCAACTTCATCGTGCTGCTGTTCGTCTCGGCGATGCTCGATGGCCCGATGAAGGACAGTCTGGGCATGGGCTGGCCACAGAGCGTGGCGATCCAGGACCCGCTGCAACTGTCGAAGCTGATCGAGCGCAGCCGCGTGCACAGCGGGCTGCTGTGGTCGCTGGCGGCGGCGCTGGCGCTGTGGGCGCTGCTCAAGCACACCACCACCGGCTTCGAGATCCGCGCCGTCGGCGCCAATGCGCGCGCCGCCGCCTTCGCCGGCATGCCGGTGGCCTGGGTGCAGGTCAAGGTGGCGCTGCTGTCGGGCGCGCTGGCCGGCCTGGCCGGCGCCATCGAGGTCGCCGGGCGAGCCGGCTACGTGACGCTGGACATGTCGCCCGGCTACGGCTACTCGGGCATCGTCATCGCGATGCTCGCCGCGCTGCACCCGCTCGGCGTCGTCGCGGCGGCGGTGTTCGTCGCCGGCATCCTGGTCGGCGCCGACAGCATGAGCCGCGCGGTCAACGTGCCGACCTACATCGCCGACGTGATCGTGTCGGTGGCGCTGATCGCCGTGCTGGTGGCGACGATGCTGACGCAGTACAGGGTCCGGTGGCGCTGATCATGTTCGGTGAAACGCTCGAACTGCTCGCCGGCGCGCCGTTCTGGATCGCCGTGCTGCGCATCGCGACGCCGCTGATCCTCGGTACGCTGGGCGTGCTGTTGTGCGAACGTGCCGGCGTGCTCAACCTGGGCATCGAAGGGATCATGGTCGCCGGCGCCTTCAGCGGCTGGCTGGCCGTCTACCAGGGCGCGCCGCTGTGGGGCGGCGTGGCGGTCGCCGCACTCACCGGCGCGCTGTTCGGGCTGCTGCATGCGCTGCTGACGGTCAGCCTGGCGCTGTCGCAGCATGTCGCCGGGCTGGGCATCACGCTGCTGGCCACCAGCCTGGCGAGTTATGCCTACCGTGTCAGCTTCCCCAAGGTCGACAGCCCGCCGACCATCCAGCCGTTCGCGCCGATGGACACCCTGCCGATCCCGGTGCTCAACGCGCAGACGCCGCTGACCCTGCTGGCGCTGGCGCTGGTGCCGGTGATCGCCTGGCTGCTCTACCGCACGCCGGCCGGCCTGGCGCTGCGCATGGTCGGCGAGAACCCGGCGGCGGCCGAAGGCCAGGGGCTCAGCGTGGCCGGGGTGCGCACCGCGGCCATCGTCGCCGGCTCGGCGCTGATGGGCGTGGCCGGCGCCTTCCTGACGCTGTCGGCCTTCAACGCCTTCTACTTCAACATGGTCAACGGCCGCGGCTGGGTCTGCGTCGCGCTGGTCGTGTTCGCCTCGTGGCGGCCCGGCAAGGCGCTGCTCGGCGCGCTGCTGTTCGCCTTCTTCGACGCGCTGCAGCTGCGCCTGCAGCAGGCCGGCGGTGGTGTGTTCGGCGTCGAGCTGCCCTACCAAGCCTACCTGATGCTGCCCTATGCGATGGCCATCGTCGCGCTGGTGGTCGTCGCGCGCCGTGCCGCCTATCCGCAGGCCTTGATGAAGCCCTACCGCAAGGGCGAGCGCTAGACGGCCTCAGGCCACGTTGCACGCCGCGCGGTAGCGCGGCTCGTTCTCCAGCACATGCTCGACCAGCAGCGCGCAGGCGCCGTCGATGTCGCCGGCGGCCACCGCGTCGAGCAGCACCTTGTGGCTGGACACCGCGTTGGCGATCGGCGAGCGGTGGCGCAGCGCGGTGAGCTGCGAGCGGATCACGTCGTAGCCGCTCTTCAGGTAGGCGTTCGGGCAGAAGGCGAGGAACTGGCCGTGGAAGTCCATGTCGATGCGCGCCAGCGCCTTCAGGTCCTTGGCCTTCTCCGCCGGCCGCATCTCGGCGACGCAGCGCGCCATCTGCTGCGCCAGCCCTGAAGGATTGGCGGCGAAGGCCTCGCGCAGCGCCGCCGTCTCGACCATCGCGCGGTAGTGACACAGCTGCGCCACCTGCTCCGGCGTCAGCTGGAACACGAAGCTGCCGCGCTGCGGGTGGATCTCGACCAGGCCTTCGCTCTTCAGCCGCAGCAGCGCCTCACGCACCGGCGTCTTGCTGACGCCGAGCTGCTGCGCGAGCTGCGCCTCCGACATCTGCGAGCCCAGCCCGAACTCGCCGTTGACGATGGCCGCGCGGATGCGCTCGACGACGAGGTCGGTCAGCAGCTGCGGGCGTTCGAGGCGGAGCGGGCGGTTCACGACGCCGAGCATACAGGGATTTCCCGGGATCTACTATCTGAGATATCAGATACGATCCGCGCCGTGCTGAACCGAATCGACAAGCTCTTCAACGCCGCCAACCGCTGGCTGCTGATCGCACTGATGGCCGTGGTGGCCGCGCTGGTCATCGTCAACGTGCTGACGCGCTACCTCGCCGCGCATTCCTTCCCGTGGGTCGAGGAGGCGACGCGCTACATGATGATCTGGGCCACCTTCCTCGGCGCCGGGCCGGCGCTGCGCGTCGGTGGGCACATCGCGGTGGAAAGCCTGCCGCAGGCGCTGCCCGCACCGGCCGCGCGGGCGTTGCGCGTGCTGCTGGTGGCGGTGATGGCGGTCACGCTCGTGCTGCTCACCTGGCTGGGCATCGACTACGTCGAGTTCGCCTGGGAGCAGGAGTCGCCGGTGCTGGGCTGGTCGCTCGGCAAGGTCTACCTGGCGATCCCGCTGGGCGCCGCGCTGACGCTCGCCCACCTGCTGCTGATCGCGCCGCGCTGGGTCGCCGCCGGTGAATGGGAACGGGTCGAAGGCTTCGACCCGCAGGCGCTGTGAGGGCAGCATGAGCGCAGTCCTCGGCATCGTCTTCATCGGCCTGATGGCCCTCGGCACGCCGATCGCGTTCGCGATGCTGATCGCCGGCCTCGTCGCCGTCTGGATGAAGCCTGGCCTGACCGCCTTGGTGGTGGTGCAGAACCTGTTCAGCGGCCTGGACAGCTTCCCGCTGCTGGCGATCCCGTTCTTCATCCTCGCCGCCGAGCTGATGAGCGGCGGCGCGCTGACCGACGTGCTGCTGAAGTTCGCCGCCCGCCTCGTCGGCATGCGCCGTGGCGGCCTCGGCCACGCCAACATCCTGACGCTGACCTTCTTCTCCGGCATCAGCGGCTCGGCGCTGGCCGACGCCGCCGGCCCCGGCGCGATGCTGATCAAGATGATGCGCCAGGCCGGCTACAAGGACGCCTACGCCGCCGCGTTGACGGCCTCTGTCGCGATCGTCGGGCCGATCATTCCGCCCTCGATCATCATGATCATCTACGCGCTGACCGACAACTCGGTCACCGTGACCGGGCTGTTCCTCGCCGGCGTGATGCCCGGGCTGCTGATCGCGCTGTCGCTGGCGGTGGTCAACCACCTCGTCAGCGTCAAACGCGGCTACCGCAGCACGCCCGAACTGCTCGACCCGGCACCGCTGCTGCGGCTGTTCTGGCGCGCGCTGCCGGCGCTGATGCTGCCGCTGATCATCCTCGGCGGCATCCACTTCGGCATCTTCACGCCCACCGAGGCCTCGGCGGCGGCGGTGCTGTACGCGCTGGTCGTCGGCCGCTTCGTCTACGGCACGCTGAAGTTCTCGATGCTGCCGGCGATCCTGTTCCGCACTGCGCTGATGACGGCGAGCATCCTGTTCATCGTCGCCACCTCGGCGGTGTTCGCGTGGGTGCTGACCGTCGGCCAGATCCCGCAGCAGGTGGCGACGTGGATCGCCGGGCTGCAGCTGTCGCCGGCGATGCTGCTGCTGGCCGTCAACGTGCTGCTGCTGCTGGTGGGCATCTTCATCGAACCGCTGCCCGGCGTGATGATCATGGTGCCCATCCTCGGCCCGCTGGCGGATGCCGCCGGCCTCAACCCGCTTCACTTCGCCATCGTCGTCATCGTCAACCTGACGCTGGGCATGGTCACGCCGCCGGTGGGCGGGCTGCTGTTCGTGACCAGCATCGTCTCGGGCGTGAAGATGGGCCCGATGGTGAAGGAGATGCGTCCGATGCTGGTGGCACTGCTCCTGGTGCTGCTGCTCCTGACCTACGTGCCGGCTTTGTCCACCTGGCTGCCCGGCGTTCTCGGCTATCGCAACTGACGATGCCGCCCGAAAACGGAGACCTTCCCATGTCGATCAACCGCAAACAGTTCCTCACCGCGATGGCGGCCTCCACGCTCGGCGCGGGTTTCGTGCTGCCGGCGCGCGCCCAGGCCAAGGTGATCAAGTACACCCACTTCCAGCCGGCCAAGGCCGACCAGCCCAAGCATGCTGCGGCGCTGGCCTTCAAGGAGCATGTCGAGAAGGCCAGCGGCGGCTCGCTGAAAGTCGAGCTCTACCCGGCCGGCCAGCTCGGCCCCGCGCAGCAGGTGATGGAAGGCCTGCGCCTCGGCTCGGTGGAGA
Source organism: Piscinibacter sp. (assembly GCA_047602365.1). GTDB lineage: Bacteria > Pseudomonadota > Gammaproteobacteria > Burkholderiales > Burkholderiaceae_C > Piscinibacter. The sequence continues at coordinate 1,212,603 of JASGHM010000001.1, read as the reverse complement.
TCGGCGTGGTGCACGACGGCGGCATCCCCGGCGTCTACAAGACCTTCAACATCTTCGGTCTGCCCTACGTGTTCCGCGACCACGCGCATGCCTATGCGGTGCTCGACGGCGAGTTCGGCAAGGCGCTGGCCGAGGACATGCGCAAGAAGACCGGCATCCGCCTGGCCGCCTACGCCGACAACGGCATCCGCCACTTCACCAACAGCAAGCGCGCGATTCGTACGCCCGACGACATGAAGGGCCTGAAGATGCGCGTGCAGCCCAGCCCGGTGTTCGTCAAGCTGGTCGAGTCGCTGGGCGCCAGCCCGACGGCGATCGACTGGGGCGAGCTGCCGGCTGCGCTGGCGCAAGGCACCGCCGACGGCCAGGAGAACGGCGTCACCAACATCCTCGCCGCGAGCCTGTACCAGCACCAGAAGCACATCTCGCTGGACGGCCATGTCTACAGCCTGCATGCCTACCTGGTCAGCGAGCGCTTCTACGGCACGCTGTCGGCCGCGGAGAAGAAGGCCGTCGACGAAGGCATCGTGATCGCCCAGAAGATCCACCGCGACATGACCCGCGAGCAGGACCTGTCGGCCAAGAAGGTGCTCACCGACAAGGGCATGACGGTCAGCGAGCTGAGTGCCGCCGAGATCGACCGCTTCCGCAAGCTGGCGCAGCCGGCGGTGAAGAGCTACCTCGACGCCGACGTCAGCAAGGAGTGGACCGAGCGCCTGCTGGCCGCCGCCGCGAAGGCATGACGCCAACCCCGCGCGTCGTGGCCATCGACGACGGCTACGCGTCGTACGACCAGGAGATCGCACTGCTGGCCGAGGCTGGCGCCGCCTTCGAGCTGGCGCCGTGCCGCGGCCGCCTCGACGCGGCGATCGCCAGTACCCGCGAGGCCGATGTCGTGCTGGTGCGCGAGTCGCCGCTGCCGCGCCAAGCGATCGAGGCGATGCAGCGCTGCCGCGCGATCATCCGCTACGGCATCGGCGTCGACAACATCGACCAGGCGGCGGCCAGCGAGCGGCACATCCGCGTCGCCAACGTGCCCGACTACGGTACCGAGGAGGTGGCGACGCAGACCGTCGCGCTGGCGCTCGCCGTGGTGCGCCGGTTGCGCCTGCACGATGCCGAGGTGCGAGCCGGCCGCTGGAGCACCGGTGTGCTGCAACCGATGCACCGGCTGCGCGGCGCGACGCTGGGCCTGATCGGCTACGGCCGCATCGCCCAGCGCACCCACCAGATGCTGGCCGGCTTCGGCTTCGCGCGCACACTGGTCAGCGACCCGTCGCACACGCTGCCGGCCGACGTGGAGGCGGCGGACGTCGACACGATATGCCGCGAGGCCGACCTGATCTCGCTGCACGCACCGCTGACCGCCGCGACGCGGCACATCGTCGACGCACGCCGCATCGCGCTGATGAAGCCGACCACGGTGCTGGTCAACACCGCACGCGGCGGGCTCATCGACCTCGACGCGCTGGCTGCAGCGCTGGCCGAGCGCCGCATCAGCGGCGCCGGGCTCGATGTGTTCGAGCAGGAACCGCCCGATCCGGCCCACCCGATCTTCGCGCTCGACAACGCCGTGCTGACCAACCACATCGGCTGGTACAGCGAGGAAGCGATGCGCGACCTGCAACGCAAGGCCGCCGAGGAGGCGGTGCGCGTGCTGCGCGGCGAGCCGCCGCTGCACTGGCTGAACCGATTCTGAAACTTCCAAGAGAGTGATCCGATGGAACTCGCACAACTCATCGCCGGCTTCGACAAGGTGGCCGTCGCCTCGGTGGCCGACGCGGTCGACAAGGTCTGCGGCCAGCGCGGCTACATGAGCAGCGGCATCAAGCCGCGCATCAACGACAAGCGCATCTGCGGCCCCGCCGCCACCGTGCTGGAAGCGGCCACCGACGAGTTCGTGCCGCCTCAGCATGCGCTGGACCTGATCGACGAAGCGCCTAAGGGCAGCGTGATCGTCATCGCCATCGAAGGCGGACAGCCCGACGTGGCGGTGTGGGGCGGGCTGATGACTGCCGGCGCGGTCGCCAACGGCCATGCCGGCGCGGTGCTCGAAGGCGGCGTGCGCGACCTGGTCGAGATCCGCCGCGACTACGGCTTCCCGGTCTACGCGCTGGACGTCAGCCCCGGTACGACGCTGGGCCGCTACCGCACGGTGGCCTCGCAGGTCCCGGTGCGTGTCGGCGGCGTGACGGTGCACCCGGGCGACATCGTCGTCGGCGACGTCGACGGGGTCGTGGTCGTGCCGCAGGCCCGTGCCGCCGAGGTACTGGCGATGGCGCAGGAGATCGATACCCGCGAGCTGGAGCAGGCCAAGCTGATCATCGCCGAGCGTTCGCTGCGCACCGGCCTGGCGAAGTACGGACGCATCTGATGCCGGCTGGCCGCAGCCTCGACATCCTCGCCCTCGGCGAGGCGATGGTCGAGTTCAACCAGACCGGCGAGGGCGGCGGCCGGCTCTACCTGCAGGGCTTCGGCGGCGACACGTCGAACTTCGCCGTCGCCGCCGCGCGCCAGGGCGCGGCGGTGGGCTACCTCAGCGCGCTCGGCGACGACCCCTACGGCCGTTTGCTGCGCGGAATGTGGGACGTAGAAGGCGTTGCCCACGACGGCGTGGCCACCGATGAGAACGCCTTCACCGCGATCTACTTCGTCACCCACGACGACCGCGGCCATCACTTCCACTTCTTCCGCAAGGGCTCGGCGGCGAGCCGCATGACGCCGGCGTCGTTGGACCACGCGCAGATCGCCAACGCGAAGCTGCTGCACCTGTCGGGCATCTCGCTGGCGATCTCGGCGAGTGCGCGCGAGACCTGCTTCGCAGCGATCGAGATCGCCCGCGCCGCCGACATCCAGGTGTCGTTCGACACCAACCTGCGGCTGAAGCTCTGGAGCCTCGACGATGCGCGCGAGGCGATGTTCCGCGCTATCGCCCTCAGCGATCTGTGTTTGCCCAGCTACGACGACGTGCTCGCGCTGACCGGCCTCGCCGACCCCGACACGCTGGTCGACCACTGCCATCAACTCGGGGCGAAGCAGGTGGCGCTGAAGCTCGGTGCCGACGGCGCGCTGATCTCGGACGGCACACGCCGCGAGCGCATCGCTGCGCATCCGTGCCGCCCGGTCGACGCGACCGGCGCCGGAGACACCTTCGGCGGCGCGCTGGCCGCGCGACTCGTGGCCGGCGACGATCTGTTCGCCGCGGCGCGCTACGCCGCCGTGGCCGCTGCGCTGTCCACCGAAGGCTACGGCGCGGTCGAACCGATTCCCTCCGCCGCGCGTGTGCGCGCTGCGCTCTCGTCCAACACCATCACGGAGACACGATGAACCGCTTGCTGACCCGCCTCTCCCTCGCGCTCGGCGCTGCCACGCTCAGCGCAGCCAGCCTCGCCGCCGGACCGAAGCTCGAGGTCGTCGCCGAATGGACACGCCTGCAGTACGACCTCGGCGATGCCGCCGCCGAGAAGGCCTACGACGACGCGCAGACCTGGAAGAAGGTGCTGATGCAGGGCGCCAAGGTCGATTCCAGGGGCAACATCTACGTCAGCACCGCACGCTGGGGCGGCAAGGAGATTCCGGCGACGCTGTCGAAGCTGGTGAAGAAGGGCAAGGAGTGGAAGCTGCAGCCCTTCCCGAACAAGGCGCTGAACGACGTCGCCAACCCCAAGGGCCTGAAGGCGGTGCTCGGCTTCGAGATCGACCGCAACGACGTGATGTGGATCCTCGACCAGGGCCATGTCGCCGGTGCGCCCTCGGGCCCCGGCGACGAGAAGCTGATCGGCTGGGACCTGAAGCGTGGCAAGGAAGTCGCCCGCTACGAGTTCAGCGAGGCCGACAGCGACCGCAAGTGCTCCTTCCTGAACGACGTGGCGGTCGACAACGACGCCGGCGTGGTCTACATCAGCGACTCGGGCATCTTCTGCAACCCGCTGAAGGGCGGCATCCTGGTCTACGACATCAAGGCCAACAAGGCCAGGCGCGTGCTGTCGGCGCCGGAGTGGGTCAACGACGAGGCGTTCAAGTTCCAGATCCACGGCCGCGACGTGCTGAAGGCCAAGGACGGCCAACCCAACGGCATGAAGACCGGTGCCGACGGCATCGCGCTGTCCGGCGACAAGAAGACGCTGTACTGGACCAACCTGACCGGCAACCGCCTGCTGGCGCTACCGACCGCGCTGATCCGCGACTTCTCGAAGTCGGAGGAGGACATCAAGAAAGCGGTGCAGGTGATGGCCACGCTGCCCTCGAACACCGACGGCATGACCGCCGACCGCGACAACAACCTCTACATGACGGCGCTGACGCTCAATGGCATCATGAAGCGCGACGCGAAGAGCGGCACAGTGAGCACGCTGGTGAGCAGCGACGACATCTCCTGGCCCGACACGCTGGCCTGGGGTCCGGGCGGCACGCTGTACCTGGTCAGCAACCATCTCCATCTGTGGGTCGACGGCGACATGGATTTCGACAAACCCAAGGTGCCCAACTTCCGCATCTACAAGATGAAGCTCGGCGCGAAGCCGTACCACGCCAAGTGAGTTTCGATGGCCAGTTCCAGGGCCGCCAGGTGCTGGTGGTCGGCGGCACCAGCGGCATCGGTGCCGGCATCGCCACGGCATTCGCGGCTGCCGGCGCGCGGGTCACGGTGACCGGCGCGACCGATCGTGAATGCGAGGCGGCGCACGCCGCGCCCGACCTGGCGGCAGCCCGCGTGCAGCGGCTGGACGTGCGCGATGCCGACGCGGTGGCTGCCTGCGTCGGCGAGCAGACCGAACTGGCGGTGCTGGTCAACTGCGCCGGCGTGATCCGCCGCGGTGCCGAACACGACCCCGCTGCCTTCGCCGAGGTGCTGGACATCAACCTGAACGGCACCATGCGCGCCTGCGCCGCGGCGCGGCCGCTGCTCGCCGCGGGGGGCGCGCGGCGGCTGCATCGTCAACACCGCGTCGATGCTGAGCTTCTTCGGCGGCGGCCTGGTGCCGGGCTACAGCGCCAGCAAGGGCGGCGTCGCGCAGCTCACCAAGAGCCTGGCGATCGCCTACGCGGCCGACGGCATCCGCGTCAATGCCATCGCGCCGGGCTGGATCGCCACGCCGCTGACCCAGCCGCTGCAAGACGACCCGGCCCGCGCCGCGCCCATCCTGGCGCGCACGCCGATGGGACGCTGGGGCACGCCGGCCGACGTGGCCGGCCCGGTGCTGTTCCTCGCCAGCGCCGCAGCGCGTTTCGTCACCGGCGTCGTGCTGCCGGTCGACGGCGGCTACCTGATTTCCTGACCCCGTTCGACACCACCATGCCCCCCACCGCCATCACCCAGCTGCCCGGCATCCAGGCCGAGATCGCCATCCCCGCCATCCCGGACGACGAACGTGTCTGGGTGCCGCAGGCGCCGCAGGTGTGGTTCCGCCCGCTGCTGCTGAACACCGTCACCGGCAGCTGGTGCAACCTGCTGCGCGTGCGCAAGAGTGGCGTGCTGTCGCGCCACATCCACCCGTCGTGGGTGACCGGCTACGTGATCAAGGGCGCCTGGCGCTACCTGGAGCACGACTGGGTGGCGCGCGAGGGCTCGTTCGTCTACGAGCCGCCGGGCGAGATCCACACGCTGGTGGTCGATGACGCGGTTGACGATGGGGCCGGCGTGCCGGAGATGATCACCCAGTTCAACATCCACGGCGCGATGGTCTACGTCGATGCGCAGGGCGAGGTGACCGGCTACGAGGACGTCTTCACGAAGATCGAGATGTGCCGCCGGCACTACGTCGAGGTCGGCCTCGGTGCCGGCTACGTCGACCAGTTCGTGCGCTGAACCCGCTCAGCCACCGCGGCCGGGCCGGCCGACGACACCGCGCACCACCGGCGGGTTCGGCAGCGCCGGGCCGTCGCCGATCTCGATCGCCGCGCCCAGCGTGTGCAGCGCCGCTTCGGCATCGGCTGCGTTCGCCGCATGCACGCGCAGCAGCGCATCGCCGGCCTTCACCGTGCTGCCCAGCGGCATCAGCCGGGTGATGCCGACACGCGGGTCGACCGTGTCGCTGGCGCGCCGGCGGCCGCCGCCAAGCGCGACGATCACCAGGCCGACCTGGCGCGTGTCCATCGCGGTGAACACGCCGCTGCGTGCGGCGGCGAGCGTGCGCTGCACTGGCGCGCTCGGCAGGTGCGCACCGCCGCGCGCCAGCACGCTGGACGGGCCACCCAGCCCGGCGACCATGCGCTCGAACCGTTCCGCGGCGCTGCCGTCGTCGAGCGCACGCAGCGCCTGCTGCTCGCCCTTGGCCGGCGATGCGGCCAGGCCGCCCAGCCACAGCATGCGGCCGGCCAGCGCCAGCGTCAGCTGCAGCAGGCGCGGTTCGCGCGCCGCGCCGGTCAGGAAGTCGATCGCCTCGCGCACCTCCACCGCGTTGCCGGCGGTGGTGCCCAGCACCTGGTTCATGTCGGTGACCAGCGCCTGTGTCGGCAGGCCCGAGCCCACCGCCACCTCGACCAGGCTGCGCGCCAGCGTGTCGGCGCTGTGCGCGTCGGTGCAGAAGGCGCCGTTGCCGAGCTTGACGTCCATCACCAGCGCGTCGATGCCGGCGGCCAGCTTCTTCGACAGGATGCTGGCGGTGATCAGCGGCACCGACGCGACCGTCGCCGTCACGTCGCGGATCGCGTACAGGCGCCTGTCGGCCGGCGCGATGCGCGAACTCGCGCCGACGATCGCGCAGCCGGCCTCGCGCAACACGCGCACGAGCGTCGTGCGCCGCGGCGTGGTGCTGTAGCCGGGCAACGCCTCGAGCTTGTCCAGCGTGCCGCCGGTGTGGCCGAGCCCGCGGCCGGAGACCATCGGCACCACGCCGCCGCAGGCCGCGACCAGCGGCGCGAGCAGCAGGCTGGTCTTGTCGCCGACACCGCCGGTGGAGTGCTTGTCGATCAGCGGGCCATGCAGGCGCGCCTTGCTCCAGTCGAGGCGGTCGCCGGAGTCGGTCATCGCCTGGGTCAGCGCGACACATTCGTCGCGGCTCATGCCGCGCAGGCACACCGCCATCGCGAACGCGGCGATCTGGCCCTCGCTCCACGAGCGGTCGACCAGGCCACGCACGAAGGCCTGGACCTCGGCGGTGTCCAGCGCCTGGGCCCGGCTCTTGCGCCGGATGATCTCTTGAGCAAGCACGGTGGATCAGTTCACGCGCCGGATCCGGTCGAGAGCGCCGGGCGTCACCTTGTCGTTGTGTCGGAAGAAACGTTCGAGTGCGTCGACGTCCATCACGCCCGTCTGTGCATCGATTCCATTCTCACGAAAGGCGCTGAAGTTGTCGCCCCCGGAAGCCAGGTAGTCGTTGACCGTGACACGCAGGCGTTGTTCCGGCGCAATCGTCGCGCCGTTCAGGCGCAGGCTGCCGGCGACGACGCGTTGGCCGGTGGGTTGCGCTGCATCCCAGGTGTAGGCGAAGCCGCGCGACACCTGCAGCAGCCGCGGCCGCGCCTGGCCCAGCCACTGCTGTTCCAGCACCTGCTGCAGTTGCGCGCCGGTCAGTGTCAAGGTCACCAACTGGTTGGAGAAGGGCTGCGCGGCGAACAGGTCCTCGTAGCGCACGCTGCCATCGGCCGCGCCGGCCAGGCCGGTGCGCAGGCCGCCGGGGTTGGTCAGTGCGATCTGCGCGCCGGCCTCGGTGCTGGCGGCGAGTTGCGCATCGGCCACCACCTGCCCGAGCGTGGACTCGCCGGCTTCGTTCGGCTCGCGCGACAGCGGCGCCGCGAGCCGGCCGACCACCCGCTGCGCCAGCGGCGCGGCCAGGCGCTCCCAGGCGGCGATCATCTCGCCGATGGCCGCGTCCTTCGCGAAGCGGTCGTTGCGCACGATCACGTTGTGGGCGCGGGCCTCGCGCACGTCGCCGCTGGCGCGGTCGAGCACGAGGTCGATCTCGCTGAGCACGGTGCCGAACTTGTCGGCGCTGGTGACCAGCCGGCCGTCGACGCGGCAGTTGTAGGCGCGGTGCGTGTGGCCGCTGATCACCACGTCGACGGCACGGTCCAGCGCCTTGACGATGGGCACGATCGCGCCCGACAGCGCCGGGCATTCGTCCGGCCCGCCGGCCGGTTGGCCGCCTTCGTGGATCAGCACGACGATGGCCTCGATGCCCTGCGCGCGCAGCCCGGGCACCAGCGCGTTGACCGTCGTCGCTTCGTCGCGGAACTCGAGCCCGGCGACGCCGCTGGGCCGCACGATGCGTGGCGTGTCCTTCAGCGTCAGGCCGATGAAGGCGACCGGGATGCCGTCGAAGCGACGCACCGTGTAGGCCGGCAGCAGGGTGCGCCCGGTCGCACTGTCGATCGTGCTGGCCGCCAGGTACTGGAAGCGGGCGCCGGTGAACGGCGCCGGCCCCTGGCAGCCGGTGGACGGATGGCAGCCGCCGTTCTGCAGCCGCAGCAGCTCGGCCGCGCCGCGGTCGAACTCGTGGTTGCCGACCGCGCTGACGGCCAGGCCCAGCTGCCCGAGCAGCTCGACCGTGGGCTCGTCGTGGAACAGCGCCGACAGCAGCGGGCTGGCACCGACCAGGTCGCCGGCGGCGACGAACACATGGTTGGGGTTCTGCGCACGTGCCTCGCGCAAGGCGCTGGCCAGGTGCTCGACTCCGCCGGCGGCGACGTCGACCGTCTTCGCCGCATCCTGCGGGTCGCGCAGGCGGATGCCGCCGGGCGGCGGCCGCAGGTGGCCGTGCAGGTCGTTGATGGCCAGCAGCCTGACCACCACCGAGCCGTGCTCGGGCGGTGTCGCGCAGCCGGCGAGCAGCGCGGCGAGCAGACCAAGAAAAACGGGCAGGCGGCGCATGCGCGCAGCCTACCCGATCGATGTGTCGGCCCCGCAAAGGGCCGTGCGCTCGCTCAGTCGCCGTTGTTGGCGGCCAGCTCGTAGTAGCCGCGCATCCACCAGTTGAACTTGCGCGGCGGGTTGATGCGGTACTTCGGCAGGTAGGCGGTGTCGCGCGTCAGGTTGGCGAACGAGGTCGCCGCCGTGGTCTTCAGCTGCGACAGGCGGGCCGAGGCCGCGGTGGTCGACAGGCCGAGCGCCTGCTTGGCCTTGACCGCGAACGCGACGAAACCGGCCACGTCGAGCGCGTGGTCCATGTTGCCCTCGTCCGGACCGGCGTCGCCGATCGTCGTGCCGCCGGCCAGGTAGGACGGGAAGGTCAGCCCGGCGTATTCGCTGCCGACCTCGGAGCCGTCGTAGAAGCCGCGCGTGCCCGGCGTGTTCAGCCAGTCGAAGTAGTCGCTGGCCTGGCGGTAGACCTGGTTCGCCGCGCTGGGCACCTTCTGGATGTACAGGCGCGCCGCCTGGAAGTACAGCGCGCTCATCCACGGGCTGCTGATCAGGTCGGTCGGCGTCGAGCCGCCGGGCCCGCCGCCCTCGTGCTGGGTGTAGCTGACCAGCGGCGCCTTGCGGCCGGCGCAGACCTGGTCCCACTGGTCGACCATCGCCTGCGCGCGCGACAGCGCCGCCGAGCTGCCCGACACGGTGTGGTACTTCACCGCCGCGTTCAGCGCCACCCACAGTTCACGCTCGGTCCACAGCGCGGCGCCGGACGAGTAGGTGTTCGGGAAGCCGGCCACCGTGGCGTTGTAGGCCGCAGTCTGCTTGGCGGTGTTGGTGCTCCACGGGTGGACGTAGCTGTACTTGGTGTCCTCCTCGCCGCTCTTGTTCATGAAGATGCCGCTGGCACTCAGGCGCGACTCGTAGTACGCGAGGTCGCTCTGCGCCTGCGCCTGCCAGCGCGCGCTGGAGGTCAGCTCGGCGAGCATGCGCCAGACGTCGGCGCGGTCGAACAGCCACGGCTCGTAGGTGGTGTCGGTGTAGTCCCAGTAGCCGTAGTCGGAGGTGAAGGCGCTGGTGACGCTGTGGCCGTCGAAGTTCCAGTTGCGCGCTGCCGTCTCGGCGAAGTTCTGCAGCTTGTTCAGCAAGGCACTGTTGGTCGGCGGCGAGGGGGTCGGTGCCGGCGCGGGCGCGGGCGCAGGAGCCGGGGCCGGTGCGGGGGCCGGTGCCGGTGCCGGCGCGGGGGCCGGTGCGGGCGCGGGGGCCGGTGCGGGCGCAGGGGCTGGTGCCGGAGCCGGAGCGGGTGCCGGGGCCGGAGCGGGCGCCGGAGCGGGTGGGGGCGGAGGGGGCGGAGCCGGGGCTGGTGCCGGAGCAGGGGCTGGCGCGCCGGTCGGGGGCTCCAGCGTTTCGTCATTGGCGCCGCCGCAGGCCGCCAGCGCGGCGGCGAACAGCAGCGTCCAGGCCGAACCGCTGGCGCGACGCCACGGGCGGTTCGGGAGCAGGTTGTCGGAGGCGGGGGAGACAGAAGCGGGGGCCGACGGCCCCCTGGGGGTGTAGCGGGTCATGGAACGTCACACAGTGCGAGGTAGCGCACTGTCGCAGTCCAGGCGGGGGCGATGCTGCGAGTTGTGTGCAGGGGCCGCCCGCTGTTACAAATGCCTACCGCCAGGCACTGCGCCTCACCAACAAAGGCGCAAATCCTTGCCCGCCCCGGGCCATCGGCGGCCCGACAGAATCGGTCGCCTCGCCCCTGCACCGACACCCGATGACCGACCTGTCCCGCTTCCCCGTCACCCGCAAGTGGCCTGCCCGGCACCCCGAGATCCTGCAGCTCTACTCGCTGCCGACGCCCAACGGCGTGAAGGTGTCGATCCTGCTGGAGGAACTGGGCCTGCCCTACGAGCCGCACCTGGTCAGCTTCGAGACGCAGGATCAGATGTCGCCGGAGTTCCTGTCGCTCAGCCCGAACAACAAGATCCCGGCGATCCTCGACCCCGACGGCCCGGGCGGCCAGCCGCTGCCGCTGTTCGAGTCCGGCGCCATCCTGATCTACCTGGCCGAGAAGACCGGCCGCTTCCTGAGCACCGACCCGGCGCAACGCTACGAAACCGTGCAGTGGGTGATGTTCCAGATGGGCGGCATCGGGCCGATGTTCGGCCAGGTCGGCTTCTTCCACAAGTTCGCCGGCAAGGACTACGAGGACAAGCGGCCGCGCGACCGCTACGTCGCCGAGTCGCGCCGCCTGCTCGGCGTGCTCGACCGTCACCTCGAAGGCCGCGACTGGATGATGGGCAGCGAGTACGGCATCGCCGACATCGCGATCTGGCCCTGGGTCAACAACCTGGTCGGTTTCTACGGCGCCGGCGATCTGGTCGGCTTCGCTGACTTCGCCAACGTGCAGCGGGTGCTGCAGGCCTTCCTGGCGCGGCCGGCGGTGCAGCGCGGCTTGAAGATCCCGGCGCGGCCGGTCAAGGCCTGAGTCAGTAGCCGCTCGCCGTGGCGCCGTGGCGACCCCCGGCGAGTACCGCCTCGATGTCGGCCAGCAGCGCGCTGGCGCCGATGCGGCAGCGCGCCGGCGCCAGGGCCGCTGCGCCGAGCACGGCCTCGACCCGATCGAGATAGAGCGCTGCATCGGCGACGCTGCGCACGCCGCCGGCGGCCTTGAAGCCGACGCGGGCGGCCGCGCCGGCGTCGGCGGCAATGGCCTGCAGCATCAGCGTCGCCGCTTCCGGCGTCGCGCCGACCGGCGTCTTGCCGGTGCTGGTCTTGAGGAAGTCGGCGCCTTCGGCCAGCGCGATGCAAGAGGCCCGCGCGATCAGCGCCGGCGTCTTCAGTTCGCCGGTCTCGAGGATCACCTTCAGCACGCGGCCCTCGCAGGCGCGGCGCACCGCGCGCAACAGCGCCGCGCAGCTGGCTTCGTCGCCGGCAGCGAGCGAACGCCACGGCATCACCACGTCGACCTCGTGCGCGCCGGCGGCGACGATCTCGCCGCTGTCGCGCAGGGCACGTTCGATGTCGGTGCTGCCGTCGGGGAAGTTCGCGACGGCGGCCACTGCCACGCCGGCCGGCGCATGGGCGAGGGCCGTGGGCACGAAACGTGGCCACACGCACAACGCCGCGACCGGCCCCGGTGCCGCCGCGGCGCGCTCGGCCAGGCGCACGATGGCAGCCTCGTCGTCGCCGTCGTTCAGGCTGGTCAGGTCCAGGCAGGACAAGGCCAGGCGCGCGGTGTCCTGCGGTCTGCGTTGCGGGCTGTGCATCGTTCAGAGCTCCAGGTTTCCAATGACGGCTTCGAGCAGGTCGGCCGCGCGTGGCGCCGCGGCGCGCGCCGTGTCCAGCGTGTGCGCGTGGCTGAGGCTTTCGTCCTGCAGGCCGCAGCCCATGTTGGTGAACATCGAGAAGGCGAGCACGCGCAGGCCGGCGTGGCGCGCCAGGATGGTCTCGGGCACGGTGCTCATGCCCACCGCCTGCGCGCCCAGCCGCTGCAGCATGCGGATCTCCGCCGGCGTCTCGAACTGCGGCCCCAGCACCCAGGCGTAGATGCCCTCGTGCAAGGGCATGCCCAGCCGCGCGGCGCTGGCGCGGGCCTGCGCGCGCAGCGCCGGGTCGTAGGCGTCGCGCATGTCGACAAAGCGCTGCGAGCCGGTCTCGCCGATCAGCGGCGAGCTGCTGCGCCAGGTTGAGGTGGTCGCTGAGCATCATCAGCTCGCCGGGACGCATGGCCAGGTCCAGGCTGCCGGCGGCATTGGTCTGCACCAGCAGCTCGATGCCGCAGGCGGCCAGCGCGGCGATCGCCCCCTTCATCGCCGCGGCATCACCGCCTTCGTAGGTGTGGCGGCGGCCACACAGCACGGCCACCTCGTGCCGCCCGAGCCGGCCCATCACCACCTCGCCCGCGTGGCCGGCGATGTCGGTGAGCGGGAAGCCGGGCAGGTTGGCGTAGGCCATGCGCAGCGGGTTGGCGATGCGCTGCACGATAGTGCTCCAGCCGGAGCCGAGCAGTACGGCAATGCGCGGCCGCCGGCCGCTGGCCAGCAGTTGCGCGGCGCAGCGGTCCACCTCTTCGACACTCAGCCGGCTCATCGTTCGTCCAGGTGCTCCGGCCCGAAGCTGGCCGGCAGCAGTTCACCCAGGGTGTGCCGCGCGGTAATGCCCCGCTCGTCGGCCGACCAGACCGGCAGCTCGTCGCCGGCGAATTCGCGCAGCTTCTGTCGGCAGCCGCCGCAGGGCGTCACGGGTTGCGGAGCGACGCCGAGCACCAGCGCGGCGCGGATGCGCCGTCCGCCGCTGCTGACCAGCCGGCCCAGCGCCACCGCCTCGGCGCACAGGCCCTGCGGGTAGGCGGCGTTTTCGACGTTGCAGCCGGCGTGGATCTCGCCGCGCTCGTCGAGCAGCGCAGCGCCGACCGCGAAGCCCGAGTAGGGCGCGTGCGCGTTGGCGCGGGCACGCAGCGCCGCGGTGCTCATCGCCTGCCAGGCGTGATCGTCGGGTGGGCATCGGGCTGGTCCATCTCACCGCTCCTTCAGGTAGGGCACGCCGAGCGCCTTGGGCGCGCGCGAGCGCCCCACGAAGCCGGCCAGCAGCACCACCGTCATCACGTAGGGCAGGGCCTGGATGGCCTGCACCGGCACCGCGCCGATCAGCGGCAGCGGCGCGCCCTGCAGGCGGATCGCCGCGGCGTCGAGGAAGCCGAACAGCAGGCAGGCGCCCAGCGCGCCGAGCGGGTGCCACTTGCCGAAGATCAGCGCCGCCATCGCCATGTAGCCACGCCCGGCCGTCATGTTCGGCACGAACGAAGGATTCTGCGCCAGCACCAGGTAGGCCCCTGCGAGCGAGCAGAACACCCCGTTCAATGCCAGGGCCTGGTAGCGCAGCACGACGATCGAGACACCGGCGGCGTCGACCATCGCCGGGTTCTCGCCGGCGGCACGCAGGCGCAGGCCGAAGCGGGTGCGGAACAGCAGCCACCAGACCGCGCCGACGCCGGCCAGCGCACCATAGACCAGCAGGTTGTGGCCGAGCAGGCCGAGCGCCAGCGGCGTGCCGACCACCGGCACCGTCTTCAGCCACTCGGCCGCCGTCGTGAACTGCGCGCCCAGGCGCGCCGCGTCGGGCAGTGGCGGCGTCTGCCCGCCGGTGTGGAACCAGGCGACGCCGAGCACGATGGTCAGGCCCGCGGCGGTCATCGTGATCGCCATGCCCATCACCACCTGGTCGCCGCGGTGGCTGACGCAGCCGAAGCCGTGCAGCATCGACAGCAGGAAACCGACGACGAGCGCGGCGACCAGCGCCACCAGCAGCGAACCGCTGACCGCGCCGGCGGCGCCTGCGGCGAAGGCGCAGGCGAGCATCTTGCCCTCCAGGCCCAGGTCGATCACGCCGGCGCGTTCGCACAGCACGCCGGCCAGCGCGCACAGGATCAGCGGCGTCGCCACACGCAGCGTCGAAGCGATCAGCGTGCCCAGCGCGATCTCATCCATGGGCCGCTCCGGCCACCGGGCGCGGCCGCTGCGCGCGCATCCACAGGCGTGCCAGCAGCGGCGCAGCGACCTGCGACATCGCGCCGGCGAACAGCACGATCAGCCCCTGCAGCGTGATGATCATGTCGCGGCTGAAGCCGGGCAGCTCGAAGGCCAGTTCGGCGCCACCCTGGTAGAGCGCGCCGAACAGCAGCGACGCCATCGCGATGCCCAGCGGGTGGTTGCGCCCGATCAGCGACACCGCGATGCCGGCGAAGCCGGCGCCGACCACGTAGTCGAGCAGCAGCCGACCATGCACGCCGGCGACTTCGTTGATGCCGAGCAGCCCGGCCATCGCGCCGGACAGGCCCATCGCGACGATGATCTGCGCGCGTGGCCGGATGCCGGCGTAGCGCGCCGCCTCCGGCGCGTGGCCGACGGCGCGCAGTTCGTAGCCCTGCCGCGTGTGCCACAGCAGCCACCAGGTGGCGAGGCCCGCCGCGATGGCGATCAGCAGGCTGAGGTTCAGCGGCGAGGCCGGCCAGTCGACGCCCAGCGCCGCCAGCATCTCGTGGATGCCGGGCATCTTCGCGGCGGCGCCGAAGGCGCGGCTTTCCACCGTCATGTTGCCCGGCTCCTTCAGCACATGCACGAGCAGCCAGGACAGCAGCGCCGAGGCGATGAAGTTGAACATGATGGTGCTGATCACCGTGTGGCTGCCGCGCCAGGCGGCCAGTGCGCCGGGCAGTGCGCCCCAGGCCAGGCCGAAGGTGGCGGCGGCCAGCACCATCGCCGGCAGCACGACCCAGGCCGGCATCGAGTCGCCCAGCCACAGCGCGACCAGCGCGGTGCCGATGCCACCGAGCATCGCCTGGCCCTCGCCGCCGATGTTGAACAGCCCGGCATGGAAGGCGATCGCCACCGCCAGGCCGGTGAAGACGAAGGTCGTCGCGTAGTACAGCGTGTAGCTGAGGCCGAGGCGGCTGCCGAACGCGCCCTTGACCAGCAGCACGATCGCCTGCGCCGGGTCCAGCCCGACGATCCACACCACCACGCCGGCGACGAACAAGGCCATTGCCAGGTTGACCGCCGGCAGCACGACCAGGTCGAGCCAGCGCGGCATGTCGTCCGTCGAGACGCTCACGCGGCCTCCTGCGCTGCACCGCTGCCCATCAAGCGGCCCAGCGCCGTCTCGCTGCATTCGGCGATCGCCAGCTCGCCGGCAATGCGGCCACCGGCCATCACGATCACGCGGTCGGCCAGCGCGAGGATCTCGTCGAGTTCAGAGGACACCAGCAGCACCGCACGCCCGGCCTCGCGCATCGCCCGCAGGCGGCCGTGGATGAACTCGATCGCGCCGATGTCGACGCCGCGGGTCGGCTGGCCGACCAGCAGCACGGTGGGCGCCGGCAGCGCCTCGCGCGCCAGCACCAGCTTCTGCTGGTTGCCGCCGGAGAACTTGGCGCTGCGCAGATCCGGGTCGGGCGGGCGCACGTCGTAGTCGGCCATCATCGACGCGCAGTCGCCGCGCATCGCCCTGCGGTCCAGGCGTGCACCGCGGTCGTAGCGCCCGTCGCGCTGGTGGCCGAGTGCGGCCGACTCCCAGGCCACGAAGGGCAGCACCAGGCCGCGCCGGTGGCGGTCTTCCGGCACATGGGCGAGGCCGAGCGTGCGCGCGGTGGCCGGGTCCAGCCACTGCGCCGGCGTGAAGCGGCGCGCGCCGAGCTGCAGCTCGCCACGCTCGGGCGTCAGCAGGCCGGCCAGCGCGTCGAGCAGTTCGCTCTGGCCGTTGCCGGACACGCCGGCGACGCCGACGATCTCGCCGCCGTGCAGCGCCAGCGACACGCCAGCCAGCCGCGCCACGCCCAGCGCATCGCGCCAGGCGAGGTCCTGCGCCTGCAGCAGCACCGGGCCGGGCGCGGCCGCCGTCGTGCCCTCGCCGCGGCCGAGCTGCACACGGCGGCCGACCATGGCCTGCGCCAGCGCGTCGACATCGGTCTCGGCGATCGTGCAGTCGAGCACCACGCGGCCGGCGCGCATCACCGTGACCCGGTCGCACAGCGCGACGATCTCCTTCAGCTTGTGGGTGATCAGCAGGACCGTCGTGCCGCGCTCGCGCAGGCCTCGCAGCGTGACGAACAGCTGCTCGGTCTCCTGCGGCGTCAGCACGGCGGTCGGCTCGTCGAGGATCAGGAAACGCGCGCCGCGCACCAGCGCCTTGAGGATCTCCAGCCGCTGGCGTTCGCCGACCGGCAGTTCCTCGACGGCGACGTCCAGCCGCACCTGCAGGCCGGTGTCGTGCATCAGCGTCTCGAGCTCGCGGCGCAGCTGCGCGCGCGAGTGCTTCAGCAGCCAATGCGGCTCGGCGCCGAGCAGGATGTTGTCGAGCGCGCTGAACGGCTCGACCAGCATGAAGTGCTGGTGAACCATGCCGATGCCCAGCGCGATCGCGTCGCGCGAACTGCGGATGCGCACGCTGCGGCCATCGATGGCGATCGTGCCGGCGTCGGCCTCGTGGAAGCCGTACAGCACCGACATCAGCGTGCTCTTGCCGGCACCGTTCTCGCCGACGATGCCGTGGATGGTGCCGGCCGCCACCGTCAGGTCGACGGCGTCATTGGCCTGCACGGCGCCGAAGCGCTTGGCGATGCCGCGCATCGCCACGGCGGCCGCAGCGGAGGAGCCGGGGAGGGGCAAGGCCGGCGCCCCCCGCGGGGTGAGCACCGGCGGCCTGGGGGTTGTCATCAGAAGCTGCAGGCGTTGTTCGCCATGTAGTCGACCACCTTGATGCGGCCGGCGATGATGTCCGCCTTCGCCGCGTCGACCTTCTTCTTCATCTCGGCCGGCACCAGCTTCTCGTTGTACTGGTCGAGTGCGTAGTCGACGCCGCCTTCCTTCAGGCCGAGCACGGTCAGCCCCGGCGTCACCTGCTGGGCGGCGTTGTAGACCGCCACGTCGATGCGCTTGACCATCGAGGTCAGCATGGTGCCGGGGTGCAGGTGGTTCTGGTTGCTGTCGACGCCGATCGCCAGCTTGCCGGCGTCCTTGGCGGCCTGGTAGACGCCGACGCCGCTGCCGCCGGCGGCGGCGAAGACCACGTCGACGCCCTTGGCGAACTGCGACTTGGCCAGCTCGCCGCCGCGCGCCGGGTCGCTCCAGGCGGCCGGTGTGGTGCCCGTCATCGCCGCCATCAGCTCGACCTTCGGGTTGGCGTACTTCGCGCCCTGCTCGTAGCCGCACTGGAAGCGGCGGATCAGCGGGATGTCCATGCCGCCGACGAAGCCGACCTTGCCGCTCTTGCTGGCCATCGCGGCCATCATGCCGACCAGGAAGCTGCCCTCGTGTTCCTTGAACACCACCGAGGCGACGTTGGGCGCCTTGACGACGCCGTCGATGACGACGAACTGCTGCTTCGGGAACTCCTTGGCCACCTTCTCGACGCTGGTGGCCTGCGAAAAACCGACGCCGATCACCGGGTTGGCGCCACGGCCGGCCATGCGCCGCATCGCCTGCTCGCGCTGCGCCTCGTTGGCGATCTCGAAGTCGAGGTAGGGCTTGCCGCTGTCCTTCTTCCAGCGCTCGGCGCCGGCATAGGCCGCCTCGTTGAAGGACTTGTCGAACTTGCCGCCCATGTCGTAGACGATGGCCGGCTGGGCATGGGCGCCCACGCTGGCGGCGAGCAGCGCGGCAGCGGCAAGAAGCGGGGTGTTCATCGGTGGTTTCCCTTTCGTGCGGGCGGCACGCAAAGCCCGCGCGCAGGATAGCAAGAGGCGCGCCGCGCTAGCATGCGCCGATGCCTGATGCCCTCGACGAGCGCCTGCGCAGCATGCCCAAGGTCGTGCTGCACGACCACCTCGACGGCAGCCTGCGGCCGGCGACGCTGTTCGAGCTGCTGCATGAGCGTGGCATGGCCTGCCCGGCGCCCGACGTGGCGGCGCTGCAGCGCTGGTTCGACGCCCGCGCCCATGCCGGCAGCCTGGTCGAGTACCTGCGTGGCTTCGCGCTGACGGTCGCGGCGATGGCCACGCCACACGGCCTGGCCCGGATCGCCTTCGAGGCCGCCGAGGATGCCCGGCTCGACGGTGCGGTGCTGGCCGAGTTCCGCATCGCGCCGCTGCTGTTCGAGCCCTTCGGCGTGCCGCCCGAAGCGGCGATCGAGGCGCTGCTCGAGGGCCTCGCGCGCAGCGCCCTGCCCACCGGGCTGATCCTGTGCGCGATGCGCCACCTCGACGTCGCCGAAAGCGAGCGTGTCGCTGCGCTGGCGGTGCGCTACCGCGAGATCGGCGTGGTCGGCTTCGACCTCGCCGGCGCCGAGTTCGGCCACCCGCCGGGCGAGCACGCCAGCGCGCTGCGCATCGCGCTGGACGGCGGCGTCGCGCTGACCCTGCATGCCGGCGAGGCCGATGCGGCGGCCCGTGTGCTGGAGGCGGTGCGGCTCGGCGCGCGCCGCATCGGCCACGGTGTGCGCCTGGTCGATGCGCTGGCACCCGATGGCGATGCGGCGCTGTTCGAGGCGGTGCGGGCGAGCGGCGTGCACCTCGAGGTCTGCCCGACGAGCAACGTGCACACCGGCGCGGCCGCGTCGGTCGCCACGCACCCTATCACTGCGCTGTGGCGCGCCGGCATCAGCCTGTCGTTTCAGACCGACAACCGCCTGATGTCGCAGGTCACGCACAGCGGCGAGGCGACCACGCTGCTGCGCGAGACGCCGTTGACCGAAGCCGACCTGCGGCGCATGGGGCTGGAGGCGCTGGCCCATTCCTTCCTCGACGAGGACAGCAAGGCGACGGCGCGCGAGGCGCTGCTCGCCTGGCCGCTGGGCGGCGCCTGATGTGCCTTTGCGGTCGCTCGCACACGGCCGGAGTCGCCTTGCCGCCCTGAGCTGAAGTGAGGGGGCAAGCGCAGGGGTGAGGGCCGCTGCCCTGGCTGCTCGGTCTCGCGGCAGGCCGCCCAACTCGCTGCGCTCACTGCGTTCGCTACGCTCAGACAGACGGCTGCAAGTCAGTCTACGAAGCGCGCTACCGCGCGCCTGCCGCAAGCCCTGCGCTGCTCAGCGCCGAACAGGCGCGCTCCAGCCTGCCCGCACGCACCTTGCTGAACGGTGGTGGCCCGTGCAGAAACTGCTGGTGACTTCGCACTTCGATTGGTACGAAAGCGAGGTGGGGAGGGTTGTAATGACTGGGTTGTTAACGATGAGGAAAGAAGTGAGTTGGCAGACCCTGGCGAGATGCAGTGCAGTCGGCCTGCAAGGCCGACCGCCACCGCATGAGCCCCCAGCGGGCAGCGCCTGCCGCGATGCACTCACGCCAGGCACGAAAGCAGCCAAAGGAACGGCCGCTCAGGGCCGCAGGCAGCCCGTCGGCGTCGATCACCGGCAGGCGTTGGCCACCGTGTAGTCGATCACCTTCAGCCGGCCAGCGACGATGTCGGCGCGCGCCGCCTCGACACGCTGCTTCATCGCCGGCGTCACCAGCTTCGCGTTGTGCTCGTCGATCGCGACATCCAGCGCGCCCTCCTTCAGTCCCAGCGTGGTGACGCCGGGCTGCACGCCATCGAAGGCCTGCAGCACCGCCAGGTCGACGCGCTTGACCAGCGAGGTCAGGATGAAGCCCGGGTGCAGGTGGTTCTGGTTGCTGTCGACGCCGATCGCCAGCTTGCCGGCGTCGCGCGTGGCCTGCATGACGCCCAGCCCGGTGGTGCCGGCGGCGGCGAACACCACGTCGACGCCCTGGGCGAGCTGGTTCTTCGCCAGCTCGGCGCCGCGCGCCGGGTCGGTCCAGGCGGCGCCGGTGGTGCCGGTCATCGCCGACAGCAACTCGACCTTCGGATTGGCGTGCTTCGCGCCCTGCTCGTAGCCGCAGAGGAACTTGCGCACCAGCGGGATGTCCTGCGCGCCGACGAAGCCGACCTTGCCGGTCTTGCTCGCCATCGCCGCCATGATGCCGACCAGGAACGCACCTTCGTGCTCGCGGTACAGGAAGCTCTGCACGTTGGGTTGCGCGACCGCCGCGTCGACGATCGCGAAGCGCGTCTTGGGGAACTCGCGCGCGACCTTGTCGATCGTCGAGGCCTGCGGGAAACCGATGCCGACCACCGGGTCGGCGCCACGCTCGGCGAAACGCCGCGCCGCCAGCTCGCGCTGCGCGGCGTTGGCGATCTCGAACTCCAGGTAGGGCTTGCCGGTCTTGCGCTTCCAGGCCTCGGCGCCTTCGTAGGCGGCCTGGTTGAAGGAGCGGTCGGCCTTGCCGCCCAGTTCGTAGATGACGGCCGGCTGGGCGAGCGCCACGGCGCTCGCCAGCCAGCAGCTCAGGCCGAACAGGCTAGAAGCTCGCACGGAACTGTGCACCCCACATGCGCGGTTCGTTGATGAAGCCGGTCAGGTTGTCGAAGTCGATGCCGCCGACGACGCGGATCTGGTTGGTGATGTTGCGCCCGAACACCGCGAACTCGTACTTGCCCTGGTTCCACACATAGCCCAGCCGCACACCGCCTTCGGTCAGCGGCTTGCCGGTGAACTCGGTCGACTCGTAGAGGAAGAAGTTGATCTTGCTGCGGTAGGTCCAGTCGGTCAGCGCGTAGAACTCGCCGTTGGCGACCGGCCGCGTGTACTTCAGCGTGAAGTTCAGCGTCGTCTTCGGCGCCTGCGGCAGCGGGTTGCCGTCGATCAGCGCCTTGCCGTTGGCGTCGACCGGGTCGAGCACCGTGCAGTTCGGCCGCGGCGCGCCGGGCTGGCCGAACACGTACTGCGTGGTGCCGCAGGGCGACACGGCAAGGTTGGCGTCCTTCAGCTTGGTGTCGTTGTAGCCCAGCCCGAGGCTGGCCATCCAGTTGTCGGACAGCAGCGCCTGCGCGTCGAGCTCGAAGCCCTGGCCGACCGCCTTGTCGGCATTGAGCAGGATGTTGGCGTTGCCGGCGCCGCCGACCGCCGTCAGCTGCAGGTCCTTGACCGTGTAGTGGAAGACGCCGAAGTTGACGCGCGCACGGCCGCCGAGCAGGTCGCTCTTCACGCCGGCCTCGAACGAGGTGTTGGTTTCCGGCTTGGCCACCGACTGGTCGTTGAACTGGCCGGCGCCCTGCACGCTGGAGCCGCGGAAGCCGGTGGCCACACGCGCATAGAGCTTGGTCTCCGGCGCGATCGCATAGGTGCCGCTGAGGTCCCAGTTGAACTTGCCGTCGCTGGTGTCGGCGGAAAGCGGGCCGAACGAGCCCAGTTCGGCCAGCGTGGTGCGCGGCCCCGGCGGGTTGGTGGTGGTGTTGCAGTTGAAGGTCGTGCAGGTGTAGTCGGTGACCTTGAAGTTCTTCTTGTCGCGCGTGTAGCGTGCGCCGGCGCGGATCTGCGCCTGCGGCGACAGCTCGTAGCTGAGCGCGCCGAACAGCGCCCAGGCGTTGTTGCGCTGGTTCACCTTCTGGTAGGCGTCCTGCGGGTTGCCGGCGCCGGTCGAGTTGTAGCTGAAGCTCTCGATGTCGTAGTCCTCGTGGAACAGGTAGACACCGGCCTGCCAGCCCAGCGCCGTCTTGGTGGTCGACTCGAGGCGGAACTCCTGGGTGATCTGGCGGTGCTTGGGAATGCCGTCGGCCGTCTCCGACAGGAACGGGATCGAGCCGGCGCCGCCGCTGAACACGTAGGGCGGCGCGCCGCCGTCGACGTCGGCGCGGCTGAAGGTCTTGACCTGCTCGTAGCCGGTGATCGAGTGCAGCGCCATGTCACCGAGGCCGAAGCGCAGCCGCAGGCTGGAGCCGATGTTGCGCAGTTCCTGCTCGTTGGCGCCGTCGTACTTGACGACGTGCTCGTTGAAGCCGGGCACGAGCTCGTTGGTGCCGGGCTGGATGATGTTGGCGCGGAACAGCCGCGCCGAGCCGTCGAAGTCGCGCACGTGCACGTTGGCCAGCGCGCTGAAGTCCTTGTCGCGCTGCCACAGGTACTGGGCGCGGAAGGCCGAGTCGCGGTAGCCCTCCAGGTCCTGCGTCGGGCCGGCGTCGAAGTTGTTCTTCACCCAGTCGTCGCGCGTCTGGTTCAGCACCGACAGGCGCAGCGCGGTGGTCTCGCTGGTCGGCAGGTTCAGCGCGCCCTCGGCGTTGATGGTGCGCATCGTGCCGATCGACAGGCTGCCGTAGCCCTCCATCTTGTTGCTCGGCCGCGCCGACTCGAACTTGACCACGCCGGCCGGCGTGTTGCGCCCGAACAGCGTGCCCTGCGGGCCGCGCAGCACCTCGATGCGGTCGAGGTCGAAAGCGGGGAAGCCCTTCAGGATCGGGTTCTCCTGCACTACCTCGTCGTAGACCAGCGAGACCGGCTGCGAGGCGTTGAGGCGGAAGTCGGTGTTGCCGTAGCCGCGGATGTAGAAGCGCGGGAAGGCGCGGCCGAAGGAGGACTCGATGTTCAGGCTCGGCACCCGGCCGGACAGGCCACGCAGGTCCTGGCCGCCAGTGTTGATGACGTCGAGGTACTCGCCGCGGATCGTGCTGATCGAGCTGGGCACGTCCTGGATGTTCTCGTTGCGGCGTTCGGCGGTGACGGTGACCGCCTCCAGCGTCTGCTGCTGCGCGCCGGCAAGCCCCGACACCAGCGCCAGCGTCGCGGCGGCGACCGGGTGCAGTCGTGCGGCGAGGCGGCGGACGGGCAAGGGCTGACACGGAATCGTCATGGTCTCTCCTTGGAAGGTGTCTGGGGGTGGCCGCGGCGCGACGCAAGCGCCGTGCCACGGTGCGAAGATGGCGGCCCACGAACTGCCAACGACCATGCTGACTCCCGCGCAGAAACGCCGCTACCGCGACGACGGCTACCTCGTGCTCGAAGGCTTCAAGCCCGACAGCGCACTGGCGGCGATCCGCGAGCGTGCGCTGGCCATCGTCGAGGGCTTCGATCCGGCCGAGGGCGCCGGCATCTTCTCGACACAGGACCAGGGCCGCACCGCCGACGCCTGGTTCCTCGGTTCGGCCGCCGCGGTGCGCTGCTTCTTCGAGGAGGAGGCCTTCGATGCCGATGGCCGCCTGCGCCAGTCCAAGGCGCTGTCGATCAACAAGATCGGCCACGCGCTGCACGACCTCGACCCGGTGTTCGAACGCTTCTCGCGCGAGCCGCGGCTGGCGGCGCTGGCGCAGGACCTCGGCCTGGCCGATGCGCGGCTGTGGCAGTCGATGTTCATCTTCAAGCAACCGGCCATCGGCGGCGAGGTGCGCTGGCACCAGGATGCGAGCTTCCTGCACGCCGAGCCCGGGCCGGTGCTTGGCCTGTGGTTCGCGCTGGAAGACGCGACGCGCGACAACGGCTGCCTGTGGGTGCAGCCGGGTGGCCAGCTCGGGCCGCTGCGCGAGCGTTTCGTGCGCGAAGGCGACAGCGTGCGCATGCAGCCGCTCGATGCGACACCCTGGCCCTCGGGCGACGAGGCGCTGGCGCTGGAGGTGCCGGCCGGCACGCTGGTCTGCTTCGACGGAGCGCTGCCGCACTACAGCGCGCCGAACCGCTCGGCGCGCTCGCGCCATGCCTACACGCTGCACCTGGCCGACGGAGGCTCGCGCTGGCTGCCCAGCAACTGGCTGCAGCGGCCGGCGGAGATGCCGGTGCGCGGCTTCCGCTGAGCCGCGCTGAACCGCCTGGCCCGATTCCTGCGCACAGCGTGCGATGTCGGCGCTATGCTGCGCCCAACGTTTTCCGCAGGCATCCATGGCACAGGACACCCCCACCGGCGCACGCCACATCCGGCTGACCTCGCACCCCGGCCAGGGTGCCGCCGGTGCGCCGGCGATCCACTGGGGCGCGGCCGACGCGCTGGAGCGCGGCCCCATCGTCGGTACCACCACCAGCCGCGCGCAGCGCAACGTGGTCGGCACGCACAGCGGCAGCTACGGCGTCTACCGGGCGCTGGCGGTGGCTGCCGGCAACCTCGTCAAGGGCCACCGCGCCGACCTGACCAACACCGCGCCGACCGACCCGATCGGACCCTACGAGCAATGGGGCGACGCGGAGAAGATCGTCTCGATCGACCCCTGGGGCGCGTCGGTGCAGACGGTGTTCGCCGACTACCTCGAGCAGGGCTACGACATCCGCCCGACCATCGCCGTCACCAAGGCGCACATCCACCTGCCGGAGATCAAGCAGGCGCTGGCTTTCCAGCGGCTGAAGGTCGACGGCAAGGTGCTGCTGGAGGACAGCTCGGCGACGGTGACCAAGATCGCCATCGAGCCGGTCTGGTGGCTGCCCGGGGTGGCGAAGCGCTTCAAGGTCAGCGAGGCCGACCTGCGCCGTGCGCTGTTCGAGGAGACCGGCGGCATGTACCCCGAGCTGGTCACGCGCAGCGACATCGAGGTCTTCCTGCCGCCGATCGGCGGGCAGACGCTGTACGTGTTCGGCGACGTGCGCGACCTCGCGAACCCGAACGTCACGCTGACCGCCCGCGTGCACGACGAGTGCAACGGCTCCGACGTGTTCGGCTCCGACATCTGCACCTGCCGGCCCTACCTGACACACGCGATCGAGGAATGCATCGTCGGGCGCGCAGCAGGGTGGCGTCGGCCTGATCGCCTACAGCCGCAAGGAAGGCCGCGCGCTCGGCGAAGTCACCAAGTTCCTGGTCTACAACGCGCGCAAGCGCCAGGAGGGCGGCGACCGCGCCGACAAGTACTTCCTGCGCACCGAATGCGTCGCCGGCGTGCAGGACATGCGCTTCCAGGAGCTGATGCCCGACGTGCTGCACTGGCTGGGCATCAGGAAGATCCACCGCCTGGTCTCGATGAGCAACGACAAGTACGACGCCATCACCGGCAGTGGCATCGCGGTCGGCGAGCGGGTCAAGATCCCGGACGAACTGGTGCCGGCCGATGCCAAGGTCGAGATCGAGGCGAAGATCGCGGCGGGTTACTTCACCGATGGCGAGGTGCCCGACGAGGCGAAGCTGGCCTCGGTGAAGGGGAGATCTCTTGAGTGAGATCGACGCGGCCGTCCGCACGTTGCGCGACCCGGCGACGATCCGCGCGCGCTGCGCGGCGATCGCTGCCTTCGTCGGCGAGGGCCGCTCGGAACACTTCACCCTCGACCGCACGAAGCTCGACGCCGTCGCGCAGCGCATTGCCACGCTGACCCGCTCGCGCTTTCCCGCGCTGAAGATTCCCTACCACAGCCGCTGGCGCCATTTCGAGGCCGGTGGTGTCGACCGCAAGGGCGAACTCGATGCGAAGCTGGCCGGCCGCAGCACCATCGCGGTCGCACGCGCGCGCATCGACCTGGCGCTGGTCAGCGTGCTGCTCGACGCCGGCGCCGGGCCCGACTGGCGGTATCACGAGGCCGGGAGCGGCCAGGCCTTTGCGCGCAGCGAGGGCCTGGGCGTGGCCAGCTTCCGCGCCTTCCTGGCCGGGCGCTTCTCGTCGGACGCGGGCGACCCGACCCGCGTCGATGCGGCGGCTCTGCTCAAGCTCGACGCGCAGGCGCTGGCCGAGATCTTCCAGGTGCGTGCCGACAACCCGCTGGTTGGCCTCGAGGGTCGCGCCGCGCTGCTGAACCGCCTCGGCGAGGCGCTGCGCGCGCAGCCGCAGACCTTCACCTCGATCGGCCAGCCCGGCCACCTGTTCGATGCGCTGACGCATCACCCGCACGCGCCGCGGCTGCGCCATCACCACCCGCAGCCGGCGCCGCTGCACCACCAGGTGCAGGCCTCGCGCATCCTCGGCGCGCTGCTCGAGGCCTTCAGCGGCATCTGGCCGAGCGGCCAGCGCTTCGAGGGCGTTCCGGTCGGCGACGCCTGGCCGCATCCGGCCGCCGGCGGCGAAGGGCCGAGCGCCGGCTGGGTGCCGTTCCACAAGCTCAGCCAGTGGCTCAGCTACTCGCTGCTCGAGCCCTTCGAGTGGGCCGGCGTGCGCGTCGACGGGCTGGACGCGCTGACCGGCCTGCCCGAGTACCGCAACGGCGGGCTGCTGCTCGACGCCGGCGTGCTCGTGCCGCGCGATCCCGCCTTCGCCGCACGGCCGCGCCGGCCCGACGAGCTCTGGGTGATCGAGTGGCGCGCGCTGACGGTGAGCCTGCTCGACGAACTCGCGCCGGCGGTGCGCACGGCACTCGGTGCGCCCGTGCTGCCGCTGGCCTGCATCCTCGAAGGCGGCAGCTGGGCCGCGGGCCGGCAGATCGCCGCCGAGCGCCGGCCGGGCGGGGCTCCGCCGGTGGCCATCGACAGCGACGGCACGGTGTTCTGATCCGCGGCGGTGCGCCGCAGCGGCGGCCGGCGCCAGCTTGGTGCGCGGCCGCGGGCATGCCGATTGCACCCTGCCGGGGCACCATGTCCAGTACCGCCACCGTCGAGCAGGGCCGGGTCGCCGACGTCTGGCGCGACCGCCTCGCGCTGCTGCTCGAATCGACCGGCGAGGGCATCTTCGGCATCGACATGGCCGGGCGCTGCATGTTCGTCAACCGCAGCGCGGCGAAGCAGCTCGGCTGGCCGGCCGAACGCATCATCGGCCGCAACATGCACGAGCTGATCCACCACACGCATGCCGACGGCCGCCACTACCCGGAGTGCGACTGCCCGATCTTCAACGCCTTCCGCCGCGGTCTGCCCTGCCGCATCGACGACGAAGTGCTGTGGCGCGCCGACGGGAGCTCGTTCTACGCCGAGTACTCCAGCCACCCGATCGTCGAGCACGGCGCGGTCCAGGGCGCGGTAGTCACCTTCGTCGACATCAGCGAGCGCCGGCGCGCGCAGGAGCTGTCGCGCGTGCGCGAGCTGGCGCGCCACCAGGAGTCGGTGCGCGAGGCCGAGCGCACGCGCATCGCACGCGAGATCCACGACGAGCTGGGCTCGCTGCTGGTGGCGCTGAAGATGGACGTGCACTGGCTGGACAAGCGTGTCGCCGACCGCGCGGAACTGGGCGCCAAGTGCCAGGGCATGGGCCGGCTGATCGACACCGCGGTCGACAAGGTCGGCCGCATCATCACCGACCTGCGCCCCAGCATCCTCGACCACCAGGGCCTGTGGGCGGCGCTGGAGTGGCAGGCGCAGGAGTTCATCGACGCCAGCGAACTGGACAGCGACCTGCAGCTGCACGTCGCCGCCGGCGTGCCGCCGCCCGACGGGGCGCTGGCGATCGCAGTGTTCCGCATCTTCCAGGAGCTGCTGTCCAACATCGCCCGCCACGCGCGGGCGCAACGGGTGCAGATCCGCATCGCGGTGGACGATCCACCCCAGCCGATGCTCTACCTCGACGTGCGCGACGACGGCGTCGGCGCAGCGGCGCAGGCGCTGGACGATCCGCGCAGCTACGGCGTGATGGGCATGCGCGAACGCGCCGCACAGTTCGGCGGCGCGCTGGCGATCGACAGCGCGCCCGGGCTGGGCACGCGGGTGCGGCTGGTGATGCCGCTGCCGGAGGCGGCCGGATGATCAGGGTGCTGGTCTGCGATGACCACCAGATCGTGCGCCAGGGCATCAAGCAGATCCTGGCCGACGCTGCCGACCTCGCGCTGGCCGGCGAAGCGGCCAACGGGCCGGAAGCGATCGCGCGTGTGCGCGAGGGCGGCGTCGACGTCGTGCTGCTCGACATCGCGATGCCGCAGCGCGACGGGCTGGACGTGCTCAAGCAGCTGCGCGCCGAGTTCCCCAAGCTGCCGGTGCTGATGCTGTCCACCTACCCGGACCGCCAGTACGCGGTGCGCAGCCTCAAGCTCGGCGCGGCCGGCTACCTGAACAAGAGTGCCGACTCCGAGCAGATGGGCGAGGCGATCCGCCGTGTCGCCGCCGGGCGGCTGTTCATCACGCCGCATGTCGCCGAGCAGCTCGCCGGCGCCATCGGCGCCGGCCGCGAGGGCGACGCGCCGCTGCACGAGCGCCTGTCGCACCGCGAGTACCAGGTGTTCCGCCTGCTGGCCGAGGGCCGCAGCGTCGGCGAGATCGCCGAGCAGCTGGTGCTGGCGCCCAACACCGTGAGCACGTACCGGGCGCGCATCCTGGAGAAGACCGGCGTGCGCAACGACGTCGAGCTCGCCCTCTACGCGGTGCGCCAGGAACTGCTGCAGCCCTGACCCGCGTCCCGGGGGTGTTCAAGGGGGCGTACCCTCTGTGAACAAATGGGCGAATCGACCATACTGACCCTTCGACCGCCGCCGACCGCGGCATCTCCCTCTGCCATCGAAGGAACGTCATGAACCGACCTGTGTCGAGCAGTCATCGCCCCTGTTCTCTCCTGTCCCTGAGCGCGGTCGCGCTCGCTGCGGCGCTGGCTGGCGCCCCTGCGCTGGCCGCGCCCGACAGCGACACCAGCGGCGCGCGCGCGTCGCAGGACGCCGGCTACGCCATCGTGCAGCTGGCGGCCGAACCGCTGTCGACCTACGCACGCACCAAGCCTGCCAAGGGCAAGAAGATCGACTTCTCCAGCACCACGGTGAAGTCCTACCGCGCGCTGCTGTCCAAGGCACGCAACGACTACAAGGCCTGGCTGCGCAGCAACGCGCCGCAGGCCAGCGTCACCGGCGAGTTCGACATCTCGCTGAATGCGGTCGCGGTCAAGCTCAACGGCGCCACGCTCGCGCAGGTCTCGGCGACCTCGATGGTGCGTTCGGCGCAGTACGAAGGGCTGTACTACCCCGCCGCGGCCGACCCCGACCTGGCGCTGATCAATGCCGAGCAGGCCTGGGCGCAGGCCGGCGGTGCGGCTGGTGCGGGTGCCGGCGTGAAGGTGGCGATCGTCGACTCCGGCGTCGACGCGACGCATCCCTGCTTTGCCGACACCGGCTACCCGGCGCAGACGCAGCTCGGCGACAAGAAGTACACCAACAACAAGGTGATCGCCGCGCGCGTCTTCAACAACAAGCTCAACCAGAACGGCTTCGACGCCAAGGCGGTGGGTGAACACGGCACGCACGTCGCCGGCACCGTGGCCTGCAACTACCAGACGCCGGCCAGCGTCAGCGGCGTGACCATTCCCTATGCGATGTCCGGCGTGGCGCCGCGCGCGCTGCTGGGCAACTACAACGTGTTCCCGGGCACCGTCGACAACGCCCGCTCGGAAGACATCCTGAACGCGCTCGAGGCCGCCTATGCCGATGGCATGGACGTCGCCAACATGAGCCTGGGCGGCGGCAGCCATGGCATCCAGGACCTGCTGACCGTGGCGGTCGACAACCTCGACCGCGCCAACATGGTGGTGAGCATCTCCAACGGCAACGACGGCCCGGGCTACTTCACCGTCGGTTCGCCCGGCATGGCCGCGCGCGGGCTGACGGCCGGCGCCTCGACCGTGCCGCATTACATCGGCGCGCCGGTCACGGCCGGCAGCGCCAGCGTCGGCGCGGCCAGCGGCGACTTCGCGCTCGTCACCAGCAACCTCACGGCGCCGCTGGCGGTGGTGGCAGGCACGGTGAACGGCCTGAACAACGCCTGCGCGGCGCTGCCGGGCGGCTCGCTGAGCGGCGCGATCGCGCTGGTCTCGCGCGGCACCTGCTCGTTCTCGACCAAGATCCGCAACGCGCAGGGCGCGGGCGCGATCGCGGTGCTGGTGGCCAACAACGTGGCCGGCGACCCCACCGCGATGGGCAGCGACGGCACCGCCAACCAGCCGACCGTGCCGGCCTACATGGTCGGCCTGGGCGACGGGCAGCTGCTGCGCGGGCTGGGCGGCGTGTCGACCACCATCGCCAGCACGCTGACCTACGTGCTGTCGGCCAACGCCAACATCATGGCCGGCTTCAGCAGCCAGGGGCCGACCGACGTGGACTTCCGCGTCAAGCCCGATGTCGTGGCGCCGGGGGTCAACGTGCTGTCGTCGATCCCGACCTACCTGTGCGGCGGTGCGCCCTGCTTCGCCTTCCTCAGCGGCACCTCGATGGCCGCACCGCACCTGGCCGGCTCGGCCGCGGTGCTGCGCCAGCAGCATCCGGACTGGTCGGCCGCCGACGTGCGCTCGGCCGTCGTCAACACCGCGACACGCGGCGTGCTGAAGGACTTCGCGCAGGCGAATCCGGTGGCCGACGCCAACATCGTCGGCAGCGGGCTGGAGAACCTGCTGGCCGCGACCGGCGCGACGGTGTCGCTCGATCCGGTCAGCCTGTCCTTCGGTGCCGTGCCCTCGGGCAGCGGGCAGAGCCGCACGCAGAGCCTGACCGTCACCAACCTCAGCGGCGTGGCGAAGAGCTTCGTGCTGTCGGTCGCCGCGCAGCCGGGCGGCGTGAGCTACAGCGTCAGCCCGTCGGCGATCGCGCTCGACGCGGGTGCGTCGGCCACCGTCAGCGTGACCATGCAGGCCGCCGTCGGCGCCACCGGTCACCAGCAGGGCCGGCTGGTGCTGAGCGAAGGCGGCAGCCAGGTCGGCCATGCCGTGCTGTTCACGCTGATGAAGTGATCCGTCGCGACCCTCGCCTGTAGGGCTGGCCCTACAGGCGAATCCCGCTGGCCCCGATGTTGCGGTGGGCCTCTCGTTCCTAGCATTCCCCCAATGCCAAGACGAGAGGCTGCACCATGAGCGAGCACTTCGATCCCTACGACGCCGACCGCCCCCTGATGATGGGTTGCCGCTGCGGCCGGCACCGCAGCGAGGACGAACATGCCGCGGCCGATGCCGTGGCCACGCTGCGTGCGCGCAGCGAGACCGCCGCCTTCGAGCAGTACTCGAATCAGTTCGTCGAAGCCTCGCTGGTCAAGGCGCTGTTCCCGCAGGACGCGCTGCGCCGCCAGTTCCTGCGTGCGGTCGGCCGCCGCTCGGCGATGGCCGCCATCGCCAGCGTGCTGCCGGTGGCCAGCCTGCAGGCGATGGCACAGGAGAAGTCGGGCGCGCTCGAGAAGAAGGACCTGAAGATCGGCTTCATCCCGATCACCTGCGCGACGCCGCTGATCATGGCGCACCCGCTGGGCTTCTATTCGAAGCAGGGCCTGAACGTCGAGGTGGTGAAGACCGCCGGCTGGGCGCTGATCCGCGACAAGATGCTCAACAAGGAGTACGACGCCACGCACTTCCTGTCGCCGATGCCGCTGGCCATCTCGCTGGGCCTGGGCGCCACCGCGACGCCGATGAACGTGGCAACCATCCAGAACACCAACGGCCAGGCGATCACGCTGGCGGTCAAGCACAAGGACAAGCGCGACCCGAAGGACTGGAAGGGCTTCAAGTTCGCCGTGCCCTTCGAGTACTCGATGCACAACTTCCTGCTGCGCTACTACGTGGCCGAAGCGGGGCTGGACCCGGACCGCGACATCCAGATCCGTGTCGTGCCGCCGCCCGAGATGGTGGCCAACCTGCGCGCCGGCAACATCGACGGCTTCCTCGGCCCCGACCCCTTCAACCAGCGTGCGGTGTTCGAGGAGGTCGGCTTCATCCACCTGCTCACCAAGGAGCTGTGGAACGGCCACCCCTGCTGCGCCTTCGGCACCAGCACCGAGTTCATCCAGAAGAACCCCAACACCTTCGCGGCGCTGTACCGCGCGGTGCTGACCTCGGCGGCGATGGCGCGCGAGGCGAAGAACCGCGAGCTGATCGCCAAGGTGATCGCGCCGCAGCAATACCTGAACCAGCCGGAGACGGTGATCGCGCAGGTGCTGACCGGCAAGTTCGCCGACGGCCTGGGCCAGGTGAAGAACGTGCCCGACCGCGCCGACTTCGACCCGATGCCGTGGCAGAGCATGGCGGTGTGGATGCTCACGCAGATGAAGCGCTGGGGCTACCTGAAGGGCGAGGTGAACTACAAGCAGATCGCCGAGAAGGTGTTCCTGCTGACCGACGCGAAGAAGGTCATGAAGTCGCTGGACATGAAGGTGCCCGACGGCGCGTACCCGAAGTTCAGCGTGATGGGCAAGCTGTTCGATCCGGAGAAGGCCGAGGCCTACGCCGGCAGCTTCGCGATCAAGCGCAGCTGAGCGGGAGCACCCCATGGGCTTCATGCGCAGCCTGGGCTTCCGGGCCGCAGCGCTGTCGGCGCTGATCCTGCTGGTCGTGCTGGCGATCTGGCACGTGGCGACGCTCTCGTCGGCGCCGGCCGCCGCACCGACCGTGGCGCTCACGCCCGAACAGATCGAGTACGCCAAGCTGATGGGCAAGGACCCGGCGACGCTGGCCGCACCGGCCGCGGCGCCGGCCAAGTCGGGCTTCCCGACGCTGGCCCAGATGGCCGAGGTGATGGGCAGGAACCTGGCCCGCCCGTTCTACGACAACGGCCCCAACGACAAGGGCATCGGCCTGCAACTGGCCTACTCGCTGGGCCGCGTCGGCCTGGGCTACCTGCTGGCGGCCCTGCTGGCGATCCCGCTCGGCTTCGTGATCGGAATGAGCCCGCTGCTGTACCGCGCGCTCGACCCGTTCATCCAGGTGCTGAAACCCATCTCGCCGCTGGCCTGGATGCCGCTGGCGCTGTACACGATCAAGGACAGCTCGATCAGCGGCATCTTCGTGATCTTCATCTGCTCGGTCTGGCCGA
Organism: Piscinibacter sp.; assembly: GCA_047602365.1. Taxonomy (GTDB): domain Bacteria; phylum Pseudomonadota; class Gammaproteobacteria; order Burkholderiales; family Burkholderiaceae_C; genus Piscinibacter. The sequence goes on along the minus strand of JASGHM010000001.1, from coordinate 1,179,971 downwards.
TGCTGATCAACACCGCCTTCGGCGTGGCCAGCGTGCGGCGCGAGTGGCTCAACGTCGCGAAGACGCTGGAGGTCTCGGCGCTGCGCCGCGCCTTCGAGGTCATCCTGCCCGCCGCGGCGCCGACCATCCTCACCGGCATGCGCATCAGCATGGGCATCGCCTGGCTGGTGATCGTCGCCGCCGAGATGCTGGTCGGCGGCACCGGCATCGGCTACTTCGTCTGGAACGAGTGGAACAACCTGTCGCTGCCCAACGTGATCTTCGCGATCCTGGTCATCGGCGTGGTCGGCATGCTGCTCGACCTGGTGTTCGCGAAGGCGCAGAAGGCGGTGACCTATGTCGACTGAAGCCGAGCGCCCGTTCCTGCAGGTCGAGGGCCTGGGCAAACGCTACGGCGACAGCATCGTCTTCGACAGCGTGCACTTCGGCATCCGCCAGGGCGAGTTCGTCTGCATCATCGGCCACAGCGGCTGCGGCAAGACGACCATCCTCAACGTGCTGGCCGGGCTGGAGAGCGCCAGCGAGGGCCATGTGTTCATGGACCAGCGCGAGGTCGCCGGGCCGAGCCTGGAGCGCGGCGTGGTCTTCCAGGGCCATGCGCTGATGCCCTGGCTGACGGTCAGGAAGAACATCGCCTTCGCGGTGCGCAGCAAGTGGCCGCTGTGGAACGCCGCGCAGGTGAACGAACATGTCGAGAAGTACGTCGCCATGGTCGGCCTGGCCGCGGCGATCGACAAGAAGCCGAGCCAGCTGTCCGGCGGAATGAAGCAGCGTGTGGGCATCGCGCGCGCCTTCGCGATCCAGCCGCGCATGCTGCTGCTCGACGAGCCCTTCGGCGCGCTGGACGCGCTGACGCGCGGCACCATCCAGGACGAGCTGCTGCGCATCTGCGCCGAGACGCACCAGACGGTGTTCATGATCACGCACGACGTCGACGAGGCCATCCTGCTGGCCGACCGCATCCTGCTGATGAGCAACGGCCCGCAGGCGCGCGTGGCGGAGATCGTCCGCAACACCATGCCGCGCGACCGTCAGCGCGCCACGCTGCACCACGACCCGCAGTACTACCGCATCCGCAACCACCTGGTCGACTTCCTGGTCGCGCGCAGCAAGGAGCTGTCGCACGGCCGCGCGCCTGCGCAGCCGGCGGAAGTCAGCCCGGGCGTGGAGCCTGAGCCCCAGCCCGAACCCCAGCCCCAACCCCACAACGGCAGCACCCTGAGGAGAATCGCATGAGCCGACTGGACGTCACCGAGAAGATCATCGCCACCAAGGTGGCCAAGGGCATCAAGTGGGCCGACGTGGCCGCCAAGGTCGGCCTGAGCAAGGAGTGGGTGACGGCCGCCTGCCTGGGCCAGATGACGCTGGACAAGAAGCAGGCCGATGCGGTCGGCAAGATCTTCGGCCTGAGCGCCGACGAGAAGAAGTGGCTGATGGTGGTGCCCTACAAGGGCTCGCTGCCGACCAGCGTGCCGACCGACCCGCTGATCTACCGCTTCTACGAACTGGTCAGCGTCTACGGCACCACCTTCAAGGAACTGATCCACGAGGAGTTCGGCGACGGCATCATGTCGGCGATCGACTTCAAGATGGACCTGCAGCGCGAACCCGACCCGAAGGGCGACCGCGTGTCGATCACGATGTCGGGCAAGTTCCTGCCCTACAAGACCTACTGAGCCGGACACGCTTCGCGCGCCGGCTCAGTGCTCCTCGCTGGAACGGACACGCCGCTGGCGTGCCGTTCAGTTCGTCGCGGGGGGCGATTCGGGGCGCGCTGTTGATGGGAGATCGAGCATGGAAACGCGAGCACCGGTTCCACCCTTCACCGAAGAGACCGCGATCCGCAAGGTGCGCGGCGCCGAGGACGCCTGGAACACCCGCGACCCCGAGGTCTGTGCGCGGGTCTACACCGAGGACACCCGCTGGCGCAACCGCGCCGAGTTCCCGGTCGGACGCGAGGAGGTCAAGGCCTTCCTGCGCCGCAAGTGGGCGAAGGAACTCGACTACCGGCTGATCAAGGAGCTGTGGGCGTTCACCGGCAACCGCATCGCGGTGCGTTTCGCCTACGAGTGGCACGACGACTCCGGCCACTGGTACCGCAGCTACGGCAACGAGAACTGGGAGTTCAACGAGCAGGGGTTCATGGTGCGGCGCTTCGCCAGCATCAACGACCTGCCGATCGCCGAGGCCGAACGCCAATTCCACTGGCCGCTCGGCCGGCGGCCGGACGATCACCCGGGGCTGTCCGAGCTGGGCCTCTGACCGTATGCTGCGCCATGGCCGGCGCAGCGCGCTACCGCGCCTTCATCTCGTACAGCCACGGTCGCGACCAGGCACTCGCCGCCGCGCTGGCACGTTCGCTGGCCCGCTTCGCGCGGCCCTGGTGGAAGCTGCGCGCGATGCGCGTGTTCGTCGACCAGCACAGCCTGGGCGCGAACCCGGCGCTGTGGCAGACGATCGAACGTGCACTGTCATCGTCCGAATGGCTGCTGCTGCTGGCCAGCCCCGAGGCGGCGGCCTCGCCATGGGTGGCGCGCGAGGTGTCGTGGTGGCTGGCCCACCGCCGGCCCGAGCGCATCGTGATCGCGCAGACCGCCGGCACCATCGTCTGGCAGGGCACCGACTTCGACTGGACGCGCAGCGACGCCTTGCCGCCGCCGCTGCGAGGCGCCTTCGCGCAGGAGCCGACCTGGGTCGACTTCACCGGCGCCACCGGCTGGCGTCGCCTGTCCACGCGAGACGACGACTTCCGTGCCGCCTTCCTGCGCGTCGGCGCGCCGCTGCACGGCCTGGCCAGCCCGGAGGACCTGTGGAACGAACATGTCGGGCGCTGGCGGCAGATGATCGCCGCGGTGATCGGCGCGGCCGTGCTGCTGGCGCTGGCGCTGTGGGGTGCCTGGCGCATGGTGCAGGTCGCCGCCGAGCGCGAAGAGAACCTCGACTCCGTCAAGCTCGGTGCGCTGGCGCTGCGTCTGCAGCGCGAGAACCCGATGCTGGCGGCGCAGGTCGCGCTGGCCGGCGTGGCGCGGCGGCCCAGCGGCACGGCCGCGGCGGCGCTGCGCAGCGCGCTGGCCGAACTGGCCGGCGATGCGACGCCGCAGCGCCGCGTCGACGTGCCCGGTGCGGTCGATCTGGCGTTCACGCCGGACGCACGCCATCTCGTGGTGCTCACCGGCGACGGCCGGGTGCTCGATGTCGACGTCGCCGACGGCACGCCACGGCCGCGGCCCGCTGCGGCGATGACCGGTGCCGCACGCGCCCTCGCGGTGTCGCGCGACGGCACGCTCGCAGTGGCCGCCGCCGACGGCCTGTGGCTGTGGCAGGGCAGCGGCGCGCCGCGCCGGGTCGTGCTGCCGGCACTGCGCCGCCTGGCCTTCTCGCCCGACGGCAAGCGGCTGGCTGTGGCCGACGAGGCCGGCGGCTGGCGGGTGCTGAACCTGGCCGACGAGCGCACGCTGGCACAGGGCGGCGCGGACGACGGGCCGCTCGATGCGCTGGCCTTCTCGCACGACGGCGAGCGCCTGGCCACCGGCGGTGCACGGGCGCGGCTGTGGGACTGGGCCGCGGCAAGGCCGCTGGCCGAATGGGCGACCCCCGGCGGCACCGCGGCGCTCGACTTCAACCGCGAGGGCGAATCGGCGCTGGCCAAGTGGATGCTGGCGATCGCGCCGCGCGAGGCACCGCTGCAGCTGGTCGACCCGGCGCAGCCGCAGCGCGGCGTGGCGCTCGGGTCCGCCTCGGTGGCGGCGGGTTTTGTCGCCAGCGGGCGCTGCCTCGTGCACGCCGGTGGCGACGGGCCTGCCGAGGTGATCAGCAGCTTCGGCTTCGTTCGCCTGTTCGGCCTGCGCGGTGGTGCGGGTACGGTTCGTGCGATGGCCCTGGGCGCGACCGGGCGCTTTGCGCTGCTGCGCGGCGATGCAGGCATCGAGCTCTACGAGCAGCCGCTGTGCGGCGACGCCGAAGCGCTGTGCCGCTTCGCCGAGACGCGGCTGGTGCCCATGGCCGACGCCGACCAGCTGCGCCATCTGCCGCCGGCGGCGGACGCACCGGTCTCGCAGCCGCCCGGCCCGGCCTGCGGCACGCTGATCGCGCGCGTGCTGCCCGGCTGGCGTTGATATGCTCACCACGACAAGGAGCGCGACCATGACCGCCGAAGTCCATCACGTCACCCACCCGCTGATCCAGCACAAGCTGACGCTGATGCGCCAGAAGGACCGCAGCACCAACAGCTTCCGCCGCCTGCTCAACGAGATCAGCATGCTGATGGCCTACGAGGTCACGCGCGACATGCCGACGCAGCTGATCGAGATCGAGACGCCGCTGGAGACCATGCAGGCGCCGGTCATCGAGGGCCGCAAGACGGTGTTCGTCTCCATCATGCGGGCCGGCGCGGGCTTTCTCGACGGCATGCTCAACGTGGTGCCGGGCGCGCGCATCGGCCACATCGGCCTGTACCGCGACCCGAAGACGCTGATCGCGGTCGAGTACTACTTCAAGATGCCGCAGGACATGCACGAGCGCGATGCGATCGTGCTCGACCCGATGCTGGCCACCGGCAACTCGGCGGTCGCGGCGGTGGACCGGCTGAAGGAGACGAAGCCGAAATCGATCCGCTTCGTCTGCCTGCTCGCCGCGCCCGAGGGCCTGGCCAACTTCCACGCCAACCACCCCGACGTGCCGGTCTACACCGCGGCGATCGACCGCCAGCTCAACGAGCACGGCTACATCGTGCCCGGCCTGGGCGACGCCGGCGACCGCATCTTCGGCACCAAGTGATGCAGGCGGTTCCCGTGGCGTCGAGGCCGTGCTACGGCCTGGTCGGAGCAAAGACCTCGCGTGCCACGCCGATCGCCGTCACCGCACTCGGCCAGCCCGCATAGAAGGCCAGGTGCGTGGTCGCCTCGATCAGCTCGGCGTCGGACAAGCCGTTCTGGCGGGCACGGGCCAGGTGTGCACGCAACTGCTCGGGTCGGTTCATCGCGATCAACGCGCTGACCGTGGCCAGGCTGCGATCGCGCGGCGACAGACCGGGCCGGGCCCACACGTCGCCGAACAGCACATCGTCGGTGAGCTGAGCGAACTTCGGTGCGATGTCGCCGAAGAGCTTCTGCCCCTGCGGCGGCTGGGCGGGGGCGGCACCGGACACCGGCACGGGCGCCTTGCCGTACTGCGCGTCGCTGACCTGTTCCATCCACTCGGCCGCGCTTCCGTTCAGCGCTTCGGTGATGGCGATGTGCGTCATCGCACTGTCCGGCGCGGCACCATGCCAGTGCTTGACGTGGGCCGGGATGTGGACCACGTCGCCGACGCGGATCTCCTCGACCGCGCCGCCCCAGCGCTGCACGCGCCCGATGCCGGCGGTGACGACGAGCGTCTGGCCCAGCGGGTGGCTGTGCCAGGCGGTGCGCGCGCCCGGCTTGAAGCTGACCGTGCCGGCCGAGGCACGCTGTGCGCCTTCGGGCACATGCAGCATCTCGACAGTCACCGCGCCGGTGAAGTTCTGCGCCGGCGCCGGGTTGACGGCCCGCGTGCCGGCGCGCGCCAGCTTCAGTTCGGGTTCGACGGCGGCGGCAGGCTCGACCATCGACAGGGCCAGCGCGGTTGCAGTGATCCAGTGTTTCATCGTGAACTCCTTCGACTCGGGTGGGGTGCCGCGTGGTCAGCGCGGGGAGAAGTGCGCCAGGTCCTCGCGCACCGGCGCGGGCTCGGCAGCGAGCGGCATGTTGGTGGTGTCGCGCACGGCGTCGAGCGCGCCGGGTACGTCGGGCTCCAGCGCGGCGAACAGGGCCTCCAGATCCTTTGGAGCAGGCCCACGTTCGGCCACCAGCTCGAAGGTCCTGCCCAGCGCGGCCTCGGAACGCAGGCTGCTCACCAGGACCTGTGCGATCTGCTGCCGGGCGACCGCACCGTCGCTCGGATCACCGGCCTGGCGGGTGTCGCCCTGCAGGAACACGAGGCGCTGCTGATCGGGCGCGTTGTAGTCGAACCAGCCCGGCCGCACGATGGTGTACGGCAGCCCGCTGGCACGCAGCAGGCGCTCGCCGCGCCGCTTCCAGTCGTGGATCTGCGTGGAGCGGTTGTAGGCGGCTTCGCGGTTCGTGACACCGATGGCCGTCATCAGCGCGATGCGGGCAGGCCGGCCGGCCAGCGCGCGCAGGACGTTGCGCACGCCGCCGTAGTCGACCTGCTCGGCGGCAGTCTTGCCGCCGCCGTCGCTGCCGTGCGTGAACACGACGGCGTCGACACCTTCGAGCGCTGCGACCAGCGTCCGAGGCTCTGTCAGATCTCCGACGGCGCGCTCGGCCCCGGCCGGCAGGCCGCGGGCACGAGCCGGGTCGCGCACCAGCGCACGCACGACGAAGCCGCGCCGCAGCGCCTCGGCCACCACGAGTCGGCCGATGCTGCCGGTGGCGCCGACCACGAGCACGGTCGACCCGCGCGCACTCATGCCGCCACCTCGTCGCGCAGCGAAGCCATGTCGATCACGAAGCGGTACTTCACGTCGGCCTTCAGCAGCCGCTCGTAGGCTTCGTTGATGCTCTGGATGCGGATGACTTCGATGTCCGCGTGGATGCCGTGCGCGCCGCAGAAGTCGAGCATCTCCTGGGTCTCGGCGATGCCGCCGATCAGCGAGCCGGCCAGGGCACGGCGGCTGAACGCCAGCGGCCTGGTGTCGAAGCCCTCCAGCGGGCCCAGGTAGCCCACCATCACCTGGGTGCCGCCGGTGGCCAGCGTCGGCACGTAGGGGTTCACGTCGTGCGGGTAGGGCACGGTGTCGACGACGAGGTCGAAGCGACCGGCCACGGCCGCCATCTGTGCCGGGTCGGTGGAGATGACGATGCGGTCGGCACCGAGCCGGCGTGCGTCGGCCTCCTTGCCCGGCGAGCGGCTGAACAGCGTGACCTCGGCCCCCATGGCCTTGGCCAGCTTCAGTCCCATGTGGCCCAGGCCGCCGAGGCCGACGATGGCCACCCGGCTGCCCGGCCCGACCTTCCAGTGCCGCAGCGGCGAGTACAGCGTGATGCCCGCACACAGCAGCGGTGCGGCGCCGGCGAGGTCGAGGGCGTCGTGAACCCTGAGCACGAAGTCCTGCGCGACCACGATCTTCTCGGAGTAGCCGCCGTGGGTGCGGCTGCCGTCCACGCGGTCGGTGCCGTTGTAGGTGTAGGTGGAGCCGCTCTCGCAATACTGCTCCCAGCCCTTGCCGCAGGCGGCGCAACTGCGGCACGAATCCACCATGCAGCCGACGCCCACGCGGTCGCCGGCCTTGAAGCGGGTGACCTCGGGGCCGACCTCCAGCACGCGGCCGACGATCTCGTGGCCCGGCACCATGGGGTACTGCGCGTTGCCCCAGTCGTTGCGCACGTTGTGCAGGTCGGAGTGGCAGACCCCGCAGTAGAGAACCTCGATGACGACATCGTCGGCACGCGGGCTGCGACGATCGAAGCTGAACAAGCCCAGGCGGCCGGTGGGCGAATGGGCGGCGTAGCTCTTGACGGGATAGGTCATGGTCGGGTCTTCCTCGGGTCGGTCAGCGGCCGACGCGGCTGGCCAGTTGTGCGGGGTAGCGTTCGCCCTGGACGGGACAACGCGCCAGCACACCGGCGATGCGCTCCAGGTCCTCGGCATCGAGCAGCAGCCGGTCGGCGCCCAGGTTCTCGTTCAGCCGGTGCAGCTTGGTGGTGCCTGGAATCGGCACGATCCACGGCCGCTGTGCCAGCAGCCAGGCGAGCGCCACCTGTGCGGGCGTGGCCTGCCTGGCCCGTGCGATGGCGGTGATGGCGTCGACCAGCGCCTGGTTGGCCTGCCGCGCCTCGGCCGCGAAGCGCGGCACGATGTTGCGGAAGTCGTCCTTGGCAAACTCGGTCTGCGCGTCGATGGCCCCGGTCAGGAAGCCCTTGCCCAGCGGGCTGAAAGGCACGAAGCCGATGCCGAGTTCGTCCAGCAACGGCAGCACGGCCCGCTCGGGCTCGCGCCACCACAACGAGTACTCGCTCTGCAACGCGGCCACCGGCTGCACCGCGTGCGCACGGCGGATCGATTCGACACCCGCCTCCGACAGGCCGAAGTGGCACACCTTGCCCTGTGCGATCAGATCCTTCACCGTGCCGGCCACGTCCTCCATCGGCACGGCCGGGTCGACGCGGTGCTGGTACAGCAGGTCGATGCGGTCGGTGCGCAGCCGCTGCAGCGACTGCTCGACGACGAAGCGGATGCGTTCGGGCCGGCTGTCCATGCCGGCCGTCGCGTCGCCATCCCTGAAGCCGAACTTGGTGGCGATGACGACCTGGTCGCGCACCGGCGCCAGCGCCTCGCCGACCATCTCCTCGTTCAGCGCGCCGTAGGCCTCGGCGGTGTCGAAGAGGGTCACGCCGCGCTCGAAGGCGTTGCGGATCATCTGCACGCCGCTGGCGCGGTCGAGGCCGGGGCCGTAGCCGAAGCTCAGGCCCATGCAGCCGAAGCCCAGAGCCGACACGAGGGGGCCGCCGCGGCCCAGTTGACGATGGTTCATGTTCATCTTCTTCAGGTTCAGAGGGGTGAGGTGGCTGGCGCGGGGCCGCGCCGGGTCGATGCCCGCGGCAGCAAGCAGGCCAGGACCACGATGAGCGCGAGCACGAGCAGCCCGGCGCTGACGCCGAGGCAGGTGGCGACGCGGTGGGCGAGATCGGCAGTCGTGCCCGGCGCATGTCCGGCGCTGGCTGCGTAGACCACGACGAGCAGCGCCAGCCCGAGCGAGCCGCCCAGCTGATGCGCGGCGTTGACGAGGCCGGAGGCAGCACCGGCGTCCTGCGGCGCGACGCCGGAGACACCGGCGATCGTCAGCGGGCTCAGCGACACCCCCTGGCCGATGCCGAGCAGCGCCATCGGCAGGGCGACGCCGCTGAGGTAGCGGGTGTCCGGGCCAAGTTGCGCCAGCCAGGCCATGCCGGCGGCCGTGAGGCCGATGCCGACGGCCAGCAGCCGCTCGTGACCCCAGCGGCGCGCCAGCGGCGGAACGCAGGTCGCAGCCAAGAACTGCACCACCGTGGCCGGCAGAAAGGCCATTCCGGCCTGCAAGGGCCGCATGCCGAGCACGACCTGCAGGTACTGCGTCAGGTAGAACCAGAAGCCGATCACGCCGGCCAGGAACAGCAGGCGCGCCACATAGGCGCCCGAACGCACCCGGCTCGCGAACAGGTGCAGCGGCAGCAGCGGCTGCGCAGTGCGGCCCTCATGGCGGAGGAAGGCCACCAGTGCGAGCAGCGCCACGACGAGCGGCAGCACGGCCAAGGGCGAGCGCCAGCCGGCCTCGGCGGCTTCGACCAGGCCGAAGACCAGCAGCACCATGCCCAGCGTCGACAGCACCGCGCCGACCAGGTCGAGTCGCCCCGTTTGCACGCGGTCATCGCGGACGAGTCGCGACACGCCCCACAGCAGCGCCAGCCCGATCGGCAGGTTGATGAAGAAGCCGGCACGCCACGACAGCAGGTCGGCCAGCACGCCGCCCAGCACCATGCCGATGCTCGCGCCGACGCCCGCGGTGGCGCCGTACCAGCCCAGCGCCCGCGTACGCTCCGCGCCTTCGGGAAAGGTCACCGAGAGCAGCGCCAGCGTGGCCGGCGCCAGGATGGCCGATCCCAGGCCCTGCACTGCCCGCGCGGCGATCAGCAGCGCGGGCGACTGGGCCAGCCCGATGGCCAGCGAAGACAGCACGAACAGGCTCAGGCCGGCGATCAGCATGCGCCTGCGGCCGAACAGGTCGCTGGCGCGTGCACCGGCCATCAGCAGGCCGCCGAAGCTCAGCGTGTAGGCCGTGTGCACCCACGAGAGCGCGGCCGGGCTGAAGCCCAGGCTGTCGCGAATGCGGGGCAGACCGGTGACGACGATCGAGATGTCGAGCACGATCATCAGGTAGCTCGCCAGCACCAGGGCGAGCACCGCGTTGCGATGGCGGGCGCCGGCTGGTGCGGCGGAGGGGTTCCGGGTGTCCATGTCCGCCACTCTAGGCAGCGGCGTATCAATCGACTAGCCAGCAAAAGCTTGCACGACAATCAAGCAAGTTTTGCCAATCAAGCGCCACCGCAGGCACAGAATCCACCATGGCCATCAACGAACTGCGCGCCATCGCGACCTTTGCGAAGGCGGTCGAACTGGGCAGCATCCGGCGCGCCGCTCTCTCGCAGGGGGTCACGCCGCAGGCCGCCAGCCAGGCGATCGCCCAGCTCGAGGCTCACCTCGGCGTGCGGCTGCTGCACCGCACGACGCGCAGCCTGGCCCTGACCGACGAGGGCCAGCGCTTCCTGGAGACGACGCGGCCCGCCCTCGCGACGCTCGACCGTGCGCTGAGCCAGGCGCGCGAAGCCAAGGACGAGATCGCCGGGCCGCTGCGCATCGTCGGGCCACGATCGTCGTTCGGCGGCATCCTGATGCCGGTGCTCGACGAGTTCTGCCGGCACTACCCGGGTGTGCAGCCCGACGTGCAACTCGACGACGGCAAGAGCAACTGGGTGCTCGAACGCGTGGACGTGGGCTTCAGGATCGGCGCGTCACCCGACGAAGGGGTGATCGCGAGGAGACTGTTTGCGGTTCAGCTGATGATCTGCGCCGCGCCGTCCTACCTGGATCGCCATGGCGCGCCGGGTTCGCTGGACGACCTGGCCCGCCACCGCTGCAGCGCCTTTCGCCACCCGGCCACCGGACAGGTGCTGCCCTGGTACCTGAACGTCGACGGCGAGGTGGTGCACCGCCATGTCTCGCCCACGCTGTCGACCAACGACACCGAGCTGGAACTGCAGGCCATGCTCGCCGGGCAGGTGATCGGGCAGGTCGCCAACTTCATTGCTGCTCGGCACATCCGCGAAGGCAGACTGGTGCCGCTGCTGTTGCCGCACATGACGGAGCACATCGGCCTCCACCTCTACTACGGCAGCCGGACCGCCCAGCCTCGACGCGTCAGGGCCTTCATCGACCTGGCGGTCGCGAGGCTGCTCGAATCGCCTGCGCACGTGCTCACGAGCAGGGAGCTGACCCATGCTGCCAGTCGATGGCGCAAGGGCCGCCGCAGCTGACACCCGGCGTCGGGCACGGCCCAGGGCGGATCTCGTCAGCCCGTTCCCAGCGCCGGCCCCATCGCCGCCGCCAGGTGGCAGCCGCTGCCGGCCATCACGCACAGGTGCCACACGAAGTGGCCGAAGCGCAGCGACGAGTCGAACACGAAGAAGGCCGTGCCGACCAGGTAGGCCGCGATGCCGCCGGCCAGCCACAGCAGCACCGAGACGTCCATCGCCACCAGTCCCGGCCAGGCGGCCAGCAGCGCGGCCCAGCCGAGCAGCAGGTACAGGCCGGTGGACAGGCGCTTGTTGGTCAGCCGGCGCATCAGCTTCAGCGCAGCGCCGGTCAGCGCCAGCGCCCACAGCAGCGCGCAGGTCGCGATGCCGGCCCAGCCGGGCATCGCGCCGAGCGTGAACGGCGTGCTGCTGCCGGCGATGTAGAGGTAGATCGCTGCATGGTCGACCGACCGGGCCCACAGCTTGGCGCGGCCGGCCGGCAGCGCGTGGTAGACCGCCGAGGCCAGGAACACCAGCACCATCGTCGCGCAGAACACCGCCACCGAGGCGACGCCCAGCCTGCCCGCATGGCGCGGCGCAGCGGCGGCCAGTGCCGGCCAGGCGATCAGCGGCAGCGCACAGGCCAGCGCGTGGCTGGCGGCGTTGGCCATCTCCTCGGCACGCGACTGCGCCCGCAGTGGAGGTGCGGTTCGCGGGGGGAGTGCGAGCTGCAGGCGCATGTCGCTACTGAACGCCTGACGCGCCCTTTGCGCATCCCCTCGAAAGAGCCAGAACCCCGCGTTTGCGCGCCTTCGAACTTGGGGGCGTTACGCCCGGCGGTCAGCGGAACGGGTTCGCCGTCGCGAACCACAGGCCGATGCCGGTGGCGATGATGAAGGCGCCGTCGAGCACGCCGACCATCAGGAAGACCTTGGTCTGCAGGCTGTCCATCAGCTCGGGCTGGCGCGCCGAGGACTCGAGGAACTTGGCGCCCAGCAGGCCCACCCCGAGGCAGGAGCCGATGGCGCCCAGGCCGATCATGTGGCCCACGGCGAGCGGAAGGAGGTCGATGCCGTTCATGAGGTTCAGTCCTTGCTTCGTGAATCGTCGGACGTATGCTCGCCGCCATCGTGCTCACAGTCGATGACCTCGGAGGTCAAGCTCTCCCATGCTGATCAAGAACGCCACGCTTCCCGATGGCCGCACCGGCATCGACCTGCTGGTGCAGGGCGGCCGCTTCGCCGCGATCGCACCGAACCTGGCCGCGCCCGAGGGCGTGCGCGTCGTCGAGGCCGGCGGCCAGCTGATCGCGCCGCCCTTCGTCGACGCGCACTTCCACATGGACGCGACGCTCAGCTACGGCCTGCCGCGGGTCAACCAGAGCGGCACGCTGCTCGAGGGCATCGCGCTGTGGGGCGAGCTGAAGCCGCAGCTGACGCAGGACGCGCTGGTCGAGCGTGCGCTGCAGTACTGCGACTGGGCGGTGGCCAAGGGGCTGCTGGCGATCCGCTCGCATGTCGACGTCTGCGACGACCGGCTGCTCGCCGTCGAGGCGCTGCTGCACGTGCGCGAGCGGGTCAAGCCGTACCTCGACCTGCAGCTGGTCGCCTTCCCGCAGGACGGCGTGCTGCGTTCGCCGACGGCGCTGGCCAACCTGAAGCGTGCGCTGGACATGGGGGTCGACGTGGTCGGCGGCATCCCGCACTTCGAGCGAACCATGGCCGATGGCGCCGAGAGCGTGCGGCTGCTGTGCGAGATCGCTGCCGAACGTGGCCTGCGCGTGGACATGCACTGCGACGAGAGCGACGACCCGCTGAGTCGCCACATCGAGACGCTGGCCTTCCACGGCCAGCGGCTCGGCCTGCACGGGCGCGTGACCGGTTCGCACCTGACGTCCATGCACTCGATGGACAACTACTACGTCTCCAAGCTGCTGCCGCTGATCCGCGAAGCCGGCGTGCACGCGATCGCCAACCCGCTGATCAACATCACGCTGCAGGGCCGCCACGACAGCTACCCGAAGCGCCGCGGCATGACGCGCGTTCCGGAGATGCTGGCCATGGGCATCAACGTCGGCTTCGGTCACGACTGCGTGATGGACCCGTGGTATTCGCTGGGCAGCGGCGACATGCTGGAGGTCGCCGCGATGGGCTTGCACGTCGCGCAGATGACCTCGCAGGCGCAGATGCGCCAGTGCTTCGACGCGGTGACGGTCAACAGCGCGAGGATCCTCGGCCTGGTTGACGACGGCGACTACGGCCTAGAGGTCGGCAAGGCGGCCGACTTCGTGCTGCTGCAGGCCGGCGACCCGGTCGAGGCGATCCGCCTGCGCGCGACGCGGCTGATGGTGGTGCGCCGCGGCGAGGTGGTGGCCTGCACGGCGCCGGCCAAGGCGGTGATGTCGCTGCCGGGCCGGCCGGTGACCGTCGACTTCCGCCTTCAGCGCTGAGACGCCGCTTCGCGGAAGAAGCGGATGCGCTCGGCATCCGCCGGGTGTGAAGCGATCGCGATGCCCAGCGAGTGGTCGCCGTGGGCCTTCGCCATCTTCTCGAAGAAGCCGACCATCACCGCCGGCGACAGGCCGGCATGGCGCAGCAGCTGCACTGCCTCGGCATCGGCGCGGCGTTCGGCATCGCGCGAGTAGGCCGACTGGCCCAGCACCACCGGCACGGCGGCGAGCAGACTGCTGAAGTCGCCGACCACGGTGCTGGCCAGCACGCCGACGGCACTGGCCTGCAGCAGCATGCGCATGCCGTCGCGATGCTTCACGTGGCCGAGCTCGTGGCCGAGCACGCCGGTGATCGCTGCCGCGTCGCCCTCGACCAGCGTGACCAGCTCGTCGGTGATCACGATGCTGCCGCCGGGCAGCGCGAAGGCGTTCGGCCCGATGCGGCTCTTGCGGAACTCGATGCGGTGCGCCGGCACGCTGCCCGTCGGCTGCGCCGACAGCGCGCGCGCGAAGGCCTCGCGCAGGCGCTGCTGCTCGGCGGCCGGCAGCGCGCTGGGCTTCATCAGCTGCTCGTCGAGCGAGCGCATCGCCACCTCGCCGACCGAACGGTCGGCGCTCTCGGGGATCAGCGCCAGCGCGGCGCCGGCTGCCGTCGGAATGCCCCAGGCGTAGAACGCGACGATGACCACGACCAGGCCGGCCAGGCTGGCCAGCACCGCCCGCCAGCTCTGCTGCGCACGCACGACGATGCCGTCGCCGCGGCCGCAGGCCTGCGCGAAGCTGTCCCACGCCGCCGAATCGGTGCAGTGCAGCGAGCCGCCATCGGGCAGCTCGGCGACACGCACGCCGTGGCGGGTGCGTTCCGGCCAGCGGACCTGCGACAGCGGCACGCGCAGGTCCACGTCCTCGCCATGGATGTGCAGTTGTGTGCCGTCGCGGCGCAGCCGCACGGCCCGTGCGCGGGCGCTGCGCCCATCGAAGTACTCGGCTGTCAGTTCGCCGTTCACGCGCCGCGGGGCTACAGGCCGATGTCGAGGCCGAACAGGTCGCCGGCTGCGTCGCCCGCGGCCTCGCCTTCGGCGGCGCGTGCGTCGTCTTCCAGCGTCTGCGGGTCGACCTGCAGCAGCACCGTCACCGCCTCCAGGCGCAGGCGCTGCACCGCCACTGCGGCGAATGGCCAGTACAGGCCCAGCGTCAGCACGATCAGCAGCCAGTTCTTCAGCGTCACGCCGAACAGCGGCCAGAAGCGCAGCGCGCTCTCGAAGCCGACCGCGGGGCTGGCCGTGCCGGACCACAGCAGGTTCTGCATGCGCGAGGTGAAGTACGGGCGCGGCACCAGTTGCACCACCAGCAGCCCGAGCGCGAACACCAGCACGCCGACGATGAAGAACAGGATCGCGCCGGGGCCGAGGCGCCCGGGGTTCCAGCCGGCGCCGACGCCGAGCACGGCGGCGACGCCGACCAGCACCGCGACTAGCACGCCCAGCAGCACCGAGGCGAGCAGGCCGACGCCGCTGGTCTTCATGAACACGCCGTAGAACGAGCCGGCGCCGGCGGTCAGCGCCGTCTGCTCGCGGCCGTAGGCGTAGTGGTCGTGCTGGAACTTCTTCAGGCGCCACCAGCACCACGGCGCCAGCGCGAAGAAGCCGAGGAACACGACCAGCATCAGCGCGCCGAACCACGACGGCGGCTGGCGCTCGTCGGGCACCGCGAGCAGCGCGCCGACGAGGATCAGCACCGGCACGAAGAAGGGCAGCAGCGCCGCGTAGGCGCCGCCCACCGAGCCGCGGAAGCGGAAGCGCAGGCCGCGCCAGCTGGTGTTGGCCAGGCGGAACTGCATCGACGACTTGAGCAGCGCCGGCCACACGGCGGCGACGACCAGCAGCGCGACGAAGCCGGCGCCCGGCGAGTAGCGGCCGGCCAGCGAGTACATCGTCAGCAGCAGCGCGACCAGCACGTAGCCGCGCAACATCTTCTTCGGGTCGGCATGGAAGCCCAGCGGGTGCTCGCCGACCAGCGTGTTGCCGTGGAAGTAGCGCAGCCGGCGCACCTTGGCCCAGGGGTAGTAGATGCCCAGAGTGACCAGCGTCAGCAGCAGGTTGACGATCCAGATGCGGAAGTACTCGCTGCCGGAGCCGGTGAACCGCAGCGGCAGGCGCCGCGGCGAGGCCTCGCCGTCCGGGCGTGTGTCCTGCCACGCGATGGCTGCGCGGGCGCCGGGCGCGCCACTGTCGTTCGTGTTCATCGTGCAGGCCCGGGCCTTGCGTGAGCCACGGGCGCTCTCCCCTCGCCGACGACTCTACCATCGGCTTCGCGCAGGACCCTTCGCTAGAATCGTTTCAAACAGGGACGAAGCCGGCACAACACATGATGAAACTCATCGGCGCTCTCACCAGCCCTTACGTGCGCAAGGTGCGCATCGTGCTGGCCGAGAAGAGGCTGGACTACCAGTTCGAGCTCGAGGACGTCTGGAACGCGGACAACATCCTCAAGGCCAACCCGCTCGGCAAGGTGCCCTGCCTGGTGCTCGAAGGCGGCGAGGCGGTGTTCGACTCGCGCGTCATCGTCGAGTATCTCGACACGCGCTCACCGGTCAGCCGGCTGATCCCCGAGTCGGGGCGTGAGCGCACCGAGGTGCGCACCTGGGAGGCGCTGTCCGACGGTCTGATCGACGCCGCCATCCTCGCGCGGCTGGAAGCCACCTGGGCCGGCCGCAGCGCCGAGCAGCGCAGCCAGGCCTGGATAGACCGGCAGATGAGCCGCGTCGACTCGGCGCTGCTGGCCATGAGCACCGGCCTCGGCGAGAAGCCCTGGTGCGTCGGCATCCACCTGTCGCTGGCCGACATCGCGGTCGGCTGCGCGCTGGGCTACCTCGACTTCCGCTTCCCGCAGGTGGCGTGGCGCGAACGCCACCCGAATCTCGCACGGCTGGCGGAGAAGCTGGCCACGCGGCAGAGCTTCGTCGATACCCTGCCGCCGATCTGAGCGAGTTCGTTCAGACCAGCTGCAGCGACAGCGACGAGGTGCGCCGGTCGAGTTGCAGCTTGCGGTAGAGCGTGCGCACGCGCTGCGCCACCTCGCGTGTGCTGATGCGCAGGTCGCGCGCGATCTCGTGCGGCAGGAAACCGTCGCAGGTCCACTGCAGCACCTGGCGCTCGAGGCGGTTCGGGTGCAGCGGGTTCTCGTCGTCCTCGGTGCTGCGCTCGCTGCGCTTCCACGACACCGCGTCGAAGTGCGCCTTGACCTGGCGGGCGATCGCCGGCGCCATCTCGGCGCCGCCGGCCAGCGCCTGCTCGATCGCGGCGACCAGCATCTGCGGCGACTGGCCCTGCAGGAAGTAGCCGTCGGCACCGCGTGACAGCGCCTCGATCAGCTGCGTGTCGTCCAGCGACAGCGTGACCACGAGCGACTTCGGCCGCCCGTAGCGGCCGCTGGTGCTCAGCTCGTCGAGGAAGCCCGACACCCAGCCGTCGGCCAGCTGCAGGTCGGCCAGCACCAGGTCGGCACGCACGCCGGGCAGCTGGGTGCGTGCCTGGTCGAGGGTGGCGACCCAGCCGACCGTCTGCAGCCCCGGCGTCGCATCGATCAGCCCGCGCATGCGACCCGCCACCAGCGGGTCATTGATGAGCAGGAAGACGCGGGACATGGATTTCGGGGTTGGATTGATGACATAGGGATTGTCAGCTTCGCACGAAGCTGTAGCACCCCCGCAACCCGGTGGAGCAACTCGCCGCGGCGTGCTCAGGCCGGACCGAAGCCGCTATGAAATTCGGCAGGGCAGGCCTGAGCATGAGCCGCCTGCGCTGCGCAATTGCATAGGCGCTTCGCTTCGGCGGCTCAGCGCGGTGCGGCCGCGAAGCTGTCCGCCCTGGCCAAGGGCCAGTAAGTGCGGAACACCTGGTGCGGCATCTCGCCGGCGAGCAGCGCGCCAGGTTCGACGAAGGGCAGCAGGTTGGCCAGCAGCTTCACGCCCTGCTCGGAGTGCCGCCGCACGATGTGCGCGGCGGTGATCTCGCCGGGGTGGTTCAGCCCGGCCGCCTGCACCAGTTCCTTCAGCGCATGCAGCGTCTGCTGGTGGTAGTTGAAGACACGCTGCGCCTTGGTCGGCACGTCGAGCGCACGCTGGCGCAGCGGGTCCTGCGTGGTCACGCCGGTCGGGCAGGCGCCGGTGTGGCAGCTCTGCGCCTGGATGCAGCCGAGCGCGAACATGAAGCCGCGCGCTGCGTTGCACCAGTCGGCACCGAGCGCCATCGCGCGTGCGATGTCGAAGGCGCTGATCACCTTGCCGGCGCAGCCGATGCGGATGCGCTCGCGCAGGTTCAGCCCGACCAGCGTGTTGTGCACCAGCAGCAACCCCTCCTGCAGCGGCGCGCCGACATGGTCGGTGAACTCCAGCGGTGCCGCGCCGGTGCCGCCCTCGGCGCCGTCGACGACGATGAAGTCGGGCACGATGCCGGTCTCGAGCATCGCCTTGGCGATCGCGAACCACTCCCAGGGGTGGCCGATGCACAGCTTGAAGCCGGTCGGCTTGCCGCCTGAGAGCTCGCGCAGCCGCTCGATGAACCGCATCATCTCGACCGGTGTCGTGAAGGCGCTGTGCGCCGACGGCGAGATGCAGTCCACGCCCACCGGCACGCCACGCGCCTCGGCGATCTCCGCCGTCACCTTGGGGCCGGGCAGCACGCCGCCGTGACCCGGCTTGGCGCCCTGGCTGAGCTTGAGCTCGACCATCCTCACCTGCGGCAGCCGGGCGTTCTCGGCGAAGCGCTGCTCGTCGAACGAGCCGTCGGCCGCGCGGCAGCCGAAGTAGCCGGAGCCGATCTCCCAGATCAGGTCGCCGCCGTTGGCACGATGGTGGCGGCTGATCGAGCCCTCGCCGGTGTCGTGCGCGAAGCCGCCGCGCTTCGCGCCTTCGTTGAGCGCGAGCACCGCGTTGGCCGACAGCGCGCCGAAGCTCATCGCCGAGATGTTGAAGATGCTGGCGTCGTAGGGCTGCGGGCGGCCGGCGCCGATGGTGACGCGGAAGTCGTGCGACGCCACTGCGCTCGGCTGCAGCGAGTGGTTGATCCACTCGTAGCCGATCGCGCCGACGTCCATCTGCGTGCCGAACGGCCGCTTGTCGGGCTCGCCCTTGGCACGCTGGTAGACCAGCGAGCGCTGCTGGCGCGAGAACGGCGCCGCTTCGTTGTCGCCCTCGATGAAGTACTGCCGCATCTCGGGGCGGATGTACTCGAGCAGGAAGCGCAGGTGGCCGATCACCGGGTAGTTGCGCAGCACGGCGTGGCGCGCCTGGCGGGTGTCGCGCACGCCCAGCAGCGTCAGGCCGAGGAACAGCAGCGCGAGCAGGCCGCCCTGGCCGACCGCGACCCACGCGAACGCCGACAGCATCATCGCGATGGCGCAGGCGAGCCAGGCGACGTAGCGCACCGGGAAATGCTGGTCGATCCGATTCAGCCAGGCGAACATGGGCACGCTCCTCGCGACGGGTCGTGCGCATCGTAGCGGCAGCCGGTGCCCGGCCTGGCGCGGGAAAGCGCGGGTTTGACGGCGCCGTTCAGGCGAAGAAGCCGCGCAGCGCCGCGGCGGTCTCGTCGGGCAGCTCCTCGGCGAGGAAATGGCCTGCCGCCATCGCCCGGCCGCTGACCGTCGCGCCGCACTGCGCGCGCCACAGCGCCAGCGGGTCGAACAGCGCCTGCACCACGCCGCGCTCGCCCCACAGCAGCAGCGTGTCGCAGGCGATCTTCTGGCCCGTCTCGCGCGAGCTGCGGTCGTGCTCGAGGTCGATGCCGGCGGCGGCGCGGTAGTCCTCGCAGACGGCGTGGATGGTCTCGGCGCGGCAGAAGCAGCGTTCGTACTCGGCCAGCGCCTCGGGCTCGATGAAGGCGATGCCCTGCGAGCCCCAGCCGCCGAGCTTCCAGTGCAGGTAGAAGCGCGGGTTGCCGCCGATCATCGTCTCCGGCAGCGGGCTGGGCTGGATCAGGTGGAACCAGTGGTAGTAGGCGCTGGCGAAGCGCATGTCGGTGGCCGCGTACATGTCCAGCGTCGGCGCGATGTCGAGCAGCGCGAGCTTGGTCACCGCATCGGCATGGTCGAGCGCGAGGCGATGTGCGACCCGCGCGCCGCGGTCGTGACCGCACACCGCGTAGTGCTCGTGGCCGAGCGAACGCATCAGCGCCGCCATGTCGGCGGCCATCGCGCGCTTGCTGTAGTTGGCATGGGCCGGTGCGCCGCGCGGCTTGTCGGAGTCGCCGTAGCCGCGCAGGTCGGGCAGCACCAGGCGGAAGTGCGGCGCGAGCGCTTGCGCGACGCGCTGCCACATCGCGTGCGTCTGCGGGAAGCCGTGCAGCAGCAGCAGCGGCGGCGCGCCGGCCGTGCCGCCGGTGCGGGCATGGATGCGGATGCCATCGAGCTCGTGCCAGGCCGCCTCGAAACCGCTGAACCACTCGGCCATCGCGCGCCTCCCGGTAGAGTGAACAGGCCCTAATCCAGGGTCTGACGATAGCGCTTCAGCGCGACGATGCCGGCCACCGCCAGGAAGGCCAGCATCGGCCACAGCTCGGGCAGCAGCTGCGCCGCGCCGTTGCCCTTGAGCAGGATGCCGCGCACGATGCGCAGGAAGTGGGTCAGCGGCAGCGCCTCGCCGATCGCCTGCGCCCATTCGGGCATGCCGGCGAAGGGGAACATGAAGCCCGACAGCAGCATCGACGGCAGAAAGAAGAAAAAGGTCATCTGCATCGCCTGCAGCTGGTTGCGCGCCAGCGTCGAGAAGGTGAAGCCGACCGCCAGGTTGGCGACGATGAACACGCCGATCATCACCATCAGCAGCGTGAAGCTGCCGACCATCGGCACCTCGAACAGCAGCCAGGCGGCGCCGAGGATCACGCCCAGCTGCAGGTAGCCGATCAGCACGTAGGGCAGGATCTTGCCGGCCATCACCTCGCCCGGCCGCACCGGCGTGGCCAGCAGGTTCTCCATCGTGCCGCGTTCGCGCTCGCGCGTCATCGCCAGCGAGGTCAGCATGACCATGGTCATCGTCAGGATGGTGCCGATCAGCCCGGGCACGATGTTGTAGCGCGACAGGCCCTCGGGGTTGTAGCGCCGGTGCACACGCAGCTCGAAGGGTGCGGCGCCGGCGTTCAGCGGCTGCAACGCGCCGACCAGGTCGTGGCGCAGCGCCTGCGCCGCGACGTTGTTCAGCGCGGCAATCGCGTTGCCCGAGGCGGAGGGGTCGGTGGCGTCGACCGAGACCAGCAGCGCCGGCCGCTCGCCGCGCAGCAGCGCACGCTCGAAGTCCGGCGGGACCACGACCATGAACTGCACCGCGCCGCGCTCGATCAGCGCATCGGCCTCGGCCTCGCTGCTGCCCGGGTGGGTGATGCGGAAGTAGCCGGTGTTCTGCAGCGCCGCCACGAAGCTGCGCACCAGCGGCCCGCCGTCGGCGGCCACCACCACGGTGGGCAGGCCCTTCGGGTCGGTGTTGATCGCGTAGCCGAACAGCACCAGCTGCAGGATCGGCACGCCCACCGCCATCGCGAAGGTCAGGCGGTCGCGCAGCATCTGCTGGAACTCCTTGATGAACACGGCGAGTGTTCTTGCCAGCGAGAAACGGCTCATGCGCGCGCTCCCGCCGGCGCGGCGGCGAAGTTGTCCTGCGCGCGGCCGATCAGGCGCACGAAGGCGTCCTCGAGGTCGGTGGCGCCGGCCTCGGCGACGATCTGCCCGGCGTTGCCGCGCGCCAGCACGTGGCCGTAGGCGATGTAGACCAGCTCGTGGCAGCGCTCGGCCTCGTCCATGTAGTGGGTCGACACCAGCACCGTCATGCCCTGCGTCGCGAGGCGGTGGATCTCGTCCCAGAACTCGCGCCGCGCCTTCGGGTCGACGCCGGCGGTCGGCTCGTCGAGCAGCAGCAGGCGCGGTTCGTGGATCATGCAGGCGGCCAGCGCGAGCCGCTGCTTCCAGCCGCCGGACAGCGCGCCGGCGAGCTGCTGCTGGCGCGAGGCAAGGCCGAGCCGTTCGAGCGCGGCGTCGACCGCCTCGCGGCGCCGCGGCAGCTCGAACAGGCGGGCGACGAAGTCGAGGTTCTCGCGGATCGACAGGTCTTCGTAGAGGCCGAACTTCTGCGTCATGTAGCCGACCTGGCGCTTGATCGCGCGCGCCTCGCGCACGATGTCCAGGCCCAGGCAACTGCCGCTGCCGGCGTCCGGCGTCAGCAGGCCGCAGAGCATGCGGATGGTGGTCGTCTTGCCGCTGCCGTTGGGGCCGAGGAAGCCGCAGATGCGGCCGCGGCCGACCTGCAGCGCGATGTCGTCGACCACCGCGCGGCCGCCGTAGCGCTTGGTCAGGCCGCGCACGTCGATGGCCAGCTCGCTCACCGCACGCTCCTCAACCGCCGGCGCGGCGCACGTCCAGCGGCTGGCCGGGGCGCAGCCGGGTGGCGTCCTTCGCCTCCGGTTTCGCCTCGACCAGGAAGACCAGCTTGGCGCGCTGCGCGTTCGAGTAGATCACCGGGGGCGTGTACTCGGCCTGCATCGCGATGCGGCTGATGCGCGCGGCGATCGGCTCGCCGCAGCCGTCGCAGCGCAGCGTCACCGCCTGCCCGGCGGCCAGTGTCGCCACCTCGGTCTCGGCGACGAAGAAGCGGGCCTTCAGGTTGGCCGGCGGCAGCAGCGCCAGCACCGGCTGGCCGGCGGCGACGTACTCGCCGGGGCGGAAGTAGGTGTCGGCCACCAGCGCGTCGACCGGCGCGCTCTGGCGCTTCTGCTGCGTGCGCCAGTCGCTGGCGCGCAGCGCCTGGCTGGCCGCCTCGGCCTGGGCCATCGCGGCGCTGCGCTCGTCGCGCCGCGCCGGCAGCGTGGCGACGCGGCGTGTGGCCTCCAGCTCGGCGACACGCGCGCCGGTCTGCTCGACCGCCGTGCGTGCGTCGTCGAGCCGCGCCTTCGAGACGAAACCCTGGTCGACCAGCTGCTGCTCGCGCGCCAGCTCGCTGCGTGCCAGCGCCGCCTGCGCCCGCGCCTGGGCGAGCTGCGCGTCGGTGACGGCGATCTCCTCGCGCCGTTTGCCGCTCTCGATGTTGGCGGCCTGCGCGCGGGCGCTGTCGACACGGGCCTGCGCTTCGTCGCGCGCCGCGCGTTCGGCCTCGTCGTCGAGCGTGAACAGCAGTGCGCCGCGCGCCACCTGCTGGCCGGCCTGCACGTCCAGCGTCTGCAACCGCCCGGCCAGCGGTGCGGCCAGGTAGAGCTGCTCGGCCTCGACGTAGCCGGCCCAGCCGGGTGCGGGGGCGGGGCCGCAGGCGGCCAGCAAGGCCAAGCCGGCGAGGGCCAGCGCACCGGCCCGGCGAGGTGAGTCAGGCATGGTCGTCCTTCCGTTCCTTCCGAGGAGGCCTGCGCAGCGCGGCCAGCGCCAGGTCGGCACGCGCCAGGATCGCGGCGTCCGACAGCACCTGCGGCTCGATCATCGGCCGCAGCGGTTTCGGCGCGACACCGAGCTCGGCGATGCGCATCGCCACCAGCACCGGCGCGGCCACCGCACCCATCACGAAGGTCATGCGCTGCAGCGGCGGCATCGGCACGAGCGTCGCCGCTCGCTCGGCTTCGTCGAACAGCGCCATCAGCAGGCCGGCATGGCGCGGCGCGTTGGCCTGCAGGAACTCGCGCGCCACCGGCTCGCCCTGGCCGGCATCGGCCCAGATGCGGCCGACCACCGCGCCATGGCTGCGCAGGAACCGGCCGACCGCCACCAGCACCTGGCGCAGCCGCTGCAGCGGTGCGCCGGGCAGCATGGCCTCCGCGCTGAGCTCGGCGAACATCTCTTCGTAGAGCTGCTGCAGCAGCGTGCGCAGGAAGGCCTCCTTGCTCTCGAAGTGGTAGTGGAACATGCCGGCGTTGACGCCGGCGTGCTCGGCCAGCGCACGCACCGACAGCGCCGCGGCGCCGAGCTGCGGGTAGAGCTCGCGGCCGCTGGCGAGCAGGGCCTGGTCGAGCTGGCGGGAGGGGCGAGGCATGGCAAGGCTTGGTGAACCTACCAATTATTGGTCAATCGACCAGTAACTGGCAAGCCCGACCGGACTTGGGTCCCGCGCAGCGGCGTCAGCCCAGCAGTCGCCGCAGGGTCCGCGGCAGCGCGTCCGGCCCGTCCAGCGCTGCCACCGCACGCGCGCCGAAGATGCGCCGTGCCGCGCCGGCATCGGCCGGCGACGCCACCAGGCAGGCCAGCCGCAGCCCCTGGCGCTGGGCGCGCCGCGCGGCGTGGCGGGCATCGGCCAACAGGTAATGCGGGTCGTGCACGTCGATGTCGTGCGCCTCGCCGTCGCTGATCACCAGCAGCAGCTGCTCGCCGTCGCGCCGCCGCACCAGCTGTCGTGCCGCATGGCGCAGCGCGGCGCCGAGGCGCGTCGAGCCGGCACTGCGCAGCGCGGCCAGGCGGGCGTGGCAGGCGGCGTCGAGCGGCTCGCCGAAACCCTGCACCTGCCGCCAGCGCACCGCGTGGCGGCCGTTCGAGCTGAAGGCGGCGATCGAGGTGGCGAGGCCGACGCTCGGACAGCGCACGTGCGGCCAGCCAGGCGAGCTGCGCGGCGGCCTGCAGCTGGCTGCGGCCGGCCGTGCCCATGGGCGTCGCGGTCGAGGCCGACTGGTCGATCAGCAGCAGCACGCTGCCCGTCCGGCGCTCGCGCGAACGGCCACGATGCACACGCTCGTCGCCGGCGAGGCCGCCGCGGCGTGCGATGCGCAGGCGCAGCAGCGCGTCGAGGTCGATGCGCGGGCCGTCGTGGCGCAGCTGCCAGCGGCCGCCGGCTCGCGCACCGAGCAGCGCGCGCCGCCAGATGCCCGGCGCCTCGGGCGGCAGCGTGCCGGTGGCGTCGATCGCCGCGGCGCGCTGCTCGGCGATCCGACACCAGGCTGGCCGCAGCCGCGCAATCAGGCGGTCCCACTCCGGGTGGCGCACGGCCGTGTCGTCGGGTTCGGCCGCCGGCGGCGTGCGCCCCGGCGGGGGTGGCAGCGGCTGTTCCTGCGCCGCGTCGCTGGCTTCTGCCGGCCACATCCAGCGATGATCGTCGCGGTAGTCGGGCCCGGGCCGGTAGCTCCTGGCGTTGAACTGCAGCCGCATCTGGCCGAGGTCGTGGCCCAGCCGCGAGGCGATCTCGCGCAGCCGCTCGGCGCAGGGCTCGGCCAGCACGGTGCCGCCGGCGTCGAGGAAGAACAGCGCTCGACCCTTGCGCACCCAGGGGTGCGGGTCCTCGTAGCCCGGGTCGGCCAGCGCCCGAGCCAGGCGCAGCAGCAGTGTCTCGACGCCCTCGCCATCCATCGGCGTGACGGCATGCTGCGCGCGCCACCAGCGCTGCAGCCCCGGCAGCTCGCGGCCGGCCAGGGTCTCGATGCGCGCGTCCTCCAGCACGCCGACCAGCGCGCGCACGAGCGGCTTCAGGCCGCGGCCGTCGAGCGCCGGCGGCGAGTAGACCAGGTGCGCCGCGGCATGGGCCGCCGCGGCCAGGCGCCAGGCCACGGCGTCGCTGCCGGCGGGCGTGGCGCAGGGCAGGTGGATGCTGCGGCCGGACAGGTGCGGCACATCGCCATCGGCGAACACCGCGGCGTCGATGCCCCACAGCGCACGCAGCGTGCGACGCAGCGTCTCGAGCGCAGCGGCATCGGCCGGCGCCTCGGGGCGCAGCAACGGTTCGGGCAGTGCGGAACCCATCGCGCGGCCTCAGTAAGAGGCGTCCAGCGCCGCCAGCAGCGCCTCGTGCACACCGGGCTCGTCGCTCAGTGCATCGACCACCGCCATTCGGCAGGCGCGCCGCGCTGCCACGCCCTGCGCCGCCAGCACTGCGGCGTGCACCAGCATGCGTGTCGAGGCGCCTTCGTCGAGGCCGTGGCCCTGCAGCCGCCGGGTGCGCACGCCGAAGGCGACGACGTTGGCGGCGGCGTCGAGCGCCAGGCCCGACTCGCGCGCGACGATGGCTGCCTCGGTCTCCGGCGCCGGGTAGTGGAACTCCAGCGCGCAGAAGCGCTGCCGCGTCGACGGCTTCAGCTCGCGCGCCAGCGGGCCGGGGTTGTAGGAGACCACCAGCGCGAAGTCGGGGTGCGCCGACAGCAGCTCGTTGCGTGCCGCCAGCGGCAACACGCGGCGCGTGTCGGCCAGCGGGTGGATCACGACGGTGGTGTCGGCACGCGCCTCGACCAGCTCGTCGAGGTAGCAGATCGCGCCGTGGCGCGCGGCCAGCGCCAGCGGGCCGTCCTGCCAGCGGGTGCCCTCGGTGTCGAGCAGCCAGCGGCCGACCAGATCGGCCGCACTCAGTTCGTCATGGCAGGCCACGGTGACCAGCGGCTTGCGCAGGCGCCAGGCCATGTGCTCGACGAAGCGGGTCTTGCCGCAGCCGGTCGGCCCCTTCAGCAGCAGCGGCAGGCGCTTCGCGTAGGCCGCCTCGAACAGCTCGACTTCGTCGCCGGCGCGCTGGTAGTAGGGCTCGCCGCGGATGCGGTAGGCCTCCATCGCCTCCATCGCACGCCGCCTCAGCGATGGCCCATCGTCGCCGGGTTCGGGATGCCCGGGATCGGCGCCTCCTCGGTGCCCACCGTGTCGCGCGTGATCGCCTCGACACGCTTGCGCGTGCCTTCGGGGTCGTTGACCCATTGGCTGTAGAACTCGTAGGGGCAGGCGGCGACGCCCTTGTCGCCCTCGCGCGAGTTGATCAGGCCGGTGTAGCCGCGGTGCAGCAGCTTGAACAGGTGGTTCTCGCTCTGGCCGTTCCTGCGGAAATCGCGGATCAGGCTCTTGCTCAGCGCCGCGTACTGGATGCCCATCTCCTCCTCGCCGCACTCGCCCAGCGTGCGGCCGTCGAAGCCGACGATGGCGCTGTGGCCGAAGTAGGAGTACACGCCGTCGAAACCAGCCGCGTTGGCCACCGCCACGTAGGTGTTGTTGGCGAAGGCCATCGCCTTGGCCATCATGATCTGCTGCTCCTTGGCCGGGTACATGTAGCCCTGGCAGCGCACGATCAGCTCGGCGCCCTTCATCGCGCAGTCGCGCCAGATCTCCGGGTAGTTGCCGTCGTCGCAGATGATCAGGCTGACCTTCAGGCCCTTGGGGCCCTCGCTGACGTAGGTGCAGTTGCCCGGGTACCAGCCCTCGATCGGCACCCAGGGCATGATCTTGCGGTACTTCTGGACGATCTCGCCCTGGTCGTTCATCAGGATCAGCGTGTTGTACGGCGCCTTGTGCGGATGCTCCTCGTGGCGCTCGCCGGTCAGAGAGAACACGCCCCAGACCTTGGCCTTCCTGCAGGCCGCGGCGAAGATGGCCGTCTCGTCGCCCGGCACGGTGCTGGCGGTGTCGTACATCTCCTTGGAGTCGTACATGATCCCGTGCGTGCTGTACTCGGGGAAGATCACCAGGTCCAGGCCCGGCAAGCCGATCTTCATGCCCTCGATCATCGCGGCGATCTGCCGCGCGTTGGCCAGCACCTCAGCCTGGGTGTGCAGGCGCGGCATCTTGTAGTTGACGACCGCGACGCCGACGGTGTCCTTGCTGCTCGAGATGTCGCCGTGGTGCATGGAGGGCTCCCGCCGCTGTGAACGATGGCTGCATTGCAGCGAAGCGGCGCAGCGCGCGAAATACGTCGAACGACGTAGCGCGTGGCATGCTGCACGCATGAAACCCTCGCTGCGGATGCAGTCGTCGCTGCTCGGGCTGCTGCTGGTTCACGCGGCCGCGTCGGCCTTCGACCTGCAAGGCCATCGCGGCGCGCGGGGCCTCGCGCCAGAGAACACCTTGGCCGCCTTCGAGCGCGCGCTGGCGATCGGCGTGAGCACGCTGGAGACCGACGTGCACCTCAGCGCCGACGGCGTCGTCGTGCTGCACCACGATCCATCGCTGAACCCGGATCTGGCGCGCGATGCCAAGGGCGAATGGATCACCGCACCGCGCCCGCTATTGAAGGACCTGAGCCTTGCGCAGCTGCGGGCCTACGACCTCGGGCGCGCGAAGCCGGGCAGCAGCACGGCGCAGAACTTCCCGCAGCAGCAGCCGAGCGACGGCGAACGTGTGCCCACGCTGGCACAGCTGTTCGCGCTGGTGAAGCAGCGTGGTGCCGACACGGTGCGCTTCAACCTCGAGGTCAAGATGCACCCGCAGCGTCCCGACGAGCGACCGCCCTGGGAACAGATCGTCGACGCCTTGCTGACCGAGGTGAAGGCGGCCGGCATGGAGAGCCGGGTCACCGTGCAAGGCTTCGACTGGCGTGCGCTGCAGCGGGTGCGCGCGCTGGAGCCGGCTCTGCCCACGGCCTGCCTGTCGTCGCAGACACGGCGCTTCGACACCATCGCCGACGGCAGCTGGACCGCCGGGCTGACGCTGGCCGTGCACGGCAGCGTGCCGAAGATGGTCAAGGCCGCCGGCTGCACGGTCTGGTCGCCCAGCGGCTACGACCTGAGCCCGGCCCTGGTGAAGGAGGCACAGGCGCTGGGCCTGCAGGTGCTGCCCTGGACCATCAACGAGCGTGCCGATATGGACACGCTGATGGCCTGGGGCGTCGACGGCCTGATCACCGACTACCCCGACCGCGGCCGCGACGCGATGCGCGCACGCGGCCTGCCGCTGCCGCGCGCGTTCGGCAACTGATCAGGCCGCGGCGCGCTGGCCGACCGCCGCGATGCGGTCCAGCGCGGCTTCCAGGTTGGCCACCGTGCGGTCGACGTGCTGCAGCTTCTCGAGGCCGAACAGGCCGATGCGGAAGGTCTTGAAGTCGGCCGGCTCGTCGCATTGCAGCGGCACGCCCGAGGCGCTCTGCACACCTTCGGCGATGAAGGCCTTGGCGCTGTGCAGGCCGTCGTCGTCGGTGTAGCTGACGACCACGCCGGCGGCCTGGAAGCCTTCGGCGGCGACGCTGGGGAAGCCGCGCCGCACCATCAGCGCGCGCACCTTGCGGCCGAGTTCGAGCTGGGCGGCACGCAGCTTCTCGAAGCCGAGCGCTGCGTGTTTCGACCATCGCGTCGCGCGTCTTGGTCAGCGCGTCGGTCGGCATGGTGGTGTGGTAGACGTGGGCGCCCTTCTCGTAGGTCTCCATCACCGACAGCCACTTCTTCAGGTCCATCGCGAAGCTGCTGCTGGTGGTGGCGTCGATGGCGGCGCGGGCACGCTCGCCGAGCATCACGAAGGCGCAGCAGGGCGAGCCGCTCCAGCCCTTCTGCGGCGCGCTGACCAGCACGTCGACGCCGGTGGCCTTCATGTCCACCCACAGCGCGCCGGAGGCGATGCAGTCGAGCACGAACAGCCCGCCAACCTCGTGCACCGCGTCGGCGACGGCCTTCAGGTAGTCGTCGGGCAGCACCAGGCCGGCCGCGGTCTCGACGTGCGGCGCGAACACCACCGCCGGCTTGTCCTTGCGGATGGCCGCGACCACGTCGGCGATGGCCGCCGGCGCGAACGGCTGCTGGCGGCCGCTGCCTTGCAGCTTCGCCTTCATCACCGTCGCCGAGGCCGGGATGCGGCCCATCTCGAAGATCTGCGTCCAGCGGAAGCTGAACCAGCCGTTGCGGATCACCAGCACCGGCTTGTCGGTGGCGAACTGGCGCGCCACGGCTTCCATGCCATAGCTGCCGCTGCCCGGCACGACGATCGCGGACTGCGCCTGGTAGG
Source organism: Piscinibacter sp. (assembly GCA_047602365.1). Lineage (GTDB taxonomy): Bacteria > Pseudomonadota > Gammaproteobacteria > Burkholderiales > Burkholderiaceae_C > Piscinibacter. The sequence goes on along the minus strand of JASGHM010000001.1, from coordinate 1,150,865 downwards.
CGTCCTTCAGAACCGACGAGATGTCGCGCATCACGCCCTGGAACTTGCGCGACATGTGGTTCAGCGCGCGGTCGGTGTAGACCACCGAATATTCGAGCAGGCCGTCGGGATCGACGTCGGGCAGCAGTCCGGGCATGTGAGTCTCCGTGCGCAGGGCGCTTTTCGCTTTGTGGGGCGGAAAGCTTAGCACCCTGGGCACGGCCGCACCTTCTGCAAGGTTTGCGCGGGCAAGCGGGGCGGAAGCGCTCAGTGGCTGATCATCCAGGGCCGCTTGCTCGGGAAGGCCTTGGCGCCGTTGGCCGCCCTCACCGTCGCACTGCGCTGGCCCGGCGAGCAGCAGCCGCAGCCGGCCGGATGGCGCATGCGCTGGTACTGAACCCGAGCTCTTCGGCTCGTGGCGCGCTCGCTCGTTGGTCTCCATCGCGCGGCGCGTCTCGCTGCTGACGCAGGCCAGCCGCGGCATCGCGGTGAAGACACGCGGCGAGGGCGCCGCGCAGTCCGGACAGGCGGCCGGTTCGTCGCGCTGCGCGAAGCTGCGCAGCGCGTCGAAGCCGCCGCAAGCCGGGCAGGCGTAGTCGTAGGTCGGCATGGTGGCGGGCCTACTTCAGGTCCGGCGACAGCGGCATCTGGATGCTGCCGTCGATGAACTTGGTCGGCCCGGCCGCGCTCGGGTTGATGTCGAAGTCGAAGATCGCGGTCGGCAGCCACAGCGTCGCGCAGGCGTTCGGCACGTCGACCACGCCGCTGATGTGGCCCTGCACCGGCGCCGTGCCGAGGATCGAGTAGGCCTGCGCGCCCGAGTAGCCGAACTTCTTCAGGTACTCGATCGCGTTCAGGCAGGCCTGGCGGTAGGCGACGTTGACGTCCAGGTAGTACTGCTTGCCGCTCTCGTCGACGCTGATGCCCTCGAAGATCACGTAGTCGTCGTAGACCGGCTTGATCGGGCTGGGCTTGAAGATCGGGTTCTTGATGCCGTACTTGGCCATGCCGCCCTTGATCAGCTGCACCTTCATGTGCACCCAGCCGGCCATCTCGATCGCGCCGCAGAAGGTGATCTCGCCGTCGCCCTGGCTGAAGTGCAGGTCGCCGACCGACAGGCCGGCGCCGTCGACGTAGACCGGGAAGAAGATCTTCGAGCCGCGCGACAGGTCCTTGATGTCGCAGTTGCCGCCATGCTCGCGCGGCGGCACGGTGCGCGCGCCGGTGGCCGCGGCCTTGGCCTTGGCCTCGCCGGTCAGCTTGCCCATGTGGGCGGTGCCGGCGAAGGGCGGGTTGGCCAGGCCGCTGGTGGCCGGATCGGAATCGATCAGCGCCTGCTCGCGCACGTTCCACATCTCCAGCATCTTCGGGTCGGGCAGGCACCCGATCAGCCCGGGGTGGATCAGGCCGGCGTACTTCACGCCCGGCACGTGGCGCGAGGTGGTGAACATGCCGTGGAAGTCCCAGATCGACTTCTGCGCCTGCGGGAAATGCTCGGTCAGGAAGCCGCCGCCGTTCTTCTTGCTGAAGAAGCCGTTGAAGCCCCACAGGCTGTCGTCCTTGGCGCCGATGTCCAGCAGGTCGACGACCAGCAGGTCGCCCGGCTCGGCGCCCTTCACGCCGACCGGGCCGGACAGGTAGTGCACCGTGCTCAGGTCGATGTCGCGCACATCGTCGGCGCTGTCGTTGTTCTTGATGAAGCCGCCGGTCCAGTCGTAGGTCTCGAGCACGAACTCGTCGCCCGGCTTGACCCAGCAGGCCATCGGGATGTCCGGGTGCCAGCGGTTGTGCACCATCTCGTTGCTGGGGGCGGGTTTGCTGAGGTCGACCTTGATCAGGGTTTCGGGCATGGCGCGGCTCCTTCTGGGGTGAAGTCGGTTGGGTTCAAACGGAGAGGTATTGCTTGATGTGCGCGGCGTCGGTGTTCGCACGACTCGTCTCGTGCACCAGGCGGCCGCCCTCGATGACGAACAGACGGTCGGCGACGTCCATCGCGAAGCTGAGCACCTGCTCGCTGACGACGATCGAGATGTCGCGCAGCTTGCGGATCTCGTTCAGCGCCTTGGCGATGTCCTTGATGATCGACGGCTGGATGCCTTCGGTCGGCTCGTCGAGCAGCAGCACCTTGGGGTTGGTGACCAGCGCGCGGGCGATGGCGAGCTGCTGCTGCTGGCCGCCGGACAGGTTGCCGCCCTTGCGGCGCTTCGTGTCCCAAAGCACCGGGAACAGCGCGTAGATCTCCTCGGGGATGCGCTTGTCGCGGGCGTTCTCCAGGCCGGTCTGGATGTTTTCCTCGACCGTCAGCGTCGGGAAGATCATGCGGCCCTGCGGCACGTAGGCGATGCCCTTGCTGACGCGCCGGTAGCTCTCGTCTTTAGTGATGTCGCTGCCGGCCACGCTGACCGAGCCGGCCTTGGTCGGCAGCACGCCCATCAGGCTCTTGAACAGCGTGGTCTTGCCCATGCCGTTGCGGCCCATGATGGCCACCGTCTCCTTCGGTGCCGCCTCGAACGAGATGCCGTGCAGCGCCTCGCTTTGCCCGTAGGCGACGAACAGGTCCTTCACGCTCAGCATGGCGATGCTCCTTGTGGGTCCTCAATGGCCCAGATAGACGTCGATGACCTTGGGGTCGCTCTGCACCTTCTCCATCGACCCTTCGGCGAGGATCTTTCCCTGGTGCATCACGGTGACCTTGTGGGCGATCTGCTTGACGAAATCCATGTCGTGCTCGATCACGATCACCGCGCGGTTGCTGCAGATGCGCTTGAGCAACTCGGCGGTCAACTCGCGCTCGCGGGCGCTCATGCCGGCGATGGGTTCGTCGAGCATCAGCAGCTCGGGCTCCTGCATCAGCAGCATGCCGATCTCCAGCCACTGCTTCTGGCCGTGGCTGAGCAGCCCGGCCTCCATCGGCAGCATGTCGGCCAGGCCGACTTCTTCGGCCACCACCTGCACGCGTGCCTTGACCTCGTCGTCGCATTGGAAGAACAGGGCGCCCAGCACCGAGCGGCCCTTGGGGAACGAGACCTCGAGGTTCTGGAAGACCGTCAGGTTCTCGTAGATCGACGGCGTCTGGAACTTGCGGCCGATGCCGCGGCGCACGCGGGTGTGTTCCGACAGCTTCGTCAGTTCCTCGTTACGGAACTTGATGCTGCCGGCGCTGGCCTTGGTCTTGCCGCAGATCAGGTCGAGCAGCGTGGTCTTGCCGGCGCCGTTGGGGCCGATGATCACGCGCAGCTCGTTCTTGTCGATGTAGAGGTTGAGGGAATCGATCGCCTTGAAGCCGTCGAAGGAGACGGTGAGGTCTTCCACGGCGAGTGCGAAGTCGGTGCTGCTGCTCATGGCTTCTCCTGATCAGGCCTGCTGGCCGCTGACACCCGGCGGCAGGGTGGGCGGGCCGGACGGTGAACGGGCCGCCGGCACGGCTTTGGTCGGCGCGGACGGGTAGGCGGCGTGAGCCGCGGCCAGCGCTTCCTTCTGCGCCGCACGCTGCGCCTGGCGGCGCTTCCACCAGGGCTTGATGTGGCTCTCGACCAGGCCGGCCAGGCCGTTGGGGAAGGCCATGGTCACGCCGATGAAGAGCGCGGCCATCAGGAACAGCCAGAGATCCGGGAAGCTCTCGGAGAAGAAGGTCTTGCCGGCGTTGACCAGCAGCGCGCCGTAGACCGCGCCGACCAGGCTCATGCGCCCGCCCACGGCGGCGTAGATGACCATCTCGATCGAGGGCACGATGCCGACGAAGCTCGGCGACATGAAGCCGACCTGCAGCGCGAACATCGCGCCGCCGATGCCGGACAGCGCCGCGCCCAGGCAAAACACTGCGACCTTGAACATCGCCACGTCGTAGCCGGAGAAGCGCACGCGGTCTTCCTTGTCGCGCATCGCCAGCAGCAGCGTGCCGAGCTTGCTCTTCTGGATCCACGCGCACAGCACGATGCTGCCGAGCAGCAGCGCGCGAGCAGACGTAGTAGAGGATCAGGCGCGCCGAGTCGGTGCGGATGTCCCAGCCGAGCAGCGTCTTCAGGTCGGTCATGCCGTTGACGCCGCCGGTGTAGCCCTGCTGGCCGATGATCAGCACGGTCAGGATCAGCGCCACCGCCTGCGTGATGATCGCGAAGTAGACGCCGCCGACGCGGCGCTTGAACATCGCGAAGCTGATGATGAAGGCGAGCAGCGTCGGCACCGCGATCACCGCGATCAGCGCGAAGGGCAGGCTCTTGAACGGCACCCAGAACCAGGGCAGCGCGGTCAGCTGGTTCCAGTCCATGAAGTCGGGGATGCCCGGCGTCGACTGGATCGCGGTGCTGACCGGGTCGCTGGCCTCGAGCTTGAGGAACATCGCCATCGCGTAGCCGCCGAGGCCGAAGAACACGCCCTGGCCGAGGCTCAGCACGCCGCCGTAGCCCCACACCATCACCAGGCCGACGGCGACGAAGGCATAGGTCAGGTACTTGCCGACCAGGTTGAGGCGGAAGGCGTCGAGCGACAGCGGCAGGATCACCAGCAGCAGCAGCGCGAGGATCAGCGTGCTGCCCACGCCGGGGCGCGCGAGCCAGGTCTTGATCGAATTCATGCAAGGTTCTCCGGAACGGTTCGGCAAGCGGCTCAGCGACGGACCTTCGATGCGAACAGACCCTGCGGCCGCATCATCAGGATCAGCACGATCAGCGACAGCGTCAGCACCTTGGCCATCGAGCCGCTCATGAAGAACTCGCTGATCGACTGCGTCTGCGCGATGCCGAAGGCCGAGGCGACGGTGCCCAGCAGGCTGGCGGCGCCGCCGAAGGTGACGACCAGGAAGGCGTCGACGATGTACAGCGAGCCCGAGGTCGGGCCGGTCGAGCCGATCGTCGTGAAGGCCGCGCCGGCGACGCCGGCGATGCCGCAGCCGATCGCGAAGGTCAGGCGGTCGGTCTTGCTGGTGTTGATGCCGATGGCGTTGGCCATCGTGCGGTTGCTCACCGTGGCGCGCACACGCAGGCCCCAGCGGCTCTTGTAGAGGGCCAGCATCACGGCGCCGGTGACGAAGGCCGTCAGCGCGAGCACGAACAGGCCGTTGATCGGGATGTCCAGGCCCTCGGCCGGCGCCCAGGAGCCGAGCAGCCAGTCGGGCAGCGTGGGGCTGACTTCCTTCGGCCCGATGCCGGAGCGGAACATCTGCTGGATGCCCAGGCTCAGGCCCCAGGTGGCGAGCAGCGTGTCCAGCGGGCGCTTGTAGAGGTGGCGGATCAGCGCCCATTCGACCAGCCAGCCGGCGGCGAAGGCGAGCACGAAGGCGACGCAGATCGCGATCGGGAAGTAGTAGGCGACGAAGCCGGGCGCGAACTTCTCGGTCAGCGTCGAGCCGAGGAAGATGGTGTAGGCGCCGATGGTCATGAACTCGCCATGCGCCATGTTGATCACGCCCATCTGGCCGAAGATGATCGCCAGCCCCAGGCCCATCAGCAGCAGCACCGAGAACAGGCTCAGCCCCGCGAAGCCCTGCATCAGGCCGATGTTCAGCATCTCGGAAAAACTCATCGCACGACTCCGCGGACAAAGGACGATCAAGCGAACACCGCGGATCCGGCTCCGCCGGTCCGCTGGTGGTGCCCCCTCGAGGGGGAGCGCCGTCAGGCGCTCCGGGGGTGGGTCACTGGTAACCTTTGGGGAACGGATCCGGCTTGATCAGCTCGGGCGACTCGGCCACCACCTTGAAGGTCGCGTCCGGCATGCCCATCGCGATGCGCGACTTGCTCCACAGGTGGTGGTTGGCGTCGAGCTTCACGTAGCCCTCGGGCGCGGTCTTCAGCTCGATGCCGGGCGAGGCCGCGACCACCTTGTCGACGTCGAAGCTGCCGGCCTTCTCGACCGCCGCCTTCCACAGCCAGGGGCCGAGGTAGCCGGCCTGCGTCACGTCGCCGATCACCGCGTCCTTGCCGTACTTGGCCTTGAACGCTGCGACGAAGGCCTTGTTGTTGGCGTTGTCCAGCGACTGGAAGTACTTCATCGACGAGTAGAAGCCGGCGAAGTTCTCGCCGCCGACGCCGGTCATCTCGTCCTCGGTCACCGACAGCGTCAGCAGGAACTGCTTGTCGCCGGTGATGCCGGCGGCCTTCAGCTGCTTGTAGAACGCGACGTTGGAGCCGCCCACCACCGCGCAGAAGATGCAGTCCGGCTTGGCGACCTTGATCTTGTTGATCAGCGAGTTGAAGTTGGTGTTGCCCAGCGGGTAGTACTCCTCGCCGACCACCTTGCCGAGCTTGCCGACCGTCTCGATGTGCTTGCGCGCGATCTTCATCGACGTGCGCGGCCAGATGTAGTCGGAGCCGACCAGGAAGAAGGTCTTGGCCTTCTTCTCCTTCGCGCCCCAGTCGAGGCCGTAGATGATCTGCTGGGTCGCTTCCTGGCCGGTGTAGATGACGTTCTTGCTCTGCTCCAGGCCTTCGTAGAAGGTCGGGTAGTACAGCAGGCCGTTCTCCTTCTCGAACACCGGCAGCACCGCCTTGCGCGAGGCGCTGGTCCAGCAGCCGAACACCGCGGCGACCTTGTCGTTGACGAGCAGCTTCTTGCTCTTCTCGGCGAAGGTCGGCCAGTCGCTGGCGCCGTCTTCCTTGATGACCTTGATCTTGCGGCCGAGGATGCCGCCCATCGCGTTGATCTGGTCGATGGCGAGTTGTTCGGCCTGGATCGAGCCGGTCTCGCTGATCGCCATCGTGCCGGTGGCCGAGTGCAGCTGGCCGACCGTCACCTCGGTGTCGGTGATCGCCAGCTTGGTGGTGTTCACCTTGGCGGTCGGGAACTGCTGGGCCAGCGCCCAGGCGGGCAGGCCGGCGAGCGGAAGCGCCGCGGCGCCTTGCAGCAGGCTGCGGCGCTGCAGCGATTTGTGATCGAGGTCATGGTCGTTGGACATTCAGCTCTCCTGGCGGGTTGAGGACAAATCCGTGCGCCGGGCACCAACGCTGTGCGTCGTGTGCCGTGGCATGGCGCTCAAAGGTAGGAGAGGGCGTGCGCATCCCGAATACGTCATTCGACGTAGCCGCGCCGGGACTGCTTCTTGCAGACTGCCGCCGCCACCATGGCCCTCGCCCCGCAGAAGATCTTCCGCATCCGCCGCGACTACAACAGCTGGGTCGCCGACGAGACGCTGGAGGACTACGCGCTTCGCTACACGCCGCGCCACTTCCGCAAGTGGAGCGAGTTCCGTGTCGCCAACACCGCGTTCGGCGCCACATCCTTCCTCGCGCTGGAGGCGATCGGCGGCGCGATCGCGCTGAGCTACGGCTTCACCAATGCGCTGTGGGCGATCCTGGTCGTCGGGCTGATCACCTTCCTGACCGGCCTGCCGATCAGCTACTACGCGGCCAAGTACGGCCTCGACATGGACCTGCTGACACGCGGCGCCGGCTTCGGCTACCTCGGCTCGACGCTGACCTCGCTGATCTACGCCAGCTTCACCTTCATCTTCTTCGCGCTGGAGGCGGCCATCCTCGCGCCTGGCGCTGCAGATGTACACCGACTGGCCGCTGTCGCTGTGCTACCTGATCGCCTCGCTCGGCGTGGTGCCGCTGGTGATGCACGGCATCACGCTGATCTCGCGCCTGCAGCTGTGGACGCAGCCGGTGTGGATCGTGCTGTTCGTGCTGCCCTATGCCGCGGTGTGGTTCAAGGACCCGGGCAAGTTCAGCGAGTTCACGACGCTGGCCGGGCGTGTCTCCGGCAGCTCGGGCTTCGATGCGCTGATGTTCGGCGCCGCGGCGACGGTGGCCTTCTCGCTGGTGGTGCAGATCGGCGAGCAGGTCGACTACCTGCGCTTCCTGCCGGAGAAGACCAGGGCCAACCGCGTGCGCTGGTGGACCGCCGTGCTGGTCGCCGGGCCGGGCTGGATCGTGCCGGGCATGGTGAAGATGCTCGGCGGCGCCTTCCTCGCCTTCCTGGTGCTTCAGCAGCAGCTGCCGACCGAGAAGGCGATCGAGCCGACGCACATGTACCTGGCCGGCTTCGCCTACCTGTTCGACGATGCCCGCTGGGTGCTGGCCGCCACCGTGCTGTTCGTGATCGTCTCGCAGGTCAAGATCAACCTGACCAATGCCTACGCCGGCTCGCTGGCCTGGTCGAACTTCTTCGCGCGGCTGACGCACAGCCACCCGGGCCGCGTGGTCTGGCTGGTCTTCAACGTGCTGATCGCGGTGCTGCTGATGACGCTGGGCGTGTTCGGCGCGCTGGAGAGCGTGCTCGGGCTGTACAGCAACGTCGCGATCGCCTGGGTCGGCGCGCTGGTCGCCGACCTGGTCATCAACAAGCCGCTGGGCTGGAGCCCGCGTGCGGTCGAGTTCAAGCGGGCCCACCTGTACGACATCAACCCGGTCGGCATGGGCGCGATGCTGTTCGCCACCGTGCTGTCGGTGGCGGCCTACGCCGGAGCGATGGGGCCGGTGGCGCAGGCCTACGCGCCCTTCATCGCCCTGTCGGCATCGATGATCGCTGCGCCGCTGCTGGCCTGGTGGACACGTGGCCGCTACTACATGGCGCGCTCGCCGGCAGCGCCGTGGAAGCCCGGCGAGTCGGTGCAGTGTTCGGTGTGCGAGAACCACTTCGAGGCCGAGGACATGGCGCAATGCCCGGCCTACGGCGCGCCGATCTGCTCGCTGTGCTGCACGCTGGAGTCACGCTGCCACGACCGCTGCAAGCCCGACGCGCGCGCCGCCGACCAGGTGCGTTCGGTGCTGGCGCGGCTGCTGCCGGCACGGCTGAGCGCGGCGATCGACTTCCGCGTCGCCCACTACCTGGTCGTCGTCGTGTCACTGCTGCTGCTGCTCGCGGTCATCCTCGGCGTCGTCTACGAACAGCAGAGCGCGCTGCAGGGCGGCGCGCCGGGACGCCTGCGCGAACCCTTCCTGCAGGCGTTCGCGCTGCTCTCGCTGGTGGCGGCGGTCGGCGCGTGGTGGATCGTGCTCGGCAGCGAGAGCCGCCACATGGCCGAGGACGAATCGAACCGCCAGAACCTGCTGCTGACGCGCGAGATCGAGGCGCACCGCCGCACCGACGCCGCGCTGCAGCGCGCCAAGGACCTCGCCGAGGCCGCCAACCAGGCCAAGACACGCTACGTGACCGGCATGACGCACGAGCTGCGCACGCCGCTGAACAGCATCCTCGGCTATGCGCAGATCCTGCTGAAGGACGAGCAGGTGCGCGGCGAGCCGCGGCTGGCGGTCGACACCATCCGGCGCAGCGGCGAGCACCTGCACGGCCTGATCGACGGCCTGCTCGACCTGGCGCGCATCGAGGCCGGCAAGCTGCGCCTGGACATCGCGCCGATGTCGGTGCGCGAGTTCCTCGACGACATCGTCGGCATGGTCGCGCCGCAGGCGGCGGCCAAGGGCCTGAGCTTCGAGCTGCAGACCGAAGGCCGCGTGCCGGCCTTCGTGCGCGCCGACGCGCGGCGGCTGCGCCAGATCCTCGTCAACCTGCTCGGCAACGCGGTGCGCTTCACCGACAAGGGCGGCATCGTGCTGCGCCTGGACAACAGCCGCGAAGTGGTGCGCTTCGAGGTGATCGACAGCGGCATCGGCATCGCCGAGCAGGACCTGGAGCGCATCTTCCTGCCCTTCGAGCGTGGCAGCGCCGGCCGGCGCACCGGCGAGCCGGGCACCGGCCTGGGCCTGACCATCACCCACCTGCTGACCCAGCTGATGGGCGGCGAACTGACCGTGAAGAGCGTGCCCGGCCAGGGCAGCACCTTCACCGTGCGCCTGTACCTCAGCGAGACCGCCGAGCCGCCGGCCGAACGCGGCGTGCCGATGCGCCCGGTGACCGGCTACATCGGCACGCGGCGCACGCTGCTGGTGGTCGACGACCAGCCGACGCAGCGGCAGATGCTGGCCGGGCTGCTGCTGCCGCTGGGCTTCCGCATCCGCGAGGCGGCCAGCGGCACCGAGTGCCTGCAGAGCGTCGCCGAACAGGTGCCCGACGCGGTGCTGCTGGACATCACGATGGACGACATGGACGGCTGGGAGACCGCGCGCCGCATCCGCGACGGCGGCTTCTCTGCACCGCCGATCCTGATGGTCTCGGCCAACGCGTTCGAGAACCAGGCCGACAAGCTGGCCGAGGCCGGCGCGCAGGGCTTCGTCGACAAGCCGGTGATCGAGTCGGAACTGCTGGCCGCGCTGCAGCGGGTGCTGCAGCTCGAGTGGGTGGCCGAGCTGTCGGTGCCGAGCTGGGCCGTCGAAGCCTCGTCGAGCATCGTCGAGATCCCCGAGGAGCATGCGCGCACGCTGGTCCGCCTGGCGCGGCTGGGCCACCGCCAGGGGCTGGTGCTGGCGCTGGAGCGGCTGGTGCACGAGCACCCCGACTGCGCCGCCGCGGCCGCCGACCTGCGCGCGCTCGTCGAACGTTTCGCCTGGAACGAGATGATCGAGCGCTTGCAGCGCTCGCTGCCGCGGCGCGACGAGGAGCTGGCGTGAGCAGTGCCGCGACGCCTGACGTGGTGCTCGTCGTCGACGACGCGCCGGCCTCTCTGGGCGCGCTGTGCAGCGAACTGGAGGCCGAGGGCTACACGGTGCTGGTCGCGGCCGACGGCGCGGCAGCACTGGCCCAGCTCGATCTGGTGGTGCCCGACGCGATCCTGCTCGATGCGCTGATGCCCGGCCTCGACGGCTTCGAGACCTGCAGGCGCATCAAGGCCGAGCCGGCCTGGGCCCATGTGCCGGTGATCTTCATGACCGGCCTGGCCGAGACCGAGCACATCGTCGCCGGCTTCGCCGCCGGCGGGGTCGACTACGTCGTCAAGCCGGTGCGTGCGCAGGAGGTGCTGGCGCGGCTGGCCACCCATGTGCGCAATGCGCGCGCGGTGCGGCTGGCGCGCGCGGCGGTCGACGTTGGCGGGCTCGGCGTGATCGTGGTCGACGCGCGGGGCCGGCTGGCCTGGCGCTCGCCGCAGGCGCAGGCCTGGCTGGAGCGGTTCTTTGCAGCCGAATCCGCCTGCATCGCCTGGCTGCTAGCTGCCGGGGCCGAGGCCGAACGCAGCGCCGCCGACGGCCGCACGCTGCTGGCGCGACGGCTCGGCGAGGTCGGCCTGGGCGAGACGATGTGGCTGCTGCGCCTGCGCGAGGCCGGCGAGGCCCCGGCGTCACGGCTGGCCACCGCGTCGCTGACGCCGCGCGAGACCGAGGTGCTGTCGTGGATCGCCAAGGGCAAGACCAACCGCGACGTCGCCGAGATCCTCGGCATGAGCCCGCGCACCGTCAACAAGCACCTCGAGCATGTGTTCGAGAAGCTCGGCGTCGAGACGCGCGCCGCAGCGGCGGCGCTGGCCAGCCGCGAGCTGGGCTGAGTCAAGCTTCGACGGCGTGCCGGCATCTTCAGCTTGTTCACTGCGTCGCCACGGACGCCGGCCAGCACCGGATCGGCATCCATAAGTGATACAGGAGAAATGAAGTCGGTATCAGAATGATGCCGAGTTTGTCGCGCGGGTTGTCACTTGTGGGGGGTCAGGACCCACTGCGGAGCTGGTCGCGCAAGGCGTACCACAGCGGTGTCGAGGCCGCCCAGTCGGCGCGCGCGGCGCTGTCCTCGAGCTCTCGGGCGACCATGCTCGGCGAAGCACGGCCGAGGGTGGCCAGCACGCTCTTCAGGCTGTGCGCCAGCCGGCGCAGCGCGGCGGCGTCAGCGCCGGCCAGTGCGGCGTCGCCGGCGCGCAGGTCGTTCGCGAACTGCGCCAGGCAGCTGGCCCGGTAGGCCAGGAACAGCGCCTCGTCGCCGCCGAAGTGCTGCACGATGGCGGCCCGTTCGCTGTCGGCGAGCGGCGCGGCGGCGGGCGCCGGCGTGCTGCCGCGTGCGTCACCGCCCAGTGCGTCGGCGACACATCGTTCCAGCTCGGTCAGCGAGGTCGGCTTGGGCAGGCGCCGCCACACGCCCAATGCGTCCAGCCGCGCCTGCATGTCGGCACCGATGCCCGCGCTGAAGACGGCCAGCCGGGCGCCGGCACGCTGCGCGGGGTGATCGGCCAGGTGTTGCAGCAGGTCGTAGCCGGTCTCGCCCGGCATCATCAGGTCGGTGACGATCAGGCGGAACGGTGCGCCGCGCAGCGCCTCACGAGCCTGCGGCACGCCGGCCGCCTGGACCAGCTCGATGTCCATGTCCTCGAGCGCCATCGCGACGAAGCGGCGGATGGCCGCGTCGTCGTCGACCAGCAGCACGCGCGGGCGGCTCATCGGGCGTTCCTGAGCGGCATGCGCCACGGGGGCCGAGTCGTGGAACGACCCGGCGTACTCACATCGCGGCGGGTTCCGCCGCGGTCATGCCGAGCGCATCGGCGAGCAGCGCCGGCAGTTCGTTGACGAGCTGAGGCTTGTGCACCACCGGCACGCCGGCCAGCGCGAAGGCGTAGGGCTGGCGCTCAGGCTCGTCCAGCGAGGTGATGACGATCAGCCGGCTCTGGCTGAACTGCGGGTGCGAGCGCAGGCTGGTGATCAGCGTCGCGCCGTCGATGCCGGGCAGCAGGATGTCGACGATCAGCACGTCCGGCTGCAGCTGGCCGGCCATCGCCAGCCCGGCGAAGCCTTCGTCGGCGACGTGCAGTTCCACCTCCGCGAACTTCTGGCCGAGCAGCAGGCGCACCAGGTTCTGGAAGTGCACCGAATCCTCGATCAGCAGCACGCGCGGCGCGCGCCTGGCGCCGCTGCGCTGCGGCGCGTTGCCGCCCGAGCGGGCGCCGCGTGCGGCCATCCAGCGCTCGACCGAGGCACGCGAGATGCGCCGGTGGCCGCCCGGCGTCTTCCAGGCGTCGAGTTCGCCGCGATCGACCATCAGCTGCACCGATCGCACCGCCAATCCGAGCAGGCCGGCGACCTCGATGGTCGTGTACGGTTCCAAGGATGATGGATCTTGTGTCGCCATCGCGTAATTTTGCCGGATTCGCAGCAGAAATGCGATCCCGGCAAAAATGATAAATATGTTTTCGTGGACAATGCGTAGCAGACACTTTCGCCGTTCCTCGGCTGCACCATGAAGAAGATCCTGATCGTCGACGACCATGTCGACATCCGCCGCCTGATCCGCCTGACGCTCGAGGTGGAGGACTGCGAGGTCCGCGAGGCAGCCGACGCCGCCGCCGGCTGGCAGGAGGCGCTGCGCTTCAAGCCGGACCTGGTGCTGCTCGACGTGATGATGCCCGGCGACGGCAACGGCCTGGACCTGTGCTTGGCGATCAAGCTGGAGCCCTCGCTGGCGCGCACCCGCGTGATCATGCTGTCCGCGCGTGGCAGCAGCACTGATCGCGACGCGGGCCTGCGCTCCGGCGCCGACGCCTACCTGGTCAAGCCCTTCAGTCCGATGCAGCTGCTCGGCATGCTTCAAGGCGAGGAGGCCACGGCATGAGCGACACGTCACTGGCCGTGTCGGAAGAGATGCCCGAGGCCCATTGTTACGGCGACGCCGCAGCCGCGCAGATGGAGCGCCTGGTGCGTGACTTCGGCCGCATGTATCAGGAGCGCAACGAAGCGCTGCAGGAGGTGGCGCGCGCCCACCACGACGCGCTGCTGCGCCTGTCGCGCGCCGCCGAGTTCCGCGACGACGACACCGGGGTGCACATCGTGCGCATCGGCTATCTGGCCTGGGCGCTCGCGCTGCGCCTTGGGCGGGGCAGCGACTGGGCCGCGCTGCTGCGCAAGGCGGCGCCGATGCACGATGTCGGCAAGATCGGCATCCCCGACGGCGTGCTGAAGAAACCCGGCGCCTTCTCTCCCGAAGAGCGCGAGGTGATGAACCGACACTCCGAAATGGGTGCCGAGATCCTCGGCCGCTCGCGCATTCCACTGTTCCAGCTTGCCGCGGAGGTGGCGCTGTCGCACCACGAGCGCTGGGACGGCACAGGCTACCCGAAGGGCCAGGCCGGCGAGGCCATTCCGATGTCCGGCCGCATCGTCGCCGTGGTCGACTTCTTCGACGCGCTGACCATGGACCGCTGCTACCGCAAGGCCTTCAGCGACGAGCGCGCCGTCGAGATGCTGCGTGCCGAGCGCGGCCGTGCCTTCGACCCGCGCGTCGTCGACTGCTTCCTGGACCATCTCGCCGAGATGATCGAGTTGCGCGACAGCGTGACCCGCAACCGGCTCGGCTTCGACGACCTGACCGGCGACACGCCGATGCGCATCGTGCCGCGCACTGCCGAGTGAGACCACGAGTGAGGACCGATTCATGACCGCTTCCCTGCTGGCGCGCGGCGCCGCCGCCCTTTCCCTGCTGCTGACCGCCGCTGCGGCGCAGGCCGGCCCGGTGCTCGACCGCGTCAAGACCGCGCAGTCGGTGCGCGTGTGCATCTGGCCCGACTACTACGGCGTCACCTTCCGCAACCCGCGCACGCAGCAGCTGGTCGGCATCGACATCGACCTGTCGGCCGAGTTCGGCCGCGATCTGAAGACCAGAGTCGAGTACGTCGAGAGTTCGTTCCAGAAGCTGATCGACGACCTGAAGACCGATCGCTGCGACGTCGCGATGTTTGCCGTCGGCGTGCTGCCGGCGCGGGCGGCGCAGATCGCCTTCTCCAAGCCCTACCTGCAGAGCGACATCTACGCGATCACCACGCGCAGCAACCGCGTCGTGCGCGAATGGGCCGACATCGACAAACCCGGCGTGCAGGTGGCGGTGCAGGCCGGCACCTTCATGGAGCCGGTGATGGCGGCGGCGCTGAAGCAGGCGACGATGGTGGTGGTCAAGCCGCCGGCCACGCGCGAGCGTGAGCTGGAGGCGGGCCGCGTCGACGTCTTCATGACCGACTACCCGTACAGCCGGCGCCTGCTCGACAACGCCGACTGGGCCACACTGGTCGCGCCGCCCAAGCCCTTCCACGTGTTGCCCTACGCCTACGCGGTGAAGCAGGGCGACGAGGCGTGGCTGGCCGCCGTCGACGAGTTCGTTGCCCGCATCAAGCGCGACGGCCGGCTGGAGGCGGCGGCGAAGCGGCACGGGCTGGGCCCGATCGTGCTGCTGCAGCCCTGACAATCGGCGGCGTGTGACTGCCACCGACCGCCGCGACCCGACACCGCCTGCGACACGCTGGCGCGCCAGCGCGCTGGTGGCGTGGGCCGGCGTGCTGGTGGCGCTGCTCGTGGCCGTGGTGGTGGCCTGGCTCGGCTGGAGCGAGTACGAGGAGAAGCTGGAGACGCGGCGCTCGCGCAACGAACTGCTCGCGCGCGTGCTGGAAGACCACGCCACGCGAACCGTAGAGACCACCGCCATCGCGATGGGCTCGCTGTCCGAGCTGATCGCCTCGCATGACCTCGCGCAACTCGGCGAGGTGGCACCGCTGCTCAACCAGGCGCTGATCGGCCTGCCGTTCCTGCGCAGCATCGCGTTGCTGGACAGCCGCGGCAAGGTGATCACCAGCACGGCGGCGCGCGACCTCGGCCAGACCGTCGACATGCACACGCTGGGCACCTGGCCGGCGGCGGACCGCGACCGGCTCGGTGCCTTCATGGCCGGGCGCAGCCTCGCCGACCTGGGCGGCCGGGGCTCGGCCGCGCCCGGTGGCGTCGGATTCATCCCGCTGCTGCGCGGTGTCGAGCTGCGCACCCGCGACGCCGCGCTGCTGGTGGCCCTCATCAACCCGGACGCCTTCTCCAACCACCAGGAGCTGACGCTCGGCGACCCGCTCAGCGCGGCCCTGCTGGCCAGCTACGACGGCGCGCTGCTGACCTCGACGCGGTCGGCGGCGCTGGCGCCGGCTTCGCCGCTGGACGCGCACCCGGTGTTCCGCAGCTACCTGCCGTCGCGCGAACACGCCACCTACGCCGGCCGGGGTGCACGTGGCGACGAGCAGCTGGTCGCTTTCCGCGTGTCGCGCTCGCGGCCGCTGGTGGTGCTGGTCGAGCACCCGCTGGCCGACGTGCGAGCGCAGTGGTGGCAGGGCATGCGCAGCGTGTTCGGACTGGCGCTGGTGCTGCTGCTGTTCGTCGCTGCGTCCACGCTGACCGCCTGGCGCAGCCTGCGCGCACGCGAAGCCACGCGTGCGCTGCTCGACCGGGCGCAGGCCGAAGTGGCGGAACGCGAGCGCGAGCTCAGCGTGACGATCGCCAGCGTGCAGGCGCTGATCTTCCGCACCGACCCGACCGGCGCGATCAGCTTCGTCAACGAGCGCTGGAGCGCGCTGGGTGGTGGCGATGCACAGCAGGCGATCGGCGGGCAGCTGCACGAGCTGGTGCTGCCCGAGCAGCGCGAAGCGATGCAGTCGCTGTTCTCGCCCGACCTGCGCGTGCCGGTGCGCCATGCGCTGGCCACGGTGCCGGGTGTCGGCGCCAGCCGCACGCGGCACTTCGACGTGACCGTCGTGCCGCTGACCGACGGCCGGCGCATCGCCGGCTTTGCCGGCAGCGCCACCGAAGTAACCGACCGGGTGGTCGCGCAGCAGAAGCTGCAGACGCAGCTGGCGGTGTCGGCGCTGATGCTGGAGATCAGCCCGCTGCCGCTGTCGATGCTCGACACGCTGGGCCGCTACGTCAGCGTCAACCACGCCTGGGAAGAGTTCACCGGCCGTCGGCGCGCCGACGTGATCGGCCAGGCTGCCGCCAGCTACCTGCCGCCCGAGGAGGCGCTGCTGCACAGCGCCCAGGACCGCGAGCTGCTGGAGTCGGGCGGCCGGGTCAGCTACGAGGCGCGCGTGACGCATCGCGACGGCTCGCGCCGCGACGTCATGCTGATCAAGACGGTCGTGCCTGGCGACGACGGCGCGGCGGCCGGCATCCTGATCGTGCTGATGGACGTCAGCGAGTTCCGCGCGGCCGAACGCGCCACGCGCGAGGCGCGCGACGCCGCCGAGGAAACCTCGCGCGCGAAGACCGAGTTCATCGCCAACATCAGCCACGAGCTGCGCACGCCGCTGCAGTCCATCCTCGGCTTCTCCGAGCTGGGCATGGTGCGCGGCCGCCAGCACGAGAGGCTGGCGGCGATGTTCACCGACATCCACACCTCCGGAAAGCGCATGCTGGCGCTGGTCAACGACCTGCTCGACGTGTCGAAGATCGAAAGCACGGTGGGCACCATGCACCTCGAGCGCACCGACCTGCGCGCGCTGGTGCGCGAGGTCGCGCGCGAGGTCGACCCGCTGCTGGCCGGCCGGCAGCTCACGCTGACGCTGTCGCTGTCGGAGCTGCCGATGGTCGCCCGCGTCGACCCGATGCGCTTCCAGCAGGTGGTGCGCAACGTGCTGGCCAACGCGATCAAGTTCTCGCCCTTCCACGGCCGCATCGAGCTCAGCGGCGAGACGCTGGCCAGCGGCGAGTTGCGCATCAGCGTGCGTGACCAGGGCCCCGGCATCCCGCCCGACGAGATCGAGCGTGTCTTCGAGGCCTTCGTGCAGTCCAGCCAGACCAAGGACGGCTCCGGCGGCACCGGCCTGGGCCTGGCGATCTGCCGCAAGATCCTCGAGGCGCACGGCGGGCGCATCCATGCCGAGAACCTCGCCGGTGGCGGCACGGTGTTCCACATCCACCTGCCGGCACGCATCGCGGTCGAGACCGCGCCGATGCCGCTTTGAACCCGCGCCGCTATACTGGCGCCAGCGCTGATTTGTTCCGGCTTGCGAGCGCTCTATAAATTCCGCTAAAGACAGGACGCCCACCCGGTGTTCCGCTTTCGCGGCGCCGGGTGTTCTTGTTTCTGGGGCGTCATGGGATCGCTGGGAATCGTCCGACCGCAGGTGATGCGCTTCACCGAGCCGCTGCCGCTGAAGAGCGGCGCGCTGCTGCCCGACTACGAACTGGCGTACGAGACCTACGGCACGCTCAACGCCGACAAGAGCAACGCGGTGCTGGTGTGCCATGCGCTGAACGCCTCGCACCATGTCGCCGGCAGTTATGCCGACCAGCCGAAGAGCGAAGGCTGGTGGGACAACCTGGTCGGCCCGGGCAAGCCGCTGGACACCGAGCGCTTCTTCGTCATCGGCGTCAACAACCCCGGCTCCTGCTTCGGCTCGACCGGGCCGATGCACGTCAACCCGGCCACCGGCCGGATGTGGGGCGCCGACTTCCCGGTGGTCACCGTCGAGGACTGGGTCGATGCGCAGGCACGGCTGCTCGACCGGCTGGGCATTACGACGCTGGCCGCGGTGCTGGGCGGCAGCCTGGGCGGCATGCAGGCGCTGTCGTGGGCGACCCGCCACCCGGCGCGGCTGCGCCAGTGCATCGCGGTGGCCACCGCGCCCAACCTGTCGGCGCAGAACATCGCCTTCAACGAGGTGGCGCGGCGCGCCATCGTCACCGACCCGGAGTTCCACGGCGGCCACTTCTACGAACACGGCGTGCTGCCCAAGCGCGGCCTGCGCGTGGCGCGCATGATCGGCCACATCACCTACCTCTCCGACGACGCGATGGAGAAGAAGTTCGGCCGCAGCCTGCGTGCCGCCGAGCTGGGCTACTCGACGCAGGAGATCGAGTTCGAGATCGAGAGCTACCTGCGCCACCAGGGCGACAAGTTCAGCGAGTACTTCGACGCCAACACCTACCTGCTGATCACCCGCGCACTCGACTACTTCGACCCGGCACGCGAGCATGGCGGCGACCTGACGCGCGCCTTCGCCGGCGCGCTGTGCCGCTTCCTGGTGGTCAGCTTCACCACCGACTGGCGCTTCTCGCCGGCGCGTTCGCGCGAGATCGTCAAGGCGCTGCTCGACAACCGGCACCGTGTCAGCTATGCCGAGATCGCCGCGCCGCACGGCCACGACGCCTTCCTGCTCGACGATGCGCGCTACCACGGCGTGCTGAAGGCCTGCTTCGACAACCTCGCGAAGGAGGTGGCGGCATGAGCGAGCGTCGAGATCTGGAGATCATCGCCGGCCTGGTGCCGCCCGGCTCGCGCGTGCTCGACCTCGGCTGCGGCAACGGCGAACTGCTGGCCTACCTGCAGGCGCAGCGCGGCTGCAGCGGCTACGGCGTGGAGATCGCCGACGACAACGTGCTCGAGTGCGCACGTCGCGGCGTCGACGTCATCCAGCTCAACCTGGAAGACGGCCTGGCGATCTTCGAGGACAAGAGCTTCGACGTCGTGCTGCAGCTGGAGACGCTGCAGCACCTGCGCAACACCGAGAAGATGCTGCGCGAGACGGCGCGTGTCGGCCGCATCGGCATCGTCAGCTTCCCGAACTTCGCGCACTGGCCGAACCGGCTGCGCGTGGCCACCGGCCGCATGCCGGTGACCAAGGCGCTGCCCTACGAGTGGTACGACACGCCGAACATCCGCGTCGGCACCTACGCCGACTTCGAGGTGCTGGCGCGCAAGGACGGCCTGCGCATCCTCGACTCCTTCGGCATCCAGGACGGCGAGGCGGTGCGCCAGTGGCCCAACCTGCTCGCCAGCGTGGCCGTTTTCAAGTTCGAGCGGGGCTGAGCGAAAGTTCGTATCCTGCGCGCTCCGCGAAAGACAACGAGGAGCTGCTCATGATCCGTTCGACGACCCTCGCCGCGCTGGTGCTGCTGGCGCCCCTGGCCCAGGCGGGCGCACCGCAGCAGCCGAGCCAGGCGCCCGGCTGGTACCGCACGATGCTCGGCGACATCGAGGTGACCGCACTCTCCGACGGCACCGTCGGCCTGCACGTCGAGAAGCTGCTGCAGGGCACGACGCCGAAGAAGGTCGAGTCGGCGCTGGCCAAGTGGCGTCTCGGCCTGCCGCTGGAGACCTCGGTCAACGGCTACCTGGTCAACACCGGCGCCAAGCTGGTGCTGATCGACGCCGGCGCCGGCGCGCTGTTCGGGCCGACGCTGGGCAAGCTGGTCGCCAACCTGCAGGCCGCCGGCTACACCACCGACCAGGTCGACGAGATCTACATCACCCACATGCACCCGGACCATGTCGGCGGCCTGGCGGCCGACGGCAAGGCGGTGTTCGCCAACGCCGTGGTGCGCGCCGACCAGGCCGATGCCGACTTCTGGCTCAGCGCCGCCAACCTCGAGGCGGCGCCGAAGGAGAGCAAGGGCTTCTTCCAGGGCGCCCAGGCCTCGCTGAAGCCTTACGTCGATGCCGGGCGCTTCAAGCCGATCAGCGGCGACGTCGAGCTGGTGCCCGGCGTGAAGGCCGTAGCCACGCATGGCCACACCAAGGGGCACCGCAACTACGTGGTCGAGAGCCAGGGCAGGAAGCTGGTGCTGTGGGGCGACCTGATGCACGTCGCGGCGGTGCAGTTCGCGACGCCGGCGGTGACCATCGCCTTCGACACCGACCAGAAGGCAGCGCTGGCGCAGCGCCGCAAGGCCTTTGCCGACGCGGCGAAGCAGGGTTACCTGGTCGGCGCCTCGCACCTGTCCTTCCCTGGCCTGGGCACGCTGAGCAGCGAGGGCGCGGGCTATCGCTTCCAGCCGACCAACTACACGACGCAGCTGAAGAAGTAGCGGCAGGGTTGCAACGGCCGCAGCTCGCGGCCCGTTGCGGTTCGTCGATCCTGCGGCGGGCGGAGCGGCCGCGGCACACTGGGGCTTGTGTTCCGCTCATGTCCGCCGGACCCGCTTCGCGGGTCCTCCCCCTCTACTTCGCTCCACACAAGCCCCAGCGCGCCGCTACGGCACCACCGAGGCCTTCACCCATCGGCCCAGGCTCGCGCAGCGCTCCCAAGCAATGAACGCCAAGGGACGCTAGGACGGCAGCGTCCAGCCGCCGCCGAGGGCGCGGTAGACCGCCACCAGCGCGGCCAGGCTGCCCTGCTGCGACTGCACCAGTGCATCTCGCGCGGCCAGCGCCGTGCGCTCGGCGTCGAGCACGGTCAGCAGGTCGGCGGCACCGGCCTCGTAGCGCACGCGCGCCAGCCGCGCCGCTTCGGCCGACTCGCGCGCCGCGTTCTCCAGCCGCGCCGACTGCTGCACGCTGCGCGAGTACGACGACAGCGCACCCTCGGTCTCTTCCAGCGCCAGCTGCAGCGTCTGCTCCCACTGCACCAGCGCGGCCTGGGCACGCGCCTCGCTCGCGCCGATGCGGTTGCGCACGCGCCCGAAGTCGAGTGCGCTCCAGCTCATGCTGGCACCGAGGTTGGTGCTGCGCCCGGCGGCGTCGAACAGGTCGGATGCCCGCGTGGCCGTGAAGCCGAGCGCGCCGACCAGGCTGATGCGCGGGTAGAGGTCGGCCTGCGCGACGCCGACCGCCGCGGTGGCTGCGGCGAGCTGGCGCTCGGCGACGCGGATGTCCGGCCGGCGCTCGAACAAGGCCTGCGGCGTGCCGACGGCGATCGTCTCGGCCGGCGTGGCCGGCAGGCTGGGCAGCGGCTTGGTCTCGGCCAGCAGCGCCAGCGTCGCACGCGGCGAGCGACCGGTGAGCGTGGCAATGCGCAGCGCCGTGCGTTCGATGGCGCCCTGCAAGGCCGGCAGCGAAGCCTCGGTGCTCTCGACCAGCGCATTGGTGCGCGCCACGTCCAGCGGCGTGCCGCGGCCGAGGTCGGCGCGCGCCTTGACGATGCGCTGCGTCTCGCGCTGGTTGGCCAGCGACTCCTGCGCGACCACCAGGCGCTGCTGCAATGCACGCAGCGCGAGGTACTGCGTCGCCAGCTCGGCGCCGACCAGGCGCTGCGCCGCCAGCACGCCGGCTTCGCCGGCCTGCACCTGCGCCGCCGCCGCTTCGCTGGCGCGGCGGTTGCGACCGAAGAAGTCCAGCTCCCAGTTGAAGGCGCCGGAGACGGCGAGGTAGTTGTCGATCGGGAACCCGACCTCGTTGCCGCGGCCCGCGCCGGCGCCCAGCGTCACGCTGGGCAGGCGGTTGGCGTCGGCCTCGCCGGCCAGCGCACGGGCTTCGCGCAGCCGTGCCTGCGCGAGGCGCACGTCGGCGTTGGCGCTGACCGCGTCGGCGATCAGCGCGTCCAGCACCGGGTCGGCGAAGCCGCGCCAGAAGGCCGACGCCGGCTCGCCGCTGGCGGCCGGCATCACGAACGCCGCTTCGGCCGCGGCGGCCTGCGGCGCGCGGTAGTCGGGGCCGACGGCGCAGCCGGCCAGCGTCGCGACGGCCAGGGAGATCAGGGAGCTTCGGATGTCAGGCATGGTCGCCTCCATGCTGCAGCGCGACCGACTTGGCATGCGCGGCGGCCGCGCGGCGCTTCTCGGTGAAGCGGCGCAGCACCACGTAGAACACCGGTGTCAGGAACAGGCCGAAGAAGGTCACGCCGAGCATGCCGGAGAACACCGCGATGCCCATCGCGCGGCGCATCTCGGCGCCGGCACCGGTCGACAGCACCAGTGGGATCACGCCGGCGATGAAGGCGATCGAGGTCATCAGGATCGGGCGCAGCCGCATGCGCGTGGCGTGCACGACGGCGTGCATCATCGTCTCGCCCTTCTCCTCCAGGTCCTTCGCGAACTCGACGATCAGGATCGCGTTCTTGCACGCCAGGCCGACCAGCACCACCAGCGCCACCTTGGTGAAGATGTTGTTGTCGCCCGGCGCGCCGAGCAGGCCGCTGATCCACACGCCGGCCATTGCCGACAGGATGCACATCGGCACGATCAGGATGATCGCCAGCGGCAGCGTCCAGCTCTCGTAGGTGGCCGCCAGCACCAGGAAGACCAGCAGCACGCACAGCGGGAAGATGTAGACCATCGTGTTGCCGGCGATCTTCTCCTGGTAGACCAGCTCGGTCCACTCGTAGCCCAGGCCGCGCGGCAGCGTCTGCGCCAGGATCTTCTCCATCTCGGCCTGCGCCTGGCCCGAGCTGATGCCGGGCTTGGGCGCGCCGTTGATGTCGGCGGCGAAGAAGCCGTTGTAGCGTGTCACCGCGCCGGGGCCGAAGGTCGGCTGCACCGTCATGATGGCCGACAGCGGCACCATCTGGCCCTTGTTGTTGCGCACCTTCAGCCGGCCGATGTCCTCGGCGCGGGCACGGTGGCCGGCGTCGGCCTGCACGATGACCTGGAAGGTGCGGCCGAAGCGGTTGAAGTCGTTGACGTACAGCGAGCCCAGGTAGGTCTGCATGGTCTCGTAGACGTCGGTCAGGCTGACGCCCATCTGCTTGGCCTTGGTGCGGTCGACGTCGGCGAACAGCTGCGGCACGTTGATCTGGTAGTTGCTGAAGAACTGCGTGATGCCGCTGTTCGGATCGCCGTAGACACGCCCCATCAGCTGCTGCACCGTGCCCTGCAGCGCCGCCTCGCCCAGGCCGGCCCGGTCCTGGACCTGCAGCTTGAAGCCGCTGGCGTTGCCCAGGCCGTTGACCGGCGGCGGCGAGAGCACGAACAGGAAGGCGTCCTGGATCGCGCCCAGCCGCATGTTGACCTGGCCGACGATGGCGTCGGCGCTGAGCTCGGGCGTCTTGCGCTTGTCGAACTCGTCGAGGCCGAAGAACACGATGCCGGCGTTCGGCGCGGCGGTGAAGCCGTTGATCGACAGGCCCGGGAAGGCCACCGAGTCGCGGATGCCCGGCACGCCCTTGGCGATGTCCGACAGGCGGCGCAGCACCTCGGTCGTGCGCTGCAGGCTGGCGCCTTCGGGCAGCTGCGCGATGCCGATCAGGTACTGCTTGTCCTGCTGCGGCACGAAGCCCGGCGGCACACGCGTGAACAGCAGCACCGTGGCGGCGAGCAGCAGCGCGTAGATCACCAGCGCCAGCACCTTGCGCCGCGCCACCACGGTGGTGACGCTGCCGGCGTAGCCTTCCGAGCCGCGCTTGAAGACGCGGTTGAACCAGCGGAAGAAGCCGCCGAAGACCGCGTCCATGCCGCGTGTCAGCCAGTCCTTGGGCACGTCGTGCGGGCGCAGCAGGATGGCGGCCATCGCCGGCGACAGGGTCAGCGAGTTGAAGGCCGAGATCACCGTCGAGATCGCGATGGTCACCGCGAACTGGCGGTAGAACTGGCCCTCCAGGCCGCTGACGAAGGCCAGCGGCACGAACACCGCGCACAGCACCAGGCCGATCGCGATGATGGGCCCGCTGACCTCGTGCATCGCCTTGACCGCCGCGTCGCGCGGGTTCAGGCCCTCCTCGATGTTGCGCTCGACGTTCTCGACGACGACGATCGCGTCGTCGACGACGATGCCGATCGACAGAACCAGGCCGAACAGCGTCAGCGTGTTGATCGAGAAGCCCAGCGCCAGCAGCACCGCGAAGGTGCCGACGATCGACACCGGCACCGCCAGCAGCGGGATGATCGAGGCGCGCCAGGTCTGCAGGAACACGACGACCACCAGCACGACCAGCAGGATCGCCTCGACCAGCGTCGAGACAACCTTCTCGATCGAGGTGCGCACGAAACGTGTCGGGTCGTAGACGATGTCGTAGTCGACGCCGGGCGGGAAGTCCTTCTTCAGCTCGTCCATCGTCGCGCGCACCTGCGACGACAGCGCCAGCGCGTTCGAGTTCGGTGCCTGGAAGATGCCCAGCGCGGCCGCTTCCTTGTTGTTCAGCAGCGAGCCCAGCGCGTAGGTGTTCGGGCCCATCTCGACGCGGCCGACGTCCTTGACGCGCACCAGCGAGCCGTCGGCGTTGTCGGCGCTGACGATCACGTCGGCGAACTCGGCCTCGGTGGACAGGCGCCCCTGCGTGTTGACCGCGAGCTGGAATTCGGTGTGCTGCGGCGAGGGCGGCGCGCCGACCACGCCGGCCGCCACCTGCGCGTTCTGCTCGCGCAGCGCCTTGACGACGTCGGCCGAGGTCAGGTTGCGCGCGGCCAGCTTGTCGGGGTCGAGCCAGATGCGCATCGCGTAGTCGCCCGAGCCGAAGGTCAGCACGGTGCCGATGCCGGGGATGCGCAGCAGCTGGTCGCGCACGTTCAGCGCCGCGTAGTTGCGCAGGTACAGCGCGTCGTAGCGGTTGTCCGGCGACACCATGTGCACGACCATGATGAAGTTCGGCGAACTCTTCTCGGTGGTCACGCCGATCTGGCGCACGATCTCGGGCAGCCGCGGCAGCGCGCGGTTGACGCGGTTCTGCACCTCGGTGGCCGCGACCTCGGGGTTGGTGCCGATCTTGAAGCTGATCGACAGCGTCATCGAGCCGTCCGCCGAGGCCTGGCTGTTCATGTACAGCATGTTCTCGACGCCGTTGATCTGCTCTTCCAGCGGCGTCGCGACGGTCTCGGCGATGACACGCGGGTTGGCGCCGGGGAACTGCGCGCGCACCACCACCTGCGGCGGCGTGACCTCGGGGTACTCGGAGATCGGCAGGCGCTGCAGCGCGATCAGGCCGACCAGGAAGATCATGATCGACAGCACCGCCGCGAAGCGCGGCCGGTCGATGAAGAAGCGCGAGATGTTCATGGCGCGCGCCTCAGGCCTTCTTCGGCGCCGAAGCGCCACCGACCGGCGCGGAGGCGGGCGCAGCGCCCGGCGGCGGCGCGGGCGGCGCCTCCACCGGCATGCCCTGCGCATCGACCGCCAGCACCTGCGCGGCGACCGGCGCGCCGGGGCGCACGCGCTGCAGGCCGTTGACGACGACCAGCTCGCCGGCCTTCAGCCCGCCGGTGATCACGCGCATGCCGTCGACCAGCGCGCCGAGCTGCACCTCGCGGAACTGCGCGGTCTTGTCGGCGCCGACGACGAACACGTAGCGCTTGGTCTGGTCGGTGCCGATGGCGCGCTCGGGCGTCAGCACCGCGCCGCTCGCCGTGCCGCCGGTCAGGCGCACACGTGCGTACAGGCCGGGCACGAAGCGCCGGTCCTTGTTGTCGAACACCGCGCGCATGCGGATCGCACCGGTCGCCGGGTTCAAGCGGTTGTCGATGAAGTCGATGCTGCCGGCATGCGGGTAGCCGTTCTCGTCGGTCAGCGCCATCTCGACCTTCGGCGCCGCGCTGCCCTTGGCCTGCGCACGTGCGCGCAGGTAGGCCTGCTCGCTGACGTCGAACCAGGCGTGCACCTTGTCCTGCGCGACCAGCGTGGTCAGCACCGGGTCGCCCACCGCCACCAGGTTGCCGGCGGTGACGTTGGCGCGCGAGGCGCGGCCGGCGATCGGCGCGCGGATCTGCGTGTACTCGACGTTCAGCCGTGCCGCCACCACGCCTGCGTCGGCTGCCTTCACCGCCGAGGCGGCGTTGCGCGCCGCGGCCTCGGCCTGGTCGGCCTCCTGTTGCGAGACGGCCTTCTGCTCGAGCAGCTTGCGGGTGCGTGCCAGCTCGGTGTCGGCCAGCGCCGCCGCGGTGCGCGCGGCGACGAGCTGGGCGTCCAGCCGCGCCAGCTCGGCAGTGAAGGGGCGTGCGTCGATGCTGAACATCAGCTCGCCGCGCTTGATCTCCTGGCCGTCGCGGAAGTGCACGCGCTGCAGCGTGCCGGCGACGCGCGAGCGGATCTCGACGGTCTCGGTGGCCTCGAGACGGCCGCTGAACTCCTCGTACAGCGGCACGCTGCGGCTGACCGCCGGCGCGGCCGACACCGGCGGCGCCATCGGCGGCCCGCCCTGCGCCTGGCTGCGGCCGCAGCCGCTGATCGACACGGTGCCGGCGACGGCAATGGAAAGCGCAAGCGCGCGAGTGCCAGGGATCATGACCTGTCCTCGAAAAGGCGTCCGCCCGGCCTCATGGGCCGACGAACCGGTTCAGTGGAGAAACACGCGGGGGCGAGCGGATGAACTCGGCGTGCGAGGGACTGCTCTTGACCAATGCTAACCAAAGATGCGCGCGCGTGCAGGCGGGCCCGCGGCGCGGCAGCCGCCGGTCAGATGCGCACGATCGGCGTCAGCGGGGCGAACTCGCCGTCACGCTTGTCCTTCCACGCGGAGATCGCCTCGGCCATCTCGGTGGTGTCGAAGATCGCGCTCTGCAGCAGCGTCATCTGCTGCAGCGCCGCTGCAGTGCCGTGGTCGCGTGCATGGTTGAGCGCCAACTTGCTGCCAGCCACTGCCAACGGCGACTTGATGGCGATCTGCCGGGCCAGCGTCATGGCATGGTCGAGCAGCGCGCCGGGGTCGGCCAGCACGGCGTTGACCAGGCCGGTCTCCAGCGCCCGCTTCGCCTCGACACGCTCGCCGGTGTAGGCCATCTGCCGCGCCACGCCAGGCGGCACGATCTTGGCCAGGCGCTGCAGCACGCCGAGGTCGGCCATCATGCCGATGTGGATTTCCTGCACGGTGAAGAAGGCGTCGGCGCTGCAGACGCGGATGTCGCAGGCGGCGGCGAGGTCCAGCGCGCCGCCGATGCAGCCACCCTGCACCGCGCAGATCACCGGGAAGCGCGCCTCGTCGATCGCGGCGAAGCAGTCGACCAGTCGGCGCAGCGATTCCTGGAAGCTCAGGCGTGCCCGCGCGCTGCCGGTGTCGAGCATCTGCAGCAGTGCGCCGACGGCCTGGCGCTGCGAGTCGCCGTTCGGGTCGCGGCGGTCGTGGGCGGGCGCGGCCGAGCGCGGCGGCGCGGCGGCGAACACGTCGAGTGCCATGCCGGCGCTGAAGTGCTTGCCGGTGGAGGAGATCACCAGCGCGCGTGTCGCACCATCGTCTTGCAGGCCACGCACCGCGTCGCGCAGCGCCGGGAAGAACTCCGGCGTCATGGTGTTCATGCGCTCGGGGCGGTTGAGCTGCAGGTGGGCGACCGGACCGTCGTTCTGCAGGCTGAAGAATTCGTTCATCGTGGACTCCAACGAGGCGCGAGAGACTAGCGCCATGCGCCGTGTTGTCAATCCCGCAGCGTTGCCGCCGCTGCCTACACTCGCGCCATGACCCCGACCCTGACCACCGCCGACGGCCTGAGCCTGCATGTCCACCACTGGCCGTGCGCGCAGCCGCGCGGCACGGTGCTGATCGTGCACGGCCTGGGCGAGCATGGCGGCCGCTACGCCCACGTGGCTGCCATGCTGAACGATGCCGGCTGGGAGGTGTTCGCCCACGATCACCGCGGCCACGGCCGCAGCGGCGGCGCGCGAGGGCGCATCGCCAGCGACACGGCACTGCTCGAGGACCTGGCCGTCGTGATCGACGCGACACGCGCAGCGCGGCCCGGACGCCTGCTGCTGCTCGGCCACAGCATGGGTGGGCTGATCGCGGCGCGCTTCGTCGCCGAGGGCCTGCAGGCGCAGCCGGCGCGCTGGCACCGCGAGGTCGACGCGCTGGTGCTGTCCTCGCCGGCGCTGGCCGCCGACATGAACCCGCTGCAGAAGCTGCTGCTGGCCTCGCTCGGCCGGCTGGCGCCGGACCTCGCGGTCGGCAACGGGCTGAAGCCGGCGTGGGTGTCGCGCGACGCCACCGTCGTGCAGGCTTACGTCGCCGACCCGTTGGTGCACGACCGCATCACGCCGCGGCTGGCGCGCTTCATTCTCGACGGCGGCGAGTTCGTGCGCGCGAGCGCGTCGCGCTGGCGCGTGCCGACGCTGCTGATGTGGGCCGGCAGCGACCGCTGCGTCGCGCCGCGCGGCAGCGCCGAGTTCGCGGCGGCGGCACCGGCGGGCGTCGTGCAGGCTCAGGTGTTCGCACCGCTGTACCACGAGATCTTCAACGAGCCCGAGCAGGCCCAGGTGCTTGCGCGTCTGCGCGAGTGGTTGCTGCAGCGCGGCTGACGCGGTTCTACACTCGACACCCCGCCTTCGAAGGGAGCCCCTGAATGAACGCCCGCGACCCGCTGCTGCCGCTGCAGCCCGACGAAGCCTCCGCGATCGCCGATTTCACCGCGCAGGCCTGGGACCAGCGCATCGTCCCGGCGCTGACCGACTACATCGCCATCCCCGCGAAGAGCCCGATGTTCGACGCCGACTGGGCGAAGAATGGGCAGATCGAGCGCGTGGTCCGCGACGCGGCGAACTGGGTGGAAGGGCGCAGGATCGCCGGCCTGACGCTGGAGGTGGTGCGCCTGCCTGGCCGCACGCCAGTGATCTTCTTCGAGGTGCCAGCCACCAAACCAGGCAGCAGCGACACCATCTGCCTGTACGGCCACCTCGACAAGCAGCCCGAGTTCAACGGCTGGCGCAACGACCTCGGCCCGTGGACGCCGAAGTACGAGAACGGCCTGCTCTACGGCCGCGGCGGCGCCGACGACGGTTACGCGATCTACGCCTCGATCACCGCGATCGAGGCGCTCGACCGCCAAGGCATTCCGCGGCCGCGCTGCGTCGGCATCATCGAGAGCTGCGAGGAGAGCGGCTCCTTCGACCTGCCGGCCTACATCGACCAGCTGCGGCCGCGGCTGGGCAACGTCGCCCTGGTGGTCTGCCTGGACAGCGGCGCCGGCAACTACGACCAGCTGTGGCTGACCACCAGCCTGCGCGGCAACGTCACCGGCACGCTGAAGGTGGAGATCCTCACCGAGGGGGTGCACTCGGGCGATTCGAGCGGCCTGGTGCCGTCGAGCTTCCGCATCCTGCGCCAGGTGCTCGACCGGCTGGAGGACTCGAAGACCGGCAACCTGCTGCCGCAGGCCTTCCACTGCGAGATCCCGGCCGATCGTCTCGAGCAGGCGCGTGCCACTGCGGCCATCCTCGGCGACGAAGTGTGGAAGCGCTTCCCCTGGGCCTGCGGCGCCGACGGCGGCCCGACGCTGCCGACCACCACCGACCCGACACAGGCACTGATCAACCGCACCTGGAAGCCGACGCTGAGCGTGACCGGCGCCGACGGCTTCCCCGAACTGCGCAACGCCGGCAACGTGCTGCGGCCCTACACCGCGTTCAAGCTGTCGCTGCGCCTGCCGCCGCTGGTCGACGGCAACAGCGCCGCGGCCGAGTTGAAGGCGCTGCTCGAGGACAACGCGCCGTACAACGCGAAGGTCACGTTTGCCGCCGATGGCCGCGTCGGCGCGCAGGGCGCCAGCGGCTGGAACGCGCCGGCGCTGGCGCCGTGGCTCGAGGACGCACTGAACGCCGCGTCGGGCACCCACTTCGGCGCGCCCTGCGGCTACATCGGCCAGGGCGGCACGATCCCGCTGATGAGCATGCTGCAGCAGGGCTTCCCGAGGGCGCAGATGATGGTCTGTGGCGTGCTCGGGCCGAAGAGCAACGCGCACGGCCCGAACGAGTTCCTGCATGTGCCGTACGGCAAGAAGTTGACGGCAGCGGTCGCACAAGTGATGGCCGCCTGCCCGTAGTCGGGGCTTTCGTGGCAGCCGCCACAACTGTGCGGTTTTCGGCACGCTGATCCGGCGGTCGAGGCAGCGTCGCGGGCCCTCTAATCGGGGCTTCGACCTGCCGATCCGCCGACGATGGCCACCTCCCCGACACCGCACCAGTCCGACCCCGATGCCGGCACCGACAACCGGCGCAACACGATCGTCGTCGCCATCCTGGCCGCGCTGGTGGCCCTGCCGGTGGGCGTGTCGGTGGGCATGTCCTGGGTCGACCTGCCGTGGAACGAACCGCCGCCGGCCAAGGCGATGCCCGACTGGGTCAGCCTGCCGCAGGTGCGGGCGACCACGGTCGACGGCACGGTGGTCAAGGCACGCGTCGCGCTCGACGTGCAGGACAGCGACGCCAAGGCGCAGATCCAGCGCAACGTGCAGCAGGTCGGCCTGCTGCTCGAGGTCAGCATCGCGCAGCAGACCCGCGAACAGATCGGCTCGCCGGAGGGCATTCCCCGGCTCGCCGAAGACATGCGCGACCGACTGAACGCCTACCTCGGCGACGACAGCGAGGATGCGGCGGTCAAGTCGGTGGCGATCCAGGACCTGCTGGTCAAGCCGCAGTAGCGGCCGCGGCGGCGAGCATCGCCCGGCCGACGGCCTCGGCCACCTCGATGCCGTCGACACCGGCGGACATGATGCCGCCCGCATAGCCCGCGCCTTCGCCGGCCGGGTACAGGCCCTTGACGTTCAGGCTCTGCCAGTCGCGCCCGCGCGTGATGCGCAACGGTGACGAGGTGCGCGTCTCCACGCCGGTGAGCACAGCATCCGGCATCGCGAAGCCCTTGATCTGCCGGTCGAAGGCGGGCAGCGCCTCGCGGATCGCCTCGATCGCGTAGGCGGGCAGGATCTCGTTGCCGGGCTCGCCGAGGTTGGTCGGCCGCACACCCGGCTTGTACGAAGGCTGCACCGTGTCGAACTCGCGCGAGGCCCGGTTGGCGAGGAAGTCGGCCAGGCGCTGGCCCGGCGCGTCGTAGTTTTCGCCGCCGAGCACGAACGCGCGCGACTCCAGCGCGCGCTGGAAGGCGATGCCGTCCAGCGGGTTGACCGGGCCGCCGTCGTCGGCCTTGCGCCCGTCCTGGCGGTAGTCGGCCGGCGCGATGCCGACGACGATGCCGGCGTTGGCGTTGCGCTCGTTGCGCGAGTACTGGCTCATGCCGTTGGTGACCACGCGGCCCGCCTCGGACGTGGCTGCGACCACGGTGCCGCCGGGGCACATGCAGAAGCTGTAGACCGAACGCCCGTTCTTCGCGTGATGCACCAGCTTGTAGTCGGCCGCGCCGAGCAGCGGGTTGCCGGCATTGGGGCCGAAGCGCGCACGGTCGACGATCGACTGCGGATGCTCGATGCGAAAACCCACCGAGAAGGGCTTGGGCTCCATGAAGACACCGCGCGCATGCAGCATGGCGAAGGTGTCGCGTGCGCTGTGGCCGAGTGCGAGGACCACGTGCTCGGCGTCGATCTGCGTGCCGTCCTCGAGGGCCACGCCGCGCACCCGGCCGGCCTCGATGCGCAGGTCGGTGACATGCGCCTGGAAGCGGATCTCGCCGCCCAGCGCCTCGATCTCGGCGCGCATCTTCTCGATCATGCTGACCAGCCGGAAGGTGCCGATGTGCGGCTTGCTGACGTAAAGGATCTCTTCCGGCGCGCCGGCCTTGACGAACTCGGTCAGCACCTTGCGCGTCAGGTGGCGCGGGTCGCTGATCTGGCTCCACAGCTTGCCGTCGGAGAAGGTGCCGGCGCCGCCCTCGCCGAACTGCACGTTCGACTCCGGGTTCAGCTCGCGCTTGCGCCACAGGCCCCAGGTGTCCTGCGTGCGCTCGCGCACCGCCTTGCCGCGTTCGAGCACGATCGGCCGCAGCCCCATCTGCGCGAGGATCAGCGCGGCGAACAGGCCGCAGGGGCCGAAGCCGATGACGACCGGGCGCGGCGGCTGCACCGCGGCGAAGTCTGCCGGCGCATGGCCGACGAAGCGGTAGCGGGTGTCCGGCGCGACGCGCACATGCGGGTCGCCGGCGTGACGGGCCAGCACCGCGGCCTCGTCGTCGAGTTCGCAGTCCAGCGTGTAGACCAGCACGATGTCGCTCTTGCGGCGGGCGTCGTAGCCGCGGCGGAACATCTCGATGCGCTTGAGCGCCGCGTCGGCGATGCCCAGCCGCGCCAGCACCGCCTCGCGCAAGGCGGGCTCGGGGTGGTTCAGCGGCAGGCGCAGTTCGGTGATTCGCAGCATGGCCGCCTATTGTCGGGCCGGCCATGACAAAGGCCGCCCGGAGGGGCGGCCTTGTGCAGTTCGTCCACGGCCCGGCTTGCAAGCCGGGCCGCTTCGCCAGGCGAGGATCCGTGCGCAGGCACGGCCCCTCGTCCGGGCTCAGCCACCGACGTAGTTCTGGTTGAACGTCGCGTTGCGGCCGGCGGCGCGGGCTTCCTCGCGCACTTCGTCGCGGCTGCGGGTGGCGGTGCGCTCGATCGCGCCGTTGCGGGCGGCGAACGACTGGGCGCGCACGCCGCTGTAGCTCTCGTTCGAGTAGACCAGTTCGCCGGCGGTGCGGGCACGGGTGTATTCGGCTTGCACTTCGGCGCGGGTCAGCTGGCCCTTGGGCGCGACCACCTGCTCGGCGTCGACGGCGAAGGCGGAGCTGCCGATCACGGCGAAGGCGGCGGCGGCGATGAGTTGCTTGCTGTTCATGGTGCTTTCCTTTCAGTTCAGCGTTGCGATGGGATGAACTGTAGGCATTGCCGTTCATTCAATAAACCGCGTACGATCGAACACGGCATTGCTGAAGCAGAAACAATTCAATGGACCGACTCCACTCGATGCGTGTCTTCGCCCGTGTCATCGACGCTGGCAGCTTCGCCGGCGCGGCGCGCGAGCTGAACCTCTCGCCCGCCGTCGTCACGCGCCTGGTGGCCGACCTCGAGGAGCACCTCGGCGCCCGGCTGATCAACCGCACCACGCGGCGGCTCTCGCTGACCGACATCGGCGAGAACTACCTCGAACGCGTGCGCGCCATCCTCACCGAGGTCGAGGAGGCCGAGGCGCTGGCCAGCGCGGCGGCCAGCGAACCGCGCGGGCACCTGCGCGTGCTGTCACCGCCGGCACTGGCGGTGCACCAGCTCGCCAAACACCTGCCGGCGTTCCACGCGCAATACCCGAAGGTGACGATCGAGCTGGTCGCGCCGGGGCCGGTCGACACCGTCGACGAGGCCTTCGACGTGACCCTGCTGACGGTGGCGCGGAGGCCGCTGGACGGTGACTTCGTCGCCCGTCGCCTGGCGCGCAGCGAGATGGTTGCCTGTGCCTCGCCGGAGTACCTGGACCGCCGTGGCCGGCCACAGCACCCCAAGGACCTGGGCCAGCACGACGCGATGCTGCCGACCTTCCTGCGCGAGGTGAACTTCGTGCGCGGCATCTTCGGCGACGACGAGCCGTCCGGCGACTCGGTGACGCTCGCGCCGCCGCGCCCGCTGCTCGGCACCACGCATGTCGACATGCTCTACGCCGCCGCGCTGCACGGCCTGGGCATCGCCGGGCTGCCGTCTTTCGTCGCCGAGGATGCGCTGCGCGAGGGCGCGCTGGAGCGGGTGCTGCCCGAGTGGCGGCTGTTCGACGCGACGCTCTATGCCGCGATGCCGACGCGCAAGCACGTGCCGGCGCGCACGCGGGCTTTCGTCGACTTCCTGGTGCGCGTGTTCGGTGGCGAGGACCGCGACCCGTGGCTGATCGCGGCCGGCTGCGAGACGCAGCCGACGCACAAGGCGCAGCAGAAAGTTCAGTAGAAGGCGTCGACCCGCTCGGTGCCCATCAGCGGCTCGAGCAGTCGCGCCAGCGGGCCCAGGCCGTTGTAGCGCGTCGCCACCTTGTGCGCGTAGGCGAAGAAGCGCGGCAGGTCCTCGCTGTACTTCGGCTTGCCGTCGCGGTGCTTCAGGCGGCAGAAGATGCCCAGCACCTTCAGGTGGCGCTGCAGGCCCATCCATTCCAGCTGCCGCCAGAAGTCGCCGAAGTCCGGCGGCACCGGCAGCGCCGCCCTGCGCGCCGCCTCCCAGTAGCGCACCGCCCAGTCGATCTCCTGCTCTTCCTGCCAGGAGATGAAGGCGTCGCGCAGCAGCGAGGCGACGTCGTAGCTGATCGGGCCGCGCACCGCGTCCTGGAAGTCGAGGATGCCGGGGTTGGGCTCGGCCACCATCAGGTTGCGCGGCATGTAGTCGCGGTGCACCGCCACCGTCGGCTGGGCCAGCGCGCTCTTCACCAGCAGGTCGCAGGCGGCCTGCCATTGCTGCTGCTGCGCCTCGCTCCAGGTGACGCCGTGCTCGCGCGCCACGCACCAGTCGGGGAACAGCGCCAGCTCGCGGCGCAGCAGCGCGTCATCGTAGGGCGGCAGGCCGCTCGCATCGGCGCGCGACTGGAACTGCACCAGCGCGGCGATCGCATCGCGCATCAGCGCTTCGCGGCGCGAGGTGTCCTGGCGCGCGACGGCGTCGTGCAGCTCGCCGAGGTACAGGCGCGAACCCAGGTCGCCGAGCAGCAGGAAACCCTGCTCCACGTCCTGCTCGAGCACCGGCGGTGCGTTCAGTCCGGCGGCGTGGATCAGCGCGGCGACGGCGACGAAGGGGCGCACGTCCTCCTGCGGCGGCGGTGCGTCCATCACGATGAAGCTCGCGCCGGCGGCGCCGTCGACGCGGAAGTAGCGGCGGAAGCTGGCATCGCTGGAGGCACTGCGCAAGGTCGCCGGCTGCAGCGCGCGGCGCGCGGCGACGTCGGCCAGCCAGCGCTCGAAGGCGGCCTGCCGGGCCGTGTCATGCCAGGAGATCGGGGCGGGGGAGGGTGTGGCGGTCAAGGCGGTGCGGGCCGGGGGCCCTCGTGGATAATTCATTCTACAAACCACCCCGCCGTCCCGCGGCCGCGCTCGCTCTCGTTCACGGGGCGCGCCGACGAAGCCGCACGGTGCCCCGCTCCCCTTGCTGCACGTGCCCCGGCCTCATCGCTCGACCTTGCCCCGCGCCTGCCGGCTCGCGCCGCTGGTGCTGGCGCTGGGCGCGGCAGGCATGGTGCGCGCGCAGGCCATCGCCGACGAGGGCCTGCCGCTGAAGGCGGTGCCCGAGCTGCAGCCGCTGCCGCGCGGCGAGGGTGCCGGGCGGCTGCCGATCATCGTGCGCGCGAAGGAGCTGCGTGGCCGGCCCGACCTGGAAACGCTGGCCGAGGGTGATGCCGAGTTCCGCCGCGGCGGCCTGGTGATCCGCGCCGACCGGCTCAGCTACGAGCACCCGGACGACCTGGCCCGCGCACGCGGCAACGTGCGCATCAGCCGCGACGGCAACGTCTACAGCGGCCCCGAACTGCAGCTGCACGTGCAGCAGTTCGAGGGCTTCTTCCTCGAGCCGAGCTACCACTTCGGCCGCACCGGCGCGGGCGGCACTGCGAAGCGCATCGACTTCCTCGACGAGCAGCGTGCGGTGGCCACCGGCGCCACCTACACCAGCTGCCCCAGCGACGGCAGCGGCGGGCCGGACTGGCTGCTGTCGACCGACCGCGTGAAGATGGACTTCGAGGCCAACGAGGGCATCGCCGAGAACGCGGTGCTGCGCTTCCTCGGCGTGCCCATCCTGGCCGCGCCGGTGCTGAGCTTCCCGCTCACCGACGCGCGCAAGTCGGGCTGGCTGCCGCCGTCGATCAACATCGACAGCAAGAGCGGCCTGCAGTTCTCGATGCCCTGGTACTGGAACATCGCGCCGAACCGCGACGCCACCTTCACGCCGATGATCTCCGCCAAGCGCGGCATCGGCGGCGAGGCCGAGTTCCGCTACCTCGAGACGCAGCACCAGGGCACGATGAACCTGCACCTGCTGCCCAACGATCGCCTGACCGGCCGCTCGCGCCAGGCGCTCAACCTGAACCATGAAGGCACGCTGCCGCTGGGTGTGGGCTACACCTTCAACGGCCTGCGCGTCTCCGACGATGCCTACTGGAAGGACTTCCCGCGAGCCGTGCCCAGCATCACGCCGCGGCTGCTGCTGGCCGACGCGGCGCTGCGCCGCGACTGGGGCGACTGGAGCAGCTATGCGCGCGTGCACCGCTGGCAGATCCTGCAGGACAGCGACAGCCGCATCGAGGCGCCCTACGACCGCGCGCCGCAGGTCGGCGTGCGCGGGCTGCAGCGCCTGGGCGCCGGCTTCGAGCTGTCGCTGGAGACCGAGCTGAACCGCTTCGCCGAGCCGAGCGACGGCCGCGCCGACCTGCAGGCCGCGGCGCGGCCGGTCGGCGTGCGCTGGCATGCGCTGGGATCGATCGCGCGGCCCTTCGTCTCGCCGGGCTGGACGGTGACGCCGAAGCTGTCGCTGAACGCGGCGGCCTACTCGCTCGACGAGCCGCTGGGCGGGCAGCGCGGCCTGTCGCGCACGATTCCGACGGTGAGCGTCGACAGTCACTGGCAGTTCGAACGCGACACCCGCTGGTTCGGCCGCGCGGTGCGGCAGACGCTCGAACCGCGCTTCATGTACGTCAACACACCCTACCGCCGCCAGGACGCGCGGCTGGCCTTCGACTCCGCGGCGAAGGACTTCAACTTCGAGTCGCTGTACTCCGAGAACGCGTTCTCGGGCGTCGACCGCGTGTCGGACGCGCACCAGATCACCGGCGGCGTGACGACGCGCTTCCTCGACCCCGACACCGGCGCCGAAGCGCTGCGCCTGGGCGTCGTGCAGCGCTACCTGTTCCGCGACCAGCGCATCACCGCCGACTGCACCGAGTCGGCCGACCCGCTGACCGCGCCGGAGTGCACGCCGCTGACGCAGCGTTTCTCCGACGTGCTGCTGCTCGGCTCGACCAACATCTCGCGGCGCTGGACGCTGGACGGTTCGATCCAGTACAGCCCCGACTCCAAGCGCACCGTGCGCTCCATCCTCGGCGCGCGCTACTCGCCGGGTCCGTACCGCACCGTCGGCATGACCTACCGGCTGGCGCGCGGGCTGAGCGAGCAGGTCGAGCTCGGTTGGCAATGGCCGGTCTACGGCCGCACGCCGCTGGAGGCGGCCAATGCCGATGCCGGCGGCTCGCAGTGCAAGGGCAGCTGGTACGGCGTCGGGCGCATCAACTACAGCGTGCGCGACAGCCGCATCACCGACTCGGTGCTCGGCCTCGAGTACGACGCCGGCTGCTGGATCGGCCGGGTGGTCGCCGAGCGGCTGTCGACCGGCCGCAGCGAGGCCACCACGCGCCTGCTGCTGCAGCTGGAGCTCGTCGGCCTGTCGCGCATCGGGTCGAACCCGCTGCAGGTCTTGAAGGACAATATCCCCGGCTACCGGATGCTGCGAGAAGAGCGTGGCACGCCTGCCGTGCCGAGATCCTATGACTGATGCCCTGTCTGGCCTGCGCCGTGTGCTGCTGGCGCTCCTGCTCCCCGCCGTGGCGGCCACCGCGCACGCCCAGGCGAACGCGCCGCGCACCGGCGACTACATCCTCGCGATCGTCAACCAGGAACTGGTCACCGCCGCGGAGCTGAACGCCCGCATCGCGCGCGTGAAGGACGACGCGACCCGCCAGCGCGCCACGCTGCCGCCCGAGGAGCAGCTGCGCCGCGAGGTGCTCGACGCGCTGATCGAGGAGCGCGTGCAGCTGACCCACGCGCGCGATAGCGGCCAGCGCATCGACGAGGCCGAGCTCGACCGCGCGGTCAACAACGTCGCGGTGCAGAACCAGGTCACGATGGCGCAGCTGCGCGAGCGGCTGCGCCGCGACGGCATCGACTACGCACGCTTCCGTACCAACGTGCGCGACCAGCTGCTCACCGAGCGCGTGCGCGAGCGCGAGGTGCAGTCGCGCATCCGCGTGACCGACGGCGAGATCGACGCCTGGCTCGACCAGCGCCGCACGGCCGCCAGCGCGGTGGCCGAGTACAACATCGCGCAGATCCTGGTCAGCGTGCCCGACGGCGCCAGCATCGCCGACACCGCACGCCGCCGCGAGATTGCCGAGGCGGCGCAGAAGCGCATCAAGGGCGGCGAATCGTTCGAGGCGGTGGCGCGCGAGGTCTCCGAGGACTCCAACCGCGCCAGCGGCGGCGTCATCGGCATGCGACCGGCAGAACGCCTGCCCGACGTCTTCGTCGAGACCGTGCGCCCGCTGAAGGCCGGCGAGGTGGCGCCCGCGCTGCTGCGCACCGGCGCCGGCTTCCACCTGCTCAAGCTGGTCGACAAGCGCGAGGGCGACGCCTTCCGCATCCAGCAGACGCGCGCCCGCCACATCCTGCTGCGGCCTTCGGCGCAGCTGTCCACCGAAGCGGCGCAGCGGCGTATCGCCGGCTTCAAGCAGCAGATCGAGTCCGGTCGCGCCGGCTTCGAAGCGCTGGCGCGCGACAACTCCGAGGACGGCAGTTCGGTGCAGGGCGGTGATCTCGGCTGGACCTCGCCGGGCATGTTCGTGCCGGAGTTCGAGGATGCGATGAACAAGCTGCCGATCAACGGCCTGTCCGATCCGGTCGTGTCGCGCTTCGGCGTGCACCTGATCCAGGTGACCGAGCGCCGCAGCGTCACGCTCGACGCCAAGCAGCAGCGCGAGCAGGCGCGCAACGTGCTGCGCGAGCAGAAGTTCGACGAGGCCTACGCCGAGTGGCTGCGCGAACTGCGCGCGCGGGCCTACATCGAGATGCGCGAGGCGCCGCTCTAACGCGGCTGCCGCCCATGGGTCACATCGCCCGCAAGCGCTTCGGGCAGCACTTCCTCTCCGACGATTCGGTCATCGACGCCATCGTTTCGGCGATCGATCCGCGGCCAGGCGAGGCGCTGGTCGAGATCGGGCCCGGCCTGGGTGCGATGACCCAGCCGCTGCTGGCGCGCTGCGAGCGGTTGACCGTGATCGAGCTCGACCGCGACCTCGCCGCCCGGCTGCGCCGCAACCCGCGCCTCGACGTGGTCGAGGCCGACGTGCTGTCGGTGGACTTCGCGGCGCTCGCCGACCGCCTCGGCCAGCCGCTGCGCGTGGTCGGCAACCTGCCCTACAACATCTCCACGCCGATCCTGTTCCACCTGCTGGGCGTGGCCGATCGTGTCGTCGACCAGACCTTCATGCTGCAGAAGGAGGTGGTCGAGCGCATGGCCGCGAGCCCCGGCAGCAAGGACTATGGGCGGCTGAGCGTGATGCTGCAATGGCGCTACGACATCGAGTCGCTTCTGGAAGTGCCTCCCGAGGCTTTCGACCCGCCGCCACGCGTCGACTCGGCGGTGGTGCGCATGCAGCCGCTGCCGGGCACCAACCGGGTCGACGCCGCGCTGCTCGGCGAGCTGGTGACGGTGGCCTTCTCGCAGCGCCGCAAGCTGCTGCGCCACACGCTGGGCCGCTGGCTCGAGCAGCGTGCTTGCACGGCGGCCTTCGACCTGCAGCGCCGCGCCGAGGAGGTACCGGTGGCCGAGTACCTCGCGCTGGCCGCAGCCACGGCCGCCCAATGACAACGGCGGCCCGCAGGCCGCCGTGTCGTCTCAGCGTGAACGTGCGCCGCTCAGGCGGCGTTCAACCACATGGCCGTGTCGAACGCGCTGCTCATCATCGGCATGTTCATGCCGAAGCTGGCGTTGGCTGCGCTCTTGGCCGCCGGCTTGGCCGGCTTGTCGGCGACGCTCTGGGTCGTTTCCGTCGCCCGCTCCCATGACCCTTGTTCCTGGGAGCGGGCTACTGAAAAGAATAGAAGCACCTGAAGGGTATTCGTCGCTCGCCCCAGTAGTCGGCGGCGTCGCGGAACACGTCGAGCAGCTGCTCGCGGGCCTCGCGGTCGAAACGCGGGTTGTCGGGCAACTGCTCCAGGACCACCACGAAGCCGGGCTGCGTGCCGGCCTTGTGCACCAGGTCGGTCATGCAGTCGTACAGCGCGTCGAGGTTCTTGCCGAAGTGGGCGGGGAACAGGAACGCCTGGGCGATCGACTCCAGCACTTCCTGCTTGGACTGCGCCGCGGTCAGGTTGGCATAGAGGAAATGCTGGCCCGCGTCTTCCGCGGCGGCCATCAGATCCTCCACGCGGTAGGCGCGGATGGCTTGGACAATGTTCGGACGGACGGTCTGCAAGAGCATGGTCGCGTTCCTCCTCGTTTCACAAATGCCTTTGCCGATCACTCCACGATGCGGCGGAAGCTCGCGTAGTGGTCGGCGGTGTAGTAGCAGGACTCCGGCTGGGTGGGTTGCCGCCCGCCACAGACGATCCGGCGCGCGCCCCGATTCGAAGCGCCCGGTGTCCTGACGGTGTATTCGCGATAGAAGCCGCGCGGGTGCGCCGGCAGCAGTCGTTCACGGTTACCGAACACCGAGCCGTCCTTCGAGTACGGGAACGGCCCGCCGGACAGGATCAACCGATGTGTCTTCACGGCCTCGGGCGGCAGTTCGGCGAGCTGCACGACCGCGGTCGGCGCTGCCTCCTTGGCCGATGCCGCTCCGTTCGGAAGCATTGCACCTGCCAGACCTGCTGCCGCCACCACGAGAGCCAGCCCTTTCGAGCGAAGCCCTTGCCACCGCAGTGACCGACCGGAGGAAGACACGGGTAATCCCTGAATCCAGAAACCGGAATGGTACCGAAATGGGCGCAAAACCTCAAGCCGCTGCCTCAAAAGAGGGCAATAGTGGCATCAAGTGTGCATGCGCACACTTGTCTTTATAGCCAATGCCAATAAGGTCGTGATGCGGCCCGGAGTGACATCCGCGGTCGCCATTCGGACCTGTGCGCCGCAGCAAATCCCCCGCGCCGAAGCGGTGCAATCGGCTCGGCGCGGGACATTCAATCGCGCTGCATGTCCGTTCGGTGTCAGCGTGCGGCGTTGGCGTCGGCGACCGTCAGCGCCGTCATGTTCACGATGCGGCGCACCGTCGCCGACGGGGTCAGCACGTGCACCGGCTTGGCGGCGCCGAGCAGCACCGGGCCGATCGCGATGCCGCCGCCGGCGGCTGTCTTCAGCAGGTTGTAGGCGATGTTGGCGGCATCGATGTTGGGCAGCACCAGCAGGTTGGCGTCGCCCTTCAGCGTGCTGCGCGGCATCATCTTCTGACGCAGTGCGCCGTCGAGCGCGACGTCGCCGTGCATCTCGCCGTCGACCTCCAGCCACGGTGCCTGCTCGCGCAGCAGCGCCAGCGTGCTGCGCATCTTCGCCGCGCTGGTGTGCTCGCTGGTGCCGAAGTTGGAGTGCGACAGCAGCGCCGCCTTGGGCTGCACGCCGAAGCGCAGCATCTCCTCGGCGGCCATCACGGTGATCTCGCAGAGTTCCTCGGGGCTGGGATCGGCGTTGACGTGGGTGTCGACCAGGAACAGCTGGCGCCCGGGCAGCATCAGCCCGTTCATGCAGGCATAGACGCGCACGTCCTGCGAGGTGCTGGGGCTGCCGCCCTGGCGCTTGCCGATCACCTGGTCGATGTAGAACAGGTGCGACGCGGTGGTGCCCCAGGTGCCGCACAGCATGCCGTCGACCTCGCCCTTGTGCAGCAGCATCGAGCCGATCAGCGTCAGGCGGCGGCGCATCTCGATCTTCGCCACCTGCACCGTGACGCCCTTGCGCTCGGTCATCTGGTGGTAGGTCTGCCAGAAGTCGCGGTAGCGGTGGTCCTGCTCGACGTTGACGACGTCGTAGTCCAGGCCTTCCTGCAGGCGCAGCCCGAAGCGCTCGACACGTTGCGCGATCACCGCCGGCCGGCCGATCAGCGTCGGCCGCGCCAGGCCCTCGTCGACCACCACCTGCACCGCGCGCAGCACGCGCTCGTCCTCGCCCTCGGCGTAGGCGACACGCTTGGTGGCGGCGCGCTTGGCCAGCGCGAAGATCGGCTTCATCGTCTGGCCGGAGGCGTAGACGAAGGTCTGCAGCTTGTCGCGGTAGGCGTCGAGGTCCTTGATCGGGCGCAGCGCGACGCCGGAGTCCACCGCCGCCTGGGCCACCGCCGGCGCGATCTTCATCATCAAGCGCGGGTCGAAGGGCTTGGGGATCAGGTACTCGGGGCCGAAGCTCAGCGTCGCGCCGGAATAGGCCGCCGCCACCACCTCGCTCTGCTCGGCCTGCGCCAGCTCGGCGATGGCATGCACCGCGGCGATCTCCATCTCCACCGTCACCGTGGTCGCGCCGCAGTCCAGCGCGCCGCGGAAGATGTACGGGAAGCACAGGACGTTGTTGACCTGGTTCGGGTAGTCGGTGCGGCCGGTGGCGATGATGGCGTCGTCGCGCACTGCCTTGACCTCCTCCGGCATGATCTCCGGGTTCGGGTTGGCCAGCGCGAAGATCACCGGGCTCTTGGCCATCTTCGCGACCATCTCCTTCTTCAGCACGCCGCCGGCCGACAGGCCGAGGAAGATGTCGGCGCCCTCGATGGCCTGCGTCAGCGTGCGCTGCGATGTCTTCTGCGCGAACTGCGCCTTGTCCTCGTCCATCAGCTCGGTGCGGCCCTCGTAGACCACGCCGGCCAGGTCGGTCACCCAGATGTTCTCGCGCGGCAGGCCGAGCTTGACCAGCAGGCCCAGGCAGGCCAGCG
Organism: Piscinibacter sp.; assembly: GCA_047602365.1. GTDB lineage: Bacteria > Pseudomonadota > Gammaproteobacteria > Burkholderiales > Burkholderiaceae_C > Piscinibacter. The sequence continues at coordinate 1,108,436 of JASGHM010000001.1, read as the reverse complement.
CGGCGGCGCCGGCGCCGGAGGACACCAGCTTGACCTTCTTGATGTCTTTGCCGGCCACCTTCAGCGCGTTCAGCATCGCTGCGCCGACGACGATCGCGGTGCCGTGCTGGTCGTCGTGGAAGACCGGGATCTTCATGCGCTCGCGCAAGCAGCGCTCGACGTAGAAGCAGTCCGGCGCCTTGATGTCCTCGAGGTTGACCCCGCCGAAGGTGGGTTCCAGCGCGGCGATGATGTCGACCAGCTTGTCGAGGTTCTTCTCGTTGACCTCGATGTCGAACACGTCGATGCCGGCGAACTTCTTGAACAGCACGCCCTTGCCTTCCATCACCGGCTTGGCGGCCAGCGGGCCGATGTCGCCCAGGCCCAGCACCGCGGTGCCGTTGGTGATCACCGCGACCAGGTTGCCGCGCGAGGTGTAGCGGAAGGCGTTGGCCGGGTCGGCGACGATCTCCTCGCAGGCCGCCGCCACGCCGGGCGAGTAGGCCAGCGCCAGGTCGCGCTGGTTGACCAGCTGCTTGGTCGCGGCGATCGCGATCTTGCCGGGGGTCGGGAACTCGTGGTATTCGAGGGCGGCGCGGCGGAGTTCGGCGCGCTTGTCGTCGGCGGTGGACATGGGTTCGTCTCGCAGTCTTGTGGCAGCCCTGCCCGCGCAGGGATGCGGATTGTAGGAGCGGGGTGCCCCGCTCAGCGCGCAGTGTGGCGTCGCATTCGGCATGAACCCATGCGCGAAAGTGCGTATCTGCTTTGACTCCTGGCGATGAATACTGCGCCATGGACGAGCGAGCCGCCATCGAGCCCTGGCCGGTGCCGCGCCAGCGCCGGCGCCGCCTCGCGCTGTGGGGCGCGCTGGTGGCGCTGCTGGTGGTGGCGCAGTCGCTGCTCGTCTTCCTGACCGCGAACTACGAGCGGGTGCGCGCGCAGGACCAGGTCGAGGCCTCGGCCACCGCCGCCGCCGCCGATGTGCGCCAGTCGCTGTCGCGCCTGCAGCAGAGCCTGCAGGCGCTTCAGTGGAACGAGCCGAGCCCGGCGCAGTGGCGCGGCGACGCCGCGGCATTGCTGCACTCGCGCCGCGAGCTGATCCGCGTCGAGCGGCGCGACCCCGGCCTGCGCGTCGCCGAGGCGGTCGACTCGCCCTACCAGGGCCCGCTGTTCTCGCGCATCGCGCGCGAGGCGATCGACCTGGACGCGCAGCTCGCCTGTGCCGGCGCGCAGCGCCTGGCCGCGCCGGCGTTCTCGCGCAGCTACTTCGTGCCGCTGCACGACGGCCTCGGCCTCGAGGTCATGGACCTGTGCATCCCGCTGCAGCGTGCCGGCCGCTCCGACGGTTCGGTGATCGCCACCGTCGCGCTGGGCCGCCTGCTGGAGGAGTCGGTCGGCGCCGACATGGCGCGCACGCATGAGCTGTCCTTCATCGAGGGCGACGGCACACGCCTGGCGCGCGCCGGCGCCCGGCGTGGCGGCGGCGTCTACATTGCCGAGCGCATCATCGACCTGCCCGGCCAGGCGCTGCAGCTGCGCGTCGACAGCAGCGCCGGCCGGCCCAGCCTGATCCCGAACCTGGCCGTGGCGCTGGTGCTGGGCCTGTCGCTGGCGCTGGCCGTGGTGGTGGTGCTGCTGGTGCGCGACGTGCGCCGCCGCGCCGCGGCCGAGAACCGCCTGGCCGAGGCGCTGGCCTTCCGCAAGGCGATGGAGGACTCGCTGGTCACCGGCCTGCGGGCGCGCGACCTCGCCGGCCGCATCACCCACGTCAACCCGGCGTTCTGCGAAATGGTCGGTTTCGCCGAGGACGAACTGATGGCGCCGGCCACGCCGCCGTACTGGCCGCCCGAGCTGGCCGACGAGTACGCGCGCCGGCAGAGCGTGCGCCTGGGCGGGCTGCCCGCGGTGCCGGGGCGCAGCGCGCAGGAGGCACGCGCCGGCTTCGAGACCGTGTTCATGCGCCGCAACGGCGAGCGCTTCCCGGTGCTGATCTTCGAGGCGCCACTGGTCGACGGGCAGGGCCGGCACACCGGCTGGATGAGCAGCGTGCTCGACCTCAGCGCGCAGCGCCGCGCCGAGGAGCTGTCGCGCCAGCAGCAGGAGCGGCTGCAGGCCACCGCGCGGCTGGCCACCGTCGGCGAGATGGCCTCGCTGCTCAGCCACGAGCTGAACCAGCCGCTGGCGGCGATCGCCAGCTACGCGGCCGGCTCGCTCAACCTGCTCGCCCAGGGTGCCGATGCCGACGAGGAGGCGATGGTGATGCTGCGGCAGGCTGCGCAGCGCATCGCCGAGCAGGCCGAGCGCGCCGGGCGTGTCATCAAGAGCGTGCACGACTTCGTGCGGCGCCGCGAGCAGGCGCGCGAGTCGCTGCGTGCCGACATGCTGTTCGACGCGGTGATGCCGCTGGTGCGCTTGCAGGCGCGCAAGAGCGGCACGCGCATCGTGGTCGAGCTGCCCGACCCGCCGCCACGCGTGGTCTGCGACCGCACGATGGTCGAGCAGGTGCTGCTCAACCTGACGCGCAACGGCATCCAGGCGATGGAGTCGGTGACCGACCCGGCGCAGCGCGTGCTGACGCTGGGCGCGCGCCAGACCCATGCGCGCTGGGTCACCTTCAGCGTCACCGACCGCGGCCCCGGCATCGCCGCCGAGGTGGCGGCGCGGCTGTTCACGCCCTTCTTCACGACGCGCAGCGAGGGCATGGGCCTGGGCCTCAGCCTGTGCCGCACGGTGATCGAGCAGCACGGCGGCGCGCTCGACTTCCACAACCTCAAGGCGCCGGGTTCTGGTGGCGGCACCGAGTTTCGGTTTACCCTCCCGGCCGACAGCGGCGAGCGCACCCCGCGAGCGTCGCCACCCGACACCACCCCCGCGGACACCGCCACCGAGACCCCCGGATGAACACCGCCGCCACGCCCGCGCTGGGCCTGCCCATCGTCTACCTGGTCGACGACGAGGACGTGGTGCGCGATGCGCTGGGCTGGCTGCTGCGCTCGCGCCGGCTGCTGTCCGAGGGTTTCGCCAGCGGCGAGGCCTTCGAGGCGATGCTGAACGCCAAATCACCCGCCGCGATGGCCGAGTGGCCGACGGCGCCGAGCTGCCTGCTGCTGGACGTGCGCATGCCCGGCATGAGCGGCCTGTCGCTGTTCGAGAAGTTGATCGAGCGCGGCGTGATCGGCGCGCTGCCGGTGATCTTCCTGACCGGCCACGGTGACGTGCCCACCGCGGTGGCGGCGGTCAAGCGCGGGGCCTTCGACTTCGTCGAGAAGCCGTTCTCCGACAACGCGCTGGTCGACCGCATCGAGCAGGCGCTGGCGCGCAGCGGCGACGCGATCCGCGCGCGGCTGGCGCGCGAGTCGGTGAAGAAGCGCCTGGCCGACCTCACCGAACGCGAGCGCGACGTGATGCGGCTGGTGATCGACGGGCGGCCGAACAAGCTGATCGCCGACGAACTCGACATCAGCGTGCGCACCGTCGAGGTCCACCGCGCCCGAGTGTTCGAGAAGATGAACGTGCGCTCCGCGGTCGAGCTGGCCAATCTGCTGCGCGAGGCGTGAGCCGCCGGCGCGGCGACAATCGCCGCATGGCCCTCGGCGAATTCGACCTCATCGCAAAGTACTTCACCCGCGAGGTGCGCCGCGCCGCGCTGGGCATCGGCGACGACTGCGCGCTGCTGGCGCCGGCAGCGGGCATGCAGCTCGCCGTGTCCAGCGACATGCTGGTCGAGGGGCGGCATTTCCTGTCCACCGTCGAACCCGAGCGGCTCGGCCACAAGGCGCTGGCGGTCAACCTCAGCGACCTGGCCGCCTGCGGCGCGAAGCCGCTGGCCTTCACGCTGGCGCTGGCACTGCCGCGCGCCGACGAAGCCTTCCTCGACGGTTTCTCGCGCGGGCTGCTCGCGCTGGCCGATGCACAGGGCATCGAGCTGGTCGGCGGCGACACCACGCAGGGGCCATTGAACATCTGCGTCACCGCGATGGGCGAGGTGCCGGTCGGCGGCGCACTGCTGCGCTCCGGTGCGCGGCCGGGCGACGACCTGTACGTCAGCGGCACGGTCGGCGATGCGCGGCTGGCGCTCGAGGTGTTCCGCGGCCGGCAGGCGCTCGAGCGGCACGCGCTTCGAGCGGGTGCGCGTGGCGATGGAGCTGCCGCAGCCACGCGTGGCGCTGGGCCTGGCGCTGCGTGGCATCGCCAGCAGCGCGATCGACGTCTCCGACGGGCTGCTCGGCGACCTCGGCCACATCCTGCGCCGCTCGGGCGTCGCCGCGGTGGTGGAGGTCGACGCGGTGCCGCGCAGTGCGGTGCTCGGCGAGATGCCGCTGCCGCTGCAACGCGAATGCACGCTGGCCGGTGGCGACGACTACGAGCTGGTGTTCACCGCGCCGGCCGCGCTGGCAGCGCGCGTGCAGGCGGCCGCGCGAGAGGCCGGCGTCGCCGCCACGCGCATCGGCCGCATCGAGGCCGGCCAGGGCCTGCGGCTGGTCGACCGCGACGGGCACGACGTGGCCCACACCTTCGGCTCCTTCGACCACTTCCGCGAATGAGTTGCCGGCGATGAACGACGCACCGCCACCGCTGAACCCGCCCATGGCCGCGAGCGTGCGCCGGCCTGGCTGGCGCTTCATGCTGTCGCACCCGGCGCGGCCGATCGCGCTGGGCTTCGGTGCCGGCCTGGCGCCTTGGGCGCCGGGCACCATCGGTACGCTGTGGGCCTGGGCCGCCTACCTGGTCCTGCGCCCTGGGCTGAGCGAACTGCAATGGGCCGCGGTGATGGCCGCAGCCTTCGTCATCGGCTGGTGGGCCTGCACCGCGACCGCACGCCACATGGGCACGGCCGACCCCGGCGCGATCGTCTGGGACGAGGTGCTCGCCTTCTGGCTGGTGCTGTGGCTGGTCATGCCGGCCGGCTTCTGGGCGCAGCTGTGGGCGTTTGCGTTGTTCCGCTTCTTCGACGCCGCCAAGCCCGGCCCGGTGGCCTGGGCCGACAAGCTGTTCAAGATCCGCCGCGGCCAGGCGATCGGCTGGGCGCAGGGCTTCGGCATCCTGTTCGACGACCTGGTGGCGGCGCTGTGCACGCTGCTGGTGATCGCGTTGTGGAGGTGGTGGTGAAGCGCTTCGAGACCGACGTGCTGGCCCTGGGCGATGCGCTGCGGGCGCGCGGCCACAAGCTGGTGGCCGCCGAGTCCTGCACCGGTGGCCTCATCGCCGCCGCCTGCACCTCGGTGGCAGGCTCCAGCGACTGGTTCGAGCGCGGCTTCGTGACCTACTCGAACGAAGCGAAGAACGAATGCCTGGGCGTGCCGGCGACGGCGATCGAGCTGCACGGCGCGGTCAGCGAGCCGGTCGTGCGGGCGATGGCCAGCGGCGCGCTGAAAGCCTCGTACGCGCACTGGTCGGTCGCAGTCACCGGCATCGCCGGGCCGGGTGGCGCGGTGCCGGGCAAGCCGGTCGGCACGGTGTGGCTGGCGATCGCGCATGGCGACGAAGTGCTGCTCGCCGAGCGCCTGCAGTTCGATGGCGACCGCACGGCGGTGCGCGAGCAGACCGTCGAGCGCGCGCTGCGGCAGCTGCGTGCGGCGCTGGGCCGGTCATGAGCATCTTCCTGACCGGCCGCTTCGATGCCGGCGAGCGCGACGAATGGCTCGCGCTGCTGCGTGCCGAGCTGCCCGCCGAGCGTTTTGTCGTCGACCATGGCGACGCCGCCGAGGCCGATGTCGCCATCGTCGCCAACCCGCCGGCCGGCGCGCTGCAGGGGCTGCCGAAGCTGCGCCTGATCCAGTCGCTGTGGGCCGGCGTCGAGCGGCTGCTGGCCGACGCCAGCATTCCGCCCGGGATCCCGATCGCCCGCATGGTCGATCCGGCGATGAACGAGGCGATGGCCGAGACCGCGCTGTGGGCGGTGCTGTCGCTGCAGCGCGACTTCGTCGACTACGCCCGCCAGCAGGCGGCCGCACAGTGGCTGACGCACCCGCAGCGCCGCGCCGACGAGTTCCCTGTGCTGGTGCTGGGGCGTGGCCAGATGGGCTCGGCCGTGGCGCGGCGGCTGGCGGCCAACGGCTTCCCGGTGACCGCCTGGGGCACCCGCGATGGCCCGCTGCTGCCGCTGCTCGGCGGCGCCGCGGTGGTGCTCAACCTGCTGCCGCTGACACCGGCCACCCAGGGCCTGTTCAACGCCGCCACGCTGGCGGCGATGCGCCCTGGCGCCAGCCTCGTCAACCTGGCGCGAGGCGGCCATGTGGTCGAGGCCGACCTGCTCGCCGCGCTCGACAGCGGTCACTTGCGCCATGCGGTGCTCGACGTCTTCCAGCAGGAACCGCTGCCGGCGGCGCATCGTTTCTGGTCGCACCCGAAGCTGACGCTGCTGCCGCATGTCGCCGCGGCCACCGACGCACGCAGCGCCGCAGCGGTGGTGGCGGCCAACCTGCGGCGCTTCCGCGCCGGGCAACCGATCGAACACCTGGTCGACCGCTCGCGCGGCTACTGAGGACGGGTCAGGCGCCGAGCGCCAATCGTGCCGGCACCACCCGCGCGCGGCCGCTGGCCGGCGCGCTGCTCGACAGCTGCTCGATCAGCATCAGCACCAGGCGGCGCAGCGACTCCCAGGCGTCGAGCGGCCAGTCCGGGTGGCGCAGGCCCTTGACCAGGCCGTCGCAGACCTGCGCGGCGTCGAGCAGCGCGGCGATGCCGTTGTCGGTCAGCAGCGGCACCGCACGTTCGAACAGGCGCTCGCGCACGCCCCAGACACGGTTCTCGCGCAGCGCCATCGGCAGCGGCTTGCCACCCTGCATCGCGTCGCGCACGCGCTTGAGCGCGCGGATGTCCTCGGCCAGCGTCCAGTGCACCAGCACCGCGGCCTCGCCTTCGGCCTGCAACCCTTCGAGCATGCGCAGTGCGCGCGCGACCTGGCCGGCCAGCACCGCCTCGCCGAGCTTGAAGACGTCGTAGCGGGCGACGTTGAGCACCGCCGCCTCGATCTGCTCGAAGCCCAGCTCGCCGGCCGGGTAGAGCAGGCCGAGCTTCTGCACCTCCTGGTGGGCGGCGAGCAGGTTGCCCTCGACACGGTCGGCGAAGAAGGCGAGCGTGCGCTGGCCTTCCTCGCCACCCATCACCCGCTGGCCCTGCGCCGCCAGGCGCTGCGCGATCCACTGCGGCAGCGCCTTGCGCTCGACCGGATCGACGCGCACCGTGACGCCGGCACCATCGAGCGCGCCGAACCAGCCGCTGCTCTGCTGCGTGCGGTCCAGCTTCGGCAGCTGGACCAGCGTGACGATGTCGTCGCTGAGCTGCTCGCAGTAGCGCTGCAGCGCCTCCGAGCCGTCCTTGCCGGGCTTGCCGCCCGGGATGCGGATCTCGATCAGCTGGCGCTCGGCGAACAGGCTCATCGCCTGCGAGGCGCCGAGCAGGCTGCTCCAGTCGAAATGCGCGCCGCTGACGGTGTGCACCTGGCGTTCGGTGCAGCCGGCAGCACGTGCCGCGGCGCGGATCGCGTCGCCGGCCTCCTGCGCCAGCAGCGGCTCGTCGCCCCACACGGTGTAGAGCGGGCGAAGCCCCTTGGCCAGATGCTGGGAGAGCTGGTCGGCACGAACCTGCATGGGCTGCGAGTCTAGAGCGCCGGCACGGCCGCGAGGCGGCGCATCACCTGGGCGACGATGTCGCTCTGCATCGAGCGGTACAGCACGGCCTCTTCCTGTTCCTTGGCCAGCGCCGCGGTCTCGCGATAGCTCAGGTCGCGCGACAGCAGGATCTCGGTCGGCGGAATCAGCTCGCGGCCTTGCGGCGTGCGCAGCCGGAAGTTGAAGCGCGAGCGCAGCTGCAGTTCGCGCACCTCGCCGAAGGCGGTGCTCGCCACGACGCTCTTCTCGCGGCCGTCGGCCAGCGACTCGAGGATCACCTGGGCCTGCGTCGCCGCCTCGACCAGCGTGGTGGTCGGGCTGGCCGCGAGCGTGCTGCGCAGCTCCTCGGCCAGCGGCGATTTCGCCGTGAAACCGGCCAGCGCAATGGTGCGAAAGCGCAGCTCGGGCGCGCGCCGCAGCTCGAAGCCGCAGCCGGCCAGCAGCGCGGTGGCCGCGATCAGCAGCACGCGGCGCGAGGGGGAGTGGCAGGAGCGCAGCGACTGGGGGCGACACTAGCCGACGACGACGTTGACGAGCCGGCCGGCGATCACGATCACCTTCTTGATCGCCATGCCCTGCGAGAACTTCTGGAAGTCGGGGCTGGCGATCGCGGCGGCCTCGATGGTCGCCTTGTCGGCCTCGGCCGCCACCTGGATGGAACCGCGCAGCTTGCCGTTGACCTGCAGCATCAGCTCGATGCGGTCCTGCACCAGCGCCGCGTCGTCGACCTGCGGCCAGGGCGCATCGAGCAGGTCGCCGAACTGCTTCGCATAGCCGAGCTCGTTCCACAGCACCCAGGTGGTGTGCGGGCAGGCCGGGTACAGCGCACGCAGCAGGATGCCGAAGCCCTCGCGCAGCACCGCCGGCGCATCGCCCTTGAAGCCTTCCAGGCCGTTGAGCAGCTTCATCGCGCCGGAGACGACGGTGTTGTACTGCATGCGCTCGTAGTCGTAGCTCACCTGGCGCAGCACCGAATGCACCTCGCGGCGCAGCGCCTTGGCAGCTTCGTCGGCCAGCGCGCCGACCGCGCCGGCAGCACGGATCGCGTCGCCCTGCCTGGCGCCGAAGTTCCACAGCCGGCGCAGGAAGCGGTTGGCGCCCTCGACGCCGGCGTCGTTCCACTCCAGCGTCTGCTCCGGCGGCGAGGCGAACATCACGAACAGGCGCGCCGTGTCGGCGCCGTAGCGGTCGATCAGTTCCTGCGGGTCGACGCCGTTGTTCTTCGACTTCGACATCGTGCCCACGCCTTCGTAGGCCACCGCCGAACCGTCGCTCTTCAGCGTCGCGCCGGTGATGCGGCCACCGTCGTCGAAGCTGTTCTCCACCTCGTGCGGCCAGAAGTACTCGATGCCGCCCTTCTCGCCCTTGCGCGAGTAGATGTGGTTCAGCACCATGCCCTGCGTCAGCAGGCGGGTGAACGGCTCGTCGACCTTCACCAGGTGCAGGTCGCGCATCACCTTGGTCCAGAAGCGCGCGTACAGCAGGTGCAGGATCGCGTGCTCGATGCCGCCGATGTACTGGTCCATCGGCATCCAGTACTGCGTGCCGGCGCCGACCATGGCCAGGTCGTTCTTCGGGTCGCAGTAGCGCATGAAGTACCACGACGAGTCCACGAAGGTGTCCATCGTGTCGGTTTCGCGGCGCGCCGGCCTGCCGCATTTCGGGCAGGCCACCTTCAGGAAGCCCTCGCACTTGTTGAGCGGGTTGCCCGAGCCGTCGGGGATCAGGTCTTCCGGCAGCACGACCGGCAGGTCCTTCTCCGGCACCGGCACGGCGCCATGCTCGTCGCAATGGATGATCGGGATCGGCGTGCCCCAGTAGCGCTGGCGGCTCACGCCCCAGTCACGCAGCCGCCAGGTGGTCTTCTTCTCGCCCAGGCCTTTGGCGGCCAGCGCCTTGGCGACCGCGTCCACCGCCTGCTGGTGGTGCAGGCCGCTGTAGTTGTCGGAGTTGACCGTGACGCCGCGCGCCTTGTCGGCGTACCACTCCTGCCAGTGGTCGTAGCTGAAGTGCGGCTCGCCGTCGACGTGGATGACCTGCACGATGTCGATGCCGTACTTCTTCGCGAAGGCGAAGTCGCGCTCGTCGTGGCCGGGCACGCCCATCACCGCGCCGTCGCCGTAGCCCATCAGCACGTAGTTGCCGACCCACACCGGCACCTTCTCGTGCGTCAGCGGGTGCTCGACCTCCAGGCCGGTGGGCACGCCCTTCTTGTCCTGCGTGGCCAGTTCGGCCTCGGTGGTGCCGCCGGCCTTGCATTCCTCGAGGAACGCCGCCACGCCCGGGTTCGATGCCGCCGCGTGCAGCGCCAGCGGGTGTTCCGGCGCGACGGCGCAGAAGGTCACGCCCATGATGGTGTCGGCGCGCGTCGTGAAGACGAACAGGCGGCCGTCGCCGATCAGGCCGCCGTCGGCGTCACGGACCTCGTGCGTGAAGGCGAAGCGCACACCTTCGCTCTTGCCGATCCAGTTCTCCTGCATCAGCTTGACGCGCTCGGGCCAGCCGGGCAGGTGCTGCTGCACGTGCTGCAGCAGTTCCTCGGCGTACTGCGTGATCTTCAGGTAGTAGCCGGGGATCTCGCGCTTCTCGACCGGCGCGCCCGAGCGCCAGCCGCGGCCGTCGATCACCTGCTCGTTGGCCAGCACGGTCTGGTCGACCGGGTCCCAGTTGACCACCTGCGTGCGGCGCTCGGCGATGCCGGCCTCCAGCATCTTCAGGAACAGCCACTGGTTCCACTTGTAGTAGTCGGGCGAACAGGTCGCGACCTCGCGGCTCCAGTCGATCGCCAGGCCCATGGCCTTCATCTGGCCCTTCATGTGGGCGATGTTCTCGTAGGTCCACTTCGCCGGCGGCACGCGGTTCTTCATTGCCGCGTTCTCGGCCGGCAGGCCGAAGGCGTCCCAGCCCATCGGCATCAGCACGTTCATGCCCTTCATGCGCAGCTGGCGCGCGAGCATGTCGTTGATGGTGTAGTTGCGCACATGGCCCATGTGCAGCTTGCCGCTCGGGTAGGGCAGCATCGAGCAGGCGTAGAACTTCTCGCGGCGAGGGTCCTCGGTGACGCGGTAGGCGTCGGCGGCGTTCCAGGCGGCCTGGGCGGCACGCTCGATCTCGCTGGGCTTGAAGTCGGGGCTCATGGGCTTGGCGCTGCGCGCTTCTCGTGTGGCGGACGATTATAGGAAGGGGGTCGTCCGCACCCCCGCGCGCATGCGGCGGCGCACGATGACGCGGTGGCAGAAGGGTCTCCCTTGATTCAGGGCATGCTGCAGTGCAGCTAAGGGTTTACACTGATCTTCATCAGCAACCCACCCGGCACCACCCCCGCCGGGCCAGAACAGGAGTCGCACCATGAATGCAGCCCGTTTCGCCTATGGCGCCATCGTCGCGCTGGCCCTTGTCGCCGCGGTCAGCCAGGCCGAGGCCCAGTCCTTCGGTGCCCATCCGGCGCTGGGCGGCAAGCCCGCTGCCGCCGCGCTCGACCCGAACCACTTCATCGTCGGCCACCCCGCCGGCCTGGTGCAGCGCGCCGGCCATGCCAACCAGGCACACCCGGCGGATGCGGTCAGCCGCCAGGGCGCGCCGGCTGTCGATGCCAATCACTTCCTCGTGCAGCCGCCGTCGTCGGTGCACTGGGCGCTGGCCTCGGACGAGGCCGTGACCGTCGCATCGGCCCGCTGAGCCGGGTCGCAGGGCTCAGCGCGCGGCCGGCTCGGCCACGAAGCCGATGCGGCTGAGCCCGCCTTTCTGCACCAGCCCGATCAGTTCGGCCACGCGGCCGTAGGGCACGCTGCGGTCGGCGCGCAACTGGACCTCGGTCGCCGGGTTCAGCTTCGCGGCGTCGGCGACACGGGCGCGCAGGCCGTCGTCGTCGACACGCTCGTCGCCGACGAACAACTGGCCACGCGCATCGATCGCCAGTGCGATCGACTGCGGCGCCTCGCTGGGCTGGGCGCCTTCGGTCCGGGGCAGGTCGAGCTTGAGCGCCGAGGTCATCAGCGGCGCGGTGATCATGAAGATCACCAGCAGCACCAGCATCACGTCGATCAGCGGCGTCATGTTGATGTCGCTCATCGGCTGCGGGCCGGTGGTGCGCTCGAGGCGGCCGAAGGCCATGGTCGGTCTTTCAGCTTTCTTCCGCAGCGCTGGCGAGCATCTCGCGCAGGTCGTGCGCGAAGCCTTCGAGCTCGGCCTCGCAGGCGCCGATCAGCTTGCCGAAGACGTTGTAGGCCAGCACGGCGGGAATCGCGACCGCGAGGCCGGCGGCCGTCATCACCAGCGCTTCGCCGACCGGGCCCGAGACCTTCTCGATGGTGATCGCACCGGCGGCGGAGATGGCCAGCAATGCGTGGTAGATGCCCCAGACCGTGCCGAACAGGCCGATGAAGGGTGCCGTGCTGCCGATCGAGGCCAGCAGCACCTGGCCGAACTGCAGCTGGGCCAGCACGCCGTGCAGCGCGTCGCGCAGGCGCCGCGTCAGCTGCGAGCCGATCTGGCCGCGAGACTCCAGCGTGGCCTCGCGCGGCGATGCCATCGCCGCGGCGAGCAGCGGCTGCAGCGCCGATTCGCGATCGAAGACCTCGAGCTGCGCCCGGCCCGCATCGAGCGAGGGCGCGGCCCAGAACGCCGGAACGGCGCGCGCGATGTCCAGCCTCACGCGGCGCAGCAGCCAGGCCTTCCACAGGATGATCACCCAGGCGCTGACCGACATCAGCAGCAGCAGCACGGCCACGCCGCGGGTGATCAGGTCACCCTGCTCCCAGAAATGCGCGAAGCCGCCCATTCAGCCGATCGAGCTCAGGCCCAGCACGGCGTCCATGCCGTACAGGCCGGTGGCCTGCGTGGCCAGGAAGCGCGCGGCGCGCAGGCTGCCCTGCGCGAAGTTGGCGCGGCTGGTCGCCTGGTGGCGGATCTCGACACGCTCGCCAGTGCCGGCGAACAGCACGGTGTGGTCGCCGACGATGTCGCCGCCGCGCACGGTGGCGAAGCCGATCGACGACGGATCACGCTCGCCGGTCACACCCTCGCGGGCATAGACCGCACAGTCCTTCAGGTCGCGACCGACGGCGGCGGCCACCACCTCGCCCATCTTCAGCGCCGTGCCGCTGGGCGCGTCGACCTTGTGGCGGTGGTGTGCCTCGATGATCTCGATGTCGTAGCCTTCCTTCAGCGCCTTGGCGGCGACTTCCAGCACCTTCAGCACGACGTTCACGCCGACGCTCATGTTGGGCGCGAAGACGACGGCGGTGGCGCGTGCGACCTCGGCGATCTGCGCCTTCTGCGCCTCGCTGAAGCCGGTGGTGCCGATCACCGCCTTGACGCGGAGCTCGCTGCAGACCGCGAGGTGCGCCAGCGTGCCTTCGGGGCGCGTGAAGTCGATCAGCACCTGGGCGTTGGCCAGCCCCTCGCGCAGGTCGGACGTGATCTTCACGCCGCTGCTGGCGCCGAGGAAGGCGGCGGCGTCCTGGCCGATCGCCGGGCTGGCGGCGATGTCCAGCGCGCCGGCCAGCACCAGGTCGTCGGCCGCGCGCACGGCCTCGATCAGCATGCGGCCCATGCGCCCGGACGCGCCGGCCACCGCGATGCGCAGTGCGCTCACTTCGCCGGCTCCAGCGGCGGGAAGCTGCGCGTCGGACCGACCGGCTCGGCGGCCACGGCCGGTGGCTTCGGCGGCACCGGCAGCGCCTTGACCTGCTCGTCGCTCAGCGCCAGCGGCGGTGACTTGCGCGAGGTCTTGAAGGTGTCGATCGAGGCGACGAACTCGCGCTCGGCCGGCAGCTCGGCGCTGGCGTCCAGGCTCTTCAGCCGGTCGCCGTCGAAGCGCGCGACGATGCGGCGCAATTGCGGCTCGGCGCCCTGGCGGCGGATCGTGAAGACGTAGTCCCAGCGGTCGGCGTGGAAGGCATCGGCCAGCAGCGGCGAGCCGAGCACGTCGCGAACCTGGGCGCGTGTCATGCCGGGCTTGACCAGCGCGGCCTGCTCCTGCGTGACCACGTTGCCCTGCACGACCTCGACGCGGTAGGGCGTGATCACGCCGAGCAGGTTGTCGGAGGACTGCAGCGAGGCGCAGCCCGAAGCGGCGAACGTCGCGGCGAGCAGGCACGCGGCGAGGCGGGAGCGAGAGGGCATGGTGGCTTTGGGGGCGCGCGCCGAAGGCGGGGCAACCTCGATATGATCGCTGGATTCTAGCGTTCGGCATCACCCGGGCCGACCCATCCGCGTGCAGCCATGACCCATGCCGACGAGCTCAAGAACAGTGGACTGAAGGCCACCCTGCCGCGCATCAAGGTGCTCGAGGTGTTCCAGAAGAGCGCCGAGCGCCACATGAGCGCCGAAGACGTCTACAAGCACCTGCTGACGGAAGGCTCCGACGTCGGGCTGGCGACCGTCTACCGCGTGCTGATGCAGTTCGAGCAGGCGGGCATCCTGTCGCGCAATCACTTCGAGGCCGGCAAGGCGGTGTTCGAGCTCAACGAGGGCAAGCACCACGACCACCTGGTCTGCATGGACTGCGGCCGCGTCGAGGAGTTCTTCGACGCCGAGATCGAGAAGCGCCAGAAGGCGGTGGCGGTCGCACGCGGCTTCGAGCTGCAGGAGCATTCGCTCGCGCTGTACGCCGCCTGCACCAAGAAGAACTGCGCCCACCGGGGCAAGTAGCGCCGGCGTGGCGTCGCCCAGCGCCTACTCGGGCTTGAGCATCGCCTTCTGGTGGCGCTCGATGAATTCCTGGTAGGTGTCGATGCCGCGCAGCTGCAGGATGGTGTTGCGCACCGCCGCCTCGACCAGCACCGCGAGGTTGCGGCCGGCGTCCACCGCGATCACCGCCTTGCGCACCTGCACGCCGAGGATCTCCTCGTACAGCGGCTCGTAGGGCAGGCGCTCGAACTCGCGGTCCATCGTCTCCTTGCGCACCAGGTGGACGATCAGCTTCAGGCGCATCTTCCGGCGCACCGCGGTCTCGCCGAAGATGGCCTTGATGTCGAGCAGGCCGATGCCGCGCACCTCGAGCAGGTTGAGCAGCAGTTCGGGGCAGCGGCCTTCCAGCGCGGTCTGCGAGACGCGGTAGAGGTCGACCGCGTCGTCGGCCACCAGGCCGTGACCGCGCGAGATCAGCTCCAGGCCCAGTTCGCTCTTGCCCAGGCCCGACTCGCCGGTCAGCAGCACGCCCAGGCCGAGGATGTCCATGAACACGCCGTGGCGCGTGGTGCGCTCGGCGAAGTGCTGGCTGAGGTAGCCGCGCACCACGTCGATCACGTGGCCGGCCGACTCGGCGGTGGCGAACAGCGGGATCTCGGCACGGTCGCACATCGCGACCAGCTTGTCGGGCGGTACCTGCGCGTCGGCGACGATCAGCACCGGAGGCTCCAGCGTGACGATGCGCGAGATGCGACGCTCGGTGATGTCCGGCGCCGAGTCGTTCAGGTAGGCCACCTCACGGCGGCCGACGATCTGCACCCGGTACGGGTGGATGTAGTTGAGGTAGCCGACCAGATCGGCCGCGGACTGCGCGTTGCGCACCGCAGCTTCGTCGAAGCGGCGCTCCGGATGGGCGTGGCCGGCGATCCACTCCCACTGCAGCGCTTGGCGGTGTTCCTCGAACAGCGCCTCGGCGCTGATGACGCTGGGTTTCACTGCGGAGCGACGCGCTGCGCGGGGCTCAGGCCACCGACTTCAGCGGCTCCCAGTTGGCGATCAGCTCGTGCACCTTGGCCGCTTCGGACTCGGTCTTCAGACGCTCGCGCAATTCGCGATCGGACAGCATCTCGGCGATCTCGGAGAGGATCTCCAGGTGGCGCTGCGTGGCCGCCTCGGGTACCAGCAGGAAGATCAGCAGCAGCACCGGCTCGTCGTCGGGCGCGTCGAAGGGGATCGGCTGCTGCACGCGGATCACCGCGGCGAGCGGGTTCTTCAGCCCCTTGATGCGGCCGTGCGGAATGGCCACCGCATGGCCCAGGCCCGTGGAGCCGAGGCGCTCGCGTGCGAACAGGTTGTCGGCGACGATCGCCCGCGCGATGGCGTGCTGGTTCTCGAACAGCAGCCCGGCCTGCTCGAACACGCGCTTCTTGCTGGTGGCGTCCACATCGACGAGCACATTGCTGGCGGGCAGGATGGCGGCGAGGCGGTTCATCGGTGATTCGTGAGGACCCCCGTGGCTCGTGGCCGCGGCAGCCGCATGGCAAGTGTCAGGTGGCGGAATTATGGAGTCGGGGCCCGCGATGCAGTGGAACTGCGACGCGTGCCTGTCCACATTGTGCGCCGGCTGCTGCGTCGCAGCAACGCGGGAAGCCCCCGGTTCACGGGCGCGGTCATCGGGGGAAACAAAAAGCGGCCCCGCAGGGCCGCCTCGGCAGGGTTCAGGCTGCGCCGATCAGGGCGTGGCCGACTCGATGCGCTTGGCCGACAGGTGGTGATGGTCCTGCACCTTGTCCTTGTGGCGACAGACCTGGCGGTCGAGCTTGTCCATCAGCATGTCGATCGCCGCGTAGAGGTCTTCGTGCGACTGCTCGACGAAGATGTCCTTGCCCTTGACGTGCACCGTCACCTCGGCCTTCTGCCTGCGTTCCTTCTCCTTCAGCTTCTCCACTGACAACAGCACGTTGATGTCCACCACCTGGTCGAAGTGTCGCGTGACGCGATCCAGCTTGGTGAGCACATACTCGCGCAAGGCTGGCGTCACTTCGAGGTGATGTCCGCTGATCGTCAGATTCATGGGTACTCCTTTCGCACGGGTGAGGGAGGCTGGAAAGGCGGGGAGAGGGGGCGGGCGGGTGGGGCCGGGTAGCAGGTCGACGCGATGTCGTTCGAACCAGTGTGCCCCCGTTCGCAGGACCTGACAAGCCGCGGACACGAACGCTCACAGCGTGCCGTTCACCCTCTGAAGAGGCCATGTCGAACCGCCTTCGTGCGCGGGGAGCGGCGGCTGCAAAGTGCCCGTCGGCGTGAACAGCAGCACGCAAACGCTGGGGGTGTCTCTGAACGCCTAAATGATCTAAATGATTAAAATGATTCACCCGAGTTCGGGGCGCCGCGGCCGCTTCGCCCGATGCCGAGAGCCCGCTCAAGCGCCCTAGGAAACCGCGATGAAGTCGATGAAGAAGATCCTGATCGTCGAAGACCAGCCAGACATCCGCAAGCTGATCCGCATGACGCTGGAACTCGAAGACTTCGTGATCCACGAGGCGGCCGATGGTGCCTTCGGCCTGCGCATGGCCTCGGACGTCGCGCCGGACGTGGTGCTGCTCGACGTGATGATGCCCGGCGAACTCGATGGCCTGCAGGTGTGCGAGCGCATCAAGTCCGATCCGAGGCTGCGCGGCCTGAAGGTCGTACTGCTGACGGCGCGCGGCCAGGCCCGCGACCGCGAGGCAGGTCAGCGGGCCGGTGCCGACGACTACCTGGTCAAGCCCTTCAGCCCGCTGCAACTGATCGAGACCGTCGAGCGGCTCGTCAGCTCGGCCTGAGGTGATCGCTGCCGGCATGCGCACGCCCGGCCACAGCCGGCCTGATGCGATAATTTCGCATCGCACATTCGCGGAGTTCGACTTGGACGTGCCCCCTTCTCGGTGACCGTCCGCTCCCTGCAGGTCCGGCGCGCATGCCGGGCGGGCGCCGGGGCGAGGCGGTCACGAGTTCCACCCCCTGACGCTTGCACCCGGGCCTTGCCGGAGCCCCCATGCTGAATGTCTTCACGCTGGCCAGCGGCCGGCTGTTCCAGGAAGAGATCGAGAGCCTCGACGCGCTGGCCAAGGTGCGGCCGATCTGGGTCGACCTCGACGCGCCGACGCCCGAGGAGAAGGGCTGGATCGCCCAGCACTACGGGCTGAACATCCCGCAGGACGTGGTCGACGACGACCTCGAGGAGTCGGCACGCTTCTACGAGGAAGACAACGGCGAGCTGCACATCCGCTCCGACTTCCTGATCGACGACGCCGACCGCTCGCGCAACGTGCGCGTCGCCTTCATCCTCTACAAGAACGTGCTGTTCTCGGTGCACGCGGAAGACCTGCCGGTGTTCCGCCTGCTGCGCCTGCGGGCGCGGCGCATCCCGGCGCTGATCGAGGATGCCAAGGACGTGCTGCTCAAGCTCTACGACGCCGACGCCGAGTACAGCGCCGACGCGCTGGAGGGCATCTACGACTCGCTCGAGGCGGTCAGCGGCCGGGTGCTGAAGCAGGACGTCAACGACCAGATCGCTGCCGAGGCGCTGTCGGCCATCGCGAAGGAGGAAGACCTGAACGGCCGCATCCGTCGCAACGTGATGGACACGCGCCGCGCGGTCAGCTTCATGATGCGCAGCCGCCTGCTCAACGCCGAGCAGTTCGAGGAGGCGCGGCAGATCCTGCGCGACATCGACTCGCTCGACTCGCACACCACCTTCCTGTTCGACAAGATCAACTTCCTGATGAACGCCACGGTCGGCTTCATCAACATCAACCAGAACAAGATCATCAAGATCTTCTCGGTGGCCAGCGTCGCGCTGCTGCCGCCGACGCTGATCGCGAGTATCTACGGCATGAACTTCCAGGCCATGCCGGAGCTGAACTGGCGCTACGGCTACGGCTTCGCGCTGACGCTGATGGTGGCCTCGGTGGCGGCGCCGTTCATCTACTTCCGGCGCAAGGGCTGGCTGCGCTGATCAGCTGTTGGCGCGCCGCTTCAGCCAGCGCATCAGGCCGCCGACCAGCGGCAGCTTCTCGTACAGCTCCTCGGCCGCATCCCAGTAGTCGCGGTGCATCACCACGCGGCCCTGCGCATCGAAGCGCAGGTGCGAGCCGCCGCGCACCACCTGCTCGTCGCGCGAGAAGCGCCTGAAGCGGAACAGGAAGTCCCAGCTCAGGAAGCACTGGTCGCCATCGACGACGATGTCGCGCACCACGAAGCGCGGCGCGTCGAGCGCGGCGAACATGTGGGCGAAGACGCGCTCGATGGCGGCCGCGCCCTGAACCTCGTTGAACGGGTCCTTGAAGCGCGCATCGGGCGCGTAGACCTCGCCCAGGCGCACCAGGTCGGCCGGCGTCAAGGCCTCGAACATCGTCACCACCCGCGCGACCCGCGCATCGGCATGCCGCTGATTCATGTCTCATAGCCCGGTGGCGCGACGGATCGCGCTTGAAGTACAGCGCGTCGCCGAGGTGGCTGAGCGCCTTCAGCCACAGCGTGAAGCGCTTCGGGAAGTGGATCTCGAAGCGCCCCGATTCCCAGCCGGCGACGATCTGCTGCGCCGCCTCGGCCGGCGTGATCAGCGCGGGCATCGTGAACCGGTTCTGCGAGGTCAGCGGGGTCTCGACGAAGCCGGGGTTGACCACCGAGACGCCCAGCCCTTGCGGCTGCAGGTCGAGGTACAGCGTCTGCGCCAGGTTGATCAGCGCAGCCTTGGTCGGCCCGTAGGCCAGCGAGTTGGGCAGGCCGCGGTAGCCGGCCACGCTGGCCACCAGGCTCAGGTGCCCGGCCTGCTGGCGCAGCAGCACCGGCAGCGCCGCATCCAGCGTGTTCAGCGCGCCGACGTAGTTGACCTGCTGGTGGCGCAGCATCTGATCGAGGTCGAACTGCGTGGCGCGCATCGCCTGGTAGTGGCCGGCGCAGTACACCACCAGGTCGATGCGGCCGAACGCGTCGACGATGCGCTGCGCGGCCGCGTGCAGCGAGGCGCGGTCGGTGACGTCCAGCGGCAGCGCCAGGCTGCCCGGGTGCTCTTGCGCGAAGGCCGTGATGGCCGACGCGCTGCGCGCCGAAACCACCACCGTGGCGCCGCGCGCATGCAGCAGCTCGGCCGTGGCGCGCCCGATGCCGGTGGACGCGCCGACCAGCCAGACCACCTGATCGGGCCAGCGCCGGATGCGGGGGTTGAGCGCCATGGCGGGCCGCTTCATCGCTGCCGGGTGAAGGCGAGCGTCACTTCGCCGAGACGGAAGCCGAACTTGCGCATGACGGCCTTGTTCAGCATCGTGCGTTCGTCGACCAGGAACATCCAGTCGTCGAACTGCACCTCGTAGACCGTGCCGTCGACCGGCAGGCGCAGCGTGTAGCCCCACTGGAACGCGTTGCCGGCGGCCTGGCCCGTCGCGGTGCCGACCACGTCGTCGGCGGTCCCGCTGTAGCGGCCGCCGCCCAGGCGCTTGAGGCGCCAGACGCGGCGCTCCTTCCTGCCATCGCTGTAGCTGAAGTCTTCGTCGAGCACGCCGTCGTCGCCGTTCCAGCTGCACTTCATCAGCACGGTGAAGCGGCGCACGACCCTGCCGGCGCGGTCGGTGAAGATGCCGTGCGCGACCAGTTCGCCGTTGAAGTACTGCTCCAGCGTCAGCACCGGCTTCTCGGCCGCGTAGTCGGCCGGCGTCGGTGTCGAGGCGCAGCCCATCGCGAGGGCGCCGGCGGCCAGCACGCCGAGCAGGGATCGTCCGATCACGGTGTGTGTCGTCCGGCGGGACGAATCCAGGTGAAGTGCAGCAGCGTCGCCGCACCGAGCTTGAGCGCACAGGGCAGCACGCAGTAGGCGAGGCTCAGCGCTGCGAGGGCGTCGTCACCGCGTGCGCCCGGTGCGTAGCCGAACCACTGCAATGCCGGCAGCGCCAGGCCGGCAGCCAGCGCGAGGTTGAGCTTGGTGGCGAAGCTCCACCAGCCGAAGTAGCTGCCTTCGCTGTGCCCCGCGTGGCCGGCCCGCTGGATCAGGCCGGTCAGCATCGCGCCGGGCAGCGTCAGGTCGGCACCGAGCGCGACGCCGCTGGCGATGCACACGGCCGTGTAGGCGGCCACGTCGCCCGCATCGAGCAGCGCGGCCCAGGCGAACACCACGATCGCCAGCAGCATGCCGGCCAGCCAGCAGCGCGCCAGGCCGAAGCGCGACACCGCGCGCACCCACAGCGGAATCGACAAGGCGCCGGCGGCGAAGTAGCTGGCCAGGAACAGGGGTTCGTGGGTCGGCGCCTGCAACCGGTCGCGGATGAAGAACAGCACCAGCGTCGCCGGCACCGCGCTGGCGATGCCATTGAGCAGGTAGACCGCCAGCAGCCGGCGGAACGCGGGTGTCGCCAGCGGCAGCGACATCGGCGCGGCCGCCAGCGCGGCGGGTGCGGCCCCGGGCTGCGGTGCGCGCCGCAGCGAGGCCACGCCGAGCAGCAGCAGCGCGGCGAAAGCGATCGTGCTGGCGCCGAGCCCGGCCACCGAGGGCAGCACGCTGGCCAGCAGCACGCCGACCAGCGCCAGCCCCTCGCGCCAGGCGACGACACGCGCACGCTGGGTCTCGTCGCCGCCCAGCCGTGCGCCCCAGGCCTGGTGGATCACGCTGACCACGCTGTAGCCGAGGTAGGTCAGCGCCAGCAGCGCGGCGCACCAGGCCAGCAGCGCAGCAGGCCCTTGCACGACGGGGAAGAACAGCGCCCGGAAGCCCAGCGCCAGCACGATGGCGGCGCCCGCGGCGGCCCACCACGCGCTGGTGGACGAGCGCGCGAACAGGCCGTCGGCCCAGCGCCCGATCAGCGGGTCGGCCACCGCGTCGAGCAGCCGCGCGGCCAGCAGCAGCGCGCCCAGCCAGGCCAGCGGCACGCCGAACTCGCTGGCGTAGTGGCTGGGCAGGATCACGTACAGCGGCAGCGCGACGAAGGCCAGCGGCAGCCCCAGCAGGCCGTAGCAGGCGCCGGCCGGTGCGTCGAGCCCGCGTTGCATGGCCAGCGCGCCGTGGGTCATGGCTTTGGCAACGCCGGGCCGAGCAGCGACTGCCGAAGCTTCGGCTCCGAGGTCTGCGGCGACAGCCAGATGCCGAAGAAGCGGCGCGTGAACTCGGGATCGCGCAACTCGCCGCGCAGCGCTCCGTTGAGGAAGAAGCGCGCTGCTTCCTGCGGGCGCTGCACACCGGTGATGCGATCACCCTTGGCGACATCGGGAAAGGTCTGCTTCATCGACGCGAGCCAGCGCTCGCCCTGCTCGTCGCTGAAGCCGCCGATGCGCTTCATCTCGTCGAGGCTGCGCTCGGCGATCAGCCGGCCGTAGAGCGTGCGGCCGTAGATCAGCTCGAGTGCGATCGGGTGGCGCTCGAAGCTGTCGGCCGCGAACCCGTCGGCGGCCCACAGCCGCGCGTCGTAGATGTGCAGGCCGAGGAAGGTCAACCGCCCGCTGCCGAGCAGCCTGGCGCCGGCCAGTTCGCCGTCCACCTCCGCCGGCGGCGCGGTGTCGGCACGCACGCCCAGCGGCGCGAGCGCGAGGCCGAGCAGCAGCAGGCGGCGTGGCGTGTCCATGGTCCTCAGTCGCGCTGCAGCGTGAACTGCATGACGCTGGTGTTGCCAGTTGCGAAGGCCGCCTCGCAGTAGGCGAGGTAGAACTCCCAGATGCGCATGAAGCGGGTGTCGAAGCCGAGCTGGCGCACACGCGCTTCCTCGGACAGGAACCGTTCGCGCCAGCGGCGCAGCGTCTCGGCATAGTCGGTGCCGAAGTCCAGCTCGTTGACCACGCGCAGGCCGTGCCGCGCTGCCGCGTCGCGAAAGGCGCCCGGGCTGGGCAGCAACCCGCCGGGAAAGATGTACTGCTGGATGAAGTCGGTCGACTTCAGGTAGCGCTCGAAGTACCTGTCGTCGATCGTGATGCTCTGGATGCAGGCCTTGCCGCCGGGCTTCAGCTGCTCGCGCAGCGTCGTGAAGAAACTCGGCCAGTACTCGCGGCCGACCGCCTCGAACATCTCGATCGAGGCGATCGCGTCGAAGGGGCCGTCGGTGATCTCGCGGTAGTCCTGGAAGCGCAGGTCCGCGGCGAGTCCGGCATCGGCCAGCCGCCGCTGTGCCCACGCGAGCTGCTCGGAAGACAGCGTCACGCCGGTCACACGGGCGCCGAACTCGCGCGCCGCGCACTCGGCCAGCGCACCCCAGCCGCAACCGATCTCCAGCACGCGGTCGCCCGGCTTCACGCCGGCCTCGCGCAGCGCGCGCCGCACCTTGGCCTGCTGCGCGTCGGGCATGGGCCGGCTGCGGTCGCCCTCGAACCACGCGCTGCTGTAGTTCATCGTCGGGTCGAGCCAGAGGCGGTAGAACTCATTGCCCAGGTCGTAATGGGCGTGGATGTTCTTGCGGCTGCCGCGCCTCGAATTGCGGTTGACCAGGTGCTTGATGCGGTACAGCAGCGAACCCCACCAGCTGCCGTAGACGACCGACTCGATCTCGTCGCGGTTGGCGATGAACAGCGTCAGCAGCGCGGTCAGGTCGGGTGTCGTCCAGTCACCGGCGATGTAGCTCTCGGCGAAGCCGATGTCGCCGCTGCGCAGCGCGGCCGCACAGACCTTCCAGTTGCGCAGGCGGATCGCAGCACGCGGCCCGTCGTCGGACGGGCGGCCAAAGTGTGCGCTGCTGCCGTCGGGCAACTGCACGTCCAGCGAACCACGCTGCAGGCGCCGCAGCAGGCGGAACACGGCGCGCGCCGTGGTCGGCGCCGAGGGCGGCAGGCTGGCGGGAGCGAAGGTGGTGGTGCTGGTCATCGGGTAACGGCTCAGCGGGTGAGGAACTGCGCCGGCGCAGCGGGCTTGCGAAAGAACGGCACACGCTTGGCCCACAGCCTGAGCGCCTGCCAGTGGATGCGCGCGATCACGCCCAGCGTCATCAGCGGCATGCCGAAGAAGGCGCGGCGCATGCTCTGCGACGTGAGCGGCTCGAGGCGGCCCGAGACGCTGGTCTCGATCAGCGGGCCGCGGTGATCGTCGTGGTCGATGCGGGCCACCGTGCGATCGGCGGTGCGCATGAAGCGGAAGCGGTAGTCGCCCTCGACGGCGCAGAACGGCGAGACGTGGAACACCTTGGCCGCGCGCTGCTCCTGGCCGTAGCGCAGGTTCGCGCCGCGCAGCAGGTAGCAGTGGCGCTCGCCGAAGGTGTTGTTGACCTCGACGAGGACGGCGGCGAGCGAGCCGTCTGCGCGGTGGCAGTACCAGAAGCTGACCGGCTTGAAGGTGAAGCCGAGCACGCGCGGATAGCAGTGCAGCCAGACCTCGCCGTCGGCGTCGAGCACACCCTCGCGGGCCAGTGTCTCGTCGAGCCAGGCGAGGCTGTCGGTGCGCCCGTCGCCATGGTCGCGGTCGTGGAAGCTGATCAGGCCGAAGCGGTTGCGCGCCAGGGTCGGGACGGGCAGTTCGTGCAGACGCCGCATCGGCAGCAGCAGGAAGTAGGTCGGGTAGGCGAAGGCGTTGCGCGCCGGGCGCAGGCGCGTGTGGCGGACCTGGCCGCGGCCGATCAGCGGCACGGCCCGCGCATTCATGCAGCGTCCATCCGCAGGCCTTCGGCCGCCCAGGCGTCGACGAGCCCGCGCACCACCGCCTCGCCGGACATCAAGCCGTCCTCGTGGAAGCCGTAGCGTGTCCAGGCGCCGCAGAACCAGGTGTGGGCCACGCCCTGCAGGCCGGGCACAAGTTTCTGCGCGGCGATGGCGGCCAGGTCGAAGATCGGATGGTCGTATTCGTACTCGCCGATCACGCTGTCGGCGCGAGGCGCGCTCACCGGGTTCAGCGACACGACCAGCGGCGTCGTGAACGGCAGCGGCTGCAGCCGGTTGAGCAGGTAGTGCAGGCACACGCGCGCCTGCTCGCGGTCACCGTCGGCGGCGCGCTCGTAGTTCCACGAGGCCCAGGCGCGTTCGCGGCCGGGCAGCACGCTGCGATCGGTGTGCAGCACGGCGCGGTTGGGCTGGTAGCGGATCGCGCCGAGCACGCTGCGCTCGGCTTCGCTGGCATCGGCCAGCAGGTGCAGCGCCTGATCGGTATGGCAGGCGAAGACCACCTCGTCGAAGCGTTCGCCGCCGCGCTCGCTGTCCACCCACACGCCGGCGCTGCCGCTGCCCGGCGGCAGGCGGCGAACGCCGCGGACCGGGCAGTTCAGGCGGGCATCGGGCACGCCGGCGACGATCTTCTCGACGTAGTGCCGCGCCCCGCCGCGCACCGTGTACCACTGCGGCCGGTTCGCCACCTGGATCAGGCCGTGGTTGTGGCAGAAGCGGATCAGCGTGGCCACCGGGAAGTGCAGCATCTGGTCGGTCGGGCAGGACCAGATGCAGCCGATCATCGGCAGGAAGTACCAGTCGCGGAACTGCGCGCTGAAGCGGTGACGGTCGAGGAAGTCGCCGATCGGCTCGCTCATCGGTGCATCCTCGCCGCGGCTGGCGATCGCCGTGGTCAGGCGGTTGAAGCGCAGGATGTCATTGAGCATGCGCCAGAAGCCAGGGCGCAGCAGATTGCGGCGTTGGGCGAACACGCCGGCCAGGTCGGAGCCGCTCCACTCCAGACCGATGTCGGGCACCTGCACCGAGAACGACATGTCCGACGGCGCGATCGCCACGCCGAGCTGCTCGAACAGCGCCAGCAGGCGCGGGTAGGTGCGCTCGTTGAGCACCAGGAAGCCAGTGTCGACGCCGTGGGTGTGGCCGTCGAGCGTGACGTCCACCGTGTGCGTGTGGCCGCCGAAATGGCCACCCGACTCGAACAGCGTGACGTGGGCCCTGTCCTTCAGGCCATGGGCAACGGCCAGTCCGGAGATGCCTGAGCCGATGATCGCGACGCGACGCATGGCTCAGGCCCCAGGAATGAAGGAGGTTGCGAAGCGCCCCCGGGCGAAGGAGGGAGGAGGGAGGGAGGAGGAGAACCGCCCGGAGATTGCATCCAGCCTGGCTGGAAGGCTCCGCAACTCGAAACCGTCGGGCGTCGAACTGCGACGCCCGAGGATTGAGACGCGATCGCCGCGCCCGAGTTCCGTCGGATCTGATGGCGTTCTATGACAAGAGGCCAGGTGCCGGCGATCCGAAGAAGTCTTCATGGTTCATGTGTGAACTGATTGGTCACAAATATAACTCAACAGTTTTCACTTGGCCACGAGCAGTTTCTCGACCTCGCCGAGAAAGGCCTTGTCCAGCGGGTCGACCTCGCTGGCGAAACTGCTGACGGCAGTGCCGTCACGCGCCACCAGGTACTTGTGGAAGTTCCAGCGCGGCCACTGGCCGCTGCGCCGGGCCAGGTCGGCGAACAGCGGGTTCGCGGCGGAGCCGGCGGAGGCGACCACGCGCGACTTGGCGAACATCGGAAACTTGACGCCGAAGGTGTTCTCGCAGAACTCGGCGATCTCCTTGCCGCTGCCCGGCTCCTGCTGGCCGAAGTCGTTGGACGGGAAGCCGAGCACCACCAACCCGCGCTCGCCATAGCGGGCGTGCAAGGCCTCGAGCGACTTGTATTGGGGCGTGAAGCCGCAGAAGCTGGCGGTGTTGACGACGACGAGAACCTTGCCGGCGTACTGGCACAGGTCCTGAGGTTTCTCGTCCTGCAGGCGCGGGAACTGCCGGGCCAGCAAGGCCGGGCATGCGGCCGCGGCGCTTTCGGCCGGGCGAACGCCCAGCGTGGTCAGTGCGGCGGTGGCCAGCCAACGGCGCCGGGACGGGCTGTGCATCGGGAGGGGTGGGGTTGGGGTGGATCGCATGCGACAAATACTAAGCGGTACACTTTCGGACTGCAAGGTTTCGTCCTGGACAAAATGGATCATCGGTCGGGTCGTCCCATCGGCGTCAGTCGTGCTGCCACCCCCCCCGTGCGGAGCGAAGGGGACGCCGTGACGATCGGCGCGGCCGAGCGCCACACCGGGTTGAGCAAGGACACGCTGCGCGTGTGGGAGCGCCGCTACGGCTTTCCCACACCGGCGCGCGACCCGGCCGGCGAACGCCTGTACCCGCCGGAGCAGATCGACCGGCTGCGCCTGCTGAAGCGGCTGGTCGATGCTGGCGAGCGGCCGGGGCGGCTCGTCATGCTGTCCACGGCAGAGCTGCAGGAGCGGCTGGGCGGCCATGCGTCCGTGGCGGCGGAATCGCCGGCAGAGATCGACGACTACATCGGGGTGCTGAAGTCTCATGACGTGGATGCGCTGCGCCGCAGGTTGAGCCACGCCCGCGAGCGCCTCGGCCTGGCGCGCTTCGTCACCGACGTGGTGGCGCCGCTGAATACGCGGGTCGGCGACGCCTGGATGCGCGGCCAGTTGCAGGTCTTCGAGGAACACCTGTACACCGAGGCCATGCAGGTGACGCTGCGCGACGCGATCGGGCGGGTGCCGCCGGCCACCCGACGGCCGCGGGTGTTGCTGACCACCTTCCCGCACGAGCCGCACGGCCTGGGCCTGCTGATGGCCGAGGCGATCCTCGCGCTGGAGGGTGCGCGCTGCATCTCGCTGGGTGTGAGCACGCCCTTGTGGGACATCGTGCTGGCCAGCGCTGCGCAGCGCGTCGACGTCGTCGCGCTGAGCTTCAGCGGCTGCCTGAACCCGAACGAGCTGGTGTCCGCGCTGGGCGAACTGCGTGCCAAGCTGCCGGCGGGCGTGGAACTGTGGGCGGGCGGCGCCGCGCCGGCCCTGCATCGCCGGCCGGTTGCCGGCGTGCGGGCCATCGCCTCGATCGCCCGCCTGCACGATGAGCTCGCCGCCTGGCGCGCGCGTCACCCAAAGCCCTGATCGACGACGCCCCGCATGGCTCCGACGCGAAGGGCCGACTTAGAATCCGCCCCTCGACGAGGCCTCGCGATGATCTACCCGGAACTCTTCAAGCAACTCGAAGCCGTGCGCTGGAACATGGACAAGGACATTCCTTGGGACCAGTTCGACGCCAGCAAACTCAGCGACGAGCAGGCGCAGACGATCAAGATGAACGCGATCACCGAGTGGGCGGCGCTGCCGGCCACCGAGATGTTCCTGCGTGACAACCGCGACGACAGCGACTTCTCCGCGTTCATGAGCGTCTGGTTCTTCGAGGAGCAGAAGCACTCGCTGGTGCTGATGGAGTACCTGCGCCGCTACCGGCCCGACCTGGTGCCGAGCGAAGCGGAACTGCACGAGGTGCGCTTCGAGTTCGACCCGGCGCCGGCGCTGGAAACGCTGATGCTGCACTTCTGCGGCGAGATCCGCCTGAACCACTGGTACCGCCGCGCCGCCGAATGGCACACCGAGCCGGTCATCAAGGCGATCTACGAGACGCTGGCGCGCGACGAGGCCCGTCACGGCGGCGCCTACCTGCGCTACATGAAGCGCGCGCTGGCCAAGTTCGGCGACGAGGCGCGCGCCGCCTTCGCCAAGGTCGGCGTGCTG
Source organism: Piscinibacter sp. (assembly GCA_047602365.1). Lineage (GTDB taxonomy): Bacteria > Pseudomonadota > Gammaproteobacteria > Burkholderiales > Burkholderiaceae_C > Piscinibacter. Next base: position 1,080,775 of record JASGHM010000001.1, on the reverse strand, counting down.
ATGGCCAGCGCCCGTCGCACCGCGCAGGCGCTGCACCCGACCAACCTGCACGTCAACGTCAAGCTGTTCCCGCGCGACACCGTGCAGAGCCGGCTGCCCAACCCCGAGTGGCTGGAACAGTGGCTGGACAAGCAGATCCAGTTCGACGCCGTCTGGGAGACCAAGGTCGTCGAGCGCATCCTGCACAACATGAGCCTGCTGATGGAGCGCAGCTTCGCCAGCGTCCAGGAGCTGAACCGCTTCCGCAAGGAAGTGACGGCAGCGGTCGCTGCGGCGGCCAAGGCGGCGCCCGGTGCGGCGCCGGCCTGACGCGGCGCCGCGCTACTTCGCGGCGAGCCGCTCCTGTTCGGCCTTGCGGTCGGCGGTGACACGCTGGGCGCTCGGCCGTTCGCCGACCCGTTTCACATAGCCCTTCCAGTCGATGCCGGCAGCGGCCAGCAGGTCGTCGCCGAGCACGATGCGCGAAGCCATGCCGACCAGCGGCAGGCTGACGTAGGCCGAGCAGTCGGCCTGGGTGAATGCCTCGCCCGCCACGTAGGGCGAGAACTTCGCCAGCCGCTTGAACGCGACTATGTTCTTCTCGAGCAGCTTGCGCACCCGTGCGGCATTGCCTTCGCTGATCTCGCCACCGAAGAAGGCCTTGCCGTACAGCTCGCGGGCGACCAGTTCCAGATGCAGGTCGACGAAAGTGCCGACCTCACGCACCTTGGCTGCGGCCCAGGGGTCGGCGGGCAGCAGGGGCGGCTCGGGGTGCAGCCTCTCGAGGTAATCGGCGATCACCTGGCTCTCGCACAGCGAGCCCTGCGCGGTACGGATGAAGGGCACCTTGGCCAGCGGCGAGCAGGACAGCACGGCTTCCTCCTTGCTGCCGGTGCGCACGAACTCCTCCTCGAACGGGATGCCCTTCTCGAGCAGCACCATCTTCACCTTGTTGTAGTAGTTCGACAGGCACATGCCGCACAGCGTGATCATCGTCGTCTCCTCGTGGTGATGGGCGCAGTCTAAGGACGCCGCGCGTCGCCGGCTGACCCGCAGGCGACAATGTGCCGATGAGCGACTTCCTCGACAAGCTCTGCCCGCGCGAGCAACTGGCCGCGCGTCTGGCGGCGCTGCCCGGGCCGGTGGTGTTCACCAATGGTGTGTTCGACATCCTGCACCGCGGCCACGTCAGCTACCTGGCACAGGCGCGTGCACTCGGCGCCAGCCTGGTGATCGGCCTGAACAGCGACGCCTCGGCGCGTGGCCTCGGCAAGGGCCCGGACCGGCCGCTGAACGCCGAAGCCGACCGTGCCTGCGTGCTGGCCGCGCTGGAGAGCGTCAGCCTGGTGACGCTGTTCGACGAGCCGACGCCGGTCGAACTGCTCAAGCTGGTGCGGCCGCAGGTCTACGTGAAGGGCGGCGACTACGACATCGAGACGCTGGAGGAGACCAAGTGGGTGCGCAGCTGGGGCGGCGAGGCCCGCGCGCTGCCCTTCGTCGACGGCTACTCGACGACCTCGCTGGTGCGCCGCATCCGCGGCTGACTCAGGACCGGTTGACGAGCACGATCCCCACCGCCACCGCCAGCAGCGCGACGACCAGACGCGCGGTGATCGGCTCGCCGAGCAGCAGCGCGCCGAGCAGCAGGCCGAACACCGGCGTCAGCAGCGTGAACGAGGCCAGGCGCGTCGCCGGGTAGTGGCGCACCAGCCAGAACCACAGCAGGTAGCTGGCGAAGGTGACGATCACCACCTGGAAGAACAGCGAGGCCCAGGTGAGCGCTGACAGCACCGGTGCCCAGGCCTGGCCACGCAGCAGCGCCGCCAGCGCCAGCGCGACACCGGAGATCGCGAGCTGGTAGAGCAGCGTCTTCTCGGCCGATGCGGCGCTGAGGCGGCTGCCGCGGATCGCCAGCGTGGTCGCACCCCACAGCACGCCCGCGGTGACGCCGAGGGCATCGCCCAGCCACTGCAGGTCACCCGCTGCCGGCTTCGTGAAGCCCTCGGCGAAGCCCCAGGCCACGCCGGCGAAGGCGATCGCCAGCCCGGCCAGCTGCGAGGCCTTCAGCTTCTCCGCCTTCGAGATGAAGGGCATGCCCAGCGCGACGACGAAGGGCGAGATGTAGATGAACACCGCCATGCGCGAGGCGGTCGTGTACTGCAGGCCGAGGAAGATGCAGCCGAACTCGGCGGCGAACAGCAGGCCGGCGGCGAGGCCGCCGCGCAGCGAGCCGTCGCGCTCGAACAGCGGGATGCCGCGCAGCCGGGCCCACAGGAACACCAGCGCCGCGCCGCCGAGCGAGCGGATCGCCGCCTGCGCCAGCGGCGGCACCTCGGCGATGGCCACCTTGGCCGCCACCTGGTTCAGGCCCCAGAGGAAACAGCACAGCACCAGCGAGGTGACGGCCAGGGTGTCGAGTCGGGCCTTGCGTTCAGTGGTCATGGGAGGAAGCCGAGGGGAGGAGCAGCGACAGGCGGGCGCAGAGCAGCCCGCAGAAGGCGCCGCTGGCGTGGGCGAAAGGGGCGACGGTGATGTCCCAGCCCTCGCGGGTCTGCAGCGCCGGCCCCCAGGGGGCCTCGCCGATGATCTTGATCAGCACGCCGCCGAGGATCGCGACGCCGATCAGCTGGCGCCGCCCGCGCTCGTGCACCACCAGCCACAAGGCCGCGGCGACCACGCCGGCGTGCAGCACGCCCGAGAGGCCGCCGTAGTGGGCCAGCTCGGGCCGCAGCAGCAGGCCGAGCTGGGTCAGCGGCCAGGCCAGTGCCCAGGCCAGCACGATGCGCCACGGCACACGTGCCACGATGCCCAGCACGCCGACGAGCAGCGTGCCGGCGAGGTTGGCGCCCAGGTGCAGCGGGCTGTAGTGCACCGCCACGGCGGTGAAGGCGCGCCAGGGTTCGCGGGCGGCCAGGCCCGGCTGCCAGTCGAGCGCGCGCGGATCGAGCCACCCGCCGGCCAGCGCGGCGAGTGCGAGCAGCAGCGACAGCGCGCCCCAGGCGCGCGGGGCCGGCGCGTTCAACCGAACACCGTGCGCCACAGGGCGAGGACGGCGTCGCGGTGTTCGGCCAGGGTGTCGGGGTCGACCTGCGTCGGCTGCTCGTCCAGGCGCGCGCGGTGCTGGGCGCGGCGCAGTTCGCGGTAGGCGTCGGCAGCATGCGTGCCGACATGGTCGGGCAGCAGGCCGGCGTCCTGGGCGCGCTGCAGCAGCGCGATGTTGCCCTTGTTCTCGAGCAGCTCCGGGTGGGCGGCGCTGTGCGCCAGCACCAGGTACTGCACCGCGAACTCGACGTCGACCATGCCGCCGGCGCTGTGCTTGACATCGAAGCGACCTTCCTTGACCGGCCGCGCGGCGCGCAGCTTGTCGCGCATCGCGCGCACCTCCTCGCGCAAGCGCCGCATGATCGCGCGGCGCGGCCAGCACCGTACGGCGCACCGCCTCGAAGCGCGCCGCCAGTTCGGGCAGGCCGGCGCACCAGCGCGCGCGCGTCAGCGCCTGGTGTTCCCAGGTCCACGCGGTGTTGCTGCCGCGGCCGCTCTGGTACTTCTCGAACGAGGCCATCGAGGTCACCAGCATCCCCGAGTTGCCGTTCGGGCGCAGCGCGGTGTCGATCTCGAACAGCTCGCCGGCCGCGGTGCGCAGCGTCAGCCAGCCGATCAGCTTGCGCACGAAGGCGCCGTAGACCTCGGGGGCGCGTTCGTCGTCGTCGTCGAACAGGAAGACCACGTCGAGGTCGCTGCCGTAGCCGAGCTCCTTGCCGCCGAGCTTGCCGTAGGCGATCACCGCGAAGCGCGGCTCCGGCCGATGCGCCTGCTTCAGGTGCTTCCAGGCCCAGGCCAGCGTGCGCTCGAGCGTGGCGTCGGCCAGCGCCGAGAGTTCATCGGCCACCTCTTCCACGCTGATGTGCGCCTCGACGTCGCGCACCAGCGTGCGGAACACCTCGGCGTGGTGAGCGCGGCGCAGCGTGTCGAGCAGCGACTCCGGGTCGGCCTGGCCGGAGCGCTCCCAGGCCTCGTGGCGGGCCTCCAGTTCGGCGGCGAAGTCCTGCGCCACGAAGCGGCTGTGCAGCAGGCGCTCGTCGGCCAGTTCGTCGATCACGCCGGGGTGGCGCATCAGGTAGCGCATCGGCCAGCGGGCCAGGCCGAGCAGGCGCAGCAGGCGGTTCTGCACCTCCTGTCGCTCGACCAGCAGCGCCAGGTAGCTCTCGCGGCGCAGCAGCGGCTCGATCCAGTCGACGAAGCGTGTCGCCGCGTCCATCGTGCAGGCGCCGTTGCGGGCAGCCATCGCGGCACGCAGGATCAGGCGGCCCAGGCGCTGCTTGCTCTCCTCGCGCAGCGCGGCGACCTTCGGCTGGCTGCACAGGTGGCGCACGCGCTCGGCCAGCTCGGGCGGCAGCTTGTCGGCGAAGGCCTCGCTGTCGAGTGCCGGCGGCGGGCCGCCGCAGGACTTGCAACTGCCGCTGCCGCCGCCGGACGAGGGTTCGCGGCCATCGTGCAGCAACGCGTCGAACTCGAGTGCGACGAACTCGCGGAGCTCGCCCAGGCGGTCAAGCAGTTCGCAGGCGTCGGCGCGGCAGGCCAGGCCGAGGCTGCGCGCGATCCAGTCGAGGTCGCCGTCGCCGGTGGGCAGCAGATGGGTCTGCTGGTCGTCGAGGTACTGGATGCGGTGCTCGACGCGGCGCAGGAACACGTAGGCCTCGGCCAGCCGCGCCGCGCTGTCGGGCTTCATCAGTCCGGCCGCGGCCAGCCGTGTCAGCGCCTTCAGCGTCGAGCGCGTGCGCATCTCGGGGAACTGCCCGCCGCGCACCACCAGCAGCAGCTGCACGATGAACTCGATCTCGCGGATGCCGCCGCGTGACAGCTTGACGTCGTTGGCGCGCTCGGGCCGGCCGGCGGCGCGGCGCTGCGCCTCGTCGCGCACCTTGCGGTGCAGCTGGCGCAGGCCCTCGAAGACGCCGTAGTCGAGGTACTTGCGGTAGACGAAGGCGTTGATGATGGTGCGCAGCGCCAGCGCGCGGCCGTTGCTGACGCTGGCGCGCGGCGCGACCACGCGGCTCTTCAGCCAGGCGAAACGTTCCCACTCGCGGCCCTGCACCTGCAGGTACTCCTCGAGCATCGCCAGGCTGACCACCGGCGGGCCGGAGTTGCCGTTCGGGCGCAGCGCCAGGTCGACGCGGAACACGAAGCCGTCTTCGGTCGTGTCGCCGATCAGCGCGTACAGCCCGCGCGCCACCTGCGAGAAGAACTCGTGGGCGCTGATGCTCACCGCGCCGTCGGTCTGGCCGTCGTCCTCGTAGACGTAGACCAGGTCGATGTCCGACGAGACGTTGAGCTCGCGCGCGCCGAGCTTGCCCATGCCGACGACCCAGAACTCGATGTCGCCGCCCGTCGCGTTGCGCGGCAGGCCGTGGCGGACCGACTGGTCGGCGATGGCCTGGGCCAGCGCGACGTCGAGCGTCGCCTCGGCCAGCTCGGTCATCGCCAGCGTCACGTCCTCCATCGCGCAGGCCTGCTCGACGTCGAGCACGGCCAACCGCTCCAGCACCAGCTGCCGCGCCACGCGCAGTGCGCTGGGCAGGGGTCGACCCTGCTCGCGCAGCGTCGTGATCAGCGCGATGATGGTGTCGCGGCGCGGCAGCCCCGCGGGCAGCAACGCCAGCTCGGCGACGTAACGGCGCCGGATGCGCTGCACGAAACGGCTGTGGTCGGCCCGTGCCGACGCTGTTGCGCCGGGCGTCACAGCGGGTTGCGATTCTGTTGCGGGGTGCGGGGTGGAACCCATCGTCTCGACAGGGGTCTGTGCTAGATTGGTTTCAGCGTCGCGGCGCGTGCCTCAACGAAGAAGAATCCATGCCGCAGCGGCCATGCCGCGCGGGCGCCGCCGTCGTGCCTCTGCCATCGCTGGCGTTGCGTCGTTCTCATGCCCCTGATCCAGCCCGTCGTTGGTGCTGCTCCCTCGCAGCCTGCCTCTCCTGCCACGCCCCGGAGGCCGCTGCGCTTCGCGCTGAAGGCGGTCATCGGCCTGGTGTTCGTGGCGGCCAGCCTGGTGCTGACGCTCTGGTTGACCTTGCACTGGGGCATTCTGCCCCGAATCGAACAATGGCGCCCACAGGTCGAGGCACAGGCCAGCGCCGCGCTCGGCCTTCCGGTGCGCATCGGCGGCATCCAGGCTACCAGCAGCGGCTGGGTGCCGCGCTTCGAGTTGCGCGACGTGGTGCTGCACGACGCGCAGAACCGCCCCGCGCTGCAGCTGCCGCGCGTGGTCGCGGCGATTTCGCCGCAGTCGCTGGTGGCGATGGAATTGCGCTTCGACCAGCTGCTGATCGAGGGCGCGCAGCTGGAGATCCGCCGCGACGCCGGCGGCCGCGTCTTCGTCGCCGGGCTGGACCTGGGCAAGACCGGGGAGAGCGACGGCAGCCAGCTGCGCGACTGGTTCTTCCGCCAGCACGAGTTCATCATCCGCGACGGCAGCCTGTACTGGACCGACGAGCAGCGCGACGCGCCGACGCTGGCGCTGACCCAGGTGCAGCTGGCGCTGCGCAACAGCCTGCTGCACCACGACCTGCGCCTGGACGCGACGCCCGACGACCCCTGGGGCGAGCGCTTCAGCGTGCGTGGCCGCTTCACGCAGCCGCTGCTGGCGCGCCCGGGCGACCTGCGGCGCTGGAGCGGCAGCACCTTCGTCGACATGCCGCGCATGGACGTGCACGAGCTGCGCCGCTATGTCGACCTGCCCTTCGAGCTGAACGAAGGCGACGGCGCGCTGCGCGCCTGGATCGACCTGACCGAGGGTCGGCCGATGGGCGCCACGGTCGACCTGGCGCTGCGCGCGGTGGCGCTGCGGCTGTCGCAGAAGGTCGAGCCGCTGGTGATCGAGCAGGTGCAGGGGCGGCTGGTCGCGCGGCGCGACGATGCCGGCGTCTCGCTGGCGCTGCAGAACTTCGGCTTCCTCACCGGCGACGGCGTGCGCTGGCCGCAGGCCGACCTGGCGTTGGCCTGGCGGCAGAAGGAGGGCCAGCCGGTCAGTGGCGGCGAGTTCAGTGCGCAGCGCCTCGACCTCGACGTGATGGCGCAGATCGCCAGCCGCGTGCCGCTGGGCGAGTCGCTGGGCAAGCTGCTCGCCGAACTGAGCCCTCAGGGTGTGGTGACCGGTCTCGCGGCCAGCTGGAGCGGCCCGCTCGACGCGCCGACCCGCTATCAGGCCAAGGCGCAGTTCACCGGCCTGTCGCTGGCCGCGCGGCCCGCCGCCGAGCCGAACGCGGTCGGCCGGCCCGGCCTGCGCAACGTCTCGCTGCAGGTCACGGCCAACGAGACCGGCGGCACGGCGCAGCTCGACGTGGCCGGCGGCGCGCTCGAGTTCCCCGGCGTGTTCGACGAGCCGCTGGTGCCCTTCGATGCGCTGGCCGGGCAGCTGGCCTGGAAGATCGAGGCCGGCGCCAAGGACGCGCCGCCGCGCATCGCAGTGACGGTCAAGGACGTCAAGTTCGCCAACGCCGACGCGCAGGGCGAGCTGCGCGCCAGCTGGTCCACCGGCGCCGGCACCGGATTCGCCAAGGGCGGCCGCCTGCCCGGCCTGATCGAGCTCGACGGCCGCATCGTGCGCGGCGATGCCGCCCGCATCGCACGCTACCTGCCGCTGCACCTGGCCGACACACGCAGCTACCTGGGCCGCGCGCTGCGCAGCGGCACGGTGCGCGACGCCGGCTTCCGCGTGAAAGGCGACCTGTTGGACTTCCCGTTCAGCGGCGCGAAGAGCGTGAAGGACGGCGAGTTCCGCATCGCCGGCCGCGTCGAGGAGGCCAGCTTCGACTACGTGCCCAGCGAGCCGGCCGAACACGAGAAGCCGGCCTGGGTGTCGCCCTGGCCCGGGTTCACGAAAGTGAGCGCCGAAGTGATCGTCGACCGCACCTCGCTGGAGATCCGCGACGGCCGTGCGCAGCTCGGCGTCGTCGCGCTGGGCTCGGTGCAGGGTGCCATCCGCAACCTCGCCGAGCACCCGGTGCTGGCGATAGACGGCGTCGCCAAGGGGCCGATGTCGGAGATGCTGCGCTTCGTCAACGCGACGCCGGTCGGTGGCTGGACCGGCCAGGCGCTGGCCCGCGCGACGGCCACCGGCAGTGCCGAGCTGAAGCTGGGCCTGGCGCTGCCGCTGCTCGACCTGGACGCGAGCACGGTCAAGGGCAGCCTCGCGCTGACCGGCAACGACCTGCGCATCACGCCGGACACGCCGCTGCTGGCAGCGGCGCGCGCGCGCATCGACTTCACGCAAAGGGGCTTGACGGTCAGCGGCGCGACGGCCCGCCTGCTCGGTGGCGACGCCAGCTTCGACGGCTCGACGCAGCCCGACGGCAGCCTGCGTTTCAGCGGCCAGGGCACGGCCAGCGCCGACGGCCTGCGCCGCGCCACCGAGCTGGGCCCGATGGCGCGCCTGGCCAGCTCGCTCAGCGGCCAGTCGGTCTACCGCGCCAGCCTGGGCTTCGTGCGCGGCGTGCCCGAGCTGACCGTGACCAGCAACCTGGTCGGCATGACCTCGGACCTGCCGGTGCCGATGCGCAAGTCGGCGGATGCGCCGATGCCGTTGCGCTACCAGACCACGCTGCAACCCGAATCGTTGCAGCCGGGCCAGACGCTGCGCGACACCGTGCGCCTCGAGCTCGGCCCGCTGCAGGCGCAGTTCCAGCGCGACGTCTCCGGCGAGACGCCACGCGTGCTGCGCGGCGGCATCGGCCTGAACGAGGCGGCGCCGCAGCCGGCGGCCGGCGTGCTGGTCAACGTCAATGTCGCGGCGCTGCCGCTGGATGCCTGGGAGGGCGTGGCCAACCAGGTGATGGGCGGCGGCACCGGCGCCGGCGCGCCGGCCGTCGACGCCGGTGGCTACATGCCGACGCACATCGCGCTGCGTGCACAGACGCTGAACAGCGGCTCGCGGCAATTCAACCGCGTGGTGGTCGGTGCGTCGCAGGAAGACGGCCTGTGGCGCGCCAACGTCGAGGCCGAGCAGTTCGGCGGTTATGTCGAGTACCGGCCGGCGCGCGCCGGCGCGGCGCAGGGCGCCGGGCGCATCTACGCGCGGCTGTCGCGGCTGTCGCTGCCGAAGAGCGATGTCGATCAGGTCGAGACCCTGCTCGACCAGCAGCAGCCGTCCGCGGTGCCTTCGCTGGACATCGTCATCGACGATTTCGAACTGCGCGGCAAGCGGCTCGGGCGCATGGAGGTCGAGGCGGTCAATCGTGTGGTCGGCGAGGGCCGGGAGGCAACACGCGAGTGGCAGTTGAACCGGCTGCTGCTGAGCACGCCGGAGGCGAAGCTCAGTGGCAAGGGGCAATGGGCCGAGGTCGGCGGAACGTACATGACGGCGCCGGGTGCCGCGGCCAGCGTGCGCCGACGAGCGGTGCTCAAGTTCGATCTGGAGCTTGCCGACAGCGGCGCGCTGCTCGAGCGGCTGGGTACCGGCAAGGTGGTGCGCGGCGGCAAGGGGCTGCTCAGCGGCGAGGTGTCGTGGCTGGGTTCGCCGCTGGCGCTGGACTACCCGACGCTGGGCGGCAACGTGTCGGTGGCGATCGACTCCGGCCAGTTCCTGAAGGCGGACGCCGGCGCGGCGCGGCTGCTCGGCGTGCTCAGCCTGCAGGCGCTGCCGCGGCGGCTGGCGCTGGACTTCCGCGACGTCTTCCAGGAAGGCTTCCCGTTCGACAACATCACCGGCGACCTGAAGATCACGCAGGGCGTGGCGCACACCAACAACCTGCGCATGCGCGGCGTGCAGGCGGCGGTGCTGATGGAGGGCAGCGCCGACATCGCCCGCGAGACGCAGGACCTGCGCGTCGTTGTCATTCCCGAGATCAACGCCGGCACGGCCTCGCTGGCCTATGCGGCGATCAACCCGGCGGTCGGGCTGGGCACCTTCCTCGCCCAGGTGTTCCTGCGCCGGCCGCTGACCGCCGCCGGCACACGCGAGTTCCACGTCAAGGGTTCGTGGGCCGACCCGCAGGTCGACAAGGTCGAGCGCAAGTTCGGCGATGCGGTGCCAGACATCGACGCGCCGGCCTCGGCGCCCGCCGCGCCGCCGACGAAGGCCGCGCAATGACGGAGGACACACGCATGAAGATCGCTGCGCTGCAGATGGTGTCGGGCACCGGGCTGGAGGCCAACCTGGCGACGGCGCGACGCCTGATCGCGCAGGCCGCCGGCGAGGGTGCGCGCCTGGTCGCGCTGCCCGAGTACTTCTGCTTCATGGGCCGCGCCGACACCGACAAGCTGGCGATCGCCGAACGTCCCGGCGACGGGCCCATCCAGCGTGTGCTCGGCGAGGCGGCGCGCGAGCATGGCCTGTGGGTGATCGGCGGCACGCTGCCACTCGTCAGCCCTGATCCGCAGCGTGTGCTCAACAGCTGCTGCGTGTTCGCGCCGGACGGCTCGCTGGCGGTGCGCTACGACAAGATCCACCTGTTCCGCTTCGAGCGCGACTCGGCTGCCGGCCGCGAGAGCTACGACGAGGGGCGCGCCATCCTCGCCGGCGCGACGCCGACCGCCTGCGATGCCGCCGGCCTGCGCCTGGGGCTGAGCGTCTGCTACGACCTGCGCTTTCCCGAGCTCTACCGTGCGCTGATGACTCCGCCCTGCGACCTGCTCAGCGTGCCCTCGGCCTTCACCTACACGACCGGCCAGGCGCACTGGGAGCTGCTGCTGCGCGCCCGCGCGATCGAGAACCAGTGCTACGTGATCGCGCCCGCGCAGGGTGGGAAACACGAGAACGGCCGCCGCACCTGGGGCCACAGCATGGTCGTCGACCCCTGGGGCGAGGTGCTGGCGGTGCGACCCGAGGGCGAGGGCGTGGTGCTGGCCGAACTCGACACCGCGCGCATTGCCGAGGTGCGCTCGCAGCTGCCGGCGCTGACGCACCGGCGCTGTTGAACGGGCATCCGGCTGGCGCCGGGTGCCCAGTCGCATCAGCCAGGGTCGATCTCGGCGTAGTAGCGCGCCAGATCCGGCGGCATCGGCGAGTCGAGCAGCAGCGAGCTGAGCCGCAACGCATCGGCCGCGCCCGGCGTCAACCCGCGCCGCGTGCCGGTCTGCAGCGCCGCGGCCACCCAGGCGCGCACCACCTGCGGACGCTGCATCCACGACATCGCCTGCAGGCCGTTGAGTGCGTGCACCAGCGCATCGACGTCGGGGCGCTGCCACGGCGGCGTCTCCGCCGGCTTCAGCCAGCGCGACATCGACAGCTGGTACCAGGCCTGGCCCTGTGCCGGGTCCTCGCTGGGCACCATGCGCGCCAGGTGGGCGGTGAAGTTGGCGACGTGCAGCACGTCGGCGATCGCCAGGCGCGAGATCTCCGGGTCGTTCGGGCCATGGGCGCGCGTCGGCGGGTGCTCGCCGAAGTGGCGCCGCATCGCCAGCCAGAGCAGCCGGTCGATCGGCAGGCCGGGCGGACCGAGCACGCGGCGCGCCGAGCGCAGCAGGGCCTGACGATCGGCCAGCGGCGCGGTGCCCATGCGCGCCAGCAGCAGCTCGAACCACGGCAGCCGCGTGCTGCTGCCGAGCTTCTCGATGTCGGCACGGATCGTCTCGGCCTCCGGCGCCAGCGTCGTTTCCTCGCGCCAGATGCGCACGCGCGCCGGCAGCTGCGGCGACAGCAGCAGCGCCAGCAGCGCTGCGCTGATGCCGCCGGTACCACGCACGCGGTCCAGGCGCGACATCGCCTCGATCTCGGCGTCGGTCAACGCCGGGCCGGACAGCGCGGGGGTCACCTTGCCGGTCATGCCGTGACGGGCTCCATGCTCACAGTGTGCCCGCCTTGCGGAAGCCGAACAGCCCGGCGATCACCCAGGTGGGGAACTGCGACACGGCGCGGTTGTAGGCCTCGGCCGCGTCGTTGAACTGGCGCCGCGCGAAGGCCAGCGTGGTGTCGCCCTCGCCGAGCGCGGCGGCCAGGCTCTCGTCGCCACTGGCCGGCAGGCGCGCGCGCGCCTGCGACAGGATCTCCTCGGCCAGGCGCAGGCTGACCACCGCCGGCGCGTGCATCGGCCGCGGCCGGGCATGGCCGCAGGCGGTCTCGGCCTGTGCGCAGGCGTTGCGCAGCTGCTCCAGCGCGGAGGCGTCGGCGTCGGGCAGCGTGTCGGCCCAGCGCAGCAGCAGCGCGTGGCGGGCACGGAACTGCTCGTCCACCGGCACGAAGCAGCGCAGCAGTTCGCCGCGCAGGCTGACCAGCCGGTTGTAGGCCCCGACCGCCCAGAACATCAGCACGGCGGCGACGACCGCGGCGACCAGGGTGCTGCTCATCCGTCGTGCGGCCGCCGCCCGTGCGCTTTCAGGCGTGGACCCAGGCGTTGTAGCCGGCGCGCCGCAGGTCGCAGGCCGGGCACAAGCCGCAGCCGTAGCCCCATTCGTGGCGCCGCGAGCGGTCGCCGACGTAGCAGGTGTGGGTGTGCTCGGCGACCAGGTCGATCAGCGCCTCGCCGCCCAGGCGCTCGGTCAGCGCCCAGGTCTGGGCCTTGTCGTACCACATCAGCGGCGTCTCGATGGTCATCGGCGCGTCCAGCCCGAGGCTGATCGCCACCTGCAGCGCCTTCAGCGTGTTGTCGCGACAGTCGGGGTAGCCGGAGAAGTCGGTCTCGCACATGCCGCCGACCAGCACGTTCAGGCCGCGCCGGTAGGCCACGGTGGCGGCGAAGGTCAGGAACAGCAGGTTGCGGCCCGGCACGAAGGTGTTGGGCAGGCCGCTGTCGTTCATCTCGATCTCGCGCTGCTGGGTCAGCGCGGTGTCGGAGATCTGGCCGAGCAGCGCCAGGTCGAGCACGTGGTCTTCGCCGAGCCGCTTGCCCCACTTGGGGAACTGCGCGCGGATCTGCTCGCGCACCTTCTGGCGGCACTCGAGCTCGATCTCGTGGCGCTGGCCGTAGTCGAAGCCGATCGTCTCGACCTGCGCGAAGCGCTGCAGTGCCCAGGCCAGGCAGACGGTGGAGTCCTGCCCGCCGGAGAAGAGCACGAGGGCGCGGCGCTGGTCTTTCATGTGCGGATCTCGCCCTGGCCGAGCACCACCCACTTCATCGAGGTGAGGCCCTCCAGGCCGACCGGCCCGCGCGCGTGGAACTTGTCGGTGCTGATGCCGATCTCGGCGCCCAGGCCGTACTCGAAGCCGTCGGCGAAGCGTGTGCTGGCGTTGACCATCACGCTGGCCGAGTCGACCTCGCGCAGGAAGCGCATTGCGTTGACGTGGCTGTCGGTGAGGATGGCGTCGGTGTGGTGCGAGCCGTAACGGTTGACGTGGGCGATCGCCTCGTCGAGCGAGCCGACCACCTTCACGCTGATGATCGGCGCGAGGTACTCCTCGCTCCAGTCGCTCTCGGTGGCGGCGAGCACCTTCGCCTGCGGCAGATCCTTCAGCAGCGCGGCGGCACGCGGCTCGCAGCGCATCTCGACGCCCTTGGCGGCGAAGACCGCGCCGATGCGCGGCAGGAACGCCGGCGCAATGGCCTCGTGCACCAGCAGCGACTCGGCCGCATTGCAGGGGCTGTACTTCTGCGTCTTGGCGTTGTCGGTGACCTTGAGCGCCAGTTCCAGGTCGGCGCTGGCGTCGACGTAGACATGGCAGTTGCCGTCCAGGTGCTTGATCACCGGCACCTTCGCCTCGCGGCTGATGCGCTCGATCAGGCCCTTGCCGCCGCGCGGGATGATCACGTCGACCGCCTCCGGCGAGGCGATCAGGTGGCCGACGGCGGCGCGGTCGGTGGTCTGCACCAGCTGCACCGCGTCGGGCGGCAGGCCGGCCTCGGCCAGCGCGTCCTGCACGCATTTCCACAGCGCCAGGTTGGAGTGGATCGCCTCCGAGCCGCCACGCAGGATGCAGGCGTTGCCGCTCTTGATGGCCAGCGAGGCGGCCTCGATCGTCACGTTCGGCCGGCTCTCGTAGATCATGCCGAACACGCCCAGCGGCACGCGCATCTGGCCGACGCTGATGCCGCTCGGCCGCTGGCGAAGCTGGGTGATCTCGCCGATCGGGTCGGGCATCGCGGCGATCTGCTCGCAGCCTTCGGCGACGGTGGCGATGACCTTGTCGGTGAGCTTGAGGCGGTCGACCATGGGCTCGGCCAGGCCGGCGGCACGTGCGGCGGCGAGGTCGCGCTCGTTCGCGCTCTGCAGCGTCGGCACGTCGGCGCGCAGGCGGCGGGCGAGGGCGAGCAGCGCCGCGTTCTTCGCGGCGGTGGAGGCGGCGGCCATCGAGGTGGCCGCCGCGCGTGCGGCCACGCCCATGTGGGCGACGGTGGCCTGCAGGTCGGCGGAGGTCATGGCGCGATTATCCCCGCATGCCCGCGCCGGCGCTCACGCCATCCAGGCCAGGACCGCCAGCCAGAACGAGGCCGTCAGCACGAAGGCGAGCGTCGAGAACACGATCGCGGCGGTGGCCTCTGCTTCCAGCGCCGCGTAGCGCTGCGAGAAGATCAGCGCGTTGCTGCCCACCGGCAGCGCGGCCATCATCGTCACCACCGCCAGCGGCAGGCCAACGAGGCCGAAGCCCCAGTGGGCGGTGGCGAACACCGTGGCCGGCAGCACCAGCAGCTTGAGCAGCGTGATGACGATGGCGCCGCGCGCTGCGCCCTGGATGCCGTAATAGGCCAACGACATGCCGATCAGCACCAGGCACAGCGGCACCACCGCCTGCGCCAGCGTGGCGAGGATCTCGTCGGCGATCGCCGGCAGCGGCGCACCGGCCAGGTTCCAGGCCAAGCCGGCCAGCACCGGCAGCACCACCGGGTGGATGATGGTGTTGCGCATCGTGCGCCCCAGCGTGGTCAGCAGATGGGCGTTCGAATGGCCCAGCGTGCGCCGTTCGCGCGCCAGGTCGAGCTCGACCAGCGCCGTCAGCACGGTCAGCAGGACCAGTGCGTGCAGGCTGACCAGCGCGACGTGGATCGCCAGCCCGGCCTCGCCGAACAGCGCTGCCGCGAACGGAATGCCGACCTGCACCGAGTTGCCGAAGGTGGCCGAGATCGCGCGCACGCTCGGTGCCGCGGTCGGCAGGCCGCGCTCGCGGTGGCTGCGGCGCTCCCAGAGGTAGACCACCACCAGCAGCGCCAGCACCGGCACGAAGAACGCGATCACCGTGCCCCAGGGCATGGCCGCGAGGTCGATGCGCGCGGTGGTGCGGAACAGCAGCGCCGGCACGAAGATGTAGTAGGCCGCGTTGGCCAGCACGCGGGCCGGATCGTTCTCGCCGAGCCAGCGCGCCTTGCCGACCACCCAGCCGAGTGCGACCACCACGAAGATGGCCAGCAGCTTCAGGAAGACGAGGGTCGACATGCGCGGCGAGTATGGCCTACACGCCGCGCCGGATTGACATCGGTCAGGGTGTCAGAGCTCTGCGCGGCGCGGCATGTCGGCGCCGCGGCGCGAGCAGGTGATCGCCGCCGCGCGGGCGGCGAAGCCCAGCGCGTCGGCCAGCGCGTCCTTCGTCAGTGCCGACAGCGCCGTGGCCGACAAGCGCATCACGCTCGGCCAGCCAGGTCAGCAGCGCACCCTGGAAGGTGTCGCCGGCGCCAACGGTGTCGATCACCTTCACCGGCACCGGCGGCACGTCGACCGACGTGCCTGCCGTCCAGGCGCTGGCACCTTCGCCGCCGCGGGTCACCGCGACCAGCTTGACGCCCTGCGCCAGCGCGCGCGCAGCGAAGTCCGGCCGGCGCCAGGCCGGGCCAGACCAGACGCAGGTCCTCGTCGCTGACCTTGAGCAGCTGGGTGCGCGGCAGCATCCAGTCGATCTGCTGGCGCCAGACGTCCAGCGCCGGCTCGACGTTGAGCCGGATGTTGGGGTCGTAGGCGATCAGCGTGCGGCCCTGCTCGCGTTCGACCAGCGCACGCTGCGTCTGCGCGGTGCGGCCGACCACCGTGGCGAAGGAACCGAAGTTGATCGCCTTCATCGGTGGCAGGCAGCGTGGCCAGCGCGTCTTCGGTCAGCAGCCGGTCGGCGCAGCCTTCGCCGTAGAACGAGTAGGAGGGCACGCCCTGGGCGTCCAGGCCGATCAGGCTGAGCGTGGTCGGCGCGGCCGAGCGCTGCACCGTCGAGGTGTTCACGCCCTCGGCGGCCAGCGTCTTCATCAGCCGCTCGCCGAGGAAGCCGTTCGAGACCTGCGACAGGAAGGCCACCGGCTGTGCCAGCCGCGCCAGGCCGACCGCGACGTTGAACGGCGAGCCGCCGACACGCGCATCCATCGCCATGCCGGTGGGTGTGTCGCCGGTGGCGAACACGTCGAACAGCGCTTCTCCGCAGACCACGAACATCGTCTTCTCCTGGGGGCTTTGGCTTGGGGCGCCGGAAGGGGCCGCGGCGCGGGCGCCAAGCATCCCGCGGCCGGGCCGGCGCCGCATCCGGGTTTTCCATTAATCAATCAACTTGATTTATTAATTGACGTCGCCCAGAATTCCTTCCGTCACCCACCCCCAACAGACCAACGAGGAGACAAACGTGACCTTCAAGCAGACCACCCTGTTCGCCGCCCTGTTCGCCGCCGCCGGCATCGCCCACGCGCAATCGCAGCCCGTCATCGGCCTGATCACCAAGACCGAGACCAACCCCTTCTTCGTGAAGATGAAGGAAGGTGCCACGGAGGCCGCCAAGGCCAAGGGCGCCAAGCTGCTGTCCGGCGCCGGCAAGGCCGACGGCGACAACGCCGGCCAGGTGACCGCGATGGAGAACATGATCGCCGCCGGTGCGAAGACCATCCTGATCACGCCGAGCGACTCGAAGGCGATCATCCCGGCGATCAAGAAGGCGCGCGAGAAGGGCGTGATGATCATCGCGCTGGACAGCCCGACCGATCCGGCCGACGCGACCGATGCGCTGTTCGCCACCGACAACTACAAGGCTGGCGTGCTGATCGGCCAGTACGCCAAGGCGGCGCTGGCCGGAAAGCCGGCGAAGATCGTCACGCTGGACCTGTTCCCCGGCCACCCGGTCGGCGCGCAGCGCCACAACGGCTTCCTGCAGGGCATGGGCCTGCAGAGCTTCGACGCGAAGAACAACGAACTGGCCAAGCCGGGCGAAGTGGCCTGCATGGCCGACAGCTTCGGCGACCGCGCCAAGGGCCAGACGGCGATGGAGAACTGCCTGCAGAAGGTGCCCGACGTCAACCTGGTCTACACGATCAACGAGCCCGCCGCCGCCGGTGCCTACAACGCGCTGAAGAAGGCCGGCAAGGAGAAGAACGTCATCATCGTCTCGGTCGACGGCGGCTGCGAAGGCGTCAAGAACGTCGGCGATGGCGTGATCGCCGCGACCAGCCAGCAGTACCCGCTGAAGATGGCGTCGATGGGCGTCGAGGCCGGCATCGAGTACGCCAAGAGCGGCAAGAAGGTCGCCGGCTACACCGACACCGGCGTCACGCTGATCGCCGCCAAGCCGGTGACCGGTGTCGACAGCAAGGACGTCAAGACCGGCACCGACCTGTGCTGGGGCAAGAAGTAAGCATAAGCGCCACCCTGGCGCTGCCGAGCTGACACCGGGGCGCGTGGCGCCCTGGTGAGCGGCTGCATCGCCCCACCAGGAGCCCACGCATGGATTCCGTCAAGAGCAAGCTGCCGCCCATCGGCCAGCTCGGTCCCTTCATCGCGCTGGTGATCGCCTGCGCCATCTTCGGTGCCACCACCGATCGATTCTTCAGCGGCGAGAACTTCTCGCTGATCCTGCAGCAGGTGATGGTCGTCGGCGTCATCGCCATCGGCCAGACGCTGATCATCCTGACCGCCGGCATCGACCTGTCCTGCGGCATGGTGATGGCGCTGGGCAGCATCGTGATGACCAAGTTCGCCGTCGACCTCGGTTTGCCCGCACCGCTGGCCATCCTCTGCGGCATCGGCGTGACCGCGCTGTTCGGGCTGGTCAACGGCCTGCTGGTCACGCGCATCAAGCTGCCGCCGTTCATCGTCACGCTGGGCACGCTGAACGTCGCCTTCGCGATCACCCAGCTCTACTCGAACGCGCAGACCGTCACCGACGTGCCGCCGCTGATGACCTGGCTGGGCAACACCTTCCCGCTGGGCGGCGCCAACGTCGCCTACGGAACGGTGCTGATGATCCTGCTCTACCTCGGCGCATGGTTCTGGCTGCGCGAGACCGGCGCCGGCCGCCATGTCTACGCGGTCGGCAACAACCCGGAGGCGACGCGCCTGGTCGGCATCCCGACCGACCGCGTGCTGCTCGGCGTCTACGTGCTGGCCGGTGTGTTCTACGGCATCGCCGCGCTGCTGTCGGTGGCGCGCACCGGCGTCGGCGACCCGAACGCCGGCCAGACCGAGAACCTCGACGCGATCACCGCGGTCGTGCTCGGCGGCACCAGCCTGTTCGGCGGCCGCGGCGTGATCATCGGCTCGCTCATCGGCGCGGTCGTCGTCGGCGTGCTGCGCAACGGCCTCACGCTGATGGGCGTGTCGTCGGTCTACCAGGTGCTCATCACCGGCATCCTCGTGATCCTGGCGGTGGCGATCGACCAACTGTCCCGCAAGGGAGGGCGCTGAGATGACTTCGACCAAACTCGTGATGCAGGCCAAGGGCATCGTCAAGCGCTATGGCCAGGTGACGGCGCTGGACGGCGCCGACTTCGAGCTGCGCGCCGGCGAGATCCTCGCGGTGATCGGCGACAACGGCGCCGGCAAGTCCTCGCTGATCAAGGCGCTGTCGGGTGCGACCATCCCCGACGAGGGCGAGATCCTGCTCGACGGCCAGCCGGTGCAGTTCAGGAACCCGATGGACGCGCGCCGCGCCGGCATCGAGTGCTGCTACCAGGATCTGGCGGTGGCGCCGGCGATGACCATCGCCGAGAACCTGTTCCTCGGCCGCGAGATGCGCCGCGAGGGTTTCGCCGGCAACGTGCTGCGCATGCTCGACAAGAAGAAGATGCTGGAGATCGCGGTCGCCCGCATGGCCGATCTGAAGGTCGGCATCCGCTCGATGACGCAGGCGGTCGAGACGCTGTCCGGCGGCCAGCGCCAATGCGTCGCAGTGGCGCGTGCGGCGGCCTTCGCCGAGCATGTGGTCATCCTCGACGAGCCGACCGCGGCGCTCGGCGTCAAGGAGGGCAACATGGTGCTCGAGCTGATCCGCCGGGTGCGCGACAAGGGCCTGCCGGTGATCCTGATCTCGCACAACATGCCGCATGTGTTCGAGATCGCCGACCGCATCCACGTCGCCCGCCTGGGCCGCCGCGCGGCGGTGCTGAACCCGAAGAACATCAGCATGAGCGACACGGTGGCGGTGATGACCGGCGCGATGCCGCCGGAGAAGATCCCGGCCGAGTGCCTCGCCCACTGAGGAGCACGCCATGCTGAAGGGCATCGATCCGCTGCTCACGCCAGAGCTGCTGAAGGTGCTGGCCGAGATGGGTCACGGCGACGAGCTGGTCGTCGCCGACGCCAACTTCACCGCGGTGTCGCTGGCAGCCGGCAAGCCGCTGATCCGCCTGCCGGGCATCGGCATGCAGCGCGCCTGCGTCGCGGTGCTGTCGCTGCTGCCGCTGGACGACATGGTCGAGCGGCCGGTCGCCTATATGCAGGTCGGCGGCACCGAGCCGCCGTACCGCTCGGCGCTGCAGCGCGAGGTCATCGGCGAGCTGGAGTCGCGCGGCTACGCCAGCGCCGCGCAGTGCGAGCCGACCGAACGCTTCGCGTTCTACGAGCGCGTGAAGGGGGCCTTCGCGATCGTGCACACTGGCGAGATGCAGGCCTGGGCCAATTTCATCTTCAAGAAGGGCGTGATCGCCGACACGCTGCGCGCATGACACCCGTTCGCGGCTCCCACGGCGCCGACGCGCGGCTGCGGCCGCGGGGCTCGAACCATGTCGGCATGCGCCAGTTCAACGAACGCGTGGTGCTGCAGGCGATCCGCCTGCACGGCAGCCTGCCGAAGGCGGAGATCGCGCGGCTGACGCACCTGACCGCGCAGACGGTGCAGATCATCATCGCCCGGCTGGAGGCCGACGATCTGGTGCGCAAGCTCGACCCGGTGCGCGGCAAGGTCGGCCAGCCCTCGGTGCCGATGGCGCTGAACCCCGACGGCGCGTTCTCGATCGGCGTCAAGATCGGCCGGCGCAGCATGGACATGCTGCTGGTCGACTTCGCCGGCCAGGTGCGCCAGCGGCTGTCGCTGCACTACGCCTTCCCCGACCCCGAGACGCTGTTCGGCGAGATCGACGCGCGGCTGCGCCAGCTGCGCGCCGTGCTGCCGCCGGCACTGCGCGAGCGGCTGCACGGCATCGGCGTCGCGGCGCCGCTGTCGCTCGGCGGCTGGCAGGAGCTGCTCGGCATCGCGCCCGAACAGGCCGTCAAGTGGGCGGCGATCGACATCCGCGAGCGCATCTCGACGATGACCGAGCTGCCGGTGGAGTTCGTCAAGGACACCGCGGCCGCCTGCGTCGCCGAACTGGTCGCCGGCCGCGGACGCAGCATCCGCAGCTTCCTCTATGTGTTCGTCGACACCTTCATCGGCGGCGGGCTGGTGCTCGACAGCCACCTGCGCGGCGGCGTGCACGGCAATGCCGGCGCGGTCGGCTCGATGCCGCTCGGCCTGGGCCACAGCGACGCGCGCAGCCGGCCGCCGCAGCTGCTCAGCGTCGCCTCGCTGTTCAACCTCGAGTCGCTGTACCTCGCCCGCGGCCTGGACGAAGCGGCCGCCGTCGACGCCCGTGCGCTGCAGGCGCCGTGGCTCGCGGCCACCGAGATCTGGCTGCGTGACGCCGCGCCGGCGATCGCGCTGACCATCAACAGCGCCGCCGCGCTGCTCGACCTCGAAGGCGTGATCATCGATGGCTCCTTCGACCCGTCGCTGCGCGAGCGGCTGATCGCCAGCGTGGCCGTCGCGCTCGACAGCCACAACTGGGAGGGCCTCGCGCGACCCGCGGTGCTGCCGGGCACGATCGGCTCGGACGCGCGTGCGATCGGCGGGGCGCTGCTGCCGCTGTACGCCAACTTCGCGCCCGACCGCGACCTGTTCCTGAAGCTCGAGGCCTGAGCGCTCCGGCCGCGCTCAGCGCCGGCCGAACATCATCTGCCGGGCCAGCGCCGACTTCAGCGGCCCGAGGCGCTGCAGCGCGGCGAGGCCCAGGCCACGCGCCGCCCCGGCACCGGGCAGCACCCAGGTGAAGCTGCGGGCGAGGAAATCGGTGGTGGCGATCAGTGCCCAGCGGTCCGGGCCGCGCTGCCACTCGAGGCGGCGCAAGGCCTCGTCGATGTCGCCGCTGCGGCGCAGCTGCTGCACCAGCTCGGCGGCGTCGCGCAGCCCCAGATTCAGGCCCTGGCCGGCCACCGGGTGCAGCGTCTGCGCCGCATTGCCGATGCGCACGATGCGGCCGGCGGTCATCGTGCGCTCGGCGTTCAGGCCGAGCTCGAACCGCTTCAGCGGCGAGACCGAGCGCAGCGGCAGCACCGCGGCCGGGAAGATCGTGTTCAGCACCGCCAGCCGCTGGCGGTCGTCGAGACCTTCCACCGGGTCGTCGTCGCTGTTCACGCACCAGACCAGCGAGGCGCGGCCATCGGGCAGCGGCAGCAGTGCCGCCGGGCCCTGGCGGGTGAACCGTTCGTAGGCCACGCCGGCCGGGGCGTCGGACGACAGTTCCACGGTACCGACCCAGGCTCGCTGGTGGTAGTCGCGCCGCACCGCCTTGCGGGCCTGGTCGGCGAACACACCGCCTTCGGCGACGACCACCAGGTCATGGCGCTCGGCGATGCCGGCGTCGATCTCGATGCCGCCGGCCACCGGCTTGAGCCCGGCGACGGCCGTGCCGAAGCGGCTGTGCAGCCGGTCGGCATGGGTCGCCTGCAGTTCGAGCCAGGCCTTCTGCAGCGCCCCGACGATGCGGCCGTAGCTCATCACCGCGCCGAGCATCGGCACCGCCTGCTCCTGCGCGGTGATGCGCACGGCGGCTTCGCCCAGCCAGTCGGCCAGCAGCGCCGGCACGGACGGCGGCTGCTGCGAGACATCGACCGTCAGGATCGGCTGGACACCGTCCTCCGGCCAGGCCTGCAGACGCCGAAGCCACTGCACGCTGCCCAGCGACAAGGCCAGCGTGCGGGGGTCTTTCGTGACATCTTTCTCGATTGGACGGGCGTCGAACAGGCTGATGTCGGCCCGCGGCAGGCGGCGGGCGGCATCGAGGGCCAGGGCCAGACCGACCGGACCGGCGCCGACGATGGCGATGCGCAGGTCATCTCGCGCTGTAGTTGTGGTCATCGAGCACATTCTTGTGCGGTTTTACCGCCATCTTGCCGCATCGAACCCCGTGGGCGCGGGGTGGTGGTGACGACTTGTTCAGTGGACCATTCACACCGTAGCAAAAAAGATTGGACGAGTGCAGTGATGCAGATCGTCCAAGGATCATGAACATCAAGGGGGTCGAATGAAGTTGAGGCATGTGGCGGCCGCAGCCGCACTGGTGATGTCGGCGCCGAGCATGGCGGCCGTGTGCAGCGGCGGTTACGGGCTCGGCACGCTGGGCCCCCCGGGCGCATCGTGGTTCGGTGAGTCGTTCAGCCGCACGGGTTCGTACCTGGACTGCTACAGCTTTTCGCTGACGTCCGCGGCCGACTCGTTCGGTGGCACCTGGGAGCTGGATCTGTCGCCGACGCTGTCACTCAACGTCACTGGCTTCTCGCTGTTCAGCGGCGGAGTGAGCGGCGGTTCGACCACCGGCAGCGCGATCAACGGCCTGAACAGTTCGTCGGGCAACACCAACAGCTTCAGCTTCGGCGCACTGCAGGCCGGCACCTACACGCTGGCGGTGGCTTCCACGGTGGGCCGCACCGGTTACAGCTTCTGGGACGTGCCGGTCGGCTACATCGGCCAGATCGTGACCACGCGCTCGACGCCGGTGGCTTCGCCGGCACCGGAACCGGCGACCTACGCGATGATGTTGCTGGGCCTGGCCGGTGTGGTTGGCGTGGCGCGTCGCCGCAAGTCCAGCTGAGGCAAAGCCTCCACGCGGTATCGGATGCGGGCCTTCGGGCCCGCTTCTTCTTTCAGGGCCCGCCATTCGCGGGGGCAGCCCGACGCGCAGCCCATCACGGAATCACCACGTGCTGCGGGGCCGAAGGCATTGCCCAGCGAGGCCTTCGGGTAACCTCCTCCGATTCAGCTTTCGTCCAGACCATGTCGTCGCACGTGCATCCCCTCCGTCGACCGGGCGCCTCTCGCCCGGCATCCCTCGTCGCGGCATGGCTGCTGGGCGCCCTCGTGCTGGCCGGCTGCGGCGGCGGTGATCGCAACAAGTCGGAAACCAAGTCGGATACCCAGATCGCCGCGACGGTGAACCAGGGCGAGATCTCGGTGCACCAGGTCCAGGTGGTGCTGCAGCGGCAGCCGCAACTCGCCGCCGGTGACAGCGCCAACGCGTCGTCGCGCGTGCTCGAAGGACTGATCGACCAGGAACTCGGCGCGCAGGCGGCGAAGACGGCGGCGCTGGACAAGGACCCGCGCGTCGTGCAGCGGCTCGAGGCCGCACGGCGCGAGATCCTCGCGCAGGCCTGGCAGGAATCGGTGGCGGCCGGCGCGCGCAGCGCGACCAGCGACGAGATCGATCGCTACTACGAGCAGCAGCCGCAGCTGTTCGCCCAGCGTCGTGTGTTCGTGCTTCAGGAGTCGGCGGTCGAGGGCGCGCCCGAGGCGCTGGCTGCGCTGTCGGCGAAGCTGACTGCGGCGCGCAGCGCCGAGGAGGCTGGCACCGTGCTGCAACGCTCCGGACTGCGCACGCAGTCGCGCGTGTTCGCCCAGGCGGCCGAGGACCTGCCGCTGACGGTGCTGTCCGGGCTGACGCCGCTGGAGGCCGGGCAATCGGCGGTCTTCGTGCAGGGCGGCAACGCCCGCGTCTACACCATCCTCAACGCCCACAAGGCACCGGTGGACCGGCGCCAGGCCGATCGGGCCATCGGTGCCTATCTCGGCAATGCTCGCCGCGCAGAAGCGCTGGGCCAGGCCATGAAGCAGCTGCGCGACACCGCGAAGATCGACTACAAGGGCAACTTCGCCAAGCCGGCCGCGAAGTCCGCCTCCACGCCATGAGTTCGCTGACCGGCGCGCGCGACGGCGTGCCGCGCCACGCCGCGTGGCTCGGCATCGAGCCGGGTGTCGCCGTCATCCTGGCGATCGGCCTGCTGGCGCTGGTGGTGCCGCTGGGCTGGGACTGGGCGCAGGGCGCGTGGTCGCGCGCGACGCAGGGGCACGAGCCGCTGGTGCTGGCCATCGCCGCCTGGCTGGTCTGGCGCCAGCGCGATGCCATCGCAGCGCTCGAGGCGCGCCCGGCACGGTGGAGCGGCGCCGCCTTGTTGCTGGTGGCGCTGCTGATGTACCTGGCGGGTCGCGCCTTCGGCGTGTTCCGCGTCGAGCTGCTGTCGCTGCTGATGCTGCCGCCGGCGCTGCTGCTGTACTTCAGAGGCTTCGCGGCGCTGCGCCTGGTCTGGTTCGCCTGCTTCTTCACGTTGTTCGCGGTGCCGCTGCCGTTCTCGCTGGTGCTGGCGGTGACCGGGCCGATGAAGGAGGCCGTCTCCTTCGTCGCCGCGCAGACGCTCTCGGCGATCGGCTACCCGATCGGCCTGTCCGGCGTCGTGATCACGATCGGCCAGTATCAGCTGCTCGTCAACGAGGCCTGCGCGGGCCTGCAGACCATGTTCACGCTGGAGGCCATGGGCCTGCTCTACGCCAGCCTGATGAACCACAGCTCGGCGCTGCGCAACACGCTGCTGGCGCTGCTGGTCGTGCCGATCGCCTTCTGCGCCAACGTGGTCCGCGTGATGGTGCTGGCGCTGGTGACCTACCACCTCGGCGACGCCGCCGGCCAGGGCTTCCTGCATGGCTTCGCCGGCATGGTGCTGTTCCTGGTGGCGCTGGTGATGGTGATGCTCGTCGACGCACTGCTCGGCCGGGTGCTGCCCGCCCCGCGCGAGGTGCAGCCATGAATCGCAGCCGCCGTTCGGCCACTGCCATCGCCGTGGCGATGGGCGCCACCGCGGCGCTGGGCCACTGGGCGCGCCAGCCCGGCGACGCCGCCGAAGGCAGTACCCGCGTGAAGCTCGACCATGTGCTGCCCGACCGCTTCGCCGGCTGGACCCTCGATCCGGAAGCAGCCGTCTACGTGCGTGCGGCCGATGCGCGCGGCCGCCAGGTCGGCTACTTCGACCAGGTGCTGGAGCGCAGCTTCATCGGCGCCGCCGGCGAACGCATCATGCTGTCGGTGGCCTACCTGGGCAGCCAGTCGTCGGACATGCAGTTGCATCGCCCCGAGGTCTGCTACCGCGCGGCGGGCTTCCGCATCGAGGACCTGGCGACCGGCGCGATCGAGCTGGACGGCCGCTCGATGCCGATCACCCGCCTGCTCGCCCGCATGCCGGGCCGGCCGGAGCCGATCACCTACTGGAGCGTCGTCGGTGGCGAGGCCACGGCCAGCCAGTCGCAGGGACTGTCCGACCGCCTGCGGCGCGCCTGGCGGCGCATCGGCCGCGACGGCGTGCTGGTGCGCATCTCGTCGATCGACGACGAGCCGGCGCGGGCCTACCGCCTGCACGAACGCTTCGCGGCCGACATGGCGCGCACGATCGCGCCGGCCGATCGCGAACTGCTGCTGGGAAGCCGCGCCGCGGCACTATGATCCGCGCAGCCCGGCGCCGCGCGCCGGACGTCACCGACCGTCGACCTGGGAGGGCCTCATGGCGCTGATGGATTTCATCAAGAAACAGTTCATCGACATCATCGAGTGGACGGAGGCCGGCGATGGCACGCTGGCCTGGCGCTTCCCGATGGCCGACCGCGAGATCCAGAACGGCGCCTCGCTGACGGTGCGCGAATCGCAGATGGCGGTGTTCGTCAACGAAGGCAAGGTGGCCGACGTGTTCGGCCCCGGCATGTACAAGCTGACGACGCAGACGCTGCCGGTGCTGACCTACCTGAAGAACTGGGACAAGCTGTTCCAGAGCCCGTTCAAGAGCGACGTCTACTTCTTCAGCACGCGCCAGCAGGTCGACCAGCGCTGGGGCACGACCCAGCCGGTGACCATCCGCGACAAGGACTTCGGTGCGGTGCGCCTGCGCGGCTTCGGCAACTACGCGTACCGCATCGCCGACCCGAAGGCCTTCCACACCGAGATCTCCGGCACGCGCGACTCGCTACAGCGTCGCCGAGCTCGACGGCCAGCTGCGCGCGCTGATGCTGCAGCACATCTCGGACGCGGTGGCCAGCAGCGGCATCGCCTTCCTCGACCTCGCCGCCAACCAGGTCGAGTTCGCCAGCCAGCTGCAGCAGGCCACTGCGCCGGCCTTCGAGAAGCTCGGGCTGAAGCTGGAAGCGGTGACGGTGCAGAACGTCTCGCTGCCCGAAGAACTGCAGAAGATCCTCGACCAGAAGATCGGCATGGGCATGGTCGGCAACGACATGGGCAAGTTCATGCAGTACCAGACCGCGCAGGCGATCCCCAAGTTCGCCGAAGGCGCGGCCAACGGCGGCGGCGTGGTCGGCGACGCGATGGGCCTGGGCGCCGGCGTCGCGCTCGGCCAGGTGATGGCGCAGCAGCTCAACCAGGGCCTGCAGGGCGGCGGCGCGGCCGCGGCCGCCGCCGCCGCACCGGTGGTCGGCGTCAAGCCCGACGAGGTGATGGCCACGCTGGAGAAGCTGGCCGACCTGAAGGCCAAGGGCATCCTGACGCAGGACGAGTTCGACGCCAAGAAGGCCGAGCTGCTGAAGAAGCTCGTCTAGAGCTCGCGTGGCCACCGAGCAAAGCCCGCAGCGCGGCTACCGCGCGGCGTGCCCGAACTGCGGCGCGCCGGTCGAGTTCCGCTCGGCCGCGTCGGCCTTCGCGGTCTGCAGCTTCTGCCGCAGCAGCATCGTGCGCGACGGCGAGGCGCTGCGCCGCATCGGCCAGAGCGCCGAACTGTTCGACGACCACTCGCCGCTGCAGCTCGGTGCTTCCGGCCGCCACCAGGGCGCGGCCTTCGTGCTGGTCGGCCGGCTGCAGTACCGCTATGCCGAGGGCACCTGGAACGAATGGCATGCGCTGTTCGACAACGGGCGCTCCGGGTGGCTCAGCGAGGACAACGGCCGCTATGTCTTCTCGTTCGATGCGCCGCTGAACGGCGAGGCGCCGGCCGCCGAGACGCTGCGCGCCGGCCAGGCGCTGCGTGTGGCCGGCATGGCCTGGTCGGTGGCCTCGGTGTCGGCGGCCAAGCTGATCGCCGCGCAGGGCGAACTGCCCTTCAAGCCGAACCTGGAGCGCGGCTTCGTCGTCGCCGACCTGCGCAACACGCGCGGCGAGGTGGCGACGCTGGACTACGGCGACCCGCTGCAACCCAAATGGTCGGTCGGCCAGTCGGTGGCGATCAGCGAGCTGGCGATGAGCGGCCTGGCCGAAGCCAGCGAGAAGACGCTGAAGGCGCGCGGCGTCGAGTGCCCGAGCTGCGGCACGGCACTCGAAGTGAAGCTCTCGACGACGCAGTCCATCGTCTGTTCCAACTGCCACGCGGTGGTCGATGTCTCGCAAGGCGTCGGCGGCGACCTGCAGCACTACGCGCAGGCCAACGGCAGCGAGCCGCAGATCCCGCTGGGCAGCGTCGGCACGCTGGCGCTGTCGACCACGCCCGGCGACAAGAAGGCGCTGCCCTGGCAGGTGGTCGGCTATGCCGAGCGCTGCGAGGTCGACACCGGCGACGAGGAGCAGAGCTTCTGGCGCGAGTACCTGCTCTACCACCGCAGCGAGGGCTTCGCCTTCCTGGTCGACGCGCAGGACGGCTGGAGCTGGACGGCGCCGGTCACCGGCGTGCCCGAGCGCGCCGGCGACGGCGTCAAGTACCAGGGCGTGGTCTACCGCAAGCTGTACGACTACACCGGTATGGCGACCTACGTGCTCGGCGAGTTCTACTGGAAGCTCGAGCGCAACGCGCGCACCTACAACACCGACTACATCGGCACCGGCGCGTTCTCGGCGCGGCGCATCAACCGCGAGCGCACCGGCGGCGTTCGCGATGGTGAGGTCGGCGAGGAGATCGTCTGGTCCGCCGGCGAGACACTGTCGGCCGATGCGGTGCTGAAGGCCTTCAAGCTCGCGCCCGACAAGAAGGCCTCGTTCCAGCGCGACGCACTGCCGACCAGCGGCAATGCGGCCTCGCTGCTGTCCAAGGTGTTCTTCTGGGTGTTCGTCGTCGTGGTGCTGCTGATGCTGTTCCGCTGCAGCGACGACGATCGCGACAGCCGCGACTGCAGCCAGCTGCGGGCCACCTACGGCGAGGCCTCGGCCGAGTACCAGAATTGCCTGCGCAGCGCCAGCAGCAGCGGCGGACGTGTGGGCGGCGGGTCATGGGGTGGCTGGTCCAGCGGCGGCGGCCACAAGTAGGCGGATCGACAACCGACAGGCAACGAGGAGCAAGCACATGATGGGCATCGAGTGGCTCAAGCCCGGGATCTTCTTCGGGTCCATGCTTTACGCCGTCATCGGCGTGGCGATCTTCTGGATCTGCTTCGTCATCGTCGACAAGATCACGCCCTACGACCTGTGGGAAGAGATCGTCGAGAAGAAGAACGTCGCGCTGGCCATCGTCGTCGGCGCCACCGCGATCTCGATCGGGCAGATCGTCGCCGCCGCCATCCATGGCTGATGCCGGGGGCGCGGCGCCGGCGGACAGCATCCGCCCGGCCGAAGTCGCGCTGCTCGCCTCGGTCTTCGTCGTCGCGGCCTGCGGGCTGCTCTACGAGCTGGCCGCCGGTGCACTGGCCAGCTACCTGCTGGGCGACTCCGTCCTGCAGTTCTCCACCATCATCGGGACCTACCTGTTCGCGATGGGGGTGGGCTCCTGGCTGTCGCGCTTCCTCGAGCGCCAGCTGGTCGCGCAGTTCCTGCGCATCGAGCTGCTGGTCGGGCTGGTCGGCGGGCTGATGCCGGCGGCGCTGTTCGCGCTGCACAGCGTCGCCGCCGGTTCGTTCCGCTTCGCGCTGTACACGCTGGTGCTGCTGGTCGGCACGCTGGTCGGGCTGGAGATCCCGCTGGTGATGCGCATCCTCAAGCAGCACTTCCGCGCCCGCTACGCGCTGAAGGACCTGGTCTCGCAGGTACTGACCTTCGACTACCTCGGTGCGCTGGCGGTGGCGATCGCCTTCCCGCTGCTGCTGGTGCCGCAGCTCGGGCTGATCCGCACCGGGCTGTTCTTCGGCCTGCTCAACGCCGCGGTGGCGCTGTGGGCGCTGTGGCTGTTCCGCGCCGAACTGCGCGGCCTCGCCGCGCACGCGCTGGCCTGCGTGCTGACGGTGGCGGTGCTCGCCGCCGCCTTCGCCGGCGCCGAGGGCATCACGCGCTGGGCCGAGGACCGCTTCTACGGCGACGCCATCGTCTACGCCGAGAACAGCGCCTACCAGCGTGTGGTGGTCACCTCGGGCCACGGCGGCGTGCGGCTGTTCCTCAACGGCAACCTGCAGTTCCACTCGCGCGACGAACACCGCTACCACGAGGCCCTGGTGCACCCGGCGATGGCCGCGCACGGCGCCGCGAAGCAGGTGCTGGTGCTCGGCGGCGGCGACGGCATGGCGGTGCGCGAGGTTCTGAAGTACCCGGGCGTCGAGCAGGTCACGCTGGTCGAGCTCGACCCGCACATGACGCAGCTGTTCTCCACCGCGCCCATGCTGCGCGCGCTCAACGCCGATGCGCTGCGTTCGCCCAAGGTGCGCATCGTCAACGAGGACGCCTTCGGCTGGCTGGAGAAGAACGCCGGGCACTTCGACGTGATCGTGGTCGACTTCCCCGACCCGACCAACTTCGCGATCGGCAAGCTCTACACCACCACGTTCTACCAGCGGCTGGACGAACACCTCGCCGCCGGCGGCTATGCGGTGGTGCAGACCACCTCGCCGCTGGTCGCGCGGCGCAGCTACTGGACGGTGGCGACGACGATCGAGGCCGTCGGCCTCACCGCCACGCCGTACCACGCGCATGTGCCGAGCTTCGGCGAATGGGGCTTCATCCTGGCCAGCCGGCGGCCCTGGCGGC
Organism: Piscinibacter sp.; assembly: GCA_047602365.1. Taxonomy (GTDB): domain Bacteria; phylum Pseudomonadota; class Gammaproteobacteria; order Burkholderiales; family Burkholderiaceae_C; genus Piscinibacter. Next base: position 1,050,803 of record JASGHM010000001.1, on the reverse strand, counting down.
TGCCCGAACAGTTGCCGACCGGCCTGCGCTTCCTCGATCTCGCCGGGCTGCCGGCGCTGTTCCACTTTCCGCCCGACATGGCGCGCGTGAGCGCCGAGCCGAACCTGCTGTCGAACCAGCGGCTCGTCCACCTGTTCGAACAGGAGTGGGGCAAGGTGCAGCAGTGAGCGGCGCGCTGACGCGGCGCGGCTGGCTGGCCGGCGCGTCCGCGCTGGCTGGCGCCACGGTGTTCGGCTGCTCGCGCGACGCGCCGAGCCCGTATACCGCGCGCTGGGTCGGCGCCGGCCATGAGCGCGGCCACCGGCTGCGCGACACGAAGAGCGGTGCGCTCGGCGCGCCCGCACTGACCCGCCGCGTCGGCGTGCTGGTGGTCGGCGCCGGCATCGCCGGCCTGGCCGCGGCACGCGGCCTCGGGCGGCTGGGCATCGACGACGTGCACGTGCTCGAGCTCGAGGAGGCGGCCGGCGGCAACAGCCGCGCTCACGTGATGGCCGGCATGGGCTGCCCGCTCGGCGCGCACTACCTGCCGACGCCGGGCGAGCATGCGGTCGAGGTCGCCGAATGGCTGGACGAATTGGGCTTGCGCCGTGTGGAGGCCGGGCGGATCGTCTACGACGAACGCCACCTCTGCCACAGCCCGCAGGAGCGCCTGTTCGTCGATGGCCAGTGGCACGAGGGCCTACTGCCGCCGGTCGAGGCTTTGCCTGCTGGGCAGCGCGAGCACGCGCGGGCGCAGTACCGCGGTTTCGCGGCCGCGGTCGAGCGCATCGGCGCCGGCGAAGCGTTCCGCATGCCCACCGCCCGCGCGCCGTGGACGCCCGAACTGGCCGCGCTCGACGCGCAGACCTTCGCCGCCTGGCTGTCGAACGAAGGTTTCGACGCGCCCGCGTTGCGCTGGTATCTCGACTACTGCTGCCGCGACGACTACGGCGCGGGCAGCGCGCAGGTCTCGGCCTGGGCGGGGCTGCACTACTTCGCCAGCCGGCACGGTTTCCATGCGCCGGGCGACGACGACGGCGAGCGCGACGGCGTGCTGACCTGGCCGCAAGGCAACGGCTGGCTGTCCTCGCGGCTGGCCGCGCCACTGGGCGAACGGCTGCACACCGCGCGCATCGCGCTGCGCCTGCGCGAAGGCCGCGACGCGGTCGAGCTCGACCTGTGGAACGAACGCGAGCAACGCGTCGAGCGCTGGATCGCGCCGCAGATCGTGCTGGCGCTGCCGCTGTTCGTCGCACAGCGGCTGTTCGAGTCGCCGCCGCCGGCACTCGCCGCGGCGGTGGGCGCGATGCGCCACGCGCCCTGGCTGGTCGCCAACCTGCACTGCGAGCGTCCGCCGATCGATCGCGGCGGCGCTCCGCCGGCCTGGGACAACGTGATCCACGGCAGTGCCGCGCTCGGCTACGTCGACGCGATGCACCAGAGCCTGCGCCCGCATCCGGGGCCGACGGTGCTCACCGCCTACTGGGCCCTGGGCGGCGACGATGCGTCGCAGACGCTGGCGGCACGCAAGGCGCTGCTGGACGACAGCGCCGAGACCTGGGCCCGACGTGTCCTCGACGACCTGGCAATCGCCCATCCCGACCTCGCCCGTCACGTGCGCCAGGTCGACCTGATGCGCTACGGCCACGCGATGAGCATTCCGCTGCCGGGCCTGCGCGGCCACGCCGCCTTGCAGGCGCTGGCCGGGCTGGGCTCCCGCGTGCACTTCGCGCACGCCGACCTGTCGGCCTATTCGGTGTTCGAGGAGGCCTTCTTCCACGGCACGCGGGCGGCGGCCGACGTGAAGAAGTCGCTCAGGACTGCATGAGCCGCTCGATCTCGCGCGGCTCGACCGGCACGTCGCGGCTGATCAGCTCGCAGCCATCGGCGGTGACCACCGCGTCGTCCTCGATGCGGATGCCGATGTGCCAGAAGCGCTCCGGCACACCCTCGGCCGGGCGCACGTAGAGACCGGGTTCGACGGTCACCACCATGCCCGGCTGCAGCAGTCGCGACGGCCGCTTGAGCACACGCCCGCCCATGCCGTCGGGCTGCTCGACCGGCGCCTCGTCGAGCGCCAGGTATTCGCCGACGTCGTGCACGTCGCGGCCCAGCCAGTGGCCGGTGCCGTGCATGTAGAAGGCACGGTAGGCGGCCTGAATCGATCACCGCGTCGACGTCGCCGACCTTGCCGCGGTCCAGCAGGCCGCTGTCGAGCATGCCCTGCGCGAGCACACGCACCGCGGCCCAGTGTGCGTCGATCCTGCGCGCGCCGGGGCGGGTGGCGTCGATCGCCGCCTGCTGCGCGGCCAGCACCGATCTCGTAGAGCTCGCGCTGCGCGGCACTGAAGCGGCCGTCGGCCGGGAAGGTGCGGGTGATGTCGCTCGCGTAGCCGTCGAACTCGCAGCCGGCGTCGATCAGGCACAGCTCGCCGGGGCGCAGCTCGGTGCTGCCCGCGGCGTAGTGCAGCACGCAGGCGTTGGCGCCGGCGGCGACGATCGAGCCATAGGCCGGCGACGGCGAACCGTGGCGGCGGAACTCGTGCAGCAGCTCGGCTTCGATCGTGTATTCGGGCAGGCCTGCGGCCGGGTTGGCGCGGAAGTGCGCGGCGCTGAAGCGCATCGCGCGCGCATGGGCCTGCGCCGAGATGCGTGCGGCGCGGCGCATGCTGTCGAGCTCCGTGTCGTCCTTGCGCAGGCGCATCTCGCCGAGCAGCGGGCCGAGGTCGCGTTGCGTCTGCGGCGCCGTCACGCCCTGGCGCTCGCGTTCGCGCAGCGCGGCCAGCCAGGCGTCGATGCGCGCCTGCAGGCCGTCGTGGATGCCGAACGGGAACCACACCGCCGGCGCATTGGCCAGCTTGTCGGCGGCGACCTTGTCGAGCGCGTCGACCGGATGCGCCTCGTGCACGCCCAGCGTCGCCGGCGCGGCCTCGGGGCCGACGCGGTGGCCGTCCCAGATTTCGCGCTCGGCGTTCTTCTCGCGGCACAACAACGTGCTGCGGCCCTCGGCATCGAGCAGCAACCAGGCCTGCGGCTCGTCGAAGCCGGTCAGGTAGTGGAAGTGGCTGCAGTGGCGGAACGGGTAATCGTTGTCGCTGTTGCGCTGGCGCTCCGGCGCGGTCGGCAGCACGGCCACGCCGCCGCCTTGCCGGGCCATCGCCGCGGCCAGCCGCTGCCGCCGGCTCGCACAGAGTTCGGGCCGCGCGGCGCCGCTCATGAATCGCCGCGCAGCTTGACGGCCTTGGGCACGTCGGGTGCCAAGGCACCGGCGCGCAGCTTGCGCAGTGCACGATGCAGTTCGTCGTCGCCGCCGGTCGGCGTCTGCGCGGCTTTCTGCACCGCTTCCTGTGCGGCGTCCTCCGAGCGTTTCACCGCCGCGCGGTCTTCCAGGTGGCGCAGCCGCTGGCGCAACTGGTTGGCCACTTCCTCGACGTCGGCCAGGCCGCTGTGCGCGTCGGTCTTGGGCAGCGCGACGACCCGCTTGTCCTTCATGCGCACCTGCAGCCGGCAGGCGCGGTTGTGGCGGCCGTGGCGCACCGTGAAGCCGCCGGCGTCCTTCTCCTCGATGTGCGCGTCGCGGATGTTCTCGTAGTCGACCTGGTGCACCTTCTGGCCGAGGCCGCGCTGGAACCACAGGTTGTTGGCGCTGACCGCGACCCGCTCCCAGCGCGCCAGGTCCAGCGCCAGCACGGCGGCCCAGGCGAGCAGGCCGAGCACGAGCAGCCAGCCCAGGCCGAACGCGGCGCCGGCCCAGACCACCACGCCGGAGGCCAGCGCGCCACCGACGATCTGCAGGGTCTGCGGCTCGGAGGTGCGCCAGACGTCGCGTTCGTAGGTGTAGGCCTGCGGCTCGCCGCTGGACAGCGGCTTGACCGACCACAACACGGCCTTGACCGCGCGCGACGCGAGGTAGTGGCAGGCTCCCGCGGCGGCCACGGCCATCGGCAGGGTGAGGACGGTGCTGAGCAGGTTCACGCGACGAACATTAGCCACTTCCGACCACGAATCAAAGCCTTGGCGCCGCTGGGCGTTAAAAATGCACGGCGGTTACGGTTGAACGGTCGTTTGCGCCGGTCGAGCGGCAGCGGCTCAGCCGTGTTCGTCGTTCAGCGTCGCCAGCCGTTGCGGCGTGCCGACGTCGGTCCAGCCGCCGTCCCAGCGCTGGGCGCCCAGGCGCCGCTGCGCGATCGCGGCATCGAGGTAAGGGCGCAGCCGGGCCTTCGCGCCGACCACGAAGTCGCCCATCAGCTCGCTGACGAAGCCCGGACGGAACAGGCCGATGCCCGACCAGGTGAAGCTCGCGCCGGCGCCTGCCGCGGTGGCCAGGCCGTCGGCGATGCCGAAGTCGCCGCCCGGGTGCTGCGGCGGGTTGGGCACCATCCACAGGTGGCCGAACTGCCCGGGCTGGATCGCCGAGGCCGCATCCGGACCGAAGTCGAAGTCCGGAGCGAACACGTCGGCGGCGACGTACCAGAACGGCTCGTCGGCGCCGAGGGCCAGCAGGGGCAGTGCCTTCTTCAGGCCGCCGGCGGTCTCCAGTGCGCCGCCATGGTCGCGACCCTCCAGCGAATAGCGGATGGCCAGGCCGAAGCGGGCGCCGTCACCGAGCGTGGCGACGATCTGCTCCTCCAGCCAGGCGGTGTTGACCACCACCTCGCGCACACCGCCGCGAGCCAGCCCTTCGAGGTGCCATTCGATCAGCGGCTTGCCGTGCACACGCAGCAGCGGCTTCGGGGTGGTGTCCGTCAACGGCCGCATGCGTTCGCCGCGGCCGGCGGCGAGGATGATCGCTTTCATGCCGCCGAGTCTATCGACAGGACGGCGTGGCCCTCACTGCAAGGCAGGCCCGAGCCCGATCGGCGCCGGTGCGCTCTGCACGATCTTGCTGAACAGCGGCCGGTACAGGTCGGTCGGCTCGTGGCCGGTCAGCGGGTCGCGGTTGGCGAGGAAGGCGGTGTCGAGCTCGGCCCAGTCTTCCTTCGACAGATGCTGCAGCGCCAGCGGCAGCACCTCTTCCTCTTCGACGCGCATGTGGCTGAGGTAGAAGTCGATGTAGCGCTCGACCGCCTGCTCGAAGGCGGCGCGGCGCGACTCGCCGAGCACCTCGAAGGCGAGCAGGTCGTGCTCGAGGTCGCGGATCGCCTTCTCGCCGCGCGCATGGTCGCGGTCGAGCTTGTCGAGTACCGAGGCGACCTGCGGGCAGCGTGCGCGCAGCTTGGGGAACAGCAGCTCGCTTTCCTTCGTGTGGTGCAGCTGCTCGGGAAACTCGTCGACGTAGAACAGCATCGCGCGCAGCACGCTGAAGTCGGGCAACGATCCATGCCGGCGGTGTTCGGCCAGCAGCATCGACAGCGAGCGCAGCATCGCGGACAGTGCACCGTGTTCGTCGCGGATGATCGTCAGGGCGGGGTGGGACATGGCAGGCTCCAGGCCGTTTCGGCAGGACTGCAGCGTCGCACCGCCGGCGTCATGCCGGCTTGAGCCCGGTCAAGCGGAGACGATGGGTGAGCGCTGGCCGCGCATCAGCTCGTGGCGCTCGACCTCGCGCGGCTCGAATGCACGCACCAGTGTCTCGAGCAGCCGCCGCGCACGCGCCGAGTTGTCGGCGCCGAAGTTGCACACGTAGGCGTCCAGCGTCACCGCGCCGAGTTCCGGCCAGGTGTGCACCGCGACATGCGACTCGGCCAGCAGCACGACGCCGGTGATGCCGCTGGGCTGCGTGCCGTCGCCCGCCGGCGCGAAGCGGTGGAACAGCTCGCCCACCGGCAGCAGGCCGCTGGCCGCCACCGCCGCCAGGCAGCACTGGCGCAGCGCGTCGACGTCGGTCAGCGCGGCCAGTGTCGGCGCGACGCCGTGCAGGTCGGCGGTGAGGTGCAGTCCGTGCATGCGGCGCATCATACGGACGCGTTCCGGCCCGGCCCTAAAATGCGCCTTCCGCCCGCTTGAACCCCTTCTCCCGACCGCGCCATGGCCGACCTCGCTTCCCCGATCGCCACCTCCTCGACCGCCACGATGGCCAACGCGATCCGCGCGCTGGCAATGGACGCCGTGCAGCAGGCCAACTCCGGCCACCCCGGCGCGCCGATGGGCATGGCCGAGGTGGCGGTGGCGCTGTGGGGGCCGGCCAACGGCCACCTGCGCCACAACCCGGCCAATCCGCACTGGGCGGATCGCGACCGCTTCGTGCTCAGCAACGGCCACGGCTCGATGCTGATCTACGCGCTGCTGCACCTGTCGGGCTACGACCTGCCGATGAGCGAGCTGCGCAGCTTCCGCCAGATGCACAGCAAGACGCCGGGCCACCCCGAGGTCGGCGTCACGCCGGGCGTCGAGACGACCACCGGGCCGCTTGGCCAGGGCGTCACCAACGCGGTCGGCATGGCGCTGGCCGAGAAGCTGCTGGCCGGCGAGTTCAACCGCCCCGGCCACACGGTGGTCGACCACCACACCTACGTCTTCCTCGGCGACGGCTGCCTGATGGAAGGCATCAGCCACGAGGCCTGCGCGCTGGCCGGTGCGTGGAAGCTGTCCAAGCTGGTCGCGCTGTACGACGACAACGGCATCTCGATCGACGGCCAGGTCGCGCCCTGGTTCGTCGACGACACGCCCAAGCGTTTCGAAGCCTACGGCTGGAACGTGATCCGCGCGGTCGACGGCCACGACGCCGCCGCCGTCGGCGCGGCGCTGGCGCAGGCCAAGCGCGCCGACAAGCCGACGCTGATCTGCTGCAAGACCACCATCGGCAAGGGCTCGCCGAACCGCGCCGGCACCGCCAAGGCGCACGGCGAGGCGCTGGGCGCCGAGGAGATCAAGCTGACGCGCGCCGCGCTGGGCTGGTCGCACGAGCCCTTCGTCGTGCCCGAGTCGGCCTATGCGGCCTGGGACGCCAAGGCGCGTGGCGCCGAGCTGGAGGCCGAGTGGGATGCCCGCTTCGCCGCCTACCGCGCCGCGTTTCCCGAGCTGGCCGCCGAGTTCCTGCGCCGCATGAAGGGCGAGCTGCCGGCGAACTGGTCGCAGACCGTGGCCGACACGCTGGCCGCTGCGAACAGCAAGGCCGAGACGGTGGCCAGCCGCAAGGCCAGCCAGATCGCGCTGGAGGCCTTCACCAAGGCGCTGCCGGAACTGCTGGGCGGCAGCGCCGACCTGACCGGCTCCAACCTGACCAACACCAGCTCGACGCCCTCGCTGCGCTTCGGTGCCGATGGCACCGGCAACGGCGGCCGCCACATCAACTACGGCGTGCGCGAGTTCGGCATGGCGGCGATCATGAACGGCGTCGCGCTGCACGGCGGCTGCATCCCTTACGGCGGCACCTTCCTGACCTTCAGCGACTACAGCCGCAACGCGATCCGCATGGCCGCGCTGATGAAGCAGCGCGTGGTGCACGTCTTCACGCACGACTCGATCGGCCTCGGCGAGGACGGCCCGACGCACCAGAGCGTCGAGCATGCCGCCGCGCTGCGCCTGATTCCGGGCCTGGACGTCTGGCGCCCGGCCGACACCGCCGAGACGGTGGCCGCCTGGGCCGCCGCGATCGGCAGCGCGCAGCGCCCGACGGCGCTGCTGCTGTCGCGACAGAATCTCCCTTACCTGCCCAAGGACGCAACCGCGGGCACGCTCGACGACATCGCCAAAGGCGCCTACGTGCTGGCCGAGCCAGCCGAGGTCGGGCTGAGGAAGAAAGCCCGGGCGGTGCTCATCGCCACGGGCTCGGAAGTCCAGCTCGCGCTGCATGCGCAGCAACAGCTCGCCGCCGACGGCATCGCCGTGCGCGTGGTGTCGATGCCCTCGACCTCGGTGTTCGACCGCCAGGCGGTCGCCTACAAGCGCGCGGTGCTGCCGGATGGCGTGCCGCGCATCGCCGTCGAGGCCGGCGTCACCGACGGCTGGTGGAAGTACGGCTGCGCCGCGGTGGTCGGCATCGACACCTACGGCGAGTCGGCACCGGCAGGCGTGCTGTTCAAGCACTTCGGTTTCACTGCGGACAACGTGGCCGACACCGTCCGCGCCGTGCTGGTAGGCCAGCGCTGAGCTTCTCGATCAACCCGGAGAACCCAATCATGACCATCAAGATCGGCATCAACGGCTTCGGCCGCATCGGGCGCATGGTGTTCCGTGCCGCCATCCAGAACTTCAAGGACGTCGAGGTCGTCGCGATCAACGACCTGCTCGAACCCGACTACCTGGCCTACATGCTGAAGTACGACAGCGTGCACGGCCGCTTCAAGGGCGAGGTCGCGGTCGACGGCAACACGCTGATCGTCAACGGCAAGAAGATCCGCCTGACCGCGGTCAAGGATCCGGCCGAGCTGAAGTGGGGCGAGGTCGGCGCCGACATCGTCGTCGAGTCGACCGGCCTGTTCCTGACCAAGGAAACCTGCCAGAAGCACATCGCCGCCGGCGCCAAGAAGGTGATCCAGAGCGCGCCGTCGAAGGACGACACGCCGATGTTCGTGTTCGGCGTCAACGACAAGAGCTACAAGGGCGAGACCATCGTCTCCAACGCCTCGTGCACGACCAACTGCCTGGCGCCGGTCGCCAAGGTGCTGAACGACACCTTCGGCATCAAGCGCGGCCTGATGACGACGGTGCACGCCACCACCGCGACGCAGAAGACCGTCGACGGCCCGAGCAACAAGGACTGGCGCGGCGGCCGCGGCATCCTCGAGAACATCATCCCGAGCAGCACCGGCGCGGCCAAGGCGGTCGGCGTGGTGATTCCCGAGCTGAACAAGAAGCTGACCGGCATGTCCTTCCGCGTGCCGACCTCCGACGTGTCGGTGGTCGACCTGACGGTCGAGCTGGTCAAGGAAGCCAGCTACGAGGACATCTGCAAGGCCATGAAGGCGGCCAGCGAAGGTGCCATGAAGGGCGTGCTCGGCTACACCGAGGACAAGGTCGTCTCGACCGACTTCCGCGGCGAGGCGATGACCTCGGTGTTCGACGCCGACGCCGGCATCGCGCTGGACAAGACCTTCGTCAAGGTCGTGGCCTGGTACGACAACGAATGGGGCTACTCGAACAAGGTGCTCGAGATGGTGCGCGTGATCGCTCGCTGATCGCGCTTCGACCCTGCGGCGGTTTCCGCCTGTGACGAAGGCCCCTGCGGGGGCCTTCGTCGTTTCCGCTGCTCACGTCTTGCGACGCCGTCGCAACAATCCTTTACCGCGGCCTGCCAGATCCTCACTGGGGCGCTGTAAGCGGGCAACCTACACTTTCGCGTTGAAGAAGACGAGAACCACGACTGGAGAATCCGTTGGGAAACCCTGCCATGAAGCTGATCGCCGCACTGGCGCTGGCCCTGCTCGGGCCGCTGGGCACGCAGGCCCAGCCGACCAAGAGCAGCACCGGCGGCGCATCGACGGCCCGTGTGATCGTCAAGTACAAGGCCGACTCGTCGCTGCTGCGCAAGCAGATCCTCGCCGCCGGCGAGCGGCATGAGGCGCAGGTCCAGGCGCTGGGCGCGCGTGTCGGCCTGCCGCTGCGCGCCGGCATCGGCATCAGCGACCGCTCGCAGGTGGTGTTCGCCACCGGCATGAGCTCGGAGGCGCTGGCCGCCCGGCTGGCCGCGCAGGCCGACGTCGAGTACGCGGTGCCCGACCGGCGCAAGAAGCGCGCGGCCGCGCCGAACGATTCGCTCTATGCCGCGAACCCGGCGACGAGCCCGGTGGTCGGCCAGTGGTACCTGCGGGCGCCGACCAGCACCGTGCGCTCGGCGATCAATGCCGAAGCGGCGTGGAACGTCACCACGGGCAGTTCCAGCGTGGTCGTCGCCGTGCTCGACAGCGGCGTGCGTTTCGACCACCCGGACCTGGCAGGCAAGCTGCTGGCCGGCTTCGACTTCGTCGACGTCGATCGCGACCTGAACGGCAACCCGATTCCCGGTTCCTTCCTGACCGCGAAGGACGGCAACGGCTACGACGCCAATGCGGCCGACGAGGGCGACGGCATCACCGCGACCGAGGCCAACCTGGCGGGCGGCCTGTTCGAAGGCTGCACCGAGTTCGACCCGAACACCAATCAATACCTCGCCGAGACCAGTTCCTGGCACGGCACCCAGGTCAGCGGCCTGATCGGCGCGCTGACCAACAACGGCACGGGCATGGCCAGCGTCGGCCGCAACGTGCGCGTGCTGCCGGTGCGCGTGCTGGCCAAGTGCGGCGGCTGGGACTCGGACATCCTCGCCGGCATGCGCTGGGCGGCCGGCATCAGCGTGCCGGGCGTGGCCGACAACCCGACCCCGGCCAAGGTGCTGAACCTCAGCCTGGGCGGCGGCACCACCTGCACGGCCAGCTACCAGGATGCCGTGGCCGAGGTCAACGCCGTCGGCGCGGTGATCGTCGCGTCGGCGGGCAACGGCAACGGCCGCGCCGTCTCCGAGCCGGCCAGCTGCGACGGCGTGATCGGCGTCGGCGGCCTGCGCCACGAGGGCGACAAGGTCGGCTACTCCGACATCGGGCCGGAACTGACCATCAGCGCGCCGGCCGGCAACTGCGTCAACACCGCACAGAACGAGCCCTGCCTGTACCCGATCCTGACGACCTCGAACAGCGGTTCGTACAACCCGGTGACGAACGCCGCCGGCGGTTCGATCTACACCGACGAGGGCGCCAACGCGACCGTCGGCACCAGCTTCTCGGCCCCGCTGGTGGCCGGCACGGCGGCGCTGATGCTGTCGGTGCGGCCGGAGCTCTCGCCCACCGAAGTGCGGCGCCTGCTGATGGCCTCGGCGCGCGCCTTCCCGCGCATCGCGGCTGCCAACTGCCAGGCCCCCGGCAACTTCGACCAGACCGACTGCAACTGCACCACCAGCACCTGCGGCGCCGGCATGCTCGACGCGTCGGCTGCCGTCGTGGCGGCCCAGGGGCCGGTGGTGCGCATCGTCGCCGACCCGGCGCAACCGGTCGCCGGCCGCCAGCTGACGCTGGACGGGCTCGACACCACCGTGTTCGGCGGCCGCAGCATCGCCAGCTACCGCTGGGCGCTGGTCGACGGCGGCGGCATCGTGACGGCGCTGTCCGCAACCAACACCGCATCGGTCACGGCCACGCCGGCCGCGCGAGGCAGCTTCGTCGTCAGCCTGACCGTCACCGACAGCACCGGCGCCAGCGGCACGCAGACCGTCGAGGTCAGCGTCGTCTCCGCGGGCGGCGGTGGGGGCGGGGGTGGTGGTGGCGGCGGTGCACTCGGCCTGGGCTGGCTGGCGGCGCTGCTGGCAGCGGTGATCGCGCTGTCGCGGCGCCCGGCGCGGGGCGCCTGAGCGTGCGCCTCGGCGCACGGCTTGCGCAGCAGATCGCAGGCGTCGTCCTCCTCGGGCTGGGCCTGGTGGCCGCGGCCGGCGCGGCGCCGGGCGGCCCGGTGCGCGGCTTCATCGTCAAGCTGCGCGACGGCGCCGACGCGTCGGCCGAGGCGCCGGCGGCGCGGCTCAAGCGTGTGCTGGGCCAGGCGCGCGCAGCATCGGAACGTGCGCGGGCGCTCGGCCAGCGAACCCACGTGGTCGACTACGGCCGCGCACTCGGCGCCGACGAGGCCGAGGGCATCGCCCGCCGCCTGGCGCAGCGGCCCGAAGTGGAATGGGTCGTGCCCAATCAGCGTGAGCGGCGCCTGAGCGTGCCGCAGGACCCGCTGTTTGCCGCCACGGCGTTGAGCAGCGGCCAGTGGTGGCTGTTCCCGGCCGGTGGCGCCAATGCCAACGACATCGAACATCGACGGCGCGGCGTTCCCGGCGTGCAGAGCGCCTGGCAGGGCACCCTCGGCGGTGCGCGGCCGGTGGTCGCCGTGCTCGACACCGGCGTCACCATGCACGAGGACCTGAGCGCCGCGCTGCTGCCGGGGCGCGACTTCGTCTCGACGCTCGAGTACGCCAACGACGGCGACGGCTGGGATGCCGACCCGAGCGACCCGGGCGACTGGGTCAGCGAGGCTGACCGCCAGGCCCATCCGGGCCTGTTCGCCGACTGCGAGGTGCAGGACAGCTCCTGGCACGGCACGATCATCGCCGGCATCCTCGCCGCCGACACCGACAACGGCCAGGGCGTCGCGGCCATCAACTGGCGCGGCCGCGTGCTGCCGGTGCGCGTGGCCGGCAAGTGCGGTGCCGAAGTGGCCGACATCATCGACGGCATGCGCTGGGCCGCCGGCCTGCCGGTGCTCGACGACGCCGGCCGCGAACTGCCGCTCAACCCGAACCCGGCGCGCATCATCAACATCAGCTTTGGCAGCCAGTCGGCCTGCAACATGGCCTACCAGGAGGCGGTCGACGAACTCGCCACCCTCGGCGCGGTGGTGGTGGCGGCGGCCGGCAACGAACATGGCAGCGTGGCGCGGCCGGCCAACTGCAACGGCGTGATCGGCGTGACCGCGCTGAACCGCGACGGCTTCAAGGCCAGCTACGCGAACTTCGGCTCGCGGCTGACCATCGCCACCGTCGGCGGCGATCCGCGCCTGATCGGCGGCTGGGGCTTCGAGCTCGGCGACGACGGCCTGCTGACCGTCTCCAACGACGGCCTGCGCGGCCCCGGCAGCGGCCGCTACGGGCGCGAGGCCGGCACCAGCTTCGCGGCGCCGGTGGTGGCCGGCGTGGTCGGCCTGATGCTCGACCGCAATCCGCGGCTCAGCACCAGCCAGGTGATCAACGGGCTGCGGCTGAGCGCACGGCCGCACGTGACGTCGCCGACGCTGCCGAGCTGCTCGTCGCAGTACCCCGGGCGCTGCATCTGCAGCACGGCCACCTGCGGCGCCGGCATCCTCGATGCCGCGACGGCACTGGCCTACGCCGACGATCCGGCCGCCTTCGTGGCGCCGGCGCGCACCGCCGAGGTGATCGCCAACCCCGACGTGGACGCGGCGCTGGCCCTCGGCGTGGCCGACCAGGCGTCGAACCTGCCCCCGCCGGCGACGGACAGCGGCGGTGGCGGCGGCGCGCTGGGGCTGGGCTGGCTGGCCGCGCTGGCGTGGGCGGCGGCCGCGCTCAGCTGCCGCAGGCCACGAAGCCGCGGCCCAGCGCCGCGAGCCTGAGCGCGCCGAGCTGCGCGGCCAGCGCCGGTTCGGCGCCATCGACGCGCAGCAGGTGCTGGGTCAGCGGCGCGGCGAGCTCGACGATGCGCGCGCTGCGCACGCCGCGCTGGCCGATCTGCTCGAGGCCGCGCTCGGCGGCGGCGCGGTCGTCGAACTGGCCGAACGAGAAGCCCAGCGTGTACTCCGCCGGCGTGCGGACCTCCTGGTAGGGCACGCGGGTGCGCCTGACCTCGTCTTCCTTCTTCGCCAGCACCTCGCGGTTCTGGAAGCGGCCCATGTAGATCATCCAGCTGCCCGCACGCTCGCTCTTCACGTCGACCCAGCTGCCGGGCGGCAGTGGCGGCTGCACGGCCTGCAGCGCCGTGACGGCCGATGCGATCGTGGTGTCGGCGAACGGGCCGGCCTCGAGGCAGGCGCCACGTTGCGGCGCGCTGGCCGCGCTGGCGGCAGGCGCCGGCGACGTCGCCGGGCTGGCGGCACTGGCGGCGCCCGGTGGCAGCACGCTGATGCGCTCGGGATGCACCTGCCGCGCCAGGCGCTCCGGCTCGCGCTCGGGGTGCGGCCGCAGGCCGGTCATGTCGTCGAGCCAGCCGCGCGTCCAGGCGAAGAACAGCAGGTTGGCCGCCAACAGCAACAGCACGAGCAGGCGCAGCATGGTCAGGTGCTGCCGTCGGCGTTCAGCCGCACGCTGACTTCGCCGCTGGTCACGCTGACCATCGTGCCGCCGCCGGTCTGCACGCGCAGCGCGCCGCCGTCGTCGACGCCGCGTGCGATGCCTTCGGCCAGGCCCTGCTGCGTCGTGCGCACCGGGTGGCCGGCGAGCAGGTCACGCGCCGCATAACCGGCCGCGAAAGCGGCGAAGCCTTCGCTCTCGAAGCGGTGCAGCGCCTGCACCAGCGGCAGTGCAATGCGGTGCAGCGCGGCCGGTGCCGACGCCGCGGGGTCGAGCTCCTGCAGGCAGGCGAAGCCGGTGCCTGCCTCCACCGCCGGCATCGGCATCACGTTCAGGCCGACGCCGATGACGGCCAGCCGGGTGCGGCCGGCGGCCACCGTCTCGATCAGGATGCCGCCGAGCTTGCGGCCCTGTGCCGGGCCGTCCATCAGCCACAGGTCGTTGGGCCACTTCAGGCCGATGCGAGGCGGCGTCGCCCCCTGGCGCGGCTCGAGTGCGTCGGCCAGCGCGAGGCCGACGACCAGCGACAACCCCGACCAGTCGGCCCGCGCGATCGGCAGCGACAGCGAGAAGGTCAGCGATGCGCCCGGCGCCGACTGCCAGCTGCGGCCGAGCCGGCCGCGCCCGCCGGTCTGGTGCTCGGCCACCAGCAGGCAGGGCTGCGCGTCGGCCGCGCGTCGGCCGAAGGCCGCGCTCTCGACGCTGCGGTGGACCATCACGTCGGCGTTGTCGGACTCGGGGCGTACCTCGACGCGGGCGCGCTCGAGCAGCGCGGAGTTGGTCGACACACAACGCTCAAGCACCTCGACGCTGAGCCCGGGCAGCAGCGCGCGCAGCTGCTGCCACAGCGCTTCGGCGCCCCAGGGGATCGGCGGCTCGGCCATCGTCGTGCGTGATTCAGCGCTTCGGCGAGAGCATCGTGCCGCGGCAGGTCTTCGCGCCGCAGTGGCAGGCGAACTGCTTCTTCAGCTTGGGCGTGTACTTCTCGTCGATGATCAGGCCGTAGTCGTAGAACAGCTCCTCGCCCGGCTTGATGCTGCGCAGCGCCTTGATGAAGACGCGGCCGTCGATCTCGTCGGCTTCGCAGTTGGGCTGGCAGGCGTGGTTGATCCAGCGCGCCGCGTTGCCGCCATGCTTGGCGTCGATGACGTTGCCGTCGTCGATGTGGAAGTAGAAGGTGTGGTCGGGGTCGGTCGGGTCGTGCGGGTGGCGGCGCAGGGCTTCCGGCCAGTCGATCACCTCGCCCTTGTACTCGATCACCACCTCGCCCTTCTTCAGCGGCAGCAGCGCGAACACGCCCTTGCCGTGCACGCCGGAGCGGCGCACCTGGATGCGGCGCCCGACGCCGGTGCCGCTGGCCGCGGGATGGGACTTGCCGTTGGTTGCTTGCGCCTTCATCGTCTTTGGGTACATTGAAATCAGGGGCGCGCGCGTGTGCGTGCGTGCGCGCGAAGCCCGGATTGTATGGAGATGCGGCGAGAGCCCGTCACGACAGCCTTGCACCAGACACCATGACCAAGTCACTCATCATTGCCGAGAAGCCTTCCGTTGCGCAGGACATCGTGCGCGCGCTGACGCCGAGCGCCGGCAAGTTCGACAAGCACGACGAGTATTTCGAGAACGACCGCTACCTCGTCACCTCGGCCGTCGGCCACCTGCTGGAGATCAAGGCGCCGGAGGAGTTCGACGTCAAGCGCGGCAAGTGGAGCTTCGCGCACCTGCCGGTGATCCCGCCGCACTTCGATCTCAACCCGATCGACAAGAGCAAGGGCCGACTCAACGCCATCGTCAAGCTGGTCAAGCGCAAGGACGTCAGCGAGCTGATCAATGCCTGCGACGCGGGCCGCGAGGGCGAGCTGATCTTCCGGCTGATCCAGCAGCACTCGAAGAGCAAGCACCCGGTCAAGCGGCTGTGGCTGCAGAGCATGACGCCGGCAGCGATCCGCGAGGGCTTCGAGCAGCTGCGCAGCGACGAGGACCTGCGCGGTCTCGCGGAAGCCGCGCGCAGCCGCAGCGAGGCCGACTGGCTGGTCGGCATCAACGGCACGCGCGCGATGACCGCGTTCAACTCGCGCGACGGCGGCTTCTTCCTGACCACCGTCGGCCGCGTGCAGACGCCGACGCTGTCGATCGTCGTCGAGCGCGAGGAGAAGATCCGCAAGCACGTCGCGCGCGACTACTGGGAGCTGAAGGCGACGTTCGCCGCCCAGGCCGGCGAGTACGAGGGCAAGTGGTTCGACCCGAAGTGGAAGAAGAACCCCGACGACCCGGAAGCGCGTGCCGACCGGCTTTGGACCGAGGCCGATGCACAGGCCATCGCGCAGGCCTGCCGCGGCGAGCCGGCCAGCGTCAGCGAGGAATCGAAGCCCAGCACGCAGAGCGCGCCGGGCCTGTACGACCTGACCACGCTGCAGCGCGAAGCCAACTCGCGGCTGGGCTTCTCGGCCAAGACAACGCTGTCGATCGCGCAGGCGCTGTACGAGAAGCACAAGGTGCTGACCTACCCGCGGACCGACAGCAAGGCGCTGCCGGAGGACTACGTCGAGGTGGTCAAGCAGACCATGCAGATGATCTCCACCGAAGACATGCCCGGGCCGCTGCGCGCGCTGGCCGCGCATGCAAAGACTGCTATCAAGGAAGGCTACGTCAAGCCGAACAAGCGCATCTTCGACAACGCCAAGGTGTCGGACCACTTCGCGATCATCCCGACGCTGCAGGCGCCGAAGAGCCTGACCGAGATCGAGGCCAAGCTCTACGACATGGTGGTCAAGCGCTTCCTGGCGGTGTTCTTCCCGCCGGCCGAGTTCCTGGTCACGACGCGCATCTCGACGGTGAAGGCCGGCGCGCAGGAGCACAAGTTCCAGACCAACGGCAAGGTGATGGTCAAGCCGGGCTGGCTGGCGGTCTACGGCCGCGAGGCGCAGGAGGACGATGCCAACCTGGTGGCCGTGGCCGCCGGCGAGGTGGTGCGCACCGAGAGCGTGGCCGTCAATGCGCTGAAGACCAAGCCGCCGGCGCGCTACACCGAGGCGACGCTGCTGTCGGCGATGGAAGGTGCGGGCAAGCTGATCGACGACGACGAGCTGCGCGAGGCGATGGCCGAGAAGGGCCTGGGCACGCCGGCCACGCGCGCGGCGATCATCGAAGGCCTGATCCTCGAGAAGTACATGCACCGCGAGGGGCGCGAGCTGGTGCCGTCGGCGAAGGCCTTCCAGCTGATGACGCTGCTGCGCGGCCTGGGCGTCGAAGACCTGACCAAGCCCGAGCTGACCGGCAACTGGGAGTACCAGCTCGCCGAGATGGAGAAGGGCCGGCTGCAGCGTGATGCCTTCATGGCCGAGATCGCCGCGATGGCCGAGCGCATCGTCAAGAAGGCCAAGGAGTACGACCGCGACACGATTCCCGGCGACTACGCGACGCTGGCCGTGCCCTGCCCGAACTGCGGCGGCGTGATCAAGGAAAACTACCGCCGCTTCGCCTGCACCGGCAAGGGCGGCGACGACGAAGGCTGCGGCTTCTCGATCAGCAAGATCCCCGGCGGGCGCAGCTTCGAGCTCGACGAGGTGACGCAGTTCATCGCCAACAAGAAGATCGGCCCTCTGGAGGGCTTCCGCTCCAAGGCCGGCTGGCCGTTCACCGCCGAGCTGAAGCTGGCCTTCGACGACGAGATCAAGAACTGGAAGCTGGAGTTCGACTTCGGCGACGATGCCAAGGCCGAGGGCGACGGCGAGCCGGTCGACTTCTCGGCGCAGGAGTCGCTGGGCGCCTGCCCGAAGTGCCAGGGCCATGTCTACGAACACGGCACCAGCTACGTCTGCCAGCACGCAGTGGGCGCGCCCATCACCTGCGACTTCAAGAGCGGCAAGATCATCCTGCAGCAACCGGTGGCGCGCGAGCAGATGAGCAAGCTGCTGGCCAGCGGCAAGACCGACCTGCTGGAGAACTTCGTCTCCAACAAGACGCGGCGCAAGTTCAAGGCGCGGCTGGCCTTCGACAAGAAGGAAGGCAAGGTGGTCTTCGAGTTCGAGCCGCGCGCGGCCAAGGCGCCGGCGAAGAAGGCAGCGGCGAAGAAGTCGGCCTGAGCGGTTCGTGGACGCCGATCCGCCGCCCTGCCTGACGCGCCACGGCGCGCAGTGGTGGCTGGCGGTCAGCGTGGTGCCGAACGCGAAGCGCAGCGCTGCCGACGGCCTGCACGACGGCGCGCTGCGGGTGCGCCTGGCCGCGCCGCCGGTGGACGGCAAGGCCAACGAGGCGCTGGTGGCATGGGTGGCCGGGCAACTCGGGCTGCCGCGCCGTGCGGTGTCGCTTGTTCGTGGGCAGACCTCGCGGCGCAAGTGGCTGGCGCTGGACGGGCCGATGGCGGAGATCGCCACCGCGGTGACACGGCTGGTGACAACCGGCGCGACGCAGATCTGATGAATCTGTCAACTTTGTCAGTACATGCGCGGGCCATTTGCATCTACCCTCGCCGGCATGAAACTTCCTGCGTTCACGTCGACCCGCGCCCTGGGCGCCTTGCTGCTGCTGTTGTGCGCTACCACGGCGAACGCACTGACCTTCGCCGTCAATGAAGGCGTCAGCTACCGCGTGCCGCTCGAGGAAGTGCGCGGCCGCTACGCCGCGATCGCGGCCGACCTGAGCAAGATCCTCAAGCAGCCGGTCACCATCGAGCCGATCGGCGACTACAACCAGCTGCGCCGCGGCCTGCAGGCCAAGACCTACGACCTGGCGATGATCCACCCGGCCCATGTGTCGATCCAGGCGATCAAGGGCAGCGGCTACAAGCTGGTCGTCGTCACCAAGGGCTTCCAGAAGTACACCGCGAGCTTCCTGGTCGCGGCCGACTCGCCTTTCAACTCGCTGGCCGACCTGAAGGGCCGCAAGCTCGGCGCGCCCGACGAAGATTCGATCACTTCGTGGATGGTGCGTGCGACGCTGCGCGACGCCAAGGTCGAACCCGAGCAGCTGAAGATCACCTACACGCGCTATCAGGACGCGGTGCCGTTCTTCGTCGAGAACCACCTGACCGACTCCGGCGCCACGGCGGCCAACGCGCTGGTCAAGGCCTGGCAGGGCAAGGGCGGCAAGATCCTGGCGCAGTCCAAGGCCGTGCCGATCAAGCACATCGTCGCCAGCCCGACCCTCGCCGCCGCCGACATCGAGAAGGTGCGCGAGTACCTGATAGCCCTGGACGGCAGCGACGAGGGCAAGAAGAAGCTCGAGCCGACCAAGTACAGCGGCTTCGAGAAGTACGACGAAGCGAAGATGCTCGAACTGGGCGCCTGGCTGGGTCTCTGAGCCGGCCCGCGAGACTCAGGGCGAGCAGGCCACCGACGCGGTGGCGGTCAGCTCCTCGAGCAGTGCCATCGACACCCGGCCGGACAGCGCGTAGGGGTCGAGTACCGCGGTCTCCGAGTACTTCAGCAGCATGGCCGGATTGAGCCGCGACAGGTCGATGACGCCCATCGACCAGCCGGCGAAGCGGCGCTCGCCGATCTCCTCGTAGCTGAGCAGCACCACGTCGTGGTGTCGCGCATCGACCGCGATGCGGTTGTACAGCGCATTGACTTGCGAGCGCCCGCCCTCGAGCACCTGCAGGAAGATACCGCCGGACAGGCACAGCAGCCCGGTGACGCCGTTGCCGGCATTGTTCTGGCGCGACTTGCGCAGGATCGCGGCGAGCTCGTCGGCACCCACCGAGGCGGCGGCGCGGCTGGCGTACATCAGGCGGACGAGCATCTCAGGCCCCACTCTTCTTCGACAGCAGCGAGAGGAATTCGCGGCGCAGGTTCGGGTCCTTCAGGAAGGCGCCGCGCATCACCGAGTTGGTCATCATCGACTCGTCGTCCTTGACGCCGCGCCAGTGCATGCAGAAGTGGTCGGCCTCCATCACGATGGCCAGCCCGTCGGGCTTGACGCGCTCCTGCAGTTCGTTGGCGAGCATGGTGACGGCCTCTTCCTGGATCTGCGGGCGGCTCATGATCCAGTCGCAGATGCGAGCGTACTTCGACAGCCCGATCAGGTTGGAGAACTCGTTGGGCAGCACGCCGATCCAGACCTTGCCGAGAATCGGGCAGAGGTGGTGCGAACAGGCGCTGCGCACCTTGATCGGCCCGACGATCATCAGCTCGTTCAGGCGCGAGAAGTTCGGGAATTCGGTCACCGAGGGCATCGGCGTGTAGCGACCGACGAACACCTCGTCGACGAACATCTTCGCCACCCGCTTGGCGGTCTCCTGCGTGTTGTGGTCGCTGTCGGTGTCGATCACCAGCGCGCGCAGCACCTCCTGCATCCTGGCCTGCACCTCGGCCTTCAGCTCGTCGAGCTCGCCGTCGCGGATGAACTCGGCGATGTTGTCGTTGGCGTGGTACGGGCATTGCGCGCCGACCAGCCGGTAGCGGATGCGCTCCGAGGCGGCGAGCCGCGACAGCTCCTCCTCGGTGCGGAAGATCGGGGTGGCTTGTTCGGCGGACATGGGCGGCATGGAACTGCGTCGGGTCGAGGAGCGTAGCGCAGGCGGGCCGCCGGCGCAGCCGGGGCGCGCCCTGCCCGTAGACTGCGCGCGGTGAATGCCCCCGCCTCGCTTCCGCTCGCCCAGTTGCTGACCCATGCCGCCACGGCAGTGCAGGCGGTGCGTGCCGGCCAGAGCCTCAACGACGCTCTGGAGCGTTGCCCGGCGCCGGCGCGGCCCGGCGCGCAGGCGCTGAGCTTCCACGCACTGCGCTGGCTCGGCGGTGCACAGGCGGTGAGGGCGACGCTGGTGGCCAAGCCGCCGCCGCCGGCGGTCGACGCGCTGCTGCTGACCGCGCTCGCACTGCTCTGGCCGGGTTCCGGGCCGCCCTATGCGGAGCACACGCTGGTCGACCAGGCAGTGGCGGCGGCGAAGCAGCGCGGCGGCTTCGTCAACGCGGTGCTGCGCCGTTTCCTGCGTGAGCGCGAGGCGCTGCTGGCCAGCCTGCAGGACGATCCGGTGGCGCGCTTCAACCACCCGCGCTGGTGGGTCGAGCGCCTGCAGCGCGACTGGCCCCTGCAATGGCAGGCCGTGCTCGCTGCCGACCAGCAGCGTGCGCCGATGACGCTGCGCGTGAACCGCCGCCGTGGTGATGCCGCGGGCTATGTGCAGCGGCTGGCCGCGACGGGCATCGCCGCAGCCGCGCTGCCGGGTAGCGATGCCGTCGTGCTGGCGCAGCCGGTGCCGGTGCAGCAGCTGCCCGGCTTCGCCGAGGGCGACGTGTCGGTGCAGGATGCCGCCGCCCAGCGTGCGGCGCCGCTGCTGATCGGCGCGGGTCTGCCACCCGGCGCGCGTGTGCTCGATGCCTGCGCGGCGCCCGGCGGCAAGACAGCGCACCTGCTGGAATCGGCCGATCTCGACGTGCTGGCGCTGGACAGCGACACGCAGCGCCTGGCACGCGTGCACGACACGCTGCGCCGCCTGGGCCTGGCCGCACGCACGGCGGCGGCCGATGCCGGCGACACCGCCGCCTGGTGGGACAGCAAGCCCTTCGACGCCATCCTGCTCGATGCGCCGTGCAGCGCTTCGGGCATCGTGCGCCGCCACCCCGACGTGCGCTGGCTGCGCCGCGCGAGCGACATCGCGGCACTGGCCCGGACCCAGGCCCGCCTGCTCGACACGCTGTGGCCGACGCTGCGGCCCGGTGGGCGGCTGCTGTACTGCACCTGCTCGGTCTTCAAGGCCGAGGGGCAGGAGCAGATCGACGCTTTTTTGCAACGCCATGGCGACGCCACTGTCGCTGCCGAGCCCGCGGCGCCGGGCCACCTGCTCCCGCTGCCCGACAATGAAGACGATCGTTCGTCGCCCCCCGCTGGTGCATCGGCGGACGGGTTCTTCTACAGCCTGCTCACCAAGACCTGACGCCCCACCGCCCCATGCGCAGCGCGGCACGCTCGACCGGAAGTCCAGGGACCCGCGCGCCAGACGGGCTGCGCGGGCTCGGGCGTCTGCTGGCCGGGCTGCTGGCGCTGTGGCTGGCCTTGCTGGCGCCAACAGCCGCCGCGCAGAGCGGCAATGCCGAGCTGGCCGGCTTCACGGTGCAGCGCGGCGACGACGGGCTGATCCTCAACTACGCCGTCAACTTCGAGCTGCCGCGCGGCGCCGAGGAGGCGCTGGCCAAATCGGTGCCGCTGTACTTCGTCGCCGAGGCCGAGGTGTTCCGCGACCGCTGGTACTGGCGCGACAAGCGCATCGCCAGCGCGGCACGGGTCTGGCGCATCGTCTACCAGCCGCTGACCGCCAACTACCGCGTCACCTTCGCCGGCATCAGCCAGAGCTACGCGACGCGCACCGAGGCCTTCGCCGCGATCCGCCGCGGCGTGAACTGGAAGGTCGCCGAGACCGCGCAGATCGAGGACGGCGCGCGTCACTACGTCGAGTTCAGCTTCCGGCTCGACACCTCGCTGCTGCCGCGGCCGATGCAGATCGGCATCGCCACGCAGTCGGACTGGGCGCTGGCGGTCGAGCGCACGCAACGTTTCGACTGAACCGGCATCGAAACCTGCGATGAAGAAGGCGACCCGCTGGGCCTGGATCGTCGCGCTGGTGGCCGTCACCGGCGCGGGCCTGGTGCTGGCTTTCCTGCTCTCGGTGGCCACCAACAGCCCGGCGCTGTACGAGCGCCACTACGTCTGGCTGTTCTGGGTCAACGTCACCGTGGCGGCACTGCTGCTGCTGGTGATCGGCATCGCCTCGGTGCGGCTGGTGGTCCGCGTGCGACGGCGCAAGTTCGGCAGCCGGCTGCTGCTCAAGCTGGCGGCGATCTTCGCGCTGGTCGGCGTGGTGCCGGGCGTGCTGATCTACACGGTGAGCTACCAGTTCGTCTCGCGCAGCATCGAGAGCTGGTTCGACGTCAAGGTGGAGAGCGCGCTCGACGCTGGCCTGAACCTCGGCCGCGGCACGCTCGACGCGCTGGTCAACGAACTCGCCAACCGCACCCGCCAGGCCGCCGAGAAGCTGGGCGAGGGTGGCGCGTCGGCCGCGCTGGTCGAGGGCCGCGGCGGCAGCGCCGGCACGCTGGCGCTCGAGCGCCTGCGCGAGCAGCTGGCGGCGCAGGAGGTGGCCATCGTCAATGCCTCGGGGCAGACGCTGTTCTCGGCCAGCAGCGGCACCGCCGGGCTGCTGCCCGAGCGGCCGAGCGCGACGATGCTGCGGCAGGCCCGGCTGCAGCGGGTGACCGGCCAGCTCGAAGGCCTGGACGAGGACGCCGGCAGCGCCGCCAACGCGCGCATCCGCGTGCTGGCGCTGGTGCCCAGCGCGAACTTCGCGCTCACCGAGCAGGAGCGCTACCTGATGGTGCGGCAGCTGCTGCCGGCCTCGCTGACGCTCAATGCGCTGTCGGTGCAGACCGCCTACCGCGAGTACCAGCAGCGTGCGCTGGCGCGCGACGGCCTGCGCCGCATGTACATCGGCACGCTGACGCTGGCGCTGGTGCTGGCGGTGTTCGGCGCGGTGCTGCTGGCCGCGCTGCTGGGCAACCAGCTGGCGCGGCCGCTGCTGCTGCTCGCCGAAGGCGTGGACCAGGTCGCGCACGGCGACCTCAGCGCCAAGCCGGTGTTCGCCTCGCGCGACGAGCTCGGCGGCCTGACACGTTCGTTCGCCGACATGACCGAGCAGCTGTCGGAGGCACGTTCGCTGGTGCAGCGCAGCGTGCGCCAGGTGGAGGGTGCACGCGCCAACCTGCAGACCATCCTCGACAACCTGACCGCCGGCGTGATCGTGTTCGACCGCCAGGGCCACATCGACACCGTCAACCCGGGTGCCACACGCATCGTCAAGCTGCCGCTGTCGGCCTACCGGGGCCGCCGCCTCGACGAAGTGCCCGGCCTGGAGGCTTTCGCGAAGGGTGTGTGGCAGCGCTTCGAGCTGCACGCCAGCAGCCCCGAGGCGGGCGAGCGTGACCACTGGCAGGACAGCTTCGAGCTGCAGACGCAGGACTCGCAGGGTCGCGACCGCGACACGCTGACGCTGCTGGTGCGCGGCGCGGCGATGCCGCAGGGCGCGCGGCTGATGGTCTTCGACGACATCACCGAGGTCGTCTCCGCGCAGCGCAGCGAGGCCTGGAGCGAGGTGGCGCGGCGGCTCGCGCACGAGATCAAGAACCCGCTGACGCCGATCCAGCTCTCCGCCGAACGCCTGCAGCACAAGCTGGAGGCCAAGCTCGAGGGCGGCGACCAGGCCATGCTCGCGAAGTCCGTCGCCACCATCGTCAACCAGGTGCAGGCGATGAAGACGCTGGTCAACGAGTTCCGCGACTACGCGCGCCTGCCGGCCGCGCAGCTCAAAGCCCTGGACCTGAACGCGCTGCTCGTCGAGGTGCTCGGGCTGTATGTCGGCGCGCAGGACGCCGGGCGGCTGCACGCCGAGTTCGGCCAGGGGCTGCCGATGATCGTCGGCGACACCACGCAGCTGCGCCAGGTCATCCACAACCTGGTGCAGAACGCGCTCGACGCGGTGGCCGACAAGCCCGATGGACGGGTGCTGGTGCGCACCGAGGTTGCACGCACCGAGCAGGGCGACGTGCGTGCGGTGCGCCTGCAGGTGATCGACAACGGCCACGGCTTCCCGGACAAGGTGCTCAAGCGCGCCTTCGAGCCCTACGTGACGACCAAGAGCAAGGGCACCGGCCTCGGCTTGGCGGTGGTCAAGAAGATCGCCGACGAGCATGGCGCCCGCGTGCGCATCGCGAACCTGGGGGTGGCGCGCGATGCTGCTGCGAGCGACACTGCGGCCCCCCCGGGCGCCGCTGCCGCGACCGGCGCCCAAGTTTCGCTATCATTTTCCAAGTTCGCTCCGGCCGACGGCAGCCCAGCCGCCTCGGCGGCCACCGAGAGCCGGACGCACTGACCATCCATGGCGATCATTCTTGTTGTTGACGACGAACTCGGCATCCGCGCGTTGCTGTCCGAGATCCTGACCGACGAGGGGCACACCGTCGAGGCGGCCGAGAACGCGGCCGAGGCGCGCGCGGTGCGCGAGCGGCTGCGGCCCGACCTGGTGCTGCTGGACATCTGGATGCCCGACGTCGACGGCATCACGCTGCTCAAGGAGTGGGGCGCCACCGGGCTGCTGACCATGCCGGTGATCATGATGAGCGGCCACGGCACCATCGACACCGCGGTCGAGGCCACCAAGTACGGCGCGATGGCCTTCCTCGAGAAACCGGTGACGCTGCAGAAGCTGCTGCGCGCCGTCGAGCAGGGTCTGGCCAAGCCGTCGGCCAGTGCGGGCCGGCCCGGGCCGGCGGCGGCGAACCCGCACCACAACCACCACATGCAGGACCATGCGCTGACCGTCGAGGCGGCGATGACCGGCGGCGCGATGCTGCCGACCACGCCGCTGATGCTGGGCCCGCAGGCGGAGCAGAGCTTCGACCTCGACCGCCCGCTGCGCGAGGCGCGCGACGCGTTCGAGAAGAGCTACTTCGAGTTCCACCTGGCGCAGGAGAACGGCAGCATGACGCGCGTGGCCGAGAAGACCGGCCTGGAACGCACCCACCTGTACCGCAAGCTCAAGCAACTGGGCGTCGACCTGTCGCGCAACAAACGCGGCGGAGCGATCTGATCCGGCCACCGGCCGGCGTGGGCTATAATCGCCGGCTCACGGCCAAGTAGCTCAGTTGGTAGAGCAGCGGATTGAAAATCCGCGTGTCGGTGGTTCGATTCCGCCCTTGGCCACCAATCGCAAACCCGCATGAAATCTAGGTTTCATGCGGGTTTTGTCGTTCCTGGAACCCGAGCAGGAGCGCAATCCATGTGCAATTTGACTGCACATGGAAGGCGGGGAGCCGTTTGCGGGGCGGCCCGTGATGACCGGTCTGTGCGGAGTCCGAGGACAGGTGGATCTTCCGCCCTGCCGTATGCCGGATAAGGCATGAACGCATTTGATGCCTTTAAAGGCATTTCTTGCGCAAATGCCTTATAAGGCATAAGCTGCAGGGATGGACTACCTCATCCAATCCCGTGGGCAGCTCGCGAGCCACCTGCGCGCCCTGCGCAAGGCGCGCGGGCTGAGCCAAGCACAGCTTGGCGCCGTGCTCGGCGTCGGGCAGACGCGGGTCACGCGCATCGAGCACGATCCCACTGCCATCAGCGTGGAGCAGTTCCTCGGCATCCTGAGCGCGCTGGGGGTGCAGATGGTGTTGCGGCCAACGGGTACCCAGTCCGCTGCTGGCGCGCCGCCCGGAGCGCCGCGCGCCGTCGCCACCCGCGCGGTGGCGAGCAAGCGCCGTCCGCCGGACGAACCCTGGTAGCGCCTCGCCGTGGCCGAGCTTCACATCTGGATGAACGGGCTGCCGGTGGGCGTGTGGACCACGCTGCGCACCGGCACGCCCGTCCTGCGCTACCACGAGGCCTGGGCGCGTTCCGAGGAGGGGCGTGCGCTCTCGCTGTCGCTGCCCTTCACCGCCGGCCTCGAGCAGCGCGGTGACGCGGTGCTCCACTACTTCGAGAACCTCCTGCCAGACAGCGCGGACATTCGGCGTCGCCTGCGTCGGCGCTTTCACGCCCGCTCGGACGACGCCTTCGACCTGCTGACCGCCATCGGGCGCGACTGCGTGGGGGCGGTGCAGTTGCTGCCGCACGGTGCCGAGCCCGCGGGTTGGAACCGCATCGAGGCCGAACCGCTGAAGGACCGCGACGTCGCGGCCATCCTGGCGTCGGTCACATCGGATGCCCCGCTGGGCCAGCGCGAAGAAGACGACTTTCGCATCTCGATCGCCGGAGCCCAGGAGAAGACGGCGCTGCTGCGCATGGGCGGCAAGTGGCATCGCCCTCATGGCGCGACGCCGACGACGCACATCCTCAAGCTGCCGCTGGGACTCGTCGGCAACATGCGCGCCGACATGACCGACTCGGTCGAGAACGAGTGGCTGTGCGCGCGGATCATGTCGGCGCTCGGAATCGACACGGCGACAACCGAGATGGCGGAATTCGGCGACACGAAGGCGCTCGTCGTGACGCGCTTCGACCGGCGCTGGCAGGGCATCGCCGCCGGCACTGAGCAGAAGGCCCGGTTCAAGCCGCCCGAGGAGGCGTGGATTGCCCGCCTGCCGCAGGAGGACTTCTGCCAGGCGCTGGGCGTCGCACCGGACCGCAAGTACCAGTCCGACGGCGGACCCTCGGTGCAGGACTGCCTTCAGGTGCTCGCCGCGAGCGAGGACGCGGAAGCGGACCGCAGCATCCTCGCGCTCTCGCAGCTCGCGTTCTGGCTGCTCGCAGCCACCGACGGCCATGCGAAGAACTTCTCGCTCCGGCACCAGCGGGGCGGGCGTTTCAGCCTGACGCCGCTCTACGACGTGTTGTCGGCGTGGCCGATCATCGGGGACGGCCCGAACCTCGTCGCTTATCAGCGCGCCAAGCTGGCGATGGCCATCCGTGGCGAGCGGAATGCGCACTACCGCTTGCGCGACATCCAGCCGCGCCACTGGCAACGTCTGGCAACCATCTGCGGGCCAGGCGTGTGGAAGCGCATGCAGGCGATGGTCGACAGCGTGGGCAGCGTCCTCGATGCTGTCGAGAGCGAGTTGCCTGATGGGTTCCCCGCGCGGACCTGGGAGCCGATCTCGGCCGGCATGCGACGGCATGCGCGGATGTTCCAGCAGTCGATGGAGGACTCGGCAGAAGGCTGAAGGGCGGGGGTGTGCCCGGGATTTCAGGGTCGCTGTGGCGGTGTCTACACGTAGTGAGTCATGCAAGGAGCACGGCTCACCAGGACATCAACACAAAGGAACCCAATGAACATTCTGGACAACTCGCTCGAAACCGATTTTGGCTGCCCGCTGCGCGTCTACTCGACGTCCCTCGCTGCCATGCCCGCGATGACCTTGACGGGTCCGGGCGGCGACCTCGAGCTCGGCTCGGCACCGGTGCTCGTCGCAGCTGCACCTCTCGCGATGGTCCGCGGTGGAAGGAGGCAGGGCGGCAGCAGCACCCGTCACGGCTGGCTGCGAAACGGCCATGAGATGGTCGGCGTGATGATGGCGCACCTCGACCAGCACTTCGCCGCTACCGTCTTCGACCTGGCCGAACCACTGGTCCAGGAGATGACGCGCGTGGCGCTTCTCGAAGGTCGGACGCGCTTCATGCTCAGGCACGAGACGGACGAGCTGCTGGTCACGCCCGAGCTGACCCTCGAGTGCCGCCTGGCGTTCGAGGAGGCGCAAAGCGCGCGGCCTGCCGCCTTGATGAGTTTCATGCGGGCACTGGCGTCACTGACGCGGACGTTCTCCAAAGGGGAAACGTTCGCCGGAATGGGCCTGGACCCGCGGCGCATCGAGTCGGTGAGCTTGTCGATGTGCACACCCGCTGCTGCAGCCAGCGATACGCAGCTGATGGAGGCCGCAGAGCACCGCCGGCTGAACTGCCACTGAGGACACAACACTTCAAGGGGCCGCCATGTGCGGCCCCATCTTCTAGCGTTCCATGATCCGAATAAACGGAGGGCCTACACGTCTTCCCATCCACCTTGTTGAAGGAAGACACGTGAACGAGACCGATAGAGCCGCCATTCTTGAAATGTGGGCGACTGAACTCGAGGGCGAGGTCGAGACCTTGGCCGCGCTGCTGGAGAACCTATTGCCGAGCGTCTACGAAACGGAGGCGGAAATCGGGTCTTCGCCTGAAGCCATGGCCTTGGGCCAAGCCCGGGAACTCCTTTCCTGGATGCGGGGAGGCCCCTCGCCGAGTTGGCTACCGGTCAACTAACTCTCCTGCAATGGCACGGGCCCGCGAAAGCGGGCCCGTTTCGTTCGGCATCTGCGGTGGGCGCTACTGACTCAGCGCCACCTGGTAGGCGTCCCCGCGCGCCGATGCGACCGCGGGGCTCTCACCAAGTCCTCGAAGCAGCCGGTCGATGCGATGGCTGCAGTGACCGCGCATCAACTCGGCGACGTGGCGTGAACGCGCGGCCACCACCTGCTTCAAGTGGCGATGGCGGCGCCACGTGGGTACCTGTTGCCCGCCGAGTCCGACAGTAAGGGGGTCGGCGTCAGGCTCCACCCATAGCCCTGTCGTGGCCCCGATGTACGGGAACAAGCGTCGTGGAGCAACGTAGCTCTCGCCGGCATCTTCGGACCAAAGCGACTCGCTGAACACGTCCGGGAAGCGCCCGCGCCAGTTGTCGACGGTCTCCATCAGCTCGCCGAAACGGCCTGGGTCGCAAAACTCCCCGCGACGTCCACCCAGCGGGTCGAACTGTCGATGACCCAGGCGGTCGACCAGCGCCTGCTCCAACTCATGACGCAACACGGGCATGGTCGATAGGATGACCCATACGTACGTCGGAGGCCGGGTTGGCTTGCGGCGGGGTCCATCACAAGGTACTGCCAGGCGAACCCGCCCTCGTACGCCGAGCAGCAACTCCGCTAGGTCCTTCGACTGCTTCACGATGGCACCGACCTTCAAGTGGGTTGCGTTCTGGCCGACCGTGTAGACGATGTAGAGAGCGGTCAGCTTGAAGGGCGGGCTGGCGTAGTCATGAGCGCGTGGGTTCGCGTTGCCGTCGATTAGCAGTGCCATAGGACCTCCTGTTGGCGTTGGAAGAACTCAGGGACGTCGCCGGGTCTTGGACCAGGCGTTGAACTTGTTGATGGAGCTCGCCCGCTCGATGTGGCGATATGCCTTGGCCACCGTCTCCACACGGTCACCGAGCAGGTCGGCGACCGTGCCGTAGTCCTCGGGGTGCTCCATGAGCCACGCCGTGGCGAGCAAGTGGCGCCAGCCGTGGCCCCGGAAGCCATCGCAGCCGGGGATGTAGCGCTCCGTGAGCAGCTGTAGGCGGTCTTCCAGGTTCTCGCAGGGGCGTGTTGGATCCCAGCGCCAACGGCCCGCGAAGAAGAAGCGGGAAGTCCGGCCGGCCAACAGCACATCACGACCTTCACGCCAGTACCGGTCGAACGCGCGCGTGACGTCGTCGTCGAGGTCCACGCGCAAGCCCTTGGCCATCGTGGTGGCACCGTTCTTGAAGCGCTCACCGGAGCACTGCAGGCGCCATCCGCTGGCCAGTCGTACCAGGTTCTGGTCCGAGCCCGCACCGACCTCCAACGCGCTCAGCTGCCCGATGCGCATCGGGCTGGCCATCAGCAGCGTCACGAGTGCGATGTCGCGCTGATGGATTGCTCGAAGCACGGGCTGCGTCTGGGCCGGCATGTCCGCCTCCATGCGCTCCAGCATCTCGTGCAGAAAGGCCATGGGATTGGCAGTGTCCAGGAGTGGCCTCAGAGCCTCTTCCACGTCGCGCGTCGGCCTTGCCGTCTGCGCTACCGTCGCCGTGAAGGCCTTCAGGCGTTCGAAGGTCGCGGCACAGTGAGCCGCCCAGGTCGTGCGGTCGCCGAGCAAGCCGGGTGCGGCTTCGGCAAGCCAGGGCGACTGGGTGAGCCAACCACCTCGCGGATGCAACAGCGAGTTGACCGTGTGGAGGAACGTGAGCGCACCCGTGTTCAGGCCGCCCGCGCGTTCGGCGCGCCAGTGGATGAAGGCGACTACCCGCTCTGCGTCAGCCAACCGAGCCAACGTCTGGGCTTGTGTCGACGACAGCCCGGCGCCCTGGTGGGCAACGTCGAGCTGAAGCCAGCCGAGGTATTGGCGCACCTGGACCCAAGCTGCCATGCCGCTCGGCGACACGCGGCCGTCGCGCAGCGTGCAGCACCAGGCAGGTCGCATCGGCTTGCACATGCGCGCGGGCTTGGCGCGCCATTGGGCGCGTCGCTCACGACGCATCCGAGGCAGTTCGGCCGTCTTGAAGTCGAGGAGCTGTCGCCATTCCTCCTGGAGCAGGTCGCCAGCTTCAGGCAGGGAGAACGGGCGCTCGGCCGCGCGGGCGCGCAGGTTTGAACGGAAGCGGGTCGAACCGATGCGCTCACCCACGCCATAGCCCATGGGTCGCGACACTCGGCTTGGGAGGGCATCGAGCAAGGTGCCGGCCTTCAGGCCAAGGCTTGCCTCGAGCTGAGGCAAGTGCTTGCGCAGGCGACCAGGCGACGAGATGCCTCGGCGCCACTGACCGAGTGAAAGCGCGCCAATCCCGGATTGCCGTTCGAGCCAGGCTAGCGAGTGGCCGGACTGACTGATGGCACGGTCGAGCAGCGAGGCGAACGACGGCGCCATGCCGGCGTGTTTCGCCGCCAGTCGTTGGATGGCCCGAAGGTGCGAGCAACGGGAGCGCACGGTCGAAACCGCCGTTCCCCGCTGCTGCTCCCACTTCTTGAAGGCGGCCAGGGCAACGACGAAGCCGTCGGCCCAGCTCGTCGCCAACCTGGTCGGCGTCGCGCTTGTGAGCCGACTGCATGAACCGGCGCAAGGCCGACCGCCGGTTGCGCGTGGCTGGCGAGTCAACGGATGCATCGGAGTTCGGATGTGCGTCGAGTCCGCGCAGCGCGTTGAGCAGGGAGGCATAGGTGAGAACCGACGGGACGGAGTCAGGCGCACCTTGCGCAAGCGAGTCTTCGGCGGTGCCAGTCGGGGTGAGGTTTCGGTCAAAGGACATGGTTTGCTCCCAAAACCACGTCTAGCCAGATCGCCGGGGCGGTTGTTATTCGCGACATCCCGCGTAACAACGCCCGGACCACTGCACCCGGACAGCGCCTATAGGCGCTGTCCGGGTTGAAACGCACCTTCACGTAGCCCGTCCCGGGTGGGGTCTCCCCTCCAAGGAGAGTGCGAAATCCGCCTAAAGCTAGCCGAACAACCCATCCATCAAGCTAGCAATCCTATTGCTACGGCTAGAAAATGATGATACATTGCTAGCTGTAGTCAAGATGTGGCTAGGAGATAGGGATGCGACCACCTCATTGGAAGTCGGCAGCGTTGGCTGCCTATGCTGCTGAAGCCGTGCCACGTGGTGCCGGTGTGTATGTCCTCTTGTACGTCGAACGCACGATGGGCGTGCCGCTGCGGGCAGAACCCATCTATGTTGGAAAGACGCTAGACCTGCGGCGGCGCCTTTGTTGAGCACGCCGATCCATGGCGCGAGCACAACAAGATCGTGATCGCAGCCCTATTGAAACGTCCTCTGGAGTTCTGGTTCATCGAACTCGATGCCCGTGAAGCAGATGCCGTCGAACGACGTCTCATTCACGAGATGAACCCAACGGCCAACCGAATCCGATACAAGAAGTGGAGAACAGAATGACCAACGACCTAAGCGCAATGGACAATGAGCTCGACCAGCTAGCGTCGCTCGAGGCGAAACGGCGTCGCCATCTAACCGCTTTGCTGGACGAAGTGTCCCGCGTCCAAAACAAGTACATCTCCACGCGTGGCGAGATGGGCAAGCACGAGGGCTTGCAGGGGCGATGGCATCGCACGCCGTCGTATGTTGTGAGCCATGACCTTGCATGGATTGGCACGAACATTGAGATGGGCTCCGACATGCCGTTCATCAAGAACAAGGTCAAGGATGGCAAGCTCGAAATCGACCACGAAAACATCGACGAGATCCAGCAGCGAATGCCGGACTGGTCGCGCCAAGCCGAGCTAACTGCATATCTCGCTCACAACAAGCACCGCAAGTTCGGCACCGTTCTCGCGGTCGTGAGCCCGGGATGGATCAATGATCCGGGACACGAGAACTGGTCGTCTGACGGTCGAGCGTTGAAGGGCGCAATCACTTTCGAACCTCTTGACTCCGCGGACCGCATCGGACTCATTCAGCTTGACCGTTCCCAGGTCTCGATCTATGCGCTGGATGGTCAGCATCGCCTAATGGGCATCAAGGGGCTCGTTGATCTTCAGGGCAACCGGCTGCACCTAAAGAACAAGGTCGGCAAGAACCTCCAGATATTCCCTCGTGAGGACTTCTTCCGCGAGATCGGGCTTGACGACGTTGAGTTGCAGTCCCTGCTCGGTGAGCGCTTGCACGTCGAATACGTCCCCGCGATCCTTCCTGGGGAGACGCGCGCGGAAGCCGTCCGGCGCATTCGATCGGTGTTCTATGCGCTTAATGCGTATGCCAAGAAACCGTCAAAGGGCGAAACACTGCTATTGAGCGAGACCGATGGCTATGCCATCGTGGCACGCCGTGTCGGCGTGACGCACCCACTCTTGCGGTCCGCTCGAGGGAACCGCGACCGCGTCAACTGGGGTGGCTCCGCGTTGCCTGACGGCAGCGAGTGGTACACCACATTGGAAGCGCTGAAGGAGATGGTTCACGGAGCAATGAGCGGCATGCGTCCTGAGCTTCGGCCTGCGTTCGACAAGAAGTTGGGAAGTCGCGTCGAACTTCGTCCGGATGACGATCAGCTGGATGAGGCGAGCGAGATGTTTGCCGAGTTCCTCACTCACGTGCACCAGCTTCCTGTCTTTCAGGAGATTGAGCGTAGTGAAGATCCCGCAAAGGAACTTGTTCGGCAGCGCACCTTTTCGGACGATGGAAAGGGTCATCTGCTGCTCCGCCCCATCGGTCAGCAGATCCTCGCGGACGCGGTTGGCGAGCTACTGCGCCAAGGGATGGACATCAAGGATGTCTTCGCTGCCCTGGCCGAGCTTGACCGCAATGGTCGCTTTGAAGCCCATCGCCCTCAAAACGTCTGGTATGGCGTGACCTACGACTTCCACAACAAAAAGATGGACACCGATCTGTCGCACCGAAGGCTCGCAGTCGAGTTGCTCGTCTATCTTGTCCGCGGTGCCAATGAAGACAAGCGAAAGGAGCTCGAAAGCCGGTTGCTGCCCATGCGGGTTGTTGACGAAGAAGCGCACGAGTGGCGTGGCTTCAAGGGGGAGATCGCCAAGTACTCCATCGAATCATCGTCCGACGGAACAAGGGCGCTCTCCTCTAAAGCAATGATGCTTCCGGTTCCAAGGAGCTGATGTGGCGCTTTCCTCGAAACAAGTTCAGAAGCTCGGCGACCGACTACGAGACGGTGAAGCTGGTCCTGAAGAACTCGAGCTATTGGATACCTTTCGAAGGGAGTTCGACGCGCCACTGTTGTTGCTATCGGAGTCCATCTGCCGTTCATTGCGTGGCGCTCGCATACCTTTTCTGCTCTCGGGGCGTGCGAAACGAACCAAGTCCATCATCCGAAAGCTTCGAAGACCTAGCAATCGCCACATGGACCTCTCGCGTATGGACGACATCGTTGGCATCCGCGCGATAGTCTCGACTGCTGAGGCGCAGCAGCACGCGCTAAGCGTCGTCGCGGACGCCCACAAGCAGGTGCGAGATGCCTTTGACTACCGAGATGAAGCAGCCGGTCGATATCGCGCTGTTCACTTGGTGCTTGGCGAGCCAGCTAGGCGCGTAGAAGTGCAAATACGAACCTGCGCGCAGCACCAGTGGGCGGATGTCTGTGAACGTTTCGGGGAGCGCGCGAAAGAAGGCGATCCGACTGACGAGGAGTCCGCCTACCTCCGCGATCTGGGGCAGTATTGCATCGACGTCGATCGTGGCGCCTCAGTCGATCACAACCCGCGTTTTCGAGACGCAATGATGTTGATGCAGCGTCGCTTTCTCGAGGAGACAAGACGCCTGGGCGATGGAGCTGATAGGTCCTACGTCGTCGTATATCAGATTGCAACGAACGAGCTGATCCGTTGCGAGCCATTCGACCCAACAGCTGAAGGACGGGACGAAGCGATCTGCTTCTATCGTGATCAAGCAAGTAAACTAAGTGAAGCGGAGTTCGACGTTCTTGTGCTGAATTCTTCCTCCCCCGGAACCCTTCGAGTAACGCATCCGCGCTATTTTCCTGAGTAGCTGAACGCGCCGAGAGTGGGGTAGTGTCTGGGTGACTTGGAGGCAACGTGCATGCGTTCCGGTCCGGGTGTTGGCTCGATATCCGCACTAGAAACTGAAGAGACATATGACAACTCTCGATCATGATTTGCTGTCGCGCGTAAAAACGCCCGAAGACGGACTCGCCGATTTGCGGTCTGATCTACAGGACTCCCTCAAAGAGTATGCCGACTTGGATCTGCTCATAGAGCTCCTACAAAACGCCATAGATGCCGTCGAAGAGCAGAGGTATCGCGCAGTGTGCATCGCTGCTGGGTTGAAGCCGTCAGACGCTGACACTGCGAAGAAGTGGAATACTGCCGTTGACCAGGTTCTCGAGACTGACTACGCTGCATACGTAGGCTGCGCGGACCTACTTGATAAGGCCCAGTTTTATAAGAACTGTACAAACACTCCCAAACGGAGGGATGCATGGTGGGTAGCACTAGCAGACCAGTTTGAATGCAAACCAGAGGATCTCAGCAGCACGGCTGCGGGGCTGACTCCCCAGTTGACGGTGACGATCAATGTCGGAGGACCGATTTGGAT
The DNA here is from genome assembly GCA_047602365.1 of Piscinibacter sp. GTDB lineage: Bacteria > Pseudomonadota > Gammaproteobacteria > Burkholderiales > Burkholderiaceae_C > Piscinibacter. Next base: position 1,015,863 of record JASGHM010000001.1, on the reverse strand, counting down.
AGAGGTTGAAGACAACGATCCCGGTATGGCTGATGTGGTTGCCTCGTTCCGGCACAAGCAATCTCAAAAGCGACCCTCCGCAAGTACTCTCCGCCGCTATGGGCTCCGCGGGAGTCACGGCTGGGGCTTGTCGGCAGTCTTGGCGATGTCCAATACCGTTGAGGTAGTGTCGAGGACGGCGGAAGGCGTCCAAGCCTATGTATTTAGAGACTACGCGTCGTTTACCAAGGAAACGGTAACTGCACCAACGAATGAACGGATCGACTTGGAGTCTGCGGCGGCTGCAAATCTATCCGAGCGCCTTAGGAAAAACGCGATGGAAACCGGGACGCACATTCGAGTTCAGATTGCGTCCGATGGACCGGAGCAACTCATGACGCACACGCTCTCGAACTACTCGCACGAGAAGCTGATAAATCTGCTGCGGCTCTATACCCCGGTGGGACAAGTCAACGATTTTCTTCTCCATCCTGCATTTCACACTTACCGATCGGACGACATCACGCTTCTACTTCGTGGTATTGGAGCCGGTAAGGACGAGACGAAGAAGATACCGTTCGGCTTGTTTCGGATCAGCGAATGCACCGCAATCGCGTCACAGACATTTGATGCTTATGTTGCCTCGGGAATGCCGCGAAATCATTCAGTTCACACAATTCATCGAGCCAAGAAGGGCGGAACCGTCTATTTGTCAGGGGCGGAGATTCAGCCGGCGGATCCTGTATTTCAGGCTGTAGAAGACTATCATGCGAACTCCCTTCCGTCATACATCGACGACAACGGCAAGATGGTCGCAACGATCCCCCGAGGCTTTAACCTAGCGCTTTCTGGGGGGATGAGGGCAGAACTGTTGGTGCGTCCACCGCGGAGCACATCTGCCGCGTTCAGGGGTTTCGTTCTGGTCGAAAACCTCAGACCTACTCTGGGTAGAAAGCACGTAATGGATCAGCGGCAAGCGCCGGCCAAAGTTGCTGCTGAGCACGAGCGAGATTACGATGAAATCAGGAGAAAACTACTTCCAACCGCCGTGCCGCCCGTGGCTTCACCCGCGGCAGCAAAGTGGCGAAGAGAGTTCTTCGAGAGGGTAATTGCAGACCTGAAGACTCAGGTCCCATTGTCGGGTGATTTGTACTGCTATGCCGGATCGGAGTCGCTTGAAGCGCGTGTCATGCTGATCTTTGCTGAGTTGCTGCAGAAGACCGTCTTTGGGGACTTGCGAGTACTTAGAGCTCATCTGCAGGATCGGTATGACTTCGCGTTCTTGTACCATGGGGTTGCTGGAAGCGCTGGCGATCCAACGATGACTATGAGCAGTCAGCTTAGCGCAGGCGGATGGATTGAGCTAAATGGCAGCGCCTTCTTGCGTTATGGAATCGGTGAATTCAAGGCACACGGCGACGACGTCTTCGATGATTTCGACGTAAAAGAGCCCCGAAAGGCTCCTGACACCATCGACTTACTCGTCTGCTGGAACTTTGACGAGGAACGCGTCGCTGAAGAAAACTGGACAAGCGATGTTGTCGCAGATTCGACAAGGGAATTCGCTGGACAAACTCATACTTGGACGGCGACCTCGACCAGTCAATACCCTCGCCAGAGACAGCTTGCTGTGGTGTCGCTCTCGACACTTCTTGATCAGTCCGTGGCCGCCACCAAACTGAATGCAGCGCCCGCTCCATGGGCGCTTCCCGGTTCCTACTACTAATGGAACTGACGCGTGCCGATTTGGTGATGCTTTCGGTTTGGACCACCGGCTAGGAGAGCGAGAGACCTTTGCTACACAACGAGTTCGGGTCCGATATCAGGTATGCCAAGCCTCGATGGACGTGCGACTGCAATGTGTCCCGAACGGCTAGCGGAGACGAGTCGCCCTGTTCAGCCACCGCACGCAATATGAGTAGATTCGTAAGCGTGGCTGCCGCCTCACCAGCGAAAGTGCTCCAGTCGATCTCTAGCCCCCCGTTGTATTGAAGGTTTTCGGTTGGCACCTTGGTAGAGTTGGCCAACGAAGCACAGAGGGCGTGACGGCAGATGACGTTGTAGTGCTCGATTCCCGTGCGGCGTTTGAGCGTGCTAAGTTGCTGCTTGCCGATGGCGCTGATCCGAACGCGTTCGATGATGCTGCTCATGCAACGAACTCCTCAGTCATGCAACGAGCGCTGGAACTGCGCGTGTCGTCGGAGAAATCCAGGATGTACGACTGCGACATGCATGGTGTCACCTCGGTCAGGAGATCGTCATCAACCTCTTCGTCGGTTGAGAGCACCATGACTTGGTGCGAAATCTTCGCGAAGAAGCGTTGAACCAACGCCCTGCGGTGGCGCTTGTCCAGTCGGGTCCAAAGGCGTATCCACCGCCACGGGAAACTGGCCTTTGCGCTCGCGAATGAGAGCGCTGAGTACGGCAATCGCCAGGAGCTGTCGCTCCCCAGCTGACAACCTTGCCATGGGCAGTTCATGGCCGTCGGGGGCAACGATGGTCACGGCGTAGGTGTCCGGGTGAACCTGCACGCGGCTGACGAGCTTGCGCTTTCGCATCAAGGCGGCGAACTCGCTGGTGATCATGTTTGAAAGCCAATGCGCCTTGGACGCCAGCAGGCGGTCCTTGAACAACGCCAGTACCTCTCGAGCTCGTTGTGACGCGTCCATCGACTTGGAGTCGTGAGCCAAGTCGCCGAAGTCCTTGCGGAGGGCTTCGATGGCAGCCGCAACGCGGATTTCCAAGTGCGCTTTGTGAGCCTGCGCATCTTGGTAGGCCTTGGTCTCTTGCGCTAGCTGGGCCTCAGCCAGGGCCAAGGCCGAGCTGTGCATTTGCAACTGCGCCAGCAGGTCGGCTACCTGCTCGCCGTCGGGGATGGCCGCCAAGCGGCGTTCTGCAACGGCCAGCGCGGACTGCGCCTGCTCCAGCGTTCTCATCGCGGCATTCAACTGGTGCGTCGCTGCGTCGATCTTGAGCCGCGCTTCGCTCGGGGCCCCAGCTGGCAGAAGAAGCAACGGTCGCTTGGCTGCCGCGCGGTAGGTTTGCTGGTCTTGACTAAGCACTTGCCGCAAGGCGGCCAGTGCGTCTGCAGGAATGACACTGCCCACCTTCTTGATGACCCGCTGGTCTCGCTTCTGAATGGCTTCGAGCAGATGCTGCGCGGTTCGGCTGTCTTGCTCTTGCTCATGCAACGTTTCGTAGTCGAGCCACACCGGAGCGAGGCGCGCCAAAGCAGACCAAGGGTTAGCCAATGCCTCGCGAACTTGGTCGCGTGCATGTACAAGCTGTCGGCGTGCATGTTGCTCTTCGGCACGCAAGCTAGCGGCGCTCTCGTAGGCGGTGAGTCCGCTACGCTCGCCCTTGGCCTGGAAGCTCAGCAAGGTGCTGCGCAGTTTGTCGACCTGGTTCAGAGTAGAGGCGCAAGCGGCAGCCAGTCGAGGCAGCTCTGCCTCGGTTTGAGCACGCTGCAACTCCAAGTCGTTGAGATTGGACCTGGCTGCCTCGTACCTGGGGTTGCTTTCACGTCCCTTGATGAGAGCGCGGCGTTCCACCGCCACGAGGTCCTTGGACAGGGAGTCAATGCCGCCGATGCCCAGGAAGGCTTCGGTGGCTCGGCGCAGCATATCGGGCAGGGTTGCGGGGTTCGCTAGCGCTTCGATTCTTTCGCCATCAAACAAGAACAGCTGTACGAGCTCGGACGGCAGAAGGTTGTCCAGGAATTCATCCCACTCCTCGGTGAGCTGCAAGTCGGGGTGCCCGTCGCGATGCACTGTGAGTTGCTCTTGGAGCTTGCCACCCGAAAGTCCCCAGCTTCGAGAAACAGTGAATTCGTCGACCTTTCCATGACCCTCAATGCGAAGGTCTAGGTCAACGCGGGCATCGCCGTCGGCATCTCGCCGCTGGAGCCCGAGCATCAGTTGCTCGTACTCACGACCACGGCCGTTGCCGTAGAGCCTTGTACCGTACAGAACGACTTGCAGGGCCGTCAGCAGTGTCGTCTTGCCGCTACCGTTGAGCGCCTTGACGAGCACGATGGGCTTACCACTTGCGGTACGCAAGTCCAGGTACTGTCGCTGCTTGAAGGGCCCGAGGTTTTGAAGACCAAGGCCAAGGAACGTCACTCGTGCCATGCTTCGCTCACACGAAAAGTGGGCTGGTCACCGCGATAGGGATAATCTTGCGAGCGGCGTCGCCCTCCACGTCCCGACCCAGCACATCGTCGTCTTGATCGTCCAAGACCAAAGTGGCAGAGGGCTCCTGCTTGGGATCGGGGTGATGGACCTTGGCAAAAGCGAGTGCGTCGGCCTCGTCGACAAAGGCGAAAGCCTTCAAGAGGCCGGAGATCTCATCGAGTTGCTTCGACCTCTTTCGGCTTTGGAGCCCGCGAAAGCTGGTGGCCAAGAGGGTGCGAAGCAGCTTGTAGAGTTCCAACCGACGTTGGCGCCGCACGTCGGGGTGGTCAGCAGGTTGGTGGCGCATCGACCAATGACCCGCAACGCGCTTGAGCAGCACGAGGTCGGAACGATCCAGCGGCATCGGATCTATCTCTCGGACCGGGATAAGACATACCCAGTGCTTCGGCGTACAAGCGCGGTAGGGCGTCCTCGATCTCTCCCTTGTCCTCAACCCAGATGCGTCGAATTTCGTCTAGCTCCTCGATGGAGACGAGCTCGATCTGCCCATAGCCTTTGCTGTGCCCGGCTTCCATCGCGGCACGCTGCGCCTTCAGCAGCTCGACCAGCAAACGGTGGCGACGCTCCTGGGAGTAGGGGCCATGTACTAACTGGTCGCGCATGACGGTAAGTCGGCCATTGAGGCGACGAAAGTCGCGGTAGGCTCGGTCGTCCACTGCCAGAAAGCGATCACGAAAATCCATGATGGGTTGCATCCAGGCCTTGTCCGCATCGTTCTGGATCATGGCTGCCATGGATTTGTCTTGCGAGACCATAGTGCACACATAGCAGCCGAAGCGGCTGTCGCCGCAGCTCGGCGTGCTCTTGTCCACCACGATGGGGCACTCCGAGTCAGGGGTGGCGCCGCGGTAGATGTCAAACAGATCTTGGTTGTTGATGCCCCACGGGTTAGGAGTCTGGATGATGTACTCCCAAACGTCGTCGCTCGACCAAGTCTCGATTGGGAGATAGACCCACACTCGGGACAGCTTGGGATCCTTGTTACGGCTTAGGCGTTCGCGGGTGCTGTGTTGGTAGGCGTCCATCACCTTGTCGCGAACCTGGCTCTCTCCGCGCCGCTGACCGAGGACCAAGATCGCCTCACCGTTCGCCTCGGACAGATCCTGGATGAACTTGGTGGAGGCGCTGATCTTGAGGCGATCGGTGCACCAGCGAAACTTGTTGCGAGGGGCAGGGTAGCCCTTCCCGATCAGGTTCACCCAGAAGCGGTTCTCGAGCGAGGGCGTGAGGCGGTGGGGCTTGAAGGGGAGCCCCTGAGTCAATGCAGCCACCTGCATCTGGCGGAGTGAGAGCTCGACCCAGAGAGCGATCACCGGGTTTTCGACTAAGGTGTCTGTGCTGATGACGTGGATCGGCTTGAACCGGCGACGGTCTTCTGGCAACGCAGCGATCGCCAGCCAGATGAGTTGAAGCGAAGCGGTGGAGTCCTTGCCCCCGCTGTAGCCAATGATCCAAGGCAAGCTGTCGCTTAGGTACAGCGCCTGGATCTCTTCTATGATTTGTTGAGGCGTGGCGGGCATGATGATTAGGTTCTGGCGGTCGCCCTGCGGCCGGATTGGAGCGCGGACTCGGCGGACTCCTCGTCCGCAGTGAGCTTGATGTCCAGCACTCGCTTGAGCTCGTTGCAGGTAAGGGTGACGTTTTGGCCAGACTTCGACATTGAGCCGCCGACCATGGCGCGTCCTTCCCACAACTTGGCGTTGCTGCGCGACCAGTCCACCTTTCGCAATCGCTGCAAGCGCTTGCGCACTTCAGCGGGAAACTGGGCGTACAGCGCGCGGCCGGCACGTCCAAGGGCTTGCAGGACGATGGCATGGCAATGGATGAAGTCGCTGCGAACTTCGCCGGCTGTCATCTTGGCCTCTCGAACATAGATCCACTCCGGGATCTGCTCGCCGACCCCTTCCCAAAACTCCTGGCAACGCTGCGAGGCCGACGGGAAGTCCTCGATCTCCTTGTCCGTGAGCAGCTCGACAGTCGCGAAGTGCAGGGCGCTCAGGGTGAAGAGCTTCCGCGAACGCGCTGACAGGGTCGAGCGCTCAGTCTCGATGAGGTTCTTGAAGACACTCGACGTAAGGCTCAAATGCTTGGCAACCTTTGCGGCGGCATTGCGGTGGTCATAGAGGACCCCCAGTGACGCAGATGGCTTGACCGAGTGCCTGTTCAGGTCGGCAAACATCTGCTGGCAGCGATGAAGCCCACGGTCGACAAAGAACACAACAGCGATGGTTTCGTCACCGAGCTCAGGGGCTCCGGCGAGCGCGGCCTCAATGGCCGCGCGCCGGTGTTGCCCATCGTTCACGATGAAGCGCGCGTCCATCGAAACGGTCAGCGTACCCATGCGGAAGGCGGTTGGGCTCTCGTCGCCGATAGGCTCGAAGACCAGGCTGCCGTCTATGGAGGCGGTGATCGCTGAGAACACGTAGCTGCTCTTGTTCTCGACGATATAGCGCGCCAGTTCGGGGATTCGCCCCTTGTTGAGCGTGCGTTGTGCTCTGAGCTCTGGCAGCAGTTCCTCGTCATCGAAGTGAAAGAGCTTCGGCAAGAGCCGAAGCGGACACATTGACACGTAGTACTCTCGCCCCGCCTGGACCCCACGGATCGCGGGGAAGACATAGGAGAAGTTGGAGCCGCTGCCGGCTTGCTTGCTAGCCATGTTTGCATACTTACATGCAAACATGTGCGTGTCAAGCGCTGGTGTTTGTGTCTCGTTGGCTCCCTTGGGGATCGCGGCAGAGAGGGGCTCTAGCGCTTCTTTTGGGGAACAGCGGCTGCCGCTACGGTCCTAACCTACGCAAGGTCCCGGACATATCACATCCGCCAAAGATGCCGCGGGTGTAGGTCGACCGCTGCTTGACTCGCCAACGTCGCATCTCCGGCGTTCATATGCTCGGCGGGGACCCGCGTGGGTGGGTCGCGGGGCGCAGCAGGTCGAGCATCAACGTTATCGAGCCCGATTGGGCGCTGTGGGCAAGGCAGCGGATGCTTGTCGATTCGACGATGGATGAGGCGTCCGGCCGTGTAACGCGGCATGACGCGGCGGCGCCAAGAAACAGGGCCGCTACTCAGACTGGTCTGCTGCTGGTCCCAAGTAGAAAGCGATGGCAGACTCAAGTCCGATGGACAGCGCCTGCCCGTTCTGCGCTCTGACCCACGAACGCATCCTGGATCAGAACGCGCGCATCGTCGCCATCCGCGATGCTTTCCCCGTCACACTCGGTCACACGCTCTTGATCCCGATACGGCACGTTGGCTCACTCTTCGAACTCGACAGCGAGGAGCAGGACGACCTGCTGCAGTTGCTTCGACGCGCTCGCGCACAGCTAGTCGCCGAAATGGGCCCTGTCGCAGATCCTCGCGGCGGGGTTCGCTGGGTCGTGCCAGAAGACGTGAGGTACTGGAAGTGACAGTTGCAGACTACGTTGCGAGGTTCTCCAAGCTTGTGGTCAACCGGCGCGGCGGGAGAGCAAGACCACACAAAATCTGCATGCTGCTGGCTGCACTGGACCTGGCGCGCGCTGGACGGCTGATCGAGAACAAGCTCTTCTATGGCCCTGAGCTGGTTGAGCGCTACGGGACGTACTTCGAGGCGGTACGAGCCCCCGGCGAGGTTTTGCACCCGTACTATCCCTTCTTCCATCTGACGGGAGAACTCGACGACGGTACCCGGAGCTTCTGGCACCTTGTCCCGCAACCCGGACGTAGCTCCGATCTGCAGGCCATCGACACACCGAGGCGAGTGTCTGATGTCACTGCAAACGTCGCCTACGCGACTCTGGACCCCGAGCTACATCAACTGCTTCAAGACGAAGCAGCCATTGATCAACTTACAGACGCGCTGAGCCGAAAGTGGTTCCAGCGCGGCTTGCAGGACCTCGCCGGTGTCGTCGAGCGAACTTCGAGAGTGAGCCGATATGAGCGCTCCCTGCGCGGCGGAACTCCTATGAGATTGGATGGCGAGCCTGTTCCGGCTTTCGTCCGCAATCCGGCCTTCCGGCGCGTTGTCGCCCAGGTCTATGACTACAGGTGCGCGGCCACTGGCGTACGGATCCTGCTGCCAAGTGGCGAGGCCATGGTCGAAGCGGCGCACATTCACCCCTTCAGCGAAGCGGGTGACGACGATCCAAGGAATGGACTCGCGCTCTCGCCTGACATGCACTGGGCGATGGACCGCAACCTCATCGCGCCCGGTCCAGACTTTCGCTGGCGCGTGAGCCGGCTGCTCGATCGACGCATCCCCGACAACCGAGCTTTGTGCGACCTCGATGGTCGCGAGTTGCTCCTACCCGCCGAGCCTCGCATGTACCCGAAGCGCGAGTCGCTCGAATGGCGTATCGAGCGCTTGCGCGACACAGAGTGGATTGCCCCCGAAGACGGTGAACCCCAATTGGCCGTTCCATGTCAGCCGATGTCGAGACAACTTTAGCGCTCGGGATGGGAGGCGACCGTCAAGGTCTGAACGGCGACGGTAGCAGTCGTCCATTGCTTGACTCTCTCAATTGATAGGCCTGTCGAGCACCAGAAGGAGAGTAGCTGACATGAAGAGGACGATCCGTTCCGTAGAAGTACAAGCGGTCAAACGGGATGTGGGCAATGATCCAGTCAGCGACTTCACGCATGTCCTCATGCTCGACCAGGAAGTCGCAGGCTGCTCCACCGCGCGCGCAGATGGGTCTTCCCAAGCGATTGACCTCAAGCGAAGCGTGTTGATCGAGCTCTGGTGCCACGCGACGATGTATGTGGCGTCCAAGCTCGGACGAACAGAACCCGTATGTCAGGCGGATAGCGCCGAAATACTCAATGACCGGATCCAAGACGTAGGTCGCCAGGTCGAAGAGTGCGTTGTAGGTGCGGGGATTGAGCGGAACGTTGCGGAGTGCGAGTCGTTGCTGTGTTTCGCCGCACTCGATGAACGATCGAAACGTGAAGTTGGCGCCGCACTTCTGATCAAGGTCGGGAATGCGCTCGCTAGGAGCCAGCCGCATCCCATCTACTGCTAGGCGCCTGGCTTCGAGCAGCTCTTCCAGCTTCTCAGGTGGTGGTCCAAACTCAGAGCCACCAAGTATGCCAGTCGCCTCGAGCGCTTCGTCAAACGCCAGCTGCTCCGCGTAGCCTGGATAGTCCTCGTGCAAGCACCGACTCTTCCGATACAGCAGAGGTTTTGGGTACTCACGCGAGCCGTACTCGAAGAGGTCGTAATCCTGCTTCCTAACGTTCACCTTGATGCGTCGGCACAGCAACGGGGCGGGACTCGTGTCGAAGTCGTCGAACTCCATCAACGTCAGCTTGCCTGAGCCGATGTGGATCTTGATGAGCTGGACCTCGCTGATCGAGTCCCACAGGATCAAGCCGCAAGCAACATATGCCCGCAGGATCGCCGGCAGTCGTTCCACCAACGACACGTGCAGTTGAAGCGAGTGGTCTGCATCGAGCCATCCCAAACCAGTGGCAGCGGCTTGCTGGCAGGCTTCCAGAAGCCTCGAAGGGTCGGCGGCGTCCACAAGCAGCCGCAGCCCTGAGGCTTGTGCGCTCCGATAGTCTCCGAAGAACGCCTTGATGTCCCTTTGCAGGCGGGGCTCGAGTTGCCGATAGGCCGGCCGACGGGAGAACTGCTGGGCCGCCAGGTAGAGGCGAACATCGTCTGTTCGAGTCTTGGCCGCGGCTTCAAGCAGGCTGTAGTCGTAGTGCTTGGAGAGCAGGCGAAACGCCTTGCTCAGGCTGCCGACCTGAGCTGTGAGGGCCTCGAGGTAGTCGATCTCCTCAGGCTCAGGTAGACGGCCTAGGTCCAGCGCAGTCGCCCAGAGCCTGTCGAGTTCCGGTCGGACCCGCGCAAGCTCTAGCTCGGCGTGATCGGGCTTTGGTGGCCTGGGGTCCCTGGTGACGCGAGCCTTGGGTTCCCTGACTGGACGAACGCGTGGCACACGGGTGGCCAGGAGGCGGGCAGCAATGCCTTGCGTCCGATACCGTCCCGCGCTGTAGCGTTGCTCAAGGTCCTTGTCTGCAAACACCAGGGCGACACCAGGGGCGGCCATGAAGGCTTCCTGTTGCAGAACGTGCTCGATGTAGTCCTTGAACTCTGCTTGAGCGAAGTACTTCTGGAACGTGTTCCGCGACGTGATGAAGCCATCGCGGAACGGGCGGCCCGGCGACTCGCTCCCGTACAGCATCACCCCAACTGACATCACTCGACGCGCCAACTGGAACGCCCGATGAATGGCGTCTACCCGCTCTGCAGGGTCCTCTATGACGTTGACCACAAAGCCTAGGTTCACGATGTCGGCTTCAACGACCGGTTGGTCCGGCGCAAAGTGCGGATCCCACCCGCGAGCGTCATAGCCATTGGCGCTCAAGCCCGCGATGTCGTCCCCGCGGCCGCACCCATAGTCGAAGACGGTGCTCCCGGGCGCCAGCAGTCCATTGCGCAGAAGCAGCTGGATTGGTGCCGACAAGTTGCTGCGCGAGAGCGCGGTCAGATGTCTCTGAATGGCGCCGTTGCTGCTGGCTGCCGCGGACTCTTGAGAGCCCGCGAGTTCGTTGCCAAGCGGCACGAAGACATCACCGGCCAGACGGTATCCCTTCGCGGCAATCAAACGCTCCCAGTTGAGCTTGAAGCCGATCGTCGTTGTGTCGTCGAAGAGTCCCAGCCCCGCAGCTGTCTCCGTCAGCTGGCACCAACGGTCTCGCTCCGGGTGATCAACTCCCACCATCAGCTCTTTGCGGTGCAGGATCGGTGGGTTGAGGGAGTCCCGGTAGTGTCGGTAGGCCGGACTCGTCAGGGGGCCCGGCGAGAACGCCCAGCTCGCCACCAGTTCGGGAAAGGGCTCCTCGTCGAACTCGGGGTAGGCGAGTAGCGACAACCTGCCCGTGCGCAGATTGAGTTTCGCGACATTGGGTGCGATGTCGCGATCCACCTGAAGGCGCTCCAGCGCCGCCTCGATGCGCTGGCGGTGGTCGGCGTCGGTCAGTTCTTGAAGGGCTGACAGGTGGACGTACAAGTCGTCAACGACGCGCTTGCCGACGGCCGACATCGGTATCGCCTTGGCTCAGTGGGCGAGGTCGCAGAACTGCCCGCTCAGGTCGGCCCGCCGCTCGCTCGGGGGGCGGTCGTCAACTATCACTGCCGATGGCAGGCCCGCAAGCACCTGCGCCACAAGGTCGGTCGAGAGCATCCCCTTCAAAGCCACACGACTCCTGCGGTCACCCGGTCTCACCCACGTGGTTGCACCATCGGTCTCGACCGCGGCGGCTTCGGCTGACTCTGCAGCGGCCCTCAGAACAGTCAGTCCCGCCTCGAGTTTGCAGATCGAGGCGTATGGCGCGCTGCGCGCCAGCAGCCCGCCGCTCGAACTCGCGACTTCAAACACGAGGCAACGAGGAGCGTCCTTCTTGATGCGGATGGTGTGACTGAACTCGGTCATAGTGCTCTGCGGACGCTCCTCGTAGTCGTCAACTGACGATTGCCTCGTATAACTCGCGAGCACGATGCTTGGCTGCCTCATCGTCGTGTCTGGAGAGCGGGTCCAACTCAAATCCTCCTGCAGCGTAGATCGGCACCGCGTCGTCGGCGTCCGGGGACAGTTCGTACCCATCCTCTCCCACTGCGTGGTACGCCATCACGTCGACGTCCAAGAGCCTGGCCAAGTGAACCCATGTCCAAGCACTTTTCAGATTGGACTCGAGCCCAGAAGCCAGCGTCTTCATGGCGTCGGTGTCACCGCCTTGCGCGGCCACCCGAAACCAATTCCTGGCGTCGTCTCGACGTCCGCAAGACAGCGCAAGTTCCCCAAGGCGATCAGCGTACCTATCGCCAGCTACGCGAGCTGCCAACTCGAAGGTCTCGTCGGTCGGGTCCTCTTCAGCCAGGATGAGTGCAGCCTCGGCACTTCCGAGGGCCGCGGCACGCCGGAGGTGCTCTTCACGCGAGGATCGAGCCTCGCCCTTGCGGCGAAAATCCTCGGCCCACTCGAGCTCAACACCCGTCAGGGCGCGGCCGGCCTGCTGCTGCTCGAACCAGTATCGGCCGTCATTGATTCCTGACTCTTCCAGCTCGTCCAGTCCTTCGTCGAGCTGTGCCAATGCCAGGTGCGCCGAGGCGCTTCCTGCATCTGCCATGCGCTCCAGGCTCTCGCGGAGAACCGAAGAGTCCAGGTCGATCGAAGGCATGGCACTCTCGTCTCGAGCGCTCCGGTCCTCGTCCTCGAAAGAGTCGGAGTCGGACACGTGATCCTCGAGCTCGTCCCACTCCTCGCTGTCGGTCTCGATACCAAGGTCGGCAAGCAAGTAGCGGAGAGGTACGACGCAAAGGCGCTCGGCCTCGGCCGCTTCGGCCACGAGCGCCGCGATGATCGGGGGCGACGGCGGCGCATACCCCAAGTCCAGTGCGCGGGACGCCGCCGCCGCGATGTCACGGGGCGCTGAGGGTGAGTAGCGGGATCGCTGCCCGAGCGCTGCCCGGGAGTTCAGGCTGGCGTAACTCGCAAAGCCGAGTAGAGCTGCGAGCACCTCGTGAACGTGGGAGCGCTTGAGGTCGATCCCATGTGCCTTGATCAGGCGGGTTTGGACTTCAAACGCGAACTTCTTGATAGTCATGTGGCGACTCTCCATGGTGTGCGAAGCACGTCGGATAGGCCCACGCGTTTGAGTCCCGACGTCCTTCGGACCAGGGGTCGGCAAATGACATGAAGATGTGGAGTGCCTGTTTCTGCTCGCGTGGAGGCATGGCGGGCGCCGTGCCCAAGTCTGCCGGCGCGGCGTGTGGTTTGTCAACCGCCGGGCTGCCGCGCTGCCCTGACTCCGGCGCGCGAAACTAAGCCCTCGTCTTGCGCGGCACGCGCTTGCTGCCGGTCTTGGCCTTCGTCGGTTGTGATGCCGCTCGACGCTTGCCCGCCCGAGCCGCTGCGTCACCATTGCTCGCGGCCGGTGGGGCAGGCGATACCGGAGGGGCTCCTGCAGTGGGTCGCTTGGCCGCCTGCTTCTGGATCTCAAGCATGGTGCGCAACCGCTCTTCTTCGGTCTTGCCCATCCGCTCTGCCACTTTCGAAAGCGTTCCCACTGTCTCCGCCTCGTAGAGCAGTTCGTTGCCGCCGTCCTCCAGGCTGTCGGACGCCTCAAGCGCACGTCGATGAGCGAGATAGGCGTCGATCACCTTCGTCGGCACGCCGAAGGCCTTGCTGATCTCCTGCGTCCGCTCCTTGCGTCGCGACGCTTCCAGCGCCTCGAGCTGTGGCAAGAACCGCACGTTGCGGGCGTGCGTGTAGATCTGCATGGACGCGGGGCTGTGGTGCCCGACGAGCGACATGATCCGCGAGTCGTCCAAGTCCGAACTCTCAACCAAGGTGGAGATGTACTCGTGGCGTCCGTTGTGGGTCCTGAGCGCCTTCGGGATGAGCTCGTCCTTCTTCATGTCCCGCATCGTCCCGGTGTAGGCGATGGGCCGAAGCTCCCCGTCGAGGCCGACCGTCGGGAACACCCACTCGCTCGCGCTGAACTGTTCGAACTGGTTGATCATGATGTCCTCGAGCTGCGCCGTGAGCAACTCCATGGACGCTCGTGTCAGCGGCACGGTGCGAGCCATGCGCTTGTACTTGGTGTCCTTGAAGGTCACGCGTTGCTTGTCGAGGTGAACGTCGTCCCAGCGCGCGCTGGCCCACTCGCCGGGACGCGCGCCGGTCTCGCGCACCAGCAGTGCCAGGCGCGCGACGGCGCGGTAGCGGTACTTCGGGTGGGCCAGCACCTTCATCAACGCGCCTTGGTGTCCTTCCGGCATGCGCCTGACGGTGCGCTCCTTGCTGGGGCGCGACACGCCGATGGTCACGTTCGCCTTGACGATCTGCTTCTTGATACAGAAGTTCAGTATGGCCGACAGCGACGCCACCGCGTTGCGGATGGTGTCGGGGGCCTTGCCGGCCTTGGTCTCGCGGACGATGAAGGCGTCGATGTCATCGGGCGTGAGCGACCTGACCGGGCGCGAGTCGAAGAACAGCAGCGCCGGCTTGACGTGAGTCTCCTCGGAGCGGATCGTGGTGGGCTTCTTCTCAAGGAAGTCGCGCGACTCCCGATACAGGGCCCAGGCCTCGTCGACGGTGGGTCCGCCCGTCTTGCGGCGCGAACCGTCGGCCGGCTTGGCGCCGAGATACTGGTCCATCGCTGCCTGCGCTTGCGCGTACGTGTCGAACACCTGGTCGACCTTGAGCGAGGCGCGGCGCAGCTGCAGACGGTAGCGCTGGTTGGGGAGTTGCCTGATGCCCATGTGCAATCGCCAAGACTGTGTGGTTGAGGCCTCAGTCTATGTGCAATCGTGTGCAATCAGACCCGTCTGTAAGCAAGGAATGACGCAGAATCAACGGATTATGCACACATCATAGGATTGAAAATCCGCGTGTCGGTGGTTCGATTCCGCCCTTGGCCACTAAATCCCCCAAGCGCGACAAGCACTTGGAACAGACGGCGACCTCTCCAGGGTCGCCGTTTCTGCTTTGTGGCGGTACGCCGCCTGCCCCTGCGCGCCCACCCAATCGCGACCGAAGCCTGACCGTTTCGGCACGACTTCCCGTAGCTCGCGCCCTACGCTGTGGGTCATGCCATTCCCGTCCGAGAGACGCCCATGACCCTGCATTCCATCGCCAACTTCCCGAACTCGCGCTGCTACGTGCTCAAGCTGCACCGCGATGCCGTGCCCGCCCTGGGCCGCCTGCTCGGCCGCGTCGAGCACATCGCGACGGGTGACCACGTCGACTTCGACAGCGGCGCCGAACTGATCGCCTGGCTGAACCTGCACGGCGCCAAGGTCGACGAGGCCGCTGCCGCGGGCGACGCGGCCTGAGGCGCGCTCAGGCCGCCGCGGCCGGCCCGTCGAGCCTGGCGAGTTCGGATTCGACCAGCCGCTGCAGCAGCGGCGAGCGGCGCTCGCGCGCCGCGTCGAGCGCGCCACGCAGCGCGCTGCGCGCCTCGTCGGTTCGGCCGCAGGCGTGCGCCGCGCGTGCGCGCTGGATCAGCAGGTCGGGGATCGAGGCCAGCTCGTCGAGTTGCTGTGCACGTTCCAGGGCCTCGTCCACCACTGCCTGCGCCGCCGCGTAGTCGCCGGCCAGGATCAACGCGCTGGCCGCACAGTTCAGTGCATGGGTCATGCCGGCCATGCGGCCGGTGCGCTGGTGGAAGCGCAAGCCTTCCTCGATCAGCGTGTGGCCGGCACGCGCGTCGCCGAGCTGGGCGATCGCCCAGCCGCGCATCCAGCGCGCCGGCCCTTCGGCGGCCGCCACACCATGGTCGAGCCAGAGCGATTCGAGCGCGCGGGCGTGCTGGATCACCAGCTCGGGTTGCTCCAATCGCTGGGCGATCAGGCCGGCGCACCACAGCGCCATCATCACGGCGGTGCGCTGGCCGCTGCGCTCGGCCAGCGCCAGCGCCTTGTCGCGGCAGGCCTGCGCCTCGGCCGCATGGCCGAGCGGCAGCAGTGCCAGGCCCAGCAGCGCGTGCAGCGTCACGCGCGGGTCGATCACGAAGCGCGCCACCGGCAATGCCTCACCGATGGCCTCGCACAGCGCCACGCCCTGCTCGAGCCAGGCGCGCCCGCCCTCCCAGTCGCCCTGCTGCGACAGTGTCAGCCCATAGAGGTTGCAGGCGCAGATGCGCAGCGCCGCGTCGCCGTGCTCGTTGCCCATCGCCTCGATGCGCTGCGCCAGCGCCAGCGCCGCGGCATATTCGGCGCGCCCGTACAGCACCCAGCCCAGGCCGCTCATCACCCAGGCGCGCTGCGGCGTCTGCGGCAGCAGGTCGCACAGCGCCAGCGCACGTTCGAAGGACTGCTTGGCCTCGGCGGACGAGAAGCTCTCCAGCATCGAGAAGGCGAGCCCGCGGCGCGCGACCAGCAGCAGCTCGAGCTCCATGCGCTCCTGCGTGTCGGCGGCGGACGGCAGCAGATCCAGCGCACGCTCGGTCAGCGTGACGACTTCGGTCGGTGCGAAGCGGCCGAGTGCGCTGGCGGCGGCATCGGCGTAGTGACGCAGCGCCGCCAGCGGCTCGTGGGCCTGCTCGAAATGCGCCGCCAGCTCGCCGGCCGGCACGGCCAGGCCGAGCGCCCGATGGCGCTCCAGCGTGGTCGCCACGCGCCGGTGCAGCCGGGCCCGCGCCGCGGCGCCGAGGCGGCGGTAGAAGACATGCCGGTACAGCGCATGCGCGAAGGTGTAGCGCGCACCGGCCACGCCGGCGTGCGCATCCTCGGCCGCGGGCGGGCGCAGCCAGCTCTGGCGGCGCACGAGCTCGTCGCAGTGCTCGTCCACCGTCGGCGCCTCCTGCTCCAGCACCTCGGCCAGCACCCCGGAGCGGAACTCCACGCCGATCACGCTGGCGGCCTCGAGCACGGCCTGGCGCTCGGCGCTCAGGCGCTCGATCTGCCGCTCGATCACGCCGGCCAGGCTCTCCGGCACCAGCGCCGCCAGGCGCGGCGCGGCTGCTTCGGGCTGCTGCCCGGCGAGCGCCACCCACTCGTCGATGACGTTGACGATGAACAGCGGCAGCCCCTCGGTGTGGGCATGCAGCGAGCGCACGAAGTCTTCCGAACCGGCATGCCGCGGGTGGCGGCGCTGCAGGTACTCGCCGACTTCATGCTCGGAGAACGGGTCGAGCACGATCTCCTCGCCGAGGCGGTGCAGGCGCAGCTCGTGGCGCAGGCCCTTGAGCGGGTGCTCCTCGGCGATCAGTTCGGCGCTGCGGAAGCTGCCCAGCCACATCACCCGCGCCGGGCTGCGCCGGCGCGCGAAGTGGTCGATCAGGCGCACGGTGGCGTGGTCGCTCCAGTGCAGGTCCTCGGTGACCAGCAGCAGCGCACGCTGCTCGGTGTAGCGGTCGAGCAGCTCGGCGAACTCGCGCAGCATGCGGTCGGGGTGCACGCCGGCCAGCTCGCGCTGCAGCGCGGCGCGTTCGGCTTCGCCGCAGAGCCAGGGCAGCTGCAGCAGCCAGGTCGGCGCCACCGCGCGCAGCAGCGCGGGCAGGGCCGCGTCGTGGCGGCACAGCGCGCCCAGCGCCTCGAGCACCGGCAGGTAGGGCTCGCCCGAGCCGAACTGCTGCACGCACTGGCCGTGCGCGACCACCGCGCCCGCGCCGCTGCCCAGCTGCGCGGCGAAGTGATCGAGCAGTGTGGACTTGCCCACGCCGGCCTCGCCGGACAACCAGCACACCTGGCGCTGGCCGAGCTGCGCGCGTGCCCAGGCCGCGTGCAGGCGCGCCAGCCCGTCGCCGCGGCCGATCAGTGCCGCGGGCGCGCTCGTGCCCGCCGGCACGAACGCCGCGACCGGCGGCGCGGCGGCCGGAGCGGGTGAAGGCGTCGGCGCCGGCACCGCGGCGGCTTCGGGCTGCGCGATGAAGCGGTAGCCGTGGCGCGATGCAGTCTCGATGTAGCGCGGCTGGCGCGCGTCGTCGTCGAGCGCGCTGCGCAGCTGGCTGATGGTGCTCTTCAGCACCGATTCGCTGACGTGGCGATGGCCCCAGGCGGCGTCGAGCAGCGAGTCCTTGGTCACCAGGCGGCCGGCCTGACGGGCCAGCGTGCACAGCACCGAGAAGGCCTTGGGCGTGAGTGCGACGGCGCGCCCGTCGCGTGTCAGCCGCGCATTGGATTCATCCAGCTCGAAAGCGTCGAACCTCAACCACAAGGGCGCGGCATCGCTCATCGATCAGCCTCCCGACTCGCGGCCCACTGTAGCGGCGCCTGCCCCGCGATGAAAGACCCTGGGGCCGGCCGGGTGGCCGGCGCCGACACCGAAGCCGGACCGAAGCCCGACCCGGACCGAACGACTTCAGGCGAGGCGCCACCTACGCTGTCGATCAGGCATCACGCCACAGCACATCGAAGGAGACACGCCATGACCATCGCCGCCTCGACCGACTGCCGCACGCACGGCTTCGAACTGCGCTTCGTCTCGCTGTTCGACGAGGGCCGCGGCCTGGCCTTCCCCTGCGACGCGCAGGGCCGTGTCGACATCGACGCGATGAGCGAACGTTCGCGCTGCAACTACTTCTACGCGCGCAGCGTGATCGGGCGCGAGTTTGCCTGCCCGGCGGTGCGCACTCAGGCCACGCACTGACCCGGCAGCAGCGCGCAGCGCTCGCGGGCCTGCTCCAGCGGCAGTTCCATCAGCGGCCAGAAGTCCCACTGGTGCGTCATGTCGACGCGGCACTGCGCGCCGCGGTGGATCGCCCACAGCACCTTCTCGGGGTCGAACAGGTCCTGCGTCGGTGGCGTCGCCGGCGTCATGCGCACGCCCTGCTGGAACTGCAGCATCACCATCTGCACGAAGAAGAAGCCGTCCTCGCGGCGGTTGCCGCCCTGGAAGCTGCCCTGCTGGATCTCGCCCAGCGGCGTGGCCGGGTGGCCGGCCAGCACGTGCGAGATGTCGTGGTAGGCGACGGTGTCGGGGATGCCGGCGGGCTCGCCGGGGAAGTTGAAACCCTCGGTGGTCATGAACTTCCAGTACTCGCGGCCGAGCGTGCCTTCGGGCAGCAGGCCGAGGCGCTTGTAGCGGCCGAGCTTGCGCTTGTTCACGGCGATGCGGAACCACAGCGCGCCGAGGAAGCGCAGCACACCACGCGGGCCCTCGGCGCGGTAGGCGTCGGCCAGCACGGCGCGCAGTCCGCGCCGCATCGCGATCAGCCGCGCCTTGATGCGCCGGCCCTGCACCAGAGCCTGCAGCACGTCGACCACCGTGTCGTGCGTGTCCAGGTGGCGTGCCAGTTCCGTCAGGTAGTGCACTGAATCGGCACGCACCGGGCGGCTGAGGAAGACTGCCAGCGAGGCCAGCTGCACCAGCCGCTTGCGCGCGTGCGCGCCGGCGATGCGCAGCTGGTCGGCAGCCATCGGCGCCGGGTCGTCCGCGGGCAGCGTGGAGCCGGTGATGCGTGCGTAGGTGGCGAGGAACAGCCGCTCGCGTGCGTCGAGCGTGCCGTCGGGGCGCAGCGTCGTGCGCAGCGCGCGCATCACGCCGGGCAGTTCGTCGGGGGAGAAGACATCGATGTCCATGGTGGGCCTTTCAGTGGGAGAGGTAGCCGTTCAGTGCCTGCAGGTCGCCCTCGGCCAGCTCGCCGGCGGCGGCGCCCAGCTTCAGGCGGCCGAGCAGGTAGTCGTTGCGCGCCTGGGCGAGGTCGAGCTGCGCGGCGTACATGCGCTGCTGCGCGTCGAGCACGTCGAGTTCGGTGCGCGTGCCGACGTCGCGGCCCAGCGTGGTGGCCTCCAGCGCGGTGCGTGTCGAGGCCAGCGACTGCTCCAGCGCGGCAATGCGCGCCACGCCGGTCTTCACCGCGAGGAAGGCGTCCTGCACCTGCAGGCGGGCGTCGCGCTGCGCGGCGGCGAGCTCGTCGCCGGCCTGGCCCTGCTTCGCGACGGACTCGCGCTGGCGCGAGTCGATCGCGCCGCCGGCATACAGCGGCACGCTGAGCTGCACGCCGATGGCTGCCGAGCGGTTGCCGTCCGGCGCGCTCACCGGCGACAGGCTGCCGCTGGCGTTGCGTGCGGTGTAGCTCGCCACCAGGTCGAGCGTCGGCCGCGCCTGCAGCGTGGTCTTGCGCGTCTCCTGTGTGGCGATGGCCAGCTCGCGCTGCCTGAGCAGCACGCGCGTGTTGGCTTCGTGGCCGCGTGTCTGCCAGGCCGCCAGGCTGTCGGGTGCCGGCGGCACGGGCACCAGGCGCGCCTGCAGCGGCGCCAGTCCCTCGGCCGGCGTGCCAGTGAGCTCCTGGTACTGCGCCTGGGCCAGCGCGAGGCGGCTGGTCGCCGAGACCTCCTTGGCGGCCACGCTGTCCAGCCGCGCCTGCGCCTCCTGCAGGTCGGTGATCTTGCCGCGGCCGACGTCGAAGCGTGCCTGCGCGCGGTCGCGCTGCAGCTGCACCGCGGCCTTCTCGGCCGCCGTCACCTGCAGCGATTCCTGCGCCAGCAGCACGCCGAAGTAGGTTTCGCCGACCTGCTGGATGAGCGCCTGCTGCGCGTGGCGGAACTGCACCTCGGCGATGCCGGCCTGCTCGTGCATCTGCTGCTTCTCGGCCGCCGACTTGACGTCGTAGAGCGGCTGCTTGAGCTGCAGCGCGGCCTGCTGCACCGTGCCCGAGCTGCTGCGCTTGAGCAGCTCCGACAGCGGCGGCTGCAGGGTGCTCGAGCTGCGGTCGTCCAGCCGTGTGGCGCCGGCGCTCAGGCCGATCTGCGGGCGCAGCAGCGCGTTGCCCTGGGCCGCCTTCTCGCGCCCGGCCAGCAGGGCGGACTGCGCCGCGCGCAGGCTGGGGTCGGCCTGCAGCGCTCGTTCATACGAACCCATCAGGTCGAGCGCGTGGCTCGGTGTGCAGACAGCGGACAACGCCGCGACCAGGGCCGCCTGCGCGGCCAGCGAATGCTTGTTCATCTCGTCCCCCGGTGCGGCCTCAGGCGGCCTGTGGTTTCTTCGCGCCGTACCAGCTGGCATAGAGCGCGGGCAGGAAGATCAGCGTGAGCGCCGTGGCGACGAGCAGGCCGCCCATGATCGCCCAGGCCATCGGGCCCCAGAACACCGAGCGCGTCAGCGGCACCATCGCCAGGATGGCGGCCAGCGCGGTCAGCACGATCGGGCGCAGGCGGCGCACGGCCGACTCGACGATCGCCTCCCACAGCGTCGCGCCGGCGGCGAGGTCGTGGTCGATCTGCACCACCAGGATCACCGAGTTGCGGATGATCATGCCGGCCAGCGCGATCACGCCCAGCATCGCGACGAAGCCGAACGGGATGCGGAAGCCCGCCAGCACCGCCGACACGCCGATCAGCCCGAGCGGCGCGGTCAGCAGCACCAGCGCCATCTTCTTCATGTCCTGCAGCTGCAGCATCAGCAGCAGCAGCACGGCGACGATGGTCAGCGGCATCACCGCGAGGATCGAGGCCTGCGCCTTCGCGCTCGACTCCAACGCGCCGCCGACCTCGATGCCGTAGCCGAGCGGCAGCGTGGCGGCCAGCGCATCGATCTTCGGCGCCAGCGCGTGTGTCACGTCGGGCGCCTGTGCACCTTCCACGTCGGCGCGCACCGTCAGCGTCGGCATGCGGTTGCGCCGCCACAGCACGCTGTCCTCGCTGTCCAGGCTGAGCCGCGCCACCTGCGACACCGCGACGAACTTGCCGTTGCGCAGGTAGATCTTGGCGTCCTTCAGGTTGTTCAGGTCGGTGCGCTCGCTGGCCACCAGGCGCGCCACCACGTCGATGTCGTCGTCGCCCTCGCGGTACTGCGTCACCGTGGTGCCCGACAGCGAACCCTGCAGCGCCACCTGGATCTGGTGCGAAGTGATGCCCAGCGCACGCGCCTTGTCCTGGTCGACGTCGACGCGCACGCGCTTCAGGCGCTCGCCCCAGTCCTGGTTGACGCGGCGCAGGTTCGGGTGCGCACGCATCAGCGTGGTCAGCTGGTCGGCGATCGCCTGCACCTGCGCGTTGTCGCGGCCGAAGACGCGGAACTGCACCGGGTAGCCCACCGGCGGCCCGTTCTCGAGCCGGTTGACGCGCCCGCGCACCAGCGGGAAGTCGTGCTCGAACAGGTCCTGGATCTTCGCCAGCACACGCTCGCGTGCTTCGCCGCCCTTGGTCATCACCATCAGCTCGCCGAGGTTGAGGTTGGGCGTCTGCACGTCCAGCGGCAGGTAGAAGCGCGGGCTGCCGGTGCCGACGTAACTGGTCACCGCCACCACGTCGGGGTCGTCGCGCAGCGTCGCCTCGAGCGCCGCCACCTCACGCTGGCTGGCCTCGAAGGTGGCGGCCTGCGGCAGCCACAGGTCGACCATCAGCTCGGGCCGGTCCGATGCCGGGAAGAACTGCTGCGGCACGGCCTTGAAGAGTGCGATCGACGCGATGAACGCCGCCGCCGTGACGACTATCACCAGCTTGCGATGCACCAGGCACGCATCGATGAACTTGCGGAAGTGCGCGTACATGCCGCGCTGGTACACCGCGTCTTCGTCGTGGACGGTGCCGCTGTGCTCCTTGAGCAGCCTGAAGCCGATCCAGGGCGTGAACACCACCGCGACGACCCACGACAGCATCAGCGACAGACCGACCACCTGGAACAGCGAGAACACGTACTCGCCCGAGCCCGACTTCGCGAAGCCCACCGGCAGGAAGCCCGCCGCGGTGATCAGCGTGCCGGTCAGCATCGGGAAGGCGGTCGCCGTGTAGGCGTAGGTGGCGGCGCGGAACTTGTCCCAGCCCTGCTCGAGCTTGAGCGCCATCATCTCGACGGCGATGATCGCGTCGTCGACCAGCAGGCCCAGCGAGATGATCAGCGCGCCCAGCGAGATGCGCTGCAGCTCGATGCCGAGCAGGTACATCGCCAGGAAGGTCAGCGCCAGCACCAGCGGGATGCTCAGCGCGACCACGAAGCCGGTGCGCACGCCCAGCGAGAAGAAGCTCACCGCGAGCACGATCACGACGGCCTCGAACAGGCTCTTCTTGAACTCGTGCACCGACTCCTCGACCACGCGCGGCTGATCGGAGACGGCGTGGATCTGCACGCCCACCGGCAGGCTGGCCTGCACGTGGCGCACCGTCTCGCCGAGCCGCTCGCCCAGGCGGATCACGTCGCCGCCCTTGCGCATGCTGACCGCCAGGCCGACCGCCGGTGCGCCGTTGAAGCGCATCTTCGCGGTGGCCGGCTCGACCACGCCGCGCTTCACGTCGGCGATGTCGCCGAGGCGGAAGCTGCGCTCGCCGGCCTGGATGCTGATGTTGCGGATGCTCTCGACCGAATCGAACTCGCCGCTGACGGTCAGGCGCAGCTGCTCCGAGGCGGTCTGCACGGTGCCGGCCGCGTCGACGGTGTTGGTGGCGGCCAGCGTGCGCGAGATCAGCGCCGGGTCCAGGCCCAGCGAGGCCAGCTTGGCGTTGCTCGCCTCGACGTAGATCTTCTCGTCCTGCACGCCGGTCAGCTCGACCTTGTTGACGTCGGCCACGCGCAGGAATTCGTTGCGCGCCGCCTCGGCGAAGTCGTGCAGCTCGGCGTCGCCGAAGCCGTCGCCGGTGATCGCGTAGAGGTTGCCGAAGGTGTCGCCGAACTCGTCGTTGAAGAACGGCCCGCGCACGCCCTGCGGCAGCGTCGACTGGATGTCGCCGAGCTTCTTGCGCACCTGGTACCAGACCTGCGGCACCGCCTCGGGCGCGGTGTCCTCGCGCAGGTTGACCTTGATCTGCGTGACACCGGGCTTGGCGTAGCTGCTGATGTAGTCGATCTCGGCGAGCTCCTGCAGCTTCTTCTCGAGCTTGTCGGTCACCTGCTCGGCCATCTGCTGCGCCGAGCTGCCCGGCCAGTAGGCCTGCACGACCATCGTCTTGACGGTGAACTCGGGGTCTTCCTTCTGGCCCAGCCGCCCGTAGGCGAGCACGCCGGCGATGCCCAGCAGCATCAGCAGGAAGGCGATCATCTGCGGGTGCTTCAGCGCCCACTCGGAGAGGTTGACGGACTTCATCACTTGGCTGCCTGTGCAAGGGCCGGCGCGCCGGCGGGTTTGACCTTCTGGCCCTCGTGCAGCATGTGCACGCCGGCCGTCACCACGGTCTCGCCGCCGGCAAGGCCGGCAGTGACCAGCACGCTGTCGTCGTGGGCGCCGCCGAGCTGCACGGCGCGCGTGGTGACCTGCGCGGTCTTCTCGTCGATGACCCAGACCCGCGACTCGCCGTCGCGTGAGTGGATCGCCGACAGCGGCAGGCGGATCGCGCGGCTGCCATCGACGTCGGGCGCGTTCACCGTGGCGGTCATGCCCAGCATCAGCGCGGCGTCGGCGTCCTTCACGGCGATGCGCGCGGAGTAGGTGCGCGTCACGCTGTCGGTGTCTGGCGCGAGCTCGCGCAGCGTGCCGGCGTAGGTCTTGCCGCGCTGCGCCCACACCGAGACCTGCAAGGCCTTGGCCTGGCGCAGTTCGTCGACGCGCGACTCGGGAATGCTGACCAGCACCTCGCGCTCGCCGTCGGCGGCGACGGTGACCACCGCCTGCCCTGGCGAGACCACCTGGCCGGCCTCGGCGGCGATGGCCGTGACCACGCCGTCGCGGTCGGCCAGCAGCTCGGTGTAGCCACGCTGGTTGAGCTTGATCTGCTGCTGCGCCAGGGCGGCCTTCAGCTGCGACTCGGACTGTTCGAGCGCCAGGCGCTGCTGGTCGAGCTCGGCGGGCGAGGCGAACTGCTTGGCCAGCAGCTGCTCGGTGCGCTGCAGGTCGATGCGGTTCTGCGCCACGCGGCTCTTCGCGGCGTCGACGTCGGCGCCGGCAGCGACCAGGTGCAGCGTCTCCTGCGCCGGGTCGAGCCGCATCAGCGGCTGGCCGCGCCGCACGTGGCTGCCGACCTCGACCAGGCGTGCGACGACCTTGCCCGAGGTCTGGAAGCCGAGCCTGCTTTCGTAGCGTGCCTGGATCTCGCCCGAGTAGCTCGCGCCGAACGAACCCTGGCTCTCACCGACCACGACGCTGCGCACCGGGCGCAGCTCTTCGTGCGCCGGCGGCTCCTGGCGCGTGCAACCGGCTCCGATGGCGGCCAGGCCGATCAGGATCGCGATTCCCTGGTGTCTCATGCTTGCTCCTTGTCGTGCTCGTGGCTCACTCGACGGCGCAGCCCTGCCGGCGCTGTGCGCCGCGCAGGCGCTCGAGCTGCCGCTCGGCCTGGGCGCCGGTCGACCGGGCCTGCGCCTGGCGTGCGACCACCGCGAACGGGACCACCGCCTTCCAGGCGTTCTGCTTCTGTTCCTGCGCCTCGGCCACGGCCTGCTCGGCGTTGCGGACATCGGCTTGCAGCGCAGCGCAGTCGCCCGGCGCGGCGTCGGCCGCCGGATCACGGTCGTGGTGTGCGTCCGGCCGCGTCGAGCAGCCGGCGGCCAGCACGACGAGGGTCAGCAACAGGGCGCGCCGGATGTGGACGCGCGGCGGTCGGGTCGAGGCACTCATGGGTTCTCCGCGATCGGACAGAGGTGCGGACCGGCGCGCAGCGTGTTGCGCCACGCGCCGGTCCGCGTTCTGGGGATGGGCCGCCAGGCGGCCCGGGGTTCACTTGGCGGCCAGCTGGCTGTCGGTGCTGATCGCACGCAGACCGGCCAGGCGCACCTGCTCGCGCTGCGCGGCGCTGGCCACGGGCACGTCGGCGTCGTTCACCGCGGTCAGGCCGAGGCGCTGGGCTTCGCGCGCTTCGGCAGCGACCTGGGTGCGCGTCAGCGCCGAGGACGAGGACGACGCGACCACGGTGTACGAGGCCTCGTTGTGCGGCAGCGCGCCGCTGCGCACGGCGGACTGCATCTCGGCCATCACTTCGGCACGGGTCTTGGTGGACGGCGTCATCCAGCTCGAGGACTGCTCGGCGTCCAGGGCCATCGCGGCACTGGCGAGGCTGGCGAGCACGGTGGTGGCGAACAGGCGGGTGGCGAATTGCATGGTCATCTCCTGGTGTCAAGGATTGCTAGGGCTTGGGGTTGATCGGGCGGCGACCGGTGTTCGATGTCGCGTTCCGTACTCCTGAGTCGTCCGGGCGCGGCGGGAATCGCGCGACCGCTCGTCTCGAAACGGTCAGGATTCGGTCACGCCGCCAGCTCGGCGTGCGGCGCCAGGCGGACGCGCAGGCTGGCGCGGGCACGGTGCAGCAGCACGGAGGAGCCGCGCGCGCTCAGGCCGAGCGCCGAGGCCGCTTCTTCATTGCTGAGGCCGTCGATCTCGCGCAGCGCGAACAGCCGCGCCGACAGCGGCGGCAGTTCGTCCAGGCAGCCCGCCAGCGCGGCGAGGAACTGGCGGCCGGCCAGGTGCCGCTGCGGATCGACCCAGTCGATCGCCTCGGCGTCCGCGGTCTCGTCGAGGTCGGCGTGCGTGGGGTCGTCGCCGCCCTCGTCGCCGAGGGCCTGCACGATCGGCCGGCGCCGCTGCCCGCGCACGCTGTCGGCGATGCGGCGCAGCAGGATGCCGGTCATCCAGGTGCGCAGGCTGGCACGACCGTCGAAGCTCGCCTGCGCCTGCAGCGCGGCCAGCAGGGTCTCCTGCACCACGTCCTCGACCAGCGCGGCGTCGCGCAGGCGGCGGCTGGCGAAGCGGATCAGGTAGGAGCGGTGGCTGGAGACGGTGTCGGCGAAGCCGGCCGCCGAGGTGTCGTCCAGGGCCGGAATCGAGGGCAGGTGGTGCGTGGTCATGGCAGTCCGCAGGTGCAGGTTGAACATGCCGCACAGCGTAGGAATGCCCGCGCCGGAAGTCGTCTTGCCGACGTCACGCTTCGGTCGGGATTCGGTGCCGCGCCCGGCACCGGCGCTCAGTGCGTGCCGTCCGTGACCGGCCGCGTCACCACCGCGCGCAAGCCCGGGTCGGCCCGGCAGGCACGCAGCGTCCACCCGTGGGCCAGCGCGATCTCCTGGCAGATCGCCATGCCCAACCCGGCACCGGAATCGCGGCGGTGCGCACCGCGCCAGAAGCGGGTGAAGATGTCGGGCAGCTGGTCCTGCGGAACACCAGGCCCCCAGTCGCGCACCGACAGCGTCGTGGCGTCCACCTCGACGCGCACCAGCGTGCCGGCGGGCGTGTGCTGGATGGCGTTCTCCAGCAGGTTCTTCAGCAAGGTGAACAGCGCCCCGCGGTCGGCCTGCCAGCTGACGCCGTCGTTGCACTCCGGGAGCTCCAGCCGCACGCCCGCGGCGTCGGCCATGCGCTGCAGGTAGCGCGCCGTCTCGTGGATCATCCCGTGCATGTCGACCAGGGTGGGGCGATAGTTCTGCACCTCGCTCGCCTCGGCCAGATGCAGCAGTTGCTGCACCTGCCGGCTCATGTGCTCGACGTCGCGCAGCAGCATGTCGCGTTCGGGGCACGGCGCGCTCAGCTCCACCTGCGCGCGCACCAGAGCCAGCGGCGTCTTCAGCTCGTGGGCTGCCGTGGCCAGGAACTCCTGCTGCCGGCGGTAGCCCTGCTCCAGGCGCTCGAGCACGCGGTTGAAGCTGTCGACCAGCGGGGCGATCTCGCGCGGTACCGCATCCGTCTGCAGCCGCGCGTGCAGCGAGCGGGGCGAGATCTCCGCCGCCGCGTCGGAGATCCGTCGCACCGGCCGCAGGGCAAAGCGCAGCGCCACATAGACGCAGGGGCCGAAGACGAGCAGCAGCACCAGGCTGAACAGGGTGATCCCGGCACCGGTGAAGGGCAGCGCGAAGGCCTGGTAGGTCAGGTGCAGGAAGCGCCGGCTGACCGCAAACTGCACGTACCAGCGGCGCCCGTCGTGCTCCACGATCTCGGTGGCGCCGCGCATCGCGACGCCCTGGTGCTCGAAGTCGAAGCGCCCGCGCTCGAGCCGGCGTGCGGCTCCGGTCTCCGGCCAGAACACGACGCCGGCGGCGGAGGAGAGGACGAGATTGCCCGAGGCGTCCAGCACTCGGTAGGCGGCCTCGTGCTTCAGGCTTTCGAAGATCCACTCGAGATTGAAGTCGTCCTTCAGGTCGAAGCCAGGAGGGCTCTCGAAGCGCCCGTCGCCGATCCCGACCGGCGTGCCCGTGCTGTCGAACCTCAGCTCGCCGGCCAGGTCGCGGGTGGTGTCGGCCACGTCGAACCCGGACAGCACGTCGCCCTGCGACTGCACGACGGCCACGGCGGTCAGCACGATCAGCAGCACGCTCAGCAGTGCGCCGGCCACGTAGGCGAGCAGGATCTTGACGCTGAGGCTACCCAGCCAGGTCATCTTCTCGAAGCGCATAGCCGAGGCTTCTCACGTTGACGATCTTCTGGCGCGAGCCGATGGCGCGCAGCTTGCGCCGGATGCGGTGCAGGGCCACGTCCAGCGCGTTGGGCGTGACCGCCTCGCTCAGGCCCCAGGCCGCTGCTTCCAGCGCCGAGCGGCGCACGGTGTCGCCGCGCCGGCGTGCCAGCAGCAACATGATCTGCATCTCCGACGCCGCCAGCGACACACGCTCCTCGCCGCAATGGAGCATGCCTTCGGCGGGCTGCAGCCGCAGGTCGCCGTGCCCGGCGGCCAACGGCAGGCTCTCGGCCGGGCGGCGCAGCAGCGCGCGCACGCGTGCCACCAGTTCGTCCATCGCGAAGGGCTTGGGCAGGTAGTCGTCGGCGCCCGCGTCCAAGCCCTCGACCCGATCGCTGAGCGCATCGCGCGCGGTCAGCACCAGGCAGGGAATGCCCCGCTCGGCGTCGCGCAGCCGCTTCAGCAGGGTCAGCCCGTCACCGTCCGGCAGCCCGCGGTCGAGGACCAGCGCACCGTAGGCCACCTGCTGCAGCGCCGACCACGCGGCGTCGGCGCGCTGCACGCTGTCGACGGCGATACCGGCGGCCGTCAGCCCCGTGCTCACCAGGCGCGCCAGCCGTTCGTGGTCCTCGACCAGCAGGATGCGGTTCATCAGAAGCGGTACATGTAGCCCAGCACGACGCGGTTGGTGTTCGAACGATCGACCAGCGGGCTGTCCTTGATGCCCTTGGCCAGGCCGGTCACCGAGACGTCGAGCAGCATCGAGTGGTGGCGATCGAGCAAGTACATGGTCCGCACGCCGAGTTCTGCGTTCACGCCGGCCTTGCCAGCATAAGCCGCGCGCCCGGCCATGGCCTCGTCGGCGCGAACGCCGTAGTAGTAGCCGACGTACTTCCTGTCCAGCCAGTGGGCGCCGAGGTACGGCACGACCATCAGCTGCCTGCCGAGGCGGAACTTC
Source organism: Piscinibacter sp. (assembly GCA_047602365.1). Lineage (GTDB taxonomy): Bacteria > Pseudomonadota > Gammaproteobacteria > Burkholderiales > Burkholderiaceae_C > Piscinibacter. The sequence goes on along the minus strand of JASGHM010000001.1, from coordinate 987,053 downwards.
TTCTCCAGGCCCAGGCTGAAGCGCTGGCCCTTGCTGTGGCCGGAGGTGTCCGCGGTCCACTGCGCGCTGAGATCGACCAGCGCGTTCTCCCATTCCGCCCTGGCCCCGGCCCAGAAGCCGCCCTTGCGCTCGGCCATGCCCGCCAGGATGGGCGCGTCGTCGGCCTCGTAGCCGCCGAGTTCCAGCTTGCCGACGACGCCGAAACGCACCCGGCCGGCGTTGCCCAGTTCGAGGCCGGGGAGCTTCAGCTCCAGGCCCAGGCCGCCGACCTTCAGGTACTCGTTCTCGTAGCGGACCAGCGGCAGCGCCGTGGTCTCGCGGTCCATGCCCTTGTAGGCGTCCTGCTTGTTGACCGCGCCGATGCCCAGGCTCCAGCCGCCGTCGCCGGGACCGCCCGGACCGGGCTCCTGCGCCGCGGCGCCCGACGCGGCGACGCACAGGACGATGACCAGGGTGGTGAGGCCCGCTGCGCGAGTCGTCGGCGCCGAAGCGGCCGGGCTGCGCGGGTGAGAGTGCGACATGGTTGCCTTGCACGGTCGTTGAGGAGCCCGGATCGTTGCCGGGCGAGCCTTACCGCGCACTTTCCGGGCCGCCGGCGCTGGGCCGACGGCGGCCCTCCGCGACGTGCAAGGCTCAGGCGGCCAGCGACGGCGCGCCCACCCACAGTGCGTGCAGCGCGAGCACGGTGAAGGCCAGCAAGGCCAGCATCGCGATGCGCCCGACGCCGTGGAACGACAGCGCGAGCAGCAGCGCGGCGAGCATCGCGAGCGTGAGCAGCGCGAAGCCGCTGCAGCGTGCCCAGGTAGCCTGCGCCTGCAGGCCGCGGCCGGTGAACCACAGCACGATCGCGATCACGAGGCCGGCACCCGCCGCGGCGGCGGCCACATCGAGCACGAACTGCGCGAGCGCACCGACGAGGTCCGCGACGCCGACGACGACCCGCGTCAGGCCCTGGAGCATCAGCAGCAGGGCATCCGGGTTGTCGCCGACGTTCGTCTCGGGCGCCGGGGCGGCCAGGCGCCGGCGCCACATCAGCACGGCGTAGAGCGCCAACACCACGATCGACGGCATGCCGACGAGGGCACCGCCGATCTTGAACAGCTTGGCGAGCGCAGCGATGGAGACCGGGTTCATGGGCGAGCGCCTGGGCTTGCCGAGGTCGCCATCCACACCCCGGGCCCGCGCAGGCGTTCCAGGCGCAGGATGCGCCGGCTGGCGAAGTCGTCCGGCGCATCCTCGACGTAGTGCACGCGCAGGACCTCGCCCTGCTCGAAGCGCAGCGGCGCATCGCCGCTGTTCGTGTAGCCGGCGACCGAACCATCGCGCACGAAGCCGAAAGGCACGGTGCCGACGTAGAACGACTCGGCGATGCTGCGGTCGTAACGCTTGCTGGAGCTGTTGTAGTGGGCGCGGTGCTGCACGCTGTAGGACTGAAGCAGACCTTCGGCCACCTGCGTGCGTCCCTCGCGCACCGCCTGCTGCAGCCGCTGGTGGTCCCAGTGCGACAGGCCGGTCACGCCGAGCAGCAGGCCGAAGGCCAGCGCCATGAAACCGGGCATGCCGGCGCCCTGGCCGCGGCGGCGCCGCCGCCACAGCAGGAGCAGCGCGATCACCAGCACCACCGCGCTGATGGCGAGCCAGAGCGTGTTCGGCGGCGCCTCCAGCGTGATGTCGTAGAGCGTGTCGTAGCCGTTGTCGCTGTTCATGGTGTGTCGACGAAGAATTCGATCAGGCGCCAGCCGGCTGGCGTAGGCCCGAACACATAGCCATAGGGCGCGCAGCTGAGGACCAGGCGGCCGTCCTCCGGCAGCGGCTGCGTGCGCTGCAGGCAGCGCCGCGCCGCCGGCTTGAACAGTGCCGGTACGGCCTGCGCGACGAAGGTCTGGCGGGCCAGCAGGCGGCTCTCGAAGAGGAACGGATACGCCGTCAGCTCGGCGATGGCTTCGCCGCCCGGCTGTGCCAGCGCCTGCCGCCAGGCGGCGAGGAAGGCCTGCGCCTCGGCGCTCGGCGCCGGCGTGCCCGGCGGCGTGCCTGCGCAGGCACCGAACGGCGCGGCCGCGAGCATGGCGCCGACCGGCAGCCCGGCGGCCAGGCAATGTCTCAGACGCAGGGCCAGGGCATCGCGCCAGCGATGTGTCGATGTGGTCTTCATGTCGCAGAGCATGCGCGGCGCAGGTAACGCGCCGGCTTCGAGCGCAGTGCGGGTGTGTTTCGTCTGTTGTGCGCGCCAACGAATGAAACGAGCGGTGGCCGCGGTCGAAGCGGCCGTGAAACCGGGGCTGACCAGACTGCCGGCCCAGACCACCCCCGCCCCTTCACAGCCACAGGATCCCCATGAACAGCAATGCCTCCCTCAGCACCCTGTCTCAGCTCATGCTGCATGGCCCGCTGGACGCCGCGACGCGGGCCTGGCAACGGCTGCACCTTGTCGAGCGGGTCGCGTCGGTGGTGGCGCTGGCCCTGGCCGCCGGCCTGCTGCTGGCGCTGGCGCAGGCCTGCGAAGAGTCGGTGCTGCGTGGCGAACGGCTTCGCGCGGAGCAGCGCCAGGCCGCGCTGCGCTCGATCAGCAGCCCGGCGACCGTCGTCGCGCTGCACGGCATCGCGGCGCGCTGAGCGCACCGGCATCGCACGGAGCCCCCATGTCCATCTACCTGCTCAAGCCCCGTTTCCAGTCGCTGCTGCGGCCGGCCGTGGGCACGCTGCATCGCCTCGGCGTCACGGCCAACCAGGTGACGATCGCGGCCTGCGCGGTCTCGGTCGTGCTGGGCGTGGGCCTGTACGCCGCCATCGACAGCGCCGCGGCGCCGAGTGCGCTGCTGGCGCTGATCCCGCTGTGGATGCTGCTGCGCATGGCGTTCAACGCCATCGACGGCATGCTGGCCCGCGAGTTCGGCCAGGCTTCGCGCCTGGGCGCGCTGCTCAACGAACTGACCGACGTGCTGGCCGATGCCGCACTCTTCCTGCCGCTCGCGCTGCTGTCGCCGCTGCAGCCGGTGTGGGTCGCGGCGTTCGCGCTGATGGCTGCGCTCAGCGAGATGGCCGGCGCGCTCGGCCCCAGCGTCGCTGCGAGCCGCCGCTACGACGGGCCGATGGGCAAGAGCGACCGGGCCTTCGCGGTCGGCGCCATCGCGCTGTGGGCCGCCGTCGCGCCCCTGCCTGCGGGCTTCGCGCTGGTGATGCCCGCGCTGACGCTGCTGACCGTGCTGACCGTGCTGCGGCGCATGCGCGAGGCGCTGCACGAAGGCGCGCGCTGAGCCCGCCGCTGCCCCGATTCCTGCCCCATACCCTGCCGACAACCGCCCTGCGCGAGACCACCATGCACAGCTCGACCACCACCGCCTTCGTCGCCGTTCCCGGAACGACGACCCCGACCGCCACCGGCCGCACGCCCGCCCTGACCAGCGCGGGCACGGCGCGCCCGTCCGAGGCGCTGCACTTCCGCACCCACGACGCGCAGTCGCTGTTCTACCGGCGCTGGCCGGCCACCGGCGCGCAGCGGCGCGGCGCGGTGCTGCTGTTCCACCGCGGCCACGAACACTCGGGCCGCATGGCGCACCTGGTCGACGAACTGGACCTGCCCGACTTCGACTTCTACGCCTGGGACGCCCGCGGCCACGGCCACTCGCCGGGCGAACGCGGCTACAGCCCGAGCTTCGGCACCTCGGTGCGCGACGTGCAGACCTTCGTCGACCACATCGCCGCCACCCATGGCGTGGCGCCTCAGGACATGCACGTGGTCGCGCAGAGCGTCGGCGCGGTGCTGATCGCCACCTGGGCCCACGACTACGCGCCGCCGGTGCGCGGCCTCACGCTCGCCTCGCCGGCCTTCAAGGTCAAGCTCTACGTGCCCTTCGCCCGCGCGGGCCTGAAGCTGATGCATGCGCTGCGCGGCCACTTCGTCGTCAACAGCTACGTGAAGCCGCAGTTCCTGACGCACGACACGGCGCGCATCGACAGCTACCGGCGCGACCCGCTGATCTCGCGGCCGATCGCCGTCGGCGTGCTGCTCGGTCTGTACGAGGCGGCCGAGCGTGTGGTCAAGGATGCCGCGGCGATCACCCAGCCGGTGCAGCTGCTGATCTCCGGCAGCGACTGGGTGGTGCACCGTGCGCCGCAGGAGCGCTTCTTCGAACGCCTGGGCAGCGCGGTCAAGACGTGCGAAGTGCTGCCCGGTTTCTTCCACGACACGCTGGGCGAACGTGACCGCGCCGGCGCGCTGCGTTCGATCCGCGGCTTCGTGCTCGAACGTTTTGCCGCGCCGGTCTCGGCGCCGGACCTGCGCAGTGCCGACCGCAGCGGCGCCACCGCCGACGAGGCGCGTGAACTGGCGCGGCCGCTGCCCTGGTGGACGCCGCGCGGCGCCTACTGGGCGATGACGCGCGCCGGGCTGCGGCTCGGCGGCTGGCTGTCCACCGGCATCCGGCTCGGCCATGCCACCGGCTTCGACTCCGGCAGCACGCTCGACTACGTCTACCGCAACCAGGCCGAGGGCGCGCCGCTGCTCGGGCGCCTGGTCGACCGCGTCTACCTCGAGTCGATCGGCTGGCGCGGCATCCGCCAGCGCAAGCTGCATGTCGAGGAACTGCTGCGCGAGGCGATGCGCCGCGTCGTCGCCGCCGGCCAGCCGCTGCGCGTGACCGACATCGCCGCCGGCCACGGCCGCTACGTGCTGGACGCGGTGCAGGGCAGCGAGCACCGGCCCGAGGCGGTGGTGCTGCGCGACTACAGCGAGATCAACGTGCGCGACGGCCGCCGCCTGATCGTCGAGAAGGGGCTGGCGCCGGTGGCGCGCTTCGACCAGGCCGACGCCTTCGACAGCGCCAGCCTCGCGGCCATCGCGCCGCGGCCGACGGTCGGCGTGGTCTCCGGCCTGTACGAACTGTTCGACCGCAACGACATGGTCCAGCGCAGCCTCGCCGGCCTGGCCGCCGCCATCCCGCCGGGCGGCTACCTGGTCTACACCGGCCAGCCCTGGCACCCGCAGCTCGAGCTGATCGCACGCGCGCTGACCAGCCACCGCCAGGGCCAGGCCTGGGTGATGCGCCGGCGCACGCAGGCCGAGATGGACCAGCTGGTCGAGGCCGCAGGCTTCCGCAAGGTGACGCAGCGCATCGACGAGTGGGGCATCTTCAGCGTCTCGCTGGCGCAGCGGGTGGCCGCGTGAACGCTGTCGCCGCGGGCAGGCCGTGGCGGCGCGCCGCCGCCTGGCTGGCGCTGCTGGCGCCGTTCTTCTACCTGAGCTACGGCCTGGCCAACCACCTCGCCGCGGCGCGCGCCGCGGTGCCCAGCGTGGTGTTCGGCTGGGAACAGCACATCCCGTTCTGGGACTGGACCATCTTTCCGTACTGGAGCCTGAACGCCTTCTACGGCCTGTCGCTGTTCCTGGCCACGCGCCGCCGCGAGCTGGACCGCCATGCCGCGCGGCTGCTGACCGCGCAGTGCGTGGCCGTGGCCTGCTTCATCGCCTTCCCGCTGCAGTACAGCTTCGGCCAGCCGGCGGCCGAAGGTGCCGCCGGCTGGCTGTTCGCCGCGCTGCACGGCTTCGACAAGCCGTTCAACCAGGCGCCGTCGCTGCACGTCGCGCTGGTCGTCATCCTGTGGGACCTGTACCGCCGACGCATCACGGCGCCCTGGGCGCGCGCACTGCTCCACGGCTGGTCGCTGCTGATCGTCGGCTCGGTGCTGACGACCTACCAGCACCACTTCATCGACATCCCCACCGGCGCGCTGCTCGGCCTGCTGTGCGTGTGGGCCTGGCCGCTGGAGTCGCGGGTGTCGATGGCACGCGCCTGGCGCCGGACCGCCGATGGTCGGCGCCGCCGGCTGGCAGCCTGTTATGCCGCTGCCGCGCTGGCCTGCGCTGCGCTGGCGTTCGCCGGGGCCCCGGCCGCTGCGCCGCTGGCCCTGCTGATGGTCTGGCCGGCCATGTCGCTGGGCATGGTGGCGCTCGCCTATGCCGGCCTGGGCCGGCGCGGCTTCCAGACCGACGGCCGCGGCCGCATGCCATGGGCCGCGCGCCTGCTGTTGGCGCCCTACCTGATCGCGGCGCGGCTGAACGCGCGGCTGTGGACACGCGGCCTGCCGCCGGCGCGCGAAGTGCTGCCCGGCCTGTCGCTGGCCAGCCTCGAGCGGCTCGGTGGCGGCCCGCCGCGCGCGCTGCTGAGCCTGTGTGCCGAACTGCCGGTGCCGCGAGCCCTCGGCGCCGGCGATGCGCAGCGTGTGCGCTGCCTGCCGATGCTCGACCTGGTGCCTGCCGAGCCGGCACGGCTGCGCGCGGCGGCGGCCTGGATCGACACTGCCCGCGGGCGCGGCCTGCCGGTCGTGGTCGCCTGTGCGCTGGGCTTCTCGCGCAGCGCCGCCGTCGTCGCCTGCTGGCTGCTGCGCAGCGGTCATGCCACCAGCGTCGACGAGGCGGTCCGTCTGATCCGTCGTGTGCACCCGCAGGCCGTGCTCGACGAAGCCTGGCGGCAGGCGATCCATGCCGCCTGCGCGCCGGCCGCGCCCCGCGCCGCGACGCTCTCGATCACACCGGGCGGGCACGGCGTGCCGCTGCGCGCCGGAGTGGCACCGTGACGGTGGCCGATCGCCTGCTGTGCGGCACAACGGCGCGCTGGCTCGCGGCCGTCGCGCGCTGCGCCGGCGCGCTGGGGCTGGGTGCGGCCGCATTGGCCGCGCTGGCGCTGCTGATGCTGCCGGCGCCGCGCGTGATCACCACGATGGGCTTCCTCGCCGTGTTGCTGATCAGCCTGGCCGAACGCCTGCTGGCGCTGCGGCTCGTGTTCGATGCCGGCCTGTTCGCCGATCTTGCGGACCGCGACGCCCACGGCGATGCACCGGTGACCTTCGCTTCGCTCGATGCGGCGCTGCAGGCATTGGGCCTGCGCCGCGCCCCGGCCGCCACGCGCGGCCTGCTCGAGCGCATCGCCGGTGCGCGCCGCCTGAGCCTGCAGCATCTGGCCGTGGTGCTGGCGCAGGTCGCCCTGCTGGCCGCTGCGCTGCTCGCCCAGCAGATGGGGAGCCGCCCATGAGGTCGCCGGGAGCCGCCGGCGCCGCGGCCGTGGCCTGGCTGATCGTCGCGTTCGCCCGCGTCGTGACCGGCGTGCGTGCCACCTGGCACGGGCGGGCGCCGGAGGCCACGCCGACGGTCTACTTCGCCAACCACACCAGCCACGGTGACTTCGTGCTGTTGTGGTCCGCATTGCCGGCGCCATTGCGCACGCGCACCCGGCCGGTGGCCGCGGCGGACTACTGGCTCGGCTCGCGCCTGCGGCGTTTCATCGGCCAGCAGGTGTTCCGCGCGCTGCTGATCGAGCGCGAACGCCGGGCCGGTGTGGCCGACGCCGATCCGGTGCAGGCCATGGCCGGCCGCCTGCATGCCGGCGAGTCGCTGATCCTGTTCCCCGAGGGCACGCGCAACGTCGGCGACGAGCCGCTGCTGCCCTTCAAGAGCGGCCTGTTCCACCTCGCGCAGGCCGCGGCGGACGTGCGCCTGGTGCCGGTGTGGATCAACAACCTGCGCCGCGTGCTGCCCAAGGGCTGCGTGGTGCCGATCCCGCTGGCCTGCACGGTGGACTTCGGCGCGCCGCTCGAGCGCCGCGCCGGCGAACCGAAGGCCGAGTTCCTCGCCCGCGCCCGCGAGGCGCTGCAGGGGCTCGCGCCAACAAACGAAACCGTCGACGAACTTCGCTGAAGCACGGCTGAGACCGGGGCGGCCGAGACTGCCGGCGTGCGCATCGCACCTGGGAGTTTCGACACATGGATGCCTCCGCCCCCTTCTCGCAGACCTCCGTCACGCTGTTCGCCGGCGTGGCCGGCGTGCTGGTGCTGGCCAGCAGCGTCGGCGCCGTGCTCAAGCGCGCCGTCGCCCACGGCCGGCCGCACGCGGTGATCGACAACCTGAACGCCCGCGTCAACGCCTGGTGGGTGATGGTCGGCGCCATCGCGGCGGCCTTCGCATTGGGTCGCGCCGGTGTCGTGGCCCTGTTCTTCTTCGTCAGCTTCTACGGCCTGCGCGAGTTCATCACGCTGCTGAACACACGCCGCGCAGACCATCCGGCGCTGGCCGCCGCGTTCTTCGTCGTGCTGCCGGTGCAGTACGCGCTGGTGTGGAGCGGCTGGTACGGGCTGTTCTCGATCTTCATCCCGGTCTACGCATTCCTGGTGCTGCCGATCCTGTCCTCGCTGGGCGGCGACACGCGGCAGTTCCTCGACCGCACGGCTAAGGTGCAATGGGGGCTGATGATCAGCGTGTTCTGCATCAGCCACGTGCCCGCGCTGGCGATGCTGGAGATCCCCGGCTTCGAGGGGCGCAACCTGCTGCTGATCGCCTTCCTGGTGATCGTCGTGCAGGGCAGCGACGTGCTGCAGTACGTGTTCGGCAAGCTGTTCGGCCGCCGCAAGCTGGCGCCGGCGCTGTCGCCGTCGAAGACCTGGGAAGGCCTGGTCGGCGGCGTGGCCAGCGCCACGCTGCTCGGCGCTGCGCTGCACGGCATCACGCCTTTCACCGCGCTGGAGGCCGGCGCCATCGCCTTGCTGCTGTGCCTGATGGGCTTCCTCGGCGGGCTGGTGATGTCGGCGATCAAGCGCGACTGCGGCGTCAAGGACTGGGGCACGCTGATCGAGGGCCACGGCGGCATGCTCGACCGGCTCGACTCGGTGGTCTTCGCCGCGCCGGTGTTCTTCCATCTCGTTCGTTATCACTGGACGCCGTGAGCGTCACCCACCCCCTTCACCCACGGAGACTCGACATGAGCACACGCCGCCAGGCCCTGCTGGCCCTGCCCGTTCTCTGCGCCGCACCAGGCGCCTACGCACTCGACCTCGGCAAGGCGCTCGGTGCCGTCAAGGGCGCCACCGCGGCCATGAACCTGAGCGACGACGAAGTCCGCGCCCACGGCGTGCGCATCGCCGCGCAGATGGATGCACGCGCACCGGTGGCCCCGGATGGCAGCGTGCATGCGCGGCGGCTGGCCGCGCTGACCAGCGCCTGCCGCGAGGATGGCGGCCTGGCGCTGAACTACAAGGTCTACCTGACCGACGAGGTCAACGCCTTCGCGCTGCCCGACGGGTCGATCCGCCTGTACAGCGGCCTGATGGACCGGATGAGCGACGACGAGATCCGCTACGTCGTCGGCCACGAGATCGGCCATGTGCAGGCCGGCCACGCCCGCAAGCGCCTGCAGATGGCGCTGGGCTCCGGCGCCGCGCAGCAGGCCGCTGTCGCCGCCGGCGGCCGCGCCGCGGCGCTGGCCGAGTCCGATCTGGGCGAGCTGTTCGTCAAGGTCGTGCGCGCGCAGCACTCGCAGGCCAACGAGAACGAGGCCGACGACCTGGCGATGCGCTTCATGTCGCGCCGCCGTTTCGACCGTCTCGCCGCCGTCACGGCGCTCGAGAAGCTCGATGCGCTCGGCGGTGGCGGTGCCTCCTGGCTGAGCACGCACCCGGCGCCGCGCGATCGGGCGCAGCGCATGCGCCAGCAGGCGGCCGCATGAGCGCCGCCGCACCGATGTGCCGGCGGCGTTCGCTGCTCGGCTGGCCGCTGGCGGCCGGGGCCTTGCTGGCTGCGGGGCTGCCGGCTGTCGCCGCCGGACGGCCCGGACTTTCGCCAGCCGCCCTGGCGCTCAGCGTCGGGGGCATGGCCTTCACGCACCGCTGGTCGCGAGACGGCCAGCACGAGTTCACACCCGCCGGCGACGAGGACCTGACGGCCTGGCGCGACATGCTGACGCTGAACCTGCACGACGGCGTGCGCAGCGGCGAGTCGCTCGCGGTGCTGGCCAACGCGGTGCTCGCGCGCTATCGCGATCACGGCAAGGTGCTGGCGACACGTTCGGTGCCCCAGACCGCCTCGCAACCCGCCGAGCACCTGATCGTGGCGGTGCTCGGTCAGCCGAAGTTCCTGGAGGCGGCCTTCGCGCGCCTGAAGCTGCACGACGGGGCCGGCGTCGTCGCGGTGCGCTCGCACCGTGTCTACGGCCAGGCCGCCGGCCCGGAGATGAGCCGCTGGCTCGCCGCCGAGGGCGCCCGCACCGAACAGGCACTGATGACGTGGACGCAGCTGCCGCCGTTGTCGCGCCTGCAGAACCTGCCCCGCTCTTGATCACAGCGGCCGCGGAGTTCGTTCACCACGCCGCGTGCTGCCCACCCACCGGGCCATATCGGCCCCAGCCAGGAGATTCACGATGACCCTCACCCACAAGTCACCTTCCAGCGTCGCACGCCGCCTGCTCGCCACCGTCGCACTCGCGCTGGCGGCCGGCGCGGCCAGCGCGACCGGCGCCGCCGATGCTGCCCGCGGCATCGAGCAGGTGCTCGCCGCCGCGGCACAGGACAAGCGCGGCGTCACCCTCTATGTCGCCGGGCAGGCGGTCTCGGGCGCCGTCGTGCGGATCGAGCCGGGCCTGTGGGTCGAGCTGCGCAGCCAGCAGTTCGGCCGCATCGTCGTGCGGCTCGACCGCGTCGACGGCATCGCCGCACCCTGAGGGCCTCGCCGAGGCCCAACGACAACAGGCCGCGATGGCGGCCTGTGGGTCGTGGAGAAAAGCCTCTCAGGCCGCGCGCTTGCGTGCCAGCGCGATCACGGCCTGCATCAGCTCGGTGGCGTGCGCGATGATCGGGCCGGCCATGCCGTCGCGCATCATCACCTGCATGTCGCCCTCGCCGAAGTAGAGGCCGTCGCTGACCAGGAAGCTCAACCGGATGTTGCCGGGCCGCGGGGCCGGCAGGCGAGGCTTGTCCCACGGGCCGATGCGCGACACCACCGCGGCCGAGGCCTCGGCGAGCTGCTTGACCAGCGGCAGCAGCGCCGCCATCGGCTCGACCATCTCGACCTTGCCGCTGTGGTGCAGGTAGCGCACCGAGCCGTCGACATAGGCGGCCAGCGTGTCCAGGCTGCCTTCGAGCGGCACCTCGATCACCACGCCCAGCAGTTCGCGGGTGGGCACGTCGCTGCCGTGGGCGCGCAGCACATGGCAGGCCAGCAGGCGCACACGCGACTCGGCGCTGCGGTCGGCCACGATCGCCGCCGCGGCACGCAGGTCGGGCGCCGGACCGCACAGCGCGGCCTGCCAGGGCGCCGCGGGCGTGCCCGCTTGCGCCTGCATGTCCTGCGGGCGGTCGCAGAAGAGCCGGTTGTAGAGGCCGTTGATCCAGTCCTCGGCATACGGGGTGTGCACGGGGCCGGTGGCAGATGTGGAGATGGGCATGGGGCAGCGCCTCGGAATCGAGGGAGGTTGAACGGACGAAGCCAGTGTCCGGCGGCGCGGTTTCAGCCGCGTTTCAATGCCGTGCCGGTTTCGTCGCGATCGTTGCGCGGCAGCGCCTGCCGCAGCTGCTCGCGCAGTGCCTTGCGCCCTGCGCTGTTGGTGGCGCGCCAGGCCGCCAGCGCCAGTTCGAGGAAGGCCGTCTCCGCGGCCGACGGTGCTGCATCCTTGCGCGCTTCGTCGAGCCAGCCCGACGGCCTGCCGCAGGCCGACTCGATCTGCCGCGCCAGCTTGTCGCCGATCGGCCGCGACGACTTGATCTGGCTCCACATGCTCGGCGAGACCTGCAGCGTCGCCGCGAAGGACTGTTCGAGCCCCTTGGGCGCCGTGCCCGCCGCCAGCGCCTTCTCGGCGTAGTCCTGGAACAGGGCCAGTGCGTTCTGTCGTCTCGTGAGGGTGATGTTGGGCACGGGCTGTAGGCGGGAAGCAACGCGGTTCGACCTCATTCTCGCAGGGGCTTGACGATGGGGTAAAGACTCTTTACAGTCCGCCCCCATCGAGAAACCGGCTCGCGAGAGCCACCACCAGAACCACAGGACATCACCGTGAAATCGCACAACGTCATTCGGACCCACCGACCCCTGCAGGGGCTGGTCGCGTTCGTCCCGTTGTTCGCAGCGGTGGCGATGCACAGGGCCGTTCCGATGGGCCATGGCCTTGATCGGAGCGAGGGCCTGTTGAATCCGGGAGAAGGGAGCGCCTAGCCGCGCGCCTTCCAATCTCTGTTCGCAGAGGCCCGGAATCCGCAAGGTTCCGGGCCTTTTTGTTTGTCTCTTCAACCGGTCTGCGCGTTGGCACAGGCCTGGCGATCGATGGATCGCCACCACCGGCAACGGTGGATGCTCTTTAACAAGTTGCCGCAAGACGACCCCGGTACTGGCCGATGGTTCGTCTTGCACATCAGGACTGCGCTTTCATGCGCAGTCCCACTTCGGGTGTGTCCATGCACTCCGAGGCCACGCGACATGGTGTTGGTGGTCCGGGATGTGCGCGGTCCTTGGCCAGACCCCGTGCAGCGAGACACCACATCCGACGGGATGCTCGCGTTTGGGCACAGCCGAAGTGGTAGGCACATTTCAAGAAGCCCCTGTCGAGCTCACGCTTCAGGGGCGGAAACCGGCCGCAACGATTGGGCGGCGCCGGAACCCGTCACCGGATGGATTTCCCCGCACTCGCGGGCCTCACCCTTCACATCAACCCAACTCACTCATCATGAAACGCTCGACGATCCAGCGCAGGCAGGACGCCGAGCGCGAACGAATCAGACTCTGCGACGACGCGCTTCGCCGTGTGGTGCGCCGCGCACGGCCGACGCCGGACTTCGGCAAGGCCATCGAAGAGGCCGAACGAGGCTTCTCCGGCGAGGTCGTGCGCGACCCCCAGTCCTGGCATCCGCAGATGAAGACGCGCGACGCCGCACGGCTGCGCCTGGCCGCAGCGCGGCATCTGTTCGCGCTCTATCCGGTGCCCGAGATGCTCGAGCGCATCTGGATCGACGACAACGGGCTCGACGCCGACGAAGTGCGGCTGCGCCGGCAGTGGTACATCACCGCCGCGCGGGGCGGCTCGCTCTACAAGTCGGGCGCCGGCGACTGGTTGACGCGCAAGGAGGTTCACGCCTTCCTGCATGCGTCGGCCGGACTCGACTTCGACGAAGCCTTCTGGGAGGCCATCGCAAGCTCCCACACCGGCGACGCCGCCGTGGCCCTGCGCATCGCACGCTCGAAGATCGCGCGCGCGCCGCGTGGCGAGTTCCAGTTCTGGCGCACCGTGGTGCGCTTCTTCTGCGCCAACCCGGCACCGGCGGCAACGATCGACGACCTGTGCGACTACCTGGCCGAGTGCCGCCAGCGTGACCCCGGCTACAGCCTCGACGGGCGCACCCTGCCGGCACTGACCCGCCGCATGCACGAGTGGCACCACGACATCGCGGCCATCGAGCGCATCGAGGCGATGCGGCGCCGTGCCCACGGGCGCAGCGCCTACGCGTGGGCTGCCGATGCGGCGTGGCCGGGTTCACCGCTCGCCGACTGGGAGTGGGTGCCCTCGGCCAAGGAGGCGAAGGCGAAAGGCGAACGTTTCGTCATCCGCCAGCTGAAGCAGGCCGAAGACCTGGTGATGGAAAGCCGGGCGATGCGCCACTGCGTGTCGAGCTATGCCGGCAAGTGCATCGCCGGGAAGGCGTCGATCTGGTCGCTTCGGCACTGCACGAAGGACGGCATCGATCGCCTGCTGACCATCGAGGTCGACCCGCAGCACCAGGCGGTGCAGGTGCGCGGGCTCGGCAACCGGCAGGCGCACACGGGCGAACGCCACGTGCTCGAGCGCTGGGCCAAGGCCCGTGGCGTCACCCTGCGCTGAGCCACCGCGTGTGTTTGGGTGTGGCCGTAGCTCAAGGGCAGAGCTGCGGGATGTGACCCCGCCGGTGCCGGTTCGACTCCGGCCGGTCACCCCCAAGCGCATGCAGGCCCGATCCAGACGTCCGTAGCTCAGTGGCCAGAGCACGACTCTCCGAAGGTCGAGGCCGGTGGTTCAAATCCACCCGGACGCACCAATTCATCCACACCTTGGCCGCGAAAGGAGGCCGCCCATGCACCAGCAACACCACAGCCACGTGCTGCAACTCGACATCCAGGGCACGCCGCAGGCGTGGATCTCGCTCGAGCATGCGGCCGTTCACGTGGCCACGGGCTCGGTGGCGTGGGTCGACGGTTGCGGCCCGCTGGCCACGCTGCGCGGCGGCTTCAACGTCGTGCGCGGCCGGCAGTCGGTCATCGACGTGTTCCCGATCATCGCGCTGCACAGTGCATCGAGGGTCAACCTGTTCGACGTGGTGCCGGCCTTCGGCAAGCTGAAGCTGTTCCGGCGCGACCGGATGACCTGCGCCTACTGCGGGCAGCGCTTTCACGAGCGCGAACTGCAGTGCGAGCACATCCTGCCCGAATCACGCGGCGGCGGCTGGACCTGGATGAACCTGGTCACCGCCTGCGGTGCGTGCAACGGCCGCAAGGCCGACCGCACGCCGGAGGAAGCGGGCATGCCGCTGCTGTACCTGCCGTACGTGCCGAGCCGCTTCGAGGCCTTCCTGCTCGAAGGCCGGCACATCCGCGCCGACGTGCACGAGTGGCTGGCTGCGCGCCTGCCCAAGACGTCGCGCATCGGATCGCGCCTGAGCTGACGAGGCTCGGGCGCTGCAGAGTCCGTACGTGAAAGGCAAACGCTCACAGGCCTGAGGTTCGTGAACCTCGCCGGTGTGCGGCACCCGGATCCGTCCGTCGGTGCCGCACATGCCGCCTTGCCGGAAGCGACGGAACGGTGACGCATCGGTTGGCCCGCAAGGGCCCGGGTTCGACTCCCGGCTTCACCACCATTGTTGGCTAGCTCAGTGGTAGAGCAACGCGCTCATAACGCGTCGGTCGCGGGTTCGACTCCCGCTCCAACTCCAAGAACGGTCGAAAGACCACCGCCGAACGTGCACCGAGGGCGATCTTCGCGAAAGCCCGACCGTGCATCAGCGGCAGCCGCCCGTGCGCCGAGCACGCGGGGCTTCGCATCCACGGCCAGCCGAGGTTGCCCTCCGAACGGATGGCGGCCGACGCGCACCGTGGTTCCGGGCCCTGGCATTCGTCGCCCGCGGTTGCTGCTGTAACGGCACCCACTCAACACACGCTTCAAGAAGGAGAACACCCATGAAGATCAAGCGTGTCACCGTGAAGAAGAACGAGCGCGGCCTGCTGCTGCGCAACGGCGATTTCGAGCGCGTGCTGCAACCCGGCACGCACTGGCTGTTCGACGGCCTCGACACCCTGCGCGTGGAACTCTTCGCGCTGGAGCAGACGATGTTCACGCACGGCCTGGCCGACTACCTGATGGCCAGGGAGCCTGCGGTGGTCGCGGCCGAGTTCGTGCGCGTCGAGCTCGGCGAGCAGCAGGTCGGCCTGCGCAGCGACAACGGTGTGCTGGTCGAGCTGATCGCGCCGGGAACCCGCCGCCTGTACTGGAAGGGCCTGGCCGACGTGCGGGTCGAGGTGATCGACATCGGCGAGCTCGGCCGAACTGCCGCCCGCGCTGGTGGCGCGCCTCGTGCAGACGCAGCTGCGCCAACGCAACGTGCAAGGCCTGGCCGGCGTGCTGCAGGTGCAGGTGCCCGAACACGGCGCCGGCATCCTGTGGGTCGACGGCAAGGTCGAGCGGCTGCTCGCAGCCGGTTCGTACGCGTTTTGGAAGTTCAACCGCAACGTGTCGGTCGAACTCGTGGACCTGCGGCTGCAGGCCCTCGAGGTCACGGGCCAGGAGATCCTGACCCGCGACAAGGTCGCACTGCGGCTGAACCTGTCGGCGACGTGGCGCTTCACCGATGTGCTGAAGGCCTACAAGGAACTGGCCAAGCCCGCGGACCACCTGTACCGCGAGCTGCAGTTCGGCCTGCGCGCCGCGGTGGGCACGCGCTCGCTCGACGAGCTGCTCGAGAACAAGACGGTGATCGACGAGGTCGTCACCGCCCAGGTCAAGGCGAAGCTCGCGGACTACGGCCTGCAGCTCGACGGCGTGGGCGTGAAGGACATCGTGCTGCCGGGCGAGATGAAGACCATCCTCGCCCAGGTGGTCGAGGCCGGCAAGTCCGCCGAGGCCAACGTGATCCGTCGGCGCGAGGAGACGGCAGCGACCCGCTCGCTGCTGAACACCGCCAAGGTGATGGAGGACAACCCCGTCGCCCTGCGGCTGAAGGAGCTCGAGACGCTGGAACGCGTCGCCGAGCGCATCGACAAGATCTCCGTGTTCGGAGGTCTGGACCAGGTGCTCAACGGGCTGGTGAAGCTGCGTTGAGCGCCAGCCCTGGCCGTGCCACGAGCGCGGCCGGGGCAACACTCAACGAAAGCATCATCATGAAGAACGAACAACTGCCGGCGATCGAGATCAAGGTCAAGCAGCCGCCGGTGCTCTTCAGCCGCACGCAGGCCCTGATCGGCCAGCTGTCGGCACGGCTGGGCGGCCCGCTGGTCGCCTACTGGAACGGCTCGCGCGGCTCGGTGTGCCACTCCGACGTGATCGCGCTGTACCACGTGCTCGAACGGCTGGGCCAGCACGAGACGATCCACCTGTTCATCAAGTCGGACGGCGGCAGCGGCCAGGTGTCGCTGCGCCTGGTGAACCTGCTGCGGCAGCACTGCCGCCGCCTGGTGGCGCTGGTGCCGCTGGAGTGCGCCTCGGCCGCGACCATGGTCGCGCTGGGTGCCGACGGCATCCAGATGGGCCCGACGGCCTATCTGACCGCGGTGGACACCTCGCTGAACCACGCGCTCTCGCCGGTGGACCGCGACAACGACCGCGTCAGCGTCAGCCTCAACGAGCTGCAGCGCGTCATCAAGCTGTGGCGCGACCAGCAGGGCCAGGGGAGCGCGGAGCCCGAGAACGCCTACAAGTCGCTGTTCCAGTACGTGCACCCGCTGGTGATCGGCGCGGTGGACCGCGCGGAATCGCTGTCCATCATGCTGTGCCGTGAGCTGCTGGCGTATCACATCGCCGACGCGGCGAAGGCCGAGGCCATCTCCTCGGCACTGAACGGCAAGTACCCGTCGCACGGCTACCCGATCCTGCTGGACGAGGCGCTGAAGATCGGTCTGCACGCGCAGCGCATGCCGGCCGACGTCAACGCGCTGCTGCTGCAGCTGAACGCGTGCTACAGCGAGATGGGGCAGAAGGCGACGACCGATTTCGACGAGGTGCACGCGCACAGCAACGAGATCGTCAACATCTGGGAATCCGCAGAGGCCCAGGTCTACTACCAACAGGACAAGGACTGGTTCTATCGCGCCGAGGAACGGCGCTGGATCACCCTGAACGACAACAGCGGCTGGCGCCGCATCGAGCGTGTGGGCAAGCGCATCAAGCGCGGGCCGCTGCACGTGGCGTGACGGCGCCCTCCGCACAAGGAGAATCAACCATGGACACCAAGCACATCCACGAAGACGTGCCCGGTGGCGTGCCGCTGAAGATGTGGACGCACGGCGTGCCCGTCGAGGATGAGGCCAAGCGCCAGCTGCACAACGCCGCGCGCCTGCCCATCGTCTTCAAGCACATCGCGGCCATGCCCGACGTGCACTTTGGCATCGGCGCCACCGTCGGTTCGGTGATCCCGACCATCAAGGCCATCATCCCGGCCGCGGTGGGCGTGGACATCGGCTGCGGCATGATCGCCTGCAAGACCACGCTGACGGCGGAGGACCTGCCCGACAACCTGGGCCCGCTGCGCTCGGCCATCGAGCGCGCGGTGCCGCATGGCCGCCAGCCCGGCAGCCGCGACCCGGGTGCCTGGCAGAAGCCTCCGGGCTCGGTGAACAGCGCGTGGGCGCAGCTGGAGCCGGAGTTCACCGAGCTGTGCCGCGACTACCCGAAGCTGGCGAAGACCAACCACATCCAGCACCTGGGCACGCTGGGCACGGGCAACCACTTCATCGAGGTGTGCCTGGACGAAGCGGGCTCGGTCTGGTTCATGCTGCACTCGGGCTCGCGCGGCGTGGGCAACTTCATCGGCACGATGTTCATCGAGCTGGCCAAGCAGGACGCGATGCGCCAGCAGGCCAACCTGCCGGACCGCGACCTGGCCTACTTCGAGGAAGGCAGCCGCTACTTCGGCGACTACGTGCGCGCCGTCGGCTGGGCGCAGAAGTTCGCCGCCATCAACCGCGAGGTGATGATGAAGCGCGTGATCGAAGCCGCGAAGACGGTGATCCGCAAGAACTTCCAGAGCCACGTCGAAGCGGTGAACTGCCACCACAACTACGTGCAGAAGGAACATCACTTCGGCGAGGACGTGTACGTGACCCGCAAGGGCGCGGTGAGCGCGAAGGCCGGGCAGCTGGGCATCATCCCCGGCAGCATGGGCGCGCGCAGCTACATCGTGCGCGGCAAGGGCAACCCGGAGTCGTTCGAGTCCTGCTCGCACGGCGCCGGCCGCGTGATGAGCCGCGGCGAAGCCAAGCGCCGCTTCACGCTGGCCGACCACCGCGCCGCGACCGAAGGCGTCGAATGCCGCAAGGACAAGGACGTGATCGACGAAACGCCCGCGGCCTACAAGGACATCGACGCCGTGATGGAAGCGCAACGCGACCTGGTCGACGTGGTGCACACGCTGAAGCAGGTGGTGTGTGTGAAGGGCTGATGCACAGCCCGGCCAGTTCGGGGCGTTCGGCGGAAGTCGGGCGCCCCGTTTTGTTTGTGAGGCAGAGGCAGAAGGGAGGGGCGGCCTCAGCGCAATCGCTCCAGGGTCCGCGCTGCTTTCACGGTGCGCAGCCAAGGGCTGTCGGACGGTGCCCAGGGCACCATCACGTCGGGCGTGATGCCGCGGCGTTCGTTGCTGCCGTCGGCGCGCAGCCGCACGCAGTCGGGCACATGCACGAGCGCGCCGCTGCGTGGGAGGGTGAAGCTGGTGCCGCGCGACGTGAAGGTGCCGCAAGCGGCCCCGGGCGTCACGCCGCCGACGACACGCGCCTTGCGGTGGTCCCGCAGCAACGCGGCGAACTGCTCGGCGGCCGAATGGGTTTCCTCGTTGACCAGCAGCACCAGCGGCAGCCGGTTGATCCCGGGCGGCACCGCGGGCCCCCGAGGCTCGGCGGTGCCGAGGGCGTGCAGCGGGCTGTGGACCAAGGTGCTGCAGGGCAGCGGCCGGGCGCCCGTGGCGAGCTCGCGGTCCGTCCACGCCGCCGAGAGATCGCAGGGCTGCGCGAGTTGCCCACGCGCCTGGCGCCACGCCGCGGCCTCGGGCGCGTCGGGGCCCAGCTTGCGCAGCCGCTCGTCGACCCATTCCTGCCACGCCGGGTGCCTCAGCATCGCAACGCGCGCCGAGCGCAGCGGGCCGGCCAGGCGCCGCGCGACCGCCTCGTTCCAGTCGCCGCCGCCGTCGTTGTCGCTGAGGTCGATCACCAGCATCGCCGCGCCGGCGGCGCGCAGCGCGCGCACCGTGGAGACCAGCGCAGCGTCGAGCACACGCGCGGCCGCGGCGTCGCGGCGTTCGATGCAACTCGCGTCGCAGGGGGCATCGGCGGCCAGGCCCAGCGTACGTGCGGCCTCGGCACAGGCGGCGGGGTAGGCGCTCTCGACGAACAAGCCCAGCCGCACGATGCCCAGCCGCCGCCCGTCGGGCCGGCGCAGCAGGCCGGCCGAGAACATCCGCGCCCTGTCGTCGGTCAGGGGCGTGAACGCGGGCCAGCGCGACCACTGCACCCGGCCTTCGCGGCCCCCGTCACCGCCGGCGGCGCAGACCGCCTCCGACGCCTCGTGAGCCGCCGGGGCCCAGTCGACGCGGACATGCGGGTCACGCAGCTGGCGCAGCAGGCCTTGGATCGCGGCGCGGCGCCCATGGTCATCGTCGGCCTCGGTCAACGCCTGGCGCTGTCGTGCGGCGAGGGCCGGCAGGTCGAGTCGGCGCTCGCGGATCTGGTCCTCGAAGTTCGCATAGTTGACCGCCAGGCCATTGAGCAGCGAATCGAAGTCGGCTTGCCAGTCCGCAGCGGTGAGCGCGGGCGCGCCCGCCACGGCGGCGGTGGAAGCCACGGTGGCCAGCGCGGCTCCGAGCCAGCGGCGCATCTGCCTCATGACTGATGCGGCCGCAGCGGCGGGCCGCTGGCTTGGCCAGCCTGAGGGGTCGGGAGGGGACGTTCGACACGTCGACGCACGGGTCGGCCTGGACGTCCGCACCATCACCGGACTGGCAAGAAGGTGGCCACATTTGCGATTCATCGAGCGAGTCACGAAACGATCGCGCCGAAGCATAGGTGAGATCCCGCCGCCTGGGAACCGAGATGAGCGGCAGCGATCGCCGCAAGCCGCCCTCCCAACTCAAGCTTTGCCGACCCGCACCGCGCCATCCGCCGCCTGCCACCCCCCACCCAGCACCTTGAACAGCGTCAGCCGGTTCGCCTGGTCCGTCAGCCGCAGCGTGATCAGCGTCTGCTGCGCCGCGTACAGCGAGCGCTGCGCGTCCAGCACCTCGAGGTAGCTGCTCGCGCCGCCCTGCCAGCGCGCCTGCGCCAGGTCGGCGCTGCGCTGCGTGGCAGCCACCAGCGCGGTCTGCGCGTCCAGCCGTTCGGCCAGCGAGCCGCGCACGGCCAGTGCGTCAGCCACCTCGCGGAAAGCGGTCTGCAGCGTCTGGTCGTAGGTGGCCACCTGGATGTCGCGCGCCACCTCGGCCGAGCGCAGCGAGGCTTTCGATGCGCCGCCGTCGAAGATCGGCAGGCTGATGCTCGGCGCGAACGACCAGGCGCCGCCCTTGAACAGGTCGCCCAGGCTGCGGCTCGCGGTGCCGATCGAACTGGTCAGGCTGATGCTCGGGTACAGCGCCGCACGCGCCGCGCCGATGTCGGCGTTGGCGGCCTTCAGCGCATGTTCGGCGGCCAGCACGTCGGGCCGCTGCTGCAGCACCGACGAGGGCAGGTCGGCCGGCACCGCGAGCAGCGCGGCGGCGGCATCGGTGTCCTGCGCGGTGGGCAGCAGCGCGGCCGGCAGCTCGGTGCCGACCAGCAGCGCCAGCGCGTTGCGGTCCTGCTGCACCTGCGCCTCGTAGGCGGCCACGTCGCGCCGGGCGCTCTCCACGCTGGTCTGCGTCTGCGCCAGCGTCAGGCCGGAGTCGGCGCCGAGCGCACGGCGCTGCTGCGTCATCTCGTAGGTGCGGCGCTGGCTGGCCAGCGTCTCGCGGGCCAGCGTCAGCTGCGACTGGTCGGCCGCCAGCGTCAGCCAGGCATTGGCCACCTCGGTGACCAGCGCCAGCTGGGTGCTGCGTGTCGCCTGCTCGGTCGACAGGTAGCTCTCCAGCGCGGCGTCCTTCAGGTTGCGCACGCGGCCGAACAGGTCGATCTCGTAGGCCGAGACGCCGAGCCCGACGCTGTAGCTGCGCGACAGCGTGGTCTGGCCGCTGCTGCTGGCCTGCGCCGGCGTGCGCGTGGCGCTCTCGCCAGCGCTGGCGCGCACGGTCGGCCACTGGCCGGCTTCCTCGATGCGGTAGGTGGCGCGGGCCTGCTCGATGGCCAGCACCGCGCGGCGCAGGCTGCGGCTGTTGGCCAGTGCCAGCTCGATGGTGCCGCGCAGGCGTTCGTCGCGCACCACCTCGCGCCAGGCGGGTGAGGCGGTGGCGCTGAGCGTCGCGCTCGGCGTGCTCGCCGCCGCTGCCGGCGTTGCCGCAGAGGCCGCGGTTGCAGCGCGGGAAGCGCGCCGGAATCGCCGCTGCCGGTTGTTCATAGGCCGGCGCCAGGTTGGCGCAGCCGCTCAGCACGGCCGCGGCCGCCAGCGCGGTCAGCAAGGTTCTCGGAAGCGTCGTCATCGTTGTCATGGTCGTCTCTCGTCTCATGCCGGTCTTCAGGCGCCGATCTGCGCGGGGCCTGCATCGGGCTGCGCCGGCTGCTTGGCCGCGCGCCGCGCCACCAGGCCGCGCACCAGCACGTAGAACAGCGGCACGAAGAACAGGCCCAGCACGGTGGCGCTGGCCATGCCGCCGAGCACGCCGGTGCCGATCGCGCGGCGGCTGCCGGCGCCCGCGCCACTGGCCAGGGCCAGCGGCAGCACGCCGAACATGAAGGCCAGCGAGGTCATCAGGATCGGCCGCAGGCGCAGCCGCAGCGCCTCCAGCGTCGCCTCGATCAGTGCCGCGCCCTGTTCCTGGCGCTGCTTGGCGAACTCGACGATCAGGATCGCGTTCTTCGCCGCCAGGCCCACGGTGGTCAGCAGGCCGACCTGGAAGTAGACGTCGTTGCTCAGCCCGGCCAGCCAGGTCAGCGCCAGCGCACCGACCACGCCCAGCGGCACCACCAGCATCACCGAGAACGGCACCGACCAGCTCTCGTACAGCGCCGCCATGCACAGGAACACGAACAATACCGACACCGCGTACAGCAGCGGCGCCTGCGAACCCGACAGCCGTTCCTGGTAGGACTGGCCGGCCCACTCGATGCCGACACCGGCCGGCAGCTGGCGCACGATCTCCTCGACCGCCGCCATCGCGGTGCCCGAGCTGACGCCCGGTGCCGCCTCGCCGACGATCTCCACCGAGCCGACGCCGTTGTAGCGCTCCAGCTTGGGCGCGCCATAGGTCCAGGCGGTGCTCGCGAAGGCCGAGAAGGGCACCATGTCGCCGCTGCCGTTGCGCACGAACCAGCCCATGATGCTGTCGGGCGCCATGCGGTAGGGCGCGTCACCCTGCACGTAGACCTTCTTGACGCGGCCCTGGTCGAGGAAGTCGTTGACGTAGCTGCCGCCCAGCGCCACCGACAGCGTGTTGTTGATGTCGCTGGTGGCCACGCCCAGCGCGCCGGCCTTGCGGTCGTCGATCGTGATGCCGTACTGCGGCGCGTCGTCCAGGCCGCTGAAGCGCACCTGCGCCAGCGCCGGGTGCTTGCGCGCCAGCTCGAGGAACTGGTCGCGCGCCTTCACCAGCCCGTCGTGGCCGAGGCCACCGCGGTCCTGCAGCTCGACGGTCCAGCCGCTGGCCGAACCGAGGCCGCGGATGGTCGGCGGCTGCATCACGAACACGCGTGCATCGCGCAGGCTGGCCAGCTCGCGGTTGGCGCGCGTGGCGATCTCGGCGGCGCTCTGGCCGGCGCCCTCGCGCTCGCTCCAGTCCTTCAGGCGGATGAAGGCGCGGCCGGTGGCCTGGTCGCCGCCGATGCCGGAGATCATCGTGTAGCCGTCGATGTCGGCCTGCTGCGCCAGCCAGTTCTCCACCTGCTGCAGCGAGCTCACCAGGCGCTCGTTGGTGGCGCCCGGCGGCAGGCGCACCTCGGCCATCAGCACACCCTGGTCTTCCTCGGGCAGGAAGGAGGTCGGCAGGCGGTGGTACAGCACGGCCATCGCGCCGACGATCAGCAGCATAGACCAGCATCGTGCGGCCGCCGCGTGCCAGCAGCCGGCCGGTGAACGACTGCAGAGCGCCGTTGCCGCGCTCGAAGCCGCGGTTGAACGCGCCGAAGAAGCGGCCGAGCCAGCCGCGGTGCGGCGCATGGTGTTCGCCGCCGGGCAACGGCTTCAGGATGGTCGCGCACAGCGCCGGCGTGAGCGTCAGCGCGACCAGCACCGACAGCAGCATCGCCGACACCACGGTGATCGAGAACTGGCGGTAGATCACGCCGGTGGAGCCGCCGAAGAAGGCCATCGGGATGAACACGCCGGCCAGCACCAGCGCGATGCCGACCAGCGCGCCGGTGATCTCGCCCATCGACTCGCGCGTCGCCTCGCGCGGCGACAGGCCGCGCTCGGCCATCACACGCTCGACGTTCTCGACCACCACGATGGCGTCGTCGACCAGCAGGCCGATCGCCAGCACCATGCCGAACATGGTCAGGCTGTTGATCGAGTAGCCGGCCGCGGCGAGCACGCCGAAAGTGCCCAGCAGCACCACCGGCACGGTGATCGCCGGGATCAGCGTGGCGCGCCAGTTCTGCAGGAACAGGTACATGATCAGCACGACCAGCAGCACCGCTTCGCCCAGCGTCTTCACCACCTCCTCGATCGACACCTTGACGAAGGGCGTGGTGTCGTAGGACATCGCCGACTGCAGCTGGTACGGGAAGCCGGGCTGCAGCTCGGCGAGCTTGGCCTTCACCGCCTCGGCGACGCCGATCGCGTTGGCGCCCGAGGCGAGGTAGACGCCCATCGCCGCCGAGGGCTGGCCCTTGAAGCGGGTCGAGACGGTGTAGCTGTCGCCGCCCAGTTCGACCCGTGCCACGTCGGCCAGGCGCACGACGCTGCCGTCGCTGGCCGTCTTCAGCGTGATCTGGTTGAACTGCTGCACCGTCTGCAGCTTGCTGCGCGCGGTGATGCTGACGTTGAGCTGCTGCCCGGCCGGCGCCGGCAGGCCGCCGACCTGGCCGGCCGAGACCTGCGCGTTCTGCGCGGTGATGGCGGCACTGACGTCCGACGGCATCAGCGCATGGCTGGCCAGCTTGGCCGGGTCGAGCCAGACGCGCATCGCGTGCTGCGTGCCCAGCGTCTGCACGTCGCCGACGCCGTCGATGCGGCTGATCGTGTCGACCAGGTTGGAGGCGATGTAGTCGCCGATCTGGATCGAGCTGGCGCTGCCGTCGGCCGAGTAGAAGGCGACCACCATCAGGAAGTCGGTGCCGCTCTTGGTGACGGTGACGCCCTGGTTCTGCACCACCTGCGGCAGCTGCGTCATCGCCTGCTGCAGCTTGTTCTGCACCTGCATCTGCGCGACGTCCGGGTTGGTGCCGGAGACGAAGCTCAGCGAGATGCTCGCGGTGCCCGCCGACGAGCTCGACGCCGACATCGCGAGCAGGCCGTCCAGGCCCTTCATCTTCTGCTCGATGACCTGGGTCACCGAGTCCTCGATGGTCTTGGCCGAAGCGCCGGGGTAGCTGGCGCTGATGCGCACCTGGGTCGGCGCGATGTCGGGGTATTTCTCGAGCGGCAGGGCGGTGATGGAGAAGGCGCCGGCCAGCATCACGACGATGGCCAGCACCCAGGCGAAGATCGGGCGGTCGATGAAGAAGCGTGCCATGGCGGGGCTCCGTTCAGCGTGCCGCGACGCGCGCCGGGGCCGAAGCCGCGGCAGCAGCCGACGCCGCGCTGGCGGCTGCGGCGGGGGCGGAGAGCGTCACCGGCTGGGCCTGCACCACGTCGCCGGCCTTGACCTTCTGCGCCCCCTCGACGACCACCCGCTCGCCCGCCGCCAGGCCGGCACTGACCAGCCAGCGGTTGCCGACCGCACGGTCGGCGGTGATGGCGCGGCGCTGCACGGTGTCCTGCGCGTCGACGACCAGCACGCTGGCCGCGCCGCTGGCGTTGCGGCTGACCGCCTGCTGCGGCACCAGCAGGCCCTGCGAGGCCACCGCGGTGGGCAGCTGTGCACGCACGTACATGCCGGGCAGCAGCAGGCCCTCGGGGTTGGGGAACACCGCGCGCAGCGTCACCGCGCCGGTGGCGGTGTTGACCGACACGCCGGCAATGCTCAGCCGCCCGCTGTGGGCGTAGGTGCTGCCGTCCTCGAGCAGCAGCGTGACCTGCGCATCGGCGCCGGCGCGCTGCAGCCGGCCGTCGGCCAGGTCGCGCTTCAGGCGCAGCAGGTCGGCGCTGGACTGCGTGACGTCGACCTGGATCGGATCGACCTGGCGCACGGTGGTCAGCACGCTGGTCTGGTCGGCGGTGACCAGCGCGCCCGGCGTGACGCTGGAGACGTCGACACGGCCGGCGATCGGGCTGGTGATCAGGGTGCGATCGAGGTTCAGGCGCGCCGTCGCGAGCGTGGCGCGGGCGCTGGCCAGGTCGGCCTGCGCCTGCTTCAGCGTCGCCTGCGCGTCCTGCACGTCCTGCTGGCTGACGGCGTCGATCTTCGCCAGCTCGGCGCGGCGCTGCGCCGTCAGCTGGCTGGTCTCGACCACCGCCTCGGCCTTGGCGACGGCGGCCAACGCGCTGGCCTGCGCCGCCTGGTAGCTGGCCGAGTCGATCTGGTAGAGCACCTGGCCGGCCTTCACCAGCGTGCCTTCGGTGAAGCGCCGCGCCTGCACGATGCCGCCGACCTGTGGGCGGATCTCGGCGACCAGCGGCGCGCTGGTGCGGCCGGGCAGTTCGGTGCTCAGCGGCACCGACTCGGCCTGCAGCGCGAGCACGCCGACGGTGGTGGGGCGGGCCGATGCCGCGGGGGCGGCGCTGCGGCTCTCGCCGCAGGCGGCCAGCACCGTGGCGGCGGCGAGGGCGAGCGCGACCGTCAGGCCGCGGCGGGAGGGGAGGAGGGCATGCATGGGGTCGGCTCTGGGAGTCTCGAACGGGATGCCCGCATGCTCGCCGCCGAATGTGGAGCAAGTTTGGAGACCCGGCTGCCGCTGTGTTTCCGGTTTGTTTCTCCCGCTTCGTCCCTTATCGTGCAGGCCGATGAAACGCCTGGGCCTCACCGGCAAGCTCTTCCTCGCGGTGCTCGCGATGGCCGCCCTGGTCGCACTGGCGATGGGGGCGGCTGCGCGCTGGAACTTCGAACGCGGCTTCATCGGCTACCTGAACGAGCAGGCGCTGCTGCGCATGGAGGCGGCGCTGCCGCGGCTGCAGGCGGCCTATGCCAGCCACGGCGACTGGGAGTTCGTGCGCGACCGGCCCGACGTCTGGTTCGGCCTGGTCGGCGTGGACCTCGGCCGCATGCAGATGCGCGGCGCGCCGCCGGGCACGCCGCCGCAGGAGTTCGTCACCTCCGACCTGCTCGGCGCCGGGCGCCGCCTGACCCTGCTCGACGCGCAGCGCCTGCGCGTGATCGGCTTCCCGACCATCTTCGCCGACAGCGATCAGCGCGAGATCGTCGTCGACGGCCGCAGCGTCGGCTGGCTGGTGATCGCGCCGATCCAGACCGTCACCGAGCCCGCCGCGCTGCGTTTCGTCGAAGGCCAGCTGCGCGCCAGCCTGCTGATCGGCGTGCGGGTCACGCTGGCCGCGGCGCTGATCGCCTGGTGGATCGCGCGCACGCTGCTCGCGCCGGTGCGCGAGGTGGCGCGCGCGACGCACCGGCTGGCCGCCGGCGCCTACGACACCCGCGTACCGGTGCGCGGGCAGGACGAGGTGGCGCGGCTGGCGCAGGACTTCAACCAGCTGGCGCTGGCGCTGGAGCGCAACGAACAGGTGCGCCGCGACTACATGGCCGACGTGTCGCACGAGCTGCGCACGCCGCTGGCCGTGCTGCGCGGCGAACTGGAGGCGATGGAGGACGGTGTGCACCCGGTGACGCCGGACTCGCTGCGCCTGCTGCAGACCGAAGTGGCGACGCTGTCGCAGCTGGTGCACGACCTGCACGAGCTGGCGCTGGCCGACGTCGGCGCGCTGACCTATCGCAAGGTCGAGCTCGACCTGACGGCGCTGCTCGCCGACGAGTGCGCGGCGGCCCGCCGCGGCTGCGCCGAGCGTGGGCTGACGCTGGAGGTCGAGGCGCCCGGCGCGCCGGTGATGCTGCAGGCCGACGAGCTGCGCATGCGCCAGCTGCTGCACAACGTGCTCGGCAACGCACTGCGCTACACCGACCGTGGCGGGCGCGCTGCAGGTGCGGCTGCGCAGCCGAGCCTGGCCAGGCGGTGCTCGACGTGATGGACTCCGAGCCGGGCGTGCCCGACGAGCTGCTGCCGCGCCTGCTCGAGCGCTTCTTCCGCGTCGAGTCCTCGCGCGGCCGCGCCGGCGGCGGCAGCGGCCTCGGCCTGGCGATCTGCCGCAGCATCGTGCTGGCCCACGACGGCCGCATCGAGGCGCACCACTCGCCGATCGGCGGCGTGTGGATCGAGGTGCGCCTGCCGCTGGCGGTGGCGCCGGGAGGTCGAGTCTTGAACCTGGCCGTGCCCGAGCTGGCTCGGCGCCGTGGTGCTGGTGGTCGAGGACGAACCGCGCCTCGCGCGGCTGCTGGCCGACTACCTCGACGCCGCCGGCGCGCGCAGCAGCGTGCTGGACCATGGCGACGCCGTCGTGCCGGCAGTGCGCGCGGCGCCGCCCGACCTGATCGTGCTCGACCTGATGCTGCCCGGCACCGACGGCCTGACGATCTGCCGCACGCTGCGCGAGTTCAGCGACGTGCCGATCGTGATGCTGACCGCGCGTGTCGAGGAGGTCGACCGGCTGATCGGCCTGGAGGCCGGCGCCGACGACTACGTCTGCAAGCCCTTCAGCCCGCGCGAGGTGGTGGCGCGCGTGAGGGCGATCCTGCGCCGGCAGCGCCGCGACCCCGCGCCGGTCGAGGCACCGGCCAGCGGCCTGGTGATCGACGCCGAGCGCCGCGAAGCGCGCATCGACGGCGAACTGCTCGACCTCACGCCGCTGGAGTTCCGCCTGCTCGGCACGCTGGCCGGCGCGCCCGGCCGCGTGTTCTCGCGCGACCAGCTGATCGACCGGCTGCACGACGACCAGCGCGCGATGAGCGACCGCGCCATCGACAGCCACGTGAAGAACCTGCGCCGCAAGCTCGAGCGCGTGATGCCCGGGCGCGAGCCGATCCGCTCGATCTACGGCGTCGGCTACCGCTACGACGCGTAGCGCCGAAATCCTTGCGCGTCAGCCGCCGCTGAGCGCCAGCACGACGGCGACGAAGTCGTCCGGCTGCAGCGTGTGAGCGAGGTCGCGCACGTTGCGGCCGTTGACGAACATGCGCATGTTCGGCCGCAGCTGCGCCTGTTCGTCGATGACGCGAAAGCGCAGCCCCGGGAACTGGCGCTCGAGGTCGTCGAACAGCGCGGCCAGCGTGGCGCCGTCGGCCTCGACATGCGTCTGCCCGGTGTAGGAACGCAAGGCGCCCGGCACCAGCACCTTCATGGCAGCGCCGCGACCTCGACCGCGTAGATCTCCGGCAGGTGGCGCGCGATGTTCTCCCAGCGCGCGCCGCCGTCGTGGCCGATCCACAGCTCGCCGCTGGTGGTGCCCAGGTACAGCGCCGGCTCGGCCAGCGCATCGACGGTCATCGCCTGGCGCTTGATCGTCCACCAGGCCTGCTCGGTGGGCAGGCCCTGGTCCAGGCGCTGCCAGCTGTCGCCACCGTTGCGCGTGACGTAGGCGGCCGGACGGCCGGCCGGCGCGGTGCGCGGCCAGACGTCGGTGCCGTCCATCGGGAACACCCAGGCGGTGTCGGCATCGCGCGGGTGCACGACCATCGGGAAGCCGATGTCGCCCACCTCGGCCGGCATCGTGCGGCCGATGCGCCGCCAGGTCGTGCCCGGGCGGTCGAGCCGGTAGATGCCGCAGTGGTTCTGCTGGTACAGGCGGTCCGGGTTGCCGGGACACAGGCGCATGCAGTGCGGGTCGTGGAAGGTGACCGTGGCGGCGTCGAAGCCTTCGACCACCTCCATGCCGTCGATCAGCGTCGTCCAGCTGCGGCCGGCGTCGCGCGACTCGTGCACGCCGCCGCCGGACATGCCGAACAGCAGGTGCTTTGCATCGCGCGGGTCGACGATCAGCGAATGCAGCTTCGGCCCGTCGGGCGTGCCGTCCTGCGGCGTGCCCATCCACTCGCGGAACCGGGCATCGTCGTTGACACCCGGCAGCGGCGCCCAGCTGACGCCGCCGTCCTCGGAGCGGAACAGCCCTTGCGGCGAGGTGCCGACGTACCAGCTGCCGGGCTGGCTGGCGTGGCCCGGCGCCAGCCAGAAGTTGTGGTCGACCGAACGCGCCGGCAGGCCGTTGCTCGGAGCGGCGAAGGCCGGCGGCTGTTTCGCTTCCTTCCACTGGCGGCCGAAGTCGGTCGAGCGGAACACAGTCGGGCCCAGGTGGCCGGTGCGGGCGGCGGCCAGCAGCGTCTGGCCGTCGCGCGGGTCGAGCTGCAGGTGGCTGACCATGTGACCGAGGAAATGCGGGCCGTCGACCGTCCAGCGCTGGCGGCTCGTGTCGCCGTGCAGCAGCCAGGCGCCCTTGCGGGTGGCCACCATCAGGAGCAGTCGGGTCGGCATCGGGTTCATCGGGTGTCCTCCGGGAAAGCTGCCACCGTGCAGCGCGTCGAAGCGGCGGGCCGCACTTCACCCCCACGACGATCGGCGGCGCGCCGCTTCGACATCACCGGCTTCAGAACGGCACGCTGCCCTCGATCGTGGTGCGGTTCAACCGCCGTCGCAGGTGGTCGGGGCAGCCGGCGGCCAGGTGCATCAGCGAGCGGTTGTCCCAGAACACCATGTCGTGCGGCTGCCAGCGGTGCCGGTAGAGGTGCTCGGGCCGCACGCTGTGGGCGAACAGCTGCGCCAGCAGATCGGCGCTCTCGGCCTCGGGCAGTCCGACGATGCGTGTCGTGAAGTGCTCGCTGACGAACAGCGCCTTGCGCCCGGTCTCCGGGTGCGTGCGCACCACCGGATGCACCTGCGGCCTGACGCTGGCGATCTGCTCGGCGCTCAGCGGCGGGCGCCACGGGCTGCGTGCGCGCAGCTCCTCGTACTTGCACAGGTAGGAATGTTCGGCCTGCTGCCCGTCGACGGCGCGGCTGCAGCGCCGCCGGCAGCGTGTCGTAGGCCCGATGCATGTTGGCGAACAGCGTGTCGCCGCCCTCGGCGGGCAGCTCCTGGGCGTGGAGCATCGAGCCCAGGCTGGGCTTGTCGACGTAGGACAGGTCGGAGTGCCAGTAGTGGCCGGCGTCGCCCAGGCCGATGGGGCGGCCGTTCTCGACGATGTTGGAGACGACCAGGATCTCCGGGTGGCCGCTCAGCTGGAACTGGTGCAGCACGTGGATCTGCAGCGGGCCGAAGCGGCGGCTGAAGTCGATCTGCTGCGCCGGCGTGATGCGTGCATCTCGAAACACCAGCACGTGGTGGTCGAGGTGGGCGCGGTGCACCCGACCGAATGTGTCGTCGTCCAGCGGCTGCGACAGGTCCAGGCCGACCACTTCCGCACCCAGCGGCGCATCGAAAGCGTGCACCGCCCAGGCGCCAGCCGCGTTGGAAGGGGCGGTGAGCGTCGAATTTCGCATGCTGTTCCTCGTTTCGTGCCTCGGCGGGCGCGTTTCAATCCGAGTGTGGCACGAGCCTCGCTTGCCATTCGAGCATTCCACCGTCAGCCCATGTGCCAGCTCTTCGCCCTGAACAGCAACACGCCGAGTGCGGCGACCTTCTCCTTCACCGGCCTGTCGGCGCGGGGCGGGGTGACGGGTGACCACGTCGACGGCTACGGCCTGGCCTTCCACGACGGCCGTTCCTGCCGGGTGTTCATCGACGAGCAGCGCGCCAGCGACGCCGCGCTGGCCGACTTCCTGCGCCGCCACCCGATCCGCGCGCGCACCGTGATGGCCCATGTGCGCAAGGCCACGCAGGGGCCGGTGCGCCTCGAGAACTGCCACCCCTTCGTACGCGAATGGCAGGGCCGGCACTGGTCGTTCTGCCACAACGGCGACCTGAAGGACTTCGCGCCGCGCCTGAACGGCAGCCACCTGCCGGTGGGCGACACCGACAGCGAGCGCGCCTTCTGCTTCCTGCTGCAGGAGCTGCGCCGCACCTTCCGCCGGCGTGCGCTGCCGCACTGGAAGCATGTGGCGCCGCTGCTGGCCGAACTGGCCGGCGGCATCGCGCGACACGGCAACTTCAACTTCCTGCTCTCCGACGGCGACGTGCTCTACGCCCACGCCAGCACCCGGCTGCACGCGCTGCAGCGCCAGCATCCGTTCGTGCAGGCGCACCTGGTCGACCACGACATGGTGCTGGACCTGGCGCAGACCAACGGCGCCGACGACCGCATGGTGCTGATCGCCACCGAGCCGCTGACGCGCAACGAACCATGGCGCCCGTTCGCCGCCGGCGAACTGCGCGTCTACGAGTCGGGCGAGGAAGTCTGGCGGCACACGCCGCTGCGCCGCGCCGAACCGGCGCCGGCCTTCGTCCCGGGCCGCCTGGCGGCGGCTTGAGGCCCTAGGGGTTGTCCGGCGCCACCGGCAGCCCTTCGATCTTCCAGCGCAGCATGCCGCCGGCCAGGTTGGCCACCTGCGCGAAGCCGGCCTTGGCGAGCAGCACGCTGGCCTGCGCCGAACGCACGCCCGAACGACACACCGCCACCACCGGCCGGCCGCGGTCGAGTTCGCGCAGGCGCTGCGTCAGCTGCGACAGCGGCACCAGCCGGGCTCCCGGCAGATGGCCGAGCCGGTCGATGAACTCGGGCGCCTCGCGCACGTCGACGATCTGTACCGCCGCGACGTGCTCGAGCAGCGCCATCGGCTCGATCTCCCAGACGCCGCTGAAGCGCAGCGTCAGCGGTGCCCAGCCGGGCGCCTCCGGAGGCGGTGCGCCGTCCTCGGGCCGGCCACAGCGCAGGTTGGCCGGCACCGCGACGTCCATCAGCTTCGGATGCGGCAGGCCGAGGTGGTTCATGTAGCCGGTGAAGTCGCCTTCGTCGACGTCGCCGCCCAGGCGCGGGTTGAAGCGGCGCTCCTCGGCCACGCTGGTGACGGTGACGCCGCGGTAGTCGTGCGCCGGGTAGAGCAGGCACGCGTCGGGCAGCGTCAGGATCTGCCGGTGCACCGATTCGAACAGCCGCTGCGGGCTGCCCTGCTGGAAATCGGTGCGGCCGCAGCCACGGATCAGCAGGCTGTCGCCGGTGAAGGCCATGCCGTGGTCGTCCAGCACGTAGGTCAGGCAGCCGTCGGTGTGGCCGGGCGTCGCGCGCACCTCCAGGTGGCGGCTGCCGAAGGCGACACGCTCGCCGTCGCGCAGCGGCCGGTCGACCGCGTCGGCGCCGGCGGCCTCGGCCAGCGCGATGCGACTGCCGCAGCGCTGCTGCAGCCGCCATGCGCCGGTGACGTGGTCGGCATGCACGTGCGTGTCCAGCGTGGCCAGCAGCCGCAGGCCGAGCTCCTGCACCAGCGCCAGGTCGCGCGGCACCTGCTCGTAGACCGGGTCGATCAGCAGCGCCTCGCCGCTGTCGCCGTCACCCAGCAGGTAGCTGTAGGTGGACGAGGCGGGGTCGAACAGCTGGCGGAAGATCAGCATCGAACGGGCTCCTGGCGCTGCGGGCCAGTGTAGGCAATGCTGCCCCCGGCCGCGCGCTTCATGCGCGGAACGCATTTGCAGCCGCGCTTTCATTCGTTCTCGGGCTGGCGGCAGGCACCTAGAGTCGATCTGCCTCACTCAGCCCCACGACCGAAAGGTTTCTCCATGAGCATCACCGCCATCAACGTCCGCAACCAGTTCCGCGGCAAGGTCAAGGAAATCATCGAAGGCCCGGTGGTTTCCGAGATCGACGTCGAGACGCCCTCCGGCCTGGTCGTCACCTCGGTCATCACCACACGTTCGGTGAAGGACCTCAAGCTCGCCGTCGGCAAGGAGGTCATCGCGCTGGTCAAGTCCACCGAGGTGTCGATTGCCGCACTCTGAGCTGCCGCGCCTGCTGGTCGTGCCCGGGCTGAACGACAGCGGGCCGGGCCACTGGCAGACCTGGCTGCAGGCGCAGCACCGCGACGCGTTGCGCGTGAAGCAGCGCGACTGGGGCAGCGCCGACCTCGACCGCTGGT
This sequence comes from Piscinibacter sp., assembly GCA_047602365.1. GTDB lineage: Bacteria > Pseudomonadota > Gammaproteobacteria > Burkholderiales > Burkholderiaceae_C > Piscinibacter. The sequence continues at coordinate 953,861 of JASGHM010000001.1, read as the reverse complement.
CCGAGCGCATCGCGAGCAGCGTGGCCTCCGGCCGCGAGCGTGGCTACATCGCGGTGGCGCACAGCTTCGGCTGCCTGGCGCTGGCGCAGCACCTGGCACGCCACCCGGACTCGCCGATCGAATCGGCGCTGCTGGTCGCGCCGGCCGAGCCGGACCGCTTCGGCATCGGCGGCCGCCTGCCGCTGCAGCGGCTGCCACGCAGCACCGTGATGGTCGCCAGCGACACCGACCCGTGGATGAAGCCGGCCAGCGCCCACCGCTGGGCGGCGCGCTGGGGCAGCCACTTCGTCAACCTCGGCGACGCCGGGCACATCAACATCGAGTCGGGCCACGGCCCGCTGCCGCTGGCTGCCCGCTGGGTGCAGGCGGCACTGCAGCGCGCTGCCCGCGAGCGCCGCCCCGACCACGCCGACTGGGCGGAGTGGTCGTTCGCCTGGTAGTCCGCGCGGGCGACGCTCAGGGCGCCGGCGGCACGCGGATGCCGTGGCGCGCGCAGAAGCGCTCCGTGAGCTCGCGCAGCGGCGCGTCGAGGCGCTGCCACACCGGTTGCGCGATGTGTTCCGGCACGCCGCCGAAATGCGCCTCGGCGATCGCGCCGGCGATGCAGGCCAGCGTGTCGGAGTCGCCGCCGATCGAGATCGCGTTGCGCAGCGCATCCTCGAAGCCGGTGGCTTCGAGGAAGGCGCGGATCGCGTGCGGCACCGTGCCGACGCAGGACAGGTCGAAGGTGTAGCTGGGCCGCACCGCGTCCAGCGAGATCGACAGGTCGTAGCCGAAGCGCGACTCGACGAAGGCGCGGATCTCCGCCTTGCTCGCGCCGCTGCGTGCGAGGAAGACCGCAGCGGCCGTGGCCTGCGCGCCCGCCACCGCCTCGGGATGGTCGTGCGTCAGCACGGTCAGGCGCTGCGCCTCGGCCAGCACCACGGCCAGCGAGTCGCCGGCCCAGCCCACCGGCGCGATGCGCATCGCCGCGCCGTTGCTCGTGCTGCGTGGTGCCGGGGCACCTTCGCCGGCCGCGATCCAGGCGCGGAAGGTCGGGCCGAAGCCGGCGTCGGGGTAGCGGGCGTGGAACGCGCGCATCGTGCGGCCGGCATCCTCGCCGCTGAGCAGGCTGTGCGCCAGCGCCGCCGTCAGCACCGTGTCGTCGGTGAAGCGGCTGGCCGGCACGAACAGCGGGAAGGCCTTGTGCTTGACGTTGTCGCGCTCGTAGACCGAGCCGATGACATCGCCTGCGATGGCGCCGAACACGCGTGAGCACTCCTTCCCTGTCCGCAGGCGCCGATCTTAGGGCGCCGCCGCGCGCAGCTGCCAGCTGACCAGCGTGCTGCCGGCCGCGAAGGGCATCGCCCGCAGGCTGCCCCACGGCGCGAAGCCGTTGCCTTCGGTGTCCAGCGAGAAGGGCGCCTCCAGCGCGTCGACGGCCAGCGTGCGGCTGCTGCCGGCATCGGCGGCCAGCGGCATGTTCTTGAAGTGCAGCGACCCCGGCGTCATCACCGCGTCGGCGGTGGCCCCCGGGCCGCCCTCGATGCTGCCGTGGGTCATCGCGCTGCCGCCGAACACGTAGCTGCAGTTGGTCGTGTCGATGCTCAGCACGAACAGCGCCGGCGGCAGCTGCGTGCCCAGGCCGGACGGGGCGCCGCTGGCCGCGTAGGCCTGCGTGTAAGGCTGGGCCGGGTCGTTCACCCGCAGCGTGCCGTGCACGTTGACCAGGCCGCTGGCGCTCTGGCCGAAGCTGCTGAACGCCGCGATGCTCGCGCCCGGCGCGCCGATGCGCTGCAGGCGCCCGGTCGCTTCGAGCTTGCCGGTGCCGGAATAGCTGGCGTTGCCGGAGGCGGCGTACACCGAGAAGGCGGCCACGCGAACCTCGTAGTCGAAGCTCTTCACGCTGTGCACCCAGGCGCAGCCGTCGCCGTCCTCGATGGTGATGTTGCTGACCAGGAAGGTGCTCGCCGGGCTGCCGGGCTCGGCACTGAGCAGCGTCTGCACCGAGACCGCGACGCTGCGCGGGCTGGGCACGGTGGCCGGCGCCGTGTAGACGTACTCGGCGCGGTCCGCATCGGGCCGCAGCACCGTGCCGATGCTCGCATTGCCGCCCGACTGGCCGTTGACCTGCGGGCCGAGCGTCTTCACCTGCGGCGCCGGCAGGCAGTCCGTGACCAGCTGCGGGTCGCTGCCGTCGGTGCCGGCGTCGAAGCCGGTCACCTCGCAGCGCAGCACCTTCAGCGCGAGCTGCTGGCCGACCTTGACGGTGGCGGCGCCGGGCGACAGCGACAGGCGCGCGAAACGCGACCAGTCGCCCAGGCGGCGTGTGCCCAGGCTCAGCGTGCGTGTGCCGGTGTCGAGCGCGGGCGCGGCTGCCGACGGCAGGATCCAGCGCCGTCGGGCGTCCTGGTAGGCCAGGCGCAGTTCGGCGGCGTCGGTGCCCTGCAGCTCGGTCTCGGCGTAGCGGAAGTGCAGCGTCAGCGGCAGGGTCGGCACCAGGGCCTGCGGCTCGATGCGCCAGGCCCGCCCCGGCGCGCCGTGGTTCTGGTGGCTGATCTCCTGGATGGAGACGGTTTCGTCGCGCGTGAGGGCGCCGGCCGGCACGACCAGGCGGACGCTGCCGTCGGCACTGTCCAGCGTGCCGCCGGCGCTGCCGATCACGGCGCGCGTGGCCACGCCGATCGGCTCGCCGACGGCGGTGGCCTCGGGCGCCGGCGGCTCGGCCGGATCGCCAGGCGTGGCGCTGCCGCCGCCACCGCAGGCGGCCAGTGCGAAGGTGGCCGCCAGCGCGGCCAGGAGGTGGTGCAGGTTCATGAGTTCTCTCGGAGGACGTGGATCTGGAAGGCCGCCAGCTTCGCGTCCCGGGCGCTGGCCGCGCATCGCCCGCATGGCGCATGCGGGAGCCATGCAGTCATGGCTCCTCGCCGTGGCTCTCCGCCGCGCCCGGCCGCTGGCTCCATCGGGCGATGAACGACCCCACCCCTGCTTCCTACAGTGCGCCCCGTCATCCACTCGGCCCCAGGGAGCCTCCGTCATGAAAACCACCCCGATCGCGCAGGCCGCTGCGCTGCTGATCCTCGCCACCACGCTGGCCGCCTGTGGCGGCGGCGGGTCCACGCCGTCGAGCGGCGGCAACGAGCCGCCGCCCACCGAGAACCCGCCGCCGGCCGACAACGGCGACTTCTCGCTGCTGCTGTCCACCGACAAGGCGCTGGTCATCCAGGGCCACACGGTGCAGCTCACCGCGACGCTGACCCGCCGCAACGGCTTCAGCGGCGCCGTGCAGGTGGCGCTGCAGAACCTGCCGGCCGGAGCCAGCGCCGCGTCGGTGGTGATTGCCGAAGGCGCCACCAGCGCGCGCATCACGCTCAGCGCCGCCGCGTCGGCGCCGCATTCGCTGCCCACGGCCGTGCGTGCGCTCGGCAGCGCCGGCACCAAGACCGCCAGTGCGCCGCTGACGGTCACCGTCGGCGGCCTGCCCGGCGCCATCGACACCAGCTTCCAGGGCGGTGCGCAGTTCGTTTCGCCCGGCGAGGGCGAGGACTACGCCGCCGCGCTGGCGGTGCAGCCCGACGGCAAGGTGCTCAGCGTCGGCTGGACCAGCACCGCCGCCGGCGGCACCGACCTCGCGCTGGTGCGCCACGGCCGCGACGGCGTGCTCGACGCCGGTTTCGGCAGCGGCGGCAAGGTGGTGACGGGCTTCGCCGCGTCGGGCGGTGCTGACCAGGCCTACGCGGTGGCGCTGCAGCGCGACGGCAAGATCCTCGTCGGCGGCAGCACCGCGACCAGCGGCACCGACCTCGACTTCCTGCTGGTGCGCTACCACGCCGACGGCAGGCTGGACACCAGCTTCGGCCAGGGCGGCAAGGTGGTCACCTCGTTCGGCACCTCGACCGACCGCATCAATGCCATCCTCGTGCAGGACGACGGCAAGATCGTCGTCGGCGGCGAGAGCGACCAGGGTTCGACCACCACCGGCATCGACTTCGCGCTGGCCCGCTACAACACCGACGGTTCGCTCGATGCGGGCTTCGGCAACGCCGGCAAGGTGTTGACGCCGGTGCGCAGCCAGTCGGCGCGCGACTCGATCTACGCGATGACCTGGCAGCAGGTCGGCAACCAGAAGCGCATCGTCGCGGTCGGCGGCGAGGGCGACTTCGCCGCCGTGCGCTACCTGGCCGACGGGCAGCTCGACGGCGGTTTCGGCAGCGGCGGCAAGGTCGGTGCGCTGTTCGGCTCGACCATCGGCGCGGCGCGTGCGGTGCTGGCCACGCCGCAGGGCCAGCTGGTGCTGGCCGGCTCCAGCATGAACGACGTCGCGCTGGCGAGGCTCAACGCCGACGGCACGCTGGATGCCGGCTTCGGCACCGGTGGCCGTGTGATCACCGCGCTGGCGGCCGACAACTGGGACGCAGCCACCGCGCTGGTCCGCCAGGCCGACGGCAAGCTGATCGTCGGCGGCTGGGTCTACGAAGGCGCCGGCTCGGCCGGCAACTTCGCGCTGCTGCGCTACAGCGGCGACGGCGCGGCCGATGCGACGTTCGGCAGCGCCGGCCGCGTGGTCACGCCGGTGGCCGCGCCGATGCAGCGCGACGCCGGCCGTGCGCTGGCGCTGCAGGCCGACGATCGCATCAGCACCGTGCGTGTGCTGCAGGCCGGCGAGGCCAGCAAGGACGGCGGCTACCAGTTCGCGCTGCTGCGCTACTGGCTCTGAGCAACGCGGGCGAGGCCATCGTGGCAGCATCCGGGCTGCCCGTGCATTGCATTCCGGAGGCTCCCGCGATGGCCCTGCAGCTCTACTACCACCCGTTCTCGTCGTACTGCCAGAAGGTGCTGGTGGCGCTGTACGAGAACGACGTCGCGTTCGAGCGCCACGAACTGGCCGGCCCGGACAGCCCGGCGATGCAGACGCTGACCCGCCTGTGGCCGATGAAGCGCTTCCCGGTGCTGGTGGATGGCGAACGCACCATCCTCGAAGCCAGCTGCATCGTCGAGTACCTGGGCCTGACCCGACCCGGCCCGGTGCGCCTGATCCCGGCCGATCCGCAGGCGGCGCTGGAGGTGCGCATGATGGATCGTTTCTTCGACAACTACGTCTCCACGCCGCAGCAGAAGGTCGTCTTCGATGCGCTGTGCCCCGAGGGATCGCGCGACCCCTACGGCGTGGCCAAGGCACGCGCGATGCTCGACACCGCCTACGCCTGGCTCGACGGCGTGATGGCCTCGCGCGAATGGGCGGCCGGCGACCAATTCAGCCTGGCCGACTGCGGCGCGGCGCCGTTCCTGTTCTATGCCGACTGGACGCAGCGCATCGGCGAGCAGCACACCCACGTGCTGGCCTACCGGCGCCGCCTGCTGGCGCGAGCGTCGTTCGCGCGGGCGGTCGACGAGGCACGCCCGTTCCGCCCCTACTTCCCGCTCGGCGCGCCCGACCGCGACTGACGCCGGACCGCCCGCACGGGCATTTCGGTCCATTCCTTGCTACTGTCCGGCTGGCGACATCGCGTCGCGAGGAGGATCCCGGTGGCAAAGATCCCGCCCGGCGTCGGGCCGCGCTTTCCGCAGGTGGTGGTGCTGTTCGGCGCCACCGGCGACCTGGCCCGCCGCAAGCTGCTGCCCGGGCTCTACCACCTGGCCAGTGCCGGCTTCATTCCCGGCTACCGCATCGTCGGCGTGTCGCTCGACGAGCTCGACGCCGACGGCTTCCGCACCGCTGCGCGCTCGGCGCTCGACGAATTCGGGAGCCGCAAGGTCGCCGACGCCGACTGGCAGACCTTCGCCTCGCGGCTCGACTACGTGCCGCTCGGCGCCGGCGCAGCGGCGCTGAAGGCGGCGGTCGAACGCGCGGAGAAGGACCTCGGCGTCGAGTGCCGCCGCCTGCACTACCTGAGCGTGCCGCCGAGCGCCGCGCTGCCGGCCGTGCGCCTGCTCGGCGAGGCGCAGCTGGTCGAGCGCTCGCGCATCGTGATGGAGAAGCCCTTCGGCACCGACCTGGCCAGCGCGGTGTCGCTGAACGCCAGGCTGCACGAGGTGTTCGCCGAAGACCAGATCTTCCGCATCGACCATTTCCTCGGCAAGGAGCCGGCGCAGAACATCCTCGCCTTCCGCTTCGCCAACGGCCTGTTCGAGCCGATCTGGAACCGCAACTTCATCGACCACGTGCAGATCGACGTGCCCGAGACGCTGGGCCTGGGCAAACGTTCGGCCTTCTACGAACAGACCGGCGCCTACCGCGACATGGTGGTCACCCACCTGTTCCAGATCCTCGCCTTCATGGCGATGGAGCCGCCGACCGCGCTGGAGCCGGCGCCGATCAGCGAGGAGAAGAACAAGGTCTTCCGCAGCATGCTGCCGATCCAGCCGCACGACGTGGTGCGCGGCCAGTACAACGGCTACCGCGACGAGGAGGGCGTCGACGCCGAGAGCGAGACCGAGACCTTCATCGCGCTGAAGTGCTTCATCGACAACTGGCGCTGGGCCGGCGTGCCCTTCTTCCTGCGCACCGGCAAGAAGATGGCCGAGGGCCAGCGCATCATCTCGATCGCCTTCCGCGAGCCGCCGAAGAGCATGTTCCCGCCCGGCTCCGGCGTCGGTGCCCAAGGCCCCGACCACCTGACCTTCGATCTCGCCGACGCGTCGAAGATGTCGCTGTCGTTCTACGGCAAGCGCCCCGGCCCGGGCATGCGGCTGGACAAGCTGAGCCTGCAGTTCGCGATGCACGACACCGGCCTGGCCGGCGAGGTGCTGGAGGCCTACGAGCGGCTGATCCTCGACGCGATGCGCGGCGACCGCACGCTGTTCACCACCGCCGAGGGCATCGAGCGGCTGTGGCAGGTGTCGACCCAGCTGCTCGAGGCGCCGCCACCGGTGCGCCTGTACCCGGCGGGTTCGTGGGGGCCGAAGTCCATCCACCAGCTGATCGCCCCGCACGCCTGGCGGCTGCCGTTCGAACGCGCCTGGCGCAATCCGAACAAGCTGGGCGGCTGAGCGAGCGACCGAGCCACGTTCCGCGGCCAGGCGTGCACTGCTTGGCTTGAGGGGGCGTCATCCCGCTGCGATACTGCGCCGGCATTCAACGGGCAGCAGTTCCACGGGAGGAGTGGCTTGCACCAGCGGGGGAGGACGTTCGTGCGCTGCATCGCGGCCTGGCTGGCCGCCATGCTCTGGTTCCCGCTGATCGCCCTGGCGGCACCGGCTCCCGTGGCGCCGGCCGCCGAGCCGGCGATCGTGCGCGTCGGCGTCTCCGGCGAGTTCGCGCCCTACTACTTCGCCGGCAGCGGCGGGCGCTACGAAGGTTTCGTCGCCGACGTGATGGACCGCGTCGCGCAGGGCGCCGGCCTGCGCTTCGAGTACCACCGCTACGACTCCTTCCCCGAGGTGCTGGCCGCCTTGCGCCGCGGCGAGGTCGAGATGACCCCGTTCGCCAGCGAGACGCCGCAGCGCTTGGCCTACCTGCATTTCGTGCGGCCGATGTTCGCCACGCAGACCGTGGTGGTGGCCGACCGCCGCGTGCCCGACCTGTCGCTGGACGACAGCTTCTCGCGCTACCGCGTCGCCGTCGAACGCGACTCGGTGGCCGACGAACTGATCCGCGCCCGCTACCCGGGCGCACGCCTGCAGACCTACGACACCGTCGAGGCGGCGATCGTCGCCACCGCGGCCGGCGACGCCGACCTGTGCGTCACCTTCCGCCAGGTCGCGACCTACTACATGGAGAAGCACTTCACCGCCAACCTGGTGCTGCGCGGCACGCTGGCGGCACCGGGCAACTCGCTCGCCCCGGCGGTGCGCAAGGACCTGCCGGCGCTCGCGGCGACGCTGGAGCAGGCGGTTGCGCGGCTGTCCACCGACGACATCGGCCAGCTCGCTGCCAAATGGCTGCCGCGCAGCGTGCTCGGCCCCGATGCCGCGCCGGCGGTTCCGCTGACCGACGCGCAGCGCGCCTGGGTGCAGCAACACGGCGGCATCCGTGTCGGCTTCGACGCGGCGTTCGCGCCGATCAGCTTCACCAGCCGCGCCGGCGGCTTCGACGGCATGCTCGGCGAGCTGACTCGCGTGGTCGCGGGCAAGGCCGGGCTGATCGTCAGCTACGAACAGGGCGGCAGCTTCGCCGACGTGTTCGACAAGACCGGTCGCGGCGAGCTCGACGTCGTCGTCGGCGCGGCGCGCAACGCCGAACGCGCCAAGAGCTTCGACTTCGTCGGCCCGCTGCTGCGCGTGCCGACGGTGATCGTCGCCGCCGGCGACGAGTACTTCGGCGACGGCCTCGACGGCCGCGGCGCGCGCCGCGTCGCGCTGCTGCGCCAGCACTTCCTGCTGCCGGTGCTGCGTTCGCGGCACCCGGGGCTGCGCTTCGTCGAGTACGACAGCCAGGCCGAGGTGCTGCAGGCGCTGCGCCAGGGCGAGGCCGACCTGGCCATCGGCAACATGAAGGTGGTCAACCTGCTGCTCGAGCAGCGCCACCAGGGCGCGCTGAAGACGGTGGGCATCGTGCCGCACGGCGACAGCGAGCTGTACTTCGCGGTGCCCAAGGCCCAGCCCGAGCTCGTCGCCGTGCTGCGCTCCGCGCTCGACGCGACGACGCCGGCCGAACGCCATGCGATCGAGGACCGCTGGCTGAGGGTCGAGTTCAGTGCCGGCATTCCCTGGGGCCGCGCGCTGGCGATCGCCGCGGTGCTGCTGCTGGTCGGTGGTCTGGTGGTGGCCGGCCTGTGGGTCAGCAACCGGCGCCTGGCCGCCGCGACCCAGGCCTACGACGCGGCCCGCCGTGCCGCCGAGGAGCAGGTGCAGGCGCGCGCACGCTTCACCGCCTACCTGAGCCACGAGCTGCGCGGCACGCTGGGCGGCCTGCGCGGCGGCCTGGCGATGCTGGAAGCCGGCACGCTGCCGCAGGCGCGCGTGGCGGCGCTGACCTCGGCGATGCGCCAGTCGGCCGCCACGCTGCTCGACCTGTGCGAGCGCACGCTCGACATCGAACGCTGGCTGCAAGGCGGCGGCGTCGACCTGCAGCCGGCGCCGGTGCGCCTGGCCGACGTGCTCGACGGCGCGGTCGCGCCGTGGCGCGTGCAGGCCGAGCTGAAGGGCCTGGTGCTGCGCGCCGAATGGCGCTTCGACGCCGCGACGACTGGTGGTCTGCGATCCGCTGCGCCTGACGCAGGTGGTGCACAACCTGGTCGGCAATGCCGTCAAGTTCACCGCGCGCGGCGAGGTGGCGCTGACGGCCGCGCTGGAAGCCGCCGACACGCTGCCCGCCGGTGCGCGGCTGCTGTGCCTGGTGGTGTCCGACACCGGCCCGGGCATCGCTCCGGAGGACCAGGCCGGCGTCTTCGCGCCTTTCGGCCAGGGCCGTGCCGGCCGCGAGCACCGCGGCGGCGCCGGCCTCGGGCTGGCCATCGTCGCGCAGATCGCCACGGCGATGCAGGGCACGGTGCGCATCGCGCGCAGCTCGAGCGAGGGCACGGTGTTCGTCGCGACCCTGCAGGTGCAAGGGCACGAGGCCGCCTGAGATACTCGCCCCCCGCTTCGCAGCAACAAGGAGACAGCATGGCGCGCAGCATCGAGTTCAAGCGCCCCGACGGCCAGGCCGTGAGGGGCCAGCTGGCCGAGGCGCAGCAGCCGCTCGGCGCGGTGGTGGTGATCCAGGAATGGTGGGGCGTGAACGCGCAGATCCTCGGCGTCGCGCAGCGCTTTGCCGATGCCGGCTTCACCGCGCTGGTGCCCGATCTCTACCGCGGCAAGAGCACGGTCGAGGCCGAGGAGGCGCACCACCTGATGACCGGCCTGAACTTCGGCGACGCCGCCTCGCAGGACGTGCGCGGCGCGGTGCAGTACCTGAAGGCCGCGCAGCGCGGCAGCGGCAAGGTCGGGGTGACCGGCTACTGCATGGGCGGTGCGCTGACCGTGCTGGCCTCGACGATGGTGCCGGAAGCGGATGCCGCGGTGATCTGGTACGGCCTGCCGCCGCTGGAGTACGTCGACGCGACGAAGATCCGCATCCCCTTGCAGGCGCACTGGGCCACGCAGGATGGTGCCTTCCCGATCGCCAGCGTCGATGGCCTGGAGGCCAGGCTGCAGGAAGCGAAGGTCCGCTACGAGGGCCATCGCTACCTGGCCCAGCATGCCTTCGCCAACGAGGACGCGCAGGGCCGCAACCGCATCGCCATCACCCAGTACGACGCCGCCTGGGCGCAGATGGCCTGGGACCGCACGATGCGCTTCTTTGGCCGCACGCTAGCCTGAGGCGGGCCGCTCGGCGGCGCCGAGGCTGGCGAAGGCGCTGTCGTCGATGATGTCGACGAAGCCGGACGCCGCGAACGCGGCCGGCGCCGGCTGGCGCTCGCGGTGTTCGCGGCGCGCGAAGAACTTCGCCTGCGCGGGCTGCGGCAGGTCGGTGATGCGCAGCAGGCCGTGGGCGAGCAGCACCTCGATCAGGTCCTCGAGCACACGCACGACATCGGCATCCAGGCGCGCGTAGGCGTCGGCGTTGTCCTCGCGGCCGAGGAAGCGCTGCACCTCGTCGGAAGCCTGAGGCAGGTACTCGCTGGCATCCAGCGTCGCCGCACGATGCAGGCTCTCGATCTGGCCGTGGGCATTGCGGTGCACGTAAGGCATGGTGGTTCCTCCTGCGTGGCGGATCAATGTGCGCACTGCGCGTGCCAGCGTTCGAGCAGTTCCTGCCAGGGCCGCAGGCGCGAGCGGGCCGGCGGCAACGGCTCGGCGTCGAGGCGGTACCACAGCCGCCGCTCGTCGAAGCTGAACACCGGCACCAGGTCGTCGCGCAGCGACAGCGGCTCGGCCATCAGGCGGGCCGAGTCCAGCACCCACGGGTCCTCGCTGATCCGGCGCACCACCACGACCATGTGGGCACGGCGCCGGAACGGGGGCTCGCCGACCAGCTGCCACGCATAAAGCAGCCGCACGCCGCCGTCCGGCGCCCCGCTGGCCAGCAGCAGGAAGAACTTGGCGATCGCCGAGTCCTCGCAATCGCCGGCACCGCGCGTCAGCGTCTCGTAGGGGGTGGCCCAGTGGTCGTGGTCCGGGTCGTCGGGGCAGCGTTCGACGCGCTGGTTGACGCCGTCGTTCAGGTAGCCGACGCGCTGCTGCGGGCCGAGTCGCGCCGCGCCGAGCGCCAGTTCGCCGAACTCGCGGCGGCCACGCTGCAGCGGCCGCAACCCGGCCCAGCCGCACAGCGGCCAGACCGGCAGGCCGCTGCCGGCGAGATAGGCGCAGGCCTCGCGGCGGCGCGGCTGCAGCGTGGCGCCGGCGGCGCGCCGGCCACCGTCGCTGCTCGAGTGCCATGCCTGCATCGCGGCCTCCTGCGGAACCACGCGAAGGTCATGCTACGCCGCTGCATCGCGACTGTCGCGCTGCTTCGCGAGGTTTCGCATTGGCGCGCGACCATGCCCGTCATTCGCGGCCGCGGTGTGATCGATCTGCCGCGAGAAGTGGCGGCGCGGCGTCATCGAACGCGCGCGCGCCAGCGCTGCGCTCAGCCCAGGCTGACCGGAACGAAGATCTGCTGCCCGTCGCGCATCACCAGCAGCGCCACATGCTTGGGCTTCGTGCGCAGCACCTCGGCGACCTGCTCGATGCGCTGCACCGGCTTGCCGTTGAGCGCCAGCAGCACGTCGCCCGGCTGCACGCCGGCGAGCTGCGCCGGGCCGGACACCTGCTCGATCAGCAGGCCGTGGTCCAGCCCCGAGCCGCGCAGCTCGTCGCGCTGCAGCGGGCGCACCGCCAGGCCCAGCGTGCCGCCTTCGCCGGCGGCCGCAGCCTGCTTGCCTTCGGGCTCGGCGCGGCCGAGTGTCACCGCCAGCTCGCTGCGCGACTTGTCGCGCCACACCGCGAGCGCCATGCGCTGGCCGGGCTGGGCCAGGCCGACACGCTGCGAGACGTCGCCGGCCACCTGCACCGGTGCTCCGTCGACCGCGGTGATCACGTCGCCTGCCTTCAGGCCGGCCTTGTCGGCCGCGCTGCCCGGCACCACGCTGGAGACCAGCGCGCCCGAGGGCGAGGCGAGGCCGAACGACGAGGCCAGCGGCGCCGACAGGTCCTGCAGCGACACGCCCAGGCGGGCGTGGTCGACGCGGCCCTTGGCGACGATCTGCTGCTTGACGTGCAGCGCCACGTCGAGCGGGATCGCGAAGGCCAGGCCCTGGAAGCCGCCGCTCTGCGAATAGATCTGCGCATTGATGCCGACCACGCGGCCGGCCGAGTCGAACAGCGGGCCGCCGGAGTTGCCCGGGTTCACCGCGGCGTCGGTCTGGATGAAGGGCACGACGCTGTCGCCCGGCAGGGAGCGGCCCTTGGCGCTGACGATGCCCTGCGTGGCCGTCTGCTCGAAGCCGAACGGCGCGCCGATGGCCAGCACCCAGTCGCCCACCTGCACGGCGCGCGGGTCGCCCAGCGTGACGGTGGGCAGGCCCTGGGCGTCGACCTTCAGCACCGCGATGTCGGTGGTGGCGTCGCTGCCCAGCACGCGGGCGGCGAACTCGCGCCGGTCGGACAGCTTCACCGTCACCTGCTTGGCCCCGCGCACCACGTGTGCGTTGGTCAGGATCAGGCCGTCGGCGCTGACGATGAAGCCCGAGCCCTGGCCGCGGAACGGCTGCGCGCCTTGCGGCGGCAGGCGCAGGCCGGGGATGCCACGGAAGAAGCGGTAGAACGGGTCGGCCCCGGCGTCGGGGGCGTCTTCGTCGTCCGACGCATCGGCACCGACGTTGCGCAACCCGGCCACCGTGACGCCCACCACCGCCGGCCCCTGCGACTGCACGATGGCGCGGTAGTTGGGCAGCTGGCCGGCCGGCAGCGCACTGGGTGCGGCTGCCGGGGCGGCCGCAGCGGTGGACTCGGTGACGGTGCGGGCCTCGGTCATCGAGGCGCCGGACGCCGCGGTACCGAAGTGCATCCACGACGGCAGCGTGAGGGCATCGGCCGCGGTGGCGGCCAGCGAGAGCACCAGCAGCGCCGACGCGGCGGCCGTGGCGGTGAGCTTGCGTGACATGAGGGCTCCTTGGTTGGTGGCGCTGCGCGATGGTGGCAGCGGACGAGGAGCACTCTAGGAAGCGAGCGTGAGCGCCAGATGAGGAGAAGGTTAGGCGAACGTGAAGGTGACGCCCGAAGGCGCGCCGGCCTGCGGCTCCCGGGCGTGCAGCGCGATCTCGTGCTGAGCCGCCAGCCGTATCACGTAGCCGAGCTTGAAGAAGCCGGCCGCGATGCCGATCGACAGGTGGGCGACGATCTGCAACGCCATGCCGAAGTGCTGCGCGAAGGGATAGGCGGCGGCGATGCCGAACAGCATCGCGGCGGCCGAGCAGGCCATCGCCCGGTTGCCGATCGCGAGGTAGTGGTCAGTGGCCATGGTGGCTGTACTCCTGAAGAACAAAGAGGTGGACTGGATTCGCGACGAGGGCGGGACGTCAGCGTTCAGGCAGCCACGCGCACGGCGTTGCCGTCGTCGACCAGCTCCGGCAAGTGGCCGAAACAGCCCAGGTGCAGGTTGCGTGCGATGCCGCGGGCGGTCGCGAACAGCTCCGCGGCGTCGTCCGGCGGCAACTGCCCGTCGAGATGCCGCCGCCACAACGTCAGCCAGCGCCCGAAGTGCGCCGGCCGAAGTGCCGGCAGCAAGGCCTGGTGCTTGCGCATCACGTTGCCGCGGTAGCTGCGCGTGTGCAGCAGCGTCGTGCACCAGAAGTCGGTCATGCGCTGCCGGTGTTCGGGCCAGCGCGCGCCGGCCAGCGGGGCGAACAGCGACCCGAGTTCCGGGTCGGCGAAGACGTCGGCGTAGAAGCGGTCGACCAATCGGGCCAGGTCTTCGCGCGTCGTGTGGTGCGCGGTCATCGGGGCGTCCTTCGGGCTTTTGAAGATGCTGTTTAAATGCATCTTATGATCTGCGCCAAAAGATGTCAACAGAATGAAGCTTTAAGGTCTTGCCAACCTGTTCGCACCACCCGCTAACCTGTCCGCCATGGATTCCCTCATCGCCGCCGCCGGGCGCGCGCTGGCCGCCGGCGACGCGCTCAGCGCGCTGAAGCGGGTCGCGCTGCGCAACGACCCGCCGGCGCTGGCGCTGCGCGGCATCGCGATGGCGCAGCTCGGCGAGCTGGCGCGGGCGCGCGAACTGCTGCGCCGCGCAGCGCGCGGCTTCGGCGCACACGAGGCACTGGCACGCTCGCGCTGCGTGGTCGCCGATGCCGAGATCGCGCTGGCGCTGCGCGAGCTCGGTGGCTCGCCGCGCCCGCTCGCGGCGGCGGCCGCGGCGCTCGAGGCCCGCGCCGACCATGCCAACGCCACGCACGCGCGGCTGATCGCCGTGCGTCGGCTGCTGCTGCTCGGCCGCATCGACGACGCGGATGCGGCACTGGCCGCGCTGGACCTGGGCGGCCTCGCTTCGCCGGCGCTGCTTGCCGTCGCCGAACTGGCGGCGGCGGAGGTCGCGCTGCGCACACTGCGCACCGCAGCGGCGCGCGACGCGCTGCTGCGCGCCCGCTCAGCCGCGGACACCGCGCGCGTGCCGGCACTGCAGGCCGAAGTGGCCGCAGCCGCCGCGGCGTTGCAGAGGCCTGCCGCGCGGCGCTGGCACGCCGGCGGCGAAACGCCGCTGCGCCTGGCCGAGGTGGAGGCCTTGCTTGCCTCGGGTGCACTGGTGGTCGACGCCTGTCGCCGTGGCCTGCGCTGCGGCGCCGCCTGGTGGCCGCTCGGCCGGCGGCCGGTGCTGTTCGCGCTGGCACGTGCGCTGGCCGAGGGCTGGCCGGGCGACGTCGGCCGTGAAGCGCTCATCGAACGTGTCTTCCGCACCCGCCGGCCCGACGAGACGCACCGCGCGCGGCTGCGTGTCGAGATCGGCCGGCTGCGTGCGCTGATCGCGCCGGTGGCGCGCATCGAGGCCAGCGAGCGTGGCTATGCGCTGATCCCGTCGCCGCGGCAGGGCGCCCAGCCAGTGGTCGTGCTGCTGCCGCCGATCGAAGGCGACGAGGCCTCGCTGCTGGCGCTGCTGGCCGACGGTGCAGCCTGGTCGACTTCGGCGCTCGCGCTCGCCATGGGCGAGAGCCAGCGCACGGTGCAGCGCGCGCTGGCGGCGCTCGAATCGGCCCGGCAGGTCCGCGCCATCGGCCGCGCCCGGGCGCAGCGCTGGCTGAGCGCGCCTCTCGCCGGATTCACGACGATCTTGTTACTCCCCGCTTCGCTGCCGCCTGCCTAGAGTGCGACCCACGGTGCCGATGCGGGCGCCGCAACGCACACTCAAGGAGATGAAGAAGATGGACATCGTTCACCGGATCGGCATCAAGGCCGCGCCGTCGCAGGTCTACGCGGCACTCGCCACCATCGACGGCCTGGCCGGCTGGTGGACCGAGGACACCACCGGCCACTCGAAGCCCGGCGGCCACGTCGCATTTCGCTTCCACGATGCCAACGGCGGCGACATCGGCGGCTTCGGCATGGACGTGGTCGAACTGGCGCCCGAGCGCAGCGTGCGCTGGTTGGTCAAGGACGGCCCGGCCGAGTGGCTGGGCACCGACATCGAGTTCGTGCTGTCGCAGCAGGACGGCCAGACCATCGTGATGTTCGGTCACCGCCATTGGCGCGATGCCGGGCAGGGTGGCGAGTTCATGGCCCACTGCAGCACCAAGTGGGCGACCTTCCTGCTGAGCCTGCGCGACTGGGTCGAGACCGGCCACGGCCAGCCTGCGCCGCGTGACCTGAAGATCAGCAACTGGCACTAGGCGGACGCATGGGCACCCCGAACCCCGAACCGGCTGCCGTGGCGCAGGCCGAGATCGTGCGCGAGTACGGCCCCTTTGCCGGCGCCCCGCCCATCCACGGCATCACGCACGATGGCTCGCATGTCTGGGCCGCCACCGATGCCGCATTGCTGGCCATCGACCCGGCCAGCGGCGCGGTCGCGCGCCGGCTGGAGCGCGCCTGCGACGCCGGCAGCGCGTTCGACGGCACGCACCTGTACCAGATCGCCGAGGCGCGCATCGACAAGATTGACCCGGCCAGCGGCGAGGTGCTGGCCTCGATCCCGGCGCCCGGCCAGGGCCGCGACTCGGGACTGGCCTGGGCCGAGGGCAGCCTGTGGGTCGGCCAGTACCGCGACCGCCGGATCCACCGCATCGACCCGGCCACCGGCGAGATCCTGCGCACCATCGAGTCCGACCGTTTCGTGACCGGCGTGACCTGGGTCGACGGCGAACTGTGGCATGGCACCTGGGAAGGCGATCAGAGCGACATCCGCCGCATCGACCCGGCCAGCGGCGCCGTGATCGAGCGGCTGGAGATGCCGCCCGGCACCGGCGTCAGCGGCCTGGAGTCCGACGGTGCGGCGCTGTTCTACTGCGGCGGCGGGCCGAGCGGCAAGGTGCGCGCAGTGCGGCGGCGCAAGGCCTAGCGCAGCGCGTGCGACACCAGCGGCTCGGCGGGCCGCGAGGCATAGCGTGCATGGCAGCCCTCGCAGGCCGCCTTCAGCTGCTGGCCGGCGGCGTACAGGCTGCGTGAATCGCGGCGGCGCGCAGCCGCCGCACCGGTGGCCGCGCCGTCACGCATCGACTCGGCCCATTGCAGCCAGTCGCCGCGGCCGCGCGACAGCGCCGGATCGGCCAGCATGCCGCTGGTCTGCACCAGCTGCGTCGCGGCGTCGACCACCGCCTGCCAGGCCTCGGGCGCGCGTGGTTCGTGCTCGTGGTGCGCAGGCTGGGCGGCAGCGGCCATCAGAACGCCGGCCGCCGGGTCGACGAGCAGGTCCATCAGGTCGGGCAGGATCAGGGCCAGGCCATCGTCGGGCAGCGCCGCGATGGCCGCCACCGGCACGGCCGGCGTGGCCGGCGCCGTCGGGCGCTGCTCACGCGAACAGCCCGCGAGCGACAGCACGAGCAGCAGCACGCAAGACTGCCGTGAGGGTGGCCACATCGTCGTCTCCTGGCGCGGCGCGCTCTTGTCGTGCCGGCGAGGGTAGCGCCGAACGGCGCGCGCTGATCAGCCGGGAGAACCCTGGCGCATCTCGACACGCAGCCCGCCGAGCGCGGCGCTGCCGAGCTGCACCGACGCGCCGTGCCGCCTCGCCACGGCCTGCACGATGGCCAGGCCGAGGCCGCTGCCGTCGATCTCGCGCGCTTCGCCGCGCTGGAAACGGTCGAACACCCGCTCACGCTGCTCGGGCGGTATGCCCGGGCCGTCGTCGTCCACGCGCAAGCGCCAGCCGCCGGCAGCGGCCGGGTGCACCGCCAGTTCGACACGATGGCCGCCGTACTTCACTGCGTTGTCGAGCAGGTTGCGGATGGCGCTGCGCAGCGCCTGCGCATCGCCTTGCAGGCGCACCGGTGCCGGCGCGTCGAGCGTGATCGCCGTGCCGCGGTGCGCGGCCAGGGGCTCGGCGTCGGCCAGTGCCTGTCGTGCCACCTTGGCGAGGTCGACCTCGGCCATCGGCGCCGCGGCGGCACCGGGCTCGGCACGGGCCAGCGCCAGCAGCTGCTCGACCAGGTGCGTGGCGCGGTCGACGCCGGCGCGCAGGCGGGCGATCGCGGCGTCCTGTTCGGGCCCGACGGGCGTGCCCTGCAGCAGACCGATCTGCAGCTTCAGCGCGGTCAGCGGTGTGCGCAGCTCGTGCGCGGCATCGGCGACGAAGTGGCGCTGCGTCTCGAAGGCCGCGGCCAGCCGCTCGAGCAGGCCGTTGAAGGCGCCGACCAGCGGCTGCAGCTCCTGCGGCAGGTCGTCGTCGGGCAGCGCGCGCAGGCTGTCGGCGTCGCGCGAGCGTGCTTCGCGCACGACGCGCTGCAGTGGCGCCAGCGACACGCCGATGATCCACCACAGGCCCAGAGCGACCAGCGGCGCGGCGATGGCGATCGGCAGCACGCTGCGCAGCGCCGCGCTGGCGGCCAGGCCGCGGCGCACCGCGAGCGGCTGCGCCACCTGCACGACACGCGCCGGCGTGGCGGCGGCGAACACGCGCCAGTCCTCGCCGGCCAGGCGGATCTGGCTGTAGCCGAGCACGGCGCGCGGCGGCAATGACTGCCGGATGCCCTGCGGCCGGCTGGTGTAGAGCGTCACGCCGTCGACCGCCCAGACCTGCACCACGTAGTCGAACTCGGGGTTGGCCAGCGCGTCGCGTTCCTCGTCGCCGATGCGGCCCTGGTCGCGCAGCGACAGCGCCATCTGGCGCAGGTGGTAGTCGAACAGCTCGTCGGCCTCGGTGCGCACGCTGAAGTAGGTGGCGCCTCCCACCGCCAGCGCGGTCACCGCGGCCAGCGCGAGCAGGAAGGCGAACAGCCGGGCGCGCAGCGAGTGCAGCAGGTCGGTCTTCAAGCGCTGCCGTCCTTGGCCGGGCCGGCGTAGTAGCCCAGGCCGCGCACGGTGTGCAGCAGGTCGTCGCCGAGCTTGCGGCGCAGCTGGTGCATGTAGACGCTGATGGCGTTGCTCTCCAGCTCCTCGCCCCAGCCGTACAGGCGATCTTCCAGCTGTGCGCGCGAGACGATGGCGCCTGGCCGCTCGAGCAGTGCCTGCAGCAGCGCGAACTCGCGCGCCGACAGCAGCACCGGCCGGCCGCCGCGACGCACCTCGCGGGTGGCCGGGTCCAGCGTCAGGTCGGCCACCTGCAGCACGGTGCTGGTACGGCCGTCGTGGCGGCGGCGCAGCGCACGCAGCCGGGCCAGCAGTTCGTCCAGCTCGAAGGGCTTGACGAGGTAGTCGTCGGCGCCGCTGTCCAGGCCCCTGACCTTGTCGGGCAAGGTGTCGCGCGCGGTCAGCACGATCACCGGCGTGGCATCGCCGCGCGCCCGCAGGTCGCCCAGCACCGCCAGGCCGTCGCGCTGCGGCAGGCCGAGGTCGAGCAGCACCGCGTCGAAGCGTTCGCTGGCCAGCACGGCGTCGGCGGCGCGGCCGTCGCGCACCCAGTCGCAGGCCATGCCCTGCCGGCGCAGCGCCTCGCGCAGGCTCTCGCCGATCATCGTGTCGTCTTCCACCAGCAGCACACGCATGGTGACGATGATGCCAGCGCGGCCGCGGCGCCCGGTGAGGCGAAGGTGAAGGCGGTGCCCGCGCGACCGGGTGGCTGCCGCGCGCGCCGGTCTTCGGTATCGTGTCGGCCGTGCAAGCGCAGACCTTCGCCCCGGCCAAGATCCAGCCACCGCTGGTGCGGACCCATCTCGTCGCCCGGCCCGAGCTGCTGCGCCGCCTGCGCGACGCGCTGGCGCAGGCGCGGCTGACGCTGCTGTGCGCGCCGGCCGGCTTCGGCAAGACGGTGGCGCTGACGCAGGCGGTGCGTTCCTTCCAGGCCGGCGAGGCGCGTGTCGCCTGGGTCAGCGCCGACGAGGAGGACGACCTGCATCGTTTCCTCGCCTGCCTGTGCGCGGCGCTCGACCCGCTCGACCTGCCCTGGCGGCGTGCCCCCGAGGCGCTGCTGGCGACACTGCACGAAGGCAGCGAACGGCGCGCACAGGCCGCCGACGAACTGCTGACGGCGCTCGCCGCCGCCGAGGTGTCGCGCGGGCTGCTGGTGATCGACGACCTGCACCGCATCGAGGACCCGGCCGTATTCGAGCTGCTCGAGGCGCTGGTCGCCGGCCTGCCGCCGTCCTGGTCGATCGTGATCGGCACCCGTGTCGAGCCGCCGCTGCCGCTGCTGCGCTGGCGCGCGGCCGGCGAGGTGGCCGAGTTCCGCCAGGGCGACCTGCGCTTCTCGGCCGACGACGTGCAGGCGCTGGTCGACGCTGCCGCGCGGCCGGTGGTCTGGTCGGCGCAGGCGCTGCTGCAACGCACCGCCGGCTGGCCGGCCGGC
Organism: Piscinibacter sp.; assembly: GCA_047602365.1. GTDB lineage: Bacteria > Pseudomonadota > Gammaproteobacteria > Burkholderiales > Burkholderiaceae_C > Piscinibacter. Next base: position 934,108 of record JASGHM010000001.1, on the reverse strand, counting down.
CTGCGCCTGAGCCTGAACAGCAGCGGCACGGCCGGTGCCGAACGGGCCGCCCAGGCGACCACGCAGCGCCACCTGTTCGACTACCTCGCCGCCGAGGTGCTGGACGACGTGCCCTCGGGCCTGCGCGACTTCCTGCTGCGCTGCTCGGTGCTGCCCGAGCTGACCGTGGCGCGCTGCGAGGCGGTCAGCGGCGATGCGCGCGCGGCGCGCTGGATGGAGGAGATCGAGCGCCGCGGCCTGTTCGCCACCGTGCTCGACGGCGACGAGACCACGCTGCGCCTGCACGACCTGTTCCGCGACTTCCTCGAGGACCGGCTGCGCCGCGCCCACCCCGACGAGTTCAACGACCTGCTGGTGCGCGCCGCCGGGCAGGAAAGCGACGTGATGCGGCGCGTCAACCTGCTGATGCGCGCCGGCGCCTGGGCTCAGGCCGAGGGCGCGCTGGTGGCGGCGGTGCCGGCGCTGCTGCTGGCCGGCGGCCACGCGACGGTGATCCGGCTGGTCGAGCAATTCCCCGCCGAGCAGCGCGAACGCTCGCCGCGCCTGGCCTTCGCCCGCGGGCTGTGCGCGTGGCCGCGCTTCGAGTGGATCACGATGCAGCGCTCGATGGAGCGTGCCGCGCGCGGCTTCGAGGACGCCGGCCACGCCGACCTGGCGCGCCAGGCCGGCGTGCTGGAGACCGTCGGGCTGATCGCCATCGGCCGCATCGCCGAGGCGGCGCAGCGGCTCGATGCCGTGCGCGCGCAGCCGCTGGACCGCGACACCGAGACGCTGTCGGAGCTGATGATGTACTGGCGCACCGGCGCCACCGGCCCGGCGCTGGGCCCGGCGCGGCACCTCGAGCGCATGACCGACCTGCTCGAGGGGCGGGGCAGCGCCGACGCCGGCATGGCGGCGCCGACGCAGTGGTACCGCAGCGCGCCGCACTTCATGTTCGTCGGCCGCGCCGGCGTGCGCGCGCCGATGCAGCGTTTCGTGCGTGCCGCGCTGCACGTGGCCGGCGAGCACCACGCGCCGTTGCGCGCGGCGGCCAATGCGCTGCAGGCCTGGCTGCTGCTGTGGCAGGGCCGCGCCGACGAGGCCCACCGGCTGATGCTCGAGGTGCGCGACGACGAACGCTGGCTCGGCCAGCCACGCAGCCTGCGCATCCCCATCCTCGCCTTCTCGATGGCCTGGCACACGCTGCGCGGCGAAGCCGCAGCGATGCGCGAGGCCGCGCAGGCGATGATCGACGACGTCGACTCCGACCCGGAGCGCCGTGCCAGCTGGCGTGGCGTCTACCTCTACAACCTCGGCCGCATGAGCGCGGCGCTGGGTGACGACGAGGGCCTGCGCCAGGCCGTCGACCAGCTCGCCGCCACACCGCCGACCGGCGAGTGGCCCTACATGCGCGGCGCGCGGCTGGCGATCCAGGGGCTGGCGGCGCTGCGCGAAGGCCGGCTCGACGACGCGCGCGAGCGGCTCGAGTCGGCGCTGGTCGATTCCGCCGAGATCGACACGCTGTCGCTCGACACCACCGTGCGCATGGCGCTGGCCGGTGTGCACCTGCGCCGCGGCGACGCGCGTAGCGCGTGGACCGTGCTCGCGCCGGTGGTGCGGCAGGCGCGTGAGGCCGGCGAGCCGGTCGGCCTGCTGGTCACCGGCCGCGCCGCCTGCGCGGCGATGGCGGCGGCGCCGGCGCCGGCCGAGTTCGCGCTCGAACGCGAGTGGCTGGCGAACCTGCTGGCCGAGCGGGCCGCTCCCACGGCCGTCGTGCTGCTGCGCGAGGCGGAGGCCACGCCCGCGGTGGCGACACCGCTGACCGATCGTGAACAGGAGGTGCTGGCCTGCATCGCCGCCGGCGACAGCAACAAGCTGATCGCACGCGCGCTCGAACTGAGCCCGCACACCGTCAAGCGCCACGTCGCCAACATCCTCGCCAAGCTGGCGCTGGACTCGCGCGGCCAGGCGGCGGCGTGGCACCGCGAACGCTTTCCGGCCGCGACGAGGCCCTGAGCTTGGCATCCTGCCGCGACGATCTGCTGGCGCTGGTCGGCCGGCTTGCCCGGCTCGGCCCGCTGCCGCGCGTGGCCGCGCTGCACCTGCCGCCGCCGGCCGCCGACGGCACACGCGACGGCGAGTTCTGCGCGATCGAGTTGGAGGACGGCTCGCTCGGCCTGAGCTTCGTGCTGCTCGGCGACACGCTGGCGCGCCTGCGCGCCGGCGATGCCGCGGCGCTGGCCGGCATGCCGTCGCTCGCACTGGCGCAGCGTCTCGCGCTGGCCGATGGCGCGCAGCGGGCGCTCGGCTTCGCCGCCGTCAACGCACTGACCCGCCACCTGTTCGACCGCGCCGGCTACCTGCCGCCGTCGGCGCAGGGTTCGATCGGCGACCTCGACCTGGTGCCGGGCGACCATGTCGGCATGGTCGGCCTGTTTTCACCGCTGGTGGCGCGGGTGCTGGCCAGCGGTGCGACGCTGACCGTCGTCGAGCTGCGTGCCGACCTGGCCGGCGAGCACGACGGCTGGCGCGTCACGCTCGATGCCGCCGAACTGGCTGGTTGCAACAAGGTTCTGTCGACCAGCGCCGTGCTGCTCAACGACACGCTGGACGGCCTGCTCGAGCACTGCCGCGGCGCGCAGCGTGTGTCGGTGATCGGTCCCGGCGCCGGCTGCCTGCCCGACCCGCTGTTCGCACGCGGCGTCACGCTGTTCGGCGGCAGCTGGATCGTCGATGCGCCGGCCTTCAAGGCGGCGCTGGCAGCGGGCAGCTCGTGGAGCGCCCACGCGCGCAAGAGCGCGATCCGCCGCGACGACTACCCCGGCTTCGAGCGCCTGCTCGATCGGGCCTCGGTGTCGCGCTGAGATCGTGTGCTGCCGCCGTCGGGGTCGACGGCGGCAGCTGCGAGGCAAGGCGTTAGCCATACTGCGCCTTCAGGTTCGCGACGGCGCGGCGGCCAGCTTGCGGGCGGCCTGGCTGGCCGGCGGTTCGGCCTTGAGCCGCGCCAGCGCAGGATCCAGCTCGCCCGATGCCGAGGCGTACAGCGCGACGACGCCGCCGAGGCTGGCGACGCAGCAGAACAGCGCGAGAAACGCTGTGGCGACACGCGCCCGCCAGGAACTGAGTTTGAATGTTGACGATTCCATGATGTGCTCCGATGAGTGTGTGCACCCGGTGGCCAAGCGGAAGCGAGTGACGAATCGCCACCCTGCGACCGCCGACGCCACCGTGCGAGGCGTTGCGATGGCATGTGTTGGGTCAGAGCGATCTGCGCCGAGGCGCGCGACCGACCTGCAGCCGACCGGAAATGGACGAGGCCCGGAACCTTTCGGTGTCCGGGCCTCGTAGAGACTTGGCTCGAGGGGAGTGACCGTCTACGACGATCTGTCTGCACCCTCTCCCGGACCGTGCTGCAACGCCACGCGCATGTGCGTACCGATGCCGACGAGCGGCGTCGTCACGTCGCGAATTCGCGCGTCGATGGGGGATGTAGCGGCAGTTCATGGCGGTACCTCCTCGGCGTTGCGGTTGAGACGTGCCTTGCGGCGGGTTGGCGCGGCAGAGAGTCTGCTCGCGTTGCTGCAAAGTTAGCCGCACACCATCGACGGGTCAAGCCCCACGCGCATGACTCATCGTTCGATGTGATGACGCCACGGCCGGCAGTGCCCGTGGCCGACGGATGTTCCGGCCCTAGTTCGCCGAGGCCGCCTTCGCCAGCGCACGCGCCTGCTGGCTCTCGGGGCTGTCCGCGCCGGTGGCCCCGGCGAGGTGCAGGGCACCTTGCTCGAAGGCCTGGCGCGCGGCGTCGGGCCGGCCGCCCGCCAATTCGACACGACCGAGCGTGAGCCAGGCAAGCCCCGCCTGGTCGGAGTGCGGCTTACCGCCTTGCAGGCGCTGCGCGATCGACAGCGCCTCGCGCGCATCGGCCAGCGCGTCGTCGTGCCGCGCCAGCGCCAGTGCCGCCTCGGCCCGCGTGCGCAGGTTCATCGCCAGGTAGTACTGATTGGCGTTGATCGAGCGCAGGAAGGCGAGCTGCTTCTCCAGCGCCGCATGAGCCTGTGCGGCGCGGCCGCGCTGCAGGTCCAGCCGCGCCTGCACCCAGGTGCCGCGGATGCTGGCCGGCTCGCGCGCGTCGCCGCCCAAGGCCGATGCTCGCGCCAGCAAGCGGTCCGCCTCGTCGACGCGGCCCTGCGCCAGCTGCACGCTGGCCATGCCGACCAGCCCGTACTGCGTGCCGTGCTGGTGCTTCACCGCCTCGCTGGCGCGCAGGGTCTCCTCGTAGGCCAGCAGTGCGTCGTCGAGCCGGCCGATCCGCTCCAGTGCCAGCGCGCGGTTGCCCAGCAGCCAGCTCAGCGGCTCGCGCCAGGCCATCAGCCGGCGGTGACTGGCGAGCAGTGCGTCGTAGCGCTGCAGCGCGCGCAGCACTTCGCCGGTGGTCAGCTCGACCACGCCCCAGTTGTTCAGCATCACGCGCGCATGCAGGCTGTCGAGCCGTTGCAGCGCGGCGAAGCGCTGCATCGATTCCTCGAAGTAGGCCTCGGCCTCGGCGCTGCGGCTGTTCTGGTGCAGCGCGAAGCCGATGTCGCCGAGCAGGTCGGCCTCGACGTCGCCGCCGCCCAGCCCGGCCTGGCGCAGCCGCTGCAGCGCCGCCTGCGCGTAGCTCAGTGCGGCCGTCGGCTCGGTGGTCATCGCCGCGATCGCGCCGCGCATCTGCAGGCAATGCACGGCCGCGACCTCTGGCGTGCCCGGCTCGCGCAGCCAGCGCTCGACCAGCGCCACTGCCTCGTCGCTGCGGCCCAGCGCCTGCAGCGTCTGGCCGCGGTCGCAGTCGATCTGCGCACGCAGCGTGCGGTCGGCCGACTGGCGCGTGATCTCGGCGGCGCGTGCCAGCAGCGCATCGCTGCGCTGCGGCTCGTCGAAGTACTCGGACAGGATGCGCAGGATCGCCGCCTCGTGCTCGGGCTTCTGCCCGAAGGCGGGCGACACCAGCAGCGCGCCGCGCTCCAGCATCTGCCGGATCGCGTCGGCATGTTCGGGCGCTGCCGCCTCGGTGAACAGCATGCCGAGGAACTCGTTGACCGCCTCGTTGCGTGCCAGCAGTGCACGCGCCTGGTCGCGCTCGCGCGCGGCCTCGCGTGCCTGCCAGGTGGCCAGCGCGGTGCCGGCCACCAGTGCCGCGACGACCGCCGTGCCGGCGATCACGCCGGCGCTGTGGCGGCGCACGAACTTGCCGAGCCGGTAGGCCAGCCCCGCCGGCCGCGCCTGCACCGGCTCGCCGGCGAGGTGGCGCTCGATGTCGGCAGCGAAGGCCTCGACGCTGCGGTAGCGCTGCGCCGGGTCCTTGCGCATCGCCTTGAACAGGATGGTGTCGAGGTCGCCGCGCAGCGCGCGTGCGGTGCGCGGGTCGGCGCACTGCGAGCTGGCCGGGTGCAGGTCGGCCGACAGGATGGCCTCTTCCAGCGCCGCCGGCGTGTCGCGCGACAAGCGGTAGGGCCGCACGCCGGCGAGCAGCTCGTGCAGCACCACGCCGAGCGAGTAGACGTCGGCCGCCACGCCCACCGGCCGGCCGCTGAGCTGCTCGGGCGCAGCGTAGTCGGGCGTCACCGCGCGGCCGATCAGCTGCGTCAGCGTGCCACGCACCGTGCTGTCGTCGTGCAGCAGCTGGGCGACACCGAAGTCGAGCAGGCGCACCTCGCCGGCCGCGGTGACGAGGATGTTGCTCGGCTTCAGGTCGCGGTGCACGACCAGGCGCGCATGGGCATGCGAGGCCGCCTCGGCGACCTGCAGGAACAGGCGCAGCCGCGCCGGCACGTCGAGGCCCTGCGCACGGCAGTGCTGGTCGATGGGCACGCCGGTGACATGCTCCATCGCCAGCCAGGGCCGGCCGGCGGCGGTCACGCCGGCGTCGTAGAGCCGCGCGATGTGCGGGTGCTCCAGCGTGGCCAGGATGTCGCGCTCGCGTGCCATGCGCTGCGCCAGGCCGATCGCCCAGCCGCTGCGCGGCAGCTTCAGCGCTTCCTGGCGCTGCAGGCTGCCGTCGATGCGCTCGGCCAGCCACACCGTGGCCATGCCGCCTTCGCCCAGCGGGCGCAGCAGCCGGTAGGGGCCGACGACGTCGCCCGGCGCGTCGGCGATCGGATCGGCGTCGCCGTCATCGACCAGCGCGACCAGCCCGGCGAACTCCAGCCCCGGGGCGTGACGCATGAAGCGATCGGCGTCGCGCCCGGCGCGTTCGAGCAAGCGGCGCAGCAGCGGCTGCAGGTCGAGGTCGGATGCCTGCAACGCACGCAGCCAGCCCTCGCGGCGCTCGGCGGGCAGCTCGAGCGCTGCCTCCAGCAGCGCGTTGACACGGCGCAGCTGCTCGGGGTCGGGCAGGGAATCGTTCATCGCGAGTATTCGTTTCGCCGCCGTCGCGGCGCCGGCCGCGCGTTCAGCGGCCGAGCATCTGCGCCAGCAGCAGCCGTGCGCGCTCCCAGTCGCGGCGCACGGTGCGGTCGGTCACGCCGAGCGCGCTGGCGATCTCGGCGTCGGTCAGCCCGGCGAAGTAGCGCATCTCGACCACACGCACCAGCCGCTCGTCGACCTTGGCGAGCACCTGCAGAGCCTCGTGCACTTCGAGGATCTCGTCGTCCTGCACGCCCAGCGCCTCGCCGGCCCGCGTGTCCAGCGTGACATGCTCGACATCGCCGCCGCGCCGCTCGGCATTGCGACGGCGCACGAAGTCGATGACGATCGAACGCATCGTCGTTGCGGCATAGGCCAGGAAGTGATCGCGGTCCTTCAACGCGACCAGACCCTCGCGCTGCATGCGCATGAAGGCCTCGTGCACCAGTGCCGAGGTGTCGAGCAGCGTCGGCCGGCCGCCGCCGGCCAGCCGCGAGCGCGCCAGCCGGCGCAGCTCCTGGTACAGGTGCGCGAACAGCGCTTCGGCGCGGGGCGCGGGTGCGTCGCGCTCGGCCGTCTCGGCGTCGGGGGCATGGACCATGGGTCGGAGGCCTCGCAGCATCGGTGCCCGTCGGCGACGGGCGGGCGTCGATCATGGAGCGATCCTCCGCACCGGGCAACCCCTCCGAGGAGCGAGCGGCAGCGTGCCGGCTCAGGCCTGCAGCGGCGCCAGCGCGTCGGCGAAACGCTGCGCCTGCGCCGCGCTGACCTTGCTGCGCAGCGCCGTGCCGAAGCGGTCGTCGCGCGCGCCCGAGACGATGTACTGCCAGCGGTAAGCCTGCAGCACGACACGCTGCACCGCGCTGGCCTGCGCCTCGCCGAGGCGGCGCTCGATCAGGCGCAGGAAGAAGCGGCTGTCCGCGCGCGCCTGTGCCTGCAGCAGGTCGTCGACCGCGCCGAGCAGCGCGATGAACTCGTCGACCGCGCGGTCGCGCGCCGCCGCGTCGAGCTGCGCGTCCTCGTGCGCCCACTCGAGTTCGTCGATCACCGCGTGCTGCGACTCCTCGCGCCAGTGGTGCAGGAAGACATCCTTGAACAGCGGCGACAGCAGCGGGTCGGGCGCGATGCCGAGCCGGTAGTGCACCTGCGTGAACAGCTCGATGTGGCAGGTCAGCGCCAGCACCGCCCAGGTCGAGGCGGCCAGCACCGCCTCGGCCACCGCGTTGGGCTGCGCCGTGAACTCGTAGCCCGCCGGCATGTCCTCGCCGATCAGCGCCTCGATGCGGCGGAACAGCTCCTGGTGCTTGAGCTCCTCCTCGCTGAAGCGCACCAGCGCCTGCAGCGCGACCTGGTCGCCCAGCCAGTGCCGGCGCGTGATCTGCAGCATCTTCGCGCCGATGAAACGTTCGACCAGGCCGAACATCGCGGCGTAGGTGCGGCCCTGGATCTGGCTGAGCAGGCGGCGCTCGGCCGGGGCGAGAAAGTCCAGTCGGTCGACCAGCGACAGGCCATCGGGCAGGAAGTGGTGGCCGAAGTCGAAGCGACGGCCGCGAATGACGTCGCGGTCGATCTCCCAGCCCACGCGGCGCGAGGCCTCGATGCAGCGGGCGTAGCGGGCGCTGGTGGTGTCGGTGTCGGCAAGCAGCATGTCGGTCATGTCGGATGCGATGTTGCAGCGGGTTTCAGGCAACGCGGCGCACGCCGCCGTCGAGCAGTGCGCGCAGCTCGGGCAGGCGTGCCTCGGCGGCGCGGCGTCCGGCTTCGTAGAGCTCGGGCAGCGCGTCGGTCTGCCACAGGCCGACGTGGCGCTCGAGCTTCAGGTCGATCGGCAGCAGCCGCTGGCCGCGTGCGGTGGCCGCCTCGATGCGTGCCTGCATCAGGTTGTTCAGCAGTGCCGTGCTGTAGCGCGCCAGCATGCGTGAGGGCCGATCGATCTTGCGCGGCAGGCGGCCGGTGAAGCCGAGCGTGATCACCACCTGCGCGTCGGCGGCGCCGGCCACCGGCAGCGGGTCGGACATCACGCCGTCGACCAGGCGCCGGCCGTCGATGCGCACCGGCGAGAACAGCACCGGCACCGCCATGCTGGCGCGCAGCGCCGGCGCCAGCGGCCCGTTGGTCAGCAGCACCGGCGCGCCGCTGGCCGCATCGGTGGCGGCGATGCGCAGCGGGATCGGCAGCGCCTCGATGCGTGCGTCGCCGAAGGCCTGCACGATGCGCTGGTCGATCAGCGTGCCGTCGCGCAGCGCGAAGTCGGCGTCGAAGCCGGCCCAGCGCGGCATCAGCATCTGCGCCCAGGCGCGCCAGCGGTGCTGCTGCGTCAGCTCCTGCGACCACAGCTTGCGCGACATCGCCAGGCCGGTGTCCGGCGCGATCGCCGAGGCGACCAGGGCGCCGAACAGCGCGCCGGAACTGCAGCCGACCACCAGGTCGGGTGCAATGCCGTGGCGGCGCAGCACGTCGACGATGCCGAGCGCGGCGACGCTGCGCACGCCGCCGCTGCCGAGCACGAGGGCAAGGCGGGGGCGGGACGGGATGAAGGAAGCGATCGTGGCCATGGTGTCTCTCTCGCGGGTGTGTCAACGGGTGAAGGGGTGGAACAGGGCAAAGCGGCGCGCCGCTGGCGGCGGTGCCGGCACGGGCGGGGGCGCGGCGAGGCAGCGCGCCTCGGCGACCACCAGCGTGGCGTCGCGGCGGTGCGTGCTCAGCGAGAAGCCGGCGTGGTGCAGCAGCGCCAGCATCGGCAGGTTGTCGGCCAGCACATGGCCGTACAGCCAGCGCAGGCCGGCGTCTGCCGCAGCGTCGCGCAACGCCTGCAGGCAACGCCGCGCAATGCCCTGGCGACGCCAGCGCGGCGCGACGGTCAGCGCGAACTCGGCGGCATTGCCGCTGGCGTCGGCGACGCAGCGCGCCTCGGCGACCAGCGCTTCGTGCCCGGCATGGGCGGCAGTGGCGACCAGCACGGTGCGCCCTTCGCCGCCGGCCTCGGCCAGCTCGTGCAGCCACTGCGGCGTCAGCGCGTCGATCGGGGCATGGAAGCGGCGCCGTCGCGACAGCGGGTCGAGCCCGGCGAACAGCGCGGCCAGCGCCGGCTCGTCGTCGGGGTGGATCGGCCGGATGCGCAGCCGGCTGCCGTCGGGGCCGGCCCAGGTGTGGAGCGGGAAGTCGCTCATCGAATGTCCTCCTTGCCCGGTACCACGCAGCGCGTGCGCCGATCCGGACATCGCCGCTGCGGCCTGCCGCGTTCCGGACTAGGATGTCGGCCGCCATCTGACGAGAACCTCGCATGACGACACTCCGTATCGAAGTCAACGGCCGCCCGGTCGAAGCCGACGTGGCGCCCACCACCCTGCTGGTCGAACTGCTGCGCGGCCCGCTGGCGCTGACCGGCACGCACCAGGGCTGCGACACCGCGCAATGCGGCGCCTGCACCGTGCTGATCGACGGTGCGGCGGTGAAGAGCTGCAGCATCCTGGCGCTGCAGGCGCAGGGCCGGGTGGTGACCACGGTCGAGGGCCTGGCCAAGGGCGGCACGCCGCATGCGCTGCAGGACGCCTTCATGGCCTGCCACGGCCTGCAATGCGGCTTCTGCACGCCGGGCATGCTGATGTCGGCCTGCGGCCTGCTGAAGCGCGAACCCAACCCCAGCGAGGTGCAGATCGTCGACGCGCTGGAAGGCAACCTGTGCCGTTGCACCGGCTACGTCAACATCGTCGCCTCGGTGCAGCAGGCCGCGCAGACGCTGGCCGCCAAGGGAGAGCGCGCATGAGCAGCACGAAGATCGAAGCGGCGCGCTACGGCAGCGGCAAGGACGTCCGCCGCATCGAAGACCCGGCGCTGCTGCGCGGCGAAGGCCGCTTCACCGACGACCTGGCACCGGCCGGCCAGACGCACCTGGTGTTCCTGCGCTCGCCGCATGCGCACGCCGTCGTCAAGAGCGTCGACAAGAGCGACGCGCTGGCCGTGCCCGGCGTGCTGGCGGTGTTCACCGGCGCCGAGCTGGCCGCCGCCGGCGTCAAGCCGATCGGCCCGGCCGTGCCCTTCCCGCGACCCGACGGCAAGCCGGGCGCATCGGCACCGCGCCACCCGCTGGCCACCGACCGCGTGCGCTACGTCGGCGAGGCCGTCGCGGCGGTGATCGCCGAGTCGCGCGAGGCGGCGCTGAACGGCGCCGAGGCGGTGTTCGTCGACTACGACGACCTGCCGTCGGTGACCGACCCGCTGCAGGCCATCGCCCTGGGCGCGCCGGTGCTGTGCGAGGCCGCGCCCGACAACATCGCCGCCGAGATGCGCCACGGCGATGCGGCCGCCGCCGAGGCGGCGTTCAAGGTGGCCGCGCACGTGGTGGCGCTCGACCTGGTCAACCAGCGCCTGGCACCGGCCTCGATGGAGCCGCGTGTGGTGCTGGTCGAGCCCGATGCGGCCAGCGGCCGGCTGACCATCACCTTGTCCAGCCAGATGCCGACCGCGGTGCGCGACGGCGTGGCCGGCGCGCTGGGCCTGGCCAAGGAGCAGGTGCGTGTGCTGGTCGGCGACGTCGGTGGCGGCTTCGGCATGAAGACCGGCCTGTACCCGGAGGAGATCGTCGTCGCCCATGCGGCGCGCACGCTGGGCCGGCCGGTCAAGTGGTGCGCGCAGCGGCTGGAGGAGTTCAGCGCCTCGGTGCATGGCCGCGACGTGGTGACGAAGGCCGAGCTGGCGCTCGACGCCAACGGCAAGGTGCTGGCGCTGCGCACACGCTCCTACGCCAACGTCGGCGGCTACGCGATGACCGTGGGCGTGGCGATTCAGCTGATGGTCGGCCCCTGGGTGACGACCAGCATCTATCACATCCCCACCATCTCGCTGCACCTGAGCGCGGTGATGACCAACACCACGCCGACCGGCGCCTACCGCGGCGCGGGGCGGCCGGAGGCGATCTACATCGTCGAGCGGCTGATGGACGCCGCGGCCCGCGAGATGAAGCTCGACGGCGCCGAGCTGCGCCGCCGCAACATGATCCGCCCCGAGCAGATGCCGTACACGAACCCGATGGCGCAGGTCTACGACGTCGGCCAGTTCGAGAAGATGCTCGACCAGGGCCTGCAACTGTCCGACTGGAACGGCTTCGCGGCGCGGCGTGTCGCTTCGCAGGCCAGGGGCCGGCTGCGCGGCCGCGGCATCGCCACCTTCCTCGAGTGGACCGGCGGCAATGCGCTGTCCGAGCAGGTCACGGTCAACGTGCTGTCCGAGGGCATCGTCGAGCTGACGGTGGCGACCATGCCGATGGGACAGGGCATCAACACCAGCCTGGCGCAGCTGGCGGTCGACACCTTCGGCGTGCCGCTGGAGCAGATCCGCATCCGCCATGGCGACACCGATCGCGCCAACGGCTTCGGCAGCGCCGGCTCGCGCTCGCTGTTCACCGGCGGTTCGGCGGTGCAGGTGGCGTCGCGGAACACCCTCAAGGTGGCGACCGAGCTCGCCGGCGAGGCGCTCGAAGCCGCGCCGCGCGACATCGAGTACCACGCCGGGCGCTTCAGCATCGCCGGCACCGACCGCGGCATCGGCCTGTTCGAGCTCGCCGCGAAGCAGCCGGCGGCGCGCATCACCGCCGAAGGCGACGCCACCGCCGGCGCGCCGAGCTGGCCGAACGCCTGCCATGTCTGCGAGGTCGAGGTCGATCCCGACACCGGCGCGGTCGAGATCGCCGCCTACGCGTCGGTCAACGACATCGGCCGTGTCGTCAGCCCGACCATCGTGCGCGGCCAGATCGAAGGCGGCGCGGTGCAGGGCATCGGCCAGGCGCTGTGCGAGCAGGTGGCCTACGACCGCGACAGCGGCCAACTGCTGACCGCCAGCTTCATGGACTATGCGCTGCCGCATGCCGATGGTTTCCGCGGCTTCAAGACGGTGTTCGACACCTCGGTGCCGTGCACGACCAACCTGCTCGGCGTGAAGGGCGTCGGCGAACTGGGCACCATCGGCGCGACGCCGGCGGTGGTCAACGCGGTGGTCGACGCGCTGGCCCACGCCGGCCTCGGCCGCGAGGCGGAGAAGATCCAGATGCCGCTGACCGCGCCGGTGGTGTGGGCGGCGCTGCAGCGGGGCTAGGCGAGCTTCAGACGCAACTGCGTCGGAGGATCGAAGGGCGGGCTTGCCTGCGGATTCTGCTCACCGGCAGGAGCCGACGTCGGCCTGCCCGCGCCGGTCGTTGGTTCGAGACCGACTGCGACCGCCCGGATTCCTCGTCAAGCTCGAAACCTGCCATGCTGGTAGGTCGCCTTCTCCATGGCGAGGAAGCCCCCGACCGATGCCGGGTCGGCGAACGGGAAGATCTGGGTCGCCCAGTAGCCGCCAACGCCATTCGCCCGATCGATCCAGTAGAAGAGGTTGGCAAGACCGGCCCACGCCAATGCGCCGGCGGGCCTGCCGGTGGGCGCGGCTTCCTCGTTGATCATGAAGCTGAGTGCCCAGGTCTTGCGCATGCCGGGGAAGAACTCCGCGTCGTTGGACAAGCGCGGCCGTGAAACCGGCAGGATCGACTTCGCCGTGGTGGTCGCACCGATGCCGGGCAACATCTTGATCGTCATCCCCGTCGGCAGATGATTGCGGGACGCCATCTCGACGGTCTCGGGCCGCAGGATCCGCTCTCCGTCGTCTGCGCGCCCGTCGTTGAGCCACATGCGGATGAACTTCACGTAGTCCGTCGCGGTCCCGTAGAGGCCGTGCCCTCCCATGTGGACTTCCGGATCCTGCGGCAACGTCACTCCGTCGAGCGGGACGAGCGACCCGTCGCGATCCTCACGCGCGTGGATCGTCGCCTGTCGGGACAGCATGGATGGGCTCATCGTGAACGCGGTGTCGGTCATCCCGAGCGGATCGAGGATCCTCGCCTTCATCACGTCACCGAGCCGCTTGCCGGTGATGCCCTCGACCACCATGCCGGCCCAGTCGATGTTGCTGCCGTACTCCCATTGCTCGCCCGGATCGAACAGCAGGGGCGTCTTGATCGACTTCCACGACGCGTCGACCACCCAGGGCTGGCCCTGCTCGTTCGCGAGGCGCGTGTACGTCTCGTTGAAGAAGTCGTAGGAGAAGCCGGCGGTGTGCGTGAGCAGATGGCGTGTGGTCACGTCCCTCCGCGGCGGGCGCAGTCTCGGCTTCCCGTCGTTGCCGAAGCCGTCGATCACCTGGATGTCGGCCAGCTGGGCCACGTACTCCTTGGCCGGCGCGTCGAGGTCGAGAAGGCCTTCCTCCACCAGTTGCAGGCATGCCGTGCCGGCGATGGCCTTGGTGGTCGAGAAGATCGCGCACACGGTGTCCGGCGCGAACGGCTCCCCGGTCCCGGTGTTGCGGACGCCGCGCGCCCCTTGATAGATCGTGCCGCGGCGGTCGGTCACCGCCGCCGCTACCCCGGGAACACCGGGTGAGCCCATCGTCACACCGTCAAGCACGGCGTCGATCGCTTTCGTGAGTTCGGTCATTCTTGTCTCCTCCGGCCGGTCGAGTCACCGCCATGACCCCTGTGCCGGGTGTCGAGTCTCGCGGCGCGTCTCCGGCAGCTTGCCGGAGGCGATGACAAGGTATCAGCGGGCCCGATCGCGCGTAACCGCCGCGCGGCGCGCGAAGGCGGTGGCCTGTTCCGCCACGTGGCGGTCGGCGCTAGCGGCTGGCGGGAGGCGGGAGGTCGAGTGCCGACGAATGCCGGACCCGCCAGGCGAGATAGGCCAGGCCGACGCGGGTGCGACCGATGCCATCCGTGGGGTCGAACGGGAGCAGGTCGCGGATGGTCTCGAGCCGAGCCTGCATCGTGCTGTGGTGGACGTCGGCGATGCGCGACGCGTCGCGGACCGATGCCGAACGAAGCAAGGCATCCAGGGTCCGTGCGGCCCACGGGTGCTGCATCACGAGCTCGAGTTCCTCGACGTCAAGCATCGGTTGATCGACCGAGCACTGGGCGAGCAGCTCCACCAGCCCGCCATAGTCATCGGCGACGACGACCGGAACGTCCGGCAGCGAACACAGGCGCAGGCTCACCAGCGCGGTCGAGAACGAACGGTGGAGAGCGTCGACGCCCATCGCCACGCCGATCCCGCAGGGCGTCGCATCGATGTGCCGGTCCTCGGCGCGCAGCACGCAAACGTGCAACGGGCCGAAGCGCGTCGGCACGACGTCTTCCAGCACGGCGGGGTGCTGCTTCCAGGTCGCGAAGAGCGGCAGGCTCGCGACGCGGTAGCGCAGGCGCGGCGCCAGCCCGAGCTTCGCGGCCGTCGCGCGGCGCTGCTCCACGTCGACATCGGCATCGAGCAGATCACCGAGCCGGCGCAACGGATCCTCCGCCCTTCGCCCGCTGCGGATGGCCAGCGCGAGCGCAAGGCGCTCGAGGATCATCGCGTCGTTCGCGTGGGCAGGCCCCTGCCGCTCCAGCCAGACGGTCATGCCATCGAGCTCGAGGGCACCCTCCCAGGTCGCACCCCCGCCGTCCTTGAGCAACTGGCCGTTCGGCGACACGCGCGTGGTGCGCGCCGGCTTCCGACTCGCGCAGCCCGCCACACAACCCGAGAGCGAAGCCGCAGCCCCGAGCAGTCCCTGCGTGTTGACGCCGCCCCGGACCAGCTCGTCGAAACACGCGACGACCCGCAACGCCAGGCTCGCGTTGGGATCGAGGGTCTTCAGCCGAGCCAGGAGTTCTTGCATACGCCGATCAATCGCCCAGGACGCGCGACATCCACGCACTCCGCGTCGCGATCATCCCACGCGACAAGGCGGTGTGCGGCGCGAAGATGTCGAACGCGTGAAACCCACCAGGCCACACGTGGAGCTCGGCCTGTCCCCCGGCGTTCCACAGCGCGTCCGCGTAGGCGACGGCCTCGTCTCGAAAGATCTCTGCACTGCCGACGTCGAGGAACGCGGGCGGCAGGTCGCGCAGGTTCGTCGCGCGGGCCGGCGCGGCATACGGCGAGACGTCAGGGCCACCACGCGCGTCGCCGAGAAGCGCGCTCCAGCCGGTCTCGTTGCTCACGCGGTCCCAAACGCCGATGCCGTCGAACTGCAGGGTGGACTTGGTCGTGCCTCGGTCGTCGAGCATCGGATAGTCGAGCAGCTGACCGCACAGGCGGGGTCCGCCCCGATCGCGCGCCGCGAGGGCGGCACCCGCAGCCAGCCCGCCGCCGGCGCTCGCGCCCGCGATCAGCAGGCGGTCGAGACGCACACCGAGCGACTCTGCGTGGGACGCCATCCACTCCAGCGCCGCGTACACATCTTCGCGCGGATACGGATCGCGATGCTCGGGTGCGAGCCGATACTCGATCGACACCAGCACGACCCCCAGCAGTTCGACGAAGTCCAGCATGCGATCCAGCCCGCTGAATCGATCGCCGAACATCAAGCCGCCGGAGTGCACGAAGAGGATGCCGGGGCGAGGCCCGGACGCGCTTTCGTGTCGAAAGACGGAGGCTGCCAGCGCATGCCCCTGATGCCCCTCGAACACCCGGTCGTCGCAGCGGATGGGCCGCCCGCCGATGAGGGCATCGAGCGGCGGCCCGGCGTATGACACGCGCATGAAGTCGATCAGATCCGGCGTGATCGTCGGCGGGAACATCCCGCCCACGATGGCCAGGCCCGCGCGCAGTTCCGGATCGAAGGCCGGCCGGTCGAGCCGCGCTTGCCGGTCCACGCCGGTGATGAATCCCGGTGCGAGCTCGCTCATGCCGTGTCCCTCAGGTGGCGAAACATGCGATTGATGATCACGGTAGCACCGCACGCTCGACTTGCCCAGGGAACGTCCGAGAGCCGAACCGCCAGTCGCCGGTGGACGCAGCCGCTGGAACGGCCGGCGTGGGTCGCGAGCGGCCGCTCGCGCCCTCCATCCGTCACGCGCGCGGTGGTCTCAGACCGCTTCCCAGCGCTCGCTCTTCTCCGAGCGGAACAGCGCATCGATGATGCGCATGTTGACGATCGCGTCGTCCAGCCCGTAGGCCAGCGGGGCTTCGCCGCGCACCGCGCGCGAGAACGCATCACCCTGCAAGGTGTACTGGTCGGACTCGGGCAGCGTCTCGCGGCGGACCGTGCTGCCGTCGAGCGCACCGCCTTCGTCGATCAGGATCGTCGTCGCCCCGCCCTGCGGCGCGTTGAACGGGATCAGCACCTCGATGCGGCCACTCGTGCCGACCACCTGCACACGCTGGTAGCGCTGTGCCTGCGTCGAGACCGTGAAGCCGAGCTGGCGCCCGTCGCCGAAGTCGGCCAGCGCGCTGCTCGTGCGGTCGGTGGCCATCTGCGGGTCGCGGTCGACCAGTGCGACCACGCGCCGCGGATCGCTGCCGAACACCATGCGGCCGGCGACGATCGCGTAGCAGCCGATGTCGTACAGCGCGCCGCCGCCGATGTCGGCACGGTTGCGGATGTTGGCCGGGTCGTCGTTGAAGTACGAGAAGAACACCTGCACCGCGCGCGGCGTGCCGACCGCGCCGGCGGCGACCAGTTCGCGCACACGCTGCCACTGCGGGTGGAAGCGCACCATGAAGGCTTCCATGATGTGCACTTTTGCGGCCACCTCGCGCAGCTGCGCCGCCTCGTCGGCGCTGATCGCGAACGGCTTCTCGCACAGCACATGCTTGCCGGCGCGCGCCGCCTGCAGCGTCAGCGGCACGTGCAGGTGGTTGGGCAGCGGGTTGTAGACCGCCTCGATCCCGGGGTCGGCGAGCAGTTCCTCGTAGCTGCCGTAGGCGACCGGCATGCCGAGCTCCTTCGCCGCCTGCTGCGCCGCCGGCAGCGAGCGCGAGGCGATCGCGCGCATCTCGCACAGCGCACTCTTCTGCATCGCCGGGATCACCTGCTTCAGGCCGATCTTCGCGGTGCTCAGCACACCCCACACCACCTTCTTCATGGCTTGTCTCCTTGTGCTCACTTCAGGCTGGCCAGCTCCAGGCCGGCCGCGACATGCTCGATGTACATCGTGATGCCCAGCGCGCGGCACTTCTCGTAGGCCTGCCGTGCCTTCGCCAGGTCACCCTGCGCGCGGTGGTGCTGGCCGACGTAGAACCAGGCCTCGGCCAGCGTCAGTTCACGCTCGTCGCCCTGCTTGCGCTCGACCTCGGCGATCAGCTGCTCGGGCGTCAGCGCGCCGACCAGCATCGCCATCGCGGGCCGCGGCCAGGCGCCGGCCGCACCCTGGCGCGCGGTGTCGACCAGCGCCGCCGGCAACGCCGTTCCGGCGCGCTGCAGTGCCCAGGCCTGCCACAACCGCGCATAGGTGGACTCCGCCTCGTCGCCGGCCTGCTTGGCCTCGGCGGCCTTGGCGAAGTCGGCGGCCGCGGCATCGAACTGGCCGGCATAGAAGCGTGCATGGCCACGCCGGTAGAAGTTGAAGAATGCCTCGCCGCCCAGGCCCAGCGACTTGGTGTAGTCGGGCACGGCGCGGGCGAACTCGCCGGTGGCGAACAGCAGGTTGCCGCGGCACTGCCAGGCGCGCGCGAGCGCCGGCGCGACGCGGACGGCCTCCTGCGCGTCGGCCATGCCCTGTGCCGCCTTGCCGTTGTCGGCCAGCGTCTCGGCGCGCGTGCACAGCGCCTCGGCGAGGTCCTCGCCCTGCAGCTTGCCTTCGGCGATGGTCGCCGACACGCGCTTGAGCTCGGTGTCCATGCGCGTCTGCAGGTTCTGCTGCAGCGTCGCCTTGCCCAGCCCGAGGAAGCCGCCGCTCTTGATCGCGGCGCGCTCGACCACCACCGCACCACCGACGGTGCGCTCGAGCTTCTGGATGTCCTGCACGACCTGCTGCAGATCCTTGGCCGGCACGGTGTCGGCCAGCGCCACGTACTGCATGTTGAGCGTCGCCACGTTGCCGCGGAAGCTGCGCTGGATCTGGGCGCGGAACAGGTTGCTGTCGACCCGCTGCGTGGCCGGGTCGCGCACCACGCTGACGCTGTCCGGCCAGTTCACCACCAGTTGGTACTGTGCCTGGTAGGGCCGCGCCGCCACCTGCGCCGGGAAGTTGCGGTTGAGCTTGGGCGGCAGGTTGATCGCGCCCTGCATGTTGACCGGGAAGAAGCGCAGTGCCCAGTCGCCACCGAATTCCTTGGCGGCCTTGGGCACGCGGTAGCGTGCGTCGATCGCGAAGGTGTTGCGCTGCACGTCGTCGTCGATGCGCAGGTCGCCTTCCAGCGTGATGCCCGGGTAGCGGCGTTCGTAGTCCAGCGTGGACTGCGTCTTGCGCTGCTCGGGCGACATGCGGCCGAACAGCACGCGCAGCACCTCGGCCGTGCTGCCGTTCCAGGTACGGCGCGACTCGAGCCGGGCGTCGCCGTCGAAGCTGTCCAGCGTGAACACCTCGCGCACCTCGGCGGTGGCCAGCTCGAGCGCGTTCGGCACCGACACGGTGATCAGCTCGCGCGCATCGGCGCGCACCGGCAGCCCGCGCGCGCCTTCGAGCGCATTGCCCATGCGCGACAGCGGCCCGCGCTGGCCCAGCCGGGTCGGGTCGAGGAAGTAGCTGGCACCGCCCAGGTCGACGCGGGCGATGACGTGGTCGAACAGGTGCGGGCTGGGCAGCAGCCGTGCCCGCAGGCGCGGGTTGCCCAGCGACACCAGCACCGGCGTGGCCTCGATGCCGAGTTCGCGCAGCATGGTCACCAGCAGGTAGGTCTTGTCCTTGCAGTCGCCGTAGCGGCGCTGCACGACCTCGGCCGGCGCGTAGGGACGGTGCGAGCTCTCGCCGAGCGAGACGCTGAAGTAGCGGATCTCCTCCTGCACCCACTGCAGCGCGGCGGCGGCGCGCGCCGCCGGGTCGGGCAGCGCGCGCAGGCGCTCGATCACCGGCTGCAGCTCGGGCGGCAGCGTCGCCGCCGGCGGAAACAGCGCCATCGCCCAGCGCGCGACGTCGTTCCACTCCGGGTAGGCGCTGAACTGGATGAAGCGCAGCGGCAGGTAGTCGCCCGGGATGTGCGACTCGGGCTCGACGCCATCCAGCCCGCGCTCCTCGAACTGCAGCACCCGCAGGTTGCCGCGCATCGTCTCGGTGGGACGGATGCGGCCGCTGCGGTAGTCACCGAACATGCGCCAGTCGAGACGGCGGTCGGCCGGCGCGAGCAGCGTCACACGGCGCAGCTCGGTCGGCTCGAGCTGGTCCCAACTGGCCGAGTCGGCATAGGTGCTGCCGAACACCGGGTTCTCGCCGACGATGCTGTAGACGATCTGCAGCGTGTCGCCGACGCGCACGTCGGCCAGCAGCAGCACGGCGGTCACGGCGCCGCTGTAGACACCTCCTTCCAGGCCCGTCTCGCGCTCGAGGAAGCGCATCTGCACCTGCGCCATGCGGTCGAGCGACTCGTCGCCGCGCAGCAGGCGCAGCGTGTGCAGGCGCAGCTTCTGGTACTGCGGCACGAACTGGATGGTGTACTGCCCGATCGCGGCCAGCGAGCTATTGTCGTTGACCTGCACCGCGCGGTTGACCAGCACGCCGCGGCTGTCGGCCGCCGCCAGCTGCGTGTCGGCCAGACGCAGCACCACCGCGGCGCGGCGCGTGGTCGCCGGCACCTCGGCCAGCGGCAGCGCCCACTCGGGCAGCGGTGCGCCACGGGTGAAGCTGTCGCTGCCGAGCTGCACCTCCTTGACCGGCGGCTGTGCCGGCGGCTCCGCCGCGGCCTGCGCTCCCGCGCTGCCGATCAGCAACGAGGCGAGCAGCGCGGCGAACGCCGGTCGCAGCCACCCGCTGCCGCCGGCGGCGTGAGCCGGCACGAAACTGCCTGACATGTGATCTCCCTGAAGAACGGCAGTGCGCAATGACAGTGCGCGGGGACGTTGCGGATCTCAGTCCGACTTGCCCACCAGCTCGTAGTGCTCGACCGCCGGCGGCACCGCGAAGAACGGCCCGACGATGGCGCGCCACTGCGGGAACAGCGGGCCGCCGCGGAAGTGCACCGTGTGGTCTTCCAGCGTGTCCCAGAAGATCTGCAGGATGTAGCGCTCGGGCGACTCGATGCCCTTGTTGACCTTCCAGCCGCGGAAGCCCTGGGCCTGGCTGATCACGGTGGTGACGCCACGCACGATGGCTTCGTCGAAGGCGGCTTGCTGGCCGGGCTGGATGCGGATGTCGGCGAGTTCGAGGATCATGGGTCGTTCCTGAAAGTGCGGCGTTCAGACGCCGAGGTACTGGGCCAGTGCGGCCGTGTCGCCGGCCAGCGTGTCGCTGGCGCCGGCCAAGACGATGCGGCCCTTCTCCATCACCGCGGCCCGGTCGGTGTGGGCGAGGACGCGGCGGTAGTCGCGGTCGACGATCAGCGTGCTGATGCCGCTGGCGCGGATCTGCCCGATCACGCGCCAGATCTCGGCGACGATCAGCGGCGCCAGGCCTTCGGTGGCCTCGTCGAGGATCATCAGCTTCGGGTTGGTCATCAGCGCCCGGCCGATGGACAGCATCTGCTGCTCGCCGCCGGAGAGCTGCTGGCCGCCGTGGGCCAGCCGCTCGGCCAGGCGCGGGAAGGTGGCGAGCACACGTTCTTCGGTCCACGCGCGGCTGCCGGCTACGCCGGCACGCGCGCTCATCAGCAGGTTCTCGCGCACCGACAGGTTGGGGAAGATGCCGCGGCCTTCGGGCACGTAGCCGATGCCGAGGCGCGCCATGCGCTCCGGCGGCGCGCCGGTGACGTCCTTGCCTTCCCAGGCGATGCGCCCGGAGGCCGGCCG
This sequence comes from Piscinibacter sp., assembly GCA_047602365.1. GTDB lineage: Bacteria > Pseudomonadota > Gammaproteobacteria > Burkholderiales > Burkholderiaceae_C > Piscinibacter. The sequence goes on along the minus strand of JASGHM010000001.1, from coordinate 913,084 downwards.
CACGTAGCCCATCAGCGTGCGGATCAGCGTGGTCTTGCCCATGCCGTTGCGGCCGAGCAGGCCCAGCGCGGTGCCGGCCGGCAGCTCGAGCGCGGCGCCACGCAGGATGTGCGCTTCGCCGTAGTAGGTGTGGAGGTCGGCGATGGACAACATCTCAATGTCCTTCGCCCAGATAGGCCGTCTGCACGTCGCGGTTGGCGCGGATCGCCGCCGGCGCATCGCTGGCGATCACCTCGCCGTTGACCATCACGGTGATGCGGTCGGCGATGCGGAACACCGCGTCCATGTCGTGCTCGACCAGCAGCACCGCGTGCGTGGCTTTCAGCGACGCCAGCAGCGCCAGCATGCGCTCGGTCTCCTCGGCGCCCATGCCGGCCAGCGGCTCGTCGAGCAGCAGCACGCGCGGCTTCGTCGCCAGGCACATCGCGATCTCGAGCTGGCGCTTGCCGCCGTGGCTCAGCGTGCCGGCGCTGCGCCCGGCCATGTCGGCGAGGCCGGCCGCCGCCAGCGCCTCCTGTGCGACCGCCAAGCTGCTCGCACAGCGCTGCGCCGCTTCCCACACCGCCCAGGCCCGCGGCCGTGCCGCCTGCGCACACAGCCGGCAGTTCTCCAGCACCGTGAAGCTGGGGAAGATGGTGGTGCGCTGGTAGCTGCGGCCGATGCCGGCGCGGGCGCGTTTCGGCTGCGACCAGTCGGTGATGTCGTGGCCGTCGAAGTGGATGCTGCCCACCGAGGCGCGGATCTCGCCCGACAGCATGTTGATCAGCGTCGACTTGCCGGCGCCGTTGGTGCCGATCACCGCATGCACTTCGCCGCTGTGGAAGTCCAGCGTCACGCCGTTGACCGCGGTGAGGCCGCCGAAGCGGCGTGTCAGCAGGTTGGAGCGCAACAGGGGTTGGCCCACGCTCGCCTTCGGCTCAGCCATGCGGCGCTCCCGTCAGGCGCGCCTTCAGCCCGATCAAGCCCTTGGGCAGCAGCGCGACGAAGGCGATGATGGTCAGGCCCAGCGTCAGCTGCCAGTGCGCTGCCAGCGGCCCGAGCAGCGCCTCGCTCTGGAACAGCTCCTTGAGCAGCGTGAAGGCGATCGCGCCGATCACCGCGCCGCGCAGGCTGCCCAGGCCGCCGAGGATGATCATCAGCAGCACTGCGCCCGACTCGTGCCACGACAGCAGTTCGGGGTTCACCGCGCCGTCCTTCACTGCCAGCAGGAAGCCGGCCAGGCCGGCCAGCGCCCCGCCGATCACGAAGGCGGCGAGCTTGTAGCCGTAGGTGCGAAAGCCGGCGGCACGCATGCGCTGCTCGTTGACGCGGATGCCGGCCAGCGCATGGCCGAAGCGCGAACGGCCGATCAGCGCCAGCAGCGCGTAGGTCGCGGCCAGCGCGGCGATCACGGTGTAGTACAGGTGCATCTTCTGGTCGAGGTCCAGCCAGACCCGGCCGCCGAACTCGACCACCGGCTTGCTGTAGAGGAAGATGCCGTCGCTGCCGCCGGCCAGCTTGGTGTCGTGGAAGACGAAGTAGGCCATCTGCGCAAAGGCCAGCGTGACCATGATGAAGTAGACACCGCTGGTGCGCAGGCTGAGGGCGCCGACGAAGACGGCGTACAGCGCCGCGGCGCCCATCGCCATCGGCAGCAGCTTCAGCAGCGGGGCGGCGCCGGCGTCGCCGGTGCCGAGCACGGTGACGTAGGCGCCCAGGCCGAAGAAGGCGGCGTGGCCCAGGCTGACCAGGCCGGTGCTGCCGACCAGCAGCTCGAGGCTGAGCGCGAAGATGGCGAACACCGCGATCTTCAGCACCAGGTCCTGCGTGTAGGGCGTCAGCACGGCGGGCAGCACGGCCAGCACAATCAGCACGGCGACGGGGGGCATCCAAGGGCGCATCTCAATGCCCCCGCTTCATCAGGCCCTCGGGCCGCCAGATCAGGATGACGGCCATCAGCAGGTAGACGCCGATGCCGCTGAACTCGGCGAAGAAGACCTTGCCGAAGGTGTCGACGAAGCCGACCAGCAGCGAGGCGATCAGCGCGCCGGTGATCGAGCCGATGCCGCCGATCACCACGACGACGAAGCAGATGATCAGCACGCTGCTGCCCATGCCCGGGTACACCGAGGACAGCGGCGCGGCGATCATGCCGGCCAGCGCGGCCAGCGCGACGCCGCCGGCGAAGACGATGCGGTACAGGCGCTGGATGTCGATGCCCAGGCCGCGCACCATGTCGCGGTTGCTGGCGCCGGCGCGGATCATCATGCCCAGCTTGGTGCGGTTGACCACCCAGTACAGCGCGACCGCGAGCACGATGCAGGCGACCGACGCGAACACGCGGTACCAGGGGTAGCTCATCAGCTCGCCGAGCTTGAAGCCGCCGGCCAGCCACGAGGGCGCCTGCACGCCGTGCACGTCGTTGCCGACGGTCAGCGAGCGCAGCTCCTCGAAGACCAGGATCAGCGCGTAGGTCATCAGCACCTGCTGCAGGTGCTCACGCTGGTAGAGGAAGCTGAAGAAGGCCCACTCGAGCAGGTAGCCGAACACGGCGGCCAGCACCACGCCGGCCACGAGCTTGCTCAGGTACCAGTCGCCGAACCAGGGCGCCAGCACGAAGGCCAGGTAGGCGCCGATCATGTAGAAGCTGCCGTGCGCCAGGTTGATGACGCCCATGATGCCGAAGATCAGCGTCAGCCCGCTGGCCACCAGGAACAGCAGCAGGCCGTACTGCACGGCGTTCAGGCACTGGACGAGGAAAGTGGCGAGGTCCACGGGCCCGATTACACCTCAACAGATCAAGCGGTCGCCGCGGATCCGGCCTTGCCGGTCCGCTGGCGATGCCCCCTCGAGGGGGAGCGCGCAGCGCTCCGGGGGTGGTCGGGTCAGAGCTTGCAGCCGCGCGCGGGATCGGCCAGCGCCTTCACCGCCACCGCGCGGTACTCGTTGTTCGGCCCCTTGGCCTCGCGCAGGTACATGTCCTGGATCGGGTTGCCGGCCGCCGACAGGGTGAACTTGCCGCGCGGGCTGTCCACCGTCGCCTTGCGCATCGCGGCGAGCATCGGGTCGCGCTTGCCCATGTCACCCTTCACCGCGGCGAGGCCGGCGGACAGCAGCTGCGCAGCGTCGTAGCCCTGCACCGCGTAGACGTCGGCGTTCTGCTTGTAGGTCAGCGCGAAGCTCTTGCGGAAGGCATTGTTCTTCGGGATGTCCAGGCTGTCGGCGTAGTGCAGCGTGGTCTGCAGCCCCTGCGCCGACGCACCCTGCGCCTCCAGCGTGCCATCGGTCAGGAAGCCCGAGCCGAACAGCGGCACGCTCTTCTTCAGGCCGGCCGCGTCGTAGTCCTTGACGAACTTGACCGCGCCGCCGCCGGCGAAGAAGGCGAACACCACGTCGGGCTTCTGTGCCGCGATCTCGGTCAGCAGCGCCTGGAACTCGACGTTGGGGAAGGGCAGGCTGAGGTCCTTGAGGACCTGCCCGCCGCCCTTCTCGAAGGCCTCGCGGAAGCCCTTCACCGTCTCGCTGCCGGCGGCGTAGTTCCAGGTGATGGTCATCGCGCGCTTGTAGCCCTTCTGCGCGGCGACCACGCCGGTCGAGTAGCCCGGCTGCCAGTTGCTGAAGCTGCTGCGCACGATGTTGGCGCCGCACATCGGGCCGGTGATCGCGTCGGCACCGGCGTTGGGCACGATCAGCAACGTGTTGCTTTCCTTGGCCGCCTTGGCCATCGCCAGCGCGACGCCGCTGTGCACCGTGCCGACCAGCACGTCGACCTGGTCGCGCTTGATCAGCTTGTTGACGTTGTCGGTGGCCTTGGACGGGTCGCTCTCGTCGTCGACCTTGAAGTACTGCACCTCGCGGCCGGCCAGCTTGCCGCCCTGTTCCTGCACGTGCAGCTTGAAGCCTTTCTCGATCATGTCGCCGAGCGCGGCGAAGGTGCCGGTGGCTGGCAGCATCAGGCCGACCTTGATCGGGCCGCTGGCCTGGGCGTGGGCGAAAGAGGTGAAGGCCGCGGTGCAGGCGGCGGCGAGGGCGAGGCGGGTGGCGGCGGTCATGAGGGGGCTCCGGTTCGGGAATGGCCGGCATGCTATCGGCGGCGGAGGCGGGTGGCCATCGGGGTTTGACACAAGTCAGCGGCGCGCTGCCCCTCGTCCGCGGGTGGTCTGCGCTTGGCGCGATACTGGCGCCGAAGCGGAGGCATCCTCATGAAGATTCTCGTTCCCGTCGACGGCTCGGCCGAATCGCTCGCTGCCGTGCACCACGCGCTGGGCCTGGTGCGCGACGGCCTGAAGGCAAGCCTGCTGCTGGCCAACGTGCAGGAGCCGGCCAGCCTCTACGAGCTGCTGCGCATGCACGACGCCGAGGCGATCGAGGCGATCGCGCGCGAGGCCGGCGAGCACCTGCTGCAGCAGGCGGCCACGCTGTGCAGCGCCGCCGGCGTCGACCACGAACTGGAGGTCGCCCGCGGCCAGCCGGCCCATGCGCTGCTCGACATCGCCGAGGACGAAGGCTGCTCGATGATCGTGCTCGGTGCCCGCGGCAAGGGCGAGACCTCCGGCGGCCGCCTCGGCTCGGTGGCGCACGCGGTGCTGCACGACGCGCGCCTGCCGGTCACCGTGGTGCGCACGGCCGGCTGAACTCAGTGTGACATCAGTACCGGGATCGTCATCGATTGCATGACGGTCCGGGTCGCGCCGCCCAGCACCCACTCGCGGGCGCGGCCGTGGCCGTAGCAGCCCATCACCAGCAGATCGGCCTGCTCGTCGGCCGCCAACGACAGCAACTGGCCACCGACGTCGAGTTCCGAGGCCAGCTGGCGCTTGAAGCCCGCCTGCACGCCATGCGCTTGCAGGTAGGCCAGGATGGCCGGCTCGCCGCTGCCGGCGACGCCGCCTTCGTCGAAGCTGACCACCGTGACCTGGCGGGCCTGCAGCAGCAGCGGCAGCGCCGCGGTGACCGCGCGCGCCGCTTCGCGGGTCGGCTTCCAGGCCACCATCACGCGGCCGAGCTGCGGCGCCGCGGCGAGGATGTGCGGCAGCACGATCGCCGGGCGGCCGCTGGCCATCAGCACCGAGGAGACGAAGTCGGCCGGCACGTCGACGTCGCGGGTCTCGTCGGCGCCGCGCTGGCCCAGCACCAGCAGGTCGGCATACAGGGCCTCGCGGCTGAACTCGGCGATCGGCGGGCCGCCCAGTTCCCGCCAGTCGACGCGGGCGCGATCGACGCTGGCGGCGAACAGCTTGCGCGCCGCCTCGATGCGCTGCGCATCGACCTCGGCGAGCATCGGCGCCATGTCGGCGCCGGCGGCCATCGCCAGCGGGTAGCGCAGCAGCGCGGAGGTGACGGCGTAGGCGGCGGTGGCCCGCGCGCCGTGGGCCAGCGCGAGCTGCTCGGCCAGCTTCAGCCGCACGGCGGCGCGCGGCGACGAGTCGACATGGACGAGGAGGGTCTTCAGCGTGCTCATCGCGGGTCTCCGGCAACGGAACGATGCGCCACGCTAAGGCGCGGCCCCGGCGCCGCCATTGAGCCGCGTCAAGCCAGGCGCGTGCTCACCAGCCGCTGCAGCAGCGCACTGCGTTCCTTCTTCTGCGCCAGCGTGCCCTGCTGCGAGAGGATGGACTCGGCGACCTCGTAGGCGTAGAGGATGAAGGCGCGGGCGCGTGCCTCGGCGATCGGGAAGCCCAGCGCCGAGAAGCACTGCGCGATGTAGGACAGGCGCCGTGCATCGACCTCGTCGACCGCCTGGCGCGCCAGCGCGTCGCGCCGCGCCCAGGCGCGGATCGCCAGCTCGACGCGTGCGGCGCGCTGGGCCGCGCGGCCGCGGAAGGGCAGCGAGATCAGCTCGCCGATCAGCGCCTGCGGGTCGGCCTGCTGGCCCTCGAACCGTTCGATCACCTGCTCGGTGGCGCCGTCGCGCCAGGCGTGCAGCACGGCGACCAGCAGCGCCTCGCGGTCCTTGAAGTGCCAGTAGAAGCTGCCTCGCGTGACGTCGAGCGCCTTGGCCAGCACGTCGACCCGCACCGCGTCGATGCCGCGGTCGATCAGCACCTCGGTGGCCGCGGCGATCCAGGTCTCCGGCGTGAGCGTGTCGGCACGTGGCATGTCGGCCGCGATGATGCCATACACGACTGTATGGAAACTGGGGGAATCCCCATGTGCACTATCGTGCAGGTAGCCTAGGATCCATTCCATACAGAAGTGTATGGAGACGGCCATGGCGACGAGCTTCTTCGACGATCCGGCGATGCTGGCGCCGCCGCGCGCGGTGCGCCTGCACTTCGACGGCGGTGCCTTCGTGCTGCGCTCGCCCGAGCCGCTCAGGCCCTACGCACGCTGCATCGGCGAATGGCTGGAACACTGGGCACGTGAGACTCCGGATGCGCGCTTCCTCGCCGAGCGGGACGCCGCCGGCGGCTGGCGAACGCTCAGCTACGCCCAGGTGCGCAAGACGGTCGGCGCCATCGCGCAGAGCCTGATCGGCCTGCACCTGCCGCCGGGGCGTCCGGTGGTGGTGCTGTCGGACAACTCGGTGGACCATGCGCTGCTGATGCTCGCCGCGATGCACGTCGGCCGTCCGGTCTGCACGGTGTCCAGCGCCTACTGCCGGCTGACGAAGGACTACACCAAGATCCACGGCATCCTGAACACGCTGGGGCCGGCGCTGGTCTACGCGTCGGATGCCGCGGTCTACGGGCCGGCGATCGCCAGCGCGGCGCTGGGCGTGGTCACGGTGTTCAGCCAGGGCGCCGACGCGCACCCCGGCGCGCTGGGCTTCGACAGCCTGACGCGCACCGCCGAGAGCCCGGCGGTGATGGCTGCCTTCGAAGCCATCCAGCCCGACGACCATGCCAAGTACCTGCTGACCTCAGGCTCGACCGGCCACCCCAAGGTGGTCATCAACACGCACCGCATGCTGTGCGCCAACCAGCAGATGATCAGCCAGGCGTGGCGCTTCCTCGAGCGCGAGAAGCCGGTCGTGCTGGACTGGCTGCCGTGGAGCCACACCTTCGGCGGCAACCACAACTTCAACCTGGTGCTGCGCAACGGCGGCACGCTGTACATCGACGAAGGGCGCCCCGCGCCGGGCCTGGTCGAGAAGTCGGTGAAGAACCTGCTGGAGGTGAAGCCGACGCTGTACTTCAACGTTCCGCGTGGCTTCGACATGCTGCTGCCCTTCCTCGAGAAGGACGAGGCGCTGGCGCGCGAGTTCTTCGCCCGCCTGCGCATGGTGTTCTACGCCGGCGCGGCGCTGGCGCAGTCGAGCTGGGAGCGGCTGGAGGCGGTGGCGCGCCGGGTGCGCGACGAGCCGGTGTGGTTCACCACCTCCTGGGGCTCGACCGAAACCTCGCCGGCGATCACCTCGGCGCACTGGCGGCTGGCGCGTGCAGGCTGCATCGGCGCGCCGCTGCCCGGCATGGAGCTGAAGTTCATCCCCAACGGCGAGAAGCTGGAGATGCGCGTGCGCGGCGTCTCGGTCTTCCCCGGCTACCGCAACGCGCCGGCGCTGACCACCCAGGCCTTCGACGAGGAGGGCTACTACCGCATCGGCGACGCCGGCTTCCTCGTCGACGAGGACAAGCCGGAGCGCGGCGTGAGCTTCAACGGGCGTGTGGCCGAGGACTTCAAGCTGTCTTCCGGCACCTGGGTGTCGGTCGGCACACTGCGCCTGAAGGTGGTGTCGGCGCTCGCCCCGCTGGCGCAGGACGCGGTGATCGCCGGCCATGACCGCGGTGATGTCGGCGTGCTGCTGTTCCCGAGCCCCGCGGCCAAGGACGTGCCGCCGGCCGACCTTGCCGAGCGCACCCGCGCCGCGCTGCTGGCGTTGCGTGGCGAAGGCGGTGGCTCGTCGCAGACGCCGGTGCGTGCGCTGTGGCTGGCCGAGCCGCCCAGCGCCGACGCCGGCGAGATCACCGACAAGGGCTACATCAACCAGGGCGCCGTGCTGCGCCGGCGCGCGGCCGAGGTCGAGGCGCTGTACGCGTCCACGCCGGACGCACGCGTCGTGCGCGCCTGAAAGCGAAGGAGACAACCATGTCCCGCGGCCTGTTCCAGTCCTTCTCCGACACCTGGATCCTCGACGGCGTGCGCACGCCGATGGTCGACTACTACGGCGCCTTTGCCGATGCCAACCCGATCGACCTGGGCATCAAGGTCGCACGCGAGGTGTTCAAGCGCACCGGCCTCTCGCCGTCGCAGGTCGACTCGGTGCTCGCCGGCAACATGGCGCCGGGCGGCTTCGACCAGTTCTACCTGCCGCGCCACATCGGCCTCTACGCGGGCGTGCCTTGCGAGGTGCCGGCCATCATGGTGCAGCGCATCTGCGGCACCGGCTTCGAACTGTTCCGCCAGGCCGGCGAGCAGATCGCCGGTGGCGCGGCCAGCCTCGCGCTGGTGGTCGGCACCGAGTCGATGACGCGCAACCCGATCGCCGCCTTCGAGCACCGCCAGGGCTTCAAGCTCGGTGCGGTACCGCAGTTCAAGGACTACATGTGGGAGGCGCTGACCGACCCGGCGCCGGCGATCTCGATGATCCAGACCGCCGAGAACCTGGCGAAGAAGTACGGCATCACGCGCGAGGCGGTCGACGCCTTCGCGTCCGAGTCCTTCGCACGCGCGGTGGCGGCGCAGGAAGCCGGCTTCTTCGACGGCGAGATCGTGCCGGTGTCCAGCGAGGTGTTCGAGCTGGCGGGCTACAAGCCGCGCGGCCTGCGACTGGCTGGCAAGTCGCCGGTGGCCGACCGCGACACGCACCCGCGCCTGTCGCCACCGGAGGTGCTCGCGAAACTGCGCGCGGTGTTCAAGGACGGTGTGCAGACCGGCGGCAACAGCTCGGCGCTGACCGATGCGGCGGTGGCGGCGCTGGTCGGTTCGGGTGCGGCGATGCGCGACTGGGGCGGCAAGCCGCTGGCGCGTCTGGCCGCAGCCGCGGCGGTGGGCGTGCCGCCCGAGATCATGGGCATCGGCCCGGCGCCGGCGATCCGCCTGCTGCTCGAACGTGCCGGCCTGACGCTGGCCGACATCGCCCGCTTCGAGATCAACGAGGCGCAGGGTGCACAGACGCTCGCCGTGCAGCGCGAGCTGGGGCTCGACCCGGCCCGGCTGAACGTGAAGGGCGGCGCCATCGCGCTCGGCCACCCGCTGGCGGCCACCGGCGTGCGGCTGACCGTCACCGTGGCGCGCCAGCTGCGCGAGATCGGTGCACGCTGGGGTGTCGCGTCGGCTTGCGTAGGCGGCGGCCAGGGCATCGCCCTGCTCGTGGAAAACCCGAGCGCCGCCTGAATGATGGGCTGGGGTTGTCGCACATTTACCCGCGGTCCGGGGGGTCGAAGCCCGGCGGCTTGCCGGTACGCTTCGGGCCATCGAATTGCTTCATGGTGCCGTCTTGAAGATGCCGTCGTTCCTTCGCTCCCTGACTGCCGCGTCCGCGCTGACGCTGGGTCTGATCGGCGCCGTGCAGGCGCAGAACTACTCGTTCAGCTGCGTCAGCAACAACAGCGCGACGAACTGCGCCACCGGGTTGAACCAGCTGTCGATGACCCTGACGCAGGGGGTGGGCAGCGTCGAGTTCCGCTTCTCCAACACCGGCCTGCTGGCTTCGTCGATCACCGACATCTACTGGGACTGGGCGGACGGCGAGCCGCTGTTCGATGCCTCGGTCGGCACCATCACCAGCAGCTCGGGCGTCTCTTTCAACTGGGGCGCCAGCCCGAGCAACCTGCCTTCCGGCCAGAACCTGTCACCGAGTTTCAGCGCCGATCTCGGCGCCGACTCGAACGCGCCGACGCAGCCGAATGGCGTCAACCCCGGCGAGTGGGTCAGCTTCCGCTTCCTTACCGGCGTGACCTCGACGGCCGCCGACCTGCTCAATGGCGACCTGCGCATCGGCCTGCACGTGCAGGGCTTCAGCAACGGTGGCAGCGAGAGCTTCGTCAATGGCGGCACCACGCCGATCGCCTCGCCGGCGCCGGAGCCCGAGACCTACGCGATGATGCTGGCCGGGCTGGCCATCGTCGGCGGCATCGCACGGCGCAGGAAGCAGCAGGGCTGATTCGGCCCGGCCGGGCGCTGCCGGCCGGCACGCGACGCGCCCTTCGCCGGGCGCGTCGGCGCTTCTGGCCCGGCTCAGCCGAGGCCGAGCAGGCGCATCGCGTTCTCCTTCAGGATCAGCGGCTTCACCTTGTCCTTGAAGCCGGCCTCGTCGAAGTCCTTCATCCAGCGCTCCGGCGTGATCAGCGGGTAGTCGCTGCCGAACAGCATGCGGTCCTTCAGCAGCGTGTTGGCGTACTGCACCAGCTGGGGCGGAAAGTACTTCGGGCTCCAGCCCGACAGGTCGATCCACACGTTCGGCTTGTGCAGTGCGAGCGACAGAGCCTCGTCCTGCCACGGCCAGCTGGGGTGGGCGACGACGATCTGGATGTCGGGGAAGTCGATCGCCACGTCTTCCAGCAGCATCGGGTTGCTGTTCTGCAGGCGCAGACCACCGCCGCAGCGCATGCCCGAGCCGATGCCCGAGTGGCCGCTGTGGAAGATCGCCGGCAGCTTGTACTCGGCGATCACCTCGTAGATCGGCCAGGCCATCTTGTCGTAGGGCAGGAAGCCCTGCACGGTCGGGTGGAACTTGAAGCCGCGGACGCCGTGCTCCTCGACCAGCTTGCGCGCCTCGCGCGCGCCCATCTTGCCCTTGTGCGGGTCGATGCTGCCGAAGCAGATCATCATGTCGCTGTTCTTCTTCGCCGCCTCCGCGATCTCCTCGTTCGGAATGCGGCGCCGGCCCAGCTGCGCCTCGCTGTCGACGGTGAACATCACCAGGCCGATCTTCTTCTCCCGGTAGTAGGCGACCGTCTCGTCGATGGTCGGCCGACGGTTGCTGCCGAAGTACTTGTCGGCCGCGCGGTCGTACTCCTCGCCGTAGTTGTCGAACGGGTTCCAGCACGACACCTCGGCGTGCGTGTGCACGTCGATGGCGATCAGGTCGGCGGTCTTCATGGGTGCTCTCGGGGATGCTGCAAATGGTTGCTCACCATAACTAAAAGCCGCGGCGATCACAAGGGTGTTTCAGGGTTTCCCCGATGGATGCATTGGGTCAACTAGTTAAAACTAGAAACTAAATCGACGAGGCCCGCATGACCCTGAACTTCACCCCCGCGACCGGCGCCCTGGCGGCGCTCGACCTGCTGCGCATCGAGGTGGCCGACGCCGTGGCGCACATCCGGCTGAATCGGCCGGCCAAGCGCAACGCCGTCAACGACACGCTGATCGCGCAGCTGCACAGCGCCTTCGTCTCGTTGCCCGAGGTGGTCAAGGCGGTGGTGCTGACCGGCGAGGGCGACCACTTCTGCGCCGGCCTCGACCTCTCCGAGCTGTCCGAACGCAGCGTCGCCGAGGGCGTGATCCACTCGCGCAGCTGGCACGCGGCGATGGACGCGATCCAGTTCGGCCGCGTGCCGGTGGTCGCGGTGCTGCACGGCGCGGTGGTCGGCGGCGGCCTGGAGCTGGCCAGCAGTTGCCACATCCGCGTCGCCGAGGAGAACGCCTACTACGGGCTGCCGGAAGGCCAGCGCGGCATCTTCGTCGGCGGCGGCGGCTCGGCGCGTGTGCCGCGGCTGGCCGGCGTGCACACGATGACCGACATGATGCTGACCGGCCGCGTGCTCGATGCCCACGAAGGCGAACGGCGCGGCCTGTCGCAGTACGTGGTCGCCAACGGTGCCGGCTTCGCCAAGGGCTGCGAGCTGGCGGCGAAGATCGCGTCGAACGCGCCGCTGTCCAACTTCGCGGTGATGCAGGCGCTGCCGCGCATCGCCGACCTGTCGCAGCCCGACGGGCTGTTCGTCGAGTCGCTGATGGCGGCCATCGCGCAGGGCGACGACGCCGCCAAGGAGCGTGTGCGTGCCTTCCTCGAGAAGCGCGCCGGCAAGGTGGGCAAGGCGTCATGAGCGCGCGCGGCGGTGAAGTACAGAGCCTTGCCGCTGGGGGGCTCGCTGGCGGCACGCTTCGACAAACGGGCCGACGGCACGACGCTGGTCAACTCGGCCGAGCCGCTGGCGGCCCATCCGCAGCGGCTGACCGACCGCCTGCTGCACTGGGCCGAGGTGTCGCCGGGCCACACGCTGGCGGCCAAGCGGGTGCACGGTGGCGACTGGCGGCGCATCAGCTACGCCGAAGCGGTCGATGCCGCGAAGCGCATCGCGCAGTCGTTGCTCGACCGCGGCCTGTCGGCGCAGCACCCGGTCGCCATCCTGTCCGACAACGACCTCGAGCACCTGCTGCTGGGCCTGGGCGCGATGTTCGCCGGCGTGCCGTTCGCGCCGATCTCGCCGGCGTATTCGACCGTCTCGCAGGACTACGGCAAGCTGCGCCACATCCTCGGCGTGCTGACCCCGGGCCTGGTGTTCGCGTCGTCGGCCAGCGGCTACGGCCGCGCGATCGCCGCCACCGTGCCGGCCGACACGCCGGTGGTGCTGACCACCGGTGCGATCGAGGGCCGCGAGACGCTGCGCTTCGACGAGCTGCTGGCCAAGGCGCCGACGGCAGCCGTCGACGCCGCGCACGCGCAGGTCGGCCCCGACACCATCGCCAAGTTCCTCTTCACCTCGGGCTCGACCAAGCTGCCCAAGGGCGTCATCAACACCCAGCGCATGATCTGCGCCAACCAGCAGCAGATCCTGCAGTGCTTCCCTGGTCTCGGCGAGGTGCGGCCGGTGCTGGTCGACTGGCTGCCCTGGAACCACACCTTCGGCGGCAACCACAACGTCGGCCTGACCATCTACAACGGCGGCACGCTGTACATCGACGACGGCAAGCCGACGCCGGCGCTGATCCACGAGACGCTGCGCAACCTGCGCGAGATCTCGCCGACGGTGTACTTCAACGTGCCCAAGGGCTTCGAGGAAATCGCCAACGCGATGGAGGACGACGCCCGACTGCGCGACTCGCTGTTCGCCCGCGTCAACATGTTCTTCTTCGCCGGCGCAGGTCTGTCGCAACCGGTGTGGGACAAGCTCGACCGGATTGCCGAGCAGACCTGCGGCGAGCGCATCCGCATGATCACCGGCCTGGGCATGACCGAGACTGCGCCGTTCGCGATGTGCGCGAATGCCGGCGAGGTGAAGTCCGGCCACATCGGCCTGCCGGCGCCGGGCATGGAGCTCAAGCTCGTGCCCAGCGGCGACAAGACCGAGGTGCGCTACCGCGGCCCGAACGTGACCCCGGGCTTCTGGCGTGCGCCCGAGCAGACGGCCGAGTCCTTCGACGACGAAGGCTTCTACTGCAGCGGCGACGCGGTCAAGCCGATCGATCCGGCCAACCCCGGCCGCGGCTTTGCCTTCGATGGCCGCACCGCCGAAGACTTCAAGTTGTCGACCGGCACCTTCGTCTCGGTCGGCCCGCTGCGCGCCCGCGTGATCGCCGCCGGCGACCCCTGCGTGCAGGACGTGGTGGTCGCGGGGCTGAACCGCGACGAGATCGGCCTGCTGATCTTCCCGCGGCTGGATGCCTGCCGCGCCTTCGCGAACCTGCCCGCCTCGGCGCCGGCGCTCGACGTGCTGGCCGCCCCCGACGTGCGTGCCTTCTTCCAGCGCCTGATCGATGCCCAGTGGGCGGTCGGCACCGGCAGCGCGACGCGCGTGGCCCGCGCGATCGTGCTCGCCGACCCGCCGAGCATCGACCGCGGCGAGGTCACCGACAAGGGCTCGATCAACCAGCGTGCCGTGCTGACGCACCGCGAGGCGCTGGTCGAGCATCTGTACGCCGGCGGCGAAGGCGTGGTCCTGCCGGCCAAGGCCTGAGGACGAACAAGACATGGACATCGTTGGACAAGCCGCACTCGTCACCGGCGGCGCCTCGGGCCTCGGCGCTGCGACGGCGCGGGAACTGGCCCGCCAGGGCGCGAAGGTGGCGGTGCTGGACCGCAATGGTGAAGGCGCGAAGGCCGTTGCCGCAGAGATCGGCGGCATCGGTATCGGCCTGCGACATCTGCGACACCGCCAGCGTGCTCGCCGCGCTGGAGGCCGCCCGTGCCGCGCATGGCACGGCGCGGCTGCTGCTGAACGTGGCCGGCATCGGCACCGCCAAGCGCATCGTCGGCAAGGACGGTTCGCCCGCGCCGCTGGAGGACTTCGAGCGTGTCGTGCGCGTCAACCTGATCGGCACCTACAACATCACCCGCCTCGCGGTGGCCGAGATGGTGAAGCTCGAGCCGCTGCAGGACGGCGAGCGCGGCGTGATCGTCAACACCGCCTCGGTGGCGGCGTTCGACGGCCAGGTCGGCCAGGAGGCCTACTCGGCCAGCAAGGGCGGCGTGGTCGGCATGACGCTGCCGCTGGCGCGCGACCTGGCACAGTTCGGCGTGCGTGTCTGCACCATCGCGCCGGGCCTGTTCCTGACCCCGCTGATGGCCGAGCTGCCGCAGGCGGTGCAGGACTCGCTGGCCGCCAGCATCCCCTTCCCCAAGCGGCTGGGCAAACCCGAAGAGTTCGCCGAGCTCGCCGCGGGCATCATCCGCAACCTCTCGCTCAACGGCGAAGTGATCCGGCTGGACGGCGCGCTGCGCATGGCCCCGCGCTGAGCCCGACGACATGCCCAAGACCACCCACCACCGCGTCGAGGTCCACTTCGGAGACTGCGATCCCGCAGGGATCGTGTTCTTCCCGAACTTCTCGCGCTGGATGGACGCCGCCTCGCTGAAGTTCTTCATGGACTGCGGCCTGCCGCCCTGGCGCGAGCTGGTCAAGACACGCGGCATCGTCGGCACGCCGCTGCTCGAGATCAACACCAAGTTCGTCAAGGCCGTGACCTACGGCGAGACCATCGACATCGCCACCTGGATCGAGGAATGGCGCGACAAGGTGTTCGTGCAGATGCACCGCGTGACCCGAGGCGACGATCTGATCTGCGAAGGCCGCGAGGTGCGTGCCTTCGTCAGGCGCGACGCCGACAACCCCGACCGACTGCGCGCCATTCCCGTTCCCGACGACATCAAGGCCCTGTGCTCTTGAATCCTTCCCGCTCACAACCCTCCGGAGACAAGACGATGAAAGCTCTGAAGACCCTGGTCGCCGTCGCGGCGGCCATGCTGGCCGGCGCGGCGCAGGCCGACATCACCATCGGCATCAGCCTGCCGCTGACCGGCCCGGCTTCCGGCCTGGGCATCCCGATGGCCAACTACATCAAGCTGTGGCCGACCAGCATCGCCGGCGAGAAGCTCAACGTCATCGTGCTCGACGACGCGACCGACCCGACCAAGGGCGTGACCAACGCGAAGAAGTTCATCACCGAGGACAAGGCCGACATCGTGATGGGCTCGGCCGCCACGCCGGTGGCCATCGCGATGGCTGGCCCGATCGCCGAGGCCGAGACGGTGCAGTTCATGTTCTCGCCGGCGGTGCTGCCGGCCGGCAAGGACACCTGGGCCTTCCGCCTGCCGCAGGGCAACGCGGTGATGGCCCACGCGATGATCGAGCACATGAAGAAGCTGGGCGTGAAGACGGTCGGCTTCCTCGGCTACACCGACGCCTACGGCGAGAGCTGGCTGAACGACTTCAAGGCGCAGTCGCAGGTGCTGGGCGGGCCGCAGATCGTCGCCGCCGAGCGCTTCGCGCGCGCCGACACCAGCGTCACCGCGCAGGCGCTGAAGCTGGTCACCGCCAACCCCGACGCGATGCTGATCGTCGCCTCCGGCTCCGGCGCGGCGATGCCGCACAAGGCCATCGTCGAGCGTGGCTACAAGGGCAAGATCTACCAGACCCACGCGGCGGCCTCGCGCGACCTGGTGCGTGTCGGCGGCAAGGACGTCGAGGGTGCCTACGTCGTCTCCGGCCCGGCGGTGATTCCCGAGCAGCTGCCGGCCAGCCACCCGTCACGCGCGCTGGCGGCCGACTTCGTCGCCAAGTACGAGAAGGCCTATGGCGCCGGCAGCCGCAACCAGTTCGGCGGCCACGCCTACGACACCATCGTCGTGCTCGAGAAGGTCGTGCCGGTGGCGCTGAAGAAGGGCAAGCCGGGAACCAAGGAGTTCCGCGCCGCGCTGCGCGACGCGGTCGAGACCATGGGCCGCACCGTCGTCTCGCACGGCGTGCTGAACTACACCAAGGACAACCACTGGGGCTTCACGACGGAAACCGGCGTGATCCTCAAGGTCGTCAACGGTGACTGGAAAGTCGAATAAGAAAGCGGACCAGCGATGGACTTCTCGATCGCCAGCATCCTGACGCTGGACGGTGTCACCAACGGTGCGGTCTACGCGCTGCTGGCCCTGGCCACGGTGCTGGTGTTCGCCGTCACGCGGGTCATCTTCATCCCGCAGGGCGAGTTCGTCGCCTACGGCGCGCTGACGCTCGCGCTGCTGCAGCTCGGCCAGGTGCCGGGAACGGTCTGGCTGCTGCTGGTGATGGCGGCGGTCGCGGCCGTGCTCGACGCCGTCGCCGGGCTGCGCCGCGGGCTGCCGGTCGCAGCGGTCGGCGTCGGCATGCTGAAGTCGCTGGCCTTCCCGGTGACGGTCGCGGCCGTCGCCTGGTGGGCCGCGCCGCAGAAGCTGCCGCTGCTGCTGCAGAGCCTGCTGACGCTGGCGATCGTCACGCCGCTGGGCCCGCTGTTGTACCGCCTGGCGTACGAGAAGCTGGCCGACGCCACCGTGCTGGTGCTGCTGATCGTCTCGGTCGGCGCGCACTTCGCGCTGACCGGCCTGGGCCTGGTGTTCTTCGGCGCCGAGGGCTTCCGCAACCCGAGCTTCTGGGACGCGCGCTTCTCGGCCGGGCCGCTGACGCTGTCGGGCCAGACGCTGATCATCTTCATGGTCTCGATCGCGCTGATCGTCGCGCTGTACCTGTTCTTCGAGCGCACGCTGCGCGGCAAGGCCTTGCGCGCCACCGCGGTGAACCGGCTGGGCGCACGGCTGATGGGCATCTCCACGTCGGGCGCCGGCAAGATGAGCTTCGGCCTGGCCGCCTTCATGGGCGCGCTGTCGGGCCTGCTTGATCGGCCCGACGACGACGATGTTCTACGACTCCGGCTTCCTGATCGGCCTGAAGGGCTTCGTCGCGGCGATCTTCGGCGCGCTGGCCAGCTACCCGGCCGCTGCGCTGGGCGCGATCTTCGTCGGCCTGATCGAGAGCTTCGGCTCCTTCTGGGCCAGCGCCTTCAAGGAGGTCATCGTCTTCACGCTGATCATTCCCGTGCTGCTGTGGCGCTCGTTCCAGCACGGCCACCACGACGAAGAAGAATGAACATGCGGCGCTCCCTTCTCATCGCCTTCGTGGTCCTGGTGGCGGCCCTGCCGCTGCTGCCGGTGCCCGAGTTCTGGATCACCCAGGCCAACTACATCGGCCTGTATTCGCTGGTGGCCATCGGCCTGGTGCTGCTGACCGGCGTCGCCGGCCTGACCAGCTTCGGCCAGGCCGCCTTCGTCGGCATGGGCGCCTACACCGCCGCCTACCTGACGCTGACGCACGGCGTCTCGCCCTGGCTGACGGTGTGGGTCGGCCTGGCCTTCACCTTCGCCGCGGCGCTGCTGCTGGGCTGGATCACGCTGCGCATGTCGGGCCACTTCCTGCCGCTGGCCACCATCGCCTGGGGCCTGAGCTTGTACTACCTGCTCGGCAACATCGACGCCCTGGGCAAGTACGACGGCCTGCTCGGCATCCCGGCGCTGAACCTGTTCGGCATCACGCTGAACACCGGGCGCAGCTTCTACTGGCTGCTGTGGCTGATCGTGCTGCTGGCCGCGTTCGGTGCGATCCGCCTGCTCGACTCGCGCACCGGCCGCGCGCTGCGCGCCGTCAAGGGCGGCACGACGATGGCCGAGGCGATGGGCGTCAACACCTTCCGCCTGAAGGTCACCGCCTTCGTGCTCGCCGCGCTGCTGGCCAGCGTGTCGGGCTGGCTGTTCGCGCACTTCCAGCGCACCGTCAATCCGTCGCCGTTCGGGCTCAACAAGGGCATCGAGTACCTGTTCATGGCGGTGGTCGGCGGCGTCGGCCACGTGTGGGGCGCGATCGTCGGCTCCACCGTCGTCAAGGTGCTGGAGGAGCAGCTGCAGGACTGGTTGCCCAAGCTGTTCGGCACCAGCGGCAACTACGAGGTGATCGTCTTCGGCATCCTGCTGATCCTGGTGCTGCAGTACGCCCGCGACGGCATCTGGGCCTTCGTCGAGGCACGTTTCCCGAAGCCGCAGCGTGCGGTCGACTGGGGCGACGCGCCGCCGCTGCCGCACCGCGCGCAGCCGCCCAAGGGCGAGGTGGTGCTCGACGTCGACAAGGCGCGCAAGGAGTTCGGCGGCCTGGTGGCGGTCAACGACGTCAGCTTCCAGGTGCGTGCCGGCCAGATCCTCGGCCTGATCGGCCCGAACGGCGCCGGCAAGTCGACCACCTTCAACCTGGTCACCGGCGTGCTGCCGGCCACGCGCGGCACCGTCACGCTGCGCGGCCAGGCGATCCAGAGCCTGCCCTCGCGCGAGATCGCTGCGCGTGGCGTGGCGCGCACCTTCCAGCACGTCAAGATGATCCCGACCATGACGGTGCTCGAGAACGTCGCGCTCGGCGCGCACCTGCGCGGCTCGGCGGGCGTCGCTTCGGCGGTGCTGCGCCTGGACCGCGGCGAAGAGAAGCGCCTGCTGCGCGAGGCGCAGAAGCAGCTCGAGCGCATCGGCATGGCCGATCGCATGCATGAACTCGCCGGCAACCTGGCGCTGGGCCCGCAGCGGCTGATGGAGATCGCCCGAGCGCTGTGCGCCGACCCGATGCTGCTGCTGCTCGACGAGCCGGCCGCCGGCCTGCGCCTGAAGGAGAAGCAGGCGCTGGCCGCGGTGCTGCGCCAGCTGCGCGACGAAGGCATGGCCATCCTGCTGGTCGAGCACGACATGGACCTGGTGATGGGCCTGGTCGACCGCGTGGTGGTGATGGAGTTCGGCACCAAGCTGATCGAGGGCACGCCGGAGGAGGTGCAGGCCAGCCCGGCGGTGCGCGCCGCCTATCTCGGCACGGAGCATTGAGATGTCTGAACTCATTCTCGACGTCAAGGATCTGCACGCCGGCTACGGCCGCGCCGAGGTGCTGCACGGCCTGAACATCCAGGCGAAGAAGGGCAGCGTGGTCACCGTGATCGGGCCGAACGGCGCCGGCAAGTCGACCCTGCTCAACGCATTGATGGGCGTGCTGCCCTCGCGCGGCACCATCGCCTACCGCGGCCAGGCCATAGGCCTGAAGACCCTGGAGGAGCGGGTGATGCAGGGCATCGCGCTGGTGCCCGAGACGCGTGCGCTGTTCGCCACCATGCCGGTGGAAGACAACCTGCTGCTCGGCGGCTACCGCCAGGTGCTGCTCGGCAAGAAGAGCGGCGCGCAGGTGCTGGAGCAGGTCTACACGCTGTTCCCGCGCCTGAAGGAGCGGCGCATGCAGCTCGCCGGCACGCTGTCGGGCGGCGAGCGGCAGATGCTCGCGGTCGGCCGAGCGCTGATGAGCCAGCCCGATCTGCTGATGCTCGACGAGCCCAGCCTCGGCCTGGCGCCGCTGGTGGTCAAGGAGATCTTCCGCACCATCGAGGGCCTGCGCGCCACCGGCGTGACCATCCTGCTGGTCGAGCAGAACGCGCGCGCCGCGCTGGAGGTGGCCGACCACGGCTACGTGCTGGAGATGGGCGAGATCGCGCTCGAAGGCCCGGCCGATCAGCTGGCCAAGGATTCGCGCGTGATCGACACCTACCTCGGCGCCGCGCGCCAGAAGGCCAACGCCTAGGAAGTCCTCGCCATGTGGCAATACGAAGCGCCGCTGCGCGACATGCGCTATGTGATCGAGGACGTGCTGGGCCTGCCCGCGCAATGGGCGGCCATCCCGGCCTTTGCCGAGCTCGATGCCGACACCGCGCGCCAGGTACTCGACGAAGCCGCGCGCTTCGCCACCGAGGTGCTGGCGCCGACCAACTCGAACGGCGACCTGGAAGGTTGCACGCTGGCCGACGGCGAGGTGCGCACACCCAGGGGCTTCCGCGAGGCCTACCGTGCCTTCGTCGACGCCGGCTGGCCGGCGCTGGCCTGCGATCCCGAGGTTGGTGGCCAGGGCCTGCCGCAGGTGCTCAACGCCGCGCTGTACGAGATGCTGGCCGCGGCCAACCATGCCTGGACCATGTACCCGGGCCTGCTGCACGGCGCCTACGAATGCCTGCACCTGCACGCCAGCGACGAGCTGAAGCAGCGTTATCTCGGCAAGGTGGTCAGCGGCGAGTGGCTGTCGACGATGTGCCTGACCGAGGCCCACGCCGGTTCCGACCTCGGCCTGCTGTCGACCCGCGCCGCGCCGGCGGCCGACGGCTCGTACCGCCTCAAGGGCACGAAGATCTTCATCTCCGGCGGCGACCACGACCTGAGCGACAACATCGTGCATCTGGTGCTGGCGCGTCTGCCCGATGCGCCACCGGGCACCAAGGGCATCTCGTTGTTCCTGGCGCCCAAGTTCCTGCCGGACGGATCGCGCAATGCGCTGCGCTGCGACGGCATCGAGAAGAAGATGGGCATCAAGGGCAGCGCGACCTGCGTGATGGCCTTCGACGGTGCCACCGGCTGGCTGGTCGGCGAGCCGAACCGCGGCCTGCAGGCGATGTTCGCGATGATGAACGCGGCGCGGCTGCATGTCGCGCTGCAGGGCCTGGCCCATGCGCAGAACGCACACCGCAACGCGCTGGTCTATGCGCACGAGCGGCTGCAGTCGCGCGCGCCGCTGCGCGGGGATTCGAAGGGCGCCGCCGACGCCATCGTGCTGCACCCGGCGATGCGCCGCATCCTGATGCGCCAGCGGGTACTGGTCGAGGGCGCGCGTGTGATCGCCTACGAGGCGGCGCACCTGATCGACCTGTCCGAACAGTCGGACGACGACAGCGTGCGCGAGCGTGCGCACGAGCAGGCCGCGCTGCTGACGCCGGTGCTGAAGGCCTTCCTGACCGATAACGGCTACACGCTGGCCGGGCAGGCCCAGCAGGTGCTCGGCGGCCACGGCTACACGCACGACTGGGGCGTCGAACAATGTGTGCGCGACGCGCGCATCGCGATGATCTACGAGGGCACCAACGAGATCCAGGCGATCGACCTGGTGGTGCGCAAGATCGTCGCCGACGGCGGGCGCCGTTTCGCCGCCTGGCTGGAGTCGCTGGCGGCCGCCGTGCCCGCCGGAGCCTGCCATCGCGACGCGGCGCTCGATCAGCTGCAGCGGCTCGGCGAGCTGGCCGCCGACGTGGTGGCGGCGTCGCGCACCGATGCCGAGCTGCCGTTCCGCGTCGCCGACGATCTGCTGCGCGCCACCGGGCTGGCGCTGGTCGCGCAGGCCTGGGCGCGTGCCGACGCGGTCTCGGCGCGGCCGGGCCGGGACGACGAGGCCTTCCACGCCGCCAAGCGCGAGAGCGCAATGCACTGCTTCGTGCACCTGCGCCCGGAGTTCGACCACGCGCTGGCGCAGGCACGGGCCGGCTGGCAGCCGTTCGCGCGGCCCGCACTGTCCGCCACCGCATGACCAGCGCACGCCAGGCCGCGCCGGACGCGCTCGATCATTCGCGCCTGACCACGCTGGTGGGCTATGCCGCCAGCCGCGCGGCGATCGAGCTGCGCAAGGACTTCGCGCGCGCGCTCGGTCCGCTGGGCCTGAAGGTGGTGGACTACTCGATCCTGGTGCTGGTCGCTGCCAACCCCGAGGTCAACCAGAAGCAGCTCGGTGAAGCGCTCGACGTCTCGGCGCCGAACATGGCGATCACGCTCGACCGGCTGGTCGAGCGCGGCTGGGTCGAGCGGGTGCGCAGCACGCAGGACCGCCGCGCGATGCTGATCCACCTGACCGCCGCCGGCCGCGACCTGGTGCGCCGCGCCGAGAAGGCTGCGGCGACGATGGAGGACGGCACGCTGCAGGTGCTGTCCGGCGCCGAGCGCGCGCTGCTGGTCGAGCTGCTGCTCAAGGTCGGCCTGCGCCACCCGGCGCGGCGGCGGGCCGCACGCGCCGAGGCCGCCTCAGGCTGACGCCTGGTCGCGCAGGTGCGCCGCCACGGCGTCGGCGACGCCGGCATCGTCGAGGATGCGGCGGTGGCCCAGGCCGCTGCGCGGCTCCAGCCGCAGTGCCGGCATCGCCTGCGCCAGCCGCTGGCTGGCGGCGAACGGTGCGATGCGGTCGCCCTCGTCGTGCAGCAGCAGCGTCGGCTGCTGCGCCCGCGCGCCCAGCCAGGCGGGCTCGAACTCGGCCAGGGCCACGCCCTCGCGGCGTTCGATCTGCGCCTGCATGCGCAGGCCGAGGCGTTCGGGCAGGCCGAAGCTGCCGGCGAACCAGGTGATGAACTGCGCCGGCGGCGCCGACGGCGCGACCAGCGCCAGGCGCTGCACCGGCAGGCCGCGCGCCGAGGCGTGCAGCGCCGCCAGCGCACCGAGCGAATGGGCGACCACGCCGTGCAGCGGCCCGAGCCGCGCGGTGGCGGCGAAGATCGCGCGCGCGAACTGCGGCAGCGTCGAGCGCCAGCCGCCGCTGGCGCCATGCGCCGGGAAGTCGAGCAGCACCGGGGCGAAGCCCTGCGCTGCCAGCACATCGCCCAGGCGCCGCATCTGCCCGGCACTGCCGGCCCAGCCGTGCACCAGCAGCACCAGCGGGCGGCCGGGGTCGATGTCGCTGCGCCGATGCGCAGCGAGGTGGGTGCCCTCGAAGGCCCAGCGCTCGATCCGCCACGGCGCCGGCAGCGCGCGGCGCGCCGCCAGCTTCCAGGGCAACGGCGTGAAGAACAGGCGCAGCGCGCCGCGTGTCGCCCAGCCCGGGGCGAGCCGGTCGGCCCAGCGCAAGGCCGTGCCGAGCAGCCGTGCCGAGGGGCTGCCGGCGTAGAACGCCGCGGCCGGGTTGGCGGTGGAGGAGGCGGGGCCGGCCATGGTCAGAACAGCACCAGGTCGGCGTTGCGGTCGGGCACGGCGCTCCACAGGCGCCACAGTGCGCGGCCGGTGGTGGCGACGGCCAGCGCCGCCGCGGCGATGAAGACGATCAGCATGATGGGATCTCCTTGTTCGCACGATCGTGCGAAATACGGGTGCGGCGGATGGCCGCGGGCTCGGGCGCGTGGGTCATGGCGTCCGGGAGTTCAGGTGCGTGCGCGACGCGCGGGCGCCGGCAGCAACGAGGCGATCAGCCGCTCGTAGGCCGCCCAGGTGCGGTCGGCGGCACGCGGGTCGCGCAGGAAGCGCGCCTCGCGCATCAACGCGACGAACAGGCCGTCGAGTTCGTAGGCGAGTTGCTCGGCATCGGTGTCGGCGTCCAGGTGGCCCGCCTCGATGGCCTGCAGCACGGTGCGCTTCAGCGCGGCGCGCCAGCGCCTGGTGCCGTCGAGCAGCAGGTCGCGCAACGGGCCTTCGCGGTCGTCGAACTCGAAGGCGCCGGCGCAGTAGATGCAGCCGGTACGCATCTCGACGTCGCGCGAGCGCTGCAGCCACAACCGCATGATCGCGTTCAGCCGCGGCAGGCCGCGCGGTTCGCGCATCGCCGGCACGAACACGTCCTGCAGGAAGCGGCGGTCGTATTCCTCGATCACTGCCTTCTGCAGCGCCTCGCGCGAGCCGACGCGCGAGAACACGCCGCTCTTGGACAGCCCGAGCCGCTTGGCCACCTCGCCGATGGTCAGGCTCTCCAGCCCGTCGGCGGCGGCCATCTCGAGCGCGGTGTCGAGGATGGCGGCGAGCGTCAGCCCGCTGCGCTGCGTCTTCGCTTCGACCGTGATGGAGCCGTCCATGGACGACAATTTAGCACGGTCGTACGAAATTGCAAGTCCGACCTCAGAACCCCCACACCTCGCGCGCGGTCTCCACCACCAGCGCCAGCTTCTTGCGCTGGTCTTCGACCGCGATGTTGTTGCCGTGCACGGTGCTGGAGAAGCCGCACTGCGGGCTCAGGCACAGCTGCTCCAGCGGCGCGTACTTGGAGGCCTCGTCGATGCGGCGCTTCAGGTCGTCCTTGTTCTCGAGCTGGCCGAACTTGGTGGTCACCAGGCCCAGCACGACGATCTTGCCCTTGGGTAGGTAACGCAGCGGGCGGAAGTCGCCCGAGCGCTCGTCGTCGTACTCGAGGAAGAAGGCGTCGAGGTTCATCTCGGCCAGCAGCGCCTCGGCCACCGGCTCGTAGTTGCCGGCGGCGGCGTGCGTGCTCTTGAAGTTGCCGCGGCACAGGTGCATCGCCAGCGTCATGCCGGCGGGCTTGCGCGCCACCACCTTGTTGATGAACTTGGCATAACGGTGCGGCAGCTCGTTGGGATCGTCGCCGCGCTGGCGTGCCGCCTCGCGCATCTTCTCGTCGCACAGGTAGGCGAGGTTGGTGTCGTCCATCTGCACGTAGCGGCAGCCGGTGTCGAACAGCGACTGCAGCTCCTGGCCGTAGGCATCGGCCACGTCGTCGTAGAACACCGGCTCCAGCTCCGGGTAGGCCTCGCGGCTGATGCCGGCGCGGCCGCCGCGGAAGTGCAGCATGGTCGGGCTGGGGATCGTGACCTTGGGCGTCAGCCCGGCCGCCACCTGCGACTTCAGGTACTCGAAGTCGGCCTTCTGGATGTCCTTCGCGTGGCGCACCTTGTCGATCACGCGGATCACCGGCGGAGCCAGTTCCTCGCTGCCGTCGGGCTTCTTCACGGTGACCGGGATGTCGGTCTTGACGCCGCCGAGCTGCTCGAGGAAGTCGATGTGGAAGTAGGTGCGGCGGAACTCGCCGTCGGTGATCGACTGCAGGCCGACGTCCTGCTGGAACCTGACGATCTCGGTGATCGCCTTGTCCTCCACCGCACGCAGCTGCGCGGCGTCGATCTCCTTCTTCACGAAGAAGCGCTCGCGGGCCTCGAGCAGGTACTGCGGGCGCAGGAAGCTGCCGACATGGTCGGCGCGGAACGGGGGCGAGGTGCGGGCGGTCATCGGCGTCTCCGGGGATGGCAATGGCGCGGAATCATAGGTCCGCACGGCCGCCTGCGTGGCCCCGATCGGTAAGTGCCTTAACCGATAGCGGATTGCGATAGCTGCTAGTGGATGATCCTCGTTGTGGCGCCTCCGGCCGGCGGGCACGATCGCCCCGCACAATGGCATGCTGCGCGCCGCCTCGGGTTTTCCCGCGAGTCCCGACCGCGACAGCCTAAGATCGCAGCCCCTCTCAGGAGACCGTTCAACCATGTCCAAGCGCAACTTCCTGCGTGCCCTGGCCGCCGCTTCCGTGGCCGCCGGCCTGTCCGTGCCGGCCGCGGCCGCCGACACCGGCCCGATCAAGATCGGCCTGATCCTGCCGATGACCGGCCAGCAGGCCACCACCGGCCGGCAGGTCGACGCCGCGGTCAAGCTCTACCTGGCGCAGAACGGCAACACCATCGCCGGCCGCAAGGTCGAGGTGATCGTCAAGGACGACGCCACCGTGCCCGACACCACGCGCCGCCTCGCGCAGGAACTGGTGGTGCAGGACAAGGTCGTCGCGCTGGCCGGCTTCGGCATCACGCCGGCGGCGATGGCCACCGCGCCGATCGCCACGCAGAGCAAGACGCCGATGGTCGTGATGGCCGCCGCCACCTCGGCGATCACCGAGGCCTCGCCCTTCGTCGTGCGCACCAGCTTCACGCTGCCGCAGGCCTCGGTGGCGATCGCCGAGTGGGCCAACAAGAACAACATCAAGAAGGTCGTGACCCTGGTCTCCGACTACGCGCCGGGCATCGACGCCGAGAAGTACTTCGCCGACCGCATCGTGCTGAACAGCGGTACCGTGCTGGAGAAGCTGCGCACGCCGCTGCGCAGCCCGGACTTCGCGCCGGTGCTGCAGAAGGTGCGCGACGCCAAGCCCGACGCGCTGTTCGTGTTCCTGCCCTCGGGCCAGGGCGCAGCCTTCATGAAGCAGTTCGCCGAGCGCGGCCTCGACAAGGCCGGCATCCGCCTGATCGGCACCGGCGACATCACCGACGACGACCAGCTCAACGACATGGGCGACGTGGCGCTCGGCGTGGTCACCGCGCACCACTACGCGGCGGCGCACAAGTCGGCGGTCAACCAGAAGTTCGTCGAGGCTTTCAAGAAGGCCAACAACGGCATGCGCCCGAACTTCATGGCGGTGGGCGGCTACGACGGCATCCGCGTGATCATGGAAGGCCTGAAGGCGACCAAGGGCGAGGGCGGCGAGAAGCTGCTCGCCGCGATGAAGGGCCAGATCTTCGAGAGCCCGCGCGGCCAGGTGCTGATCGACGGCCAGACGCGCGACATCGTGCACGACATGTACATCCGCAAGGTCGAACGCGTCGGCAGCGAACTGCAGAACGTCGAGTTCGATGCCATCAAGTCCATGAAGGACCCTGGCAAGGCCAAGTAAGAACGACGCCTCTGGCCTGACGCCGGAGGCGCCTGCCCATGCTCACTCTTCTCTTCGACGGCATCGCCTACGGCATGCTGCTGTTCGTGCTCGCGGTCGGGCTGGCCGTGACGCTCGGGTTGATGAACTTCGTCAACCTGGCGCACGGCGCCTTCGCGATGGCCGGCGGCTACGTCACCGTGCTGCTGATGGAACGCGCCGGCGTGCCCTTCCTGGCCACGCTGCCGCTGGCCTTCCTGCTGCCGGCGGTGGTCGGTGCCGTGGCCGAGCGCACGCTGTACCGGCCGATGTACAAGCGGCCGCACCTCGACCACGTGCTGTTCTCGATCGGCATCGTCTTCATGTCGGTGGCGGCGGTCGACTACCTGGTCGGCTCGCAGCAGCAGATCATCAAGCTGCCCGAGTTCCTGCAGGGCCGCTTCGAGATCGGCGGCGTGGGCATCGGCAAGTACCGGCTGTTCATCGTCGTCGTCTGCCTGGTGCTGACCGCGATCCTGCAGCTGATCCTCGCGCGCACCCGCTTCGGCAGCCGCCTGCGCGCCGCGGTCGACGACCCGCGCGTGGCCTCCGGCCTGGGCATCAACGTCAACCAGGTGTTCAGCGTCACCTTCGCCGTCGGCTCCGGTCTCGCCGGTCTCGGCGGTGCGCTGGGCGCCGAGGTGCTGGGCCTGGACCCGAGCTTCCCGCTCAAGTTCATGATCTATTTCCTGATCGTCGTCTCGGTGGGCGGCACGACGACCATCACCGGCCCGCTGCTGGCCGCGCTGCTGCTGGGCATCGCCGACGTGTTCGGCAAGTACTACGTGCCGCAGCTCGGTGCCTTCGTGGTCTACGCGCTGATGGTGGCGATCCTGTTCTGGCGTCCGCAAGGGCTGTTCGGCCGGGGGGCGACCAAATGAGTTCCGCTGCTTCGCTCGCGGCGGTGCGCCGCTGGAAGCCCTGGGAGATCGCCATCCTGATGGCGCTGCCGCTGACCTGGTTCGTCGCCGGCGAGCAGCATTCGCTGCTGGCCAACGAGATCGCCATCTTCGCGCTGTTCGCGGTCTCGCTCGACCTGATCCTCGGTTATGCCGGCATCGTCTCGCTCGGCCATGCCGCGTTCTTCGGCACCGGCGCCTACGCGGCGGCGCTGTTCGCCAAGCACGTGATGCCCGACCCGCTGGTGGGCCTCGCGGTGGCGATCGGCGTCAGCACGCTGCTCGGCGCGGTCAGCAGCGTGCTGGTGATGCGCGGCTCCGACCTGGCGCGGCTGATGATCACGCTGGGCGTCGCGGCGCTGCTCTACGAGCTGGCCAACAAGCTCGACTTCACCGGCGGCGCCGATGGCCTGCAGGGCGTGGTGATGGGCTCGCTGCTGGGCCGTTTCGAGTTCGACCTCTACGGCCGCACCGCCTACGGCTACTCGCTGATCGTGCTGGTGATCGGCCTGCTGGTCGCGCGGCGCATCGTGCAGTCGCCGTTCGGCTGGTCGCTGCAGGCAATCCGCGACAACCGGCTGCGTGCCGCGGCGATCGGCCTGAACGTCGACGCCCGCCTGGGGGTCATCTACACGATCTCGGCGGCGATGGCCGGCGCGGCCGGCGGCCTGCTGGCGCAGACCACCGGCTTCGCCTCGCTCGACGGCCTGGACTTCCACCGCAGCGCTGACACCATGCTGATCGTCGTGATCGGCGGCGCCGGCTGGCTGTACGGCGGCCTGTTCGGCGCCATCGGCTTCAAGCTGCTGCACCACCTGCTGTCGAGCTGGACGCCGCAGTACTGGACCTTCTGGCTGGGCCTGTTCCTGGTCGTCCTGGTGATGGCCGGCCGCGACCGCTTCTTCAAGCCCTGGACCTGGTTCCGCAAGGGAGGCGGTGCATGACCGTCGTCCTCGAAACCCGCAACCTGGTGAAGCGCTTCGGCGCCTTCGCCGCCACCAACGACGTGTCGCTGAAGGTCGAGCGCGGCGCGCGCCAGGCGCTGATCGGCCCGAACGGTGCCGGCAAGACGACGCTGATCAACCTGCTGACCGGCGTGCTCGAGCCGACCTCGGGCAGCGTGATCCTCGACGGCGAGGACATCACCCGGCTGCCTTCGCACCAGCGCGTGCGGCGCGGCATCGTGCGCACCTTCCAGATCAACCAGCTGTTCAGCGAGCTGACGCCGCTGGAGTCGCTGGCGCTGACGGTGTCCAACCAGCTCGGCATCAGCGGCCGCATCTGGCAGGCGCTGGGCCGCGACGACCGGGTCGCGCAGCGCTGCGACGAACTGCTGAAGCAGTTCCACCTCGACGACGTGCAGGACCAGAAGGTCGCGCTGCTCGCCTACG
The DNA here is from genome assembly GCA_047602365.1 of Piscinibacter sp. Taxonomy (GTDB): domain Bacteria; phylum Pseudomonadota; class Gammaproteobacteria; order Burkholderiales; family Burkholderiaceae_C; genus Piscinibacter. Next base: position 884,482 of record JASGHM010000001.1, on the reverse strand, counting down.
GCAAGCGCCGCCAGCTGGAGATCGCCACCGCGCTGGCCTGCAGCCCGCGCGTGCTGCTGCTCGACGAGCCGGTGGCCGGCGTGCCCGAAGGCGAGCGGCAGGAGATCTTCGACATCGTCAACGCGCTGCCCGCCGAGGTGACGGTGCTGCTGATCGAACACGACATGGACCTGGTCTTCAACTTCGCGCGCACCGTCTCCGTGCTGGTCAACGGCGCGCTTGTTCGCCGAGGGCGACGTGCAGAGCATCTCGACCGACCCGCGCGTGAAGTCGGTCTACCTCGGGGAGGGCACGCCGCATGGCTGAGTTGCTGCGTGTCGAAGGGCTGAAGTCCGGCTACGGCGAGGCCGTGGTCGTGCAGGGCATCGACCTGGTGCTGGAGAAGGGCGCCTCGCTCGCGCTGCTGGGCCGCAACGGCACCGGCAAGACGACGCTGCTGAACACGCTGGTCGGCGCGACGCGCCGCCACGCCGGCCGCATCGTGCTCGACGGCCAGGATGTCACCGCGCTGCCTTCGTTCAAGCGCGCGATCGCCGGCATCGGCTGGGTGCCGCAGGAGCGCAACATCTTCAAGTCGCTGACCGTCGAGGAGAACCTCAGCGCGGTGGCGCGGCCCGGGCCGTGGACGGTGGCGCGGGCCTACGAGATGTTCCCGCGCCTGCAGGAGCGGCGCGGCAACCTCGGCAACCAGCTCTCCGGCGGCGAGCAGCAGATGCTGGCGGTGGCGCGTGCGCTGGTGCTGAACCCCAAGCTGCTGCTGCTCGACGAGCCGCTCGAGGGCCTGGCACCCATCATCGTCGAGGAACTGCTGCGCTCGATCGGCCGTGTGGTGCGCGACGAAGGCATGTCGGCCATCATCGTCGAGCAGAACCCGAAGATGATCCTGCCGATCACCCAGCGCGCCGTCGTGCTCGACCGCGGCGCGGTCGTGCACGAGGCCGGCAGTGAAGACCTGCTGCGCGATCCGAAGACGCTGGAAAGCTGGCTCTCCGTCTCGAAGCACTGACGGAGTCTTGCGCGAGCCTGGGCCGATGGGTGAAGGCTTGCGCTCATGTCCCCCGGGCTCGCTGCGCGAGCCCTCCTCCTTTACTTCGCTCCACCCTTCACCCACCGCCCCAGGCCAGTACCGTTGGCGCAGGGCGAAGACCTCGGTGGTGCCGTAGCGGTGCGCTGGGGCTTGTGTGGAGCGAAGTAGAGGGGGAGGACCCGCGAAGCGGGTCCGGAGGACATGAGCGGAACACAAGCCCCAGCGCGCCGCGACCGCTCCAACCGCCGCGTGATCGAAGGACCGCTCAGGGCCGCTCTGACGTCAGGTCGCCAGCGGCAACTGCCGCACCGCCTTCCCCGTCAACTGCGCAATCGCATTGGCGAAGGCCGGTGCCAGCGGTGGCAGGCCCGGCTCGCCCATGCCGGTGGGCGGGTCGGCGCTGGGCACGGTGTGCACCTCGATGCGCGGCATCTCGGTGATGCGCGGCACGACGAAGTCACCGAAGTTGCTCTGCTCGACGACGCCGTCCTTCAGCGTGATCTGCGCACCCGGCAGGCACATCGACAGGCCCATCAGCGCCGCGCCCTGCACCTGCGCCTCGACGCTGCGCGGGTTGACCACCAGGTTGCAGTGCACGCCGGCGGTGACACGGTGCAGCACCGGTTGGCCGTCCTTCATCGAAGCCTCGACCACGTAGGCAACGACGGTCTCGAAGGACTCGTGCACCGCCACGCCCCAGGCGCGGCCGGCGGCGAGCTGCCGCTTGCCGTAGCCGCTCTTGGCGACCGCCAGCTGCAGCGCGGCGCGGTGGCGCGGATGCTTGTCGCCGATCAGCGCCAGAGCCGATAGGCCACCGGGTCCTGCTTCGTTTCGCGCGCGATCTGATCGATCAGCGTCTCCATCACGAAGGCAGTGTGCGTCGAGCCGACCGAGCGCCACCACAGCACCGGCACGTTCTGCTTCGGGTGGTGCACCGTCAGCCGCATCGGCAGCGGGTAGGGCTCGCGCATGCCTTCGACCATCGTGCCGTCGATGCCGTCCTTGACCATCATCGCCTCGAAGGGCGTGCCGCCGGTGATCGACTGGCCGACGATCACATGGTCCCAGGCGAGCACACGGCCACGTTCGTCGAAACCGATGCGCGCGCGGTGCAGGTGCATCGGCCGGTAGTAGCCGCCGCGGATGTCGTCCTCGCGGCTCCACAGCGTGCGCAGCGGCGCGTCGATGCCGGCCTTGCGCGCGGCCAGCGTGATGTTGCAGGCCTCGACCACGTACTCGCTGGTGGCGATGGCACGGCGCCCGAAGCCGCCGCCGGCGGCCTGCACGTTGACGCGCACCTTGTCGGGCGTGAAGCCGAACACCTTGGCCGCCGCCGCACCGTCCAGCCCCGGCATCTGCGAGCCGACCCACAGCTCGGCACTGTCGGCGCCGAGGCGGATGGTGCAGTTCAGCGGCTCCATCGGCGCATGGGCCAGGTAGGGGAAGACGAACTCGGCCTCCAACTGCTTCGGTGCGCCGGCCAGCGGCGCCATGTCGGCGTCGAAGTGGCGCGCGCCGCTCTGGCCGGCCAGCTCGCGGTACTGGACGAGCTGCTTCGCCGAGTCGACCTTCTCGACCGCGCTCGTGTCCCACTGCAGCTTCAGCGCCTCGCGCGCCGTCTTTGCCGGCCAGTAGCCGGTGGCGATCACCGCGACACCCTCGGCGCCGCGGTCCAGCGCCACGCGCAGCACCGCCTTCACGCCCGGCACCGCACGCGCGGCGGCGTCGTCCACCGAGGCGAGCTTCGCGCCGAACACCGGCGGGCGCGCCACCACCGCGGTCAGCTGGCCGGGCAGGCGCACGTCGATGCCGAAGGCCTGGCGGCCGCTGCTCTTGGCGACGGCGTCCAGCCGCGTGGTCGGCTTGCCGATCAGGCGGAAGTCCTTCGGGTCCTTCAGCGCCACCTTCTCGGGCACCGGCAGTGCCATCGCCGCCGCGGCGAGCTCGCCGTAGCGCAGCTGGCGCCCATTCGGGCCGACAACGACGCCGGCGCGTGTGCGCAGCGTCGCCGGGTCGACGTTCCAGCGCGTCGCGGCGGCAGCGATCAGCATCGCCCGCGCGCGGGCGCCAAGTTCGCGGTATTGCTGGTAGCTGTGCTTGATCGCCGTCGAACCGCCGGTCAGGTGCATGCCCCAGCGCGGGTCGACGTAGGCGCCGTCGTTGGTGCCGAGGCGGCTGCGCACCAGCGCCCAGTCGGCGTCCAGCTCCTCGGCCAGGATCATCGGCAGGCCGGTCTGCACGCCCTGGCCGAACTCGAGCCGGTTGATGCTCACGGTGACCTCGCCGTTGGCGGCGATCTGCACGAAGGCCTGCGGCTGCTCGAAGGGTTTGAGACCAGCCGGCTTGGCCGCATCGTCGGCCAGTGCGGCCGCCGGGAAGACGCCCAGCGCCAGGCCGCCGGCACCAGCCAGCTTCAGGAAGCTGCGCCGCGGCAGCATCGCCGCGCCGTCGGCCGGCGTCTGGCGATCGATGATCTGCTGCAGGGCACGCGGCAGCTCGCGGGTGTACGAAGGAGTTCAGCATGGTGGGCTCCTTCAGGCGATCGCGCGGGCAGCGTCGGCCACCGCGGCACGGATGCGGGCATAGGTGCCGCAGCGGCAGATGTTGCCGGCCATCGCGGCATCGATCTCGGCCGGTGTCGGCTGCTTGCCCTTGGGCAGCGACTTCAGGAACGCGGTCGCGCTCATGATCTGGCCGCTCTGGCAGTAGCCGCACTGCGCGACGTCGTGCTGGACCCAGGCGGCGTGCACGGCTTTGCCGATGCGGTCGCTGCCGCCGGTGACGGCTTCGATGGTGGTCACCTTGCGGCCGGCGGCGGCGGAGACCGGCGTCACGCAGGAGCGGATCGCCTGGCCGTCGAGGTGCACGGTGCAGGCGCCGCACAACGCGGCGCCGCAGCCGAACTTGGTGCCGGTCAGGCCCAGCGTGTCGCGCAGGGCCCAGAGGATGGGCGTGGACGGATCGGCGTCCAGCGCCTGATCCTGGCCGTTGACGTTCAGGGTGGTCATGGGCAAGAAGGGTGGGGTGGCGGTGCGGCGCAGTGTCGGGGAGCCCGGCCCGCCGGCGTTAGCCTGAACCTGCGCGGTGATTGCACGATCCTGTCGCGCGCCGGCGCGGGCGGCCGCTTCTGGCTAGCATGGGCGCCATGGCCGGCCCCAGTTCCACCCCCGACGACGACGCACTCGCCGCCGCCCGCCAGCGGCTGATCGACAAGCTGCTGCGCCACTCGCGCTGCGGCGAGGTGCTGGACCACCCGGCGCTGCCGTCCTTGATCACGGTGCGCCAGGACGAGGTGCAGCGCAGCGTCTGCGGCGTCTACGAACCTTGCGTCGCGCTGGTCGTGCAGGGGCGCAAGAGCGTCGACATCGGCGACCGCACGCTGGTCTACGACGCCCACAGCTGCTTCGTCACGCCGCTGGACCTGCCGGGCGTGGCGACCATCCTCGAGGCCAGTGCAGAGAAGCCCTTCCTGTCGCTGGCGCTGCGCATCGACATGCGCGAGGTGGCCACGCTGCTGCTGGAGGGGGCGCTGCCGCCGGCGCCGAGGCTCTCGGGCGACACCCGCGCGATGGCCACCACGGTCATCACCGCGCCGCTGCTCGACGCCTTCGATCGCCTGCTCGGCCTGCTCGACGCGCCCGGCGACGCGCGCACGCTGGCGCCACTGATCCAGCGCGAGATCACCTACCGCCTGCTCACCGGCGAAGTCGGCTGGCGGCTGCGCCAGATCGCCACGGCCGACAGCCAGGGCCAGCAGGTCGCGCGGGCGATCGAGTTGCTGCGCGGCCGCTACACCGAGCCGCTGCGCATCGAAGACCTGGCGCGCGCGGCGAACATGGGCGTGTCGACGCTGCATCACCACTTCAAGGCGCTGACCGGCATGAGCCCGCTGCAGTACCAGAAGCAGCTGCGCCTGGCCGAGGCACGCCGGCTGATGCTCGCCGAGCGGCTCGACGCCTCGACGGCGGCCTACCGCGTCGGCTACGAGAGCCCGTCGCAGTTCAGCCGCGAGTACAGCCGCCAGTTCGGCGCACCGCCGATGCGCGACATCGCCGGCATGCGCGCCCGGCGCGGGCGAAGCGCCGGCGGTGATGGGCTGACGCGCCCGCGCCGCCTCAGAGCGGCAGGCCGACGTAGTTCTCGGCCATCGTCGTCGACGCGGCGACCGAGTTGACCAGGTAGTCGAGCTCGGCGGCCTGCATCTTCTGGCCGAAGGCACCGGTCTCCGGGAACTTGTGCATCAGGCTGGTGAACCACCACGAGAAGCGCTCGGCACGCCAGATGCGGCGCAGGCAGCGCTCGGAGTAGTGGTCGATGCCGGCGCCGCTCCTGTCGCGGTAGTACTCGGCGAACGCGTTGCCCAGGTAGCTGACGTCGGTGGCCGCCAGGTTCAGACCCTTGGCGCCGGTGGGCGGCACGATGTGCGCGGCGTCGCCGGCGAGGAACAGGCGGCCGAAGCGCATCGGCTCGGCGACGAAGCTGCGCAGCGGCGCGATGCTCTTCTCGATCGACGGCCCGGTGACCAGCGTCTCGGCGGCTTCCGGGTCGAGGCGGCGGCGCAGCTCGTCCCAGAAGGCGTCGTCGGACCATTGTTCGACCTTGTCGTCCAGCGAGCACTGCACGTAGTGCCGGCTGCGTGTCATCGAGCGCATGCTGCACAGCGCGAAGCCACGCTCGTGGTTCGAGTAGATCAGCTCGTGCGATACCGGCGGTGTCTCCGACAGCACGCCCAGCCAGCCGAACGGGTAGACACGCTCGAAGGTCTGCAGCGCCGAGGCCGGCACGCTGGCGCGGCTGACACCGTGGTAGCCGTCGCAGCCGGCGATGAAGTCGCACTCGATCTCGTGCGTCGCGCCGTCCTTCTGGTAGCGCACCCGCGGTTTCGTGCCGTCGAAGTCGTGCAGGCTGACGTTGGCGGCCTCGTAGACCGTCGTCAGGCCCTTGGCCGCACGGTCGTCCATCAGGTCACGCGTCACCTCGGTCTGGCCGTAGACCATCACCTGCTTGCCGCCGGTCAGCGCCTTCATGTCGATGCGGTGGCGCGCACCACCGAAGGCGAGCTCGAAGCCGCCGTGCACCAGGCCCTCGCGGTGCATGCGTGCGCCGACGCCGACGCTGTCGAGCAGGTCGACGCAGACCTGCTCCAGCACGCCGGCGCGGATGCGGCCGAGCACGTACTCCGGCGTCTTCGCTTCGAGGATGACGGCGTCCACGCCTGCCTTGGCAAGCAGCGCGCCGAGCAGCAGGCCCGAGGGGCCGGCGCCGATGATGGCGACCTGGGTCTTCATGGGTTGTCTCCGTGGTGGGTTCGAGTGAGGAGGCTCAGAGCTGGCGGCGCAGCGCCGCCTGGGTCTGGCGCAGGGCCGGAAGGCAGTCGTCGACCAGGTACTCGGCCGAACGCCGCGCGGCATGCACGCTGACGTTGATGGCGGCCAGCACCTGCCCGTCGGTGCTGACCAGCGGGACCGAGATCGTGCGCAGGCCGGGTTCCAGCTCCTGGTCGACGATCGCGTAGCCCTGCGCGCGCACGCGGTTGATCTCGGCACGCAGGCGCTCGGGGTCGGTGATCGTGTTCGGCGTGCGTGCGTCGAGGCGGCGACCGGCCAGCCAGGCCTCGAACTGTGCCGGCGGCAGCGCAGCCAGCAGCACGCGGCCGTTAGCGGTGCAGTAGGCCGGCACCCGCGTGCCGGGCTGCAAGGTGCTGGAGACCAGCTGGCCGGCGGTCAGCGCGGCGATGCAGATCACGTCGTCGCCGTCGAGCACGCCCGAGGACGAGGCCTCCTTCAGCGCCGAGACCAGCCGGTGCAATTCCGGCTGCACGATGCGCGGCAGGCGGTTCGACGACATGTAGCTCTGCGCCAGCCGCAGCACCTTGGCCGACAGCGACCAGCGGCCACGCTCGCTGCGCACGTAGCCCAGGTGCTCCAGCGTGATCAGGTAGCGGCGCGCGGCGGCGCGGGTCAGCCCGCAGCGCTCGGCGACCTCGGTGACCGACAGCAGCGGCCGTTCCTGGTCGAAGGCGCAGATCACCGCCAGCCCCTTCTCCAGGCCGGCGATCAGGTCGCGCGGCTGTGGGGCCGGCCGGTCGGACGCGGCGTCGTCAGGGTGGAGCGGGGCGAGCATGGCGGCAGCGGTGATGTGCTGGCCAATTTAGCCGCTATCAAGCGCCGACGTGCGGTATAGCGAACTTGTGCGCGGTATTCGCGCAATTGTTTGGATGCTCAGGTCGATCGATTCGGCGCCTGCAGCTGGGCGCGCGCCGACTCCATCGACAGATGCCAGGCGAAGCCGCCACCCACCGCCAGCACGCCGCCGAGCAGCAGCAGCCAGGCCAGGGTGGCTGCGGCGGCGCGCGGGCGGGTGACGCCGAAAGCATGGCGGAACGAGCCCCAGGCGACGATGCACCACAGCGCCGTCATCAACCAGGTCAGCGCGCCGGTACCCAGACCCGCGACCGCCGGGATCGCCCGCGCACCGAGGGTTCCGGCGGCCGTCAGGCCGCCGTCCGGCGCGGCCAGGCGTGCGAAGCCGATCGCCTCGGCGAAGCCGCCGAACCAGCCGGGGTCGTAGAAGCTGGCGCCGAAGCCGAACACCAGCGCGCCGCCGGCGATGCCCAGCCAGGCGCCGCTGACCAGGTAGGCCATGATCAGCGTGACCTGCTGCAGCTCGATGCGCCGGCCGGCGATGCGCCAGGCCAGCATCAGCAGCACCGACAGCAGCGTCGTCAGCACCAGGCCGGCCAGCACCAGCCCCAGCGTGCCACCGACGAAACGGCGCGCCAGCTCGGCCATCGACGAGGAGTCGGCTTGCAGCTGCAGGCCGAGCAGCACGAGCAGGCTGCCGACCGTCAGGCTGCCGAGCAGGAACACCAGCGCGCGCAGGTGGTCGATGGCCTGCCCGGTCTGCTGCTTGGCGATCATGCGTGTCGGGTGCGTGGCCAGCTCCAGCAGGCTCAGCGCGAGCCGGGCAGCGGAGCCGAACAGCGGGGTCTGACCCGGCATGTCGCCCATCGCCGGCCGCTCCGACTCGATCACGTAGCGTGTCTGCAGCGTGCGGATCAGCGTGTCGGTGTCGAAGTGCCAGCGGCTCTCGGACAACTCGACCGCGTTGATGCGCCACAGCTCGGCTATCGACTTCGGCAGTGTCTCGCGCGCTGGCATCTGCGCGCCTTCGACCAGTACCGGGATGACCGGCACACGCGCCTGCAGCGCGGTCTCGATCTCCTGGCGGACGAAGTCGCCCGGCTGGTCGAGGCGGCGCCTGCCGTCGGCGCCCTGCGCCTTCAGCCAGTCGGGGCCGATGATGGCCAGCATCACCGTGGAGGTGCTGACGGCGCGGCGGATCGCCTCGGTGAAGTCCTCGCCGGGGTTGATCGACTGGTGGTCGCGGAACACTCGGCCGCCGCCGAAATGTTCCTCGAGCCGGTCGGCCAGGCGGCCGGTGGCGCTGCTGCTGTCCTGGCGCCGGTAGGACAGGAAGATCTCGGCCATGGGCTGACCTCGCCGTGAAGTGTCAGACGAGCGTCGCCGGGTCCACGTTCGCGCCGCACAGCACGAGGCAGACACGCTGCCCCGCCGCCACCTCGACCGCGGCGCTGCGCAGCGCCGCGAGGGGCAGGGCCGCGGCCGGCTCCACCGCGAGCTTCAAAGACTGCCACAGCCACTTCTGGGCGTCGAGGATCGCTTCATCCCGAAGAACGACGGACTGCAGGGGATGGTGTTGCACCACCTCCCAGGCCAGCGCGCCGAGGCGCCGCGCGCCCAGTGCGTCGGCGGCGATGCCGCCGACCTCGACGTCGACCGGCGCGCCGGCGGCCAGCGCCGCGTGCAGCGTCGGCGCGCGCTCGGGCTCCAGCGCCACGATGCGGGTGCGGCCGGCGAACCACGCCGCGATGCCACCGACCAGCCCGCCGCCGCCGACGCTGACCAGCAGCGCATCCGGGACGCCGGCCTGCGCTTCGATCTCGCGCGCCAGCGTGCCGGCGCCGGCCAGCACCTCGGGCTGGTCGTAGGCATGAGTCATCAGCGCGCCGCTCTCGCGCTGGCGCTGCTGACAGGCAGCGAACGCATCGGCATAGGCCGCGCCGGTGACGACGACGGTCGCGCCGAGCTTCTCCAGCCGCGCCCGCTTGGCCGCCGAAATCACCGTCGGCACGAAGATCTCGGCCGGCACGCCCAGCGCCTGTGCCGCCGTCGCGGTGGCGATGCCGGCGTTGCCGCCCGACGCCGCGATCACGCCTGCCGCCGGGATGGGATTGGCGAGCAGGCGGTTGAACATGCCGCGCGCCTTGAAGCTGCCCGAACGCTGCAACTGCTCCAGCTTCAGCCAGACCTCGAACGGTGGCCCGGGCAGCTCGAGCTGGCGGCTGTCGAGCACCCACAGCGGCGTGCGCCGCACATGCGGCGCGATGCGCGCCGCCGCGGCCTCGATGTCGGCGCGCCCGATCACACGCGCTCGACGATCAGCGCGATGCCCTGGCCGACGCCGATGCACATCGTGCACAGCGCGTAGCGGCCCTTGATGCGGTGCAGCTGGTTGACCGCCGTGGTGACCAGGCGCGCGCCGCTGGCGCCCAGCGGGTGGCCCAGCGCGATCGCACCGCCGTTCGGGTTGACGCGGGCGTCGTCGTCGGCGAGGCCGAGGTCGCGCAGCACCGCCAGTCCTTGGGCGGCGAAGGCTTCGTTCAGCTCGATCACGTCCATCTGCTCGAGCTTCAGGCCGGTCAGCGCCAGCACCTTGCGCGTCGCCGGTGCCGGGCCGATGCCCATGATGCGCGGCGGCACGCCGGCGGTGGCCATGCCGACCACGCGGGCGCGCGGCGTCAGGCCGTGGCGCGCGGCGGCTGCCTCGCCGGCCAGCAGCAGCGCGCAGGCGCCGTCGTTGACGCCCGAGGCGTTGCCGGCGGTCACCGTGCCGTCCGGCCGCACCACGCCCTTCAGCTTGGCCAGCGCCTCCAGGCTGGTGTCGCGCGGGTGTTCGTCCTTGGCGACGACGATGGCATCGCCCTTCTTCTGGGCGATCGTCACCGGCGTGATCTCGGCGTCGAAGAAGCCGGCCTGCTGCGCCGCTACCGCCTTGCGCTGCGAGGCCAGCGCCATGCGGTCCTGGGCCTCGCGCTCGATCCTGTAGTCGGTGGCGACGTTCTCGGCCGTCTCCGGCATCGAGTCGACGCCGTGCATCTCCTTCATCAGCTTGTTGACGAAGCGCCAGCCGATCGTGGTGTCGTAGACCGCGTTGCTGCGGCTGAAGGCGCTCTCCGCCTTGGGCATCACGAAGGGTGCGCGGCTCATGCTCTCGACGCCCCCGGCGATCATCAACTCGGCCTCGCCGCTCTTGATCGCCCGCGCCGCGGTGCCGACCGCGTCCATGCCCGAGCCGCACAGGCGGTTGATCGTCGAGCCCGGCAGCTCGATCGGCAGCCCGGCGAGCAGGCTGGCCATGTGGGCGACGTTGCGGTTGTCCTCGCCGGCCTGGTTGGCACAGCCGTAGATCACGTCGGTGACCGCCTGCCAGTCGAGCTTCGGGTGGCGCGCCAGCAGCGCCTTCAGCGGCACCGCGGCAAGGTCGTCGGTGCGCACCGACGAGAGGGCGCCGCCGTAGCGGCCGATCGGCGTGCGCAGCGCATCGCAGATGAAAGCGTGGTTCATGAAGGTCTCCGGGCGGGCTCTGAGAGGACTATGGTCACGAAAGTTCGTATATAGAACTTGAGTTCACTAATTGAACGAAACGTGGCAGTTTAGGCGGCCTGCCCCGTAGTGTGCAAGCCGGCGGCTCAAGTCGGGCGACGACATGGCCGAAACAACACGCAGCCCCGCCGGGGTTCCATTTCCGCTGCCGCCATGCCGACCACCACCGTTCCGGACACCATCGACGTCGCATCCCTGCGCGTGGGGATGTTCGTGCACCTGGATCTCGGCTGGCTGGCGCACCCGTTCCCGCTGAGCAGCTTCCGCATTTCCTCGGACGAGCAGATCGCCACCATCCGTTCGCTCGGCCTGACGCGGGTGCGCTGGAGCAGCGAGCAGAGCGATCCGCCGGCCCAGGCGGATGCGGCGGCCGACGCCGCAAGGCTGTCCGCCGAGGCCGATGCCAAGGCCGACGCCGAGGCTCCGGAAGTCCGCGCGAAGCGCGAGCACAAGGTCCGCCTGGCCGAACAGCGAGCCTCGCTGCTGCAATGCGAGCGCCAGTTCTCCGAGGCGACGCGCGAGCTGAAGCGCGCCACCGACCTGGTGCCCGTCCGCCCCGGCGAGGCCGGCACGCTGGCCGGCATGCTGGCCAAGACGCTGGCCGACAAGATGCTCGGCGAGCACGACCTGTGCATCCGCCTGCTCAGCGAGGCGGCCGGCGACAAGTCCGCGGCCCATTCGCTGAACGTGACGCTGATCTCGATGCTGATGGGGCGCACCTTCGGCCTCGGCGAGACCGACATGCTCGACCTCGGCGTCGGCGCGCTGATGCACGACATCGGCAAGCTGGACCTGCCCGACCGCGTGCGCTACCGCGAAGACCACTTCAGCTCCGCCGAGCTGCGCCTGTACGAGGAGCATGTCGCCTTCGGCATCGCGCATGCGCGCAAGATGGCGCTGACGCCAGGCGCCACGCTGGTCATCGCCCAGCACCACGAGCACGCCGACGGCAGCGGCTTCCCGCTCAAGCTGAACACCGACCGCATGACGCCGCTGGCGCGCATCGTCGCGCTGGTCAACCGCTACGACCGCCTGTGCAACCCGAACATCGCCGCCAAGGCGCTGACGCCGCACGAGGCGCTGTCGATGCTGTTCGCGCAGAGCAAGACGAAGTTCGACACTGCCATCCTCGGCGCCTTCATCAAGATGATGGGTGTCTACCCGCCGGGTTCCGCGGTGCAGCTCACCGACGACCGCTTCGCGCTCGTCGTCTCGGTCAACTCGAGCCGGCCGCTGAAGCCGCGCGTGCTGGTCCACGAGCCCAAGGTGCCGCGCGACGAGGCGTTGATCCTCGATCTCGAGAAGACCACCGGCCTGGGCGTGCGTCGCAGCCTGCGCCCGTCACAACTGCCGCCGAACACGCTGGCCTACCTGTCGCCGCGCCCGCGCGTGGCCTACTACTTCGAGCCGGCCGGCCCTGCCGAGCCTGGAGCATGAGCGCGCCGGCAGCCTGGGCCGCGCTGATCGACGCCCTGCCGCACGCGGTGTGGCTGGTCGATGCCACCACGCAGCGGCTGATCGCCGCCAACCCGGCCGCCGGCAGCCTGCTCGGCTGCGAGCGCGAGCAGCTGATCGGCAACAGCGCGTTGACGCTGGCCGCCACGCCGGAAGACCTGTGCTTCTGGGCCGACGCCGGCAGCGGCAGCCGTGAAGGCCTGGCCTCGGAGAGTTTCGCGCGCCGCTTCGACGGCAGCGCGGTGCCGGTGCACCGCTGCATCGAGCCGATCACGTTCGATGGCCGCGAGGCCTGGGTCGTCACGCTGCAGGATCGCAGCGCACAGATCGCCGCCGAGCGTGCGCTCGAGCTGGCCGCCGCCGAACTGACAGCGACGCTGGAGTCGACCGCCGACGGCATCCTGGTCACCGACCTCGCCGGCCGCATCCGCCATTGCAACCGCCGTTTCGCCGACCTGTGGGGCGTGCCGCAAGACCTGCTGGCCAACCGCGACGACGATGCGGTGCTCGACTGGATGCGTCGCAGCGTCGCCGACCCGGCAGGCTACATGCGCCGCCTCGCGCTGATCGAGGAGGCCACGATGCTGCAGGCCAGCGACGTGCTGGAACTGCATTCGGGCAAGGTGCTGGAGCGCATCACGCTGCCGCAGTGCAGCCGCGGGCGGCCGATCGGCCGCGTCTACTCGTTCCGCGACATCACCGACCGCCTTGCCGCGAGCCAGCGCATCGAGACGCTGTCGCACACCGACCCGCTGACCGGCCTGCCCAACCGCGCGCTGCTGACCGAACGTGTCGAACGTGCCCAGGCGCTGGCCTTGCGCGAGGGGGCACCGTTCGCGCTGCTGCTGCTCAACCTCGACCACTTCAAGCACATCAACGAAACGCTCGGCCACGCCTTCGGCGACCGCGTGCTGGTCGAGATCGGCGAGCGCCTGGCGGCCTGCGTGCGCCAGATCGACACCGTCGCACGCCTGAGCGGCGACGAGTTCGTGCTGCTCGCGCAGCGCTCCGACGCTGCCGGCGCCGAAGCCGCCGCACGCCGGGTGATGGAGGCGCTGCAGCGCCCGTTCACGCTCGACGGGCTGAACTTCACCGTCACGGCGAGCCTGGGCATCGCGCTGCAACCCACCGACGGCCCCGGCCTCGACACGCTGCTGCGCCACGCCGATGCGGCAATGCGCGAGGTCAAGCAGTCGGGACGCGCCGGCTGGCGCTTCCACACCCATCGGGCGCATGCCGGCGAGGCCGAACTGCGCACGCGCATGCAGCTGGACCACGCGATGCGCCAGGCGCTGACGCAGCACCACTTCCGCCTGCACTACCAGCCGCAGGTCGACCTGGCGCGCGGCAACGTGGTCGGCGCCGAAGCGCTGATCCGCTGGCGCGACCCCGAACTGGGCGAAGTGCCGCCCGGCCGCTTCATCCCGGTCGCCGAGGAGACCGGCTTCATCGTCGCGATCGGCGACTGGGTGCTGCGCGAGGCCGTCGCCCAGGCCGCCGCCTGGTTCGCCGCGGGCCGGCCGATGCGCATGTCGGTCAACGTGTCGGCGCTGCAGTTCCGCCAGCCGGGCTTCGTCGACGGCGTCGCGCGAACGCTGCGCGACAACGGCCTGCCCGGCCGCCTGCTCGAGCTGGAGCTGACCGAGTCGATCCTGATCCAGGACGTCGAGGACACGCTGGCGCGCCTGCACGCGCTGGCCGGCCTGGGCGTGATGCTGGCGATCGACGACTTCGGCACCGGCTATTCCAGCCTCGGCTACCTGAAGCGCCTGCCGATCGGCCGGCTGAAGATCGACCGCAGCTTCGTCACCGACCTGCCCGACGACAGCAGCGATGCCAGCATCGTCAACGCCATCGTCAACCTCGGCCGCGCGCTGGGCATCCAGGTCATCGCCGAGGGTGTCGAGACCGAGGCGCAGCGGCGCTTCCTGCTGCGCGCCGGCTGCCACGAGTTCCAGGGCTACCTGTTCGCGCCGGCGCTGGCGACGCCCGATTTCGAGGCGCTGCTCGCACCGGATGCGGATCGCCGCGTCGTCCCGCTGCCGCGCCGTGGTGCGCGCAGCCGCCGTTTGCCAGCCGCCGCCGCGGGGGATTGAGTTCCGCCGCTGACGCCGGGTGGCGTCTGGGGCTAGAGTGCCCGTGCAAGGAGGTCGTGCATGGGTGCCCTGGATGCCGTCCTGGAACGCCGGCTCGCCGGCTTGTCCCTCCCTCTCGCGCTGCAATGGCCCGGTGGCCAGCGCATCGGCCCCGCACAGGCGGCGGTGACGCTGCGCCTGCAAGGCCTCGGGCCGCTGGCCCACCTGGCCGGTGGGCAGATCGGCCGCGTCGCCGAGGACTACGTCGAGGGCCGCATCGACATCGACGGCGCGCTGCGCGACCTGATGGCGATCGCCGCGCAGCTGGTCGACAGTGATCCGCGTGACGCCCAGGCTCCGCCGGCGCCGCTGGCCTGGTGGCGCGAGCTGTGGCGGCAGGTGCGCTCGCGGCAGCGCCACCGCCGCGAGCTCGACGCGCAGCAGGTGCAGTTCCACTACGACGTCTCCGACGACTTCTACGCGCTCTGGCTGGACCCGCGCAGTGTCTACTCCTGCGCCTACTACCGCGAGCGCACGATGACGCTGGCGCAGGCGCAGGAGGCCAAGCTCGACCACATCTGCCGCAAGCTGATGCTGCGCGACGGCGAGCGTTTCCTCGACATCGGCGCCGGCTGGGGCGGCCTGCTGCTGTGGGCCGCCGAGCACTACGGCGTGCAGGCCCACGGCATCACGCTGTCGCGCCACCAGCACGCGCACGTCAACGCGCAGATCGAACAGCGCGGGCTGAGCGGGCGGGTGACGATGCAGCTGCTCGACTACCGCGACCTGCCCGAGGACGAACCGTTCGACAAGATCGCCTCGGTGGGCATGTTCGAGCATGTCGGGCTGGCGCAGCTGCCGGCCTACTTCGCGAAGGTGCACCGCCTGCTCAGGCCCGGTGGGCTGCTGATGAACCACGGCATCACCGCCGGCGGCACGCGCAACGAGCAGCTCGGTGCCGGCATCGGCGACTTCATCGACCGCTACATCTTTCCCGGCGGCGAACTGCTGCACGTCGCCCAGGTGCTGCGCACGATGGCCGAGTCGGGCCTGGAGCCGCTGGACGTGGAGAACCTGCGGCCGCACTACGCCCGCACGCTGTGGGCCTGGAGCGACGGCCTGGAGGCGCAGCTCGAGGCGGCGCGGCGCATCGCCGGCGACCGCGTGGTGCGAGCCTTCCGCCTCTACCTCGCCGGCAGCGCGATGAGCTTCGAGCAAGGCTGGATCTCGCTGTTCCAGATGCTCGCCGCCCGGCCCGACGGCGATGCGGCGGGCGGCGCGCTGCGGGGCGCACAATCGGCCTATCCGTTCAACCGCGGCTACATGTACGCCGCGCTGCCACCGCGATGATCTACAAGTTCAAGTCCAAGGCCGCCGGCGACCTGATCATGATGGGCCCCAGCGGCGACCAGGTGCTGCGCATCATCGGCAAGGAGCCGGCGCCCAAGGGCATCATCGAGCCGCCGGCGATGGCCGCGGCGATGGCGGCGATCGAACGCGCCGTGGCCGACGACGAAGCGGCCCGCGCGCAGGCCGAGCGCGAGGCGCAGGCGGAAGGGCGCACGCTGGCGCCGCGCGAAGGCGTCTCGCTGCGCCAGCGCGCCTGGCCGATGCTCGAGATGCTCAAGCGCGCGCAGGCCGCGGGCCATGACATCGTCTGGGGCGTCTGAGGAGCAGCGCCGATGATCCTCAACAGCGAGAGCTGGGTCGATGGCGAGCGCATCCCGCCGCGCTGCGCGGCGGGCCGGCGCAGCGACGGCGGCGTGGGCTTCTCGGACAACCTGAACCCCCAGTTCAGCTGGGGCGACGTGCCGCCGGGCACACGTTCGTTCGCGATGGTCTGTCACGACTTCGACGTGCCCAGCGTGGCCGACGACGTCAACCAGGACGATCGCGAGGTGCCGGAAGACCTGCCGCGGGTCGACTTCTTCCACTGGGTGATGGTCGACCTGCCGGCCTCGCTGCGCAGCATCGCCGAGGGCGAGTTCAGCCGCGGCTTCACGGCGCGCGGCAAGGGCGGGCCGGCGACGCTGCACGGCGCCCGCCACGGCCTGAACGACTACACCGGCTGGTTCGCCGGCGACCCGCAGATGGCCGGCTCCTACTTCGGCTACGACGGCCCGTTCCCGCCCTTCAACGACTCGGTGGTGCACCACTACGTGTTCACGCTCTACGCGCTGAACGTCGAGCGTGCGCCAATCGACGGCAGCTTCACCGGCGCCCAGGTGCGCCAGGCGATCTACCCGCATGTGCTGGCCGAGGCCACCTACTCCGGCACCTACACGCTGAACCGCCGGCTCACCGGTTGACGAACGACCCCGACGGGAAACCGCATGCCCGACAGCCTGGATGCAGAGCTCACCCGCATCGTCGCCATCCGCCATGGCGAGACGGCCTGGAACGTCGACACGCGCATCCAGGGCCAGCTCGACGTGCCGCTCAACGACAAGGGCCGCTGGCAGGCGCAGCGCCTGGCCGCCGCGCTGGCCGACGAGGGCGTGACCCGCATCTACGCCAGCGACCTGCAACGTGCCTGGCAGACCGCCGCGCCGCTGGGCGAGGCGACCGGTGTGGTGCCGCAGCCGGAGACTGGCCTGCGCGAGCGCGCCTTCGGCGTCTTCGAAGGCCTGACCTGGGCCGAGATCGAGCGTGACCACCCGGTGCAGAGCGAACGCTGGCGGCGCCGCGAGCCGGAGTTCGGCCCCGAGGGCGGCGGCGAGACGCTGGCCGACTTCTACGCCCGCTGCGTCGCCTGTGTCACCCGGCTGGCGCAGCGGCACCCCGGCGAGGTGGTGGCGCTGGTCGCGCATGGCGGCGTGCTCGACTGCATCTACCGCGCGGCGACCCGCGTCGATCTGCGTGCGCCGCGCTCCTGGCAGCTCGGCAACGCCAGCATCAACCGCCTGCTGTACACCTCGCAGGGGCTGACGCTGGTCGGCTGGGCCGACACCGGCCACCTCGACGAACTGGTGCACGACGAGTTCAGCGATGCGGGCGCCCGGCCTGCTGCACTGGGGAGGGCCGCATGAACATCGGCCCGGCGGCCCGCGTCGGCGACCCGGTCGGCGCGATCGACACGCCGGCCCTGGTGGTCGACCTCGACGCGCTGGAGCGCAACATCGAGCGCATGGCCGCCTACGCACGCGAGCACGGCATGCGCCTGCGGCCGCATGCCAAGACGCACAAGTGCGCGGCGATCGCGAAGCTGCAGATCGCCGCGGGCGCGGTCGGCGTGTGCGTGCAGAAGCTCTCGGAGGCGCAGGCGCTGGCGGCGGCCGGCGTCGACAGGCTCTACATCAGCAACGAGGTGGTCGACGCCGGCAAGCTGGCCGAGCTGGCCGCGCTGGCCGGGCGCGTCGAGCTGGCGCTGGCGGTCGACTCGGCGCTCGGCGTGGACCGGCTGGCCGACGCGCTGAAGGCCCAGGGCACGATGGTCGACGTGTTCGTCGAGATCGACGTCGGCCACGGCCGCTGCGGTGTCGCGCCGACCGCGGCGGTGGCGCTCGCCCACCAGGTGGTCTCGCACGGCCTGCGCTTCGCCGGGCTGCAGGCCTACCACGGCCGCGCGCAGCACCTGCGCACGCCGGCCGAGCGCGAGACGGCGATCCGCCATGCGGTCGGTCTTGGCCCGTGCGGCGCAGGCCGGCGTCACCTCGGCCGGCATCGCCTGCCCGCTGGTCACCGGCGCCGGCACCGGCACCTTCGTGCTGGAGGCGGCCAGCGGCCTGTACGGCGAGCTGCAGGCCGGCAGCTACGTCTTCATGGACCGCGACTACGCCGACAACCATGCCGCGCCGCACGCGCCGGCCTTCGAGCACGCGCTGTTCGTCAAGAGCCAGGTGATGAGCGCGGGCAGCTCGCACGCGGTGGTCGATGCCGGCCACAAGTCGCATGCGATCGACTCCGGGCTGCCGCGCGTGCGTGGGCTCGACCTGGAGTTCGTCAACGGCGGCGACGAACACGGCATCCTGCGTCGCCGTGGCGCCGACGCGCTGCCGGCGCTGGGCGAGACGGTCTGGCTGATCCCCGGCCACTGCGACCCGACCGTCAACCTGCACGAGCACTACGTCGCCGTGCGCGGCGGGCTGGACGACAGGCCGGGTCGAGGCGATCTGGCCGGTCGATGCGCGCGGCTGCATCCGCTGATCGCCGAGGACTGACGGCATGGCGCTGACCGGTCCGCAGGTCATCGTGCTGGCCACGCCGGTGTTCCTGGCGCTGATCGCCGTCGAGTTCGTCGTCGGCCGCGCGCGCCGCCGCGATACCTATCGCCTGGCCGACGCGCTGTCGAGCATCGGCCTGGGCATCATGAGCCAGCTGGTCGGCCTGTTCGTCACGCTGATGACGCTGGGCATCTACAGCGCGGTGCATGCGCACTGGGCGATCTGGCCGCTGCCCGCCGATTCGCCCTGGGTCTGGATCGGCGCGCTGATCGCCTACGACTTCCTCTACTACTGGCACCACCGCGCCGGCCACCGCGTCGCGCTGTTCTGGGCGCCGCACGCGGTGCACCACCAGAGCGAGGACTACAACCTGTCGACCGCGTTGCGCCAGCCCAGCGGCGGCTGGCTGGCCGGCTGGATCTTCTACCTGCCGATGGCGCTGGTCGGCGTGCCGCCGCTGGTCTTCGCGGTCGTCGCGCTGATCGACCTGCTCTACCAGTACTGGGTGCACACACAGCAGATCGGCCGGCTCGGCTGGTTCGACCGCTGGTTCTGCGCGCCGAGCAACCACCGCGTGCACCATGCGGTCAACGATCGGTACCTCGACAGAAACTACGGTGGCATCCTGATCGTCTGGGACCGCCTGTTCGGCAGCTTCGCGCCGGAGGACGATGCCGAGCCCTGCGTCTACGGCACGCGCTCGCCGCTGCGCAGCTGGAACCCGCTGTGGGCCAACCTGCAGGTCTACTGGGAGCTGGCGAAGGACTCGTGGCGTGCGCGGTCGTGGGCCGACAAACTGCGCGTCTGGCTGAAGCCGCCGGGCTGGCGGCCGGCCGACGTGGCGGCCCGCTGGCCCAAGCCTGCCTTCGACATCGGCACGCTGCAACGCTACGACCCGCCGACTGCCGCGTGCCGCGGCCTGGGCCGGCCGACACTGCTGTTCGTGCTGCTGCTGGCCATGACCTCGGTGCTGCTGTGGCAGGCGCATCTGCTGGGCACCGCGACGCTGGCGCTGGGCAGCGCCGCCGTGGTGGCCGGGCTGTGCATCGTCGCGGCGCTGTGCACGCCGCGTCCGAGACCGACTGCGGGCAATCCCTCAGAGCAATAACCCGCGGTGCGGGACACAAGCGCGGGCCGGCTGCCTACACTGCGCAGCGTTCGATTGGCTGAAGGCAATTCAGCATACCGAACGACTTGACTGCCAGCCATGCACCTGCACAGCCCGTCGCCGACCACCCGCCAGACCACCTCGCCCGCCCTGGTGCCGGCGGTGTCGCGCGCGCTGACGCTGCTCGAGCGGCTCGCCGAACAGCGCGAGCCGATGAGCCTGGCGCGGCTGGCCAGCGAACTGGAGCTGCCCAAGAGCAGCGTGCACGGCCTGTGCAACACGCTGCTGCGTTTCGGCTATCTGCAACGCCAGGACGATGGTGCCTTCCGCATCGGCCCGGGCGTGATGCCGCTGGCCGAGGCCTTCGTCGCCGGCACCGGGCTGACGCAGGAGTTCAACGCGCTGTGGGCCGATGCCGCGCCAGACGAGACGGTGATCCTGTCGGTGCTCAACGGCCGCGACGTGGTCTACGTCGGCACGCGCAACGGCCACCGCCCGCTCGGACTGGCCTTCAACATCGGCATGCGCCTGCCGGCCCACCTGGCGGCCACCGGCAAGGCGATGCTCGCCTGGCATTCGCCGGCGGCGGTGCGCCAGACCTTCGGCAACGCCGTGTTGTCGCAGATGAACGAGCGTGGGCCGAAACGGGTCGCCGAACTGCTGACCGAACTGCAGGCGACACGCGCGCGTGGCTACAGCATCGACGACGAAGGCGTGCGTGCCGGCGTCTACTGCATCGGCGCGCCGGTGTTCGACGCCGCCGGGCAGCCGGTGGCCGGCATCGGCGTGTGCCTCAACAAGGTGACCCTGGGCGACGATGCCGGCGCACGCCACCGCGAGACCGTGCTGCACGCCGCCCGCACGCTGACGCAGCGCCTCGGTGGCCGCGCGCCCACGGTAGGAGGGGCCTGAACATGGCCGCCGACGACTACATCCTCGAGACGCAGGACCTGACCAAGGAGTTCAAGGGCTTCGTCGCCGTCAACCAGGTCAACCTGAAGGTGCGGCGCGGCAGCATCCATGCGCTGATCGGCCCGAACGGCGCCGGCAAGACGACCTGCTTCAACCTGCTGACCAAGTTCCTGACGCCGACCACCGGCCGCATCGTCTACGACGGCGCCGACATCACCGGCGAGAGCTCGGCCCACATCGCGCGGCGCGGCGTGATCCGCTCGTTCCAGATCTCCGCCGTGTTCCCGCACCTGACCGTGCTGGAGAACGTGCGCGTGGCACTGCAGAGGAAGCTCGGCACCTCGTTCCATTTCTGGCGGCCGGAGCGTTCGCTCGATTCGCTGAACGGCCGCGCGATGGAGTTGCTCGATGCGGTGGACCTCGGCAAGTACGCCGGCCTGACCGCGGTGGAGCTGAGCTACGGCCGCAAGCGCGCGCTGGAGATCGCCACCACGCTGGCGATGGAACCGAAGCTGATGCTGCTCGACGAGCCGACCCAGGGCATGGGCCTGGAGGACGTCGACCGCATCAAGCAGCTGATCAAGAAGGTCGCCGCCGACCGCACCGTGCTGATGGTCGAGCACAACATGAGCGTGGTGGCCAGCCTGGCCGACACCATCACCGTGCTGGCGCGCGGCGCCACGCTGGCCGAAGGGCCCTATGCCGAGGTGTCGAAGAACCCGGCGGTGATCGAGGCCTACATGGGCAGCGCCAGCGTCGAGCTCAAGGGAGCGCACTGACATGGCATCGCGCTTTCTCGAAGTGAAGGACCTGCACGCCTGGTACGGCGAGTCGCACGTGCTGCACGGCGTGAACTTCCACGTCGACGAGGGCGAGGTGGTCACGCTGCTCGGCCGCAACGGCGCCGGCCGCACCAGCACGCTGCGCGCCATCATGGGCCTGACCGGCTCGCGCAAGGGTTCGGTGAAGGTGCACGGCACCGAGGCCATCGCCCTGGCCACGCACCGCATCGCCCGGCTGGGCATCGGCTACTGCCCGGAGGAGCGCGGCATCTTCTCCAGCCTGTCGGCGCAGGAGAACCTGCTGCTGCCGCCCCGGCTCGCCGACGGCGGCATGAGCGTCGAGCAGATCTACACGATGTTCCCCAACCTGCAGGAGCGGGCCTCCAGCCAAGGCACGCGCCTGTCCGGCGGCGAGCAGCAGATGCTGGCGGTGGCGCGCATCCTGCGCACCGGCGCGCGGCTGCTGCTGCTCGACGAGATCTCGGAAGGGCTGGCCCCGGTGATCGTGCAGAAGCTCGCCGAGATGGTGGTGGCGCTGCGCAAGCAGGGCTACACCATCGTGATGGTCGAGCAGAACTTCCGCTTCGCCGCGCCGCTGGCCGACCGCTTCCTGGTGATGGAGCACGGCCAGGTCATCCAGGAATTCACCCAGTCCGAACTGCCGGCGCGTTTGGAGCGCCTGCACGAGTACCTCGGCGTCTGACGCCCCCTCGCTCAACCCACGGAGAAAACACCATGAAGCTCAAGAACATCGCCGGCGCCTGCGCGCTGACCCTCGCCGCCGCGACCGGCGCCCAGGCTCAGGTCTCGGGCGACGTGATCAAGATCGGCATCATCACCGACATGTCGGGCCTGTACTCCGACATCGACGGCGCCGGCGGCGTCGAGGCCATCAAGATGGCCGTGGCCGACGCGGGCGGCGCGGTCGGCGGCAAGAAGGTCGAGGTGGTGTTCGCCGACCACCAGAACAAGGCCGACGTCGCTGCCGCCAAGGCGCGCGAGTGGTTCGACACCGCCGGCGTCGACATGCTGATCGGCGGCACCAACTCGGGCACCAACCTGGCGATGGCCAAGGTCGCGGCCGAGAAGAAGAAGCTGTTCATCGCCATCGGCGCAGCCACCTCGGCACTGACCAACGACCAGTGCAACCCCTACACGGTGCACTGGGCCTACGACACCGTCGCGCTGGCCAAGGGCACCGGCAACGCGGTCGTCAAGCAGGGCGGCAAGAGCTGGTACTTCCTGACCGCCGACTACGCCTTCGGCGCGCAGCTGCAGAACGACACCTCGACGGTGGTCAACGCCGCCGGCGGCAAGGTCGTCGGCTCGGTCAAGCACCCGCTGTCGGCCACCGACTTCTCGTCCTTCCTGCTGCAGGCGCAGGCCAGCAAGGCCGAGATCCTCGGCCTGGCCAACGCCGGCGGCGACACCATCAACTCGATCAAGGCGGCCAACGAGTTCGGCATCACCAAGACGATGAAGCTGGCCGGCCTGCTGGTGTTCATCAACGACATCCACTCGCTGGGCCTGAAGACCACGCAGGGCATGTACCTGACCGACAGCTGGTACTGGAACCGCGACGCCGAGACGCGCGCCTGGAGCCGCAAGTTCTTCGAGAAGATGAAGCGCATGCCCAGCTCGATCCAGGCCGGCGACTACTCGGCCACGCTGCAGTACCTGAACGCGGTCAAGGCCACCGGCAGCGACGACAGCGACAAGGTGCTGGCGCAGATGAAGAAGACGCCGGTCAACGACATCTTCGCCAAGGGCGGCTTCATCCGCGGCGACGGCCGCATGGTGCACGACATGTACCTGATGCAGGTGAAGTCGCCCGACAAGTCGGTCGAGCCCTGGGACTACTACAACGTCGTGCAGACCTTCAAGGGCGAAGAGGCCTGGACCACCAAGGCCGAGTCGAAGTGCGCCCTGTGGAAGTGATCGCCTGAAGCGACGACGCCCACGCACGCCATGGAGATCTTCGGCATCCCGTTGCAGGCCTTTCTCGGGCAGCTGCTGCTCGGGCTGGTCAACGGCTCGTTCTATGCGCTGCTCAGCCTCGGGCTGGCGGTGATCTTCGGGCTGCTGGGCATCGTCAACTTCGCCCACGGCGCGCTGTACATGATCGGCGCCTACGTGGCCTGGCTGGGCCTCGAGAAGTTCGGCATGAACTACTGGGCCGCGCTGGTGGTGTCGCCGCTGGTCGTCGGCGCGCTCGGCCTGGTGGTCGAGCGCACGCTGCTCAAGCAGCTCTACAAGATCGACCCGATCTACGGCCTGCTGCTGACCTTCGGCCTGTCGCTGATCGCCGAGGGCATCCTGCGCGACCAGTTCGGCGTCTCGGGCCAGCAGTACCCGGTGCCCGAGCTGCTGCAGGGCGCCACCAACCTGGGCTTCATGATCCTGCCGAACTACCGCGGCTGGGTCGTGGTGGCCTCGCTGATCGTCTGCTTCGGCACCTGGTTCCTGATCGAGCGCACGCGGCTCGGTTCCTACCTGCGCGCCGGCACCGAGAACCCCTCGCTGGTGCAGGCCTTCGGCGTCAACGTGCCGCTGATGGTGATGCTGACCTACGCCGGCGGCGCCGGCCTGGCGGCAGTCGCCGGCGTGCTGGCGGCACCGGTCATCCAGATCACGCCGCTGATGGGCAGCAACCTGATCATCGTCGTCTTCGCGGTGGTGGTGATCGGCGGCATGGGATCGATCCTCGGCTCGATCCTGACCGGCCTCGTGCTGGGCATCATCGAAGGCCTGACCAAGGTGTTCTACCCGGAGGCCTCGAACATCGTGGTGTTCGTGATCATGGCCATCGTGCTGATCATCCGGCCTGCCGGGCTGTTCGGGAAAGAGAAGTGATGGGCACTGACCGTCTCGGCCGCATCGCCTGGCTCGTCGGCCTGGCCATCCTGGTGGCCGCGCCCTTCGTCGGCCTGTACCCGATCTTCATGATGAAGGCGCTGTGCTTCGCCATCTTCGCCTGCGCCTTCAACCTGCTGCTCGGCTACACCGGGCTGCTGTCGTTCGGTCATGCCGCCTACCTGGGCGCAGCAGCCTACGGCACCGGCTGGCTGGTGAAGAGCGCCGGCTGGTCGCCGGAGCTCGGCGTGCTGGGCGGCACATTGTTCGCGGCGGCGATCGGCCTGGTGGTCGGCGCGATCGCGATCCGCCGCCAGGGCATCTACTTCGCGATGATCACGCTGGCGATGGCGCAGATGGTCTACTTCGTCTGGCTGCAGGCGCCGTTCACCGGCGGCGAGGACGGCCTGCAGGGCGTGCCGCGCGGCAAGCTGTTCGGCCTGCTCGACCTGGCCAACGACACGGTGCTGTACTTCGTCGTGCTGGCGGTGTTCGTCGCGGTGTTCCTGTTCATCGTGCGCATCGTGCACTCGCCCTACGGCCAGGTGCTGAAGGCGATCCGCGAGAACGAGCCACGTGCCGTCTCGCTGGGCTACGACGTCGACAAGTACAAGCTGCTCGCCTTCGTGCTGTCCACCGGCCTGGCCGGCCTCGCCGGCTCGCTGAAGACGCTGGTGCTGGGCTTCGCGACGCTGTCCGACGCGCACTGGTCGCTGTCCGGCGAGGTGGTGCTGATGACCCTGCTCGGCGGCATGGGCACCTTCGCCGGCCCGGTGATCGGCGCCTTCACCATCATCGGGCTGCAGAACTTCCTCGCCGACCGGGTCGGCTCCTGGGTGACGGTGATCATCGGCGCGATCTTCGTGATCTGCGTGGTCGCCTTCCGCCGCGGCTTCGTCGGCGAACTGCTGGCCTGGCAGAAGCGCCGCGGCGGGCCGCGCTGAACACGCCGGCCCTTGCGGCCTTGACGCCGCGGCCTGTGCGGCGTACAGTGATCGCACACCCTTCACGGAGGTGACGATCATGGCCCTCAAGCGCATGACCAAGGCCGACCATCCCCAGTCGCTCGGCGCCTTCAAGCCGATCGGCCACGTGGTCGTCGCGATGCCCGACGACAGCCGTGCCGCCCGCGCGGTGCAGGCCCTGCTGGCCCAGGGCTTCGAGCGCGACGACATCCTCGAGTACACCGCGGCCGAGGAGAACGACGAGATGGACCGCATGCTGCAGCACACCAGCGACTTCGCCGGCTTCGGCTACGAGGTCACGCTGATGCGCCGCTACAAGCAACTGGCCGGTCAGGGCGCCAGCTGGCTGATCGTCTTCGCGCCCGAGGAGGCGCAGGCCGAGCGGGTGGCCGCCGCCGCGCGCGAGCATGGCGCGCTGCTGGCCGAGAAGTACCACCGGCTGGTGATCGAGGACCTGATCTAGGGTCCGGTCCGCTGAAGGTCAGTCGCCGAACAGGTCGGCCGCGGCGGCCTGGTTCTTCGGCGGCGTGACACCGAGGTGGCGGTACGCCGCCAGCGTGGCGATGCGCCCGCGCGGCGTGCGCTGCAGAAAGCCCTGCTGGATCAGGTAGGGCTCGATCACGTCCTCGATGGTGTCGCGCTCCTCGCCGATCGCCGCGGCGACGTTGTCCAGGCCCACCGGGCCGCCGTCGAAGCGGTGGATCACTGCCTCCAGCAGCTTGCGGTCCATCAGGTCGAAGCCCAGCGGGTCGACGTCGAGCATGGCCAGCGCCTTCTCGGCCTGCGCCTTGACGATGCGGCCGTCACCCTTGACCTCGACGTAGTCGCGCACGCGGCGCAGCAGCCGGTTGGCGATGCGCGGCGTGCCGCGCGAACGGCGCGCGATCTCGAAGGCGCCCTGCTCGTCGGTGGCGACGTTGAGCAGCCCGGCCGAGCGGTGCACGATGCGGGCGAGCTCCTCGGCCGAGTAGAACTCCAGCCGCGCGACGATGCCGAAGCGGTCGCGCAGCGGGTTGGTCAGCATTCCGGCGCGCGTGGTCGCGCCGACCAGCGTGAACGGCTGCAGGTCGAGCTTGATCGAACGTGCCGCCGGGCCTTCGCCGATCATGATGTCGATCTGGTAGTCCTCCAGCGCCGGATAGAGGATCTCCTCGACGACCGGGCTGAGCCGGTGGATCTCGTCGATGAAGAGCACGTCGTTGCGCTCGAGGTTGGTCAGGATCGCCGCCAGGTCCTTGGGCTTCTCCAGCACCGGGCCGGAGGTCTGGCGCAGGTTGACGCCCAGTTCGTTGGCGATGATGTGCGACAGCGTCGTCTTGCCCAGGCCCGGCGGGCCGAACAGCAGCACATGGTCCATCGCCTCGCTGCGCTTCTTCGCGGCGCCGATGAAGATCTCCAGCTGCTCGCGCACCTTGGCCTGGCCGACGTAGTCCGCCAGGCCCTTGGGGCGCAGCGCACGTTCGATCGCCTCCTCGTTCGGCGAGGCCGGCGCGGCGCTGACCACCCGGCGCGCGGGCGCGAAGTCGTCGGTCTGGATGCTCATGCGCGATTATGGGCACGGGGCGCTTGTTAACATCGTTTCCATGATCGCCGTCCGCCGCTTCTTCCGCCATGCCGCTGCGCTCGCGCTCGTCGCGATGCTGGGGCTCGCGCTGGCGCCGACGATCTCGCACGCGCTGGCCACCCGCCTGGCCAGCGTGCAGCCCTGGGGCGAGCTGTGCTCGGTCGATCGTTCCGGTGATGCCGGGGCCACGCTGGCCCACTGCCCGTTGTGCGCGCAGACCGGCCATACGCCGGTACTGCCCGCCACGCCGCAGGTCACGGTCCTGCCGACACCGGATCCCGTGGCGGCCACCGGATGCGCAGCCGCGGGCATTGCCCTGGCTTTGCCGTGGATCGCGCCGCCTTCGCGCGCGCCACCGCCGGCGGCCGCCTGACGACGCACTCGCGAGCACTTGCAGAACTCCGCGCGCTCGGCACGCTGCCGAGGCGCATCACGACCCTTTCCGAGATGACCATGAACACGATCACTTTCCGCTCCCTCGCCCTGGCCGCCGTTGCGCTGGCCTGTGCCGGCGCCGCCGTTGCGCAGACCACCGTCAAGGACGGCTGGGTGCGCAGCACCGTCGAACCGCAGAAGGCCACCGGCGCCTTCATGCAGATCACCTCCGCGCAGGGCGGCAAGCTCGTCGGCGTGCAGACGCCCGCGGCCGGCGTGGCCGAGGTGCACGAGATGGCGATGGACGGCAACGTGATGAAGATGCGTGCCGTACCCGCGCTGGATCTGCCGGCCGGCAAGGCCGTCGAACTGAAGCCCGGCAGCTACCACCTGATGCTGATGGAGCTGAAGCAGCCGCTGAAGGCCGGCGACACGCTGCCGCTGACGCTGACCGTCGAAGGCAAGGACGGCAAGCGCGAGACGGTCGAGCTGACGCTGCCGGTCAAGGCGGCCGGTGCCGCGCCTGCCGGCGAGCACAAGCACAAGCACTGACGCGCGGGCTCAGCGCGCGAGGGCCTTGAGCGCGAGCTTGATGCCTTCGCTGACGCCGATGTCCGCCGGCAGCGCCTTCAGTGCGGCGGCGGCCTCGCGGTCGCTGTAGCCCAGCGCCACCAGCGCCTGCAGGATGTCGCCCTGGGCGTCACCCTGCACCGCGGCCGGCGCGGCCAGCGCATCGCCGAGCTTGCCCTTCAGTTCGAGCAGCAGCCGCTCGGCGGTCTTCTTGCCGATGCCCGGCACCTTCACGAGGCGGCCGCTCTCCTGCAGGCTGACCGCCTGGGCAAGTTCATTGACGCTCAGGCCGGAGAGGATGGAGAGTGCGGTGCGCGGGCCGACGCCGGAGATCTTCACCAGCTGGCGGAAGGTGCTGCGCTCCTCGTGGGTGAGGAAGCCGAACAGTACCTGCGCGTCCTCGCGCACGACGAAGTGGGTCAGCAGCACGACCCGCTCGCCCAGCGCGGGCAGGTTGTAGAACGTGCTCATCGGCACGTCGACCTCGTAGCCGACGCCGCCGACGTCGACCAGCAGCTGCGGGGGGTTCTTCTCGGCGAGGGTTCCGCTAAGGCGTCCGATCATGGGCGGGGATTATAGGTGTCCCCCAGCCGGCCGCACCCGCCCGGCGGGGGCGCCGCCCCCGCCCGGTGCGCCATCTAGCGGCTGCGGCCGAACAGGCCGAGGCGTTGCGCCTCGAGAGCTGCCTCGGCGCGCGAGCTCACGTTGAGCTTGCGGTAGATCTGCTTGACGTAGTCGGCGATGGTGTGGCGCGACAGGTTCAGCTGCACGCCGATCTCCGGCAGCGTGAAGCCCTTGGCGACGCGCAGCAGCACCTCGTTCTCGCGGTCGGTCAGCTGCACGTGCGGGATGGTGTCCTTCTGCGGCTTGGCCTGCGCGGCGAAGTAGGCGATGACACGGCGGGCGATCGACGGCGACAGCGGCGGCTCGCCCTGGCTCATGCGGTTGAGCTGTTCGGCGATCAGCTCGCGGGCCTGCTCCTTCAGCACGTAGCCGAAGGCACCGGCCTGCAGCGCCGGGAACAGGTGCTCGTCGTCGTCGTGGATGGTCACCACCACCGACTGTGCTTCGGGCTGCTGCTCGCGCAGCGCCGCGACCACATCGACGCCCGAGCCGTCGGGCAGGCCGAGGTCGATCAGCGCGAGGTCGAACTTGACCGCGCTGACCAGCTCCAGCGCATCGTGCACACGCGCCGACTCGGAAATCTGCGCGTCCGGGAACACCTGGTGGATCAGCACCTTCAGCCAGGCGCGGATCTCGGGCAGGTCTTCGAGCAGCAGGATGTTCTTCATGGTGAGCCCTCACTCGGGGCCAGGCCCCGCTCGGACGATCGTATCAGCGCGAGGCGACGACCGGGGCTTCCGGCCCCAACGGCAACGTGAGCCTTATCACGGTGCCATAGCCCGGGCCGGACTCGACCAGGCACTGGCCCTGCATCTGCTTGGCGCGCTGCTTCATGCTGGTCATGCCGTGGCCACGGTCGAGCTTGCCGTCGAGCTCCATCGGGATGCCCTTGCCGTTGTCCTGGATGTTGAGGCCGAACTGCAGCCCGGAGATCGCGCAGCGCACCTTCACCTGCGAGGCGCCGCTGTGCTTGATGATGTTGTTCACCGCCTCGCGCAGGATGCGCGTGGTCTGCACGTAGGCGCGCGCCGGCAGCACCTGCTCGGTGTCCTCGGCCAGGCTCTTCCAGTCGATCTCGACGTTGGCCTGGCCCAGCCGCATCACCGTCTCGGCGCGCCAGTCGGCCAGCGCGTCGGACAGCCGCACCGGCTTGCCGGTCAGGCCGCGCACCGACAGCCGCATCTCCTCGAGCGCCTCGCGCGCCAGCGTCGAGATGCGCTCGCTCTCGCTGGTGTGCACGATGGTCAGCAGCTTCGCGCCGAGGTCGTCGTGCAGGTCGGCGGCGATGCGCTTGCGCTCCTTCTCGGTGACCTGCTCGATGCGCTGGTCGGCCAGCTGCGCATGGTTGCGCTCGATCTCGGCGGTGATCTCGCGCACGCGCACGTCGAGGCTGAAGCGGGTGTCCTGCGCCACCGGCGAGGTGGCGCGCGTCAGAATCAGACGCAGCCCGAAGGCGAACAGGATCAGCGGCACCAGCACCTGCATGCGCGGCGCCGCCGATACTGGCCAGCCAGCCGCGCTGCACCGCGAGTTCGAACAGCAGCGCGGCGGCGAGCGCCGCCAGCGTCACCGCCATCGGCCAGAACTCGCTGCGCCGGTCGCGCCAGCCGATGTGCAGGTACAGCAGCATCGCGCCGAGCGTCTCGGCGGCCAGCACCAGGTACCAGGCGTTG
The DNA here is from genome assembly GCA_047602365.1 of Piscinibacter sp. Classification (GTDB taxonomy): domain Bacteria; phylum Pseudomonadota; class Gammaproteobacteria; order Burkholderiales; family Burkholderiaceae_C; genus Piscinibacter. The sequence goes on along the minus strand of JASGHM010000001.1, from coordinate 854,650 downwards.
GTCATGCCGAACAGGCGGCCGGGACCGGCCAGCAGCAGGCTCATCGGCAGCACCACGCACTGCGCAAGCAGCGCCGCCTCGATCATGCGCGAGCGCACGCCGGCGTAGCTGAGCAGGAACTGCACCGCCAGGCCGAGCACCGGCGTGAACGACAGGCAGACGAGGAATTCGACGGTGGCGTTGTCGATCGGCACCCCGCGCCACCACATGCGTGCCGAGAGGATCGCGATGCCGAGGGCCATCAGGCCGTAGTAGCCCAGCGGTGCGTCGCGGCGGTGCGCCCACGCCAGCGCGACCATCACCAGCCCCAGCGTGCCCAGCGCCAGCGCCGCAGCTTTCACCAGGGTCACGTTCCACAGCATGGCCTGGTCGTAACGATGCGCCAGCTCGTCGTAGGCGCCGATGCGCAGCGCCGACAGCCCGCCGGCCCGTTCGCGCGCGGCGACGTTCTGCAACGCATAGCCGCGCACGCGCAGGTCCAGCACGTTGCCCTGCGACAGCACCAGCCCGCCGGGCACCGAAACCAGCTGCGGGTAGTGGCAATCGCGCGCCGCCGGGTCGCCACCGCGCCCGCCGCTGTGGATGCGCCGGCCGTTCAGGTAGACGTCGAGCTGGCTGCAGGCGCGCTCGACGTACAGGCCGAGCAGGTCGTTGCGGTCCAGCGCGAGGCCCGGATCGAAGTGCACGCGGTACCAGACGCCGCCCTCGTGGCGAGGCTGCGAGTCGGACCAGTCGTCGGGCAGCGAGACCGTGGTCGCCGCCGGATCGCCCTCGGGGAAACGTTCGGCATTGCTCGCCACCGACAGCGCCTGCGTGATCAGCTGCGTCGGCGGCGGTGCCGCCGTCGCCGCGGTCGCGCCGGCCAGCAGCGCGGCGCCAGCCAGGCGGACGGCGACGCGAGGGCGATGCGGAGCAGGGCGGCGGCGGACATCGCCGGCGATTGTGCAGGATGGTCGCCGCGCCGAGGCGGTCGGATGGCACGCTCGCGCCCACCGGCGTGCTTGGGGCGACAATCGCCGCTGTTCCGACCTCTTGCACGCCGTGATCCTCCGCCACGCCTTCATCCCGCCCGACAACACCCGCCTGGCCCACCTGTGCGGCAGCCTCGACGAGCACCTGCGCAGCATCGAGGCGGCGCTGGACGTGACGATCACGCGACGCAACGAGTCCTTCGCCGTCGAGGGCGGCAAGCGGCCGGCCGAGCGTGCGGTGGCGCTGCTGCAGTCGCTGTACGACCGCGCGCGCCGCAGCATCCCCGCCGAGCAGGTGCAGCTGGCCATCGTCGAGGCCGTGGCCGACCTGAAGGCGCCGACGCTGCGCGCGGCCACCGCGGCCGACGCGCTGCCGGCCGACGACGCCGAGATCGTGCTGCACACGCGGCGCAGCGACCTGAGCGGCCGCACGCCCAACCAGGTGACCTATCTGCGGCAGATCCTGTCGCACGACATCACCTTCGGCATCGGTCCGGCCGGCACCGGAAAGACCTTCCTCGCCGTCGCCTGCGCGGTCGACGCGCTGGAGCGCAGCCAGGTGCAGCGCATCATCCTGACGCGGCCGGCGGTCGAGGCCGGCGAGCGGCTCGGTTTCCTGCCCGGCGACCTGGCGCAGAAGGTCGACCCCTACCTGCGCCCGCTGTACGACGCGCTGTACGACCTGATGGGCTTCGACCGCGTCACCAAGGCCTTCGAGAAGGGCACGCTGGAGATCGCGCCGCTGGCCTTCATGCGCGGACGCACGCTGAACCACGCCTTCGTGATCCTCGACGAGGCGCAGAACACCACGCCCGAGCAGATGAAGATGTTCCTGACCCGCATCGGCTTCGGCGCCAAGGCGGTGGTCACCGGCGACGTCAGCCAGATCGACCTGCCCAAGGGCACGGCCAGCGGGCTGATCGACGCCGAGCGCGTGCTGCGCCGCGTGCGCGGCATCGCGACGACACGCTTCACCGCCGCCGACGTGGTGCGCCACCCGCTGGTGGCGCGCATCGTCGAGGCCTACGACGCGGCCCGCATCGAGGAGCGCTGAGATGGTCGCGCCCCGCCCCGCGTTGTCGCTGTCGCTTGCAGTTCGCCGATGCGAGCCACCGCGCGCAGCTGCCGCGCCACAAGGTGGCGCGCTGGATCCGTGCGGCGCTCGAGTCGGACGCCGAGCTGGCCGTGCGCATCGTCGACGCCGAGGAAGGCCAGTCGCTGAACCGCGACTTCCGCGGCAAGGACTACGCCACCAACGTGCTCACCTTCGACTATGCGCGCCAGCCCCTCGTGCACGCCGACCTGGTGCTGTGCGCACCGGTGGTCGAGCGCGAGGCGCACGAGGCCGGCAAGACGGTCGAGGCCCACTACGCCCACCTGCTGGTGCACGGCACCCTGCACGCGCAGGGCTACGACCACGAGAAAGTCGCGCGACGCCAAGGTGATGGAGCGGCGCGAGACCGAGATCCTCGCTGCGCTCGGGTTCGCGAACCCCTACGAGGCCTGAGCCTCGCGCGCCGCGCGCGAGGGCCACAGCACCGAGGCGATCGCCGCGAGCATCAGCACGATGGCGGCGAAGTCCTGCCAGTGCAGCGTCTCGCCCAGCCACCAGGCGCCCGACAGCGTGCCCAGCACCGGGATCATCATCACCGACAGCGTCGAGGCCACCGGCGGCAGCGCACGCGCCAGGTAGAGCCAGACCGGCTGCGCGAAGCCGAAGATCATCACCGCGTTGAAGACGATCGCCGCCCAGACGCCGCTGTCCGGCATCTTCCAGCGCTGGTGCTCGAGCAGCGCGGCGAGCACGGTCATCACCCCCGTGGTGACCACCGTCATCCAGAACACGATGGCCAGCGTCGGTTGTGGCATGCGCGTGCGGCGCAGCTGCTGCGTGCCCAGCGCCCAGACGGCCGCCGACACCAGCATGCCCAGCGCTGCCCAGGGCTTGCCGGCCATGCGGCCCAGCTCGTGCCACAGCAGCAGCGCGACGCCCAGCGCGGCGGCCGCGACGCCGGCCAGCTGCCGCGCCGACAGCCGCTGGCCGAACAGCGCCATGCCCCACAGCGCCGAGAACACCGGCATCGTGTAGCCGAGGATCGCGGCGCGCCCGGACGACAGCGCCTGCACCGAGATGATCGCCAGCACGTGCCAGACGATCATGTTGGTGAATGTCAGCGAGAGCAGCTCGCCCCAGTGCGACCGTTCGATGCGCAGCGGCACCTTCATCGCCCGCACCGCGAGCCAGAGCACCGGCAGGCCCAGCCACATCGACAGCGAACGGAAGGACAGCGGCGCGAAGTTCGTGACGCCGAACTTCATGATCGGCCAGTTCAGGCCCCATACCAGCGTCAGGCCGACCAGCAGGCCGAGCTGGCGTCGCGCTGAACTGCGGCGCGCTCAATGCCGGCTGCCCAGGTAGTTCTTGCGCCAGAAGAACACGCTCAGGCCGATGCCCAGCATCAGCATCACGGCTGCGGCGATCCAGAAGCCGGTGGCGCTGTGGATCAGCGGCAGCGCGTCGAAGTTCATGCCGAAGAAGCCGGTCACCAGGTTCAGCGGCAGGAAGATCGCCGTCAGCACGGTCAGCGTGCGCATGATCGCGTTGGTGCGGTGGCTCTGCGCCGCGAAGTGCATCTGCACCGCCGTCTCGGCCGACGATTCGAGCCGGCGCACGTGGGTCAGCACACGCTCGATGTGCTCGACCACGTCGCGCGAGCGCAGGCGCAGCAGCTCGCGCTCGCGGCGCGCCGTCTTGTCGGGCGTGTCCGGCCACTCGTCGAGCGCGTCGATCCACTCCATCACCGCACTGCGCTGGTCCTCGCAGGTGTCTTCCAGCAGGTGCAGCGCGTTGCGCGACTCCAGCAGCAGCTGCCAGTTGCGGAAGTTGCTGCGCGGGCGGAACAGCTCCTGCTGCAGATGCGCAAACTGGCGCGTCAGCAGCCGGCGCAGCTCGAGGTAGCTGTCGACCATGTGGTTGACCATGCGCAGCATCAGGTCGGCCGGGCTGCTGGGCATGCGTGCCACCACCCGTGAGTCGCTGGGCTGCGCCTGCTGCGCCAGGCGGCCGGCGAAGTATTCGCGCACCAGGCAATCGGTCGGGTGCACGGTCAGCAGCACGCGGTCGAACACCGCGAAGCCGACCGGGCTGGTGTCGATGGCCTCCAGCGCCTGCTTGGCCGAGGCCAGCGTGCCCTGGGTCTCGTCGACGAAGCTGCCGGCCGTGCCGGCGCCGGCGGCCAGGCGGCGGAACACCAGCAGGTCGTAGCCCGAGGTGTAGTCGAAGTGCGAGGGCAGCTGGTTGTTGAGCAGGTCGGAGACATGCAGGTCGACCAGCGTGCCGCCGGTCCAGGCCTGCAGCGCGGCCTGCAGCGTCGCGGTCTGCACCTCGAACTCGCGCCGCGCGGCGCCCACCCACAGGTAGCCGCTCGTCGGCAGCGATTCGGGCAGTGCCGGCAGCTCGGTGAACTGCTCGCCGCTGACGTGGAAGACGCGCATGCGCTGCGCTCCCGCCCGTTCAGGCTGCCTTCAGCAGCCGTGCGGCGTCGCGGGCGAAGTAGCTCAGCACGCCGTCGGCGCCGGCGCGCTTGAAGCCGAGCAGGCTCTCCATCATCACCGCGTCGTGGTCCAGCCAGCCGTTCTGCGCGGCGGCCTTGAGCATCGCGTACTCGCCGCTGACCTGGTAGGCGAAGGTCGGCAGGCGGAACTGGTCCTTCACGCGGCGCACGATGTCCAGATACGGCATGCCGGGCTTGACCATCACCATGTCGGCACCTTCGGCGATGTCGATCGCCACCTCGCGCAGCGCCTCGTCGCTGTTGCCGGGGTCCATCTGGTAGACCTTCTTGTTGCTCTTGCCCAGGTTGGTGGCCGAGCCGACGGCGTCGCGGAACGGGCCGTAGAAGGCGCTGGCGTACTTGGCGCTGTAGGCCATGATCCGCGTGTGGATCTTCCCGCGCGACTCGAGCGCCAGGCGGATCGCGCCGATGCGGCCGTCCATCATGTCGCTCGGCGCCACGATGTCGACACCGGCCTCGGCCTGCACCAGCGCCTGCTGCGTGAGCACCGCGACCGTCTCGTCGTTGAGGATGTAGCCGGTCGGGTCGAGCAGGCCGTCCTGGCCGTGCGAGGTGAAGGGGTCGAGCGCGACGTCGGTCATCACGCCGAGTTCGGGGAAGCGCCGCTTCAGCTCGCGCACGACGGTGGGCACCAGGCCTTCGGGGTTGAGCGCCTCACGGCCGTCCTCGAACTTGAGCGCCTGGTCGATCACCGGGAACAGCGCCATCACCGGGATGCCGAGCTTCACACAGTCCTCGGCCACCGGCAGCAGGCGGTCCACGCTCAGGCGCTGCACGCCGGGCATCGAGGCCACGTCCTGCACCACGCCGTGGCCGGCGAGCACGAACACCGGCAGGATCAGGTCGCTGGGGTGAAGCCGGTGCTCACGCACCATCTCGCGGGTGAAGGTGTCGCGGCGCAGGCGGCGCGGGCGGCTGGCGGGGAAGGGGGGCGGCGTCTGCATGGGAATCTGCTGCAACAAGAACGGTTGCGGAAGTGTTCGCAAGTCCCTTTTGCATCTGCTAAAGTTACAACTGGATGATAGCCGCAAGGCCGTTGTCCCCTGCTTTTCCTCCCTGAGCAGGAGCCTTACCGTGATGACAGCGATAAGGCTTTCGAACCCCGGCCTTCGTGCCGGGGTTTTTCTTGGCCGCGGGCCTCGCGCGGCATGTCGCGATAATCGGTCCGATGCTCTGGGTCAAAGCCTTCCACATCGTCTTCGTGGCCGCCTGGTTCGCCGGCCTGTTCTACCTGCCGCGCATCTTCGTCAACCTCGCGTCGGTGCCGGCCGACAGCCACGCCGAGCGCGAGCGGCTGCTGCTGATGGGGCGCCGCCTGTACCGCTTCGCCGGCATCCTGATGGTGCCGGCGCTGCTGCTCGGCCTCGTGCTGTGGCTGTACTACGGTGTCGGCCGCGGGCCGGGCAACGGCTGGATGCATGCCAAGCTGCTGCTGGTGGTCGGCACGATCGGCTACCACCATGTCTGCGGCGCCGTGCTGCGCCAGTTCGAGCGCTTCAGCAACCGCCGCAGCGAGCGCTGGTTCCGCGTCTTCAACGAAGTCACCGTGCTGCTGTTCGCCGCCATCGTCGTGCTGGTGGTGGTCAAGCCCTTCTGAACGCGCAAGGCGGCACGCCGGTGGATCACCAGCGCAGTTCCGCCGTGCCACTTGCCTGGCTGTACGCCGGGCTGATCGCCTACGCCAGCCTGTACCCCTTCGGCGGCTGGCGCGTGCCCGGCCATGCGCCGCTGCACTTCCTGCTGCTGCCCTGGCCGCGCTACTGGACCGGCTTCGACCTGGTTTCCAACCTGCTCGGCTACCTGCCGCTCGGCGCGCTGGTGTTCGGCGCCGGCATGCGCGGCGGCCACGCGCCGGGGCGCAGCGCGCTGGCGGCGCTGGGCGCCGGGGCGCTGCTGTCGTTCACGATGGAACTGCTGCAGAACTACCTGCCGAACCGGGTCGCATCGAACCTCGACCTCGGGCTCAACATCGCCGGCAGCGCCGCCGGCGTGGCTCTCGGCTTCGGGGTCCACCTGCTCGGCGGCGTGGCGCGCTGGCAGGCGCTGCGCGAGCGCTGGTTCATCGCGCGCAGCGCCGGCGGCCTGGCGCTGCTGCTGCTGTGGCCGCTCGGCCTGCTGTTCCCGTCGCCGGTGCCGCTGGGCCTGGGGCAAGTGTGGCCCCGCCTGCAGGACGGCCTGCGCGTGCTGCTCGAGGGCAGCCCGGCGCTCGACGCGATGGCCCCCTGGCTGGAGGCCGATGTGGCGCTCGAGCCGCTCGGTGCCGGGCAGGAACTGGCGACGGTGTCGCTCGGCCTGCTGGCGCCCTGCATGATCGCGCTGGCCATCGCGCAGCCCGGCTGGCGGCGCCTGGTGCTGGTGCTCGGCGCTGCGCTGCTCGGTGTCGCGGCGACCACGCTGTCGACGGCGCTGAACTTCGGTCCCGACCACGCACTGGCCTGGCGCACCGCCAATGCCGCCGCGGGGCTGGCGCTGGGCACGCTGCTGGCCGTGCTGCTGGCGCTGCTGCCGCGCCGCGTGGCGGCCGGCGTCGGGCTGGTCGCGCTGTCGGGGCTGGTGGCGCTGGTCGCGCATGCGCCGGCCGACCCGTACTTCGCCGACAGCCTGCAGGCCTGGGAGCAGGGGCGCTTCATCCGCTTCCACGGCGCGGCGCAGTGGGTGGGCTGGCTGTGGCCCTACGCGGCGCTAGCCTACCTGCTGTCGCGGGTCGCCGCGCGGGGCGAGGATTGAGCGCGCTCCTAGAATCGCGCCATGAGCTATTACGAACGGCACATCTTCTTCTGCCTCAACCAGCGCGACAACGGCGAGAACGCCTGCGCCCAGCATGGCGCCAAGGACGGCTTCGACCGCTGCAAGGCGCGGGTCAAGGCCGAGGGCCTGGCCGGGCCAGGCGGCGTGCGCGTCAACAAGGCGGGCTGCCTGGACCGCTGCGCCGGCGGCCCGGTCGCCGTGGTCTACCCCGAGGCGGTCTGGTACACCTACGTGGACCAGCACGACATCGACGAGATCGTCGACAAACACCTGAAGCAGGGCGAGGTGGTGGAGCGCCTGCTGCTGCCGCCCGACGTCGGCCGGTGAACAGCCAGACCCTTCGCCAGCTCGTGCCCGGTCCGGCCGGAGCGATCGAGTGCGCCATCGACGCACCCGCTGCTGCCGAGCGCGGCGTGGCGGTGATCTGCCACCCGCACCCGCAGCACGGCGGCACGATGGACAACAAGGTTGCGCAGACGCTCGCCCGCGCTGTGGTGGCGCTGGGCTGGCGCAGCGTGCGCTTCAACTTTCGTGGCGTCGGCGCCTCCGAAGGCGGCTGGGACGACGGCCGCGGCGAGATCGACGACGCGCTGGCGGTGATCGCCGCGCAGCGCCGCCCCGGCGAGGCGCTGCTGCTGGCCGGCTTCTCCTTCGGTGCTTACGTCGCGTCACAGGCCGCGGCGCGGCTGCCCGATGATGCGAAGCCGCAGCGGCTGGCGCTGGTCGGCCCGTCGACGCAGAAGCAGCAGTGTCCGCCGGTGCCGGCCGACACCGTGGTGATCCACGGCGAGGCCGACGACGTGGTGCCGCTGTCCGCCACGCTGGACTGGGCGCGGCCGCAGGCGCTGCCGGTGATCGTCTTCCCCGGCACCGGCCATTTCTTCCACGGCCAGCTCGGGCTGCTCAAGACCGTGCTGGTGCAGCAACTGCGCACGGGCAGCGGTGACTGACCGACATTGAACCTTAGTGTCCGGCAGCGCTCGGACCCTCGACCTTGCAACGACCCCTTCCGATGAAACGACTGACCGCCTGGCTGGCTGCGCTGGCCCTCGCCCTTCCTCTGGCCGTACGCGCGCAGGCGCCGCAGCCGCCCGAGATCGCCGCCAAGAGCTACCTGCTGCTCGACATGGCCAGCGGCCAGGTGCTGGCCGAGCGCAATGCCGACGCGCCCTCGGACCCGGCCTCGCTGACCAAGCTGATGACGGCCTATGTGGTGTTCAGCGCGATCCGCGACAAGAAGATCTCCGAGGAGCAGACCCTGCCGGTGTCGCTGCGTGCCTGGGAAGAGCGCAAGGGCGGCGGTTCGCTGATGTTCATCGAGCCGCGCAACACCCCCAAGGTGGCCGACCTGCTGCGCGGCATGATCGTCAACAGCGGCAACGACGCCTCGGTGGCGCTGGCCGAAGGTGTCGGCGGCACGCTGCCGGCCTTCGTCGAGATGATGAACCGCCAGGCGCAGGCCTTCGGCCTGAAGAACACCCAGTTCAAGAACGTCACCGGGCTGACCGAGCCGGGCCACCACAGCAGCGCGCGTGACCTGTCGGTGATCGCCTCGCGCATCATCCGCGACTTCCCCGAGTTCTATCCGATCTACTCGACGAAGAAGTACCGATACGAGGGCGCACCGGCGAGCAACGAGAACAACCGCAACGTGCTGCTGTCGCGCGACCCGACCGTCGACGGCATGAAGACCGGCTACACCGAGGCGGCAGGCTATTGCCTGATCGCCAGCGCGCAGCGTGACTTCCCGAACGGCAAGCGCCGCCTGCTCAGCGTCGTGCTCAACACGACCTCGATGGAAGCACGCGCCACGGAAAGCCAGAAGCTGCTCAACTGGGGCTATGCCGCCTGGGACGCGGTGCGCCTGTTCGAGCCGGGCAAGTCGATCTCGACGGCGCAGGTCTGGAAGGGCAAGACCAACGAGGCCAAGCTGGGCGCCGAGGCCGGCGTGTTCGTCAGCGTCGCCAAGGGCGAGGGCAGCAAGCTGGTGACCAAGGTCGAGCGCACCGACCCGCTGGTCGCGCCGCTGGCCCAGGGGCAGAAGGTCGGCGTGCTGAAGGTCACCACGCCGGCCGGCGCACCGGTGGCCGAGGTGCCGCTGGTGGTGCTGGAAGCGGTCGAGCAGGCCGGCATCTTCGGCCGCGCCTGGGACGCCATCCGCCTGTGGATCAAGTAAGCTGACCGTTCAGCCAGGAGCCGCCATGCAAGCCTTGCCCGACACGCTGTGCTACCTCAACGGTGAGTACGGCCCGCTGCGCGACGCCAAGGTGTCGGTGCTCGACCGCGGCTTCATCTTCGGCGATGGCATCTACGAGGTCGTGCCGGTCTATGGCGGCCGGCTGTTCCGCTTCGACGAACACCTGGCGCGGCTGGGCCGCAGCCTGGCCAAGCTGCGCATCGCCAACCCGGTCGGCGCCGAGCAGTGGCTGGAGCGCTCGCGCAGGCTGGTCGCCGCGCTGGCCGAGCAGACCGGCGCCCAGGACCAGCTGGTCTACATCCAGGTCACGCGCGGCGTGGCGCTGCGCGATCACGTGATGCCGCCGGACATCGCGCCGACCGTCTTCATGATGGCCAGCCCGATGAAACACGCCACCGCGGAGATGCGCCACCACGGCGTGGCCTGCGTGACGGCGCGCGACTTCCGCTGGGAGCGCGGCGACATCAAGAGCACCTCGCTGCTCGGCAACGTGCTGGCGCGGCAGATGTCGGCCGACCACGGCGCGGTCGAGACCATCATGTTCCGCGACGGCTACCTGACCGAGGCCTCGGCCAGCAACGTCTGGGTGGTGCACGAGGGCGCGGTGCTCGGCCCGCCGAAGAGCGAGCATGTGCTCGAGGGCATCCGCTACGAGCTGATCCGCGAGCTCTGCGAGGAACAGGGCATCGCCTACAACCTGCGGCCCATTCCCGAGGGCGAGGTGCTCACCGCCGACGAACTGCTGCTCAGCTCGGCCACCAAGGAGGTGCTGCCGGTGACCAAGCTCGACGGGCAGCCGGTCGGCCATGGCGCGCTGCGCGGCAAGCCCGGCCCGGTCTACGCGAAGCTGTTCGAGGCCTACCAGCGCGCCAAGGCGACGCAGTCGATCTAGTTGATAGTGCGGCCGTCGCCCCCATCTGCGGGAGCATGAACGCCACCATGAGAGAGATTCCGCCCGAGCAGTCGCTGATCGAGTACCCGTCGCAGTTCCCCATCAAGGTGATGGGCGCGAACGTGGCGGGTTTCGCCGAGGCTGTCGTGATGGTCGCGCAGCAGTTCGACCCCGGCTTCGATGCGGCCAGCATCGAGACCCGGCCGAGCAAGGCCGGCAACTACCTGGGCGTGACGATCACCATCACCGCGACCAGCCGCGAGCAGCTCGACGAGCTGTACCGCACGCTGTCCACCCACCCGATGGTGAAGGTGGTGCTCTGAGCGACGCGCCGGCTCCGCTCGTCCGGCGGCTCGGCCGCGTCGACTACGCGGCCACCGTCGCCGCGATGCGCAACTTCACCGAGCAGCGCGACGCCACCACGCCCGACCAGATCTGGCTGTGCGAGCACGAGCCGGTCTACACCCAGGGCGTGGCCGGCCAGGCCGACCATGTGCTGAACCCGGGCGGCATCCCGGTGGTGCAGACCAACCGCGGCGGCCAGGTCACCTACCACGGCCCCGGGCAGGTGGTGGCCTACCCGCTGATCGACCTGAAGCGGCGCGGCATCTTCGTCAAGGAATACGTCTACCGGCTGGAGCAGAGCGTGCTGAAGACGCTGGAGGGCTTCGGCATCACCGGCCACCGCGTCGCCGGTGCGCCGGGCATCTACGTGCGCCTGGACGACCCGTCCGGCCACGCGGCGCTGACCGGCCCGCGCCGCGACCCCTTCGAGGGCCTGGGTAAGGTGGCGGCGCTGGGCATCAAGGTCAGCCGGCACTGCACCTACCACGGCGTGGCGCTGAACGTGGCGATGGACCTGAGCCCCTTCGACGGCATCAACCCTTGCGGCTACGCAGGGCTGTCGACAGTCGACTTGGCTAGACTCGGCGTCTCCACCGACTGGGACACCGTCGCGGGGCGTCTTGGCGACAAGCTGGCGTCGCACCTCGGTCCCTGAACAGGGCGAACGACCACCATGCCGACCGAGAACGTCACCCACGAAGCCAAGGACGCCGGCGCCTACGACGCCAGTGCCAAGCAGAAGGCGCAGGCCAAGACGGCGCGCATCCCGATCAAGGTCGTGGCCGCCGAGACGCTGAAGAAGCCGGACTGGATCCGCGTCAAGGCTGGCTCGCCGACGACACGCTTCTACGAGATCAAGCAGATCCTGCGCGAGCACAAGCTGCACACGGTGTGCGAGGAAGCCTCCTGCCCGAACATCGGCGAGTGTTTCGGCCACGGCACGGCCACCTTCATGATCATGGGCGACAAGTGCACGCGGCGCTGCCCGTTCTGCGACGTCGGCCATGGCCGGCCCGACCCGCTGGACGCCGACGAGCCGGGCAACCTCGCGCGCACCATCGCCGCGCTGAAGCTGAAGTACGTGGTCATCACCAGCGTCGACCGCGACGACCTGCGCGACGGCGGCGCCGGCCACTTCGTCGAGTGCATCCGCCAGACCCGCGAGCTGTCGCCGGCCACCCGCATCGAGGTGCTGGTGCCCGACTTCCGCGGCCGCGACGACCGTGCGCTGGAGATCCTGAAGGCCGCGCCGCCCGACGTGATGAACCACAACCTGGAGACCGTGCCGCGCCTGTACAAGGAAGCGCGCCCGGGCTCGGACTACGCCTTCAGCCTGAACCTGCTGAAGAAGTTCAAGGCGTTGCACCCCGACGTGCCGACGAAGAGCGGCCTGATGGTCGGCCTGGGCGAGACCGACGAGGAGATCCTCGCGGTGATGCGCGACATGCGCGCGCACGACATCGACATGCTGACCATCGGCCAGTACCTCGCGCCCAGCGGCCACCACCTGCCGGTTCGCCGCTACGTGCACCCCGACACCTTCAAGATGTTCGAGGCCGAGGCCGTGAAGCTGGGCTTCAGCCACGCTGCCGTCGGCGCGCTGGTCCGCTCGAGCTACCACGCCGACAAGCAGGCAGCGCGGGCCGGCGTGTCCTGAGCTGAGCGCGATGGCCGCCGGCGCGAGCGAAGCGGCGATCGCCTGCGGCAACTGCCATCAGACGATGCAGCGGCTGGCGCTGGCCGGCCACTACGGCCGCCCGGTGGAGATCGACCTGTGCAGTCCCTGCCACCTGGTCTGGTTCGACCAGACCGAGACGGCCCGGCTCGGCGGGCCGGCGCTGCTCGACCTGGTCGGTGCGATGGCCGGTGCGCACGCGCTGCCGCACCGCACGCTGGACCCGAAGGCCGGCTGCGCGCGCTGCGGCGCGGCGCTGAAGACGGTGCACAACCGCTCGCGCTGGGGCCAGTCGCTGCAGCTCGAATGCCGCGCCGGCCATGGCGCCTACCAGAGCTTCGCGCAGTTCCTGCAGGAGAAGGGGCTGTGGCGGCCGATGTCGAGGATCGACCGCGCGCGGCTGCTCGAGAAGCAGGGCCGGATCGACTGCGTCAACTGCGGCGCCGCACTCGGCAAGGCCGACGAGGCCTGCCCGTACTGCGCCTCCGTGCCGGGCCTGCTCGACGTCGCCCGGCTGGCGCGGGCGCTCGACCCCGAGGGCGCGATCGAGCCGCAGGCGGTGCACCGCGACGCCGCGCGCAGCCAGGCGCTGCAATGCGGCGCCTGCGGCGCAGCGCTGCCGCCGGGCCAGTCGGTCGACTGCGCGCAGTGCGGCGCGACGCTGGCCGTCAGCCGGCTGGCCGATGCGCACGAGCGTGTGGCGACGCTGGGCCCGGCGCTGCGTGCGCATGCGGCGAGGCCCGCGCCCGAGGTGGTCAAGCGGCGCCTCGAAGCGCTGGACGCCGACCTGCCGCGCCGGCGCGAATTCGCCGCGAAGATGGAAGCCGAGGGGGCGCAGCGTCGCGGCCATGGCGGCTTCGGCGACGACTTCGACTGGAGCGATCTGTTCGCCTCGGGCACCAACCCGCTGCGCGCGGTGCTGATCGCGCTGGTGATCTGGTTCGTCTGGTACTTCTGGGCCTGAGCTGGCCCTGCGCGCGTCAGCCCTCGGCGATCAACTGCTCGATCAGCCCGTGCAGTTGCGCGAAGTCGGGTTCACCGACGAAGCGGCGCACGATGCGGCCACGTTTGTCGACGAGCAACGTGGTCGGCGTGCCCTTGATCTCGCCGAAGCTGCGGGCGATCGCGCCGGTGTTGTCGATCGCCACGCCGAAGGGCAGGCGGCGCGACTGTGCGTAGTCGACCACCGCGGCGGGCGGGTCGTAGCTCATCGCCACCGCCAGCGTGTCGAAGCCGCGCGACTTGAAGCGCTCGTGCGTCTCGATGATGCGCGGCATCTCCTTGATGCACACCGCGCAGGTGGTGGCCCAGAAGTTGACCAGCATGACCTGCCCAGGCCACTGGGCCGTCGACGCGGTCTTGCCATCGAGCAACGTATAACCGACCACCGGCACGGGCACCGGCGGCCCCGGCCGATCGAAGCTCAGGTACACGCCGGCCCCGATTGCCAGGGCAAGCAGCGTGACGGCAAGATGGCGGCTGGTTTTCATCAGGGGAATCACATGCAACGCAGGCAGTTTACGGCAGGGCTGGTGGTTGGCACCGGTCTGTATGGGATGACCACGGGCACAGAGGCCTTCGACCTCAGCGAGACCGACGCGGCCTCCGGCGTGCGCGCCGCGCTGGAGAAGGGGGCGACGTCGGCGGTCGGGCTGCTCGGCCGCAGCGGCGGCTTCCTGGGCAACCCGAAGGTGCAGATTCCGCTGCCGGGCTTCCTGGAGGATGCCGCCAAGCTGCTGAAGATGACCGGGCAGCAGAAGCGCGTCGACGAGCTGATCACCGCGATGAACCGCGCCGCCGAGGCGGCCGTTCCGGAGGCCAAGCCGCTGCTGATCAATGCGGTCAAGTCGATGAGCGTCGAGGACGCGCGCCAGGTGCTGACCGGTGGCGACAACTCGGTGACCCAGTTCTTCGCCGGCAAGACGCGCGAGCCACTGGCCGAGAAGTTCCTGCCCATCGTCACCAAGGCGACCGAGAAGGTGTCGCTGGCCGACAAGTACAACGCCGTGGCCAGCAAGGCCATGGGGCTGGGCCTGGTCAAGAAGGAGGAGGCCAACGTGCAGCAGTACGTGACCGGCAAGGCGCTGGACGGCCTGTTCCTGATGATCGGCGAGGAAGAGAAGAAGATCCGCCAGAACCCGGCCGCCGCCGGCAGCGCGATCCTGAAGAAGGTGTTCGGCGCCCTGAAGTGAACCGGCGCCGCGCCGGCGCTACAGGCCCTTGGACAGCTCGAACATCAGCGCCGATGGCAGCGAGCTGTCGATCACGTCGCGGCCGACCTTCGCGACGTTCGAGCCGCTGAAGCCCGACATCTCGAAGGTGTTGCCTTCCTCGATGATCTCGATGAAGACGAAGTCGGGCACCTCGTTGCTGATCTCCTCGCGCAGCACGGCGAACTTCTCGCCGCGCTGGATCGACTCGATGACGATCGCGTGCGGCAGGCCCTCGCGGCAGAACTCCGTCGCCTCGTCGACCGAGCTGACGAAGTCGATGATCAGGCCCATGTTGCGCAGTGCGTCGCGCACCTGAACGCGCAGGTCGCGCCGTGCCGACACCACCAGCACGTGGCTGCCGGCCAGCGGCTTGGAGTTGGACGAGGGGGCGAATCCCTCGTCGATCTCCAGCGTGCTGACGCCCTCGATCTCGTCGCCGGCGGTGCGCGGGAACTCGATCGTCAGCGTCGAGTACAGCGGGTCGTCGCGGCGGTCCAGCGGCAGGCCCATGGTCCAGGCGGTCTGCTCGAGCAGCCGCCAGGTCAGCGATTCCAGTTCGGACGGGTCGGGCGCACGTTCCGACCCGTCGGCCAGGTCGAGCTGGCGGTGCGCGAAGCGGCAGACCAGCTGGGCGTGCTGCGGCCACGACTTCATGTCGATGCGGAACTCGATGTTCGAGCGCGCGTGGGCAAGCGTCCAGTCGAGCACCGTGTTGAGCAGGCTGAACAGCAACGAGGCATCGACGATGACCTCGGCCGGCTTCAGCGTCGGGCTGAGCACGATGCCGCGCGACTGTGTCTCGCGGTGGCGATGCGCCAGCACGCCCTTGAGCGTGTCGGCCAGTTGCAGCCGCTCGTGCGACTGGCGCAGCCGGCCCGACGCGAAACGCGAGATCTGCTGGCCGACCATGCCGGCCTGCCGCGCCTGCTCGACCTCGTCGCGCAGCGAGCGCAGGCCCGCGCGGTCGATCTTGCCGCTGGAGATCAGCGCGTGGATGCGCTCCAGCGCGGCGGTCAGGGGCGTGGCCGTGGCCGCACCGATCTCCGACACCAGCCGGTGCCAGCGCTGTGACGCCTCGGTCTCGTCGGTGGTGGGCGCGGGGTGCGTGCGGTTCCCCGGACTGGCGGAGGCGCCATGGCGCTCGACGTCTGACATATCCATGAACTTCTTGTCCTTCCCGTCGACACCGCCAGAACGGCCGTCGGCCGGGCCGATCGGGCGGAGAGTGGACATGCGCCGAGATGCTGGCGCCGAGTGTCACGCCAGAGGCGACGCGAAGCCAGATGTGCGGCGCGTTTTTCCCTCGGACCCGGGGGGTGCAGATGTCACAAGTTGTGACGAGCGCCGTGAGCGGGCGTCACAGCACGCCGGCAGCGCGCAGGGCGGCGATGTCTTCGAGGCCGAGCCCCGCTTCGGCCAGCACGGCGTCGGTGTGTTCGCCGAGCAGTGGCGGCGGCCGGCGGTACTGCACCGGCGTTGCCGACAGCTTCATCGGGCTGGCCACCAGCCGGACCCGTTCGGCCAGCGGGTGCGGCAGTTCGACAGTCATGCCGCGGGCCCGCACCTGAGGATCGGCGAACACCTCGGCGAGGTCGTTGATCGGGCCGCAGGGCACCTTGGCCGCCTCGAGAGCTGCGAGCCACTCGGCCTTCGGGCGTCGGCGCATGCGCTCGGCCAGCAGCGGCACCAGCACCGCTCGGTGACGCACGCGGTCGGCGTTGCGGGCGAAGCGCGGGTCGCGGGCCAGTTCCGGGCAACCGGCCACCTCGCAGAACTTGGCGAACTGGCCGTCGTTGCCGACGGCCAGGATCATGTGGCCGTCGGCCGCCTCGAACACCTGGTAGGGCACGATGTTCTGGTGCGCGTTGCCGGCCCGCTGCGGCGCGACGCCGGTGGTCAGGTAGTTGGCGCCGAGATTGGCGAGCATCGCCACCTGGGTGTCGAGCAGCGCCATGTCGATCGCCTGGCCCTGGCCGGTGGCGTCGCGGTGGCGCAGTGCGGCGAGGATGGCCGTCGTCGCGTACATGCCGGTGAACAGGTCGGCCACCGCCACGCCCACCTTCTGCGGCCCGCCGCCGGGGGCGTCGTCGGCGATCTCCTGGCGCGACGGCCCGGTCACGCTCATCAGCCCGCCCATGCCCTGCACGGCGTAGTCGTAACCGGCGCGGTCGCGGTAGGGGCCGGTCTGGCCGAAGCCGGTGATCGAGCAGTAGACGAGGCGGGGGTTGAGCGCGAGCAGGCGTTCGCTGTCCAGCCCGTATCGAGCCATGTCGCCGACCTTGAAGTTCTCGACGAACACGTCGCTGTGCGAGGCGAGGCGCCGGATCAGCTCCTGGCCTTCGGGGCGGGCGATGTCGACCGTCACCGAGCGCTTGTTGCGGTTGGTGCCGAGGTAGTAGGCGGCCTCGGCGGTGTCGTGGCCGTCGCGGTCGTGCAGGAAGGGCGGGCCCCAGCCGCGTGTGTCGTCGCCGCCGCTGCCGTTGCGCATCGGGCGCTCGATCTTGACCACGTCGGCGCCGAGGTCGGCCAGGGTCTGCGTGCACCAGGGGCCGGCCAGCACGCGAGACAGGTCGAGCACGCGCACGCCGGCCAGCGGCAGCGGAGAAATCGTCGGGGCGGTCATGCGGGCATTGTCACGGCAGGGCGGCCCGGATAATCACCCGCATGAAGCGTTCATTGCCCTGGCTCGCGCTCGTGCTGTGCGCCTGCTCGCCCGCGCTCGACTGGCGCGAGATGCAGGCCGAAGGCAGCGGCGTGGTGGCCACCTTCCCCTGCAAGCCGGACCGCCACGCGCGCACCGTACCGGTGGCCGGGCAGGCGCTGCGCATGGAGATGCTGGTCTGCAGCGCGGGCGGTGCGACCTTCGGGCTGAGTTTCGTCGACGTGAGCGAGCCCACGCGTGTCTCGGCGACGCTGATCGAACTGCAGCGGCTGGCCACCACGAACATCGCTGCGGCCGAGCCGGTCGGCGCGCCGTTGCAGGTGCCCGGCATGACACCCAACCCGAACGCCGTGCGACTGCGCCTCGAGGGTCGCGGCCCCGACGGCACGGGCCTGTCCGAGCAGGCCGGCTTCTTCGTCAAGGGGCTGCGGGTCTACCAGGCCACCGTGCTGGGCAAGTCCTTGTCGGCGGAGCTGGCCGAGACCTTCTTCGCCGGGCTGCGCCTGCCCGCATGACCGCGTTGCAGACGCCCGTCGCCGATGGACGCGCCGGCCTGCCCATGCCCGCCCGGCAGGCCGCGCTGGTGTTTGCCAGCTTCGCCTTCGCGTATTTCTTCTCTGCGCTGGTGCGCGCGATCACTGCTACTTTGGCGCCGACCTTCAGCGCGGAACTGGCGCTGAGCGCGGGTGACCTTGGTTTGTTGGCGGGCGCATACTTTCTTGGATTCGCCGCTGTACAGCTGCCGCTGGGCCAGGCGCTCGACCGCCACGGGCCGCGCAAGGTGCTGTTGGCGCTGACCTCGCTGGCCGTCCTGGGCTGCGCCGCGTTCGCGCTCGCCGAGGCGTTCGCGGCGCTGGCGGTGGCGCGCGGGCTGATCGGCGTCGGCCTCGGGGCCTGCCTGATGGCGCCGCTGACCGCGTTCCGCCGCAGCTTCACGCCGGAAGCGCAACTGCGTGCCAACTCCTGGATGCTGACCAGCGGGTCGCTGGGCATGGTGGCCTCGACGCTGCCGATGCAGTGGCTGCTGCCGGTGCTCGGCTGGCGCGGGCTGTTCTGGCTGATCGCGGCCATGCTCGCGCTGGCGTTGCTGGCGATTGCCTGGATCGTTCCGCGCGACGCGCCATCGCCGGACATGGCACCCACATCGGCCGGCGGCTACGCCGAGGTGTGGCGCCACCCGGCCTTCCTGCGCTTCGCGCCGCTGGCCTTCTTCCAGTACGGAGGAATGATCGCGATCCAGACGCTGTGGGCCGGGCCGTGGCTGGTGCGCGTCTGCGGCTGGAGCGCCGAGGCGGCGGCGGCCGGGCTGTTTGCCATCAACCTGAGCATGTTGTTCGCATTCCTCGCCTGGGGAACTGTCGTGCCGCAGCTTTACCGCAGTGGCTGGACAGCCGTGCGTCTGGTGCGCTGGGGCGTCCCGGTCAGCCTGGCCCTGCTTGCGCTGGCTCTAGTTCTCGGCGACCGCGCGACGGCCTGGGCATGGGCCTTGTTCTGCGTGAGCTGCACGGTGCTTTCCTTGTCGCAGCCGGCGGTGGGGCAGGCCTTTCCGGCAGCGCAGGCCGGCCGAGCGCTGTCTGCCTACAACCTGGTGATCTTCGCCGGGATCTTTGCGCTGCAATGGGGTCTGGGCCTGCTGATCGACGCGGTGACCCGCGCGGGCGGCTCGACCCTGTCGGCGTTCCGAGCCGCCTTCGCGTTGTTCGGTCTGTGCTGTCTGCTGTCCTACCTGTGGTTTTTGCGGCACGGCGAGCCGCCCGCACGGTGCGCGCAGGGCCGATGATTGCTCTCCACCGATAATTTCATCCCATGCCCGGCCTGCTGATCATTGCCCACGCGCCTCTCGCGTCATCGCTGAAATCGGTGGCAGGGCACGCGTTCCCGGACTGCGCGTCCCGCCTCGAGGCACTCGATGTCACCCCGGACATGTCGCCCGAGCAGGTGGAGGCCCAGGCCCGCGAGCTCCTCGCCCGGCTGCCGCGGCCGGAGACCCTGATCTTCACCGACGTGTTCGGCGCAACGCCGTGCAACGTGGCCCAGCGCCTGGCCGATGGCGTGCAGGTGAAGGTGGTCGCCGGTGTGAACGTGCCGATGCTGTGGCGCTCGCTGTGCTACGCCGACGAGTCGCTCGATGCGCTGGTGGCACGGGCGATGTCCGGGGCCACCCAGGGTGTGATGCAGGTGGCCACGTCGCGGCCGCAGAACCAGACTTTCAAACCGGGCGGAAATGATCAGGACCACCGTCACCATCAGCAATAAGCTCGGGCTGCACGCACGCGCCTCGGCGAAGCTCACCAAGCTGGCGGGCGGATTTGCCAGCGATGTCTTCATGTCCCGCAACGGGCGCCGCGTGAACGCGAAGAGCATCATGGGCGTGATGATGCTGGCGGCCGGTATGGGCACCGAGGTCGAGATCGAGACCTCCGGCCCCGACGAGCAGCAGGCCGTCGACGCCCTGGTGGCGTTGATCAACGACAAGTTCGGCGAAGGCCAGTGACGCGCCTGTAAGAAGTACCGATGGCGGCGCGGCCCCGACGGGCTAGCATGCCGCCATGAGCTTCCAGGTGTTCGGTCTGCCCGTCTCGCGCGGGGTCGCCATCGGGCGGGCGGTGCTGGTGGCATCGAGCCGGGTCGACGTGGCGCACTACTTCATCGACCAGGGCAGCGTCGACGAGGAAGTCGGGCGTCTGCGCCTGGCGCGCGATGCGGTGGCCAGCGAGCTGAGCCTGCTCAAGCGCGACCTGCCGTCCGAGGCGCCGGCCGAACTGTCGGCCCTGCTCGACGTGCACCTGATGCTGCTGCACGACGATTCGCTGACCGGCGCGACCAAGCAGTGGATCCACGAGCGCCACTACAACGCCGAATGGGCGCTGTCGGCCCAGCTCGAGGTGCTGGCGCGCCAGTTCGACGAGATGGAGGACGACTACCTGCGCGAGCGCAAGGCCGATCTGGAGCAGGTGGTCGAGCGTCTTCTTCGAGCGCTGAAGCACGGCGCCGGGGTCTCGCTGGCGGCCGCCCCGGCCGTGGGGGTACGCGACTTCGCTGGAGAGGACCCGTTGATCCTGGTCGCCAACGACATCGCCCCGGCCGACATGCTGCACTTCAAGGGCGGCGTGTTCACAGGCTTCGTGACCGACGTCGGCGGGCGCACCTCGCACACTGCGATCGTGGCGCGCAGCATGGACATCCCGGCAGTTGTCGGTGCGCGCGAGGCGAGCCGGATCATCCGCCAGGACGACTGGGTGATCATCGACGGCGACAACGGCATCGTGGTCGTCGATCCGTCGCCCATCGTTCTCGAGGAATACCGGTTCCGGCAGCGGCAGGCCGAACTGGAGCGCGAGCGGCTCTCGCGCCTGCGGCATACGCCGGCCGTGACGCTCGACGGCGAGCGTGTCGAACTGCTCGCCAACATCGAGATGCCGCAGGACGCCCACGCAGCGCTGGAGGCCGGGGCGCTCGGTGTGGGCCTGTTCCGCAGCGAGTTCCTGTTCATGAACCGCGGCGGCGAGTTGCCCGGGGAGGACGAGCAGTTCGAAGCCTACCGGGCGGCTGTGGAGGCGATGAACGGGCTGCCGGTGACCATCCGCACCGTCGACATCGGCGCAGACAAGCCGCTGGAGCGCATGTCGGTCAACGAACTGCGCCACGAACATGCGCTCAACCCTGCGCTCGGCCTTCGCGCGATCCGCTGGAGCCTTTCGGAGCCGGGCATGTTCCGCCAGCAGATCCGCGCCATCCTGCGGGCCAGTGCCTACGGCAAGGTGCGAATGCTGATCCCGATGGTGGCCCACCTCAGCGAAGTGAAGCTGACGCTGGATGCGATCGCGCGCGCGAAGCAGCAGCTGACCGATGCGGGCAAGCCGTTCATCGACGTCGAGGTCGGCGCGATGATCGAGGTGCCCGCGGCGGCGCTGGTCCTGCCTGTGTTCCTGCGTCACTTCGATTTCGTGTCGATCGGCACCAACGACCTCATCCAGTACACGCTGGCCATCGATCGTGCCGACGAATCGGTGGCGCACCTCTATGACCCCTGGCATCCGGCGGTGCTCGGCTTGATCGCGGCCACCATCCGTCAGGCGCGGGCGGTCGGCAAGCACGTGAGCGTGTGTGGCGAGATGGCTGGTGACCCGACCTTTACCGAGGTGCTGCTGGGCATGGGGCTGCGCAGCTTCTCGATGCACCCGGCGCAGGTGGCCTCCATCAAGCAACGCGTACTGAGGGCGGACACGCGTCGCTGCGAGGGCGTCGCGCCAGGCTTGCTCGCTGCGGACGACCCCGAGACCTATCTGCGCGAGATCGCCGCAGTGGAGTCGCGTCGCTGAGGGTTGTTGACGCGCTCCAAAAGCATGCTATAGTCGCGGTCTTCGCTGATCACGGCGCTGCGCAAAAAGCGCGACGACAAGTCGGTGAAGAGAAGAAAAGCAGAGTGCTTGACAGGGTTTTAGAAAACATGTCAGAATCGCTTTCTTCGCTGAGAACGGAAACGAAATCAGCAAACGCCGCAAGGCAAGCTCTTTAAAAACTAACAGCCGATAAGCGTGGGCGTTTGAAGGCGAGTGCCAAGAGTCGAAAGACTCGAGGTCTCAAGGACCTTAAACGCTCACTGAAGTGAAGTTCACTTCAATTCTTTGAGCAAACATTCAAGATCGAACTGAAGAGTTTGATCCTGGCTCAGATTGAACGCTGGCGGCATGCCTTACACATGCAAGTCGAACGGTAACGCGGGGCAACCTGGCGACGAGTGGCGAACGGGTGAGTAATACATCGGAACGTGCCCAGTAGTGGGGGATAGCCCGGCGAAAGCCGGATTAATACCGCATACGACCTACGGGTGAAAGCGGGGGATCGCAAGACCTCGCGCTATTGGAGCGGCCGATGTCAGATTAGCTAGTTGGTGGGGTAAAAGCCTACCAAGGCGACGATCTGTAGCTGGTCTGAGAGGACGACCAGCCACACTGGGACTGAGACACGGCCCAGACTCCTACGGGAGGCAGCAGTGGGGAATTTTGGACAATGGGGGCAACCCTGATCCAGCCATGCCGCGTGCGGGAAGAAGGCCTTCGGGTTGTAAACCGCTTTTGTCGGGGAAGAAACGGTCTGCGTTAATACCGCGGGCTAATGACGGTACCCGAAGAATAAGCACCGGCTAACTACGTGCCAGCAGCCGCGGTAATACGTAGGGTGCAAGCGTTAATCGGAATTACTGGGCGTAAAGCGTGCGCAGGCGGCTTTGCAAGACAGATGTGAAATCCCCGGGCTCAACCTGGGAACTGCATTTGTGACTGCATGGCTAGAGTGCGGCAGAGGGGGATGGAATTCCGCGTGTAGCAGTGAAATGCGTAGATATGCGGAGGAACACCGATGGCGAAGGCAATCCCCTGGGCCTGCACTGACGCTCATGCACGAAAGCGTGGGGAGCAAACAGGATTAGATACCCTGGTAGTCCACGCCCTAAACGATGTCAACTGGTTGTTGGACGGCTTGCTGTTCAGTAACGAAGCTAACGCGTGAAGTTGACCGCCTGGGGAGTACGGCCGCAAGGTTGAAACTCAAAGGAATTGACGGGGACCCGCACAAGCGGTGGATGATGTGGTTTAATTCGATGCAACGCGAAAAACCTTACCTACCCTTGACATGCCAGGAACTTGCCAGAGATGGCTTGGTGCTCGAAAGAGAACCTGGACACAGGTGCTGCATGGCCGTCGTCAGCTCGTGTCGTGAGATGTTGGGTTAAGTCCCGCAACGAGCGCAACCCTTATCATTAGTTGCTACGCAAGGGCACTCTAATGAGACTGCCGGTGACAAACCGGAGGAAGGTGGGGATGACGTCAGGTCATCATGGCCCTTATGGGTAGGGCTACACACGTCATACAATGGCCGGTACAGAGGGCTGCCAACCCGCGAGGGGGAGCTAATCTCAGAAAACCGGTCGTAGTCCGGATCGCAGTCTGCAACTCGACTGCGTGAAGTCGGAATCGCTAGTAATCGCGGATCAGCTTGCCGCGGTGAATACGTTCCCGGGTCTTGTACACACCGCCCGTCACACCATGGGAGCGGGTTCTGCCAGAAGTAGTTAGCCTAACCGCAAGGGGGGCGATTACCACGGCAGGGTTCGTGACTGGGGTGAAGTCGTAACAAGGTAGCCGTATCGGAAGGTGCGGCTGGATCACCTCCTTTCTGGAAATAGCACTCAATTTCTTGCGCCCACACTTATCGGCTGTAGTTGACAACAGTGTGTGAGCGTGAGCCGGCTGAGCAGACCAGCTGTGTGCTTCGGCACCTGGTTGACGCGACGTAGACACCCACGCTTCGCAATGAACGTGAAGGGTCTGTAGCTCAGTCGGTTAGAGCACCGTCTTGATAAGGCGGGGGTCGTTGGTTCGAATCCAACCAGACCCACCATCTTCACGGGGGGATTAGCTCAGCTGGGAGAGCACCTGCTTTGCAAGCAGGGGGTCGTCGGTTCGATCCCGTCATCCTCCACCACACCAAACCCGATCTAGTCGCTACCGCAAGTGGCTGCCGTTTGGCAGGCCGCTTGCGACAGCGTCTCGAAAGAGTCGGCTGTTGTTCTTTAACAATTCGTAGAGTCGAATCAGCGTTGTCGGCGGAAACCGCTTCATGGCGGACCGTGCCGTCGGCAACATTTTGATTGCGTCACCAAGAATCAACTCGCAAGAGTTTGAAGAACGGCATAACGCGTAATACTCAAACAGTCCTTGACGATGCTTCTACAGCGAGGCGTCAAAGTTATAGGGTCAAGTGACTAAGTGCATGTGGTGGATGCCTTGGCGATTACAGGCGACGAAGGACGTGATAGCCTGCGATAAGCTTCGGGGAGCTGGCAAATTAGCTTTGATCCGGAGATTTCCGAATGGGGAAACCCACCCGCAAGGGTATCGCACACTGAATACATAGGTGTGTGAGGCGAACCGGGTGAACTGAAACATCTCAGTAGCTCGAGGAATAGACATCAACCGAGATTCCGAAAGTAGTGGCGAGCGAAATCGGAACAGCCTGCACGTTTTAGCTGTTGGCATATCAGAATGGAATGGAAAGTCCAGCCATAGCGGGTGATAGCCCCGTATGAAAAATGTCGGCAGTGGAACTAGGCGTGCGACAAGTAGGGCGGGACACGTGAAATCCTGTCTGAAGATGGGGGGACCATCCTCCAAGGCTAAATACTCGTAATCGACCGATAGCGAACTAGTACCGTGAGGGAAAGGCGAAAAGAACCCCGGGAGGGGAGTGAAATAGATCCTGAAACCGCATGCATACAAACAGTCGGAGCCCGCAAGGGTGACGGCGTACCTTTTGTATAATGGGTCAGCGACTTACATTCAGTGGCAAGGTTAACCGAATAGGGAAGCCGTAGAGAAATCGAGTCCGAATAGGGCGATCAGTCGCTGGGTGTAGACCCGAAACCAAGTGATCTATCCATGGCCAGGATGAAGGTAGGGTAACACCTGCTGGAGGTCCGAACCGACTAGTGTTGCAAAACTAGCGGATGAGCTGTGGATAGGGGTGAAAGGCTAAACAAACTTGGAAATAGCTGGTTCTCTCCGAAAACTATTTAGGTAGTGCCTCGTGTATTACCGTCGGGGGTAGAGCACTGTTATGGCTAGGGGGTCATGGCGACTTACCAAACCATTGCAAACTCCGAATACCGATGAGTACAGCACGGGAGACAGAGCACCGGGTGCTAACGTCCGGACTCAAGAGGGAAACAACCCAGACCGCCAGCTAAGGTCCCTAAAATTGGCTAAGTGGGAAACGAAGTGGGAAGGCTAAAACAGTCAGGATGTTGGCTTAGAAGCAGCCATCATTTAAAGAAAGCGTAATAGCTCACTGATCGAGTCGTCCTGCGCGGAAGATGTAACGGGGCTAAGCCAGTTACCGAAGCTGCGGATTTGCACGCAAGTGCAAGTGGTAGGAGAGCGTTCTGTACGCCTGTGAAGGTGGACCGCGAGGTCTGCTGGAGGTATCAGAAGTGCGAATGCTGACATGAGTAGCGTTAAAGGGGGTGAAAAGCCCCCTCGCCGAAAGCGCAAGGTTTCCTACGCAACGTTCATCGGCGTAGGGTGAGTCGGCCCCTAAGGCGAGGCAGAGATGCGTAGCTGATGGGAAACAGGTCAATATTCCTGTACCGATGTGTAGTGCGATGTGGGGACGGAGAAGGTTAACTCGGCCGGGTGTTGGATGTCCCGGTTCAAGCATGTAGGCGTGCCCTCTAGGCAAATCCGGAGGGCTTAGCTGAGGTGTGATAACGAGGCGGCTTGCCGCTGAAGTGAGTGATACCCTGCTTCCAGGAAAAGCCACTAAGCTCCAGCTACACACGACCGTACCGCAAACCGACACTGGTGCGCGAGATGAGTATTCTAAGGCGCTTGAGAGAACTCTGGAGAAGGAACTCGGCAAATTGACACCGTAACTTCGGAAGAAGGTGTGCCTTTAGTAGGTGAAGTCGTACAGATGGAGCCCAATGAGGCCGCAGAGAATCGGTGGCTGCGACTGTTTATTAAAAACACAGCACTCTGCAAAGACGAAAGTCGACGTATAGGGTGTGACGCCTGCCCGGTGCTGGAAGATTAAATGATGGGGTGCAAGCTCTTGACTGAAGTCCCAGTAAACGGCGGCCGTAACTATAACGGTCCTAAGGTAGCGAAATTCCTTGTCGGGTAAGTTCCGACCTGCACGAATGGCGTAACGATGGCCACACTGTCTCCTCCAGAGACTCAGCGAAGTTGAAATGTTTGTGATGATGCAATCTCCCCGCGGAAAGACGGAAAGACCCCATGAACCTTTACTGTAGCTTTACATTGGACTTTGAACAGATCTGTGTAGGATAGGTGGGAGGCTTTGAAGCGGTGCCGCTAGGTGTCGTGGAGCCAACGTTGAAATACCACCCTGGTGTGTTTGAGGTTCTAACCTTGGCCCGTGATCCGGGTTGGGGACAGTGTATGGTGGGCAGTTTGACTGGGGCGGTCTCCTCCCAAAGCGTAACGGAGGAGTTCGAAGGTACGCTAGGCACGGTCGGAAATCGTGCTAATAGTGCATTGGCATAAGCGTGCTTGACTGCGAGACTGACAAGTCGAGCAGGTACGAAAGTAGGACAAAGTGATCCGGTGGTTCTGTATGGAAGGGCCATCGCTCAACGGATAAAAGGTACTCTGGGGATAACAGGCTGATACCGCCCAAGAGTTCATATCGACGGCGGTGTTTGGCACCTCGATGTCGGCTCATCTCATCCTGGGGCTGTAGCCGGTCCCAAGGGTATGGCTGTTCGCCATTTAAAGAGGTACGTGAGCTGGGTTTAAAACGTCGTGAGACAGTTTGGTCCCTATCTTCCGTGGGCGCTGCAAGATTGAGAGAGCCTGCTCCTAGTACGAGAGGACCGGAGTGGACGCACCTCTGGTGTATCGGTTGTCACGCCAGTGGCATTGCCGAGTAGCTATGTGCGGAAGAGATAACCGCTGAAAGCATCTAAGCGGGAAACTCGTCTCAAGATGAGTCTTGCCGGGGCCTTGAGCCCCCTGAAGAGTCGTTCGAGACCAGGACGTTGATAGGCCGGGTGTGGAAGCGTAGTAATACGTTAAGCTAACCGGTACTAATTGCTCGTGAGGCTTGACCCTATAACTTTGACCTGAGCGTCAAGGTGAGTCGAGCGTGTTTTGCCGATCTTCAATGATGATCGGTACGCAATCAAACTGATTCAGACTCTGCGAATTGGCTGCCTTGTCGTGCGACAAGGTGGCGACAAGTTAAGCCTGATGACCATAGCGAGGTGGTCCCACTCCTTCCCATCCCGAACAGGACAGTGAAACGCCTCAGCGCCGATGATAGTGCGGATTCCCGTGTGAAAGTAGGACATTGTCAGGCTAATATCAGTGAAAAGGCCCCCGTCAAATGACGGGGGCCTTTTTGCTTTCAGGATTGAAATCGGAAAATCAGAGGTTTCTGACGATGCTGCCGTCGAATTCGATCGCACGGCTTCGCCTCAGCCCCTCCAATAGTTCGCTTCGCCAATCCATCCAAGAGTGCTGGCCGAAATGGCGGGCATGCACCGAGCCGAAGTAGCTTGTCTCCCGCAGCCAGGAATCCAGCTCCGACAACGTCGCCCCCTGGACTTCCAGCAAGTGGAACTTGATCAAGACCTTGGCCGCGTGCAGCGCGTGCTTGCGCGGGTCGGCCACGAAGCGGTCCAGCTTGGCGTGCGCGCGTTCGAGCGCGGTCCGAACGTCGATGAATGGCCGACCGTGCCCCGGAATCACCACTTCGACACTCAACTGAGAGATCAGCTCCAGCGTACGCCTCACGTCGTCGAATGCACCGAAGCCTTCGAGCTCGGGGAAGACTACGCCGAACCCGTCCTCCCACAGCGCGTCCGCGGAGATCAGAATGCCCAGCGATGGCTCGTGCAGCATCACCGATTCCGGGTCGTGGCCCGGAGACGCGATGATGTTCCAGGCGCGCCCTGCCAGGTCGAAATGCTCGCCCGCTTGTAGGCGTCCGTGAGCGGTGAATCGTGGGCAGTGCTGTCCGGTGGGCTGATAGGTCAGCTCTTCCTCTGACCAACGCTCGACCTTCTCGAACTCACCCGCCGGAACGTCGACCTGGCAGTCGAACAGTCGTTGCAGGTGCGCGTTGCCCCCGCAGTGATCCGAGTGCAGGTGCGTGTTGATGACGCGATCCAGCCGCCCGTCCGCTCCCAGTGCACCGCGAACCAACGCCGCCGTCTGTTCCTGATGCGACCAGTAGCCGGAATCGACAAGGATCGACGGCTCCTCGCTGCGCTTGCCGAACAGCACATTGTTCGATGAAAGCCAACCGCGCTCGAAGACCCGCAGGCCGGCCTCGCGAAACCGGCTTTCGACGTCGGCCGCACTCAACGTGCCGGCTCGCACGCTCAACCGCGCAGCTCCCGACGCAGGATCTTGCCCACGTTGGACTTCGGCAGCTCGTCGCGAAACTCCACGTGCTTCGGGCGTTTGTAGCCGGTGAAGTTCTCCTTGCAGTAGTCGGAGACGTCGCCTTCGGACAGCGACGCGTCGCGCCGAACGACGTACAGCTTCACCGCCTCGCCCGAGCGTTCGTCGGGCACACCCACCGCCGCGCACTCCAAGCACGCCCGGGTGCAGGCTCACCACCTGCTCGATCTCGTTCGGGTACACGTTGAACCCCGAGACCAGGATCATGTCCTTCTTGCGATCGACGATGCGCACCGAGCCATCAGCATCCATCACGCCGACGTCGCCCGAACGGAAGAAGCCGTCGTCCGTCATCACCTGCGCGGTCTCGTCCGGGCGGTTCCAGTAGCCCGCCATGACCTGCGGACCCTTGATGCAGATCTCGCCAGGTTCCCCCATCGCCACATCGCGCCCGTCGTCGCCGCGGATCGCAACCAGAGTCGATGGCACCGGCAGACCGATGCTGCCGCTGAACTCGTCGTCGTCGAAGCGGTTGATCGTCACCACCGGCGAGGTCTCGGACAGGCCGTAGCCCTCGACGATCGGGCAGCCGGTCACGTGTTGCCACTTCTCGGCGGTGGCTCGTTGGACCGCCATGCCGCCACCGTTGGAGATCACCAGGTCGGAGAAGTCGAGCCGGCCGAAGTCAGGGTCGTTGGCCAGCGCGTTGAACAAGGTGTTGACCGCCGGGAACATGCTGACCCGGTGCCGCGTGAGCGTCTGCACGAAACCCGGAATGTCGCGTGGGTTCGGAATGAGCAGGCACTTCATGCCCAGCCGGGCGCCCAGCATGAAGCAGGCCGTCAGCGCGAAGATGTGGTACAGCGGCAGCGCACAGACGACAGTCAGCTGCCGGTCCGCCGCCAGCGTGTCCAGCTTCGGCCGGAACCAGGCCTCAGACTGCAGCACGTTGGCCACGACGTTGCGATGCAGCAGCGTCGCACCCTTGGACACCCCCGTCGTCCCGCCGGTGTACTGCAGGAAGGCGATGTCGTCGGGCCCGATCTCGACGCGACGCAGATTCAGCCGCGTGCCCTCGGCCAACGCCATGTTGAAGCGTGTCACGGTGCGGCCGCCATCCAGCGGCAGGCCGAACTCCGGGACCATCTTGCGCACATGCCGCACCACCAGGTTCACCAGCTGGCCCTTCCAGAAGCCGAGCAGGTCGCCCATCGCCGCCAGCACCACGTGCTTCACGCTCGTGCGCTCGATCACCTCGGCCAGCGTGCTGGCGAAGTTCTCCAGCACCACGATCGCTTCGGCGCCCGAATCCTTCAGCTGATGCTCCAGTTCGCGGGCGGTGTACAGCGGATTCACGTTGACGACCACCATGCCGGCGCGCAGCACCGCAGCGATGGCCACCGGGTACTGCAGCACGTTGGGCATCATCAGCGCGACGCGCGCACCACGCTTGAGCCCGCGCGCCTGCAGCCAGGCGCCCAGCGACGCGGACAGCTCGTCGAGCTGCGCGAAGCTGAGCTCGCTGTCCATGCACACCGCGGCACAGCGGCGCGCGTGGGCGCGGAATGCCTCCTCGAGCAACTGCGTCAACGAGGAGTAGCCGGAGGGATCGATCTCTGCAGGCACGCCTTGGGGATAGCTCGCAAGCCAGGGGTGATCAACGGTCGTGGGCAAGGGGTCCTCTCAGGTGGCTCATGCGTCCGGCATGCTCGCGGTGCGGCGTGACGGACGCTACGGTAGTTGTCCTAGAAGCACGGCATCAACGGCATCGTGCTCGCCTGCTGCAGGCGAGGCGTCGAACAGCGCTCGCGCGAGCGACCGTTCCCGCTCGCCCACCGTGGCCAGGAACTCGTTCGCGCCGCCCATCGCCTTGAACGTGTCGAAGCCGGTCTCCAGGAACTGTTGCAGCGCCGGCAGGCCCGCCGCACGCGCCGGGCCGCGCATCAGGTGCAGCGAGCTGCGCAGCAAGGGCTTGCGGGTGAGCCGGTCGAGCTCGCGCCCGACCGCCAGCGTCAACATGATCTGCGTTTCGCGGCCCGCGTGGTCGCCCACCGCCTGCCAGGCGCGCAGATAGCTCGCACGGTCGACCGGCGCGCCGAGCAAATGGCGGCCCATCGCGGTGTCCAGCGTCTCCGACAGCGCGTGCAGCCGCGCCAGCGTGTCGACCGTCTCGATGATCTCCTGCGGGAACAGGCGCACCAGCGCCGGCACGACGCGGGCGAACTGCGCATCGCGCTCGCTGAAGTCGCGCGGGCCGTAGAGCTCGTCGAGAAAGAAGCGCGCCGCTCCTTCGTAGCGCGCGCTGTGCAGCAGGTCCGCGTAGGTCATCGCGAAGCGCAGCTGCTGGTACGCCTTCACGGCTTCGACCGAGGCCCGCAGCGCCGGATCGGCCGCCCGCAGCGCCCGCTCGCGGGAGACGATGTCCAGTTGCGACAGGATCGAAGTCGTGTTGGCAGCCATGGCGGGCGCGGCTTCGCGCGCCGCGCAGCTCCGCACTCTATCGGCTCGCTGCGGGTTTCCCACGGCCTGCGTTAGTCGGCCCGCTCTAGGCCGCCGCCGACGAATGGTGCAAGACTCGGCGCCAGCCGGTGGCTCGGTCGCCGGCGCGCACTCATCATGCAGCGACGCACTCTTCTCAAGCTCGGACTGGGCGCTTCCCTGGCACTCGCTGCAGCGGGGGGGGCGGTCGTGCTGATGCGGCCCGCGCTCGAGGCAGGCCGTCTGCGTCCCGGTGCCCGCGCCGTCATGCTGGCCGTGGCCCAGGCGGTGCTCGATGGCGTGCTGCCGACGGAGCCCGGCGCCCGTGCCACCGCGCTCGATGGCCACCTGCAACGACTGGAGGCCGCGATCACCGCGTTCCCTGCCGCCACGCAGGCCGAGCTGTCGCAACTGCTCGCGCTGCTGGCGTCGCCACCGGGCCGCATTGCCCTGGCCGGGCTGTCGCTCGACTGGCCCGAGGCCGGCGTGCCCCAGGTCCAGGCCGCGCTGCAAAGCATGCGCATCTCGTCGCTGGCGCTCAAGCAGCAGGCCTACCACGCGCTGCGCGACCTGAGCAACGCCGCCTACTTCTCGGACCCTTCGGCCTGGGCGCACCTGGGCTACCCCGGTCCCACGGATCTTTGAGGCCTCGCCGACCATGAGCCGACTGCCCGATCCCGTCCGCGAAGGCCTGGCCCGAGGCTGGCGTGTGCTCGGCGGTCCGCACGGTGCGCTGCCCGATCGGATCGAGTGCGACGTCGCCATCGTCGGCAGTGGCGCCGGCGCAGGCATCACTGCCGAACTGCTGGCCCAGGCCGGGCTGAAGGTCGTGATCGTCGAGGAAGGCCCGCTGCGCAGCAGCACCGACTTCCACCAGCGCGAGAGCGAGGCCTACCCGACGCTGTACCAGGAGAGCGCCGCGCGCAAGACGGCCGACAAGGGCATCAACATCCTGCAGGGGCGCTGCGTCGGTGGCTCGACCACGGTCAACTGGACCAGTTCGTTCCGCACGCCCACGCCGACGCTCGACCACTGGCGCTCGCACTTCGGCCTGTCCGACTACGGCACGGAAATGCTCAGTCCGTGGTTCATGCAGGCCGAGCGGCGCCTGAACGTCGGCCCCTGGCTGACACCGCCGAACGACAACAACGAGCTGCTGCGCCGCGGTGCCACGGCCCTGGGGATCGCCGCCGCCGCGATCAATCGCAACGTCAAGGGCTGCTGGAACCTCGGCTCCTGCGGCATGGGCTGCCCGACCAACGCCAAGCAGTCCATGCTGGTGACCACGCTGCCGGCGGCGTTGGAGCGCGGTGCCACGCTGCTGGTGCAGACCCGCGCCGAACGGCTCGTGCTGCAGGGCGATCGTGTCGAGGCGCTGCAATGCCAGCCGGTGCAGCTCGATGGTCGCCCGGCCGCCGACGCCATGCTTCGCATCACGGCCAGGCACTACGTGGTGGCCGGTGGCGCCATCAACTCGCCGGCGCTGCTGCTGCGCTCGGGCGCGCCGGACCCGCACGGCCTGCTCGGCCGCCGCACCTTCCTGCACCCGGTGGTGATCTCCGCCGCGCTGTTCGACCGTGCGATCGAAGGCTGGCATGGCGCGCCGCAGACCATCTACACCGACCACTTCCTCGAGACGCAGCCCATCGACGGCGCGATCGGCTACAAGCTCGAGGCGCCGCCGATCCACCCGGTGATATTCGCGTCGACACTGCCGGGCTACGGCCAGGCCCAGGCCGACCTGCTGGCCCAGTTTCCGAAGACCCACGCGCTGCTCGCACTGATGCGCGACGGCTTCCACGAGCAGTCGCCTGGCGGGCGCGTCACGCTGCGCGCCGACGGTTCGCCGCTGCTCGACTACCCGCTCAACGACTTCGTGATGGACGGCGCGAGGCGCGCCTTCCTCAGCATGGCCGAGATCCAGTTCGCCGCCGGCGCAACGACCGTCGTGCCGGTGCACGAGACGGCGGGGCGCTACACCTCGTGGAAGCAGGCACGCGAGGCGATCGCGGCGCTGCCGATCAAGCCGCTGTTGACGCGCGTGGTCAGCGCCCATGTGATGGGTGGCTGCGGCATGGCCGGAGACGCGCGCCGCGGCGTGCTGCAGCCCGATGGCAGCCACTGGCAGCTGGCCAACCTGTCGGTGCACGACGGGTCGATCTTCCCGACCAGCATCGGCGCCAACCCGCAGCTGTCGATCTACGGCATCGTCAACCGGCTGGCCACCGGCCTCGCAAAACGGCTGAGCGGCCGCGACGTCGTGCTCGCCTGAGGCGCTAGCATCGATCGCATGCTGGCCCGGCTGCAACAGTTCACCACCCTGTCACTGATCGCGCTGGCCGCGCTGTGGGCCGGCTGGTTCGGCCGCCAGGGCCAGTGGGGCTGGGCCTTGGTCGGCGCGCTGCTGGTGCTGTTCGGCTATGCGCTGTTCCTCGCGCTGGAGTTCGCGATGCTCTCGCGCGTGCACGGCGACGACCCGGCGCCGCGTGCCACGCCGGCGCAACTGCTGCGTGCCTGGTGGGGCGAAGTGGTCTCCGCGCCGCGTGTGTTCTGCTGGCGCCAGCCGTTCCGCTCGCAGGCCGAGCCGGACTTCCTCGACGCCAGTCATCGCGGCCGCCTCGGCGTCGTGTTCGTGCACGGCTTCGTCTGCAACCGCGGCTTCTGGAACACCTGGATGGCGCGCCTGCGTGCCGCCGGCATCCCCTTCGTCGCGGTGAACCTGGAGCCGGTGTTCGGCCGCATCGACGACTACGTGCCCATCGTCGACGCAGCGGTGCGCCGCATGCACGAGGCGACCGGGCGCGCACCGCTGATCGTCGCGCACAGCATGGGCGGCCTGGCGACGCGCGTCTGGCTGTCGCGGCAGACCGGCAGCGATGCCGTCGAGCATGTCGTGACCATCGGCTCGCCGCACCACGGCACCTGGCTGGCACGCTTCGGCGTCACGCCCAACGGCCTGCAGATGCGCCAGTCCAACGACTGGCTGGCCGCGCTGCGTGCCACCGAGGCCGCGCGTGGCGGCGACTCACCCTATGCGCGCTTCACCTGCTTCTACAGCCACTGCGACAACATCGTGTTCCCGCCGTCGACCGCGACGCTGCCCGGGGCCGACAACCGCCACGTCAGCGGCAGCGCCCACGTGCACCTGGCCGATCAGCCGGCGGTGTTCGATGCGGTCTGGGCCCGACTGTCGCCCGTGGAATCGGCTTCGAACTCCGGTGCGCCGGCGACGCGCCGGTAGATCGGCGCGAAGTCCGGTGCGGTGGCCTCGAACAGCTGCGCGAAGCTGTCGATCACGAAGTAGCTGGCCTGGTAGTCGTCGATCTTGTAGCGCGTGCGCATGATGCGCTCGAGCTCGAAGGGCAGGCGCCGCGGCGCCGGGCTGGTGACGCTGTGGCGCAGCTCGCCGGCCGAGGACAGGATGCCGGCGCCGTAGGCGCGCAGGCCCGCCGGCGTGTCGATCAGGCCGAACTCCACCGTGTACCAGTACAGCCGCGCCAGGTACTCGCAGGCCTCCAGCCGGCTTGCCTTCAGGCCGCCGGCGCCATAGGCCTGCATGTAGTCGGCGAACATCGGGTTGAACAGCAGCGGCACATGACCGAACAGGTCGTGGAAGACGTCGGGCTCGACCACGTAGTCGAACTCCTCCGGCTTGCGGATCCAGCCGGTGACCGGGAAGCGGCGTTCGGCGAGCAGCGCGAAGAACGCTTCCTCGGGGATCAGGCCCGGCACCGCGACGACTTGCCAGCCGGTCGCACGATGCAGCGTCTCGCTTAGCTGCTCGAAGCGCGGGATGCGCTCCGGCGCGCCGAGGTGCTTCACCGCGGCGATGAACTCCTCGCAGGCCAGCCCCGGCAGCTGTGCCGCCTGGCGCTCGTAGAGCCGCCGGTACAAGTCATGGTCGGCCGCGCTGTAGCGCTCCCACTGCTGGTCGCAGGTGTAGTCGGCCTTCGCCTGCGCATAGTCGCCGCGCGGCGGGCGATCGCCCTGGCCGTAGGTGACCGGCGCAACGCCCTGGTTGATGCCCGAGTGGAAGTCCGGCTGCGCATTCATCGCTCGCTCCTTCAGGCCGTCGTCTTGTCCTGCAGCACGCCGCGGCGAACCTGGTCGAGCTCGATGCTCTCGAACAGCGCGCGGAAGTTGCCTTCGCCGAAACCCTCGTCGCCCTTGCGCTGGATCAGCTCGAAGAAGATCGGCCCGATCACCGTCTGCGTGAAGATCTGCAGCAGCAGCTCGTTCGGCGCGCCCTGGTGCGTGGCGCCGTCGATCAGGATGCGCAGGCGCTTCAGCTCCGCCAGCTTCTCGCCGTGGTTGGGCAGGCGCTTGTCGACCAGGTCGTAGTAGGTCTCGATGGTGTCCTGGAAGGCCACGCCGGAGGTCTTCATGCCGTCGACCGTCGTGTAGATGTCGTTGGTGCCCAGCGCGATGTGCTGGATGCCTTCGCCGTGGTACAGGTCCAGGTACTCGGCGATCTGGCTCTTGTCGTCGCTGCTCTCGTTGATCGGGATGCGGATCTTTCCGCAGGGGCTGGTCATCGCCTTGCTCTTCAGGCCGGTCAGCTTGCCCTCGATGTCGAAGTAGCGCACTTCCTTGAAGTTGAACAGGCGCTCGTAGAACTCGGCCCATTCCTTCATGCGGCCACGGTGCACGTTGTGCGTCAGGTGGTCGATGTAGGTCAGGCCATGGCCGGGCACCGCGGCCTGCGCGCCGGCCAGCGGCACGAAGTCGACGTCCCAGATGCTGATGTTGCCGATCGCGCCAGGCTGGGCGCCGTCCTTGCCGTGCCAGCGGTCGACGAAGTAGATCAGGCTGTCGCCGATGCCCTTGATGGCCGGGATGTTCAGCTCCATCGGGCCGGTCTTGTTGTCGAAGCCCCAGGCGCCGAGGCCCAGTGCACGCTCGTAGGCCTGCTTGGCATCCTTGACGCGGAAGCCCATCGCGCAGACGCAGGGGCCGTGCAGGCGCGCGAAACGCTGTGCGAACGAGTCCGGCTCGGCGTTGACGACGAAGTTCACCTCGCCCTGGCGGTACAGCAGCACGTTCTTCGTGCGGTGCTTCGCGATGGCGCGGAAGCCCAGCGTCTCGAACAGCTGGCCCAGCGCCGCCGGGTCCGGCGCCGCGTACTCGATGAACTCGAAACCATCGGTGCCCATCGGGTTGTCCCAGGGGGTGAATTGCATGCGGCGCTCCTGCTGTGTGGTTGCGTTTGATCTGTCTCAACGCTGGATCGCACTGTAGAAGCGGCAGTGCGCAGGATTTCTGCAAGTTCTGGCGTCGCGCTGGCGTTTTATGCAGGAAACCTGCAAAATTCTCCGAATGGAACACGCGATTCCGCTCGATGCGATCGATCGGCGCATTCTTCGCGCGCTGCAGGCCGACGGTCGCATCACCTACGACGTGCTGGCTGCGCAGGTCAGCCTGTCGCCCTCGGCGACGCTGCGGCGCGTCAAGCGCCTGGAGGAGGCCGGCGTCATCGCCAGCTACGTGGCGCTGGTGGCGCCGGAGCGGGTCGGCCTCGGCCTCACCGCCTACCTGAACGTGCGGCTCGAAAAGCACGCCGAGGTGCACAAGCGCAACCCGATGGACCTGTTCCGCGCCGCGGTGCAGACTTGGCCCGAGGTGGTCGAGTGCGCCGCGCTGACCGGCGAGATGGACTACCTGCTGCGCGTGGTCGTCGAGGACATGGCGCACTACTCGCGCTTCGTGATGGACACGCTGCTGCGCCACCCCAGCGTCGAGGACTGCAAGACCAGCTTCGTGCTCGACCGCGTCAAGAACACGACCGCGCTGCCCCTATGAAGCCCCTCGGCCGGCGGGTACGCCGGCCGATCCCCCAAGGGGATGCGGGCCGGCTTGGGAGCGGCCCGGCGCTCGGCCCGCGGTCAGTCCTCGCCGATGACCTTGTAGGCCAGCGCGCCGAGCACCGCGCCGACGATCGGCGCGACCCAGAACACCCACAGTTGCGCGACGGCCCAGTCGCCGACGAACACCGCCACGCCTGTGCTGCGCGCCGGGTTGACCGAGGTGTTGGTGACGGGGATGCTGATCAGGTGGATCAGCGTCAGGCACAGGCCGATGGCCAGCGGCGCGAAGCCGGCCGGCGCGCGTTTGTCGGTGCTGCCCAGGATGACGAGCAGGAACATCATCGTCATCACCACCTCGGTGATCACGGCGGCCAGCATCGAGTACTTGCCCGGCGAGTGATCGCCGAAGCCGTTCGAGGCGAAGCCGGCCGACACATCGAAGCCGGCCTTGCCGCTGGCGATCAGGTACAGCACGCCGCCGGCGACGATGGCGCCGAGCACCTGGGCGACGATGTAGGGCAGCAGCTTGCCCGCCTCGAAGCGACCACCGGCCCACAGGCCGATCGACACCGCCGGGTTCAGGTGGCAGCCCGAGATGTGGCCGATCGCATAGGCCATGGTCACCACCGTCAGGCCGAAGGCCAGCGACACGCCGGTCAGGCCGATGCCCACTTCCGGGAACGCCGCCGCCAGCACGGCGCTGCCGCAGCCGCCCAGGACCAGCCAGAAGGTGCCGAAGAACTCGGCGATGCTTGCTTTCATGGAGTCTCTCCTCGTTGAAGTCGGCCGCGTCGCCTGTCGGCTGCGGCTCGTGTTCGTGGACGAGCGCGACTATCCCCAGTGCTTCACCTCACCGCCAGCAGCATCGGCACGCTCGCGTGACATCTTCACACCGCCGGCGCCGCAGCGCCACAGGGGCGAGGAGCGTGTCAGCTCTCGAGGCTGCGCACCAGTTGCAGCGCGGCGCCCTGCGACAGGTTGAGCAGCGCGGCGATGTCGGCCACGTCGTCGGGCAGCGCGGCGTTGTCCCAGCCCTGCGCGGTGTGCCGCGCCAGCCGCACGGCGAGCAGCACGTTGCGCACGTTGGCCTGCTCCGCGTGGCGGTCGTCGCTGATGCGGCGAAGCATCTCCGGCAGCCGCCAGGCCTTCATCAACGCCTGCTGCAGGTCGTGCAGCTCGACGTTCAGGACCTGCTTCTGGATGCTGGCCGAGCGCAGCGTGGCATCGGCCTGCTGCGCGGCACGGATCTGCAGCGCCAGCGCCGGCGCATGGCACCACAGCAGCATCTCGGCGAAGTCGTGCAGCAGCGCGGCCTCGTGGATCAGCGGCGCGTCCGGGTCCATGCGATGCACGGCGAAGGCCAGCGCAAAGGTCGCACCGCGGTGAGCGCGGCGGATCACCTCGTGCAGGCCGTCCAGCGCCTCGGGCAGGGTCGCCAGTTGGTGCTCGATGCTCGGCTGCGGGCCGAAGGCACGGAAGAACGGCGTGATGCCCATCATCACCAGCGTGGCGGTGACGGTCTCGGTGTCGGTGATCATCCGGGCCGGCCGGTGCGTCGCCGCGTAGGCCAGCACCTTCAGCGTCATCAGCGGGTCCGCCGAGACCATCTCGCCGATGCCGTTGGCATCGACCGCGTCCTCGTTCTCGCGCATCGCCTCGATCGCTTCGGCGGTCTGCGCCAGCACCGGCACCTCGGCACGGCGGAAGTGCTCGGTCCAGGCGTCGAGGTCGCGCAGCGGGCGGGTCAGCAACTGGTTCGCATCCGGCATGGTGAACCCCGGATTCAGTGATCGTGATCTGTTATCGGCTGTCCTCGGGACAGCTTGAGAGCGCTCACTTGCCGCCGAGCTTCGCCTTCACGTCGAGGCCGACCTTCTTGTTGACGAACTGGAAGGTGGCGACCTTGGACAGATCGACCTCGCCTGCCTTGTACAGGCCGGCCTTGACCATCTGCGCATAGAAGTCGCGGATGCGCCCTTCGCTCATCGCGCCGATGCCGCCGGCGAGCGACTCGCCCGAGTCGACGATGCCCTGCTGCTTCATCAGCGCCGTCGAGGCCTCGAGCTCGGCCTCGGTCATCTCCGGGTTGTCCTTGATCATCAGCGCGTTGGCCGCACTGCGGTTGCCGTACAGGTAGTTGACCCAGCCGAGGATGGACGCGTCGACGAAACGCTGCACCAGGTCGGGCTTGTTCTTCACCGTGTCCAGCCGCGCCTCGATCACGGTCGAGTAGGTGGAGAAACCATGGTCGGCCAGCAGGTGCACCACCGGCTTGAACTTGCCCTGGTTCTCGACGTAGATCGGCTCGGCCACCGAGTAGCCCTGCTGGATCGCCTTGTTGTTGGCGAGGAAGGGCCCGAGGTTGTAGTTGTAGGGCTTGAGCACCTCGTCCTTGAAGCCGTGGGTCACCTTCAGCCATTGCCACCAGCTGAACTGGCCGTCCTTGGCGATCAGCGCCAGCGGCGCGTTCTTCAAGGCCTCGAACTTCTCGTAGCCCTGGCCGGGGTGGGCGATCAGCGCCTGCGGATCCTTCTGGAACATCGCCGCCACCACGACGGTGGGCACGCCGTTCTTCACGTTGTCGAAGTTGTGCAGCAGGTTGCCGGTCATCAGGAAGTCGATGCGGCCGGCCGGCAGCAGCGGCCGGTTGTTGACCTGCGGCCCGCCGGGCTGGATGGTCACGTCCAGGCCGTACTTCCTGTAGGTGCCATCGGCCACCGCCTGGTAGAAGCCGCCGTGCGCGGCCTGCGCCTTCCAGTTGGTGGCGAAGATCACCTTGTCCTGGGCCAGCGCGGGCGTGACGACCAGCGCGGCGAACATCATCAGCGGCAGGCGAGCGTTCATGGCGGGGCTCCTCAGTCGGGTCGTTCGCTAGCATGCCACCGCCCGAGCAGCTTGCGCGACAACGCGTCGAACGACCCGAAGATCAGCACGCCGGTGATCACCAGCAGCAGCAGCGCGGCGAACATCTTCGGCGTCTCGGTGCGGAAGCTGGCCTCGAGGATGCGCGAGGCCAGGCCGGTCTCGCGGCCGGCCGCGCCGGCGACCATCTCGGCGGTCACCGCGCCGATCAGGCTCAGCCCGCCCGAGACCTTCAACCCGGCCACGAAGTAGGGCAGTGCGCTGGGCACCAGCAGCAGGCGCAGGCGCTGCCAGGGCGTGGCGCGGTACAGGCGGTAGAGGTCGCGCAGGTTCGGATCGGCCGCGCGCAGCCCGATCACGGTGTTCGACAGGATCGGGAAGAATGCGACGATCCAGGCGCACAGCAGCAGCGCCGCCGTCGTGCTCTCGACGTAGATCAGGATCAGCGGCGCGATCGCGACGATGGGGGTGACCTGCAGCACCACCGCGATCGGGAACAGCGCGGCCTCGAGCGGGGGCGACAGCGCGAACACCGAGGCGATCAGCACGCCGCCGGCGCAGGCCAGCGCCAGCGCGCCGAAGGTGATCTTCAGCGTGAACCACCAGCTGCCGGCCAGCGAACCGAAGTTGGCGAACAGCGTCTGCAGCACCAGCGAGGGCGCCGGCAGCGTGTAGTGCGGAATCTGCGCCAGCCGCACCAGCGCCTCCCAGCCGAGCAGCAGCGCGACCAGGGTGAGCAGCGGCAGCAGTCGCCGACTCATGCAGCAGCCGGGCTGGCGTGGGCGGCCTCGAGTGCCTGCGCCAGCGTCGCGCAGGCCTGCACGTAGGCCGTCGAGGTGCGGAAGGCCGCATCGCGCCGGGCCGGCGCGGCGATGGTCACTTCGGCGATCACCCGCCCGGGCCGCGTGCTCATCACCAGCACACGCTGGCTCAGGAAGACGGCCTCGTAGACGCTGTGGGTGACGAACAGCACCGCCAGCGACTGCGCGCGCCAGGCCTCGAGCAGGTCGGCATTGAGCTTCTGGCGGGTGATCTCGTCGAGCGCTGCGAAGGGCTCGTCCATCAGCAGCAGCTGCGGCCGCGTCACCAGTGCACGGGCGATCGAGGCGCGCATCTTCATGCCGCCGGAGAGTTCGGCCGGGAACGCCGCGGCGAAGTCGGCCAGGCCGACCGATGCCAGCGCCGCCATCACACGCTCGCTCGCCTCGGCACGGCCCACGCCGGCCAGGCGCAGCGGCAGCCAGGCGTTGTCGAACACGCTGGCCCAGGGCATCAGCGTCGGCTCCTGGAACACGAAGGCGGTGCGCGCCTCGCCGTCGCGCAGTGCGGGTGCGTCGATGCGGCCGGCGCTGGCGCTGTCCAGCCCGGCGGCCAGGCGCAGCACCGTGCTCTTGCCGCAGCCCGAGGGGCCGAGCAGGGTCACGAACTCGCCGGGCTGCACCGCCAAACTGGTGCCAGCCAGCGCCTGCACGCCAGTGGCGAAGCGTTTGTCGACGGCTTCCAGCGTGACGATCGCTTCGCTCATGCGGCGAGCGACACGATGTGGCCGTCCTGCGGCGCGGCATGGCCATCGAGCAGCGCGCGGTACACCGCCTCTGCCGGCTGCGGGCCGCGGTGCCTGACCACGTTCAGCCACGGTGGCTGCGCACTCGTCACCGGCTTCATGAAGGCGACCCAGGCCGCGCCGAGGCGCTGCTGCAGGCCGGCGGGGCCCCACTGCTCGATGCGCTTGCTGGCCTGGGCCGGCGCGAAGAACAGCGTCGGCCGCGGGCCGGGCAGGTCGCGGCTGCCGCCCTTGGCGGACATCTCGTCCCAGTGCGTGCCGCCGACCGAGCAGCTGTAGCGCAGCTGCTCGCCGAAGGCCTCGTGGATCGTGCGGCGCAGGCCGGCGCTGCCGCTGAAGTCGACGTAGACCGCCGGCGTCGTGATGTCGAAGGCGCCAGGCAGCGTGTCGTAGGCCAGCACCTCGTCGTAGCAGCCCAGCGCCTTCGTGAAGCCGACGTTGGCCGCCGAGGTCAGGCCGACGATGCGCAGCGCGCCGGCCTGGCCGCGCCGCTGCGCCAGGCAGAACGCGGTGCCGTAGGCGGTCTTGCTCGAAGCGCTGGACAGCAGCACCTGCGCGGCGCCGAAGCCGGCGTTGTCGGCGATGAAGTCGTCGATCAGGAACGATGTGGTGAACAGCGGCCGCAGCAGCGCCTGCTCGGCCTCGTGCGCCGCGTCGTAGCCGGCGTCGGCACTGCAGCGTGCATAGTGGTTGTAGAGCGAGTGCAGCGCCTGCCGGTGCTCGGCGCCGTCGACGAAGCCTCGTTGATTGGCGCGCACCGGCTGCACGACCAGTTCCTCGCCCAGTGGCCAGTAGCCGTAGAAACGTTCACCGGCCGCCACCGCCTCGTGGCGCGACTCGACCGCGGTGCCGAAGCCCCACACCGGCAGGCAACCGGTGGCAGGGTCACCGCTGGGGAAGAAGTCCCAGTAGTGCATCGCCTCGCCGAAGGCGGCATAGGTGATGTTGTTGGCGGTCAGCGCCACGTCGGCTACACGGAAGCGCACCTCGCCGTCGGCCAGCGGCTGCGCGGGCGTGTCGACCCAATGCACGCTGTGGAGGTCGTTGCGGGCGATGTGCAGGCGCTGCGGCATGGCGGTCCTTTCGTCGGGCGCGGCGGCGCGCCTACCATGCAGTATCGCGTCAGGAGAGCCCGCCATGCAGCATGTCCGCTTTGCCGATGGATCGACCCGGCCCGCGCTCGGCCTGGGCACCTGGCGCATGGGCGAGTCGGCGCGGGCCCGCGCCGCCGAGGTGGCGGCCGTGCGGCTCGCGCTCGAGATCGGCTACCGCGTGATCGACACCGCCGAGATGTACGGCGAAGGCGGAGCCGAGGAGGTGGTCGGCCAGGCGCTGGCCGAGGCGCTGCGTGCCGGCACGGTCACGCGCGATCAGGTCTTCGTCGTCAGCAAGGTCTACCCGCACAACGCCAGCCGCGCTGGCGTGCGCGCCGCCTGCGAGCGCAGCCGCCAGCGGCTCGGGCTCGATCGCATCGACCTCTATCTGCTGCACTGGCGCGGCCAGCACCCGCTGGCCGAGACGGTGGCCGGCTTCGAGGAATTGCAGTCGCGCGGCTGGATCACGCAGTGGGGCGTCAGCAACTTCGACGTCGACGACATGGAGGAGTTGCTGCGCCTGCGCGGCGGGACGGCCTGCGCGGCCAATCAGGTCAATTACTCGCTCGGCGAACGTGGCGCCGGCTTCGCGCTGCTGCCCTGGCTGCAGCACCACGGCATGCCGCTGATGGCCTACTGCCCGATCGACCAGGGCCGGCTGGCCGGCGATGCCGCGCTGGCCGCCGTCGCGCAGCGGCATGGCGCGAGCGCGTCGCAGGTCGCGCTGGCCTGGGCGCTGCAGCAGCCAGGCGTGATGGCGATCCCGAAGGCGGTGCGCGAAGCCCACCTGCGCGAGAACTTCGCGGCCGCCTCGCTGCAGCTGACGGCGGCCGACCTGGCCGAGATCGACGCGCGCTTCCCGCCGCCGAAACGCCGCGGCTCGCTGGCCATGGTCTGAGCCAGCGCGGCGCCTGATGGAAAGACGCCCCGTGGCCGTCGGGGCCGCGGGGCGTCGGGTTGGCAGGAAGGCGGTGGCGATCACAGGCGCTTCACGCCGTGCAGCCAGCCGACCAGCTGGCCGTCGAGGTACAGCGCGCCTTCGGGCGCGCCGGCCTCGGCGTAGAACTCCAGCCGCGGGTCGGTGTGCGGCCGGCGTGCGCCGACGGCCAGGCGCCGTGCGACGCGGGCCAGCGTGGCGCTGGCGCTGCGCAGCACGCCGGCGGCGGCGTGGCGGGCGAAGGTGGAGTGCTGCGGCCGTTCGGCGAGCGGGCTCCAGTGGGAGGCTTTCGGGCTCATGGTGGTCTCCAGGGCGCGGTTCGTGCCGCGCGTGGTTCAGGGGCTGTGCTGTGTCATCTGGGTCAGTTCGCGCCGCAGCGCGTGGCGGCCCTGCTGCCGCGAGGGGCGGCTGCCGGCGCCGTGCATGCCGGCGCGGCGGAAGCGCGCGGCAGCCACCAGCGGATTGCGGGGCTTGAGGGTCTTCAGCGTGATCTTCATGTCGGCATCTCCTCGGTCGGCGGCCGCGCGGGGCCTGAAAGTCAGACGGCCCGGGTGCTGATGCATCCCGGGCCGTCCTTGGGCGAAGCGTGAGGCAGCTTCAGCCCGGATCGGATCCGGAACGCACGGGGCAACCAGCGACGGCCTGCGACAGCGACAGCTCGGCGACGA
This sequence comes from Piscinibacter sp., assembly GCA_047602365.1. GTDB lineage: Bacteria > Pseudomonadota > Gammaproteobacteria > Burkholderiales > Burkholderiaceae_C > Piscinibacter. The sequence goes on along the minus strand of JASGHM010000001.1, from coordinate 811,037 downwards.
CGCGGCGGCGCGAGCGGGCTGCAATCAGGAACATCGGACGGGGCATCGGGCGCAGTGGGGGTGGATCGGCGGGTGTCGTCGGGCAGCGGCGGCTGTCGTGACTTGCGCGCATGATAAACGATTGATTATCTTTGGCAAGATCCCTTGATCTAGGGATCAACGCTTGCGTTTCAGCGGCGCCACACCGGTCTGCGTCTGCGCCCACAGGCTGGCGCTGTCGTCACGGGCGGGCGCGGCGGGCCTGCCCGCGGCAGCAGGTGGGGAAGGCGGCGGTGGCGCCGACGGCGACGCGGCCAGCACCTCGCCGAGCAGGTCGAGCAGCCGCGTGCGGGCGCGCTGCGGGTGGCGGCGGTAGTAGGTCAGCACCAGGCCGACGATGAAACGTTCGTCGTCGTCCTGCGGCACGTTGTGCGGCGGTTCCTCCGCGGCCGGGGCCATGGCCACGGCGGTGCCGTGCGGCTGGTCCATCCAGCCCGGCGGCTTGTGGCACAGCACCTCGAACTGGCGCGCCAGCCGCTCGCCGATCTGCCGCGAGCGGCCCTTGATCTGGCTCCAGTAGCTGGGCTGGATCTGCAGGCGCTCGGCAAAGCGCCGCTCGAGGCCGCGCAGCGTCGCCGCATCGGGGTGTTTCACCGTGGCCTGAACGAATTCCTCGAACAGCAGCAAGGCGTTGTCGAGGCGGATCTGGGCGACGTCGCGCACACCGGGAGTCATGCCTCGATGATAAAGGCGTGTTGAGCAGGCGTCGCGCAAGACGGCCGCGAGACAATCCACGCCGATTTCGAAAGGCTTCACACCATGACGACGCTCGGCACCCCCCTGTCACCCACCGCCACCAAGGTCATGCTGCTGGGCAGCGGCGAGCTCGGCAAGGAGGTGCTGATCGCGCTGCAGCGCCTTGGCGTCGAGACCATCGCGGTCGACCGCTACGACAACGCGCCCGGCCAGCAGGTGGCCCACCACGCCCGCACCATCACGATGAGCGACCCGGCGCAGCTGAAGGCGCTGATCGAGGCCGAGCGGCCGATGCTGGTGGTGCCGGAGATCGAGGCGATCGCGACGCCGATGCTCGAGCAGCTCGAGGCCGAAGGCCTGGTACGGGTGATCCCGACCGCACGCGCGGCGCGGCTGACGATGGACCGCGAGGGCATCCGCCGCCTCGCCGCCGAGACGCTGCGCCTGCCGACCAGCCCGTACAAGTTCTGCGACTCGCTGGAGGAGCTGCAGGCGGCGATTGATGCCGGCATCGGTTACCCCTGCATCGTCAAGCCGGTGATGAGCAGCTCGGGCAAGGGCCAGAGCAAGATCGACGGCCCCGCCGACGTGAAGAAGGCCTGGGACTACGCGATGGCCGGCGGCCGTGTCGCCAAGGGCCGCATCATCGTCGAGGGCTTCATCGATTTCGACTACGAGATCACGCTGCTGACGGTGCGTGCGATGGATGCACGCGGCGGCGTGCAGACGCATTTCTGCGATCCGATCGGCCATGTGCAGGTCAGCGGCGACTACGTCGAGAGCTGGCAGCCGCACCCGATGAGCGAGGCGGCGCTGGAGCGTGCCCGGCTGATCGCCGAAGCGGTGACCGACGACCTCGGCGGATTGGGCCTGTTCGGCGTCGAGCTGTTCGTCAAGGGCGACCAGGTCTGGTTCAGCGAGGTCTCGCCGCGCCCGCACGACACCGGCATGGTGACGATGACGACGCAGTGGCAGAACGAGTTCGAGCTGCACGCCCGCGCCATCCTCGGCCTGCCGGTGGACACCACGCTGAAGAGCCCGGGTGCCAGCGCGGTGATCTACGGCGGCGTCGAGGCGCAGGGCATCGTCTTCGACGGCGTCGAGGCCGCGTTGTCGGTGCCTGGCACCGAGCTGCGCCTGTTCGGCAAGCCGGAGAGTTTCGCCAAGCGCCGCATGGGCGTGGCGCTGGCCCGGCACGAGGACGTGGAGACCGCGCGGCAGCGCGCCAAGCAGGCAGCGGCCTGCGTCAAGCCGCGGTCGGCCTGACCGGGCGCGCCGTGTCGCATTTGGCCGCGCCGGTCAGAAATTCGTCACGCGGTCATCGATCTGATCGACTTTCCGGCGCGGGAATCGTTACGCTGCACCCTGGAGCAGGGGAGTGAACATGGACATGGGCATCACGATCGGAATCGCCGCCGTGGCGGCGCTCGGTGGCGCCGTGCTCGGCGCGATGCTGGCGCGCGGCCGTGGGGCTGGCGAACTCGCGGTGCGCCTGGAGCGTGCCGAGGCGTCGCTGCGCGAAGAGGCTGCGCGTGCGCAGGCCGCCGTGGCGTCCGCCGAAGCCCGCGCGAAGCGCGACGTCGCGGCACTGCAGGCCGAGATGGCGTCGCGCATCGAGCGACTGGGCAGCGAACACCGCGCCGAGCAGGAGAAGCTGGCGCGCCACCTCACCGAGGCCTACGACGAACTCGACAAGCTGCGGGTACGCGCCAGCGCCGCCGGCTCGCCGCGCGGCCCGGACACGGGCCAGGGCTTCCCGGCGACGATGCCGCTGGGCGACCTGTAGTCGCCCGCCGGCTTCAGCGCACCGACACGCGCGTCGACTTCGGCGCGTCCTTCTTCGGCAGCGTCAGCGTCAGCACACCATCCTCGAACTTGGCGTCGGAGGCACTGGCGTCCACCGCCTGCGGCAGCTCGAAGGCGCGTGCATACGACTCGTGGGTGCGCTCGCTGTACAGCACGCGCTCACCGGACTTGCGCTCGACCTGGGTGTTGACCTTGGCGCTGATCGACACCGAGGCGCCGTCGATCTCGATGGCGATGTCTTCCTTCTTCGCACCGGGCAGTTCGGCGCGCACTTCATAGTTGCCGTTGCGCTCGGTCACGTCGAGGCGGGCGCGCGAGACCAGCGACTGCGCGGCGCGCTGGCCGGCCCAGTCGTTGAACATCGCGTCGACCAGGCTGAACGGGTCGCGCGACACGGGCGTGAGTTGTGAAGCGGGGCGGGACAGGACAGAGAACATGAGAACCTCCTGGGTCAGCGAGGCGGCCGACGCGGCCGCCGATGCCAAGGAGATAGGGCGCCCTGCGGGCGGATTCAAGAGCCCGCCCGCATCGCTCTCTGCGCCAGGTCAAAGCCGCCGCTACTCGTCCTCGCGCGGCTTGAACTGCGCGGCGAGCTGCGCCTGCACGGTCGGCGGCACCGCCTCGTAGTGGCTCAGCGCCAGCGTGTAGCGCCCCTGGCCGCCGGTCATGCCGTTCAGGCGCGCCTGGTAGCCGTTGAGCTCCGACAGCGGCACCTGGCCGTTGACGACGATCGCACCGCCCATCAGCGCCTGCGTGCCGCTGACTTGCCCTCGCTTGGCCGACAGGTCGCCGGTGATGTCGCCCATCGCCGGTTCGGGTGCATGGATCTCGACCTTGACGATCGGCTCCAGCACGATCGGCCGCGCCTTCAGCACCGCGTCGACGAAGGCCTTGCGGCCGGCGGTCGCGAAGGCGATGTCCTTCGAGTCGACGCTGTGCGACTTGCCGTCGTAGACGACCACGCGCACGTCCTTGACCGGGTAGCCGGCGACCACGCCGGAGTCCAGCGCCTGGCGCACGCCCTTCTCGACGGCGGGAATGAACTGCGTCGGGATGGTGCCGCCCTTGACCTGGTCGACGAACTCGAAGCCCGCGCCGCGCGGCAGCGGCTCGATGCGCAGGTAGACCTCGCCGAACTGGCCGGCGCCGCCGCTCTGCTTCTTGTGGCGGTGGTGGCCTTCGGCCGGCGCGGTGATGGTCTCGCGGTAGGCGATGCGCGGCGGGCGCGTGCTGACCTCGCACTTGTAGGTCTCGGTCATGCGCTCGAGCAGCGTGCGCAGGTGCAGCTCGCCGAGGCCGTAGACCACCGTCTCGTTGGTCACCGCGACATGCTCGACCTTCAGGCAGGGGTCCTCGTCGACCAGCTTCTGCAGGATCTCCCACATGCGCTGCTCGTCGCCGCGCCGCTTCGGCTCGATCGCCAGGCCGTGCACCGGCACCGGGAAGGGCAGCGGCTTCAGGTGCAGGTGGTCGTCCTCGGCGGCGTCGTGCAGCACGGCGTCGAAGTGGATCTCGTCGACCTTGGCGACCGCGCAGATGTCGCCCGGCAGGCCGCAGGGCACCTCGACATGCTCCTTGCCCTGCAGCATGAACAGGTGGCCGACCTTGAACGGCTTGCGGCCGTCGCCGATGTAGAGCTGGCTGTCCTTGGTCACCGTGCCCTGGTGGACGCGGAAGATGCCCATGCGGCCGACGTAGGGGTCGACGGTCACCTTGAACACGTGGGCGATGACGTGCTTGCCGGCATCGGGGCTGGCGTGCAGTTCCTTCGCGGCCGCACCTTCGCCCTCGTAGAACTGCGGCGGGTTGCCCTCGCCGGGGTGCGGCAACAGCAGCTCGATGACGTCGAGCAGTTCGGGCACGCCGGCACCCGTGCGCGCCGAGACGAAACACACCGGGATCAGGTGGCCTTCGCGCAACGCCTGCTCCAGCGGCGCGTGCAGTTCCTTCGGGTCGACGTCGCCGTCGTTCAGATAGCGGTCGACGAAGGCGGCGTCGACCTCCACCACCTGCTCGACCAGCGCGCGGTGCGCGTCGGCCACCGAGCCGAAGTCGCTGTCGCCGGCGGTGTTGAAGAAGCAGTCGACCACTTTCGTGCCGCCGGCGGCCGGCAGGTTCAGCGGCAGGCATTCCTTGCCGAAGGTCTCGCGGATCTGCGCCAGCAGTCCCGGCAGGTCGACACCCTGCGCGTCGATCTTGTTGACGATGAGCATGCGGTCGAGCCCGCGCTCGCGCGCCCAGTCCATCATGCGCACGCTCATCATCTCGATGCCGGTGCCGGCGTTGATCACCACCGCGGCGGTCTCCACCGCCTCCAGCGCCGTCATCGACTGGCCGACGAAGTCGGGGTAGCCGGGCGTGTCGAGCAGGTGCACGCGCATGCCGCCGTGCTCGAAGTGCATCACCGCGGTGTTCAGCGAGTGCTGGGCGCGGCGCTCCATCGGGTCGAAGTCGCTGACCGTGGTGCCGCGCTCCAGGCTGCCCGCCGCGCCGATCGCGCCGGCCTTGTGCAACAGCGCCTCCGCCAGGCTGGTCTTGCCCGAGGCCGACTGGCCGACCAGGGCCAGCGTGCGGATGCGCTCGATGGCGCGGGTATCGGTGGTGGCGGGGCTGGCGTTGAAAGGCATGACGCGCTCCTTGTTGAGGCGCGTCTCCTGCGCCAGGGGTGGGCGGGAAGGTTGCGCTCAGGGTAGAGCAATCGCCCGCCGCGGGCAAGCCTTGCCGTCAGGCCGCGCCGGCGCGAGACTGTTTGCTGCGCCGCGCAAACCCGCGCGCGGTCACTCGTGGCGCAGCGCGTCGATCGGGTCCAGCCGCGCGGCGCGGCGCGCCGGCACATAGCCGAACACCACGCCGATCGCCGCCGAGAACACGAAGGCCAGCAGGTTGATCGACGCATCGAAGGCGTAGGGGATCTGCATCACCTGCGCCAGCGTGACCGACGCGACGGTCGCCAGCACGATGCCGATCAGTCCGCCCAGCGAGGCCAGCACGACCGCCTCGACGAGGAACTGCAGCAGCACCTCGCGCTCCAGCGCGCCGATCGCCAGGCGCACGCCGATCTCGCGCGTGCGCTCGGTGACGCTGACCAGCATGATGTTCATGATGCCGATGCCGCCGACCACCAGGCTGACCGCGGCAACGGCGCCGAGCAGCATCGTCATCACCTGCGTGGTGCCCGACATCGTGTCGGCGATCTGCCGCGTGTCGAGCACGTTGAAGTTGTTGTCGTCGGCGTCGGCCAGCTTGCGCCGTTCGCGCATCAGGCTCTCCAGCCCGGCCTTGACACGTTCGGTGTCGCTGCCCTCGCTCATCGACACCAGGATGGTGTTGATGCGCGTGTGGCCGACGACGCGGCGCTGCATCGTGCGCAGCGGCAGCACCAGCAGGTTGTCCTGGTCGTTGCCCATCGCGCCCTGGCCCTTGGAGCCGAGCAGGCCGACCACGGTGCAGGAGAACTGCTTCACGCGCACCTGCTCGCCGACCGGGTCGGCGCTGCCGAACAGCTCGCGCCGCACCGTCGCGCCGATCACGCAGACGGCGGCACCGACACGTTCCTCGTCGGGCTCGAAGCCGCGGCCCGAGACCAGCGTCCAGTTGCTGACGCTGAACCAGTCCTGCGTCGAGCCGGTCAGGCTGGCCGACCAGTTGCGCCCGTTGGCCACCAGCGTCGCGCTGCTGCGCACCTCGGGGGCGACCAGGCGCACGCCGCCGATCTGCGCCGAGATCGCCTCGACGTCGGCGACCGTGAACGCCGGCCCGCCGCTGCTGCCCGGGCCCATGCGCTGGCCCGGCATCAGCATCAGCAGGTTGCTGCCCAGGCTGGCGATCTGCGTCTGCACCGCGCGTGTCGCGCCGTTGCCCAGCGTGACCATCGTGATCACCGCGCTGACGCCGATCACGATGCCCAGCATGGTCAGGAAGGAACGCAGCAGGTTGCGGCGGATCTCGCGCAGCGCCAGCAGGAAGGTGTTGAACCACATGATCAGTGCACCGCATCCGCGGCGGCCGCCGCCTGCGCGACCTGGCGACGGTCGCTGTCGATGCGGCCGTCGACGAAGCGCACGATGCGTTTCGCGTAGGCGGCCATGTCGGGTTCGTGGGTGACCATGATCACCGTGATGCCCTGCACAACGTTCAGCTGCGTCAGCAGTTCCATGATCTCCTGGCTGCGCTGGCTGTCGAGGTTGCCGGTCGGTTCGTCGGCGAGCAGCACCTCGGGCTTGGTCACGATCGCGCGGGCGATCGCCACGCGCTGCTGCTGGCCGCCCGACAGTTCGGCCGGCGTGTGGTGCTCCCAGCCGGCCAGGCCGACCGAGGCCAGCGCCTCGCGGGCCTGGGCGTGCCGCGCGGCGGCGCTCTCGCCGCGGTAGAGCAGCGGCAGCTCGACGTTCTCCTGCGCCGAGGTGCGCGCCAGCAGGTTGAAGCCCTGGAACACGAAGCCGAGGTACTTGCGGCGCAGCCGGGCGCGCTGGTCGCGGCTGAGCTTCTGCACCGGCATACCGCGGAACAGGTAGTCGCCGGTGGTCGGCACGTCCAGGCAGCCCAGCGTGTTCATCGCGGTGGACTTGCCCGAGCCGCTCGGCCCCATGATGGCGACGAAGTCGCCCTGCTCGATGTCGAGGTCCACGCCCTTGAGGGCCTGGAACGCCGCCTGGCCCTGGCCGTAGGTCTTGGTGATGCCGCGCAGGCGGATGAGCGGCTCGGCGGTGTCGTTCACTTCGCCGCTCCGCTGCGCTGGTCGATGATGACCATGTCGCCTTCGTTCAGGCCAGTGCCCGACACCTCGGTGCGGCGGCCGTCGCTGGCGCCAACGGTGACACGCACCGCCGTGGCCTGGCCCTCGCGCAGCACCCACAGCTGGCGCGAGCCGCCGCTGGCGCCGCCGGCGCCTGCGCCGGCCGTGCCGCTGCGGCGCGCCACGCTGTTCGGCGGGCGCGGCATCAGCTTGGAGACGATGCCACCGCCGCCGCCCGAGGTCGGCGCCGACGCCGCGGCGCCGGCACCGGCGGCCGGCGTGAAGCGCAGCGCGGTGTTCGGCACCAGCAGCGCCGGCTGGCGGTCGCTGGTCTGGATCGTCGCCGTCGCGGTCATGCCCGGGCGCAGCGTCAGGTCGCGGTTGTCGACGTCGAGCAGCGTGGTGTAGGTCACCACGTTGTCGGTCTTGGTCGAGCCGTAGGCGACCCGCCGCACCGACGCCGGGTACTTGCGGTTCAGGTAGGCGCCGACGGTGAAGCTGGCCTTCTGGCCGTTGGCGACCAGGCCGACGTCGGTCTCGTCGACGTTGACCTCGAGCTGCAGCTGCGTCAGGTCCTCGGCGATGGTGAACAGGGTCACCGCCTGCAGCGAGGCTGCCACCGCGTTGCCCGGGTCGACCGCGCGGGTCAGCACCACGCCGTCGATCGGCGAGCGGATCGAGGCCTTGGACAGGTTGGTCTCGTCGGTGGCCAGCTGCGCCTGCGCGCTGGCCACGCTGGCGCGGCTGCTGGACAGCTCGGCCTGGCCGCGTTCGGCCGTCGCGCGGGCGGTGTCGAGCTCGCTTTGCGCCGGCACCTTGCCGCCGGACAGGCGCGACACCTCCTCCAGCCGCGCCAGGTTGCCCTGCGCCTCCTTCAGCGTCGCCGCACTCTGCACCACCTGGGCCTGCGCGGTGGCCAGCGCGGCGCGCGAGCGTGTCACCTGGTCGCGCAGCTTGGCGGTGTCGAGCTCGACCAGCACCTGGCCCTTCTTGACCCGGTCGTTGACGTCGACCAGCACCCGCGCGACCGTGCCCGACAGCTCGCTGCCGATGCTCACCGAGCGGGTCGGTTGCAGCGTGCCGTCGGCGCTGACGGTGACGTTCAGCGTCGCGCGCTGCACCGGCTCGGTGACGTAGCTCGGCGCCGCAGCGGCGCGGCGGCTCGATTGCCAGACGGAGGCACCGACCGCGGCGGCGGCCAGCAGCGCGACGCCCATCCACAGCGCCGGCCGCTTCCACGGCGGCCGGGCCGCAGGCTCGTCGAGCAGGGTGGCGATGTCGTTGGTGGCTGAAGGGTTCGTGCTCATGATGTCTTCGAGTTGTCCGGGGTGGGCGTCCATCCGCCACCCAGCGCCTTGTAGAGGCGCACGTGGTCGGTGGCGACGTCGATCCGGCTGGCGGCCACGTTGTCCTGCGCGGACAGCAGCGAACGCTGCGTCTCCAGCACGGTCTGGAAATCGATCAGGCCGCTGGCGTAGCGCTGGCGCGCCAGCAGCGCGGCATTGCCGGCCGCCTCGGCGGCCTGCTGCAGCGTCGCCAGGCGTTCGCGGTCGCGTTGCAGCGCGACCAGTGCGTCCTCGACATCCTTCAGCGCGACCAGCACGGCACTGCGGTGCGATTCGCGCGCCTGGTCGTAGGCGGCCTGTTGCGCCGCGGTCTGCGCCTTCGCGGCACCGCCGTCGAACAGCGGAAGCGACACGCTGGCGAGCAGCGCGCTGGCGACGGCGCCGCCGCCGCTGAGGCCGGACAGCGTCAGCGCCTGCAGGCCCAGCGAGCCGGACAGCGAGAAGCTCGGGTAACGCGCCGCGTCGGCCTGCACGACCCGCTGCGCGGCGGCGCGCACACGCGCTTCTGCGGCGCGCACGTCGGCGCGCTGGCGCAGCGTGTCGGCCGGGAAGGCCAGTGCCAGATCCGTCGCCGGCTGCGGCAGCGTGGTCGACTCGGCGAGCTGCAGTGCACCGACGGTGCGCCCGGTCAGCAGCGCGAGCTGGTGGCGCGACTGCGCGATCGCCTTCTGCAGCGACGGGATCTGCGCGCGTGTCTGCTCGACCGAGGCGCGCGCCTGCTCCGATTCCAGCGAAGTCGCCAGGCCGGCCTGCACGCGCCACTGGGTGATCTGCGCGGTGTCCTGCTGGCTGGCCAGGTTGTCGCGGGCGATCGCCAGCCGGGTCTCGCTGCCGCGCAGTTCGAGGTAGGCCAGCGCGACCTCGGCGGCCACCGACACCTGCACGTCGCCCAGGCTGGCGCTGCTGGCCTGCAGGTCGGCCTCGCTGGCGGCGATGCCGGCGCGGTTGCCGCCGAACACGTCGGGTTCCCAGCTGGCGTCGAAGCCGGCACGGAAGCTGTTGCTGGCCGAGGCGCCGTTCGAGCGGCTGCGCTGCGCCGAGCCCGAGGCGTCGAGGCGCGGGCCGGCCTGCGCCTGGTCGACGTCGCGCAGCGCGCGCGCCTGGCGCAGTGCGGCGCGGGCCGAGGCCACGTCGGTGTTGGCGGCCAGCGCGTCGCCGACCAGCCGGCTCAGGTCGGCGTCGCCGAAGCGCTGCCACCAGTCGGCCAGCGAGTCGGCCGGCACGGCCGCGCCGGGCTGCGCGCCGGCCGTGGCAACCGGCGCGGAGTTCCATTGCGCCGGTGCGGTGACGCCGGCGCTGGCGTCGACCGCCGGCGCCTGGAGGCTCGCGCAACCGGCCAGCAGCAGAGCGGCGACGAGCGTTGACACATGAGAAGCAGACATGGACACAGTCTGCAATGCATGCGTTGCGCGGCCGCTTGCCGCGCGTCAAGCTGTGTAAAGCTGCGCCGCGGCCGGGCGCTCGACAGAACTGTGGATGCCCCTCGCGCCCGATGCGCCGAGACTCGGTGCCACGAGCGCTGGAGTCGATACATGGCCGCGAACCTCGATCTTGTTGCCCCCGAGTTGAAGTCGAAGATCGACGCGCTGTTGCTGCGCTGCGCCGCTCTCGGCTTCGAGATGCGCCCCAGCGCCGGACTGCGCGATCCGTTCGCTCAGGCCAGGCTGTGGCGGCAGTCGCGCGCCATCGAGGAGATCGGCGCTGCGATCGAGAAGCTGCGCGACGCCGGGGCGGAGTTCCTGGCCCACTGCATCGAGTCCGTGGGGCCCCAGCATGGCGACCCGGTCACCAATGCCCTGCCAGGCTATTCGTGGCACCAGTGGGGCGAGGCCGTGGATTGCTTCTGGCTTCTCGACGGCAAGGCGGAGTGGTCGACCACCAAGAAGCTCAACGGGTTCAACGCCTACCGTGTGTATGCCGACGAGGCAGAAGCCGTCGGCCTGGTGGCCGGTGGTCACTGGACCAGCTTCAAGGACTGGCCGCACGTGCAACTGCGACCCGAGGCCAGCCCCGCGAAGAAACTCACGCCGGTGGAGGTGGATGCCGCGATGAAGGCCAGGTTCGGCTAGCGCCGCGCGGCGACCCAGCCCGCTTCGGTCCTACTGGAACGCCACCTCGGCGAAGCTGCGCAGCTTGCGGCTGTGCAGCTGGTCGACACCCTGTTCGCGCAGCTTCTCGATGGCGCGGATGCCGATGCGCAGGTGCTGGTCGACCCGTTCGCGGTAGAAGGTGTTGGCCATGCCCGGCAGCTTGATCTCGCCGTGCAGCGGCTTGTCGCTGACGCACAGCAGCGTGCCGTAGGGCACGCGGAAGCGGAAGCCGTTGGCGGCGATGGTCGCGCTTTCCATGTCCAGCGCGATCGCCCGGCTCTGGCTGAAGCGCCGCTCCGGCGTGGTCGGCACGTTGCGCGAGGGCAGCAGCTCCCAGTTGCGGTTGTCGGTCGAGGCGACGGTGCCGGTGCGCATCAGCCGCTTCAGCTCGTAGCCCTTCAGCTGCGTGATCTCGGCGACGGCCGACTCGATCGCCACCTGCACCTCGGCCAGCGGCGGGATCGGCACCCACAGCGGCAGTTCCTCGTCGAGCACATGGTCCTCGCGCACGTAGCCGTGGGCGAGCACGTAGTCGCCGAGCTGCTGCGTGTTGCGCAGGCCGGCGCAGTGGCCGAGCATGATCCAGGCGTGCGGGCGCAGCACCGCGATGTGGTCGGTGATGGTCTTCGCGTTGGCCGGGCCGACGCCGATGTTGACCATCGTGATGCCGGCGTTGTCGGGCCGCACCAGGTGGTAGGCCGGCATCTGCGGCAGGCGCGGCGGCGCGGCGCCGAGTTCGTCGCCCGGCTGCGCGGCCATGCCGGCGCGGCGTGTCACCACGTTGCCCGGCTCGACGAAGGCGACATAGTCCTGCGCATGCGCGTTGCTGGCCATGGTCTCGTGGCCGAGGCGCACGAACTCGTCGATGTAGAACTGGTAGTTCGTGAACAGCACGAAGTTCTGGAAATGCTCCGGTGCGGTGCCGGTGTAGTGGCGCAGCCGGTGCAGCGAGTAGTCGACCCGCGGGGCGGTGAACAGCGCCAGCGGCTGCGGCTCGCCGCGGCGCGGCTCGTGGGTGCCGTTGGCGATGCCGTCGTCCATCGCGCCGAGGTCGGGCAGGTCGAACACGTCGCGCATGCGCTGGCGCCGCTCGGCGCTCAGGCTGCCCTCGACATGGTCGCCCTCGGCGAACGAGAAGTGCACCGGGATCGGCTGCGTGCCGGTGCCGATCTCCAGCGACACGTGGTGGTTCTTCAGCAGCAGGCGGAACTGCTCGAGGTAGTAGTTGCCGAACAGCTCGGGCCGCGTCAGCGAGGTCTCGTAGGTGCCGGGCCCGGCGACGAAGCCGTAGGACAGGCGCGAGTCGGCGCGCGCCACGGTGTCGGTGTGCACACGCACGAAGGGATAGCAGGCGCGGACCTTGCTGCCGACGTCCTCGCCGGCGACGAAGCGCTGCAGCGCCTCGCGAAGGTGCGCGATGCCGGCGTCGTAGATGGCGCGCACGCGGGCCAGGGCCTGTTCGGGGTCGTCGAAGCGGGTCGGGGCGACGAAGGCGGGTTCGGAGCTCATGGGCACATTGTGGCGGGGTTTGGCGGCGGCATCGGGGTGATGAACAAGCTGCGGCGAGTTCGTGTTGGCGCAGCGATAGATTCGGCGGATCTGTTGAAGGCCGCCAATTTGCAGCGAAAGATTTGCCCTCCGCCTCGATAAGCTTCTGCATCGTTTTGAACCAGGGAGTCGGCGTCATGAAGGTCATCGTTCTGGGCAGCGGCGTGATCGGGGTCACCAGCGCGTGGCACCTCGCGCTGGCCGGCCACGAGGTCACCGTGGTCGACCGCCAGGACAGCGCCGGCAAGGAGACCAGCTACGCCAATGCCGGCGAGGTCTCGCCCGGCTATTCGGCGCCCTGGGCCGGCCCCGGCGTGCCGGTGAAGGCGATCAAGTGGCTGCTGATGCAGCACCGGCCGCTGGTCATCCGGCCGCATCTCGACCTCGGCCTGATCCGCTGGGGCATGGCGATGCTGCGCAACTGCACGGCGGCGCGCTACGAGGTCAACAAGGGTCGCATGGTGCGTCTGGCCGAGTACAGCCGCGACGTGCTGCGCGAGATGCGCAGCAGCATGCCCATCGGCTATGACGAACGCATGCAGGGCACGCTGCAGCTGTTCCGCACGCAGAAGCAGCTCGACGGCACCGGCGCCGACATCGAGGTGCTGAAGCGTTACGGCGTGCGCTACGAACTGCTCGACCGTGCCGGCTGCATCCGCCACGAGCCGGCGCTGGCGCGCGTGCAGGAGAAGTTCGTCGGCGGCCTGCTGCTGCCCGGCGACGAGACCGGCGACTGCTTCAAGTTCACCCAGAACCTCGCCGCGCGCGCCGCGCAGCGCGGCGTGGAGTTCCGCTACGGCACCGACATCCAGCGCCTGGAGACCGAAGGCGGCCGCATCAGCGGCGTGGTCACCGGCGCCGGCACGCTGAAGGCTGACGCCTACCTGGTTGCGCTGGGCAGCCACTCGCCCAAGCTGCTGAACCCGCTGGGCGTGCGCATCCCGGTCTACCCGGTCAAAGGCTACTCGATCACCGTGCCGATCAGCGACGCCAGCGGCGCACCCGAATCGACGGTGATGGACGAGACCCACAAGGTGGCGGTGACCCGCCTCGGCGACCGCATCCGCGTCGGCGGCACCGCCGAGCTGGCCGGCTACACGCTGCAGCTGCACGAGCCGCGCCGGCGTACGCTGGAGCATGTGGTGACCGATCTGTTCCCGGCCGGCGGCGATGTGGCCAAGGCCGAGTTCTGGTGCGGCCTGCGCCCGATGACGCCAGACGGCACGCCGGTGGTCGGCGGCACGCGCCTGCCCAACCTGTGGCTGGCCACCGGCCACGGCACGCTGGGCTGGACGATGGCGGCCGGCACCGGCCGCGTGATGGCCGACCTGATCTCCGGCCGCGCGCCGGCGATCGACATGGCCGGGCTGACGATCGACCGCTACCCGAACGCCTACGCCTGAACCGGCAGGTACTCGGCCTCCGGGCCGGGGGCGGCCGCGCGCCGCTGCAGCTTGGTGCTGGCCACGCTGACCGCGCTGGCGCGCACGCGGATCTCGAAGCGCCGCAGCGGCGCCAGCGGCTCGCCGTCGGCCGCCAGCGGCAGTTCGTCGTCGCTCTCGATCTGCATGGACTGGAAGGTCCAGGTGTGGATCTTCGGGTGCGGCAGGTGCGAGCCTTTCAAGAGCCGCGGCAGCATGGCCAGCGTGCCGACACGGCTGAAGCGGCCGGCGACCAGCAGGTCCAGCTTGCCGTCGCCGACGCGTGCACCCGGCACGGCCGGCATGCCGGCGCCGTAGCTGCGCGTGTTCAGCACCGAGGCGAAGATGGCGTCACCCTCGTGGCAGGGCGCACCGTCGAGCGCGATGCGCACCCGGTGCGAACGCAGCCCGGCCAGTTCGCCCAGCGTCGCCCACAGGTAGCGTGGCATGCCGTCGAGCCAGCGTGGGCTCTCGAGCGCGCGCCGCGCCACCGCGGCGTCGAAGCCCGCTGCCAGGCTGGAGAAGAAAGGTACTCGTTGGCGCGGCGTGACCAGCTCGCCGACGTCCATGCGCCGCGTCGGGCCGCGCAGCCCGAAGTCCAGTGCCTTCTGCCACGGCAGATCGGCGACGCCGAGCGCACGCGCGGTGTCGTTGCCGCCGCCCAGCGGCACGACGCCGAGCGCGAGGCGGTGGGTCAGCAGCACCGGCAGCATGTGGTGCAGGGTGCCGTCGCCGCCGATCAGCACGACGCGGCTGCTGCGCGGCAGGCATTGCAGCGTGGCGCGCGAGCGTTCGATGCTGTCGGACTCGACCAGCGCCACGCCGGGTGCGTGCTCGGCCAGCCACTGGCGCACCGGCTGGGCCAGCGCCGCCGCCTCGCCGCCGGCGGCGCGCGGGTTGAGCAGCACCATCGTCGGCCGGTCGGGCCGATGGATGTCGTCGGCGTCCTCGTCGCCGGGCCGGGTGGTCTGCGCTGCGGGCATCGGCTGGCGAGCCTAGCGCAATTTGCAGGGCTCTCCGCGGGGCTCCTGCCGCACCGCGCAAAATCGCACGCTTGCTTCCATGCCGTGGCACGCCCGACCATGCTGATCGTCCACAACCCCGACCACGCCCGCCATGCCGGCCGCCACGAGATGTTCCGCGGCCGCCTGGTGCCCTGTCACGAGGTGCCGCAGCGCCTGGACCATGTGCTGGCCGAAGTGACACGGCGCGGCCTCGGCCCGCTGGCCGCACCGAACGATCTGCAGGCCGGTGCCGACCCGGCCTTTGAGGCCGTGCTCGCGCGCATCCACGCAGCACGCTACCTGCGCTTCCTCGAACGGGCGTGGGACGAGTGGCTCGCGCTGGACCCGGCCAACGCCGCGCTCGACGCGCTGCCCTCGGTGTGGCCGGTGCGCGGCTTCCGCGCCGACGTCGAACCCGACAACTTCGCCGCCCGCATGGGCCTGTACTCCTTCGATGCCGGCACGCCGCTGACCGCCGGCAGCTGGGCCGCCGCGCGCGCCGGCGCACAGGCCGCGGTGCTCGCGGCGCGTGCGGTGGCGAACGGGTCGTTTCGCAGCGCCTTCGCGCTGACCCGCCCGCCCGGCCACCACGCCGGCGCCGAGTTCTTCGGCGGCTACTGCTTCCTGAACAACGCCGCGCTGGCGGCGCAGACGCTGCGCGACGGCGGCTTCGAGCGTGTGGCGGTGCTCGACGTCGACTACCACCACGGCAACGGCACGCAGAGCATCTTCGAGCAGCGCGCCGACGTGCTGACGGTCTCGATCCACGGCGACCCGCGCACCGAGTACCCGTTCTACCTCGGCCATGCCGACGAGCGTGGCGCCGGCGCCGGCGAGGGCTTCAACCTGAACCTGCCGCTGCCACGCGGCACCGGTTTCGCACGCTGGCGCGAGGCGCTGCAGCAGGCGCTCGCTGCGGTGCGTGGCTTCGGCGCGCAGGCGCTGGTCGTGCCGCTGGGCGTCGACACCTTCGAGGGCGACCCGATCTCCGGCTTCACGCTGAAGAGCGCCGACTACCTGACGATGGGTGCCGACCTGGCCGCGCTGGCGCTGCCGACCGTCTTCACCTTCGAGGGCGGCTATGCGGTCGCCGAGGTCGGCATCAACGCCGCCAACGTGCTGGAAGGTTTCGCGGCCGGCTGAGTCTCAGTCGACCCGTTCGGTGCCGCTGATCAGCGCGACGAAGCGGTCCAGCCCGACATTGCCACCCGACAGCGTGACGCCGACGCGCTTGCCGGCGAAGCGCTCACGATGGTGCATCAGCGCCGCCAGCGCGCAGGCGCCCGAAGGCTCCAGCACCAGCTTCAGGCGCTCGAAGGCGAAGCGCATCGCGTCGACCACCACCGGGTCGGGCACGGTCAGCACGTCGGTGACGTGCGCCTTGATCACCTCGAAGGGATGGCGGCCGACCGCCTGCGTCTGCTGGCCGTCGCAGATCGTGCGCGGCACGTCGATGCTGACGATCTCGCCGCGCTGCAGCGACTGCTGCATGTCGTTGCCACGCTCCGGCTCGGCGCCGAACACCGCGATGCCGGGCAGCAGGTGCTTGGCGGCGATCGTGCAGCCGGACAGGAAGCCGCCGCCGCCGGCGCAGACGATCAGCGCGTCCAGCGGCCCGGCGTCCTCGATCAGCTCCAGCGCCGCGGTGCCGGCGCCGGCCATCACCGGCAGGTGGTCGAAGGGCGGGATCAGCGAGGCACCACGCTCCTCGGTCAGGCGCTTGGCGATGGCGGCGCGGTCCTCGGTGTAGCGGTCGTACAGCACCACCTCGGCGCCGTAGCCGCGTGTGGCGGCCAGCTTCAGCGCCGGTGCGTCGTGCGGCATCACGATGGTCGCCCGGCAGCCGTGCAGCCGCGCCGCCAGCGCCACCGCCTGCGCATGGTTGCCCGACGAGAAGGCGATCACGCCACGCGCGCGTTGTTCCTCGCTCAGCACGTTGACCGCGTTGTAGCCGCCGCGGAACTTGAAGGCGCCCATGCGCTGCAGGTTCTCGGCCTTCATCAGCACGTTCAGGCCGAGCATCTGGTCGAGCGTGCGCGAGGTGACCACCGGCGTGCGGTGGGCGATGCCCTTCAGGCGGGCGGCGGCGGCCAGGATGTCGGAGAAGGGGAGCATGGTGGTGTGAGGCGGCTGTCCCGGGTGCGACCACTGTAGCAAGGCCCCGGCGCTACAGTCGCCGGCGGAGGTGCGCGAGGCATGACGATGCAGGAGATCCGTTCGCCGATGGCGGCCACGGTGGTCGAGCTGATGGTCGCTGCCGGACAGGCCGTGCGCGCCGGCGAACTGCTGGCCGTGGTCGAGGCGATGAAGATGGAGCACGAGCTGCGCGCGCCGCAGGATGCGCGTGTGCTGGCGCTGCTGGCCGCGCCGGGCGAGCTGGTCGGCGAAGGTGCTGCGCTGCTGCGCCTGGGTGCGGCGGACACGGCCGCGGTCGTGTCCGCGCCGGCCGATGCAGCCGACGAACCCGGCGGCGCTGCGTGGCGACCTGCAGGAGTTCCTCGAGCGCGAAGCGCTGCTGCACGATGCCGCGCGCCCCGAGGCCGTCGCCCGCCGCCACGCAGCGGGCCTGCGCACGGCCCGCGAGAACGTTGCCGACCTGTGCGACCCGGGCAGCTTCGTCGAGTACGGCGGCTTCGCCTATGCAGCGCAAGCGAAGCGGCGCAGCGTCGACGAACTGATCCGCCAGACGCCGGCCGACGGCATCGTCACCGGCATCGGCAAGGTCGGCGGCATTCGCTGCGCCGTGCTGGCCTACGACGCCACCGTGCTGGCCGGTACGCAGGGCCTGCGCAACCACCAGAAGACCGACCGGCTGCTCGGCCTCGCGCTCGAGCACAAGTTGCCGGTGGTGCTGTTCGCCGAAGGCGGCGGTGGCCGGCCGGGCGACACCGACATGCCCATCGTCGCCGGCCTGCACGTGCCGACCTTCGCACGCTTCGCCAGCCTGTCGGGCCAGGTGCCGCTGATCGGCATCGCCGCCGGGCGCTGCTTCGCCGGCAACGCGGCGCTGCTGGGCTGCTGCGACCTGATCGTCGCCACGCGCGGCAGCAACATCGGCATGGGCGGGCCGGCGATGGTCGAAGGCGGCGGGCTGGGCCGCTTCGCGCCGGAGGACATCGGCCCGGCCAGCGTCCAGTCGGCCAACGGCGTGATCGACCTGCTGGTCGACGACGAGGCGGCAGCCGTCGCGGCAACCAAGCGCCTGCTGGCGTTGCTGGGCGGCCAGCGTGCCGATGGCGACGCTCCCGACGCGGCTGCGCTGCGCGACGTGCTGCCGGCACAGCGCGCGCGCAGCCACGACATGCGCCGCGTGATCGACGGCCTGGTCGACCCTGGCAGCACGATCGAACTGCGCGAGTCCTTCGGCCTGGCGATCCACACCGTGCTGGCCCGCATCGGCGGCCGCGCGGTCGGCGTGCTGGCCAGCAACCCGCTGCACCTGGGCGGCGCGATCGACGCCGATGCCGCCGACAAGGCGGCCCGCTTCATGCGGCTGTGCGACCAGCACGGCGTGGCTCTGGTCTCGCTGATCGACACGCCGGGCTTCATGGTCGGCCCCGACATCGAGGCGAAGGCGCAGGTGCGCCATGTCAGCCGCATGTTCGTTGCCGCTGCGCAGCTGCGCGTGCCCTTCCTGGCGGTGGTCATCCGCAAGGCCTACGGCCTGGGTGCGATGGCGATGGCCGCTGGCGGCTTCCACGCGCCGCTGGCCACCGCGGCCTGGCCCAGCGGCGAGTTCGGCGCGATGGGGCTGGAAGGTGCGGTGCGCCTGGGCTACCGCAAGGAGCTGGAGGCGCTGCCCGAAGGCGAGGCGCGCGAGGCGCGCTTCCGCGAGCTGCTCGAACGCCAGATCGCCGAAGGCCGCGCGCTGAACATGGCAGCGACGCTGGAGATCGACGCCGTCATCGACCCGGCGCAGACCCGCGACTGGCTGCTGCGCCAGCTCGACGGCGCGACGCCGCGCGAACGCGGCCGAACGGGCCTCGACCCCTGGTAGGACCGCGAGGCCGGGGCTGTGCCGCGCCTGCCGGCCACGGCGTAGCATCGACACCGACACTCCCACCGACCGTCACGATGAGCGACAAGACCAAGCCACCGCGCCCCGCCGCCACCGTCGCCGTGCTGCGCGACGGTGCGCTGGGCATCGAGGCGCTGCTGCTGCGCCGCGCCGAACGTGGCGACCACAACAGCGGCGCCTGGGTCTTCCCCGGCGGGCTGGTCGACGCCGACGACCACGCGGCGCTGCCGTTCTGCCACGGCATCGAGGCGGCCGATGCCGATGCGCGGCTCGGCGTCGACGGCCACGGGATCGACTACTGGATCGCTGCGGTGCGCGAGTGCTTCGAGGAAGCCGGCCTGCTCTACGTGCGCGAGCGCGACGGAACGCCGCTGCGCCTCGATCCGGCACGCGCGGCGCGGCTCGACGCCTGGCGCGGCCCGCTGCAGCGTGGCGAACAATCGCTCGCGGCGCTGTGCCACGACGAGGGGCTGGTGCTGGATGTCGACGAACTGGCCTATTTCAGCCACTGGCTGACGCCGCCCAGCCAGGCCAAGCGCTTCGACACGCGTTTCTTCGTCGCGCGTGCGCCGGCCGGCCAGATCGCGGTGCACGACGACGGCGAGCTGGTCGAGCAGATGTGGGTGGCGCC
Source organism: Piscinibacter sp. (assembly GCA_047602365.1). GTDB lineage: Bacteria > Pseudomonadota > Gammaproteobacteria > Burkholderiales > Burkholderiaceae_C > Piscinibacter. Next base: position 791,703 of record JASGHM010000001.1, on the reverse strand, counting down.
GGCGGCTGCGCTGACGCGCACCGAGCCGCTCAAGCTGCTGACGCCGACGCGCAAGACGCTGGAGGCGGTGGCGCGCTTCGACAGCGTGGCCGCGCTGCTCGCCTGGGCACGCCAGCCGCGCGTGGTGCCGCGCATCCAGCCGCAGGTCGGCCATGGGCGCGACGGCGTCCGGCCGGTCACGCCCGACGAACCGGCCTTCGCCGAACTGCGCCGCCTCGACCCTGAATGCAGCGGCCGCTTCTCCTACGAGATCCATGCCGCGCTGCCGGTGGCGCTGTCGCCGCGGGTGATCCGCGTCACCGCGCACAACGGCAGCGTGATGACCGGCCCGGGCACCAACAGCTATCTGGTCGGCGGCGGGCCGCGCAACCAGTGGGCAGTGATCGACCCCGGCCCGCCGGAGGCGGTGCACATCGATGCGATCCTGGCCGCGGCGCCGGGGCCGATCCGCTGGATCTTCGCCACCCACACCCACCTCGATCACTCGCCCGGCTGCGCGCTGCTGAAGGCACGCACCGGCGCCGCCGTGCACGGCCGCATCGCCGACCATCCCGAGTGGCAGGACACGAGCTTCGCGCCCGACCTGCTGCTGAAGGGCGGCGAACGTTTCGAGATCGACGACGGCGTCACGCTGAGCGTCGTGCACACCCCCGGGCACGCCTCCAACCACCTGTGCTACCGGCTCGAGGAGGAGAAGACCCTGTTCACCGGCGACCATGTGATGCAGCTCAGCACCGTGGTCATCAACCCGCCGGACGGCGACATGGCGGCCTACCTGACCTCGCTGCGCGCGCTGTGCGCGGAGGACCTCGACTGGCTGGCCCCCGGCCACGGCTTCCTGATGGCGCAGCCGCGTGCGGCGTTCGAGAAGATCGTCGCGCACCGCCTGCAGCGCGAGGCCAAGGTCGAGGCGGTGCGCCGCGAGCTCGGCGACGGCGCCGCCGAGTCGGCCTTGCTGGCGCGTGTCTACGACGACGTGCCCGAGCGCCTGCACCCGGTGGCGCTGCGCTCGCTGCGTGCGCACCTGATCAAGCTGCGCACGCAGGGGCCGGGATAGATCCCGGAACCAGGCCGCTTCAGGCGCGCTCGAAGATCGCGGCGATGCCCTGGCCGCCGCCGATGCACATCGTCACCAGCGCGTAGCGGCCGCCGACGCGCTGCAGCTCATACAGCGCCTTGGTGGTGATGATCGCGCCGGTGGCGCCGATCGGGTGGCCCAGCGAGATGCCCGAACCGTTGACGTTGACCTTGGCCGGGTCCAGCGCCAGTTCCTTGACCACCGCGCAGGCCTGCGCGGCGAAGGCCTCGTTGGACTCGATCACGTCGAGGTCGCTGACCTTCAGACCGGCCTTGGCCAGCGCCAGCTTCGTCGCCGGCACCGGGCCGATGCCCATGATGGTCGGCTCGACGCCGGCATGCGCGTAGCTGACCAGGCGCGCGATCGGCTTCAGGTTGCCGGCCTTCACCGCCTCGGCGCTGGCCAGCACCACCGCACCGGCGCCGTCGTTGATGCCGCTGGCGTTGCCGGCGGTCACCGCGCCGTCCTTCTTGAACGCGGCACGCATCTTGGCCAGCGTCTCCATCGTCGTGCCGGCCTTGACGTGCTCGTCGGTGTCGAAGCTGATGTCGCCCTTCTTCGACGCGATCACCACCGGCACGATCTGGCTCTTGAAGCGGCCCTCGGCGATCGCCGCGGCGGCGCGGCGGTGGCTCTCCACCGCCAGCTCGTCCATCATCGAGCGGCTGATGCCGAACTGCTCGCCGACGTTCTCGGCGGTGATGCCCATGTGGATCTTGTGGAAGGGGTCGTGCAGCGCACCGACCACGAAGTCGAGCATCGGGCTATCGCCCATGCGTGCGCCCCAGCGCGCCTGCGGCAGCAGGTAGGCGCCGCGGCTCATCGACTCGGCACCGGCGCCGATCGCGACCTCGCAGTCGCCGAGCGTGATGGCCTGCGAGGCCGAGACGATGGCCTGCAGGCCCGAGCCGCACAGGCGATTGACGTTGAAGGCCGGCGTCTCCTTCGGCAGGCCGGCGTTCATCGCGGCGACACGGCTGAGGTAGGCGTCGCGCGGCTCGGTCGGGATCACCGTGCCCATCGCCAGGTGGCCGACGCTGGCGGCGGCGGCGCCGCTGCGCTCCAGCGCGGTCTTCACCGCCAGCGTGGCCAGGTCGGCCAGCGGAACGTCCTTCAGCGAGCCGCCGAAGGTGCCGATCGCGGTGCGTGCAGCACCGACCACAAAAACGTCGCGGGGGAGGGCCATGGGTGTCTCCGGAAGGTTTGGAATGGCGCCAAGTTACGCCAGCAGCGATACAGCCGCCTTACAGCGCTCAACCACCCGACAAGGACAGTGGGTCGTCGGTGATGGCATCGGCCAGGTGGGCGGTGCAGTCGATCAGCGTGGCGCGCGGCGGCGTGCCCGGCTCGACCACGCTCACCGAGGTGTTGGCGATGCGCGGCGGCAGCGCCAGGCCCGGCGCCCGCGCGATGCGGCGCGACAGCAGGCTGTGGATGACCAGGCCATGGCTGACCAGCACGATGCAGCCGTCGCCGCCGTCCGCGGCTGCCAGTGCGGCGTCCAGTGCCGTGTCGACACGCGCCTCGAACGCCGCGACCGACTCGCCGGCCGGCGGTGCCTCCTGCATCGCCAGCGGGTCGAAGCCCAGCGATTCGTAGGGGCGCCCGCGCAAGTCGCCGAAGTTGCGTTCCTGCAGCGCCGGCCAGGGCTGGATCGTCACGCCGGCGGCGTGCGCGATCGGCTCGGCGGTCTGCCAGGCGCGCGGCAGATCGCTGGACCAGAGCTGGGTGATCGGTTGTGCGGCCAGCCGGCGCGCCAGCGCGGCAGCCTGGGCGAGGCCACGTTCGCTCAGCGGCGTGTCGGCCGGCTGAAGGATTCGCGCTGCGTTCAGCGCGGTTTCGCCGTGGCGAACCAGCAGCAGCCGCATCGGCCGCGGCGCTCAGTGCCGCTCGCGGGCCGGCCCCGGATGACGCTGTGCGCGTGCCAGCTGCTGGACTTGCTGGATGCCGACGACGGCGATCACGATCGGCGCCACTGCCAGCGCGGCGACGCCGGCGACCAGGGCGACCGGCGCAACGATCATCAGCAGCAGCGCCGTGGCGACATGCCGCCAGGTGATGCCGGCCGGCGGGCGACCCGCATGCCAACCCTGTCCGGGGATCGAACGGCCGATGGCGACGACGTCTTGGCGCATGGGCGGGCTCTCGGGGTTGGGCGTGAGTCAACCTTAGTGGCAGTGGCACCCCCCGAACAAGGGGCGTGGATGCCCTCAATTGTTACCAATTGTGAATCATTCACAGGCGTGTCATTCGGCGCGGTTCCTCATTGCACGGCGCGGGCGCGGCCGGAAACGTGCAGAAATGCCAGCGACGGAGGCCATGGACTGCCGAGAATGCAGGTTTTCGCGGTCCTGCCCACGGACTGGCTGTTGGCAATCTCCATGCCCATCGACCTGCGCACCCTGCTGATCGCCCTGACGATCATCCTGCTCACCATCGCCGTCGCGCTGCCGCTGGTGATGGGCCGCGTGAGTGCGCCGGCGCGCCGCGCACAAGACGGCGCGGCGCTGCAGGCGGCGGGCTGGGTGTTCATCCTGCTGTCCGGCCTGATGACACGAGGCGGCGTCGCGGACCAGATGCTGTCGACTTTGTCGATGGCATCGATGTCGTTCAGCCTGGCGCTGCTGGCGACGGCCTGCGAACTGTGGAGCGGACGCCCGGGGCGGGTGCGCGCGCAGTGGCTGCTGACTCTGCTGATGCCCGTCGGCTACATGCTCGGCTTCGCGCACTACGCGTTCCGCGTCGGCTGGGCCAACGGGCTGCTCGCGACGCAGATGCTGTTGATTGCCGGCACGATGATGCGGCGGGCGCCCCAACCGGTCGGGCGCTGGCGCTGGCTGGTGATCGTCAGCCTGACGCTGTATGCCGCGGTGACGCTGGCACGCGGCACGCTCGGCGCCTTCTTCACCGATCTCTATCCGCGGTTCCTGACGCCACACCCGATCAACTACGCGGCGGCGGTGATCGCGCTGGTGACCGCGATGCTGACGGTGCTGGGCATCCTGCTCGCCCACCGCGACGAGGCGGCGCGCGAGCTCGAGCGGCTGGCCACGGTCGACGGTCTCACCGGCGTCTTCAACCGCCGTGCCTGGCTGGAACTCGCGCGCGAGCGCCTCGACACCGGGCGCCGCCGCGGCGTGCCGATGGCCGTGCTGATGTTCGACATCGACCGCTTCAAGCAGATCAACGACACGCTGGGCCACGACGCCGGCGACCGCGCGCTGCGACTGGTCGCGCAGCAGTTGTCGCTGGCGGCCGGCGAGGGCGACCTGGTCGGGCGCTACGGCGGCGAGGAGTTCTGCGTGCTGCTGTCGGAGTCCGACCAGGCCAACGCGGCGCGCTTCGACAGCCGCCTGCGCGAGCGCCTGGCGGCCGCGTCCCAGGCCGAACTGGGCTTCGTGATCGGCTACAGCGCCGGTGTGTCGCGCTGCCGTGGCGGGCCCGACACGCTGGAAGCGATGCTGCGCCGCGCCGACGCGGCGTTGTACCGCGCCAAGGACGGCGGCCGCGACCGCACGCTGGACACCGGTTTCGGACTCTTGCAGGCGGTCTGACCGCCCTACATGCTGCGGCGGTACTGGCCGCCGACCTCGAACAGCGCGCTGGTGATCTGACCGAGCGAGCACACTCGCACGGCCTCCATCAGCACCTCGAACACGTTGCCGTTGGCGATCACCGCCTGCTGAAGCTTCTGCAGCATCGGCCGGCGCCGCGGCCGCGTGGCGCTCGTGGAAGTCACGCAGCCGGGTCAGCTGGCTCTGCTTCTCGGCCTCGGTCGAACGGGCCAGTTCCAGCGTGGTCGGTGTCGGGTCGCCGTGCGGGTTGCGGAAGGTGTTCACGCCGATGATCGGGTACTCGCCGGTGTGCTTGAGCATCTCGTAGTGCATGCTCTCTTCCTGGATCTTGCTGCGCTGGTAGCCGGTCTCCATCGCCCCCAGCACGCCGCCACGCTCGGCGATCTTCTCGAACTCGGCCAGCACCGCCTCTTCCACCAGCTCGGTCAGCTCGTCGATCACGAAGGCACCCTGGTTGGGGTTCTCGTTCTTCGCCAGGCCCCACTCGCGGTTGATGACCAGCTGGATCGCCATCGCACGGCGCACGCTTTCTTCCGTCGGCGTCGTGATCGCCTCGTCGTAGGCGTTGGTGTGCAGCGAGTTGCAGTTGTCGTAGATCGCGATCAGCGCCTGCAGCGTGGTGCGGATGTCGTTGAAGGCGATCTCCTGCGCGTGCAATGAGCGGCCGCTGGTCTGCACGTGGTACTTCAGCTTCTGGCTGCGCTCGTTGGCGCCGTAGCGCTCGCGCATCGCCACCGCCCAGATGCGCCGCGCGACACGGCCCAGCACGGTGTACTCCGGGTCCATGCCGTTGCTGAAGAAGAAACTCAGGTTGGGCGCGAAGTCGTCGATGTGCATGCCGCGCGCTAGGTAGGCTTCGACGAAGGTGAAGCCGTTGGACAGCGTGAACGCCAGCTGCGAGATCGGGTTCGCGCCCGCCTCGGCGATGTGGTAGCCCGAGATCGACACCGAGTAGAAGTTGCGCACCTGGTGGTGCACGAAGTACTCGGCGATGTCGCCCATCACCTTGAGGCTGAACTCGGTGGAGAAGATGCAGGTGTTCTGGCCCTGGTCTTCCTTCAGGATGTCGGCCTGCACCGTGCCGCGCACGTTGGCCAGCGCCCATTCGCGGATCTTCTGCGCTTCATCGTCGGTCGGCTCGCGCTTGTTGTCGGCGGCGAACTTCTCGAGCTGCTGGTCGATCGCCGCGTTCATGAACATCGCCAGGATGCTCGGCGCCGGGCCGTTGATGGTCATCGACACCGAGGTGGCCGCATCGCACAGGTCGAAGCCCGAGTACAGCACCTTCAGGTCGTCGAGCGTGGCGATGCTGACGCCCGAGTTTCCGACCTTGCCGTAGATGTCCGGCCGCGGATCGGGGTCGTTGCCGTACAGCGTGACCGAGTCGAAGGCGGTCGACAGCCGCTTCGCCGGCATGCCCTCGCTGACCAGCTTGAAGCGCCGGTTGGTGCGGAAGGCGTCGCCTTCGCCGGCGAACATGCGCGTCGGGTCCTCGTTCTCGCGCTTGAACGCGAAGGTGCCGGCGGTGTAGGGGAAGCTGCCCGGCACGTTGTCGAGCATCAGCCACTGCAGGATCTCGCCGTGGTCCTGGTACTTCGGCAGCGCCACCTTGCGGATCTTGTTGCCCGACAGCGTCGTATGGGTCAGCGCGGTGCGGATCTCCCTGTCGCGGATCTTCACGACGTACTCGTCGCCGGCGTAGGCGCGCTGCATGTCGGGCCACATCGCCAGCAGCTTCTTCGCGCGAGCGTCGAGGCGCGGCTCGCGTTCCTCGGCGAGCTGCAGCACGGTGTTCTTCGCGCCGTCGCGCGTCGGGTCGTTCTCGTGCAGCATGCGCGCGCTCTCGCGCAGCTGCTGGATCTCGCGCGCCAGCGTCGCCTGGGCGCGTGCATGGCGCTTGTAGCCGCGCACGGTGTCGGCGATGTCGGCCAGGTAGCGCACACGCGCGCCCGGCACGATCGGCGTCTGGTGGGTGCTGTGGCGGGTGGCCACGGCAGGCAGCCGGCCTTCCTTCAGCGCCAGCCCCAGCGCGGCCAGGCGCGGCTTCAGCGCCTGGTACAGCGCGGTCACGCCGTCGTCGTTGAAGCGGCTGGCCATGGTGCCGAACACCGGCATGTCCTCCGGCTTCTTCTTCCATGCCTCCTTGTTGCGCTGCACCTGCTTGGCGACGTCGCGCAGTGCGTCCGTCGCGCCCTTGCGGTCGAACTTGTTGATCGCGACGAACTCGGCGAAGTCCAGCATGTCGATCTTCTCGAGCTGGCTGGCGGCGCCGAACTCCGGCGTCATCACGTACATCGGCACATCGACCAGCGGCACGATCGCCGCGTCGCCCTGGCCGATGCCCGAGGTCTCGACGACGATCAGGTCGAAGCCGGCCGCCTTGCAGGCGGCGATCACGTCGGGCAGCGCCTGGCTGATTTCGCTGCCGAAGTCGCGCGTGGCGAGGCTGCGCATGAACACGCGCGCGCCTTGCTGCCACGGCGAGATCGCGTTCATGCGGATGCGGTCGCCGAGCAGCGCGCCGCCGCTCTTGCGCCGGCTCGGGTCGATCGAGATCACCGCGATGCGCAGCGCGTCGTCCTGGTCCAGGCGCAGGCGTCGGATCAGCTCGTCGGTCAGCGAACTCTTGCCGGCGCCACCGGTGCCGGTGATGCCGAGCACCGGAATCTTCGCCGCCTTGGCCGTGGCATGCAGCGCCTTCTTCACGCCGTCGCCGGCCTTGCCGTTGTCCAGCGCGGTGATCAGCTGGGCCAGCGAGCGCCAGGCCGTTTCCGAGTGGCCGCGCAGCGCGGCGATGTCGCTCGGCGCATGCGGCGACAGGTCGTGGTCGCTGCGCATCACCATCTCGCCGATCATCCCCGCCAGGCCCATGCGCTGGCCGTCCTCCGGGCTGTAGATGCGCGCCACGCCGTAGCCCTGCAGCTCGGCGATCTCGGCCGGCACGATCACGCCGCCGCCGCCGCCGAACACCTGGATGTGCGCGCCGCCGCGCTGCTTCAGCAGGTCGACCATGTACTTGAAGTACTCGACATGGCCGCCCTGGTAGCTGCTCAGCGCGATGCCCTGCACGTCCTCCTGCAGCGCCGCGGTGACCACCTCGTCGACCGAGCGGTTGTGGCCGAGGTGGATCACCTCGGCACCCATGCCCTGCAGGATGCGCCGCATGATGTTGATCGCGGCGTCGTGGCCGTCGAACAGGCTCGCCGCGGTGACGAAGCGCACCTTGTTCGTCGGGCGGTAGTCGGCCAGGGCCTTGTATTCGGCAGACAGGTCGGTCACGGGGTGTCTCCGTTGAATGTCGTTCGGGTCACTCGACGCGCAGGTTCGCGAGTTCGGGGCTGCCGGGCGGGTAGCGCAGCTTCAGGCCCTTCAGCGTCTCGACCACGCTGCGGGCGATCATCAGGTTGCGGTGCGTCTTCGAGTCCGCCGGCACGACGGTCCACGGCGCCCAGGGCGTGCCGGTGGCGGCGATGGCATCCTCGTAGGCCTGCTGGTAGGCGTCCCACTGCTTGCGCACGTCGAGGTCGCCGGCGGCGAACTTCCAGTGTTTGGTCGGGTCGTCCAGCCGCTCCTGCAGCCGGGCGCGCTGCTCGTCCTTCGAGATGTGCAGCATGAACTTGCAGACCACCGTGCCGGTCTCGGTGAGCAGCTTCTCGAAGGCGTTGATCTGCGCATAGCGCTGCCGGGTCTGCTCGGGCGTGATCCAGCCGTTGACCGCCGGCACCAGCACGTCCTCGTAGTGGCTGCGGTTGAAGATGACGATCTCGCCGTCGCCGGGCACCTTCTGGTGGATGCGCCACAGGTAGTCGTGGGCGCGTTCGTCGCTGGTCGGCGCCTTCCAGCCGACCGCGTGCACGCCCAGGGCGCTGGTCTGCCCGAACACGCCGCGGATCGTGCCGTCCTTGCCCGAGGTGTCGGTGCCCTGCAGCACGACCAGCAGCTTGAAGCGCCGGTCGGCGTAGAACAGGTCCTGCAGGCGGTCGATCTCCAGCGCGAGTTCGGCCACGCGGGCCTTGTCGCGCGCCTTGCTGCCGCTGGCGAAGGGCTTGGCCGCCGGGTCGAAGCGCGCCAGGTCGAAGCGCCGGCCGCCGGGCTTGCCATTGCCGGCGCCGCGGTGCTGGAAGTCGGTGAGCGAAGGCGAACTGCGGGCCATGCGGCCTCCTGGTCGTTCCTGCCGGGCGCCGGAATCGGTGCCGTGCAATTGACGTATACGTCAATTCACAGTGTAGCGCGCAGGGGCTTCCGCGGCGCTGACGGCGGCGACTCCATGCACGGGGGCTTACCCGGTGTGACGAACATGTTTCAGTCGTCGGCGATCGCGGCGTTTGGCGGCACAATCGCGGCCGTTGGGGGATGGGGCACACGACCCTTGCTGGAGAGAAGCGCTTGGGCACAGGCAACGCACCGATCAAGACGCCGGACGGCCAGGCCGAGCTGGCGACGCGTGCGCGCCAGCTCAGCCAGCGCCACCGCACGGTGCTGCTGCTGGTCAACGGCCGGCGCACCGAGGAGCAGGTCAAGCGCCTGGCCGAGCAGGCAGGCGTGCCGCCGAGCTGCTACGGCGAACTGCTCGACATGGGCCTGATCATGGTGCCGCTGCCGACCATGTCGATCGAGGCCGCGCCCTACCCGACCTTGCCGCCGCTGACCGTCGACGTGCCGCTGGACCACGAGCCGCCGCTGGCGCCGTCCGGGGCCCTGGCGCCGGCCTCCACGCTCAACGGCGACCTCGGCGCCTACGAACCCTGGGCGACGGTGGAGACCGACTACTCCGACCTCGGCGACCTCGACGGGCCTCTCGAACAGGCCCGCGACATGCTCATCCGCGCGGTGCGCGCCGACGCGCCGGTGGCCGGCTCGCTGACGCTGATGCGGCTGCGCCGCGCCCGCAGCCGCGACGACCTGGAACACCTGCTCGACGAGGTGGCGCAGCGCCTGAGCCGGCCGAACCGCATGCTCGAAACCAACCAGCTGATCCGCCGCGTGCGCCGCCTGATCGACGCGCCGGCCGACTCCTCGATCTCCGACTTCTGACCTTCGCCTCACGCATGACGTTCCTCGCCATCGACGTGGGCAACACGCGCCTGAAGTGGGCGCAGTACGCCTCGCCGCAGCCCGGCGCTGCGCTGCTCGCGCATGGCGCGGTGTTCCTGGAGACCATCGACAGCCTGGCCGAGACCGACTGGAAGGCGCTCTCCGCGCCGGCCAGCATGCTCGGCTGCATCGTCGCCGGCGAGGCGGTGAAGCGCCGCGTCGAGGAGCAGCTCGAGCTGTGGGACGTCGAGCCGCGCTGGGTGGTCTCGACCCGCGAGGCCTGCGGCCTGACCAACGGCTACGACCACCCGAACCGGCTCGGTGTCGACCGCTGGGTGGCGATGATCGGCGCGCGCCACCGCGTGCTCGCGCAGGGCCGCGCGCGGCCGGCGCTGGTGGTGATGGTCGGCACGGCGGTGACGGTCGACGCGGTCGACACGTCGGGCCGCTTCCTCGGCGGCCTGATCCTGCCCGGCTTCGGCCTGATGCTGCGCGCGCTGGAGATGGGCACCGCCGGGCTGAAGGCGCCGACCGGCGAGGCGGTCGACTTCCCGACCAACACCAGCGACGCGCTGATGAGCGGCGGTGCCGACGCGCTGGCCGGCGCGGTCGAGCGCATGCACCGCAAGCTGCGTGCGCGCACTGGCCAGGAGCCGGCGCTGATCATGAGCGGCGGCGCGGCCGTCAAGCTCTCGCCGATCACCGAGCTGTCCTTCGAGACGGTCGACACGCTGATCTTCGACGGCCTGCTGCAGCTGCAGGCGCACCGCCTCGCGCTCTAGCCCCTTCGGCTAGAGGATGTAGCGCGACAGGTCCTCGTTCCGGACCAGCTCGGCCAGCCGCGCGTCGACGATCGTGGCGTCGATGGTGACCGTGCGCCCCGACTGGTTCGGCGCATCGAAGCTGATCTCGTCGAGCAGTCGCTCCATCACCGTCGCCAGGCGGCGCGCGCCGATGTTCTCGGTGCGGTCGTTGACCTCGTAGGCGATCTGCGCGATGCGCCGGATCGCATCGGGCGCCAGCTCCAGCGTCACGCCCTCGGTGGCCAGCAGCAGCTGGTACTGCTTGACCAGGCTGGCGTGGGTCTGGGTCAGGATGGCCTCGAAGTCCTCGACGGTCAGCGCACCGAGCTCGACGCGGATCGGGAAGCGGCCCTGCAGCTCGGGGATCAGGTCGCTGGGCTTGCTGAGGTGGAAGGCGCCCGAGGCGATGAACAGGATGTGGTCGGTGCGCAGCATGCCGTACTTGGTGTTCACCGTCGTGCCCTCGACCAGCGGCAGCAGGTCGCGCTGCACGCCCTGGCGCGACACGTCGGCGCCCTGCGCGTTGCTGCGCGAGGCCACCTTGTCGATCTCGTCGATGAAGACGATGCCGTTCTGCTCGGCGTTGGCCAGCGCGGCGGTCTTGACGTCCTCGTCGTTGACCAGCTTGGCGGCCTCCTCCTCGGTCAGCAACTGGATCGCCTCGGCGATCTTCAGCTTGCGCGTCTTCTTCGGCGCCTGGCCCATGTTGGCGAACAGGCCCTTGAGCTGTTCGGCCATGTCTTCCATGCCGGCCGGCCCCATGATCTCCAGCGCCGGGCGCGCCTCGGCGACGTCGACCTCGATCTCCTTGTCGGCCAGTGCGCCTTCGCGCAGCCGCTTGCGCATCACCTGGCGGGCGGTGTTGTCGGCCGCCGAGCCGGGCACCAGGATGTCGAGCACGCGGTCCTCGGCGGCGTCCTCGGCGCGCATGCGCTGGCGCTTCATCGCCGCCTCGCGCTCCTGCTTGACCGCCATGTCGGCGAGGTCGCGCACGATCGAGTCGACGTCCTTGCCGACGTAGCCGACCTCGGTGAACTTGGTCGCCTCGACCTTGATGAAGGGCGCATCGGCCAGCTTGGCCAGCCGGCGGGCGATCTCGGTCTTGCCGACGCCGGTGGGGCCGATCAGCAGGATGTTCTTCGGCGTGATCTCGCCGCGCATCTTCTCGTCGACCTGCTGGCGCCGCCAGCGGTTGCGCAGCGCGATCGCCACCGCGCGCTTGGCGTCGCGCTGGCCGACGACATGGCGGTCGAGCTCGGAGACGATCTCCTGCGGGGTCATGCTCGATTTCATTCCAGCGTCTCGATCGTGTGGTGCTGGTTGGTGTAGATGCACAGGTCGCCGGCGATCTCGAGCGACTTCTTGACGATGTCCTTCGGCGCCATCTCGGTGTGCTCAAGCAGGGCGCGTGCCGCCGCGTTGGCATAGGCGCCACCGGAGCCGATGGCGATGATGCCGTGCTCGGGCTCGAGCACGTCGCCGTTGCCGGTGATGATCAGCGAGGTGCTGGCGTCGGCCACCGCCAGCATCGCCTCGAGCCGGCGCAGCACGCGGTCGGTGCGCCAGTCCTTGGTCAGCTCGATCGCCGCGCGTGCCAGCTGGCCCTGGTGCTTGTCGAGCTGGGCCTCGAAACGTTCGAACAGCGTGAAGGCATCGGCGGTGGCGCCGGCGAAGCCGGCCAGCACCTTGTCGTGGTGCAGCTTGCGCACCTTGCGCGCCGAGGCCTTGACGACGATGGTGCCGAGGGTGACCTGGCCGTCGCCGCCGAGCGCGACGAGCTTGCCGCGGCGCACGCTGACGATGGTCGTGCCGTGGTAGTTTTCCATGGGAACTCTCAGATGGCGCCGGGCGGCGCCGGTTCAAGGCGTCGAGCTCAGCTCAGACGCTGCGCACCTTCACGCGGGCATGCTCGTTGATGCCCATCGCGCCGAAGAACAGCGCCACCAGCCGGTGCGACTCGGCGAACACCACCGTGCGGTTCTCGTTGCGCCGTGCCAGCACCCAGTTCAGCAGGTCGCCGGCGGCGATGAAGTCGACGCGGATCAGCTTCGCGCAGCTGACGTTGACGATGGTCGACGCACCGAGCTCGCCCTCGAGCTTCTTCAGCGTCGGCCCGATGTCGCCGACCAGCTGGCCGGACAGCTCCATGCTGGCCACCTGCACCGTCGCGTTCGGGTCCTCGGTGAAGCGCGACTCGATGAAGCTGGTCGACACCTCGCTGACCATCGACAGCGGCGGCGAGGTCGTGCTGCTGTGCGAGCCGCTGACGCGCACCTCGCACAGCGCCGGCTCCCAGGACGGCGGCGACACTTCGTAGGTGACGCAGTAGTCGATCGCCGCCTCGTCGAACTGGTCGGGCCGGTTGGTCAGGCGCAGCGCGTCCAGGCGCAGTTGCCAGTAGGCCGGGTCGACGTCGCGCACGCCGGTCGGGGCGGCATCGGCCAGCACGTTGAACAGGCGTTCGCCACCCAGCCAGCGCATCTCGAGCCGCTGGCGGATCCAGCTGCGGAACAGCTCCGACAGGCGCGCGGCGCCTTCGGTGTCGACGCCCTTCAGCGCGCTCCAGTCGAACACCCAGGGCAGCGGCATCTGCAGGCTCTGCGACGACAGCCGCGCCACCGCGTCGGCGTCGACGTAGTCCGGGCAGACCCAGCCGACCTGGCCGTCGATGCGGCTGTTGCTCGGCGCGCGCTCCTCGCTGGCCGCCTCGGCGACCAGGCGCGGCATCGAGAACCACTGCGGCGCCGACCAGCCGAACTGCTGCGCGTAGTCCAGCGCCAGGCTTTCGAACTTGTGTTGCTGGCCGATCGCCCGGTAGAGGTCGAACAGCACCAGCCAGGTCTCGGCGTGCGCGTGGCGCGGTGCGCCGATGCCGGTCAGGCCGGCCAGCGACTGTTCGCACTGCTCGAAGTCGGCGTTGGCGAAGGCGATCACCGCTTCGTCGAGCTCGGGGTCGTGGGCGACCTCGCTGACCTCGACGGCGAAGGCGTTGGAGAAGTCACCGGCGCCGGCGTCCAGCGACAGCGGCGAGAGCGGCGACAGGCCGGCGCCCATCACCGCCGCGGCCGCCGCCGGCGGGGGCGGCACCGCGGCCGCCGGTTCGGCGCGTGCGCCGTCCAGCGGCACGCGCGCGCTGGCCGGGGCGTTGCTGCCCATCGGCACCGGCTGGGTGGGCGCGTTGTAGAACTCGGGGCCGCGGCGCGGGGTGGCGCCGAAGTTGTCGCCGACCATCTGCTGCTCGATGGCGTCGATCTTGGCCTTGACGCCGGCATCCTGCTTGGCACCGCTCTCGGCCACCGACAGCCGGCCTTCGGAGTCGTCGAGCCGGGAGGAGCCGCCGAGCGCCGCCAGCTGTTCGGGCGACAGGCCCTCGCGGCGCACCTTGCGCAGCATGTCGAACTCGCGCTTGCGGACGAAATCGTTGCGCCGCTTGCGCTCGATCATCGCCTTCAACTCGGACTTGGCGAACTCCGTCTCGCGGGCCTCGTCCTGCGGCAGCCCGATCTCGGCCCACTCCGTGGTCGGATTGGCCACGAACTTGACGACCTTGCGAAAGAAGCTCGTGGTGTCTTTGGGTTCCGACATGACGGATGGGGCGAACGACGACCGGGCCGCGGGCTCAGTCGCCGAACATCTTCTGTTTCAGCTCGCGCCGTTGCTGGGCTTCGAGGGACAGTGTAGCGGTCGGTCGCGCGATCAGGCGGCCCAGGCCGATCGGCTCGCCGGTTTCGTCACAGAAACCGTAGTCGCCGGCGTCGATGCGGCCCAGCGACTGTGAAATCTTCTTCAGCAGCTTGCGCTCGCGGTCGCGGGTGCGCAGCTCCAGCGCGTGCTCCTCCTCGATCGTCGCCCGGTCGGCCGGGTCCGGGACGATGGAGGTGTCCTCGCGCAGGTGCTCGGTGGTCTCGCCGGCATTGGACAGCAGGTCATCCTTCAGCGTCTGCAGCTTGTGGCGGAAGAACTCCAGCTGCTTGTCGTTCATGTACTCCGATTCCGGCATGGCCAGCAGTTCGTCCTCGGAGAGGTCGCGGCCAGCCTTGCTCTTCCAGGCATTGGCGAGCTTGGGATCGGATTTCTGCGTCGGCTTGGGGGTGTCGAGTCCGAGGTTGTTCATCTGTCGGGTGGGCGGCCGAGGCGGGGCGAAACGGTCGGCGAAGCGGGACGTGGCCGGCGGCAGCGGCGCGCTCACCGGCGGGGGCGGGGCTGCCTTGGAGGAACGGGTCGTGGCCATCGGTTTGGTGGGAGCGGGAGGTGCCGCGGGCGGCGTGATCGGTTTGGGAGCAGGGGGCGGGGCGGCGACGGCCTTGGCCGCCGGCGCCTTGGCGGGTGTCTTCGCAGGCGCCGCCTTGGCCGGCGCAGTCTTCGCGGCGGCCTTGACGGGCGCCGCCTTCTTGGCGGGGGCCGCCGCCTTGGCGGCCGGCTTGGCCTTGGCCGCGGGTGCGGCGGGTTTGGCGGCAGCTTTCTTTGCGCTTGCTTTGGTGGCCGGTGTCTTGCTCACGGGAGTCTCCTCGCAGCGGCGGTTATACCCCGTCCGCAAGGCGCGGGCGACGGCTGAGCCCGGTTTCAGGCGCGGCGGATTGTAGCCATGTGAGTTTTCAGGCCAGGCAGCCTTCCAGGCCCTGCATGAACACGTCGCGCGGCAGGTCCAGCCCGATGAACACCATCTTGCTGGTCTTCTTCTCGCCAGGCGCCCATTTCGGGCCCAGGTCGCTGCCCATCAGCTGGTGCACGCCCTGGAAGATCACCTTGCGGTCGCTGCCCTTCATGTTCAGCACGCCCTTGTAGCGCAGCATCTTCGGTCCGTAGACCTGCACGATGGCGCCGAGGAAGTCCTCCAGCTTGGCCGGGTTGAAGGCCTTGTCGGAGCGGAACACGAAGGACTTCACGTCGTCGTCGTGGTGGTGGTGGTGCGGGTGGTCGCAGTGCTCGCCATGTTCGTGGTCATGGTCGTGATCGTGGTGGTCATGACCGTGGCCGTCGCCGGAGAGGAACTCCGGGTCGATGTCCAGCTTGGCGTTGAGGTTGAAGCCGCGCAGGTCGAACACCTCGGCGATCGGCACCTCGCCAAAGTTGACCTTGCGCTGCGGTGCACGCGGGTTCATGTGCTTGACGCGGTGGATCAGCGCGTCGACCGTCGCGTCGTCGACCAGGTCGGCCTTGCTGATGAAGATCTGGTCGGCGAAGCCGATCTGGCGGCGCGCCTCTTGCCGCGTGTCGAGCTGTCCGTCGCCGTGCTTGGCGTCGACCAGGGTCAGGATGGAGTCGAGCAGGTAGCTCTCGGCGATCTCGTCGTCCATGAAGAAGGTCTGCGCCACCGGGCCGGGGTCGGCCAGGCCGGTGGTCTCGATGACGACGCGGTCGAAGTCGATCTCGCCCTTGCGGCGCTTGTCCGCCAGGTCGGACAGCGTCGTGCGCAGGTCCTCGCGGATGGTGCAGCAGACGCAGCCGTTGTTGAGCTGGATGATCTGCTCCTGGGTGTCCTGGACGAGGATCTCGTTGTCGATGTTCTCGTCGCCGAACTCGTTCTCGATCACCGCGATCTTCTGGCCGTGGGCCTCGGTGAGCACACGCTTGAGCAGGGTCGTCTTGCCCGAGCCCAGGAAGCCGGTCAGGATGGTGGCGGGAATCAGAGCCATGGGGGAGCCTCGGAAGAATGCGCAAACGGCCGAAATGGGGGGCCGTGACTGTGGTTCAAGGTACCAGACGTGTCAAGCGAGGAGCGTGCCGGCTGTCACACCCGTTCGGGTAAGCTAGCGACCTCCCGGAACTTTCCCTCGCGCCAGCGCGATGTCCGACCCCCATCCAGCGCGCCCGTCCCGCCCCGGCGAACGCGGCGCGCCCCCTGGCGCCGAACGGCGCACCCTGTTCCGCAAGCTGGTCGAATTCGTCTCGCCCGGCCCCGACTCGCGCGACGAGCTGATCTCCACGCTGGCCGACGCCGAGAACCGCGAGCTGATCGCCCCCGAGTCGCGCCTGATGCTCGAGGGCGTGCTGCGCATGGCCGACCTGACCGCCGGCGACGTGATGGTGGCCGCGCCGCGCATGGACCTGCTCGACATCGACGCCGCCTACGACGAGGTGCTGCACACCGTCATCGCCACCGGCCACTCGCGCTTCCCGGTGTACGAGGGCGCGCGCGAGAACGTCATCGGCATCCTGATGGCCAAGGACCTGCTCAAGCTGCAGCGCGCCCCGGAGCTGAACCTGCGCACGCTGCTGCGCCCGGCGGTGTTCGTGCCCGAATCCAAGGGCCTGAACGACCTGCTGCGCGACTTCCGCTCGAACCGCAACCACCTGGCGATCGTGATCGACGAGTTCGGCAGCACGGCCGGGCTGATCACCATCGAGGACGTGCTGGAAGAGATCGTCGGCGAAATCGAGGACGAATTCGACGACAAGGACGGCGAGTCCGGTGTCTACACGCTGGCCGACGGCAGCCAGCGTGTGGCCGGCGACGCCGCCATCGAGGCGGTCAACGAGGTGTTCGGCACGGCGCTGCCGGCCGAGGCCTTCGACACCATCGGCGGCCTGGTCGCCCATGAACTGGGCCGCGTGCCCAGGCGCGGCGAGGCCACCCAGGTCGGCCCGCTGCTGTTCACGGTGATGCTGACGCGCGGCGGCGCGGTGCGCTGGTTCAAGGTGACGCGGGCGCCGGAAGAGGTGCTCGGCTCCGACGGCGCCTGATGAACCGGCCGGCTTGGCCCTGGCCGCTGGACCTGGCGGCCGCGCTGGCGCTGGGGGCGTTGCAGACCCTGGCCTACGTCCACACCGAGGCTTGGTGGCTGCAGATCGCCTGCGTCGGGCTGCTGGCCTGGCGTGCCGGCCGCGTCGCACCACGTCGCGCGGCGCTGCTCGGCGCCGGCTTCGGTACCGCCTGGGTGGCGGCCGGCACCGGCTGGCTGTTCATCAGCATGCACCGCTACGGCGGGCTGCCGGCCTGGATGGCGGCGGCCGCCGTGCTGGCGTTGGCGGCCTTCCTGTCGCTCTACCTGGCGGCGGCGCTGGCCGCCTTCGCGCGCTGGCGCCGCGGCCGGCCGCTCGGCGATGCACTGCTGTTCGCCGCGGTCTGGCTGCTCGCCGAACTGGCCCGTGGCGTGCTGTTCACCGGTTTTCCCTGGGTGGCAGCGGGCTACGCACATGTCGACGGCCCGCTGGCGTCCTGGGCGCCCTGGGTCGGTGTCTACGGCATCGGCGCGGTGGCCGCACTGGTCGCGGCGCTTCCGGTGCTCCAGCCCGACCGTTCGGCGGCCTCCTGGCTGCGTGGTGCGGCACTGCCCTTGCTGCTGCTGGCGGCGCCGGCGCTGCTCGGCACGCCGGAATTCACCCGGCCGACCGGCACGCTGTCGGTGACGCTGCTGCAAGGCAACATCCCGCAGGACGAGAAGTTCGAGAGCAGCCACCAGGCCGCGGCGCTGGAGTGGCATGTCGGCGCGCTGGCGGCGGCGAGCAGCGACCTGGTGATCGCGCCGGAGACGGCCATCCCCTTCCTGCCGCAGCAGATGCCCGAGGGCCTGTGGGACGGCCTGCAGCAGCGTTTCGGCCAGGGCCCGACGGCGGCGCTGATCGGCGTGCCGCTGGGCGACGAGCGCAGCGGCTATACCAACTCGGCCGCCGGGTTTGCCGCCGGCCAGCCGCCGTACCGCTACGACAAGCAGCACCTGGTGCCCTTCGGCGAGTTCATTCCGGCGACCTTCCGCTGGTTCACCGACCTGATGAACATCCCGCTCGGCGACTTCAACCGCGGGCCGCTGGTGACACCGCCCTTCGTCGTCAAGGGCGAGCGCATCGGCCCGAACATCTGCTACGAGGACCTGTTCGGCGAGGAACTGGCGGCGCGTTTCACCGACCCGTCCGCCGCGCCGACCATCCTCGCCAACCTGAGCAACATCGGCTGGTTCGGCGAGTCGATCGCCGTCGACCAGCACCTGCACATCTCGCGGCTGCGCAGCCTCGAGCTGCAGCGACCGATGCTGCGCGCCACCAACACCGGCGCGACGGTGGTCATCGACCACCGCGGCAAGGTGACCCACTGGCTCGCGCCGCACACCCGCGGCGTGCTCGAGGGCCGCGCCCAGGGCCGCGAGGGCAACACGCCGTTCGCCAGCTGGGCCTCGCGCTTCGGCCTGTGGCCGCTCGGGCTGCTCGCGCTGGCGGTGCTGGGCGCGGCCATGCGGCCCAGGGCCGGCCCGTAAAATCGCCGGTCGACCTTCGCGGCCCGCCATGCTCACCTTCCAGCAAATCATCCTCCGACTGCAAGACTACTGGGACCGCCAGGGCTGCGCGCTGCTTCAGCCCTACGACATGGAAGTCGGTGCCGGCACCAGCCACACCGCCACCTTCCTGCGCGCCATCGGCCCCGAGCCCTGGAAGGCCGCCTACGTGCAGCCCAGCCGCCGGCCCAAGGACGGCCGCTACGGCCAGAACCCGAACCGCCTGCAGCACTACTACCAGTACCAGGTGGTGCTGAAGCCGGCGCCGGCCAACATCCTCGAGCTCTACCTCGGCTCGCTGGAGGCGCTGGGCTTCGACCTCAAGGTCAACGACATCCGCTTCGTCGAGGACGACTGGGAGAACCCGACGCTGGGCTGCTGGGGCCTGGGCTGGGAGGTCTGGCTCAACGGCATGGAGGTGACGCAGTTCACCTACTTCCAGCAGGTCGGCGGCATCGACTGCAAGCCGATCACCGGCGAGATCACCTACGGCCTGGAGCGCCTGGCGATGTACCTGCAGGGCGTCGACAACGTCTACGACCTGCAGTGGACCGAGACGATGAAGTACGGCGACGTCTACCACCAGAACGAGGTCGAGCAGAGCACCTACAACTTCGAGCACAGCGACGTCGAGTTCCTGCTCACGGCCTTCGCCGCCCACGAAAAGCAGAGCAAGTACCTGATGGAGCAGCAGCTTGCGCTGCCCGCCTACGAACAGCTGCTCAAGGCGGCGCACACCTTCAACCTGCTCGACGCGCGCGGCGCGATCAGCGTGACCGAACGCGCCGCCTACATCGGCCGCATCCGCACGCTGGCGCGCGCGGTGGCGCAGAGTTATCTCGACAGCCGGGCGCGCCTCGGCTTCCCGATGGCGCCGAAAGCATGGGCCGACGAAGTGGTCGCGCAGCTCGCGCAGAAGAAGGCGGCCTGAGCATGACCACCACGAAGAATCTTCTCGTCGAACTGTTCGTCGAGGAACTGCCGCCGAAGTCGCTGAAGAAGCTGGGCGAGGCCTTCGCCGCCGACATCGCCAAGGGCCTGCGTGCCCAGGGGCTGGCCGGCGAGCATTCGGCGGTGACGCCGTTCGCCTCGCCGCGGCGGCTGGCGGTGCATGTCTCCGCCGTGCACGCCAGCGCGGCCGACCGCAGCGTGTCGGTCAAGCTGATGCCGGTGGCGGTGGGCCTGGGCGCCGACCTCGCAGCAACGCCGGCGTTGCTGAAGAAGCTGGCCGCCGTCGGTGCCGACGCCAGTGCCGTGCCGGCGCTGAAGCGCCAGATGGACGGCAAGGCCGAGGCGCTGTTCCTCGATAGCATCGTCAAGGGCGCGACGCTCGCTGAGGGCCTGCAGAAGGCCTTGACCGAGGCGCTCGCCGCGCTGCCGATCCCGAAGGTGATGCAGTACCAGCTGGCCGACGGCTGGAGCAGCGTCAACTTCGTGCGCCCGGCGCATGGCCTGGTGGCGCTGCACGGCGCCGAGGTCGTGCCGGTGACGGCGCTGGGCCTGAGCGCCGGCCGCCAGACGCGCGGCCACCGCTTCGAGGCGCAGGTCGACCCGGTGCAACTGCTCGATGCCGACCACTACGCCCGCCAGCTGGAAGAGCAGGGCGGCGTGATCCCCGGCTTCGCGGCGCGCCACGGCGAACTGCTGCGCCAGCTGAACGTCGCGGCGGCCAAGGAGGGCCTGAAGCCGATCGACGACGAGGCGCTTCTCGACGAGGTGACCGCGCTGGTCGAGCGGCCCAACGTGCTGCTGTGCCAGTTCGAGCCGGACTTCCTGGCCGTGCCGCAGGAATGCCTGATCCTGACGATGAAGGCCAACCAGAAGTACTTCCCGCTGCTCGACGCCGAAGGCAAGCTGACGCACAAGTTCCTCGTCGTCAGCAACATCCGCCCGGCCGACGCCAGCCGCGTGATCGGCGGCAACGAGCGCGTGGTGCGACCGCGCCTGGCCGACGCCAAGTTCTTCTTCGACCAGGACCGGCGCAAGACGCTGGCCTCGCGCGTCGACGGCCTGGCCAAGGTGGTCTACCACGCGAAGCTGGGAACGATGGGCGAACGCGTCGAGCGGGTGCGCCGCATCGCTGCGGAGATCGGCAAGGCGCTCGGCGGCGAGGTGCTGGCGAAGCAGGCCGACCAGGCCGCGATGCTCGCCAAGGCCGACCTGCTGACCGACATGGTCGGCGAGTTCCCCGAACTGCAGGGCATCATGGGCGGCTATTACGCGCGCCACGACGGCCTGGCCGAGGACATCGCCTTCGCGATCGAGGACCACTACAAGCCGCGCTTCGCGGGCGACACGCTGCCGCGCAACAGCCACCGGCCTGGCGGTGGCGCTGGCCGACAAGCTCGAGACGCTGGCCGGCCTGTTCGGCATCGGCCAGGTGCCCACCGGCGACAAGGATCCGTTTGCGCTGCGCCGCCATGCGCTGGGGCTGATCCGCATGCTGATCGAGCGCGAGCTGCCGCTGGAACTGGCGCACCTGGTGTCGGCCGCCTTCGCCGCCTTCCCGGCTTCGCACGGCCAGGCCCATGCCGAGCTGAACTACTTCCTGCGCGAGCGCCTGGTCGGCTACCTGCGCGAGGCCGGCCACCAGGTGCAGGACGTGGAGGCGGTGATCGAGGCGCGTCCGCCGCGCTGGGCCGAGTTCCCGAAGCGGCTGGCCGCCGTGCACGCCTTCAAGGCCCTCCCCGAGTCGCAGCCGCTGGCCGCGGCCAACAAGCGCGTCGGCAACATCCTGAAGAAGAGCGAGGAGAAGGTCGCCCCGGTGACCGAGCCCACGCTGTTCGTCGAGCCTGCCGAGCGGGCGCTGGCCGATGCGCTGGAGGCGGTGACGCCGCGCTCGGAGAAGTCCTTCGAGGCCGGCGACTACACCGCCTCGCTGCAGGCGCTGGCGGCGCTGAAGGCGCCGGTCGATGCCTTCTTCGACACCGTGATGGTCAACGCCGAGGACCCGAAGCTGCGCGCCAACCGCCTCGGCCTGCTGGCCCGGCTGCACGCGGCGATGAACCGCGTGGCCGACCTGTCGAAGCTGGCCAGCTAGGTCGCCCATGCACACCCCTGCCATGAGACTCGTCATCCTCGACCGCGACGGCACCATCAACGAGGACCGCGACGACTACGTCAAGTCGCCCGAGGAGTGGACGCCGGTGCCCGGCGCGCTCGAGGCGATCGCACGCCTGAACCACAACGGCTGGCACACCGTGGTGGCGAGCAACCAGTCGGGCATCGGCCGCGGCCTGTTCGACATGGCCACGCTCAATGCGATGCACGTGAAGATGCACCAGATGCTGGCCAAGCACGGCGGCCGCATCGACGCGGTGTTCTTCTGCCCGCATGCACCCGAGGACGGCTGCGACTGCCGCAAGCCGATGCCCGGGCTGTTCCGCCAGATCGGCGAGCGCTTCGGCGTCGACCTGGCCGACGTGCCGGTGGTCGGCGACGTGTTGCGCGACCTGCAGGCCGGCGTGGCAGTGGGCTGCGAGCCGCACCTGGTGCGCACCGGCAAGGCGGCGCCCGAGCGCATGAGCGACGCGCAGGTCGCCGAGTTGTGCGAGAAGGTGCCGGGCACGCGCGTGCACGCCAGCCTCGATGCCTTCGCCGAGTGGCTGATCGCGCGCGACCGCGCGCCCAAGCCGGCCGCCGGCGGGGTGGCCGCGTGAACGCGCTGCGCTCGGCCCTCTACGTGCTGTGGCTGGCGGCCACCGTCGTGCCCTGGGCGATCTTCGTGCTGGTCTATTCGATCTTCGTGCGCGGCGAGCGCCTCTACTGGTTCACCATCGTCTGGCTGCGCATGGCGATCTGGGGCGCACGGGTGATCTGCGGCGTGCGCCACCGCATCCAGGGCTGGGAGCACCTGCCGGACACGCGCGTGATCCTGACGCCGAAGCACCAGTCGACCTGGGAGACCTTCGCCTTCCCCACGCTGATGCCGCACCCGCTGTGCTACGTGTTCAAGCGCGAGCTGCTGATGATCCCGTTCTTCGGCTGGGCGATGGGCCGGCTGGACATGATCCACATCGACCGCAGCAAGCGCACCGAGGCCTGGAACAAGGTCGCCGAGCAGGGCCAGCGCTTCATGGCGCAGGGCAACTGGGTGATCATGTTCCCCGAGGGCACACGCACGCCGCGCGGCAGCCAGGGGCCGTACAAGAGCGGCGCCGCCCGCCTGGCGGTGACCACCGACACGCCGCTGGTGCCGATCGCCGTCTCGTCGGCGCGCTGCTGGCCGCGCAAGAGCTTCGTGCTGCGCCCCGGCACCATCGACATCTCGATCGGCAGGCCGATCCCGGCCACCGGCCGCGAGCCCGACGAACTGATGCGCGAGGTCGAACAATGGGTCGAGGCGGAGATGCGCCGGCTCGATCCCGAGGCCTACGCGGGCGAAGCGAAGCAGGCGGCAGCCGCTTAAACTCCGCGCCCATGCCGCGCCACGCCGCCCCCGCCTCCGCCCAGCAGCTCTCGCTGTTCGACGCGGCGGCCCCGGCGGAGGAGCCGCAGGCGCTGCGGGTGCCACCACCGCCGGTCGCGGCGCCCCCCGCTGCGCCGCTGGCGTCGTCGCCGGCCGGCTTTCGCCACCCGCAGGCCGACCGCGAGATCCAGCTCGGCGAGCATGTGGTGGCCTATGCGCTCAAGCGTGCGCGCCGGCGCAGCATCGGCTTCATCGTCGGCGCCGAAGGGCTGTCGGTGAACGCGCCGCGCTGGGTCGGCCTCGGCGACATCGAGGCGGCGCTGCGCGAGAAGTCCGGCTGGATCCTGCGCAAGCTGCGTGAGCAGCAGGAGCGGGTGCAGCGCCAGCTGCAGGCACGCATCGAGTGGCGCGACGGCGCCGCGGTGCCCTTCCTCGGCGAGACGGTGATCGTCGTGCTCGACCCGCGCGCCACCGGTGCCGTGCTGAACAGCGACGCCGAGGCACTGCCCGGCGTGCCGCGGCTGACGCTGCATGTCGGCCTGCCGCACACCGCGGCACCCGAGCAGATCCGCGACACCGTGCAGAGCTGGCTGCAACGCCAGGCGCGGCGCATCTTCGAGGAGCGGGTGCAGCACTTCGCCGACAGGCTCGGCGTGCGCTGCACGCGCCTGTCGCTGTCGTCGGCGCAGACCCGCTGGGGCAGCGCCAGTGCCGATGGCTCGGTGCGGCTGAACTGGCGGCTGGTGCACTTCGCGCTGTCGACCATCGACTACGTCGTCACCCACGAACTCGCGCACCTGCGCGAGATGAACCACAGCCCGCGCTTCTGGGACGTGGTGCGCTCGGTGCTGCCCGACTACGAGCGCGCCCGCGGCACGCTGAAGGACGACGTGCTGCCCTCCTTCGAATGACAGCCGGCGCCCCGAGGGCAGGCGTTCAGGACGGCGAGTAGGGTGCGGCCAGCCCGGCGTAGGCCTTGGGCAGGGGCCTCGCGTAGTCGCCGCGCTTGCTGGTGGCGAGGCCCAGCGCCACCAGGCCTTCGGCCAGCTTGACCGCGGCGGCGACGCCGTCGATCACCGGCACGCCCAGGCGCTGCTGCAGTGCCTGGCACAGGTCGGCCATGCCGGCGCAGCCGAGCACGATGGCACCGCTGCGGTCGCGCTCCAGCGCCTGCTCGGCGCAGGCGAGGATGCGCGCGAAGGCGTTGCTGGCCGGGTCCTCCAGCTCGAGCACCGCGATGTCGGTGCCGTGGATGCCGCGGCAGCGGCGCTCGAAGCCGTACTGCAGCACCAGGTGCTCGGCGATGACCACGGTGCGCGTCAGCGTCGTCACCACGGAAAAACCGGTGGCCAGCAGCGAGGCCGCATGGAAGGCTGCCTCGGCGATGCCGATCACCGGGCCGCGGGCCAGCTCGCGCGCGGCGTGCAGCCCGGGGTCGCCGAAGCAGGCGATGACATGCGCATCGGCGCCGGCCAGCTCGCCGGCGCGCACCTGCTCGGCCACGCCGGCGGCGGCCCAGACGTCGTCGTGATGACCCTCGATCGACGGAGCACCGAAGCTCGGCTGCACCGCGTCGACCTGCGTGCCGGCGGCGGCCACGGCGCGGGCGGCCGCGCCGATCGCGGCGGTCATCGAAGCGCTGGTGTTGGGATTGATCACGCGCAGCTTCATCGCTTCATCCTGTATACAAAACGTCGTTGGATTCTCGCAAGAGCCGAGCCTGTCCCGGCGCCTCGCCCCGCCCCAAATGCGGGCGACTTCTCCTCGGAGCACGCCGTGCTGGTGCGGGTGGCGGCACGTCGCGGTGCGCGCGATGTGTTCATTCCGGGGGCGAGCTTCGTGCGGCGGCATGGCACACGGTTTGCACACAGCATGGGCATGACCGCGGATGCCACGCTGGAACTGGTCCACCTCACCAAGCGCTACGGCGACACGGTGGCCGTGGACCGCATCGACCTGAAGATCGCCGCCGGCAGCTACTGCTGCCTGCTCGGGCCGTCGGGCTGCGGCAAGACCTCGACGCTGCGCATGGTCGCCGGCCACGAGATCGCCAGCGACGGCGACATCGTGCTCGGCGGGCGCAACATCACCAACCTGCCGGCCGCCGGCCGCGGCACGGCGATGATGTTCCAGAGCTACGCGCTGTTCCCGCACCTCAGCGCGCTCGACAACGTCGCCTTCAGCCTGAAGATGAAGGGTGTCGACAAGGCGGCGCGGCTGGCCAAGGCCGCCGAGCTGCTCGAGCGCGTCTCGCTCGGTCACCTGGCGCACCGCAAGCCGGCCGAGCTGTCCGGCGGCCAGCAGCAGCGCGTGGCGCTGGCGCGTGCGCTGATCACCGAGCCCAAGGTGCTGCTGCTCGACGAGCCGCTGTCTGCACTCGACCCCTTCCTGCGCATCAAGATGCGCGCCGAGCTGAAGGCCTGGCAGAAGACGCTGGGCATGACCTTCGTGCACGTCACGCACTCGCAGGAGGAGGCGATGGCGCTGGCCGACCAGGTCGTCGTGATGAGCAACGGCCGCATCGAGCAGGACGCCTCGCCGCACGAGCTGTTCAACGCACCGGCCAGCGAGTTCGTCGCCCGCTTCATCGGCGGCCACAACGTGATTCCGTCGGCCGGCGGGCAGGTGGCGGTGCGCTGCGACCGCACGAAGCTGTCGCGCACCGCGTTGCCCGAGGGCGAGCACGCGATGGCGGCGACGGTGCGCGCGGTCGAGTACCAGGGCAGCTACGTGCTGCTGACGCTGGCCGCCGAGCGTGTCGCCGAATTCAACGTGCAGATGGCCGAAGCCGAGTTCGATGCTGCGCCCTGGGCCAGCGGCGACAGCGCCTGCGCCCACTGGGACCCCGCCGCCGTCCATGCGCTGAGCGCCTGAGCGCGGCAGGCGGTCCCCTTTCGTTCACCCGTCCCGAACCCTCCGAGGAGAGAACCATGACCGACAACACCCGCCGCAACCTGCTCAAGGGCACCGCCGGCATCCTGGCCACCGGCATGTTCCCGGCCGTGCACGCGCAGGAGAAGATCGTGCTGCGCTACCTGGGCACCGCGGTGAACCAGGACAAGGCGATCGCCGAGAAGTTCAAGGCCGACACCGGCATCGAGATCCAGTACGTCGCCGTCAACACCGACGAGGTGACCAAGCGCGCGGTGACCTCGCCGAACAGCTTCGACCTGATCGACACCGAGTACTTCTCGCTGAAGAAGATCGTGCCCACCGGCAACCTGAAGGGCATCGACGTCAAGAAGATCAAGAACGCCGACAAGATCACCACGCTGTTCACCACCGGCATGGTCGGCGGCAAGCCGGTCGGCGACCAGGGCACCGCGCCGAAGAAGGTGATCTACCTCGAGGGCGAGAAGAGCAAGGTGTTCGCCAAGTCGCCGACGCAGTTCATGTCGCTGATCCCGACCGTCTACAACGCCGACACGCTGGGCATCCGCCCGGACCTGATCAAGCGTCCGATCGACAGCTGGAAGGAACTGCTGAACCCCGAGTTCAAGGGCAAGGCGGCGATCCTGAACATCCCGTCGATCGGCATCATGGACGCGGCGATGGTGGTCGAGGCCATGGGCCTGTACAAGTACCCCGACAAGGGGAACATGACCAAGAAGGAAATCGACCTGACGATCAAGACGCTGATCGAGGCGAAGAAGGCCGGCCAGTTCCGCTCGCTGTGGAAGGACTTCAACGAGAGCGTCAACCTGATGGCCTCGGGCGAGGTGGTGATCCAGTCGATGTGGTCGCCGGCGGTGACGGCGGTGCGCACCAAGGGCATCCCCTGCGTGTTCCAGCCGCTGAAGGAAGGCTATCGCGCCTGGGCGGCCGGCTTCGGCCTGCCGGCCACGCTGTCGGGCAAGAAGCTCGACGGCGCCTACGAGTTCATCAACTGGTTCCTCGACGGCTGGGCCGGCGCCTACCTGAACCGCCAGGGCTACTACAGCGCCGTGCTGGAAACCGCCAAGGCGAAGATGGAAGCCTACGAATGGGCCTACTGGATGGAAGGCAAGCCGGCCACGCAGGACATCAAGTCGCCCAACGGCGACCTGCTGGCCAAGGCCGGCAGCAGCCGCGACGGTGGCTCGTACGAGCAGCGCATGGGCGGCATCGCCTGCTGGAACGCGCTGATGGACGAGAACACCTACATGGTCCAGAAGTGGAACGAGTTCGTCGCCGCCTGACATGAATCCCCCCCGTCGCGCCTGCGGCGCTCCCCCCCAGGGGGGCGCCGCCAGCGGACCGGCGAAGCCGGATCCGCGGCGGCCGCTCGAGGGCGGCTTCGCTGCGCTTGCCGGACCGGCGCGATCGGGGTGCGTGTGAAAGCGGGCGCGCTCAAGGCCGGGCCTCCGGCATGGATCCAGGCACTGCCCTTCGGGGCGGTGTTCGCGTTCTTCTTCGTCACGCCGCTGCTGCTGATCGGCGCGGTGAGCTTCTGGCCGACCAGCGACTACGAGCTGGTGCCCGGCTTCACCGCGCAGAACTACGTGTCGATCTTCGAGGGCTGCGCCAACCTGGCCGAGCCCTGCGTGACGCTGAAGACCTACTGGTCGACGCTGCGCTTCTCGCTGCTGACCTGGGGCGTGTCGCTGCTGCTGGGCTTCACGATCGCCTACTTCCTCGCCTTCCACGTGCGCAGCACCGGCATGCAGACGCTGCTGTTCGTGCTGTGCACCATCCCGTTCTGGACCAGCAACGTGATCCGCATGATCTCGTGGGTGCCGCTGCTCGGCCGCCACGGGCTGGTCAACCAGGGGCTGCTCGGGCTGGGCGTGATCGACCAGCCGCTCGAATGGCTGCTGTTCTCCGAATTCTCGGTGGTGCTGGCCTTCGTGCACCTGTACACGATGTTCATGCTGGTGCCGATCTTCAACTCGATGATGCGCATCGACCGCTCGTTGCTCGAGGCCGCCGAGGACTGCGGTGCCAGCGCCTGGCAGACCTTGTGGAACGTGATCGTGCCCTTGTGCCGCACCGGCATCGTGATCGGCTCGATCTTCGTGATCACCATCGTGATGGGCGACTTCGTCACCGTCGGCGTGATGGGCGGCCAGCAGATCGCCTCGGTCGGCAAGGTGATCCAGGTGCAGACCAGCTACCTGCAGTTCCCGCTCGCCGCCGCCAACGCGGTGGTGCTGTTGGCGGTGGTGCTGATGATCATCGTCGCGCTGACGCGCATGGTCGACCTCAGGAAAGAACTCTGACCATGGCCCGCGAAGGACGTCAGAAGGGCTTCTGGCCGCTGGCCTTCGTGTTCGGCCTGTTCGTGCTGTTCCTCTACGGCCCGGTGATCACGATCTTCGTGCTCAGCTTCCAGGGCCCCGAGGGCGGGCTGACCTTCCCGATGCGCGGCTGGTCGACGCACTGGTACGGCGAGCTGTGGAAGGGCCTGGGCGTGGTCGACATCGGCGCGGCGCTGCGCCGCTCGCTGCTGCTGGGCGTCGTCGTGATGGCGCTGACGGTGCTGCTGTCGCTGCTCGCCGGGCTGGCCTTCCGCAAGAAGCTGGCCGGTGGCAACCTGCTGTTCTACGTCACGGTGGCCAGCCTGATCATGCCGTCGATCATCGTCTCGCTGGGCATCGGCCTGCAGTTCCGCCTGCTCGACGGCGTGTTCAAGTGGCTGCTCGAGGCGGTCGGCGCCACCTCGGTGCTCGAGAACTACACCACCGTGCTGGGCATGTTCACCTCCGGGCTGGGTGCCCACCTGACCTGGACTTTGCCCTTCGGCCTGCTCATCATGTTCGCCGTGTTCAACCGCTTCAACCCGGCCTACGAGGAAGCCGCGCGCGACCAGGGCGCGACGCCGTGGCAGACCTTCCTGCACGTCGTGCTGCCGCTGATCGGCCCCTCGGTGGTCGGCATCGGCATGTTCGGCTTCACGCTCAGCTGGGACGAGATCGCACGCTCCTCGCAGGCGATCGGCGACCTCAACACCCTGCCGCTGGAACTGCAGGGCCTGACCACCACCGTCACCACGCCGGCGATCTACGCGCTGGGCACGGTGACGACACTGGTCTCGCTGCTGGTGATCACGCTCGCGCTGGTGGCCGCCGCCTGGCTGGGTCGGCGCAGCCGGCGCCGCGCCTGACGCCGTGGCGCCGCGCCGCACGCTGGCGGCCGCGCCGGCGATGGCCGCCGACCGTGTCTACGAGGCGATCTACACCGCCGTGGTCGACCACCGGCTGCCCCCCGGCGCGCGGCTGCGCGAAGAGGAACTGGCGCAGGCCTTCTCGGTCTCGCGCACGCTGGTGCGCCAGGCACTGCACCGCCTCGCGCAGGACGGCGTCGTGCTGCTGCGCCCCAACCGCGGCGCGCAGGTGCCCGAGCCGACCCGCGCCGAGGGCGCCCATGTGTTCGACGCGCGGCGCGTCGTAGAGTGCGAGGTGATGCGCCGGCTGGCCGGCCAGCTCGACAAGGCGCAGCTGCTGGAGTTGCGTCGCCTGGTCGATGCCGAGGAGCGCGCCACCGCCGCCGGCGACCAGCACGAGGCGATCCGCCTGTCCGGGGCTTTCCACATCGAGCTGGCGCGTGCCAGCGGCAACCCGCTGTTCGTGCGCATGCTCGAGGAGTTGCTGCCGACCACCTCGCTGCTGATGGCGCTGTACAAGGCGCCGGGCGAGCCGATGTGCGTCGCACACGGGCACCGTGCGCTGCTCGAAACGCTGCGCGACGGCAGTGCCGCCACCGCCGCCACCGAGATGCGGCGCCACCTCAACGAGATCGAGCGATCATTGGACTCCCCGGCCGTGCGTGCGACGCCGGCCCTGCGCGACGTGTTCGCGCCCTACCGGGAGTCCTGATGAATGCTGCATCCCGCCGCTTCGGCCCGCTGAAGGGCCACGGCCGCTTCGACTACTCCGCCATCGGCGAGCGCTTGCGTTTCACCTGGCCGGGCGGTGCCCGGCTGGCCTTCTACATCGGCTTCAACCTCGAGCACTTCGCCTTCGGCGAGGGGCTGGGCGCGACGCTGGCGCCGTCGGCGCCGGTCGACGTGCTGAACTACTCGTGGCGCGAGTACGGCAACCGCGTCGGCACCTGGCGCTGCCTGGACCTGTTCGACGACCTCGCGCTGCCGGTCGGTGCGCTGGTCAACACCGCGCTGTTCGACCACTGCCCGCAGCTCGTGCAGGCTTTCGCCGAGCGTGGCGACGAGCTGATCGGCCACGGCCACAGCAACGCCGAGCGCCAGGGCGGCTGGCCCGAGGCCGACGAGCGTGCGCTGCTGCTGCACTGCCGCGAGCGCATGCAGGAGGCGCATGGCCGCGCGCCGCAGGGCTGGCTGTCGCCGTGGATCTCCGAAAGCCCGCTGACGCCCGACCTGCTGCAGGAGACCGGCTACCGCTACACGCTGAACTGGTGCCACGACGACCAGCCGGTGCCGATGCGCACGCGCGGCGGCGGCACGCTGTGGGCGGTGCCCTATCCGCAGGAGCTCAACGACATCCCGATGATCGTCGCGCGCCAGATGGACGCCAAGGACTTCGCGCAGATGATCGTCGACCAGTTCGACGAGATGCTCGAGCAGACACAGCGCGGCGACGATCCGCCCTCGCTGGTGATGGGCCTGGCGCTGCATCCCTACCTGGTCGGCCAGCCCTACCGCCTGCGCCACCTGCGGCGCGCGCTGAAACATGTGGTCGCCCGTGCCGGCAGCGAGGTCTGGCTGACCACGCCGGGCGCCATCGTCGACGCGGTGGCCGGTCCGGCGGCTTGATTCGCGGCGGGCTGCCGCCATCTGCGGGTTGCGGGCAGGCAAGCGCCGCAGGAGGCTTCACGATGACCGAATCGCTGACGCTGGCCGCGGCCAGCCCCTGGTGGTGGCTGCTCTCGCTGTCGCTGATGGCGGTGGGCGTGGCCGGCGCGATCCTGCCGGTGCTGCCGGGTGCGATCCTGGTGCTCGCCGGCGCGGCGCTTGGCGCCTGGATCGATGGGTTCGCCAAGGTGTCGGGCTGGACGGTCGGCTTCATCGCCGCGCTGGCCGTGCTCGCCTGGGCGACCGACTACGTCGCCGCGCTGCTCGGTGCGAAGAAGGCCGGCGCCAGCCCGGCGGCGGTGGCCGGCGCGGCGATCGGCACCGTGCTGGGCATCTTCACCGGCTTGGTGGGCCTGCTGTTCATGCCGCTGCTCGGTGCGGCGGCCGGCGAGTACTGGCACCAGCAGCGCCGCCACGGCGGCTTCGCGAGCCCGGCCGATCACGCGCTGGCCGGGCGCCAGGCGGCGCGCGTCGGCGTCGCCACCTGGATCGGCCAGCTGCTCGGCACGGTCGTGAAGGTGGTGCTGGTGTTCCTGATGATCGGCGTGTTCGCCGTCGCCTGGATGCTTTGACGGCTCAGGCCGGCGAGAAGCGGTAGACGCCGTCCGCGCCCAGCTCGCGGCGCAGTTCGCCGCGCTGCCACAGCGCATGCAGGTGGGCGATCGACTCGCCCATCGCGAAGGTGGTCTGGTGCAGGTCCAGCGGCCGGCGGAACAGCACCGGCAGCAGGCTGGCCGCGGTCTGCGGCTCGCGAGCGCAGGCCGCGCGCAGGTCGGCGAACCGTTCCTCGTGGTGCGCCACCAGCTGGTTGATGCGCGCATGCAGGCCACGGAACGGCTTGCCGTGCGAGGGCAGCACCAGCGTGTCGGCCGGCAGCGCACGCATGCGCTCGAGCGAGGCCAGGTACAGCGGCAGCGGGTCGGCTTCGGGTTCGAGGTCGATCACGCTGACGTTGGTCGAGATGCGCGGCAGCACCATGTCGCCGCTGATCAGGACCCGCAGCGCGCGGCTGTGCAGCGAGATGTGCTCCGGCGCATGGCCGTAGCCGGCGTGGCAGCTCCAGTCGTGCTCGCCGATGGGCAGCAGCGCACCGTCCATCAGCCGGCGAAAGCGCGGTGGCACCTGCGGCACCATGCTCGCGTAGTAGTTGCTGCGCTTGCGCACCTTCTCGACCGCGTCGGGGTCGGCGAGGCCGTGGCTGGCCATGAAGGCCGCCGCCGCATCGCCGCCGAAGCCGGTGGTCGACTGGCTGGACAGCCGCGCGACGTTGTAGTCGGTGGCGCTGATCCACAGCCGCACGCCGAAACGTTCGGTCAGCCAATGCGCCAGGCCGATGTGGTCGGGGTGCATGTGGGTGACGATCACGCGCAGCACCGGCAGGCCCTGCAGCTCGTTGGCGAACACCTGCTCCCAGGCGGCGCGGGTGGTGTCGCTGGCGATGCCGCAGTCGACGATCGCCCAGCCGTCGCGGCCGGCCTCGTCGCGGTCGCGCAGCAGCCACAGGTTGATGTGGTCGAGCGCGAACGGCAGCGGCATGCGCAGCCAGCGCACGCCGGGCGCGACTTCCAGCGTCGTGCCGGTGGCCGGCAGGGTGTCGTCGAAGGGGTAGTGGAGCTGGGATTCGTCGCGGTTCATGGGCTGGCTTCGCTACACTTGACGTAAACGTCAATCGAGCCAGTGTAAGTCGCCATGCCTGTAGCCGCTGTCGCCCAAGCGTCGCCCAGCCCGAACCCGACCTACACCATCGGCGAGCTGGCGCGCGAGTTCGACCTGACCACCCGCGCGATCCGCTTCTACGAGGACTGCGGCCTGATCACGCCGCAGCGCAGCGGCCGCAACCGTGTCTACACCGCGCGCGACCGCACCCGGCTCAAGCTGACGCTGCGCGGCAAGCGCCTCGGCCTGACGCTGGCCGAGGTGAAGGAACTGGTCGACATGTACGAGTCGCCGCGCGACACCCAGCCGCAGCTGAAGAAGTTCCTGGTCGTGCTGGCGGCGCACCGCGCCCAGCTCGAGCAGCAGATGGCCGACCTCGACGCCACGCTCGACGAGGTGCGCGCCCACGAGAAGGAAGCGCGCCGGCTGCTCGCCGAAGGCGAGCGCCGGCGCTGAGGCGGCTCAGGCGCGCTTGCGCAGCAGCGCGTGCAGCAGGATGGCGCCGAAGGTGGCGGTGCCGATGCCGCCGAGCGCGAAGCCGCCGAACTTCAGCGTGTAGTCGCCGGTGCCCAGCACCAGCGTCACCGCGGCGACGATCAGGTTGGTGTTGTCCGAGAAGTCGACCTTGTTGTCGACCCAGATCTTCGCGCCGGCCACCGCGATCAGGCCGAACACGACGATCGACACGCCGCCCATCACCGCCAGCGGAATCGCCTGGATCAGCGCGCCGAACTTCGGGCTGAAGCCGAGCAGGATGGCGATCAGCGCGGCGACGACGAACATCGCCGTCGAGTAGATCTTGGTGGCCGCCATCACGCCGATGTTCTCGGCATAGGTGGTGACGCCGGTGCCGCCGGAGGCGCCCGAGACCATCGTCGCGACGCCGTCGCCGACGAAGGCACGGCCCATGTACTGGTCGAGGTCGCGCCCGGTCATCGCGCTGACCGCCTTGATATGGCCGAGGTTCTCGGCGACGAGGATGATGGCCACCGGTGCGATCAGCAGCATCGCCTTGCCGTCGAACACCGGCGCGGCGAACTTCGGCGCGCCGAACCAGGCGGCGCTGGCGACGCCGGACAGGTCGATCGGCTTGCCCAGGCCCAGGCCGTTGGTGAGGATGGCGTAGACGACGCTGGCCAGGATCAGGCCGACCAGGATCAGCAGGCGCTGCGTCATGCCGCGTGTGTACACCGCCACCAGGCCGACGCTGACGAAGGTCACCGCCTGCATCCAGGCGTCGAAGCCGGTCGGCGCCATGTTCTTGACCGGGATGCCGGCCAGGTTCAGGCCGATCACCGCGACCACCGCGCCGGTGACCACCGGCGGCATCAGCGACTCGATCCACTTCGTGCCGATGCCCATCACCAGCGCGCCGATCAGCGTGTACAGCGCGCCGCAGGCGATGATGCCGCCCAGCGCCACGCCCAGGTTGGCGTTCGGGCCCGGGCCGGCGTAGCCGCTGGCGGCGATGACCACGCCGATGAACGCGAAGCTCGAGCCCAGGTAGCTGGGCACCCGGCCGCCGACCAGCACGAAGAAGATCAGCGTGCCGATGCCGCTCATCAGGATGGCGACGTTGGGGTCGAAGCCCATCAGGATGGGCGCGAGCACGGTGGCGCCGAACATCGCGATCACGTGCTGCACGCCCAGCGCCGCGGTCTGCGGCCAGGGCAGGCGTTCGTCGGGGGCGACCACGGCGCCGGGGGTGGCGGCGACTTCTCGCCATTGCGGGAACAGGCTCATGGGGGATCTCCTCAGCATGTTGTTGTGCGCCGCCGGTGGGCGGCGGCGGCAGTGTAGGGGGATGCACCGAAAGCGTGCGAGCGAACAATCGCTATGATTAACGTTTACGTAAACGTCAACTACGCGCCACCCTGGAGCCTGCGATGAAGCCGCACGACGATGCCTACGCCCAGCGCACCCGCGACTCCTTCGCCCGCCAGGCGGCGATGGCCACGCTCGGGGCGACGCTGGAGTCCGTCGAGCCCGGCCGCGTGGTGCTGGCGATGGCGCACAAGGACACGCTGACCCAGCAGCACGGCTTTCTCCACGCGGGCATGGTCTCGTGCGCGCTCGATTCGGCCTGCGGCTACGCGGCGTTTTCACTGATGCCCGACGATGCCGCGGTGCTCACCATCGAGTTCAAGATCAACCTGATCGCCCCCGCGCGCGGGCCGCGCTTCCGCTTCGAGGGCCTGGTCATCAAGCCCGGACGCACGATCAGCGTGGTCGATGGCCGCGCCACGCAGCACGACGAAGACGGATCGAACCAGAAACTGATCGCGACCATGACCGCCACGGTGATGACGGTGCGCGGCCGCGAGGCGCTGAAACACTGAGGAGACAAGGACCATGAACCTGCCCGGACTCAACTTCCATCTCGGCGAGGACATCGACGCGCTGCGCGACGCGGTGCGCAGCTTCGCCGAGGCCGAGATCGCACCGCGCGCCGCCGAGATCGACCGCACCGACCAGTTCCCGATGGACCTGTGGCGCAAGATGGGCGAGCTCGGCGTGCTCGGCATCACCGTGCCGGAGGAGTACGGCGGCGCCAACATGGGTTACCTCGCGCACATGATCGCGATGGAGGAGATCAGCCGCGCCAGCGCCTCGGTCGGCCTCAGCTACGGCGCGCACAGCAACCTGTGCGTCAACCAGATCAAGCGCAACGGCAGCGAGGCGCAGAAGAAGAAGTACCTGCCCAAGCTGATCAGCGGCGAGCATGTCGGCGCACTGGCGATGAGCGAGCCGGGCGCCGGCTCCGACGTCATCTCGATGAAGCTGAAGGCGGTCGAGAAGGGCGGCGTCTACCTGCTCAACGGCACCAAGATGTGGATCACCAACGGCCCCGATGCCGACACCATGGTGGTCTACGCGAAGACCGAACCTGAGCTGGGCGCGCGCGGTGTCACTGCCTTCATCGTCGAGAAGGGCATGAAGGGCTTCAGCACCGCGCAGAAGCTCGACAAGCTGGGCATGCGCGGCAGCCACACCGGCGAGATGGTGTTCAAGGACGTCGAGGTGCCCGCGCAGAACGTGCTGGGCTCGCTCAACGGCGGCGCCAAGGTGCTGATGTCCGGCCTCGACTACGAACGTGCGGTGCTCGCCGCCGGGCCGATCGGGCTGATGCAGGCGGTGATGGACAACGTCGTGCCCTACATCCACGACCGCAAGCAGTTCGGCCAGAGCATCGGCGAGTTCCAGCTGATCCAGGGCAAGGTCGCCGACATGTACACCGTGCTGCAGGCGGCGCGGGCCTTCTGCTACACGATCGGCAAGAACCTCGACATGCTGGGCACGGAACATGTGCGCCAGGTGCGCAAGGACTGCGCGAGCGTGATCCTGTGGTGCGCCGAGAAGGCCACCTGGATGGCCGGCGAGGGCATCCAGATCTACGGTGGCAACGGCTACATCAACGAGTACCCGCTCGGCCGCCTGTGGCGCGACGCCAAGCTGTACGAGATCGGCGCTGGCACCAGCGAGATCCGCCGCATGCTGATCGGCCGGGAATTGTTCGCCGAGACGATGTGAACCGGCCGGCTGCGTAAACTGCCGTCATGAGCACACACCTCGACGAACTCTTCGAGAGCAACCGCCGCTGGGCGGCCGAAACCGAGCGCCGCACGCCCGGCTTCTTCACCAAGCTGCTCGCCCAGCAGGCGCCGCAGTACCTGTGGATAGGCTGCGCCGACAGTCGCGTGCCGGCCAACGAGATCCTCGGCCTGCTGCCGGGCGACGTGTTCGTGCACCGCAACGTCGCCAACGTGGTGGTGCATTCCGACCTCAACGCGCTGTCGGTGATCCAGTTCGCCATCGACATGCTGAAGGTGCAGCACATCATGGTGGTCGGCCACTACGGCTGCGGCGGCGTGCTGGCCGCGCTGCGCAACCAGCGCGTCGGCCTGGCCGACAACTGGATCCGCCATGTGCAGGACGTGCGCCAGAAGCACCGCACCTGGCTGGACGGCATCGCCGACGAGGCATTGGCGCACAAGGCGTTGTGCGAACTGAACGTGCTGGAGCAGTCGCTCAACGTCTGCGAGACGACGGTGATGCAGGACGCCTGGGCGCGCGGCCAGTCGGTGGTGGTGCACGGCTGGGTCTACGGGTTGCACAACGGCCTGATCGACGACCTGAAGATGACGGTCTCGAGTCCCGCCGACGTGGCGGCCGCCTACGGCCTCGCGCTGGGCGCGATCAAGACGCGCTACGACGCGATCCGCAAGAACGGCAAGCCCTGAGCGACACGCAGCCGATGTTCCCCACCCGCCTGACCGATTCGCGCGGATTCGACATCGCCCAGGCGCTGCTGGAGGGCTTCAACCGCCACTACCGGCTATTCCGCGAGACCAGCGCGGCGGCCAAGCGGCGCTTCGAGCAGGCCGACTGGCATGGCCAGCAGCGCGCCCAGCGCGAGCGCATCGAGTTCTACGACAAGCGGGTGGAAGAGGCGGCCGAGCGGCTGCAGACCGAGTTCCAGGCCGGCAGCCTGCCGATGGACGTCTGGCAGCAGGTCAAGCTGCACTACATCGGCCTGCTGACCAACCACCACCAGCCCGAGCTGGCCGAGACCTTCTTCAACTCGGTGACGACGAAGATCCTGCACCGCAGCTACTTCAACAACGACTTCATCTTCGTGCGGCCGGCGGTCAGCACCGAGTACATCGAGAACGACGAACCGGCCTCGCTGCCGACCTACCGCGCCTACTACCCGACCAAGGAGACGCTGCGCGACACGCTGCTGCGGGTGATCGACAACTTCCAGCTCGAGCGCGAGTTCGAGGACCTGGGTCGCGACGTCGACCACGTGCTTGCCGCCGTGCTGTCGCGCCTGGGCGAGTTCCGCATGCGCGCGAACTTCCAGCTGCAGGTGCTGTCGTCCCTCTTCTATCGCAACAAGGGCGCCTACGCGGTCGGCAAGATCATCAACGGCTTCAACGAGATGCCGTTCGCGCTGCCGATCCTGCACACCGCGCGCGGCCAGCTGGCGATCGACGCGGCGCTGTTCGGCGAGGACGACCTGCTGATCCTGTTCAGCTTCGCGCGCGCCTACTTCATGGTCGACATGGAGGTGCCGTCGGCCTGCGTGCAGTTCCTGCGCTCGATGATGCCGCGCAAGCCCAAGAGCGAGCTGTACAACGCGATCGGCCTGCAGAAGCAGGGCAAGAACATCTTCTACCGCGACTTCCTCTACCACCTGCGCCACAGCAGCGACCGCTTCCGCATCGCCCCCGGCATCAAGGGCATGGTGATGCTGGTGTTCGACCTGCCGAGCTACCCGTACGTCTTCAAGGTCATCAAGGACTTCTACCCGGCGCCCAAGGAGACCTCGCGCGAGCTGATCCAGAGCAAGTACCTGCTGGTGAAGACGCACGACCGCGTCGGCCGCATGGCCGACACGCTGGAGTACAGCAACGTCGCCTTCCCGCGCGCGCGCTTCGAGGAGGAACTGATCGCCGAGCTGAAGCACTTCTGCGAGAGCCTGATCGAGGAGGACGGCGACACGCTGGTGATCCGCCACCTCTACATCGAGCGGCGCATGATCCCGCTGAACATCTACCTGCAGGAAGCCAATGCGCGGCAGATGGAGCACGCGGTGATCGAGTACGGCAACGCGATCAAGGACCTGGTGCGCGCCAACATCTTCCCCGGCGACATGCTGTGGAAGAACTTCGGCGTCACGCGCCACGGCAAGGTGGTGTTCTACGACTACGACGAGATCGAGTACCTGACCGACTGCAACTTCCGCCGCGTGCCCGAGCCGCGCAACGAGGAGGAGGAGATGTCCGGCGAGGTCTGGTACCACGTCGGAGCGCGCGACGTCTTCCCCGAGACCTTCGGCCCCTTCCTGCTCGGCAACGCGCAGGTGCGCGACGTGTTCCTGAAGCACCACGCCGACCTGCTCGACGTGGGCTTCTGGCAGGGGCACAAGGAGCGCATCCGCGCCGGCCACGTGCACGACGTGTTCCCGTACGAGCAGGACAAGCGCTTCCGCCGCCACCGGCAGAGCGCCGCCGAAGCCGCCGAAGCCGGCATGTGAGGGCGTCTTCGTGGACTGGAAGGACGGCTTCGAACTCGCCAGCTACGTGGTCACCGTGGTGGCGCTGCCGTTCGCGGTGTGGGTGTTCCTCGCCGAGCAGCGCAAGGAGCGCGAGAACGAGGAGGAAGAGGCCTACCAGCACCTGTCCGACGCCTACAACCACTTCCTCGAGATCGTGCTGGCCAACGCCGACCTGCAGCTGCGCACCAACAGCGCGCTGGCCAACCCGACGCCCGAGCAGAACGAGCGCATGCTGGTGATCTTCGACATGCTGATCTCGCTGTTCGAGCGGGCCCACCTGGTCGCCTACAAGGAAGACATGTCGCCCACCGAGCAGCGGCGCTGGAACTCCTGGGACGACTACATGCGCGAGTGGTGCCGCCGCGACGACTTCTACAACGCCCTGCCGCTGCTGCTGCGCGGCGAGGACGCCCAGTTCCAGAGCTACATCAAGCGGGTCGCGCAGGAGGAGCGCGGCACGCCCATCCTCGGCGCCGCCTGAGCGCAACCTCTCTCTTCAAGGAGCCTCGCCATGTCCGATTCCATCGTCATCGTCTCCGCCGCCCGCACGCCGATCGGCGGCCTGCTGGGCGACTTCGCCAACCTCGCCGCCTGGGAGCTGGGCGCCGTCGCGATCAAGGCGGCGGTCGAGCGCGCCGGCCTGCCCGGCGACGCCGTCGACGAGGTGCTGTTCGGCAACTGCCTGATGGCCGGCCAGGGCCAGGCGCCGGCGCGCCAGGCGATGCGCAAGGCCGGCCTGCCCGATTCGACCGGCGCGGTGACGCTGTCCAAGATGTGCGGCTCGGGCATGCGCGCGATGATGTTCGCGCACGACATGCTCGCCGCCGGCAGCGCCAACGTGATGATCGCCGGCGGCATGGAGAGCATGACCAACGCGCCGCACCTGATGTTCGCGCG
The DNA here is from genome assembly GCA_047602365.1 of Piscinibacter sp. Lineage (GTDB taxonomy): Bacteria > Pseudomonadota > Gammaproteobacteria > Burkholderiales > Burkholderiaceae_C > Piscinibacter. Next base: position 752,234 of record JASGHM010000001.1, on the reverse strand, counting down.
CAAGGGCATCAAGTACGGCGCGAGCGCCGTCTACGACCACATGGCGCTCGACGGCCTGGAAGACGCCTACGAGCGCGGCAAGGCGATGGGCGTGTTCGCCGAGCAGTGCGTCGGCAAGTACAGCTTCACGCGCGAGGCGATGGACCAGTTCGCGATCTCCTCCACCCAGCGCAGCAAGAAGGCCAACGAGGACGGCAGCTTCGACTGGGAGATGGCGCCGGTCACGCTGCCGGGCAAGGCCGGCGACACCGTGATCAAGTTCGACGAGCAGCCGTTCAAGGCCAAGCTGGACAAGATCCCCGGCCTCAAGCCGGCCTTCAAGAAGGACGGCGCGATCACGGCAGCCACCTCGTCGAGCATCTCCGACGGCGCTGCCGCGCTGGTGCTGATGCGCGAATCGACCGCGAAGCAGATGGGCGTCAAGCCGGTCGCGCGCATCGTCTCGCACGCAGTGCATGCGCAGGCGCCGGAGTGGTTCACCACCGCACCGGTCGGCGCGATCGACAAGGCGCTGAAGAAGGCCGGCTGGGGCGTGAAGGACGTCGACCTGTGGGAGGTCAACGAAGCCTTCGCCGCGGTGACGATGGCCGCGATGGCCGAGTTCAAGCTGGCGCACGAGATCGTCAACGTGCACGGCGGTGCCTGCGCGCTGGGCCATCCGATCGGCGCCTCCGGCGCGCGCATCGTCGTCACGCTGCTCGGCGCCTTGCGCAAGCAGGGCAAGAAGAAGGGCATGGCGGCGCTGTGCATCGGTGGCGGCGAAGCGACGGCGCTGGCGGTCGAGCTGCTCTGACATGCCGCATGCATTGATCGTCGGCGCCTCGCGCGGCATCGGCGCCGAGTTCGTGCGCCAGTACCGCGCCGAGGGCTGGCTGGTCACCGCCACCGCGCGTGGCGACGACGCGCTGGCCACGCTGCGGGCGGCGGGCGCGACGGCGATCGCGCTCGACGTGACCAGCGCCGAGAGCACCTCGCGCCTGGCCTGGCAGCTCGATGGGCAGTCCTTCGACGTCATCGTGCACGTGGCCGGTGTGCTGAAGCGGCAGACCGGCCTGGAGCCGCCCACCGACGCCGACTTCGACCACACGATGCATGCCAACGTGCTGGCGCCGATGCGCGTGCTGCCGCAGCTCGTCGACATGCTGGCGCCGGGCGCGAAGCTGGCGCTGATCTCGTCGAAGATGGGCTCGATGGGTGCGCGCGCAGCGACCGGCAGCTGGCTGTACCGCGCCTCCAAGGCGGCGGCCAACTCGGTGCTGAAGGACATCTCGCTCGAGTGGGCCGGCAGGGCGGTCTGCGTGAGCTTCCATCCGGGCTGGGTGCGCACCGAGATGGGCGGCTCGAACGCCGACCTCACGGTCGAGCAGAGCGTGGCCGGCATGCGGCGCGTGATCGCCGGCCTGGCGGCGCAGGACAACGGGCGCTTCCTGAACCACGACGGCAGCGAGATCCCCTGGTGAGGAGAACAAGATGCTGTTGAGCGACGACCACCGCGCGGTGCAGGAGGCGGTGCGCGCCTTCGTGCAGGAACAGATCGCGCCGCATGCAGCGCGCTGGGACAAGGACCACCAGTTCCCGGCAGAGGCACTGCAAGGCCTGGCCGCACTCGGCTGCTACGGCGTGGCGGTGCCCGACGCCTGGGGCGGTGCCGGGCTGGACTACCTGGCGCTGGCGGTCATCCTCGAGGAGATCGCCGCCGGAGACGGCGGCACCTCGACGGTGATCAGCGTCAACAACTGTCCGGTGTGCTCGATCCTGATGGCCTGGGGCAGCGACGCGCAGAAGCAGCAGTGGCTCGTGCCGCTGGCGCGCGGCGAGATGCTCGGCGCCTTCTGCCTGACCGAGCCGCACGTCGGCTCGCAGGCCGACGGGCTGAAGACCACGGCAGTGCGTGAGGGTGACCACTACGTGCTCAACGGCGTCAAGCAGTTCATCACCAGCGGCAAGCACGGCGACGTGGCCATCGTGATGGCGGTGACCGACAAGGCCGCCGGCAAGAAGGGCATCAGCGCCTTCCTGGTGCCGACCGCGACGCCGGGCTACACCGTCGCGCGGCTGGAAGACAAGATGGGCCAGCACAGCAGCGACACCGCGCAGATCCTGTTCGAGAACTGCCGCGTGCCGGTGGCCAACCTGATCGGCGAGGAAGGGCAGGGGCTGAAGATCGCGCTGTCGGGCCTGGAAGGCGGGCGCATCGGCATCGCCGCGCAGAGCCTGGGCATGGCGCGCGCGGCCTTCGAGGTGGCGCTGGCCTATTCCAAGGAGCGCATCGCCTTCGGTCAGCCCATCTTCGAGCACCAGGCGGTGCAGTTCCGCCTCGCCGAGATGGCGATGCAGGTGGAGGCGGCGCGCCAGCTGATCCACCACGCCGCGAGCCTGAAGGACGCCGGTCGGCCCTGCCTGAAGGAGGCGGCGATGGCCAAGCTCTACGCCAGCGAGATGGCCGAGCGTGTGTGCAGCGCGGCGATCCAGACGCTCGGCGGCTACGGCTACGTCAGCGACTTCCCGCTCGAGCGCATCTACCGCGACGTGCGCGTCTGCCAGATCTACGAAGGCACCTCCGACGTGCAGAAGATCCTGATCGGCCGCGCGCTGGCATGAACATCATCATCCTCGGCGCGGGCCGCGTCGGCGAGAGCGTGGCCGAGAGCCTGGTGTCGGAGAAGAACGACATCACGGTGATCGACACCGACCCGCGGCGGCTGCGCGAGCTGGAGGACCGGCTCGACCTGCGCGGCGTGCCGGGCAACGGCATCCAGCCTTCGGTGCTGGAAGCCGCCGGCGCGAAGGACGCCGACATGCTGATCGCCTGCGCGCCGCTGGACGAGACCAACCTGGTGTGCTGCAAGGTCGCGCACGACGTGTTCAACATCCCGACCACGATCGCCCGGCTGCGCTCGCCGGAGTTCCCGAACGAGAGCCCGCTGATGGGCGACCAGGGCTTCGCGGTCGACCAGGTCATCTGCCCGGAAGAGTCGATCACGCGCTACATCCGCAAGCTGATCGAGTACCCCGAGGCGCTGCAGGTGCTGGAGTTCGCCGGCGGCGCGGTCAGCCTGATCGCGGTGCGGGCGGTGACCGGCGGGCCGATGGTGCGCCACATCATCGGCGAGCTGCCGCAGCTGGTGCCCGGGGTCGAGATGCGCTTCGTCGCCATCTACCGCAGCGACGAGCTGGGCGTGGATCAGCAGATGGTGTGCGACGGCACCACGCGCATCGAGCCGGGCGACGAGGTCTTCGTGCTCGCCGCCACGCGTGACATCCGCCGCGTGCTCGACGCGCTGCGCCGCCGCGACGAGCCGGTGCGCCGGGTGATGATCGCCGGCGGCGGGCGCGTCGGCCTGCGCCTGGCGCGCGAGATCGACGGCGACTGCCGCATCAAGGTCATCGAGCCCAACCTGGCGCGCTGCGAGTACCTGACCACGCAGCTGAGCAACGACGCGCTGGTGCTGCAGGGCGACAGCACCGACGAGGAACTGCTCGAGACCGAGAACGTGCAGGACACCGACCTGTTCCTCGCGCTGACCAGCGACGACGAGGACAACATCATGGCCTGCCTGCTGGCCAAGCGCATGGGCGCGCGGCGCGTGCTGGCGCTGATCAACCGGCGCGCCTACGCCGACCTGGTGCAGGGCACGCAGATCGACATCGCGCTGTCGCCGGCGCAGACGGTGATCGGCGAACTGCTGGCCCACGTGCGCCGCGGCGACGTCGAGGCCGTCTACAGCCTGCGCCGCGGCGCCGCCGAGGCGCTGGAGGCGGTGGCGCATGGCGACCGCAAGTCGTCGAAGGTGGTGGGCCGGCGCATCGAGGAACTGCCGCTGCCCAGCGGCGCGCAGATCGGCGCGATCGTGCGTGGCGCCGAAGCGGAGGGTGCCGAGCGCGAGGTCATCATCCCGCACCACGACACCGTGATCGCCAGCGGCGACCACGTGATCGTGTTCGTGCCGCGCAAGCGCATGGTGCGCGAGATCGAGAAGCTGTTCCAGGTCGGCGCGACCTTCCTGTTCTGATGAACTCGCCGCTGGCCGTCGTCGCGCTGGTCGGCCGCATGGTCGTGCTGTTCTCGCTGCTGATGCTCGTGCCGCTGCTGTTCGCGCTGAGCGAGCACGACCGGGCCGAGAACGCCTTCCTGGTCGGCACCGTGGGCACCTTCGGCTGCGGTGTGCTGATGAGCCTGGCGACGCGGCGCTTCCGCCGCGAGCTGCAGCCGCGCGACGGCTTCGTGCTGGTCGGCCTGACCTGGGTCACGCTGCCGGCCTTCGGCGCGCTCCCGCTGCTGCTCGCCGTGCCGGGCCTGAGCGTCACCGACGCCTACTTCGAGGCGATGTCCGGCTTCACCGCCACCGGCGCGACGGTGCTGAGCGGCCTCGACGCGCTGCCGCTGTCGGTCAACGTCTGGCGCTGCTTCATGATGCTGATCGGCGGCCTGGGCATCATCGTGCTGGCGGTGGCGATCCTGCCGCTGCTCGGCGTCGGCGGCGCGCAGCTGTTCAAGACCGAGACCGCCGGCCCGATGAAGGACGCCAAGCTGACGCCGCGCATCGCCGAGACCGCGCGCGGGCTGTGGACGGTGTACTTCATCGTCGCGGTGGCCTGCTTCTTCGCCTACCGCTTCGCCGGCATGGGCTGGGCCGACGCCTTCATGCACATGTGCTCGACCATGGGCCTGGGCGGCTTCTCCTCGCACGACCTGAGCTTCGGCTACTGGAACTCGCCGCTGATCGAGGCGGTGGCGGTGGTCTTCATGATGCTTTCGGGCGTCAGCTTCGCGCTCTACTTCGTCGCCTGGAAGCAGCGCTCGCTGCGCGTGCTGTGGCACAACGTCGAGGTGCGCGCCTTCTACGGCGTGGTGATCGGCAGCATCGCGCTGATCTCGATCTACCTGGTGGCCAACGGCGTCTACGCAGACTTCGGCCAGGCGCTGCGCCACACCGTCTTCCACGTCGTCTCGGTGGCCACCACGACCGGCTATGCCACCCACGACTACGCGCAGTGGCCGCTGTTCGCGCCGCTGCTGATGATCCTGCTCGGCTGCTTCGCCACCTGCGCCGGCTCGACCGGCGGCGGCATCAAGATGGTCCGCATGATCCTGCTGCTCAAGCAGTCGCAGCGCGAGCTGGTGCGCATCGTGCACCCCAACGTGGTCAACCCGGTGGTGATCGGCGGTGCGGCGGTCAGCCCGCGGGTGATCCAGAACGTGATCGCCTACATGATGGTCTACGGCGCCTCACTGGTGGCGCTGACGATGGTGCTGCTGTTCAGCGGCCTCGACGTGGTGACCGCGTTCACCGCGGTGATCGCGTGCGTCAACAACATCGGCCCGGGACTCGGCGAGGTGGGGCCGGCGGTCAACTACGGCGGGCTGAGCGACTTCCAGACCTGGGTCTGCACCTTCGGCATGCTGCTCGGGCGGCTGGAGCTTCTGGCGGTGCTGGTGCTGTTCACGCCGCAGTTCTGGCGAGGCTGACAGCCCCTCGCCCGGCCCGCACGGGCCTCAATTCCTGGGCAGATAACGCTCGTCCGACCAGCTCGCCAGCCACTGCGGCCGGAAGGCGACGAAGATCGCCACCAGCATGCCCGTGGCGAAGGCTTCGCCCCAGGCCATCAGCCAATGGCCGAGCAGTGCCGAGCCGAGCTCGGTGCTTTCGGGCGGCGGGTTCACCAGCGTGGCCAGCGTGCCGGCGCCCATCATCGCCAGCGCGGTGACGATGAAGCCGCGGCCGAGGATGAACACGAAGGGATGCGGGGGCAGCCAGCGCCTGGTCGCCAGTCCGATGGCCAGCGCCAGCGTGGCGGCGACGATGCCGTTCCAGGCCAGGTGGTCAAGCGCAGCCGGCCAGGCAATGCCGCCCAGCCAGGCGCCCAGCGCGGCGATCGGCAGCAGGCTCAGCACCGCCAGCGGCCAGCCGAGCATCAGCACCATCAGGCAGGCACCGGAGAGCTGAACGGCGATGCCGCCGGGCATGAAGCGCTGCGCCGCCCACAGCCAGGGCAGCAGCACCAGGCAGGCCAGCCAGGGGTGCCAGATCGACGCGCCGCGCAGCTGCCGCCAGGGGCGCAGCGCGAGCGCGGCGGCCAGCGCGACGATCACCACGGCAAGCGACAAGCCCATCGCGGCGATGCTATCCAGCAGGGTTGCTGCCGACATGACAAGGGTCAAGCGTCGCGCTACGCTGGCCGCATGAACACCGCCGTCCCGCGCAGCATCGATTTCTACTTCGACTTCTCGTCGCCGTACTCCTACATCGCCTCCGAATGGATAGCCGCACTGGCCGCGCGCCACGGCCGCACGGTCAACTGGAAAGCCATCCTGCTCGGCGCCACCTTCCTGGCCGCCGAACTGAAGAGTCCGGTGTCGTACCCGATCAAGCGCGAGTACTCGCTGCACGACTTCGAACGCTCGGCACGTTTCGCCGGCGTGCCGCTGAAGAACCCGGACCCCTTCCCGATCCCGACGCAGAACGCCGCGCGCCTGTTCTGGTGGCTGGCCGAGGGCGATGCCGAACGCGCACGGCAATGGGCGCGGCATTGCTTCCGCGCCTACTTCGCGCGCGGTGTCGACCTCAGCAATGCCACCTTGCTGCGCCAGCTCGCCGAAGACTTCGGCATTGGCGCCGACGCCGCCGAGGCGGTGTGGAGCGACCCGGCCTGGAAGCTGCGCCTGAAGGCCGAGAACGAGGCCGCGATCGCCGCCGGCGTGTTCGGTGCACCGTTCTTCGTGGTCGACGGCGAGCCGTTCTGGGGCAACGACCGCCGGCCGCAGATCGAGCGCTGGCTCGAGAAGGGGCCGTTCTGATGCTCACGCTCGCCGGCCAGCTTCGCATCCAGGCACGTGCCAACCGGCTCGTGAACCACCGGCTGCACACGGCGATGGCGTCGCTGCCCGACGCCGAGTTCCATGCGCCGCGGGTGAGCTTCTTTCCCAGCCTCGCTGCCACGCTGAACCACATCCTCGCGATCGACGAGTACTACATCGGCGCGCTGCATGGCGACGCCGAACTGCCGCAGAAGTACCGCCGCTTCGTGCCCGCCGCGACGCTGCCCGAGCTCGTGCAGCGCCAGCGTGCCAGCGACGAGCGCCTGATCGCCTGGTGCGATGCGCTGAGCGACGCCGGCTGCGACACGATGGTCGACATGGACCGTGGCGAGCATGTGCAGCGCGACCGCGCCGCCCATGTGCTGGCCCACCTGTTCATGCACCAGACGCATCATCGCGGCCAGGTGCACGCGATGCTCTCCGGTACCACGGTGGCGCCGCCGCAGTTCGACGAGTTCCTGATGCCCAGCGACGACAAGTTCCGCGTCGCCGACATGGCCGCGCTGGGCTGGCAGGAAGACCGGATCTACGCAAGCCGCTAGAAGCCGACAGGAACCGATAGAATCGAATTGACGTTTACGTAAACGTCAATCAGCGCCCCGGAGACACCATGCCCGTTCTCGCCTCCAACCTCAGCCCCCGCGGCGAGGACTTCAAGGCCAATGCCGCGGCGATGCGCGCGCTGGTCGACGACCTGAATGCGAAGCTCGCGCAGATCGCCCAGGGTGGCGGCGAGGCGGCCCGCGCCAAGCACACCGCGCGCGGCAAACTGCTGCCGCGCGAGCGCGTCGAGATGCTGCTCGACCCGGACACGCCCTTCCTCGAGGTGGCGCCGCTGGCCGCGCTCGACATGTACAAGGAGAAGGGCGGCGTCGATGCCGCGCCGGGCGCCGGGCTGATCGCCGGCATCGGCCGCGTGGCCGGCATCGAGTGCATGGTGGTCTGCAACGACGCCACGGTGAAGGGCGGCACCTACTTCCCGATGACGGTGAAGAAGCACCTGCGCGCGCAGGAGATCGCGATGCAGAACCGCCTGCCGTGCATCTACCTGGTCGACAGCGGCGGCGCCAACCTGCCCAACCAGGACGACGTGTTCCCCGACCGCGAGCACTTCGGCCGCATCTTCTTCAACCAGGCCAACATGAGCGCCCAGGGCATCCCGCAGATCGCGGTGGTGATGGGCTCGTGCACCGCCGGCGGCGCCTACATGCCGGCGATGAGCGACGAGTCGATCATCGTGAAGAACCAGGGCACCATCTTCCTCGGCGGCCCGCCGCTGGTGAAGGCGGCGATCGGCGAGGTGGTCAGCGCCGAAGACCTGGGCGGCGGCGACGTGCACACGCGGCTGTCGGGCGTGGCCGACCACCTGGCGCAGAACGACACCCACGCGCTGGCGATCGCGCGGGCCTCGGTGGCCAACCTCAACTGGCGCAAGGCGCATGAACAGCGCCTCGCCGTGCCGCGGCCGCCGCTGTTCTCGCCCGACGAACTGCACGGCATCATCCCCACCGATTCGCGCAAGCCCTACGACGTGCACGAGATCATCGCGCGCATCGTCGACGGCAGCGAGTTCGACGAGTTCAAGGCGCGCTACGGCACCACGCTGGTCTGCGGCTTCGCGCACATCGAGGGCATGCCGGTGGGCATCGTCGCCAACAACGGCGTGCTGTTCAGCGAGAGCGCGCTGAAGGGGGCGCACTTCATCGAGCTGTGCGGTCAGCGCAAGATCCCGCTGGTGTTCCTGCAGAACATCACCGGCTTCATGGTCGGCCGCAAGTACGAGAGCGAAGGCATCGCCAAGCACGGCGCGAAGATGGTCACCGCGGTGTCGACCGTCAACGTGCCCAAGTTCACCGTCATCATCGGCGGCAGCTTCGGCGCCGGCAACTACGGCATGTGCGGCCGCGCCTATTCGCCGCGCTTCCTGTGGATGTGGCCGAACGCACGCATCTCGGTGATGGGCGGCGAGCAGGCGGCGAGCGTGCTGGCCACGGTGAAGCGCGACGGCATCGAGGCCAAGGGCGGCTCGTGGTCCGGCGACGAGGAGAAGGCCTTCAAGCAGCCCATCCTCGACCAGTTCGCGCACCAGGCGCACCCATACTACGCCAGCGCGCGGCTGTGGGACGACGGCGTGATCGACCCGGCCGACACGCGGCGCGTGCTGGCGCTGGCGATCAGCGCGAGCCTGAACGCGACCATCCCGGACGCGAAGTTCGGCGTGTTCCGCATGTGAGGTCGGGGTGATGGAGAACATCTACCTGAGCCCCGAGCACGAGACGCTGCGCGAGCAGGTGGCGCGTTTCCTGGCGCGCGAGGTCGAGCCGTTCGCCGAAGCGTGGGAGCGCGACGGCTGCGTGCCGCGCGAGGTGCTGCGCAAGATGGGCGAAGCCGGTTTCCTCGGGCTGATGTACGCGGCCCAGCACGGCGGCGCCGAGGCCGATGCGCTGACCAACCTGGTGTTCGCCGAGGCGCTGTCGCAGTCGACCTACGGCGGCTTCATCATCACCGTGCTCGTGCACACCGACATGGCGAGCCCGCACCTGCACCACGCCGGCAACGCCGCGCAGCAGGCGAAGTACATGCCTGGCGTGACCGCCGGCCGCACGATCACCGCGGTGGCGATCACCGAGCCGGGCGCGGGCTCGGACGTGGCGGGGTTGAAGACCACCGCCCGGCGTGACGGCGACCAGTGGGTGCTCGACGGCAGCAAGCTCTTCATCACCAACGGCGTGCATGCCGACCTGTACTTCGTCGCCGCACGAACGGGCACGGCACGCCATGCGATCTCGATGTTCATCGTCGAGAAGGGCACGCCGGGCTTCACGGTCGGGCGTTCGCTGGAGAAGACCGGCTGGCTTTCGTCCGACACCGCCGAACTCGTGTTCGACGATTGCCGAATCCCGGCCGCCCACCTGCTCGGCGAGCAGGACAAGGGCTTCTACTCGGTGATGAAGAACTTCCAGACCGAGCGCATCGCGCTGGCCGCGATGGCGGTGGGCCACTGCACGCAGGCGCTCAAGCTGACGCTCGAGTACGTGCGCGACCGACGGGCCTTCGGCGCCACGCTGTTCGACAAGCAGGTGGTGCGCCAGCGCCTGGCGATGCTCGACGCGAAGACACGCGCCGCGCGCCAGTACCTCTACCACTGCGCCTGGCGCGTCGCGCAGGGCCACGACGTGGTGCAGGACGTGTCCCTGCTCAAGTCGCTGACCGGCGAACTGGTCAACGAGGTCGTGCAGGCCTGCCAGCAGTTTCACGGCGGCATGGGCTACATGCGCGGCACGGCGATCGAACGGCTGTGGCGTGACGCACGCATCCTCGCCATCGGCGGCGGCGCCACCGAGGTGATGCTCGACGAAGCCGCAAAACGGTACTGAGACCGATCATGACCACGACACTCGACGTGCAACGCAGCGGCCCGGTCGCTCGCGTGTTCCTGAACCGCCCCGAGGTGCGCAACGCCTTCAACGACGGCGTGATCGCCGAACTGACCCAGACCTTCGCAACGCTCGCCGCGGATGCGAGTCTTCGCTGCATCGTGCTCGGCGGTCATGGCAAGGCCTTCTGCGCCGGCGCCGACCTGAACTGGATGCGTGCGATGGCCGGTTACAGCTGGGAGCAGAACCGCGCCGACGCGCAGGCGCTGGCCGACATGCTGTGGACGCTCTACTCCTGCCCGGTGCCGGTGGTCGGCCGTGTACATGGCGACTGCTACGCCGGCGGCCTGGGCCTGGCCGCGGTGTGCGACGTGCTGGTCGCCGCCGAGGGCGTGCAGTTCTGCCTCAGCGAGGCCAGGCTGGGCCTGCTGCCAGCCACCATCGGGCCGTACGTGGTCAAGGCGATGGGCGAGCAGGCGGCGCGGCGCTGGTTCGTCACTGCCGAGCGTTTCAGCGCCGCGCAGGCCCAGGCCATGGGCTTCGTGCACGAGTGTGTCGCCGCGGACGCGCTGGACGCCACGGTCGACGAACTCGTCGCCGCGCTGGTGACCAACGGGCCGATGGCGGTACGGGCCTGCAAGACGCTGGTGAAAGACGTGGCCGGCCGCCCCATCGACGCCGAGCTGCGCGCCGACACCGCACGCCGCATCGCCGACATCCGCGCCAGCGACGAAGGCCGCGAGGGAATCCAGTCCTTCCTCGGCAAGCGCGCGCCGAACTGGTTGGCCTGACGGGCATGCAAGCGCTCGACACCACGCAGTTGCTGGCCATCGCCGCCGCGCTCGGCTGGGCGAGCGGCATGCGGCTGTACCTGGTCGTCTTCCTCACCGGCCTGGCCGGCTACGTCGGCTGGGTCGAGCTGCCGCAGGGCCTGAAGGTGCTGCAACATCCGGCCATGCTGGGTGCGAGCGGCTTCATGCTGTTCGTCGAATTCTTCGCCGACAAGATCCCCGGCGTCGACACGCTGTGGGACCTGCTGCACACGCTGGTGCGCATCCCGGCCGGCGCGGCGCTGGCGGCCTCGGTGTTCGGCGCCGACCAGGGCACCTGGGCGATGGCCGCCGCGCTGCTGGGCGGCACGCTGGCCGCTACCAGCCATGTCGCCAAGGCCACCACGCGTGCCGCGGCCAACACCTCGCCCGAGCCCTTCTCCAACATCGGCCTGTCGCTGGCCGGCGATGCCTTCGTGCCGGCGGCGCTGTGGCTGTCGTGGACCCATCCGGTCGCGCTGGCCGTCGTGCTGGCCATCGCCTTCGTCATCGCGATCGTGCTCATCGTGATGCTCGGCAAGTTCCTGCGTGCCCTCGCGCGCCGCGTGGCCGGCTGGCTGCGCGGCAGCACATCTCCCGTCTGAGGTCCTCATGTTCAGCAAGATCCTGATTGCCAACCGTGGTGAGATCGCCTGCCGCGTTGCCGCCACCGCGCGTCGCCTCGGCATCCGTACCGTCGCCGTCTATTCGGATGCCGATGCCAGTGCCAGGCACGTCGCCGCCTGCGACGAGGCGATACACATCGGCGGCAATGCGCCGCGCGACAGCTACCTGCGCAGCGAGCGCATCCTCGAGGCGGCGCGCGCGACCGGCGCGCAGGCCATCCACCCGGGCTACGGCTTCCTCAGCGAGAACGAGGACTTCGCGCAGGCCTGCGCCGACGCCGGCCTCGTCTTCATCGGCCCGCCGGCCTCGGCGATCAAGGCGATGGGCCTGAAAGCGGAGTCGAAGCAGCTGATGGAGAAGGCCGGCGTGCCGCTCGTGCCGGGCTACCACGGCGCCGACCAGGACCCGGCGCTGCTGAAGCGCGAGGCCGACCGCATCGGCTACCCGGTGCTGATCAAGGCCAGCGCCGGCGGTGGCGGCAAGGGCATGCGCATCGTCACCAAGGCCGACGAGTTCGACGCCGTCGCTCGCCTCCTGCCAGCGTGAGGCGCGCAACAGCTTCGGCGACGACGCGGTGCTGATCGAACGCTACGTCACGCGACCGCGCCACATCGAGATCCAGGTGTTCGGCGACACGCACGGCCAGTGCGTCTACCTGTTCGAGCGCGACTGCTCGGTGCAGCGGCGCCACCAGAAGGTGTTGGAAGAGGCTCCGGCACCGGGCATGAGCGAGGCGCGGCGGCGCGAGATGGGCGCCGCCGCGGTCGCGGCTGCCAAGGCGGTGGGCTATGTCGGCGCCGGCACGGTGGAGTTCATCGCCGAGCCGACGAGCGACGGCGACCTGCGCTTCTTCTTCATGGAGATGAACACGCGGCTGCAGGTCGAGCACCCGGTCACCGAGGCGATCACCGGGCTGGACCTGGTCGAGTGGCAGTTGCGCGTGGCCAGCGGCGAGCCGCTGCCGCTGAAGCAGGACGAGCTGCGCATGCACGGCCACGCGATCGAGGCGCGCATCTGCGCCGAGAACCCCGACGCGAACTTCCTGCCGGCCACCGGCACGCTGGACGTCTACCGCACGCCGGACTGCACGAACTTCGAGCGTGGCACCGTGCGCGTGGACGCCGGCGTGCGCGAGGGCGACGCCATCTCGCCGCACTACGACTCGATGATCGCCAAGCTGATCGTCTGGGGCGCCGATCGTGCACAGGCGCTGGCACGTCTCGATGCGGCACTGGCGCAGACGCACATCGTCGGCCTGCAGACCAACGTGGCCTTCCTGCGCCGCGTGGCGACCAGCCGTTCGTTCGCGCAGGCCGATCTCGACACCGCGCTGATCGAGCGCGAGCGCACCGCGTTGTTCGACCAGCCACCGCTGGCGCTGGAGGTCGCGGCGGCCGGCGCCATCGCGCACCAGCTCGCGCACGAACGTGCGGCCGAGGATGCCGACCCCTGGGCCAGGCGCGACGCCTGGCGCCTGCACGGCGCCGCGGTGCGCCGCTTCGACTTCGAGGCCGGTGGCACGCACCATGTCGCGACGCTGACGCGCACGCACCGCGGCGAGACCGTCATGGCGGTCGGCGAACGCGCCTGGCCTTTCGGCGCCAGTTCGCGCAACAGCACGCTGCAAGAGGTCACGCTGGCCGGGCGGCGCTGGACGCTCGCGGTCTACGCCGTCGGCGAGCGCGTCGCGGTGTTCTCACCGGAGGGAGCGGCCACGCTGCACGTGATCGACCCGATTGCCCATGCTGGCGACGCCGCTGCCGAAGGCGGGCGGCTGACCGCGCCGATGCCCGGCAAGCTGATCTCGCTGTTGGCGAAAGCCGGCGATGCGGTGAAGAAGGGCCAGGCGCTGGCGGTGATGGAGGCGATGAAGATGGAGCACACCATCACCGCGCCGCGCGACGGCACCGTGACCGAACTGCTCTACGCGGTCGGCGACCAGGTGCTGGAAGGCGAGGAACTGCTGCGGCTGGAGGCCGCGGCGTGAGCGCGCCGGGCCGCTCCCAAGCGCGAATTCCGGAGCGCGCAGCGCGGAGGGTCGTCCCGTGAAGCCGGGGGCTCAGTTGTGGCGCGATTCGCTGCCGCGGCGGCCCCAGGTGGAGGGCTTGTACCAGCTCGACGGCGGCTCGGACTTCATGTCGAGATCAGCCGGGCGCGAAACGCCGAAGCCGGAGGTGTTGCTGGCCCAGCCGGTGTCCTGCGCGACGGCGCCGACCGGTTCGTCCTTGGCCATGCGCAATTGCCGCGCCATCGCGGCGAGCGCCGGGTCGCCCGAGGCTTCGCAGACCCAGATCGCTTCGCGAACTTCACCCTCGGCCTTCATCAGGTCTCCGATCTCCACTTTCTCGCCGTAGTGGCGGAGCAGCGCAAAATGGATGCGCGTGGCGAGGCGGAGTCGGGTGCTGGTGTCCACGGAGGTTCCTGGCTGGTGTTTGTATCTTCCTGTATCAAGCCCGTTACGGCCATCCCTAGCTGCGGGGGAACGTGGTGAACCCGCCTCTTTGCACGAGACATATTTCATGATTCCTTCGACTGTGCGCATCGTCGACGTCGGGCCGCGCGACGGATTGCAGAACGAGAAGCAACCGGTGTCCGCCGCCGACAAGATCGAGCTGGTGCACCGGCTGCAGGCGGCCGGCCTGCGCGAGATCGAGGTCACCAGCTTCGTCAGCCCGAAGTGGGTGCCGCAGATGGGCGACAACGCCGAAGTGATGGCTGGCATCGTGCGCCGGCCGGACGTGCGCTACTCGGTGCTGACGCCGAACATGAAGGGCCTGGAAGCAGCACTGCCGACGATGCCGCACGAGGTGGTGGTGTTCGGCGCGGCCAGCGAGGCCTTCAGCCAGCGCAACATCAACTGCTCGATCGCCGAGTCGGTCGAACGTTTTGCGCCGGTGGTGGCGCTGGCTCACGAACGGGGCCTGAAGGTGCGTGCCGCTGTGTCCTGCGCGCTCGGCTGTCCCTACCAGGGCGAAGTGAGCGCCGACGAGGTCGAGCATGTGGTGAAGCTGATGAAGGCGATCGGAGTCGACCACTGCGGCATCGCCGACACCATCGGCGTCGGCACGCCCAAGCGGGTGCAGGCGGCGATGGAGCGTGCGCTGAAGCACTTCCCGCTCGCCGAGGTCAGCGGCCATTTCCACGACACCTACGGCCAGGCGCTGGCCAACATCTATGCCTGCCTGGAGATGGGCATCCACCACTTCGACACCAGCGTCGCCGGCCTCGGCGGCTGCCCGTATGCGAAGGGCGCGACCGGCAACGTCGCCACCGAGGACGTGGTGTTCATGCTGAACGGCCTGGGCATCGATACCGGCATCGACCTCGATGCGCTGGTCGATGCCGGCGCCTTCATCTCCGGCGTGCTGGGCCGCCCGCCGGTGTCGCGAGCCGGCAAGGCGCTGCTGACCAAGCGCGAGAAGGCGGCGGCATGAGCGACACGACGATCGACCGCCCGGAGGGATTCAGGCGCGTCACGCAGGCGCTCAGCGAGCGCAGCCATCCGCATGCGCCGGTGTGGCTGGAGGTTTCCGCGCGCACCTCGCAGGAGGCCGCCGATGCGCTGGGCGTGCAGGTCGGCCAGATCGCCAAGAGCGTGATCTTCCGGCGCAAGGCCGACGAGGCCGCGGTGCTTGTGGTGACCTCGGGCGACAGGCGTGTCGACGAGAAGAAGGTCGCGGCCATCGTCGGTTCGCTCGGCCGCGCCGATGCCGACTTCGTCAAGGCACGCACCGGCTTCACGATCGGCGGCGTCTCGCCGCTCGCGCACGCCTCGGCGCCGGTCACGCTGATCGACCGCGAGCTGTTCCGCTTCGGCGAGATCTGGGCAGCGGCCGGCCATCCCAACGGCGTGTTCAAGCTGAGCCCGGCGCAGCTCGAGGCGCTGACCGGCGCGCCGGTGGCCGACGTCGTGCAGGCATGACAGCGTCGAGCACCGCCGTGCCGTCGCCGTGCATCAGCGTGTGCAAGATGGACGCACGCAGCGGCTGGTGCGAAGGCTGCCTGCGCACGCTCGACGAGATCGCTGCCTGGTCGGTGCTCGACAACGATCAGAAGCGCGCCGTCTGGCGGCTGCTGCCGCAGCGCCGTGAGGCGCTGGCGGCGCTGAAGGGAACGCCGACGTGAAGGCGCTGCAGTTCTGGTTCGATCCGATCTCGCCCTACGCGCATCTCGCGTTCGAGCGCCTGCCGCAGGCGCTGGAGGGGCTGTCCTACAGCGTCGACTACCGGCCCATCCTGTTCGCCGGCCTGCTGAAGCAATGGGGGCAGAAGGGCCCCGCCGAGATCGAGCCGAAGCGGGCCTGGACCTTCCGGCAGATCGCCTGGCAAGCGCACCGGCTCGGCATCCGCATCGAGACGCCGGCGCAGCACCCGTTCAACCCACTCGCGCTGCTGCGCCTGCTGCACGCCTGCGCGCCCGAAGGCGGCACGCCGAACCGCTGGCAGTGCGAGCAGGTGCTGCACCATGTGTGGCACGGCGCTGCCGACGCCAACGATGCCGAGCGCCTTGCCGATCTGCGTGCGCGCCTCGCGCCGCAGCGCGACCCCGAAGGCGACGCCGTCAAGCAGTCGGTCAAGGACTTCACCGCACAGGCGCTCGCACGCGGCGTGTTCGGCGTGCCCACCATCGAGCTCGACGGCCGCCTGTTCTGGGGTCTCGATTCGCTCGAGATGCTCGCTGCCTGCCTGCGCGGCGATGCGTGGTTCGACGGCCCCGACTGGGATGCCGCCGCCGTGCCGCGGCCCGGTGTCGTGCGCAGCTGAACTGACGCACATCAAGCGCGCATCGCGCGCCGTCAGTTTCACTTCAGTTCCGCGTCAGCCCGCGTTGGCTCTGCGTCAGAGCTTGGTCAGTCCGATCGTGGAGGATTCACGAACGGCCTCGCTGAGGCTCATCCACACGAGAGGAGACACACCATGGACGACGATCTGGTCCGCAAGATCTCGACCCACCCCAAGTACATCGAGCTGAAGGCCAAACGCTCGGCGTTCGGCTGGTGGCTCACGCTGGCGATGATGGTCGTGTACTACGGCTTCATCATGCTGGTGGCCTTCAACAAGCCCTTCCTGTCGCAGCGCCTCGGCGAGGGCGTGATGACGGTGGGCATCCCCATCGGCTTCGGCGTGATCGTGTTCACCGTCGTGATCACCGCGTTCTACGTGCTGCGCGCCAATAGCCAGTACGACGAGCTGACCGAGGCCGTTCGCCAGGGGGTGCTGAAATGAGCCGCTCGATCCGACTCAGCAACACCACCCGCCGCGTGCTGACGCTGGCCGCGCTGCTCGGCGCGGCGGGCGCCGCGCTGGCGGCCGGCGCCGACCTCGGCCAGGCGCAGAAGCAGGCGACCAACTGGACGGCCATCGGCATGTTCGGCGTGTTCGTGATCTTCACGCTGTTCATCACCAAGTGGGCCGCCGCGCGCACCAAGAGCGCGGCCGACTTCTACACCGCTGGCGGTGGCATCACCGGCTTCCAGAACGGCCTGGCGATCGCCGGCGACTACATGTCGGCGGCTTCGTTCCTCGGCATTTCCGCCGCGGTGATGGCCTCCGGCTTCGACGGCCTGATCTACTCGATCGGCTTCCTGGTCGGCTGGCCGGTGATCACCTTCCTGATGGCCGAACGGCTGCGCAACCTCGGCAAGTTCACCTTCGCCGACGTGGCCGCGTTCCGCTTCGAGCAGAAGCCGGTGCGCATCTTCGCCGCCTCGGGCACGCTGGTCGTCGTCGCGTTCTACCTGATCGCGCAGATGGTCGGCGCCGGCCAGCTGATCAAGCTGCTGTTCGGCCTCGAGTACTGGATCGCGGTGGTCATCGTCGGCGCGCTGATGATGGTCTACGTGCTGTTCGGCGGCATGACCGCCACCACCTGGGTGCAGATCATCAAGGCCTGCCTGCTGCTCGGCGGCGCGTCCTTCATGGCCTTCATGGTGATGTGGCAGTTCGGCTTCAGCCCCGAGGCGATGTTCGCCAAGGCGGTCGAGATCAAGGCCAGCCTCGCCACCGGCGCCGGCAAGACGCCGGAGGAAGCAGCCAAGCTCGGTCAGTCGATCATGGGCCCGGGCAACTTCGTCAAGGACCCGATCTCGGCGATCAGCTTCGGCATGGCGCTGATGTTCGGCACCGCCGGCCTGCCGCACATCCTGATGCGCTTCTTCACCGTGCCTTCGGCCAAGGAAGCGCGCAAGAGCGTGATGTGGGCGACCGGCTGGATCGGCTACTTCTACCTGCTGACCTTCATCATCGGCTTCGGCGCGATCACCTTCGTGCTGACCAACCCGCAGTTCCTCGACGCCAAGGGCGCGCTGCTGGGCGGCGGCAACATGGCCGCCATCCACCTGGCCAACGCGGTGGGCGGCAACGTGTTCCTCGGTTTCATCTCGGCGGTGGCGTTCGCGACCATCCTCGCGGTGGTGGCCGGCCTGACGCTGTCGGGCGCTTCGGCGGTGTCGCACGACATCTACGCCACGGTGCTCAAGCAGGGCAAGGCCGACAGCGCCGCCGAACTGCGCGTGTCCAAGGCGACGACGATCGCGCTGGGCATCATCGCGGTGGTGCTGGGCATCGCCTTCGAGAAGCAGAACATCGCCTTCATGGTCTCGCTGGCCTTCGCGATCGCCGCCTCGGCCAACTTCCCGGTGCTCTTCATGAGCGTGCTGTGGAAGGATTGCACGACCAAGGGTGCGGTGATCGGCGGCTTCCTCGGCCTGATCTCGTCGGTGGTGCTGACCGTGGTGTCGCCGTCGGTGTGGGAAGCCACGCTGGGCAACCCCAAGGGCTCGGCGCTGTTCCCCTACACCTCACCCGCGCTGTTCTCGATGACCATCGGCTTCGTCGGCATCTGGCTGTTCTCGGTGCTCGACCGCGGCGCCCGCGCCTACACCGACCGCGAGGGCTTCCTGGCCCAGCAGGTGCGTTCGGAGACCGGCATCGGCGCGGCGGGAGCCTCCGGCCACTGATGCCTCGTCGCTAGACGAAAGGCAAGCCACCGGACGGGGCTGCGGGCACACTGCCTGCGGTCCCGTTCTCACATTCGACGCTCGCATGCCCGACAGCCGCGGCCCTGAATCCCAGCGCGAAATGCTTTCGCTCGTCACCGCCAAGGTGCGCGATGCCTACGTGCGCAAGCCCTACTACGTCGACGGCGCGCTCGACCTCGTCTCGGTGTGCCGCGAGCTGTCGGCGCAGGGGCTGACCAGCGCGCTGGTCAACGACGCCGGCGAGGCCGGCAACCGCCTGGGCATCTTCACCACCACCGACCTGCGCGACGCGCTGCTGCGCGACACGCCGCCGGCGCGGCTGGCGGTGCGTGAGGTGGCGCGCTTCGGGCTGATCGAGATCGACGCCGACGCCGAGCTGTTCGAGGCGCTGTGGCTGATGGTGCGCCACCGCGTGCACCGCCTGCTGGTGCGCGACGGCACGGAGGTGCTGGGCGTGCTGGGCCAGCTCGACCTGGTCAGCTTCGTCGCCAACCATTCGCACATCGTGGCGCTGCAGATCGACGAGGCGGCCTCCATCGACGATCTCGCCGTCGCCGCGCAGCGTGTCGACGCGCTGGTGGAGCTGCTGCACGACGGCGGCATCAAGATCGAGCGCATCGCGCGGCTGGTGGGCGAACTCAACCACCGCCTGTTCGCCAAGACGTGGAGCCTGGTCGCCCCGGCCGAACTGGTGGCCAACAGCTGCCTGCTGGTGATGGGCAGCGAAGGGCGTGGCGAGCAGATCCTCAAGACCGACCAGGACAACGCGCTGCTGCTGCGCGACGGCTTCGAGCATGCGCAGCTGGAAGCGGCCACGCAGCGCTTCAATGCCGCGCTGTCGGCCTTCGGCTACCCGCCGTGCCCGGGCGACATCATGCTGACCAACCCGCTGTGGTGCTGCAGCGTCGCGGCGATGCGAGCGACGCTCGGCGAGTGGGTGTACGGCAAGAACGGCGACGGGCCGATGAACCTGGCGATCTTCCAGGACAGCGCCGTGGTGGCTGGCGACGCAGCCCTACTCGACGAACTGCGCGCGCACCTGCGCAAGCTGCTGTCGGGCAGCGACGCCTTCCTGGCGCGCTTCGCCGCCGCGGCCGACCAGTTCGACGAGCCGCAGAGCTGGTGGCTCAAGCTCACCGCGCGCAGCGACGAGCAGCCGCTGGACCTGAAGAAGCTCGGCACCTTCCCGATCGTGCACGGTGTGCGCGCGCTCAGCCTGGCGCAGGGCGTGGCCGACAGCGGCACCGCCGAACGCATCCGCAGGCTCGTCGAGCGCGGCACCATCGACGCCGCGCTCGGGCAGGACCTGACCGAAGCGCTGCACTACCTGATGGGCCTGAAGCTGCGCCACCAGTTGCGCCAGCGCGAGCTCGGCGAGCGCCCGGGCAACCTGGTGCGGCCTTCCGACCTGAGCACCATGGACCGCGACCAGTTCAAGGATGCGCTGGCCATCAACAAGCGCTTCCGCGCGCTGTTGCGCCAGCGCTTCCGGCTCGACGCGCTGTGAGCGGGGAACGACGATGCCCGAGCGCCTGCGCCACCAGCGTCTCGTCGCCCTGTTCGCCGCCGGCTGGGCGCTGCTGAACTTCCCGCTGCTGACGCTGTGGGACCGGCCGGTCACCGTGGCCGGCCTGCCGCTGCTGCCGCTCGCGCTGTTCCTCGGCTGGGCCGTGCTGATCGCGCTGGCGGCCTGGGTGGCCGAGGCGCCGGAGGACGAGGGCTGATGTCCACGCTCCCCGTCCTCGCCGCGTCGTTCGCCTACCTGCTGCTGCTGTTCGCGGTGGCGCACTGGGCCGACCGTCGTGCGCGCGAGGGCCGCTCGGTGATCGGCAACGCCTGGGTCTACACGCTGTCGATGGGCGTGTACTGCACCGCCTGGACCTACTTCGGCAGCATTGGCCGCGCAGCCAGCTCGGGCCTGTGGTTCCTGCCGATCTATCTCGGCCCGACGCTGGCGCTGCTGCTCGCCGGCACGCTGCTGCGCAAGATGATCCGCATCGCGCGGGCCTACCGCATCACCTCGATCGCCGACTTCATCGCCAGCCGCTACGGCAAGAGCCGAACGCTGGCCGCACTGGTCACGCTGATCGCGCTGGTCGGCATCCTGCCCTACGTGGCGCTGCAGCTGAAGGCGATCGCCAGCGGGCTGGCGCTGCTCACCGGCGCCAGCGGTCACGCTGCCGCCTGGTGGCAGGACAGCACGCTGTACATCGCGCTGCTGCTGGCCGGCTTCACCGTCGCCTTCGGCACGCGGCATCTGGACACCAGCGAGCGCCACGAAGGCATGGTGGCGGCGATCGCGCTCGAGTCGGTGGTCAAGCTGCTCGCCTTCCTGGCCATCGGCGTGTTCGTCTGCTGGGGGCTGTTCGACGGGCCGGCCGACATCTTCGCGCGTGCCCAGGCGCGGCCCGACCTGGCCGGGCTGACTGGCCTCGGCGGCGAGACGAAGTTCGCCGGTGGCCAGTGGGCCGCACTGGTGCTGCTGGCCGGGCTGTCGGTGCTGTTCCTGCCGCGCCAGTTCCAGGTGATGGTGGTGGAGAACGTCGACGAGCGTCACGTGCGGCGCGCCACCTGGGCCTTTCCGGCCTACCTGCTGCTGATCAACCTGTTCGTGCTGCCGATCGCGCTCGGCGGCCTGCTGCAC
This sequence comes from Piscinibacter sp., assembly GCA_047602365.1. Classification (GTDB taxonomy): domain Bacteria; phylum Pseudomonadota; class Gammaproteobacteria; order Burkholderiales; family Burkholderiaceae_C; genus Piscinibacter. The sequence goes on along the minus strand of JASGHM010000001.1, from coordinate 730,978 downwards.
TTCGGCCCCGGCAACGCCGACCCGGAGACCTTCGTGCTGTCGCTGCCGCTGGATGGCGGTGTGCCAGCGCTGGCGCTGCTGGCCTTCATCGGCGGCCTGTCGGCGGCCACCGGCATGGTGATCGTCGAGGCCATCGCGGTGTCGACCATGGTCAGCAACGACCTGGTGATGCCGCTGTGGCTGCGCCTGCGCCACCGCGCCGCTGACGACCTCAGCGCCGTGCCGCTGCGGGTGCGGCGTTTCGTCATCGTGCTGCTGCTGCTGCTCGGCTACCTCTACTTCCGCATCGCCGGCGAGGCCTATGCGCTGGTCAGCATCGGCCTGATCAGCTTCGCCGCGGTGGCGCAGTTCGGACCGGCGCTGCTCGGCGGCATGTACTGGAAGGGCGGCACGAAAGCAGGCGCGCTGGCCGGACTGGCCACCGGCTTCGGTTTGTGGGCGTGGACGCTGCTGCTGCCGTCGATCGCCAAGTCGGGCTGGCTGGACCGCGGCTTTCTCGACCACGGTCCGTTCGGTATCGCGCTGCTGAAGCCGGAACAGTTGCTCGGCCTGGCTGGGCTGGACAGCCTGACGCACGCGCTGCTGTGGAGCCTGCTCGGCAACATCGCGGCCTATGTCGCGGTGTCGCTGGCCCGCGCCCCGTCGGCACGCGAGGTGACCCAGGCGCTGCTGTTCGTCGACGTGTTCCAGCGCGCCGGCGCCGCGCCGCTGTTCTGGCGCGGCCGCGCGCGGCTGGCCGAACTGCAGCAGTTGGCGGTGCGTTTCCTCGGCGCCGAGCCGGCCGGCAAGCTGTTCGCCGACTACGCGACGCGCAGCGGTGCGGCCGGGGTCGCGCACATCGTGCCCGACGCCGCGCTGGTGCAGCGTGTCGAGACGCAGCTCGCCGGCGCGATAGGCAGCGCCTCGGCACGTGCGGTGATGGCCTCGGTCGTCGAGGAGGAGCCGCTGGCCGCCGAAGACATCCTGCGCATGCTCGACGAGGCCTCGCAGGTGCGTGCGCTGAACCGCCAGCTCGAAAGCCTGGACAGGCTGAAGGACGACTTCATGTCTTCGGTGACGCATGAGCTGCGCACACCGCTGACCTCGATCCGCGCCTTCGCCGAGTTGATGCGCGACGACCCGGCGATGGACGCCGCGCAGCGCCAGCAGTTCCTCGGCCTGGTGGTGGCCGAGGCCGAGCGCCTGAGCCGCCTGGTCAACCAGGTGCTGGACATGGCGAAGATCGAGTCCGGCCACGCACAGTGGCAACACGAGGCGATCGACCTGCGCGAGCTGATCGCCCATGCGGTGCAGACCAGCGGCGAGGCCTTCCGCGAGCGTGGCGCGACGGTCAGCGTGGTGCAGCCCGAGCAGGTGCCACTGCTGCACGCCGACCGTGACCGGCTGCTGCAGGTGCTGATCAACCTGCTGTCCAACGCGGCCAAGTTCGTGCCACAGCACACCGGCCGGGTGACGGTGATCCTGGCCTGTGACGAACGCTTCGCGCACATCGAAGTGCAGGACAACGGCCCGGGCATTGCGCCCGAGCAGCAGCAACTGGTGTTCGAGAAGTTCCGCCAGGGCGGCGACACGGCGAACCGGCCGCCGGGCACCGGTCTGGGCCTGCCGATCAGCCGGCAGATCGTCGAGCATTTCGGCGGGCGCCTGTGGCTGCGCTCGGCACCGGGGCAGGGCGCCTGCTTCGGCATCGAGCTGCCCTGGCAAGGGCGACAAGAAGAGGAGACGACATGATGAACAGGAAGGTGCTGATCGCCGACGACGAGGCGAACATCGTCATCTCGCTGGAGTTCCTGATGAAGCGCGAGGGCCACGCGGTCAGCATCGCGCGCGACGGCCCGTCAGCGCTGGCCGCGATCCGCCGCGACCGGCCCGACCTGGTGCTGCTCGACGTGATGATGCCGGGGCTCAGCGGCTTCGAGGTCTGCCAGGCGGTGCGTGCCGACGAGACGCTGGCCGGCGTGAAGATCCTGATGCTCAGCGCCAAGGGCCGCGACACCGACATCGCCAAGGGCCAGGCGCTCGGCGCCGACGCGTACATGACCAAACCTTTCTCGACGCGCGAGCTGGCCGACAAGGTGCGCGAGCTGCTCGGCCCATGAAGATCGATCGCCGCGAGTGGCTGGCGGCGCTGCTGCCCGGCGCCGTACTGGCGCTGTGGGCGCTGGGCGGCGGCCTGCTGTTCGCGGCGACGCTGGAGCCGGCCGAACGTGCCGCGCTCGGGGCGATGCTGGAGCCGCGTGCCGCGCTGCTGCTGCTCGGCTGGCTGCTGCTCTCCGCGGTCCTTGGCTGGCTGGCACGCGAGGCCTACCAGCGCTGGATCGCCGCGCCGGCACGGCTGGCCGAAGAAGCACGCGTGCTGCTCGCTGCCGACGTGCAGCGCGAGCTGGAGCCGCAAGGCGGCGCCGAAGTGCGCGCGCTCGCCGAGGTGGTCAACGCGCTTTCGCGCCAGCGCGGCGAGCTGCGTGCCGACATCGCGGCGCAGGTGCGCGAGGCCAGCCGCAGCGTCGAGCAGGAGCGCAACCGCCTGGCCGCGCTGATGGCCGAGCTGACGCAGAGCGTGGTGGTGTGCAACCTCGACGGCCGCATCCTGCTCTACAACAGCCGCGCGCGAACGCAGTTCCGTGCGCTGTCCAGCGCACCGGCGGTCGGCGGCGGCGCCGAGCTGCTCGGCCTGGGCCGCTCGATCTATGCGGTGTTCGACCGTGCGCTGATCGCCCATGCGCTGGAGAGCGTGCAGCAGCGCCTGCAGCGTGGCGCGGCGCACCCGTCGGCGCAGTTCGTCACCGGCACGCGCGCCGGGCAGCTGCTGCGCGTTCAGATGGCACCGGTGCGCGCCATCGACGCCCAGCCCGGCGAGGTCTCGCTCAACGGCTTCGTGCTGATGCTGGAGAACATCACCCGCGACTTCGCCGACGAGTCCGGTCGCGATGCACTGCTGCACGCGCTCAGCGAAGGCAGCCGCGCGTCGCTGGGCAACCTGCAGGCGGCGGTGGAGATGCTGGACTTCGAGGACGTCGATGCCGCCACGCGCGAACGTTTCCACGGCGTGATCCGCGACGAGGTGGGCGCGATGAGCCGGCGCATCCAGGAACTCGCCAGCCACACCGCGCAGACGATGAAAACACGCTGGCCGCTGGAGGACATGCTCGGCGCCGACCTGGTCGCCGCCGCGGTGCGGCGCATCGAGGCGCAATGCGGTTGCCGCGTCGCGGCGCACGAGGTCGATGCGTCGCTGTGGCTGAAGGTCGACAGCTTCTCGCTGCTGCAGACGCTGGTCTACCTGGCCGGTCGCCTGGTCGACGAGTACGGGCTGAAGATGGTGCAGCTGCGCCTGGCCGAAGCCGGCGGCCGCGCGCGGCTGGACCTGGCCTGGATCGGCCAGGCGATGAGCACCGAGACGGTGATGGGCTGGGAGACCGATGCGATGCGCATCGGCGCCGAGAGCCTGGCGCTGACGGTGCGCGACGTGGTCGAGCGCCACGACGGCGCGTTCTGGTTCGAGCGCGAACGGGTGCGCCACGAGTCCTTCTTCCGCCTGCTGCTGCCGCTGGCCGCCGGCGGCGAGCAGCTCGCCGCGGCGCAGATCGTGCGCACCGAGAGCCGCCCCGAGGTCTACGACTTCGACCTGTTCCGCGCCAGCGAACAATCGCGCGAACTGGCCGACCGGCCGCTGGCCGAACTCGCCTACACGGTGTTCGACACCGAGACCACCGGCCTGAACCCCGGCGAGGGCGACGAGATCCTGCAGATCGGCGCGACACGCATCGTCGCCGGCAAGCTGCGCCGCGAGGACGTGTTCGAGCAACTGGTCGACCCGCGGCGCGACATTCCCGAGGCCGGCATCCCGATCCACGGCATCACGCCCGCGATGGTCGCCGGCGCGCCGAGCATCGTCGATGTGTTGCCGGCCTTTCATGCCTTCGCGCAGGACACCGTGCTGGTCGCGCACAACGCCGCCTTCGACATGCGCTTCCTCGAGCTGAAGCAGGCGGCTACGGGCGTGGTGTTCGACCAGCCGGTGCTCGACACGCTGCTGCTGTCGGCGGTCGTGCACCCGCAGCAGCAGTCGCACCGGCTGGAGGCGATCGCCGAGCGACTCGGCGTCAACGTGCTGGGCCGCCACACCGCGGTGGGCGACGCGATGGTCACCGCGGAGATCTTCCTGAAGCTGGTGCCGCTGCTCGCCGAGCGTGGCATCCACACGCTGGCGCAGGCGCGCGAGGCGGCGCAGCAGACCTACTACGCGCGCGTGCGCTACTGATCGCTCCGGGCATCCGGGCGTTCAGGGCGGCGAGTCGATCGGCTCGGGCGTCAGCCCCGCGAGGCTGGCCTGGCGCGCCTCGCGCAGCGCGCGCGCCTGCTCGCCCAGCAGCGTGTACGGGTTGGCGGCGAGCTGCTCGATCAGCTGGCGCAGCTCGGCCTCGCCGGACTCCGGATGCGCGGCGAGTGCCTCCAGCGCCTGCAGGCGAACCGCCTCCGAAGGGTCGTTCTCGACCAGGCGGCGAAGCTCGTGCGGGCTCGCGGGCGGGGTGTCGCTGCCGCTCGACTGCAGCGCCTGCAGTCGTACCTGCTCGTCGGCATCGTGCAGGCCACGGCCTGGTTCGCTTCGCGGCGCGGCAGGCGCGGCCGCGGGCAGCATGGCCGCTGCGACGATCGTCGGCGCCGTCGTCGTTGCCGCCAGGGCCGCGGTCGGCCGCGGCGCCACCGACACATCCTCCGCGCGCGCGAACACCCAGGCGGCCACCAGGCGCGCACCGCTGCCGCGGTCGGCCGTGTGGTGCAGCAGCAGTTCATGGCCAGCGAACAGACGCTGCAGCTGCGTCTCGAGCGGCAGCGACGCGTCGTTCGGATCGAACGGCGCCGGTGTGTCGCCGCGCACCGCGGGATCGATCACGATGCGCAGCTGGTAGCGCGCCGCCAGTGCATCGGCGGCTTGGCGCAGCGTCAGCGCCGCGACGCCGACGCTCGCGACGCCGGCATCGTGCGGCGCCGGCATGCCGCCGACCCAGGCGACCATCAGGCCGCCCAGGCCGAGCGCCAGCGCCGCGACCAGACTGCGCCGGCGGATGTCGGTGCGCATCTCGGCGGGCGCCGCTCAGGGCAGGGTGAGCTGCGACGCACCGGCCCAGCTGATGACCAGGCTGAGCGTGCCGGCGGCCGGCGAGCTGTAGGTGGCGTCGCCACCCTGGATCCAGCTGAAGCGGTTCGACGCACCGCTGACGCTGCCGCGGAAGTTGCCCGGGCCGAAGTCGTGCGCGCCCTGCAGCACGATGTTCTGCGGCGCCGAGCCCGAGGCGGTGGCGAAGAACAGCGTGATGGTGGTGGCCGCGGTGTTCAGCGGCGCGGTGGTGCCGCCGGTGGTGACGCGGCGCTGCAGCGCGTACTGGCCGACCTTCACGCCGCCCTTCATGATGTTGCCGCCTTCGTGCTGCCACAGGCCGGCAGCGTCGCTGACGTTGGTCAGCGTGACGCGGTTGAGTACCAGCGCGGCAGCGCCGGCGTGGGCGCTCGGGACATGGGCAGCCAGTGCGGTGGCGAGGACGAGTGCGGAAGAGATGAGTTTCATGCCGGGTCTCCTGAAAGGTGAGAGGGCGCGCACCGCCGGGGCGGGCGCGGGGCCATGTGCGTGGCCTCGGCAGCAAAGGTAGGCCGGCACGTTCGCTGCCGCATGGTTCGAAATGGGGACGTCGCCCAGCTCGACATAGGGATGGTCGGCACGCGAAACCGCTCGATCGGCGACCAGGTCGCGGCACTGCTCGCTTTCCCTGAGTTTTCGCATCGAGGGAAGAAGAGCGAGGGTTGCACCCGAGTTTGTCAGCGTCCCTTCAGCTTGGCGTCAGCTTGTGTTGGGGAAGCGTCAGAGAACGGTCAGAGCCCGCATCGACATTGCGTTGCATGTCGCCGAGGGGCGGCGTCTCAACTTCCTGGAGTTCAACGACATGGCAACCAGCACGCTAGGCAAGTCCGCCGCCGCGGCCGCGCCGATGACGGCGGAGGAGAAGAAGGTCATCTTCGCCTCGTCGCTCGGCACCGTCTTCGAGTGGTACGACTTCTACCTGTACGGCTCACTCGCGGCGATCATCGCCAAGCAGTTCTTCTCCGGCCTCGACGCCGGCTCGGCCTTCATCTTCGCGCTGCTGGCCTTCGCCGCCGGCTTCATCGTGCGGCCGTTCGGCGCGATCTTCTTCGGCCGCCTGGGCGACATGATCGGCCGCAAGTACACCTTCCTGGTGACGATCCTGATCATGGGCCTGTCGACCTTCATCGTCGGCATCCTGCCCACCTACGCCTCGATCGGCGTCGCCGCGCCGGTGATCCTGATCATCCTGCGTCTGCTGCAGGGCCTGGCGCTCGGCGGCGAGTACGGCGGTGCCGCGACCTACGTCGCCGAGCACGCGCCGCACGGCAAGCGCGGCGCCTACACCTCGTGGATCCAGACCACCGCGACGCTGGGCCTGTTCCTGTCGCTGATGGTCATCCTCGGCACCCGCACCGCCATCGGCGAGGCGGCGTTCTCCGACTGGGGCTGGCGCATCCCGTTCATCGTCTCGATCATCCTGCTAGGCATCTCGGTGTGGATCCGCCTGTCGATGAACGAGTCTCCGGCCTTCAAGAAGATGAAGGAAGAGGGCAAGACCTCGAAGGCACCGCTGACCGAGTCGTTCGGCCAGTGGAAGAACCTGAAGATCGTGATCCTGGCGCTGATCGGCCTGACCGCCGGCCAGGCGGTGGTCTGGTACACCGGCCAGTTCTACGCGCTGTTCTTCCTGACGCAGGCGCTGAAGGTCGACGGCGCGACGGCCAACATCATGATCGCGGTGTCGCTGCTGATCGGCACGCCGTTCTTCATCGTGTTCGGCACGCTGTCGGACAAGATCGGCCGCAAGCCCATCATCATGGCCGGCTGCCTGATCGCTGCGCTGACCTACTTCCCGCTGTTCAAGGCGCTGACCGAGGCGGCCAACCCCGACCTCGCCGCCGCCCAGGCGAAGAACAAGGTCGTCGTGGTGGCGGACCCGGCCGAGTGCTCGTTCCAGTTCAACCCGACCGGCACGGTGAAGTTCACCAGCTCGTGCGACATCGCCAAGCAGGTGCTGGCCGCCAGCTCGGTGAGCTACGAGAACGAAGTCGCCGCTGCCGGCACGCCCGCCAGCATCAAGGTCGGCGAGACGGTGATCGCCAGCTACACCTCGAAGGGCATTGCGGCCGACGAGGCGAAGAAGAAGGACGCCGAGTTCAAGAAGTCGGTGGCCGACACGCTGAAGGCTGCCGGCTACCCGGCCAAGGCCGACCCGGCGAAGATGAACAAGCCGCTGATCATCGGCATCCTGGTGATCCTGGTCATCCTCGTGACGATGGTCTACGGCCCGATCGCCGCGATGCTGGTCGAGATGTTCCCGACGCGCATCCGCTACACCTCGATGAGCCTGCCGTACCACATCGGCAACGGCTGGTTCGGCGGCCTGCTGCCGACCACCGCCTTCGCCATCGTGGCGCAGACCGGCAACATGTACAACGGCCTGTGGTACCCGATCATCATCGCCGCCGTCACCTTCGTCATCGGCATGCTGTTCGTGCGCGAGACCAAGGACGTCGACATCTACGCCAAGGACTGAGAGTCAGGAGCCAACGATCATGTGGAAGATCCTGATCGCCTTCGTGGTGTTCGCCGCGCTCGCCATCTTCGTGCTGAGCAAGGGCGGTGACATCGACATGGGCGGCGAGAAGCATGGCGCCGACGCGATGCACGCACCGGCCGCGGCCTCCGCACCGGCGTCTGCGCCGGCAGCCGCACCGGCAGCGGCGTCCGACACCGCTTCCGCAGCCAAGTAAGCCTCGCACGGGCCTCGCGCCCGTTCTCGGCCGGCCGGTCTCGCGACCGCGCCGGCCGTTTTCGTTCAGGCGTCGACGACGCGGATTCAGAGCCCGACTTCGAAGCGCTGGCCGCGGATGTTGATCACCGCGGCCTTCGGCTTGATCTGCTCGAGCGTGACGCCGGGGCCGAGTGCCTCGCCCTCGTGCAGCAACTGGCCGTTGACGATCAGCAGCCGGTTGGCCGGCGTGTTCGAGTAGATCGAGCCACCGAAGGCCAGCGCCGGCAGCCCGGCGCGCGCCTCGGGAGGCAGCGCGGCGAGCGAGGACACACGCTGCGGCTCCGCGGCCGCCGGCACGGCGGCTGTGCCGGCAACGGCGCTGGCAGCGGGACTGGACGGCGCCGGCGTGGCACGCATCGGTGCGATGGCCGGCGCCACGGCCGGTGCGGCGGCAGGCGCTGCCGCGATCGGCGGCGGCACCGGCGCAGGCCCCGGCAGCGCCGGCGGTGGAGCGTGTGCCGGCTCCGCTGCGCGGGCCACGGGCGGGGGTGCAGGTGCGGCCGGCGGTGGCGGCGCCGTCTCGCTGCTGCCGTTCCATTGCCAGGCCAGTGCCGCGGCCAGCCCACCGGCCAGGCCCAGCACCACCCAGTGCCAGGGCCGCAGGCCGCGCGAACGTGTGGCGTGCTCGTCGTCGCCGAGCTCGGGCATCGCCTGGGTGTGCAGGCCGGGCACGCCGCCGCGTTCGCGCTCTGCATCGGCCCGCCGCAAGGCGTCGAGGATGTAGGACATGGTCAGGGCCTTTGTGCGAGCAGTCGCGGTTCGGCGACGCCGGTGGCGCGGTTGATCAGCATCAGCGTCAGCGGGCCGGCCAGGCCGTCCGGCTTGAGGCCCTGCGCGACCTGGAAGGCGTCGAGCCGCTTGCGCAGCGCCGCGTCGAAGCGTGTCGGCGCGGGCGGTGCCGGCTCGCCCTGCGCGGCGGCCAGCTGCGCCGACAGCCAGTCGACCGGCGCGCCGTCCGCATAACCCGGCGGTGTGCGCCACAGCGTCGCGAACTCGCCGCGCCAGACTTCGGCCAGCGAGGCCAGCGGCAGGCTCAGTTCGCCGTCGCCGGTGGCCAGCGTCGCGCTGCGCGCGCTCAGGCCGGTCAGCACCGCGTAGGCAGGCCTGCCGCCCGACTGCAGCGTCAGCAGTACCGGGCGGTCGAGCTGGCGGATCAGTGCCAGCGTGCTGCTGCTGCGGAAGCACTGCAGCTGCTGGCGTGCCGCCGATGCGCAGGGCTCGCCCTCGTCCAGCGAGATCTTCCAGGCCGGGGCCAGCGCGCGCCAGGCATCGGCCTCGCTGCGCCAAGCCGCGGCCAGCACCGCCTTCGGGTCGGCCGGCGCCGGTGACGAGGCCGCCGATGGGGACGCCGGTGCGGAGGCGGCCTGCGCGAGCAGCGCCGCCGATGCCGCGCTGGCCGGCGCCGCCGCGGCCTCCGGCCGCGCCCCGGCATGGCGTTCGTAGGCCACGCCGGCCCACAGGGCCAGGCCGAGGCCGGCGACGGCAGCGGCGGCGAACGCCAGGCGGCGCCAGCGCCCGCCGCCGTGCAGCGCATCCTGCGGCAGCGTGCCGTCGAACACCTCGGCGGCGGCCTTCTCGACGATCGCCACGTCCACCGACGGCTTGTTGCCCGCATAGGCGCCGAGCAGTGCGCGGTCGCACAGCAGGTTGATGCGTCGCGGCACGCCGCGCGACAGCTGGTAGACACGCTTGAGCGCGTCGGGCTCGAAGGGCAGCGGCCGGTTCATGCCGGCCACCGACAGGCGGTGGCGGATGTAGCGCACCGTCTCCTTGGGCGTCAGCGCCTCGAGGTGGAAGCGCGCGATGACACGTTGCGCCAGCTGCTCCAGCTCCGGCCGCGCGAGCATGGTGCGCAGCTCGGGCTGGCCGATCAGGATGATCTGCAGCAGCTTGCGCTCGTGCGTCTCGAGGTTGGTCAAGAGGCGCAGCTGCTCGAGCACATCGGCCGACAGGTTCTGCGCCTCGTCGATGATCAGCACGTTGGACTGGCCGACCGAATGCGTCTGCAGCAGGAACTCGTTGAGCGCGTCGACGTAGTCCTTCACCGTCGCGCCCTCGGGCCGGCGCGGGATGCGGAACTCGTCGCAGACCGAGCGCAGCAGCTCGGTGACGGTCTGCTTGGGGTTGAAGATGTAGGCGACGTTGCAGCGCTTCGGGATCTGCTCGAGGAAGCAGCGGCACACCGTGGTCTTGCCCGCGCCGATCTCGCCGGTCAGCAGCACGAAGCCGCCGCCGCCGGTGACGCCGTACAGCAGGTGCGCCAGCGCCTCGCGGTGGCGCTCGCTCATGTAGAGGTAGCGAGGGTCCGGCGCGATCGAGAAGGGCTGCTGCCTCAGGCCGAAGAAGCGGGCGTACATGGCGCGCAGGATAGCGTGCCGGCTGCGCCCTCCCGGGTTGATGCCGATATCGCGCCAGGCCGGCGTGGATGAGCATGGCTGCACCATGGCGGCAGATCGTGGCAGATGGCCCTGCACGACAGGGCCCCGGTTGGTGGGAACGGCGAGCATCGCCGCGGGGCTGCTTGTTGCGCCTGCGCAGGCCAGCGACACCGCGCGCCTGGACGAGGTGCTGGTGCGCGGCACGCGGGCCAGCGCCGAGTCGGCGCAGGCGCGCAAGCGCGAGGCGGCCGGCATCGTCGATGGTGTCGTGGCCGCCGAGATCCACAAGCTGCCCGACCTCAGTGTCGGCGACGCGCTGCAGCGCATCACCGGCGTGCAGGTGACCCGCGAGCGCGGCGAAGCCTCGGCCTTCGCGGTCCGCGGCCTGTCGCAGGTGGAGACCACGCTCAACGGCCGCGAGGTGTTCACTGCCGGCAGCGGCCGCACGCTCGACCCGGCCGACTTCGCCGCCGAGATGCTCTCCGGCATCGACGTCTTCAAGACGGCGTCGGCCGAGCGCATCGAGGGCGGTCTGGGCGGCAGCGTCGACCTGCGCACGCGGCGCCCGTTCGACTTCGCCGGGGCGGCGACGGTGCTGTCGGCACGCATCGCCCATGCGGACCTGGCGCGGCGTTCGGCCGGCCAGGGCAGCGTGCTGCTGAGCCGGCGCCAGGCGCTGGAGGCCGGCGGTGAGTTCGGCCTGCTGCTCAACCTGAGCTTCCAGGAACGTGCCTGGCGCGAGGACCAGAAGGGCACCGGCGCGCCGGCGCTGCGCAGCGACCTGCTGCCCGGCCAGACCATCGCGGCGCCGGGCAGCAGCTCGGAGACGGTCAGCCTGGGCGTGCGCCGGCGGGTCGGCGGCAGCGCGGTGCTGCAGTGGCGTCCGCAGCCGGCACTGGAATTGCACGCCGAAGCGCATGCCGCCGAACTGCGCACGCGGCAGGACTCGCACCAGATCAACGCCTCGGCGGGCAGCGGCTTCGTTCCCGGCAGCCTGAGGCTGTTCGACGGCAGCAACGACCTGCGCAGCATCACCTGGACCGACGCACCGGTGTCCATCCTCGGCTTTGCTCGCGACACGCTCGATCGCACGCGTCAGCTGGCGGTCGGCGGCAGCCACCAGGCCGAGCAATGGCGCTGGAGCACCGATCTGAGCCACCTGCGCAGCCACAACCGGCTGTTCTTCTCCGGGCCGTTCATGGCCGCGCAGGTGGCCCAGTTCCGACACGAACTGTCAGGCACTGTGCCGGCCACCTCGATCGCCGGAACCGACCTGCTCGACCCGACCAACCTGCGCTACACCGGCCTGGCCTACCGCGTCCGTCCGTTCGATGCCTCGCTGGCGGCGCTGCGGGTCGACGGCGAGTGGCAGCCCGAGAGACGGCCCGCTCCAACGCCTGGCGCTGGGCTGGCGGCGCGCCGACCGCCGCGCCGGCAATGCGCCGGGGCTGGTCTTCGGCGACGTGGCCGTCAGCGGCCTCGGTGCGGCCGACACGCCGGGGCGGGTGCGGCCCTCGCCCTTCGGCGACTTCCTCGACGGCCGGGCCACCAGCGTGAACGGCTTCCTGATCGCCGAACTGGGCGACGCACGCGACGCCGCCGCGCTGCGCGAAGCCTTCGGCATCAGCACACCCCTGCCGACCGCCGGCAACCCGCTGGGCGTGTGGCAGATCCGCGAGCGCAGCGACGCGCTCTACCTGCGCAGCGACTGGCAGGCCGTGGAGGCGCAGCTCGATGGCCAGCTGGGGCTGCGTGTGTTGCGCACGCATTCGCGGCTGTCCGGCAGCCGTTCGCTGCCGGACAGCGGCGGCGTGGCGCCGCTGCAGGCGCAAGCGCGCGAGACCGACTGGCTGCCCAGTGCCGTGCTGCGCCAGCGCCTGGGCGGTGGCTGGCAGTGGCGCGCCGCGGCCTCGCGCACGATCACGCGGCCGAACTTCGACCAGCTCTCGCCCTCGCTCTCGCTGCTGCGCAACACGGTCGACCCGACGCTGAACCAGGGCAGTGCCGGCAACCCGGCGCTGCGCCCGGTGCGGGCGCACAACCTCGACCTCGCGCTGGAGCAGCTTGCCGACACCGCCCAGGCGTTCTCGGCGACGCTGTTCTGGAAGCGGGTCGACGGCTTCGTCGCCAACGCCAGCCAGCCCGAGACCTACGATGGCGTCACCTACCAGGTGAGCCGCCCGTACAACAGCGATCCGGCGCGCATCCGCGGCGCCGAACTGGCCTGGCAGCGCTTCTTCGACCAGCTGCCCGGCGCGTGGCGTGGCCTGGGGCTGCAGGCGAACTACACGCTGGTCGACAGCAGCACACCCGACCGACGCCTCGGCACCGAGGCGCCGCTGCAGAACCTGTCGCGCCACAGCCTGAACCTGATCGGGCTGTACGAACATGGGCCGTGGAGCGCGCGGCTGGCCTGGAACTGGCGCAGCCGCTTCCTGTCCGGCGTGAGCAGCGTGGTCGGCCTCGGCGCGCTGCCGGTCTACGCGCGCAGCTACGGCTGGCTGGACGGCGCGCTGGCGCTGCGGCTGGACGACCGGGTCACGCTGAGCCTGGAGGCTGGCAACCTGCTCGGCACGCTGCGCCGTGCCGACTACGGCTCGGCGAGGCGGCCGCAGGGGGCCTGGGTCAACGACCGGCAATGGGCGCTCGGGCTGAGCGTGGCGCTGTGAATTGCCCGAGCCGCAGCACTCGCTCTGGCAGCCCTGCTCGGGCTGTGCGCCGGCGCGGCCACGGCGCTGCCGCTGCCCGACTGGCGCCGCGAGGCCGACGCGGTGCGTGCGCTGGCCGAGAACGACGTGCCGGCGGCGCTACGAACGTGCCCGCTGGCTGCAGGGCGAGCTTCCTGCCAATGCGCCGGTCGCCGACCAGGCACGCGCCGTCAACCTGCTGGCGCGCATCCAGACCTACCTCGGCGAGACCGATGCGGCCGCGGCCAGCGCCGAGCGCGCCGGCGGCATCGCGCGGGCCGGCGGCGACAAGGTCGGCGAGGCCGAGGCCGAGCTGAGCATGGCGATCATCGCCGTCAACCAGGGGCGCATCGATCGCCTAGTCGAGGCGGCCACACGCAGCGTCTCGCTGCTCGACGGCGCGCAGCGTCCCGACCTGCTCAGCGAGGCGCTGCTGCGCCTGGGCACGATGTACGGCCGCTTCGGTCAGCTCGACGACCAGGTGGCCTTCGCCGTGCAGGCGATGCAGATCGCCGAGCGCGAGCACCATCCGATGGCGCTGGTGCATGCCCACCAGGGCATGGCGATCGCGTTCGACATGACCGAGCGCAGCGAGGACGCCGCTCGCCACTACGAGCAGATGCTCGAACAGGCGAAGGCGGCACGCTCGCGCCTGGCTAGAGGCCTTCGCGCTGCTCGGCGTGTCGGGCCAGCAGCGGCGGCGGCAGGACTTACGTCGCATCGCAGCGCACCGCCGAGCAGGCGGTCGAGCTGTTCCGCCAGATCGGTGCACCGTTCGCCTACAACTTCGCGCTCTACAGCCTGGCGGACCTGCACCGCGAGCGTGGCGAGCACGAACGTGCACTGGGCCTGCTCAATCAGATCATCCAGGCCTACGATGCCCGCCCGAACCGCATCGGCCAGTGGTTCGCGCTGAGCGCGCGCAGCACCAACCACGAAGCGATCGGCCACAAGGCCCTGGCGCGCGCCGATGCCGAGCGCGCCTATGCGCTGGCGCGCGAGGTCGGCTTCCCGCTTTACCTGAGCGAGAGCGCCCGCCGCATGGCGGCGATCTCGGCGCTGGAGGGCGACCACCAGCGCGCTTACCGGCTCTCGATCGAAGCGGCCGAGATGACGGCGAAGGCAGCGCGCGAACGCTCCAGCGTGCGCATCATGCAGCTGCTGCAGCGCTACCGCGACGAGGGCCGCGCCCGCGAGCTGGCCGAGCTGACCCACCGCAACGAGCAGCAGAGCGCGCAGCTGGCCCGCCGCGAGCTGCAGCAGCGCTGGCTGTGGACGCTGGTCGGCGCGACCGTGGTCACGCTGGCCGCCACGATCGTGTTCACGGTGCGGCTGCGCCGTCGGCGCCAGGAGCTGGCCAAGCAGACACGCATCCTGCGTTCGGTGCTCGACGGCATCGGCGACTCGGTGCTGGTGGCCGACGAACACGGCGAGCTGCTCACGTACAACCCGGCTGCCGAGGCGATCGCCGGGCCGGGCCTGAGCATCGGGCGCGACGGCAACTGGCGCGAACGCTTCCAGCTGTGCCAGGCCGACCGGGTCACGCCGATCCCGGCGCGCGAACTGCCGTTGGCGCGCGCCGGGCGCGGCGAGTCGGTCGACAAGATGGACATCTACATGCGCCTGACCGGCCACGATGTCGACGATGGCCGCTGGCTGACCGCCACCGCGCGGCCGCTGCTCGATGCCGACGGCCACAACCGGGGTGCCGTGGTGGTGTTCTCCGACACCACCGCGCGCCGCCGCGCCGAGGACGAGGTGCGTGCGCTCGCCACCGGCCTCGAGCAGCGTGTGCAGGAACGCACCGAGCAGCTCGAGCGCGCGCAGCAGGCGGCCGAAGCGGCCACCCAGGCGAAGAGCGAGTTCCTGGCGACGATGAGCCACGAGATCCGCACGCCGATGAACGCCATCCTCGGCATGTCGTGGCTGGCGCTGCAGACCGGGCTGGACGCGCAGCAGCGCAACTACGTCGCCAAGGTGCACCGTGCCGCCGAGTCGCTGCTGGGCATCATCAACGACATCCTCGACTTCTCGAAGATCGAGGCCGGCCGCCTGGAGATGGAGCAGATCCCGTTCGCGCTCGGCGACGTGCTCGAGCAGTTCGCCAACCTGGTCGGCATGCGCGCCGAGGAGAAGGGGCTGGAGCTGCTGTTCGAGCTGCCGCCCGAGGTGCCGACCGCGCTGGTCGGCGACCCGTCGCGGCTCGGCCAGGTGCTGCTGAACCTGGGCAACAACGCGGTCAAGTTCACCGAGCGCGGCGAGGTGCGCGTGAGCGTCTCCGAGATGACGCGCGAGGGCGACGCGGTGACGCTGCGCTTCGAGGTGCACGACAGCGGCATCGGCATCGACGAGGCGCAGCGCGAGCGGCTGTTCCAGCCCTTCAGCCAGGCCGACGCCTCGACCAGCCGCCGTTTCGGCGGCACCGGCCTGGGACTGGCGATCTGCCGCCACCTGGTGGCGATGATGGGCGGCGAGATCGGTGTCGACAGCCAGCCCGGACGCGGCAGCTGCTTCCACTTCAGCGCCCGCTTCGGGCTCGACCCCGCGCCGCGCGCACCGCTGCCCGAGCTGCCGGCGCTGCGCGGCGCGCGCGTGCTGGTGATCGACGACCACGATGGCGCGCGCGAGCTGCTGTGCGCGCTGGCCGCCTCGCTGGGCATGCGCAGCGAGGCGGCGGCCGACGCCATGCAGGGCCTGCAGGCGATCGCACGCGCCGACGCGGCCGACCAGCCGTTCCGCCTCGTGCTGCTCGACTGGCGCATGCCCGGCGTCGACGGCATCGACTGCGCCGCGCAGCTGGCACGCACGCCGCTGCGCCACCGCGCGCCGACGGTGATGATGGTGACCGCCTTCGGCCGCGAGGAGGTGCAGCGGCGCCTGGCGGCACAGTCGCTGCAGGTCGCGGCGCTGCTGACCAAGCCGGTGACGGCCTCGTCGCTGCTCGACGCCTGCGCCGATGCGCTCGGCGCCGTGCTGCCGCGCGAGCGGCGCGACGAACATCGCCAGGAGCAGTTGCATGCGCACCAGCAGGCGCTGGCCGGCGCGCGCATCCTGCTGGTCGAGGACAACACCATCAACCAGGAACTGGCGCGCGACCTGCTCGGGCGGGCCGGCGTGGCGGTCAGCGTCGCGGCGGACGGGCGCGAGGCGCTCGCCGCGCTCGAGCGCGAGTCCTTCGACGCCGTGCTGATGGACTGCCAGATGCCGGTGCTGGACGGCTATGCCGCGACACGCGAGCTGCGCCAGCGGCTCGAGTGGCACGACCTGCCGGTGATCGCGATGACCGCCAATGCGATGGCCGGCGACCGCGACAAGGTGCTGGAGGCCGGCATGAACGACCACATCGCCAAGCCGATCCGGATCGACGAGATGTTCGCGACGCTGGCGCGCTGGGTGCGCACGCCGGCGAGCGCGCGCCCGGCCGGCCTGCAGGGCCTGCCGCCGCTGCCCGGTCTGGACATCCGTGCCGGGCTGGCCGGCGTGATGGGCAAGCCGGAACTGTTCCGCCGCCTGCTCAGCATGTTCCGCGACCGTGAGTGCGACTTTGCCGAGCGTTTCGGTGCTGCGCGCGCGGCGGGCGACACCGCCAGCTGCACACGCTACGCGCACGACCTGAAGAGCGTCTCCGGCACGCTGGGCATGCCCGCACTGCAGCGCGCCGCCGCTGCGCTCGAGGCGGCCTGCGAGCATGGTGCCGGCGCCGAGGACGTCGACCGTCTGCTCGACACGGTGACGCGCCAGCTGCGGCCGCTGCTCGAGGGCCTGGCGGCGCTGGAGGAGCGCTCAGGCTGAGCGTGGCAGATCGAGCGGCGCGCCGGCGGCCAAGGCGCGCAGGCAGGACAGGCACAGGCAGCCCTGGAAGCGCGCGCCCAGCTCGGCGCGCAGGGCCGGGCTCAGCGTCAGCGTCGTGCAGGCGCAGGGGCCGCTGTCCATGACGCCGCAATGGAACTCGCCGCCGCAGCGTGGGCAGCGTGATTCCAGCGGCGCGGGCTCAGCCACCGAACAGACCCTTGTGCTGCTCGCGCAGCAGGTTCTTCTGCACCTTGCCCATGGTGTTGCGCGGCAGCGCGTCGACCACGAAGCAGTGCTTGGGCACCTTGAAGTTGGCGATCTTGCCCTTCAACGCCGCCACCAGCGCCGGCGCCTCGGGCGTCGAGCCCGGCTTGCCGACCACCACCGCCACCACGCCCTCGCCGAAGTCGGGGTGCGGCACGCCGATCACCGCGCTCTCGGCGACGCCGTCCATCTCGTTGAGGTAGCCCTCGATCTCGGCCGGGTAGACGTTGTAGCCGCCGGTGATGATCAGGTCCTTGCTGCGCCCGACGATGGTCACGTAGCCGCGTTGATCGATCCTGCCGACGTCGCCGGTCTTGAACCAGCCGTCGGCGGTGAACTCTTCCTTCGTCTTCTCCGGCATGCGCCAGTAGCCCTTGAAGACGTTGGCGCCCTTCACCTCGATGCCGCCGATCTCGCCGGTCGGGCACGGGCCGCCCTGGTCGTCGCTGACGCGCACGCCGACGCCGGGCAGCGGGAAGCCGACCGTGCCGCCGCGGCGTTCGCCGTCCCCGGCGCGGTACGGATTGGAGGTCAGCATCACCGTCTCGCTCATGCCGTAGCGTTCGACGATGGTGTGGCCGCTGCGTTCGCGGAACTCGTTGAAGGTCTCGATCAGCAGCGGTGCCGAACCGGCGACGAACAGGCGCATGCCGCGGCAGGCCTCGCGGCCGAAGCCGGCTTCGGCGAGCAGGCGCACGTACAGCGTCGGCACGCCCATGAACACCGTCGCCTCGGGCAGGCGGCGCACCACCGCGGCCGGGTCGAACTTCGCGAACCAGATCATCTTGCTGCCGTTGAGCAGCGCGCCGTGCGAGGCCACGAACAGGCCGTGCACATGGAAGATCGGCAGCACGTGGATCAGCACGTCGCCTTCGGTCCAGCCCCAGTAGTCCTTCAGCACCCGTGCGTTGGACAGCAGGTTGCCGTGGGTCAGCATCGCGCCCTTGCTGCGCCCGGTGGTGCCGCTGGTGTAGAGGATGGCGGCCAGGTCGTCGGCGTCCTTGGTCGCCGGCGTGTGCGTGTCGGGCTGGAACGCGGCGCGCTCGAGCAGCGTGCCGGTCCGGTCCTCGTTCAGCGTGAAGACGTGTTTCGTGCCGGCCTGGAAGGCGATCTTCGACACCCAGCCGAAGTTCCTGCCCGAACACACCACCACGCTCGGCTCGGCGTTGCCGACGAAGTACTCGATCTCGGCGGCCTGGTAGGCGGTGTTCAGCGGCAGGTAGACGTAGCCGGCGCGCAGCACCGCGAGGTACAGCAGCAGCGCCTCGACCGACTTCTCGGTCTGCACCGCGACACGCGCACCCGGCCGGCAGTTCCAGCGATGCCAGCAGGTTGGCGATCTTCGCGGTGGCGCGTTCGAGATCGCCCCAGCGGTAGTACAGCGGCGCACCGGGGCCGTCGGCGGTTTCGATGGCGGTGCGATCGAGGTCGCGGGGGAAGGCGTCGCGCAGCGCGACGAACAGGTTCTGGTTGGTGCTCATCGGGTCCCTCTCAGGCCGCGTCAGCCTCTCTGGAAGCGCGGCGTCCTCTTTTCGATGAAGGCCATCACGCCCTCACGGTGTTCTTCGCTGTCGGCATAGCCGTAGTGGGCCAGGCGCTGCTCTTCGCTCGGGCCGCCGGCGGCGATCTGGCGCAGCGTGCGCTTGTTGATGCGCGCCGCCTGCGGCGACAGCGCCGCCAGCGACTTCGCCCGCGCCAGCGTATGCGCCGCCACCTCGGCGTCCGGCACGACGGCGTGCACCAGGCCGTGCTGCAGCGCCGCCGCGGCATTGAACAGCCGCGCCTCGAGCAGCATCTCGCGCAGCACCGCCATCGGCGTCACGCGCGCCACCACCTGCAGTTCCTGCGGCGCCATCGGGAAGCCCAGCCTCGCGATCGGCGCGCCGAAGCGGCTGCCCTCGCCGCAGACGCGGATGTCGCAGCAGGCCGCGATCTCCAGCCCGCCGCCGATGCAGTTGCCCTCGATCTGCGCGTACAGCGGGATGTCGCAGTCGAGCATCGCGTGCAGCGCCGGGGCGACCACGTTGTCGTGGAAGTCGCGCAACGTGTCTTCCTCGAAGCGGAAGCTGGCGAACTCGACGATGTCGCCGCCGGCGGCGAAGTGCCCGCCGGCGCCGCGCACGATCACCGCATGCGGTGCTTCCTCGGGCGGCAGGTCCTGCAGGTGCAGCATCAGTGCGTGCAGCTCGCGCCACATCGCGATGTCGATGGCGTTGAGCTTGGCCGGGTTGGCCAGCGTCAGGTGCGCGACGCCTTCGACGTCGCCGCGCTCCAGCGTGATCGAGCCTGGCATCTCGGTGGCGCCGGGCTCAGTCCAGCTTCGCGCCGGAGGCCTTGACCACCTCGTGCCAGCGCTTCACTTCGCCGCTGACGAACTTGCCGAAGTCGGCGCCGTAGGCGTTCGGCGTTTCGGTGCCCAGGCCGGTCCAGACGGCCTTCAGCTCCTCGGAGTTGAGCGCCTTCTTCATCTCCGCCTGCATCGTGTCGATCACTTCCTTGGGCGTGCCCTTGGGCGCCCACAGGCCGTACCAGGTCGCGACCTGGTAGGTCGGCACGCCGCCTTCCTTGGCGGTGGGCACGTTGGGGAAGCCGGGGGCGCGCTTGTCGCTGGCCACCGCGATCGCCTTGATGCGCCCGCCCTTGATGTGGTTGGCCGAGGAGCCGAGGCCGTCGAACATCAGGTCGACCTGGCCGGCGATCAGGTCCTGCAGCGCCGGGCCGGCGCCGCGGTAGGGGATGTGGGTGATGAAGGTCTTGGTCTGCAGCTTGAACAGCTCGCCGGCCAGGTGGTGCGAGGTGCCGTTGCCGGCCGAGCCGTAGTTCAGCTTGCCGGGGTTCTTGCGGATGTAGTCGAGCAGGCCGGGCAGGTCGTTGGCGGCCACGCGCTGCGGGTTCACGACGATCACCTGCGGCACGCTGGAGATCAGGCCGACCGGGATGAAGTCGGTCTCGATGTTGTAGTCGAGCTTGGGGTACATCGACGGGGCGATCGCGTGGTGCACCGCGCCCATGAAGAAGGTGTAGCCGTCCGGCGCCGCCTTCGCCGCCAGGCTGGCGCCCACCGTGCCGCCGGCGCCGCCCTTGTTGTCGATGACGAACTGCTTGCCGAGGTTCTTCGTCATCTGCGCGAACAGCGGCCGCGCGAAGGCGTCGGTGCCGCCGCCGGCCGGGAAGGGCACGACGATGGTCACCGGCTTGGTCGGCCAGGCCTGGGCAGCCGCCCAGGGCGCTGCCGCGGCGAGCAGCGTGCCGAGCAGGGCGCGGCGCAGGGGCGAACGAAGCGATCGGGTCATGGTGTCTCCTGGTTTTGGGGTTCAGAGCAACGACGTCAGGAGGCGTGACTGTGCCACTTCTCCGTGGACGAACTTCTCGTGGTGTGTCTCGACCTTGTCGAGGTCGTAGAGGTAGTTGACCATCAGGCCGAAGGACTGGCGCAGCCCCTTGGCCGACAGGTCGCCCAGCGGGTCGAGGCGTTCCAGCCGCGCGCCGTTGTCGAGGTGGAAGCGCGCCACCGGGTCGCCGGCGCCGTCGGTGGCATGCCAGCCGAGGTAGTACGCGGCCAGCCGCAGCAGTGCCTGCGCGGCCTCGGGCTGCAGAGCGCGCAGCGTGCCGGCCAGGGCCAGGCGGTCGAAGTCGCCGCCGCAGGCCGCCGTCACCATCGCCAGCGCCTCGGCCAGGCGCTGCGCGCGGGCCTTGCTCAGCCCTTCGCAGGGCGCGCCGGCGCGCACCCAGCGCGCGAAGCCGGGGATCGGCGACAGCGTGCAGAAGGTCTTCAGCTGCGGCAGCTCGCGCTTGAGCTCCTCGGCGACACGCTTGATCAGGAAGTTGCCCAGCGACACGCCCTTCAGCCCCGGCTGGCAGTTGCTGATCGAGTAGAACGCGGCGACCTTGAACTGGCTCGGCGGCAGCGGCGACGAGGCCTTGTCGATCAGCGGCGCGATCGCGTCGGGCATTGCCGGCAGCAGCGCCACCTCGACGAAGATCAGCGGCTCGTCGGGCAATTGCGGGTGGAAGAAGGCGAAGCAGCGGCGGTCGGGCTGCAGGCGGCGGCGCAGGTCGTCCCAGCCGTCGATCTGGTGCACCGCCTCGTGGCGGATGATCTGTTCGAGCAGCTGGGCCGGCGAGTTCCAGTCGACCCGCTTGAGCTGCAGGAAGCCGGGGTTGAACCAGCTCGACAGCAGGTGCAGGAAGTCGGCCTCGACGGCCTGCAGCTCGGGCTGCCGGTTGACGCGGGCGAGCAGGGCGCGGCGCATCGCGACGATGCTGCCGGTGCCGCCCGGCGTGCGGTTGATGCGGCGCAACAGTTCCTGGCGCGGCGGCTCGGTGGTGCGCGTCAGGCGCTGCAGGTTGTCGGCGCTGGGCGACTCGGCGTAGGCCTGCGCGCTTTGCAGCACCGCCTTCGGGTCGGGGCTGAAGTCGCGCGACAGGCGCTCGAAGAAGGTCGACTGCTCGTCCTCGGGCAGCTCGCGGAAGCGAGCCACCAGGTCGCGCGCGATCGCCACGCTGTTGGCCTCGCCGCGTTCGGACAGCAGCCGCTTGCAGTCGATCAGCAGGCCGCGCAGGTGGCGCGCGCCGTTGACCTTGCGCGCGGCGCTCTTCAGTTCATCCAGCATGGGGCGTCCCTTCGGCTTCTTCGTGCTGGCGCAGCGCCTTCAAGGCGGCGAGCTGCGCCATCAGGTGGTCGTGCATGACACGCTCGGCGCGAGCGGCGTCGCGCTGCACGATGGCGTCGAGCAGCACGCGGTGCTCGTTGATCGAGGCCTCGATGCGGCCCGGCCAGTGCAGCTGCCGGCCGCGCAGCAGGCGCACGAAACGGCGCAGGTCGCTGGTCGCACGGTCCAGCCAGCGGTTGCCGGCCAGTTCCTGCACGGCGCTGTGGAACTCGTGGTTGGCGCGGTAGTAGCCCTCGATGTCCCGGGTCGCGGCGTGTTTCTCCAGCTGCTCGTGCAGGCGCTGCAGGCGGCGCACGTCGGCCTCGCTGGCCTTGCGCACCGCCTCGTAGGCGCAGCGGCCTTCGAGCAGGGCCATCACCGGCAGCAGCTCGTCGGCGTCGTCCTCCGACATCTCGGCGACCTTGCAGCCCTGGCGCGGCACCGGCACCACCAGCCCTTCGGCGGCCAGCACCTTCAGCGCCTCGCGCAGCGGCGTGCGGCTGATCTGCCAGTCGCGCGCCAGCGCCAGCTCGTCGATCCACTGGCCCGGGGCGAGCTGGCGGTCGAACACCATGTTGCGCAGGCGAGTGGCCACTTCTTCGTGGAGCGAAGAAGGACGCAATGGAATCGGATCGACCATCGGTGGCATCCGGCAGCGGCGATGGCTCACTCTACAATTACTAATTCATAATTACAAGAACCGCGAGGCGGACAGGGATTTGCCCGCCACCGTCGAGCGACCCCGGGTCTGGGGGTAGGCCCCTGTCGGAGCTCTGTCGCCTGCGGCTACAGTGTCCGCCTTTCCGACACCTCGCCCGCATGCCCGTCATCACGCCCACCCTGCCGCTCGACGCCGACAGCCTGCTGCGTCTGGCCGCGCAATCGATGTTCGACACCTTCGCGCAGACCGCGATGGGCATGATGGTGGTCGACCGCGCGCACCGCATCGTCTGGATCAGCGAGGGCTACAAGCGCTTCCTGCCGGCGCTGGGCCATGCCGAGGACGACTTCGTCGGCCGCCGTGTCGAGGAGGTGGTGCCGAACACGCTGATGGCGCAGGTCATCGAGAGCGGCCAGCCCATCCTGGTCGACCTGCTGACCAACCAGGCCGGCACCTTCCTGGTCAGCCGGCTGCCCTTGCGCGACGCGAACGGCGAGGTGATCGGCGCGATGGGCATGGTGCTGCTCGACCACCCGGAGACGACGATGCAGCCGCTGATCGGCAAGTTCAGCCGCCTGCAGCGTGACCTCGACAACGCCCGCCAGCAGCTCGCCGAGCACCTGACCCGCGAGCGCCGGCCCAAGCACACCATCGCCGGCTTCATCGGCGCCAGCGCGCCGGCGATGGAGGTCAAGCGCCAGGCACGCCGCGTCGCGCAGACCGACAGCACGGTGCTGCTGCTCGGCGAGACCGGCACCGGCAAGGAACTGCTGGCCCATGCCATCCACGCGGCCAGCGCGCGCGCGGCCAGGCCCTTCGTCGGCGTCAACATCGCCGCGGTGCCCGATACGCTGCTCGAGGCCGAGTTCTTCGGCGTCGCTGCCGGCGCCTTCACCGGCGCCGACCGCAAGGGTCGCGACGGCAAGTTCAAGCTCGCCCACGGCGGCACGCTGTTTCTCGACGAGATCGGCGACATGCCGCTGCCGCTGCAGGCCAAGCTGCTGCGGGTGCTGCAGGAGCAGGAGGTCGAACCGCTGGGCAGCAACCAGGTGCAGCATGTCGACGTGCGGGTGATCGCCGCGACCAGCCGCGACCTGGCAGCGATGGTGCGTGCCGGCAGCTTCCGCGCCGACCTGTTCTACCGCCTCAACGTGCTGCCGATCCGCCTGCCGCCGCTGCGCGAGCGGCTGGCCGACCTGGAGTCGCTGGCCGACGCGCTGGCCGACGACATCGCGCGGCGCAGCGGCATGCCGCACAAGGGCCTGGCGCCCGACGCGCTGGAGCTGCTCGCGCGCCAGCCCTGGCCAGGCAACATCCGCGAGCTGCGCAACGCACTCGAGCAGGCCAGCCTGATGACCGACGACGCGGTCCTCGGCGCACGCCACTTCGAGGCCGTGCTCGACGGTGCCGCCATAGTCGTCGACACGCCACCGTCCAGCCAGCCGCCGCAGGCGCCGGCGGCCGAGGCCGCGCGCATCGCCGGCGTCAAGTCGCTGCCGCAGGCGGTCGCCGAACTGGAGGCGCAGGCCATCCGCGAGGCACTGGCTGCCACCGGCGGCAACAAGCTGGCGGCCTCTCGGCTGCTGGGCATCTCGCGGGCCACGCTGTACGAGAAGCTCGCCTCATGAGCGCCGCACGCTTTCGGGTCGTGCACTGTCCGTCGCCCATGCAAAGCGCCTGTAGCGACTGTCCGCCAATCGTGCAGTGTCTGCTTCTGCTGCTCGTCCTCGCGCTCTGGCCCGGCCCGTCGCAGGCCGTGATCGTCTCGCCGGAGAACGCCGAGGAGCGCAGCGTGCGTGTGCTGCTGCGCCAGGAGGCCTTGGGCTACGAGAACGGCGAGGGCATCGACCGCGACGCCGTCAAGGCCGCCGAGCTGTACTGCAAGGCGGCCCGGCTGGGCGACGCGCAGGCGCAGTTCAACCTCGGCTGGATGTATGCGAACGGCCGCGGCGTCGAGCGCAGCGATGCCACCGCCGCCTTCTTCTTCCATGCCGCCGCCGAGCAGGGCTACGAGCAGGCTGTGCGCATGCTGGCCAACGTCGGCGGGCCGCCGAACTATGTGCCCGACTGCATGATCGATCGTGCGCCGCCGCAGATGGCCGCGCCGCGGCCGCGCACACCGGCCCCGGCGGCGGAGGTCATCCCGCCCGACGCGCCCAGGCACATCGTCGACATCGTCAAGCGCAACGCGCCGCAGTACCAGCTCGCGCCGGCGCTGGTGCTCGCCTTCATCAAGGTGGAGTCGAACTACGACGTCATCGCGCTGTCGCCGAAGAACGCCAAGGGGCTGATGCAGCTGATCCCCGACACCGCCGAGCGCTTCGGCGTCAGCCGGCCCTACGACGCCGAGCAGAACATCCGCGGCGGCATGGCCTACCTGCGCTGGCTGATGGCCTACTTCGAGGGCAACGTGCCGCTCGTCGCGGCGGCCTACAACGCCGGCGAAGGCGCGGTGAACCGCTACCGCGGCGTGCCGCCGTACTCGGAGACGCGCGCCTACGTGAACCGCATCCTGGCCGGCTACACGCGCCTGAGCCATCCGTTCGATGCGAGCGTCACCGGGCCTTCGCCGCAGATCCACCTGATGCGCGCCATGGGTCGCTGATCAGGGAAAACGCGGTGCCGCGTGGCACGTGGTTTGCGTTTTGACGAGCATGGGCCTCGCGCCCGGTTCGATCAATCACACGGAGACACCTCGCATGCCGCACGCCCCCCGCCGCCTCTGGCTCGGCGCCATCGCCGCTGCCGCCCTCGCACTGCCCGCCATCGTGATGGCGCAAGCCAAGGGCGAGATCCGCATCGCCCATGTCTACAGCAAGACCGGCCCGCTCGAAGCCTATGGCAAGCAGACCGCCACCGGCTTCATGATGGGCCTGGACTACGCCACCGGCGGCACGATGACGGTGGCCGGCAAGAAGCTGGTGGTGATCGAGAAGGACGACCAGGGCAAGCCCGACGTGGGCAAGAGCCTGCTGGCCGCCGCCTATGGCGACGACAAGGCCGACATCGCGGTCGGCCCGACCTCCTCCGGCGTCGCGCTGGCGCTGCTGCCGGTGGCCGAGGAGTACAAGAAGATCCTGCTGGTCGAGCCCGCGGTGGCCGACGCGATCACCGGCGACAAGTGGAACAAGTACATCTTCCGCACCGGTCGCAACAGCTCGCAGGATGCGATCAGCAACGCGGTGGCGATGGACGCGCCCGACGTGTCGATCGCGATGCTCGCGCAGGACTACGCCTTCGGCCGCGACGGCGTGAAGGCCTTCAAGGACGCGCTGAAGAAGTCGAAGATCGTCCACGAGGAATACCTGCCGCCGGCCACCAGCGACTTCACTGCCGGCATCCAGCGCCTCGTCGACGCGCTGAAGGACAAGCCCGGCCGCAAGGTGGTGTTCGTGATCTGGGCCGGCGCGACGACGCCCGTTCCCCTCGCTGGCCGACCAGGACATCGAGAAGCGCTTCGGCATCAAGGTCGCGTCGGGCGGCAACATCCTGCCGGCGATGGCGGCGTACAAGCGCTTCCCCGGCATGGAAGGCGCGACCTACTACTACTTCGGCATCCCGAAGAACCCGGTCAACGAATGGCTGGTCGCCAACCACTACAAGCAGTTCAAGAACCCGCCGGACTTCTTCACCGCCGGCGGCATGAGCTCGGCGATCGCGGTGGTCGAGGCGCTGAAGAAGAGCGGCGGTGACACCAACGCCGACAAGCTGATCAAGACCATGGAAGGCATGAGCTTCGAGACTCCCAAGGGCAAGATGACCTTCCGCGCCGAGGACCACCAGGCGATGCAGGCGATGTACCACTTCAAGATCAAGGTGGACCCGGCCTTCAACTGGGGCGTGCCGGAGCTGGTGCGCGAGATCAAGCCGGAAGAGATGCAGGTGCCGATTCGGAACAAGCGCTGATGCGCAGCCGGCCGTGCTCGAAACCAAGGACCTCACGATCCGCTTCGGCGGACATGTCGCGGTGGACCGCGTCTCGTGCCGATTCGAACCCGGCACGCTGACGGCCATCGTCGGCCCCAACGGCGCGGGCAAGACGACCTACTTCAACCTGATCTCCGGCCAGCTTCGTGCGAGTGCGGGATCGGTTCATCTCGACGGCCGTGACATCACCGCCGAGAGCGCGCCGCAGCGTACGCACCGCGGGCTCGGCCGCGCCTTCCAGCTGACGCAGCTGTTCCCCAACCTGTCGGTGCTGGAGAACGTGCGCCTGGCCGTGCAGTCGCGTCGCCGCGAAGGCATGAACCTGTGGACGGTGTGGAGCGACCACCGCAACACGCTGGAGCGCGCCCATGCGCTGGTCGACCGCGTCAAGCTGACCGACCGTGCCGAGGTGCCGGCCGCCAGCCTGCCGCATGGCGACCAGCGCAAGCTGGAGGTGGCGATGCTGATGGCGCTGGAGCCTGCCGTCTACATGTTCGACGAGCCGACCGCGGGCATGAGCGTCGACGACGTGCCGGTGGTGCTGGACCTGATCCGCGCGCTGAAGCAGCAGCGCAACAAGACCATCCTGCTGGTCGAGCACAAGATGGACGTGGTGCGCGAGCTGGCCGACCGCATCATCGTGCTGCACAACGGCCAGCTGGTGGCCGACGGCGAGCCGGAGACCGTGATCGCGTCGCCGGTGGTGCAGCAGGCCTACCTCGGTGTCAGCACCGAGGAGGAATCCGCATGAGCGCCGCGCCGCTGCTGACACTCTCCGGCGTGCACACGCACATCGGCAGCTACCACATCCTGCACGGCGTCGACCTCGCCGTGCCGGCCGGGCAGGTGACCATGCTGCTGGGCCGCAACGGGGCCGGCAAGACGACCACGCTGCGCACGATCATGGGCCTGTGGAAGGCGTCGGCCGGCTCGGTCGGATTCGCCGGCCAGCCGATCCATCGCCACGGCACGCCCGACATCGCCCAGCTCGGCATCGCCTACGTGCCCGAGACCATGGGCATCTTCGCCGACCTCACGGTGCGCGAGAACCTGCTGCTGGCCGCGCGCGGCGCACGCCGCATCGACGACATCGACACGCAGCGGCTGGACTGGATCTTCGGTCTGTTCCCGGCGCTGAAGAAGTTCTGGCTCTACCCGGCCGGCAAGCTCTCCGGCGGGCAAAAGCAGATGCTGGCGGTCGCCCGCGCGATCGTCGAGCCGCGCCGCCTGCTGCTGATCGACGAGCCGAGCAAGGGTCTGGCGCCGGCCATCGTCGCCAACCTGATCGCCGCCTTGCGCGAGCTGAAGGCGACGCAGACCACCGTGCTGCTGGTCGAGCAGAACTTCGCGATGGCCAAGGCGCTGGGCGACACCGTGGCGGTGATGGACGACGGTCGTGTCGTGCACGCCGGCGCGATGAAACAACTGATCGAGGACGAGACGCTGCAGCAGCGCCTGCTCGGCCTCTCGCTGAGAGCGCATCAATGAACACCGCCGTCGCATCGGCGACCCCGGCGGCCACCGCGGCGGTGCCGAAGGCTGCCTTCGACTGGCTGCCGCTGGCCCTGGTGCCGCTGCTCGCGCTGCTGGCGCTGCCGCTGGTCGGCTCACCCTCGACCTGGCTGACGCTCACCGTCGCCGGCCTGGCGATGGGCATGATCGTCTTCGTCACCGCCTCGGGCCTGACGCTGGTGTTCGGCCTGATGGACGTGCTGAACTTCGGCCACGGCGTGTTCATCGCCTTCGGCGCCTTCGTCGCGACGACGGTATTCGCCGGCCTGGCCGACTGGACCAGCGTCGATGCGCTGGCGCGCAACCTGGTCGCGGTGTTCGCCGCGATGCTCGCCGCGATGGCGCTGGCCGGCGCGATCGGCTGGGGCTTCGAGCGGGTGCTGGTGCGGCCGGTCTACGGCCAGCACCTGAAGCAGATCCTGATCACGATGGGCGGCATGATCATCGGCGAGGAGCTGATCAAGGTGATCTGGGGCCCCGAGCAGCGGCCGCTGGCACTGCCCGAGGCGCTGCGCGGTTCCATCCTCATCGGCGACGCCGCGATCGGCAAGTACCGCGTGCTCGCGGTCGCCATCGGCGTGGTGGTGCTGGCCGTGATGCTGTGGGCCCTGAACCGCACCAAGATCGGCCTGCTGGTGCGCGCCGGCGTGCAGGACCGCGAGATGGTCGAGGCGCTGGGCTACCGCATCCGCCGCCTGTTCGTCGGCGTGTTCGTGGTCGGCTCGGCGCTGGCCGGCCTGGGCGGCGTGATGTGGGGCATGTTCCAGCAGAACGTCATCCCGCAGCTCGGCGCGCAGGTCAACGTGCTGATCTTCATCGTCATCATCATCGGCGGCCTGGGCTCGACGCTGGGCTGCTTCGTCGGTGCGCTGCTGGTCGGGCTGCTGATCAACTACACCGGCTTCGTCGCGCCGGTGTTCACCGCCTTCGCCAGCATCGCGCTGATGGTGGCCGTTCTGCTGTGGCGGCCGCAGGGCCTCTATCCGGTGGCGAACCGATGATGTCCAGGCTGCTTTCCCACGACCTGCCGCGAAGCCGCTGGCTGGCGCTGATCCTCGTCGCCATCGTGCTGGCACTGGCCTTCACGCCCTTCCTGTTCCCGGGCACCAAGGCGCTCAACGTCGCTGCCAAGATCATCGTCTTCATCGTGCTGGTGGCCAGCTTCGACCTGCTGCTCGGCTACACCGGCATCGTCAGCTTCGCGCACACGATGTTCTTCGGCATCGGTGCCTACGGCGTCGCGATCGCCAGCACGCGCCTGGGCGAAGGCTGGGCGGCGGTGGGCCTCGGCGTGGCCGCGGCGCTGGGGGTCTCGCTGGCGCTGTCGCTGCTGATCGGCCTGGCCTCGCTGCGCGTGAAGGCGATCTTCTTCGCGATGATCACGCTGGCGGTGGCCTCGGCCTTCCTGACGCTGGCCTCGCAGCTGTCCGCGCTGACCGGCGGCGAGGACGGCCTGAACTTCAAGGTGCCTGCAGCGCTGCAGCCGGGTACGCAGTACCTCGAGGAGCCGCTGCTCGGTGCCTCGGTCGACGGCCGCTTCCTGACCTACTACCTGCTGTTCTTCACCGCGCTGCTGCTGGTGCTGGCGATGCTGCGCATCGTCAACTCGCCGTTCGGCCGCGTGCTGCAGGCGATCCGCGAGAACGACTTCCGCGCCGAGGCGATCGGCTACCGCACGGTGGTGTGGCGCACCATCGCCTCGGTGCTGTCGGCGCTGTTCGCCACGCTGGCCGGCTGCCTGCTCGCGCTGTGGCTGCGCTACCAGGGGCCGGACACCTCGCTCTCGTTCGAGATCATGCTCGACATCCTGCTCATCGTCGTGATCGGCGGCATGGGCACGGTCTACGGCGCGGTGATCGGCTCGGTGCTGTTCGTCATCGCGCAGAACTACCTGCAGGACCTGCTCAAGTTCGGCGCGGGCGCCTTCGAGGGCGTGCCGTTGCTGGCCGCGCTCGTCTCGCCCGACCGCTGGCTGCTCTGGCTGGGCCTGCTCTTCGTGCTCTCGGTTTATTACTTCCCCACCGGCGTGGTGGGGCGCTTGCGCGCGTTGCGCACCAGAACCACCCGAGGAGACAAGGCATGACAAGAATCAGGATCCTGATCGCACCGCTCGCAGCGGCCGCACTCGCTGCCTGCGGCGGAGGCGGCGACGAGAGCGCCAGCGCGGCCACCGCGACGACGCGCGCCACCGCACAGCATGCCGACGCCGACAGCGGCCGTGGCGACCGCGGCCCGCGCGCGGTGTTCAACCGCCTGCCCGACTTCGTCGTCGCCGGCAGCGTGCGCTCGGCCAGCTACGACGGCGCCAGCGACGACCTGCTTACCGCCGGCCTGGGCAAGACCGGCTTGGCCAGCGCGGTGGCGCCGGGGTATGCCGACGCGCTCGCGCCGACCGCCGCCGAACTGCGCCGTGCGGCGATCTACAACAACTACCGCGCCATCGTCGACATGACGGCCGCCGGCGGCTACGGCCTGCTGTACGGGCCGAACGTCGCCGTCGACGGCACGGTGACGGCCGACGAAGGGCGCATCGCCGGCACCGAACTGCTGGCCTACAGCAAGGGGGCGGACGGCGGCGCGGCGTCGCAGAACGTCGTGCTGATGGTGCAGATCCCGGCGCACTTCGACCCGAGGAAGCCGTGCATCGTGACCGCCACCTCGTCGGGCTCGCGTGGTGTCTACGGTGGCATCAGCACCGGCGAATGGGGCCTCAAGCGCGGCTGCGCGGTGGCCTACACCGACAAGGGCACCGGTGCGTCGACGCACGAGCTCGGCGCCGACACGGTGCCGCTGATCGACGGCACCCGCGCGACGGCTGCGGCCGCCGGCGACACCGCGCAGTTCCGCGCAGCACTGGACGCCACGCAGCTCGCCGCCTTCAACGCCGCCAAGCCGGGCCGCTACGCCTTCAAGCACGCGCACTCGCAGCGCAACCCCGAGAAGGACTGGGGCCGCTTCACGCTGCAGGCGATCGAGTTCGCCTACTGGGCGCTGAACGACCGCTACGGCCTGAAGCTGCCGCATGGTCGCACGCTGCGCACCATCCGGCCGGCCAACACCACCGTCATCGCGTCGTCGATCAGCAATGGCGGGCATGCCGCGCTGGCCGCGGCCGAACTCGACCGCGAGCGGCTGATCGACGGCGTCGCCGTCTCCGAGCCCTCGGTCGAACTGCCGCCGGACGCCGGCGTGGCCGTCAAGCGCGGCGGCGTCGCGCAGTTCAGCGGCAAGACGCTGTTCGACTACACCACGCAGGCCAACCTGCTGCAGAGCTGCGCGTCGCTGGCGACGGCCGTCGCCGGTGCACCGGGCCAGGCCTTCGTCGTCGCCGCCTTCGCCGCCAACCGCTGCGCTTCGCTGAAGACCAAGGGCGTGCTCGCGGCCGACACGCTGGCGGCCCAGGCCGACGAAGCGTTGGCGCTGCTCGGCCAGTACGGCTGGGAGCCGGAATCGGCGGTGCTGCATGCCTCGCTGGCGGCCTTCGAGGTGGCGCCGGCGGTGGCCGTGACCTACGCCAACGCGCTGGCCCGCGCCAGCGTGACCGACAGCCTGTGCGGTTTCAGCTTTGCTGCGACCAACGCCAACTTCACCGTCGGCACGCTGGCGCCGGCGGCGCTGGCCGGCATGGCCGCCACCGGCAACGGCGTGCCGCCGTCCTCCGGCGTGCAGCTGATCAACGACCTCAGCCCCGGCCTGGCGTTGCGCGACCTGGTCTCGCTGTCGCCGTCGACCTTCAAGCAGGACTTCAACCTCGACGGCGCGCTGTGCCTGCGCGGCCTGCTGAGCGGCAGCGATGCGCAAGCGCTGGCCCTGCAGCACGGCGTGGCCGAGACGCTGCGCAACGGCAACCTGCAACGCAAGCCGGCGATCATCGTGCACGGCCGCGCCGACGCGCTGATCCCGGTGAACCACAGCTCGCGGCCCTACACCGCGCTGAACAAGCGCGTCGAAGGCAAGCACAGCCAGCTGTCGTACATCGAGGTGACCAACGCGCAGCACTTCGACAGCTTCATCGGCCTGCCGACGCTGCTGGGCGGCTACGACACGCGCTACATCCCGCTGCACGTCTACCTGAACCGCGCGCTCGACGCGATGTGGGACCACCTGCGCCACGGCAAGCCGCTGCCGGAGAGCCAAGTGCTGCGCACCGTGCCGCGCGGCGGCACGCCGGGCGCCGCGCCGGCGATCACCGAAGCCAACGTGCCGGCGATTCCGCGCAAGCCGGCGGCGGCGGACGCGATCCGCATGGTGGGTCACACCCTGGTGGTGCCGGACTGATGACGACCCCTCGTCCGGCGAGTACACCGAACGGTCCCCCGAGGGGACATGGGCCGGCTTGGGAGCGGCCCGGCGCTCGGCCCGCCGAGGAAGACAGATCATGAGTTTCACGTCGAACTACGTCGTCTGTGAAGGCCGCGAGCTCCACTACACCGAGTGGGGCGCGCAGCATGCCGAGACGGTGATCGCCTGGCACGGTCTGGCGCGCACCGGCCGCGACATGGACGACATCGCGGCGCACCTGTCGCAGCGCTACCGCGTGGTCTGCCCCGACACCATCGGGCGCGGCCTCAGCCAGTGGAGCCCGCTGCCCGAACAGGAGTACTGCCTCGAGTTCTACGTGAAGCTCGCCACCGCGCTGGTGGATGCGCTCGGCATCGAGCGCTTCCACTGGCTCGGCACCTCGATGGGTGGCGCGATCGGCACGCTGGCGGCGGCGACGACGCTGCGCGACCGGGTGCGACGGCTGGTGCTCAACGACATCGGCCCGCAGCTCGCCGACGCCGCGCTGCAGCGCATCCGCAGCTACGCCGGCAGCCCGTCGGCCTTCGCCACGGTGAGCGAACTGGAGCAGTACTTCCGCACCATCTACAAGCCCTACGGCTGGCTGAGCGACGCGCAGTGGCGCCGCCTCACCGAGACCTCGACGCGCCGCCTGCCCGACGGCCGCGTGACGCCGCACTACGATCCGGCGATGGTGATGCAGTTCACCCATCACGCCGACGACTACCGGCGCTGGGACGAGTGGGACACGCTGGACATCCCGGTGCTGTGCCTGCGCGGCGAGGACTCCGACCTGCTGCTGCGCGAGACCGCGGAAGCGATGCGCAACCGCGGCCCGCGCGCCGTGGTGGTCGAGATCACCGGCTGCGGCCATGCGCCGGCGCTCAACACGCCGGAGCAGTTCGCGCTGGTCGAGCGGTTCCTGGCCGGCTGATCTGGCCGACTGTCGGCCCGGCGCCAGCCGGGTTTGTTCGCTTGCCACGGTGGCGACGGCAGGCCGAGCATCGGCGGGTCATGTCGCACGGCTCGCCGCCCCTGCTCCGCTGGTCCACCGACGCCGCACCCGCCGGCGGGCAGATGGACTACTGGATCGGCGCCGTCTGCGAGGCCTTTCTGGAGATGCAGGTCAGCAGTGCGGTACCGGCTGACTTCCGGGCCGAACTGAACTCGGCGCCGCTCGGCGCCCTGCAGCTCAACCGCGTGAACGGCAGCGCGCAGGACGTCTACCGCACGCCGCGCGCCGTGGCGCGCAGCCGGCAGGACTTCTTCTACCTGCTGTGCAAGACCGACAGCGCCTGGTCGGCCGCGCAGGGCGACCGCCACGCGCGCCTGCAGCCGGGCGACCTGCTGCTGGTCGACTCGCGCCGCTGCTACGAATTCCACTTCGAGCGCAGCTGCGACACGGTGTCGATCGAGCTGCCGACTGCATGGGTCGAGCAGTGGCTGCCCGATCCCGGCGCGATCTGTGGCCGCCGCATCGACGGCCAGCAGGGCTTCGGCGCCGCGCTGTCGGCGTTCACCCGCGCGCTGCAGCCCGAACTGGCGCTGGCACCACCCGCGCCCGCCGCGCTGCTGACCGACCAGCTCGGCGCGCTGCTCGCGCTGGCTTGCGGCGGCGAGGCGCCGCGTGCGCACGAAGGCGCGGCACTGCGCCAGCGCATCGAGGCGGCCGTCCACGATCGCCATGCCGAACCCGGGCTGACCGCGGCCGCGGTGGCCGCGGAGCTGGGCATCGGCGAACGCAGCCTGCACCGCGCGCTCGCCGGCCACGAGGCGAGCTTCGCGCAGCGGTTGCTGGCCTGCCGTGTCGAAGCCGCACGCCGCCTGCTCGCCGACCCGCGCTTCGACCGCCTGACGGTGGCCGAGATCGGCCGCCGCGTCGGGCTGCTCGATGCGTCGCACTTCGTCCGCCTGTTCCGGCAGCGCACCGGTCTCACGCCTGCGGCCTGGCGGCGCGCCCGCTAGTCGCCCTGGCTGTCCAGGTGGCGGTGCAGCCGCCGCAGCAGAAGCAACACTCGCCGCACCTCGGCATCGTTCCATGCCGCCATCCAGTCCTGCACGGCGGCGAAGTCAGCGGGATTGCGCTGGCGCCAGAAGCGATGGTGCTGCTTCGTCAGCACGAGCCTGCGCGCGCGCCGGTCCCGCGCGTCGACCTGGATGTCGAGCAGGCCCTTGCGCTGCAGCGCCAGCGCGATCTGCTTGACGTTCTGGTGCGTCATCGCCAGGCCGGCCGCGACGGCCGAGAAGGTCGGCGGCTCCGGCTGGGCCTGAATCCAGGACAGCAGGGTACCCTGCTGTGCCGTCACGCCGCTCGGCGCGAGGGCCTTGTCGAGCTGTCCGCGCAGGCGGGCGCCCTCCAGCATCAGCAGCCGGAACACCCGGATCCGGTCGGCCTGCGCGGGCGGCAGCCCTTCGAGCGAGAGATCCAGCCATTGATCGTCGTTGGACATATCCAATATATTACCTATATTCGTTCGCAGGAGGGCCTGCCGTGATCGCGCTGTTTCCCAACTGCGGCTTCCTGTCCGAGACCTCGCGCATGCTGCACATCGCCCAGGCCTTGCGTGCCCAGGGCGAGACCGTGTGCTTCGCCACGCATGGTGGCCCCTACGCGCGGGTGCTGTCCGACGCCGGCGAGTCCTTCACGCTGCTGGAGCCGCATTTCGACGATGCGCGCTGCGCCGCCTATCTGCGCGACCTCGTGCAGATCGGCAGGCCCGGGACGCGGCTCCAGCCCGCGCCGGAGGTGCGCGAGAGCGCCCACGCCGAGGCTGGGTTCCTGCGCGCCTGTGGCGCCAGGGCGGTCGTCACCGGCTTCACGCTGACGGCCTACCTGTCGTCGCGCCTGGCCGGCATCCCGCTGATCACGTCGCATGGCGGCTCTTACGTGCCGCCGCTGTTCGAGCGTGGCCTGGCCCCGGTACCGACCAGCATGCCGATGCCGGGCGCGGAATGGCTGCCGGCCTGGCTGAAGCGGCGCATCGCCAACAGCGGTGCGATGCGGATGAGCGGCCCGACACGCTTTCTCAACGAGGTTGCCGCCGAACTCGGCGTCGAGCCGGTCCCCACGCTCGCTGCCCTGATGCTCGGAGACCTGACGCTGGTCACCGACAGTGCCGAGGTGCTCGGCATCCCCGCCGCCGACCTGGCGGCCTGGCAGCCGCGGCGGCCCCAGGCCTTCCGTGCCGGGACCCGGCTGGTGGCCACCGGCCCCTTGTTCGCGAAGCTCGATCTGCCGCTGCCGGCGGCGGTCACGCACTTCCTGGACCGGTCCCGTCCGACGGCGCTGGTGGTGCTGTCGTCGGCGACGCCGCAGTTGCTGCGGCAGGCCACGGCACGCGTTCGGGCCGCGGGCGCGCGGGTGATCGTCGGTGCGACGATCCACGACTTCGGCCCGAACGACGACCCCGAGGTCGTGGTGGCCGGTCTGCTGCCCAACCACCGGGTCATGCCGCAGGTCGACGTCGCGGTGACGATGGGCGGGCAGGGCACGGTGCAGACCGCCATGGCGAGCGGCACGCCGCTGGTCGGCATCCCGCTGCACCCGGAGCAGGAACTCAACGTCGACCTGGCGGTGCAGCACGGCGCGGGCCTCGCCGTGGCGCCTCGGCATGTCGACTCGCCGCGGCTCACCGACGCCGTGCGGCGTGTGCTGACCGACCGGCGCTTTGCCGACGGGGCGGCGAAGGTGCGCGGCTGGTACGCCGGCGTCGACGGCGCCGGCGAAGCGGCGCGTGCCATCCGCGAGTGGCTCGGCAGCCGGGCCTGAGCGGCGCGGCACGCAGCGTCCACCGCACTGGCAGGCAGCGGCCATCCGCAGTCGCCGGCGCTGCCTACAGTGCAAGGTGTCCATCCACCCACAGGAGACCCTTCATGGCCGACACCTACGTCCTCGTCCACGGCGCCTGGCACACCGGCACCGAACTCGAAGCGGTGGCCGGCGAGCTGCGCGCTGCCGGCCACACGGTGTTTTGCCCGACGCTGGCCGGCAACCGGCCCGACGACGACCGCGCGCGCATCGGCCTGGCCGACGCGGTGGCCTCGCTGGTCGAGTTCGTCGAGTCGCGCCAGCTCGAGCGTGTGCGCCTGGTCGGCCACAGCTACGGCGGCATGGTGATCTCGGGGGCGGCCGCGCGGCTGCTGCCGCGCCTTGCGCGCCTGGTCTACGTCAACGCCTTCGTGCCGCAGCCCGGCGAATGCCTCAACGACATGGTGCCGCCGCAGTACAAGGGCCTGTTCGACGCCCTGGCAGCCGCCAACGGCAACGCGGTGATGCTGCCCTTCGAGATCTGGCGCGAGGTCTTCATCAACGACGCCGACCTGGCGCTGGCCAAGTCGGCGTACGCGAAGCTCAACCCGCACCCGTACCGCACCTTCAGCGAAGCGGTCGCACTGGAACAGCCGATGGCCGCGCTGGCGATCGGCAAGTCCTACCTGAACTGCGTGCTCGACGTGGCACTGCCGGCCAGCCTGCCCTGGCACCCGCGGCTGTCGGAGCGGCTCGGGCTGTTCCGCTACATCGAGTGCGCCGGCAGCCACGAGGCCTGGTTCACGCAGCCGGCGGCACTGGCCCGGGCGATCGTCGAGGCCGGGCGCGACTGAGGTGCTCTCCTAGAGCAGCCGCTCGACCTGCGTGACCACCGCCGCCGGCGTGATGCCGAAGTGTTCGTAGAGCAGGTCGGCCGGGCCGGAGGCGCCGAAGCCGGCCATGCCGACGAAGCCGCCGCGCTCGCCCAGGTAACGGTCCCAGCCGAAGCGCACCGCCGCCTCGACGGCGACGCGCACCGCGCCGGGCCGGCCCAGCACCTGCGCGCGGTAGGCGCTATCCTGGGTGTCGAAACGTTCGCAGCAGGGCATGGACACCACCGCCGTGGGCACGCCGCGCGCCTGCAGCTGCTCGCGCGCTCGCAGCGCGATCGCCACCTCCGAGCCGGTGGCCAAGCAGCGTCGCCTGGCGTTCACCACCCTCGGCCTCGGCGAGCACGTAGGCGCCGCGGCGCGACTGGTTCTCGGCGCTCGCCGTGCGGCGCACGTTCGGCAAGGCCTGGCGCGCGAACACCAGCGTGCTCGGGCCGCTGCGCTGTTCCAGCGCGATCTCCCAGCACTCGGCCGCCTCGATGGCGTCGGCCGGACGCAGCACCAACATGTTCGGCATCGCGCGCAACGAGGCGAGGATCTCCACCGGCTGGTGCGTCGGCCCGTTCTTGCCGACGCCGATCGAGTCGTGGCTGAACACGAACCTGACCGGCAGACCCATCAGCGCGGCCATGCGCATCGCCGGACGTTCGTAGTCGGCGAAGGCGAGGTAGGTCACCGCCAGCGGCAGCACGCCGCCATGCGCGGCCATGCCGTTGGCCATCGCGCCCATCAGGTGCTCGCGCACGCCGCAGTGCACGTAGGCACCGCTGCGGTCGTCGGCGGTGAACGCGGCCAAGCGGCGCTTGTGGCTGGTCGGCGCCTCGAGATCGGCGCAGCCGACCATGCGCTCGGGCAGAACGTCGGTGAGCGCGTCGTTGATCTCGGCCGAGATCAGGATGCCGCCGGGCGCCTCGCTGCGTTCCAGCGCGCTGCGCTTGTAGTTCGCCAGCACCTCGCGCCAGCCCGCGGGCAGTTCACCGGCGAGCACACGCTCGAACTCGGCGCGGTCGGCCGGCGCCAGTGCATCGCGGCGTGCCTGCCAGGCGGCATGCTCGGCGTCGCTGCGCCGGCCGGCGGCCAGCCAGGCCTCGCGCACCGGTGCGGGAATCTCGAAGGGCGCAAAGCGGCCAGTCGAGGTCGCGTCGCGCCGCGTCGGCGTCGGCCGGATGCAGCCGCGCGCTGTGGCCGCCACGCTGGCCTTGCAGTCGCGCGAGGCCACGCGCGATCACCGTGCGGCAGGCGATCATCGACGGCCGCGGGTCCTGCTTCGTGGCGGCGAGCGCCGCAGCGACCGCCTCGAGATCGTGCCCGTCGACCTCGACCACATGCCAGCCGGCGACGCGGAAGCGCTCGGCCACGTCCTCGCTGATCGACAGCGAGGTGGCGCCGTCGTCGGTGATCTGGTTGTCGTCCCACAGCAGCGTCAGCTTGCCCAGACGCAGGTGGCCGGCCAGCGAGATCATCTCCTGGCCGATGCCCTCCTGCAGGCAGCCGTCACCGACGAAGGCATAGGTGCGGTGGTCGACCAGGTCAGCGCCGAAGCGCGCGTTCAGGTAGGCCTCGGCGACTGCCATGCCGAAGGCATTCGCGATGCCCTGGCCGAGCGGGCCGGTGGTGACCTCGATGCCGTGCGCGATGTTGAACTCGGGGTGGCCTTCGCAGTGCGAGCCGAAGTCGCGGAAGCTCTGGACCTGCTCGATCGGGAAGGCCGCGTAGCCCGTCAGGTGCAGCAGCGCGTAGAGCAGCATCGAGCCGTGGCCATTGGACAGCACGACGCGGTCGCGGTCCGGCCAGCTCGGGTCGGCCGGGTTGAACTTCAGGTGGCGGGTGTAGAGCGCGGTCGCGATCTCGGCCATGCCCAGCGGCACGCCCTGGTGGCCCTCGGTCGCCTTGACGATGGCGTCGATGGCGAGGAAGCGGATGGCGTGGGACATCTCTGCCACTCGTCCGACGTAGTGGCGATGAGGATGCCGGCTTGGACGGCCGCCTCGGCCCGCGGGTGTCGCCGCGTGGCTGGTGCTGGCGCTCAATTCAGCCATCCCTTGATGCGTGCGCGCAGCGCCTCGCGGCTGATGCCGTAGCGGTCGTGCAGCGTCGGCAGCGCGCCGGCGTCGAGGAACGCATCGGGCAGCCCGGCCAGCTGGAAACCAGCCGGCTGCACGCGGTGGCGCAGCAGCGTGGAAGCCACCGCCTCGCCGAGGCCGCCGACCACCGAATGGTTCTCGGCGACGACGACCAGCCGGTGCTTGTAGCGCACCGCCTCGACGATCGCCGCTTCATCCAGCGGCTTGATGGTCGGGCAGTGCAGCACCGCGACGCCGACCTTGTCCTTCGCAAGATCCTGCGCCGCTTCGAGCGCACGCATGGTCAGCAGGCCGCTGGAGATGACCAGCACGTCGGCGCCCTCGCGCAGCAGCTTGGCCTTGCCGAGTTCGAACTTGTAGCCCTCGATCTCGTCGAGCACCAGCGGCACCTGGCCGCGCAGCAGGCGCAGGTAGACAGGGCCCTTGTGCGCGGCGATCTGCGGCACGGCCTGCTCGATGTCCAGCGCGTCGCAGGGGTCGACGATGGTCAGGCCGGGAACGCCGCGCATCATCGCGATGTCTTCGATCGCGGCATGGCTCGGGCCG
The DNA here is from genome assembly GCA_047602365.1 of Piscinibacter sp. Classification (GTDB taxonomy): domain Bacteria; phylum Pseudomonadota; class Gammaproteobacteria; order Burkholderiales; family Burkholderiaceae_C; genus Piscinibacter. Next base: position 691,682 of record JASGHM010000001.1, on the reverse strand, counting down.
TAGCCCGTCGTCAATCCGGGCAGTGCGCAGCAGATCTTGACGTTGAGGTTCTCCTCGGCGATCACCTGGTGGATGAAGTCGAAGGCGCGGCGCGTGCCGAACGCGGCGTAGGTGGTCGCGAAGGGGGTCAGCCCTTCCTTGGCCAGGCCGCCGGCGGCGGCCATCAGCAGCTGCTCGGCCATGCCCATCTGGAAGAAGCGCTCCGGGTAGGCCTGCGCGAACAGGTGCAGGTCGGTGTACTTGGCGAGGTCGGCGGTCAGGCCGACGACCTCGGGCCGGTTCGCCGCGTACTCCACCAGCGCCTTGCCGAAGGGCGCGGCCTTGACGCGCTGCCCCTCGGAGGCGATCGAGGCGATCATCGCCGAGGTGGTGAGCTTCGGCTTCTTGGTGTCGGTGGCCGTGCTCATGCCAGCGCTCCTTCGGGTTGGTTGGCGTCGAGGACGGCGAGTGCCTGCTGCCACTCGGGCGGATCGACGCGGATGAAGTGGTTCTTCTCGCGCTGCTCGAGGAAGGGCACGCCCTTGCCCATCAGCGTGTCGAACAGGATCACGCGCGGCTTCGCTTCCTTCAGTGCACGCGCGGCGTCGAAGGCCTTCAGCACGGCGGCCAGGTCGTTGCCGCCGACACGCTGCACGTGCCAGCCGAACGCGACCCACTTGTCGGCCAGCGGCTCGAAACCCAGCACCTTGCCCGAGGGGCCGTCGGCCTGCTGGTTGTTGATGTCGACCAGGCAGATCAGGTTGTCGAGCCGGTGGTGCGCGGCGCCCATCGCGGCCTCCCAGGTCGAGCCCTCGTCGAGCTCGCCGTCGCTCATGCTGTTGTAGACGAAGGCCGGGTTCTTCTTCTGCTTCAGGCCCAGCGCCATGCCGACGCCGATCGCCAGGCCCTGGCCCAGCGAGCCGCCGGAGATCTCCATGCCCGGCGTGTAGCTGGCCATGCCCGACATCGGCAGGCGGCTGTCGTCGCTGCCGTAGCTCTCGAGTTCGCTCTCGGGAATGATGCCGGCCTCGATCAGCGCCGCGTAGTGCGCGATCGCGTAGTGGCCGTGCGAGAGCAGGAAGCGGTCGCGGCCCTCCCAGGCCGGGTCGGCGGGGCGCAGGTTCAGCGCGTGGCCGTAGGCCACCGCCAGCACGTCGGCCCAGCCGAGCGCCTGGCCGATGTAGCCCTGGCCCTGCACCTCGCCCATGCGCAGCGCGTAGCGGCGAATGCGGTGGGCGCACTGCGCCAATGAAGTCAGATCGGACATGCCGTTTCTCCGAAAGATGGGGTGCTCAGCGGATCGTGAGCCAGGGCAGGTAGGCAAAGCCCACCAGCAGGCCGATCGCGACGACGTAGAAGGGGATCAGCTCGATCACCACGTCGCCGATGCGCACCTTGGCGATCGAGCTGGTGATGAACAGCGTGGTGCCGATCGGCGGGTGGTACAGGCCGATCGAGAGGTTGACGATCATCATGATGCCCAGCTGCACCGTGTCCATGCCGACCGCGGCAGCCAGCGGCACGAACATCGGCGTCAGCAGCAGCACCGCCGCGGGCAGGTCGATGAACATGCCGGTGGCCAGCATGATCAGGTTCATCGCCAGGATGATCAGCCAGGGCGACTGCAGCGTCTCCTTGGCGTACTGCGTGAAGGCGGCGGGCAGCTGCTCGTAGGTGACGATCCAGCCGACCACGCTGGAGGCCATGATGATCAGCAGCACCACGCCGGTGGAGATGCCGGCCTCGATGGCGGCGTGGCGCAACTTGGCCCAGGTCAGGTCGCGGTAGACGACCAGCGCGACCAGCAGCGCGTACAGCGTCGACATCACGCTGACTTCGGTCGGCGTGGCGATGCCGAAGCGCAGGAACACGATGATCAGCACCGGCATCAGCAACGCCGGGCCGGCGTGAGCCAGCTGGCGCCAGAACGCCGGCCACTGGAAGGGCGTGGTGTCGCGCGGGAAGTTGCGGCGCCGGCCCTGCACGTAGCACACCGCCATGAAGCCGGCGCACATCAGCAGGCCGGGCAGGATGCCGGCGACGAACAACGCGCCGATCGATGCGCCCGAGACCAGCGCGTAGACGATCATCGGGATCGACGGCGGGATCAGGATATCGATGGTCGCGGCCGCGGCCAGCGTGCCGGCCGCGAACGGCGCCGGGTAGCCGAGCTTCTTCAGCCAGGGGATCAGCATCGAGCCGATCGCCGAGGCATCGGCGACCGCCGAGCCCGACACGCCGCCGAAGATGGTCGACGACAGCACGCCCACCTGCGCCGGCCCGCCGTGCACGCGGCCGATGATCATCGACAGCAGGTTGACGAGGCTCTGGCCGAGCTTGCCGCTGACCATCAGCGCGCCGGTCATCATGAAGAACGGGATCGCGATCAGCGGGAAGCTCTGCGTCTGCGACAGCATCTGCTCGATCGCCAGGTGCACCGGCACCTTGTCGATGATCAGCAGGCCGCCGACCGAGGCCAGCACGAGCGCGTGGGCGATCGGGATCGACAGCAGCGCGGTGACGATGAAGAGAACGATGATGAGGGCGGTCATGGCGGTCTCCTCAGGCGCCCTGGTGGGCGGCGGCGCCCTCGGGCGTGGCGTCTTCGTGGCCGTGCGGCGCGTCGGCGCCGACCCACAGCGCCGGCAGCCGGCACAGCGTGACCAGCGCGAGCAGCGCGAAGCCGAGCATCAGGCAGCCGACGCTGACCGAGCCGGGCACCTGCAGGATGGGCGAACGTTCGTCGGCGGCGATCTCCATCAGCGGCCAGGCGGTGACGGCCAGCGAGGCGTACAGCACCGCCACCGCCAGCGCGCCGCCGGCCAGCACCCAGCGCCGCGCGGCGCCGAGCTTCTGCGTCAGGATCACGATCGCGATGTGCGAGCCGTGCTGCGCGGCGAGCACGACGCCGGCCATGATCATCCAGGGGAACAGCAGCTCGGGCAGCTCGGACGCCGACGCGAGGCTGGTGCCGGCGACGTAGCGCAGCCCGACGTTGATGCTGAGGATCGTGAACACCACCGCCAGCGTCAGGTAGAGCACGCCGCGGCAGACTGCGCCGATCCAGCGATCGATCAGTTGAAGCAATGCCATGACCGCACCCGCGTCACTGCGCCTGCTGCATGACTTGCTTGACGAAGTCGCTCACCGGGCCGGTGGACCACTTCGCATAGACCGGCTTGGTCGCCTCGACGAAGGCCTTGCGGTCGACCGTGTCGATCTGCACGCCCTTGGCCTTCAGCTCGGCGGCCAGCTTGTCGTCGGCCTCCTTGGCCATCTTGCGCTGCGCCTGCGTGGCCTCGGCGGCGGCTTCGGTGAACACCTTCTGGTCGGCCGGGCTCAGCTTGTCCCAGCTGCGCTTGCTGATCACGAAGGGCGTGGCCTCGTACTTGTGGCCGGTCAGCGTCAGGTACTTCTGCACCTCGTAGAGCTTGGCCGACGCGATGTTGGTCAGCGGGTTCTCCTGGCCGTCGACCACGCCCTGCTGCAGCGCGACGTACAGCTCGGCGAACTTGATCTGCTGCGTGTCGGCGCCCAGCGACTGCATGATGTCCACCGTCATGGTGTCGGGCGGGGTGCGGATCTTCAGGCCCTTGAGGTCGGCCGGCGCCTTCACCGCGCGCTTGCTGTTGGTGACGTGGCGGATGCCGTTGTCCCAGTAGCCCAGCACGACCATGCCCTTGGCGGCGGTGCGCTTGGCGAGCTCCTCGCCGACCGGGCCGTCGAGCATCGCCCAGGCCTTGCCGGCATCGGCGAACAGGAAGGGCAGGCCCAGCGCGGCGTACTCGGGCACCACGTTGGCCATCGCGCCCTGGCTGTTGGCGGAGATGTCCAGCGTGCCCGAGCGCAGCGCGGTGATCATCGCCGCGTCGTCGCCGAGCTGCGCTGAATGCGCCACCTGGATCTCGATGCGGCCGGCGGTCTTCGCCTTCACGCGATCGGCGAACAGCACGGCCGCCTCATGGCGCGGGTTGCCCGGCGCCGCGCCGTGGCCCAGCGTCAGCTTGGTGGCCTGGGCATGGGCGGCGAACGGAAGGACCGCGGCAGCGGCGAGAGCGATCAGGCTGCGGACGAACGTGAAACGTTGCATGGCTTGTCTCCTTGTGTGTTGTTCGAGAAGGCGCAGGTCAGTGGATCAACATGCCGCCGTTGACGTCGAGCGTGACGCCGGTGCAGTACTTGGCGAGGTCGCTGGCCAGGAAGACCAGGCAGCCGGCGACGTCGTTGGGTTCGCCGACGCGGTTCAGCGGGATCTGCTCGAGGATCCCCTTCATCTTGTCGTCGGGGATCAGGCCCTTGTTGATGTCGGTGGCGATCAGCCCCGGCGTCACGCAGTTGACGCGGATGCCGTCGATGCCGAACTCGCGCGCCATCGCGCGCGCCAGGCCGAGCACGCCGGCCTTGGCGGCCGAGTAGTGCGGGCCGCCGAGGATGCCGCCGCCACGCTGCGCCGACACCGACGAGACGCAGCAGATCGCGCCGTTCTTCTGCGCGCGCATCGCCGGGATGACGGCCTGGCTCATGTACAGCGTGCCGCGCAGGCTGACGTCGAGGATGCGGTCGTAGTCGGCGCCGGTGATCGCCAGCGTCTTCACCGGCTGGGTGATGCCGGCGTTGTTGACCAGCACGTCGATGCGGCCGAAGGCCTTCAGCACCGCGGCGGCGGCGGCCTCGCAGGAGGCCTTGTCGGTGACGTCGGCGACGACGCCGAGGTGACCGTCGCCCAGCTTCGCCGCGGCCTGCTGGGGCTCGGCACGCGCCAGGTCGAGGATGACCACGCGGGCGCCCTGAGCGGCCATCATGCGGGCGGTCGCGAAACCCAGGCCGTTGAGGCCGGCGCCGCCGGTGATCACGGCAACCTTGTCCTTGAGAAGCATCTTCGTCGTCTCCATGCGGTGAATGCGTGCCGGAATCTTCGGCGCCGCTTCGCATGACGACAAGCGAAGTCTCGTCAGCCTAAGATGACAATCTGTCATCCAACCTGGGGGTTCACCCGATGGCCGCTTCGCCTCCCCTGCCCAGCCTGATGGCCTTCGAGGCCGTGGCACGGCGGCGCAGCTTCGCGCTCGCCGCCGCCGAACTGCACCTCACCGCGTCGGCCGTCAGCCATCAGGTGGCGCGGCTCGAATCACAGCTCGGTGTGCGCCTGCTCGAACGCAGCGCGCACGGCGTGCGGCTCAGCGCAGCGGGGGATCAGTACCTGTCGCGCATCGCCGGCGCGCTGGCGGCGATCGCCTCGGCCAGCGACGACCTGCGCCTGGGCGTGGCCAACAGCCTGTACGTGCATTGCACGCCCAGCCTGGCCAACCTGTGGCTGCTGCCGCGCCTGCAGGCCTTCGCAGCAGCCTGCCCGGAGATCTCGCTGAACCTGTCGGCGGCGCACACGCACAGCGACTTCGGGCTCGGCCAGGCCGATCTCGACATCCGCTACGGCGTGCCGAACTGGCCCGACCTGGTGGTCGAGCCGCTGTTCGAGGAGCGCATCGTGCCGCTGGCCAGCCCGGCCTTCATCCGCGAGCACCGTCTCAAGCGCATCGAGCAGCTGCTCGAGCTGCCGCTGATCCAGAGCAACGTCAGCGTCGTGCAGTGGTCGGACTGGCTGCGCAGCTTCTCCGACAAGCGTGCGCCGGAGCGCTTCAGCCTGCGCTTCGACCGAGCGCTGATGTCGCTCGACGCCGCCACGCAAGGCCTGGGCGTGGCGCTGGAGAGCGCGACCATGGCCGGCAAGCACATGGCCGAGGGCAAGCTGAGGCCGGTGTTCGGGCTGGAGAAGGCAGTGCGTGTGAAGGCGCATTTCGCCGTCTACCCGGCGCGCCACGCGCGCCGGCCGACGGTCGAGGCCTTCCTGAGCTGGCTCCACGGCGAGGCGGCGCGCTGTTGAAGCGCGAGCCGCCTCGCGGCCGCCCTACAGCCCGAATCCGAACAGCTTGCGTGGCCCGCCGGGGCTGACGAAGGTGCCGCTGCCCCAGTACACCATGCCGTCGGCGATGCTCGGCGCGGCGTTGCACGGGCCGCCGCTGTCGAAGGACCACAGCACGGCGCCGGTCTTGGCGTCCAGCGCGTACATCGTGCCGGCCAGCGAGAGGTTGCAGCCGAACACCACGCCATTGGCGCCGCTGACCGCCGCTTCGGAGCGGCTGCCCTGCGGGTCCCTGGTGGTCCACTTCACCGCGCCGGTCTTGGCCTCCAGCGCCGCCCAGCCGCCGGCGGTGGTGGTCGTGCCGTCCTTCAGCGTCCACGGCAATGCGCCGACCCCGCCACCGTTGCTCGACGGGCCGCTGTTGGCGACGGCGACGAAGATGCTCTGCCCGTCGCTCGCCGAACCCCATTGCAGGCCGCCGGTGACACCGCCCGGAGCGACCTGGCGCGACCAGGCCGGCTTGCCGTCCTTGGCGCGGAAGGCCCAGAACATCCCGCTCTTCTGACCGGCGCCGACCAGGCCGACATCGGCGTCGTTGCCGGTGTCGGCGAACAACAACGGGCCCTGCGCGAAGTCCCAGTCGGGGCCGGCCGTCGCCGGGTTGCCGTTCGGGCAGTTGGCGTAGACGCCGGGGAACCAGGGTCCGACGACGAAGCCCGGCGTGGTCAGTCCGCAGGCCACGCTCCAGGTGTCGCTGGGCAGGCCGCGGGCGGCCCACTTGATCGCGCCCGTCGTCAGGTCCATCGCGATGATGGAGTCGAAGTGGTTGGCCGGGCTCATGCAGCTGGCCGGCAGATTGCCGGCGTTCAGGCAGGCGAGCACCGTGTCGGGCAGCATGTAGTTGTTGCCGGTGGCCATGTAGACTTGGTTGCGGTTCAGGTCGACCGCGCCCGTGCTGCCCCACACCGCACCGCCGTTGTAGCCCTCGGGCACCGTGTAGGTCTTCCAGCGCACCTGGCCGGTCGCCACGTCGAGTGCCGACACGCTGCCGCGAAACTGCCAGTACCAGTACGCCGGCGGCACGAAGGCCGCCACCAGTTCCTCGTTGGAGGCGGTGCCGACGATCGCCAGCCCGTTGGCGACGATCGCCGAATGGGTGACGAAGGATCGTGTCGTCGCGTCCACCTGCGTGCGCCAGAGCAGGTTGCCGCTGTTCTTGTCGACCGCGACGACGAGCGCCGGCTGCGGCTCGCCCTGGCCGAACGAGGCGCCGAGGAACTTGCCGGCCTGGTTGCCGAAGATCAGCGCGTTGCCGGCAATCGCCGGCGTCGCGCGCGCGAAGTCGCCGGCAATGCCGGTGTAGTCGCCGACCGCGCGCTTCCAGACGATCGCGCCGGTGCTGCGGTTCACCTTGTAGAGGAAGCCGGCCGAGTCGGGGAAGTACAGGTGCCCGGCATCGACCGCCGGGTTGGCGGTCACGTCGCCACTGGTGTCGACGCTCCAGCGCAAGGTCAGGTTGCGCACGGTGCGTGCGCTGATCGCCTTCTCGTCGCTCTGGTAGCGCGAGTTCTTCAGGTCGCGGCCGGCGCTGGACCAGTCCGCAGCGGATGCAGCCGGCATGAACAGCGCGGCAAGGACCAGCGTGCCGCAGACGGCAGCCGGATTCTTCTTGGACATGACTATTCCTCCTCGAGGGGAACTCAGGATCTGGGGCCGTCCGTCATGCACGGAGCGGCAGCAGGGGGAGGCGCGGGTGCCGCGCCGGGTTCAGTGGTGCGAGGGCGGACGTCGTCGTCGCCGTGGTGCGCGCACGGATGCTCGGTAGTGCACGGTCGGCCACTCCCTTCTCCCGGCAGGCCGATGCGGGGCCGCCTGCGGTGCCGAGCGTGTCCGGCGGGCGGCGCGGCCCGTTGCGGGCCGCGATGCGCCGCAAACCGGCGCGTGCATCAAGCTTTCAAGCGTGCGCTTTGCACATATGCAAGCCAATGCATGGTTTCCCGCAGCCGCCGGTCCTGCTTCGCGAGACGCTTCCCGCCTCCTGTGCTGTCTCTGGCGGGCGCGCTTGCGCTGTCCGACAATCTCGCGGCTCCCAGGCCGCCGTACGCCATGCCCCGCCCGGACCTCGAACTGCTCGCCCCCGCCCGCGACGCCGACATCGGCATCGAGGCCGTCAACCACGGTGCCGACGCGGTCTACATCGGCGGCCCGGCCTTCGGCGCGCGCGACAAGGCGGGCAACTCGATGGCCGACCTCGAGCGCCTCGCGACGCATGCGCATCGCTACGGCGCGCGCATCTTCCTGACGCTGAACACCATCCTGCGCGACGACGAGCTGGAGGGTGCGCGGCGCCTGGCCTGGGACGCCTGGAACGCCGGCATCGACGCGCTGATCGTGCAGGACATGGGCCTGCTCGAGCTCGACCTGCCGCCGATCCAGCTGCATGCCAGCACGCAGACCGACATCCGCACGCCGGAGAAGGCGCGCTTCCTGCAGGACAGCGGTTTCTCGCAGATGGTGCTGGCGCGCGAGCTGACGCGCGCGCAGATCGAGGCCATCGCCGCGCAGGTGCAGCAGTCGACGCTGGAGTTCTTCGTGCACGGCGCGCTGTGCGTGGCCTACAGCGGCCAGTGTTTCATCAGCCACGCGCACACCGGGCGCAGCGCGAATCGCGGCAACTGTTCGCAGGAATGCCGGCTGCCCTACACGGTGACCGATGCGGCCGGCCGCATCGTCGCGCACGACAAGCATGTGCTCTCGCTGAAGGACAACGACCAGAGCGCCAACCTCGCCGCACTGGTCGACGCCGGCATCCGCAGCTTCAAGATCGAAGGCCGCTACAAGGACATGGCCACGGTCAAGAACGTGACGGCCCACTACCGGCAGCTGCTCGACGGCCTGCTCGAGCAGCGCAGCGACCTGCGCCGGGCCTCGTCGGGGCGCTGCCGCTACACCTTCAGCCCCGATCCGGCGCGCAACTTCAACCGCGGCGGCACCGACTACTTCGTCAACGGCCGGCAGGACGACATCGGCGCCTTCGACACGCCCAAGCATGCCGGCGTGCCGATCGGGCAGGTCACGGCGCTGGGGCGCGCGCATGTCGAGATCGAGCTCGACGATGCCGCCGAGGCGCTGCACAACGGCGACGCGCTGACCTGGGTCGACCTGCAGGGCGAACTGCAGGGCGTGCCGGTCAACGTGGCCACGCCGCTGCGAGGCCGGCTCTGGCGTGTCGAGCCGAATGCCGAGATGGAGGCGCTGAAGGACCTGCGGCGCGGCGTGACGATCAGCCGCAACCGCGACATGGCCTGGGAACGGCTGCTGGCGAAGAAGTCGGCCGAGCGGCGCATCGGCGTCGACCTGCTGTGGAGCCTGACGAGCGACGGCTTCGCGCTCGATGCGATCGACGAGGACGGCCACCACGCCCGTGCCGAGGCGGCCCACGCGCACGAGCCGGCGCGTGATGCGGCGCGTGTCCGCGAGGCGCTGCACGAGGCCGTGGCGAAGCTCGGCACGACGATCTTCGAGGCGCGCTCGATCACGCTGCCGGCGCAGGCGCTGTTCGTGCCGGCGGCGCTGGCCAACGGGCTGCGCCGCGAGGCGATCGCATCACTCGATGCAGCACGCGCCGCCGCCTTCGAACGCCTGCCGCGTGCTGCGCCGGTCGAGCCACCGGCGCCGTACCCGGACGACACGCTGAGCTACCTGGCCAATGTCTACAACGCCCGCGCCGCGGCGTTCTATGCGCGCCACGGCGTCAAGGTGATCGACGCCGCCTACGAGAGCCACGAGGAGCTCGGCGAGGTCAGCCTGATGATCACCAAGCACTGCGTGCGCTACAGCCTGGGCCTGTGCCCGAAGCAGGCCAAGGGCGTGATCGGCGTGCAGGGCACGGTGCGCGCCGAGCCGCTGACGCTGCAACACGGCAACGACCGGCTGACACTGCGCTTCGACTGCAAGCCCTGCGAGATGCACGTGGTCGGCAAGATGCGCCGCAATGTGCTGCGCGACGCCGCGCGCGAGGCGGCGGCGGTGCCGATCAGTTTCTACCGCACGCGGCCGACGCGCTCTGCGGCTTGAGCTCGACCATCACCACCTGGGTCGGCGTGCTGCCGATGTTCTCGCCGATGTGCGTCTGCGCCGGCGACCACATCACGTCCCCGGCCTGGAAATCGCGTTCCAGGCGCCGGCCGTCGGGCAATTGCAGGCTGCGGCGGAACGGTGCCAGCGCGACGACGACGAAGTCCGGATGGTGGTGCTCGTGAGTGCGTGCGCCGGGCTCGTCGCGATAGGACAGCACACGCACGCAATGGTTGTCGAGCAGCACGCGGTACTTGTCGGGGTCGGTGATCGTGGCGTCCTGGGCCGCCGCGGCCAGCGGGACGGTGGCGAGCAGCAAGGTGGCGAAGCGGTTGTGCGGCATGGCGGGCTCCTGTACCACCACAGCCTAGGCGAGCGAGGCGTGATGCGGCAGCCGCGAAGTTGCCGGCCGGGGCCGCACGAATGCATGATGGCTGCATGTTCGACTGGGACGATCTGCGTCACCTGCTCGCGGTCGCGCAGTACGGCAGTGCGTTGGCGGCCGGGCGCGCGTTGCGCGTCGACCAGTCCACCGTGCAGCGTCGCATTGCCGAGCTGGAGCGTTGCCTCGGGCAGCAGCTGGTGCGGCGCGAGGCCGCCGGTTATCGCCTGACCGAGTTCGGCCTCGCGCTGCTGCCGCATGCACAGCGGGTGGGCGAGGCGGTGGCGGCGCTGGAGCAGCGGGTCGAGGTCGAGCGGCGCGCGGCCGTCGGCGTGGTGCGCGTCACCTGCCCGGAACCGATCGTCGCGCGCCTCGGCGCATCCGGTCTCGTCGAACGCTTCCACACACGCTACCCGGGCTTGCGCGTCGAGTTCGTCATGAGCGACCGCTTCCTGGATCTCACGCGCGGCGAGGTGGACGTGGCGCTGCGCTCCGGCGACACCGACGATGGCGCGCTGGTCGGCCGCAAGATCGGCGATTCTCTGTGGGCGGTCTACGCGAGCCGCGACTACGTCGAGCGCCACGGCCGGCCGACGCAGGTGGCGGACCTGGCGCAGCATGCGCTGATCGGCTTCGATGCGGCGCTCGCGAAGCACCGGGTCTCGGTCTGGCTGCAGGAGGCCGTGCCGCAGGCGCGCATCGTCGTCCGCAACGACAGCGTGCTGGGCCTGCTGCATTCGGCAAAGGCCGGCGTCGGCATCGCCGCGTTGCCCACGGCGATCGCCGATGGTGAGGCATCGCTGATGCGCCTGCTCGGGCCGATCCCCGAACTGACACGCATCTGGCGCATCCTGACAACCGCCGAACTGCGCCGCACGCCGCGCGTGGCGGCGTTCTTCGATCACGTCGTCGGCGAGGCGGAGTCGCTTCGCGCGGTCTTCAGCGGCTGAGCGCGCCGCGCAGCACGGCGATCGCCTCCTCCGCGTGCAGCGGGCCGTCGACCTGCACCGCCGGGCTGGCGCCGGCGTAGACCTGCGCGCTGCGGATCGGCAGCGTGTCGCCGCCCAGCGCCGCGGCGATGTCCTGCGTCGAGGCGGCGTAGACCACGCGCCGGATGCCGGCCCAGAACATCGCGCCGCTGCACATCGCACAGGGCTCGCCGCTGGCGTAGACCGTGCCGCCGCGCACCGCGTCGGCGCCCAGCGCAGCGCGTGCGTCGCGCACCAGCACCAGTTCGGCGTGGCCGGTGCAGTCGCCGCTGGTCACCTGGTTGTTCTGCGCCGTCCACAGCAGGGTGCCGTCGGGCGCCACCAGCGTCGCGCCGAAAGGCATGTTGCCGCTGGCGACGGCATCGCGCGAGGCCTGGATGGCCAGGCGCATCGGTTCGTGGTCGGCATCGTTCAGCGCCATCGGGCTCTCCTTCAGATCTCGTCGATCGGCGTGCTGGCGCGGCTCTCGCGGTCCTGGCCGTCGATCGCGAAGCGGTCGCGCATGGTCACGTAGAAGCTGGCGCCGAAGCGGCCGACCGGGTGGTAGTCCTGCAGCCGCACGCGCCAGGTCTCGGTGTCGACCAGGCCCTCGCGTGCGTGCAGCCACTGCACACGGCCGATGAAGACGTAGCGGCTGTCGGTCTCCAGCTTCTCGTGCAGCACGCACTCGAAGGCCACCGGTGCCTCGGCGATGCGTGGCGGCGCGATCGTGTGCGACGGCATCGCATGCAGGCCGAAGCGGTCGAGCTCGCTGACCTCCGGCGGCAGCGACTCACCGCAGGCATGCATCTGCGCGGCCATCGCCTCGTCGCTGATGTGCACGACGAACTCGCCGCTGGCCAGGATGTTCGCCGCGGTGTCCTTCAGCCGGCCGTCCTTCAGCCGGTTGATCGACAGCATCACGATCGGCGGGTCCTCGCCGACCATGTTGAACATCGAGAACGGTGCGGCGTTGGCGACGCCGTTGGCGCCCACCGTGGTGACCAGCGCGATCGGCCGCGGCACGATCAGGCTGGCCATCAGCTTGTAGCGCTGATAGGCGGTCAGCGCGCCGAAGTCGATCTCCATGGGTGTCCTTCGTTCATCAGGGTTGCTTGCCGAGCACGCCCTCGGCGTACCACTTCATCTTCCACAGTTCGTCCTCGGCCAGCACCTGGCCGGCCGGCACCTTGAGCGCGCCGCTGACGTCCTTGATCGGGCCGGTGAAGGGGTGGAACTTGCCGGCCAGGATCTCGGCCTTCTTCTGCTCGAACAGCGCGGCCACGTCCTTGGGCACCTCGGCGTTGGGCGGCACCACCTGCACGATGCCTTCCTTCATGCCCCACTTGGTGTCCTCGCTCTTCCACTTGCCTTCCAGCACCTGGCGCACCTTGTGCACGTAGTAGACGCCCCAGTTGAGCACGTTGCCCGACAGGTGCGCCTTCGGGCCGAAGCGTGTCATGTCGGAGTCCTGGCCGAAGGCGTACAGGCCCTTGCTCTGCGCCAGCTGCACCACCGCCGGCGAGTCGGTGTTCTGGTACAGCACGTCGGCGCCCTGGTCGATCAGCGCCTGCGCGGCCTCGCGCTCGCGCACCGGGTCGTACCAGGAGTTGATCCACACCACCTTGACGCCGACCTTCGGGTTGACGGCGCGCGCGCCCAGCGTCCAGGCCGACAGGTTGCGGATCACCTCGGGGATGGGGAAGGGCGCGACGTAGCCGAAGGTGTTCTTCTTCGTCATGCGGCCGCCGAGCAGGCCGATCAGGTAGGCGCCCTCGTAGAAGCGCGTCTGGTAGATGCCGACGTTCTTCGCGCTCTTGTAGCCCGAGCAATGTTCGAAGACCACGTCGGGGTGGTCGGCCGCGACACGCAGGGTCGGGTCCATGAAGCCGAACGAGGTGGTGAAGATCATCTTGCAGCCGTCGGCGATCAGCTGGCGGATCACGCGGTCGGCCTCGGCCGACTCGGGCACCTTCTCGACGTGCAGCGTCTGCACCTGGCTGCCGAACTCCTTCTCGACCATCTTGCGGCCGAGGTCGTGCTGGTAGGTCCAGCCGATGTCGGCGATCGGGCCGGGGTAGACGAAGCCGACCTTCAGCGGCGCCGCGGCGCGCGCGGCGACAGGCCAGAGGGCAGGGGTGGCGGCGGCCAGGCCGGAGGCGAGCAGCAGGCGACGACGTTGCATGAGGTGGGCTCCCGAGGATGAACAAGATGCCGGAGCCATGCCGGCAGATTGTATACATGCATGATCAGTGCCAGCCAATAGAACATACATAACTCATTGAAAACAATGAAGTATTATAAAAGTTAAACAATGTATACATTCACCACAAGCGGGCGCGGAAGCCCAGCCTGGGTCGCCAGCACCCCAGCGCGGTGCCTCAGTCGGCGGCCGGCAGCGCGAGGCGGGCTTCGAGCGAACGCAGGTGGGCGTCCATCAGCGCCGCGGCGCCTTCGCCATCGTGCAGCGCCAGCCGCTCGACGATCTGGCGGTGCTCGTCGTGCTCGCAGGACGCCTCTCCCGGCGCCTCGTAGAGCGCGACGATCAGCGAGCAGCGGGTCATCAGCTCGATGAGCATGCGCTGCAGCACCTGGTTGCCGCACAGCTGCGCCAGCGCGAGGTGGAAGCCCCCGGCCAGCGACACCCAGCGGTGGTGGTCGGCGTGCAATGCGTCGTGCTCGGCCTCCAGCCGCTGCTGCAGCCGTTGCAGTTCCAGCGGGCCGATGCGTGCGGCCACGGCGCGTGCGATCGCGCCCTCGATCGCGCGGCGCGCCTCGAAGACCTCGCGGGTCTCGCGCGGGTCGGGGGCGGCGACGGTGGCGCCCTTGTTCGGCACGATCTCGACGATGCGCGATTCGGCCAGCCGGCGCAGCGCCTGGCGCACCACCGTGCGGCTGACCTGGAAGCGCTCGCACAACGCCGCTTCACCGAGCCGCTCGCCGGGCTTCAACCGGCCCTGCATCACTGCGTCGAACAGGCTGTCGTAGACCGTCTGGTCGAGCATGCCGGTGACACGCTGCGCCGGCACGCGGCGGCGCGCGGGCTGGGCGCGGTCACGGGGGCGGGAGGCGGGCATCGGCGGGCAGGCGGGGCGCGCCGCAGTGTAGCGGCGCGGCAGCCGGCTCGCCGGTGGCCGCGCTCAGCGGCGGAACTTGCCGTCGGCCCCGACGATGGACAGGTCGACGAACTCCAGCCCGGTGTGGTCGGTCGGGCTGAAGCTGACCTCCAGCCCGCCGATGTCGACCTTGCTCATGGTCTCCAGCGCCTGCTGGATCTTCGCGCGCGTCGGGCTGGGCCCGGCGCGCTTGAGCGCCGCCACCAGCACCTTGGCGGCGGCATAACCTTCCAGCATGGCCGGCGTCACGCCGTCCATGCCTCTCGCGACGGCGAGGTCGTTGGCTTCCTTGACGATCGGCGCCGACAGCGAACGTTCGTAGGGGAACACCTGCGTGACGATGACGCCGCGGGCGTTCTCCTTCAGCGACTTGATGAAGCCGCCGGAGGCGTTGTTCGAGAAGGTGACGATCTGCGCGCGCGAGCCGGCCTTGCGGATCGCCTCGATGCCGTCGGCCACCGCATTGCCCGAGCCGATGAACAGCAGCGCCTGCACGTCCGAACTCGCCACCAGCGGCGCGATCTTCGTGAAGTCCCACTTCGCGCGGTCGTACTTCTCGATGAACACCGGGTTCTTCGCCACCGCCGCGAAGCCCTTCTTCGCGCCTTCCAGCAGGTCGGCACCGAAGCTGTCCTCGACGTGGATCACACCGATGCGGTCGATGCCGATCAGGCTCAGGTGCTGCACGGCGCGCTCAGCCTCGCGCTGGTAGGTGGCGCGCACGTTGAACACCCAGGGGTTGACCGGCTTGTGCAGCGCCATCGCGCCGGTCGACGGCGCGATCAGCGGCACCTTGTACTGCTCGAGCAGCGGCACGATCGCCTGCGTGTGCGGCGTGCCGCGCGACAGGAACAGCGCCGCCACGTTCTTCTCGGTGATCAGCACCTTGGCGTTCTCGGCCGCGAGCTTGGGCTCGAACTTGTCGTCCATCGCGACGATCTCGATCTTCTGGCCGTTGACGCCGCCCTGGGCGTTGGTGGCGTCGATGTAGAGCTTGGCGCCGTCGGCGACTTCCTTGACGCCGGCGGCCACCGGGCCGCTGAAACCCGAGGTCTGGCCGATCAGGATCTGCGCCCCGGCGGACAGCGAGAGGCACAGGCCGATGGTGGCGGCTGCCCATTGCGCGATTCGATTCATCCCCGTCTCCTGGAACGGTGCCCCAACGCACCGCAGACCGCGAGTGTGGCCCCAGGAAAACGCCGCGGATGATCGAAAAGGGCCGGGCCGCGTGCGCAATGTCACGCGGCCCGGCCGGTCAGTGGGCGCTCAGTTCGTGAACAGGCTGGCGGCGGGAATCGCCACGAAGCTGGTCTGTCCCGGACGTTGCCAGCGCAGCCGCATCACCGCGCCGCCGGTCTTCTCGTAGTACTCGACCCGGATGCTGTAGCGCTGCCCCGCCACCAGGCTGATCGCGCCGCTGGTGTTGGTGGTCGGCGAGTGGTCGGTCCAGTTGTTGATCAGTTGCACGCCGTTGACCCAGACGCGCACGCCGTCGTCCGACAGCGTCTGGAAGCGATAGCTGCCGCTGCTGGCGGCCAGCACCGTTCCGGTCCAGCGGGCCGAGAAGTTGTTGGCCGTCACGCCGGTGCCGGGCGCGCTGCTGCCCCAGTCGAAGTCGATCGCCTCGGTGCGGCCGAGCACTGCGCTGCCCGACAGTGTCACGTTGTTGAAGTAGGCGGCCGCGAGCCCGGTGCCGGTGGTCACCGCCGGCGCCAGCAGCTGCGCGGACGGAATGCTCACGAAGGCCGCTTCGCCCGGCGTCTGCCAGCGCAGCCGCATCAGCGCACCGCCGCCACGCTCGTAGAACTCGGCGACGATGTCGACCTGTGTGCCGGCCGTCAGGTTGATGCCGGCGCTGGTGTCGACGGTCGGCGAGTGGTCGGTCCAGTTGTCGATCAGCTGAACGCCGTTGACGCGCAGCCGCACACCATCGTCCGACTCGGTCTGAAAGCGGTAGGTGCCGCTCGCCGGCACGATCAGCTTGCCGCTCCAGCGCGCCGAGAAGTTGTCGACCGTCACGCCGGTGCCGGGCGCGCCGCTGCCCCAGTCGAAGTCGATCGCCTCGGTGCGTGTCAGCACCGGCGTGCCGGTGACGGTGACGTTGTTGAAGTAGTCGGCCCTCAGGCCGGCGCCGTTGCCGGCCGCCGGCAGCGCAGCCGGCTCGTCGCCGCCGATCTCGCGCAGGTAGGCGGTCAGCTTCACCAGGTCGGCGTCGGTGATGGTCACGCCGCTGTGCGCCCGCACCGCGGCCTCCAGCGTGGCCGCCGAGCCGTCGTGCAGGTAGGGCGCGGTGGCCCACACGTCGCGCAGCGTCGGCACGTCCAGGCCGGTCAGCGCGGCACCGAGGCGCTGGCCGCTGGCTGGCTTGATGGTGCCGATGTTGACCAGCGTGCCGTTGCCGCTGCCGCTGAAGTTGCTGCCGGCATGGCAGCTCGCGCAGTTGCGCGCCGCGAAGATCGCCTTGCCTTCGGCCGCGGTGGCCGACAGCGCCGTCGCGCCGGGTCGTGCCGGCGCCGGCTCGAAGCTGGCCAGCGAGGCGAGGTAGGCGGCCAGCGCGTCGAGGTCGGCTGACAGCCCGGCCTTGCGGTCGCCCAGCGGCTGGCTGCGTGTGCCGGCGATGAAGTCGGCGTCGGCCATCAGGCCGGTGCCGCCGGCCATCGCGCGGATCTGGCCCTCGAAGTCCTGCACCTCGTCGAAGTTGTTGCTCCAGTGCAGGCCGCCGTGGCCCATGCCGCCGCGGCCGCGCAGGCTGATGGTGTTGCGCAGGCCCTCGCCGAAGCCGGTCAGGTCCCACACCCGGCCGTCGTGGCCGCCGTCGTTGTGGCAGCTCGCGCAGCTCATGTAGCGGTCGCGCGCCAGGCGCGGGTCGCGGGCGTCGTAGAACAGCTGCTTGCCGCGCAGCACAGCTGGCGTTCAGCTTCTCGCTGGCCACCGTCGGCAGCGTCGCCACCGGATACGCCGCCAGCAGGCCCTGCTGCAGCAGCGGGCGCAGGTCGTGCACGCCGACGCTGCGCTCCATGAAGTTGTGCACGTACAGCGTCAGCCCGTCGGCCGACAGCGCCAGGCCCTGCGGCGCCGGGCCGGTGTCGAAGCGGAACAGCTCGCGCCGGCCATGTGCGTCGATCACCGCGACCTCGCGGCTGGTCTCCAGCGCGACGAACAGGATCAGGCCCTTGGCGTCGAACAGCGCCGCGCTGGCCAGGCTGGCGTTGTCGTGGTCGAGCCGGCTGGCCAGGTCCTCCGCGCCGGTGCTCAGCACGATGCGCGAGCTGGCCGCGCGCACGGTGTTCTGGAAGTTCAGCGGCAGGCCGTCGCGCAGCGCGCCGCGGCGGATGTTGTCCAGCTTGCCGGGCACCCAGGCGGCCACGCCGTCGGGCGAGATCACCGCCGCGCCCAGGTAGTTGGGCAGGCCGCGGCCCTGGTTCTCGGCATCGGGCCGGGTGCTTTGCGCCAGTGCGATGCTGCGGGTCAGCGTCATCGTGCCGGTGGCGACCTGCATCAGCTCGGCGCTGCCGGCGCCCGGCGCGGCGGTCGACTCGCCGGCCACCGGCGCGCTGATGAAGCGCGACACATAGGCCGTGGCGCCGTCGGCGCTGAGCGAGACGTGGCGTGCGTTGATGCCGATGGCCAGGCTGCCGGTCGGTGCGTAGGTGCTGGTGCTGAAGCGCTGCAGCGTGCCGCCGGCCTCGAGCACCACGAAGGCGCTGCTGCCGCTGGCGGCGATGCCGAACGGCTGCGAGCCGCGCGGCAACACGATGCTGCGGCTGACGGCCAGCGTCGCGGTGTCGATCACGCTGATCGTCGCCGCCGCCTTGTTGGCGACCCAGACGGTGCCGTTGCCGGTCACGGCCAGCGTGCGCGGCGCCGCGCCCACCGGGATCTCGGCCAGCCGGCTGCGCGTGACGGCATCGAACACCGACACCGAGTCGTTGTCCGGGTTGACCACCCACAGCCGCGGGTTCGCACCGCTGCGGTTCTCGACCGCGATCGGGCTGGAGGCGGTCGGCGTGCCAGCCAGCAGCGGCAGGTGGATGGCCTGCAGCGTGGCCACACGCTGCTCGAGGCCGCTGTCGTCGGTCACCGTCAACGGTCACCGTGTACAGCCCGGCCTGCGTGTAGACATGGCTGGCGGTGGGCGAACTGCTCCAGCCGGTTTCCGCCGAGCCGTCGCCGAAGTTCCAGCGGTAGCGCACGTTGCTGCCGGTGGCGCTGGCGCTGAAGCTGGCGCTGCTGCCGCTGACCGTCGCCACCGGTGCGCTGGCGAAGCTGACCGACAGCGGCGTCGCACCGCCCACCGTCCAGGTGAAGGCGGTGCTGGCGGAGTTCACGCCGTCGCTGGCCGCGGCGACCACGTTGAAGCTGCCGGCGGTGCTGGGTGTGCCGCTGATCAGGCCGGTCTGCACGTCGATCGTCAGGCCCGGCGGCAGACCCGTGGCGCTGTAGCGCAACGCATCGCCGTTCGGGTCGCTGGCCGACAGCTGCAGCAGCGTGCCGACGCCGAGCGTGGCGCTGCGGTCGCCCACGGCGGTGATCGTCGGCACCGTGGCCGGGTTGGGCGTGGCGGCGACGTTGACGCGCACCGTCTTCGCCACCGAAGGCACGCCGTTGGCATCGAGCACGAACAGCATGTAGAAGCCCGGCGGTGCGTCGGCGGCACGGGTCGGCGCCTGCACCGCGAGGCGGTTGCCGCTGGCCGCGAAGGTCAGCTCGACGAAGCGCTGCTCCATGTTCCAGCTGTGCGTCACCGAGCCGTGCTTGACCATCACCACGCGCGCTGCCGGGCCGGCGCCGGAGGTGTCGACGGTGTAGGTGCGGCCGATGTCCATCACCGTCGGCGCGGCCTCGATCACCGGGCGCGCGGCGAGCTGGCCGCCGGCGGCGAACAGGTAGGGCGGGAAGTACAGCTCGAAGTTGGTGTTGTTCTGCGGCCCCGGCGCACCGCCGCCGCCGACCATCACCGTGCCGTCGGGCATCAGCAGCGCCATCGAGTGGTACAGGCGCGCGCGGTCGCCGCTCGGGCCGACCGTCCAGGTGCCGGTGTCGGGGTTCCAGATCTCGGCGCTGTTGTTGACGTTGACCAGTTCGTTCCAGCTGCTGCTGCCGCCGGTGGCGAGCACGCGGCCGTCAGCCAGCAGGGTGCCGTTGACCAGGCGGCGCTGCGAGGACATCGCCGCGGTCGGCGTGACCACCGGCGTGCCGTTGCGGATGTCGATCACCACCGCGCCGTTCGAGTTGCCGCCGAACTGCAGGATGCGGCCGGGGCGGAACATCGCGGCGCTGGCGTCGCTGCCGGTGCTGCCGCCGAACTGGCCGACCTGCGTGATCGTGCCGGTGCCGGCCGGGTCGACGTAGTACATGCGGCCGGCGCTGTCGTAGCCGAACACGCGGCCGTCCGGCGCGATGAAGTTGCGCGGGTACATGAAGTCGAAACCGCCGGTGTTCGCGCCGGACAGCAGGCGGAACGTGCCGTCGGCCTGGCGCACCTCGGGCCGGTCGGTGCCGCCCGAACCGCCCTGGATGTAGGTGTCGCCGTTGAGCAGCATGGTCGAGCTGGAGTACCAGCGCGGCCGGTTCATGTTGCTGCCGCGGCTCAGCGTGTTCGAGGCCGGGCTGAACAGGTTGGAGTTGTTGTTGCCGGTGTTGGTGGTGGCGGTGCCGGTCCAGTTGTCGCCGCCGGCGAGGAACACCGCGTCGCCGCCGGGCAGCACCAGCTGCGAGCCGCAGAAGATGTCGGTGCCGCTGCCGTTGGGCAGGGTCAGGTGGCCGCCGTCGAGCCCGCCCGCCGGGTCCCAGACGTCGTAGATGAAGAAACCGGTCTGCCGGCCGCTGCCGTCGGTGCCGTAGCTCATCACCCGGCCGTCGGGCATCAGCACCGCGTGCACCGGGATCAGCGGCCAGGCCTTGACCGGGCCCCACATGCCGCGCTGGTGGGCGTCGGCCGGGATCGGGGTGGTCGGCGTGAAGGCGGCGGCGGTCTTGCGTTCGTCGTTGCTGCTGGCGGCCTTGTCGGGGTCGTCGCCACCGCCGCAGGCCGCGAGCACGGCGGACAGCAGCAGCACGAGCGGGTTCAGGCGGGCAGGGCGGGCCAGACGGGGCATGGAGCACGGAACGCCGCTTCCTCTCGCAGGCCCCGCATCGGTGGATTTGTTACCAACAGTGTCAGATCCGGGCGCGACCTGTCACAACCCCCGAAGCCCGGGGACTCGCCGCGCTCTCTAGAATCCTCGGCCTTCGCCCTGGAGGCCCATGGACAGCAATCACGACGGCGGCCGCGGCAGCATCCGCATCCGCGGCGCCCGCCAGCACAACCTGAAGAACCTGGACCTCGACATCCGCACCGGCGAGATGACGGTGGTGACGGGGCCGAGCGGCTCGGGCAAGTCCAGCCTGGTGTTCGACACGCTGTACGCCGAGGGGCAGCGCCGCTACGTCGAGACCTTCAGCGCCTACGCACGCCAGTTCCTCGACCGCATGGACCGCCCCGCGGTCGACCGTGTCGATGGTGTGCCGCCCGCGATCGCGATCGACCAGACCAACCCGGTGCGCAGCTCGCGCTCGACGGTCGGCACGATGACCGAGCTGAACGACCACCTGAAGCTGCTGTTCGCGCGCGCGGCGGAATTGTTCGACAAGCAGACCGCGCAGCGCGTGCGCCACGACTCGCCGGAGACCATCTACGCCGAGCTGATCGCACGCACGAAGGAGGCGGATCCGCGCCTGGTGTTCACCTTCCCGGTCGAACTGCCGGCAGGCACCAGCGAAGCCGACATCGAGCAATGGCTTGCTGCCAGCGGCTTCACGCGCGTTCAGGCGCAGCGCGAGGTGGCGTCGCCGACCGGCCCGCGCACGCTGCTCGACGTGGTGGCGGATCGCTTCCGCATCCAGGGCACCGAGAAGGTCCGTGCCATCGAGGCGATCGAGATGGCGCTCAAGCGCGGCGGCGGGCGCGTCAACGTCTACGCGCTGAAGCAGGGGAGGCGGGAGGAAGGCGAACCCGATCTGTGGCGTTTCTCCACCGGCCTGCACTGCCCCGACAGCGACATCCGCTACGCCGATCCGCAGCCGGCGCTGTTCAGCTTCAACTCGGCCTACGGCGCCTGCGACACCTGCCGTGGCTTCGGCCGTGTGATCGGCGTCGACTACGGCCTGGTCATCCCCGACCACCGCAAGACGCTGCGCGCCGGCGCGATCAAGCCGATGCAGACGCCGGCCTGGAAGGAGTGCCAGGACGACCTGCTCAAGTACGGCGGCGAGGCCGGCATCCCGCGCGACACGCCCTGGTCTGCGCTCACCGAGGCGCAGCGCGACTGGGTGATCAACGGCTCGCCGAACTGGAAGGGCAACTGGAACAAGCAGTGGTATGGCGTCAAGCGCTTCTTCGAGTACCTCGAGTCGAAGGCCTACAAGATGCACATCCGCGTGCTCTTGTCGAAGTACCGCAGCTACACGCCCTGCGGCGTCTGCGGTGGGGCGCGGCTGAAGACCGAGGCGCTGCTGTGGCGCCTGGGCTCGCAGGTCGATGCCGACGCGGTGCTGGCGCCGGCCAGGCGCTTCCTGCCGGTGGGCGTGCAGTGGTCGCGTGCGCAGCTCGAGGCGCTGCCCGGCCTGACGGTGCACGACCTGATGCTGATCCCGATCGAGCGCCTGCGGCGTTTCTTCGACGGCCTGACGCTGCCCAGCACCATGCTCGACGAGGCGCTGAAGCTGCTGCTCGACGAGATCCGCACCCGCCTGAAGTACCTGTGCGACGTCGGCATCGGCTACCTGACGCTGGACCGGCAGAGCCGCACGCTGTCCGGCGGCGAGGTGCAGCGCATCAACCTGACGACGGCGCTCGGCACCTCGCTGGTCAACACCATGTTCGTGCTCGACGAGCCCAGCATCGGCCTGCACCCGCGCGACATGAACCGCATCGTCGAGGCCATGCAGCGGCTGCGTGACGCCGGCAACACGCTGGTCGTCGTCGAGCACGACCCGGCGGTGATGCTGGCCGCCGACCGGCTGATCGACATGGGCCCCGGCCCCGGCGAACGCGGCGGGACGATCGTCTTCGACGGCACGCCGGAGGCGATCCGCCAGGCCGACACGCTGACCGGCGCCTACCTCGGCGGCCGCAAGCATGTGGGCATGGGCATCAAGCGGCTGATGTCGCCGTCCACGCCCAAGCTGATCGTCGAGGGCGCGCGCGAGCACAACCTGAAGAACCTGACGGTCGAGTTCCCGCTGCAGCACCTGGTCTGCGTGACCGGCGTGTCGGGCTCGGGCAAGAGCACGCTGATGCAGGACGTGCTGTTCCCGGCGCTGCAGCGCCATTTCGGCAAGGCCACCGAGACGCCGGGCGAGCACGACCGCCTGCTCGGCGCCGAGTGGCTGGCCGATGCGGTGTTCGTCGACCAGTCGCCGATCGGCAAGACGGCGCGTTCCAACCCGGCCAGCTACGTCGGTGCCTTCGACGAGATCCGCAAGCTGTTCGCGCAGGCGCCGCTGGCGCTGCAGCGCGGTTACGGCGCCGGCATGTTCAGCTTCAACGCCGGCGACGGCCGCTGCCCGACCTGCGGCGGCTCGGGCTTCGAACATGTCGAGATGCAGTTCCTCAGCGACGTCTACCTGCGCTGCCAGGACTGCGACGGCCGCCGCTACCGCGCCGAGGTCCTCGACGTGAAGATCGACCGCCGTGCGCCGGGCGAAGTGATGCGCGACCTCAGCGTGGCCGACGTGCTGGAGCTCACCGTCAGCGAGGCGGTGCAGCTGTTCCGCGACGACCGCGAGGTGCTGCGGGTCTTGCAGCCGATCGTCGACGTCGGTCTCGAGTACGTGAAGCTCGGGCCAGCCGGTGCCGACGCTCTCCGGCGGCGAGGCGCAGCGCCTGAAGCTGGCGGGCTTCCTCGCCGAGGCGCAGGGCGGGCCGGCGCAGGCGGTGGCGAAGAAGGGCACGCTGTACCTGTTCGACGAGCCGACCACCGGCCTGCACTTCGACGACATCGCCAAGCTGATGCGCGCTTTCCGCAAGCTGCTCGACGCCGGGCATTCGATCGTCGTCATCGAGCACAACCTCGACGTGATCCGCGCAAGCGACTGGCTGATCGACCTCGGTCCCGAAGGCGGCGACGCCGGTGGCGCTGGTGGTCTGCACCGGCACGCCGGAGGAGGTGAAGCGGCATCCGAGCTCGTTCACCGGCAAGGCACTGGCCGACTACGAGCGCGCCATCGGCATCGGCGTGCCGGTGGCCGAAGAAGGACAGCCGCTGCAGAGCCTGCTGAAGAACGGGCGCGACCAGCGCCGCGCCGCCGAGGAGGTGATCCGCATCGTCAACGCCCGCGAGCACAACCTGAAGTCGCTCGACGTCGCCATTCCGCGCGGCCAGTTCAGCGTCATCACCGGCGTGTCGGGATCGGGCAAGAGCACGCTGGCCTTCGACATCCTGTTCAACGAGGGCCAGCGGCGCTACCTCGAATCGCTGAATGCCTACGCGCGCAGCATCGTGCAGCCGGCCGGGCGGCCGGAAGTCGATGCGGTCTACGGCATTCCGCCGACGGTCGCGATCGAGCAACGGCTCTCGCGCGGCGGCCGCAAGAGCACGGTGGCGACCACCACCGAGGTCTGGCACTTCCTGCGCCTGCTCTACGTGAAGCTGGGGCTGCAGCACTGCACCAAGGACGGCGCGCCGGTGAAGCCGCAGAGCGCAGAGAGCATCGCCGCGCAGCTGCTGCGCGACCACAAGGGCCAGCATGTCGGCCTGATGGCGCCGCTGGTGGTGGCACGCAAGGGCGTCTACACCGACCTCGCGAAATGGGCCAAGGCACGCGGCCACACGCACCTGCGTGTCGACGGCGAGTTCCTCAAGGTCGACCCCTGGCCGCGACTGGACCGCTTCAAGGAACACACGCTGGAACTGCCGGTCGGCGACCTGATCGTCTCGCCCGAGAACGAGGCCGAGCTGCGCACGCTGCTGGCCAAGGCGCTCGAGCTGGGCAAGGGCGTGATGCACCTGCTCGCGCCGCTGGACGGCCTGAAGGGCGCGATGCTGGCCGGCACGCCGACGGCGCAGATCGGCACGCTGAAGGTGTTCTCGACCAAGCGCGCCTGCCCGGTGTGCGGCACCAGCTACCCCGAGCTGGACCCGCGCATGTTCAGCTACAACAGCAAGCACGGCTGGTGCACCACCTGCGTGGGCACCGGCCTGGCGCTGACGCGCGAACAGCGCAAGGCCTACGACGACTCGACCGTGTCCGACGACGACAAGGGCCGCGAGCAGAGCTTCCCCTCCGAGGAGCCCGAGGTCGAGGGCGTGGTCGACGCACCCTGCCCGGATTGCGGCGGCACGCGGCTGAACCCGGCCTCGCGCGGCGTGACATTCGAAGGCGAGGCGATCACCGCGCTGGCGCGGCTGAGCGTGTCGGACTGCCGCCTGTGGATCGAGTCACTCGAGCTGGTTGGACGCGACGCCGACATCGCCCGCGACGTGGTCAGCGAGATCACCAGCCGGCTCGAGTTCCTGGAAGAAGTCGGCCTCGGCTACCTGACGCTGGACCGCGCCGCGCCGACACTCTCCGGCGGCGAGGCACAGCGCATCCGCCTGGCGGCGCAGCTGGGCAGCAACCTGCAGGGCGTGTGCTACGTGCTCGACGAGCCGACCATCGGCCTGCACCCGCGCGACAACCAGATCCTGCTCGACGCGCTGCACAAGCTGGGCGACAAGGGCAACACGCTGGTGGTGGTCGAACACGACGAAGACACCATCCGCCGCGCCGACCACATCATCGACATCGGCCCCGGCGCCGGCAAGCGCGGCGGCCGGCTGGTCGCCGAAGGCGGCACGGCGGCGCTGGCCGAACACGCCGAGTCGATCACCGGCCGCTTCCTCGCCCACCCGATGCGCCACCCGCTGAACCCGCGGCGTGCGGTGGCGAAGGCCGGCGAGCAGCTGGTCGTGCGCGGCGCCGCGCTACACAACCTGAAGTCGCTCGACGTGCCGGTGCCCTTGAAGCGCCTGGTCGCCGTCACCGGCGTCAGCGGCTCGGGCAAGTCGACGCTGGCGCGCGACGTGCTGCTCGCCAACCTGCAGTTCATCAACGTGCGCGGCGCCAAGCCGAACTGGCAGGGTTGCGCGGCCATCGACGGCTGGCAGCAGATCGACCGTGTGCTGGAAGTCGACCAGACGCCGATCGGCAAGACGCCGCGTTCCTGCCCGGCCACCTACATCGGTTTCTGGGACGTGATCCGCAAGCTGTTCGCCGACACGCTGGAAGCGAAGGCGCGCGGCTATCCGCCCGCGCGCTTCAGCTTCAACACCGGCGAGGGCCGCTGCCCGGCCTGCGAAGGGCAGGGCATGCGCACCATCGAGATGAGCTTCCTGCCCGACGTGAAGGTGCCCTGCGACGTCTGCCACGGCCAGCGCTTCAACGCCGAGACGCTGGCCGTCACCTGGCGCGGCCGCAACATCGGCGAGGTGCTGACGATGGAGGTCGACGAGGCGGTTGACTTCTTCGCCTCGATGCCGGCGATCAGCCACCCGCTGCAGCTGCTGAAGGACGTCGGCCTCGGCTACCTGACGCTGGGCCAGCCGTCGCCGACGCTGTCCGGTGGCGAGGCGCAGCGCATCAAGCTGGTCACCGAGCTGACCAAGGTGCGTGACGACGTCACGCGGCGCGGCAACAAGGCGCCGCACACGCTCTACGTGCTCGACGAGCCGACGGTGGGCCTGCACATGGCCGACGTCGAGAAGCTGATCCGCGTGCTGCACCGGCTGGTCGACGGCGGCCACAGCGTGGTGGTGATCGAGCACGACCTCGACGTGGTTGCCGAGGCCGACTGGATCGTCGACCTCGGGCCGGAGGGCGGCGCGCGCGGCGGCAGCATCGTCGCGATGTGCCCGCCGGAGGCACTGGTGGCGCTGCCGGCCAGCCACACCGGCGCGGCGCTGAAGCCGGTGCTCAGCCGCGGCGCCGGCGGCTGAGGCCGGCGACGGCGGCGCCCAGCGCGGCCAGCCAGCCCAGGCCCAACGCACCGCCGCCGCTGTCGCCGCCACCGGTCGGCGGCGCCGTGCCGGCGGCCACGCCGCTGAGCGCGACGCTGCGGGTGAAGGTGGTCGCCGATGTGCCCTGGCGCAGCGTGAAGTCCAGCGAGGCGGTGTGGCTCGCCGTGTCGGGCGACGCGAAGCCCACGCTGACCCGGCAGCTCGCGCCCGGCGCAATGGTCTGCGCGCTGCAGGTGTCGGCACTGCGCGTGAAGCGGGCCGCGTCGCTGCCGTTGACGGCGACCGCGACCACGGTCAGCGACTCGCTGGTGGCCAGGGCATGGCGCAGGTCCAGGTTCTGGGTGACGCTGGGCGTGTTGACCGCGCTGGCGTCGAAGTCGAGCGCGCTGGCGCTGGTCGCCGGCGTGTCGGCCAGGTAGGCGGCCAGGTCGTAGACCTGCTGCTGCGTCAGCACGCCGTTGAACTGCGCCATGTCGGGCACGCCACCGGTGATCGCGTTGACCAGCCGGCCGGCCGCACGGTCCCAGGGGATTGCGGCGAACGGGTCGTTGCTGCCGCTGAGCAGGGCGCGGCGCGACTGCACGTCGTGGCAGCCCGAGCAGTTGGCCGTGAAGGTCCTGCCGGTGGTGGCCATCGTGTCGTCGAACAGCGTGCGGCCGGCCGGCGCATCGCCGCCGGTCTGCGCGAAGGCCGGCAGCACCAGCAGGGCGGTCAGGGCGAAGGCGACGGCGCGAACGGTGTGCGGCATGGTCCGGTGGCGTGGGCAGCGATGCACGATTTCATCGCGAGTCGCGTGCCGGCGGGGCCTGCCAAGGTGACCAGTTGTATGCGTGCGGCCAGCGGGCGGGCTAGCCCGGTTCGGTGCGCGCGTAGCGCTTGGCGCGCAGGTTCTTCTTGATCTCCTGCAGCATCGGCCGCAGCTCGCCGGGCAGGCGCAGCGCCACCGCGGTGGTCAGGATGTCGATCACCATCAGGTGCAGCAGGCGCGACACCATCGGGCTGTAGCGGTCGTAGTCCTCGGGGTGGTCGACGGCCAGCAGGATCTGCGCGGCGCCGCCCTGTCCCATCTGCGCGAGCGGCGAACCGCTGGCGCTGATGACGATGGTGGTGGCGCCCTTGCGGCGGGCGATCTCGGCGACGTCGAGCAGGTCGCGGCTGCGCCCCGAGTTGCTGATGATCACCGCGCAGTCGCCCGGCTCCAGCATGGTCGCGCTCATCACCTGGACATGGCCGTCGCTGACCGCGGTGGCGTGCACGCCGAGGCGGAAGAACTTGTGCTGCGCGTCCTGCGCGACGATGCCGGAGTTGCCGACACCGTAGAACTCGATGCGCTTGCCGGTCTTGCCGGCCTCGGTCAGCGCGACGATGGCACGCTCGAAGGCGTGGCTGGCGGCATCGTTGCGGTACTTCAGCAGCGCGCTGACCGCGTTGTCGATCACCTTGACGACGATGTCCGAGGTCTTGTCGTCCTCGTCGACCGCGCGGTGCACGAAGGGCACGCCCTCGTTGACGCTGCCGGCCAGCTTGCGCTTGAAGTCGGCCAGGCCGTCGTAGCCGACGCTGCGGCAGAAGCGCACCACCGTCGGCTTGCTGACGTGCGAACGTTCCGCCAGCTCGGCCACCGGCAGCGACGCGAAGGCGCGCGGGTCGGCGAGCAGCAGCTTGGCCACACGCTGCTCCGCCGGCGGCAGCGCCGGCATCGATGCCTTCACGCGGTCGAGCATGTCGCTCACTGTTCCTCGGCCCAGGCGAAGCCGTCTCTGGCGACCAGCGCGCTCGCCGCGGCCGGCCCCCAGGTGCCGGCGGCATACGGCCGCGGGCCGGTGGTGTCGCGCGACCAGGCGTCGAGGATGGGTTCGACCCAGCGCCAGGCCTGTTCCTGCTCGTCGCTGCGCACGAACAGGTTCAGCTTGCCGGCGATCGCGTCGAGCAGCAGGCGTTCGTAGCCGCCGACGCGGTTCTCGGCGAAGGCCTTGTCGAAGTCGAGGTCGAGGAACACCGGCGCCAGCGAGTCGCTCTGCCCCGACCCCTTGGCCGCCAGCAGGTGCAGTTCCAGACCGTCCTCGGGCTGCAGCTTGATGACCAGCTTGTTGGGCTGGTTCAGGCCGGGGAAGATGCTGTGCGGCGTCGGCCGGAAGTTGACGACGATCTGCGCGTCGCGCGCGGCCAGCCGCTTGCCGGTGCGCAAGTAGAAGGGCACGCCGGCCCAGCGCCAGTTCTGGATCTCGGTGCGCAGCGCGACGAAGGTCTCGGTCTGGCTGCCTTCGGGCACCTTGACCTCGTTGGCATAGGCCGGCGCTGGGCTGCCGTCGCAGTTGCCGGCGCGGTACTGGCCGCGCACGACGTCGCGGGCCACGCTCTCGTCGTTGTAGGGCTTCAGCGAGCGCAGCACCTTGAGCTTCTCGTCGCGGATGGCGTCGGCGTCGTTGCGGCTGGGCGGCTCCATCGCCACCATCGTCAGCAGCTGCAGCGCGTGGTTCTGCACCATGTCGCGCAGGGCGCCGGTGCGGTCGTAGAAGTCGCCGCGCGTACCCACGCCGATGCTCTCGGCCAGCGTGATCTGGATGTTGGCGATGCTCTCGCGCCGCCACAGCGGCTCGAACAGCGCGTTGCCGAAGCGCAGCGCCATCAAGTTCTGCACCGCCGCCTTGCCAAGGTAATGGTCGATGCGCAGCGCCTGCGTCTCGGTGAAGGCGCCGCGCACCACGCGGTTGATCTCCTGCGCGCTGGCCAGGTCGTGGCCGAGCGGCTTCTCCAGCACCACGCGCACCTTCGGCCCGTTCAGGCCGACGCGGCCGAGCTGCTCGACGATCTGCGGGAACAGGTACGGGCTGGTGGCCAGGAACAGCACCACGGTGTCGGCATTGCGCGTCTCGACCCAGTCCTTCAGGCCGGCGTAGTGCTCGGGCAGCGACAGGTCCATGCGCCGGTAGTGCAGCAGCTCGGCGAAACGGCCGAACTCCTCGTCGCTGGGGCGCTTGGCGCTCTCCACCTCGACGAAGCGTTCCTTGATGAACTGGCGGTAGTCGGCGTCGCTGCGCTCGTCGCGCGCCACCGACAGGATGCGGCCGCCGTCGGGCAGCTTGCCGTGGCGCCAGGCCTGGAACAGCGCGGGCATCAGCTTGCGCCAGGTGAGGTCGCCGGTGCCGCCGAAGAAGACGAGGTCGAAGGACATGCTGTGCACCCGGCCGAGGCCGGTATGTAACTTAGTTTCTGATTCGATGATGCATGAGTTTCTTCGGGTGGTCAATCCAAGCCCGGTGCGAGCTACTTGCCGCGCGCTGTAGTTACGGCGCTGCCGCTGAAATCAGGTCCGCAACGACGCTGGTTGCAGCTTCCTGGGGAAAGTCCTAGCCATCGGTGCAAAGAAGTACAGATCCCTGTCCCGAAAGTATCAACCGGCGAATGGGCCGACGCCTAAATTTCCGCTGCCGTCGTGACTGTCGTCACCGGGATTCGAACCACACCAAGGAGACAAGACATGAAGCTGAAGGCTTCCCTTTCGCTGATCTTCGGCCTGAGCGCGGCGCTCGCTGCATCGGCCGGCGAGCTCGTCATCGCCACCGTCAACAACGGCCACATGATCGAGATGCAGAAGCTCACGCCGCATTTCGAGAAGGCCAATCCCGGTGTCAAGGTCAAGTGGGTCACGCTGGAGGAAGGCACGCTGCGTTCGCGCGTGACCACCGACATCGCCACCAAGGGCGGCCAGTTCGACGTGATGACCATCGGCATGTACGAAACGCCGATCTGGGGCAAGAAGGGCTGGCTGAACGAGCTGAAGCCCGACGCCGCCTACGACGTCGACGACCTGCTGCCGGCGATGCGCAACGGCCTGTCGGTCGACGGCAAGCTGTACGCCGCGCCGTTCTACGGCGAGAGCTCGATGCTGATGTACCGCAAGGACCTGACCGACAAGGCCGGCATCAAGTTCGACGAGCGGCCGACCTGGGACCAGGTGCGCGACGCCGCCGCCAAGATCCACGATCCCAAGGCCGGCGTGTACGGCATCTGCCTGCGCGGCAAGCCGGGCTGGGGCGACAACATGGCCTTCCTGACGACGATGGCCAACAGCTTCGGCGCGCAGTGGTTCGACATGTCGTGGAAGCCGCAGCTCGAGAGCAAGCCCTGGAAGGACGCGGTCACCTTCTACGTCGACCTGCTGAAGAAGTACGGCCCGCCCGGCTCGAGCGCGAACAGCTTCAACGAGATCCTGGCGCTGTACAACGAAGGCAAGTGCGGCATGTGGATCGACGCGACCATCGCCGCCTCGTTCATCACCGACCCGAAGCAGAGCAAGGTGGCCGACAAGGTGGCCTTCGCGCAGGGCCCGAAGATGGCCACCGAGAAGGGCGCGAACTGGCTGTGGGCCTGGGCGCTGGGCATCCCGGCCAGCACCAAGAACGCCGCCGACGCGCAGAAGTTCATCGCCTGGGCGACCTCGAAGGACTACATCAACCTGGTCGCCAAGGAGAAGGGCTGGGCGGCGGTGCCGACCGGCACGCGCAAGTCGACCTATGCGAACCCCGAGTTCCTGAAGGCGGCCAAGTTCGCCGAGGCCGAGAAGAAGGCGATCGACAGCGCCAACCCGAACGACAGCACGCTGCCGAAGAGCCCGTACGTGGGCGTGCAGTTCGCCGCGATCCCGGAGTTCCAGGCGATCGGCATCGCGGTCGGCCAGCAGATGAGCGCGGCACTGGCCGGCAAGGCCACGGTCGACGCGGCGCTGAAGGCCTCGCAGCAGGCCGCGGACCGCGAGATGCGCAAGGGCGGCTACTACAAGTAACCCCCCCGAAGCGCCTGGCGGCGCTCCCCCCAGGGGGGCGCCGCCAGCGGCCCGGCGAAGCCGGTTCCGCGGCGACCGCTTGGCTCTCCTGGAGGCCCGCCATGAACAGACTCCTGCCCCGCGCGCTGATGGCGCCTGCGGTGGTCACGCTCTTCCTGTGGATGATCGTGCCGCTGGTGATGACGATCTACTTCTCGGTCGTCCGCTACAACCTGATGCAGCCCGGACCGAAGGACTTCCTCGGCCTGGCGAACTTCGAGTTCTTCATCACCGACCCGGACTTCGGCGCCTCGGTGTGGAACACGCTTCTGCTGCTCGGCTCGGTGATCGCCATCACCGTGATCCTCGGCGTCGCGCTGGCACTGCTGGTCAACGAGGCCTTCCCCGGCCGCGGCATCGTGCGCGTGCTGCTGATCTCGCCGTTCTTCGTGATGCCCACGGCCAACGCGCTGCTGTGGAAGCACATGATGATGAACCCGGTCTACGGCGTGCTCGCGCAGGTGTCGCTGTTCTTCGGCATGGCGCCGGTCGACTGGCTGACCGACCACCCGCTGTTCTCGGTGATCCTGATGGTGTCGTGGCAGTGGTTGCCCTTCGCCTGCCTGATCTTCATCACCTCGCTGCAGTCGCTGGACCGCGACCAGATGGAGGCCGCCGGCATGGACGGCGCCAACGCCTTGCAGAAGTTCTGGTTCCTGACGCTGCCGCACCTGGGCCGGCCGATCGCCGTCGTCGTGATGATCGAGATGATCTTCCTGATGAGCGTGTTCGCCGAGATCTTCACCACCACCGGCGGCGGCCCGGGCAACGAGAGCACCAACGTCGCCTTCCTGATCTTCAAGCAGGCGTTGATGAACTTCGACGTCGGCGTGGCCTCGGCCGGCGCGCTGTTCGCGGTGGTGCTGGCCAACATCGCCGCGGTGTTCCTGATCCGCCTGATCGGCAAGAACCTGGACTGAGGACGGACACGATGAAGAACCTCGCACTGATCCTGCGCACCGTGGCCGCCTGGGGCATCACGCTGCTGATCGTCTTCCCGCTGATCTGGCTGGTGATCACCGCCTTCAAGACCGAGCAGCAGGCGATCGCGATCCCGCCGCAGATCTTCTTCACGCCGACGCTGGAAAGCTTCGAGGAAGTGAACCTGCGCAGCGACTACCTGCTGTACGCGAAGAACTCGGTCATCACCAGCGTGATCTCGACGCTGCTCGGCCTGGCCATCGCCGCGCCGGCGGCCTACTCGATGGCCTTCTTCCGAACGCGCAAGACACGCGACATCCTGATGTGGATGCTGTCGACCAAGATGATGCCGGCGGTTGGCGCGCTGGTGCCGGTCTACGTGATGGCGCAGACCGCCGGCATGCTGGACACGCTGACCGGCCTGATCGTCGTCTTCACGCTGTCCAACCTGCCGATCATGGTCTGGATGCTGTACTCGGGCTTCAAGGACATCCCGCCCGACATCCTCGAGGCCGCGCGCATGGACGGCGCCGGCATCTGGGGCGAGTTCAAGCATGTGATCCGCCCGCTGGCGATGGGCACGCTGGCCTCCACCGGCCTGTTGTGCCTGGTGCTGAGCTGGAACGAGGCGTTCTGGTCGCTGAACCTGAGCTCGGCCAAGGCCGGCACGCTGGCCACGCTGATCGCTTCCTACTCCAGCCCCGAGGGCCTGTTCTGGGCCAAGTTGTCGGCCGCCTCGCTGATGGCCATCGCGCCCATCGTCGTGGTCGGCTGGTTCAGCCAGAAGCAACTGGTCCAAGGTCTCACCTTCGGCGCCGTCAAGTAAAGAACAACGGAGACACACCATGGGATACCTGCAACTCAAGGGCGTCGAGAAGTTCTTCGGCA
This sequence comes from Piscinibacter sp., assembly GCA_047602365.1. Classification (GTDB taxonomy): domain Bacteria; phylum Pseudomonadota; class Gammaproteobacteria; order Burkholderiales; family Burkholderiaceae_C; genus Piscinibacter. The sequence continues at coordinate 658,688 of JASGHM010000001.1, read as the reverse complement.
GCCTGCGCGCCATCAAGGGCGTCGACCTGTCGATCGAGAAGGGCGAGTTCATCGTCTTCGTCGGCCCGTCGGGCTGCGGCAAGTCGACGCTGCTGCGCATGATCGCCGGGCTGACCGAGATCGACGGCGGCAGCCTGCACCTGGATGGCCGCGACATCACCAAGCTGCCCTCGTCCAAGCGCGACCTGGCGATGGTCTTCCAGAGCTACGCGCTGTACCCGCACATGAGCGTGTTCGACAACATGTCGTTCGCGCTGCGCCTGGCCAACGTCGACAAGAAGATCATCGACGAGAAGGTCAACCGCGCCGCCGAGATCCTCAACCTGAAGCAGTACCTGCAGCGCACGCCGAAGGAACTGTCCGGCGGCCAGCGCCAGCGCGTGGCGATCGGCCGCGCGATCGTGCGCGCGCCCAAGGTGTTCCTGTTCGACGAGCCGCTGTCCAACCTCGACGCCGCGCTGCGCGGCCAGACGCGGGTCGAGATCGCCAAGCTGCACCGCGACCTCGGCGCGACGACGATCTACGTGACGCACGACCAGGTCGAGGCGATGACGCTGGCCGACCGCGTCGTCGTGCTGCGCGACGGTTCGATCGAGCAGGTCGGCTCGCCGCTGGAGCTGTACGACAAGCCGGCCAACCAGTTCGTCGCCCAGTTCATCGGCACGCCGCAGATGAACGTGGTCGATACCGCCAAGCTGCCGGCGCTGCGCGACGCGGTCGGCGTGAGCGGTGCACCGGACGGCTTCATCGGCGTGCGCCCGGAGAACGTGATGGTGCGCGCGGCCGGGGCCGGCAAGCTGGCGGGCCACGTCGAGCTGATCGAGCAGCTCGGCGCCGACACGCTGATCTACACCCAGGTCGGCAACGGCAGCGGTGCCGGCGTGCAGATCGTCGCGCGGCAGGCCGAGCGCACCCACCTGCACCCGGGCGATGCGGTCGGGCTGGACATCGCGCCGGCCTCGTTCCACCTGTTCGACCGCCAGGGCCACACCGTCGCCGGCCAGGGCGCGAGGGCGTGAGCATGGCCGCGGCATTGCAGGGCCAGGTCGCCGTGGTCACCGGCGCGGCCTCGGGCATCGGCCTGGCCAGCGCCGAGGCGATGCTGGCCGCCGGCGCGCGTGTCGTGCTGGTCGACCGCGATGCCGCACGGCTGGCGGCGCTTGCGAGAGCGGCTCGGCGAGGCGGCCATCCCGCTGGTGCTGGACCTGCTCGACCCGGCCGCCTGCAAGACGCTGCTGCCGCAGGTGCTGGCGCGCGCCGGCCGGCTCGACATCCTGCACGCCAACGCCGGCCTGTACGTCGGCGGCGACCTGGTCGATGCCGACGTCGACGCGATCGACCGCATGCTGCACCTCAACGTCAACGTCGTGATGAAGAACGTGCACGACGTGCTGCCGCACATGATCGCGCGTGGCAGCGGCGACATCCTCGTCACCAGCTCGCTGGCCGCGCACTACCCGACGCCCTGGGAGCCGGTCTACGCCGCCTCCAAGTGGGCGATCAACTGCTTCGTGCAGACGACGCGGCGCCAGGTCTTCAAGCACGGCATCCGCGTCGGCGCGATCTCGCCGGGGCCGGTGATCACCTCGCTGCTGGCCGACTGGCCGGCCGAGAAGCTGAAGGAGGCGAGAGAGTCCGGCAGCCTGATCGAGCCGCGCGAGGTGGCCGAGGTGGCGATGTTCATGCTGACACGGCCGCGCGGAATGACCATCCGCGACGTCGTGCTGATGCCCACCAACTTCGATCTTTAGGTGACTGCGATGAACACGATGCTGCACCTGGGCCTGGGTTCGTTCCACCGTGCCCACCAGGCCGTCTACCTGCACGAGCTGATCAAGCGTGGCGACACGTCGTGGGCGCTGGCCGGCGGCAACACCCGGCCCGACATGGCCGACACGCTGGCGGCGCTGGCCACGCAGGGCGGCGCCTACATGCTCGAGACCATCTCGCCGGCCGGCGAGCATCGCTACGAGCGCGTCGCCTCGATCCGCACGGTGATCCCCTACAGCGCCGACCTGGCCGGCCTGATCGCCGAGGGCGCGAAGGCGTCGACGAAGATCATCTCGTTCACCGTCACCGAGGCCGGCTACTACCTCGACGCGAAGAACCGCCTCGACCTGGCCTTCCCCGACCTGGCGGCCGACCTGCAGGCGGCCAAGGCGGGCCGCCCCGGCAGCACGATCTACGCGGCGCTGACGGCCATCCTGCGCGCCCGCATGGCGGCCGGTGCCGGGCCGGTGACGCTGCTCAACTGCGACAACCTGCGCCACAACGGTGACCGCTCGCGCAGCGGCCTGCTGCAGTTCGTCGACCTGCTCGGCGACGCTCGCTTGCGCGAGTGGATCGAGGCCAACACGACCAGCCCGAACGCGATGGTCGACCGCATCACGCCGCGGCCGACACCCGAGGTGCGCGAGCGGGTGCTGGCCGCCACCGGCGTCGACGACCCGGCCGCGCTGATGGGCGAGAGCTTCATCCAGTGGGTGATCGAGGACCGCTTCCTGGCCGGCCGGCCGGCCTGGGAGCGTGTCGGTGTCGAGATGGTCGACTCGGTCGACCCCTACGAGGAAGCCAAGATCCGCCTGCTCAACGCCACGCACAGCTGCATCGCCTGGGCCGGCACGCTGGCCGGCTTCCTTTACATCCACGAAGGCACGCACGACGCCGAGATCCGCCAGCTGGCGTTCGACTACGTCACCGACGACACCATTCCCTGCCTTCATTCGGCCGCAAAGCCCAGCCCGATCGACCTGCCCCGCTACCGCGACATCGTGCTCGACCGCTTCGGCAACCCGGCCATCCGCGACACCAACCAGCGTGTGGCGATGGACGGCTACAGCAAGATCCCCGGCTTCATCGTGCCGACCATCCGCGAGCGGCTGGCGGCCGACGCGACGATCGCCAGCGTGGCCATGCTGCCGGCGCTGTTCCTGGCCTACCTGCAGCGCTGGCACCGCGGGCAGATCCCCTACACCTACCAGGACCAGGCGATGGACCCGGCGGCGGCCCACGCGATCTGCGAGTCCGCCGATCCGGTCGCCGCGTTCGCCGCGGACAGGGTATTGTTCGGGACGCTGGCCGGCGATCCGCGCCTGGTGGCCGCGCTGCGCGCTGCGAGCGTGCGCGTGGCCGACTTCGTGCGCCGGCGCGGCAGCTGATCGCGACGATCCTGAAAGACCCCGATGGCCCTGCAGCGCACCCGCAGCCCGGAACTCGAGCACGACGTCGGCCGCACGCCGAACCTCGGCTACGAGCCGGCCGGCACCTACGGCTTCGTGCGCTTCCTCGAACACGGCTTTCCGAACCCGCTGGTGCGCTGGCACTACCACGAGGAGTACGAGCTGCACCTGATCGTCGCGACACGCGGCAAGGTGTTCGTCGGCGACTACATCGGCCACTTCGAGCCCGGCCACCTGGTGCTGACCGGGCCACGGCTGCCGCACAACTGGATCTCGACCGAGGTGCCCGAGGAAGGCGTCGCGCTGCGCGACATGGTGCTGCAGTTCGGCGACGGGCCGATCCGCCAGGCGGCCGGCCTGATCCCGGAGCTGACCGAGGTGCTGCCGCTGCTCGAGCGGGCGCGCCACGGCATCGAGTTCTTCGGCATGTCGGAGCGGGCACGCGATCGCATCACGCGCGTCAAGCAGCTGCACGGGCTGCAGCGCCTGGCCGAGTTCACCGAGCTGCTCGGCGAGCTGGTGCGCTGCAACGACTACCGGCTGCTGTCGACCGTGCAGTTGCAGAGCTTCGACGACGACGCGGCGCTGGCGCGCATCAGCGGCATCGTCGACTTCCTGACCGAGCATTACGCCGAGAACTTCTCGATGGCCGAGCTGTGCGCGCGGCTGGACATGACCGAGAGCAGCTTCTCGCGCTACTTCCGCCGCGCCACCGGCAACAGCTACACCGACTTCGTCAACCGCCTGCGCATCAACAAGGCCTGCCAGCTGCTGATGGAGACCGACCGCTACATCACCAACGTCTGCTACGACGTCGGCTTCAACAACGTTGCCAACTTCAACCGCCGCTTCCTGCAGATCAAGGGCATGACGCCCAAGGAGTTCCGCCGCCAGGCGGAAGCCCGCTTCGGCCCCGGTGCCTGAGTGCGCGCCGCGGTTTCCTGGCGGTTACGGATGGCAGGCGGGTTCTAATAGCTTCTCCGGCGCCTGCCGGGACAGACCATCCGCCATGAACCAGCTCGACCAGCTCAAGCAGCACACCATCGTCGTTGCCGACACCGGCAACTTCAAGCAGCTCGCCCAGTTCGCCCCGCGCGACGCGACCACCAACCCCTCGCTGATCCTGAAGGCGGTGCAGCAGCCCGACTACGCGCCGCTGCTGGCCGAGACGGTGGCCGCGCACCGAGGCCAGCCGCTGGAGGAGATCGTCGACCACGTGCTGGTGCGCTTCGGCCGCGAGATCCTCAAGGTGGTGCCGGGGCGCGTCTCGACCGAGGTCGACGCACGCCTGAGCTTCGACACCGCCGCGACGGTGGCGCGGGCGCGCCGCATCATGGCGCTGTATGAGGACGCCGGCATCGGCCGCGAGCGTGTGCTGATCAAGATCGCCTCGACCTGGGAAGGCATCCAGGCGGCGCGCATCCTCGAGTACGAGGGCATCCGCTGCAACCTGACGCTGCTGTTCTCGTTCTGCCAGGCGGTGGCCTGCGGCGACGCCGGCGTGCGGCTGATCTCGCCCTTCGTCGGCCGCATCTACGACTGGTACAAGAAGGCCGCCGGCGCCGGCTGGGACGAGGCCGCCAATGCCGGCGCCAACGATCCGGGCGTCAAGTCGGTGGCGCAGATCTACACCTACTACAAGAAGTTCGGCATCACCACCGAGGTGATGGGCGCGAGCTTCCGCAACACCGGCCAGATCGTCGCGCTGGCCGGCTGCGACCTGCTGACCATCAGCCCCGAGCTGCTGGCGCAGCTGCAGGGCAACGAGGCGGCGCTGGCCCGCGCGCTCGACCCGGCCGCCGCGGCCAAGGCGCCGGTGCACGCGGTGAGCTTCAACGAGGCCAGCTTCCGGTGGGCACTCAACGAGGATGCGATGGCCACCGAGAAGCTGGCCGAGGGCATACGCGCGTTCGCGGCCGACGCGATCAAGCTGGACCGCATGATCGAGGGGAAGTAAGTCATGGACACACCACGCTGCGATCGCACCGAGGCCTGGGCTGCGCTGCGCGGCCACTACGCGGCGCACGGTCGCGACTTCGACATCCGCGAGGCCTTTGCGATGGATGCCGGGCGCTTCGCGGCGCTGTCCTTCGAGGCGCCGGAGGTCTTCGCCGACCTGTCGAAGAACCGCGTCGACACCGCGACGCTGAAGTTCCTGCTCGACCTGGCGCGCGAGTGCGGGCTGGAGGCGCGGCGCGACGCGATGTTCGCCGGCGAGCCGATCAACCACACCGAGGGCCGCGCGGTGCTGCACAGCGCGTTGCGTGCACCGGCCGGGCAGGGCGCGCACAGCGCCGACGTGCACGGCGTGCTCGATGCGATGCTGGCCTGGGCCGAGACGGTGCGCGACACGGCGACGAGCGGCATCCGCCATGTCGTCAACATCGGCATCGGCGGCAGCGACCTGGGGCCGCAGATGGTGGTGCCGGCGCTCGACGCCTTCGTGCACCCGGGCATCCAGTTCCACTTCGTCGCCAACGTCGACGGCCACGACATCACGCCGGTGCTGCGCGGGCTGAAGCCGGCCGAGACGCTGTTCATCATCGCCAGCAAGACCTTCACGACGCAGGAGACGATGGCCAATGCGCATGCGGCGCGGGCCTGGTTCCTCGCCAACGGCGGCAGCGACACGGCGAAGCATTTCGCGGCCACCACCACCAACGTCAAGGCGGCGGCCGAGTTCGGCATCAGCACCACCTTCGGCTTCTGGGACTGGGTCGGCGGGCGATACTCGCTGTGGAGCGCGATCGGCCTCCCGATCGCGCTGGCCATCGGCGCCGACAACTTCCGCGCGCTGCTTGCCGGCGCGCATGCGATGGACCGCCACTTCGCCGAGGCGCCGCTGGCGAAGAACCTGCCGGCGCTGCTCGGACTGCTCGACGTCTGGTACCGCAACTTCCACGGCTTCACGCAGCCGCAGCGTGGCGCCCTACCACCAGGGCCTGCGCCGCCTGCCGGCCTACCTGCAGCAGCTGGAGATGGAGAGCAACGGCAAGCAGGTCGACCTGGACGGCGAACCGCTGCCCTTCGGCACCAGCCCGGTGGTCTGGGGCGAGCCGGGCACCAACGGCCAGCATGCCTACTTCCAGATGCTGCACCAGGGCACCGACGTGATCCCGGTCGAGTTCATCCTCGTCAAGACGCCGACACACGCGCTGCACGACCTGCACACCAAGCTGCTGGCCAACGGCCTGGCGCAGTCGCAGGCGCTGATGCTGGGCAAGACCACCGCGCAGGCGCTGGGCGAGAAGGCACCGACCGCGTCGAAGCAGCTCGATGCGACGACGATCGCGAAGCACCGCACCTTCCCCGGCAACCGGCCGAGCACCACCTTGATGCTGGACCAGTTGACGCCACGTTCGCTGGGCGCGCTGATCGCGCTGTACGAGCACCGTGTGTTCACCAGCGGCGCGCTGTGGGGCATCAACAGCTTCGACCAGTGGGGGGTGGAACTCGGCAAGGCGCTGTGCAACGACCTGCTGCCGCGGCTGGCCTCGGGCGACACGAGCGGCCTCGACGCGTCGACCGCGGGCCTGCTGTCGCGCTTGAAGTCATGACCCTTGTCTTCGACTTCGCCGGCGTGCTGTTCCACTGGAAGCCGCCGGCGCTGCTGGCGCGCCTGCTGCCGCACCGCGTGCCCGACGACGCGGCGGCGCAGCACCTGGTCGACGAGATCTTCCAGGGCTACAACGGCGACTGGGGCGACTTCGACCGCGGCACCGTCGAGCCCGGGCCGCTGGCCGAGCGCATCGCGCGGCGCACCGGGCTGGCGGTGGAAGAGACACGCCGCGTGATCGACGGCGTGCCGGCCGAGCTGACGCCGATCGCCGGCACGGTGGCGCTGCTGCGCGACCTGCACGCGACCGGACGGCCGCTGTACTTCCTGTCCAACATGCCCGAGCCCTACGCCCGGCACCTGGAAGCGACGCACGACTTCCTCGGCCTGTTCCGCGGCGGGGTGTTCTCGGCGCGCGCCGGGCTGTGCAAGCCGGAGCCGGAGATCTTCGCGCACTGCGCCGAACTGTTCGGCTTCGACCCGGCGCAGACGCTGTTCTTCGACGACGTGGCGCACAACGTCGTCGCCGCGCGCGCGGCCGGCTGGCAGGCGATCCAGTTCCTGGACCCGGTGCAGTGCCGGCGCGAACTGAGCGGGCTGGGCCTGCTCTGAGCCTCAGCGCCCGGCCAGCCCCACCACCGCCTGCCGCGCCGCGTCGAAGGCCTGCGCCAGCACGGCCTGCTTCCAGGCCTCGGTGTCGGTGTAGAAGGCCCGGCGCACCTGCTGCTTGATCGCTGCGCGCTGCGCCTCGTCGGCTTCGGGGTGGTTCTCCAGCCACTGGTCGGCGCGCAACGCGTCCAGCACCTCGGTGATCGGCACCGTGCCGTACTCCAGCGCCATGCCGGTGCACTCGGCCTGCGGGCATTCCTGCTCGGCCGACATCCACATCAGCCCGGTCAGCTTCGCCGAGGTCGAACTGCCGTCGTAGATCGAGGTCAGCCCGGCGCCCCACCAGGCGCGTGCGCGCGCCAGCACGACAGGATCGTCGCGGCCGGCGAAGATGCGTTCGCCGACGCCGCTCGGCCCCAGCCCGGTGTGCAGGTCGATCCAGCCCAGCCGCGCGCAGCGCTGGCCAAACGACTGCAGCACGTGGCGCAGCGTCACGTTGCTCCAGGTCGGGTTGCGGCCGCCGTAGAAGATGCCTTCCGGGTGATCGTGCTGGCCGCTGGTGACGGCCTGCTGGAAGGCGCGCAGGCCACGCGTCTCGATGTACTGCGCGACCGCCCGCTCGACCTCGGGCGTCGGCGGCCAGTGTGCGGGCACCACCAGCGCGGCGATGTCGTCGTAGGCCGGGTTGGCCGGCAGCGGCTGCGCGAAGTCGTGGAAGTTGCGGTTGAGGTCGACGTTCTCCTGCGTCGTGCGCCGCCACCACGAAAAGCCGTGCGGGTTCAGCGCGTGCACGTAGAGCACCGCGACGCCGCTCTCGCGCAGCAGCGCGTGCCAGCTCGCATCGGCGAGCAGCGCATGCTGCACGCCCGAGCCGCAGAAGCCCTCGATGCCGTGGCAGCCGCTGCTGAGGATCAGCAGCGAGCGGGCGTCCTTCGCGCCTTCGAGCACCACGTCCATCGCCAGCGTCTCGCCGTCGCGGCCGAGCAGCGGGTGCAGATGGCTTTCGACGTCGAGGTCGGCCGCTTCGGCCGCGTCGACAAACAGCTGCCGCGCCTGCGCGTAGCTGTCGGCGAAGTGGGCGGCGGCGGGCATGTTCAGCGCGGCTTCGCCAGCCAGGCTTCGGCCAGCCGCACCCACATCGTCGCGCCCAGCGGGATCAGCTCGTCGTTGAAGTCGTAGCTGGGGTTGTGCAGCATGCAAGGCCCGAGGCCGTGGCCGCCTTCGCGGTGGCTGCCGTCGCCGTTGCCGATCAGGAAGTAGCAGCCGGGCTTGTCGAGCAGGTAGTAGCTGAAGTCCTCGGCACCCATGGTCGGCTCGAACTCCTGCACGTTGGCCGCGCCGACCATCTCGCTCAGCACGCCGCGCACGAACTCGGTCTCGGCCGGGTGGTTGATCGTCGGCGGGTAGTTGCGGTGGAACTCGAACTCGCATTCGGCGCCGAAAGCGGCGCAGGTGTGCTCGGCGACGGCCTTCATGCGTGTTTCGATCAGGTCCAGCACCTCCAGCGTGAAGGTGCGCACCGTGCCCTGGATCTCGCAGGCGTCGGGCACCACGTTGGTCGCCTCGCCGGTGTGGATCATGGTCACCGAGATCACGCCGGCGTCGATCGGCCGCTTGTTGCGCGTGATGATGGTCTGGAAGGCCTGCACCATCTGGCAGGCCACCGGCACCGGGTCGATGCCGTTGTGCGGCAGCGCAGCGTGCGATCCTTTGCCGCGCACGACGATGCGGAACTCGTTGCTCGACGCGAAGCAGGGCCCGTTCTTCAGCGCGAACTGGCCGGCCGCCATGCCGGGCCAGTTGTGCGCGCCGAACACCGCCTCCATCGGGAACCTCTCGAACAGGCCATCCTTGATCATTTCGCGCGCGCCGCCGCCGCCTTCCTCGGCGGGCTGGAAGATCAGGTAGACGGTGCCGTCGTAGTGGCGGTGCTTGGCCAGGTGCTTGGCCGCGCCCAGCAGCATCGCGGTGTGGCCGTCATGGCCGCAGGCGTGCATCTTGCCCGGGTGCTTGCTGGCGTGGGCGAACTGGTTGTGCTCGGTCATCGGCAGCGCGTCGATGTCGGCGCGCAGGCCGACGGCACGATCGCTGGTGCCGTTCTTCAGGATCGCCACCACGCCGGTCTTGCCCAGGCCGCGATGGATGGGGATGCCCCAGTCGGTCAACTGCCTGGCGATCACGTCGGCGGTGCGAACCTCCTCGAAGCACAGCTCCGGATGGGCGTGGATGTCGCGGCGTACCGCCGTGATGCTCGCTGCGTCGGCGAGGATGGATTCGATCAGCTTCATGGGCGCTCCGCGCGAAACCGGATGCCATCTTAGCCGCGGGACATTGTCCCCATGCCCGCATCGAGCGGCCGCCGCGGAGCCGGCTTCGCCGGTCCGCTGGCGGCGCCCCCTGGGGGTCATCTCCTGACCTTGCCGTCCTCGGTCAGCATCGACACCTCGACGAAGCTCGAGGCGACATGGTCCTTCGGGCTGAAGTCGACGCGGAAGCCGCCGAAGCTGGCGTTCTGGATCGACTCCAGCGCGTTGACGATGGCGTCGCGCGAGGGGTTGCGGCCAGCGCGGCGCAGGCCCTCGGTGAACACCTTGGCGCTCAGGTAGCCTTCCATGCTCGAATAGTTCGGCTGGGCGTCCGGCCCGGCCTTGGCCACCGCGTCGAGGTACTCGCGCGAGATCGCCGAGGCAGTCGAGAAGGGGAAGGGCATCACCTGGCTGACCATGATGCCGCGGCCTTCGCGGCCGAGCTCGTCGGCCAGCGCCTGCGTGCCGACGAAGGACACGTTGAAGAAGGTGCCGCCGTAGCCGGCCTTGCGCGCCTCGCGGATGAACGCGGCGCAGGACTTGTACGCGCTGATCTGCACCACCGCGTCGGGCTGCTTGGCGACGATGTCGGCCACCGACTTGGCCACGTCGACGGTGTTGCGCTGCACGGTGCCCAGCGCCACCGGCTCCAGGCCCATCGGCTTGAGCGCCCGCTTGACGCCTTCGAGGCCGGCCTTGCCGTAGGCGTCGTCCTGGTAGAAGACGGCGATCTTCTTCAGCCCCAGCGAGGTGAGCTGCTTCACGATCAGACCGGTCTCGTCGTAGTACGAAGCACGCAGGTGGAACACCCATTTGCTGAACGGGTCGCGCAGTACCTCGGCACCGGTGAAGGGGCCGAAGAAGGGGATCTTCGCCTCGTTGACCAGCGGCAGCGCGGCGACGCAGGTCGGCGTGCCGACGTAGCCGAGCAGCGCGAACACGTCGTCCTTGATCAGCTTCTCGGTGTTGGCCTTGCAGCGGTCGGGCTCGTAGCCGTCGTCCAGCGTGCGCAGCTCGATGGTCTGGCCGTTGACGCCGCCGCTGGCGTTGAGCTGGTCGAAGAAGACCTTCGCGCCCTTGTTCATCTGGATGCCGAGCTGGGCGGCCGGGCCGCTGAACGCGGCCGACTGGCCGAGCACGATGCGGGAGGCCTGCGCCCACGCGGGCAGGGCGAGGGTGGCGCCGGCGGCGGCCACGCGACGGATCGCGTCACGACGATTCATGAGGTACTCCAACGGTGCATTCGGGCGTCGGCTGGGCCGGCCGCTTCGTGTGCGGTGGCTCACTCGCGCCCCGACGGTTCTGGCGCAGCCGGGGAGAATAAGGCGATGCCTGTGCCGCTACGAGGTGATCTGTCACCGGGGTGGCGCGCAGGCAGGCCCGCTGTGCAATAGTTCGCGCATGCCAACGACGACCGTCCGCGCCGCCTGCCCGCACGACTGCCCCGACACCTGCGCCATCCGTGTCACGGTGGAAGGCGGCCGGGCGTTGAAGGTCCAGGGTGACCCCGACCATCCGCCCACCCATGGGGCGCTGTGCACCAAGGTGTCCCGCTACCCGGAGCGCACCTACCACGCCGAGCGTGTGCTGCAGCCGCTGCGACGTGTCGGCCCCAAGGGCAGCGGCCGCTTCGAGCCGGTGAGCTGGGAGGCGGCGCTGGCCGACATCGCCGCGCGCCTGCGCGCCATCGCCGCGAGAGACCCCCAGGCCATCGTGCCCTACAGCTATGCCGGCACGATGGGGCTGCTGCAGGGCGAGAGCATGGCGGCGCGTTTCTTCCACCGCCTCGGCGCCTCGCTGCTCGACCGCACCATCTGCTCCAGCGCGGGTGGTGATGCGCTGGTCGCCACCTACGGCGGCAAGGTCGGCATGCACCTGGCGCACTACGCGAACAGCCGGCTGATCCTGATCTGGGGCAGCAACTCGATCGCGTCGAACCTGCATTTCTGGACCTTCGCGCAGCAGGCCAAGCGCAACGGCGCGAAGCTGGTCTGCATCGACCCACGCAAGACCGAGACCGCCGACAAGTGCCATCAGCACATCGCGCTGCTGCCCGGCACCGATGGAGCGCTGGCGCTGGGCCTGATGCACGAGCTGATCGTCAACGACTGGCTGGACCACGACTACATCGCCCGCCACACCGAAGGCTGGCCGGCACTGCGCGACCGTGCGATGGCGTGGACGCCGGAACGCGCCGCCGAGGTCTGCGGCATCAGCGCCGACGAGGTGCGCCAGCTGGCGCGCGACTACGGCACCACGAAGCCGGCGGCGATCCGGCTCAACTACGGCATGCAGCGTGCGCATGGCGGCGGCAATGCGGTGCGGCTGGTGGCCGTGCTGCCCTGCCTGGTCGGCGCCTGGCGCGATGCGGCCGGTGGCATGCTGCTGTCGGCCTCGGGCTGGTTCAAGCGCTTCCGCAATGACGCGGCGCTGCAGCGGCCCGACCTGCTGGCGGGCCGCGCCGTGCGCAAGATCAACATGAGCACGATCGGCGACGACCTGCTGCGCGAGGCCTCGCCCGCGTTCGGATCGAAGATCGAGGCGCTGGTCGTCTACAACAGCAACCCGGTCGCGGTGGCGCCGGAGTCGCCCAAGGTGGTGAAGGGCTTCGCGCGCGACGACCTGTTCACGGTGGTGCTCGAGCAGTTCATGACCGACACCGCCGACCTTGCCGACTACGTGCTGCCGGCGACCACGCAGCTCGAGCACCTGGACGTGCACACCAGCTACGGCCACACCTACGCGATGATCAACGAGCTGGCGGTGGCGCCGCTGGGCCAGGCGAAGCCGAACACGCAGATCTTCCGCGAACTGGCCGCCGCGATGGGCTTCGACGAGCCCTGCTTCGGCGACGACGACGAGACGCTGGCGCGCAGCGCGTTCACCGCAGAGATCGACTTCGCGACGCTGCGCCGCGACGGCTGGGTCAAGCTGCCGCTGGCCGAGGCGCCGTTCGCCGACGGCGGCTTCCCGACGCCGTCGGGCCGCTGCCTGATCGATGCGCCGGGGCTGGGCGTGCCCGACTTCGTGGCCAACCACGAGTCGGTGCAGAGCACGCCGGCGCTGGCCGCACGCTACCCGCTGGCGATGATCTCGCCGCCGGCGCGCAACTTCCTCAACTCCAGCTTCGTCAACGTCGCCAGCCTGCGCGACATCGAGGGCGAGCCGCTGGTCGAGATCCACGCGGCCGACGCGGCGCCGCGCGGCATCGCCGACGGCGGCATCGTGCGCATCTTCAACGACCGCGGCAGCTATCGCTGCAAGGCCAGGCTGTCGACGCGTGCGCGGCCGGGCGTGGTCAACGCGCTGGGCATCTGGTGGCGCAAGTTCGGGCTGGACGGCAGCAACGTCAACGAGCTCACGCACCAGCGGCTGACCGACATCGGCCGGGCGCCGTCGTTCTACGACTGCCTGGTCGAGGTGGCGCCCGACGTCACGAACGCGTGAAGCGGCGGGCGCTGCTGATGGCGAGCCTGGGTCTGATCGGCACGGCCGTGCTGGCGCTGGGCGCCATGTGCCTGACCAGTGGCTGCAGCTCGGTCGGCTACTACGCGCAGTCGATCAACGGCCACCTCGCGATGCTGCGCGCCGCGCGGCCGGTGCCGGAACTGCTGGCCGACGACGCGGCCGACGCGGCGCTGAAGGAGCGCCTGGCGCTCAGCCAGCGCATGCGCGACTTCGCGGTGACCGAGCTGAAGCTGCCCGACAACGCCAGCTATCGGCGCTTCGCCGACCTGAAGCGCGCTGCGGCGGTGTGGAACGTGGTCGCCGCGCCGGAACTGAGCCTGCAGCTGAAGACCTGGTGCTATCCGATCATGGGCTGCGCCGGCTACCGCGGCTACTTCGACCGCGGCGACGCCGACAGCTATGCCAGCGGCTTGCGCGAGCAGCACTACGAGGTCAGCGTCTACGGTGTGCCGGCGTACTCGACGCTCGGCCGGCTGCCCGGCGACTGGATGGCCGACCCGCTGCTCAGCACCTTCATCCACTGGCCGGAAGGCGAGCTGGCGCGGCTGATCTTCCACGAGCTGTCGCACCAGATCGCCTACGCGGCCGACGACACCGAGTTCAACGAGTCGTTCGCCACCGCGGTCGAGCGCATCGGCGGTGCGCGCTGGCTGGAGCGTCATGCGTCGGCGGCGGCACGCGAGGAATACGCCCGCTTCGACGGGCGCCGGCAGGACTTCCGCGCGCTGACCATGGCCTGGCGCGACCGGCTCGATGCGCTGTACCGGTCCGGCGCGGCCGAGGCCGACAAGCGCGAGCGCAAGACCACGCTGATGGCCGAGATGCGCGGCGACTACGAGACGATGAAGCGCGAGCGCTGGGGCGGGTTTTCCGGCTATGACGGCTGGTTCGCGCGCGCCAACAATGCCTCGTTCGGCGTGCTCGCCGCCTACAACGCACTGGTGCCCGACTTCGAGCGGCTGTTCCAGCGCAGCGGCGGCGACTTCGATCGTTTCTACGCCGAGGTGCGCCGGCTCGCGGCGCTGCCCAAGGCCGAGCGGCGCGCCGCACTTTCCAGGACAGGAGACTGAACCATGCCCGACATCCGCATCCACCGCAGCCATGCCCTGGGCCTGAAGAAGGCACGCGAGGTCGCCTGGGCCTGGGCCGAGGAGGTGGAGAAGAAGTTCGACATGGAGTGCACCGTGCTCGAGGGCGAGACCAGCGACACCGTGCAGTTCACGCGCTCGGGCGTGAACGGCCGCCTGGTGGTGGCGGCCGACCATTTCGACCTCGACGCCAAGCTCGGCTTCCTGCTCGGCGCCTTCAGCAAGACCATCGAGGGCGAAATCGAGAAGGAGCTCGACGCGCTGCTCGCCAGAAGCGGCAAGCCGGCCGCCAAGAAGGCCGCGCCGAAGAAGAAGTAGGAAGAGGTCGCCGCGGCGGCTACTCCTTCAGGCCTTCGATCAGGTCGACGTACTCCTGCATCGCCTCGTCGGCGCTCTTGCCCTTCAGCGCGTTCCAGGCGTCCCACTTGGCGCGGCCGACCATGTCGCCGAAGCCGGGCTTCTTGCCTTCCACGTCGCCGGCGGTCGCCTGCTTGTACAGCGAGTAGATCTGCAGCAGCGTCTGGTTGTCGGGTTTCTCGGGCAGGTTCTTCGAGTCGGCCACTGCCTGCTCGAACGTCTTCTTCAGATCGGCCATGAGCGTGTCTCCTGTGGGTGAAAATCGCCATTGACGGTGCCGATGTTACCCAGCATCTTGGCCCACCCGAAGAACGCCGCGAGGAGATTCCCGATGTCGCAATCCGCCGAGCGCATGTCGCGCGTGGACACCGCGTGGCTGCGCATGGACAACGACGTCAACCTGATGATGATCGTCGGTGTCTGGATGCTGCAGCCGGGGATCACGCACGAGGCGCTGTGCCAGCGCATCGAGGACAAGCTGCTCAAGTACGACCGCTTCCGCCAGCGTGTCGTGCAGGACGCGGTCGGCGCGACCTGGGTCGAGGACGAACATTTCGACATCCAGCGCCACGTGCTGCGCGAGGCGATCGAGCCGCGCCCCGGCCAGGGCATGCGCGAGGCGCTGCAGGAGCGTGTCGGCGAACTCGCCACCCAGCCGCTCGATTCTCGCCATCCGCTGTGGCAGTTCCACCTCGTCGAGCACTACGACGGCGGCAGCGCGCTGATCAGCCGCGCACACCACTGCATCGGCGACGGCATCGCGCTGATCTCGGTGGTGATGTCGATCACCGACGGCGGCAGCGAACCCCCGCAGCGCCGCGCGCGCGAGAAGCCCGACGAGGCGCACGAGGAGGACTGGCTCTCCGAGGCGGTGCTCAAGCCCTTGACCGACATCACGATCAAGGCGATCGGCATGTACGGCAGCGGTGTGGCCAAGTCGATGGAGATGCTCGCCAACCCGCAGCAGCCGCTGCTCGGTTCGCTGGACGTGGCGCGCGTCGGCTACCAGGCGGTCAACGACGTCGGTGCGCTGCTGCTGATGCCCGACGACTCGCCCACCGCGCTGAAGGGCAAGCCGGTCGGCAAGAAGGTGGTGGCCTGGAGCGAGCCGATGTCGCTGGACCGCGTGAAGACCATCGGCAAGGGCCTGGGCTGCTCGATCAACGACGTGCTGCTGGCCTGCGTGGCCGGCGCGATCGGCGCCTACCTGCGCGAGACCGGCGAAGACCCGACGGGCAAGGAGATCCGCGCGATGGTGCCGGTCAACCTGCGTCCGCTGGAAGAGGCCTGGAAGCTGGGCAACCGCTTCGGCCTGGCGCCGCTGGTGCTGCCGATCGGCATCGACAACCCGATCGAGCGCGTCTACGCGGTGCGCCGGCGCATGAGCGAGTTGAAGGGCAGCTACCAGCCGCTGCTGGCCTTCGCGGTGCTGGCGGTGGCCGGGCTGCTGATCAAGCCGGTGCAGGACGCGCTGCTGGGCGTGTTCGCGAAGAAGTCGACCGCGGTGATGACCAACGTGCCCGGCCCGGCCAAGGCGCTGCAGCTGTGCGGCTCGACGATCCGCCAGCAGATGTTCTGGGTGCCGGCCTCGGGCGAGATCGGCGTGGGCGTGTCCATCCTCACCTACGACGGCGGCGTGCAGTTCGGCCTGATCACCGATGGCGCGCTGTGCCCGCAGCCGCAGAAGATCATCGACCGCTTCGAGCCGGAGTTCGAGAAGCTGCTGCTGCTGACGCTGATGCTGCCCTGGGCCTGAGCCAGGCTCAGCCGTCGAGCGTCGCGAAGCCGCTGCGCCGCTCGAGGCCGGCGAAGAAGCTGTCGGTGAAGAAGCCGCCGTGGCCGCGCAGGCGCTGCGCTGCCGCGGCCGCGTCGGCGGCCGGCAGCGGGCGCGCGAACAGGTAGCCCTGCAGCCGGTGGCAGCCGACGTCGAGCAGCAGCTTGTACTGCTCGAGCGTCTCGACGCCTTCGGCGATGCAGTCCAGGCCGAGTTCTCCGGCCAGTTCGACCATCGCCGCGAGGATGGCCCGGCCGGTGGGGCTGACCGCGTCGATCAGCAGCGAGCGGTCGATCTTCATCACCTGGACGGGGAGCCGGCGCAGGTAGCCGAGCGAGGAATAGCCGGCGCCGAAATCGTCGATCGCGATGCGCACGCCGGCCTGGCGCAGGCGCTGCAGCTGCTCGATGCAGCGTTCGGGGTTGTCCATCAGCACCGATTCGGTGACCTCGATCGTGACGCAGCGCGGCTCGACGCCGGTGGCGGCGATGACCTCGAGCGCGTCGTCGCAGAAGTCCGAACGCGCCAGCTGCACCACCGACGCGTTGACGGCCACGCTGGCGATCGTCGAGCCCGCCGCCTGCCACTCGAGCAGCTGCTCGCAGGCGCGGCGCAGCGCCCACAGGCCGACCGGCACGATCAGGCCGCTGCGCTCGAGCAGCGGCACGAACTCGGCCGGCGAGACGGGGCCGAACTCGGGGTGCTGCCAGCGCAGCAGCGCCTCGGCGGCGTCGGCGCGCACGCGCAGCACGTCGACCACGGTCTGGTAGTGCAGCGCGAACTGGCCGTGCACCAGTGCCTCGCGCAGGTCGGCCGTGAGCCGCGCCCGGCGCACGGCGGCGTGGTCGACCTCGCGCTCGAAGGTCACCACCGCGCTGCCGTCGACGCGCTTGGCGCTGTACATCGCCTGGTCGCACGCGCGCAGCAGCTGGGCGGCACTGCGGCCGTGATCCGGGTAGAGCGCGACGCCGAGGCTGGCGCGCACCTGGATGGCATGGCCGTCGACGATGGCCGGCACGGCCAGCGCGGCAAGCAGCCGTTCGGCGACCGCGCAGGCGGCGGCTTCGTCGTCGATCTGCGGCAGCAGCACCAGGAACTCGTCGCCGCCGAGCCGGCCCACCAGCGGCGCGGTGTCGGCCGCCTCGGCGGTGACGGCCTCGTCGACGGTGCCGAGCTGCTTCTGCAGGCGTCGTGCGACCTCGGTGAGCAGCAGGTCGCCGACATGGTGGCCGTGGGTGTCGTTGACGGTCTTGAAGTTGTCCAGGTCGATCATCACCAGCGACAGCGGCCGCGGCGACGTCGTTGCCGCCTGCAGCGCCGCATCCAGCCGGCGGTCGATGTGCCGGCGGTTGGGCAGCCCGGTCAGCGGGTCGAAGTCGGCCATCTCCTGCAGCTTCGCCGTGGCGCGGCGCTGCGCGACCATCAGCAGCGCGATGCCGGCCAGCGCACCGAGCACGGCCAGCGCGATGGCCGAGCGCACGGCGATCGCGCGGCGCGCGGCAGCGTCGATGGTGTCGAAGGAGGCCTGCGGCACGTGGCGCGTCAGCAGCCAGCGCTGCCCCGGCGGGCCGTCGACGGACTTGCTCAGCGTCAGGCCGGCGTTTGCCCGGCCCTGCACGATGTCCTCGAGCGCGGCGTTGCGCCGATCACTGACGCGGATGCCGCTGCCGGCCTCGGTCAGCACGTACTCGGCGGGCTGGGTGCGGTCCAGGCCGAGCTGGTGGGCCTGCTGGCGCTCCGAGGCGCTCACCGGCACCAGCGGCCAGTCGAGCAGGCGCGCCTCCAGCACGTTGAGCCGCACGATGGTCGTGACCAAGCCCTTCAGGGCGCCGTCGGCTTCGGCGTAGATCGGCACCGAGAGCAGCACCCCGAGCCGGTCGCGGTCGTGGCCGCTGCCTGTCGACAGGTACTGCGAGTTGTCGCAGGTGATGACGGGGCGCGACACCAGGCTCGCGACGCCGTGCGGCGCGCCGGCCGGCAGCATCGGGTGCCGGCTGCGCAACTGCGCCAGCTGGCGCACGATCTCCGCGTACTCCTCCCCCTCCTCCTGTTCGGGCTCGGCGGCGGTGCCCGCGGCGGCGGACCCGGCGTTGTGCGCACCGGGTGCGGCCGTCAGGCGGCGGATGCGTTCGACGATGACGGAGTCGAACATCAGGAACGGCACCTCGCCGCGTTCGGGCGCGAAGCCGTCGTAGACCACGTAGATCTCCGACACCGAAAGCAGCTCGGCGAGGTGGTGGTACAGCTGCAGCACCGTCTGCGCGTCGGTGACGCTGAAGCGCCTGCCGTCGATGGCGTCGTCTTCCGTCGACAGCCGGTTGCGCGGCTCGGGCCGGCGTACCGCGGGCAGCAGCGAAATCGTGCGCGTCGTGACGTACACGTCGGTCAGCAGCTGCGACAGCTCGCGGGCCTTGGCGTCGGTGGCCTGGCGGGCATCCGAGCGCAGCGACTCGAGGGCATGGTCGCGGCTGCGCCAGGCATCGGTGACGATCAGCGATTCGGTTGCGGCGAGCAGCAGCGTGGCGAGCACGGCGACCGCCAGGTATCCTGCCGGCACGCGAGTGAAGCGCAGGGCGTGCATCCATCGCGACATGGCTGGAACCTCGAACCTCGGTGGCACGGAATGACGTCGATCGGAGCATAGGGGCGTGGCGGCGCCGCGGTGCATGCAACAGACGGGGAATGTGCTGCTAGTTCACGCCGGCGTGCCCGCCGCGCCGGTCTCGGACACAATCGCCCGCGCCCCAGCACCAGGAGTCGAGGATGG
This sequence comes from Piscinibacter sp., assembly GCA_047602365.1. Lineage (GTDB taxonomy): Bacteria > Pseudomonadota > Gammaproteobacteria > Burkholderiales > Burkholderiaceae_C > Piscinibacter. The sequence goes on along the minus strand of JASGHM010000001.1, from coordinate 639,584 downwards.
CAGCGCAAGATGAGCCAGCAGGCCAGGCAGCGGCCGCGCCCGCGGCGTCGGGCGCCGGCCTCGACCGGCGCCTGCTGTGGTTCAACCTGCTGCTGGTGGTGCTGGTGGTCTCGCTGGTGGCGGCCTCGCAGCTGGCCAGCCGGCGCAACTTCCTCGAGCGTGCGCAGGTCGCCACCGACAACCTGGCCGGGGCGCTGGCGCAGAGCCTCGACGCAGAGATCGACCAGGTCGACGTCGGCCTGCGCAACGTCGTGTTCGCGGTGGAGCACCAGCTTGCCGACAGTGCCGCACTGGACCCGCGGCGCGTCGAGGCGACGCTCGACCAGCAGATGACGCTGCTGCCCCAGCTGGAAAGCATCCGCATCGCCGACGCGCAGGGCATGGTGCGACACGGCCGCGGAGTGGCGGCCGCACCGCCCACCTCGGTCGCCGACCGTGGGTACTTCCAGTCGGCACGCGACGGCCGGGTGGACGGCCCCGTCGTCGCAGGCCCGATGCAGGCCCGCATCAGCCAGCGCTGGGTCGTCGTCGTGGCACGACCGCTTCACGACCCGCAGGGGCGTTTCGTCGGCGTGGTCTACGCCAACGTGGCGGTGGAGCACTTCGCCAGCCTGCTCGAAGGTGTCGATCTCGGCAAGCTCGGTGCGATCACCGTGCGCGGGTCCGACCTCGGACTGATCGCCCGGCGCAGTGCCCGGCCGGGGCCGCCGCCCGAGACGGGGTCCCGCGTGGTGTCGGCCGAGTTGTCGCAGACGCTGGCCAGCCAGCCCGAGGCCGGGCGCTTCATCGCCCGCACGGTGGTGGACGGCGTCGAGCGCGCCAACGCCTACCGCCGGGTCGGTGCCGCGCCGCTGGTGGTGATCGTCGGGCTGGCCACCGACGACTTCCTCGCGCCGTGGCGGGTGCAGGCGCGCGACATGACGGTGCTGGCGGTGCTGGTGCTGTGCGCGATCGCCGCGTCGTCGCTGCTGCTGTACCGTGCCTGGGCCGGCGAGACGCGCAGCGTCCACGCGCTGGTCCAGCAGGGCGAGCGCCATCGCGCGCTGCTGCGCGCGGCCAGCGACGGCATGCACGTGATCGACCGCTCCGGCCGGCTGGTCGAGATGAGCGACTCCTTCGCGGCGATGCTGGGCTATACGCGCGAGCAGCTGCTCGGCCAGCACGTCTCGTTCTGGGACGTGCGGCTCACGCGCGAGCAGGTACAGCGGCGGCTCGCTGGCTTCCAGATGGGCGCACTGGTCCACTTCGGCTCGCGTCATCGCTGCAGCGACGGGCGCATCCTCGAGGTCGAGGTGCTCAGCCTGGGCGTGCGCATCGAAGGCGAAGAGCTGCTGTACTGCTCGTCGCGCGATGTCACCGAGCGCCGTGCCCAGGCGCGCGAGCTGGAGCAGCACCGGCACCACCTGGAGGCGCTGGTGGCCGAGCGCACCGAGCAGTGGCGGCTGTCGGAGCTGCGCTACCGGGCGCTGGTCGAGCAGACCCTGGTCGGCGTGTACGTGCAGGTCGGCAACGAGTACCGTTTCGTCAACCCGGCGTTCGCGGCGATCTTCGGCTACGACTCACCCGAGCAGATGACCGGCGGCGCGGTGCGCGCACACACGCTGATCGCGGCCGAGGATCTCGACCGCGTCAACGAAGTCTCACGGCGGGTGATCTCCGGCGAGGAGCCGGTCACGCAGCTCGACTTCACCGGCCTGCGCCGCGACGGTGGCCGGATCGCGCTGGAGACCTTTGCCTGCCCGATCCACGACGCCGACGGGCCGGCGGCGATCGGCCTGCTGCTCGACGTCACCGCGCAGCGCCGGGCCGAGGCCGAACGTGCTGCCGCGCTGGTGCGCGAGCAGGGGCTGCGCGGCGCGGCCGAGCGGCAGGCGCAGTCGTTGCGCGAACTGCTGGAACAGCGCGAGGAGTTCGTGCGCGTGCTCGCGCACGAGGTGCGCCAGCCGCTGAACAACGCCTCGGCGGCCTTGCAGAGCGCCACCGCCGGGCTGCTGCCGCAGGACGGCGCGGCACAGCGCATCGCGCGCGCCCAGTCGGTGATCGGGCAGATCGTCGCCAGCCTGGACAACACGCTGGCCGCCACCGCGCTGCTGGCCAGCAGCCACAAGCTCGACACCCGCGACGCCGACGTCGGCACGCTGATCGACCTGAGCCTGGGCGACCTCGACGCCAAGACAAGGTCGCGCGTGCGCGTCGAGCGCGTCTCATCGACACGCACCGCGAGCATGGACATCGGTCTGATGCGCCTGGCGCTGCGCAACGTGCTCGGCAACGCGCTGGCCTACTCGCCCGCGGGCTCCGAGGTGGTGCTGCGCATCGTCGACAGCGACGAGCCGCTGGCGCTGGTGTTCGAGGTGGTCGACCAGGGGCCGGGCATCGCCGACGACCTGGTGCCACGCCTGTTCGAGCGCGGCGAGCGTGGCTCGCACGGCCTGCCCGGCCACGGCATCGGGCTGCACGTGGTCAAGCGGGTGATGGAACTGCACGGCGGCCAAGTCGACGTGCAGCCGCACCGGCCGCGCGGCGCCGTGTTCAGGCTGTGGCTGCCGCAGGGGCAGTGAGCGGAACCGCTCAGGCGCTGCGCAGCGGCCCGCGGAACACGTAGCCGACGCGCGACAGCGCCTGCAGCGGCACCGGGCTGGCGGTGGCGCGCTCGATGCGCCGGCGCAGCCGGTAGATGATGGCGCTGAGCGTGTTGTCGGGCTCTTCGGTGACCGGGCGGCCGAGGTGGTGGCACAGCGACTCGCGAGTCACCGCCTGGCCCTCGGCCTGCACGAAGCGCTCCATCACCGCGAGGTCGAGGTCGCTGAGGTCGATGCGCACGCCGTCGGGCGCGATCAGCCGGCCGGCCTGGCGATCGAGCAGCCATTCGCCCGAACTGCCGCTGTACGAGGCCACGCGGCGGTGCACGGCACGGATCGCGACGACGACCTGGTCGAAACTGGCCGGCTTGGCCAGGTGCATGTCGGCGCCGGCGTCGACCACCGACGAGAACACGTCCGGGGCCAGGCGCCCGGAGACGACCAGCAGCCCGGCCTGGGTGCGCCGGCGCAGGATGCGGATCAGCTCGACGCCATCGACGCCGGGCAGCATCAGGTCGAGGATGTAGAAGTTGAACGAGAACGGCGAGGTGTGGGCGAGCAGTTCGTTGCTGTCGCTGAAGGTCTGGACTTCGATGTCCAGTCCGCGCAGGTGGGCGGCGAGGTACTCGCGGTACTCGGGATCGTCGTCGACCAGGGCGAGGGTGCGCGGCAACGGCGAAGAGTTGGAGTTCGGCATGTCTCGGTTGTTTCCCGACTGAGTAGCCAAAAATTCTATCCAGCGGCGCGTCGTTCTCGACGACTGAATTGCCTTGAATCCAGCCTGTTGTCCAGTGATTGCCGACGAAAATGCTCAGAAATGAGTCGTCAAAAGTGATGCTATGTCACTTGTGGGTTCCGGTGAGATTTCGTGCGCGGCTGACGCGGCGGTGTGTGCTGCGTGCGTGCGACAGCCAGCCGCGGCGCTGCCAGCGCGCGGCCATCATCAGCCCGCGCAGCCATTCGTCGGCGGTGTAGGCGATCCAGACGCCGGGCAGCCCGAGGCCGAAGTGAACGCCCAGCAACCACGAACCGCCGGCCATCACGACCAGCATCGACACGCTGCCGACGGCGACCGGAAAGCGAGCGTCGCCGGTGGCCCGCAGCGCGTTGATGACCACCAGGTTGAAGACCCGCCCGGGCTCCAGCACGACGGCGATCCACAGCAGCGTCGAGCCCCAGGCGATCACGTTGGCATCGCGCGTGAACAGCGCCAGCAGCCAGGGCCCGGCCAGCGCCGCGAGCACCGCGCCGACGGTGCCGGTCAGCAGGCCCCAGCGCATGCTCTTGTGCACCAGCCGGTCGGCCTCGTGCAGGCACCCGGCGCCGATCAGGTGGCCGACCAGGATCTCGCTGGCGAAGCCCACCGCCACGCCGAACAGCATCACGAAGTGCTGGATCTGCAGCGTGTAGGTCTGCGCCGCCAGCTGCGGCACGCCCATGCCGGCGACCATCGCGACGGTGACCATCATCGCGACACGCCAGGAGATGTTCTCCGCCGCGCCGGGCAGGCCGATGTGCAGCACCGGCGCGAGGCGGCGGCCGCGGATCGCCCACCAGTCGCGCCGTTTCGGCACCAGGTCGAGCCGGCGCTGCCACAGCCACAGGTGCAGCACCAGTCCGAGCGCGCGGCTGACTGCCAGCGCGATCGCGAAGCCCGGCAGGCCCAGCGCCGGCAAGGGCCCGGTGCCGTTCATCAGCGGGATGCACAGGCCCAGGTGCACGGCGTGCATGGCCAGCACGACCATCATCGTGTCGCGCGCGTGCAGGTGGGCGCGCATCACCGAGGCCATGCTGGCATTGAAGGCGTCGAAGGCCAGGCCGATCGCCAGCCATTGCAGGAAGGGCTGGGCCAGCGGGCGCACCTCGGCCGGTGCGTTGAGCAGCCCGAGCAGACCGCCGGCACCGGCGGCGACGGCCAGCCCGGCACCGAGCCCGAGCCAGGTGCTGGCGCCCAGCGAGGCGCGTGCCGAGGCGTCGGCGCCCGCCCGGTCGCCGGCGCCGAGCTGCTGCGTGATGACCACGCTGACGCCCATGCTGACGATGCGGAACAGCAGGAAGAAGGCCTGCTGCACATGGTTGGCCATCGCGTAGGCGCCGGAGGCGGCGTCCGACACCTTGGCCGCCAGCGCCAGCCCGGCCAGGCCGACCAGCGTGCCCAGCAGCAGTTCGGCGGCCAGCGGCCAGGTCAGCGCGACCAGGCCCGGCCGCGGCGGAGCGGTGTGGCTCATGCCAGGCCTCCGCGTGCAGCGCGCCGGCGCGGCGCGCGCGGCACCGGCTCGAAGCGCATGCCCGAGACCACTTCGCGCAGCCAGCGGTGGCCGCTGTCATGCTGTGCACGCCAGCTCCAGTGGATGGCGACCGAGAAGGGCGGCAGGCCGAGGTCCGGCTCGACCACCTGCAGCGCATGCCGCGCCGCGAAGCGCCGCGCCGGGCGCAGCGGCATCACCACCGCGAGGTCGCTGGCGGCGAGGATGGACGGCGCGACGGTGAAGTGCGGCAGCGTCAACCGGATGCGCGATTCCAGCCCGAGCAGGTGCAGCGCCTTGGCCGGCTCGATGTGGCTGGCGACGAGGATGAAGTCGAGCTGCTGCAGCGCGGCGCGGTCGCGCAGCTTGCCGGCCAGCGGATGGCCCTGGCGCAGCAGCACGACGTAGCGTTCGTCGAGCAGGCGGCGCTGTTCGGTGCCGGTCAGCTCGGGCAGGTAGCCGAAGGCGAGGTCGATGCGGCCCTCCTCGAGCGCCGCGCCGACCGCCGACGGTTCCAGCTGCAGCGCCTCGATGCGCACGCCCGGCGCCTGCTGGCGCACCTGGGCCATCAGCAGCGGCAGGAACTCGTCGGCGCCGATGTCGCTCATGTGCACGACGAAGCGGCGCTGCGAGCGGGCCGGGTCGAACTGGTCGGCCTCGTGGATCGCCACGTCGAGCAGGCGCAACGCCGATTCGACCTGCCGCGCGAACTGCTCGGCCTTCGGCGTCGCCGACACGCCGCCCGGCGTGCGCACGAACAGCGGGTCGTGCAGCGCCAGGCGCAGCCGCGTCAGCGCGTGGCTGACCGCCGGCTGCGACAAGCCCAGCGCCTCGGCGGCGCGGCTGACGTTGCCGGCCGCGTGCACCGCCTGGAAGACGTGCAGCAGGTTCAGGTCGAAGTCGCGGATATGCATGGAATGAATCGTACTCGTCAAGGCTATTGCATGGACGAATGGCGAGCCGCTGCCTAGAGTGCGCGCCAGGAGACAAGGCCGGCGCGCACGACCGGCCAGAACGGCATGGAAGTCCAGTTCACCGAAGAGATCGAACAGCTCAAGCTCGGCGCCGGCCAGACCTTCCACGGCGAGGGCATCCTGGCCATCACCAAGGCGCTGCTGCAGTCGGGCGTGGCCTACATCGGCGGCTACCAGGGCGCGCCGGTGTCGCACCTGCTCGACGTGATGGTGCAGGCGCGGCCCTACGTGGCCACGCTGGGCGTGCATGTCGAGGCCTGCTCGAACGAGGCCTCGGCGGCGGCGATGCTCGGCGCCTCGATCCACTACCCGCTGCGCGGCTGCGTGACCTGGAAGAGCATCGTCGGCACCAACGTCGCCGCCGACGCGCTGTCCAACCTGGCCTCGCCGGGCGTGACCGGCGGCGCGCTGATCGTCGTCGGCGAGGACTACGGCGAAGGCGCCAGCGTGATCCAGGAGCGCACCCACGCCTACGCGCTGAAGAGCACGCTGCTGCTGCTCGACCCGCGGCCCGAGCTGCCGACCATGGTGCGCCTGGTCGAGCACGCCTTCGCGATGAGCGAGGCGAGCAACATGCCGGCGGTGATGGAACTGCGCATCCGCGCCTGCCACGTGCGCGGGCGTTTCGACTGCAGGGACAACGTCGCGCCCGCGCTGTCCACGCGGCAGCTGATCGCCGAGCCGGCCGGCTTCGACTACATGCGCCTGGCTCACCCGCCGGTGACCTTCCGCCACGAGAAGCTGAAGATCGAGCAGCGCATTCCGGCGGCGCAGGCCTACATCGTCGAACACGAGCTGAACGAGTGCATCGCCGGTGGACGTTTCGCCGATGTCGGCCTGATCGTGCAGGGCGGGCTGACCAACGCGCTGCTGCGTGCGCTGCAGCAGCTCGGCCTGGCCGATGCGTTCGGCGGCAGCGACGTTCCCATCCAGGTGCTCAACATCACCTACCCGCTGGTGCCGGCGGAGATCTCGTCGTTCGCGGCGGGCAAGCGTGCCGTGCTGGTGCTGGAAGAGGGCAGCCCGGAGTACATCGAGAAGGACATCGTGCAGATGCTGCGGCGCCTGGACGTGCAGACTGCCGTGCACGGCAAGGACCTGCTGCCGCCGGCCGGCGAGTACACCGTCGAGGTGATCGCACAGGGTCTGCTGAAGTTTGCCGAACACCACCTGCCGCAGCACGACCTGTCCGCCGCGCGCGCCTGGCTGGCCGGCAACGCACAGCGCCGCGAGGCGGTGGCGAAGTCGGTGGGTGTGCTGCCGGCGCGGCCGCCGGGCTTCTGCGTCGGCTGCCCGGAGCGCCCGGTGTTCAGCGCGCTGAAGCTGGCGCAGCGCGAGGTCGGGCCGGTGCACGTGGCGGCCGACATCGGCTGCCATGCACTGGCCACCTTCGAACCCTTCAGCTCGGGCCATTCCATCCTCGGCTACGGCATGAGCCTGGCGAGCCGCGCCGGCGTGTCGCCGATGATGCAGCGTCGCTCGCTGGCCATCATGGGCGACGGCGGCTTCTGGCACAACGGCTTGCTGACCGGCGTGCAGGCGGCGCTGTTCAACGGTGACGACGCGGTGCTGCTGATCATGAAGAACGGCTACACCTCGGCCACCGGCACGCAGGACATCCTGAACACGCCGGACGACGAGGCCAAGGCCGAGGCGGCGGCGCAGGCCAGCCTGCACCAGAGCCTGGCGCACAAGAACCAGTCGATCGAGGACACGCTCAAGGGCATGGGCCTGCAGTGGCTTCGCGTCGTTCACACCTACGAGGTCGAGACGATGCGGCGCACGCTGGAGGAGGCCTTCACAAGCGACTTCAACGGCCTGAAGGTCATCGTCGCCGAGGGTGAATGCCAGCTCGAGCGCCAGCGCCGCATCAAGCCCTGGATCGCCGGCCTGCTCAAGCGCGGTGAACGGGTCGAGCGCGTCAAGTACGGCGTCGACGAGGACGTCTGCAACGGCGACCACGCCTGCATCCGCCTGTCCGGCTGCCCGACGCTGACGCTGAAGGACAACCCCGACCCGCTGAAGCTCGACCCGGTGGCCACGGTGATCGACGGTTGCGTCGGCTGCGGCCTGTGCGGCGCCAACGCGCATGCGGCGACGCTGTGCCCGAGCTTCTACCGTGCCGAGGTGGTGCGTAACCCGCGCTGGCACGAGCGCCTGATGGCGCGCCTGCGCGAGGCGCTGACCGGCGTGCTGCGGCCGGCCTGAAGCGCTTCCTTCCAGATCACAACGACAGGAGACAGCATGACCCGATTCACCTGGACCCGACGCGCGCTGCTCGCCGGCGCCGCCTCGCTCGCGCTGGCCGGTGGCGCCTTCGCGCAGGCCTTCCCGGCCAAGCCGCTGAAGCTGGTCGTCAACTTCCCGCCCGGCGGCGCGGCCGACGTGATCGGCCGGGCGCTGGCGGTGCAGTTGTCCGAGCAGCTGAAGCAGCAGGTGGTGGTCGAGAACAAGCCGGGCGCCAACGGCAACCTCGGCGCCGACGCGGTGGCCAAGTCGCCGGCCGACGGCTACACGCTGCTGATGAGCAGCGGCGGCGCGGTCACGGTCAACCCGTTCCTCTATACCAAGATGCCGTTCGACGCGGAGAAGGACCTGGTGCCGGTGGCCTCGGTCGCGCGCGTGCTGGTGTTCCTGATGACGCACCCCTCGGTGCCGGTGGCCAACATCCAGGAGTTCATCGCCTACGTGAAGGCCAACCCGGGCAAGCTGAGCTACGGGTCGGCCGGCAGCGGCAGCTCGCCGCACCTGGCCGGCGAGATGATGAAGCGCCAGGCCGGCCTGTTCGCCGTGCACGTGCCTTATCGCGGCGCCGCACCGGCGCTGACCGACCTGCTCGCCGGCCAGGTGCAGTTCATGTTCGACCCCGGCCCGGGCCTGCGCCATGCGAAGGACGGCAAGCTCAAGCTGCTGGCCGTCGGCAGCCCGAAACGATCGAGCCAGGTGCCCGAGGTGCCGACGCTGGCCGAGAGCGGCCTGCCCGGCTTCGATGCCGACACGGTGTTCGGCATCTACGCACCCGGCGGCACGCCGCCGGCGCTGGTCGCTCAGCTGCATGACGAGGTCAACAAGGCGCTGGCCGCGCCCAAGGTGGTGGAGGTGATCAAGGGCATCGGCGGCGAGCAGATGGTGGTCAGCCGGCAGGAGTTCATCGACCGGCAGAACGCCGACCGGGCGCGCTTCGGCGCCTTCATCAAGGAAGCGAAGATCGCCGTCGAATGAACGCCTCGCAGCGACCGGTGACCATCCTCGTCTGTGCGCTCGGCGGCGAGGGCGGCGGCGTGCTGTCGGAGTGGCTGTTCGCCGCCGCGACGCTGGCCGGCCACAGCGCGCAGAGCACCTCGATTCCCGGCGTCGCGCAGCGCACCGGTGCGACGACCTACTACATCGAGGTCTTCGCGCAGCCCGACGCCATGCTCGGCGGCCGCAAGCCGGTGTTCTGCCTGAACCCGGTGCCCGGTGCGATCGACCTGCTGGTGTCTTCGGAACTGCTGGAGACGGTGCGCCAGGTGGGGTTGGGCATGGCCTCGGCAGAGCGCACCACCATCGTCAGTTCGAGCGCGCGCGCGCTGACCGTGGCCGAGAAGATGCAACTCGGCGACGGCCGGCTCGATGATCGAATCCTGCTGGCCACGCTGCAGCAGCAGGCCCGCCAGCTCGAGGTGCTGGACCTGGCACGACTGGCCCGCGACGCCGGCACGGTGGTCAGCGCGGTGCTGCTCGGCGCGATCGCCGCCAGCGGCGTGCTGCCGATGCCGCGCGAGGCCTACGAGCAGGCGATCCGCGCCGGCGGCAAGGGCGTGGAGGCGAGCCTGCGTGGTTTCGCGCTGGCCTTCGCGGCGGTGCAGGCGCGACGCGTGGCCGAAGCCGCAGCCGCCCCGCGTGTGGCCGCTCCGGCCCTGCCGCCCGCGCTGGCCGCGGCCTTCCCGGCGCCGGTGCACGGCTTCCTCGCCCTCGGCCACGCCAGGCTGGTCGACTACCAGGACGAGGCCTACGCCGCGCTCTACGTCGAGCGGCTGGCCGCCGTGCTCGCGGCCGAACGGGGCAGCGATCGCGACGGCAGCTTCGCGGCCACCCGCGAGGCGGCGCGCTGGCTCGCGTTGTGGATGGCCTTCGACGACATCGTGCAGGTCGCGGCGCTGAAGCTGCGCCGCTCGCGTGTCGAGCGGGTGTGCCGCGAGGTCGCCGCGCGCGAGGACGAGATCGTCAAGGTGTTCGACCACTTCAAGCCCGGAGTGCCCGAGTTCGCTGCGCTGCTGCCGGCGTCGCTGGCGCAGCGGCTCAGCGCCTGGGACGCCCGCCGGCAAGCGCGTGGCCTGGCGCCCTGGGCGCTGCCGCTGAAGCTCGGCACGCACGGCGTTCGCGGCGTGCTGGCGCTGCGCCTGGTCGCGTCGATGAAGGGGCAGCGCCGGCGCGGCAGCCGCTTCGCGCTCGAGCAGGCGCTGATCGAGCGCTGGCTGGCGGCGCTGCAACGCGGGCTGCGGGAAGACGCGGTGCTGGGCCGCGAGATTGCCGACTGCGGCCGGCTGATCAAGGGCTACGGCAGCACCAACGAACGTGGCAAGCACAACCTGCTGCATGTCATCGAGCACCTGGCCCTCGGCGCGAAGCCGGCGGCCGAACGCGCCGCGGCGATCCGTGCGGCGCGCGAGGCAGCGCTGGCCGACGAAGGCGGGCTGGCGCTGGACCGCACGCTGGCCGCGCACGGCGCGCCGCCGCGGCCGCTGAAGGCCCAGCCGGTCCGCTTCTACCGGCGCCGGCCGGAAGCGACGGCACCGCGCTGAGCGTGACCGCACGGCTCAGACCTTCTGCACCTCGACACGCCCGCTGAGCCAGGCCGGCGCGTCGTCGGCGATCACCCGATCGAGTTCGTCCAGCGTGGCCACCGCGCAGGGTGCGACCACGCCCAGCTTGCTCGCATCGGCCAGCACGATGCGCCGCGCCGCGCCCTCGACCATCGCACGCTTCAGCGGGGCCTCCTGCGGCTCGTGCGCGGTCAGGCCGGCACGCTCGTGCAGCGCGCAGGCGCCGAGGAAGGCGATGTCGGCGCGGGCGGCGCGCACCGTGGCCAGGGCCGCCTCGCCGACGAAGATGCGCGGCGTGGCCAGCCAGCTGCCGCCGGCCAGCACCAGGCGCACCTGCGGCTCGTCGGTCAGTGCCAATGCGATGTCCAGTGCATGGGTGAACACCGTCAGCGGCCGTGGTGCGTCGGGTGCCTTCAACGCCTCGATCAGCGCCAGCGTGGTGGTGCCGCCGTCGATGAACAGGCTGTCGTGCGGCTGCACGAGCTTCGCTGCGGCATGGCCGATCGCGCGCTTGGCGCCGCTCTGGATGGCACCGCGTTGCAGCGTCGGCATGGCCGGCGTGTGCAGCGCGACGGCGCCGCCGTGGGTCTTCTGCAGCAGCCCGCGCGCGGCCAGCGCATGCAGGTCGCGGCGCACCGTGTCTTCGGAGACGCCGTAGTCGGCCGCCAGCTGCGCCACCTCGACCCGGCCATGCTCGCGCAACGCCTGCGCGATGCGCTGCTGGCGCTCGGCGGCGAAGCGGGGTGGCTCGATGGCCGGGGATCGTCTGGGCATCGGATGTTTGCAGGGTTGTGCAAGAACACGCAAATTACAGCACAATGCAGCACATGGACGCAAGCAACCCCTGTCTGCCGCCGCTGCCCGCGATGGCCTCGCTGCCCAGCTGGCACCGTGCCATCCGCGTGCTGTTCTTCGTGCTCGGCATGGGCATGGGTGTCTGGGGTGCGCAGGTGCCAGCCGTCAAGCTGCACTACGGGCTGGACGAACAGTCGCTGTCCTTCGCGCTGCTGACCGCCGCCGGCGGCGCCGTGCTGTGCCTGCTGACGGCCGGCGTGCTGGTCGCCCGTTTCGGCGCGCGCCGCTGCGTGCAAGCAGCCGGGCTGCTGATGTGCGCGAGCCTGGCCGCCGTGCTGCAGAGCGAGCAGATCGGCGTGCTGTTCGCGCTGATGCTGCTGCTCGGCGCCGGCAGTGCGCTGTTCGACGTGGCCATCAACTCGGAGGGCAACCACCTCGAGATGCGTTCGCCGCGCAAGGTGATGAGCGGCCTGCACGCGATGTTCAGCCTTGGCGGCATGGCCGGTGCGCTGCTCTGTGCGGCGCTGCACCGCGCCGGGGTGGCGCCGGTGGTGCAGCTGGCGGCCAGCGCGGCGGTGCTGGCCCTGGTGCTGGCGGCCGCGGCGCCCTGGCTCAGCGCCGAACGTTCCGACAGCGACGAGTCGCCCGCGCCGATCGCCTGGCCGCGCGGCATCCTGCTGTGGATGGGTGTGCTGACCGCGCTGTGCATGGTCGCCGAGGGCGCGATGTACGACTGGAGCGCGCTGTTCGTGCGCCAGGAGCTGAAGACCGATGCGGCCACCGGTGCGCTGGCCTTCGCCGCCTTCAGCGCGGCGATGGCGATCGGCCGCCTGTTCGGCGATCGCATCCGCGAGCGGCTCGCGCCGGTGGCGCTGATGCGCGCCTCGGGCGCGGTGGCGGCGATCGGCATGGCCGTCGCGCTGAGCGTCGGCGCGCCGTGGGCGGCGCTGGCCGGCTTCATGCTCGTCGGCCTCGGCCTGGCCAACGTCGTGCCGGTGATGTTCGCCGCCTCGGCGCAGGTGAGCGGCGTGTCGCCGGCGCACGGCGTGGCCGCGGTGTCCTCGGTCGGTTACCTGGGTTTCATGGTCGGGCCGCCGCTGATCGGCATGCTGGCCAGCGGTAGCTCGCTGACCGCCGCGCTGTGGACGGTCGCGCTGTTCGCGGTGCTGACCGGGCTGGCGGCGCGCGCCGTGCTCGGCCGCGCCGGCTGATCAGTCTTCCAGCTCGGCCTTGGCCATCTCGACGTCGAGCCGCTCCATCGCGTCGGCCGGGTCGCAGGCGGCCGCGTCGGCGTAGAGCTTCTCGGCCTCCTTCATCTTCTTCTCGCCCTCGAGCATCACCATGCCGTTGGCGTACTCGACCATCGCGATCGCCGAGGCCGGGTTGAGCTTCAGCGCGGTCTTGTACATCAGCAGGCCCTGGTCCTTGCTGGCGCCCTGGGTGCGGCCGAGCAGGCCGCCGACCTTGTCGATCACCTCCGCATGGAAGGCGCCCAGCGCGATGTGCGCGTCGGCATGGCGCGGCTGCAGCTTGATGGCGGTTTCCAGCGCGGTCTTCACCTTGCTGCCCAGGCCCTGCGCCAGCGCCTTGGCGACGCTGATGCCCTGGCTGTAGCGGCCCAGCGCGTAAGCCTGCCAGTAGTAGGCGTTCGGGTTCTTCGGGTCCTCGGCCTGCTGCGCCTCGGCGCGCTCGGAGACCTCCATGAACATCGCCAGCCGGTTCTTCTCGCTCTTCTCGAGGTAGTTGGCGTAGATCGCCTGTGCCTTGTTGGCCACCGTGATGCCGGCCCCGCCCGCCTTCAGGCCGGCGTCGTAGGCCTTCTGGAACTCGCCGGCATGGAACAGCGCCCAGGCAGCCAGCACCTTGTCGTCCTTCGGCTGCGGCTCGGCGTCGCCCGTGTGCAGTCGCGCCCATTTCTTCTTCAGCGCCGCGGCGTCGTAGACATAGTCGGCGTTGTCGTGCGGGAAGGCGGTCCACTTGGCCATGGTCTTGTCTCCTGTGTGTGTGGCGGGGCGCGGTTCAGCTCTTGTCGTACTTGCCGACCAGCGCGTGCAGGTGCTCGCGCTGCGCCGGCTCGAGGTAGGGGATCAGCAGGCTGAGCACATGGAAGGCGCCGCGCAGCAGCGCTGCGCTGGCGCTCTCGGGCTCCAGCGCGCGGCGCGGGTCGCGCACGTACTCGTAGCTCAGCCAGTAGGTCAGTACCACCGCCATCGCGGTGGCCACCGGCTCCATGTCGCGGGTCTCGATCTTCATCGCGCCGCCGCGTGTCAGCCCGGCCATCACCGACTGGATGGCGTGGTTCTTGTTGCGCAGCACGAACTGGAAGTGGGTCTCCAGCCGGCGGTTCTTCGACAGCAGGTCGTTGAGGTCGCGGTACAAGAAGCGGTACTGCCAGATCAGCTCGAACAGCATGTGGAACAGCAGCCAGGCGTCCTCGACGTTGCGCACCTGGTCGGCCGCCTGCAGCAGTTCGGACAGCGATTTCTCGTAGCGGTCGAACAGGCTGTTGATCAGCTCGTCCTTGGCCGGGTAGTGGTAGTAGAGGTTGCCGGGGCTGATGTTCAGCTCGGCCGAGATCAGCGTGGTCGAGACGTTCGGTTCGCCGAAGCGGTTGAACAGCTCGAGCGTGACCTCCAGGATGCGTTCGGCCGTGCGGCGCGGTTTCTTGGCTTGGGTGGCCATGGGCGGCTCTTGTGGCGTCCGAGGGAATCTAGCACCGTTGCCGCAGGGCTCGTACGAGCGTCGCCCCTAATCGGCCTCGGCCTGCGCGTGGCCACGCCGCTGCCTACAATCCGGCGCCCATGCCCGCCATCTCGTTCCAGAACGTCTCCAAGACCTACCCGGGTGCGCGCGGCGAAGTGCGCGCCTTGAGCGAAGTCAGCTTCGACATCCAGGCCGGCGAGTTCTTCGGCCTGCTCGGGCCCAACGGCGCCGGCAAGACGACGCTGATCAGCATCCTCGCCGGCCTGAGCCGGGCCAGCGCCGGCCGCGTCACGGTGATGGGCCACGACGTGGTGAGCGACTACGCCGCCGCGCGCCGCAGCCTCGGCATCGTGCCGCAGGAACTGGTGTTCGATCCCTTCTTCAGCGTGCGCGAGGCGCTGCGCATCCAGAGCGGCTACTTCGGCGTGAAGCACAACGACGCCTGGATCGACGAGCTGCTGGCGAACCTGGGTCTGGCCGACAAGGCCGACGCCAACATGCGCCAGCTCAGCGGCGGCATGAAGCGGCGCGTGCTGGTGGCGCAAGCGCTGGTGCACCGGCCGCCGGTGATCGTGCTCGACGAGCCCACCGCCGGCGTCGACGTCGAACTGCGCCAGACGCTGTGGCAGTTCGTCGCGCGCCTGAACAAGGACGGTCACACGGTGCTGCTGACCACGCATTACCTGGAAGAAGCCGAGGCGCTGTGCCAGCGCATCGCGATGCTCAAGCAGGGCCAGGTGGTGGCGCTGGACCGCACCTCGGCGCTGCTGGCCGGGCGCGCCAGCACCATGCTGCGTTTCAAGATGGACCAGGCGCTGCCGCCGGCGCTGGCGGCGCAGTCGCGCGTGACCGGCCGCATCGTGCAGATCAAGGCCCACGACGCGGCCGAGGTCGAGAGCCTCCTCGGCACGCTGCGCGCTGCGGGCTGCCGGCCCGAGGACCTGGAGATCGGCCGCGCCGACCTGGAGGACGTGTTCCTCGAGATCATGCACGGCGAACCGCAGAGGGTGGCCGCATGAACGGCCCGTTGTCGGGTGCGAGAACGCTGCTCTACAAGGAAGTGCTGCGCTTCTGGAAGGTCAGCTTCCAGACCGTCGCGGCACCGGTGCTCACCGCGGTGCTGTACCTGCTGATCTTCGGCCATGTGCTGGAAGACCACGTGAAGGTCTACGACCAGATCGGCTACACCAGCTTCCTGATCCCCGGGCTGGTGATGATGAGCGTGCTGCAGAACGCCTTCGCCAACAGCAGCAGCTCGCTGATCCAGAGCAAGATCACCGGCAACCTGGTGTTCCTGCTGGTGACGCCGCTGTCGCACTGGGCCTGGTTCGTCGCCTACGTCGGCGCGTCGATGGTGCGCGGCCTGGTGGTCGGCACCGGCGTGCTGGGGGTCACCGTCTGGTTCGCGCCGCTGCATGTCGCGCAGCCGTGGTGGATCGTGGTCTTCGCGGTGCTCGGTGCCGGCATGCTCGGCGCGCTGGGGCTGATCGCCGGGCTGTGGGCGGAGAAGTTCGACCAGATGGCCGGCTTCCAGAACTTCATCATCATGCCGATGACCTTCCTCAGCGGCGTGTTCTATTCGGTGCACTCGCTGCCGGCGTTCTGGCAGGCGGTCAGCCACCTGAACCCGTTCTTCTACATGATCGACGGCTTCCGCCGCGGCTTCTTCGGCGTCAGCGACGTGTCGCCGTGGACCAGCCTGGCCATCGTCGGCCTGAGTTTCCTGCTGGTGTCCGGTCTGGCGCTGCACCTGCTGCGCACCGGCTACAAGCTGCGCCACTAGTAGAATCTCTCCACCATGGCCGAACCGACCCCCGCCGACGTGCAGCGCTTCATTGCGCAGGGTCTGGCCTGCGAACACCTCGAGGTCGAGGGCGACGGGCGGCATTTCTTCGCCACCATCGTGTCGGCCGAGTTCGAGGGCGCCAGCCGCGTCAAGCGCCACCAGCGGGTCTACCAGGCCCTGGGCGATAGAATGCGCGAGCAGATCCACGCCCTGTCGATGAAGACGCTGACCCCGGCCGAGTGGGCTTCGCAGCCCGCGACGGCTTCCACCCACCACCACTGAAACCCGCCGCAGTGTTCACTGCGGCGCTCGGGCCTGCGCCCAGCGCGGGTCACGGGAGCCAGGTGGACATGGGGCACAGCCAGTCATCCTCATGGACAAACTCCTCATCCGCGGCGGCCGCCGGCTCGAAGGCGAAGTGGCCATCTCCGGCGCCAAGAACGCCGCGCTGCCCGAACTCTGCGCCGCGCTGCTGACGCCGGAGCCGGTCACGCTGCACAACGTGCCGCGCCTGCAGGACGTCAGCACCACGCTGAAGCTGCTGCGCAACATGGGCGCGAAGGCCGAGCGCAGCGAAGCCCAGCCCGACGTGGTGTCCCTCGACGCCAGTGCCGTGACCTCGCCCGAGGCGCCCTACGACCTGGTGAAGACGATGCGTGCGTCGATCCTGGTGCTGGGCCCGCTGCTGGCGCGCTTCGGCGAGGCCACGGTGTCGCTGCCCGGCGGCTGCGCGATCGGCTCGCGCCCGGTCGACCAGCACATCAAGGGCCTGCAGGCGATGGGTGCCGAGATCACCGTCGAACACGGCTACATCATCGCCAAGGCGAAGAAGCTCAAGGGCGCACGCATCACCACCGACATGGTGACCGTCACCGGCACCGAGAACCTGCTGATGGCTGCCACGCTGGCCGAGGGCGAGACGGTGCTGGAGAACGCCGCGCAGGAGCCGGAGATCCCCGACCTGGCCGAACTGCTGATCGCGATGGGCGCGAAGATCGAAGGCCACGGAACCAGCAAGATCCGCATCCAGGGCGTCGCCAAGCCTGCACGGCGCGACGCACCGCATCGTGCCGGATCGCATCGAGACCGGCACCTTCCTGTGCGCCGCGGCGGCGGCCGGCGGCGAGGTGCTGCTGCGCGATGCCCGTGCCGACCACCTCGACGCGGTGATCGACAAGCTGCGCGAGGCCGGCGTGAGCATCGAGGCCGGCGAGGGCTGGATCCGCGTCAGGGGCCAGGGCCGCCCGAAGGCGGTGAGCTTCCGCACCAGCGAGTACCCGGCCTTCCCGACCGACATGCAGGCGCAGTTCATGGCGCTGAACTGCATCGCCGAGGGTGCAGCGAAGGTCACCGAGACGATCTTCGAGAACCGCTTCATGCACGTCAACGAACTGGTGCGCCTGGGCGCCAACATCGTCGTCGACGGGCACACGGCGGTGGTGCAGGGCGTCGAGAAGCTGTCCGGCGCGATCGTGATGGCCACCGACCTGCGCGCCTCGGCCAGCCTGGTGATCGCCGGCCTGGTGGCCAGCGGCGAGACGGTGGTCGACCGCATCTACCACCTGGACCGCGGCTACGACCGCATGGAAGCCAAGCTGCGCGGCATCGGCGCGGACATCGAGCGCGTCAAATGAACGGCAACATGATCACGCTGGCCCTCTCGAAGGGCCGCATCTTCGACGAGACGCTGCCGCTGCTGAAGTCGGCCGGCATCGAGGTTTCGGAAGACCCGGAGAAGAGCCGCAAGCTCATCATCGGCACCAGCCAGCCGAACGTGCGCATCGTGCTCGTTCGCGCGACCGACGTGCCGACCTATGTGCAGCATGGCGGCGCCGACCTCGGCGTGGTCGGCCGCGACACGCTGCTCGAACATGGCGGCCAAGGGCCTGTATCAGCCGCTGGACCTGAAGATCGCCAGGTGCCGCATGAGCGTCGCGGTGCGCGCCGACTTCGACTATGCCGGCGCCGTCAAGCAGGGCTCGCGCATCCGCGTGGCCACCAAGTACACGGAGATCGCCCGCGAGCACTTCGCCAACAAGGGCGTGCACGTCGACCTGATCAAGCTCTATGGCTCGATGGAGCTGGCGCCGCTGACCGGCCTGGCCGACGCGATCGTCGACCTGGTGTCCACCGGCAGCACCTTGCGCGCGAACAACCTGGTCGAGGTCGAGCAGATCATGCAGATCTCGTCCCGGTTGGTGGTCAACCAGGCGGCGCTGAAGCTCAAGCGCGAGGCCATCCGCACGATCATCGACGCGTTCGAAGCTGCCGTCGGGGTCAAGCCATGAGCGTTGCGATCCGCCAGCTCGCCACCACCGCGGCCGATTTCGAGGCCGAGTTCGCGCGCGTGCTGCACTGGTCGGCCGAGACCGACGCGGCGATCGAAGGCCGTGTGGCCGACATCCTCGCCGACGTGGAGAAGCGTGGCGATGCGGCGGTGCTGGAGTACACGCAACGTTTCGACGGCCTGGCCGCGAAGTCCATGGCCGAGCTGGAGATCAGCCAGGCCGAGCTGCAGGCCGCATTGGGGCAGATCACGCCGGCGCAGCGCAGCGCGCTGGAAGCCGCCGCGGCCCGCGTGCGTGACTACCACCAGCGCCAGCTCGAGGCCTGCGGCCGCAGCTGGAGCTACCGCGATGCCGACGGCACGCTGCTCGGCCAGAAGGTCACGCCGCTGGACCGCGTCGGTGTCTACGTGCCCGGCGGCAAGGCCGCCTATCCGTCCAGCGTGCTGATGAACGTGGTGCCGGCGCATGTGGCCGGTGTCGGCGAGATCGTCATGGTGGTGCCCACGCCCAAGGGTGAGCGCAACCCGCTGGTGCTGGCCGCTGCGGCGGTGGCGGGTGTGAGCCGGGCCTTCGCCATCGGCGGTGCACAGGCGGTCGCTGCGCTGGCCTACGGCACCACCACCGTGCCGGCGGTCGACAAGATCACCGGGCCGGGCAATGCCTACGTGGCCAGCGCCAAGCGGCGGGTGTTCGGCAAGGTCGGCATCGACATGATCGCCGGCCCCAGCGAGATCCTGGTGCTGGCCGACGGCACGACGCCGGCCGACTGGGTGGCGATGGACCTGTTCAGCCAGGCCGAGCACGACGAACTGGCGCAGAGCATCCTGCTGTGCCCCGACGCCGCCTACATCGCACGGGTGAAAGCCGAGATCGACCGCCTGCTGCCCGCCATGCCGCGCCGAGAGGTGATCCGCGCCTCGCTGGAAGGCCGCGGTGCGCTGATCCACACGCGTTCGATGGACGAAGCCTGTGCGATCAGCAACCGCATCGCGCCGGAGCACCTGGAGGTGTCCAGCCGCGAGCCCGGCCGCTGGGAGCCGCTGCTCAGGCACGCCGGCGCGATCTTCCTCGGCGCCTTCACCAGCGAGAGCCTGGGCGACTACTGCGCCGGCCCGAACCACGTGCTGCCCACCTCGGGCACCGCGCGCTTCAGTTCGCCGCTGGGCGTCTACGACTTCCAGAAGCGCAGCAGCCTGATCGAGGTCAGCGAGGCCGGCGCGCAGCTGCTCGGCCCGATCGCCGCCGAGCTGGCCTATGGCGAGGGGCTGCAGGCGCATGCCCAGGCCGCGGAGTTCCGCCTGAAGGGAAAGCAGTGATGAGCCTCGAAGAGCGTTTGCAGCGTGTGATCCGCCAGGACGTGCAGTCCATGCACGGCTACGCGATCCAGCCGAGCGCGGGCTTCGTCAAGCTCGACGCGATGGAAAACCCGTTCCGCCTGCCGCCCGAGTTGCAGCGTGAGCTGGGCGAACGCCTTGGCCGTGTGGCGATCAACCGCTACCCGACGCAGTGCGTAGCTGACGTGATCGCGGCGCTGACGGAGCACGTGAAGCCGCCCCCGGGCTGCAAGCTGATGCTCGGCAACGGCTCCGACGAGCTGATCAGCCTGCTGGCGCTGGCCTGCGACGTGCCCGGGGCGACCATCCTCGCGCCGCTGCCCGGCTTCGTGATGTACGAGATGTCGGCCAGGCTGCAGGGCCTGAAGTTCGTCGGCGTGCCGCTGACCGCCGAATTCGAGCTCGACGAGGTGGCGATGCTGGCCGCCATCGAGCAGCACCGCCCGGCCATCACCTACCTGGCCTACCCGAACAACCCGACCGCCAACCTGTTCGACGACGCCGTGATCGAGCGCATCGTCGCCGCGGTGGGCCGGCAGAACGGCCTGGTGGTGTTCGACGAGGCCTACCAGCCGTTCTCGTCGCGCACCTGGATGCAGCGTTTGGGCCAGCACGAGCACGTGCTGGTGATGCGCACGCTGTCCAAGTTCGGCCTGGCCGGCGTGCGCCTGGGCTACATGGCCGGCGCGGCGGCGCTGATCGACGAGGTCGACAAAGTGCGCCCGCCCTACAACATCAGCGTGCTCAACGCCGAGGCGACGCTGTTCGCGCTCGAACATGCCGACGAGTTCGCGCGCCAGGCGGCGATCCTGCGCGACGAGCGCGCCCGGCTGCAGAAGGCGCTGACCACGATGCCGGGCGTGAAGGCCTTCCCCAGCGAGGCCAACATGATCCTGGTGCGCGTGCCCGACTCGAAGCGTGCCTTCGAGGGCATGAAGCAGCGCGGTGTGCTGGTCAAGCACATCGCCGGTCTGCACCCGCTGCTGAGCAACTGCCTGCGGCTGACCGTGGGCACGCCGGAGGAGAACACCCTGATGATCGATGCCCTGAGGGCCAGCCTATGACGACCTCCACCAGAACGGCCGACGTCACCCGCAACACCAAGGAAACGCAGATCCGCGCGCGGATCAACCTCGACGGCACGGGCGAAGCCAATCTCGCCACCGGCATCGGCTTCTTCGACCACATGCTCGACCAGATCGCTCGCCACGGGCTGATCGACCTCGACATCGCCGCTCAGGGCGACCTGCACATCGACGGCCACCACACGGTGGAGGACGTCGGCATCACGCTGGGCATGGCGGTGGCCCAGGCGGTCGGCGACAAGAAGGGGCTGACGCGCTACGGCCACGCCTACGTGCCGCTGGACGAGGCGCTGTCGCGCGTGGTGGTCGACTTCTCGGGCCGCCCGGGGCTGCACATGGACGTTCCATTCAAGGCCGGCATGGTCGGCGGCTTCGACACCCAGCTGACCTACGAGTTCTTCCAGGGCTTCGCCAACCACGCGCTGGTGACGCTGCACATCGACAACCTGAAGGGCGAGAACGCGCACCACCAGGCCGAGACGGTGTTCAAGGCCTTCGGCCGCGCGCTGCGCATGGCGCTGACGATCGACCCGCGCTCGGCCGGGGTGATCCCCTCGACGAAAGGCTCGCTCTGACATGAGCAAGATGGTCGCCGTGGTCGACTACGGCATGGGCAACCTGCGCTCGGTGTCGCAGGCGGTGATGCACGTGGCCGATGGCAGCGGCTTCGACGTGATCGTCACCTCGCGGCCCGAGGAAGTGTTCGCCGCCGAGCGCATCGTGCTGCCGGGGCAGGGGGCGATGCCCGACTGCATGCGCGAGTTGCGCGACTCCGGCCTGCAGGAGGCGGTGCTCGATGCCGCGGCGCGCAAGCCGATGATGGGCGTCTGCGTCGGCATGCAGATGCTGCTGGCGCGCAGCGAGGAAGGGCCCACTGACGGGCTGGGCCTGATCCCTGGCGAGGTGGTGCGCTTCCAGCTGGAAGGCCGGCTGCAGCCCGACGGCAGCCGCTACAAGGTGCCGCAGATGGGCTGGAACCAGGTCATCCAGGTGCACGCGCACCCGGTCTGGGCCGGCGTGCCGGACAACGCGTACTTCTACTTCGTGCACAGCTTCCACGCCCGCCCGTCGGACCCGCGCCACAGCCTCGGCGAGACCGACTACGGCGGCCGCTTTACCTGCGCGGTGGGGCGCGATAACATTTTTGCAACGCAGTTCCACCCCGAGAAGAGCGCCGAGCATGGCCTCGCGCTGTACCGCAATTTTCTGCACTGGAATCCGTGACGGCTTTCCCCTGCACACCACCACCTCCTCGGGTGTCCTCCTCTTCCTTCCCCACCAGCCCCTTCGGCCATGCTGCTGATCCCCGCGATTGACCTGAAAGACGGTCGGTGTGTCCGCCTCAAGCAGGGCGACATGAACGCATCCACCACCTTCGGCGAGGACCCGGCCGCGATGGCGCGGCGCTGGGTCGACGCCGGTGCCCGGCGGCTGCACCTGGTCGACCTCAACGGCGCATTCGCCGGCAAGCCGGTCAACGAAGGGGCGATCAAGGCCATCCTCGCCGAGGTCGGCGATCAGATCCCGGTGCAGCTCGGCGGCGGCATCCGCGACCTCGACACCATCGAGCGCTACCTCGACGACGGGCTTAGCTTCATCATCATCGGCACCGCCGCTGTGAAGAACCCCGGCTTCCTGCACGACGCCTGCTCGGCCTTCGGCGGCCACATCATCGTCGGGCTGGACGCCAAGGACGGCAAGGTCGCCACCGACGGCTGGAGCAAGCTGACCGGCCACGAGGTGGTCGACCTGGCGCAGAAGTTCCAGGACTACGGCGTCGAGGGCGTGATCTACACCGACATCGGCCGCGACGGCATGCTCAGCGGCATCAACATCGAAGCGACGGTCAAGCTGGCGCAGGCGCTGACGATCCCGGTGATCGCCTCCGGTGGGCTGTCGAACCTGGCCGACATCGAGAAGCTCTGCGCGGTGGAATCCGAAGGCATCGAAGGCGTGATCTGCGGCCGCGCGATCTACACCGGCGATCTCGACTTCACCGCGGCGCAGGCGCGCGCCGACGAACTCAACGGCGAGGGCTGAAGCCTTGCTGGCCAAACGCATCATCCCCTGCCTCGACGTCACCGGAGGCCGAGTCGTCAAGGGTGTCAACTTCGTCGAACTGCGCGATGCCGGCGATCCGGTCGAGATCGCCGCGCGCTACAACGAGCAGGGCGCCGACGAGCTGACCTTCCTCGACATCACCGCCACCAGCGACGGGCGCGACCTGATCCTGCACATCATCGAAGCGGTGGCTTCGCAGGTGTTCATCCCGCTGACCGTGGGCGGCGGCGTGCGCACGGTCGACGACGTGCGGCGCCTGCTCAACGCCGGCGCCGACAAGGTCAGCTTCAACTCGGCGGCGGTGGCCAACCCGCAGGTGATCCTCGACGCTTCGGCCAAGTACGGCGCGCAGTGCATCGTGGTGGCGATCGACGCGAAGAAGCGCCACGGCGACGAGCTCGCCGCGCGTGGCCCCGGCTGGGACGTCTACACGCATGGCGGGCGCAAGAACGTCGGCCTCGACGCCGTGAGCTGGGCCAGGCAGATGGCCGAGCATGGCGCCGGCGAGATCCTGCTGACCAGCATGGACCGCGACGGAACCAAGATCGGCTTCGATCTGGAACTGACCCGCGCGGTCAGCGACGCGGTGAGCGTGCCGGTGATCGCCTCGGGCGGCGTCGGTGCGCTGGAGCACCTGTCCGAAGGCATCCGCGTCGGCGGCGCCGACGCGGTGCTGGCCGCCAGCATCTTCCACTACGGCGAGTTCACCGTCGGCCAGGCCAAGGCGCTGCTGGCGCGCGACGGCATCCCGGTGCGGCAGTGAAACCCCGTCAGGGCGCGGCGGCCTTGCCGCGCGAGGTCCGCATCATCGGCGGGCAGTGGAAACGATCGAAGCTGCCGGTGGCCGACAAGCCCGGTCTGCGGCCCACGCCCGACCGCGTGCGCGAGACGCTGTTCAACTGGCTGGGGGGCGATCTCGACGGCTGGCGCTGCCTCGACGCCTTCGCCGGCTCCGGCGCGCTCGGCTTCGAGGCGGCCTCGCGCGGCGCCAGCGAGGTGCTGTTGCTGGAACGCGACCGCGCCCTGGCGGCCAGCCTGCACCAGTCGCGCGAGCGCCTGAAGGCGAGCGCGCTGCGTATCGAGTGCACCGATGCACTGGGCTGGATGGCGTCGTGCGCGGCGCAGCGCTTCGAGCTGGTCTTCATCGATCCGCCCTTCGACGCGGCGCTGTTCGAGCCGGCGCTGGCCGCCGCCGCCCGCCTGGTCGTGCCCGACGGGTACGTCTACCTCGAGGCCGACCGCGAGTTCGTTGCGGACCGGCTGGCACCGCTCGGACTGGCGGTCCATCGGCATCTGCGCGCCGGAACGGTGCACGCCCACTTGTTACGAGCTGCAAGCGAGGCTTGAGGCGCGGCTACACTGCGCCGGAAAAGACGCCACGAGAGGACCGCGCCTTGACCTCCACGACCCGACTCACCGCCGTCTACCCGGGCACCTTCGACCCGATGACGCTGGGCCACGAAGACCTGATGCGCCGCGCCAGCCGGCTGTTCGAGCGGTTGATCCTCGCGGTGGCCGCCGGTCACCACAAGCGCACCATGTTCACCATCGCCGAGCGCCTGGAGATCGCCACCGAGCTGGCGTCCAAGTACCCGAACGTCGAGGTGATGGCCTTCCGCGGCCTGCTGCGCGACTTCGTCGTCAACCACGGCGGCAAGGTGGTGGTGCGCGGCCTGCGTGCGGTCAGCGACTTCGAGTACGAGTTCCAGATGGCCGGCATGAACCGCCAGCTGATGCCCGACGTCGAGACGCTGTTCCTGACGCCCAGCGACCAGTACCAGTTCGTCTCCGGCACCTTCGTGCGCGAGATTGCCACTCTGGGCGGTGATGTCTCGAAGTTCGTGTCACCCTCGGTGCTCGACCGCCTGCACGACCGCGTGAAGTCGGCCGAGAGCTGAGCGAAGAGGAACGTGACAACGCCATGGCCCTGCTGATCACCGACGAGTGCATCAACTGCGACGTCTGCGAGCCCGAGTGCCCGAACCAGGCGATCTCGCTGGGCCCGGAGATCTACCAGATCGATCCGGAGCGCTGCACCGAGTGTGTCGGCCACTTCGACGAGCCGCAGTGTGTGCAGGTCTGCCCTGTCGCCTGCATCCCGGTCGACCCGACGCGCATCGAGACGAAGGAGACGCTGTGGGAGAAGTACCGGCGTCTGCAGCTGCAGGCCGCGCCTGCGTCGAAGTAGCGACTACTTCTTCTTGCTGTCCGGGGCGACGGCCGTGAACGGCTCGTCCTTGCCCTTCGCCTTGCGCTTCGACTTGTCCTTGCCGGCGTTCTTGCCGGATTCCGTGGCCGCCGACGCTGCCGACGACGGCCCCAGCGACGCGATGGCCGGCTCCTTGCGCTGCTTCTTCTCGGTGGCCAGGCGTTCCTGCTCCGCCTTTCGCGCGGCCGTGCGCTCGCCTGCGGCGATGCGCCGGGCCTCGGCGCGCTGGGCGGCGGTGCGAGGGTCGCCGGCCTCCACCAGCGTGCCGCCCGGGCAGGGCGTCTGCGAGTAGCTCGAGCCGCAGCGGTAGACCGGCCCGGCCGCCTGTGCCGTGGTGCCGATGAGGGCGAGCAGCAAGGCAGCGGGCCAGTGGGTCATGGTGCGGGCTCCGGGCGAGGCGGTTTGGGGCGCGGCGGCTTGGCGTGGATCTTCATCATCGCCTTTTCCATCTCGCCAGCCAACAGCAGGTCGAGCGCGGCGAGCGACTGCGCGATCGATTTGTCGATCGCGTCACGATGTTCGGCCGAAGGCTTCTTGAGCACGTAGTTGACCACCTCGGCCTTCACGCCCGGGTGGCCGATGCCCAGGCGCAGCCGCCAGTAGTCGGCGCTGCCGAGCTGGGCGTGGATGTCCTTCAGCCCGTTGTGGCCGGCATGGCTGCCGCCGAGCTTGAGCTTGACCTGGCCGGGCAGCAGGTCCAGCTCGTCGTGGGCGACGAGGATCTCCTCCGGCGCAATCTTGAAGAAGCGCGCCAGCGCGGCGACCGACTTGCCCGACAGGTTCATGTAGGTCATCGGCTCGAGCAGCCAGACCGGGCCGCCGGCGGTGTTCGCCCGTGCCGCCAGGCCGAAGTAGCTGCGCTCGGGCACGAGCGAGACCTTCAGCGCGCGCGCCACCTCGTCGATGAACCAGAAGCCGGCGTTGTGCCGGGTCGCTTCGTATTCGGCGCCCGGGTTGCCCAGGCCGACCAGCAATCGGATCATGCGGCGGATTATCGGTGTCGTTCGGGCATGAAAAAGCCCCGCCGAGGCGGGGCTCCGAAGGGGGAGGCGCGCAGGCGCGCCTCCGCAGGACTCACTTCTTGTTCTGCTTCTCGTCCTTCTTGGCCTTGGCCGGGGCAGCGGCCGGCGCGGCGACCGGGGCCGGCGCGGCTTCTTCCTCGGCGGCCTGCATCGACACCGACACGATCACCGGGTCCTTCTTGCCGTGCGTGACGACCTTGATGCCGTCGGCCAGCTTCAGGTCGCTGACGTGCAGCGACTGGCCCTTGGCCAGATTGGACAGGTCGACGGTCAGGAACTCGGGCAGTTGCGAGGCCAGGCACTGGATCAGCAGTTCGGTGACCACGTGGTTGACCAGACACTTGTCGGTCTTCACCGCCGGCGAGTTCTCTTCGTTGATGAAGTGCAGCGGCACCTTCTTCGTGACCTTGGTGGTCGCGTCGACGCGCTGGAAGTCGATGTGCAGCACGATCGGACGGAACGCGTGCATCTGGTAGTCGCGCAGGATGACCTGCTCGCTCTTGCCGCCCAGTTCCATCTCGAGGACGGACGAGTGGAAGGCTTCCTTCTTCAGCGCGAAGAACAGCGCGTTGTGATCGAGCTCGATCATGCTGGGCGTGCCGGCTCCGTAGACGATGCCAGGCACCTTTTGCGCATTGCGCAGGCGGCGGCTCGCTCCGGTGCCCTGCAGTTTGCGCTCGTAGGCGACGAATTTCATGGTGACTCCAGTGGGGTGAAACAAGAGGGCCCGCGACCAGGCTCCTCGGCTAGAAGTTCGCGTTTTGCTCCGCGAACAGGGACGTGACCGACTCGCCGTCGGAAATGCGGCGGATCGTTTCGGCGAACAGGAAAGCGACCGACAGCTGGCGCACCTTGGAACAGGCCTTGCCGGCGTCGCTCAGCGGAATGGTGTTGGTGATGACGACTTCGTCGAGCGCCGAGCCCTTGATGCGCTCGATCGCCGGGCCGGAGAACACCGCGTGCGTGCAGTACGCGTAGACGCTTTTCGCGCCGCGCTCCTTCAGCACCTCGGCCGCCTTCACCAGCGTGCCGGCGGTGTCGATCATGTCGTCCATGATCACGCAGTTGCGGCCCTCGATCTCGCCGATGACGTGCATCACCTCGGAGACGTTGGCCTTCGGGCGGCGCTTGTCGATGATGGCCAGGTCGCAGCCGAGCTGCTTGGCCAGCGCGCGGGCGCGCACCACGCCACCGACGTCGGGCGACACCACCACCAGGTCGCTGTAGCGCTTGCTCTGCAGGTCGGCCAGCAGCACCGGCGAGGCGTAGATGTTGTCGACCGGGATGTCGAAGAAGCCCTGGATCTGGTCGGCGTGCAGGTCCATCGTCAGCAGCCGCTCGACGCCGACCGCTTCCAGCATGTTGGCGACGACCTTTGCGCTGATCGGCACGCGGGTGGAGCGCGGGCGGCGGTCCTGGCGTGCATAGCCGAAGTAGGGGATGACGGCGGTGACTCTCCTGGCCGAGGCGCGCTTGAGCGCGTCGACCATGATGCACAGCTCCATCAGGTTCTCGTTGGTCGGCGCGCAGGTCGGCTGCACCACGAAGATGTCGCGGGCGCGGACGTTCTGCTCGATCTCGATGTCGACTTCGCCGTCGGAGAAGCGGCCGGTCTTGGCCTTGCCGAGCTCGATGCCCAGGTGCGTGGCGATTTCCTGAGCCAACGCCGGGTTGGCGTTGCCGGTGAACAGCACGGTGTTGAACAGCACGATCGCTCCGTCAGGTCTTGCCGGGCTCGTTGCGCACCGGGACGGATCCACTCGATCCGTCAGGAGATTTGGCAGGGGAGGAAGGACTCGAACCCTCGCATGTCGGAATCAAAATCCGATGCCTTAACCAACTTGGCGACTCCCCTACACCGGTCCGTCGCTTTCGCGCCGAACCTTCAACCGGTCTCAGTCCGGAGCCCAACCGACGAGCGGATGCTGCTCCAGGCTGCGGCACATGCGCCCCACCCACCCCGGCGGAAGATCCGCCGGCATTGTCGCCATGGGTTCGGCGCCCGTGCCTGCTCTTGCGAACACCGCGCTGCCCGACCCGGTCATCCTGGCGTTGCCGAAGCGGCGCTGCAGGATCTCCAGGGCGGTGGCCACCTCGGCACAGTGCGCTTCGGCGGGGGGCTGCAGGTCGTTGCGGCCGAATCCGTCGAGCACACGGCGCATGTTGCCAGCCGTGTCTGCAAGAAAGCCCACAAGTATAACAGCTTCGGTATCGCGTACCAGCAGCGGGCTGCCGAAGATCGCACGGGTCTCGATCGCCGCAGCGGGCTTGAGCACCGCCAGCCAGGCCGGCGGCAGCGGCAGCGGCGTGAGCTGCTCGCCGATGCCTTCGACGAAGGCGTTGCGCCCGCCGATGAAGAAGGGGACGTCGGCGCCCAGCTGCAGGCCGAGGGTCGCCAGCCGCCCGCGTGGCCAGTTCAGGCCCCACAGGCGGTTCAGCGCCAGCAGCGTGCTGGCGGCGTCGGAGCTGCCGCCACCCATGCCGGCGCCCCAGGGCACCCGCTTGTCGATCGAGATGTCGGCGCCCAGCGTCGTGCCGCTCTCGGAGCGCAGCAGCCGGGCGGCGCGCAGGCACAGGTCGTCGGCCGGCAGCGCGGGGCCAAGATCGTGGCGGGTCAGGCGGCCGTCGCCGCGGCGCTCGAAGTGCAGCGTGTCGCACCAGTCGATCAGCACGAACACCGACTGCAGCAGGTGGTAGCCATCCGGGCGGCGGCCGATCACGTGCAGGAACAGGTTCAGCTTGGCCGGGGCGGCCACGTCGTACAGGCGGGTCAGCGGCATGCCACGCTCAGCTTCGGTCCAGCTTGACGCGCACGGTGACGGTCGGCGCCTGCGCGCGCATCGCGACGATGGTGTCGTCCGCGAAGCGGGCCAGGTCCACCGTCCAGCCGAGCTGGCGGAAGCCCGGCGGCTCGGCGACATGCGCGGCGCCCGGCCACGGGCGGCCGTGCAGCCAGTCGAACAGGGCTGCCACCGGCAGGCTCTCGCCGAGCACCTCGCGGGTCAACGCATCCAGGCTGGGGTAGGGCGCCTCGCCCTGCGGCGTGACCAGCACGACGCGGCCCGGCGCCCAACGGGCCTGGGCCATCACCGTGCCCAGCGGCGTGGACAGGTCGAGCCGGCCGGCCTCGGGCGCGCCCTGCAGTTCGAACGAGGCGACCACCGAGCGCGCGTCCTCGCTGCCGGCAGCGTCGACCTTCAGCGACAGCCTCCCGGCCAGCCGGTCTCCGACCGGCCGCGTCGTGTCGGCCGGCAGCGAGGCACAGGCCGACAGCAGCGCCGCCAGCGGCAGCGCCCCGAGCAGCGCACGACGCCTCACAGGTCGACCCGAAGCCGGGCCAGCGTCTCGCGCAGCACGTCGTTGGCGCTGTCGCGCACCTTCGCGTCGCGCCACACCCGGCGCGCCTCGTCGTGCTGCCCGCTGATCCACAGCACCTCGCCGAGGTGGGCGGCGATCTCCGGGTCGGGGCGCGACTGGTAGGCCTGGCGCAACAGGCGCAAGGCCTCGGTGCGGTTGCCCAGGCGGTACTCGACCCAGCCCAGGCTGTCGGTGATGAAGGGCTCGCCGGGGCTGAGGTCCAAGGCTTTCCTGATCAGGTCGCGCGCCTCGGGCAGCCGCAGGTTGCGCTCGGCCAGCGAGTAGCCCAGCGCGTTGTAGGCGTGGTGGTGGTCAGGCTTCAGCTCGATGACCTTGCGCAGCAGCCGCTCCATCTCGTCCATGCGGTTGAGCTTCTCGGCCATCATCGACTGCTCGTACAACAGGTCGACGTCGCCCGGGAACTGCCGGTTGGCCTGTTCGAGCACCACGTTGGCGTCCTTCCACTGCTTCACGTCGCGCAGCACCTGGGCTTCGGCGAGCAGTTTGGCGCGTCCGTCCGCAGCGGTCTTCTCCGGCGTGAGGCGGATCAGGTCGCGCGCTTCCTTGATCTTGCCCTGGCGCGCCAGCAGCGAGGCACGGCGCGTCTGCACCTCGAGCGCACGCTGCGGCGTGTCGACCTTGGCCAGCCAGCCTTCGGCCGCCTTGTAGTCGCGCTGCTGCTCCGCCGCCTGGGCCAGCAGCAGCCAGGCCTGCGTGCGGCCCTGCTCGCGTGCCGCGGCGGGGCTGGCTGGAGCCTCGTCCTCATCGTCGTCGTCGTCGCGGGCGGCGGCCAGCGGTTCGGCGTCGAGGCGCTGCAGGTAGGTCTTCAGCGCGGCGACCGCCTCGACCGGGTGGCGTAGTTCGACGTGCAGCGCGCCCAGGGTCAGCCACGGCGGCGCCATCTCGGGCGCGATGCGGGTGATGGTCTCGAGCTGCGCGGTGGCGTCGCCATAGCGCTGCACGGTGGTCAGCACGCGAACGTAGGACAGCCGCACCGCATGGCTGTCCGGCTTGGCCTTCAGGTGCGAGGTGACCAGCGCCTCGGCATCGGTCGATGTCGCGACCAGCCCGACGGCCAGCAGCGCGACCGTCTCGTTGGCCGGATCGTCTGCCTGCGCACGCTGCAGCAGCGGCAGCGCCTTGGCTGCATCTGGCACGCCGAGCCAGGCGCGAGCCAGCGCGAGCCGGGCGGCGGTGCGGGTGGCCGGCCGCTCCTGCCAGTCGCGCACGACACGTTCGATGATGCCCGGCGTCTGCGTCTTGTCGCCGGCGCGCGCGAAGAAGCCCGGCAACGACAGGATCAGCGCCGGGCGATCGGCCTCGGCGGTGAGCTGGATCAGCGAGCGCAGTGGTTCGACCGACTCGTCGGCGCGGTTCAGCGCCACCAGCAGCTGGATCAGGTAGCGGTGCGCCTCGATCGATTGCGGCGTCGCCGAACGCCAGGCCATCACCGCGGCGAGCGCCTGGTCACCGGCACGCGCCTGCAGCGCGATCTCGGTGGCACGGCGGAACAACTGCTCGTCCTTCGTGCGCCGCGCGGCGTCGAGCACCACCTGGTAGGCGGTGCCGGGCTCGCCGTCGCGCAGCTCGATCTCGCCGATCAGCAACTGGTAGAACAGCTGGGCATCGAGCGCCGAGTTGTCGGTCTTGGATGCGCTGGCCGGTGCCTGGGCGAAAACCGGGGCCACGCCGAACAGCCACGAGGCCAACAGGGCGACGAGCAGCGGCTGGCCTGCTCGGAACGAAGGGGACGACATCGGCAGCTCCTGGGGCTCGATTTCATTCTAGTGGCGGGGGCCACCCCCTGCGATCCGCTTCGCTCGCGATAATTCCTCACATGCCCGAACTTCCCGAGGTCGAGACCACCCGGCGCAGCTTCGCCGACCGCATCGAGGGCGCCACGGTGCGCGCGGTGCGGCTGGGCAAGCCGCTGCGCTGGCC
Source organism: Piscinibacter sp. (assembly GCA_047602365.1). Classification (GTDB taxonomy): domain Bacteria; phylum Pseudomonadota; class Gammaproteobacteria; order Burkholderiales; family Burkholderiaceae_C; genus Piscinibacter. The sequence goes on along the minus strand of JASGHM010000001.1, from coordinate 608,396 downwards.
GCTGGGTTGTGCCGGCGAGTCGCTGGTCGGCCACCGCATCGGCCAGGCCGCACGGCGCGGCAAGTACCTCTGGTTGCCGCTGAACGACGGCGGGCTGCTGATGCACCTGGGCATGTCCGGCTCGCTGGCCTTCAGCGACACGCCGGCGCAACCCGGCGCGCACGACCACTTCGACCTGGTGACCTCGCGTGGCACGCTGCGCCTGACCGATCCGCGCCGCTTCGGCGCCGTGGTCTGGTCGCCGGCGATCGATGCGCAGCCGGCGGCCAAGCTGCTCGCCGGCCTCGGGCTGGAGCCTTTCGATCCGGCCTTCACCGGCGAGCACCTGCACCGTGCGCTGCGTGGTCGCCGCGTGGCCATCAAGCAGGCCCTGCTGGCCGGCGACATCGTCGTCGGTGCCGGCAACATCTATGCATGCGAAGCGCTGTTCGACGCGGGCATCGACCCGCGTACGGCGGCCGGACGCCTCAGCCGGCCGCGCTGCGAGCGCCTGGCCGCCGCGGTGCGGCGCATCCTCGCGCAGGCGCTGGACCTCGGCGGCAGCACGCTGCGCGACTACCGCGACGCCCACGGCATGGCCGGCAGCTTCCAGCAGCAGGCCCGCGTCTACGGCCGCGAGGGCCAGCCCTGCCTGGTCTGCGGCACGCCGGTGCGGCGCATCGTGCAGGCCCAGCGCTCGACCTTCTTCTGCCCGCGTTGTCAGACGCGGTGACCAGAGGTCACCAGACGTATCCGGGTTTCCCCTGCACGGCCGGTTTTGCCATGCGACAATCCGCGCGCCTTGGCCGACGGCGACGAATCCACGCCGCGGGCCGACGGAGACAAGAACAGCACCCGCGCAATGCCGAGTGAACACGCCCCCGCGAGCGGCGATACCCTGATCGAGATCGACCACGTCACGTTCGGGTACGACGCCAGCCGCACCATCCTCAACGACATCTCGCTGCGCTTCCAGCGCGGCAAGGTCACGTCCATCCTCGGCAGTTCCGGCTGCGGCAAGACCACGCTGCTGCGGCTGATCGGCGGCGTGCACGCGGCCAACTCCGGCACCGTGACCTTCGACGGCCAGCGGGTCGACACGCGTGACCGTGAGCTGCTGTTCCGCCTGCGCCGCCGCATGGGCGTGCTGTTCCAGTTCGGCGCGCTGTTCACCGACCTGTCGGTGTTCGACAACGTCGCCTTCCCGCTGCGCGAACAGACCGATCTCAGCGAGGCCATGATCCGCGACATCGTGCTGATGAAACTCAACGCCGTCGGCCTGCGCGGCGCGGCCGGGCTGCGCATCTCCGAGGTCTCGGGCGGCATGGCGCGGCGCATCGCGCTGGCGCGTGCGATCGCGCTCGACCCCGAGCTGATCATGTACGACGAACCCTTCGCCGGCCTCGACCTGATCTCGATGGGCGTGGCGGCCCGGCTGATCCGCACGCTCAACGACGTCACCGGCTCGACCTCGCTGGTGATCTCGCACGACGTGCCCGAGTGCATGGCGATCAGCGACCACGTCGTGCTACTGGCCAACGGCGGGCGCATCGTCGCTCAGGGAACGCCGGCCGAGCTGATGGGCTCGATGGACCCCGAGGTGCGTCAGTTCGTGCGTGGCGAACCCGACGGCCCGGTCAAGTTCCACTACCCGGCGAAGACCATCGCCGAGGACTTCGGCGCCAGCGCCGGAGGTGCGGCATGAACTTCGTCGCCCTGCTCGGCGCACGCACGCTCGGTGTGCTGCGTTCGTTCGGCCACGCGGCCTTCTTCTTCCTCGAGCTGCTGCGTGCCATCCCGCCGGCGCTGCGCCGCTTCGGGCTGGTGGTGGTGCAGATCCATGCCATCGGCAACCGTTCGCTGATCATCATCCTGGCCTCGGGCCTGGCGGTCGGTTTCGTGCTGGCGCTGCAGATGTACTACGCGCTGGTGGCCTACGGCGCTGCCGAATCGCTCGGCCTGATCGTCAACCTCGCGCTGGTGCGCGAACTCGGGCCGGTGGTTGCCGGGCTGCTTTTCGCCGGGCGAGCCGGTACCTCGCTGACGGCCGAGATCGGCCTGATGAAGGCCGGCGAGCAGCTCGCCGCGATGGAGATGATGGCGATCGACCCGAAGGCGCGCGTGCTGGCGCCGCGCTTCGTCGCCGGCATGGTGTCGATGCCCATCCTCGCGGTGCTGTTTTCCGCCATCGGCATCCTCGGGGCCTACGTCGTCGCGGTGCTGCTGATCGGCGTCGATTCGGGCAACTTCTGGTCGATCATGCAGAGCAAGGTCGACGTCTGGCGCGATGTCGGCAACGGCATCGTCAAGAGCGCGGTGTTCGGCGTGATCGTCTCGTTCGTCGCGCTCTACCAGGGCCACGAGACCGATGCGACGCCCGAGGGCGTGGCCTACGCCACCACGCGCACGGTGGTGATCTCGTCGCTGGCCATCCTGGGCATGGACTTCATCCTCACGGCGCTGATGTTCTCGACGCCGTAAGACGAAAAGGAAACTTCGAGATGGGCAAGAAAGGCATTGAAACCCTGGTCGGGCTGTTCGTCCTGCTGGGCATGCTCGGCCTGGTGTTCCTGGCGCTGAAGGCGGCCAACCTGGCCAGCTTCGGCGGCGGCGAGACCTACACGCTGACCGCCAAGTTCGACAACATCGGCGGCCTCAAGCCGCGGGCGCCTGTGCGCAGCGCCGGCGTCAACGTCGGCCGCGTGGCCTCGATCTCGCTGGACGCCAAGACCTACCAGGGTGTGGTGCGCCTCGAGATCGACCGCGGCGTGCAGTTCCCGAAGGACTCGCAGGCGCGCATCCTCACCGCCGGCCTGCTGGGCGACCAGTACATCGGCCTCGAGCCCGGCGCCGACGAGAAGAACCTCGCTGCCGGCGACACCATCGCGCAGACCCAGTCGGCGGTGGTGCTGGAGAGCCTGATCAGCCAGTTCCTGTTCAACAAGGCGGCGGATGCGGGCGGCGCCGACGCCGGAGCCAAGAAGTGAGACACCGCGGCGCGCTCGCCGTGCTGCCGGCCGCCCTGCTGCTGGGCGGCTGCGCGACCACGTTCAACGACGTGCGCGGCGGCCCGGGCGCCAAGCTCGACCCGTGGGAGAACTGGAACCGCAAGGTCTTCGCGTTCAACGAAGGCCTCGACGAGCATGTGCTCAAGCCGGTGGCGACGCTGTACTCGAACGTCGTGCCGCAGCCGGTGCGCCGCAGCGTCGACAACTTCTTCGGCAACTTCGCCGATGCCTGGTCGGCGGTCAACAACTTCCTGCAGGGCAAGGGCACGGCAGGTGTCTACGACATCATGCGAGTGGGCACCAACACGGTGTTCGGCATCCTCGGCCTGCTCGACGTCGCCACCGAACTGGGCCTCGAGAAGACACGCGAGGACTTCGGCCAGACGCTGGGTGTCTGGGGCATGGGCACCGGCGCCTACATCGTCTGGCCGCTGCTCGGGCCGTCCAGCGTGCGCGACTCGATCGGCCTGCCGATGGACATCGCGGCGTCGCCCAGCACCGTCATCAACGACGGCACCGCACGCTACAGCCTGAGCGCGCTGCAGATCGTCAACACGCGGTCCAACCTGCTGGGGGCCACGCGGGTGCTCGACGACATCGCGCTGGACAAGTACAACTTCATCCGTGATGCCTACCTTCAGCGTCGCCGCAGCCTGGTGTTCGACGGCAACGAGCCGCCGCCGCCGGATCCGACCGAGCCCGAGGCGCCGGCCGCCAAGTGAACCGGCGAGGCCGCTCGACCGTTAACGAATGCAAGGCGTTGAACCCTGCGGCCCGGAACGCCTCTCAGTGTCCGGGGCCGGGAGACGGCGCCCTTGAAAGGAAGATGACATGCTCTCGAATCGACTGACTGCCTGGATCGCACCGTTCGCGCTGATGTTCGCGATGGGAACGGCGCATGCGGCCGACGCCACCAAGGCGCCGGACCAGCTGATCAAGGAAGTCTCCACCGACGTGCTCGACACCATCAAGGCCGACAAGAGCATCCAGGCCGGCGACGTGCAGAAGATCACTGCGCTGGTCGATGCCAAGGTGATGCCCTACGTGAACTTCCAGCGCATGACCGCGTCGGCCGTCGGCCGCTACTGGCGCCAGGCCACGCCCGAGCAGCAGAAACGCCTGCAGGACGAGTTCAAGGTCCTGCTGGTGCGCACCTACTCGGGCGCGCTGTCGCAGGTGAAGGACCAGACCGTGCAGCTCAAGCCGATGCGCGCCAACCCCGACGACAAGGACGTGGTCGTGAAGACCGAGGTGCGCGGCAAGGGCGACCCGATCCAGCTCGACTACCGCCTCGAGAAGAAGGACGACGGCTGGAAGATCTACGACGTCAACGTGCTCGGCGTGTGGCTGGTGCAGAACTACACCAGCAGCTTCGCGCAGGAGATCGGCGCCAACGGCATCGACGGCCTGATCTCCAAGCTGGCCGAGCGCAACAAGGCCGCCGCGGCGACCAAGTCCTGAGCCGCGACACGAAGGATCGCCATGCTGCTGCCCGCCACCCTGACGATGCGCGAGTCGAGCGACACGATGCGCCTGCTCGCACAGTCGCTGCAAGGTGGCGGCCAAGCCGAGGTGGTCGTCGACGCTGCGCCGTTGCAGCAGTTCGACACGGCGGCTCTGGCCGTGCTGCTCGAGGTGCGCCGGCTGGCGCTGGCCTGGGGCCGGCCGTTCAGCGTGCGCAACGCGCCGGAGAAGCTGTCGGCGCTGGCGCAGCTCTACGGCGTCGGCGAACTGCTGTTCACGCCTGCGCCGGACGCGGCCTGAGCCGCCACAAGCGCCAGCCCAGCAGCACGCCGATCACCGCGGCGTAGACCGCCACTTCGGCGAAGTCGTTCTTGCCGGCGCGCATCCAGAAGAAGTGCAGCAGCGCGAGCAGCGCGATCGCATAGACCAGTCGGTGCAATGCCTGCCAGCGCGCGGCGCCCAGCGCCTTGATGGCCCGGTTGAACGAGGTCGCGGCCAGCGGCACCAGCAGCAGCAGCGAGAGGAAACCGACCAGCGCGAACGGCCGCTTCGGGATGTCGCGCGCTATGGTGGCCGGGTCCAGTCCCATGTCGAGCCAGGCGTAGGCGAGGAAGTGCAGCACGGCATAGAAGAACACGAACAGGCCGAGCATGCGGCGAAAGCGCGCCAGCGCCGGCTGCTGCGTCCACTGGCGCAGCGGTGTCACCGCCAGCACCAGGCACAGGAAGCGCAGCGTCCAGTCGCCGGTCGCGCGGATCAAGGCCTCGGCCGGGTTGGCGCCCAGGCGGTTCGCCAGTGCACCGTAGAGCAGCCAGGCGAAGGGCAGCAGGCAGACCGCGAACAGCAGCGGCTTGGCCGCCGGGTGCAGCAGCGCCGGGCGACGAGCGCTGGCACGGCGTTCGGCGGCCGGCGACGGCGGCATCACGGCGGACATGGCCTCAGTAGTTCTTCTTCAGGTCCATGCCGGCGTAGAGCTGGCCGACCTGGGCTTCGTAGCCGTTGAACATCAGCGTCGGGCGCTTCTTCTGGAACAGGCCGTCCTCGCCGATGCGGCGCTCGGTCGCCTGGCTCCAGCGCGGGTGGTCGACGGCCGGGTTCACGTTCGAGTAGAAGCCGTACTCCTGCGACGCGGCCCTCACCCAGGCGGTGCGCGGTTCCTTCTCGACGAAGCGGATCTTGACGATCGACTTGCCGCTCTTGAAGCCGTACTTCCAGGGGATCACCATGCGCACCGGCGCGCCGTTCTGGTTCGGCAGCACCTCGCCGTACAGGCCGAAGGTCAGCAGCGCCAGCGGGTGCATGGCTTCGTCGATGCGCAGGCCCTCGACGTAGGGCCAGTCGAGCACCGAGGAGCGCAGCCCCGGCATCTGCGAGCGGTCGGCCAGCGTGACGAACTCGACGTACTTCGCGTTGCCGGTCGGCTCGACGCGGCGGATCAGCTCGGCCAGCGAGTAGCCCACCCACGGGACCACCATCGACCAGCCTTCGACGCAGCGCAGCCGGTAGATGCGCTCTTCCATCGGCGCCAGCTTCAGCAGTTCGTCGAGGTCGAAGACCTTGGGCTTCTTCACCTCGCCCTCGACGGCGACGGTCCACGGGCGCGGCTTCAGCGTGCCGGCGCTGCGCACCGGGTCGGACTTGTCGGTGCCGAATTCGTAGAAGTTGTTGTAGATCGTCGCATCCGCGTAGCTGGTCAGCTTCTCCATCGTCAGCCCACCGGCCACGGCGCTGCGCGCACCGGATAGGGCGGCCAGCTTGCCCGGCCGGGCGACCTGCGCCAGCGCGTCGCGCGAGGCCCAGCCCGACAGCGCCAGCCCCGCGGCACCGGCCGCGATCTGTCGCAGCAGCGCGCGGCGGCCTTCGTAGACGTGCCGCGGCGTGATCTCGCTGCCTTGCGGATGCACGAAACCGCGGTCGGGGAGGTAATGCATGGTCGGATCCCGTGGATGAATCGGTGCTGACGCTCACTCGGTCGTGCGCGCGGCACCCCGCCTTACAGCCGGTGACGCGGATCAGATCACGTCGCCGAAGTCGGTCGGCTCGAACAGCCGCAGCGAACTCTTGGACACCCGCTCGCGGAAGCTCTTGCGCGCGAACAGCTTGGCCTGCGCCTGCTCGGGCAGGTCGGTGATGTTGAGGATGTTCTTGACGATCAGCGTGTCGATCACGTCCTCGATCACGCGCACGAAATCGGCGTCGAGCCGGGAGAAGTCGTCGCGCGCGGCGCTGTCGTTGCCGACGAAGGCCTGCACGTCCGGGTGCGTGTCGGGCAGGAACTCGCCGTGCCCGTCGCCGCTGCTGCGGTGCAGGCTGTCGATGCGGCCGTCGGCCTGGCGTCGGACAAAGGGCATGGCGGGAGCCTCGGGAGACGTCGAAACACTATACGACGCGCGGCTTCACCCGGCGCACGGCCATGAAAAAGGCCGGCGCGGAGCCGGCCTTGTGTCACGCGGGGGCGCGCAGTTCAGCGCAGGCCGGCGATGTAGTCGGCCACGGCCTTGATGTCGGCCTCGGTCATGCCGGCGGCCACACCGCTCATCTGGGCGTTGTTCTTGCGCGCACCGCCGCGGAAAGCGAGCAGCTGCGCCTCGGTGTAGTCGGCGTGCTGGCCGGACAGGCGCGGGTACTGCGACGGGATGCCGGCGCCCGACGGGCCATGGCAGCCCGAGCAGGCCGGCACCTTGCGCTCGGCGATGCCGCCACGGTAGATCTTCTCGCCCAGCGCCACCGTGGCCTTGTTCTTCGCGAAGCCCGGCTTGGCAGCCTTGCCGGCGTAGAAGGCGGCGACGTTCTTCATGTCCGCCTCGCTGAGCGCGGAGGCGAAGCCCTTCATGATCGGGTTGTCACGCTTGCCCTCCTTGAACTCGGCCAGTTGCTTGGCGAGGTACTCGGGGTGCTGGCCCTGCAGGATGGGGTTGGCGGGGCTGCCGCGCGAGCCGTCGAAGCTGTGGCACGCGCCACAGACGGCGGTGGCCGTTGCCTGGCCCTTGGCCGGGTCGGCCTTGGCAGGTGCGGCGCCTTCGGCAGCCACGGCCGGAGCGGCCAGGGCGGCGGCCAGCAGGCCGGACATCAGACTGGACAACAGGGCGGCAGCTTTCATGTCGGAGGGCTTCTCTCGTGCAAAACCCGATGATTTTACAATGAGCGCCAGGACGACCCATGGCCGAACAAAACGTTAGCTCCCCGACGGCCTCCGACGCGCCCGATGCAGCCGCCCAGGCACGTCGCGCGCTGGCCTGGACACACACTGCACGATTCCTCACCACCGCCAGCCGCCTCGAGCAGCTGCCGGTGACCGAACTGCCCGAGATTGCCTTCGTCGGCCGCTCGAACGCCGGCAAGTCGACCGCGATCAACACGCTGACGCAGCAGAAGCGCCTGGCCTTCGCATCGAAGACGCCGGGCCGCACGCAGCACATCAACCTGTTCGAGCTCGGCCCCAAGGACGCGCCCGACGCGCTGTTCGCCGACCTGCCCGGCTATGGCTACGCCGCAGTGTCGCGCAGCGACAAGCAGCGCTGGCAGAAGGTGATGGCCGACTACCTCGACGTGCGCCGCAGCCTGACCGGCGTCGTGCTGATGGTCGACTCGCGCCTGGGCTTCACCGACCTGGACCGGCAGCTGCTCGACTTCGTGAGCCCGCGCGTGGCCAACGGCTCGGTCAAGCTGCTGGTGCTGCTGACCAAGGCCGACAAGCTGAACCGGCGCGATGCCGACAAAGCGCTGGCGCAGTGCAACGACACGCTGGCCGAGATCGGCACCGACGAGTCCGACATCGGCATTGCGCTGTTCTCGGCGCTGAGCAAGCGTGGCGTCGACGAGGTCGCGTTGCAGCTGCGCGAGTGGGTGGCTGCGTGACGATCGAGACCTTCGAGCTCGCGCTGCCGCACGGCGTCACGCTGAGCTGCCGCGCGGCCGGCACGCCGGGCGCGCCGCTGCTGGTGTTCCTGCACGGCTTCCCGGAGGCGGCCTTCGTGTGGGACGAGCTGCTCGCGCACTTCGCGCCGCACTATCGCTGCATCGCGCCGAACCTGCGCGGCTTCGAACGTTCGTCGTCGCCCGCCGAGGTCGAGGCCTACCGCGCCAAGCATCTGATGGCGGACATCCGTGCGCTGATCGAGGCCCAGGGCGGCCGCGCGGCGGCGCTGGTCGCGCACGACTGGGGCGGTGCCGTGGCCTGGGGCTTCGCGGCCCAGCATGGCACGCTGATCGAGCGGCTGGTGATCGTCAACTCGCCGCACCCGGCGACCTTCCTGCGCGAGCTGCGCGACAACCCTCGACAGCAGGCGGCCAGCGCCTACATGAACTTCCTGTGCCGGCCCGATGCCGAGGCGCTGCTCGCCGAGAACGACTTCGCGCGGCTGTGGACCTTCTTCGAGCGCATGGGGGCGACCGATCCCAAGCACCCCGGCGGCAACTGGCTCACCGAGGCCGTGCGCGAGCAGTACCGCGAGGTCTGGCGCCTGGGCCTGACCGGCGGCTGCAACTACTACCGGGCCTCGCCGCTGCGCCCGCCGCTGAAGCCCGACGATGCGATCGTCACGCTGCAGCTGCCGCCGGCGCTGCTGACGGTGCAGTTGCCGACGCACGTGGTCTGGGCCGAGGCCGACGCGGCGCTGCCGCCGGCGCTGCTCGACGGGCTGGACGCCTGGGTGCCGCAGCTCACGGTAACGCGGGTGCCCGAGGCCACCCACTGGATCGTGCACGAGCGGCCGGCCTTCGTCGCGGCCGAGATCGAGCGCGCGCTGGCCGCCTGAAGCGGATCAGGGCCGGCCGACGAACAGGTACAGGCCCTGCGTGCCACGCGCCGCGTGGGTCAGGCCGAAGTAGACCGGGCCGAGCCCGGTGTCGGCGCCGAGGAACACGCTCATGCCGCTGCGCAGGCCGGACAGGCGCATCTCGGACGGCCGCACCCAGGTGTTGCCGGCCTCCAGCGTGGCGCCGACGAAGAAGCCGCGCGTGAACACCGGCGCGGTCAGCGAGCGCCGATACCAGGTGAGGCGCGTGAACACCACCGCGTTGCCGTCGAGCTGGCCGCTGCGGTAGCCCGACAGCTGGTGGAAGCCGCCGAGCGCGTAGCGGCCCAACGAGGTCAGGTCGTCCTGCGGCGAGCGTTGCACGCGCGCGTAGAGGTTCAGCGAGTCACGCCCCCAGCTGCGCACCGCCGTGCCCTCGGCCTCGAGGCGCACGAAGTCGGCGTTCAGCCCGGTGCCGCCGCGCGTGCGCCGGCCGCCGACCAGCTCCGACTTGAAGCGGTAGCCACGCTGCGGGAAGTTGGCGAAGTCCAGCTGGTCGACCACCACGCCCAGGCGCAGGCCGCGCTCGCGCACCGTGCTCGGCCCGTCGAGGCTGTCCGGCTGGGTGACCAGGTTCTCCGGCGTGGTGCGTTCGACCAGTGCCAGCAGGCCCAGCCGCAGCTCGCCGAACTCGCCCCAGGGCTGGCCGAGATCGAGCCCGAGCACGGCGTTCTTGCGGTTGAACAGGCTGAGCACGGCGCCGCTGTCGTTGTCGTAGCGGGTGATGTCGCGCCGGTTGACCTCGGCGTGCGCCGAGACGAACCAGTCGTTGCTGATGCCCAGCGTCCAGTTCAGCGGGTGGTAGATCTCGGTGTACCAGCGCGGCACCTTGCCGATCTGCACCTGGTTGCGCCACTCGCTGCCGTTGGCGTCGAGCCAGTGGCGGTTGTGGCTGATCTTGACGTTGAAGCCGCTGCCGCCGCGGAAGTCGGTCTCCAGGTCCAGCCCGATGCGGAAGTAGTGCGGGCCCCAGGGCTTGTCCTCCAGGTCGAACACCAGGCCGTCGCCGTCGGGCGTGGACTGCAGCAGGTAGTCGGCCCGCAGGTAGTCGCCGCTGGCCGCGAGGCGCCGCGCGTCGCGCTCCGCCTTGGCCGCGTCGAAGGGCTGGCCGGGCTTGGACTCGAGCTGCGCGACGAAGCGCTGCGGGTTGGTCAGCTCGCTGCCCTCGAAGCGGATGAACGACACCTGGGCCTCGGGCTTGCCGGGCGCGGGGCGGTCTGCGTGCCATTGGGCATAGGCCGGTGCGGACAGGCCGAGCGCGGCCAAGCGCGGCACCAGCGCCTCGCTGCCGCGTTCGCCACGGTCGATCAGCTCGCGCGCGCGGGCGAAGTCCGACGAGCTCAGCGTGCCCAGGTCGGGCGCGATCAGCACGTCGCTGGCCGACAGCGACGCCAGGCTGCGCTGCACGTTCTGCTCGGTCAGGATGTTGATCATCTGCGCGGTCAGGCCGCCCACCGAGCCGAGCGCCTCGCGGCCGGCGATCGGCGTGCCGATGTTCACCACGATCAGGATGTCGGCACCCATCGCGCGCGCCACGCCGACCGGCACGTTGTCGACCAGGCCGCCGTCGCCGAGGATGCGCTGGTCGACCTCGGTGGGCGCGAACACGCCCGGCACGCTCATGCTCGAGCGCAGCGCGAGCGCCAGGTCGCCCTGCGCGAGCACCACCGGCTGGCCGGTCTCCATGTCGGTGGCCAGCGCGCGGAACGGGATCGGCAGAGCGTCGAAGTTGCGCACGTCGCGCACCGGCAGCGTGTAGCGGCGCAGCAGCGTCTCCAGCCCGCGGCCCGACAAGGCGCCCAGCGGTGCGCGCAGCTCGCCGTCGCGCATGCCGAACTCGAGCACCGGCGAGATCTCGAAGTCCTCTTCCTTGCGCCGCTGCGACAGCAGCTGGCGGTCGACGCGGCTGGCGAATACCGCGGCCCAGTCGACCTTGAGCAGCTCCGACTCGAGCTGCGTGGCGCTCATGCCGCTGGCGTACAGGCCGCCGATGATCGCGCCCATCGAGGTGCCCGCGATGACGTCGATCGGCACGCGCTCGCGCTCCAGCACCTTGAGCACGCCGACATGGGCCAGGCCGCGCGCGCCGCCGCCGGACAGCACCAGGCCGATGCGCGGCCGCTGCGGCGGGCTCGCCTCGGCGGTCTGCGCGTGGGCGGGGCGCCAGGTCGTCGACAGCAGGGCGGCCGTCGCCAGGGCCAGCGCGGCGGGGAGAAGTCGCAGCATGGCGACGGATTGTGCGGTCGATCCTGCGACCGTTCGTGACGGCCGGTAGCGTTCAGCTCGGCAGCGACAGCTGGTTCAGCAGGGCATCGACGGCGCGTTGCACCAGCGGCCGATCTTCCAGCGGCTTGACCAGGCCGGCGGCTTCCAGCCGCTCGAGTGCGCGCCGCGTCACCGAGTGCGTGCTGCCGGCGTGCTCGCCGGCAAACAGAAAGTACAGCGCCTTGTCGCTGCGCCACAGCAGCTGCACGCGCGTCCAGCGGCCGCGCAGGAACAGCCGCAGCCGCTCGCCCGGCTGCAGCGCATCGACGCGGCGGCCGGCTTCCTCGGGCGCGCCGACGTCGGTGGCGAGGAAGTCCGCCGGCACCGTCTCCATCGAGGCCAGGTCGATCACCGAGTCGCTGAACGGGCGCAGCGCCGGGGTGTCGGGGATCACCTCGTCGCGCATGCGCTGCACGATCTGCTCCGGCGTCAGCGCGGCCGGCGCCGAGCGTGTTCCGGGACGCAGCGCCTCGGCATGCACGGCCATCAACTCGTCGAGCACGGCCTGCTGCTCCGGCTCCGGCAGCGCGATCAGGGCCATGCCGTTGCGCAGGCGCTGCAGCAGGCCGGGCAGCAGCGCGACCAGGCGTTGCCGGCTCTGCGGGTGGTCGGGCGTCTGCAGGCTCCACAGCAGATCGTCGACCGTCTTCACGTAGCTGGGGGTCGGCTCGGTGCCGTCGCCGAAACGCACCATCGCTTCGGCCAGCACCTTGGCCCAGCTGCCGGTGACGAAGCGCCGGATCGGCGCGGACGCCCGCACCGTGGCCATCTGGTCGGTCAGCCGTTGGGTGAGCAACTGCTCGAGCACCTCGCGACGCTCCGAGCGCTGCAGCGCGCTCACGCCGTCCTGTGCCTCGCGCAACTGCCATTGCAGCTGCTCGGCGAGGAAGGCGTCGACCCGCGCCAGCGCGCGCCGGAACGGCATCGCGTCGCCGACCTGGGCGCGCGAGATCTCCTCGGCGATCGCCTCGCTGAAAGCGAGCAACGCGACCAGGCGCTTGTCGCCGGCAGCCGGGTACGACTCACCGGCGGTGGCGATGCGGTTCATCAGCCGCCACACCGGATGCTCGGCGCTGTCGAGCATGGTGCTGTCCTGGATGGCCACGCGCAGGGCCGCCACCTGCAGCCGGGCCAGTACGGCGCGCAGCGCGCTGGGCAGCAGCGTGTCGGCCTGGATCAGCGCGAACAGGCGCGACAGCAGCGCGGCGACGCGCGCCTCGCGGGTGGCCGCCGGCGCTGCGCTGATGAGCCCGCCGCCGCCCGTGCCGTCCAGCGGCATGCTGGCCAGCAGCGGCGTCAGCGCGCCGCCCCGCGCTGCGCTCAGCGCCGAGCTCTGCGCATCGTTGCGGCTGGCCGTCACGGCGCCGGGTGCCAGCAGTACGGTGCGGTAGATGCCCGGCTCCACGCCCTGGGCCTCGAGCCGCGAGCTGGCCGCCGCCCAGGCGCTCTTCAGCAGCCCGGCGATCACGCCCGACGACACCCGCAGCAGCGCGGCGCGCTGCACCGCCGTGGCGACGATCGCGCAGGCGGCGTCCCACAGGGCGCTCGCGTAGACGATCGGGCGCAGCGGATTGGACTCCTCGCTGACATGCTGCAGGCCGCACAGCGTCGACGTGAAGGTCTGCAGTTCGCGGCGTTCCCATTCGGCCGTGCTGTCGATGATCTGCATCGCGCGCGAGATCTCGATGTCGGCCTCGACACGTGCCTCGTCCATCAGTTCGAGGCCGCCGAAGGCGCCGCCACCGCTGCTGCCCACGGCCTCATCCTGCGAGGCGAGTTCGCGCCGCACGCCGTCGCGCAGCGATTCGGCGAAGCGCGCCTGGTAGCGCGCACCCTGGCGCTGCAGCGCCTCGATCATCTCGAAGTGGCGCTCGCGGTCGCTGCTGGCCAGGCCATCGCGGGACTCGCGCAGCAGGGTCAGCGTGCCGGCGTGGGTGCGCTCGATCAGCGGCGCGGTGCGGCCCAGTTCGTCCTCGACGAAGCGCAACAGGGCAGGAGCGGTCGGCATGCTCGTGGGTACGGAATCGATGGCCCGGATTATCCCCGCGCAGACCCCAAGAAAAAGGGGCTGCCCGCAGGCAGCCCCTTCGCAGAGCGAGACGCTCAGGTGGACATTGCCCCTCGGGCTTACATGTCCATGCCCATGCCGCCCATGCCGCCCATGCCGCCAGGCATGCCGCCGGCCGGGGCTTCTTCCTTCGGCGCCTCGGCGACCATGCACTCGGTCGTCAGCATCAGCGACGCCACGGAGGCGGCGTTCTGCAGCGCGGTGCGGGTCACCTTGGTCGGGTCGAGGATGCCCATCTCGAGCATGTCACCGTAGGTGTCGTTGGCGGCGTTGTAGCCGAAGTTGCCCTTGCCCTCGAGCACCTTGTTGATCACCACGCTCGGCTCACCACCGGCGTTGGCGACGATCTCGCGCAGCGGCTGCTCGATGGCGCGCATCACGATCTTGATGCCGGCGTCCTGGTCGTGGTTGTCGCCCTTGATGGCGCCCACGGCAGCGCGGGCGCGCAGCAGCGCGACACCACCACCGGCCACGATGCCTTCCTCGACGGCGGCACGGGTGGCGTGCAGCGCGTCTTCGACGCGGGCCTTCTTCTCCTTCATCTCGACTTCGGTGGCAGCACCGACCTTGATGACGGCGACGCCGCCGGCCAGCTTGGCCACGCGCTCTTGCAGCTTCTCGCGGTCGTAGTCGCTGGTGGCTTCCTCGATCTGGATGCGGACCTGCTTGACGCGGGCCTCGATGTCGGCGGCCGAGCCGGCGCCGTCGATGATCGTGGTGTTCTCCTTGCCCACCTCGACGCGCTTGGCCTGGCCCAGGTCGGCCAGCGTGACCTTCTCGAGCGTCAGGCCGACTTCTTCGGCGATGACCTTGCCGCCGGTCAGGATGGCGATGTCTTCCAGCATGGCCTTGCGACGGTCACCGAAGCCCGGCGCCTTGACGGCGACGACCTTCAGGATGCCGCGGATGGTGTTGACCACCAGCGTCGCCAGGGCTTCGCCTTCGACTTCCTCGGCGATGATCAGCAGCGGACGGCCCGCCTTGGCCACCTGCTCCAGCGTGGGCAGCAGGTCGCGGATGTTGCTGATCTTCTTGTCGAACAGCAGCACGAACGGGTTGTCGAGGATCGCGCTCTGCTTCTCGGGGTTGTTGATGAAGTAGGGCGACAGGTAGCCGCGGTCGAACTGCATGCCTTCGACGACGTCGAGCTCGTTGTTCAGGCTCTTGCCGTCTTCGACGGTGATGACGCCTTCCTTGCCGACCTTGTCCATCGCGTCGGCGATGATCTTGCCGATCGACTCGTCGCTGTTCGCCGAGATCGAGCCGACCTGCGAGATTTCCTTGCTGGTGGTGGTCGGCTTGGAGGCCTTCTTCAGCTCTTCGGTCAGGCCCAGAACGGCCTTGTCGATACCGCGCTTCAGGTCCATCGGGTTCATGCCGGCGGCGACGAACTTCATGCCTTCGCGCACGATCGACTGGGCCAGCACGGTGGCGGTGGTGGTGCCGTCACCGGCGTTGTCGCTGGTCTTGGAAGCGACTTCCTTGACCATCTGCGCGCCCATGTTCTGGAGCTTGTCCTTGAGCTCGATCTCCTTGGCGACCGAGACACCGTCCTTGGTGACGGTCGGGGCGCCGAACGAACGCTCGAGCACCACGTTGCGGCCCTTCGGGCCCAGCGTGACCTTGACCGCGTTGGCCAGGATGTTCACGCCTTCCACCATGCGATGACGCGCATCCGCGCCAAACACAACGTCTTTTGCTGCCATGTCTATCTCTCCGGAATCGGGGTCGGGGGTGGTGGATTACTTCTCGACGACCGCGAAGAGGTCTTCCTCGCGCATCACCAGCAGTTCGTCGCCATCGACCTTGACGGTCTGGCCGCTGTACTTGCCGAACAGCACACGATCGCCCACCTTGATGTTCAGGGCCACGAAGTCGCCCTTGTCGTTGCGCTTGCCCGGGCCGACGGCCAGGACTTCGCCCTGGTCGGGCTTCTCGGCCGCGTTGTCGGGGATGACGATGCCCGAGGCGGTCTTGGTTTCTTGTTCCAGGCGCTTGACGATCACGCGATCGTGCAACGGACGAAGTTTCATAGCATCTCCTTGATGACTCGGAACTGATTCGTGATGAGGAACGAACGCCAAGTAGGCACTCATTCACTTCGCCGCAGCAGGGTGCGTGAACCCGTTCTTGCGGCGTTAGCACTCGTGGCTGACGAGTGCTAGCAACGGAATTATAGGGTTGGAGTGCCCGGTTTCAAGCAGCCCCGGCGGCGGCGGAAGGAAATCAGGGCCGGCCGGTGCAGGCGTAGGCCGAGATGACGTAGGTGTTCACGACCATCGCCCCGCTGAGGCCACGCTCCGGCGTCGGGCAGCGGCTGGCCGAGCCGCGGTAGAGCACGCCGCGCTGCAACCCGGCGCAGTAGGCCTTGGCGGCGCGGCTCACCTCGGCCAGCCCGACGCTGCGGGCCGAATGCCAGAACACGATGGCGTCCGGTGCGTGGGACAGCACGGCCACCGGCGGGTGACTGGCCCCGAGCGGATCGGTGAACTGGCTGGCGAGGTCGAGGCGCTGCAGCGTCTCGTCGACCTTCAGCAGGCCCTTGGCGGGCGTGCTGGCCACTGCGGACAGCGTCGACAGCGTGCTCGAACTGCTCGGCGCGGCCTCGCACAGGCGCAGTTGCGCCGACGAGCGCGGCCCGTAGCTGGACTCGCCGAGACCGGCATAGGGCGTTCCGCTCGCCGGCACCGGGCTGGGCGCGAAGCTGCTGCCGGCACACGCGCTCAGCACGAGCAGCGTCGCGAAGTGCGCGAGGATGCGCCGCATCCTCATCAATGCCGTGGCGCCGCGTCGGCACCCTGCTCGCCGTCCAGCGGCGCGGCCGGTTCGCCGACGCGGTAGCTCTCGCTCGCCCAGGCGCCGAAGTCGTGGTTCTTGCAACGTTCGCTGCAGAAGGGTCGCCAGGCATTGGCCGGGCTGTATTCGCTCGGACCGCCGCAGCCCGGGCAACGCACGATGCGCGGCTTGGTCGACCCGTTCATGTGCACAAGGTCAGCTCGAAGCTGGCGTCTTCGCCGCTGGGCTTGAGCCGGCCTTCGGCGTCCTGGCGCATCAGCCGGATCGACACCATCAGCCGGTGGCCGCTGATCTCCGGAACCAGGTCGTGCCCGTCGGGCAGGCGCATGCGCAGCAGGTGGTAGACCCGGCCTTGCGGCAGGCTCTGCTGGAACTGCCCGCCCGGCGCGATCACCTTGTGCGGCACGCCCGAGTCGCGCAGCAGGCCGAGCAGCACCGACAGCGCTTCGGCCAGCGGCATCAGGCTGGACGACCAGCCCAGCAGGTCGTTGCGCCGCCGCGTCGCGTCGTGTTTCTGCCAGGCGTAGTAGCCGGGCAGGTCGAACTCGCAGGTGCCGCCGGGGATGCTGATGCGGCTGCGGATGCTCATCAGCCACTCGTTGCCGGTCAGCGCCGCGCCGGCCTTGCCAGGCAGCTGGTTCAGGCCGTTGAAGGCGTGGTCGACGCGAGCCAGCACCTCGTTCAGCGCCGCTTCCGAGATCGACGGGTTGCCGCGATAGCCGTTGAGCAGCGACTTCTGCCGCTCCAGGTCCTTCAGCAGGTCGGACTTGAGGTCAGCCCGCGAGGCGACGTCGATGATCTCGAAGATCGTGGCCAGCGCGAAGTGGTGGTCGACCGGGGCGTCGCGCGCGATCAGCTGACCGAGGCGGTCGAACAGGTGTTCGAGCCGCAGCATGGTGCGGATGCTCTCGTTGAAGGGGTATTCGTAGAGGATCAAGGTCGCTGGTTCCAGACCGTCGGAGCGGTCCCTGCCCCGAGCTTCATTGTTTCACAGGGCTGTGCACCACCTGCTCCACAGAGCCCGCAACTGCTGTGACAGTTCCTGCGCATCGATCTCGTCGTTGAAGACAACCGCGTCGGCGCTCGCGCGCCGCGCTGCTCGGTTGGCCTGCTGGGCGATCACGGTGCGCACGGCTTCTTCGCTCCAGCCGGAGCGGGCGACCACGCGCCGCACCTGGGTGTCTTCGCTGCAGTCGACCACCAGCACCCTGTCGACCTGCTCGCGCCAGCGCCCCGACTCGACCAGCAGCGGCACGTCGAAGACGATGGCGTCGCAGGCACCGGCCGTTTTGGCCTGGCGCGCGGTCTCCACGCGGATCAGCGGGTGCAGGATGGCCTCCAGCCGCTGACGCGCGGAGGCATCGGCGAAGGCCAGGCTGCGCATGCGTGTGCGGTCCAGCGCACCCCCGGCATCGATGTACTCCGGGCCGAACTGCGCGGCGATCGCGTCGAGCGCCGCGCCGCCAGGAAGTGTCAGGCTGCGGGCGATGGCATCGGTGTCGACGATCACGGCGCCGAGGCCGGCAAGCTGCGCGGCGACCGTCGACTTGCCGCTGCCGATGCCGCCGGTCAGGCCGATGCGCAGCGGGTGCGACCGCGGCACGGCAGCGTGCTCCTCAGGCCCAGCCGATCCAGCCGAGAACCCGCGTCGGCCCGGCCAGCAGCACGGTGAGCCCGGCGCCCGCCAGGAACGGGCCGAAGGGCACGTAGCGGCCCTCGCGCAGCGCGCTGCTCAGCTTCATCGCGATGCCCACCACGGCGCCGATCAGCGACGCGATCAGCACGATCGGCAGGATGGCCTTCACGCCCAGCCAGGCGCCCAGGGCGCCGAGCAGCTTGAAGTCGCCGTAGCCCATGCCTTCCTTGCCGGTGGCCAGCTTGAACAGCCAGTACACCGACCACAGCGACAGGTAGCCGACCACGGCGCCCCAGACGGCGTCGGACAGCGGCAGGTTCCAGCCCGCGGCGCTGGCCACCAGGCCGGCCCACAGCAGCGGCAGCGTGAGGTTGTCGGGCAGGAAGGTGGTGTCCCAGTCGATGCCGGCCAGGGCCACCAGCACGGCGGCGAAGCCACACCAGAGCAGCGCGGCAGGCGTCTCGCCGATGCGCCACCCGATCAGCCCGAACAATATCGCCGTGAAGATCTCGACCAGCGGATAGCGCAGCGAGATCGGCGCCTTGCAGGCCGAACACTTGCCACGCAGCCACAGATAGCTGAGCACGGGGATGTTCTCGTACCAGCGGATGGCGTGGCCGCAGGCCGGGCAGCGCGAGCGCGGCTTCGACAGCCCGATCGGCTCGCCGGCCGTCACCTCGACACCGAGCAGGTCGGCACTCTCGGCACGCCAGGCGCGCTCGAGCATGAGCGGCAGGCGATGGATGACGACGTTGAGGAAGCTGCCGATGCACAGCCCGAGCAAAGCCAGCGCGGGCGGCGTCAGCAGCCCTTGCAGAGACTGCGCGTCCATCGGGCGCGGATCAGACCACCTGGCCCAGCTTGAAGATCGGCAGGTACATCGACACGACGATGCCGCCGATGATGGTGCCCAGGATGACGATGATGAACGGCTCCATCAGGCTCGACAGGCCCTTGACGGCCTCGTCGACCTCGTCCTCGTAGAACTCGGCCGCCTTGCCCAGCATCTGGTCGAGCGCGCCGGACTCTTCGCCGATCGCGCACATCTGGATGACCATGGTCGGGAACACGCCGGTGGTCTGCATCGAGGTGGTCAGCGCGGAGCCGGTCGAGACGTCCTTCTGGATCTGCTCGGTGGCTTCCTGGAAGACGGCGTTGCCCGAGGCGCCGCCGACGGAGTCGAGCGCTTCGACCAGCGGCACGCCGGCGGCGAACATCGTCGACAGCGTGCGCGTCCAGCGCGCCACGCAGGACTTGTTGACCAGTTCGCCGAACACCGGCACACGCAGCAGCAGCCGGTCCATGGCCTTCTGCATGCGCGGCGAGCGCTTCCACGACTCCAGGAAGAAGTAGGTGCCGCCACCCAGGATGCCGAAGATCAGGTACCAGTACTTGATGAAGATGTCGGACATGCCCATCACGAACAGCGTCGGCGCCGGCAGGTCGGCGCCGAACGAGGTGAACACGTCCTTGAAGGCGGGGATCACGAAGATCATGATGACCGCCACGACGACGAAGGCCACGATCAGCACGGCGACCGGGTAGATCAGCGCCGACTTGATCTTGTTCTTCAGCGCCATCGTCTTTTCCTGGTAGATCGCCAGGCGATCGAGCAACGCTTCCAGGATACCGCCGGCCTCGCCGGCCTCGACGAGGTTGCAGTACAGCGAGTCGAAGTACAGCGGGTGCTTGCGGAACGAGGACGACAGGCTGGTACCCGTCTCGACGTCGGAGCGGATGTCGTTCAGCAGGCGCGTCAGCTTCGGGTTGGTGCTGCCGCGCGCGACGATGTCGAACGACTGGATCAGCGGCACGCCGGCCTTCATCATCGTCGCCAGTTGGCGCGTGAAGACGGCGATGTCCTTCTGCTTGATGGCACGGCCGCCGCTCAGGCGGCGCTTCTTCACCTTGGTCGTCAGGATGCCCTGGCGACGCAGGCTGGCGCTGACCATGGCCTCGCCGCCCGCGCGCATCTCGCCGCGAACGACCTTGCCGTTCTTGTCCTTGCCTTCCCATTCGAAGACGAGGTCCTTGATGTTCTTTGCCGCTACCGCAGTGGCCATAGTCGTTCCGAGGGAAGCTTCCCTCGCCCTTCGATTGTCACGTTCACTCGTTGGTCACCGAGATCACTTCCTCGAGCGTCGTCATGCCTGCGCGGACCTTGACCAGTCCGGACTGACGCAGATCGCGCACGCCTTCCCGTTGCGCCTGCGCAGCCAGGTCCATGGCCGTGCCTTCGGACAGGATGAGCCGCTGGATCTCTTCGGTGATCGGCATCACTTGATAGATGCCGACTCGGCCCTTGTAGCCGTTGGTGCAGGCCGAGCAGCCGACCGCGCGGTACGGCTTCCAGCTGCCATCCAGTTCGGTCTCCTGGAACCCGGCCTTGAGCATGGCTTCGCGCGGGTAGTCGGCCGGCGCCTTGCAGTTCTCGCAGAGCTTGCGCGCCAAGCGCTGCGCGGTGATCAGCAGCACCGCCGAAGCGATGTTGAACGGCGCCACGCCCATGTTCAGCAGGCGCGTCAGCGTCGTCGGGGCGTCGTTGGTGTGCAGCGTCGACATCACCATGTGCCCGGTCTGCGCGGCCTTGATCGCGATGTCGGCGGTTTCCAGGTCGCGGATTTCGCCGACCATGATGATGTCCGGATCCTGGCGCAGGAAGGACTTCAGCGCGACGGCGAAGTTGAGGCCCGCCTTGTCGTTGACGTTGACCTGGTTGATGCCCGGCAGGTTGATTTCGGCCGGATCCTCGACCGTGGCGATGTTGACGCCCGGCTGGTTGAGGATGTTCAGGCAGGTGTACAGCGACACCGTCTTGCCCGAACCGGTCGGGCCGGTGACGAGCACCATGCCGTAGGGGCGGACGATGGCCTTCAGCAGCCGATCCTTCTCGATCTTCTCGTAGCCCAGCGCCTCGATGCCCAGCTTGGCGCTGGACGGGTCGAGGATACGGATCACGATCTTCTCGCCGAACAGGGTCGGCAGCGTGCTGACCCGGAAGTCGATCGCCTTGTTGCCGAACTTCAGCTTCATGCGCCCGTCCTGCGGGACACGCTTCTCGGCGATGTCCAGGCGCGAGATGACCTTGATGCGCGAGGACAGCTTGTCCTTGATCGCGATCGGCGGCTGCGTGATCTCGCGCAGTTCGCCGTCGATGCGGAAGCGCACGCGGTAGTGGTACTCGTAGGGCTCGAAGTGCAGGTCGGAGGCGCGCGCGTTGATCGCGTCGATCAGCATCTTCTGCAGGAAGCGCACCACCGGTGCGTCCTCGACGTCGGTGGCAGCCTCGGCCTCCTGCGGCGTCGTGACATCGTCGGTGACGTCGAACTCGAAGTCGCCCGAGGCCATCGACTCCAGCGCTTCGGAAGCCGATGCACCGGCCGCCTCGAGGATCTTGGCAAGCTTGTCGTGCTCGACGATGACCCACTCGGGCGACAACTGGGTGGCGAACTTGATGCGCTCGACGGCTTCCTGGTCGGTCGGGTCGGCCCCGCCGATGAACAGCCGGTTGCCGCGCTTGCCCAGCACCAGCACCTGGTACTGCAGCGCGAGCTTGGCGTCGATGACGTTCTTCGGCAGCTTCTGGGTGTCGATCGCGCCCAGGTCGAGCAGCGGCAGCGCCAGCGCCGTCGACAGCGTGTGCGCGAGGTCCGAAGGGGCCACGGCCCCGGCGGCGATCACCGAGGAGATGAAGCTGGTCTTCTTCTCCTTGGCGGACTTGACGAGGTCCTCGGCGGTCTTGGCGTTCAGCCGCCCGGCATGCACCAGCACCCGGGCAACGCCGGAGAGGGCCGACTGGGGTGCTTCTGCCAAGGTGTCCACAATGGATGGAGTGCCGCTAGATTGATCGGAATCGGATCATGATCGCTGATCCGCCGGGCACTGTAAACGAGAGACAGGGTGGCCTAAGCCAACAATTCCCGCCCGCCATTCGCCAAAGATGCAACAAATTGATGCGTGCGGGAATGCGGCAAGACAGACTGGTCGGGGTGAGAGGATTCGAACCTCCGGCCTCTACGTCCCGAACGTAGCGCTCTACCAGGCTAAGCTACACCCCGATTCGATCAAGGCGACTGGCGTCGCCACATGGTGGGGGCGCTCTAGGACGAGCGCTCCACCGACCGAGCACAGAATTCTAGCAGAGCTTCGCGATGCGCCGACGCGGGCAGCTTGGAAAGCTGCGCGGCGGCCAGGTCGGACTCGGCACGGGCCGCATCGCGCGTGGCCTGGATCGCCCCGCTGTGGCGGACGATCTCGACGATCTCCGCCAGCCGCGCCACCTCGCCATGCTCGATCGCGTGACGGATCAGGCCCCGCTCCGCGGCGCTGCCGCGCTCCATCGCGATCAGCAGCGGCAGCGTGGGCTTGCCCTCGCGCAGGTCGTCGCCGACGTTCTTGCCGAGCTGCGCCGTGGTGCCTTCGTAGTCGAGCAGGTCGTCGACGAGCTGGAACGCCGTACCCAGCGAGCGCCCGTACGCGGCGCAGGCCTCCTCGATGTCCGCTCCGGCGCCGGCCAGCACCGCGCCCAGTCTTGCGCTGGCCTCGAACAGCTTGGCGGTCTTGAAGCGGATCACGCGCAGGTACTCCGAGACGGCGATGTCCGGGTCGTGCATGTTCATCAGCTGCAGGACCTCACCTTCGGCGATCACGTTGGTCGCATCGGCCAGCACCTCCAGCACGCGCATGCGGTTGACCGAGACCATCATCTGGAAGGCGCGCGAGTAGACAAAATCACCCACCAGCACGCTGGCCGCGTTGCCGAACAGGGCGTTCGCCGTCTGCCGGCCGCGGCGCAACGACGACTCGTCGACCACGTCGTCGTGGAGCAGCGTCGCGGTGTGGATGAACTCCACCGTGGCCGCCAACTCGTGCTGCTCCGGGCCGTGGAAACCGAGCGCACGCGAGAACAGGATGACCAGCATCGGCCGCACCCGCTTGCCGCCGGCGCCGATGATGTACTCGGAGATCTGATTGACCAGCGCCACTTCCGACGCCAGCCGGCGCCGGATCACGGCGTCGACCGCCTGCATGTCGGTGGCGATCAGGCCTGCGGCGCCGCTGGGCGCCGACGCGAGGGAGGAGGGGGTGGTTTGCACGGCGATGGCGGCTCCGGACCGTGCATTATAGAAAGCGTCCTCCGCCGTCGACTTGGGGTGCAGTCGACGTCCCGGCCCGCCGTGCTATACTCAAAGGCTCTTCGCGTCGCGAGGAGGCCTCTGGCGTTTCAGTTGCCGGAGGTTATTTCAGAAAGGGCTGATATGTACGCGGTCATAAAAACCGGTGGCAAGCAGTATCG
The DNA here is from genome assembly GCA_047602365.1 of Piscinibacter sp. GTDB lineage: Bacteria > Pseudomonadota > Gammaproteobacteria > Burkholderiales > Burkholderiaceae_C > Piscinibacter. Next base: position 585,088 of record JASGHM010000001.1, on the reverse strand, counting down.
CGTTGCTTCCGGCGAAAAGATCAAGGTAGAACAGATTGCTGCGGACGTCGGCCAAGAGATCACGATCGACCAGGTGTTGGCTGTCGGAAACGGCGCCGATCTGAAGGTCGGGACTCCCTTGGTGGCGGGTGCCAGCGTGAAGGCCACGGTCGTGGCGCACGGCAAGCACGACAAGGTGCGCATCTTCAAGATGCGTCGCCGCAAGCACTATCAGAAGCACGGCGGTCACCGTCAGGCTTACACCGAGCTGGAGATTGGCGCCGTCAGCGCCTGATCCGCTAGCCACTCACCACAAGGAGTCAGAACATGGCACAGAAAAAGGGCGGCGGTTCAACCCGGAACGGCCGTGATTCGAAGCCGAAGATGCTCGGCGTCAAGGCCTTCGGTGGCCAGGCCGTCTCGGCCGGCTCGATCATCGTTCGCCAGCGCGGTACCAAGTTCCATGCCGGCGCCAACGTCGGCATCGGCAAGGACCACACGCTGTTTGCCCTCGTCGACGGCCACGTCAAGTTTGCCGTGAAGGGCCCGCAGAACCGCCAGACGGTCAGCATCGAAGGGGTCTGACCGTTCGGTCGCTTCCTCGGTCTGCACCGCGAAGCCCCGGCCACCCGGGGCTTCGTCGTTTCCGGGCAGGCACTACCATCGCCACGTTGAGCAAGAGGGATCATGAAGTTCGTCGATGAAGCCACGATCGATGTCGTTGCCGGCAATGGCGGCAATGGCTGCGCGAGCTTCCGCCGCGAGAAGTTCATTCCCTTCGGCGGGCCCGACGGCGGCGACGGCGGGCGCGGCGGCAGCGTCTTCGCCGTCGGCGATCGCAACCTCAACACGCTGATCGACTTCCGCTATGCGCGCCGCCACGAGGCCCGCAACGGCGAGGCCGGCCGCGGCTCCGATCAGTACGGTGCGGCTGCGGCCGACATCGTGCTGCGCATGCCGATGGGCACGATCATCAGCGACCTCGAGACCGGCGAGACCCTCGCCGAACTGCTGGTGCCCGGCGAGAAGGTGATGCTTGCCAAGGGCGGCGACGGCGGCTTCGGCAACCTGCATTTCAAGAGCAGCACCAACCGCGCGCCGCGGCAGAAGACGCCGGGCTGGCCGGGCGAGCAGCGCAAGCTCAAGCTCGAACTGCGCGTGCTCGCCGACGTCGGTCTGCTGGGCATGCCCAACGCCGGCAAGTCGACGCTGATCGCGGCGATCTCGAACGCCAAGCCGAAGATCGCCGACTACCCGTTCACGACGCTGCACCCGAACCTCGGCGTGGTGCGCGTCGGCCCCGAGCAGAGTTTCGTGGTGGCCGACGTGCCCGGTCTGATCGAAGGCGCGGCCGAAGGTGCGGGGCTCGGGCACTTCTTCCTGCGCCACCTGCAACGCACGCACCTGCTGCTGCACGTCGTCGACCTCGCGCCGTTCGACGAGTCGGTCGATCCGGTGGTGCAAGCCCGTGCGATCGTCGCCGAACTGAAGAAGTACGACGCCGAGTTGCACGCCAAGCCGCGCTGGCTGGTGCTCAACAAGCTCGACATGGTGCCGGACGAGGAACGCAAGAAGCGTGTCAGCGAGTTCGTGCGCCGCTTCCGCTGGAAGGGGCCGGTGTTCGAGATCTCGGCGCTGACCCGCGCGGGCTGCGAGCCGCTGGTGCGAGCGGTGTACGAGCACGTGGCGAAGCTGCGCAACGTGACGCCCGAGGATCCTGATCCGCGCTTCCAGACGGCCGACGAAGGGGGCGCATCGTGAGCCAGGCGCTGGCGGATGCACGCCGCATCGTCGTCAAGGTCGGCTCGAGCCTGGTCACCGACGAAGGCCGTGGTGTCGATGCCGCCGCGATCGGCGGCTGGTGCCGCCAGATGGCCGCGCTGGCGCATGGCGGCCGCGAGCTGGTGATGGTGTCCAGCGGTGCCATTGCGGAGGGCATGAAGCGCCTGGGCTGGACGTCCCGGCCGAAGGAGGTTCACGAACTGCAGGCTGCGGCGGCGGTGGGGCAGATGGGCCTGGCGCAGATCTACGAGTCCAAGCTGAGCGAGCAGGGCATGCGCAGCGCGCAGGTGCTGCTGACGCATGCCGACCTGGCCGACCGCGAGCGCTACCTGAACGCACGCTCCACGCTGCTGACGCTGCTCGGCCTGAAGGTGCTGCCGGTCATCAACGAGAACGACACGGTGGTCAACGACGAGATCAAGTTCGGCGACAACGACACGCTCGGCGCGCTCGTCGCCAACCTGATCGACGCCGATGCGCTGGTCATCCTCACCGACCAGAAGGGCCTCTACACGGCCGACCCGCGCAAGGATCCGGGCGCAAGCTTCGTGCACGAAGCGCGTGCCGGCGACCCGGAGCTCGAGCGCATGGCTGGCGGCGCCGGTTCGAGCCTGGGCCGCGGAGGCATGATCACCAAGATCCTGGCGGCCAAGCGTGCTGCCGGCAGCGGCGCGAGCACGGTGATCGCCTGGGGGCGCGAGCCCGACGTGCTGCTGCGCCTCGCGCAGGGCGAGGCCATCGGCACCGCGCTGATCGCGGCGACGCCCAAGCAGGCCGCACGCAAGCAGTGGATGGCGGATCACCTGCAGCTGCGCGGCGCGGTGGTCGTCGATGCCGGCGCGGCGCTGAAGGTGCGCGGCGAAGGCAAGAGCCTGCTGCCGATCGGCATGGTCGAGGTGCAGGGCGAGTTCCACCGCGGCGACGTGATCGCGGTGCGCAACCCCGAGGGCGCCGAGATTGCCCGCGGCCTGGCCAACTACGGCAGCGCCGAGGCCCGCCTGATCGCGCGGCGCCCGTCGAGCGACTTCGAGAAGCTGCTCGGCTACAGCGCCGAGCCGGAAATGATCCACCGCGACAACCTCGTGCTCGTCTGACGAGCACGAGGCGGCGTTTCAGCCCTCGCCGTGCGGCGGAGGCTCGAACTCGTCGCCCGCTCCGGGCGGTTGTTCGTCGCTGCGGTGATGCGGGCGCAGACCCGAGCGCAGGTAGCGGTTGTGGTGGTGCGCACGCGGCAGGAAGCGCGCGAGCTCGGTCAAGGCCATCTGGTAGACGTCGCGCTTGAAGTCGATGACGACCTCCAGCGGCACCCAGTACTCGTTCCAGCGCCAGGCGTCGAACTCGGGGTGGTCGCTGGCGCGCAGGTTCATGTCGCTGTCGCGGCCGGTCAGCTGCAGCAGGAACCAGATCTGCTTCTGCCCGCGGTAGTGGCCGCGCGCGTCGCGCCGGATGTAGTGGTCGGGCACCTCGTAGCGCAACCAGTCGCGCGTGCGCGCGACGATGCGGACATGCTCCGGTCTCAGCCCCACCTCTTCGTGGAGCTCGCGGTACATCGCCTGCTCAGGCGTCTCGCCGTGCTTGATGCCCCCTTGCGGGAACTGCCAGGAGTGGGTCCGTATGCGCTTGCCCCAGAAAACCTGGTTTCTTTGATTGAGCAGGATGATGCCGACGTTGGGTCTGAACCCCTCACGGTCGAGCATAATCAACCCCGAATTTCGCTAGTTCAAATCATTATTGCATCGGTGTGTCGGGATTCAACCCCTTGGGTTACCCGCATCCAGAGCCGATGCCGCCTCCATGAAAGCCACCCAGTTCTTCGTCTCCACCCTGAAGGAAGCGCCTGCGGACGCCGAGGTCACGAGCCACAAGCTGATGATGCGCGCCGGCATGATCAAGCGGCTCGGCGCCGGCATCTACAGCTACATGCCGATGGGGCTGCGCGTGATCCGCAAGGTCGAGCAGATCATCCGCGAGGAGATGAACCGCGCTGGCGCGGTGGAACTGTTGATGCCGGTGGTGCAGCCGGCCGAGCTGTGGCAGGAGACCGGCCGCTTCGACAAGATGGGCCCCGAACTGCTGCGTGTGAAGGATCGCCACGAACGCGACTTCATCATCCAGCCGACCTCGGAAGAGGTCATCACCGACATCGCGCGCCAGGAGCTGCGCAGCTACCGCGCGCTGCCGAAGAATTTCTATCACATCCAGACCAAGTTCCGTGACGAGCGCCGGCCGCGCTTCGGCGTGATGCGCGGCCGCGAGTTCACGATGAAGGATGCCTACTCCTTCGACCGTGACGTCGAGTCCGCCGGGCGCAGCTACGAGCAGATGTACGCGGCCTACGTGCGCATCTTCGGGCGGCTCGGCCTCACCTTCCGCGCCGTCGCGGCCGACACTGGCGCGATCGGCGGTGATCGTTCGCACGAGTTCCAGGTGATCGCCGACACCGGCGAAGACGCGATCGTCTACAGCCCCGAGTCCGACTACGCCGCCAACATCGAGCTGGCCGAGGCGCTGGCGCCGACGGCGCCGCGTGCGGCCGCCGCGCAGGCGCTGCAGAAGACGCCGACGCCCGGCAAGAGCACCTGCGAGGACGTGGCCGAACTGCTCGGCCTGCCGCTGCAGCGCACCGTCAAGTCGCTGGTGCTGGCCACCGACGAACGCAGCGCCGCCGGCGACGTATTGAAGACGACGGTCTGGCTGCTGCTGGTGCGCGGCGATCACCAGCTCAACGAAGTGAAGGCCGGCAAGCTGCCTGGGCTGAAGGACGGCTTCCGCTTCGCGACGGTCGGCGAGATCGAGAGCCACTTCGGCTGCAAGCCGGGTTACCTCGGCCCGATCGGCACGCTGAAGCCGGTCAAGGTGATCGCCGACCGCACGGTGGCGGCGATGAGCGATTTCGTCTGCGGCGCCAATGCCGCCGACTTCCACTACACCGGTGCGAACTGGGGCCGCGACCTGCCGGAGCCGGACCTGGTGGCCGACATCCGCAACGTGCTCGAAGGCGATCCGTCGCCCGACGGCAAGGGCGTTCTGGCGATCCAGCGCGGCATCGAGGTCGGCCATGTGTTCTTCCTCGGCACCAAGTACAGCGCGGCGATGAACGCCACCTATCTCGACGAGTCGGGCAAGCCGCAGCTGATGCAGATGGGCTGCTACGGCATCGGCGTGACACGCATCCTTGGCGCCGCCATCGAGCAGGGCCACGACGAGCGCGGCATCGTCTGGCCAGACGCGATGGCGCCGTTCACCGTGGTGATCTGCCCGATCGGCATGGACCGCAGCGCCGACGTGAAGGCGGCGGCCGAGAAGCTGCACGGCGAGCTCGATGCGCTCGGCGTCGACGTGATGCTCGACGACCGTGGCGAGCGCCCCGGCGCGATGTTCGCCGACTGGGAACTGGTCGGCATCCCGCACCGCGTGGTGATCTCCGACCGTGGCCTCAAGGAAGGCAAGGTCGAGTACCAGGGGCGCCGCGATGCGCAGGCCACGTCCGTCGCGGTGGGTGACGTGCTCGCCCACCTGAAGGGCGTGCTGAAGCGATGAAGACGACGCGCTCCCCGGGCGGGAGCGCGCGGCGCCGGCTGCTGCTTGCCGGCGCGCTGGCGCCACTGCTGGCCGCTGCGCCGCGCCGTGCACGCGCCGGCGCGCAGGTCGAGGAGCCATTGGCCGACTCGGTGCGCGGGGCGCTGTCCGCGGCCATCGCCAACAGCGCGCCGCCGCGACCCGCGTTCGACACCATCGACGCGCGCCTGGCCTACCTGCGCTGGCTGGGCGCGAGCAGCACCAAGCTGCAGCGCCGCAAGGCCGAGCACATGACCCGCGTCGAATTCCTCGAGACGCTGTGGTACGAGAGCAAGCGTGCAGGCCTCGAACCGGCGCTGGTGCTGGGCCTGGTGCAGGTCGAGAGCGGCTTCCGCAAGTACGCGATCAGTTCCGCCGGTGCGCGCGGCTACATGCAGGTGATGCCGTTCTGGACGCGGCTGATCGGCGACGGCGACTCGACCAGCCTGTTCCACATGCAGACCAACCTGCGCTTCGGCTGCGTGATCCTGCGCCACTATCTCGATGTCGAGCGTGGCGACCTGTTCCTCGCGCTCGGCCGCTACAACGGCAGCCGCGGCCGGGCGGAATATCCGAACGCGGTGTTCGGTGCGCGCAAGGCCTGGCTGCACCCGGACGGCTGAGCGCAGCCGTCCATCGCGCTCAGCGCGGCGGCAGTCCGTCCCAGGCCTTCGGCGCGGCCTGGTCGATGCCGAGCAGGGCCAGCACACGCTCGACGCTGTCGTCGACCAGCTCGGCGATCGTCGTCGGCCGATGATAGAAGGCCGGCAGCGGCGGGAACACCACTGCGCCCATCTCGGTCGCTGCAGTCATGTTGCGCAGGTGCGCGAGGTTGAAAGGTGTCTCGCGCACCATCAGCACCAGGCGGCGGCGCTCCTTCAGCGTCACGTCGGCCGCGCGTGTCAGCAGGTTGTCCGACAGCCCGTGGGCGATGGCCGCCAGCGACTTCATCGAGCACGGTGCAACCACCATCGCCTCGGTCGCGAACGAGCCGCTGGCGATCGCGGCGCCGATGTCGCCGGGTGCATAGGCCACGTCGGCGAGTGCCTCGAGGGCGCGGCGGTCGAGCCCGAGTTCGTGGTGCACGTTGAGCACGCCGGCCGGGCTGGCGACCAGGTGCGTCTCTCGCCCCGATTCACGCAGCCGCTTCAGCAGCCGCACGGCGTAGGTCGCGCCGGTCGCCCCGGTGATGCCGACGACGACGCGGCGCGCAGCACTCATGCGCCGAGCAGCGGCTTCAGTTCGCCCGACTCGTACATCTCCATCATGATGTCGGAGCCGCCGACGAACTCGCCGTTGACGTAGAGCTGCGGAATGGTCGGCCAGTTGGCGTATTCCTTGATGCCCTGGCGGACCTCTTCGTCCTCGAGCACGTTGACCGTCTTCAGGTCCGTCACCTCGCAGGCCTTGAGGATCTGCACGGCGCGGCCGGAAAAGCCGCACATCGGGAACTGCGCCGTGCCCTTCATGAAGAGCACCACACGGTTGTTCTTGACGATATTGTCGATACGGGTCTGCACGTCGCTCATGGTCGTTGGCGTCCGGGTTCTGGGGGCTGTCGAGCCCGAGGTTATACGGCAAGCGCCAGCGCGCCGGGATGCGCCGGCGCAGAGCCCCCGCCGGGCGGGCGCAAATCAGAATGCGTAGGACGCGCCGAACAGCAGAACCGGGGTCAGCCGCAGTTCGCGCACCAGGTCGTCCAGACCCTGGCCGCTGGCCGAGCGGCCCAGACGCACGGCGTTGCCACTGCCCAGCGCCATCAGCCCGAAGTCGGCATTGAAGCTCCAGCCGCTGCCGCGTCCGCCAAGACCGCTGTAGCCGATGCCGAGATAGGGCTGCACCGCCGGCTGGTCGCTGCCGCGCGGGGCGATGACCAGGCCGCTGCTGGCGCGCAGATAGCCCATCCGCCCATCGTTCGCCAGAGACCGGGTCAGCAGATAGTCGCCCATCAGGCTCACCCCGCGGGGCGGCCGCAAACCTTGCTGGTCGGTGTCGCCGAGGCCGGATCGCCAGAGCGGCGCCGGGCTGGTCACCGCCACCCGGGCCTGCCAGCGTGACCAGGGCAGGCTGTCCGCGCTGACCGTCAACCCATCGCCCTGATCCGCAGCAGCCGCGCTCGGCGCGATGACGGCGAATGCAATGGTGAGTACCCACTTGGTAGTCTGCATGGCAAGCTCCTCGTGACCTCTGGACTTCATCCTACGCCGCGATCGGCGGCTTGTGCGCGCGGCGATCCCCCCGGCTGTGGTGATGTCGCTGAATCCGCCACGAAAGCCCGCTCCGCGGGGACCGGCAGCGCAGACGTTCAGCGGTGCCCGCCGGTGCAGCGGGCTTGCCCGGCGAGGTCGCGGCGGGTCTCCACCCGCTGGAAACCCTGCGCGCGCAGCAGATCTGCCACCGCGTCACCCTGGTCGAAGCCGTGTTCGAGCAGCAGCCAGGCGCGTGGTTCGAGTTGCCCCGGCGCCTGGGCGACGATCTCGCGCAGCGCCTCCAGCCCGCTGGCACCCGGCGTGAGCGCGGCCAGCGGCTCGGCCACCAGCGCGGCGAGGTGCCCGTCGCCGGCGGCGATGTAGGGAGGGTTGGACAGTGCGAGGTGAAAGCGCCGCTGCCCGACCGCCTGCCACCAGGAGCCGTGGCGCGTCTCGATCGGAAGGCCGAGGCGACGGGCATTGGTGGCGGCGACCTCCAGCGCGCCTGCGCTGGAGTCGGTGGCGGTCACGCAGGCGTGCGGGCAGGCCCGCTGCACCGCCAGCGCGATCGCGCCGCTGCCGGCGCCGAGGTCGACCACCCGCGGTGCGGCAATGGCAGCGAGCTCGCCGCGCAGCAACTCGATGGCCCAGTCCACCAGCACCTCGGTGTCGGGCCGCGGCACCAGCACGCGCGCGTCGACCTGCAGGTCGAGGCCGTGGAACTCCTTGTGGCCGACGAGGTAGGCGACCGGTTCGCCGGCCCGGCGGCGCACGGTCCACTGCTCGAACTGCAGCCACTCGTCGGCACTCAGCACGTGGTCGTCGTGCGCATGCAGCCAGGCGCGGTCCTTGTGCAGCACCTGGCCGAGCAGCAACTGGGCGTCGAGCCGGTCGAGCCCGAGCGCCGCAGCGGCCGCCAGGCCGTCGCGCACCGTGCGCGAAGTCTTCACAGACCGGCCTCGAGTGCCGCCAGCTGCTCGGCCGCCCGCGCCGCCTGCAGCGCGGCGATCACCTCGTCGAGGTCACCGTCGACGATCGCCTGCAGCCTGTACAGCGTCAGATTGATGCGGTGGTCGGTCAGCCGGCCCTGCGGGAAGTTGTAGGTGCGGATGCGATCGCTGCGGTCGCCGCTGCCGATCAGGCCCTTGCGCGTCGCAGCCTCCCTGGCGGCACGCTCGCTGCGTTCCTTGTCGCGCAGCCGCGCCTGCAGCACGGCCATCGCCTTGGCCTTGTTGCGGTGCTGCGAACGGTCGTCCTGGCACTCGGCCACCAGCCCGGTCGGCAGGTGGGTGATGCGGATGGCGCTGTCGGTCTTGTTGACGTGCTGGCCGCCGGCGCCGCTGGCGCGGAAGGTGTCGATGCGCAGATCGGCCGGGTTCAGCGTGATCTCCTCGGCCTCGTCCGGCTCGGGCATCACCGCGACCGTGCAGGCGCTGGTGTGGATGCGGCCCTGCGCTTCCGTCGCCGGCACACGCTGCACGCGGTGTCCGCCGGACTCGAAACGCAGCCGACCGTAGACGTCATCGCCCTCGACGCGGATCACCACTTCCTTGTAGCCGCCGAGCTCGCTGGCGCTTTCCGACATCAGTTCGGTGCGCCAGCCCTGCCGCTCGGCATAGCGCAGGTACATGCGCGCCAGGTCGCCGGCGAACAGCGCTGATTCGTCGCCGCCGGTACCGGCGCGGATTTCCAGGAAGGCGTTGCGCGTGTCGTCCGGGTCGCGCGGCAGCAGCGCCGTCTGCAACTCGCCGTGCAGGCGCTCCATGTCGGCGCGGGCCGAGTTGATCTCCTCCTCGGCCATCGCCACCATCTCGGGGTCGGCCAGCAGCTCCTGCGCGGCGGCGAGGTCGCGCTCGCGCTGCTCGTAGCGGCGGAAGCGCTCGACCAGCGACGCCGCTTCGGCATGCTCGCGCGTCAGCTCGCGGAAGCGCTTCATGTCGGCCGCGACACGCGGGTCGGACAGCGTCGCGTCCAGCTCGGCGAGGCGCAGCGCGAGGCGCTCGAACTGCTGGCGGAAGGACTCTTTCATCGGGGCGGGCTGAGGCGGGAAGGGCGGCGCGCGGGGCGTGCCATCGGGGCCGGCGCATCGCCGCCGGCGGGCTCTCAGCGCGCCGCTAACGCGGCTCGTCGGCGGGGTCGCGCGGCGTCTGGCGCAGGAACAGCTTCGAGACCGTGTGCACCAGCTGCGCCCGCTGCGTGGCGTCGGCCGAGTGCAGCTCGGCCATCGTGCCGTGCAGCATCTTCTGCGTCAGGCCGCGGGTCAGCGCCTCCAGCACGGCGTCGACGTCGGCGCCCTTGGACAGCATCTTGCGCGCCCGTGCGATCTCCGCATGGCGCCAGTCGTCGGCCTGCTGGTGCAGCGCCTTGATCAGCGGCACGGCCTCGCGCTCGCCCAGCCAGTGCTCGAAACCCTGCACGCCGGACTCGATGATCGCCTCGGCCTGCTCGACGGCGGCCTGGCGCTTCTCGCCGGCCGTCTGCACCAGCGCCGACAGGTCGTCGACGGTGTAGAGGTAGACGTCGGACAGCCGCGCCACCTCGGGTTCGATGTCGCGCGGCACGGCCAGGTCGACCATGAACATCGGGCGGCGCTTGCGCGCCTTGATCGCCCGCTCGACAGCGCCCAGGCCGATGATCGGCAGGCTGCTCGCGGTGCAGGAGACGACGATGTCGAAGTCGGCCAGCCGCGACGGCAGGTCGGACAGGCGCAGCGCCTCGGCGCCGAAGCGGCCGGCCAGCTTCTCGCCACGCTCCAGCGTGCGGTTGGCCACCGCCAGTGCCTTCGGCGTGCGCGCCGCGAAGTGCGTGGCGACCAGTTCGATCATCTCGCCGGCGCCGACGAACAGCACCTTGGTCTCGCGCAGGTCCTCGAACAGCTGCGAGGCCAGGCGCACCGCCGCGGCGGCCATGCTGATCGAGTGCGCGCCGATCTCGGTGGAGGTGCGCACTTCCTTGGCCACTGCGAAGCTGCGCTGGAACATCTGGTGCAGCGTGGTGCCCAGCGTGCCGGCGGTGTCGGCCTCGCGCACCGCCTGCTTCATCTGGCCGAGGATCTGCGGCTCGCCCAGCACCATCGAGTCCAGGCCGCTGGCGACGCGGAAGGCGTGCCGCGCGGCGGCGCTGCCTTCGAACACGTAGGAATGCTGGCGCAGCGTCTGGCTGCTCACGCCGCCCAGGCCGGCCAGCCAGTCCAGTGCCGGCGTCAGCAGCGCCGGGCTGGCGCCGACGTAGACCTCGGTGCGGTTGCAGGTGGAGACGATCGCCACCTCGCCGGGCCTGGCCAGCCGCTCGCGGAAGGTGCGCAGCGTCGGCCCCAGCTGATCGGGCGAGAACGCAAACCGGCCGCGCAGGTCGACCGGCGCGGTGGTGTGGTTCAGTCCGAGGGCGAAGACGCTCATGCGCCGATTATAAAATTGCGTCGTTGTCGGCCCGCATCATCCCCGAGAGCGAGGCTGCCGGCTTGAGGGTGATCAAGCCGGACCGCAACTTCTCCGCTCCCCGCACGCCTCCCATGGGTCCCGTCGACGCGCTCTGGCACCTGCTGAACTTCTTCGCACCGGCGCTGGGCGTGGGCGTGATCACCGCCGCGATGGCCCGGCTGGTCTGGCGGCGTGAATTGCAGGCCACCGGTCTCGGGCGCCTGGCGCTGTGGGCCTGCGCCGGCTGCGCCGTCGGGCTGGTGGCCGCCCTGGTCCTTTTCGGCCGCGACGGCAAGATGGCCGGTTACGGGCTGATGCTGCTGTGCTGTTCGCTCACCTTGTGGTGGGCCGGTCTGCGCGGCGCGCGGCCCTGACCGGACCGTCTCAGGCCGCCAGGTCCTCGCGCTGCAGCACCTCGGCGCGCAGCGAATGCGGGTAGGCCCGCGTGATGCGCACGTCGATCATCTGCCCGATCAGCCGCGGCGCGCCCGCGAAGTTGACGATGCGGTTGCATTCGGTGCGCCCCATCAGCTCGTCGGCGTCCTTGCGCGACGGGCCTTCGACCAGGATGCGCTGCACCGTGCCGACGCGCGACTCGCCGATGCGCCGTGCATTGGCCTCGATCGCCGCCTGCAGCTGCTGCAGGCGCTGCAGCTTGACCGCCTGCGGCGTGTCGTCGGCGAGATTGGCGGCCGGCGTGCCGGGCCGCGCGCTGTAGACGAAGCTGAAGCTGCTGTCGAAGCCGATGTCCTCGATCAGCTTCATCGTGCGCGCATGGTCGTCCTCGGTCTCGCCGGGGAAGCCGACGATGAAATCGGTCGACAGGCTGATCTGCGGCCGCACCGCGCGCAGCTTGCGGATCGTGCTCTTGTATTCCATCGCGGTGTAGCCGCGCTTCATCGCCATCAGGATGCGGTCGCTGCCATGCTGCACCGGCAGGTGCAGGTGGCTGACGAGCTGCGGCACCGTGGCGTAGACGTCGATCAGCCGCTGCGTGAACTCGTTCGGGTGGCTGGTCGTGTAGCGGATGCGCTCGATGCCGGGGATCTCGGCGACGTACTCGATCAGCAGCGCGAAGTCGGCGATCTCCGCGGCGCCTGCGCCGCTCGGGTTCTTGTCGCCCATCCGGCCGCGGTAGGCGTTGACGTTCTGGCCGAGCAGAGTCACTTCCCTGACGCCCTGGCCGGCCAGGCTGGCCACCTCGGTCAGCACGTCGTCGAACGGCCGCGAGACCTCCTCGCCGCGCGTGTAGGGCACGACGCAGTAGCTGCAGTACTTCGAGCAGCCTTCCATGATCGACACGAAGGCACTGGCGCCTTCCTTGCGCGGCGGCGGCAGGTGGTCGAACTTCTCGATCTCCGGGAAGCTGATGTCGACCTGCGGGCGGCGCTGCCGTGCACGCTGCGCGAGCATCTCCGGCAGGCGGTGCAGCGTCTGCGGGCCGAACACCACGTCGACGTAGGGCGCCCGCTCGATGATCGCCGCGCCTTCCTGGCTGGCGACGCAGCCGCCGACGCCGATCAGCACGCCCCTGGCCTTCAGGTGCTTGACGCGACCGAGGTCGCTGAACACCTTCTCCTGTGCCTTCTCGCGCACCGAGCAGGTGTTGAACAGGATCAGGTCGGCCTCGTCGACGTTCGTCGTCGGTTCGTAGCCCTCGGCGGCCTGGAGCACGTCGACCATCTTGTCGGAGTCGTACTCGTTCATCTGGCAGCCGAAGGTCTTCACGAAGACCTTCTTGCTCGTGGTCGTCATCGTGCGCTCCTCAGGGCTTGGCCCAGACCTGGCGCACCGGGTCGAAGTGCCAGGCCTTCGCCTCGGCGGCGCTGGCCGGCCAGGGGCGCTTGGCCAGTTCGGTCTCGGTGAGGATCCAGACCTCGCGCACGAAGCCCTGCCCGTCCACCGTGTAGTGCACCGCCATCTTCTGGCCGATCAGCGAGGCCGGCATCTTCAGCAGGTTGTCCTGGCCGAAGATGCGCGCGCCGGCGGACAGCCGGGCTTCCTTGCCGTTGAGGATCGCCTCGGGCGCCTGGCGCAGCTCGATCGAGCCGCGCAGCGCGGTGGCGGGGAAATGGCGCTGAACCTGCGCAGCGGCGGGGCCGGCCAGCCACAGAGCGGCCAGCAGGGCGAGCAAACAGCGGTACATGGTGTGGATCCAGTGGCTGTCGGTGTTGCGGGAGCGGAATTCTAGTGGACGCTCCGTCGCCGGCCGCGGAGGCGGCACACTCGCGCCATGCTCGATGCACCACTGCTTCACGCCGAGTCGCCGCGACTGCTGGTCCGGCCGGTCACGCCGGCCGACCTGCCCGACCTCATGGCCGTCAATGGTGACGCCGAGGTGGTCCGCCACCTGCCGTATGCGGTCTGGGCGGGACCTGCGGACGGTGAAGCCTGGCTCGAGCGCATGCAGACGCTGGAAGCGGTCGACCAGGCCCGGCAGCTCGTGCTGGTCGAGCGCGACGGCGGCGCCGTGGTCGGCACGCTGCTGCTGTTCCGCTTCGAGCCGGCCAGCCAGCGTGCCGAGGTCGGCTATGCGCTTGCGCGGCGCTGCTGGGGGCAGGGCCTGATGCGCGAAGCGCTGGTGGCGGTCTGCGCCCGCTTGTTCGACGCGGGGGCCGTGCGGCGTTTCGAGGCCGAGGTCAACCCGGAGAACGCCGCGTCGCGCGGGCTGCTGCTGTCGCTGGGCTTCGTCCACGAAGGCCGGCGGCGCCAGCGCTGGGTCGCCAAGGGCGCGGTCTACGACGTCGATTGTTTCGGGCTGTTGTCCGGCGAACTGCGCGGCATCTGAGCTTGCCACCCGCGCCGGAATGCGCGCATCATGGCCGGCCTCGAGCGGAACGGGAGGACGCGCGCCATGAGCGAACGATTCGACGTGCAGCGGCACGTGCTCGGCCCCTTGCTCACCTACGGCCTGTGGTCCTGGAGCCACCATGTGTTCCGCCCGGCGCTGGTGGCCAAGAGCCTGGGCCTGTACCACCCCAACACGCTGGGCAATCCGCCGCCGCCGCGCAAGCTGCCGGGCGGCGGGCCGGAACTGTCGCGGCGCGTCGACGAGCCGGTGCTGCTCGAGGTGACGCCCGGCCACTACGACTCGGTGGTCGAGTTCGACCACTGCTCCGACGATTACGAGCAGGCGGTCAAGCCCTTCTCGCAACCGGTGTTCGACGAACTGCTGGCGCAGATGCTGCCGCACCTGGTGCCCGACGCGCGCATCCTCGATCCGTCCTGCGGCCCGGGCATCGAGGCGATCGCGCTGGCCCGCCTGGTGCCCGAGGGCGAGGTGGTGGCGGCCGACCTGTCGCGCGGCATGGTCGAGACCTCGTGGCGCAACGCGCGCGAGGCCGGCCTCGCCAACATGGCGTTCGTGCAGGCCGACGTGGGCAACCCGCCGGCGATGTTCGAGGCTTACTTCGATGCCATCTCCTGCTGCCTGGCCTTCCACCACTACCCCGACGGCGCCGCCGCGATCCGCGCCTTCCGCCGTGTGCTGAAGCCCGGCGGCATGGCTTTCGTCGCCGACCCGGGGCCGAAGTGGTTTAACGACATGAGCCACCCCTGGGCCAAGCTGGCCGACCCCGGCTTCGTGCAGCACCGCACCGGCACCGACTTCCAGATGCTGTTCCGACAGGCCGGCTTCGCCGACGTCTACTGGGTCGAGGCGCTGCCGGGCATCGGCATCACCGTCGCCTCCACCTGAAGCCGCGACCGCGATGGCCGACGCCGCGCCGCCCTACGACGCCGGTGTCGTCAACGACGCGCTGTCGTGCGTGCGTGCCGCGATCGCGGGCAAGATCGGCGCGTATCTCGACGGGCGCGCCGCCGAGCCGGGTGCCTACGCGGCGCTGTACACGCTGCTGCGCGACTACCCGTTCCGCCAGGGCAAGATGCTGCGCCCGGCAATGTGCATCAGCGCCGCGCGCGCGGTCGGGGCGCCAGGTCATTCGGCGCTCACCGTGGCCACGGCGCTCGAGCTGTACCACAACGCCTTCCTGATCCACGACGACATCGAGGACGGCTCCGAGAGCCGGCGCGGCGGCGACACGCTGCACCGCCGCGTCGGCGTGGCCCGCGCGATCAACGCCGGCGACGCCACCAACGTGATGTCGGTTGGCCTGCTGCTGGAGAACCTGGCCGTGGTCGGCGTCGCCAAGGCGCTGCACCTGCTGCACGAGATCGAGCTGATGGCGCGCCAGTCGGCCGAAGGCCAGGCGATGGAGCTCGACTGGGTCAACGACAACGCCCCGGCGCTGAGCGACGACGACTACGTCGCGATGTGCACCAAGAAGACCTGCTGGTACTCGTTCATCACGCCGCTGCGTGCTGGGCTGATCGTCGGCTGGCCGCTGGGGCTGGACGGCCCGTTGGCACCGGCGATCGAGGCGATCACGCGCTTCGGTGCCGCCATCGGCATCGCCTTCCAGATCCAGGACGACCTGCTCAACCTGCTCGGCGAGGCACAGACCTACGGCAAGGAGATCCACGGCGACATCTACGAGGGCAAGCGCACGCTGATGCTCAACCACGTGCTGCGCGAGAGCCCGCAGGCCGCCGAGATCCTGGCCATCCTGGCGGCGCCGCGCGAGCGCAAGACCGCCGAGCAGTCGGCCTTCGTGTTCGCGCAGATGCAGCGCTGCGGCAGCATCGAGCATGGCTGGCAGGTGGCGCGTGCGCACGCCGACCTGGCCGCTCGCCTGCTCGGCGAGCTCGGGTTCCTGCAGCCCGCCACGCCGCTGCGCGCCGACGAGGCCTGGGACTGCGAGGTCACCGACCGACGCTTCCTGCATGAGTTGGTGAACTACGTCATCTACCGTAACCTCTAGCCCCATGGCGACAGTCCCGCGCGTCGACCTCGAAGCCCGCTCCGGCATGGCGATCGCGCTGCGTGTCCGGCTGGCCAACCGCATGATGGCTGCGGCGCTGGTGCGGCCGTTTGTCGACGAGTGGGTGACCAGCGAGGGCGAGATCCTGCCGTCGGCCGCGCGCATCGAGCCGGCCTACGCCTACCTGCTGCAGGGCGCCGAGGTGCGGCAGACGGTGACGCTGCGCGTGCCGCTACACCTCAAGGAAGGCACCCGGCTGACCAGCGCGCTGCGCTTCCCGGGCATCAGCGAAGAGGCGGTGCCGATCGCCCTGACCGTGCGGGACGGCGAGGGCGAGGCGCCGCTGCCGGCGCTCGAGTGCCCATTGGACGTCTCCCTGCCGCTGGGCGACGATGCACCGCGTGCCGGCGGCGACGAGTTCGGCTCGGTGGCGCAGGCCAGCTACAGCCTGGTGGCCGGGCTGGCCGGCCTGGACATGCTGCCGGCGCGCTGGCTGGTCGCCGAACTGCTTACCGCGGTGTGCCAGGCCGGCGAGGCACAGGCCGACAGCGAGGCCGGCCGCGCACTGCTCGAGCGCCTGGGCCGCACACGCTTCTTCAAGAACGGTGTCGTCGCGTTCGCGTCGGCGCAGGCGCCGCGCTGGATCCTCTCCGGCCTGTCGGCCACCTCGGGCCTGCACGCCGCGATGGGCGGCCAGCTCGGCCAGGGCCAGCTGCTGCACATCTGGGAGCGCTGGCTGCTCGGCCTGGCCGATGCCGACATCGAGCAAGGCGGCGCCGCGGCCGAGGTGCGTGTGCCCGACGTTCACCTGCAGGCCTTCGCCTCGACGCTGGGCACGCAGGCCGACCGCTGGTTCGCCAGCCTGCTGCTCGGGCTGGCGCTGCTGTCGCCGCGTGTGGCTTCGGCACTGGAGCAGATCGCCGCACGCGCACCCGAGCCGCCAGCCTCGCCCGAGGCCGCGCCGCGCCCGCCCGGCGACGACGTGCTCGGCGAGGACGGTTCGCTCGGCCGCTGAGGGCCACCACGATGGCCACGGCGGCACAGCAGGCCGACTTGATCGAGCGCATCGAGGCGCTGCGTTTCCCGCTGCCGCCGCAGCCGGCGAGCGACGACTGGAAGGACTGGTACCACTTCGTGCTGCTGCACGCGGCCACGGGCTGGCGGGCCATCGTCAACGTCAACCTGGCCGGTGGCGGTGCTTCGGCCGAGCTGCAGTACACGCTGGTGATCCACGTGCCCGGCGCGCCACCACGCCTGCACGGCGTCAGCCGCTCGCTGCCGTGGCGCGTCGGCATGGTGCTGCCGCGCCCGCTGTCGATCCGCAGCGACGAGGTCGAGCTGGTGTTTGACCAGCAGGTCTTCGGCCTGCGCGTGCAGCCGCGCGGGCTGGACCTGGGCATCGCGCTGCACGCGCGCCCGGATGCGACGCCGCTGCTGGTCACCGAGGGCTCCGCGTTCGGCAGCGGCTTCATCGGCTGGGGCGTGGTTCCGCGGCTGCTTGTCGGCGGCGAAGTCTGGGCCTGCGGCCAGAAGGCGGCGTTGACGCACGACTGGTTCTGCTACCAGGACCACAACTTCGGCCGCTTTCGCTGGGGCGAGGACTTCGGCTGGGAGTGGATGGTCGCGCATGTCGAGGCGCCGGAGCAGCCGGCGATCACCGTGGTGGTCGACCTGCGCAGCGATCGCACGCACCGGCGCGGCGGGCTGCCCTACCTGTTCGTGCTGGTCGGCCGCGAGTTGCGCAAGGTCTTCCTCGGGCCGTCGATGACGATGCGCTGGGCCTGGTCCGACGGCGCGCGCCTGCCGCCGCGGCTGCCCGGTGCGATGGCGACGCTGCTGGGCAGCCAGACCGAACGCGAGCCGGTCGCGGTGCAGATCGAGGCGGCCGACGAGCGCGATCGCCTCAGCCTGCGGCTCGAGGTCGATGCGCACCTGCAGATCGTCGCGGCCGACAACCGCGGCGGTGGCCACAGCCGCATCGGCGAGGTCAGCGGTGCGGTCACGATCGCGCTGCGCCTCGGCGAGTCGAGCGTCGAGGCGCGGGGTCTGGCCTACGCGGAGTTCACGCGATGAGGCCGGCCACCGCCGCCGAACAGCAGCTGAGCGCCTGGCTGGAGCGGCTGGTCGTGTTGCTGCAGGTGGCCGGCGGCGAGGTGACGCGCCAGTTCGAGGCGGTGGTGCGCGGGCGCGAGGCGGTGCTGGAGCTCGACGGCGCACGCCTGCTGTTGTGCGCCGACGGCGCCGATCCTCCGGCGATCCGCATCGAGCCCGCCGAGAGAGCGGCGGCGGCTCATGCGCGCACCAGCGCCGTGGCACTGCGCGAGGTGATCGACGGCCGCGCATTGCTGGACGCGGTGGTCGCGGATGGACGGCTCGACCTGCGCGCGCCGCTGCCCGATTTGCTGGCCTTCCACGAGCTGGTGCTGCGCGTGCTGGCGCTCGGCAGCCGCGATGCCGCGCTGCGCGCACTGTGGGCCGAGTTCGATGCGCATTGGCCGCACGACGGCCCGCGCTGCATGCCGCTCGACGAGCAGGCTGCGCGCCACGGCGCACTGTGCGAGGCCGTGCCCGCAGGGGTCCGGCGAGGCAAGAAGCCCCTTGTTCGAAGACGACGGCGGCCGCCAGGTTCCTTGACGCGGCGGGGGATGTCGCCAAGAATGATTCTTCGCCCTGTCAGGGGCGGCAAGGCTGGAGTGAGATGGGTTCGTTCCGTCGCACCTCGTTCGGATTGAAGCAGGTTGTCCGGCCGCAGATCGAACGTGCGTTCGCCAGTCTGCTGGTCGACCACATCCGTGCCCACGACTTCGTGCTCGAGCTCGGGCCCTTGACGGTGCGGCTGCCGCACAGCTTCGGCCTGTGCCACGGCGTCGAGAGAGCGATCCAGCTGGCCTTCGAGACACGCCAGCGATTCCCCGGCGCTCGGCTGTTCCTCACCGACGAGATCGTCCACAACCCGGCGGTGAACCAGCGCCTGCGCGAGATGGGCTACCTCTACCTCGGCGGGCGCTACGCCGGCGGCTACACCGTGCAGGACCTGGGCCCGGCCGACGTCGTGCTGCTGCCCGCCTTCGGCGTGGAGACGCCGCTGCTCGAAGCGCTGAAGCAGCGCGGCGTGCAGATGGTCGATGCCGTCTGTGGCGAGGTGATGCTGGTATGGAAGCGGGTGCGCGAGTACGCACGCGAGGGCTGCACCACGGTGATCCACGGTGCACCGCGCCACCAGGAGACCCGTGCCACGGTCAGCCGCGCGCAGCAGGCCGACCCGTTCCTGCCGCAGGCGGTCGAGAGCCAGGGCGCCTGGCTGGTCGTGCGCGACCTCGACGACGCACGCTGGCTGGCGCGCTTCGTGCGCGCCGAGCTCGACGCGGCGGCCCTCGAGTCGCACTTCGCCGGTTGCCTGTCGCCCGGCTTCAGCGCGGCGCGCGACCTCGAACGCATAGGCATCGCCAACCAGACCACGATGCTGGCGCGCGAGACGCTGGCGGTGCAGGCGCTGCTGCACGAAGCCTATGTCGAACGTTACGGTGCCGCGGGTGCGGCTTCGCGCGTGCGTCTGGCCGACACCGTCTGCTCGGCGACGCAGGACCGTCAGGACGCGCTGTGCGAACTGGCCAGCGAGCCGCTGGACCTGCTGCTGGTGATCGGCGGCTACAACAGCGCGAACACCGGCCACCTGCTCGCGCTCGCGCACGAACAGGGCATCGCGGCCTACCACGTCGAAGGGGTCGAGTGCCTGGAAAGCGCAACGCTGCTGCGCCACTGGGACGCCGCTGCCGGGCGGCTGGTCGGGACGACGCACTGGTGGCCCGACAAGCGGCCGCTGTGCGTGGGCATCGCGGCCGGCGCCTCGACGCCCGACGCACGCATCGGCGAGCTGGTGCTGCGCGTGGCCGAACTCGCCGGGTGTTCCGAGGAAGCGCAGCACGCGCTCGCCGCGCCGCGCGCAGTCGCGGCCCTTCACTAGCCGCAACGGAGAAGCACATGGGTGGTGTGACGATTCCCAAGGCCTACGACATCACGCTGCACGGCGGCGCGGACATGGATCTGGACAACATCCACATCAAGGAGATGCCGCAGATCAACATGGCCGTGAAGGAGGTGCCGCAGGTCAACCTGGCCATCAAGGAGCTGCCGGCGCTGAACATCGCGGTGACGCAGCTGCCCACCATCAAGCTCGAGATGGCGGTCAAGGAGCTTCCTACGATCAAGCTCGATGCCGACGTCGGCATCAAACCGACGCGTGTCTCGATGCCGATGAACACCCATGTGTGCCTGAAGCTGCTCGGCCTCAAGCTGATCGACCTGTCGCTGTGCGGCGAGAACATGGTGATCATCGAGCCCTACGTCCCGCGCCGCGCCGAGATCGGCTGCGCCTGAGCCGGAGGGAGAGTGCATGGCTGCCACCACAAGCCCGCAACGCATCGTCCTGATCGGCACGCCCTCGCAGCTGCAGGGCATGGTGCGCCTGTCCAACCCCGGCGCCGAGAAGCTGAAGATCAAGAGCGCGCCGCTGCGCCTGAAGGGCGGGGTCGCCGAGGGCGTGCAGCTGTCGCTGGGTGCGCGCCTGGCCGCGGGCACCACCGCACACACCCAGGCGACGTTGCAACTCGACCCGCGCACACCGCCGGGTGAACTGCACGGCCAGGCGATGCTGGGCGACGAGGCGCGCGAGGTGGTCATCAAGGTGCTCGAGCACCGCGAGGTGGCGCTGACGCCCGACCGTTTCGCGCTGCACGGCGCGCCGGGCGCGAGCATCACGGTGCCGCTGCTGATCACCAACCTGGGCAACGTGCCGTTCGAGGTGCCGCGGGTGGCACTGGTGGCGCTGGGGCAGGCCCAGGCCTTCGAGCAGTTGTTCCACGTCGCGATGGCCAAGGCCGGCGCCACCGGCCACCAGGCGGCGCTCGATGCGTTCGCCAAGCTGCTGCACGGCAGCGAGGTCGACGCGCCCAAGGTGCTGTTCGGTGCCGGTGCCGGCAAACCGCTGGCGCCGGGCGAGGCGCTCGAGACCGAGTTGCGCTTCGAGTTGCCGGCCAACCTGGCGCGCCACCGCCTCTACCTGGGCAGTTTCTCGCTCGGCCGTGCGCAATGCACGGTCGAGATCGAGGTCGACGACCCGGTGGTCGACGAGCCTCCCGACAAGCCCGCGCCGCGTGCGCGCCGCAAGAGTTGAAAGGACATCCGCGATGAGCCAAGCCACTGTGCGTCACCTCACCGGCTCCACCGTCCAGCGGGGGCTGGATGGCCTGCTCGACGGGCTGCCGGACCTCGTCAACGGGGCTACGTCGCAGTACGTCGGCCTGCTGCGCCGGGGCATCAAGCTGGCCGGCGACATGCTGCCGGCGAACCTCACCCAACTCGCCAGCAGCAGCAACGACTGCTGCAGCGTGCCGACGCAGGACTGCCCGCCGCATTGCGTGGCCGAGATCGACTGGGAGGCCTGCGCCGGCGAGGCGCAGCATGCGGTGATCAACGTGAAGAACAGCGGCCAGCAGGCACGCAGCTTCAGCTTCAGCGCCGGCAATCTGGGGCCGGCCAAGGTGGACGTGTCACCGCCCAGCGCCCAGCTGGCGCCGGGGCAGTCGGTCGCCGTGCGGGTGGAGGTGCCGCCCAGCGAGGGCTTCAAGCCGGGCGAGACCTACAGCGGCGAGCTGCTGATCCGCGGCGCCTACGAGCAATGCGTCCGACTGCGGCTGTGTGTGACGAAGCCGGCCACCGCCACCGTCGATGTGTGCCAGGGCGAAGTGCCCGAGCGCATCACCGAACTGAAGTGGTACCGCCACTGGCAGTGCACCGAGCCGTGCACCACGACCCGCGTGCCGGGCAACACCGACGTGGTCGGCCACAACCCGAACGTGCGCGGCTGAGCCGGGACGTCGCGGTGATGCTGGCTGACGAACTGAAGAAGCTGCTCGACAGCAGCATGCAAGCCAATGCGCAACTGCTGGCGCGTGCCGGCGGCGTGCTGAAGGACGCGGCACAGGCCGCGCGCGACCCGCAGCGCCTGAACGGCCGCGACGCGCGCGCCCTGCTCGGCGACCTGGTCAAGCTGCAGCTCGACTACCTGAAGCAGTTGTCGCAAGGCAGCACGCAGTACCTCAGTGCCGTGGTCGAGCTGGCGGAAACCGCGGTAGCGCCGCGGCCGGCAGCTCCCGACAGCGCTGCCCAGGCCAGCGCCTTGTCGGGCGCGGTGGGCGAAACGCTGGCCTTCCAGTTCCAGATCGACAACCCGAATCCGCAGTCGGTCAACGCCGCCATCGAGGTGCAGGACTGGGCCTGCCGTGCCGGGGGCACGGTGGGCGGTGACAGCCTGGTCTGCGAGCCTGCCGCGGTCGAGGTGCCGGCGCAGGGGGCCAGCACGGTGCGGGGCCACATCCTGGTCGACGAGCGTTTCGTGCCCGGCCAGACCTACGACACCGTGCTGCGCGTTGCCGGCTTTCCCGGCCGCCAAGTGGCGCTGAGCCTGACCATCGTGGCGCGCTGAGCGGCAGTTCGTTGCACGAAGAGGAAAGGCCCCGCAAGTGTTCGACCTGCGGGGCCTTCGTGTTCTGGTGGCGCTTCAGGGATTCGAACCCCGGACCTGCGGATTATGATTCCGTCGCTCTAACCGACTGAGCTAAAGCGCCTGAGCCCGCGATTATATAGCGGCTCGGAACCCGCTGGCGCGGCACCCACTCAGGCCCTTTCCGATGTTCAGCTTCTTCAAGAAAAAGCCGGCACCTCCTGCCGTGCCGGCGACCCCTGCCGCGGCGGCGACTCCCGAGGCCCCGGCGACGCCGGTCGTGCCCGAGCCCGTGCCGGAGCGCAGCGGCTGGCTCGCCAGGCTGCGCCAGGGGCTGCGCCGCACCGGCAGCGACATCGCGCAGGTGTTCACCGGCACGCGCATCGACGACACGCTCTACGAGGAGCTCGAGTCGGCCCTGCTGATGGCCGATGCCGGCGTGCAGGCGACGCAGTTCCTGCTCGACGACCTCAAGCGCCGCGTCAAGGAAGCCAAGGCGACCGATCCGTCCGAGGTCAAGGGGCTGCTCGCCGATGCGCTCGCCGAACTGCTCGCACCGCTGCAGCAGCCGCTGCGTGTGGGCGAACACGCGCCGACGGTGATGATGGTGGTCGGCGTCAACGGTGCCGGCAAGACGACCAGCATCGGCAAGCTGACGCGCCACCTCGCCGAGGCGCAGCAGAAGGTGCTGCTGGCCGCAGCCGACACCTTCCGCGCCGCGGCGCGCGAGCAGCTGCTGGTCTGGGCCGACCGCAACCGCGTGGAGATCGTCAGCCAGGACGGCGGCGATCCGGCCGCCGTCACCTACGACGCGGTGGTGGCCGGCAAGGCGCGCGGCTGCGACGTCGTCATCGCCGACACCGCCGGCCGCCTGACCACGCAGGCGCACCTGATGGAGGAGCTGAAGAAGATCCGCCGCACCATCGCCAAGGCGCAGGAGGGCGCGCCGCACGAGGTGCTGCTGGTGGTCGACGGCAACACCGGGCAGAACGCGCTGTCGCAGGTGCAGGCCTTCGACGCCGCGCTGCAGCTGACCGGCGTGATCATCACCAAGCTCGACGGCACGGCCAAGGGCGGCGTGCTGGCGGCGATGGCGCTTGTGGGGGCGCAGCCGCACCCGGCCGCTGCCGGTCTACTTCATCGGCGTCGGCGAGAAGCTCGAGGACCTGCAGACCTTCGACGCACGCGAGTTCGCGCAGGCGCTGCTCGGCTGAGCCGGCCGCGGCGCTCAGGGCTCGCGCTTGTCGCCGTTGCCCGGCAGCGGCGCGGGGCCGGTGTTGAACTCGTCGAACCAGGTCGACGGCGGCGGCTCGCGCATCTCGATGTGCTCGTCCTGCGACGTGTCGCGCTCGGCTTCGTCGAACGGCGTCGGTCGAGAGGGCCGCACGCGCGTGTCGGCAACCGGCGAGGGCGCAGCGGTGGGGGCCGCCTGCGCCTTGGGCATGATCATCTCACGCGCCGCTTCGACCGAGGGCAGCGCGTTGTCGGTCCACACGTGCATCGGAATGCCGGCCGCCTTGAGCACGCGCGCCATGCGGTTCAGGCGCTTGCGTGCCCGTTCGCTCTCCGAGCCGGGAGGCGGCTGGACGTTGATCACGGCGAGCACCTCGGTGGCCATGTCGCAGACCACCAGGTCGGCACACTGCGTGCCCATGCGGCGCAGCCACTCGGAGTAGGAGTAGCGCGTCGGCACCTTGAGGAAGCGTGCCAGCGGCACCTGGGCGAGGATCATGTAGCCGGGCAGCGCCCGCTCGAGCGTCCCGTAGGCCTGGCGCTCGGCGGTGGTCAGGATGCGCGTGGCGGCGGGCGGCCAGGCGATCACGGTGTCGAGCCGGTTGCCGTCCTTGCCGCGCTCGCCGGGGGGCTGACGGCGCTGCAGCACCCACACCGCCAGGCCCGCGACCACGATCGCGGCGAGCACCGCGATACTCCACCCAGGCATCACACTCTCCCGTCGTCCGCGTCGCTGAAGGGGCGCAGCATAGCGCGGTCGCGCATGCGCGTCACCGCGGCCCGCCAGGCAGCTTCATGCCGCCCATGCGCTTCATCATCTTCATCAGGCCGCCGCCCTTCATCTTCTTCATCATGCCCTGCATCTGCTCGAACTGGTTGAGGAGGCGATTGACCTCCTGCACCTGAACGCCGGCACCGGCGGCGATGCGGCGCTTGCGGGTCGCCTTGATCAGCTCGGGCTTGCGCCGCTCCAGCGGCGTCATCGAGCAAATGATGCCTTCCATGCGGCGCACGTCGCGCTCGGCGCGGTCGGTATCGGCCTGCGTGAGGTTGGGCGTCTTGCCGCCGGTCATCTGGGTGGGCAGCTTGTCGATCAGCCCCGACAGCCCGCCCATCTTCTTCATCTGCGAGATCTGCATCAGGAAGTCGTTGAGATCGAAGTTGTCGCCCGACTTGACCTTGTCGGCGAGCTTCTGCGCCGCGGCGATGTCGACACCCTTCTGCACCTCCTCGACCAGCGCGACGATGTCGCCCATGCCGAGCACGCGGCCGGCGTGGCGCTGGGCGTCGAAGACCTCGAGGCCGTCGATCTTCTCGCTGGTGCCGGCGAACTTGATCGGCGCGCCGGTGATCTGTCGCACCGACAGCGCCGCACCGCCACGCGAATCGCCGTCCATCTTGGTCAGCACGATGCCGGTCAGCGGCAGCGCCTCCCTGAACGCCTTCGCGGTGTTGATCGCGTCCTGGCCCTGCATCGCGTCGACCACGAACAGCGTCTCGACCGGGTTCAGCGCCGCGTGCAGCTCGGCGATCTCCTTCATCAGCGCCTCGTCGATCGCCAGGCGGCCGGCGGTGTCGACGAGCAGCACGTCGAAGTAGTGGCGGCGCGCGTGGTCGATCGCCGCACGGGCGATGTCCAGCGGCTTGTCGGTCGGCGATGACGGGAACCACTCCGCGCCGGCCTGCCGGGTCACCGTCTTCAGCTGCTCGATGGCGGCCGGGCGGTAGACGTCGGCGGAGACGGTCAGCACCTTCTTCTTGCGCTTGTCGATCAGGTGCTTGGCCAGCTTGGCGGTGGTCGTGGTCTTGCCGGCGCCCTGCAGGCCGGCCATCAGGATCACCGCCGGCGGCTGGGCGGCGAGGTTGATGTCGGCCACGCCGTCGCCCATGGTCGCGGCGAGCTCGCGGTTGACGATGCCGACCAGCGCCTGCCCCGGCGTCAGCGAGCCCACCACGTCGGCGCCCAGCGCCTTGTCCTTCACGCGGGCGATGAAGTCGCGCACCACGGGCAGCGCGACGTCGGCCTCGAGCAGCGCCATGCGCACCTCGCGCAGCATCTCCTGGACGTTGCTCTCGGTGATGCGGGCCTGGCCGCGCATCGTCTTGACGGCGCGACTCAGGCGGTCGGTCAGGGTGGAAGCCATGCTGGAGCGCAGCCCGGCGTGCGGGGGCGCGAAAGTACACTGTGCGGATGATTTTATCTGTCGGCCCCGGTGGGGACATGGGCTGGGCGCTGGCCGTGCCCACGCTGGCGGCCCTGGTGGCATATGCGCTGGCTGCGCTGATGCCGGCGCAGCGAGAACAGGCGCTGCGCAATGCGCTGCTCGCCGGGTGGGTGGCGCATGCGCTGGCGATCGTCGTCGACATCGCCGGCATCGGCGCCAGCGTCAGCGGCGCCCGCTTCGGCTTCGCGCCGGCGCTGTCGGTCACGATGTGGCTGGTGCTCGCGGTCTATGCGGTCGAGAGCCGCTTCCTGCCGCTGGCCAGCGTGCGCCGCACGCTGGCGCTGCTCGGCGCGGCGGCCGTGCTGCTGGCGCTGCTCTTCCCCGGCGAACTGCGGCCCAACGCGCTGTCGCGCTGGGCGCCGCTGCACTGGGTGCTGGGCATCGCGTCGTACGGCCTGTTCGGCGCGGCCGTTCTGCACGGCGCGATGCTCAACCGCGCCGAGCAGCAGCTGCGCCAGCACACGGCGCCGGCGGCCGGCGGCATGCCGCTGCTGCGGCTGGAGCGCTTGACCTTCCGCTTCGTCAGCGCCGGCTTCGTCGTGCTGTCGGCGGCCCTGCTGCTCGGCGCCTGGTTCGCCAACCCGTGGCGCTGGGACCACAAGACGGTGTTCTCGATGCTCGGCTGGGTCGTGTTCGCGGCGCTGCTGGCCGGACGCCGCGCCTTCGGCTGGCGCGGTCCGGTCGCCACGCGCTGGCTGTACGGCGGTGCGGCGCTCCTGCTGCTCGCCTACGTCGGCTCGCGCTTCGTGCTCGAGATCCTGCTGCAGCGCCCGCCGGTGAATTGAAAGGACGGCGATGAAGTTCGTCTTGCTCGTGCTCGCCGTGCTGGTGCTGGTCTGGCTGCTGCGCGGTGCGCGTCGCCCCGGCCCTCCGGCGCGCTCGAAGGCCGAGCCGGAGGGTGCCAAGGCACAGCCCATGGTCGCCTGCCAGCACTGCGGCGTCCACCTGCCGCGGCACGAGGCCTTGCCGGGCCGCGGCGGCGTGTTCTGCGGAGAAGCTCACCGTGCCGCCTACGAGCAGCAGCATCCGCCGGCGTGAGCGCGCCAGCCGCCGGCGCGGGAGCCGGCGATGAGCGACGCTCCGCGCGGCCGCGAGCGGCGGCTCGGTGACCGCCGCGCGCAGCGACGTGCGCCGACCGCCGACGAATCCTGGTTCGGCGCCTTCGGCTCGGCCGAGGACACGCAGGTCCTGCCGGACGACGGCAGCAGCGCGCTGCCACCCGATCCGCCGCCGCCACGGCCCAGCGCCAGTTCGCTCGACTCGCGCCTTTTCTCTCGCCAGGCCGAACGCATCGTCAGCGCCGGGCAGACGGCGTTCGACCGCATCTACCGCACCTTCATCGGCGCCCGCGCGGCGCTCGGCGTCGCGCTGGTCGTGGCCCAGGCGATCACCGGGCTGTTCGGCTCGCGGCCCTCGCTGCAGGCGGCGCTGATCAGCGTGGTCTACGGCGCACTGGCGCTGAGCCTGTGGCTGCTGCCCGGGCGGCGCACCGTGGAGCCGAAGGCGCTGGCGCGTGTGCTCGGCACGCCGTGGCTGACGACGATCGGCATCGACCTCGTCGCCTTCAGCGCGCTGCACATGCTGACGCCGGGCGCGAGTCTGAACTACGTCGCGCTGCTGGTGCTGCCGGTGCTGATGGCCGGCGTGCTGACGCCGCGGCCGCTGGCGCTGGCCACCGCCGCGGCGGTGGCGTTGATGCTGCTGGCCACGGCCTGGCTCGACGCGCTCCATGGCGGCAGCCTGACGCAGCTGATGACGCAGGCCGCGCTGGCCGGCAGCGGCTTCTTCGTGATCACCGTGCTGGCCGGGGAACTGGCCGGGCGCCTCGCCCGCGAGGAGCTGACGGCACGCGGCAACATGGAGATGGCCCGCCAGCAGGCGGCGCTGAACCGGCTGGTGATCGAGGAGATGCAGGACGGCATCCTCGTCGTCGACCGCCGCGGCCGCGTGCGCGCCGCCAATCCGGCAGCGCGCCGACTGCTCGCGCCGAGCGGCATGAGCCGGCCGGCGCCGTTCCAGCTGCGTGGCGTCGAGGCCTGGGCGGGCCTGGTGCGCACCGTCGAGCAGGCATTCGTCGAATCGAGCTGGCCGGAGGCCGGGCGCGACGTGACGCTGGAGTTCGAGCCGGCGTCGGCGCGCACGCTGCGTGTGCGCGTGCGCTTCACGCGCCACCAGGCGGCGCAGGCCAACGAGGATTTCTGCGTGCTGTTCCTCGAGGATGTGCGCAACATGCAGGCGCGCAGCCGGCAGGAGAAGCTGGCCGCGATGGGGCGCGTCTCGGCGGGCATCGCGCACGAGATCCGCAACCCGCTGGCGGCCATCGCCCAGGCCAATGCGCTGCTCGCCGAAGACGCCACCGATCCCGGCCAGCGCCAGCTGACGCGCATGGTGGCCGACAACGTCGACCGGCTCAAACGCATCGTCGACGACGTGATGGAGGTGGCGCCCGGGCAGGCGCTGGAAGTCCGCGCGATCGACGCCACCGCACAGGTGGCGGCGGTGTGCAGCGAATGGGCGCGCGCGGTCGGCCTCAAGCTGGGCGACCAGAGCACGCTGCGCGTCGAGCTGCCGCCGCAGCCGCTGGGCGTGGCCTTCGACGCCGAGCACCTGCGCCGCGTGCTGGTCAACCTGCTCGACAACGCGCACCGGCATGCCAGCGGCACGCCGGGTGCGATCCTGCTGCGACTGGACTCGCGCGACGACGCGCGCGCCTTCCTCAGCGTGGCCAGCGATGGCGCGCCGATCCCGCCCGAGGTCGAGCGTTACCTCTTCGAACCGTTCTTCTCGACACGCAGCCGCGGCACCGGACTGGGCCTGTATATTTGCCGTGAGCTGTGCGAACGGTACGGCGCGAGCATCGACTTCCGCTCGCGCCCGCCTGGCGACCCGCACGGCAACGAGTTCTTCGTGGTGATGCGGCGCATGCCGCTGGCCGACACCGAAGCGCGACTGCACCTGACCACATGACCTCCGCCTCGCATTTCAGCCTGCTGGTCGTCGACGACGAGCCCGACCTGCGCACGCTGTACGAGCTGACGCTGCTGCGCGAGGGCTATGACATCGAGACTGCCGGTACCGTCGAGGACGCCTGGGCGCATCTGAAGGACCGCACCTACAGCGCGGTCATCACCGACATGCGGCTGCCCGACGGCACCGGGCTCGACCTGCTGCGGCGGCTGGAGGAGTCCGGCCGGCGCGAGAAGGCGATCGTCATCACCGCCTATGGCTCGGCGGAGAACGCGGTCGAGGCGCTGAAGGCCGGCGCCTACGACTACCTCACCAAGCCGGTGGACCTGAAGCAGTTCCGCGCGGTGGTGGCCTCGGCGCTCGGCCGTGGCGGCCCGACGGTGCCGACCATGGACCCGGCGACGCTGCCGTCGGAACACGGCGTGCCGGCGCAGCCGCGCGCGCCGAAGCCGGCTGCAACGCCGGCCGCACCGGTCAGCAACGCGCTGCGTCGCATGGCCGGCCGCTCGGCCGCGATGCGGCAGGTGCGCGAACTGGTCGAGAAGGTGGCACGCAGCATGGCGCCGGTGCTGGTCAACGGCGAATCGGGCACCGGCAAGGAACTGGTCGCACGCGCCATCCACGAGATCAGCCCGCGGGCCGCGCAGCCCTTCATCGCGGTCAACTGCAGCGCGATCCCCGAACAACTGCTCGAGGCCGAGTTCTTCGGTTACCGCAAGGGCGCCTTCACCGGCGCTGCCGAAGACCGCGAGGGCTTCTTCCAGGCCGCCAACGGCGGCACGCTGTTCCTCGACGAGATCGGCGACCTGCCGCTGTCGATGCAGAGCAAGCTCCTGCGTGCCATCCAGGAGCGGTCGGTGCGGCCGGTCGGTGCGGTCAGCGAGCAGTCGGTCAACGTGCGCCTGCTCAGCGCGACCCACAAGGACCTGGGCGCCGAGGTGCATGCCGCCAAGTTCCGCCAGGACCTGTACTACCGCCTGAACGTCATCCAGATCCGCGTGCCGCCGCTGCGCGAGCGGCTGGAGGACCTGCCGGACATCACCGAGCGTGTGCTCGAGCGCATCGCCCACGATGCCGGCGTGTCGCCGCCGCCGCGGTTGACGCGCGAGGCCTTGCAGCACCTGTCGCGCTATCCGTTCCCGGGCAATGTGCGCGAGCTGGAGAACCTGCTGCATCGCGCCGTTGCGCTGTCGGGCGGCGAATCGATCGACGTCGCCGACCTCGGCCTGCCCGAATCGGAGATGGCCGAGCCTTTCGTCGTCGAACCCGATGCGTACACGGCGATGGCGGCCGATGAACCGCCGCTGCGTTTCCCGCCGGCCGGTGCGGCGATGCCGGTCGAGGAGCCGTTGCCGCGCGACATCGCGGCGTACCTCGACGAGGTCGAGCGCGACATCCTGGTGCGTGCATTGGAACGGCACCGCTTCAACCGCACCGCAGCCGGCGCGAGCCTGGGCCTGTCGCTGCGCCAGATGCGCTACCGCATGGCGCGCCTGGGCGTGAATGTCGGCGGCGACGGTGTCGAGCGGGAGTAGGGCAGGGCGCGTCGTCCGCGCGCGCTGGCATGCCGGCTGGTGGTCGGCGGCGCGCCGTGTCGACTCGCCGAACTTCGGGCCGCGGCCCGAGGGCGCGACCGTGTCTCTGCTGCTGCTGCATTCGATCAGCCTGCCGCCCGGCGAGTACGGCGGCGACGCGATCGAGCGCCTGTTCACCAACCGCCTCGACTGGGACGCGCATCCGTACTACCAGACGATCCGCGGCGCTCAGGTCTCGGCGCACTTCCTGGTGCGGCGCGACGGGTCGCTGCTGCAGTTCGTCTCCTGCGATCAGCGCGCGTGGCACGCCGGGCGCTCGGCGTGGAAGGGGCGCGACAACTGCAACGACTTTTCGATCGGCGTCGAGCTCGAAGGGCTCGAAGGCGAGACCTTCGAGGCCGCGCAATACGACGCGACGATGACGCTGGCGGCGGGGTTGGCGCGCCGCTATCCGATAGCGGCGGTGGCAGGCCACGAGCATGTCGCGCCGGGGCGCAAGGGCGATCCAGGTGCTGGCTTCGAGTGGCTGCGTCTGCGTGATGGCCTGGTCTCCGTCGGGCTCGCGGATTGGGAGTTTCCCGACAGTGCAAGCTGACGAAACGGCCGCGCGTGCGTCTTCGGACACATGTGCAGCACGCCGTCGGTGAGGCGTGGCGCCGGCTCGCGCGGTGAATGAGCCGGCAAGCCAGCAGCGGCGCGGCTTCGTGGGCCGGCGGGCGCATGTGCAGCGCTCCGGCGGGCATCGATGGGGCGCCGGCGCCGTTCGCGCGCTAGGGGGTTGGCACACTATCGCTAGTGCTTGAAGGCCCCGCGGACCCCAGATATAGTGTCTCGCCGTGCTATCCTCGCTCTTCCTTCAACGCACCATGCCCGTCCCGTCGACCGCAGTTCAGCTGATGGTTGTCCGCGCGAACCAGGGGCATGTGCCCAGCCCGTCTTCACTGTCGAACCCCGGCCGCCGCTGATCGGCGGCCTCCTTCATTGCGCCCTCGCCCATGACCATCGAAACATTGCCACCGACCACCACAGGGGAAGCCATGCAAGCCATTCATGTCCCGACCTCCACGCCTGCCAGCGGCATGCGCGCCCCGTCGACGTCGGTCGCGGCTTCGGCCTACCAGGGCTACCAGATCATCCGTCGCAATGGTGCGGTGGTGGTGTTCGAACCGGCGAAGATCGCCGTGGCGCTGATGAAGGCCTTCCTGGCGGTGCACGGCACGCAGGGCGCGGCATCGGCCAGCGTGCGCGAGACGGTCGACGGCCTGACCGAGGCCGTGGTGCGCGCGCTGCTGCGCTCGCGCCCGGGTGGGGGCACCTTCCACATCGAGGACGTGCAGGATCAGGTCGAACTCGGTCTGATGCGCGGCGGCCACCATGAAGTGGCGCGTGCCTACGTGCTCTATCGCGAGCGCCGTGCGCAGGAGCGCGCCAAGCAGGTGCAGAAGGCCGCGCCGGCCGAGGCATCGCTGCACGTCACCGACAAGGGTCAGCGTGTGCCGCTGGACTTCGGCCGCCTGCAGGCGCTGGTCGAGTCTGCCTGCGCCGGGCTGGGCGCCGACGTGAAGGCCGAGCCGGTGCTCGCCGAGACGCGCCGCAACCTCTACGACGGCGTGCCGATCGACGAAGTGCACAAGGCCGCCATCCTGGCGGCACGCACGCTGATCGAGAAGGACCCGGGCTACACCCGTGCCACCGCACGTCTGCTGCTGCACACCATCCGCCGCGAGATCCTCGGCGAGGAAGTGCTGCACGAGCAGATGCACACCCGCTATGCCGACTACTTCCCCGGCTTCATCAAGAAGGGCGTGCAGGCCGAACTGCTCGACGAGAAGCTGCTGCAGTTCGACCTGGCCAAGCTGGGCGCCGCGCTGAAGGCCGACCGCGACCTGCAGTTCGACTACCTCGGCCTGCAGACGCTGTTCGATCGCTACTTCCTGCATGTCGACGAGGTCCGCATCGAGTTGCCGCAGGCCTTCTTCATGCGCGTGGCGATGGGCCTGGCGCTGGGCGAGATCGACCGCGAGGCGCGTGCCATCGAGTTCTACGAAGTGCTGTCGACCTTCGACTTCATGAGTTCGACGCCGACCCTGTTCAACGCCGGCACGCGCCGCTCGCAGCTGTCGAGCTGCTACCTGACCACCGTCTCCGACGACCTCGACGGCATCTACGAGGCGCTGAAGGAGAACGCGCTGCTGTCCAAGTTCGCCGGTGGTCTGGGCAACGACTGGACCAACGTTCGTGCGCTGGGCAGCCACATCAAGGGCACCAACGGCAAGAGCCAGGGCGTGGTGCCGTTCCTGAAGGTCGTCAACGACACCGCGGTGGCGGTCAACCAGGGCGGCAAGCGCAAGGGGGCGGTCTGCGCCTACCTGGAGAGCTGGCACCTCGACCTGGAAGAATTCCTCGAGCTGCGCAAGAACACCGGCGACGACCGCCGCCGCACGCACGACATGAACACGGCGAACTGGATTCCCGACCTGTTCATGAAACGCGTCGTCGAGGGTGGCGACTGGACGCTGTTCTCGCCGTCCACCTGCCCGGACCTGCACGACAAGTTCGGCCGCGACTTCGAGGCGGCGTACCAACGCTACGAGGCGAAGACCGAGACCGGCGAGATCAAGCTGTTCAAGAAGGTGCCGGCCAAGGACCTGTGGCGCAAGATGCTCTCGATGCTGTTCGAGACCGGGCACCCCTGGATCACCTTCAAGGACGCCTGCAACGTGCGCTCGCCGCAGCAGCATGTCGGCGTGGTGCATTCGAGCAACCTGTGCACCGAGATCACGCTGAACACCAGCGAGACCGAGATCGCAGTCTGCAACCTCGGCTCGGTGAACCTGGCGCACCACCTGAAGGACGGCCAGATCGACCAGGCCAAGCTGAAGAAGACGGTGGCCACGGCGATGCGCATGCTCGACAACGTCATCGACATCAACTACTACGCGGTCAAGAAGGCGCGCGACTCGAACCTGAAGCACCGCCCGGTCGGCCTGGGCATCATGGGCTTCCAGGACGCGCTGCACGAACTGCGCGTGCCCTATGCCTCACAGGCGGCGGTCGAGTTCGCCGATCGCTCGATGGAGGCGGTCTGCTACCACGCCTACTGGGCCTCGACCGAACTGGCCAAGGAGCGTGGCCGCTACTCGAGCTACCGCGGCTCCCTGTGGGACCGCGGCATCCTGCCGCTGGACTCGCTGGGCCTGCTCGAGGAGCAGCGCGGCGGCTACGTCGAGGTCGACCGCAGCACCTCGATGGACTGGGACGCGCTGCGCGCGCGCATCGCCGAGCACGGCATGCGCAACTCGAACTGCGTGGCGATCGCGCCGACCGCGACGATCTCCAACATCATCGGCGTCAGTGCCTCGATCGAACCCTCGTTCGGCAACCTGTCGGTCAAGTCGAACCTGTCCGGCGAGTTCACCGTGCTCAACGAGTACCTGGTGCGCGACCTGAAGAAGCTGGGCCTGTGGGACGACGTGATGGTCATGGACCTGAAGCACTTCGACGGCTCGCTGCGCCGCATCGACCGCGTGCCCGAGGACCTGAAGGGCTTGTATGCCACGGCCTTCGAGATCGAGACGCAGTGGCTGGTCGAGGCCGCGGCACGTCGGCAGAAGTGGATCGACCAGGCGCAGTCGCTCAACATCTACATGGCCGGCGCCTCGGGCAAGAAGCTCGACGAGACCTACAAGCTCGCATGGCTGCGTGGCCTGAAGACGACCTACTACCTGCGCACCGTGGGTGCGACGCACGCCGAGAAGTCGACGGTGAAGTCGGGGCAGCTCAACGCGGTGGCGAGCCACGTCGAGAGTTCAGTGTCCACGTCTGCTGCGGCGAGTGTCGAGGCCGCAAGCGACGTGAAGTTCTGCTCGCTCGACGACCCGACATGCGAAGCGTGCCAGTGAACGCGCTGCGCAAAGCGATGCAAGACAGCAACAAGCAGTTGGGTCGAATGTCAAGAAGTGCTTGGTGTTCCGGCGCAACACTTGGATAATTAATAAATCGGGAAGCGACCATGCTTGTTTGGGACGACGAAGTAAAAGCCACGAAATCGCACAGCGCGCACAACACGACGGGCGCGCTCGAACCGTCGCCTTCTCCACGATTGCAAGAGCACGTGTTCGAGGCCGCGCAACCGATCGCTTCGGTGCCGGCAAGCGCTGCGGCCAGCCAGCGCCGCGTCAAGGCCGCCGACAAGCGCATCATCAACGGGCAGACCGACGTCAATCAGTTGGTGCCGTTCAAGTACAAGTGGGCGTGGGAGAAGTACCTCGCCACCTGTGCGAACCACTGGATGCCGCAGGAGATCAACATGTCGCGCGACATCGCGACCTGGAAGGATCCGAACGGCCTGACCGAGGACGAGCGACGCATCATCAAGCGCAACCTCGGCTTCTTCGTCACCGCAGACTCGCTCGCGGCCAACAACATCGTGCTGGGCAGCTACCGCCACATCACGGCGCCGGAGTGCCGGCAGTTCCTGCTGCGCCAGGCCTTCGAGGAGGCGATCCACACGCACGCCTACCAGTACATCGTCGAGTCGCTGGGGCTGGACGAGAGCGAGATCTTCAACGCGTATCACGAGGTCGCGTCGATCCGCGACAAGGACGAATTCCTGCTGCCCTTCATCGAGCAGATCATGGATCCGACCTTCCGGACCGGCACGCCCGAGAACGATCAGAAGCTGCTGAAGTCGCTGATCGTCTTCGCCTGCCTGATGGAAGGGCTGTTCTTCTATGTCGGCTTCACGCAGATTCTCGCGTTGGGCCGTCAGAACAAGATGACCGGCGCCGCGGAGCAGTACCAGTACATCCTGCGTGACGAGTCGATGCACTGCAATTTCGGCATCGACCTGATCAACCAGATCAAGCTGGAGAACCCGCAGCTGTGGACATCGACTTTCAAGGCAGACATCAAGGCGCTGTTCCTGAAGGCCGTGGAGCTTGAGTACCGCTACGCCGAGGACACGATGCCGCGTGGCGTGCTCGGCATGAACGCGTCGATGTTCAAGGGCTATCTGCGCTACATCGCCAATCGCCGTGCGACGCAGATCGGTCTGGAGGAACTGTTCCCCAATGAGGAGAACCCGTTCCCGTGGATGAGTGAAATGATCGACCTGAAGAAGGAACGCAACTTCTTCGAAACCCGCGTGATCGAGTACCAGTCGGGTGGAGCGTTGTCCTGGGACTGAAGTCCACGGGGCAAGATCGTTCAGGTCAGTGCGAGAGATCAAGATTCGCGAACCGTGGATGTCTGACACAGAAGCAGATTCCCGTTTCGCCCTGGATTCATCGGATCGAAGCGTTCCTCCTGAACAGCTTTCGGGCGATGAATGGCCGCAATGCGAGGTCCGTCGGACTGAGTGTGGTGGTCCTTTTTCAACTTGATCAAGGAGAAGTGTGATGGCAACTGCGAAGAAGGCTGCGGCGAAGAAGGCCCCGGCGAAGAAGGCTGCGGCGAAGAAGGCCCCGGCGAAGAAGGCTGCGGCGAAGAAGGCCCCGGCGAAGAAGGCTGCGGCGAAGAAGGCCCCGGCGAAGAAGGCTGCGGCGAAGAAGGCCCCGGCGAAGAAGGCTGCGGCGAAGAAGGCCCCGGCGAAGAAGGCTGCGGCGAAGAAGGCCCCGGCGAAGAAGGCTGCGGCGAAGAAGGCCCCGGCGAAGAAGGCTGCGGCGAAGAAGGCCCCGGCGAAAAAGGCTGCGGCGAAGAAGGCGGCCAAGAAGCCCGCCGCGAAGAAGCCCGCCGCCAAGAAGGCGCCCGCGGCCCCTGCGGCGGCGGTACCGCCCGCGAAGACCGCGCTGAGTCCTCAGGCTGCCTGGCCGTTCCCGACGGGTACCAAGCCCTGATGAAGTGATCTGAGCAGGGGCTCCGTCGTTGCGGAGCCCCTTGTTTCTTGGGCCGTTCCCCGTGCGCCGGTGGTTCGCCGGCCGGGCGCAGCAAAGCAGTCGAGGCGCGGTCGGGATCGATGCCTACAATCCCAGTTTTGGCCGACTGGAGTTGCTTTGATCCCCGCTCCTTGTCTCGTCGGTGTCGTGATGGGTTCCAGCAGCGACTGGGAAACCCTGAGACACGCGAGCGAGATCCTTTCAGAGTTCGCCGTACCGCACGAATCGCGGGTCGTCTCGGC
This sequence comes from Piscinibacter sp., assembly GCA_047602365.1. Taxonomy (GTDB): domain Bacteria; phylum Pseudomonadota; class Gammaproteobacteria; order Burkholderiales; family Burkholderiaceae_C; genus Piscinibacter. Next base: position 548,761 of record JASGHM010000001.1, on the reverse strand, counting down.
ACATCGCATGCCGGACGACATGTTCGCCTATGCCGAATCTGCGGCCGGGCGCGGCCTGCGTGCGATCATTGCCGGCGCCGGCGGTGCTGCGCACCTGCCCGGGATGCTCGCCGCCAAGACGACGGTCCCGGTGCTGGGTGTGCCGGTGGCGAGCCGCCATCTCCAGGGTGTCGATTCGCTGCACTCGATCGTGCAGATGCCCAAGGGCATCCCCGTCGCCACGTTTGCCATCGGCACGGCCGGTGCGGCCAACGCGGCGCTGTTTGCGATCGGCATGCTGGCCCTCGGGGATGCAGGTCTGCGCGAGAAGCTGGTGGCCTATCGAGCGCGGCAAACCGAGGTCGCGCGCGCGATGAGCAGCGAGCTGAAGTGATGCCGACCATGACGACCTCCGGATTCCGCTTCATCGCGCCCGGCGCCACACTCGGCGTGATGGGCGGCGGCCAGCTGGGCCGCATGTTCGTGCACGCGGCACAGCAGATGGGCTACTTCACCGCGGTCCTGGATCCCGATGCCGCGAGCCCGGCGGGCTGGGTGGCCCATCACCACATCGAGACACCCTACCTGGATGAGCAGGGCCTGGCGCAACTGATGCAGCGCAGTGCCGCGATCACGACCGAGTTCGAGAACGTGCCCGCCGCCGCGCTGATCACGCTCGGCGCCCATCGCCCTGTGGCGCCGGCGGCCGACGCCGTGGCGATCTGCCAGGACCGTGCACTGGAGAAGGCGCACTTCCAGCGCTGTGGCGTGCCCTGTGCCCCGCACGCGCTGATCGACAACGAAGACCAGCTCGCGCGTGTCGACGCATCGGCGATGCTGCCGGGCATCCTGAAGACCACGCGCCTCGGCTACGACGGCAAGGGGCAGGCCCGTGTCGGCAACGAGCGCGAACTCACCGAGGCGTGGGCCGCGATGAAGCGCGTTCCCTGCGTGCTGGAGCGCCGGCTCGATCTGGCCGCGGAGATCAGCGTGCTCGTTGCCCGTGGGGCCGACGGAGCCGTCGTGCACCTGCCGGTGCAGCGCAATCTCCATCGTGACGGCATCCTCGCCGTCACCACGGTGCCGGCGGAGGGCATTGCCGCCGAGCTCCAGCAGCGCGCGGTCGCTGCCGCGACGCGCATCGCTGCCTCGATGGAATATGTCGGCGTGCTCTGCGTCGAGTTCTTCGTGCTGCGCAACGGCGATCTGGTGGCCAACGAGATGGCGCCGCGCCCGCACAACTCGGGCCACTACAGCATCGACGCCTGCGATGTGTCGCAGTTCGATCTGCAGGTGCGCACGCTTGCCGGTGCACCGCTGGTCCAGCCGCGGCTGCACTCGGCCGCGGTGATGCTCAACCTGCTCGGCGACCTCTGGTTCCGTCGAGGTCCGGACGAGAGCGAGCCCGACTGGGCTGCGGTGCTGGCCCTGCCCGGCACGCACCTGCATCTGTACGGCAAGGCGCAGGCACGCCCGGGCCGCAAGATGGGGCACCTGACGATCACGGCCGAAGGCGCCACGCAGGCGCGCGAACGGGCGTTGCAGGCCGCCACGATCCTCGGCATCGAGGCGTTCTGAATCGTGCTGCTGACCGGGGTCGACGACGCGGCGGTCGAGCGCGCGGCCGAAGTGCTGGCGGCGGGTGAACTGGTCGCCTTTCCCACCGAGACCGTCTACGGCCTCGGCGCCCGGGCCGACGATGTCGCAGCGGTCGCCCGGATCTTCGCGCTCAAGGGGCGGCCCAGCGACCACCCGCTGATCGTCCATGTCGCCGACCCGGCCGGTACCGATGCATTCGCGGCCCAGATCAGCCCCGCGGCGCGCCGCTTGATCGAGTCGTTCTGGCCCGGACCGCTGACCGTCATCGTGCGGCGTGTCCCCGGCATGGCGATGGCCGCCGCCGGCGGGCAGGACACCATCGGCCTGCGCTGCCCGGCGCACCCCGTCGCCCACGCGCTTCTCGCCGCTGCGCGGCGTCTCGGCGTGCCCGGCGTCGCTGCACCCAGTGCCAACCGCTTCGGCCGCATCAGCCCGACGCGCGCCGCGCACGTGGTCGACGAGTTCGGCGACTCGCTTCTGGTGCTCGACGGCGGCGACTGCGAGGTCGGTATCGAGTCCTCGATCGTCGACTGCAGCGGCGCCGTGCCCGTGCTGTTGCGTCCGGGGCAGATTCCCCGCGAACGCATCGAAGCGGCCGCCGGCGTGGCGCTGGGTGAGCCGGATGCGAACTCGCCGCGTGCTTCGGGCACGCTGGAGTCGCACTACGCGCCGCGTGCCAGGCTGCGGCTGATGCCGGCGGAGATGCTGAATACCGCGTTGCAGATGCTCGGCGACAGCGCCTTGAAGCTGGCGGTATATTCGCGCACGGTACCGCTGCCGCCGCGGTCCGCGCTGAAGCGCCGGGTCATGCCGGACGACCCGGACCGCGCGGCGCACGAACTCTTTGCCACGCTGCGCGAACTCGATGCCGAAGGCCCGGATCTGATCTGGGTCGAGGAACCTCCGCCGACGCCCGCCTGGGACGGTGTTCGCGACCGGCTCAGCCGCGCCGCTGCCTGAGGTCAATGACTGGCGCATTTCCCTTGATGGAGTCCCGATGAATCTGCAGGTCCCTGCAACCCGCCGCGCCGCCTTGGCGCTCCTGCTCGGCCTGGCTTCGCTGATCGGCGCCTGCGGCGGCGGCGATCCTGTCGTGGCGTTCCAGCCGCGGCGCGTGCTCGCCTTCGGCGACGAGAACAGCCTGATCACGGCCGAGGGTCGCAAGTACACGGTCAATGCGCTGACGACCGAGACCAACGATGTCAAGACGCTCAACTGCGCAGGCAACGCACTGTGGGTGCAGCGGCTGGCCTCGAACTTCGGGCTGACCTTCCCCGACTGCAACCCGGACGGCGTGCCCGACCCGCGCAGCCGCATCTATGCGACGGCGGGCGCGCTGGTCGCCGACCTGTCGGACCAGGTCGACCTGCACCTGGCCACCGACACCTTTGCCGAGAAGGACCTGGTCACGATGTTCGTCGGCCAGAACGACGTGCTCGAGCAGTACTCGCAATACCCCGGCGTGTCCAAGGCGCAGCTGCTGTCGGGCGCCTATGCCGCCGGGCTCGCGCTGGCCGGCCAGGTCTCGCGCATCGCCGACGCGGGCGGCAAGGTCCTCGTGTCCACCGTGCCCGATCTCTCCGTGTCGCCGTTTGCGCTGAAGGAGAACGAGACCAGCGGCGACAGCACGCGCAGTGCGCTGTTGCGCGACCTCGTCGCCAAGTTCAACGAGGGCTTGCGCGTCGGCATCTCCAAGCTGTCGGGCTCGCAGGTCGCGATCATGCTGACCGACGAACTCGTCCAGGGCATGTCGCGCTTCCCGACCAGCTACGGCAACATGACCAACGTCACCGATCCGGTCTGCGACGCGACTCTGGCGGCCACCGTCGAGCTGTGCACGACCGACACGCTGGTCTCCGGCGGCGACGCCGCGCGCTACCTGTGGGCCGACGACACCCACCTCGGCCCCACCGGCCACCAGTACATCGGTTCGCTCGCCACCACGCGGGCACGCGCCAACCCGTTCTGAGCCTGATCAAGCGCGCAACGCAGCGCCGGGTTTCCCCGGCGGCGCGGCGCATGGCCGCACCTCTATAGTCTCGGCAGAAAAAACGAACGGTCGTTCGTTTTATTCCCGATCCGAGCGACGAGGTGCACATGAAGCTGATTCGATCCCTGGGGCCGCTGGCGCTGGCTGCCGCGCTGCTGGCGGCCTGCGGCGGCGGGGACCCCTACGTTCCCGGCAGCCAATCCCCGACCGGTGGCCCGACCACGCCGGGTTCGTTCGGCGCGCTGGTGTCCTTCGGCGACAGCCTCAGCGACATCGGCACCTACACGCCGGCGACCGCCATCCCAGGCACCACGCCGACCGCCTACTTCGGCGGCCGCTTCACCACCAACCTGAACGACCTGGGCACGCTCGCCGCCACCGGCAAGGTGTGGGTCGAGAACCTGGCCACGGCGCTCAGCACCGTCACCGCGCCGATCATCGTCACGCCGGCCGAGGTCGGCTTTGCGCACGACCTCGGTGGCCTGCCCGGCGGCCGCCAACCCGGTGCTGGCCGGCACCTGCACCGGCTACAGCCAGGGCGGGGCGCGCGTCACCGATCCGAACGGCATCGGCAAGACGTCCGGCTTCCTGACCGTGCCGGTGAAGACGCAGATCGCCAATCACCTCGCGCGTTTCGGCAGCTTCAAGGACAGCGACCTGGTCATCGTCTTCGCCGGGCACAACGACCTGTTCTACCAGCTCGCGGTGTTCTCCGCGGCCGCGTGACGGCCAGCCAGACGCGTGCGCAGGCCGACGTGCTCGCCGGGCTGATCACGCCGGCGCAGGCCGAGACCCGCGTGCAGCAGGAGGTGTTCGAGGCGCAGCAGGTCGCACAGGGTGCGATGAAGACGGCCGCGCTGGAACTCGCCGGCTACGTGCGCAACGACATCCTCGCCAACGGCGGCAAGTACGTCGCGGTGATCAGCATGGTCGACTTCACCGTCGACACCGCGCTTCGTCGAGTGCCGACGCCAACACCCAGGTCGTCGTCAAGGGCCTGGGCGACGTCTTCAACCTCTGGCTGCGCGAAGGGCTCTCCGGCGCAGCGGTGCGTTGGATCGACCCGAATCCAGTGCTGCGCACATGGATCGCCGACCCCGCCACCTACGGCCTGACCAACGTGACGACGCCGGCCTGCGATGTCGACAAGATCAGTACGCTCACCGGCGGCCAGGTCGATGACGGCACCTCGCTGTTCTGCAACGGCACCACCGGCGCGCCGTTCAACACGCTGGTGACCGGCGCCGACGTGACCAGCTGGCTGTTTGCCGACACGGTGCACCCTTCGACCAAGGGCCACCAGCTGTTCAGCGACGCGCTGGTCGAGCAACTGCGCGCAGCGCATTGGATCAACTGACGGCCAGGACCGGGAGAACCTCATGAACCAGAACCGCATCCGGGCCCTGGCCACCGTGGCAGCGCTGGCCCTGCCGGTCGCTGCGCTCGCGCAGCAGAACATCTTCAAGGTCGGTGCCATCGAGTACACGACGAACTCGAAGACCAACGGCATCCAGGGCGCCGGCGTGCCGCCGGGCGCCGATGCCGAGACCGGCAACGCGACCACGCTCTTGCTGACCTACGAGCGCCTGTTCACGCCCAACGTCGGTGTCGAGCTGGTCATCGGCGTGCCGCCGAAGATCAAGGCCAAGGCCACCGGCACCGTCGCCTTCCTCGGCGACGACGTGCTGTCGGCCCGCAACGTCGCGCCGACGCTGATCGTCAACTACCACTTCGGCGACGACGGCGACCGCTTCCGCCCCTACCTCGGTGCCGGCATCAACTACACCAAGTTCACCAGCGTGAAGTCGAAGCTGGCGCCCGACGTGAAGATGTCCGACTCCACCGGCCTGGTGCTGCAGGCCGGCCTCGACTACGCGTTCAACAAGGAATGGGGCCTGTTCGGCAGCATCGCGCGCGTCGACACCAAGTCCAAGCTGGTCGCGGCCGGCACGACGGTGCTGACCACGGAGATCGACTTCCGGCCGGTGACGTACTCGTTCGGCGTCTCGTACCGCTTCTGATCGGCCGCCGCGGCGGCGCCCTCGGGCGCCGTCGCCGCCGCGGCATGGCGGGGGCTGTCAGTTCTGCGTTTCGGGGACGGCCGCGGGCGCGCCGGCCTCGTTGACGACCCATTGCACCAGCGAATCGATCGCCGGGCGCGCCGCGTTGGCGTTCGGGTGGTTGACGATGGCCACCACCACGTAGCGCCGGCCGCCTTGCGCAAGCACGTAGCCGGCGACCCCGGCGACGTCACGCAGCGAACCGGTCTTCAGGTGAGCCCGGCCCGGCGGCGCCTTCGAGCGCGTCAGCGTGCCGTCGAGGCCCGACACCGGCAGCGAGGCCATCAACTCCGGCATCACCGCGCTGCCCCAGGCCGACTGCAGCAGCCGCGCCAGCTGCTGCGCGCTCAGCCGCGTCTCGCGCGACAGGCCCGAGCCGTTGTCGATCACCACACCCTCGGCCTGCGGGCGGCCGATGCGCTCGGCCAGCCAGCGGCGCAGCACCTCGCGCGAGGCCTCGGGCGTGCCCGAGCCGCCACGCGCCAGGCCCAGCGACAGGAACAGCTGCTGCGCCATCACGTTGTTGCTGAACTTGTTGATCTCGCGGATCACTTCGGACAGCGCCGGCGAGACACTGGTGAAGGTCGGCGGCAGGCTGGGCGCGACTCCGTCGCGCACGCTGCCGGTGAGCTTGCCGCCCATCTCGCGCCACAGGCCGGCGAGCAGCCGGTCGTTGTAGCTGCGCGGGTCGGCGTAGGCCAGCGGCCAGGTCTTCTCGCCGCAGGCGGTCGCAAAACTGCCGGCCAGGCGCAGGCGCGTCGGATCGCTGAAGTCGGCCTTCAGGTCGCCGCGCCAGTCGTTGCACGGGCCGGCCGCCAGCGGCACGCTGGCATCCGCGCGCACGCCGGCCAGCGGCGGGTCGAGGCCGACCAGCGCGACACCACGCGCCGCGTCCGGCGTGAAGCTCAGCAGCACCGAGCGGTAGGCCAGCAGCAGCGCGTCGGCACGCACGTTGTAGGGCCGCAGCGGCTCGCCGTCGAAGTCGGCCGGGTTCTGCTCGGGCACGTTGAACGCGCTGCGGTCGAGCACGATGTCGCCGCGGATCTCCTGCACGCCGAGCTGCTGCACGCGGCGCAGCATCAGCCACAGCCGTTCGGGCACCAGCTTCGGGTCGCCGCTGCCCTTGATGACGAGGTTGCCTTCGAGCACGCCGTCGGTCACCGTGCCCTGCAGCCACACCGGCGTGGACCAGGCCCAGGCCGGGCCGAGCAGGTCGAGCGCAGCGTAGGTGGTCAGCAGCTTGGTCAGCGAGGCCGGGTTGACCGGCGCATCGGCGCGCCAGGCCAGCCGCGTGCGGTTGCTGCCGGCTTCCTGGACCACCACCACCAGCGCCTCGGGCGGCACCTTGGCGCGTTCGAGCGCGGCATAGACCTCGGGGGGCAGGCGGGCGGCGGCGAGGCTGGTGAAGCCGGCCAGCAGCAGCGCCAGCAGCGCGCGCGGAAGCGAGGAGAACGGCATGCCGCGATGATCTCACGCAGCCCGGCGCGCACCGGGCCTTGACCTAAACTCGCCGGCATGACCTGCCTGCTGGCCATCGACTGCTCGACCGAGGTGATGAGCCTCGCGCTCAGCCGCGACGGTGCACTGTCGGTCGCCGAGGGCGAGGGCGGGGCGCAGGCCTCGGCGCGGCTGCTGCCCGAACTGCTGGCGCTGCTGAAGTCGGCCGGCTGCACGCTGCACGACGTCGATGCCTTCGGCTTCGGCCGCGGTCCCGGCGCCTTCACCGGCCTGCGCAGCGCCTGTTCGGTGGCGCAGGGCCTGGCGCTCGGCGCGGGGCGGCCGGTGCTGGCGCTGGACAGCCTGCTGCTGGTCGCGCAGGACGCGGTCGACGAACTCGGCGAGGCCGCTGCCGATGTCTGGGTCACGATGGACGCACGCATGGACGAGGTCTACGCGGCGCACTACCGCCGCGATGCGGGCCGCTGGCAGGTGCTGCATGCGCCGATGCTGTGCCGCCCCGACGAGCTCCATCGCCTGTGGGCCGGGCGGCCGCCGCACTGCGTTGCCGGCACGGCGCTGGAGGCCTTCGGCGAGCGCCTGGTCACCGGCGCCGCGCTGCGCCGCCCGGCGACGCGTTCGCGTGCCTCGGCGTTGGCGCGCCTGGCCGAAGCGGCCTGGCGCGAAGGCGCGGTGCTCGACGCTGCGCTGGCGCTGCCGGTCTACCTGCGCGACAAGGTCGCCCAGACCACCGCCGAACGCGAGGCCGCGCGGGCCGCGACGCCATGAGTGCGGTGCCCGAGCCCCGGCAGCGCCTGCTGCTGCCGATGACCACTGCGCATCTCGACACGGTGATGGCGATCGAGGTCGCGGCCTATGCCTTCCCGTGGACCCGCGGCAACTTCGTCGATTCGCTCGCCTCGGGCTATGCCGCCTCGGTGCTCTACGACGGCGAGGGCTGCATCCTCGGCTACTTCGTCGCGATGGCCGGCGTCGAGGAGATGCACCTGCTCAACATCACCGTGGCGCCGCCGGCCCAGCACCGCGGCCATGCGCTGCACCTGCTCGACGCGCTGGTGTCGCTGTGCCGCGAGCGTGGCGCACGGCAGCTCTGGCTGGAGGTGCGCGAGAGCAATGCCCGCGCGCGCAGCATCTACCTGCGGCGCGGCTTCGTGCACGTCGGGCGGCGCCGCGGCTACTACCCTGCGCCGCACGGCCAGCGCGAGGACGCGGCGGTGATGAGCCTGGCCATCCCGGAGGCGGGTCATGGCCTGGACTGAACGCCAGCGCGCCATGCTGCACGAGATCGGGGATCAGGCTGTGGCCAGAGCCACAGCCTGGTCCCCTGCGGGGCCCCGACGACGCCCCCCAGCCCCCCGCCGAGCGGGGGGAGGGCGCGGCACGCGCCGCGCCGGACACAAGGCCGACCCCCGTGCCGACGCAGGTTGCCGCACTGCCGCGCGGTGATCGCCCGGTGGGGGTGGAGACGATGGACTGGCCCGAACTGCGCGAGGCGGTGGTCAACTGCCGCGCGTGCAAGCTGTGCGAGGGGCGAAGGCAGACGGTGTTCGGCGTCGGCCACACCAGCGCGCACTGGATGATCGTCGGCGAGGCACCCGGCGAGCAGGAAGACCGCCAGGGCGAGCCCTTCGTCGGCAAGTCGGGGCAGCTGCTCGACAACATGCTGCGTGCCATCGGCCTGACCCGTGCGGAGGCCGATGCAGCGCAGCAGGTCTACATCGCCAACACGCTGAAGTGCAGGCCGCCCGGCAACCGCAACCCGGAGCCCGAGGAACTGGCGCAGTGCGAGCCCTTCCTGATCCGCCAGGTCGAGCTGGTGCGGCCGCGCATCATCCTGGCGATGGGGCGCTTCGCGGTGCAGAGCCTGCTGCGCAGCGACGAGCCGATCGGCCGGCTGCGCGGGCGTGTGCACCGCTATCAGGGCGTGCCGCTGATCGTGACCTACCACCCGGCCTACCTGCTGCGCAACCTGGCCGACAAGGCCAAGGCCTGGGACGATCTCTGCCTCGCCCTCCACACGCTGCGCGCAGCGTCGGCCGGATGAACCCGCGCAGGCCCGCCATCGAGGACGCGGCGGCCTGGGACGCGCTGCCCGGAATGGTGCTGCTGCTCGACGAGCATGGCAGCGCGCTGCACGTCAACGCCGCCGTCGCCGAGTTCGCGCAGCGGTCGGCGGCACGGCTGCTCGGCCGCGGCTGGCAGGAGCTGCTCGGCGCCGACAGCCGGCCGGCGCTGCTGGCCGGCCTGGCGGCGCGCATCGACTTCGCCGTCGCGCTGCAGGTGGCCAGTGCATGGGTCGAGTGGTCGTGTCGATGGGATGCCGCGACGGCCCGCTGGCTGTGCCTGCTGCACGACGCCAGCATTGCACGGCGCTCGGAGAGCGAGGCGCGCGCGCAGGCCTCGCTGTTCCGCCTGCTGGCCGACAACGTGCCGGTGCTGATCGCCTACTACCGGGCCAGCGACTTCCAGTGCCAGTTCGCCAACAAGGCCTATGCGCGCACCTTCGGCACCGACGAGCGCGCCGTGGTCGGCAAGACCTTCGCCGAGGTGATCGGCCAGGCGGCGGCCGACCAGATCCAGCCGCGTGTCGAGCAGGTGCTGCGCCACCAGCAGGCGGCGGCCTACGAACGCCAGTTGCCGCAGGCCGACGGCAGCACACGCTTCATCGAGGTCAACCTGCTGCCGCATCTGGGCGAAGGCGGCGACACGGTCGGCTGTTTCGTGCTGATCTCCGACATCACCAAACATCGCCTGGCCGAGCGCGCGGTGCGCGAGTCGGAGGAGCGCCTGGCCAAGTTCATGCAGGCCAGTGCCGAGGGCATCGTCTTCCACAAGGACGGCTTCATCACCGACGTCAACCCGCCGCTGTGCGCGCTGATCGGCTTCACGCTCGAGGAGCTGCGCGGGCGGCCGGCGCTCGACTTCGTCGCACCCGACCAGGTGGCGCGTGTCACCGCGGTGATGCAGGCCGGCCACGAGATCACCTACGAGACCGCGATCGTCGACCGTTCCGGCCAGCGCATCGCCGTCGAGTTCATCGTGCGCACCATGCTGCGCAACGGCGAGCGCATGCGCATGACCATCGTGCGCGACATCCGCGACCGCCAGGCGGCGCAGGCGCGCATCCACCACCTCGCCCACCACGACGCGCTGACCGGCCTGCCCAACCGGATGTCGTTCATGGAGCAGCTGCAGCAGCACATGGCCGCGGCGCAGGCCGAGGGCACGCGGCTGGCGCTGCTGTTCATCGACCTCGACCACTTCAAGCGCGTCAACGACTCGCTCGGCCACCTGGCCGGCGACACGCTGCTGCGCACGGTGTCGGCGCGCATCCTGGCCAGCCTGCGCACCACCGACCTGGTGGCGCGCTTCGGCGGCGACGAGTTCATGGTGCTGCTGCATGGCGGGCCGTCCCAGGAGCAGCAGCATCACGACGTCGACGAGGTGGCGCGCAAGCTGCTCGCGGCGATCGAGGTGCCGGTCAATGCCGAGGGCCGGCCGATCTCGGTGACGCCGTCGATCGGTGTCGCCTTCTTCCCCGGCGACGCCAGCACACCCGACGAGCTGATCAAGAACGCCGACAGCGCGATGTACCTGGCCAAGTCGCGCGGCCGCGCCAACCACCAGTGCTTCGACCGCGGCATGGCCGACAGCGCCTATGCCGCGCTGGTGCTCGAGGGCCAGCTCGCCCATGCGCTCGAACGCGGCGAGTTCGAGCTCTACTTCCAGCCGCAGTTGCGCCTGCGCGACGACGTGCTGACCGGCTGCGAGGCGCTGATGCGCTGGAACCACCCGGAGCGCGGCCTGCTGCTGCCCGACCAGTTCATCCCGGTGGTCGAGCGCCAGCGCCTGATGCTGCCGCTCGGCCAATGGGCGCTGAAGGAGGCGGCACGCTGCGCGGTACGCTGGCAGGCGCAGGGCCTGGGCATCGCGCCGGTGGCGGTCAACCTGTCGTCGGTGCAGTTCCAGTCGGTCGGCTTCGTCGAGGCGGTCGCGCAGGTGCTGGCCGACGACGGCGAGAGCCTGCGCGGTGCCGCGCCGCTGCTCGAGCTGGAGCTGACCGAGCGCATGCTGATGGACGACCTCGGCGAGGTGAAGCACCGGCTGCTGCGCCTGAAGGCGCTGGGCCTGGGCATCGCGGTGGACGACTTCGGCACCGGCTACTCGTCGCTCGGCCACCTGAAGGAGCTGCCGATCGACAAGATCAAGATCGACCGCTCGTTCGTGCACGACCTGCCGGGCAACCGCGACTCGGCGGCGATCACGCGAGCCATCGTGCAGCTGGGCCTCAGCCTGGGCATGACGGTCACCGCAGAGGGCGTCGAGACGCAGGCGCAGCGCGACTTCCTGGCCGCACAGGGTTGCGAGCAGATCCAGGGCCTGCTGATCGGCGCGGCGATGCCGGTGGCGGCCTTCGAGGCCTGGGCACGCCAGCGCCGCGCCGCCGAGCGGCGGGCCGGCGCTACTTCTTGAGCTTGACCGGCCGCGTCCAGCCGCTCAGCGAGACCGCCTTCGGCCGCGCCAGCGTCAACTGACCGGCCGGCGCGTCCTTGGACAGCGTCGAGCCCGCGCCGACGGTTGCGCCGGCGCCGATGGTGATCGGCGCCACCAGCACCGAGTTGCTGCCGATGTGCACATCGTCGCCGAGCACCGTGCGGTGCTTGTTGGCGCCGTCGTAGTTGGCGGTGATGCTGCCGGCGCCGTAGTTGACGCGCTCGCCCACCGTCGCGTCGCCGAGGTAGGCGAGGTGGTTGGCCTTGGCGCCCTTGGCCAGCGTCGAGTTCTTCACCTCGACGAAGTTGCCGATGTGCACCTCCGCGCCCAGCTCGGCGCCGGGGCGCAGCCGCGCGAACGGGCCGATCAGCGCGCCGTTGCCGACGATCGCGCCCTGCGCCTCGCCGTCGATGTGGGTGAAGGAGTGGATCACCACGTTGTCGGCGATGCGGCAGTTGCGGACCACGCAGTGCGACGCGATGCGCACGTTGCTGCCCAGCTCGACGCGGCCCTCGAACACGCAGCCGACGTCGATCTCGACGTCCTGCCCGCAGACCAGCTCGCCGCGCACGTCGATGCGTGCCGGGTCGGCCAGGCGCACGCCGGCTTCCATCAGCGCATCGGCGATGCGGCGCTGGTAGCGACGCTCCAGCTCGGCGAGCTGCGCCGGGCTGTTGATGCCCAGCACCTCGGTCTCGTCGTGGGCGTGCGTGGCGACCACGTGCACATGGTCGGCCACCGCCATCGCGACCACGTCGGTCAGGTAGTACTCCTTCTGCGCGTTGTCGTTCTTCAGCCTGGCCAGCCAGCGCTTGAGCAGCGCGGTTGGCGCCGCCATCACGCCGGTGTAGACCTCCTGGATGCGCCGTTGCTGGGGCGTGGCGTCCTTGTGCTCGACGATGCCCTCGATGGTGCCGCCGACCGAGTCGCCGCTGCGCACGATGCGGCCGTAGCCGCTCGGGTCGTCGAGCACCACGGTCAGCAGCGCGAGCGACTTGCCGCCGCAGGCTTCGACGAGCCTGGCGAGCGTTTCGGCTTCGATCAGCGGCACGTCGCCGTTGAGGATCAGCGTGGTGCCTTCGTCATGCAGCTTCGGCGCCGCCTGCTGCACCGCGTGGCCGGTGCCGAGCTGCGGCTCCTGGCGCACGAAGTCCAGGCCCTGCCCGGCGAATGCCGCCTCGACCTGGTCGGCGCCGTGGCCGGTGATGACCACGCTGCGGTCGGCCTTCAGCACCGACGCGGTGTCGACCACGTGCTGAAGTAGACTGCGCCCGGCCAACCGGTGCAGCACCTTGGGCCGGGCCGACTTCATGCGGGTTCCCTTGCCCGCGGCCATGATCACGATGTCCAGAGCCATGACGCGTATGTTCGTGAGGAACGTGGTGTCGAGACTGCGCATTATCGTGGCGCTGTTCGTGCTGGCCTGGGGGTTGACGGGCTGCAGTGCGGTACGTTTTGGCTACAACCAGGGGCCTGAGCTGGCCTACTGGTGGCTCGACGGCTACGCCGACTTCGACGACGCCCAGTCGCTGCGTGTGCGCGACGCGCTGGCGCAGTGGTTCGCCTGGCACCGCCGCACCCAGCTGCCCGACTACGCCGGCCTGCTGGTGCGCGCCCAGGCCGAGGTGCTGGCCGACACCTCGCCGGAACGCGCCTGCCACTGGTGGAGCGAACTGCGGCTGCGTGCCGACCGGGCGCTCGACCAGGCCCTGCCGGCCGCTGCCGAGCTGGCGACGACGCTGAAGCCCGCGCAGTTGCAGCACATCGAGCGCCGCCAGGCGCGCAACAACGAGGAGTTCCGCGACGAGTACCTCGACAAGGACCCGCAGCGCCGCCAGGAGCGCTCGGTCAAGCGTGTCGTCGAGCGCGCCGAGTTCCTCTACGGCACGCTCGACGAGGGCCAGCGGGCGCTGGTGGCCAAGCTGGTGGCGGCCTCGCCCTTCGACGCCGAGGTCTGGAACGCCGAGCGGCTGCAGCGCCAGCAGGACAGCGTCGCGCTGCTGCGCCGGCTCGGCACCGAGCGGGCCGCGCCCGATGCCGCGCAGGCCGCGCTGCGCGCCTGGAGCGAGCGCATGGTGAGTTCACCGCGCGAGGCCTACCGCCGCCATCAGCAGCGACTGGAGGCCTACAACTGCAGCTTCGCGGCCAGCCTGCACAACGCCACCACGCCGGCCCAGCGCCAGGCGGCCGTGGCGAAGCTGAAGGGCTGGGAAGCCGACTTCCGCGCGCTGTCGGCCGCCGCCGACTGAGCCGCGCTGCCGGCGCCTCAGGGCGTGGTGATCTCGGTGGTCACGCGGCGCGGCGTCACGCTGCCGGCCGGGAAGTCCTTCATCGCCGCCTCGAACATCGCCGGCAGCAGCGAGCGGATCGACGGCGAGCCGCCGTCGTTGCTGGCGCGTGTCTCGTACAGCGGCTGGCCGCTCTTGCGGTCGCGGATCAACACCGCCACCTCGCGTTCGTAGTTGGTCGTCGGAATGCCGGCACCGAAGCCGACCCCGACGCCGTAGCGCGGCCACGGCCGCGTGAAGCGGTGCGAGTACAGGCCTCCGCGCCACCAGAACGGATCGTCGTAGTAGGTCTCGGTGGCGCTGACACGGGCGCCGAGCTGCACCACGTACTCGCTGGCCTGGCCGTCCGCGGCGGGCGCGAAGCCGGCGAACTCCAGCGCGCGGCGTGCGCTGTCCTCCAGCACCTGCTGCTGCTCGGCTCGCGTCTGCTGCGAGGGCAGGCGCTCGAAGCTGTAGGTGCCCGCCTTGCGGTCGGCCGGCCAGGCGCTGTAGCTCGACACCTCGCTGTTCAGCGTGGTCATCGCCGCGCAGCCGGCCAGCGTGGCAGTCAGGGTCAGGAGGCTCAGGGTGCGGATCATCGGGTCCTCCTGTGACGGGAGATGTCAGTCGTCGCGCTGGATGCGGATCGGCTGCGCGACCGGGGTCGCGCAGTCCTCGTCCTCGTCGAACGCGCGGTCGCCGTCGGGGTTGACGGCTCCGGTCGTTTGGAGCGTCGTGAACGGATAGAGTTTCTTGTCCATCATGTGCGAGGGCACGATGTTGCCCATCGCGGTGAAGATGTTGTCCAGCCGGCCGGGGAACTGGCGGTCCCACTCGCGCAGCATCTTCTTCATCTGCACGCGCTGCAGGTTCTCCTGGCTGCCGCACAGCGTGCACGGGATGATCGGGAACTGGCGGTGCGCGGCCCAGCGCTCGAGATCGGGCTCGGCGACGTAGGCCAGCGGGCGGATCACGATGTTCTTGCCGTCGTCGCTGACCAGCTTGGGCGGCATGCCCTTCAGCCGGCTGCCGAAGAACATGTTCATGAACAGCGTCTGCAGCATGTCGTCGCGGTGGTGGCCGAGCGCGACCTTGGTCGCGCCCAGCTCGCCAGCGACGCGGTAGAGGATGCCGCGGCGCAGCCGCGAGCACAGGCTGCACATCGTCTTGCCCTCGGGGATCAGGCGCTTGACGATCGAGTAGGTGTCCTGGTTCTCGATGTGGAACGGAATGTCCAGGCTCTTCAGGTAGTCGGGCAGCACATGCTCAGGGAAGCCGGGCTGCTTCTGGTCGAGGTTGACGGCGACCAGCTCGAACTTGACCGGCGCACGCTGGCGCAGGTTGATCAGGATGTCGAGCAGCGCATAACTGTCCTTGCCGCCGGAGACGCAGACCATCACCTTGTCGCCGTCCTCGATCATGTTGAAGTCGGTGATCGCCTGGCCGACCTGGCGGTGCAGCCGCTTCGAGAGCTTGTTGATCTCATGAGCCTGCTTCGCAGCAGCCTTGGGGTCGTCGAGCACGGCACTCATGGTGCTTCCTTCATCGCAAAGACTTCGCAGCCGACCGCGGCGCAGTCGGGGTACACATCGGGTTTCTCGGTCGACACGCGCGCGGCGCGCACCTTGGGGTGGGCCAGCATCACCGCCAGCACGTCGTCGCACAGCGTCTCCTGCAGCTGCACATGGCCGCGCGCGATGCGCGCGACGATCGCGCGGCGGATGAAGTCGTAGTCGAGCACTTCGTCGAGCTCGTCGCGCTGCGGCGTCGACAGCGCCAGCGGCACGTAGAGCTCGACGTTGATCAGCACGCGCTGCTCGCCGCGCTTCTCGAAGTCGTGCGCGCCGATGTTCATGCGCACCTCGTAGTCGCGCAGGAACAGGCGCCGGCAGTCGAGCAGCCGCGGGTCGTGCAGCGGGCTGGCCATGCTCAGGCGCCCCTGACCAGGAAAGCCACGTCGCGCGGCTGCGGCACCAGGTGCTGGCCGCCGTCGACCAGCAGCGTCGTTCCGGTGACCGCGCCGGCGCCGAGCAGGTAGCGCACCGCCTGCGCGATGTCGGCCGGTGCCGACGAGCGCTCCAGCGGCGTCAGCCGGTGGGCGGCGGCGAAGTCGGCCTCGCTCATCTCGCCGGACAGCAGCGTCACACCCGGCGACACGCCGCAGACGCGCAGCCGCGGCGCCAGCGCCTGCGCCAGCATCACCGTGGCGCTGGCCAGCGCGGCCTTCGACAGCGTGTACGACAGGTAGTCGGGGTTCGGGTTGTCGAGCTTCTGGTCGAGCAGGTTGACGACGCAGCCGCTGGCACCGCGTGCCGCCAGGTGAGCGTGCAGCGCACGCGCCAGCAGGATGGGCGCCGCGGTGTTGACGCGCCAGTGGGCGTCCATCTCGGCGTGGCCGAAGCTCGCCGCATCGTCGTGGGCGAAGCGCGAAGCGTTGTTGACCAGCGCATCGAGGCGGCCGAAGGCCTCGGCCACCGCCGGCACCAGTGCGCGGCAGGCGGCTTCGTCGGCCAGATCGGCGGCGAACACCTCGGCACGCACGCCGAGCGCACGCAGTTCGGCGAGCGTCGTGGTCGCCTCGTCCGAGACCTGGTGGCAGTGCAGCGCGATGTCGTGGCCATGCGCCGCCAGGTCGAGCACGATCATCCGCCCGATGCGACGGGCGGCGCCGGTGACCAGCACGACGGGACGGACCGACGGGGCGGGGGACATGGCTTCCTACAATGCGGCAATGCAACAGAACGAGGGCGACAGTGTATCGGCGGCCCTGCGCCGGCACATCCGCGAGGCCATCGCCGAGGCAGGGGGCTGGATCGGCTTCGAGCGCTTCATGGCGATGGCGCTGTATGCGCCCGGCCTCGGCTACTACAGCCGCGACAGCCGCAAGTTCGGCCTGATGCCCGCGTCGGGCAGCGATTTCGTCACCGCGCCGGAGCTCTCGCCGCTGTTCGGCCGCGCGCTGGCGCGGCAGCTGGCGCAGGCGCTGGACGCCGCGCAGAGCGGCGAGGTGTGGGAGTTCGGCGCCGGCTCGGGTGCGCTGGCGGCGCAGCTGCTGGAAGCGCTGGGCGAGCGGGTGCGGCGTTACACGATCGTCGAGCTGTCCGCGTCGCTGCGCGAGCGCCAGCGCGAGCGTCTCGCAGCGTTCGGCGAGCAGGTGGTGTGGGTCGATCGCCTGCCGGAACACTTTGACGGCGTGGTCGTCGGCAACGAGGTGCTCGACGCGATGCCGGTGCAGCTGCTGCATTTCGACGGCGAGCGCTGGTTCGAGCGTGGTGTGGTGGCTACCGCCGACGGCTTCGCCTGGGCCGACCGCGACACCGGGCAGCGCCCGCCGCTGGACGCGCCGTTCGTGCCAGGCACCGTCACCGAGATCCACCCGCAGGCGCGTGCCTTCGTCGCCACGCTGGCCGAGCGGCTGGGCCGCGGCGCCGCGTTCTTCATCGACTATGGTTTTCCGGAGCACGAGTACTGGCATCCGCAGCGCCGCGGCGGCACGCTGATGTGCCATCGGGCGCACCGCAGCGACGACGACCCGCTGTCCGAGGTCGGCGACAAGGACATCACCGCCCATATCGACTTCACCGGCATCGCGCTGGCCGCGCAGGACGCCGGCATGGACGTGATCGGCTACACCACGCAGGCGCGCTTCCTGATGAACTGCGGCCTGATGGAGATGCTGCAAGGCGCCGACCTGCGCACCACGGCGAACGCGCAGAAGCTGCTCACCGAGCACGAGATGGGCGAGTTGTTCAAGGTGATCGGTCTGGCCAAGGGCCTCACTCTCGACCCGCTCGGCTTCGCCCACGGCGACCGCAGCCACACCCTGTAGATCACGATGCGCTGGCTGATCGTCTTCCTGCTCGCCTTCCTGGTCTTCCAGGGCCTGGCCGACTGGCTCAAGCGCATCGGCCTGGGCCGGCTGCCGGGTGACTTCAGCTTCCGCTTCCGCGGCCGCGAGTGGCACCTGCCGATCGCCAGCAGCCTGCTGCTGAGCTTGATCGCGATGGCGATCGGGGCGTTGATCTAGACCACGTCTGCGATCGCGCGGACGCGCGCGTCGCGCACCGCGTCGCCGATCGCCGGCCCTTTCAGGCCGCGGGCCGCTGCCGCCTCGGCGATCGGCGCCGTGGCCACCGCCAGCGCGGCCTGCAGCGCGGCCGCCAGGCGAGGGCGCTGCGGGTAGGGCTCGTCGTCCTTGCCGAGCCGACCGCGTGCGTCGCACTCGCAGGCGAGCAGGGCCTCGGCAAAGCGCTCCGGCCGGCGCAGCGCGTCGCAGCGTTCGAGCAGCCGCAGCAGCGCCGCCGCATTCAGTTCGCCACTGCGGTGTACGTTGCCGTGCTCGCGTGCCACCACCTCGGCCAGCTCGCGGCAGTCGGTCGGCACCTTCCAGCGTTCGCACAGCGCGCGCAGCAACTTCTCGCTGCGCACTTCGTGGCCGATGTGGCGCGGCAGCACGTCGGCGGGTGTCGTGCCCTTGCCGAGGTCGTGGCACAGGCAGGCGAAGCGCACCGCGAGGCTCGTCGCCAGTCGCGCGGACATGTCCAGCACCAGCATCAGGTGCACGCCGGTGTCGACCTCGGGGTGGTGCTCGGGCCGCTGCGGCACGCCCCACAGGCGGTCGACCTCGGGCAACACGCGGCGCAGCGCACCGCACTCGCGCAGCACCTCGAACATGCGGCTGGGCCGGGGCTCCATCAGGCCGCGCGACAGCTCCTGCCAGACACGCTCGGCCACCAGCGCATCCACCTCGCCGGCCTCGACCATGCCGCGCATCAGCGCGACGGTCTCGGGTGCGACCGTGAACTCGGGCAGGCGCGCGGCGAAGCGCGCCAGCCGCAGGATGCGCACCGGGTCCTCGGCGAAGGCCGGCGAGACGTGGCGCAGCACGCGCTGTGCGAGGTCGCGCTGGCCGCCGTGCGGGTCGACCAGCGTGCCGTCGGCATCACGCGCCATCGCATTGATCGTCAGGTCGCGGCGCGCCAGGTCCTCGTCCAGCGTGACCTCGGGTGCGGCGTGGACGACGAAGCCATGGTAGCCCGGCGCCGTCTTGCGCTCGGTGCGCGCGAGGGCGTATTCCTCGTGCGCTCTGCGGGTGCAGGAAGACCGGGAAGTCGCGGCCGACCGGCTGGTAGCCGTCCTCCAGCATCTCCGCCGGCGTGGCGCCGACGACGACCCAGTCACGATCGCCGCCGGCGCGGCCGAGCAACTGATCGCGCACCGCGCCACCGACCAGGTACACCTTCATGCGGCGCAGTGTATGCGCCGCATCCTGGCGCTCGCCGGCTGTCGCGCTGCCGCTCAGCGGTGCTTGCGGTAGGGTTCCTCGAAGTCGAGGAAATCCTGCTCGGCCAGCGCGTCCCCGATCCACGCGGCCACGCCGGGCAGGGCCTGCACGCGCGCCATGTAGGCCGTCACCTCGGCCGGCAGCGGCGGCGCGTAGGTCGCGAAACGCATCACCACCGGCGCGAAGTAGGCGTCGGCGATCGTGAACTCGCCGAACAGCAGCGGCCCGCCGTGCTCGCGCAGCAGCTCGCTCCACATCTGCACCAGGCGTTCGATGTCAGCGCGCACGCCGGGCTGCTCGGCCAGCACCCTGGCGCCGACATCCGGCAGGCTGGCCTCGATGTTCATCGTGAAATGGCTGCGCAGCGCGCCGAAGCCCGAGTGCATCTCGGCGCAGACGCTGCGCGCGCGGGCACGCGCCCGGCTGTCCGCCGGCCACAGCTTCTTGTCGGGGAAGCGCTCGGCCAGGTACTCGGCGATGGCCAGCGTGTCCCACACCGCCAGGCCGTCGTCGACCAGCACCGGCACGCGCGCCGCCGGTGTCAGGCGCGCGAGTTCGGTCTTGAACTTCGAGTCGGGGCTGAAGGCATCGAAGCGCAGCATCTTCTCCTCGAAGGGGATGCCGGCCTGCTTCATCAGCACCCAGGGGCGCATCGACCAGGACGAGTAGTTCTTGTTGCCGACGTAGAGCTGCATCGCGGACCTCGTGAGTCAGTGGCCTGCCATGCTAGCCGCCTGGGAGGCGGCCGTGGATGAGGTTGGCGCATCGCCGCGATGCGCGGCGCGCATGCGCGCCCGGCTCAGTCGCGCCGTGCGCGGGCGCGCCAGGCGTCGAGCCGCGCGACGCCCTGGCCGCCGGCGAGGTAGCGCGGCGCGACCGCCGCCAGTGCACTGGCGCGGATGCCCAGCGCCTCCAGGCCCGGCAGCGTGCCGCTGGCCACGCTGGGCACCGTCATCGAGGCGAGGTTGTCGCGTGAGATCAGCGGTTCGCCGGGCAGCCACTCCATCAGCATCGCCTGCAGCCTGGCCAGGCCGGCCGGCAGGCCGATCACCGGCCGCTCGTGGCCGGCCCAGCGGCCGGCCAACCGCACGAGCTCGCGCAGCGTCATCACGTCCGGGCCGGTGCATTCGTAGGTCTTGCCGATCGTGCCGTCGTCGTCGAGGCAGCGCACGATGGCGCCGGCCACGTCCTCCACCCACACCGGCTGGTAGCGCGAATCGGCGCCGGCCAGCGGCAGCACGGGGGCCATGGCCTGCAGCGAGGCGAACAGGTTGAGCAGCCGGTCGTGCGCGCCGAAGATCACCGAGGGCCGCAGGATCGTCAGGTCCAGCCCGGCAGCGGCCAGCGCCTTCTCGCCGGCTGCCTTCGAGCGCAGGTAGAGGCTGGGCGCATTCTCGCCGACGCCCAGCGCGCTGACGTGGACCAGCCGCCGCACGCCGGCCGCGACGCAGGCCTGCGCAAGGCGCCGTGGCAGTTCCTCGTGCACCTGGCGGAAGCGCTGCACGTCGCCGTGCAGCACCGCGACGAGGCTGATCACCGCGTCGCTGCCGGCCACCAGCCGTGCCAGCTGCGCGTCGTCGTACAGGTTCGCCGGCACCAGCTGCACGGTGGGCAGCATCTGCAGGTGCCGGCCGTGGCCGACATGCCGTGTCGGCACGACGATGCGGCCGCCGGCCCCGCCGCTGCGCTCGACCAGCTTCTCGCAGACACTGCGGCCGACGAAGCCGGTGCCGCCGAGGACGAGAATGTTCTCGCGCATGGCGCTCAGGGCAGGTCCTTGTCGGACGCCGGCGCCGCCGGGTCGCGCGGGCCGATCTTCGCGCCCAGGCGCGCCTTCAGCGACGGCGTCTGGCCGCTGATGATGGCGGCGTAGTAGGTCGCGTTGCTGAGCACCTTCTTGACGTAGTCGCGCGTCTCGTTGAACGGGATGTTCTCGGCCCAGATCGCCGGCTCGAGTGCCGGCCCTTCGCGCCAGCGCCGCGGCCGGCTCGGCCCGGCGTTGTAGGCCGCCGCCGCCATCGCCTGCGAGCCGCCGAAGTCGTCGAGCACCAGCTTCAGGTAGTTGGTGCCCAGGCGCAGGTTGACGTCTCGGTCGGTGATCATCTCCTGCGTGTACTCGAGGCCGATCTTGCGTGCCGTCCAGCGCGCGGTGGCCGGCATGATCTGCATCAGCCCGCTGGCGCCGACGCTGGAGCGCGCGTCCATCACGAAGCGCGACTCCTGGCGGATCAGGCCGTAGACGTAGGCCGGGTCGAGGCCGATGTCCTTCGCGCGGGCCTGCACGTCGGCACGGAATGGCATCGGGAAACGCTGGTCGAGGTCGATCTCCTCGCGGGTGCGGTCGCTGGTGTTGATGCAGCGGTCCCAGACCTCGGCGTCGCAGGCGCGCTGCGCCGCGGCCAGCAGCTCGCGGTCGTTCATGCCGCGCAGCGAGAAGTTCCACTCGCGCACGCCTTCGCTGCGCAGGCCCAGCGTGATCAGCTGCAGCGCACGGGTCAGGCCGGGATGCTTCTGCGCAGCCTCGGTCTCCTCGGCGGTGAGTGCGGCCGGCTTCGGCGGCAGCGTCAGCGGCTGGCCCAGGTCCTCGGCGGCGAGCTTGCCGTAGAAGTGCATGCGCCCGGCGATGCCCGAGAGCATCTCGCGCGCCAGGTTGCGCATGCCTTCCTCGTCCTGCGAACCGCCGGCCAGCGACTGCAGCGCGCGCGCCTTCCAGTACACCCAGGTCGGGTCGCGCTGCTGCTCGGCGCTCATCGCATTGATCGCCTGCACCACTTGCTGCCAGCGGCCGCGGCCGTTGTCGGCGCGCAGCGCAGCACGCACCTTCCAGGCCAGCGTCTCGTCCGGCCAGTCGGGTTCGGCGCCGCCGCGGCTGGCACGCAGCGCGGCGCGCTGGTAGTGCTCGCTGGCGTCAGGCAGCAGCTTCAGCGCCGCCTGCTTGGCCACCGCCGCCCAGGCCCAGGCGGCCAGGTCGGGTGGCAGCGCCTTGTCCCAGCGTTCGTTGAGCTGCAGCGAGGCGGCATCGGGGTCGCTCGAGGCCAGCCGCATCAGCGCCAGCGTCGCCAGCTCGGCGGCCGGGCGCGAGGTCGCCGAGGCCGTCTTCGCGAGGTAACGAGCCGGGTTGTCGCTCATCTCGCCGACGCTGCTGGCCGCCGCCACGCTGACCAGCGCGGCCGCCTGGCGCGCCGCCTTCGGCCGGCCGGCGTCCATCGCGAAGCGCGTCTTGCGCCACAACTCGGCGCTGCCGAACTTCTTCGCGTCGGTCAGTGTCGCGGCCATCAATGCGCAGCCGTCGTCGGCGTCGCGCTGCGCCAGCCAGGCGGCCAGCGCGTCGTCCTTGACGTCCTTGCCGGCCTGGTGGTCGAGCATCAGCGCGTAGCAGCTGACCTCGCGGTCGTCGGCCATGCGGAAGCGCGGGAACTCGGCGGCGAAGTTGGTCCAGTCGCGGCGTCGGCCGAGCTCGAGCAGCCAGTCGTTGCGCAGCCGGTCCTCGACGTAGGTGGACGGCCAGCGCGCGTAGAAGGCATCGAGCTCGCTCTGCTGCGCCTCGGCCAGGCGGTTGTTCAGCTCGAAGTAGTCGGCCCACATCGCCAGCGGGTGGTTGGCGGCAATCGCGGCCGTGCGGGCGGCGGCCAGTCGGTTGCGATCCTTCTTGCGCAGCGCTTCGCGGGCTTCGACGATGCTGCTGTCGCCTGGCGCCGCGCAGGCGGCCGGCGGCACCACCAGGGCCGCGCCAAGCAGCGCCGCCCACAGCGTGCGCCGCCCATATACTGATTTCGACCGCCCCGTTCGCTTCAACAACGTCGTTTCCATTCGAGTTCGTCTTGACCGACATCACGCCCGCGCGCAGTGAACTGCGCAACCGGCTGCGCGCACAGCGCCAGCAGTTCGGCACCTCACCCGGGTTTGCCGAGGCCCAGTCGGCGCTGGGTCGGCATCTCGCGCAGGTGGTGTCCCAGCTGGAGCCGGACTGCCTGGGCGTCTATGCATCGATACGATCCGAATTTAACGCAGTGGTTGCATTGGGCGACGACCCATGTTGCGACAAGTTGCCCTGGGCGCTGCCGTACTGCGTCCGCGAGCCGCGCGACATGCACTACCGCCAATGGGATCGGCAGGCCGCGATGGTGGCCGACGAGTGCGGCATCGCCAGCGCCAGCGGCCCGCGCGTGGTGCCCGACGTGGTGCTGGTGCCCTGCGTCGGCTTTGCGGCCGGCCACTACCGGCTCGGCTACGGCGGCGGCTACTTCGACCGCTTCCTCGCGGCACACCCGCAAGTCACCACCGTCGGCGTGGCCTGGAGCTTCTGCGCGCTGGGTGCTGCCGAGTTCGTGCCGCAGCCGCACGACATCCCGCTGACGCTGATCGTCACCGAGCAGGGGGTGATGGGCTGACCGGCGTGGTGTCCTCGCCCGTGGCGGCCCGCGTCAGCGCCGCCTGGGCCTCGACCCAGTCGCAGAACTGCGCCACGTCGGTGCGGGCGCGGCTGGCCGGCGAGGTGATCAGCCAGTAGCAGTAGGGGCTGGTGATGCGCCCGGCCACGCCGAAGGGCTCGACCAGTTCGCCGCGCTCCAGCGCGTCGGCGACCAGCGCGACCCGCGCCAGCGCGACACCGTGGCCGGCCAGCGCTGCCTGCACCTGCTGGTAGGTGAAGTTGAGGTACAGCCAGCGGCCCGGCTGCAGCCCGGGTTCGCCCATCTGCGCCAGCCAGTGGCGCCAGCTCAGGTACTCGGCACTGGCGCGGTGGTCGTCCTCCTCGGCCAGCGTGTGCCGGGCCAGATCCGCCGGCCGGGACATCGGCGCTGCGTCGCCGCTGCGGATGCGCTCCATCAGCTGGCGGCTCACTGCCGGCGTCAGGGTCTCGCCGAACAGGCGCACCGCGCCGGCCGGCGCCTGCGCAGGGCTGCAGTAGCGCAGGATGAGGTCGACCTCGGGGTCGTCGAGCTCGGTCATCGCGTCGTGGGCCGAGACGCGGATGTCGATGTCCGGGTGCTGGCGCTGGAAGGCCTCGATGCGCGGCAGCAGCCACAGCGAGGCGAACGACGCGAAGGTGTGCACGTTGACGCGCCGGCGCGTGCGCTTCTCGCGGATCTGCCGCACGCCGGCGTCCAGCCGCGCCAGCCAGGGCTCGACCGAGCGCAGCAGGATCTGCGCGTCCTGGGTCATCTCGACATGGCGCGTGCCGCGCACGAACAGCGCCGAACCGAGCTCGTCTTCCAGCCCCTTGATCTGCCGGCTGATCGCCGACTGGGTGACGAACAGCTCGTCGGCCGCCTCGCTGAAGCTGGACAGCCGGGCGACCGCCTCGAAGGCGCGCAGGTTGGTCAGCGAGAGCGGGCGGCGGCGTGGTGCATTCATATCAATATCGCATTAATCGAGGACACCGAAGTCATTGGATATACCAGGGCAAAACGCCGATCATCCTACCGTGACTTGAAGGAGATTGATGATGGATTCGCAAGCTTCAACCGTCCTGTCCCTGGCTCCAGGCCAAGCCCGCCGCATGGCCCATGGTGCCGGAGAGATCACCGTCCTGCGCGGTCGCGTCTGGCTGACCACCGACGCCGGCCCGGGCGACGACAGCGACCGCGTGCTCGCTCCCGGCGATTCGCTGTTCGTTGCCGAAGGCCAGGCCGTGGTCGCCGAGGCCTGGGGCCGTGGCGAGGCCGCGTCGCTGCGCTGGCAGCCGCGCCGCTCGGTGCTTCAGCGTCTGCCCCGTGCCGGTTTGGCCGGCGGCTTCTTCGCCGCCGCCTTCGGTGCCTTCGCGGCCCGCCCGCGCAGCGCCGCCTCCAGCGCCAGCCGCGCCCAGGGCTGCATCAAGGCGGGCGACTCCATCGCGTCGTCCGGCGCGGTGAAGTAAGCCAGCGACACGCGCTTGCCGGCGGCGTCGTACTCGAAGGGCTCGCAGCCGGCCGCCTCGAAGCGCGGCCGGGACTGCGCATCGGCCTTCAGGTAGACGCGGCCGAAGGCGATGATCGCGATGAACAGCTCGTCGACGTAGAGGCCGTGGCCGCCGAACATGCGGCGCGCCCGCACGGCGCCGAGCGGGGCCAGCAGTTCGCGGCAGTGTTCGACGAGTTCGGTGTCGGCGGCCATGGCGGCGCAGTCTTGCACAATCGCAGCTCCGCCGCCCTCCGCCTCGCCCCATGCAGCCCACCGAACGAGATGCCCTGCGCAAGCGACTGGTCGCCGTCCGCCAGGCCCTGCCCGACCGGCTCGAGCGCGCGGTCGCGCTGCAGAGCGTGCTGCGCGTCTGGCTGGTCGGCCGCACCGAGAAGACGATCGGCGCCTACTGGCCGATCAAGGGCGAGTTCGATCCGCTGCCGGCGCTGTACCGCTGGACCGAAGGTGCGCCGGAAGGCGTGACCCGGCGCATCGGCCTGCCGGTCAAGGACCGCGACAGCGGCTCGCTGCGCTTTCACGTCTGGTACCCGGGCTGCCCGATGGAGCTGGATGCCTACGACATCCCCAAGCCCAAGGACACCGAGGAGTTCGTGCCCGAACTGCTGGTCGTGCCCTGCCTGGGCTTCGGGCCCGGCGGCGTGCGCCTGGGCTATGGCGGCGGCTTCTTCGACCGCACGCTGCAGTCGATCACGCCGCGGCCGGTGACCGTGGGCGTGAGCTACTCGCACGGCTTCCTGCCGCTGCTGTTCCCGACCGAGCAGGACTTCGTGCTCGACGCCATGCTCACCGAGGACGGCGTCAGCTGGCAGAAGCCTCTGCTCTAGCTCTCGGGGGATCGTCCGGCGTACACGCCGGACGAGGGGCGGTCAGTCCGCCAGATCAGAACCGCCAGCCGATGCCCACGCCGACCAGCAGCGGGTCGACCTTGAAGTCGCCGAGGTCGTTGCCGCCGGCGCTGACCGTGGTCTTGATCTGCGCCTTCTTCACGTCGACGTTGAAGTAGACGTTCTTCTGGATCTCGTAGTCGAAGCCGGCGCCGACCGCGAGGCCGAAGCTGTTCTTGTCGATCGACACACCGGCCGGCAGGTTCACGCTGGAGAAGCGCGTGTAGTTCAGGCCGACGCCGGCGTAGGGCTTGAAGGCGCCCAGGTCGGTGTAGTGGTACTGCAGCGACAGCGTCGGCGGCAGGTGCTTGAGCGAGCCGATCTCGGCGCCGCCCGCCTTGACGGTGTGCTTCTGCGGGTAGGTCAGCACCAGTTCGGCGGCGAGGTTGGGCGAGAAGAAGTACGAGATGTCGACTTCCGGGAACACCTTGTTGTTGACCGTCAGGTCGAGGCCGGTGCTGTCCTTGTTGGCGCTGTCGAGGTTGAGCGCGTGCACGCGCACCATCCAGGGCGTGGCCTGGGCCTGGGCGAGCATCGGAACGGCAAGGCCGCCGGCCACGGCAAGAGCGAGGGCGGCGCGTTGGAAGGTCTTGTTGGTCATGATGTTGTCCTGTCAATGCGAGGTCAGATCCTCGACAGGCATTTCAGACCGCGACCCGCGGGGTCTTGTTGCGGTGCATCAAGACCCCACGGCCACTGTGCCCAAGGCGCAACGAGGCCTCCGCGGCCTCATGACCCAGGTCAAACCGGGCGCGACAGCCGCTTGCAGATCTCCAGCGACAGCGCCGACTGGTTC
The DNA here is from genome assembly GCA_047602365.1 of Piscinibacter sp. GTDB lineage: Bacteria > Pseudomonadota > Gammaproteobacteria > Burkholderiales > Burkholderiaceae_C > Piscinibacter. The sequence continues at coordinate 522,049 of JASGHM010000001.1, read as the reverse complement.
AGCGTGTAGAAGTGGATGCTCGGCGCGCCGCCGGCGATCAGGCGTTCGCACAGCTTGGTCACGACGTCGAGCCCGAAGGCGCGCACCGAGGCCGCGTCGTCCATGAAGCCTTCCATCTTCATCGCCACCCAGCGCGGGATCTCGATGCCGTCGCGCTGCGCGAACTGCGCGATGCGCGCGTAGTTGTGGAAGGGCATGATGCCCGGCACGATCGGCGCGGTGACGCCGAGTGCGCGCGCTTCGTCGACGAAGTGGAAGTAGGCGTCCGGGTTGAAGAAGAACTGCGTGATCGCCGCGTTGGCGCCGGCCTTCATCTTGTCGGCGAAGTGCTGCAGGTCGCGCGCCGCGTAGCGCTGCTGCGGGTGCACCTCGGGGTAGGCCGCCACCTCGATGTGCCAGTGGTTCGCCTCCGTCTCGCGGATGAAGCGCACCAGGTCGCTCGCATAGCGGAACTCGCCGGCGGTGGCGGTGCCGCTGGGCAGGTCGCCGCGCAGCGCGACCAGGCGGTGGATGCCACGCTCGCGGTAGGTGGCGAGGATCTCGGCGATGCTCTCGCGCGTCGCGCCGATGCACGACAGGTGCGCCGCCGCGTCGTGGCCCATCGCGGCGATCTCGCTGACCGTGGCCAGCGTCTTCTCGCGCGTCGAGCCGCCGGCGCCGTAGGTGACGCTGAAGAACTCGGGTTTCGTCGGCGCCAGTTCGGCGACGACCGTGCGCAGCTTCTCGCTGCCCACCGGCGTGTTCGGCGGGAAGAACTCGAAGCTCACCGGAACGGGAAGTTTCAAGGTATCCATCTCACTCTCCTCGGGCGGCGCCGCGATGGCGTGCCCGCACAAAGAACTCTCGGTTGCCATCGCCGCCGGCGATGGGGCTGTCGAACCAGTCGGCCACGGCCAGGCCGCAGGCCGTGCAGGCCTCGCGGATGCGGGCCTCGACGCGCGCATGGGCAGCTTCGTCGCGCACGATGCCACCCTTGCCGATGTCGGCCGGCTGCAGCTCGAACTGCGGCTTGACCAGCATCAGCAGCTCGCCGTCGTCGGCCAGCAGCGGCGCGAGCGCCGGCAGCACCAGCGTCAGCGAGATGAACGACAGGTCGCCGACGATCAGGCCGTAGCGTGGCTCGGGCAGCTGCGACGCATCGAGCGACCGTGCGTTGAGGCCCTCGATCGCGACCACGCGCGCATCACCACGCAGCTTCGCATGCAACTGCCCGTGGCCGACGTCGACCCCGACCACCCGCGCCGCGCCGCGCGCCAGCAGCACGTCGGTGAAGCCGCCGGTGCTCTGGCCGACGTCCAGGCAGGTGCGCCCCGCCACGGCGATGGCGCAGCGCACCAGCGCGCCGTCCAGCTTCAGCCCGCCGCGCGACACCCAGCGCAGCTCGGCGTCGTCGGCGAGCTGCAGCTCGCAGCCCTCGGGCAGTTCGTCGCCGGCCTTGCGCGGTGCCGTCCAGCCCGCCGGCGCGCGCCAGCGCACCGCGCCGTTCGCGATCAGTCGCTGCGCGGCCGAACGCGAGGGCGCGAGACCGCGCTGCACCAGCAGCTGGTCGGCGCGCATCGCAGGCCGCTCAGTAGCGGTACGTATCGGGCTTGTACGGGCCCTGCTTCGGCACGCCGATGTAGGCCGCCTGCTCGTCGGTCAGCTCGGTGAGCTGCGCGTTCAGCGTCTTCAGCTGCAGGCGGGCGACCTTCTCGTCCAGATGCTTGGGCAGCACGTAGACCTTGCCCTGCTCGTAGTAGTCACTATGGGTGAACAGCTCGATCTGCGCGATCGTCTGGTTGGCGAACGACGAGCTCATCACGTAGCTCGGGTGGCCGGTCGCGCAGCCCAGGTTCACCAGGCGCCCCTTGGCCAGCAGGATGATGCGCTTGCCGTCCGGGAAGATCACGTGGTCGACCTGCGGCTTGATCTCCTCCCACTGGTACTGCTCCAGCGAGGCGACCTGGATCTCGTTGTCGAAGTGGCCGATGTTGCAGACGATGGCGTTGTGCTTCATCGCCTTCATGTGGTCGTGCGTGATGACGTCGCGGTTGCCGGTGGTCGTCACGAAGATGTCGGCCTTGTCGGCGGCCCAGTCGAGCGTCACGACACGGTAGCCTTCCATCGCCGCCTGCAGCGCGTTGATCGGGTCGATCTCGGTCACCCAGACCTGCGCCGACAGCGCGCGCAGCGCCTGCGCCGAACCCTTGCCCACGTCGCCGTAGCCGGCCACGACGGCGATCTTGCCGGCGATCATCACGTCGGTGGCGCGCTTGATGCCGTCGACCAGCGACTCGCGGCAGCCGTACAGGTTGTCGAACTTCGACTTGGTCACCGAGTCGTTGACGTTGATGGCGCGGAACAGCAGCGTGCCCTTGGCGCTACATCTCCTTCAGGCGGTGCACGCCGGTGGTGGTCTCCTCGGTCACACCGATGATCTGCGCGCTCTTGCGCGTGTACCAGCTGCCGTCTTCGGCCAGCTTGGCCTTGATCGCGGCGAACAGCTCGCGCTCTTCCTCGCTGCCCGGGTTGGCGATCACCGAGAGGTCCTTCTCGGCGCGCTTGCCCAGGTGCATCAGCAGCGTCGCGTCGCCGCCGTCGTCGAGGATCATGTTCGGGCCTTCGCCCTCGCTGCCCTTGGCGCCGAACTCGAAGATGCGGTGGGTGTAGTCCCAGTAGTCCTTCAGCGTCTCGCCCTTGTAGGCGAACACCGGCGTGCCCGCGGCCACCAGCGCGGCGGCGGCGTGGTCCTGCGTGCTGAAGATGTTGCACGAGGCCCAGCGCACCTCGGCGCCGAGCGCCTGCAGCGTCTCGACCAGCACGGCCGTCTGGATGGTCATGTGCAGCGAGCCGGTGATGCGCGCGCCGCGCAAAGGCTGGGTCTTGGCGTATTCCTCGCGGATCGCCATCAGCGCCGGCATCTCGGTCTCGGCGATCTTCAGTTCCTTGCGGCCCCAGTCGGCGAGCGACAGGTCGGCAATGGCGTATTGGTCGGTGTGCAGCGGTTTGAGAACAGCGTTCATGTCAGGCTCCAGAAGAGATGGAACCCGCAGCGGGACACGTCAGGAGATCATTTCATCTCACCCACGAGGTCTGGTCGTGCGGGTGAGCGCCGTTGCTTTGCAGTTTCCGAGCCTGGGGCCTGAGTGCAGGCCTTGCAACGCTCCTCGGAACCGGCCGCATTCTAACAGCGCATCGCCGGCAAGGTCGGCGCGGGAATGCGAGACTGGCAACCTTCGCACGAAATCCCCGGGGCTGACCCATGAACGTTCTCGACAGCTTCCGCCTCGACGGCCGGCTCGCGCTGGTCACCGGCTCCTCGTCCGGCATCGGGCTGGCCATCGCCCGCGGCCTGGCCCAGGCCGGTGCCCGCGTGGTGCTCAACGGCCGCGACCCGGCGCGGCTCGCCCAGGCGCAGGCCGAACTGCAGGGCGAGGGGCTGAACGTCAGCTCGCACGGCTTCGACGTCACCGACCGCGCCGCCGTCGACGCGGCGATCGAGGCCACCGAGCGTGATCTCGGCGCGGTCGACATCCTCGTCAACAACGCCGGAATGCAGCGCCGCGCGCCGTTCCAGGAGTTCGCGCAGGCCGACTGGGAGCAGCTGATGCGCACCAACCTCGACAGCGTGTTCCAGGTCAGCCAGTCGGTGGCGCGGCGCATGATTCCGCGCGGCCGCGGCCGCATCGTCAACATCTGTTCGGTGATGAGCGAACTGGGCCGCCCGGGCATCGTGCCCTACACCGCCAGCAAGGGCGCGGTGAAGATGCTGACCAAGGGCATGGCCGCCGAGCTCGGCCCGCTGGGCATCACCGTCAACGGCATCGGCCCGGGCTACTTCAAGACCGAGCTGAACCGCAAGCTGGTCGACGACCCGGCGTTCAGCGGCTGGCTGGTCGGGCGCACGCCGGCACGGCGCTGGGGCGAGGTCGAGGAACTCGCCGGCGCGGCGGTGTTCCTCGCCAGCGAGGCCGGGCGATTCGTCAACGGCCACATCCTGTACGTCGACGGCGGGTTGACGGCGAGTGTCTGATCCCGTGCAGCGTCCCGCATCACTCTCGACCGCCGCCTTCGCCACGCTGCTGCTGATCGCGCTGCTGATGGGCGCGAACCACGTCGCGGCGCGTGTCGCCTTCAACCACGGCGTCGACGTCGCCACCGCGGTGGTCTTCCGCAGCAGCATCACGGCGCTGGTGGTCGCCGCGCTGCTGGTCGCGCAGCAGTGTGCCGCTGCAGCTGACGGTCCGACACCGCCGCGCGCTGCCGGCCATCGGCGTGCTGATCGCGGTGCAGAGCCTGTGTCTGTACTCCGCAGTGGCGCGCCTGCCGGTGGCGCTGGCGCTGCTGGCCTTCAACACCTACCCGCTGTGGACCGCGCTGTGGGCGCGGCTGGTCTATCACCACCGCCCGGAGCGGCGGGTGCTGATGGCGATGCCGGTGATGCTCGCCGGCCTGGCGCTGGCGCTGGACGTGTTCGGCGCCGCCTCCGGCCTGGGCGCGGCCGGGCAATGGAGCCGCATCGGCGCCGGCGTGGCCTTCGCACTCGCCGCCGCGGCGACCTTCGGCCTGGCGCTGGTCTTCACGCAGCACGAGGCCGGCGATCTCGACGGCCGCCTGCGCACCGCGACGACGATGGGACAGGTCGCGTTGCTGGCGCTCGTCGGCGTGGCGGTGCAGGGCGGCTTCCACCTGCCCGACGCGGCGGCCGGTTGGTGGGGCCTGGTCGGCCTGACGCTGCTCTACGGCACCGGCTTCACGATCATGTTCACCGTGCTGCCGAAGCTGGGCGTGGTCGGCAACTCGGCGATCATGAACGTCGAGCCGATCTTCGCGCTGGTGCTGGCCTGGGCGGTGCTGGGCCAGGCGGTGGCGGCCTCGCAGGTGGCCGGTGGTCTGATCGTCGTGGCGACGGTGATGTGGCTGGGGCTGCGGCGCGGCTAGAACCACTTCCAGCGCAACAGCAGCGCGATCGCTGCCGGTACGCCGAACAGCACCAGCAGCACCGGTAGTTCCTCGCCGACGGCGTAGCCGGCGCGAGCCACGCCGACCCACATGTTGAATGCTGTCAGGGCCAGCCACAGTGCCAGAAAGACCACGGTGGCCACTGTCGCGGCGGCCGGGAAGTTCTCCGCGAACAGGCGGGCGAGAATGAAGGAGCCGGCCATCAGCAGCAGACCGGCGGCGAGAAACAGACCCGTACGCATGAGGCACCTCCCTGGAGTGTCGAACGACCGCCGGCTCCCGCCGACCCGGAAGTGCATTGTGCGTCCCACAGCCCCGACGACAGCCTGGAGGACCCCGCCTTGAACGACGCCCGCCCCGCGCCCAGCCTGCTGCGCGACCGCCGCCACGACCAGGGCAAGGTCGCGATGGTCGAGCTGTTCTTCGACCTGGTGTTCGTCTTCGCGGTGACGCAGCTGTCGCACGCGCTGCTCGCCGACCTGTCGCCGCGCCATGCCTTCGAGGTGGCCTTGCTGATGATCGCGGTCTGGTGGGTGTGGATCTACACCTCGTGGGTGACCAACTGGCTCGACCCCGAGCGCACCCCGGTGCGCCTGGCGCTGTTCGTGATGATGCTGGCCGGGCTGGTGATGTCGGCGTCGATCCCGCAGGCCTTCGGCGAGCGCGGCATGGCGTTCGCGATCGCCTATGCCGGGCTGCAGGTCGGCCGCACGCTGTTCTTCCTGGCCTGTGTGCCGCCGCAGCGTGCCGCCCTGCGCCGCAACTTCCTGCGCATCCTCGTCTGGCTGGTGGCGGCCGCCGTCTTCTGGCTGGCCGGCGGCGCGCTCGAGGGCCCTGCCCGGCTGGCCTGCTGGACCGTCGCGCTGGCGCTCGAACTGGTGTCGCCGGCGCTGTACTTCCGCGTGCCCGGGCTCGGGCGCTCGAGCCTGGAGGACTGGGACGTCGACGGCGGCCACCTGTCCGAGCGCTGCGCCCTGTTCGTGATCATCGCGCTGGGCGAATCGCTGCTGGTCAGCGGCGCGACCTTCGCGGCCGCCGCCTGGACGAGCGACGTCGTCGCTGCCCTGGGCTGCGCGCTGGTCGGCAGCCTGGCGATGTGGTGGCTGTACTTTCACCGTGGTGCCGACGCCGGGCACCGCCGCATCGCCCACGACGCCGCGCCGGGCCGTTACGCGCGCCTGGCCTACACCTACCTGCACCTGCCGATCGTCGCCGGCATCATCGTCGCCGCCGTCGCCGACGAACTGGTGCTGGCCCATCCCGGCCACGCCGATACGGCAGCCGTGATCACCATCCTCGGCGGGCCGGCGCTGTACCTGGTCGGCGTCGCCGCCTTCAAGTGGGCGGTGAACTCGCGGCCGCGGCCGCCGCTGTCGCACCTGGCCGGCCTGCTGCTGCTGGCCGCGCTGGCCGTGCCGGGCTTCGCGCACCTCGCCTCGGCACTGGTGCTGGCGATCGCGGCCACGGCGGTGCTGGTGCTGGTCGCCGCCTGGGAGGAACTGTCGCTGCGTGCACCGGCGGCCTGAGCTGAGGCCGGCGCGACGCTGTCAGGCCGCCCGCGGCCGCGTCCCGCGTGTGTTCAGGTAGACCGCATACAGCGAGGTCGTGCCGCAGATGAACAGCCGGTTCAGCTTGGCCCCGCCGAAGCAGACGTTGGCCACCGCCTCGGGAATCAGGATCTTGCCGAGCAGCGTTCCGTCCGGCGCATGGCAGTGCACGCCATCGCCGGCCGACAGCCAGAGGTTGCCGTGCACGTCGACGCGCAGGCCGTCGTACAGGCCGGCCGGGCAGATCGCGAACACTTCGCCGCCGGACAGCGTGCCGTTTGCATTGACCCTGAAGCGGCGCACGTGGTGCGGCCCGTTCTCGCGGTGCGTGGCGCCGGTGTCGACGATGTACAGCAGCGACTCGTCCGGCGAGAAGGCCAGGCCGTTGGGCTGCACGAAGTCGTCGGCCACCACGGTGGTCGTGCCGCTGGCCTCGTCGAAGCGGTAGACACGCCGCGCGCCGATCTCGCTGGGCGCTGCGTCGCCTTCGTAGTCGCTGTCGATGCCGTAGCTCGGGTCGGTGAACCACATGCTGCCGTCGATCTTCACCACCAGGTCGTTCGGCGAGTTGAAGCGCTTGCCGTCGATCTGCGAAGCGAGCACGGTGCGCGTGCCGTCGTGTTCGGTGCGCGAGATGCAGCGCCCGCGGTGTTCGCAGCTGACCAGCCGCCCTTGCAGGTCGACCGTGTGGCCGTTGCTGTTCATCGCCGGCTGGCGGAACACCGACACCGAGCCGTCGGTCTCGTCCCAGCGCAGCATGCGGTCGTTCGGGATGTCCGACCAGACCAGGTAGCGGCCGGCGGCGAACCAGGCCGGGCCTTCGGCCCAGCGGCAGCCGGTCCAGAGCTTCTCGACGTGCACGTTGCCGAACGCGAGCGCGCGGAAGCGCTCGTCGATCACCTCGAAGCTGTCGGTCAGTGCCAGGCCCATGCGCTTCCCCTCAATCCGAATGGCGCCGCCCGCGCCCGTAGACCAGCAGCATCGTGATGATCACGACGCCGTAGATGACGTGGCGGCCGAACTCCTCGATCTGCATCACCGACAGGATCGACTGCAGCAGCGTGATCAGGATGACGCCGGCGACGGTGCCGAGGTAGTTGCCGCGGCCGCCGAGGATCGAGGTGCCGCCGAGCACGACCGCGGCGATCGCCGGCAGCAGGTAGGGGTCACCCATCGCCTGCGCGGCCTTGCTCGCGTAGCCGGCGAGCAGCACGCCGCCGAACGCCGACAGGCCGCCGGCGATCGCGAAGCTGGCCAACACGACTGCGCGTGTGCGGGCACCGGACAGGTAGGCGGCACGCTCGCGGTTGCCGATCGCATAGACGACGCGGCCGAAGGTCGTGCGCGTCAGCAGGAAGATCGCCGCGGCACCGATGAGCGCCCAGACCAGCAGCGCGTTGGGGATGCCGAACAGGCTGTGCCCGGTGGCGAGGAAGCGCATCGCCGGCGACGAGGCATCCTGCGGCGAGAAGCCGCCGGTGTGCACGACCATCAGTCCCTGCGCGATCGCGTTGACCGCCAGCGTGACGATCATCGACGGCAGGCGCAGGAAGGCGACGCCGGCGCCGTTGACCAGGCCCAGCGCGACGCCGCAGCCGACGCCCACGGGAATCGCGAGCGCCGCGCCGAGCGGGCCCCAGCCGGTCGCCGCGGTCGCCATCATCCCGCCGACCGCGACCACCCAGGGCACCGACAGGTCGATCTGGCCGAGCAGGATCACGATCATCGCGCCGGTCGCGATCACGCCGAGGAAGGATGCGACCTTCAACTGCTGCAGCAGGTACTCGGGCGACAGGAAGCTGCTCGAGTACAGGCTGCCGAGCAGCAACAGCACGACGATGCAGCCGAACGCCGAGACGATGGCCGGGTCGACGCGGCGGCGGATCGACTGCCACGCTTGGCGACCAAGCAGTCGCCGCGGATCCGGCTCTGCCGGTCCGCTGGCGGCGCCCCCCTGGGGGGGAGCGCCGAAGGCGCTACGGGGGGGGTCACCCATACAGGTCGAGGCGGTTGCGCACCCGCAGCAGGCGCAGCGCGCCGATGCTCACCGCGGCCGCGAGCACGACACCCTGGAACAGCGGCTGCCACAAGGGCTCGAGGTTGAAGACGAACAGCAGGTCGCCGATGGTGCGGAACATGAACGCGCCGAAGACCGCGCCGACCGCGCTGCCCGAGCCGCCGAACAGCGACACCCCGCCGAGCACGACGGCGGCGATCGAATACAGCGTGTAGGTGCTGCCGTTGGCCGCCGAGGCCTCGCCGGAGTAGGTGATGCAGGTGACGAAGATGCCGGCGATCGAGGCGAGCACGCCGGACATCAGGTAGGCCATGAACTTCGCGCGCTTGACCGGAACGCCCGACATGTAGGCGGCGACTTCGGCCGAGCCGATCGCGAGCGTCGCGCGGCCGATCGCCGAGCGGCGGTACGGTGTCCACACGAACAGCAGCAGTCCCGCCAGCAGCACCAGCGCACAGGGCAGCACACCACCGATCCGGCCGGTCAGCGCGTCCGCCAGGTCGCTGTTGACGTCGCCGCCGGGCACCTTGCGCAGTGCCAGCGCGGCGCCGTAGAAGATCGCGCCGGTCGCGATCGTCGTGACGATCGGCTGCAGCCGGCCGTAGATGATGATCACGCCGTTGAGCGCACCGCACAGCGCGCCGACCGCGATCACGCCGGCGACGCCGAGCGCCGTCTGCAGCGGCGTGCCGACGACGATGTGCGAGGCGAGGCAGTTGGTCAGCACCAGCACCATGCCGACCGACAGGTCGATGCCGGAGGTCAGCACGACCAGCGTCTGCGCGATCGCGACGATCGCCAGCAGCGTGCCCTTGTTCGCCGCGGTCTGCGCGACGTTGGCGTTGAGGCCGACCGGATGGTTGGCCGAATAGATCGTGAACATCACCAGGAAGGCGATGAACACGAACAGCGTGCCCTTGTGTTCGCGCAGCAGGAAGGGCAGGTCGGACCGGATCATGCCGCCTGCGCCTGCGGTGCGTCCGCGGCGCCCAGGTTGAGTGCGCTGCTGATCAGCGCACGCTCGGTGATCTCCGCACCGACCAGCTCGCGGCGTACCGCGCCTTCGACCATCACCAGCACGCGGTCGCAGCAGCCGATCAGCTCGTCGTAGTCGGTCGAGTAGAAGATGATCGCGGCGCCGCCTTCGGCGAGTTGGCGCAGCAGCTGATAGATCTCCTGCTTGGTGCCGACGTCGATGCCACGGGTCGGGTCGTTGAGCAGGATGATGCGCGGCGCCATCATCAGCCACTTGCCGATCACCAGCTTCTGCTGGTTGCCGCCCGAGAGCGAACCGGCGGCAACCTCGGTGCCGTCGGAGCGCACGTTGAGCAGCTTGACGATGCGCGCGATCTCGTCGCGCTCGGCGCCGCGGTGAATCACGCCGGCGCGCGACAGCCGCGCCAGCGATGCGAACGACAGGTTCTCGCCGACCGACATCGGCAGCATCAGCCCTTCGGTCTTGCGGTCCTCCGGGATCAGCGCCATGCCGATCTCGCGCCGCTTCGCGTCGAGCGGGCCACCGATCTTCGCCGGCACGCCGTCGACGAGCACCTCGCCGACGGTGCCGCGCAGCACGCCGAACAGCGCGAGCAGCAACTCGCGCTGGCCCTGGCCGTCCAGCCCGCCGAGACCGATCACCTCGCCGGCGCGCAGCTGCAGCGAGATGTCGGCGAGCTTGTCCATCCAGCCGAGCCGGCGCACCTCGAGCAGCGGTGTCGCGTCGGCTTTCGGCGCCGCGCCCTTCGGCGGGAACACGCTGCTGTACTCGCGGCCGATCATCAGCTCGACGACCTCGTTGTCGCTCTTGCTGCCGGCCGGGAAGCTGGCGACGCTGCGGCCGTTGCAGAACACCGTGCAATGATCGGCCAACTCGGCGATCTCGTGCATGCGGTGCGAGATGTAGAGCAGCGCGAGGCCGTCGGCACGCAGCCGCTTCAGCACCGCGTAGATCTTGGTGACGTCGGCGGCGGTCAGCGCCGAGGTCGCTTCATCGAGGATCAGGATGCGCGGGCTGCGGCCGAGCGCCTTGGCGATCTCGACCATCTGGCGGCGCGACAGCGACAGGTCCTTGACCAGCGCGAGCGGATGGATGTCCTCGGCGCCGGCGCGTGCCAGCGCCTGCTCGGCCATGCGCCGCTGGGCCTGGCGGTCGATCAGCCCCCAGCGGCGCGGCGGGTTGCTGATCGCGATGTTGTCGGCCACCGACAGGTCGGGGATCAGCGACAGTTCCTGGAAGATGCAGACGATGCCGGCTGCGTTCGCCTCGGCCGGCGAACCGAACGAGACCGGCCGGCCGTCGAGCAGCATGCGCCCTTCGTCGGGCGCGACCACGCCGGCCATGATCTTGATCAGGGTCGACTTGCCCGCGCCGTTCTCGCCCAGCACCGCGTGGATGCGGCCGGCCTCGATGGCGAGGTCGGCCCCCTGCAGCGCCCGCACGCCGCCGTAGCGCTTCGAGATCCCCTGCATCTCGAACATCGGCGCGCCTGCCGGGTTCAGCGTCTGCACCTGCGTCCTCCGCCGGCTACTTGTTGGCCTCGGTCTGGCCCATGATTTCCTGCGCGGTGAAGTTGATGCCGCAGGTCGGGAAGGCGTTGCCGACGAAGAAGTTGTCGGACTGCTTGTCGTAGAAGTCCGCACCGTCCTTCAGGTTGGGGTCCTCGGCCTTGGCCAGCGGCAGCTTGATCGACTGCGGCAGCACCTTGCCCTCGAGCGCGGCAAGGGCCACCTTCATCGCCACCGCCACCTGCGCGGGGCCGGTGCCGGCGGAGGCGCACTTCAGGCCCTGGCCCGAGTACTTCGCGCAGAACTTGCGGAAGCCGTTCTCGGTCTCGCCGCCGAACGGCACGAACGGGTGCTTGGCATCGATCATCGCCTGCACCACGCCGGTGTCGCCGCCCTGCGCAGTGATCGCGTCGAACTTCTTGTGCACGGCGATCGCGTCGGCCGTGACCTTCTGCGCAGTCGGGTCGTCCCACTTGCCGATCACCTCGACGACGTCCCACTTCTTGCCGGACTTCTTGAGCGTCTCGTGGATGCCGTCGTGGCGGTCGCGGTCGACCGAGGTGCCCGAGACGCCGCGCACCTCCAGCACCTTGCCGCCGTTGGGCACGAGCTTGACCAGCCACTCGGCCCAGTAGACGCCGAGGCCTTTCTGGTCGACGTTGACGTTGATCGCCTCCTCGGTGTCGAGGATGTTGTCGAACGCGACCAGCACCACGCCGGCGTCGTTGGCGCGCTTGATCACCGGCTTGAACGCGGCCGGGTTCTGTGCGTTGACGACGATCGCGTCGTAGCCGGAGTCGATGAAGTTGTTGATCGCCGCGATCTGCGCCGCCACGTCCTCGCCGGTGGAGACGACCTTGAACTCCTTCAGCTTGGCCGCGACCTCGGGCTGAGCGCCGTAGGCCTTGGCGGTCTTGATCATCTGGATGCGCCAGGTGTTGGCGATGTAGCCGTTGGCCAGCGCGATGCGGTACGGGCCCTTCTTCGCCGGGTACTGGAACAGCTTGGTGTTCGCGGCCCACGGCGCGAAGCACTGCGGATCGGAGTTCGCGGCGGTCACGACCTTGGGCGGGGCAGCGAGCGCGAGCGTGGAAGCGGCCAGCGCCGCGGCGGCCGCGACGATGCGGTTGCGGAACAGCATGAAAGTCTCCTCTGTCGTTGAAATGGACCACGTCCGGCGCCACGGCGTGACCCCGGTTACTGCGTGCGTCGTTCCCAACCAAGCGCCCCGACGCACGGGCGCACGAGCGAGTTCTTCTTGCTTGTTCTTGTCAGTGCTCGAGCCTCATGGGGCTCAATGGTTGTCCCGAGGGACGAATGCCCCGCGCTTCCCGACCAGGAAGTCGAGGTCCGCCCCTTCGTCCGCCTGCAGCACGTGATCCACGTACAGCTTCCAGTAGCCGCTTTGCAGCGGCGGCTGCGGCGGTTTCCAGTCGGCGCGGCGGCGCGCCAGTTCCTCGTCGCCGACGTGCAGGTGCAGCCGGCGCTTCGGCACGTCGAGTTCGATCAGGTCGCCGTTCTTCACCAGCGCCAGCGTGCCGCCGGCGGCCGCCTCGGGCGCGGTGTGCAGCACCACGGTGCCGTAGGCGGTGCCGCTCATGCGTGCGTCGCTGATGCGGACCATGTCGGTGATGCCCTTGCGCAGCACCTTGGGCGGCAGCGGCATGTTGCCGACCTCGGCCATGCCGGGGTAGCCCTTGGGCCCGCAGTTCTTCAGCACCAGGATGCAGGTCTCGTCGACGTCGAGGTTCTCGTCGTCGATGCGGGCGTGGAAGTCCTCGATGTCCTCGAACACCACGGCGCGGCCGGTGTGCACCATCAGCGCGGGTGTTGCCGCGCTGGGCTTGATGACCGCGCCGCGCGGCGCCAGATTGCCCTTCAGCACCGCGATGCCGGCTTTCTCCTTGAACGGCGCCGCGACGCTCTTGATCACCCGCGGGTCGTGGTTCTTCGCGTCGGCGATGTTCTCGCGCACCGTCTTGCCGCTGGCGGTGACATGGTCCAGGTGCAGCGAAGCCTCGATCTCCTTCATCACCGCCGGCAGGCCGCCGGCGTAGCAGAAGTCCTCCATCAGGTGCTCGCCGCTGGGCTGCAGGTTGACCAGGCAGGGCGAGTCGCCGGCCAGACGGTCGAAGTCCTCGATCTTCAGCGGCACGCCGATGCGCCCGGCCATCGCCGGCAGGTGGATCACCGCGTTGGTCGAGCCGCCGATCGCGGCCAGCACCTTGATCGCGTTCTCGAAGGCCTCGCGGGTGAGGATCTTCGACAGGACCTGGTCCTCGTGGACCATCTCGACGATGCGCCGCCCCGCCATGCGGGCCAGCACGTTGCGCCGGCCGTCGACCGCCGGGTAGGCGGCGTTACCGGGCAGGCCGACACCGAGCGCCTCGACCATCGAGGCCATCGTCGACGCGGTGCCCATGGTCATGCAGTGGCCGTGGCTGCGGTGCATGCAGCTCTCGGCCTCGAAGAAGTCGGCCAGCTTCAGCGTGCCGGCGCGCACCTGCTCGCTCATGCTCCACACGCCGGTGCCCGAGCCGAGCTCCTGGCCGCGCCACTTGCCGTTGAGCATCGGCCCGCCGGAGACGCCGATGGTCGGCAGGTCGACGCTCGCCGCGCCCATGATCAGCGAGGGCGTGGTCTTGTCGCAACCCATCAGCAGCACCACGCCGTCGATCGGGTTGCCGCGGATCGACTCCTCGACGTCCATGCTGGCCAGGTTGCGGTACAGCATCGCGGTCGGGCGCAGCAGCGTCTCGCCGAGCGACATCACCGGGAACTCGAGCGGAAAGCCGCCGGCCTCGTAGACGCCGATCTTGACCTGCTCGGCCAGCGTGCGGAAATGCGAGTTGCACGGCGTCAGCTCGCTGAAGGTGTTGCAGATGCCGATCACCGGCCGGCCGTCGAACTGGTCGTGCGGCACGCCCTTGCCCTTGACCCAGCTGCGGTAGGCGAAGCCGTCGCGGTCCTGGCGGCCGAACCACTGCTGCGATCGCAGCTCGTGGGGCGCCTTCTTCTTGCTCATCGAATGCTCCCGGAAGGTCAGCGCCGCGGTTCGTCCAGCCCGTTCAGGCGGGCGACGAAGTCGGCCAGCATCGGCACGAAGCGCGCGCCTTCGCCGGCCGCTTCCATCGCGGCGAACATGTTCTTGACGTCGGCCTGCAGCGGGTTCACCGCCCCGGCCTCGTTGGCCATCGCGGCCAGATAGCGCATGTCCTTGTGGGCATTGCTGATCGTGAAGCGGTGGGCGTTCTCGTCGTGCGCGAGCGTCCACTGCATGAAGGTGTCGTAGAAGGGGCTGCGCATGCGGCCCGAGCCGATGACCGAGTGGAACTGCTCCACCGTCAGGCCAGCCTTGCGCGCGATCGCCAGCGCCTCGGAGAACAGCGCCGCATAGCCCATCGCGACGAAGTTGTTGATCAGCTTCATCTTGTGGCCCAGGCCGACCGGCCCGAGGCGGACCACGTTGCCGGCCCAGCAGCGCAGCACCGGCTCGAGGCGGGCGAACACCTCGGGCGAGGCGCCGACCATGGTGTCCAGCGTGCCGGCCTCGGCCTCCTTGGGCGTGCGCGACAGCGGCGCGTCGACGAAGTGAACGCCACGCGCGTCGGCCTCGGCCGCCAGCGCCAGCGTCGACACCGGGTTGGAGGTCGAGCAGTCGACGATCACCGTGCCCGGCCTGGCGCCGGCGAGCAGGCCGTCGGGCCTGCGCAGCAGCGCCTCGACCTGCGGCGAGCCGGTCACGCACAGGTGCACGATCTCGCACTGCTGCGCCAGCTCTCGCGGCGTCGCGGCCTCGCGCGCGCCGAGCGACAACAGGTGCTCGACCGGCTCACGATTGCGGTGGCCCATGATCACCAGCGGGTGGCCCTTGGTGACCAGGTTCTTCGCCATGCCGTGGCCCATCAGGCCCACGCCGATGAAGCCGACCACCGGCTTGGCGTCGCTCATCGGCTCACTCCTTCACCGAGCCGGTCATGCCCGACACGTAGTGTTCGACGAAGAACGAGTAGACGAAGGCCACCGGCAGCGAGCCGAGCAGCGCGCCGGCCATCAGCGGGCCCCAGTGGTAGACGTCGCCCTCGACCAGCTCGGTGACCACGCCGACCGGCACCGTCTTGTTCTCCGACGAGGAGACGAAGGTCAGCGCATAGATGAACTCGTTCCACGAGAGCGTGAAGGCGAAGATGCCGGCCGAGATCAGCCCGGGTACCGCCAGCGGCAGCACGATCTTGATCAGGATCTGCCAGCGGCTGGCGCCGTCGATCAGCGCGCATTCCTCCAGCTCGTAGGGGATGGAGCGGAAGTAGCCCATCAGCAGCCAGGTGCAGAACGGGATCAGGAAGGTCGGGTAGGTGAGGATCAGTGCCCAGCGCGAGTCGAACAGCCCGAGGTTGACGACGATCGCCGCCAGCGGGATGAACAGGATCGACGGCGGCACCAGGTAGGCGAGGAAGATCGCGCCGCCGGCCGGCTTGGCGCCCTGGAAGCGCAGCCGCTCGATCGCGTAGGCGGCCAGCACCGACGCGACCAGCGACAGCGCGGTGGACACCACCGACACCACCACCGTGTTCCACAGCCAGGCCGGATACTCGGTGCGGAACAGCAGCTTCTCGAAGTGGGCCAGCGTCGGCTGCACGATCCAGAACGGGTTGCCGGTCTGCGACAGCAGTTCCTGGTCGGGCTTGAGCGAGGTGACCACCATCCAGTAGAACGGGAACAGCAGCACGAACACGAAGATGCCGATCGGGATGTACATCGTCACCCAGCGGCGCGGCACGGACTGCAGGTAGTCCATGCCGACGATGTCGTCGTTCACGTTGCTCATGTCGCTTGGCTCACTTGTCGCTTCCCTGTTGCCAGGCGCGGCGCTGCAGCCCGAAGTAGCTGAACATGATGGCGGCCAGCAGGAAGGGCACCATCAGCGTCGCGATGGCGGCGCCTTCGGCGAGCGCGCCGCCGGAGATGCCGCGCTGGAAGGCCAGCGTGGCCATCAGGTGGGTGGCGTTCAGCGGGCCGCCGCGCGTCAGCACGTAGATCAGCTGGAAGTCGGTGAAGGTGAACAGCACCGAGAAGGTCATCACCACCGCGATGATCGGCGACAGCAGCGGCAGCGTGACGTGGCGGAACTGCTGCCACGGTGTGGCGCCGTCGAGCGCCGAGGCCTCGTAGTACGACGGCGAGATGGTCTGCAGCCCGGCCAGCAGCGAGATCGCGACGAAGGGGATGCCGCGCCACACGTTGGCGGCGATGGTCGACAGCCTGGCGTTCCACGGGTCGCCGAGGAAGTCGATGTAGTGGCCGATCAGGCCCAGCCGTGTCAGCACCCAGCTGATGATCGAGAACTGCGAGTCGTAGATCCACCAGAAGGCGATCGCCGACAGCGCCGTCGGCACGATCCAGGGCAGCAGCACGACGGCGCGGAAGAAGGTCTTGAACGGCAGGTTGCGGTTGAGCAGCAGCGCCAGCCACAGCCCGAGCACGAACTTCAGGATGCTGGCGACGACGGTGTAGAAGAGCGTGTTGAACAGCGCCAGCCGCGTGACGCTGTCGCCGACCAGGAAGGAGAAGTTCTCGATCCCGATCCATTCGCCCGAGCGCCCGATCTTCGCGTCGGTGAAGCCCAGCCAAGTACCCAGCCCCAGCGGATAAGTCAGGAACAGCAGCAACAGCACCGCGGCCGGCAGCATGAAGGCCCAGCCGAGCGCGTTGCGATTGTTCTGAAACTTCTCGAGCAAACTCATGAGTGCGAAGGCCGCAGGCCGAGCCGCAAGACCCGGCGAGTTGAACGTCACGCCCTGCGGGCGCGACGTTCCAACGAGACGAGATATTCCGGCGCGCGCGCGAAGCGCGCGTCCGGAATATCAGACTTTGTAGTACCGCTCCGCGCGCTTCTGCGCCCGCTCGGCCGCTTCCTTCGGCGTCTTCGAGCCGCTGGCCGCTTCCGCCACCATGTTGACGATGATGAAGTCGGCGCCGGCGCCGGCCGAGGCGTAGCCCAGCTTGCCCGCATAACCCGCCGGCCGCATGTTCTTCACGCAGTCGCGATAGGCGGTGTGCTTCGGATCGGACGTCCAGACCGCCGTCTTCGAGTAGGCGTCCAGCGGGTGTGCGATGTAGCCGCCGGCCGCCGTCAGCCACGGGTCGAACTGCTCCTGTTCCATCATGAAGCGCAGGAACTCCTTGGCTGCCTGCGGGTACTTCGTGTACTTCATGATCATCTGGTTGAAGAACAGGTGCGACTCGGTCGGCACGCCCGCCGGGCCGATCGGGAAGGACGGCGTGGTAGATGTCGTCCTTCAGCGCGGCGATCTTCTCGTCCTTCGAGTTCTTCGCGGCGTAGTAGATCGAGATGCCGTTGTTGGTCAGGCTGATCTGGCCGTCGAGGAAGGCCTTGTTGTTGTTCGGGTCCAGCCACGACAGCGTGCCCGGCACGAAGGTGGCGTACATCTCCTTGGCGTACTCCAGCGCGGCGAGCGTCTGCGGGCTGTCGATCACCACCTTGTTGTCCTTGTCGACCAGCATGCCGCCGTGCGACCAGACCAGCCAGTTGCACCACAGGCCGTCGCCGGTCGCGTTGCCCAGCGCCAGGCCGGCCGGCGTGCCCTTCTCCTTCAGCGCCTGCAGCAGCTTCAGGAAGCCGGCGGTGTCGCGCGGGATGCTGTCGAAGCCGGCGGCCTTCACGTGGCTCTGGCGGTAGACCAGCATCGAGCCGGCGGCGCCGAGCGCCACGCCGATCCACTTCTTGCCGTCCGGGCGCAGGTAGGCCTGCGCCGCCGGGTACCAGCCGCCGTACTTCTTGCCCAGGTACTCGCACAGGTCGGTGACGTCGAGCAGCTTCTCGGGGTAGAGGTTGGCGTCGTCGTTGGTCGACAGGATGATGTCCGGGCCGGCGCCGGTGTTGGCGGCCACCGCGGCCTTCGGGCGCACGTCTTCCCAGCCCTCGTTGTCGACACGCACCTCGACGCCGGTCTTGGCGGTGAAGGCGGCGACGTTCTTCATGTACTGGTCGATGTCGCCCTGCACGAAGCGGCTCCAGCGCAGCACGCGCAGCTTGGCGCCCTTCTCGGGCTTGTAGGCCGGTGCGGACTGCGCATGGACGGCGGGGGCGAAGACGCTCGATCCGCCGAGCGCGGCGGTCGCCGCGGTGCCCTCGAGGAAGCGGCGGCGGTTGAAGTTGTCCATCGTCTTGTCTCCTTGGCGTGTGAGTGCAGTGAGGGAGGGAAGGGCGGGAAGCGGAGCTTCAGGCGGCCAGCGAGCGGCCGCTGGCAGCGTCGAACAGGTGGGCGCGCTGCGGGTCGGGCTGCAGGCGGATGGTGCTGCCGGGTGCGAAGTCGTGACGCTCGCGGAACACCACCGACATCTCGGTGCCGTGGTGGCGGCAGGCGACGAAGGTGTCGGCGCCGGTGGGCTCCACCGTCACCACCTGCGTCGGGATGCCGCCGTCGCCGCTGCCGGCGTCGAGCGCCAGGTGCTCGGGCCGGGTGCCGAAGATCACCGGCTGGCCGTCGACGCCGCCGGCATTCGCCGGCGCGGTGAC
This sequence comes from Piscinibacter sp., assembly GCA_047602365.1. Lineage (GTDB taxonomy): Bacteria > Pseudomonadota > Gammaproteobacteria > Burkholderiales > Burkholderiaceae_C > Piscinibacter. Next base: position 503,499 of record JASGHM010000001.1, on the reverse strand, counting down.
CTGCGTGCCGTCGCCGAGCTCGATGCGCGCGCCGTTGGCGCTGCGGCGCAGCGTGCCGGGCAGGAAGTTCATGGCCGGCGAGCCGATGAAGCCGGCCACGAAGGTGTTGGCCGGGTGGTCGTACAGCTGCAGCGGCGCGCCGGTCTGCTCGATGCGGCCGTCGCGCATCACGACGATCTGGTCGCCCATGGTCATCGCCTCGATCTGGTCGTGGGTGACGTAGATCGAGGTGGTCTTCAGGCGCTGGTGCAGTTCCTTCAGCTCGGTGCGCATCGCGACGCGCAGCTTGGCGTCGAGGTTGGACAGCGGCTCGTCGTAGAGGAACACCTGCGGGTCGCGCACGATCGCGCGGCCCATCGCGACACGCTGGCGCTGGCCGCCGGAGAGCTGGCGCGGAAAGCGGTCGAGCAGCTGCGTGAGGCCGAGGATCTCGGCGGCGCGGCCGACCTTCTGGTCGACCGTGGCCTGGTCCTTCTTCGCCAGCATCAGCGAGAAGGCCATGTTGTCGCGCACCGTCATGTGCGGGTACAGCGCGTAGTTCTGGAACACCATCGCGATGTCGCGCTGCTTGGGCGGCACGTCGTTGACACGCTTGTCGCCGATCAGGATGTCGCCGCCGCTGATGTGCTCGAGGCCGGCGATCATGCGCAGCAGCGTCGACTTGCCACAGCCCGAGGGGCCGACCAGCACGGTGAACGATCCGTCGGGAATGGCGATGTCGACGCCGTGAAGGATCTCGACCTCGCCGAAGCGCTTCTTCGCCGCCTGGATGGTCACGCTGGCCATGCCGTCTGTCTCCGCGATCGTTGTGTTCGTTGTGAGCCGGGCAAGTTGTATGATAACCTGATGACCATGTCAATCGGCCTCGCCCCACCCCGCGTTTCCCCGGTGTCGGGCGCTGGCCGGCTGGTGGCGCAGCGGCTGTCGGACCGGCTCGCCGAGCTGCTCGAAGCGCAGCTCGACGGTGGTCATCTGAAGCCCGGTGACCGCCTGCCCAGCGAGCAGCAGCTCGCCGAGTCGCACGGCGTCTCGCGCACGGTGGTGCGCGAGGCGGTGCACCAGCTGAAGTCGCGCGGCCTGCTGGTGTCGCGCCAGGGCTCGGGGGTCTACGTGGCGCCGCCGGCGGCCAACCATCCGCTGGTGTTCGACCCCAGCGTGCTCGAGTCGGTCGACGCGGTCGTGCATGTCGTCGAGGTGCGGCGCGTGCTCGAGGGCGAGATCGCCGCGCTGGCCGCGCAGCGCGCCAGCCGCACGCAGATCGCCGGCCTGAAGCGCGCATTGGCCGAGATCGACCGCGCCGAGGCCGAGGGCCGCGACGGCGTCGCCGAGGACCTGGCCTTCCACCGCGCCATCGGCGAGGCCACCGGCAACCCGCAGTTCAGCCTGCTGCTCGGCTTCTTCGAGCAGTACCTGCGCGAGGCGATGCGCATCACGCGGGGCAACGAGTCGCGACGGCGCGACTTCATGGAGCAGGTGCGCAACGAGCACCGCGCGATGGTCGACGCGATCGCCCGGCGCGACCCCGCCGGCGCGCGGCGCTGCGCGACCCAGCACCTGCTGCACGGCGAACGCCGGCTCGAGCAGGGCGGCGTGATTGCGCGCGAGAAGCCGCGCGGCAAGCGTCTGCCGGCACGAAAGGCAGTGCGAGCATGAGCGGCAAGGTGCTGGGCGTGATCGGCCTCGGTTCGATGGGCTACGGCGCCGCCGTCTCGGCGATGAAGCGCGGCGTGACCACCTGGGGGCTGGACACCACCGAGGCGGCGCGCACGCGCTTCGCCGCGGCCGGCGGGCAGCTCGCCGGGTCGCTGGCCGAGCTCGCGCAGCGCTGCGACGTGGTGCAGCTGCTGGTGGTCAACGCCGCGCAGACCGAAAGCCTGCTGTTCGGCACCGGCGGTGCGGAGGGGCTCGCCGCGCTGCTGCGCCGCGGCTCGGTGGTGATCGCCTCGGCCACCGTCGACCCGTCGCTGCCGCCGACCTGGGAGGCGAAGCTCGCCGAGCGCGGCATCCACCTGATCGACGGCCCGGTGTCTGGCGGCGCGAAGAAGGCCGCCGACGGCCAGATGACGGTGATGGCCTCCGGCCGGCCGGAAGCCTTCGAGGCCGCTGGCGCCGTGCTCGACGCGATCGCCGGCAAGGTCTACCGGCTGGGCGACAAGGCCGGCGTCGGCTCCACCGTGAAGATGGTCAACCAGCACCTGGCCGGCGTGCACATCGCCACCGCCTGCGAAGCGATGGCGCTGGGCATGCGCGCCGGCGCCGACCCGGCGCAGCTCTACGAGGTGATCTGCAATTCGGCCGGCATGAGCTGGATGTTCCAGAACCGCGTGCCGCACATCCTCGACGGCGACTACACGCCGCTGTCCAGCGTCAACATCTTCGTCAAGGACCTCGGCATCGTGCTCGATGCGGCGCGCAAGCTGGCCTTCCCGTTGCCGCTTGCGGCGGCGGCACACCAGCTCTACCTCGCCACTGCGGCGGCCGGCCACGGCAACGAGGACGACGCGGCGGTGGTCAAGTTCTACGCCGCGCTCGCCGGCCTCGAACTGCCGCAAGGTAGCAAGAGAGCCCTGACGCGAGCCGGGGAGCACCGCATGCCGCGCTTTGCCGCCAACCTGTCGATGATGTACGGCGAGCACGCCTTCCTCGACCGCTTCGCCGCGGCAGCGAAGGACGGCTTCGACGCCGTCGAGTACCTGTTCCCCTACGAGTTCCAGGCCAGCGAGATCGCGAAGCGGCTGGCCGACCACGGCCTGCAGCAGGCGCTGTTCAACGCGCCGCCAGGCGACTGGGCCGCCGGCGAGCGCGGCCTGGCCTGCCTGCCCGGCCGCGGCGACGAGTTCCGCAGCGGCGTGCTGCGCGCGATCGACTACGCGCATGCGCTGCGCTGCCCGCGCATCCACCTGATGGCCGGGCTGCAACCGAAAGGGCACGACCGCGCCTCGCTGCGCGACCTCTACGTCGAGAACCTGGCCTGGGCGGCCGAGCAGGACCGCAGCATCGAGTTCCTGATCGAGCCGATCAACACCCGCGACATCCCCGGCTTCTTCCTCAACCGCCAGGACCACGCGCACGAGGTCGTGCAGCTGTCGGAGGCGCCCAACCTGCGAGTGCAGATGGACCTGTACCACTGCCAGATCGTCGAGGGCGACCTGGCCGTGAAGCTGAAGCAGTACCTGCCGAGCGGGCGGGTCGGCCACATCCAGATCGCCGGCGTGCCCGAGCGCCACGAGCCCGACCTCGGCGAGGTGAACTACCCCTACCTGTTCGCGCTGATCGACTCGCTGGGCTACGCCGGCGTGATCGGCGCCGAGTACCGCCCGCGCGCCGGCACCTCCGCCGGGCTCGGCTGGTTCAAGCCCTACCAACCCCAGAAGGATCGTTGAACGATGAAGTTGCTCATCACCGGCGGCGCCGGTTTCGTCGGCGCACGCCTCGCGCGCACGCTGCTGGCGCGCGGCACGCTGGCCGGCGCGAAGATCGACCAGATCGTGCTGGCCGACCAGTTCGCGCCACCGGCCGACCTGCTCGCCGATGCACGCGTCAGCGCGCGCACCGGTGCGCTGCTGGCGCAGACCGCAGGCCTCGCGGAAGAGGGCTTCGACGGCGTGTTCCACCTCGCCTCGGCGGTGTCGGGTGAATGCGAGGCCGATTTCGATCTCGGCCTGCGCAGCAACCTCGACAGCACGCGCGCGCTGCTCGACGGCTTCCGCCTGCAGCTGCCCAAAGGTGGCAAGGTGCCGCGTTTCGTGTTCAGCAGCTCGATCGCGGTGTTCGGGCCCGACGCGGCGGTGGCCGATGCCCAAGGTCGTCACCGACACCACGCTGCCGGCGCCGCAGACCAGCTACGGCACGCAGAAGCTGATCTGCGAGCACCTGGTCTCCGACTACACGCGCAAGGGCTACATCGACGGCCGCAGCGCGCGGTTGATGACGGTGACCGTGCGCCCGGGCAAGCCCAACGGCGCGGCGTCCTCGTTCTTCAGCGGCATCATCCGCGAGCCGCTGGCCGGCGTGGAATCGATCTGCCCGGTGTCGCCGGAAGTCTCGCACCCGGTGTCCTCGCCGGGGCGCACGGTCGATGGCCTGATCGCCGTCTACGAAGCCAGCCGCGAGGCCTTCAAGGGCCGCCTGGCGATGAACCTGGCGGGCCTGAACGTGACGGTCGCCGAGATGCTGCAGGCCCTCGAACAAGTCGCCGGCAAGTCGGTGCGCGAGCGGGTGCGCTTCGAGCGCGACGAGCGCATCGCCGGCATCGTCGCCAACTGGCCGACCGGTGCCGGCCCGGGCCGCGCCGCCGCGCTGGGCCTGCAACCCGACAGCTCGTTCGCCGACATCATCCGCCAGTACATCGCCGACTGCGAGAAGGGCCCGAATGCGGCCGAGGCACTGAAGGGGCTCGCCCGATGAACCAGCTCGACCTGAACGGCCGCGTCGCGGTCATCACCGGCGGTGCGCAGGGCATCGGCTACGCCACCGCGGAACGTATGCTGCTGTCCGGTGCCAGCGTGGTGCTGTGGGACATCGACGCGAAGGCGGCTGCCGCGGCGAAGGAGGCCTTGTCCGCGCTCGGCACGGTGGATGCCGCCACCGTCGAGCTGACCGATGCCGACGCGGTGCTCGCCGCCGCCGGCGCGGTGATGCGAACACATGGCCGCATCGACGTCCTGGTCAACAACGCCGGCATCACCGGCGGCAACGCCACCACCTGGGAGCTGCAGCCCGAGGTTTGGCGGCGTGTCGTCGAGGTCAACCTGATCGCGCCCTACCTGACCTGCCGCGCGGTGGTGCCGCAGATGCTGCAGCGCGGCTACGGCCGCATCGTCAACGTCGCCTCGGTGGCCGGCAAGGAAGGCAACCCGAACGCATCGCACTACAGCGCCTCGAAGGCCGGGCTGATCGCGCTGACCAAGTCGCTGGCCAAGGAGCTGGCGACGCAGGGCATCCTCGTCAACGCGGTCTCGCCGGCGGCGGCGAAGACGGCGATCTTCGACCAGATGTCCGAGCAGCACATCAACTTCATGCTGTCGAAGATCCCGATGGGCCGCTTCGTGCAGGTGAACGAGATCGCCGCGCTGATCGGCTGGCTGGCCTCGGAGGACTGCTCGTTCTCCACCGGCGCGGTGTTCGACATCTCGGGCGGGCGGGCGACCTACTGAACGGCGGCCACGCCGTCGCTCAGCGGCTCAGCTCGAGGGCGATGGCCGTGGTCAGCCGCGAGAGCTCGTCGTTCAGGCGGTCGACCACGACGGCCAGGTCATCGAGGCCGGTGTCCGCAGCCGGTGGGGCCAGGGCGGCGTGCTCCAGCACGCCGGCCAGGGTTGCCGCGTCCTGCGCACCGAGCGATGCACAGGCACCGCGCACCGAGTGGGCTGCATGGCCCAGCGCGGCGCGGTCGGCCGCGTGCAGCGCGAAAGCGAGCGAGGGCTCGCCGTCACGATACTTCGCGATGAAGGTGCGCAGCAACCTGACCAGGACCTCGATCTTGCCGCACGTGGCGGCCAGTCCGTGGTCGAGGCTGTAGCCGGGTATCGCAGCCAGGCGTTCAGCCAGGGGAGCTTGTGTCGCCAGAGGCCGGGGCGCCGGCGCCGATGCCGCGGCCCGAGCCGGTTCGGCGGCGGCCTCGCCGGCAGGCTCGAGCCAGCGCAGCAGCGTGGCGTAAAGGGCCTCCGGCTCCACCGGCTTGGGCAGGTGGTCGTCCATCCCGGCCTCCAGGCAGGCCTGCTGGTCTTCGCCGAAAGCATTGGCCGTCATCGCGATGATCGGGATGCCGGAGCCAAGCGTGTTGCGGATGCGGCGTGTCGCCTCCAGGCCGTCGACGACCGGCATCTGCATGTCCATCAGGATGAGCGCATACGGACTCGCCTGCGCCATTTCCGCGGCTGCCTGTCCATCCATGGCGGTGTCGACGACCAGGCCCGCGCCCTGCAGCAGGGCCACCGCCACTTCCTGGTTGATCGGGTTGTCTTCCGCGAGCAGCACGCGGGTGCCGAGGTGGCGCTGGCGCAGCTGCGTTTCCGCCGCGCCGGCCGGCGCCCGCGCCTCGCTGGCGCCGCTGCGTCTCAGCAGCTCGGCCAGTGCGTCCTGGAGTGCCGAAGGGGTGATCGGCTTGAGCAGCACGCGGCCGACGCGGCTGTCGCGGGTGCGCCGCCACAGCGCCGCATCGTCGTAGGCGCTGACGATGATGCTGGGCGGCATCGCGTCGCCGAGCAACTCGGCGGCGCGCGCCAGGGTCTGCAACCCGTCCAGCCCCTCCATCAGCCAGTCGACCAGCATCACGTCGAAGAAGTGCCCCTCGCGGGCGCTGCGTTCGATCAGCACCAGGGCCTCCGCACCGCTGACGCAGGACCGGACGTCCAGGCCCAGCGCCTGCAGCCGGTCGGCGATCGCCTCGCGCGACTCCGCCAGATCGTCGACGAGCAGCGCACGCAGACCGTCCAGACGGGGCGCTGCAATGACCGGCGGGGCGCTGACCACCTTCTGCAGGTGCGCCGAGAACCAGAACGTGCTTCCCTCGCCCGGGACGCTGTGCAGCCCGCTGGCGCCGCCCATCATCTGCGCCAGGTGCCGGCACAAGGCCAGACCCAGGCCGGTTCCGCCGTAGAGCCGGGTGGTCGAGGAGTCGCCCTGCTCGAAGGCATCGAACAGGCGTGACTGCACCTCGACCGGGACGCCCGGACCGGTGTCCTGCACCTCGCATCGCAGCAGCAGCGAACGTTCGTCCTCGGACTCCGGCTCGCAGCGCAGGCGCACCCAGCCCGTGCTGGTGAACTTGACCGCGTTGCTGAGCAGATTGACGAGCACCTGCGCCAGTCGGGTCGGATCGCCGACCAGGCGTGGTGGCATTGCGTGGGTGTCGACGATGAGCTCCAGGCGCTTCTCGTCGGCCTTCGGGCGGACCAGTTCCACCGCGCGCTGCACGACATCGTCGAAGCTGAACTCGCGCGCTTCCAGCGTCATGCGGCCCGACTCGATCTTCGACAGGTCGAGGATGTCGTTGATGATCTGCAGCAGGTGCCGCGAGGCCGCTTGTGCCTTGGCGAGGCGGTCGCGCTGCAGTTCGTCGGTCTCGTCGCGCAGCAGCAGATGGTTCAGCCCCATGATGGCGTTCATCGGGGTGCGGATCTCGTGGCTCATGTTGGCCAGGAACGTGCTCTTGGCGCGGTTCGCAGCCTCGGCGCTGGCGCGGGCGCGCTGCAGTTCCGTCACGTTGAACAGCCAGGCGAGCACCGACGGCTGGCCGTCGTACTCGATCGTCATGTACGAGGCCAGCGCCCAGTCCGGGGCGATGTCGGGCCGGTCGGGCAGGTGCAGTTCCACCAGGCGGTTGAGCACCATCTCGCCGCGCCGCAGGCGCTGGCCGATGTCGGCGAACACGGCCGGGTCGACATAGGTGGTCGAGATGTCCATGCCACGGGCCTGTTCTTCCGGCCGGCGCACGAGCTCGCAGAACGCGCGGTTGAGGAACAGCACGCGGCTGTCGGCCAGGCCGGCGACGCGCACGGCCATCGGCGACGCGGCGAGCACGCGCCGCAGTGTCGACTGCTCCTGGCGCAGACGGGTGTAGTCGACCAGCGCCGAGCGTGTCTTGACGAAGCGGCCCTGCGCGTCGCGCACGACGGTGGCGGACACCAGCGCCGGGAACAGGCTGCCGTCGCGCCGCACGAGCTCGACGCCGATTTCCTGCAGCGCATCGGTGGCCTGCAGCTTGGGGAAGTTCTGCTGGAAGGTTTCGAGAGATGCCGGCGTGAAGAACTCGGCGATGTTGTGACCGATCACCTCCTCGCGCGAGCGGCCCAGCCATCGCAGCTCGGTGTCGTTGATGCGCAGGAAGCGGCCGTCGGCATCGAGCGAGTGGTAGCCGCATGGCGCCGCGTTATAGAGGTCGTCGAGTTCGTCGGCCTGCTGCCGGATCTGGGCCTGCGCCTGCTTCTGTGCGCTGATCTCGGTCGCCTGCGAGAAGAAGCCGTGCACCTGGTCGTCCACCCGGTAGGGCGTCAGCGTGACCAGCAGGTCCGCCATGCGCCCGTCCGGGCGCTGGAGTCGCCGCTCGAAGGTCCGCTCTTCGCCGGTCAGCGCCGCGCGGTAGTGAGCCTCACCCTCGGCGAACGCCTCGTCGCCCAGCAGTTCGTCCAGCGTGCTTCCGGAGATCTCCGCGGGTCGCCTGCCGAACCATCCTGCGTGCGCGGCATTCGCGAAGCGGTTGCGCAGGTCCGTATCCCAGTAGGCGATCATGCTGGGCAAGGTGTCTGTGAGGCCGCGGAAGAAACGTTCGCCGCGGGCCAGCTCGCGCGTTCGCTCCTCGATGCCCTGCTCGAGCAGTTGCCGCTGGTGGTGCAGCCGGCGTGCGCCCCAGAAGAAGAAGGCCGTCACCGGCACGATCAGCAGCGCCAGCGTCGCGGCCGTGCGCTGCCAGGCGCCGCCCACGTCCTCGGTCGCGCGGCCGACGGTCATCCAGAAGGGCAGCTGGCGCAGCTTCTGATAGGTGTAGAGGCGCTCCACGCCGTCGATCGGGGCCACGGTCCGGTACTCGTAGTGGTCCAGCCCGGGGTGCTCCCGCATCAGGTCGCGGATGACCTGCGACACGTTGCGATTGCCGATGCCTGCACTCGCGCCTTCGAGCGCGGGCACACGCACCACCTGGGCGAAGTCCGCCGTGCGCAGGTTGATGACGCCCGATGGGCCCAGGTTCAGGTCGGCGAAGGACTTGCCGATCGTCGACACCGGGATCGTGGCGAACACCACGCCGAGGAACTCGCCGTCCTGGCGCGCGATCCGCCGTGCCAGCACGAGCGACCATTCCGGCGACAGCTTCGGCTGCAGCGGACCGTCGAAGATCAGCCCTGCCTCGCCGCCCTTGGCGCGCCGGAAGTACTCGCGCTCGGGCACCCGGGGGCGCGGCGCGCCGGCGTCGGTGAAGCCGGTGTTGAGGAAGTTGATGCCGTCGCGGTCGACGATGCCGATGCGCTTGACGAACGGATTGCTGGCGACGTCGTGTCGCACTTCGTCGTCGAGGCGCGCAAGTTCCTTCTCGCCGAGGCGCTCGGCGAGCATGTAGCGGTAGCCGACCGAGCGCAGCAAGGCATCGGCCTGCAGGAAGTCGCTCTCGACCTGCTCGGCCAGCAGGACCGCCGCGTTGCGCAAGGTGTGTTCGGCGAGGCGGCGTCCATCCTCGCGCTGGTTCCACAGCACGTAGGCGCACAGCGCGACCAGTACCGTGGTGGCTACCCAGGCCACCGCGAAGTGCAGAGCGCCGCGTTGCGAGGCCGGGTTCACTCGAACCTCCCGCGATGAATGCCGCCTCCCGCGCGACCTGCGGCGCGCCGATGGCTTGGACATACCCTGTCGAAGGCCCGTGTCATGGTCGACCCGGCCGCGCTCGACGGCGATCGTTGCCGAACACGCGGCGGGTTGCGGGCCAGTGTAGGGTGGGTCCCCAGGCTGCGCCAGCCCGCGAGACCCCCAGAACGGCTGCCCGGTCCAGGCCCGTCAGGACAACGCCGGCAGCGGCAGCGTGATCGACAGCGTGGTGCCGCCGGCCGAGGGCTGCACGAGCAGCTCGCCGCCGACGCGCCGCGCCCGCTCGGCCATGTTCGCCAGGCCGTGGCCCCGGTCGCCTGATCGGGGTTCGAAACCGCAGCCGTCGTCGGCGACGGTGATCGACATCGCCCCGGTGCCGACCGCGGTGGCCACGCGGATGCGCGTGGCGCGCGCGTGCTTCAGCACGTTGGTGAAGGCCTCCTGCAGGATGCGCAGCACGTTGAGCAGCTGCTGCGGCGTCAGCCCCGGCAGGCGCGGCAGCGGCTGCACCTGCCAGTCCAGCGTGATGCCCTGGCGGCGCAGCCGCGGCTCCAGCCGGTAGCGCAGGTTGCCCAGCGCGGGCAGCAGGTCCTCGTCGGCCGGCTCGATCGAGTCGATCACCAGGCGCAGGTCGTCGATGCATTCGCGCAGCGCCTCGGCCACCTCGCGGGTCGAGGCCTGGCCATGCTCGACCAGGCTCAGCGTGGAGATCAGCTGCCCGCCGATGCCGTCGTGCATGTCGCTCATGATGCGCTGGCGCTCGGCGGCGACGGCGCGCTGCTGCTCGAGTTCGAGCACACGTGCGTGGTTGAGCTGCAGCTCGGCGGCCTTGGCCTCGACACGCTGCTCCAGCTCGGTGTTCAGCCGCTCGGCCGCACCCAGCGCGCCGGCGTGGCGCTGCACCAGCATCCAGACGATCAGCAGGTGCATCGGCAGGAAGGCGTAGCAATGCGGGTCGAAGCTGTCGACCGCCGCGTAGCTGCTGCCCAGCCACAGGCTCGCGGCCAGACAGCCCGGCGAGCTGATGAACAGCAGCAGGCTCTCGAGGCTGCGCCGGCGCCAGGCGGCGAAGCCGAACATGCCGATGTACATCAGCGGTGCCCAGTGCCAGAAAGTGCCGAACACCCGCGCGCCCCACCACGAGAAGCCCGAGAGCACGTGGGAGAGGGCCAGCGGGATCAGCGCCCACAGCGCCCATTCGGCGCGCGGCCAGCGCAGCCCGGCGTAGCGCATCGCGGTCAGCGTCGCGGTGACGTTGATCGCCATCGCCGCGCCGCCCTGCAGCAGCATCCAGTCGCTGGCGGCGATCGGCGGGCGCAGCAGCAGCCAGTCGGAGGCGTAGACCGCGAAGGCCAGCGACGACAGGCCGAAGAAGCCCAGCATCTGCTCGGAGCGCCGCTTGAACCACAGCAGCAGCACGAAGGCCGAGATGGTCAGTGCCAGCGGCGCGACCAGCTGCGAGCTGCCGATCGCCAGCCACCAGCGCAGCCGTTCGCGCGGCTGCAGCACGGCCTGCGGGCCGACCTCGAGCGCGCTGGCGACGGTCCAGGTCAGCCGCGCGTGTTCCAGCCGCAGGTCGACGCGGTTGTCACCGGCGACGAGCAGGCTGGCCGGAATGTCGAAACGCTGCGGCGTGCTCAGCATCAGCGGCCGCTCGGCCGTGCCGAGCTCGCCGACGCGGACGCCGTTGACGTGCACGGCCAGCACGCAGCACAGCGCCGGCCAGTAGATCGATTGCAGCGCCGTCGGCGCCTGGGCCAGGTGGAAGCGGTAGCGGTACCAGCCGGCTCCGGTGGCGCGGCGCTCGCGGGCCCAGGCCTGCGGTAGCGCGGCCGGCCGCCAGGCGGCGCCGTCCGGTGGCGGCGTGGCCGAGGCATCGAGCACGAACTCGGCGCGCTCCAGGTGCAGCACGCCGTCGCCATCGGCGGCACCGGCCACACCACCTGGCAAGGCCAGGACCAGCACGAGCCAGGCCGCTCTAGAGCAAGCCCATGCGAGTCGCTTCATAGACCGCCTCCCCCCGCGAGTGCACCGCGAGCTTCTGGTAGATCTTCTTCACGTGCGCCGTGACCGTGTGCGGCGAGACCGTCAGCAGCCGCGCGATCTCGGCGAAGTTGAAACCCTTGGCGATCAGCCCCAGCACCTCGCTCTCGCGTGCCGACAGCGTGGCCTCTGGCGGCAGTGTGACGTCGGCGGCCGGCGCCGTGGCCGGCACGAAGCGCTTGAGCAGCCGGCGGGCGATCAGCGGGCTGATCGGCGAGCCGCCGGCGCGCAGCTGCGCGATCAGCGCGACGAACTCCTCCGGCAGGCTGTCCTTCAGGATGTAGCCGGTGGCACCGGCCTCGATGCTGGCCAGCACATGCTCCTCGTCGCCGAACACGCTGACCACCATGATGTCGGTGGCCGGGTGGCGGCGCGAAACCTCGCGGATCAGCTCGATGCCGCTGCCGTCGGGCAGGCCCAGGTCGACCAGCAGCACGTCGGGCATCTCGCGCGCCAGCGCGTCGCGGGCGGCGGCCAGGCTGGAGACCGCGCCGAGCAGCGTCAGCTCGGGCGACGCGGCGACGATGCCGCAGAAGCGTGTCAGGAAGGCGGGGTCGTCCTCCACCACCATCACCGTCGCCATCGTCGACCTCCCGCGCTGGGTGCGTGGCGGAATCATAGGCCGCGCGGGCAGCGCCGCATCACGTGTTCGCGTGATGCAGCGACGCGATCGCGTCATGGTCGCGCCGCGCCGGGCCGCCTAGTCTTCTCGCAACGGTTCGCAAGCCCGCGGACCGGGACAGCCACAGGAGATCACCATGGACAAGCGCCCCCCGGCCCGCAGTGGCCACCGACTCGACGCACAAGCCTTCGCCGCCGTGCTGCTGGCGATGTTCCTCGCCACCGGCGGCTACGTGCTCGATGCCGCATTCGCCGATTCCGCCGCCGCTGCGGCACGCGCCTGAACGGAGGCTCGCGTCATGAAGTTCATCGTGCACTGGCAGTTCGCGCCCGATGCCTACCAGCCCATGGTGGCGCGCTTCCTCGCCAACGGCGGCCTGCCGCCCAAGGGCATCGAGCTGCTCGGCCGCTGGCACGGCATGAGCGGCCATGGCTTCGCCATCGCGTCCACCGGCGACGACCGCGCGCTGTTCGAGTGGCGCGCGCAATGGTCGGACCTGCTGCAGCTGGAGATCATGCCCTGCCTCGACGACGCCGAGGCCGGCGCGGTGCTGGCGTCGATGGGCGGCTGAAGCCCTCGGCGCGGCCGTGACCACGCCGCGGCCGCTCTCACGACGGTCGCACTGCGCGGTGCAGCGCGCGCACCAGATCGGACTGGGTGAGGATGCCGACCAGGTGCTGCTGCGCGTCGACCACCGGCAGGTGGTGGTGGCCGCCCTCGGAGAACAGCGGCAGCAGCTCGATGACGTGCACGCCCACGCTGGCCACGCGCACGCGGCGGGTCATGATGTCGCCGACGCGGCCCGGCGTGGCGCGCGGCGTCGAGTCGTCGCCCACCAGTGCGCGCACGAAGTCGGCCAGCGTGACGATGCCGATCACGTGGCGCGACCGGTCGACCACCGGCAGCGCCTTCACGGCACGCTCGCGCATCAGCGTCCAGGCCGCCACCACCGGCGTGTCGTGGCTCACCGTCAGCGGCTCGGGCGACATGATGTCCTGGCAGCGCAGCTCACCGAGGTTGCGCTGGTAGGCCGCCGCCTCGGCGCGGTGCAACAGCTCCTCCAGGTCGTCGCGGCTGACGTCGAGCACCTGGTTGTAGTGCGTCAGCGCGGCGTCGAGGTCGGCCGCGCTGAAGCGCGTGCCGGCGGGTGCCGGCGCGGTGCCGAGCGACGTGGCGGAATGCGGGTAGCGACGCCCGGTCAGCGGGTTGTAGATTGCACCGACGAGCACCAGCAACGCCGAGTTGAGCAGTGCCGGCAGCAGGGCGAAGCGTGGGTCGAGCGTGTGCGTCAGCACCGTCAGCAGCGCCATCGCGCCGCCCGGCGGATGCAGGCAGCGCAGCAGGAACATCAGCGCGATGGCGGCCGCCACGGCGACGGAGGCCGCCAGCGCGGTGTCGGGCAGCGCCCAGGTGCAAGCAATGCCGACCAGCGCCGACACGGTGTTGCCGCCGATCACCGGCCAGGGTTGCGCCAGCGGGCTGGCCGGCACCGCGAACACCAGCACCGCGCTGGCGCCCAGCGGTGCGGCCAGCCAGGGTTCGAGGGCCAGTTGCGCGCCGGCCCAGCGGCTGAGCAGCGCGGTGGCCAGCAGACCCAGCCCAGCGCCGGCGACGGCGCGCCAGCGCTCGCGTGCATCCACCCGCAGCGTGGCCGGCAGCAGCGCCGCCAGCCAGCGCAACGCGCGCACCGACGCGCCGATCACCGGCAGCCCAGCCGGTCGGCCAGCGCCATCAGGCCGTTGGCCGACACATCCACCGGCACGCTGGCCGCCGTCTCGCCGATGTCCGGGCCGTGTTCGTCGGGCCGTGCGATGAAGGCGCTGCGCAGGCCGGCCGCCGTCGCGGCGGCGAGGTCCGACGAATGGGCAGCGACCATCATCGTCTCGTGCGGCGCGCAGTCGAAGGCGTCGGCGGCGCACTGGTAGACGATCGCCTTGGGCTTGTAGTCGCGCGCCAGCTCGGCGCCGGTGATCGCGTCCCAGTGCCAGCCGTTGCGCCGCGCCAGGTCGGCCATCAGCGAGATGTTGCCGTTCGAGCAGGGCGCCAGGCGGAAGCGAGTGCGCAAGCGCGCCAGGCCGGGCGTCACGTCGGGCCAGGCGTCGAGGCGGTGCCAGGCCAGGTTCAGCTGCACCCGTGTGGCTTCGTCGACGCGGTCGAGCGCGAGGGCCTTCAGCACCACGTCGAGGTTGCGCCGGTGCAGCACGTCGAGCTTGCTGAACGGCAGGCGGCCGCTGCGCACCTCTTCCATCGCCGGCTGATACTGCTCGCGCCAGGCGGTGGCGAAGGCCGCGGCGTCGACATCGATGCCGCGTGCACCGAGCACGCTGCGCACCTCGCGGGCGATCGACCCGTGCCAGTCGACCAGCGTGCCGAACACGTCGAACAGCAGCAGCTTCACTTCGGTCATGGCCGCAGCATAGCGCCGCGGCGCCGTGCGAGACTTGCCGCCATGCCCGACCGCGCGCTCCCCCTGGCCGACTGCCCCGACACGCTGCTGGCCGCGATCGGCGGCGTGCTGACCGACATCGACGACACGCTGACCGCCGACGGCGCGATCGAGCCCGAGGCGCTCGCCGCGCTCGCGCGGCTGCGCGAGGCCGGCGTGCCGGTGATCGCCATCACCGGCCGGCCGATGGGCTGGAGCCGGCCGTTTGCGCAACCGGCGCCGGACGGCTGGCCGATCGACGCGATCGTGGCCGAGAACGGCGCGGTGGCGCTGTTCTGCCGCGACGGCGTGCTGCACACCGAGTACGCGCAGGACGAGGCCACGCGTGCGCACAACGGCCGCCGCCTGGCCGAGGTCGCGCAGCGTGTGCTGCGCGAGGTGCCGGGTGCGACGCTGGCGCGCGACAGCGCCGGGCGGGTCACCGACATCGCGATCGACCACGCCGAGTTCACGCAGCTGCCGGCCGCGCGGATCGAGCAGGTGGTCGGCCTGATGCGCGCCGAGGGCATGAACGCCACCGTCAGCTCGATCCACGTCAACGGCTGGTTCGGCGAGCACGACAAGCGCAGCGGCGCACGCTGGATCGTGCAGCGCCTGTTCGGCCGCGATGTCGAGGCCGAGCGCGATCGCTGGGTCTACGTCGGCGACTCGACCAACGACCAGCTGATGTTCGAGCACTACCCGCTGAGCGTCGGCGTGGCCAACCTGATGCACTTCGCCGACCAGCTGCGTGTCTGGCCGGCCTGGCTGACCAGCGCCGAGCGCGGCCGCGGCTTCGCCGAGCTGACGGATCGTCTGCTGCGTGCGCGCGAAGCGGGCGCCGCGACATGAGCGACGAGCAGCGGCAGCTGTTCGCCACCGCGTCGGCGCTCGCGCTCGGCGCCGCCGTGTCGCTCGGCCTGGCGCGCTTCGTCTATGCGCTGCTGCTGCCGCCGATGCGCGCCGACCTCGGCTGGAGCTACTTCACCGCCGGCGCGATGAACACCGTCAACGCCGCCGGCTACCTGGTCGGCGCGCTGCTGCTGCCGCGCGCGCTGGCCCGCATCGACGCGCGCTCGCTGCTGCTCGGCGGCAGCCTGGCGACCGCGCTGGCACTGGCGCTGCACGGGCTGGTGCGCGCCGACGCCTGGCTGTACGCACTGCGCGCGCTGGCGGGCATCGGCAGCGCCGCGACCTTCGCGACCGGCGGGCTGCTGGCCGCGCGCCTGGGCCAGTCGCCGGGCGCCAGGCCGGCGCTGGTGCTGGGCCTGTACTACGGCGGCACCGGCGTGGGCATCCTCGCCTCGGCGTTGCTGGTGCCGCCGCTGGACTGGCCCTCGGCCTGGTTCGCGCTCGCGCTGGCGGCGCTGCTGTGCACACTGCTGATGGCCTGGGGCACGCGGTCGCTGGCCGCCCGGCCCGCGGCCGCGCCGCCGCGTGGCGAGGGCTTCCGCGCCCGCGACTTCACCTTCGGCCTGCTCGGCTACCTGCTGTTCGGCCTCGGCTACATCGGCTACATGACCTTCATCGTCACGCTGCTGCGCGAGCAAGGCGTCGGCAGCTTCGTCGTGGTGGCCTTCTACATGCTGCTCGGCGCCGGCGTGATCGCCTCGTCGTGGCTGTGGGCGCCACTGCTGCAGCGCTATCGCGGCGGCCAGCCGCTGGCGGTGCTCAACGGCCTGCTCGCGCTGGCGACGCTGCTGCCGGTGCTCAGCGCGCACCCGCTGGCGGTGTTCGCCTCCGGCGCGCTGTTCGGCGCGGTCTTCCTGTCGGTGGTGGCCTCGACCACCGCGCTGGTGCGGCACAACCTGCCGGCGACGGCCTGGCCGGCCGGCATCGCCGCATTCACCATCGTCTTCGCGGCCGGCCAGATCGTCGGGCCCAGCCTGGTCGGCTGGGTGGCCGACGGCAGCGGCGGCCTGCTGCGCGGGCTGGCGCTGTCGGCCGGCGTGCTGGCGATCGGCGCGCTGGTCGCGACGCGCCAGCGAGAACTGCCTCAGCGCGGCTGAAGAAAGCCGCGCAGCCGCTCGATCTCGGCCTCGAGCTCGCGGCGGAAGGCCGCCTCGCGTGGTGCGCGTCCGGCCACGTAGCCGCAGGCCACGGCGAGCCGGCCGTCGCCGCCGCCGGCGTTCGCCCAGCCGATCACCTGGTCGCGCCACAGCAGCGGCAGCGCGTAGTAGCCGAGCTTGCGCTTCGGCGCCGGCGTGTAGGCCTCGAAGCGGTAGGCCCAGCCCCAGAACAGCTCGAAGCGGCGGCGGTCCCAGACCAGCGGGTCGAACGGGGCGAGCAGGCGCACGCGCTCCTCGGGCTCGGCGCGGCGCAGGCGCTCGCCGGCCGGCCAGTACCAGTCGACGCCGTCGATGCGCTGGTGCGCCAGCCGCGCCCGGGCCCGCTGCAGCGCCGCCGCACGCTCGCCGCGCCACTGCGGCGCGCCGTCGCCGAGGTGGCTGAGCAGCTGGCCCAGCGTGGCCAGCGGCAGCGGTGCGTACTTGGCGACCACCACGTCGACCAGCGCGTCGTGCGCCGCGCGTGTGTCGGCGGGGGCGTCGGTCGCCTCGCGGGCCGCATACAGCCGCGTGCCGCCCTCGCGCCGCGCCACGCGCAGCAGGCCGCGGTAGTGCATGCCGTCGAGCAGCTGCGTGCTGGCGTTGGACGAACCACCGAACCAGTTGACCGTCTTGCCGTGAGCGAACTCGACATCGACCTCGCGCGGGTGCACCACGCCGCGCTCGCGCACGAACTCGAGCACCGCCTGCGCCTGCTTCCAGCGCGCTTTCGTCCACACCGTGCGCGGCGTGCGCGGGTGCATCAGGTGGTGCGTGGCGCGCGGCAGGAAGCCGTAGTTGACGAAGAAGTCCTCCTCGACGGCCAGGCGCGCATAACGCTGTTCGAGGTCGCCGGCGCGGTAGTCGGCGACACGGTGGCGCAGCGTCAGGTCCTGCGCACGCGCCGGCGCGCGGATCGGGTCGGCCTGCACGAAGCCGAGCCTGGCGATCGCACGCGGCAAGGTGGTCGGGGCGAAGAAGGTGCGCGCGAGCGCGTGGCGGCGCAGTGCGTCGAGCGGGGTCTTGAGCATGCGGCGATGATGCCGCGGCGTGCGCTGCTGCGCCACGCCGCGGAACGCCGGTCGCCGAAGCGCCCTGACGCGCCTGTCCATCCCTTGCCCGGGGACTGATCTGGATCGACGCGGCGTCGCATGATGCGCCGAGAATGACCCGGTCTGCCCGTCGAGGATCGCGCATGAACACCCTGCCCATCGCCGTTGCCGTCGCCCTTGGCGCCGGCGTGCCCCTGGCCTGCGCCCAGTCCGGCAACCTCAAGCCGCCACAGGCGCAGGCCTGGATCGACGTTGCCACCTACAGCGGCATGGGCATGCCTGGCATGGGCGCACCGGGCATGAACCCGATGCAGGCGCTCGGCGGCCTGTTCGGCGGCGGTGGCGCCGCGAAGAACAGCTTCGGCCACACCGTCGATGGTGCGACCGGGCGCTGGGTCGACGTGACGCTGATGACACGCGCCAACCCCTCGCTGACCGAGGCCACGCAGGCGGTGCCCTCCGGGTTCATGAGCCCGGCGCTGAAGCTGCAGGCGCCGCCCAGCGCCAAGCCGGCACCGCGCGACGACGGCGACGAGGTGGTGGAGCACGACGTCGAGCGCCCGCGCGGCCGGTTGCTGCTGTACTGGGGCTGCGGCGCCACCGTGCGCGCCGGCCAGCCCAAGGTGCTGGACATGGCCAGCGCGTCGGCCGGCGACATTGCCAAGTTCTTCGTCTCGCGTCGCGCAACGCAGCGCGGCGCGCACAGCGCCAGTGGCCGGCCGGTCTGGCCGAGCCCGGCGGATGCACGCATGCTGCCGGAGCAGGCCTCGCTGGTCGGCGAGCATGCGTTCAGCGGCGCCGGCGTGCCCGAGGGCTTCCGCTTCGCCATTCCCTCCGCGCAGGACCTGATGCCGCCGCTGCAGCTGCAGCAGGCCGACCAGGGCGGCGCCACCGAGTTGCGCTGGGCGGCGCTGCCGACCGCGCGCGCCTACTTCGTCGCCGGCATGGGCGCCGCGAAGCAGGACGAGATGGTGATCTGGACCTCCAGCGAACTGCCCGACACCGGTTTCGGGCTGCTCGACTACCAGCCCAACGCGTCCATCGACCGCTGGGTCAAGGAGAAGGTGCTGCTGCCCGCCGGCGCCACCGGCTGCACCGTGCCCAAGGGCGTGCTGCCCGCCGAGGGCGGCATGCTGCGGGCGATCGCCTACGGCAGCGAGCTCAACCTTGCCCACCCGCCGCGGCCGGCCGACCCGAAGGCCCCCTGGGAGCCGGTGTGGGCGGCCAAGCTGCGCGTCAAGTCGGTGGCCAGCCTGATGCTGGGCATGCCCGGCGGCATGTCGGGCATGGGCCAGACGGCGCCGGCGCAGGAGCCGGGCGGGCAAGCAGGCGAAGAGGCGAAGAAGGAGGAGAAGAAGCCCAAACCGCTGGACCTGCTGCGCGGCATCCTCGGCCGCTGAGGCCGCTCCGGCTCAGCTGCCGGCCAGCGTCTGGCGGGCGAGCGCCGCCAGCGGGTCGAGACGTGCCAGCAGGGCGGCATCGGGCAGGTGCATCAGCGCGTTGGCCGCGGTCAGCGGCTTGGCCGGATCGGGCACGAAGGACAGCAGGGCCGCGCGCAGGGCCGCACGCTGCGCCTCGGGCAGCCGCGGATGGGCCACGTAGATCGGCCCGGGGATCTCGGCGGCGGTGGCCAGCACGCGGAAGTTGCGCGGCGTCTCCGGCGGCAGCGCCCGCAGCTGCGTCTCGGCACCGATCACCACCGCCACCTCGCCGCGCTCCAGCGCGTGCAGTGCGCTGTTCATCGACGACAGCGTGACGATCTCCAGCGCGCCGGCCAGGCCCTGCTCGCGCAGCCACTGCCGTGCCGCGGTGGCGGTCAGCGACAGCGCGTCGCTCATGCCGATGCGCTGGCCGCGCAGTTCCAGGGCCTGGCGCACCGGGCTGTCGCTGCGCACCAGGACCTGCACACGCAGCGAGTCGATCGTCGCGGCCAGCACCAGGAACTTCCAGTCGAGCATCGCCAGCCGGGCCACGTGCGCGGGCAGCATCGCCGCGTCGTGCTGGCCGCTGCGCACCGCCTCGGCCTGGCTGCGGAAGTCGCGTGCGCTGACCATCTCCACCGGAGCGCGTAGCGTGCGCTCGAGGTGCTCGCGCAGCGGCCGGAAGGTCGCCAGCAGCGCGTTCGGCGAGAGGAACGGCGCCAGGCTGATCGACAGCGGCGGGCCGCCCGACTGCGCGCGCACGGGCAAGGCCAGCGCGGCGGCGGCACCGAGGACCACGCGGCGATTCGGTCGATGGTTCATCGGTGAACTCCCCGGTCAGCGTGGCGACGGTGCGGCCGGCGCGAGCCGGCGATCGATCTCGTCGAGCAGCCGCACCACGTCCAGCGGTTTGGTCAGGTAGGCGGCGAAGCCGGCGTTCAGCGCGCGCCGGATGTCACCGGGCATCGCATTGGCGCTGAGCGCCAGCAAGGGCAGCGTGGCGGTCGCCGGTTCGGCGCGGGCGCGGCGGCACAGCTCGACGCCGTCGAAGCCCGGCAGATCGATGTCGACCAGCGCCAGGTGCACGCCGCCGGCGAGCAGGCGCGCCAGGCCCGAAGGGCCGTCGGTGGCGACCTCGAGTTCGAGGTCGGGCCGCAGTTGCAGCACCTCGCGCATCAGCGCCACGTTCGACGGGTTGTCCTCGACATAGAGCAGACGCGCGCGGCGACCGCCCGACCGCTGCTGCGCCACCAGCGGCGAGCCGACCGGCACCGGCGACGCCGGCGGCTCGGCCACGGGCAGCGCGACGCTGAACACCGAACCCTGGCCCGCCTGCGACTCCACGCCCAGCGTGCCACCCATCAGCTCGACGAGGCGGCGGGTGATCACCAGCCCGATGCCGGTGCCTTCCACCGCCTCGTTCTCGCCGACGAAGCGCTGGAACGGCTGGTACAGCTGGGTCAGTTGTTCGGCGGTGAAGCCGCGGCCGGTGTCGCGCACCGCGAAGCTGCGCCGGCCATCGGCGGCAGCTGCCACCTCGATCTGCACACTGCCACCGCGGCGGTTGTACTTGACCGCGTTGGACAGCAGGTTGGCCAGCACCTGGCGCAGCTGCTTGCGGTCGGCCTGCACCCAGGCGGCCTGCTCGACGCCGCTGGGCGCGACCAGCGTGACACCGCGTTCGGCGGCCAGCGGCTGCAGCATCGTCATCGCGCTGCCGATCAGCTCGCCCAGCTCGACCGGCTCGGCCGAGCTGCTCATCGTGCCGGACTCGATGCGCGACAGGTCCAGCACGTCGTTGATCAGGTCGAGCAGGTGCCAGCCGGCCGTCTCGATCTGCCGCACGCGCTGGCGCTCCTCGTCGGAGGCCAGTGTCATCGACAGCAGCTGCGCGAAGCCGAGGATCGCGTTCAGCGGCGTGCGCAGCTCGTGGCTCATGCCCGAGAGGAAGTCGCTCTTGGCGCGGCTGGCCGCCTCGGCGACCTCCTTGGCCTGCTGCAGCTCGGCGGTGCGCTCGCGCACGCGCTGCTCCAGCGACTCGTTGACGCTGCGCAGCTGCTGCTCGGCGAGCACGTGGCGAGAGATGTCGGTGATCGTTGCCAGCACGGCATGCGCCTCGTCGGCGCCGGCCCGGCGCAGCGGCGTGGCGTTGACGCTGACCCAGCGGCTGCTGCCGTCGGCGCGGCGGATCTGCGCCACCTGGTCGCGCTGCGGCGTGTCGCTGAGCAGCGCGCGCGCGGTCGGCCGCTCGTGGGCCTGCAGCAGATGGCCGTCCGGGCTGTGCAGCGTGGTGGCCGACAGCAGGCGGTCCGGCACCAGGAAGGCCTCGCGCGTCATGCCGTAGAGGCCGGCCATCGCGTCGTTGCAGTCCAGTACCCGCTGCTCGCGGTCGATCACCACCAGGCCTTCGGCCAGCGTGTTGAGCACTTCGCGCAGGTAGCGTTCGTTCTCCTGCCGTGCCTGCAGCTGCGCCTGCACCGCATCGGCCATCTGGTTGAAGGCCAGCGAGACCTCGTCGAGCTCGCGCACGCGGCTGGCCGGCAGCCGCGTGGTGTAGTCGCCGCCGGCGACACGGCGGCTGGCCTGCGACAGCCGGCGCAGGCCGGCGCCGAGCCAGCCGGTACCCACCAGCAGCAGCAGCGTGCCCGCGCCCAGCACCACGATCGCGATCAGCAGGCTGTCGCGCAGCAGGCGGTCGCGCGCGGCCTGCAATGAGCCGGTCGGGATGCCGAAGCGCAGCTCGCCCAGCGCCTGCCCGGCCAGCACGATGGGCTGCACGGCGGCACGCTGCCCCGGCGCCGCGACGTCGCCCTCCTGCGCGATGCGGCCGCCACGGCTGTCGACCACCTCGATGTGGGCGATCTGGCCGGAGTGCACGTTGGCGGCGACGATCTCGGCGATGGTCGCGTAGTCGCGCGTGACGATCAGCGGCCCGATGGCGGCCGCCAGCAGCGGGCCGACGGTCTTCTGCTCGGCGGCGAGGCGCTCGTCCAGCGAGTTCTGCATCTGCCGCTGCGCGTTCCACGACAGCAGGCCCAGCATCGCGACGAAGATCGCGAAGCTGCCGATCAGGTAGTGGCTGCGCAGGGTGCGGAGCAAGGCGGCGCTGGCGTTGGGGGAGCGCCCGATTGTGGGGGAACGATGCGGGGAAGTCCGCGCATGAAAGCACGAAGGGCGACTGTCGTCGCCCTTCGTCCGGATCGGCCGCTGCGCGGCGTGTTCTTCCAGCTTCGGGCTTACAGCCCGGCCGCCGCCTTCAGGGCCGCGGCCTTGTCGGTCTTCTCCCAGCTGAACTCCGGCTCCTCGCGGCCGAAGTGGCCGTAAGCGGCGGTCTTCTCGTAGATCGGACGCAGCAGGTCGAGCATCTGGATGATGCCCTTCGGGCGCAGGTCGAAGTGCTCGGCCACCAGCGCCGACAGCTTGTCGTCGGGCAGCTTGCCGGTGCCTTCGGTGTAGACCGTGATGTTCATCGGCTTGGCCACGCCGATCGCATAGGCCACCTGCACCTGGCACTGGCGCGCCAGGCCGGCGGCGACCACGTTCTTGGCGACGTAGCGCGCGGCGTAGGCGGCCGAGCGGTCGACCTTGGACGGGTCCTTGCCGGAGAACGCGCCACCGCCGTGCGGGCAGGCGCCGCCGTAGGTGTCGACGATGATCTTGCGGCCGGTCAGACCGCAGTCGCCCTGCGGGCCGCCGATGACGAAGCGGCCGGTCGGGTTGACCAGGTAGCGCGTGTCCTTCAGCCACTCCTTGGGCAGCACCGGCTTGATGATCTCCTCGATGATCGCCTCGTAGAAGCTGGCCTTCAGCTTGGTCGGCGTCTCGCTCTGGTCGGGGTGGTGCTGGGTCGACAGCACGACGGTGTCGATCGAGTGCGGCTTGCCGTCGACGTAGCGCATCGTCACCTGGCTCTTCGCGTCGGGGCGCAGGAAGGGCAGGCGGCCGTCGCGGCGCAGCTGCGCCTGGCGCTCGACCAGGCGGTGCGCGTAGTAGATCGGCGCGGGCATCAGCTCGGGCGTCTCGTCGCAGGCGTAGCCGAACATCAGGCCCTGGTCGCCGGCGCCGGTGTTCAGGTGGTCGTCGCTGGCGTGGTCGACGCCTTGAGCAATGTCATTGCTCTGCTTGTCGTAGGCCACCAGCACCGCGCAGCCCTTGTAGTCGATGCCGTACTCGGTGTTGTCGTAGCCGATGCGCTTGATCGTGTCGCGCGCGACCTGGATGTAGTCGACATGCGCGTTGGTGGTGATCTCGCCGGCCAGCACCACGAGGCCGGTGTTGGTCAGCGTCTCGGCGGCGACGCGCGAACGCGGGTCCTGCTTGAAGATCGCATCGAGGATGGCGTCCGAGATCTGGTCGGCGACCTTGTCGGGGTGGCCTTCGGAGACGGATTCGGATGTGAAAAGGAAGTCGTTCGACACTCTTAAACTCCAGTCAGGTTGCACTTGCGTTGCCGGCCTGAAGACTTTGGAGGAGCGGCGAACGCTTTAGCAGGATTTGTGAGTCGCCCCGCAAGTAGTTCATTAACTCGGCGACGTGCCAATTATAGAAAGATGATCCGACTCTTCCGCTGGCTCTCGAACCGATCTTTGTGGCTTCTGCACACCTTGGGTGCGGGGGTTGGCTGGCTGGGCTACCTGTTCTCGCCAACCTACCGCCGTCGCTTCCGTGACCAGGTGCAACAGGCGGGCGTCGATCCGCTGGCGGCGCGCGCCGCGATCGCCGAGGCCGGGCGCATGGTGATGGAGCTGCCCTTTCTGTGGATGCGCCCGGCGTCGCGGGCGCTGGCCGGCTTCACGCGCATCGAAGGCGCCGAACTCGTCGAGGCTGCGCATGCCGGCGGCCGCGGCCTGCTGCTGCTGACCCCGCACCTGGGCTGCTTCGAGATCTGCGCGCAGGCCTATGCGGAACGTTTCGCGGCGCAGTTCGGCCCGATCACCGTGCTCTACCGCCCCGCCAAGCAGCCCTGGCTGCGCGAGGTGATGGAAGGCTCGCGCGCGCGGCCGGGCCTGGCCACCGCGCCGGCCTCGCTGGCCGGCGTGCGGCAGATGATCCGTGCGCTGCGCCGCGGCGAGACGGTGGGACTGCTGCCCGACCAGGTGCCGCCCGAAGGCATGGGCGAATGGGCGCCGTTCTTCGGCCGCGAGGCCTACACGATGACGCTGGCGACGCGGCTGGCGCAGCAGACCGGCGCCGTCGTGCTGCTGATCTGGGGCGAGCGGCTGCCCGGCGGGCAGGGCTACGTGGTGCGCTTGCAGCCGATGCCGGAGGCGCTGCCCGCGGACACGGCGGCGCAGGCAGAATCCGCCGCCATCGTGAACCGTGCGATGGAAAACCTGATCCGCCAGTGCCCGCAGCAGTACCTGTGGGGTTACCACCGCTACAAGGCGCCGCGTGCCGGCGCTGCCGACTGATGGGGCAAGCCGTCGCGACACGGCTGCTGCTCGGCCTGCTGTGGCTGCTCCACTGGCTGCCGCTGCGCGCGCAGGCCGCGTTCGGCCGTGGCCTCGGCGCCTTGCTGTACCGGCTGGCCGGGTCGCGCCGGCGCATCGCGCTGCGCAACCTCGAGCTGTGCTTTCCCGAGAAGGACAGCGCCGAGCGCGAGGCGCTGGCGCGCGAGCATTTCGCCTGGCTGGGCCGCAGCATCGTCGAGCGCGGCCTGCTGTGGTGGGCGCCGCGCGAGCGGCTGAAGACGTTGATCCACGTCGAGGGCGAGGTCGATCTGGCCGAACGCAGCGAGCGGCCCGTGATGTGGCTGGTACCGCACTTCATGGCGCTCGACGTGGCCGGCGCCTCGGTGCTGCTGTTCCAGCAGAAGAAGGGCGCCTCGATCTACCAGCAGCAGACCAACCCGGTGATGGACAACATCATGCGGCGCGGTCGCCTGCGCCTGGGCAACGCGGTGATCTTCCCGCGCAGCGACTCGGCCAAGCCGCTGATCCGCGAGATCCGCCAGGGCACCGGCTTCTTCAACCTGCCCGACATGGACTTCGGCGAGCGCGACGCCGCCTTCGTGCCCTTCTTCGGCGTGCCGGCGGCGACGCTGCTGGCGCCCTCGCGCATGGCCAGGCTGCTGGACATGGTGGTGCAGCCGGTGATCGCCGAGATGCTGCCGGGCGGGCAGGGTTACCGCGTGCGCTTCCTGCCGCCGCATGCAGGGCTTCCCCAGCGACGATGCGCTGGCCGACACCGCGCGCATGAACCGCTGGATCGAGGAGCGCATCCGCGAGAACCCGGCGCAGTACCTGTGGGTGCACAAGCGCTTCAAGACACGACCGGCCGGTGAAGCATCCCTGTACTGAGAGCAGCGGATAATCGGAGCGCAATGAGGCTCCACTTCACCAAGATGCAGGGCGCGGGCAACGACTTCGTCGTGCTCGACGCCACGCGCGCCCCGCTCGCGCTGACGCCCGAGCAGTGCCAGCGCCTGGGCGACCGCCGTTTCGGCGTCGGGGCCGACCAGATCCTCGTCGTCGAGAAGAGTGCGACGCCGGGCGTGGACTTCCGCTACCGCATCTTCAACGGCGGCAGCGGCGACGAGGTCGAACAATGCGGCAACGGCGCGCGCTGCTTCGTGCGTTTCGTGCAGGACAAGGGCCTGACCGACAAGCGCACGGTGCGTGTCGAGACCATGAACACGCTGCTCGAGCTGCGCGCGCAGCCCGACGGCCGCGTGACGGTCGACATGAGCGCGCCGGTGTTCGAGCTGTCGCGCGTGCCGTTCGACGCCGCCGGCCTGACGCCGAAGCAGCGCAACGGCTTCGAGCTGTGGCCGCTGGACCTGGGCGACTACGCCGCCGACGTGGCGGTGCTCTCGATGGGCAACCCGCATGCGGTGCAGTTCGTGCACGACGTCGAGGCGGCGCTGGTCGCGGTGCAGGGGCCGGCGATCGAGACCCACGCGCGCTTTCCGCGCCACGTCAACGCCGGCTTCGTGCAGGTGCTCGCGCGCGACCGCATCAAGCTGCGCGTGCACGAGCGCGGCGCCGGCGAGACGCTGGCCTGCGGCACCGGCGCCTGTGCGGCGGTGGTGGCCGGCATCCGGCTCGGCCTGCTCGAAGCGAAGGTCGACGTCGAGGCGCGCGGCGGCACGCTCACCATCGAGTGGGCGGGCGGCGATTCGCATGTGTACATGACCGGGCCGGCGGTGACGGTCTTCGAAGGGGATATCGAGCTGTGAGCATCCAAGGGATCACCGAGCAGGACATCGCCAACTACCTGGCCAACAACCCCTCGTTCTTCGAGCGCCATGCCGAGCTGCTGTCGTCGATCCAGTTGACCAGCCCGCATGGCCAGCGCGCCGTCTCGCTGCAGGAGCGGCAGATGGAAATGCTGCGCGACAAGATCAAGGGCCTGGAGAGCAAGATCATCGAGATGATCCGCCACGGGCAGGAGAACGTCGCCATCGCTGACCGGCTGCACCGCTGGACACGCGCGCTGATGCTCACCGCCAGCCCGGGCGACCTGCCCGGCGTGCTGACACGCGAGCTGATGCACCAGTTCATGATCCCGCAGACCGGCATCCGCGTCTGGGGCGCGGCCGATGCCTACGCGATGCTGCCCTTCGCCGCCGCCGTCAGCGCCGACGTGAAGAGCCTGGCGGGCAGCCTGACGATGCCCTACTGCGGCGTCAACAGCGGCTTCGAGGCCGCCAAGTGGCTGGACGACGCCGACAGCGCCGCATCGCTGGCGATGATCCCGCTGCGCCATGGCCCCGGCATCGAGGCCTTCGGCATGCTGGTGCTGGCCTCGCCCGACCCGACGCGCTACACCGCCGAGATGGGCACCGAGTTCCTGCAGCGCATCGGCGAGCTGGCCAGCGCCGCGCTGTCGCGGCTGCTGCCTGTCGGTTGATGGACGACGACATCTCCAGGCACCTGGTTCACCTGGAGGTCGAGCGGCGCCTTGCGCCACGCACGCTGGCGATGTACGGCGAAGCGTTCGAACGGCTGCGTGCCTTCTGCGACAAGCATCCCGTGCCGCTGCGCGAGGTGCAGGTGCACCACGTCCGCCGCTGGGCGGCACAGCTGCACGCGCAGGGCCTGGCGCCGCGCAGCATCGCGCTCGTGCTCTCCGCCTGGCGCGGCCTGTACCGCTGGCTGGGCCGCAACGGCCTGGTGCCGCTCAACCCGGTCGACGGGGTGCGCGCGCCGAAGGCGCCCAAGCCGCTGCCCAAGGCGCTGCCGGTCGACCAGGCGATGGCACTGGCCGACCACCACCCCGAGAACGACGGCGACCCGCGCCTGGAGGCGCGCGACCACTGCATCGTCGAACTGCTCTACGGCTGCGGGCTGCGCGTCGGCGAGTTGATCGGGCTGGACGTGGTCGCTTCGGCACAGGCCGCCGGCTGGATCGACGCGGCCGACGCCACCGCCCATGTGCTCGGCAAGGGCAGCAAGCGGCGCAGCGTGCCGGTCGGCGCGGCGGCGCTGAAGGCGCTGCAGCGCTGGAACGAGCTGCGCGGCGAACTGGCGAAGGCCGGCGAGCCGGCGCTGTTCGTCAGCAATCGTGGCACACGCCTGACGCCCAGCCAGCTGCGCTCGCGCCTGAAGCTGCGTGCGCTGCAGGCCGGAGTGCCGACCCACGTGCACCCGCACATGCTGCGCCATTCGTTCGCCTCGCACCTGCTGCAGTCCAGCGGCGACCTGCGCGCGGTGCAGGAACTGCTGGGCCACGCCAACATCACCACCACCCAGGTCTACACGCGGCTCGACTTCGGCCATCTTTCGAAGGTCTACGACGCCGCCCATCCGCGCGCCAAGCGCAAGTGATCCCGCCATGAAGACCATCACCCTGCGCGAAGGCAAGGAACGTTCGCTGCTGCGCCAGCACCCCTGGGTGTTCCAGGGCAGCGTCGGCAACGGTAAGGCCGACGCCGGCGAGACGGTGCGTGTCGAGTCCAAGGAAGGCCGCTTCCTCGCCTGGGCGGCGTTCAGCCCGAGTTCGATGATCCGCGTGCGCGCCTGGAGCTTCGACGAGGCCGAGCGCATCGACGCCGCCTTCTTCGAGCGCCGCATCGCGAAGGCGCTGGCGCTGCGTGCGCGGCTGCCGATCGCCAGCGACGGCGTGCGCCTGATCCACGGCGAGGCCGACGGCCTGCCCGGGCTGATCGTCGACCGCTACGGCGATCTGCTGTCGGCGCAGTTCCTCTCCGCCGGCACCGAACGCTGGAAGGCCACCATCGCCGATCTGCTGCTGAAGGCCACCGGCCTGGCGCGCCTGTACGAGCGCAGCGACTCCGGCGTGCGCAAGCTCGAAGGCCTGGAGCCGGCCACCGGCTGGCTGCGCGGCGAAGGCGCGACCGAGGTGACGATCCGCGAACACGACTGGAAGCTCACGCTCGACGTCGCCGAAGGCCACAAGACCGGCTTCTATCTCGACCAGCGCGACAACCGCAAGCTGTTCGCCGACACGGTGCGCCACTTCGGCTTCCAGCGGGTGCTGAACTGCTACTGCTACACCGGCGGCTTCAGCGTCGCGGCGCTGGCCGGCGGCGCGCAGCGGGTGGTCAGCGTCGACTCGTCGGCGCCGGCGCTGGCGCGGGCCACGGCCCATGTCGCGCTGAACGGCTTCGACGCGGCGCGCCACGAGGCCCGCGATGCCGACGTCAACCAGACCCTGCGCGACGCGCTGAAGGCCGGCGAGGTGTACGACGCCATCGTGCTCGACCCGCCGAAGTTCGCGCCGACGGCGGCGCATGCCGAACGCGCCGCACGCGCCTACAAGGACATCAACCGCCTCGCGCTGAAGCTGCTGGCGCCGGGCGGCGCGCTGTTCACCTTCTCGTGCTCCGGCGGCGTCGGCACCGAGCTGTTCCACAAGATCGTCGCCGGCGCCGGCATGGACGCCGGTGTCGACGGCGTCATCTACGACCGCGTCGCCGCCGCGCCGGATCACCCGCAGACCCTGGTCTTCCCCGAAGGCGAGTACCTGAAGGGCCTGGTGATCCTCAAATCGTAGTCACCGCCTTCGGCAGCGCCAGCCCCGGCTCGAACTTGGCCCGCGAGACGCTGAAGAAGGCCTTCACGTTGCGCACGTTGGCGTCCTGCGTGAACAGGCGCTGTACCAGGGCGTGGTAGGCCGGCATGTCGGCCAGCTGCAGGATCAGCAGGAAGTCCGGCCCCGGCGAGACGCGGTAGCACTGGCGCACCTCGGCATCGGCCACCGCGCGGCTCTCGAACGCAGCCAGGTGCTCGGCGCCCTGGCGGTCCAGCGTGACCTCGACGATCGCCGTCAGCCCGGCGCCCAGCCGATCGGGCGACAGCAGCGCCACCTGGCGCTCGATCACACCCGCGTCGACCAGCCGCTTGACCCGCCGCAGACAGGTCGCCGGCGAGGTGTGCACCGCCGCGGCCAAGGCCTGGTTGGTCAGCGAGGCGTCGCGCTGAAGCTGGTCGAGGATGCGCAGGTCGGTGGCATCCAGTGCGAGAGATGAGGCGTTTTCTTCCATTCGTCCCTAGTTCGTGAACTATTTGTTCACCATGCATGGGGGATGGCTGAATATTGCATGAGTCGCGCAAACTTGCAATCAATCGTCTCGGGGCTCTGCCTAGCATCCGGCCCCATTGCTCAACCCGGAAGGTCAGAACCATGTGCGGAATCGTCGGAGCCGTCTCCACCAAGAACATCGTCCCGGTGCTGATCGAGGGCCTGCGCCGGCTCGAGTACCGCGGCTACGACAGCTGCGGCGTGGCGGTGCATCAGGGCGGTGAACTGAAGCGTGCGCGCAGCACCTCGCGCGTGGCCGAGCTGGAGGCCAACGTCAACGCCGACGGCGTCAGCGGCGGCACCGGCATCGCCCACACCCGCTGGGCGACGCACGGCGCGCCGGCGGTGCACAACGCCCACCCGCACTTCTCGCACGGGCCGGCCGCCAAGTCGGCCAGCGCGGGACGCATCGCCCTCGTCCACAACGGCATCATCGAGAACCACGACGAACTGCGCGCCGAGCTGAAGGCCAAGGGCTACGAGTTCACCAGCCAGACCGACACCGAGGTCATCGCCCACCTGGTCGACCGCCTCTACGAAGGCGACCTGCTCGACGCGGTGCAGCGCGCCATCGTGCAGCTGCGCGGCGCCTACGCGATCGCGGTGTTCTGCCGCGACGAGCCGCACCGCGTGATCGGTGCACGCGAGGGCTCGCCGCTGGTGCTGGGCATCGGCACCGGCGATCGTGCCGGCGAGAACTTCCTGGCCAGCGACGCGATGGCGCTGGCCGGCGTGACCGACCAGATCGTCTACCTCGAGGAAGGCGACGTCGTCGACCTGCAGCTCGGCAAGACCTGGATCACCCGCCGCGACGGCAACGGCCCGTTCAAGCCGGTCACGCGCGAGGTGCGCACCGTGCACGCCCACACCGGCGCTGCCGAGCTGGGCCCGTACCGCCACCACATGCAGAAGGAGATCTTCGAGCAGCCCAAGGCGATCGCCGACACGCTGGACGCGGTGGAAGGCATCACGCCCGAGCTGTTCGGCGACGGCGCCTACAAGGCCTTCAAGGAGATCGACAAGGTGCTGATCCTGGCCTGCGGCACCAGCTACTACAGCGGCTCGACCGCCAAGTACTGGCTGGAGAGCATCGCGAAGATCCCGACCAGCGTCGAGATCGCCAGCGAGTACCGCTACCGAGACAGCGTGCCCGACCCGCGCACACTGATCGTCACCATCACGCAGAGCGGCGAGACCGCCGACACGCTGGCCGCGCTGAAGCATGCGCGCGCGCAGGGCATGAAGCATACGCTGACGGTGTGCAACGTGGCCACCAGCGCGATGGTGCGCGAGTGCGAGTTCGCCTACATCACCCGTGCCGGCGCCGAGATCGGCGTGGCGTCGACCAAGGCCTTCACGACGCAGCTGGTCGGCCTGTTCCTGCTGACGCTGGCGCTGGCGCAGACGCGCGGCCACCTGAGCGACGCGCAGGAAGCCGAGCACCTGAAGGCGCTGCGCCACCTGCCGGTGGCAGTGCAGTCGGTGCTGGCGCTGGAGCCGCAGGTGGTGGCCTGGAGCGAGGCCTTCGCGCGCAAGGAGAACGCGCTGTTCCTCGGCCGCGGCCTGCACTACCCGATCGCGCTGGAAGGTGCGCTGAAGCTCAAGGAGATCAGCTACATCCACGCCGAGGCCTACCCGGCCGGCGAGCTGAAGCACGGCCCGCTGGCGCTGGTGACCAGCGCGATGCCGGTGGTGACGGTGGCGCCGAACGACGCGCTGGTCGACAAGCTGAAGAGCAACATGCAGGAAGTGCGCGCACGCGGCGGCGAGCTGTTCGTGTTCGCCGACAGCGACACGAAGATCGAGTCCGGCGAAGGCGTGCACGTGATCCGCATGCCCGAGCACTACGGCGCGCTGTCGCCCATCCTGCACGTGGTGCCGCTGCAGCTGCTGGCGTACCACACCGCCTGCGCACGCGGCACCGACGTCGACAAGCCGAGAAACCTCGCCAAGAGCGTGACGGTCGAGTGACCTCAAGGGAAAGCGGCACAACGCTGATCTTGGAAGGAAGGACACCAGTGGGCCGAGCCGGGCGAGCCCGAGGGGCAGCGCCCGCCGCGCTCAAGTCACCCAGAAGTCAGAAGCGATGATCGTGGTGCCGACGGTGACCACCGCGAACAGGACCCGGGCGCCCGCACCGTTGCCGTCCGCGTCGTAGAACAACTGTCCGCTGTCGGTGTCGTACAGCAGGTAGTCGTTGCTGTCGGCTGCCGTGCCGCTGGTGCTGGCACGGAAGTTCGCCGCGCTGATCTGCCCCGTGCTCGTGAACTTCGTGAACACCGCGTTCTCCAGCAGGAAGCGGTCGTCCACCGAGTTGAAGTCGACGATGCGATCGAGGTTGCTGGTTGCGTTCAGCGCGCTGTTGAAGACGAAGCTGTCCAGACCGGCGCCGCCGGTCAACGAGTCGTTGCCGGTGGAGCCATTCAGGCTGTCGTTGCCGGAGCCACCGCTGAGCGTGTCCTTGCCGGAGCCGCCGTTCAAGGCGTTCGCGCCGGCATTGCCGGTGATCGTGTTGGCGAGCGCATTGCCTGTGCCGTTGATGGCACTCGAGCCGGTCAAGGTCAGCCGTTCCACGTTGAGGCCGAGGGTCCAGGTGACCGTGCTCTGCACCGTGTCGATCTCGGTGGCGGTGGTGACGGTTTCGCTGACGACGTCGGTGGTCATGTCGACGATGTAGAGGTCGCTTCCTGCGCCGCCGGCCATCTGATCG
Organism: Piscinibacter sp.; assembly: GCA_047602365.1. Lineage (GTDB taxonomy): Bacteria > Pseudomonadota > Gammaproteobacteria > Burkholderiales > Burkholderiaceae_C > Piscinibacter. Next base: position 471,399 of record JASGHM010000001.1, on the reverse strand, counting down.
GAACCCAGGCTGCCGTCGAGACGGTCGTTCCCGCCGTTGCCGGTGAGCCGATCGGACCCGTTGCCGCCGTGGAGGCGGTCGGCGCCCAGCCCCCCCGCGAGGGTGTCGTCGCCGTCTTCGCCGAACACCGTCCCCGACACCGTGCCCGTGCCCCGGTAGGTATCGCTGTCCGAGCCCAGCCGGACGTTGCCGGTGATCGAGCCGTTGTTGTCGACGAGGTCCCTCTGGTTGATCGACGTGCCGACCACGTCGCCGATCAACTGGCCCGTGTTGGTGACCATCAACCGGTCACCGCTCTCGGCGAGGATCGAATGCGTGCCGCCCTTGATGGTGCCGCTGTTGGTGATGACGGGTTGAGCGCCGGTCGCGTTGAGCAACCACACGCCCTTCTCGTCGGACGAGATGGTGCCGGTGTTGGTGATGCTGACGACCTGCGCAGCCCCGGCCGAGATCGCGATGCCGCTCAGCTTGCCGGTGATCGAGCCCGAGTTGCTGATGGCGACATGGTTCGAAGCGGCTCCGGCCAAGATGCCATGCTCCGCGTAGCCGTGCATCGTGCCTTCGTTGTGGATCTCGTTCTGATCGGCGCTGACGAACAGTCCCCGGACGCCGGACATGAGCGCTCCGGACATGTTGTGGACGACGACATCGGACTGCGTGAAGAACGCGGCAGCCTGTTGCACATCCAGCAGATTGCCGTAGTTCACCAGCGTCGAGCCGGCATAGGAGCTGAAGACGCCACCGCCGACGTTGACGCCGGGCCCGACCATCCAGGTCTGGTCGGCGAACGTGTAGTTGATCGGCGTCGAGGTATCGATGGCTTGCACGGGCATGGCATGCTCCTTCTGCGTCACGGGTGCTGGCAGGCGAACAGGAGAACCCGCGGGCGCCCACCCCCCTGCCCGGGCGGGCCATCGAACGCATCGTACTGCCACGTTAACCTTGAGCGATGCCTGCCAAGAAACCCGCCCCGACCGCCTTCCCGCTCGACCTCGCGCTGCAAGGCGGCGGCTCGCACGGTGCCTTCACCTGGGGCGTGCTCGACCGCCTGCTCGACGAGGCCGACCTGCGCTTCGACGGCGTTTCGGGCACCAGCGCCGGGGCGCTGAACGCGGCGGTGCTGGCCACCGGCCTGGCCGAGGGCGGACGCACCGGCGCCCAGGAAGCGCTGCGAGCCTTCTGGATGGACGTGGCGCAGCAGGGTGCCTGCTTCGGCGTCTGGCCGCACAGCCCGGGCAGCGGGCTGGCCGGCTTCAACCTCGACAACAACCCGTTCTTCGCTGCCGGCAACCAGATCCTGCGCGCCTTCAGCCCGGCACAGTTCAACCCGCTGGGCAGCAACCCGCTGCGCGACGTGCTCGAACGCCATGTGCGCCCGCGGGTGCTGAACGACGGGCCGCTGAACGTCTTCATCACCGCCACCTCGGTGCGCACCGGCCAGCCGCGCATCTTCGATCGCGCGGATCTCAGCATCGACGCGCTGCTGGCCAGCGCCTGCCTGCCGCAGCTGTTCCGCCCGGTGGAGATCGACGGCGAGGCCTACTGGGACGGCGGCTACAGCGGCAACCCGGCGATCTGGCCGCTGATCTACAACACCGCCGCGCTGGACATCGTGCTGGTGAAGATCAACCCATTGCAGCGGCCCGACGTGCCGGACACGCCCGAGGAGATCCAGGACCGTGTCAACGAGATCACCTTCAACGCCGGCCTGATCGCCGAGATGCGCGCCATCGACTTCGTGCGCCGGCTGATCGAGCGCGGCAGCCTGCGGCTCGGCGACTACAAGGCGCTGCGCCTGCACATGGTGGCCGACGACGCCGGGCTGGCGCCGCTGCGGGCCAGCAGCAAGCTCAACACCGACGCGACCTTCCTGCAGACGCTGCACACGATGGGCCGCGCCGCGGCGACGAAATGGCTGCAGGCGCACCGCGCCGACCTCGGCCTGAAGTCCACGCTCGACCTGCGCGCCAACTTCCTGCTGCCGCCGAAGGCGCGCGGCTGAGGCTACGGCAGCTCGCGCGGTACTCAGGGCTGCCGCGCCGGGTCGTCCGCGGCCGCCGTCGACGGCCGGGACCCGAGCCCCAGCGCGAGCAAACCCGCGCAGGCCAGCCACAGCAGCGCCGGCAGCATGTCCGCCCATGTCGCGGCGTCGGCGCGCAGCAGCGCCGCACCACCACTGGCCACCAGTGCCAGACGAAGCAGCGACGCGCCAGCGAGGCCGGAGGACAGCGCGCCGCTGCAGCGTCCTTCGTTTCCGCCATGGCCGATCGCCAGCGCCGCCATGAAGCCGCCGGCCAGCATCGCGGCCCAGGCCATGCCGGCCACCGCCTGCGCTGCGGCCAGCAGCGCCAGCGACGGTGCCAGCGCACCGATGACCACCGCGAGCGCGGCCAGCAGCGCGGCGGCGGCCACGAGGCGGAGCTCGCCCAGGCGCGGAGCGAGCTTCATGGCCGGCCACAGCGCCAGGTTGAAGCCGGCCCAGAACACCGGCAGCCACGCCACCAGTTCCTCGGCGGGCACGTGGCGGCGGAACTGCGCCGAGGCGTTGAGGCTGGTGTGCCACTGGAACGCCAGCGCGGCCAGCAGCGCGGCCGCCAGCAGCTGCGGCCAGCGCGAGTCAACGGCGGCACCGTGCGCTGGCGAAGACCGAGCTGTCGGCGGTCGTCGCTGCCCGCGTGCCAGCCGCTCGGCCGCCGCCATGGCCAGCGCGGCGGCACACACACCCAGGCTGGCGGCGATGAAGGGCAGCCGCGCGTCCTGCCCCTTGAGCGTCAGCGCCAGCCAGGGTGCCAGCGCGGCGGCCAGGCCCAGCCCGAGCATCGCCAGCGCCACCAGGGCCGGCTGCGCCGGCCGCCGGGCATGGCGGCCGATCAGGTTCATCGGCGGCGCGCGCAGCACCGAGGAGGTCAGCGTCCACAGCAGCGTGACGGCGACGAACAGCGCAGGGGAGCCTTGCGGCGCCAGCACCGGCAGCGCCACGAAGGCCAGCGGCCGAGACCAGCGTCGCGCCGACCAGCCAGGGGCCCAGCCGCGCCTGCAGCGCGAGCACGCGGTCGGACGCGACGCCGCAGGCGTAGTCGGCCAGCACGAAGACCACCTGGTCGGTCATCAGCAGCAGGATCACCGCCGCCGACGACAGGCCGGCCTGCAGGGCCAGCGTCGGCAGGAAGGCCGCGTAGACCGTCCAGCTCAGCGCCAGCGCCAGCTGGGCCGCCGAAACGGCGAGGCCGAGCGCAAGGGGCGGCGGTGGGGCGGCGTCGCTCATCGCCGCGCAGCATAGGCGATCGCCGCGCTCGCCCGCCGCACGGCCGGCGCGCTGCCGCGCACTCGGCTGGCAGGAAGGATCAGCGCTCGCGACCGCGCGGCAGCACGTCGGCGACGATCGCCATCGACTTCCACGCGGCCGGCGGCGGCTCGTGGCCGGGGCGTGGCACGTCGGCCGACAGCGGGCCGGCCGCGCCCGCGTGGATGTAGCGCGGGCAGTTCGGGAAGATGCGCCGCGCGCGCACCCGCACCACCAGCTGCGCGCCATGGTGGCGCGACAGCGACTCGGCATCGTCGAGCAGCGTCGCGTCGCCGTTCACACGCAGGCGCTTTGGCGAGTCGAAGTCGATGAACAGCAGGCCGACCGCCGGGTTGGCCGCGATGTTGCCGAGGCTGCGGAACTGGCCGTTGCCGTCGTAGCTCGGGAACTCGATCTCGCCCGGGCCGGTGATGCGCACGAAGCCCGGCAGACCGCCCTTGTACGAGCAGTCGGGCCGGCCGCGCGCGTCGGCGGTGGACAGGAAGAACAGCGCACGGCTCTGCACGAAGAGTTTGTCCTCCTCGCTGAAGACCTGCCGCCCGAGCCGCTCGTCGAGCCGATCGGCCAGGCGCCGGGTGTCGAAACGATCCTGCAGCGAACGCATGCCTGCGTGGTAGCTGGTGTCGTCGGCATCGCCCATGGCATTCCTCCGTCGGTCAGGGGTGGAAGGTCTCCACGCACGCAGATTACGGCGGGTGCCGCCGCTGCGCCTTACGAGCTTTCCAGGGGCGTGCGTGCGTAGCGCCCCGGTGGCATGCCCACGTGCCGGCTGAACGCCGTGCTGAAGGTGCTGGCCGAGCCGTAGCCGACACGCCCGGCCACCTCGGCGACGGCCAGCTCCTGGCGGCGCAGCAGGTCCTTCGCAATGGCCATGCGCCAGGCCAGCAGGTACTCCATCGGCGGCATGCCCACGGCGCGGCTGAAACGATCGAAGAACGCCGAGCGTGACAGCGCGCTCTTGCCGGCCAGCTGGGCCATGGTCCAGGGCCGCGCCGGGTCGCCGTGCATGTGGCGGAACGCCGCAGCCAGGCGCTTGTCGGCGAGGCCGCGCAGCAGGCCGGGCAGGGCCTGTTCGCCCGGCGCGGCGCGCAGCGCTTCGATCAGCAGCACCTCGACCAGGCGGGTCAGCACCAGATCGCGCCCCGGCCGGCGTTGCAGCGACTCCTCGCGCACCAGGTTCAGCAGCCAGGGCAGCCGCTCGGAACCGCGCACCTGCACGATCGCCGGCAGCAGCGACACCAGCAGCACCGAATCGGGCGAGTCGAACTCGAAGTAGCCGCCGAGCATGCGCATGTCGGGCCGGCCGCCGCGCCGGCCGTGGCGGATCTCGCCGCCGCCCGTGCCGGCGGCGGCGCGGGCGTCGACGTCGACGGGCGTGGCGGGCTCGACGCTCGACAGCGTGAAGCCCGGCGTCGCGGGCAGCAGCACGAAGTCGCCGGCGCTCAGCGGCAGCGCCGGCTGGCGCTCGAGTGCCAGCCGGCAGTGGCCCTCGAGCACGATGCAGAAGCTCGGCAGGCCGAAGCGCGAATAGCGCACGGCCCAGGGCCCGGCGCCGCTGATCACCTTCGAGTAGACCGTGCGCGGCCGCAGCAGCGCCACCACTTCGGACAACGGGTCGACGCTCATGTCTGGACGATTGCCAATGTCAAACGGACTCTTCATTGTAGAACGTCCTGCTCCCGGTCCCTATCGTGACGGCTTCATCACTGCACACCAAGCACACCCCATGAAGACCGTTCTGATCACCGGCTGCTCCTCCGGTTATGGCCTGGAGACCGCGCGCCACTTCCACTCGCTGGGCTGGCACGTGATCGCCACGATGCGCACACCGCGCACCGAGCTGCTGCCCGCGTCGCCGCGGATGCGCGTGCTGCCGCTGGACGTGACCGACCCGGCGAGCATCGACGCCGCGCTGCAGGCCAGCGGGACCATCGACGTGCTGGTCAACAACGCCGGCATCGGGCTGTTCGGCGCCTTCGAGGCGACGCCAATGACGACCGTCCGCGAGCTGTTCGAGACCAACACCTTCGGCGTGATGGCGATGACGCAGGCGGTCCTGCCGGGCTTTCGCCGCCGGCGCGCCGGCATCGTCGTCAACGTGACCTCCAGCGTCACGCTGGCGCCGATGCCGCTGGTGGCCGCCTACACGGCCAGCAAGACGGCCGTCGAGGGATTCAGCGCCTCGCTGGCCCACGAGCTGGCCGCGTTCGACGTCCGCGTCAAGCTGGTCGAGCCGGGTTATGCGCCCACCACCCGCTTCGCCGAAAACGGCGGCGCGCGGATGCAGGGCCTGATCACCGAACCGTACGCGCCGTTCGCGCAATCGGTCTTCGCCGCGTTGGCGCAGGGTGCCGCGCTGACCACCGAGGCCGACGTCGCCCGCGCCGTCTGGGAGGCCGTGCACGACGGCTCGGGCCGCCTGCACTTTCCGGCCGGTGCCGACGCGGTCGCGCTGGCGGCGCGAGCGCCGGCCTGAGCGCCGGCTAGGGCCTAAAGGGGAGCGACACACCCAAATCAGCTCCCCTCAAACTAAAACTATCTCCGCGTTTTATACCCTGCGGCGGCAGCTTGTGCGGCGCGACGATGGCCAGCGCCTTCAGCCGGCGGTAGAAGGTGCTGCGTGTCATGCCCAGCGCACGCGCCGCCGCGGTGGCCTGCCAGCGCTGCTGGCGCAGCGTCTGCACGATGCGCTCGCGTTCGGCCGCCAATGCCGGCGGCAGCGGCGGGGCCGGCGCCAGGTCGAGCAGCAGCGCGGCCGGCGGCACCGGCGGCGGCACCCCGCCCCACAGCTCGTCGGCGAAGTCGTGCACCTGCAGGCGCTCGCCATCGGCCACCGCCAGCGCGTAGCGCAGCGCCAGGCGCAGCTGGCGGATGTTGCCCGGCCAGGGGTGGGCCATCAGCCGCTCCATCGCCTCGGCGCCGATCTCGGCGTGCCGCCCCAGCGCCTGCGCCTCCTCGCGCAGCACCAGGCGGATCAGCTCGGCGCGGTCGGTGCGTTCGCGCAGCGGCGGCAGGCGGAAGCAGGCGCCCGCCAGACGGTAGTAGAGGTCCTCGCGGAAGCGGCCTTCGGCGACCAGCGTCTGCAGGTCCTGGTGCGTCGCACAGATGACGTTGAGCCTGACCGGCACCGGTTCCTCGGCGCCCAGCGGCATCACCTCGCCTTCGGCGAGCACGCGCAGCAGGCGGCTCTGCAGCGTCAGCGGCATGTCGCCGATCTCGTCGAGGAACAGCGTGCCGCCGTCGGCCTGCAGCACCTTGCCGCGCGCGCCGCGCGCGCGGGCACCGGTGAAGGCGCCGTCGCGATAGCCGAACAGTTCGCTCTCGATCAGCGTCTCGGGGATCGCCGCGCAGTTCAGCGCGACGAACGGCCGCGCGGCGCGTTGGCTGGCGGTGTGCAGCGCCTGCGCGAAGGCTTCCTTGCCGGTGCCGGTCTCGCCGAGCAGCATGATCGGCATGTCGCGGTTGACCACCCGCACGGCGCGGCCGACCAGCTGCTGCAGCGCCGCATCGCCGGTGGCCAGCTGCGCGAAGCCGCGCCGCGGCGCGGCGGCCACGCGGCGTGGCGCGGTCGCCGCGGCGCTGTCGCTGCTGCCGCGCGGCGCGCGCAGCACGCCGTGCATCAGCTCGCCGGTGCCGGCCACGCGCAGCGGCAGCGCGACACCGGGTGCCGCATGGGCCTGGGAGATCAGGTCCTCGGGGCTGCTCTCGAACAGCTCGGCCAGCGTCGCGCCGCCCTGCGGCACCAGGCGCTCGAGCAGCCGCCGCGCCGGACGGTTGGCAGCGAGGATGCGGCCGTGGTCGTCGAAGGCGATCAGCATCTCGGAGGCGGCGCCGCGCGCGCCGGCGGCCGGGCCGGGGCCGAAGCTCAGCCGCCAGTGGTCGCGCAGCCGGTACTCGGCGTAGGCGTTCTCGATCAGCAGCGCCTTTTCCTTGACCAGGTTGAACACCAGCACCTGGCTCTCGCGCTGGTAGGGCGAGAACAGCGTGCTGGCGTCGAGCACTGCCAGCACCTCGTCGTCGAGGCCGAACACCGGCGCGGCGCTGCAGCTCAGCGGGATGTTGTCGGCGCGGAAGTGCTCGGTCTTGTGCACCAGCACCGCGGCGCGGTTCTCGATCGCCGTGCCGATGCCGCAGGTGCCCTCGCTGGACTCGGACCAGCAGATGCCCGGGCGCACGCCGGCGCGCTTGAAGCGTGCGTCGACGTCGCCATGGGTGCGCAGGTCCAGCGTCAGGCCGGAGGCATCGGTCAGCAGGATGCAGTAGTTGGCCGGCGCGACGTGGCGGTCGAGCTCGTCGACATGCGGGCGGGCCAGGTCGAGCAGCACGCCCATGCGGTCGGCCGCCTCGCGCAGCTCGGGCGCGCTGAGCACACGACGGTAGCTGCTGCCGCCGGGGTCGAGCCGGTGGTGCTGCACCGAACGCGCCCACGACGCGGCCAGCCAGTCCTCGGCGCTGGCCGGCGAGGCCGGGCTCTGCTCCAGCGTGCTCAGCACGCGGGCGACATGCTGGCGGCTTTCCGGGTCGGTCATGGTTCGCGGCATGGGCAGGCCCGGCCGCCGGTCGATGGCGGTCGGGCCCGGCCCACTCTAGGTCAGCAGCTGGCGGATCGGCAATTGGCGAATGCGCTTCCCGGTGGCTGCAAACAACGCGTTGGCCAGCGCCGGCGCGATCGGCGGCACGCCGGGTTCGCCGACGCCGCCCAGCGGCAGGCTCCAGTCGCTGGGCATCAGGTGCACGCGGATCTCGCGCGGTGCCTGGAACAAGCGCAGCAGCTCGTAGTCGCCGAAGTTGCTCTGCTGCACACGCCCGTCCTTGAAGGTCACCTCGCCGAGCAGCGCCTGGCTGAGCCCGTTGATCACCGCGCCCTCGATCTGCGAGCGCACGCGGTCGGGGTTGACCACCGCGCCGCAGTCGACCGCGACGTCGACCCGCGGCACGCTGATCGCGCCCTTGTCGTCCACCGCCACCTGCGCCACCGCCGCCACGTAGGTGACGAAGCTGTAGTGCGCCGCCAGCCCCAGGCCCTGGCGCGCCGCCAGCGAACGGCCCCAGCCGGCCTCCTTGGTGACCCGCTCGATCACGCGGCGCAGACGGCCGGTGTCGATCGGGTAACGCTCGGGCGACTCGCCGTGGTTGAAGCCGTCGTTGATCGCCTTCGGGTCGATGCGCCGGTCCGGCCCCAGCAGCGCCAGCAGGTAGTCGCGGTGGTCGCGGCCGGCCGCCTGCGCCAGCTCGGCGACGAAGCTCTGCGTCGCGAAGGCGTGCTGGATGTTGTTCACCGAGCGCAGCCAGCCGATGCGCGCATGGGCCTCGGCGGCCGGGTTCTCGATGCGCACGTTCGGGATCGCGAACGGCAGGCCGATCAGGCCGAGGCCGATCTCGATGCCGTGCAGCTGCTTCGGGTCGGGCGCGAAGATCGAGATGAAGGTCTGCTCGGCGGCGCGGTGCCGCCACGCGGTGACGCGGCCCTCGGCGTCGAGCGCCGCTTCCAGCCGCTGCGCCGAGACGGTGTGGAAGTAGTCGTGGTGCAGGTCGTCCTCGCGCGACCAGGTCAGCTTGACCGGCGCGCCGTCCATCGCCTGCGAGACCAGTGCCGCCTCGACCGCGAAGTCGGGCTTGCTCTTGCGCCCGAAGCCGCCGCCGAGCAGCGTGACGTGCACCGTGACCTTGTCGCCGGGAATGTTCAGCCGCTTGGCGATGCGGTCGTGCGCCGCCTGCGGCGACTGGCACGGCGCCCAGGCCTCGCAGCGCCCGCCGCTGATGCGCGCCACCGCGGCCGGCGGCTCCATCGGCACATGGGCCAGGTGCGGCACGTGGTACTCGGCCTCGAGCTTGCGCGTGGCGCCGCCGAGTGCGGCGAGCGCGTCGCCCTCGTTGCGCAGCACCTTGCCCTCGCCGCGGATCGCCGCTTCCAGCGTGGCGCGGTAGGTGGCGCTGTCGTAGCTGGCGTGCGGCCCGTCGTTCCATTCGATGACCAGCGCCTCGCGGCCGCGCAGCGCGCTCCAGGTATCGCGCGCCACCACCACCACGCCGCCGATCGGCATGAACTCCGAGGGCGGCGGCGTGCCGGGCAGCTCGAACACCTTCAGCACGCCCGGCACCTTCAGCGCCGCGGCGCTGTCGACGCGGCGCAGCGTGCCGCCGAGCACCGGCGGCCGCGCGATCACCGCGTGCAGCATGCCGGGCAGCCTGACGTCGATGCCGTAGACCGCGCGGCCCGAGACGATGGCGGCGCCGTCGACCGACTGCGTGGTGTCCTGTCCGACATAGCGGAAACGATCAGGCGTCTTCAGCACCAGCGTGCTGCGCTCGGGCACCGGCAGCTTCGCCGCGGCCTCGGCGAGTGCGCCGTAGCCGAGCTTGCGGCCGCTCTTCGCATGGACCACGCTGTGCGCGCGCGCCGCCACCTGGTCGACCGGCACGCCCCAGCGCTGTGCCGCCGCCGCCTCGAGCATCTGCCGCGCCGCGGCGCCGCAGCGCCGCATCGGATCGAACCAGTGGCGCATGCTGCGCGAACCGTCGGTGTCCTGGTTGCCGTAGCGTGCCTCGTCGCCGTCGGCCTGCACGACGACGATGCGCGCCAGGTCGGCCTCCAGTTCCTCGGCGACCACGCGCGGCAGGCTGGTGCGGATGCCCTGGCCCATCTCGCTGCGGTGCACGACGATGCTGACCCGGCCGTCGCGACCGATCGCGATGAAGGTGCGCGGGTCGTCGCGCCAGCCGTTGGGCATGCCGTCGGCGCCGTACTTGGCCTCCTCGGCATGGGCGATGCTCGGCAGGCCGTCGAGGCCGACACCGAGCACCAGGCCGGTCAGGCCCGGCAGGCCTTGCAGCAACCGCCTGCGGGTGAGCGTCACGCCGTTCATGCCGCACCTCCCTTCGCCGCCTGCTTCACCGCGTCGCGGATGCGCGTGTAGGTGCCGCAACGGCACAGGTTCCCGCTCATCGCCTGGTCGATCTGCGTGTCGTTCGGCTTCGGCGTGCTCTTCAGCAGCGCCGCGGCGCTCATGATCTGGCCGCACTGGCAGTAGCCGCATTGCGCCACGCCGAGCTTCTGCCAGGCCTGCGCGACACGCTGGCCCTCGGGCGTCGCCGCGACGCCCTCGATCGTCGTGACACGCTTGCCAGCCACCGCCGACAGCGGCGTCATGCAGGCGCGCACCGCGGTGCCGTCGAGGTGCACGGTGCAGGCGCCGCAGGCGCCGATGCCGCAGCCGTACTTGGTGCCGGTGGCGCCGAGGTGGTCGCGCAGCGCCCACAGCAGCGGCATCTCGGCCTCGGCCTTGACCGTCACCGGCCGGCCGTTGAGATGGAATGTCGTCATCGTCGGTCTCCGGTGGCCGCTCAGCGCGGCAGCTTGTAGACCAGCAGCGAGCCGCCCTGCGGCACGGTGGTGGTGGTCTTGAACAGCGAGTTGAAGGCGCCCTGCATGCGCTCGGCATCGACGCCCCAGCCGGTCATCACCGCGACGTACTGCTCGCCGTCGACCTCGTAGGTCGAGGGCACGCCGGTCACGCCCGAGGACGTCGCGGTCTCCCACAGCACCTTGCCGGTCTTGGCGTCGAACGCGCGGAACTTGCGGTCGTTGGTGCCGCCGGCGAACACCAGGTTGCCGCCGGTGGTCATCAGCGGCGCCCACAGGAAGGTGTTGAACTTGGTGCTCCAGGCCAGCTTGCCGGTGCTCATGTCCCAGGCCTGGATCTCGCCGATGGTCTGGTCGGGCTTGGGCACGCGCACGTTGCTCAGGATGCCGTCGAGCGGGAAGCCGATCCACAGCTCGCCGGGCTTGTACTTCTCGTCCTCGCCGCCGGGCAGGTAGGAGCACAGGTTGTTGTTGGCCGGCACGTAGAACAGGTTGGTGCCCGGGTTGTAGGCCTCCGGCGTCCAGTCCTTGCCGCCCCACAGCGACGGGCAGTAGTCGGCGCCCTTGCCGATCGCCGGCTTGCGGCTCATGTCGTAGCTCGGCCGGCCGGTGGTCTTGTCGAGCCCGGTGAAGACGTTGTTGTTGACGTAGGGCCAGGCGTCGACGAAGTTCAGCTTGCCGCCGTTGCGCTCCAGCACCCACAGGTAGCCGTTACGGCCGGCGTGCACCGCGGCCTTGATCTTGCGACCCTTGAACTCGGTGTCGAACAGGATCGGCGGCGAGACCTCGTCCCAGTCCCACGAGTCGTTCCAGGTGTACTGGTGGTGGCCGGTGATGCGGCCGCTGTCGACGTCGAAGGCGACGCTCGACGAGGTGTAGAGGTTGTCGCCCTTGCGCTTGTCCGGCGTCCACGGCGCCGGGTTGCCGGTGCCCCAGTAGGCGAGGTTGGTGGCCGGGTCGTAGCTGCCGGTGATCCACACCGAGCCGCCGCCGGTCTTGTAGCTGCCGTTGTCGGGCCAGCTGTCGCCGCCCGGCTCGTTCGGTGCCGGCACGGTGAAGGTGCGCCAGGCCTGCTTGCCGGTCTCGCTGTCGTAGGCGGCGACGAAGCCGCGCACGCCGAACTCGCCGCCCGAACTGCCGACCATGATCTTGCCCTTGGCGGCCAGCGGCGCCAGCGTCATGTAGTAGCCGCTCTTCCAGTTCTCGACCGGCGTCTCCCACAGCACCTTGCCGGTCTTCGCGTCTAGCGCGACCAGCACGCAGTCCAGCGTCGCGAAGTAGAGCTTGTCGCCGTACAGCGCGACGCCGCGGTTGGTCGGGTGCAACTGCGTCAGCTCGGGCGGCAGCTGCTTCTTGTAGCGCCACAGCTCGGCGCCGGTCTTGGCGTCGAGCGCGACGATCTGGCTGCCCGGCGTGGTGATGTACATGTAGCCGCCGTTGACGATCGGCGGCGACTGGTGGCCCTCGACCTGCCCGGTGGCGAAGCCCCAGGCGAGCTGCAGCTTGCCGACGTTGCCGCTGTCGATCTGCTTCAGCGGGCTGTAGCCCCAGCCGCCGTAGTTGGCGCGGTACTGCAGCCAGTTGGCCGCCTCGGGGCTGGCCAGGCGGGCGTCGGTGACGGTCGGGTAGGGCCGCGCCGACTGCGCGGCGGCGGCCACGCAGGCCAGCGTGCAGGCGGTGGCGATCAGGGAACGGGTCATCGCATCCATCGGTGTCTCCTTGGGGTTGTGGTCGTGGACTCTTGTCGGGACGGGGATCAGGACTGGTGGCCGCCGGGCGGCTGGTTGAAGCCGCCGGCGATCACCAGGCGGCCGCCCTCGCTCTTCAGCGGCAGCCAGGGCAGCGGGCGCGGCGCTGGGCCGGCCACCACCTTGGCGCCGGCGGCCGGCTGGAACTGCGAGAAGTGGCAGAAGCACAGCAGCGTCTTCTCCTGCGTGCGCCAGGCGCTGACGTCGCAGCCCTGGTGCGTGCAGATCGACGAGTAGGCAAGTACGCCCTCGGCGGCGCGCGGTGCCGTCTCGGCATCGAGCGCGGCCGGGTCCAGCTTCACCAGCAGCACGCGGTTCAGCCGCGAGCCGTCGCGGTTGCGCTTGGCCGCGGGGTCGTGCGGCCAGGCGATCAGCTGCTTGCTGTTGGCCTTCAGGTCGGCGACGGTCAGCGGGTTGCCGTTGTCGGCATCCGCCGGTACCAGCCAGTCGCCGGCACGCGGGGCGTCGTCGGGCGTGGCGGCCGCGGCCCAGCCGCAGCCCAGCGAGAGCGCGCCGGCGGCCAGTTGCTGCAGGGCCTGGCGGCGGCCGGGGTCGCAGCCGCTGCAGCAGGGCGGCGAAGAGGAATTGGCGATCGACGTCATGGTGGTTGAAGAGAGGACGAAAAAGCGCCGCCCTGCGCCACGGCAAGGAGCCCGGCGCGAAGGCTGGCGAAGGCGGGGACAGGCGGCGCACGCGCGGTGCGCAGGTGCTCAGGACGGCGGCGTGGGGGCGATGGGCATGGCGGTCTCCTCGTGGCGGGCCGGCATGCATGGCACCGGCGCCTGGATTGACCGATGGCAATCGGCGTGCCAGCGCGAAACTGCGGGAACACCCTCAGAGCAAGGCGCGCAAACGCCCCAGCGGGCGTCTCCTGCTGCGACAGCTGTGCCGCGGGCGCGGCACGGCTGCGTCAGGCGGACGGTGGTTGCCGGTTCGGAATGCGCCCGACCAGGCGCAGCGAGACCGTCAGCCCTTCGAGCTGGTAGTGCGGGCGCAGGAAGGCCTTCATCGCCCAGGCGTCTGCCTGTCCTTCGATCGGCTCGATCACCACCTCGGCAGCGGCCAGCGGGTAGCGTGCCTTGGTCGCCTCGCTCGACTGCTCCGGGTCCGCGTCGATGTAGTTCTGGATCCAGTCGTTCAGGTAGCGCTCCCACTCCTCGATCGACCGGTACGAGCCGATCTTGTCGCGCACGATGCACTTCAGGTAGTGCATGAAACGGCAGCAGGCGAACAGGTAGGGCCAGCGTGCCGCCAGGTTGGCATTGGCGGTGGCGTCGGGGTCGTCGTACTCGGTGGGCCGCTGCAGCGACTGCGCGCCGATGAAGGCCGCGAGGCCACCGCCGCGCGACAGCAGCGTCATCAGCCCGAGCTTGGCGAGCTCGGCCTCGCGGCGGTCGGAGATCGCGATCTCGGCCGGCGTGTCGATCGCCCTCGAGCCGTCGTCGACGGGCCGCACGACGCCCGGCCAGCCGGTCACCGCGCCACCGTTCTCGATGCCGCGAATGCGGCTGCACCAGCCGTAGGCCTTGAAGGCGGCGGCGATGTTGGCTGCCATCGCATAGGCGGCGCTGGTCCAGGTGAAGCGTGTCGGGTCGCCGCTGGCAGTGTCTTCGAGGTGTCCCAGGGTGAGCTCGGGGTCGTCGTTCGCGCCATAGGGTTCGCGGGCCAGCACGCGCGGCAAGGTCAGGCCCAGGTAGCGCGCGTCCTCGGAGTCGCGCAGCGAGCGCCAGGCCGCGTGTTCGGGCCCGTACACCACTCGGCTCAGGTCGCGCGGGTTCGCCAGGTCCCCCCAGCTTTCCAGCTGCAGCAGTTCGGGCGCCGCGGCGGCGAGGAAGGGTGCATGGGCCGCCGAGGCGATGCGTGCCAGGCTCTCGAGCAGGTTCACGTCGCTGGCCGAGTGGCCGAACTCGTAGTTGCCGACCAGCAGGCCATAGGGCTCGCCGCCGAACTGGCCGAACTCCTCGTCGTAGACCTTCCTGAACAGCGGGCTCTGGTCCCAGTCGGGCCCCTTGTTGCGACTCAAGGAGCGCAGCAGTTCGGCCTTGCTCGCGTCGAGTACCTTGACCTTCAGCATCTCGTCGGTCTCGGTGCGGCTGAGCAGCAGGTGCAGGCCGCGCCAGGTGCCTTCGAGGCGCTGGAAGTCGGGGTGATGCAGCACGAGGTCGAGCTGTTCGGCGAGTCGGCGCTGGATCTCGGCGGCGGTGCGCTCGAGACCTTCGGCCGGATTCGAAGCCAGCACGTCCTCGAGCGGGAATACCGCCATCGCGCGCGCCATCGCGATCACGCCCAGATGCGCTGTCGAAGCCAGTTCGCGGTCCTCGATACCGAGCGCTCGGGCCACGCGGTCCCGCGACTGGTTGTAGTCGTCTGCGTTCTCCCGGTCGAATTCAACGTCGCTGGGAATCACCACCTTGGCAAGGATCTCTTCCATCTCCACCCGGTCGGCGGCCAGGCGCAGCAGGCGGCCGACATCGAGGGCGCCGTCGCGCAGCAGCTTGGCCAGTTGTTCGAGGCGGTCCTGGATGCGCGCCCAGTGGCGATAGGTCGGCCACTGCTTGAACAGGCCGCGCGGCGTCCAGTCAGCCAGGCTGCTGAAGCTCAGCGGCAGCGCCAGCATGCCTTCGCCCTCGAGCCGGTTGTCGACATGCAAGGTGAGCGACGGCCGCATCCGCGCCATCACCGCGTCGAAGTTGTCGACGTCGATGTGGATGAAACGCCGGTCCTCCAGCGGCGCTTGCGGTTTGTCGCGTGCATGCGGGCCGGACAGTTCGGCCAGCACGCCGATCACGAAGGGCAGATGCACCCTCTTCTCGGCGCCGTAGATCTCGACGTCGTAGACCAGCTGGACCATCGACGTGCGGCTGCGCGGCACGCCGCGTTGCGCCGTCTCTCCCGGCTGCAGCAGGTACTGACTGCCGTCGATCAGGCGCAGGCTCAGCCCGGCGGCACTCGCCCCGGGCCCGCGCAGCAGGTGATGGCTGCGCGGCGCCTCGTCGTCGATCGTCAGCACTGTCGGCTCGCTGTGCCCGGTCGGGTCGGCCTCGATCTGCAGCCACAGCGGCAGCGTCGCCGGCACCTCGATCTCGTGGCCGTTGGTGATCGGCTGCAGCGGGCTGACCAGCAGGCTGTCGCGCGTCAGGCCGACATGCACGCGCCGTCGTGGCAGCCGCCGCGTCGCGAAAGCGAACTCGGCGCTGTCGAGAAAACGCTGCGGCTCGCTGCCCAGCACGCTGGCGTCGCCGAGCAGCAAGTGGGCGCCATGGAAAGCCAGCCGGCCGCTGGCGTGGTCCAGCGTGCCCGGCGGCAGGTCGGGCACCGCGCGGGTCACCCAGCGTGCCACGCCCTCGGCGTTGTCGCCCGTGTCGAGTTCGCGCACGACGCCGGCCCACAGCGTCTCGACGGCCGGGTCGGCCGGGTCGCGCAGCAGCCGCCAGGTCAGTTCCTCTTCGAGCCGCGCACGGGCACCCAGCCAGCTGGCGTGCTCGCGGTGCACGGTCTGCCAGACACGCTGCAGCGCGTCGCCATCGTCGCGCAGGGCCTCGCGCAGGTGCGCACGCACCGCGGGGCGGAATGCGAAGCCCGCGCCCGAACGCGACTCGACCAGTTCCGACAACCACAGGTCGGCCTCGTCGCCGGTGCTCGCCTGCGGCAGCAGGCGCAGGCGCGCGAGGCGCAGGAAGGCCGGCGAGACACGCACCGGCAGGCAGGACCAGCGCGCCAGCGCCGCGGCGCGCGGATGCGTCGCCTCGAACTGCCCGACCAGCGCGGCGGTGTCCATGGCCGATCAGCCGCGGTGCACCAGCCGGCGGCGCCGGCGCAGGGCCTGCACGCCGCTGGCCAGGTCCCAGGCCAGCGTGGTGTCGAAGCCGGCGGCGGCATCCGGCCAGCGCGCCTGCTCGTAGGGGATCAGCAGCACGCTGCGCAGGCCGCGCCGTCTGGCCTCTTGCTGGAACCGCCGCCATGCCGCCGCGTTCAGCGTGCTTTCGCGCCCGCCCAGGCCGAGGTCGCTGACCACCACCAGCGCCGAGCCGCGTGGCGGCCAGTGCAGCGCACTCCAGCGCACCTGGCGCTGCGCGCGCACCGCCTGCAGCGGGTCGCCGATGAAGTCGGCGATGCGCACGCGGTCGCGGCCGAGCAGGCGCGTCGCGGTGGCAGCCAGCTGCTGCTTGTCGCTGGCGAACGGCAGCATGGCCGGGCCGGCGTCGAACAGCCACAGCACGGCGTGGCCCAGCGTGCTGACGCGCAGCCGCGGCAGCCGCGTGATCGGCTCGGCGCGGGCGATGCGGCGAACGACCGCGGCGATGTCGGGCGCACCGCTGGCGCTGGCCAGCGTGCTCATCTCGCGCAGGATGCCGCGCACACGGCCGGCCGCGAACAGGCTCTCCAGCGGCGCCGAGGTGTTGGCCGCCTCGGCACGGGCCGGCGCCTGCGCCGTGGCGCCGGCGGGTGAGCGCTCGGGTGTGATCAGGTCGGCGCGTTCGACCAACAACTGCAGCGCCGATGGCTCGGCGACGAGTTGCCCGTCGGCCGCTGCGCGTGGGCGTGGTCGGGCGCTGGGTTCGGCATCGGCCTCGACCGGCAAGGGCGCCGCCGCGGCCGGCCCCGGGCTCACCGCGAGGTCCGGCGCCGGGCTCGCCGGGCGGGTCGGCTTGCGCGGCGGCACCGCGTCGCCGGCCCGGCGCGTCGCTGCAAGGTCCGCCGCGGCTGCCGGCAGCGTCAGCGCGGCCAGCGCATCGAGCAGTGCCGCATCGTCGGCCGCGCCGCTGCGCAGCCGCGCCAGCGCCCGCACCAGGGTGGCGACCTGCCCGTGGTCCATGGCCGCGCCGTGTCTCGCCTTCAGCCAGCCCGTGCGCCGGCGGCGGCGCGGCCCTTGGTGACGCAGGCCTCGGCCAGTGCCAGCCAGTCCGGCGAGCCCGGCGCCACGCGCAGCTCGCGGCAGGCCTGCACGAAGTCGAGGAACTCGGCGGCGCTGGGCGCTGCGCTCGCGCCGTCGACCAGCAACTTCAGCGCGGCGCCGATGGTGTCGTCTTCGGCCGGGAAGTGCAGCCGCGCCACCGCCCCCAGTTCGGGCTGCTTCAGCGCCAGCGCGATGCAGCGCCGCACGAAGGCCGGCGGCAGATCGCGCTCGTCGTTGCTGGTGATCACGATCAGCGGGATGCCGGCGCGGCAGGCGACGCGCAGGCCGGTGTCGGCGACCTCGAAGCGCAGACCGCCCAGCACCTCGAGCAGGTTGTTCGGCAGGTCGGGGTCGGCCTTGTCGATCTCGTCGATCAGCACCACCGCCGGGTCCAGCGACGCAGCGGGCGGCGTCGCATCGCGCAGGCTGCGCGGCGATGCGGCGCTCAGCGGGTCGAGTGCCTGCCACAGCACGGACGGACGCACGTAGGCGAGCAGGTCCTCGTTCAGCGACTTCAGGTGGGCGTCCTGCAGCCGCGCCAGCTGGTCGACCTCCCACAGCAGCGAGTTGATCTCGGTGCGCGAGTGGACCGTGCGTTCCAGGTAGCGCCAGCCGAGCCGCTTCGCCGCCGCACGCGCCAGCGAGGACTTGCCGCAGCCGGCCGGGCCGGTGACCAGCAGCGGGCGTTGTGTCGCCGCGGCGGCCGACAGCGCCAGCTCCATCTCCGGCGTGAACAGGTAGGCCGCGCCGCTGCGGAAATCGCCCGCGCCGTGCAGCGGGTGGCGGCGCGCCGCGGCGGGGTCGTCGAAGATGCTGCGGAACTTCATGTGGGCGGGCCTCCGAACTGAGTGATCTTGCGGCGGTAGCTGCGCCACCAGGCGCGGTCGCGCCCGGCCGGCCAGGCTGGCTCCAGCGCGGTCGACGGCGCGGCGGCCGTGGCGGCGATCGGCGGCAAGGCGTCGCCCGTCCACAGCACGAACACCGTGGTCGGGAAACGCGCCGCCAGCGCGGCCGCGAGCTCCAGCCAGCGCGGCCGGAAGGCGGCGGCGACGACGATCGGCGCACCGCGGTCCTCGCAGGCGGCATCGAGCTCCTCGCGCAGCACCGCGAGCTGTTCCTGCAGGCGCAGCTCGGGGTCGGACTGGTCGCTCAGGCTGTCCCAGGCGCCGGTGCCGAGCATGCGTTCGGCCAGCTCGACGGCCAGCACCCGCGTGACCTCGCCGACGTCGTCGTCGCCCCAGCCGTCGGGCAGCTCGACGATCTGCCAGGTGCGCAGCAGGTCGTCGCGCGGCAGCCCGGTGGCGGCGCGCAGCAGCATGCCCAGCGCCCAGGGGTCGTGGGCGTTGACCAGCACCGAACCCTGGCCGCGCTGCTCGTGGCACAGCGTCAGCAGCCGGCAGGCGGGTTCGGCCGGCAGGCGCAGCGGGTACAGGCTCTCGAACAGCCGCGCGCCCAGCCGCGCCTCGCCCTGGCTGCCCAGCGTGACCGACTGGATGGCGGCGTCGACCGTCTCGCTGGCTGCACCACGCAGCAGCTGCAGCGACAGCTTCTGCGCCGGCGGCACCAGCGGCTGCCACGGGTCGGCGCCGAAGTGCTGCAGCAGCGCCTGCTCGACGCTGGCCGGCGGCGCGAAGCGCTGCAGGCAGTCCTCGACATGCACGCGCACCGGGTCGAAGGCCAGGCGCGTGCACTGGGCGGCCAGCTTGTCGCGCAGCGCCTGCACGATCAGCGGGATCTTGTCGGCGTCGGCCTGCGCGTCGGCGAACTGCAGGTCGCGCAGGCGCACGTCGGCGAGGAAGGGGTTGTTCTTCAGCGCGTCGGCCTGCAGCCCGCCGAGCAGCACCGGGATCACGACGAAGCGCTTGTCCAGCGACTTGCGCCACAGCAGCAGGTTGGTCTCGCGCGGCACCCAGGCCGAGTTCTCGCGTGTCACCGCGCGCGGCGACAGCAGCACCACGGCGGCGTCGCACAGCCCCATCCAGGTGTAGAGCTGCTGCATCCAGTCGTCGCCGGCCTGCAGGTCGGTGCGGTCGGTCAGCGGCTCGAAGCCGGGTTCGGCGGCGATGGCGGCGACCAGCGCATCGAGGAAGGCCTGCGTCGCCGGCTCTTCGACCGCATTCGCGCTGTGGCTGATGAAGACCCGGCAGGCCCGCTGCGTCATGCGGCCAGTCTAGCGCCGGGGTCGGCGCTTGCGTTCAGGTGCCGCAGAAGGTCTGGTAGCCGGCCATCGCCTCGGCCGGCGCCGGCTCGGCGTAGAAGGCCAGCGCCGGGTCGGCGTCGAAGGGTCGGCGCAGCGCGGCGAGCAGGCGCTCGAACGGTGCCAGGTCGCCATCGGTCGCTGCGGCCAGCGCCTCTTCGACACGGTGGTTGCGCGGGATGACCCACGGGCTGGTCTGGCGCATGCGCGTCGCGCGTGCACTGCCGTCCGCGCCCGCAGCCGCGGTGTCGCGTGCGCAGCGCTCGCGCCAGCGCTGCAGCCAGCCGTCGAGCGCGGCGCGGTCGACGAAGCGGTCGCGCAGCGGCGCGTCACGGCCTTCGGCCGCATCGGCGAGGTGGCGCCAGGCAAGCGTGAAGTCGATCGCCTGCGTGTGCAGCAGCGCCAGCCAGTCGTCGACCAGCGCGCGGTCGCCCGCGTCGTCCGCCGCCGTGGCGGCCAGCAGGCCGAGCTTGGCGCGCTGCCCGTCCAGCAGCGCGGCGGCGAACCAGCCGGGGAAGGCGTCGATCACCTCGATGGCCTGCGCGACCGCCTGCTGCACCGCGGCCTCGTCGTCCGCCGCGGCCATCAGCGGCAGCAGCGTCTCGGCCAGGCGCGCCAGGTTCCAGCGTGCGATGTGCGGCTGGTTGCCGTAGGCGTACCGCCCGCCATGGTCGATGCTGCTGAACACCGTCTGCGGGTCGTAGGCTTCCATGAAGGCGCAGGGGCCGTAGTCGATGGTCTCGCCGGAGATCGTCATGTTGTCGGTGTTCATCACGCCGTGGATGAAGCCGACGTTCATCCATTGCGCGATCAGCGCGGCCTGGCGCTGCGCGACCGCGCGCAACAGCGCGATGTAGCGGTCGGGGGCACCGATCAGCGCCGGGTCGTGGCGGGCGATCGTGTAGTCGGCCAGCTGGCGCAGCGGCTCGAGTTCGCCCCGCGCCAGCGCGTACTGGAAGGTGCCGACGCGCAGGTGGCTGGCGGCCACACGCGTCAGCACCGCGCCGGGCAGCGGCAGCTCGCGGACCACCGTCTCGCCGGTGGCCGTGACCGCCAGCGCGCGCGTGGTCGGAACGCCCAGCGCATGCATCGCCTCGCCGATCAGCACCTCGCGCAGCATCGGGCCGACCGCCGCCTTGCCGTCGCCGCCGCGCGAGAACGGCGTGCGGCCGGAGCCCTTCAATGCGATGTCGCGGCGCCGGCCGGCACGGTCGATCAGTTCGCCGAGCAGCAGCGCGCGGCCGTCGCCGAGCCGCGGCGAGAAGCCGCCGAACTGGTGGCCGGCATAGGCCTGCGCGATCGGCTCGGCGCCCTCGGGCAGCGCGTTGCCCGAGAACAGCGTCGCCGCCTGCTCGCGCAGGGCCGCGGCATCCAGCCCCAGCTCCGTGGCCAGCGCGTCGTTGAAGTGGAGCAGCCGCGGCGCAGGCACCTGCGCGGGCTGCCATGCGGTGTAGAGGCCGGGCAGGTCGCGGGCGTAGCTGTTGTCGAAGCCGAAGGGAGCCATGGGCGGGCACGGAGTGTGATGCCCGCAGTGTGCCGGGGAACGTCCGGCCGCGCTGGCGTGGGGATGCGCCAGCGGCCGGGCCGCGTCACTCGGGGCCGTGCAGCGCCGCCATCTTGTCGACCTGCTCGGCATCGCCGCAATGCCAGGCCAGCGACAGCCACAGCGAGTCGCTCGGCGCGTGGCTCAGCGGCTGGTAGATGGCGAAGCTGCCGCGCGGCGTGTCGGTCGTGCGCTCGCGGCTGACCATCGCGGTGGGCTGCACGAAGAAGTCGGGCGGGTCGAGCCGCTGCGTCGGCGTCTCGAGCGATGCGACCGGTGCGGCGCCGAGCGGTTTGCGGCTGGCCTCGACGAGCCGGCCGTCGACCAGCTCGCCGCGCACGATCCACAGCGTCGCCGGCACGGCGTGGTCGGTGCTGATCGCGCAGAAGCCCTGTTCCTGCACGTGCAGGCCCAGCGTGTCGCCGTCGCGCTGCCACCAGCTCTCCTCGGGCAGGGCGGCGTGGGCGGCGAGGCTGGCCAGCACGGTGGCCACTGCCAGGGTCAGGGAGCGGAGGGTGAGAAGCGTCTTCATGGCGTTCGTCCAGTCGGAGTTCGGGTGGGCCGCCTCGCCGTACGTTCGGCAGGGCGTGGCGCCAGTCTCGGCAGCGCCGTCGAAGCGCCGATGAAGCACGTGAAGCCTGTGTGAAGATCGCGCATGCGCCAGCGAATCACCGAGAGGGTCGTCACCATCGGCGGAGGCACCGGCTCCTTCGCGATGCTGTCGGAGCTGAAGAAGGTCGCCGACCAGCTCTGCGCCGTGGTCGCGATGACCGACTCCGGCGGCTCCTCGCGCCGGCTGATGGACGAGTTCGGCCGTCCGCTGCCGCTCGGCGACCTGCGCCAGGCGCTGGTGGCGATGTCACGTTCCAGCCGCTTGTGGGGCGAGGTGTTCAGCTACCGCTTCCCGAGCGCGCCGAACGGCGAGGTCGGCGGGCACTCGCTGGGCAACCTGATCCTGCATGCGCTGGAAGACCGCAACGGCGGCGACCTGCTCGGTGCGCTGGAAGATGCGCAGGAGATGCTGCATGCCGCCGGCCAGGTCGTGCCGGTGACGCTGGAGCGCGCGACGCTGTGTGCCGAACTGGCCGACGGCAGCGTCGTGCGCGGCGAGGCCGAGATCGACTGCCCCGGCGAGCGGGCGATCCAGCCGATCCGGCGCGTGTTCCTGGAGCCTGCCGTGGCCGCGTTGCCGCGCGCCTGCAAGGCGCTGGCCCGCGCCGACAAGGTGCTGATCGGCCCGGGTGACCTCTACACCAGCATCGTTCCCTGCCTGCTGGCCGAGGGCATCGCCGCGGCGCTGCGGTCCTGCGATGGCGAGCTGGTCTACGTCTGCAACGTGATGACCAAGCGCGGCGAGACCGACCACTACGGTGCCGGCGACTTCCTGCGCGTGATCCACCAGCAGCTCGGCCGGCGCGTCGACGCGGTGGTGGTCAACACCGCGGTGCCCGATCCGCAGGTTGCGGCGCGCTACGCGCTCGAGGGGGCGCTGCCCGTGGCGCCCGAGCTCGAGCGGCTGCGCGAGATGGTGCCGCAGGTCATCGCCGGCCCGTTCATGATGGCCGAGACGCTGGCCCGCCACGATGCCGAGCGTGTCGTGCTGGCGCTGTGGCCCCAGCTCGCGGCCGCGGGCTGAGCGCCGGGCTGCCGCAGGGCTTGCGCCTAGACTCGCACCGTGGACCGCTTCCTGTCGATCGATGCCTTCGTGCGCGTGGCCGAGACGCGCAGCTTCGCGCAGGCCGCCAAGCAGCTGCGCGTGTCGCGTTCGGTGATCACCTCGCGCGTGCAGCAGCTCGAGGAGTTCGTCGGCGCGCCGCTGTTCCATCGCAACACGCGCAGCGTGCGCCTGTCCGACCTCGGCGAGACCTTCCTGCGCGACTGCGTCGACCTGGTCGGCCGCACCAACGAAGTCGTCGACCAGATGCGCGAGGTCACCGCCTCGCCGGCCGGCCGGCTGCGCGTGCATGCGCTGCCCGGCTTCGTGCTCGGCCACCTCGCCAAGGTGCTGCAGCAGTTCCAGGAGCGTTACCCGCGCATCGTGCTGGACATGCTGGTCAACGATGTCGCCATCGACCCGGTCAAGGAAGGCTTCGACTGCGCGCTGCAGATCTTCCCGCCGGCCAGCGAGGACCTGGTGTCGCGCAAGCTGTTCCCGGTGCGGCGTGTGTTCTGCGCCTCGCCGGAGTACGTGCGCCGCCACGGCACGCCACGCCTGCCGCGCGACCTGATGGGCCACCGCATCGGCTGGTACTCGGGCTACCCGACACGCGAGAAGCTGGCCTTCCACGGGCCGAGCGGCATCACCACGCTGGAGCTGCGCCCGGTGCTGCTGACCAACAGCGTGCACCTGCTGCGCGAGTACGCGATGGAGCATGCCGGCATCGTCTGCGTGCCGACGCTGGTGGCTGCCGAGCCCATTCTTTCCGGTGCGCTGCGCGTGGTGCTGCCCGACCACCCGCTGTCGTCGTTCTCGCTGTCGGTGTTCTATCCGAGCAGCCAGCGGCGTGCCCTCAAGCTCAAGCTCTTCCTCGACGAGCTGGTGGCCAGCTTCCCTGGCGTGCCGCCCTGGGACCAGGCGCTGTTCGAGTACGGCGTGCTGCGCGACGCGTCGGTGGACGGGGCCATTCCGGCCTGAGGTGACTGCCCGGCGCGACGCGGCGTTGTTCGCAGAAGCCGGCATCTGAAGACCTGCACCACGGGTTTCCCCTCGGAATTGTTCGGATTGTTCGAACAATCAAGTCGAGTTTCGGTCACTACCGCCCTGGGGATGCGCTTCCTAGACTGCCTGCCAGCAAGCAGCCAAGGAGACACCGCATGACCCAGACCGCGTACCAGACCGTCTTCGCCTCGCTCGATCGTTTCGAGAAGGGCGGCGTGCAACCGATCGCCGACGACGTGAAGAACTACGCCTTCTCGAACTGCTTCGATATCGCCAGCCGTTCCAGGCCCTACGAGAAGGTGGTGTTCGGCCAGAACCAGATCTACGTGCTCGAGACCGTGCGGGCCGAGGGCAGCTCGCCCTGGTACACCTGCGCGCACGACGAGTTCTCGCTGTGCATGGACGGCGAGGTCGAGATCCACCTGGTGCAGCTCGACGGCGAGCAGGTGGTGCCCGACACCGAACACAACGGCGCCGTGCTGGTCAAGGGTGAGCCCAAGGGGCGCCCGATGGGCTGGATGAAGATCCGCCGCGGCCACCAGGCGATGCTGCCGAAGAACACCGCCTACCAGTTTCGCGCCGCCAAACCCGCGGTGCTGGTGCAGCAGACCTGCAAGGGCGACCTGAGCATCGAGCGCTGGGCCGAGATCTGCCAGACGGCCTGATCTTCCAGACGACCTCCACCGAACCCCGAGAGAGACCCTGCCATGAATGCACCCGCTGACATCGCCCGCGTGCTGTCCACGCCGGCCGACCAGACGCTCGGCTACAAGAGCTTCAAGCTCGGCAGCTTCGGCTTCCGCCGCGACGAGTACTTCGTGCACATCAACTGGAAGACACGCGACGGCCGGCCGCTGTCGCACACCATGGACGCCGGCGCCTTCCTGCGCGCGCTGATGCGCGACGTGGCCTGGGGCTTCTTCTACGGCGGCGTCAACTTCGACGCGGTGTTCGGCACGACCAACCACTACAAGACGGTCGACATGTACGCCGGCAGCTACAACGAGACGATGAAGTCCGCCGGCGTCGACCTGCTGGAGAACTTCCCGACCGAGCAGATCGCCGCGACCTTCGCCGCGATGCTCGACGACTGGACCAACGAAGGCTTCGACCCGTTCGCCGCGCCGCAGGAGACCGGCTCGCCCTACGGCCGCCGGCGCGGCAACAACACCAAGGCGATCACCCGCGCGCGTGAGCTGGCCAAGCGCTGCGTCGGCCTGAAGGACGACCTCTCGCTGCGCAGCGACGCCCGCGGCGCGCCGGTCAACCGCGCCTTCGCCGACGTGCCTCAGGACCAGCCCGAGCTGCACCCCGAGCCCGGCTTCGAGAACGAGGTGCACGCCTTCAACCTGTTCGCCTTCCTCAGCCGCTCGCAGGTCACCTGGAACCCCAGCTTCACCTCGGTGGTGAAGTACAGCTTCATGTGCCCGACGACCGAGGAGCACATCCTGCCGATCATCCACGCCAACGACCGTGTCGAGTGGTTCTTCCAGATGTGCGACGAGATCCACTGGGACTGCGCCGACAAGACCACCGGCAAGCCGCTGGCCCGCGTGATCATGAAGGCCGGCGACATGGCGGCGATGCCGGCCTACTGTCGCCACCAGGGCTACAGCCCGAAGCGCTCGATGCTGCTGGTGTGGGAGAACGGTTCGCCGTCGCTGGTCTACGAGATCCAGAAGGGCGAGTCGCCGGAAGTGCCGGTGAAGTTCTGAACTGACACCCCCGGCCCGCGAGCGCGGGCCTTCCCGAGGACCAAGCATGAATCTCGCGGACATCCAGGCCGCGGTGGGCCTGCGCACGCCGATCCGCCACCAGCTGTTCATCGACGGCCGTTTTGTCGACGCCGAATCGGGCGAGACGCTGGCCACGCTGAACCCGCACGACAACAGCCCGATCGCCGAGGTGGCGCTGGCCGGTGCGGCCGACGTCGACAAGGCCGTCGCTGCGGCAACGCGCGCCTTCCCGGCCTGGTCGCGGCTGGCCGCGGCCGACCGCGGCCGCATCCTGCTGCGCCTGGCCGACCTGATCGAGGCCAACGCCGACGAACTGGCGCGGCTGGAGTCGCTGGACACCGGCCACCCGATCAAGGACTCGCGCGCGCTCGACGTGCCGCGCACCGCCGCCTGCTTCCGCTACTTCGGCGGCATGGCCGACAAGTTCCAGGGCGAGGTGGTGCCGGTCGAGGCCGGCTTCCTCAACTACCTGCTGCGCGAGCCGGTCGGCGTGGTCGGCCAGGTGGTGCCGTGGAACTTCCCGCTGATGTTCACCAGCTGGAAGATGGGCCCGGCGCTGGCCGCCGGCAACACCATCGTGCTCAAGCCCTCGGAGATCACGCCGCTCTCGACGCTGAAGATCGCCGAGCTGATGAGCGAGGCGGGCCTGCCCGACGGCGTGGTCAACATCGTGCCGGGCTATGGGCATGTCGCCGGCCAGGCGCTGGCCGAACATCCGGGCGTCGGCAAGATCGCCTTCACCGGCAGCACCGGCACCGGCCGGCGCATCGTGCAGGCCTCGGCGTCCAACCTGAAGAAGGTGCAGCTCGAACTCGGTGGCAAGGGCGCCAACATCGTGTTCGACGACGCCAACCTCGCCGCCGCCGTCAACGGCAGCGCCTGGGCGATCTTCCACAACCAGGGCCAGGCCTGCATCGCCGGCTCGCGGCTGATGCTGCACGAACGGATCGCCGACGAGTTCCTCGAGCGTTTCGCCACGCTGGCGAAGAGCATCCGGCTCGGCAACCCGCTGGACGCCGCCACCGAGATGGGGCCGCTGACCAGCGCGCTGCACCGCGACCGCGTGCTCGCCTACGTCGACGTGGCACGCGAGCAGGGCGGCGCGCTGATCGCCGGCGGCCGTGCGCCGCAGGCCGAGGCGCTGGCGCGCGGCTGCTACGTCGAGCCGACCATCGTGCGCGCGAAGACGGCGATGGACCGCATTGCGCAGGAGGAGGTGTTCGGCCCCTTCGTCACCGTGCTGACCTTCAAGGACGACGCCGAGGCGCTGCAGATCGCCAACAGCACCGTCTACGGCCTGGGCAGCGGCTTGTGGACCGGCAACCTGCAACGCGCCCACCGCTTCGCCCGCGAGCTGCGCGCCGGCATGGTCTGGATCAACAGCTACAAGCGCGTCAACCCCGGCTCGCCCTTCGGTGGCGTCGGCGAGAGCGGCTACGGCCGCGAGATGGGCTTCGACGCGATGCGCGAGTACACGCAGGTCAAGAGCGTGTGGGTCAACGTCGACGCACAGATCCCGCCCTGGTATCCCCGATGAACAGACTGCTCCAGCGATTTCTCGTCGCAGCGGGCCTCGCGCTCGCTGCCGGCCTCGCGACGGCGCAGGCCTGGCCCAGCAAGACTATCCGCCTGGTCGTGCCGTTCCCGCCGGGCGGCATCGTCGACACCGTCGCACGCCAGCTGCAGCCGCGCCTGCAGACGGCGCTGGGACAGACCATCGTGATCGACAACCGCGGCGGCGCGGGCGGCACCGTCGGCGTCGGCGAGGTGGTGCGCGCGGCGCCCGACGGCCACACGCTGGTGATGGTGTTCGACGCTTTCGCGACCTACCCGCTGGTCTACCCGAAGCTCGGCTACGACATCCAGCGCGACCTGCAGCCGGTGACGCAGATCGCCAGCAACCCGCTGGTGCTGGTGGTCAACCCGGCCGTGCCGGCGCAGAACCTGAAGGAACTGGTGGCGCTGGCGAAGAAGTCGCCGGGACGGCTGAACTTCGCGTCGGTGGGCGCGGGCAGCAGCAACCACCTGACCGGCGAGCTGTTCAAGAGCGTCAGCGGCACCTTCATCACCCACATCCCCTACCGCGGCGGCGGCCCGGCGCAGCAGGACCTGCTCGGCGGCCAGGTGGAGATGATGTTCCTCTCCGCCGTGCTGGCGCAGCCGCATGTCAAGGCCGGCAAGCTGCGCGCGCTGGCGCAGACCGGCGCGCAGCGGGTGCCAGCCTATGCCGACACGCCGACAGTCGCCGAATCGGGCTACCCGGGCTTTGCGGTGAACTCCTGGGTCGGCCTGCTCGCACCGGCCGGCACGCCGCGGCCCGTCGTCGAACGGCTGAACGCCGAGGTGAAGAAGATCCTCGACAACCCCGACTTCGCCGCCCGCCTGGCCGAGCAGGGGCTGAGCGGCATCGGCAACACGCCCGAGCAGTTCGCCGCGGTGCTGCGTGGCGAGCACGACAAGTGGGCGAAGCTCGTCAGCGAGCGAAAGCTCGCGCTGGAGTGAGCCGACGATGGCACCGGCCTTCACTTACGTCGCCCACCCGTCGCGGGTGATCTTCGGCGCCGGCGCGCTGCGGCAGCTGGCGCGCGAGATCGACGCACTGGGCGCGCGCCGCGCGCTGGTGCTGTGCACGCCGGAGCAGCAGGCTTCGGCGCAGCGGGTCGTCGAGCTGCTCGGCGAGCGGGCAGCGGGCATCTTCGCGAAGGCGGTGATGCACGTGCCCATCGAGACGGCGCGCCAGGCGCGCGACGAGGCAAAGCGGCTCGGTGCCGATTGTGCGGTGGCCATCGGCGGCGGCTCGACCACCGGCCTGGGCAAGGCGATCGCGCTCGATTCGGGCCTGCCCATCCTCGCGATCCCGACCACCTATGCCGGCAGCGAGATGACGACCATCTACGGGCTCACCGAGGCCGGCGTGAAGAAGACCGGCCGCGATCGCGCGTGCTGCCGAAGACCGTCATCTACGACCCCGAGCTGACGCTGAGCCTGCCGCTGGGCCTGACGGTGACCAGCGGGCTCAACGCGATCGCCCACGCGGCCGAAGGCCTGTATGCACACGACGGCAACCCGATCACCGCTCTGATGGCCGAGGAAGGCATCCGCGCCATTGCCGCCGCGCTGCCGGCGCTGCAGCGCGATGCGCAGGACCTCGCCGCGCGCGGCGACGCACTCTACGGCGCCTGGCTGTGCGGCACGGTGCTCGGCGCGGTGGCGATGGGCCTGCACCACAAGCTCTGCCACACGCTGGGTGGCAGCTTCGAGCTGCCGCACGCCGAGGTGCACACGGTGATCCTGCCGCATGCGATGGCCTACAACGCCGCACAGGCGCCCGAGGCGATGCGGCGCATCGCGCGCGCGCTCGGCTGCGACGACGCGGCGCTGGGGCTGCACCAACTCGCGAGGCGCAACGGCGCGCCGGTCGCGCTGAAGGACCTCGGCATGCCGGCCGCGGGTCTGGACCGCGCCGCCGATCTGGCCGTCACCACGCCCTACCCGAACCCGCGGCCGCTCGAACGCGCCGCGATCCGTGCGCTGCTGCAGCGGGCCTGGGATGGCGCGCCGCCGGCAGCCTGAGCGTTCGAACCGTTCGATTCAAACCCACAACGAGGAGACAGCCATGACCGTCCACCGCCGACAGCTGATGCAGGGCGCCGCCGCCACCGCGGCGCTGCTTGCCGCACCACGTTTCGCGTTTGCCGCCGACACCCTCAAGATCGGCTACGTGTCGCCGCAGACCGGGCCGCTGGCGCCGTTCGGCGAGGCCGACAAGTGGGTGATCGACCAGATGAAGACGGCCTTCAAGGACGGCATCGTCATCGGTGGCACGAAGCACGAGGTGCAGATCGTGCTGAAGGACAGCCAGTCCAACCCGAACCGCGCCGGCGAGGTGGCCAACGACCTGATCCTGAAGGACCGCGTCGCGCTGATGCTCACCGCCGGCACGCCGGAAACGGCCAACCCGGTCAGCGACGCCTGCGAGCTCAACGGCGTGCCCTGCATCAGCTCGGTGGTGCCCTGGCAGCCCTGGTTCTTCGGCCGCAAGGGCGATCCGGCCAAGGGCTTCGCCTGGACCTACCACGTGTTCTGGGGCCTGGAGGACGTCATCGCCAACTTCACCAACGGCTGGAAGTCGGTGGCGACGAACAAGAAGGTCGGCGGCCTGTTCCCCAACGACGGCGACGGCAACGCCTGGGGCGACAAGGAACTCGGCTTCCCCAAGCCGCTGGCCGGCATGGGCTACGGCCTGACCGACCCGGGCCGCTTCCAGAACGGCACGCAGGACTTCTCGGCGCAGATCGCCGCGTTCAAGAAGGACGGCGTCGAGATCGTCACCGGCGTCGTCATCCCGCCCGACGCCAAGACCTTCCTGACCCAGGCGCGCCAGCAGGGCTTCAAGCCCAAGGTCATCACGCTGGGCAAGGCGCTGCTGTTCCCCGGCGCGATCGAGGCGCTGGGCGACCTCGGTGAAGGCCTGACCACCGAGGTGTGGTGGACGCCCTCGCACCCGTTCACCTCCAGCCTCACGAAGCAGAGCGCCAAGGCGCTGGCCGAGGCCTACGAGGCCAGCACGAAGAAGCAGTGGACGCAGCCGATCGGCTTCGCCCATGCGCTCTTCGAACTGGCTGCCGATGCGCTGAAGCGTGCCAAGTCGAGCAAGGCCGCCGACGTGCGTGACGCGGTGGCAGCCAGCAAGCTCGACACCGTGGTCGGCCCGGTGGCCTGGGGCGGGCAGGGCCCGTTCAAGAACGTCAGCAAGACGCCGCTGGTGCTGGGCCAGTGGGGCAAGGGCCAGAAGTACCGCTACGAGCTGACGGTGGTGAACAACCAGGCCGCGCCGGCGATCCCGACCGGCGGCACGATGAAGCTGCTCTGAGCACGGGCACACGCATCCGTCCATGCCGCTGCTCGCCCTCGACCGCGTCAGCAAGTCCTACGGGGCGCTGAAGGTGACCGACGACATCTCGCTGGCCGTGCAGGCCGGCGAGACGCTGGGCATCCTCGGCCCCAACGGCGCCGGCAAGACGACGCTGTTCAACCTGATCTCCGGCGACGTGCGCTGCGACAGCGGCCGTGTGCACTTCGAGGGCCGTGACATCACGCCACTGCCGCCGCACCGGCGCTGCCGCGGCGGCATCGGCCGCAGCTACCAGGTGCCGCAGCCCTTCGGCGCGATGAGCGTGTTCGAGAACCTGGTCACCGCCGCCTGCTTCGGCGGCGGCCAGGGCGAGCAGCAGGCCTGGGAGACGGCACACCAGGTGCTGCAGCAGACCGGGCTGCTGCGCCATGCCAACAAGCCGGCCGGCGGCCTGGCGCTGCTCGACCGCAAGCGGCTCGAGCTGGCACGCGCGCTGGCCACCGGCCCGACGCTGCTGCTGCTCGACGAGATCGCCGGCGGGCTGACCGAACACGAGGCGCGCGAGCTGGTCGACGAGCTGCAGCGCATCAAGGAGCAGGGCATCACGATGATCTGGATCGAGCATGTGGTGCATGCGCTGCTGGCCATCGCCGACCGCCTGTTCGTCATCAACTTCGGCCAGAAGCTGGCCGAAGGCGAACCGCGCGCGGTGATGGACGACCCCGAGGTGCGGCGGGTCTACATGGGCATGGAAGCATGAGCGAGGCGCTGCTGCGCACCGAGGCGCTGACCGCGTTCTACGGCGACGCGCAGGCGCTGTTCGGCGTCGACATCGAGGTCCATCCGGGTGAACTGGTCGCGGTGATCGGCGCCAACGGCGCCGGCAAGAGCACCTTCATGAAGTCGGTCACCGGGCTGGTGAAGGTGCCGCGCGCACAGGTGCAGTTCGACGGCGAGGCGATCGGCGGGCTGGCCGCCGGCGAGATCGTGCGCCGCGGCATCGCGCTGGTGCCGGAAGGGCGGCGCCTGTTCCCCAGCCTGTCGGTCGAGGAGAACCTGGCGATGGGCGGCTACGCGCGCCGGCCCGGGCCGTGGTCGCTGCAGCGCCTGTACGAACTGTTCCCGATCCTGCACGAGAAGCGGCGCCTGCCCGGCACCTCGCTCTCGGGCGGGCAGCAGCAGATGGTGGCGATCGGCCGCGCGCTGATGAGCAACCCGCGGCTGCTGCTGTGCGACGAACTGAGCCTGGGCCTGGCGCCCATCGTCATCCGCGAGATCTATGCCTCGCTGCCGGCGCTGTGCACGCAAGGCACGGCGGTGGTGATCGTCGAGCAGGACGTGGCGACCGCGCAGCGTGTCAGCCAGCGTGTCTACTGCCTGCAGGAAGGCCGCGTGTCGCTGCACGGCCGCTCCGACGAGCTCAGCCGCGCGCAGATCTCGCAGGCCTATTTCGGTGTCTAGGGCTTTCTCGTGATCGACGTCCTGCTATCCGTCCTCGTGCAAGGCGTGCTGCTCGGCGCGCTGTACGCGCTGTTCGCGCTCGGCCAGTCGCTGATCTTCGGCGTCATGCGGCTGACCAACACCGCGCAGGGCGACTTCATCGTGCTCGCCGCCTTCGCGGCGATCGCACTGGCCGGCGCTGCCGCGGCCGCCGGCTTCTCGGGGCCGGCGCTGCCCTGGGCCGTGATGCTGGCGCTGCTGCCGGTGTGCTTCGGCCTTGGCTACGCGCTGCAGCGCCAGGTGCTCAACCGCACGCTGGGGCGCGACCCGCTGCCTTCGCTGGTGGTCACCTTCGGGCTGGCGATCGTGATCCAGAACCTGCTGCTGGAGCTGTTCGGCGCCGACCCGCGCTCGCTGCCTGGCAGCGCGCTGTCGACGGCCAGCGTCGAGCCGGTCGCCGGCCTGGCGATCGGCGTGCTGCCGCTGATCGTGCTGGTGATCGCGGTCGGCGCGACCGCCGCGCTGCAGTGGCTGTTCGGTTCCACGCGCATCGGCCGCGCCTTCCGTGCGGTGTCCGACGACCGCGAGATCGCCGAGCTGATGGGCCTGAACGCCCACCAGGTCTACGCCGTCGCCACCGGCATCGCTTTCGCGCTGATCGCGCTGGCCGGCAGCCTGCAGGCGATGCGCACCACGGTGTCGCCGTCCGACGGGCCGCTCTTGCTGCTGTTCGCCTTCGAGGCGGTGATCATCGGCGGCATGGGCTCGTTCTGGGGCACGCTGGCCGGCGCGATGCTGCTCGGCCTGACCCAGCAGATCGGCTTCCGCATCGACCCCGGCTGGGGCCTGTGGCTGGGCCACGTGATGTTCCTCGCCGTGCTGGTGGTGCGGCCGCAGGGGCTGTTCCCGAAGACGAGGGGATGAGATGGGCGTCGAGGTGATCCGCAATGAACGCGGCAGCCGCGCGGCGCTGATCGTCGCTGCGCTGCTGGTGCTGCTTGCCGCGGCGCTGCCGCTGTGGGCGCCCGAGGCGCAAGGCCCGGCCTGGATGCGCGAGTTCGTCGAGATCGCCTGCTACTTCATCTTCGCGATGATGTGGAACCTGCTGGCCGGCTACGGCGGCATGGTCAGCATCGGCCAGCAGGCCTTCTTCGGCCTGGGCGGCTACGTGATGCTGATGCTCGGCAACCTGGCCGGCGTCAACGCCTTCGTCGCCGTGCCGCTGGCCGCGCTGGCCACCGCGCTGGTGGCGGTGCCGGTCAGCTTCGTTGCCTTCCGCCTGGCCGGCGGTTACTTCGCAATCGGCACCTGGGTGATCGCCGAGGTGTTCCGGCTCGGCTTCGCGAACCTCGCCATCGTCGGCGGCGGCTCGGGCACCAGCCTGACCGCACTGCGCGAGATCGAGCGCAGCACGCGCGAGAACCTGACCTTCTGGATGGCGCTGGCCAGCGTGGTCGCGGCGGTGACGCTGGTCTACGCCTTCCTGCGCAGCCAGCGTGGCCTGGCGCTGCTGGCGATCCGCGACAACGAGGTGGCCGCCGAGTCGCAGGGCATCGACGTGCGCGGCATGAAGCTGGCGGTCTACGTGGTCGCGGCGGCCGGCGCGGGCCTGGCCGGCGCGCTGTATTTCCTCGGCAACCTGCGCATCAGCCCCGACGCCGCCTTCAGCGTCAACTGGACGGCGTTCGCGATCTTCATGGTCGTCATCGGCGGCATCGGCCGCATCGAAGGGCCGATCGTCGGCGCGATCGTCTTCTGGGCGCTGAACAAGTTCTTCAGCGACTACGGCACCTGGTACCTGCTCGGGCTGGGGCTGCTGGCCATCGTCGTCACCACCTTCTTCAAGCAGGGGCTGTGGGGCTGGGTGCAGCAGCGCCACGGCATCAGCCTGTTCCCCACCCGGCGCCGGCTGCATCTGCCGGAACACTGAGAGCACTGCCATGCGCAACATCACGCCCGAGACCATCACCGCGGCCGTCATCGCACGCTTCGAGCGCTGCGAGGACGAGCGCCTCAAACAACTGCTCGGCGCCCTGGTGCGCCACCTGCACGACTTCGTGCGCGAGACGAAGCTCACCGAGGCCGAGTGGATGCGCGGCATCGAGTTCCTCACTGCCACCGGCCAGCAGTGCGACGAACGCCGCCAGGAGTTCATCCTGCTGTCCGACACGCTGGGCGTGTCGATGCTGACGGTGGCGATGAACCACGCGCTGCCGGCTGGCGCGACCGAAGCGACGGTGTTCGGCCCCTTCCACGTCGACGACGCACCACGGCTCGCGCAAGGCAGCGACATCGCCGCCGGCGCGCCCGGCGAGCCGCTGTTCGTCGACGTGCGCGTGCGCGGGCTGGCCGGCGCGCCGATCGCCGATGCCGAGGTCGATGTCTGGCAGGCCGACGACGAAGGCCTGTACGACGTGCAGCGGCCCGAGCTCGGTGCGTCGCGTCGCGCCCGCGCCGTGCTGCGCACCGACGCCGAAGGTCGCTTGCGCTTTCGCACGGTGACACCGACCGCCTACCCGATCCCGACCGACGGCCCGGTCGGGCAGATGCTGGTCGCGTCGGGCCGCCACCCGTGGCGGCCGGCGCACATCCATTTCCTGATCCGCGCGCCGGGCTTCCACACGCTGACCACGCACATCTTCCGCGACGGCGACCCCTACCTCGATTCCGACGTGGTGTTCGGCGTGCGCTCCTCGCTGATCGGCCGCTTCGAGCGCCATGCACCGGGGCGGGCGCCCGACGGCAGCACGATGGCGCTACCCTTCTACACGCTGGACCAGGAGTTCGTGCTGGCCGAACAGGCTGCCGACTGAACGCCCTTCCCGGAACGACCCGAAAGACGACCCGATGATCGACAAGACCGTGGCCTCGCCCGCCGAAGCGCTGGCCGACGTGCAAGACGGCGCCACCGTGATGATCGGCGGCTTCGGCACCGCCGGCCTGCCCGATGCGCTGACCGACGCGCTGCTCGCCCAGGGCGCACGCGAGCTGACCATCGTCAACAACAACGCCGGCAACGGCGACACCGGGCTGGCCGCGCTGATCGCCGCGAAGCGGGTGCGCAAGATCATCTGCAGCTTCCCGCGCCAGGTCGACAGCCACCACTTCGACCGTGCCTACCGCGCCGGCGAACTCGAGCTGGAACTGGTGCCGCAGGGCAACCTGGCCGAGCGCATCCGCGCTGCCGGCGCCGGCATCGGCGGTTTCTTCACGCCCACCGGCTACGGCACCGAGCTCGCCAAGGGCAAGGAGACGCGCTTCCTCGATGGCCGCTGGCAGGTGTTCGAGACGCCGATCCATGCCGACCTCGCGCTGATCAAGGCCGAGCGCGGCGATCGCTGGGGCAACCTGACCTACCGCATGACCGCGCGCAACTTCGGCCCGGTGATGGCGATGGCGGCGAAGCTGACGGTGGCCAGCGTGCACCAGATCGTGCCGCTGGGCGAACTCGACCCGGAGACGGTGGTGACGCCGGGCATCTTCGTGCAGCGTGTCGTCTGCATCGAACGCGCGGCCACGCGCGGCGCCGGCTTCAAGACGGCCTGAAGGAGCAGGGCATGAAACGATGGAGCCGCGACCAGATGGCGCAGCGTGTCGCCGCCGACATCCCCGACGGCGCGGTGGTCAACCTCGGCATCGGCCTGCCGACGCTGGTGGCCAACCACCTGCCGGCCGGCCGCGAGGTGATCCTGCACAGCGAGAACGGCGTACTCGGCATGGGCCCGGCGCCGGCCGAGGGCGAGGAGGACTACGACCTGATCAACGCCGGCAAGCAGCCGGTGACGCTGAAGGCGGGCGGCTGCTTCTTCCACCATGCCGACAGCTTCGCGATGATGCGCGGCGGCCACCTCGACGTCTGCGTGCTCGGCGCCTTCCAGGTCTCGGCCAACGGCGACCTGTCCAACTGGCACACCGGCGCGCCCGACGCGATCCCCGCCGTCGGCGGGGCGATGGACCTGGCCATCGGCGCGCGCCGCACCCTGGTGATGATGGAGCACCTGACCAAGTCCGGCCAGAGCAAGCTGGTCGCCGCCTGCAGCTACCCGCTGACCGCCATCGCCTGCGTCGCGCGGGTGTACACCGACCTCGCGGTGATCGACATCGGGCCCGACGGCGCGGCGGTGCGCGACATCGTCGACGGCGTCTCCTTCGCCGAGCTGCAGGCCGTCACCGGCGTGCCGCTGACCGACGCGCGCACCGGCGCCGGCTGAACCAGCGGCCGTGGCGCGGCGGTGGCGACACTGCGGCCGATGCTGATCAGGTAGCCCTTGAGCATGGCGGATGGCCTCAGTCGACCAGCGTGACCACCGGCGCACCGGCGGCCTCGACGACCGCCGCCACCTCGCCGCGGCCGCAGGCCGACAGCACGATGCCGGCGGCGAAGGCGAGGGCGAGGGTGAAGGCCATGCGGGGGGTCACGTCGGGCTCCTGGGGTGGGTGAATGCGCTCTGGCATCGCGGAGAAAGTGTCGGCGGCCGGCCACCGGCGCGCTGCTACTTGTGCGTTAGCGACTTGCTAAAAGCTCGTTAAGCGCGCGGCCGCCGCTTCTAGAATCGCCCGAAAGCCGACTCCACCACCCCTCCCACCGTGCCTCGCCTGCCTGCCGACTGGGCCGACCTGCTGACCGCCGGGGCTTCCTTCCGCTTGGGCAGCTGCACACGCGACGGCCGCCCGGAGCTGTGCCGCGGGCTGGCGGCGCAGGTGCGCGCCGACGGGGCCATCGAGGTGCTGGTGCCCACCGAGGCCGGCGCCGAGGTGCTGGCCGCGATGCGCGACACCGGCCACATCGCGGTGGTGGCGGCCCTGCCGCAGTCGCACCGGTCGCTGCACATGAAGGGGCGCGACGCCCACGAGGTGCCGATGTGCGCCGAGCACGGGCCGCTGTTCGAGCACTGCCGCGACGCCTTCTTCCTGCAGATCGAGCCCTTCGGCTTCACGCGCGAGCAGCTGATGTCGGTCTGGTTCGACATCCCGCTGGAGCAGCTCAGCTGCGTGCGCTTCACGCCCAGCGGCGCCTGGGACCAGTCGCCCGGCCCCGGGGCCGGCGCGCCGGTGGAGCTGCTGCCGTGAGCGACGCGCTGTCATCCGAGCTGACGCTGCGCGAGGTGCGCCGGCTGCTCGAGGGTGTCATCCCGCCGGTGATGTGCACCGTGTCGGCCGACAAGGTGCCGCACGTCAACTACCTCTCGCATGCCGAGTACATCGACGACGAGCATGTCGCGCTGACCTACCAGTTCCTCAACCGCAGCCGCCAGAACGTGCTGGCCACCGGCCGCGTGGCGCTGTGCGTGGAAGACCCGTTCACCGGCACCGGCGTGGTGCTGCAGCTGCGCTACCTGCGCACCGACACCGAGGGCCCGGTGTTCGAGCGGCTGCGCGCCAAGCTGGCCGGCATCGCCGCGCAGACCGGCATGGAGAAGGTGTTCCACCTGCGCGGTGCCGACCTGTACCGCGTCGAGTCGCTGCGCAAGGTCGACCCGCGCCACCCGATGCCCGGGCTTGCGCCGCGCTGCGACCTGGCTGCCGGGCTGCGCCGCGCCGGCAGCCGGCTGGCCGAGGCGGCCAGCCTCGATGCGCTGCTGCGTGCCTTCACCGACGCGCTGCAGCAGGACCTGCGCATCGACCACGCCATCCTGTGGCTGCTCGACGAGCAGCGCCGCGGCCTCTACACCTTGGCCAGCGTCGGCTACGCCACCGGCAGCACCGGCGCCGAGGTGGCGCTGGAGGATGCCGGGCTGTCCGGCGTCGCGCTGCGCGAGGGCGTGCCGATCCGCATCGGCCACATGACGCAGATGTACCACTACGGCATGGCCTGGCGGGTGCGCGCCGAGAAGCTGGGCCTGCAGGCGGTGATGGCCGAGACCATTCCGCTGCCCGGGCTGGCGACGCCGCGCAGCCAGCTGGCGGTGCCGCTGCGCGCCCGCGGGCGATCGGTCGGCGCGCTGCTGGTGGAAAGCGATCGCGACCAGTTCTTCAGCTACGACGACGAGGATGCGTTGACCGCACTCTGCGCGCAGCTGGCGCAGGCGCTGCTGGCGTTGCGTGCCGAGGAACTGGCTGCCGAGGTGCGGCCGAGCGCCGCCGCGCCGACCGGCGCCGCGGCGGGCGCGCCCTTGCGCGTGCGCCACTACGCCCGCGACCACAGCGTCTTCGTCGGCGACCAGTACCTGATCAAGGGCGTGGCCGGCGCCATCCTCGCTCGCTTGGTGCGCGAGCGCATCGCCAGCGGCCGCGACAGTTTCACGACCCGCGAACTGCGCCTGGCCGGCGACGACCTCGGCCTGCCCGAGGTGCAGGACAATCTCGGCGTGCGCCTGCTGCTGCTCGAGCGCCGGCTGGCCGAGCGCGACTTCGGGCTGCGCATCGAACGCACCGGGCGCGGCCACTACCGGCTGTCGGCCAGCGGCCCGCTGCAGCTGGACAGCGAGGCCTGAGCGGCAGCAGCGGGCCGGCCTCAGCCCTTGCGGCGCTTCTTCTTCGGACGCTCGACGGGCGGCGCCTCCGCGCGCAGCGCGATCCACTCGCGCATCGTGAGGCCGCAGGAGCGCGACAGCGCGGATTCGAACCAGCCCAGGTCGTGCCTTTCGCTGCGCTTGTGCGTGCGACGGCCGAGCCGCCGGAAGGCGGCGATCGCCGTCGGCCCGAGCTGCTCGGGGATGCGGTACTCGAGCATGTCGTAGACGGTGGGTAGCACGAGCCAGTCGCCGAAGGCCTGGTCGAGCAGCCCGGCGAAGTCCTCGTCGTCGTGCGCGCCTTCGGCGAGCTCGCTGGCCAGCTGGTGCAGCATCGTGCCGAACGCGCCGGCCACACGGCCGTCCTGCGCATCGGCGAGGTGGCGGTCGCGGAAGCGGTCGACCTTCTCGACCATGGCCTCGACCAGCGCGTTGGCATGGCGCGCGCCGCCGTCGGTGCCGTGTTCGGCGGCTGCCCAGGCGGTTGTCAGGCGGCGGAACACCGAGCGGCGGACCAGCGCGGACAGCTCGCCCGTGCAGGCGGTCTCGAGCTGCAGTTCCTGCATCACCGCACCCAGCTCGCAGGCGTAGGTCAGCCCGCCGGACAGGCCGTCGCCGCCGAACACCAGGCCGCGTGCCGAGCCGTGCGCGGCATCGACCACCAGCGAGCCCGAGTCGCCCGGCCAGGCACCGATGAATCGTTCCGGCGCGCGGATGCTGAACACGCTGGAGCCGCCGCCGATGCGGATGCGGTCGCCGTTGGAGGCCTTCAGGATCACCGTCAGGTCCAGCGCCTCGACGGTGCCGGTGCGCAGCTGGGTGCGAAAGCCGCGGTGCTCGACCGCCAGCCCTTCGTACGGCGGCAGCACCACGTAGGGATGCTTGCCGAGCTCGACGACGCTGAAGTCGAGGTCGATGCCGGGCAGCGGCGCGACGATGCCGGCGTCGACACGTGCCCCGAAGCGGTAGCCGAACTCGCCCAGCGGCGCCAGGAACATCGGCACGATGCGCTTGGCACTGCCCACCTGCGGCCCGCCGGCCGGCTGGAAGATGCGCGTGTCCGACGGCAGGAAGGTCGGTGCGCCGGCCGGCGTCAGCACGTGGTTGTTGGTCAGCAGCACCGGGCGGTGGTCGAGCCGGTCGTAGAGGATGCCGCCCAGCGTGCCGGTGCCCGACGAGGACTGGATCTGGCAGCCGCCGCGCAGCGGCCGGTACTGCGCGGTGTCGACCGCCAGCAGGCGCGGCTCGCCGATCTGCACCACGTCCGACACCACGCTGGCATCGTCGGTCTCCAGGTGGCTGGGGATGCGCTGCCGCGGCTCGAGCATCGCCGCCGGCAGCTTGCGCGAGACGTAGACCGCCACGGCATGGGTATCCACCGGACGGCCCTTGCGGATCTTGCGCGCGGCGCCGACGGCGACGACGTTCGGGTAGGCCAGCAGGGCATCGGTGTGGTGGCGCACGGCGGCGCGCACGCTGAAGGCCATCTCGCTCATGGTGACTCCTGATGGGCGCGATCTCAGCGGATCGCGTTGTTGACCTCGTCGGCCGCGTTGCCGGCCAGGCCGCCGAGCAGCAGCAGCCAGTCGCTGGTGCCGCCCGGGCGACCGTCCGGGTTCCAGATCTGCAGGTCGGCGGCGGTGGTCGTGTCGGCCGCCGCCGGGTAGACGTTGGGCTGCACCCGCTGCAATCCGCCGGCGAGGTTGAGGCGATGGATCGTCGTGCGCAGCTGTGCCATGTCGTCGCCGATCAGCGAGACGTCCACGCCGAGCCGGTCGGCGATCAGCTGGCGGCGGGCCTGGCGCAATGCGGCCGGCCGGCCGCGTGCGGTGGCCTCGTCGAACAGCGCGACCGCCAGCGAGCTGTCGAAGCTCAGCCCGCGCCGCCACAGGTGGGTGCTGCCGGTGAGCAGCCACACGTCGTCGACGACCACGCTGGTCGAGGCCATGTGCAGCGGCCGGCCCGGCCCGGCGGTCGGCGTGAACAGCACGACGCTGTCGGGTGCCGCGTCGAGCAGCGTCTTCAGCGCCGCGCGCACGCCGGCCGTGCGCACCGCCTCCAGTTTGCGCGGCTGCTGAGGCAGGAACTTCTGCGGCACGCACAACACGACGGCGAGCGACGGGCGCTCGGCCAGGCGGCTGGTCAGCGCGCCGACCAGGTCGATCAGCGCATCGCCGCTGCCGGCGCTCAGCGGGTCGAGCGCGGGGGTCTCGACATAGACGAAGTCCTCGGCGCGGCCGATCGCGGCGGCGAGCGCACGCGCCGCCTGCGCGGCGCCGTCGCGGGTCTTCAGGATCACCTGGTCGATCGCGGCCGCGAGTGCGTCGTCGTCGAAGGTTGCGGTGTCGATCATCGGGTCGAAGTCGACCGTCGGCACGGCCGACTCGATGTTGTTCTTCAGCGTGGTCCAGGCCGAACCCGGCGTGAAGCCGCTGGTCAGCGCGACGAAGGCGCGCAGCTGGGCGTCGCCGGTCACGCCGTGGGTGAGCGTCTCCAGCACCGCGGCGAAGCCGCTGGTGCCGCCGGGGTCGGCAGGCGTCACCACCGGCCGCTGCGCGAGTGCGACGAAGCCGGCCAGGTCGGCCGCCGCACGCTCGCGCATCAGCGCGGCCAGCGGTGCGGCGGCCGGGCCGGCCAATGCGGCGCCGGTCGCATGCACCTCGGCCGCCGCCGGCACGCCGGGGTGGCCGAGCTGCCCCGGCAGCGCCTCGTGCAGCACGGCCCGGCCCGGCGCGGCGCCGATCGCGCCGCTGCCGCCGGCGGGGTCGATGGCCGCGGCTTCGCGCCGTTCCATCATTGCCATCGGCTGGCCGAAGCCGTCGATGGCGTCGAGGCCGTTGCGAGCGCGGTGCAGCACCGTCGCGCCGCTGCCGCCGATCGCGCCGCTGGCATCGACCACCTCGCCCTCGGGCGTGGCCACGAAGGCCGGCGCGGTGACGATCAGGCGGTCGCCCGTTGCCGCGGCATTGCGCAGCGTCGAGGCCGCGGCATCGGCAGCAACGGTGCTTGCCGTGTCGATCAGCGCGTAGGCGCCGCCGCTCTCGTCGGCCGGCACGGCCAGCAGCGTCTGCCCGCTGCCCCACTGGCCCGCGCTGCGCACCAGCGCCGCGCCCTGCTCGCAGACCCAGGCGGTGCGGCCGTCGGCCACACCACCGGGCGGCGTGGCCAGCGTCGCGCGTGCACCGCTGGCGATCGCCGGACGGTCGAAGCGTTGTTCGACCAGCAGCTTCGCATCGCTGTCGGTGACCACCATCGCGTCGAAGCTCATGCCTTCGAGCCCGGCCGTGCCGTCGGGCAGCGGCACGACGGCGAAGGCGCGGCCGCTGCCGTCGGCGCGCCCGGCGCCGCCGTCGAGGCGGAAATGCAGGCCGGTCTCGGTGTCCAGGCCCTTGGGCCAGATGCGCACCCAGGCATTGGCCGGCAGGTCGGTGATGCGCACGACGATGCGCTGGTTCGCCGCGGTGGCGCCGCTGGCCGTGCCTTCGCCCTGCAGCGCATGCACGCTGAAGGCCAGCGTCGCCGGCGGCGTGCCGCTGCCCAGCGAGGGTGCCGTCAGCGAGCCCCAGAAGGTGTCGAGCACCGGCGCCATCAGTTGCGCCGGGCTGCCCGCCGACAGAGTGTTCAGCATCGCTGCATGGGCCGCGTCGGCGCTGGTCAGGATCGGCGCCGTCGCGGTGTTGCGCAGCACCGTGACGCGTCGCCTCGGATCGTTCTGCGCGCTGTCGCTGCGGTCCACGCCGACCAGGTGGCTCTCCAGGTCGACCACCACGATGCGCAGGAAGTCGCGCGCCAGCCCGGCCGGCCAGGCGCCGCCGGTCCAGCCGGCGAACGGCGTCGCACCGGGCGGCGCGGCAAAGCGGCCGTTGGGCAGCACGGCGAGGCGCGGCAGCGGCAGGTCGTCGGGGCTGGGGGCAGCGGTCAATGCAATCGTCGGCGTGGCGCCGGCGCTGTACAGCGCACCGCTGCTGCCGACCCGTGTCAGGCCGCCGAGGTTCAGGCGCGCACGCTGCGCCTCGGGCAAGGCGCCTTCGTGCGCGCTGCAGAACAGCACGCTGCGGCCTGCGGCCACCGCCGCAGTACGCTGGTCGTCCGTGCCGGAATGCGCCCACAGGTTGTCGAACACGGGCGCGCTGGCGAGGAAGGCCCACCAGGCCGCGACCGCGCCCGGGTCGAGCGCACGGCCGCGCTGATCGAAGGCCCACAGCGTGCACGACAGCGCCGCGCCGCTGCGGTTCTTGACGATCACCGCGTTCGACTTGTTGGGGCGGTGCAGCTCGTGCACTGGTTCGGTGGCGTTGGCCAACGCACCGCCGCTGGCGTCGAGGCCGAGGAAGGCGGCGCGCTTTTCGTCGTCGTCGAGGTCGGACGCGAAGTCGGTCTCGCGCAGGTTCTGCAGCGCGCTCACGCTCGCCGCCGAGGCCTGCGGAATCTCCAGCGCGAGGTGGCGCACCACCGGCCGGCCGGGCTCGCCGGCGGGCACGGCGACACCGTCGGGCGAGGGGATCTGCGCCGACAGCGTGGCCAGGCGCACTTCGGCCTCGGGCAGCAGCGTGAACAGCACGACCAGATTGCCTTCACCGAACGCGCTCGCGCCGTCGCCGCCGCGCAGCGCTGCGAGCACCCGTGGCCGCGCTGTCGTCGCGAAGGCCCAGGACGCGAGGCCACCGGCCGGTGCCCGCCACTCCATGTTGGCCGGCAGGCTCAGCGGCACCGCCAGCGTGGCCGTCGTCGGCACCGCCAACGTCGGCGTGCTGGCGCTGCCGTCGCGGAACCACGGGCCCAGCGCCGGCGAGGCGAGGCCGAGGGTGTCGGGGGCGGGGGTCAGGGTGGCCATGGCGGTCCTTGCTCTCGAACGTCAAGCCAGCACGGTCTCGGCCGCTGTGCTCTCGCGACCGATCGGGTCGATCACGACGACGCGGTAGAGACAAGCGCTCGGCGCTTCGTCGACCGCGTTCGCCGGGTCCATGCCGCTGACGCTGTACGGCCCGTCGCCTTCGAGTTCGACCACGCCGAGGACGCGCAAGGGCGTGCCCGGGTCGCGGCGCATCACCCGCAGCTGGTAGGGCCCGAGCGCGCCGCCGGCGAGGCCCTGCGGGTGCGTGAAGGCGAGTTGCACGTTCACGAAACCACCACCGGCGCCGGCACTGCCGCTGGCCGCCAGCGCCGCTCACCGCGGCCGGCGGCAACGGCGGCACCAGCATCACGCTGACCGGGTCGGACGGCGAACCCCAGGCACCCGGCACCGGCCGGCCCGCGGCCACCGAGCCCGGCGCCGGCGCACCCTGCGCTTCAGCCACCCAGAAGTAGCGCAGCCAGGGCTTCAGCGTCGCGGTGGGCGAGATCTGCACCGGGCCTTCGTCGACATAGAGCGCGGTCTGCCGGCCCTTGTCGTCGGGCGCACCCATCGCACCGAGACCGACGACCGGCATGCGCTGCAGGTCGCGCGAACCGACCAGCGAGCGGCGCAGCCGCCACTGCTGGGCCTCGGTCATGCCCTTGGTCAGCGTGATGCGAACTTCGGCCGCATACGGCGCATCGTTGTCGGCCATCGCGGCCGGCTTGATCTCCAGCACCGGGCGCGGCGGCGGGTCGGCGTTCGGCACCGCGAAGATCAGCAGCGGCAGCGTGGTCAGCGCGACACGTGCGCCGGAGGCGCTCTCCGCCGCGATGCGGTAGACGTTGAGCACGCGCAGGCTGCCGCTGACCACATGGCGGAAGGTCTTCTGTCCGGCCGCGCCGTCGAACACCACGCCCTGCAGGCGCTCGAACAGGTGGTCGGGCACCAGCGTGGGCGCGTTGCGGATCAGCGTCGCGCGTGCTGCCGGGTCGGTGGTGGCGGCCAGTGTCGCGGCGAGCGTGGCCTCGGGCGAACCGCCGGGCTGTGTGCTCAGGTGGCGAACGATGCGGTTCTCGTCGCTGTACCAGATCGCCACGTTGGCCTGGCCGGCGGCCGGCGTCCACGCGTACTCGACGGTGGACAGGCCGGTCACGTCGGGCCGGCCCGAGTACATCAGCGTGTCGGGCACGGCGATCTGCACCGGTGGGCGCGGGTCGTGCATCGTGATCACCGCCGGCTCGCTCGGTTCGGAGAACTGGCTCGCGGTGTCGCGCCAGCGGGCCACCAAGCGCAGCTGGCGCACCTCGGTGGCGGCAAGCAGCGGGCCGGTGAACGTGAAGTCCAGCGTTGCCGGCGGCGCCAGCGGCGTGGCGATCTGGCGGGTCTCGGTCGAGACGCCGCTGGTCGTCAGGTCGGTCACCACCAGCTCGAACTCGCGCACCGCGAAGCTGGCTGGCGCCAGGCTGGCCAGCGGTGGCACCTCGACGATCA
The DNA here is from genome assembly GCA_047602365.1 of Piscinibacter sp. GTDB lineage: Bacteria > Pseudomonadota > Gammaproteobacteria > Burkholderiales > Burkholderiaceae_C > Piscinibacter. The sequence goes on along the minus strand of JASGHM010000001.1, from coordinate 426,877 downwards.
CGCGCACCGAGCCACCGGTGGCCGCCGCATTGCCCGGCTGCGAGTACATCGCGCGGAACACCGGCCGCGGCGGCCGCGGCCGCGGCCCGGGTGGATCGACCACCGCCGCCCAGTCGGACCAGCGGCCGAAGCCGTCCTGCTGCGCCACGCCATAGCGGATGGTGTCGGCGCTGGCCTGGCGGTCGCACAACTGGCCGGTGCCCGGTGCGGGCGGTGGCAGCGATTCTTCGTCGGCCGCGTTGCGGCCCAGCACCAGCGGCAGGTGGTAGCCGTCGCCGTTGGTCTTGTGCAGGCTGTCGCGCTGCGCGCCACCGTCGGGTGTCTGCTTCTCGGCGGCGAGCAGCGCGGCGACGCCGACGCCGGCGAGCTGCAGCTCGACCTCGCGCCGTGCGCCCGGCACCGGCGTCGGCACCCAGCCGACATGGCGATGCCCGGTGATGAGCGGCGGCTGCATCGCCGCCGGGCTGGCGCTGCGGTCGGCCACCGCCATCGCGCCGAGGCCGACCACGGTGCCCATCTCCTGCACGCTCTTCAGCAGCTTCTTGTTCACCGGCACGTCCAGCCCCGAGGCGAGCTTGACCCAGGTGCCGACCCAGCTGCTGGTGCTCGGGAAGCGCAGCTGCGTGCCGACCTGCGCGAGCAGCGCGTCGAAGAACGGGATCGGCCAGCGCCGGGTCCTTGTCCGGCGGGAAGTCCTGGAAGAAGCCGGCGACCCAGTAGAAGACCAGCAGCGGCATCGGCTCCTTGAACTCGCCGTCCAGCGCCTTGTGGCCGAACAGCGCAGCGACACCAGGGTCGAAGCGCGACTGCAGCACGCGGTCCAGACAGCGCTGCGTGAAGTTGCCGAGCGGCCGGCCGCGGTCGTCGGTCACCGGCGTGCTGGTGCTCATCTCCAGCGGCGAGACCGACAGGTCGGTGATCAGGCGGTCGAGATCGGGTTGCAGCGGCAGCGCGAGCGAGTTGACGCGCTTGACTTCCCACAGCGGCGTCTCGCCGGGCGCGAGCGCCGGCGGCAGCATGCCCAGCGTCTCCTGCAGCGGGCGGCGCTGCGGTGCCTGCTGCAGCACACGCGCCTCGGCGCGCACGATCGGGTTGGCGATCGGCAGGTAGCGTGGCCCGCCGGCATGCGGCAGGTTGAGCAGCGTGAACGGTGCCCAGTCGAGCCGGCCGATGTCGCGCTGCTCCAGCCAGGCCACACCGACCACCGTGCCGCGACCCTGCAGCCCGATCTGCACGATGCCTGGTGCGCCGAACGCATAGGGCGGTGCGTTGCGCGTGGCGATCGCGGCCGGGCCTTGCAGCGTGGTGACGAAGGCCGTCGCCGCTGATGCCGCTCGCGGCGGCGGCGTGCGTGACATTGGCGGCTGCGCTCAGGCGCGAGCGGTCGAGCCGCGTCGCCACGCGCCGCAGCGCCGGGCCGATCGGTGATCGGCCCCGGCTGGCCCGGCACCTCGCCGCCCGGGTCGGCGTTGACCCGCGCCCACAGGCAGGTCTGCCCCGGCGCCAGCGCCAGGTGCGCCGTCACCGGGTTGTCCGGCGTCAGCGTGAAGGGCGCGGTGAGCACGCGGCCACGGCTGTCGACGAACACCACGTCGTCGCGCAGCTTGATCTGCCGCGCGTCGCGCAGCACCGCGCGCCAGACGATGTACGGCGCGACCGGCAAGCCGAGCAGCGGGTGCGCATCGACACGCAGGTGGATGCCCGGCTGCAGGTGCGTGTCGGCCGGATCGGCCGGCAGCGCGTGGGCGTTGAAGAGCGTCGGTGAGACGATGGGCAGCGGCATCACAGACCCTCCCGTTCGAGCAGCGACGGCACGGTGCCGATTCGCCGTGTTCCGCTGACCGTGCCCTGCGGCGTACTGAAGCTCAGCCGCAGCGTCGGTTCCGGCGGACCGGCGGGCACCGCGAACGGCGCTGCGGGCCGCAGCCACACCCGTGTCCAGCGGCTGTTGGCACGGTAGGGCGTCAGCGTGTGCGCGCCCACCGCCGCCGAGGCCGGCGCGATGCGCACGCCCGGCGTCGCGACGCCACCGACGATCACCGTCAGCTCGCGCTTCATGGGCTCCAGGCTGTCGACCAGCAGGCCTTCGACCAGCCAGCGCGTCGTCGCCGCGTCGAAGCGCCACAGCACGTAGCTCTTGGCCTCCGCTTCGGGCAGGGCCAGCGTCTCGGCGTCGATCGCGGCAAGTGCGCTGTCGAGCGCGGCGTCGCCTTCGACGAAGCCGCCGGCGGGCAGCACGGCGCCGTCGGGCACGACCAGGTCGTCGGGCAGGAACAGGCCGGTAGCCGTGGCGCCGTAGCCGAGCGCATCGAGCATCGCCGCCGGCGAGGCGTAGCGCGAGGTGCGGAAGCGTGTGGCCAGCACCACCGCACGATCGCCCGCCTTGGTGGCGACGATGTTGAGGTCGTAGTCGGCTTCGGGCTCCAGCGGCGCCGTGGCCGCGACGACTGGCACCGCCCATCGGCCCGGTGCCGGGCAGACACGGCGCTTCTTTCAATGCCTCGTGGATCAGCTGGTAGCCGACCGGTTGCATCGCGTCGGGCAGCGCCAGCCAGGCCAGCGTGAGCGGCAGCGGAGCGATCAGCGCATCGAGCGCGGCCGGCGTCGATTGCGGCTTCGGGTCGGTGCGGCGGATCTCGATGGCCATCGTGCGGCCGTACTGCTCGAGCAGTTGCTTGACATGGCCGGCGTCGAAGTGCGCCCAGATCGGGTCGCCGGTGAACTGCGTCGCGCGGCCGTTGGCCGGCTCGACGCCGATCAGGTAGCGGCCGACGTCGCGTGCGTCGAACACGTACTCGTTCAGCCCGTCCTGCTGCGACGGCGTCGCGCCGGCATCGGCTGCGGTGGCGAAGTGCAGCACGTCGGTGGGGCCGGCCACCCAGGCGGTCGGATCCGGGGCGGGCGGTGTCTCGTTCGGATCGTCGGGTTGCCAGACCTGCCAGCTCCAGCCGATCTCCAGCCGGTACTCGGTGTCCGGCGTGAGCACGATCTCGCGCCGCTCCTCGACCGGCAGCGCCATCACGGTGGCGAGGATGTCGAGCAGGCTGGCCTGCACGGCGCTGTCGCTCTCGCGCGCATCGGCGGCGCGCTGGTCGATGCCGCACACCGAGACCAGCGTGACCGTCTTGCCGGCTGGCACCTGGACGCGGAAGCCGTTCCACGGCCCGCTCGCGCCGCTGCGCGGACGGAAGCGCATCAGCACGCAGCGGCGGCCGTCGCGGCCCTGGCGCTGCTCGATGACCTCGCCGATCCAGCCGTCGCGCGGCAGCGTGCCGACGATGCCGGTGACCACGGCCGGCGGCTGCACCGCAGCGACTGCGGCGGCGGTGGCGACCATCGCATGCGCCCGCTCGGCGAACGGCGCCGAGAGCGCCGGCCGTGCCGTCTTGCAGCAGTCGTCTGCGGGCGGCGGTTCGTCGGGCACCTCGGTGTCGGGTTCGTGGCACAGCTGGTAGAGCGCGACCACGTCGCTGGCGCCGAACAGCTCGATCACGCGGATGCCGCGGCCGCGGATGTCCAGCTTGGCCGGCTGCTTCGGCTGCGCCGCCGTCTCGCCGCGCCACACGCGTGCACCGCTGGCATCCAGCGCATGGCCGCGCAGCGGCCCGGCGCCGAACAGCATCAGGTCGAGCGCGACGCGGCTGCAGGCCGCCGGCAGCTCGATGCGCAGGCCGTTGCCGGCGAAGCGCAGCTCGCGGCGCTGATCGCGGCCGCTGCGGTCGGGCTCGGCCACTTCGTCGACCAGGTCGACCAGCGCCAGCTCGGGCTTGGCCGAAGACGCCTCGAAGACGATGCCGGCATGCACCAGCCGCGCGACCTTGCGCGCCGGCCGGTCGAGCTCGTCGAAGTCGACGCAGCGGTGCGCACCGTCGCCGCCCCCGCAGCAGATGCGGTAGAGCAGCGCCTCGCCGCCACCGCCGTGGATCTCGACGACCGCTGATCGCCTCGCCATCGCTTGGCGCGCAGCGTCAGCAGCAGCGGCTGGCCTTGCGGGCCGCTGCCGCCGTCGCCGGCGACCGCGCGGCCCGTCGCATCGAAGCCGACCGCCTTCACGCCGGACGAGGTGAACACCATCAGGTGCAGCTCGATGGCCGCGCAGGCATGCGGCAGCGTTCACGCGCATGCCACCTGCAGGGAAGAAGACCTCGGCATCGCCGTCGTTGCCGCGCCGCGGCGGCAGCGTGCGCTGGTCGACCGCGTCGGTGAGGCGCAGCGGCTCGCCACGCTTCAGCGGCTCGAAGACGTAACCGTGGTGGGCGATCCGATCGAAGGCCTTGTCGGCCGGCTTCAGGCCGTCGAAGGACTCACAGGTCTTGCCGTCGCCACGCCCGCCTTCCACACAGACCTTGAACAGCAACGCCTCGTTGCTGCCGCCGTTCAGCTCGACCACCACGATGCCGTCGGCGCGCAGACGCATCACTTGCGGCGCGCGCGGCTGCGTGGGGTTGAGGAAGTCGCTGGCGATCTCGCGGCCGCTGGCGTCGAGCGCACGCGCCTTCACCGGCCCGCCGAACAGCACCAGGTGCAGCTCGACGCCGCGCACCGCGGTGGCGAAGCGGATCGCGACGCCGCCATCGGGCAAGCGCACTTCGGCGCTGCCGTCCCGGCCGGGCACCAGCGGGTCGACCGAGGTGTCGAGCTGGTCGACCAGGGTCAACATGTCCTGCCGTTGCAGCGGCACGATGCGGAAGCCCTGGCGCACCAGCTCGGCCACGTCGTTGCGGGTCTTCAGCCCGCGGAAGTCATCGCAGACGCGGCCACCGTCATCACCGCCGTTGCCGTTGTCGCCACCGTCGGGCCGGCCGTTGCCGAAGGCGTCGCAGATGACCAGCGTCACGCTGGGTGAAGTGACCGGCTGGTCGAACAGGCCTTCCCAGGGCAGCGGCAGTTCGGCCAGCGCCGCGCCGGCGACGGCACGGCGCAGCGCCGGCAGCCGGTAGCCGCGGGTGAGCGACTGGCCGTCTTCCAGTGCGGCGAAAGGCAGGTCGACCACCGACCCGGGCACCAGCGTGCCGCCGCTCAGGCCGAGCAGCGTCATCAGCGGCGTGCCGCGGATGACGGCGGCGCCGGCGCGGACCACCGGCTCGCCGGTGACGAAGAAGCGGCTCGGGTAGGGCCCCGGCGCCGGCAGTCTGCTGGCGCAGCCGCACCTTGTTCAGGCCAGCACGCTTCGCATCGCGGCCGAGCACGCAGGCCCGTGCCGGCTGCGGCTTCGGATCGCAGATCGTGCCGACGGTGTCGGACGGCGCGCCGGGCTGGCCGGCACCGCCGTTGCTCATGTTGACCACCCAGGCCCAGGGGTTCCAGTCGAGCAGCTTGAGGTTCGGCCCTTCGTGTTCGCTGGGCAGCGGGTTGCTGCCGCCGGAGGCATCGGGCTGCCGGTAGGGCGTGCTGGTCCAGACCGACTGCAGCGGCTTGGTGCCGGCGACCAGCGTGCCGTCGCTGCGCTTGAGCAGCACGCTGTCCAGCCGGTAGGCGTACTTCAGCTGGCTGGAGCCGGTCCACGCGGGCTGCGTCGGCGTCGGCCCGGGCGTGAACTGCGCGATCGCCGGCATGGCATTCTCGACGTAGTGCGCGAAATGGATCACCGGCGCGGTATCGGGCCAGACGGTGTTGTTGCCGTTGACACCGGCGGAGTCCGCCGCGGCGGCGGCCACCTGGTCCGCATCGGACGGATCGGCCGGTGCCAACGCGACCGGCTCGGCCACTAGCGGCACCGTCGTGCTCGCCACGCCCATGATGTGGTCGCGCCGGTCGGTCAGGCTGATGCCCTTGACCGGGCTGGGCGGCACCGGCGGCGTCATGTTCGGGCCGAAGTCGAAGCTCACGCCCACGCAGCCGGAGATCGAGAAGAAGAACAGGTCGACCTCGCCGCAGAACTCGCCGTCGATGCGGATCGCGATGTCGTTGCCGATCTGGCGCGCCTCGAGGATCAGCTCGCCGCGCGCGGAGATCGAGATCACCACCAGGTCGAGCTCGCCGCGCACGAAGATGCCGCCCTTGAGCAGCAGCGGCGCGGTGCCGAAGCCGATCAGCACCTTGGCCGAGGCTTCCAGCTTGATCGGGCCGGCTTCCCACTTGATCTCGAAGCCGGCGCCGAAGCCGACCGCGAAGCCGTCGAAGGTGAAACGAACGTCGCCGCCCAGGCTGGGCAGGCCGCCTTCCTCGATCATCAGGAAGGTCCAGGCCTGCACGTCGATGGTGCCGGGCAGCAGCTTCAGCGTCACCGGCTCGCCGAAGCGGCCGAACGCGGTCTGGCCATCGGAGCCGATGCGCACGTAGACCTTCTTGCCGGTGCCCGGGTAGGGGAAGAAGCCGGAGAACGGCACCTTCACCTCGAGCACGCTGGGGATGGTGTACTGCGCCGAGACGGCCAGCTTGACCGCCTCGTCGTCGATGACGATCAGGCCGGTGATGGTGCCGCTGGCGCCGCCTTCGTCGCTGACCTCGGTGTCGGGCACCTCGACGATGTTGACGTCGACGCCGAGGATCACCTCGACGTCGGGGAAGGCGACCACCACCATGCCGGCGGCAGCTGACGCAGAAGCTGACGTCGGGCAGCGTGCCGACGACCACGCCGACGCCGAGCGCGAACTGGTCCTTGTGCGGCTCGTACTTCTGCTCCGGCGGCGTGCGCCACCAGTCGAGCTCGCGCCCGACCGGGTCGGGGTTGGCTGGCAGCTTGCGCTGCCCGTTCATCACGAACAGGCCCTTGAAGCCGTAGATCGCCATGCCGGAGTTGGCCAGCGGCAGCGGTGTCGAGAACTGCACGCCGAGGTACAGCGACAGGAACACCGAGGGCGCGATCTCCGGCGGCGTGCCCATCGCCAGCGCGGCTTCGACGCCGAGGCCCAGCGGGATCAGGTCGGCCTGCACGCCGGCGCGGATCAGCCCGCCGTCCTCGATGCGCAGCCGGCCTTCGCCCTTCAGCACCTGCGGGATGTCGGCCTTCAGCACGAAGCCGCGCAGCTCGAAGTCGGGCAGCGGGCTGCCGTCGCGGAAGGTCAGGCGGATGATCGCTTCGCTGATCTCGATGATGCCGATCTGCAGCGCGATCGCGATGCGGCCTTCGATCCACACCGAGCCGCGGCCCATCGCCACCTCGACGATGCGCAGCAGGCTGCCGAGCACGCCGTCGATCTGCCAGCGGCCCGGGTCCTCGATCTCCATCGAGGTGCTGTCGTAGACCAGGCCGAAGCGCTCCCAGCCTTCCTTGGCGGTGTCGTACTGCAGGCCGACACGCTTGTAGCGGATCTTCATCGGCTTGTCGGCAGCCGTCTTGATGCCGAGTGCGCCGCCGTTGATGTGCAGCGTGCAGACGTAGTCGGTCACCACGCGCAGCTGCATCGCGGCCGCCGGGTCGGCGATCGAGCGCATCTCGGTCTCGAAGGCGGCCGAGGTGATCGCCGCCTTGGAGCCGTCGCCGACCAGCGACCCGCCGCCGAGATCGACCTCGGAGAAGGCCACCGCGCCGAGCAGCGCGGCGATGCGCGCGCCGCTGCCGATCAGGTCGGTGTCGGCATCGACGCCGGACAGCAGCGCCGGGCCGAAGGCCAGCGCGGCGATCAGCGGCTTGGTCGTCGTCGAGATCAGCCCGTCGGGGTCGCCTTCGCTGCGGATGCCCAGCGCGGCCTTGGTGTAGCCGGTGCGCGGGTCGTGGGTCCAGTTGACGAAGACGGTCAGCACCTCGCGGCTGAGTTCGACGTCGTTGCCGCCCACCGAGGGCAGCGGCGCCTGCTGCGGCGTCCAGGCGAACTCGGCCTCGGCGAGTGTCGGGATCGCGTCGGACAGCTGGCTCACCGTCGGGCTGTCCCAGACGATGCGCAGCTTGACGCGGTAGTCCATCGCCGGCGATCCCGGTGGCACGGCCGCCGGGTCGCGGCCGGCCGCCGGCACCAGCGAGCGGCGCAGCGTGGCGCCGACGGTGACGTTGTCGTCGGGCCGCGCGCTGCCCGGCGCCGCGGTGCCGCCGATGGCGTAGATGTCGACGCGGCGGAAGTCGTCGCGCTGCGTCTCGTGCGCGTCGTCGCGCGAATCGGCCCAGCCCAGCGAGGCCGGGATGTCGGCGTGGATCAGCCGGCCGTTGGCCGGCGTGCCCTCGGCCGCCTCGGAGAGCTCGGCCGCGCGCATCGGCGGCTGGGCGTTCTCTTCCTCGGTGTCGCCGGCGGCGCTGGCACCGGCGAACTGGCTCTGCTCGCCGCGCGAGTAGATGCTGGCGCCGGCCACCAGCGTGCCGCTCTCGCCGCTCTGCAGGGCCGACAGCAGCGCGCGGCCGCGATCGGCACGGCTGGTCGCCAGCGTGGCGTTGTAGCTGTCGCTGCCGATGTCGTCGCAGCGGCCGACGACGACGAACTTCGCGCCCGGGTAGCGCGCCGCCCAGGTCAGCAACGCGGTCTGCGAGAACTGCAGCGTCGCGCCCTCGGGTGCCAGCGGACCCCAGCTCAGCTCGTGCGAGGTGTCGTAGTCCATCAGCACCTGCACGTGGCGGTCGGTCGCCGGCGGCGGTGGCGGCGCGGCCGGCGTGATCGTCACCATCGCCAGGCCGTCGGTCGGCACGTCGATCTGGGTGCGGTCGGTGCTGTCGATCTCGGCCTGCTCCAGCGTCGGGAACAGCCCGCCTTCGGCGTGGAAGTCGCTGAGGTCGAAGGTGCCCTCGACGGCGGACAGCGCCAGCGCCGTGTCGTCGTCGGTGGCATCGAACACGCCGGCCTGGCAGCCGATCAGCAGCGCGCCGCTGGCCAGCGTGTGCAGCCGCGTGCGCGCCAGGCGCACCTGGTCTTCGCCGCCGGCCAGCGTCACGGTCTCGCGCAGGATCACCGTCTGGATGCCGACCAGCAGCGCCGGATCGATGGTGTAGCTCGCGCCGCTGCTGCGCTGCGGCACGTTGACGATCTCCCACTCGAAGCGCGGGTTGCTGCCGCCGCTGCCGGTGGCCGTCAGGGTCACCGTGCCCAGCGCCTCGGCCGTGCCGCCGACGTGCGTGACGTTGACGAAGTTCTGCGTGCCCACCGTCGCGCCGATCAGCGGCGCATCGCCGCCGGCGACGAAGCGGAAGGTGATCTCCGGGTGGCGGAAGTCGTTCTCGTCGGTGCCGACACGCACCGTCTCGATCGGCGTCACCTTCAGCGTCTGGCCATGGCGAACGCTGCCGCTGGAGGCGTCGCCGCTCTGCGCCGCACCGCCGTTCCAGCGCCACTCGGCATGCCACTCGACCAGGCCACCGGCCGGCACGTCGGGGTCGGCCGGCGGCGCCACGCTGTTCAGGCCGGCGTGCACGGTCACGTCCTGGTCCTGCGAGGCCTCGATCTGCACGATGCGCGAGGTGCCGCTGCCACTGATCGCCAGCGGCTGGTCTCCGGCGTCGGTCACCTGCTCGAACAGGAAGGTCGACGGGTCGAGCGCGGTGCGGCCGAACTGCACCTCGATCTCGCCCTGCAGCCCGAACGGCGAGCCGATCAGCAGGTTCTTCACGCCGCCGGACAGGTCGCCGATGCCCGGCAGGTTGCGCGGCGCGTAGAAGGTGGCTTCGCGGATCGCCACGCCGGTCCAGGCCGGGCCCTGGTTGCGCTCGATGATCTCCGGCGGGCTGAAGCTGTCGGAGAAGTCGAAGGTCAGGCGTCCGACCGACAGGCCGAACTCGCTGCCGCCGATGAAGAAGTGCGGCGGGCTGCAGGTCAGCGTGGCCACCGCGCCGCTGACCGCCGCCGGGTCCAGCGGGTCGGGCTGGTCGATGAACTTGACCGCCACCGGCGCGCCGGCGGCCGGCTGCTCGATGCGCAGCACCGCCGAGCCGGTGATGCGCACCTCGTGGCGGGTCGGGTCGCGTACCAGGTGGCGCGGCGTGGTGCCGCTCTCCGGCACGTAGATCGCCGGCTGCAGGAAGTCGACGATCAGGTTGAAGACCTCGAGCGAGAGGTCGAGCCGCCAGACGTCTGCGTTGCCTTCGAGGTTGTTGGCGCCGCTGGGCGCGCTGCGCTGGAAAGCGAGCTGGAACGGGATGCCGGTGTTGATCAGCGGCAGGCTGAGCCGGCCGATGCCGATGTTGAACTCGGTCGGGATCTCATCGATCGCGGTGGCGATCGATTGCAGTGCGCCGGTGTGGAAGATCGCCCCGTCCGACGACGAAGACTGGTGGCCGGTGACGACGAAGCGCTCGAGGAAGTCGCTGACCGACTGCGGCAGCACCGAGTTGATCGTGTCGGTGATGTCGAACAGTTCGACCAGCGGGATGCCGGCGGTGCGGGCCATGGACGCCTCCAGTGGATCGCACCAGGACGCGGCAGCGATCTTCGACAGGCTGCCGACAATAGGACTCGCTCTGCCGCGTCGGCACCCCTAGAAGCGCGCTGGACTTCTGCCGAACGCGGGATAGCCGTCGGGCTCAGGTGCGCAACTGCGGCGCCCAGCACCAGCCGGACTGCACGACGATGACAGCCAGGCAGGCCATCAGCGCATCGGTGTCGGGCAACGTGCGCTCCGCCGCGCCGCGCCAGACCAGACGGTCGCCGACCAGCGCCACCGGTGCGGCGGCCAGCCGTTGTTCGTCGAGCATGGTGCTCTGTGCCGTGCGCGACCAGACCTTCTGCGCCTCGGGGCAGGTCGGGTCGAAGTACGGATCGCCCGGCGAGCGCATCGAGGCCTGGTCGGCATCGGCCGGGGCCGTGCCGTCGCCGCGCAGCTGCTCCAGCACCTCGACCTGCGCCGCCTGCGGCTGCAAGTGCAGCGTGACGTGATGGCGCTGCTGCGAGGGGCCGGCCGGTGTCCAGGCCAGGTGCAGCTGCTGCTGCGCCGGGTCGGCATGCAGGTCCAGCGGCAGCCCGAGCGAAGCCAGCGCGGCCAGGCGTTGCACCAGCGCGGCCGTGCTGGCCACCGGCGTCCCGGCGGCCGGCTCGATGCGCGTGGTGAAGGCGCCCATCCACTTCACCGCGAGCACGAAGACCGCGGCATGCAGCAGCACGAAGGCGATCGCCAGCGCGAGTCCGAGGCCGGGCTGCGTCGGCCCGTCGATCGACCAGAACAGCAGCAGGATCGGCGCCATCAGCACCGTGGCCATCGGCCGGGCGATGTACTGGCGGCGATCGTGCTGCGAGCGCAGCCCGAAGACGGCGCACAGCACGACCGGCGCGGCGCAGACCACCATCACGAAGGCGAACGGCGTGGTGCCGACCACCAGATGCCAGGCCGCGAAGGCCAGGCCCACCACCAGCAGGTAGGCGGTGCAGGCCGCAGCGGCGCGCGTCAGCGGCGGGAAGCGCCCGCTGCCGGCGCTCATCGGTGCCGGCCCTCGACGCGGCGGTCGGGCACGACGTTGGCGATCACCGGCGCACCGCGTTCCTCGACCACGTAGACGGTGAACGGCCGCGGTTCGCTGTCGGCACGGGCCAGCCACATGTAGAAGGCGAAGCCCTGCTGGCCGGCGGCATCGGTGGTGCGCGTGACGGTGACGCTGCGGCCGATCTCGCCGCCGCGGGCGAAGAAGGGCAGCACCTGCTCGCGCATCGCGCGCTCGGCGTTGGCGTTGCCGATGCGATCGACCAGCGCGCGGCTGAGCATCGCCGCGCTGCCGCTCGAGTCGCCGCGGCGGGCCAGGTCGACAAAACGTTCGGCTGCGCGGCGCATCGGGGCGGCGTCGTCGGCCATGCGCAGGTCGGCGGCGACCTCGGCCGCGCTGGCGGCATGGGCCGGTGCTGCCGGCAGCAGCAGGGAACTCAGGATCAGGGGCAGCAGGGAACGGAACATGGCGAGGCGATCGGTGTGTGTCGATGCTGCGCACTGTGCCGGGCATCGGTTTCGCACCGGCTTCGGCGGCGCTGCGGCTGCGTTTCACTGGTTTCAGCCGGCACGCGTCGCGTGGACAATCAATCGCGCTCGCCGCAGGAGACACAGGACATGGACGCACTCGCAGGACTGAAGGTACTGGAACTCGGTCAGCTGATTGCCGGGCCGTTCGCCGGCAAGACGCTGGCCGACTTCGGCGCCGACGTGATCAAGATCGAACCCACCGAAGGCGGCGACCCGCTGCGCAGCATGGCGGCTGCTGCGCGAGGGCACCTCGGTGTGGTGGGAAGTGCAGTCGCGCAACAAGCGCTCGGTGGCGCTGGACCTGCGCAGCGGCGAGGGCCAGGCGGCGGTGCGTGCGCTGGCCGCCGAGGCCGACGTGCTGATCGAGAACTTCAAGCCCGGCACGATGGAGGGCTGGGGCCTGGGTTGGGAGGCGCTGCACGCGCTGAACCCGAAGCTGGTGATGCTGCGCGTGTCGGGCTACGGCCAGACCGGACCCTACCGCGACAAGCCCGGCTTCGGTGTGCTCGGCGAAGCGATGGGCGGCCTGCGCCACCTGACCGGCGAGCCCGGCCGCGTGCCGGTGCGCTGCGGTGTCTCGATCGGCGACACGCTGGCGGCGCTGCACGGCGTGATCGGCGTGCTGCTGGCGTTGCGCCACCGCGAGGTCAACGGTGGTCAGGGGCAGGTCATCGACGTCGCGCTGTACGAAAGCGTGTTCAACGTGATGGAGAGCCTGCTGCCCGAGTACGACGCCTTCGGCGTGGTGCGCGGCGCCGCCGGCTCGGCGCTGCCCGGCATCGCGCCGAGCAACGCCTACCGCTGCGGCGACGGCACCTACGTGCTGATCGGCGGCAACGGCGACGGCATCTTCAAGCGGCTGATGCGCGCCATAGCCCGTGCCGATCTGGCCGACGACCCGGCGCTGGCGCGCAACGACGGCCGCGTGGCCCGCGTGGCCGAGATCGACGCGGCGATCGAAGCCTGGACCGCTGCAGCGGCCGATCGATGAGGTGATCGCCGTGCTCGATGCCGCCGCGGTGCCGGCCGGTCGCATCTACACGGTCGCCGACATCGCCGCCGACCCCCAGTACCAGGCCCGCGAGCATGATCCTGCAGACCCACGATGCCGACGGCCGGCCGCTGAAGGTGCCGGGCATCGTGCCCAAGCTCTCGGAGACGCCGGGACGGCTGCGCACGCCGGCGCCGCGGCTGGGCGAGCATAGCGCCGAGGCGATCGGCGCGGAGCGGCTGGCCCGGTGGCGTGCCAATCGCGCGGCGCATCCATCCGGCGTGGGGATGGCGCTGGACGGCGCGCGCTGACCATACTCTGTCGCTCAGCCAGGAGGGTTCAAGCACCATGGCCGCCGTCATTGCCTACCGCGAAGTCGATCTGACCCGCCTGGATCTGCACGGCTCGGACCCCCTCAACCAGATCTGGGGTGGCTCGACCCGGGCTACCGCGCCCCTTCGGGATACGGCGGCCACGGCAGTCTGGGTCGGCGGACTACTGGGGCGAGCCGTCCACCATCGACACCTGGTTCGGCAACCCGCCCGTCGATGCGAGCAGCTTGCTGCCGATCAGACGGCAACTTCGACGGCTGGTTCCGCGAGCAAGGCGCTTCCGGAGCGATGCACGACATGGTCGAGATCACCGGCTTCCACATCTCCGCGGTCGATGTCGGGCGGGCCACCGAGTCGTTCACGCTGATCGACGACCAGGCGATCCTGCGCGCCATGCTGGCCGGCGACCGACATCGTCACGCTGTCCAGCGGCAACGACACCGCCAACGGCTTTGCCGGCAACGACCGACTCTACGGTCGTGCCGGCAACGACGTTCTCTACGGCAGCGAGGGCGAACGATCGGCTCGACGGCGGTGTCGGTGCGGACACGCTTCGCGGTGGTGCTGGCAACGACCACTTCATCGTCGACGACATGCGCGACGTCGTCGTCGAAGTCGAGGGTGCCGGCTTCGACACCATCTTCAGCCTGGTCAAGTGCACGCTGCTGGCGCAAGTCGAGCGGCTCGTGCTGATCGGCAGCGGCAATGTCGGCGGCACCGGCAACGACCTGGCCAACATCATCGATCGGCAACGCCGGTGGAACCGCCTGCTCGGCGGCGGCGGTATCGACCGCATCGACGGCGGTGCCGGCGCCGACCTGCTGGCCGGTGGCACGCGCAACGACATCCTCACCGGCGGCACGGGCAACGACCGGTTCCTCTTCAGTTCGGCGCTGAGCAGTGTCCACAACGTCGACCGCATCACCGACTTCGAGCATGGGTCCGACCAGTTGCTGCTGTCGCGGACGGTGTTCGCCGGCGTCGGCTCCACCGGGCCGCTGGCTGCTGCGGCATTCGTGCTTGGCAGCACGGCCGGCGATGCGAACAACCGCATCGTCTACGACGCGGCCAGCGGCAGCCTGTACTACGACGCCGATGGCAACGGCGCCGCGGCGCAGGTGCTGTTCGCCAGGCTCGTGCCGGGAACGGACCTCCAGGCCAGCGACCTCTGGGTGGTCTGATCCGCGCCCGGTCGGCTGGCCGCCGGGCCCGGCCGCGACGCACATCCTCGCGGCAAGGGATTGCGAGCCCGACGCCGGCTGACCATACTCCGGCCCGCTCATCGCCGCGGCGCAGTGGCGGCAGGAAGGCAGCGACATGGCACAGGTGACTGCATACCGGGCGGCGGATGTGACGAGGCTGTACGACTTCGGCATCGGCGCCGACCAGCTGCTGCCCTTCCTGGTCGACTTCGGGCCCATCCCCACGCCCATCAATGGCGCCGATGTCGAGCAGTTCGCCGTCGAGTCGCTGATCCAGCCGGACGGCAGCAACGCGAACGTCTACTGGTACGGCCACGATCTGGCCTACGGCAGCGACGGGCTGGCCGGCGTGCTGACCGCAGTGGTGGTCGATCCCTGGGGCCCGGCCGGCTACACCTGGTCCATCGTCGGCTTCTCGGTGCGTGCCGGGGCGGCGATCGACGCGAGCATGAGTCCCGGCCTGGCCGACAACCTCACGATGATGCGGTCGATGCTGTCGGGCAACGACCGCTTCGACCTGTCGTCGGGCAACGACACGGCCAACGGCTACGCGGGCCGCGACCTGCTGCTCGGTTTGGGCGGACGCGATCGTCTGTCCGGCGACGCCGGCAACGACACGCTGGACGGCGGCGCGGGTGCGGACACGCTCGACGGCGGCGCGGGCGACGACAGCTTCGTCGTCGACAGCGTGAACGACCTGGTGATCGAGCATGTCTCCGGCGGCATCGACACGGTGCGCAGTGCGCTCGGCCATGTGCTGGAGGACAACGTCGAGCGGCTCGTGCTGACCGGCAGCGGCAATGTCGGCGGCACCGGCAACGACCTGGCCAACGTGATCAGCGGCAACGCCGGCGCGAACCGTCTGCTCGGCGGTGGCGGCATCGACCGCATCGACGGCGGTGCCGGCGCCGACCTGCTCGCCGGCGGTACGCGCAACGACATCCTCACCGGCGGCACGGGCAACGACCGGTTCCTCTTCAGCTCGGCGCTGAGCAGCGTGCACAACGTCGACCGCATCACCGACTTCGAGCATGGGTCCGACCAGTTGCTTGCTGTCGCGGACGGTCTTCGCCGGCGTGGGGGCGGCCGGGCCGCTGGCCTCGGCAGCATTCGTGCTCGGCAGCACGGCAGGCGACGCGAACGACCGCATCGTCTACGACGCGGCCAGCGGCAGCGTGTACTACGACGCCGATGGCAGCGGTGCCGCGGCGCAGGTGCTGTTCGCCAGGCTCGTGCCGGGAACGGACCTCCAGGCCAGCGACCTCTGGGTGGTCTGACCCGCGCACGCCGGCGCCGCGACTGGGCGAGCACAACGGCGAGATGATCGGCGCGCGGGGCTGGCCTTGACGTGCAGCATTGCGCGGGCGTTCGCAGGGGCCTGATCGAAGGATGGCAGGCGAGTCGCTAGACTGGCTGCCACGACACCCTCCATCCGTCGACCCGCCCGATGCCAGAGCAACCCGGACACCTCGGCCCCCTTGCGGCCAGCTCGTCGTCCGCGGGCATGTCGCCGCAGGTGCGTGCGCTCGACATCGCCGCACTCGGCCTCGATGAACACGATCGAGCCGTGCTGGTCTCGATGACGCGCATGCTCGACGGCCAGGCCGGTTTGAGCCTGCGCTGGGTGGAAGACGTCAACGCCTGCACCACGCTGTTCGTGCCGCACGACTGGTCGCAGTACGTTTCGCCGCCGCGGGTGTTGGTGCGGCTCACGCCGCGCGGCGCGACGCCGGCCAGGTCGCCGCGCGGCCTGTCGGTGGCCTTGCCTCTGCGCGTCGGCGAGATGACCGGGATGCTCGAAGCCGCCGTGGCACTGCACGAACTGGCGCGCGGCGCCGTGCAGCGCGGGCAGGCCCACGTGGCGCTGTATGCGTTGCGCGACCTGCTGGTCGGGGCCATGCTCGCCGGCGAGCGTCGACGCACGCTGTTCGGCCTGGGTGACGGGCAGGGCATGGCGGTCGACTTCCGCACCGGCGAGATCGCGAGCTCGCTGCCGCTGGCCGAGCTGCTGGCGCGGCCGCTGCAGCTTGGCGACCCGCAGCGCGCGCCCGCCGACCTGTCCTGGCAAGGCGCGACGCACACCCTGCAACTCTCGACCGTGCTGTGGGGCATGACACATGCGCTCATCGACCAGGGCGTCTCGCCCCGCACGATCAACGGGCGCTACCAGCTCGTGCAGGCGCCCGAGCCCGTGGTGCTGCAGCGCCCGAAGATGGCTGGGCTGGTGACCGCCTGGACGCAACGCGCCATGAGCGTCGGCGAAGCGGCCGCGGCGGGCCGGCTCTCGGCCTTCGAGGTGCTGTGGTTCCTCAGCACGGCGTTGGCGCTGGGGGTCGCGGTGCCGGCTGCGGAGGCTTCAGGCGCAGATCATTTCGCGTAGATCAGCTTTCCGGCGCGCACCACGCACTTCACCGCAGCGAAGCGCCGGGCGTCCTCAGCGGGGTCGGCCTCCAGCACCACGAGGTCGGCGTCGAACCCCGGTGAAATGCGCCCGCGCCGACCGGCCTCGTTCCACTGCGCTGCCGGCGTCGTGGTGAGCGAGGCCAGGATCTGCATGGGGCTCATGCCCGCCCGCGCCATCAGCTCGTACTCCTCGGTGGGGTCGGTGTCGGTCATGTAGTCGACGTCGGTGCCGAACAGCACCTTGCCGCCGGCCGCAGCGAATTGGCCGAACTCCTGCACGCTTTCGTTGACGATGCGCTCGGCGATCTCCTTCGGGGCCTGCTCCTTGGCCAGCTCGTGGCGCAGCAGCTTGAGCGTGGGGACCATCGCCACGCCCCTGGCGCGCAGCTGGTCGAGCAGCGGCTTCGGCCAGGGCGCCGGCATGCCCAGCGGCGGGTGGGCCAGGATGTCCACCTGCGCGTCCAGCGCGGCCTGCACGCCGTCGAAGTCGGTGGGGTGCGCGAAGACCAGCTTGCCGCGCCGGTGCGTCTGCCTGCGCGGCCGCGGCGGCGATGTCGGCCCGCATGCGCTTGACCTTGCCGTGGCCCTGGGGCGTGACGATGAACAGCTTGGTCGCGTCGGCGCCGGCGTCGAGGTTCTGCCGCACGGTGGCCAGCGCGGAGCCCACCGAGTCGGGTTGCGGGAGCTTGTTGCGGAACGCCGGATCGAGGTGATCGAGGTACATCGGCAGGCCGTCGTGCGGAAACAGCGCCCAGCCCGCGGTGAGGATGCGCGGGCCCGCGAGTTCACCCCGGTCGACGCGTGCGCGCAAGGCCAGCGTGTTGTCGCGATCGGAGGCGATGTCGAAGACGGTGGTGAAGCCCCAGCGTGTGGCCAGCTCTGCGAGGCCTGCCTCGAGCGCTGACTGCAGGCCGCGTGCGAGCGTTGGTGAACGCGCTGCCGATCAGGTGGACGTGGCTGTTCTGGAAGCCCGCGAGGACCACGCCACCATCGCACTGCGGAGCAAGCGATGGGGTTGACTTCGGTGGCCTTGTCGGCGGGGCCGACGGAGGCCACCTTGCCGTTGCGGACCAGGATCACGGCGTTCCCGATCGGCGTGACGTCGGGCGACGGGTAGACCGTGGTGGCGCGCAAGGCCTGGCTCGCCGAGGGCGCTGCATGAGCCGCAGGCCAGGCCGGCACCAGCATCATCAGGCAGGCCAACGGGAGAGAGCTCTTTCGACTGGTCATCGGGCACGGATCCCCGAAGGGCTGACTCATGGCAGGGCGGGGCGAAAGGGAACGGGGCCTCGTGGGCCGTGGGCGTGAGGGACGAGCGCGAGACCGAGAATATCGTGCGAGGACAGATCCGAAAGGAGGCGCTGATTCAGCGGAGGTCAGTGCTCTCGGAAGCTGTCGGCCGCCAGCGATTTGGACATGGCAAAGATCGAGTTCCCTGGAGGCTGCTGCAAGGCGGCGTTGACCTGCAGGCCATCGAACTGGACTCAGCCTTCTGGTGGCGCCTGAGCACACACTTCAGCCATAGTCGGTGAAGTGGCGGGTCCGGCTGACTGACTGCTGCAGACTGATTGCAGTCAGTCACTTGCGGCAGCCGAACGGCAGCTCTCGGTGCGAGCGGTCGGTGAGATCGAGGGTGTGGCGGGACGCGAGCTCTCGACCCTAGACCGACACTCGCTGTCCCCATCTCGCCGCCCTGAAGCCAACAGTTGAACAGCCTTGTACTCACCCCTAGGTGGCCCCGCATGGGAGGGCACACCTCGGCGGGCGGCCATCAAGGCGATAGAAGCAGGGAGCATGCCTTGCGACCGAGTGGGGGCGCCGCACCGGGAGCCTTCGTGCAAGGTGCGCAGCCCCTGAAGGAGTCCGATGGCGCCGGGCGCTGGAGTCGCTGGCCAATGCGATCAGCGTGGAGGGCCATCCGCTGCTGGGACGGGCGACGGATCTGGGCGGTGCGGCGGTGATGCTGACGCTGGCGCTGCCCGCCGCGCGTGGGTGGTAGCACCGAACGGCTTGCGGCACTGGCGGCGGCGCGCACAATAGCCGCTTCCGCCCGTTCTAAGGGAGTTCCATGCAGCCCGATGTCGACATGGTTGAGCAGCCCGTTCACCTGATAGCTCGGTTGTGGCGTCAGGGCTCGAAGGACGAGGCAGCCGTCCTGATCGCCGCGTGGGATGCCGATGGTGCGGCCTGCTTCTCGAGCCATGCCGATGTCGCCGACGAAGACATCCAGTTCGCACTCCTCCTGGCCCAGGAGTTCGCGGATATTCAGCGTCTCGACGAGGCAGCCTGGCTGCTGAAGAGCCTTCGCGACGCAAGCCGGAATCAGTCGCTTGCGGCGTCTATGTGCATCGATATCGCATCGCTGAGCGTGAATCTGGAGCTTCTTCAAGGGCGGCCGCGGGAAGCGATCGTCACCTTGATCGCGCTGGTTCATTCGCTTTCGGCACGGTTGTCCGTCACCTGTGAAGAGCTGACGGGGCCGCTTCAACAATTGGTCGCCCTGCTGGAAGCAGAGCAATGCGAAAGCGAAGCGGCCGTTTACCGCGCTCGGCTCGAAACGGTAAGGCAGGCACAAAAACAGCGCCAGATGTCGAATCGAACGACGCTGGGCGCAAACAAGGCTGACAAGCCGAAGGACGCTGCGAACGAGCTTCACCTCGTGGACGTTCACTATCTGACGCATCGTCGGCGAGCCACCATTCCCACTGTCATGCAGTTCTACGACGGAGGCCGCGGAACGCTGGAGTTCGGCGTGGCACAGGTCGCCGTGCGAGAAGCGCCGGGACCATCGCCCCGGGCGAAGGATCGCTTCGTCCGACTGGAATTTCGCGAGGACGCGGCCGACGCCGCATTTCTGCGTGAAATTCGCCCCCTCGAAGGACAGGATGAGCTCATTTCTGGAATGAAATCTGCGCTCACGCGATCTGCGCGGCGCGAGGTGTTACTGTTCGTGCACGGCTTCAACGTGTCGTTTCGGGCTGCCGTCGAGCGCTGTGCGAAAACGGCGGTTGATCTCGACATCGATGGCGCAGCGGTGCTGTACAGCTGGCCTTCGAAGGGCAGCGTGCTGTCGTACTTTGTCGACCGCAACAATGTGCTGGAGCGATATGCCGACGAACTGGCGACGACACTGGCACGAGTCGCGACCGAATTGCGCCCCGCTTCTCTCATGTTGATCGCGCATTCGATGGGAAACGAGTTTCTCCTCTCCGCGCTCCAGGCATTGCACCGAAGGTTCGGCCCGGCGTTTCACGCGTCTGACATCGTATTCGCATCGCCGGATGTCGATCATGACGACTTTGTCAGCCGCGTGGCACCACTGGTCGGCATGGCCGACCGCATGACGCTTTATGCTTCCCGGCGCGACCGGGCTTTGCAGATCTCGGAGTTTCTGCAGTCTTACGATCGCGCGGGAAATGCCCGCAATCCCGCACTGGTGCCTGGCATCGATACGATCGATACCACGTTCGCGAGCAAGGGGCTGCTGGGCCACGCGGATTTCGCGGGCTCGGGCCTGGACGATCTGCGCGCTCTCGCATGGACGCGTCTGCCGCCGCAGCAGCGCGCGCTGCTGGCGCGCAGCGTTCAGGAGCGAGGCACGCTGTGGCGCATGCTGTCACCCGCCTTGCAGGAACTGGCGGTGGATTCCCAGGCGTTCGGTGCTGCCCTAACACTGGCGCGGCGGATGGGAGCGGGCGCACTGGACTTTGCCGAGGCGGCGATCGCCGCATCACGCAGCGAGCAACAATTGGTCCTAGCCCGGGGCAAGCGGCTGGTAGAACGGTTGCCGGCCGTGATTGCGGCCTTGCGGGACGACGGGCGAATTCCTAGTTCGTAAGGAGGGGCGCAGCTCCGTCTCCGACCAGGACGAACGCGCACCAAAATGCGGGCTTGGAGAACCGGCCGCCGGCTTCGTCGCGTGTGGTGAGCATCGCCCTGCGAATAGCTTCTGCCCGCGGCAGCACCCGGTTGGCCGGACTGAACAGATGCTCGACGAAGACTTCCGTGGCTTCGGCATCTGCGGCCCAGTACGAAACCAACACTGAACGAGCGCCTGCCTGTATGAAGCTAGCGGCAAGGCCCGTTAGGGCATCGGCATGTTGTTCGCCGTCGGAGGCCGCCGTGTTGCAAGCGGTGAGCATTACCAAGTCCGCGTCCAATCGCAGCGACATGGCGTCCTGCATCGTCAGTAGCGATGCACGAATTGCTTCGCCGTTGCCGCTGTCCAGTGCGCTAACCCATCCCGGGGAAGCCAGCAGTAGAGCCGGTTCTTCGATTCCGTGGGTTCGAAGCTCTTGAGCCGTCAGGCCGTGCGTCGCGAAGCAGACGATGCGGTAGCGGCGCAACTCGCCACTGGCGTTCAATTCCAACACTTCCTTGCGTGAGGCGCGCGTCCCCAGCCGAAGCGAGACATCGGGTTGCGCGCCAAGGCTCGCCGCTATCGAACGAACCATCCTTGCCGTTTGCGGCAGTTCGGGGAGCGTCCGCAAATCGCCGTCTGCGCCCATCCGGTAGAAAAGCTGGTCGAGCGTATCGTCCGACACAGGAGGAATGGAGTCGCCCAGATCCGGATGGGCAATACCCAGAAATGGGTATGTCGCCTGGCTGGGCACGGGTTGCGTCCGACTGTCGATCAGCGACGAGACCGAAGGAACGACGCTCATTGCAACGCGGTCGAGCAGCCTCGGACTACTCTCGTCGAGATCCCCCGCATCGGAGGGCCAGCGCAGAAGGCCCAGGGGCAGGCCGCTCAGCGCAGCGCCCGTCGCGAAGATGACGTGCTTCGCGCCGGGAACGTGCGGCACCAGGAGGGGCATCACGTTTCGGGACAGACTCGTCATCATCATCGGGTCGTCGGTGTCGAAGATATCCCGTAGCGTTGAATCCCGGATGGATTCGCGAAAACCCAATGCCATGAAGTGCACATTCAGCGGCACGACGCGCGCGGTGGCGTGCCCGATGACGATCGCCAACAGATACTCCGTGTTCGCGATGACGACCAGGTACTCCTGGTCCTGCAGGACTTCTTGAGTTGCCAGGATCGTGCGTTCCTCTGCCAGCACCGCATGGGCTGCAAGCTGGGCGCCCCGTGCAAGAGCGAACGCGGCCGAGACGCTCGACGACATCTCGAGCTGGATCAGTGCGTAGACCCGTTCGAGGAGCTTGACCGATGCGTCGCGGCGGGCGACGAGGGATAGATAGTTCAGTTGGGTCCTAAAGGCGCCGTTGATCATCTGCGGCTGATAGGCCACCATCGATTGGCCGCCCTGCGCGGCGTGCGCGGAAACATGCTGAAGATACTCTTTAGCTGCCACGACCGCGAGCTGCGAGAACTCGAACGCCGCGCCTGCCTGATCGTCGTGAAAGAGCTGACTCGACCACAGCGAAAGCTGGTTGATCCGCTGTGGCGAGAACGGGCCGTTGGCTCGCGCGAGTTCGCCATCGAGTTCGCGCAGTCGCTCAACGTCGAGACGTTCTTCGGTGCTGACTTCGACGTCACCGGAATGTATTCGGCGCATGTTGGCGCGCTCGATCTCAAGTCGTCTGCGCGTCGAGGCGATCTCGGGGTCCCCTGGCGGGTGGGTATCGAGGATTTTCATGGCATGGTCGTAGGCGATCTCGGCCTCGGCAGCCTGGCCTTTCATGCTCTGCAGCGTTCCGAGATTGCCGAAGAACACCGCAATGTGGATGTCGTTTGGCTCGTAAGCGTCTTCGAAGGCTGCACGCGTCCGGTCGATCAGATCGGTTTCGTCGAAATTGCCAATGGGCTCGTGATCGCCCACGACACCACGGATCTGGGTGATTCCGTAGCGCAGGCAGAACAGACCCAGCGCGTTGTCCAGCACGATGGCGCGCAGCCGCCGCGCTTTCAACTCGCCGCTGCCATCCAGGGCTTGGAGGCACTGCTCGTACTTGGCGGCGGAATCGTTCAGCCGGCCCGCATGCTTCAGCGCCCTGGCTTCGATCAAGAGGGTGTTCACGACGGCCTGCAGGTCTTCCGGGCGTGGCGTCGACGATGTCTTGCCGCCGGCCGCTTCCGAGAGCGCCATGGCGAGTTGCGAGAATCCCAGCTCGGCCAATTCGGACGCGACCACGCCGGCGACCGTGCGCAAACGATGGCTCTGCGACTCTTCGAGTTCGATGGCGGCAAGCTTGGGAACCTGAGTGCTCAGGATCCGTGCCGCCTCCGGCGCGCTGCCGGTCCTGATGAGAGACCGCGCGTAGTTCAACGCGGTAATGCACCGATTCAAAGGTGCAGTGGCGCTCGATTCGGCATGAAATGCTAACCCCAGATGCTTCAACGCCCGCGCATCGTCGCGCGCCTCCTGGGCGATGACGCCCGCATGCGAGTGCAGCAACGCATCCATCGCGGCGCGGGTGTCGTTTTCGATCCGGGCCTGGTCAGAGGTTTCCCAGGCCTCGATCGCCGATTCGATCTCGTGTCGCGCGCGGTCGTATCGACGAGCCCTTCGCAGGGCGTCGGCGAGCTCGGCCTGCGCAATCCAGGTGCCGCTGTGACGATGGCCGAGGAATCGCCGGCGCACCTCCACGACGGTGTTCAGGATGCTCGCCTGGGCCTCGAATTGGTCGATCCGTTCGAACGCCTTCGCGAGCCGAGAGAGGGGATCGGTATGCGAGACGTGCAGATCATGGGCGTTCGAGAAGGTCTGCAGCAGGAGCGGAAGCGTTTCAACGGCAACGTCCACAGCATTCACGGCCAGGCTCAACTGAACGGAGCTGGTGAAATGGCTAACCATTTCAATGGATGGCTTGGCCATCGCCGACTGCATACGAACCATCTCGGCCAATGCCCTGGCGGTTCCGATGGGGTCGCGCTCTAGTTCGTCGTCGAACGCCCGGTCCGGCCCTTCATCCTCGTCTCTCGGCATGACGTCTTCCGCCCCTTGAGTCGCTTGACTCGGGCGAGCCTAGACGGAGTGGTGTAGTTTGACAACACCCGTGACGGGCCTAACCGGGGAAGGGCTTCAGGGGCCTGGCACGCACACCGGCGAGATGCTGGCCCAGCCGCCGAAGATCGGCGAGCGGTGTCCGGCAGAAGCAGGACAACCGCGTCGGCGGCGTTTTCGGGCCAACCGGCTCCAAACCGCAGGCGATTCAATCTCCTGCATGCCACAAGCGAGGTGGTGGCCAACCGGTGTAGGCTTCGGTCACTCATTCTCGATGTCAATGGTCGGAATGGAGACGTGTCGCAGGCCATCGGTAGGGAACACAGCGGCGATGCCCGGATACCACACTGCCTACCACCAGGCTTGACACGCCTGACCCTGGTGGAAGAACTTGCCACCTGTGCGTGCGCCGGTGCGAGCGCGCATCCACATGCCACTTCGAGACAAGCGATGAGAGGTCGGTTCATGGTCTATGCGTTGATCGCGCTGCTGGTTGCGCTGCTGGTGCTCTGCGTGATCGGATGGCGCGGCTGGTGGAACCCGTATCGGGATGCCCGGATTGCGCCGGTGCCCGTGGTGCAGCAGATGCCGGAGCCGACCGTTAGCTCGACGACACTGTTCGTCATAGTGCACGGGCTCGACAACGGCCTGCATTACCCCTCAATTGTCCGCGCGCTGGAGCCCAAGGGTGACGTGCTGCCGCTGCGCTACTCAAACGGCTATTTGTCCAACGCTGAGCCGCAGATGCTCGCCGATGGAATCGCTCAGGCCGTGCTGAAGGCCTACCGTCCCGATCGCCACAGTCAAATCGTGCTCGTCGGGCAGAGCATGGGCGCGCTGCTAGTCCGACGGGCCCTGCTCGATGCCGAGAACGGCAAGGCCGGCTGGGCGCGCGCCGTGACTCGCGTAGTGCTGTTGGCTGGCATGAATCGCGGCTGGGACATCTCGGGTAAGAAGCCGTCCGACATGAGTGCCACCACCTGGCTGGCAATGTGGGCCGCGTCCTGGTTCGGTCGGCTGACCGACACCGGTCGCCTCATCCGCAGCGCTGAGGCCGGCGCCCCGTTCGTCGTCGACTTGCGGCTGGACTGGATGCGCCGCTTCCAGAAACCGCAGGCCCGCCCCGTCGAGGTGGTGCAGTTGCTAGGCGACATCGATGACATCGTCGGTGAGGACGACAACAAGGACCTGCTCTCGATGTCCTCACGCCGTTTTGCCTGGTTGCGCGTGCGCGGCACTGGGCACCTGGGCATCAGCGACTTTGCCGACACGACGCATTTCGGAGACGTCCAGGAAACGCTGGGCGGCTACCGCCAGCGCAAGTTTCTGCTTGCGGCCACGGCCGGCTTCGACGCCGCGATGGCCGAGAACGAGGAGCAGCCATTCCGGCCCGACTACGAGGTCAAACAGGTTGTCTTCGTCTTGCACGGCATTCGCGACCTGGGCGAGTGGTCGTTCGCCTTCGAACGGGAGCTAAAGTGGGAACACGATCGGCTCCGATTGCCAGGCAAGATCGCCGTGGCCTCGATCCGCTACGGCTACTTCGGCATGGGGCCATTCGTCCTGCAGCCCGGACGCCAGAAGTACGTTAAATGGCTGATGGACGAGTACACCGAGACCCTGGCCCGCTACCCGAATGCTGAACAGATCCACTTCGTAGCGCACAGCAACGGCACCTATCTGTTCGCCTCGGCGCTGGAGCAGTACCACGCAATGAAGGTTCACCGCGTGGTCTTCGGCGGCAGCGTGGTCCAGCGGGGCTATGGCTGGAGCCGGCGGTTCGAGGCCGGCCAACTCGGCTACCTGCGCAACTACGTCGCCGCAGACGACTGGGTCGTGGCGCTGCTCCCGCGCTTCTTCGAACCCAAGCCGGTGTTCGAACTGCTGCGCAACGACATCGGCAGCGGCGGTTTCAACGGCTTCGACGAGCAGCCGACGGGCCTCGAGAACGTGCGCTACGTCGTCGGCGGCCACTCGGCCTTCCTGGAGCGTATCCGTGAGATCAGCCGGATGCTGCTGGCCGAGGAGGTCGAGCCGCTGCACGACATTCCCCAGCCGTCCGCGGGCCAGCCGAGCGCCTGGCTGAAGTGGCTCTCCGACTGGGGCGTGTGGTTCTTCTGGCTGCTGGCGGCGGTGATCCTGGTCTCCGTCGGCTGGCGGGTCACGGCGTCTGCCACGACGCCGGCGTGGCCGTTCCTGCTGCTTTTCTTGACCCTCGTGCTCGCCATATTGAAGGTGGCGTGAGCAACCGTGCTCAGCTGGCCGCCGTCGCGATGTACTCGGCAGCGTCGGCGAAGTGGTGGAAGCACTGTGATGCCAGGAAGCTGTCGTGCACCGAAGACGGCTCCTGGCCGGTTCGCGCCTCTCGCCAGCATTATTGAGATGACGTTGGCTGATGGCCCCGGCTCTGGAGCCGATGGGCGGGGCAGACTGCTTGCGGCCGGTCACGATCTCGGCGCCGACGACCGGTCTCAGCGGGAGCGGTCATCGAGGCGGAGCTTGCAACCAAAATGGGCCAGGTTTGGACCCGTGCAAGTACGCGTGCGCACCAATACGACCATGTAGGTCTTGCGGCGGCAGCGTCCATCCGCTCGCCCAACCACTTCCGCCGGCTCGCGGGCGTAGCGACAGGCGGGGCAGACGCTCACTTGTGCAGTCGGTTACGGTCGGTGCCGAGAACCCGAGAAGGCAGAGTTCGTTCTCGATGAACACCTGCCTCGCGAGATTGACGAACGGTGCGTGCGTAGCCGTGGCCTCCGCAAGACTGAGATTCAAGAATGCTGCTAAGACGCACCGGAGAGGTCGGCTTCAAGTTCTCTAACCGCCGCACTGATCCGCATTCGGAAAAGCTCAGAAACGCGCTTGTCGGGAAGCTTCGCAATTCGCCTTGCCCCAAGCAGCAGCGACAAAATCTCTCGCTGCTCAAGAACGGACATCGTGTCGAAGTTCGGTATGTAGGCGTGCGAAAGCTTGTTCTTGCGCTTACTCTCGTAGTAGGTCTTGATCAGGGACTTTGGACGGATGTGGCCAGTCAAGCTAAAGCGTTGAAGTAGTACTTCAATGGTCCGATTCACCGCGCGCAAACGGTCCGTAGTTGTAATCTGCGAGAAGTAGAAGACCCATCCTAGTCGACGCCCTTCGAACACGCAGCCCGTGATCCGAAGGTTCAACCGCCAGCGGCATAGATCAATCGCAGCCAGCTTCTCACTCGGGCTCGTAGCTCGCAGCAGCCTGTGCCGATAACCAGTGAATATGCTGGCGAGCGAAGACTCGAATCGCAGGACACTCTCTCGACGAATGTTGATCGAGCCGCCTGCAATTTCGTATCCAAGGAAGGTGAACGGCTCAGTCAGTGGCGCAATCTTTGACTTGGAGCCCGATGCTCCTGGGGGATGAGGCGTTAGACCAAGCGCCGTCAGTGCGGAAATGACCTCGTCTGCAACCGCCTTCGATGCGCCCACAGGAGTAAGGATGAGAATGTCATCGACGTAGCGATTGAACCAGATGTCGCTCCGTGCCTTGAACGGTGCGTCGATCGACAGAAGTGCGATCTCAGCAAGCAAGTTGGAGATGGCTAGCCCTTGAGGCACACCGACGAGGCTTGGCTGACTGCCCTTGGTGCCTCTACTTTCAGGAACCGTCGGTGTCTCTATTGCTGACTTCAGCAATGCCACGATTTCTGGTTTTCGAATCTTCTTCCTTAGTGCTCGAAAGAGAACAGTGTGCGGAATCGACGGATAGAAGTTCTTGAGATCAATCTTGATGTACTCAGCATACTTGCCGCTGGATATCGCGCTTGACAGGGAATCGATAGCAACTTGTGGCAACGCCAGTGTTGCCTCGGGGAAGACTGCACCAAGAAAATCACATAGCGCTCTGAGAACGATCCGATCGCGAGCCGTCGGTATCGAAACCACTCGCGGGGGTACTCCTTGCCCCTTGGATATCAGCTTTTCCTTGAAGGCAGTGAACGTGTAAGTTCCGGCGGCGACCTTCCTCGCAATGACATCAAGTTCGGCATTCAGAATCGGCTCAAGCCTTGCCGACATCACCCGATCAAGGCCTATTGCTCCGGTCGCCTTGATCCGATCGTTGTAGAGGCGCCGAAGATTCCGGCCGAGAAACGCCTTCTTGAAATGGCGAGCAGCGCTCAAACTGCCCACCAGATCAGGTGAGGTGCCGCATAGAGCAAGAATGTGACGGCTACTCGCCCTGCGAGATTTGCGTACGCCTCGGCTGTTTCGACTGGCGTTGGCTTTCGAGACGAGAGCGTGCGGGCATAACGCGCTCGAAAAAGTTTGTCGTCGATCTCCTTGTGGTTCTCGACAGAGCAGAGCAGTACGTGATAGCGATCCAAGTCGCCAGCACTGTAAGAACCCTTCAGCTTCAACTCTTCGTAGAGCTTCTGCAGATCTAGGTAGTTCTGGCGCATCGCAATTGCACGGCCTCTGAAATCTCGATTGGCTACCGCCATGGACAAGCCAAGGAGCGCGATCGCGAGCACGGCAGAAACCAGATCTGTGTCCTTACCGAGGACCTGTGGATAGCGGATAGTCACAACCGCAAGTCCGGCACCAAGAATTGCGTACCAGACCATGAGCATCTGGGAATGGAAGTCAAGCCAAGAAAGGCGTATGTGCGCTTGAATGCGCGCCTTGAATGTGAACCAGACTTTGTCTTCCACTAGCGCTCCCGTCAAAGGTGGGAGAGACGAGGCAGATTGAAGACATTGAACATCCCTTGCGGGATCAGTGAGCCGAAGCTCAACGACCAAGGTCGTTATTTTTCAGAGCCGCCCTTACGCAGTAAGAGGATGAGCCCGCCCCTCCCACGTCAAAGTGTACAGGGCAGTCCCCGCCAAAGACGCTGTGCTATTCGTGCCAGATCGGCGATCGCTCGGTAGATCGTAGCGTCGCCTGCATAGATCATCGCTCTGGGGTCCTGGCATCCCGGTGACGGTCGATAGAACCGCTTCCACGCGGCGTCTCTGCGAGCCCCTTCCTTCTGGCGGGATCGCACTGCTCATCTGATCTACGACGACCGAGCGTCGGAGAGCTGGCGCTGACCGGCCCTTCGGCTCGCGAGCGCGAACGGCCGCTTCCGCTGCCAAGAGGTCACTCTGGTGCGGACGAATCTCACGGCGTTGACGAACTGGACGGCGCGCTGGTTGGTGTGCGCATTGCCTCGTCGGGGGCTCCTGCCCCCACTCACTCCGACATCGCCCCGCCACCACCCCGTCACGCCCCTGCCATCTGCGCTTCCTAGCCTGCGCCCCTGTTCAACCCCAGGAGCGCAGCCATGACCTCATCCCATCTCCCCAACCGCCGCCGGTTCCTCCAGTTCGGCACCGCTGCCGCCGGTAGCCTGGCCGCGCCGGCACTGATCGCGTCCGACGCCTCGCGTCCCGTCGCTGCGCAGGGCGTGCAGTTCGGTGACCCGGCCGACGGCTCGGTGCTGGTCTGGAGCCGCAGCGACCGTGCAGCGCGCATGATCGTCGAGTGGAGCCTGGACCGCCAGCTTCGCGCAGGCCACGCGCGTCGTCGGCCCCTACGCGCTGGAGGGCAGCGACTTCACCGCACGCCAGGACCTCGCCGGCCTGCCCGACGACCGCGAGGTGTTCGTGCGTGTGTCCTTCCAGTCGCTGGGCAATGCACGGGCGCTGTCCGAGCCGGTGCTCGGCCGCTTCGTCACGCCGCCCGGCGGCCGTGACGATCGACGACGGCTGGCAGCGTGGCGGCCGCCGCGGCCTGACGGACCTGCGCTTCGTCTGGGGCGGCGACACCGCCGGCCAGGGCTGGGGCATCAACCCGGCCTTCGGCGGCATGAAGATCTACGAGAGCATGCGCCAGCGCGCGCCGCGCTTCTTCATCCACAGCGGCGACACCATCTATGCCGACGGACCGATCCTGCCGACGGCGACCGCCGAGGGCGGGCAGCCTGTGGCAGAACATCGTCACGCCCGAGGTCAGCAAGGTGGCCGAGACGCTGGACGAGTTCCGCGGCCGCTACCGCTACAACCTGATCGACGACAACGTGCGCCGCTTTAACGCCGAGGTGCCGCAGATCTGGCAGTGGGACGACCACGAGGTGACCAACAACTGGTCGGACGCCAAGGACCTCTCGGCCGACGCCCGCTACACCGAGAAGAACGTGCCGCTGCTGGTCGCCCGCGGCGCCCGCGCCTTCCTCGACTACGCGCCGATGCGCCCGTTCGACGCGCGCGAGTCGCAGCGTGTCTACCGCAGGTTCTCGCACGGCCCGCTGCTCGACGTGTTCGTGATCGACATGCGCAGCTACCGCGGCCCGAACAGCGACAACCTGCAGCCGGTGCCCGGCGCCGACACCGCCTTCCTCGGCCGCGAGCAGCTCGAATGGCTGAAGCGCGGCCTCGACAAGTCGAAGGCCGTGTGGAAGGTGATCGCCGCCGACATGCCGATCGGCCTGAACGTCGGCGACGGCGTCAATGCCTCCGGCATCCCGCGCTGGGAGGCCGATCGCCAACGGCAACGCGAGCGGGCCGCTGGGCCGCGAGCTGGAGATCGCCGAGCTGCTGCGCTTCATCCGCCACCAGCGGGTGCGCAACACCGTCTGGCTGACCGCCGACGTGCACTACTGCGCCGCCCACTACTACGACCCGCAGCGCGCCGCCTTCAACGACTTCGAGGGCTTCTGGGAGTTCGTCTCCGGGCCGCTGAACGCCGGCAGCTTCGGGCCCAACACGCTGGACGGCACCTTCGGCCCGCAGGTGGTGTTCCAGAAGGCGCCGCCGGCCGGGCAGGTGAACCTGTCGCCCTATGCGGGGCTGCAGTTCTTCGGCGAGGTCAACATCGACGCGCGCAGCGCCGCGCTGACGGTCGACCTGCGCGACCTCGGCGGCGCCTCGGTGTTCAGCAAGACGCTGCTGCCGCGCTTCGGCTGAAGCGGGCGGAGCGTGCCGGTCGTCAGTAGACGGCCGGCACCAGCATCTCGGGCGCCACCGGGTGGCGCTCGTAGTCCTCGTGGCGTTCGCGCTCCGGCATCGCGATCGTGTCGCGCTCGACCTCCTCGTAGGGCATCTGCGCGAGCAGGTGGTGGATGCAGTTCAGCCGCGCCTTCTTCTTGTCGTCGGCGGCGACGATCCACCATGGTGCCTCGGCGATGTGCGTGCGTTCCAGCATCACTTCCTTGGCGCGGGTGTACTCCTCCCAGCGGCGGCGCGACTCCAGGTCCATCGGGCTGAGCTTCCACTGCTTCAGCGGGTCGTGGATGCGGCCGAGGAAGCGCAGGCGCTGCTCGTCGTCGGAGATCGAGAACCAGTACTTGATCAGCTGGATGCCCGAGCGCACCAGCATGCGCTCGAACTCCGGCGCGGAGCGGAAGAACTCCTCGTACTGGTCGTCGCTGCAGAAGCCCATCACCCGCTCGACGCCGGCGCGGTTGTACCAGCTGCGGTCGAACAGCACGATCTCGCCGCCGGCCGGCAGGTGCGAGGCGTAGCGCTGGAAGTACCACTGCGTGCGCTCGCGGTCGTTCGGCGCCGGCAGCGCGGCGACGCGGCAGACCCGCGGGTTCAGCCGCTGGGTGATGCGCTTGATCACGCCGCCTTTGCCGGCGGCGTCGCGGCCCTCGAACAGGATCACCACCTTGTGCTTCGTCGCCACCACCCAGTCCTGCAGCTTGACCAGCTCGCCCTGCAGGCGGAACAGCTCGCGGAAGTAGGCGTGGCGGGCCTCGCGGTCGTCGCCGCCGGCGCGCACGACAGCGTCGTCGGCGATGTGCTCGAGCTGGCGGTCCTCCAGCTCGAGCTCGATCTCCTCGTCGAGGTCGTCGCGCAGGTCGCGGTGGATGCGGCGGATCAGGTCGGCGTCGATCGCGTTCATGCGCGGTCCTCCATCGGCAGGGTCGGATGCCGACGAGGCTATCTTTGCCACGTGGCGTGCCGATGACAGCCGCCGTCCGGCCACGCCGGCGGGTCACAGCCGCGTCACCATCGGCGGCGAACATGACAGGCCATGGCGACACCCGAGACGACCATGGACCACGACGACACGCCCGGCACGATCCACGTCCGCACGGTGTGGATCTCCGACCTGCACCTGGGCACGCCCGGCTGCCAGGCCCACGCGCTGCTCGACTTCCTGCGCGACGTGCACTGCGACACGCTCTACCTGGTCGGCGACATCATCGACGGCTGGCAGCTGCGCCGTTCCTGGTACTGGCCGCAGGCGCACAACGACGTGGTGCAGAAGATCCTGCGCAAGGCGCGCAAGGGCACGCGGGTGATCTTCGTGCCCGGCAACCACGACGAGTTCGCGCGCCGCTACGTGACGCACAGCTTCGGCGGCGTCGAGGTGATGGAGGAGTGCATCCACGTCACCGCCGACGGCAAGCGGCTGTGGATCACCCACGGCGACCTGTTCGACGGCGTGATCCAGTGCGCCAAGTGGCTGGCCTACACCGGCGACGTCGCCTACGAGTTCACGCTGAAGCTCAACCGCGGCTTCAACCGCATCCGCGCGCGGCTCGGCCTGCCGTACTGGAGCCTGTCGCGCTACCTGAAGCTCAAGGTCAAGCGCGCGGTCAGCTACGTGAGTGACTTCGAGGTCGCGGTGGCGCGCGAGGCGCGCAAGCGCGGCGTCGCACGGGGTGGTCTGCGGCCACATCCACCACGCCGAGATCCGCGAGATCGACGGCGTGCTCTATTGCAACGACGGCGACTGGGTCGAGAGCCTGACGGCGCTGGTGGAGCACCGCGACGGCCGGCTCGAGATCATCGACCGCGGCGAGAGGGTCTGGCGCCCGGCGCCGGCGGCGATCCCCGTCGCCGCTGCCGCGCCGGCCGGCGAGATCAGGCCGCCAGCAGAGACGGCACCGGCCTGAGCGCCACTTCGGTGGCCGGCACCGTGCCGCGGCCGATGCCCAGGTATTCGAAACCGAAGGCCTGCATCAGCTTCGGGTCGTAGAGGTTGCGGCCGTCGAAGACGATGCGCTGGCGCAGCAGTTCGCCGAGACGGTCGAAATCGGGGCTGCGGAACTCGCGCCATTCGGTGACCAGCAGCAGCGCGTCGGCGCCCTCGGCGGCCTCGTAGGGTGTGTCGGCGAGTTCGACGCCATCGCGACCGCCATGGCGCGCCGCGAAGGCCGGCATCGCCACCGGGTCGAAGGCACGCAGGCGCGCGCCGCGGGCCAGCAGCTCGTCGACGATCGCCAGGCTGGGCGCCTCGCGCAGGTCGTCGGTGCCGGGCTTGAAGGCCAGGCCCCACAGCGCGAAGCTGCGGCCACGCAGGTCCTCGCCGAAGCGCGCCACCACACGCTGCGCCAGCAGCCGGCGCTGGTCGTGATTGACCTGCTGCACCGCGCCGAGGATGGCCATGTCGAGGTCGTGCGACAGGCCCATGCGGCGCAGCGCCTTGACGTCCTTCGGGAAGCAGGAGCCGCCCCAGCCGCAGCCGGCGTAAAGGAAGTGCGTGCCGATGCGCGGGTCGCTGCCGATGCCCTGGCGCACCAGCTCGATGTCGGCGCCCAGGCGTTCGGCCAGCGCGGCCATCTCGTTCATGAAACTGATGCGCGTGGCCAGCATCGCGTTGGCGACGTACTTGGTCATCTCGGCGCTGCGCACGTCCATCACGAACAGCCGCTCGTGGTTGCGCTGGAACGGCGCGTACAGCGCGCGCATCAGCAGCGTGGCCTGCTCGTCGTCGGCACCGACGACGATGCGGTCGGGCTTCATGAAGTCCTCGATCGCCGCGCCTTCCTTCAGGAACTCGGGGTTGGAGACGACGGCGAAGGGCAGCAGCGTGGCGCGGCGCTTCAGCTGGGTCTCGATGGTCTGGCGCACGCGGTCGGCGGTGCCCACCGGCACCGTGCTCTTGTCGACCACCACCTTGTAGTCGCGCATGTGCTCGCCGATGGTCGCCGCGGCGGCGAGCACGTGGTCGAGGTCGGCCGAACCGTCCTCGGCCGCGGGCGTGCCGACGGCGATGAAGACGATGGTGCCGTGGGCGACGGCCAGCGCCGCGTCGGTGGTGAACTGCAGCCGGCCGGCTTCGGCGTTGCGCGCCACCAGCTCGGCCAGGCCGGGTTCGTGGATCGGCATCTCGGCGCGCTGCAGGCGGGCCACGCGCGCTTCGTCGATGTCGACGCAGACCACGCTGTTGCCCATCTCCGACAGGCAGGCCGCCGTCACCAGGCCGACGTAGCCGGCACCGAACACACAGACCTTCATGACAGTTCTCCGGTGAGTTGGGGCAGGGGAGCAGCCGCCGGAACGGCGGCGTGCATCAGGCGCTCGGCGAGGATCTGCGGCACCTCGAACACGGCCTGGTTGCGGATGGCGCGAACGCGGGCGCGGTAGGCCGGCAGCTCGGCCAGCAGCGCATCGACCGCCGCCGGCAGCGCCGCCACCGAACGGGTCACCACGCCGACGCCCTGCTCGCGCACCCAGCGCGTGTTGAAGCGTTCCTGCGGCATGGTCCAGGCGTTCGAGAAGGTGACCACCGGCAGGCCCATCTGCACCGCCTCGCTGAGGCTGCCGGGGCCGGGCTTGCCGACGAACCAGTCGGCCATCGCCATGTAGCGGCCGACTTCGCGCGTGAATCCCACCACCGCGTGCGGAGCCCGCCGGTGCAGGTGGCGCAGCCGCTCGGCGAGCAGCGTGTTGTGGCCGCACAGCAGGATCAGCTGGCGATCGCCGAGCGCGCGCGCGATCTTCAGCATCTGCATCGAGCCCTGGCCGCCGAACAGCACCAGGCCGGCGGGCCGCTCGGGGTCCAGCCCCATCGCGACGAACTCGCGCTCGCGGTCGACCTCGACGGGGCGGTGGAAGTCCGGCCGCAGGATCATGCCGCTGGTCAGCGACAGCTGCTCGTCGCGGTAGCCGGCGGCACGTGCCTGCGCGAGCGCGTGCGTCGTGCCGCAGACGATGTGCTGCTGCTGGCCCGGCTCGATCCAGAAATGCGGCGGGTGGTCGGCCATGTCGGTCAGCACGGTCACGTAGGGCACGCCGGGCAGCGTGCTGGCCAGCGACTCGCACAGCGCACGGTTGAAGTTCGGGATCAGCGAGACCACCAGGTCGGGCTCGGTCTTCAGCCAGTGCTGCTGCAGCGTCTTCACCAGCGAGCCGTGCGCGAGGCGGATCACGCCCTGCAGCAGCTTGAGTTCCTGCGCCAGGCCGAGCGTCCAGCCGCGCGCCAGGCGCTTGTTGTAGAGGTCCTCCGGGTCCATGCCGGTGGCGCGGCGGAAGCGCGCGTTCGGGTCCAGCACCTCGGTGAGGTTGACCAGGCGCACGTTCCAGGGGCGCTGCTGCTCGGCGATGGCTTGCTGCAGCGCGAGCGCGGCCGCACGGTGGCCGCCGCCGGCGTTGAAATAGACCAGGTCGACCGTCTTCATGGACCGCCATGCTCGGCGGCCGGAGTGACGCGGCCGTGAAGCTCGTGCGACAGAGCGGTGACGCGACCTCAGTCCGGCAGCCGCATCAAGGCCTGTCCCATGCGGATGCGTGCGCCGCGTGCTATCCCTTCGGCCAGGCGGAAGCCGCGCGGCGCGAAGACGATGATCGTCGAGCCGTGCTGGAACCAGCCCAGCTCCTCGCCCTTGGCGACCGGCACGTCGCAGGGCATCTCGTTGGCGCCGCGGTACTTCAGGTGCAGCAGCAGGTCGAGCGCGTGCAGGCGCAGGCTGGCGACCAGGATGGCCGCCACCGGCACCAGCGCCACCGGGTGGCCGCCACGTGCCAGCCGCAGGCGCAGCACGGCGCGCTCGTTGCGGCAGAACAACCGCTCGACGCGCGCCAGCGCGATCGGGTTGACGTTCCAGGTGTCGCCGCTGAGGTGGGTGACATGCTCCAGCCGCGCGTCGTGCGGCGCATGGAAGCGGTGGTACATCGCCGAGGTCAGGCGCAGCGTCGTGTAGACACCGTCGTGGAACGGCGTGGTGTCCTGGCTCGGACCGAACAGGTCCTTCATCGCGTACGGGAAGCCCTTGGCCTGGAACAGGCGCGTGCCGGCCACGTCGCCGCATTCGCCGACGATGGCGTCGCAGGGGCTGGCCAGGATCGACGGGTCGGCATCGACGGCGCGCGCGCCGGGCTTCAGCTCGCGGGTGAAGCAATCGTGCAGGCTGTCGAAGCGCTGCTGCTTCGCGTCGCTCAGGTCGAGCTCGGTGAACAGGCGCCAGACCGCGATCGACAGTCGCGCCAGCCACGGGCTGCGGATGCGGCTGAAGCGCCCCATCAGGCGTGTCAGCACGATCCGCGGCACGCGGTTGGTGAGCAGGAAGTTGAGGTCTTCCTGCTGGAAGAAGCGTTGCAAGGCGTGGGTTTTCATGAGCGTGTCAACTGCGGCTGGTAAACCGGCGCGGCCCGCAACGGACCGCACCATGGACGAAACCTTTGCTCTCTCTGCACTCGCGCTCGGCGCACTGGCCTGGACCCTGCCACGTGCCAAGCGCCGGCTGGAACTGTCGCGCGCCAAGCACCGGTCGCTGGCCGGCCACTCGCGCATGGCCAAGCGCGTCGCGTCGCTGATCCCGGGCTATGCCTACGACGAGGAGCGCTTCTTCGCCTCCGACGGCGCGCCGGCCGAGGTGCAGGCGCAGCGCCGCGCCGCCTTCCGACGGCTGTGCGCCGACTTCGCGCAGCGTTACCCGGAGAGCATCGCGATGACCGCGCAGGCGCGCGAAGGCCTGTCGGACCTGCAGTTCACCGGCAGCTACCGCGTGCCCTTCCAGTACAGCCCCTACCTGCGCGAGCGCCTGAAGCTGGGCAGCTTCCTGAAGGCCTCGTCGGGCGTGTGCGTCGAGGACCTGGACGGCAACCGCTTCTACGACCTGACCGGCTCCTACGGCGTCAACCTGCTCGGCGTCGACGCCTACAAGGAATGCATCGCCGAAGCCGTCGCCGCGGCGCAGGAGCTCGGCCCGGTGCTCGGTTCCTACCACCCGGCGCTGCTCGACAACGTGAACCGGCTGCGCCAGATCTCCGGCCTCGACGAGGTGTCCTTCCACATGTCGGGCACCGAGGCGGTGATGCAGGCGGTGCGGCTGGCGCGCTATCACACGCGGCGCAGCCACCTGGTGCGCTTCAGCGGCGCGTACCACGGCTGGTGGGAGGACGTGCAGCCCGGCCCCGGCAACCCGCTGCCGCCGCGCGAGACCTACACGCTGAAGGACATGGACGAACGCAGCCTGCAGGTGCTGCGCACGCGCCGCGACATCGCCTGCGTGCTGGTCAACCCGCTGCAGGCGCTGCACCCGAACGGTTCTGCGCCGGGCGACTCCTCGCTGGTCGACAGCACCCGCCGCGCCGGCTACGACCGTGCGCGCTACACAGAGTGGCTGCACCAGCTGCGCGCGGTGTGCAGCGAGCGCGGCATCGTGCTGATCTTCGACGAGGTGTTCCTCGGCTTCCGCCTGGCGCCCGGGAGGCGCGCAGCAGTACTTCGGCGTGCGCGCCGACATGGTCACCTACGGCAAGACGCTGGGCGGCGGGCTGCCGGTCGGCGTGGTCTGCGGCAGGCGCGAGCTGATGAAGCGCTTCCGCGAGGAGCGGCCGGCCGACATCTGCTTCGCGCGCGGCACCTTCAATGCCCACCCCTACGTGATGACGGCGATGCAGGCCTTCCTGCGGCGCCTCGAGCGGCCCGAGGTGAAGGCGCTGTACGACGGGCTGGACGAGCGCTGGAACGGCCATGCCGAGGGCTTCAACCGGGCGTTCGACGAGGCCGGCCTGCCGCTGCGCGTGGCCAACATGGCGACCGTCTGGACGGTGCTCTACACGCAGCCCTCGCGCTACAACTGGATGCTGCAGTTCTACCTGCGTGCGCATGGGCTGGCGCTGAGCTGGGTGGGCAGTGGGCGGCTGATCTTCAGCCTGAACTACGGCGACGCCGAGGTGCACGAGGTGCGCGAGCGATTCGTCGCCGCGGCGCGGCAGATGCAGGCCGACGGCTGGTGGTGGCACGACGCCGCGCAGACCGACCGCGGCATCCGGCGCAGCATCCTCAGGGAGATGCTGCGCCAGCGCTTCTGAACCGAACGGCTCAGGACGGATGCCGCACATGCGGCATCGGGTCGACCAGTTCGCCGCGCAGCAGGTGCAGCGGCGCCTTGTGATAGAGCGCGATGTCGTGGAAGGGATCGGTGAGGATCTTGGTCGCCCAGGCCAGGCCCTTCATCGGCCCCTGCGTCAGCCAGAGCTGCGCGACGCGAAACAGCAGCCCGGTCACGCCCAGTGCCAGCCAGGCGATGCCGACGTCGTGCACGAAGCCGTTCAGGCCGACGGCCGGCTCGATCAGTCCGAACAGCGAAGGCTCGAACCACAGCAGCGCCGGCAGCAGCACCCACACGGCCATCAGCACGATCTTGCGGCGGATGTTGTACCCGACCTTGATCTCCTCCTTGTATTCGTCGCTGACCTGGTTGACCTCGTCGAAGCCACGCGGCTCGAAGAAGAAGTGGCCCGCCTGGCGGCTGGTCATCGAGACGCACCAGGCGAGGATGGCGGCCAGCGCCGGGTCGACGAAGAGCAGCGCATAGGCCGCGAGGAAGCTGAGCGCGCTGATCAGGTGCAGGCTCTGGTTGATGCGGCTGTGGTGGTAGTAGCGGTGGTCGTCCCAGCGCTGCGTGCGAAGTTCCTGCAGAAAGTGGTTCACGAGTCCCTCGGGGTCGGGTGGCGGGTGTCCGGATCGTGACGGCGCTGCGTGAAAACGGCGTGACGGCCGCGCTGTCATCGAACCGACTCGCGCCTTTCGCACAATGCGCGCATGGAGCCGATGCCCGACAGCGACCTGATCGTCGACCACTTCCCGGCGGCGTCGCGCTCGATGCGCATTGCCTGCGTGACCGAGACCTACCCGCCGGAGGTCAACGGCGTGTCGCTGACGGTGGCGCGCATGGTCGAGGGCCTGCAGCGACGCAACCACGACGTTCAGCTGCTGCGGCCGCGGCAGAGCCGCGAGCAGCTGGCCGGCCAGGGCGACCGCTTCCACGAGGTGCTGCTGCGCGGCATGCCGATCCCGCGCTACCCCAGCCTGCGCATGGGCGTGCCGTCCAAGCGCACGCTGGTGCGGCTGTGGACGCTGCAGCGGCCCGACGTCGTGCACATCGCCACCGAAGGACCGCTGGGCTGGTCGGCGCTGCAGGCGGCGCTGCACCTGAAGCTGCCGGTGTGCTCGGACTTCCGCACCAACTTCCACACCTACACGCAGCACTACGGCGTCGGCTGGCTGCGCAAGCCGATCATGGCCTACCTGCGCAAGTTCCATAACCGCACGCTGTGCACGATGGTGCCCACCGACGAGCTGAAGCGCGAGCTGGCCGGCGAGGGTTTCCAGGGCCTCGAAGTGGTGACACGCGGCGTCGACACACGGCAGTTCGCGCCGATGCGGCGCAGCCCGGCGCTGCGCGCGCAGTGGGGCGCCGACGACGACACGCTGGTGGTGACCTGCGTCGGCCGGCTGGCGCGCGAGAAGAACCTCGAGGCGCTGCTCGACGCCTTCCGCGCCATCGAGCAGCGTGTGCCGCAGGCCAGGCTGGTGCTGGTCGGCGGCGGGCCGCTGCAGGACGAGCTGCAGGCGATGTGCCCGGGCGCGGTGTTCGCCGGCCAGCGTCGCGGCGAGGACCTCGCGGCGCACTACGCCAGTGCCGACCTGTTCCTGTTCCCCAGCGTCACCGAGACCTTCGGCAACGTCACCACCGAAGCCATGGCGAGCGGCCTGCCGGTGGTCGCCTTCGACTACGCGGCTGCCGCGCAGGTGATGGGCGACGGCGACCAGGGCGTGCGCGTGCCGTTCGGCGACGCGCGTGCCTTCGTCGACGCGGCCGTCGCGCTGGCCTTCGACCCGGCGCGGCGCGAGCGCATCGGCCGTGCAGCGCGTGATCGGGCGCTGCAGCTCGACTGGGAAGCGATCGTGCAGCGCTTCGAGGCGGTGCTCGCCGCCGCCATCCGCCGGCACGCGTCGTCGGGCAGCGTCAACGGCAACGCCGCGCTGCAGCAGGCCGGCTGACCCGGCAGCGGCGTCTCAGGCGGGGAGCTGCCGCGCGCGGCGCATCAGGCACGCGATGGCCGCCGCGATGGCCAGCCCGAAGCCCCACATCAGCGGCACGATGGCCAGCTCGACGGCGACCAGCACCGCATAGGCACCCAGCATCGCCAGGATGCTGGCGTTCTCGTTGAAGCCCTGCACGGCGATCGAACGGCCGGCGGTCAGCAGCTCGCAGCCGCGGTGCTGCAGCAGCGCGTTCAGCGGTACCACCATCAGCCCGCCCACCGCACCGGCCAGCACCAGCAGCGGCACGGCCAGCCACAGGCTGCGCATGCAGGCCACCAGCGGCAGCATCAGGCCGAGCGCCACGCCGAAGACCAGCATGCGCCGCGCGTCGGCCAGCGCGACGAAACGCCCCGCGACGGCCGCGCCCGCCACCACGCCGACCGCCACCGCCGCCTGCAGCATGCTGGCCTGGTGCAGCGGCAGATCGAGCTGCTCCTGCGCCCAGCGCAGCACGATGAACTGCAGCGTCGCACCGGCGCCCCAGAACAGCGTGGTCGCGGCCAGCGACAGGCCGCCCAGCGGATCGCGCCACAGCGTGGCGTTGGCGTCGCGGAAGTCGCGCCACAGTGCCAGCGGGTGGATGGACCGGGCGGCGTAGCGCGCGCCGCTGTCCGGGATGCCGAGGTTGATCAGCGCGGCCAGCGCGTAGACGGCCAGCAGCAGATGCAGGTCGGTCAGCCCTTGCCGCCACAGCGGCGCCAGCGCCGGGCTGACCAGCAGGCCGCCGAACACCGTGCCGAGCAGCACCGCGCAGACCACGGTGACCTCCAGCCAGCCATTGGCGGCGACCAGCCGGCGTGGCGCGACCAGCTCGGTGACCAGTCCGTACTTGGCCGGGGCATAGGCCGCCGCGCCGAAGCCGACGACGACGAAGGCCGCCACCGGATGCACGTCGGCCAGCAGCGCCAGCACGCCCAGCACCTTGACGCCGTTCATCCAGGCCATCAGCCGCGCCTTCGGCATGGCGTCGGCCAGCGGGCCGACCAGCGGCGCCAGCAGCACATACGACAGCGTGAAGCCGAACTTCAGCAGCGGTGCCCACCACGCCGGCAGGCCGCGGCGCTGCAGCAGCGCCATCGTGACGATCAGCAGCGCGTTGTCGGCCAGCGCGGAGAAGAACTGCGCGGCGATCAGCCGGTGGAAGCCGTTCGGCAGGCGTTCGGCGGCGTCCGCGAGGGCCGCCACCTCAGGCGTTCGCCGCCGGCTTCCAGGACTTCAGCGCACGCAGCAGCGGCCGCTTCTTCGCCTGGTGGCCCTGCATGCGGCGCAGCACGTCGTCGAGCGTGCGCATCGCCTCGAGGATGTGCGGGCCCTTGTTGAGCATCACGCATTCGGCGCGCTCGCCCATCGCCGCGTCGGTGATCTCGGCGCGCGAAGGCTGGCCGCGCTTGGCCAGCGACTCCAGCACCTGCGTCGCCCAGACGACCGGCAGGTGCGCCGCCTCGCAGGCCCACAGCATCTCTTCCTGCACCTCGGCCAGGCGTTCGAAGCCGCATTCGACGGCAAGGTCGCCACGCGCGATCATGACCCCCGCGGCCCGGCTGCCCAGCGCGGCGAACAGCAGCTCGGGCAGGTGCTCGAAGCCGCGCCGCGTCTCGATCTTCAGCATCACGCCCAGCTGGGCGCCGCCGCGTGCGTCGAGTTCGCGGCGCAGCGTCTGCAGATCCTGGGCGGTCTGCGCGAACGACAACCCGACGATGTCGGCATGGCGCGCGACGACGTCGAGGTCGGCGAGGTCCTTGGCCGTCAGCGCCGGCAGGTCCAGCGCGCTGTCGGGCAGGTTGATGCCCTTGTCCGCGGCGAGGTCCTGGCCGTCGTCGGCGACCTCGCCGATCTCCACGTCGACCCCGCGCGCCGACACGCGGCGGATCACGCCGCCGATGCGGCCGTCGTCGAACCAGATCCGGTCGCCCTTGCGCACCTGCTCGAGCGCCTCGGGCAGCGTGCACGACACCGTGGCCGGCGAGACGCGACGGCCCGATTCGCCGCGGCTGGCGGGCCGGCCGAGGCCGTCGCGCGTCAGCCGCAGCAGGTCGCCGCGAAACAGCCGGATGCGCCCGGCAGCGGCCGGCAGGCCATGCACCGGCGTGTCAGGGCGGTGCACGTCGCGGTCGCGCAGGCGCAGCCAGGTCTGCGGCGTCAGGTAGGCGGTCTGCCGGCACTCGAGCAGCGCGCCGTCGGGGCGCTCGTCGATCACGGTCATGTGCCGCGTCGACGCACGTGCATCGACGAACTCGATGCGGTCACCGGTGCGCAGCTGCTCCAGCCAGCCCGGCTCGACCTCGATCGTCGCCGAGGCACCGTGCACGGGCAGCGCCGAGCCGACGGCACGCAGGCCGACCAGCGCCGGCGCGCTGACCCGTCCGAAGTCGTCGCGCACCGGCTTGATCTTCAGCACGCTGGGGCCGGCGGCGATCGGCCCGGTGCGGATCTTCGGGCCGGCCAGGTCCATCAGCACCTTCACCGTGCGTCCGCTGGCCGCCGCAGCACGGCGCACGTGCGAGGCCATCGCCGTCCAGGCCGGCGCGTCGTCGTGGGCGCAGTTGATGCGGGCGACGTCCATGCCGGCGTGCACCAGCGCGCCGACCAGCGCAGCGTCCTGCGCCGCGCTGCCCGGCAGCGTGACCATGATGCGCACCCGGCGCTGCGCCGGCGGCGGGCCGAACAACGCCGTCGCATGCTCGGCCAGGCGATCGCGGCCGCTGCCGAAGCCCGCCGGCTCGCCGGCACCCTGCGCCTCCCAGGGGCGGCCGGCCAGCACGTGCAGCAGGCCCAGCACCTTGTCGAGGTTGGCCAGCACGTGGCTTTCGCCGCGGCCCAGCGACGACAGGCCCAAACGCGCGAGCTGCTCCTGCAGTTCGCGCAGATCGGTCCCGCGCAGGGCCAGGTAGTGGGCCAGGTTGCGGGCGCTGGCGCTGCGCGCGTCGCCGGCCTCGGCGATCCAGGGGGCGAGCGTGCGCTCGTGGGCGAGCATCGCGTCGCGCAGCGTCTTCAGCTCGTCGATCAGCGCGGCGCACCGCCCTGCGTCCCACGCGAGCGCCGGCGCGTCGTGCAGCGCCGCATCCATCAGCATGTCCATGCGCGCGAGTCTCGGTCGCGCATGTGGCAGGTGTGTGACGTCGTGGTGGATTGGTATAAACTGTATAAACAATTTATACCAATGAAGGAATGCCGACCATGGCCACCAGGACCGCTGCGAAGACCGCCAGGAAGACCGTGACCAGGACGGCCGCGAAACCCGCGCCGAAGGCCGCTGCCCGGCCGCCCGCGCCGAAGGCCGTGGCCAAGCCCGCCGCGAAGCCGGTGACGGCGAAGGTTCCGGCCGCCAAGCCGGCCGCACCGGCCGCACCGGCCAAGCCCGCGAAGCCGGCCAAGGCCAAGCTGGTCCGCGACAGCTTCACGATGCCGCAGGCCGACTTCGCGCTGATCGCGGCGCTGAAGGACCGTGCGCTCGGCTTCAAGCGCCCGACCAAGAAGAGTGAGCTGCTGCGCGCCGGCCTGCAGGCGCTGGCCGGCCTGAACGATGGCGCGCTGCAGGCGGCGCTGAACGCGCTGGCGCCGCTCAAGCCGGGGCGGCCGAAGAAGGGCGACTGAGCCGCCGAAGCGGAGCGCCTCCGAAACGGCGCAGCGCAGGCGCCTCAGCGGCGCAGCGAGATGCGCGTCTGCGCGAAGCCTTCCGAGGCCGGCTGCCCGGCCATCGGCAGGGTGTCCTTGAAGGCCGAGGGCTTGAAGGTCTGCGCCAGCGTGGTCGCGGCGTCCGCGGCCCAGATGGCCACCGCGCGCGCGCTCATCGGCTTGGCGAACAGGTAGCCCTGCATCTCGTCGCAGCCCAGCTGCACCGCCAGCGCACGCTGCGGCTCCGACTCCACGCCCTGCGCGACCAGGCGCAGCTTGAGCGCGCGTGCAGCCTGCACCGAGGCGGCGAAGGCCAGGCGCGCTTCCGGCTGGCGCGCGATGCTGGCCAGCAGCGCGCGGTCGAGCTTGAGCTCCTGGGCCGGCACGTCGTGCAGCGCCGCGATCGCCGCGGCGCTGGCGCCGAAGTCGTCGATCGCGATGCCGATGCCCAGCTTGTGCAGCTTGTCGAAGGCGCGCCGCGTCGCCTCGGTGTTCTCGACCGCGGCGTCCTCGGCGATCTCGCAGATCACCGCGTCCGCCGGCAGGCCATGAGCCTTCAGCGCGCGCTCGAGCTTGGTGGCGAAGTCGTCCTGGCGGAACTGGCGGCCG
The DNA here is from genome assembly GCA_047602365.1 of Piscinibacter sp. Lineage (GTDB taxonomy): Bacteria > Pseudomonadota > Gammaproteobacteria > Burkholderiales > Burkholderiaceae_C > Piscinibacter. Next base: position 382,990 of record JASGHM010000001.1, on the reverse strand, counting down.
GAGACGTTCACCGCCACGCGCAGCTTGATCCCGGCCATCCGCCAGGTGCCGGCCTGCTTCAGCGCTGCGTCGAGCGCCCAGCCGCCGATCGAGTCGATCAACCCGTGCCGTTCGGCGATCGGGATGAAGCGCGCCGGGCTGACCAGGCCCAGCGTCGGGTGGCGCCAGCGCAGCAGCGCCTCGACGGCGCTGACCTGCAGCGTCGTGGTGTCCAGCCGCGGCTGATAGAACAGTTCGAGCTGGCGCTTGACGACGGCCTGCTGCAGTTCGCGGGCGATGGCCGTCTCCTCGCCGTGGGCGGCCTCGATGCGCGGGTCGAACAGGGCGTGCGAGTCGCCGCCGTTGCGTTTGACCGACTGCATCGCCGCGGCCGCCTTGGCGAGCAGACGCAGGTTGCTGCCGTGCTCCGGCGCCACGGCCAGGCCGACGGACAGCGTCACCGCCACCTCGCGGCCTTCGACCAGCAGCGGCGCGGCAAAAGCCTGCACCAGGCGCAGCGCCAGCTTCTCGCCGGCGTCGCGCGGCGCGTTCAGCCACAGCGCGAACTCGTCGCCGCCGAGCCGGCCCAGCGGCGTCGAGGCGCCGCACAGCTCGCGCAGCCGGGCGGCCACCAGGGCCAGCGTGCGATCGCCGACCGGCTGACCGAAGCGCTCGTTGACCAGGCGCATGCCGTCGACGCCGAGGCACAGCACGCAGCTGTCGCTGCCGGTGCGCTCGCTGGCGGTCAGGCCGTCCTGCAGCATCAGCTCGAAGCGCACCCGGGTCGGCAGGCCGGTCAGCGGGTCCTGGCCGTTGTCGGCGGCGCCGGCGGCGGGAGCCGCCTTGGCGGGGCGGCGGCGCGAACGCCAGGCCCAGGCCGCGGCGGCGGCTGCGGCGACAGTGCCGGCGGCGAGGGCGGCCAGGGTGGCGGGAGGCAGGTCGAGCGGCATGGCATTCCTTTCGATGCATCGGGATATCGGCCGCCGTGCTGCCGACCTGAGTCCGGCCCGCGAGCTATAGTGGACTTCCTCATGAACGAACTGCGCGCGGCCGCCATCCATCACGACGGGAGCTGCGACGTCGACGCACTGCTTGCCGAGGTGGTCGACGCGCAGCGCCAGCGTGGCCGCCAGGTGCGCGGCCTGCTGATGGCGCCGGCGCCGCAGCGCGGCGACTGCCTGGCCGAGATGGTGCTGGTCGACATCGACAAGCGTGACGGATACCTCGTCTCGCAGCCGCTGGGCCGCGACTCGCAGGCCTGCCGCGCCGACCCGCAGGGCTTCGCGCGTGCCAGCGCGGTGCTGCGCGAGGCGCTGGACGGCGCGCCGGAGCTGATCGTCTGCAACCGCTTCGGCCGCCTGGAGTCGGAGGGCGCGGGGTTCTCGGCCGAACTGCTCGAGATCATGTCGCGCGACATCCCCTTCCTGACCGCCGTCTCGAAGCATCACGTCGACGACTGGCAGCGTTTCACCGGCGGTGCGACGCTGCTGCCGGCGCGGCGCGAGGCGATCGACGACTGGCTGGAGCGCACGCTCGCATGGACCTCCACACCTGGCTGATCTACCTGCTGGCGGCGCTCGGCCTGTCGCTGTCGCCCGGGCCCAACGGCCTGCTGGCGCTGACCCACGGCGCGCTGCACGGCCGGCGCAAGACGCTGTGGACGATCTTCGGCGGTTCGTGCGGCTTCGTCACCGTCATCGCGCTGTCGATGTTCGGCATCGGCGCGTTGCTGCAGACCTCGCTGCTGTGGCTGACGGTGCTGAAGTGGCTGGGCGGTGCCTACCTGGTCTGGCTGGGTGTGCAGGTGTGGCGTGCGCCGGCGATCGGCGTGGAGCTGCAGGCCACGGCGACGGCGCGCGGCGGCTGGTCGCTGTTCCGCCAGGGGGCGCTGTCGGCGGCGACCAACCCCAAGGGCATCCTGTTCTTCGCCGCCTTCCTGCCGCAGTTCATCGACCCGGCGCGCAGCCTGTTCGTGCAGTTCCTGATCATGGCCGGCACCTTCGCCGGCATCGAGGTGGTCACCGAGTTCGTGATCGCCAGCACGGCGCACCGCATCCGGCCCTGGCTGCAGCGCAGCGGCAAGCGCTTCAACCAGGCCTGCGGCGGCGTGTTCGTGGCGATTGGCGCTGCGCTGCCGTTGCGCGCCTGAGCGCAGCGCCGCCGTCCGGCCGCGTCAGTCGGCCAGCAGCTGCTGGCGTGGCAGCCTGACGCTGAACACGCTGCCCAGCCCAAGCGTGCTGCGCACGCCGACACTGCCGCCCTGCGCCTCGACCAGGCGGCGCACCAGCGCCAGACCGAGCCCGGTGCCTTCGTAGGCCTTGGTCGGCCCGGCGCTGAGTTGGTGGAAGGGCGTGAACAGCGATGGCAGGTCGGATTCGGCGATGCCGATGCCCTGGTCGTGCACCTCGATGCGCAGGTGGTCCGGACCGTCCGGCAGCGCCCTGACCTCGACCCGGCCCGCGGGCCGGGAGAACTTGACCGCGTTGTCGATCAGCTGCAGCAGCACTTGGCGCAGCCGCAGCCGGTCGAGCCGCAGCCCGGTCAGCGACGCGTCGACCTCCGCGCGGGCGCTGACCTGCCTGCGCTCGCAGCGCGCTCGCAGCGCGTCCAGCACGTCGCGCACCGACTCGTCGAGGTCCAGTGGCTCGGGTGTCAGCGCCAGCAGGCCCGACTCGGCGTTGGCGTAGTCCAGCATTGCCTCGATCAGCTGCAGCAGGTGCCTGCCGCTGGACTCGATCTGGTCGAGGTAGACGCCCTGCTTGGGCGAACCCGGGTCGACCACGCCCGCCTTCAGCAGTTGCGTGAAGCCGATGACGGCGTTCAGCGGCGTGCGCAGCTCGTGCGACATGCTGGCCAGAAACTGGTTCTTCAGGCCGACCGTCTCGTGCAGCTGCAGGTTCTGCGACTCCAGTGCCAGCGAACGGATGCGCTCCTCCTCGGCCACCTTCATCGCCGTGATGTCGGCCAGCAGCGCGAGCGACTCGCCGGCCGGCTCGCTCAGCGGCACGGTGCTGATGTCGATCCAGACGACCCGGCCGTCGCGGCGGCGCATGCGCACCTGCACGCGCAGCGACTTGCCGGCGGCGCGGCGCTGGGCCAGCGCGACACCGACGGCGGCGTGGTCGGCCTCGCTCTCGTACAGCGTGCGCGTGGGCTGGCCGACCAGCTCGTCGGCGCGGTAGCCGAACAGGCGTTCGGTGCCGCGGTTCACCCAGGTGAAGTGCCGGTTGCGGACCCGCACCATGCCGATCAGCTCGTTGTCCAGCAACTGCGCCTGCTCGGCGTTGATGCGCTGCAGTGCGTCGCGCGAGCGGCGCAGTTCGGTGATGTCGTGCAGGATGGAGCGGGTGGCGACGAAGCGGCCGTCGGCGTCGCGCACCACCGACGCGTTCAGGCGCACCCAGCGCCGCGTGCCGCAGCGGCCGATCAGCTCGAGCTCGAGGCCATCCACGCATTCGCCGGCAGCCAGGCGTGGGAAGTGCTCGCGGAACAGTAGCTGGCTCTGCGCCGAGAAGAAGTCGGACGGGCTCAGCCGGCCGATCACCTCGTCGCGCGTGCAGCCCAGCCACGACAGCTCGGTGGCGTTGATGCGCAGGTAGCGTCCGCCGGCGTCGAGCGCGTGGTAACCGCAGGGGGCGTTGTCGTAGAGGTCGGTCAGCTCGGCCTCGGTGCGCTGCATGCGTTGTTTCAGCTGCAGCCGCGGGGTGACATCGTTGAACGAGGCGACGACGCCGGACGGCGCGCTGCCGCCATCGGCCCACAGCGGGCTGGCGTTGATGCTGATCCAGCGCTGGCCCTGGCCCGGCGCGGTCACGCCCATGGTCTGCATGCGCAGCTCCTGGCCGGTGCGCAGGGTCACCATGGCCGGGTGCTCCTGCCCAGGCCACGGCGTGCCGTCCTCGTGCACGGCCTGCCAGCGCGGGTCCAGCGGGCTGCGCCCGAGCAGCTGGTCGTGGGTGAGGCCGAGCAGCGGCGCGGCGGCGGCGTTGGCATCGACGACCCGGCCGTCGCGGTCGTGAATGACCAGTCCTTCGGACATCGCCGAGAAGATCGTGCGCAGCCGCGCCTCGCCCTCGCGCAACTCGGCCTCACGCGTGACCTCGAGGGTGACGTCCTGCGCCGTGCCGCTGGCGCGCAGCGGCCGGCCGCTGGTGCCGTGGCTGACCTGACCGCACAGGCGGACGTGGCGCAGCCGCCCGTCGCCGAGCACGACGCGGTGGGTGATGTCGATGGCACGCTGCTCGCGCAGCGCCAGCGCGAGCGCCGCCAGCGTCGGCTTGCGGTCCTCCGGGTGCACGGTGGCGAGGCTGCCCGCCGCCGAGATGGTCGGGCGCAGGTGTTCGAGGCCGTAGATCTCGAACATCTCGGGTGACCACAGCACCTCGCCGCTGAGCAGATCGCGGTCCCAGCTGCCCAGCGTCGCGCCGAGCCGGGCCGCGTTCTGGCGCGCCTCGCTGCGCGCCAGCGAAGCCTCCAGCGGCAGCGAGCCGACCAGGTCGCCGGCGCAGGCGCTGGCCACCTTGTAGGCGGTGACGTCGCGGAAGGTCAGCGCCACATGGTCGTTCATCGGGCTGACGGCGCTGACCGCGAACCAGTGCCCGCGGGCCTCGTCGAACAGTTCAAGCTCGTCCTGCCGCCCGTCGTCGGCGGGCCGTGTGCAGGCGCGCTGCAGCGCCGGCTCGAGCAGCGTCGCCAATGGCCCCAGCGCCTCGGCCAGCGTGCCGGCGGCGGCTGCCGGTCCCAGCCTCGCCCTCAGCGCCGGATTGGCGTGCACCATCTGGAACGCAGCGCCGTCGGTGCCGGCACCGCGGCGACACAGCGCGACACCGTCGGGCAGGCGATCGACGTAGTTGAAGAAGAGGTCCGAGCCCATGCTCCGGCCGGTGAGGTGCGCCTTCGCGGCGCGGTCGGCGCCGACATGCGGGGGTACTGCAGCGCTCGACACAGAGGGTCCTTCAACAACCTGCCGCGATTGGCGTACATCAAGAACTGATTGTATACAGCATACATGACCAAAGTATCATCATTTATGTAATACATCGATCACTTGACGATGCACGGCCACCCGAGCGGGTCAGGTCGTTCTCGCCGGCGCCAGCGCCGCGGCGGGGAAGAAGGGGCTAGAGCGCCGGGCTGCTTTCGCGCAGCGCAAGCTCGAGCAGGTCGCCGATCCGGTCGACCAGCAGCCGGCTGCCGGCTGGCCCGCCACCGCGCAGCGTCGTGTGCAGCGGCGGATCCATCGCGGCCGAGCCGACCCAGGATTCCTCGGCGGCGAGGCCCGCGCGCGCCATGCGGGCCGGCCGGCCGGTGAGGTCGACCATCGTGCCGACCATGCGCGTCGCCTGGCCCTGGGCATCGCGCTCGACGACCCGGCCGCGCGACACCACCGTGCGATAGCCCGAACCGTTGCTGCGCAGGCGGAAGCGCATCTCGTAGCTCGACCCATGGCCGTCGAGGTGCGAGCGCAGCGAGTCGAACATCGAGTCGAAGTCGTCCGGGTGCACCCGGCAACGCCAGAACGCCGTGGTGTCCGGCGCGTGGAGGCGCGGGAAGCCCAGGCGAGCCTTCCACTGCGGCGAGTAGTGCACCGTCTCGACGCGAGGGTCGAGGTCCCACAGGCCGAAGCTCGCGTTCTCCAGGGCCAGGGCCCAGCGCTGTTCTTCGGTCGTGAGGTACTGCGGCATGGGCGGGTGCGTGTTGCTTCGAGCGTGAGGGATCGGAGGATTCTGGTTCATCGCCCCGCGCGCGCGACACATGCGGGCGATGCGCGGTGTGGCGTTTGTCGCGGGAAGGCTCAGCGTCGTCCGAGCGGCAGTGCCGTCTTGTAGCGCACCTGCTTGAGCGCGAAGCTGGAGCGGATCTTCTCCACCTCCTTCATCGGCGAGAGTTGCTCGAGGATGAAGCGCTCCAGCGCTGCCATGTCGGGCACCGCGACGCGAATCAGGTAGTCGGCGTCACCGGTCATCAGATAACACTCCATCACCTCATCGCGCGCGGCGATCTTCGCTTCGAAGGACTCGAGCGCGGCGCGCGTCTGCTGCTTCAGGCTGATCGAGATGAAGACGTTGAGGTGCAGGCCGAGGCGCTGCGCGTCGAGCAGCGCGACGTACTGGCGGATCAGCCCGCCGGCCTCCATCGCCTTCACGCGCGCCAGGCAGGGCGAGGGCGACAGGCCGACACGCCGCGCGAGCTCGACGTTGGACAGGCTGGCGTCGGCCTGCAGTTCGCGCAGGATGCGCAGGTCGGTGCTGTCGAGGTTCATCGTGCCGTGATTGGATCGAACAACAGCACATTGTGCCGTTGAAGCTGCCGACCAGCGGTGCGTTCGGTCACCTGTGCCGGCCCTTCGCGCCTACAGTGCGAAGCAGGAGACACATGCGCATGAGCGATTCATCGATCCAGCCGCAACTGGCCCAGGCCGCCCCGTTCAGCGACAGCGATCCGGCCGAGAGCGCCGAATGGCGCGACGCGCTCGCCTCGCTGCTGCAGGCCGCCGGGCCGCAGCGCGTGCGCGAGATCATGGACATGCTCGCAGCCCGCGCACGTGCGCCCGAGATCGGCTGGCAGCCGGCGCTGGGCAGCCCTTATGTCAACACCATTCCCGCCGCACGCCAGCCGGCCTTTCCGGGCGACCTGGCGATCGAGGAGCGCCTGGCCTCGCTGATGCGCTGGAACGCGCTGGCGATGGTGGTGCGCGCCAATCAGGCCTATGGCGAACTCGGCGGCCACATCGCCAGCTACGCCAGCGCGGCCGACCTGTTCGAGGTCGGCTTCAACCACTTCTTCCGCGGTGGCGAGAGCGACGGCGGCGGCGACCTGGTCTTCTACCAGCCGCATTCGGCGCCCGGCGTCTATGCACGCGCCTTCCTCGAAGGGCGGCTGAGCGAGGACGACCTCGCCCACTACCGCCAGGAGATCAGCGCGAAGCAGCACGGCGTGCGCGGCCTGTCGAGCTACCCACACCCGTGGCTGATGCCGGACTTCTGGCAGTTCCCGACCGGCTCGATGGGCCTGGGGCCGATCAGCTCGATCTACCAGGCGCGCTTCATGCGCTACCTGCAGCACCGCGGCCTGAAGGACACCCAGCAGCGCAAGGTCTGGGGCGTGTTCGGCGACGGCGAGATGGACGAGCCCGAGAGCATGAGCGCACTGACGCTGGCCGCGCGCGAGAAGCTCGACAACCTGGTCTGGGTGGTCAACTGCAACCTGCAGCGGCTGGACGGCCCGGTGCGCGGCAACGGCCGCATCATCGACGAGCTCGAGGCGCTGTTCGCCGGCGCCGGCTGGCGCGTCATCAAGCTGGTCTGGGGTTCCGACTGGGACGGCCTGTTCGCGCGCGACAGCGAGGGCGCGCTGGCGCGGGCCTTCGCGAAGACGGTGGATGGCCAGTTCCAGACCTTCGCCGCCAAGGACGGCCGCTACAACCGCGAGCACTTCTTCGGCCAGGACCCGGCGCTGGCGGCGCTGGCGCAGGGCCTGACCGACGAGCAGATCGACCGCCTCAAGCGCGGTGGCCACGACCTGGTGAAGATCTTTGCCGCCTACCACGCCGCCGTGCGCACCCGCGGCCAGCCGACGGTGATCCTGGCGCAGACCAAGAAGGGCTACGGCATGGGCGACGCCGGCCAGGGCCGCATGACCACGCACCAGCAGAAGAAGCTGGAGCGCGAGGACCTGGTCGCCTTCCGCAACCGCTTCGACCTGCCGCTCACCGACGAGCAGGCGGCGTCGCTGCAGTTCTTCCGGCCGGCCGAGGACAGCGCCGAGATGCGCTACCTGAAGGAACGCCGCGCCGCGCTGGGCGGCCCGGTGCCGGCGCGTCGCGGCAACGCGGCCGCGGTGGCGGTGCCGGCGATCGCGCGCTTCGCCGAGTTCGCACTGCAGGCCGACGGCAAGGAGATGAGCACCACGATGGCCTTCGTGCGCATGCTCACCGCGCTGCTGAAGGACGCCCAGCTCGGTTCGCGCATCGTGCCCATCGTCGCCGACGAGGCGCGCACCTTCGGCATGGCCAACCTGTTCAAGCAGGTCGGCATCTACTCGTTCAATGGCCAGACCTACGAGCCGGAGGACATCGGCTCGGTGCTCAGCTACCGCGAGGCCACGGACGGGCAGATCCTCGAGGAAGGCATCAGCGAGGCCGGCGCGATCAGCAGCTGGACGGCAGCCGCCACCAGCTACTCGGTGCATGGCCAGGCGATGCTGCCGTTCTACATCTACTACTCGATGTTCGGCTTCCAGCGCATCGGCGACCTGATCTGGGCCGCCGCCGACCAGCGCTCGCGCGGCTTCCTGCTCGGCGCGACCGCGGGCCGCACCACGCTGGGCGGCGAGGGCCTGCAGCACCAGGACGGTTCCAGCCTGCTGCAGGCCGCGGCGGTGCCCAACTGCCGCGCCTACGACCCCTGCTTCGCGGGCGAGTTCGCGGTCATCCTCGACCACGGCATGCGGCAGATGATGGAGCGCCAGGAAGACGTCTTCTACTACGTCACGCTGATGAACGAGAACTACGCCCAGCCCTCGCTGCCGGCCGGTGTGGAGGCCGACCTGATCAAGGGCCTGTACCGCTACACCGTGCACGCGCCGACCGCGGCGAAGGGCACGGTGCGGCTGCTCGGCTCGGGCACCATCCTGCGCGAGGTGATCGCGGCGGCGGAACTGCTGGCCGCCGACTGGGGCATCGCCGCCGAGGTGTGGAGCGCGACCAGCTTCGCCGAGCTGGCGCGCGACGCGCGCGAGGTCGAGCGCTTCAACCGCCTGCATCCGGCCGACGCGCCGCGCACGAGCCACGTGCAGCAGTGCCTGAGCGGCGACGCCCCGGTCATCGCCGCGACCGACTACCTGCGCGCCTGGCCGCAGCTGGTGGCCTCGTACATCGCCGCGCCGTTCACCGCGCTGGGCACCGACGGCTTCGGCCGCAGCGACACCCGCGCCGCGTTGCGCCGCTTCTTCGAGGTCGATCGCCACCATGTGGTGCTGGCCGCACTGACCGCGCTGCGCGCGCAGGGCCTGGTGGACGCCGCCACCTGCGCCGCGGCGATCGAACGTTACGGGCTCGACGCCGGCGCGTCGGCGTCGTGGAACGGCTGACGCAGAACCACGTCGCCGACCGGCAGCGCGACGCAGGGCAGCACGCAGCCCTGCAACTTCTCGTCCGGTGACAGGCCGGGCCATTCGACGCGGTAGTGCACCGCGCCGGCCTCCAGCGTCGCGATGCATTCGCGGCAGGTGCCGTTGCGGCACGAACTGCGCAGCCGGATGCCGGCGGTGAGTGCCGCTTCGAGCAGGCTCTGCCCGTCGGCGACCGGCAGCGTGAGGCCCAGCGGCTCCAGCCGCAGCGTCGCGCTCATGCGCGCAGCCACTGCACCAGCGTGTCGCCGACCAGCGCATGGGCGCGGGCGAAGCCGGCGACCAGGCGCGCCGACAGCGGCTTCAGTGCGACGATGGAGAAGTCGGCCAGCTCGAAGGTGACCGCGCTGTCGGGAAAGCGCGCCAGGTAAGCGGCCTTCGCAGCGTCGTACTCGGTGCCTTCGCGCGGCAGCATTCGCGCCTCGACCTGCAGCGACACCCTCGGCAGTGCCTGCGGCGGCGTGCCGGCGCCGGGCTCGGCCATCACCAGCAGGCTGGCGCGCGCATGCTCCTGCAGGTCGCGGGTGTGCGTGGCCAGCGCGCTGACGTGGATCAGCAACTCGTCGCCGCCAGCGGGCAGCACGAAGGGCACCATCGAGACGGCCGGCTCGCCGCGGTGCAGCGTGGCCAGCGCGGCCACCGGACGGTGGTCGAGCAGGCGGCGCAGCAGCAGGGTGTCTTCGGTGTCCAGGATCGGCTCAGGCGACGAACCTCAGGTCGAGGTCGCCGTGAGCATAGATCACCACGCCGGTGTCGGTCGCGGTGATGCGGTGGCCGGTGCCGGCGCGCGCCAGCTGGTAGTCGCCGGCCTGCAGCAGCGTGTCGTCGAGGAACAGCTCGCCGTCGACCATCAGGCATTCTTCGTCGTGGCCATGGGTGTGATGCGGCACCTGCGCACCCGGTGCGGCGCGGTACAGCATCGCGGCCTGGCCATCGCGTTGCCACAGCACGCGGCGCTCGATGCCGGGCGCGTAGTCGGGCCAGCCGGCGTCATCGTCGTGCACGGTGAAAGACCGGTCGCCCGGCGCCGCAGCGAGATCCGACTCGCGCAGGAACAGCAGCGCGCCGACCTCGCTGCGCCACGGCGGCGTGGCCTGGCCGGCCGGCGTGACGTGGTAGTCGCGCGCCATCAGCCGCTCGCCGAGGGCCGGCGAGTGCAACTCGCCGCGCAGCAGCAGCCATTCGCGGTGGCGGGCCTGCAGCGTGGCCGGATCGCCGAGCGCCGCGGCGTCCAGCGACACACCCGGCTGCAGCTCGATCAAACGCGCGCGCAGCGGCTCGCCGGGCCGGCGTGCAAGCCGGCCTCGTCGGCGCGATAGAGCCACTGCACGCCGACGCCGGCCGCCGGGCGTTCGATCGACAGGCGCCGCCGCCGTGCCGTGCTCATGCCGGCCTCGGCCGCACGCGAGGCGGCGAGGCGCTGCATCAGCCGGCCGCGGGTCGCGCCGTCGGCCGGTGTGCGCTGCCAGGCGCGCGCGAAGGGTTCGCCGAGCAGCGGGTCGAAGTCGTCGTCGTGGTTCATGGTGTCGGCCCGATTCAGGACGCGAAGCCAGGCAGGGCCGCGTCGCCGATGTGCAGGCGCAGTGTCGCCAGCGCGCGGCGGATCTGCGACTTGACGGTGCCCAGCGGCAGCGCCGTCTCGCTGGCGATCTCCTCGTGGCTGAGGCCGCGGAAGAAGGCCAGCGCGACCAGCTGGCGCGGCTGGGCGTTGAGCAGCAGCAGCGCCCGGTGCAGCTCGGCGTGGCCGCGCGCGATGGCCAGCAACTCGTCGCTGCCGGCCCGGTCGTCCGGCGCGTCGAAGCCGTCCTCGCCATCCAGCGTCTCGTGCTGGAAGCGCGCCTCGTGGCGCAGCGCGTCGATCGCGCGCGAGCGCGCCATGCCGAGCAGCCAGGTCAGCACGCGGCCGCGCGACGCATCGAAACGCGCCGCCTGGCGCCAGACCTGGAAGTAGGTGTCCTCGACCACCTCCTCGGCCAGCGCGGCGCGGCGCACGATGCGCAGCACCAGGCCGTAGACGCGCGACAGCGTGGCGTCGTACAGCGCCGCCAGCGCCCGCTCGTCGTGGTCGACGATGCGCTCGACCCATTCGCACAGCCGCGCTTCCGAAGCATCGAGCGTGCTGCCGCCGCGGACGCCGCGCGGTGCGTCGGGCAGGTCGGCGGCCGGCTCGGCGGCGTCGTCCGCGTCGCCGTCGAGGCCGGCGAGGCGATCGAAAGCGTCGTCGGTGGCCAGGGCAGGAGGCGGGGTGTCTTCGCCCGGCAGGTGACGGCTGGTGTTCATGCACGCATCTCCCTAGGCGACGATCTGGCTGGCCTCCGGCACCGCGCCACGCAGGAAGATCGTCGCGCCGCCATCGCTGGACAAGGTGGCGTGCAGCGCTCCGCGGTGGGCGAGGTGGTAGCCGCCCGGACCGACCTCGATGCGCGTGCCGACACGCAGCGTGCCTTCGAGCACCACGCACTCCTCGTCGACCGGGTGGCGGTGCGCCGGCAGGCTGGCGCCTGGCGCCAGCTTCAGCAGGTAGGACAGCACACCGTCCTGCTCGTGCAGCACCTTGATCCGCACGCCGTCGCTGAACGCCTGCCAGTCGCCGTCGCCGGCAGCGATGGTCAGGTGGCTGTCGTCGGCATCGGCGACACGTTCCAGCAGGCGGCGGCGCATCGCGCGGGCCTGGCCCGGCGTGGCCGGTGCGCTCGGGTTGGCGGGGCGGCGGTCGGCTTCCATGCGCGGGTCTACGGCGGCCTGCGCAGTATGGATGCATTCCCCCGGGTGCGGCAGGGGCAAGCGGCCGCTGGGCGCCGCGATGGCATCCGCCGCGCGCTCCGCGCCGTATCGGCCCCATCAGCCCCAACACGAAGAGAGACTGCCATGACCCGCTTCGCCGAAGTCCGCCACCTGGAATGGATCGCCGCGCCGCGTGAGCTCGTTGCCGCGCAGTTCGCCGACCTGGATCACCACATCCGCCGCAACGTGCATCCCAAGCTCAGCTTCGAGGTGCTGGAGCGCAGCCCGAAAGGCGCGCGCTTCGTGCAGCGGGTGCGGCTGCTGGGCATCCGCCAGCGCGACGTGTTCGAGCGCCGCATCGCCGACGACGGCAGCATCGACGACCTCAGCGTCGAGGGTTTCAACCGCGGCGGCTCGTTGCGCATCCGCTTCGACGCCGAGTCGCGCGAAGGCCGCCCCGGCACGCAGGTCGAGATCGTCGTGCGGCTGCCGCTGCCACCGCTGGTCGGCCCGCTGGTCAGGCCCCTGCTGGAGGCGCAGATCCGCAAGGAGGTCTGCGCCGCCGCGCTGGAGGACCGCGCCGACATCGAACAGCGTGGCTACGCACCGCCGCGTGCCGCAGCACGGGTGCGGGCGGCGTGACGATGATGGCGGCGGCCCATCACTTCGACCTGGTCAGCCACTGGCGCATCGGCGCGCCGGTCGAACGGGTCTGGACGGCGCTGAGCCGGCCGGAGGAATGGCCGGCCTGGTGGCCCTACGTGCGTGCGGTGCACACGCTGCGTGCCGGCGACGCCGACGGCACCGGCAGCCTGCGGCGCATCGAGTGGGCGACGCGGCTGCCCTATGCGCTGAGCATCGAGGTCGAGGCGGTCGAGGTGCGGCGGCCCGAACGGCTGCGCGCACGCTCGCGCGGCCAGCTCAGCGGCGAAGGCATCTGGCTGCTGCGCGGCGAAGGCGAGGTCACCGACGTGACCTACGTCTGGCGCGTGCAGGTCGAGCGGCCGTGGATGCGCTGGCTGGCACCGCTGCTGGCGCCGCTGTTCCGCTGGAACCACCATGCCGTGATGCGTGCCGGCGGCATCGGCCTGGCGCGCCATCTGGGCGCGCGCCTGCAACTCGCCGGCTAGCCGCCGGCGACCAGCTTGCGCGCCTCGGCGACGTCGGCGCTGCGTGCCGGGTCGCGCGCCAGCCGCTGGGCCATCTCCAGCGCCTGCTGCGCCAGCATGCCGGCCCGGGCGGTGTCGCCGCCGGCACGTTCGGCGCGTACCGCGACCTGCAGCGCCTGCAGCAGCGCGGGCGAGGGGGCGGCTTGCGGGTGGCCGAGGCGCTTCAGTTCGGCGGTGATCGTCGCGCGCGCCTCGGCCTCGCGGCCGTGGCCGAGCGCAATCGCCGCGCGCAGCGTCGCCGGCGTGCTGCGCCACGGCGGGCGCAGCGTTTCAGTCTCCAGCCGGGCCAGCAGCGCCTGTGCCTCGTCCCAGCGGCGGGCGCCCACCCACACCTCGAGCAGCGCCACCTCGGCGGCCAACGCATTGCGCAGGCTGGCGCGCTGGCGTGCCGTCTCGGCCAGCGCGCGCAGGCGCTGCGCTGCGCCATCGGCGTCGCCGCGTCGCGCCAGCAGGCGGGCGCGCGGCAGCTCCAGCCAAGCCGGCAGCAGCGTGCCTGCCGCATCGTCGCGCAGCCGTGCGGCGACGCCCTCCAGCAGCGTGTGCGCCTCGTCGAGTTCGCCCCAGCCGGTCAGCGTCAGTGCCATGCCGCGGCGGTTCTGCAGGTCGAGCAGCGCGTCGACGCGGCCGACGCGGCGATTGGTCTCGGCCAGCCAGCGCTGCATCGTGTACGCGTCAGCGAACTGGCCGGCCTCGGCCCGCAGCACCGCCCCGTGCATCACGATGCTGCCGTAGAGCCCGCCGTCGAGCTGACCCTCGGCCTCGACCAGCGTCGCCGCTGCGGCAAAACGCTCGATCGCGCGCGGCAGGTCGCCGTCGGCCTGTGCCAGGTCGGCCTCGGCACGCAGGCAGTCGATGCGCGAGCCGATCGGCGGGCGTTCGACCCGCGCCAGCGCCTCGCGGCCACGCCGTGCCTGCTCACGCGCCAGCTGCGGCCGACCACGGTCGAGTTCGGTGTCGACGAGGTTGCAGGACACATGGCCGATCAGCTGCGGGTCGCCGCTGGCCAGCGCGATCTTCTCGGCGTGTTGCATCACGCGCTGGTCCATCTCGCCGTCGCCCATCGCGGCGAAGCGGCCGGCGATCGGGAACAGCAGGCTGACCGCGACACGCGGGTCGGCGCCGAAGCGCTTCTCGACCAGCTCGAAGCTGCGCAGCAGCACCTCGCGGCGCGTCACCGGCTGGTCGGCGGCGCCGGTGGTCTCCAATGCCATGCGCGACAGGTCGCTGTGCGCCTGCGCGCGGCGCGCCTGGTAAAGCGCCTCGTCGCGTTCGCGGCGCGCCTCGACGGCCTGCCAGGCGGTGCCGACCACGCCGGCGATCAGCGCGGCCAGCGTCGCCGTCAGCGCCGCCACGGCGCCGCGATGACGGCGCACGAAGCGGCCGGCACGGTAGGCCCAGCCGTCGGCGCGTGCCGACACCGGCTCGTGCGCCAGGTGGCGGCGCAGGTCCTCGGCCAGCGCGGCGACGCTGGGGTAGCGCTCGGCCGGTGACTTCTTCAAGGCCTTGGCGACGATGTTGTCGAGATCACCGCGCAGCGCGCGTGCACGCGCCGGGTCGGCCACCGCGGCCGACAGACGGCGCGGCTCGCGCTCGACGATCGCGTGCAGGCGCTGCACCGGTGTGTCGCCCTCGCGCGCGGTCGGGTGGCCGCCGCCCAACAGTTCGTGCAGCAGCACGCCGAGCGCGTAGACGTCGGTGGCCGTCGTCACCTCGCCGCCCTGCACCTGTTCCGGGGCGGCGTAGTCGGGTGTGAAGGCACGGCCGGCGAACTCGGTCAGCGCGGTTGGCGGGGCCGGCATCGACTCGTCGTCGATCAGCTTGGCGATGCCGAAGTCGAGCAGCTTCACCCGGCCCTCGGGCGTGACCAGGATGTTGTCGGGCTTCAGGTCGCGGTGCAGCACCAGCCGCTGGTGGGCGTGCGACACCGCGGCCAGCACCTCGCCGAGCAGGCGCAGCCGCGCCTCCACGCCCAGCGCCCGCTCATCGCACCAGCGCGTGATGGGGCTGCCGTCGATGCGTTCGAGCACCAGGTAGGGCTGGCCGACGGCGCTGACGCCGGCGTCGAGCAGCCGGGCGATGTTCGGGTGGTCCAGCCGCGCCAGCGCCTGCGCCTCGCGGGCGAAGCGGCCGGCACCGCCGCGCGCCAGCAGCGCCAGGTTGAGCAGCTTGACCGCCACCTCGCCCTCGAAGCGGCCGTCGCTGCGCCGCGCCAGCCAGACGCTGCCCATGCCGCCGGCGCCCAGCGGCCGCTCCAGCGTGTAGGCGCCGAGCTGCTGGCCGGACAGCGTGGCGCCGCTCAGTTCGAGCGGGCTGTCCTCGAGGAAGGCCTCACGCTCGATGTCGGCCTGCTGCGCCAGCAGCGCGGCCAGCTCGTCGGCGGTGACGGCGTCGCGGGCGCGCAGGCGCTCGAGGTAGTCACGCTGCGCGGCGGCGTCCAGCTCGAGCAGCTCGTCGAGCTGCGGGCTCAGTCGCACCAGGCGTTGCAGCGTGCTCGCATCCATCCGTGTCAGATCGGAAAGCGGCGGCGAAACCCGACACTCAGTCTTCGCGCAGCAGCTCGTGCAGGAACAGGCGCGCCTTGGCCCAGTCGCGCTGCACGGTGCGCTCGGAGACGCCGCGCATCGCCGCGATCTCCGCGAAGCCCAGGCCGCAGAAGAACTTCAGGTCGACCAGCTCGGCCAGCGCGGCGTCGGACTGCGCCAGCGCGTCCAGCGCCTCGGACAGCGGCTGCAGGTCGTCGGCGGGTTGGGCGGCGTCGGCCTTGTCGGCATCCAGCGTGGTCAGGTGGAACTCGCCACCGCGCTTGAGCGCACGGCGTTCGCGCACATGGTCGACGATCAGCCCGCGCATCGCCCGCGCCGCATAGGCGAAGAAGCGTGCCTGGTCGGGGAAGCTCACGCCGCGCCGGCTGAGGTCGAGGTAGGCCTCGTGCAGCAGCGTGGTGGCGCCCAGCGTCAGCCCGGAGGCGTTGGCGAAAAGCTGCTTGCGCGCCAGCCGGTGCAGTTCGCGGTACAGCGCGGCGAACAGCGCCGGCGCCGCGGCGGCGTCGCCGTGCTGCGCGGCGGTCAGCGCATCGCGCAGCGGCTGCAGGTCCTCGTCGTCGGCCATGCGCGGATTGTGCGCCTCGCACCCCCCTAGAACGAGAGTCAGCCCGATGTCGGGTTTTGCGGCGCTTTCGCGATCTCTCCATACCCCGGTCATGAAGGCCGGGTCTCCAACCCGCAAGCAAGGACCTTTCATGAACACCGCATTCGCTACCGCAACCGCCACTCCGCCCGCCGCGCCCGACCTCGCGGCGATCAAACAACGCCAGCAGGCCACCTGGGCCAGCGGCGACTACGCCGTCGTCGGCACCACGCTGCAGATCGTCGGCGAGTCGCTCGCCGAAGCCATCGACCTGCGCGCCGGCGAGTCCGTGCTCGACGTCGCCGCCGGCAACGGCAACGCCACGCTGGCCGCCGCGCGCCGCTTCGCCGACGTCGTCTCGACCGACTACGTGCCGGCGCTGCTCGACAAGGGCCGCGAGCGCGCCCGTGCCGAACACCTGGACGTGCAGTTCCAGACCGCCGATGCCGAGGCGCTGCCCTTCGACGACGGCCGCTTCGACGTGCTGCTGTCCACCTTCGGCGTGATGTTCACCGCCGACCACGCCCGCGCGGCGCGCGAGATGCAGCGCGTGACGCGTTCCGGTGGCCGCATCGGCATGGCCAACTGGACGCCCGAAGGCTTCATCGGCCGCCTGTTCAAGCTGATCGGCGCCCACGTTCCGCCGCCGGCCGGCGTCAAGTCGCCGGCGCTGTGGGGCACCGAGGCTTACCTGCACGAGCTGTTCGGCGCGCAGGCCGCGTCCATCCGCGTCGAGCGGCGCACCTTCAACTTCCGCTACCGCTCGGCGGCGCACTGGCTGGAGGTGTTCCGCGGCTGGTACGGCCCGACGCACAAGGCCTTCGGCGTGCTCGACGCCGCCGGCCAGGCCGCGCTGGCCCGCGACATCACCGCGTTGATCGAACAGCTCAACGTCGGCGGCGCGGACTCGATGGTCGTGCCCTCCGAGTACCTCGAAATCGTCGTGACCCAGAAATGAACCCGATCGGAAAGACCATGAAGAAGATGACTCCCCGCCGCTTCGTGCGGCACACCATCGCGCTGGCCACCGTGCTGGCCCTGCCGGCGACGCCGGCCCGGGCCGACGTGATCACCGACTGGAACCAGCAGGCCGACGGCCTGATCGCCGACGCCAAGCTCGGCACACCGCCGGCGGTGCGCGTGATGGCGCTGCTGCAGACCGCGGTGGCCGACGCGGTGGCGGCGACGCCGCCCGAAGCCTCGGTCGACGCCGCCGTCGCCGCGGCCCACCGCGTGGTGCTCGGCAAGCTGCTGGCCGCGCAGCAACCGGCGGTCGAGACCGCGGTGCAGACCGCGCTCGGCAAGCTGGCCGACGGCCCGGCCAAGGCCGCCGGCATCGCCGCCGGCGAGAAGGCCGCGACCGAGCTGCTGGCGCGCCGCGCCGACGACAACGCCGCCACGCCCGAGAGCTATCGGCCGCATGCCGCGGCGGGTGTCTACGTGCCGACGGCCGCACCGGCGATCCCGCAGTGGCCGCAGCGCAAGCCCTGGCTGATGACGAGCGCCTCGCAGTTCCGCCCCGGCCCGCCGCCGGCGCTCGCCGGCGAACGCTGGGCACGCGACTTCAACGAGGTGCGCGAACTCGGCGGCCGCGTCAGCACACTGCGCACTGCCGAACAGACCGAGATCGCACGCTTCTGGGAGTACTCGCTGCCGGCGATCTACCACGGCGTGCTGCGCTCGGCGGCGCTGCAGCCGGGCCGCGACGTCAAGCGCAACGCGCGCCTGTTCGCCGCTGCCGCGCAAGCGATGGACGACGCGATGATCGGTGTGTTCGAGGCCAAGTACCACCACCACTTCTGGCGGCCGGCGACGGCGATCCGCAACGGCGACAGCGACGGCAACGCCGCGACGCCGCGCGAGGCCGGCTGGGTGTCGCTGATCGAGGCGCCGATGCATCCCGAGTACCCGAGCGGCCACAGCATCCTGGCCTCGTCGGTGGCCACGGTGATCAAGGCCGACATCGGCCGCGGGCCGCAGCCGGTGCTGTCGACCAGCAGCCCCAGCGCGAAGGGCGCGGTGCGGCGCTGGAACCGCGTCGAAGACTTCGTGCATGAGGTCTCGAACGCGCGCATCTGGGGTGGCATCCACTTCCGTTCGGCGACCGAGGCCGGCGAGGTGATGGGCCAGCGCATCGGCGAACTCGCCGCGACGCGGCACCTGGGCTCGCCCTACTGAGCCGGGACCCGGCGCTGCGGCGGCTCATGAGGCCGCCGCAGCGCCGCCGCAGCGGCTCGTATGCCGTGCGGGCCCGGCCGGTCGCCGGCGGCATGCCGCAGAATGCCGGCGCTGCTCCCGAGCGTCCGATGAACCGACGGCTCCTTGTCCTCCTTGTCCTTTCTGCTGGCCTGGCCGCGCTGCTGGCCGGCTGCGCCATTCCGGGCCGCATGACCGAGCCGCAAGGCATGGGGCCGACCGAGGCGCGCGAGGCCATCCTGCGTGTGCTGCCCGACAAGCTCGACGATCGGGCTGGCTGGGCGGCCGACGTGCACGCCGCGCTGGCCGCGCAGGAACTGCCGTCGACCGCGGAGAACCTCTGCGCCGTGCTCGCGGTGACCGAGCAGGAGTCGGGCTACCGTGCCGACCCCGCGGTGCCCGGGCTGGCCGCGATCGCCTGGAAGGAGATCGAGCGACGTGCCGACGCGGCCAACGTGCCGATGCTCGCGGTGCGCGCCGCGCTCGCGCTGCCGTCCGGCGGCGGGCGCAGCTACGCCGAGCGCATCGACGCGGTGAAGACCGAGCGCCAGCTCAGCGAGGTGTTCGAGGACTTCATCGGCATGGTGCCGCTGGGCCGCAGCTTCCTGGCCGAGCGAAACCCGGTGCGCACCGGCGGGCCGATGCAGGTCAGCATCAACTTCGCCGAAGCGCAGGCCAGGTTGCGGCCCTACCCGTACCCGGTCAAGGACAGCATCCGCCGCGAGGTCTTCACGCGCCGCGGCGGCCTGTACTTCGGTGCGGCGCACCTGCTCGCCTACGACGCACCCTACGACCAGCCGATCTACCGCTTCGCCGACTTCAACGCCGGCCGGTGGGCCAGCCGCAACGCCGCATTCCAGAACGCGCTCGCCGTGGCTTCGGGCCTGCCGGTCGCGCTCGACGGCGACCTGCTGCCGCATGGTGGCGATGCCGCGAGAGGCGAGACCGAACGTGCCGCCGCGACACTGGCGGCGCGGCTGGGCCTCAACGAGTCGGCGATCCGCCGCGACCTCGGGCAGGGCGAGGAGGCCGGCTTCGAGAAGACGGTGCTGTACGAGCGGGTGTTCGCCTACGCCGAGCAACTCGACCGGCGCGTGCTGCCGCGCGCGGTGCTGCCGAAGATCGACTTGCACAGCCCGAAGTTCAGTCGCAAGCTGACGACCGAGTGGTTCGCCCGTCGTGTCGATGAGCGCCACCGTCGCTGCCTGGCGCGCATGCCGGCGTCGCGCGACGACTGAAGCTGGGAGCCGCCATGCCGACACCCGTGATCGCTGCCGAACGTTGGCGCCTGCGCGCGCTGCTGGCCGTGCCGGCGCTGCTCGCGGCGCTGTGGCCCGCCGCCGTGGCGGCCCAGGCTTGGCCGGCCAGGCAGGCGGTCAGGCTGGTCGTGGTGTTCCCACCCGGCGGCTCGGTCGACCAGGTGGCGCGCATCCTCGCGCCGGTGCTGCAGCAGCGTCTCGGCCAGAGCGTGGTGGTCGAGAACAAGGGCGGGGCCTCGGGCGCGATCGGCACCGCGGCGGTGGTGCAGGCGCCGGCCGACGGCTACACCTTCGCGGTGGTGTTCGACACCCACGGCGTCAACCCGGCGCTGCAGCCCGGGCTGAGCTACGACACGAAGCGCGACCTCGTGGCGGTCTCGCTGATCGGCACCGGCGCGATGGTCATCACCACCGTCGCGAGCTCGCCGTACAAGAGTTTCGCCGACGTGGTCAAGGTCGCGCAGGGCGGCACGGCGATCGCCTACGGCAGCATCGGCAGCGGCAGCCTCGGCCATCTGGCGGTCACGATGCTGGCCAAGGCCGGCAAGCTGGAGCTGACGCACGTGCCTTACCGCGGCGGCGGCCCGCTGATGAGCGACGCGATCGCCGGCCACGTGCCGCTGGCGGTGGGCTCGGTGTTCCTCGCCAAGCCGCACATCGACAGCGGCAAGCTGCGCGCGCTGGCCGTCACCACCAGCCAGCGCAGCGCCAACCTGCCGGGCGTGCCGACGCTGGCCGAGAGCGGCTTCGCCGGCTTCGACGCGCCGGCCTGGTGGGCCGTGCTGGCGCCGGCGAAGACGCCGGCAGAGATCGTGCAGCGCATGAACGAGGAGATCAACGCCGCACTGCGCCAGCCCGAGGTGGCCGACAAGCTGGCCGCGCAGGGCATCGTCACCAACGTCGGCACTGCGGCGATGGCGCAGACCTTCATCGAGACGCAGCTCGACACCTGGGCCAAGGTCGTGAAGGCCAACGACATCAAGGCAGACTGATGCCGTCGACCCTGCTGCTGACGGCCGACGACCTGCGTGCCCTGCCTTCGCCCGCCCTGACGCCGCCGGACTGCGCCTGCGCACGGCTGCAGTGCGCGGGCTGGGAGTCGATCGGGCAGCCGCTCGCCGAGCCGCTGCTGAAGCACCTGGGTACCTTGCGCGACCCGGCGATCGAGGAGCCGACGGTCGAGGAATGGCCGGGCAGCCGCCTCTGGGATGCACAGGCGCCGATCGCGCCGAAGCACTTCCCGTTCAACCGCTGCGAGGTCTGGGCCTGCGCCGCCTGCGGGCGAGGCTTCCTGCAGTACACCGAGTACGGCGGCTACTACGTCGACCACCGGCTGCGCCAGCTCGACCCGGCGCGGGTCGTCTGAGCCGGATCACCATGGCGCGCATTCCCTACGCCGATCTCTCCACGCCCTCGCTGCAGCCGCTGGTGCAGCGCATCGTCGCCGAGCGCGGCAGCGTGCTGCACCTGTACCAGATGTTGATGCACAGCCCGCCGCTGGCCGAAGGCTGGCTGGGTTTCATGACGCAGGTGCGGCAGAACCTGGACCTGAGCGGCGAGCTGCGCGAACTGGTCATCATGCGCATCGCCCACCTGAACGGCGCGCCCTACGAGGCCGAGCAGCACGCGCCGATCGCGCTGAAGGAGGGGCTGGTGCAGGCCCAGCTCGACGCGCTGGCCGACTGGCGCGCGGCCAGCGAACGTTTCACGCCGCTGCAGCGCGAGGTGCTGGCGCTGTGCGACGCGATGACCCGCGACGTGCATGTCGACGCGGGGCTGGTGCAGACCGTGCGCGAACGCCTTGGCGAACGCGGGCTGGTCGAGCTGGTGGCGACGATCGCCGCCTACAACATGGTCTCGCGCTTCCTCGAGGCGCTGCAGATCCACGCGGACGACGCGCGCCCGCTCACTGAGGCACCAGACCCGCCGCCTTGACCAGCTCGGCGTGCAGCTTGATGTCGCGCGCGATCAGGGCCTGCAGTTCCTCGGGCGTGCTGGGAGCCACCTCGATGCCGCTTTCCGCCAACCGGCCGCGAAGTTCGGCATCGAAGGCCTTGGCCACGGCGTGGTTCAGTTCATCGACGAGTGGACGCGGCGTCCTGGCCGGGGCCAGCAAGGCCATCCACGCCGACAGGCTCAGGTCCGCGATGCCGGCCTCGGCCATGGTCGGAACCTGCGGCATCACGGCCGAGCGCGCGGGGCTCATCACCCCCAGCGCGTGCAGCCGGCCGGCCTGCACATGAGGCACGGCCTCGGGCATCACCGCGAACATCAGCTCCACCTGGCCGCCGATCGTGTCGTTGATGGCCAGCGCGCCGCCGCGGTACGGCACATGCAGCAGCTTGGTCCTGGTGCGGGTTTCGAACATCAAGCCGCCCAGATGCTGTGGGCTGCCGTCGCCCGAGGAGGCATAGCTCAACTGGCCGGGCGCGGCACGGGCAGCGGCCAGCACCGCGGCGACGTTGGGGTACTTCTGCTTGTCCTTGACCACCAGCACCATCGGCTGGTTGACCAGGCGCGAGATCGGCGTGAAGTCGGCCTCGGGGTCGTACTGCAGGCTCTTGAAGATGCTCTTGTTGGTGGTCAGGAACGAGGCCGGCGACACGGTGAGCGTGTAGCCATCGGCCGCGGAGCGCGCCACCGCAGGCATGCCGATCTGCCCCGAGCCACCCGGGCGGTTGTCGACGATCCAGGTACCGCCGAGCGCCGTCTTCAGCTTGTCGCCCAGCGCGCGGGCGACCATGTCGACGCTGCCGCCGGCGGGCAGGGCGACGATCAGCTTCACCGGCTTGTCGGGGTACTTGCCCTGCGCCCGGGCAGGGTGGGCCAACGGCCAGGTGCCGGCGACGCCGAGCGCGGCGGCCCAGCTCAGCGCGCGGCGGCGGGATGGCTTGAGTGATGCAGACATCGGGCTCCTCCTTCGACGACATCCAGCAGGTCGGCGCGACGGCGGTCTTGCGCCTGCTCCTCGAGGTTAGCAACTCCTGTGCCGCTGCTCCGTGCACGATGCTTCGGCGAGCGCCGAAGCATCGCCGCCGCATCCTGCGGCACAGTGTGGCCATGAACCTGACCTGTTTCATCCGCTACCAGATCGACCCGTTCCAGCGCGAGGCCTTCCGCGCCTACGCCGAGGCCTGGGCACGCATCATCCCGCGCTGCGGCGGCCACCTGATCGGCTACTTCCTGCCGCACGAGGGCAGCAACGACGTCGCCTGGGGGCTGATCGGCTTTGCCAGCCTGGCCGCCTACGAACGTTATCGCGCGACGCTGAAGCACGATGCCGAGGGCCGCGAGAACTTCGCCTTCGCACAGCGCGAGCGCTTCATCCTGCGCGAGGAACGCAGCTGGCTGGAGGACGTGGCCGCGAGCCGCGAGCGACCCGCGCTGGTGCCGGCCTGAAGCGATGGCGCGCGACCACGAACCGCGCCTGGCCCGTGCCGCCGCGATGGTGGCCGACACGGCGCGCTCGCGCATGCTCGGTCACCTGCTGTCGGGCGACTTCGCCACCGCCGGCGAGCTGGCCGCCGTTGCCTCGGTGACAGCGGCCACCGCCAGCGGCCACCTGGGCCAACTGCTCGAGGCCGGCTTCGTGGTCTGCGAGCCGCGCGGCCGGCATCGTTACTACCGGCTGGCCGGTGCCGAGGTCGCGCACGCGCTGGAGGCGCTGGCGCTGGTCGCCGAGGCCGGTGCGCGCGAGGCGGCCTGGTCGCGCCCCGAGCGCGCGCGGCTGCGCGAGGCACGCTGCTGCTACGGCCATGTCGCCGGCCGGCTCGGCGTGCGGCTGTTCGAGACGCTACTGGCGCAGCAGGGCCTGCGGGCCGAGGCCGGTGGCTACGCGCTGACCGATGCCGGCCGCGCCTGGTTCGCCGGCCTAGGCTTCAGCGCCCCGCCGCCGACCGCGAAACGGCGCTATGCCTACGCCTGCATGGACTGGTCGGAACGGCGTGACCACCTGGCCGGGCAACTGGCCGACGAGTGGCTGCGGCACTGCGTCGAGCGCGGCTGGCTGCGCCGCGGCGAGGGGCGTGCGCTGCAGCTCACGCCCGGTGGCCGACGCCAGCTGCTGCCGCATCTGAGTGCCGCCGACAGCTGAAGCCACGGGTTTCCTCGGGTCCGCGCGGCTTGCGCCGCGGCCTGTCTCTACTCAAGAATCGACTGTCTACCGCAGAGTAGAAATTCGATGCCGGCGGCCAACCATGCCGCGGGCCAGGAGACACGGTGAACGAAGACGGAGCAGCGCAAGCCTTGCTGCAGGTCGAGGGCCTGTCGCTCGCCTTCGGCGGCGTGAAGGCGCTCGACGGCGTCGGCTTCGCGGTGCGGCCCGGCTCGATCACCTCGCTGATCGGCCCCAATGGCGCCGGCAAGACCTCGGTGTTCAACACGCTGTCGGGCTTCTACACGCCGCGGTCCGGACGCATCGTCTTCGACGGCCGCGACCTCGCCGGCCTGCCGCCGCCGAAACGTGCCGCGCTGGGGCTGGCGCGCAGCTTCCAGAACATCGCGCTGTTCCGCGGCATGACGGTGCTCGACAACATCAAGCTCGGTCGCCATTGCCACCTGCGCACGAACGCGCTGCAGGCGCTGTTCTACACGCCGGCGGCGCGCCGTGAAGAGGATGCGCTGCGCCAGGAGATCGAGGAACGCATCATCGACTTCCTCGAGATCGACCACATCCGCCATGCGCCTGTCGCCTCGCTGTCCTACGGGCTGCAGAAGCGCGTCGAACTGGCGCGCGCGCTGGCGATGAAGCCGCGGCTGCTGCTGCTCGATGAACCGGTGGCCGGCATGAACCGCGAAGAGACCGAAGACATGGCGCGCTTCATCCTCGAGGTGCGGCGCGAATGGGGCGTGACGGTGCTGATGGTCGAGCACGACATGGGCATGGTGATGGACCTGTCCGACCACGTCGTGGTGCTCAACTTCGGCCAGGTCATCGCGCAGGGCCTGCCGGCGCAGGTGCAGGCCGACCCGGAGGTGGTCAAGGCCTACCTCGGCGCCGGCGACGTGGCGGTGTTGCGCGAGCGCTTCCGCCGCTTCCAGCACGCGAAGGCGGCCTGAGATGCAGCCCCCGAGCTCGCTTGCGCTCGCCGCCCCCCCGGGGGGCGCTCCGCGGCTTCGGACGGCCGGGCGCCGCTGACATGGACTGGTGGCTGCTGTTCGAGATCACGCTGGCCGGCATCGGCTCGGGCGGTCTCTATGCGCTGACCGGGCTCGCCTTCGTGCTGATCTACAAGGCCACGCGGGTGGTCAACATCGCGATCGGCGAGATGCTGATGATGGGCGCCTACGCCTTCTTCGCGCTGTCCGCCGGGCTGGGCCTGCCAGTCTGGCTGGCGATTCCCGGCGCGCTGCTGGTCAGCGCGGCGCTCGGCGCGATCGTCGAGCGCGGGCTGATCCGGCCGATGCTCGGCGAGTCGCCGATCTCCTCGTTCATGGTCACCGTCGGCCTGGCCTCCATCCTGGTCGGCGTGGTCGAGCTGATCTGGACCGCCGACCAGCAGCGCCTGCCCGAGTTCCTGCCCAACAAGCACATCGCGATCGGCCAGGCGCTGGTCTCGCCGAAGATCTTCCACGGCTTCTGGATCGCGGTGCTGCTGATCGTCGCGGTGCTGCTGCTGTTCCGCTTCTGGCGCGGCGGCGTCGCGCTGCGCGCCACCGCCTCGGACCAGGCCGCCGCCTACTCGGTGGGCATCAACGTGCCGCGGGTGTTCTCGCTGGCCTGGATGGCTGCGGCGGCGATCGCTGCGGTGGCCGGCATCGTGGTCGGCTCGATCGGCGGCATCTCCTCGGTGATGGGCGTGTTCGGCCTGTCGGTGCTGGTGGTGGTGATCTTCGGCGGGCTGGACAGCGTGGCCGGCGCACTGGTCGGCGGCGTCATCGTCGGCGTGGTCGAGGCGCTGGCCGGCTTCTACATCGGCGGCGAGTTCAAGCTGCTCGCCACCTTCCTGCTGCTGGTGGCGGTCCTGATGGTGCGGCCCTACGGCCTGTTCGGCACCCACGAGATCGAGCGTCTATGAGGATCGGCGCCGCCAAGCAGAGCTACGCCGCCGATGCGGCGCTGTTCGACACGCCGACCCAACGCGCCTGGGCGGCGGGCGGCGTGCTGCTGCTGATCGCCTTTCCCTTCGTCGCCAGCGAGTACTGGCTGTACCTCGCCTGCCTGGTGGCGATCAACGTCGCCAGCACGATGGGGCTGAACCTGCTGACCGGCTACACCGGCCTGGTCAGCCTGGGCCAGGCGGCCTTCATGGGCATGGGCGCCTACACGGTGGCGGTGCTGCAGTCGCGCGCCGGCACGCCCTTCCTGCTCAACCTGTTCGCCGGCGGCGGTGTCGCGCTGCTGGCCGGCGTGCTGGTCGGCCTGCCCTCGTTGCGCGTCAAGGGCCTGTACCTGGCGATCGCCACCATCGCCGCCGGCGTGATCGCGCATTTCGTGTTCCAGCACTTCAGCACACTGACCGGCGGTTCGGCCGGCCTGACGGTGCCGCCGCCGCGGCTGTTCGGCGTCGAGCTCGACAGCTCGTTCCGCCTCTACTGGGTGATCGTGCCGATCACGCTGCTGATGCTGCTCGGCGCCGCCAACCTGCTGCGCACGCGCATCGGCCGCGCCTTCATCGCGATCCGCGACCGCGACATCTCCGCCGAGGTGCTGGGCATCCCGCTGCTGCGCTACAAGCTGCTGTCCTTCGCGATCTCGTCGTTCTATGCCGGCGTGGCCGGCGGCCTGTTCGCCTACTTCTTCCGCGCCATCACGCCGGAGAGCTTTCCGCTGCTGATGTCGATCTTCTTCCTCGCCGCGGTGATCGTCGGCGGCATGGGCACGGTGCTGGGCAGCGTGCTCGGCGCGGTGTTCATGACGCTGGTGCCGGAGCTGCTCAAGCTGGTCGTCGCCGTGCTGCCGCTGGGCGACAACGCGACGCTGATCCTCTCGCCGGTGCGCACCATCGTGTTCGGCGCGCTGATCGTCGTCTTCCTGATCTTCGAGCCGCTCGGGCTCGCCGAGATGTGGCGCCGCGTGCGCCGTGTGTTCCACCTGTGGCCGTTCCGCACCTGAAAGAGGAGACCCGCATGTCCACCACCAAGCGCCAACTGCTGACCCTGGGCCTGGCCGCCGCTGCGTCCGGCATCGCACCGACGGTGTGGGCCCAGGCCAAACCCGCCGCCAAGCCGGCGGCCCCGGCCGAGGACATCGTGTTCGGCGCCTCGGTGCCGCTGACCGGCGTGTTCGCCTTCGCCGGCATCGCCATCGACGCCGGCATCAAGGACTACCTGACGATCCTCAACGAAGGCGGCGGCGTGAAGGGCCGCAAGGTGAAGTACGTCGCCGAGGACACCGGCTACAAGGTCGACCAGTCGATGGCGGTGTTCAAGCGCATCACCAGCGGCAACAAGGTCAGCCTGTACTACGCCGACTCCACCGGCTTCGTGAAGGCGGTCAACCCCGAGCTGGAGCGCAACGGCAACATCCTGATGACCGGCGCCTCGTTCGGCAAGGAGATCAGCGACGCGCAGAAGTACGGCATGCAGTTCATGGTCGGCCCCGACTACAGCGAGATGGTCGCGATCCTGCTGCGCTACATCGCGCAGACCAAGCCGGGCGCGAAGGTCGCGCTGGTCTACTCCGACACCGAGTTCGGCCGCGACCCGGTCGAGGCGGCGCGCGCCGACATCAAGAAGCTCGGCCTCGGCCTGGCGGTGGAGATCGTCACCGCGCCGGGCAGCGTCGACGTGTCGGCCGAGATCGTCAAGCTGCGCCGCGCCGACCCCGACTTCACGATCTTCCACGGCTATGTCTCGGCGCCGATCCCGGAGTTCGTCAACCAGGCCAAGTCGCTGGGCCTGAAGACGCAGTTCATGGGCACCTTCTGGACCATGGACAAGACCACGGTGATGCGCATGGGCGCCAACGCCGACGGCTTCCTCGGCGTGATGCCCTACCGCTACTACGACGACAGCGACGCCAAGAGCCCGATGCTCGAACGCATCCGCAAGATGCGCCCGGAGTACCAGAGCACCGGCTACATGCAGGGTTTCCTCGCCGCGATGCTGCTGACCGAGGCGGCGCGGCGCACGCTGGAGGCCGGCAACGAGCTGACCGGCCGCAACATGAAGATCGCGCTGAGCTCGATCCGCAACTTCGACACCGGCGGCATCATCGGCGTGCCGCTGTCGATCAAGGGCAACTCGATTCCCATCGGGCGCATCTACCGTGCCGACTTCAAGGCGCAGAAGATGGTGGCCGCCTCCGACTGGATCGACCTGAACAAGTGACGCGATGAGCACGCCGCAGCCGATCCTGGATGTCGCCAACATCGAGGTCGTCTACAACAAGGCGATCCAGGTGCTGCGCGGGCTGTCGCTGGCCGTGCCGCGCGGGCAGGTGGTCGCGCTGCTGGGCAGCAACGGCGCCGGCAAGAGCACGACGCTGAAGGCGATCTCCAACCTGCTGGCGCTGCAGAACGGCGCGATGACCGCCGGCCAGGTGCGCTTCGACGGCCGGGACACCGGCGGCATGGCGCCGCACGCGCTGGTGCGCGCCGGCGTCTTCCACGTGATGGAGGGCCGCCATGTGTTCGAGGACCTGACGGTGGAGGAGAACCTCGTTGCCGCCACCTACGCGCTGACCGGGCGGCAGGCGCGGCGGGCCGACTTCGACACGGTCTACGAGTACTTCCCGCGCCTGCACGAGCGCCGCCGGGGCCTGGCCGGCTACCTGTCCGGCGGTGAGCAGCAGATGCTCGCGATCGGCCGCGCGCTGATCGCACAGCCGCAGCTGATGCTGCTCGACGAGCCCTCGCTGGGCCTGTCGCCGGTGCTGGTCGAGACGATCTTCGAGATCATCGCGCGCATCAACGCCGAACGCGGCGTGTCGATGCTGCTGGTCGAGCAGAACGCCTCGGTGGCGCTGGCGGTGGCGCACTACGGCTACATCATGGAGACCGGCAAGGTGGTGATCGACAACACCGCCGACAAGCTCGCCGCCGACCCCGACGTGCGCGAGTTCTACCTCGGCCTCGGCCAGGAGGGCGGCGCGAAGAGCTTCCGCGACGTCAAGCACTACAAGCGCCGCAAGCGCTGGCTGTCGTGAACGGCCTGCCCACCGAGCTGACGCTGCCGCAGGCGCTGCGCCACCATGCGCAGCAGCACGGCGCGCGCATCGCGCTGCGCCAGAAGGAGCACGGCATCTGGAAGCCGCTGTCCTGGGCCGACTACCAGCGCCGCGCCACCCACGTGGGCCTGGGCCTGCGCGCGCTCGGGCTGCCGGCCGGCGGCCACGTCGGCGTGCTGGCCGAGAACCGCATCGAGTGGGTGCTGTCTCAGCTCGGCGCCGGCCTGGTCGGCGCGGTCACGGTCGGCGTCTACCCGACCAGCCCGACGCCCGAGGTGGCCTACGTGCTGGCCCATGCCGACGCCGAGATCGTCGTCTGCGAGGACCAGGAGCAGAGCGACAAGGTGCTCGCGGCGCGCGAGCAGCTGCCGCGGCTGCGCCAGGTCGTCGTGATGGAGCGCAAGGGCCTGGCCGACACACGCGCGCGTGCGCCGGCGCTGGTCTGCGGCTTCGACGAGCTGGAGGCGCTGGGTGCGCGCCTCGCGGCCGAGCAGGGCGCCGCGGCGGTCGACGCGGTGCTGGCCACGCAGACGCTGGCCGACACCGCGCTGATCATCTACACCTCCGGCTCGACCGGCAAGCCCAAGGGCGCGATGATCAGCTACGGCAACGTCGCGGCGATGGCGCCCGGCGTCATCGAGCGGCTCGGCCTGCAGCCGGCGACGGCGCACCTGTCCTACCTGCCGCTGTGCCATGTGGCCGAGCAGATGCTGACGGTGTTCGTGCCGCTGTACCTCGGCTCGCGGGTCGACTTCGGCGAATCGATCCGCACCGTGCAGGAAGACCTGCGCGAGGTCGCGCCGAGCATGTTCCTCGGCGTGCCGCGCATCTGGGAGAAGCTGCACTCGGCGATCAGCATCCGCATGCAGGAGACCGGCCGCCTGCGCCAACGCCTGTACGCCTGGGCGATGCGCGCCTGCGCACCGTTCGCGTTCAAGGCCGCGGCGCAGCGCCGCCCCGGCGAGAAGCTGGTCTTCGCGATCGCCTACCTGCTGGTCTTCCGCGCGCTGCAGAACTTCATCGGCCTGCGCCGCGCCAGCGTCGCGCTGACCGGCGCGGCGCCGATCTCGCCGGCCATCGTGCAGTACTTCCGCACCATCGGCGTGCCGCTGGTCGAGGTCTACGGCATGACCGAGACCAGCGGCATGGTGCTGGGCCAGCGGCTCGAGTCGATCGTGCCGGCCACCGTCGGCGTGCCGACGCTGGGCGTGCAGACGCGGGTGTCGGCGCAGGGCGAGCTGCAGCTGCGCGGGCCGGTGGTGTTCCAGGGCTACTACAAGAACCCGGAGGCCAGCGCCGCCGCGCTGGTCGACGGCTGGCTGCACACCGGCGACGTGGTCGACCTGAAGGACGGCCAGTACCGCATCGTCGACCGGCTGAAGGACATCATGATCACCGCCGGCGGCAAGAACCTGACGCCCTCCGAGGTGGAGAACACGATGAAGGCCAGCCCCTTCATCAAGGAATGCGTGATCGTCGCCGACGCGCGCCGCTTCGTCGCCGCGCTGGTGCAGATCGACTTCGAGACCGTCGCGATGTGGGCGCAGCGGCGCGGCCTGGTGTTCACGCATTTCCGCTCGCTGGCCGAGCACCCCGAGGTGCGTGCGCTGGTGCAGGCCGAGATCGATGCCGGCAACGCCGGGCTCGCGCCGGTCGCGCAGGTGCGCCGCTTCCACCTGCTGACCAAGGAACTGGACCACGACGACGGCGAGGTCACCGCGACGATGAAGGTGCGCCGCGCCAGCATCTACAAGAGCTACGCCGCCGAGATCGAGGCGCTGTATGGCTGAGGCGGCGAAGCTGCCCTCGCCCTGGGGCCCGGTGCGCGGCCGCGCGCAGCAGCGTGCGCTGAAGCGCGAGGCGGTGCTGCGCACCGCGGCGGCACTGTTCAACGAGAAGGGTTACGCCGCCAGCACGCTGGACGAGGTGGCCGAGCGGCTGGGCGTCAGCAAGCCGACGGTCTACTACTACGTCGACAGCAAAGACGCGATCCTGTTCGAATGCGTGCGCACCGGGCTGGAGATGCTGCAGACGGCGATCCGCGCGGTCGACGCGCGCGGCGGCCGGGCGATCGACAAGCTCGAGGCGGCGATGCGCGCCTACGTCGACATCGTCACGCAGGACTTCGGCATGTGCGTGATCCGCGTCGGCGAGGACCCGCTGCCGCCGCAGCGCCGCAGCCGGCTGCGCCGCATGAAGGCCGCGCTGGACCGGGAGTTCCGCGAGCTGATCCGGCAGGGCATCGCCGAGGGATCGATCGCGCCCTGCGACCCCAAGCTCGGTGCCTTCACGCTGGCCGGCGCGCTGAGCTGGATCGGCCGCTGGTACCGGCCGGACGGAGGCCTGTCGCCGCAGGACATCGCCGACCAGTGCATCGCGCTGCTGATCGGCGGGCTCGGCGCCCCGGCGCGCCCGGCGCGGACGCCGGTCCGCAAGACGACACGAAAGGCACGTGCATGAACAGCCACGACGTTGGCGATCCGGTGGTGCTCGCCCGCGACGGTGCTGTCGCGGTGCTGCGCCTGAACCGGCCGGGCGCGCTGAACGCGCTCGACGTGCCGCTGGCCGAGGCCTTCCACGCCGCCTGCCGGGCGATCGTGGCCGACGGCGGCGTGCGCGCGGTGCTGCTGTGCGCGGCCGGGCGCAGCTTCGGCGTCGGCGGCGACCTGTCGGCGATGCACGACGGCGATGCCGGCACGGTGGCGCGGCAGCTGATCGAGCCTCTGCACGCCAGCCTGCGGCTGCTCGCGCAGATCGACGCGCCGGTGCTCGCCGCGCTGCAGGGTGCGGTCGCCGGCGGCAGCATGAGCCTGGCGCTGTCGGCCGACCTCGCCGTCGCCGCCGATGACGCCCGCTTCAACCTCGCCTATGCACGCATTGGCGCGAGCTGCGACGTCTCCGGCTCGTGGCAGCTGCCGCGCCTGGTCGGCCTGCGCCGGGCGATGGAGATCGCGCTGCTGTCCGAGACGCTGGACGCCGACGCGGCGCTGCGCCTGGGGCTGGTCAACCGCGTCGTCCCCGCGGCGCAGCTGGCTGAGCAGTCGCTGGCGCTGGCCCACCGGCTGGCCGACGGACCGACGCTGGCCTTCGGCCGCCTCAAGCGCCTGCTGCGCCAGTCCTTCGACACGCCGCTGGACGCGCAGCTCGATGCCGAGGCCGAGGCCTTCGTCGCCGGCACGCGCACGGCCGACTTTGCCGAGGGGCTGGACGCCTTCCTGGCCAAGCGGACGCCACGCTTCGAGGGGCGCTGAGGCGCTTCAGAGTTCCTGCAGCGCGCGCCGCACGGCGCCCAGGTAGCTGTCGAAGCTCTGCAGGTCGTTGTGCCCGCCGCCGGGCACGATCACCAGGCGCGCCTGTCGCGCGATCGCCCGCAGCGCCTCGCTGTGCGCCGGCGGGATCAGTTCGTCGCGATCGCCGTGCAGCAGCAGCACCGGCGTGCGGATGGCGGCGATGCGCTCGTCGGTGCGCAGCGGGTAGCGCAGCAGCGCGGCCGGCACCCAGGGGTAGTGCTGCGCCGCCAGCGCGACCATGCTGCGATAGGGCGAGACCAGCATCGTCAGGTCGGGCTGCACCTGCGCGGCCAGCGTCGCCGCCAGCGCGGTGCCCAGCGAGCGGCCGAACAGCACCACGCGCTTGCCGGCGTAGCGCGGCGCCACGGCGTCCCACACCGCGCTCACGTCGGCATGCAGCTGAGACTCGCTCTCGATGCGGCCGCTGCTCTTGCCGTAGCCGCGGTAGTCGAGCATCACCAGGTCGAAGTTCGCGCGCCGGTAGAAGTCGGCGTTGACGAACCAGCTCTGCAGGTTGCCGGCGTTGCCGTGCAGGAAGAACACCACGCCCCTGGGTTCGGGCAGGCGCAGCTCGAGCACCGACAGCCGCGCGCCGTCGACCGCGACGAAGCGTTCGTGCACGTCGGCTTCGCTGCTCAGGGCCTGCGTGGCCGGCAGCGGCGTCGGCTGGAAGATCAGCCGTTCCTGGCCGAACCAGAGCAGCGCGAGCAACGCGGCATACAGCCCGACGGCGAGAGCGAGCAGGGTGAGCATGGAGCGCAGGAGGCGAGGCATGCGGACGTCTACGCAGATGCCGCATTGTCGGATGCCGCGCCGCTCAGGCCGCCAGGGCCTCCGACGGGCAGGCGCACAGCTGCGCCAGCTCGTCCATGTCGAAGGCCTTCCCGGGCTCGATCAGGACGATGAAGCGATCGGCCAGCCGGCCGATGCCGTGGATGAAGTCGTGCCGCACCGCGCCGCCGAAACTCGGCGGCGGCTGGATCGCGCCGGCGGCGATTTCGACGACTTCGCTGACCGCGTCGACCAGCAGGCCGATTTCGGTGCGCTCGCCGTCGCGTGGCATGTCGAAGATCACGATGCAGGTCTTCTTGCCGATCTGCGAGGGACCGCGACCGAAACGGGCGTTCAGGTCGATCACCGGCACGACGGCGCCGCGCAGATTGATGACGCCGCGCACGAAGGCGGGCATCAGCGGCACGGCCGTGGTCGGACCGTGCTGGATGATCTCGCGCACACCGCGGATGTCGAGCGCGAACACTTCGGCGCCGAGCGAGAAGGTCAGGAACTGCGCCGTCTCGGCAGCGTTTGCCGCGACGGAGGCGTCGAGCAGTGAACTCATGGGCCGGGCTCCTCAGTAGGGGCGGAAGTTGGCCGTGCCGGTGGCCAGGCGCACTGGCGCGGCAGCCGCCGCGCGCGGCGTGCTGCCGCGCATCGGCGAGTTCGGTGCGCGGCGCTCGACCACGGCCTCGCTGCGGGCGCCGGCGGAGAAGAAGCTGACCGACTGCTGCAGCTGTTCGGCCTGGCCGGAGAGTTCCTCCGACGTGGCCGCCAGCTCCTCGGAGGCCGAGGCGTTCTGCTGCGTGGCCTTGGACAGCTGGCCCATCGCGCCGCCGATCTGCGTGACCGACTGGCTCTGCTCGCTGCTGGCCGCAGCGATCTCCTGCACCAGCTCGCTGGTCTTCTGGATCGACGGCACGATCTCGTCGAGCAGCTTGCCGGCGCGTTCCGCCGTGGACACGCTGCTGGTGGCCAGGTCGCCGATCTCCTTGGCTGCTTCCTGGCTGCGCTCGGCCAGCTTGCGCACCTCGGCGGCGACCACCGCGAAGCCCTTGCCGTGCTCGCCGGCACGCGCCGCCTCGATCGCGGCGTTCAGCGCCAGCAGGTTGGTCTGGTAGGCGATGTCGTCGACGATCGAGATCTTGGCGGCGATCTGCTTCATCGCGGTGACCGTGCGGCTGACGGCCTCGCCGCCGTCGGTGGCCTCCTTGCTGGCCTTGGCCGCCATGCTGTCGGTCACCCTCGCGTTGTCGCTGTTCTGCGTGATCGAGGCCGACATCATGTCGATCTGCGAGGTGGTTTCCTCCACCGAAGAGGCCTGCTCGCTGGCCGCCTGCGACAGCGACTGGGCGGTGGCGCTGACCTGGTTGGCCGCGCCGGTCAGCGCTTCGGCGGCGGTGCTCACCTCGTCGATGATGTCGGCGAGCTTGTCACAACTGGCGTTGGCGTCCTGCTTGACGCGGTCGAACACGCCCTGCACGTCGCGCGAGATGCGCTGCGTCAGGTCGCCCGCGGCGAGGCCGGCGAAGATGCGGCCGATGTCGTCGAAGACGCCCGACGTGGTCTCCAGCAGTGCGTTGACGCCGCCGCACATCTCGGCGATCGGGCCGCTCTTGTCCTCCAGCGGGATGCGTTGCGACAGGTCACCCGCCTGCGCCGCCACGGTGGCCTGCTGAGCCTGGTCGACGGCCAGGCGCAGCATCTGGGTGGCACGCTGCTCCGCGGTCACGTCGGTGGCGATCTTGACGATCTTGGCAACGCGGCCCATCTCGTCCTTGACCGGCGCATAGACGGCCTGGATCCAGACCTCGCCGCCCGCACGTGTCGTGCGTTTGAACACACCGCTCTGCGCACGGCCGGCATTGAGGTCGGTCCAGAACTGCTGGTAGGCCGGCGTCGCGGACTGTGCCGGGTCGACGAAGGTGCGGTGGTGCTTGCCCTTGGCTTCGTCGGCCGAGCAGCCCATCAGAGCAAGGAAGTTGGCGTTCGCGGTGAGCACGTGGCCACCGAGGTCGAACTCGATGTAGGCGTAGGCTGCGTCGATGGCCGCCAGCACGCCGCGCGCGTTCTGGCGCTCGATCTCCGACTCGGTGATGTCATAGCGCACGCCGAGGTACTTCATCGGCTTGCCGTTCTCGCCGAGGATCGGCGCGATCACCGCGTCGACGTAGTACGGCGTGCCGTCCTTCGCGCGGTTCTTGACGACACCGCGGAAGATCTCGCCGCGGCCGATGGTCGACCACATCTGCTTGAACACCTCCTTGGGCATGTCCGGGTGCCGCGTGGTGTTGTGCGGATGGCCGATCAGCTCCTGGCGCGAGTACTTCGAGACCTCGATGAACTTCTCGTTGACGTTGAGGATGTCGCCCTTCTTGTCGGCCTCCGAGACGATGCTCGTGACGTTCATGATGTCGGTGCGCACCTTCAGTTCGCTCTCGACCTCGGCGAGGCGCTCGCGGGTCTCGGCCAGCGCGGCCTCGGCCTCGAGGCGGGCCTGGCGCTCCTGCAGCCGGCCGGCGGCGAAAAGTCGCTGAAACAGGGTGGGCGTGGCGGGAACGGTGTGGGTGCTCATGACAGGATGCCTTCGGAGGACAGTTGGAGGTGCGAACGTGCCGGCGCTGATGCGGCGTCCACCGCGAGCTGGCCGAGCGATGCGACGTCGAAGATCAATGCGACCTCGCCGTTGCCGAGAATGGTCGAGCCCGACATGCCGCGCAGCGAGCGGAACAAGCGGCCCAGGGGCTTGATGACGGTCTGGTGCTGGCCGAGCAGCACGTCGACCATGACGCCGAAGCGCTGGTGGCCGGCGCGGATGACGACGACGCTGCAGCGCTCCGGAGGCGACGTGTCGAGCGCGTAGAGGTGGCGCAGGCTCAGCACCGGCAGCACGCGGCCGCGCAACTCGATGACGCCGCGCCCGCGTGTGTCCAGCGTGGCGCCGTCGCGGCGGTTCTCGACCACCTCGACGACCGACTCCAGCGGGAAGACGAACTTGCTGGCGCCGACGCCGATCAGGAAGCCGTCGATGATGGCCAGCGTCAGCGGCAGGCGGATCTCGATGATGCTGCCTTCGCCTTCGACGCTGTCGATCGTGACGCTGCCGCGCAGCGCTTCGATGTTGCTGCGCACCACGTCCATGCCGACGCCGCGCCCGCTGAGGTTGGTCACCGCTGCAGCGGTGGAGAAGCCTGGCGCGAAGACCAGTTGCAGGATGTCATCGTCGGTCGGCACCACGCCGCGCTCGACCAGGCCGCGCTCCCAGGCACGCTCGAGCACACGCTGGCGCTGGATGCCGCGGCCGTCGTCATGGATGCAGATGACGATGCTGCCGCTCTCGTGACAGGCGGAGAGCGTCAGCGTGCCCTGCGCCGGCTTGTCGGCGGCCTGGCGCTGCTCGGGTGTCTCGAGCCCGTGGTCCAGCGCGTTGCGAACCAGGTGCATCAGCGGGTCGGCGATGCGCTCGACCACGGCCTTGTCGAGCTCGGTCTCGCCGCCGACGATGTCCAGCGTGACGTCCTTGCCGAGTTCGGCGGCGGTGTCGCGCACGACGCGGCGGAAGCGCGAGAAGGTCTCGCCGATCGGCACCATGCGCAGTTGCAGCGTGCCGTTGCGGATGTCCTCGACCAGCGTGCCGATCTGCTGGTGGGCCTCGATCAGCGCACTGTTGCGCGTCTGCCGTGCCAGCAGCGAGGCCCCGGCGCTGGCGATGACCAGCTCGCCGATCAGATTGATCACCGCGTCGAGGCGGTCGGCCTGCACGCGGATGTAGCGGGCCGGATCGACCGGGGCGGTGGCGCTCGCGGCCGGCTCGCGCGCGGCAGACGGCGCGACCGCAGGCTCCGCCGGCGGCTGCGGCGAGTCGTCGGCCTCGCGGATCTGCAGCACGATGTCGTCGACGGCGAAGCTGAAGGCCTCGTCGATCGCGGTGCGCTCCCGCTCGGTGTGCAGGTCGAAGGCGAAGCCCAGGTGGCAGGCCTCGGGGTCGAGCGCCTCGAGGGCCGGCACGGCCTGGTCGTCGCAGCGCAGCGCGCGCAGCATGCCGAGCTGCCCCAGGTAGGCGAGCAGGGCCAGCGGGTCGTTGCCGTGGCGGAAGGTGTCGGCGCCGAAACGCACCGACAGCGACCACGCCCGCAGCCGGCCCGGCGCCGGCACCGTGGCCGCCGGCTCGCCACTCGAGGCCGCAGGCGCGGCCGGCAGCAGGGCGTCGAGCCTGGACACCAGGGCCTCGCGCTGCGCCCGGCCGTCGGCTGCGTTGCCGCCGTCATGGCCGCTGCTCGCCCGATCGATCAGCTGGCGGATCTCGTCGTTGCACTGCAGCAGCAGCGTCGAGATCGACGGGGTCAGCGCCAGCTGGCCGATGCGCAGGCTGTCCAGCAGCGTCTCCACGTGATGGGTGAACGCCACCACCTCGTCCAGGCCGAAGATGCCCGCAGATCCCTTGACGGTGTGCGCGCAGCG
Source organism: Piscinibacter sp. (assembly GCA_047602365.1). GTDB lineage: Bacteria > Pseudomonadota > Gammaproteobacteria > Burkholderiales > Burkholderiaceae_C > Piscinibacter. Next base: position 345,774 of record JASGHM010000001.1, on the reverse strand, counting down.
GAACAGCGCGTCGAGCAGTTCACGATCGTCCGGTGCGTCCTCCAGTTGCAGCAGCAACTGCTCGATCGAAGCGACCTGTTCCTGAGCCTCGCTGATGAACACCGGCAGGGCTTCGGCCAGGAAGCCATGGTCGTCGTGCTCGCTCATGCGCGGCTCCCTTCGCTGGTGTCGTCCAGCAGCGTGGCCGACAGGCCCAGCGTGCGGCACGCGTGCTGCAGCACCGGGCTGGGCGACTCGACGCGCAGCGCGGCCTGCGCCTGCGTGGCACTGCGTGCCAGCGACAGCAGCAGCTGCACACCGGCCGCGTCGATCTCGTCGACCGGGCTGGCATCGAGACGCCAGACAGGCGCATCCGTCAGGCCGGCGACCCAGGACAGCAGGTCCCGGCGGGTGTCGGCGGCGCAGCGGACGGTCAGCTCGCGAGGCAGCAGGTGGCGGCTCATGACAGCACCCGAACCGGCAGCAGCCGTGCCACCGCAGCGAGCAGCTGCGGCGGGTTGAAGGGCTTGACGATCCAGGCCTTGGCACCGGCGGCGCGGCCCTCTTCCTTCTTCGCGTCCTGGCCTTCGGTGGTCAGCATGAGCACCGGCGTGAAGCGGTGCTGTGGATGTTCCCTGAGCTTGCGGACGAAGCCGATGCCGTCCATGCGCGGCATGTTGACGTCGCTGACGATCAGGTGGACACGATCGCCCCGGTCGAGCCGGGCCAGCGCATCGAGGCCGTCAGCGGCTTCGAGCACCTCGTAGCCGGCGCGGCAGAGCGCCAGCCGGACGACCGTGCGCAGCGACGCGGAGTCGTCGACGATCAGGATGGTCTTGGACATCTCGGTTCAGTAAGTTCATTTAAAGTGCTGTAAATGATACTTATGAAACCGACTGTTGAATCACTTATCTCACAAAGTCGTAAGAAAACGTGAATAGTTGCGGACGCACGGGGCCGGCGAGCAGCGCTCTGGGGCCTCGCGCGGCACGGCGCCGGGGTTCACGGCCGCGCCAGCCGCTGCGCTCGTGCGATCAGCCGCAGCGCGTTGCGCCAGGTCGGCACCTCCACCCACAGGCCGTCGACCAGCGCGCGTTCCTCGCCGCGCGCTCGCGCCGCCTCGAAGGCGGCGACGACGGCCTCGGCGCGGCGCAGCTCGTCGGCATCCGGTGTCAACGCACGGTTCAGCGCGGCGGCATGCTCGGGCCGTACCAGCGACTTGCTGCGGTAGCCGAGCCGCCGTGCGTGGCGTGCCTCGCGCTCGGCACCGTCGAGGTCGGCGAAGGTGAACGGTGCGTCGATCGGCTCGATGCCGGCGGCGCGGCAGTCGAGCAGGAAGCGGCGGCGTGCGTGCTCGAGTTCCTCGCCGTCGGGCGCACGTTCGGCGCACAGCGAATTCGCCAGGTCCTCGGCGCCGAGCAGCGCGCAGCGCACGCGCGCGCTGGCGGCAGCGATCGGCCGCAGGTCGGCGACGCCGAGCGCCGTCTCGCAGACCGGCAGGATCTCGGTGCTGCCACGGGCGATGTCCAGTCGCGCTTCCCACTGCGTGATCGCCTCGTCGAGCAGCGCGATCTGGGCCGCACGCTCGGCCATCGGCAGCGCGATCACGTCGGGGCGTGTGGCCATTGCCGCGGCCAGGTCGGCCGTGCCGTCGCCGTCGAGCTGGTTGATGCGCACGGCGGCGAGCCGGCCGCGTTCGCGGCAGCCCTGCACGTAGCGCGGCAGCAGCGCGCGCGCCTCGGCGCGGCGCGGCGGCGGCGTGAAGTCCTCCAGGTCGACGATCAGCGCATCGGCACCGCTGGCCAGCATGGCGTCGTGGGCGGCCGGGTCGGCGCCGGGGCCGAACAACCAGGTCCGGCGCAGGTCGGGGTCGGGCAGGGCTTGGGCCATGAGGCGCGAGCAAGGAGTCGACGGGCGTGCAGTGTGCCGCGAAGCGCGATAACCTCTGCGCCGACCGCTTGATGCCGCTCAAGCAACACCACCCCCGCCCCATGCAGCATCGGCGGACCAGGCGAGGCGGCGTCGCCTGAGGGCCTACATGCTTGCTTCCGATCCGAGCGCATCCGCACCACCGACACCGCGACGGTCCCTGCGCGCCGTGTTGCGCAGGCTGGTCTGGTTGTGCATGCTGCCGGTGGTGCTGCTGGCCGCCTGGCTGGCCTACGACAGCGTCACGCACCAGCACGAATCCATCGAGCAGGAGGCACGCCACAGCGTCGACGACATGGCGCGTCTGCTCGATGCACGCCTGAGTCCGCGCATGCGCGCGCTGGAGATGCTGGCGCAGTCCGCAGCCTTCGACGATGCCGCCCGCTGGGCCGACGCACATGCGCAAGCGCTCGACTTCCACCGTGTCTTCGGCAGCCACGTGATCCTGGCCGACGCGCAGGGCCAGATGCTGTTCCACACCGATCGGCCCTTCGGCACCGCGCTGCCGCCGCTGCCCAAGCCGCCCGGCGTGGCCGCGGCGCCGCGCGCGCTGGCCACGGGGCGCCCCGCGGTCGGCGACAGTTTCGTCGGCCCGGTCGCCGGGATCCCGCTGATCGCCATCGCCGTCCCGCTCAAACGTGCCGGCCAGCCCGACCGCGTGCTGCTGGCGCCGACGCAGACCAGCCGTGTCCAGGCGTGGATCGATGAATTGAATCTGCCCCGGCACTTCCGCATGAGCGTGCAGGACAGCCGCGGCCAGGTCATCGCGCGGCGCGAGCCGCCCGACGCACGCGCGAGCTTCGAGAAGACGCTGAGCTTCCGCCAGCCCATGGCCGATGCGCCGTGGACGGTGGTGCTGGAGGTCGACGAGTCGCGTTTCGTGCAGCCGCTGGTGAGTGCCGGGCTCATGCTGGCGGCGTTCGTGGCCGCGGCGACGATGGCCGGGCTGCTCGGCGGCAACGCCGCCAGCCGCCACCTGGCCGCCGCGGTGGAATCGCTGGCGCGGCCGGCCGCGGCGGACGACGCGCCGGTGCCCGATAGCATCGAGGAGATCGCCCGCGCGCGCGCCAAGATCGACGATGCCAGCGCACTGCGCGAGCAGGCGCTGCAGGCGCTGGCCGAGCGCGAGGCCAGTTTCCAGGCCATGTTCGCGAGCATGCCCGACGCCGTGGTGCTGGCCGATGCCGAGCGGCGCATTCGTCTGGTCAACCCGGCGTTCACGACGAAGTTCGGCTACGGCATCGACGAGATTGCCGGGCGAACGACCGAGTTCCTCTACGCCGACACCGCCGACTTCGTCGCGGCGGGCGAGCGCCTGCGTGCCGGCGCTGCCGCGGCGGATGCGCTGCCCAGCGAGGTGCGCTACCGGCGCAAGGACGGCAGCGAGTTCTGGGGCGAATCGCGCCTTCGACGCATCCAGGACGACGAGGGCACGCATGATCGGCCTGCTCGGCGTGCACCGCGACATCACCGAGCGCCGGCGCAGCGAGCGCAACCTTGCCGAGCTGCACGAGCGCCTGGCGACGGTGTTCCGCACCAGCCCGATCGGCATCACCGTCGGCGAACTGTCGAAGGGGCGCTTCATCGACCTGAACCCGGCGCTGGAGTCGCTGATCGGCTGGCCGCGCGAGGAGGCGATCGGGCAGTCCGGCGTCGAACTGGGCCTGTGGGTCGATGACTCGGGCCGTGGCCCGATGATGGAACGCCTTCGCCAGGAGGGCGAACTGCGCGGCGTCGAGTTGAAGCTGCGGCGCCGCAGTGGCGAGGTCTTCGATGCCTCGTTCTCGGCCTGCCGCGTCGAGATCGGCGGCGTGCCGGGCTTCGTCGGCATGATTGCCGACATCACCGAGCAGAAGCGCGCGCGGGCACGCGAAGAGTCCGACCGCGAGCGGCTCGCGGCGCTGGTCGCGCAGCGCACCGCCGACCTCCAGGCGGCCAACCGCGCGCTCGACGACACCGCGCGCTTCAACCGCGCCATCTCCGACAACCTGCCGGGACGCGTCACCTACTGGGACCACGAACTGCGCTGCCGTTTCGCCAACCGCACCTACCTGGAGTGGGTCGGCATGAGCCACGACGCACTGATCGGCCAGCGCATGCCCGACACGATCTCGGCCGAGTACTTCGCGGTCGCGCAGCCCTACGTGATGGCGGCACTGTCCGGGCAGCGGCAGCAGTTCGAGTACGAGGCTCACCGGCCCGACGGCGTCTTCGTGCACCAGATCACCTACGTGCCCGACCGTGTCGACGACGGCGAGGTGAAGGGCGTCTACACGCTGGCCTTCGACATCACCGCGCTGAAGCAGGCGCAGGCGCGGCTCAGCCAGACCAATGGCGAGCTGCTGCAGGCACGCGACCAGGCCGAGGCGGCGACACGCGCGAAGAGTGCGTTCCTCGCCAACATGAGCCACGAGATCCGCACGCCGATGAACGCGATCATCGGCCTGACGCACCTGCTGCGCCGCGACACCCGCGACCCGCTGGCCGGCGAGCGGCTCGACCGCGTCGGCGGCGCCGCGCAGCACCTGCTGCAGATCATCAACGACGTGCTCGACCTGTCGAAGATCGAGGCCGGCAAGCTGGCGCTGCACGAGGCCGACTTCTCTCGCGACGAACTGTTCTCCGGTGCACTGGCCATGGTGGCCGCGAGCGCCGCCGACAAGGGCCTGGAACTGGTGCTCGACACCGGCCAGCTGCCGGCCTGGCTGCATGGCGACGCGCAGCGACTCGCGCAGGTGCTGATCAACCTGCTGTCGAACGCGGTCAAGTTCACCGAAACGGGCTGGGTCGGCCTGCGCGCCGAGCTGCTGGCCGACACGGGCGAGCGGCTGCAGGTGCGCTTCGAGGTGCGCGACACCGGCGTGGGCATCGCGCCCGAGCGGCAGGCCCTGCTGTTCAACGCCTTCGAGCAGGCCGACAACTCGGCCACCCGCCGCGCCGGCGGTACCGGCCTGGGCCTGGCACTGGCGCGCCATCTGGCCCACCTGATGGACGGCGATGCCGGCTTCGAGAGCGCGCCGGGGCAGGGCAGCCGCTTCTGGTTCACCGCCTGGCTGACGCGCGGCGTGGCACCGGCCGCCGTGAGTGACGTGCTCGACCTGCGCGGGGTGCGGGCGCTGGTGATCGACGATCTTGCCGAGGCGCGCGAGGCACTGGCCGGCAGCCTGCGCAAGTTCGGCCTCGAAACCGACACGATCGACAGCGGCGCGGCCGCGCCGGCACGTCTGGCCGCTGCACGCGACGAGGGCCGGCCCTACGACCTGCTGCTGATCGACTGGCGCATGCCGGAGCTCGATGGCGCCCAGACCTTGCGCGCGCTGCGTGCCGCGCCCGGTGCGCGGGTGCCGCCTGCGATCCTGGTCACCGCCTTCGACGAATCGCTGGTGCGCCAGCGCGCTGCCGAGGCAGGCTTCGCGGCGGTGCTGGCCAAGCCGGTGTCGGCCTCGACGCTGCACGACACCGCGCTGCTGGTGCTGCGCGGCGACCCCGGCCGTGCCGCGGTGCGGTCAGCCGCCCCGGGCGCGGCGCTGCAGGCGCTGCGGCACCTGCACAGCGGCCGCCGCGTGCTGCTCGCCGAGGACAACCCGATCAACCGCGAGGTGGCGGTCGAATTGCTTGCCGGCGCGGGGCTGCTGGTCGATACCGCCGAGGACGGCCGGCGCGCGGTGGCGATGGCCGCGGCCGGCGACTACGCGCTGGTGCTGATGGACATGCAGATGCCCGAGCTCGACGGCCTGGCCGCGACGCGCGCGATCCGCGCCGCGCAGGGCGCCGCGATGCCCATCGTGGCGATGACTGCGAACGCGTTCGGCGAGGACCGCCAGGCCTGCCTGGAGGCGGGCATGAACGACCACGTGGCCAAGCCGGTCGACCCCGAGCTGCTGTACGCCACGATGCTGCGCTGGCTGCCCACCGTGCCGCCGCTCGCCGCCGTGCCGGCCGCTGCCGCGGTGGCAGCGTCGCGTCCGTTCGAGCAGCGCCTGCGGGACCTGCCAGGGCTGGACATGGCGCAGGGCCTGCGCCTCGTCGGCGGGCAGGTGGCGGTGCTCGAGCGGGTGGTGAGGCGTTTCGTCGAGACCTATGCGTCGGGTCTGCCCGCGCTCGCGCAGTCGCAGGACGCGGTGCGCTGGCCGGCGCTGCTGCACTCGCTGCGCGGCGCTGCCGCCTCGATCGGGGCGCAGGCGCTGGCCGACGCGGCGGCGGCGCTGGAGCGCGCCCTGCTCGCCGGCGAGACGGCCGAGCCGCTGGCCGTGCAGGCGCGCCAGGTGCACGAGGCGCTGCAGGCGCTCGTCGCGCGGCTGACTGCGGCGCTGCAGCGGGCCTGACCGCTCATGCGGCCCGGGCCGCACGAGGGTGTTGACATCGTCAATATTTCGATAATAATAGAACTATGGAAGAAACAACTGCCGTCACCGCCCTGGCCGCACTGGCCCAGCCGATGCGGCTGCGTGTCTTCCGCGCGCTGGTGGGCGCGGCGCCCACCGGCATGACGCCGGGCGAACTCGGCGCGATGCTCGATGTCGCCGGGTCCACGCTGTCCTTTCACCTGAAGGAACTGGTCCATGCCGGCCTGGTGACGCAGGAGCGCGAGGGCCGCAACCTGATCTACCGCCCGTCGATCGCGCAGATGAATGCGCTGCTCGAGTACCTCACCGCCCACTGCTGCCAGGGCGCCGACTGCGGCGTCGTGGCGCAGCGTGGCTGTTCCACCTGCTGAATCCGAAAGGACCCGTCATGAAGCGCTTCCATGTCCATGTCCACGTGGCCGATCTCGGCCAGAGCATCGGCTTCTACTCGAAGCTGTTCGCCGCCGAGCCGGCGCGACGCGAGAGCGACTACGCCAAGTGGATGCTCGACGATCCGCCGGTCAACTTTGCGATCTCGACCCGCGGCGGCGAGCCTGGCGTCGACCACCTCGGCATCCAGACCGACGATCCGGCCGAACTGGCCGGCATGAAGGCCCGCGCCGAGGCGGCCGACATGGTGCTGCTGGACGAAGGCCAGACGACCTGCTGCTACGCGCGCAGCGAGAAGCACTGGGTGACCGACCCGCAGGGCGTGGCCTGGGAGCACTTCCACACGCTGGCCGACATCCCGGTGTTCAGCGAGGCGAAGGCCGGCAACGCCGACGACGACTCGGCCTGCTGCGCCGGTGGCGCACCGGTCACGCGCGGCAAGCCGGTCGCCATCCCGGTGAAGGCCGCCGGCGGCTGTTGCTGAGATGACCGTCCACGTCCTGGTCCTGTGCACGCACAACTCGGCGCGCAGCGTGCTCGCCGAGGGCATGCTGAACCACCTCGCGACAGCGCTGGGCCGGGACGTGAAGGCGCACAGCGCCGGCAGCACGCCGAGCGGGCGCATCAACCCCTTCGCGCTGGAGGCGCTGGCCCACGCCGGCGTCGACACCAGTGGCTGTCGCAGCAAGAGCTGGGACGAGTTCGGCCGCGAGGGCGCGCCGCCGCTGGCCATCGTGATCACCGTCTGCGACAGCGCGGCCGCCGAGACCTGCCCGGTGTTCTTCGGCGGCAGCGGTGGCGCGCCGGTCAAGGTCCACTGGGGCTACCCCGATCCGTCGAACGCCGAGGGTGGCGACGCCGGCAAGCGCCGCGCCTTCGAACTGACCCGCCAGGCCATCGGCTACCGCATGCTGCAACTGCTGGCGCTGCCGCTCGAGCGACGATGGACCGCGAGAGCGTTGAAGGCGGCGCTCGAACGCATCGGGCGCAGCTGATGAACCTGTTCGAGCGCTACCTCAGCGTCTGGGTGTTGCTGTGCATCGGGGTCGGCATCGCGCTCGGCCAGGCGATGCCGGCGCCGTTCCAGGCCATCGCCTCGATGGAATTCGCGAAGGTCAACCTGCCGGTCGGGCTGCTGATCTGGGTGATGGTCATCCCGATGCTGCTGAAGGTCGACTTCGGCGCGCTGTACCAGGTCGGGCAGCACTGGCGCGGCATCGGTGTCACGCTGTTCGTCAACTGGGCGGTCAAGCCCTTCTCGATGGCGCTGCTGGGCTGGATCTTCATCCGCCACCTGTTCGCGCCCTGGCTGCCGGCCGGTCAGCTCGACAGCTACGTCGCCGGCCTGATCCTGCTGGCCGCTGCGCCGTGCACGGCGATGGTGTTCGTGTGGAGCCGGCTGACCGGCGGCCACCCGTTGTTCACGCTCAGCCAGGTGGCGCTGAACGACACCATCATGGTGTTCGCCTTCGCGCCGCTGGTCGCGCTGCTGCTCGGCCTGTCGGCCATCAGCGTGCCCTGGGACACTCTGATCACCTCGGTCGTGCTCTACATCGTCGTGCCGGTGCTGATCGCGCAGGCCTGGCGGCGTGCACTGCTCGCGCGCGGCCCGTCCGCGCTGGAGGCGACGCTCGCGCGCATCGGCCCGGCGTCGATCGCCGCGCTGCTGCTGACGCTGGTGCTGCTGTTCGCCTTCCAGGGCGAGGCCATCCTGAAGCAGCCGCTGGTCATCGCGATGCTGGCCGTGCCCATCCTGATCCAGGTGCTGTTCAACGCGGCGCTGGCCTACGGGCTCAACCGCCGGCTCGGCGAGGCACACAGCGTCGCCTGCCCGTCGGCGCTGATCGGCGCGAGCAACTTCTTCGAGCTGGCGGTGGCCGCGGCGATCAGCCTGTTCGGCTTCGAGTCCGGCGCCGCGCTGGCCACCGTGGTCGGCGTGCTGATCGAGGTGCCGGTGATGCTGCTGGTGGTGCGCATCGTCAACCGCAGCAAGGGCTGGTACGAGGCCCGGCCGGCTTGATCTGCCGCAAGCCCTGAGCCGGCCGCGGCTTGGTGGCCGCTTTCTTGTACCGGTTCAAGGAAATTCCCGACCGTCTCCGTAGGCTATGCCCATCGACATCCTGCGGAGACTTCCATGGCCCAAGGCTTCACCAGCCAGACGGCGCGCAACATCTTCTACGGCGGCACGGTCTTCTTCGTGCTGCTGTTTGCCGCGCTGATCCTGCATACCGAACAACGCATCCCGGAGCGCAGCAAGGCGGCCGAGATCACACCGGCCGTCGTGCGTGGCAAGCACCTCTGGGAGACGCGCAACTGCATCGGCTGTCACACGCTGCTCGGTGAAGGCGCGTACTTCGCGCCCGAGCTCGGCAACGTCTACCAGCGCCGCGGCCCCGACTTCATCAAGGCCTGGATCAAGAGCCAGCCCACCGGTGCGCCAGGGCGCCGCCAGATGCCCAACTTCCACTTCGACGACAAGCAGCTCGACGACCTGGTCGAGTTCCTCAAGTGGACCAACGGCGTGAACACCGAGAAGTGGCCGCCGAACATCGAAGGTTGAGGAGACCGACATGCAAACAACGACACTCAAGTTCAAGTCGCAGTCGGTGTCCCGGCTGTACTTCACCGCGGCGATCGGCCTGTTCGTCGGCCAGATCGTCTTCGGCCTGACGCTGGGCCTGCAGTACCTGATCGGCGACCTGGCCTTCCCGGCCATCCCGTTCAACATCGCGCGCATGGTCCACACGAACCTGCTGATCGTGTGGCTGCTGTTCGGCTTCATGGGTTCGGCCTACTACCTGATCCCGGAAGAGGCCGACACCGAGCTGTACAGCCCGCTGTTCGCCAAGATCCTGTTCTGGGTCTTCCTGGTCGCCGGCGCCGCCACCATCCTCGGCTACCTGCTGGTGCCCTACGCGACGCTGGCCGAGTGGACCGGCAACGACCTGCTGCAGACCATGGGCCGCGAGTTCCTCGAGCAGCCGCTGCCGACCAAGGTGGGCATCGTCATCGTGGCGCTGGGCTTTCTCTACAACATCAGCATGACGGTGCTGAAGGGTCGCAAGACGGCGATCTCGCTGGTGCTGCTGATGGGCCTGTGGGGCCTGGCGATCATGTTCCTGTTCAGCTTCGTCAACCCCAGCAACCTGGTGCGCGACAAGATGTACTGGTGGTTCGTCGTCCACCTGTGGGTGGAGGGCACCTGGGAGCTGATCCTCGGCGCGCTGCTCGCCTTCGTGCTGGTCAAGACCACCGGTGTCGACCGTGAGGTGATCGACAAGTGGCTGTACCTGATCATCACGATGGCGCTGGTCACCGGCATCCTCGGCACCGGCCACCACTTCTACTTCATCGGCCTGCCGGGTTACTGGAGCTGGGTGGGCAGCGTGTTCAGCGCGCTCGAGCCGATCCCGTTCTTCATGATGACGCTGTTCGCGTTCAACATGGTCCAGCGCCGCAAGCGTGAGCACCCGAACCAGGCCGCCGTGCTGTGGGCGGTGGGCACCGCGGTGATGGGCTTCCTCGGCGCCGGCCTGTGGGGCTTCATCCACACGCTCAGCCCGGTGAACTACTACACCCACGGCAGCCAGGTCACCGCGGCGCACGGCCACCTCGCGTTCTACGGCGCCTACGTGCTCGTCGTCATCGCGATGATCAGCTACGCAATGCCCATCCTGCGCGGCCGCGAGGCCAACCCGCGCCGCGCCCAGGCCGTCGAGATGTGGAGCTTCTGGATCATGACCATCGGCATGGCGGTGATGGTGCTGGCGCTGACCGGCGCCGGCATCCTGCAGGTGTGGCTGCAGCGCATGCCCACCGAGAACGCGATGTCGTTCATGAACACGCAGGACCAGCTGCGCTTCTTCTACTGGGTGCGCGTCGCCGGCGGCGTGATGTTCCTGGCCGGGCTGCTGACCTATCTGTCGAGCTTCTTCATCGGCCCCGCGGCCGACGAGAGCGAGCAGGCCGGCGCCCGCCTGGCCACGGCCTGAACCTGGGAGCACGACGATGGAAATGGCCAGCGCCCGCCTGGTCGCCGCGGTGCCGTACTACGCGGCCCAGGGCGACGAGTGCCAGCTATTCGAGCGGGCCCACGCCAGCCGGCTGCCGCTGCTGATCAAGGGCCCGACCGGCTGCGGCAAGACGCGTTTCGTCGAGCACATGGCGGCGCGGCTCGGCCGGCCGCTGGTGACGGTGAGCTGCCACGACGACCTCAGCGCGGCCGACCTGGTCGGCCGCCACTTGATCGGCGGCGGCGACACGGTGTGGTGCGACGGCCCGATGACCCGGGCGGTACGCGAAGGCGCCATCCTCTACCTCGACGAGGTGGTCGAGGCGCGCAAGGACACCACCGTCGTGCTGCACCCGCTGGCCGATGACCGCCGTGTGCTGCCGATCGAGCGCACCGGCGAACTGCTGCCGGCCGCGCCCGGCTTCATGCTGGTGATCTCCTACAACCCCGGCTACCAGAACCTGCTGAAGGGCCTGAAGCCGAGCACGCGGCAGCGTTTCGTCGCGCTGACGCTGGGCTACCCGGCGGCGGAGATCGAGCGCGCCATCGTGCAGGCCGAGAGCGGCTGCACGGCGGCGGTGGCCGAACGGCTGGTGCGGCTGGCGCAGGCCCTGCGCCGCCTGACCGGCCACGACCTGGAAGAGACCGCGAGCACGCGGCTGCTGGTGATGGCCGCGCGCCTGACCGCGGCCGGCCTGCCGCTGCGCACGGCCTGCACCGCGGCGATCGTCGATGCGCTGACCGACGACGCCGACACCGCGGCCGCGCTGGCCGAGGTGGTGGCGGCGGTGGTCGGCGATGCCTGACACGGCGATCGCGCTGGCCGTGCGCGGCAACGGCGAGCGAGCGTGCGCACATGGCGCGCCTGCAGCGCCGGCGGCGGGCGCTGCAGCTCTCCTTCTTTGCCTTGTTCCTGCTCGCGCCGGCGCTGAACCTGCTGCGCTTCGACCTGCACGAGACCCAGCTGTGGGTGCTCGGATTGCGCTGGTCGCTGGGCATCGACGAATTCGTGCGCGGCGAGATCACGGCCACGCAGGTGGCGCTGAACATCGTGCTGCGTGCCATCGTTCCGGCGGTGCTGCTGGCGGTGGCCTTCATGACCGTGGCGTACCGCTACGGCCGCCTGTACTGCGGCTGGCTGTGCCCGCACTTTTCGCTGGTCGAGTCGCTCAACGGCCTGCTGCAGCGTGCCTGCGGCAAGCTGAGTGTCTGGGACAAGCATGTCACGCCGCGCGCGCGGCGGCGCGCCCGATGCACGCTGGTGGCCGATCTTCCTTCTCGCCTGCGCCAGCCTCGGCTTCCTGTGGACGATCACGCTGCTGACCTACCTGCTGCCGCCGCGCGAGATCTGGGGCAACCTGCTGCACGGCACGCTGACGCCGAACCAGGCGCGCTTCATCGTCATCGGCAGCGTGGTGTTCACGCTCGAGCTGATGTTCGCGCGCCACCTGTTCTGCCGCTTCGGCTGCGCCGTCGGCCTGTTCCAGAGCCTGGCCTGGATGGCCAACCCGAAGGGCCTGGTGGTCGCCTTCGACCGCGAACGTGCGCGCGACTGCCGCGGCTGCAGCACCGCGCAGGCGCCGCAGGGCTCGGCCTGCGACGTCGCCTGCCCGATGCGCCTGAACCCGCGCAACATCAAACGCATGATGTTCTCCTGCGTGCAGTGCGGTCAGTGCCTGACCGAATGCGAGAGCTCGCACGCGCCGCGCAGCAGCTTCGCCCAACCTCGAATGGAAGGTCGGCCTCGACGCGGTGCGCGAGACGCTGCGCCAGCGCCGCGAAAGCTGATCATGGAAGAGTGGGTCGGCGAGCAGTGGCACCGCTTCATCACGCGGGTGGCCGACACGTCGTTCATCGCCGAAAGCGGTCGAACTGACCGAGGTGCAGCGTGCCGCGGCGATGCTGTTCCACGCCGCCGGCGGCGCCAGCGGCGTGCGTGTGGTGCCGGCCGGCCAGGCGCGCATCGGCGGGCCGCGCGGCTGGCTGCAGCGCCTTGCCGGCAGCGGCCAGCGCGCCGCGACGGCGAAGCTGGATGCCGACACGCTGGCGCTGCCGCCGCTGATCGCGGTGTTCGACGACGCCGGTCTGAACCGCGACCTCTACCTGTGGCTGGCCGCGCTGGCCGCCGCGCACGAACCCCCGGCCGGCTGGATCGCCGGCAACGTTGCCGCCACCGAGCGGGTGCTGCAACGCTGCCCCGGACTACGGGCACGCTGGGATCGGCTGCGCCAGGCGCACCTCGCACAACGCCCGGCACCGGCGAGCCTGCGTGGGGCGGCCGCCAACGCCGAAGCGGCCGTTCAGGCGGCGCTGCGCGGTGGCCGCACTGACAACCTGCCTGTTGCGGCGGCCGACGTCGCACCGGTGTGGCTGTGGCTGGAAGTGCTGCCCGATGCCGTGGCCGGTGCCGCCGGCAGCGAGGCCGACGAAGCGTCGCGCCAGGGCGCCGGCACCTCCAGCGCCACGCGCCGCCGCACCCGCCGCGTCGAGCAGCGCCCGGGCCGCGCGCCGTTGCTGCTGCCTTCGAAGACCGAGCAGCTGATGACCTGGGCCGACCATGTGCCGCTGGACCGTGGCAGCGACGACGAGGACGACGGCAACGCCCAGCGTGCTGCCGACGACATGGAGCAGCTCGCGATCACACGCGACGGCCGGGCCGGTGCAGCGCGGGTGAAGTTCGACCTCGACCTGCCCAGCGCCAGCGCCGACGACGTGCCGATAGTCGAGGGCGAAACCCTGCCCGAGTGGGACTGGAAGCAGCAGCGCCTGCGTGCCGACCATTGCCGCGTGCTGACGCTGGTCGCTCGTGGCGCTGCGTCATACCAGCCTGATGCGGCCTTGCGCGCCACCGCACGCCGTGTGCGCCGCCGCCTCGAAGTGCTGCGCGCGGCGCCGCGCTGGCAACGCCAGTGCGCCGACGGCGAGGCGATCGACCTCGACGCCTGGGTGCGCCATGCCGCCGACGATGCGCAGGCGACGTCGCCGCGCGACCCGCCGGTGTTCGCGCGCCGCGTGCGCGGCGAGCGCAGCCTGGCGACGCTGCTGCTGGCCGACCTGTCGCTGTCGACCGACGCGCATGTCGACAACGACGCCCGCGTGATCGACGTGATCCGCGACTCGCTGTACGTCTTCGGCGAGGCGCTGGACGGCAGCGGCGACAACTTCGCCATGCTCGGCTTCAGCTCGGTGCGACGCCACAACGTGCGCATGCAGCACCTGAAGGGCTTCGACGAGCCGTGGAGCGCGGCGGTGCGCTCGCGTGTCGGTGCGATCAAGCCCGGCTACTACACGCGCATGGGCGCGGCGCTGCGCCACGCGACGAAGCAGCTCGCACAACGCCCCGAGCGTCAGCGGCTGCTGATCATCCTGACCGACGGCAAGCCCAACGACCTCGACGTCTACGAAGGCCGCTGGGGCCTGGAGGACACCCGGGCGGCGGTGCACGAGGCGCGCGCTGCCGGGCTGCTGCCGTTCTGCCTGTCGATCGACGCCGAGGCGCACGACTACCTGCCGCACCTGTTCGGCCGTGGCGGCTGGGCGCAGGTGCAACGGCCGGCCGAGCTGCCGGCGCGGCTGGCGGCGGTCTACGCGACGCTGGTCCGCGGGAGTTGACCGGCATCAAGCGTGCCCTGCGGTGGGACGGGGACACTGCCGCTGCCTCGACCCGGAGCCCGCCGTGGAAGCCCGTACCTTCGACCTGCCTCGATACCTGTCGGTGCTGCCGCTGTTCACCGACCTCAGCCGCCCCGAGCTGGAGCGGCTGGCGCTCGGCTGCCAACTGCGCCGCCTGTCGCGCGGCGACACGGTGTTCCGCGTCGGCGAGCCCTGCGAGGAGTTCCACGTCACGGTCACCGGCCAGATCAAGCTGTTCGCGATCTCGCCTGCCGGGCAGGAAAAGGTGATCGAGCTGGTCGGCCCCGGCAACAGCTTCGCCGAGGCGCTGATGTTCACCGGCAAGCCCTACATCATCAACGCCCAGGCGCTGACCGACACGCTGCTGCTGACGGTGAAGAAGGATGCGGTGGTCGGCGAGATCGAGCGCGACCCGCGCTTCGCGATGCGCATGCTGGCCGGCATCTCGCGCCGCCTGCACGGGCTGGTGCACGACGTCGAGGCCTATGCGCTGCACAGCGGCGTGCAGCGCGTCATCGGCTACCTGCTGCGCGACCAGGTCGCCGAGGACTGCGTCAGCGGCGAGGTGGTCACCGTCTCGCTGCCGGTCAGCAAGGCGACCATCGCGTCGCGGCTGTCGTTGACGCCGGAGTACTTCTCGCGCGTGCTGCACGAACTGGAAGCGGCCGGCCTGGTGCGCATCGACAAGCGCGACGTGCACATCCTCGACGTGCAGCGCCTCGCGGCCTACCCGGGGCGCTGATCTCTGCTCGCATGGCGGTGGCAGCGGGCGCTCGGAGTCTTGCGCGAGCCTGGGCCGATGGGTGAAGGCCTTCGCTCATGTCCCCCGGGTGCTGCGCGAGCCCTCCTCCTTACTTCGCTCCAGCCTTCACCCACCGCCCCAGGCCAGCACCGTCGGAGGTCTGCGAAGAGCGATTGCCGGCGGCACGCTGGGGCTTGTGTTGAGCAAGTAATGAGGACCCGCGAAGCGGGTCCTGAGGACATGAGCTGAACACAAGCCCCAGTGTCGCGCAGCTCCAAGCGCGATGATCGAACGACTGCTCAGGGCCGGAAGCGGCACCTGCCCACGCGGGCCGCCGTCGCGAGTCTTGAACTGCTTCAAGGCGAGCACGAGCCGACGGACGTGCAATGCAGGCATCGCACGCCAGCCAGAAAGCACGCCATGACCCTGCTCAGCGAGCCCCTGCAGTTCACACGCGACGCCGAGGGCGGCATGCGCCCGGCACGTGTCACGCTGGTCGGCGCGGGCCCCGGCGACCCCGAGTTGCTGACGGTCAAGGCCGCCAACGCATTGCGCGGCGCCACGCTGGTGCTGTACGACCACCTCGTCTCGAAGGCCGTGCTCGGACTGGTGCCGGCCGAGGCCGACCTGGTCTACGTCGGCAAGGAGAGCGGACACCACACACTGCCGCAGGAAGGCATCATCGAGCTGATGGTGCGGCTGGCGAAGAGCGGCCGCCGGCTGGTGCGCCTGAAGGGCGGCGACCCGTACATCTTCGGCCGCGGCGGCGAGGAGGCACAGGCGCTGGCGGCCGCCGGCATCCCGTTCGACGTGATCCCGGGCATCAGCGCGGCACAGGGCGCGTCGGCCGCCACCGGCATCCCGCTGACCCACCGCGACCACGCCGAGTCGCTGGTCTACGCCACCGGGCATCTGCGCGGCGAAGGTGATGCGCGCAGCGTCGACCTCGACTGGACGCTGCTGTCGCGGCCGCGCCAGACGGTGGTGATCTACATGGGCGTCGGCACGCTGCCGGTGATCAGCGCGCAGCTGCAGGCGCATGGCCTGCCGGGCGACACGCCGGCGGCCATCGTCGAGCGCGCCACGCTGCCCGACCAGCGCACCGTGGTCGGCACGCTGGCGCGTCTGCCCGAGATCGCCCGCCTGCACGACGTGCGCACGCCGGCGCTGGTCATCATCGGCACGGTGGTGTCGCTGCAGGCGACGCTGGGAGTGGTGACGCGCGCCGCCGCGGGCATTCGCTGAGCCGCCGGCGCGCCGGCGCTGCACAATCGCGCCGGGCCGCGCCAGGCGCGGCCGATGGCGGACCATGCTCCCAGCCGACGTACTGCGCCCCGAACTGCCCACCGCTGCCGCGTCGCCGCGCCGGCGCAGCGCCAGCCTGGCCGCCTGGCTGGCCGGGGTCAGCCTGCTTGCGCTGTTGCCGCTGCTGGCCTTCACCGCCTACACCGTCTACCTTGCCGCCGAGGAGTTGCAGGCCCAGGCGCTGGCGGCGCTGCAGCGCCGCGCCGCCAGCTCTGCCGCGGCGATCGGCCACGAGGTCGAGGGTGTGTTCGCGTCGCTGCGCGCGCTGGCGCAGGCCGACGAAGTGCGCCGCGGCGACCTGGCTGCCACCCACGGGCTGGCCGTGCGCGTCGCGCAGGCCGATCCGCGCATCGAGAACATCAGCATCGTCGACGCCGGCGGCCGCCAGCCCTTCATCACGACACGGCCGTTCGGCGAGCCGCTGCCCGACTCGCGCGCGATGGCGCTGCAGCAGCAGCTGTTCGAGCGCGGCGAGCGGCTGTTGTCGCCGCTGGTGGTCGGCGCCGTCAGCCGCAAGCCGGTGGTCGGGCTGGCGATGCCGATCGACATGGGGCCGGCCGGCAAGTTCGCGCTGCGTGCGGTCATCCGGCTCGAGGCGATCGGCGCGCGCCTCAACGAGCAGGACTGGCCCGAGGGCTGGCTCGCCGCGGTGCTCGACCAGAACCGCGTCATCGTGGCGCGCTCGCGCGACGCGGCGCGCTACATCGGCCAGCCGGCCACCGAGTCGCTGCTCGATGGCCTGCGCGGCGGCCGGCCGCTGTTCGAGTCACGCACCAAGGACGGTCAGGCCGTGTTCACCAGCGTCGCGGCGGTGCCGGGCTGGGACTGGATCGTCGTCGTCGGACGCCCCGCGGCGGCGTTGAATGCGCAGGTGCGCGACTCGATGGCGGCGCTCGCGCTGGCCGGCGCGCTGTGTGCCACGCTGGCGATCGTCGGTGCGCTCTACCTCGCGCGACGCCTCGGCCGCCAGCTGCGCGCCACCGTCGACGCCCACCTGCGCGGCGAGCCGGTCGCGCTCGGCACGCTGCGCGAGGTCGCGGAACTCTCGGACGCCTTGAGCCGTGCGCGCGACGCAGAGTCGCGCGCGATGCAGGAACTGCAGCACGCGCGCGAGCAGACGCTGGCGCAGCTGCGCGAGCGCAGCGACATGCTCGACGTGCTGGCCCACGAGGTGCGCCAGCCGCTGAACAACGCCTCGGCGGCGTTGCAGGCGGCCACCGTCGAACTCTCGCGCGACGGCAAGCTGACCGCTGCCGAGCCGCTGCGCCGCGCCGAGATCGTGCTCAGCGAGGTGCAGGGCAGCATCGGCAACACGCTGGCGATGGCCTCGCTGCTGGTCGGTGGCCAGCGCATCGAGGGCGTCGACACCGACATCGACGCACTCATCGAGGTGGCGATCGCCGACATGCCCCCCAGCGAGGTGTGGCGCGTGCGCGTCGAGCGCGAGACCAACACGCGCACCGCGACCATGGAGCCGGGCCTGATGCGCCTGGCGCTGCGTAACCTGCTGTCCAACGCGCTGCGCTGCAGCCCACCGGGCGCCGACGTGATCGTGCGCGTGTCCGACTCCGACGAGCCGCTGGCGCTGATCCTCGACGTGATCGACCGTGGCCCGGGCATCGCCGCCGACCGACTCGACCACCTGTCGGGCGCGATGCCGCCGCGCGCCGCGCGCGACGCGCGCGGGCGGCGGCGCGGCCTGGGCCTGCACATCGTGCACCGCGTGATGGAACTGCACGGCGGCAGCCTGCGCATCGAACGCACCGGCCCCGAAGGCACGACGATGCGCCTGGTGATCAACCAGTTCTCCGACGCCTGAGCGGCGCCGGCGGGTGCTCAGGCAGCCGCCGTTTCGCGGCCGAGCCGGAACACGGCCACGGCCTGTGCCAGCTTCTGCGCCTGCATGCGCAGGCTCTCGGCCGCAGCGGCACTCTCCTCGACGAGGGCGGCATTCTGCTGGGTCGCCTGGTCCATCAGGTTGACGGCCTGACCGACCTGGTCCATGCCGGCACTCTGTTCGCTGGTGGCCGAGCTGATCTCGGCCATGATCTGGGTGACGCGGGTGATCGCGTCGACCACCTCGCCCATGGTGCTGCCGGCCTGGTCGACCAGCGCGCTCCCGCGGCCCACACGCTCCACGCTGTCGGCGATCAGCGTCTTGATCTCACGCGCAGCTTCGGCGCTGCGGCTGGCCAGACTGCGGACTTCCGAGGCCACCACCGCGAAGCCGCGGCCCTGCTCGCCGGCCCGTGCGGCTTCGACTGCGGCGTTCAGCGCCAGGATGTTGGTCTGGAAGGCGATGCCGTCGATGACCCCGATGATGTCGGCGATCCGTTTCGAGCTGGCATCGATTCCCCTCATCGT
This sequence comes from Piscinibacter sp., assembly GCA_047602365.1. Lineage (GTDB taxonomy): Bacteria > Pseudomonadota > Gammaproteobacteria > Burkholderiales > Burkholderiaceae_C > Piscinibacter. The sequence goes on along the minus strand of JASGHM010000001.1, from coordinate 327,074 downwards.
GTCGACGACCTGCGTGACAACGTCGCCGCCGCGAACGGCGACCGAGGACGCGTCGCGCGCCAGGTCGTTGGCCTGGCGGGCGCTGTCGGCGTTGTGCCGCACGGTGGAGCCGAGCTGCTCCATCGACGACGCGGTCTGCTGCAGCGCGCTGGCCTGCTCCTCGGTGCGCTGGCTGAGATCGTTGTTGCCCTGGGCGATCTGCGTGCTCGCGCTGGCGACGCTGTCGGCGCTCAGTCGAACGCTGCCCACCACCTGGCGCAGGCTGGTCTGCATCTCGCTCATCGCGATCAGCAACTGCGCGGTCTCGTCGCGGCCTGTCACCGTGATCGGATGGTCCAGCTCTCCGGCTGCCACGGCCCGTGCGGCCGCGACGGCGTGTCCGATCGGCCGGGTGATGCGGCGCGAGAACAGCACGCCTGCCAGCGTCGCAGCCGTGCAGACCACCAGCATCAGCGCCAGGCTGACCATGGTGGCACGCCGGGCCGACGCCGCCGCGTGTTCCGACAGTGCCGCCGCGTCGGCAGCGATCTTTTCGGATGCTTCCGTCAGCAGGCGGGTCGGCTCGCGGTCCATGCCGCGCACCGCGGCATCGCCGGCCACGGGGTCGAGGCCGGCGGTCTTGAAGGTCTCCAGGCCCTTGCGGTAGTTGCCGCCCATGGCCTGGTGCGCCTCGCTGAACTTCTGCAGCAGCGCCTTCGAGTCGCCGGCCGGCAGCGCCGCCGACAGCTTCGAGGCTCGGCCGGCGACGTCGCGCTCGCTGGCCACGAAGGCCTCCCAGTGCTTGTCCAGGGCCTTGGGGTCCTTGCCGCGCAGCAGCACGTTCTTCCACTCCTGCACCTGGATCTTGAAGTGGATCGCCAGGTCGTCGGCCGCGGCTCGCTCCGTGTGGCTGGCGTGCACCTCCGTCGCATAACTGTCGAGCGAGCGGTTCAGGCTGTAGATGCCGTACAGCGCCGCGCCGAACACGGTGAGCATGGCCAGCGCGAAGGCCAGCGGCAGCTTGAGGGAGAGCTTCATGGCGGCGTTCCGGAAGACGGGTCGATGGACTCAGTGTCGGAGTCGAGCGGAAGCAACTTGAGGCGATTCGCCGGATGTTTCATTTCGTCCGTGCTGTTCCACCGGGCGCGCGTCGAGATGGTGCGCAAAGGTGATGGTGTCTGATGTGCTCGTGATCGCGAGTGCGTCAAACTGTGTCGCTGGATCAGCCCTCCACTCCATCCATGAGCCTCGCCCACCTACTCGTCCGCCAGCTCGGACTGGCTCCCGGCAGCCCGGCACTGTTTCATGGCACGACGGTGCACGCCAGCTTCGGCCAGTGGGCGGCCCGCAGCTCCGGCCTGGCGCAGCGCCTGCGCCAGGCCGGGCTGGACGAAGGCGACCGCATCGTGCTGTTCATGCACAACCACCCGCGTTACCTGGAGCTGCTGTGGGGCGCGTGGTGGGCCGGGCTGGTGGTCGTGCCGGTCAACGCCAAGCTGCACCCGCGCGAGGTCGAGTGGATCATCGCCGACTCGCAGGCACGCTGGGCCTTCGTGACGCACGAGCTCGCGCCTGCGCCGCTGGCCGGCGTGCAGCGCCAGGTCGATATCGCGTCGGCCGAGGCCGACACGCTGCTCGCGCCGGCGGACGATGCGCTGGCGGTGCCGGTGGCCGAGCGCGGCCCCGACGACACGGCCTGGCTGTTCTACACCTCGGGCACCACCGGCCGGCCCAAGGGCGTGATGATCACGCAGCGCAACCTGATGACCATGGGCCTGGCCTACTTCGCCGACGTCGATGCGGTGTCGGTGGACGATGCGATCGTCTATGCCGCGCCGATGTCGCACGGCGCCGGCCTGTACGCGATTCCGCACCTGATGGCCGGCGCGCGCCATGTGGTGCCGGCTTCCGGCGGCGTCGATCCGGCCGAGCTGTTCGCGCTCGGCGAGGCGCTCGGCCCGCTGTCGACCTTCGCCGCGCCGACCATCGTCAAGCGCCTGGTCGACCATGCACAGCAGCAGGGCCTCGGGCCCGACGATGCGGCGCGTGCCTTCAAGACCATCGTCTACGGCGGCGCGCCGATGTATGTGGCCGACATCCAGCGTGCGCTGGCGGTGATGGGGCCGCGCTTCGTGCAGATCTACGGCCAGGGCGAGACGCCGATGGTGGCCACCGCGCTGGCGCGCCGCCACCTCGCCGACAGCACGCACCCGCGCCACCTCGAGCGGCTCGGCTCGGTCGGCGTGGCGCAGACGCCGGTGCGCGTGCGCATCGCCGACGCGCAGGGCCGCGAGCTGCCGGTGGGCGAGATCGGCGAGGTGCTGGTCAAGGGCGACAGCGTGATGGCCGGCTACTGGCGCAACCCCGAAGCGACGGCGCTGGCGATCCGCGACGGCTGGCTGTTCACCGGCGACGTCGGCTGCCTCGATGCCGACGGCTTCCTGACGCTGAAGGACCGCAGCAAGGACCTGATCATCAGCGGCGGCTCGAACATCTACCCGCGCGAGGTCGAGGAGGTGCTGCTGACCGCGCCGGGGGTCGCCGAGGCGGCGGTGGTCGGTGCGGCGGACGCCGAATGGGGAGAGGTGGTGGTGGCCTTCGTCGTCGCGCAGCCGGGCGCGACGCCGACGCCCGAGTCGCTCGACGCGCACTGCCTCGCGCAGATGGCGCGTTTCAAGCGGCCCAAGCGCTACCTGATCGTCGATTCGCTGCCGAAGAACAACTACGGCAAGGTGCTGAAGACCGCGCTGCGCGAGCGGCTGGCCGCAGGCTGATCAACGTCGCGCGGCGATCCAGGCGTCGACCTGCTCGTCGAGCACCTGCAGCGGCATCGCGCCGCCGCCGAGCAGCAGGTCGTGGAAGTCGCGCAGCGCCTGCGCGTCGAAGCGCGCGCCGAGCGCCGCCTTCGCGCGTTCGCGTGCCGCCTGCAGGCGCAGCATGCCGATCTTGTAGGCGCAGGCCTGGCCCGGTTCGACCACGTAGCGCTCGATCTCCGACACCACGCTGGCCTCGGGCATGCCGGTCTTGTCGACCATGTAGCGCACCGCACGCTCGCGCGGCCAGCGTTGCTGGTGGATGCCGGTGTCGACCACCAGGCGCACGGCGCGGAACATCTCGGCCTGCAGGCGTCCGAGGTCGCCGTAGGGGTCACGCTCGTACAGCCCCATCTCGCGGCCGAGCCACTCGGCATACAGCGCCCAGCCCTCCTGGTAGGCGGTGAAGGGCAGCACCTTGCGGAAGGTCGGCACGCCGCTCATGCCCTGCGCCAGCGCGATCTGGAAGTGGTGGCCGGGCACGCCTTCGTGGACGGCCAGGGTGCGCATGCTGAACTTCGGCGTCTCGGCCATGTCGCGCAGGTTGGCGAAGAAGATGCCGGGCCGCGATCCGTCCAGCGCCGGCGGGTTGTAGTACGCACCGGGCGCGGTCTTCTCCTTGAACTCGGGCACGCGGCGCACTTCGATGGCCGCGTCGGGCAGTCGGCCGAACAACGCCTTCGAGCGCTGCAGCTGCTCGCGGATCATCGCCGTGTAGTCGGCCAGCGCGGCCTCGCGGCCGGTGTTGTCGTCGGGGTAGAGGAAGCGCGGGTCGCGCGCCAGCCGCGCCAGCGCCTGGCCCGGGGTCTCGCCCTCGCGCAGCTCGGACTGCGCGGCGAGGATGGTGGCCATCTCGGCCTCGAGGCGCGCCACCTCGGTCAGGCCGATCTGGTGCACCTGCTGCGGCGTCAGCTCGGTGGTCGTCTCGCTGCGCAGCCGCCAGGCGTAGTAGGCGTCGCCATCGGGCAGCTTCCACACGCCGTCGTCGCCGGTGGCCTGCGGCAGCTGCTCCTCGAAGAAGGCGATCAGCCGGCCATAAGCCGGCCGCACGACAGCATCGAGCACCTGCGCGCATTGCGCCAGCAGCGTGCCCCGATCCTCGTCGCTCAGCCCCGGCAGCGTGGCGAGCTTGTCGGCGAGGTGGCGGTACAGCGGGTTGGCCGTCGCTTCCTGGCCGGCGAACTCGCGCATGCTGGCCAGCACGTGGTCGATCACGAAGCGCGGCGGCAGCACGCCCAGTTGCTGGCGGCGCTGCAGGCCTTCGATCACCTGGTCGTACTTGCGGCCGATCTCCGACAGCCGCTTCAGGTAGTCCTCGGCGCCGCGCCGGTCGGCGATGGCGTGCACGTTGATCAGAAAGCTGGGCGTCTCGTTCTGCACGCCCCACAGCTGATCGACCGGGTAGTCGTGGAAGCGGAAGCGCTCGCCGTCGAGCTGGTTCTGCAGGAACCAGTCGAGCACGCGGTTGGACAGCCGCTGCGATTCCGTCAGCTGGTCCGGGTCGTAGGCGCGCAGGTTGGCCAGGTTGCGGCGCAGCCGCGCGAAGTCGCGATCGCCCTTGGCGATCGACAGGTCGTCGAGGTGGGCGTTGTGGCGCCGCCAGCCGAACGACTCGGCGATGCCGATCGCCGACAGCGTCTCCGGGCTGTCCAGCGCGAACTCGATGAAGACACGCTCGTGGAACAGGTCCAGGCTGAAAGGCCGGAACCAGACCAGGTTGACGACGAAGACGCCAAGGGCAAGCAGCAACGCGGCGGCCAGGGCGACGGCGGCCCGGGCGAAAGTCGATCGAAGCATCGGCGCAGCTTAGCCGAGCGGACCAGCAGCCACCCCCACGAATGCGGGGGCACGGAGCCGGCCTCCGGGCACTCGCCCGCATTGACGCCGCGACCCTTGTTGTGAAGAAATGTGCATTCCTCACTTCCGAAACAGCGGAAGAGGGGGGAGGACATCACAACACCGCGGCGGCCCGATCGGCGCGCGGATCCGCAAAGGAGAACCTGGTGAGAACGAACACGAAGAATACGCCGCGCTGGGCACTGCCGCTGGCAGTGCTCGGATCGGCGTTGCTGGTGGCGTGCGGCGGAGGAGGGTCTGCCGACAGCGCGAAGGCGGCGCTGGCGGCCAAGGCCGTCGCGCCGGCCCGTCAGGCGGTGGCCGCGCAATCCGACAAGGAGAGCGGCCGCGCCACCAAGGGCATATACATCGTGCAGCTGGCCGAACTGCCGGTGGCCGGCTACGACGGCAGCATCACCGGCTACAAGGCGACCAAGCCGGCCGCAGGCAAGAAGCTCGACGTGACCAGCCCCGACGTCACCGCCTACACCGGCTACCTGATGTCGCGCCAGGACGCGGTGGTGGCCGCCGCGGGCGTGGCCCGCAAGACCTACAGCTACGCCAACGTGTTCAACGGTTTCGCCGCCGAGCTCGACGATGCCCAGCTCGCCAAGCTGGCGACCCTGCCCGGCGTGATCTCGGTGACGCGCGACGAGGCGCGCCAGCTCGACACCGCCACCACGCCCGCGTTCCTCGGCCTGTCCGGGCCGGACGGCGTGTGGACCAAGCTCGGCATCAAGGGCGAGGGTGTGGTCATCGGCATCGTCGACGGCGGTGTCTGGCCGGAGCATACGAGCTTCAGCGACCGCACCGACGTCAACGGCAACGGCACCAAGGACGGCAAGCTGGGCTACCAGCAGCTGCCGGGCTGGAACGGCAAGTGCACGCCGGGCGAGGAGTTCAACGCCTCGCACTGCAACCAGAAGCTGATCGGCGCGCGCTACTACAACGAAGGCTGGGGCGGCAACGCCGGCATCGACGCGCAGCTGCCGTGGGAGTTCAACTCGCCGCGCGACTACGGCGGCCACGGCACGCACACCGCCAGCACGGCCGGCGGCAACGCCAACGTGACGGCGACCGGCGAGGCCGCCGTGTTCGGCAAGATCAGCGGCATCGCGCCGCGTGCGCGCATCGCCGCGTACAAGGTCTGCTGGGAGACCGGCGCCGGCGGCTCGTGCTTCAACTCCGACAGCGTCGCCGCGATCGACCAGGCGGTGGCCGACGGTGTCGACGTCATCAACTTCTCGATCAGCGGCAGCCAGACGAACTTCCGCGACCCGGTCGAGATCGCCTTCCTGTTCGCCGCCGATGCCGGCATCTTCGTCGCCGCGTCGGCAGGCAATGCCGGCCCGACCACCGCGACCGTCGCCCACCCGGGCCCCTGGCTGACCACGGTGGCGGCGGGCACGCACAACCGCGACGGCGTCGGTTCGGTGACGCTGGGCAGCGGCACGACCTACACCGGTGCATCGGTGGCCACCGCGGTGCCGTCGGCGCCGATCATCAACGCGGCCGACGCCGGCGTCGCCGGGGCCGACCCGACGCAGCTGCTGCTGTGCTACGGCGCCGAGGATGGCGCGGCGGTGCTCGACCCGGCCAAGGTGGCCGGCAAGATCGTCGTCTGCGAACGCGGCGTCACCGCCCGGGTCAACAAGAGCCTGGCGGTGAAGCAGGCCGGCGGCATCGGCATGGTGATGTACAACGCGACGACCAACTCGATCAACGCCGACTTCCACTTCGTGCCGACGGTGCACGTGCAGCCGGCCGAGGGTGCGGCGATCAAGGCCTATGCGGCCTCGGCGGGTTCGACGGCGAGCATCGCGCAGGCCACGGTGATCACCACCGCGCCGGCGCCGTTCACGGCCAGCTTCTCGTCGCGCGGGCCGCTGCGCGCCAGCGGCTCGGTGCTCAAGCCCGACCTGATCGCGCCGGGGCAGGACGTGCTCGCCGGCGTCGCGCCTCCGGGGAATGCCGGTCGCCTGTTCGACCTCTACAGCGGCACCTCGATGTCCAGCCCGCATGTGGCCGGCCTGGCCGCGCTGTTCAAGGAGAAGTACCCGCGCTGGTCGCCGATGGCCATCAAATCGGCGCTGATGACCACGGGCTACGACGTGCTCGACGGTGGAACGCCGGCGCCGAACAGCAACCCGGTGCTGATCTTCCGCCAGGGCGCCGGCCACGTGAGCCCGGCCAAGGCCTTGAACCCCGGCCTGGTCTACGACTCGGGCTACAACGACTGGCTGAACTTCATCTGCGGTGTCCAGCCCGGCAGCTTCTGCTCGGCGTTCACGCCGATCAACCCGAGCGACCTGAACCAGGCGTCGATCGCGATCGGTGCACTGGCCGGCACGCAGACGGTGACGCGCAGCCTGACCAACGTCAGCGGCGGCGCGTTGACGGTGACCGCCTCGGTGACGGGGATGGCCGGCTTCACCACCAGCGTGACGCCCTCGACGCTGACCTTCGCCCCCGGCGAGACCAAGTCGTACACGGTCAGCTTCGCGCGGACCACGGCCGCGCTGAACGCCTACACCGGCGGCCAGCTGTACTGGGCGGGTGGCGGCTTCACGGTGCGCAGCCCGATCGTCGCCGCACCGGTGGCGCTGGCGGCGCCGGCCTCGGTGTCGTCGGCCGACGGCTCGGCGGCCTCGTACCCGGTGACCTTCGGCTACACCGGCCCGTTCACCGCGACACCGCGCGGGCTGGTTCCGGCCGCGATCACGTCGGGGACCGTCGCCGACGACCCGACGGACAGCAGCTGTTCGCTCAGCTCGCCGAACGCGGTGCAGGTCCCGGTCGTCGTGCCGCCCGGCATCAGCTACGCGCGCTTCTCGCTGTTCGACGCCGACGTCTCGGCCGGCGCCGACATCGACCTGTGCGTGTTCAACAGCGCCGGCACGATGGTGGCCAGCAGCGGCAGCGGCACCTCGGCCGAGGAGGCCAACCTGCTGAGCCCGGCGGCGGGCACCTACACCGTCGTCGTGCAGGGCTGGGGCGTGGTGGGCAGCAGCCCGTTCAGGCTGCACAGCTGGCTGCTCGGCAGCGCAGATGCCGGCAACATGGCGGTGAGCGCGCCGGCCAGCGCCACGCTGGGCAGCACCGGCACCATCGGCCTGAGCTTCAGCGGCCTGGCTGCGGGCACGAAGTACCTCGGCTCGGTGGTCTATGGCGGTGCGGCCGGCATGCCCAGCCCGACCATCGTGCGCGTCGACGCGCCCTGATACCGATCGACCTCCCAGCGCCGCGAGGCGCTGTCGACCTCTGCCCCGGGCTTCGGCCCGGGGTTTTTTTTGACGCCTGCGTTGCGCGGCTCAGGCTGCCAGCGCCTCCTCGAGGTCGTCCTTCGCGCGGTGCGCCCACTTCGGGCCCTGGCGCAGCACGTCGAGTTCGGTCGAGCTGGCCTGCGCGAAGAACATCGCCTCGTCGATGCCGAGCCGCGCGAACAGGCGGCGCTGCTGGATCGTGCGACGGCGGAAGTGGTCCTCGCCGGGCGCATCGTCACGCAGCGCCTGCGCGAACAGCAGCGCGGCACGCTGCAGTTCCTCCAGTGCCTGCACACGGTGGGCCGGCACCGCACGCGGTGCGGCCCGGCGGGCCTGCGACACGAACGGGTTCTTGCCGACCACCAGACCCCAGGGCCGCAGGCCCTTGACCGGGTCGACGCACAGCGCCTCGAGCTTGGTCAGCCCGAACTCGCGCGCCAGCAGCATGCGCGTGGCCAGCCACGGGTCTTCGCGGCGCACACGCTCCACCGCGGCGCGTGCGTCCTCGTCGCGGCCGGGCAGCGGCAGCACCAGCGAGGCCAGCAGGCTGGCCGCGGAGGCGTCGCCCCGCGTGCTGGCCTGGTGCAGCCAGCCGATGGCCTGTTCGGTCTCGGCCAGGCTGCCCGAGGCGCGCAGCATCAGCGCACCGAGCCGGCGCTGCGCCTCGGCATGGCCACGCGCGGCCGACTTCTCCAGGAAGAAGCGCGCCATCTGCGGGTTGGCCACCGACAGACGGTGGTTGGCGTGCAGGCGGTACAGATGCAGCCAGGCCTCGTCGCGCCCCGCGTCGGCGGCACGCAGCAGCAGCGCCGCGCCGCGGCGCACGTTGGCCGATGTGGTCAGGCGCGAAGCACGCAGCGCGCCGGCATCGATGCCGCACAGCGCCAGGCCGAGCAGATGGCCCGCCTCGACGTCGCCGCCGCGCACGCGCGACTCGAGCGCACGTTCGGCAAGCTCCACCGACAGCGCCGCGATCTCGGCACCCGAGCTGGCGGCATGCGACAGCAACTGCACCACCAGGTCGTGCAGTGTCTCCACGCCGTCGCCGTGCAAGGCGTCGGCCTGGCGCAGCGCGCGCGCCGCGCGCTCGGGCAGGCCCGCGTCGAGCGCCTGCCGCGCGGCCCACTCGGTCACGTCGGCGGCGTCGAGCCATGCCGGACCCGACAGCGCTCGCAAGGCGGCGATGCACTGCTGTGCCGGCGACGCCTGCGCGGTCGCGGCCTGCACGGCGGCACGCGCGAGCGCATGGCCTTGCAGCGCCGCTTCGCGCAGCGCCTGCAGGGCCTGCGCGGGACGATCTTCGGCCACCAGCCACCATGCGGCACGCTTGATGCGCGCCGCCGGCAGGCCGGCGCGCGCAGCCGCGTCGAGCGCGTCGAGCTGCCCGTGGCGCAAGATGTCCTGCAACGGCAGGCTCTCGCCGACGATGGCCACCGCGGCCTCGCTGCCTCTCACACTGTCGTGCTGCAGGTATTCGATGCCCATCTCGACGTGGCGGGCGAAACCGTCGCTGCCGAGCAGGTAGCGGCGCCCGAGTTCGAGGCGGGCCTGGCGATCGCCCTGGCGCGCCAGGGCCACGAGCTGGATGTCTTGTCGGCGCATGAACTACCCGTGTCATCGTCGTCGATGGCGCGGCAAACGTGAATGCAGAAGGCCTGCAGCGTAGACGCGGACGGCGCGTGAAGCGACCGTGCCTGCTGCAACGCAGCATTGCGGATCCACGAACAATCTCCGGCCGCACCGACACGCTGCTGTCACATGACAGCCGACCTCGCCGCGCATGCACGCGCGCAGCGACCCTGGCGTCGCCAAGGGCATGGCCGCGAACTGTCGCTTGCGCGGAACGCCGCTTCACGAACACGGGGGGAGGCATATGGGCACGCCTCCCCCGGATTCGGCAGGACGGTGGGTTTCGTCTTCGCTGATGCCTACGCTGACGCAGGTCCTGGCATCCCCGCGGATGCGGATACGAACCCACTTCTCCTTCTGAGGACACCATGAAGAAACTCGCCTCCTTCACTCTCCTGCTCGGCGTCGGCGCATTCGCGCACGCGCAGTCCAGCGTCACGCTGTTCGGCGTGCTCGACGTCAATGCCCGCTACGTCAAGAACGACGAGACCAGCCTGAAGACGATCAGCGCCGGCGGCATCAACACCAGCCGCTTCGGCGTGCGCGGCACCGAGGACCTCGGCGGCGGCCTGAAGGCCGGCTTCTGGCTCGAGAGCGGCATCAACCCCGACACCGGCTCGACCTCCGAAGACCTCAGCAAGCCGGGCTCGCGCTTCTGGAACCGCCGCAGCACGGTGAGCCTGTCCAGCGCCTCGCTGGGCGAGATCCGCCTCGGCCGCGACTTCACGCCGACCTACAACGGCTACACCGCCTACGATGCCTTCGGCAGCAACGGCGTCGGCGCGGTCGACAAGTTCTTCGTCTCGACGCTGGGCACGGGCAATCCGTCGATCGACACCGGCACGCGTGCCGACAACCTGGTCAGCTACTTCACGCCGGCCGGCCTGGGCGGCTTCTACGGCCAGCTGTCGGCGGCCGCCGGCGAAGGCACCTCGGGCAAGCGCTACCTCGGTGGCCGCGCGGGTTATGCGGCGGGTCCGCTGGACGTGTCGGCCGCCTACGGCCAGACCCGCGTCACGCCGGGCGCGTCGGGCGAGGACAGCTACCAGGTGATCGACTTCGGCGCGGCCTACGACTTCGGTGTCGCCAAGCTGCTGGGCATCTACGGCCAGAGCAAGTACGGCGAGCTGAAGATGAACGTGCTGGAGATCGGCGCGCTGGTGCCGGTGGGCGCGGGCACGATCCGCGCGTCCTACGTGCGTGCCGACGCCAAGGGCGGCACCATCGAGGCAGACGACGCCACCCAGCTGGCGCTGGGCTACGTGCACAACCTGTCCAAGCGCACCGCGGTGTACACCACCGTGGCCCGCGTGAACAACAAGGGCGCCGCGAAGTTCGCCGTGGCCTCGTCGCCGGCACTGCCGGCCGGCAAGGACTCGACCGGCTTCGAGCTGGGCATCCGCCACAGCTTCTGAGCGTCCGAGCGCCGGCCCGGCCGTTCTCAGACGGCCGGGTTGGCTGGCAGCGGCTCCTGTGCCCGGTCCGCCGGGCAGCGTTGCCAGTTGCCGCGCCGGCCGAGGTGGTAGTCGATCAGCTTGTCGCCGGCGCGCAGGCGCACCTGCCAGCCCGGGACCAGCACCTGCGCATAGCTCATCCCCGGCTGCGGGCAGCCGAGCGACGAATCGCGCCAGGTGACCGCCTGCGACGATTCGAGCTTCACCTGATCTGCCGGCACGCCGGCGCGCACCGCCGCGTCGGCACGCAGCGCGGCCAGTGTGGCTTCCGGCGGCCGACTGCCATCGGGCGCCTGCGCATGACCGTCGTTGAGCGGCATGCAGCCGATGCTGCCCACGGCGGCCAGTGCCGCCAGCCATCGTTTCATTGCAAGGTCCCTTCGCGCAACGCGGCGTGGCGGCCCAGCGCCGCAGCCACGCCGACCCGATTGCGCCCATCACGCTTGGCGGCGAGCAGCTCGTCGTCGGCGGCCTTGAGCAGCGCGTCGGGCGAAGCGGGCGCGAGCCGCGTGTCGGCCACGCCGGCCGAGAAGCTCAGCCCCTCGAGCGTTTCGTCGTCGAACTCGAAGCGCATCGCGCGCCAGCGGCGCAACAGTGCCTGCACCTTGCGGCGCGCGCCGTCGGCGGTGGTGCGCGGCATCAGCAGGCAGAACTCCTCGCCCCCGTAGCGGCAGGCCACGTCGCTGCGCCGGCCGTGGTCGACCAGCAGCGCGCCGAAGGCGGCGAGCAGGCGGTCGCCGGCGGCGTGGCCATGCTGGTCGTTGATGCGCTTGAAGTGGTCGAGGTCGATGATCACCAGTGCCAGCGGCTGGTCCTCGCGCTGGCCGAGCGCGAACAGCGTCGGCAGCGTGTCGTTGAGGTGGCGGCGGTTGAACAGCCCGGTCAGCGGGTCGTGCACGGCCTGCTCGCGCAGCGCCGCCTGCAGCGCCTGCACCTCGTCGACCTTGCGCGACAGCTGCGCATTGATCGCCGCCAGCTCGGCGCGTGCCCGCTCGGTGTGGCGCGCGCGGGCGTCGTTCTCGTCGAGGCGGTGCTGCAGCCGCAGCAGCTCGGTCTGCAGCGTCGCCGCCTGGTAGCGTGCGCGCGAGGCCAGCTGCGACTGCGCACGGTGCAGCTGCTGCCAGCGGCGCAGTGCGGCCAGCGCCGGCGCACTGCGGCCGCAGGCCTCGTGGGCCTCGCTGAGCACACCGAAGAACTGCGCGCGGATGCGCACCGACAGTCCGTCGACGTCGTCGCGCGCCGCCTCGGCCTCGCCTTCGCACAGCAGGCGCACCGCAGCCGCGGCATCGCCCTGCACCAGCGCCAGCAGGCCGGCGGCGGTGATGCGCTCGACACGCTCGTCGGCCAGCGGCGACGGGCCCAGCGCCTGCGCGCGTGCGACCAGCTCGGCGCCCAGCACCGCATGGCCGGCACGCAGCGCGGCGATGGCCAGGGTCTCGAAAGCCGGCTCGATGCTGCCGCGCCCGCTCGCATCGGTGGGCATGGCCAGCACCGCGGCGACGTCGGGCATGGCCTCGCCGGCGCGGCCCAGCTCGGTCAGGCAGAGCACGCGGTTGATCAGCAGGATGCCCAGCAGCCGCGCGTTCTTCAGCTGCGTGCAGCCGGCGAGGCCCTGGTCGACATGCTGCAGCGCATGTTCGTAGTCGCCGATCTGCAGCAGCTCGTGCGAGAGGTTGCAGTGCAGCACGGTGTCGAAGCCATGGCCGCGCTTCGGGCCGGCGTCGCGCAGCGCCTCGAACATGTGCGCGAAGGCCAACGACGAGTCGCCCAGCGCCGAGTAGCAGCCGGCGATGGTGTTGAGCAGCACGCCGCGCTGGTCGTGGCGCAGCGCACGCACGCCTTCGTCGCGCAGCGGCAGAATGGCGGCCAGCGCCTCGCGCGCACGGCCCTCGCGCCACATCGCACGGGCCAGCGCGGCGCTGGCCAGCAGGTGGCCGGCGCGGTCGCCGCCCTGCGCGAAGCAGCGCAGCGCGCGCTTGAGCTCGCGTGTCGCCTCGGCCACGGTGCCGAAGTAGAGCAGGTGGTAACCGAGCGTGACGCGCCCCCAGCCTTCGGCGGCCGCGTCGCCGCCACGCTGGGCCGCCGCGATGGCCGCCTCGGCCAGCCGGCGCGCCTGCGGCGAGTCGACGTGCAGCAGCGTCCAGGCGCGCCGTGCCTGGCGCAGCGGGGCGGAGGAGGGGGTCTTCGGGCTCGCCATGCGCGGATTATCGCGAGCGGCCCTACAGCCCGGCCCGCAGCGGCCGATAACGACGAACCGCCACCCCGGAATCAGGGATCCCTCATGAACGCAGTCGTTTCCGCCGCCGCCTCCAGCACCTCGTCCGCGCAGGCCGGCACGGTGCAGTCCGCCGCCTCGACGCTGGTGCTGAAGAAGGCCATGGATGCGCAGGCCGCCTCGGCCGCGCAACTGATCGCCTCGCTGCCGCAGCCGGCGCTGGCCACCTCGGGCAGCCTGGGCACGCAGGTCAACACCTTCGCGTGAGGCGCCGCGCCGGGAGGCCGTGCCTCAGTGCGAGGTGCCTTCCGAGCGTGTGATCTTGTTGAACACGTTGTACTTGCCGACCGGCTTGCTCATGGTCAGGCGCTTCACTTCCTTCAGCGTCGCCGCGTCGTAGACCACGATCGCGCCGTCCATCTCCCACACGCTGGCCAGCGCGTAGCGGCCGTCGCGCGTGAACTCGATGTGCGCCAGCGTGCGCCCCGGCTCCTTCACCTGCGCCACCGGCTCCAGCGTGCGCTTGTCGATGATGGTCAGCGTGTCCTTCGCGGCCGGGCTCATCATCGAGTCGACCCAGGCATAGCGCGAGTCCTCGTGGCTGCGCATGAAGAAGCCCGGCCCCGGCGTCGGAATGCTCTTCACCGTCTTCCAGGTCTTCATGTCGATCACCTGCACCACGCCATCCTTCAGGTTCGGGCTGGCCAGCACGGTGGTGCCGTTCCACGCGAAGGTGATGCCCGAACCCAGGTGCGGCATGCCGGCCAGCGGCAGATCGGCGATGCGCCGGCGGATGTCGAGATTGACCACCTGCGCGCTCGGGCTGCCGTCGCTCTTCGGCCGCGTCGCGCCGAGCACGTGGCGGTAGTCCTGGTCGAAGAAGAAGTCGTCCAGCGGCTCGTCCAGCGGCGTGCGCCGCACGCCCAGGTAGCCGGGGGTCGCGATGGCCTCGCCCATCTTGTAGTCGTGCACCAGGCCGTCGTGGATGGGCGCGGCCTTGGTGTCGTAGGAGATCTCCCACAGCTCCGCGATGTCCTTCAGCGCGACGACGAAGCTGTTGCGCGGCTGTGCGTCGTACACCGCGGAGACACGAGACGTGGTCTTGCCGTCCAGCGTGGCGGCGTCGTAGATGCGCTGCAGCTTCAGGTCGGCGTCGAACAGCGCCAGCGTGTGCGGCAGGTAGTTGGCCGCCATCACCCAGCGGCCGTCGCCCGACACCGCGACGTTGCGCATGTTCAGCCCGGCGCGCACCTCGGCCACCACCGTCAGGTTCCACAGGTCGTACTTGGTGATCCAGCCGTCGCGCGAGCCGAAGTAGACGAAGCGGCCGTCGGGCGAGAACTTCGGCCCGCCGTGCAGCGCGAAGCGCGAGGCGAAGCGGTGGATCACCTCGAAGCGGTCGCCATCGACGACCGAGACATGATGGTCGCCGCCTTCGACGACCAGGAACAGGTTCAGCGGATCGGCCTTCCAGACGGGTCTCGCGGGCAGCGCCGCGGCGCCGTCGACCACGCTGCGCGACGCGCGGATCTGCGCCTCGTTCCAGCCCGGCGCGGGCGTCACCGGCGTGTAGATCCACTTCGAGAGCGCACCGATCTGCTCGGCCGATAGCGTGCCCGCGAAGCCCGGCATCTGCGTGGCCTGGCGGCCCTTGGCGATCACCGCGTTCGGCCTCCGCAGGCTTCACGACGCTGCAGGCTCTCGGGCAGCAGCGCCGGGCCCATGCCGCCGAGGCGCTGCTCGCCGTGGCAGGCCACGCAATGCTCGCGGTAGAGCGCCGGCGCATCGACCTGCGCACGTGCCATGTCGGCGGCGATGGCGAAGAAGGACGCGGCCAGCGCCAGCTTCAGCACGGTGGCCATGCGGCTCATGCGACGACCTCCGTCGTCGTGACGCCGATCTCTTCGTCGTCGAGGTAGCAGCCCGGGTCGGCCGCCCAGGCGTCGCCGGTCACCTGCTGGGCGCGCGTGCGCGTGTTGCCGCCGCAGAGGTCGAAATGCCTGCACTGCGCGCAGCGCCCGCCCACCGGGCGCGGCTTCATCTTCAGGCCACGCATCAGCGGGTCGGAGGTGTCCATCCAGATCTCGGAGAACGGCCGCTCGCGCACGCTGCCCAGGCTGTGGTGCCACCACATCGTGTCGGGGTGCACGACGCCGAGGTTGTCGATGTTGGCGACGTTGACGCCCGAGGCGTTGCCGCCCCAGGCCACCAGGCGTTCGCGCAGCGGCACTTCCCAGCGCGGGAAACGTTCGCGCACCCACTGCAACAGCCACGCGCCGTCGGCATCGTTGTTGCCGGTGACGAAGTCCTGCTCGCTGCCGGCCTGCGCGGCCTTCCAAGCTGCCTCGTAGAGCACGTCGAGCGCATTGCGGGTGGTCTCGAACTGCGCGTCGCGCGCGCGGTGGATGTTGCCGCGGCCGGCGTAGTTCAGGTGCGAGAAGTAGAACTTGTGGATCTGCTCGTCGTGCATCAGGCGCAGCAGCGGCTGCAGGTCGTGCGCGTTCATCGCCGTCATCGTGTAGCGCATGCCGACCTTGACGCCGCGGTCGCGCAGCATGCGCATCGCCGCCAGGCTGCGGTCGAAGGCGCCTTCGAGGCGGCGGAACTTGTCGTGCGTGGCGCCGATGCCGTCCAGGCTGATGCCCACGTAGTCGAAGCCCATCGCGGCGATGCGGTCGGCCATCGGCTCGTCGATCAGCGTGCCGTTGGTCGACAGGCCGACGTAGAACTTCATCGCCTTGGCGCGCGCCGCGATGTCGAAGATGTCGGGGCGCATCAGCGGCTCGCCGCCGGAGAGGATCAACACCGGCACACGGAAGGCCTTGAGGTCGTCCATCACCGTGAACACTTCGGCCGTGCTCAGTTCGCCGGCGTACTCGTGGTCGGCCGAGATCGAGTAGCAGTGCTTGCAGGTCAGGTTGCAACGGCGGATCAGGTTCCAGATCACCACCGGCCCGATGGGGCCGTTCGTCGGGCCGCTGCCGCGCACCACGGGTGCCGGATAGCAGCCCGTGGCCTCGGCCTGGGCGAGTTCGCGCATGTACTGCGAGACGCGGAACATGATCAGTTCTCCGAGGAGTGAAGCCGCAGCCCGGTCTTCTTCAGGATCGCGCTGCTGTAGAGGATGTCGCTGCCGCGGCAGGCGCTCGCCGAGCAGCGCGCGGATCTGCGCCGCCTGGCGCTCGACCTCGTCGCGCGAACGGCCGTGCACCATCGCGAACAGGTTGTAGGGCCACACCGGCAGCTCGCGCGGGCGGCGGTAGCAATGGCTGACGCCGGGCAGCGCGCCGACCTGGAGGCCGAGTTCGTCGACACGATCGTCGGCCACGTCCCACACCGTCATGCCGTTGGCGGTGTAGCCGAGGCGGTAATGGTTGGGCACCGCGCCGATGCGGCGGATCAGGCCGTCGGCCAGCATCTGGGCGAGCCGTTCGCGCACCTGCTCGCCGCTGACGCCGAGCATCGCGCCGACGGCCTCGTAGGGCCGCGCGACCAGCGGCAGGCCGCTCTGCGTCGCGGCGATCAGCTCGCGGTCGAAGTCAGACAGGGCCATGGTTCGCTCCCGCGGCGGCGGGCAGCCGCAGTTCGACGAAGTACTCGCGCTCCTTCGGGAAGGCATGCACCTTGAGGCCGGTGGCAGCCGCTATGCGCGCCAGTGCATCGAACGCGACCTCGCGCGTCTCGGCGGCGACCACGAACCACATGTTGAGCCGGTGCTCGCGCCGGTAGTTGTGCGCCACCTCGGGGAAGGCATTGACGACGCCGGTGATGCGCTGGAACTCGGCTTCCGGCACCTCGATCGCGGCGAGCACGAACAAGCCCGCCGGCACGTTCGATCTGGAACAGCGGGCCGAAGCGTGTCAGCGTGCCGCGCGCGAGCAGATGGCGCAGGCGCTCGATCACCTCGTCCTCCGAGATGCCGAGCTCGGCGCCGACCTCGGCGAACGGGCGCTCGGTGAGCGGCAACTCGCCGTGCAGCCGGTCGATCAGCTGCAGGTCCACCCGGTCCGGGGCTTCAGGGGTGTTCATGGGCCACCTCCCTGGCGGTCGTGCGGAAGTAGCTTCCGCCTTGCTGCTTGAAGCGGCGCAGGCTGAACAGCACCTCGTGCGGATATCCGGCAAGGCCTGCTGCCTGCGCGCCGGCGGCGATGGTCGCGCGCACGGCATCGCGGTCGCGACCATGCACCATGCAGTAGAGGTTGTAGGGCCAGCCCTCGGCGCGCGCGCGGCGGTAGCACAGCGTCACGCCCGGCTGGGTGGCGAGCGCGGCACCGCGCGCATCGACCTGATCGTCCGGCACGTCGAACACCGTCATCGCGTTGCGGTCGAAGCCCAGCTCGTGGTGGCGCACCACCACGCCGAAGCGGCGCAGCGTGCCACGGTCCAGCCAGCGCGCCAGCGTGGCGAACAGCGCGGCCTCGGTCGTGGCGAGGCGCTGCGCCCAGGCTTCGTAGGGCCGTGCCCGCAGCGGCAGGCCTTCTTCCACCAGCGCAGCGAGCGCACGTTCCTGCGGCGCCACCGGCGGAGCCATGCGTTCTGCACACGTCGGCTCGGCAGCGGCGAGGCCGCGCAGGTCGAAGCCGAGGTCGATGCGGTAGACCTTGCGCATCGGCAGGCGCAGCGTGGGCAGGCCGGTGTCGCGCTCGAGCGTGGCCAGGCGCGCGTCCAGCGTGACGGCATCCGGCCCGGTGATCACGAACCACAGGTTGAAGCGGTGCTCGCGCTCGTAGTTGTGGTTGACGCCGGGCAGCGCGTCGACCCACGCAGCCACGGTGTCGAGGCGCTCGGGCGGCACGGCCATCGCGACCAGCAGTGCGGCGCCCCCGGCCCCGGCTGCCCAGACGCCACCGATGCGGCTGAGCGAACCGTCGGCACGGGCGGCCTCGAAGCCGGCGATCACCGCCGCTTCGCCCACGCCCAAGGTGTCGGCGATGCGCGCGAACGGCCGGCTCTCGAGCGGGAAGCCGTGCTGCCAGCGGTTGAGCAGATCCAGGCGCTGCATGTTCAGAAGCCCATCCGTGCTGCGCGGCTGGTGAAGAACACACCGCTGGGCGCATCGAGCGGCAGCGTCGCGAGCGTCGCGAAGCTGCGCGTGTCGAACACCGACACGCGGTTGGCATCGCGCGAGCTGATCCACACCGCCTCGCCGCGCGGCGTGAACTCCATGTGCAGCACGGCCTTGCCAGGCTCCAGCGTCTTCACCACCTGGCGCGTGACGGTGTCGATCACCTGCACACGGTCGTAGTCGGGCACCGCGAAGTTGACCCACACCTGGCGGCCGTCGGGTCGCGCCATCGCGAACACCGGCTGGCCGGCGACGGGGATGCGCGCCACCTCGGCCCAGCTCTCGGTGTCGACCACCAGCACCTCGTGGCGGCCGATGGCCGGCAGGTAGGCGTGGCGACCGGCCACCGCCCAGCCGCGCAGGTGCGGCATCTTGAACACCGGCAGCGGCTCCTGGCCGCGGCCGTAGCCGGCGAGGATGCGGCGCGCCTGCGGCTTGTCGGCCCACAGGTCGATCAGCGCCAGGCCGTCCTCGCCGAACAGGCCGGCGATGTAGTGGCGACCGTCGGGCGTGACCAGCGCGTCGTAGGGCTGGCGACCGACGTTCTCGAACCTGGTGATCTTCGGCGCCTTCGTGTCGGCCAGGTCGGCGACCCAGACCTGGTCGGCGTCGAACAGCGCGAAGACGAAGCGCTGGCCGGGCAGATCGGCGAGGCCGACCACGCGCGAGAGCCTGCCGGGTGCGTACTCGGCGGGAATGTCGGCGACCAGCGCCAGCGTCTTCGCGTCGAACACCTTCACGCCGCCGGGCTGGTAGTTCTGCGCGGCGACCAGCGTGCCGTCCTGCGAGACTGCGCCGCCGATCGAGTTGCCGGCCTGCGTGATGCGCTGCTCGATGCGCCGCGTGATCAGGTTGACCCGCGTGAGCGCGCCGTCGCGGCCGAACACGAAGGCCGTGCCGCCGTCGCGCGAGAACACCACCGAGGCGTGCGACAGGTCACCCAGCCCAGCCACCTCGGCGAGCACACGGCGCTCGCTGGTGTCGACGATGGCCACGGTGCCGCTGGCGCGTTCGACGACGACGCCCAGGTCGCCGCTGCCCTTGGGCGAGGTCGTGGCAGCACAGCCGGCCAGCAGGGCGGCGCAAAGAAGCAGCATCGTGCGCTTCATCGTGATTCCTCGGGAAAGCCGGCCAGCAGCCGTTCGGCGATCCAGCGCGATTCGCCCGGGCGCAGCATCGAGCGCCAGGGCGGCATCGGCGTGCCGGGCCGGCCGTGCTCGATGACGGCGGCGAGCGATTCGAGCGGCTTGTCGGCCAGCGCGGTGCGCGTCAGCGCCGGGCCGAGCCCGCCGGCCAGCGTCATGCCGTGGCAGGAGCCGCAGTCCTGGCGGACCATGCGCACCAGCTCGCGCTGGCGCTGCAGCTTCGGGGGCCGCGTCGGGCGCGGCCAGGGTGGGCCATGCGGCGGCCGCTGCCAGGCTGATCAGGAGCCGCCGCATGCCTTGTCTCCTCAGCTCTTCAGGATGTACTCGACGGCCTCCTTGAGGTCGGCGTCGTTGATCTTCTCGGGCGGGTTCGGCGCCATCGGGATCGGGCCGAAGCTGCCCTTGCCGCCGGCGCGCACCTTCTGCATCAGCGTGGGCACCACGTCCTGGCCCTTGTACCTGGCGGCGATCTCCTTGAAGGAGGGCCCGACCAGCTTCTTGTCCTTGCTGTGGCAGGCCAGGCAGCCGGCCTTCTCCATCGAGGCTTCAGGCGCGGCCTGCGCCGGGGCCGAAGCCCCGAACGCGGCCACCGCCAGGCCGAGCGCGAACGTGAGTTGCGTCTTCATGGTGATGGCTCCCGCGTCAGTACACGTCGTGCTGGGTGTTGTGCACGTTGAAGTGCCCGGTCGGCGTGATCAGCTTCGGATCCTTGATCACCGTCTTCAGCTTCAGCGTCTTGTCATCGACGACGACCAGTGCGCTCTGCTTGTCCTTGGCCGACCAGACCGAGAACCACACCTCGTCACCGGCCTTGTTGAACTCCGGCTGCACCACGCGCTTGGCGCCGTCGTCGGAGAGGCCGGCCCACTCGGCGATGGGCAGCACGGTGTAGCCCTTGTCGAGGTTCCGGATGTCGTACACCGCGACCGACTGCGACACCTTCGGGTCCGGGTTCAGCGGCGTGTCGGAGTAGAGGTGCTGGCTCTTCGGGTGGCTCTTGATGAACAGCGCGCCCCCGCCCTGGCCCTTCAGCTCGGCGACCTTCTTGAACGCGTACTGCTTGTGCTTCACCGGGTCGGTGCCGATCAGCGAGATCGTCTCGTCGCCAAGATGGCCTGTGCTCCAGACCGGCCCGAACTTCGGGTGCACGAAGTTCGCGCCGCGGCCCGGGTGCGGGATCTTGCCGACGTCGATCAGGGCGGCGAGCTTGCCCTCCTTCATGTCGACAGCGGCGATCTTGTTGCTCTGGTTGGCCGCCACCATGAAGTAGCGCTTGCTCGAGTCGAAGCCGCCGTCGTGCAGGAAGCGCGCGGTCTCGATCTCGGTGACCTTCAGCGCCTTCAGGTTCGAGTAGTCGACCAGCAGCGTCTTGCCGGTCTCCTTGACGTTGACGACGAACTCGGGCTTGTAGTGCGAGGCGAGGATGGAGGCGACCCGCGGCTCGGGGTGGAACTCCTGCTTGTCGACCGTCATGCCGCGCGTGCCGACGATCTTCAGCGGCTCCAGCGTGTCGCCGTTCATGATCGTGTACTGCGGCGGCCAGTAGCTGCCGGCGATGGCGTACTTGTCCTCGTAGCCCTTGTACTTGCTGGTGTCCACCGAGCGGGCCTCGAGGCCGACGCGGATCTCGGCCACGTTGTCGGGCTTGGCCATCCACAGGTCGATCATGTTGATCTTCGCGTCGCGGCCGATCACGTAGAGGTAGCGGCCCGAGGCTGACAGGCGCGAGATATGCACCGCGTAGCCGGTCTTGACGATGTTGATGATCTTCTTGGTGTCGCCGTCGATCAGCGCCACCTCGCCGGTGTCGCGCAGCGTGGTCGAGAAGATGTTGGTGATGTTGTAGTCGTTCAGCTTCTTCTTCGGCCGCTGCTCGGGCGGCACGATGACCTTCCAGGTCTGCTTCATCTGCTCCATGCCGAACTCCGGCGGCATCGGCGGGTCCTGCTGGATGTAGCGGGCCATCAGGTCGACGGTCTTCTCGTCCATCTCGCCGCTGGTCTGCCAGTTCGGCATGCCGGCCGGCGAGCCGTAGGCGATGAACACCTTCAGGTAGTCGGTGCCCTTGCCGATCGTCAGGTCGGGGGTCAGCGGCTTGCCGGTGGCGCCCTTGCGCAGCACGCCGTGGCAGCCGGCGCAGCGCTCGAAGTAGATCTTGCGGGCGCTGTCGAACTCGGCCTGCGTCATCGGCGGCGCCTTCGGGTTGCTCGACTGGTACATCGGCTCGGCGGCCAGCGGCGAGGCACCGGCCTGGTACTTCAGCTCGGGCTCGGTGACGCCTTTCTTGTCCTGGGCCGAGGCGCCGAACGGCGACATCGCGATCAGCAGCGCGGCCGTCAGCGTGAGCGGCGACGCGGGAATCAGTCTTCTCATGGGGCTCTCCTGGGTTGACCTGTCCGGTGGAAGTGCCGGCATGGTCGGGCGGGCCAGGAGGCACGTCCTTGAACTGGTTCAAGCGCCGCGGAAGCCGCGGCGATGGAGTCCGCCAAAGCGGCGGACCTTGATCCAGGTGGAATCGGGAGGGGAAGCGCCGCCGTGTCGCGGCGGCGCGTTCAGGCCAGCGGCGCGGGTGCCGTCGGCGGGCCGAAGCGGGTGGGGCCGGCGCTGGCACGTGCCGGTTCGGCGACGACCTGCGTCATCACCGGGGCGGGGGCCGGGCGCGTGACGCCGGCCTCGGCCTCGTCGTCGGCCTCGATCACCGGTGCGCGGTTGTGCACGCCCAGCATGCGGCTGAGCGCCCAGATCAGGCCGATGAACAGGCCGGTGGCGCCGACGCTGCACGCCACCAGCAGCGCGCCCAGCGTCCACGGCGTGAAGATCACGCCCAGGCCGACGGACGACAGCAGCGCGAGGCCGGCACTGCGCCAGCGACCGCGCGGGCCGAGCAGGCGGGTGACCGCCGCGACGTAGGAAGTCAGGAACAGGCCCATCAGCAGCAACTGCGCGGGCAGCAGCTGGGCGGGTTGTTGGTCGAGCGCAGCGAAGGGGTTCACGGCATCACCTCGGCAGGTGAGCGTCAGCATGAATCAGTTACATGCGCCGTGCCACCCCCGAAACAAATACCTCGCGAGGCCCGTGGTTCAAGTCACGTCAGCATTGCCGACCCCGATGCGGCAATGCGACGATCAGCAGTCGCGCGGCGGCAGCTTCGCCAGGTTGTTCATGATCTGCTCGGGGGTCAGGTCCTCCAGGTGCGTGGCGACCGACCAGCGGTGGCCGAACGGGTCGGTCAGCTGCCCGTAGCGGTCGCCCCAGAACATGTCCTGTGGCGGCATCGTCACGGTGGCGCCGGCGGTGGCGGCCCGCGCCATGGTCGCGTCGGTGTCGGGCACGAACAGGTGGATGGTCACCGGCGAGCCGTTCAGCGACTTCGGGCTCAGCGCGCCCATCTGCGGGAAGGCGTCGACCAGCATCAGCGCCGAGTCGCCGATGCGCACCATCGCATGCATCAGCTTGCCGCCCGGGCCGGGCAGCCGCATGGCCTCGACGGCGCCGAAGGCGGTCTTGTAGAACTCGATCGCCGCCGCCGCGTCGTCGCAGACGAGGTGCGGCGTCAGCGAGTGCATTCCTGCGGGGGTGGTGAGGGTGCGGGGGGTGGGCATGCTTGTCTCTCCAGGGGGTTGGGGGGTGGCGTCGCTCAGGTGGGCCCAAGCGCGGCGTGCCGCGCCGAAGGAGACCCAGCCAGTGAACAGCAGCGGCGGCAGCCTCGGCAAGGGGGGCGGTCGGTCGCTGGCCATGCCTGCACGACGAATCGGCCGCCCGAACATCGACAAGTTCTCACCCGGCGCCCGGGGAAACACCAGTCCGGGGCGCCGACGGCCACGGCGGCTGGCAGAATCCAGCGCCCTGTGTTTCGCCAGATGACCGCCACGACGTCCCCGAACCCGCAACCGACGGGTGTGCTGCGCTCCGGGCAGGCTGCGCCGCTGGTGCTGGCCGCTGTGCTGCTGGTGTTCATCGTGCTCGGCCACGACAGCCGCCGCGCAGCGCAGATGGCCGCGCTGGCGCTGCCGCTGCTGGTCTGGGTGGCCTGGCCGCTGCGCAGCGCCGGCGCTCACCGGCTGCGTGCCGTGCTCGTGTGGGCGCTGGCGATGCTGTTCGTGCTCGACGGCGCCGTGCGGCACTACCTGATGGCCAGCTACCAGGCCGCGCCCGACAGTGCCATGGTGCTGGGCGCGGCCGCCAACACGCAGTCCGGCGAGGGCATCGAGTACGTTCAGGCCTACTGGCCATCGCTGCTGTGGCGCATGCTCGCCGTCGTCGTCGGTGCCGGCTTGCTGTTCGTCGCCGTTCGCAGCGCCGCGCGGGCAGCCGACGGGGCCCCGTCGCGCTGGCTGTCGCGCCGTGTCGCGCTGGCCGTCGT
This sequence comes from Piscinibacter sp., assembly GCA_047602365.1. Lineage (GTDB taxonomy): Bacteria > Pseudomonadota > Gammaproteobacteria > Burkholderiales > Burkholderiaceae_C > Piscinibacter. The sequence goes on along the minus strand of JASGHM010000001.1, from coordinate 303,312 downwards.
CGCGTTGCTGCTGGTGGTGGCCGGGGTGGCGCATGCCAGCAAGCCGTGGCGGCGCATGCACCCGGCGCTGTTCTGGTCGCAGTGGCTGGACTCGGCCTGGCAGCTGCGTGCCGGCTGGACGCAGCAGCGCGCCCTGCAGCGCCATGCGCACGAGCGCGCCCGTGCGCTGGCGCCGACGCTGGCCAGCAGCGCGCCGGCCACGGTGATGCTGGTGGTCGGCGAGAGCGTCAACCGCGACAACCTGGCGCTGTACGGCTACGGCCGGGCCACTTCGCCGCGGCTGCTGGCCGACAAGGCCCGCCTCGGCGAGCAGATGCTGGTGCTGCGCAACGCCTGGTCGGTCGACGCCAGCACGCTGCCGGCGCTGCAGAACCTGTTCCGTTTCGGCCAGCCCGAGCGCGACGACCCGCCGCACCTGCTGGCGCTGGCGCGTGCCGCCGGCTACAAGGTCTGGTGGGTCGGCAACCAGGACGACATGGCGCTGGAACACCGCCATGCCCGCCTGGCCGACGAGGTCGAGCTGATCAACCGGCGCACCGGCCGCGGCGCCGACATGCTCGACGGCGAACTGCTCGACGAGGTCGAGCGTGCGCTGCGCGACCCGGCACCACGCAAGCTCGTCGTCGTTCACCTGATGGGCGCCCACCCGCACTACAAGCTGCGCCACCCGGCTGGTGCCAACCCCTTCGCCGGCGTCGACGACGCGGTCGAGCAGGCGATGCGACGCGCCGGACGCTCGGGCTGGACGCGCGAGGAACGCCAGGAGTACGACGCCGCGCTGCTCTACCACGACGCGGTGCTGTCCGACCTGCTCGGCCTGCTGCGCGGCCATGTCGATCCGGCCGGGCGCGGCGCCTGGATGTACCTGTCCGACCACGGCCAGGAAGTCGGCCACGAGGTCGACCGCACCGGCCACAGCGCCATCACCGCGGCCGGCTACCGCATCCCGGCGATGATCTGGCGCAGCGACATGCCCGCCGGCGCAGCGTCTGCGCTGGCCGATCGGCCGTTCCGTGGCGACTGGGGCGGCTGGGCGATGGCCGACCTGCTCGGCATCGACTGGGCCGGCCGGCAGGCCGAGCGCAGCGTGCTCGGCGCCGACTACCACTGGCAGGCGCCGAAGCTGGGCGCCCAGATCGCCTCGTTCACACGCTGAGCCTGGGCCCGGGGCACGCAGGTCGCGACAGGTCGCCGCGGGCCGCAGAATGGCGGCTTCGCCACTTGCCGCCCGCCACCATGCAAGCCGCCTTCTACGAACGCACCGGCGCCGCCGCCGAGGTGCTGCAGCTCGGCGAGCTGCCCGACCCGCAGCCCGGCCCCGGTGAGCTGCGCGTGCGCCTGCGCTGGTCGGGCGTCAACCCGTCGGACGTGAAGACCCGCGCCGGCCTGCGCAGCAAGCAGCTGGCCTTCCCGCGCATCGTGCCGCACAGCGACGGCATGGGCGTGGTCGATACGGTCGGCGAGGGTGTGGCCGCCACGCGCATCGGTCAGCGGGTCTGGATCTGGAACGGTGCCTGGGGCCGCGCCAACGGCACGTCGGCGCAGTTCATCGTGCTGCCGGCGCGGCAGGCCGTGCCGCTGCCGGCGGGCACACCCGACGAGGCCGCTGCCTGCTTCGGCATCCCGGCGCTGACCGCGCTGCATGCGGTGCTGATGGCCGGTGGCGTGGCCGGGCAGTCGGTGCTGGTGGCCGGCGGCGCCGGCGCAGTCGGCCACTACGCGGTGCAGTTCGCGAAGCTGCTCGGCGCACGCCAGGTGATCGCCACCGTCAGCAGCGAGGACAAGGCGCGCATCGTGCGCGAGGCCGGCGCCGACCTGGCGATCGACTACCGCCGCGAGAACCTCGCCGAGCGGGTGCGCGAGGCCACCGGCGGCCGCGGCCTCGACCGTGTGATCGAGGTCGACATCGCCGCCAACCGCCTGCTCGACATCGAGCTGCTGCGCAAGGGCGGCGACCTGGTCGTCTACGGCAGCGGCCAGGGCGAGTTCGCGCTGCCCTTCTTTCCGCTGATCCTGAAGAACCTCAACCTGCGCTTCTTCATGGTCTATCACCTCGCCGACGAGGACCGCGCGCGCGCCGAGGCGGTGCTCGCCGACCTGCTCGGCCGCGGCGTGCTGCGCCACCAGATCGCACAACGCCTGCCGCTCGCGCAGATCGTGCAGGCGCACGAGCTGGTCGAGAGCGGCCGCGCGGTCGGCAACGTCGTGATCGAACTTCCCTGACCCATCCCTCATGAAGACCCTGGACACCACCCGCATCGACGACGTGCGCATCGGCGCCGTGCGCCCGCTGATCAACCCCGCGCTGCTGCAGGAGCGTGTGCCGCTGGAGGACGACACGCTGGCGCTGGTCGAGCGCAGCCGCGGCGCCATCGCCGACGTGCTGCACGGCCGCGACGACCGGCTGGTGGTCGTCGTCGGCCCCTGCTCGATCCACGACCACGACCAGGCGCTCGAATACGGCCACCAGCTCAAGGCGGCTGCCGAGGAACTGCAGGGCGAGCTGCTGATCGTGATGCGCGCCTACTTCGAGAAGCCGCGCACCACCGTCGGCTGGAAGGGTTACATCAACGACCCGCACCTGGACGGCAGCTTCGCGATCAACGAGGGGCTGGAGCGCGCACGCCGCCTGCTGCTCGACCTGACCACGCTGGGCCTGCCGCTGGGCACCGAGTTCCTCGACCTGCTGAGCCCGCAGTACATCTCCGACCTGGTCGCCTGGGGCGCGATCGGCGCGCGCACCACCGAGAGCCAGAGCCATCGCCAGCTCGCCTCCGGCCTGTCCTGCCCGGTCGGCTTCAAGAACGGCACCGACGGCGGGCTGAAGGTGGCGGCCGACGCCATCCTCGCCGCGCGTGCGCCGCACGCCTTCATGGGCATGACCAAGATGGGCGTCGCGGCGATCTTCGAGACCCGCGGCAACCAGGACTGCCACGTCATCCTGCGCGGCGGCAAGGCGCCGAACTACGACGCCGCGCATGTCGCGCAGGCCTGCGACACGCTGCGCGCCGCCGGCCTGCGCGAGCAGGTGATGGTCGACGTGTCGCATGCCAACAGCAGCAAGCAGCACCGCCGGCAGATCGAGGTCGCCGCCGACGTGGCCCGGCAGATCACCGGTGGCGAGCGCCGCATCACCGGCGTGATGATCGAGAGCCACCTCGAGGAAGGCCGTCAGGACCTGGTGCCCGGCGTGCCGCTGAAGCATGGCGTGTCGATCACCGACGCCTGCATCTCCTTCGCGCAGACCGTGCCGGTGCTGCAGGATCTGGCCAGGGCGGTGGCGGCACGGCGCCGCGGCGCCTAGCGCGGTGCGCCCTTGAGCTGATCCTTCAGCTTGTTCAGCGCCTCACCGATGCCGCCGAGCGAGCCGCGCTTGCTGGCGCTCGTGCCGGCCGTCGCCGGGGGCGTTGCGGTGATCGCCTCGCTGCGCCTGAACGCGGCGTCGGGCGGCTCGGACCAGCCCGCGGGACGCAACGAACGCTGCAGCGCCGTCGCCATCGGCACCGCCTGCGCCGCGTACGGACTGGTCTGTCGACACCAGGTTGATCCGCCGGATGCCGGCCTCCGTGCCCTGGTCGGAGACCAGCGAGTCGGTGCGCCCGTCGCGCAACGGGCGCAGCAGTTCCGGCGTCCAGGCTGAAGTAGTTGAGCTCCACCTCCGGCTGCACCACGTCGCCGTGCTGCTCGGCCCGGCGCAGGCATGCCTGCACCTGGGGGTCGTTGGCCAGGGCGGCGCGGCGCATCTGTTCGGCCACCCGCTGATCGACGCCCGGTACCTGGCCTAGCATCGGCAACGGGCTCGGCGCCGCCGGCGCCTGGCGCGCGGCGGCGTCGGCCATGACACGCTGGCGTATCGCCGCCTCGATGGCCGGGTCCTTGGTGTCCTGGTAGCGGCGCGCCAGTTCCTCCATCGGCAGACCGCGCAGGTCGGCACGCACCGTGTCGGCGGCCGGCGGCGCCGGCATCGACGGCGTGGCCGCGGGGGCCTGCCGGGTGCTGGCAGCGTCATAGCAGGCCTGTGACATGCGCTCGGCCTCGGCGGATCGGCGCGTCGAGGCCTCGTCGCGCTGCGCCTCGCGCTGCCGGTGCAACTGCTGCTGGCGTTCCATCTCGTCGATGGTGATCGTCGGCGCGGCCGGGTCGAACCAACCGTACAGGCGACGTTCCGGCACCGACGAGGTGGCCATCGCGGCCGTGCCGCACAGCAGCAGGCCGGACAGCGCGGCCCGGGTCAGTCGTCTCGCCGCGATCGCATGCCGCATGTTCGTGCCTCCTAGGCGCGTTTCTTCACGCCGACGCTGTAGCTGCCGGTGGCCGCCGGCGTCTTGTGGCGCACCGTCAGCCAGTACTCGCCGGCTTGCAGCTTGCGCACGATGCGTGCGTTCTTGCCCTGGCCACGATCGTCGTCCCAGGTCAGCATCGCGCCGCGGTCGCCGGGCCCGTGCAAGGTCAGCACGGTGTCGGTCGGGCCTTCGGTGCTCATGATGTAGGTGGCCGCGGTGGCCACGGTGAAGTGGTACTCGTCGACCTCGCCGGCGCTGGCCAGCTCGGCGCTGACGCGCCTGCCCATCGCCAGCTCGGTCATCGCCGGCGCCGCGCCGGGGTACTGGCGCTTCATGAACGTGGTGTCCATGGGCGAGAACTCGGTGTTCCAGCCGATCGCGAACGAGCCGACGGTCAGCGAGTCGGGGATCGCGTACTCCATGATCGAGTTCGGGTCGAACGCGGTGTGGTTGGTGCTGTCCTCCGTGTAGACCTGGAAGATGTTCAGGTCGACGTCGTCCTTGTCCCAGCCCTGCTGCGCGTAGTAGGCGTAGACCTTGGGCTTGTCCCACGGGATCTGCCCCTGCGCTGCCGGGTTCTGGTGTTCGTGGATCATGCCCAGCGCGTGGCCGAACTCGTGGCGCACGACACGCTGGTACTCGCGCAGATCGGTGTCGGGCTCCAGCCAGCCGTAGTTCATCGTCGCCTTGTCGGCAGCGACGGTCAGCGCGTCGGTGCCGACGGTCGACCAGGAGAAGCCCTTCTCGGCGAAGCTGATGCGGATCTGCGCCGTGCCGCTGGCGACGAACTCGAGCTTCAGGTTGGCGAGCTGTTCCCATTCCTTGGCGATCGCCTGCACCTTGGCCTGCACCGCCGGCTTGCCATCGAGGAACTTCACCTTCAGCGTGCGGCCGTTTTCCCACAGCTTCATGCGTTCGACCGCGGCACGCACGCGGCCGGGGCCGGAACGCAAGGGCGTGACGCGCAGGTTGCCGACACGCTCGCGCGTGGCCGCCTCGTCGCTGGACAGGCGGCCGGCGTCGCCGCTGAGGCCGGGCACATAGGGCGAACAGATCTTGCAGACGGTCTTCATGATGTCTCCTTTCGGAATCGCGGCTCAGGTCACCTGCGAGGTGCGCACGTTCCAGTTCATCGCCACTGGCGTGCCGACGCCGCCGCGTGGCGTCTGCGGTGTGTACGAGAAGCCGATCTCGCCGAAGCGCAGCGACACCTGCTCGACCGGGCCGTCGCCGTTGTCGGCCATCTGCAGCGCCGTGACCAGCACTTCCTTCAGCGTGACCACCAGGAAGTCGCGCTGGCCGGCGCCGCTGCGCCGGGCCGACAGCACCGCTGTGCGCAGATGCCGGCCGCTGACCGCCAGCCTGGCCAGCGGCGGCGAAGCCTTGTCGTAGCGGTGCACGAACAGCAGCGCCTGCGGCATCGGCCGGCCGACGCCCGAGCCGCTGCCGCCGGACGCGGGTTCGTTGGTCACGCCCCAGCTCCACGACAGCAGCTCGATCTCGCCGCGGTGACTGCGGTCGGTGGCTTCGCCGTCGATTCCGTCGAGCTTGAGGAAGTTGCTGATCGCCATCGGGACCTCCTTGCATGACCGGGAAGCGACGCAGCGTAGCGCCGAACGCGTCTGCCGGGGGCCGACGAGTTGGGGATGCGCCGCTGGACTAGCATGCGCGGCTGTGGCGCCCACGAAGTGCCGCACCGACGCCGAAAGGGAGCACGATGACCACCACCCATTGGATGCGCACGATCGCCGGCCTTGCACTGGGCCTGGCCGCCAGCGCGATGGCCGCGCCGCCGCCGGCGCCGAGCGAGCCCGTCACCGACACGCTGCACGGCGTGCGCGTGGCCGATCCGTTCCGCAACCTGGAGAACGTCAAGAGCCCGGCCACGCAGGCCTGGCTGAAGGCGCAGGCGGACTACGGCGCCGGCGTGCTGGGCTCGATCGACGGCCGCGACCAACTGGCGCAGCGCATCGCCGAGCTGTCGCGTGCCGCCGGCGACTCGGTGCGCAGCGTGCGGCGCCTGCCTGGCGAGCGGGTCTACTACCTGAAGCGTGCAGCCGGCCAGAGCCAGTTCAAGCTGATGCTGCGCAGCGGCGCGCAGGGCGCCGAGCGGGTTCTGGTCGATCCGGAGCAACTCGGCAAGGCCAGCGGCGTGCCGCACGCGATCAACTGGTATGCGCCCTCGTGGGACGGGCGCACGCTGGCCTACGGCGTCTCGGCCGGCGGCTCGGAGGACGCATCGCTGTACCTGATGGACATCGCCAGCGGCAAGGCGCTGCGCGAGCCGATTCCGCGTGTGCACCAGGAATGGGTCAGCTGGACGCCGGACAGCCGCCGCCTCGCCTTCAACCAGAACCGTGAGTTGCCACCCGGCGCGCCGGACACCGAGACCTACCTCGATGCCTCGGTGATGATGCTCGACCGCACGACGCCGAAGGCGCCGCCGCGGGCCATCTTCGGGCCGCTGGTCGACCCGGCGCTGAAGCTGGAACGCATCGACGTCGGCTCGGTGTTCTTCTCGCCGGGCAGCCGCTGGATGATCGCGCGCACCACCGACACCACGGTGCCCGAGGGCAAGCTGTTCGTCGCGCCGCTGGCGTCGCTGGGCGCGAAGCGCATCCCGTGGCGACAGATCAGCAGCGCGGCCGACCAGCTGACCGATGCCCAGCTGCGCGGCGACACCCTGTACCTGCGCACCTACGCCGGCGCACCGCGCAGCCGCGTGCTCGCGCTCGACCTGCGCCGGCCCGAGCTGGCACGCGCCCGCGAGGTGGTGGCCGAGCCGACACAGGGCGTGCTGCGTGAGTTCGGGCTCGGCCGCGACGCCATCTACACCGAGGTGCTGCAGGGCTTCAACACCCGCGTGATGCGCCACGCCACCGGCACGCCGCGCGACGGTGCCGACGTCGCGCCCGGCCTGGCGGGGTCGACCTTCCTGGTCGACGACCCGGCCCATGCGCAGCGCCTGCCCTGGGTCGGCACCAGCACCTGGACCGATCCGCCGCGTGTGCTGGCGGTCAACGCCGACGGCAGCACCCGCGACACCGGCCTGCGCAAGAGCCAGCGTCCGCCAGGCATGCCGGCGCTGGAGGTCTCCGAGGTGCTGGTGCCCAGCCATGACGGCGCGCGCGTGCCGCTGGCCGTGATCCACAGGCAGGGCCTGGCGCGCGACGGCAGCAACCCGACGCTGCTGATCGGCTACGGCGCCTATGGTTTCAGCTTCGAGGCCTGGTTCGACCCGCGCAGCGCCGCCTGGCTGGAGCGCGGCGGCGTGATCGCCTTCGCCAACGTGCGCGGCAGCGGCTCCTACGGCGAGCCCTGGTACCGCGCCGGCTTCAAGACCACCAAGCCCAACACCTGGAAGGACGGCATCGCCTGCGCGCGCTGGCTGATCGAGCAGCGTTATGCCACCCCGGCCACGCTCGGCGTCTGGGGCACCAGCGCCGGCGGCATCTTCGTCGGCCGCGCCGTGACCAGCGCGCCGGAGCTGTTCAGCGCCGCGGTCTTCGACGTCGGCGTGCTCGACGCGATCCGCTCCGAGGAGTCGGCCAACGGCATTACCAACATCTCCGAGTTCGGCACCGTGAAGGACCCGGCCGAGTTCGCGGCGCTGCTGGAGATGAGCACCTACCACCAGATCAAGGACGGCACCGCCTACCCGGCGGTGATGCTGATCCACGGCATCAACGACCCGCGCGTCGACGTCTGGCACAGCGCCAAGACGGCGGCGCGGCTGCAGCAGGCGACGAGCAGCGGCAAGCCGGTGTTCATGCGCATCGACATGCAGGCCGGCCACGGCGTCGGCAGCACCGCGCAGCAGGCCTACAGCCAGCTCGCCGACATCTACGCCTTCCTGCTCTGGCGCTCCGGCAAGCTGGGCACGAAGCCCTGACGCAGCGCCCGAAGACGCCGTGCCGCTGAGCCTGCTCGACGCCGTGTTGCGCGGCATGCTGCTGGCGCTGCTGGCGCTGGTCGGCGCGGTGCTGTGGCGCGACCGGCGGCGCGCGCCGGCGGCGCTGGCCGGTGTCGCGCTGGCGCTCGGCCAGCTGGTGCAGACGATCGGCGCGGCGCCCTGGGTCGAGCAGAACCTGCACTTCGTCTGGCAGATGCCGCTGATCGCGGTGTCGGTCGCCAACGTGGTGCTGTTCTGGATCTTCGTTCGCGCGTTGTTCGACGACGGCTTCGTGCCGCGGCCCGTGCATGCGCTGGCCTGGGCCGCCGTCGTGCTGCTCAGCCTGGCCAACTGCACGCTGGCGCTGACGCAGGGCGCCTGGGTGCTGCGCGAGGTCAGCGTCGGGCTGCAGCGTGCGGTGCCGCTGCTGTTCGCGGTGCTGGCCGCGCAGGCGGCGGCGCGCCACTGGCGGGCCGACCTGGTCGAGGAACGCCGCCGCCTGCGCGTGTTCATCGTCGCCACCGGCGTGACCTACACCGTGGCGATGCTGGTGGCGCGGCTGGCTTCGCCGGGCGGCCGGCTGTCGCCGCTGCTCGCGCTGATCGACGTGGCGGCGATGCTGGCGATGGTCGCGGTGATCGCCGTGCACCTGCTGCGGCTCGGGCCGTCGGAGCTGTTCCCGCTGGCGGCGCCGGCAGCGGGCGCGCCCGAGCCTGAACCCGCTGAACCCGCTGAACCCGCTGAACCTGCCTCGCCGGCCGGCCCCGACCCGGCCGAGGAGCGCCTGGCCCAGGCGCTGGAGCAGACGATGGCGCAGCAGCGCGCCTACCGCGACGAGGGCCTGAGCGTGGCCACCTTGGCGGCACGGCTGGCGGTGCCCGAGTACCGCCTGCGCCGGCTGATCAACCAGCGCCTCGGCCACCGCAACTTCAACGCCTTCGTCAACGGCTACCGGCTGGCCGAGGCGAGCAGCGCGCTGGCCGACCCGCGCCGGCGCGAACTGCCGGTGCTGAGCATCGCGCTGGAGGCCGGCTTCCAGTCGATCGGGCCCTTCAACCGCGCCTTCAAGGCCGCCACCGGCCTCACGCCGACCGAATTCCGCCGGGAAAAGCTGGCCGATTCCTGAAATCGGCCAGGCATTGCCAGCTTCGGCGAGACGAATCACGGCGCGCCGACGATCGTGATGCTCACCGGGGGCCGTTGCCCTCGACGGGGAGCAAGACGATGGACAAGACGATCCACAAGCTGGCAACGGCGGTGCTGGCCACGACGCTGCTGCTGGCAGCCTGCTGCGAGGTGCAGGCGGCAATGGGCATGACGCAGATTCCGGCCAGCGAGGAACTCGGCCCGGTGACGGTCTACTACCCGAGCAGCAGCCCGTCGCGCACGGTCGAGATTGCGCCGCTGCGGCTGGACGTCGCCGAGAACGGCGTTCCGCTGCGCGGCAACGGCCGGCTGGTGCTGATCTCGCACGGCACCGGCGCCTCGACCTGGCCCTATGCCGACCAGGCGCGGGCGCTGGTCGAGGCCGGCTTCGTCGTCGCGGTGCCGCTGCACCGTGCCGACAACTACCTCGACCACAGCGATGCGCCGGGCGCCTTGTCGCGCCGGCCGGCCGAGCTGTCACGCACCATCGACGCGCTGGCCCTCGACGCACGTTTCGCGCCGCTGCTGGCACTGGACCGCGTCGGCGTGTTCGGCATGTCCGCCGGCGGCCACACCGCGCTGACGGTGGCCGGCGGGCGCTGGTCGCTGGCCAACTTCCGCCGCCACTGCGACCGCAACCTGGTGGCCGACTTCCAGTTCTGCACCGGCACGATCATGAGCCTGAACGGGCGGCTGGCTCGACGGCGTCAAGCTCTGGCTGGCGCGCAGCATCATCGGCCTGCGCTTCCGCGACGAGACGCTGCAGGGCCACGTGGACCCGCGCATCGCTGCCGTCGTCGCCGCAGTGCCGGCCGCCGCGATCCACGACATGGCCTCGCTGGCCGCGCCGCGTGTGCCGCTCGGGCTGGTCACCGCCGGCCAGGACCGCTGGCTGGTGCCGCGTTTCCACTCCGAGCGTGTGCTGGCCGCCTGCACCGGCTGCGAACACATCGCCGACCTGCCTACCGGCGGGCATGGCGCCTACCTGTCGCCGCTGCCGCCGGTGTTCGACGGCGTGCTCGGCGAGATGATGAACGACCCGCCCGGCTTCGACCGCGCCCGCGAACTGCCGCCGCTGCATGCCAAGGTGGCCGGCTTCTTCGTGCGTCACCTGCTGCCCTGAGCGCGACGCCGCGATGCGATGATCTCGGCATGGTCAGCGTCTTCCTCACCGGCGGCAGTGGCTTCCTCGGAGGCCACCTGCTGCGCGAACTGCGTACCGCCGGCTGCGAGGTGCGCGCGCTGTCGCGTCGCGCCGAGAGCGATGCGGCGCTGGTGGCCGCAGGGGGCAATGCCGGTGCGGGCCGAACTGGGCGACCCGGCTTCGCTGCAGCGTGCGCTGGCCGGTTGCGAGGCGGTCTTCCACGCCGCCGCCGACACCAGCGTCTGGCGGCCCCGGGCGGCGGCGCAGATGACCGCCAACGTCGACGGCACGGTCCACCTGCTGCATGCCGCCGAGGCGGCCGGCGTGCGCGCCTTCGTGCACACCTCGTCGGTGTCGGCGTTCTCGCACCTGGTGTCCGAGACGCTGAACGAGTCGGTCGCGCAGCGCGGCGGCGAGAGCTGGATCACCTACGAGCGCAGCAAGTACCTCGGCGAGCAGGCGGTGCGTGGCTCGGCGCTGCCGTGGATCGTCTTCAACCCGTCGAACATCCTCGGGCCGGGCGACCGGCACAACTGGTCGCGGCTGATCGGCATGATCGACCGCGAGCAACTGCCGGGCATCCCGCCGGGCAGCGGCGCCTTCGCCGACGTGCGCGAGATCGCCGCCGCGCAGGTGCGTGCCTGGCAGCGGCAGCGTTTCGGGCAGGCCTACCTGGTGGGCGGCGAGCACGCCAGCCTCGTCGACTTCGTCCAGCTCGTCGGCCGCCTGCTCGGCAAGCGCACACCGGCACGCGCCACGCCGGCCTGGGCATTGCTGGCCTATGCGCGGGTGCTCGACGGCTGGTCGCGTCTGAGCGGCCGCGAGCCCGCGGTCACGCCCGAGGGTGCGACGCTGACCTGCCGGCAGCTCCGCGTGGATTCGTCGAAGGCGGTGCGCGAGCTCGGCTACCGCGAGACGCCGCTCCAGACGCTGCTGGCCGACACGCTCGACTGGATGGCCGGCGAAGGCCTCGTCAGTCGGCGGCCAGCCACTGCCTGATCTGCGCCTGCACGCGCGGCTCGGACAAGCCGGTGCGCGGGTCGCACAGGATCAGCTCGGGCGGCGGCGGGTCGCCGAACGAGGCCGGCGAGTCGTCGAGGATGCGGTAGGACGTCACCGTCGGGTGCCGCGCCAGCCAGGCCTGGATGCAGGCGTAGCGCTCGCCCAGCGGCGTGCAGCCGAGGTAGCGGTTGCCGAGGTCGCCGAGCAGGTCGCCGATCTCGTCGGCCGAATGGCTGAAGCGCCAGTTGGAGTGCACGACCACGTAGACGTCGTCGTGCGCGGCCAGCAGCGGCGGCAGGATGTGGAACCAGCAGAAGACGTCGAGCCGCACGGCGGCGCTGACCGAACCGCGGTGCACGGCGCGTGCCTCGTCGTCCGTCGTGTTGGGATGGGTGACACCGCCGAAATCGAGAAACAGGATGCGCATGGGTTCAGGCCTCGTTCGCGTTAGGCTAGGCAATGGCGCTGGCGCTGTCCATGCGCTGCGCCAAACTCGGTGCTGCCGATATCCGCCATGGACGACTCCTCGCAGATCCTGATCCCCGACGCCTTCCTGGCGCTGTACCGCGCACCGCGCAGCGGCCGCTTCACGCTGCCGCGCGACGAGCTGGCCGCGCGCCACGAGCTCTGCGAAGACCTCGCGCAGGCTCTGACCGAGCCGGCGCGCAGCATGCTGTTCAGCCACGGCATCGCCGAGGACGAGGTGCTGCGCCGCTGCCAGCTCGGCCTGCTCGGCGAAGACAGCGGCGTCAGCGCCGACGAAGCCGGCTGGGTGGTCGGCCGTCTGGCCGAGCTGCTGGAGTGGTCACCGCCTGCAACGCCGGCGGCGCAGTGATGGGCGGCCTCGCGCACAATCACAACTGACGCTGCCACACCGTGGGGTGGCCGCGCCGTCGTGACCAACCGAGGAATTCCATGAAGACCTACCAGGCCGTCAGAGCCGAGATCGCCAAGCTCGAGAAGCAAGCCGAGGAACTTCGGCGCCAGGAACTCAAGGCCATCATCGCGCAGGTGCGCCAGGTGGTGGCCGACTACGGCCTGACCGCTGCGGACCTCGGCCTCGCCGGCGGTCGCGCGCGCGCTGCCGCGCGCAAGGCGCCGGTGCGCGCCAGCCGCAGCGCCGGTGTCGCCAAGTACCGCGACCCGAAGACCGGCCAGACCTGGACCGGCCACGGCCGCCCGCCGGCATGGATCGTCGGCGCGAAGGACCGTGAGGCCTTCCTTATCGACGCGCCGGCGGCACAGGCCGCGAAGAAGGCCCGCGCGGTCAAGACCCACGAAGGCTGCCAAGGCGCCGAAGGCTGCGGCGAAGAAGGCGGCAGCAAAGAAGGGCGCCACGCGCGGCCGCAAGGGCCGGGGAGCGAACACGCCCGCGGTCGAGATCGAGTCCGGCGTCGCCGCGCAGTAGCACCATGGTCAGAAGGCGCGCCGCACGCGCGCCATCAGGTCGATCGCCGGCAGCGCGGCCACGCTGAGCTCGGCCGCCAGCGTCGACGATGGCACGACGCGGTCGAAGTGACGCTGCGCCAGTTCCTCCGGGATGAAGCGCGTCAGCGAGCCGTACAGGTGGCGGTCGCCACCCGGCGACTGCTGCGAGACGTGGAAGCGCTGCGGCACCCACAGCGTCAGGTGATGTTTGGCGCGTGTCATGCCGACGTAGAGCAGGCGCCGCTCCTCCTCGATCTCGTCGGCATGGCCGGTGGCCAGGTCGGCCGGCATGCAGCCGTCGACCGCGTTGAGGATGTGCACCGCGCTCCACTCCTGGCCCTTGGCCGAATGCAGCGTGGACAGGATCAGGTAGTCCTCGTCGCGGTGCGGTTCGTCGGCGGTGTCGCTGGTCGCCTCCGGCGGGTCCAGCGTCAGTTCGGCGAGGAAACGTTCGCGGCTCGGGTACTGCGCGGCCAGGCGCTCGAGCTGCGCCAGGTCGGCGCGGCGGATCGTCGCATCCTCGTGCAGGCGCTCCAGCTGCGGCTCGTACCAGCGCCGTGCCCGCACGATCGCGGCCGGCCAGTCGGCCTCGCGCAAGGCCTGGTGAGCGGCCAGCCAGGTGCGCCAGTCGGCCGCGGCGGCGGCCGGTGGCTTGAATCCATGCAGTGCCTGCAGCGGGTCGTCGGCGATGGCGAGGGTGTCGAGCAGGCGCCGCGCCGAGGCCGGGCCCAGCCCGGGAATCATCTGCACGACGCGGAAGCCGGCCAGCCGGCCGCGCGGGTTCTGCACCCAGCGCAGCACCGAGAGCAGGTCCTTGACGTGCGCGGCCTCGAGGAAACGCAGGCCGCCGAACTTGACGAAGGGGATGCCGCGGCGCGTCAGCTCCAGTTCCAGCGCGGCGCTGTGGTGGCCAGTGCGGAACAGCACCGCCTGGCGCTTCAGCGCCAGGCCGCCTTCACGCAGCAGCAGCACCTCGTCGACCACGCCGCGCGCCTGCGCCATCTCGTCGGCCACCGTGACCAGCCGCGGCCGCGGGCCTTCGCGCGGGCTGTGCAGTTCCTTCGGGTGGCGCTCGGCGGCCAGCGCGATCACCGCGTTCGACGCGTCGAGGATGGCCTGCGTCGAGCGGTAGTTGCGCGTCAGCGTGACCACCTCGGCGGGCGGCGTGAACTGCGCCGGGAAGTCGAGGATGTTGCGCAGTTCGGCGGCGCGGAACGAGTAGATGGCCTGCGCGTCGTCGCCGACCACGGTCAGGCCGCGGCCATCGGGCTTCAGTGCCCGCAGGATCGCCGCCTGCAGGCGGTTGGTGTCCTGGTACTCGTCGACCAGCACATGGTCGAAGCGTGCCCCGATGGCCTGCGCCAGCGCCGGCTCCTCCATCATCTGCTGCCAGTAGAGCAGCAGGTCGTCGTAGTCGAGCACCTGTTGCTGCTGCTTGGCGTCCATGTAGGCACCGAACAGCCGCTTCAAGGCCGCCTCGTGGCCGCGGCACCAGGGGAAGACCTGCTGCACGACCTGATCGACGTTCATCTGCGCGTTGACCACGCGCGAACAGATCGCCAGGCAGGTGCCCCTGAGCGGGAAGCGCTGGCCGCTGCTGCCGAGCTCGAGCTGCTGGCGCACGATGCCCATCAGGTCCTCGGCGTCGCCGCGGTCGAGCAGCGTGAACTGCGGCGACAGGCCGAGCGAAGCGGCGTGCTCGCGCAGCAGCCGCGCGCCGACGGCGTGGAAGGTGCCGGCCCAGGGCAGGATGGGTGCGGCCTGCGTCGCGCGCAGGCCGAGCGCGGCATGCAGCAGCCGGCCGGCGCGGTGCGCCAGCGCCTGCGCGGCGCGGCGCGAGAAGGTCAGCAGCAGCAAGCGGTTCGGGTCGGCACCCGCGAGCACCAGGTGGGCGACGCGCGCCGCCAGCGTCATCGTCTTGCCGGTGCCTGCGCCGGCGATCACCAGCAGCGGGCCGCTGCCATGCGCCACGGCCCCGCGCTGCTCGGCGTTGAGCGCGGCGAACGGATCGGCGAGGGTGGCGAGGGCAGTCATGCGGCGGATGGGTGGCGCAGGACAACTGTATACGCATCCAGTCCTGTCTTGCGGGCTGGGACTGGCGTGGAAGAATCGCTGCCCCATGGCTCTCGTCTATTCGACCGACGGCGGACGCACCTGCCCGCAATGCCGCCAGCCGCTGGCGGCCTGCCTGTGCGCGCAGCGTGAGCGCGAGGCGGCGCGCGGCGACGGGCGTGTGCGCGTCAGTCGCGAGAGCAAGGGCCGCGGCGGCAAGACGGTGACGCTGGTGCGCGGCCTGGCGCTCGACGACGCGGCGCTGAGTGCGCTCGGCAAGCGTCTGCGCAGCGCCTGCGGTGCCGGTGGCGCGCTGAAGGACGGCGTGCTGGAGATCCAGGGTGACCACGTCGAGCGGGTGATCGAGCTGCTCGTCAAGGAAGGCCTCGCCGCGCGCCGCGCCGGCGGCTGAAGCGCGGGGGCTGCGATGGCCGGGCTGCTGCGTCGCGATGTCCTGAAGCTGCTGGCGGCAGTGTGGCCGCTGGCCTCGGCCGACCTGGCCATGGCGCAGGCGGGCGCGCCGGCATCGAAGCCCATTCCGTCGACCGGCGAACGCCTCCCGGTGGTCGGCCTGGGCAGCTGGATCACCTTCAACGTCGGCAACGACGCCGTGGCGCGCGACGCCTGCGCCGAGGTGATGCGCGCCTTCTTCGAGGCGGGCGGGCGCCTGATCGACTCGTCGCCGATGTACGGCTCGTCGCAGCCGGTGATCGGCCACGGGCTGGCCCGGCTCGGCGGCAAGGCACCGGTGTTCGCCGCCGACAAGGTGTGGACCGGCTCGGGCGCTCGCGGCGCCGAGCAGATCGAAGCCTCGCGCCGCTTCTGGGGCGTGCCGCGCTTCGACCTGCTGCAGGTGCACAACCTGCTCGCCTGGGAGGAGCACCTGCCGATGCTGATGGCGATGAAGGCGGCAGGGCGGCTGCGCTACGTCGGCATCACCACCTCGGAAGCCCGCCGCCACGCCGAGATCGAGAAGGTCATGCGCAGCCACCCGATCGACGTGGTGCAGCTCAGCTACAACCCGCTGGACCGCGAGGCCGAGCAGCGCCTGCTGCCGCTGGCGCAGGAGCGTGGCATCGCCGTCATCGCCAACCGGCCGTTCCGCGAAGGTGCGCTGCTGCGCGCGCTGCAACGCCAGCCGCTGCCCGGCTTCGCAGCCGAGCTCGGCTGCGACGGCTGGGCGCAGCTGGTGCTGAAGTTCATCGTCTCGCACCCGGCGGTGACCTGCGCGATCCCGGCCACCAGCAGCGTGGCCCATGTCCGCCAGAACCTCGGTGCGGCGCGCGGGGCCATGCCCGACGCCGCGCTGCGCGCGCGCATCGCGGCGCACATCGCCGCGCTGTAGCGCAGCCGCTGGGCGAACCATGACCGAGTGGTGGACCTACCGCCTGTCGGACTTCCTGCTGTTCTCGCCGCGCACCTGGTTCCGTCTGTTCGAGCTCTATCACCAGGCGCTGTGGCCGTGGCAGATCGTGGTCGCGCTGGGCTGGCTGCTGCTGTGCGTTGCGGCGTGGCGGCGTGCCGCCTGGGCGCCGCGCGCCTGGCTGCTGGCACTGGCACTCGCCTGGGCCTGGGTGGCGTGGGCCTTCCACGCGCAGCGCTACGCAGCGATCAACTGGGCAGCCGATGTCTTCGCGCTGGCCTTCGCCGTGCAAGCCGTGCTGCTGGCCGTGGCCGCCTGGAAGCCGGTTCGCATCGAAGCAGCGCCTGCCGCTGGCCCGCTCCTGCTGGCCGGTGCCCTGCTGCTGATGCCGCTGCTGCCGCCGGTATTCGGTCACGCTTGGATGGAAACCGAAAGTTTCGGTCTGACGCCGGATGCGACCGTGCTCGGCACGCTCGGGGTGTTACTGATGTTTGCGCCCGCTTACCCCGCAGTTGCGGTGGTTCAGTGGGTGGTTCCGCTAATGTGGGGGCTGGTCAGCGGTGCGACCTTGTGGACCATGGAACTGCCGTGGGCGCCGGTGTTGCCGGCAGCCTGCATCTGGGTGGCGCTCCTCGCTTGGCGGCGCGGGCTTAAATGTGCACACTGACCATTCATAGCAAGACAACCTGATTCCGGAGACCCGCATGCGCACCGAAGAACACGCCTCCACGTTGTGGCGCGTCAGCAGTTTCGACGAGCTTCACGAGCGTGCGATGCAGGGTTCCGAGCGACCGACCATGCTGTCGAGCACCTTGATGGCCGAACTGGCCACGCTCGAGCGGCGCAACGAGAACTCCGACGTGCTCGAGGTGCTGGCCGCCTGCATGCGGCTGCAGGAGCCGGCGCTGGTCTACCTGCGCTTTGCCGAACTGGTCTGGCCGATGACCGTGTTCCCGGCGCAGATGATCTACCACTCGCCGCGCCCGCTGACCGAGGCGCCGGAACGTTCGCTCGGCCGGGTCACGGCGATGAGCATCGAACCGCCGAACGTGCGTCCGCCGGGCCACCCGATGAGCGAGCGCATTGCCGGCGACGAGCAGTACCACTCGCTGGCTCCGGCGCTGTGGCGTCTGGCGCTGCACGGCCCGCGCGGCAAGCTGCTGCAGGAGATCGGCGGCACGGCCGCCTACCGCGTGCTGCGCAACCCGCGTGTCGACGACCTGCCGCTGCCCGGCGCGCTGACGCCGGCCGCCGAACGGCTGCGCCGCGAATCGGCGTCGCTCAAGCAGATCGCCGACTGGCCGGGCATGAGCGCCGAGCGCGGCGCTCGGCTGCTCAACGCGCTGTACCTCGGATCGAACCTGATGGTCTCGCGCAGCGCGGCCACGGCCCGCGCCGAGCCGCGTCGCGGCCTGTTCGGCTGGTTCGCGCGCTGAGCCGGGGCGGGCGAGAATCGGGCCCTCGCCCGACGCCCCGGAGACCCTCGTGAGCAGCACCGATTCCCCCGCCTCCCCGGCCTGGAAGCACGACGGCGTGCGTGTTGTGCCCGGCGACCGGCTCGACGCCAACACCGCCCAGACCCCGGGCATGGACCGCAAGGCGGCGATCAACTTCGCGCGCGTCGGCGCGCAGAAGCTGTGGGCCGGCACCGTGCACATCCACCCGAACGCGAAGACCGGTGCGCATCACCACGGCCCGCTGGAGAGCGTGATCTACATCGTCAAGGGGCGGGCGCGCATGCGCTGGGGCGAACGGCTCGAGTTCACCGCCGAGGCCGGCCCGGGCGACTTCATCTACGTGCCGCCCTTCGTGCCACACCAGGAGATCAACGCCAGCCCGACCGAGGTGCTGGAATGCGTGCTGGTGCGCAGCGACGGCGAGGCGGTGGCGATCAACCTCGACATCGCGCCGGCCGAGCCGCCCGAGAACGTGCTCTGGGTCGACCCGACGCACCCCGGCTGATGCATCCGGGCTGAGCGTGGTCAAGTCGGCATCGCGGCCGGCGCGCGATGCTCGGCAGATGAAGCGCCTTTCCCTGCTGTCGTGCCTGCTGGCGGTGCTCGCCGCCGCGCCGGTTCATGCGGCCGATTCGCCGACGCGCGGCGAACTGCTCTATGGCACCCACTGCATCGCCTGCCACAACTCGCAGATGCACTGGCGCGACAAGCGCCTGGCAACCGACTGGCCGGAACTGGTCGCCCAGGTGCGGCGCTGGCAAGGCGTGGCGAAGCTGGGCTGGAGCGAGGACGACATCCTCGAGGTGGCGCGCCACCTCAACCAGCGCATCTACCGCTATCCGCTGATCGGCAGCCGCGCCAGTTCCTGAGCCTTGTCACCGTCGCGTCACCGGGCCTTCACCGCCGCGTCACTCCATCGCCCGACCATCACGGGCAACGATGGAGGAACGAATGCGGGAACTGCCCCTGCCCACGCTGCCCTTGTCCGACCTGATTGCGCCCGCGGCGGCGTCCCGGAGGTCACTTCACCGGTCTCCTGTCGCGACCGAAGCCACGCGCTTCACGGTGGCTTGGGCGCGTGACGAAAGCGATGTTCGCGCCGCGCAGCGCCTGAGGCATGCGGTCTTCGTCGACGAGATGGGCGCGCGGCTGAGCGTGCCCGCCGGCGCACCCGCCGGCCACGACGTCGACGTCTTCGACGCCTTCTGCGAGCACCTGCTGGTGCGTGCGCCGGCCGGCATCGACGGCGAGCCCGGCATGGTGGTCGGCACCTACCGCGTGCTGACGCCGGCAGCGGCGCGGCAGGTCGGTGGCCTGTACAGCGAGACCGAGTTCGACCTGACGCGACTGCGCCCCTTGCGTTCGCGTTTGGTCGAGCTGGGCCGCTCCTGCGTGCACCCCGACTGGCGCTCCGGCGGCGTGATCCTCGCGCTGTGGGGCGCGCTGGCCGAGTTCATGGCGCGCAACGGCCTGGAGACGATGATCGGCTGCGCCAGCGTCGGCATGCGCGATGGCGGCCATGTCGCCGCCAGCCTGTGGGAGCAGTTGCGCCGCACGCACATGGCCTCGATCGAATGGCGCGTGCGCCCGCGGCTGGCGCTGCCGGTCGACGAACTGCGCAGCGACCTGCCCGTCGAGCCGCCGCCGCTGATCAAGGGCTACCTGCGCTGTGGCGCGAAACTGCTCGGCGCGCCGGCCTGGGACCCGGACTTCGGCACCGCCGACCTGCCGCTGATGATGCGCATCGGCGACCTGCCGGAGCGCTACCGGCGCCATTTCCTGGCCGCCTGAAACCCCGGTCAGCGCGAGCCGCCCACCAGTTCGATGCGGCGGCGCAGCTGTGCCGCGGCCGCGGCATCGCCGGCCCGTTCGGCGCGCAGCACCAGCACGCCCAGCCAGGCCAGCAGCGGCTTGCGCCAGCCCTGCGCGGATGCCGTGTCGGCCGCCAGCGTGAGCGTGGCCGGATCGGCCAGCCCGGCACGCAGCAGCAGCGCCGCGGCGATCAGCCGCGACTGCGGGTCCTCGATGTCGCGCAGCGAGGGCGTGCCGCGCGCCGCGATCGTCGCCGCCGCGCTGCGCTGCGCCGGAGGCAGCAGCTCGATGCGGTCCTTCGCCAGCGGCTGCCCGGCCAGGTGATCGGCGTAGGCCAGTTCGGCCGGCGCGGCATCGGCACGCCAGCGCTCGAAGCCGTCGCACGGCGCGAAGTCCAGGCTCGCCGCGCGCGCCGCGCAGCGCATCAGCTCGACGCGTGCCACCAGCGCCGGCTGGCCGGTGCGCGCCACCAGCGCCCGGCCACGCTCGAACTCGCGCTCGGCGCTGCGCGCATCGCCATCCAGCTCGGCCTTCAGCGAGGCTTCGATGGCCGGCCGCGCCTGCAACTGCCAGTCGGGAGGCAACGGCCCGCTCGAGCAGGCGCCCAGCGCGAAGGTGCAGCCGGCGAGGAGCGTGGCCCACCTCATTTGAGCTTCAGCTCCGTGTCGCGCTGGAACGGCCACTTGCGGTTGACCTCGTCGACCAGCTGCTCGACCTTCTTCATCGTGGCGTCGACCTCGCTGCGCAGCGCGTCGAGGTCCTTGGTCGCGCCGCGCACGTTGCCGGCCACCGCCTGCGCCTCGCCGAGCAGCGCGTCGACCTTCTTCAGCGTCTCGCGCGCGTCGCCGAGCAGGCCGTTGAGTTGCACGATGGTGGCGCGGCTCTCGCCGACCACGCCCTGCGGGCCGAGCAGCTGCGCATCGGCCTTCGCGGTCATGCCGTCGATGCGGGCGAGCAGCGCATTGACGCGGTCCAGCGCCGAGCCGATCTTCTTCGCGTCGTTGTCGCCGAGCACCAGCGCGGCGGCGCCGCGCGGGCCGCTGGCCCGTTCTGCGACCTGGCCGGTCAGCGTCTGCACGTTGGACAGGCTGGCCGCCAGCGCCGAGTCGGACGCCGTCAGCCGCGTCAGGTTCTGCACCAGCGTACGCACCTCCGACACCAGCCGCGGCAGCTCGGCCGTGGCATCGCCGACCAGCACACGGCGCTCGGCGCCATCGGCCAGCGGCGGGTCGCTCAGCACGCCGCTGTAGGCTTTCAGGCTGGCCCCGCCGACCAGGCTGCGCGCCAGCGTGAACACGCTGCTCTCGCGCAGCCAGCGTGCGTCCTCGGTCGGCACGTCGATCAGGATGCGCGCGCTGCCGTCAGGGGCCAGCTCGATGCGGCGCACGCGGCCGATCGGGAAGCCGGAGAAGCTGAGGTCCATTCCGACACGAACGCCTTCGGAGTCGTCGGCGACCAGTACCAGGCGCTGCGTGGCCTCGAACGTGCCGCGCGCATAGAGCACGTACAACACCGTCGCCGCGACCAGCGCGACGAACAGGCCGAGCAGCAGCGCTGCCTTCAGCTCCAGGTTGTCGGGGGCCTTGTCGTCGGCGTCCTTCACGGCGTCACGCGTAGTTGCCGACCAGCGAGGCGGCCTCGATGATCACGATGACCATGAACATGCGGATCAGCGCCTGCAGCTCGGCACTGGTGTTGGGGCGGCGCCGCGGCACCGCGTCGAGCACCGACGCGATCGGCATCAGCGCGACGGTCAGACCGAGCAGCAGGATCTTCAGCCCGAAGATCAGCGACACCGCCGGCGAGAACACCTGGCCGACGGTGTGGGTGTAGGCGGCGAATCCCGCGCTGGTCAGGCCGTAGACCGACAGGT
Source organism: Piscinibacter sp. (assembly GCA_047602365.1). Lineage (GTDB taxonomy): Bacteria > Pseudomonadota > Gammaproteobacteria > Burkholderiales > Burkholderiaceae_C > Piscinibacter. The sequence goes on along the minus strand of JASGHM010000001.1, from coordinate 281,860 downwards.
AGGCGACGACCAGGGTCACCACGCAGCTCACCGCCGCCAGCATCAGCGCGCAGAAGCTGCCGGCGACGACCCGCGGCAGCACCTCGTGGCGCAGCGGGTCGGTGCCTGAGCGGGCCAGCAGGTCCCAGCCGCCGCTGCTGCGCAGCGTCGCGATCTGTGCGGCCAGCGGCATCGTGCAGCGCAGCGCCGCGAACAGCGCCGCCGCCAGCGGGATCAGCTCGAGCACCAGCACGCGCACCACCATCTCCAGCGCGTACTGCGTCAGGCCGTAGCTCAGCGCGGTGACCAGCACGATGCGGATCACGACGATGCTGATCAAGAGGCTCAGCAGCGTGAACCACGGCAGCGACTGCGCGGTGCCGAGGTAGAGATGGCGCGCCATCGCGCGACGGCTGTCGGGGCGGTAGCTGGTCGGCGACAGCGCCAGCACGCTGAGCAGCGCGGCGAGGTGGATGGTTCGCCACCAGCCGGCCAGCCATGCCCAGCCGCCGCGGGCCAGGTCGGCGGCGGTGTCCTGCGGCGAACTCAGCGGAGCCATGCGGCCATCATAGGCGGCGCAGCGTGCGCAGCGTTTCCTGATGCAGCGCGTCCACGGCCGCCGAATGCGCCGAGGCCTTGCTGCGCAGCACCGCCACTTCCATCGTGCCCAGCGCCGGCAGGCCGTGCTTGTCCTGCAGCACCAGCAGGCCCGGCGGCACGCTGCAGCGTGTCAGCACCGCCACCGCGATGCCACTTTCCACCGCGGCGATCTGCCCGGCCAGGCTGGAGCTGTTGTAGACCACGCGCGAAGCTGCGCCGCTGCGGCGGCCAGCGCGGCCAGCGCCTCGCGCCGCGCCAGGCTGCCGGCCTCGTAGACGGCCACCGGCAGCGGGTCGCGCCGCCAGGCCTCGTGCTGCGGCGCGCCGACCCAGACCAGCGGTTCCTCGAACAGCAGCGTGCCGCGGCTCGGCTTGTCGCGCGAGACCAGCGCCAGGTCGAGCTCGCCGCGCTGCACGCGCGGGATCAGCGAGGTCGACTGCTCGCAGTCGAGCACGATCTCGACGCCGGCATGGCGGCCGGCGAAGCTGCGCAGCACCGGCGTCAGGTAGGTGGCCGCGTAGTCGTCCGGCACGCCCAGGCGCACGCGGCCGCTGAGCTGCGGGCCGTGCAGCGCGGCCAGCGCCTCGCCATGCAGCTCGAGCAGGCGGCGCGCGTAGCCGAGCAGTTCGGCGCCGGTCGGCGTCAGCTCCAGGTGGCGCGGCCCGCGCGACAGCACCGGGCGCCCGGTGGCCTGCTCCAGCTTGAGCAACTGCATGCTGACCGCCGAGGCCGAGCGATGCAGGCGCGGCGCCGCCGCGGCCAGCGAGCCGGCGTCGACCACGGCGACGAAGGCGCGCAGCCAGTCGAGTTGCAGGTCGTGCATGATGGCTCCCGGTCAACGATTCGATTATCGAATGGTAGTGCGGACAAGAATCCGCTTTTCTGACGCATCGGTCGCGGCCACGATGGCGGCCATGAACACCTCGAACCCCCCCCTCCCTCCACCGCGCCCGGCCCGGCCCGCGAGCGCCAGGGCCTGTGGCTGATGGTCGCCGGCGGCGTGCTGCTCGGCACGCTGGGCGTCTTCGTCGAGGAGGCCGGTGCCTCTCCGCTGACGGCGGTCTGGTTCCGCTGCAGCTTCGGCCTGCTGGCGATGCTGGCCTGGGGCGCGGCGACCGGGCGGCTGCACGAACTTCGACTGCGCGGCCGCCTGCTCGCCGCGGCGCTGGTCGCCGGGCTACTGGTGATGTTCAACTGGGCCACCTTCTTCGCCGCCATCGAGTACACGTCGATCGGCGTGGCCACCGTGGTCGTGCACGTGCAGCCGATCTGGGTGCTGCTGATCGGCGCGTGGTGGTGGCGGGAGAGGGTGTCGCCGCGCCAGGCGGTCGCGGTGGTGGTCGCGCTGTTCGGGCTGGCCCTGGCCAGCGGCGTGTTCGACGGCGGCGTCGCGGCGATCGACCGGCGCTACCTGCTCGGCCTGCTGCTGTGCCTGGTCGGCTCGCTGAGCTACGCCGTCGTGACGCTGCTGGCCAAGGCTGCACAACGCGCCGGCTCCTATGCGTTCGCCACCTGGCAATGCGGTGTCGGTGCGGTGCTGCTGGCCTGGTGGCCCTTGGTCAACGGCTGGCCGCCACGCGGGCCGGCCTGGGCCTGGCTGATCGGCCTGGGCGTGCTGCACACCGGCCTGGCCTATGTGCTGCTGTACGCCGGCATGGCGCGGCTGCCGACCGCGCGCATTGCCGTGCTGCAGTTCGTCTACCCGGGCGCGGCGGTGCTGGTCGACCTGCTCGTCTACGGTCGCACGCTGAGCCCGCTGCAGACGTTCGGCGTGCTGCTGATGGGGCTGGCGTTGTGGTCGGCGAACCGGCCGGCGGCGCAGCAGGTCGACGGGGCTGGCAAGATGGCGGCCCGCGCCTGACCCGCTTCCGCCTTCATGACCCATTCCTTCCTCGGCCGCCGCGGCATCGCCGTCGCGCCGCACAGCCTGGCTTCCGAAGCCGCCCTGCGTGTGCTGCGCGAGGGCGGCAACGCACTGGAAGCGATGATCGCTGCCGCCGCGACCATCGCCGTCGTCTACCCGCACATGAACTCGATCGGTGGCGACGGTTTCTGGGTCATCGGCGGCCCCTCCGGTCCGCTGGCCGGCATCGACGCCAGCGGCGCCAGTGCCGCGGCGGCGACGCGCGAGCAGTACGCGCAGCGCGGCGTGCGCGGCAGCATCCCGTTCCGCGGCGGCATCGCGGCGCTGACGGTGGCCGGCACGGTCTCGGGCTGGGGCGCGGCGCAGGCCTTGTCGCGCGAATGGGGCGGCCGGCTGCCGCTGTCGCGCTTGCTGGAAGACGCGATCTGGTACGCCCGCGAGGGCATCCCGGTCACCCACAGCCAGCGTGCCGCGACGGCGGCCAAGCGCGACGAACTGATCGCGATTCCGGGTTTCGCCGAGACCTTTCTTGTCGACGGCGAAGCGCCGGCCGCGTTCAGCCGCTTCCTGCAGCCGCGCCTGGCGGCGACGCTCGCCCACATCGCCGAGCAAGGCACCGACGACTTCTACCGCGGTGCGCTGGCCAGGCAGCTGGCTGCCGAACTGGCCGCGGCCGGCAGCCCGCTCTCCGCCGCCGACCTCGCCGCGCACCAGGCCAGGCGTGTAGCCCCGCTGACGCTGGCGATTCCCGGCGCGACGCTGGCCAACATGACGCCGCCCTCGCAGGGTGTGGTCTCGCTGATGATCCTGGGCATCATGCAGCGCCTGCGCGGCTGGGATGCCGACCCGACCGGTGCCGCCTTCGTGCATGCGCAGGTCGAGGCGACCAAGCAGGCCTTCGCGCTGCGCGACCGCCATGTCACGGACCCGGCCTTCATGACGATCGCGCCGGCCGATCTGCTGCGTGCGGACCTGCTCGACGAACTCGCCGCCCACATCGACCCGCAACGCGCCGCGCCCTGGGGCCGGCGCACCGACCCCGGCGATACCGTGTGGATGGGCGTGATCGACGGCGAAGGCCGCGCGGTGTCCTTCATCCAGAGCATCTACCACGAGTTCGGTGCCGGCGTGGTGCTCGCCGAATCGGGCGTGAACTGGCAGAACCGCGGCTGCAGCTTCAGCCTCGATGCCGCGCACATCAACCGCCTCGAACCCGGCAAGCGGCCCTTCCACACGCTGAACCCGGCGCTGGCGCGGCTGGTCGACGGCCGGCTGATGGTCTACGGCACGATGGGCGGCGACGGCCAGCCGCAGACCCAGGCGACCGTGTTCAACCGCATCCAGCGTTTCGGCCTGGAGCCGCAGGCAGCGATCGAACTGCCGCGCTGGCTGCTCGGCCGCACCTGGGGCATGGCCAGCGACAGCCTGAAGCTCGAGGCGCGCTTTCCGGCGTCGACGATCGATGGGCTGCGTGCGATGGGCCACGAGGTCGAGCTGCTGGCCGACTGGGACGAGTCGGTCGGCCATGCCGGCGCGCTGATCCGGCACAGCGACGGCCTGCTGATCGGCGGCTTCGACCCGCGCAGCAACGGCTCGGTGGCGGCGTTCTGATGAGCATGTTCCAGCCCACCGACGAACCCGGCACGACGATCGCCACGCTGGCCAACGGCGTGCGTGTGCTGGCGATCGATCTGCCCGGTGTGGCCAGCGCCAGCGTCAGCGTGTTCGTGCGCACCGGCAGCGCGCACGAGGGCACGAAGCTCAACGGCATCAGCCACGTCGTCGAGCACATGGCCTTCAAGGGCACGCGCACGCGCGACTGCCAGCGCATCAACCTCGACGCCGAGCGGCTCGGCGCCGAGGTCAACGCGCACACCGACAAGGACCACACTGCCTTCCACATGCGCGGCCTCGCCGAGGACGCGCCGCGCTTCGTGCGCATGCTCGGCAACATCGTGCGCGAGAGCACCTTCCCGGCCGACGAGCTGGAGCGCGAACGCCGCGTGATCCTGCACGAGATCGCCGACGACGAGGACGACCCGCTGACCATCGCTTTCCAGCTGTTCGACCAGCAGAGCTTCGGCGCGCACCCGGCGGCGCTGCCGGTGATCGGGCGGCGCGCCAACATCGAGCGCTTCACGCGCGACGACCTGCTGGCCTACGTGCAGCGCCAGTACAGCGGCGCGAACGTGGTGATCGGCGTGGCGGGCGCGGTGACTGCCGATGCGGTGCTGGCGGCCGCCGAAGCGGCTTTCGGCGACCTGCCGCGCGGGCAGGAGAACGCACTCGGCGAGCCCGCCTGGGTCGGCGGCATCGCGACCAAGCGGCTGGTCGGCAGCAGTCAGACGCACGTGGTGGTCGGCTGGCCGATCGCTTCGCTGGTCGACGACGACCCGGTCGGCCCGGTGGCCGCCGCGGTGCTCGGCGAGGGCATGAGCTCGCCCCTGCTCGACCGCATCCGCGAGCGCAAGGGCCTCGCGTACCACACGCATTGTTCGGCCGACGTGCTGGGCCGCTGGGGCCAGTTCGTCATCGAGGCGTCGACCGCGCCGGAACAGCTCGACGAGTTCTGCAGCGAAGTCGGCGCGCTGCTGCGCGAGATGGCGGCGGGCGTCGAGCCGGTGCACCTGGAGCGCGCGCGCAACCAGCTCGCGGTGCGTTCGCTGCGCGTCAGCGAGCAGCCCTACCGCCGTGTCGAGGAGGCAGCGCTGGACCTGCTGTTCCTCGGCCGCGTCAGGCCACGCGCACAGTCGCTGGCAAGGTTGAGGCGTGTCTCGGCGGCGCGCGTGATGCAGGCCTTCGAGTCGATGCGCGCCACGCCGGCGGCGGTGGCCGTCACCGGGCGGCTGCCGCGCTTTGCGGCCGAGCGGGTGCGCGAGCGGCTGGCCGGCTGATCTTCAGCGCGGGCCGATCAGCGCCGCGCCAAGGCCGATCAGCGCGCAGGCCGCCAGCAGCGGCAGCACGCCGAGCTTGAAGCGGAACAGCGCGATCGCCGCGGCCGCCATCAGCACGGCCGAGAAGACCTCGAAGCGGCCCGCGAAACCCTGCGGCCACAGCACGTGCCAGGCGAAGAACAGCGCCAGGTTGAGGATCACGCCGACCACCGCCGCGGTGATCGCCGACAGCGGCGCGGTGAAGCCCAGCTTGCCATGTGTCGCCTCGACCAGCGGCCCGCCGGCGAGGATGAAGACGAACGAGGGCAGGAAGGTGAAGAAGGTCACCACGGTGGCGGCCAGCGCCGCGCCGAGGAACAGTGCGTCTGCACCCAGCGCCGCCTTGCCCCAGCCGCCGACGAAGCCGACGAAGGCGACCACCATGATCAGCGGCCCGGGCGTGGTCTCGCCGAGCGCGAGACCGTCGATCATCTGCGTGGGGCTGAGCCACTGGAAAGTGTCCACCGCGCCCTGGTAGACATAGGGCAGCACCGCGTAGGCGCCGCCGAAGGTCAGCAGCGCCGCCTTGGTGAAGAACCAGCCCATCTGCGCCAGCGTGCCTTGCCAGCCCTGCGTGGCGACCAGTGCACCCATCGCCAGCGCCCAGAGGGCCAGGCCGATGGCGAGCACGCGCAGCAGGCGGCTCGTCGCGTAGCGTGCATGCGGCGGTGTCGGCGTGTGGTCGTCGATCAGCGCCGGGCCGTAGCTCGCCTTCGCGCCCGCGTGGCCGCCGCCGAGTGCAAAGACCTGCGGCGCGTGCCTTGCGCCGACCCAGCCGATCACACCGGCCGCCAGCACGATGGCAGGGAAGGGCACGTCGAAGACGAAGATCGCGACGAAGGCCAGCGCCGCGATCGCCCACATCCAGCGGTTCTTCAGCGCGCGGCTGCCGATGCGCCAGGCGGCGTGCAGCACCAGCGCGGTCACTGCCGGCTTGAGGCCGGCGAACACGCCTGCCACCACCGGCACCTGGCCGAAGCGCAGGTAGATCCAGCTCAGCGCGATCAGGATGAACAGCGAGGGCAGCACGAACAGCGCGCCGGCGACGATGCCACCGACGCTGCGGTGCATCAGCCAGCCGATGTAGGTGGCGAGCTGCTGCGCCTCCGGGCCGGGCAGCAGCATGCAGTAGTTCAGTGCGTGCAGGAAGCGGTTCTCGCTGATCCAGCGCCGGCGCTCGACCAGCTCGGCGTGCATGATCGCGATCTGCCCGGCCGGCCCGCCGAAGCTGATGAAGCCCAGTTGCAGCCAGAAGCGCAAGGCTTCGCCGAAGCGCACGGGGGCGGGCGGGACGTCGGCGGGTGTCGGGGCCATGCGTCAAGGGTATCCGAGCGCGCCACATCGTGTTTCATGACCTGGCCCGAAGCGCGTTACGCTGCGCGGTTGTTGCTGACACGAAGCGAAGAACACACCGATGTGGGGACAGAACAAGCCCGTCGTGCTCTCCTATGGGCGACCGAAGTCGCGCTTCGCGCTGCCGCCCTGGCTGGTGCTGCTGATCCTCGGCGCCGCCGCCGGTGCCGCCGGCGTGGTCTACGTCCAGGAGAAGCACCTGCCGCCGCGGCTGAGCGCCAGTGCCTCGACCGAACTGCGCACCGCCTACGAGCAGGCCGATGCCGAGCGGCAGAAGCTGGCGGCCGACCTCGCCGCAGTGACGAAGAAGCTTGACGCGGCGCTGTCGGACGGCAAGCGCCTGAGCGACGAAGCGGCCGCCGCGCGCGCGAGCAGCGAGAAGGTGCGGCTGGACCTGGAGTTCGCTGCCGACGCGCTGCCACCCGACCCGCGCGGCGGTGCCGTCGAGGTGCGCGCCGGCCGGCTGCTGCGCAAGGGCGCGGCGCTGTCCTACGAGGTGGCGCTGACCCGCGCCGGCGGCAGCAAGCCGATGAGCGCCGTGCTGCAGCTCAGCGTCGTCGGGGACGGGGCGAGCGGCGCGGAAACGCGCATCGTCGGCAAGCCGGTGGCGTTGTCCATCGGCAGCCACGAGTTCGCGCGCGGCACCCAGCCGCTGCCCGACGGCTTCCGGCCGCGCCAGGCCACCATCACCGTGCTCGACCGGCCCGACGGCCGCCAGCTCGGCATGCGGGTGATGTTCGTGAAGTGAAGTAGGCTGGGGCCTGCTCACACTACGGGACGACTCGCGTGACTCGACAAACAGGCGCCCGCAAGGCGCACGGCGCAGCCCAGGCTGGCCGCCTGGGCAAGACGGGCAACGCAGCGTGCGCCTGTTTGCCGAGATCACCCGGCGGGCCGAGGTATCCCAAGGTGCTGGGCCGCGTTGCGCCGCTTGCCCAGGCGGCCTGCCTGGGCGGCGCACCGCGCCTTGCCCAGCGCCTTGGGTCACCTCGGCGCGAGGCTTCCCGCAGTGTGAGCAGGCCCTAGCGCGCCATGCGCATCGCCGAGATCCGCCAGCGCCTGCGTGCGCTGGACGCCAAACCCAGCCACGAGGAGCGTGTGCTGCGCCTGTGGGCGCAGGCGCGGCCGCAGGCCAGCGGCAAGCGGCGCATCGAGGACTGGCTGCCGCTGCCGCTGCGCGAGGCGCTGCCGGCCCTCGAGGCCGAGCTCGACGCGCTGGCCAGCGTGCGCTCGCTGCATGGCGGCGACGACGGCTCGCAGCGCCTGCTGGTGGCGCTGGCCGACGGCCAGACGGTGGAAAGCGTGCTGCTTCCGCGCGACGGCCTGTGCGTGTCGACGCAGGCCGGCTGCGCGGTCGGCTGCGTGTTCTGCATGACCGGCCGCGACGGGCTGCTGCGCCAGCTCGGCAGCGCCGAGATCGTCGCGCAGGTCGCGTTGGCGCGGCGCCAGCGGGCGGTCCGCAAGGTCGTCTTCATGGGCATGGGCGAGCCGGCGCACAACCTCGACAACGTGCTCGAGGCGATCGACCTGCTCGGCACCGCCGGCGGCATCGGCCACAAGCAGCTGGTCTTCTCCACCGTCGGCGACGAACGTGTGTTCGAGCGCCTGCCGTTGGGCCGCGTCAAGCCGGCACTGGCGCTGTCGCTGCACACCACGAAGGCCGAGCTGCGGGCGCAGCTTCTGCCGCGCGCACCGCGCTTCGACCCGGCCGAACTGGTCGAGGCGGGTGAACGTTATGCCCGCGCCACCGGCTACCCGATCCAGTACCAGTGGACATTGATCGAAGGCGTCAACGACGGTGACGATGAGGTCGAGGCACTGGTCACGCTGCTCAAGGGGCGCTACGCGATCATGAACATGATCCCGTTCAACACCGTCGACGGGCTCGATTACCGGCGCCCCTCGGCCGAGCGTGCCGGCGAGATCATGCGATCGCTGAACCACCGCGGCGTGCTGGCGCGGCTGCGCCAGTCGGCCGGGCAGGACGTGGAGGCCGGCTGCGGCCAGTTGCGCGCTCGCGCGCTGGCTGGCGAGCGGGCGGCGATCCCGATCCGGGCGCTGGCCTGAGCGGTCCTTCGATCGTGCGCGGGCTCAGCGAACAACCAGTCGCGGCGCCTCGGCCGACGCGACTTCGCCGATCACCGCGGCGCCATCGAAACCGTGGCGGCGGAACACCGCCAGCACCGCGTCGACCGCATCCGGCGCGCACGACACCAGCAGGCCGCCGCTGGTCTGCGGGTCGGTCAGCAGTGCGCGGTCTTCGGGTGCGAAGCTCTCGGGCAGCACCACGTCGCGGCCGTAGCCGGCCCAGTTGCGGCCGGACGCGCCGGTGACGAAACCCTGCGACGCGAGTTGCCGGACGCCGGGCAGCAGCGGCACGTGCGGCCAGGCGATGTGCAGCTCGCAGCGCGCACCGCGCGCCAGTTCGAGGCCGTGGCCGGCGAGGCCGAAGCCGGTCACGTCGGTCAGCGCGTGCACGCCGGGCAGCGCGGCCAGCTCGGGGCCGGGCGTGTTCAGCTTCGTCGTGGTGGCGATCATCTGCGCGTAGCCGTCTGCACCGAGCTGCTCCTTCTTCAGCGCAGCCGACATCACGCCCACGCCCAGCGGCTTGCCGAGCACCAGCAGGTCGCCAGGCTGCGCATCGGCATTGCGCTTGACGCGCTTCGGGTGCACCAGGCCGAGCGCGACCAGGCCGTAGATCGCCTCCACCGAGTCGATCGTGTGGCCGCCGGCGATCGGGATGCCGGCGGCGCGGCACACCGAGGCACCGCCTTCGAGCACGCGACCGATGGTCTGCGTCGACAGCACGTTGATCGGCATGCCGACCAGCGCCAGCGCGAGGATCGGCTTCCCGCCCATCGCGTAGACATCGCTGATAGCGTTGGTGGCGGCGATGCGGCCGAAGTCGAACGGGTCGTCGACGATGGGCATGAAGAAGTCGGTGGTGGCGATCAACGCCTGCTCGTCGTTGAGCTGGTAGACCGCGGCGTCGTCCGAGGTCTCGATGCCGACCAGCAGTTCCTGCGGTACCGGCAGCGCCGCCGTGCCGCGCAGGATCTCGGACAGCACGCCGGGGGCGATCTTGCAGCCGCAGCCACCGCCGTGCGACAGCGAGGTCAGGCGGGGCTCGGCGGGTTTTTCGGGGGCATTCATGGCACGGGCTCCTGTCGGAGCCACGGAGCATATCGGCATCGTGCGGGAGGCGCGGTCGTGAAGGAAGACGCTTGCGCGGAAGGCCCGGCTTCCGCTACCGTGCGCGGTCCCCGCGTGCGGGGACCGAGGTCGACGCCGGGAAGAACAAAGAAGTGATGCCAATGACGCACGCCGTATCCGATCAGGAGCTCCAACGCTCCCAGTTCCAGTCCGATCCGTTGGCCGACCAGACGATCGCCGACATCCTGGGCCCCTGGGCCGCGCCGCCGGCCGATGCGAGCGTCGACGATCTCGATCGTGCCTATGCGACGCAGTGGGAGCGCATCGCGTTGATCAACGCGGTGATCGCGACCTGGCAGGACAACGCCAGCCTGGACGGCTGGCGCACGCAGATGCCGACGCTGCCGGGCCCGCTGGCCGACGCGCTGCGTGACTACGTGGGCGCCGCCCGCGGGCTGCCGGCATGGGCCGACCGGGCGAAGATCGCCCGTGCCGAGGAGATCTTCTTCGACCAGGGCGTGCTGTCGTGCACGCTGCTGTTCTGCGCCAGCCTACCCGAGTGCTATGTGGTGCCCGATCTCGCCGAGGTGCTGCACACCACCGGCCAGCTCGAGCAGCGCACCGACTACCGCATCCGCAGCACCGCGGCGATGGTCTTCCCGGTGATGATGCGCGGCGGCCTGACCGATCCGTCCGGTGGCGGCATCGCGCAGGTGCTGAAGGTGCGGCTGATCCACGCGATGGTGCGCAACCTGGTGCTGCGCAACAGCCCGCAGGAGGCGGTCGCGGCGGCGGGCGGCGGCGTGCGCGCCGTCGGCCTGCTGCCGGCGCTGAAGGCGGCCGGCGAGGGCGCGCGCGCGATGCACCACGCGCTGTTCGCCCATGGCTGGGACCTCGCCCGCGGCCTGCCCTGCAACCAGGAGGAGCAGGCCTACACGCTGCTGACCTTCGGCTACGTCTACCTGCGCGGCATGCGCACGCTGGGGCTGCGTTTCAGTCAGGCCGACGAAGACGCGATCCTGCACACCTGGAACGTCGTCGGCCACCTGGTCGGCATCCGCCACGAGCTGATGGTGTTCACGATGGACGAGGCGGAGTCGCTGTTCGCACGCATGCAGCAGCGCGGGCGTGCCGAGCTGCTGCCGCCCGATGCGCGGCCGGGGCTGGCGAAGGCGCTGTATGCCAACCTCGCCGGCGTGATTCCCTGGCCGGTCGCCAAGCCCTTCCCGCAACTGCTGTCGCGCCGGCTGCTTGGGCCGGCGGCGTCGGCCGACCTGGCCATCGACGGCCCGCTGCCCTGGTCGTCGCGGCTGCTGTTCGCGCTGCTGATGACGGTGGTCGGCCTGATCGACGGCATCGGCCGGCTGTTCTCCAGCGAGTTCTCGCTGGCGCGGCTGGTCACGCGCGTGCTCGGCTACCACCTGCTGACGCGGCTGCTGATGGACCAGACGCGGCCGTTGAAGCTGCCGCAGGGCCTGCTCGACCAGGCGACCGCGACGATGAAGGGCTGGGGCGACGACCGCCGCGCCGGCCGCTGGCTGAACCGGATCGAGGACCGCTTCACGGCGGCCGGGCCGTGGTCCGGGGTGGCCCGTTCATGATTACCCTGCTGCTTCGCCGCTGGCTGCTCGCGCTGCTGCTGTGTCAGGCGGCGCTGGTGCAGGCCGCGCCGCAAGTGCTGCTGATCAACGGCAGCTCGCCGCGCCTCGAGGCATGGCCCGCCGTGAGCATCCTGCCCGACGAGACGCGCGAACTCGACATCGCCGCGGTGATGGCGCGGGTCGACCGCTTCGAGACGCCACGCTCGGCCTACGCGACGCTCGGCCTGCGCAAGGAGCCGGTGTGGCTGCGCATTCCGATCCAGTGGAACGGCCGCGGCGGGCCGAACTGGATGCTGGACATCGACTACGCGCCGCTGAACCGCATCGATGCCTACCTGGTGCGCGAGGGCCGCGTGGTGCAGAGCGCGCGCCTGGGCAACCTGCTGCCGTTCGACAAGCGGCCGGTGCCCAGCCGCTCGCACGCACTGCCGCTGGAGCTGAAGCCCGAGGTCGACCACGAGCTGTACCTGCGCGTCGAGACGCAGGGCGCGATGATCCTGCCGATCACCGTGATGCGGCCGCAGGTCTTCCACACCGAGGCGCTGGACGAACACATCCTGCAGGGGCTGCTCGCCGGCCTCGGCCTGTGCCTGGTGATCTACAGCCTGGTGCAGTGGATCAGCACGCGCGAGCCGCTGTTCCTGAAGTACGCGCTGCTGACCAGCGGCAGCCTGATGTTCTCGGTGGTGCAGTTCGGCATCGGCGGCATGTACCTGTGGCGCGCTCTGCCGTGGTTCGAGTCGCACGGCGCCGCGCTGACCGCGCTGCTGGCCTCGGCCTCGACCTTCCTGTTCGTCGAGGAAGTGCTGCGCGGCAAGGGCATGAACCGCTACTTCAGCCGCGTGATGCACGCCGGCGCGGCGCTGCTCGCTGCGTTCGCGCTGCTCTACGCGCTGGACCTGATCCACATCCACACCGTCACCCGGGTGATCGGCACGCTGGGCCTGCTGCCGGCGCTGATGGGCATGCCCGGCGCGGTGCGGCTGGCACGCCGCGGCGACCCGATCGGCTGGTACTTCCTGGCCGCCTGGCTGGGCTACTTCGCGACCACGGCGGTGATGGTCGGCGTGATCCGCGGCTACATCGATGCCACGCTGTGGACGCTGCATGCCTTCCAGGCCGGTGCGACGCTCGACATGGTTCTGTTCATGCGCGTGCTGGGCCTGCGCATGCGTGCGATCCACGCCGAGGCGCGCAGCGCGGTGCGCGAGCGCGACACCTTCGTGTCGATGGCCTACACCGACCCGCTGACCGGCCTGCCCAACCGGCGCGGCTTCGACGCGCGCCTGGCCACCGAGATGGCCGCGATGTCGCCGGACCGGCTGCTGGCCGTCTACATGATCGACCTCGACGGCTTCAAGCAGGTCAACGACCACCATGGCCACGACCTCGGCGACGAGCTGCTGATCGCGGTCGGCCAACGACTCGCCGCGCAGCTGCGCTCCACCGACGTCGTCGCGCGGCTGGGCGGCGACGAGTTCGTGGTCACCGCCGGCGGCCTGACCGACGAGCGGCAGGCGCGCGACCTCGGCCTCAAGCTGGTCGATGCGTTCGGCAAGCCGTTCGCGCTGTCCAGCGGCCGCGAGTGCGCCGTCGGCCTGACCATCGGCTACGTGCTGGTGCCGCTGGACGGCGACGACCCGGTCAGCCTGCTGCGCCAGGCCGACGCCGCGATGTACGCCGGCAAGCAGGGCGGCAAGGGCTGCGTGCGCCGCGCGCAGCAGGCCACGGCCTGATCGGCGGACAGGCCGGGCGGCCTGATCAGGCTGGCAGCGTGTAGCGCGTGGCCGGCCCCTTGCCGGTCTGCACCAGCAGGCCGCGCTCGGCCAGCGTCACCAGGTGCTTGGACGCGGTGGCCGGGCTGAGCGCGCACAGCTCCGCGTAGCCGCTCTTGTTGACCGAGCCGGCGCGGATCAGCTGGTCGAGCAGTGCGTTGCAGCGCTGCGTGCTGATCAGGTCGGCGGTGGCCTCGCGCCACAGCGCGGCCAGCTTCTGCTCGCGTGTCAGCTCGCGCGAGAAGGTCGCGCGCAGCGCGTCGATCTCGGCTGCGAACGACTCGGCCAGCGCGTGGCGGTCGATCAGCGCGAGCGCTGCCTCGCGCTCCTTCATCGCGATGGCCAGGTAGGCGCGGGCGATCGCCAGGTGTGCGCGCACATGCTCCTGCGGTGCACCGGGCAGCGCCAGCAGCTCGCGCTGGCGCTGTACCTCGCTGACCTCGGCGTAGTGCGCCGCCGCCTCGGCCGGCAGCAGGCGGTCGCGCGCGCGCTCGTCGCCCGGGCCGAGGATCTCCCGCTTCAGGCGCTTGGTCGCCTCGGTGTGGGTCGGGTCGCTCTCGTGCGGCCAGATCGCGACCGCCGCCGCCGCATGGGCATCGCCGCGCGACTCGTCGAGCGCATCGCCGGACTGCTTGAACTGCAGGTAGGCCACCTCGGCGAGGTTGTAGTGCGCCAGCCCGGCGACACGATGCAGGCGGTGGCGCATCGCGATGTCCAGCGCCTGCTGGTACTCCTGCTGGGCCTGCGCGTAGTCCGACTGCCAGAAGCAGGCCACGCCCAGGTTCATGTGCGTGCTGGCCAGGATCTCCGGCTCCACCGTCATCGTGTCGGCCAGCGCGAGCACGCGGCGTGCGTACTCGCGCGCCTTCGCGAAGTCCTTGGCCTCGCCATAGATCAGGCTGAGGTTGCCGCAGGTCTTCAGGATGGCCTGGCGGTCGTCGATGCGCTCGTACAGCAGCAAGGCCCGGTGCTTGTGCTCGAGCGCGCGCGGCAGCTCGCCCGCACGGCGCAGGCACTCGCCCCAGGTCTGCTCGAGCATCGCCACCGTCGCCGGCGACAGCGTGTGCCGCGTGCACAGCGCCTGCGCACGCTCCAGCACGGCCTTGGCACGCGGGTCGTTGCGCAGCACCAGCAGCCAGGCCAGGCGCACCAGCGTGGCGACGTACTCCTCGATCGCCTCCACCGAGGCGCTGCGGTCGTCGCCGATGCCCGAGCGGCGCAGGCATTCGGCGCTGTCCTGGTAGTAGGCGAAGGCACGGTCGAGGTCACGCGGCTCGTGGAACTTGCCGAGCGCGCCGTAGACGATGCCGAGCATCAGCGCATCGTCACCGTCGGCGGCGATGCGCAGCGCCTGCTCGAAGCTGGCCTGCTCGCGCGCGGCGTCGCCGCGCATGCGCCACAGCCCCGCCTCGGCGAGCAGCAGGTCGAAGCGGTCGCGCGCCGACTCGGCCGCGGCCGAGACCTGGGCCATCAGCGGGTCGGTCTCGTCCTCGTTGGCGAGTTCGACACTGTGGCGTTGCAGCTCGCGGATGAAGGCCGCGCTGTCGCCGGCGTGGGCGAGGTGCCACAGCGCCGAGGCGCTGTCGCCGCCGAGCAGCGCCGACGCAGCGTGGCGCGCATGCCAGGCCTGGCGCTCGGCGCCGGCGGCCAGGCCGGTCTGCCGCCAGGCATGCTCGGCAGCGTCCCGGCGCAGCGACAGCCGCCGCGATGCGGGTGCCGGCACCTCGCGCAGCAACTGCGCCAGCGCACGCTTGCCTTTGTCCAGATAGCGGTAGTAGGTGCTCGTGCCCACCGACCACAGCCCGCAGAGCTGGCTGGCGGCGGCCTCGTCGGCATGGCCGCGGTAACGGTCGCGGAATGGCGGCACCGGCAGGAAGCCGAACTGGCAGGCCAGTGCCAGCACCGGGCGCCAGCTAGTGCGGTCCAGCCAGGCCTCGCGCGGGATCGGCTCGGTCAGCGTGCCGTGGTCGGGCCGCAATTGCCCGACCGCCCAGGCCAGCAGCAGCTTCACCGCGTGGGCCGGGTGGGCGGCATCGAGCGTCTCGGCGGCCACGCCGTGCACCGGGCGCAGCCAGTGCCGCGCCAGCCAGCGCCCCAGCCGGCGGTGGCGGCGCAGCCATTCGTCCATCGTGCCCGCCTTGTGCGCGGCAAGCAGGCTCTCGACGACGGCTTCGGCCACCGGCGCCGACGGCAGCCGGGCGCGGGGCGGGCTCGAGTTGTCAGCAGATGTTTCCATGAGCAATTTCAATCGTCTCACGATCGTCTGATCCATGGCCATCCCACCGAAGGACGAATGCTTGTGAATGGGATGGCGGGCGGCGTACCGTCGGGCTACCGTGCCCAGACACGCGCGCGCGGACATCCACAAGAAAGAGGAGTGACCATGAGCCTGCCCCGACTCCTGCCCGAGAAGACCAGCGACGGTGCGCGCACCGACAGCGTGCTGTTCGCCGTCTATGCCCCCTTCGGCAGCGACGAGACACTGTCGACCTACCCCGAGGGCAGCTCGCGCGATCTGGCCCAGCACCCGCTCTACCAGGGCCTGCTGAAGGTCGCGGCACAGGGCATTCACGTCGCCGCGCTGGTCGATCTCGCCAAGGACGACACCTATCTGGTCGAGATCGAGGGCGGCAAGCCAGCCGAGGTGAAGGTCACCTCGCGCTGGAAGCAGGACATGGCGTCTCCGAACAACCTGGCCGGCTTCCTGCGCCATGCGCACCAGACCCGGCCGACTTCGGCCATCGTGCTCGCGCTCGAAGGCCACGGTGCCGGCTACCTGCCGGAGATCGACCGCCGCCAGCTCAGCACCCGCACGCTGACCCGCAACGGCAGCTTCGAGTGGCGCATCAGCGCCGACGCGGGGGCTCCGATCCTGCCTGCCGGTTCACCGCTTCTGCCGGCCGGATCGCCGCTGTTGCCGGCAGGTTCGCCGCTGTTGCCGGCTGGTTCTCCGCTGCTGCCGGTGAACCACATGCCCTTGTCGACCTGGGGGCTGGGCGCCGCGCTGAAGGCGGCGCTCGATGCCGGGGTGCCCAAGCTGTCGGTCATCCATTTCGACAACTGCTTCAACATGGCCGTCGAGGTGCTGCACACGGTGGCGCCCTACGCCGACTACGCGACCGGCTACCCGAACTACAACTTCTTCACCGCCGGCGAGGGCTACCCCGCGGTGTTCAAGAAGCTGGCGCAGCAGGGCACGGCCAGCGCGCAGGACCTGGCGCACTGGTTCGCCGAGGCGAACCGACAGATCCTCGAGACCAAGGGCAACCACCCGACGCTGGGCTGCGTGGTGCGGCTCGCGCGTTTGCATGCGATCGCCGAGTGCGTGGACGATCTGGCCGACGCGCTGCTCGCCGCGCTGCGCAGTGCGGCGACGCCGCTGGCCCGGCAGACGGTGGTGCAGCGCATCCGCAGCGCGATCGTGCTGGCCCAGCAGTTCGACACCGATTCGAGCTTCCGCCTGGAAACCCCGGACCAGCTGACCGACCTGTTCAGCTTCGCCAACGCGCTGCTCAGCTTCGACTTCCGCCCGCACCCGGTGCACCCCGCGGCGCGCGCGCTGAAGGACGCGCTGCAGGGCATCAAGGCCTATGGCTCGACCGACCAGCCCTGGGTGGCAGCCGGCAGCGGCATCACCTGGAACTTCAGCTCGCCCTACCTGGCGATGAACATCTTCCTGCCCGACCCACTGCTGCGCGGGCTGTGGGACTGGCGCTCGCCGTTCTACCTCGACGTCAACCCCGATCCGACGCTGCCGCCGGTGCAGCCGGCGATCATCGACTTCGTCAAGGTGACCGACTGGGTCGACTTCATCATCGAGTACCACAAGGACAGCAAGGAGTGGGTGCGCCTGCTGCCGGCCGCGATCCCCGAGTTCCCGGTGTTCAACGCCAAGTTCGACCCGAAGGCGATCCCGCCGCGCGGCCCCGACAACCCGACCGGTGGCACGACGGGCGGCTACCCGGCCGGCAAGCCCGGTTCGACCTCGGCGAGCTGAATCGTCGCGCCATCGTCTGCCGACGGGGAGGAAATCACGCGCAGCTGGCGTCGCAATGGGACAGGCCCTGGACTGAAATGAAGACCAGGACGACACGACAACCGTCGTCCTCGTCGAACGATCCAGGAGAACCGTCATGATGAACACGCAGTTGCTTCACCGCCTTCCCGCCGAACAGGCCCGCTGCCGCGAGCTGGTCCGCAAGTACGTGGCGATCGGCTCGACCGGCGCCTTCGCCTCCGCGCTCATCGAGGCCTCCCTGCGCCGCGCCGACCGCGCCGTGATCGACGGCGACGAGTCGGACATCCGCCGCGCCCTCGAGGAACTGCAGGCCTACGAGTGCGCCCGCAACGAGCCGATGCGGCTGGCCGCATGACGACGGCCCCCGCGCCGCTGCACGGCGGCGACTGAGCAGGGCCACCTCGCGGCGCGGCGGGCGTACCATCCCGCCGTCCTCCGGAGGCCCGCATGAAATCAGGAAAGATCCTCGTCGCCCAGGGCGGCGGCCCGACCGCCGTGATCAACCAGTCGCTCGTCGGCGTGGCGCTCGAGGCGCGCCGTTTCGCCGAGGTGCGCAAGGTCTACGGCGCACGCCACGGCGTGCGAGGCATCGTCGACGAGAACTTCGTCGACCTGACGCAGGAAACCAGCCACAACCTCGAGATGGTGGCCGGCACGCCGTCCTCGGCGCTGGGCTCGACGCGCGACAAGCCCGACCTGAAGTACTGCCAGGAGATCTTCAAGGTCCTGCAGGCGCACGAGATCGAGCACTTCTTCTACATCGGCGGCAACGACTCGTCGGACACCGTGCGCATCGTCAGCGAGGAGGCGGCCAAGGCCGGCTACCCGCTGCGCAGCATCCACATCCCGAAGACGATCGACAACGACCTGGTCGGCAACGACCACACGCCGGGCTTCCCGTCGGCGGCACGCTTCGTCGCCCAGGCCTTCGCCGGTGCCAACCTCGACAACGCCGCCTTGCCGGGCGTCTACCTCGCGGTGGTGATGGGCCGCCATGCCGGTTTCCTGACCGCCGCGTCGGCGCTCGGCAAGAAGTTCCCCGACGACGGCCCGCACCTGATCTACCTGCCCGAACGCACCTTCGTGCTGGAGAAGTTCCTCGCCGACGTGAAGGCCGTCTACGAGCGTTACGGCCGCTGCGTGATCGCGGTGTCGGAAGGCATCCACGACGAGAGCGGTGCGCCGATCGCGGCGAAGCTGGCCAAGGACCTCGAGCACGATGCCCACGGCAACGTGCAGCTCTCCGGCAGCGGCGCCCTGGCCGACCTGCTGTGCGAGGAGATCAAGAGCAAGCTGAAGATCAAGCGCGTGCGCGGCGACACCTTCGGCTACGTGCAGCGCAGCTTCATCGGCTGTGTCAGCGACGTCGACCAGCGCGAGGCGCGCGAGGTCGGCGAGAAGGCCGTGCAGTACGCGATGTGGGGCCAGCGCGACGGTTCGGTGGCGATCAAGCGCACCGGCTTCTACTCGGTCGACTACGAGCTGGTGCCGCTCGAGTCGGTGGCCGGCAAGACGCGCACGATGGACGACGCCTTCATCAGCGACAGCGGCACCGACGTGACCGACGCCTTCCGCCTCTACCTGCGCCCGCTGCTCGGCTCGGGCATGCCGGACGCGTTCCGCCTGCGCACGAACCCGGTGGCCAAGGTGCTCAGGCGCGGCTGAACCAGAAGAGGCATCAGGGGCGCACGGCGGGCGCTTCCCAGGCCATGCCGCGAGCGCGCTGCATCAGGAACAGTTCCAGTTCGACCCACTCCGGCGCGCCGGGTGCGAAGGGCTCGGCGCGAACGCCGGCGAGGCAGCCGCGCAGCCGGCGTTGCAGCGAGCCCAGGCCCTGCCATTCGAGTCGGTAGATCGGGTAGCCGGTCGGGTGCCCCTGCGGGATCAGGCTGCCGCCCAGCCGGCCGCCGGCCAGGCCGTCGTGGCATTGCGTGCAGGCCAGGTTCAGCGCACCGAGCCGCTGCGCGTAGAGCTGCCGCCCGCGTTCGCGGAAGGGTGCCAGGCGCGGATCGTCGTCGGGCGCGATCGGCAGGCCGCGCGACTGGAAGGCGACGTAGGCCTGCAGCGCCAGGCGCTCGGCGCTCTCCGGCGCCGGCGCGGACGCGCCCTGGCGCACGCGGCATTGCGCGATGCGCTCGCCGAGGTCGACCGGGCGGCCGAGTCCGGCGTCGAAGCGTGGGTAGCGCACCGCCACGCCACGCATCGACGTCGTCGCCGCACCATGGCAGTCGGCGCAGGAGGGGCCACGGCCGCCTGCTGCCCGCGACCACAGCGCCTCGCCTTCCAGCACCCACAGCATCGCGGGGTTCTGCGTGTCGTCGCGCTGCAGCGCCTGCGTGGCCGGCGACATGTCGTCGAAGCCGGAGCGGCGCGTGTCCGGCGGCGCCGCGCAGGCCGCCAGCAGCACCGCGCCGAGGGCAGCCAGCCGCGTCGTCTTCATGTGACGGCGATCGCGCGGGTCTCGGTCTGCGAGAAGCCGTTGTCGCCTTCCCAGGTGAAGCTGAGCAGGCCGCTGGCCACCGCGACGGTGTGGAAGGCGATGTAGGGGTTGGCCGCGATCGCCGCATGCAGCTCGGCGCTGAACACCAGCTCGCCGTCGTAGCGGCAGCTGAAGCGGCGGATGATGTCGCGCGGCAGCAGCTCGCCACCGCTGTCGCGCCGGTAGCCGGTTTCCATCGGGTGGTTGATCAGCGTGCGGATCTCGATCACCTCGCCGCGGCGGACGCTGGCCGGCAGGTTGATCAGTGCACGGGCCATCGTGCTTCAGCCCTCGACGCAGGCGGCCAGCGTGACCACCACGTCGACCGATTTCGCCCAGAACGTGCCGTCGGACAGCTGCGCCACGGCGGTCAGCTTCTGCGAGGTCGCCAGGCGCATGCGCGCGTTGACCACCGCCTTGCCGGCGCGCGGGCCGAAGCGGAACACCGCCACCTGCGGCTGCGGGTTGCCGCTGTTGAACACGGCGATCGCCTGCACGTGCTCGGCCGCGCTCATCGGGCTGTCGACCGAGAGCGTGATCGGCACGGTGTTGCCGTTCTCGACCAGCGGGGCGATGTCGAAGCCCAGCCTGCCTTCACGCCACGCGGCGCCGCCGGTGAAGTCGCGGATCTCGGCCTCCATCGCGGCCGGCGTGGCAATGGCGCGCCAGCTCAGCGTCAGGCCGAGGCCGGCCAGCAGCAGATCGCGGCGTGGCAGGGCCGGCTTCATTCGCGCAGGGTCGACAGGTAGGCGACCACGTCCTCGACCTGTTGCGCATCGAGCGCCGGCCGGCCCTGCCACGCGCTGCCGACACGCTGCAGCCCGTCGACGGCGTGAAACGGCGGCATCGTGGTCTGCGGGTTGAGGCGGCGTGCGTCGACGATCCGCCCGCGCAGCTGCGCCGCACTCCAGCGCGATCCCGTGCCGGCGAGCGAGGGTGCGAGGTTGCCCTGGAAACGCTCCTCGGCGATCGGCGCTTCGTGGCACAGCAGGCACAGGCCCTGCTGGCGGCTGGCGACGATGGCACGGCCGCGCACTGCGTCACCCGGCTGTGCCGTCAGCGGCGGCGGGAATGCCGTCACCGATCCACACCGGCTGCGCGCTGACCCGAGCCCGCCAGTGCCAGAACAACGCCTGCCATCAGGGCTTTCACGCCTTCTTCAGGCTGTGGTGCTTGAGCGGCAGCTCGCGGATGCGCTGGCCGGTGGCCGCGAACACCGCGTTGAGCACCGCCGGCGCGGCCACCGCGATGGTCGGCTCGCCGACGCCGCCCCAGAAGCCGCAGATCGGGCACTGCTCGATATGCTTCTGGCCGCCCGCGATCTTCGCGAACTCGGCCTTCACCGCGGGGTCGGTGACGGAGACGACGGACCAGGTCTGCATGTTGGAGCTGGTGGCGGCCGATTGCGCGGCAGCGATCAGCGTCTCCAGCGTGCCCTCCGGCGGCGCGTCGGGCTTGTAGCCGCGGACGGAGCGGTGGGAGAGCAGCAGCGCGATGTGCTCGTTCCAGGGCCCGGCGGCAGGCACGGCATCGGCGCCGTAGCGCAGCGCGAGCGCATCATGCTTCGGCATGGTGAAGGAGCTGTTGATGTCCATGAACGTCTTCCCGGGGGGCTGAGCCGCCAGTGTGGCGGTGCAGCATGATCGCGGCAAGCCGGCGGAAATCGCGCGCCCGCCCCCGCAAGGCAGTGGATCAAATCGGGCTGCCTTGCGAAGCTTCCCGCGCCGCCGTGGCCGACTGGGTCGCGAAGGTCAATCAAGGGAGACTTCATGAAGACGAGCATTCATCGCCTCGCGGCAGCGCTGCTGCTGTCCGCGGGCCTTGGCGCTGCCGCCTCGGCGCAGGAAGCGGGCACGCTGCGCATCGCCATGACCGCGACCGACGTGCCGACCACGAACGGGCATGCCGAACAACGGCTTCGAGGGCCTGCGCTTCCTCGGCTACCCGATCTTCGAAATCGCTGGTGCTCTGGGATCTCTCGCACTCCGACGTGCTGGCGGGCGTGCGGCCCGGCCTCGCCGAGTCCTGGGAGCAGGACGCCGGCCGACCCGAAGAAGTGGCGCTTCCGGCTGCGGTCGCGGCGTCACCTTCCATGACGGCACGCCCTTCAACGCTGATGCCGTGATCTGGAACCTCGACCGCTACTTCCGCAACCACAGCGCCGAACTTCGATCCGCGCGGGCAGCGGCCTTCACGCGCGCCGCGCACGCCGGGCATTCGCGGGCTACCGCAAGATCGACGACCATCACGGTCGAGATCACGCACCGACCGGCCGGCTGAGCTACTTGCCCTACATGGCGGTCACCTACATCCTCTTCACCTCGCCGCAGTCCTTCGAGGCGGCCGGGCGCGACTGGGCGCGCGTCGGCAACCCTGCGCCGCGCCGGCACCGGGCCCTTCCGCCTCTCGCGCTTCATGCCGCGCCAGTCGGCCGAGCTCACGAAGCAACGACAACTACTGGGACACGCAGCGCGCCGTGCCCGGCTCGAACCGCGTGATCCTGCTGCTGCCGATGCCCGAGGCGAACACGCGCCTCGCCGCGCTGCGCTCGGGCCAGGTGGACTGGATCGAGGTGCCGCCGCCCGATGCGCTCGCGCCTCGCTGCGCTAGCGCCGGTTTCAACGTGATCACCGCAGCTCCTACCCGCATGTCTGGCCCTGGATCTTCTGCGGCCGGCAGCCGGACAGCCCGACTGCGCGACGTGCGCGTACGCCAGGCGCTGAACTACTGCATCGACCGCGACTCGCTGGTACATGCTGAACGGCACGCGGAGCCAGCGGTCGGCTTCTCAAGCCCGCGCGACCCGATCTTCGGCACTCCGCAGAACCGCTACCGCCTGGATGCGGCGCGCGGCCGGGCGCCTGCTGGCCGAGGCGGGCTACAACGCGCAGCGGCCGCTCTCGCTTCAAGGTCGATGCATCTCCAACTCCGGCTCGGGCGCAGATGCTGCCGCTGCCGATGAACGAGTTCCTCCAGCAGAATCTCCGCGGAGAATTGCGGCGTGCAGGTGCAGTTTCGAGGTGGTGGAATGGAACATGCTGCTCGGCACGCTCCGCGGCCGAGCCGACGGCGCCGCAGCTGGCTGGGCGTGGATGCGTCCAATGTCAGCCTCGTCTTCCTCGGACACGTCGCAGATGGCGCGCTGGTTCCTCGGCGATGAACTCCTCCCCGCGCGGCAGCAATGCGGGCCACTGGAGGGATCCGGAGTTCGACGCGGCCATGACCGAGGTGGAGCGCGCGCCCGCTCGCCGGAGGAGGCCGCGCCGGCCATCCGCCGCGCGCATGAGCGCATCGTGGACGGGGCGCCCTGGCTCTTCATCGTGCACGACCTAACCCCCGCGCGATGAGCCGCCGTGTCCGCGGCTTCGTCTCGCCGCAATCCTGGTTCGCGGACCTCACCACGGTCGAAGTGGTGCGCTGACCCTGGAGCGCGATCCGTTTTGGCGGGAACGCCAAAACGGTAAATCGTCCCCTCAGCAAAAGGCTCGAGCGTGATCCAGCGGAGCGGATCACGCTCGAGGTGGCGCCGAAACTTCGGCGCCACCCCTGGGCAGCCCCCGGCCCCGGGCGAGGATGGCGACCGCAATGGGAGACGTGCCTTGAGACTTTCCGAAGCGGTATCCGCGCAGACTCTCCCTGGTGCAGCGCCTGCTGGACGGCGTCGCCACCATCGGCGCCGATCCCCCGGGCATCACTCGCGGCGCCCTACTGGGCGCGGCGAGAATGAGGCGATGGCGCTGATCGCCGAGGCCGGGCGCGCGCTGGGACTGGCCGCCTCCGTCGACGCCGGCGCCAACCTCTCCCTGCGCTGGGCCTCGGGCCAGGATGCGCCGCCGGTGCTGATCGGCTCGCATCTCGACAGCATCGTCCATGGCGGAAATTTCGACGGCGCGGCGGGCGTGATCGCGGGGATCGGCGCCGTCGCTGCCTGCAGGCGGCCGGCGTCGCGCCGAAGCGCGACATCGAGGTGATGGCGCTACGCTGAGGAATCCCCCTGGTCGGCCTCGGCCTGATCGGCAGCCGCTGCCTGCTCGCGCGCCTGCCCGAAGGCGCGCTGGAACTGCGCCATGCGCGCAGCGGCCTCACCCTGGCCGAGAGCATCGACGCCTGCGGCGGCGATTCTCCGCACGCCTGCGCGCGAACACGCCGCTGCGCGACCCCAGGACGCTCGGCGCCTATCTGGAGGTGCATATCGAGCAGGCGCCCCAGCTCATCGAGGAGCCGGGGCGCCCGTGGCGGTCTGCCTCGCCGATCCCGGCAATGTCCGCCACCCCTTCATCCGCATCACCGGGGAGGACGGGCATACCGGCGTGCCGCACCGCTTCCGCCGCGACGCGGCGCTTGCGGGCGCCGACCTCTCGCTGGCGCTGGTAGCGGCTCTGGCTGGAGGAGGAGGCGCAGGGCCGGCCCATGGCCGTCACCATCGGCCGCTTCCACACGCCGGCGGAGCGGCACAACCTGACCACCGTCTCCGGCGATTTCGAGCTGAGCCTCGATCTCCGCGCCTATGACGCGCGGCACCTCGCCACGATGGAGAAGCGCCTTGGCGAGATCGCGGCCGAGGTCGCCCAGTGCGGCGGAAGGTGGCGATCGTCCTGGGCGAGCGCAACGCCGCCGCGCCCGGCCCGATGGATCCAGGGGATCATCGAGGAGCTTTCGGCTGCCGCTCAACGCGCCGGGATTGCGGCGCCGCCGCTTCAACAGCCCCGGCAGCCATCGGACGCCAACAACTTCGTCGCCGCCGGCGTGCCGGTGGGCATGCTGCGTCCGCAACCAGAACGGCAGCCATAACCCGCATGAGGCGATGGACACGGCGGACCTGATGGCGGCGATCGCCGTGCTCGCGGAGTTCCTGGCCGCCTGACGCCGGGAGGCTGCTCTAACGCAGCCTTGCGGCGGGGCAGACCCCCGCGCAGCGCGACGTCGACCCAACCTCCCCGCCGCCGTACCCGGCCTTCCTCGACCACCTCCGCCCCCGCGCACTCGTCGCCGAGCATGGCCGCCGCCGCCTGGCGGCTGCCTTCCAGCGGTGTCACGATGCGCACGCTATCCGCGTGAAGGGGGTGCGGCTCCACGCGGGTCGTGCCGACCTGAATGCTCTCGGGCGCATCGAACCTGACGCAGCCGGCCAGGACTTCCCGCCGCGAGGATCGCCGTGACGAGGCGCATCCCTCCCTCCTCGCCGTGGCTATTTGACCGCCGAGAAGGCGGTCGGCTGCAGGATCAGATTGGTGATGGAGGCGACGATGGCGCCATCCGCCTCGGAGGCGGCGCGCTTGGCGATCCAGTCGGGATCGGACTGGAAGGCGTTCCACTTCGCCTCGCGCTCCGCCCAGTTCTCCCATTCCAGGAGGTAGTAGAGGTCCTGGTTGGAAATGGCCGACGGCCACCGTCCAGAACCCGGCCTGGCGGATGCCGTGCTTCTTCCACAACTCGAGCGTGGTGTTCTCGAAGCGGTTCAGCAGCTTCGGCAGGCGGCCGGGGACGCAATGGTAGATGCGGAGCTCGTGGATCATTCGGGTCCCTCCCAAGGATTCCCGGCACGATGCGGGCACGGCACGGGCTTGTCGAGGCGGAGGAAGGAATTTGTCGCGCGCGAGGGCGCGCTGATAGGCTCGGCCGCGGAACGGCCCCATCCGGGACACTGGCCGCGGGTCACGAGGAAGAGCGCGAAGGCGAAGGCCGCATAGCCGCCGATCTTGCGGATCTGCGCCGACAGCCATTTCGGATTGGCGCCGAGGATCGCGTTGAGGCCGCCCGAGAACACGATGAGGGCGATCACGCCCGCGATGAAATAGGTCATGGCCTGAACTCTAGCGCATCTGGCCGAGCAGGAGCTGCGCGCCCCTCGCCCCGCGCGCCGACGCATCGGTGAGCGCCGCACGGCCTCCGGACGCAAAGACCGCGACGGCCTTCAGGAGGTCGGCGAGCTGCGCGGCGGCGCCGGGCTCGAAGCGGGCATAGGCGCCGCGGGTGATGCGGGCGACCTCGCGGAAGGCCTGCTCGGCGACCGGGTCTCCGCCCTCCTGGAACAGGAAGACCGGCACGTTGGCGAGCGCGAGGCGGCCGGCCTTGGCGCAGAGGTCGTCGACCTGCTCCTCCATCGCGTCGCCGACATAGACCAGCGCGTGGATGCGCCGCCCGCCGGCTTCTTCCGCCGCATGGCTGAGCACCCGGCCGATCTGGGTGTGGCCGCCGACACAGGAAATCTTGCGCATCAGCCCGGCGAGCGTGCCCGTCTCGCTGACCCAGCCGGAGGCGCGGCATTCCCCGACGCCGCGGAAGAACACCAGCTGCACGTCGAGCGTGCCGACGCGGGCCGCTTCCGTGAACATCTGCGCCTGGATCTCCTGCGCCATGTCCCAGGTCGGCTGGCGGCTCATCGTCGCATCGAGCGCGAAGATCAGCCGGCCGCGCTCGCCGGCGACCTTCGGCGGCCCGACGGCGGCCGCCTGTTTCAGGAAGGCGGAGATGTCGGCCCTGGCCGAGGAGGCGACGCCGGTGCCGGCCGGGCCGGTGGTGACGCCGCGCTGGGGATTCTTGTCGTTCATACCGGTGAATCTGGCGAGACCGCCGGCGATTGCAAGCGCCCTGTCGTCTCGGCGACCGAGGTCAGCCGCGCGCCCTCACCGCACCGGCCAGCGAGATCAGGGTCAGGACGCCGCAGGCGACCTTCAGCCAGAACACCAGCGGCCCGGCCTGGATGTCGAACAGGATGAACAGCATGCAGCCGGGAATGAAGGCGCCGACCATGATCAGGGTCATGCGCAGAAGCTGCATGCGGATCTTGCGGGCCAGAGCCGCGTCGCCCGGCAGGCTGGGTTGCGGCGTTCCGCCGGCGAAGCGATCCGCTGCCCAGCCGCCAAGGCCCAGCATCAAGGGCAAGCCGACGCCGAGTGAAAACAGGCAGACGCTGGCCAGCACCAGCACGAAGGGCAGTGGACGGGTCTGCGAGGGATCGGGGTAGAGCCAGGTCAGAACCGGCAGCATGCCGCCCACCACCGCTGCGGCCGCAAGCAGGATGAAGCCGACCACGACGACCGCGAAGAACAGGACAGCGGCGGAGCCCGGCAACCGCGCGGCCAGTGCCTTCATGCGTTCGCGCTCGCCATCCTCGTAGCCGAAGCCGATCCACGGCGCGCCGCTGGAGGAAGCCAGCGCCACCTCCATATTGGCCGACCAGTAGCGCAGCAGGCGCTCGTCCGCCGGTTTCGGTATCGTGTGGTCGTCCGTCATCGTCGCATCCTGGAAAGATCGCTTTGACCTAGCAGGGCCGTGTTTCCGGTCCGTGCCGGCGGCCGCCGCCTAGGCCGGCCTAGGCCAGCAGGTCGAACCGAAACGGCTTCGGTGTGACGCAAAGTCACTGGCGGGATCGAAATCACCTGCCCTAGTCTCGTCTGGATCGATCCAGCCCCGGAGCCCAAGCCATGCGCCCGATCTCCCGCCGCTTTATGGTCGCAGGCGGCCTCGCCGCCGTCACCACGCCCGTGACTGCCCAGCACCGGCACCACCAGGGCCAGTTCGAGCGGCTGAACGCGCCGGGGCGCGTCGACCTGCCGGCGATCCACAACGAACAGGCCGTCACCGACAGCCCGGCGCCGAAGGCCGCGAACCAGGGCCGCTGGGTGGTGCGCGCGCCGCTGCCGATCCCGCGCACCGAAATGGCCTGGGGCGCCGAGCGCGGCGGCAAGATGCATCTCGTCGGCGGCTATGCCGAGCAGCGCGTCGACAAGCAGTACCACCACATCTACGACGCGGCGACCGACCGCTGGACCACCGCGCCCGACCTGCCGCGCGGCGCCAACCACGTCGGCGTGGCGGTGGCCGGCAACAAGCTCTACGCCATCGGCGGCTTCATCGAGCAGAACCGCACGCCGCACGACGAATGCTTCGTCTTCGGCGCCGACGGCGAGAAATGGACGAAGATCCGCCCCCTGCCCGAGGCCTGCGGCGCCATGGCCTGCGTGACGATCGGCGAGAACGTCCATGCCATCGGCGGCGCGGTCGGCAATACCTTCGACAACCGCAAGTCGATCGACTGGCACCTCGTCTATGATCCGAAGGCCGACAGCTGGTCGCGCCGCGCGCCACTGTTCCTCGCCCGCGACCATACCGGCACGCTGGTGGTCAACGGACTGATCCACGTGATCGGCGGGCGGGTCGATTCCTTCCTCACCAATTCGAACCTGCACCACACCTACGATCCGCAGGCCGACAAGTGGACGGCGCGCAACCCCATCCCCACCGCCCGCTCCGGCCATGGCGCGGTCTGGTATCGCGGCAAGATCTTCTGCATGGGCGGCGAGGGCTGGAACCGCGTCTACGGCCAGAACGAGGCCTATGACCCGGTCACCGACAAGTGGGAGGCCTATGCGCCGATGATCACGCCGCGCCACGGCACCGGCGCGGTGGTGGCGGGCGACGCGATCCACGTCGCCGGCGGCGGCCCGCAGATGGGCGGCGGCGTGAAGAGCGCGGTCCACGAGGCCTTCTCGCTCGGCTGAGCGCTTTTTCTCAAGCCTGACATAGACTTGCGAGGACAAGCGGACTCATCCTCGCAAAGCCCGGTGAAGCGGAATCGGATCGGGAGAAACCCCACCCAACCGATTCAACGGACTCCGTCATTCCGGCGAGACGGCCTTGAGGCCGAGAATGCCCATCACGATCAGGGCGATACAGCCGAGCCGCAGCGCATTGGCGCTCTCGCCGAACAGGACGATGCCGAGCGCGACCGTGCCGACCGTGCCGATGCCGGTCCAGATGGCGTAGGCGGTGCCGAGCGGCAGGCTCTTCAGGGCAAGGCCGAGCAGGCCGAGGCTGACGATCATCGAGGCGACGGTCGCCAGCGTCGGCATGGGCCGCGTGAAGCCCTCGGTGAATTTCAGCCCGATGGCCCAGCCGATCTCGAACAGACCTGCGAGAAACAGATAGATCCAGGCCATGACGACCTCCTCTGCCGGAAGCAGGGTCGTCCCCACCGGAATGTCTTTGGCTATGCGGGGCCGTCCCCGCGGACGTCGGACGGGCTGGAATCCCGCGACCCCTTCGAGGGTCGAGGGCGCCCCTGCCCGGTCGCTCAGGCGCCGGTGACGCGGGCGACGAAGTCGGCCGGGCTCATCAGCTCGCGTTCGCCGGTCGAACGCACCTTCATCTCCACCTTGCCCTCGGCGAGGCCGCGCGGGCCGATCATCACCTGGTAGGGGATGCCGATGAGGTCGGCGGTGGCGAATTTCGCGCCGGGCCGCTCGTCGCGGTCGTCATAGAGCACGTCGATGCCCTTGGCGGTCGAGCGTCTGGTACATCTCGCCGCAGGCGGCGTCGCAGGCGCTGTCGCCCTGCTTGAGGTTGAGCAGCGCCACCTTGAACGGCGCCACCGCCTCCGGCCAGCGAATGCCCGCATCGTCGTGGCTCGCCTCGATCAGCGCGCGCCACCACGCGCGACGGGCCGATGCCGTAGGAGCCCATGTGCACCGGCACCGGCTTGCCGTCCGGCCCCTGCACGGTGGCGCCCATCGGCTCGGAATATTTGGTGCCGAAATAGAAGATGTGGCCGACCTCGATGCCGCGCGCCGAGACGCGCTCGTCGGCGGGGATCGCGTCGTAGGCGGCCGCGTCGTGCATTTCCTCGGTCGCCGCATAGAGCGACGTCCACTTGGCGACGGTCGCCTTCAGCCCTCGACATCGTCGAAATTCATGTCGGCCGGCGGCACCGAGAAGTCAGATAGTCCTTGTGGCAGAACACCTCGCTCTCGCCGGTCTCGGCGAGGATGATGAACTCGTGGCTGAGATCGCCGCCGATCGGGCCGGTATCGGCCACGCATCGGGATCGACTTCAGGCCGAGCCGCGCGAAGGTGCGCAGATAGGCGACGAACATCTTGTTGTAGGCGTGGACCGCGCCGGCCTGGTCGAGATCGAAGGAATAGGCGTCCTTCATCAGGAATTCGCGGCTGCGCATGAGTGCCGAAGCGCGGGCGCACCTCGTCACGGAACTTCCACTGGATGTGGTAGAGGTTGAGCGGCAGATCCTTGTAGCTCTTCACATAGGCGCGGAAGATCTCGGTGATCATCTCCTCGTTGGTCGGCCCGTACAGCATCTCGCGCTCGTGCCGGTCCTTGATGCGCAGCATCTCCTTGCCATAGGCGTCGTAGCGGCCGCTCTCGCGCCACAGATCGGCCGACTGGATGGTCGGCATCAGCAGCTCGATGGCGCCGGAGCGGTTCTGCTCCTCGCGGATGATTGTACTGACCTTGTTGAGCACGCGCAGGCCGAGCGGCAGCAAGGCATAGATGCCGGCCGCTTCCTGGCGCATCATGCCGGCGCGCAGCATCAGGCGATGGGAGACGATCTCGGCTTCCTTCGGCGTCTCGCGCAGGATCGGCAGGAAATAACGGGACAGGCGCATCGAAGACCTCGGAACTGAAACGGCGGACAGGCGGCATGCCGCAATGCGGGAGGCGGACTCGACCCCTTTTCGGCCGGTTTCGCAAGGGCGGCGCCGCGAAAAGCCGCCATTCCCGCGCCGCCCGCCAGAGCGCGTCGCGGCGCGCCAACAAGAAAAGGCGGGATCTTGGGATCCCGCCCTCTCGCAGTGGTGCACTTGGGGTTTCCTCGTCGCGGAAGATCGCGCCAAAGTCGCTTTTGCTAGCCCGCGACGGACGCTCCGTGAGCGTCGCACCTCAGGGGGTCTTCCTCCCAAGACCTGGGCCACGAGACTTTCTTCACGTTGAGAAGAGGCCTCTTTCTTGCAGCCCGGAGACGCTAGACGACGAAAAATCGTTTGTCATCAAGTTGGGCATCCCGTGGCGCAAAAAAGTGCAACGAGGGGCCTCGCGGTAGAATACGTATCTAGTCTTGCGGCGAGCGGGGCAGAACGGGATGTCGTCGAGGGTTACCTAGCCACCGACGAAATTGGCGTAATAGAGCCCGAAGATCACCGCCGAGACCATAGTCGTCCAGATGACGTTGCGCAGCATCCGGTGGCGGACCGGCGCGCCGCGGTCGCTGCCCGGCACGACGCTGCCGGCCTCCACCTGCGAGCGCACGCCGAACGGCAGCACGGCGAAGAGCACAGCCACCAGATCATGAAATAGATCGCGACCGCGGCGCCGATCGCTCATGCCTGCTCGAGCTCGACCAGCGTGCCGTTGAAATCCTTCGGATGCAGGAACAGCACCGGCTTGCCGTGCGCGCCGATCTTCGGCTCGCCGTCGCCGAGCACGCGCGCGCCCTCGGCCTTCAGCTTGTCGCGCGCGGCGAGATGTCGTCCACCTCGTAGCAGACATGGTGGATGCCGCCGTCCGGGTTGTGTCGAGGAAATTGGCGATCGGGCGGTCGTCGCCGAGCGGCTCCAGCAGCTCGATCTTGGTGTTCGGCAGCTCGACGAAAACCACCGTCACACCATGCGCCGGCTGCGGCACCAGCGCCGTCACCCTGGCGCCCAGCGTATCGCGATAGAGCGCCGCGGCCTTGGCGATGTCACTGACCGCGATGGCCACATGGTTGAGGCGTCCGATCATGAGGGCTCTCCGAGGCAGTGCGTAAATCCATCTGCGCAGAACAACGAGCCTATACCTACCACCAGGACATCACTCGGCTTTTTGCCCCATCGGCCTTCACCGCGCCGGCGACGACCGGCTCGCGCACCGCCTCGGGGTCGCGCCGGCGCGCCTTGGGCAGGCTTGAGGCAGTCCATGCACCGCTTCCTCGACCATCGACCACTCGCGCCGGGGCTCGGTCTCGGGAACCCCGCCAGTCGAGCTCCGGATCGCCGGCCAGCTGGCCGTGCTCGTCGAGCGCCAGGCCACCGAGACGATCCGGCAAAGGACAGCTTGCGCCGCTCGGGCACGACGCGGTCCTCGCCCCTCGACCAGGAGGCCGTCCTTGAAGAGGCGGCCGAACGGCAGCTTCGTCGACCACGTCCGGCTCGCCGGGCGCAAGCCGGACCACCTCGCCGTTGCGGCAGCGAGCACCTCCTTGACGCCCATGCGGCGCGCGCGAGCGCGGCGTGCTCGGCAGATGGCAGCGCCTCGCCATGCACGGGAACGGCGATTTTCGGCCGCACCCAGCCGATACATCTGCTCGAGCTCGCCCCGGCGCGGGTGGCCGGAGACATGGACCAGACGCGTCGCGGTCGGTGATGATCTCGACGCCCTGCTTGACCAGGCCGTTGATGATGCGCGCCGACCGCCCTCTCATTGCCGGGAATGGTGCGCGAGGAAAAGATCACGCGTATCGCCCGGCGAAAGTGTCACCTCGGGGTGGTCATCATCGGCGATCCGCGCCAGCGCCGCGCGCGGCTCGCCCTGGCTGCCGGTGCACAGCGCCACCACCTTGTCGCGCGGCAGATAGCCGAAGACGTCCGCGCCGACGGAACGGCGGCACGCCCTCGAGATAGCCCGGCTCGCGCGCCACCTGCGACCAGCGCTCCATCGCGCGGCCGACCACCACCACCTGCGCGGCCGGACTCGCGCGCGCCTCGGCCACGGAGCGGATGCGCGCGACATTGGAGGCGAAGGTCGTCACCGCGACCCGGCCCTGGCGCCTCGAGATCATCTCGGCCAGCTCCTCGGCGACATCGGCTCGGACGGCGAAACGCCCTCGCGGATGCGATTGGTCAAATTGCAGATCAGCGCCAGCACGCCCTCGTCGCCGAGCGCGCTGAACCGCGCCCCATCGGTCGGCTTGCCGAGCACCGGCGTCGGATCGATCTTCCAGTCGCCGGAATGGACGACCGTGCCGACCGGCGTGCGGATCGCCAGCGCGATCGATTTCGGGATCGAATGGGCGACCGCACATCTCGACATCGAACGGACCCAGCGTCGAAGCCGCTCGCCCGGCCGCGCCATCGTGCACCGGCACTTCGGCGAGCCCGTCTCGGCGAGGCGCTGGCCTCGAGCAGCGCGGCGGCGAACGGCGTCGCATAGACCGGGCACCGAGCCGCGGCCACAGATCGACCACCGCGCCGATGTGGTCCTCATGGGCATGGGTGATGACGAGGCCGACAAGATCCTTGCGCTCCCCCTCGATGAAGCGCGACGTCCGGCATGATCAGGTCGATGCCCGGCAGGTCCGGGCCGGCGAACCCCACGCCGCAATCGACCGCCAGCCAGTCGCTGCTTCGCCGGCGCCGAAGCCATAGAGCGACAGGTTCATGCCGATCTCGCCGACGCCGCCAAGCGGCACGAAGACCAGTTCGGAGTGTGGCCATCTCAGCGCCATTCATGCACCGCGTGCGCCGAGAACGACCTCGCCGACGGTGATACCATGCCGTCCGTCGGCAGTCGAGCACCAGCCGCCCTTCGCGTCAACCCCTCAAAAATGCCTTCGACGCGCCCCCGCGACACGATCGGCTCGCCCAGCCGGCGGCGCGCGCCAGCCAGTCGGCGCGGATCGCGGCAAAACCTTGCCGCGGCCCAGATGGGAGGCGCTTAGCGATGGGGCGGCCAGCGCCGGAACAGCGCGTCCGGGTGACCGCGCCCGAGCGCAGGCGGTGCGATAGGGCGACGCGGGATGATGGTTGATGCCGAAGCCGATGACCGCATGGACCGCCCGCGCACGTGTCGCCTCCACCAGGATGCCGAACATCTTGGCGCCGTCGAACAGCACATCGTTCGGCCATTTCAGCCACGGCCGCCCGAGCGCCCAGCGCGTCGAGCGCGAGCGCCGCGACGAAGCACAGCTGCGCAGCTTTGCGGCGGGCCGATGACCAGCAGCAGGAGGTGTAGAGATTGCCCGGCCGAACAGGGCGGCCGGCCGGCCGCGCCCGGCCTCTGCCGGTCGGCGACGACCCAGAGCGGCCGCTCGCCCGCCGCGCCCGCGCGAGCGCCTCGAGATTGGTCGAGTCGACGCTCGGCGACGTGCGACGAACCGAAAGCCCGCCGGCGCTCGCGGCCGCGGAGAGCCGCCACCGTCAGAACAGCGACCGCGCCGCGGCCGCGGCGGCCGCCGACCAGCGGCGCCGGATAGAGCCACGAACAGCGACGACGAACAGCGCCGAGACGCCGAGCACCGCGCGCAGCCGACCGGCCGGCTCGAACGCCGGCGCCGGCTCGTCGAAGTACATCAGCTTGACGATGCGCAGATAGTAGTAGCCGCCGACCACGCTAGACAGCACGCCCACCACCGCGAGCGAAAAGAGCCTGGCCTCGATCGCCGCCGAGAACACGTAGAATTTGCCGAAGAAGCCGGCGAGCGGCGGAATGCCGGCCAGCGAGAACATCAGTATCGCCAGAGCCAAAGGCCATGCGGCGGATTGGTGCGCGACAGGCCGGAGAGGTCGGCGATATTCTCGACCAGGCCGCCCTCGCGCCGCATGGCAGGATGCAGGCGAAGGCGCCGAGCGTCATCACCATATAGATCGCCATATAGATCAGCACGCCGCTGCACGCCCTCCTGCGGTGCCGGCGGCGAGGCCGACCAGCGCGAAGCCCATATGGCCGATCGAGGAATAGGCCATCAGCCGCTTGATATTGGTCTGCCCGATCGCCGCGAAGGCGCCGAGCGCCATCGAGGCGATCGAGACGAAGATGACGATCTGCTGCCACTGGGGCGATGATGATGGAAGCCGTCACCACCACGCGCACGAACAGGCCACCGCCGCCATTTTCGGCGCCGCCGCGAAGAACGCGGTCACCGGCGTCGGCGCGCCCTCATAGACGTCGGGCGTCCACATGTGGAACGGCACGGCCGACATCTTGAAGGCCAGGCCCGCGAACAGGAACACCAGACCGAAGATCAGGCCGAGATGGGCCGGCCGTGAGCGCCACGGCGATGCCGGCGAAGCTGATCGAGCCAGTGAAGCCGTAGACCAGCGAGCGCCATAGAGCAGCATGCCGGAGGACAGCGCGCCGAGGACGAAATACTTGAGGCCCGCCTCGGTCGAGCGCAGGTTTCGCGATGGAACGAGGCGATCACATAGAGCGCCAGCGACTTCAACTCGAGGCCCATATAGAGCGCGATCAGGTCGTTGGCCGAGATCATCATCACATGCCGAGTGGTCGACAGCAGCATCAGGACGGGAATTCGAACTCGAGCTCTCGGTCATGAATCGTCCGACATCAACCGATCGCCGGCCGAAAGCATCAGCATCTTCAGGAAGCGCGCGAAGGTATCGACCATAAAAAAGCCGTCGAAGGTCTGGCTCTGTCCACACGACAAAGCACGACGAAGCAGCAGATCGCGATGGAGAACCGCGCCCTTGCGGAACGCGCCGAGCATCAGCAGCGCCACGCCGACGACCAGGATCACTCGGGATGCCGGCACGAATCGAGGAAAGGTCGCTCAGCGAGCGGCGGACTCGGCGGCGGCGAGCGCCGGATAGTGCGACGAGGTTCGACCGAGGCTGGTCATGTCGAGGATCGGCTTCGGGTACACGCCGAAGAGGATCGTCAGCACCACCAGCGGCGCCAAAATCAGCCATTTCGCGGCGCAGGTCGGGGATGTCTAGGTCGGCTTCTCCAGCTTGCCGAACACCACGCGGCGATAGAGCCACAGCGCGTAGCCGGCCGACAGATCACGCCGATGGTGGCGAGGAACGCCACCTAGGTATTGGCCTTGAAGGCGCCGAGCAGCGCCAGGAACTCGCCGACGAAGCCCGATGTGCCCGGCAGGCCGACAGTGGCCATCGTGAACACCATGAAGACGAAGGCATAGACCGGCATCTGGTTGACGAGGCCGCCATAGGCGGCGATCTCGCGGGTGTGCATCCGGTCATAGACCACGCCGACGCAGAGGAACAGCGCGCCCGAGACGATGCCATGGGAGATCATCTGGAACATGCGCGCCCTGCGATGCCCTGCGCGTTGATGGTGAAGATGCCCATGGTGACGAAGCCCATATGGGCGACCGACGAATAGGCGATCAGCTTCTTCATGTCCTCCTGCATCAGCGCGACCAGCGAAGTGTAGACGATCGCGATCATCGACAGCGCGAACACGAGCGGCGCGAAATAGTGCGAGGCCATCGGGAACATCGGCAGCGAGAAGCGCAGGAAGCCGTAGCCGCCCATCTTCAGCAGGATGCCGGCCAGGATGACCGAGCCCGCGGTCGGCGCCTCGACATGCGCGTCCGGCAGCCAGGTGTGGACCGGCCACATCGGCATCTTCACCGCGAACGAGGCGAAGAAGGCGAGCCACAGCCATTTTTGCATCGCGGGAATTTGGTGTTCAGCAGCTTCGCGATCTCGGTCGTCCCCGCCTGCCAGTACATCGCCATGATGGCGAGCAGCATCAGCACCGAGCCGAGCAGCGTGTAGAGGAAGAACTTGAAGCTCGCATAGATGCGCCGCTTGCCGCCCCAGATGCCGATGATCAGGAACATCGGAATCAGGCCGCCCTCGAAGAACAGGTAGAACAGCACGATGTCCAGCGCGCAGAACACGCCGATCATCAGCGTCTCCAGCACCAGGAACGCGATCATGTATTCCTTCACCCGCGTCTCGATCGATTTCCAGAGCCAGATGCAGAACGGCATCAGGAACGTCGTCAGGATGACGAACAGCATCGAAATGCCGTCGACGCCCATCTAGTAGGTGATGTGTGTCGCCAAGCCAGGCTTTCTTCTCGACGAACTGGAAGTCGGCGATGGACGATCGAATTTTTCCAGACAAGCGACAGCACGAAGGTGACCATCGTCGTCCACAGCGCGACCGCAGCGCGATGTTGCGCGCGACCGCTTCGTCGTCGCCGCGGACGACAGGATGAGCAGCGCGCCGACCAGCGGCAGGAACCTGACGACCGAAAGGATCGCCAGCTCGATCATCAGTGGCACCCCACGACGAGCAGGAACCATCTGATCAGCACGGCGACCCCGATCAGCATCACGAAGGCATAGTGATAGATATAGCCGGTCTGAAGCCGCGACCACGCCGCGCGGTGACGTCGACACGG
The DNA here is from genome assembly GCA_047602365.1 of Piscinibacter sp. Taxonomy (GTDB): domain Bacteria; phylum Pseudomonadota; class Gammaproteobacteria; order Burkholderiales; family Burkholderiaceae_C; genus Piscinibacter. Next base: position 245,217 of record JASGHM010000001.1, on the reverse strand, counting down.
CGCCGAGATGCCGTCCGGCCCGAGCCGTCGATGATGCGGTCGTCGCCGCGCCTTCCACAGGAAGTGGCCGAGCCACTTGCGCCGGACGCACGAACATCAAGTCATACAGCTCGTCGAAATACCACTTGTTGAGCAGGAACTGGTAGAGCGCCGGAATGCGCTCGGCGAGCTCCGCCGGCACCGCGGGCGACGAAAACAACCAGTAGGCCACGACGAAGCCGCCCACCATCAACAACCAACGGCGCCCAGTCGACCCAGTCCGGAACGTGGTGCATCTCGTCCAGCATATTGTTGTCCTCGCCAAACATCGCGTCGCCCCAGAATTCGCTTGGCCTCGCCGACGAAATAGCTCGTGAACACGCACCCCGCGACCAGCGCCGACCGCCAGCACGAAGCGGCACCATCATACCAGCGGGTTCATGCGACGTGGTGCATAGGTCATGCGTGATCGGCGCGCGGCTTGCCGTGGAAGGTCATGAAGATCAGGCGCCAGGAGTAGAACGAGGTCATGCAGCGCCGCGACGACCAGCAGCGCAGAAGGCATAGATGCCGAAGGCGCTGTGCGCGGCGTAGGCCGCCTCGATGATCGCGTCCTTGGAGAAGAAGCCGGCGAAGCCGAAGTCGGGAAGCCACGGTCAGCGCCAGCGTGCCGATCATCATCATCGCGTAGGTGAACGGGATCTTGCGTCGCGCAGGCCGCCCATGTTGCGCATGTCCTGCTCGTGGTGCATGGCGTGGATCACCGAGCCGGCGCCGAGGAACAGCAGCGCCTTGAAGAAGGCGTGCGTGAACAGGTGGAAGATGCCGGCCGAATAGGCGCCGACGCCGCAGCGCGACGAACATGTAGCCGAGCTGCGAGCAGGTCGAATAGGCGATGACGCGCTTGATGTCGTTCTGCACGAGGCCGACCGTCGCGGCGAAGAACGCGGTGATGGCGCCGATAAGCGTCACGACGGTCAGCGCGGTCGGCGCAAGCTCGAACAGCGGCGACAGGCGCGCCACCATGAACACGCCGGCGGTCACCATCGTCGCGGCATGGATCAGCGCCGAGACCGGCGTCGGGCCTTCCATCGCGTCCGGCAGCCAGGTGTGCAGCAGGAACTGCGCCGACTTGCCCATGGCGCCCATGAACAGCAGCAGGCAGATCATCGTCAGAGCGTCGACGTGAGCCGAAGAAATGCATCGTCTTGCCGACGATCGCCGGCGCCGCGGCGAAGATCGTCGTCGAAGTCGATCGAGTCGAACATGCACGAAGACGGCGAAGATGCCGAGCGCGAAGCCGAAATCGCCGACGCGGTTGACGACGAACGCCTTGATCGCCGCGGCATTGGCCGACGGGCTTCTCGTACCAGAAGCCGATCAGCAGATAGGAGGCGAGGCCGACGCCTTCCCAGCCGAAGAACATCTGCAGCGAGATTGTCGGCCGTCACCAGCATCAGCATGGCGAAGGTGAACAGCGACAGATAGGCGAAGAAGCGCGGCCGGTGCGGATCCTCGTGCATGTAGCCGATCGAATAGAGGTGCACGAGCGCCGAGACCGTGGTGACCACGACCAGCATCACCGCGGTCAGCGTGTCGATGCGCAGCGCCCAGTCGACGTTGAAATCGCCCGACGTTGATCCAGTGCAACACGCGTGCACCGTGATGGCCGTCATGGCCGCCAAGCCGACATGCGAAAAAGACGATCCAGGACAGGACGCGGCCGAGAACGACAGAGGCCGGTGGTGATGAGTCTCGGACGGCGCGTGGCGCCGATGAGTCGCGTGCCGAACAGGCCGGCGATCAGGACGCCGAGAAGCGGCAGGAAGACGATGCGCAGCTGGTAGATACATGGCGGACGCCCTCAGCCCTTCATCATGTTGATGTCTTCGACCGCGATCGAGCCGCGGTTGCGGAAGAAGACGACGAGGATGGCGAGCCCGATCGCCGCCTCGGCGGCCGCGACCGTCAGCATGAACAGCGCGAAGATCTGGCCGACGAGATCGCCGCAGGAAGGCCGAGAACGCGACGAAGTTGATGTTGACCGCGAGCAGGATCAGCTCGACCGACATCAGGATGACGATGACGTTCTTGCGGTTGAGGAAGATGCCGAACACGCCGATCGTGAACAGGATCGCCGCGACCGACAGATAATGGCAAAGACCGATGATCATGATGTCAGATCCCCTGCCCCGGCTGGACCTTGACGATCTCGATCGCCGTCGCCGGCGTGCGCGCGACCTGCGCGGCGATGGTCTGGCGCTTGACGCCTCGGCCTGTGGCGCAGCGTCAGCACGATGGCGCCGATCATCGCGACCAGCAGGATCAGGCCGGCGGCCTGGAAGAAATAGATATATTTACGTGTAGAGCACCCGGCCGAGCGCCTCGGTGTTGGAGATCGTCGGTCGGGATCGGCGACGGCGATCGCCTGCGGCACGCCGGCGCCGATCGCCCAGGCGCCGACGACCAGCATCAGCTCGGCCAGCAGGATCGACGCCGACCAGCGCGCCGACCGGCAGATATTGCAGGAAGCCCTGGCGCAGCTCGGCGAAATCGACGTCGAGCATCATCACGACGAACAGGAACAGCACCGCCACCGCGCCGACATAGACGACGACCAGGATCATCGCCAGGAATTCGGCGCCCGAGCAGCACGAACAGGCCGGCCGCATTGACGAAGGCGAGGATCAGGAACAGCACCGAATGCACCGGGATTGCGCGACGCGATGACCATGAAGGCCGACGCGACGCAGACGACTGCGAACAGGTAGAAGAAGATTGCCGCAGATCATGCCGACCTGCTCTCCCGGCGTGCCGGATGCCCATCGCCGGATGCTGCCGTCAGCCGCTCACCGATACGGCGCGTCGAGCGCGATGTTGCTGGCGATCTCGCGCTCCCAGCGGTCGCCGTTCGCGAGCAGCCGCTCCTTGTCGTAGTAGAGCTCCTCGCGCGTCTCGGTCGCGAACTCGAAGTTCGGCCCCTCGACGATGGCGTCGACCGGGCAGGCCTCCTGGCAGAAGCCGCAATAGATGCACTTCACCATGTCGATGTCGTAGCGCGTGGTGCGGCGCGTGCCGTCGTTGCGGCGCGGGCCGGCCTCGATGGTGATCGCCTGCGCCGGGCAGATCGCCTCGCACAGCTTGCAGGCGATGCAGCGCTCCTCGCCGTTCGGATAGCGGCGCAGCGCATGCTCGCCGCGGAAGCGCGGCGAGATCGGACCCTTCTCGAACGGATAGTTCAGCGTCGCCTTCGGCTTGAAGAAATAGCGCATCGACAGGAAGAACGCCGAGACGAACTCCTTCAGGAAGAGCGAGCGTGGCGGCCTGATCGAGTGCTCATGGCGTCTCACTCACTGTCGGCGCCATCCCGGTGAACTGCAGCACGCCCGCGACGATCACGACCATCGACCAGCGAGAGCGGCAGGAACACCTTCCAGCCGAGCCGCATCAGCTGGTCGTAGCGGTAGCGCGGCACGAACGCCTTCACCATCGCGAACATGAAGAAGACGAAGCAGACCTTGAGCACGAACCAGATGATGCCCGGCACCCAGGTGAACGGCGCGACGTCGATCGGCGGCAGCCAGCCGCCGAGGAACAGGATCGTGGTCAGCGCGCACATGGTGATGATCGCGACATACTCGCCGAGCATGAACAGCATGTAGGGCGTCGAGCCGAATATTCGACCATGAAGCCGGCGACGAGTTCCGACTCCGCTTCCGACAGATCGAAGGGCGGCCGGTTGGTCTCGGCCAGCGCCGAGATGAAGAAGATCGACGAACATCGGGAACAGCGGCAGCCAGTACCAGCCGAGGAAGTCGGCAGGCCGAGCTGGTGCCGATGCCGTCTGCTGCGCGCGACGATGTCGGTGAGGTTCAGCGAGCCGACGCAGAGCAGCACGGTGATGATGACGAAGCCGATCGAGACTTCGTAGGACACCATCTGCGCCGCCGAGCGCAGCGCGCCGAGGAACGGATATTTCGAGTTCGACGCCCAGCCGGCCATGATGACGCCGTAGACGCCGAGCGAGGAGATCGCGAAGATATAGAGGATGCCGACATTGATGTCGGCGATCACCCAGCCGTCATTGAACGGGATCACCGCCCAGGCCGGCGAGCGCCAGCATCGCAGGTGACCAGCGGCGCCAGCAGGAAGACGCCCTTGTTGGCGCCGGCCGGGATCATCGGCTCCTTGAGCACGAACTTCAGGAGGTCGGCGAAGGACTGGAGCAGGCCCAACGGGCCGACCACGTTCGGGCCGCGGCGCAGCTGCACCGCCGCCCAGATCTTGCGGTCGGCATAGCAGCACATAGGCGATGAAGATCAGCAGCACCACCATCATCAGCAGGCTCTGCGCCGATCATGATGATCAGCGGCCAGAGCGTAGGTCCAGAAGAAATCGTCCATCGTCGCCTACTCCGCCGCCATCGGCGGCCGCGCCGTCGGCGAGCGCCGAGCATTCGGCCATCGACGGCCGACGCGCGCGCGATCGGGTTGGTCAGATAGAAATCGGTGACCGGCGAAACGAACGGCTCCTTGTCGAGCTCGCCGCCGATGCCGGCAAGCCGCTGCGACATCGGCCGCATCGGCCGGCTCGATCTGATCGATGCGCAGCAAAATGCGGGAAAACCGCGAACAGCGCCGCGCGCAGCTGCGCCGAGCAAATCGAAGGGCAGCCTCTGGCCGAGCACATCGGACAGCGCGCGCAGGATCGCCCAGTCCTCGCGGGCATCGCCCGGCGGGAAGCGCGGCGCGGTTCGCCATCTGCACGCGGCCTTCGGTGTTGACATAGGTGCCGGACTTCTCGGTATAGGCGGCGCCCGGCAGGATCACGTCGGCGCGATGCGCGCCGCGGTCGCCATGCGTGCCCATGATAGATCACGAAGGCGCCCGTCTGCGATGTCGATCTCGTCGGCGCCGAGCAGGAACAGAACGTCGAGCGCCGCCGGCTCGGCCATCTGCGGCGAGGTCAGGCCGCCCTCGCCCGGCACGAAGCCGAGATCGAGCGCCGCCGACGCGCGAGGCCGCGGTGTGCAGCACCGAGAAGCCGTTCCAGCCGTCCGTCGACCGCGCCGACCGCCGGCGAGCCTGCGCGGCGAGCGCCAGGATGCCGCGCCGTCCGGCGCGTGACAGCGCGCCCTGCGCCGACGATGACCAGCGGCTTCTTGGCGCCTTGCAGCATCTCGGCGAAGCTTGCTTGCCGTCGACAAGCTCGGCAAGCGTCTCCGGGCCGGCGCCGAGATAGTCGTAGTCGATAGGTGAGATCGACCCGCTCGCCGATCACGCCGATCGGCAGATCGCCGCTGCGCCAGCGCTTGCGGATGCGCGCATTGAGCACCGGCGCCTCCCGGCGCGGATTGGCGCCGATCATGCAGGATCGCGTCGGCCTGCTCGATGCCGGCGATGGTCGGCGTTGAACAGATAGGACGCGCGGCCGAGCGCCGGATCGAGCGTCGCGCCGTCCTGGCGGCAGTCGATGTTGGTCGAGCCGAGCGCGGCCATCAGAGTCCTTGAGCGCGAACATCTCCTCGACCGCGGCGAGATCGCCGGCGATCGCGCCGATCTCGTCGCCGGCTGCGCCGCCTTCACCTTGGCGGCGATCGCGGCGAAGGCCTCGCTCCAGGTCGCCGGCGCGCAGGCGGCCGTTCTCGCGCACATAGGGCTGGTCGAGGCGCTGCGTGCTCAGGCCGTCGCCAGATGAAGCGCGTCTTGTCGGAGATCCACTCCTCGTTCACGTCCTCGTTGACGCGCGGCAGGATGCGCATCACCTCGCGGCCGCGCGTATCGACGCGGATCGCCGAGCCGACCGCATCCATCACGTCGATCGATCTCGGTCTTGCGTCAGCTCCCACGGCCGCGCCGTGAACGCGTAGGGCTTGGAGGTCAGCGCGCCGACCGGGCAGAGATCGACCACGTTGCCCTGCAGCTCCGAGGTCATGCGCCTGCTCGAGATAGGTCGTGATCTCCATGTCCTCGCCGCGGCCGATCGCGCCGAGCTCGGACACGCCGGCGACCTCGGTCGTGAAGCGGACGCAGCGCGTGCAGTGGATGCAGCGGTTCATCGATCGTCTTGACCAGCGGGCCGATATACTTGTCCTCGACCGCGCGCTTGTTCTCGTCGATAGCGGATGCTGTCGACGCCATAGGCCATCGCCTGGTCCTGCAGGTCGCACTCGCCGCCCTGGTCGCAGATCGGGCAATCGAGCGGATGGTTGATCAGCAGGAATTCCATCACGCCTTCGCGCGCCTTCTTCACCATCGGCGACTTGGTGATGACGACCGGCGGCTCGCCGTTCGGGCCGGGACGGCAGATCGCGCACGCCCATGGCGCAGGAGGCCGACCGGCTTCGGCGACCGCCCTTCACCTCGACGAGGCACATGCGGCAATTGCCGGCGATCGACAGCCGCTCGTGGAAGCAGAAGCGCGGAATCTCGGCGCCCGCCGCCTCGCACGCCTGCAGCAGCGTGTATTCCGGCGGGACGTCGATCTCGATGCCGTCGACGATGATCTTGGTCATAGTTGTCATGGTCTGCAGCCTCGGGAGCGATTCGGGATGAGGGTCGCGCCATCCGGCGTTCCGCTCGGAACTGCGGTTCCGACGTCGCTGCGGCGTATATGGTCGATGCGCTTCTCGATCTCGTGGGCGGAAATGCCGGATCAGGCCCTGGATCGGCCAGGCCGCGGCATCGCCGAGCGCGCAGATGGTGTGGCCCTCGACCTGCTTGGTGACCTCGAGCAGCATGTCGATCTCGCGCTTCTGCGGCGCGGCCCTCGGCCATGCGGGTCAGCACGCGCCACATCCAGCCGGTGCCCTCGCGGCACGGCGTGCACTGGCCGCAGCTCTCGTGCTTGTAGAAATAGGAGAGGCGCGCGATCGCCCGGACGATGTCGGTCGACTTGTCCATCACGATCACCGCCGCGGTGCCGAGGCCCGATTTCAGCTTCGCGCAGGATGTCGAAATCCATCGGCGCGTCGATGATCTGCTCGGCCGGCACCATGCGGCACCGACGAGCCGCCGGGGATCACGGCCAGCAGATTGTCCCAGCCGCCGCGAATGCCGCCGCAATGCTTCTCGATCAGCTCGCGGAACGGAATGCCCATCGCCTCCTCGACGTTGCAGGGCTTGTTCACATGACCGGAGATGCAGAACAGCTTGGTGCCGACATTGTTCGGGCGTGCCGAAGCCGGCGAACCACGCCGCGCCGCGGCGCAGGATGGTCGGCGCGACCGCGATCGATCTCGACATTGTTGACCGTCGTCGGGCAGCCGTAGAGGCCGATATTCGCCGGGAACGGCGGCTTCAGCCGCGGCATGCCCTTCTTGCCCTCGAGGCTCTCGAGCAGCGCCGTCTCCTCGCCGCAGATATAGGCGCCGGCGCCGTGATGGACATAGATATCGAAATCATAGCCGTGGACTGTTGTCCTTGCCGATAAGCTTCGGCTTCGTAGGCCTCGTCGACCGCGCGCCTGCAGCGCGCTCGCGCTCGCGGATGAATTCGCCGCGCACATAGATGTAGGAGGCATTGCGCGCCCATCGCGAAGCAGGCGATCAGGCAGCCCTCGACCAGCAGATGCGGATCGTGCCGCATGATCTCGCGATCCTTGCAGGTGCCGGGCTCGGACTCGTCGGCATTGACGACGAGATAGTGCGGCCGGCCATCGCTACTTCTTCGGCATGAACGACCATTTCAGGCCGGTCGGGAAGCCCGCGCCGCCGCGGCCGCGCAGGCCCGAGGCCTTCATCTCGTTGATGATCCAGTCGCGGCCCTTGTCGAGGAGGTCCTTGGTGCCGTCCCAGGCGCCGCGCGCCAGCGCGCCCTTCAGGCCCCAATCGTGCTAGGCCGTAGAGATTGGTGAAGATGCGATCCTTGTCGGCGAGCATGGCTCACTCCTTGATCCGTTCGCGTTGGCTTGTCGGCGGGCTTGGCGGATCGGTTCGGGCCGGGACGTCGCGGACGTTCGGCTTCGGCGGCGCTTCGGTCGGCTTGCGTGGTGCGGCGAGCGGCTGGCGAGCCGGGTGGAATGGGGAGGGTGTCGGTCAGCGTCGTCGGGCCGCCGACCGGCTCGGAGAATTGGCGGTCGATCTGCGGACCCGGCTTCGGCTTCTCGCCGGCGGCAAAATCGTCGAGCAGCTTCGTCGAAGTTCTCCGGCGTCAGATCCTCGTAGATAGTCGTCGATTGATCTGCACCATCGGCGCGTTCACGCAGGCGCCTAGGCATTCGACCTCCTCCCACGAGAATTTGCCGTCGGCCGAGACATGCGAACTGGTCGTGGTGGATGCGGCTGCTTGCAGACCTTGATCAGCTCGTCGGCGCCGCGCAGCATGCACGGCGTCGTGCCGCAGAGCTGGACATAAAACTTGCCCGACCGGCTGCGAGCTTGAACATGGTGTAGAAGGTCGCGACCTCGCAGCACGCGGATATAACGCCATGTCGAGCAAGTCGGCGACATACTCGATCGCCGCCTCGCGGCACCCAGCCGCCGTGCTGCTCCTGCGCGCTGCCACAAGCAGCGGGATCACCGCGCGAGGCCTGCCGGCCTTCCGGATATTTCTCGATCTGCTTCTTCGCCCAGGCCAGGTTCTCCGCGCGTGAAGGCGAAGCTCTAGGTGGCTGGATCTCGATCAGCGGCGAGACGACGGACGGCCATCATCGATCAACCTCGCCGAACACGATGTCGAGCGAGCCGAGGATCGCGGAGACGTCGGCCAGCATGTGGCCGCTGGCACATGAAATCCATCGCCTGCAGATGGGCGAAGCCCGGCGCGCGGATCTTGCAGCGATAGGGCTTGTTGGTGCCGTCGGCGACGAGATAGACGCCGAACTCGCCCTTCGGCGCCTCGACCGCGGCATAGACCTCGCCGGCCGGCACGTGGAAGCCTTCGGTGTAGAGCTTGAAGTGATGGATCAGCGCTTCCATCGAGCGCTTCATCTCGCCGCGCTTCGGCGGCACGATCTTGTTGTCCGTCGACCGAGACCGGGCCCTGCCCTTCGGCGCGCAGCAGCTTGTCGATGCACTGCTTCATGATGCGGATCGACTGGCGCATCTCCTCCATGCGGATGCAGATAGCGGTCGTAGCAGTCGCCGTTCTTGCCGATCGGAATGTCGAAATCCATCTCGGCGTAGCACTCGTAGGGCTGCGCCTTGCGCAGGTCCCAGGCGGCGCCCGAGCCGCGCACCATCACGCCCGAGAAGCCCCAGGTCCAGGCGTCCTCGAGCGTCACGACGCCGATATCGACATTGCGCTGCTTGAAGATGCGGTTGTCGGTGAGCAGCGTCTTCGAGATCGTCGAAGACCTTCAGGAACGGATCGCAGAACTCGTCGATGTCGTCGATCAGCTTCGGCGGCAGGTCCTGATGCACGCCGCCGGCGCGGAAATAGGCCGCATGCATGCGCGAGCCGGAGGCGCGCTCGTAGAACATCATCAGCTTCTCGCGCTCCTCGAAGCCCCACAGCGGCGGGGTGAGCGCGCCGACGTCCATCGCCTGCGTGGTGACGTTGAGCAGATGCGACAGGATGCGGCCGATCTCGCGAATAGAGCACGCGGATCAGCTGGCCGCGGCTGCGGCACCTCGATGCCGAGCAGCTTCTCGACCGCGAGGCAGAAGGCATGCTCCTGGTTCATCGGCGCGACATAGTCGAGCCGGTCGAAATACGGGACCGCCTGCAGATAGGTCTTGTGCTCGATCAGCTTCTCGGTGCCGCGATGCAGCAGGCCGATATGCGGATCGACGCGCTCGACGACCTCGCCGTCGAGCTCCAGCACGAGGCGCAGCACGCCGTGCGCCGCCGGATGCTGCGGCCCGAAATTGATCGTGAAGTTGCGGATCTCGACGCTTCGGCCATGCAGCGTCTCAGCCTCAGCTTCGCCTTGGCGCTTCGCCTTCTCGTCGCCCGGCAGCGACGTAGTCCGTGCCTTCCCAGGGCGACGAGGAAATCGAAGTTGCGGAATTCCTGCGTGAGCCGCACCGGCTCGTAGACGACGCGCTTCTGCTCGTCGTCGTAGCGCACCTCGACGAAGCCGGTGAGCGGGAAGTCCTTGCGCAGCGGATGGCCCTCGAAGCCGTAATCGGTGAGCAGGCGGCGCATGTCCGGATGGCCGGTGAACAGCATGCCGTAGAGATCGTAGGCCTCGCGCTCGAACCAGTCGGCGCCGGGAAGACGTCGATGATCGACGGCACCGGCGTCGCCTCGTCGGTCTGCGACCTTCACGCGGATGCGCGTGTTCTGCTTCGGCGACAGCAGATGATAGACGACGTCGAAGCGCTTCTCGCGCGCCGGATAGTCGACGCCGCAGATATCGATGAAGCTGACGAACCGGCAGCGCGGATCGTCGCGCAGGAAGCGTCAGCGACCGTCGATGATCGTCGCGCCGTCGGCCGTCGATCGTCAGTTCGCCATAGGCGACGTCGCATGCCGGTCACCGCCGCGCGCGAGCGCGTCCGACGATGCTCGGCCGAGCTCTTGTCAGCGCTTCGCCCATGCGTCGTCCGCTCGCCTCAGCGCTCGATCGTGCCGGTGCGGCGGATCTTCTTCTGCAGCAGCAGCACGCCGTAGAGCAGCGCCTCGGCCGTCGGCGGGCAGCCCGGCACGTAGATGTCGACCGGCACGATGCGGTCGCAGCCGCGCACCACCGAATAGGAGTAGTGATAGTAGCCGCCGCCATTGGCGCAGGAGCCCATCGAGATGACGTAGCGCGGCTCCGGCATCTGGTCGTAGACCTTGCGCAGCGCCGGCGCCATCTTGTTGGTCAGCGTGCCGGCGACGATCATCACGTCGGACTGGCGCGGCGAGGCGCGCGGCGCGAAGCCGAAGCGCTCGACGTCGTAGCGCGGCATCGACATCTGCATCATCTCGACCGCGCAGCAGGCGAGACCGAACGTCATCCACATCAGCGAGCCGGTGCGCGCCCAGTTGATGAGGTCGTCGGTCGCGGTGACGAGGAAGCCCTTGTCGGCGAGCTCGTCGTTGATCCCGATGAAGAACGGATCGTCGGCGCCGACCGGCTTGCCGGTGCGCGGATCGAGGATGCCCTTGGCGCGCGGCGCGACGAGCGGTCGCGCGTTCTGAGCGTCAATCCCATTCGAGCGCTCCCTTCTTCCACTCATAGATGAAGCCGATGGTCAGCACGCCGAGGAACACCATCATCGACCAGAAGCCGAACAAGCCGAGCTCCCCGAAGGCGACCGCCCACGGGAACAGGAACGCGACCTCGAGATCGAAGATGATGAACAGGATGGCGACCAGATAGAAGCGCACGTCGAACTTCATGCGCGCGTCGTCGAAGGCGTTGAAGCCGCATTCGTAGGCCGAGAGCTTTTCCGGATCCGGGCTGCTGATAGGCGACGATGAACGGCGCGATCAGCAGCGCGAGGCCGATGACCGTCGGCGACGCCGATGAAGATCACCAGCGGCAGATAATCGTTGAGAAGCGCGTTCAAGGGGCCCATCTCCGCAACCCGGGCGGCGGGCGGCACCGGGGCATGCCGTCGACCGACTTTTGACCGCTGGCTTACCCGCTTGGTTGGTGCGGTGCAAGCAGTCGGATCAGTCAGATAGTCTCATTCCCTGGAAAGATTATGAAAAGCCGCCATGCGCCGGCGGGCAGGCTGCCGGCTCCTCCCTGCCCCGCACGCGAGACGGCCGCCCCCGTCGCCGGGAGCGGCCGTCCGCCGGGTGATTCCCTTGCGGGTCAGGCCGGGCGCCCTGCCCGGCCGACCTCAATAGCGGGCCGAGACCGGAACCTCCTCGCCGCCGAACTTCCAGGTCAGGCCGACGCGGGCCCGGCCGGCGTCGATCCGCCCGGTGAGCGGCGCCGCGATCTCGCGCGACGTGCCGAACTGGTAGATATAGTCGGCCCTCAGCGCGAGATTAGTGGTGAGCATGGTCTCGACGCCCGCGCCGACCTGCAGGCCGGCGGTCGACAGGCCGGCATTGACGCCGGGCACCGAGAAGTTGACGTGGGTCCAGCCATAGCCGGCCATGACATAGGGCATGATGCTGCCGCCCATCACATAGCCGAGCCTGGCGCGCACGCCGGCGTTCCAGTCGGAACCGATCGATACGCCGAGGCCACCGATATTGATCGCGGTCTTGACCGTCGAGATGCTGATATCGGCCTCGAGGCCGGCAACGATACTGGTGCCGGCGAACTGGTGGTCGTAGCCGCCGATCACCCCGGCGAACAGACCCTGCGAGCCGATGCCGCGGAAGCCGAAGGCGCCCGGCACCGACAGCGTGGTGTTGCCGAAGCCGTAGCCGCCCTGCACGCCGGCATAGAAGCCGGTCCAGTCGGCGCGGCGCGGCGCGGCGAAGCCCGGCTGCGCCGGGCCGAAGCCGAAGCGGTAGCTCAGGCCGACGCGGGCCGTGCCGAGGCTCGGCCGCACCGACAGCGGCTGGAACTGGCCGATCGCGTTGGAATAGGTGTGGATGTATTCGGCATGGGCGAACCAGTTACCGGCGATGCGCGTCTCGATGCCGCCGCCGATCTGCCAGCCGGAGGTGGTGAGGCCGGCATTGCCGCCGAAGCCGGAAATGCCGATATGGCCCTGCGACCAGCCGCCGGTCGCGTAGAGCATGGTCTCGGGCGTCAGGAGGAAACCGAGGCGGGCGCGCAGCGCCCAGCGGCGGTCACCCGAGATCTTGGCGGTGGCGCCCGCCTGCGAGATCACCGTGTCGATGCCGGAGAGGTTCCCCTCCGCCAGCGCGCCGACCACCCAGCGCTGCGCGAACTGGTAATCGCCGCCGATCCTGCCGCCCACCTGCCAGCCGTTCGAGCCGATGCCCGAGAAGCTGAAGGTGCCGGGCACCGAGATCGAGGTATTCGCGAAGCCGTATCCGGCATGGAGCCCGAGATAGACGCCGGTCCACGAGAAACCGGGCATCGAGACCTCGGCCGCGACAGGCATGCGCGGCACGCCGAGGTCTGCGGCATGGGCCTGCCCCAAAGAAAGGGCCGAACTCAATACGAAAAAGGACACTGTGCGGCGCATTGGGGAGCTCTCCGCTACTCGAACGCTTGAACGATACGACGACAATACAGAATTCCCGCACCACGTCTGTAACATAACTGCAACGAACAGCTGCGGAATTAGCAAATAATTAACAATAACGGGGGCGACAGTTTATCGCGGCGCAACGTCGGTTGCTGCACAGCAAAAGAACCGACGGCGCGGATCCGAGATCACCTTGGACCGGAGGCGCGAAACGACAATGGCAGACGCTCGGCGAGACCCTTGGGCCTGCCATCCGGCATGTCGTGATGTCGGAGAAACAAAAGGAGGGAACTGGCGCGGGCGACGGGACTCGAACCCGCGACCTCCGGCGTGACAGGCCGGCACTCTAACCAACTGAGCTACGCCCGCGCATTTCCCTGGCAGCACCGAAGCGCCGCCGAGGCCGCGGGGAATACGGGACCCTCCCCCCACTGTCAAGGCACCTCGTCAGAGAATTGTGCAAAGCCTCCGCATGGCCCCGGCGCGGCCTCGGCGCCCCATGTGCAACGGTCCGCTCGACCTGACGTTACGGAAGATTAGATCGCCCGGCGGGCGACCCAATACTCTCAGGCGGCAGCTGCAATGCAGACAATTTTTCTCAAATTATCCGTTCCTTAAGACCGATACGTGTTTTTGAGGATGACGAGCGAGAACAATGCGCCCGACACGCGAGGAAGAGACCGCCATGGCCCGTTTCGAGATCTTTCAGTTCAAGACTATCGGCTCGAAGCTGCTCGTGACCACCACCGCAACCTTGCTCGCCGCCGCCGCGGCGGTCGGCTATGCCGGCTACCGGCAGCAGGAAGCCCTGTCCGACATGGCGATCGAGGCCTCGCTCCAGCAGCGCTACGAGGCGATCGTCTCGGCCATGAACGAGCAAGGCCAGCGCGCGCTCGGCGTCGCGGCCTCGCTCGCCGACGACCCGCGCGTCGGCGAGGCGATCGCCAGGGGCGACCGGGCCGCTTTCATCGAGCGGTTCAAGCCGCTCTCGGTCACGCTGCGCGACGACCTGAAGCTGGCGCTGATCAGCATCCAGTTCGCCAACGGCACCAATTTCGCCCGCGTCCATGCGCCCGACGCCCATGGCGACAACGTCCTCGGCCGCCGCCTGATGGTGCGTGACGCGATCCAGACCGGCCGCACCCAGCTCGGCATCGAGCCCGGCCGCGACAATGTCTCGATCTTCGCCAGCGTGCCGACCCTGCACGAGGGCAAGCTGGTCGGCATCACCGATATCGGCGGCGTGCTCGGCCCGGACTTCCTCGCCGACCTCAAGCGCCGTTTCTCGGTCGATGTCGCCATGCACCTCGTCCAGGACGGCAAGCTGAACTCGCTGGCCGCCACCTTCGCCGCGAAGACGCTGCTCGACCTCGGCGCCCATCAGCGCGCCATGGGCGGGCCAACCCGCTGGGTCGAAATCGGAGGTCGCCGGCAAGCCGGTCGCCGTCCTCGCCGGCCCCTTGCGCAACTATTCCGGCCAGGCCATCGGCACGGTGGAGGTCGCGGTCGACACCTCCGTCTTCGTCGCCGCCCGCAACCATGCCCTGATGATCCTCGGCCTCGTCACCGCCCTCGCGGTGGCCGCCGGCATCGCCGCGGCGCTGATGCTCACCCGCCACCTCGGCCTGCCGATCCGCGCGCTCAACGACACGATGACGGCGCTCGCCGGCGGCGACCACCAGCGCGACGTGCCCTCCACCGGCCGCAGCGACGAGATCGGCGCCATGGCGCGGGCCGTCGAGGTGTTCCGCACCAATGCCATCGAGCGGGCTCGCCTCGAGGCGGAGACCGCCACCGAGACCGGCGCACGCCTCGCCGCGCCAGTCGAAGATCGACACGCTGGTGCGCGATTTCTCGGCATCCATCGGCTCGGTGCTCGACGGCGTCGGCGGCAATGCCCGCCTGATGGAGGAGACGGCGCGCAACCTCACCGGCATAGCCGCCTCCGCCGCCGGCCAGGCCAACGACGCCTCCGGCGCCTCCCGCCAGGCCTCCGACAACGTGCAGTCGGTCGCCGCCGCTTCCGAGGAACTCTCCGCCTCGATCAACGAGATCGCCACCCAGGTCGCCCAGACCAACAGCGTGGTGATCCGCGCCAGCCGCGAGGCCGAGGACGCCAACCACCGCGTCAAGGCGCTGGCGCAGGCCGCGAGCCGCATCGGCGAGGTGCTGAACCTCATCCGCGACATCGCCGAGCAGACCAACCTCCTCGCCCTCAACGCGACGATCGAGGCCGCCCGCGCGGGCGAGGCCGGCCGCGGCTTCGCCGTGGTCGCCTCGGAGGTGAAGTCGCTCGCCGGCCAGACCGCCAAGGCGACCGAGGAGATCGTCGGCCCAGATCGGTTCGGTGCAGAGCGAGACGGCGACCGCCGTCCACACGATCGAGGCGATCGCCGCCACGATGGAAGAGGTCTCGCGCTATGCCGGCGCGGTGGCCACCGCCATCGAGCAGCAGCGCGCCGCCACCGGCGAGATCTCGCAGAACGTCCAGGCCGCCGCCACCGGCACGGCGCGCGTCGTCGACAACATCGACGGCGCCGACCGCCTCGTCCGGCGAGACCAATGCCTCGGCGAGCCACGTGCTCTCGGCGGCGCGCAGCCTCGCCGAACAGGCGACCTCGCTCGGTTCGACCGTCGAGGGCTTCCTCGCCGAGGTGCGGGCCGCCTGACGGCAGGCCTCAGTCCGGCGGCCGGCGCCGTGCCGGCCCGCCGATGACGCTCGAAGATCCAGCCGGCGCCGAGATCATCACCAGGAAGACCCGGACGATGTGGTGGGCGGCGACGAAGGCGACCTCGGCGTGCAGCGACACGGCGATCAGGCTCATCTCGGCGAGCCCGCCGGGCGAATAGGCCAGGATCAGCGAAATCCATGTCGTAGATCGAGAGCATCGGCGACGGCCAGGCGAAGCCGGTCATCCAGCGCGACCAGGATCGATGGTCGAGCCGACCGACAGGAGCGAGGATGCGCATCACGGTGGCGCTGCGCCGTGCCGACGAAGCGGCAGCCGATGACACGCCGAGCACCAGCTGCGCCGCATTGACGATCTCCGCCGGCGGGCTGGAATTCGCTCGAGGCCCGTGACAGATGCACGGCCGCGCTCACCAGCATCGGGCCGAGCAGGTACTCGCCGGCAGCCTCAGCCAATGGCCGAACGACGCCGACGATGCCGCAGCCGATCAGCCAGAGCTCAGAGTCGAGCGGGCGTCTGCGACGATGCGACGAGCCGGCGACGCGCCCGCCGTTCGAGCGAGACGCCCCCGATCCACTGGACGATGAAGGGCAGCGTCATCACCACCATCAGGATGCGCGACGAATGGATCAGCGCGATCACGCGGGCATCGCCGCCCTGCTCCTCGCCGTAGGTGACCATCTCGACGAGGCCGCCGGGCATGCCGGAGAAGAAGGCGGTGATCCAGTCGAAGCCGCCGACGCTGCGGAAATAGCCGACGCAGCGACGCCCGCAGGCGATCATGAACAGGACGAGCCCGGCGAGCGTCGGCAGCCAGTTGCCGGCATTGGCGAGAATCGCCGGCGAGAAACCGGAGCCGAGCATCACGCCGATGACGCCGGACATCGGCGGGCGGATGATCGCCGGCGCGGCGATGGGCGCGCTGCAACAGCGCCGCCACGCGTGCAGAGCGCCATCGCGCCCGAGCATCCAGGGCAGCGGCAGGCGGGCCTAGGACGAAGGCGAGGCCGCCGACGAGGCCGAGCAGGACGGCGAGGGCGAAGCGGCGATAGGGAAAGCGGGCCGGCCCGAGGGGACCTGAGCGGAGCCTGTCGACCAGTGACCTCAACGCTTCGCCGTCCTCTTCATCGTCACGCCGCGCCGGGCGCCGCGGTGTCGCCCGAACGGCGCTATAGCATCGGTTCACGCGGCCCTGCGTCCGCAGAACCTCCTAGCCGGAGACGGGTCTCCTGCGCCGGAGCGACTTTTGTCCGGCTGCGGAGCCTGGAAGCTCCGGCTTCGGAGGCCTCGTCCGCGCCGCCGACGGGAACAGTTTCGGGGCCGGCTGGTGGGCGGTGACGGGCTCGAACCGCCGACATCCTGCGTGTAAAGCAGGCGCTCTACCAACTGAGCTAACCGCCCGGCCGGATGGGCATCTAGACCGCGCGGGCCGCCGGCGCAAGACCGGCCGGAAAAGCGAACGCCGCCGGGCAGGATGCCGGCGGCGCGCGCGGGATGGGGGAACCGCAGGGATCTCAGGAATTCACGGCGTCCTTGAGGCCCTTGCCGGCCGTGAACTTCGGCGCCTTGGAGGCGGCGATCTTCACGGGCTTGCCGGTGCGCGGGTCGCGGCCCTCGCGCGCGGCGCGGTTGGTCACGGAAAATGCGCCGAAGCCGACGAGCTTCACATCGCCGCCCGACTTCAGCGGTGGCTTCGATGATGTCGAACGTGGCATCGACGGCAGCACCCGCCTGCGCCTTGGTGAGGCTCGCCTGCTCGGCGACCGCGGCGATCAGTTCGTTCTTGGTCACGGGCTTTTCTCCTTCGCGTTTGCGTCCCGCCAGATTCGCTCACCGGCCGAACGGAGGGGATGTGGTGCCGCGCGGCTGATCAGAATGCAAGCCGAAACGGCGGATTGCGCGATTTTCCTGCGGGAAAACCTTCGCCTTCGTCAAAAAACCCCGGGCAACGCGCCCGGGGTTCGAAACTGTTCCAGTCTGTGGCCGGCAACCGTCAATGCGCGACGGCACCGGCTCCTCGTCCTCGTCGCCGACCTTGCGGGCCTGGACGGGCTCGGCCGTCCTCGTCCCACTCGATCGGCTCGGGCTTGCGGACCAGCGCGTGGCTAGCACCTCGTCCATCCGCGAGACCGGAACGATCTCCAGACCGTTCTTCACATTGTCCGGGATCTCCGCGAGATCCTTGGCGTTCTCCTCCGGGATCAGCACCTTCTTGATGCCGCCGCGCAGCGCCGCGAGCAGCTTCTCCTTGAGGCCGCCGATCGGCAGCACCCGGCCGCGCAGCGTGACCTCGCCGGTCATGGCGATATCGCGGCGGACCGGAATGCCGGTCATGACCGAGACGATCGCGGTGGCCATCGCGATGCCCGCCGACGGGCCGTCCTTCGGGGTCGCGCCTTCCGGCACGTGGACGTGGATGTCGCGCTTGTCGAACAGCGGCGGCTCGATGCCGAAGTCGACCGCGCGCGAGCGGACATAGGACGCCGCCGCCGAGATCGATTCCTTCATCACGTCGCGCAGGTTGCCGGTCACGGTCATGCGGCCCTTGCCGGGCATCATGCACGCCTTCGATGGTCAGCAGCTCGCCGCCGACCTCGGTCCAGGCGAGGCCCGTGACCACGCCGACCTGATCCTCGGTCTCGGTCTCGCCGTAGCGGTACTTCGGCACGCCGAGATAATCCTCGACAGCTTCTCGGCGTCGACCTTCGACCTTCTTCTTCTTCGAGCACAGCTCCTTCACGCGCCTTGCGGACGAGGTTGGACATCTCGCGCTCGAGATTGCGCACGCCCGCCTCGCGGGTGTAGCGCCGGATCAGCATCATCAGCGCCGTCGTCGTCGATCGACCATTCCTTCGCGTCGAGGCCGTGCTTCTTGACCGCGTTCGGGATCAGGTGCTTGCGGCGATCTCAACCTTCTCGTCCTCGGTGTAGCCGGCGATGCGGATCATCTCCATGCGGTCCAGCAGCGGCCGGCGGAATGTTGCAGCGTGTTCGCCGTGGTGACGAACATCACGTTCGACAGATCGTAATCGACCTCGAGATAGTGATCGTTGAACGTCGAGTTCTGCTCGGGATCGAGCACCTCGAGCAGCGCCGACGACGGATCGCCGCGGAAGTCCACGCCCATCTTGTCGATCTCGTCGAGCAGGAACAGCGGGTTGCGCGTCTTGGCCTTGCGCATCGACTGGATGATCTTGCCGGGCATCGAGCCGATATAGGTCCGGCGGTGGCCGCGGATCTCGGCCTCGTCGCGCACGCCGCCGAGCGACATGCGCACGAACTCGCGGCCCGTCGCCTTGGCGATCGACTTGCCGAGCGAGGTCTTGCCGACGCCGGGCGGGCCGACGAGGCACAGGATCGGGCCGGTCAGCTTGTTGGCGCGCTGCTGCACCGCGAGATATTCGACGATGCGCTCCTTGACCTTCTCGAGGCCGTAAGTGGTCGTCGTCGAGCATGGCCTGCGCGCCGGCGAGGTCCTTCTTGATCTTCGACTTCTTGCCCCACGGGATCGACAGCATCCAGTCGAGATAGTTGCGCACGACCGTGGCTTCCGCCGACATCGGCGACATCTGCCGCAGCTTCTTCAGCTCGTGCATGCGCCTTGTCGCGCGCTTCCTTGGAGAGCTTGGTCTTCTTGATCTTGCTCTTCGAGCTCGGCGAGCTCGTCCCGGCCTTCCTCGTCGCCGAGCTCCTTCTGGATCGCCTTCATCTGCTCGTTGAGGTAGTATTCGCGCTGCGTCTTCTCCATCTGGCGCTTGACGCGGCGTGCGGATGCGTCTTCTCGACCTGCAGCACCGAGATCTCGCTCTCCATCAGGCCGAGCACCTTCTCCAGGCGCTCGGCGACGGTCGAGATCTCGAGCACGCCTGCTTGTCGGAAATCTTGACCGCCAGATGCGAGGCGACCGTGTCGGCGAGCTTGGAGTAGTCCTCGATCTGCTCGACCGACGCCGACGACTTCGGGCGAGACCTTCTTGTTGAGCTTCACATAGCTCTCGAACTCGGTGACCACCGAGCGCGCCAGCGCCTCGGCCTCGACCTTGTCGCGCCATCGTCGTCGGCGAGCACCGCGGCGCTCGGCCTCGTAGAATTCGTGCGGTCGGCATAGCTCGGCGACCTTGGCGCGCGCGACGCCCTCGACCAGCACCTTCACGGTGCCGTCGGGCAGCTTCAGGAGCTGCAGCACGCTCGCCAGCGTGCCGACCTCGTAGATCGCATCCGGTCGCCGGATCGTCGTCGGAGGCGTTCTTCTGGGTGGCGAGCAGGATGTAGCTTTCGGCGCTTCATCACCTCTTCGAGCGCCCGGATCGACTTCTCGCGGCCGACGAACAGCGGCACGATCATGTGCGGGAAGACGACGATGTCGCGCAGCGGCAGGACCGGGAAGATCTTGCGATACCGGGGATAGGGGCGGCCGCTTCTTGGTCTCGCTCATGTTTCCCTGTCCTTATGTGACCGCCGTCAAAGGCCCGAATGGGCCCGCCCGACGACGGCGTCGGATGGTCCGGAACGGACTAGGTGGCGGCGACCGTGTCAAGGGGCCGGAACGCGGAAGCGGATTAGTTTGCATCGATCCTTCTCCGATAGATGTAGAGCGGCCGGGCCTTGCCCTGCACCACCTCGTCGGAGATCACCACCTCCTCGACCGCCTTCGAGGCCCGGCAGGTCGAACATGGTGTCGAGCAGGATGCCCTCCATGATCGAGCGCAGGCCGCGCGCGCCGGTCTTGCGCTCGATCGCCTTGCGGGCGATCGCGCCCAGCGCGTCCTCGTGGAAGCGACAGATCGACATTCTCCATCTCGAACAGCCGCTGATACTGCTTCACCAGCGCGTTCTTCGGCTCGATCAGGATCTTCTTGAGCGCGGCCTCGTCGAGATCCTCGAGCGTCGCGAGCACCGGCAGGCGGCCGACGAACTCGGGGATCAGGCCGTACTTCAGCAGATCCTCGGGCTCGACCTCGCGGAAGATCTCGCCGGTGCGGCGGTCTTCCGGAGCCTGCGACCTTGGCGCCGAAGCCGATCGAGGTGCCCTGCCGCGCGGCCGAGATGATCTTCTCGAGGCCGGCGAAGGCGCCGCCGCAGATGAACAGGATGTTCGTGGTGTCGACCTGCAGGAACTCCTGCTGCGGGTGCTTGCGGCCGCCCTGCGGAGGCACGGAGGCGACCGTGCCTTCCATGATCTTCAGCAGCGCCTGCTGCACGCCCTCGCCCGACACGTCGCGGGTGATCGACGGGTTGTCGGACTTGCGGGAGATCTTGTCGATCTCGTCGATGTAGACGATGCCGCGCTGCGCCCGCTCGACATTGTAGTCGGCGGCCTGCAGCAGCTTGAGGATGATGTTCTCGACGTCCTCGCCGACATAGCCGGCCTCGGTCAGCGTCGTCGCATCCGCCATCGTGAAGGGCACGTCGAGGATGCGGGCGAGCGTCTGCGCGAGCAGCGTCTTGCCCGAGCCGGTCGGGCCGATCAGCAGGATGTTCGACTTCGCCAGCTCGACGTCGTTGTGCTTGGTCGCGTGGTTCAGCCGCTTGTAGTGGTTGTGGACCGCGACCGACAGCACGCGCTTGGCGTGGTACTGGCCGATCACATAATCGTCGAGGACCTTGCAGATTTCCTTCGGCGTCGGGATCCCGTCGCTGCGACTTCACCAGCGAGGATTTCGTTCTCCTCGCGGATGATGTCCATGCACAGCTCGACGCATTCATCGCAGATAAACACGGTCGGGCCCGGCAATGAGCTTGCGGACCTCATGCTGGCTCTTGCCGCAGAAGGAACAGTAGAGCGTATTCTTGCGCGTCGCTGCCGACTTTGCTCATCCGTCGTCTCCATCGAACCGACCCGTCTGACGATCATCCAGTCCGTTACAAATCGGCACCGGAGCTACCTCAAACATATTGGTCGACCCTACCCACCTGCCGGCCCTAAGCCAAGCATGGTAGGCCAATCCGATCAATAAATGATTAACACTATTCGGCACTGCCGATGGCCTTTTGAAGGCCACCGCACTCGATCATGACCATTATGAAGGGCGGCCGCCGGATGTGTCGCAAGGAATCCCGTCGAAACCGGCGACGCTCCGGTCATCAGCCGGCCGCGGTGCTCTCATCGAGACGCTTCTCGATCACCTTGTCGATCACACCGAACTCCTTGCGCCTCCTCGGCGGACAGGAAATTGTCACGCTCCAGCGCGTCCTCGATCTTCTTGAGCGACTGGCCCGTGTGCTTGACATAGATTTCGTTGAGCCGCTCTTCAGTCTCCATCGATCTCCTCGGCATGGAGCATGATGTCGGTCGACCTGGCCCTGGAAGCCGCCCGAGGGCTGGTGGACCATGATGCGCGCGTTCGGCAGCGCGAAGCGCAGGCCCTTGGCGCCGGCTGTCAGCAGCAGCGAGCCCATCGACGCGGCCTGGCCGATGCACAGCGTCGAGACCGGCGGCTGGATGAACTGCATCGTGTCGTAGATCGCCATGCCCGACGTCACCACGCCGCCCGGCGAGTTGATGTACATTGAGATCTCCTTCTTCGGGTTCTCGGCCTCGAGGAAGAGAAGCTGGGCGACGATCAGCGTCGACATGCCGTCCTCGACCGGACCCGTGATGAAGATGATCCGCTCCTTCAGGAGGCGCGAATAAATGTCGTAGGAGCGCTCGCCGCGGTTGGTCTGCTCGACCACCATCGGGACGAGATAGTTCATGTAGGTATCGACCGGATCTCTCATGGTTTATCCTTGGGACGTCGGCGCATATGAGCCAATTCTCCCGACGCCATAAGGATCGGATGGAATGCCAAAAAAGGCGCGAGGCCGTAAATGCGGGTGAAGCCGCAGGCGCTTCCTCTTCCTCGTTTCCTTAAACAGATCCTCCTGGAAACCTTCTTCTCGGTCACATGGCGAGCTCAAGGATGATAGTCGACGACCTTCTCCTCGAAGATCGGCGCGCGCAGCGAGGCAAGCGCATCCGGGGTCTTGCGGTAAAAATCCCAGACCTGCTGCTCCTGGCCGGGGAACTGGCGCGCACGCTCGACGACCGCGCGCGCTCACCTCCTCGTCGCTGACCTTGATCTTGTTCTTGCTCGCCGATCTCCGACAAGCACCAGGCCGAGGCGCACGCGGCGCTCGGCGATCTTGCGATACTCGGCGCGCGCCTTCTCCTCGGTCGTGCCCTCGTCCGCGAAGGTCTTGCCGCGGCTGCTCCAGATCGTGGGTCACCTGGCTGCCAGACGTTCTCGAACTCCTGGTCGACCAGCGTCGGCGGCAGGTCGAAGGATGCACTCGTCGAGCGCGTCGAGCAGCATGCGCTTCACCTTGCGGCGGATCGCGTCGCCATACTCGCTGCTCAGGCGGCTCGCGCACCGCGTCCTTGCAGCTTCTCGAGGAACTCGAAACCGAGCTTCTTGGCGAACTCGTCGTCGATCGCGCGCTCGCCGGGCTTCTGCGACTCTTCACCGTCACCTCGAACTCGGCGGCCTTGCCGGCGAGATTCGTCGCGCCATAGTTCGACCGGGAACGTGACCTTGAGGGTCGTTCTCGTCGCCGGCCTTGACGCCGACCAGCTGCTCCTCGAAGCCCGGGATGAACGAGTTCGAGCCGAGCTCGACCTGAATGTCCTCGGCGGTGCCGCCCTCGAACGTCTCGCCGTCGATCGTGCCGACGAAGGAGATGGTCACGCGGTCGCCATTCTCGGCCTTGCCCTTGGCCTTGGCCTCGAACGGACGGTTCTGCTTGGCCATGGGGCGAGCATCTCGTCGACCTCGGCGTCGGCCGGCTCGACGACCGGCTTCTCGACCTTGATGCCCTTGAAATCGGCGAGCTCGATCGTCGGCAGCACCTCGAAGGACACGGTGTAGTCGAGGTCGGCCTTGCCGTCGAACACGGCCTGGACCTCGGTCTCGGCCTCGGGCAGCTTCACCTGCCGGCTCCATCGCCAGCTTGAAATTGTTGTCGGCGACGATCTTCTCGTTGGTCTCGCCCACCAGCGCCTCGATCGTCTCGGCGAGCACCGACTTGCCATAGAGCTTCTTGAGATGCGCGGTCGGCACCTTGCCGGGACGGAAACCGTTGATGTTGACGCGACCGCGCAGGTCGTTGAGGCGCTGGTCGGCGCGCTCGGCGAGCTCGGTCACCGGAACCACGACGCGGAACTCGCGCTTCAGACCTTCGGACAGGGTGGCCGTCACCTGCATGGCTCAGATTCTTTCGTGTTCGTGGTCTTGCCGGTCCGACGGAGGGTGGTGCGGGCGGAGGGGCTCGAACCCCCACGGCTTTCGCCACTGGAACCTAAATCCCGCGTGTCTACCAATTCCACCACGCCCGCCGAGGGCCGTTTGAAATAGCTTCTCGTTCCCGGGGGCGTTCAAGACCCTCCGGGCGCGGCCTCTTAGCATCGGGTCCGCCCGGTTGCACCAAAAAAATGTCATCCGCGTCACAGTGACCGGACCACGGCCCCGGCATCGGGTCAGACGCGGGCGAACAGCCCCACCCAGATCAGCATCACCGTGATGACGGCGCCGCCGAGCACGGTGGTCGCCTGCCCGCTCGGCAGCACGTCGGCATAGCGGGCGAGAGCCAGGGCGCCGCCGCCCAAAATCGCGAGTTTCAACATCGATGCCTCCCGTTTCGGGACGGCCATGCGGCCGCTCGGCATCGTCTCTCAAGCGCCGTGCCATCCCGGAACGGCACAGGCCCTCGCAAGGCTTCAGCGCTGCTTGCCGGGCGCGGCGTTGCGGACGGCGGCGGCGAGTTCCTGGCCGACCGTCTCCATCGAGGCCGAGAGATCGGCTGCGAACGTGTCCGGCGTGCCGGAATAGAGCCGGTCGAAGAACCAGACGCCGACCTCCTGGTCCATGGTGCGGCCGGTCGCGCCGGACTGGCCGGAAACGCGCACGTCGACCTTGGCCATCACCGAATAGCTGCAGATGGTGGTCTGCCCGACGGTGACCGCCAGCGCCGAGACCGAGACGAAGAACAGCGGCAGCGCCCGGTCGTTCGGCTGGGCGACATGGACATTGTGCCCGGGCGAGGGCTGCACGATGCGCATCTGCTCGGGAATCGAGACGCCGATGCCGGACGGCCCGATCCGCAGCCGCCGCACCATGGCCTGTTCGAGTTCGGCCGTGATGTTGCAGGCGCGGCGGTTGGTCTCGCTCGCCAGAAGGCCCATCGCCATGCGCATCCGGTCGATCCCAACAAGGCCGGGATTGGCGTTCTGCGCCGCCGCCGGCGCCACGCCGCCCCAAGCCAGGAAGCCGGCCACCGCCAGCACCCGTCTCCACCGCATCCTGTCCCTGCCCATCATGCCGCCCTCCCCGTGCCTCCCGCCATGCTATCGGCGTGACGCAGGGGAACAAGCCGCTTCTTGCCGCAGGTGCATGGGCACCGCGAATAAGCCATAGACTGAAGGCGAGATCGCCCCGAAGCCCGCCCGCCGAAGCGAGACGATGCCGAGCCCGCCCCCGTTCGACCGACGCAGCCTGATCACCGGCCTCGCCGCCCTGCCCGTTCTCGCCGGCCCGTCACGCGGCCAGCAGGCGCCGGTGCGCACGCTGGCCGCCATGCCCGGCGAAGCGCGCCTGCAGGGGCCTGATCACCCGGCGACGGCCATCCTCGGCTATGACGGGCTGGTGCCCGGCCCGGTCCTCAGGGCGCGCCGCGGCGAGGAATTCCGCCTGCGCCTCGCCAACGGCCTCGACCAGCCGACGGCCCTGCACTTCCACGGCATGAGGCTCGCCAATGCCATGGACGGCGCTGCCGGCCTGACGCAGGAGGCCGTCGCCCCCGGCGCGACCTTCGACATCGCCTTCACGCCGCAGGATGCCGGCACCTTCCTCTATCGCCCCTGGCATCCGGCGCACGGCGCAAGCCAGGTGACCCGCGGCCTCGCCGGCCTGATGATCGTCGAGGGGCCGACCCTGCCGACCGCCGACCGCGAGCAGATCCTCGTGCTCGGCGAATGGGCGCTGGACGACAAGGGCGCCCTCGCCGCCGCCGGCACGGCGCTTGAGCCGCAGGGCCGGCCCGGCACCGCCGGCCGCATCGTCACCGTCAACGGCCAGCCGGACTTCACCATCGAGGCGCGCGCCAACGAACGGCTCTGGCTGCGCATCGCCAATGCCGCCCATGCCCGCATCATGCAGGTGGTGGTGCCCGGCCAGCCGCTGACGCTGGTCGCGCTCGACGGCCAGCCCTGCGAGCCCTTCCTGTTGCAGAACGCGCAGGTGACGCTCGGCCCCGGCCAGCGCGCCGAGATCATGCTCGACGTCACCGGCGCGCCCGGCTCGTCGGTGCCGATCGCGATCAACAACCTGCAGGGCGCGGCGCTCGAAGGCCTCCTGAAGGTCGCCGACGGGGCGCCGCTCCGCCCCTCCCCGCTGCCACGGCCCGACTGGCTCGACCCCAATCCGATCGCGCAGGACATGGACTTCCGCCGCGCCTTCCGGCTCGATCTCGGCATCGAGGCGAAGGGCACCGACACCGTCTTCAACGGCAAGCCCGACCGCGCCCCGGCGCGCGATCCCGCCTTCAGGGTGCGGCGCGGCACCGTGGTCATGGCGGGCCTCCGGAACCAGACGCAGGGCTTCCACGCCGTCCATCTCCACGGCCATCAGGCGCGCCTGCTCGACGGCCTCGACGACGGCTGGAAGCCGTTCTTCCTCGACACGATCCTGGTCGCGCCCGGCACCACCGCGCGCATCGCCTTCCTCGCCGACAATCCCGGCAAATGGGTCATCGAGGCGCAGGCGATCGGCGACGATCGCGGCCCGCTGGTCCAGTGGTTCGAGGTGACCTGAAGGGTTCAGTCGCCGGCGAGCAGCCTCGCCAGCACCCGCGGCAGCGCCTCCGGCAGGTCTTCCGCGATGAGCCCGACGCCGGCTTCGAGGCCCGCCTCGCCGTGCAGCCAGACGGTGGCCGAGGCCGCCTCGAAGGCCGGCATCGCTTGGGCCAGCAGGCCGGTGACGAAGCCGGCGAGCACGTCGCCCGAGCCGGCCGTGGCGAGCCAGGGCGGCGCGTTGGCGGCGATCGAGGCGCGGCCGTCGGGGGCCTGCGACCACCGTATCCGGCCCCTTCAGCACCACCACGGCGCCCGATCGCTCGGCGGCGAAGCGCGCCGCTTCCAGCTTCGAGGCGCCGGCCCGATCGCCGAAAAGCCGCGCGAACTCGCCGGAATGCGGGGTCAGGACCACCGGCCGTTCCGGCCAGAGGCGGATGCCGGTGAAGAGCGTGTTCGGGGCAGTCGGCGAAGCTCGTCAGCGCGTCGGCGTCGAGCACCACCGCCGCTCCGCTCGCCAGCGCCTCGGCCACCAGCGCCCTTGTCGCCTCGCCCACGCCGAGGGCCGGGCCCAGGCAGACGGCATTTTTTCTGCGGTCGTGAAGGATCTGGCCGAGCCCCGGCGCGCCGTCGAGGCGGATCAGCATGATGGCGGTGAGATGGGCGGCGTTGACGGCGAGCGCGTCCGGGGGCGAGGCCAGCGAAACCAGCCCCGCGCCTGCCCTCAGCGCCCCGCGGGCGGCGAGCCGGGCCGCCCCGGTATGGGCCAGATCGCCCGATACGATGACCCCGTGGCCGCGCCCATACTTGTGGCCGTCGATCTGTGGCCAGGGGTAGACGGCGCGCCAGAGCGGCGGAGCGTTCCTGGAACAGGACGCGAGCCATCGCTCCGAGCAAGGCCGCGGGAATGCCGATATCGGCAAGGAAAATCCGGCCGCACCGGAGACGTCCCGGAAGGAGCAGGTGACCGGGCTTCTCGCGGAAGAAGGTGACGGTCTCCTCCGCTTCCACCGCCACGCCGCGCACCGCACCGGTCGCGCCGTCGATGCCGGAGGGCACGTCGACCGCCACCACCCGCGTGGCCGAGCGCGTTGAGCCGCCCGATCAGATCTGCCACCGGTCCCTCGATGTCGCGCGCGAGCCCGGCGCCATAGAGCGCATCGACGACCACGGCCCCGCGCGCCGGCGACCAGTCGCGCCAGCGGATGGACCGGCCCGCTCCAGGTGGCCGCGGCCGCCGCCGCATCGCCCTGCCCGGATATCCGGCGGCGGATCGGCGAAGACGAGGACGCCATGGCCACGCTCGGCGAGCGCGCGCGCTGCGACATAGCCGTCGCCGCCATTGTTGCCGGGGCCGCAGAGGATATCGACCGGTCCGCCCGGCCCGGCGAGCCGCGCCGTCGCCTCGGCGACCGCCAGCCCCGCCCGGCGCATCAGCACCGTGCCCGGCGTGCCCCAGGCGATCGTCAGCCGGTCGGCCTCGGCCATCTCGGCCGGCGTCAGGAGCTCGATCATGGCGACATCTGGCGGCACGCAGCGCTCCCGGTCAACACGACGGCCTGCTCTCCCTCGAGCGAGAATGCACAAATCGTGAGCATTTTCCGCCCGCCTGCCCGAGGGAAATCCGCGCCGACCGATCGCCCGCCGATCAAAATGCACTTTTCCTGTGCAAATTGACTATTTTTTGCACCGCAAGGTAAGATCATGCTGCATGGCCTCGACGCCCGGAGCATGGTTTTCCATGAAAAGGCGGCGATTTTCGCGCAAGCCCGCTCTGGCACATCTCCTGCTAGCCCGCGAAGTGATCCGCGGTCACGGCGGCGGCTGTCAGGCGGCGGATCATCGATGAGGATTGGAATGAAGAAGATCGAGGCGATCATCAAGCCCTTCAAGCTCGACGAGGTGAAGGAGGCGCTGCAGGAGGTTGGGCTTCAGGGCATCACCGTCACCGAGGCGAAGGGCTTCGGCCGGCAGAAGGGCCATACCGAGCTCTATCGCGGCGCCGAATATGTCGTCGACTTCCTCCCGAAGGTGAAGATCGAGATCGTCATGCCCGACGAGATGGTCGACAAGGCCATCGATGCCATCCGCAAGGCGGCGCAGACCGGGCGCATCGGCGACGGCAAGATCTTCGTGTCAACCATCGAGGAAGCGATCCGCATCCGCACCGGCGAAACCGGCCTCGACGCCATCTGATCCAATCTCGACGGGCCTCTCCCGCCCGCATCTGCAGAATTTCGTGCCAACCGAAAGAGGAAGCACTGATGACGACTGCCAAGGATGTCCTGAAGATGATCAAGGACAACGACGTCAAGTATGTCGACCTCCGCTTCACCGACCCGCGCGGCAAGTGGCAGCACGTCACCTTCGACATCTCGCATCATCGACGAGGACATCTTCGCCGAAGGCACCATGTTCGACGGTTCGTCGATCGCCGGCTGGAAGGCGATCAACGAGTCCGACATGATGCTGATGCTCGACCCGGCGACCGCCCACGATCGATCCCTTCTTCGCCGAGACCGACGCTGTCGATCGTCTGCGACGTGCTCGAGCCGACCACCGGCGAGCCCTACGGCCGCGACCCGCGCGGCATCGCCAAGAAGGCCGAGGCCTATCTGAAGTCCATCGAACATCGGCGACACCATCTTCGTCGGCCCGGAAGCCGAGTTCTTCGTGTTCGACGACGTGAAGTTCTCCGCCGACGCCCTACAACACCGGCTTCAAGCTCGACTCCATCGAACTGCCGACCAACGGCGACACCGACTACGAGGGCGGCAACCTCGGCCACCGCGTCCGCACCAAGGGCGGCTACTTCCCGGTTCCGCCGCATGGACAGCCTCCAGGACATGCGCGGCGAGATGCTCGCCGCCATGGCCGCGATGGGCGTCAAGGTCGAGAAGCACCACCACGAGGTCGCTTCCGCCCAGCATGAGCTCGGCATGAAGTTCGACACGCTGACG
This sequence comes from Piscinibacter sp., assembly GCA_047602365.1. Classification (GTDB taxonomy): domain Bacteria; phylum Pseudomonadota; class Gammaproteobacteria; order Burkholderiales; family Burkholderiaceae_C; genus Piscinibacter. The sequence continues at coordinate 215,830 of JASGHM010000001.1, read as the reverse complement.
CACATGGCCGACCAGCATGCAGATCTACAAGTACTGCATCCACAAGTCGCCAACATCTACGGCAAGACCGCCACCTTCATGCCGAAGCCGGTCTTCGGCGACAACGGCTCGGGCATGCACGTCCACCAGTCGATCTGGAAGGGCGGCAAGCCGCTGTTCGCCGGCAACAAGTATGCCGACCTCGTCAGAGAATGCCTGTACTACATCGGCGGCATCATCAAGCACGCCAAGGCGCTCAACGCCTTCACCAACCCGTCGACCAACTCCTACAAGCGCCTGGTCCCGGGCTACGAGGCGCCGGTGCTGCTGGCCTATTCGGCCCGCAACCGCTCGGCCTCCTGCCGCATTCCGTAGACGACCAACCCGAAGGCCAAGCGCGTCGAGGTGCGCTTCCCCGATCCGACCGCCAATCCGTACCTCGCCTTCGCGGCGATGCTGATGGCCGGCATCGACGGCATCACGAACAAGATCGATCCGGGCTCGGCCATGGACAAGGATCTCTACGACCTGCCGCCGAAGGAGCTGAAGAAGATCCCGACGGTCTGCGGCTCGCTGCGCGAGGCTCTCGAGAGCCTCGACAAGGACCGCGCCTTCCTCAAGGCCGGCGGCGTGTTCAACGACGACTTCATCGACAGCTACATCGAGCTGAAGATGAACGAGGTCGATGCGCTTCGAGATGACGCCGCACCCGGTCGAGTACGACATGTACTACTCGGTCTGATCGGGCCGGGGCGGCTGCGCGCCGCCCCCGTTCGACGGCCGGACGAGCCTTTCGCATCGCCCCGCGGGGCGGTGCCGACGAGCTTCCTCCCAACCGCGATGTTTCGTGGTCACCTTCCAACGGGCGCTTCGGCGCCCGTTTTTCTGTCGGCCGGCAGGACCGTCCGCCGTTTGACAGATGGCCGGTCTCATCTCCCTACTGTCGTCACCAGCCCGCTCAAGACGGGCGGCGAACGACCATGGGAGGGATTTCGGATGCTGGACCGCCGTGTTCTGCTGCACCTGCCGCTCGTGCCGGCCGTGACAGCCCTTGGCCGCCCTGCCCGCGCGCAGGCGCCCTACCCCGCCCAGACCATCAGGATCGTCGTGCCCGCAACGCCCGGCGGCGCCATCGACGTGATCGCCCGCAACGTCGCCGACAAGCTGCAGGTGTCGCTGCGCCAGTCGGTGGTGGTGGAGAACCGGCCGGGCGCGGCCAACAATCTCGGCACCGACGTCGTCGCCAAGAGCCCGCCGGACGGCTACACGCTGGTGATCGTCGCCTCCAGCCACGCCACCAACAAGCACCTCTACCGGCAATTGCCCTACGACCCCGTCGGCGATTTCGCGCCGATCGTCTTCACCCATGTCGTGCCGCTGGTGCTGGCCGTCCACCCTTCCGTGCCGGCGAGGACGGTTCCCGAACTCGTCGCCTGGATCAAGGCCAACCCGCAGGCGACCTTCGCCTCCTCCGGCAAGGGCAGTTCGCTGCACATGGCGGCGGAACTGTTCAAGACCATGACCGGCACCGCCATGCTGCACGTGCCCTATCGCGGGTCGACGGCGGCGCATGGCGACCTCCTGTCGGGCCGCACCCACATGATCTTCGACACGATCTCGGCCATCCTGCCGCATGTCCAGGCCGGCGGCGTGCGCGCGCTGGCGGTGACGACACTGACCCGCTCGCCCTCGCTGCCCGACGTTCCCACCATGTCGGAAACCGGCCTCACCGGCTATGACGCCAACACCTGGGGCGGCATCCTCGCGCCGAAGGGCACGCCGCGCGACGTGGTGATGGTGCTCAACAAGGCGATCAACGAGGCGCTGGACGCCCCCGACGTGAAGGCCAAGCTCACCGTGCTCGGCATCGAGATCCAGGGCGGCACGCCCGAGCGGTTCGGCACCTATATCCAGCAGGAGATCGACAAGTGGGGCCGCGTGGTGGCCGAGGCCGGCATTCCGCCGGACTGACGGCAGCCGCCAGGCTCAGAGAATGAGGAAGGCCGCGGCCAGCGCGCCGGTGATCACCCAGGCGCCGATGCGTCCCAGCGTCCAGGACGGGTCGCTTTCGTCGCCGGGCAGGACGAGATTGGTCTCTTCCGGATCGATGCAGCCGAGCGCGAGGCCCGCCCGCTCGGCGGCGCGCATCAGCTTGGCGAGATCCTGCTCGACATTGACCAGACCCAGTACGCGGTCCATCGGCTCACTCCTTGCCCGATGCCTGCTTCCCCCTTGTCCGACAATACGCCCGGTCCCGTAAACGATCTGTTGAGGTCTCGCGCGCTTCGCCCCATGCGTCTTGTCACCAATCTGTCGCGGCCGGCCCGGCATTCTTAAGCTGACGCCGTGCCACGCCAGGAAGCCCCGCCATGTCCGACATCCCCGCCGCCAACACCCGCTCGAAATCGGCCGAGGCCGGCGAGGATCTCGGCTCCAGCCCGGCGAGCGGCCCGACCATCGGCGACATCATCGCCGAGCGCTTCTCGCGGCGCGACCTGATGAAGGGCGTGCTCGGCGTCGGCGCCATCACCGCGACGCTCGGATCGGAGGCGCTGAAGGCGGAGGGGCGCTCCACCACGCCCTCCTTCGCCTTCGAGGAGCTTTCCTCGACGCCGACCGACCGCGCCGAGGTGGCGAACGGCTACAATGCCGAGGTGCTGATCCGCTGGGGCGATCCGGTCCTCCCCGGCGCGCCGGCCTTCGATCCGGCCGCGCAGACGTCCGAGCGCCAGCGCGGCCAGTTCGGCTACAACAACGACTATCTCGGCTATTTCCCGTTGCCCGGCGCGGCGGAGCCCGGCCGCCACGGCCTGCTCTGCGTCAATCACGAATATACCAACGAGGAGCTGATGTTTCCCGGCCTCGGCGTGCAGGACGCGCGCGCCCGCCGGCTCGGCCGCGAGCCCTTCGCCGCCATGACGGCCGAACTCGTCGCCATCGAGATGGCGGCCCATGGCGGCTCGGTCATCGAGGTAAGGCGCGAGGGCGAGACCTGGCAGGTGGTGGCGAACTCGCGCTATGCCCGCCGCATCACGGCTCTGACCGAGATGGCGATCACCGGCCCCGCTGCCGGCCATCCGCGCATGCGCACCAAGGCCGATCCGGAGGGCCGCAAGGTCCTCGGCATGATCAACAATTGCGCCGGCGGCCGTCACGCCCTGGGGCACCTGGGTCACCTGCGAGGAGAACATCAACGGCTATTTCTCGGGCGAGCGCGCCGCCGACCACCCGGAGGCCCGCAACTACCAGCGCATGGGCATTCCGGCCGCGCCTTCAACTGGGGCGACCATCACGAGCGCTTCGACATCAACAAGGAGCCGAACGAGGCCAACCGCTTCGGCTGGGTCGTGGAGATCGACCCCTTCGACCCGGCCTCCGTGCCGAAGAAGCGCACCGCCATCGGCCGCTTCAAGCACGAGGGCGCCGCCGGCATCACCGCGAAGAACGGCCATTACGTCGCTCTATTCCGGCGACGACCAGCGCTTCGACTATGTCTACAAGTTCGTCACCGAGGGCCGCGTCTCCGGCGAGCGCGCGCCGCGACATGGACCTGCTGGAGCGCGGCACGCTGCATGTCGCCCGCTACGACGCCGACGGCACCGGTCGAGTGGCTGCGCCTCGTCCACGGCGAGGGGCCGCTGACCGAGGCCAACGGCTTCATGAGCCAGGCCGACGTGGTGATCGAGGCGCGCCGCGCCGCCGATCTCCTCGGCGCCACCCGCATGGACCGGCCGGAGGACGTCGAGGCGAACCCTGCGACCGACAAGGTCTATGTCATGCTGACCAACAACAACCAGCGCACCGGCGAACAGGTCGAACGCCGCCAATCCACGCTCCGACAACCGCTTCGGCCACATCATCGAGATGCTGCCGGAGGGCCGCGACCACACCGCGACGCGCTTCACCTGGGAGATCCTGGTGCGCTGCGGCGACCCTTCGCTCGCAACCGTCGGCGCGACCTTCAACTCGGCCACCACCAAGGACGGCTGGTTCGGCATGCCCGACAATTGCGCCATCGACGCCGAGGGGCGCCTCTGGGTCGCGACCGACGGCAACATGCCCTCCAAGACCGGCCGCAACGACGGCGTCTGGGCGATGGAGACGGAAGGCGCGGCGCGCGGCACGGCCAAGCTGTTCTTCAAGGTGCCGTTCGGCGCCGAAATGTGCGGCCCGAATTCACCCCCGACGGCGAGACCTTCTTCGTCGCCATCCAGCATCCCGGCGAGAGCGACGACGAGAACCCCAACGCGCCGCCGGCGACCTTCGAGAACCCCTCCACCCGCTGGCCGGACTTCCAGCCGGGCATGCCGCCGCGGCCCTCGATCGTCGCGATCACCCGCAAGGGAGGCGGGCGCATCGCGGTGTGAGGAGGAAGCGGAGCACCTGCCTTTCCGGCAGGTCGGCCTCTCCACACCTCATCCTGAGGAGCCCGCCTGCAAGGCGGGCCTCGAAGGACGCCTTCCTGTCAGCTAGCGGCGCGAGATCCTTCGAGGCTCGGCTTCGCCTCGCACCTCAGGATGAGGTGCGGTAGGCCATGCGCCTTGTGGTGGCGAAGCCCGCTCGCCCCATTACCCCAGCGCCAGCAGCGCCCGCGTCAGGTCGCCGTCGGCCCTCGTCAGCCCGTCCAGCACCGAGAAATGGTCGGCGCCGCCGATCGCCCTGAGGTCGCCGGGCGCGCCGGCGCGGGTGCGCAGCGCGTGGAAGCCGACGGAATTGGCGACGAGGGCCGGCAATTCCTCGGTGCCATGGGCGATGGTCAGCGGCTTCATCACCACCGGCCGGCGCTGCGGCGAAAGATCGGCGATCTCGGTCAGTTCGAGCTTCAGCTTCTCGTCGAGATAGGTGTCGCGCAGCGGCGCCAGCTCGAACAGGCCGGAGACGGCGAGCCCCGCCTTCACGTGATGATGGCCGAGCGTCATCGCCGCGAGATGCCCGCCGGCCGACCAGCCGGCAACGATCAGCGGGCCGTCGACGCCGTGGGTGCGGCCGTCGTCGGCCAGCCAGTCCAGCGCCGCCTCGCATTCGCCGACGATCTCGCGCAGGCTCGCCTCCGGCGCCAGCGTGTAGCCGGGGATCGCCAACGACCAGCCATGCGCCCTCACCCCCTCGCCGAGGATCGCGAACATCTCGCGCGAATTGCGCATCCAATAGCCGCCATGGAACCAGACGAGGCACGGCGCACCGGGCTGGCCCGGAAAGAGGTCGATCTTCGTCCGCTCACGCGAACGATAGGGCTGATCCATGGTCGCGGCATGGGCGGCGCGGATCGCCGCCGAGCGCTCGGCCCAGGCGGCGAATTTCTCCACCCAGCCCGGCACGGCCGCGCCGTTGTTGTAGGCGGCGTCGCGGAAGCCCTGGGGAACCGGCGTGTCGAGCGGCATGGGGGGATGTTCCGGATGGGCCGCGGCTCATGGCGGCAGGATGAGGCGGATTTCCGCTACGTCCCGCACATGGCGCGGCCCCGGCCGCAGGTCCGACAGCGACCGCAGGCTGAACACGCCCTCGCGCGCCGAATTCGGCCGGCCGTTCTCCGACGTGATCACCAGGATGCGCGGCCCCGCCACCGAATTGAACACCTCGCCCCACGAGAAGCTGGCGCGATAGCCGTCCTTCGCGGTGATCAGGACGGTCGCCGCGCGGATCCGGTAGCGATCGACCTCGCCGATCCCCTGCGCCTCCAGCACCTTGGCGAGTTCCACCCCGCGATAGACGATGGTCAATCGCTGGGGAGCGCCCTGCCCGGAAACCTCGCGCGTGTCCGAGATCTCGGTGACGCCCAGCGCCTCGAGGGCCGCGACGTCGAGGCTCGCCGAGCGCTCGGATATGCCGGCGACGGCAAGGGTCTGCGCCCCCGCTGCGGAAAGGCCGGCGATGAGCAGGAGGCCGGCGGCAAGGATCAGGCGGCGCATGGCGATATATCCGGCGGAAACGAACGCTGCCGACGATAGCTGCCCGCCCCCCTTGCGACAACCGCGCGGAGGACAAGAAAAAGCCGGGCGCGAGGCCCGGCTTTTCCGATGGGTCCGATCGCGAAGCGAACTCAGCGCTTCGAGAACTGGAAGGAACGGCGGGCCTTGGCGCTTGCCGTACTTCTTGCGCTCGACCACGCGGCTGTCGCGGGTGAGGAAGCCTTCCTTCTTCAGCGCGCCGCGCAGGTCCGGCTCGTAATAGGTCAGCGCCTTGGAGAGGCCGTGGCGCACCGCGCCGGCCTGGCCGGAGAGGCCGCCGCCGGCGACCGTGATGATCGATGTCGTACTGGTCGTCGCGGTTGGCGACGCACCAGCGGCTGCGGGATCAGCTGCGCAGCACCGGGCGGGCGAAATAGACTTCGACGGCGCGGTCGTTGACGGTGATCTTGCCGGAGCCGGGCTTGATCCAGACGCGGGCGACCGCGTCCTTGCGCTTGCCGGTGGCATAGGCGCGGCCCTGCTTGTCGAGCTTCTGCACGTGGCGCGGCGCCTCGGCGGCGGCCGGCTTGAGGCAAGCCGAGGTCCTGCGAGCGACTGAGACGGTCTCGGCCATGATCAGGCTCCTCACATTCTTGCGAGTTCATCGCGCCGACGTCGAGCGCGACCGGGCTGCTGCGCCTCGTGCGGATGCTCGTCGCCCTTGTAGACGCGCAGGTTGCCGAGCATCTGCTTGCGGCCGAGCGGGCCGCGCGGGAGCATGCGCTCGACCGCCTTCTCGACGATGCGCTCGGGGAAGCGGCCTTCGAGGATGAACTTGGCGATGCGCTCCTTGATGCCGCCGGGATAGCCGGTGTGGTGGTAGTAGACCTTCTGGTCGCGCTTGCGGCCGGTGAACACCACCTTGTCGGCGTTGATGACGATGACATTGTCGCCGCAATCGACATGGGGGGTGTAGGTCGGCCTTGTGCTTGCCGCGCAGGCGCATCGCGACGATCGAAGCGAGACGGCCCGACGACCAGGCCCTTCGCGTCGATCACCACCCACTTCTTCTCGACCTCGGCGGGCTTCGCCGAGATAGGTCTTCATGATGGTCTCACTCGGGTTTCGAGAAATCGGAACGCGGGAGCCCGGGGGCCGCGCGTCGAGGGGGCAGGCTATAGGGGAAGCCGCGCGCAGCGTCAATGCGCCGATGCGCCACAAAGGCAAGCAATTCCAATAGCTTACAAAATAGGTATTTTAATACCTGTATCTTTGGGCTGATTTTGCAAAGACTTGGCGCCCTCACCGCTCCGGCGGGATGGAATAGGTGCCGGTGGCATGGGCCACCAGCTCGTCCGGCTCGCCGTCCGACCAGATCGAGACCTCGCCGACCGCGAGGCGCCGCCCGAGCTTGACCAGCCGGCATTCGGCCAGGAGGTCGCGCTGCTCGGGTTTCCTCAGGAAATTGATGTTGAGATTGGTCGTCACCGCCAGCGCCACCGGGCCGATCGAGGCGAGGATCGCCACATAGAGCCCGGTATCGGCCAGCGTCATCATGGTCGGGCCGGAAATCGTGCCGCCGGGCCGCAGCTGGCTGTGGTGATAGCGGCAGCGCATCCGCGCGAAGCGATGGCCCGACCGCCTCGACCAAATAGATGGCGGCCGTGCCGAACACCTGCGGGAACTCGCGCTCGAGGAAGCTCTCGATCTCGACCGCGGTCATCGTGGCGGCTGAGGGTCTGGTCGGGCATCGGCACCGGGGTCTGCGCTGGACTGGCTGTCGATCGGCCGCCTTGAAGCGCCGACGATAGCGGGCCAAGGTCGCGCCCGTCCCTCTGCGAATGACGGATGTCACTGCCCCCTGCCCTCATCGACCGCCGCGACGATCGCGACGGCATCACGACGCTGACGCTGAACGGCCCGGCGAGCCGCAACAGCCTGTCGGAGGGCATGATGACGCGCCCTGTCGGAGGCTTTCGACGCGATCGCCGCCGACCGCGCGGTGCGCGTGGTGGTGCTCGCGGCGAACGGCCCGGTCTTCTCCGCCGGCCACAATCTCAAGGAGATGACCGCGCGCCGCGCCGATGCCGACCGGCGGCCGCGCCTATTTCGCCGACGTCATGGACGCGCTGCGCGGCGATGATGCAGAGGATCATCGCGCCTGCCGCAGCCGGTGATCGCCGCCGTCGCAGGGCATCGCGACCGCCGCCGGCTGCCAGCTCGTCGCGACCTGCGACCTCGCGGTTGCCGTCGGACGCGGCGACATTCTGCACGCCCGGCGTCAATATCGGCCTGTTCTGCTCGACGCCGATGGTGGCGCTGTCGCGCAACGTCGCCGCCAAGCACGCCATGGAGATGCTGCTGACCGGCGAGATGATCGCCGCCGGCGAGGCCTGGCGCATCGGCCTCGTCAACCGCGTCGTGCCGGCCGGCGAGGAACTGCGAGGCCGCGACCGCGCTCGCCCGCACCATCGCCGTCGAAATCGACGCCTGACGGTCGCAGATCGGCAAGGAGGCCTTCTACCGCCAGCGCGAGATGACGCCTTGCCGAGGCCTATCGCCTACGCCGCGCGCGGTGATGGTCGACAACATGCTGGCCGCGCGACGCCGAGGAAGGCATCGGCGCCTTCATCGACAAGCGCCAGCCGCGCTGGGAGGACCGGTGAACCACGACGGCTATGCCGACGCCTATATCCGCGCGATCCTCCGCTCGGTGAAGACGATCGCCATGGTCGGCGCCTCGGCCAACGAGGCGCGGCCGAGCTTTTTCGTGCTGAAATATCTCGTCGACCGCGGCTACCGCGTCTATCCGATCAATCCGGGCCTCGCCGGCAAGAGATCCTCGGCCTGCACGTCTATCGCCTCGCTCGCCGACGTGCCGGAGCCGATCGACATGGTCGACATCTTCCGCAACTCGGAGGCCGCCGGCGCGGTCGTCGACGAGGCGCTGGCGCTCGACGCCGCAGCCCAAGGTCATCTGGATGCAGCTCGACCGTGCGCAACGACGAAGCCGCCGCCGCGCGCCGAGGCCGCCGGCGTCAAGGTGGTGATGAACCGCTGCCCCAAGATCGAGTTCGGCCGCCTCTCCGCGCGAAATCGCCTGGATGGGCGTCAATTCCCGCACCCTCTCGGCCAAGCGCGCCCCGCAGCTGAAGCAGCGGCTTCCAGAAGCTCGGCCTCCGCCAGACCTTCGGCGGCCGCCGGAGCGAGGACGAGCCCAAGTCTCGACGGCCTGCATGCCTTGACGGCCTTCAGCCTTGACGCCGTCGCGGCCTCGGTCCAGGACCAGCCGACAGACAATCTGCCGCCGCCAGAGCCGGCACCTCAGGAGGAAAGACGATGTCCGACCGCGTTCCCGGCTTCTCGACGCTCGCCATCCATGCCGGCGCGCAGCCCGACCCGACCACCGGCGCGCGCGCGACGCCGATCTACCAGACCACGTCCTTCGTCTTCGACGACGTCGACCACGCCGCCTCGCTGTTCGGGCTGCAGGCCTTCGGCAACATCTATACCCGCATCGGCAACCCGACCAACGCCGTGCTGGAAGAGCGCGTCGCGGCGCTCGAGGGCGGTACGGCGGCGCTCGCCGTCGCCTCCGGCCACGCCGCGCAGTTCCTCGTCATTCCACGCGCTGATGCAGCCGGGCGACGAGTTCATCGCCTCGCAGGAAGCTCTATGGCGGCTCGATCAACCAGTTCAACCATTCCTACAAGAACTTCGACTGGAACGTGCGTCTGGGCCGACCCCGACGACCTCGTCGACCTTCGAGGCGGCGATCACGCCGAAGACCAAGGCGATCTTCATCGAGATCGATCGCCAATCCCGGCGGCGTCATCACCGACATCGCGGCCATCGCCGCAGATCGCGCAAGCGGCCGGCGTGCCGCTGATCGTCGACAACACCCTCGCCTCGCCCTATCTCTGCCGGCCGATCGAGCACGGCGCCGACATCGTCGTGCATTCGCCGACCAAGTTCCTCGGCGGCCACGGCAATTCGATCGGCGGCATCATCGTCGACGGCGGCACCTTCGACTGGTCGCCGCGGGCCGCTATCCCGATGCTCTCGGCGCCGCGCCCGGAATATGGCGGCATCGTGCTCGCACGAGACCTTCGGCAATTTCGCCTTCGCCATCGCCTGCCGCGTGCTCGGCCTGCGCGATCTCGGCCCGGCGCTGTCGCCGTTCAACGCCTTCCTGATCCTCACCGGCATCGAGACGCTGCCGCTGCGCATGCAGCAGCCATTCCGACAATGCGCTGGCGGTCGCCGAATTTCTGGCGGAGCACCCGAAGGTCGCCTGGGTCAACTATCCGGGCCTGCCGAGCGACCGCTAGCACGCGCCTCGCCCGGAAATACTGCCCGAAGGGCGCCGGCGCGGTGTTCACCTTCGGCCTCAAGGGCGGCTACGAGGCCGGCGTGAAGCTGGTCTCGAAGGTGAAGCTGTTCTCGCACCTCGCCAATGTCGGCGACACCCGCTCGCTGATCATCCACCCGGCCTCGACCACCCACCGCCAGCTCTCCGACGAGCAGAAGACCGCGGCCGGCGCCGGGCCGGAAGTGGTCCGCATCTCGATCGGCATCGAGGACGCCGACCGACATCATCGCCGATCTCGACGAGGCGCTGGCGGCGGTGTGAAAGAAAGGCACTCGGTAGAACTCGAGGCGGGTCAGCCTATCCGCTCGTCATGCCCGGGCTTGTCCCGGGCATCCACGACTTGGGTTCCGCTCGGCCGCTCCTTGAAGACGTGGATGCCCGCCACAAGGGCGGGCATGACGAGCGGTGAGATGCGGACGTAAAGTCGGCCGCACGGCCGCGCCGCCAGCACACACGTCATCCCCGGCGAGCGAAGCGAGGGAAGGGGATCCAGGGGCCATAAGGTCTACCCAACAGCCGCTGGTGAGGTCGGGCCAGCGACTCCTGGACCCCCTTCCCTCGCTTCGCTCGCCGGGGGTGACGTCAGTGCGGTGTGACGGCGTCGGTCACTGAGCGGAAGCCGATCAAACGCTTCCGGTCGTCATGCCCGCCCTCAGACCTCCACCACCAGCCCGTCGCGGATGGTCACCCGCCGGTCCATGCGGCCGGCGAGCTCCATGTTGTGGGTGGCGATGATCGCCGCGAGGCGCGAGGCGCGCACCAGCTGGCCGAGCGCGGAGAACACGTGGTCGGCGGTCTTCGGATCGAGATTGCCGGTCGGCTCGTCGGCCATCAGCACGCGCGGCGCGTTGGCGACGGCGCGGGCGATCGCCACGCGCTGCTGCTCGCCGCCGGAGAGCTCGGCCGGGCGGTGCGACAGCCGTTCGCCGAGGCCGAGATAGCCGAGGAGTTCGCGGGCGCGGGTCGCGGCCTCCTTCTTCGACAGGCCGCGGATCATCTGCGGCAGCACGACATTCTCCAACGCCGAGAATTCCGGCAGCAGGTGATGGAATTGGTAGACGAAGCCGATCTCGGTGCGCCGGATGCGCGTGCGCTCGCTGTCGGAGAGCTTCGAGGTCGCCTTGCCGCCGATATAGACCTCGCCGCCGTCGGGCGCCTCGAGCAGGCCCGCGACATGCAGCAGCGTCGACTTGCCGGTGCCCGACGGCGCGATCAGCGCGACGCTTTCCCCCGGCCAGACCGCGAGATCGGCGCCCTTCAGGATCTCCAGCGGCGCGCCGGCCTCCGCATAGCGGCGCTCGACCGCCTGCAGCCAGAGCACCGGCTGCTCGCGCGCGCCTCCCGGGCTCTGCGGGGCGGCCATGCCGGTCGCGTCACTCATAGCGCAGGGCCTCCACCGGATCGAGGCGCGCCGCCCGCCAGGACGGATAGAGCGTCGCGATCAGCGACAGCGCCAGCGCCATGAACAGCACGGCCAGCGTCTCACCGGTCGACATGTCCGCCGGGATCTGCGTCAGGAAGCGCACCGTCGGGTCCCACAGCGTCGTGCCGGAGACCCAGGAGACGAATTCCTGGATCTTCTCGATGTTGAGGCAGATGACGACGCCGAGCGCGAAGCCGGCGAGCGTGCCGACGACGCCGATCGAGGCGCCGGTGATCAGGAACACCCGCATGATGGCGCCGCGCGTCGCGCCCATGGTCCGGAGGATCGCGATGTCGCGCCCTTTGTCCTTCACCAGCATGATCAGGCCGGAAATGATGTTGAGGGTGGCCACCAGCACGATCAGGGTGAGGATCATGAACATGACGTTGCGCTCCACCTGCAGGGCGGAGAAGAACGAGGCGTTGCGCTGGCGCCAGTCGACGATGAAGACCGGCCGCTCGACCCGTTCCGAGACGAGGCGGCGGTATTGGTCGATGCGGTCGGGATTGTCGGTATAGACCTCGACCGAGGAGGCGTCGGCCTCGCGGTTGAAATAGGCCTGCGCCTCGGCGAACGGCATGAACACGAAGGCGGAATCGTATTCCGTCATGCCGACCTCGAAGATCGCCACGATCGGATAGCCCTTGATGCGCGGCGTCATGCCCATCGGGGTCGGCGCGCCGCGCGGCGAGACCAGTGTCAGCGTGTCGCCGAGCCGCAGCGAGAGCTGCGCCGCCAGCCGCTGGCCGACCATCACGCCCTCGACCGTGTCGAAATCCTCGATGCCGCCCTGCTTGATGTTGCCGGCGATCAGCGGCAGGCGGCGGATGTCGGCCGCCCGCATGCCGCGCACGATGGCGCCGCCCGCATTGAACGGCGAGGAGGCCAGCGCCTGCCCCTCCACCACGGGCGCGGCGAGCCGGATGCCCGGCAGGCGCATCAGCCGGTCGGCGACCTCGGCGAAATCGGTCAGCGGCGTGTCGATCGGCTGCAGCACCATGTGGCCCTGCACGCCGAGGATCTTGCCGAGCAGTTCCTTGCGGAAGCCGTTCATCACCGCCATCACGATGATCAGGGTCGCCACCCCCAGCATAATGCCGATGAAGGAGAACCCGGCGATCACCGAGATGAATCCCTCCTTGCGGCGCGCGCGCAGGTAACGCAGCGAGAGCATCCATTCGAAGGCGGAGAAAGGTCGCGTTCCGGTCGGGTCTGACATCGGGCCGTTCAGAAGAGTGGCGGTCCGCGGGGCGCGGCCGTCGCGGACCTAAACTATCCGATTTAGGCTCAATCGCGACGGGCCCGCGGCGGAATTTGCGGATATCCCCGAAAAGGCCGATCAGGCGGCGTTGACCCGCCGGAACCGGTTGAAAAAGGCGAAGGGCGCGCCGGAAAGCAGCACGTCGAGATAGCGCAGCGACTGGTATTCGCCGTTCAGCGACACGCGCGGAAGGGCGGTCAGATGGTCGCGATGCTCGCCATAGACGAGGCCGGGACGGGTCGTCACCGCCGTCTCGAAGCCGCATGCGGCGGCGAGCGCGAACTCGCGCGGGCCGGCCGAGGTCGGATCGCCGACCGGATAGGCGAAATGGACGACCGGCCGGCCGATCTCCCGCTCGATCCGCTGGCGCGAGCCGAGCATCTCGGCGCGCGCGGTGTCGCTGTCGAATTTCGCCAGCATGTAATGGTTGACCGTGTGGGCGCCGATCGTCACCAGCGGATCGGCGGCGAGCGCCCTCACCTCGTCCCAGGTCATGCAGAGGCGGCGGCAGGTGTCGCGGAAATCGAGGCCGTGGCGGCAGGCGAGCTCGCGGACATAGGCGCGCAGGTTCGTCTCGGGCAGCGAGCGCAGCCACCAGTAGATCTCGCGCCAGGCCTCGCGCTTCAGAACCGGGGTCGAGCAGTCGAAATGGACGGTCCGGCCGGCGATCTGCGCGGTCACCGAGCGCTGGGTGCGGATCGTGTCCTCCAGCACCAGCCACCAGAGCTCGCCCTCCTGGTCGATGAAGGCGGTCGGCAGATAGACCGCGAAGGGCACGCCGAGCCGCTTCAGGATCGGCCAGGCGAATTCGGCATTGTCGCGATAGCCGTCGTCGAAGGTGAAGGCAACGAAGGGCCGCTCGTCCGGCGAGCCGGCGACGAGGCGGCGGCGCGCCTCGTCCAGCGAGACGGTCTCGAACCCTTCCGCGCGAACCCGCTCGATGACGCTTTCGAGATAGTCCGGCGTCACCTCGAGCAGCGCGTTGGGCGCGAACTCGCGCTCGCTCGCCGGGCGCACGTGATGCAGCATGAGGATCGCGCCGACGCCGCCGAACACGGGCCGCAACGCCCGGTGCGCCCCCGTCAGCCAGAGCGTCTCCAGCCCCGCCTTGTAGACGGATGTCCTCAAGCCCTGCATCGATCCCGACACCACCCGGCGCGGCTCCTGCCGGCGCACCGTCCCGAGCGACCATGACGGGCGAGTGTTGAGATTTGGTGAGGGGCGAGGCTTTGGCTGCACGCCGCCAACACTTGGCCTGGAAGCGACAGATCTCGGAACACTCCACAGCCTGAAGCCGTGGATGCTTGGACACGTCTTTTCACTCGGCTTCGCACCATGGCGACGCCCGCCATGCGACATCGGCCCGCCTTGACGCTGGCATCCCCCGCCGACCTTGCGTAATTTCGCCGCATGCCGCTGCTTCTCACCGCCGTCGCCATGGTGGCCTTCGCCGCCAATTCGCTGCTCGCCCGCCTCGGCCTTCTCGACGGCGTGATGGGCCCCCTCGCCTTCACCGGCATCCGCCTCGTCTCGGCGGCGGCGATGCTCGCGCTGGTCGCCGGACGCGGCGGCGGGCTGGTGGCCGATGGCGCCGGCCGGCGCGTCATGCCCGGCAGCTGGATCTCGGCTTTGGCGCTCACCGCCTATGCGGTGTTCTTCTCCGCCGCCTATGTCACGCTCGGCGCGGCGGTCGGCGCGCTGATCCTGTTCGCGCTGGTGCAGATCACCATGATCTCCTGGTCGATCCTCCGCGGCGAGCGGCCGGGCATCCTCGAATGGCTCGGCATCGTCGCGGCCATGGGCGGTTTCGTCGCGCTGGTCTTCCCGCGCCTCGGCGCGCCCGATCCGCTCGCCTCCGTGCTGATGATGGCCTCCGGCGTCGCCTGGGGCGTCTATTCGCTGCGCGGGCGCGGCGAGACCGATCCGGTCGGCGCCACCGCCGGCAATTTCCTGCGCTCGGCGCCGCTCGGCCTCGCCATGCTGGCGGCAGCCTTCTTCACCGAGGACGTCTCGCCGACCGGTCTCGCGGCGGCGGTCGCCTCCGGCGCGCTCGCCTCCGGGCTCGGCTATGTCGTCTGGTACCGGGCGGTCGCTCTGCTGAGCGGCGCGGAAGCCGCCGTCGTCCAGCTCACCGTGCCGGTGATCGCGGCGGGCGGCGCGGCGGCGCTGCTCGGCGAGCCGCTGACCCTCCATCTCGTCGTCTCGGCGGCGCTGATCCTCGCCGGCGTGGCGCTGGCGGTGCTGGCGCCGAAGCGTCGGCGGACCTGACGGCTCATGGCCCGGCTCGCCGCGCTCGTCCTGGTCCTGATGATCGCCGGCGCCGCGATCCGCCCGGCGCTGGCCCAGGCCGACGGCGAGACGCTGGAACAGACGCTCTGTCGCCTCATCGAGCATGGCGCACGCACGCGCGGCCTGCCCGTCCATTTCTTCACCCGGCTGATCTTCGCCGAGAGCGGCTTTCGCCCGCGGGCCGTCAGTCCGGCCGGCGCACAGGGCGTCGCGCAGTTCATGCCCGGCACGGCGGCCGAGCGCGGCCTTGCCGATCCCTTCGATCCCGAACAGGCGATCGCCCATTCCGCCGCCTTCCTCGCCGAGCTGATGCGGCGCTTCGGCAACTGGGGCCTCGCGGCGGCCGCCTACAATGCCGGGCCGAACCGGGTGCAGGGCTTCCTCGACGGCCGGTCCCTGCCGGCGGAGACGCAGGACTATGTCTGGAAGATCACCGGCCGTTCGGCCGAATCCTGGCTGGAGGAGAGCCGCCGCGCCGCCCCGCCCTCCGGCGCCGCGCACGACATGCCGCCGCAGACCTGCCTGATGGTGACGGCGCATATCCGCCGGCCCGGCGGCGCCGGCACGCCGGCCATCGCCGAAGGGCCCTTCGCGCCCTGGGGCGTGCAGCTCGCCGGCCATTTCTCGCGCTCGGTGGCGCTGGCGAGCTATGCCCGGGCCCGCGCGCGCCTTTCCGGCCTCCTTGCCGGCGTCCAGCCGATGATCCTCGGCTCGCGCCTCCGGAGCTTCGGCCGCGCGACCTATTACCGGGTCCGCGCACCCGCCCCCTCGCGGCGGGCGGCCGATGCCCTCTGCGAGCGCATCCGCGGCGCCGGCGGCGCCTGCATCGTGCTGCGGAACTGAAATTCGCCCCTGGCACCTTCCACCCGCAGACCTGTGTGGGAAACCCGCGTCTCCGCCCCATCCCGTAGTACCGCGAATCTGGACGGCCCGCCGCGGCCGGTGGAATCTCGGAACCGGATTCGGAGGTCCCATGTTCCAGCAGCTCGCCCGCCTCATCGCCCATCCGCGCTTCGAGCGGGTGATCATCATGCTCATCGCCCTCAACGCCGTGACCATGGGCCTGCAGACCAGCCCGCGGGCGGTGGCGGCCTTCGGCCCGCTGCTGGAAGCCGCCGACCGGGTGATCCTCGCCGTCTTCATCGTCGAGCTGATCGCCCGCATGGCGGTTCACGGCCGGCAGTTCCTGCGCGACCCCTGGAGCGTCTTCGATCTCGTCGTGGTGGGCATCGCCATCGTGCCGGCGACCGGCGCGCTCTCCGTGCTGCGGGCGCTCCGCGTGCTGCGGGTGTTGCGCCTCGTCACCGCCATTCCCTCGCTCCGGCGGGTGGTGGCCGGCCTCATCCACGCCCTGCCCGGCATGGGCTCGATCGCCCTGCTGCTCTGCCTGATCTTCTACGTCTTCGCGGTCATCGGCACGAAGCTGTTCGGCACCACCAATCCGGAACTGTTCGGCACGCTCGGCACCTCCAGCTTCACGCTGTTCCAGGCCATGACCTTCGACGACTGGGTCGGCAGCATCGTCAAGCCGCTGAACGAGAAGGGCCACGCGCTCGGCTTCGTCTACGTCATCACCTTCATGGTGGTGTCGGCCTTCATGGCGCTCAACCTGTTCATCGGCGTGGTGGTGACCGCCCTCGACGAGGAGACCGACGCGGCCGGGCCGAAACTGACCCACCCCGCCGGCTCCGATGCCGCGATGGCCGAGCGGATCGACGCCCTGATGCGCGAGGTGACGGCGCTGCGCGCCGACATCGCCGCGCGCAGCGCGCCCTGAAACGGCGACGCCGCCGGATCGCTCCGGCGGCGCCACGCGATTGCGCGAAGGACGGAGGCTCAGTGCTTCAGTTCGTCCGGAACCTTGCCGCCATTCTCGGCGAGCTTCTTCATCACTTCCTTGATCAGCCAGACGTTCATCGTCGCGGTATCGTCGGTGGAGCCGGTATATTTCAGCTCCTTGGCGAGTTCCTTGCGGGCGGTGAGGCTCGAATCGAGCTTGAGCAGCTTCAGGAGGTCGACGATCGAGGTCTTCCAGTTGAGCGTCTCGCCGGCCTTGTCGGCGAGGTCGGTCAGCATGGCGGACACGTCGACCGGGGCGGCGCCGGCGGCGGGCGCGCCGGCCGGAGCAGCCGCGGAACCCGCGGCGGGAGCAGCCGCCGGAGCGGCACCGGCGGCGGGCGGCGCGCCGGGGGCCGGCGCCGCCTGGGCGCGGCCGGGAAGGATCTTGTCGAGAATGGAGCTGAAGATGCTCATGCCGGACTCCTGTGCTGGCATTGACGGGAGCGAACGCTAGCACGGCATGCCCCGAGGGCAATGTGACAAATCAAGGTTTTTTTAACCGGCCGGAAATGCTGCGACGCGCGTGTCGCCGCGCTAGGATCGCGCCATGACGGCTCACGCGCACGATCACGACGGCCACGGCCACGACCATCATCACGGCCACGACCATCACCACGGGCACCATCACGGCCCCGGCGGCCATGCCCACGCGCCCGCCGAATTCGGCCGCGCCTTCGCCATCGGCATCGTGCTGAACACCGGTTTCGTGGTGATCGAGGCCTTCTACGGCTGGCTCGCCAATTCCATGGCGCTGATCGCCGATGCCGGCCACAACCTCTCCGACGTGCTCGGCCTCGTCGTCGCCTGGGTCGCGGCGGTGCTGGCGAAGCGCGCGCCCTCGACGCGCTATACCTATGGCCTCAAGGCCTCCTCCGTGCTCGCGGCCCTGTTCAACGCGGTGTTCCTGCTGGTCGCCGCCGGCGCCATCGCCTGGGAGGCGGTGCTGCGTTTCTTCGCGCCGGAGCCGGTGGCGAGCGTCACGGTGATGGTGGTCGCCGCGATCGGCATCGCCATCAACGGCGTCACCGCCTGGCTCTTCGCGTCCGGCTCGAAGGACGACCTCAACATCCGCGGCGCCTATCTCCACATGGTGGCCGATGCCGCCGTCTCCGCCGGCGTCGTGCTGGCGGGCGCGGCGATCCTCGCCACCGGCTGGCTCTGGCTCGACCCGCTGGTCAGCCTCGTCGTCATCGTGGTGATCGTCTGGAGCACCTGGGGGCTGCTGCGCGACAGCCTCGTCCTGTCGCTCGCCGCCGTGCCGCCGGGCATCGACGCGGCCGCCGTCCGGGCGCTGATCGCCGCCCGGCCCGGCGTCGAGAGCCTGCACGACCTGCACATCTGGCCGATGGGCACGACCGAGATCGCGCTCACCGCCCATCTGGTCATGCCCGCCGGCCATCCCGGCGACGCGGCGCTGATGGCGCTCGCCGGGGAGCTGCGCGCCCGTCACGGCATCGGCCACGTCACGCTGCAGGTGGAGACCGACCCCGCGACGCCCTGCGCGCTGAAGCCCGACGAGATCGTCTAGACGCGGGCGGCCGCCTTTTCGCGCTCCTTCGCCATGTCCGGCAGGAAGACGGTGAGCAGGCCGATCAGCGGCAGGAAGGCGCAGACCCGGTAGACGAACTCGATGCCCTTCCAGTCCGCCACGATCGCCGAGCACGGCGGCGCCGATGCCGCCCATGCCGAAGGCGAAGCCGAAGAACAGGCCCGCGATGAGGCCCGACCTTGCTCGGGCACCAGTTCCTGCGCGTAGACGATGATCGCCGAGAAGGCCGAGGCCAGGATCAGCCCGATGACGACGGTGAGCACCACCGGTCCAGAACAGGCTCGCATAGGGCAGCACCAGCGTGAACGGCAGCGACGCCCAGGATCGAGACCCAGATGACGAACTTGCGGCCGAAGCGGTCGCCGATCGGCCCGCCGACGATGGTGCCGACTGCCACGGCGCCGAGGAACACGAAGAGGAAGGATCTGCGCGGTCTGCGACCGACACGCTCGAACGTTGTGATCAGATAGAAGGTGTAGTAGCTGCTCAGACTCGACGAGGTAGAAGTACTTCGAGAAGATCAGCAGCCAGCAGGATGAAGATCGCGAACACGACGCGGCCGCGCGACAGGGCGAGCGGCGCGGCGACGCGTGGCCGGCCGCGCGGCCGTGAGCGGCGCCGGTGAGCGGATGTACCAGCGCGCCGACGCAGGAACAGGACGACCATCGCGACCAGCGCCACGACCGAGAACCAGGCGACGCTGCCCTGGCCGTGCGGGACGACGATGAAGGCCGCGAGCAGCGGGCCCGATGGCCGAGCCGGAGTTGCCGCCGACCTGGAACAGCGACTGCGCGAGGCCGTGCCGGCCGCCGGAGGCCAGCGTGCGCCATGCGCGAGGACTCCGGATGGAACACCGACGAGCCGATTCCGACCAGCGCCGCGGCGATCAGCAGGATCAGCGGATAGGCGCTGGCGAATGCGACAGGAGGAGCAGGCCGACCAGCGTGAAGCCCATGCCGACGGCCAGCGAATAGGGCTGCGGACGCTTGTCGGTGTAGAGCCCGACGAGCGGCTGGAACAGCGAGGCCGTGAGCTGGAAGGCGAGCGTGATCAGCCCGATCTGGCCGAAGTCGAGAGCGTAATTCGTCCTTCAGGATCGGATAGATCGCCGGCACCAGCGACTGCATGAGGTCGTTGAGCAGGTGCGAGAACGACAGCGCCGCGATGATGGTGAAGGCGGTCTGGTCGCTGGCGGAACGGCCGGCGGGGGCTGCGGCATGGGTCATGATGGTGGTCGATCCCTGAAATCGGCCGGCGCCCCGAAAGGCGATCCGGCCGGGAAGCTGAGGATAGGGCTTGCGCTCCGTCCTGCTTGCGTGATCTGGTCAGTTTCTTTCGCGATTGGGCCAACCCGACACCATGCGCCGCCCCGACCCCGCCCGCGAGATCGACATCGACCTCGCCCGCCGCACCTTCCTCGAACAGGCGAGCGGCGAGACGGTGGCGCTCGCCAGCGACTATCCCGGCGGCTGGCGGATCAAGCGGCACAACCACACGCGCGGCCAGCTGATGAACGCGCTCGACGGCGTGGTGGTGGTGGTCACCGATGCCGGGCGCTGGATCGTGCCGCCGCAATACGGCCTCTGGATCCCCGCCGGCGTGTTCCACGAGGTGGAGATCCTCGGCGACGTGAAGATGCGCTCGGTCTACGTGACGCCCGGCGCCATCGAGGGCCTGCCGGAGGTCACCAGGGTCGTCGCCATCACCGATCTGATGCGTGCCCTGATCATCGAGGCGGTGACCCTGCCGAACGATCCCGAGCCGACCAGCCGCGCCGGCCTCGTCATGGCGCTGATGCTGCGCGAGATCCCGCGCCTGCCCGAACAGCCGCTCGGCCTCGCCATGCCGTCCGATCCGAGACTGGCCGCGCTCTGCCGCCGAATTCATCGAGGCGCCCTCACCCGCCGCCCGCATCGACGACTGGGCCGACGAGCTCGCGATGAGCCGGCGCGCCTTTACCCGCGCCTTCCGCCGCGAGACCGGCCTCAGCCTCACCGAATGGCGCCAGCAGGCCTCGCTCTTCGCGGCTCTCCCCCGCCTTGCCCGCGGCGAGGCGGTGACACGCGTCGCCATCGACCTCGGCTACGAGAGCGTCGCGGCCTTCACCACCATGTTCCGCCGGATGCTCGGCGCGCCGCCGAAGCGCTACCTTCAGGGGGCGTGACGCTGCCGCTTCTCCGCGCTTCTCCGCGCCGCCCCAACCCTTTCTTGACCTTTGCCTGTCAGGGTCGGTTCCCGGAATGAACGGGACGCCCCCATGAGCCTCACCCTCGACGCCGCGGCGATGGACAGCGCCGGACCTGCCCGCAGCCGCGCGGTGAGCGGCTGCCATGTGCGCGTCGCGACCCGCTTCGAGGATGCGGAGGCGGTGTGGCGCACGCTCGCCGCCGACGCCGTCCACAGCGCCTACCAGGCCTATGACTGGCTGGCGATCTTCCACCGCCATCTCGGCGCCGGCGAGACGCCGCTGATCGCGATCGTCTCCGATGAGGCCGGCCGGCCGCAGGCGCTTCTGCCGCTCGTCCTCGGCGGCGGCGCGGTGACGAGCGCCCGCTTCATGGGCGGCAGCCACGCCAATTTCGCGCTCGGCCTCTGGCGCCCGGCCTTCGCCGCGGCGATGACGCCAGCGCGCCTCTCCGCCCTGCTGACCGAGATCGCCGCCGCGGCGCCCCGCCCGGTCGATCTCTTCCGCCTCACCGCCCAGCCCGAAAGCTGGGGCGGCATGGCCAATCCGCTCGCGCTGCTGCCGCGCCAGCCCTCGCCCTCCTTCGGCTATCACCTGGCGCTCGGACCCGATGCCGACGCGGTGATCGAGCGCGTCGTGTCGAAGGATTTCGCGCAAGAAACTGCGCAAGAAGGAGCGCGCGCTGGCCGAACACGGTGCCGTGACGTTCCGACGTGCCCGCGATGCGGCGGATGTCGAGCGCTTCGCCGATCTGTTCCTCGCCTGGAAGGCGGCGCGGTTCCGCGAACTCGGCATCGCCAATGTCTTCGAGGCGCCGGGCACTCGCGCCTTCATGATCGAGGCCGCGACCACCGGCCTCGCCGAGGGCCGGCCGGTCATCGAACTCTCCGCGCTGATGGTCGGCGAGGAACCGGTGGCCCTCTTCGGCGGCACGGTCGCCGGCGGCCGCTTCTCCGGCATGTTCAACGCCATGACCTCGGGGCCGCTGACCCGCGAAAGCCCCGGCGAGCTCCTGCTGCACCACCTGATCCGCGACTGCTGCGCGCGCGGCCTCGCCGTCTTCGACCTCGGCGCGGGCGAGGCCCAGTACAAGTCGAACCTCTGCGACGGCGTCGACCCGCTGTTCGACCAGTTCATCGCGGTGACCTGGAAGGGCCGGCTCGCCGCCGGCCTGGAGGCGCTGGCCATGCGGGCGAAGCGCGCCGTCAAGCAGTCGGATGTGCTCTGGCCGCTGATCGTCAGGCTGCGCCGGGCGCGCGGCCGCGCCGCGGCCTGAACTTCACTCGGCCGGCACCGCGACCGGCTGCCGGCCGACCGACACCGCCGCGCTGCCCGTCGCCCGGTGCATGTGGCCGAGCGCATGGCCGAGCACCAGCAGCGCGAAGCCCTGGTGCGTGAGGCCGGCCCAGAGCGGCACCACCAGCATCAGCGTCGCGATGCCGATCACGGCCTGCGCCACGACCAGACCGAACAGCACCCGCGCGCTCGGCCCTAGCGCCGTGCCACGCGCGCTCAGCATGTGCCAGAGCGCCAGTGCCAGCAGGCCATAGGCGACGAGGCGATGGTTGAACTGCGTCAGCGCCAGCGAATCGATGAAGGCTTCGGCGACGGTCGGCCGGTCGAACAACACCTCGGCCGGGGGAACGAGCGCGCCATCCATCAGCGGCCAGTCGTTGAAGCGCATGCCGGCGCGGTTTCCGGCGACCAGCGCGCCGAGCATGATCTGCAGCAGGATCGCCGCGAAGACGAGGATGGCGCCGCCTCGCACGACAGCCGGCAGCGCGAGCGGCCCGGACCGACGCTTCAGGCCCATCGCCACCCACAGCAGGCTGCAGAAGATGGCGCAGGCGAGCATCAGATGGCTCATCAGCTTGACCGGCGCCACCGCCACCATGCCGGGCTTCAGCCCCGAGGCCACCATGATCCAGCCGACGAGCCCCTGAAGGCCGAGCATCAGGCCGATGCCGAAGGTGACGGCGGCGAGCCGGCCGCGCAGCCAGCCCCTGGCGACGAAGAACAGCCAGGGCAGCAGCATGGCCGCGCCGATCAGCCGGCCGAGGAAGCGGTGGCCCCATTCCCACCAGTAGATGAACTGGAACTCGGCGAGGCTCATGCCCCGGTTGACCAGCTGATATTGCGGGCTCGCCCGATATTTGGCGAATTCGGCCTGCCAGTGCGCCTCCGACAGCGGCGGCAGGGCGCCGGTCACCGGCTTCCACTCGGTGATCGACAGGCCGGAATCGGTCAGCCGCGTCGCGCCGCCGACGATCACCATGACGAAGACCAGCGCCGCCACCACGATGAGCCAGAGGCGCACCGCCCGGTCGTGTCGCTCGGTGTCGGAAAGGCCGTTCCCTGCCCTCATCAGGCGATCCCTCGGCTTGTGAACCATGTGCGCGGAGAGATATAGACCGCCCGGAACGCCGGCAAGCCGGCAGCCCGTCCCGGAAGGTCCCCATGCGCGCGCGTACCCGGAAGTTGATCGGCACCGTCCTGATGATCGGCTGGGTCGTGTTCTATGCGCTGCTCGTCATGGCGACGATGCACAAGCCGGCGCGCGCCTTTGGCGCCATCGGCGAGCCGCTGTTCTATGCCGTCGCCGGCATCGCCTGGATCCCCGTCGCCATGCTGCTGATCTGGTGGATGTCGCGGCCCGATCCGGAAGACGCGGCCTGATGGGCTGAGATCATGATGAACCGCATGCCGACCATCGTCCGCGACGTCGCCGGCCTTCGGGCCCTCGTCGCCTCCTGGCGCGCCGAGGGGCACCTCGTCGCGCTGGTGCCGACCATGGGCGCGCTCCATGCCGGCCATGTCTCGCTGGTGCGGATCGCGCAGGCGCGCGGCGCACGGGTCGTCACCTCGATCTTCGTCAACCCGACGCAGTTCGCGCCGACGGAGGATTTCTCGAAATATCCCAAGACCTTCGAATCCGATCTTGAGAAACTGGCGGAGGTCGGATGCGACGCCGTCTATGCCCCGACCGTCGACGTCATGTACCCCGCCGGCGCCGCGACGACCGTGAAGGTGGCGGGCGCGGCGCTCGCCGGCCTCGAGGACGTGTCGCGGCCGTTCCATTTCGACGGCGTCGCCACCATCGTGGCGAAACTGTTCACGCAAGCGCGGCCGGATCTCGCGGTGTTCGGCGAGAAGGACTTCCAGCAGCTCGCGGTGGTGCGGCGCATGGCGGCCGATCTCGACCTCGGCGTCGAGGTGATCGGCGCGCCGACGCTGCGCGATCCCGACGGGCTCGCCATGTCCTCGCGTAACGTCTACCTCTCGGCCGTCGAGCGGGCTCTCGCCCCTCGCCTGCACCAGATCATGCAGGAGGCGGCCGCCGCGATCCGCGCGGGAAGGCCGGCGGAAGCGGCACTGGCCGATGCCCGCGCCGCGATCGCCGCAGCCGGCTTCGGGCTCGACCATCTGGAACTGCGCGATGCCGCGAGCCTCGGCGCGGCGGAGCCGGGCAAGCCCATGCGGATGCTGGTGGCGGCGAAGCTCGGCGCGACGCGGCTCATCGACAACATCGCGGTTTAGGCGGGAGCGGAAACGAATCCGCGATCAGGGACTTGGCGGCCAAGCCGGATTCGAAGTGGGAAGGGCCGCAAGTCCGCCCTCTGTCTTGGCGCATCCCGACCATCCGTCATGCCCGCCCTTGGTGCGCGGGCATCCACGCCTTGCCCTTCCTGACGCGGCAACAAAGTCGTGGATGGCCGGGACAAGCCCGGCCATGACGGATGGGGCCGTGCCTGAGTTTGTGGCGGATGGGTCGGAGGCGGCTTTACGATGGCAGGCAGCACGGGCCAACTGCTGTGCCAACGGTCAGATGGCAGGCGGCCCGAGGTCAGCCCAACCATCGCCCCGAAATCTCAATCGAACGTCATGCCCGCCCTTGTGGCGGGCATCCACGCCTTGCCCTTCCTGACGCGGCAGCAAAGTCGTGGATGGCCGGGACAAGCCCGGCCATGACGGCGAGGGTTGAGCTTCAAAGCCCCTAAAGCTGCCTCACAACAGCCCCAGCTCCGCCAGTTGCGTCGCGAGTTCCGGCGGCAGGCCCTTCGTCTGGCCGGTGCCGAGGTCGGGCGGCGCGTCCTTGGTCTCGAAATAGCGCCAGCCCTGGAACGGCCCGCGCCGGCGCGGCTCGGTGCGCACGATCACCGGCTCGAGCAGGAGGTCGCAGCGCCCGATGCCCTCGTCATCGGTGAACGGGCGGATGCCGATGAGCTTCTGCCGGCAGAGGATCTGCCCCTTGATCACCCAGTAGAGCGAGCCCTCGCCGATCAGCTCGTCGGCGCGCTTCGGCTGCATGCGGGTGGTATGGACCTGCTCGCCATAGGTCTTGATGCGCCAGTCGACCCATTGCTGGAGATCGTCGACCGAGTCCGCCCCGACACAGAGCTTGATGAGGTTCAGCGCCATGAGCGCATTCTAGCCCGTCACGCCGCCCGGCCGAAGACCCGGAGCCTCATCTGTTGGGGACAAATGGCGCGGGCGCCAGGCCGAGATTCATGCAGGTGTTGGTGCGGAAGAATCGGCCGTCGCGCTTCGCAGCCAAAATCACTCGCTGGGCGATGTCGAAATGGACGCCGCAGGTGGCGGCCGTCGGCGGCGTCACCACCACCATCGAGGTCATGAACGGCCCCTTGCGCATGGCGACGACGCGCAGCGTCACCTGCGTCTCGCGGCGGGCGCGCACGACATTCTCCACCACCCCTTCCACCACCACGTCGGCCTCGCGCTCGATGTCCCCCTGAGCGAAGGGCGGGAAGCACCGGCACGTCTGCGCGAGGGCCGGGGCGCTGCCGAGCGCGGCCAGCACGGCGAGGGCGAGAGCCGCGCGCATCAGGCCGCCCCTGCCGGCACGCGGGCGAATTTCTGGAATCGGCGGATGACCGCCGGCGCCGGCGTCTCGGGAAGACCGCGGCCCAATCGGTGGCCGCGACCTCGCCGACATACATGTCGCCCCTCGAAATCGAGCGCGATGGCATGGGGCGAGACGAACTGCCCGTCGGCCGTGCCGGCGCCCTCGCCGCGATCGAGCCGCGAGCACGAGCCCGCTCTTCCGGTCGAGGATGCTGATCCGCGCGCCGAGATTGGGGGTCAGCCGGTTCACCGGCTGATAGGCCTTGAGCTCGCCGACGATGCAGTGCGGACAGGGCCCCGGCGTGATCGCGAGGCCGCTCGGGCGGTGCATGTTGTTGATCTGCGCCTGATAGCGCCCCTCGCCGTCGAAGACCTGCACCCGGTGGTTCTCGCGATCGGCGACATAGACGAAGCCGTCGCCGTCGCAGCAGATGTTGTGCGGCAGGTTGAACTCTCCTTGCCCGGTGCCGGGCCGGCCCCAGCTCTTCAGGTGGCGGCCGGCGGGATCATATTTGTGGACCGCGGCATTGCCGTAGCCGTCCGAGACGTAGATGTCGCCGTTCGGGGCGAGCGCGGTGTGGGTGCAGCGGCAGAAGGGCTGGCCGCTCATGTGCGGCGCGGGTCGCCCCGGCTCGCCGATGGTCATGAGGAGGCGCCCGTCGCAGCGAGAACTTGCGCACCGAATGGTCGCCGTTGTCGGTGAGGTAGATCGCCTGGTCGGCGCCGATATGGGCGCCATGGGCATTGGTGAAGACCCCGTGGCCCCACGACGTGACGAAGGAGCCGTCGGCCTCCAGCACGACGACCGGATGGTCGCCGCGGTTGAACAGATAGGCCCGGTCCTTCGCATCGACCGCGACGCCGGCGACGTCGCCGAGCACGATGCCCTCGGGCAGCTTCGCCCAGTCCGGCAGCGCGCGGAACGTCCAGTCGCCCTGCCCCAGTTCCCCCGCCACGTCGGCCTCCGAAGGTTGTCAGGCGGCCTCGATCGTGGCGACGGGCGCGCCCTCGGCCACCTGCTCGCCGGCATTGACCGACACCGCCGTCACCGTGCCGTCGGCGGCGGCGACCAGCGTGTGCTCCATCTTCATCGCCTCGATGACAGCCACGCGATCGCCCTTGGCGACGACCTGGCCGGGCTCGACGAAGACCTGGATCACCTTGCCATGCATCGGCGCCTTCAGCGCGCCGCCGCCGTCGAGATGGTCGAGATCGACATCGAGCGGGTCGAAGGCGCGGACTTCCGTCTGCCGGCCGTCGTGGATGACGAAGACGCGGTCAGGTGCTCGGACAATCGTGACATCTGGCGGATAGTGGCGCGGATCATTGTCGTGAACAAAGGTCTCAAGGTAGCCGTTATACCCCTGCCAGTGCCGTATGATCTGGACACGCTCACCGTTGACCTCAAAGTCTGGCAAGCCCTCGATAAAGCGCAGAAGACCAACGATCTTCTCACCGTCGACCACCATCTCGACCCGCTGCGACGGACGCGAGTGTGAGAGAACAAATGCATCGGAGGCCATAACGCTCCAGGGCGAAAGGCCCTCAGTGTCGACCGGATTTCGCCACAGGCGCCTCATCTGCCGCTGGACGATCCCAAGCCCACCCACCGCCGCCGCCTTCGCATCCATCGGCTGCGGCACGGCGCCCAGCGCCTCGACATTCCGGTCGATGAAGCCGGTGTCGAATTCGCCCGCGCCGGAAGCCCTTGCGCATCGCACAAGGCCTTCAGGAACCGCGACATTCGGTCCTCGGCCCCGCGACCACCGTGCCGGCGAGCGCGGCCGCCAGCCGGTCGCAGCGCCTCGTCGCGCGTCGCGCCATGGGCGATCACCTTGGCGATCATCGGATCGTAGAACGGCGAGACCTCGCCGCCCTCCTCCACGCCGGTATCGATGCGGATGCCCTCGCCTTTGCGGAAGTTGAGCGCCAGAGCGTGCCGGTCGAGGGCAGGAAGCCGTTCTCCGGGTCCTCGGCATAGAGCCGCGCCTCGACCGCATGGCCGCGATACGTAAGATCGTCCTGCGTGCAGCGGCAGCCGCTCGCCGGCCGCGACGCGGAACTGCCACTCGACCAGATCGAGCCCGGTGATCGCCTCCGTCACCGGATGCTCCACCTGCAGCCGGGTGTTCATCTCCATGAACCAGAAGCCGTCGGGCTTCAGCCCGTCGCGACCGTCGGCGATGAACTCCACCGTGCCCGCGCCGACATAGCCGACCGCCTTGCGCCGCCTCGACCGCCGCCTCGCCCATGCGCGGCGCGCATCGTCGGGTCATGCCGGGCGCCGGCGCTTCCTCGATCACCTTCTGGTGCCGGCGCTGCAGCGAACAGTCGCGCTCGAACAGATGGACGACGTTGCCATGGGTGTCGCGCGAACACCTGGATCTCGATATGGCGCGGCGCGGCGATGTATTTCTCGATCAGCACGCGCGCATCGCCGAAGGAGACTGCGCCTCGCGCTGCGCCGCGCTCGAGCGCCTCGTCGAAATCCGCGCCTTGTCGACGCGCTTCATGCCCTTGCCGCCGCCGCCGGCGACCGCCTTGATCAGCACGGGATAGCCGATCTCGTAGGCCTTCTCGCTTCGAGGAACTTCGCGCTCCTGCTGGCGCCATGATAGCCCGGCACCACCGGCACGCCAGCCTTCTGCATCAGCGCCTTGGCGCCGTCCTTCAGGCCCATGGCGCGGATGGCGGAAGCCGGCGGGCCGACGAAGACGATGCCGGCTTCGGCGCAGGCCTCGGCGAATTCAGCGTTCTCGGACAGGAAGCCGTAGCCCGGATGGATCGCATCGGCGCCGCGCTGCCTTGGCGACCTCGATGATCTTGTCGATCACCAGATAGCTCTCGCGCGCCGGCGGCTGGCCCCATCGGAATAGGCCTCGTCCGCCATGCCGCACGTGCAGCGCGCCCGCATCGGCCTCCGAATAGATCGCGATGGTCCTGATACCCAGCCGCCTGCGCCGTGCGGATGACGCGGCAGGCGATCTCGCCGCGATTGGCGATCAGCACGGAAGACAGCATGGGCATCTCGCGAACTGACAGGGTACGGCCCGGCGAAGCTAGCCGCTTCGGGCGGGAAGGCCAATGCGCCCCTCGGCCAAGGTGTGGTCGGCGATGGACACCGGCCTCAGATCGGCGCGACGCCCACCGTCATGCCGCCGCAGACATAGAGCACCTGCCCCGTCACGAAGCCGGCGCCGTCCGACAGGAAGAAATCCGCGGCATGGGCGATGTCCTCCGGCTGGCCGAGGCGCTGCACCGGCACGCCGCGGATGATCGCCTGCGTGCGCGGCGAATTGTGCGGATTGGCGGACTTGAACAGCTCGGTCTCGATCGGCCCCGGCCCGATCGCGTTGACCGTGATGCCGTGCGGCGCAAGCTCCAGCGCCCAGGTGCGGGTGAGCCCGATGACGCCGGCCTTGGTGGCGGAATAGGCGGTGCGCAGCTCCTTGCCGAGCGCCGCGCGGCTGGAAATGGTGACGATGCGCCCCTTCCCCGCCGCCTTCATGGCGGGAAGCGCGGCCTGGGCGGCGAGGATGCAGGCGCGCAGGTTGATCGAGACGACCTTGTCGAAATCCTCGACGGTCGTCTCTTCCAGCGTCGCGGGCGCGGCGATGCCGGCATTGTTGATGAGCCACAGGATGGCGTTCCGCTCGGTGATCTCCGCCAAGGCGGCCTTGGTCGCCGCGAGATCGGTGAGGTCGCAGCGCACGAAACGCGCGGGGGAATCGCCCGCCGGCGGCTCGCGGTCGAGATTGACCGTCGCGATGCCCCGCGCGGCAAGCCTTTCGACGATCGCCGCGCCGATGCCGCGGGAGCCGCCGGTGACGAGGGCGGCGGGTTCGCTGGCAAGTCCTGTCATCAGTTCCTCTCAATTCCCGGCAGGGTCTCTGCCTCTTGCGCGTCATGGCCGGGCTGTCCCGGCCGTCCATGACTTGCCTTGCCACCTGGCTCAAGGCGTGGATGCCCGGCACAAGGCCGGGCATGACGTCTGACTGGATCGTCCCGTCACATCCTGAACACGCCGAACTTCGTCTCCGGCGACCGGCGCGTTGAGCGCCGCGGAGAACGCCAGCGCCAGCACGCGCCGCGTCTCGCGACGGCGTGATGATGCCGTCGTCCCACAGCCGCGCGGTGGCGTAATAGGGATTGCCTTCGCGCCTCGTATTGCGTCGCGGATCGGCGCCTTGAACGCCTCCTCGTCCTCGGCGGCCAGGTCTTGCCCTCGGCCTCGATATTGTCGCGCCGCACGGTCGCGAGCACGCTACGCCGCCTGCTCGCCGCCCATCACCGAGATGCGCGCATTCGGCCAGGTGAACAGGAAGCGCGGCCGAATAGGCGCGCCCGCACATGCCGTAATTGCCGGCGCCGTAGCGAGCCGCCGACGATCACGCGTGATCTTCGGCACCTGCGCGCAGGCGACCGCCGTCACCAGCTTGGCGCCGTCCTTGGCGATGCCGCCCGCCTCGTACTTCGCGCCCGACCATGAAGCCGGTGATGTTCTGCAGGAACAGCAGCGGAATCCGGCGCTGGCAGCACAGCTCGATGAAATGCGCGCCCTTCAGCGCGCTTTCCGAGAACAGGATGCCGTTATTGCCGATGATGCCGACCGGCATGCCGTGGAGATGCGCGAAGCCGGTGACCAGCGTCGTGCCATAGAGCTTCTTGAACTCGTCGAACTCGGAGCCGTCGACGAGCCGCGCGATCACCTCGCGGATGTCGTACTGCTTCTTGAGATCGGTCGGCACGATGCCGTCGAGCTCGGCCGGCGTCATAGAGCGGCTCGCGCGGCGTCAGCGAGTGCGATGTCGACGCTCTTCGTCGTGTTGAGGTTGGCGACGATCCGCCGCGCGATCGCCAGCGCATGGGTGTCGTCGACGCGCATAATGATCGGCGACGCCGGACTGGCGCGCATGGACGTCGGCGCCGCCGAGATCCTCGGCCGACACCACCTCGCCGGTCGCGGCCTTCACCAGCGGCGGGCCGCCGAGGAAGATCGTGCCCTGCTCTGCGCACGATGATCGTCTCGTCGGACATCGCCGGCACATAGGCGCCGCCCGCCGTGCAGGAGCCCATCACCACCGCGATCTGCGGAATGCCGGCGGCCGACAGCTTCGCCTGGTTGTAGAAGATGCGGCCGAAATGCTCGCGGTCGGGAAACACCTCGGTCTGGTGCGGCAGGTTGGCGCCGCCGGAATCGACGAGATAGACGCAAGGCAGCCGGTTCTCGCGCGCGATCTCCTGCGCGCGCAGATGCTTCTTCACCGTCATCGGGTAATAGGTGCCGCCCTTGATGGTCGAATCGTTGCACGACGATCATGCACTCGCGGCCCTCGACGCGGCCGATGCCGGTGATGAGCCCGGCGCCGTGGAGTCGCCTCGTCATACATGCCGTAGGCGGCGAGCGGCGACAGTTCGAGGAACGGCGAGCCGGGATCGATCAGCCGCATCACGCGGTCGCGCGGCAGCAGCTTGCCGCGCGACACATGACGCTCGCGGGCCCGCTCGTTGCCGCCGAGCGCGGCCTCGGCGCGTTTTTCCTGCAGGTCGCCGACGATCTCCCGCCAGGCGGCCGCATTGGCCTTGGCGTCGGGGCTGGCAGGCTGGAACGAGGATTTCAGGACGGCCACAGGCATGCTCCGCGACTGGGGCGTTCTGGTTACCGTCGAAACGCGGCGCTGTCATCCGGCGAAGGTCTGAGGCGCGACCGGTCCGCCGCGCCTCGTCCGGGTGTCACGCCTTCGGCTTCGGCGCCCATTCCTCGACGGGGCCGCCGGTCTTCTTCCAGGCGCCGAAGCCCCCTTCGACATGGGCGACCGGCTTCAGCCCCATGCGCTGGGCGGTCTGGGCGGAGAGCGCCGAGCGCAGGCCGCCGGCGCAGAAGAAGACGAACTGCTTGTCTTCCTGGAACACCGGCTTGGCATAGGGGCTTTCCGGATCGATCCAGAATTCCAGCATGCCGCGCGGGCAGTGGAACGCGCCGGGCACCTTGCCCTCGCGCTCCAGCTCGCGCGGGTCGCGCAGATCGACGAAGACCACGTCGGCGCTGCCGTGCAGGGCCTTGGCCTCGTCGATGGTGAGGGTCCTCACCTCGCTGTTGGCTTCTTCCAGCAGGGCCTTGTAGCCCTTGGTGATCGTCTGCGGCATGCCGTCCTCCACGTGATGCTCAGGCCCGAAGGCCGTTCGGTCGCTCAACGTTACCACCCCACCATGCCGGCTTGGCACCCCTCCAGACGAATGGCTCTCGACGCCGCCCCGCCGGCCGCGTTACCGATAGGGCCATGCTCGGCCTCACCCCCCTCGATGCCCTCTCGCTCGCCTGGTTCGTCGTCGCCTGGGCCGGATATTCGTGGCTGGTGGACGTGCGCGGCCGCGAGATGCGCGGGCTCACCGCCGTGATGGCGGGCTATCGCGACCGCTGGATGCAGGAAATGCTGACCCGGCAGAACCGCATCGTCGACGGCCAGATCAACATGACGCTGCAGCAGGGCACGGCCTTCTTCGCCTCCACCTCGCTGCTGGCGGTCGGCGCCTGCCTGACGCTGATCGGCGCCACCGACCGCATCGTCGACATCGTGCAGACCCTGCCCTTCGGCTTCCACATGGACCGCGCGCAATGGGAGGTGAAGGTCGGTCGGGCTGACGATCATCTTCGTCTACGCCTTCTTCAAGTTCGCCTGGGCCTACCGGCTGTTCAACTATTGCGCGATCCTGATCGGCGCGACCCCGGACGGCGACCGCCGCCATTCCGACGAGGCCAGGGCCATGGCGAACCGCGCGGCGCGGATGAACACCATCGCCGCCGGCCATTTCAACCGTGGCCAGCGCGCCTTCTTCTTCGCGCTCGGCTATCTCGGCTGGTTCGCCGGGCCTTACGTCTTCGTGCTGTCGACCGCCGCCGTGGTGCTGGTCATCTACCGGCGGCAGTTCGCCTCGGCGAGCCTCAGGGCCGTGCTCTAGCGGCCCCGGGGCCGCGGATCCGGATGGCCGTCGAGGCGCATCTGGAACAGGAAATAGGTCGGCGAGCAATAGCCGAGCCCGGCGACGCGGCCGGCTTCGGGAAGATCGCCCGGCAGCGCCTGGCACATGAAATCCTCCCGGCACATCCGGTCCGCCGAGCAGGTGGCGCGCATCCCGCGCACGATGGAATCGCCAAGGCACGAGGCGAAGTCGTTGGAGGCGACGCAGATGTCGAAGGCGCGCCCGCCGGCAAAGCCGCAGATCTCGTTCGGCGGCGCCGCGCCGGGGCGGAAGCCGGCGAAGCGGCGGTCCTCGTCGGTGCATTTGCGATAGGCGAGCCCGGCCGGCGCCCCGCCGACCGGCGGACGGCAGGTGTGGTCGCG
The DNA here is from genome assembly GCA_047602365.1 of Piscinibacter sp. Lineage (GTDB taxonomy): Bacteria > Pseudomonadota > Gammaproteobacteria > Burkholderiales > Burkholderiaceae_C > Piscinibacter. The sequence continues at coordinate 182,839 of JASGHM010000001.1, read as the reverse complement.
GAAATTGATCGCGCTGGCGCGGCTGTTGAGCTGGGCCGTGACGGTGAAGCGATCGCGCCAGGGCTGGGCGGTCGAGACGGTCTGGATGCGGCCGGCAAGGCACGCCTGGCCGGAATATTCGGCGCGCCTGTCGGTCGTCAGGCACTGGCCGAAGTCGAGGCCCACCGCCTCGTTGCCGGCGAGCGAGGTGCAGGCGGAGCCCGCCCCGCAGGTCCAGCCGGCGCCGAACTGCCGGCGGGTCGCCTCGGGCATGCAGGCCTGGCCGAGCGTCGCGGCGCGGTAGCGCGGGCCCTCCCCGCCCGACCAGTCGGCGGGTGGGGCCTGCGGCAGCGGCCGGAACCGGTCGGGCTCGCGGCCCGCCAGCATCGCCTCGGCATAGGCGGCGCGGCGCGGCCGCTCGGCGGCCATGTGCGGCGAGACGCCGATCAGCACGCGGTTGAGCGGCGAGATTGCCGGGTCGTCCTCGCCGATCAGGTGGAAGCCGGCGGTCGCGCCGGTCTGGTGGCAGCCCTGGCAGGTGGCGCCGTCGAGCCGTTCGAGGAAGGCGGGCCCCGTCCGGGCATAGCGGTTGCCGCCGGCGGCGGCCGCGAAGGCCTCGCCGCGCGCGCCGAAAATCTCGGTATAGGGGCGGTTGGCGAGCCGCGCCGAACCATAGGTCGAATAGGAAATGACCTTGGTGGCGAGGAATCGGTCGGGCACGAGGAACACGCCGCGATCGACCTCGCCGGCGCGCTCGGCGAGGAAGGCGGCGAGTTCGCCGCGCAGCGCCGCATCGGCCTTGAGGCGGGCGACATCCGGCGTGTTTTCCAAGACGCGCTCGGTCAGCACCGCGCGGCCATCAGTCTCGCCGACGGTGAATATCCGCATGAGATAGGCCGCCTGCCCGCCGAAGGTCGTCTCCAGCCCCGAGGGAAAGCGCACCACCTGGGCATTGATCTCGATCTGGCGCGGCCGCGCGCCGACCAGCGTCAACGGCCCGCTGGCGAGCCAGTCGGCCTGCGCGCCGCCTTCGGGAGGCACGGAGCGCCGGACGATCTCGGCGCAGCCGCCGGCCGGCCGTTCCAGATCATGGACGACATTGATCGAGAACGGCATCCGCGAGGCGAGCCTGCGCCCGCCCCGCTCCATCCGGTAGGCCAGGCGATAGACGAGGCGCAATTCGCCGCAGCTCGCCGGATCGGCCGAGAAATCGCGCCGGTCGAAGCGCGCGACGACGCCGACGAGGCGGAAGCGCGCCTCCGGCGAGGTCAGCCAGGCGAGCTCGAAGATGCGGCCGACATTGCCGTCGGTGATCTCGTAAAGCCGGCGGCCGCTCGCCTCGATCTCGCGGCGCAGCTCCCGGACATCGGCGGAGACGGTCTCCGCCAGCCGGCCATAGGCGGGGCTGGTGCGCGCCAGCGCCGCGTTGGAGAGGCCCGGCTCCGCGTCGAAATAGCGCCCGAAGCCATAGCCGCGCTGTTCCAGCGCCTGCAGCACGCGGACATCGGTCGTGTCGGCGAACGGCCGCCGCGTTTCGGCGGCGGCCGGCGTCGCCAGCGCGGCCAGCGCCGCCACCACGAGCCCCAGTGCGCCGCGCATGTCCGACAATCCCCTCATCATGCCGGCAGTTTCGCGGGCCGGCGTTTCGATTTCGTGCCGCAGGGCCTCGACGCGCGTCTCCGGAGGGGCCAAGACAGCGCCATGACCGCGACGCTCGATTCCGCCCTCGAAACCGCCATCCTGGAACTTGCCCGCGACCGCGGGCCGACCAAGTCGATCGACCCGTCGGAGCCGGCGAAGCAGGTGGCGGCGGCGCGCGGCGTCGACTGGCATTCGCTCATGCAGCCGGTGCGCCGCGCGGCGGTTCGGCTCGCCGTCGCGGGACGCCTCGTCATCCTGCGCAAAGGCAAGCCGGTCGACCCCGCCGATTTCCGCGGCGTCTACCGCCTCAGCGTGCCGCGCGAGGACTGACCGCGCGGGATACGTTCCGAAACACTTTTCCGCCGCGCAAAGCCAGCATTGGCGCGGTTTTGCGCATGGTCGCGCTGGACGCTTTCCGGTGACCGGTGTTAGCCTCTTTCAATCTACAGATTCGTTTGCCGAGTTGCAGCGTTGCGGGCAGTGGCGTGCCGGTCGAGCCGCCTCGCCGGCCGGTTGAGTGCGAGTTGATCGTCTCCCCTCCCGTCCGGCCCCGCGCGGAGCGCGCTGCGATGCAATACCTGCTCTATGCCCTGATCATCGTCCTGGTGCTCGGCTATCCCGTGCTGTTCGTCGTCCACCGGATGATGCAGGACGACCGCCGGAGCGCGCAGGGCGCGCTGACCCTGCGCTATTTCACCGCCGAGACCGCCTATCTCGTCGTGCTCCGGCGCGAACTCGCCCATGTGCTGATGGCGGCCGACATGCCGGCCTTCGGGCGCGCCTTCTATGCCGCGCTCGAATGGCAGATCGAGGCGCTGGAAGCGACCGACGGCTGGAAGATCGAGGCCTTCAACGCGCTGCAGGCGCGCTATCCCCGCGTCACCGATTTCGACGTGATCCGGGGCCGCCATGCGGTCCGCTACGACACGGCCGATCCCGCGCGGCTGGAGCGCATCGCCGAGACTTACGTCGACCTGTCGCGCCTGATGATGCTGGACCGCTATTTCGCCGATCATGCCAGCGGCCTGCGGCTCTATGACGAGGCCGAGATCGCCGCCTTCCGCCGCGAATATGCGCTGTTCCAGGACGATAAGTTCCGCTCCGCCGTCGGCGAGGCGATGAAGCGCTTCGGCATCTACAACCGCGATCGCGCCGCCGCCGACCTGCCGTCCTACGAGGACGACGCCTTCAAGGTGGTGTCGCTGACCGGCAATCCGAACCGGCAGGTGACGCTCGACACCGAATATGGCGTGGCGCTGAAGAAGACGCGGGAATTCGCCGTCTATGCGCTGTCGGTCGACGAGGAGAACCACCGCACCGTCGCCATCCATCGCAGCAACGGCTCGTTCTCGCAGGATTTCGAGCTCGGCGATGGTGCCATCGTGCCGGCGACCGCCTGACCGCTCAGCGCGGCGCCGGAAACAGCGCGTCGGTGCGCCCGCCGACCCGGTAGGCGAGCAGGCCCACCCATTCGCGCGCCATGCGGTCGACGAGGTCGAGCCCGCGGCTCATCGGCAGGATGGGCCGCCGGATCTCGCGGTCGGTGTTGCGGCTTTCGAAATCGACCGGATAGGGCACGACGTCGAAGCCGGCGACGCGGAAGATGCCGACCGAGCGCGGCATGTGCCAGGCCGAGGTGACCAGCAGCCAGCGCTCGCCGGGCTTCGGCTGCAGCATCTGCCTGGTGAGCAGCGCATTCTCCCAGGTGTTGCGGCTGTCGCGCTCGATGGTGATGCGCTCCTTCGCCACGCCGAGCGCGATGAACAGGCGCTCCGCCGCGCCCGCCTCGTCCAGCGCATTGTCACGCAGCATGCGCTGGAGCCGCCGGTGAAGACGAGCCGCGCATTCGGATAGCGGAGCGCCAGCGCGACGGCTTCGGTGATCCGCGTCGCCGCCTGGCTGACGGCCACCTGGTCGCCGCGCGCGGCTGTCGTGACCTGATCGATCGAGCCGCCGAGCACGATGATGCCGGTCGGCGGTGCCATGTCCGGCGAAAGGATCGGAAACCGGTTCTCCAGCGGCCGGGCCAGCATCAGCCCGACGGGTGCCGCCCCGCAGATCAGCAGCCCGAGCGCGCCGACCACCACCATGCGCCGCCCGCCCCGCGCCCAGCGGGTGAACAGCAGCAGGCTGCCGAGAACCACGAGCCCGATCAGCACGTTGGAGGGCGCCATCACCCACCAGAGGATCTTGGAGAGATAGAAGAACATGCCGCCGCCGGTCTCGCGTCGTCGCCCGCTCGAAGGGTTCTCCGGGCGAACCGTGAGGATTTGAAGGCGGCCGGCGCTCACTGGGTCTTGTTGAACAGCTCGCGGCCGATCAGCATCCGGCGGATCTCGCTGGTGCCCGCGCCGATCTCGTAGAGCTTGGCGTCGCGCAGCAGCCGGCCGGTCGGATAGTCGTTGATGTAGCCGTTGCCGCCGAGCAGCTGGATCGCGTCGAGCGCCATCTTCGTCGCCTTCTCCGCGGCATAGAGGATGGCGCCGGCGGCGTCCTCGCGCGTGGTCTCGCCGCGGTCGCAGGCCTTGCGCCACGGCATAGACGTAGGCGCGGGCGGCGTTCATCGTCGACATACATGTCGGCGAGCTTGCCCTGCATGAGCTGGAACTCGCCGATCGGCTGGCCGAACTGCTTGCGCTCGTGGACATAGGGCATCACCACGTCCATGCAGGCCTGCATGATGCCGAGCGGGCCGGCCGCCAGCACGGCGCGCTCGTAGTCGAGGCCGCGACATCAGCACGTTGACGCCGCTTGCCGACCTCGCCCAGCACGTTCTCCTCCGGCACCTCGCAATCCTCGAACACCAGTTCGCAGGTGTCGGAGCCGCGCATGCCGAGCTTGTCGAGCTTCTGCGCGGTGGAGAAGCCCTTGAAGCCCTTCTCGATCAGGAAGGCGGTGATGCCGCGCGCGCCGGCGGCGGGATCGGTCTTGGCATAGACCACGAGCGTATCGGCGATCGGGCCCGTTGGTGATCCACATCTTCGTGCCGTTGAGCACGTAGCGGTCGCCCTTCTTCTCGGCGCGCGTCTTCATCGAGACCACGTCGGACCCGGCGCCCGGCTCGCGACATCGCGAGCGCGCCGACATGCTCGCCGGAGATCAGCTTCGGCAGATAGCTGCTGCTTCTGCGCGTCGCTGCCGTTGCGGCGGATCTGGTTGACGCAGAGGTTGGAGTGCGCGCCGTAGGACAGGCCGACCGAGGCCGAGGCGCGCGAGATCTCCTCCATCGGCGACGCAATGCTCGAGATAGCCGAGGCCCGCGCCGCCATACTCCTCCTCGACCGTGATGCCGAGCAGGCCGAGCGTCGCCCATCTTCGGCCACAGGTCGCGCGGGAACTGGTTGGTGCGGTCGATCTCGGCGGCGCGCGGCGCGATCTCGTCTGCGGCGAAGCTGCGCACGCGTGTCGCGCAGCATGTCGGCGGTCTCGCCGAGGCCGAAATCGAACGGGCGCGGCGCATTGGGCAGCATGGCGTTCCTCCGGATCTGTCGTTCGACGCTGTTATATGAGCGCGCCCGCCCCGTGTCATGATCGGCCAAGCGGCCAGCGCGCCGCCGCGAGGAACGCACCATGGATCCGACACCCGCCCCGCAGCGGCCGTTCCTCGACCGGCCGAACCGCCTGCCGCTGCCGCCGATCATCTTCGTCGCCTGCCTGCTCGGCGCCTATGGACTGGACCAGCTGATGCCCCTGCCCGCCCTGCTGCCGCCGACCTGGATGCGGCTCAAGGGCGCGCTGATGATCGGCGCCGGGCTCGCCCTGGTCTCGGCCTCCGCCGCGGCGCTGGCGCGCGGGCGCACCACCATCCTGCCGCATCGCGGGGCGACGAGGCTCGTCACCGAAGGACCGTTCAGCTTGTCGCGCAACCCGATCTATCTCGCCAATGCGCTGATCATGGCGGGTTTCGGCGGCCTTTCCGGCTCGCACTGGTATGACGTCGCCGCCATCACCTGCCTCGTTCTCGACGACCGGCTGGCGGTCAGACGCGAGGAGGCGCATCTCGCCGCCCGCTTCGGCGAGGACTGGCGCGCCTATGCCGCGCGCGTCAGGCGCTGGATCTGAGACTTAGAGCCGCGGCCGCGAGACCGGCAGCGGCGCTGACGTCATGGCCGGCGTGTCGGCGGCGGGAACGGCGGCCGCCGGCGGCGTCGCGCCGGAGACCGGCACGGTCTGCGCCGGGCTGGCCGGCTCGCTGGTCGCGACCGCGACCGCCGGCTGGGCGGGCGTTGCGGCCGGCGGCGTCTGCGGCGGAACGGCGGCCACCGCGCTGGTCGCCGGCTGGTGGCGGAAGTGCGACTGCGCCAGCCGCTGCCACTGGGCGCGCGTGCCGGCGAACAGGTTGCGGTCGACATTGCCGTTGATGCCGGCGACGCGGCCGGTGGCGGTCGTCTGCCAGAAGGCCCAGCGGCGGCCGGGATAGCGCACGTGCGGCAGGGCCGCGACCGACCTCACCCAGAACGGATACTGGGCGAACTCGTTGTTCGCCAGCACCTCGCGATGGAACATGATGTCGGCATAGATGATCGGCTTCTTGCCGTAATGGCGCTCCATCGCGTGGAGGAACTCGCGGATCTTCGCCTGCGCCTGCGCGATCGGGATGCGCCGCGCGCAGGTCGGCGATTCGAAGTTCCACTCGACGTCGAGCACCGGCGGCAGCGCGTCCGGCTCGTTCGGCACGTTGCGCTTGAACCACTCGATCTGGTCGGCCATCGGCCGGCACCAATAGGTGAAGTGATAGGCGCCGCGGGGAATGCCGGCGCGGCGCGCGCCTTCCCAGTTCTCGCGGAAGCGGTCGTCCACGCGGTCGCCGCCCTCGGTCGCCTTGATGAACACGAAGGAGACGCCGGCGGCCCTCACCTGCTCCCAGTCGATCGTGCCCTGATACTTGGACACGTCGATGCCGTGGATGTCGTGGGCGTGGTGGCCGGCGGTCTGGGTCAGCGTCGGGAACGGATGCTCGCCGCCCGGCTCGGCCTCCTGCATGGGAACGCTGCCGCAGGAGGCGAGAGCCAGCGCGGCAGCGAGGACGAGCAGGGAGCGGGGGAAAAGGTGCATGGGCGGAGCGCAATGGCCAAGGAAAATGGCCGGCGCAAGGCCGGCGACACCGATCCTTATGCTTTACGACCCGTTTCCTTTTCGTAACGGGCCTTGGTCTCGGCATTCGGCGGATAGAGGCCCGGCAGCGGCACGCCCTTCTCGACCTCGCCCATCAGCCAGCGCCTCGAGATGCTCCTGCGCCTCGGCGGCCTCGAGCACGGCATCGACCATGTCCTGCGGGATGAGCACGGCGCCGTCGCCGTCGCAGACCACGATGTCGTTCGGGAACACGGCGACGCCGCCGCAGCCGATCGGCTCCTGCCAGTTGATGAAGGTCAGCGCCGCGACCGAGGCCGGCGCCGCGGCGCCCGAGCACCAGACCGGCAGCGAGGTGCCGCGCACGCCGTCGGCGTCACGCACCACGCCGTCGGTGACGAGGGCGGCGACGCCGCGCTTGGCCATGCGGGCGCACAGGATGTCGCCGAAGATGCCGGCGTCCTTCGAGCCCATGGCGTCGACCACGGCGATCACGCCTTCCGGCATCGCCTCGATGGCGCCGCGCGTCGAGATCGGGTTCGACCAGCTGGCGGGGGTCGCGAGGTCCTCGCGCGCCGGCACGAAGCGCAGCGTGAAGGCCCGGCCGACCGTGCGTTTGCCGGCATGGGAGAACGGCTGCGTGCCGGCCATCCAGATCTTGCGGAGGCCCTTCTTGAGCAGCACCGTGGTCAGCGTCGCGGTGGTGATGGTCTCGAGCTTGGCCTTGATGGCGGGATCGAGCGGCAGGACAGCGGTCATCGGAGAAGGCTCTCAGGGAGGGGTCGGACGTCCGCGGAACCTGCCCGACCCCGCCGCCAATGTCGAGCGCATGACGCGAAGGCCTGACGTGACGCAACGTCCCGGGCGGCTCTACAGCTTGAACCACCAGGTGGCGATGGTGAGGAAGCCGAAGAAGCCGGTGACGTCGGTCACCGTCGTCACGAAAGGCCCCGACGAGATCGCCGGATCGACCTTCAGCCGGTCGAGCGCCAGCGGGATCAGCACGCCGCCGAGCGAACCGGCGACCAGGTTGCAGACGAGCGCGAGGCCGATGACCACGCCGATATTGGCATTGGTGAACCAGAAGCTCGCGACGAGGCCGGTGATGACGGCGAAGGCGAGGCCGTTGAGGAAGCCGACCAGCACCTCGCGCTGGATGATGCGCCAGGCGTTGCGCGGCCCGAGCTCGCGGGTGGCAAGCGCGCGCACCGCGACCGTCATGGTCTGCGTCGCAGCATTGCCGCCCTGGCTCGCGACGATCGGCGCCAGCACCGCCAGCGCCACCATGCCGGCGAGCTGGTGCTCGAAGGATTTCAGCACGGTGGTGGCGAGGAAGGCGGTGATCAGGTTGATGAACAGCCAGCGGAAGCGGCCGCGCGCCGTGGTCCAGACGCTGTCGGAAATCTCCTCGTCCGCCTTGACGCCGCCGAGCGCCTTGATGTCGGCGTCGGCCTCCTCCTCGATGACGTCGACGATGTCGTCGACGGTGAGCACGCCGACCAGCCGCCCCGCCTCGTCGAGCACCGCCACCGACAGCAGGTTGTACCGCTCGAACATCAGCGCCACATCCTCCTGGTCCTCGTCGGCGGAGACGGTGCGGATGTCCTCCTCCATAATGCCGGTCACCGGCACCGTGCGTTTGGAGCGCAGCACCCGATCGAGCCGGATATGGCCCTGCAGGTGGTAGCCGGGATCGACCACGAAGATTTCGGTGAAATCGTCCGGCAGGTCGTCGGCCTCGCGCAGGTGGTCGATCACCTGCCCCACCGTCCAGAACGGCGGCACCGCGATGAAATCGTCCTTCATCCGCCGTCCCGCGGAATCGTCGGGATAGTCGAAGGCCCGCTTCAGCGCGACGCGATCGATCGGCGGCAGCTTGTCGAGGATCTCGCTGCGGTCTTCCTCGGTGAGATCTTCCAGCAGCGCGACGGCATCGTCGCTGTCGAGTTCGGCGACGCCCTCCGCCACCTGTTCGGCCGAGAGGTCTTCCAGAATCTCGACGCGGATCGCGTCGTCCACCTCGGTCAGGGCGGTGAAGTCGAAATCGGCGCCGAGCAGTTCGACGAGGCGCGAGCGCTGCTCGCTCGGCAGCTGGGCGATGAGATCGCCCATGTCGGCCTCGTGGGCCTCGCCGACGAGCTCCTTCAGCCGGACCGCGTCGCCCGCCTCGACCGCTTCGGCGACCGCCTCGACGACCTGAGGCTTGAGTTCGCCGTCATCGTCGCGCCAATCTTCGACAGGATGAATCGGCGCGCTGGTTTCGGCCATGGACGCCTCTCGGAGAAGACTTGAAATGACGGCTGAGGACAGCGCCTTCTTGGAGCGCGTGGGCGCGTTTGGCAAGCCGGGACCAATGCCGTCGTGACAGGGCCGATCCGCATCTCGAGGCGCGCGCTGATCGCGGGCGCGGGCCTCGTCGGGACGCCGGCCTTCGCGCGCGGCCGCGCCGGCTGCCTCGCCGATGCGCTGGGCACCCACCGGGTCATGAAGCTCGACACATCGGGTGGCATGGAGGTCGGCCGCAAGAGCTTTCCCGGCACCCTGGAACTCGCCCCGCGCGAGGTCGTGCTGACCTTCGACGACGGCCCACATCGCGGCACCACCGACCACGTGCTGGACGCGCTCGCCCGCGAATGCGTGCGCGCCACCTTCTTCCTGATCGGCAGGAACGCCGCCGGCGCGCCGGACCTGGCGAAGCGCACGCTCGCCGAGGGCCACACCGTCGCCCACCATTCGATGACCCACCCGATGACGCTCGCCGACCTGCCGCTGGAGCGGGCGCTGGAGGATATCGAGGCCGGTTTCGCCGCCGTCGATCACGCGCTCTACGGCCGTTATGATGGCCGGCCGCGCACGCCGTTCTTCCGCTTTCCCGGCTTCGGCTCGTCACCGGAGCTGCTCACGCATCTGCGTGGCCGCGGCATCGGTGTCTTCGGCTGCGACTTCTGGGTCTCCGACTGGAACGAGATGACGCCCGAACAGCAACTGGCGCTGTCGCTCCGCCGCCTCGAACACGCGCAGGGCGGCATCATCCTGTTCCACGATCCCCGGCCGCAGACCGCCGCGATGATCCCGGCCTTCCTGCGCGAACTGAAGCACCGGGACTACAGGGTGGTGCATATCGAGAAGGCGTGAGCAGCCAAGCCTGCTCTCCGCCTCAAGGTCGCGGCGGAGCCGTGGCGGCGGGCGCCGGCGTCTGCGTGACCGTCACGGTCGAAGGCTGGGCAACTGGTGCCGGTCTCTGCGGCAGGAGCGCGGCGACCGGTGTGCCCTGTCGCCCGTGCCGGCGCGGCCCTCGCGGGCTGGGCGACGGCGCAGGCGGCGGCGCGAGGGCGACCAGCCGTCCGATGACCGGATTGGGCGAATGATCGAGCGCTGCGCCCGTCGCGGCATCGACGCCCATGCCGATGAGGCCGCCGGCGAGCAGGTTGCCGGCAAAGCTCGTTCCGCCCTCGCGCGACACCACGGTGCGCACCGACACCATCGCCGGCTCGAAGCCGTCGCGGCGGAAGGTCGCCTCGAACTCCTTGTTGCGCTCGATCGCGATCGTGCAGGGCGCGACGCAGGTCTGTCCCAGCGACGTCGTCACCGTCGCGCCGCTCGGCTCGCTGGCGAAGGTCACCTGGTTGGTATTGCCGCGAATGGCCGTCGCGCAGCCACCCAGCATCGTCGCCGCGACGGCGGCCACGATCATCATCATCGAACGCATACGCATGTCCCCCCTCGCCGCTCTCTCCGGAACGGCGTCGGCCGATCCCAGAAGAACTGACGTATCAGGTCAACCAACCGGTTGGCGTCACCGCCAGTTGCAGCGGTTGCAAGGGGCGTGACTTGGGTGAGAGCCGAGCCTGAAAACACGAAAGGCGAGCCAGAGGCTCGCCTTCGGGGGGAAGCATCGTCCGGGCTTTCCATCCGGTCCCTTCCGGCAGGCCGGAGGAGAATTGGTGCGGTCGAGAGGACTCGAACCTCCACTCGGTTAAGAACTACCACCTCAAGGTAGCGCGTCTACCAGTTCCGCCACGACCGCTTAGTCGCCGGGGGCGGCCCGGCGAGAGCGGCTGTCTAGCAGAGCGGTTTCACTGCCGCAAGCCGTCAGCCGCGCAATCTCGCATCCTATTCGAACTCCATGATCACCGCGTCGACGGCGAGGCTGTCGCCGGCCTTGGCGTTGATCTTCTTGCACGGTGCCGTCGCGCTCGGCGCGCAGCACGTTCTCCATCTTCATCGCCTCGACGACGCGCAAGCGCCTCGCCGGCCTTGACCTCCTGGCCCGTCCGTGACGCGCGATCGCCTTGACGAGGCCGGGCATCGGGCAGAGCAGCTTCTTGCCGGTATCGGCGGCGACCTTCACCGGCATCAGCGCGGCGAGCTCCGCCTCGCGCTCGGTGTAGACATGCGCCTTCGCCGTCGACGCCGCGATAGGCCAGCGCGAAGCCGTTCGGCGATCGGGCGCACCTGCACCGAGACCGGCTGGCCATCGATCGTGCCGGTCAAGACCGGCTCGCCCGGCATCCAGCCGAGACGACGTGATGCGCTGCCGGCCCGCCGTCGCCATCGACATGTGACCTGCGATCGGCCGTCGCCGCCTACCACCTCGAGCTTCAAACGCGTTCGTCGCCGAGCAGCACGACGCGCTGCGCGCTCGAACGCGCACCGGCGCGGCCGTGCATCTGGCCGGAGATCTGGCGCTTGCGCTCGTTGCTGCACGATGGTCGATCGCGGCCGCGACCGCAGCCAGAAGTCGCGCGGTCTCGCCCTCGGGCGCGCGCGGCGTGAACCCGTCCGGGAAACTCCTCGGCGATGAAGCCGGTCGACAGCGTGCCCGCGCGCCAGCGCGGATGCTGCATCAGCGCCGACAGGAACGGGATGTTGTGGCTGGATGCCGTCGATGTCGAAGGCGTCGAGCGCGTCGCGCCTGCGCGTCGATCGCCGCCGCGCGCGTCGGCGCATGGGTGACGAGCTTGGCGATCATCGGATCGTAGTAGATCGAGATCTCGCCGCCCTCGTAGACGCCGGTATCGTTGCGCACCGTGACGCCGTCGCCGCTGCCCTCGGCCGGCGGGCGATAGCGTGACGAGCCGGCCGATCGAGGGCAGGAAGTTGCGGTACGGGTCCTCGGCATAGATGCGGCTCTCGACCGCCCAGCCGTTGAGCTTCACGTCCTCCTGCTTGAACGCAAGCTTCTCGCCGGCGGCGACGCGGATCATCTGCTCGACGAGATCGATGCCGGTGATCATCTCGGTCACCGGATGCTCGACCTGCAGGCGGGTGTTCATCTCGAGGAAGTAGAAGCGACTTGTCCTGCCCGGCGACGAATTCGACCGTGCCGGCGCGAGTCGTAGCCGACCGCCTTGGCGAGCGCGACCGCCTGCTCGCCCATCGCTGCGGGTCGCCTCGTCGAGCAGCGGCGACGGCGCCTCCTCGATCGACCTTCTGGTTGCGGCGCTGGATCGAGCATTCGCGCTCGCCGAGATAGATGACGTTGCCGTGCTTGTCGCCGAGCACCTGGATCTCGATGTGGCGCGGATTGACGATGAACTTCTCGATGAAGACGCGGTCGTCGCCGAACGACGACTTCGCCTCGGACTGCGCGCGACGCGAAGCCCTCGGCGCACCTCGGCGTCCGAATGGGCGATGCGCATGCCCTTGCCGCCGCCGCCGGCCGAGGCCTTGATCATCACCGGGATAGCCGATCTCGTCGGCGATCTTCACCGCGTGCCTCGGCGTCCTCGATCACGCCGAGATAGCCGGGCACCGTCGAGACCTTGGCCGCGGCCGCGGCCTTCTTGGACTCGATCTTGTCGCCCATCGCGGCGATGGCGCTCGGGATTGGGGCCGATGAAGATGATGCCGGCCGCCTTCGAGCGCCTTCGGGAAGGCCTCGCGCTCGGACAGGAAGCCGTAGCCCGGATGCACCGCCTCGGCGCCGGTCTGCTTGCAGGCCTCGATGATCTTGTCGATCAGCGAGATAGGATTGGGCCGCGGGCGGCGGGCCGATATGCACCGCCTCGTCGGCCATCTCGACATGCAGCGCGTCGCGATCGGCATCGGAATAGACGGCGACCGTCTTGATCCCCATCCGGCGCGCCGTCTTGATGACGCGGCAGGCGATCTCGCCACGGTTGGCGATCAGGATTTTCTTGAACATGCGGAAAACTCTCGGAAGGCGCGCGCGACAGGCGTTCTGCCGGCTATTAGAGCCAGGGCAACGCGCCCGTCCACTCGGCTAATCGGACGACGGACGCGACCAAAGTCGCAACCGCCGTGCCAATTCGCGTTACATTCCGGGAGTTCGCCGCCGTCAGGCCGCGCGCAGCGGCTTCAGCGCGCCGGCCCAGTGGTGGAGCTCGTCGAGCATGTCTTTGGCGGTCGCCTCGATCAGGTCGTTCGGCTTGAAGGCCGCGTCCGTGCCGAGACTGGCCGAAGACATGGCACCACGACGCCCTCGGGAACCGGCATCATCTTCAGCGTGGTGAGCACGGTCTTGATGTGCTGCGCCGCGCGCAGGCCGCCCGACACGCCGCCATAGCTCGACGAAGCCGGCCGGCTTGTAGTTCCATTCCTTGGACGAGGATAGCTCAGCGCGTTCACCAGGGCCGGCGGCGGCATGAAATTGTATTCCGGCGTCACGAACACGACGGCGTCGGCCGCGGCTTCACGCTCGCCGCCCATGTCTTGGTGTGGTCGTGCTTGTAGTTCTGCCGCATCGGGATGCTTCGGCTCGTCGAAGATCGGCAGCTTGAAATCGGCGAGATCGATCAGCGTCGGCGTCGAAGCCGCCGTGCGTCGCGGCGATAGTCGTTGAACCAGCGGGCGACGCCGGACCGATCCGGCCCGGGCGGGTGCTGGTGATGATGGTGTGCGAGTTTGACATATGGCGCCTCATAAGATAGTCTCCGGCGTGCGCCGACGGGCCCGTGGGCGACATGTCCGTCGGACAATCTTAGTTACGGTTTGTAACTGAGGCTCATAAAGTAACGTTGCGCCGACATGACACAAGGAGGCACATCGGCAGTGGAAGCTCGACACATGGATGTGCCTGCCGGGCCGCATGTGTCGGAAAGCTGCCGGTTCGTGAAGCACGGTGCTCGCCGCGCATCGGCGACAAATGGGCGGTGCTGCGTGGTGCGCCTGCTCGGCGAGCGGCCCGATGCGCTTCAACGAGCTGCAGCCGCGGCATCGACGGCATCTCGCAGCGCATGCTGACGCTCACCCTGCGCGGGCTGGAGCGCGACGGGCTCGTCAGCCGCACCGTCCATCCGACCGTGCCGCCGCGCGTCGATTACGCACTGACGCCGCTCGGCCGCTCGCTGCTCGCGCCGGTGAAGGCGCTCGGCGACTGGGCGTTCGCGCATCGCGCCGAGATCGAGGCGGCGCGGGCGCGGTTCGACCGGATGAACGGCCTGCCGGAGGGCGCGCGGCAGGCGCCGCCCTCGATGGTCGCCGGCAGGCCCGCCGTCAGGGAATGACGCGCAGCTCGCTCTCGCGACCGACCACCCGGCCTAGCGTCCGGAGGCGGCTCGCCAGCCGGTCGCCGGCAAGGCCGCTCAAGGGGCCGGAGAGCGTCAGCACGAGGCGGCGGCCCTCGACGCTGAGCGGCGCCCTCGGCAGACGCCGGGCATGGCCGCCGACATCAGATAGGCGACGCGCATCAGCGCGCCGAGGATGCGCGCCCGGTCGAGCATGCGGACGCTGCCAGCTCGCGGATGCGCGGCGACATCTGTGTCGTCGAGCAGGCCCTTGTGGCGATAGAAGATCGACAGCGCCAGAAAGGCGCGGCCGGGATGGTCGACGCCGACGAAAGCGGCGTGGGCGATGATGTTGAGGCTCTGCTCGCCGCGATAATCGGGATGGGCGCGCCAGCCGATATCGGCGAGCAGGCAGGCGGCGTGGCGCAGGCGCTTCTCCTCGGGCGTCTCGCTCGAGCCGGGCGAATTGCATGAAATGATCCGGTCCAGGCGATCAGCTCCTCGCCGTGACGCGGCGCGCGCGAGCGCAGTAGTGTTGAACTCGCGGGCGGCCGCGAGCAGCGGATCGATGATGCGCGTCTCCTCGTCGAGAAGCTCGAACAGAAGACCCTCGCGCACGCCCAGCGCCGAGATCACCACCTGCGTCGGCTTCGCGCGGCGCACCACCTCCTCAAGCACCAGCGCGCCATAGGCGAGCAGCGGACGGCGGACCGAGCGAAACCTTCTCGATGGAGTCGAGCATCTCGGCGTCGACCCGCTGGACGAGTTTGACGAAATCGAGCGCGTCTTCGGCGCCGAATGACGTAGCCGTGCATCACATGCAGCGGATAGCCACGCTGATGCATGTGCAGCGTGGCCAGCGCGCGCCAGGTGCCGCCGACCATGTAGAAAGCACGGCCCTTGCCGCTGCTTCAGAGCATCGACACTTGCCAGCGCTTTGCGCGACGATCTTCTCGCGCCTTCTTCAGCGAATCATTCCGGACGCGTCCTGAAGGCGCGAGGCCGCCGAGCGGAGCGTCACGCCAGCGCCGACCTTGTGGCCTTGGACGTCGATCAGTTCGAGCTAGCCGCCGCCGAGATCGCCGACGATGCCGTCGGGCTTGTGGAAGCCCGAGACGACGCCGAGCGCGGAGAACTGCGCTTCGCGCCGGCCTGACAGCAATTCGATCGGCACGCCGATCGCCTCGCGCCGCGGCGATGAATTCCTGCGCCGTTCTCGCGCGTCGCGCGCCGCCGGCGGTCGCCATGACAAGGAACTCGCCGACCCGCAGCGTGTCGCAGAGCACGCGGAAGCGGGCGCAGCGCCGCGAGCGCGCGTCGGCATCGCCTCGCTCGGTCGAGCCGGCCGGTCGAGTGACGCCGCGGCCGAGGCCGCACATGACTTTCTCGTTGAAGATCGGCGTCGGCGCGCGCGTCAGCCCCTCATAGACGACGAGGCGGACCGAGTTCGAGCCGATATCGACGATCGCGATCGGAGGCGCCGAGGTCGAGCCGGCCCTGCGCGAATCTGAGCTTACCAGCGCCTTCGCTTCCCGCTCGAGCGCGCTCGGACAGGCTGCGCGGCAACATTGCGTCAGCGACTTGCCACGGCCGGACAGACTCGGATTGGTCATGAAATATTTATGCGCGTTGAACGGCTCCTCGCCTCGGCGCCGCACTGGATGCGCGTCGAGGTGCCGTCCGGCAAGAGCTGCCAGCTCTGCTCGTTGTCGAGAAGGTTGGCCACCATGATCTGATCGAGCACCTGCTCATGCACAGTCGCATTGAGGATCGGGCACAAGCGCCTCGACGCGGCGGTCGAGATTGCGCGGCATCATGTCGGCCGAAGAAATATAGAAGTCGCCTTGGGTGACGGCAGGCCATGACCGCCGCCGAAGCGATAGATGCGGCTGTGCTCAAGGAAACGGCCGACGATCGACTTGACGCGGATATTCTCGGACAGGCCCGGCACGCCCGGCCGCAGGCAGCAGATACCGCGCACCACGAGATCGATCTACACACCGGCCTGGCTGGCGTCGTAGAGCGCGTCGATGATCGTCGGGATCGACCAGCGAGTTCATCTTCATCCAGATCGCCGCCGGCCGGCCGGCCTTGCGCATGCGCGATCTCCTCCTGCGATATGCTCAAGCATTCGCTTCGCAGGGTCACCGGCGACACCGCCATGCGTCTCCAGCTCGGCCGGCTCGGCATAGCCGGTGATGAAGTTGAAGATGCGCGCCACATCGCGCGCGATCACCGGATCGGCAGTGAAGAAGCGACAGGTCCGTATAAATGCGCGCGGTCATCGGATGATAGTTGCCGGTGCCGATATGGCAGTAGGTGACGCAGCTGCCCGCCCTCGCGGCGCACCACCAGCGACAGCTTGGCGTGGGTCTTCAGCTCGATGAAACCGAACACCACCTGCACGCCGGCGCGTTCGAGATCGCGCGCCCAGCGGATGTTGGCTTCCTCGTCGAAGCGCGCCTTGAGTTCGACCAGCGCGGTCACCGACTTGCCGGCCTCGGCCGCCTCGATCAGCGCGCTTGACGATCGGGCTGTCGTTCGAGGTGCGGTAGAGCGTCTGCTTGATCGCGACGACGTTGGGATCGCGCGCCGCCTGCGCAGGAACTGCACCACGACGTCGAAGGATCTCATAGGGGTGATGGACGACCAAATCCTTCTGCGCGGATCGCGGCGAAGCAATCGCCGCCGTGATCGCGGATACGCTCGGGAAAGCGCGGCTTGTAGGGCGCGAACTTAAGATCGGGCCGATCGAGCGACATGAGTTGCGACAACTCGTTGAGCGCCAGCATGCCGTCGACCAGAAACACGCTCGTCCTCGGCGACGTCGAGCTCGCCCGGCGACGAAATCGCGCAGATCGCTCCGGCATCGTCGACCTCGATCTCGAGGCGGATCACCGAGCCGCGGCGGCGCCGCTTGAGCGCCGTCTCGAACAGGAGCACCAGATCCTCGGCCTCTTCCTCGATTTCGATATCGCTGTCGCGGATGACGCGGAACGCGCCCTGCGCCGTGCACGTTATAGCCGGGAAACAGCCGGCCGACGAACAGCGCGATCGCCTGCTCGAGCGTGACCAAGCGCGCACGCGCCGGTCTCGGCGAAATCGGCAGGCGGACGAAACGCTCGACCTTCGGCGGCACGCGGATCAGCGCGTTCATCGCGCTGCCGTCGCGCGTGCGCGCGAGCTGCAGCGCGAGGGTGAAGCCGAGATTGGGAATGAACGGGAACGGATGCGCCGGATCGATCGCGAGCGGCGTCAGCACCGGGAAGACATGACCAAGGAAATGATCGTCGAGCCAGGTGCAACTCGGGCTTGGTCAATCTCGGGCCATCGACCAGGACGATGCCGACCTCGACAGCGCGTCGCGCAGGTCGCATCCAGCGGCTCTGCTGGTCGCTCGCAAGCAAGGCCACCGCCTCGCCGATGCGCGCGAGCTGCTCGGCCGGCGTCAGCCCGTCAGGACTCCGGCGTGACGATGCCCTCGCGAACCTGGCCGCTCAGGCCGGCGACGCGAACCATGAAGAACTCGTCGAGATTGTTGGCCGAGATCGACAGGAACCGGAGCTGCTCCAGCAGCGGATGGTGCGTTGGCGGCCTCCTCCAGCACGCGGCGGTTGAAATGCAGCCACGACAATTCGCGATTGATGAACCGCTCGGGCGCAGCGCATCAGAGCGGATTTGCGCGGCTCGGCGGCCTGCAGGCGTTTCGCTTGCAACAAGGCTTCAAAGTCTCCACGGCCCACGCTGCCGACGCTAGCCTAGCGGGTCATCATGAAGGCTTCCTGACGACGTCGGCATCGTCACCACGAAGCTTACGAGCTGCATCGGACGCCGTGAAGGTCGCGATCCGTGAGAACGCCCGGCGAAGGGCCGGTAGATGCGCGCGCGCGCAGCGCCTCGGGATCGAGCCTCGCCACGGCGGCCGCGCCGCCGCAAACGAGCGCTCGAGCCGCGCCACCAGATAAGCCACCACGCTCGTGCCGACGGTGAGCTGGCGGTCCACGAACAGCTTGACCAGCAGCGGGCGCAGCAGCGCGTCGTCCGGCGGCGACCAGCGCCACCGCGGCAGCGCGCGAAGCCGCGACACGAGATCGGGAGGGACGCCAGGCGACCGGCACGATCGCGCCGTCAGCAGCAGGGAGGCGTCCTCCTCCCGGACCAGGTTGAGCAGATGGAACAGCGCGCACTCGTCGAGGGCGCCTGCCGACATCCTCGAGCAGAGCGCGCCGGTCGCAGAGAATCGGGCGTCGCGACGGAAGGTCGCGCGCGCAAGGATGCGCGCGCCGAGGCGGGCCCAGATCGCAGCGAGATGGCTCTTGCCCGCCCTCCGGGGACCGACGAGCAGACGCCGCGGCGCCGGCCAGTCCGGCCAGGCGTCGATCAGCGCCAGGCCGCCTCGTTGGAAGGCGCCGACAGGAAATCCTCGCGCGCGAAGCTTTCGTGGCAGGCAGATCGAGCGCGAGCTGGCGCGGCCGCTCATTCGCATCCGCGCTGTCAGCGCAGCGAGGCGCCGGTAAAGAGCGGGCTCGCGAGATAGTGCCGGAGTGCGAAGCGCACCAGGACGCCGATGGCGGCCGCGACCGGCACCGCAAGCAGCAGGCCGACGAAGCCGAACAGGGAGCCGAAGGCGAGCAGCGCGAACATCAGCCAGACCGGATGCAGGCCGATCGATCTCGCCGACGAGGTTCGGAGAGAGCATATTGCCCTCGAGGAACTGGCCGACGACGAAGATCGCCGACGACGATGAAGAACAGGTCCAGTTCGGCCAGAACTGCACGATCGCGACGCCGACCATACGACAAGCCGGTAGCGAGCCGACAAGGGAATGAAGGAGAGGAGGCCGGTGAAGAGGCCGATCAGCAAGCCAAAATTCAGCCCGACCAGCGACAGAGCCACCGCATAGAAGAGGCCGAGCAGCAGGCAGACAGTGCCTGCCCGCGCACGAAGCCGGCGATGCGCATGTCGATCTCGCGCGCCAGGCTCGCGCACCGTCTCGCGCTGGTGGCGCGGCAGCCAGCCATCGACCTCGCGACCATGCGGTCCCAGTCGCGCAGCAGATAGAAGGCGACGACCGGCGTCACCACCAGCAGCGACGACCACCGAGATGAGGGCCGCGCCGCCCGACCACAGCGAGGTGAGGAAGCCGCGATCCAGACGATCGCCCTGCGAGACGCAGTCGCCGACCGAGCGCGGACGTCCGGCAGCCGCTCGCCGAACATCGTCTGCAGCCAGCCCGGCTGCGCTCGATGGCGAGCGTCTGCAACTTGCACGACATAGGACGGCAGGCGCTGCCATGAAGGCGGCGAACTGGTTGCCGAGCATCGGCACGACAGATCGTCAGCAGGATGAAGACGATGACGAAGCCGCCGGTCACCACTGGTGGAGATGAGCCGCGGCATGCCGAAGCGGCTCGAGCTGGGCGACCAGCGGATCGAGCAAATAGGCGAGCGCGAGGCCCGCGACGAACGGCAGCAGGACCTCGCGCAGCACACAGAGCGTGAGACGATGACGACGAGCGCCGCCACCAGAAGCCGACCTGTTTCTGCAGGCTCAAGGCCAAATCCTGCACATCACGCGACGCAGGAAGGGGGGCCGTCAGTCGTCGGCGGACATGTGGCGCATCCAGGCGGCGAGATAGGCCGCCGCCGAGGCAGGGTCAGCACCGCCACCGCCATCGACGATCAGGATCGGCCAGGCGAGGTCGATCTTCAGCCCGAGCGCCGCCAGGACCAGCGCCGCGAACAGGATCTGCGCGGCGGTGTTGGCCTTGGAGACCAACAGCGGCTGGATCACCGACCGGCTTGCCGAGCAGCCAGTCGACAGGAGCACCGCGCCGACGATCATGATGTCGCGCGAGACCACGAGGATCGACCACCCAGGGCGGGATCGAACCGAAGATGCCGAGCGAGACGTAGATCGAGACGATCAGCGCCTTGTCGGCCAGCGGGTCGAGATAGGCGCCGAGCTCGGTGCGCTGGTCGAAGCGCTTGGCGATGATAGCCATCGATGCCGTCGCTGACGCCGGCAATGACGAAGCCGGCCAACGCGATGCCCATCTGCCCCTGCGCGATCGCCCAGACGACGACCGGCACGAGAAGGATGCGCAGGATCGTCAGAAGGTTCGGAATATTCACGATGAACGCGTCGACCATGCCTCAGGGGCGCCGACACTAGAGGCGCCCCCTGCCCTTGCCAAGGCGGCAAAACGACAGGGCGGCCTGCGTTCAGGCCGCCTTTGACCGGTCGCAGGTGTCGAGGAAGGCGGCGATGCGCTCGATGGACGGCTGATCGGTCAGCATCGGCGCATGGCCCTGGCCCGGCACGATGAAGGTCTCCATTCCGGCATGGCGCTCGGCCATGGCGGCGAGCGTCTCGGGCGAGATGATGTCGGAATTCTCGCCGCGGATGGCGAGCAGCGGCAGGCCGGCGAGGCCCTCGAACTGCGGCCAGAGCGTCGGCATCGGCTGGTCGAAATCGACGCTTTCGAGCGGCTTGGTCAGCGCCGGATCGAAGCTCGGCACCAGGCGACCGTCCTTCTCGGTCCAGATGGTGCGCGCCTGACGCAGCCAGTCCTCGTCGGAGACGGCGGGAAAGCGCGCCTGGCCGATGCTCTTCAGGAAGGCCGCGCCTTCGGCGAAGTCCTTCGGCGCGGCCATCTGCCCGAGATAGGACTTGATGCGGGCGAGCCCCGTGCCCTCAACCACCGGGCCGATGTCGTTGAGGATCGCGCCGGCGATCAGCGTCGGCCTGACCGCGCTCATCACCATGGTGATGATGCCGCCGCGCGAGGTGCCGAGGAACACGGCCTTCTCGATGCCGAGCACGGTGGTGACCGCCAGCACGTCGCCGACCTCGACCGGCACGGCGTAGTTCTGCCAGTTCGCGTCCCAGCCGGAGAGACCGCGGCCGCGATAATCCGGGCAGATCACCTGCCGGCCGCTCGCCAGCGCCTCGGCCAGGACCTCGAAATCGCCGGCATTGCGCGAGAGACCGGCAAGGCAGAGGAGCGGCAGCCTGCCGGGGACCGGCCGGCCGTAGAGACGGACATGCAGCTTCAGGCCGTCGGTCGCGGTGACGAACCGGCTCTCGTAGGGCTGCATGGCGCTCATCCCGCTCACGTGTTCGGCTTCTTCGGGTCGATGGCGATGCGGATGGAGAGTTCGCGCAGCTGCTTCGCCGTCGCCTCGGACGGGGCGCCCATCAGCAGGTCCTCGGCGCTGCTGGTTCATCGGGAACAGCGAGATCTCGCGCAGGTTCTGCGTGCCGCAGATCAGCATGACGATGCGGTCGACGCCCGCCGCCATGCCGCCATGGGGCGGCGCGCCGTACTGGAACGCCCGGTACATGCCGCCGAAGCGCTCGATCACCGTCTCCTCGCTGTAGCCGGCGATCTCGAAGGCCTTGCACCATGACCTTGGGGCGATGGTTGCGGATCGCCGCCCGAGGCGATCTCGATAGCCGTTGCAGACGATGTCGTACTGGAACGCCTTGATGGTCAGCGGATCCTGCGTCTCCAGCGCCTCCAGGCCGCCCTGCGGCATCGAGAACGGATTGTGCGAGAAATCGACCTTCTTCTCGTCCTCGCTCCACTCGTACATCGGGAAGTCGACGATCCAGGCAGAACTCGAACCGGTCCTTGTCGATGAGGTTCAGTTCCTCGCCGACCTTGGTGCGCGCCATCGCCGGCGAACTTGACGAACTTCGACCGGCATCGCCGGCGACGAAGAAGACGGCGTCGCCTTCCTTGCAGCCCAGCTGCTCGCGGATCGCGGCGGTGCGCTCCGGCCGATATTCTTGGCGATCGGGCCTGCGCCCTCGCCGCCTTCGCGCCACATGATGTAGCCGAGGCCCGGCTGGCCCTCGCTCTGCGCCCACGAGTTCATGCGGTCGCAGAAGGCGCGGCTGCCGCCGCGTCGGCGCCGGGATCGCCCAGACCTCGATCTTCGGTCGGCGGCGAGCATGCGCGCGAAGACCTTGAAGCCGGAGCCGCGGAAATGCTCGGAGACGTCCTGCATCACCAGCGGATTGCGCAGGTCCGGCTTGTCGGTGCCGTATTTGCGCATCGCTTCGGCATAGGGAATGCGCGGGAACTTCTGCGTGACCGGCTTGCCCTCGGCGAACTCCTCGAACACGCCGCGGATCACCGGCTCGACCGCCTCGAACACGTCCTCCTGCTCGACGAAGCTCATCTCGATGTCGAGCTGGTAGAACTCGCCCGGCAGGCGGTCGGCGCGCGGGTCCTCGTCGCGGAAGCAGGGCGCGATCTGGAAATAGCGGTCGAAGCCCGACATCATCAGGAGCTGCTTGAACTGCTGCGGCGCCTGCGGCAGCGCGTAGAACTTGCCGGGATGGATGCGGCTCGGCACCAGGAAGTCGCGCGCGCCTTCCGGCGAGGACGCGGTCAGGATCGGCGTCTGGAACTCGAAGAAGCCCTGCCTCCTTCATGCGGCGGCGGATGCGAATCGATGACTCGCCGCGGGTCATGATGTTCTTGTGCAGCTTGTCGCGGCGCAGGTCGAGGAAGCGGTACTTGAGGCGCGTCTCCTCCGGATATTCGGTCGCCGAACACCTGCAGCGGCAGCTCGGCCGCCGGGCCCAGCACTTCCATCTCGGTCGACGAACACCTCGACCATCGCCGGTCGGGATCTTGGCGTTCTTCGGTCTCGTCGGGCGCGCCTTGACCCGGCCGTCGATGCGGATGACCCACTCGGCGCGGCACTCTTCCAGCTGCCTTGAAGGCCGGGCTGTCGGGATCGGCGACGCACCTGGGTGATGCCGTAATGGTCGCGCAGGTCGACGAACAGGATGCCCCCATGGTCGCGGATGCGGTGGCACCCAGCCGGACAGGCGGACGGTCTCGCCGACATCGGCGGCGCGCAGTTCGCCGCAGGTGTGGGAGCGGTAGCGATGCATGGGAGGAGCCTCGGCAGACGGATGGCGGCCGCGCGCCGAAGCGCACGGCCTGACTTTTCGTTGCGTCCGTTTAGCGGAAGGACGCGCCGGCTTCAAACGGAACCGACAGGCCGGCCGCGTCAGGGCCCGGGTTTGGAGCCGGGCTTCGCTCTGGGCTTGGATCCGGGCGCCGGCCTGGGCTTCGGGCTGCGCCTCGGGGGCGGAGCGGCGGGCTCCGGCCGAGGTTCGACCTCGGGGACCGGCTCGATCCTGGCCTTGCGGGGGCGCGGCTTGCGGGGCTTGGCCGGCGCCGGGGGCTCGACGGCGGCAGGCACAGGTTCCGACGCAGGTGAATCGGGCGGCAGCTCCGCAACGGCCAGGGGCACGGCCGGCTCCGTCCCTTGCGCCGGCTGTTCCGCCGCCTCGCCAGCCAGGGAACGGACGAGAACGCCGGCGAACCCGCCGAAAAGATAGGCCCCGGTCATCAGGAGGGCGATGTCGAGCGCCAGCGCCGCAGCGCCGGCGAGCCCGCCGGAAAGCCCCGCCGCCAGCGCCACGAGGCCGGCGGCGAGAGCGAGGCCGCCGAGCAATCTCAGGCTCGCACCGCGCCCGCCCGGTCCGCTCGCGCCGAGGAAGCCGGCCGCCAGCCCGATGGCGAAGGCGCCGGCGAGCCACATCCAGACCGTCTCGATCAGCAGGGTCATCGGCGCCTCACGGCCTGGCCACGAAGGCGATCCGGCGATTGCGCGCCTTGTTCGCCGCCGAATCGTTGGGCACGACCGGCCGGCTGGCGCCGAAACCGGCCGATTGCAGCCGCGAGGCCGAGACGCCCTGCAGGATCAGCAGGGTGACCACCGCCTGCGCCCGCCGCTGCGAGAGATCGACATTCTGTTCGGGCGGCCCGTCCGAATCCGTGTGGCCCTCGACGGTGAAGGCGATGCCCGGACATTGCTTCAGCACCGCCGCGATGCGGTTGACGAGGGCGATGCCCTCGGGGCGCAGCTGGTCGCGGCTCAGCTGGAAGGTGATGGCGCCCTGCCCGATCACCTCGGCGATCCTCGTCTGGCACTCGGCCGCGGCCTCGGGTGCCGGCGGCTCCGGCGGACGCGGCGGAACCGGTGGCGGAGCGGCCACGACGGGCACGGGTGCGCGTACCGTCACCTGCGACGACCAGCCCTGCGGCAGGTGCTGCGCCGCGGCGGCACGCAGCGCCTCGACGTCTGCCTCGGATGCGACCGCGCCGGCCAGCGCCAGCGCGCGGTCGCGAAGGCTCGCGCGTCCCTGGCGGAGCCTTGCGGCGAGATCGATCGCCGCGTCGGCGGCCGCCGCGAAACCGTCCGGTGCGCCGGCGGCGATTTCCTGCGCATCGCGCACCACGAGCGGCGCGAAGGCGGCGTTCGCCCGTTCCAGGAGCGCAGCGCGCAGCGCTTCCGACGGCACATAGCCCTGCAGCACGACGCCGGACGCCGCCTTTTCGACGAACCAGCCGAACGGCGCGATTTTTGGCGGCGCAATGGCAAGGGCGGCGAGCCGACCTCCGCCCGGCAGCGGCGCGCGCAGCGCCCGGTTGACCGCGACATAGCCCGGCCGGTCGGCCGCCTCGCCCTCGACGGCGAGCGCGCCCTCCTCGATGCGGACCGTGCCGCTGGCGAGCCGCGCCAGCTGGATCAGCGCGAAACGGGCAAGGCTCGCCCCATCCGCACCGTCCGGCCGTACCTCCGCCACACGGATGCGATCCTCCACCGAAAGCCCCGGCAGCGCCGTGCGGGCTGCGGCGAGGATCGCCTCGCGGTCCTCGGCCGAGGCTGCGGCGCCGTCGAGGATGACGCTGCCGGCCCGGCGCGTCAGCGTCAGGACGAAGGGTTGCGGCGGCGGCCGGGCCGGCGTCACGTCGCCAATGTCCAGCCGGAAGCCCGCCGGCAGGCCGGGCGCCGCCGCCGCGATGGCCGCGCCGTCGATGCCGTCCCGCGCCTTGCCGGAGATCACCACCGCGCCGTCGGTAATGGTCACCCGGCCAGCGGCCAGCCGCGCCAGCTGGCCGAGCGCGAAGGTAGCCGCCTCGGCGAAATGTTGCGGCGCGCCGAGGCCGAGCGCGGTCCGGTCGTCGAGGACGAGATCGCCGCGCACGGCACGCAGCGCCTGCACGAGGCTCGCCCGCGCCGCCTCGTCCGGCAGATGGCCGTCGAGGCGAAGGGCGCGATCGTCCAGCGTCATCCTCATGCTATAAGGAGAGATCACCGGCGCAATGACCGACAGCGTGCCGCCGGCAAAGCCCGCCGGCAGGCCGCTCCGCCAGGCGTCGAGAGCGGCGCGATAGCTGCCGGCATCGCCGGCCCTGCCCTCCAGCGCCAGCACCCGGTCGCGCAGCGAGGCCTGCGCCAGGCCGAGCCGGCCGGCCTCGGCGATCAGGAAGCGGGCCGCGGCCGCAAAGCCCTCCGGCTCGCCGGCGGCGAGCGCCAGCCGCTCGGTGACGGCAAGGCCCGGCACGGCCGCGCCGGCCGCGGCCACCAGATCGCGCCGGAGCGCTTCGCTCGGCACATGGCCGGACAGCACCATGCCCTGTCCGTCGCGCGCGATCTCGAAGAGGAAGGGCACGGCTCTCGGCGGCGCCAGGGCGAGACGCGCGAGGCGGAACCCGTCGCCGACGCCGTCCAGCGCGCCACGGATCCTCGCCATGATTTCCTCTGTCTCAGCAATGCCTTCAACGGAGATGTTCATGTCGTTCAGAGCTACGGAGGCGCGTGTCAGAACGCCGATCTTTCCGGCAAGCAAGGCCGTCACGGCGGCGAAACCGGCGGGCGCGCCGCGGCCGAGCTCCATCCGGTCGATCACCTCACGGCCCGGCAATCCCGCGCGCACCGCGCCGAGAAGATCGCGCCGCGCGCGATCGTTCGGCACGAAACCGGCAAGAACCGCCCTCGCCTCGGTCATCTCCAACGACCAGCGATAGGGCTTCTGGTCGGCGACGAGCCCGGTGCGGTCGGTGACGGTGCGAAGGCCGCCAACACCGGAGGCGAGCGCCAGGGCCTCGGAACGCAGGGCCGGCTCCGGCGCGGTGCCGCTCAGAACGAGATCGCGGCCGGATGTCGCGACGCGCGCCCAGTCGTGGCCGGCGGCGGCCAGGCGGCCCGCCGCCCTTTCGGCCAGCTGGCGCGACACCACCGGTTCGGCTTCCCGCGCGGCGATCGGCGCCAGGGCCAGGACCGGAACCACACCGATCAGGACAATCCAGCGCCGGTTCATGCCGTCCCTCCCCGGCGATGCACCTTATCCGCCGATGCCCGCGAGGATGGCCGAGGATTCGCCGCGCGCAAAGCGAGCCGATGCGCCGGACCGGCCGCTATCCCCAGCGACGGGGCCAAATCCTTGAGACAAAAGAAAAACCCCGGCGATGGCTCGCCGGGGTCTTCCGTATCGGATCGGGGTCTGAAGACCGGATCAGAAGTTCCGCTGGACGCGGAGGGTGGTGTAGAGGTTCTGGTCCGAGGTCTTGCAGGCGCCGGTGGCGGCGACGATGGCCGAGCCCGGGCCGCAACCCGTGGCGGTCAGAGCGCTGCCACCCGAGTTGGTGCCGGTGCGGCTGATCGAGCCGTAAACCACCTCGAGGCCGAGGTCGAGGTTACGAACCGGCGACCAGACGAGGTTGGCACCGACGGTCCAGAGGCGGAAGTCGGCGAGGCTGGTCGAGGCAGCCGGCTGATCGACGCTGGCGTAGGTACCGAACAGCGACGAGCGCAGGTTCGGGGTCCAGAAGTGACGGAAGCCGGCGGCAACGCCCCAGGCCTTCGTCGTCTGGATCGCCGGGTTGACCAGACCGGTGTTCACGATCGCGTCACGATACGCGAAGGTGGTGCCGCCAACCTGCGAGAAGTTGAACGGGCCGGAGGTCGAGTTGCGGTTCGAGGTGAGGCCGTCGCCGTTGCCGTTGAGGATCACGTAACCGAGAGCACCGTCAGCATAGGTCGCCTGCAACCAGAACTGGTCGCCGCGGGCGATCATGTCGAGGTTGAGACGCAGGCCGGCGCCGACAGCGAAGCCCCACTTGTCGCCAGCGGCGGTCGTCGGGATCGTGCCACCGGTCGCGGTGTTGGTCGCGCCGGCGTAGCCGTAGTCCTTGATCTGGCGGAAGGCCGCCATGATCTGGGCGGAGCCCCAGCCCTGGTCGACGCGCAGGTTGCCGACGATGTCCGGAACGTCCTGGCGGCCGTAGGTCAGACCACCGAGGCCCGAGAGCGGACGGTAGCCGAGGGTGACCGACGAGCCGTTGGTGCCGACGACGAAGGCGTCGAGGTTGCCGATCTCGGTGATGCGGCGATCCTCGAGGGAGACCGTGGCCGAGAAGCCCGAACCGAACGAGGCGGTGTAGGCGAGCAGGTTGGTGCCGGTGGCGCGAGCCGTGGTGGGGTTGCCCAGCAGGTTCACGTCGCCCTGGTAGAAGTTGAAGAACGAGGCCGAGTAGCCGAAGGTGAAGCCGGCGAACTGGATGAACGCGCGGTCCATGACAGCCAGCGTCGAGCGCGGGTTGTTGTTGCCGGCGTTGAGGCCCGAACCCATGTAACCCGACGACTTACCGCGACGGATGGTGAACTGGGCGAACGAGCGCAGCAGACCGTATTCCGTGTTGGAGCGGGCGTCGAAGTTGATCGCGAAGCGCGACTGGAAGGCCGACGAGTTGTCGAAGGCGGCGTTCGAGAGATCGCCGACGTTGCCGGCGCCAGCGGTGCCAGCACGGACGATGTTGCTCGAGTGGTTCAGATACACCGTGTAGTCGGCGCGAACGAAGCCACCGATACGAAGGCAGGTGTCGGTGCCCGGGATGAAGAAGAAGCCAGCGCCGTACGTGTCGCAGATGCGGACGTATTCAGCGGGGGCAGCCTTGCCCGGAAGATCGGCAGCCTGAGCGCCGGCAATGGCAGCGAAGCCAGCGGCGGTGCCGAGAAGAAGGCTCTTGACCGTCTTCATGTTGTAGACCTCCAAAGTTTCTCCTGAAAGGGAGCGTTGGTTCCTTGATCTTGCCGGTTTCCCGGCGAGGGCTTGGACCCGTTATTCCCCGCGAGCCGCTTCTTCTGTCTTCGGGGTGCGAAACCGTGCGAACCCAAAAGAAGCGGTGCGACCGGGGTGCCCCCCTTCGTCGCAGGGTCACCATTACCGATGGCATCAGGCCGATCAATCGAAACAACGCCGCCGTGCGGTTCCCGGCGTGGCTTTGCCTCCGAGTGTTGCAGGAAGGTCACGGCCCCGTTAACCGGCCGGGAGGCTGTCCCACGATGAGCAAGCCGTTGAAAGATAGAGGACAATTTGCGGAAAGAACGATCACGAAACCGTTAGATGACGTTAACCGTCAGGTTCCCGATGGCACGGGTGCCGCGTGTCGGTCAGCGTTGGAAAACGCGCCGGAAGGTATCCCGGGAAGGGCCGAATCCGCGGGTCCGAAGCCTGCGGGGCGACTTGGTACCGTCCGCCCCGGCGGCGAGGGTCAGATGGCCGCGCCGTCGCTGACGAGTTCGCCTTCCAGCGCGGCGCGCACGGCGAGCGCGGTCTCGCGCATCGCGGCGTGGTGGCGCTCGCGCGGATGGGCGAAATCGATCGCGTGGGTGCCGGTGATGCGGCCGGGCGTGCCAGACAGGACGATGATCCGGTCGGCGAGATAGGTCGCCTCGTCGATGTCGTGGGTGACGAACAGCACGGTCTTGCCGGTCGCCCGGCGGATTCGGGTGAGCTCGTCCTGCAGGCCCTCGCGGGTGATGGCGTCGAGCGCGGAGAACGGCTCGTCCATCAGCAGCACGTCCGGCTCGACGGCAAGCGCGCGGGCGAGCGCCACCCGCTGGCGCTGGCCGCCGGAGAGCTGGTGCGGGAACCGGTGGGCGAGATCGGCGAGGCCGACGATCTCCAGCGCGGCCAGCGCCCGGCGCCGCCGCTCGGCACGGGGCATCGCCAGCTTCTCGAGGCCGAAGGCCACGTTGTCGGCCACCCGCCGCCACGGCAGGAGGCGCGCGTCCTGGAATACCAGCGCCAGCGCCCGCCGCGCCGGACGAGGCCGGCGCGATCCTGACCGTGCCGCCGTCGGGCCGGGCAAGGCCCATCAGCACGCGCAGCAGCGTCGACTTGCCGACGCCCGAGGGGCCGACGATCGCCACGAACTCGCCGCGGCGGATCGCGAGGTCGAGGCCGTCGAGCACCCGCGTGCGGCGGCCGTCGCGCTCGAAGGCGAGCGACAGGCCCTGGATGTCGATCACGCTTTCCATTGCAAGAGCCGTCCCTGAAGCGCGACGAAGGCGGTGTCGACGAGGCCGTAGAGCAGCCGCCATGGTCAGCATGTAGATGACCACGATGTCGGTCGCGAGCAGGCTGGAGGCCTGCATCATCCGCTGGCCGAGGCCGGCGACGCCGAAGATCTCGGCCGCCACCACCGCCATCCAGGCCTGGCCGATGGCCGTGCGGACGCCGACGAGGAGGCCGGGCGTCGCCGCCGGCAGCAGCACCTTGATCAGCCGCTCAGGCCCCGAGCGGAAGCCGAAGGCGTCGGCCACCTCGATCAGGTCGCGGTCGACCGTCGAGATCGCGCCATGGGCGGCGAAATAGACGATCCAGAAGACGCCGACCGCGATGATGAACACGGCGGCCGAGGGCGCGACGCCGAACCAGATGATCGCGAAGGGCACCCAGGCGAGCCCCGGCACCGGGCGGAGCACGCGCACCACCCAGGAGGTCAGCCGCTCCATCGGCCGGTACATGCCGGTGAGCACGCCGAGCGCGATGCCGAGCGCCGAGCCGGTGATCAGCCCGAGCGTGTAGTGGCCGAGCGAGTTCCAGATCGCCGCCGGCCATTCGCCGCCGAGGCGAGCTCGCGCAGGAAGGCGGCCGGCAGCACGCTCGGCGGCGGCAGGAAGGCCGGATTGACGAGGCCGAGGCGCGGCACCGCTTCCCAGATGCCCAGGAAGATCGCGAGGCCGAGCGGCGGCAGCAGGCGCCTGAGGATCATGGCGGGATCAGCCGCTCGGCCGCCGCGCGGGCGTAGAAGCGCGTGTCGAACAGGCCGTCGAGCGGCACCTCGCGGTCGAGCGCGCCGATCTTCACCTGATAGCGCTGCAGCGCCGCGGTGGCCTCGACGATGCGGCCGGGATCGGCGGTGAACTTGGACGAGGGCGAGGTGAGCGCCTTGCCGATGGTCGCGACGTCGACGATGCCCTTGCCGAGCGCCTGCTCGACATGGACGGCGGCGCGGGCGGGATCGCTGCCGATCAGCCGGATCGCCTTCACCGTGCCGTCGACCAGCGCCTGCACCTTGTCGGCGTGATCGCGAGGAAAAGCGCGGTCACCGCGATCACCGTGCCCGGCTGATCCGGGAACATGGTGCCGCCGAGCGCCACCACCTTGATGGTCGGATCGCGCTGCGTGAGGATGGTCACCGCCGGCTCGCGCACCGTGCCGCCCTCCACCGCGCCGACCAGCACGGCCTGCTGGGTGGCGTCGATCCCCATGGGCACGATGGTGACGTCGGCACGGTCGGTCTTCGTCACCTCCCAGAGCCAGTGCTGCAGCGTCGCGTTCGGCACCGAGCCGGCCGGCTGGGTGGCGAGGCGCGCCGGCGATCCGCTCGCGGCGCGGTAGCGGCGGAAGGCCTCGGCCGGCGCGACGCCGGGCTCGAAGAAGCGGGCGACCTTGGCGGTAACAACCACGGTCATCTCCTCGACCGCCGTGGAGGCGACGACCTTGACGTCGATGCCGCGGGCGCGCGCCACCGCCAGCGGCGCGACGCCGGCGACATAGATGTCGATCGTGCCGGAGGCCAGCGCCTGGATCATGTTCGGGCCGGATTCGAACGTCGTGTAGCGGGTCTGCAGGCCCGCCTCTTTCAGCCAGCCCTCGCGGTCGGCGACGAAGACGGGGGCCGCGGCGAGGATCGGGATGACGCCGACGCGCGCCTGGACGGGGGCCTGCGCGAGGGCGAGGCGCGCGGAGCCGAGAACCAGCGGGGCGGCGAGGGCAGCGCGGCGGGAGACGAGCATGGGAAACTCCTTGGATGGCCGATTGAATAGAAAATTCTTCCCCTCATCGGCAATATGAGCCGAGACAAAAGCATTCTCGTGCTTCTCTGTCGCCATCGAGAGGAATGAAATTGCGCCCCGCCTACGACATCGGGGAACGAAAGCGCTGCAGCCGCCGCCTCAGGGACGCGGCGGCGCCGGCGGCACCTGATAGGCGGTGGTCGACTTGATCCGCTCCATGGCGAAGCGCGAGGTGACATTCTTCAGCGGGATCGTCTCGATCAGCCGCTTGTAGAAGGTGTCGTAGGCGGCCATGTCGGTGACCACGACGCGCAGCATGTAGTCGACGTCGCCGGCCATCCGGTAGAATTCCATCACCTCCGGCAGGGCCGCGACCGTCTCGGCGAAGCGGCCGAGCCATTCGCGCGAATGGTCGTTGGTCTCGATCGAGACGAAGACGGTGAGGCCGAGGCCGAGCTTTTCCGGCGAGACCAGCGCCACCCGCTTCACCAGATAGCCGTTGGCCTCCAGCTTCTGGATGCGCTTCCAGCAGGGCGTCTGCGAGAGGTGTACGCGCTCGGCGAGCTCGGCGATCGAGAGGGTGGCGTCGTCCTGAAGAATGGTCAGGATCTTGCGGTCGATGGCATCCACGTCCTGGAAACTCCCTGGCTCGGATATATTTTTCCTCTCAAGAAGCAATGTTCTTGGAAAAATTCTCCGATAGGCCTCAAATACGGGCCTATAAGGGAATAAATTTCTGATTTTGGCAAGAAAAATTGCATCTAGCGCCGCAGGGGCGCCGTCGCCCGCCGCCGGTCGGAGGCCCGGCGGGAGGGGCATGGCGGGAGGCGCGGGCCGGTACCGAGTCCGGATGCGTGTCGGGGTGGCGAGTCACCCGCCGGGACGAGCCTTCTTCTCGGCACCGCCGCTGGCTTCGCTGCCATTGCTGGCGCTCAGGCTGCCGATCTTCCGGGCAAGGCTGCCCCCGCCGAATACGTCCGCATCTGCGACACGTACGGCGCTGGCTTCTTCTTCATCCCGGGCACCGACACCTGCCTTCGTATCGGCGGCTTCGTCCGCGCCGACTACTCGGTCTACAGCCACACCGGCAACATCCTTTCCACCGGCAATGTTGGTTCGACTGCGGCGACCGGTGCGAACATCTCGAACGCTGCCTTCGACAACACCTCGGCCTTCCAGTCGCGCTTCGCGATCAACTTCGACGCCCGCTCCAACACGGAATACGGTCTGCTGCGCTCGTTCGCCCAGTTCACCATCCGTCGCGGTGAATCGTCGGGTTACCTGGGTTCGGGCCTCAACGCCGGCAACAACAACCCGCGCTCGACGCTGGCTGTCATGGACCGCGCGTTCATCCAGTTCGCCGGCTTCACCTTCGGCTACTCGGCCTCGTTCTTCAACTTCTACCAGGGCGACGTGAACCTGCTGGGCAACCCCACCACGGCTCGCGCCACCGGCACCAACCTGCTCGCCTACACCGCCTCGTTCGGTTCGGGCTTCTCGGCCACGGTCTCCCTCGAGGATCGCCGCATCACCGAAATCGGCAACCTCGATGCATTTGCTGCCGGCACGACTGCGCAGACCGGCGCTCTCGCTGGTACTGTTCTGGTCACGGCAGGCCAGCGTCCGTTCTCGTCGACTGCTGGTCTGACCTACGGCCGCCAGGACGTTCCGGACATCGTCGGTAACCTGCGCGTCGACCAGGGCTGGGGCTCAGCCCAGGTCATGGCAGCCTTCCGCCAGATCAAGGACTACGGCTATACTGGTGCGGTTAGCACCTCTACGGCTGGTGCTCGCCCGTTTGCCGCCGCTGGCGACAAGTGGGGCTTCGCTGTCGGCGCCGGCCTGCGTCTCAACCTCGACATGATCACCCGCGGCGATCAGCTCTGGTTGCAGGCGACCTACTCGGATGGCGCTCTCGGCTACGTGATCCTCAACGGCAACGGCGACGGCCTCACCTCGAACCGCAACTCGACCTCCGGCCCGTTCAACTTCTCGCAGGCCGGTGGCGTGACCTTCAATTACCGTGACGCGATCGTGACGGCTGTTGCGGGTGCTCCGATCGGCGGCGCAGCTTCGATCCAGACGACGAAGGCCTGGGGCATCGCCGCCGGCTTCCGTCACTTCTGGACCCCGAACCTGCGCTCGTCGCTGTTCGGTACCTACGCCAGCGTGGATGCCCCGGCCGCTTCGACCCTGCCGGACTTCCGCCTCTGGACCGTCGGTGCCAACCTCGTCTGGTCGCCTGTTCGTAACCTCGACCTCGGCCTCGAGGTGGTTTACGGCCAGATCAGCCGCACGGGTCTGAATAGCTCGGCGATCGCAGCTAACGGCGGATCGACTACCGCCATCGGCGGTGTTGCAGGTTGCGTGGGTGCTGGCGCCGCAGCGTCCGCGAGTGGTACCTGCAAGACCTCGGACCAGAATCTTCTCCACCACCCTCCGCGTCCAGCGGAACTTCTGATCCGGTCCTCCGACCCAGATCCGATACGGAAGACCCCGGCGAGCCATCGCCGGGGTCTTTCCTTTCAGGCGGGCGCGACGGTGGCGAAACCGCATCGAATGGCGGCATCTCCATCGGATGTCGATCGTCCGGCTTATCGGCGCGGCTCCGGCGCTGCCGTGTCGCGGCGCGGATCGGCGGTGAACGCCCCCTTCCCCACGGGCGCGGGAATCTTGCGCAGTTCCGCCGCCATGAGCTCGACCGTCACGCTGCCATAGCGCCGGGCCGCATTGATCTGGGCATGACCGACGATGGCGTCGGTGATCTTTTCGGGAATGCCGACTGCGAAGGCCTTTTCCTTGAACCAGTGCCGCCAGGCATGGTTCGGATCCTTGCCGGCGGATCGGCCGATCTCCAGCCCGAGCGAATGGATCCATTCGGTCATCCGGTTGTAGGTGGTGCGGCCGGGATAATAGGGCGTGACCTTCGGGCTTTCGCCCGGCGCACCATCCGCGCCGAGCCGCGGTGACGAGGCGATGAACAGCCGCTCGCGATCGCAGGCGCGCGCGAATTCGATGAACCCGCGCGCCAGGATGGCCGGATGGATCGGCACGATGCGCTCGGAAGCCGTGGTCTTGACCGGGCCGGCGCCGCGCGAGATGCGCACGCACCAGATGCCGTCGACCTCGATCACGTCCTCGCGCCGCAGGTTCACCATGGTGGCGACGCGGCTGCCGGTGAAGGCGGTGAGCCAGGGAACCCAGCGCCGCGCCGGAATGGTCTGACCATCGGCTGCCGCGAGAATGGTCTGCGCTTCCTGGTCGGTGAACGCCAGCATCTTGCGGCTCGTCGCAAGGCGCCCGCTGCGAAACCGCACGCCGGCGGTCGGGTCGGCCGGAATGAGGTCGTTTTCGACGCCGAAACGGAACACCGAGCGCAGGGCCGCGAGATCGGAATCCCGCGCGGTCCGGATATGCCGCCCACTCTGCACGAGATGCTCGCGGTAGGATCGGACCATGTGGGCGGTCACCTTCAGGGGATCGTCGTGACCGAGAAAATCGATGAACCGCCGGACGAGGGTCGACCAGTAGGGCGGCGTGGTCGGCGCGCCGCCCACCGACAGGTGATGGCGGCTCCAGCGCTCGAAAAGCCCGGATACCGTCAGCGCGCCATCGCCCGGCACAATCGGCGCGGGCAGCCGGTCGACGCCGGAAACGACGGCGACCGGTGCTGCAACGGCTTCCGCCCGCGGGAACTCCAGCACCTTCGCGGCCTGCTGGGGAGCAAACGCCCCGCGCAGCTCGTGCATCGCCGAGAGAATCTGGAAAGAGATGGCTGCGGCGAAATATTTCGCCTCCTGAAGCGTCCGCGCTGCGGTCGGGATTTTGACGACGTCGTCGACGCTGACGGTGAAGGCAAGGCCGTCAACCCTGACAGGAACCCCGACACCGCGGAACCAACCGATCAGGTCGGCATTCAATGGCAAAACAAACTGAAATTCGCCTCCCGCACCGAGACGAAGTTCGGGCTCTCTCGCGGCAAGATTCAAGACGAAACTATGCTCCAAACGAGCCCGTAGAGCCCAGGACGGCCAGTGCATCGGCGCAGGCTGTCCTGAGTAAACGAATCAAACCAGCTTGATCACAAGCCGTCCACGGCCAGATTTGATGAAAAACATCCTACTGCAACCTGCATCAGGTTGCAACGGAACGCGACCAAGACACGGGCGAAAAAGCTGCAATTCCAGCGATTCCCGAGTCCGATTATTTCATCGCTCGGCAGATTGTGGATTTTCACCAAAAGTAAAAACTTAGACACGCGCTCGCTGTGAAATCGGGATCGAGGTCGACTACATTCAGAAATACGATCGACGTCGCACGCGGTGCCTCGGGCGCGCTTGCCGATACCATAATACCTTCTGCCGAATTCCCGTAAATCCCGAAAACCGGCGACGGCAAAAGCAATGATCGATCATACACAGAACAGATTTCCACCAGCAGGATAATAGTTATGCTTAATTTCCCATGAATGAGTATTGCCTGCTCATACATGGAATGTCCGAAACGTGCCCCGGCGATATCTATTATTGGACGATACAACTCGGTGAAATATCGGCGCAGCGTCCGGATCGGCGGCCTGCTGACCCACGCTGTTCCGCGCACTCTGGGCAAGGCCGAGGCGCCGGTGCTAGACCGGCGACAGAGGAAACACCGACAACAAGGGCATCACCCGCCATGGCCTTCGACATTGCCGCGCTCGCGCGCCCCGACCTGCCGCCGCCCGCCGCGCCCTATTCCGGCTTTCCGAAGTTCAACTTCGTCGGCGGCCACAACGACCCGGATTCGACGCCGGTCGACGGCCTGACTGGAGGCGATCGACGCCGTCATCCGCCGCGAGGGCCGCACGCTTGCCACCTACGGCCTCGAAAGCGGCCCGCTCGGCTATCGCCCCTTGCGCGATTTCCTCGTCGGCAAGCTGAAGCGCGACGCTGCCATCGCCTGCTCGCGCCGACGAGATCCTGATCACATCCGGCTCGCTGCAGGGCATCGACCTCGTCAACGCGCTGCTGGTCTCGCCCGGCGACACCGTCATCATCGAGCAGGATTGCTATGGCGGCTCGATCACCCGCCTGCAGCGCCTCGGCGCGAAGATCGTCGGCGTGCCGCTCGACGGCGGCGGCATGCGCATGGACGCGCTCGCCGCGACGCTCGGCGAAGCTGAAGGCCGAGGGCGTGACGCCGAAATATATCTACATCATCCCGACAGTGCAGAACCCGACCTCGACCGATCATGCCGCTGGAGCGCCGGCGCGAGCTCCTGAAGCTCGCCATGGACCACGGCGTGCCGATCTTCGAGGACGAGTGCTATTCCGACCTCGTCTTCGAGGGCGAGCCGCCCGCCGGCGCTCATGGCGCTGGCGTGCGAGGCCGGCTGGGGCGGCGTCATCCATATCGGCTCGTTCTCCAAGTCGATCGCCCCGGCCCTGCGCGTCGGCTATGTCGTCGCGGGCTGGGACATCCTCTCGCGCATCCTGCGCCCTGAAGACCGATGCCGGTTCCGGCGCGCTCGAACAGATGGTCGCTCGCCGAATATCTGCAGCCGCCACTTCGAGAGCCACGTCAGGGCGCTCAACACGCGGCTCAAGGCCGAAGCGCGACGCGCTGGTGGAGGCGCTGCACGAGCATTTCGGCACGGCCGCCGAATTCGACGTGCCGCCCGGCGGCATCTTCCTCTGGCTGAAGCTTCCCGAGGGCGTCGACACCACCCGGCTCTACCAGGTGGCGGGGGCCGCCGGCATCGCCATCAATCCCGGCGCGGAATGGTCGGTGGCGGCCGGCCACGGCCGCCGGCGCCTGCGGCTCTGCTTCGCCAACCCGCCGGAGGCGACGATCCGCGCCGGCGTCGCCGCCCTCGCCGAGGTCTGCCACCGCGAGATGGGCGTGCCCGAGCGCATCGGCAACGTGCAGCGGGGCTGAGGCGCAGAGTTGCCTCAGCACCCGTCCCGACGTGCGCCCCCCCCTCTGCAAGGCGAGGTTGGGGTGGCAGGCGGCAAGCCCACCATCGCCTATGCCCCTTGGCGGAACGTTCGCCGCAACGGCACACGGCAGCCGACGACCCCGCGCATCGTTGATGCTCCCACCCCACCCCCGGCCCTCCCCGCCCTGCGGGGAGGGAGCTTCGGCCGCGCCATCGGCGCAGGCCGCCCTTCCCGGCTCCGAACCCCGCCCTTCCCACCCGGTGGACATCCCGCCCGCCACCTGCAACCTGCCGGCATGATCGAGATCGAACAGCGCGGCCCCTGGACGGATGCCCGCCTCGTCCTGCTGATCGGTCCGGGCGGCGCCGGCAAGTCGTCGCTCGGCCTGGAACTGGCGCCGCACCTCGGCCGCCGGCTGATCGATCTCGATACCGAATTCGAGCGCCGGATCGGCGGCATCGGCGCCTTCATCCGGCGCGAAGGCTACCCGGACTACAAGCTCCGCAACGCCGCGCTCGCCGCGGAGCTGGCGGCGGAATGTCCGGCGCCCGCCGTGCTGGTCACCTCCTCGGGCTTCCTGACGCCGGACAACCCCGAGGCCGCGCTGGCCGCCAATCGTGCGCTTCTCGCCGCCGGCTCCTCGCTCTGCCTGCTGCCGTCACGCGACGTGGAGCAGGCGGCTCGCATCATCGTCGCCCGCCAGATGCAGCGCCCCTTCGCTCGCGGTCCGGCGCGCGAGGAGGAGGTGATCCGGGCGCGCCATCCCGTCTATGCGGCGCTCGGCGATCTCGTCGTCTTCTCCGCAGCATCGCCCGGCGAGATCGCCAGGGCGATTGCGGCGCATCTCTCCGCGACGAGCTGACATCCGCCAGGCGGGTTGCACCGGCCATGCGGGGCACCGCACACTCCGCGCCGCCGGCGACAGGCGGATTTGTCTCCCCCTCGCCGGCGCGCGTGGCATGGACTTTCGGACGGGCGATGACGGACAGGCTCGAACTCGGCGACCTCCTCGACCAGGCCGCCCCGCCGGTGACGCTCGCCGAGGCGGCGGCGCTGGCCGAGCGCCATTTCGGCCTGACCGGCACGCTTCGCCCGCTCACCGGCGAGCGCGACCGCAATTTCCACCTCGAAGGCGCGGACGGCCGCCACCACGTCGTGAAGATCGCCCATCCCGCGGAAGCGCCGGCGGTGACCGATTTCCAGGTCCGGGCGCTTCTGCACATCGCCGAGGCCGATCCGACGCTGGCGACGCCGCGCGCCGTCCTGCCGGTCGATGGCGCCGCCGAGGCGGTCTGGCGCGTGCCCGGCGCGCCCGACAGGCGCCTGCGCTGCTATACCTATCTCGAAGGCCGGCCGCTGCACCTCGCGGCCCCGAGCGCGGCCCAGCGCGCCCGTCTCGGCCGCTTTCTCGCGCGGCTCGACACGGCGCTGGCCGGCTTCCGTCATCCGTCCGACGACCACGACATCCTCTGGGACCTGAAGCGCGCCGCGCGCGTCCGCCCCCTGCTCGCCGACATCGCCGATCCCGACCGTCGCGCCCTGCCCGAGCGCGCCTTCGCGCGGTTCGAGGCGGAGATCCTGCCCGTCCTCGGCACCTTGCGGACGCAGGTCGTCCACAACGACTTCAACCCGCACAACATCCTGGCCGACGCCGCCGACGACAGCCGCATCGCCGGGGTGATCGATTTCGGCGACATGGTGCGTGCGCCGCTGGTGCAGGACCTCGCCACAGCCTGCGCCTATCAGGTCGCGCCGCAAGGCCACCCGCTCGACGGCCCGGCCGATCTCATCGCCGCCTTCCATGCCGAATTGCCGCTGGAGGAGGCCGAGCTCGCCGTGCTGCCCGGCCTCATCGCCACGCGCATGGCGCTGACCATCGCCATCTCGTCGTGGCGCGCCGCCCGCCACCCCGACAACGCCGCCTATATCCTGCGCAACCAGAAGGCCGCCTGGAGCGGCCTCGAACGGCTGGAGAGGCTGGAGCCCGCCGAGGCCCGGTCCTGTCTCGCCGCCCGCTTCGCCCGAGGTGCCCGATGACCATGATCAACGCCTTCGACGCCGCGGCCGCCACCGGCCTCTCGGCGGAGGACCGCGCGCTCGTCGCCCGGCGCGAGCGCCTGCTCGGGCCGGCCTATCGCCTCTTCTATGCCAATCCCGTCCATTTCGTCCGCGGCGAGGGCGTCTGGCTCTACGACCCGCAAGGAAACGCCTATCTCGACGTCTACAACAACGTCGCCTCCGTCGGGCACTGCCACCCGCATGTGGTGGCGGCGCTGGCCGCGCAAGCCGGCGTGCTCAACACCCACACGCGCTACCTCACCGACGGCATCCTCGACTATGCCGAGCGCCTCTGCGCGACCTTGCCCGGCCGGCTCGGCAACATGATGTTCACCTGCACCGGGCAGCGAGGCCAACGACCTCGCGCTACGCATCGCGCGCAGCTGTCACCGGCGGCACCGGCGTCATCGTCACCGAGCATCGCCTATCACGGCGTGACCGGTGGCGATCTCCGAGATGTCGCCCTCGCTCGGCGCCGGCATCACGCTGCCGCCCCACGTCTGCGCACCGTGCCGCCGCCGGACCTCTACCGCGCCGGCGGCGCCATGTGGCCGAGACCTTCGCCGCCGCATGTCCGCGCGGCGATCGCCGACCTGGAGGCGCACGGCATCCGGCCGGCCGCGCTCCTCGTCGACACGATCTTCTCCAGCGACGGCGTCTTCTCCGATCCCGCCGGGTTCCTCGCAGCCCGCGGTCGCCGCCATCCGCGAGGCCGGCGGCCTGTTCATCGCCGACGAGGTGCAGCCGGGCTTCGGCCGCACCGGTGCGCGCTTGTGGGGCTTCGGCCGCCACGGCCTCGAACCCGACATCGTCACCATGGGCAAGCCGATGGGCAACGGCCACCCGGTCGCCGGCATGGTGGCGCGGCCCGACATCCTCGAGGAGTTCGGCCGCAAGACGCGCTATTTCAACACCTTCGGCGGCAATCCGGTCTCCTGCGCCGTCGGCATGGCGGTGCTCGACGTGATCGAGAAGGAAAATCTTGTTGCGCATGCGAAGGCCGTCGGCGACCACATGATGGCGGGCCTGAAAGCGCTGGCGCAGCGCCACGAGCTGATCGGCGACGTGCGCGGCGCCGGCCTGTTCATCGGCGTCGAGCTCGTCACCGACCGCCGCGCCCGGACGCCTGCAACCGACGCAACCGCGAAACTTGTCAATGGGTTGCGGGAAAAGCGCGTTCTGATCAGCGCCGCCGGCCCGCACGCCAACGTGCTCAAGATCAGGCCGCCGCTGGTCTTCTCGCGGGCCAATGCTGATCTTTTCCTGACAGCCATGGACGAGGTCTTGACCGATATTCAGCGGGCCTGACCGATCCTTGCAACGGTTCGTTTCCGCTGATTAGCCGGCAGCAAACCTTGCCTTGTTCCTGACTTTACGTATTGTTCTCGAATGACGTGGCAGTTGTGCGGCCCACGTGCCGCGGGATTGTATCCAGACTGCGTCACCAGAGCACAATCACCAGTCGACAAACCGGGAACACGACATGAACGACCAGACGCAGCTCGACACGGAAGACCTGCTGGAGCTCACCGCGCACATCGTTTCGGCCTATGTGAGCAACAACAAGGTTTCGCCGGACGGCCTGCCGGCCCTCATCAGCAGTGTCGACGCCGCCCTCAAGGGTCTTTCCGGCGCAACACATGCCCCCGCGCCGGTTGAACTGGTGCCGGCCGTGCCGGTGAAGAAGTCGATCACGCCGGACTACATCGTCTGCCTCGAGGACGGCAAGAAGTTCAAGTCGCTGAAGCGCCACCTGCGCACGGTCTACAACCTGAGCCCGGACGA
This sequence comes from Piscinibacter sp., assembly GCA_047602365.1. Lineage (GTDB taxonomy): Bacteria > Pseudomonadota > Gammaproteobacteria > Burkholderiales > Burkholderiaceae_C > Piscinibacter. Next base: position 142,015 of record JASGHM010000001.1, on the reverse strand, counting down.
ATATCGCGCCAAGTGGGGCCTGCCGGCGACCTATCCGATGGTCTCGCCGAACTATGCCAGCGCCCGCTCGGCCCTCGCCAAGGCCTCCGGCCTCGGCCAGCAGCGCCGCGCGCCGGCCCCGGTCAAGGGCAAGGCTGGCGCCGCCGCCCGCGGCCGCAAGCCCAAGGCGTGAAGACCGCGTGAAGACCGCCTGAGGGCGGCCTGACGGCCCTGCCTGCCCATCTCTGCACAAGGCCGCCTCCGGGCGGCCTTTGGCGTTTCGGCCTCTGCCGGATGACCGATGTCGTCGCGGCGGTGCCGCTCGGGCAGGATGGCGCGCCGCGGCCTCCGGCCGGCCGGCGCCCCTCCGGTCCCCAAGGGAATTCCGCCCGTGAAACTGTTCTTCGCCCTTGCCTCCCCCTTCGTCCGCAAGGTCGTCGTCTGCGCCATGGAGCGCGGCCTCGACGGCCGGATCGAGCGGCTGCCCGCCGCCGCCCATCCGATCAACCAGGACGGCGCGATCAAGCAGCACAACCCGACGGGCAAGGTGCCGACGCTGATCACCGATGCCGGCATGGCGATCTACGACAGCCGGGTCATCTGCGAATATCTGGATTCGCTCGGCGCCGCCCCGCGCCTCATCCCGGCCGAGGGCGAGCGCCGCTGGCAGGCCCTCGTCCTGCAATCGGCCGCCGACGAGATGCTGGATGCCGCCCTTCTCGCCCGCTACGAGGCGGTGGCGCGGCCCGAGGCCCTGCGCTGGGCCGACTGGAGCGAGGGCCAGAAGACCAAGATCGCCACCACGGTCGCGACCTTCTCGAAGGGCTGGATCGGCTATCTCGAGGCGAACCTCGACATCGGCACGATCGCGGCGGCCTGCGCTCTCGGCTATCTCGACTTCCGCTTCCCCGAGATCGACTGGCGCAAGGGCAATGACCGGCTGGCCACGTGGTATGCGGCGTTTTCGGAGCGCGCCTCGATGAAGGCGACCGTGCCGGGCTGAGGGCTTCGGCCCGACCGAGGTCCAGGAGTGCCGCCAGAGGCAGAGCCCCCCCACCCCCTCCCCACAACGTCGTGGGTGGGAGGGGAGCAGGATGCGCCCACGTTTTTTGGAGCTTCTGGCCTCGTTGTCGGACCGCCGCTCTCCCTTTTCGTCATGCCCGCCCTTGTGGCGGGCATCCACGTCTTCGGTCCGCGCGTGCTGCAAGGACAAGTCGTGGATGGCCGGCACAAGGCCGGCCATGACGGATGGGACAGACCACGAGGCTGCGCTCGACGAGCTCGCAATCTATCGCGAACGCATCGCATTCCCCGGCGCGACCACTGTCACTCCGCCCCCCGCCGCACTACATCCCCGCCATGAACATCCTGATCTTCGGCGCCACCGGCATGGTCGGACAGGGCGCGCTGCGCGAATGCCTGGTCGACCCCGCCGTCACGGGCGTCACCATCGTCGTGCGCGCCCCCACCGGACGCACCGACCCGAAGCTCCGCGAGATCGTCCTTGCCGACCTCGGCGCCATCGAGACGATCGCCGCCGATCTCACCGGCTTCGACGCCTGCATCTATGCCATCGGCGTCACCTCGATCGGCATGGCGGAAGCCGACTATGCCCGCCTCACCCACGACCTCACCCTGAAGGTCGCCGGCGCGCTTTCTTCCCGCAATCCGCAGATGACCTTCCTGTTCGTCAGCGCCCAGGGCACCGACAGTTCGGAGAGCGGCCGCCTCATGTGGGCGCGGGTCAAGGGCCGCACGGAGAATGCGTTGATGCGCCTGCCCTTCCGCGCCGCCTACATGTTCCGCCCCGGCGCCATCCAGCCGCTGCACGGCATCCGCTCGAAGACCGGCTGGTATCGCTGGCTCTATGCCGCGCACCATGCCGCTCTATCCGGTGCTGGTGCGCTTCTCTCCGGGCTTCGTGACGACCACCGAACAGATCGGCAAGGCGATGATCGCGGTGGCGCGAAACGGCTATCCGACGCCGGTGCTGGAAAGCTCCGACATCAACAAGGCCGCCTGAGGCGGCTCAGCCGCGCTGCTGCAGGTGGAACGGCAGGTTCTTCACCGCGCTCCACGGCACGTCGAAGCGGGTCATGAACTTCAGCGTGAAGGTCATCCGGCTCATCAGCCAGCCGTCCGGCGTGCGCCGGTATTCGTCGTCCTCGATCGCCGCCATCCAGCAGGGCGTCTCGCCCTCGGTCAGCGTGCAGGCCTGCCAGAGCATCCAGCGCCCCGTTGCGGTGTCGCCGGCAATGTCGATCTGCGGATTGAGGAAATAGTGCATGGCGAAGGACCAGGCGCCCTTCCTGACGAAGCCGTGGATCGCCTCGCGGCCGTGATAGGTGCCGAAATGCTCGCCGGCATCCCACACCGCGTCCTCGGTGAAGAGGCCGGCCTGCAGCACGGCGAGCCGGTCCAGTTCCTCCTGGGGTTTGCGGCGGTGGTCGTCGGTATATTTCTCGTCGGCATAGCGGGCATAGCGGGCTTTCAGGTGGCGGATCGCCTCGACGTCCTCCAGCCGCTGGATCCGTTCCTCGAGCGTCGGCATCGCCGCCCTCCCCTCAGGCCTTCTCGTATTCCCTCGACCAAGCCTCGGCGACCTCCGCGCCGGTGGCGAACCAGACGCCCGGGAAGGTGCGGATGAAGGCGATGAGTTCGCGGATCAGCGCGATGCGGCTCGGCCGGCCGCCCACCTGCGGGTGGAAGATCATGTCGAACAGGCCGCCCCACTTGTAGATCTCGCGGAACTCTTCCTTGTAGACCGAGAGCATGTGCTCGTTGGTGAAGATCGGGCGCGGCGTCTTCACCGAGAACAGCGCGAAGGGCGCGTCGTCGAGGCTCCAGTGCCAGGGCAGCTCGATCACGCCCTTCGACCCGTCCGGCAGCACGTGCCGATAGGGGTTGATGTCGTCCATCAGCGAGGAATTGTAGAGGAAATTGTGCTTCTGCAGGAGCTTGAACAGCCCCTCGGAGACCTCGCCGGCCGGCGAGCGATAGCCCTTCGGCACGACGCCGACGGTCTTCTTCAGCGCCTCCAGCCCCTTCTCCATTTCCTCGATCTCGGCCTGCGGATCATCCGAGACCCATTTGTGCGAATAGGAGTGGTGGGCGACCTCGTGGCCGTCCTTCAGGATCATCTCGACCCGGTCGGTGTGGTTCTCGGCGGTCCAGCCGGGCACGAAGAAGGTCGATTTGATGCCCTCGTCGCGCAGCGTGTCGAGGATCTTCGGCACGCCCACCTTGGCGCCGTAGCGGCCCTGGCTGAGCACGCCGGGACGGCGCACGTTTTCCGGGTCGCGCGAGGTCCACAGCGTCTCGGCGTCGAAATCGAAGGTCAGCATCACGGCGCAGCGCGCGCCGTTCGGCCAGCGGATGCTCATGTCGTGCATGGACGTCTCTCCGGAAAAGAGGAAGGTCAGACCTTGCCGTGGCGGGCCGCGAGGAAGCCGCCGTCGACCGGCATGACGACGCCGGTGACGAAGGCGGCATCGTCGGAGCAGAGGAAGGCGACCGGCCCGGCGATATCGGCCGGCTGTCCGAGGCGCTCCACCGGCGTGCCCTCCACCATCAGGCGGTTGTAGAGCGCGTTCTGGCGGTGGCCCATGGTCATCGGCGTGGCGATGAGGCCGGGCGCGACCGCATTGACGAGAATGCCCTCGGGCGCGAGTTCGCCGCCGAGCTGGCGGGTGAACTGCGCGACGCCGGCCTTCGCCACCGCATAGGCTGTCGTGCCGGGATAGCCGGTGATGCCGAAGATCGAGGAGACGTTGACGATGCGCCCGCCGGGCTTCGGCAGGTGCGGCACCACGGCGCGGGTGACGCGCAGCACGGCGGCGAGGTTGATGTCGATGAAGCGGTCGATCAGCGCGTCGTCGCTGTCGGTCAGGCGTTTCGAGCCGCCGATGCCGGCATTGTTGATCAGGAAATCGATGCGGCCGAAGGCCTTGAGCGCGGCCCCGGCCATCACCTCGCCGGCATCGCGGTCGGCGACGCTCTTGACGAGCGCCACCTGGCCGAGCCGGCGGGCGGTCTCCTCGACCTCGGGAAGGACGTCGACCAGCAGGACCTTCGCGCCGTCGGCGGCGAAGCGCTCGGCGATCGCCTCGCCGATGCCGCGCGCGGCGCCCGAGACGATGGCGACTTTACCGGCGAAACGTGTCGGATCAGGCAAGGCGGCCTCCATCGACGGGCAGCGCATGGCCGGTCGTGTAGGAGGCGTCGTCCGAGAGGAGATACAGCACGCCCGCCGCGACCTCCTCCGGCTGGCCGAAGCGGTTCATCGGGTGCTTCGCCTTCTGGAAGGCCTCGCGCTCGGCGCGCTGCACGGGATCGGCGATGCCGGCGATGCCCTGGCGGTGCATCGGTGAATCGATCGTGCCGGGGCAAACGCAGTTGACGCGGATGTTCTCGGTCGCGTGGTTGAGCGCCAGGCTCTTGGTCAGCAGCGTCACCGCGCCCTTCGAGGCCGAATAGACAGAATAGACCGGCGAGCCCTGCAGGCCCGCCGTGGACGAGAACAGCACGACCGAGCCGCGGCCGAGCTCGCGCATCTGCGGGATGAAATATTTGGCGGCGAGCCAGCAGCCCTTCACGTTGATGTCGAAGACGAGGTCGAACTCGTCTTCCTCCACCTCGATGGCGATCTTCGAGGGGCCGATGACGCCGGCAGCGGCCACCAGCATCTCGACCGGGCCGAAGGCGTCGCGGGCGGCCTCGGCGAAGCGCTTCACGTCGGCCGCGACCCTGGCGTCACCCGCGACGGTGACGGCGCCGGGGCAGAGCTTCTGCGTCTCGGCGAGACCTGCGGGATCGCGGTCGAACAGCGCGAGCTTCGCGCCCTCGCGGGCCAGCGCCGCCGCGCTGGCGCGGCCGAGCGCGCCGGCGGCCCCCGTGACGGCCACGACGCGGCCCTTGAAGCGCTCACTCATGATCCTTGCCCCCGAGATAGAATTCCTGGAGTTCTTCCATGGCCACGCCGTCGCCGACCGCCCGCTCGTAGGCGATGCGGCCGCCGCGGATGACGTAGATGTAGTCGGCGATATCGAGCGCCATGCCGACGTTCTGCTCGACCAGCAGCAGCGTCAGGCCGAGATTGCGCAGCGACAGGATCGCCTCGGCGATCTCCTCGACGATGCGCGGGGCGAGCGCCGCGGAGGGTTCGTCCAGGAGAAGCGTGGTCGGCCGCGCCATCAGCGAGCGGCCGATGGCGAGCATCTGCCGCTCGCCGCCCGACAGCATGCCGGCATTGACCTTGCGGCGCTCCCTGAGGCGGGGAAAGCGCTGGTAGACGCCGTCGAGATCGGCCGCGATGCCGGCCCGGTCGCCGCGCCGGTGATAGGCGCCCATCAGCAGGTTTTCCTCCACCGACATGCCGGCGAAGACCTCCTTGCCCTGCGGCACCAGCGAGAGGCCGAGCGAGGCGCGCTTCTCGGCGGGAACGGGATCGAGCGGCTCGCCGCCGAGCATCACCCTGCCCTCTTCCGGCTTCACCAGGCCGACGATGGTCTTCAGCGTGGTGGACTTGCCCGTCCCGTTGCCGCCGAGCAGGGCGACGAGCCCGCCCTTCGGCACGTGCAGGTTCACCCCGTGCAGGATGCGGGTGCGGCCATAGCCGGCGACGAGGTTTTCAACCCTGAGCACGGCGCTTCCATCCCGAACCGATATAGGCTTCCACGACCACCGGATCCTTGACCACGGCCTCCGGCTGTCCCTCGGCGATCTTGACGCCGGAATCGAGCACCACGACGTGGTCGCAGAGATCGCGCACGACGCGCATGACGTGCTCGACCAGCAGCACGGAGATGCCGAACTCGTCGCGCAGGCGCCTGACCAGCGTGATCAGCCGGTCGACATTGGGCGGCGAGAGGCCCGCCGCCGGCTCGTCGAGCACGAAACAGGGTCGGCTCGCTCATCATGCCGCGGGCGATCTCGACCATGCGCTGCTGGCCGATCGACAGCGCCGACACGGGCCGCTCGGCGAAGTCCTGCAGGTCGAACCAGGCGAGCAGCTCGCGCGCCCTGGCCCGCGCCGCCTTTTCCTCGTCGCGGGCCGCGGCCCGGTCGAGGAACGACGAGACGAGGCTCGAACGCATCCGCATGTGGTTGGCGAGCAGGAGATTGTCCTCCACGCTCAGCGAGGAGAACAGCCGCAGCAGCTGGAACGAGCGCGCCATGCCGGCCCGCGCGCGCCTGTAGGAGGCATCGCCCGTGATGTCCTCGCCGTTGAACAGGAACCGGCCCTCGTCGGGGGCCATCTCGCCGGTGACGAGATTGACCATGGTCGACTTGCCCGAGCCGTTCGGCCCGATCAGGCCGACGATCTGGCCCTTGCCGACGGTGAGGCTCGCGCCGTTGACGGCGACGACGCCGCCGAACCGCTTGGTGATGGCCTTCGCCTCGAGGATCGGCCCGGTCATCGCGCGTTCCTCTGGCGCCAGCGGCCGACCACGCCTTCCGGCACCAGCGTGATCGAGAGGATCAGCAGCACGCCGTAGATCAGCATCTTGTATTCCGCGAACTTGCCGAGCACCTCGCAGCAGCCCAGGAACACCGCGCCGATGATCGGCCCGACGAAGGTGCCGCGCACCGCCGACGACGGTCATCGCGACCACGGTCGCCGAGATCCAGATCGTGTAGTCGTCCGGCGTCACGCCGCGCAGCGAATGGGCGGTGAGCACGCCGGCGACGCCCGCCAGCGCCGCCGAGGCGACGAAGGCGGTGAGCTTGCCGCGCGTCGTGTTGATGCCGACCGCGCTCGCCAGCGTCTCGTCGTCGCGGATCGCCACCCATTCCCGGCCGAGCCGCGAATGGACCAGCCGCCAGGCGACGACGAGGCAGATCACCGCCATGGCCAGCGTCAGCCAGTAATAGGAGCGCAGCGACCCGAACTCGAACAGCGTCGTGCCGAAGATCCGCACCGGCCCGGCATTGGGCCATGGTGAGGCCGACCTGGCCCCCGGTGAACGAGGTCCACTGCGAGATGACGAGATAGACGATCGTCTGGAAGGCGATGGTGACGATGGCGAGGAAGTGGCCCTTCAGGCGCAGCGCCGGCATGCCGAGGATGAGGCCGAACAGGCCCGCCACCAGCGCGCCGGCCGGCAGGTGCAGCCAGATCGAGGTGCCGAGGTCGCGGCTCATGATCGCCGCCGTATAGGCGCCGAGGCCGTAGAAGGCGCCGGTGGCGAAGGAGAACTGGCCGCAATAGCCGGAGACGAGATCGAGCCCGACCGCGAGGATGACGAAGAACAGGATCATCATCAGCACGTTGGTCTCGTAGCCGCCGAGACCGAAGGGCGCGAGAACCAGCGCGATGATCGCGGCGATGGCGATGAGCACGGACTTCATGACCGCTCCACCGCCTTGCCGAACAGGCCTTGAGGCCGGAACAGCAGCACGAGGATGACGAAGACGAAGCCGACGATGTCGCGCATCGAATTGGCGATGTAGCCGGAGGTCAGCAATTCCGTGATGCCGGCCAGGAGCCCCGCGACCGCCGCCCGCGACATTGCCCATGCCGCCGAGGATGACGACGGTGAAGGCCTTCAACGCGATCATGTTGCCGACGATCGGATAGACGAGAAAGATCGACGACATCAGCATGCCGGCGATGCCGGCGAGCGCCGATCCGACCATGAAGGTGACGACGGCGACCCGCTCGACCCGCACGCCGCAAAGGCGCGCGACGGTGGCGTGCTGCGCCATGGCCCTGAGGCTCCGCCCGGTCCAGGTGTAGCGCAGCACCACGTAGAGCACGGCGATCAGCAGCACCATGGTGATCGGGATCAGGCTGCGCTGCTGCGGCAGGAAGACCGGGCCGAAATCGGTCGGCAGGGCGGAGAGGACCGGGATCTTCGAGACGTCGAGATTGAGGCGCTGGGGCTGCGGCCCCATCACCACGAGAGCTGCGTTCTGCAGCGCGACGGCAAGGCCAAACGACGAGATGATCGAACTGGTGCCGTCGCGGTTCTTCATCGGCTTGTGAAGGATCGCCTCCGCCGCGATGCCGACGATGGCCGCCACCAGAAGGACGACGGCCACCGCCGGCAGCACCGGCAGCTTCAGGACGGTGATGGCGAAGATGCCGGCATAGCCGCCGATCATGTAGAACTCGCCATGGGCGAAGTTCACCACATGGAGAATGCCGAAGATCAGCGTCAGGCCGACGGCCACCAGCACGTAGGTCGAGCCGATGACCACGCCATTGGCGAGATATTGCAGGAAGAGATCCATCACGGGGGCCGAGGATTCGGGCGATCAGACGTCGAGGCGGCGCTTGCCGTCCTTGATCACCGCGATGAAGTTCGGGAAGTTGACGCTGCCCTTGGCGTCGAAGGCCGCCATGGTGCCGGCCGGGCCCTGGACGATCGGGAAGTCCTTCAGCCCGTCCTTGATCATCTTCTGGACCTCGTGGCTGTCCGGCTTGCCGACGCGGCGCAGCGCCTCCAGGCCGATCGAGGTGGAAATCGAAGCCGAGCGAGGAGAAGGTGTTGGCGTCCTGGTTGTGGCGCGCCTTGAACCGCTCGCCGAAGGCGCGGCCGACCGGATTGGGGGTCGAGGCCTCGTAGAGGCTGGCCACCGCGAAGCCCTCGCAGGCGGGACCGGCGAGACGGATGAAGTCGTCGGAGATCATCGAGCCGGAGCCGACGAACTGGGTGCGCAGGCCGATCTCGGCCGCCTGGCGGACGATGTTGGCGCCGTCGCCCGCCCAGCCGCCGATATAGACCGCCTCGGGGCGCGCCGTGCGCAGCTTGGTGAGCATGGACGAGAAGTCCTGCTCGCCGGCATTGTAGCTGTCCTTGGAGACGATCGAGCCGCCGGCCGAGGCCACCACGCGCGTCACCTGCTCGGCGAGCGTCACGCCGTAATTGGTGTTGTCGTGGATGATCGCGACCTTGGTCTTCTTGAACTTGTCGACGATGGCGCGGGCGGTGTCCTCGCCCTGGGCGTTAGAAATCCGGCCAGGAGCGGAAGAACCAGCGGGTCGCCAGGGGTGTTCTGGTCGGTGGCGATGGCCCCCGTCGAGCCGCCGGAGAGCATCGGCACCTTGTATTCGGCCGAGACCTTGGAGGCGGCGGCGGCGACCGCCGAGGCGTAGGTGCCGACGATGAACGGCACCTTGTCGCGCTCGATCAGGCGGCGCACGGCGGTGACGCCCTTGGTGGAGTTGCTCTCGTCGTCCTCCATGACGAGCTCGATCTTGCGGCCGAGCACGCCGCCGCGGGCGTTCCATTCCTCGACGGCGAACTGCAGGCCGAGGATGATCTGGCGGCCCTCGATGCTGGCCGGGCCCGACAGCGGCAGCATGCCGCCGATCTTGATCGGACCGGTATCCTGGGCGCGCACGATGGACGGCGCGGCGACGCTGGCACCGAGAATGGCCAGCATGTGACGGCGTGACGGATGCGTCATGGTCGAACCCTCTCTTCGTGCCGGCGAGTATCGCTAGACAATACGATGATATTGATATTCTGCAACCGGCCGTTTCGAAGTGTCAAACATCATTCCGGGTCGTGCCTTCGGAAAAACGTCATGGCTTCCATGCAACCGGCGACGGGCTGATGCGGGTTGTCGGTATCGGGCTGGGGAGACAAAGGGCTTCAACCGCCTCCCGACGACGCCCGACCGCTCCGCCGGCGCGCTCTGCCCCCTCCCCCCGCTTGCGGTGGGGAGGGGTGGGGTGGGGGGCCGTGCGCCCATTCCGACACCTGCTGACGCCGGCGGAACCACACCACCCCCTGCCCTCCCCCATCCATGGGAGGGTGATGAGGCCGCCCCCGGACGCTCGCACGTCCCCGAAGGCAACGCACCGCGCCCCCTCTCCCCTTGCGGGAGAGGGTGCCCGCGGCAGCGGGCGGGTGAGGGGTACGTCGCGCGCGATGCAAGCCCCCTCATCCGGCGCCTGACGGCGCCACCTTCTCCCGCAAGGGGAGAAGGTTCGCGGGCGCCCCCGGCGGATCAAAGGCCCTCGGACGCCATGCCCTCAGGCCGCCGTCACCGTCAGCGGCAGGGTCTTCAGGCTGCGCAGGTTGTTGTTGAGCGACCGGCTCGTCTCGCCGGCGATCTCCAGCGTCGCGGCGCGCTTCGCCAGCGCCTTCAGCACCGCCTCGCCCTCCAGCCGCGCCACCATCTGCCCGATGCACATATGGACGCCGTGGCCGAGCGCGACATGGCCGAGCAGCGGTCGGGCGAGATCGTAGGCTTCCGGCTTCCCAGCGGTCGGGATCACGGTTGGCCGAGCCGAGCAGGATCAGGATCTTGCTGTCATAGGGCACGCGCGTGCCCTCGATCTCGACCTCGCGCATGGTCTGGCGGCAGACGTTCTGGATCGGCGTCTCCAGCCGCATCGCCTCCTCCAGCGCGCCACGCGCGCGCTTTTCCGGATCCTCGCGCAGCAGCGCCCACTGGGCGGGGTCCCGCGCCAGATACCAGAGCGCCGCCGAGATGGTGCTGGAGGTCGAAATCGAGCCCGCCGCGCAGGAACGAGCGCACCAGCAGCGGCGCCACCTCCGGCTCGATCTCGCCGGCATCGGCGGCGAGGAAGATCTTCTCGCCGAAGCCGCCGGGCACCATGGCCTCGCGGCGCATCATCGCCTGGTACCAGTCCTGGATGGCGTCGGCCTTGGCCTGCGTCGCGTCGAAGCGGGCGTTCTTCGGACCCTGCCCGTCGAAGTTCAGCGCGCCGAGCAGGAACAGGTTGTCGCGCCGCTCGGGCGACTTCGCGAGGCCGAGAGCGTCCGGGAAGGTCGTCGAGACATAGGCCTCGGCGAGGTCGTGGACGCCGCAGAACGTGCCCTGCTCCACCAGCGCCGCGACCTGCCGGTCGGCCTCGCGCTCGAAATCCTCGCGCCAGGCGCGGATCAGCGCCGGCGACAGGATGCGCTGCAGCGCGGTGCGCACCCTGGTGTGCTCCGGCGGGTCGACCTCGACGATCGGGCTCGCCGGCCGCCAGGCGCCGGGCTTGCGGATGTCGCCGAGCCCCGAGCCGCCGGTGGACGAATAGGTCTCCCAGTCCTTCAGCACCGGCACGATCGAGGCGTGGCGGCCCATGACATGGACGCCGTAGCGGCTGAGATAGCCGACATGGCCGGCGGCACGCACCGCCGCATACATGGCGTGCGGGTTCTCCAGCACCGCGTCGCTGTAGGGATCGACGTCGAGGACCGGCGCCTCGATGTCGCCGAGGCTTGTCGCTGCTGCCTGGGCCATAGGGTCTCCTCGATGCCTCGGGGCGTCGCCCGGCCGGCGCGGACAGCGGGCCGGATCGATGCCGTATTGCTGAACGATATGCAAGTATTGGAGAAAAGTCTGCGGGGGCAGCCCCTCCCTGTCAATTCTGACGGAGTGGTGCGGGGCAGCAATATCCCCGTTGCATGGCACGGGGGCGGTGCCCTCATGGGGACATCGCTCGGCGGCGGGGCGGTGCCTGCGGAGGGCGGTGCGCGGAACGAGCCGTAGCCGGAGCGAGGGCTCCGTCCTGTTCCACGAAGGCTCCGCCGCGGGCGGCGCAAAGGCCGGAAAGACGTGGCGCCGCCGGAGACGGGCCTCCGCCCGCCTCCACGACGCCTTCGGCTCAGGCGAGCCAGCGCTTGCGGCGGCGGTAGTGCTTCACGCCGTGATAGTCGACCTTCTGGTGGCCGCCGAGATAGGCCTCGGCGACATCCGGGTTGGCGCGCAGCACCTCGGCGCTGCCGCTCATCAGAATGCGGCCGTTTTCAATGAGATAGCCGGAATGGGCGATGTCGAGCGCGGCGATCGCGTTCTGCTCGACCAGCAGCACCGAGACGCCGCTCTCGGCATTGATGTTGCGGATGATGTCGAAGATCTCGTCGACCAGGAACGGCGCCAGCCCCAGGCTCGGCTCGTCGAGCATCAGGAGCCTCGGCCCGGTCATCAGGGCGCGGGCGATCGCCAGCATCTGCTGCTCGCCGCCCGAGAGATAGCCGGCCTTGGCCTTGGCGCGCTGGGCAAGCCTCGGAAAAGTCTCGAACATCCGGTCGACCAGCGCCGACACATGGCCGCGGTCGCGGTGCATGGTCGAGGCCGCGAGCAGATTTTCCTGCGGGGTCAGGTGCCCGAACACCCGCCGCCCCTCCAGCACATGGGCGATGCCGAGCCTCACCCGGTCGGGCGGATCGAGGGCGAGGATGTCACGGCCGGCGAAGGTCACCTCGCCGCGCGAGACCTCGCCGCGCTCGGGCTTCAGGAGGCCCGAGATCGACTTCAGGACCGTGCTCTTGCCGGCGCCGTTGGCGCCGAGCAGGGCGATCAGCCCGCCCTCGGGCACCTCGATCGACACGCCCTTGATCGCCAGGAACACCCGGTCATAGGCTACTTCGATATTGTTGAGCGTCAGCAAGGACATGGATGGCTCCGGGCCGGCCGCCGCCGGACCGCGCGACGAGGCGCGGCCCGGCAGGGTCTTCAGGCGATCAGGCGCGGCTCACTTGCCGGTGCGCCGGAACTCTTCCGAGTACTTGCGGATCTCGGTCCAGACGATGTCCTGGTTGGCCGTGAACCAGTCGGTGATCGGCACGAATTTGGCGCCGTCCCAGCGGGCGACGCGGCCCATGCCGCCGCCCTGGTGATCCTCCTTGGTTACCGTGGTGGGCGGCAGCAGGCCCTCGGCGGTGAAGTTGGTGATCGAGCGCAGGCCCTCGTTGAGCCAGGGACCGGTCACCGGGCCGTTCGGCGCCTTCTCGGCGGCCTTCCTGACGCCCTCGACCATCAGCGAGAGGCCATCTGCACCCCGTAATTGTAGTAGCCGGTGCCGACCTTGGCCTCGGGGCCGGCGCCCTTGCCCTTGGCCACCACCTCCGCGAGGATGTCCCTGATGATCTTCGGCTCGCGCCCGCCGACGCAGGGCTCGATCTTCATCACGCCCTTGGCGGCCTCGCGCCCGACCACGTCCATGTCGGATTCCGACAGCCAGACGCTCGACGACACCCGGTCCATCCGAAGGCCGTTGCGCACCGCCTCCGTCAGCGCCACCGTCTGGCCGACGCCGGCACCCCAGAAGATCACGAAGTCGGGACGGGCGCGGCGCACCTGCGGCCAGATCGCGGCCTGGTCGTTGCCCGGCGGCGTATAGGGGAAGGCCACCAGCTCGAAGCCCATCTTCTGGGCGAGAACCTGCAGGATCGGCAGCGGCTCCTTGCCGAAGGGCGTGTCGATGTGGACGAACACCACCTTCTTGCCGCGCACGTTGCCGTTCTCGAGCTTGGCGAAGTGGTCGATGATCAGGCCCGCCTGCGTCCAGTAGTTGATCGACAGCGGCAGCACATAGGGGAAGGCCGTGCCGTCGGCGGCGTCCGAGCGGCCGGAATAGGCGGTGACGAGGTTGATCTTGTCCTCGAGCGCGCGCGGCACCAGCGCGCGGGCGACCGGCGTCGACAGGGGATCGATCAGCACGGCGCCCTCGCGCTTGCCGCGCTCATAGGCCTCGATGGCGCGCGGCAGGTCGTTGGCGTGGTCCGAGACGTCGGCGACGATCTTGTAGCCGCCGACGCCGCCCCGCTCGTTGACGAGGGTGAAATAGTCGCGCTGACCCTGGTTATATTCCGACGTCACGAAGGTGTAGATGCGGGTGAAGTCCTGCGCCAGCGTGAAGCGCACGATCTTCTCCTGGGCGAAGGCGCCCGTGGTGGAGATGGCGGGAACCGCGAGCGCCGCGGCCGTTCCTGAGACGAAGATGCGACGGTTGACTGCCATTTTCGTGTTTCCTCCGCCCTTTGTTGTTGTGCCGTCACCGCTGGGCATGGCGGAACGGCCAGACAAGCAGATAATTGCGGACATTGCCGTAGACCTTGGCAAGTCCGAGGGGTTCGTAGAGTAGGAAGCCGATCACCAGCGCGCCATAGGCGACGAGCGGCAGATGGGCCCTGAGGTCGATCGGGATGTTGAGCCCGAACGAGGTCGCGGCATGGCCGAGCGCATTGTTGAGCACGATCGGCGCGAACAGGATGAGCGCCGCGCCGAGGAACGGCCCGAGCACGCTGCCGAGCCCGCCGACGATGATCATGGCGAGCAGCTGGATCGAGAGCTCGATGTGGAACTGGTCGGGCGAGACCGCCCGCAGGTAGCAGACCGCCAGCACCGAGCCGACGACGCCGCCGATGAACGACGACACCCAGAAGGCCATCAGCTTGTACTTGAAGGTCGAGACCCCGAGGATCTGCGCCGCATAGTCCTTCTCGCGCACCGCCGCGAGCGCGCGGCCGAACGAGGTGCGCCCGACATTCAGCATGAACAGCGCGATGAGGAAGCAGATGAGCAGCGCGAAATAGTAGGTCTCGACCTCGCCGCGCAGACTGATGCCGAGGAAGCGCACGGGCGGCACCTGCAGCGTCGCCAGCGAGCCGCCGGAGATCGCCGGCGTCTGCGAGATGGCGAAATCGACGATGTACTGCATGGCGAGCGTCGCCATGGCGAGATAGATGCCCTTCACGCGCAGCGCCGCCGCGCCGAAGACGATGCCGATCGAGGCCGACAGAAGCCCGCCGACGATCATGGCGATCTCCAGCGGCACCCCGAAGCGCACCAGATGCACCGAGCCGTAGGCGCCGATCGCCATCACCGCGCCATAGCCGAGATGGATCTGCCCTGCCCCGCCCATCAAGAGGTTCAGCCCGAGCGCCGCCGACGACCAGATGAGCCAGGGCAGCAGGTAGCCGGTGACGTAGAGCCGGTCGACCACGAAGGGCGCGACCAGGAGGAAGACGAGCACGACGGCGATGATCAGCCGGTCGAAGCCGAGCGGGAAGAGCTGGCGCTCGTCCTGGTAGCGGGTGTGGCGGATGCCAGCGCGGCGGTAGAACATGGCCTCACACCCGCTCGATATGTTCGCGGCCGAACAGCCCGTGGGGCTTCAGCAGCAGCGTCAGGAGGATGATGACGGAGGCGACGATGTCGCGGGTGCCGCCGCCGACCAGCGGATCGATGATGCCGGTCGCGAGGCTCTCGGCAATGCCGACGATGAGCCCCGCCAGCAGCACGCCGGGAATGGAATCGAGGCCGCCGAGGATGGCGATGGCGAGCGCCTTGATGAGCAGCAGCGACAGGGACCAGTCGACGCCCTGCGTCGCGCCCCAGAGGATGCCCGCGCCCGTCGCGGTGACCGCGCCGAGCCCCCAGGCGACCGCGATGGCGCGTTCCACCCGGATGCCGACCGACCAGGAGGCGGCCTGGTCGTCGGCGACCGCCCGCATCACGATGCCGTAGCGCGAGTTGAAGAAGACCAGCGACACGACGATCAGCGCCAGCGAGATGCCGCCGCCGATCAGCGTCGCGCGGTTGATCAGGAGTTCGCCGATGAAGACCGGCGCCTGCGGAATGCCGATGTCGAGCCGTTTCACCGCCGCGCCGAAGACGCCGGGCATCAGGCCGCGCAGCAGGATCTCGATGCCGAGCGTCAGCATGATCGTCATGATCACCGGCTGGCCGATCATCCGGCGGAGCGCCAGCCGCTCGACCATGATGCCGAAGAGGAACATGGCACCGAGCGCCAGCGGTATCGCCACTCCCATCGGCGCGCGGAGCCCGGCCGAGATCGCCCAGGTGATGTAGCCGCCCGTCATGGCGATGGCGCCCTGCGCGAGATTGGCGAGGCCCGAGGTCTTGTAGACCAGCACGATGCCGAGCGAGACGAGGGCATACATCAGGCCGACGAAGGCCCCGGAAACCGCAAGTTCGGCGATCAGGATATAGTCCATCAGGGCTGAACCTCGCTGATCGTGAGCGTGCGGCGGATCACCCCGCGCTCGCCGCTCTCATAGGTGATGGCCGCGTCGAACACGGTCTCGCGGACGCCGCCGTAAAGCGCCTCGATCAGCGGCGCATAGGTCGCCTCGATCGTGTTGCGGCGGAGCTTGCGGGTGCGGGTGATCTCGCCGTCGTCGGCGTCGAAATCCTTGTGCAGGTTGACGAAGCGCCGGATGCGCAAGGCTTGCGGCTGCGTCTCGTTGACATGGGCGACGACGCCGGCGACCAGCGCCGCGACCTCGGGCTTCTGCGAGAGGTCGGCATAGGACGTGTAGGAGATGCGGTGTTCCTCGGCCCAGTGGCCGACCGCGTCGAAATCGATGCAGACGATGGCGGTCAGCTCGTCCCGGCCCGCCCCCATCACCGCGACATTGCGGATATAGGGGCTGAACTTCAGCCGGTTCTCGATGAAGTTCGGGATGTAGCGCTCGCCCGCGGCGGTGCGCACCACCTCGCTGACGCGGCCGAGCACCACGAGATCGCCGTCGGCGTCGATCAGCCCGGCATCGCCGGTGTGCAGCCAGCCGTCGACGATCGCCTTGGCCGAGCCCTCGGGGTCGTCGATAGTAGCCGGAAATGACCGAAGGCGAGCGCACCAGGATCTCGCCGCTGTCGTCGATCTTCAGTTCCACCCCCGCCATCGGACGGCCTACGGTATGGAGCTTGACGTGGCCCTCGCTCTGCGCGGCGGTGAGCGCGCAGGTCTCGGTCTGGCCGTAGAACTGCTTGAGGCGGATGCCGAGCGCCCGGAAGAACAGGAACGTGTCCTCGCCCAGCGCCTCGCCGCCGGTGAAGGCGCGCTCGGCCCGCGTCAGGCCGAGATAGTCGCGCAAGGGGGCATAGACGACGACATTGCCGATGGCGTCGACCACCCGCTCGACGAGGGTCGGCGTGCCGCCGGCGAGCCGCTTCTTCTCCAGCGCCACCGCCCGCGGCATGAACAGGTCGAACAGCCGGCGCTTCAGCGGCGTCGAGTTCTTCATGCCGACCTGGATGCGGGTCAGCATCTGGTCCCAGGCGCGCGGCGCGGCGAGATAGAAGGTCGGCGACGACCTCGCGCAGGTCGTGCAGCACCGTTTCCTGCCGCTCGGGGATGTTGATGGTCGCGACCAGCATCAGCCCGGCGCCGAGCGTGAAGACGAAATCGCCCACCCAGGCGGTCGGCAGATAGGCGAAGAGCTCCTCGTGCTTCTGGAAATAGCCGCTCTCGCCGGCATTCAGGACGCCGCGGGTGACGTTGGAATGGCGCAGCGGAATGCCTTTCGGCAGGCCGGTGGTGCCCGAGGAATGGAGCAGCACGGTCACGTCGTCCGCGCCGGCCTGACCGATCAGCGAGGCCATCAGGGCGGGATCGCGGGCAAGCCGCTCGCGGCCCTCGGCGATCACCTGATCGAACGAGACGATCCCTGGATCGGCATAGCCGTCGAGGCCGCGCCGGTCGTCGTAGACGATGGTGTTCGGCCGGCCGATCTTGGCCCTCAGCTCCAGCAGCTTGTCGACCTGTTCCTGGTCCTCGCCGACCGCGACGGTCGGCGCGCCGTGGCGGGTCGCCGCCACCAGTTCGTCAAGCGGAATGTCGGGATAGGCCGGCGACGGGAAGGCCTTGAGCATGTTGGCCGCCAGCATCGCGTAATAGAGCCGCGGCCGGTTGTCGCCGATGATGGTGAGGGCGGCGCCCGCCGACAGGCCCCGCGCCTGAAGGCCGAGCGCGATGGCCGCGACCTCCTCCAGCACCTCGCTCCAGGTCTGTTCCTGCCAGACGCCGTATTTCCGCTCGCGGAAGGCGACGCGACCCGGATATTCGGCGGCATTGCGGGCGAGCGCCGCGACCAGCGTCGCCGGCTGGCCATCGGCATGGGTCGGCCAGGTGACGGCGAAGTCCTTCGGGCGAACGGGCGCGTTCATGGATGCGCTCCCTCGCTGTGGCGCTTCGCCGCGCGCTCGCCGAGATAGGCCGAGACGACCTTGGGATGGGCGATGGCTTCCTGCGGCTTCCCTTGAGAGATGATCTCGCCATAGCTCAGCACCACCACGCGGTCGCAGATGGCGGTCACCACGTCCATGTGATGCTCGATGATCAGGATGGTGACGCCGCGCGCCTCGCGGGCATCGAGGATGAAGCGCGCGATATATTCCTTCTCTTCCTGGTTCATGCCCGCCATCGGCTCGTCGAGGATGAGGAAGCTGCGGCTCGGCGACGAGGGCGCGGGCGAGTTCCACGCGCTTCTGCAGGCCGAGCGGGATCGTCTCCACCGGCTCGTCGCGGATGTCCTGCAACTGCATGAACTCGATGATTTCCTCGACGATCCGCCGGTTCGCCAGTTCCTCCTTGCTCGGCCCACCACCAGTAGAACAGCGTGCCGAGCGCCGAGGGCGCATGTGGGTGTGGCGGCCGATCAGGATGTTGTCGAGGACGCTCATGCCCTTGAACAGCGCGAGGTTCTGGAAGGTGCGGGCGACGCCCTTGTGGGCGATCGCGATGCGGCGTCGATGTGCGGTGATGTCCTCGCCGAACAGCGTCACCTTGCCGGCATTGGGCGGATAGAAGCCGGTGACGACATTGACCATGGTCGTCTTGCCCGAGCCGTTGGGGCCGACGAGGCCGAAGATTTCGCCCTCGCGCGACGTCGAGCGAGACGCCCTTCAGCGCGCTTCAGGCCGCCGAACGAGCGCTCGATGCCGTCGCAGCGAGCACGATGGCCGGTCGGAGCGGGAGTTCAGGGCGCTCGCCTGGTCCATCATCGCCTCACATCCTGAACACGCCGTAGTGCGGGGTCGCCCATCGGCGTGTTGAGCGCCGCCGACAGCGCGATGGCCGAGCGCATTGCGCGTGTCGACCGGATCGAGGATGCCGTCGTCCCACATTTCCGAGGTCGAGTAATAGGCGCTCGACTGGCGCCGGTATTCATCCAGGATCGGATCGCGGATCGCCGCGATCTCCGGCGGCGCCAGCGTTCTCGCCGTCGCGCGAGAGCTGGCGTGATCTTGATGTCGGCGAGCACGTTCGCGGCCTGCTCGGCGCCCATCACCGAGATCTGGCTGCTGCGGCCACATGAACAGGAAGCGCGGATCGAAGGCGCGGCCGCGACATGCCGTAATTGCCGGCGCCGAACGAGCCGTTGCACGATCACGGTGATCTTCGGCACCTCGCGGCCCGACACCGCCATGATCATCTTGGCGCCGTCCTTGGTGATGCCGCGATGCTCGTATTCCCGGCCGACCATGTAGCCGGTGATGTTCTGCAGGAAGAGCATCGGCGTGCGGTTCTGGTCGCAGAGCTGCATGAAATGCGCGCCCTTGAGCGAGCTATCGTTGAACAGCACGCCGTTGTTGGCGAGGATGCCGACCTTGATAGCCCCAGATGTGCGCGAAGCCGCAGACCAGCGTCGTGCCATAGGCCGGCTGATATTCGTGGAAACGGCTGCCGTCGACCACGCGCGCGATCACCTCGCGCATGTCGAACTGCGCTCTTGATGTCGCGCGGAATGACGCCGTAGAGCTCGGCCGGATCGTAGTACGGCGGCTCCGGCTCGATGCCACTCGACGTCGCGCTTCTGCGGCCGCTTCGGAAGTGCCGACGATCTCGCGCGCGATCGCGATCGCGTGCTCTTCGCTGGCGGCCGGATAGTCGGCGGTGCCGGAGATGCGGGTGTGCATGTCGGCGCCGCCGAGCTCTTCGACGCTGACGTCCTCGCCGGTCGCCGCCTTCACCAGCGGCGGGCCGCCGAGGAAGATCGCGCCGGTGCCGCGCACGATGACGTTGTATTCGGAGAGCGCCGGCACATAGGCGCCGCCCGCCGTGCAATGGCCGAGCACGATCGCGACCTGCGGCACGCCCATCTTCGACAGGATCGACTGATTGCGGAAGATGCGGCCGGCGTAGATAGCGGTCGGCGAAGAGTTCGGCCTGCAGCGGCAGGAAGCCGCCGGCGCTGTCGCACAGATGCACCACCGGCAGGCGGTTCTCGATCGCGATGTCGAGCGTGCGCACGATCTTCTTGACCGAGAGCGGATACCACGCGCCGCCCTTCACGCTCGCATCGTCGGCGTGGATGATGACTTCGCGGCCGGAGACGATGCCGATGCCCGAGACGATGCCGGCGCCCGGCACGTCGCCGTCATAGGCCTGGTTGGCGGCGAGCGTCGAGAGCTCGAGGAACGGCGTGCCGGGATCGAGCAGCAGCTCGATGCGGTCGCGCACGAACATCTTGTTCTGGCGCGTCAGCCGATCGATGTCGCGCTGCGGACGCTCGCGCCGCGCCTCGTGCTGCCGCTCGCTGCAGCGCGCGCGACGAGCGCCGCGATTGTGCGCGACATTGGCGAGAATTCCTCCGAACGCGTGTCGAGGCGGAGATCGATCTTGCGCATCGTCAGGCCGCTCCGGCGAAGCGTCGACCAGCGGCGCATCGCGCTCGAAGGTCTGACCCGCCGCGACATGCACGGCCTCAACGACGCCGTCGCGCCAGGCGCCTCGATGGCCGTTTCCAGCTTCATGCTCTCGATCACCAGCAAGCGTATCGCCGCGCCGCCACCGCCTGCCCGACGCGACACTCGACCGAGACAACCGCGCCCGGCATCGGCGCGCGCGACGACATCGTGTGCCGGCGGCATCGTCGTGCCGGCAAAACAACGGACGGAGTGGATCAGCGATAGGTCGCGCCGTCGAGATGGATGTAGAACGTGTCGCCATCGATCGCGATCGAATGCGTGCACGGACGCCGTCGACGGCAGGGCGCGCTCGGTCCTGCGAGCGTCGCACCGGTCTTGCTGGCATCGCCGATATCGAGGCGATAGCCACCGCCATGCGAGCCAGCCAGACCTCGATGTCCGTGCCCATCGATGTAGAAAATGTGCGCATGTCAGTTCCTCCAGCCGCCGATCGCCGCGTGGAGGGCGGGACGCATCGGCGGCATCGCGCATTGGACGCGTCGCCAGCGCCGCGACGGCGAGCAACGGTCGCGCAGCCGTCGTCGAGCGAGCGGGCTCGGCGGCAAGTGCTCGGATTCTCATCGAGCAAGCCGGTATGGACCTCACCCGACGCGAAGGCCGGATCAGCAACCAGCCGGCGCAGGAAACCGTATTGGTCTCGCAGCCAAGCAGTGCGAAATTGCCGAGCGCCGCATCGGCCTGCGTGATCGCACTGCGCGCGGTCCGGCCCGTGGACGATCAGCTTGGCCAGCATCGGGTCGAACGCGGCGGTCACCGCTGGCCTTCGGCGATGCCGCTATCGACCCGCACGCCCTGCCCGTCGGCAGCGCAAGGTCAGACCTTGCCGGTGGTCGGCACGAAGCCTCGCGCGCGACTTTCGGCATAGATGCGCATTTCGATCGCATGGCCGCCGAGCTGGATGTCGCTCTGCGCGAAGGCCAGCTGCTCGCCTGCCGCGACGCGCAACTGCTCCGCGACCAGATCGATGCCGGTGACCATCTCGGTCACCGGATGCTCGACCTGCAGCCGCGTGTTCATTTCGAGGAAATAGAACTCGCCCTCGCCATAGATGAATTCGACCGTGCCGGCATTGCGATAGCCGGCCGCCCGCGCGATGCCGGCCGCGGTCTCGCAGATCCGCGTGCGCTCGTCCGGCGTCAGCGCCGGCGACGGCGTCTCCTCGACGATCTTCTGGAAGCGCCGCTGCACCGAGCATTCGCGCTCGAAGAGATGGACGACGTTGCCATGCGCATCGCCCAGCACCTGCACCTCGATATGGCGCGGGCGCTCGACATAGCGCTCGACATAGAGCCGGCCATCGCCGAAATAGCGCTCGCCCTCGCTGCGCGCGTGCGCGATTTCCTCGGTCGAGCAGCGCCAGGTCGCGGACGATGCGCATGCCCTTGCCGCCGCCGCCGGCCGACGGCTTGATCAGCAGCGGAACGCCGACCGCCCTCGGCGCGCTCCAAAAAGTCGCCGGGATCGTCGTCCTCGATCGCCGACGGCGCGACCGGGAAAGCCGTGCTTGCGCCACGAAGGCGCGGGCGCGCACCTTGTCGCCCATCAGGTCGATCGCCTCCGGGCGTCGGCCCGACGAAGATGATACCGGCGGCCGCGACCGCGCGCGCAAAACCGGCATTCTCGGAAAGAAAGCCATAGCCCGGATGGATAGCGCCGGCGCCGGTCGCTTCGCGCGCCGCGATGATCTGCGCGCCGTCGAGATAGGCGGCGACCGGCGGTCCGCCCGTGATCTCGACGCACTCGTCGGCCGCGCGCAAGCGCCGGCGCCCTCGGATCCGACGCGTGGGAGACCACCACGGTGCGCAAGCCCAGGCGCTTCACCGTACGGAGATACTCAGCGCGATCTCGCCGCGATTGGCGACCAGCACCGTATCGAAGGGAAAGCGCTCATGCGGCTGCATCCGCCGCGCCGGGATCAGCCCGTAACAATGAGTTCGATCAGGCCGTCGGCGGTGACGTCGACATCGAGTGGGCGGCCGTTGACAGCCGCCACGACGAATGCTCGATCGCGCCAAAGATCATGTCGCGCACCAGCGCGGATCTCGATGTCGCCGCGCACTTCGCCATTCGCGATGCCATCATCGACGATCCGCATCAGGATCGACGTGTAGCGGCGGTTGAGCTGCTGGATCGGCGAGCCCTGATAGTCGGTCGCGGTGCGCACCTCGGAGATGAACAGGCGGCAGAGATCGGCCTCAGCGACGAAGACCTCGAGGTGGCGATGGATCAGACCGCGCAGCCGCGCCTCGAAAGTCGCATCGCCGTGGCGATCGCCTCGAGATCCACCATGGTGCGCTCGTAGAAGCGTCAGCACCGCGTTCAGCAGATCACGCTTGTTGTGCGAAATAGCGTAGACCAGGCCGTCCGAGACACCGGCCGAGCGGGCGATCTCGGCGATCGACGTGCCCTCGAAGCCGCGCTGGGCGAAGGCCTACGCGCCGCGGCGAGGATCGAATCGCCGCCGGTCCTGCATCTTGCTGAGCCGAATCACGGGCATGAGCATGCCGTGCCGCGGCAAAGCCGCTGCCGCCCTGTCAACGTTCCCCCTTGGGTCGCGCCTCTGTTGAAGGAAGCTGGCGCTTGCCAAGATGTCAATAGTGAATATCATTCACTGAAACTTGTCAACACGCTAAAGCAGGCGAAACGTCTGGGGAGGACACCATGCAGACCAGCGCGACAGACGGCCGCAACAGCCTCTCTCCGCCTTCGACCTGACGCCAGACCAAGACGAAATCCTTGATCAGGCCGATCGAATTTCGCGCGCGACGAGCTTGCTGCCGCTGCAGCAGAAGATGGACGACGAGGAATGGTGGCCGCCGCAGGCCATGCCGGCGCTGGCGCACATGGGCTTCCTCGGCGTCACGGTGCCGGAGGCGCTCGGCGGCGCGGGCTCGCGACTTCTTCACCTCGGGCCTGATCACGCAGGGGCTCGCGCGCTACAACCCGTCCGTCGCGCTCACCTACGCGGCGCACGAAAACCTCTGCCTGAACAACATCGCGCGCAATGCCGGCGAGGACATGAAGCAGCGCTACCTGCCGGGCCTCTGCGACGGCACGAAGATCGGCGCACTCGGCCTGACCGAACCCGGCGCGGGCTCCGACGCGCTCGGCTCGATGGCGACGACCGCGCGGCGCGACGGCGACCATTACGTGCTGAACGGCCGCAAGCTCTACATCACCAACGGCCCGGTCGCCGATGTCGCTGCTCGTCTACGCCAAGACCGACAAGACGAAGGGCGCCAAGGGCATCTCCGCCTTCGTCGTCGAGAAGGGCATGCCCGGCTTCGCAGGTCGCGCAGAAGCTCGACAAGATGGGCTTTCGCGGCTCGACCACGGCGGAACTGATATTCGACGATTGCCGCGTGCCGGCCGCCAACCTGGTCGGCGACGAGAACCGCGGCGTCGCCGTCGTCATGAGCGGCCTCGATCTCGAGCGCGCCATCGTCGCGATGATCAATGTCGGCATGGCCGAGCGCGCGTCTGGACCTCGCGCTCGACTACGCCAAGACGCGCGAGCAGTTCGGCAAGCCGATCGGCGAGTTCCAACTCGTCCAGGCCAAGCTCGCCGAGATGTATATCGACGATCGAGACGATGAAGACGCTTCTGCTACCGCACGCTGGCCGAAGCCAACGACCTCGGAGAGGGCGACGGCGGGCGCGGCGATATCCACAAGGTGACCGCCGCCGTCATTATGTACGCGGCCGAGGGCTGCACCCGCGTCATCAGCGACGCCGTGCAGATCTTCGGCGGCGCCGGCTACATGCGCGAGACCGAGATCAACCGCCTCTACCGCGCCACTAAGCTGCTGGAAATCGGCGCCGGAACGACCGAGATCCGCAAGCTGATCATCGCCGGCGAACTGCTGCGCTGAACGGGGACCAAGTACATCGATAACGGGCCGAATATCGGTCCAGGACAGACTTTCCGTCATGCCCGGGCTTGTCCCGGGCATCCACGACTTCCCATTGGTATCCAGGCTGGATGCAAGGCGTGGATGCCCGCCACAAGGGCGGGCATGACGGACCTTGAACGGAGAGTTTCAAACAGGTCCTCAAGGCTCAAAACGCGCCGGCCGCCGCTCGATGAAGGCGGCGATCCCCTCGCGGAAGTCGGCACTTGCTGCACGCTCCACGAAGGAGACCTTCTCCGCCTGCAGCTGGTCGGCAAGGCTCGCCGTCGCCGCCGTGCCGACGAGGCGCTTCACCGCCGCGTTGGCACCGTGGGCGCCGCAAGCGATGGCGTTCGCCCAAGCGGCGGCTTCGGCCTCGAGCGCCTCCGCCGGCACGACCTTGTTGACGAGGCCGAGCGCCAGCGCCGTCGCGGCGTCCATCGGCTGGTTGAGCAGCATCATTTCCATCGCCTTGCGCCGGCCGAGGAGCTGGGTCAGCGACCAGGTGGTGCCGCCGTCGGGGCTGGTGCCGATCTTGGTGTAGGCCGATAAAAAAGTTGCGCTGTCGGCCGCCACCGCCATGTCGCAGGCGAGCGCGAGGCCGAGCCCGCCGCCGGCGACCGGCCCCTGCAGCGCCGCGATCACCGGCTGCGGCATGACGCGCAGGGTGGTGATCGCGTCGTGGAACAGGTCGATCAGCCGCGTCGCCGATTGCGGCGCTTCCATCGGCGCGCCGTGGAACAATGTGAGGTCGCCGCCGGCCATGAACGAGCGCCCTGCCCCAGCCAGCACGACGGCGCGGATGCGCCGGTCGCTGGCGACCGCGCGCAGCGACGCCGCCAGCGCCTCGCCCATGGCGAAATCCAGCACGTTGAGCTGTTTCGGGCGGTTGAGGCGGACGGTGGCGACTGCCCCTTCAACTTCCGTCAGAACCACATCCTCGGCCATGTCCATCCTCCTGCCGGGCCCTTGAAGCGCGGGCGATTTCGTCTACAGTCCCGCAAAAATGAATAACATTCAACGGGGAGAGAACGATGAGTGACGTGCGCGTCGAGAAGCGCGGAGCGGCGCTTTGGCTGACCATCGACCGGGAAGACAAGCGCAACGCCATGGACGACGGCGTGCTGACCGCGCTCACCGACGGCGTCGAGGAAGCCGGCCGGCGCACCGATATCCGCGCCGTCGTCATCACCGGCGCGGGCTCGAAGGTGTTCTGCGCCGGTGGCAACCTCAAGCAGGACGCCGAGGGCGACCCGTTCCGCATCGATCCGAACCGGCTCGACAATCCCGTCGCCCGCCTCCTGAAGGCGCTCGACGACAGCCCGGTCGCCACCATCGCGCGGGTCAACGGCCATGCGCTCGGCGGCGGCTTCGGCCTCGTCTGCGCCTGCGACATGGCCATTGCCGCCGACCACGCCAGGCTCGGCACGCCGGAAGTGACCCTCGGCCTGTTCCCGTTGATGATCCTGCCCGCCATGCTGCGGGTGCTGTCGCGGCGCGATGCCGTGAGGCTGAGCATGACCGGCAAGCCGGTCTCGGCTGCCGAGGCCGCCGCCATGGGCGCGGTGAACGAGGCGGTGCCGTCCGCCGATCTCGACGCCGCCGTCGATACCCTCGTCGAGATGCTGGCCGGCGGCGCGCCGACCGCCATGCGCTTCGGCCGGCGCGCGCTCAACACCATCGCAGGCATGGGCTATCTCGACGGGCTGGAATATGCCCAGCGCGTGCTGCCGCTGCTGGCGAAGACCGACGATGCGATCGAGGGGTTCAAGGCCTTCAACGAGCGCCGCAAGCCGGGCTGGGTGGCGTGATGACGGGGAAAACCAAGATCCGCATCGGCTGCGCCTCCGGCTTCTGGGGCGACACGCCCGACGGCGCGCGCCAGCTCGTCGAGCGCGGCGACATCGACTACCTCGTCTTCGACTATCTCGCCGAGATCACGCTGGCGCTGCTGGCGCGCATCCGGGCGAAGAAGCCGGACCTCGGCTATGTCCCTGATTTCGTTGAGGTCGTGGGCGCCCTTCTGCCTGAGATCGCGAGGCGCGGCATCAAGGTGATCTCGAACGGCGGCGGCATGAACCCCGAAGCCGCCGCGGCCGAACTCGGCCGGCGGGCGGAGGCGCAGGGCGTGAGGCTCCGCATCGCCGTCGTCACCGGCGACGATGTCTCTGGAAAAGCTGACGAATTCCGCTCAGGCGGCATCACCGAGATGTTCACCGGCGCCCCCTTCCCGGCCCGTCTTGCCAGCGCCAACGTCTATCTCGGCGCGGGCCCGATCGCCGAGGCGCTGGGGCGCGGCGCCGACATCGTGGTCACCGGCCGCTGCGTCGATTCCGCCGTCACGCTCGGCGCCCTGATGCACGAGTTTTCCTGGAACAGGACGGAGTACTCGCTCCTGTCGGCCGGCAGCCTCGCGGGCCACCTCCTCGAATGCGGCGCGCAGGCGACCGGCGGCCTGTTCACCGACTGGGCCGAGGTGCCCGGCTGGGACGACATGGGGTTCCCGATCGCCGAATGCCACTCCGACGGCTCCTTCGTCATCACCAAGCCGGCCGGCACCGGCGGCCTCATCGTGCCGCTCTCGGTCGCCGAGCAGATGCTCTACGAGATCGGCGATCCCGCGCGCTATCTGCTCCCCGACGTCGCCTGCGACTTTAGCCACGTGACGATGACGCAGGACGGGCCCGACCGGGTCCGCGTGACGGGCGCGCGCGGCGGCCCGCCGACCGGCACGCTGAAGGTGAGCGCGACGACGCCCGACGGCTACCGCACCATCGGCACGGTGACCATCGGCGGGCGGGAGGCGGCGGCCAAGGCCAGGCGCGCCGGCGAAGCGATCCTCCAGCGCGCGTCGCGGCTGGTCCGCGCCGCCGGGCTCGGCGACTTCACCGAGACCTCCATCGAGGTGCTGGGCGCCGAGGCGACCTATGGCGCCAACGCCCGGCCGGAAGCGGCGCGCGCCCGCGAGGTCGTGCTGAAGATCGCGGCGCGCCACCCGCAGGAACAGGCGCTCGCCATGCTCGCCCGCGAGATCGCGCCGGCGGCCACCGCCATGGCGCAGGGCCTCACCGGCTTCTTCGCCGGCCGGCCCGGCGTCCAGCCGGTGATGAAGGGCTATTCCTTCCTCGTTCCCGCCACCGAGGTTCCGGCAACCGTCACCATGTCGGGCGAGAGCGTCACCGTCGCGGCGCCTACCGGCGGCCCGGCCCCGCCCCCCGAACCCGCGGTACCGGAAGAACCCGCGCTGCCGCCGTTCGGCCCGCTGACGCCGGTGCCGCTGATCGCGCTGGCGGTCGGGCGCAGCGGCGACAAGGGCAATTCCGCCAATATCGGCATCATCGCCCGCAAACCCGTCTACCTCCCGCACATCCGGGCCGCGCTGACGCCCGAGGCGGTGAAGGCGTTCTTCCGCCAGACCGGCGTCACGGCGGTCGAGCGCTTCGAGCTTCCCGGCATGAACGCGCTCAACTTCGTGCTGCACGACTGCCTCGGCGGCGGCGGGGTCGCCTCGCTGCGCATCGACCCGCAGGGCAAGGCCTTCGCCCAGATGCTGATGGACCTCCCCATTCCCGTGCCCGCCGCGCTCGCCGCCGGCCTGACCAGAGGAACCACGCCATGAGCGCGGATCGCATCGACGACGATCTTCTGACCGCGCCCCTCACCTTCCGCGACGACCTGCTGAAGGATCAGGTCGTGCTGGTCTCGGGCGCCGGCTCCGGTCTCGGCAAGGCCATCGCCGTGCAATGCGCCCGGCTCGGCGCCAAGGTCGCGATCTGCGGCCGACGGGTCGAACGGCTGGAGGCGACGGCCGAGCTGATCCGCAAGGCCGGCGGCGAGGTCATGGTGCGCGCCGCCACCATCCGCGACGCCGAGGATGTCGATGCGGATGCAGGGCGAGGTCTGGGACCGGTTCGGCCGCATCGACCATCTCGTCAACAACGCCGGCGGCCAGTTCCCGCAGGCGGCCATCGACTATTCGGTGAAGGGCTGGAACGCCGTCATCGACACCAATCTGAGCGGCCCCTGGTACATGATGCAGGCCGCCGCCAGGCGGTGGCGCGAGGCGAAGCGGCCCGGCTCCATCGTCAACATCGTCACCGTGATCTGGCGCGGCATGCCGGGCGTCGCCCATACCTGCGCGGCGCGCGCCGGCGTCGTCTATCTCTCGAAGACCCTCGCCATCGAATGGGCGCCGCTGAACATCCGCGTCAATTGCGTCGCCCCCGGCGCCATCGCCACCGAAGGCATGGACGTCTATTCGGAAGAGGCGCAGCGCGACCTGCCGCGCTCCAACCTGATGCAGCGCTACGGCGCGGCGCGCGACGTCGCCGATGCCGTGACCTATCTCGTCGGGCCCTCCGGCGGCTTCGTCACCGGCGAGGTCATGGTGGTCGACGGCGGCAACCAGGTCTGGGGCGACCAGTGGACCATTCCGCGGCCCGACTATTTCAAGCGGGCGGACTGAGCGTCTTCAGCCATAGACGCGGAAATAGTCGATCTTCAGATGCGCCACCCGGTGTTCGGCGCGCAGCGGCACCGGATAGGGCTCGTCGGTGCGCAGGGCCAGCGTCAGCAGCGGCCAGAACACGTCGCCATTCTGGTCGAGTTCGCTCGCGCGGCCGATCGTCCAGACGGCGGGCCGGCCGGTCTTCGGGTCGGTGACCGGCTTCCGCTCGAAATAGGGCACGCAGCGCGCCCCCTCCACCAGCATGCCATAGCGATGATAGCCGGCGGTGACATCGACGCCGGTGGGCACGCCGATGCCCTCGTGATGCTGGCCGGGCTCGCCCCATTCATGGAGATAGGTGCCATAGAGCAGCGGCTCGTGGCCCTTGTGCTCCACCACGTCTAGCTCGATGCTGGTCTGGGGAAACAGGATGCTGCGCCCGTTCATCAGCCAGAAGCCCGGCCAGGTCAGCGGGTGACGCGGCATCCACATCCGCGCCTCGAAATAGCCGTTGCGCCATCCCCTGAGGATCGTGCCGTCGGAACGCGCGGTCTGGATGTTGCCGGAGATCCATTGGAATTCCGGCAGATGATTGCCGTGATAGGCATAGACGTTCATCGGCCGGCCGACATGATGCGCCGAGATCTGCAGCGCCTTGCCGTCCTCGGCAGCCCCATCCTCGATGATCGCGTAAGGGACGATGCCGTGCTCGCCGCCCATCCGGGCGAAGGCCGAGCGGCCATAGAAGCCGGCATCGAAGGTCGTCGCCTTGCGGCCGGCATTCCAGAGATCGGTGTCGAGGCGCTGGAACGGCTCGTCGTAGATGACGGCGCGGCCAAATGTCGGATCGATGGCCGGGTCGAAACGCCTGTCGGTCACCTGCGAAACCGCCGGTCGCGGCGCGGCGACCGCCGCCAGAGAGGCGATGGCCGCCGCATTCTTGAGCAGATGGCGCCGGCTGCCCCCCTTTGCGGCAGCAGGACCCTCGCAGGCATCCGCGCGCGCGCCGCTCCGCCGAAGCGCTTCAGGAAGGCCTTCGGACATACCAGCCATCCCACTGCGAATATTCAGGAAACCGCCTGACATAGCCCTTGGCCGCCATCAGCGCGTCGATCTTCGGCTCGTTGGCCGTGTGGTTGTGCTCGATCGAGAACAGTGTGATGCGGCGACGGGTGAAATCGAAGGCTTCGAGGATGTCCAGTTCGCTCCCCTCGGTATCGACCGACATGTAATCGATCAGTTCCGGTGCATCGTGGGCATCGAGCAGGTCGTTCAGCGAGACCGTCGTCACGTCGAACGTCTCGCCCGCCGCGCGGCGCTCCGCGTAGTGGTCATGGCTGGCGGCGAGCGACAGCCCGCTCAGTTCGGGATCGTCCGGCGAGAGAAACTGCAGCGTCTCGCCGCTCGCCCTGTAGACGCAACGCGTGTCGATGACGCAGCGCCGGTTGGCCTTCAGTTCGCCATGCCAGATTGGATTGGGTTCAGCGAGAATGCCCTTCCAGCCATGGTCGTTTTCCAGGAGAAAGCTGTTGCTGTTGACGAGGCCGTTGGTGGCGCCGAACTCGACGAAAAACCCGTCGCGCTTGGCCGAAAGCTCGAAGACGACCCACAGATCCTGCAATATCTGCGCCTTCGAGCGCGAAATCTCGCCGAACACGAAGGCGAGGAAGCGCATTTCGTCGAGGTCGCGCACGCCCATGATCCCGGGCTGGCGCAGCCTGAGGGCATTGAAGGCGAGCCGCCGCGCCGCGGGTCGCCGGGCAAGCGTTCCGGCCGCCGAGAAGGCGAGGCTCTTCGCCCCGTCCTTGATGAGATATTGCATCGTCGAACCCCTTCCGTTTCCGCCAGTGCAAGCCTCCGCGACCGGGTTTCGATCCCGCCCTGCGGCATGACGAAAGGGCATCCTTCCGGAAGCCCGCCGCCGTCCCTGTCATCGTCCTGTCGGCAAGTGGCCCGAATCTCGCTTGTCGAGACATCGAGCCCGGTCCTCGCCGGGTGCCATTGGGTCAGTTGCGGTCATCGCCGCGATCGACCCGAAGCATCCGGGGATCGTTCGCGTGCAAATACCGTACCCTTTGATGATCCGGCCCTGAAAACGGCGCCGCGAACGCTGGGGCAGGCAAGACGGATGGTCGAGTATGCAGGTGATCTACGAGGGCGACGTCTACGCCAACCGGAACCCGACGTGGCATGAGGAAGATGCTCCGTGGAAGGCGCGGCATATCGAAAGCATCATCACCAGGAACGATCTCGAGATTTGAGACGATCTGCGAGGTCGGCTGCGGCACCGGCGACATCCTGCTCAATCTCTCGAAGGCCTTTCCGCAGGCGAAGCTGACCGGCTACGAGATTTCGCCCCATGCCTATGAACGTGCCAAACCGAAGGAAACCGACCGCGTTTCCTTCCATCTCGGCGATGTGCTGGAGAGCGGCGAGACCTTCGACATCGTCGTGATCGCCGACGTCATCGAACACGTCGAAGACTATGTGAAGTTCATCAAGGACCTGAAGCCGGTCGCCAGATACAAGATCTTCCACATTCCGCTCGATCTCTCGGTGCAGTCGGTGCTGCGCGGCTGGCCGATCATGAACCTGCGCGCCGGCGTCGGCCACCTGCACTATTTCTTCAAGGACACCGCGCTCGCGACGCTGGCCGACTGCGGCTACAGGGTCATCGACCACCGCTACACCGCGAGCCGGTTGGAACTGCCGAACCAGGCCCTGTCGAGCCGGCTGATGCGCCTGCCGCGCAAGCTGATGCATGCGGTGAACGCCGATTTCGCGGTGCGCCTCCTCGGCGGCTATTCGCTGCTGGTACTGGCGGAGTAGCGCCATGAGCCTCGAGCCGATCGGCCTCGCGACCCTGGTGGTCGGCCTGATCTGCCTGATGCTCGGCTATCGGGCCACCGCCGCGACGCTGGTCGCGGCGGGGCTGTTCGGCTCGGCCGCCGCCCTCATCATCGGCTCGGCCAATATCCAGCCCGGCCACGTCTTCCTCGGCTTCGTGGCGGTCGCCGCCCTCACCCGCCGGCGCGAGGCGCTGGCGACATTGAGGGCGCTGCATCCGGGTCAGCCGGGCTTCTGGCTCGCCTGCCTCGTCGCCTATGGCCTCGTCAGCGCCTTCTTCCTGCCCCGGGTGCTCGCCGGCACGACGCAGATCATCCCGCTCGGTACCTCCGCCTTCGACGATACCGGCTCCACCGTGCCGCTGGGGCCGGTCTCCAGCAATCTCACGCAGAGCGTCTATCTCATCGCCAATCTCCTCTGCTTCGCCATGACGGTGGCGGTCGCCTCCACCGCGGCCGGTTTCCGCGCGGTGCTCGGCGGCCTCATCGCCTTCTGCGTCGGCAATGTCGCTTTCGCCTTCCTCGACCTCGGCACCTATGCGACAGGCACGCAGGACCTGATGGGCTTCATGCGCAACGCCCAGTACACGCTGCACACCGATGTCGAGATCAGCGGCATGAAGCGCATCGTCGGCTCGTTCACCGAGGCGTCCTCCTTCGCGCGCTCCACCCTCGGCGTGCTCGGCTTTACCGGCACGCTCTGGCTCGCCGCCTACAGGCCGCTCTGGACCGGCCCGCTGGCGCTCGTCTCGCTGGTGCTGCTGGTCCTGTCGACCTCGTCCACCGGCCTCGTCGGCGCGCCGGTAATCCTCCTCATCCTCTATGGCACGGCGCTGGCGCGCTGCGGCACCTCGGGCGGCGGGCGCTACGCCGCGCTGGCAGTGCTGCTGGCGCCGCCACTGGTGGTCATCGCGGCACTGATCGTGCTGACCGACCGCACGCTCTCGACCACGCTCTACGACTACGTCGAACCTCGCGATCCTCGACAAATCCAGTTCGGATTCCGGCATCGAGCGCAGTTCCTGGAACGCGGTCGCTTTCCAGAACTTCCTCGACACCTGGGGCATCGGCGTCGGCCTCGGGACCGTTCGGGCCTCGAGCTTCCTGCTGGCGCTCCTCTCCAATGTCGGTCTGCCCGGCATGCTGTTCTACGGCGTCTTCGCCCTCACCGCCTTCATGCGCCGGCGCGGCGCCCCGCGCAGCTTTCCTTCCGACGTGCGGCTTGCCGCCCGCAATGCCTGTTTCGGCCTGATCCTCGGCGACTTGCTGGTCAGCCCGGTCATCGACCAGGGCCTGTTCTTCTACGTGCTGGCAGGCATTGCCTCCGCCGAGCCCGAACGCGCCGCCGATCCCGCGGCGCGGCTCCGGGAGGCGCGTGCATGAGCGGCACCGACGGCTTCGCGCATCAACGGCCGCTTCCTGAACCAGCCGGTCACCGGCGTGCAGCGCTATGCGCTGAACGTCGTCTCGGCGCTCGACAAGGCGCTCGGGGAGGCCGGCGCCGCCATTCCCCTCGTCGCGCCGAAGGATACGCCCGATCCGGGCTTCGCGGCGCTGCCGCTGACCGGGATCGGCCCGCTCGCCGGCCATGCCTGGGAGCAGCTGGTCCTGCCGGCGCGATGGCCGGGGCGCCTGCTCAACCTCTGCAATACCGGGCCGGCGGCGAAAGCCGACCAGATCGTCTGCATCCACGACGCCAATGTCTTCACCGCGCCGGAAAGCTATGGCCGCGCGTTCCGCACCGCCTATCGCACGCTGCCAGCCGCTCATCGCCCGCCGTGCGGCGCGTATCACCACGGTGTCGCAGGCCTCGGCCCGGCAGATCGCCCGCCATCTCGGCATCGATGCCGCTGATATCGCGGTCCTGCCCAACGGCCACGAGCACGCCCTGCTCTGGGACACCGACGCACGCCAACGTCGCCCGCGACGTGCTGGCAAGGCTCGATGCCGCGGCGCCGCCGCTTCGTCCTCGCCATCGGCTCGCGGGCGCGCCACAAGAACCTCCAGCTGCTCATCGCGATCGCCCCGGCGCTCGCGGAGATCGGGCCTGCGATGTGGTGATCGCCGGCGGCGATGCCGGCATCTTCGCGCCCGAGACCATCCTCGCCGCGCCCAATGTCTCGGTGATCGGCCGGCGTCAGCGACCACGACCTCGCGGCATCTGCTGGACCGGGCGCTCTGCCTCGCCTTCCCGTCCTGGACCGAGGGCTTCGGCCTGCCGATCGTCGAGGCCATGGCGCGCGGCTGCCCGGTCGTCGTCGTCCGACCGCGCGAGCATGCCGGAAGTCTGCGGCGACGCCGCGCTGCTGGCCTCGCCCGACGATCCCGCCGGCTGGATCGCAGCATATCCGCGCGCTGCGCCGGAACGCCGAGACGCTCGGCCGCGAACTCGCCGCCAGGGGACGCGAACAGGTGAAGATGTTCTCCTGGGCGCGCACCGCCGCCGGCTATTTCGACCTGCTCGCACGCGCCGGCGCGCGGGTCCCGCGCCGGCGAAACCGACCGCCCGCGGCGGAACCGGGATCGCCGTGGTAATCGCCGACCCTCGGACGGCCGGAGGTGGTCAGCCACACCGTCCGCCATCTCGTCGCCACGCAGACGCTGAAGCCCCACGCCCGATCATCGTCTCCTGCGTCGAAGCCGGACGGATGCGCGGCGACCTCGCGGCCCTTCCCGGATGTCACGGTGATCACCGGCCCGACCGGCCTGCCGGCGCAGCGCAACACCGCGCTGGCCGCCCTGCCGCCCGAGGCACCGAGATCGTCGCCTTCTTCGACGACGACTTCGTCGCCGATCCCGACTGGCTCGCCGCCGCCGCGCGAAGCCTTCCGCGACGCAGCCGGACATCGTCGGCTTCACCGGCCACGTTCTCGCGGACGGCATCAAGGGCCCGGGCATCAGTTTCGAAGAAGCCGTGCACATCGTCGAGACC
This sequence comes from Piscinibacter sp., assembly GCA_047602365.1. Classification (GTDB taxonomy): domain Bacteria; phylum Pseudomonadota; class Gammaproteobacteria; order Burkholderiales; family Burkholderiaceae_C; genus Piscinibacter. The sequence goes on along the minus strand of JASGHM010000001.1, from coordinate 107,710 downwards.
GCCGCCGGCGGGCCGCGCGACTGGCTCGAGCTCGAGCCCTACAGCCCCTATGGCTGCAACATGGCCTTCCGCGCCTCGGCGATCGGCCCGACTGCGCTTCGACCAGCGGCTGGTGCTCTATGGCTGGCTGGAGGACCGCGACTTCGCCGCGGCGCTTGGCCAAGCGCGGTGGCCGGTTCGTCAAATCGCGCGGCGGCGCGGGGCGTGCACATGGGGGTCAAGGGCGGCCGCGTCGCCGGTGACCGCCTCGGCTATTCGCAGATCGTCAATCCGGTCTACATGCTGCGCAAAGGCACGATGACGGCGAGCACGAGGTCGCCGCCACATCTTCGGCAACATCGCCAGCAATGTCGCGAGGGCCCCCTGGCCCGAGCCCTTCGTCGACCGGCGCGGCCGGTTGCGGGGCAATGTGCTGGCCCTCACCGACATGCTGCGCGGCCGCATCGAGCCCGAGCGCGCCGCCGAGATCCAACCGAGAGCAGGGAGCTGACGATGGACGCGAGCGGCGGACCCGACAGCCGGCCGATCAACATCTGGCCCGTCCACGAGATCCCGGAGGAACGTCCCGAAGACGGGCCGGTGGCGCTGCTGCGCGCCGTCCTCGCCTCCGTGAGGCTGCACCGCCTGAAGCTGGCGCTCTGGACGCTGGCCTGCCTCGCCGCCGCCTTCGCCTATGTCCGCATGACGCCCGCCACCTACACGGCCGCCGCGACCATTCTCCTCGGAACCGCGCCGGCAGGTGGCGGTGCCGGGCCGCGAGGTCGCCTCGCCGCCCGGCCTCGACCTCAACCGCGCCGACAGCGAGCTGCAGGTGATCCGCTCCGAGCGCCTGCTGGCCCTCGTCTTCGACAGCCTCGACCTGGCGAGCCATCCCGAAACTGGCGCCCGGCCCGCCGGGCCTCGTGCGCCGCGCCATCGCCGCCGCCGCCGGCCTGGTGAGCGATCCGCTCGGCACGGTGGGGCTGCGGCGCCAGCCGCCGGGCCCGGCGCCCGCCGGCCCGAGCGCCGGGGATATCCGGCAATCGGCTTCAACGCCTTCGCGAACCGCATCTCGGCGCGCCGCGTCGGCCAGTCCTATGTCATCGAGATCGCCTATGGCTCGTCCGACGCCGATCTGGTGGCGCGCGTCGCCAATGCCGCGGCCTCGGCCTATCTGATGCAGTCGGTCGCCTTCAAGGCGGAGGCGGCCCGCGCCGGCTCGGAATTCGTGCAGGGCCGCGTCGACGGCCTCGTCGCGCAGGCGCGCGCCGCCGAGGCGGCGGTGAAGGCCGGCGCCATCCCGCAAGGGCCTGATCCCCGATGCCGACGCCCGCATCATCGGCGCGGCGCTGAAGCCGCTCAGCCCCTCGGCGCCGCGCCCGGCGCTGATCCTCGCGCTCGGCGGCGCGCTCGGCCTGATGACCGGCCTGTTCGCCGCCGCCGTCGCCAGCATGGTCGACCGGCGCCTGCGCACCGCCGAGGCGGTCACCAGCGAGACCGGCCTTGCCTGCCTCGCCGCCATTCCCGCCGCCGGCGACTGGAACGGCCTGACGCGGCGCGAGGCGTCCGAGATGGACAATCTGGTCGCCTACCAGCCGGCCAGCGCCTTCGCCTCGGCCATCGCCAATCTGAGGACCTCGATCAAGCTCGCCTGCCCGCCGGACCCGGGAACCGACAACCACATCATCGCCTTCGTCTCCTGGACGCCGGATGCCGGCTGCAGCCTGATCGCGATGAATCTCGCCCGCCTCACCCAGCGCATGGGCCGGCAGGTGACGGTGATCGACGCCGACATCCACGGCGCGCGCCGCACCCTCGCCGGCATCGAGCCGCTGGCGGCGAGTTCGCTCGTCGGGGTGCTGACCAGCAACACGCCGGTCAACGCCATTTCCTTCGTCGATCTCGACGGCGTGGCGCTGCTGCCGGCCCGCTCGCACGATGCGCCGGACGGGGCCTATGTCGATTTCGGCGAGCGCAAGGTCGGCCGGCTGCTGGAACTCGTCCGGGTGCGCGGCGACGTGCTGGTCGACCTGCCGCCGATGGAGGATTGCGCCGATGCCGGCGCCATCGCCCGCCATGCCGATGCCGTGGTGGTGGTCGTCGCCGCCGGCCGCTCCACCATCGACGAGGTGACGCAGGCGACCCGCGCCCTCCGGGCGGTCGGCGCCAATGTCATCGGCGCCGTGCTGAACGGCACGGCGGCGCGCGGGCGGGCGGGATGACGCCCATGCGCATCCTGCATCTCCTCAACCACACCCGCCGGCCTGAACGGCCACGTCCATGCCGCGGTCGATCTCGCCTGCGCCCAGCGCGCGCTCGGCAACGACGTGATGGTGGCGAGCGAGGGCGGCGATTTCGACGACCTGCTGGCGAGCCACGGCATCGCCTCCCGCGCCGATCCCGCATCGCCGGCAGGCGGTGTCGCTGGCGAGGTCCGTGCTGGCGCTCCGCCGCCTTGTCCGCACGTGGAAGCCGGACGTCGTCCATGCCCACATGATGACCAGCGCGGTTCTCGCCTGGCCGGTCTGCCGGCTCGCCCGCGTGCCGCTCGTCACCACCGTCCACAACGAGTTCGAGCGCAGCGCCATCCTGATGGGGCTCGGCAACCGGGTCATCGCGGTGAGCTCCGCCGTGCGCGATTCCATGCAGAAGCGCGGCATTGCCGCAAAGAAGCTCAGCGTGGTGCTGAACGGCACCATCGGCTCGGCGCGCTTCGCCGGCCGCAGCCGCACGCCGCGCGACCTCGGCCGCCCCTCCGTGCTGTTCGTCGGCGGCCAGCATCCGCGCAAGGGCCTGCCCGACCTGATCAACGCCTTCGGCGCCGTCCATGCCCGGTTTCCCACGCGCGCGGGCTATGTCGTCGAAAAAGGCCTGTTTTCACCCCACCTACCGGGACATGGCCGGCCACTGGCCTGCGCCCCCGCCGTGACGTTCGCCGGCGCAGGACAATCCCTTCGAATGGATGGCCGGCGCCGACATCTTGTGCTGCCCTCCCACGCCGACCCCGCCCCGCTGGTGCTCTCCGAGGCGCGCGAGGCCGGCTGCGCGGTGATCGGCACGGCGGTCGACGGCATCCCGCAGCTTCTGGAGAACGGCGAGGCCGGCATCCGCGCCGCCGCGCGATCCCGACAGCCTGTCGCGGGCGCTGATGCCGCTGGTCGCCGACCGGGCCGAGCTCGATGCCTGGCGGGCGAAGAGCCAGACCAACATCGCCCATCTCACCATCGACCGCGTCGCCCGGCGAGACGCTGGACGTCTACCGCTCGGCGCAGAAGGGCGCGTAAGGCTCACACGCCGTCGCGCAGGCCGTAGCGCGGCCCCGCAGGGCCCGGCCGATCGCTCACCGGCCCGCCGAACGGCAACTGGCAGAGCCCGAGCGTCAGGTCGCGGGCGAGCGTGCCTTGCGTGAACTCCCCCGCCCGCTCGCCCCGATAGGTGCCGAGCGACAGGAGCCGGTTGAGCGCCGCGCGCCGTTCCGCGAAGGTCGAGCCGCGATAGACATGGGCCCGGAGGCCGTGGATGTCGCCGAGCCGGCGCCAGTAGACCGCGGCGATGCGCGCCTGCGCCGCCAGCGGGCGGTTCGGCCGCTCCTCGGCGAGAGCGCCGAGCAGCTGCGCGCGATGCAGGGCGATGGCGCGGCGGCGCTCCAGAAGGTCGCCGGCGCGCAAGGCATGGCCGCGGGGGCGCCGCCAGAGCATCGAGGCGGGATGACCGGAGACCTGGTCGCCATGGCGGCGATGGCTCGCCAGCGGCTGCGCCAGCGTCACCACGCGGCCGAGGCTCTGGGCGAGGAACGACACCCAGGCGTCGTGACCGAGCGGACCGCCGGCCCCCTCGACATCCGGGCCGCGGCGGCGAGCCTCGATCCACGTCAGGAGGTCGCGTCGGAACACCTGCGTCATGCCGAGGAAGCCGGCCCAGGGCGGCAGCTCCAGCGGCGCGAATGTCCGCCGGCCGCGGATGCCCTGCGCGAGATAGCCGAGATAGCCGGCCCTCCGCGTCGATCAGGAGTGCGCGCTGTGGACGCAGAGCAGCGCATCCTCCGCCGCCAGCGCCTCGACGCAGCGCTGCAGCTTCTCCGGATGCCAGATGTCGTCCTGGTCGCAGAAGGCGATGACCTCGCCCTCGCAGAGCGGCGCGGCATTGAGCACGTTGTCGGACTGGCCCTCGCCAGCTGTGGTATTGAGCGCGGATCCGGACAGGAAAGCCGGCGCGCGCGGCGAATTGCGAGACGATCCGCAGGGTCTCGTCGCCCGATCCGTCGTCGGCCACCCACAATTCACAGGGCGTGAGGGTCTGCCGGCGGATGCTCTCGAGCTGCTCCCCGATGAAGCGCGCGCCGTTATACGTCGCCAGCAGCACCGAAAACCTTGGTCATGATCCATCCTCACAGCCAATCCGTCCACCTCCGGGAAGTTGCCGCCCCTCGGCCAGATGACGCCAAGATCATCCCGCCGTCTTCTTGTTGGAGGCCTGCCGCCCCGCAGGACCTTCCGGCGCGGCCCGCGCCGGACGATCGCAAATGGAGGAACCGCTGGATGCCGGTGAGCGGCCAGGGTTTCCCGTCGCGCCGATGCCTGGACATGGCGCCGCCTGAGCCTCGGGAGACAATCGTGAGCCGCATCGAAAGACCAGCAATCCCCATGCCAACCATCGGCTCGGTCCTCGCCGGAAAGCCTTGCCGGCTCTGACTTTCCCGTGATGCCCGGCGGCCACCTGCCGGCGCCGGCTTAAGTCGGCCGGCTCGCGCCAGCCGCCTGCGAACCTGCCGCGCCGAAACGCGGCCGTCGGCCGCGCCACGGAAGGGCCGCGGGCCTGAAGCCTGCTTCCGTCCAGTCATTCCGTCGAAAATTCTGCCGAATGCTCTAGGCTTCCGCGATGACGTCTCGATGACTGCTAGAGCGCTCAAGCACATCCGCGATGCGATGAACAATTTTGTGCCAAACCGACAGATGACGCTCCAATGACGAGTAATATTGTGCAACAGCGCCAATGAGCAGTTGATGCACTGCAGCAATCTGGTTAACACTGCGTAAACCAGCACTCTGAGGGACCGCGTTCCATGGCGAAAACGCTGCCGACTCAAGAAATGGCTCTGGCATTCCCGGCCGGCCGGGCCGGCACCCCCGCCCTCTTCGATCTCGCCTGCGTCGGCTGCAAGGGCGTCGTCGATTTCCTCGGCGCGGTGGTCGCGCTCGCCATGCTCTGGCCGCTGCTGATCGGCATCGCCATCGCCATCCGCCTCTCGGACGGCGGCCCGGCGATCTTCGCCCAGACGCGCATCGGCAAGAACGGCCGGCCGTTCCGCTGCCTCAAGTTCCGCTCCATGGTGCTCAACGCCGACGAGGCGCTGCGCCACCATCTCGAACATTCGGCGCAGGCGCGCGCCGAATGGGCGGAGCACCAGAAGCTGGCGCGCGACCCGCGGATCACCCGGCTCGGCGCCTTCCTGCGCAAGACCAGCCTCGACGAGCTGCCGCAGCTGATTAACATCCTGGTCGGCCAGATGAGCATCGTCGGGCCCCGCCCCATCGTGCCGGACGAGATCCAGCGCTATGGCGAGAACTTCGCCCATTGCTTCTCGGTGCCGCCGGGCCTCACCGGCCTCTGGCAGGTGAGCGGGCGCAGCGACATGAGCTATCAGGGCCGCGTCGCGCTCGACAGCCGCTATGCCAGCGAATGGACCCTGTGGCTGGACGCCGAGATCATCGTCAAGACCATCCCCGCCGTGCTGATGCAGCGCGGCAGCCGATGAGCCGGCCGGCGCGCCGGGAGGGCTGATCCCATGCTCGCGCGCACCGGCGAGACGGGCGTCGCGGCAGCGCCGCCGGCCGCAGGGGACCGCCCGCCGAAGGTCGCCATCGTCCATTACTGGCTGGTCGGTATGCGCGGCGGCGAGAAGGTCGTCGAGGCGCTCTGCCGGCTCTATCCGGATGCCGACATCTTCACCCATGTCCTGGTGCCGGAGCGCACCTCCGAGGCGCTGAAGAAGCACCGGATCACCACGAGCTTCATCAACCGCCTGCCCTTCGCGCCGAGGCTCTACCAGCGCTATCTGCCGCTCATGCCGCTGGCCCTCGAACAGCTGGACCTGCGCGGCTACGACCTGATCATCAGCTCCGAATCCGGCCCGGCCAAGGGCATCATTCCGCCGCCCGGCTCGCTGCACGTCTGCTATTGCCACTCGCCGATGCGCTACATCTGGAACATGTTCCACGAGTATCGCGACCGCTCCGGCCTGCTGACGCGCCTCCTGATGCCGCTGCTCGCCCACTACATCCGCAACTGGGACGCGGTCTCGGCGGGCCGGGTCGATCATTTCATCGCCAATTCGCAGACGGTCGCCACCCGCATCCGCCGCTATTACCGGCGCGAGGCCGAGGTGATCTTCCCGCCCGTCGACGTCGATGCCTTCGACGTGCTGCCGCCGGACGAGCTCGGCGATTTTCACCTCATGGCCGGCGAGCTGGTGCGCTACAAGCGGCCGGAACTGGCGGTGCAGGCGTTCAACGAGAGCGGCGACAGGCTCATCGTCATCGGCGGCGGCGAGATGCTCGGCGAACTGAGGAAGATCGCCCGCCCGAACGTCACCGTCATGGGGCCGCAGCCGTTCAGCGTTCTGAAGGACCATTATGCCCGCTGCCGGGCGCTCGTCTTCCCCGGCGAGGAGGATTTCGGCATCGTTCCGGTCGAGGCCATGGCCTCGGGACGGCCGGTCGTCGCCTATGGCAAGGGCGGCGCCACCGAGACGGTGGTGGACGGCGTCACCGGCGTCTTCTTCGAGACCCAGTCGGTCGCGGCGATCCGCGATGCGGTGGAGCGGCTGAAGACGCTCGATCTCGATCCCGCCGGGATCGCCGCCCATGCCCGGCGCTTCTCGGCCGAGGTCTTCGCCGCGCGCATCCAGGGCCACATTGCCGGGCTCATGGCGGAACACTGAGACGCTGCCCGCGTTCGATCCCCGGATGCGCCGACGTTGCGGCATCTGACTAAAGAGCCCTTAACCTTCGCCCCGATAAATGTCATAGAGGCTGCCCCTCGCATGGCGGGGGAAACATGCCGCAGCCGGTTCGGTCCGGAACAGCCAATCGCTCCGGCATGGGGTCGCGCACCCCGGGCGACCGGAGCAGTCGCAGCGGGCCTGCCTCTCCGCTCAGCGGCTGAAAAATGAGCGGAATGCCATGATCGTCGTCCTCATGCTTGCGTCCATCGCCATCGGCCTGACCACCGCGGTCATGCTCTGGCCGCACGGCATTCTCTGGGCGCTGATCGCCGGCCCCGTCGTCACCAGTCTCCTCGTGCTGTGCGGCGCCGTGCTGATCGCCTATCGCGACAGCGGCGAGGACGCCGCGCCGAAGCCTTTCGCGCAGGCCTTCCAGGCCGTTCTGAGCAAGATCGGCCGCCGCTGAGGTCGGGTCCCCCACCGTCACATGAATGGGCACGAGCCTTGCTACGGATGCCGGTAGCCGGCCGGGGATAGCCGGACGGCTTTCCGGAGGCACCGGCCTTGACCCTGTTCGCGCGTTTCCGCTCCCCCGAACGCCACGCCCGCTTCCGCTCCGGCGACCGCGACGAGGCGACAGACCGCGCCCGCCTCGCGCTGGTCCGCGCTGCGATCGACGAGGCGATCGCCTCCATCGACCTGGAAGCGGCGGGCGTCCGCCGCCGGCTGGAAGAGGCCACCGCCCGCGCCGCGCATCTCTCGGGCAATGACGACCTCGCCGGCGACACGAGGGAAGCCGCCGACGAGCGCCTGCTGTCGGAAGCCGAGCGGCAATTGATGGGCGCGGCCCGGCGGCTCCATGACCTGAAGATCCGCCGCCGGCGCTTCGAGGACCTGCTCCCCCTCGTCGCGGACGAGCCGGCGCCGCTCGCCCCCCGTGCCTGACGGCACGCTTCCTGCCTTGAACCCCATTGCCTTCGACGTCGTGAGGAGACCTGAGCCATGGCCGAGCCGCCGATCGTGCCCGTCATTCTCGCGGCGGATTCGACCCCGCACCTCTGGCCGCAGGCCCGCGACACCCTGCCGAGCCAGTTCATGCCGCGGCTGGAGGGCGGCCGCTCGACCTTCCAGGCGACGCTTGGCCTGATCGAGGGCCGCGACTTCGCCGCGCCGGTGGTGGTGACGAGCAACGAATCCCGCTTCATCGCCGCCGAGCAGATGCAGGCGGTCGGCATCAGGGGCGACATCGTTCTGGCGCCCGAGCGCGGCAAGCCGGGCGCCGAGACCGCCATCGGCGCGCTGGTCGCCGGTGACCGCGGCGGCGATGCCGTCTGCGTCGTGCTGCCTTCCGACCATCGCATCGCCGGCAAGGCCGCCTTCGCGGCGGATTGCCGGGCGGGCGCCGGCCTCGCGCGGCGCGGCGACATGATCGCCATCGGCCTCGATCCCGCGCGGGGCCGCACCGGCGCCGGCCACCTGACGCTGGCGGGACCGGCGAGCGAGGGTTTCGCCACGCTCAGGGATTTTCACGAAAGGCCCAATTCCGCAGCGGCCGGGACCGGCGACATCCTCGCCGAGACCGGCGGCCTGATGTTCGGCGCTGCGCGCTTCCTCAAGGATCTCGCGACGCTTGCGCCCGACATCGCCGAGGGCGCCCGCGGCGCGCTCGCCGCCGCCCGCCGCGACCTCGACTTCATCCGCCTCGACGACGGCGCCTATGCCCGCGCCGGCAAGGCCCCGGCGCTGGCGCTCCTCGCCCGCCGCCCCGGCGGCCTCAAGGTGCAGGTGCCGACCGCCGACTGGCAGGCGGTCGACGGCTGGGGCGCGATCCACGCCATCGGCACGAAGGACGGCGACGGCAACGTGCTGGAAGGCCCGGTGGTCGCGATGGGCTGCGCCGGTTCCGTCGTCTCCAGCGACGAGACGCTGACCACCGCCATCGGCCTCACCGACATGATCGTGGTGGCGACGCGCGACGCCGTGCTGGTCGCCCCCCGCTCGGAAGCAGCACAGGTCGAGCGGCTGGTCGAGAAGCTGAAGCGCGACGGCCGGCGCGAGGCGAGCGAGCACCTGAGGGTCTATCGCCCCTGGGGCTGGTATCAGCGCATCGACATCGGCGCGCGCTTCCAGGTGAAGCGCATCTGCGTGAAGCCCGGCGGCCTCCTCAGCCTGCAGCGCCATTTCCACCGCGCCGAGCACTGGGTGGTGGTCACCGGCACCGCCGAGGTGACCGTCGACGGCGCGGTTTCGATCGTCCACGAGAACCAGTCGGTCCACCTGCCCATCGGCTGCGTCCACCGGCTGACCAATCCCGGCCGGATCCCGCTGGAACTGATCGAGGTGCAGGTCGGCTCCTATACCGGCGAAGACGACATCGTCAGGCTGGAAGACATCTATGCCCGCACCTGACGCATGTCTTGCGAGACGCCCATGAGGGCGGGACTGGCTGCAGGACCCGGCCGGCGCGGCGGCGCTGCCTCAGGGCGGCGAGACCGCCTTCGACGCCATCGTGCTCGGCGCCGGCATCACCGGCCTCGTCTCGGCGTCGATCCTCGTCGCGCAGGGGGCGAAGCGCGTGCTGGTCGCCGACGAATATGGCCATCTCGGCGGCAACCACATCGACTTTTCCTCGGGCGGCTACACGTTCGACATCGGCAGCTTCATCTTCCAGGACGATTTCCCGCTGCTCCGCCATTTCCCGGAGCTGCTGGAGCGCTATGTGCCGATCCAGCCGAGCTGGGGCCGGCTCAATCCGCAGGGGAAGGTCACCGCCTATCCGATCTCGATCCGCGACGACATCATCGCCGCCGGACCGCTCGGCATGGCGAGGATCTTCGGCTCGGCGGCCTTCGCGCGGATTTTCCAGCGCCGGATGACCAATGCGCGGGAATTCGCCCGCCACTGGATCGGCGGCCACCTGCTGCACCGCTCCGGGCTCGAAACCTATATGGAGCGCTTCTACGGCGTCTCGCCCGCCGAGATCGACATCGAGCTGGCCCAGAAGCGGATGCTCTGGATCAGCGAGCACGCCTCGCTGCGCAATCTCGCGCGCCGCTTCCTCAACCCGCCGCCGGCCGGCCCGGCCAACACCCAGCTCGCCCGCCCGCCCGAGGGCTTCGCCCATCTCTATGCCGCCGCCCGCGCGGCGCTGGAGGCGAAAGGCGTCACCTTCCAGCTGGGCCGGCCGCTGCGCCGGCTGGAGCGCACCGGCAGCGGCTTCCGCCTGACGCTGGACGACGCCGCGGCCACGGCGCCGCGCGCCGTCTCGACCATTCCGCTCGACCGGGCGAACGACCTCTGCGGCCTTCCGTCCCGCCGGCCGCTCCGCACCATCACGCTGGTCAGCCTGTTCTTCTCCTTCGCGGGATCCCGCGGCTTCGACCCGTCGATCCTCTACAATTTCTCCCACGAGGGCGCCTGGAAGCGCATCACCGTCTATTCCGACTTCTATGGCCGGAACGAGGGCCGCGAATATTTCAACGTCGAAGTGATCGGCCAGCCGACCGGCAATTCCATCGCCGAGGCGGAGGCGGCGTTCCGCGCCCATGTCGCTGCCAACCATCTGTTCGCCGGCGACCTCCGGCTCGAAGGCAGCCACATCCTCGAACATGCCTATCCGATCTACAGCCGTGGCTCGGCTGAACACGCGGCGAACCTCGTCCGCGATCTCAGGGCCTTCGGGCTGGAATCCTTTCGGCCGCCAGGGCGGCTTCGACTACCAGCCGACCGCGCGCGTCTCCACGCAGGAGGCGGAGACCGCGCTCGGCATGGCGCGGCTGCCGGGCTGATCCGTCATGAGCGAGGCGAAGACCGCAGCGGACGGAGCGAGGGAAGCGGCAAGGCCGCAGCTGACCCTCGTGCCCGGCGGCAGGACGCAGCCGAAGCTCGCCGTGGTCATCACCTGCTTCAACTACGAGACCTATGTCGAGGCGGCGATCCTGAGCGTGCAGGCTCAAGGCCGCGACGACGTGCAGCTCGTCGTGGTCGACGACGGCTCGACCGACGGCTCGTGGGCCGCGATCAACCGCACCGGCGTCGCCGCCTTCCGCATCGCCAATGGCGGCCAGCGCGTCGCCTGCCTCCACGGGCTCGACCAGACGACCGCGCCCTTCGTCCTGTTCCTCGATGCCGACGACGCCCTGAAGCCCAGCGCGCTCGCCACGATCATCGCCCATCTCGACGCGGGCGTCGCCAAGCTGCAATTCCCCCTCACCCGCATCGACGGCGCCGGCCTGCCGATCGGCGGCGCGGTGCCGGCGCTGGCGGACTTCCGCACCCGCGAGGCGCTGGCGACACGGGTCCTCCGCACCGGCGCCTATGCGACGCCGCCGACCTCCGGCAACGTCTTCCGCCGCGATGTCTGCGAGCTCCTCCGCGAGGCCGACTACGACCGCGCGGTCGACGGCGTGATCCTGTTCGCAGCTCCCTTCTTCGGCGATGTCGTCAGCCTGTCGCAGGAACTGGGGCTCTATCGCATCCATGGCCTCAACGATTCCGGGCTCGGCCGGCCGGCCGATGCGGCGGCGCTCGATCGCGACATCCGCCGCTTCGTCCAGCGGACGGCGCACCTGCGCCGCTTTCTCGACCGCATCGGCCGGGCCGGCGACCTCGTGCCGACGGATGCCATGTTCTTCGTGCTGGAGCGCCGCTTCTCGCTCGCCATCGCCTCGGGCCGGCGGCCGCCGCTCGCCGGCCTGCCGCGCCTCCTCGCCCGGCTCTGGCAGGACGACCATCCGCCGCGCACCAGGGCGACGATGACGGCCTTCTTCCTGCTCGCCGCGCTGCTTCCGAACGGCCGCGCACGGCGGGTCATGGCCTTCCGCTTCGATGTCGGGCGCCGTTCGGCCCGGGATTTGCTGAGAGCCATCTTCGGTGCGGAACGATGATCTTCCGCTCTCCCGCGTCGCCTTGAGTGAGGAGACAGACCCATGAGACATCGAGGCTTCCTGGCCCTTGCCCTCGCCCTGTCGATGCCGGCCCCGGCCGAGGCCGCCGACACCCCCGCCGGCCGCTATCTGCTCGGCCCGCAGGACCGGCTGATGATCCGCGTCCATTCGTTGCGCCGCAGCGTCGGCGAGGCCGTGCCGTGGGTGCCGCTCACCGGCGAATTCTCGGTCGGCGCCGACGGCAATGTCTCCATGCCGATCGTCGGCGACCTGCGCGCCGTCGGCGGCACGCCCGGCGAACTCGGCGAGATGATCAGCCGTAAGCTGCGCGAGACCGCCAACCTCGCGGAAGCGCCCTCGGCTTCGGTGGAAGTCATCAGGTACCGGCCATTCTACGTGCTCGGCGCGGTGCAGCAGCCGGGCAAGTACGACTTCCAGCCGGGCATGACCGTGCTGCAGGCGCTCAGCATCGCTCAAGGGCTCGCCCGCGCCCGCGATCTCTCCGGCGTCGAGCGCGAGATGGTGACCGCCGGCGGCGACATGCGCGCCCTCGAGGCCGAGCGGATCGGGCTGGAGGCCCGCATGGCCCGCCTCGTCGCCGAGATCGGCGAAGCCGGGGCCGTGGCCTTCCCCGAATTCCTGACCAGCCGGGCCGGCGATCCGCGTGTGGCGAGAGCCATGCAGGAGGAGACCCTGCGCTTCACCGCCCGGCGCGGCACGCTGCAGGCCGAGCTCGAGGCCATCGAACAGTCGAAGGTCCTGCTCCAGCAGGAGCTGCGCTCGCTGGAGGAGAAGGGCCGCTCGCTCGACCGGCAGATCGAGGCGAACCGGCGCGAGATGCGCCTCGTCGCCGACCTGCTGCAGCGCGGCCTCACCGTCTCGCCGCGCCAGATCGCCGCCGAGAACACGCAGGTCATGGTGGAGAGCAACCGGCTCGACGTGCAGGTCGCGAGCCTTCGCGCCCAGCAGAGCCTGTCGCGCGCCAGCCGCGACCTGATCGACCTGCGCGCCCGCTACCGCAAGGAGGCGCTGGACGATTCCGCCGCGACGCGCGTCCTCATCGACCAGAATGCCGAGCGCTGGCGCACCGCCGAACAGCTGCTGCAGAGCGCCGAGGCCCGTTCCCCCGGCTCGCGCACCGATCTCGACGAGGTCGTGCCGACCTACCGCCTCACCCGCGTCATGCCGACCGGCCCCTCGACCTGGACGGCGACCGAGGACACGACGGTGGAGGCCGGCGACGTGCTGCAGGTGACGGTGCCGCGGCCGGAACGCCGCGCCGGCGCGCTGGCGCAGTGAGGCTCTACCAGCGGTCGATCCATTCCAGCCTGCGGGCGCCGATGACGAAGCGGACGCCGCAGGCGTGGAGCGTCCCGACATAGACGGCGACGCCGGTCGCCGCCGCGATGGCGAGCTCCACGAGCGCGTGCAGGCCGAACGGTGCGACGGCATAGCGGACCATGACGACCTCGGCCGCCATGGCGCCGGTGGCCACCGCGATCTTCCAGATGTTCTTCAGCTGGACGCGGATGCCGACGCCGGCAAGCCTGCGGGCATAGACGAGGTAGCAGGCGAACATCAGCGCCGCCATGACGACGCGCGCGACGATCGCTCCCTCGACCGCCAAGAGCCAGAGCCCGGCCGAGATCAGCACGACCCGCAGCGCAAGGTCGATCAGGTTCATCTTGAAGATGCTGCTCGGACCATCGACCGCCAGCGCGAAGGCATAGAGCGCCTGGAAATAGGGGATCATCACCACGGAGAGCGCGAGCGGCCGGAGGAACGCGCCGGCCTCCTGCCACTTGCCGCCGAGCAGCAGCGCCACCGCGAGATCCCCCGTCAGCGCGATGCCGATGCAGATCGGCGCCGAGATCAGCATGGCGAAGCGCGCAGCTTTCAGGAAGGCGAGCCTCAGCCGCTCGGTGTCGCCGCTGATATTGGCGAAAGCGGCCATGACCGGCTGCATGGCCGGGCCGATCAGGCTCTGCGTCGGCAGCACCGCGAGGTCGCTCGCCACCGTGTAGCGGCCGAGCGTCGCCTTGTCGACGAAGGCGCCGAGCAGCACGCGGTCGAACTGCCAGTTGAGCGCCGAGACGATCTGCGCCGAGGAGAACCAGCCGACGAAGCTGGAAAACTGCGAGAAACGCTGCAGCGACAGACGCGGCCGGTAGGGCGCGAGGACATAGGAGGCGATGGTCGCGGCGAAGGGCGCGACGACGAAATTGGCAACGATCGCCCAGTAGCCGCCGCCCCACAGCACCACCGTCACCGCCGCGGCGAAGGCGACGATCTTGCCGATGAGCTCAGTGATGAAGGCCTGCCGGAACGAGAGATCCCGGACGAAATGCACCATGGCCGGGCTGTAGAGCCCGCGCGAGATCGGCCCCGCCGCCAGCGCGAAGACCAGCGGCACGAGATGGCCGTCCCTGTAGAGGAGCGAGAACGGCCAGGCGGCCGCCACCAGCACGGCGGCGATGGCGAGGCCGCGCAGCGCGCCGAGCGTGAAGCCGGTGTCGAGATCGGCCTTGTCGATCGCCGCAAGGCGGGTCAGCGCTTGGGTCACCGGCACTTCCAGCACGGTGTCGACGATCACCACCAGCGTCATGGCCAGCGCGACGACGCCGAAATCGGCCGGGGTCAGCACGCGGGCGAGGATCAGCAGCGTGAAGAAATCGACGAACCGGCCGAGAAAGCGCGAGAGGACGAGCCAACCGGCTCCGCGAACGGCCTGCATCGTCAACATGCTGATGTCATGGCCTTCCTAACGACGGTTCGACCCACAGCTCAACGCAAGTCCGGGGCCAAGCCCCGGCCGGCGCCGGCCGGGATCGGAGCCGTATCGCGGCGTCCGGCCCGGGCCGCCTCGCGCAGCGACAGCGCGAGATCCCTGTAGAGCGTCGTCGTGTCGAAGCGACGACGCACGTCTCGGCGGCGGCGCGCCCGCGCGCCTCGCGGTTCTCCCAGGCGTCGAGAATGCCGGCGGCCAGCGCCTGCGGATCGCCGACCGGCACCAGCCGGCCGTCCCTGCCGTCCTCCACCAGCGTCTCGAAGGCGCGGATGCGGCTGAGCACGACCGAGGCACCCGAGCCCATCGCCTCCAGCGCGGCGATCGCCACCGCCTCGTTGGACGAGGGCATGGCATAGACCCCGCAGGTTCTCAGCCGCTCGCGCACGACGTCGCGGCCGACGAAGCCATGGAAGGTGACGCGGTGCGTCAGCTTCAGCTCCGCCGCCAGCGCGGTGAGCATGGCGTGGTCCGGACCTGACCCGAGGATGTCGAGCGTCCATTCCTCCGGCAGCAGGGCCATGGCGCGGATGAGGTCGCTGATGCGCTTCTGCTTGTTGGTGAGGCGCGAGACCAGCAGCACCGATCGGGTGCGGGCCGCGGCATCGCCGGGCCGAAACTGCGTGGTGTCGCAGCCGTTCGGCTGGAGCAGTGCCGGCGCGCCATGGCCGCGCGCGATCGCGAGTTCGTCCGGCGTCTGCGAATAGATCACCGCCGAGCGGGCGAAGGCGCGGCGCTTGAACCAGGTCAGGACGCCCTTCGACAGGCCGCCATGGTCGGCCGCCGCCACCGGCATGCCGACCCGGCCGACCACATGGTCGAACCGGCCGCTCCAGTATTCCTGCACATAGAGGAGGTCGACCGCGTCCTCCGCCAGTCCCGCCCGCAGCGGCGCCATGAAGGCCATCGTGTTCAGCCGCTCGTCGGCATAGAGCGAGAAGCGCGTCAGGCGGCTGAAGCGCTTCGGCCAGACCTGCTCGAAGGGCCGGTACCAGCGGGCGAGCGGCAGGAAGCGCACGGCGATGCCGGCATCGGTCTCGTAGCGGCCGCTCTCATGGAGCGAGGGAATATAGAGGATCGGCCTGATGCCGTTCGCCAGCAGGCCCGCCGCATAATACCAGGCCCAGTCGCCGCGATAGGAGGCGAGATAGCTCTCGCGCGTCTGGCCCTGCACGCGGCCGAAGAAGCCCTCGAACGAGCCGCAGCTCAGCAACATCGCGACATTCATCGGCTGCCCATCTCCCGATCGCCCGCCCGGCATCAT
This sequence comes from Piscinibacter sp., assembly GCA_047602365.1. Lineage (GTDB taxonomy): Bacteria > Pseudomonadota > Gammaproteobacteria > Burkholderiales > Burkholderiaceae_C > Piscinibacter. The sequence continues at coordinate 91,853 of JASGHM010000001.1, read as the reverse complement.
CGCGTCAGCCGCGCGGAGAGGCCGCGCAGGGCATGGGCGGATTCGAGCATGGCGAGCAGCGCCGGCCTGAAGGTGGGGAATTCGCGGGCGATGGCCCCTTCCCGCCAGAGCTGTGCCTTGATGCCGCCGAGCCGTGCGGCAAGCCCGGCCTTCTCGCCCGCCGCCATGACGCTGACCGTGCCGGCGCGGCCGAAATCGACCGAACGCTCGCCGACCGCCAGAGTGGCGAGATCGGCGGCGCTCGGCCGGGTGATCGCCTGCCTCAGGCGCCGCCAGGCGATCTCGGCATCGCGAAGCACCTTCGCACCATCGCCCGGGCCGAGGCCGTCGATATAGGCGAGCGCCCCGGTCAGCAGCGCGTTGCCGGCGGCGGCATCCACCTTGCCGTAGGAGAGATCGCCGCTGTTGGAGGCGATGCCCCCCTCGCACGTCTCGTGGAACAGCTTCACCGAGGGCACGGCCGGTTCGAACAGGCTCTCCACCAGCTGCCAGTAGCGCAGCACGGAAGTTTCGGCTTTCAGCGGATTGTAGAGGTTCTGCTCGACCACGAGGCCGGCGACGCGGGGAAAATGCTCCTCGCCATGGCGCTTGTAATTGGCGCGGGCAAACTGGATCGTCTCGATGGAGAGATCGGGAAAGCCGGCGGCGAGCAGCCGCTGCGTGCTGCCATAGAGCCCGGTATCACAGAGGATGAGGCGCCCTGCCCCGCCGGCGCAGTCTGCGAGATGGCGGGCGAACAGCCGGTTCTGTGCCTCGATATCGGCGAGGACCTCCGCGCCGCCGGCCGAGAACAGGAGATCGAAGAACCCTTCCGCCGCGAACCGCTCCTGCCATGCGGGCCCGAGATCGTAGGCACGCCCGCCGAGCGCGCGGGCGACATCGGCGAAACTGTCGCCGGCGAATTCCCGGCCGAGCTCGTCGAGGGCAGCCGTGGATTTCGCCAGCACCGCCGCCCGCGCCGCGATGAGGCGCGACACCAGCAGCGTCTCGCGTCCGACATCGAGCGGCAGGGCGAGCCGATCCAGCAGACGCTCGAAGGCCTCGCGGATGCCGACGCCGCCGCGCGCGCAGAACATGAGCCGCGCGTCGGAGGCTTCGCTTGCATAGAGCCAGATCATCAGGCCGAATTCGGCGACGATCGGCCCGAGCACGTCGCGCCCGAAGGCCTGGCGGTCGCCGCCCTCCGGCATCGGGCTGCGCAGACCGCGGGCGAACCGCCGGACGCGGCGGCCAAGCTCCGCCCGCGCGCCGTCGGCCTGCCTCAGCCGCGAGCGAAAGGCCTCGCGCGGCAGATGGATCGCATGGAAGCCGCGGGCGATCGCCGCCGTGACATCGGCGGCCTCGTCGTCGCCGACATGCAGCATGGCCGCCGGTGCGACGCCCTCGCGCTCGGCAACATGGGCGAAAATCTCGCCGCGCCGCTTGGTCGCGCCGAGATCGGCGCTGGAATAGACCCTGTCGATCAGCCCGTCGCCGTGGAGATGATGGATCAGCGCGGTGAGCTCTTGGGTCGGCAGCGTCGTGTCGCTCACCGCGATGATCCGCCGTCCCGCCTGCTTCTGGCGCCAGAACAGGCTCGCCAGCGCACGGTTGGGGCGAAGCGAAGCCTTTTCCACCTCAATCTCGATGGCGAGGCGTTCGGCGACGAAAGCCTCCGGCAGGCCGAGAATGGCGTGTTGACGCGCGATGAGGTCTGCGAGCCTGATCTCGCCGGGCGTGCCGCCGACATTCAGCGCGCGAAAGGCCAGCCGCTGCGCCTTCAGCCGCAGATCGACCAGCCGATCGGCCGGAATGTCGAAGCCGCGGCGCGCCAGCAGCGCCGAGAAGCGCCGCTCGCCGGCGACGATGCGGGCGCGCTCGGAGCGCCCGTTCCGCAGCAGCAGCGTGTCGAAGACATCGGTCGAGATGACCTCGATGCCGTCCAGCGGCCCCTCCAGGTCCCCGATCCCGCGCCTTGCCATCGAACCTCTCCGCTTGGGCGGCCCCTCCGCCGGCCGTCTGGTGCCGCCGTCCCTGCCCCTCCCGTCGGACCGCGCCACGGCATTAGAGACCGACGAACAAGAATTGGCAATGACACCGGCAGGCGAATACATGGCGCCGAACGCCGTGATCGACCCGACGTCATGATGATGTCGCACGAAATGCCTATGGAGTGGTCATTTTTGACTGCCAATGCGCTCCCCCAATGACAATTGACGCAAAGTCGAACAGCCGCTGATGAGATTGTGAGCGATCCGGACATGCCGGGAATGTCCCGACATCTTGGTTCCACGGCCGCCTGCAAGGGATCGCAACGCGCTGCAATGTTCGCGGCGGCATGCCCGGCCTACCTGTTGGGGGACGCCGCCGATGCGGCCCAACGAACCAGCGGGAGCCCGCATGTCGCTTCGCCCTGTCCTTGCCGCCGCAGGCATCCTCACCCTGCTTGCCTCGCCCGCCCTCAGCCAGGGCGACGCCTGCCCGGCGGTCGCCAACCTTCAGCCGGGCAACGAGCTGACCGTCGATTTCCGCATGAGCGGCGAAGGCCAGCCGACCAGCGCCGTGCAGATCGCCGTCGTGGAGGCGACCGCCGAGCGCCGCGTCGTCGAGTTCCGCCTGCAGCAGCCGCGCCGCACCGACCGGCTGGAGGGCCGTCCGCCGGCTTCCGGCCGCGGGCCGCTCTTCCCCAGCCGCATCGAGATCATCGACCGCACCGGCGCCCGGGCTCCCGTCGTCATCTCCGCCGCGGTGAGCGAACCGACCGACGCGCTCGCCGAGCGCATCCTGACCGGGCCGACCAGCTACCGCTTCCTCATGTCGAACATGGCCGAGCCGGTGACCATCGCCACGGAGCCGCGGCCCTCGCCGTCGATCGAGATCGGCGGCTGCACCTACGAGACTCAGCGCTGGCAGGCGGTGATGACCGGCAGCGGCAGCCGCGTCGTCCAGGAGATGGTCAACGTGCCGGCCCTCGGCATCTCCTATCCGGCGACCCGCCACAGCGAGAGCGCCACCGGCACGGTCACGCTCTCCTATACGCCGCTGGCGCTGCGCATCGGCGCGCCGCAGCAGCTGAAGCGTGATCCGAGCTGAAGATGTCCCTACGCCGCCGCCATGGCGACGGGGCCGCGCTCCGGCACCTCCTCGGTGATCACCTCGAACCGCGCCAGCGTGTGCAGGCCGAAGGAATTGACGATGGCGACGTCGGTGGCATCGCGCCCGCGCGCCATCACGATGCGGCCGATGCGCGGCACGTTGTGGCGGGCATCGAAGGTCCACCAGCGGTCGGCGAGGAACACCTCGAACCAGGCGCTGAAATCCATCGGCGCGGGATCGGCCGGCACGCCGATATCGCCGAGATAGCCGGTGCAATAGCGCGCCGGGATGTTGAGCGCCCGGCAGAAGGTGATGGCGAGGTGGGCGAAGTCGCGGCAGACCGCCAGCCGCTCCTCATAGGCCTCGGCGGCGGTGCGGGTGGGACGCGCCAGCGCATAGTTGAAGGCCATGTGGCCGTGGACGAAGTCGCAGATCGCCTGGACGCGCGCCCGTCCGCCCTGGATATGGCCGAACCGCTGCCAGGCGACCGCGTTCAGGCGGTCCGTCTCGCAATAGCGGCTGCCGAGCAGGTAGACGAGCACGTCGTCCGGCAGTTTCTCGGGGGGAAGCTGGTCGCCGTCCGGCGGCATGGCGTCGGGCAGCCCGTCGTCGCGGACCGTGCCGTCCACCTCGAGCCGGATGCCGCCCGCCGGGGCGACCATGCGGCGGCAGAGATTGCCGAACTGGTCCTGGTAGTCGGAGACGGGCACGGCGGCGCCATTGGCGCGGCTCACCGCGGTCAGGTGTCCGACGCGGACAATGTCATGCCAGCGCGACGGGTGAAGGTCGAGCATCGCGATCAGCGGCGTCGGCGCCTCGCAGGCGATCTCGATGGAAAAGCCATGGCGGATGAGCATTCGGTCGGTCCTTGTCGGGAGGGAAGCGGCCGATGCACGACGGCGCCCGACCTCACGGCTGCGGCGCCGTCTTGCCCGATCAACGCCTTGGCCTGCCTGCAGTTCCCCACGCAAGGCGATTGCCTCGGAAGCACGGCCGGACTTCTTTCCAACATTTTTTCGCCCGATCCCGAACCTTTTCCGCCGAGGCCGCGACCCATGGAGGACCGGGCGAACGAGCCCCACCCGAACCCCAGGAGACCCGCCATGACCCGCTTCAAGACCCTCGCCCTCGCCGCCCTCGCCGCCGCCTCCCTGATGGCCGCCGCCGCTCCCTCCGCCGAAGCCCGCGGCTTCCGTCACGGCCACGGCATCGGCCTCGGCGGCCTCGCCGCCGGCCTGATCGTCGGCGGTGCCGCCGCCGCCATCGCCTCGCAGGCCTATGCCGCCCCGGTCCGCGACTGCTACCTCACCCGCCAGTGGGTCGACACCCCCTACGGCATGGAGCGCCGCACGGTCCGCGTCTGCAACTGATCGACGCCCCCGAACTCCCTCCGGCATTCCGAAACCCCGGCTCGCCAGAGCCGGGGTTTTGCTTTGGCGTTCCTGCGTACGCCTTGCGGCAACCGGTCCGTTGCCATCGGAGCTTCAATCGTTTTAGCCTCATCGCCCAAGGCCGGATGCCGCTCGAACGGCGCCTGACAACGGCCGGGAGGAAACCATGACCAAGCTCTTCGTCGCGCTCGCCGGCGCGCTGGCCATTCTGTGCGGCCGCGCCGAGGCCCAGACCGCCGCCCCCGCCTGGCCGCAGCGCCAGGTCACCGTCATCGTGCCGTTCACCGCCGGCGGCACGACCGACCTCTTCGCCCGCATCTTCACGCAGGCCATGCAGCAGAAATACGGCACCGCCTTCGTGGTCGAGAACCGCGCCGGCGCCGGCGGCACGGTCGGCGCGGGCGCTGCGGCGCGCGGGCCGAAGGACGGCTACACCCTGTTCGTCGGCACGGCGAGCACCCACGCCATCGCGCCCTACGTCTACAAGACGCTGCCCTACGATCCCGACAAGGATTTCCAGACCATCAGCCTGTTCGCCACGCTGCCGAACATGCTGGTGATCTCCAACACGATCCCGGCCCGCACCATGGCCGAGTTCGTCGCCTATGCGAAGGCCAATCCCGGCAAGCTCAACTACGGCTCCTCGGGGATCGGCGCCTCGAACCACATCCCCGCCGAGATCATCTCCAACCTCATCGGCACGCCGATGACCCATATCCCGTTCCGCTCGTCGAACGAGATCATGAACGCGCTGGTCGGCGGCCACATCCACCTCGCCTTCGACAACATCACCTTCGCCTGGCCGCAATCGCAGGGCGGCACGGTGCGCGCCATCGCGGTGACATCAGCCCAGCGCAGCCCCACCGCCCCGGACGTGCCGGCCATCGCCGAGACCTTCCCGGGCTTCGACATCGGCACCTGGCACGGCCTCTTCGCCCCCGCCGGCGCGCCGCGCGCGGTGGTCGACCAGATCGCCGCCGACGTGAAGGAAATCTTCTCGCGCCCCGACGTCATCGCCAAGCTGAAGGAGATCGGGGCCGTCGCCGCCCCCAACACGCCCGACGTGTTCGAGGCCTTCGCCCGCGCCGACCGCGAGCGCTATCGCGACATCGTCCGCCAGGCGCGCATCGAGCCGCAGTGAGGCATCGAGCGTCCTTGACATTCGAGGCGGCGAAACGCTAGGAACGCGGCCTCCGATCCGCCGCGAGGCGACGGGCGCGTAGCTCAGCGGGAGAGCACTCCCTTCACACGGGAGGGGTCACAGGTTCAATCCCTGTCGCGCCCACCATTTTCCGGACGATCGGGACCGGCCGCAAAGCGGCCTGCCCCAGGCCCGCCCGCCGCCGAAGGCTGTGATCTGCGCGATTTTCCCTGGCGCCGGTCCCATTTCCGCCTGCTATCGAAGCGATGTCGGGGCCCGGAGCCCCGTGAGACGAACGGCATCGCGTCATGACCTTCCACGCCGATCTGCACGTCCATTCGAAATATTCCCGCGCGACCAGCCGGGACCTCGACCTCGAGCACCTCGCCTGGTGGGCGGCGCGCAAGGGCATCGCGCGTGGTCGGCACCGGCGACTGCGTGCATCCGGCCTGGCTCGCCGAGATCAAGGACAAGCTGGTGGCCGACGGGCGACGGCCTGTTCCGCCTGCAGGCCCGACATCGAGGCGGCGGTGATGGGAGACGCTGCCGCCCTCCTGCCGGCGGCCGGTTTCCTTCATGCTCTCCACCGAGATCTCGACCATCTACAAGAAGGGCGACAAGACCCGGAAGATCCACCACCTGATCTATGCCGCCGATCTCGCCGCCGCCGACCGGCTGGCGGCGAGCCTCGCGCGCATCGGCAACATCGCCTCCGACGGCCGGCCGATCCTCGGCCTCGATTCGCGCGACCTCCTGGAGATCGCGCTGGCCTCGGGGCCGGACTCCTATCTCGTGCCCGCCCATATCTGGACGCCGTGGTTCGCGGCGCTCGGCTCGCAATCCGGCTTCGATTCGATCGAGGACTGCTACGGCGACCTCGCCGGCCACATCTTCGCGGTGGAGACCGGCCTCTCGTCCGATCCGGCGATGAACTGGCGCGTCTCGTCGCTCGACCGCTTCCGCCTCACCTCCAATTCGGACGCCCATTCGCCCGGCAAGCTCGGCCGCGAGGCGACGCGCTTCGCCTGCGAGCCCGCTTACGCGCATCCGCCGGGCGCTCGAGACCGGCGAGGGCTATGTCGGCACGGTCGAGTTCTTCCCCGAGGAGGGCAAGTACCACATGGACGGCCACCGGGCCTGCGGCGTCAGGCTCGATCCGCGGGAGACCCTCGCGCTCGGCGGCCTCTGCCCGGTCTGCGGCAAGCCGGTGACCGTCGGCGTCGCCCATCGCGTCGAGATGCTGGCCGACCGCAGCGAGGCCGAGACTGTGCCGCCGGCCACCGCCGGCGCGGTGTCGAGCCTGGTGCCGCTGCCGGAGATCCTCTCGGAGATCGTCGGCAGCGGGGTCGCCTCGAAGACAGTCGTCCAGGCCTATGACCGCACGCTGGCGGCCCTCGGACCCGAGCTCGCCGTGCTGAAGGACCTGCCGGTCGAGGAGATCGCCCGGTTCCAGCCGCTGCTCGGCGAGGCGGTGACGCGGCTGCGCGCCGGCGACGTGATCCGCCAAGCCGGCTTCGACGGCGAATATGGCGTCATCCGGCTGTTCCGGGACGGCGAGCTCGCGAGCCTCGCCGGCCACCGGCCTGCTGTTCGACGCGCCGCCGCTCTCCCGTCCGGCGTCGGCGAAGCCCAGGGCGCGGCCTGCGGCCCCGGCCGGACCGGATGCGCCCGCCGCGCCGATCCGCGGCCGAGCCCTCGGGGCGGAGCGGGCATCCTCGCCGGCCTCGACGCCGACCAGGCGCGCGCCGCCGAGGCAAGCGAGCGCGCGCTGATGGTGATCGCCGGGCCGGGCTCCGGCAAGACGCGCATGCTGACCCACCGCATCGCCCATCTGGTGCGCGAGCGCGGCGTGCCGGCCGGCGCGTGCCTCGCCGTCACCTTCACGCGCAAGGCGACGGAGGAATTGCGGGCGCGGCTCGCGGCCCTGCTCGGCGGCGAGGCGGCGGCGGTCGCGGTGCACAGCTTCCATTCGCTCGGCCTCGCGATGCTGCGCGCCCATGCGCCGCTCGCCGGCCTCGACGCCGGATTTCCGCATCGCCTCCGAGGCCGAGCGCAGGGCGGCGCTGGCCGAGGCCCTGGCGATCGGCGAGGGCCGCGCCGGCCGGCTCGTCAGGACCGTCTCGGTGCTGAAACGCACCGGCGCGCAGGGCACGGACGAGGAGGCCGGAGCCGCGCGCCACCCTCGATCGGATCGGCCGCGCGCAGGGCTGGATCGATTTCGACGATCTCGTCGTCATGGCGGCCGATCTTCTGGCGGGCGATGCGGCGACCGCCGACGCGTGGCGGGCGCGCTTCGCCCACGTCGTCGCCGACGAGTTCCAGGACGTCGACGAGCAGCAATACCGGCTTCTCAGGCTGATCGCCGGCGATGCCGGGACGCTCTGCGTGATCGGCGATCCCGATCAGGCGATCTACGGCTTCCGCGGCGCCGATGCCGCCTGCTTTGCCCGTTTCGCCGCGGATTTCCCGGCGGCGCGCGTGCTGCGGCTCTCGCGCAACTATCGCTCCACCGGCACGATCGCCACCGCCGCGGCGGGCTTCATCGGCGCGCCGGCCGGCGTCACCCGCCCGGCGGGCGAGCCGATCGTCGCCCATGCCGCGGCGAGCGAGGCGGCGGAGGCGGAGTTCGTCGCGGTGACGATCGAGAGCCTGCTCGGCGGCCACGACCTCGTCGCGATCGGCCGCAAGGGCAGCGGCGCGGGCGCGGCCGGAACGCTTGGCTTCGCCGATTGCGCCGTGCTCTATCGCACCGACGCGCAGGCGGCGGCGCTGCGGGCGGCGCTCGACCGCGCCGGCATCCCGTTCGCGAAGAGCTCGCCCGCCGCCATCGCCGGCCATCCCGGCGTGACCGCGATCCTCGGTCGCCTGGGCGCCGCGGAACAGGCGGCGGAGACCGATCTCCAAGCCCGCCTCGCGGAGGCCGCGGAGGCCGCCCGGAAGGCCGGGGAAGCCGATCCGGCGGCGCTCGCCGAGGCACGGGGCTGGCTCGGCGCGCTCGCCGCATCGCCCCCGGTCGCCGGAGACCCGGGCCGGCTCGCCGAGGCGGTGGCGCTCTCCACCGAGGCCGATTTCCACGACGCGCGCGGCGACCGCGTCTCGCTGATGACCATGCACGCGGCCAAGGGCCTGGAATTCGCCGCCGTCTTCGTCGTCGGCATGGAGGAAGGGCTGGTGCCGTTCTCCTGGGGGCCCGACGCGAAGGACGCGGCGGCGCGCGCCGAGGAGCGGCGGCTGTTCTATGTCGCGATGACCCGCGCGCGGGACCGGCTGTTCCTGACCCGCGCGGCCGAGCGGCCGTGGCGGGGCGCGATGCGCGCGCTGCCGCCCTCCTCCTTCCTCGGCGAGATCGCGGCCGACCTGATGGCGAGCGACACGGGCGCGGGCCGGCGCCGGCCGGCCCGGCAGCTCTCGCTGTTTTGAGGGGCGGCCAGAAGGGGCTTGCGGAGGGCGGGCTGTCGCGCCCTGCCCTTCGCCCCGCGGGAGCGCCAACGAACGAAGCGGTCGCTTGTGCCTCTTCCGGTTTGCAATGTTCCTTTTTTGTTCTTATGATAAGGACATGCAGATCGCCCTCGACTTCGGTGCCGTCGGAGACGTGGCCTGGATGCGCGACCGGCTGAGGGAGCGCCTCGGCCAGCCGGGGCCCGGCGCGCTGCGCACGCCGATCGGCCAGCTCGTCAAGTCGGCGATCAGCAGCCGCACCCGCGACGAGGTCTCGGCGGAGGCCCACCGGCGGCTGGTCGCGGCCTATCCGGACTGGTCCGCTCTCGCGGCGGCGCCGGCCGCCGCGATCGAGACGGTGATCGGCGACGTCAAGCATCCGGGGAACAAGGCCCGCCACCTCGGCGCGGCGCTGCGCATGGTCGCGGCGCACCGGCCGGATTTCGACCTCGCCTTCCTCGGCGGCCTCGGTGTCGCCGACGCGCTCGCCTGGCTCGAGCGCCTGCCCGGCGTCGGCCGCAAGGTCGCGGCCTCGACGCTCAATTTCAGTACGCTGGACATGCCGGCCTTCGTGATCGACACCCATGTCCTGCGGGTGCTGTGCCGCCTCGGCTTCGTCCGGCGCAAGGCCGACATCCACGCCGCCTATCGCACGGTGATGGCGGCGGCGCATCGGTGGAGCGCCGAAGAGCTGCGGGAGCTGCACGTCCTGATGAAACGCCTCGGCCAGACCCTCTGCCAGTTCGACCGAGCCCTCTGCCCCGACTGCCCGATCCGCCGGCGCTGCCGGACGGCCGCCGTCTCGCCCCGCGGCCTCGCGCATGTCAGGGCGGCATAGGCGGGCGGCGCGGCTAAGGCGAGGCCGCAAGACCGCTCGCCGGCGTGATTGCTGGAATTTTAGGAGCCGATGGGCTATATGACCACCCAGATGGTCAGGAGCGTGACATGAGCGCAGTCAATCTCGCGGACGCCAAGGCCCACCTGAGCGAGCTCGTCGATCGTGTCGAAGCCGGGGATTCGATCGAGATCACGCGGCGCGGCAAGCCGGTTGCCCGGCTCACCGCCGTGGCGAGGCCCCGCAAGCGGATCGACGCCGCCCTGCTTCGATCGCTGACGGCAGCGATCCCGCCGCAGCCCCAGAGCGCTGCCGATCTCGTGCGATCGATGCGGGACGGCGACCGCTATTGACGCTCTATCTCGACACGTCGCTGATCGTCGCGGCACTTTCCAACGAGGCGACGACGCCGCGCGTTCAGGCCTGGCTCGCGGACCAGGACCCGGCGCGATTGCTGGTCAGCGACTGGACCTTCACCGAAATCTCGTCGGCCTTCGCCGTCAAGTTGAGGACCGGACAGATCACGCTGGAGCAGCGCGCGGCGGCGCTCGCGCTGTTCAACAGGCTCGTTGCCGAAAGCTTCACCGTTCTGTCGACGACCGGTGCCCATTTTCGGACGGCGGCGAGGTTCGTGGATAACCACACGCTCGGACTTCGCGCCGGCGACGCCCTGCACCTCGCGGTGGCCTCCGACCACGGCGCCACGATGATCACGCTCGACCGGCGGCTCGCCGAAGCCGGTCCGGCGCTCGGCGTGCCGACGCGATTGCTGGCATGACGGACGCCTACCTGCCCCGGCCGGGTTGCGCCGCCCCTACTCCCACTCGATCGTGCCGGGCGGCTTCGACGTCATGTCGTAGACGACGCGGTTGATGCCGCGCACCTCGTTGATGATGCGGGTGGCGACGCGGCCGAGGAAGTTCATGTCGAAGGGATAGAAATCGGCGGTCATGCCGTCGATCGAGGTCACGGCGCGCAGCGCGCAGACGTGGTCGTAGGTGCGCCCGTCGCCCATCACGCCGACGGTGCGCACCGGCAGCAGCACGGCGAAGGCCTGCCAGATCTTGTCGTAGAGGCCGGCCTTGCGGATCTCGTCGAGATAGATCGCATCGGCCTTGCGCAGGATGTCGAGCTTTTCCCGCGTGATCTCGCCCGGGATGCGGATGGCGAGGCCCGGGCCCGGGAACGGGTGGCGGCCGACGAAGGCCTCGGGCAGGCCGAGCTCGCGGCCGAGCGCGCGCACCTCGTCCTTGAACAGTTCGCGCAACGGCTCGACGAGCTTCATGTTCATGCGCTCGGGCAGGCCGCCGACATTGTGGTGGCACTTGATCGTCACCGACGGGCCGCCGGTGAACGAGACGCTCTCGATCACGTCGGGATAGAGCGTGCCCTGCGCCAGGAACTCGGCGCCGCCGATCTTCTTGGCCTCCTCCTCGAACACCTCGATGAACAGGCGCGCCGATGGTCTTGCGCTTCGTCTCGGGGTCGGTGACGCCGGCCAGCGCGCCGAGGAACAGCTCGCGCGGCGTCCACATGGACCAGCGGGATGTTGTAGTGGTCGCGGAACAGCGTCGACCACCTCGCTCGGCCTCGTCCTGGCGCATCAGGCCGTGATCGACGAAGACGCAGGTGAGCTGGTCGCCGATCGCCTCGTGGATCAGCACCGCCGCGACCGAGGAATCGACGCCGCCCGACAGGCCGCAGATCACCTTGCCCTTGCCGACCTGCGCGCGGATCTTGGCGATCGCCTCGCTCGCGGAAAGCGGCCATCGTCCAGTCGCCCCTGCAGCCCGCGATCTTGCGCGACGAAGTTGCGCAGATCAGCTTCGCGCCGTCGCGGCGTGTGCACCACCTCGGGGTGGAACTGCACGCCGTAGTAGCGGCGCGCCTCGTCGGCGATGGCGGCGAAGGGCGCGTTCTCGCGAGGTGCCGACGACGCGGAAGCCCGTCGGGCAGCTCGGTGACGCGGTCGCCGTGGCTCATCCAGACCTGATGGCGCTCTCCGGGCGTCCAGACGCCCTCGAACAGCTCGCAGTCGTCTTTGATCTCGAGCTGGCGCGGCCGAACTCGCGGTGATGGCCGCCCTCGACCTTGCCGCCGAGCTGCGCGCGCCATCGTCTGCTCGCCGTAGCAGATGCCGAGCACCGGCAGCTTGGCGTCGAAGACCGCCTGCGGCGCGCGGGGCGAGCCGCCTCGATCACCGAGGCCGGCGCCGCCCGACAGGATGACGCCCTTGGGCTTCAGCTTCCGGTGGCGGCCTCGTCGGCCGACTGGAAGGGATGGATCTCGCAATAGACGCCGGCCTCGCGCACGCGCCGCGCGATCAGCTGGGTCACCTGGCGAGCCGAAATCGACGATGAGGATGGTGTCGTGCTGGGTCATGGGCATCTGGGTCATGAAAATCGATCAAGCGGAATTGTGCGCGCGCGGTAAGCGCTTCTCTGAATTCTCCCAAGAAATTCGTGATCGGCGCTGACGAGTTGGGCGTCCCGAGCGCAGAGCGAGCGCGAGATAGAGGCAGTCATAGTAAGAGTGAGAGAGTTCGCCGGCGAGCATGAGCCCATGGGACCGCAAGCCCTCATCGGAATGAGGTTGCTGATCACCCTCTCGATATCGGCAACTGCCACCAGAAGCTCCGACTGATCGATGCGTAGAGGGACGTTGCGCACCAGGACCGCCCTCACCTCATCAAGGAAGAAATCAGGTGCGATCAGGGTCGCTCGGCAGATAACAGCCGAAGCGCCGCGTCCGACCCGTCCTCCCGCAAGTACCATTTCAGCGCAACACTCGCGTCGATGACGAGCGGATCAACCGCCATCTCGAAGCTCGCGCAACATGTCGGTCGAAGGGTTTCCTTCAAGCGCCTTCTGGCGCGAAAAGGATCGAACGGGCGACCGCCGCGCGATCCGCCACGCTTGGCGATGGCACGCGCTGCGGCGCGAGCCCGAGGCTGGACAAGCCGCACGAAATCCTCGGGCGTCAGCCCCAGCACTTCGGCTGCCTGCCGGATCGACGCGAGTTCCGCGTCCGTGAATGTCACCCTGAGATCGCCCATGACGCCACCTTCGATCAGAGGATAGCAGATCGCTCTGCGAAATGCAAGATCCGGACCTCGCCTTCCCTCACCTCACCCGCTCGATGATCGCCAGATAGAACCCGTCCGTGCCGGTGCGCCGCGGGGTCAGCTGGATTCCGAGGCCGAGCGGCGAGACGAGGTCGTCGCGTTCGGACAGCGTATCCGGCGCCAGCGCCAGCACCTCCCCCGGATCGACCGAGGCAAATCCCGCATTGGCCGCCAGAAACGCCTTCACCCGCTCGTCGTTCTCGCGCGGCAGCACCGAACAGGTGACATAGACGATGCCGCCGCCCGTCTTCACGCAGCTGCGCCGCGCGGGTCGAGCATGGAGGCCTGCTCTTGGTGCCGCTCGTCCGAGGCTCCGGGCCGCAGCCGCCACTTGGCGTCGGGATTGCGCCGCCAGGTGCCGATGCCGGTGCAGGGCGCGTCGACCAGCACGAGATCGATCCTGCCGGCGAGATCGGCGAGCGGCGTCGCCGCGCCGTCGGCGTGCGCATGCGACGTTGCGCGACGCCGGCGCGGCGTCAGCCGGTCGGGACGGCGCCAGGCGTCGCTTGTCGGCGTCGGTCGCGTAGATCTGGCCCATGTTGTCCATGGCGGCGGCGAGCGCCAGCGTCTTGCCGCCGCCGCCGGCGCAGAGGTCCATCACCTGCATGCCGGGCTGCGGCGCCGGCGAGGGGGCGACGAGCTGCGAGCCCTCGTCCTGGATCTCGAACCAGCCCTTCAGGAATTCCGGCTCGCCTGCGACGTCCGGGCCGCGGGCGTCCTCGCCGGGCGGGAAGCGCAGGCCGAGCGGGGACAACCGGCGTCGGCTCGGCGCCTAGGTGGGCGAGCGCCGGCGGCAGCGGGTCGCGCTCGGCCTTCAGCGTGTTGATGCGCAGGTCGACGGGGGCGCGGGCGGCGAGCGCCCTGGCCTCCGCGACCGGGTCGGCGCGAAGGCGGCGGCAATCGTCGGCAAAGCCAGTCGGGAAGTCGCCGGCGACCAGGCGGGCGCCGCCACGCGGCCAGGAGGCGAGCGCAGCGCCGGCGGCGACAGCGCTCGGGCGCGAGCGCTCGCCGGAGAAGAGTGCCGGCGATTCGGCGCGGGCCAGCCGCGGGCAGTGCCAGCGTGCCGAGGAGGACGGCGCGCGGAGTCTCGCGCTCCCCGCCACGCGGCGGAGGCGCGCCGGCGCAGCGCGTCGTAGACGAGGCTGGCGATCGCCGCGCGGTCGCCCGAGCCGGCGAAGCGGTGGTCGAGGCCCCAGTCCTTCAGCGCGTCGGTGCGCGGGGCCGGCTGGCGCGCCTCGATGTCGGCGAGGACCTCGATGGCGGCGGAAAGACGGGCGGCTGCAGGCGTCACGGCGGTTCCTCGCGAAGGCCGCTCTGGTAGCCGCTCGCGGCGGCCTTGGGCAAGGATTTCGTTGGCGGAACTCAGGCGGCGCGCCGGCCGTCGCCCTTCGGCGCCCCGCCCCGCCGCCGGCGCGGGGAACACCCGGTTGCGGCCCGCCGCCTTGGCGGCATAGAGCGCGGCATCGGCGGTATCGATGGCCAGGCCGAGATTGGCGGGATCGCCGATCGTGCCGGCCACGCCGATGCTGATGGTCGCCATCCCGAACGGCGAGCGGTCTCATGCGGAATGGCCAGCCGCTCCAGCGCCCGGCGCATCCGCTCGGCGACGCGCGCGCCGTCGACGATCGAGGCATCCGGCAGGATGGCGATGAATTCCTCGCCGCCGAACCGGCCGACAATGTCGCCGGCGCCGCGCACCGCCTCGGACACCGCCTTCGCGACCAGCGTCAGGCAGGTGTCGCCATGGCGATGGCCGTAGCGGTCGTTGAAGCCCTTGAAGTGATCGACATCGACCATCAGCACGGCGAACGGGCACCCTTCCCGCTGGCCTCGAACAGCGCGGCGACGCGCGTATCGACGCCGCGGCGGTTGGCGAGCCCGGTCAGCGGATCGACATTGGAGATCTGCTCGAGGTCCTCCGCCGTCTTCTGCAGGTCGCGCTGGGCGAAGCTGGTCCTTCAGCCGCATCAGCAGGCCCGGCGCATGTCGCGCTGATGCCAGCCGGCGAGCAGCGTGCTGCCGAGACGATGAGGCCGAACACCGCGATCACCGCCACCGCCGGCGGCATCATCGGATGCAGGAAGCAGGCGGCGGCATGGACCAGCACCGCGATCGCCGAGGCCGCGACGGCATGGGCGAAGGCCGGCCGCAGCACGACATTGCCGAACATGACGGAGATGACGACGAAATACTGGTAGTGCGTCACGTCCGGATTGCGCGACATCGAGAACACCGCGACGATCCCGCCGACCATCGCCAGCGGCACGCTGGCGACAAGGAGGTTGCGCACCAGCGGCCGGGTCGGGCGCCCGATCATCGTCAGCGCGACCAGGATCCACGGCGTCACCACGCTGAAATGCAGCACCAGCGACAGGCCGAAGGCGTCGCGGGCGAGCAGGAAGTCGCCGATCAGAAACAGGTTGTAGATGACCACCGTGCGCAGCATGACGATGCGCGCCACCTGCAGCCGCCGCATGGCGGTGTCGGCCTCGAAACGCGCCTCGACCCGGGCGGCGAACGACAGCGTCCAGCGCCGCGTGCGCTGGGCGCGCGCAACATCGTCCGCCGACAAGATCCCGTCCATCGTCATGGGGTTCAGGGCATTTCCAGGTGACCGTGCGGAAAGGTGCGGCGGAAGGACTGAACGGATGAATAATCTGCGCGCCGAAAGACGATGAATTGACGCGACTTGGCGGGAAAGTGGTTGACCGAAGGTCACCTGGATCGCCGAAACCCACAGCCTCTGGAATTTTCGCCGGCGGCGTCGAACCTTTTTCCGGGCCCCGGCCACCCATGGTCGATGGGGTGACATCCAGACGCAGTCTCGAACCCAAGGACCCGAACCATGACCTCGATCAAGACTCTCGCTCTCGCCGCCGCCGCCGTCGCCGGCCTCGGCATGTTCGCCTCCACCGACGCGGAAGCCCGTGGCTTCGGCGGCCGCGGCGGCGGGTTCCATGGCGGCGGCATGCGCGCCGGCGGCTTCCACGGCGGCGGCCGTCACATCGGCGGCCTGCGCCTCGGCGGCCATCGCCACATCCACGGTCACCGTCACGGCCACTGGCGCGGCGGCCGCTGGTGGCCCTATGCGGTGGGCGCCGGCATCGTCGGCACCGCCGTCATCGCCGACAGCTGCTATCGCTGGCGCTGGGTCGACACGCCCTACGGGCTCGTCCGCCAGCGGGTGAACGTCTGCTACTGATCCCTCAGGCCTCCCGGCTGAACCTGCGCGACCCCGGTCCTCGACCGGGGTCGTTGCCGTTCGGCACGGTCGCGATGGCGGTGGCGGTTCCCGGCGCTTCGGCGGCGGCCCGCGCCGGCGTTGCTGGATCAATCGCTGGGGCGAGACGTTCTGCCGGCGCATCTGGTGAGCGCGGCCGGGCCGTCAGCGGCCTGGAACGTGGGTCCGGACAACCAGGGAGCGGCAGCCTTCGGGCTGCCGTTCGCTCTGGAGAAAAGCCGGCTGCGAAAAAAATCCGATGGCCGCTGAACCTTTTTCCGCCCCGCCGAGACCCATGGAGGACAGGGCGGCCAGACCGGCCAGCCCGCCACACCCAAGGACCAGACCCATGACCTCCTCGATCAAGACCCTCGCCCTCGCTGCCGCCGCCGTCGCCGGCCTCGGCCTCTTCGCCACCACCGATGCGGAAGCCCGCGGCTTCGGCGGCCGTGGCGGCGAGTTCCACGGCGGCGGCATGCGCTCCGGCGGCTTCCCACGGTGGCGGCCATCGCCTCGGCGGCCTCCATCTCGGCGGCCATCGCCACATCGGCGGTCATCGCCACGGCCACTGGCGCGGTGGCGCATCGGTCTCCTTCGCGGTGGGCGCGGGCGTTATCGGCACCGCCGCCGTGATCGCCGACAGCTGCTACCGCATCCGCTGGGTCGACACCCCCTACGGCCTCGTCCGCCAGCGGGTCAAGCGTCTGCTACTGACCGCTTCCCGACAGTGCATGACCTCCCGTTCCTGACCCTGGGCTCCGGTCGCAAGACCGGAGCCTGCCTTTGTCAGAGCGCCGCCACCAGCACGCCGACCAGCAT
Source organism: Piscinibacter sp. (assembly GCA_047602365.1). Classification (GTDB taxonomy): domain Bacteria; phylum Pseudomonadota; class Gammaproteobacteria; order Burkholderiales; family Burkholderiaceae_C; genus Piscinibacter. The sequence continues at coordinate 74,810 of JASGHM010000001.1, read as the reverse complement.
GGCGACGAGGACAAGCACGCCGCCGGCGAAGATGGCGAACCGGCGGTTCACATTGTTGCGGCTGATGTGCTCTCGTAGGCGTGGGCGACGAGGCTCACCACGCAAGATCCCGGCGAGCACGGTCATCACCGGGCCGGTGGCACCGACATGGATCGCCGTGATCACCAGGACGTAGAACAGCACCGGGATCTCGAACTGGTTCGAGAAATTGTTGGAGGCCTGCTTCACCGTCTCGGGCCAGGCGTCGTTCGAGAGCGCGACCTCCTTCGCCCGCACGTCCCGCGCGCCGAGCGCCCTGAATCGCCGGCGGCCGAGCACCCCCAGCACCGCGAGCGTCAGCGCGACCTGCACCAAGAGCGGCCAGACCAGCGATGCGCCTCCTGCATTCATCAGTCCCATCGGGAGTCTCCCTCGTCACCCGTTGTCACGTGCGAACCATTGGTAAGGATTTTTTAAGCAAATCAATTGCGCCGTCGGTTTTTTATGTATGCTCCCGTCAAGGTACGCAATTCTGCGAAACCTTCCGCAGCGGCCGCCTCCAACGCTGCGGATGAACGGGAGAAGGTTCATGCGTATTTCCATCAAGTCCCAGCTCTCGGCCCTGGCCGCCGGTGCCCTGATGTTCGGCCTGGCCGGCGCCGCTCCGAGCGCCCGGGCCGCCGAGTTCGTCGACCGCACCGCCATCACCGCCGATCAGAGCCCGCTCGAGATGCAGCGCCGTGGCGGCGTCCGCGCCGGCCCGCGCCTCGGTGGCGGCCCGCGCGGCGGCTTCCGCGGTGGTCGTGGCGGCGGCGGTGGCGGTGGTGCCGCGGCGGCCATCGGCCTCGGCGCGGCGGCCTTGATCATCGGCGGCGCGGCGGCGGCCGCTGCCTCGCAGAACTCGGGCCGGCCTATCGCGAGTGCTGGATCGAGCGCCAGTGGGTCGACGGCCCCTATGGCCCGGAGCGTCGCCGCGTCCGCGTCTGCAACTGATCGCGTCATCGCACGTTGGATCTGAAGGTCGGCCCCGGTCCGCGACCGGGGCCGACCTGTTTTCGGAAAGACCGCAAGTCGGTCAAGGAATTACCGGAATCGCACCGCCACATCATCGGTAGTGGTGCGACATGTCGATTCCGTCGCGCCGGCCGCTAGGTTTCTGCCGCGGCCTGTTTGGGAGAAAATGAACATGACAATCGCCAGCAAGAAGCACGGGCTGGCCCTCGCGGCCGGCGCCTTCGTCCTGGGGCTCGGCTTTGCCGGAGGGCCGGGCACCGCCCGCGCCGAGGAGACGCGATCCGATATGGCCACGACCTCCGGCCAGCCGGTCGAGATGCAGCGCCGCGGCGGTGGCGGCGGCTTCCGGGGCGGCGGCGGTGGCGCAGCCTTCCGTGGCGGCGGTGGCGGCTTCAGGCCCGGCGGCTTCGCCGGCGGTGGCTTCCGCGGCGGCATGATCGCCCCCGGTGGCGGCGCCTTCCGGGCCGGTGTCGCCCGGCCGGCGATCGTCCCGCGCGTCGGCGGCCCCGGCTTCGCGCCGCGCGGCGGCGCGGTCGCCGGCAATTTCATCAACCGCGCGCCGCTCGCGCCGGGCTTCCGTCCGCCGGGCGGCTGGGTGCGGCCGGGCTTCGTGCGCTATCCGCGCCCGGGCTTCATCTTCTATCCCGGCTACGGCTACTGGTATCCCGGCTATTCGTTCTATCCGGGCTATGGCTGGGCCCTGCTCGGCGGCGCGGCGGTCGGTGCCGCGGTGGTCGGCACGGGCTATGGCGATTGCTGGATCGAGCGGCGCTGGGTCGACGGCCCCTGGGGTCCGGAAGTCCGCCGCGTCCGGGTCTGCAACGGCTACTGACCGGCACTGACCCTCAAACGACAATGGCCCGGAGCGATCCGGGCCATTTTGTCTTTGCCGTCGAGGCGGGCCGGGGTCACACCCGTCCGCCGTTCGGATAGTTCGGGCTCTCGCGGGTGATCGTCACGTCGTGGACGTGGCTTTCGCGCAGGCCCGCGCTGGAGATGCGCACGAAGCTGCGCCTTGCTCGTGCAACTCGGCGAGGTGGCGGGCGCCGATATAGCCCATCGCGGCGCGCAGGCCGCCGACGAGCTGGTGCACCACGGTCGCCGACCGGCCCCTTGTAGGGCACCTGCCCCTCGATGCCTTCCGGCACCAGCTTCAGCGTGTCCTTGACCTCCTGCTGGAAGTAGCGGTCGGCCGAGCCGCGCGCCATGGCGCCGACCGAGCCCATGCCGCGATAGGTCTTGTAGGAGCGGCCCTGATAGAGGAACGACCTCGCCCGGCGCTCTCGTCGGTGCCGGCGAGCAGCGAGCCGATCATCACGCAGTCGGCGCCGGCCGCGAGCGCCTTGGCGAGATCGCCCGAGAACTTGATGCCGCCGTCGGCGATCACCGGCATGCCGGTCTTGCGCGCCGCCTCGACCGCTTCCATGATCGCGGTGAGCTGCGGCACGCCGACGCCGGCGACGATGCGCGTGGTGCAGATCGAGCCCGGGCCGATGCCGACCTTGATCGCGTCGGCGCCGGCGTCGATCAGCGCCTTGGTGCCCTCGGCGGTCGCGACATTGCCGGCGACGACCTGCACCTCGTTGGACAGGCGCTTGATGCGCGTCGACTGCGTCGAGCACGCTGCTGCGAATGGCCGTGCGCGGTGTCGACCACCACGAGGTCGACGCCGGCGTCGATCAGCGTCTCGGTGCGCTCGAAGCCCTCGTCGCCGACGCGTCGTGGCGGCGGCGACGCGCAGGCGGCCCTGCTCGTCCTTGCAGGCGTTGGGGATTGGCGACCGCCTTCTCGATGTCCTTGACGGTGATCAGGCCGACGCAGCGATAGTCGTCGTCGACCACCAGCAGCTTCTCGATGCGGTGCTGGTGCAGGAGGCGCTTGGCCTCGTCCTGGCCGACGCCCTCGCGCACCGTGATCGAGCTTGTCCTTGGTCATCAGCTCGGAGACCGGCTGGTCGGGATCGGTCGGCGAAGCGGACGTCGCGGTTGGTCAGGATGCCGACCAGCTTGCCGGCGTGCCGTGCTGCCGCGCTCGACCACCGGAATGCCGGAGATGCCGTGCTTCTTCATCAGGGCGCAGCGCCTCGGCCAGCGTCGCGTCCGGATGGATGGTGACCGGGTTGACCACCATGCCGCTCTCGAAGCGCTTCACCGCGCGCACCTGCGTCGGCCTGCGCCTCGGGCGTCGAGATTGCGGTGGATGACGCCGATGCCGCCGGCCTGCGCCATGGCGATCGCCATGCGCGCCTCGGTCACCGTGTCCATGGCGGAGGACGATGATCGGAATGTTGAGCGCGATCGAGCGGGTGATGCCGGGTGCGGATGTCGACCTCGGACGGCATCACGTCGGACAGGCCGGGCTTCAGCAGCACGTCGTCGAAGGTCAGGGCTTCGTCGAAAGTCTTCACGGCCATGTGCCAGCTCCTGGATGGGGTAAAGCGTCGCCGAGCCCTGAAGAATGGCGGAGGGCTCGAACTCGGCTTCGAGTTTCGGATTGGCGCAGGTTGCTACCACGCAAGGCCGGCATCTCCAAGCTGCGATTGTGCATCCGTCCCGCGCTCTCGCCGTGTTGAACGGGCGTCGGCTCGGAAATCGCGTTGAACCTTTCGCCGCCTCGTCGCGACCCATGGGCTGGACCGTCCAACGGAGCCCGCCATGCTGTTCGAACCGCGCCTGTTCACCCCGCTGCTGGAGCCGCGCCTCCTTGCGACCGCGACCCTCGTCGCGGCGCCGACGCTCATGTTCCTCGCGGCCAGCGTCATCCTCCTCCTGATGACCGGGCCGGGCTCGGCCGCCACCGGCGAGCCGCGCCGCATCGAGATCCGCGGCGGCGAGACCATCGAGGTGCCCGGCGCCGACGGGCGCGCCATCACGCTGAAATTCACCCGCGTCATCACCGACGGGCGCTGCGCCGCCCCGGTCGCCTGCCCGCGCACCACCGCCCCGGTGGTCGAGATCGAGCAGGTGCAGCCGGCCCGCGGCCAGGCGGCGAAGTTCCGCCTGTCGCCGGCCGCCCATCTCGCCGCGCCCTTCGTGCCGGTGCAGGGCCGCTTCGTCACCTTCGGCGAGCTCGTCTCGCCGCCGCGCGAACTGACCAGCGCCGGCCGGCCGATGCCGCTCGACGGCTATCTCCTGCGCCTCACCGTCACGCCCTGAGCACACCCTGCCTCTTTCGTGGGCGCGCCCGATGGCCTATGTGACATCCCTCACCCGAGGGGTTCCATGGTCAACCAGCAACAGGTCTCCCGCGCGCTCGAACTCGTGAAGCTGCCGGCGAGCGGCCAGTCGCTCGCGGCCTCCGGGCGGCTCTCCGACATCATCGTCAACGACGGCAAGGTGATGGTGGCGATCGCCATCGACCCGACCGAGGCCGCCGCCATGGAGCCGGTGCGCCTCGCCGCCCAGTCCGCCATCGGGGCCCTCCCCGGCGTGACGCAGGCGCTGGTCTCGCTGACCGCCGACCGGCCCGAGTCGCGCGCGCCCGCCCGGCCCGCTCCCTCGACCCAGCCGCACGCGACGCCCGGCCGGCCAGCCCAGCCGCCGTCGGCGAAGGCCGCGACCATTTCCGGCGTCGCCCATGTCATCGCGGTCGCCTCCGGCAAGGGCGGCGTCGGCAAGTCGACCACCGCCTTCAACCTGGCGCTCGGCGCTCGCCGGCCTCGGCCAGCAGGTCGGCATCCTCGACGCCGACATCTACGGCCCCTCGCTGCCGCGGCTGTTCGGCCTCTCCGGCAAGCCGCGAGGTCATTGCCGGCCGCACGCTGGCGCCGATGGACACCTTCGGCGTCAAGGTCGATGTCGATCGGCTTCCTCGTCGAGGAGGAGACGCCGATGATCTGGCGCGGCCCGATGGTGATGTCGGCGCCATCACGCAGATGCTGCGCGAGGTCGCCTGGGGCGACGCTCGACGTGCTGGTGGTCGACATGCCGCCCGGCACCGGCGACGCCCAGCTGACGATGGCGCAGCCGATGCCGCTCGCCGGCGCGGTCATCGTCTCGACGCCGCAGGATCTCGCCCTGATCGACGCGCGGCGCGGCCTCGCCATGTTCCGCCAGGTCGAGGTGCCGATCCTCGGCATCGTCGAGAACATGAGCTATTTCGTCGCGCCCGACACCGGCAACCGCTACGACATCTTCGGCCATGGCGGCGCGCGGCGGGAGGCCGAGCGGCTCGGCGTGCCGTTCCTCGGCGAGATCCCGCTCGACATGAAGCTGCGCGAGACCTCCGACACCGGGCAGCCGGTCGTCGCGACCGAGCCGGGCAATCCGCAACGCCCGCGTCTATCGCGACATCGCGGCCAAGGTCTGGGCGAGCCTGTCCGGCACCGGCGCGGTGACGATGAGGCCGGCGCCGGCCATCGTGATCGAGTGACCGGTGAACACGCCTCTGCCTCGCCGCGATGACTGACGGCGGCCATCCCGAGACCCTTGGCGTGCTGCTCGCCGGCGGCCTCGCGCGGCGCATGGGCGGCGGCGACAAGCCGATGAGGACGGTCGCCGGCCGCACCCTCCTCGACCGCGTGGTGGAGCGCCTGGCGCCGCAATGCGACGCACTGATCGTCAACGCCAACGGCGATCCCGCGCGCTTCGGCTTCCTTCGGCCGCCCGGTCGTCGCGGACGACGTGCCGGGCTTCGCCGGCCCGCTCGCCGGCATCCTCGCGGCGCTCGACTGGACGGCCGCGAACCGGCCAGACATCGGCTGGGTCGTGTCGGTGGCGACCGACGCGCCGTTCCTGCCGCGCGACCTCGTCGCCCGCCTCCATGCCGCGCGCACCGCCGCCGGCGCGCCGCTCGCCTCGGCCGCCTCCGGCGGGCGCACCCATCCGGTGATCGGGCTCTGGCCGGTCTCGCTCGCGGCCGAGCTCCGCCACGCGCTGGTGGTCGAGGGGCTGCGCAAGGTCGGGCTGTGGGCGAGCCGACACGGATGCGCCGTGGCGACCTGGCCGGCCGAGCCGTTCGATCCGTTCTTCAACGCCAACGGCCCCGAGGACCTCGCGGCGGCCGAGGCGCTGGCGCTCCGCCATCCCGAGGCCTGAGCGGTCAGCCCTCGAACACGCGGCAGCGCTCGCGGATCTCGCCGTCCTCGAACCGGCGCTCGATCGTCAGCAACGTTCCGGCGGGGTGATCGGCGAGCGAGGCCGCGAACGACAGTTCCTCGGCCGCCGCCGCGACCGCCGCATCGACGGCAGGGCCGTCGAGATGGGCGTGGATATGGGCGGCGAGCGCCGCGACGGCCGCCCGATGCGCCTCGGCATCCGCCTCCTCGACCGCCACGAGGGCGGCGAAGCCGAGGCTTTCGACGCCGACGAAGCCCGAGCGGAAGGCCGCCTGCTCGTCCTCGTCCAGAGCGGCGACGTCGCGGCCCCAGAACAGGAAGGTGCCGGTCACCGCCCATTCGCCGGGGGCTGCGGCGCGCGGGAACGCGGCGGAACCGGCGGCGTCGCGGCGAATGGTCCTGAGCAGTTTCATCGGGTCCGGCGCTCCGTTTCGGCGGCGGCCACGCCGCCCTTGTTGCCCGGCGCGGAAGCGCCCATAAGGCGCCGACCGATCCGACGAGGCCGATCCCATGCCCGAGACCGCGCTCGACCTGAAGGGCCTCAAATGCCCCCTGCCCGCGCTGCGCACCCGCAAGGCGCTGGCCCGCATCGCGCCGGGCGGGACGCTGGTCGTCGCCTGCACCGATCCGATGTCCGCCATCGACATCCCCCACCTCGTCGGCGAGACCGGCGACACGCTGGAGGCCGAGGAGCGCGACGGATCGACGCTCACCTTCCGCATCCGCAAGAAGGCCTGACGCCTCAGACGGCGCCCTGCAGCACCCGGCGCTGGTCGAACTGGCAGGTGAAGGCGCGCGTGCCGAACCGGCCGTGGCTGGCGACGCCGCGCATCTCGTAGCGCCCGCCCGGAGCCGCCGCGAGCGGCGCGAGAGCGATGGCGCGGCGGCTGATCCCCATCATCTGGGCGGCATCGGCCCGGCACCAGCTCTCGAGGCTGCGGCGGCGATGACGGGCTTCCGCCACGTCGCCGAGGGCGGCGAGCGTGGCGACGGCGACGGTGGCGGTCATGAGGCATTTCAGCATGGGTTCGGCTCCTCGGGGAGCGCAGCCCGCGCTCGCATTGCACCATGAATGCCATCGCCGGGTGAGTCCGGCAATCGGCACGGGCTTTACGCGAGCGTCGGGCAGGCCCATCTTGGCATGACTCCAAAGCGCGATCGGAACCGCCCGATGACGAAACTTGCCGCCGTGGTCTATGGGCCCGACGATGACTGCGACACGCTGCTCGCCGATTTCGCCCGCGGCCTCGCCGCCGACGGAGTGGCGGTCGCCGGCCTCGTCCAGATCAACGGTGCCGGCGCCTCCTGCGAGACGCAGGACATGGAACTGGAAGACCTCGATACCGGCCAGCGCATCAACATCTGCCAGGATCTCGGCAGCGGCAGTTCCGGCTCGTGCCGGCTCGATCCGACCGGCCTCGCGCAGGCCGCCGGCGCCCTGCGCGCCGCCATCGACAAGCCGCTCGACCTCGTGATCATCAACAAGTTCGGCCGCATGGAGGCCGAGGGCGGCGGCCTGATCGGCGAGATCGGCCAGGTGGTCGCCGCCGGCCAGCCGCTGGTCATCGGCGTGCCGCAGCGCTTCCTCGAGGCGTGGAACGCCTTTGCCGGCGGCCTCGACGAGAAGACCGCCTGCCGACCGGCCGCGATCGAGGCCTGGTGGACCAGAAATCGCCGCGGCCGAGCCGGCCTAGGCGATCACGTCCGGCCCCAGTGTCTCGAACAGCCGCACGTAGAGCCGTGTCCGCGGCACGAGGCACGACTGCAGCAGGTGCTCATAATGGGTGTGCGGCCCGTCGCCGATCACGCCGAGCCCGTCGAGCGTCGGGATGCCCAGCGCGCCGGTGAAATTGCCGTCGCTGCCGCCGCCCGCCACGCGCTCGCCGGCGACCTCGAAGCCGAGCCCGCGGGCAAGGCCGGCCGCATGGTCGTAGAGCTTCTGGATCGCCGGCGTCTTCACGTAAGGAGGCCGGAACAGGCCGAGCGTCACGTCGAGCCTGACGTCCGGATCATGCGCCTTGAGGCCCAGCAGCCTGCCGCGAACCTCCGCTTCCGCCTCGGCGGAAGGGACCAGAACGTAGACGCAGGCCTCGGCATGGATCGGCACCATGTTCTCGTGGGTGCCGCCCGAGATCGTGCCGACGTTCAGCGTGATCGTGCGGTCGTAGTCGGTCATCGCCTCGACGGCGAGCACCTGCCGCGCCATCTCGCGGATCGCGCTGCGGCCCTTGGCGTGATAGGCGCCGGCATGGGCCGGCCTGCCGGTGGTCTTGAGGTAGTAGCGGGCGATGCCGTGGCGGGCGATCGTCAGGCGGCCGCCCTCGCCGCTCGGCTCGGCCACCAGAACGATGGCGTGGCGGCGCGCCTCCTCCTCGATGCGGGCGCGCGACGACGGGCTGCCCGCCTCCTCGTCCGGAATGAACATCACCGAGACCGGCAGGCGCGGCTTGCGGCCGGTCGCCTTCAGGTGCAGGAGCGCCGACATGGCGATCGAATTGCCGCCTTTCATGTCGTAGATGCCGGGCCCGTAGACCTTGTCGCCGTCGATCCGCCACGGCAGGTCGCTGCTAAGCGTGCCGACCGGATGGACCGTGTCCATGTGGCCGAGCAGCAGGATACCCGGCCCCGGTTCCTCGCCGGGAATGCGGCCGATCAGGATGTCGGCATAGCCGCCGGTGCCGGCGATCCGCTCGATGGTGGCGCCCGCCGCGCGCAGGAGGCCCTCCGCGTGATCGGCCATCTGGTTGACGGCGGCGACGTCCTGCGTCGGGCTCTCGATCGCCACCCACTGGCGCACGGCCTCCAGGAGGCCTTCGGTCGTCAGCTCCTGCATGTCCATGTCCTCAGGCCGGCAACACCTTGCCGGGATTGAGGATTCCCTGCGGATCCAGCGCGTTCTTGATGAGGTGCATGATGTCCACGGCCTCGCCGTGCTCGGCGCGCATGTATTTCATCTTGCCGATGCCGACGCCGTGCTCGCCGGTGCAGGTGCCGCCGAGCTTCAGCGTGCGGGCGATCATCCGGTCGTAGACCTCCAGCGCCCGCGCCAGTTCCTCGGGATCGTCCGGGTCGATCTGCATGCCCAGATGGAAGTTGCCGTCGCCGACATGGCCGACCAGCGTGGTGGAGAAGCTCTGCTGCGCCGTGTCCCTGCGCGTCTCGCGGATGACCTCCGCCAGCGCCGAGATCGGCACGCAGACATCGGTGCCGAAGCCGGCTTTGCCGGGATTCTGCGCCTTGATCGCCCAGTGGACGTCGTGGCGCGCCTGCCAGAGCCGCGCGCGCTCGTCGGCATCCTTCGACCAGTGCCAGTTCGAGGCGCCCTCGCCCTTGGCGAGCTCCTCCACGATGGCCGCCTGCTCGTCGACGCTCGACTGGCTGCCGGCGAATTCGAAGAACAGGATCGGCGTCACCGGCAGGTCGAGCTTGGAATAGGCGTTGATCGCCTCCACCGTCCGGTCGTCCAGCAGCTCCATGCGCGAGATCGGCAGGCCCATCTGGATGGTCTGGATGACGGTATCGACCGCCGCCTCCACCGACGGGAACGAACAGATCGCCGCCGCCATCACCTCGGGGATGCCGTAGAGCCGGACCGTCACCTCGGTGATGATGCCGAGCGTTCCCTCCGAGCCGACGAATATCGCCGTCAGATCGTAGCCGGCCGAGGATTTCCGGGCGCGCGAGCGGGTGCGGATGATCCGCCCGTCGGCGAGAACAACCGTCAGATTGACCACATTCTCGCGCATCGTGCCGTATCGGACGGCATTGGTGCCAGAGGCGCGTGTCGCCGCCATGCCGCCGATGGTCGCGTCGGCGCCGGGATCGACGGGAAAAAACAGGCCGGTATCGCGCAGGAACGTGTTGAGCTGCTTGCGGGTGACGCCCGCCTGCACCGTCACGTCGAGGTCTTCGGCGCGCACCTCGAGGATCTGGTTCATCCCCGTCAGGTCGATCGAGACGCCGCCATGCAGCGGGATCAGCGCGCCCTCCAGCGACGACCCCGCGCCGAACGGCACCACCGGCACCTTGTGCTCGGCGCAGAGCCTGACGATGCCCGAGACCTCCTCGGTGGTCAGCGCCCGGCAGACCGCATCCGGCATGCGCATCGGATGGCGCGACTGGTCGCGGCCATGCTGGGCGCGGTCGGATTCGGAGGTCGAGACGCGCTCGCCGATGAGGGCCTTCAGGGCCTCCAGAAGGGCGGGCGGAAAGGCGGCGGCGGTCATCGACAGGGGCTCCGAGGCGAGAAGGCGTGCATCAAGACATCATCGGCGGCGCGGAACAACCGCGCCGGAGCATGGGCGGCGTGCGGGCTCATCGAAGCGTGACACGTTCGAGAGACCAGCGGAGACCGGTCTCCTGTTCGCTGATCCGCACGAGATTGAAACCGGCGGGCGAATCGCCACCCCGGCCGGTCGCCGAGGCAGACGGCGCGCCGATTTGCGTGAGGGTCCGCCCGCCGCGGGTCACCTCCCCGGCGACCGCCTGATGCAGATGGCCGTGGAACAGGAGCGAGCACTCTCTCCGGATGAGAAGGTCCGCCAGCGCCTCGCCGTCGCGCAGGCGCTTGAGGCGCGAGAGGCTGGGTGCGACCGCCGGATGATGGACGGCGATGACCGGACAATGTTCCCGTCGGTCGAGGCGCGCGAGCATCGCGTCGAGGCGGGCGAGCTGGCCGGCGCCGAGTTCGCCCTCGGCGGAAAACAGCCAGGTCGGCGTGCCCGAACAGAGCGTGACGATCGCCGCCCGGCCCACCAGGTCGAGCCGCGGGAAACGGTCGCGGATATCCCCGTTGCCGCCCGCCGGCAGGTAGGGCGCCATGAGGTCGCGGGCGCGGGCGACGGCTGCGCCTGTGTAGAAGTCGTGATTGCCCGGCGCCCAGGAGATCGTGGCCGGCGGCCCGAGGCGCTGGAGCGCCGCGGCGGCCGCCTGCCATTCCGAGGCGAGGCCGAGCTCGATGAGGTCGCCGGTCACCATCGTGAAGTCGGGCTTGGCCGCGGTGATCCGCTCCGCCACTTCGCGCCACAGCGCATTGTCATGCTGGCCCGGCTGGCGCGCCCAGTTGATCCAGCCGAGTGCCGGCTTCAGGCCGAGTGGGCGCGACGCCGGAAACGGCACCGGCCCGAGATGCAGGTCGCTGACATGGGCGATGAGGGTCATGCGTCGGTAGGGTCCGCGAGAAGTGGCCGGGGCGGCCCGACTGGCTGTCGGCGCCACAAGCGACCATGCTTCTCCCCATAGCGCAATCGCGTGCCAAACCCTCTCCCCTCGCGGGAGAGGGTGCCCGCGGATGCGGGCGGGTGAGGGGCAGGTGGCGCGACGGCTGCGACAATGGATGTTTGGTATCTGCCCGCCCCCTCACCCGGGTCCTTCCGGACCCACCCTCTCCCGCGAGGGGAGAGGGTTTCGCGTTGAAGCGGCATGGATTCCGGCTATCGGCAGACACTCAGCGGCTGACGGCGGATCGCCGCGACAGAGCGCGGCCGAAACTCCCCTCCCCCCGTTTACGGTGGGGAGGGGTCGGGGGTGGGGGGCTGGTCTCGACAGGATGGGTCTCGCCTTGTGGCAACACCCCCCACCCTAACCCTCCCCACCACTTCGTGGGGGGAGGGGATTGCCTCCCGCTCGGCTTTGGCAAAGCGCCCGGAAATCGACGTGAAAGGAGCGATCCCGGCTTCACCTCACACCATTCCTCTCGCCTCACCGAGAGCCCGTGACCTCACGCCAGGCCCCTCACCTCTCACCTCACCCCTCCCCCTCAGCTCAGCATCTGCATGTCGCCGCAGATCGACAGCGCCTGGCCCGAGATCGTCCGTCCCCTCGGCGAGCAGAGGAACAGGATCTGGTCGGCCAGCTGCCGCGCCGTGACGAAGGTCTTCAGCGACGTATAGGTCACCGCCTGTTCCTCCATCTCGCGGAAGGCGATGCCGCGCGCCTGCGCCTTCGCTTCCAGCACCCGGCGGATGCGGTCGCCCTCCACGAGGCCCGGCTGGATGGCGTTGCAGCGGATGCCGAACTCGCCGAGCTCGATGGCCAGCGACTTGGTGAAGCCGACCACCGCCCATTTCGCCGCCGCATAGGGCGAGCGCAGCGCGAAGCCGAAGCGGCCGGCCACCGACGACAGGTTGATGATCGAGGCGTTGTCGCTCTTCTTCAGATGCGGCACGGCGAGCCGCGCGCAGTTGAACTGGCTGGTGATGCAGATGTCGAGGCAGCGGTCCCAGTCTTCCGGGTTGATCTCCTCGACCCGGCCGGTCGGGCCGGCGATGCCGGCATTGTTGACCAGCACGTCGAGGCCGCCGAGCCGGTCGATGGTGGTCTCGAACAGCGCCTTCACCTGCGCCGCGGTCGGAGACGTCGCACGGGCTGGCATAGATATGCGGATCGGTGCGGGCGAGTTCGGTCAGCGCCTCGCGGTCGACGTCACAGACATGGACCTGCGCTCCCTCCTCCGCGAAGGCCCGCGCGATCTCGAGGCCGATGCCGTTGGCGCCCGCCGTGACGAGCACGCGCAGGCCCTTGATGCCGAGGTCCATGATGGTCTCCCTATGTCATTTCGTGGCGACGGCTCTGGTCAGGCCGCCGCGCTGGATGATGAATTCGGCCGCGCCCGCGATATCGCCGGCGAGCGCCGCCCGCGCCGCCTTGCCGTCGCCGGAGCGGATGCCGGCGAGCGTATCGGCATGGAAGCGCACGGCGCCGCCGGTGCCGAGCCGCTCGGGATTGGCGCGAAGGTCGAGATTGATGATCGGCCCGGCCTTCAGCCAGAGGCCGCCGATGATCTCGTGCAGCGTCGGCAGGCCGGTCGCAGCATAGACGGCGAAATGGAATTCCTTGTTGAGCCTCACCGCTTCGGCGAGGTCCGGCTCCGGCGCATCCGACAGCGCGCGGAAGGCCTCTTCGGCGGCGGCGATGCGGGCGATGTCCTCCGGCCCCGCCACGGCGGCGGCGCGCTCGGTGGCGAAGCCCTCGATCTCAACACGGACGGTGGTCAGCTCGCGGAACTGCTCGACATCGAGGATCGGCACGCGCACCGCCCGGTTCGGCGCGACTTCCAGCGCCCGGTCGGCGACCAGGCGGCTCACCGCCTCGCGCACCGGCATGATGCTGACGCCGAGAATCTCGGCGGTGGCGCGCAGCGACAGTTTCTCGCCCGGCGCCAGCCGGCCGGACATCAGAAGCTCGCGCATGTGCCCATAGACCCGGTCGCCGAGCGTCAGGCGCTCCAGCGGTCCGAGGGTCGTGAGGGCTTCTGCAAGGCTCATGGCAACCGGCACGTGACGGAGGGGGCTGGACAAAGCCGCGCCGTTGATCAACCATATCTGTGATCACAGATCACGGCAAGCCAAGACGCCGTGGGCGAGGAACGGCCAACGCTCCCGCCTCCCAAGGGACCATGCAAGGAGACGCCACCATGTCGCAGGACAAGTTTTCGTTCGACCTGACCCGCCGCAGCCTTCTGAAGGCGAGCGCCGCCGGCGCCGCCATCGGCACGCTGGGCGCGCCCGCCATCAGCCTCGCCCAGGCCGAGGCGATCAAGATCGGCCACATCACGCCGCGCACCGGCTTCCTCGGGCCGCTCGGCGAATATGCCGTGCAGGCCATGCAGCTCGCGACCGAGGAGATCAACGCCGCCGGCGGCATCAACGGCCGCAAGGTCGAGGTCATCTATGACGACAGCCCGAACCCGCAGCAGGCCTCCGCCAAGGCCGAGCGCCTGATCCAGCGCGACAAGATCGCCGCGCTGATCGGCGAGATCTCGTCGGCTTCCGCGCTCGCCATCGCGCAGGTCGTGCAGCGCGAGAAGGTGCTGTTCATCAATACCGGCGCCAATTCCGACGCGCTGCGCGGCTCCGACTGCCAGCGCTACATGTTCCACATCGAGGCGCAGAACTCGATGTATGTGAAGGCGGTCGGCCGCTCGCTGGTCGCCAACGGTCTCGTCACCGGCAAGAAGTGGTATTCGCTGACGGCCGACTATGCCTTCGGCCACGATCTCCTCAACGTCGCCAAGCGCTTCATGGCCGGCAACAACGCCAACCATGCCGGCGATGACCTGATCCCGACCGATCTCGCCGACTTCTCGCCTTTCCTCCTAAAGATCCGCCAGGCGCGGCCGGACGTGGTGATCCTCAACCTCGCGGGCACGCAGATCACCAATTTCCTCAAGCAATATGTCGAGTTCGGCCTGACCTTCCCGGTCGCCGGCTTCGGCTTCGACACGGCGCTCGCCTGGGGCGCGGGCCCGGGCAATTTCGGTGGCATCTGGCCGGCGCTCTGGCACCATCTGGTCGACACGCCGAACACCAAAAAGTTCGTCGCCGCCTTCAACGGCAAGTTCCGCCGTCCGCCGGAGAACCAGGCCTGGGGCGAATATTGCTCGCTGAAGATCGTCGCCCAGTCGATGACCGAGCTGAAGTCGACCGATCCGACCAAGCTGGTCGAGCATTTCGAGAAGGGCGCGAAGTTCGACGTGCTGAAGTCGCGGGAGAGCTATTTCCGCGCCCGCGACCACCAGATGATGACCGAGATGTACGCCATCACCGCGCTGCCGCAGGCGCAGGTGAAGAACCAGTGGGACATCTTCACCTCGTCGCCGCCGGTGCCGGGTCCGAACGAGAGCCTCGAGGTGATCGCCGCGACCCCGGAAGAGAACTCCTGCACCTTCAAGGCCTGACGTATCAAGGCGGGCTGGGCGGCTTGTCGGCCGTCCGCCAGTCTCCTCGTGTGAATAGATCCTTCGAGGCTCGCTGTCGCTCGCACCTCAGGATGAGGGTGGAGAGGGCCAACCCACGCAGCCCAACGCGCCGTCCCGCGGCCGGGCCGCCGCCGCAAGGACCGACCTCTCCTTCCCTCATCCTGAGGTGCGAGCGAACAGCGAGCCTCGAACGATCGTACTCAGCCCGCACCGACGCCCCCGCATCGACCGAAAGCCCCAGGCCTTGATCGACCTCATCCCGCTCCTCGTCCCAGATCCTCAACGGCCTGCTCGTCGGCGCCTACTACCTGATGATCGCGCTCGGGCTGTCGATGATCTTCTCGCTCGGCGGCATCGTGAACCTCGCCCATGGCGCCTTCTATGCCATCGGCGCCTATCTCGCCGTGACGATGACGCCCCATATCGGTTTCGGCGGCGCACTGATCGCCTCCCCCTCGTCGTCGCCGCCCTCGGCATGCTGATCGAGCGCTACCTGCTGCGCCGCTTCTATGCGGCCGATCCGATCCTCGGGCTTCTCCTCACCTTCGGCCTCGCCATGGTGGCCGAGCAGACCTTGCGCATCCTCTATGGCGCCGCGCCCGTGCCCTTCTCGATCCCGCAATCGCTGCGCGGCCAGGTGTTCATCGGCGACTTCGTCTATTCGCGCTACCGCCTGATGATCCTCGCCATCGCCGCGGCCTGCGTCGCCGGCCTCTGGGTGCTCCTGTCGAAGACCGCCTTCGGCAAGGTGGTGCGCGCCGGCGTCCAGAACCCCGACATGGTCGGCGCGCTCGGCATCTCGCTGAAGCCCTACATGACCGCCGTAGTGATGATCGGCGTCGGCCTGGCAGCCCTCGCCGGCGTGCTGGTCGCGCCCATCGCCGGCGTCCACCCGGCCATGGGGCAGGAGGTCATCACCTTCGCCTTCGTCGTGGTGGTGATCGGCGGCCTCGGCTCGTTCTGGGGCGTGGTGGCGGCCGCGGCAATCGTCGGCATGACGCGCGGCGTCGCCGCCGTTTCTATCCCGCCGCGACGGAGGCCTCCGTCTACCTGCTCATGGTGCTCGTCCTGCTGCTCCGGCCCCGCGGCCTGTTCGGCGAGCGCATCCAGAAATTCGAGTGATCCCGATGCCAGCGGACCTTCGCCCCCTTCTCGCCGCGCTGGCAGCGCTCGTCGTCCTGCCCTTCGCCATGCTGGCGATCGGCCTGACGCTGACCTCGGCCACCGATGTCGTGATCTACGCCATCGCCGCCATGGCGCTGAACATCCTTGTCGGCCATACCGGCCTCGTCTCGTTCGGCCACGGCTGCTTCTTCGGCATCGGCGCCTATGCCATGGTGCTGGCGCAGCGCCATGTCTTCCCGGCGCAGACGATCCTGCCCGTGCTGTTCGCGGTTCTCTTCGTGGCGGGCGCCTCGGCGCTGGCCGGCCTCCTGATTTTGCGCCGCCGCGGCGTCTATTTCTCGCTGCTGACCCTCGCGCTCACCGCCGTCCTCTACACCGTCTCGTTCCGCTGGACCGAGCTGACCGGCGGCGAGAACGGCCTCGGCAATGTCGTCAGGCCGGTCTGGCCGGGTCTCGACTTCAACAATGGCTGGCTTTTCTACGCGCTGGTCGGGGCGGCGACGGCATTCGCCATCGTCGTCGTGCTGTCGCGCTTCCACCGCTCGCCGATCGGCACCGTGCTGGTGGCGATCCGCGAGAACGAGGTGCGCGCGCGCTTCGTCGGCTACGACACCGACCGCTACAAGCTGATCGCCTTCACCATCTCGGCGACCCTCACCGGCTTTGCCGGCATGCTCTCGGCCTTCAACCACCGCTTCACCTCGGCCGACCCGATCGCCATCCAGTTCTCCGGCGAGCTCCTCGCCATGGTGGTGATCGGCGGCATGCGCTCGTTCTTCGGGCCGGCCATCGGCGCGCTGTTCTTCATGCTGTTCCGCGAGTATCTGTCGCTCTACACCTCCAGCTGGCTGCTGTTCTTCGGCCTCCTGTTCGTCGGCTTCATCATCTTCTCGCCGACCGGCCTCGTCGGCGTCGCCGAGCGGCTGCTGCGCCCGTTCCGGAAGGTCGAGGAGACCGATGCCGCCATGGCCGCCCGCAAGGTCGAGGCGGTCGGTCCGCGTGCCGCCGGCCTTCATCCGCGAGGGCACCGGTCGACAAGCCCGCGCTGGTGGTCGACGGCATCGTGCAAGAGCTTCGGCGGCATCGCGCGCGGTGCGCGGCGTCTCCTTCACGGTGAAGGACCGCACGCTCCACGCGCTGATCGGCCCGAACGGCGCCGGCAAGACCACCGCCTTCAACCTCATCTCCGGCATGTTCCCGCCCGACCAAGGCAGCGTGCGCCTCGACGGCCGCGAGGTCGGGGGCCTCAGCCCGCAGGCGATCACGGCAGCCGGCATCGGCCGCTCGTTCCAGATCACCAATCTCTTCCCGGCGCTCACCGATCGAGGAGAATGTCCGCCTCGCCATCCAGGCGCGCCACTCCGGCCGCTTCAGCATCTGGACCGAGGCGACGGCGCTCCCCGGCATCAGCCACGATACCGCCGACGCTCATGCGCTATCTCGGCCTCGCCGGCATCGAGACGGCGGAAGCCGGCGCGCTCTCCTATGGCGGCCAGCGCCTCGTCGACATGGCGCTGGCGCTCGCCACACGCCCGCGCGTGCTGCTGCTGGACGAGCCGCTGGCGGGCCTCGCCGCGGCCGAGCGCAAGCGCGTCGGCGACATCATCAAGACCATTTCCGGCGACATCCCGGTCCTCTTGGTGGAACATGACATCGACCGCGTGTTCCAACTCGCCGACCACGTCACCGTGATGAACGACGGCGAGGTGCTGATCGACGGCACCGTCGAGGAGGCCCGCTCGAGCTCCGAGCGCGTGCAGGCGGTCTATCTCGGCTCGGGCGCCGCATGCGATCGCGGCGAAGCCCCGCGTCTGACGCGGCGACCGAAGCGCACGCTCCTCGCCCTCGACAGGGTCAACACCTTCTACGGCAAGAGCCACATCCTCAACGATGTCTCGATTCACCATCCGCGAGCGCGAGATCGTCGCCCTGCTCGGCCGCAACGGCGCCGGCAAGTCGACGGTCCTGAAGACCATCATCGGCATCGCGCCGCCGGCCTCCGGCTCGATCAAGCTCGCCGGCGACGACGCTGTCGGGCCTGCCCCGACCCAGATCGCGCGCCTCGGCATCGGCTATGTGCCGCAGGGCCGCGGCCTCTTCGCCGGCATGTCGGTGAAGGACAACCTCGAGCTCGGCCGCCTGCAGCGGCTGCACCGGCGCCGGCCGCCACTGGGACCAGGACGCGTGATGGAATTCTTCCCGCGCCTCGAAGCAGCGCTGGACACGCCGGCCGACTTCCTCTCCGGCGGCGAGCAGCAGATGGTGGCGGTCGCCCGTGCGCTCGTCGGCGACACCCGCGTGCTGCTGCTCGACGAGCCCTTCGAGGGCCTGTCTCCCGCCATCACCGAGGAACTGTTCGAGGCCTTCGACAAGCTCCGCCACGAGGTGGCGATCATCATCGTCGACCATAATCTGGATCTGGCGCTGGCGCTCTCCGACCGCACGATGGCGCTGGAGCGCGGTGCGGTCACCTGGACCGGGCCGTCGAACGACCTGCGCGAGGATCAGGACCTGAGGCGCAAGGTGCTGTGGCTGTGATGACTGACATCGACATGACGCTGGTCATCACCCTTACCCGTGTACCCTCCCACTGGCCAAGCGGGCTGGAGGGGAAATTCGCGCCATCACTTCGAAGATGCTCTCCATTCTCTTGTTCTCGGCGAGATCATGCCCTCGAATGGCAGCCGTTCCCCTCCTTCTCCCGCAAGGGGAGAAGGTGGCTGCCTCGTGGGAGATAGCTGAGTGAACACCGTCGCGATCGTCGGAGCCGGCCTGATCGGCCGCGCCTGGGCGCACGTCTTCGCGCGGGCCGGCTGGAAGGTGCGCATCAACGATCCGCACGCCCCGACCATGGCGAAGCGGCCCAGCGCATGATCCGCGAAGAGCCTCGAGTAGCTGGCCGGCCACTCGGCCTCGTCAACGATCCGGACGCCTCGGCCGCCAACCTGTCACTTGTGCCGAAGGACCTCGCGGACGCGGCCGAAGGGCTCGATCCTCGTGCAGGAGAACGGCCCCGAAACCGTCGAGGCGAAGATCGCCATCCACACCGAGATCGACAGGCTGGCGCCGAAGTAGGCCATCGTCGTCTCCTCCACCTCGTCGTCTTCGCCTCGCGATTCACCGAAAACCTGCACCGGACGGCCGCGTGCCTCGTCGCCCACCCGGTGAACCCGCCGCATCTCGTGCCGATCGTCGAGCTCTGCCCCTCCCCCTGGACCGACCCGAAAATGGTCGAGAAGGCGCGCGCGATCTACGAGAAGGTCGGCCAGGTGCCGGTGACCGTCCGCAAGAGATCAACGGCTTCGTGCTGAACCGCCTGCAGGCCGTGCTGATGGCCGAGGCCTTCGACTCGTCGGATCGGGCGTCGTCACCCGGAGGACCTCGACAAGACGATCCGCGACGGCCTGGGCCTGCGCTGGTCCTTCATGGGCCCCTTCGAGACCATCGAGCTCAACGCCCCCGCCGGCATTCCCGACTACAACACGCGCTACAGGCCGAGCCTCGCGGGAGCTCACCGGCCGCGACGTCTTCACGAAGACAAACGAGAAGGCGAACATCGCCGAATGGCCTGGCGAGCAGACGGCCGAGCGCATAACTCGCCTGTCGAAATGGCGGGACGGCCGTTTGGCCGCCTTGAAGGCGCACAAGCAGAAGGCGAAAGGAAGCCTGACTGATCGAACGATCAGGCTTGCCGCCGCTCTGCCGTTTCATTTGAACCCGAGGAGACGCCCCATGGCCAAGTCGAACAAAGTCATCATCACCTGCGCCGTCACCGGCTCGATCCACACGCCGTCGATGTCGCCGCACCTGCCGGTCACGCGCGCAGGAGATCGCCGACGCCGCGATCGGCGCGGCCGAAGCCGGCGCCGCGATCGTCCATCTGCATGCGCGCGACCCCAAGGACGGCCGGCCCGACCAGATCGCCGGAGGCCTTCGCGCCGTTCCTGAAGGTCATCAAGCAGCGCTCCGACGTGCGTCATCAACATCACCACCGGCGGCGCGCCGACCATGACGCGTCGAGGAGCGCGTGAAGCCGGCCGCGACACTTCAAGCCGGAAGTCGCCTCCCTCAACATGGGCTCGATGAATTTCGGCCTCTATCCGATGCTCAACCGCTACAAGGAGTTCAAGCACGACTGGGAGAAGCCGTATCTCGAAGGCTCGCGCGACCGCATCTTCAAGAACACCTTCGCCGACATCGAACACATCCTCACCACCTGCGCCGAGAACGGCACGCGCTTCGAGATCGAGTGCTACGACATCGGCCATCTCTACACGCTGGCGCACTTCGCCGACCGCGGCCTGATCAAGCCGCCGTTCTTCGTGCAGACGCGTGTTCGGCATCCTCGGCGGCATCGGCGCCGCATCCCGAGGATGTGATGCACATGAAGCGCACCGCCGACCGGCTGTTCGGCGACAACTACCGCTGGTCGGTGCTCGGCGCCGGCCGCAACCAGATGCCGATCGCCGCGATGGCGGCCGCGATGGGCGGCAATGTCCGCGTCGGCCTCGAGGACTCGCTCTGGATCGGCCCGGGCAAGCTCGCCGAGTCGCAACGCCGAGCAGGTGACGCAGGTCCGCCAGATCATCGAAGGCCTCGGCCTCGAGATCGCCACGCCCGACGAGGCGCGCGAGATCCTGGAGCTCAAGGGCGGCGACAAGGTCAATTTCTGAGGCTCGGACACAGAGACTGTCGGGTGGGGTTCAGCTCTCAGCCACCCCACCCCGTCGACCTCCGGTCGCCGACCCTCCCCCTCCAGGGGAGAGTGAAGGACAGCACTCCCTCTGCATCCTGCCCGCGCCTGGTTCGCGCGCTGTCCTCGCTCTCAGAGCGCCATGCCAGCTTTTGGTGAGCCCGCCGTCCCCGTTCTCACGCCGTCATGCCCGCCCCTGTGGCGGGCATCCACGTCTTGCTCTCCGTCTGCTGAGCCGAAGTCGTGGATGGCAGGCACAAGGCCTGCCATGACGGCGGAGAGAGCGTGCGCAACGACAAGGGCGCGTGAAAGGTTCTGCCTACGTGAAAGGCCCTGCCCGAACGACCAAAGCCTCGGGAAGGACCTTGCCCAAACCACAAAGGGCGCGACATCGGTCGCGCCCTTCGCATTCCTGCCGGCTTCGACCGCCTCAGGCGTATTTCGCCCTGAGCGCCTCGAACCGCGCGATCTGCTCGGGAAGAAGCTCGCGCTGCGCGTCGCGCCGCACGAAGATCTTGAACATGGCGTCGCCGGTCTGGTTGTAGAACTCGATCGACATCGAGCGGCGGCCATCGAACTTGCGGTCCACGAAGCACACCTCGCTGCAGTTCGACGCCTTGATGTGACCGCCGATCGGGCTGTCGCCATGGACGTTGAACCAGCCGTGGCCGGACGAGCCCGGCACCAGCTTGCCGTGGCACTCCAGCACGATGTCCGGCGTGTTGACGATGAACAGGATCTCGCCCCAGCCGGTGACGTCGTTCCAGACGTCCTCGAAGGCCGTCGCGGGAGCGGCGACGCTCTCGCCCGGCGGCAGCATGGCGAGGACGTCGCGCACCGGCACGCCGTGCTCGCGCGCGACGTTCTCGATGACGCCGTCCGGCTTGGCGGCGAGCGCCGCGCGGGCGGCCGCCAGCCGGTCGTCGATCGCGATGACCTGAGCGCTCATGACAGGATCACTCGGCCGCGACCGAGGGAACCGAGCCGTTATGCTCGACGAGGATCGCCTCGAAGCCCTCGAATTCCGGATGGCCCATCGAGGTCGGCTTGGCGGGAGCCTGGCCGGCGCGGGCGTGCGACTTGCGGAACTGCTCGGACTGGGTCCAGGCGGTGAAGTCGTCCTTGGTCTGCCACACGGTGTGCGAGGCGTAGAGCGTGTGGTCTTCCTTCTCCGCGCCCTTCAGCAGCGCGAATTCGACGAAACCCTTGAGCTCGCTGAGATAGGACTGACGGGTGCGCCAGATGGTCTCGAAATCGGCCTCGGCACCCTTGATGACCTTGAAGCGGTTCATGGCGATATACATGACGTTCTTCCTTGTTTGGCAGTCACTTCTTCAGCGCAGGTCATACCGGATGCCGGCGGTGAAACTCATGGTCGCCGGCCCGCCGGCCGGCATGGGGGGGAAGGGCTGGGCGCGCCGCAGCATGGCGATGGTCGCCTGGTCGAGGATCGCGGCGCCCGACGAGCCCGCCAGCGAGGAGGCCGTGACCTGGCCGCCGCGCGACAGCGTGAAGGAGATGGCGGCGCGGCCGGTGATGCCGCGGTCGCGCGCCTGGTCGGGATAGACCTTGAAGCGGGCGAGATGGGCGAGCACCTGCGCGCGGTACGAGGCGACCGCCGCGGCACTGGCGGCGCCGCCCGTGGCGCCCTGCCCGTTCGAGGCCTGGCTGTTGCGCTGGCCGGTGCCCTCGCCGCGCGGCGCGCTGGCGGCACGCACCGGGGCCGGTGCCTCGCGGCGCGAGGCCCGCTCGGGCGACGGGGCGGCAGCGACCTGGCGGGTCGGGCGGACGCGCTCGCGGGTGGTCGGCGCCTCGCGGCGGCTCGGCGGCTGGCGGGTCTGCGGACGCTGGACGGCGACCGGCGGGGGCGGCTGGACCACGGGAGGCGTCGGCTGGGCCACCGGCGGGACCGGGGCCGGCGCCGGCTGGGCGATGGCCGCCAGAACCGGGCTCGGCTCCTCGGTCTGCGGGCGCTCCTCGGTAACGGCGGCCTCTTGGACCGGCGCCTGGACCTGTTCCACCGGCGGCGGAGGAGCCGGCTCGTTCGCGATCGCCAGCGTCTCGGGCGCCGGCGGCGGCGGCGGTATGTCGATGATCTGCTGTGCCGTCGTCACCGGGTCGGGCTGGGCGACCGGTGTCTCGTTGCCCTCGACCGGCGTCGGCTCGGCCTCGCGCTCCACCGGCGTCTCGACCGGCGGTGCCTCGACGGTGCGCTGCTCGGAACTGGCGTTGGTGGCGGTCAAATCCTGCTGGCCGGAGGCCTGGTCCTGCACGGCCGCAGCGCCCGGCAGGCCGGCGACGACCTCCACCGACACGCTGTCGTCGGCGGCCGAGGAGGCCGGCGGCTCGGACAGCCCGAGATAGAGCGCGGCGACGGCGGCGCCGACATGCAGGAAGATGCTGGCGAGAAGGCTCGCCGTGATGCGCCGCGCGCGCGGCTCGATCGGGCAGCCGGTCTCGCGCGCGCCGGTCTCGAAGGCCGGGGCCTCGGCCGCCGGCTCGTCCGCCGGCAAGGTCAGGGCCGGCGTTTCGGCATCGAGCGCGAGGTCGTCGCGCCGGGCATAGAGCAGGATCGTCGCCTTGCCGGCTTCGATCTCGTTCGCCGCCGGCGTATCGGCGGCGGCGAACAGGGTCGGCTCGGGCCGCGGCGCGACGTGGGCGCCGGAAGGGCTGAAACCCTCCCAATCGTCCTCGCGTCGCATGGCTGCGGCCCGGGCCATGGTCAGAACCTCGACGACATGCTCACCGAGGCCGTGCGGCCGGGTGCGCGGAACAGTTCGAGATTGGCATTGTTCGCGGCCAGGCCCATCACGTCGATGGAGTTGAAGTAGCTGGCGTTGAAGATGTTGAGCACCTGGGCGCGCACGGTGATGTTCTTGTTGATCTCGTAGCTGCCGAGAATGTCGAACACCGCATAGGCCCCGGGCTTGAAGTAGGTCGAACTGCTCACCAGCGTCTTGGCGAGCGCGCCGCGGGCACGGCCCTCGATCGACCAGTTGGTCGGGTCAGTATAGCGCAGGCTCGCCACGCCCGTCAGGGGGTCGATCGAGTCGAGCGGCAGGCCATTGGACTGATCGGTGCCGCGGGCATAGGCGACCGCGCCCGACAGCGTCCATTCCGGCGTCATGCGCCATTCACCCTTCGCCTCGAAGCCCCAGATCCGTACCGACGAGATGTTCTGGTACTGGAAGATGCAGAAGGGGAACTGCGCCGAGGTGCCGATCGTCACCGTGTTGATGAAGTCGCGGTAGAAATTGTAGAAGCCCGACACCTGGAAGCTCGAGCCGTTGGCGAAGCGCCCGCGCAGGCCGCCCTCGAAGCCGTCGCTCTCTCCGGCCGCAGGTTGAAGTTCGGCAGGATCGTGTAGCCCTGCGCCGCGTTCGAATAGGCGAAATTGGCATTGTCGTAGGGCGGCGCGCGGAAGCCGTGCGAGTACTGGCCGAACAGGCGGAAATTCTCGGTCAGGTCATAGGTTGCGCCGAGCTTCGGCGACACCGCGAAGGCCGTCTTCGAGCTCACCGTGTAGCCCGAGAAATTGCCGTTGGCGAAGGCCTGATCCGGACGCGGCGTCAGGTGGTAGAAGTCGAAGCGCACGGCCGGGATCACCCGGAACGCGCCCATCGAGATCGTGTCCTGCAGATAGGCCGCCGCCTGGGTGGTGGAGGTGTCCGGGAAGTTCTTGTTCGGGAAGGTCTCGCCGCCGATCACGTTGGTGATGAAGGCGCCGGTCGTCGCGTTGTACTCGGCGCGGTAGCGCGGACGCGAGGTCTGGGTGAAGTCGGCCATCGCGCCGTAGACGAAGTGATGGTCAAGGCCGGCGAACTGGCGGCGGGCCGAGAACTGCACGTCGCCGCCCATGATGATCTGGCGGAAGTCGAAGTCCGAGATGCGGTTGCGGTTGGTGGTCGTGCGGTACTGGAACTGATGCTCCTGCCGGTCGAGGTCGGTGAAGTAGACCATGGTCTTGACTTCATCGGCGATGCGCCAGGCAAGCTGCTGCGTCCAGTCGAGGCTGACGCGGAAGCGGTGGTTGCTGTCGCTGGCGAGCGAGGAGCCGACCGCCGGCCGAGAGATCGGTGCGGATGTTGGTGTTGACGTTGCGCCACAGGAGCTCGGTGGTCAGACGCCAGCGGCCCGAATTCCGGCGTCTCGTAGATCAGCTTCGAGAGGATGTTGTTCTGCTGGTAGGTCTGCGGGTTCGGCGAGCGCGTGCGCGAGTTGATGCTCGGCTCGTAGCCGTCGCGGCGGGTATACTGCAGCATGAACTCCCAGGGGCCGCGGCGGCGGCGCCCGTGAAGGTCTCCGAGAACGAGCGGTCGATGCCGTTGAACGACAGCTTGGTGCCGGCATACCAGTCGCGGCCGACCTCGCGCAGATAGTCGCCGGGATCCTTGGTGACGAAGGAGACGACGCCGCCGATGGCGTCCGAGCCGTAGAGGGCCGAAGCCGGGCCGCGGATGATCTCGACGCGCTTCAGGCTGTCGTAGTCGACGAAGTCGCGGGTGTAGAGGCCGGCGCCGACGTTCGAGCCGGGATAATCCGGCACGCGCACGCCGTCGATCTCGAGGCGGACGCGGTTGTCGCCGATGCCGCGGATGAAGAAGTTGCCCGCGCCGGACGGCGTCGGCGAATTGCTGACCGAGATGCCGGGCTCGGTGCGCGGAATGTCGCGCGGGCCCTAGATCTGCTGGCGGTCGATCTCGCGGTCGGTGATGACCGACACGACCGCCCGGCGAATTGTAGACCGTGGAGGGCGTGCGCTCGGCCGAGACGGTGATCTCGTCGAGGGCGGAACTGGTGCCGGAGGCGGTCGGCGTGCCCGCCGGAGCCGCCTGATTCTGGGCGCGCGCGCCGGCGACCGATGCCGCCAGCACGAGGAATGAAACGGACGCCATCAGCGTGGCGCGGGAGCGAACGGAAACCATGGTGACACCGCAAGCCTGAATGTGATCTGGGGCTGGCTGGCTGACACCGCGGGCGTCCGGCTGGCTGGCATTTTTTCGTGGCGCCCAGCTTCTGCGGGACGCTCTTGACGCTTGGTACATTAATGCTGACAAGGAATGTCAACAATCCGCTGGAAGATCTACAGATTTGAATAGTTCCAGCATGTTAGCTCAGTTTGTTATCATTCTAAACTAGGTGAGCCCGATGATGTCCGCTCCTCACCGACCCCATGGCGCACGCGCCGGCAGGCCGGCCCCGGACGACGCCCAGTCCGGGCAGGCCATTCCCACCGTCGAGGTGGCGAGCCTGCTCGCCAGTGGCCGCGAAGCCGTCATCTTCCACAACGGCGAGCGCTATCGCCTGCGCGTCACCGCCAACGACAAGCTGATCCTGACCAAATGACCGAGCGTCCTGCTTCCCTCTCGCGCCGACGGCTGCTCGCCTTGGCGGCGGCGCCGGCCGCCCCGGCCCCGGCTCTCGCCCAGGGCGAACCAGCGCATCGTCGCCGCCGGCGGCGTCGATCACCGAGATCCTCTACGCGCTCGGCCTCGGCGACCGGCTCGTCGGCGTCGACACGACCAGCCTGCTATCCGGCCGAGGCGCTGAAGAACAAGCCGAATGTCGGCTATGTCCGCGCAGCTCTCGGCCGAGGGCATCCTGTCGCTGCGCCCGAGCCTCGTGCTCGCCATCGACGGCGCCGGGCCCGCCGGACGCGCTGAAGCTGGTGGCGCGAAGCCGGCGTGCGCGGTGGAACGGATCGCCGAGGACCCACCGAACAGGGCATCGTCGACGCGCATCGCGCGCCATCGGCCGCCTCGCCGGCGCGGTGGACGCGCCGAGGCGCTCGCCGAGCGAGGCCGAGCGCGCGATTTCGCCGCGCTGAAGATCGAGCGCGAGGCAAATCGCCGCGCGAAGCGCGTCCTCTTCGTGCTGTCGCTGCAGAACGGCCGCGCCATCGTCGGCGGGCGCCATGCCAGCGCCGATGCCATCATCGCGCCTCGCCGGCGGCGTCAACGCGGCCGAGGGCATCGAGGGCTACAAGCCGATCACCGACGAGGCGATCATCGCGGCCGCGCCGACGTCGTGCTGATGATGACGCACGGCGGCGACCACCGGCCGCCCGCCGCACCTCTTCGCCATGCCCGCCTTCTCGCGCGACGCCCGCCGCGGCGCACACGGCGCTCGTCGCCATGGACCCGCTCTACCTGCTCGGCTTCGGCCCGCGCACGCCCGAGGCGGCGCGCGACCTGATGGTCGCCTCTGGGAGCCGCGCCGCGAAGAGCTCGGCCGTACCGGTGCCGCGACGGGCAACCGAGGTCGCCGCGCTGTTCGCGGAGCGGCGGCGCCGGGTGGCGCTCGCCGTCGCGGTGCTCGCTCGCGGCGGCTCGCGGGGCTCGCCGTGCTGTCGCTCGGCACCGGCGCGGTCGCGCATTCCGCCCGCGCGCGTCGTCGCGGTGCTGCGCCGGCTGGATCGCCGGCGATCGCCGCGGTCGTCGGCGGCCGCGACGGCGCTGGTATCATCTCGACATCCGCCTGCCGCGGCTGCTCCTCGGCGCGATGATCGGCGCGGCGCTCGGCCGTCTCCGGCGCGCTGATGCAGGGCCTGTTCCGCAATCCGCTCGCCGATCCCGGCCTCGTCGGCGTCTCGGCCGGCGCGGCGCTGGCCGCCGCCGCCACCATCGTGCTCGGCGACCGGCTGTTCGGCGCCGTCTCGGCGCAGCTGCCCTTCGCCATGCTGCCGATCGGCGCCTTCTTCGGCGGCCTCGCCTCGACGCTGGTGCTCTATGCGCATCGCGACGCGGCAGGGGCCGCACCTCGGTCGCGCACAATGCTGCTCGCGGGCGTCGCGCTCGGCGCCTTCACCGGCGCGCTCACCGGCCTCCTCGCCTTCATCAGCGACGACCGGCAGCTGCGCGACCTCACCTTCTGGATCGCTCGGCTCGCTCGGCGGCGCGAGCTGGACCAAGATCGCCATCGTCGCGCCGCTGGTCCTGCCGGTGCTCCTCGCCGTGCCGCTGCTGGCGCGCGGGCTCGAACGCGCTGCTGCTCGGCGAGGCGGAAGCCTTCCATCTCGGCATCCCGGTCCAGCGCATGAAGACGCGTCGCCATCGTCATGGTGGCGACCGCGCGTCGGCGCGAGCGTCGCGGCGGCCGGCGTCATCGGCTTCGTCGGCATCGTCGTGCCGCATCTCCTGCGCCTCGCTGTCGGGCCCGACCACCGCATCCTGCTGCCGCTGGCGGCGCTCCTCGGCGGCGACGCGCTGCTGACCGGCGCCGACACTGCTCGCCCGCACCATCGCCGCCCCCGCCGAACTGCCGATCGGCATCCTCACCGCCGCCATCGGCGCGCCGTTCTTCCTCTGGCTGCTGCTCGGCCGGGGACCGGAGCCTGGACCATGACCGCCGATCATCGAGGCGCGCGACGTCGGCGTCCGCTTGGCCGCCACAAGCCGGTGGACGACGTGTCGCTGGAGCTTCGCGCCGGCGAGCTCCTGGTCGTCGTCGGCCCGAACGGCGCCGGCAAGACGACGCTGATGCAGCTGCTCACCGGCGAGATCCAGCCGAGCGACGGGCGACGTGCTGTTCGACGGCCGGCCGCTCGCCGGCATTCCCGCCTGGCAGCTCGCCGCCCGCCGCGCCGTGATGGCGCAGGCCAACCGCCTCGCCTTCCCCTTCACGCGTCGCGGAAGTGGTGCGCATCGGCATCGACAGCGTCGGCCGCGCCCTACCCCGCGCCGAGCGCGACCGGCTGATCGCCGAGGCGCTGGAGGCCGCCGATATCACCCATCTCGCCGGCCGCGGCTACCAGAACCTCTCCGGCGGCGAGCAGCAGCGCGTGCAGTTCGCCCGCACCTTCGCCCAGCTGCCGCCGGCCGGCCGCTTCGGCGAGCGGCAGGTCCTGTTCCTCGACGAGCCGGTGGCGAGCCTCGACCTCGCCCACCAGATCGCGCTGATGGAGAGCGCGGCGCGGCTCGCGGCCGAAGGCGTCGCCGTGATCGCGGTGCTGCACGACCTGAACCTCGCCGCGACCTTCGCCGACCGAATCCTCGTCATGCATGGCGGCCGCGCGGCGGCGCTCGGCCGGCCGGCCGAGGTCATCACCCGGGCGCGCATCGCCGAGATCTTCGGGGTGGATCTTGCCCGCGAGGCAGCTGTGGCCGGCGAATTGCCGGTGGTGCTGCCGCAGAACTATGCGCGCATCCGGGCGCGCGGCGCCGCCTGAGCGCGCGCGCATGCGCGAGCCCGCTCGGCTCGATATCGGCGAGCGTCGTCTCCTCCAGCGGCTGGAAGAAGCCGCGATGGGCGCGGAACATCAGCTTGGCGACCGGATCGCTCGACTGGTCGGCGGAGAGGAAATTGACCGGGCAGTCCTTCGGCTCGAAGACCCGGACGATCTCGGCGACCTTCAGGTCATCGGCCGGGCGCACCAGGCGAAGCCCGCCATAGCGGCCGCGCTCGGCCTCCAGCAGCCCCGCCCGCGCCAGCCCGTGCGCCGTCTTCTGCACGTTGAGGAACGTGATGCCGGTCGCCTCCGCGAGCTCGGCGGCCTTCACCGCGTTCGGCCAGCGGGCGGACATTTCGGCCATCAGCCGGATCGCGTCGAGCGTGCGTTGATTTCAACCACATAGCCAGATGCTCTAACCGATTGGCGCGACTGGCGAAAGCCTTAAACGTCCGCCGCGGTGCCGCAGGGGCGGCCGCAGGTCAGGTCGAAAGAGCGCGCGCGGCCTCGATGGCGAGCGGGGCGAAGCGCTTGCGGAAATCCTCCGGCGACCACTCGCTGAGCGAGCCGGCGATGTGGACCGCCCCCACCGGATTGCCCGGCCCGTTGGTGATGGCGGCGGCCAGCACCACCTCGCCGATCAGCGCCTCCTCCATGGCGAAGGCATAGCCCTCGCGGCGCGCCTCGCGGATCTTCTCCCAGACGCGGACGGGATCGGTCTCGGTCTTCGGCGTCATCGGCTTCATGACCGAGCGGGCGAGGATGTCGTCGACCTGCTCATCGGCGAGATGGGCGAGGCACGCCCGGCCGCCGGAAGCGAAGAAGGTCGGCAGGCGGCGCCCGGCGAGCGTCGCGTAGAAGGTCTCGCGCTTGCTCTGCAGGCGGATGGCGTAGACGACGGTCAGGTCGTCGAACAGCGAGAGGTCGACGCGCTCGGCGGAGAGCTTGCGCAGGTCCATCAGCACCGGCGTCGCCCGCTCGATCAGCGGGTGCGAGCGCAGGAAATCGAAGGAGCGGTCGAGGATGCGGCGGCCGAGCACCAGGCCGCCCTCCTCGGCGCGCTCCAGATAGCCGCGGCTGAGCAGGGTCTGGCTGATCCGCTGCGCCGCGCTCTTGTTGATGCCGGCGGCGGCGGCGATCTCGCCGAGCGATTTCGGCTTGGGGCTCGCCGAGAAGGCTTCCATCACGTCGAGCGCGCGGGCGACCGATTGCAGGAACAGCCGCTCGTCCACGGCGATGGCCCGCTCGCCGGCCCGCTCTCTCATGCTCATGATCGTCTGCCACCCCTGCCCTGACGAGGACGCTGCGAACCGTCCCGTCCGATGAGCTTACAGCGACCGACGATACGCCCGTATCGCGATGAAATACGTAGTGCCCTTCAAGGTCAACCGTCGGCGCCATGTGCCAAACCATCGGACCAAACGCAATCCGCCCCGCTCCGGAGGGCCGGAACGGGGCGGACAGACGGGTCAGGCGTGAAGGGCGGCGATCAGCCCTGGTAGCCGAACATCGATTTCACCTCGAGGAAGTCCTCGAAGCCGTAACGCGCCCCACTCGCGGCCGTTGCCGGACTGCTTGTAGCCGCCGAACGGCGCGGCGAAGTCGCCGCCCGCGCCGTTGATGTGGACCATGCCGGCGCGGATGCGGCGGCGCGACATCGCGGGCATGGTCGAGATTGCTCGAGGTGACGTAGCTCGACAGGCCGTAGACGGTGTCGTTGGCGATCTCGACCGCGTCGTCCTCGTTCTCATAGGGAAGGATCGAGAGCACCGGGCCGAACATCTCCTCGCGGGCGATGGTCATGTCGTTGTGTGACGTCGGCGAAGACGGTCGGGCGCACGTAATAGCCGTTGTTGAGGCCAGGCGGGCGGCCGGGGCCGCCGGCGACGAGCGTCGCGCCTTCCCTCGATGCCCTTCTCGATCAGGCCCTGGATCTTGTCGAACTGCGATCTTGCTGACCACCGGGCCGATCGTCGATGCCATCGGCGCGCGGATCGCCGACGATCGTCGCGTCGGCGATCGGCTGGCGATGTCGATCACCTCGTCCTGGCGCGCGCGCGGCACCAGCATGCGGGTCGGCGCGTTGCACGACTGGCCGGAATTGATGAAGCAGCTCTTCACGCCGTGCGTGACGGCGCGCGTCGAAATCGGCGTCGTCGCAGGATGATGTTCGGCGACTTGCCGCCGAGCTCCTGCGACACGCGCTTGACCGTGTCGGCGGCAGCCTTGGCGACCAGGATGCCGGCGCGGGTCGAGCCGGTGAACGACACCATGTCGATGTCCGGGATGGCGCGACATGCGCGTCGCCGACGGTCGGGCCGTCGCCGTTGACCAGGTTGAACACGCCGGCCGGAACGCCCGCCTCGTGCATGATCTCGGCGAAGACGATGGCCGTTGAGCGGCGCGATCTCGCTGGGCTTCAGCACCATGGTGCAGCCGGCGGCGAGCGCCGGGCGCGACCTTGCAGGCGATCTGGTTCATCGGCCAGTTCCACGGCGTGATCAGGCCGCAGACGCCGACCGGCTCGCGGGTGACCATGGTCGTGCTGATGACCTCGTCGAACTCGTAGGTCTTCAGAACTGCGAGCGTCTGCGCGAGGTGGCCGAGGCCGGCGCCGGCCTGGGCGGTGCGGGCGAGCGTCATCGGCGCGCCCATCTCGCGGGAAATGGCCTCGGCCATGTCACCGGAGCGCTTCTTGTAGACCTCGATGACGGTCTCCAGCAGCTCGACGCGCTCCTTGCGGCTGGTGCGCGAGAACGAGGCGAAGGCCTTCTTGGCGGCGGCCACCGCCTTGTCGGTATCCTCGACCGAGCCGAGGGCGATCTCGGTGAAGGCCTCCTCGGTGGAGGGGTCGATCACCTCGAGCTTGGTGAGGCGGATCGGCTGAACCCATTTGCCGTCGATGTAGAATTCGAGATTGTGCTTGCTCATCGGTCCGGTTCCTCTGCCAGTCTGACTGGGTCGCTCAAAATTCCATCCGCGCCGGCACCGTCAAGGGCCGCCACCCGCGAGGGGTCATATCCTCACAGATATGGCGGTGTGCAGGCACTCACGACGATGCATGGCTCGTCCCCGACATTGCGGAAGCGATGCGGGATCTGGCTGTCGAAGAGATAGGCCTCGCCCGCCTTCAGCATGCGCACGGCCTGGCCGACGGTCACTTCCAGCTCGCCGGAGATGACCACGCCGCCCTCCCGCGAGGCGTGGGCGAGCATCGCCTCGCCGGTATCGGCGCCGGGCTCGTAACGCTCGTGCAGGATCTGCAGGTTGTGGGCGCGGGCATCGCCCACCTGGCGGAAATTCATGCTGCCGCGCCGGCTTTCCATCGATCCGGTGAGCACCGAGGTCAGGTCGATCAGGTCGTCGGCGCCGAAGAACATCTGCTCGGCGGCGGCGGAATCGGCGGAGAAGAAGTCGACGAAGCTGACGCCGAGCCCGTCGAGGATCTTGCGCAGCGAGGCGACCGAGGGGCTGGACTTGTTCTGCTCGACGGTGGCGATCAGGCCATGCGGCACATTGGCGCGCGAGGCGAGTTCGCGCTGCGACAGCTTGGCCGCGGCCCTGAGTTCCCGCAGTCTCGCTCCGACGTCGAAATCCATACCCTCACCTCTCCAGCGGCCCCGGAGGGACCATCACGACATGGTTGCCGTGCGATTTTCTCTCTGCTCGATATTTTGAGCAAGCGCTATCGATCATGGCACCGTCCATTCTTTTGCGAAGGAACCCGCCATGGCCAGCAATACCGAACTCGCCAACCGCCAGCAGGCAGCCGTTCCGCGCGGCATCGCCACCAAGGGCATCTACGCGACGCGCGCCGAGAACGCCACGCTGTGGGATGCGGACGGCAAGGAATATATCGATTTCGCCGCCGGCATCGCCGTGGTCAACACCGGCCACCGCCACCCCGCCGTCATGGCGGCGGTGAAGGAGCAGCTGGAGGCCTTCACCCACACGAGCTTCAACGTCGCCCCTTACGAGAGCTACATCGCGCTCGCCGAGCGCCTCAACAAGCTCGCCCCCGGCGACCACGCCAAGAAGACGCTGCTGGTCACCACCGGCGTCGAGGCGGTGGAGAACGCCGTCAAGGCCGCCCGCCACTTCACCGGCCGCTCGGCGGTCGTCGCCTTCGCCGGCGCCTTCCACGGCCGCACGATGATGGGCATGGCGCTCACCGGCAAGGTCTCGCCCTACAAGAAGGGCTTCGGCCCGATGCCGGCCGGCGTGTTCCACGTCGCCTTCCCCAAGACCTATCACGGCGTCGACACCGCTGCCGCCATGGCGAACCTGAAGCAGCTCTTCGCCTCCGACGTCGATCCGGCGCAGGTCGCCGCCATCATCGTCGAGCCTGTCCAGGGTGAAGGCGGCTTCTACGTCGCCCCGTTCGACTTCCTGAAGGAACTGCGCGCGGTCTGCGACCAGCACGGCATCCTGCTGATCGTCGACGAGATCCAGACCGGCATCGCCCGCACCGGCAGGATGTTCGCCTCGGAGCATGCCGGCGTCGTCGCCGACATCGTCACCATGGCCAAGGGCCTCGGCGGCGGCTTCCCGCTCTCCGCCGTCACCGGCCGTGCCGACGTGATGGATTCGGCGCAGGCCGGCGGCCTCGGCGGCACCTATGCCGGCTCGCCGGTGGCGGTCGCCGCTGCTCACGCCGTGCTCGACGTCATCGAGAAGGAAGACCTCTGCGCCCGCGCCGCGAAGATCGGCGACATGATGCAGCAGCGCCTGAAGGACATGGCCAAGCGCAACACCTTCACCTGCATCGGCGACGTCCGCGGCCTCGGCGCCATGGTGGCCTTCGAGCTCGTCAAGGACCGCGAGACCCGCGAGCCGGACGCGGCGCTGACCTCCAGGCTCGTCGCCAAGGCCGAGGAGAACGGCCTGATCCTCCTGACCTGCGGCCCCGACGCCAATGTCGTGCGCATTCTCGCGCCCCTCACCATCCCCGAGGAGCAGGCGAAGAAGGGCATGGACATTCTCGAGGCCTCGCTCGCCGCGGTGGTGGGCTGAACCATCAGCCGGCCACGAAGCCGCCGGCCCTGAGATCGGCGATCTCGGCCTCCGACAGGCCGAGATCGCGCAAGACATCGACACTGTGCTCGCCGAGATCCGGCGCCCGGCGGGGCGGCCGCTTCGGCGAGCCCTCGACCCAGAACGGGCTGCTGACCGTTTCCATGGCGAGGTCCGCGAACGGGGTCAGCGCCCCGCTCACCCGCATCTGCGGATCGCCCAGCATGTCTTCGGCGCTCGCCACGAAGCCGAAGGTCAGGCCGTGGCCGTCGAGCGCGGCCCGCCATTCGGCGAGCGTCTTCGCGCCGATCACCCCGTCCAGAATGTCGATCAGCGCCCGCGCATGGGCCGCGCGCGCCGGCCCGGTTGCGAAATCCGGATTGTCGATGAGATCGGCCCGGCCGAGGCGCTCGGCCAGCACCGGCCACTGGTCGTCGCCGTTCAGCAGCGACAAGAGCAGCCAGCGATTGTCGCGGGTGCGGTAGTGGTTCATCAGCGGATTGAGCGCCGCCTCGCGCGGCAGCCGGTCGGGAATGGTCGCGCCGGCGAGCCGCGCCTGCGTCAGATAGCTGTTGGCCCAGAGGCCGTTGGCGAGGAGATGCGAGGAGACATGGCCGCCCCTTCCCGTCTGGCAGCGCTGGTAGAGCCCGGCGGCGATGGCGCCGAACAGCGCGACGCCGCTCGGATTGTCGCCGAGCCCCGGCACGGAGCGCGCCGGCGGCAGGCTCGAATCGGCGCGCACCTGGTCCATCAGGCCGGAGCGCGCCCAGAAGGCGTTGCTGTCGAAGCCGGGCTTGTCGGCCTCCGCGCCGGTCTCGCCATAGGCGGAGAACGAGGCATAGATCAGCCGTTCGTTGAGGCCGGTGAGCGTCGCCGCGTCGATGCCGAGGCGCCGTCGCACGGGAAACGGATAATTGGTGATGAAGACGTCGGCGCCGGCGGCGAGGCGACGCATGACGCGGTCGCCCTCGGGCGTGCCGAGCTTCAGGGCAAGGCCGCGCTTGGAGCGGTTCGCCTGCAGCCAGGGATAGTTGACCGGGCTTTCCGGCTGGCCTTTCGTGACGTGCAGCCTGCGGTAGGGATCGCCCGACAGCGGCTCGACCTTGACGACGTCGGCCCCGAAATCCGCGAGAATGGTCGCGGCCACGGGCGCGGCGATATAGCTCGCGCAATCGACGACCTTCAGGCCTTCGAACATCGCACTGCCCTCCCCGGCTGCCGTGCGTGGCATGCGGTCTCTGCCGCTTGGGCGAGACGCTAGATCAATCGCCGGAGGGCTTCAATCGGCATTTCGCTCGATGAAATGACCTTTCATCATCAGGAAGACGGCATATGCGAGGCCATGACCGCCCCGCGTCGCTGCCGCTTGAAGCCTGCGCGCCGTCCGGGGCATCCTGCCGTGAAACAGACGGACATCGGGAGGCAGGCA
Organism: Piscinibacter sp.; assembly: GCA_047602365.1. GTDB lineage: Bacteria > Pseudomonadota > Gammaproteobacteria > Burkholderiales > Burkholderiaceae_C > Piscinibacter. The sequence goes on along the minus strand of JASGHM010000001.1, from coordinate 39,636 downwards.
TGGCACGGCGGCTGAAGGTCGCGCTGATCGGGCTCGGCAATGCGGTGGAGCCGCACGCGAAGAGCCTCATGGATCTCGCCGATCGCGTGGAGGTCAGGGCGGCGGTCTCGCGCAGCCCGGAACGGCTCCAGGCCTTCTCGGCGCGCTTTCCCTTCCCGACCAGCACCGACCTCGATGCGGTCTTCGCCGATCCCGAGGTCGATGCGGTCTGGGTGCTCACCCCGCCCGACACCCACCTCGCCTTCGGCACGCGGGCGGCCGCCGCCGGCAAGCACGTGCTGATGGAAAAACCGCTCGATATCAATGTCGCGGGCGGCGCCAGGCTGGTCGAGGCCTTCGCCAGGGCCGACCTCAGGCTCGGCGTCGCGCTGCAGCACCGCTTCCGCCCGGCGAGCCTGCGCGTCCGGGCCCTCATGGACCAGGGCGCGCTCGGCACCATCGCCTCGGCCTGGATGACCGTGCCCTGGTGGCGGCCGCAAGCCTATTACGACCAGCCGGGCCGCTGCACCATGGCGCGCGACGGCGGCGGCGTCTTGATGACGCAGGCGATCCACACGCTCGACCTCTTCCGCTCGCTGGTCGGCATCCGTGAGGTGGTCGCCGCCGACGCCGTGACGACGCCGGTCCACCGGGTGGAGACGGAGGACTACGCCGCTGCGCTCATCCGCCTCGGCAACGGCGCGCCGGGCGTCGTCATGGCGACGACGGCGGCCTATCCCGGCGGCGAGGAACGCATCGAGATCATGGGCAGCGCCGGCACGGCCTGGATGTCGGGCGGCAATCTCGCCGTGCGCTGGCACGACGGGCGCGAGGAGAAGGTCACCCAGGAGGGCGCCACCGGCGGCGGCGCCAATCCGATGGACTTCCCGCACGACTGGCACCGCAGCCTGATCACCGATTTCCTCGACGCGATCGAGGCGAGGCGCGACCCCGCCGTCTCCGGCGCGGAGGCGCTTCGCAGCCAGGAGGTGATCGAGGCGATCCTGGCGAAGGCCGGCTGGCGGCCGGCCTCGCCTTGAGACGGTCAGAACATGCCGGTGCCGCCGTTGATCTGCACGGTCTCGCCGGTGATGAACGAGGCCTTGTCGGAGGCGAGGAACAGGACGAGGTTGGCGACGTCCTCCGCCGTGCCCTCGCGGCCGAGCGGCGTCTGCGCGACCACGGCCTTGCGGCCCTCCGGCGTGTTGAACTGCTCGTGGAAGCGCGTCGCGATCAGGCCCGGGGCGACGCCGTTGACGCGGATGCCGCTCGGCCCCAGCTCCTTGGCGAGGCCGCGGGTATAGGTGACGATCGCGCCCTTCGAGGCCGCGTAGTGCGAGGCGCCGGGGCCGCCGCCGTTCATCGCCGCGAGCGACGACATGGTGACGATGACGCCCGACTTCTTCGGCTCCATGATGCGGATCGCCGCCTGGCAGGTCAGGAAGGTCGAGGTGACGTTGAGCGCCAGCACGCGCTGCCAGAGATCCTCGGTCGCCTCGATGTTCTTCACCCGCTGCAGGATGCCGCCGGCATTGGTGAACACGATGTCCACCGTGCCGAAGGCCTTCACCACGGCGTCGAAGGCGGCGTCCGCATCCGCCTTCCTGGTCAGGTCGGCCTTGATCGCCAGCGCCTCGCCGCCGGCGGCCCTGATCTCGGCCTCCAGGGCCCTGGCCTCCCTGGCGCTGGAAATATAGGTGAAGGCCACCTTCGCGCCGGCCCTGGCGAAGGCCCGCGTCGTCGCCTCGCCGATGCCCGAGGCTCCGCCGGTGACGACCGCCACTTTGCCTGAGAATTCCATGGTCATGCCCTTCGATGCAGATTGGAAAAAGGGAATCAGGCGGCGCTCACGCGCGCCCACCGGGTGAGGCGGAGCGCGGCACGATCGGCGCGACGGCGCGCGGAACGGCCGCCGCGCGCCCTCGCGCGCCGGATCAGGAGTTTGCGCCGGGCGTCCACGACGTTCCCTGCTCTCTCGCTCTTGCGTCCATATTGTCACCGGACGGTAGACTAGTATGGCAAAAACACGCGGTGCATCCTAGGCGGAATTACTTGCTGCCATGCAGCATTTCTTCGCCTTCCGGAGTACAGTCGCACCGTCGGCGGCGCGCGACATCTCGCAGCTGCGAAGTTGCGCGGCCGCCGCAGGGAATTTCTGCCTCATTCCGCGTCAGCTACGTAAAGTAGCGGATAACGCTGTTCCAAGGCTCGGATAGCCTCCATCGCCAAGACCGGCAGGGCGCCGGCGAGAGGACGGGGACGGCATGCATGTTGCATGAGCCTTGTCGCGTCCACGAGGAGAGTTCCATGAACGAGCAAGAACTGCGCGGCCTGATCAGCGACGTGAAGGACGGGACGATGTCGCGCCGCGCCTTCATCCAGCGCCTGGCGGCGGTCGGACTGGCGGCGCCTGCGGCGACCCAGCTCCTCACCTTCTCCGGGGTCGCCCATGCCCAGACCGCGATGGGCTACAAGCCGACCAAGGCCGGCGGCGGCGGCCCGCTGAAGATCCTGCTTTGGCAGGCCCCGACCCTGCTCAACCCGCATTTCGCCATCGGCACCAAGGACCAGGAAGCCTCGCGCGTGTTCTACGAACCGCTGGCCGGCTGGGACCTCGAGGGCAATCTCGTCCCCTGCCTCGCCGCGGAACTGCCGAGCCGGGAGAACGGCGGCATCACCGCCGACGGCCTGACCGTCACCTGGAAGCTGAAGCAGGGCGTCAAGTGGCACGACGGCCAGCCCTTCACCGCCGACGACGTGCTGTTCACCGCCGAATATGCCGGCGACGCGGCCACCGCCGCCACGACCATCGGCTCCTACAAGGACATCAAGGTCGAGAAGATCGACAATTTCACGGTCAAGGTCACCTTCCCGAAGCCGACGCCGTTCTGGGCCGACGCCTTCGTCGGCGCCGCCGGCATGATCATTCCGAAGCACGTCTTCGCCCAGTACAAGGGCGCCGCCTCGCGCGACGCGCCGGCCAACCTCAAGCCGGTCGGCACGGGCGCCTACAAGTTCGTCGAGTTCAAGCCGGGCGACATCCTGCGCGGCGACCGCAACCCCGACTACCACGTCGCCAACCAGCCTCATTTCGACACGCTGGAAGTGAAGGGCGGCGGCGATGCGGTCTCGGCGGCCCGCGCCGTCATCCAGACCGGCGAGTATGATTTCGCCTGGAACATGCAGGTGGAGGACGAGATCCTCACCCGCATGGAGCGCGGCGGCCGCGGCAAGGCGGTTGCCAATCCGAGCGGCAACATCGAATTCATCATGCTCAACACCACCGACCCCTGGACCGAGGTCGACGGCGAGCGCTCCAGCGTCAAGTCGAAGCACCCGACGCTGACCGATCCGGCCGTGCGCAAGGCCTTCAACCTGCTGCTCGACCGCGAATCGATCCAGAAGTTCATCTATGGCCGCGGCGGCACCGCGACCGCGAACTTCGTCAACGCCCCGGCGAAATTCGTCTCGCCGAACATGAAATACGAGTTCAACGTCGACAAGGCCAACGCGATCCTGGAGGAGGCCGGCTGGAAGCGCGGCTCCGACGGCATCCGGGCGAAGGACGGCAAGAAGCTGAAATTCGTCTACCAGACCTCGATCAACGCCCCGCGCCAGAAGACGCAGGCGATCATTAAGCAGGCCGCCCAGCGCGCCGGCATCGACCTGGAGCTGAAATCGGTCACCGCCTCGGTGTTCTTCTCCTCCGACGTCGCCAATCCGGACACCTACTCGAAGTTCTACTGCGACATCGAGATGTACACGACCACCATGCTCCAGCCGGACCCCGAGCGGTTCATGCTGCAGCTCGTATCCTGGGAGGTCGCCAACAAGGAGAACAAGTGGCAGGGGCGCAACATCTCGCGCTTCGTCAGCGCGGAGGCCGACGCCGCCTTCAAGGAGGCGCAGAACTCGCTCGATCCGGTGCGCCGCGCGGCTCTCTTCATCCGCATGAACGACATCTACTGCAGCGAGAACATCATCGTGCCGCTCCTGGCCCGCACCCGCGTCGCGGCCTGCAGCAACACGCTGGTCAATCAGCCCAGCGCCTGGGATCTCGATCTCTGGTCGCTCAATGCCTGGTTCCGCTCCTGAGGCGTCCGCCTCTGGAGTTCCTTAAACCGGACCAGGAATAGATGGGCAATTACCTGCTGCGACGGCTGATCATCGCCGTGCCAAGCCTGCTCGGCATCAGCATCGTGCTCTTCACGGTGCTGGCGCTGGCGCCGGGCGATCCTTTCGGAGAGATGGCCACCAACCCGAACATCCCGCCCGAGGTGCGTCTCGCGCTCCGGGCGAAGTTCGGCATCGACGACCCTCTGTACGTGCGCTACCTGCGCTGGCTCACCGCCATGCTGCAGGGCGACTGGGGCTTCTCCTTCGCCAGCCGCATCAACGTCGACGCCCTGATCCTGCAGCGGCTGCCGGCGACGCTCTTCGTCGTCGGCTCCTCGCAGATCCTGGCCCTGATGGTGGCGCTGCCGATCGGCATCTACGCCGCCACCCGGCCCTATTCGATCTTCGACCAGATCGCCAACACCTTCGCCTTCATCGGCTTCTCGCTGCCGACCTTCTTCACCGGCCTCCTGTTCATCCTGGTCTTCTCGATCTGGCTGGACTGGCTGCCCTTCGTGTTCCGCACCGACATCGCGGCCACCGGCTGGCGCTGGTACTGGGAGAACGTCAAGCAGGCGATCATGCCGATCTCCGTGCTCGGCATGTTCCAGGCCGCGTCCTACACCCGCTACGTGCGCTCCGCCGTGCTCGACGTGATCCGCCTCGACTACGTGACCACGGCGCGCGCCAAGGGGCTCGACGAGCGGATCGTCATCATCAAGCACGTGGTGAGGAACGCCCTCATCCCCGTGGTGACGCTGGTCGCGCTCCAGATGCCCTCCGTGTTCGGCGGCGCCATCGTCACCGAGCAGATCTTCCGCGTGCCCGGCATCGGCTCGCTGCTGATCGACGCGATCCTCGCCAACGACACGCCTGTCATCATGGCGGTGACCTTCGTCTTCGCCTGCCTCGTCGTCCTCTTCAACCTGATCGCAGATATCCTTTATGGCTGGCTCGACCCCCGTATCTCCTTCAGCTGAGGCGACCGCGGACACCGTGGTGCGGGAGGCTGTGGCCGCCCGTCCCAGGCGCGTGTCCCCCAGCATGGAAGCCTGGCGCAAGTTCCGCCGGCACCGCCTGGCGGTGGTCAACATCGCCGTGCTGTTCGTCATGATCCTGGCCATCATCGTCGGGCCGTGGATCTGGACCGTGCCGATCAACGAGATCGACTTCGCGGCGCGCCTCGCCACGCCGTCGTGGAGCCATCCCTTCGGCACCGACGACCTCGGCCAGGACCTGCTGGCGCGCATGATCTATGGCGGGCGCATCTCGCTGGCCGTCGGCCTCGCCGCCATGACGGTGGCCGTGGTGGTCGGCATCATCGTCGGTGCCATCGCCGGCATCTCGCGCGGCGCCGTCGATTCCGCGATGATGTGGGTCACCGACCTGTTCCTGTCGCTGCCTCAGCTGCCGCTGCTGCTGCTCGTCATCTACCTGTTCCGCGACGCGCTGAAGGGCCTGTTCGGCGTCGAGATGGGCGTGTTCCTGCTCATCGTGCTGGTCATCGGCGGCCTGCGCTGGATGCCGGTGGCGCGCCTGGTGCGCGCCCAGTTCCTGTCGCTGCGCGAGAAGGAGTTCGTCGAGGCGGCGCGCGCCCTCGGCGCCACGCGCTGGCGGCAGGTGACGCGCCACATCCTGCCCAACGCGCTCGGGCCGGTGATCGTCGCCGGCACGATCGACGTCGCCGCCGCCATCATCGCCGAATCCACCCTCTCCTTCCTCGGCGTCGGCTTCCCGCCGGACATCCCGACCTGGGGCCGCATCCTGTTCGACGCCAAGGACTATCTGGACCACGCGCCCGCACTGGGCGCTGTTCCCCGGCGCCGCGATCTTCCTGACCGTGCTGGCGATCAACTTCATCGGCGACGGCCTGCGCGACGCGCTCGATCCGCGGAAGGTTCTCTGACGGTCGACGCTTCGGCTTCTTCCGCGCGCCCGGGCCCTGCCCGACGGCCGCGGCCCGAAGACCCGTTTCGCCACACCGGGTCTCCGGTCACCTGAGGAGACGAGGGCAGCCCGATCACGTTCTCGTGAGCGGATCGCCGCGCACCCGAGATATCGACAGATCCCGCCGGTACTTCATGCGCCCAGAGGCTGTTTTCCGGCCCGATTGACGCTATGCGACGGGCTGTCAGCGCTTTGCCTGCCCATCCCCCAGGGGAACGCCGAAGCTCTTGCGGCGTTTTACCGGCGTTCATCTGCGCCGGCCCATAAGGGTTGCCATGCTTCGCGTCGTCGCCAATGACCTGCCCCATTCCGATTGCCTGAAGACCGTCTATTCGGCCTTCGCGCGGGGCGACGTGCAGGCGCTGATGGCGCTGTTCTCCGAGACCTGCGAGGTGACGGTCGTCGGCAACCCGGCGCTCAACATCGATGCCGGCACGCGCTCGGGGACGACCGGCCTGCAGGACCTGTTCACCCGCTTCCACGCCGACTTCAAGATCCGCGAATTCGTGCTGGAGCGGATCATCGTCGACGGCGACAACGCCGCCGTCCACTGGTGGAGCAAGCTGGAACTGCGCCGCACCGGCAAGATCATCGACAGCGAGCGCTGCAAGGACCTCGTCACCTTCAGAAGGCCACCCGGATCGACCAGATGACCTGCTTCTTCGACACCGCCAGCATGGCGGTGGCGACCGGCCGTGCCCAGATCGCCTGACCCGGCGGCGCCTGGACCCGCCGATGCGCCCTTCGGCGCGCCACTGGGGCCGAGCATATCATCAGCACGCCCATCAGCACCACCAAGCTGCCGACCGCCATGCGCAGGTCGAACAAGGTCGCCCATGATGACGACGCCCATGCCGATCGCCATCAGCGGGTCGACGTAGGGTGGAGATGAGGTTCGCCTCGTGGCGCTGCACCAGGCGAAGAAGATCGTGGGCCGAGCAGCGAGACCGCCATCGCAGTGAAGGCGATTGTCGCCGACGAAGCCCCAGCCGGCCCTGCCAGGCCCGGTCGACGGGATGGCTCTCGATCGCCAGCGACATCAGCCCCAGCGGCACCGCCGAGGCAGCCCGACCCAGGCCTGGAACTGCAGCGGCGCGATGCCCGGCATCTGCTTCATCAGCACGATGCCGATGGCGGAGGCGAGCGCGCTGGCCGCGACGAAGATCAAGCCCGAACGAGATGGAGAAGCCGGTCCAGATGGAACGACATCCGACGGGGCGATATGCCCAAGAAGGTCAGCGCGATGCCGAGGCCGCGCACGGATCCCGATGCGCTCGCCGAGCACGATGACCGAGAGCAGCGCCGTCATCGGCACGCCGAGCTGGGTCACCACCGCCGCGCTCGACGGCGTCGCCCAGAGCATGCCGACGCTGACCAACCCGAAGCCGCCGCCGCCCATCAAAAGGCCGACGACCAGGATGCGCCAGCGCGGCCGCGGCATCGGCAGAAGCCAGGGCAGCGTCGCGAGCAGCACGAGAGCGAAGCGCAGGGTCGAGAACAACAGCGGCGGCGCGTTCAATTCGGCGAGCGCCAGCTTCGTCACGATGAAATTCGCAGCCCAGATCACGCAGATGAAGACCAGCAGGGCGAAATCGCGGAGCGGCATGTCTATCGGGTACAGGCAAGCGAGCAAGGACGACAGAGCGAGCATTGCGTGCCAGACATGCGTCGTTCCGTCATGGCCGCGTCACGCAAAGTCCCGTCTCAGCGCCGCGCCACCCAGCGCTCGCGCCGCTCCCGCGAGGTGACCGGAAAGCGGTCGCCGGTGACTTCCTCGGCCACCACCTCCTGCCGCGCGATGCGGAACGGCGCCGACGAGCCGACGACGGCGGCATCGCCCGCGTCCCGCCCCTCGGCGATGAGGATCCGGCCGATGCGCGGCTGGTCGGCGACCACGTCGAACATCCACCAGCGGCCGTCGAGATAGGCCTCGAACCAGACGGCGAAGCCCCCGCCCGCCGGCGCCTCTCCTCCGGTCTCGGCGAGATAGCCGGTCGCGTAGCGGGCGGGGATGCCGGCCACGCGGCAGAGCGCGATGGCGACATGGACGAGATCGTCGAGGCTGCCGCCGCCCGCGCCGATCGCATCCGCGGCGGTGCGGCCCGTCACCCCCGCGGCGGGATCGAGCCGCAGGCGCTGGCGCACATGGTCGACGATCGCCTGCACGGTCGACCAGCCGGCCGGCGCGCTGGCGCCGAGCACGTTCGCCAGCGAGACGAAACCGGCCTGCGGGCAGAGCAGGCTTTCGTCCAGATAGAGCCGCACCTCTTCCGGCAGGTCGCCCGCCGCCATGGCGCGCGCGTCCGTCGCCGGCGGATCGGCGAAGCCGGAATCGTGGATGATGCCCTGCGCGGTCAGCCGGGCGCCGCCGGCCGGCACCGCGAGCCGCCGGAACAGGTTGCCGAAGCGATCGACGCCGATCTCGCCGCAATCGAGCGCCGCCCCGTTGGCGAGCGCCGTCGCATGCATGTCGTCGGGCTCGGTGATGTCGGCGCGGCGCGAGGAATGGACATCCAGCCCGGTGACCAGCTCGGCAGGCGCCTCGCAGACGACATCCAGCGTATAGCCGTAGCGGATATGCATGATGCGATCCTGTCTGGCCCCTTCGGCCCTGCCCGCCGACGGTCGGTAGGCATGATGGCCCGAGCCGGCGCGTGGCTCAACTCGCGGCGATCCCGCACGAAGGCGCACAAAGGCATGGCCCCGCAAACCCTGGCCAACGAATCAACGCCCCGCCGCCGCGCCTGTTCCCTGTCAGGGCGCGACCAGCATGACGCCGGCGGGATCGAAGGCGAGCGACACGGCGTCCCCCACGGTGCGACGCGCCAATCGGTCGGGCGAGATGGCGAAGAGCTGGCCGAGCGCCGTCTCGACGACATATTCGGTGTGCGAACCCATATAGGTCGCCTTGGCGATGCGGCCGGCGAGGCCCCCTGCCCCGGCATCGCCGATGACGATGGCCTCGGGGCGGATCACCACGTCGGCCTCGCCCGCGGCGAGGCCCGGATCGGCGAGATCGAGCGCCGCCTCGCCCAGCCGCACGCGGGCCCGGCCGCCGGCGGAAGCCTCGATCACGCCCTTCACCGGATTCGGCCTCGCCCATGAAGGTCGCGACGAAGACGCTCGCCGGGCGGGTATAGAGCTCTCCGGCGTGCCGACCTGCGCGATCGCGGCATTGCGCATCACCACGATGCGGTCGGAGACGGCGAGCGCCTCGGACTGGTCGTGCGTCACATAGACGACGGTGAGGCCGAGGCGCTGCTGCAGCGCGCGGATCTCCTCGCGCATCGAGCGCCGGAGGCGTGCGTCGAGATTGGACAGCGGCTCGTCGAACAGCAGGACATCCGGCTCCAGCACCAGCGCGCGCGCCACCGCCACGCGCTGCTGCTGGCCGCCGGAGAGCTGCGAGGGCAGCCGCTCGCCGAAGCCGGCGAGCCCGACCGTCTCCAGCGCCGCCTCGGCCTTCGCCCGCGCGGCGCGCCTGGCGAGGCCCGACGAGACGAGGCCATAGGCGACGTTGTCGGCGACGCTCATGTGCGGAAACAGCGCATAGCTCTGGAACACCATCGAGACGTTGCGCTCGCCGGCGGAGGCGAGCGTCACGTCGCGCCCGCCGATGAACAGGCGGCCGGACGTCGCCTGTTCGAGGCCGGCGATCATGCGCAGCAGCGTGGTCTTGCCGCAGCCGGACGGGCCGAGCAGCGTCACCAGCGTGCCGCGCTCGATCTCGAGGTCGAGCGGGCGCACCGCCACCACCTGCCCGTAGCTCTTGGCGATGCCCTCGAGGCGGACGGCCGCCCCCGTTGCGGCGCTCATGCGCGGCCTCCGGTGCTCTGGGGTTCGGCGCTGCGCCGGCCGAGGCGGCGGCTGCCGGTGAGAAGCTGGATGAGGCCGATCGCCGCCATCATGAGCACGATCAGCACGGCGCAATAGGCGATGGCGAGGCCATAATCGCCGTTGATCACCCGGTTGATGATGAACACGGTGGCCATCTCGTATTCGGCCGAGACGAGGAAGATCACCGCCGAGACCGTGGTCATGGCGCGCACGAAGGAATAGACCAGCGCCGTGACGATGGCGGGTTTGAGCAGCGGCAGCACGACCGTGCGCAGCGTGCGGAAGGTCGAGGCGCGCAGCGTGATCGCCGCCTCGTCCAGCGAGCGGTCGAGCTGGCTCATCGCGGCTACCCCCGAGCGCACGCCGACCGGCAGGTTGCGGAACACGAAACAGGCGACGAGGATAATCGCCGTGCCGGTCAGTTCCAGCGGCGGCACGTTGTAGGTGAGGATATAGGCGACGCCGATCACCGTGCCGGGCACGGCGAAGGTCAGCATCAGCGCGAATTCCAGCGCGGTCCGGCCGATGAACTGCTGGCGCGTCAGGAGCCAGGCCGCGACGAGGCCGAGGCCGGCGGTGATCGGCGCGGCGATGGCGGCGAGCTGCAACGTGGTGCCGAGCGAATGCCAGGCGCCGCCAGCGAAGATGATCGCGCCGCCCGAGGTCCATTCCAGCGCGAAGGCGCGGCGGAAATGGTCGAGCGTCGGCGTCCAGTCGCGGCCCCAGATCTTCACGAAGCCGCCGGCGAGCGCCATGACATAGACCGCGACGGTGAGCGCCGCCCAGGGCAGCGCGATGCCGAAGGCCGCCCGCGCGACGGGCCGCGGCAGCGGCGCCGGCAGGCCGGTGTCGCCCTTGCCGGTCATCGAGACGTAGGAGCGCCGGCCGACCACCAGCCGCTGGCCGACGAAGGCGAGGAGCGCCAGCACCAGCATGATGGCGGCGAGCACGGCGGCGCGGCCGAAATCCTGCTGCGCGCCGACCACCGCGAAGAAGATCTCGGTGGAGAGCACGCCGTAGGAGCCGCCGAGCACGATCGGATTGCCGAAATCGGCGAGGCTCTCGACGAAGACGACGAGCCAGGCATTGGCGAGGCCGGGCAGCATCAGCGGCAGCGTCACGGTGCGGAACGTCCGCATCCGGCTGGCGCGCAGCGTCTCGGCCGCCTCCTCCATGGCCGGCGAGATGCCCTCCACCACGCCGATCAGCACCAGGAAGGCGGTCGGCGTGAACGAGAAGGTCTGCGCGAGGAACACACCCGAGAGACCGTAGATCCAGCGGCCGAGCTGCCAGCCGGTCACCGCCTCGACCATCTGGTTGACGACGCCCGAGCGGCCGAAGATCAGGATCAGCCCGAGGCCGATGACGAAGGGCGGCGTGATGATCGGCAGCACGGTGAGCAGCCGCAGCGCCCGCCGGGCGCGAAAGCCGGTGCGGGTCACCACCAGCGCGAAGGCGAGGCCGAGCGCGGTCGCGGCGGTGGCGGTCATCATGCCGAGCAGCAGCGTGTTCCAGAACACGCCGCAGCCGGCGCTCGACACCGTGCAGGCGAGGCTCCAGATCTTGCCGTCGGCGAAGCGCGCGGCGAACGAGGCGGCGAGCGTCAGGTCGGCGCGCGGCACCAGCATCTGCGCCAGGATCGAGCCGACTGGCCAGGCGGTGAAGAGGACGATCGAGGCGACCAGCACGCCGACCGCGCCGGCGACGAACCGGTCGCCCTTGAAATAGCCCTTCAGGGCCAACCCGTCGGTCAGCAGGATGAGGAACGCCCCGAAGGTCAGCGCGCCGCCGAGCCCGATGCCGAACTGCCGGTCGCCGAGATTGCCGAAGGCGCGCTCGAGGCCTGCGAAGGACCAGCCGTTGATGCCGATGGCGAGCCCTTCGGTCCCGATCGCCAGGAGCCCGAGCGCGCCGCCCGCGACCAGCAGGCTCGCCCGCCGCGGCCGCGGCAGGATCGGGAGGGCGCCCGGCAGCGCGACCAGCAGGGCCGCGACCACCGGCCAGAACCAGAACCGCTTGTGCGCCAAGGCCTGCCACAGCGCCGAGGCCGCTTCCGCATCCGCCTCGCCGAGCCCCCAGAGCCCGGCGGGCGTCAGCCCGCCCTGCTGCATGTGCCAGGGCAGGAGGACGAGGCCGATGGCGCCGGTGAGCCAGAAGGCGAAGGACGAGCGGGCGGCCATGCCGGCCTCAGCGCGGCTGCGATCCGATCTCGCGGTCCCATCGCTCCAGCAGGCGCCGGCGCACCGCGCTGGAGCCGTAGGTCGCGATGTCGAAATCGATCAGCCGGATCTTGCTCATGTCCGGCAGGCGCGGATCGGCGGTCGCCCGCCGGTGCGCCGGCACGTGGAACTGGTTGGCGCGGTACTGGATGTCCATGGCGGCGGGCGTCAGGTACCAGTCGTAGAAGCGCCGGGCGGCGGCGAGGTTGCGCGCGCCGCGGATGATCGACATGCAGGCGACCTCGTAGCTCGTGCCCTCCTCCGGATAGGTCATGGCGACGGGAAAGCCGGCCTCGATCTGGGTCTGCGTCTCCATGTTGAAGGTCGGCGCCACCGCCGTCTCGCCGCGCGCCACCGCCTGCAGCGGCGCGGCGCCCGAGCGGGTATAGGCGTTGACGTTGGCGTGGAGCGCCTTGAGATAGGCGAAGGCGCGCTCCTCGTCCCAGAGCTGCACGAGGCCGGCGATGATCGTATAGGCCGTGCCCGACGAATTGGGGTTCGGCATCTGGATCTCGCCGCGATATTCCGGCTTCAGGAGATCCGACCAGCGCTGCGGAACGGGCAAGTTCTTCCGCGCCACCAGTTCGCGGTTGTAGGCAAAGCCGATGGCGCCGGTGGAGACGCCGACGCAGCGCCCCTGCGACTGCGCGTGGACCTTCTGCGCCCAGGGGTGCAGCTCCGCCATGTTGGGCGAGGTATAGGCCTGCAGCAGGTTCTCCTCCGCCGCGGTGAAATGGCCCTCCGCCGAGCCGCCGAACCAGATGTCGGTGCGCGGATTGGCCGATTCCGCGCGCACCTGCGCCAGGATCTCGCCGGTCGACTTGCGCGCCATCGAGACGCGGATGCCGGTCTCGCGCTGGAAGGCGGAGGCGATCGCCTCGCACCAGTCGGCCTGCGGGGCGCAGAGCATGTTGAGCTGGCCCTGGGCGGCGGCGGGCGCGGCCGAGAGGCCGGCGGCGAGCGCGAGCCCTGCGAAGATGCGGCGGATCATGGTCATTCTCCTCGTCGGGGCGGCGGCGGTCAGCGCGGCAGCGCGCCGATCTCGCGGTCCCAGCGTTCGATCAGGCGGCGGCGCTCGGCGGCACGGCCGTAGCGGGCGAAATCATATTCGATCAGCCGGATCTTCGTGAGGTCCGGCGCGCCGGGCGGCACCGGCGCCCAGCGGTTGGAAGGGGTCTGCAGCTGCTTGCCGGCGGCATAGCCCAGGGCCTGCGCCTCGCGCGTCAGCGCCCAGTCGTAGAAGCGGCGCGCCTGCGTCAGGTTGCGGGCGCCGCGCAGGATCGACATCGAGCCGATCTCGAAGCCGGTGCCCTCGGACGGGTTGGTATAGCCCACCGGAAAGCCGGCATTGGTCTCCACCACCGCGTCATGGACGAAGCAGAGCGCGATGCCGGTCTCCCCGCGCGCCACCGCCTTGATCGGCCCGGTGCCGGCGCGGGCATAGGTGTTGATGTTGGCGTGCAGCGCCTTGAGATAGTCGAAGGCCTTGTCCTCGCCCATGATCTGCACCAGCGTCGCGATCACCACATAGGCCGTGCCGGACGAGTTCGGATTGGCCATCTGCACCTCGCCGCGATAGCGCGGATCGAGGAGGTCGGCCCAGCTGGTCGGCGCCGGCAGGCCCTTGCGGGCGAGCAGTTCGGTGTTCACCCCGAAGCCGACCGCGCCGGCATAGACGCCGATCGCCCGCTGGCCGGACTGGCGCCACTGCGCCAGCGCCCAGGGCTGCAATTCGCCGTTGCGCGCGCTCTCGTAGGCCTGGCTGAGGTTTTCTTCTGCCGCCGCCAGATGCGGATCACCGGTGCCGCCGAACCAGACGTCGGCGCGCGGGTTCTGCGCCTCGGCGCGGATGGCGGCGAGGCTTTCGCCCGATCCGCGCTGGGTGATGTTGACGCGGATGCCGGTATCGCGCTGGAAATTCGTCGCCACCGCCTGGCACCACTCGGCCTGCACCGAGCAATAGACGTTCAGCACGCCCTGGGCCGTGGCCGGCGGCGCGCCCGCCAGCGCCATCAGGACGGCGATCGCACCGAAGAACCGAGCCATGCCACGTCTCCCCATGCCGGATTCGCGTGCCGGCCTTGTTGGGGCGCAGTCTAGGCCTGCCGCATGACGGCTGTCATCAGACCGTCACACGCGACGAACACCTATGGCACGCCGTTCGCCATCAACTCGCGCGCGATGATCGTGCGCTGGATCTGGTTGGTGCCCTCGTAGATCTGGGTGATCTTGGCGTCGCGATAGAGCCGCTCCACCTCGAAGCCACGGATATAGCCGGAGCCGCCGAACACCTGCACGGCATTGGCCGTCTGCGCCACCGACATGTCGGAGGCGAAGCACTTGGCGATCGAGCAATGGATGGTGGCGCCCTGCCCCGCATCCATCGCTTCCGCCGCATGGCGCACCAGCAGGCGCGCGGCGGAAATCTCCTTGGCCATGTCGGCGAGCAGCCAGGAGAGGCCCTGGAACGCGGCCACCGGCTGGCCGAACTGCCGGCGCGTCCGCGCATAGTCCAGCGCCGCCTCCAGCCCCGCCTGCGCAATGCCGACCGCCAGCGAGGCGATGCCGACGCGGCCCTTGTCGAGCGCGCTCATCATGATGGGAAAGCCCCGCCCCTCCTGGCCGAGCAGCGCATCGGCCGGCAGTTCGACGCCGTCGAAGGTCAGCCCGCCGACCTGCGAGGCCCGCTGGCCCATCTTGTGCTCCTTCGGCCCACGCGACACGCCGGCAAGGTCGAGCGGCACGATGAAGATGCTCATGCCGCGCTTGCCCGCGGCCTTGTCGGTGCGCGCCAGCACGAAACCGACATCGGCCACCGGCGCATTGTGGATCCAGAGCTTGGCGCCGGTCAGCCGCCAGCCGGTCGCGGTCCGCTCGGCCGTCGTCCTGATGCCGGAGACGTCGCTGCCGGCCTCGGCCTCCGTGATGCAATAGGCCGGCCGGAACTCGGCGCGCAGCAAGGGCCCGAGCCAGCGCTGCTGCTGGGCCGGCGTGCCGTGGACCGAGAGCAGCGTCGCGATCAGTTCGTAGAGCCCGCACTGGTCGGCGACCGAGGCATAGCCGCGCGACAGTTCCTCCATCACCAGCGCATAAGCGAGGACGTCGAGCCCGGCGCCGCCGAGCTCGGCCGGCGTGGTGATGCCGAACAGGCCGAGCTCGCCCATCCGGGCGTAGATCTCCGCCGGGAAGGCCTCGTCGCGGTCCAGCGTCTCCGCCTCGGGCCGCACCACCTCCTCGGCGAAGCGCCTTGCGACGCGGCGGATTTCCTCATGGGTCTCGGACAGCGGCATGGGTTCGCTCGCAAGGGTTGGTGCGGTCGTCGGGACGGTTCGGCAAGGGGCGTGTCGTCAGGCCGCGGGGGCGACCCATTTCATGATGTGCGTGCCTACGAGACAGGCCTCGCCGTGCTGGTTGGTGACCTCCACCTTCGAGCGCGCCCGGGCGCTCGCGCCGTCGATCTCCTCGATCGTGTAGCGGGCGTTCAGCGTGTCGCCGATGAAGACGGGCTTGAGGAAGCGGATGCGGTCGTAGCCGAGCGACACCGAGGTCGCCGTCGAGCCGCGCTCGACCGAGCGGCGCGACATCATCGACGCCGTGGTCGACAGGAGCCCCATGACCAGCGCGCCATGGGCGATGCGCCGGCCGAACGGCGTTTCCGCTGCATAGGCCTCGTTGACGTGGATCGGGTCGAAATCGCCGGTAAGGCCGGAAAACAGCACCAGATCGGCCTCGGTGATGGTCTTGGCGAAGGTGGCGCTCTCACCGGGCTCGAGGAAGGTCGCGATCATCGGGAAGCCCCGAGCCGGTAGAACTCGGCCACCTGCTCGGCCTGGCCCTCCAGCATGGCCTTGCCGCCGATCACCGTGCAACCGAGCGCGCGGGCCTGCGCCATCAGCGGCGTCGTCTCGGGTTTCATGATGATGTCGATCACCAGCATGTCGGGGCGGAGCCCGTCGAGCGGCACCGGCGGGCCGTCGCCCGGCGCCATGCCGATCGGCGTCGCGTTGATGAACGTGTCGTGGCCCTCGAAGGTCACGGCGCCGTGCCGGGTGGCGCAGGCGGGATAGTGCTCGGCGACGCGCGCCGCGAGCGCCGCGGCCTTGGCCGTGTCGGCGTCGAAGATCGAGACCGCCGCAGCCCCCGCATCGGCCACCGCCACGGCCACCGCGCTGCCGCCACCGCCCGCCCCCACCAGCATGACCTTGCGGCCGGCCATCGAGATCGAGCGGTTGGCGAGGCCGCGGATGAGGCCGGTGCCGTCGAACATGTCGCCGGTCCAGCTGCCGTCCGCCTCGCGCCGCGCGGCATTGATGGCGCCGACCTTGGCGCCCATCGGCAGCACGCGATCGACCAGCGGCATGACCATCGACTTGAACGGCACGGTGATCATCAGCCCGTCGAGATTGCCGAGCCGCATCATGCCGCGCATCGTCTCCTCGAAATGGGCGATGGGCACGTGCGCCGGCACGAACACCGTGTTCATGCCGGCTTCGGCGAATTTCGCGTTGTAGATGCCCGGCGACTTCACCTGCGCCACGGGATCGCCGATGATGACGTAGAGGCGCGTCGCGCCCTCGATCAGCGGCTGGCTCTGCATGTCGGCCATGGCATCCTCTATTCCGCGGCCGCGGCCATGCGGCCCTTGAGCTGGGCAGGCCCCGGCCGGCGCTGGCGCCGCGACGATATGGTCGGCAAGGCCGATGGTCTCGGGGCGGAACAGCCCCGCCTCCATCAGCTTCAGCTGCGGCGAGACGATGGGCCTGAAGCCCATGCGGCCGATGACGTCGCGCTCGAGATCGACGCCCGGTGCGATCTCGATCAGCTCGACGCCCTCGGCCGACAGGCTGAACACCGCCCGCTCCGTGACATAGAGCGTGCGCTGGCCGCGCGAGGCGCCGTAGCGGCCGGAATAGGTCACCTGCCGCACCGTCTCGACCAGCTTGGCGTGCTCGCCGTCGCGGGCGATGCGCATCGCGCCGTCGATCCAGGACAATTCCGACTTGCCGGCGGTGAACGTGCCGGAAAATACCACGCTCTTGGCATTCTGGCTGATGTTGATGAAGCCGCCGGGGCCGACGATCCGGTCGCCGAACCGGCTGACGTTGACATTGCCCTCGCGGTCGACCTCGGCGAAGGACAGGAAGGCGAGATCGAGCCCGCCGCCGTCGTAGAAGTCGAACTGGTAGGGCTGGTCGATCACGGCGGCATAGTTGCGCGCCGCGCCCGCGTCTCCCCCCGAGGCCGGAGCGCCGCCGATCAGGCCCTGCTCGTTGGTGAGGCACACCTCGTCGAGCGCCCCCTCCTCCGCCGCCACATTGGCGATGCCGGTGGAAATACCGGAGCCGAGATTGCAGATCGCGCCGGGAAATAGCTCCAGCGCCGCGCGGCGGGCGATCACCTTGCGCGCATCGAGCGGCAGGACCGGGATGTCGGAGAGCGGCATCCTGAGCTCGCCGGCATAGGAGGGCGAATATTCGACCACGATAGGTCTGCCACTGCTTCGGCTCGACCACCACGAGATCGACCAGGATGCCCGGGATCTTCACCGCCTTCGGCGACAGCGTGCAGCGCTTGGCGAGCCGCTTCACCTGCACGACGACGAGGCCGCCGCAGCGCTTGGTCGCCTGCGCCTCCGACAGCATTTCGAGGAACACCGCCTCCTGTTCCATGGTCACGTTGCCGTCCTCGTCGGCGGTGGTGCCGCGCAGGAAGCAGACATCGACGTGAAACGGCTTGAAGAACAGATAGTCCTCGCCGCGGAAGTCGATCGAGCTCGACCAGGCCCTCCGGCGCGCATTCGGACTGCCGGCCGCCCTCCAGGCGCGGATCGACGAAGGTGTGCAGGCCCGTCTTGGTCATCAGGCCCGGCCGGCCCGCCGCCATCTCGCGCATCAGTTGCGACAGCGCGCCCTGCGGCAGCGTGTAGCCCTCCAGCTTGTTGGCGATGGCGAGGTCGGAAATCTTCGGCGAGTTGACGAAGGTGCCGCAGACGACGCGCTTCAGCAGGCCCTCGTGGGCAAGATGGCCCGCGCCCTTGCTCCCGCCGTCGCCGAGTTCGACCGGATGGACGGCGGTCAGCCCGCGCGGCGAGGCCTCGGCGAGGAACCGCTGCTCCAGCGCCGCCAGCAGCGCCTCGGGAACGGCATGGCCGCCGCCCGAGCCGCCGATCAGCAGCGTATCGCCCGACCGCACCAGCTTGACGGCCTCGTCCGCGCTCACGACCTGCACGGCACCCTCCTGTTGATCACCTGTGGCATTGCGGGGCGACGGCCATGGCTCACCGGTTCGCCGATCTGGGATCGAGCCAGTCGCGCACGCCGTCGCCTAGGAAATTGAAGCCGAGCACGATGGTGAGGATGGCGATGCCCGGGAAGGTCGCGACCCACCATTGCTGGACGAGCTCGCGCCCCTCCGCGACCATCGAGCCCCATTCCGGCGTCGGCGGCACGACGCCGAGGCCGAGGAACGACAGCCCCGCGAAGGTCATGATCGCATTGCCGAGATCGAGCGTGATCAGCACGATCAGCGGCCCCACCGCATTGGGGATGATGTGGCGCAGCAGGATGCGGCCGGTGCTTGAGGCCCATGGATTTCGCCGCCTCGACATAGTCCAGGCTGCGCTGGACGATGACCAGGCTGTGGGCGAGGCGGGCGAATTTCGGCCACCAGACCACCAGCATGGCGATGATCGTGTTGGTCGTGCCGATGCCGAGCGCGGCGGCGATCGCGAGCGCCAGGATGATCGGCGGGAAGCACAGCACGAGGTCGGTGAGGCGCATGATCGCCTGCTCGATGCGCCCGCGCGCATAGGCCGCGATGCCGCCGAGGATCGTGCCGAACACCGCGCCGACCACCACCACGACGAAGCTCGACCGTCAGCGACACGCGGGTGCCGTAGATGCAGCGCGCGAGAACACGTCGCGCCCGAGCACGTCGGTGCCGAGCCAGTGCTGCCAGGACGGCGGCAGCAGGCGGCCGCGCACGTCGACAGAAGTCGGGTCGTAGGGCGAGATCAGCGGCGCGAAGACCGCGATCAGCACCCAGAGCGGCGACGATCGCCGCGCCGAACGCCGCCAGGCCGTAGCGCCGCGCCAGACGTTGCGCGCGGCGAGATCACCGGCAGCGCGCCGGTGTCCTTGCCGCCAGGGCTGCCGCCGGCTCATTGGTCGTCACGCACCCGCGGATCAAGCAAGGCGTAGCAGATGTCGATCAGGAAATTCACCAGGACGATAGACGAGGCGACGATCAGCGTGATGCCCATGATCGCCGGGAAGTCGAGCGCGGCGGCGCTCCGGAACGTGTAGCGGCCGAGGCCAGGCCAGGAGAACACCGTTTCCGTCATCACCGCGCCGGTCAGCAGGTTCGCATAGGCGAGGCCGCCGAGCGTCACCACCGGGATCAGCGCGTTCGGGAAGGCGTGGCGCAGGATCACCCGCCAGGCGACCAGGCCCTTGGCGCGCGCGACGCGCACATAGTCCTGCTCGATGCAGTCGAGCATGGCCGCGCGCATGGTGCGGGTGATGAGGCCGAGCGTCGCCGCGGCGAGCACGATGGACGGCAGCACGAGATGCGCGGCCGCGTCGCGGAACGTCTCCCAGTCGCCGGCGAGGATCGGTGTCGATCAGCAGCAGGCCCGTGACGGAGGTCGGCGGCAGGGCGATGGCGTCGAGCCGGCCGGGACCCGGCGCGATCTCGAGGCCGCCATAGAAGACCGCCAGCATGATGAAGGCGAGCCAGAAGGTCGGCGACGACACGCCGATCAGCGAGACGACGCGCGCGACATGGTCGATCCAGGTGTCGCGCCAGACCGCCGCCATGATGCCGAGCGGAATGCCGACGGCGAGCGTGATCAGGAAGGCGACGGTGGCGAGCTCGACGGTCGCCGGCGCGTACTGGGCGATGTCCTCCATCACCGGCCGCTGCGAGGCGATGGAAATGCCGAGATCGCCCTGCACCACGCCCTTCAGGAAGATCAGGTAGCGCTGCCACAGCGGCAGGTCGAGGCCCCACTCGGCCCGCCATTCCGCGACGATCCTTGTCGGAGGCGGCGACGTCGCCGAGCGCGGCGAGCACCGGATCGCCCGGCACCGTGTTGGAGATCAGGAAGATCACCAAGGTCGCGAGCACCGCCATCACCACGGTCAGTGCCAGGCGCGTGACGATGTAGCGGGCCATGGTCAGGCCCCGCGCGGGCGCGCTGGGAAAGCTCCGGCCGGTCTCGCCGTTGCGGCGGACGCAAGGGATCCATGCTCGACGATCATGTTTCCTCCAAAAGCTTGTTCTTATGATTTAGATCGTTCTAAATTTCCCTCGACGCGGAGTCAATCACCTCCTGGAGTTCACGCCGATGATCGGCGCAACCGTCGCGAACGGCCCCTCGACCGCCGGCGTTTCAGCGCCGGCCGCCGGCTCGATTCCCGCAGCACCAGCTTCGGCGCCAGGACGACGTGGCGCGCCGGCGCGTCCGGATTCTCGATCCGGTCGAGCAGCAGCTGCGCCGCGGTGTCGCCGAGCGTCTTGGTGTCGTTGCGCACGGTCGAGAGACCGGGCACCCAGAGTTCCGCCTCGGCGAGATCGTCATAGCCGATCACGCCGAAATCCCGGCCCGGCTCGCGGCCGATCTGGCGCAGGCCCAGCATCACGCCGAAGGCGATGACGTCGTTGAAGCAGACCGCGGCGGTCGGCGGGTCGGGGAACTGCAGCAGCCGGCGCACGGCGGCCGCGCCGAAGCTGCGCGAGGCCTCGCCCTCCACCACCAGCTGCTCGTCCACCGCGATGCCGTGGCGCTCCAGCGCCTTGCGATAGCCGCCGCGCCGCTCGCGCCCCGTCGAGACGAGGTCGTTGCCGCCGAGCATGGCGATGCGCCGGTGGCCGAGGCCGATCAGATGCTCGGTCGCCTCGCACATGCCGCCCTCGTTGGCGTGGCCGGCATAGTCGAGCCCGGAGCCGGCGATGTCGCGCGAGACGAGCACGCAGGCGACGCCCTGCTTCTTCAGCTGCCGGAGCATGTCGCGCGAGGTGCCGCGCGAGGGGCAGATGGCGAGGCCGTCGGCATTGTATTCGCGCATGGTGGCGATGAAATCGTCCTGCCGCGCCGGATCCTCCTCGGAATTGGCGATGAACACGACGCGCCCGTGCTTCAGGAAGGCGCGCTGGATGGCCGCCGTCAGCTCGGTGAAATAGGGATTGGTGATCTCGTTGATCGAGACGCCGATCGTGTGGGAGCGCTGGGTCCTGAGGTTCGCCGCGCCGCGATTGTAGACATAGCCGAGCGCCTGCACCGATCGGAGCACGCTCTCCCGCGTCTTCGCCGCCACCAGCGGGCTCTTGCGCAGCACCAGCGAGACGGTGGCGCGCGACACGCCGGCATGTTCGGCGAGGTCGTGCAGCGTCACCCGCTGCGGCCGCACCGAACTTCTGCCAACGCTCCCCGCCTTGCCCGCCATGCCCTTCGGTTTCCGTTTCCCGGCAGCGCCCCCGAACGAGGCGCGATGCCGTGTCTAGAGCACATCCGGGCGGGAAAGACAGCCATTTGCAACAAGAAAGTGCGGTTTCGCACGATATTGGGAGGACGTGCCGATGACAGATGAGGTCTATCTGGAACGCGACGGCTTCGTCGCCGAGATCGTGCTGAACCGGCCGGGCAAGCTGAACGCCGTCACGCCGCCGATGGCCGCCGAGATCGAGCGGCTGTGCCGCGCCCTCGACCGCGACGAGGCCGTGCGCGCCGTGCTGGTGCGCGGCACCGGCGAGCGCGCCTTCTGTGCCGGCAGCGACCTCAATGCGCTGGCCGAATATGCCTCGGCCTGGGCGTTCCGCAACCGCGTCGAATATGCCACCGCGCTGCGCGACATGCGCAAGCCCGTGGTCGCGGCGCTGCACGGCTGGGTGCTCGGCGGCGGCGCCGAGATGGCGCTTTCCGCCGATATCCGCGTCATGGGGCGCGGTGCGCGCATGGG
Source organism: Piscinibacter sp. (assembly GCA_047602365.1). Lineage (GTDB taxonomy): Bacteria > Pseudomonadota > Gammaproteobacteria > Burkholderiales > Burkholderiaceae_C > Piscinibacter. The sequence continues at coordinate 17,579 of JASGHM010000001.1, read as the reverse complement.
CTTTCCCGAGGTGCAGCGCGGCTGGGTCGGCGGCGGCGGCGCCTCGCAGATGCTGCCGCGCCTCGTCGGCTACGGGCAGGCGATGAAGCTGCTGCTCACCGGCGATCCGATCGACGCCGCGGAAGCCCACCGTCTCGGCATCGTCGAATATCTGGTCGACGACGCGAAGGTGCTGGACGAGGCCCGCGCGCTCGCGCGCAAATTCGCCAGCTTCAGCCCGGTGGCGGTGGAATCGGTCAAGGCCTCGGTGCGCATGGCGCTGTCCTCGACGCTGCCCGCCGGCATCCGCTACGAGAACGAGATGAACACGCTGTGCTTCTCGGCCGGCGACCACATGGAGGGCATCCGGGCCTTCCGCGAAAAGCGCGACGCGGAGTTCAGGCAGTGAGCCGTCCCAAGGTCTTCCTCACCCACACGCCGGACATGCTGGCGAACTATTACGGGCCCCGCGCGGTGCAGGCGCTGCGCGACATGACCGATGTCGTGATCAATTCGACCGGCGAGACGATGGACGAGGCGGCGCTGATCGCCCATGCCCAGGGCATGGCGATCATCGTCTCCGACCGCCTGACGCCGGGCTTTTCCGGCTTCTTCCGGCGAGCGCCCGATCTCGTGGCCTTCCTGCGCTGCGCGGTCGACATCCGCAATGTCGATGTCGCGGCGGCGAGCGCCGAGGGCATCCTCGCGACGCGCGCGACGCCCGGCTTCATCGCCTCGGTGGCCGAACTCGGCTTCGGCATGATGATCGACCTCTCGCGTCACGTCTCGGCCTCCGTCGGCGTCTATCGCGCCGGCGGCGACCCGCAGGCCGCCATGGGCGTCCAGCTGCAGGGCGCGACCATCGGCATCCTCGGCTATGGCGCGATCGGCCAGCGCATGGCGGAACTGGCGCTCGCCTTCGGCATGACCGTGCTGGTCGCCGATCCGCACAAGACGATCGAGGTGCCGGGCCTCCGGCAGGCGTCGTTCGAGACGGTGCTGGCGGAGGCCGATTTCGTCGTCTGCCTCGTCGTCGCGACGGAAGCGACCGAGAACCTGATGGATGCCGCGGCCTTCGCCCGCATGAAGCCCTCGGCTTATTTCATCAACCTGTCGCGCGGCAATCTGGTCGACGAGCCGGCCCTGAAGGCGGCCCTCGACGCGAAACGCATCGCCGGCGCCGCCATGGATGTCGGCCGCGCGCCGGACCAGAAGCCCTCGCTCGATCTCGCCTCGCGCGCCGACGTGGTGGCGACGCCCCATACCGGCGGCTTGACGCCCGCCGCCATCGAGCACCAGGCCTTCGACACCGTGCGGCAGGTGAAGGCGCTGCTCGCCGGCGAGGTGCCGCCCGGCGCCGTCAATGCGGATGCCGCCAGCCGCCTCGCGCGGCTTCGCCGGAACGGCTGAGGAGGCCGCCATGACGCAGACCCTCAAGCCGGTGATCGAGGTGCCCTTCGGCGCCACCGACACGCATATCCACGTCTATGACGACAGCCCCCTTAGCCCCACCGCGCTCTCGACCCCGCCGCCGGCGGCAAGCGTCGATGATTACAGGCGCATCCGCGCGCAGCTCGGCCTGACCCGGACCGTCATCGTCCAGCCCTCGGTCTATGGCACCGACAATGCATGCACGGTCCGCGGCATCGCGGCTCTCGGGCCTGACGTCGCGCGCGGCGTCGCGGTGGTGGACGCTCACGTGAGCGAGGCCGAGCTCGACCGGCTGACCAGGGCCGGCATGCGCGGCGCCCGCTTCTTCATGCTGCCGGGCGGCGCGGTCGGCTTCGACCAGCTCGACGCGATCGCGGCGAAGATGGCGCCCTTCGGCTGGCACGCGGTGTTCCAGACCGATGGCCGGAGGCTCGCCGACCACGAGGCGCAGATCCGCGCCTGGCCGGTGCCGGTCATCATCGACCATACCGGCAAGTTCCTCGAGCCGGTGGCCGTCGACAGCCCGGAATTCCGCGTGCTGCTCGGCCTCGTCGAGACCGGTCGCGTCTTCGTCAAGGTTTCCGCGCCCTACGAGACCTCGAAGACCGGCGCGCCGGCCTACGAGGACGTCAGCCGCCTCGCCCGCGCGCTGGTCAAGGCCGCGCCCGAGCGCATCCTCTGGGCCTCGAACTGGCCGCATCCCGGCCGCGATCCGCGCCCCGACAGCGCCCACCTCCTCGACATCCTCGCGGACTGGGCGCCCGATCCCGCCGACCGCAAGCGCATCCTGGTCGACAATCCGGCGGGGCTCTACGGGTTCTGAGGAAAAAAGAAGGCCATCAAAGGTCGTCATGCCCGGCCTTGTGCCGGGCATCCACGACTGTCCTTACGTCAGCATGAAGACGTGGATGGCCGCCACAAGGGCGGCCATGACGTCGTGAGGATGTATTACGAGGAGACCGGCTTCACGTCGTACATGTCGAGCATCCAGCCGGCCGCGGTCAGCGGCAGCTTGGCGAGATTGGTGCGCGTGGCGATCTGGTAGATCGGCTGGAACAGCACGAAATAATTGGCGTTCTCCACCGTCCGGCGCTGGTACTCCACCCAGAGATCGGCCTGCTTCTTCGGATCCTGCTCGGCGGCCGCGTCGCGGACGATCTTGTCGAGCTCCGGCGGCACCGGCCAATGGACGCGCTTGGCGACGCGCTCCACGCTCGCCGCCGCCCACAGGAGGTTCTCCACCGCCGGCGGGTTCCAGAAGGTCAGGACGCCGCCCTGCGCGCGGTTGCCGGTATAGGTGGTGCGCAGGTTCACCTGGTCCATCGGCGTCAGCTTGGCGCGGATGTTGACCCGGGCAAGGTCCGCCTGGATCTTCTGGCCGAGCGTCTGGTAGGTCACGCCGGCGATCGCCGCATTGCCATAGGCGATCTCGAACTCGAAACCGTCGGCGAGGCCCGCCTTCTGTAGGAGCTGCTTCGCCTTGTCGAGGTCCTGGCTGTAGCCGACCTGCTTGGCGATCTCCTCGGTGGAGCCGGAGACGCCGATCGGCAGGAAGTTGGCGCAGCGCACCGCCGCGCCGCCCAGCAGGTTCTTGACGATGCCGTCGTAGTCGATGGCATGGCCGATCGCCTGGCGCGCTTCCTTGACCCCCAGCGCCTTGTTGAACTCGGGGTTCTGGGTCAGCGCCATGTAGACGAAGTCGAGGCTGGTCAGCGCCTCGAGGCGTACGCTCGGCTCCGCCTTCAGCGTCGCGATCTGCTCGGGGATCAGGTTGAACGCGATGTCGATGTCGCCGCGGCGGATCGACAGCAGCTGCGCCGCGCTGTCGCCGATATGGCGGATGATGACGCGCTCGAAGGCCGGCTTGCCGCGCCAGTAATTGTCGTTCCGGACGAACTGGATCTGCGCGTTGCGCTCCCAGCGGGTCAGCTTGTAGGCGCCGGCGCCGGCCGAGTTGTTGTTCAGCCAGGCCGTGGCCTGATCCTTGGTCTTGGCGTCGCGGCTGGCATCGCCGCCGTGCTGGGCCACCAGCTTGCTGTCATAGACCGGGAAGCCGGGCGCCGCGATGATGGTCAGCAGCGGCTGCGTCGGGTCCTTCAGGATGATGTCGACGGTCTTGGCGTCGACCACCTCGGTCCGCTCGACGTGGCTGATATATTGCGAGGTCTGGTCGCCGAGGTGCAGCACCCGGTCCATCGACCACTTGACGTCCTCGGCGGTCATCGGATTGCCGGAGGCGAACTTGACGCCGTCGCGCAGCGTGAAGCGCCAGCCCTTGCCGTCCGGCGTGCGCTCCCACTTGGTGGCGAGCTGCGGGCGGATGGTGATGTAGTCGCCCGGCGCCATGGTGACGAGCATGTCATAGGCGGCGAGCAGCGACATCGGCGGCGTGTATTGCGCCTGCCGGGCCGGATCGAGCGTCACCGTATCGGAGATGTCGATGCCGATGACGAGGGTGTTGCGCCGCGCCTGTGCGAACACCGTGTCGGGCAGGCCCGCGGTCAGCGCCGCGCCGCCGATGCCCAAGAGCTTCGCCACGTCGCGCCGGCTCATCCAGCCGCCCGCCGACGCATCCTGTCCTTGCTTCCGAACCGTCATTGTCGCTCCTCCCGGGAGATTGAGGGAAGCCGCTTGTGCCGCGGCCGTTGTCCTTGGATCGATCTAAATTCGCTCTGCAGAAGTCCTAATCGATTGATGTCGCCGAACCCCGACTGTGCTGCGTCATCGCCCCGGCGTCAATCGCCGCCGCGGCCCGCTTCATCCCTCGTCCGCCGGCTTCAGGCGGGTCAGCAACGCCGTCTCGCCCTCCTGCACCACCTCGCCGCGCTGGTTGGCGACGGCGAAGCCCAGCATGGTGATGCCGCGGTCGCCCTTCGAGGTCAGGCGCTTGGACTTGACGGTGACGGTGACGCCGATCCGGTCGCCGACCAGGATCGGCCCGCGGAAGTTCCAGTTCCAGCCGAGCGAGGCGACCGCCATGATCCGCACCGACGAGCGGTTCTTGAGGCCGTCGGCCATGGCGAGGCCGAGGAGACCGTGGGCGATGCGCCCGGAAAAGCCCTGTTCCCGCGCGAACTCGTCGTCCATGTGCACGTCGAAGAGATCGCCCGAGAGGCCGGCGAAGCCGACGATATGGGCGTCGGTCATCACGATCTTGCCGGTCTCGTAATGGTCGCCGTCGCGCAGGTCCTCGAACCAGTATTCGCCGGGGGCGAGCCGCCGTGCCGCGTCGCTCATCACAGCCTCACAATTTCGCGACCGACAGGCCGCCGTCGACATGCACCACCTCGCCGGTCGAATAGGCGAGCGCTCCCTCGGCGAGCGAGGCGACGGCGCGGCCGACATCCTCCGGCTCGCCCCAGCGCGGGATCGGCGCGAAGCCCTCGGCGAACATCCGGTCGTATTTCTCGCGCGCCACCGCCGTCATCGCGGTGCGGATGACGCCGGGCCTCACCTCGTACGCGTGGATGCCGGCCTCGGCGAGGCGCAGCGCATAGAGCTTCGACATCATCGAGAGGCCGATCTTCGAGATGCAATATTCCGCGCGGTCGGGCGAGGCAGCCTCGGCATTGAGCGAGGAGACCGTGACGATCGAGCGGAAGCCCGCCGCCGGCGCCGCGACCATGCGCTTCGCCACCGCCTGCGTCAGGAAGAACGGCCCGCGCAGGTTGATGGCGATCAGCCGGTCGAAGCTTTCGGCTGAGACGTCCAGCATGTCGCCGCGCGTCTTCACCGAGACGCCGGCATTGTTGACGAGGCAGTCGATCCGGCCGAAGGCCTTCCAGGCCGCCGATACCAGCGCGTCCTGCCCGGCAAGATCGGAAATATCGCCGGCGAGGCCGATCGCCTTCACTCCTGCCCCGCGGGCCGCCGCCACCGTCTCGTCGAGCTCGGCGGCCGGAGCGAGATCGTTGACGACGAGATCGAAGCCGCGCGCGGCCAGTGCCAGCGCGATGGCGCGGCCGATGCCGCGCTGGGCTCCGGTGACGAAAGCGACGCGCCCGTCCTGCGCCATGGCGAAAGTCCTCCGTGCGACGGCCGGTCTTTTGCCGGCTGGAGCGCCGCCTGGCCGGCAGCCGCTGTCGCGTCGGAGGAATTAGATCGATCTAATTGACGCTTGGCAAGCCCTGTTCGACGGCTGGGTGTCGGCATCGCCGCTCTCAGTGCCGGCGCAGGAAGGCCGCGAGCCGGGGATGGTTCGGGCTCGACAGGAGCTCGGCGGGCTTGCCCCGCTCCTTCACCTCGCCCTGTTCCATGAACCAGATCTCATCCGCCACCTCGCGGGCAAAGCCCATCTCGTGGGTGACGCAGATCATGGTCATGCCGCCGGCCGCGAGCTGCTTCATGGCGGCGAGCACCTCGCCGACCATTTCCGGGTCGAGCGCCGAGGTCGGCTCGTCGAACAGCATGGCGGCCGGGTCCATGGCGAGCGCGCGGGCGATGGCGACGCGCTGGCGCTGGCCGCCGGAGAGCTTGCCGGGCATCTCGTCGGCCTTGTCGGCGAGGCCGACGCGGGAAAGTTCCGCGATCGCCCGCTCCCGCGCCTCCCGCTTGCCGAGCTTCTTCAGCCTGGTCAGCCCGAGCGTGATGTTGCCGGCCGCGCTGAGGTGCGGGAACAGGTTGAAGGCCTGGAACACGAAGCCGACGCGCTGGCGCAGCGCGTTGATCGGGAAGCCGCGCGCCGCGATGTCCCTGTCCTCGACCAGCACGCGGCCGCCGTCGACCGGCTCCAGCCGCGTCACCGTACGGATCAGCGTCGACTTGCCGGAGCCCGACGGGCCCGACCAGCACCTTGACCTCGCCGCGCCTCACCTCGCCCGAGACGGCGCGCAGCGCCTGCATGTCGCCGAACCGCTTGTCGACTGTGTCGAACCGGATCATCGCCGCCTCACGCCGCAACCGTCACGCCGGGCGCCGCGCCCCGCTCGGCGGCGACGCGCCGCTCGATCAGCCGCGCGACGAAGGTTAGCGCCGAGCAGAGGGTGAAATAGGTCAGCGCCAGGATGCCGTAGACCTCGAAGGGCTTGGTCAGCAGCACGTTGTTCACCTGCGAGGCGGCGAACGTCATCTCGTGGGCGCTGATGACGTAGCCGAGCGAGGTCTCCTTGATGGTGGAGACGAACTGGCTGACCATGCTCGGCAGCATGTTGTGCAGGGCCTGCGGCAGCACCACGCGGAAGGTGGTGGGAACATAGCCGAGGCCGAGCGCCCTCGCCGCCTCGACCTGGCCCTTGGGCAGGCCCTCGATGCCCGCGCGGATGATCTCGGAGAGATAGGCCGCCTCGTAGACGACCAGCGCGATGACCAGCGTCTCGACGCCGCCGACCGCCCGGCCGATCGACCAGCGGCGAGAAGAAATAGGCCCAGAACACGAACATGATGAGCGGCAGGCCGCGCACCGTGTGGACGATGGCCGTCGCCGGCACGCTCAGCCAGCGGTACGGGCTGAGCCTCGCGAGCGCCAGCGCGATGGCGAAGGGGAAACAGAGGGTCAGCGCCGTCACTGCCATGAACAGCGTCATGGCGAGGCCGCCGATCGGCCCGTGCGGATATTGCCCGACGAGGAACAGGAGCCAGTTGTCCTGGAGGATCTGCCACATCAGCGGACCTCCAGCTTCAGGCGGCGCGCGGTGACGTCGCCGAGCGCCATGATGCAGAACGAGATGGCGAGATAGACGGCGGTCGCCACCGCGAAGGCCTCGAAGGTCTTGAACGTGTAGCTCTCGATCTCGCGGGTCCGGTAGGTCAGTTCGCCGACGCCGATCGCCATGGCGAGGCTGGTGTTCTTGAACAGGAGCAGCGTCTGGTTGATCAGCGGCGGGCACGACGATGCGCAGCGATTGCGGCAGCACCACGTAGCTCATGGCGCCGAGATAGCCGAAGCCGATGGAGCGCGCGGCCTCGTATTGCGTCTTCGGGATCGAGCGAATCCCCGAGCGCAGGTCCTCCGCGATATAGGCGCCGGCGGCGAGGCCGAGCGCGATGGTCGCGAAGATGAACTCGCCGTTATGGGCGTTGATCCAGACCCGCCACGGCCGCGACAAGAGCGAGGGCACGCCGAAATACCAGACGAAGATCTGCACCAGCAGCGGCACGTTGCGGTGATATTCGACATAGAGGGCGACGAACCACTCGAACGGCCGGAACGGGATCATCCGGACGAGCGTCAAGAGGATGCCGACCGTCATGGCCAGCACCCAGGCGGCCGCGGTGAGCGCCAGGGTCGTGGCGATGCCGATCAGGAACCAGTTGAGATACTGGCCGCTCAGCACCGCGCCGAGGTCGAAGACATAGCCCATCTGTCTCGCAGCTCTCCGTCGGGTCGGTCGGGGCAGCGGCCGGAGTCGCCGCCCGTCCGGCTCAGCCCCGGATTTCCTCGACCCTGAAGTCGCGGCGGATGTTGAACACGGTGCCCTCGCCCAGCCACTTGTTGAAGGTCCGGTCGATCTCGCCGGAGGCCTGGAGCTGGGTCAGCACGCCGTTGACGTGATCACGGAAGGCGGTCTCGCCGCGGCGCAGGCCGAGGCCCCACGGCTCGACGAACAGCGAGCGCTCGATCACCACCATAGGATTGGTGCGCTCGGCCTGCTGGCGCAGCTTCACCAGGATCAGCTCGGAGGCGCAGAAGGCGTCGACCTTGTCCTGCACCAGCGCGAGGAAGGCGGCGGAGGTATCCTGGAAGGTCACGGTCTCGGCGGTCGGGATCAGGCGGCGCACGCCCTGCTCGGACGACGAGCCCTTGAGCGCGGTGACCTTGCGGCCGGCGAGCTGCTCCAGCGTGGTGATGCCGGATTCGCGCGTCACCATGATCTTCTGCTGGCTGACGAAATAGGAGAACGAGAAGTCGATCTGCTGGGCACGCTCCGGCGTGTAGCCGAGATTGGCGGCCAGAATGTCCACGCGGCCCTGGACGAGCTCGGGGATGCGCGCCTCGACCGCGATCGGCTTCAGCTCCAGCGTCACGCCGAGCGATTCCGCGATCTTCTGGCAGATGTCGACGTCGTAGCCGACGATCTGGCGGGTCTGCGGGTGCTGGAACGAGAACGGCTCGGCGGTGCCGAGCGTGCCGCAGACGAGCTTGCCGCGCGCGCGGATGTCGGCGAGCTGGTCGGCATGGACCAGGCTCGCGCTGCCGGCGACGAGGGTGGCGGCGAGCGCCAGGATGGACGAGAGCTTCATGACGGTTCCCCCCCGGGGTGTCGTGGTTCAGGTGAGTACGGATGTGGCGCGGGCGATCCGCGCGCAGGCTTCCTCGATGTCGCCGAGCGAGGTGGCGATCGACAGGCGCAGATAGGGCGAGAGACCATAGGCCGCGCCGTCGAGGACGGCGACGCCGGCCTCCTCGAGGACATACATCGCGACGTCGGCGTCGGTCTTCAGTTCCCGCCCGTCGGGGCGCTTGCGGCCGATGAGCCCGGCGCAGGACGGATAGACGTAGAAGGCGCCGTCGGGCGTGCGGCAGGTGATGCCGTCGATGGCGTTGAGCAGTTCGACGGCCCGGTCGCGGCGCGCCCTGTAGGCCGCGCGCATCTCGCCGACCGTGCTCTGGTCGCCCTCGAGGGCGGCCGCGGCCGCCGCCATGCTGGGCGCCGCGGCGCCGGAGGTCGTCTGCGACTGGATGACGTTCATCGCGGCGATCAGCGGCTTCGGGCCGGCGCCGTAGCCGATGCGGAAGCCGGTCATCGCATAGGTCTTGGAGACGCCGTTGACGAGCAGCGTGCGGCCCGTGAGCCCCGGCTCGATCACCACCGGGCAGACCGGTTCCTCGCCGTCGAAGCGGATGTGCTCGTAGATGTCGTCGGTCATCAGCGCGACGTGCGGGTGGCGCATCAGCACATCGGTCAGCGCCTTCATCTCCGCGGCCGAATAGAAGGCGCCGGTCGGGTTCGACGGCGTGTTGAGGATCAGCCAGCGCGTCTTCGGCGTGATCGCCTTCTCCAGCGCCTCGGCGGTCAGCTTGAAGCCGGCATTCTCGCCGCAGGCGACGATGACCGGCGTGCCGTCGCAGGCCAGCACCATGTCCGGATAGGACACCCAGAACGGCGCGGGCACGATCACCTCGTCGCCCTCGCCGAGCGTCGCGGCGAGCGCGTTGTAGATCACCTGCTTGGCGCCCGAGCCGACCGTTATCTGGTCGAGCGGATAGGTGACGCCGTTCTCTCTGGTCAGCTTGGCGGCGATCGCCTTCCTGAGGCGCGGCGTGCCGTTGATCGGCGTGTAGCGCGTCTCGCCCGCCGCCATGGCGGCTTCCGCCGCGGCGCGGATATGGGCGGGCGTGTCGAAGTCCGGCTCGCCGATGGTGAGGTCGATGATGTCGCGGCCCTGAGCCTTCAGCTCCTGGGCGCGCATCCGCGCCACCATGCTCGGCGAGGGCTTGATGCGCTTCACGCGCGCCGAAAGGGCGATCTCGCTCATGACGTCGCCTTGGCGGCGATGCCGCCGGTGCCGATATAGGAATTGTCGAAACGGCCCTCGGCGATGGCCGCGAGCGCGCCGGCCTCGCGGGCCTCCTGCGCGCGCACCAATTTCAGCAACTCGGCGGCGTCCGAAGGCCCGAAGGTCACCACGCCGTCCTCGTCGCCGACGATCACGTCGCCCGGCATCACCACCATGCCGTCGATGGCGACCGGCACGTTGATCTCGCCCGGCCCGCTCTTGTAAGGGCCGCGATGGGTGACGCCGCGGGCAAAGCACGGGAACTCGGCGATCGCGAAGGCGCCGACGTCGCGCACCGCGCCGTCGATGACGAAGCCGGCGACGCCCATCTGCCTGGCGCGGCTCATCATGATCTCGCCGACCAGCGCCTGGATCAGGTCGCCGCCGCCGTCGACCACCAGCACGTCGCCGGGGCGCAGGATCTCGTAGGCCTTGTGCAGCATGAAATTGTCGCCCGGCCGGGTCTTCACCGTCACCGCCGTGCCGACCAGCTTGGCCCTCCCGTGATAGGGCCGGAGCGCCCGCGTGCCGTGGAAGCGGTTCATGTTGTCGGAGATGTTGGCCACCGCGCAGGTGCGGAACGCCTCGACGATATCGGCGGGAACCTGCGGGGCGGAGGGCAGAATGCGGTGGCCGATGAGCATGAAGGTCGCGTCCGGAACGGAAAGGGCGACGCAAACTATGGAATCACCGGCCTCATGACTGAAAGCGAATATTGTTCTCTCCAACCATCGCTTTTGTTCATGCTATGAAAGACCCCGCCATCGTCGGGGGAACGCCATGCCGGTCACGCTGAAGCAGGTGGAGGCCTTCTACTGGACCGCGACGCTCGGCGGCTTCATCGAGGCCTCGGAGCGGCTGCACCTCGCCCAGTCCACCGTCTCCAAGCGCATCATCGAGCTGGAGGAGGTGGTCGGCGGCCCGCTGATCGACCGTTCCAGCCGCGCCCTGCGCCTCACCCGCAGCGGCGAGGCGACGCTGCCCGTAGCGGCCGAGATGCTGGCGCTCGAACAGCGCTTCCGCGAGGCGGCGGGCGGGCCCGCCATCTTCACCGGCCCGTTCCGCTTCGGCGTCACCGAGCTCGTCGCGCTGACCTGGCTGCCGAAGCTCATCGTCGCGATCAAGGACGAGTTCCCCGGCCTCGTGCCGGTGCCGGAAGTGGCGGCCAGCGTCGATCTCTTCACCAAGCTGCGCACCAGCGACATCGACCTCGTCATCGGCCTCGACCCGCCGGCCAACAGCGATCTCGCCAGCGTGCCGCTCGGCTCGGTCAAGCTCGAATGGATGAGCGCGCCCGGCTTCGGGCCGAAGGACAGCCCCATCTCGCTGAAGGAGCTGATGAACTACCCGATCCTGACGCAGGCGAAAGGGTCCGGCCTGCAGCGCCTGGTGCTCGACTGGGCCCAGGCGAACGGCCTGAAGGTCAACCGCGTCGTCCAGTGCAACAGCCTCAACGTGCTGGCCGGCCTCGCGGCGGCCGGGCTCGGCGTCACCTTCCTCACCGCCAGCTATTTCGAGCCGGAGATCGCCGCCGGCAAGCTCCGGATCATCGAGACGGATCCAGCCATTCCGCCGATCCAGTATTTCGCCGTCCGCCGGGTGCAGGACCTCTCGCCGCTCGCCGCCCGCATGACGGCGGTGGCGCAGGCCTGCTGCGATTTCTCCGCCCGCAGCCTGCCCTGGCGATAGGGGCGGCGCCGCACGTCCCCCGCGCGGCGCCGGATGTCGTGCGGTCAGGCCGCGGCCGCCTGCCGGCCGGCGGCGGCGAGGCGCCTGTTCGAGATCGGCGAGGATGTCGTCGATATGCTCGATGCCGATGGAGAGCCGGACATAGCCGTCCGACACGCCGGTGGCGAGCTGCTCCTCGGTCGAGAGCTGCGAATGCGTCGTGGTCGCCGGATGGATGGCGAGCGATGCGCGCGTCGCCGATATTGGCGACGTGGTAGAAGCAGCTTCAGCGCGTCGATGAAGCGCGCGCCCGGCCGCGCGGCCGCCGGTCGAGCTCGAAGCCGACCAGCCCGCCATAGCCGCCCTTCAGATACCGGTCGGCCCGCGCCCGCGCTGCCGCCGGTCTGCTGCGAGGGATGGATGACCTTCGCGACCTCCGGCGCGCTTGGCCAGCCAGTCCGCGACCTTGCTGGGCATTGGCGACGTGCCGCTCGATGCGCAGCGGCAGCGTCTCGATGCCCTGCAGGATCTGGAAGGCGTTGAACGGCGACAGCGCCGCGCCGAGGTCGCGCAGCAAGGTGACGCGCGCCTTGATGATATAGGCGATCGGCCCGAGCGGCTTCGACCGCCTCCGCCCACACCGCGCCGTGATAGCTCGGGTCGGGCGTGTTGAGCGCCGGCTGGCGCTCGGGGAAGCTCTCCCAGTCGAAATTGCCGCCGTCGACGATCAGGCCGCCGATCGAGGTGCCGTGGCCGCCGAGATATTTGGTGCTCGAATAGACCACCACCGCCGCGCCGTGGTCGAAGGGCCGGCGATCAGCAGCGGCGCCGCCGTGTTGTCGACGATCAGCGGAATGCCGAACGCGCGGCCGATGGCGGCCACCTCGGCGATCGGGAAGACCGCGAGCTTCGGATTGGGCAGCGTCTCGGCATAATAGGCGCGGGTGCGGTCGTCGGTGGCCTTGCGGAAGCCTCCGGATCGGCCGGATCGACGAAGCGCACCTCGATGCCCTGGTCCTTCAGCGTGTTGGCGAACAGGTTCCAGGTGCCGCCGTAAAGGTCGGTCGAGGCGACGATATTGTCGCCGACGCGGGCGAGGTTCTGGATCGCGAAGGCCGAGGCCGCCTGGCCTGAGGCCACCGCCAGCGCCGCGACGCCGCCCTCGAGCGCGGCCATCCGCTGCTCCAGCACGTCGGTCGTCGGATTGCATGATGCGGGTATAGATGTTGCCCAGCTCCTTCAGCGCGAACAGGTTCGCCGCGTGCTCGGTGTCGCGGAACTGGTAGGAGGTCGTCTGATAGATCGGCACCGCCACCGCGCCGGTGGCGCTGTCGGCGCGCCAGCCGGCATGCAGGGCGAGCGTTTCGGGCTTCGTGGACTTGGACATGGGGCTGCTCCCTGAATTCCTTGAGGATGGATGTGGCCGCGGCCGGCGGCGGGGCCGGCCGCAGCGCGTCGCTGGTCACCAGGAGGCGAGAACCGCGCCCTGGAACGTCTTCTCGATGAAGGCCTTCACCTCCGGCGACTGGTAGCTCTCAACCACCGGCTTCACCCAGGGCTTCTCGCGGTCCACCGAGCGCACGGCGATCAGGTTGACGTAAGGGCCCTTCGGATCCTCGCGCAGGATCGCGTCGCGCTGCGGGTTGAGGCCAGCGGAGAGCGCATAGTTGGTGTTGACCACCGCCACGGCGACGTCGTCGAGCGAACGGGCGGTCTGCGCCGCCTCCAGCTCGATGAAGCGGAAGCGCTGCGGGTTGTCGGTGATGTCGGCGATGGTCGGCTTGTAGCCGACGCCCTCCTTCAGCTTGATCAGCCCCTTGTCCTGGAACAGGAGCAGCGCACGGCCGCCATTGGTCGGATCGTTGGGGATCGAGACCTGCGCGCCCGCCGGCGCCTCCGAAATCGCCTTGTGCCGCTTCGAATAGGCGGCGATCGGGAAGTTGACCGTCAGGCCGACGCTGGCGAGGTCGTATTTCCGGTCGGCGTTCTGCTGATCGAGGAAGGGCTTGTGCTGGTAGGAATTGAAGTGGAGCTCGCCGGCCGCCAGCGCCGCGTTCGGCAGGATGTAGTCGGAGAACTCGACGATGGTGAGGTCGAGGCCGCGGGAGGCGGCGACCGGCTTCACCGCTTCCAGGATTTGGGCATGCGGGCCGGCCGTGACGCCGACGCGCAGCGCCGTTCTGCCTTGAGCGAAACCGATGCGCGGGGCGGCGAGCGTGGCGATGCCGGTGGCGATCAGGCCGCGGCGATTGATGATGAGCTTGGACATTTGAAGGCTCCTTGCGAGGGTCGGCTTGGGAAAAGAGGGGTCAGGCGGCGCGGCGGCGCCTGTCGACGCGGGCCGAGAGGCGCTCGCCGAGGCTCTGGACCGCCTGGACGAGCACGATGAGGACGACCACCACGGCGGCCATCACGTCGGGCATGAAGCGCTGGTAGCCGAAGCGGATGCCGAGATCGCCGAGCCCGCCGCCGCCGACCGCGCCGACCATGGCCGAATAGCCGATGAGGCTGACGACGGTGAGGGTGAGGCCGAGGCCGATGGCCGGCAGGGCCTCGGGCAGCAGCACCTTGACGACGATCTGGAACGGCGTCGCGCCCATCGCCTTGGAGGCCTCGATCAGGCCCGGATCGACCTCGCGGATCGCCGCCTCGATGATCCGGGCGATGAATGGCGCCGCCGCCACCGTCAGCGGCACGATCGCCGCCGTCGTGCCGATCGAGGTGCCGGCCACGGCCCGGGTGAATGGAATGATCGCCACCACCAGGATGATGAAGGGTGTCGATCGCGTGGCGTTGACCACCAGCCCGAGGACGCGGTTGAGCGCCACGGCCTGGAACAATTCGCCCCGGCCGCTGGTCGCCAAAAAGGTCCCGAGCGGCAGGCCGATCGCCGTGCCGAGCAGCGCCGCAGCCGCCACCATGTAGAGCGTCTGGCCGGTCGCCTGCAGGATGAGCGCGAGGATGTCAGGCGACATAGCCGAGCACCTCCGCCTTCAGGCCGTGCGCCTCGATGAGCCCGGTCACCGCGCCGAGCACGGGCGCGGCGGCCGGGACCGCGACGATCAGATTGCCGAAGGGCCTTGCGCCGATCTCGTCCACCTGCCCCGACAGCACGTTCACGTCGATGTCGAGCGAGCGGGAAAGCCCCGAGAGGATCGGCGCCGTGGCATTTGCGCCGGTGAACAGGATGCGCACCACCGCCCTCGCCGCCCCTTGCGGCTCCGGCCGAAGCTGATCGGCGATGGCCTTCGGCAGCGCCGCGCCGACGACCGACGAGACGAAGGCGCGGGTGATCTCGGCCTTCGGCTCGGAAAACACCCGGTAGACCGGCCCCTGCTCGACGATGCGTCCCTGGTCGATCACCGCGACCTCGTCGCAGATCTCGCGGATCACCTGCATCTCGTGGGTGATCAGCACGATGGTGACGCCGGTGATGGCGTTGACGTGGCGGAGCAGCGCCAGGATCGCCCGCGTCGTCTCGGGATCGAGCGCCGACGTCGCCTCGTCCGAGAGCAGGATGCGCGGCTCGGTGGCGAGCGCCCGGGCGATGCCGACGCGCTGCTTCTGCCCGCCGGAGAGTTCGGCGGGATAGCGCCGGCTCTTGTCGGCAAGGCCGACGAGATCGATCAGACGGTCGACACGGCGCTCGATCTCAGGTCTCGGCACGCCGGCGAATTCCAGCGGCAGCGCGATGTTGTCGAAGACCGTGCGCGAGGCCAGCAGGTTGAAATGCTGGAAGATCATGCCGATGCCGCGGCGAAGGCCGACGAGGCCGGCCTTGTCGAGCGCGCCGACATCGACCCCGTCGACCAGCACCGAGCCGGCGCTCGGCCGCTCCAGGCCGTTGATGGCGCGCAACAGCATCGACTTGCCGGCGCCGGAGCGGCCGATGATGCCGGTGATCGAGCCGGCCGCGATGTCGAGCGACACGCCGTCGAGCGCGGTGACGGCGCCGCTGCGGGCGCTCGCCGGCCAGGTCTTGTTCACCCGGTCGAAGCGGATATGGGGCGGCGGCGGCGCTGCGAGCGGCACGGCCTCGGTGATCGGGGTCACGGCGTTCACGGCCGCCTCCCCGCTGCGGAAGGACTGGTCAAAGGCATGGGTCATGGCTCTCGAGGCGCGGGCGGCGCGCGATAAGGTCTGGATCGGTGGCGCGGCTCAGGCGGCGGCGAACATGCCGCCGGCGAAGCCGTAGGCCGGCTGGCGCCGCGCGGGAGCCGCCTGCCGCCGGCGCATCAGGTCGCGGGCCGCCGCCTCGATCGCTCCGAGCGAGCGGAAATCGCGGCCGTCGAGCGCATCGAGCCGGCGGAGCGAGGAGAAGAAGCGGAAGCCGCCGCGGGTGCGCTGGGCAAGGCCGATGGCCTCGTCATCGACCTCGATGAGGACGGTGTCGGACTGGATTCTGGACATGAAAAAGCTGCCGCCGGACGGACCGGCGCCTCGGTCTGGGAAGGGCTGAAGGGTCGGGAAGGCGGGACGGCGCGTCAGCGCCGACACGGCTCCATCACCCGCGCCATCCGGCGGCAGTGTCCAGTCAGGGAGGAAGCGCCCGAAGGCAGAAGGACGAACGTCATCGCAAATCTCCTGTCAGAGAGCCCACGAAGCCAGTTCGTGGCGCTTTAGCCCTTGGTGACGCGGTGCAAGCTGCTCGATCAAATCCCGCGAAGAACGCTCCGTCAGACGGCCCGTCCTTGATGTCTTTTCTCGCAGACGCGCTCGGCCGCGTCAATGGAAATGTTCGTTAAAAAGAACGATCCGTTCGGCAGAGATATCTCCCTAGTTCGGCGTGAGAAACATATTTTTCTTAGAGACAGGAAAATCACGCTGGTTGATGGAATTATATTCCCCATTTCCCCAATCCCATCGAGCCGCCCGCGCGACACGGCCCGGACGCAGGAGCACTTGCGCCCGCATCGGTATTTCTGCGAGGGTTCGGCCTCGAGGCGGCCTCGCCGGCCGACAGGGATGGGCGGATCATGGCATCGGGACTGCGGACAGCCTTCGTGCGATCGATTTCCCTCTCGCTCGCCCTTTTCGCCCTGCCGGCGCCGGCCTTCGCGGCATGGCGCGCCTGCACGGCGGCGAGCGTCGCGCGGCCGTCCCTCGGCCCCGCCGGCGACCGCGCCGAGATCTTCGCCATGGCGCCCGACAACAGGATCGGCTGCCGACACGGCGTCTCGCTGACGGTCGGCGACGCGACGCTCTGGCGCTGCCAGGTCGTGCCCGCCGAGGGCGAGTACGACCTGCCCGAGGGCGTGCCGCCCTATGCCTTCCTGATCGACCGTCCCGGCCAGCCGCGCCAGATCCTCGCCGACGACCTCATGGCCGGCCGCTTCCGCTCCTTCCAGGTGACGACCGTCGATCTCGACGGCGACGGCACGCCGAAACGGGTGCTCGCCGCCTGGAACATGCAGGGAAACGGCCTCGGCGTGAACTCCTGGACACGTCCGCGTCTTCGACCGCGACTGGAAGCTCATCGCCGAATTCCGTGAGGTCTCGGACTGGGGTCCCTCGAACATCACCCGCGCGCCGCGCGGCCGGCGCGGCTGCGACCTCGCGATCACCGGCTTCGTCGACAGCGTCGACCGCCGGGGCGTCGCCGGCATCTCGTTCCAGGCGCGGTTCCAGCGGCTCGCGGGCGGCCGCATGGTGGAAGCCGCCGACCGCCCGGCGGTGCAGCGGCGCTACGATTTCGCCTTCGAACGCCAGCGCACCGCCCATTTCCGCGGCGGGAGGGACTATCGCGGCAATGCCGGCGCCTGGCTCGCCAATACCCGCCCCTCGCCGGCCCGGGCCAACTGATCCGGCCGGGTCTTCGGCGCCGCCATGTCGAGAAAGCTGCGGAGCGCCGCGCTCGCCCGCCGGTCCTGCCGCACGATCAGCAGCGTCGAGACGTCGCCGAGCGCCGGCGGCAGCGGATGGATGCGCAGGCGCGCGGCGTGCGGTGACTGCGCCACCACCGCGCGCGGCAGCAGCGTGACGCCCATGCCCGCCGCGACGCAGCCGAGCAGCCCAGGTGCTGTTCGGATTCTATCGTGTTTCCCTATTAACCTTAGCAATACGTA